>NZ_JAAMPJ010000001.1:0-482818 GCF_011067745.1 Lentzea alba
CATCGACTGGTACAACACCACCCGTATCTCGACCACGCTCAAGGGCCTGAGCCCGGTCGAATACCGAGCCCAGGCCCTCGCGGCCTAACCTTCAGCTAGCCAGTCCAACTTCCGGGGACCAGTTCACAAACGTGACCGCCCTCCGCACAGCGCGTTGACTCAGCCTCCGACGCGGAACCGCGGATCCGTCGCCAGCTCGGCCAGTTGCTGCTCGGTGAAAACCGGCCCGTCGAGCGCCGGGTAGCCAGTGCCCGCGTACTTGTCGTCCTGCGCGATCGTCACCGTCGAACCGTCCTGGGCCTTGTAGCTCGCCCACTTGTCGAACTGGTCGCGACCGCTCGGGTTGTTCTGCACGACGCCGACCTTGAGACCCTTGACGTCGTACACCTTGCACTCACCACCCATGCCCCAGAACGACTTCGCCAGTGCGCACGGGTCGTCCGGCAGTCGGGGGTTGGGTGTGGACACCTCGGCGAGCAGCCAGCCCACCTTGCCGTCCTTGCGCACCGGTGTCTGGGCCATGTACTCCCAGACCTCGACCTCGTCGCCTTTGTTGGACGACACCTGGCCCTGGGTCCGCTGCATGTCACCGCTGTAGCCCTTGGGGTCGTCGGGGTCCCTGGAGTCCTCGTATCGGAGCTGCGGTGCGTCGTACCCGGCCGGCACGATCCCCTTGAGCTCGTCGAGCACCTTCTGCGCCCGGTCCGCCTGAGGGCCGTTGTGAGCCGTGCGGTCGGTCTGCCCGTCCGGCCATTTGCCCGTCCAGGGGCTGCTACTGCTGCTGCTCGGTCCGGCCCCCATCATGTACTCCTTCGCGCCTGTGGGGTTGAGCGCGAACGCCGAGCCGAGGCCGGCACCGACGACGAGCACCGCGACCAGTGCACCGACGATCGACGACCGCCGCTTCGACCTGGCCTTGCGCGCCACGTCGAGCGCGAGGACCGGATCCATCGACGGCGGCGGGCTGCTCGCCACCACGGCATTTTCGAAAACTCGTTTGAGGTCCTGTTCGTTCATCGAACCCTCTCCTGCTGTGAGAGCAGACCGCGCAGCGTCTGCAGCCCCCGCGCGGCCTGACTCTTTACCGTTCCTTCCGAACACTTGAGGACGACTGCCGTCTGTTCGACGGACATGTCCTCCCAGTACCGCAGGACGAGGCACGCACGTTGTTTGGGAGGCACCTTCGCCAGCGCCTCCAGCAACACCATTCGTTCCTCGGGGTAGGTGCCCGGTGGAGCTGCCGTGTCGGTGAGCTCGTCGCTCGCCGACTCGAACCGGAACCACCCGCGCCGTCGCTCGGAGAGGAACGTCCGCACCAGAATCTGCCTGGTGTAGGCGTCCAACGCCTCGTGCCGTTCGATCCGGCGCCACGCCAGGTAGAGCTTCGTGAACGCCTGTTGCACAAGATCCTCCGCGCGATGCCAGTCGCCGCACAGCAGGTAAGCCGTGCCACGCATGGCGTCGGAACGGGCCGCGAAGTACTCCTGGAACGCGGCGTCCCGATCACTCATCAGGTCTCCCCCTATCTGCGGTACCGGGTTACTCACGCCACCTGCGGCCCGGCGGGTTGCATGAACCTCGCGACGAATTCTTCGAGCCTCCGCAGGGGTGAGGGTCCCACCGCCGGTGACGGTCCACGTGCCGAAAGTGATCGGACGGCCTCGTGGGCACCTCCGACGATCACGCCCGGGAAGACGAAAAGCATACTGATGTCGTGATTTTCCTGTTGATCCTCGGAGTTCCGGTCGCGCTGGGCCATCTGTACCTGTGGCGCCGGCTGGTCGTGGACACCACCCGCCCGCGCACGCTCGGGCGCCGCATCGGAACGCTGGCCGTCGCCGGGGCGTTCTTGATGCTGATGAGCGCGCTGGTCGTGACGCGCAGGGTGCCGCCGGAGTACGGGAAGTTCTTCGCCTGGCCGGGGTTCGTGTGGCTCGCCGTGCTCTTCTACCTGGCCATCGCGCTGGGCATCGCGGAGATCCCCCGCCGGGTCCTGCTCAGGCGGGCGACCCTCGTGCCGGCCGCGGTGGGCGCGGGTCCTGATCCGGTCGAGCCGGTCGAGGTCGTGCCGGACCCGTCGCGGCGGCTGTTCATCTCGCGCTCGGTCGCGATCGGCTCGGGCATCGCGGCCGGCGGCGTGGTCGGGTACGGCATGACGCAGGCGCTGGGCGCGCCGCAGCTGCTGAACGTGCCGGTGACGCTGGACAAGCTCCAGGCGTCGTTGTCGGGCTTCCGGATCGCGGTCGTGAGCGACATCCACCTCGGGCCGCTGCTCGGCCGTTCGCACACCGAGCGGATCGTGCGGATGATCAACGAGCAGGAGGCCGACCTCGTCGCGATCGTCGGTGACCTGGTGGACGGCACCGTCGCCGAGCTGGGCGAGGCCGCGGCCCCGTTGCGGGACCTGGTGTCGAAGCACGGCAGCTTCTTCGTGACGGGCAACCACGAGTACTTCTCGGGTCACGAGCAGTGGCTAGCGGAGCTGGACCGGCTCGGCGTGAACCCGTTGCGCAACGAGGGTCTGACGGTCGCCGGTGGCATCGAGCTCGTGGGTGTGAACGACGTGATCGGCGAGTCTTACAACGACGGACCGGATTTCGAGCGCGCACTGGCAGGCCGTGACAAGAAGAACCCGCTCGTCCTGCTGGCACACCAGCCCGTGCAGGTCAGCGACGCGTCTTCACACGGCGTCGACCTCCAGTTGTCCGGCCATACGCACGGCGGACAGATGGTGCCGTTCAACTTCGTTGTGCCAGTGCAGCAACCCAGCGTGGCGGGGCTGTCGAAGGTGGACGACACGTGGCTGTACGTCAGTCGTGGCGCGGGTTTCTGGGGGCCACCGGTGCGCGTGGGCGCGCCTCCGGACATCACGATGATCGAGCTGAAGTCTGCCGGGTAGATCACACTCGGCCCTCGGGATTGCGCACTTGCGGCGTCCAGGCCGTAGAGTGGATGGCCGTGCCCGCGTACGGACCGCGAGGCGGATGAAGGGGGAACCCTGGGGAAATGACCGAGAGCTTCGCCGTCGACCGGCGTTACGAGGCAGAGGCTCGTATTCGGCGTTTCCTGGATCAGGAGAACCCGTCGACACCATGTCTGGTGATCGACCTCGAGACGATCCGTGCGCGCTACCAGGCAATTCACACCGCGATGCCGTCCATCGACATCTTCTACGCGGTCAAGTCGAATCCCGAGTCCGACGTGGTGGGCACGTTGGTCGCCGAGGGTTCGCAGTTCGACGTGGCCTCACCCGCGGAGATCGACCTGTGCCTGGCGCGCGGCGCCGCACCGTCGTCGATCTCCTACAGCAACCCGATCAAGAAGGCCGCTGACATCGCGTACGCCTACTCGCGTGGCGTGCGACTGTTCGTGTCGGACAGCGAGCAGGACGTGCGGTTCGTCGCCACGCACGCGCCCGGTTCGTCCGTCCTGGTGCGAATTCTTGTACACAGCAAGGGTTCCACGTACCCGTTCGGCAACAAGTTCGGTTGCGATCCGGAGATGGCAACGGATCTCTTGCGGCTCGCACACGAGTTGGGACTCGTTCCTCTTGGCGTCGCGTTCCACGCGGGCTCGCAACAGCTGTCCGTGCAGGGCTGGGACTCCGGCATCGCCGACGCCGCTCTGATCGCGTCGAAACTGCGTGTCGAAGGCATCGAGACCAGCACGGTGAACCTGGGCGGCGGCCTGCCCGCGGTGTACCAGGAAGACACGCCCACCCTGGAGGCTTTCGCCTCCGCCATCGAAGCTTCCATCGCACGACACTTCGGTGCCGTGCGACCTCGTGTGATGATCGAGCCCGGCCGCGCGATCTCCGCCGAGGCCGGCCTGATCCGCTCCTCCGTCGTGCTGGTGTCGCGGAAGTCCTATTCGGACGAACGCCGCTGGGTCTACGTCGACATCGGCCGCTACCAGGGACTCGCCGAGACCGAGGGCGAGGCGATCGCCTACCGGCTGCGGACTTCGCGCGACGGCGGGCCGGTGGGCCCGATCGTGCTGGCCGGTCCGACGTGCGACGCGGACGACGTGATCTACCAGCACACGCGCTACGACCTGCCGCTGGACCTCGAGGCGGGCGACCACGTGGACATCCTCCACTCCGGCGCCTACACCTCCTCATATTCGTCCGTGTGCTTCAACGGCTTCCCGCCGTTGGCCACGTACTGCATCTAAGTCCGTCGTAATTCACATAGTTTGGAGTGATTGATGTCCGAAGCGCCCTGTCAGACCGAGGAAACCGTCGGTTTGTTCGCGGGACAGCACGTACTTGCAGAGCTCTCGGGTGTGAGTGCCGTTCTGCTCGATGACGAGCAGTTCCTGAAGCACGCCCTTGGTGAGGTTCTCACGCAGGCCGACGCAACGGTGCTGGAGGTGATCTCCAAGAAGTTCGAGCCTCAAGGAGTCACCGTGCTGGCTCTGCTGTCGGAGTCCCATGCGTCGATCCACACTTATCCCGAAGTGGGTTCGGTGTTCGTCGACGTGTTCACCTGCGGTACTCGTGCGAAACCCGCGCTGGCCGTCCAGCTCCTCGCTGACGCCCTGGGCGCCGCTCACGTGAGCACGGACGTCGTCACTCGTGGCATCAAGGAGCACGCCGCGTGAACACCATCAACGAGCCGCTCGCCGAGGGCATGACCCGCCACTGGCGCGTGGACGAGGTGCTGGTCGACACCAAGACCGACTTCCAGCACCTGGTGATCGCCCGCACGGCCCAGGGCGTGTCGTTGTTCTGCGACAACGACCGTCAGTCGACGGAGTTCAGCCAGCTGACCTACCACGAGGCCCTGATGGTGCCGGCGCTGCTGCTGGCCGACACCGTCGAGCGCGTCCTGGTCATCGGCTCCTCCGAGGGCGTCGTGTGCCAGATGGCCGTTCAGCATGGTGCTGCGGTGGTCGACCACATCGACATCGACGAGCAGGCGGTTCGGCTGTGCGCCGAGCACCTGCCGTACGGCTACACGCTGGACGAGCTGGCCGCGGCCGAACGCGGTGACGGCCCGATCCGCGTGCAGTTCATCGACGGGTTCGAGTACATCCGCACGACGTCGGAGAAGTACGACATCGTGCTGGTCGACCTGCCCGACGAGCGCGAGGAGGAGGCGCAGCACAACCGCTTGTACGGCGCCGACTTCCTGCGCATGTGCAAGGCGCTGCTGCGTCCGGGCGGCGTCGTCGTCAACCAGTCCGGCTGCCAGACGATGTGGCGCAACACCACGCTGATCCGCTCCTGGCAGCGGTTCAACGAGGTGTTCGACACCGTCGCCTACTACGGCTCGGACGAGCACGAGTGGGCGTACCTGTTCGGCCGCGCGGACGTGGTCGAGGACCCGACCGCGCTCATGGTCGAGCGGCTCAAGACGGCGGGGTACCAGCCGGAGTCGATCGACGACCTGGCGCTGCTGGGCAACAGCATCCCGCCCTACCGGGTGCGGCAGTCGCTGGCCTGAGGTTCGCGGTGAGAGGGGCGCTTCCCGGTTCGGGAAGCGCCCCTCTTCCGTTTCTCAGGCTCGGGCGAGCGACTGCTTGAGGAAGTCGACCTGCAGGAGGAGCAGGTTCTCGGCGACCTGTTCCTGCGGGGTCATGTGGGTGACGCCGGAGAGCGGCAGCACGGTGTGCGGCCGACCGGCGGCGAGCAGGGCGTTGGACAGCCGCAGGGTGTGGGCGGCCACGACGTTGTCGTCGGCCAGGCCGTGGATGATCATCAGCGGACGGGAGAGCTTGTCCGCGTCGGCGATCAGGGAGTTCGAGTCGTAGACCTCGGGCTTGTCGTCCGGGTGGCCGAGGTAGCGCTCGGTGTAGTGGGTGTCGTACAGGCGCCAGTCGGTGACCGGGGCGCCGGCGATGCCCGCGTGGAAGACGTCCGGGCGGCGCAGGACGGCCAGGGCGCTGAGGTAGCCGCCGTAGGACCAGCCGCGGATCGCGACGCGGGTGAGGTCGAGGTCCGGTTCGACGGCCGCGGCCGCCTGCAGGGCGTCGACCTGGTCTTCCAGGGTGGCGCCGGCGAAGTCGAACGCGATCGCGCGCTCCCAGGCGAGGCCGCGCCCGGGGGTGCCGCGGCCGTCGGCGACGATGACCGCGAAGCCCTGGTCAGCCAGCCACTGGGAGGCGAGAAAGGCGTTCTGGGCCGAGACGACGCGCTGCGCGTGCGGACCGCCGTACGGGTCCATCAGCACGGGGAGCTTGGTTCCCGGGGTGTGGCCGGTCGGGAGCAGGATCGCGGCGCGGATGCCGCGTTCGCCCAGGGTCAGCAGCCTCGGGGACGCCTTGATCACCGGGGTCTCGGCCCACGACTCGATCACGTGGTCGCCGACGGTGACCTTCGTGCCGAACCTGTCCAAAGTGGCCGAGACGAACACCACCGTGTCGCCGCCCCGAATCGCGGCGTTCACACCGTCCTCAGTGGACAGCTTCTCGGTGGTCTTGCCGACCTCGTAGACGTGCGTCTGGGTGGGGTCGTCCGCCGACGCGGCGACCAGGATCGAGTCGTCGGCGATGTCGAGCACGCGACGCACCTGCAGGCCCGTGGTCAGGACGTCGTCGCCGACCTGCAGCGCGTACTCGTCGCCGTTGCCGACGATCCGGACGAGCCGGCCGTCCGGGGTCCACGCCGGAGCGCCGTCGGTGACTTCGAGCCACGTCGGGTCGGTCTCGACGGCGAGCTCGGAGACCGCGCCGGTTTCAGGGGTCAGCTCGTAGATCTTCCTGGTGCGCTGGTCACGGGTCTGCGTGGTGATCAGCGGGGCGCCACCCGACGACCAGTGCACGTCGTTGAGGTAGTCGAACTCGAGCAGCACCGGGACGAAGGTGCCGTCCAGCGACACCACGTGCAGCGACACCGCGGCGTTGGTCGTGCCCGCCGCCGGGTAGGCGATCTCGGTGGCCGTGGTCGCGGGGTTCGCCGGGTCGGCGATGTACCAGCGCTGCACCGACGCGTTGTTCACGCGCGCGGCGATGAGGCGGGTGCCGTTCGGCTCCCACCAGTAACCGCGATAACGCGACATCTCCTCGGCCGCGATGAACTCGGCCAGGCCGAACGTCACGTCCTCGCCGTCGGGCACGGCGACCGCGACGTCCTCGCCCGAGTCCAGCTCGACCACCCTGAGCGTGCCGCGCGTGACGTAGGCCACACGCTTGCCCGTCGGGTCGACGCGCGGGTCGATGACGCCGCCCTCCGTCGGCAGTTCGCGGACGGCACCGGTCGTCAGGTCGGCCACGAACAGCCGGCCCGACAGCGCGAACGAGGCCACACCCGCGTCCTTCGAGAGGGCGTACCCCACGATGCCCGCGCCGGACTCACGCGTGCGCTCGCGGCGCGCCTTCTCCTCGGCCGGTAGGTCCTCCGGGTCGGTCAGCAGCGTCGCCGGGTCGGCGAGCAGCTTTTCGACGCCGGTGGCCGTGTTCAGCTCCCAGAGCCCGTTCGCACGGCTCGTGGCCGTGGCCGGACGCAGGAAGAAGACACGTGCCCCGTCCGCCGACACCGCGAAGGTCCTCGGTGCGCCGACGGTGAACCGCTGGGTGCGCGCCTGTTGGCGCGGGAAGGAGATGTCGTTGCCCACCCGCCAACACTAACCCGCGCACGCGTGCGGCACGGGTGCTGTGACGTGCGCTGCGGCAAAGGAACGCTGCCTGGCGCGATGCAGACCCGATGCAGGTTGCGCACACCGCTTCAGCCAGCACGGCCCACGCGGCTCTTCGGAGGCAGCGGCACGAAGCCGCTGGTGCGCCGGACGTACACGGCGTACCCAGGGCGGCGCGACACGATGTCCTTCTCCAGCAACGGTTTGCCGGTGCCCTTCGCGAGCAGCAACGTCATGATCACCGGACTGGCGATCGTGAGCGCGGCCGACCACGAGTGCAGGGCGAACAGGTAGAGGCCCCACCACACGACAGCGTCGCCGAAGTAGTTCGGATGCCTTGTGCAGCGCCACAACCCGCGGTCCATCACGGCGCCCTTGTTCGCCGGGTCCGCACGGAACCTGGAGAGCTGCCAGTCACCCACGGCCTCGAACGCGAAGCCCCATCAGCATGGCCTGGATCAGGTAGACCCGGTAGATCCGCCAACGCGGGTTTCCCTTGGCACGCCTCAAAATGTCCTGGTATCGCGGATCTTCGTCCTTACCCGAGTTGCGCACGAGGATGTGGACTCCCAGGCGTACGCCCCAGATCACCGTGGGGGCGGTGACGAACCACTGCCGAGTTGGTTCGCCCTCCGCGAACAGCAGCGTGATCACCGCGATGAACGCGAAACCCGGCCACCAGCTCGCGGCGCACCCGAGGCATGCCGCTGCGGCCGTTCTCGCTCCTGCGCACCGCCAGGATCTGGTCCGCGCCCATCCGTCCTTCCTCGAACGGCTCGTCGCGGATCTCGCGGTAGTTCCGCAGCCGCACCTCGACGTCGAGCTCCCCACTCACGTAGGCGCGCGAGGCCGAGCTCGTTCGGACTCCAGACGAGCCGGCGCAGCGCGTCGCGCGACCCGATCACGAGGACGGTGCCGTCCTGCGGTCCGGCCACGCTGCCGTCCCACGCCCGAAATCCGATCGGCGAAGTTGTGCCCGGCATCCGTTCGGCCATTCCTGCCAGCTGACCAGCGACGACCACCCCGCACCTCCTGCGGAACCTGGCTCCGCCAGACGTTCGAGTCGGCAAGAGGTTCGGTTCGTTTCTGAACCGAGACGCAACCACGCCCGTATGGCCTCGATAGAGCGAACGGATGGACAAGGAGGACATGAGTGTGATCCGACGTAACCGCATTGCCATCGGGCTCGCCGCGGGACTGGCAGTTGTGCTGGGTCTGGGTGTCTGGAGCGCCACGGGAAGTGGCACGAACTCCAAGCCGGTGGCACAAACCGAAACCGACCTGGGCGTCCTCGGTGACTACGGCGACGTGGGTCAGCAGCCGGTACTCCAGGAGCCCGCCCAGGCGCCCGAGACCCCTGTTCAGCAGCAGGCTCCGGAAACGCCGGCCGCGCAGCCCCCGGCCGCGCAGCCCCCGGCGGCGCAGCCTCCCGCTGCGGCCCCGGCCACCAACTTGAAGCTCGTCGGCAAGGCAGTCGACAAGATGGGCATGGTCGTCCAGGACAGCGACGGCCGCACCCTCTACCGCTTCGACAAGGACACCCCGAAGCCCGAAGGCAAGTCGAACTGCAACGGCCAGTGCGCCCTCACGTGGCCGCCGGTCCTGTCGGACGCGATCCCGCAGGTCGAGGGCATCGACCCGAAGCTGGTCTCGCTGATCACCCGCGCTGACGGCAAGAAGCAGGTCGCGATCGACGGCTGGGCCCTGTACCAGTACTCGAAGGACCCGGGACCGGGCAAGTGGGCCGGCCAGGGCGTTGGTGGCACCTGGTTCGTGATCCAGCCCAATGGCGCGCGCAACGTCGAGTGCCTCCCGCCCGGTGTGGTGGCTCCTGCGGCGTAACCCCATAAACGTTCCGTTAGGACGGTCCATCTGAGACACACAACACCCTGACACGGTGTAACCCCGGCCCTGGGGAAGGGGCCGGGGTTCCCGTCGTTTCGCTCTCGGGTCACAAAACGAAGGGGCGCCACCGGAATTCCGGTGGCGCCCCTTCAGTTCCGAGAACGATCAGAGCGTCGAGTACAGCGGGTGCTTGGCCGCGAGCACCTCGACGCGGGCACGCAGCTCGTCGATCGCCGCACCCGGCTTCAGCGCCTCGGCGATCACGTCGGCGACCTCGATGAAGTCCACCTCGCCGAACCCGCGGGTGGCGAGCGCCGGCGTGCCGATCCGCAGACCCGACGTCACCATCGGCGGACGCGGGTCGTTCGGGACGGCGTTGCGGTTGACCGTGATGCCGATCTGGTGCAGCACGTCCTCGGCCTGCTTGCCGTCCAGTTCGGACGAAACCAGGTCGACGAGCACCAGGTGCACGTCGGTGCCACCGGTCAGCACCTTCACGCCCGCGGCGGCCACGTCCGGCTGGGACAGCCGGTCGGCCAGGATCCGCGACCCTTCGAGGGTGCGCCGCTGACGGTCGGCGAACTCCGGCGAAGCGGCGTGCTTGAACGCCACGGCCTTGGCCGCGATCACGTGCTCCAGCGGGCCGCCCTGCTGGCCGGGGAACACCGCCGAGTTGATCTTCTTCGCGATGTCCGCGTCGTTGGACAGGATCACGCCACCACGAGGCCCGCCCAGGGTCTTGTGGGTCGTGGTCGTCGTGACGTGCGCGTGCGGAACGGGCGACGGGTGCAGCCCCGCGGCCACCAGGCCGGCGAAGTGCGCCATGTCGACCATCAGGTAGGCCTCGACCGAGTCGGCGATGCGGCGGAACTCGGCGAAGTCCAGCTGGCGCGGGTAGGCCGACCAACCGGCGACGATCAGCTTGGGCCGGTGCTCGGCAGCCAGGCGCTCGACCTCGGCCATGTCGACCCGGCCGTCGTCGTCGGAGACGTGGTACGGCACGACGTTGTAGAGCTTGCCGGAGAAGTTGATGCGCATGCCGTGGGTCAGGTGGCCGCCGTGCGCGAGGTCCAGGCCCAGGATCGTGTCGCCGGGCTGCAGCAACGCGAACATCGCGGCCGCGTTGGCCTGCGCGCCCGAGTGCGGCTGGACGTTGGCGAAGCCGGCGCCGAAGAGCGACTTGATGCGCTCGATGGCCAGGCGCTCCACGACGTCCACGTGCTCGCAGCCGCCGTAGTAGCGGCGGCCGGGGTAGCCCTCGGCGTACTTGTTGGTCAGCACCGAACCCTGGGCCTGCAGCACGGAGACGGGCGTGAAGTTCTCCGAGGCGATCATCTCGAGCGTGCCCTGCTGGCGCGCCAGCTCGGCCGCGACGGCCTCGGCAACCTCGGGGTCGTACTCCGCGAGGGAAGCGTTGAACTGGTCGGACATCTGGAAGAACTCCCTACTTGGCGCGCTTGTAGAACGGAAGTGCGACGACCTCGACCGGCTGCTTCTTGCCGCGGACGTCCACCAGCAGTTGGGTGCCCGGCTCGGCGCTCGCCTTCGCGACGTAAGCCATGGCGACCGAGTAACCGAGCGTCGGGGACAGGGCGCCCGAGGTCACCTCGCCGACGACCTCCTCGCCGCTCAGCACCGCGTAACCGTGCCGCGGGGCACGACGTTCGGGGGTCTTCAGTCCGACCAGAACCGAGTCCACACCGGACTCCGCGACCTTCGCCAGCGCGTCGCGGCCCACGAAGTCGCCCGGCTTGTCGAGCTTCACGACCCGGCCGAGGTTCGCGTTGTACGGCGTGAGGGAGGTGGTGAGCTCGTTGCCGTACAACGGCATTCCGGCTTCAAGGCGCAACGTGTCCCGGCAGCCGAGACCGCACGGCTTGAGCTCGTGCGCCTCGCCCGCGGACAGCAGCGCCGCCCAGACCGCGGACGCGTCGGCCGGCGCGACGAAGAGCTCGAAGCCCTCCTCGCCCGTGTAACCGGTGCGTGCCAGCAGCGCGTCCACACCGGCGACCGTGGACGGGTACGAGGCGTAGTACTTGACCGTGGACAGGTCCGTGTCGGTCAGCCCGGACAGGATCTCGACGGACTTCGGCCCCTGGATCGCGATCAACGCGTAGTCGGTTGACTTGTCGGCGACGACCGTGTCGAACCCGGCGGCGCGCTCCACCAGTGCCTCGGCGACCACCAGTGCGTTCGAGGCGTTCGCGACGACCATGAACTCCTCGTCGCCCAGCCGGTACACGATCAGGTCGTCGATCACGCCGCCGTCGGCCTGGGTGATCATCGTGTAGCGCGCCTTGCCGACGGCCAGCGCCGAGATGTGGCCGACCAGCGCGTAGTCGAGCGCCTCACCTGCCTGCGGACCGGTCAGGACGATCTCACCCATGTGTGTGAGGTCGAACAGGCCCGCGGTGGTGCGCACCGCGTGGTGCTCGGCGAGCTCGCTGGAGTAGCGCAGCGGCATCCGCCAGCCCGCGAAGTCGGTGAACATCGCGCCGAGCTGCTCGTGCTCGGCGTTCAGAGGCGTGAGGCGGGACATCAGAACGCTCCTCCAGGGTGCGCCGAAGAGCCGGACCAGGCCGGCTGAGGCAACAGAAGAATGACACGGTCCATCGGAGACTCCTCACCAGAGCGAGCCTCCCCCTCTGTCATGAGCCTGAGAGCTTCGCCGCGCAAAGCGCGACTTGCACCGTGGGCGAGGCCGATGGGCCTGCTTTCCAGAGTTGCCTTCGTCGTGCGGTATCTGTGCCTGAGAGATTCCGGGGAGGAGTTGCTCCTTCGGCGCCCACACTCAAGTGGGCTCTCCCGCGCGACATCGACGGCCGTGTTCAGTTGGTAGCCCCAGACGCTAGCAGGCCGAACGTCACAGCGGCACGCCCTGCGCAGTCTTCTCGACCACCTTGCGCTCCGCCCAGAACGACAGGAACGGCACGGTGCCGGCGAGCAGCACGAGCGCGGTGCCCTTGATCGACCAGCGCAGCTTCAGCGCCAGGTCGACGGAAATCACCAGGTAGATGGCGTAGAGGAAGCCGTGAACAGGTCCGACGACCTTCATGAACCCGCCCATGTCCGCGGCGTACTTGAGCACCATGGCCACGACCAGGAGCAGCAGGAAGACTCCGACCACGTAAGCCATGACCCTGAACCGGGTCAACGCACCCTTCATCTGCCCGCCTTCGCTCAACGACCGTCCCGCGCGTTGAGGTCCGCGAGCATGCGGTTGTAGGCCGCGAGCTCCGCGTCTTCTTCGTCGTCGAAGTGCTCGACAGGCGCGGGTTTGACGGCGTCAACGGTAGTCACCGGCTTCGCGGCGGGCGCAACCGGCTCCGGTGCGGAGAGAGCCTCGTCACTGCGCTGACGCGACAGGCGACGGAAGCGCCACACCATGAAGAGGGGGAAGAGGCCGAAGAGCGGCCACTGGAGCACGTAACCCAGGTTCTGGAACGTGCCGCTGGCGGACTCGAAGCGCTGCCACTGCCACCACGCGAGTCCGCAACAAGCGATCAGTGCGACCAGGCAGCCGAGCCCGATCAACACTCGCTGGGGAGTAAGGAGGCCGCGCACGGCCTCCACACTACTTGGGTGAGGCCCCCAGTCAGGAGGCCGCCCGTCAGAGATGTGGATACGGGGCTGCCGCCTCCGACAGCCCGTTCCTCACTTACGCCACACCATCCCGGCGCTGCCTCTGCAGACGTGCAACACACCAGGCTGCGGCGGAACCGCGGCGAAGGTGCTGGAGAACCGTCATCGGTCCCAGGCGCCGCCCGAGGTCGGCAGGGGTCAGGCCCGCCGCGCGGTAGTCGAGCGCGCGCTGGTCCAACGGGCTGATGCCCGCGTCCCACCACTGCTCGGCTTCGGCGACGTCGCCCACCAGCTGCCAGTAGCTCGCCGCGGCGGCGAGCAGTGCCTCGGGTGCCTCCGGCGCCCGCTTGCGCATCGCGGCCACGTAGGCCGGATCCGCCGAGTCGACCTTGACCAAGCCACGCGACCCGCTCCTGCCTCCCCGCTGCACGGGGATGCCTGGCGCCGAGGGGGGAGCCTCCGCGAGCCACGCGTTCTTGATCCGGTTCACCTCCTGCATCTCTGCGTCATCAGACCGTTCAGCCGCCCACTGCTGCAACAGCTCGTGGACCCCGGAGTCCTCGACCATATGTGCCTCCTCGTCGGTCGGGGATCGGCCATTGCAGCGGAAGGTATTCGGTAGGTCTGACAATCGCCAGACCCTGAATCCCCAGAACACCCGTTACCAGTGCGTGATTGGCCTCATTCCACCCATCCGGCTCAACGTGGACGGCCGAAGATCACCCAGTGTCACTAGCTGATCGGGGTGGCCGTGCCGAAGAGGCTCCTGACGAAGGTGATGATCGACTCCGCGCCCTGCCTCAGCCACCCGAGCACCTGCTGGACCGCGGCCGCGGACTGCTCGGGCTGGGTGATCAGGAGGAACAGCACCAGCGCGACCGCCGCCAGCACTAGCACCTTCTTGAGGTTCACAGGTACCTCTCCGTCCATGTCGCTCACAGGTGAGGCGGCGGACCGCCCGTGTCACCCGACATGGTCCCTCATTCACCCTTGCGATGAACAACGACCACGCCCAACTGGTACCGGGATCCGCCAGCACCGCACGCCTACATGACGGGGAATGTCACCCGAATGGCGGCTAAAGAGGTCTCTGTCCAGCGCCGATGTCCTGGGCACGAGGTGAACACGGACTCCCTCGCATCCCACAGCTTGGACGGACACTGTTGCACCGGGCCTCACCCGGATGCCGAACGCCCAGCATCACGCTCTGTCACGTCGTCATGTCGTCATTAATACGCACGCGAGCATTCATCCAATTACTCCTGACCGCCGCAGTTCCATAATCCGGTCCTCCGCCACACCCATGTCGGCAAGCACTTCCCCGGTGTCCGCTCCGGTCGAAACCGGGGGTGTCGGAACCGCCGTCGGAGTCCGGTCGAAGCGGGGAGCCGGCGCCGGGTGCACCGCCCCGGAGACGTCCACGAACGAGGCACGCGCCGTGTTGTACGGGTGCCGCGCCGCCTCGGCAGGTGTCAGGACCGGTGCCAGGCAGGCGTCCGTGTCCTTCGCGAGGTCCGCCCACTCGTCCCTGGTCCGGGTCTTCAGCGCCGCCGCGATGCGTTCGCGCAGCTCAGGCCAGTTCGCCGGGTCGTTGCGGGACGGCGCGTCCTCCAGGCCCAGCACGCGCACCAGGTCGGCGTAGAACTTCTCCTCCAACGCGCCCACGGCCACGAACCTGCCGTCCGCGGCCTCGTAGACGTCGTAGAACGGCACGCCGCCGTCGAGCATGTTCTCGCCGCGTCCGCCCTGCCACATGCCCGCGTTGCGCATGCCGTGCAGGAACGTCGTCAGCAACGCCGCCCCGTCGACCATCGCCGCGTCGACGACCTGGCCACGTCCGGAACGCTCCCTTTCGTACAGCGCGGCGAGCACGCCGACGGCGAGCAGCAGCCCTCCCCCGCCGAAGTCGCCGAGCAGGTTGATCGGGAACGAAGGCGGCCCGCCGGCCCGTCCGAGGGGCTCCAACGCGCCCGCCACCGCGATGTAGTTGATGTCGTGCCCGGCCCGGTCGGCGAGCGGGCCGTCCTGGCCCCAGCCGGTCATGCGTCCGTAGACGAGGCGCGGGTTGCGGGCGAGGCACTGTGCCGGGCCGATGCCCAGCCGCTCGGTCACGCCCGGCCGGAAGCCCTCCACCAGCACGTCCGACTGCTCCACCAGCCGCAACACCAGTTCGGCGCCCTCGGGCTTGCGGGTGTCGATCGCGACCGAGCGCCGGTTGCGGGTCAGGAAGTCGCCGGGAACCGTCGAGCGGCTGCCCGGCTTGTGCACCTGGATCACGTCCGCGCCGAGGTCGGCGAGCACCATGCAGCCGAACGGCGCGGGCGCGAGGCCGGCGAGCTCGACGACGCGAAGTCCTGCCAGCGGGCCTGTTCTTGAAGTAGCGGTCACAGGGACCTCGCGATGATTTCCTTCATGATCTCGTTCGTGCCGCCGAAGATCCGCTGCACGCGGGCGTCGGACCAGGCACGTGCGATCGGGTACTCGTTCATGTAGCCGTAGCCGCCGAAGAGCTGCACGCACTCGTCGACGACCTTGCCCAGCCGGTCGCTGGCCCACCACTTCGCCATCGCCGCGGTCGGCACGTCGAGCTCACCGCGCAGGTGCTTCTCGATGCACTCGTCGATGAACGCCCTGGTCACGGCCGCCTCGGTGGCGCACTCGGCGAGCTTGAACCGCGTGTTCTGGAACTTCATCAGCTCCTTGCCGAACGCCGTGCGCTCCTTCACGTACTTCAGCGTCACGTCGACGGCCGCCTCGATGCCCGCGATGCAGCAGACACCGATGATCAGCCGTTCCTGCGGCAGCTGCTGCATGAGCTGGACGAACCCGAGACCCTCCTGGTCGCCCAGCAGGTTCGCGGCGGGCACCCGGACGTCGTCGAAGAACAGCTCGGCGGTGTCCTGCCCCTTCATCCCGACCTTGTCGAGCACGCGGCCGCGCCGGATGTCGTTCTCCACGACGATCAGCGAGATGCCGGTGGCGCCCTGGGCCGGGTCGGTCTTGGCCACGACGATCACCAGGTCGGCGTGCAGGCCGTTCGTGATGAACGTCTTCGAGCCGTTGATGACGTACTCGTCGCCGTCCCTGATGGCCTTCGTGCGGATGCCCTGCAGATCGGAGCCCGCGCCGGGTTCGGTCATCGCGATCGCGCCGACGTACTCGCCGGACGCGAGCTTGGGCAGCCAGCGCTGCTTCTGGTCCTCGGAGCCGTAGGAGTTGAGGTAGTGGGCGACGATGCCGCTGTGCACGCTGTTGCCCCACGCACTGTCGCCCGCGCGTGCCTGTTCCTCCAACAACACGGCCTCGTGTGCGAACGTGCCGCCGCCACCCCCGTACTCCTCGGGGATGCTCAGGCACAGCAGCCCGACGTCACCCGCGCGGCGCCACAGGTCGCGGTCGACCTGCTTCTGCTCGGCGAAGCGTTCCTGGTGCGGCGCGACCTCCTTCTCCATGAACGTGCGGGCGAGCTGGCGCAACTGGTCCAGGTCGCTGTCCATCCACCGCGATCGACGCTCTGCCATGCGGTCCACGAAACCACCGGGCGGTGGTCCACGCCATGACCGGCGCGCCAGGCCGTCACCCGAAAAACTGAGCGAAATTCCCACCCCTGTCGGACAGACTGGACGGCATGCAGATCCAGCAGGTCACGCCGGACGAGTGGCGGCTGTGGCGCGACATCCGGTTGGAAGCGCTGGCCAGCGACCCCGACGACTTCGGGTCGACGCTCGCCCGCGAGGAGGAGTACAGCGAGTCGGACTGGCGGGAGCGGCTGGTCGGGGGCGTGAAGCTGGTCGCCCTGGACGACGGGCCGGTCGGGCTCGTGGCGGGTGCGCCGGAGCCGCAGGGCCTCTACCTCTACTCGATGTGGGTGAGCTCGGCGCACCGCGGCCGCGGGGTCGGGGAGGCGCTGGTTCGCGAGGTGCTGGCGTGGGCGGCGGAGGAGGGCTGGAAGCTCGTCCGGCTGCGCGTCTACGACCACAACCTGCCTGCCCGGCGGCTCTACGAGCGACTCGGCTTCGTAGATGCCTTCGAACCGGAGCACATGGAGCTGAAGGTGAGCTAATCGGTCACCCTCCACGGTCATGGCCAGCTCCTTCGAGCGGGCTTAGCGTGGGTGCCATGAGCGAAGCCTTGATCTTCGACGCGGTGCGCACGCCGCGCGGCAAGGGGAAGCGCGGGTCGCTGCACAGCGTCAAGCCCGTCGCTCTCGCCGCCGGGGTGCTGCGCGCGCTGTCCGAACGCAACTCCCTCGACACCTCCGCGGTGGACGACGTCGTGTTCGGTGTCGTGTCACCGCTCGGCGAGCAGGGCGGTGACATCGCCCGCACCGCCGTTCTGGCCGCGGGCTGGGACCAGCGGCCTGCCGGGGTGCAGCTCAACCGGTTCTGCGCGTCCGGCCTGGAGTCGGTGAACCTCGCCGCGGCCAAGGTCGCGTCCGGGTTCGAGGACCTGGTGGTCGCCGGTGGCGTCGAGTCGATGTCGCGCGTGCCGATGGGCTCCGACGGTGGCGCGTGGGCGATCGACCCCGCGACGAACTTCGACCTGTCGTTCGTGCCGCAGGGCGTTTCGGCCGACCTGATCGCGACGCTGGAGGGCTTCTCGCGCACCGACGTCGACGCGTGGGCCGCCCGGTCGCACGCCCGCGCGTTCGAGGCGCAGAAGGACGGCCGGTTCGAGCGTTCCGTGGTGCCGGTGATCGACCAGAACGGCACGGTGGTGCTCAAGGAGGACGAGACGATCCGTCCCGAGTCCACTGTGGAGTCACTGGGCCGGCTGAAGCCGAGCTTCCAGTTCCACGGCGACCTCGGCTACGACACGGTGGCGATCGACCGCTACCCCACCGTCGAGCGCATCAACCACGTGCACACGCCGGGCAACTCGTCGCAGATCGTCGACGGCGCCGCAGCGATGCTGATCGGGTCGGAAGCCGCCGGTCGCGCGCTCGGACTGACCGCACGTGCCCGGATCGTCTCCGTCGCGGTGGTCGGCACCGAGCCGACGATCATGCTCACCGGACCGGCGCCGTCCGCGCGCAAGGCGTTGGACAAGGCGGGGCTCTCGGTCGAGGACATCGACCTGTTCGAGGTCAACGAGGCCTTCTCGTCGGTCGTGCTGAAGTTCCTGCGGGACATGGACATCCCCGAGGACAAGGTCAACGTCAACGGTGGCGCGATCGCCCTCGGCCACCCGCTGGGCGCGACCGGCTGCATGATCCTCGGCACGCTGCTGGACGAGCTGGAGCGCCGGGACCTGCGCCGCGGGCTGGCCACGTTGTGCGTGGGCGGCGGCATGGGTATCGCGACGATCATCGAGAGGGTCTGAGATGCCTTTCCACTACGACAAGGACTCAGACGGCATCGTCACGCTGACGATGGACATGTCCGGCTCCGCGAACGTCATGAACCTCGAGTACCGGGACCTGATGGGCGAAGCGGTCTCCCGCCTCGAAGGCGACGAGATCACCGGTGTGATCATCACGTCCGCCAAGAAGACGTTCTTCGCGGGCGGCGACCTGAACGTGCTGATCGCGATCACCCCGGAGAACGCCTCCCAGGCCCTGGAAGGCGTCGAGGAGCTCAAGTCCCAGCTGCGCCGCCTGGAGAAGCTCGGCAAGCCGGTCGTGGCCGCGATCAACGGGTCCGCGCTCGGTGGCGGGTTCGAGATCGCACTGGCCTCGCACCGCCGGATCGTGTTGAACGACAACAGCATCCGCGTCGGCCTGCCCGAGGCCACGCTGGGCCTGCTGCCCGGTGGTGGTGGCGTCACGCGCATGGTGCGGCTGCTCGGCGTGCAGAAGGCGTTGCCGTTGCTCATGGAGGGCAAGCAGCTGCGGCCCGAGCGGGCGCTGCAGGCCGGAGTCGTGCACCAGCTCGTGGAGACGCGCGAGGAGCTGATCTCCGAGGCCCGTGCGTGGATCCTGGCGAACCCGGCGCCCGTGCAGCCGTGGGACGTGCAGGGCGCGGGTGTGCCGGACCTGAAGTTCGGTGACCCCAACAGTTACGGCCTGCTGGGCGCGGCTCCTGCCGTGCTGCGCAAGAAGTCGCACGGCGCGTACCCGGCGCCGGAGAAGATCATGGCGACCGCGGTCGAGGGTGCCTACGTCGACTTCGACACGGCGCTGAAGATCGAGGGCCGCTACTTCCTGGAACTGGCCTCGGGTCAGGTTTCCAAGAACATGATCACCGCGTTCTGGTTCAACCTCAACGAGGTCAACGGCCGCGCGTCGTCGACGGGCAAGCGCGTGGCGAAGCTCGGCGTGCTGGGCGCGGGCATGATGGGCGCTGGTATCGCCGAGGTGTCAGCGAAAGCCGGGATCGAGGTCGTCCTGAAGGACGTGACGCTCGAAGCGGCCCAGAAGGGCGCTGGGGGCCTGGAAGGCGTCAAGCCGACCGACTCCGACGACGACCTCGCGGGCTGCGACCTGATCATCGAGGCGGTGTTCGAGAACCGCGAGCTGAAGAACAAGGTGCTGGGCGCGGCAGAAGCCCAGGCGCTGCCGGACGCGGTGATCGCGTCCAACACCTCGACGCTGCCGATCACCGGGCTCGCCACGGCGGTTCCGGACGCCGAGCGGTTCATCGGCCTGCACTTCTTCTCGCCCGTGCCGAAGATGCGGCTGGTGGAGATCATCCGCGGCGAGCGGACGTCCGAGGAGACGCTGCAGCGGGCGCTCGACTACGTGCGGCAGATCGGGAAGACGCCGATCGTGGTCAACGACTCGCGCGGCTTCTACACCTCGCGGACGTTCGGCACGTACGTGGTCGAGGCGATCTCGATGCTGGCCGAGGGCGTCGCACCGGCGTTGATCGAGAACGTCGCGCGCAAGGCGGGCATGGCCGTCGGGCCGTTGGCGGTGTCCGACGAGGTGACCCTGTCACTGCAGCTGAAGATCCACGACCAGACGGTCGCCGACGACCCGTCGCTGGTGTCGGACAGCGCGGCCTACGACCTGATCCGCGAGATGGTCGGCCTGGGGCGCGCCGGGAAGTCCACGGGCGCGGGCTTCTACGAGTACCCGTCCGACGGCTCGAAGAAGTTCCTGTGGCCGGAGCTCACGACCCGGTACGTGAAGGCCGACGCCGGTGTGTCCGAGCAGGACGTGCGGGACCGGCTGCTGTTCGTGCAGGCGCTGGAAAGCGTGCGGTGCCTGGACGAGGGCGTGCTGACGTCGGTGGCGGACGCGAACATCGGCTCGATCTTCGGGTTCGGCTTCGCGCCGTGGAGCGGCGGCACCTTGCAGTTCATCAACTCCTACGGCGTGCAGGCGTTCGTCGAGCGCGCGGACTACCTCGCCGACACGTACGGGGAGCGGTTCCGCCCGCCCGCCTCGCTGCGGGAGCGCGACAAGTTCTAGGCGCGGTAGGAGCCGGGTGAGGACCCGGTCCACCGCTTGAAAGCCCGGTGGAAGGCGCTCGCCTCGGAGAACCCGAGGCGCAGCGCCAACTCCTCCACCGACTCCCCGCCCCGCACCAGCGACGCCACCGCCTGGTCCCGCAGCAGCTGCTCGCGCACCTCGCGGAACGACGTCCCCTCCGCGGCGAGCCTCCTGCGCAACGTCGGCGCCGACACCCCCAACTGGCCCGCCACGGCCTCCAGCCCGGTCACCCCGCGCCCGAGCAACCGCCGCACGTGCCCCGCCGTGTCCGCACCGTGGTCCCGGCGCGACAACAACTCCGCCGGCGAGTGCCGCAAGAAGCGCTTGAGCGCCGCCTCGTCCTGCACGACCGGCATGCGCAGGAACTTCGGGTCGAACGCGATCGCGGTGGCGCGCGCGTCGAACTTCAGCGGACAGCCGAAGATCAGGTGGTACTCGGCGGCGTGAGCCGGTTCGGGATAAGCGAACTCGGCTTCCCGCAACGGAATGCGGCGACCGATGAGCCACGACGAGAACCGGTGCCACAGCACGAGAAGCGACTCGGTCAGGAAGTGGTCGGGATCGCCCGGCACTTCGAGCTCGAACCGGCCGGCGTCGAGCTGGAGGTGCAACGGTTCGTCGAAAAGCGAGTAGAAGGCGAGACCACGCCGGAGCGCCGACTCGAGGTCCGGACAATGAACCGCCAGCAGGCACATCATCGCGAACGTGCCGCGTTTCGACGGCCGCGGCCCGAACCCCATGAACTCGTCGTCGAGAACTTCCCAAAGCGTCTGAATGAGCTTGGTGTACTGCGCGGGCGTGACCCGCGCACGGTCGTCGGCGAGCAAACTGGCCGGAATGCCCGCACCGCCAAGCACGTCGGACGGCGCCGGGCACGCGCGGAGAGCCGCGCGCACGTAGTGAATCGCCACGGTCCGGGTGTGCACGAACCACAGTAAACGCCACCGGCGGTGACGCGGCTCCGGGGAGAGTTGGAGTCGCGTCACCGCCGATGAAGGCCCACCCCAGTGAGCCGTACTCCTCGCCAACGGGGCTTCCGCACGCCCATCGGCAAGGGACGATGTTGTGTCCGTGACAGATAACGCTATGTGGTCTAGACCAGGAAAGTCAATAGCGCGAAGAGAGCAAGCGCGCCGCGATGTTTCAGGCTTGTTCCAACGGTGCTACAGCGAAGCCCGCGGAGAACCGCTGACACCAGATCACCACACTCCGAATGGCGGACACGTCCACTCCGGCAGGAATTTCGTACACCTGGTCGCCACGATTTCCCTTCAACTTGCCAAGGCTGGTGAATCCTTGACCAAAGGTCTTCTCCGGCGAGCTGGAAGCGTGCGGCGAGAGGTAAACGTACAGGTCAGGGCCATCGCTCGTGTCCAGCGAGGCAAACTGGACCGAGTAGCCGTTGTTCGGCAGTTTGATGAGGCTCGCCTTACCGGTCGTGGCGTGCTCGAGTGAGCGCCACTCACCCGCGGCAACCTCTTTGGCCGTTTCGGCAACGGGCGCGGAAGCACTGGAAGTCTCCGACTGAGCCGTGGACGTCGGCACGAGCAGCGCTTCGTGCGTTTCGCGCACCGTGAGCAGCCGCCACGGCTGGAACAGGTACAACCCGACCCCGAGCGCAACGACCAGCACGGCTGCGACGGGAATCAGAAATCGGCGATGCGGCATACCGAAAATACTGGCCCAATCCAGACCAAAAAGAGCTTACGGAGTTGTTAGGGTCCCTGCCGTGGCGACACAGGCGAGGATCGGCCAGGCCGTGCTCGGAGTCCTGATGGTCGGCTGCGCGCTGACCGGTCTCTTCCCCAGACCGGTCCCCCTCCTCTTCGCCATCGCGGCAGTAGGCACAGCCAACGCCGCGTTCCCGCTCATGCGCACGTTCGGCTCCGCCCTGCTGGGCGGCGTGGCAGCCTCCTCGATCGCCCTCTCGTCCGTCCCGTTCGTCACCTGCTCCTCGCAACGCTTCACCGAAGTGTTCACCTGCACGGGTGACGCTCCGACGTGGCATCTGACCGGAACCGTGCTGGTAGCAGGCCTGTCCGGGGCCAGTTTGGTACTCGCCCGGATAACAGATCAGTGACGGCGATCACTCAACCGGGGCCATCAAGAAGCCGATAAGGCAAGCAGGCGAGCGTTCTCCTGCGACTGGTCCACCCGGTAATCTCAGCGTGATCGCCCGACTTCCAACCGTGAGCATGTGAGGAGTACTGCTGTGCGCGCACTGTGGGCCGCGGGTGGTTCCGCCGTGCTCGGGTCCGCGTTGCTCGGAGTGCTGGTGGGAATGGCGATCCACGGCATGGCCGACGACGATCCGTTGAGCAGAACACCCGAGTCCAGCTGGATCAGATCCACCTCCAGCACCCCGCCGAGCACAACCGAGAGCTCCACCCCGAACAGCAGTCCCCAGTCGAGCGCCTCCAGCAGCTCACCCCCGAGCACCCCACAAGCCCCGAAGAAAACCACCCCACCGCCGGCGATCACGAACCCGGCCCCGCCGCCCCCACCGCCAGCGGCCACCACCACGGCCCCGTCATCATCCGGCTGGCCCTGCAGCCCCCTGAACCCGCTGCCGCCGCCCACCTGCAAAAACCTGGAAAACGGCCAGTAGCCGAGGCAAAGGCGGAGCCGAACTGCTCTTCCCGTGCGGTCCGGGTGGGGCCGCAAGGCGACCACCCGCATGAGTCGCGACCACCCCGGCAATCAAGCAGACTCGCGCCGAACCAACACAGTAGGCAGCATCTGCTTCTTGCTCTTCACAGTCTCATCCCGAAGCAGCTTCATCAGGTGCTCGACCATGTGCTTGACCTGTTCATCGGAATCCTGCCGCACCGAAGTGAGCGGCGGCGAAGTGTGCTCGGCAATAGTCGCGTGATCGTCAAACCCGACCACCGCAACGTCCTCAGGCACCCGCCGCCCAGCCTCCTGCAACGTCTCCAACGCTCCAGCAGCCATCAAGTCCGAAGCCACGAAAACAGCATCCAGCGAAGGAATCCGAGACAACAACACGGACATGGCCTTGCGCCCACCCTCGCGAGTGAACCCACCGTCCTCAGTGACCCGAGCAGCCCCCTTGTCGTCCAACGACAAGGCCGACTTGAACCCGTTCAACCGATCAATGGCGGACAGCTCGTCCAGCGGCCCGGAAACGTGCACGATCTTCCGGCGCCCGAGCGACTTCAGGTGCTCGGTCGCCAACACCGCGCCACCCTCGTTGTCGTTGTCCACGAGGTGCATCCCCCGCAACGACCCCCACGGCTTACCGGCGTACACGACCGGCAGCGGGAGCTTCTTCACGATCGACACGAGTTCGTCGTTGCGGTGCGGCGCGAACACCAGGGCGCCGTCGACGTGTCCGCCGGCGAGGAACCGGTGTGCGCGCGCCTGGTCGTCCGGTGAGTGCACCAGCATCAGGACCATCTGCACGTCGGCGTCGGCCAGCGCGCGGGCGCCTGCTCGGATCAGGCGCGCGAAGTGCGGGTCGTCGAAGATCTTGGGTTCCGGCTCGGAGAACACCACCGCGACGGCGCCGGTGCGGCGTGTGACGAGGGCTCGAGCGGCGCGGTTCGGCTGGTAGCCAAGAGCGTGCACGGCGGCGTTGACGGCCTCCAGTGCCTCGGGGCTGACGCGCGGCGACGCGTTCAGCACTCGGGACGCCGTGGCGCGACTGACCCCAGCCCTCGCGGCAACGTCCTCCAGCGTCGGACGCGCGTGGTTGGACACGACCACCACCAACTCCTCGATGAAAACCTTTGAGTCGGCGGTCAGCTTAGCCGCAAGCGATCTCCGCGGAGGGTTTCCGCGCTGTTCATCGTGTTTTTTCAGCTACAACAGTTGCGATTGGCGTCTTCAGAGCACGCCCTCGGGGCGCGATCGACACCCGGAGCAGGCCGTCCTCCCGGCGTGTCGTGGTCTCCAGGCCCGCCCGCGCGGCCGTGCGGACCAGCGCGTCCTCCGACGGCAGGCACCACGCCACCAGCTCGGTGTACCCGGCGGCGCGGGCGTCGGAGGCGAGTGCGCCGAGCAGTGCCGCGCCCACGCCCCGGCGCTGCCACGCGTCCTCGACCAACAGCGAGACCTCGGCGCAGTCCGGTGTGCCGGTGTGGATGAGCTGGCCCAGCGCGACCACCTGGTCCGCGCACTGGACGAGGATCGTGGTGCCGCGCGGCGGGTTGAGCAACCGGTGCAGCCAGCGGCGCGGCACGGTGCGCATGCCGGAGTGGTAGCGGTTGAACAACGTCCTCATGGAACACCGGGTGTGCAGGCCGGCGACGGCGTCCTCGTCCTCACCGGTGCCGGGGCGCAGCACCAAGGCCACGCCGTCATCGCTGAGCATTCCCCGCACCGCCGGCGCCGGGGCCTCCACGAGGTCGAGCAACGCCTGCGCACGCGCGAGTTCCACCTGGGTGAACCTGGCCCAGCCGCGCCTGGCCACCATGTCTCCCAACTGGACCTGACCGTCCGCGGCCTCGCCGTGGGTCACGGAGTCGGCGGCCAGCACCTGTCGCAACGCCTCCGCGGTCTGGTCCGGGTCGGCGAGTGCCATCTTGGCCGCGCGCAACGCCGCCGTCGGCTGGTCGACGAGGTCCCGCACGTGGGCGCCGGTGATCCCGACGCGTTTGCCGCCCTCGCTGCGCACCGCCTCGACGAGGTCGGCGGGCAGCACGCCCTCTCCCGCCCGCACGACGATCTCGTCGAGCACTCCGCCGGGAACGGGGATCACCTGCAGCGCGAGCACGTTGCAGTCGGCGGCGGCCAGCCGGACCGTGACGCGGGCGAGCGCGCCGGGGCTGTCGCTGAGTTCGAAGCGCATGCGCCAGGTCGTCGTCATGCGTCAAGAGTTCACCGGGCTTGTTGCCGCGAGACGAACCACGGGTAAAACGATCGACATAGGGTTCGCTCATGAGGAGAACTCTGGCCGCAGGCCTCACCCTGCTCACCGTCACCGCGCTGGCCACGCCCACTGCCGCCGCCCCCGAAGCGGCTGGTCAGAAGACCCCTGGGCAGGCCACCCTGACGAACTTCGCCTTTCTCCCGGCGGAGACCTACCTTCCCGGCAGCGAACCGAGCGGCGCGGCACTGGGGACGGCCCCGATCAACGGGGTCACGCCGCCGTTCGCCGACCAGCCGATCCAGGGCTTCAGCGGGCTCGTCCGCAACAGCGACGGCACCTTCGACGCCATCTCCGACAACGGCTACGGCACCAAGGCCAACAGCGCGGACTTCCTGCTCCGCATCAACCGCATCGCGCCGAACTTCAAGACCGGCGTCGTCGACGTCGTCGGCGGCATCACGCTCACCGACCCGAACGGCCACATCCCGTTCCCGCTGACCAGGCCGGACCGGGTGATCACCGGCGCGGACATCGACATCGAGTCGGTCACCAGGGGCGCCGACGGCACCTACTGGATGGGTGACGAGTTCGGCCCCTACCTGCTGCACTTCGACCGGGCCGGCCGCCTGATGGCACCGCCGGTCCCGCTGCCGGGCGTGCGCGCTCCGGAGAACCCCGCAGGCAACCCGAACCTGGGCGGCAGCAAGGGGTTCGAGGGCATCACGCTGTCCCCCGACGGCAAGACGATCAACGCGCTGCTGGAGGGCACCGTCGCCGGTGACACGCCGGGCACGCTGCGCCTCAACGAGTTCGACATCGCCGGCAACGCGTTCACCGGCAAGACCTGGCAGTACCAGCTGGAGAGCCCGAACTTCGCGATCGGTGACGCCATCGCCGTCGACAACAACCGGCTGCTGATCGTCGAACGCGACAGCGCCCAGGGCGTCGACGCGATCGTCAAGCGCGTCTACCTCGCGGACAAGCGGGACAAGAACTCCGACGGCAAGCTCGACAAGACCATGGTCGCTGACCTGCTGAACCTCGCGAACCCTAAGCACGTCGGCGGGTTCGCGGACCCGTTCAAGTTCCCGTTCGTCACCATCGAGGACGTCACGATCCTCGACGACCGCACGCTCGCGGTGCTCAACGACAACAACTTCCCGTCGTCGTCTGGCCGCACCCCGGGCAAGCCGGACAACAACGAGTTCATCACCATCAGGCTCGCCGAGAACCTGCACGCCGACCCGAGGGTCCTGCGCAGGCGATAGTCAGGAGAGCGCTCTCACCCGCGGCACAGAAGTGTCCGCGGGTGAGAGCGCCAAGCCCCCCTCGGCCCGCCTGCTGGGCTAAACGGTGTAGCCGTGCGCGGGAAGCCCGTTCTGCCCGATGATCCGGGACAACGTGACCGCGCTTTCCTTCACCGTGCGCTGCTGGGTCTCGAAGTCGACGTGCACGATCCCGAACCGCTGCGAGTACCCGGCCGCCCACTCGAAGTTGTCGAGCAGCGACCACGCCAGATACCCGCGCACGTCGGCGCCTTCGGAGATCGCCCGGTGCACCGCGCGCACGTGGTCCACCAGATAGCGAGTCCGCTCGACGTCGACCACCCGGCCCATCGCGTCCACGACGTCGGGGAACGCGGACCCGTTCTCGGTGACCACCAGCGGCACCCCGCCGGCGTCACGCGACAACCGGACCAGCAACTCGGTGAACGCGTCGGCGTTCTGCTCCCACCCGAACCCGGTCAGCTCGCCCTGCGGCGGCTCGATGGACGCACCGCGCAGCCCCGCGTGCGGCCCGGCCGGCACGAACTCGGGGTGAGCGGGCGCGACGCGGGTCGGGTTGTAGTAGTTCACGCCGATCCAGTCGATCGGGGTCGCGATGATCTCCATGTCCCCGTCGCGGACCACGTTCGTCCAGTCACCCAGCCACGTCGTGTCCTGCAGGACGTCGAGCGGGTAGCCGCGGCCGCAGATCGGGTCGAACAGGATGCGGTTCTGCAGCCCGTCGACCTTCCTGACCGCTTCCGCGTCATCGCCCCAGACGGTGCTGAAGTTGAGCACGATCGACAACCGGTGCGAGTCCGGTGCCTGCGCGCGCAACGCCTGGGTGGCGAGTCCGTGGGCCAGCAGCAGGTGGTGCGCCGCCTCCAGGGACGCCACCGCGTCGGTGATGCCCGGCGCGTGGATTCCGTTGCCGTAGCCCAGGAACGCGGACACCCACGGCTCGTTCAGCGTGGTCCAGGCCTGCACCCGGTCCCCGAGCCGGTCGTGCACGACGGCGGCGTAGTCGGCGAACCGGTAGGCGGTGTCGCGGTTGCGCCAGCCGCCGAAGTCCTCCAGCACCTGCGGCAGGTCCCAGTGGTACAGCGTGACCAACGGCTGGATGTCCTTCTCCAGCAACGAGTCCACCAGCCGGTCGTAGAACGCGAGCCCGCGCTCCTCGACCGGACCGCTGCCGCTGGGCTGGATCCGGGGCCACGCGACGGAGAACCGGTAGGCCGCCATTCCCAGCGAGGCCATCAGGTCCACATCGGACTCATACCGGTTGTAGTGGTCGCAAGCCGGGTCACCCGTGTCGCCGGCCAGCACCTTGCCAGGCGTCGCCGCGAACGTGTCCCAGATAGAGGCGCCACGACCGTCCACTGTGGTCGAGCCCTCGATCTGGAACGCCGCGGTGGCTGCTCCCCACAGGAAGTCCGGTGGGAAGGTCAGCACCTCCCGCCCGACCTCGACGTCCGAGTCGGTCGTCATACATTCACATCCTCGTGGCTTGATCCCTGCTGTGTTTCACCCTTTTACGGCGCCCTGCATGATGCCGCCGACGATCTGGCGCGACAGCAGGACGAAGATCGCGATCACCGGCAGCACCGCGAGTGAGGCGCCGGCGAGCATCAACGAGTAGTCGGTGTAGTACCCGCTGGCCAGCGTCGACAGCGCCACCTGGACCGTCGGGCTGTCGTTGGGGTCCAATACGATCAACGGCCAGAAG
This sequence comes from Lentzea alba, assembly GCF_011067745.1. Taxonomy (GTDB): domain Bacteria; phylum Actinomycetota; class Actinomycetes; order Mycobacteriales; family Pseudonocardiaceae; genus Lentzea; species Lentzea alba. Next base: position 28,202 of record NZ_JAAMPJ010000001.1, read on the forward strand.
AAGTCGTTCCACGCGGTCATGAACGTGAACATGCCGAGCACCGCCGCCTGGGGCCGCACCGCCGGGAAGCCGACATGCCAGAACGTCCGCAGCACCGAACACCCGTCGACGCGGGCCGCCTCGATCAGCTCGTGCGGCACCGTCTCCTCGCACGCCTGGCGCATCCAGAACACCGCGAACGACCCGATCAGCACCGGCACGATGACCGCCTGCAGCGTGCCGTACCAGTCGAGGTCGGACATCAGCATGTACAGCGGGATCACACCGAGCTGCGTCGGCACCATCGCGGTGCCGAGCACCACGAGGAACAGCGAGTCGCGGCCCCTGAACCGAAGGCGCGCGAACGCGAAGCCCGCGAGCGTGCCCAGCACGACGTTCGAGATCGCCACGGACGCCGCCACGATGAACGAGTTCTGCATGGCGAGCCAGAAGTCCACGCTGTCGAACACGCGGGTGACGTTCTCGACCAGGTTGCCGCCGGGAAACAGCGGCGGCACCTTCTCACCGAGGACCGAGTTGTCCTTCGACGCCACGATGAACGAGTAGTAGAGCGGGAACACCGAAGCCGCGAGCACGGCGACCAGGAACCCGTACAGCAGAGGACCTGCCTTGGCGTTCTTCATCGCTTGATCACCCCTTGCCCGCGATGCGCCGCGTCAGCGAGAAGTTGACGACCGCGACCAGCAGGACGACCAGGAACAGCATCCACGCGATGGTGGCCGAGTACCCGGCGTCGAACAACCGGAAGCCCTTCTCGTACATGTACATCACGAGCGTCTGGAACTGCCGGTCCGAGCCACCGCTCGCGTTGTTGGCGGCGAAACCGGGATCGAACAGCGCGGGCTCGGCGAACAGCTGCAGGCCGCCGATCGTGGACGTCACCACGGTGAACAGGATCGTCGGCCGGATCGACGGCACGGTGATCGACCAGAACATCCGCCAGCGCGACGCACCGTCCAAAGTGGCCGACTCGTACATGTCCTTGGGCACCGACTGCATCGCCGCCAGGTAGAGCAGCGCGTTGTACCCGGTCCAGCGCCACATGACCATTGTGGACACCGCGAGATGGGAGGCCCACGTCTCGGCGCGCCAGTCGATCGGGTCGATCCCGACGAAACCGAGCAGGAAGTTCACGATGCCGAAGTCGCGGCCGAAGAACTGCGCGAACACCAGCGCCACCGCGGCGACCGAGATGACGTTGGGCAGCAACACACCTGCGCGCCAGAACGCTCGTCCGCGCAGTCCCCGGTCGAGCAGGGCGGCCAGGCCGAGCGCGGCCAGCAGCTGCGGGACGGTGGAGAGGACGAACAGGCTGATCGTGTTGAACAGCGCGTTCCAGAACTTGGCGTCGGAGAACAGCTCGACGTAGTTGGCGAGCCCGACGAAGCCCTGGTTGCCGTCGATCAGCTGCCAGTCGTGCAGCGACACCCACGCCGTGTACACCAGCGGGTAGAGCCCGAAGATCCCGAACACCAGGAAGAACGGCGCGATGATCAGGTACGGCGTGTACTTGGCGTCCCAGTTGTTCAGCCGCAGGCGCTTCGGTTCCGGGGAAGAAGGAACCGAGGCGGCCGGAACCGCCTCGGTCTCCGTGCGCAGCGCCGTCACTTGACGGCGTCCTGCGCTTCCTTCAGCGCCTGCGTCCAGGCTTCAGCGGCGGACTGCTTGCCCTGCTCCACGCGCTGCAGCGCACTGTTGAAGACGGGCGTGACCTTCGAGTCCTTCGTGCCGCGGTAGGTCGGCTTCAGCGACTCGGCCGAGTTGCCGAAGATCTGCCCCACCGGCGCCTTGTTGAAGTACTCGTTGACCGTCGCCTGCACCTCGGCGTCCTTGTAGACGGCGGGCTGGCTCGGCAGGTTGCCGGTCTCTTTGAAGATCCGCTTCTGCTGCTCGGGGGCCGTCAGCCACTTGGCCAGCTCGTAGGCCTCCTTGGGGTGCTTGCCCTGCTTCGGGATCGCGAGGAACGAGCCACCCCAGTTGCCGCCGCCACCGGGCGCCGTCGTCACGTCCCACTTCCCGGCCGCCGCGTCGCCCGCACCCGCCTTGATCAGCGCGAGCGCCCAGGCCGGGCACGTGGTCGTGGCGAACGAACCCTGCTTCAGGGCGACGTTCCACTCCTGGCTGAACGGCTCGAGGGCACCGGTCTGCTGCTTGGTGCCGAGCGCCGCCGCCGTGTCGAACGCCGTCTTGACCTTGTCGTTCTTGTCCGCGATGTAGGAGTCGTCCTTCGCGAAGTAGCCCTCCTCGGTCTGGTCGAGGATGGCCTTGTAGGGGTTGCGGCCGGTGTCGACGAACTTCACGTTCGGCGTCTTGGCGGTGAACTGGTCCGCGACCTTCGCGTAGTCGGCCCAGGTCGGCCACAGCTTCGCGACGGCCTCGCGGTCCGTCGGCAGGCCCGCCGCCTCGAACAGGTCGCGGCGGTAGCAAAGACCGAGGCTGCCCATGTCCGTGCCCAGCCCCAGCACGAACTCACCGCCGTCCGCGGTGCCCTGGTTCCACTTCCAGCCGGCCCACTGGTCCTTGAGGTCCTTGGCGCCGTACTCCGCGAGGTTCACGAACTTGTCCTTGGAGGCGCGGAACTGCGAGACCACACCCTCCTCGAGCGCGACGATGTCCGCAGCGCCACGCCCACCCGCGAGCTGCGTCGCGAGCTGCGTGTTGTGCTGCTCCATCTTGACCTTGCGCTGCTCGACCTTGATGTTCGGATGCGAGGCCTGGTACTCCTCGATCAGCTTGTCGTAACCGAAGTCGGAGAACAGGCCCAGCGACAGCTCTACCTTGCCGTCGGCCTCGGAACTCCCGCCGCAGCCAGCGGCCAGAACCATCACGAGGGTCGCAGCGACGCTGCCGACCAGCCTTCTGTTCATCCGTCCTCCTCGACGGGCGGCGCCACCGGCGCTGCTGACAGGTTGTGAGAGCGCTCTCACACTCAACCGGAGAAGCTCGGGTGTCAAGCGGTCGACATCGTTCCGTAACTTTGTGGAGGTCGGCAACAAAAACCTGTGCCGGGATCTGAACGCGTCTCAGCCTGGTCGGCCGGAGGCCCCCGGAAACGACGAAGAGGGACGACCGGGCCCTCGCTCCGGTCGTCCCTCACCCCAGGTAGAGGGGGTTGCGGGCCAAAAGTGACGCGCGCTCCCGAACTTTTTTCGCCAACCCCCGCTCGCCCCCGCCGGCGCGGGAACGCGGGGCCCTCACGTTCCCCATGAGGTAACGCGGGGCCCCCGCGTTACTTTCAGGATGCGGAAAGACAGCGGAGGCCCGGTGCCCCGACAGCACCGGACCTCCACCGATCCCCCGGCAGTGCGGCCCCTGTTTCCGCACCACCGAACCCGCCTGGTTCGGCCCCCGACCGCCGCAGCCAGGCAGGGTGTCTCCTACGCCTCCGCCATCCCCGCGACCACGGAGTTCTTCGCCGCGCGCCGAGCAGGCAGGGCGGCGGCGATCACAGCCGCCACCACAGCGAGCCCGAGCATGATCCCGATCTGGCCGAACGGGACGGAGAAGCTGATCTGGAACTCCGCGTTGGAGATCGCCTCGACCAGCAGCCAGCCGAACCCGGCACCGAGCACGACACCCACGACCGCGCCGATCAGCGCCATCAGGATCGACTCGACCACCAGCATCTGCCGCAGCTGGCCCCTGGTCAGGCCCAGTGCCCGCAGCAGGGCCGACTCGCGGGTCCGCTCCAGCACCGACAGCGTCAGCGTGTTCGCGATGCCGAACAGGGCGATGATCAGCGCCAGGCCGACGAGGGCCCAGATGAACAGCAGGACCTGGTCGATCTGCGAGTTCAGCTCCGCCTTGGTCTCCGCCGCGGAGTTCAGCACCGCGACCGGCGAGGTGGCGATGGCGCGTTCCAGGTCGGCGCGGGCGGCCGTGATGTCGGTGCCCGGCGCGAGCTTGACCAGCAGTTTCTGGTAGCCCTTCGGGGCTTCCTTCAACACGCTCTGCGCCGAGGCCAGCGTCACGAGGCCGGCGCCGTAGCTGTTGTCCTTGATCAACGCGACGACCTTGAAGTCCTTGTCGTTGATCTTCAACGAAGACCCGATCGACAGGCCCGAGTCCTTCGCGTCCCGCTCACGCAGGGCGATCTCGCCGTCCTTGAGGCCGGTCAGCGTTCCGCTGGCCACCTCCGGGCGCACCAGCGAACCGATCGCGTCGGACGGGTAGCCGGTGACGTCGCCGTACTTGAGCTTGTCGGACTCGCCGAAGACCTGGAGCTCCGGCGCGACCTTGGCGACGTTGCGCACCTTCGTCAGCTCGTCGGCGAACTTCTGCGTGAGCGGCTGGCTGTAGACGTTCGAGCTGACCTCGTAGTCGGCCGGGAACCGCTTGTCGACCTGCTCGTTCATGGTCTGGCGGCCACTGCCGGCCACGACCGTCACCATCGCGACGATGGTCACGCCGATCATCAACGCCGCCGTCGTGGCGGCGGTGCGCTTCGGGTTGCGGCCCGCGTTGGCCGAGGCCAGCTTGGCCGGGACACCGCGCAGCGCCTTGCCGAACAGCCGGTTCACCAGCGGCACGTACAGCGGGCCGAGCAGCAGCACCGCCAGCAGCAACACCATCGTGGCGCCGCCGGTGATGAACATCGCCGGCTCTTCCTTCTCCTGCTGCAGTCCGAAGTAGACGGCCGTGCCGCCGATCAGCGCGATCAGCGTCGCGATGATGATCCGGACCTTGCCGGTGCGGGCGACGTCGTCGTGGCTGTCCGGCTGCGAACGCAGGGCGGCGACCGGGGCGACCTTCGTGGCGCGGCGGGCCGGCAGCACGGCCGACAGCACGGTCACGACGACACCGACGCCGAAGCCGGCGGCGATGGTCACCCACGAGATCGGCAAACGGATCTCGACGTCGTCACCGCTGGGGCCGCCGACCGAACCGACCAGTGCCTGCAGGCCGGCCGAGACGCCGAGACCGCCGAGGATGCCCAGCACCGATGCCGCGAGGCCCATGAAGACCGCCTCGGCGAGCACGCTGCGGAACACCTGCCCGCGTTCCGCACCGACGCAGCGCAGCAGTGCGAGTTCCTTCGTGCGCTGGGCGACGAGGATCGTGAAGGTGTTGTAGATGACCATGCCCGCGACGATGAGCGAGATCGCGGCGAACGCGAGCAGAAAGGTCCTGATCTCGCCGGCGGCGTCACCTACCTGGGCCAGCGTCTCCTGGGTCAGCTGCTCGCCGGTCTGCACCTTGTAGCCGGCACCGACGGCCTTGTTGATGTTGTCGACGAGCTGCTGCTGCGTCACGCCGTCCTTGGCGACGGCCACGATCTCGTAGATGCGCTGGTCCGGGATGACCGTGCGCAGCCCTTCCGGCGACACCACGACGTGGTCGCTGCCGGACATCGACATGCTGCTGGCGCCCTGCTGGTAGGTGCCGACGATGGTGAACGAGTGCTCGGCGTTGTTCTCGTCGAGCAGCTTGAGCTTGTCGCCGACCTTGAGCTTCGCCGTCTGCGCGGTCTTGACGTCGATCGCGGCCTCGTCGGCCTTGACCGGGAACTTGCCGTCCTTGAGGTTGAAGTCGCGCAGCTTCTCGGTGGTCGGCAGCGGCTGGACCGCCGCGTTGCGCGCCTTGCCGTCGCTGCCGAGCAGTGCGGCGCTGGCGAACTCGCGGGAGTCCGCACCGGCCACGCCCTGGGTGGAGCGGACCTTCTGCAGGACGTCCGCCGGGATGCCGTTCCTCATGACGGTGCTGTCGCTGTTGTCCGCGAGGTGCACGGCGGCGTCCACGTTGCGGGCGCTGCGGGCGAAGTTGTCCCTGGTCTGAGCCTCGACGGCGTCGCCGAGCACGAGCGTGCCCGTCACGAACGCGACGCCGAGCGCGATGGCGATGCTGGACAGCACCAGCCGCGCCGTGCGGGCGCGCAGGCCCGCGAGGATGGTCTTCAGCATCTACCTCACGCCCCCAGGTGCGTGAGAGCGTTGACGACGGACTCGGTGGTGGGCTGGAGGATCTCGCCGGCGAGGCGGCCGTCGGCCAGCAGCACCACGCGGTCCGCGTAGCTCGCGGCCACCGGGTCGTGCGTCACCATGATCACGGTCTGGCCCAGCTTGCGGACCGACATGCGCAGGAAGTCGAGGACCTCGGCACCGCTGCGGGAGTCCAGGTTGCCGGTCGGCTCGTCGGCGAAGATGACCTCGGGACGGGCGACGAGCGCACGGGCACACGCCACGCGCTGCTGCTGGCCACCGGACAGCTCGGTCGGACGGTGGGTGAGGCGGTCGCGCAGGCCGAGGACGTTGACGATCGTGTCGAACCACTGCTTGTCGGGCTTGCGGCCGGCGAGCTCCAGGCCCAGCAGGATGTTCTGCTCGGCGGTCAGCGTCGGCAGCAGGTTGAAGGCCTGGAACACGAAGCCGACGCGGTCGCGGCGCAGCTTGGTCAGGTCCTTGTCGTTGAGCTTGGTGATCTCGGTCTGTCCGATGTGGATCGCGCCGCTGTCCACCGTGTCCAGTCCCGCGAGGCAGTGCATCAGCGTGGACTTGCCGGAACCGGACGGGCCCATGATCGCGGTGAACCGGCCGGCCTCGAACGCCACGTTGATGCCGTCGAGCGCCCGCACCGCGGTGTCACCCTTGCCGTAGACCTTCACCAGCTGGTGAGCCGCCGCGGCGGTAGTGCCGACTGCGCCCACTTCGGACACCAGTGCAGACATGTCGCTTGCCTTTCCTCACAGGGGGTGTTCCTTGATGAGGAAGAAGCTATGAGTTCGCTGAGTACGCGGACATCAACTCGGCGACGCGTTGAGCATCAGCCTGAGGTATGACAACCGGGGCTATTCCAGCAGACCTCGGTCGTACGCGATGGCCACGGCCTCCGCGCGCCGGGACGCCCCCAGCTTGGCCATGATCCGGGAGAGGTGCACGGACACCGTCTTCTCGCTGATGTACAGCTCCTCGCCGACCTCGCGGTTCGTGCGTCCGGCGGCCACCAGCCCGAGCACGTCGCGTTCGCGCGGGGTGAAGAGGTCGATCTGCTCCCTCGCGGGTTCGTCCGCCCTCAGGGTGATGCGGGCCCGCTTCGCGCACGCCGCCACGGCCTCTGCCAGCGGCGTGGCCTTGAGCCTGGTCGCGACCTCGTCGGCGCGGCGGAGCTGCTCACCGGCCTCGTCGCGGCGATCGGCGCCCAGCAACGCCTCCGCGAGCCGCCACCGGCACAGCGCCTGCTCGAACACGAGCCCGTACCCGAACTCGTCGACCGCGGCCTGCCACAGTTCCGGGTCGCCCGAACCGTCCAGCCTGGACTCCTCGGCGAGCGCGCGAGCCAGCCACGCACGTCCTTCCGGACCGAGAACTCCGGCCCGCGGCTTGCCGTTCCGCGCGGTCAGCCGCACGTGCTCGGCGAGCTTGTGCCCGTCCTCCACCGCCTGCTTCTCGGCCTCGGCGTCCCGCTTGCGACGCGCCTTGGCGGCGATCTCCGCGTGCGCCGCGATGCCGATCGCACCGATCCGGATGCCGGCGAGCATCCACGGACCGCCGAGCTTGCGCGCCCACTCCAACGCGTCCGTGACCCGCTCCACGGCCAGTTCCGGACGGCCGCGCCACAACGCCAGCTCCGCGCCCGTACCGCCGTTGATCAGGGCGATCTGGATGTCGCGGTGCCAGTCGCTGCGCAGTTTGGTGATCATCCGCTCGGACTCGGCCAGGTCGCCGCGCGAGACGGTGAGGTGGGTGCTCGCCGACGCGAGCCGGGCCAGCACCGTCGACGACACGGACATGCCGGGTGGTTCACTGGCCCACGCCGCGTAGTCCCAGTCGCCGATGTAGTAGTGCACGAGCACCTGGAGGATGCGGATCTCCAGCCCGAACATGCTCCACGTCAGGCCGGTCTCCTTGGCCCGGTCGCCCGCCTCGTTGTAGACGCGCGCCGCCTCGGCCAGTTCGCCCCGGTCGTAGTGCATGAGGCCGTAGTAGTACCAAGCCCTCAGCTCGTTGTTGAACGCTCCGACCTCGCGCGCACTCCTGATCGCGCGCTCGAAGCTGACCTTCGCCTCCGCCGGCCGGCCCGCGTGGTCGTCGAGGATCGCCAGGGTGCCCAGTGCGTCCGCGACCGCCCCCGGCGCGTTCGCCGTCTGGCCGTCCGCGAGCGCCAGCTCGGCGGTCTCCCGCGCGGCGGCGTCCTCGCGTTGCTGGCGCAGGGACGACGCCTTGCCGGCCAGCACGCGGGCGCGGGTCGGGCTCGGGTCGCGCCCGTACACGAGGTCGAGCGCCTTCCCCAGGACCGCGGAGTGCTCCTCCTCGTTGCCGTCCAGGATCGCCAGCGCCTGGGAGAGCCGCAGCCACACCTCGGCGGCCTCTTCCGGCGACTGCTGGTCGGTGATCGCCTTGGTGGCGCTGCGGGCGAACGCCACGGCGCGTTCCGGCTGCCCGGCCGTGCCCGCGACCCAGGAGGCCCGGCGCAGCAGCACCGATTCGTCCACATCGGACGGACGGTCCCGCTCCGGGACCGCGTTCCACAGGTTGAGCGCCTTTTCCAGGTAGCGCAACGACTCCGCGGGCGCACCGGCGCGTTCGGCCTCCCTGGACGCCGCGATCGAGGCCTTGAGCGCCTGCGGGAGATCGTGGCTCTGGAAGGCGTGGTGGGCCAGCGCGGCGGCCGCGCCACGTTCGTCGAGGTGCTGGGCCAGGTGATGGGCGTACGAGGCGTGCAGCCGGACCCGTTCGCCCGGCAGGAGGTCGCCGTACACGGCTTCCCTGAGCAGCGCGTGGCGGAACGTGTAGACCTCGTCGTCGTTCACGACCAGCAGGTGGTGCTGCACCAGTTCCCTGAGCGTGGTGTCGAGCTCGACGTCCGACATGCCCGCGACCTCGCGCAGGCGGTCGTGCCGGACCCGGCGGCCGCGCACGGACGCGACGCGGACCACGTGCTGTGCCTCGGGGCTGAGCCGTTCGACGCGGCTGAGCAGCACGTCGGCCAGCGCGGACGGCAGCGACCGGTCGTCGCAGGTGGCCACCGCGATGAGTTCCTCGGCGAAGAACGCGTTGCCCTCACTTCGTTCCGCGACCTGCCGGACGACGTCCTCCGGGAGGTCGTCGGACAGCGCCTCGACGAACCTGCGGGCGTCCGCCGCGTTGAACGGCGAGAGGTCGAGACGTTCCACCGCGGGCAGCCGGACCAGCTCGGACAGCAAGGGGCGCAACGGATGGCTGCGATGCAGGTCGTCCGCGCGGTAGGTGCAGACGACGAGCAGGCGCTGGGAACGCAAGCGGGACAACAGGAACGACAACAGGTACCGCGTGGACGCATCGGCCCAGTGCAGGTCCTCGACGACCAGCAGCACCCGCTGCCGTTCGGAGAGATCACCGAGCAGCCCGAGCACGGCGTCGAACAACTGGAGCTGTCCGACGTCCTGCTCGGGCCTGCGGCCGGGGATCAAGCTAGGTGCGATCATGCCTTCGGTGCCGGGCTCGCGTTCGGCCGGCAACGCCAGCTGCGGCAGCAACATCGCGAGCGCGGGCCGGTTCGCGGTGTCCTTGAGCGCGCTGAGCGCCTCGGCGAACGGCAGGTAGGGCAGCCCTGTCTCGCCGGCGTCCAGACACCGTCCCACGAGGACGAGCGTGTCGTCGGCACCGGCGGCCAGTTCGTCCATCAGCCGCGTCTTGCCGACGCCCGCGTCACCGGCGAGCAACACCGCCCCCGCGGTGCCCTCACCCGCCTGCGCCAACATGGCGCGCAACCGGTCCAGCTCGCGGTCGCGCGCGACCAACGGAATTCCGGAACCGAGACGCGCCACGAGTGGCATGCTCGCACAGCTCATGCTTTGACGCCGCTGTGTTTCGCAGAGGTGCGGTGGATCACTCGCCTGATCCACGACGGCGCGCCGCCGTTCGACCGCTGCCAGTTGCACACGGCGTTGCCACGTCGGTAGTCGATTTCCGCCTTGATCGCCTCAGGGGTCCATTCGGTCATGGCCATGAGGTTCGTCCTGAGGCCGCACCTCAGGCATCGGACGATCACGCAGTCCTCGGCCGTGAACCCCTTACCCGACCGACACCGCGCGGGCCCGGGCCAGCCGGGCCCGGATGTCGTCCGCCTCAGACGCGCCGAGCTCGGTGAACAGGGCCAACGCCCGCTGCCAGTGCGCCGCCGCCCCCGCCGCCCCGAGCCGGTCGAACACCGCCGCCAGCCGGTCGTGCGCCAGCGCCTGGTGGTAAGGCGACACCGCGTCGCAGGCCACCGCCAGTGCAATGCGGGCCGCCGACAGCGCGCCCTCGGTGTCGCCGGTCTCCAGCAGCGCCGTGGAGACGTCCGTGTGGCACGCCGCCTCACCGCACTGCTCGCCGACCTCGTGGTACATCCGCAGCGCCACCCGCAGCCACGGCAACGCGTCGTCGAACCGTTGTGTGTGCAGGTAGAGCAGGCCCAGATGGTGGTGCGCGTTGGCCTCGGCCCACTTCGAGCCGGCGACCCGCGAGATCTCCATGGCCTCGCGGTAGTGGGCCTCGGCCTCCGCGGCGCGGCCCAGGTCCTGCAGCAGTCCCGCGACCGTGGTCAGCGCGCGGGCCTGCTGGTGCACGTCTCCCTTGCGGCGGGCCACTTCCAGGGCGCCGCGCTGGGCGTTCAGGGCCTCGTCGAAGCGTTCGAACTGCAGCAGGGCCACGCCGAGGTTGAACTGCATGACGAACCGGGCGTCGTCGTCGTTCAGGGCGATCGCGGCCTGCAAGGCGGCTTCGGTGAGACGCAAGGAGGTCTCGCGCTCGGTCCGCAGCCACAGGTAGCGCGACAACGTGTACGGCAGCTGCCAGGCGTGCACGTGCCAGCCGGACGCCGACGCGTGTTCGGTGGCGGCGATCAGGTTCGCGCGCTCGGCGTCGAACCAGGCCATCGCGTCCGCGGCACCGGACAACGCCGGCACGTGCACGGGACGGTGTTCGGGCGCCACCAGGACGCTGCCGCGGTTGATCGGCAGCATGCCGTCGGCCAGGTCGGAGCAGTGCAGGTAGTAGTCCAGCATGCGGCCCGTGGCGGCACGGCGTTCCGGCTCGGACAGTTCGCCCGCGAGGGTCTTGGTGTAGACGCGGACGATGTCGTGCGCGACGTGCCGGCCGGGTTCGCTGACGGACAGCAGGTTCGCGGCGGTCAACGCGTCCAGCGCACGCTGGGCCTCGACCAGAGACACGTCGCCCATCGCCGCGACCACGTGCGCGGTCAGGTCCGCGCCGGGGTGCAGGCCGACGATCGCCAGCAGGCGCGAAGGCACCGCGGGCAACGCACGGCGTGAGGCGTCCAAAGCGGCCCGTACGGTGCCCTCACCGTCCTCCAGACCGAGTGCGGCCAGCCGGCCCTGCTCGTCCTGCAGTTCCTCGACCAGTTCGGCCACACCGAGCTTCGGGGACACGGCGAGCCGGGCCGCAGCGATCCGCAACGCCAGCGGCAGGCCGTCGCACAGCTCGGCCAGCTCGCGCAGGGCGTGGGCCTCGATGTCCGACCGGCCGGCGATGCGGCCCAGCACGTCGACGGCGGCGTCCTGGTCGAGCATGTCCAGCTCGATCAGCTTCGCCTCGACCTGCGCGACAAGTCCGACCAACCGGCGCCGCGACGTCACCACGACGCACGACGGCGCGCCCGGCAGCAGCGGCAGCAGGTCCGCGGAGCTGCGGACGTTGTCGAGCATCACCAGCATGCGGCGATCGGCCAGCAGGGTCCGGAGCACGGCCGAGCGTTCGTCGACCGAGACGGGCGTGTCCCCGGCCGGGACGCCGAGGGCGCGCAGGAACCGGTTGAGCACCTCGCCGATCTCCAGCGGCTCCCGGTTCGGGTCGTAGCCGTGCACGTCGACGTAGAGCTGGCCGTCCGGGAACTCCTCGCGGACCCGATGCGACCAGTGCAGTGCCAGCGCGGTCTTGCCGACCCCCGCCGGGCCGGTCACCAGCAACACCGGTCCGTCGTGATCACGCAGCAGCACGTCCATCAACGCCAGCTCGGGGTCCCGGCCGACCAACGCGACGGGTGCGCGCGGAAGCTGCGCGGGGATCGTCATCGGCGGGGGTTCCGACGGGGAGGCCTGCGCGGGCAGGCGGACCGGCGCGCGTTCCGGCTCGGGGCTGTCCCCGGCCAGCACGGCCTGGTGCACGCGCCGCAGTTCCGGGCCCGGCTCGACGCCGAGCTCCTCGATCAGCACGCGCCGGGCTTCCCGGTACGCCGCCAGCGCCTCGGCCTGACGGCCCGCCTGGACCAGTGCCCGCATCAGCAGCCCGTGGCCGCGTTCGCGCAACGGGTGCTCGGCGACCATCGAGGTCAGCTGCGAGACCAGCGCGGGTCCCTGCCCGATCGCGAGCCCCAGCTCGGCCCGTTCCTCCAGCACCGCCAGCCGGCGTTCGACGAGCCGGCCGCGTTCGACGTCGCAGAAGAGCCCGGACACGCCACCGAGCGGTTCGGCGCGGAACAACGCCAGCGCGTCGTCCAGCTCGACCGCGGCCCCGGCGAGGTCACCGGCGGCGCGCATGCGGTTCGCGAGCAGGACCTGACGTTCGAACACGTCGAGGTCCAGCGCACCGGGCTCGACGCGCAGCAGGTATCCGTCGCCGACGGACGTCAGCAACTCGGCCGGAGCCCGCCGGGCACGGGTCGGTTCGAGCGCGCGTCTCAATCCGGCGACGTACGTCTGGACGAGGTTCACCGCACTCGAGGGCACGTTGTCGCCCCAGACGGCCTCGATGATCTGCCCCCGGCTGACCGGGGTGTTGCGCGCCAGCAGGAGCACCGCGAGAACGGCGCGCTGCTTCGCCGCCCCGAGATCAACCTCGTGACCTGCGCGAACGACCCGGAGAAGGCCGAGAACCTCGAACCGCAGGGGCTCCTCGCCGTTCGTCACCGACCTGTCCTTCGCCTGGTGGCCACCTGGAGCTTGAAGATCACTTCAGTCGGGCTCCAGTCGTGCTGTAGAAGGCATTCTTACGCTTAGCGTGTCCAACCAACCACAGACGGCAAGATCAACGGAAACGAGGATCGGGCAGTCGGGACAGGTTGGACCGGACAGCGGAACACCCGCTGCTCCCCATGATCGACGTGGGTCGGCCGGCGTGCAAGGGGCATCCAGCCCGCGGCGGCGGAACGCCGGCCGGCCCACGTCCCCCTTTGCGCACGAAGGCCCGGCTGGACCACCAGCCGGGCCTTCGTCGTAGGTGTACCTGTCAATCAGCTGACAAAAGAGCCGGTCTTCGCAGCGGCGAGGAAGGTCTCCCACCCGGCGTCGCCGAACCTCAACCGCGCTCCGTCCGCGTTCTTGCTGTCACGGACCGCGGCACCGGCCCGGACGAGCGCGATCTCCACGCACTCGGGCCCACCGGCCGACGATCGGCTGCTCTTGCGCCAACGCAAGCTTTCCACTGTCTGTTCACTCCCGGTCGCAGTCACGCGAGAGTGCGAGCGATCCCCGTGATCAGGGCGGCCGAATCCCTGGAGTTCAGGGCGGATTTCACAAGACGCTCGAACATCTCGGCGTACCAATGGACGTCTGATTGTTGCTCCAGGTAGACGCCACTTCTAGTGCTTTCGATGTACACAACCTCGGGGTCGAGCTGCTCGGGAAAGCTCAGGATGACGAACGGGCCGTCCATCGCAGCATGACCACCGGCGCTGAACGGCACGACCTGCATCGTGACGTTCGGCAGTGCACCGACCTCGAGCAGACGCGCCATCTGCGCGCGCATCACCTCGATGCCGCCGACGAGCCGGCGCAGGGCGGCTTCGTCGATCACGACGTGCAGGCGCAACGGGTCGTCTTCGCTCAGCAAGGCCTGCCGTGCCTTGCGCAACCGGACTCGCCGGTCGATCTCGGCGGTGCTCGAGTCCGGCAGCACCTGGGAGATCAACGCCCTCGTGTACGCCTCGCACTGCAGCAAGCCCGGGATCATCAGCCCCTGGTAGGTCCTGATCGAGTCCGCGTCGGCCTCGTAGCCCACGTAACGACCGGGCACGATGTCGCCGAACTCGTCCCACCACGCCTTGCGACGGGCTTCCCTGGCGAGCTGGACCAGTTCTTCGAGGGTGGCGTTGTCCGCACCGTAGGCCGCGAGCATGTCCCGCACGTCGCGTGGGCTCACCCCCACGCGTCCGGTCTCGATGCGGCTGATCTTGGAGGCCGAGCACTCCAGGCGCTCGCCCACCTCCTCGATCGTCAGCTCGGCCGCTTCGCGCAGGCGCCGGAGCTCGCTGACGAGCCGCCGCTTGCGCAGGGTCGGGCTGCTACCCCGTGGCATCCACACCTCCTGGTCACTCTCAGTTTGAGAGCAAAGGAGCAGTCCGCAAAGGGACGTCATCCATTCGTGTACTGCAACTTGCAGATCGCAGGGAGGGCAGGCCAGTCTGCATGGGTTGCTCACGTAGGGACTGGAGCTCTGAGCCTGATGGCCGTCACGGTGTTCAGCCAACTGGACAAGTCGCTGCACTCCCACCTGGCCACACTCTCCGAGCTCGCCCAGCGCGGCGACGACCAGACCGCCCTCGTGCTCGCCAGGGTTGAGCTGCCGAGGGTGGTCGCGGTGGTCAAGGCGTTGCTGGACGAACACCAGCCCGACGAACACGGCCGATGCGCCACCTGCAAGCGCGGCTGGTTCACCCGCAGGATGCCCGCACCGTGCCGCGCCTACCTGTCCGCGCAGCTGATCCTGACCGTGGTCGGCCAGGAGACTTCACACGGCAAGCACCTGCGCTCGGTAGGCTGAATTTCGAAACTCGATAGTTCTTCAGAACTGTCGTGACTTGGGCCGGCTCCGCACCCCCCGACCGGAGCCGGCCCATCTTTCTGCTCACCTCGCGTGACGGCGTCTAGTCAAGATCAACACGGTTGGCTGAAAGATCTGTCACAGCACCGTTTCCGGCCCCATCATTGGTGGCGACGCGGCCTGATCCCGCCCCACGATGCCTGTGCCGACACGGAGGTGTTCCCGTGCCGACCCCGCATGACCGCGCCGACGCGCTCGCTGCCGTCCGGCCGCGCCGCTTGCTGCCCTTAGAGCGCCTCTAGAGCGCTCCCTCTCAGCTCACTCCCCTCCCCGCCTTGTGCCCACGCCGCACAGGGCCATGCCGCCATTTCCAGGAAAGGGAACGTCTGTCGTGAACCATCCGCAGAAGTCCGACGCCGGCGACCACACCCCGCACGGTCCACCGCTGATCCTCAAGCACGACCTGCCCGCGAGCTTCGTGCTGTTCCTCATCTCGATCCCGCTGTCGCTGGGCATCGCGCACGCCACCGGCGCGCCGCTGATGGCCGGGATCATCTCCGCGGTCGTCGGCGGTGTGGTCGTCGGCGCGATCAGCGGGGCGCCGTTGCAGATCAGCGGGCCGGGAACCGGGCTCGTGGTGATCGTGGCCGGACTGGTGGCGCAGTTCGGATGGGCCGCCACCGCGGCGATCACGCTGGCCGCCGGGGTGTTGCAGCTGGCCTTGGGACTCACCGGCATCAGCCGCGTGGTGATGTCGCTGTCCCCGGCCGTGGTGCACGGAATGCTCGCCGGCATCGGGATTTCCATCGCCGCCGGGCAGCTCGTGGTGGTGCTGGGCGGCACAGCGGCGTCGTCCGTGCCCGCGAACCTCGCACTGCTTCCGGGACAACTGGCCGGCGTCGCGCTCGGGCCAGTGGTGGCAGGCGTGGTGGCGATCGCGGTCCTGCTGCTGTGGCCCAGGGTTCCGCGCGCCTCGCTGGTGCCCGCACCGCTGGTCGCCGTGGCCGCCGCGACCGCGCTGGCGTTCGCGCTGCGCCTCGACGTGGCCAAGGTCGACCTGCCGGACAGCCACGCGCTGGTGTTCCCCGAAATACCGCAGGGCAGCATCGGCGCGGTGGCCGCGGCCGTCGTCACGGTCGCGCTGGTGGCGAGCATGGAGTCGTTGCTGTCGGCCGTCGCCACGGACCGGCTGCACGACGGGCCGCGCGCCCGGCTGGACAAGGAGCTCATCGCGCAGGGCACCGGCAACGTGGTCGCGGGCGCGCTCGGAGGGTTTCCGATCAGCGGTGGCCTGGCGCGCAGCTCCACGAACGTCGCGGCGGGCGCGAAGACCCGTTACGCCGCCATCTTCCAGGGCGTGTGGATCGCGGTGGCGGTGCTGGCGTTCGCGCCCGCCCTGGAGCTGATCCCGTTGGCGGCGCTGGCCGGCGTGCTGTTCGTCGTCGGGCTCAAGCTCGTGTCGATCAGCCGGATGCGCAACCTGATGCGGCACCGGGAGTTCCTGGTCTACGCGGCGACCGCGCTGGGCGTCGTCCTGTTCGGACTGCTCGAAGGCGTGGTCGCGGGCCTGGCGATCGCGTTGCTGCGCGCGTTGTACCGGTTGACGCACTGCTCGGTGCGCGTCGAGGGCAACCGGGTGTGCGTGCGCGGATCGTTGGTGTTCCTCGGGATCGGACGGCTCGTGCGCGAGCTGCGCCGCCTGCCGCCGGCGCAGACCGTGGTGCTGGAACTGCACATCGACTACCTCGACCACGCGTCATACGAGGCGATCAACGACTGGCGCGAGAACTACGAACGGCTCGGCGGCCGGGTGCACGTCGACGAGGTGCACGACACCTGGTACGACCGCGCGAACCAGGGCAAACCGGGGCAGCGCAAAACGTTGCCCGGTCCGCTGCCCCGCTGGTTCGCGCCGTGGTCGCACTGGCAGGGCCCGGCGGACGCGGTGACGCTGCCCGCTCAGCGGTCGTCCGCGGAACAGTCCCCTTCGGCGAGCGATCCCATGATCCTGGGCATGCACGAGTTCGAACGGCGTTCGGCGCCGTTGGTGCGGCCGTTCCTGCACGAGCTGGCAGTGCGCGGGCAAAGTCCGCAGCAGTTGTTCATCACGTGCGCCGACTCCCGCGTGGTGCCGAACCTGATCACCACGTCCGGTCCGGGCGACCTGTTCTGCGTGCGCAACATCGGCAACCTGGTGCCGATGGCCTCCGCCGACGACAGGTCGGTCGGCGCGGCGATCGAGTTCGCCGTCGAGATCCTCAACGTCAGCACGATCGTCGTTTGTGGACACTCCGACTGCGGCGCGATGAAGGCACTGGTGAACGGATCTGCTTCGCGCGGCTCACACCTGCACTCGTGGCTGCGCAACGCCGAGCCGTCGTTGATCCGGTTCCACGCGCCGACGTCGCCCGGCTGCGCGGAACTGCCGGTGGCGGACCGGTTGGCGGTCGCGAACGTCGCCCAGCAGCTGGACAACCTGCTCGGCTACCCGAGCGTCCGCGAAGCCATCAACGCGGGCACATTGACGTTGAAGGGCATGTACTTCGACATCTCGAACGCCCGCGTCTACCTGGTCGACCCGGACCGCAACGGCCTGGAACCCGTGCCGGCGCCAGCCTGAGCACAGGCAAGGAGCCGCCCCGCGCTGTGGAGCGCGGGGCGGCTCCGGGATTCAGTTGTCGGCTAGCAGACGTCCCTGCCGGTGCAGCGACCGCCGAGCCCTAGTGGCACCGGAATACGGCCCGCGAAGTTGTTGACGCCCCGGCCGATGCCATCCAACAGGGTCTTCGTACCCCGCACCCCATACCAGATCACTGGTGTCCCAACCTCGTTGAGCGTCCACCGCATGCCCATCTTCGGGAAGTGCTGCAGGTGCTCCAGTACCGACTTGTCACCAACGTCCCACATGTCGGCCATCGCGGCGCCCGCGATGATCTGCGCGCTGCCCGGCCCCTGGAGGACAGTCGCTCCCGCGAACTCCCGCACGACCAGGTAGCTGCCCAGCGTGTCTCCGAACCAGTCGTTGATACCCTTCATCCTCTTCTTGAACTCTTTGTATTCCTCATCAGCTGTGAGCGGCTGCGGAGGCACCACCGGTGTGGGGATGGCTTCCGGGCGTTCCTCCTCACGCACCCGTTCCGCCGAGGACTTCCCGTTGTTCCTCGACCCACCCGATCCGAACGGGTTCGACCAATCGGTACCACCGTCGCCGAACGGGTTCGACCAGTCGGTACCACTGTCATCGGACAGGCCCCAGTCCCACTCGTCGTCGCTCCAGCCGCCACCGAGCCCGTCCTCGAAGAACAGCCCGGTGGGATCGGCGAGAGTGATCGGGCTGTTGTTGGCGTAGGCATACGCATTCATCTGCTGAGGCGTTTCCTTGTCCATCAACGGGTCGACCGACGTGAACCGCCCCGAATCGGCGTCGTACTGCCGCACACCGACGTTGGTCAGCCCACCCGGCTCCTCCGCTCCGAAGAGGAACCCGTGCTTGTTCGGCCACGCCGCCGACTGGCTGCGGACCTCACCGAAAGGCGTCTGCCGCCGTTGCGCCACAACCTGGTCGGACTCGGTGATCGCGAGGTTCGCGGTGCCCTGCTCATCTGCCACCAGCCAGGTCACGCCCTGGGACGTGCGCTGGGCAACGACCTTGTTCTGGTAGCTGTAGAACCGGGTGGTGTCCACCGCGCCGGAGGCCTTGTCCAGCCGGACCTGCATGTTAGACAGGAACAACGTGGTCCCGGAGGCGTCCGAGCGAACGAGCCGGTTGCCCTCCGCGTCGTCCACAAAGGACGACACGCCGCCACCGTCGGACGACGACGCGAGGTTGCCCTCCACGTCCCAGGTCAGCTTCTGCTCACCGGCGGAACCCGGCCGCGAGGTCGTGTTGCCGATTTCGTCATAGGTGTAGGACGTCGTACGGGTGCCGGAGTTGTCGGTGACAGTGGTGCCGGACAGCGCGTGCGGCTTGGGAGCGCGCGCTTCGGGATATGCGTACGTGGTGGTCACGTCCCCCTTGGGAGTCGCGTGCTGCACGCGTGACTTGCGGTTTCCGATGGCGTCGTAGCCGAACGACTGCCAGTACGCGGCCGGGCCGCCCAGTGCCCCGGCGTCGGGAGAACCGGCACAGTCACCCGAGGAAGGTGTCCACGCCTCGGTCAGCCGCTGGAGGTAGTCGTAACCGAAGCACTGCGTGTCGGTTCCGTCGGCCACCTTCACGACGTTGCCCGCCGTGTCGAAGTGATTGCGCACGTCGGCGACCGTGCGGGTGCCGGTCTCCTTCGTCGTCTTCGTGGCGAAGAGCTTGCCGTCGTCGAGGTAGCTGTAACCGGTCTCGAGGAGCTTGCCGGTGTTGCTGACAGCCAGTGACACCACACCCGGTTTGTTCAGGTTGGTGTACTGCGTGCCGGCCACGTAGGTGCCCTCGGGGGTGAGACCGACCTTGTGCTTCAGCACGCTCGGCCGGGCCTGGTCGTCGTAGCGGTACTCGATGACCTCGGTGGCCAGTGCGCCTGCCTTGGGGTAGGAGCTGGTGGCCAGGTCGCCGTTGGCTTTGTAGGTGTTCTTGAACTCGTAGGTGCCCGCGAGCTTGCCCGCCGGGGTGGCCGTGGTGTCCGGGACGGTGATCTTCGTGGCGGTCTGCTGGTACTGGCCGTCATAGCCGGTGACCTCGCTGACGAACGCCTTGCCGTCCTGGAACCGGGTGCTGGCGGCCGGGTACCCCTTCTCCACGAAGTCGTAGGTCCATGCCGCGCGCTTCACACCGGACTCACTTCCCTCGTACAGCCCCGTTTTGCGGCCGAGCACGTCGTAGGTGTAGACGAGCTTGCGATTCTTGGGGTCGGTGACCGAGGTCTTGTCGCCCGCGTTGTTGTACTCCGTCCTCGTGACTCCCGCGTCCGGGTCGGACTCGGAGACGCGCCGGCCACGCACGTCGTAGCCGTACGTCCACGTGTTGCCGGCCGGGTCGACGACCGTCTCCTCCTGGTTCTTCTTGGTGTAGGTGTACTTCGTGCTCTGGTGATCGCCGATCGGCTGGCCCGACCGGTACTCCCGCAGCTCGATCTTGCGGTCGCGGCCGTCCTTGATCGTCGTGCTGGCCGTGCCTCCGGGTGGCGGCGTCACGTCGACGCGGTCACCGCCGTACCGAGTGGTGGTGACCTCTTTGACCGTGTTGTAGGCCTTCACGGTCTCGGTCACCGGACGATCGGCCGCGTCGAACGTCGTCAGCTTCTGGTTCAGGATGCCGTTGTCGTTCAACGCCACGAACAAATTCGTGTTCGGGGCACCGCTGACCGGGTAGCCGGGGTTCTCCTTGGCCTTGCGCCCCACCGGGTCGTAGATGGTGTCGCTGATGACGCGCGCCCCGTTCGGAGCGGGCTTCTGCGTCTGCCGCACCCGCAGGAAACCGTCGTACAGCATGGTGCTCACGACGTACCGAACGTCGTCGGGGTGCAGTTCCTCCGTGGTCACCGTGGTCGGTGCGGTCGTGCGGAACTGATAGCTGTGTTTGATGTGCGGCTCGGATGCGCCCTTCGTGCGGCCGGGCTTCCAGACGCCCGTCAGCCTGCCCAGCGCGTCGTAGCCCCGGCCGGTCACCTTGCCGTTCGGGTCGGTGGCCGACAGGACCGCGTCCGCCCACGCCGGCTCCAGCGTGGTCGCGGTGCGGTGGTTGAGCGCGTTGGTGGACGTCTTGCCTGTGACCGGACCACCGGTGGCGGGCGTGTACGCGGTGGCCGTGCGGGCGTCGCGGCTGTCCCACTTCTCGATCTCACGGCCGTGCACGTCGTAGTTCTTGCGCTCGGTGACGGCATAGCTCGCCTTGCCGTCGAACCCGGAGATCTCCTCGACCCGCGTCACGTCGCCCTTCACCGGCGCGACACCGTTCGCCTTGCCGTCGTAGGAGGTCAGCCTGTCGCTGACGATTTCCTCCTGCCTGGTGGGCGTCTTGTCACAGGACAACGCGTAGACGTGCTCGCGCGACTCGAGCCCGATCAGCCACTTGCCGGTGTCCTGCACGTAGGACGTACGGGTGCACTGGTCGTCCTCGGCCGTCTTGATGTCGCCGAGGTCGTTCTTCACCAGCGGCTTGCCGGTCTTCTGGTCGAAGTCCGTGGTGATCTGGGTGCGCATGTGGCCGCGCCCGGCATCCAGTGCGATGCGATGTTTGGTGGTCCTGTCGTCCACGAACCGCGCCTGCACCACGGAGCCGGCCGCGTCGCGCGTGGAGGTCGGCTCGGACAGCCACGGCTCGATGATCTCGCCGGAGATCTCCGCGCCACCGGGGCCTGCGAACGTGCGCTTCTCCCGCTCCCTGCCTTCCAGACCCGGAGAGTCGGCGACCTTGCCGCCCTCGGAGTCGGGCACCTGAACCGACCGCTTGCCACCACCGGGCAGCCGATCGCCGTCCATGCCGCGGAAGTAGGTCGTCTCGCCGTAGCGGGTGCCCTCGCCCGTGCCCTCGGTCACGCGGACCTTCTGGTAGCCGCGCCACGAGTTCCAGGTCTTGACCTTGTCCAGGACGAGACCGTCGTCGTCCGCGAAGTGCCATGCGGCCCCGTCGACGTACTCGTAGCTCGACGTCTTCACCGGCGCGCCACCGGTGTGGTCCACTTCGGACACGGCGGTGACGACGTACTTGTGGAAGTAGTCGAGCGTCGGGTCTGTCGCACCTGTCCTGGTCCAGTACGCGGGATGACAACGCAACGTGTTCGCCTCAGGCGCGCCCGGCATCACCTTGCCCGCGACGCACTCCGGACCGGAGTAGGAGATGGCGATCTCGCCACCGGTCTCGTTGCGGATGCGTTCGACGCGGCGCCAGCTCATCGGCGGGGTGTCCGGTCCGAAGCCGTGCACGCGGTTGGGCTTCGAAACACCCGCGAACGTCACTTCTGGCAGGCTTGCGGTGCCACCGACGTGGCCGGTGTGGATGATGCCGTCGAGCCACAAGCCCGCCCTGGTGTTGTCACCGGGGTCCGGGTAGCTGTGCCGCAACGTCCACGAGTCGACCGCGCGGCCGCCGGTGCTCGTCGTGATCTTGGCCAGGCGCTTGGTGTTCCAGAACGTGGGCGAGCCCACCAGGCACGGCGTGCCAGTGCACTCGAGGTCCCACGGAACGTCCTTCCACGTGGTGGCGTTCTTGGTGCCGCAGTTGGCCTCACAGCGGTCGGCCTCGCCGAACACCACCTGCGCGGGCACACCCGCGTACTCGGCGTCCGTGCGGGTGCCGTAGTCGATCCGCGTGAGCCTGCCGCCGCGGACGTACTCGACCAGCTTTTGCGCGTCGAGGTTGAACGCGTACTTGTTCGTCTCTTTGGCGTACCACAGCGACATGGAGTTGCCGTGCGCATCGACCACGTAGTCGAGGCCCCATCGCCACGCCTGAGTGCAGGACGACGCCGCGTAGGTCGCGGCCTTGCACGGCTCGTTCGCGTGGTTGCCGAGCACCGGCGCGGTGAAGACCGACTGGGTTTCCCCCTTGCCCGCCGCCCAGCCGGGCAGGCGCTGCAGCCCGAACCAGTACTGGGTGCCCTTCTGGTCGGTCACGACCCAGTGCTCGCCGTCGTTGTCACCGTTGGCAGCGCCGGTCCGCTTCTCGATCCGCATGCCTGACTCGGTGCGGGCGCGGAACGTGCCGGAGGCGTCCCGGATCAGCTCGACGGTCTGACCACCCAATGACATCACCGCGTTGTCCGAGAACCAGCACAGATCGCCGGTCTTGGTGGTGTTCACCGCGCCGTTGCCCATGTCGTCGGAACAGCCGCGATAGCCGCGCTCGATGTAGCCGGGTGACAGCGAGAAGCCCTCACCTACCCACGACGGCTGGTTGTTGGTCGCGGCGGTCTGCCCGTCCACCGACTGCGAGGAGTAGTCCAGCGCGAGGTCGGGTGCCGGACCACCGATCGACGGCGGGAAGCGCAGCGGATAGTTCCAGAAGAAGCCGCCCGACGAGCCGCTGTGTTCCCAAGTGTTCGACGCTTTCAGGTCGGTCGCCTTGAAGTCGCCCGTGCTGCCTTCCGGAGCCGGTTCCACGGCGACCAGGCTTCCGGCGGGCGCGTCACCGGTGATCCGCGTGCCGTCGTTGGTGGAGGGAACCGGCTTGCCCGCGCACTCCGCCTTGCCGGGAGTGGACAGCGCGCACTCGGGCAGCACCACGAGCCGCAGCCGGTTGCCGTAGTCGGCGCCGAAGGCGGTGCGGAACTTCGAGTAGTCGACGGACACCTTCGCGGTCTTCTCCCGCGACTCCCCGACCTTGAGCACCATCGGCCGGGTTTCTTTGCGGCCGAGCACCTCGACGGGCACTGCCGCCGCGCCCGCGAGCGCCGTCGCGAAACCCGCCGTCTTGGCGGCCTGTGGCCACTCCGGTGCGGGCACCGGGCGCTTGGCCGCCTCGTCGTCGGCATCAGGCGCGAACGGCAATGCCACCGCGTCCTTGCCCTGTACGACCGGATGTTGTTGCGCTTGCTGTCTTTCGTAACCCGCCGCCCCGGCCACCGCGGTGCCCGCGAGCAGCCCGGCCACGACGATCGGCACCAGGCCGATCGTCAGGCCGGCTGTCGTCCTGCGCATCGAGTCCCCCATCTTCTCGGATTGCTACTGGTGGTAAAGGGCAACGACGTCGAGGTCCGTCGGCACACCGGCGAACACTTGGACGTTGTCGATGCCACCGCTCCAGAAGTCGAAATTCACGCCGTTCCACTTGCCGCGCCCGATGGTGAGCGGACCGCCCGTGGCCCACGTGGTGGGTGCGGTGACCGTGGCCTCGAGCTGACCGTTGACGTACAGGCGCACCTGGTTCGCGCCTGGGTCGTACACGCCGACCAGGTGGGTCCACTGTCCTGCGACCGCGTCCTTTTGAGACTGTGCGCGGAACTTGCCCGGCGCATCGGTGTCCGCGTCGGTCAGGCGCAGCGCCCACTTCTTGGTCTCGGCCACGTACTGCAACGCGAACGGGCTGTTCTTCTGGCCGTCCGCGGCCACCGCGGTCTGCACCATGTGGTCGGGCCGCTCGAGCCGCAGCCACGCCGAGATCGCGTACCCCGTCGTGCTGTTCACGACCGGCCCGGACGCGGTGCCGAAGTCGTCGTTCGCGGTCAGCGAGGTACCGTCGCCTCGAACGCCCAGGTCGCGTTTCCACACGCCGCCGGTGAACTTGACGTCACGGCGGAACTCCGAGGTGTCGGTCATGACGGCGCCGGACGGCTCGTCGAACTTCCATTCACCGACGAGCGTCATCTGGTTCGCGACCTCGGTGACCTCGCTGAGGTAGATCCGCCGGTCCCAGACCCGCACGTCGGCGACATCGCCCGTCCACGGCTCCGCTTCACCGCCGTTCACCTTGCCCCGGCCGATGACAAGTGGTCCGGTCGCCGCCCACGCGTCGGTGGGCGCGATCTTCTCCGCCGCCTTGCGGCCGTCCACGTACAGCGTGAGCCTGCGTGTCGCGGCGTCGTAGGTGCCGGCCAGGTGGGTCCACGTATTGCGCGCCGCGACTGGTGCCGTGGCGCTGTTGATGGAGGTGATGTGGGTGTCCATCGCGGGCATCCCGAACGACCACCTGTCCTGGTCGCCCAGGTACTGCAAGGCGAAGCCGCCGCGGCTGCGACCCTCCTGCGTGATCACCGTGCGGGTGGCGCCGCGCAGCATCGGACGAACCCAGGCGGCCACGCTGAAGCTCTGCGTCGTGTCGACGGCGGAGGTGGCTGTGGCAGCCCACTGGGACGCGTTCGAGTCGAGCAGGTTGAGCGCGGTGGGACCGGCGGGGATGCGGCCCGGCTGGCCGAGCTTGCCGCCCTGCAACGTAGCTGTGCGGCCGTTGCCGGAAGAATCGGCGAGTGCGGTACCTGACCTCTCGGCGAGACTCCACGCGCCGGTCGCGGGTTTGCCTGAGCCAACACGGAAGTCGTATTCGGCGATCGGGGACAGGTTCCCCGCGCGGTCGACCGAACTGACGTACAACTTGTTGCTGCCACGCCATTCCGGAGTCACGCCGGCAACCGCCTGGCCGCCGACCACAGTGGCGGCCACAAAGTCCGTCGGAGGTGTGGAAATGCCGTAGTAGTAGCCCGCGACATCGTTGACGTTGCCAGAGGTGAAGGTGAAGTCACCGCTGATGCCGACACCGCCGTGGATGTCTCCATCGGAGGGATACCGCCCGTCCGTGGTCTTGATGCCCGGCGCAGCGTGTGGCGGGGTGACGTCGACGACGAATTCGCAGTAGTTCGACTTGGCTCCGGCGTCGATGCCGTCGTTGGACTGGCTGTGGAATCCGTACAGCTTGCCGTCGCCCAGTTCCTGCGGCACCTTGTACTGCGCCACCGCGCCTTCGGGGATGTTGTCGACGTGCGTCGACTGCCAGTTGATGAACTCGCCACCGGAGCCACGTCGTTCCCCGTACGCGAACCAGACCTCGTGCATCTGACCGTCCGGGTCACGCGGCCGTGCGCGCAAGACGGGCTTCTTCGTGCCGACGTAGAGCGGACTTCCGTTGCACGCCTTGCCCTCGACGCTGAGCAGGTCGGGGGCGCCCGGGTAGGAGTTGTACTCAACGGACAGCGCTGTCCGGGTCTCGTCGAACTTCTTCCAGCCCTCGTTGATCACGTCCTCGTCGGCCGCTTTCAATCCGAGCGTGAGCGTGCCCCAGCCCGCGCCGTCCTGTGCGGCCTTGGTGACGGCGTCACCTGCCCATTCGCTGTAGACCCCGGCGTCCTTGCAGTCGTTGTTCGTGGCGCCGGCGAGGTACCTCGCCCAGGTGCCCGCGTGACCGGACCAGTCGGTCTCGGCGTTCACCGCGGGCACGACGAAGAGGTCGGTCCGGGTGTTCGAGCACGAGTAGCTGTGGTTGAGGTAGCTGCTGAACCAGGCGCGCAGCACGTGCTTGCCCGTCAACGCTCCCATCGGGATCGCGAAGATCGACCGGTACCGCTCCCAGCCGTCGCGCGCGTCCTCGACGTAGCCGACCTTGGCGCCCTGATCGCGGTCGTGGGACCAGTACGACTGGTCGGGGTGTCGTTGGTTGATCATGGTCCAGGCCGACCACGCGAACTTCGTCGTGATCGGGGCGACAGCCATCGGGAACACCGCGCCGTCCGGTGCGGGCACCTTCTCGGCACTGGTCGAGCGAAACTCGCCGCTGTCCGCCGGCTTGAGCGAAAAGTCGTGGGAGAGCAGTGCTTTCTCCGCTTCGCGGGACTTCACGACGAACGCGGTGGTGACGGCGTCGACGTCGAGCCGCACGGTCAGGTCGACGCCGGGCAGCACCTCCCGGTAGGTGGCGACGGCGTCGTCGAGCACTGGCTCGGGCAGCTTGCCCGGCCACTTCACCGACGCCGAACCGAGTGTGTACAGCGGCCCGTCGCCGCCGCCGGACAGCCGTGCGGGCAACGGGGATGAGGTAGCCTCGATCTCGCCGTCGGACCTTCTCCGCAACACGGTGTCAACTGGCTTCCAGCCACCGCCTGTCCGCACTCTCACCGGACGTGGGCTCATCGTGGCGGTCAGCGTGCCGGCTGGGTTCGCGACCACTGTGGTGGTCTCCGACCGCAGCCCGGCCACCTCGACAGGTTCGCCGAACCTCTTCGCCGCCGCCAAAGCCGCCGTCTCCGTCGGCAGTTCGTCCGGCGCCGCCTGCGCGGGCGACATCGGCGACACCACCCCAGTCAGCACGGCGAGCACCGTCACCGGCAGCCATCTCGATCTCGGCACGTCTCCCCCATTTCGACACGCAACAGCCGAATCGTGGGAGCGCGAGGCCGACAAAGCATCGCAAAAACGTTGATTCCGCTGGCCAAACCAGCTAGACAGCAATAACTGGGGGTTCGAATGCGAGTGAGTTTCGCAGTACTGGGGGAAGTCGTCGCACAGGTTGACGGCACCGTGATCGATCTCGGCCCGGCGCGGCAGCGGACCGCCCTGGCCGCGTTGCTGCTGGACGTGAACGAGGTGGTGCCGACCGCACAGCTGCGCTGGCGGATCTGGGGTGAGCGGCCGCCGCTGCGGGCGGCGAACACACTGCGGACCTACCTCGCACGGCTGCGCTCCGCGTTGCGGCACGCGGACGGCTGGGCTCTCGAGCACCGCGGCGGCGGGTACGTGCTGCGAACCGACCCGTCCGCGGTCGACCTGCACAGGTTTCGGCAGTTGGTGACCGCCGCCCGCACGGCGCCGGACGAGGAGGCGGCCCAACTCTTCGGAACGGCCCTGGCGCTCTGGCGGGGCGATCCACTGTCCACGCTGGACACGGAGTGGGGCGCGGACGTGCGAACCGTGTTGCGCGCCGAGCACCTGGCCGTCCGGCTCGACCACCACGACGTGCAGCTGCGCCGAGGCAGGCACACCGAGGTCGTCACGGCCACGACGTCATTGCTCGACGAACACCTGCTCGACGAACGGCTGGCCGGGCAACACGTGCTCGCGCTGTACCGGTGCGGCAGGCAGGCGGAGGCCTTGCGTGCCTACGAACGGATCCGGCGGATGCTCGCCGACGAGCTCGGCGTCGGTCCTGGGCCTGAACTGGCCGAGGTTTACCAGCGGATCCTGCGCACCGAGACCTCACCGGAGCCTCGCCATTCGGTGCCGCGGCAGCTGCCGCCCGCGCCGAACGGGTTCGTCGGCCGAGATCGCGAACTCGCCTCGGTGACCAAAGTGTTCGACCGGCACACAGGTGGCGTGTTCATCGGCGCGGTCATCGGTCCCGGCGGGGTGGGCAAAACGTGGCTGGCGTTGCAGTGGGCACACGTCAACCTGGCGCATTTCCCGGACGGGCAGCTCTACGCCAACCTGCGCGGCTACACAAAGGGCGAGCAGCCGGCCACTCCGTCGTCGGTGCTGCGCGCGCTCGTGCAGGGCCTCGGCGTCCCCGGCAGCGCGATCCCCTCCGACCTGGACGGGCTGGTGGCGTTGTACCGATCGACGATCGCCGACCGGCGGATGCTGCTCGTGCTCGACAACGCCCGTGACTCCGCGCAGGTGGCCGACCTGCTGCCAGGCACACCGTCGACGGCGGTGCTGATCACCAGCCGCGACCGGCTGACCGGACTCGTGACGACGCACCGGGCACGGCCGGTTCCGCTCGGGCTGCTCAACAGCGACGAGTCGAAAGCCCTGCTGACGGAGGCACTCGGCCGTGATCAGGTGGCGGCCGAACCCGAGGCGGCCGCCGTCGTGGCAACCCACGCGGCTGGGCTCCCGCTGGCGATGAGCATCCTCGCGGCCCGTGTGCTGACCGGTTCCTCCCACAGCCTCACCGAACTGGCCGGTGAGCTGCGGGACACCAGCACCCGGCTGGACGTCATGGAGACCGGGGACATGACAGCCGACCTGCGCACCGTGTTCGAATCCTCGTACCACGCGCTGTCCACCGAGGCGGCGTTCGTGTTCCGGCTGCTCGGCGTCTCACCAGGCCCTGATCTCGCACTCGACGCCGCCGCGAACCTCACCGGGCTGCCGTTGCGCGAGGTGCGTGCCCGGCTGCGAGTCGTGGAGTCGGCGCACCTGACCAGCCAAGAGGTGCAGGGACGCTACCGGCTGCACGACCTGATCCGGTTGTACTGCCGGGAAGCGGTGGACGGTCACGAGGCGGGCGAGGCATTGGGCCGCCTCGCCGACTTCTACCTGCACACGGCGTTGGGTGCGGACCACTTGCTCGACCCGCACCGGCCGAAGATCACCACCGCCGCGCCCCGAGCCGGCTGCGTGCCGACCGTGCTGAGCGACGAGGCGGCCGCGACGCGGTGGTTCACCGCGGAGCTGCCGAACCTGGTGGCGATCCAGCGCGCTGCCGCAGAGCACGGCCTGCACGAGCACGCCTGGCAGCTCGCGTGGGCCATGCACAACTTCCACCGCAAGAACGGCAACTTCCACGAGAACCACGACACCTGGCAGGTGGGACTGGCGGCCGCGACGGCGTCCGGCAGCTTGCCCGCGCGGTCGTTGGCGCACCGCTACCTCGGGCTGACGCTCGCCCAGCTGAGATCGCACCGGGAAGCCGTCGAACACCTGCACCGATCGCTCGCGCTCGCGACCGAAGCCGTGGACACGCTCGGTACCGCGCACTCGCACTACGCGCTGACTCAAAGCTATGAGCTGCTGGGCGACTCGGCCACGGCGCTGCGGCACGCTCGCGAGACCCACCGGATCTACCAGGACCTGGATCTGCCCGTGGAACGAGCGCACGCGACGAACGCGCTGGGCTGGTGTCTCGCGCGGACCGGCGACCTCGTGGCCGCACGCGCGCACTGCGAACAGGCGCTGGCCGAACACCGCACCATCGACTGTCAGTCCGGTATCGCGTCCGCTTGGGACAGTCTCGGGTACATCGCGATGAAGCAGGGCGACACCGCGGCCAGTGTGCGCTACTACGAAGAAGCCGTTGGGCAGTACGAAAAAATCGGTTCACCGGGATTGAGCACCGAGTCCCGGCGGCAGCTGGGCAACGCGTACGCCGCCGCCGGTGACCTGGACGCGGCACGGAAGGCGTGGCTGACGGCGTTGGAGCTGTATCGCTCACAGCGCCGCACAGCCGACGCCGACCGCGTCGAGGAACTGCTTAACAGGCGTTGATCCAGGAGCACTCCACGTCGAAACGTTCCTTCGTGGGCACCTGGGTGCGCTCCTCGGTCTGAGCAGTGCGTTGCTGCGGCACCGACTGGGTCCGCTGCGTCGCCACCTGCGTACCGCCGTCCGAGGCCAGGCGCACGGCGATCCTGTCCTCGATGTTCCTGGGGTTGTTGAACAACAGGACGTTGTTCTGCACCACCGAGAACACCAGCTCCCGGCCGGCCTGCGTGGTGACGTAACCGCTCAGGCCCGACACACCGCTGAACGATCCGGACTTGGCCCGCACGTTGTTCGCGGCCGGAGTGTTCTTCATGCGGTTGACCAGGGTGCCGTCGACACCGGCGATCGGCAGCGCGTCCCGCCACGTGGCGAACCACGGCTTCGTCTTGGCCTTGATCAGGATCGCCGCCAGGAAGTCCGGCGAGAACTGGTCCATCCGGGACATGCCGGAGCCGTCGAAGACCTCGACCCCGTTCGGGTCGACGCCCAGACCGCTCCACTTGGTGCTGAGCTGGTTGATGCCGTTGCCGAACGACTTGCCGGCGGACTTCACCAGCACCTCGGCCAGCATGTTGTTGCTGTCCTTGAGCAACGGCCTGATCAGCTGGCTCAGCGACATCGACTGGTCGGACGCGAGCACCGCGGCACCGGCGGGCGCAGCCGCCCGGCGGACGTCACCGGTGAACTCGATCCCGTTGTCCCGCAACGCGTTGCGGAACACGGACGTGACCACCCCGGTCGGGTCCTTCACCGAGGACAGGGCCGTCGTCTCGACGTTCGTCGAGCCGGTGACCCTGATGATGTTCGAGCCGTGGTCGCGTTGGATGCTGACACCACCGTTGCCGGTGGTCGCCGTGCTGATCACCTTCACGACGTCGTTCTCCGGCTCGACCGTGGCGACGACCGGGGCACCCGCCGCGGCGCCCGGCTTGACGCGCACGACCACCGTGCCGGCGCTGAACTTCGCGTCCGGCGACAGCGTCAACGCGGAGGTCTCCGCGTTGTAGGCGAACGGTTCGTCGTCCCAGGCCCAGCCGAGGCCGTACGGCTGCGCGTCGAACGCCGTGCCGTCGACGATCAGCGAACCGCTGATCTTCGTGACACCGCTGTTCTTCAGCGTCGTCGCCAGCGCCGCGTACCTGGTCCGGCTCATCGTCGGGTCACCGGTGCCGCGCAGGACGAGATCGCCCTGCAACGTCGACCCGTTGCGAGTACCGGAGGAGAGCAGCTCGGTCTTCCACTTGTAGTCCGGACCGAGCAGCTCGAGGGCGGCGGTCGTCGTGAGCACCTTCATGTTCGAGGCGATCTGCTGACGACGTGCACTTGTTCGCGTGTACACGACGTCACCTGTGTTCGCGTCCCGCACGACCAGGCCGACGTCGGCGCCGGTGAGCGCCGGGTCGGCCAGAATCGCGTCGAGATCGCGGGTCAGCGCCTCGTTGTCGACGGCCACCGCGCCGCCGCTCGACGTCAGGGTCAACCCTGCCGTCGCAGCGACGACCGCCCCCAGAATTCGAAATTTCACGCTTCCACCTCTGATCGATCACCCGACCACAACGTGTGGAAGCTACCCGGACGGTCGATGCGCCTGTACGTGTGTGCACCAAAAAAGTCCCGTTGTCCCTGAACGAGCGCGGCAGGCAACCTTTCGGAGCGAAGCGCGTCGTAGTAGGCCAAAGCGGACACGAAACCAGGCGTGGGCACGCCGGATTCCACCGCTCGCACCACAACCCTGCGCCAAGCGGCCTCAGCGTTCTGGACGGCGTCGCGGAAGTAGTTGTCCACCAACAGAGACGCAAGATCGGCGTTCGCGTCGTACGCCTCGCGGATGCGGTTGAGGAACTGCGCGCGGATGATGCAGCCACCACGCCAGATCGTCGCCATCGCACCGAGGTCGATGTTCCAGTCGAAGTTCTTCGACGCCTCGCGGATCATGTCGAAGCCCTGCGCGTACGCGACGACCTTCGACGCGTAGAGCGCCTGGCGCACGTCGTCGACCAGTTCGGCGTCCGGCTTCGCCACGACCTCGCTGGCACCGAACGCGTCGCGCACGGCCTTGCGCTGGTCGGTGTGCCCGCTCAGGCTGCGCGCGAACACGGCCTCGCCGATGCCGGTGACCGGGACGCCCAGTTCCAGCGCCTCCTGCACGGTCCAGCGGCCGGTGCCCTTCTGCTCGGCGGCGTCCTCGATGACCTGCACGAGCGGCGTGCCGTCCGCGTCGACGTGCTTGAGCACCTCGGCGGTGATCTCGACCAGGTACGACTCCAGGTCGCCCGAGTTCCACTGCGTGAAGACCTCGGAGATCTCCGCCGGCGTCTGCCCGCCGATGCGGCTCAGCAGGTCGTACGCCTCGGCGATCAGCTGCATGTCGGCGTATTCGATGCCGTTGTGCACCATCTTCACGAAATGTCCGGCGCCGTCCGGTCCGACGTGCACGCAGCACGGCTGACCGTCCACCTTGGCCGCGATCTCCTCGAAGACCGGCCCGACGTGCTTGTAGGACTCGGCGGGACCGCCCGGCATGATGCTCGGGCCGTTGAGCGCGCCCTCCTCGCCGCCGGAGATGCCGGCGCCGACGAACAGCAGCCCCTTCTCCTTCAACGCGGCCTCACGCCGGCGCGTGTCGGCGTAGTGGGCGTTGCCGCCGTCGATGACCATGTCGCCGGGCTCCAGCAGCCCGCTCAGCTCGTCGATGACGGCGTCGGTCGGGCCACCCGCCTTGACCATGATGATGATCTGGCGCGGCGTCTGCAGGCTGTCGACCAGGTCCTGCAACGTCTCGGCGCCGACGAAGTCACCCTCGTGGCCGTGCTCTTCGAGCAGGGCCTTCATCTTCGCGGGCGTCCGGTTGTGCACAGCGACTTTGAAGCCGTGCCGCGCGAGGTTGCGCGCGAGGTTGCTGCCCATGGTGGCGAGACCGGTGACCGCGATACGTGCTTTGCCTTCCGTCATAGCGGACAGCCTGCCGTGTTCCGGTTGTTTACGCGAGACGTCACAGGGTGTTCTCAGACTCCGTTTTGCCAGGTGAACCGCGTCACGTGCCGGTACGTATTGCTAGGCGTAAGTTGGCTTCATGACGGAATTCACGAGCGTGGGACGCTCGGCGACCGACCGTGCCTCCAGGTACGGCTCACAGCTGGTCAAGCACTTCACGCACAAGGACCTCGAAGGGTCCTGGGAGGACGGACGCGGTTTCGTCCGGTTCTCGCTCGGCCTGGCCGAGTTCGAGGCGCTGGACGACGCTCTGGTGATGCGCGTGGCGTCGTCGTCGTCGGAGGAGGACGTGGCCCGGCTGCGGGACGTCGTGGAACGGCACCTGGTCCGGTTCGGAAACCGGGACGAGCTGACCGTCACCTGGTCCTAGGCGGCCAGAACTGACGCCGCCATCCCGATGAGAGCGGTACCACAGACCCGCTCGAACGTGGTGCGGATCTTGGGCCTGCTCAGCAGCGAGCCCAGCTGACGCGCCAGCGGCACGACGATCACCCAGAACAGCGCGAAGACCCCGACCGTCACGGCGCTCAGCAGTGCGGCCTGCGGGAGCGGCTCGCCGTTCGGGTCCATCGCCTGCGGGATGAGGCTCAGGAACGTGAGCATCACCTTGGGGTTCAACAGATCGCACAGCAGGCCGCGCAGGAACACGCTCCCGCCGGCCCGCTGTTCGTTCACCGGCTTGTTCGCGGTCCGCAGGGTCATGAACCCGAGGTAGGCCAGGTACAGCGCGCCGATAACCTTGACCACGAGCAACGCCGTCGGCACCGCGGCCACGAGCGCGCTCAGCCCGATCGTCGCCAGCGTCGCATGGACCAGCAGCCCGGTCACGACGCCCAGCGCGGCCTCGGTGCCTCGCTTGAGGCTGCGCACCGCGTTCCCCATGATCAGCACGAAGTCCGGCCCCGGCACGATCATGATGATCAACAGGGCAACCAGGAACGACGTCCACGCGATGTGCATGCCGCTGATCGTCGGCCGCTTGTTCGTTCGAGTTCCACCTGGTCAGTACGATGTTCGCTTATGCGCGAACAAGCCGAATTGGATTCGGTCGACTGGCACATCCTGGAGGAGTTGCAGAACGACGCCACCCTGCCGAACCGCGCCTTGGCGGAGATCGTCGGCCTGGCGCCGTCGTCGTGCCTACAACGGGTGCGCCGGCTGCGCGAACTCGGCGTGATCACGGGCTGCCACGCCGTCGTCGACCCGGCCACCACCGGCCTGCCGCTGGAAGCCGTCGTGGCGGTGAACGTGCGGCCGCACACCCGGCCGGTGGTCGCCGCTTTCCGGGCGTTCGTGATGGCTCAGCCGGAGACCCGGTCGGTGTTCCACGTCTCCGGGCAGGCCGACTTCCTGATCCACATCGCCGTGGCCGACTCCACGCACCTGCAGGCGTTCCTGATGGACAAGATCGCGTCACGGACCGAGGTGCGGAACCTGACCAGCTCGGTGGTGCTGGAGCGGGTGGAGACGCGGGCGCTGACGCCGCCGGCGAACCTGCGACCGACTCACCGGCGGCGTCGCACGGACTAACGCCTGCGCAGCAAGGCGTCGAGGTCGAACGTCAGCGGTACCGGCCTGGTCAGTTCAACCGTGCCCGTACCACCCTCGACGTGCTTGTAGACGTCATCGACGAGTTCGAACGCAGTCAGACTGAACGGATCACCGAGCTCGACGAGCCAATAGTGTGCGATCCCGGCCCTCGCGTACTCCGCCGGTTTCACCACCCGATCCGTTCGCTCCGAACCTGGCGACACGACCTCGACCACGAGCAGAACGTCTGCAGCATCGAGATGACGGTCTCCGTCGCCGTAGTTCTCGACGGACAGAACCACGACATCCGGCCTGCGCACCGTCGCTCGCATGCCGGACTTGAGCGCGACGTCCACGTCGATCACCGCGGTCAGATGATCCGGCAGTTGCTCATCCAGACAGTAGGCGAGCTTCGTAGCGGCACGTTGATGCCGTGGGAAGGGTGAAGCGATCACTTGCAAGACTCCATCAACGAGTTCATGGCGACGACACATGTCCTCTGGCATTGCGTCCCACTCGTTCAGGCTCATCAGGTGATTTCGCCGCACTTCCGCGGTCATGTGACACCCTTCTTCCGCCTTGGAGTCTCTCGCCACCAGCTCTACCAGCATCGCGCTTGGAGGAACTCCACGCGATCACTCACAAGCGTGGTTCTTCGAACTGGCGTGCTAGGTATTGTCGGATTACGGCTTGAGCATCATTCCCACCGCATGCGGTCGACCTTCCACACCCCGCTCGGTGGCCGTTCCTGGAGCAGCGGCGTGATGAAGGCGTCAGCCAGGGGCAGGACACCGTCGAGAGTCCGATGTTCGGCGGACAGTTCCGTGGTCTTGCCCGCCGCCGCCCGATAACCGGCGGTCCAGGAAGCATCCGGCACGGCGAACTCCGCGGGGAGGAGCAGATGCGTCCCCGCCGAGGTCCGGCGGCGCACTTCGGCGTGCAGTGCCCGATGAGTGGTCGCACCGTCCAGTGTGGAGTGGCACGCGATCAGCACCAGGTCGACGAGATCCTTGAACCTCGTCGACGGCAGCAGTCGTTCGCGATGCCGCTCGTACATCGCCGCGATCTTGTCCGCGACGTGGTCCTCGAGCGGCCACATCCGGATCTCCGGCCACGGGCTCGAGTCGATGGCGAACGGCGCCGTGAGCTGCTCGACGGTGAGCCGCCCGACGGGGTGCAGTTCAGCCGCCACGACGTCGACGCTGACCGTGGCCAGCTGCCGGAGACCGAACATGACCTTGAACCGCACTTTGCGCGAGGGACGGTTGGCCGCCGTTTCGTGCGACGTGTCGTGATGGTCGAACCGGAGGTGATCGTCCAGCTCGATCGACGCCGCCGCGAGCAGCGCTTCGACCGCGCCGTCCACGGTGGCGTCCTCGCTCACCCGCAGAAGATCGACGTCGGTCGAGTACCTGGCTCTCGGCCAGCGAACCAGCAGCGCCTGACCTCCCTTGAGCACCCAGCCGTCGGAGTCGGAGTGGAACACCCGCGCCAGCAGCCGACGGTGGTAGTAGCGCTCGATGAGCTCGCCGGTGGGGACTCCGGTGAGCCGCGAACTGTTCGCCGCGCGACTCTTGAGCGAACTCATGAAGGCCTGCGGACTGGGAAGTCGTTCTGAGGTCATGTCTTTTCAGTTGGTTCCGCGTTGTCGGGAACGACCGTCCGCAGCAGGCGTCGCAGGGCCTCGGGAGACATCTCCGCGAGCTGCCCCCACGTGACGTTCATGTTCTTGAGCTGGCCCGGGGAGAGCCCTTGCAGCTGAGCCCGGGTGACCGCCGGTGCGGGCCGGTTGACCAGGTCCTGGACGGACTGACCGATCTGGGCGAGCAACAGGTCCAGCAGCGCCGCACCGGTCGCGGGTGCCGCGCCGTAAGCCCGCGCGTGCGGCTGGATCCGCTCTGCCAGCTCGTCGAGCCGAACCTGCCCCGCTTCGACCGCCTGACGCACGATGGTCGCGACGTGGCCGGCATCCGTGTGTTGCCCGAGCAGGTCGTAGATCGTGCGCGTGGGAGTGGTGACCGGCAGGCCGTTGAGCACCGCCACGTCGGCTTCGGTCAGCTCTCCTCTGCGCAGCCGCACCCCCGGATCGCGGGTGGTGCGCCTGCGGGGCGTGGTGATCTCCACCCGGTTGTTCACCAGATCGCCGAGGTTGTGCAGCCGCGCCGCGGATTCGTGGGAGACGACACCACCATCGGGGTCCAGCTTGGACCTCGTCCAACCCGCGACTTCGGGACGTAGCGCGAGCCAGGCCGCTTGTTCGGCCCGGGCATCGGACACCTCGGCGGATGTCACCGCGTAGACGCCACGACGCACGGACTCCAGGAGGCCCGCGGACTTCAGCCGATGCAGCGTGACGTCGTCGACCCCGCTGCGCAGGGCCTGCTGCGTCGTGACCATGCCCCACTGCCCAGCGGTGTACTCGCCGAGCAGCTCAAGAGCACGAATCGCCTCCATGCAGCAAATCCTACATCGGTGTGCAGCGTTTCCTACACTCTAGATGCAGGAAACGCTGCACACCTGACCTCTGCTCTGCTCACCGGCGACGCACCGGTCACTGCTCGTCCAGGTCGAACGGTTCGTCGTGCCACCGCCACCCGGCCGTGCCGTCTCCGTGGATGTGGAGCCAGAACTCGGCCACCGGTTCCCCGTCCGGGAACGTCATGGTCAACGACTTCCGGATCTGCTCGTAGCAGGCGTCGGACCGCTCGTGGTCCTCGTCGTCGATCGCCTGCTCTTGCTCGGCGAACACCGACCGGAACTCCTCGAAGCCGGGCAGGGTCTCGACGTCGGCGTGCATCCACGGGAAGTCCCCGCCGGTCACCGTCAGCCGGGCGATCTCCTGGCCCGCGTGGTGCAGCCGCCAGACCGCACCGTTCTCCATCTTCGGGTTGCTCATTGGTTGAGGACCCGGATCAGGCCCTCCTGCACGACCGTCGCCACCAGCTGCCCGTCCCGCGTGAAGAACTGGCCGGTGGCCAGCCCGCGATTCCCCGAGGCCGACGGCGAAGCGGTGTCGTACAACAGCCACTCGTCGGCCCGGAACGGCCGGTGGAACCACATCGCGTGGTCCAGCGAAGCCCCGAGAACCTTGTCCAGGCCCCAATAAACGCCGTGCTTCGCCAGCACACCGTCCAAAAGGGTCATGTCCGAGGCGTAGGTCATGATGCAGATGTGCAGCATCGGGTCGTCCGGCAGCTTGCCGTCCGCCTTCATCCACACCCGTGACGCGGCCTCGCCCGGACCGTCCTCACGCGACTCCCACGGCGGCTCGGTGACGTAACGCACGTCGATCGGGCGCGGGAACTTCGACGTGTGCAGCCCGTACCCCTCGGCCTGCTCGCTCCACGTCGGCAGCGACTCCGGGTCCGGCACGGCGGGCATCCCCGCCGCGTGCTCGACGCCCTGTTCCTCCAGCTGGAACGAAGCGGACAGGGCGAAGATCGCCTTGCCGTGCTGCACGGCGACGACGCGGCGGGTCGTGAACGAGCGGCCGTCGCGGATGCGGTCCACCTCGTACACGATCGGCACGCGCGGGTCGCCG
Source organism: Lentzea alba (assembly GCF_011067745.1). Taxonomy (GTDB): domain Bacteria; phylum Actinomycetota; class Actinomycetes; order Mycobacteriales; family Pseudonocardiaceae; genus Lentzea; species Lentzea alba. The sequence continues at coordinate 65,498 of NZ_JAAMPJ010000001.1, forward strand.
GGCCGGATGAAGTACGAGTGCAGCGAGTGCACCCGCCGCTCGACCGGCACGGTCCTGCCGGCGGCGACCAGCGCCTGACCTGCGACCTGCCCACCGAACACGCGCACCGGCGACTCGGCGGGCGACACGCCTCGGAAGATGTTCTCCTCGATGCGTTCCAGGTCGAGCAACGCGACCAGGTCGTCCACTGCGGATTGTCCGCTCAAGCCCGACGGGCTCGTCGCAGCGGCACGGGCGGCCTCAGTCACGGCAGAACTCTCCCTAGCGGCACGGTCGTCTTCCAGGTCTCAGCAAGGCAGCGGCCCCGCTCCCCCACACGACCAGTATGAGGGGGCGGGGCCGCCACGACGGACCTGCGTGAGAGGCGGAACACGCTCTACGCGTGGTCGTCCTCCCCCAGCCGGTGCACCCGGATGAGGTTCGTCGACCCGATGGTGCCAGGAGGCGAACCGGCGACGACCACCATGAGGTCACCGGCCTGGTAGCGGCCGATCTCGATCATGGCCACGTCGACCTGGCGCACCATCTCGTCGGTGGACTCCACCTTCGGCACCAGGAACGTCTCGGTGCCCCACGTCAGCGACAGCTGCGAGCGCACGGACGGCTCCGGCGTGAAGGCCAGCAGCGGCAGGTGCGTGTGCAGACGGGCCAACCGGCGCACGGTGTCACCGGACTGCGTGAAGGCGACCAGGGCCTTGGCGTTGAGGCGCTCGCCGATGTCGCGGGCCGCGTAGGAGATCACGCCGCGCTTGGTGCGCGGGACGTGGGTCAGCGGTGGCACGACGACCGACTCGGTCTCGACGGCCTCGATGATGCGGCCCATGGTCTGCACGGACTCGATGGCGTAGCGGCCGACCGAGGTCTCACCGGACAGCATCAGGGCGTCCGCGCCGTCGAGCACCGCGTTCGCGACGTCGGACGTCTCGGCGCGGGTCGGACGGGAGTTGGTGATCATCGAGTCGAGCATCTGGGTCGCGACGATCACCGGCTTGGCGTTCTCGCGGGCGATCTGGATCGCGCGCTTCTGCACCAGCGGGACGTGCTCCAGCGGCAGCTCGACGCCCAGGTCACCGCGGGCGACCATGACGCCGTCGAAGGCAAGCACGATGGCCTCGAGGTTGTCGACGGCCTCCGGCTTCTCGATCTTCGCGATCACCGGGAGGCGGCGGCTGCCCGAGCGGTCCATGACCTGGTGGACCAGGTCGATGTCCGCGGGCGAGCGCACGAACGACAGAGCGATGAAGTCCACGCCCAGCGAGAGCGCGAACTCGAGGTCCTCGATGTCCTTCTCGGACAACGCGGGCACGGAGACGTCCATGCCGGGCAGCGAAAGGCCCTTGTTGTTGCTGACGGGTCCGCCCTCGGTGACCTCGCACACGACGTCGGAACCTTCGACGTCGACGACCACGAGGCCGACCTTGCCGTCGTCCACGAGCAGGCGGTCGCCGACCTTGGCGTCCTTCGCGAGCTCCTTGTACGTCGTCGACACGCGGTCGTGCGTGCCCTCGACGTCCTCGACGGTGACGCGGACCACGTCGCCGGTGTTCCAGTCGACCGGACCCGCGGCGAAACGGCCGAGGCGGATCTTGGGGCCCTGGAGGTCGGCGAGGATGCCCACGGCGCGGCCGGACTCGTCGGCTGCCGCCCGAACCATGTCGTAGACCTGCTTGTGGTCGGCATGGCTGCCGTGGCTGAAGTTCATCCTGGCCACGTCCATACCGGCCGCTACCAGGTCGCGGACCTTGTCCGGCGTGCCGGTGGCTGGTCCGAGCGTACAGACGATCTTTGCGCGTCGACTCACGTCAGTAGAGAGTAGTCCTCCTTCCTGGACCGATCCCGAACTACCACTCAGTAATGTTCTGACCATGGGTCGAGTACTCCCTTTTGTGATCGCGGCGTTGCTCAGCGTCGTCGTGTTGTTCACCCCGGAGTCAGGTGTGCCGACCGCACCACCCGGCACGGACAAGGTGATTCACACGCTGTTGTTCGCGCTGCTCGCGTTCACCGGCCTGTACGCGAATATTTCTCGCATTTTGCCGTTGCTCGTCGTCTACGCGGGCGTCTCGGAGGTTCTCCAGCAACTCATCACGCCACTTCACCGCAGCGGAGACGTGCTCGACGCGCTGGTGGACGTGCTGGGCATCGGCCTCGGCTGGGCTATCGCCTCGGCGATTCGCTCACGCCGACGTGGTCCTCGCACCACGCGTTGAAGTCCTTGAGCTGCCGCCACGACTTGCGCACCCGGTCGAGGCACGCCGGCTCGTGCAGCACGTCGTCCGGTTCCCAAACCTTGCGCACCCAGATCGACCGGTGCTTGAGCAGGTCGAGGTGCGGGTGGTCGTCGGCGAACCCGCGCGGCTTGGACTTCATCACGTCGCCGTGCAGGTCCCAGCCCTGCTTGAGCAGCTTGTCGATGATCTTGCGCAGCAGCACGCCGTGCGCGTCGACCGAGGCGCGGTAACGAGCGAGCTGGTCAGGGGCCATGTGGTACGAACCGCCGCCGGTCGCGAGGCCCTCCGAGCTGATCTGCGTGTAGTACGCACCGCCGCCGCGGCCCTTTTCGATGACGCCACCGCAGTGCGTCTTGTACGGCGTCTTGTCCTTGGCGAACCGCACGTCCCGGTACGGCCGGAAGACCTTGCCCGGCCCGAACTCCTTCTCCAGGTCGGCGAGCAGCGCCTCCATCGGCGCCTTCACGTCCCGCAGGTAGGTCTCCTTGTTGTCTTCCCAGTACGCCTTCGAGTTGTCCAGTTCGAGGCCGTCGTAGAAGTCGATGGCGTACTCGCCGAAACCGCTGAACGTCACCGGGACAGCCTAGGCTGATCGCCCAAGCGCGTGAAATTCGTTTGAGCGCACACAATCAAGGCCATAATCAGATGAATGGCCCGCCGTATCAACGCGCTCGCGACCTGGCTTCACCAACTCGAGGCGGACGAGGTGGCCGCGATCCTCGTGCACCGCCGCGACGTGGCGGACCGCTTCGTCCGCACGCTGAAGGACCTCGCGACACAGCTCACCGACTCCGACTCGGTCCACGCCTCCGAGGACACACTGGACCAGGGCGCGCTCGACCTGCTCGGCGCGATCGTGGCGCAGGGCAACGCGGGCACGATCGACACCGTGTGCAGCGAGCTGCGGTGTTCGATCGGCGACTTCGAACGGGCCTTCGGGCAGCTCAAGGAACGGGCGCTCGCGTGGCCCGCCGGACCGAAGCTGATCGCGGTGAACTCGGTGCGGACGAACGGCGCGGTGCGCGGCCAGTTGACGCCACGGCCGAAGACGCCGTTACGACGCAAGGCGTCGGCGATCTCGCCGATCGTCGCCGCAATGTCCACTGTGGACGGCGTGGCCCGGCTGCTGGCGCACTGCGAGCAGGACAGCTTCGACGCCCGTTACACCGGTGGCGTGGCGACGGTGGAGATCAGGCGGGTCGCGCGGGCTCTGCGGGTCGCGGACGGCGTGCTGCGGTTGTGGCTCGAACTCGCCGCCGAGGCCCAGCTGGTCGGGGTCGAACGCGCGCGGCTGCTGCCGACCAAGCAGTCCGACGACTGGCTCGACTCGCAGCCGGGGGTCAGGCTCGCGGCGCTGGTCAAGGCGTGGCAGCGGATGGACTGGCGGCCGGAACCGGACCAGGCGCGGGCGGCTTTGCGCGACTACACCGGCGCGGCCGGTCTCGCGCTCAGGCGCACGACCCTGGAGCGGTTCTCGGCCGAGCAGGCCTTCATGGACACGGACGATCTGGTCGCCGACCTCGTGTGGTCACGGCCGGCGGTGCACGACGAGCGGGCGACGGCGGCGGTGATCAGCGAGATGGAGTCGCTGGGACTGGTGGCGGGCGGCGCGCTCACGCCGTTGGGTGTGGCGGTGCGGGAGGACGGCGACATCGACGGTGCCGCCGCCGACCTGATGCCCCCGGCCGCGGAGAAGGCCGCGTTCCAGACGGACATGACCGCGGTAGTGAACGGGCTGCCGTCGCCCGCGCTGAGCTCGACGCTGAACCTGGTGGCGGACCTGGAGGACAACGACGCCGCACGGGTGTGGCGCTTGTCCGCCGGGTCGGTGCGGCGCGCGTTGGACACGGGGCTCTCCGCCGACGAGGTGCTCTGGCAGCTCGCCGCCGTGTCGGAGGCGCCGCTGCCGCAGGTCATCGAGTACCAGGTGCAGGACGTGGCACGACGGCACGGGCACCTGACGGTCAGCGAGGTGACGAGCTGCGTGCGAGCCGAGGATCCGGCGTTGCTGCAGGAGATCGCCAAGTCGAAGCGGCTGGCGTCGTTGCGGCTGCGGTTCCTGGCGCCGACCGTGCTGGCCTCCGCGCGGCCGATGACGGAGACGCTGGCGGCGTTGCGCCGGGCCGGGTACGCGCCGACCGGGGTGGACGCGGGCGAGAAGTCCATTGTGGAGCGAGTGGAACGGCAACGGGCGTCGGCACGCGGTGAGCGCCGGCCGGACAGGTGGTGGCGGACCGAACTGGACGACCTGGAGCTGACCCAGCTCGCGATCAGGCTGGTGGAGCAGGAACGGCCGACCGTCGGCCGGGGCACACCGCGGGCCAGCGCGGCGCGGTTGCTGCGCGACCAGAACGTCTTCCTGCGCGACGAGGAGGTGATGCTCCTGGCGTCGGCGCTGGTCTCCGGCGATCGCGTCGAGATCGGCTATGCGAGCGGTCCGCGCAAGATCGACACCTACGTGATCCTCCCGACCAAGCACCTCGAAGGCGTGCTGACCGCGGAGTGCGAGGACGGCTCGACCCGCGAGTTCGACATCGGGCACGTCCGCAAGGTCGCCATCCCCGCATGAACAGCCGGTGAAGTCCGGCCGACTCCGGTGATCACGTGCTGATACTGGAAGTGTGGCCGACCCGTTTTCCGCCGGACTGCTGATGGTGCTGGAGACCGTGCTGGAGCGCGTGCTGCTCGGTCTCTTCGACGTGGTGCACAAAGGTGCCCGGAACAAGAAGCGCCGGCGCGAGCTGACCAGACCGGGACCGCTGGTCGAACGGGTCAGCGCCGAGCTGGCCCGCGGTGAGCTGAGCACGGTCGAGCAGCACGAGTGGCAGGCCGCCGTGGACGCCGTGCGCGAGTCCATCGAGGCGTCGCTGCCGTTGCGCGACGACGAGGCACTGCGGGTGATGCTGACGCCCGAGTCGTTGCGGGCGTACGTGGTGTCCAGGTCGGAGAGGATCCGGCGGGCGGCGGGGTTGTCCGACCACGCGTCGGCGGTCTACGACGCGTTGCTGATGCGGGTGTGCGTCGCCGTCGTGGAACTGGTGTGGTCGCAACCGGAGTACGCGCGCAGGCTCGCCGTGGAGATGTTCCGGATCGGCCGGGCGACCGCGGACGCCGTGGCACGCCTCGCCGACCAGCAGCAACTGGCGCTGACCACGGCACACCGGGACTTCGAGGACCGGTACGCCGATCAGGTCGCGCATTCGCTGGGCGGACTGGAGCTGTTCGGTGTCTCACGCGGACGAGCACCGCGCAGACATTCGTTCGACACCTCGTACGTATCGCTGGCGGTGGCGAAGGTCGGTGACACGGACGAGCTGACCGGTGCCGGTCTGCCGGTGGCGGCTGCGCTGGCGGACACACCGCGGGTGTTGATCAGGGGTGGCGCGGGGGCGGGCAAGACCACGTTCCTGCGCTGGCTCGCGATGAACGCGCTGGGCGAGACGCGAACCTCGGGCAACGAGTGGCTAGGGCTGGTGCCGTTCTTCGTGCCGCTGCGGCAGTACCCGACGCTGCCGAAGCCGGAGGAGCTCATCTCCTCGACCGCCGCGATGATCGAGGAGGAGAAACCCGCCGGGTGGGTCACCGCGCGGCTCAAGGAGGGTCGCGCGCTCGTTCTGATCGACGGCGTGGACGAACTGGTGTGGGAGCGGCGGGAGGAAGCGCGCCAGTGGCTCTGCCGGCTGGTGAACGCCTACCCGGAGGCGCGGTACGCGATCACGACCCGCCCGGCGGCCGTGCCGGAGAACTGGCTGGAGGAGTGCGGCTTCGCGGCGTTCGACCTGTTGCCGTTGAGCGACAAGGGTGTGCGCGACTTCGTGGAGGCCTGGCACACCGCCGCCCGTGACGAACCGGGGCTGACGCGGGACGCGCGGGTGTGGCTGACCGAGTGCGAGGCACGGCTGGTGGGAACGCTGGCGAAACGTCCCGACCTGCGGCGGCTGGCGTCGAGTCCGTTGCTGGCCGGGTTGTTGTGCGCGTTGCACCAGGACCGGAACATGCACCTGCCGCGCGATCGGAGGTCGCTGTACGAGGCGGCGCTGGACCTGTTGCTGGTGCGGTGGGACGAGGACCGCGGCCTCGCGCTGCCGTCGTTCTCGAAGGAGGAGCAGCTCGTTCTGCTGCAGCGGTTCGCGTACTCGTTGGTGCGCAACCGGGAGCTGATGGTGCCGCGCTCCGAAGCGGTGCACCGGCTCGGCAACGCGATGCGCGGGTTGCGGTCGCACGACATCGACGCGGATGACGCGATGCAGCGGTTGCTCGAACGGGCGGGGCTGCTGCGGGAGGTGTCGTCCGAACGCGTGCAGTTCGTGCATCGGACGTTCCGGGACTACCTGGCAGCCAAGGAGGTCGTCGACGCCGGTGACCTGAACCTGCTGGTGGACAGGGCACATCTGGACGAGTGGCACGACGTCGTGGTGATGGCCGTCGCGCACGCCCGGCCCCGCGAACGCGCTCGCGTGTTGATGGAACTGCTGGCGGGCAACGATGACACGCGCAAGGACGAACGCGGGCGGGACAAGCTGCGGTTGCTCGCGCTGGCCTGCCTCGACCAGGCCGACGTGATCGAACCGGAGACGGCACGGGCGCAGGTCACCCAGGCCGCCGCCGCGCTGATCCCGCCGAAGAGCTTCGCGCACGCGGATGCCTTGTCCGAGGCCGGTTCGTTCGTGGTCGACCTGCTGCCGGGTCCGGAAGCCGCCGACGAGGCCGCGTACGTCGTGCGGACGCTGGCCAACATCGGCGGGGAGGCCGCCTGGGAACGGATCGCGGAGTTCGTGGCGGTGGATCACGCGATGGTCATCGACGAGCTGCTGCGGGCGTGGCGGAACACTCCCGACGCGGAGAAGTACGCCAAGACCGTGCTGTCCAAGGTGGATTTCGGCGACCGGCGGGTCGACGTGCGGGGCTGGCACCGGATCCAGTTCATCATGCACCTGGAGAAGCTGCGGTACGTGCGGTGCATCGGCAACATCAACCCGCTCGACCCGCTGGGCGTCATGCCGTCGCTGCACCGGCTGGAGCTGTGGCAGAACGAGGTCCTGCGCGACCTCGCACCGCTGGCCGGTTCGAGGTCGTTGCGGGAGCTGCACCTGAGCCGGTGCCGTCCGCTCGGGCGGATCGACCTCACGCCGGTGAAGGACCTCGACGAGCTGCACCTGCACTTCAGCCGGGTCGACCTGGCGTCACTGGCCGGCGGTCTGGTGCGGCGGCTGCAGATTCGCGACTCCGCGCTCGACGACGGGCTGGCCGCGTTGCCGCAGCTGCCCGCGTTGCGCGAGCTGGCGATCGACCACCGCCCGCCCCACTCGCTTGCGGGGCTCGAGCGGTGGCCGACCATCGTCGCTCTGGAGGTGTTCGGTGTGCCGGTCGCGGACGACCTGCGGGCGTTGCCGAAGCTGGAGCACCTCGTCGTGCACCAGCCGGAATCACTTGCCCGGCTGGAGGAACTGCGTCAGGAACTCCCTGCGATCCGCGTCACCACCTGATGTCGGACAGGCTGCCCAACGGCTTGCGCTCGGACTCGTCGAGCAGCTGGACGGCAGCCGTGTCGGCGGCGTGCAGCTCGGCCGGGAAGGTGAAGTTCACCCGCTTCTCCAGCTCGGCCACCGACACCTGGAACACGCGGAACTCGTCCAGGTCGAGCGCCTCGGCCAGGACGAGGTTCTGCGTGAGCAGGAACGCGCTGCAGCGCAGCTCGCCGTTCACCACGAACGCGATCGCCTTGTAGAACTCGCGCGGGATCGCGACGCTGCGGAACACCCGGTCGTCGGCGTTGAAGACGGGCCCGCCGTAGACGCTGACCTTGAGGTTGTCGACGTCGACGTCCGCGAGCACCGCGTCCTCGAGCCGCCCCCAGAGCCCTTCCTTCGTGCTCTGGTTGAAGTCGTCCATCTGCGGCGTGATGTTCGTGAAGAAGAACGAGTCCCTGTTCGCCTTCTGCGCCTCGGCCTTCGGGCCCCAGCACAGGTCGGCGCGGCGCGCGAGGTGGCCGCGGTCGAGCCTGTTGTCGCGGTAGAGCTCGTCACCGGTCTGGAACTGCGCCGGGAGCCGAGGGTCCTTGATGAACGGGATGTTGCTGCGGCTCAAGGCCTTCATCTCGCCACCGTCGATGTTCCACGCCACCCAGATCGCGAACTTGCGCGACTTGCTCAACGCGAGCGAGAAGTGCGTGTAGTCGATCGTCGTCGAGCCGTCGAGCTCGACCGCGTCGTCGGCTCCCGACTCGGTCAGCACCGGGATCCCAGCGGTGGTGCCGAGGAACTTCGCGTCAAAACCTGCGCTGGTCATGTGTCTCCCCCTACTGGTTCACCTGCAGGGTCGACACATCCCACAGAGCCGTTAGCCGGATACACCCGAACGGCCCAGTGTTCATCAGTTCTTCTTGACCAGTTTGCCGTCCGGGGCGATCGCGAACCACTCGTCGTCGACGCCCTGACCGTTCAGGTCGCCGGCCACCTGGTCTCCCACGTAGTAGTACAGCGGCCACTTTCCGTACACGGCCTGTGAGCTCTCGTCGATCTGCGAGACCAGGTTCGTGTCGGCGCCGTCCTTCGCCTCCACTGTGGACTGTGCGGTGAGTGCGGGCCAGACGGCGATGCAGTCGGCGTCACACGCGCTGGACTTGTTCTCGTCCTTGGTGAACGCGTAGAGCGTCCGTCCCGTTTGGTCTACCAGGATCGGGCCGAGGTCGGACTGCGCGATCTTCACTTCGGCCTTCGCCGGCACCTCCTGTTGCGGAGTTGCTTGCGGCGCCCCGTTTCCGCAGGCAGCGAGGCCCGCCAGCAGTGTCGGCAGCAGGAGAATTCCCATACGTGCGCGCATCTTCGTCTCCAAAGTGGTCGTTCCTGTTCCGCCACCAACACGTATTGAGACGTCGTTCGGTTCACTAACGAACTTCTTTGAACCGGATCTGGGCCGCGTCCGTGTTGGTGGCGTCGGGTCCGCCAGACCCCCCGACTCCCACCGCGGAGCCTTGGAGTAAACCCCATGTATGTCAACAAAACTGTCGCTGCCGCATGCCTTCTGGGCACCACGGCGGCACTGGGTGTCGTGACACCCGCGTCCGCTGCCCAGGACGCCGTCACGGTGAAGATCACGAACCAGGCCGGTTACGAGGCCACCTTCTGCGCCGCCGACGTTCTCGAGGGCCGTTGTCTGGACGGCGCCAAGAAGGGCGAGTCGCGCACCTTCACCGTGAAGCCGGGCAGCGGCCCGATCGAGGTCCGGGTCGTCGTCAAGAACGGCGGCTCGGTCTTCCAGAACTTCACCGCGGACGGCCCCGCGCTGAACATCGACGCCGGCGGCTCGGCGCAGAACCCGACCGCGACCAAAGCCGGCGGTCACGGTGAGCACGGCGGTCAGGCCCCGGCGCCGACCACCCCGGCACCTGCCCCGGTCAAGGGCAAGCCGATGTTCTTCTCCGCCGACCTGGACGGCGAGCAGGAGGTTCCCACCCCTGGTGGCCCGGCCGTGGGCGACGCGGACGGGTCAGCGAAGGCGCTGGTCGAGGTCCGCGGCGACCGCGTGACGTTCGCGGTCGAGTGGAAGAAGACGGCCCAGCTCACCCTCGGCCACATCCACCAGGGCGTGGCCGGCCAGAACGGCCCGGTGAAGGTCAACCTCTTCACCACCCCGATGCCGGAGACGCTGTCCGCGGCCGCGGGCCAGACCGTGATCGCCCCGTTGCTCGCCGACGACATCCGGAAGAACCCGGCGGGCTTCTACGTGAACCTGCACAGCACCGACCGGCCAGGCGGCGCCGTCCGCGCCCAGCTCAAGCCGCTCGGCAAGCAGGTCAACCCGCTCGACATCATCAAGGGCGGCAAGCTCCGCGCGTTCTCCAACGGCGCGCAGGAGGTGCCCGTCGCGGGCGGTCCGAAGGTCGGCGACCCGGACGGCCAGGCCGTCACCTTCGTGCAGCCCAACGGCACCGGCGTCGACTTCTCGCTGGCCTGGGTGAACATCGACGCGCCGACCCTCGGCCACGTGCACCAGGGCGCCAAGGGCACCAACGGCCCGGTGAAGATCACGTTCTTCGGCACGGCCGTCCCGAACGGCGTCTTCGCGGTGTCCGGCACGGCCGGCGCTGACAAGACGACCCTGGACGCGCTGAAGAAGTCGCCGAAGGACTTCTACTCGAACCTCCACACGGGACCGTTCCCCGGCGGCGCGGTGCGCGGCCAGTTCACCACCCACCAGTGACCACCTGAATAGAGGCGCCGCGGCCGCGACCCCCACGGCCGCGGCGCCGTCCCGCACGAGGAGTAGGTTGCTCCGAATGGACGCTGCGGACGAGGCCCGTCTCCTCGAAGAGGAGCTCGAGGAGAACCCGAACGACCGGGAGGCCCTGCTGCTGGGGGTCGCGAAGGCGTGGCGCGAGGCCGGAGACCACGGCCGGGCGATCGAGCTGCTGACCGAGGCGGTCGAGCTCGACGTCGAGGACGGCGACTGCCCGAGGGTCCTGCTGGCCGAGGTGCTGTTCGACGCCGGCCGGGACGACGAGGCACGGGCCCAGCTGCACGCCCTGAGGCTGAGCCGGCCGGACTCCCCGGAGCCGTACCACCAGGCCGCCGACCTGATGCGCAAACGCGGCGAGTTCGCCGAAGCGCTGACCTGGTTCGACCTCGCGGTCGCCCGGCTGGACCCCGACGAACGGGCTCGCAGCTACCTCACCGTGGGCCGGCTCCAGGTGCGCCGGAGGCTCGGCCTGCCTCCGGACGACCTGGACACGTCGGTCGAACATCTGGACCGGCACCTGGACGAGGTCGTGCGGAAGCTGCGCTCGTAGCCGGCCGCCCCGGTGACGTTCCTATCTCCCGACCAGTTCGACGGTCCTGCCTGCCCGGCGCGACTCGTCCACCCACTGGTCGATGGCCTGCCCGCAGGCCTGGTCGAGGTGCCGGACCCCGCTCAGATCCATCCGGACGTGCTCCCGGTCGACCCGGTCCAGCGCGTCCAGCAACCGGGGCAGCCGCAGGAAGGTCGCGTTGCCCTTGAGCGCGACTCCCTCCGGCGTCTCGACCACCGACAACCTGGACACGTCCCAGGCGGTCTTGATCACGGCGGCCAGCAGGCCGACCACCGTGCCGGTCAGCAGGTCGGTGGCGACGATCAGCCCGGCGGTCAGGACGAGGACGAAACCCTCCGCCTTGTCGGTGCGCCACAACCTGGCCACCTCGCGCAGGCCGAGCAGCTTCCACCCCGCGTGCACCAGCACGGCGGCCAGCACCGCGACCGGGATCAACGTCAGCAACCCCGGCAGCAGCACCACGAACAACAGCAACCAGACACCGTGCAACACCCGTGAAGCCCGAGTGCGCGCGCCGGCTGACACGTTGGCCGCGCTGCGCACGATCACCGCCGTCATCGGCAGAGCGCCGAGCAGACCGCAGATCGTGTTGCCCACGCCCTGCGCGACCAGTTCGCGGTTGTAGCGCGTGCGCGGGCCGTCGTGCATGCGGTCGACGGCGGCGGCGCTGAACATGCTCTCCGCGGACGCGACCAGTGCGAACACGATCGCCGTGCCGACGACTCCGGTGTCCAGCAACGAGAAGTCCGGCAGGTGGACGTCGGTGGACAGCGTGCCGACGGAGATCCGGTCGACCGGTGAGGCGAACACCGCGGCCAGCGCGGTGCACACGACCACGCCGACCAGCACGCCCGGCACGACGCGCAGCGGAGTTCGTTGCCACAACAGCATGATCACGACGGTGAGCAGGCCGAGCGCCAACGCGACCGGTGCCACGACCAGATGCTTGAGCTGCCCGAACACCAGCACCAGCCCGATGCCGGCCAGCATGCCCTGCACCACGGACGGCGAGATCGCCCGGAACCACCGCCCGCACCTCGTTAAGCCCAGCAGGACCTGCAACAACCCGGCGCCCAGGACGATCACGCCGAGTGCCTCGATCCCGTGCTTGCCAACGGCATCCGCCACCAGCACCGTCAGCCCGGCGGCCGGCCCGCTCACCTGCATCGTGCTGCCCGGCAGGAGGCCGACGACGATGCCGCCGACCACACCGGTCACGATCCCGAGCTCGGCCGGCACCCCGGACGCCACCGCCACACCCACGCACAGCGGCAGCGCCACGAGGAAGACCACGACCGATGCGCCGAGATCGGCCCAATACCTCTTCATCACGTCGAAACCCTTACAGCGGAAGGAAAGCGTGCTCGGCACACGCGGAGACCTCGCCGGTCTCGATGTCGTAGAACCAGCCGTGCACGCGCAAGCTGCCCTCCGCCACGCGCTGGGCGATGAACGGGTAGTCCAGCAGGACCTGCAGCTGCGCCCGGACGTGCTCCTGCCCCTCCGCGCGCATCGCCGGATCGGACAGCTCGCCTGGTGGCTTGGGCCGCAGCCAGCCGCGCATCGCGGGCAGGTGGTCGATGCCGCCGCCGTTCAGTGCGCCCACCGCACCGCAATGGGAATGGCCGCAGACGACGATCTCGCTGACCCCGAGGTGCAGCACCGCGAACTCGATGGTGGCCATCTCGCTGGACGGTGCGGTCAGCGAGTAGGGCGGGATGACGTTTCCGGCCGTGCGGAGTTCGAACAACGAACCCGGCTCGGCACCGGTGATCTGCGCCGTCACGATCCGCGAATCAGCGCACGTGATGAACATCGTGCTGGGCTGCTGACCTTGGGCCAGCTTCTTGCCGATGGCTCGGGAACGCGACTTGGCGTGTGCGCGGGCATGCTGAACAAAGCGATGGAAGTCCATGGGAATCCCTCACTGCTAAGGAAAAAGTGTTCGATTTGATCGGGTAGTGGGGACCGCGATCAGTTCCGGAACACCTGCAGCGCAGGGGGTGTGCGCCAAACCACTATCGGTTCGGCGGAAGACACGAGCACCAGGTTCGGCGCGGCATGTGGTTCGAACACCGTCACGAACGACGGCCTGACCACAGTGGACACTCGCTCGACGGACGTCACGAGCCCGCGCAGCCGGCTCGTCTCGCGCTCCTCGCGGGGCGCTTCCTCCTTGGGCACCGAAGTCTTGGACTTCGGCGGTGGCGCGCCGATCGACACGGGCGTGACGGCCGGTGCCAGCACAGCGCACAGGGCGACCACGACAGCCAGCAGAACGCTGCGCATGCTCCACCCCCCAACCGAGTTGATCTACGACTATCAGTTTCGCCCGAACAGGACAACCCGCGCGATGTGCGGAACTCGCTTCGCCCGTATCCAGTGTGAGATTCACCCGAAAGAGTTTCTGTTTTTACGGAGACGTATGTATGCAGCGAGTGACCTTCGTGCGTTGGAGATGTGCCAAAAGAGGACAACCGGGACCCGTCCCCTGCGTGCTTTGCACAATCGGTGACCGACTGTCGAAGGAGGCCGTCGTGGCGAGGGTTTTCATCAGCCACGCGACGCCGGATGTGGCGATCGCGACACTGATCCGTGACTGGCTCGGCACCGACCACGAAACTTTCCTGGAAGTTCATCCCGAGGACGGAATCCAGGTCGGCGAGGCCTGGCGGGAGCGCCTGCACGACGAGCTGCGCAAGGCGGACGCGGTGGTCTGCGTCGTCAGCGAGGCGTCGATCGCGTCGAGCTGGTGCACGGCCGAGGTCGCCATCGCGGACGCGTTGGGCTGCCTGCTGCTCCCCGTGCAGCTCGAAGGCGTCATCCACCCGTTGATCAGGCACCTGAACCACATCCCGCACACCACCGCGCGCGAGCACCTGGAGAAGGCGCTGCGGCAGTTCGACGCCGGTGGCCGCAAGCTCGCGAAGGACCAGGAACCGTTCCCCGGCCTGGACGCGTTCACCACGTCCCTGAGCGCCGTGTTCTTCGGCCGTGACCAGGAAACCCGCGCGCTGGCCCGCAAGGTGCGCCGCGGCCCCGGCCTGCTCACCGTCGTCGGACCGTCGGGCTGTGGCAAGTCGTCGCTGGTCAAGGCCGGTCTGCTGGCCCAGCTGGCGGACGACCCGCGCTGGCTCGTCATGCCGCCGTGGCTGCCCGGCAACGACCCGCTGGACGCGCTGTCCCGTGCGGTGCGCAAGACCGCCGAACGCGTCGGTCACGACTGGTCGCTGCAGGAGGCGCGGGACCGGCTCGTGCTCGACGGGCTGCACGGCGTCGCGCAGGAGCTCGTCGACGAGGACCGCAGGCTGCTGATCACCATCGACCAGGCCGAGGAGCTCTTCACGCGCGCCGACGAGAAGGACCGCCAGGTGCTGGCGAACCTGCTCCGGGAGGGCCTCGGTGACCGAGTGCGCGTGATCGCGACGCTGCGGTCGGAGTTCCTCGACGACCTGCGGACGTTGCCCGAACTGGCCGGTGTGCACATCGGCAGCTACGTGCTGGCGCCGCTCGCGCGCGAGGTGCTGAACATCGTGATCACCGGTCCCGCGAAGGTGGCCGGCCTCAAAGTCCACCCGGAGCTGGTCGCGCAGCTCGTCGAGGACACCGCGAGCGGCGAAGCGTTGCCGTTGCTGGCGTTCACGTTGCAGCACCTGGCGATGAACGTGCCTCGCGGCGGCACGTTGTCCAGCGAACGGTACGAGCACCTCGGCGGCGTGCACGGCGCACTCGCCCAGCACGCCGACGACGTGCTCGACGGCGCGGTCTCGGAAACCGGTCTGGGCAAGGAGGAACTCCTCTCCCGGCTCGCGATGCTGGCCGCGCTCGACCACACCGGCCTCCCGACCCGCAAACGCGTCAACCTGGCCCAGCTGGACGAAACCGCGCAGAAGGCGTTGGAGGTGTTCGTCCGGCACCGCCTGCTCACCGCGAACGGCGACAAGCAGGGCCGCTGGATCGGCGTGGCGCACGAGGCGTTGTTCACCGAGTGGCGGCCGCTGCGCAACGCGATCGACGAGCGCCAGATCGGCCTGCGCGCGGCCCAGTCGGTCGAGCTGGACGCCTCGCAGTGGATCGAGGGTGCACGGGCGGACCACCTGCTGCTCAACGAGGACACGTTCGCCGCGATCGAACCGCTGGTGTCCGACGACGACCTCAGCCCGGACGCCCGCCGCTACCTCGCCACCAGCCGCGTGCGAATCCATGCCCTGCAACGACAACGTCGTCATGAACGCCGCCGCACGACGAGCTGGCTGGCGGTGTTCCTCGTCGCCGCTGTTGGCGCGGCAGGACTCGCTGCCTTCCAGTGGCACACGGCCAGCGCCCAACGTGACGCGGCGACGGCGCGTGCGCTAGTCGCGCAGGCACAGGTGGTGCGCAACTCCGCGCCACAGCTCGCCTTACGCCTCCGCATAGCCGCACACGCACTGGCGCCGAGCCCGGACACCGAACTGGCCGACGCGGCACGCGCCTGTGCTGTCGCCAGCGGCGGCCTCAGTCGGCACGAGTGGCAGCAACACCTCCCGGGCCTGGCCTACCGCGACACCTGCGCCCGTCAGGAGAACTAGCGCTTGATGCCGAACTTCTCCTCGACCATCCGCCAGAACGCGGGCACGGCCTCGGTGACCGGGTGCTGCTGGATCTCCCGCCGTCCCTGCCGGCGCTTCTTGCGGCCCAGAAAGGTCAACGCGAAACAGCCGTCGTCGACCGGCGCCCCCGTCGACGGTGAGATCACCTTGATCGTCTCGTAGTGCCCGTTCGCCGGGGCCAGCGACACCACGACGAGATCGTGCATCGAGGTGGTCACCCCCAAGCGGTCCGCCACGCCGCTGTCCAGCACGCTCGCGACGATGTCCCGCAGGTATTGGTGCGACTCGAAGCCCTGGTGGTCCCGACGCAGTTCGTCGAACCACTCGGCCACGTCCTCCCACGTCCGGCCTCTGAACTCACCGCGGATCGACGCGAACGCGAGCTGGAAGGGCTCCATGACCGCGACACTAGAGAAAGGCGAACGCCCCGCGCGACTTCATTGTCGCGCGGGGCGTCATGCTGCTCTCCGCTGATCAGACGCCGTTGTCAGACCACAGCGAGCGGAAGCTGGTTCGGAATCACCGGCGACGGCAGGTTCGAGGAACCCGTGAGGAAGTTGTCCACGGCGTTGGCCACGGACCGCCCCTCCGCGATCGCCCACACCACGAGCGAAGCACCGCGGTGTGCGTCGCCGCAGACGAAGACGCCGGGCGCCGAAGTCTGCCAGTCGGAGCCGCACGAGATGGTGCCGCGGGTCGTCAGCGAAATCCCGAGGTCGTCCAGGAGCCGCATGTGCTCGACGCCCTCGAACCCGATCGCCAGCAGCACCATGTCCGCGGGCAGCAGCTCGACCTCGTCGGACAGCGGCACCACGGAACGGCGGCCGGACGAGTCCTTCTCGACACGCACCTGCTGCAGTTCGATGAAGCGCACGTGGCCGTCGTCGTCACCCACGAAGCGACGCACGGCGACGGTGAAGCGGCGCTCGCCGGCTTCCTCGTGTGCCGGGTAGGTGCGCAGGATGTGCGGCCACACCGGCCACGGCGAGCGGTCGTCGTCGCGCACGGTGGGGGGCATCGGGTACTGGTCGAGCTGCGTCACGGACAGCGCGCCCTGGCGGGTCGCGGTGCCGTAGCAGTCGGCACCGGTGTCGCCGCCACCGATCACGATGACGTGCTTGCCCTCAGCCGAGATCGGGGACGGGCCGTCGCCCTCGACGGCGCGGTTCGCGGGGACCAGGTGGTCCATCGCCAGGTGGATGCCCGTCAGCTCACGGCCGGGAGTCGACTTGTCGTCGCGGCCGCGCAGTGCGCCCACGGCCAGCACGACCGCGTCGAACTCGGCCCGCAGCTGCTCGACCGTGACGTCGACACCGACCTCGCAGCCGGTGACGAACTTGGTGCCCTCCCGGCGAAGCTGAGCGAGCCGGCGGTCGAGGACCTTCTTCTCCATCTTGAACTCGGGGATGCCGTACCGCAGCAACCCACCGAGCCGGTCGTCCCGTTCGTACACGACGACTTCGTGGCCCGCACGGGTCAGCTGCTGTGCGGCGGCCAGGCCGGCGGGGCCGGAACCCACGACCGCGACGCGCTTGCCCGAGGACACGGCCGCCTGGGACGGCTGGACGTAGCCGTTCTCCCACGACATGTCCGCGATGGTCTCCTCGACCCGCTTGATCGCGACGGCACCGCCGGCGTCGTGCGAGATCGCCAGCACGCAGGCGGCCTCACACGGTGCCGGGCACAGACGACCCGTGAACTCCGGGAAGTTGTTGGTGGCGTGCAGGCGGTCCGAGGCGAGCTCCCAGTCGCCGCGGCGCACCAGGTCGTTCCACTCGGGGATCAGGTTCCCGAGCGGGCAACCCGCGGTTCCGCTGTGGCAGAAGGGAATGCCGCAGTCCATGCACCGCGTCGCCTGCGTGCGGACGGCCTTGTTCCGCTCGGCGGGATCCTCGGCGAGGTAGACCTCGTTCCAGTCCTGCAAGCGTTCCGGCTTCGGACGCTTCGGCGCGTCGGACCGGGTGTACTTCATGAAACCCTGTGGATCAGCCACGAGACGCCTCCATGACAGCCGCGTCAACGTCCCGGCCCTCGGCGCGGGCGAGGCGCATGGCCTCGAGAACGCGCTGGTAGTCGCCGGGCATGACCTTCGTGAACGCACCGGCTCGCCGAGTCCAGTCACCGAGCAGCGAAGCAGCAACGGCAGAGCCGGTGTGCTCGTGGTGCTTGGTGACGGCGTCCTTGAGCCAACGCAGGTCCTCGGCGCTGAGGCGCTGCAGTTGCACCATCTCCTGGTTCACCGACAACGGGTCCAGGTCGAGCACGTACGCGATGCCGCCGGACATGCCGGCCGCGACGTTGCGACCGGTCGGCCCGAGCACCACGGCCCGGCCACCGGTCATGTATTCGAACGCGTGGTCGCCCACGCCTTCCGCCACCAGCAGGGCACCGGAGTTGCGCACGCAGAACCGCTCACCCACGCGGCCGCGCAGGAACACCTCGCCGGACGTGGCGCCGTAGCCGATCACGTTGCCCGCGATCACCTGGTCCTCGGCGCGGAACGGCGCGTCGTCGTGCGGCCGGACGATGATCCGCCCGCCGGACAGGCCCTTGCCGACGTAGTCGTTCGCGTCGCCGACCATCTCCAGCGTGATGCCGCGCGGCAGGAACGCGCCGAGCGACTGGCCGGCGGACCCGGTGAGCTTCACCCGGATCGTGTCGTCCTCCAGGCCCTCGCCGCCGTAGCGACGGGTGACCTCGGCGCCGAGCAGCGTGCCGACCGTGCGGTTGACGTTGCGGACCGGCAGCTCCAGGTTGACCTGGTGCGCGTCCTCCAGCGCCGCCTCGGCGAGCTGGATCAGCGTGCGGTCCAGGGCCTTGTCCAGGCCGTGGTCCTGGTCGCGGACCTTGCGCTTCGCCGTCGGGTACGGGGTTTCCGGCACCTCGAACACCGGGGAGAGGTTCAGGCCCTCGGTCTTCCAGTGCTCGATCGCGTCGTCCTTGTCGAGCAGCTCCGCGTGCCCGACGGCCTCGTCGATCGTGCGGAAACCGAGCTCCGCCAGCAGTTCCCTGGCCTCCTGCGCGATGAACTCGAAGAAGTTCACGACGTGGTCGGCCTGGCCGGTGTAGCGGGCGCGCAGGTCGGGGTTCTGCGTGGCGACGCCGACCGGGCACGTGTCCAGGTGGCAGACGCGCATCATCACGCAGCCCGCGACGATCAGCGGTGCCGTGGCGAAGCCGAACTCCTCCGCGCCCAGCAAGGCGGCGACGACGACGTCCCGGCCGGTGCGCATCGCGCCGTCCACCTGGACGGTGATGCGGTCGCGCAAACCGTTGAGCAGCAACGTCTGCTGGGTCTCGGCGAGGCCGATCTCCCACGGCGTTCCCGCGTGCTTCAGCGAGTTCATCGGCGAGGCACCGGTGCCGCCGTCGTAGCCGGAGATCAGCACGACGTCCGCGTGGGCCTTGGCGACACCCGCCGCGACCGTGCCGACGCCGATCGACGAGACCAGCTTCACGTGAACGCGCGCCTGCTCGTTCGCGTTCTTCAGATCGTGGATGAGCTGCGCCAGGTCCTCGATCGAGTAGATGTCGTGGTGCGGCGGCGGCGAGATGAGACCGACGCCCGGCGTGGAGTGCCGGGTGCGCGCGACCCACGGGTAGACCTTGAAGCCGGGCAGCTGGCCGCCCTCGCCGGGCTTCGCGCCCTGCGCCATCTTGATCTGGATGTCCGTGGAGTTCACCAGGTACTCGCTGGTGACGCCGAACCGTCCACTCGCGACCTGCTTGACCGCGGAGCGCCGCTCCGGGTCGTACAGACGCTCGCGGTCCTCGCCGCCCTCACCGCTGTTCGACCGGCCGCCGAGGCGGTTCATCGCGATGGCGAGGGTTTCGTGCGCCTCGGCCGAGATCGAGCCGTACGACATGGCGCCGGTGTTGAAGCGCTTGACGATCGAGCTGACCGGCTCGACCTCGTCGATCGGGATCGGCGTGCGGCCCTCGGTGCGGAACTTGAACAGGCCGCGCAACGTGCCGCCCTGCCGCGAGATGCGCTCGACCTCCGCCGTGTACTGGCGGAAGACGTCCTCCTTGCGCGTCTTCGTGGCGTGCTGCAACAGGAACACCGTCTCCGGCGTGAACAGGTGCAGCTCGCCCTCGCGGCGGTACTGGTACTCGCCACCGACCTCGAGCCGGCGGTGCACGCGGTCCGTCGGGTTGTCCGGGTGCGCACGGCGGTGGCGCAGGGCCACCTCCTCGGCCAGCACGTCCAGGTGAACGCCGCCGAGCTTGGACTGCGTACCGGTGAAGTACTCGTCGAGCAGGTCGTTCGACAGGCCGACCGCCTCGAAGACCTGCGCCGCGGTGTAGGCGCCGACCGTCGAGATGCCCATCTTCGACATGATCTTCAGGACGCCCTTGACGAGCGCCTTGACGTAGTTGCGGATCGCCTTGTGCGCCGGGACACCGGTGATGGCGCCCTGGCTGATCAGGTCCTCGATCGTCTCGAACGCGAGGTACGGGTTCACCGCGGCGGCGCCGTAGCTCAGCAGCGCGGCGACGTGGTGGACCTCGCGGCAGTCACCGGACTCGACGACGAGAGCGACGCGCAGACGTTCCTTGGTGCGCACCAAATGGTGGTGCACCGCGGAAACCAGCAGCAGCGACGGGATCGGCGCCATGCGGTGGTCGGAGTCGCGGTCGCTCAGCACCAGCGTCCGGGCACCGTTCGCGATGGCCTCCGACGCCTCGCGACGCACGCGCTCGATCGCGGCGGCCAGTGCCGCGCCGCCACCGTCCACTTCGTACAGTCCGGACAGGACGGTGCAGGCGAAGCCCGGCAGGTCGCCGTCGTCGTTGATGTGGATGAGCTTGGCGAGCTCGTCGTTGTCGATCACCGGGTAGTCGAGCGTCACGTGGCGGCACGAGACGGGGCCGGGGTCGAGCAGGTTCTGCTCGGGGCCCATCACGCGCTTGACGGACGTGACGATCTCCTCGCGGATCGCGTCCAGCGGCGGGTTCGTGACCTGAGCGAAGTTCTGCACGAAGTAGTCGTAGAGCAGCCGGGAACGCTGGCTGAGCGCGGCGACCGGGGTGTCCGTGCCCATGGACGCCAGCGGCTCGGCACCCATGATCGACATGGGCGTGAGCAGGATCCGCAGCTCCTCCTCCGTGTAACCGAAGGTCAGCTGGCGGCGCACGACCGACTCGTGGCTCTGCACCACGTGCTCGCGGTCCTGCAGGTCGGCGAGGTCGAGCAGACCGGCGTGCAGCCACTCGTCGTAGGGCTGCTCGGTGGCGAGCCCCGACTTGAACTCCTCGTCGTCGACGATGCGGCCCTGCTTGGTGTCCACCAGGAACAGACGGCCCGGCTGCAGACGACCCTTCGCGACCACCTGGTCGGACGGCACGTCGAGCACACCCGTCTCGGACGCCAGCACGACGCGGCCGTCGGCGGTCTGCCACCAGCGGGCGGGACGCAGGCCGTTGCGGTCGAGCACCGCGCCGACGAGCTCGCCGTCGGTGAACGTGACACAGGCCGGGCCGTCCCACGGCTCCATCAGCGAGGCGTGGAACTGGTAGAACGCGCGGCGCTTCGGGTCCATCGTGGCGTGGTTCTCCCACGCCTCGGGGATCATCATCAGCACCGCGTGCGGCAGGCTGCGGCCGCCGAGGTGCAGCAGCTCCAGCACCTCGTCGAACGACGCCGAGTCCGACCCGTCGGGGTCGCAGATCGGGAACAGCCGGGCGAGGTCACCGGGAATGAGATCGCTGTCCAGCAACGCCTCGCGGGCGCGCATGCGGTTGCGGTTGCCGCGAACGGTGTTGATCTCACCGTTGTGCGCGACGAACCGGAACGGGTGCGCGAGCGGCCACGAGGGGAAGGTGTTCGTGGAGAAACGGCTGTGCACCAACGCGATCGCCGTGTAGAGGCGCTCGTCGTGCAGGTCCGGGAAGAACGCCGGCAGCTGCTCGGTCGTCAGCATTCCCTTGTAGACGATCGTGCGCGCGGACAGCGACGGGAAGTACACGCTGCCTTCGTGTTCGACCCGCTTGCGCAGGCAGAAGGCCAGCCGGTCCAGCGCGATGCCGGACTCGTCGCGCGTGCCCTTCACGAACAGCTGCGCGAAGTGCGGTGCCACGGAAAGCGCCGTCGGTCCGACGTTCGCCTTCTCCGGGTCGACCGGAACGTCGCGCCAGCCGAGAACGACGAGGTTCTCCTCTTCGGCGATGCATTCGATCTGCTGCATTGCCGCGACGCGTTCTTCGGATTCAAACGGAAGGAAAGCGATTCCCGCCGCGTACTGCCCGCGTTCCGGGAGCTCGAACTCGGCGACCGCGCGCAGGAACTCGTCCGGCAGCTGCAGGAGGATGCCAGCACCGTCGCCCGAGGTGGGCTCGGCGCCGGCGGCGCCGCGGTGCTCCAGGTTGGCCAGCGCTGTCAACGCATCGACGACGATGCCGTGAGAACGCCTGCCCTGGATGTCGGCCACCATGGCGACACCACAGGCGTCGCGCTCATCAGCGGGGTCGTAAAGACCCTGGGGGCCGGGGATGGCGGAGAAGATCACTGCGCAGACCTCCTTCGTCGTCCTCGCGTAAAGAACTAAAGTCCTCGTGCTCAGACCTCGTACCAACAGGTGGGAGCACGGGACGACGATGGCCCGCGTGTTGACGCGACTTTAACAGCCGCGAAACCCAGGGACACCCGCCAATGGGTGATCTAGGTCATGGAAGCGTAACGATTTCCCAGCGCTGAGCGACATTGCAGCGAACGTCGAGCTTCGTTACGGCCGCGTAAGCGTAACCGAGAGTTCAACGTCATCCAGGTTGATGAGAGCTGCGCGACAATCACGGTTTAACACTGGATCCAGCGGGTAACTGAGCGTTTTGCCTGCTCCGCGCTGTGTCATCTCAGTTAGCGGACGCTCACCGGCTTTCGTTCACGTGCAAAAGACCGAGGTCCCGTTCACCCCGCGCCGCATGCGGGGAGAGCGGGACCTCGGCATTCAGGAGGCCTTGCCTGGTCACGTGACCGGAGGCGGGAAGAGACGCCTCCGGTCACGGACGTCCTCAGTGGGCAGCCGCCACCTTGTCCGACTCGGCGTGCTGCTTCTCCAGCAGGTCGTCCACGTCGACCAGGTTCGGGTTGTCCAGCACCTCGTTCAGGCGCTCCTTGTCGAGGCCCTTCTGCCACGCGGCGACGACCAGGGAGCCGACGCCGTTGCCGATCACGTTCGTGATGGCGCGGGCCTCCGACATGAAGCGGTCGATGCCGACGATCAGCGCGATGCCGACCGCGGGGATGGCCGAGTGGGCCTCGAAGGCCTGCAGCGAGGCGGCCAGGGTGACGAGACCGGCGCCGGTGACGCCCGCCGCGCCCTTCGACGCGATCAGCATGAACAGCAGCAGGCCGATCTGGACGCCGATCGAGACGTCGTGACCCGTGGCCTGGGCGATGAAGATCGCGCCCATGGTCAGGTAGATGCAGGTGCCGTCGAGGTTGAACGAGTAGCCGGTCGGGATGGTGAGGCCGACGACCGACTTCTGCGCGCCTGCCGCCTCCAGCTTGACCATCATGCGCGGCAGCACCGACTCGCTGGACGACGTGCCGAGCACGATCAGGATCTCGTCCTTGATGTAGCGCAGGAACTTCAGCAGGCTGAAGCCCGCGATCCGCGCCACGATGCCGAGCACGACGACGATGAACAGCAAACAGGTGGCGTAGAAGGAACCCATCAGCCACAGCAGCTTGCCGAGGATGCCGCCACCGAACTTGCCGACCGTGTAAGCGATACCGCCAAAGGCACCGATCGGCGCCGCGTACATGACGATCTTGATGATGCCGAACATGACCTTGGACAGCGTCTCCATCGCGGAGACGACCTTGGCACCGCGCTCGCCCATGCCCGCCACGGCGACGGCCACGAGGATCGCGATGACAAGGACCTGGATCAGCTGCCCGTCGGTGAACGCGCTGACGAACGACTTCGGGATCAGGCTCAGGATGAAGCCGGTGACGCCGGTCTCCGCGCTCGACGCCGACTTCAGCGTGGCGTCGGCCGCGCTCGCGTTGAGCGCGATCTCACCGCCGTGGTGACCCGGCTGCACGATGTTCACGACGATGAGACCGATGGCGAGCGCCACCGTGGTCATCGCGGTGAAGTAGAGGATCGTCCGCAGTGCGAGACCGCCCGCCTTGGCGAGGTTGCCGAGGCCCGCGATGCCGACGATGATCGTCGCGAAGATGGTCGGCGCGATGACGACCTTGACGAGGTTGACGAACAGATCCGCGAGCCACTTCATCTCGGACGCCTGTTTCGGGAACAGGAAGCCGACGGCCGCGCCCAGCACGATGGAGACGAGCACCCAGAAGTAGAGGTGCTTGTAGATCGGTTTGCGGCCTGCGGTGGTGGTCGCCACGGTTCCTCCTTGAACTTCGCGTTGGGTAGGAGAGTGAGCCGCGCCACCGACGGCAACAAGCCGACAGAAGGAAACTTCAGACAGCCCTGACGTAACAGCTAGGCTTCGTCCGTGTCACTCAGCCGTCGCACACTCCTGCTGGGTGCAGGTCTGGCTCTCGCCGGGTGTACCTCGCGCAGGGTCGACGCACCCGCCGAGCTGGTGCTCGCCACCGGTCCGGAAGGCGCGGTCTTCCGCGAGGTCGGCGGAGCGCTCGCGGCCGCGCTGGCCGAGCAGCTGCCCGGCACGAAGGTGACCGCCATCCCGACCGCGGCGTCGGTGGAGAACCTGGCCCTGCTGCGCTCCGGTGAGGCACAGCTCGCGCTGTCCTCTTTGGACCCCATCGACGACCCGCAGAGCGTCCGCGCGGTCGGCCGGCTCTACGACAGCTTCATGCAGATCGCGGTGCCCACCGCGTCCCCGATCCGCACCTTCTCAGACCTCGCGGGCAAGCGCATCTCGCTGGGCCCCAAGGGTTCTGGCACGGAGTTCACGTCGATGCGGATGCTGAGCACGTTCAACGTGTCCGCACTGGGCGAACGCATGGCCCACTCGGACGCCTCCCGCCGGGTCGCGGACGGATCGCTGGACGCGATGCTGGCGCTGACCGGAATACCGACGCCCGCGATCACCGACCTGAAGGGGAAGGTGCGGATGATCGACATCGCGGTGGAGGCCGTCGAGCTCGCCGACGCGTACAAGGGGCCGTACATCCCGGCGACCATTCCCAGCACCACCTACGAGGGCGTGGCGGCGAACCACACGTTCGCCGTGCCGAACCTGCTGCTCGCGCGCGACACGCTGAGCGCGGACGTGGTGGAGGTCGTCACGCGCACGGTGTTCACCGAGACGGCGCGGATCGTGGAAGGGCACCCGGAGGCATCGCGGATAAACGTCCGCACCGGCATCGCGACCGGTCTCGTGCCGCTGCACGACGGCGCTATGCGCTGGTTCCGTTCCGTGAAGCGCTGAGGGAGATCCGGACGTCCAGTCCTGGGTCGGCGTCGTGCAGGGTGAGCGTGCCGCCGGCCGACTCGATCAGCTCGGCGCAGATCGCGAGGCCCATTCCGGTGCCCGCGATGTTCTGGTGCTTGGTGGCACGCCAGAACCGCTGCAGCGCGTGCTCGCGTTCCTCGTCGTTCAGGCCGTCGCCGTTGTCGATGACGTGCAGCTCACCCTGTTCGCCGGTGACCCGCACCTCGGTGGCGTTGGCGAGCCGCAGGGCGTTGCTGACCAGCTCGTCCAGCACGCTGCCGAGCCCGCCGGGCGGCTCCTGCATGGTGAGGCCGGCCGGTACGTCGATCTTGAGGTCGACCCCGGACTTCGCCGCGAGCGCCTGCCAGGCCGGTCGGTGGGTGACGAGCAGCTGGTCGATCTCGACGGGTTCGGTCGTGCGGGCGCTGTCGAGGCGGGTGGCGGCGAGCAGCGTGTCGAGCACCCGTCCCATCTCCTCGGCCTCCTCGACCGCGATCTGGTGCGCCTCCCGGCCGTACTCGCCCTGCACGTGCGGTTCGAGGTTGTCGACGGCGAGCCGGAGGCTGGCCAACGGGTTGCGCAACTGGTGCGACGCGTCAGCGACGAACGCCTTTTGCCTGTTCAGAGCTCTGCCGACGACGTCGACCATGGTGTTGAAGCTCTTCGCGAGCCTTCTGAGTTCTGGCGGGCCGCCGACCTCGTCCGCCCGCACGTCGAGGTTGCCCGCCGCCACCGCCGCGGTGGCCTCGTCGAGCCTGCTCACGGGCCTGAGCACCCACCGCGACATCGGCCACGCGGCGGCGACCACGGCGAGCATCGGCGCGAGACCGGCCAGCGCCATCAGGCCCCACTGGCGCAGGACCTCGGTCCGGAGGCTCGTCGTCTGCGAGATGGTGACGACCGCGGCCACGACCTCGCTGTCCCGCCCGACCGGTTCGACGACGACCATCGACCCGGTGCGCCACGGCCAGCCCGTGTAGTCGGGTTCGGGGCGGATGCCGCCGTTCAACGCCGTGTTCAGGGCCTTGGTGACCTCGGGATCGTCGGTGGGGTTGAACCCCAGCCGGGAGGCCAGCAGGATCCGCTGGTCCGCGCTGACGAGGGCGACCGGGACGTCGTAGAGGGCGTCGTAGCGCTGGATCTCCTGGCTGAGCGCCTCCAGCCGGTCCGACTGCAACGCGCTCTCGGCCAGTGAGGCGAACCGGCTCGCGTCACCGAGGCGGTCGAGATAGGTGGTCTGCGTTTCGCGCTGCACCACCGCGGACGCGAGCGGGATGCCGAGCGCCGCGACCAGGGCGACGAGCAGCGGGACGGTGATGGCGAGCAGTCGGCGGAGCATCAGTTGAGATTGTTCCGCAACTGTTTGCCGCTGTCTCTCGGAGACTCGTCACGTGGCGAGGCGGTAGCCCACGCCTCGGACCGTCTCGATCTTGACGTGCCCGCCGAGCTTTCCGCGCAGGGCCGCGATGTGCGTGTCCAGCGTCCGCGACGGCGCCTCCCAGTGCGCCTGCCACACCTGGTCCACGATGAAGTCCCGGCTCACCACCTCGCCCTTGCGGGTGGCGAGGAGGGCCAGCAGGTCGAACTCCTTGCGGGTCAACGTCAGCGGCTCGCCGTCCAGCGTGACCTCGCGCGTCGACGTGGAGAGCTGCAGCGCGCCGACCTGGACCGGCAGGTCGCTCTCCGGCCCGGCGCGGTGCGTGCGGGTTCGTCGCAGGACCGCCTCGATCCGGGCGAGGAGCTCCGACGTGCCGAACGGTTTCACCACGTAGTCGTCGGCACCCGCACGCAGCCCGAGCACGCGTTCGCGTTCCTCACCGCGTGCGGTGACCGTGATGACGGCGGTGCCCGGACGGTGCCGCAACTCGCGCAGCACGTCCAGGCCGTCGCCGTCGGGCAGGCCGAGGTCGAGCAGCACCACGTCGGCGGGAGCGGCACGCAGCGCGTCGGCGGCCGTGGCCACCCGATGCACCTCGTAGCCGGCGTGCCGCAGCGCGGTCAGCAGGCCTCGTGCCACCCGGTCGTCATCCTCGACGACGAGCACGCGCACAGATCACTCCGGTTTGACGGACTCCGGGGAGTTGACGGACTCCGCGGAGTTCTTCTTGTCCTTCGCGGCGTCGTCGTCCTGCTCCTCGACGACTTCGACCTCATCGGCTGCTGCGGGTTCTGCGTCCGCCACGGGTCCGGTGCCACGCAACGCGGCGACGTCCTCACGGTCGCCGCGAGACCTGGCGATGATGAAGTAGGCGACCGCACCGAGGAACACGAGCACCGACACGAACACGTTGACGCGCGTGCCGAAGATCAGCGTCGCCTCGTCGGTGCGCATCAGCTCGATCCAGAACCGCCCGGCCGTGTAGCCCGCGACGTACAGCGCGAACACCCGCCCGTGACCCAGCCGGAACTTGCGGTCGGCCCACACGATCAGCAGCGCGACACCGAGGTTCCACAACAGCTCGTAGAGGAACGTCGGGTGCACGACCTGGATCGGCGTGTGATCGATCGCCACACCGGCCAGCGCGTCCTCACGCCCCTCCGGCGTGACGCGGCGGTAGATCTCCAGGCCCCACGGCAACGTCGTGTCGCCGCCGTAGAGCTCCTGGTTGAAGTAGTTGCCGAGCCGCCCGATGGCCTGCGCCACCACGATGCCGGGCGCCAGCGCGTCCGCCATCGCCGGCAGCGGGATGCCCTTGCGCCGGCACCCGATCCAGGCACCGACCGCGCCGAGCGCGATGGCACCCCAGATGCCGAGGCCGCCGTTCCAGATCTCCAGCGCCGCGAGCGGGTTCTTGCCCGGCCCGAAGTACTTCTGGTTGTCGGTGATGACGTGGTAGAGCCGGCCGCCGACGAGGCCGAACGGCACCGCCCACACGGCGATGTCGGTCACCTCGCCCTTGATGCCACCGCGTTCGACCCAACGGCGCTCACCCCACCAGATGGCGACGATGATGCCGGCGATGATGCACAGCGCGTAGGCCCTAAGGGGGATCGGACCGAGGTACCAGACACCGCGGTCTGGGCTCGGGATCGTGGCCAGGACGGCGCTCAACCCGTTCAACACGTCGCCCACCGTACCGGTGGGCTTGTGAACCTCTCGTGCGCGTCTCGTTCGGAGGCTCGATCGTTACCGAGCCAGTGCGCGACACGTGCCGCTAGGAGGGCAGTTCGATCGTGACCGGGAACGGCCGCTCGAAGGTCAGCACCCCGTCGGCGCTGCGCGCGATCTCGACGTACTTCCCGTCTTCTGCCAGCTCGAACAACGTGGCCACGGGAACGTCCTTGGCCGGATCGATGATCAAGTAGTAGGACACACCGGCTTCGGCGTACACCTGGCGCTTGACGACCAGGTCCTTCAGCTTGGTGCTCCGGGAGATCACCTCGCCGATGAGGAGCACGTCCTCGACCGGCACGGTCAGCCCCTTCGCGCCCCTCTTCTTGAGCACGGTGAAGTCGGGGATGAACAGCCGGCGATCGTCGAACTCGACGTTCAACTCGATCGTGGCCTCGAACTCCTTCGGACACGCTCCACGCAACGCGTACGACGCCTCGAACACCAGTCGTTGGTGCGCGGCGGTCCCCAGCGGGCTCACGTAAAGCATCCCGTCAACGAGTTCGATGCGCTGACTGTTGTCCTCGGGCAAGGCGAGGACGTCCTCGATCGTCCAGGGGCCCTCGTGGTTGGGCAGGAGGAAATCGACCTTGGCTTCGGCTGGCGCCGCCACTGGGCATCACCTCCGTTGACCGCCTGCGCACCACCAGTGTGGCACGCGGTGCGGATGGCCGGCTTGTGCATAGCGCCACGATCGCAGGTCAGACCGACAGGAAAACGGGGTTTTGACTCCAATCGACCCAGATTCACTCGATCAGGTGTTCGAATCCGTGTCATGCTCTTGGAGGAACATCAAGGGCTCCGAAAGGAGGCAAGACCACCACAACTGAATACCCGCCATCCCGACAACCACTCGATGGCGAGCACAGTGTTCAACCGTTCGAAGCTGTACACCGCGCCACCCGAACAACCTCAGGTGAAGCCGCCGCTGCAGAGTCGGCTTCACCAGCGGGCAAAGGAAAACCGCCCAGCCCTGTGGGGCCGAGCGGTTCATCCGAGGACAACGTCAGACGGTCGCGGCAGCCGATCGCACGCCCTTGGCCAGGTCGGCGGTCAGCGCGCGCACCGCACCGTCGCCCTCGGCCACAGCGGACACGAACGCCGAACCCACGATCACGCCGTCCGCGAACCCGGCGATCTCGGCGGCCTGCGAGCCGGAGCGCACGCCGAGACCGACGCCGACCGGGATCGAGGTGTGCTCGCGGACCCGCCCGACCAGCTCAGGAGCAGCAGACGACACCACATCACGCGCACCCGTGACGCCCATGACCGCGGTGGCGTAGAGGAAACCGGAGGACGCACGCGCGGTCATCGCGATGCGCTCCTCGGTGGACGACGGCGCCACCAGGAAGATGCGGTCCAGCCCGTGGGCCTCGGAAGCCGCCATCCAGTCGTCGGCCTCGTCCGGCACGAGGTCCGGTGTGATCATCCCGAGTCCGCCCGCGGCCGCGAGGTCGCGTGAGAACGCGTCCACGCCGTACCGCAGAACGGGGTTCCAGTACGTCATCACGACCGCGCGCCCACCGGCATCCGCGACGGCGGCCACCACGTCGAACAGGTCGCGCACCCGGAAGCCGGCGGCCAGCGCCTGCTCGGCGGCGGCCTGGATCGTCGGGCCGTCCATGACGGGGTCGGAGAACGGCAGGCCGACCTCGACCAGATCGCAGCCCGACTCGACCATCGAACGGAGGTAGTCCTTGGAGCCCTCGACCGTCGGGAAACCCGCGGGCAGGTAGCCGATCAGCGCGGCGCGCGACTCGGCTCGCGCGGCGGCGAACACGTCAGACAACGACATCAGGCCTGTCCCCCGTCAGCGAGGCCGAAGTACTCCACGGCCGTGTCCATGTCCTTGTCCCCGCGACCAGAGAGGTTGACGACCAGCAGACCGTCCGGCCCGAACGACGGCCCGATCTTCAGTGCGCCCGCGAGCGCGTGCGAGGACTCGATCGCCGGGATGATGCCCTCGGTGCGGGACAGCAGCGCGAACGCCTCCATCGCCTCGGCGTCGGTCACCGCGAAGTACTCGGCGCGGCCGATGTCCTTGAGGTGCGAGTGCTCGGGGCCCACGCCGGGGTAGTCGAGTCCGGCGGAGATCGAGTGCGCCTCGGTGATCTGGCCGTCCTCGTCCTGCATCACGTACGACATCGCGCCGTGCAGCGAACCGGGCGTGCCGACGGTCAGCGTCGCGCCGTGGCGGCCGCTGTCCAGACCGGAGCCGCCGGGCTCGACGCCGACCAGCCGCACGTCGGCGTCGTCGATGAAGCCGTGGAAGATGCCGATCGCGTTCGAGCCGCCACCCACGCAGGCGACGACCGCGTCAGGCAGCCGGCCCGCCTTCTCCAGGATCTGCTCGCGCGCCTCGATGCCGATGACCCGGTGGAAGTCGCGGACCAGCAGCGGGAACGGGTGCGGGCCCGCCGCCGTGCCGAGCAGGTAGTGCGTCTCGTCGACGTTGGTGACCCAGTCGCGCAACGCCTCGTTGATCGCGTCCTTGAGCGTGCGCGAACCGGACTTCACCGGGATGACCTCGGCGCCCAGCAACCGCATGCGGGCGACGTTCAGCGCCTGGCGTTCGGTGTCGACCTCGCCCATGTAGACGACGCAGTCCAGGCCGAGCAGCGCGCACGCGGTGGCGGTCGCGACGCCATGCTGGCCCGCGCCCGTCTCGGCGATCACGCGCTTCTTGCCCATGCGCTTGGTCAGCAGCGCCTGGCCGAGCACGTTGTTGATCTTGTGCGAGCCCGTGTGGTTGAGGTCCTCGCGCTTGAGGAACACGCGCGTGCCGGCGTGCTCGGAGAACTTCGGGGCCTCGGTCAGCAGCGACGGACGGCCCGCGAAGTCCTTCAGGAGTCGCTTGAACTCGTTCACGAAGTCCGGGTCGATGCGGGCCTTGTCGTACTCGGCGGCCAGCTCGTCCACCGCCGCGATCAGGGCCTCCGGGACGAACCGGCCACCCCACGGGCCGAAGTGGCCACGTGCGTCGGGATCGTGCGGCGTGGGCGTGAACTGGCCCATCGGCAACTCCTCAAACAGGCATGACTAACGGCTGGGCCTCGGGCACGCCGGGTGTGAACCGGCGGTCACGAGCTTGTTCACGGCGGC
Source organism: Lentzea alba (assembly GCF_011067745.1). GTDB lineage: Bacteria > Actinomycetota > Actinomycetes > Mycobacteriales > Pseudonocardiaceae > Lentzea > Lentzea alba. The sequence continues at coordinate 96,716 of NZ_JAAMPJ010000001.1, forward strand.
CTTGGGGTCGCCGCTGGTCACCAGGCTTTCGCCGACGAGCACCGCGTCGGCGCCCGCACCGGCGTACGACATCAGGTCGCCGGGCCCGGTCACGCCCGACTCGGCGATCTTGATCGTCTCGAAGGGTAGTCCCGGAGCGATCCTGCCGAAAACGTCTTTATCGACCTCCAGCGTGTGGAGGTTGCGCGCGTTCACCCCGATGACCGACGAACCCGCCTCGAGCGCACGGTCGGCCTCCTCGGCCGTGTGCACCTCGACGAGCGCCGTCATGCCGAGCGACTCGACCCGGTCGAGCAGCGACACCAGCGCGTTCTGCTCCAGCGCCGCCACGATCAGCAGCACCAGGTCCGCGCCGTGCATGCGCGCCTCGTGCACCTGGTACGGCGACACGATGAAGTCCTTGCGCAGCAGTGGGATCTTCACCGTCCGGCGCACCGCGTCGAAGTCCGCCAGCGACCCGCCGAAGCGGCGCTGCTCGGTCAGCACGCTGATCACCGACGCGCCGCCCGCCTCGTACGCGGACGCGAGCTCGGCAGGCTCCGGGATCTCCGCCAGCGCGCCCTTCGAAGGGCTGCGGCGCTTGACCTCGGCGATGACACCCACGTTCGGCCCGCGCAGCACAGACATGACGTCGAGCGGCGGGGCTGCCTTGGCCGCGCGCTCCTTGACGACGTCGAAGGACAACTGAGCCTCGCGAGCGGCGAGATCCTCACGCACACCTTCGAGGATCGACTCGAGAACCGTCACAGTCTTGCTCCCCTTCCCGCTATGGGGATGCTAACCCCGGCGGAGTAATGCCCCAGCCACCGGGGGTTCAGTGTCCACGCAGCTAGCCGTGGTTGTGCGCGTGTCACATGCGCGAACGCGGATGAATGATCTTCACTCGTTCGAGGAAGGCCCGCCGGGGGTCTTATCGTCGGTTGGATCATCTCCACGCTCCAGCGCGCGCCACATGTCCGCCTCGGGGTCGTGCGAGCGGGCCTTCTGCCCACCCACCCCGATCTTCGGCATCCGGGCCCCGAGCGCTACCTGAAGGGCGCCGGAGCCTGCCACGAGCACGCCTCCGGCGATCGCCAGCCAGTGGCCGGAGAACGCGGCGGCGATGCCCACGACGATCAGCAACGCGCCCAGGATCCGGCGCGCCGTCCCGCTCAGCGCGACGACCGCCGCGACGGCCGCGAGGCTCAGCAGCGCGATCGGCACCGAGCCCGCGCCCCAGAAGGCACCCGCCGCACCCACGAGCAGGAGTGCGGCGATCCACAGTGGACGGCGTCCCACCGAGCGGCTAGCGGTCAACAGCCGGCGCCATCGTCTGTGCGGTGGCGATCGCGGCCAGCACCGCGCCCGCCTTGTTCAGGCACTCGTTGTCCTCGGCCAGCGGGTCCGAGTCGGCCACGATGCCGCCACCGGCCTGCACGTACGCCACCCCTTCGCGCACCAGGGCGGTCCGGATGGCGATGGCGGTGTCCGCATCCCCGGCGAAGTCGAAGTAGCCCACAACGCCGCCGTAGAGGCCACGACGGGTGGGTTCCAGCTCCTCGATGAGCTCCATCGCGCGCGGCTTGGGCGCACCGGACAGCGTGCCGGCCGGGAAACACGCGGCGACCGCGTCGTAGGCCGTCTTCCCGTCGGCGAGCTCACCGGTCACGGTCGACACGATGTGCATGACGTGGCTGTACCGCTCGACCTTGAAGAAGTCGACGACGTGCACGGAACCCGGCTTGCAGACGCGGCCCAGGTCGTTGCGGCCGAGGTCGACGAGCATCAGGTGCTCGGCGCGTTCCTTGTGGTCGGCGAGCAGGTCCTTCTCGAGCAGCGCGTCCTCTTCGGGGTCCTCCGCACGCCACCGGGTGCCCGCGATGGGGTGGGTGGTGGCCTTGCCGTCGCGCACGGTCACGAGCGACTCGGGGCTGGAGCCCACGATGTCGAACCCCTCGAGGCGCAGCAGGTACATGTACGGGCTGGGGTTCGTCGCGCGCAGCACCCGGTAGATGTCGAGCGCGTCGGCGTCCGTGTCGATCTCGAACCGCTGCGACACCACGATCTGGAACGCCTCACCCGCCCGGATGGCCTCCTTGGCCTTCTCGACGGCCGCGAAGTGCTCGGCCTGCGAGCGCCGGCGCCGGAACTCGGGCTTCGGCCGCGCGAACACGGCGGCGGTCGGCGGCGCGGGCGTGTGCAGCTGCGTCGTCATCTCGTCGAGCCGCCGCACCGCGTCGTCGTACGCCGCGTCGACGCGCTCGGCCGAGTCGTCCCAGTTGATCGCGTTCGCGATGAGGGTGACCGTGCCCTCGTGGTGGTCGAGCGCCGCGAGGTCGGTCGCGAGCAGCATGACCAGCTCGGGGATCTTCAGGTCGTCCTCGGCGATGTTCGGCAGCCGCTCCAGCCGCCGCACCGCGTCGTAGCCGATGTAGCCGACCATGCCGCCGGTCAGCGGGGGCATGCCGGGCAACGGGTCCGTGCGCAGCACCTCGACGGTCTCGCGCAGCGCCTGCAGCGGGTCGCCGCCGTCCGGCAGCCCCACGGGCCGCGTGCCCGTCCAGAACGCCTCACCGCCGGTGGCCGTCAGCGCCGCCGAGGACTGCACGCCGATGAACGACCACCGCGACCAGGAGCGCCCGTTCTCCGCCGACTCGAAGAGGAACGTGCCGGGCCGATCGGCCCCGAGCTTGCGGTACAGCCCGACAGGGGTCTCCGCGTCGGCCAGCAGCCTGCGCACCACCGGGATGACCCGGCGGTTGACCGCCAGCTCCCGGAACTCCTCGCGCGTTGGGCTCACGGCCCCCAGACCAGCGGCGGCCACAGCCCCGATGACGCTCACCATGCCGGTAATTGTTGCATAAATTCAACATCTGTTGAACTATGGCCCATGTGGAGCAAGTGAACCAGAAACGCCGAGGCCGCCGCGCCGCGGGCGAGGACACGCGGGCCGCCCTGATCGCCGCGGCCCGCGAGGTGTTCGTCGAAAAGGGCTACGACGGCGCGACGGTCCGCGCGATCGCCGCCAAAGCGGGCGTGGACGCCGCCATGGTCAACCACTGGTTCGGCGGCAAGGAGGGCCTGTTCGCCCAGTCCGTGCTGCAACTCCCGTTCGACCCGGCCGAGATCCTCAAACGCCTGCTGGACGGCCCCGTCGAGCAGGCGGGCGAACGCATCATCCGCACCTTCGTCACGGTCTGGGACGCGACCGGCGGCGGCACCTTCGCCGCGCTGATCCGCAGCGTCACGAGCCACCAGGAGGTGGCGAACGCGCTGCGGTCGTTCTTCATCAACGCGATCTTCAAGAACCTCCTGGCGGAGATCGAGGTGGAACAACGCGACCTGCGCGCCACCCTGTGCGCGACGCAGATGGTCGGGCTCGGCATGGTCCGGTACGTCGTGCACTTCGAACCACTGGCATCGGCGGACCTGGACACGGTGGTCAAGGCCATCGCCCCGAACATGCAGCGCTACCTGACCGGCGACCTGGACTAGGCCTCGGGGGCGAGCAGCACCGTGGCGTCGAAGCAGGTGCGGTCGCCCGTGTGGCAGGCGGCGCCGACCTGGTCGACGAGCAGCAGCAGGGTGTCGCCGTCGCAGTCGAGCCGCACCTCGTGCACGTACTGGGTGTGGCCGGAGGTCTCGCCCTTCACCCACAGCTGCTGGCGGCTGCGCGAGTAGTAGGTCGCGCGGCGGGTGGCGAGGGTGCGGCGCAGTGCCTCGTCGTCCATCCACGCCACCATGAGCACCTCACGGGTGTCGCGCTGCTGGGCCACCGCGCAGATCAGGCCGTCGGGGGTGCGCTTGAGCCGCGCGGAGATTGCGGGATCGAGCGGGCTGCTCAACGGGGTCCTCCCAGGTGTTCACGAGCGGGTCCGGTGTTGAGCAGGACCACGCCGTAGATGTGCACAGCGGACAGCACGCCGGACGCGACGCGGGTCCACACCGGACCGTCGGCCAGCACGATCACGAGATGCAGCAAGGCGACGAGGACGAACACCACCATCGCCGGGTAGTGCATGAACCGCAGCCGCAACAACAGCGACGCCGCGACGAGCAGTTCGAAGAGCGCCACGAACGACGGCAGCTTCAGCACGTCGGCGTCGCCGGTCGACCTCCACAGGACCAGGCCGACCACGAAGAACACCAGCGCGCCGCCGAACGCGACCGCCGAAGCCACCCGCACCTCGACCGGCTTCATCGCACTACCGTCATCGCACTACGACGCCCGCCTGGCGCAGGCCGTCCTTGACCTCGCCGATGCGGAGCTGTCCGAAGTGGAACACGCTCGCGGCCAGCACGGCGTCCGCGCCTGCGGCGACCGCCGGCGGGAAGTGGTCGATCGCGCCCGCGCCGCCGCTGGCGATCAGCGGGACGTCGACCTCGCGGCGGACCAGTTCGATCAGTTCGAGGTCGAACCCGGCCTTGGTGCCGTCGGCGTCCATCGAGTTCAGCAGGATCTCGCCGACGCCCAGCTCCTGACCCTGCGCGGCCCACCGCACGGCGTCGATGCCGGTGCCGTTGCGGCCGCCGTGCGTGGTGACCTCGAAGCCGGTGCCGCCGGGCACGCGCCGCGCGTCGACCGACAGCACGATGCACTGCGCCCCGTACCGCTCCGAGCACTCCTTGAGCAGCTCGGGCCGCGCGATCGCCGCGGTGTTGAGGCTGACCTTGTCCGCGCCCGCGCGCAGCAGCTTGTTCACGTCTTCGGGGCTGCGCACGCCACCGCCGACCGTGAGCGGGATGAACACCTGCTCGGCCGTGCGGCGGACCACGTCGAACGTCGTCTCGCGGTCTCCGCTGCTGGCCGTCACGTCGAGGAACGTCAGCTCGTCGGCGCCTTCGGCGTCGTACGCCCTGGCGAGCTCCACGGGATCGCCCGCGTCGACGAGGTTGGTGAAGTTGACTCCCTTCACCACCCGGCCCCGGTCGACGTCGAGACAGGGGATGACACGGACCGCGACTGACATGCGCAGAAGCCTACAAGGGGCCGCTGGGCCCACCTTGGGGACTAGGCTGCGGCGCCATGATCACCGAGTTGGGCGAGGGCCAGTACCTGCTGCTGACGACCTTCCGCAAGGACGGCACCGCGGTGCCCACACCGGTCTGGGTCGCTCCCGGCCCGTCCGACGGCGTGATCTACGCCTGGAGCGCCAAGGAAACCGGCAAGGTCAAGCGGATCCGGCGCAGCGGGGACGTCGAGATCGGGCCGTGCGACCTGCGCGGCAACCCCAAGGGCGACTCGATCAAGGCACGCGCCCGGCTGCTGGACGACGACGCCAGCGACGACGTCCGCGCCCGCATCGTGAAGAAGTACGGCTTCATGGGGTGGCTGACGATGACCGGCAGCAAGCTGCGCCGAGGGCGGACGGGCACGGTCGGCATCGAGATCACGCTGCCGAGCTGAACTCTCAACGTTGACGAGCGCAGTCAACATTGACGAGTGCAGTCAACGTTGATTCGGCCGATCAATGTTGACTGCGCCGATGCACATTGAGGCCGATCAACATTGACGCGATGTTGACACATTGACGCGGACATTGACTCAACATTGATCGAGTGGCCATGACAACGTTGTCACCATCCATGTTGATCAAGCGCGTCAATGTTGATTGCGAGCGTCAATGTTGAGTCAACGTGGACTGGACGCCTCAATGTTGAGTCGACGTTGAGCGTCAACCCGAGGTTGACCGAGCGCTTGGCGTCAACCTAGAGTTGACGCATGATCCAGTTGACCGACCTCATCGTCACGGTCGCCCAGGAGACTGACGACGCCCTCGTGCGCCTCGCGAAGGCCGTCGAGATGAGCGGTCAGCTCAACGAGCTCGGCGACCACCTGATCGGCCACTTCGTCGACGAGGCCCGGCGCGGCGGCGCAAGCTGGGCCGAGATCGGCGAGAGCCTCGGCGTCACCAAACAGGCCGCGCAGAAGCGGTTCGTGCCCAAGGAGTCACCGGAGCTCACCAAGCCGTCGACGGAGCGCTACACCCAGCGCTCCCGCAGGGTCATCGCGCTGGCCAGGCACCACGCGCGGTTCAGCGAACGGATCGGCACCGAGCACCTGCTGCTGGGGCTGCTCGACGACTCCGGCGGGCTCGCGGCCAAGACCATCGCGAAGCTGGAGTCCGGCGACGGCAGCACCCGCATCGCCGTGCTGCACCGGCTGGAGAAGGAACCCGCGCGGCGGCCCGAGAAGCAGCCGTACTCGACGCACTGCAAGAAGGCGCTCGAACTGGCTGTCCGCGAGGCGCTGCGGATGGGTCACATGTTCATCGGCACCGAGCACATCCTGCTCGGGGTGCTGCTCGAAGAAGGAGGGACCGCGGCCGACGTGCTGCACACCACCGGTGTCACGCACGCGGCCGCGGCCGCTCACATCGAAAAGGTCGTCAACGGACCGCAGCAAGTGCTTCCGGGAGCGTGAAGGCACCGGCGTACAAGGCCTTGCCGATGATGGAGCCCTCCACGCCGTCGCGCGACAGCTTCGACAGCGCGACCAGGTCGTCCACAGTGGACACGCCGCCGGACGCGATGACCGGGGCGTCGGTGCGGGCGCAGACCTCGCTGAGCAGGTCCAGGTTCGGGCCCGTCAGCGTGCCGTCCTTCGACACGTCCGTCACGACGTAACGCGCGCAGCCGTCGCGGTCGAGCCGGTCGAGGACCTCCCAGAGGTCGCCGCCGTCCGACGTCCAGCCGCGGCCCTTGACCCGGTGGCCCTGCTCGGTGATGCGGACGTCCAGGCCCACCGCGATCTTCTCGCCGTACGCCGCGATCGCCTTCGCGCACCACTCCGGGTCTTCCAGCGCCGCGGTGCCCAGGTTGACCCGCGCACAGCCGGTGGCCAGCGCGGCCTCCAGCGACGCGTCGTCGCGGATGCCGCCGGACAGCTCCACCTTCACGTCGAGCTCGCCGACCACGCGGGCGATCAGCTCGCGGTTCGAGCCACGCCCGAACGCCGCGTCGAGGTCGACGAGATGGATCCACTCCGCTCCGTCGCGCTGCCACTGCAGAGCCGCGTCGAGCGGCTCGCCGTAGTTCGTCTCGGTACCGGCTTCGCCCTGCACGAGGCGAACGGCACGACCGTCGGCCACGTCAACAGCGGGGAGGAGTGTGAACGTCACCCGCTCAGCCTAGCGTCCCCCAGCACCAGCGCGGCCACGCGCTCCTGGGCGTCCGCGGTGCGCGCGAACGTCGCCGGCACCGGCGTGACCAGGAACCCGACGAAGCTCGGGTACTGCTGGGCCAGCGCGAGGTGCAGGTACTGCGTGCTCTCAAGATCGGCATCCGTGCGGTCCGCGCACGGTGCCTGCGGCGACCCCTCCGGCATGAGGAACAGCTCCTTGCCGGGTGCGCGTTCCTCGAGCTTGGCCATCCGCGCCTCGAGGTCCGCGTAGCCGGCGCAGTAGTCGTGGAAGCCGACCGCGTCGACCTCCGCCGGCACCTGGAACGCGTCGTCGATCTGCGAGCCGGCCACCACGAACACGACCTTCTTGCCGGGGAAGTGCTTCTTGATCAGGCGCGCGGTGTCGCCGTCCCGGACGACGAAGCCGTCCACCTGGTGCGCGGCCGCCGCTTCTGAGCCCACCTCGACGAGGTTGAGATTGCTGTGACCGCGCACCTCGTGGCCGCGCGCCCCGAGGTAGCCGTAGTAGCGCAGCGCCGAGCCGGGCCGCTTGCGCAGGGCGTCGGAGTTCAGCGCCTCGATCTTCAGGTCGTCGACGAGGCCCGCCGTCGTCGGGCTGCCCGCACCGAGGTACACCCACAGCCTGGCGGTCGGGACCTCGGTGCCGAGCGCGATCTTCCGGCGCTCGCCGTTGACGGTGAGGTCGAGCGCGGCACCGGAGAGCTTCAGCGTCACGTCGTACGAGCCGCGAGCCTTGACCGACGACGCGACCGGCGGTTTGCCGGGCTGCGAGATCTCCAGGCTCCCGTTGGCGCGCAACACGAGCCCGAGATCGATGTCCTGATTGGACGCGTGGCCGGTGCTGTTCGCCGAACGAGCGAGCACGATCGACGACCACCCGTCCGCCGCCGGCGTGAGCTTCGCCGAGATCGTCGAACCAGTGGAAGGCGCGTCGAGACGTACCGCCGTCGTGTCACCGCGCAGCGACAGCGTTCCGGGTCGCCGCGGGTCGTTGACGTGCACGGACCCGCCCGCGACCCGGCTGTACGTGACGGCGCCGGTGCCTTGGCGGTGTTTGAGGTTGTCGTTCAGTCCCGACGTCAGCGACGTGTGCACGGCACCGTCGAAGTTGTCGTGGAACGGTGCCGGTGCGGCGAGTGCGCCCCCAGGCACAGCAACGGAGGCAGCCGCGAGCGCGGCTACCGTCAGCAGTCGTGTGATCACGACAAGGTAGTCAACCAGTTCCGCAACAGCTGTGCGCCGGCATCACCGGACTTCTCCGGGTGGAACTGCGTCGCCCACAGCGGCCCGTTCTCGACGGCGGCGACGAACTCGTCCCCCGAGTGGTCCGCCCACGTCACCAACGGCGGCCTGATGTGCTCGGCCGGCTCCAGCTCCCACCTGCGCACGCCGTAGGAGTGCACGAAGTAGAAGCGGGTGTCCTTGTCGAGACCCGCGAACAGCTGCGAACCCTCGGGCGCGCGAACCGTGTTCCAGCCCATGTGCGGCACGATCGGCGCTTCGAGCCGCTCGACCGTGCCGGGCCACTCGCCGCAGCCCTCGGTCAGCACGCCGTGCTCGATGCCGCGCTCGAACAGGATCTGCATGCCCACGCAGATGCCGAGCACCGGACGGCCACCCGCGAGGCGCTCGCCGATGATCCGGGCGCCGCGCACCGAGTTCAGGCCCTCCATGCACGCCGCGTACGCCCCGACGCCGGGCACGACCAGACCGTCGGCGTCGCGCGCGGCCTTGGGGTCCGAGGTCACCTCGACATGGGCGCCGACCCGCTGAAGCGCGCGCTCGGCCGAGCGCAGGTTGCCTGAGCCATAGTCAAGTACGACGACACGTGCCACGCCCACCAGGTTAGTCGGTCGGCGCGGCACCCTGTGTCACCGGTATGACCGGCAACACGGCGTTGATCGGTTTCCGGCGCACGAGCCGACGCCTGAGCGTGACCATGATCGCGGCCATCCCCACGAGCAAGAGCGCGCCGATGAGGTAGTAGACGAGCATCGGGATCTGGAACAGCATCGTCACCAACGCCGTCAGCACGATCAACGGCAAGACGAGCGCCAACGGCCACATCTGCGCGCGCGGCGCTTCCAACGTCTGCAGCATGACGTCCGCACGGCCTTGTTCGGTGAGCTCGGCGACCTGTGCGACCTCACGCAGGCCCGCCGCGCGGAAGAAGTCGGGGATCGCGCCGACGCCGTTCTCGAAGTCGCGGATGCGTTCGAGCGGGCCCTTGCGGCTGGCCGGCGGGTACAGCGCGGTGAGCTTGTCGATGGCGTCGAGTTGCCACTTCTCCTTCTCGCGCAGGTTCACGAGGCCCGCGGTCGACCGGTCGAAGAGCAGCCCGACCGGACCGGACTGCTTCGCCTGCGCCGACAACCGCAGGACGGCTTCGCGCGAGCCCCACATGGACGCGCGGCCGATCGTGGTGGTGAAGAGGTAGAGCAGGGCGGCGTCGTCGTTCCAGACGGCGAGAGCGGCGCCGCTGCCGATCTTGCGCACCCTGTTCGCCATGTAGGCGGCCTCGTTGAGCTTGGTCGCCGGCGGAGGCAGCAACACCGTGCCGGACTGCACCGGGACGAGCGCCGCGGGTCCCACGTTGCCGCTGTGCATGGCCTTCTGCAGCTCGGCGGCGCCCAACGGGGTCCAGATCAGCATTCTCACGCACAACATCATTCCGTACCGGGGTGTGGTCCCGTCCACACCAGACCGGCGTGTACGGATCCGGGCCGGGCACGAACGTGCCGTCCGTGCCGACTCCGGATCCGACGTGGTCCTGACGACCACTTCCCCCTAAACGGCGCGTGAAGGCGCGCCGGTCCAGTCATCCCCCATGACTGCGAACATGCTTCTTCACCCCCTGAAGAAACTGCGCACAGCGCTCCCCAGCCCCACCACGTCGAGGTCGTGCGCGGCGTCATGGTCCTCAGCCGTGCCGTAGTTGCGGAGCTCTGCGTGTCGTTTGACGCCTATACAACGCACGCGGTGCGGAATCAGTTGCAGTGAATCCGAAATTAGATGAGAAGAAGTTCCCTCGAGGTACGGCTCCACCACCATGACGTCGGCGTGGTCCGTGTCCTGCACCGCCTTGCGCAGTCCGTCCGAGTCGAACGGTCGCACCGTCGCGGCGTACAGCACGGTGACATCGGCGTTCTCGGAGTCGACCGCCTTCAGCACGCGGTCGAGCATCGGTCCGACAGCGAGCACGACACCGCGTTTTCCGTGACGCAGCGCGGTGAATCCCTCACCGACCGGATACGCCTGCGTGTTCTCGTGCAGCGAAAGCCTGACGTAGACCCGGTTGTCGTCCTTCAACGCCTGCCGCAGCAGTGGCGTGACCTCGTCCGCGTGCCCAGGCACGTGAACGGTCCAGCCGGGCAGCGTGTCGAACAACGCGACGTCACCAGGTGACTGATGCGTGCGGCCCCACACCGGGTCGTCGTAGGAAGCGCCGATGCTCACGAACACCGCACCCACGTCCTGATGGCCGATGTCCAGCTTGATCTGCTCGTACGGCCGTTCGACGAGAAACGGCGCGTAGCTGTGCACGACCGGCCGCAGCCCCGCCAACGCCAGACCGCCGGCCACGCCCACCATGGTCTGCTCGCGGATCCCGACGTCCACGACGCGCTCGTTCTCCTGCGGGAACTCGTTGCTGGAGATCACCGCGGTCACCACGGCGATCCGCGGGTCGTTGTCGATCTGCTCGTTGACGGCCCGGACGAAGGCCTGGCGCATCGTGGTCATCAGTAGCCCTTCTCGATCTTGGCGACCACCGCGTACGGGCGGTCGTGCGGCGCGGTCAGTGCGGTGAAGAGGGCTCCGTGGTCGCGGCCGTCGACCTCGGTGGTCTGCCAGCCCTCGACGGCGAACCGCCGGGCGATGCCGCCGGGCCAGCCGTGCATGGCGGACTGGTTGTCGATCACGATCGCGGTGAGGTTCGCGACGCCCAGCCTCGCCGCCACGGCGATCGCCTCGTGGTTGCTGCCCTCGTCCAGCTCACCGTCGCCGACCAGCACGAACGTGCGCCCGCGGCTCTTGCCGATCCGCTGCCCGATGGCGGTCCCCACCGCGATCGGCAGGCCGTGGCCGAGCGAGCCGCTGCTGATCTCGACGCCGGGGACGAGCATCCGGTCGGGGTGCTGGCCGAGCGGGCTGTCCCAGGACGTCCAGCTGTCCAAAATGGACTCTTCGATGAACCCCTTCTCGGCCAGCACGGCGTAGTACGCCATCGGCCCGTGCCCCTTGGAGAGCAGGAACCGGTCGCGATCGGGATCGTCGACGGTGGCGGGCGTGACGTTGAGCACCTGGTCGTAGAGGACCCAGAGCACGTCGATCGTGGAAGCCGCAGCCCACTCGTGCTTCTCGTCCCCGGTCATCCTCGCGAAGAGCTCCGGTATCCGTTGCATGGCACCAACTGTTCAACCTCGACCATGCTGGAGGTCAAGCGGTTACCATGATCGGGTGAGCAAGTTGCCGGAAATGCTGACCATCGGCCAGGTCGCCGAGCGCAGCGGCGTCCCCCACACCGCCCTGCGCTTCTACGAGGACCGCGGCCTGATCGCCTCCGTCCGCACCGCGGGTAACCAGCGGCGCTACCAACGTTCGGTGCTGCGGCGCCTGGCCTTCATCCGCACCGCCCAACGCGTGGGCCTCACCCTGGAGGACGTCCACGGCGCCCTCGCCCAGTTGCCGGACAACCGGACGCCCACGAAGTCGGACTGGGAACGCCTCTCCCGCTCGTGGAAGACCGAACTCGACGCCCGGATCGACGCGCTGTACCGGCTGCGCGACCGGCTCACCGGCTGCATCGGGTGCGGCTGCCTGTCGTTGCGCAGCTGCGCGCTGCAGAACATCGACGACGAGCAGGCGTCACACGGGCCGGGCGCGCCCAAGCTCAAGCCCGTCATGGAGGGCGGCACCGCCTAGGAACTCGCGCAGGGCGCGGAGGTAGCCCTCCGGGTCGTCGACGTGCAGCATGTGGCCCGCCTCCAGCACGACGGCACGCGCCCGCGGGATCAGGTCGAGCGTCGGCTCGACCAGGTCGACGGGGAACGTCATGTCGTAGCGGCCGTGCAACAGGAGCACCGGGAGGTCCAGCTCCGCGATTCGTTGCGCGGCATCGGGAAGCCGCGGCGTGACGAGGGTTCCCGCCTGCAGCTGCCGCACCCACTCGACGCCGAACCGGACGTCCTCCAGCCGCCGCAGGTAACCGGGCATCGCCTCGGCGCGCCAGATGTTGACGGGTGCCGCCGCGACCGCCTCGGCCTGCACGTCCGCCGGCGTCAGACCTCCGCGCTGCCACGGGTCCTCCCGGCCGGCGAGCAGCGCGTCCCGCTCCGTCCAGCCCTCGAAGGCGTCCGGCGGCACCGGCAGCACGCTGGAACCCGACACGACCAGGCTGCGCACGCGGGACGGGTGGGTGATCGCGAACCGCTGCGCGACCATGCCGCCGAACGAGTGCCCCAGCACGTCCGCGCGCTCGACGCCGAACGCGTCCAGCACGCGCACGAGGTCGTCCATCACGCCGTCCGGGTGGTACTCGGGCGCCCGGCCCGAACGGCCACAACCGCGCAGGTCAGGCAGGAGGAGCCGGCAGTCGAGGCGTTCCAGCGGGTCGCGCAGGTAGCTGTGGTCCCAGTCGGGGCCGCCGTGGATCGCGAGCAGCGTCCGGTCGCCGGTTCCCTCCTGCCACGCCACGAAGATGTCGGTCTCGCCAGGAACCCGCCGCTCATGCCACACCCGGCCCATGAAACCGCAAAACGACTGGACGTGCTGTGGTTTCCTGAGTGCGAAATGGAAGAACAACGAATGATCCGCCTCTCGAAGCGGATGTCCAAGGCGCTGCGGCACCAGCCCGAGCGCGTCGGCCTCACCCTCGACCCGGCCGGCTGGGTCCCGGTGGCCGACCTGTTGAACGCGCTCGGCATCTCCGCCGCCGAGCTGCACGAGGTCGTGGCGCAGAACGACAAGAAGCGCTTCACGATCGACGGCGACCGCATCCGCGCGAACCAGGGTCACAGCGTCGAGGTCGCCCTCGGCCTGCCCACCGCGGTCCCGCCGGACCAGCTGTTCCACGGCACGGTCGCGCAGTACCTCGACGACATCATGCGCGACGGACTGCGCCCGATGTCACGGCACGACGTGCACCTGTCCCCCGACGTCGAGACCGCGCGCAGGGTCGGTGCGCGCCGCGGCAGGCCGTTGATCCTCACCGTCGACGCCAAGGCGATGCACGAGAACGGGCACGAGTTCCAGCTCAGTGCCAACGGCGTGTGGCTCACCCAACACGTCCCGGCCCGCTACTTGTACCCGTACACGCCGTCCTGAGTTCCCATGTAGGGCGCGGTCGACCGCTCCATCCGGTCCAGCCACCCGAGCAGGTCGCCGTCGCGGAGCAGTTCGTCGCGCTGGATCGGCACGTTGCACTTGGACGTCATGGCCTTCACGAACGGAGGCTGGTCCGGGTACTCGAACACCCACTGGTACTCCCCGCCTGAGGTGTAGCACAGCCCAGGCGCCGGCATGGCGTTCACCTTCCGCTCGATCGAGCCGTCGCCCGCCTGCTGCCGCGCCCCGACCAACTGCCAGTTGTTGACCAGTTCGGGGTCGCGACCGTCCGGTCCCTGATCGGTGCTGGGACGGCTCGTCCCGAGGTACAGGTAGACGCACAGGGTCACCTTCGAGGCGCCGACGGGAACGTCCCCGCGGGACCTGTCCAGCCGGATGTAAGGCCGTCCGTCCCTCTGCTGACACGCATCGGTCGCGGCAGCCGCGGGCGCGGGCTCCGGCGGTGCCGGTCGTGACACCGCCACCGCCGCACCGGCCGCGACCACCAGCACGGCCGCGGCGGCACCTGTCACCAGCCGCCGGTCCCGCCGCGCGCGCATCTTCGCGCGCACCCGGTCCAACCTGTCCGGCACCGGCTCGAACTCGGGCATCGACCGCTCCAACAGTTCCTTCACAGTCCCGCCTCCAGGCGTAGCAACTCATCGGCGCGCAGTACCGCCAGGGCACGTGCGGTGTGGGTCTTCACGGAACCGGCCGAGCAGCCGAGCACGGTCGCCGTGTCCTCGACGGACAGGTCCTCCCAGTAGCGCAACGCGAGCACGGCGCGCTGCATCCGGCTCAACGACGCGAGCCGCCCGAGCAAGGTGAGCCGCAGCTCCACGTCCGGCCCGGCCGACGACGCGTCCGGCAACTCCGAGGTGGGCACCTCGTGCCGCCAGCGACGCCGCCACCAGGTGAGATACGTCGAATAGAGCATCTTGCGCGCGTACGGCCACGGATCGCTGACTCTGGCCCAGCGCTGCCAGAGCCGCGCCAGCACGGTCTGCAGCAGGTCCTCCGCCTTGTGCGGATCGCCGGTCAGCAGCCAGGCCTGGCGCAACAGGGAGTCGGACGCCGTCTCGGCGAAACTCTCGAAGTCACCCACACCCAGTTAGACAATCCGGCGCGGCAACCGGGTTGACGTGGTTTGCTCGATCTCGTGAAAAAGATCGTGGAGACCGGCTACGACGCCATCGCGGAGCACTACCTCACGTGGTCGGCGCAGATCACGGACGACCCGCGCGCCCACTACCTGAACGAGCTCGACCACCGGCTCGACGACAACGCGAAGGTCCTCGAACTCGGCTGCGGCGCGGGCGTGCCGAGCACCCGCAAGCTCGCCGAACGCCACGACGTGCTCGGCGTCGACCTGTCACAGCAGCAACTCGACCTCGCCCGCACCAACGTGCCGGGCGCGCGGTTCGAGAAGGCCGACATGACCGCGCTCGACTTCCCGGACGGCCAGTTCGACGCCGTTGCGGCGTTCTACTCGATCCTGCACGTGCCGCGCGCCGAACAGCCCGCGCTCATCGCCAACATCGCGCGGTGGCTCAAGCCCGGCGGCCTGTTCCTGGCCTCGCTCGGCGTCGGCACCCCGGACGCCACGGAGGACTGGCTCGGCGTCGAGATGTTCTTCGGCAGCAACACGCCCGCGAGGAACCGTGAGCTGCTCGCCCAGCACTTGGAGATCGTCATCGACGATCTGGTGACCATGCACGAGCCGGACCCGGCGACGTTCCACTGGGTCCTCGCCCGTAAGCACTAAAGCAGCCAGAGCACCGCGCCGCTGACCGCGATCACGGTCAGCACCAGCAGGATGACCGCCAGGAACTTGGCGGTCTTCCACGTCGCGTAGACGCCACCGCCCAGGAAGCCCGCGAGGGCCAGCAGGCCGATGACGACGACTTCCTTCGGCATCTACAGCACGCCCTTGGTCGACGGGATGCCGCCGACGCGCGGGTCGGGCTCCACGGCCGCACGCAGGGCGCGCGCGATCGCCTTGTACTCGGCTTCCGCGATGTGGTGCGGGTCGCGGCCGTACTCGACGCGCACGTGCAGCGCGATCTGGGCGTGGAAGGCCAGCGACTCGAACACGTGGCGGTTCAGCACGAACGGGTAGTTGCCGCCGATCACGAAGCTGTTGAACTGCTCCGGCTCGCCGCGGTGCACGGTGTACGGGCGGCCCGAGACGTCGACCGACGCGTGCGCGAGGGTCTCGTCCATCGGGATCCAGCAGTCGCCGAAGCGGCGAATGCCCTTCTTGTCCCCCAACGCTTCCCGCAGCGCCTGGCCCAGCACGATCGCGATGTCCTCGACCGAGTGGTGCGCGTCGATCTCGACGTCACCGGTGGCGCGGACGATCAGGTCGAAGCAGCCGTGCACGCCGAACGCGGTGAGCATGTGGTCGTAGAACGGCACGCCGGTGCTGATCTCGACCTGGCCGGTGCCGTCCAGGTCGATCTCCACGTAGACCGACGACTCCTTGGTGGTGCGCTCCACCTTGCCCACACGGCTCACCGGCTGACCTCCTTGCTGGCCGCGAGGAAAGCGTCGTTCTCCTCGGGCGTTCCGATGGTCACCCGCAGGTGACCCGCGATTCCGACGTCCCTGATGAGCACGCCGTGGTCCAAATAGGACTTCCAGACCTCACGTGCGTTCTCGAACCAGCCGAACAGCACGAAGTTCGCGTCCGAGGGCACGACCTGGAAACCCAGCGCCGCCAGCTCGGTGACCACCCGATCGCGTTCCGCGGCGAGCAGCGCCACCGAGCCCAGCGTCTCCGCGGCGTGCCGCAACGAGGCCCGCGCGGCAGCCTGCGTCAGAGCGGACAGGTGGTACGGCAGGCGCACCAGCTGCAGAGCGTCGACGACAGCGGGAGCGGCCGCCAGATAGCCCAGGCGCCCGCCCGCGAAGGCGAAGGCCTTCGACATCGTGCGCGAGACGATCAGTCGCGAGCCGTACTCGTCGAGCAGCTTGATCGCGCTCTCCTGCGGAGAGAACTCCGCGTACGCCTCGTCCACGACGATCATGCCCGTCGTGGACGCGATCAGCAGGCGCAGGTCGTCGAGCGGGATCGACTGGCCCGTCGGGTTGTTCGGCGACGTCACGAACACGACGTCCGGCTGGGTCTCGGCGATGAGAGCGGCGGCCTTCTCCACGTCCAGCGAGAAGTCCGGACGGCGGGGCGTCGGCGACCACTCGGTGCGCGTGCCGGCCGCGATGATCGGGTGCATCGAGTACGACGGCTCGAAGCCCAGGGCCACCCGGCCCGGCCCGCCGAACGCCTGCAGGATCTGCTGGAGGATCTCGTTCGACCCGTTGGCGGCCCACACGTTCTCGGCGGTCAACGTCACCGACGTGGCCGACGCCAGATAAGCCGCCAGGTCCTCGCGCAACGCCACCGCGTCGCGGTCCGGGTACCGGTGCAGCTCGCCCGCGATCTCCGCGACCGCCGCGACGACGTCCGCCGCGAGGGCATCGGTCGGCGCGTACGGGTTCTCGTTGGTGTTCAAGCGGTACGGGACGTCGAGCTGCGGTGCGCCGTAGGGCGTGCGGCCGCGCAGGTCCTCACGCAGAGGCAGATCGGAAAGCTCCACCCGTGCGCCGACAACAGGCTTCATCGGGAGAACCTCGCTGTGACAGCCTGCCCGTGTGCGGGCAGGTCCTCCGCTCCTGCCAGCACGACGACCTTGTCCGCGACCTCGCGCAGTGCTTCCTCGGAGTAGTCGATCACGTGGATGCCGCGCAGGAACGTCTGCACGGACAACCCGGACGAGTGCCGCGCGCAGCCACCCGTCGGCAGCACGTGGTTCGAGCCGGCGCAGTAGTCGCCGAGCGACACCGGCGAGTACGCGCCCACGAAGATCGCGCCGGCGGACCGGATCCGCGCCGCCACCTCACGCGCGTCGCGCGTCTGGATCTCCAGGTGCTCGGCGGCGTACGCGTTGACGACCCGCACACCTTCGTCCACAGAGGACACCAGCACCACGCCGGACTGCTTGCCGCCCAGCGCCGTGCGGATCCGCTCGACGTGCTTGGTGGCACCGATCTGGCGCTCCAGCTCGACGTCCACGGCGTCGGCCAGTTCGACGGAGTCGGTCACCAGCACCGACGCGGCGAGCGGGTCGTGCTCGGCCTGGCTGATCAGATCGGCGGCCACGTGCACCGGGTCGGCGGTCGAGTCGGCGAGGATCGCGATCTCGGTCGGCCCCGCCTCCGCGTCGATGCCGATCAGACCGCGCAGCAGCCGCTTGGCCGCGGCCACGTAGATGTTGCCGGGACCGGTGACGACGTCGACCGGAGCCAGTTCACCGCCGTCGGTGTCCACGCCGCCGTACGCCATCAGCGCCTGCGCCTGCGCGCCACCCGCGGCCCACACCTCGTCGACGCCGAGCAGTGCGGCGGCGGCCAGGATCGCCGGGTGCGGCAGGCCGCCGAACTCCGCCTGCGGCGGCGAGCACACCACCAGCGACTCGACACCGGCGACCTGCGCGGGCACGACGTTCATGACCACGGTCGACGGGTACATGGCCAGACCGCCGGGCGCGTAGAGGCCGACGCGCGCGACCGGCACCCACTTCTCCGTGACGGTGCCGCCGGGCACGACCTGCGTCGTCGTGTCGGTGCGGCGCTGGTCGGCGTGCACGCGGCGGGTGCGCGTGATCACCTCTTCCAACGCCTCGCGCACGGCCGGGTCCAGCGAGGACAAAGCGGACGAGATCGCCGAAGCGGGCACCCGAACAGAAGCGGGACGAACGCCGTCGAACTTCTCCGTGTACTCGAGAACCGCCTCGACGCCACGAGCCGCGACCGCGTCCACGATCGGACGCACCTGATGCAGCGCCACGTCCACGTCCATCTCGGCGCGCGGCACGGCGGCGCGCAGCTGAGCGGGAGTCGTGGTGCGACCTCGCAGGTCGATGCGGCTGAGCATGCCTTACAGGGTAGTTCCTGCCGAATTCTGTCAACGGTCAGCCCGCTATCGGCGCTATCTCACCCTGTGACCCCCCGCCACGCTCGGTTGGGCACCACTCCGTCGCAAACCCCTGCTGATGATGGAGGACCGATGTTCAGCAAGAGCCGCGGCAAGATCGCCGCAGTGCTCGCAATATGCCTGCCCGTACTGGTCGCGGGCATGGCGACGCCCAGTACCGCCGACTCCGGCCGTTATCTGCTGGAAGTCACCGCGAACACCTCCGCCGAACGCACGCAGATCGCCGAGATCGGCGTGGACGTGCTCGGCGCGACCAAACTCACCACGGTCTCGGTGGTCGCGGACAAGTCCCAGTACCAGGCCCTGCGGGCGACCGGTCTGCCGATCAAGTACGTCGGCGACTTCGAGCAGGAGCTCAAGAGCCTGGGCAAGGTCCAGTTCGCCGACCCGCAGCCAGGCCAGATCGGCACCCAGGACTTCCCGTCCGGCTACACCGGCTACCACAACTTCGCGGAGATGACCGCCGAGCTGCAGCAGACGGTCCGCGACCACCCGACCCTCACGAGCATGCGCAGCATCGGCAAGAGCTTCCAGAACCGGGACATCTGGGCGCTCAAGCTCAGTGACAACGTGGCCTCCGACGAGAGCGAGCCGGAGGTGCTGTTCGTCTGCGGCCAGCACGCCCGCGAGCACCTGACCGTCGAGCAGTGTCTGCAGATCATCAAGCGCTACACCGACAACTACGCGACCCCGGCGATCAAGAACCTGGTCGACAGCCGCGAGGTCTGGATCGTCCCGATGATGAACCCGGACGGCGCCGAGTACGACATCGCCACCGGTTCGTTCCGCGGCTGGCGCAAGAACCGCCAGGGCAACGGCACCGACCTCAACCGCAACTGGGGTTACAAGTGGGGCTGCTGCGGCGGTTCCAGCGGCACCTCGACGTCGGACACCTACCGCGGCACCGCGGCGTTCTCCGCGCCGGAGACCGCGCGCATCCGCGACTTCGTGAACTCGCGCGTGGTCGGTGGCGCCCAGCAGATCAAGACGTTCATCGACTTCCACTCGTTCTCGGAGCTCGTGCTGTGGCCGTACGGCTACACCAAGGCGGACACCGACACCGGTCTCAACGCGGACGAGGCGCGCGCGTTCCAGACGCTCGGCCGGCAGATGGCCGCCACCAACGGCTACACGCCGGAACAGGCGAGCGACCTGTACATCACCGACGGCACCAGCGACGACTGGATGTGGGGCCAGCACAAGATCTGGGCCTACACCTTCGAGCTGTACCCGAGCAGCGGCGGCCTCAACGGCTTCTACCCGCGCGACACGGTGATCGCGGCGCAGACCGCTCGCAACGACCGCGCCGTCGACATGTTCCTCGGCTACTCGGACTGCGTGAAGCGGGTCATCGGACAGACCTGCTGACCCGTTCCAGCGCCTGATCGATCTCTTCCGGAGTGACGAAGTAGTGCGGGGACGCCCGCACTACTTCGTCCAGGCCCCGCCTGGTCATGTCGATCAACGTCGACCCGCTCTGCGACACCGTCACCGCGACCTCCAGGTCCCAGAGCCGGTCCTTCAGCTCCATCGCCGGCACGTCCCGCGAGGTGAACGTGACGATGCCGGACTGCCGTTCGCCGAGATCCCGCACGGTGATGCCGGGGATGCTGGCGAGACCCTCGCGCAAACGCTTGGCCCGGTCCGCGACCTCCGCCTCGATCACGTCGAGCCCCCTGTCCAGCGCGTAGCGAGCGGCCGCGATCATGCCGAGCCGGTCGGCGACGTTGCACTCCCACAGCTCGAACACCCGCGCGTCGTCGCGCAGCCGGTACTCGTTCAGCCCGGTCCACACGCCGCTGTGCAGGTCCACCAGACGTGGGTGGAGCCTTTCCCGCACCTCGTCGCGCACGACCAGCGCACCGGTGCCGCGCGGTCCGCGCAGCCACTTACGACCTGTACACGCCAACATGTCGTAGTCGAGGCCACGCAGATCGAGCTGCCCGGTCGACTGGCAGGCGTCGAGCAACACCAGCGCGCCGACCTCACGAGCCGCAGCCGTGACGTCGTTGACCGGGTTGACCAAACCGCCGTTCGTCGGCACGTGCACGAGCGAGATCAGCTTGACTCTGTTGTCAAGGTTCAGAGCGTCGAGATCGACCTGTCCGCGGATGTCGGAAGGGATGACCTCGACGACCGCCCCGGTCTCCGCCGCACGACGCAGAACCGGGATCGCATTGCCACCGTATTCGACCTCTGTGACAAGAATTCGGTCCCCGGCTTCCAGGGGTACCGCGTCGAAGGCCGCCAACCATGATCGAGTTGCACTGTCCGTGAAAGCGACCTCGGTCGGGCGACACCCGAAGAGGTCAGCGAGGACGCTGTAGCCCGCCTCCAGGTCATCCCGGCGTTCGGCGGCGGCGCGATAGCCGCCGATCTCGGTTTCCCGCTTCAGATGACCGATCACCTCGTCGACGACGGGAGCGGGAGGGATCGAGGAACCAGCGCTGTCCAAGAAGATCAGGTCACTCACCAGCTCAACTGTGCCACCATCGAGTACATGGGGGGTCGCTCGTTCGGGTACAGCGCTCAGATCAAGCCGTTCTTGTGGGTGTTCCTCGTGCTGACACCCGTGGAGGTCCTGCTCGTCGACCTGCTCGTGCCGTGGTTCTGGTTGCGGGCCGTGCTGCTCGCGTTCGGGTTGCTGAGCGCGCTGCTGCTGGGGTGGCTGCTGTGGATGCTGCACAAGTTCAAACACGAGATCGACGACGAGTACCTGTGGCTGCGGTACGCGCGCGAGTTCGAGTACCGGATTCCGCTGTCGGCCATCGAGACCGTGACGCACGGCATGACCAGCCGGTCGCTGAACAAGACGCGGTCCGTTGTGGACGGAACGCTCGTGCTGGAAGTCGCCAACTCCACCAACGTCCTCGTGCTGCTCAACGAACCGCAGGAGGTCGACCTCGGGCGCCGCGGAGCGCACGAGGTGACGAAGATCGAGTTCTGGGCCGACAACCCCGACGAGATGGTGCGCGCTCTGCGGAAATAGGCTCGGCCACATGGTGGAGATCCCCTACGGCAAGCGCATGCGACCGAGGTACCTGCGGTTCCTGATCATCACGGCCGTCGGGGTCGCGCTGGTCGCGCTCGGCCTGGACATCCCGTGGCTGCTGATCACGTTGATCGTCCTGGGCGCGCTGAACACCGTCGTGTGCGTGGGCGCTCTCTACGTGCTGTACCGCCAGCCGCACACCGTCTCCGCGGACGAACTGCGGTTGCGCCAGCTCGGGTTCTTCGACTGGCGCATCCCGGCCGGGGACCTGGGCGCGGCGAAGGTCGCCGAGCGCGCCCACAAGGGGCAGCGCAGCGTCGAGGTGATCGGGGACGCGCTCGTCATCCAGTCGTTGACCAGGACGAACGTCTCGGTGCCGTTCCACGAGCCGCAGCTCGTCAACCTCGGCAAGACCGGCGTGCAACGGGTCGAGCGCGTCGAGTTCTGGGCGGACGACCCCGAACGTGCCGTCCGCGAGATCAACCGCGTGACTACTTAGGCTCCCACTTGTCGAGGTTCCACCACGGACCCCAGGCCAGCGCGCCGTAGGAGTTCGGGTCGACCACGGGCTGGTAGCCGTTCCACGAGTCGCGCATCACATACGCGTGCTCGGGGAAGACCAGCACCGCCATCGACGGCGCCGCGACGTACGCCTGCTGGAACAGCTTGTACGCCACCGCACGTTGCGCCGGGTCGATGAGCTTGCGGCCGTTCTCCAGCGCCGCGTCGGCGGCCGGGCTGCCCTGACCGCGCAGGTCGTAGAGCATCAGGTCGGGGTCGAACGGCGAACCCTCGCCGTAGAGCAGCGCGTCCTGGGCCATCCGCGGGCGGATCGCCTCCCAGGACAGGCCGGCGAGCTGCACGTCCACGCCGACGGCCTTGGCGTCGGCCGCGAACGCCGTGGCGAGGTCGGCCCGCAGGTCGTCGCCGAGCGGGTACATCAGCGTGAACCGGGCGGGCACGCCCTCGCGGACCCGGATGCCGTCCGCGCCGGGCACCCAGCCGCCCGCGTCGAGCTGACGGATGGCCTCGGTCTTGTCGAAGCGGAACTTCGCGGTCGGGTCGAACTCCTCGGCCAACGCGTCCGGCACCGGCGTGTAGGCGATGGTGCCCTTGCCCTCCAGCAGGGTGTCGATCATGCCCTGGCGGTTCGCGGCGAAGTTCAGCGCGAGCCGGATCGCGGGGTTGCCGGTGACCGGGTGCGCCGCGGGCAGCCGCACGGCCCGGTAGTCGGCGCTGCGGTGGTACTGGACGGTCAGGCCGGACTTGCCGGCGAACTGCGTCGCGATCTTGGGCGGCAGCACCGTGCCGTCGAACTCGCCGGCCTGCATGCGGCTGGCGCGCTGGTTGTCGTCGGTGACGAACACGACGGTGAGCTTCTTGACCTTGGGCGCGCCGTCGAAGTAGCCGTCGTTGGCGTCCAGCAGCAGCCGGTCGCCCTTCTTCCACTCGGTGACCTTGTACGGACCGGTGCCGATCGGCTGGCCGTTCGGGTTCGCCTGCTCGCTGGGCAGGATGCCGAGCACGAGCAGGTGCGGGAACGCCGCCTGCGTCTGCGTGAGGGTGAAGCGGACCGTGGACGGGTCGACCTGCTCGACGCCCTTGAGCGTGCCGAACCGCTCCTTGACCGGGTTCTGCAGCGCCGCGGTGTAGGTCGCGACGACGTCCTCCGCACCGAACGTGCTGCCGTCGGTGAACTTCACGTCGCCGCGCAGCTTCACCGTCCAGCTCAGCCCGTCCGCGGCCGGTTCCGGCAGGTCGGCGGCGAGCTGCGGCTTGAGCGAGCCGTCCTGGCGGTGCTCGACCAGCCCGTCGTAGATCTTCGACACGCCCTGTGCGCCGTAGCCGAGCAGCGGGTTCAGCGTGGTCGGTTCGTCGCGGTCGGCGAGCACGATCGACGTGCCGTTCGAGCCACCGTCCGGGCGGGGTGCGGCGGTCTCAGTACAGCCCGCGACGGCCAGCAACACGACTAGGAACAGTGGGGAACGCACAATGCCGGACCCTACAGTGATCCCCATGCGCATCGCTGTGAGTCAGATCAGCTCCACGACAGACCCCAGGTCGAACCTGGAGCTCGTCCGCGACGCGGTGCGCAGAGCAGACGGCGCGCGGGTCGTGCTGCTGCCCGAGGCGACGATGTGCCGCTTCGGCGTGCCGCTCGGGCCGGTCGCGGAGCCGTTGGACGGGCCGTGGGCGTCCGCGGTGCACGAGATCGCCGCCCAGCACGACGTCGTGGTGGTGGCGGGCATGTTCACGCCTTCCGGTGACCGCGTGACGAACACGCTGCTGGTGACCGGGCCGGACATCCACCTCGGCTACGACAAGATCCACCTGTTCGACGCGTTCGGGTTCCAGGAGTCGCGCACGGTCGCGCCCGGCTCGGAGATCGTGACCTTCGAGGTCGACGGCGTCACGCTGGGCGTGGCCACCTGTTACGACATCCGCTTCCCCGAGCTGTTCCGCGCGCTGGCGGACAAGGGTGCGTCGGCGGTGCTGGTCGGGGCGTCGTGGGGCGCCGGTCCGGGCAAGAAGGAGCAGTGGGAGCTGCTGGTGCGGGCGCGGGCGTTGGACTGCACGTCGTTCGTCGTGGCGTGCGGGCAGGCGTACCCCGGTGAGCTGGGTTCTTCCGCGCCGACCGGCATCGGTTGCTCGACGGTCGCGGACCCGTTCGGCAACGTGGCCCTGCAGCTCTCCGACCAGCCGGAGGTCTCGGTCGTCGACATCGACCTCGCCGCGGTGGAACAAGCTCGACAGGTCCTGCCCGTGCTGGCGAACCGACGGCTACGTTGACCTTCATGCGCATCGTTTCGGCCGTGGTGGCCGCTTTGCTGTTGTTCTCCGGGGTTGCCTCGGCAACGCCTTCGCGCGGGGTGACGGGCAAGATCCTCGCCCAGTGGACCGTCGGCGACCGCGACTACGTCGTCCGCGAGATCACCATCAACCCCGGCGGCAGCACCGGCTGGCACCACCACGACGGCACCCTGTACGCGCTCGTCAAGAAGGGCGTGCTGACGCGAACCGAGTCCGACTGCACCACGACGTTCGTGAACCGCCGCGGTGACACGCTGATCGAGCAGCCGCACCAGGTGCACATCGGGCGCAACCTCGGCACTTCGCCGATGGTGCTCGAAGTGCTGTACGTGAACCCCGCCGGTGCGCCGTTGTCGCGGGACGAGCCGAACCCCGGTTGTTCCTTCGACTGAGGCTTGACCTCCAGATAGGTCGAGCTCACAGGATCGAGGCATGACTCTTCCCGCACTGCCCTCGTTCTTCCGCGGTCGCACCGACCTCGACGGCTTCAAGCTCTACCGGGCGAGCAACCCGCGCGGTGACCGCGACGTCGGCTGCGTCGTGCTGGTGACGGTCGACACCGACAGCGAGGCCACCGCACGGGCGTGGGTCGACTCGGTGTTCGTCGCGCTGGCGAGCGAGCCGAACCCGCACCCCGGTGGCCTTTCCGCGGCGTTCCACATCCGCGACGACGGCAAGCGCGTCGTCAACGTCGCGGAGTGGGTCAGCGCCGCGGACCACGTCGACGCGGTGTCCGGCGGCAACGGCGTCGGCTCACGCACCGCGGACTGGCGCCGGGTGCAGAACTTCCCCGGCGTCCAGCACGTCAGCGTGGAGCGGTACGAACCGCTAGCGAAGGTCCAGGCCGAGGTCGAGTGACGGACTGGAGTGCGTGAGACCGCCGACCGCGAGGTAGTCCACGCCCGTTTCGGCGTACCGGCGGGCCACGTCCAGCGTGAGCCCGCCGGACGCCTCCAGCTTCACGTTCGCCGGCCTCCTGGCCACCGCCCGCGCGCACTGCTCGGGCGTGAAGTTGTCCAGCAGCACCAGTTCCGCGCCCTCGGAGATCGCCTCGTCGAGCTGTTCCAGGCTGTCGACCTCGACCTCCATCAGCAAGTCCGGCGCGTGTGCGCGAGCCGCGCGGATCGCCGCGCCCACCGAACCGGCCGCGGCGACGTGGTTGTCCTTGATCAGGATCGCGTCGCCGAGCCCCATCCGGTGGTTCACGCCGCCACCGCAGCGGACCGCGTACTTCTGCAGCAAACGCAAGCCCGGCAACGTCTTCCGCGAGTCACGGACAGAAGCACCGGTGCCTTCGATCGCGCTCACCCAGCGGGCGGTCTGCGTGGCGATTCCGGACAGGTGGCAGACCAGGTTCAACGCCGTGCGCTCGACCGTGAGCAGGCCGCGGGTCGGACCGGTCAGCACCAGCGCGGGCTCACCGGGCACGGCCTTGTCACCGTCGGCGGCTTCGGACACGACCTCGATCTCGGGCAGGTAGCGCTCAAAAGCCGCTCGTGCAACGGAAACACCGCACAGCACACCGGCCGACCGCGGCGTGATCTCCGCAGTGGCGACGGCCTTCTCCGGCACGGTCGCCAGCGTCGTCGCGTCCAGGCCGTAGCGGAGGTCCTCCTCCAGAGCGAGCTGGATGACCCGGTTCGCGTCATCCCAGTCGATGGTCATGCGACACCCTCCACCAGAACGGGATCGGCCAGCACGGGCTGACCGGTCGGGGTGAGCCGGACGAGCTGACTGCGTTGCCACGCCTCGGAACGCTCGGTGAAGTCGGTGCGGACGTGACAACCGCGCGACTCGGTGCGTTCCTGAGCCGCCGCGATCAGGGCGCGGGCGGCCATGGTCAGGGCCGCGTCCTCGACCAGTTCGCGCGACTCCAGCTGCTTGTCCACAGTGGACACGTCCAGCACCGAACCGACGACGGCGAGGCCTTCCGCGTCCCGGCCGATCGCGGCGTAGCGGGACATCACGCGCTGGAGCAGGTCCCGGTCCGCGACCGGGGCCGTGGGCAGCACGGGGTCGACGACGCGGGCGGGTGCGATGAACCCGACCGCCAGATCGGCGGCCACGGCCTCGGCTGCGCGCGTGCCGCAGACCAGGCCTTCGAGCAAGCTGTTGGAGGCCAGGCGGTTCGCGCCGTGCAGGCCGGTGCGCGCGACCTCGCCGACCGCGTACAGGCCGGTCACGCCGGTGCGTCCGTCGACCGTGGAAACCACGCCACCGCAGGCGAAATGTGCCGCCGGAGCAACGGGAATCGGGTCCACGGCCGGATCGACGCCGACCGAGACGCAGGCCGCGTACACGGTCGGGAAGCGGCTCGCCATGTCGTGCAACGAGGTCGCGTCCAGGAACACGTGGTCGTCGACACCACCGGGCTCAAGAGCCATGTGCCGGGTGATCGCCGCCGCCACGACGTCGCGCGGAGCGAGGTCCTCCAGCGGGTGCACGCCCTTCATCACGCGGGCGCCGGTCGCGTCGACCAGCACGGCACCCTCGCCGCGCACGGCTTCCGTGACGAGCGGGCAACGGCCTCGCGCACCTCGACCCGTGTACAGCACGGTCGGGTGGAACTGGATGAACTCGACGTCCGCGGCCAGTGCACCGGCCCGCAACGCCAGCGCCAGCCCGTCCCCCGTCGCGACGGACGGGTTCGAGGTCGCCTGGTACATCTGGCCGAGGCCACCGGTCGCGAGCAGCACGGCGGGCGCGGTCAGCACGCCGGGGACGCCGAAGCTGTCGAGCACCAGCAGTCCGGCGACGGCGCCGAGCGGCGTCTTCACCGCGTCGACCGCGACGTGGTTCTCCAGCAGGGGAACCCGTCCGTCCACAGTGGCCTTGAGCAACGCGCGTTCGACCTCGGCACCGGTCGCGTCACCGCCGGCGTGCACGACGCGGAACGCGCTGTGGCCGCCTTCGCGGGTCCGTTCCAGCAGCCCGTCGGGCCGGGCGTCGAACGTCGCGCCGCGCTCGCGCAGCCGTGCGACGGCCTGAGGCCCGTCGGTGATGATCGCCGTGACCGCCGCGTCGTCACAGAGGCCCGCGCCCGCCGTCAGCGTGTCCTCGATGTGCTTCTGCACGGTGTCGCCGGGGTCGTGCTGGTCCTCCATGACCACCGCGACACCGCCCTGGGCCCAGCGCGTGTTGCCGTCGTCGCCCGCCGCCTTGGTGACGACGAGGACGCGCAGCCCCAGCTCACGGGCCCGGAGCGCGGCGGTCAGACCCGCCACGCCCGTGCCGACCACGATCAGGTCGGCCCGCGCCTCCCAGCGCGCGGCCATCACTCACCGCCGCCGGGCTGACCGATCTCGATCATGCGCTGCACGGCTCCCTGGGCGCGCCTGGCGGTCTCCAGGTCCACGTGCACCTCGTCCAGGCCGTCGCGCACGCACCGCAGCAGCGCGGCCGGCGTGATCATCTTCATGTAGGTGCAGGACGCGCGGTCGTTGACGGCGCGGAAGTCGATCTCCGGGGCGGCCTTGCGCAGCTGGTGCAGCATGCCGACCTCGGTCGCGACGAGCACCTTGCGGGCGTTCGTCGAGCGCGCGGCGGTGATCATGTCGCCGGTCGAGAGGATCTTGACCTTCTCCGCCGGGACGATGCCCTCGCCGCTCAGGTACAGCGCGCTGGTCGCGCACCCGCACTCCGGGTGGATGAACAGGTCGGCGTCCGGGTTCGCGGCGGCGCGTTCGGCCAGCTCGGGACCGTTGATGCCGGCGTGGACGTGGCACTCGCCGGCCCAGATGTGCAGGTTCTCGCGGCCGGTCTCGCGCTTGACGTGCGCGCCCAGGAACTGGTCCGGGCAGAACAGCACCTCGCGGTCGGCCGGGATCGAGCGCACCACGTCGACGGCGTTGGACGACGTGCAGCAGATGTCCGTCTCGGCCTTCACCTCGGCCGTGGTGTTCACATAGGACACGACGACCGCGCCGGGGTGCTGCGCCTTCCACTCGCGCAGCTGGGCGCCGGTGATCGAGTCGGCGAGCGAGCAGCCCGCGCGCTCGTCCGGGATGAGCACGGTCTTCTCCGGCGCGAGGATCTTCGCGGTCTCGGCCATGAAGTGCACGCCGCAGAAGATGATGGTCTGCGCGTCGGACTGCGCGGCGATCCGGCTCAGCGCGAGCGAGTCGCCGGTGTGGTGGGCTATGTCCTGGATCTCGGGCAGCTGGTAGTTGTGCGCCAGGATGACGGCGTCCCGCTCCTTCGCGAGCCGCAACACCTCGTCCCGCCACGCCGCGTCCGGCTCGACTCCGCCGAACACACCTGACGCGGTTCGCTCCACGGTTGCGGTAGCGACCATCGCTGCCTCCTCGGTTCCAGGTTTTCGCCTACTGGTCGAAAACGTGGCCGATAGTATCAGCCGAGTGGCGGGCGTGGGACACGAAGTTCTGGCAGCTGTGCTGCGGGTGAGAGGTGCGTCACTCCAGGTCATGCTGTGGGAGCGCGCACGGGAGCCACACGCTCACCGCTGGTCGTTGCCGGGTGGCGGCCTGCGGGTGGACGAGGACGTGGAGAGTTCCATCCGCCGTCAGCTGGCGGAAAAAGTCGATGTGCGACAACTGTCACACGTCGAGCAGCTGGCCGTTTTCAGCGCCCCCGACCGCGTCCCCGGACCCCGCGTCGTCGCGACGGCGTTTCTCGGGCTGGTCCCCTCGGACGTCGATCCCGAGGTGCCGGCGGACACGTCGTGGCACTGCGTCGACAAGCTCCCGTCGATGGCGTTCGACCATTCCTCGATCGTGCATCGAGCGCGGCACAGGCTGGGCTCGAAGCTGTCGTACACGAACCTCGGCTTCGCGCTGGCGCCACCGGAGTTCACGATCTCCCTGCTGCGCGACCACTATTCCGCGGCGC
Source organism: Lentzea alba (assembly GCF_011067745.1). Classification (GTDB taxonomy): domain Bacteria; phylum Actinomycetota; class Actinomycetes; order Mycobacteriales; family Pseudonocardiaceae; genus Lentzea; species Lentzea alba. Next base: position 125,807 of record NZ_JAAMPJ010000001.1, read on the forward strand.
TGGGCTACCGCGTCTCCGCCACGAACCTGCAACGTGTGCTCTCCCGCCGGTTGCTGCTGGAACCGACCGGTGGTACCGCTCCCCCCGGCCCGTCCGGCGGCCGTCCCGCCGCGTTGTTCCGGTTCAGCGCCAAGGGAATCAAGGTGACCGATCCGTTCGCCGTGCTGAGGCCCCCGGGATCCGGCCGTCCGGCGGGCGGGAGTGGCAGCCCGTAACGTGGACGCGTGGCCGAGACGCTTCCGCTGTTCCCTTTGGGCACCGTCCTCCTGCCTGGGGCGTCTTTGCCGTTGCACATCTTCGAGCCGCGCTACCGCCAGCTCGTCGTCGACCTGATGACCGGCTCGCTGTTCGGCCGCACGTTCGGCGTCGTGTGCATCAAGGAGGGCTGGGAGGTGGGCGCCGACAACGTCGGTTCCCTGCAGGACATCGGCTGCTCCGCCGACCTGCTGGACGCCCGCCCGCTGCCCGAGGGCCGCTTCGACATCGTGACGCGCGGCGTGCGCCGCTTCCGGCTGCTGGACGTCGACACGACGACCGCGCCGTACCTGTTGGGGCACATCGACTACATCGACGACTCCCCGGTGCCCCAGGCCGCCCTGGAGGTCGTGCCGATCCTCGAACGCGGGGCGCGCGCGGCCCACGAGCGGTACTGCGGCGCGGCCTGGCACCGCGAGGACTGGTCGTCGCCTTCGGACGACGTCTCGCTGGGTGCCCTGTCGTACCTGCTGGCGGCCGACTGCCTGCTGCCCGTCGACGACCGGCAGCGGTTGCTGGAGGAACGGTCGCCGGCGCGGCGGTTGCGGCTGGTGCGGCGGATGCTGCACCGGGAGACCGGGATTCTCAGCGCGCTGAAGGCGGTTCCGGTGCCGTTGACCGAGTTCGGGCACGTGCCGAACCCGAACTGAGGAAGTCCTCGAGCGGCTTTGAGCACTGTGAACCGCTCCAGGTTCGCGCTGCCTTCCACGGGCGTGGCAGCAGACGCAGCCACCACGGCCCGGCCTCCAGTCCCTTGAGGATCGTCCCCATCGCGCCGGCCACGTTCCCCTCCGCGATCTCGTTGTCGAACCTCGCCTCCGCAACGGTTTTTGACGTCCTCGACCTCGGTTCCGCGAACTTCTGGTAGCCGATGGTGGTGTCGTGGGATGTGACTTGAGTGACCTTAAGATTAGGGTAACCCCAATCAAGGAGCGACTGTGGCGGGATTGCGAGAACGCAAGAAGGCGCGGACTCGGGCGGCGATCGCAGCCAGTGCGGCGGAGCTGTTCGCGCGCAACGGGTTCCGCGCGGTGACGATGATCGAGGTCGCCGAGGCGGCGGAGGTGTCGGAGCAGACCGTCTACAACCACTTCCCCACCAAGGAGAGCCTGGTGTTCGACCGCGCGGGCGAACTGCGTGCGGCCCTGCTGGAACTCGACCGCTACTCCGGCGTGGTCGCCAACTACGGGAACTGGCTGTCGGCCGCCGTCCTCGGTGCCTCGGCGCAGCGGGCGATCCGCAACCCTGGCGACATGCCCCGTCTCGTGGCCTCCGACGCGGGACTGCGCAGATACCTGCTGGAACTCGCCGACGACTGGTCGAGCGCGCTCGCCGAGGTCTGGGTCGCGCGCTCCGGCGAGCGGTTCGATCCCGTGGTCGCACGGACGCTCACCGATGCGTTGCTGCACGTGTTCGTGCGAGCGGTGGACCGGCTGGGCATCATCGAGACCGAGGAGGAGATCGAGGCTCTGGAAGCCGACATCCGCACGGCGGTCAACGTGTTCCGGCCCGCGTTCGCCGCTCTTCCCTGAGGCCATCAAGCCCAAGCCTCGCGCACCGATCGTCGGATCGTTGAATTGTGGCCTTGTGGGATTGTTGAACAATCCATACTCTGAGTGCCACGTCACACACGACCACTCCTCCACCACGCTGCGAGGTGTCGCATGAGCACGACCACGACCGAGGACACAGGCCGTTTCGCCTGGTTCCGCAGTCTCGGCCAGAAGGGCAAACGCGCGTTCATCGGCGCGTTCGGCGGCTATGGACTGGACTCCTACGACTACTGGGTCCTGCCGCTGAGCCTGGTCGCGATCACCGGCTACTTCGGCCTCACCAAGGCCGAGGCCGGTCTGCTGGGCACGAGCACGCTGCTCATGAGCGCCATCGGCGGCGCGGTGGCGGGCATCATGGCCGACCGGTTCGGCCGGTCGAAGACGCTGATCATCACGGTCGCGGCCTACGCGTTCTTCACCGTGCTGTGCGGGTTCGCGACCAACTACGAGACCCTGCTGATCTTCCGCGCGCTGCAGGGCCTGGGCTTCGGCGGCGAGTGGGCGGCCGGGGCGATCCTCGTGGCCGAGTACTGCAAGCCGAAGTACCGCGGCCGCACGGTGGCGTTCATCCAGAGCGCGTGGGCGGTCGGCTGGGGTCTCGCCGTCCTCATCAACACCCTGGTCGCGTCGTTCGCCGACCCGGCGTGGTCGTGGCGCATCATGTTCTGGACCGGCGCGCTCCCGGCGATCCTCATCTTCTACGTGCGCCGCAACGTCGACGACGCCCCGGAAACCAAGGCACAGCCCAAGGAACGCGGCACGTTCCCCAAGATCTTCCAGGGCCCGATCCTCAAGACCACCCTGTTCGCGGCGCTGCTCGCCACCGGCGTCCAGGGCGGTTACTACACGCTCGCGCAGTGGCTGCCGTTGTTCCTGCAGACCGGTCGCGGGCTGACGATCATCGGCACCGGCGGCTACCTCGCGTTCCTCATCAGCGGCGCGTGGATCGGGTACGTCTGCGGCGGCTATCTCACGGACTACCTGGGGCGCAAGAAGACCTTCACGTTGTTCGCGATCGCCAGCGCATTGCTGATCGTCGCCTACACGCAGATTCCCAACGGTGCCAACACGTTGGTCATGTTCCTCGGCTTCCCGCTCGGATTCTGCATGTCCGCGATCTTCAGCGGGTTCGGCAGCTATCTCAGCGAGCTCTACCCGACGCAACTGCGAGGAACCGGGCAGGGCTTCACCTACAACCTCGGGCGTGCGTTCGGCGCGGTGTTCCCCGGCGTCGTCGGGTTCATGGCCGACCGGATGGGCATCGGCGGTGCCATGCTGTTCGGGGCGGCGGCGTACGGGATCGCGGTCGTCGCGTTGATCTGGCTGCCGGAGACGGTCAACAAGGAGCTCGAATGACAACCGCGGGCAAGGCACCGGGACAGGCGCAGGCCAACCTCATCGCCATCCCCAAGGACTGGGCGTACGACTTCCTCCTCTTCACCCACCGCAACCCCAAACCCTGCCCGGTGCTCGACGTGCTGGACGCCGGCGAGACGGTCAGCGCGCTCAAGCAGGACGCGGACGTGCGCACCCACGCGCCGCAGTACCGCATCTGGGAAGACGGCGAGCTGAAGGCGGAACCCGAGAACGCCACGGAGTACTGGCGCGACGACCTGGTGACGTTCCTGATCGGCTGCAGCTTCACGTTCGAGACGGCGCTGGAAAGCGCCGGAGTGCCGCTGCGGCACGTCGATCAGCAGAAGAACGTCTCCATGTTCGTCACGGACATCCAGTGCCGGCCGGCGGGACGACTGCACGGGCCGATGGTCGTGTCGATGCGCTGGATTCCGGAGTCCCTTGTGGACATAGCGCACAAGGTCACCGCGCTCATGCCCTCGGTGCACGGGGCTCCGGTCGGCGCGGGGGATCCGCGGATGCTCGGCATCGACGACGTCCACGCACCCGACTTCGGCGACGCCATCGAGCCGGAACCCGGTGACGTACCGGTGTTCTGGGCGTGCGGCGTGACTCCGCAGGCGGTGCTGATGAAGTCCAAGCCGCCGTTCGCGATCACGCACGCGCCGGGTCAGATGTTCGTGACCGACATGCCGGACTTCGCCTACCGCGTCGGCTAGAACCATGGGGGGCACATTCATGGACCTGAGGTCCATGAATGTGCCCCCCATGGTTTTCAGCCGAGGCGGCGGCCCAGGTCGTCCAGGCCGTTCCAGGCCGCACAGCAGCCGTAGGCCAGCGCGGCCGCCAGCGGCCACGCCAGAACTCCCCACCACGTCTCCAAAGAAGGCGCCACGAGCAGGGTGTCGTTCGGCTTGATCGACGACGGCATCGGGTACGCGCCCGCGGCGAGCGATCCGCCCAGCCACTGCGCGAACCACGCCGCCGCGAACGAGCCCGCCGTCATGCCGAGCATCACGATCGGGCCGCGCCGCTGCCGCAGCAGCCAGGTCGCGATGCCGGTGACCGTGCCCGCGCCGAGACCGATCAGCACGAACACCATCAGCGCGTCGAGCCGGTGGTAGCTCTCCACCCCGATCGGGTAGAACTTGTTGTCCTGCGGCGAGACGATCTTGAGCTGAGCCGGGGCGAGCCGCGACCACACGTACGCGGCGGGCAGCCCGGCCGCGAACGTCGTCAGCAGCACCACCAGGCCCGGCAGCAGATCCCGCTTGACCACGACCTTCGGCCGGGGCCGGACGTAGATGTAGACGTACGGCGGCTCCGGCACGGGTTCGATGCGCACCGGCGCTGCTTTCTCGTCCATTCGCGAAAGGCTACTACCGGGCGGAAGTGATCTCGCCATGGCGGCTGCAGCGCGCCGCCCAGCCGTCCGGGGTCACCTGGACGACCATGCGGCGCGCGCACTCCGAGCAGTACCGCGGCGGGTCGATCAGCGAGAGGCGCTGACGGCAGAACGCGTGGTCGCCGCCAGCTTCCTCTTTGCCGCAGAAGGAGCAGTACGTCATCAGATCGGTCACAGGGTCTGGCTCAGCGCCTTGATGGGCATCGACAGCTCTTCCAGCATGTCGAGGTCCTGCTGCGCCGGGCGGCCGAGGTTCGTCAGGTAGTTGCCGACGATGATCGCGTTGATGCCGCCGAGCATGCCCTGCTTCGCGCCCAGGTCGCCGAACGTCAGCTCACGACCGCCGGCGAACCGCAGGATCGTGCGCGGCAGGGCCAGCCGGAACGCGCCGACCGTGCGCAGCGCCTCGGCGCCCTCCACGACCGGGTAGTTCTCGTACGGCGTGCCGGGGTTCGGGATGAGGAAGTTGAGCGGCACCTCGTCGGGCTCCAGCTCGGCCAGCTGCACGGCGAACTCCGCGCGCTGCGCCAGCGTCTCCCCCATGCCGATGATGCCGCCGCAGCAGACCTCCATGCCGGCGTCGCGGATCATCTTCAGCGTATCCCAGCGCTCCTCCCAGGAGTGCGTGGTCACGACCTGCGGGAAGTGCGAGCGAGCCGTCTCGAGGTTGTGGTTGTAACGGTGCACGCCCATCGCCACCAGCTCGTCGACCTGCTCCTGCGTGAGCATGCCGAGCGAGCAGGCGATCTGGATGTCGTTGCCGTCCTCGCGGATGGCCTTGATGCCGTCGCGCACCTGCGAGAGCAGCCGCTTGTCCGGGCCGCGCACGGCCGCCACGATGCAGAACTCGGTCGCGCCGGTGTCGCGGGTCTGCCGCGCCGCGCGGACCAGGCCGGGGATGTCCAGCCACGCCGACCGCACGGGCGACGGGAACTGGCCGGACTGCGAGCAGAAGTGGCAGTCCTCGGGGCAGCCACCGGTCTTCAGCGAGACGATGCCCTCGACCTCGACCTCGGGCCCGCACCAGCGCTCACGCACCTCGTGCGCCAGCGCCAGGAGCTCGGGGATCCGGTCCTCAGGCAGTTCGAGCACCTTGAGCACCTGGGCTTCGGACAGTCCGACTCCTCGTTCGAGCACCTGCTCACGAGCCTCGTCGAGCACGTCGATCTGTTCCGGAGCTGCGGTCACGGTCTCTCCTCCTCCTGTGGCCTGGCGAGCACTATGCCTCACTGAATCCTTCATCGTGCAGCGATGTAGGTCACTGGACCGCGAACTGAGCCGCGAACGTCTCCGGGTCGAACTCGCCGCCGAACCAGGGTGAAAACGATCTCTTGGCGACCGCCAGGAAGTCCACGGAACCGAGCTTCGTCACACCTTGGGACAGCGCGCCGAGCAACGGGCCACCCGCCGCGTCGGGCAGATCGGCCAGGTTCGTCAGGGAGGCGAGGTCCGGGTGCAACGGCCAGCTGCCGACCACCACGCCGAGCGACTCGATGCCGCGCCGCTGCAGTGCTTCAGCCGTCAAAGCCGTGGTGTTGAGAGTGCCGAGCCCGGCCTGGGCCACGATCAGCACGGGCGCGTTCACCGCCCACGCGATGTCGGCCAGCGTGGATCCGCTCTCGTCGAACCGCACGAGCAGCCCGCCCGCGCCCTCGACCAGCACCAGGTCGTGGGTCTCGTCGAGCTCGGTCACGGCTTTGGCGACGTCCGCGGGGTGCACGGTGGCCATCCCCGACCGTCTCGCCGCGGTGTCCGGGGCCAGCGGGTCGGGGTATCTGGCCAGCTCACGGGTCGTCACGTCGCCCGCGAGCCGCGCCACCTCCGCCACGTCACCCGGCTCGCCGGGCAGCAGGCCGGTCTGCGCGGGCTTCAGCACCGCGACCCGTCTGCCTTCTGCCCTGGCCAACGCCGCGATGCCCGCGGTGACGGCGGTCTTCCCGACCTCGGTCCCGGTTCCGGTGATCACCAGCACGCTCACAGGGCCTCACCTTAGGACCTGACCTGCCACACGGTCGCGCCGGTCGCCCGCGAAGCGCACGCGGGGAGCTTTCGTGCACTCACACCGCACGCAACGTCCCCGCGTGCAACCAGTCACCGGGCGAGCGCTGACATAGGGTCATCACATGAGTGAGCAACCGATCGTGATGTACGGCGCCGAATGGTGTGGTGACTGCCGCCGCGCGAAGTCGTGGCTGACCCGCAACAACGTGCCGTTCACCTACGTCGACGTCGAACACGACGACGCGGCGCGGGACAGGGCGATCGAGATCTCCGGCCGCAGGCAGATCCCCGTCGTCGTGCTCCCGAACGGTGAGTTCCTGGTCGAGCCGACCGACACTCAGCTCGCCGCCGCGATCACGGCCTGACAGATCGCCGCGACGTCGTCGTCCGTGCTGATGAACGGCGGCATCGTGTAGATCAGGTCGCGGAACGGCCGTAGCCACACACCGGCGTCCACGGCCGCCTTGGTGGCTCGTGCCATGTCCACGGGCTCATGCAGCTGCACGACACCGATAGCGCCCAGCACGCGCACGTCCCGGACACCGGGCAACGCGCGTGCGGGCGCGAGACCTTCCTTCAACCCGTTCTCGATCCGCGCGACCTCACGCTTCCAGTCCTGGGACAACAGCAGGTCGATCGAGGCCAGCGACACCGCCGACGCCAGCGGGTTGCCCATGAACGTCGGCCCGTGCGCGAGCACCGGCACCTCGCCCTTGCTGATCCCGTCCGCCACCCGGGACGTGCACATAGTGGCGGCCATCGACAGATAACCGCCGGTCAGCGACTTGCCGAGGCACATGACGTCCGGGCTGACGTTCGCGTGATCGGCACCGAACAGCTCGCCGGTACGCCCGAAACCGGTAGCGATCTCGTCGAACACCAACAGCACGTCGTGTGTGTACGCGAGCTCACGCAACACGTGCAGATAACGCGGGTCGTGGAACCTCATCCCGCCGGCCCCCTGCACGACCGGCTCGACGATGATCGCCGCCAGTTCGCCCGCGTGTTCCTCGATCAGGTCCGCCAGGTGCTGGACGTACGCGGTGTCCAGCTCGGCCGGCGGCGCGTCCGCGAACACCTGCTGCGGCAGAATTCCACGCCACAGCGAATGCATCCCGCCGTCCGGATCGCACACGGACATCGGGTTGAACGTGTCGCCGTGGTAACCGCCGCGCCACGTCAGCAGCCGGTGCTTCTCCGGCCGGTTCTGCGAGCGCCAGTACTGCAGGCACATCTTGACCGCGACCTCGACGGACACCGAGCCGGAGTCGCACAGGAAGACGTGCTGCAACGGCTCCGGGGTGATCTCCACGAGCTTCGCGGACAACCGGATGGCGGGCTCGTGCGTGAGCCCGCCGAACATCACGTGGCTCATCCGGCCGAGCTGCGCCGTGACGGCCGCGTCCAGCACCGGGTGCCGGTAGCCGTGGATCGCCGCCCACCAGGACGACATGCCGTCCACGAGCTCGCGGCCGTCCGCCAGCGTCAGCCGGACACCCGAGGCCTCCGAGACGAGCAACGGCTCCTGGGTGCCCGGCATCGGGCCGTACGGGTGCCAGACGTGCGCCTGGTCGAGCTTCAGCAGGTCGTCCACCCGCCGAACACTAGTGCCGCGGCCGGCAGCCTTTGCCCCGTCTTCGGCGGCGAAGGTTGCCGGTCGCGGCACTAAGCGAGACGGACAGGCAGCGTGTGCAGGCCGCGGATCAGCGTGCTGTCCCGCCACACCAACGTCTCCGGTTCCGCGGCCAGCTGCAGGTTCGGGAACCGCGCCAGCAGCTGCGTCAACGCCACGTCGAACTCAAGACGGGCCAGCGGCGCGCCCAGGCAGAAGTGGATGCCGTGCCCGAACGCCAGGTGCCCCTGCGCGGACCGGGTCACGTCGAGCCGGTCTGCGTTCTCGTAGCGCTCCGGGTCCCGGTTCGCGGCGATCAGCGACACCATGACGAGCTCGTTCTCGGGGACCGTGACGCCGCCGAGCTCGACGGGTTCCTTGGTGTAGCGGAAGGTCGCGATGTTGACCGGTCCCTCCAGCCGCAGGAACTCCTCGCCGCTGGCCGGGATCAGCTCGGGGCGGTCCTTGAGGATCTGCAGCTGGTCAGGGTTGTTCAGCAACGAGAGGACCGCGTTGCCGATGAGGTTGACCGTCGTCTCGTGCCCGGCGACGAGCAGCAGGAACGCCATCGACACGAGTTCCTGGGTGTTCAGCCGGTCACCGGAGTCGTCGGCGTGCACCAGAGCGGAGAAGAACGTGTCGTCCGGCTCCTGCGCCGCGACCTTCTCGACGTGACCGAAGAGGAACGCCGCCATCGCGCCCGACGCGTGCACGATGTCCTCGTTCGAGCCGAACGACAGCAGCGTGTTCGACCACTCGCGGAACTCGTCGCGGTTGTCGATCGGGATGCCGAGCAGCTCGCAGATGACCGTGATCGGCAGCGGGAACGCGAACTCCTCCAGCAGGTCGATCTCGTCGCCGTCGTTCAGCTTCGCGATCAGCTCCGCGGCGATCTCGTTGACGCGCGGCCGCATCAGCTCGATCCGGCGTGCGGTGAACGCCTTGGTCACGAGCTTGCGCAGCCGGGTGTGGCCGGGCGCGTCCATGTTGAGCATGTGGACCGACAGCGCCTGGTTGAAGTCGCGGCGCACCGCGTCGGCCGGCGCGTGCACCTCGAAGAGGTGGCCGCCCTCCTGGACGTTCTTGCTGATCCGCGGGTCGGTGAGCGCGATCTTCGCCTCGTCGTACCGCGTCACGAGCCAGACCTTGAGTCCACGCGGCATGTGGACCTCTCGCACGGGCCCCTCGGCACGCAACAGGTCGTGCACCTCGTGCGGGTTCTGGGCGTAGTCAGCAGGTAACTGGGTGAGTGTTGTCACCCCACCCAGTTAACCCCGTTAACTCACAGCTCGCCACCAACTCCGCGAGGAATCCGCGCCTCGCTACCGCTGGATCGTGATGCCGCGGATCGTCTTGAGGTCACCGAAGAGCGACGGCGTCGGGTGGACCCGGTAGTTGTCCACCACCAGCATCTCCTTCGACTTGTCGCGCTTCTGGACCTCCAGGTGCACCGCGACGTGGCCCTCGTGCGACTTGAACGTGACCTTCAGTTCCTCGATCAGCTCGGGCGTCAGCGTCTTGGTGTGCAACCCGAGGACGAGCGGCGGTTCGGCGTCGGGGTTCATCTCCGCGTCGCTGATGTCGAGCGGGACGACACCGTCACCGAAGATCGCCATCTTGTCCTCGCGCCAGTTCACCCGCCCCTTCACGCACACGGCGGAGTCGAGCTCCAGGTCGTCGCGCAGGAGCTCGTACGACTTCGGGAAGAACAGCACCTCGATGGACGCGTCCAGGTCCTCGATCACGGTGATCGCCCACGGCAGGCCGTTCTTGTTCACCCGGCGCTCGATCGACGAGATCATGCCCGAGACGATCAGCTCGCCTTCCTTGGGCGGATCGTCGAGCACGACCGCGATCGGCCGGGGCGCGAACTTCCGCAGGATCCGCTCGGCGCCGTCGAGCGGGTGCGACGACACGTACAGCCCGAGCATTTCCTTTTCCAGGCTGAGCATCTGCTTGCGCTGGTACTCGTCGGTGCCGAACTTGAGGTGGGCGAGCGGGGACGTGCTGTCGTCCGGTTCGTCGCCGCTGTCGGCGCCGAACAGGTCGAACTGGCCCTCGGCTTCCTTGCGCTTGATCGGGACGACGGCGTCGACCGCGTCCTCGTGCACCTGGATCAGCGACAGGCGGGTGTGGCCGAACGAGTCGAACGCGCCCGCCTTGATCAGCGACTCGATCACGCGCTTGTTGCACGCGACGAGCTCGGACTTGTCCATGAAGTCCGTGAAGGACGTGTAGGCGCCCTTCTCCTTGCGGGTCTTGATGATCGACTCGACGACGTTCGCGCCGACGTTGCGGACCGCGCCCAGACCGAAGCGGATGTCGGTGCCGACCGCACCGAAGCGCAGCGCCGACTCGTTGACGTCCGGCGGGAGGACCTTGATGCCCAGGCGGCGGCACTCGGCGAGGTAGACCGCGGACTTGTCCTTGTTGTCACCGACCGAGGTCAACAGGGCGGCCATGTACTCGGCGCGGAAGTTCGCCTTGAGGTAGGCCGTCCAGTACGAGATCAGGCCGTACGCGGCCGCGTGCGACTTGTTGAACGCGTAGCCGGCGAACGGGAGAATCGTGTCCCACAGCGCCTTGATCGCCTCGTCGGAGAAGCCGCGCGGGTCGTTGCGCATGCCCTCCTGGAAGCCCTCGAACTCCTTCGCGAGGACCTCGGCCTTCTTCTTGCCCATGGCCTTGCGGAGCACGTCCGCTCGACCCATCGAGTAGCCCGCGACCTCCTGGGCGATGAACATGATCTGCTCTTGGTAGACGATCAGACCGTGCGTCTCGCCGAGGATCTCCTTGAGCGGTTCCTCGAGCTGCGGGTGGATCGGCTTGACTTCCTGACGGCCGTTCTTGCGGTCCGCGTAGTCGTTGTGCGCGTTCACACCCATCGGACCGGGGCGGTACAGCGCGCCGACCGCGACGATGTCCTCGAACGACGTCGGCTGCATGCGGCGCAGCAGGTCGCGCATCGGCCCACCGTCCAGCTGGAACACGCCGAGCGTGTCACCGCGGCCGAGCAGCGCATAGGTCTCCGGGTCGTCCATCGGGAGCGTGTCGAAGTCCGGGACCGCGTCCTTGCCGCGGTTGGCCTCGATGTTCTCGATCGCGTCGCCCATCACCGTGAGGTTGCGCAGCCCGAGGAAGTCCATCTTCAGCAGGCCGATGTTCTCGCAAGACGGGTAGTCCCAGCCGGTGATGAACGAGCCGTCGTCGCGGTACCAGAGCGGGATGGAGTCCGACAGCGGGTCCTTCGACATGATCACCGCGCAGGCGTGCACGCCGGCGTTGCGGATCAGGCCCTCCAGACCGAGCGCGGTGTCGAAGATCTCCTTCACCTGCGCGTCGGTCTCGAGCAGCGAGCGCACCTCGGCCGCCTCGCCGTAGCGCGGGTGGCTCTTGTTGATGATGCCGTTGAGCGGGATGTCCTTCGCCATGATCGGCGGCGGCAGCGCCTTCGAGATCTTGTCGGCGATCGCGAAGCCCGGCTGTCCGTGGTGGACACGCGCCGAGTCCTTCAGCGCGGCCTTGGTCTTAATGGTGCCGAACGTGATCACCTGGGCGACCTTGTCCGCGCCGTACTTCTCGCTGGCATAGCGGATCATCTCGCCGCGACGGCGGTCGTCGAAGTCGATGTCGATGTCGGGCATGGCGGTGCGCTCGGGGTTGAGGAACCGCTCGAACAGCAGACCGTGCGGGATCGGGTCGATGTTCGTGATGCCCATCGCCCACGACACCGCGGCACCCGCGGCCGAACCACGGCCGGGGCCGACCCGGATGCCGACGCTGCGGGCGTAGTTGATCAGGTCGGCGACGATCAGGAAGTACGCCGGGAAGCCCTTGTCGATGATGACCTGGGCCTCGAAGTCACAGCGCTTGATGTACTCGGCCGGCACCTCGGACCCGCGGAACCGCCACTCGAGCCCGCGCTGGATCTCCTTGCGGAACCAGGAGGCCTGGGTCTCGCCCTCGGGGACCTCGAAGTTCGGGATGCGGTCCTTGATGCTCCAGATGTCGTCGTAGGACTCGACCATCGACGCGACGAGCAGCGTGTTGTCGCACGCCTCCGGCAGGTCCTTCCAGATCTGCCGCATCTCCTCGGACGACTTCAGGTAGTAACCGTCGCCGTCGAACTTGAACCGGTTCGGGTCGGTGAGCATCTTGCCGGACTGCACGCAGAGCAACGCCGAGTGCGTGTCCGCCTGGTCCTTGGTGACGTAGTGGCTGTCGTTGGTCGCGAGCGGCGGGATGCCGAGCTTCTTGCTGATCTCCAGCAGACCGTCGCGGACCCGGCGCTCGATGTCGAGGCCGTGGTCCATCAGCTCCAGGAAGAAGTTGTCCTTGCCGAAGATGTCCTGGTAGTCGGCGGCGGCCTTGACCGCCTCCTCGACCTGCCCGAGCCGCAGCCGGGTCTGCACCTCGCCGGACGGGCAGCCGGTGGTGGCGATGATGCCGTCGGCGTGCTGCGCGACGAGCTCGCGGTCCATCCGGGGCTTGTAGTAGTAGCCCGTCTTGCTGGCCTCGGTGTGCAGCCTGAAGAGGTTGCGCAGGCCGTCCGCGTTGCGCGCCCACATGGTCATGTGGGTGTACGCGCCGGCACCGGAGATGTCGTCGCCGCGCTGGCCGGGATCGCCCCAGAAGACCGGCTTCTTGTGCAGGCGGTTGTGCGGGGCGAGGTACGCCTCGATGCCGATGATCGGCTTGATGCCGGTCTTGGACGCCGTTTGGTAGAACTCGTCGGACCCGTACATGTTGCCGTGGTCGCTCATGCCGACAGCGGTCATGCCGAGCCGCTCGGCTTCCTCGAAGAGCGGCGCCACTTTGGCCGCGCCGTCGAGCATCGAGTACTCGGTGTGCACGTGCAGGTGCACAAACGAGTCCGCCACGGTACCTCCAGGAGATCGAACGGACGCGTGGGAAGGACGCGAAATCCGGATCCGCCAACCCTATCCCGCCTCGAAGATCACCTCACGGAGGCTCGGGGGTTTCTCGGCCGTGATCTCCAACCGGCCAGGCGGTGACGCGGAGATCGACTGCGGCGGGTAGCGTTCAATTCGTGGTGGCCCCCGATCCCGTAGACGCTCGCCTGCTCGCCGTCCTGGCCGAGTCGGGCCGCGCAGCCGTGCACGAGATCGCCCAGCGTCTGGGCATGGACCCCCGCGAAGCCGCGATGCGCCTGATCACTTTGTCGGGCAGCGGCCTGCCCCTGCTCGTCGGCGTCGAAGGCGACCCGAACGGCCTGCGGCGCGCTCTCGCGAACGCTGCCGCCTACGGCAACTACCTGGGTCCGCCGCCATCCGGTTCGTACGCCGTGCACCAGAGCGGTCCCCACCAGGTGCAGCAGCCGTACGGACCGCAGGCCCCGATCAGCCAGCCGTTCCCGGCCCAACCACAGCCGCAGGCCCAGCAACAGGCTCAGCCGCAGGCCACGTGGGGTCCGCCACAGTCGGCCGGGTGGGTGCGCGCGGACCAGCCGCAGCCCAGGCCGATCTCCCGCACCGGCAAGATCGGCTCGACGCTGGAAGCCGACAGCCTCGAGGGCGCCCACCTGTCCATCCAGCTGGTCGAGGTCGTCGACCCGGCGGACTTCCTGTTCACCGCGGCGGGTTACAAGCTCGCCGAGGGCGAACGCGCCGTGGTCGTGCACACCGAGGTGACGAACGCCTCGCAGGTGCCGTACACCTCACTGCCGGACATGTACCTGGTCCTGGTCACCAAGACCGGCGAGACCGTCACGAAGGCACCGGTGTCGTTGTCCTCACGCCCGGCGCACAAACTCGGTGTGCAGCAGGGCGAAACGGCCGGCGGCCACACCGTGTTCGTGCTGCCGGAGACGACCGAGGTCATCCAGGTCCGCTGGAGCGTGCGTCCCGAGGTGGACCTCAACACGCTGGTGTGGACCGTAGAGGACTGAGCACGTCCAGCGCCGCGGCGTGCACGCCCGGTGCGGCGGCGAGGTACTCGCTGGTGGTCAGCTCCCACGGCTTGCCGTCGAGATCGGTGACGACACCGCCCGCTTCCTGAACGAGCAGCACACCGGACGCGTGCGCGCGCACGTTGTCGTGCTGCCAGTGCAGGTCCATCCGTCCCGCGGCGACCTGGGCGAGTTGATGGGTCACCGGCACGGAGATCCGGACGTAGAGAGCTTCCTTCGCCATCGCGCTGTAGGACGCCCCCACCCGGTCCGCCATCTCCGGCCCCTGCCCCGGCTGGGCCTGACCGGTGCCCGCCAGCGCGCCGTCCAGTGAGGTCTTGTCCGAGACTTGGAGGCGGACGCCGTTCAGGAACGCGCCGCCGCCCTCGGTGGCCGTGAACATCTCGTCGAACAGCGGGAAGTACACGACGGCCAGCACCGGGCGGCCGTCGCGGACCAGGCTCACGCCGATGTTCCAGTCGGGCATGCCGTGGACCGCGTTCATGTTGCCGCCGACCGGGTCGACGAGCCACCACTCGCCCGGTTCCAGCGGACCCGAGCCGTGCTCGTCGTCGAGCCACCGCGCACTCGGGCGGATCTCGGCCAGTGCGGGCTTCAGCAGGTCCACGACGGCGGCGTCGTTGGCGCGGACGGCCGCGACGAGCTCATCGAGGCCGGACGTCCGCGACTGTGTCGAGTAGCGCGACGACATCCGCGCTCCGGCACGGCGAACGGCGGCGGTGGTGGCTGCGATCACGGCTTCCTCCAAGATTGACTGTCATGCAAGCGGATCTGAATCTGCTGACCGTGCTGGACGCCCTGCTCGAAGAGGGCAGCGTGATGGGTGCGGCCGAGCGGCTGCACCTGTCGTCACCCGCGGTGAGCCGCACCCTCGGGCGGATCAGGAAGGTGACCGGCGACGACATCCTGGTGCGCACCGGCCACTCGATGACGCCGACGCCCTACGCGCTCTCGATCTCCGAGGAGGTGCATCGGCTGGTGCGGCAGGCCAACGCCGTGCTGTCGCCGAGCCGTGAACTGGATCTGGACCGGCTGGACCGCACCTTCACGGTCCAGTGCCACGACGCCCTCGCCTCGTCGGTGGTGCCGTCGCTGATCGGCAGGATCACGGCGCAGGCACCCGGCGTGCGGCTGCGGGTGCTCGCCGAGCACTCCACCGACACCGACGACCTGCGGCACGGCCGGGTGGACCTGGAACTCGGCGGCGGCACACCGGACCTGCCCGAGTTCCGCTCCGAATCCCTCGGCACCGACCCGCTGGCCGTGGTCCTGCGCGCCGGTCACCCGTGCGCCGAGGCCTTCGACCTGCCCGCCTACGCGGCCCACCCGCACGTGGTGGTCTCCCGGCGCGGCCGGCTCACCGCCCCGATCGACGACGTGCTGGCGTCGGCTGGACTGCACCGCAGGGTGATCGCGACCGTGGCGACCGTCCACTCGGCCCTGCAGATCGTGGCCGCGAGCGACGCCCTGGTCACCACCACGGCGGTGCTCTGCCGCCCGTTGATCGAGGCGTTCGGGTTGGTCACCCGTCCGCTGCCGGCCGAGTCCCCGGAGGCGTCGATCAACTGCAACTGGCACCAGCGCTACGACTCCGACCTGGCCCACGCGTGGCTGCGCGACCAGGTGCGGGCGACCCTCGCCGAGGTGCTAGGCGAGGGGTAGGGCGACGGCTCCGGGAAAGCGCGGTTCCTCGGCCTCGTCGAGCATCGCGGCGGCAACGGTGTCGCGGCTGACCTTCGCACCGAGGTCGAACGGCGGCGCGTCGTCCAGCCCGACCGTGCGCCGGCCCGGGCTCGCGGGTTCGTCGCTGAGCACCCCGGCGTGGAAGACCGTCCCACCGGCGGCGAGCACGGCGTTGTCGGCCACGATCTTGTCCGGGATCCGGTCGCCCATGAACTTCCAGAGCACCCCGGCACCCTCGCCCGCCGCGTCGGCGGACGCACCCGTGCCGTACGCACCCAGCCAGATGATCCGCCGCGGACCGGCGGCGACGACCGCCTTGGCGCCGTCGGACAGCACCCCGGCGACGTCCGTGCCGAGACCGGACAACACGACGGAGTCCGCGTCGACTGCCGCGGCGATGCTCGCCGGGTCGCTCACGTCGCCGGCGACCTTGCGCAGGTTCGGGTGGTCGAGGCCGATGCTCTGCGGATCGCGGGCGATCGCGGTGACGGTGTGGCCGCGCTCCAGTGCCTGACGGGTGAGGGCGTGACCGGTCCGTCCGGAGGCGGCGAGAACAGTGAGGTTCATGCCGACAACGCTAGGTACGCCACCGATTAACATCAAATGAAAGCTCGTCAACCGATGATTTACCCAGACGCAATCAGCCCTCGTCGCGCAGCTTCTCCAACGCCGACGCCAGGTCGTCCGGGTACTCCGACGTGAACGTGACCCACTGCCCGTCCGCCGGGTGGTGGAACCCGAGCTGCCGCGCGTGCAGCCACTGCCGGGACACCCCGAGCCGCTTGGACAGCGTCGGGTCGGCGCCGTACGTCAGGTCGCCGACGCACGGGTGGTGCAGCGCGGAGAAGTGCACGCGAATCTGGTGCGTACGCCCGGTTTCGAGGTGCACCTCGACCAACGAGGCGGCGCGGAACGCCTCCATAACCTCGTAGTGCGTGATGGAGGGCTTGCCGGAGTTCATCACGGCGAACTTGTAGTCGTGCTTGGGATGCCGGTCGATCGGCGCGTCGATGGTGCCCTTGATCGGGTCCGGGTGCCCCTGGACGATCGCGTGGTAGACCTTGTCGACGGTCCGTTCCTTGAAGGCGTGCTTCAACGCCGAGTATGCGGACTCGGACTTCGCCACCACCATCACGCCGGTCGTGCCGACGTCCAGGCGGTGCACGACGCCCTGGCGTTCGGCCGCACCCGAGGTGGCGACCCGGTGGCCGGCGCCGGCGAGCCCTCCCACCACGGTCGGACCGGTCCAGCCCGGCGACGGGTGCACAGCGACGCCCACCGGCTTGTCGACGACGATGATGTCGTCGTCCTCGTGCAGGATGATCAACCCTTCGACCGGGATGGCCTGCACGGTCACGGGTTGCGGCGGCGCGGGCAGCGTGATCTCCAGCATCGCCCCGGCCGTGAGCCGGTCGGACTTGCCGACGATCCGGCCGTCGATCAGCACGTCGTCGGCGTCGGCGATGGCCGCGACCGCGGTGCGGGACAGGCCGAGCAACTTCGCGAGGCCGGCGTCGACGCGCATGCCGTCCAAACCGTCGGGAATCGGCAGCGTTCGGTAACCGCTCACGCGGGGGGCCTCGACCTTCTTCTCCTGGCAGAACCTGCTGAATCTACCAAGAACGGCTACTTCGACTCCTTCAGCCCGGATTCCTTCAGCCCGGATTCCTTCAGGCCGGACTCCTGCGGCTCGGCCGGCGTCACGGGAGCGGGAGCGTCCTTGTGCACCGTGCCGTCGTAGTCGTGCTGCATGAGCGCCAGCACGATGATCGTCGCGCCACCGCAGACGATCGCCATGTCGGCGACGTTGAACACCGGCCACACCCGGCCGTACGGGTCGAACAGCGACAGGAAGTCCACCACGTGGCCACGCATCGGGCCCGGCTCGCGGAAGAGGCGGTCGGCGAGGTTGCCGACGGCACCTCCGAGCACCAGGCCCAGGCCGACGGCCCAGCCCTGGGAGCGGAGGTTGCGCGAGATCCAGAAGATGAACCCGGCGACGCCCATCGCGATCAGCGCGAGGATCCACGTCATGCCCTCGGCCAGGCCGAACGCGGCGCCGGGGTTGCGGACGAACGTCAGGTACAGCGCGCCGCCGAAGATCTTGATCGGCTCGGAGTCCTCGAGAAACGCCACGGACAGGACCTTGGTGAGCACGTCGAACGCGAGCACCCCGGCCGCCAGGATCGCGAGGGTCTTCGTCCTCGGTTCCGGCAGCGACCCGGTGACCGAGAACTCCGGCTCGACGACGTCCTCCTCGGAGACGACCCGCTCGGCGGGCTTCTCCCCGGCTTCGTCCTCGGGCGCGACCGCCTTCGGTTGCTCGGTTGTCTCCGGCTCTCTGACCTGGCCCTCGACCGAGGACTCGGCGACCTCCGCGGCTGCAGGGTCGGCGGCCTTCGACTCGTCACTCACCAGGTCATTGTCCACACCAGGGACTACGCGAGGAACGGCGGCAGGGTTCGGTTGTCGTCCTCCGGCACCCAGCGGCCGTCACGCTGCGTGTACGCGCACTTCGGACCCTCGGTGACGAGAGTGCGCAGCGCGGCCACCAGACGATCGACGTGTTCAGCCGTGGTGCCGAGGCCGATCGACGCGCGCACGGCGCGTTCCTCGTGCGAACCGAGCTGCTTGACCAGGCGGCCCACGATGACGTGTGCGCAGAACGCTCCGTCACGAACGCCGATGCCGTACTCGGCGGACAGCGCGGCCGCGAGGAAGCCCGCGTCGAAGCCGGAGATCGTGAAGCTCACGACGCCCACCTTGTCGGCGTCGGTGAGGATCGACAGCTCGCGGAAGCCGGGGATCGTGCACAGGCCGTCCCGCAAGCGCGTGAGCAGCTCCTGCTCGTGCGCGACCGTCTGCTCCCAGTGCCGCGACAGGATCTCGCAGGCGGCGGCGAGCGCGTGCACGCCGACGACGTTCGGGCTGCCGGCCTCGTGCCGTTCGGGCACCGCGGACCAGGCCACGCCGAGCCGGTCGCCGTGGTCGGTGACCTTGGAGGTCGCGCCACCGCCGACCAGGTAGGGCTGGGCCTGCTGCAGCCAGTCCGCGCGGCCCACCAGGACACCGGCACCGAACGGCGCGTAGATCTTGTGGCCGGAGAACGCGATGTAGTCGACGCCCAGCTCGCGGACGTTGATCGGGCGGTGCGGCGCGAGCTGCGCGGCGTCGAGCGCGATCCGCGCACCGTGCCGGCGGGCGACCTTCGCGAGCTCCGCGACCGGCCACAGCTCACCCGTGACGTTGGACGCCCCGGTGACGATCACGAGTCGAGGGCCCACCGGGGCGGCGGCCAACGCCCGGTCCAATGCGACAAGAGCAGCACCGGACGAAGACGGAGCGGGAACACGCTGAACGTTCGGACCACGCCACGGCAGCAGCGCCGCGTGGTGCTCGCTGTCGAACAGCACCACAGCGGTGTTCTTGGGAACGCTGCGCGCCAACAGGTTCAGCGAATCCGTGGTGTTGCGGGTGAAGACGACGGCGTCGGAGGCGTGTGCCCCGACGAACTTGCGGATGCGGTCGCGGGCTTGCTCGTAGACGCGGGTCGAGACCTGCGAGGCGAACCCGGCACCGCGGTGCACGCTGGCGTACCAGGGCAGCAGCTCGTCGACGGCGTCGCGCACCTCCTGCAGACAGGGCGCCGAAGCCGCGTGATCGAGGTTGGCGTAGGTGACGCGCTCTCCGGTGACCAGAGGAACCCGCAGATCAGCGCCTACGACAGCCGGAACCGCAGTGCTGGTGGTCTTGGTGATCGCGAGCGTCATCGAGCTGCCTCCGAGGCCAGGGGCCCCGTGCGAAGGCCCGCGCTTGACCGGCGCCCAACGCGCCGGACCAGGTCCTCACCAAGGGCACCCCACCGCGGTTGGAGGGTTGCCGGCCAGCAAGCTTGGGCTTGACGCTGGCTCTCATGACCTGCCGACGACGTTAGCGGAGGCTCGCGGCGTCCGTCGAGCGTGGATCACATGCTGGGAAGCCTCGGAGACCGAACTAATCGCCGGTCTCGCCCTTCCACCGTGCGTAGCGACCCGCCCGATCGACCGCGCGTATGCGCCGCTCAGCCGCGTCACGGGCTTCCTCGGTGGTGACGATGAGCAACTGGTCGTCGGTGTTGAGCCGGGTCGTCGGTTGTGGCGTGAAACTCTTCCCGCCGCGCACCACGAGGCTGACCGTGGCGCCGCTCGGCAGCCTCAGTTCGGACATGTAGACGCCGTGCAGCTTCGACCCGCGCTGGATGTGCACCTGCAGCAGTTCGGCACTCAGCTCGTCCAACGGCGAGGCGTCGACCTGGACCTCCTGCGCCTCCCCCGTGCGCACCAGCCCGAGGCGCCGCGCGAGGAACGGCAACGTCGTGCCCTGCACCACGGTGAGCACGACGACCAGCACGAACACCGCGTCGACCAGCTCGCGAGCACCCTCGACACCCTGGATCAACGGGATCAGCGCGAACACGATCGGCACCGCACCGCGCAGGCCCGACCACGAGAGGAACGCCTGTTCCCGCCACGGCACCTTGAACGGCAGCGAGGCGAGCACGACGGACAACGGCCGTGCGACGAACGTCAGCACCACGCCCGCGATCAGCGCGGGGAACAGCACGTCGAGCAACCGCGACGGCGAGGAGTAGAGGCCGAGCAAGACGAACAGCCCGATCTGCGCGAGCCAGCCGAGGCCTTCCGCGAACGACAGAGTGTCGGCGCGGTGCGGCAGCCGGGCGTTGCCGAGCACGAGCGCGGCCACGTAGGTGGCGAGGAACCCGGACGCGTGCACGAGGTCGCCGGCCGTGTAGGCCATCACGCACACCGCCACGGTGGCGAGCGGGTACAGACCGGTGGCGGGCAGTGCCGCGCGTCTCAGCCCGGCCCCGCCGAGGAAGCCCAGCGCGACGCCGATGAGCGCACCCGCCGCCAGTTCGTAGATCACCAGCAGTGGCGCGGTCCACGAGATCCGGTCGGAGGACGCCAGCAGCACCACGGCGAGGTAGACCGGCGCGTCGTTGAGGCCGGACTCCAGTTCGAGAGCACCGGTCAGCCGCGCCCCGACGCCTAATGACCGCAGCACGCTGAAAACGGCCGCCGCGTCGGTGGACGACAGCACCGCGCCCCACAGCAACGCCATCCGCCAGTCGAGGTCGAGCAGGTAGTGCAACGCGGTTCCGGTCACCGCGACGCTCACCACCACGGCCACTGTGGACAGTGCGATGCCCAGCCGCAGCGAGGACTTCACCGCCTGCCAACGGGTCGTGAGCCCGCCCTCGGTCAGGATCAGCACGAGCGCCGCGATGCCGAGGGACTGCGTCAGGTCCGCGTCGTCGAACTTGATGCCGAACACGGACTCGCCGAGAACCACGCCGATGCCGAGGTACAGCAACAACGAGGGCAGCCCGAGTCGAGTCGACACCCGCACCGCGATCACCGAGATCAGCAGTACGGCCGCGCCGATGCCCAGAACGACCGTGACGTCACCCACCTGGACCATTCTGGTTGATCACCACCGTGTTGGACGAATCAGACGCGTTAACAACTCCAGCCGTTCGCCCCTATCCAGCTCATGCGCATCAGAGCATGTTGATCAGTGGCTCAATCCCTAACCCTGCAAGGAGTTGAACCATGAGGATCCTGATCGCGCTGGCGGCCGCCTTGATGGTGGCCGGAGCAACCACGGCGCAAGCGGCCGCACCGGCGGTCATGGCGGCACCGAACATCAACGGCGCCAACGTGAAAGCCCACCTCACGCAGTTGCAGTCGATCGCGAGCGCGAACGGCGGCAACCGCGCCCACGGACGTCCGGGGTACCTGGCCTCGGTGAACTGGGTGAAGAGCAAGCTCGACGCGGCCGGCTTCACCACGCGCGTGCAGTCGTTCACCTACGGCGGCGCCACCGGCTACAACCTGATCGCCGACTACCCCGGCGGCGACGCGAACAACGTCGTCATGCTGGGCGGCCACCTCGACAGCGTCACCTCGGGCCCCGGCATCAACGACAACGGCACGGGCTCCGCGTCGATCCTGGAGGTCGCCCTCCAGATGAAGGCCACCAATTTCAAGCCGACCAAGCACGTGCGGTTCGGCTGGTGGGGCGCGGAGGAACTCGGCCTGCGCGGCTCACGGGCGTACGTGAACTCGCTGTCCTCCACGGAGAAGTCGAGGATCAAGGCGTACCTGAACTTCGACATGACGGGCTCGCCGAACCCCGGCTACTTCGTCTACGACGGCACCGAGCACAAGCCGGTGATTCCCGGTTCGGTGGACCTGCAGAAGCGCCTGGAGGCGGGCTTCGCGTCGTTCGGCGTCCCGACCGAGCTGACCTTGGTCAACGGCCGCTCCGACCACGCGGCGTTCACGGCGGCGGGCATCGCGACCGGTGGCACGTTCACCGGCGCCGAGAAGATCAAGACCACGGCCCAGGCCCAGAAGTGGGGCGGCACGGCCGGCCAGGCCTTCGACCGCTGCTACCACCGCTCCTGCGACACCATGTCGAACATCAACGACACGGCACTCGACCGCAACGCGGACGTGATCGCCTGGACGTTGTGGGCGACCGCGGCCTGATCAGCTGCCTTGATCATCTCGCGGTGAGCACCTGCACGGCCTCGTCGACCACCGGTTCGACGAGGCCGGGCAGGGTCGCCCACATCTGCGCCTGACCCAGGTAGAGGCTGAACGCGATCAGCGCCCGCTTCGTCGCGTGCTCGTGGTCGAACCCGAGCTGCTCGAACAGCTCGGTCAGGTAGCCCAGCCTCCTCTCGGTGACGCGCCGCAGCACCGGCGCGATGACCTCGTTCTCGGCGCCCGCCTGCAACGCCATCTCCACCGAGCCCTTGCGGGTCTGGTCGAGCACCGTGCCGAACAACGTCCTGAGCTTGTCGTGCGGGGTCTTCTCGGCCTCGACCAGTTCGATGACCTTCTCGGTGTGCTCCCGCTCCCACCGCTCCACAGTGGCCTTGAGCAAGGCTTCCCGGTTCGGGAAGTGGTGGTAGACGCTGCCTTTCGTGGCTCCGGCCCGCGCCGCGAGCGGTTCGATCGCGACCGCGCCCAGCCCGCCTTCGGCGAGAGCTCTCAGCGCTATCTCAGTCCAGTCGTCCCGATTTCTCCGCACCACGCTTCCATACGCTACCGTACGGTTCAGGAACATACGGCAGCGTATGGAAGGGGAGAACATGATCAAGAACATCCACACCCGAGAGCTCGGCGTGCCCGCCGGCCCGTTCGTCGAGCGCATCCAGGAGCTCTGGCCACCCGCGTGGGGCAAGCAGGAGTTCGACCGGCCGCTGGGTGTCGGCGCCGACGGCGGCCACGGCCCGATCCGCTACCACTGCACCGAGTTCGTCCCCGGCGAGTCGATCACCTTCGCCTTCCGCGACGGCGACGGCACGCACACCCTGTCGGCGTCGGGCACCGTCGTGCGGCACGAGCTGATCGGTGACTTCCCCCTCGGCAAGCGGGTGCAGTGGGCGCTGGTGATCCGCTGGCTGCACGACGCGTGCCTGGAGGACCTGTTCGACAACTTCGAGCGCGCGGCAGGCCGTGAGCCCGCCGCACCAGCGCGGTGGTCACCGTGGGTCCGGCTGGTGCGGCGGGTGTTCGGACTGATCAGCCGTCAGCCGCAGCGCGCGTGACGCTAGGTGCCGTGACCGCCAGCCTTTGCCCCGTATTCGGCGTTCAGACGGGTGCATCGTGGTGCCGGCCCCACGTCCTCATCCTGGTTGGCTGTGTTGGTTGCTGGGCGTGGGGAGGTGCCACGAGGCGCCCTGCTGAGCGTCGAAGACGCGGTGAAGGTTGGCGGTCACGGCACTAGGTCACGCGCAGTCGAGCACGACCGGGTAGCTGTTCCACTCGTCGAGCACACGCGCGCCGTAGAGGTCGCCCTCGTCGGTGAGGACTCCTAATCGCGCACCGCTGTTCACCCACACCGGCCGCTGCTCGGTGTCAGGCCAGAACGCGGTCGCACCGGTCGTCGTGCCGTTGTCCGTGACACCCAGCATCTGGCCGTGGAAGTTCACGGCCAGCGCGTCCACCACGCCGGTGAACGTGCCAGTGACCTGGCCTTGCCGGTCCCAGCGCACGTACTCCTCACCGGCCCGGCCCACGACGTAGGAGCCGCTCATCGCCCTGACCTCCGTGGCGCCGCTGAGCTCCACGGAGCCGGACGCGCCGATCCAGTGGACGCCCGTGCTCGACGAGGCCAGAACCGTGCCGTCGTCCGCGATGCCGATCGCCGACCAGGACGCGTCGGTGCCGGGCACGAGCTGGGCGTCAGCGGAGCCGGCCGGCCACACCACCGGCTTGCCGTCCGACTCCCCGAGCACGTCACCGCGCTCGTTCACGTCGATCGCCGTGACCCCGTACTCGCCCTGCCAGCCTCGCAGGGTCGTGTACACGCCGGCCTGCCAGCGAGACGCCGCCGGAAAGCCGATGGATCCGGTCAGGGCGACCACACCGGACGAGTTGACGTCGGCGGCGTAGGCGGCGCGCCTGAAGAACGACAGCTGGTCGACCAGCTGCCTGTCCTTCCAGATCAGGACCGTCGAGCCGGACGTCCAGCGGAACGAGCCGGTGCCGACGGCGAACGCTCCGGCGGCACCGACCACACCGCTCGCCGCCACGCCGTCCGGCACCGGCAGCTCACTCTCGGTCCACGTGTCGCAGGCGACCGGATCAGCCGATGCGGTGGCGGGCGCCAGCACACCGGCGGAAAGGACCAGCGCGCCCGCCAAGACGCGCCCTCCCCCAGAGAAGACCATCGCAGTTCCCCCTTGCTAGTTGGCCTGAGAACAACCGTAGCGAGGGGGTCTGACAGTTTTTTCGGCCTCGAACGTGACACGGGGCCGCCGTCCGAAGACAGCGGCCCCGTGCACCACGTTCACGCCTTGGCGACGGCCACCTTGACCTTGACGCCGTCGCCGACGGTGCCCTCGGCAGCACCCTCGCCGAACACCACCGACGACGTCAGCGTCTCCGACCGCACGAACTCCAGGTGCGGCTCGACCGCGGACCGCACCGCGTCCGGCAGCTCCAGCGTCAACGTGATCCGGTCGGACACGTCGAGCTGAGCGTCCTTGCGCGCCTGCTGCACCACGCGCACCAGGTCACGCGCGACACCCTCGGCCTCCAGCACCGGCGTCACCACCGTGTCGAGCACGACGACGCCCGCACCACCCGGCAGCGCCGCCGTGGCAGCCGGATCCGTTGCCACCAACCGCTGTTCGTACTCGCCCTCGAACAGCTCGACACCGGCGGCGACCACGCGTCCGTCCACTTCGGACCAGTCGCCGGACTTGACCGCCTTGATGACCTTCTGCACGTTCGGCCCGAGCCGCGGGCCGGCCGCGCGTGCGTTCACCACGAGCTGGAACTGTCCGTAGGCGTCGACGTCCGTGGACAACGACACCTCCTTGACGTTGACCTCGTCGCGCACGATCTCGGCGAAGTCCTCCAGCGTTCCAGCCACCGGCGACGCGACCGTCAAGCGCGCCAACGGAAGCCGCACGCGCAGCTTGTTGGCCTTGCGCAGCGACAACGCCGTCGAGCACACGTCGCGCACCTCGTCCATCGCCGCCACGAGAGCGTCGTCGGCGGGCAGGTCCGAGACCGACGGGAAGTCCGTCAGGTGCACCGAACGCCCACCGGTGAGCCCGCGCCACACGACCTCGGTCGTGTAAGGCAGCAACGGCGCCGTCACGCGCGTGACGACCTCCAGCACGGTGTGCAGGGTGTCGATCGCGTCCTGGTCGCCGTCCCAGAACCGCTGCCGCGACCGCCGCACGTACCAGTTCGTCAGCACCTCCAGGTACTCGCGCACCAGCTGGCACGCACCGGAGATGTCGTAGACGTCCATCGCCGCCTGGACGTCGCGCACCAGGTCGTGCGTCTTCGCCAGCGCGTACCGGTCCAGCACGTGCGCCGAGTCGGTCCGCCAGGTGCCCTCACGCCCGGAAGCGTTGGAGTACAAGGCGAGGAAGTACCAGGAGTTCCACAACGGCAGCACCGCCTGGCGCACCGCGTCCCTGATGCCGCGCTCGGTCACCACCAAGTCGCCACCGCGCAGGATCGGCGACGCCATGAGGAACCACCTCATCGCGTCCGAGCCGTCGCGGTCGAAGACCTCGTTGACGTCCGGGTAGTTCTTCAGCGACTTCGACATCTTCTGGCCGTCGTCACCGAGCACGATCCCGTGCGCCACGCAGTCGCGGAACGCGGGCCGGTCGAACAACGCCGTCGCGAGCACGTGCAGCGTGTAGAACCAGCCGCGCGTCTGCCCGTTGTACTCGACGATGAAGTCGCCGGGGTAGTGGTTCTCGAACCACTCCGCGTTCTCGAACGGGTAGTGCACCTGCGCGAACGACATCGAGCCCGACTCGAACCAGCAGTCGAGCACGTCCGGGATGCGCCGCATCGTCGAGCGGCCGCTCGGGTCGTCCGGGTTCGGCCGCGTCAGCTCGTCGATGAACGGCCGGTGCAGGTTGTCCGGGCGCACGCCGAAGTCGCGCTCCAGCTCGTCCAGCGACCCGTACACGTCCGTGCGCGGGAACTCCGGGTTGTCCGACGTCCACACGGGCAGCGGCGAACCCCAGTACCGGTTGCGCGAGATGTTCCAGTCGCGCGCGTTCTCGAGCCACTTGCCGAACTGGCCGTCCTTGATGTGGCCGGGCACCCAGTTGATCTGCTGGTTGAGCTCGACCATCCGGTCCTTGAACTGCGTGACCGCGACGAACCACGCCGACAGCGCGCGCTGGATCAGCGGGTTGTTGCACCGCCAGCAGTGCGGGTACGGGTGGTCGTAGGTCTCATGCCTCAGCAGCAGACCGGCTTCGCGCAGGTCACGGATGATCTGCTTGTTCGCCTCGAACACGTGCACGCCCGCGTACGGGCCGGCCTCGGCGGTGAACTTGCCGTCCGGCCCGACCGGCACGACGACCTCGATGCCCGCCGCGTCCGTCACGACCTTGTCGTCCTCACCGAACGCCGGTGCGATGTGGACGATGCCCGTGCCGTCGTCGGTGGTCACGTAGTCCGCGGTCAGCACCTGGTGCGCGTTCTCGCGGCCCACGAAGAAGTCGAACGGCGGCAGGTACTTCTTGCCGACCAGGTCCGAGCCCTTGTAGCGGGCGACGACCTCGGGCTCCTCACCGAGCTCACGTGCGTACGCCGCGACACGAGCCTCCGCGAGCAGGTACTGGTCACCGTCGGCGCCGACCACGGTCACGTAGTCGACGTCCGGGTGCACCGCGGCGGCCAGGTTGCTCGGCAGCGTCCACGGCGTGGTCGTCCAGACCAGGGCCTTCTCGCCGGACTCCAGGCGCAGCGCGACCGTGACGGCCGGGTCCTGCCGGTCGCGGTAGGCGTCGTCCATCTTGGTCTCGGTGTTGGACAGCGGCGTCTGGCAGCGCCAGCAGTACCAGAGCACCCGGAAGCCCTCGTAGATCAAGCCCTTGTCCCACAAGGCCTTGAACGCCCACATGACGCTTTCCATGTAGTCGAGGTCGAGCGTCTTGTAGTCGTTGTCGAAGTCGACCCAACGAGCCTGCCGCGTCACGTACTCGCGCCACTGGTCCGTGTACTGCAACACGGACGTGCGGCACGCCTCGTTGAACTTCTCGATGCCGAGCTCGTCGATCTCGTGCTTCTGCGTGATGCCCAGCTGCTTCTCGGCCTCGTACTCGGCCGGCATGCCGTGCGTGTCCCAGCCGAACCGGCGCTCGACGTGCTTGCCGCGCATCGTCTGGTAGCGCGGCACGACGTCCTTGACGTAGCCGGTCAGCAGGTGCCCGTAGTGCGGCAGACCGTTCGCGAACGGCGGGCCGTCGTAGAAGACGAACTCGTTCGCTCCGTCGTCGCCCACCGGGTTGCGGTCGATGCTCGCCTGGAAGGTCTCGTCGTCCTTCCAGTACCCGAGCACGTCCTGCTCGAGGTTCGGAAAGGACGGCTGCGCCGGGACCTCGTTCGCTCCGGCCCTGGGGTAGGCCATCTCCACTGCTCCTCGCGGTCAGATACGACACGCGAGGACGACACGCCGATGTGGCTCGGCGGGCCGCGGTACCACCCCGCTTGCTCGTCCCCCTGCTTGGCGAACACAGGGACGAGCCTCTCGTTCTTCGGCTGTGACGGGCCGGTCCCGTCCGGTTCTACTGAGGCTCGCGCCCGTTCTTCCGGAGGCTCCCCGGTGATGGCCGGATCGGTGCCTGTAGCTACAGGGTACGGGGGCGCGCAAACCGTATGCTGCCCGGATGTCGTTGACCATCGCGTTGTCGATCGTGCTGGCCCTGCTCTTCGTCGCGACAGGCGCCGGCAAGCTCTTCGGGGCGAAGGCGTCACTGGAAGCTCGCGACCACTTCCGGATGAACCCGGCGCTCTGGCGGACCATCGGCGCGCTGGAGTGGGCGGGCGCCGCCGGACTGGTCGTCGGCCTGGTCACCTGGCAATGGGTCGCGCACGCGGCCACCGTCGGGCTCGGGCTGCTGATGGTCGGCGCCACGATCACCCGGCTGCGCTACGACTCGAAGCCGTCCGGCGTGGTCGTGGACCTGGTGCTGCTGGCGTTGCTGATCACCCTGCTGTTCCTGGACCGGTGACGCACTCCTTCCACGTCCTCGGCACGCCAGAGGTCCGGCGCGGTGATGTCGTCGTCGAGGTGGGTCACGCCCGTCAGTTGAGTGTGCTGGCCGTGCTGCTCGTGGACGTCAATCAGGTCGTCAGCGTCGACAAGCTGCTCTCACGCGTGTGGGGCGACACGCCGCCACGCCAGGCCAAGGCCGCGCTCTACAGCTACGTGTCCCGGCTGCGGACCGCGCTGGACGTCATCCCGATCGTGCGCCGCTCCGGCGGCTACGTGCTGCAAACCGACCCGTTGTCCATCGATCTGCACCGCTTCCGCTCTCTCGCGGCCAACGGACAGCCCGGTGAGGCCATATCGCTCGTGCGCGGCGAACCGTTCGAGGGACTGCACGGCGCGTGGTTCGACGGACTGCGCGAAACGCTCGCCGGCGAGATCACCGCCGCCGAACTGGCCCACACCGACTCCCGGCTGGCCGCGGGCGAACACGCGGACCTGATCCCCGAGCTCACCGCACGCACGACCGAACACCCGCTCGACGAACGCCTCGCGGGCCAGCTGATGCGCGCGTTGATCGGCGCAGACCGACGCTCCGACGCGCTGGCCCACTACTCGCGACTGCGCGACCGGCTCGCGGACGAACTGGGCCTGGACCCCGGCCCCGCGCTGCGAGACCTGCGCGCGTCCCTGCTGCACCGTCCACAGTGGAGTCCGCGCCAGCTCCCCGCCGCACCTGCTTTCACCGGCACGGCGGCCCAGCTGGCCGCACTCGACGACGGCCCGATCGTCACGATCACCGGCCCGCCGGGAACGGGCAAGACGACGCTCGCCCTGCACTGGGCGCACGAGCACGCCGCCGACTACCCGGACGGCCAGCTGTTCGTGGACCTGAACGGCTCAGACCCGACCGACGTCGTCCGCGAGTTCCTCACCGCACTGGGCACCAGCCCGGACGGCATCCCGCCCGAACCGCACGCGCAGACAGCGCTCTACCGCACGTTGCTGGCAGACCGGCGAATGCTGATCGTGCTCGACGACGCCGCCGACACCGCACAGGTCGTGCCGCTGCTACCGGGCACTCCGCGCTGCCGCGTCGTCGTCACCAGCCGCGAGCGCCTGCCCGGACTCGTCACCGCTCACGGCGCGCGCCCTGTTGTTCTTCAGCCGGAACACCGACAACGCCCCCAGTAGGCCGATCACCAGGACGGCCAACTTCGCTTCACAGCCGAGACAGAAGCCGTTCGAGCACTACTTGACCGAACTGTGCGCTCGCCTGCGCAACACGACCACAACGGCAACCACGAACAGCAGGAGCAGCACCACACCGCCGACGATCAGCATCAGCCAGCGTTCGAGAAAGGTGGGCGGCGGCGAGGTCTCGCGGACGAACGCCCGCACCTTCTCGCTCAGCGCCGCATCGTCGATGAGCTCGGCGAAATGCGCCTTGCCCGGCACGATCTCAAGTTTGGCGTTCGAGGCAGCGCCCGCCACGGCCCGCGCGTGGTCGGCGAGCCGCGTGTCCTCAACGTAGGAGGTATCCCCGCTCTCGATCACGTCGTCCTGCGCCGCGACGACCAGCGACGGCACCTCGACCGCGCCGATGCCGCCCACCGCGTCCAGGTCGGAGCTGCTCGTCTGGAAGGCCTTGAACGGGGTGAGCAGGAACATCCCCTTCAAGCCGGGGATCTTGCCCGCCGCCGTGGCGATCGCGGTGGCACCGGTGCCACCGCCGCCGGCGACGATCGAAGAAGCGCCTCGGCTGTCGAGTTCCGCGGCGGCGGCCAGCACGTCGAGGTCGTACCGGTTCCTGTTCTCCCGCAGGAGCAGGGTGCGCATCTCGTAGACGAGCACCTGGTGCCCGTCCTCCGCGAGCTGCCGGGCCAACGGCAACCAGTCGCAGATGAACTCGGTCTGGGTGTGCGCGAGAAGCACGCCGCTGGACCCGCTGCCGAACACCAGACCGGGCAGCTCGACGCCGTCCTCGGTCTTGAAGGTGATCGCGTCCTCGCGCAGGTCGGCGGGTACGCACTTGTGCAACTCGGTCTTCGGCTGGGCGACCACAGGCACAACGCTCACCAAGGTGAACGCGGCAACGACGACGGCCCCCAGCACGGATCTCAGCGCCATGAAGGTTTCCTAGCGCGCCGAGGCATCGATCGTTCACGAAACAGGCACAGAGCGCCCGTTCGGACCTCACGCAGAACGGCTCTTGCGCACCAGCACCGCGTCAGGGGTGCACACAGCGCAAGGCGTGAACTGCAGCTGTCGTGCTTCCTGCGCCGGGAGGCCCAGCGAGGGCCTCCCGGCGAGCCAGGAGCACGAACTCAGGTGGTACCGGGGCCGCTCGTCGAGCACCCGCACCTCATCCACCAGATCGGCCACGACGAGCAGATCCGCCGCGTCGGTGTCCTCTTCCGGTGGTTCCTCGTCAGCGGGCGGCGTGTCGGCTACCGCCGAAACCACTACCCGTTGATCATCAGCTACAGCTAGTTGATCTACACTCTGCGCGTCGGCAGCGGGGTCCCCCGGTCGCCGTCGCCACCAGTCCCAAGCAAGGACCAGGGCGGCGAGCACGCTCGCGCCCACGGACGACCACGCCCAGATCGTGTTGGACGTGGTCAGCGCAGGCACGAGCAACCCGAGGGCTGCCAGCACCAGAAGTAGAACTACGAAGAGCACCTAGCGAACAGTAGTTCAGCCCGCTTCAGCGCGTGCGCCGAACGAGTAGCCCTGGGAACGCCCCTCGGACGGAGCGGCCGGGCCGCGGTCCTGGAGGTCGCGCAGGGACGACTCGAGCATGGTCTTCAGTCGCGTGCGGTACTCGCGCTCGAACGTCTGCAGCTTGTCGATCTGCTTCTCGAGCGTGTTCTTCTCCTGGGTGATGTTGCCCATCACCTCAGCGTGCTTGCGCTGCGCGTCGCGGTCGAGCGCGGTGGCCTTCTCACGGGCCTGCCGCTCGAGCGTCTCGGAGCGCGTGCGCGCGTCGTTCAGCATGGTCTCGGCACGCGTACGTGCCTCGTTGACCATCGTGTCGGCCTTGGCACGCGCCTCGGAGAGCAACTGCTCCGACTTGGTGCGCGCCTCGGACAGCATGCCGTCCGCCTCGGCCTTGGCCTCGCCGGTCAGCCGGTCCGCCATCTCCTGGGCGAGGCCCAGGACCTTCGCGGCCTGCACGTGGTGGTCTCCACCACCACCGGGGGACGTCTGCTCCATCACCGAAGGCGGCGGGACCGGCGCCAGGCGGCGCGGCTCCTCGACCGGCATCCGGGTCGTCATGGGGCTGGCGGAAGCCTTCGCCCGCGCGTCGTCGAGGTCTGCGCGCGACGTCTCGAGCTGCTGGTCGAGCTGCTCGACCTGCTGGCGGAGATCGTTGTTCTCCTCGATCAAGCGGGCCAACTCGCCCTCAACCAGGTCGAGGAACGCGTCCACCTCGTCCTCGTTGTAGCCCCGCTTGCCAATCGGCGGCTTGCTGAATGCAACGTTGTGCACGTCAGCGGGGGTCAACGGCATCGGATCACCTCTCGCACTCCTGGGCTGCGGTCATCCCACGGTTCCCCGTCACCTGGGATCTGCAACTTGCATCAAAATGATAACGAGCAGCCACAGCACAATAATCGATAGGTCCAGCCCGACGCCCCCGATCCGCACAGTCGGGATCACCCGACGCAGTGCGCGGACCGGTGGGTCGGTCACGGTGTAAACGGTCTCCAGCGTCACGGCTACGCCGCCCGCGGGGCGCCACTCCCTCGCGAAGGTCCTCACCAGCTCGACCACCACACGTGCGGTCAGGAACAGGGAGAACGCGAACAGGACGTAGAAGATGACGAGACGGATCGGGTCCACGGGTCAACTCTAACCGTGGTTCCCGAACCCACTCTCCGCCAGCTTCCTGCGGTCCTCCGCCGTGACGTCAACGTTCGGCGGTGAGAGAAGGAACACCCTGCTCGTGATCTTGTCCATGGACCCGCGCAGAGCGAACGCGAGACCGGCCGAGAAGTCGACGAGACGCTTCGCGTCCGCGTCGTCCATGTCGGTCAGGTTCAAGATCACTGGAGTGCCGTCGCGGTAGTGCTCCCCGATCGTGCGCGCCTCGCTGTAGTTACGGGGGTGAAGCGTGGTGATGCGCGCCAACGGGTTGCCTGCCGGCTCGGCGACCGGGCGCAACCTGCTCACGGGCTCGCGCTGCGGCTCGACGGCGAGCGCACCGTGCACAGGTGCGTCAGCAGACCAGCGCCGCGTGCTCGAGGGGCTGCCCCCGCGCCGCGACTCAGGCTCGTAGTCGTCCGACTCGTCGATCTCGGTCCGGTACCCGGAGCCCGGAAGCTCCGACCGTCCCGGTGTGAACACGCGGTTGCGCCGCGGGTAAGGGTCGTAGTCGTCGGCCTCGGCCGCGTACTCGGACCGGTAGTCGCCGTAGCGACCGCGGTCGTCGTCGTAGCCGGGGTCGTCTGCGTACTCGGCGGGGACCATCCCGAAGTAGGCCTTCAGCTTGTGCAAAGCGCTCATCCCAAGCCCCTCCTCCGCGAGTTCCCCACCTAGGGACGGTGCGGACGGCCCCGAGGTTCCCGACAACCTATGGCGAGGTTAGTCGCCGACTGCCGAGCAACGCGGTTCCGACACGCACACAGGTCGATCCGTGCGAGATGGCATCTTCCAGGTCCGCGCTCATTCCCGCTGACACCCTGGTGGCAGTGGGATGATCATCACGTAGGCCTGATACCACTGACGCCAACGCTTCAAACGCCTGCGAAGGCTTCATCGTCAGAGGCGCGACAGTCATCGCACCTCGGAGAATAAGATCACCCGAACGAGTGATCACGCCAGCCAGTTCCGCCACATCAGCCACAGGACACCCACCGCGAGACGTGTCGCCGTCGATGCTGACCTGCAACAACACGTCCAGCTTCGTGCCCTTCGCGTGCGCCGCCCTCGCCAACGCCTCGGCGAGCCGGACGCTGTCCACCGAGTCGACCTGATCGGCCCACTCGACGACGGACTTCGCCTTGTTCCGCTGCAATCGCCCGACCATGTGCCAACGGGCTTCTTCGAGATGTCTCAATTGGCCGGCCTTGGCGGAGGCCTCCTGATCCCGATTCTCCGCGAAGTTGCGGAGACCGAGCTCATAAAGGATCTCCACATCGCTCGCCGGCCAGGTTTTCGTCACCGCGAGCAACATCACTTCCGACCGCTCACGCCCCGCGCTTTCACACGCTTTCGCGATGCGTTCCTCGACCTCGGCGAGGTTCTCCGCGAGCTCTTCCGCCCGGCTCACGGCTCGATCCAGACGACCGACGCGAGCCTCCCGGTGGGCGCCTCCCTGCGGTGACTGAAGAGATCCCGCTCCTCGAACGTGCACCGCGGGTCGACCCCGATCTTGCCTACCCCCGCACTGGCGAGCTGGTTCCACAGCCCTGCCCGCAGATCCAGCGCGGGAGTCCCCTTCCGCGACTTGGACGCACTCCCCGGCAGGTGCTTCTCCACGTCCTTCTGCATGTCCGCGGGCACCTCGTAGCACTCGCCGCACACGGCGGGCCCCAGCAACACCTCGATGTGCTCCAGCTCGGCCCCCTGGGCCATCATCGCCTTGAGCGCCTCGACGACCACCCCGACCCGCGCGCCGACACGTCCGGCGTGGACCGCGCCGATCACACCCGCCCGCTCGTCGCCGAGCAGCACCGGCACGCAGTCCGCCGTCAGCACCACCAGCCCGAGACCAGGCTGTTTCGTCACGACGGCGTCAGTCGCCTCCAGCGGCTCGGCCCGCGGACCGTCGACCACCCCGACCGTTCGGCCGTGCACCTGTTCCATCCACACCAGACGATCCGGCGCGAGGCCGATGCCCTCGGCGAGACGGGCGCGGTTGGCCTCGACCGCCTTCTCGTCGTCCCCCACGTGGTCGCCGAGGTTGAACGAGTCGTACGGAGCCTTGGACACGCCACCGGCTCGGGTGGTGACAACACGACGAATACGCACACCCACACCCTAAAACGACGAAGGGCTCCTTCCTCCACGTGAGGTGGAGGAAGGAGCCCTTCATCGAGCACTCAGCGCCGCATGAACGGCGGCACGTCCACCTCGTCGTCCGGGTCCTCGGTGACCGGGACCGGACGCGACGGCAGCGAGCCGTTCTGCGACAGCGACCGCGGCACCGACGGCACGTACCCGTTGCCGTGCACGGGCGAGGGCTGCGGCGGCACCGTGGTGGGCGGCGGCGTCACGGGCGGAGCCTGCCGCACCTCGGGCTGCGGAACCGGCGGAGGCGTCTGCACCACGGGCGGCGGTGGCGTCTGCGCGACCGGCTGAGGCGCCGGTGCGTGCGTGGGTGCCGCCGTCGCGGTGGCGATCGGCCCGGAAGCGGTCCGAGGCGCCGAGGACAACGCCGTCGGCTCCAGCTTCTTGTGCGTCGGACCCCCGCTGTCGAACCCGGCGGCGATCACCGTGACCCGAACCTCGTCACCGAGCGAGTCGTCGATCACCGTACCGAAGATGATGTTCGCGTCCGGGTGCGCGGCCTCCTGCACCAGCGACGCGGACTCGTTGATCTCGAACAGACCCAGATCGGACCCACCGGCGATCGACAGCAGCACGCCGTGCGCACCCTCCATCGACGCCTCCAGCAGCGGCGAGTTGATCGCCTTCTGCGCGGCCTGGACCGCTCTGCCCTCGCCACGGGCCGAGCCGATGCCCATCAACGCCGAGCCCGCGCCGGACATGACCGACTTGACGTCGGCGAAGTCCAGGTTGATCAGACCGGGGGTCGTGATCAGGTCCGTGATGCCCTGGACACCGGACAGCAGCACCTCGTCGGCGGAGCGGAACGCGTCCATCAGGCTGACACCGATGTCACCCAGCTGGAGCAGCCGGTCGTTGGGGATGACGATCAGCGTGTCGCACTCGTTGCGCAGGGCCTGGATGCCGTCCTCGGCCTGCTTGGCGCGGCGCTTGCCCTCGAAGGAGAACGGGCGCGTCACGACGCCGATGGTGAGTGCGCCGAGCTTGCGGGCGATCGAGGCCACCACCGGCGCACCGCCGGTGCCCGTGCCGCCACCCTCGCCGGCGGTCACGAAGACCATGTCGGCCCCCTTGAGGACCTCCTCGATCTCCTCGCGGTGGTCTTCGGCGGCCTTGTGCCCGACCTCGGGGTTCGCGCCCGCGCCGAGGCCACGCGTCAACTCGCGGCCGATGTCGAGCTTGACGTCGGCATCAGACATCAGCAAGGCCTGTGCGTCGGTGTTCACCGCGATGAACTCGACGCCCTTGAGCCCGACCTCGATCATGCGGTTGACGGCGTTGACGCCGCCACCACCGATGCCGACGACCTTGATCACCGCGAGGTAGTTGTGCGGGGGCGTCATCGGATCCGCCTTCCTGATCGTGGTCCGTGCTGTGGTGCTGGGTGGTGATGCACCCGGATTGAAACTCTCAACCTCTCGTCGAGGTCCAGAGTTATGTCAACCCCATATGTTCCTGCTGGACGGTAAGCACCGGCGGTGCGTCGGTCCAGCAGCCACGCCGTAGGGTCCCAACACTGTGCGCTACTACTCCCCGGTCGTGCCGTCAAGTAGTGCGCACGGCCCTGAGGACGACGCACCACAAGCGTAGTCGGACCTCGAATCAGAGATCGTCTCGCCCGCCCTATCGACGATTTTCTGTCGGTGCTGCTCGCTAGCGTGGCCTCATGGGGATGAAGAAACTGTGCGTCGCCCTCGCGGTGGTCGCACTGGGGGCAGTGACGGTCGCACCCGCGAGTGCGGCACCGGAAGGCAACAGAATCGTCGAGATCCGGAACGTGGGTCACGGCCTCTGCATCGACAACACGCCGCAGGACAGGTACCGGCCCAGCGTCGCCACCTGCACGGGAAGCGCCGCGCAGCGGTACGAGGTCGTCCCGGCGACGGCCGGCGGGGTGTTCCTGCGCAGCATCGAGGACGGGACCTGCCTCGACCGGTTGGGTCAGTCGATCTCCCTGCACCCGATGGCCTGCAACGTCGAGACCGCCACGCAGCGCGCCGAGCTGCTGCCCGACGCGTCCGGCTTCGTCAAACTGCGGTTCCAGGACAGGTTCGCTCAAGTGCTCTACGAAGACATGGGAGTGATCTTCCTGGACGAGGACATGGGGAACTACGAGCAGTGGGAGATCCGCGAGGTCGGCGTGGTGCCGCCACCCACGCCCGCAGCAGTCGTGCGGCTGCGCAACGCCGATGACAAGACCTGCCTGACCGTCGCCGGCGTCAAACCGGCGATGGCGGCGTGCACCACCGCGCCGGACCAGGCGTTCGAACGCGTCGACCTCGGCGGAGGCGAGGTCGCGCTGCGCGCCAAAGCGAGTGGGAGGTGCCTGGCCAACCAGAGCTTCGCGGAGGTCACCGCGGCGACCTGCGTGGCCACCGCGAGCGCCCAGCGGTGGACGATCGACGTCGACGAGCTCGGCCACTTCAAGATCACGAACGCGTCGACCGCCCGCGTGCTGACGGTCACCAGCGGTGGTGCGGTGGAGACCTATCCGCACTGGGGCTTCACGCTCGCTCAGAAGTGGCTGCTGCCGGCTGCCTAGTCGCCGACCGAGCCGTCCAACAGTTCCCTGACCACGTCCAGCTGACCGGCGTGCCGGGCGGTCTCCTCGATGACGTGCGCGAGCACCCATCGGGCCGAGACCGTCCGGTCGCCCCGGAACGGCACCTCGCGGTCCAGCTCAAGCCCGGCGAGGATCTCCCGGCTGACCGCGCACTGCCGCCGGTAGTCCGCCAGGAACCCGGCGAGCGTCTCGCCCTCCTCGACGCGCCAGTCCGCGTCGGGGTCCTCCATCGTGTACGGCGCGCGCGACTCGCGGCCGGCCAGCACCACCTCGAACCAGTGGTGCTCCATCCACCGCACGTGCTTCACCACACCGGCGGCCGTCGTCAGCTTCGACGGCAGCACCGCGCGCGACGCGTCGTCGTCGGACAATCCGTCGACCTTCAGCTCGATCGTGGCGCGCAAGTAGTCCAACAGGGCCGTGTACGTCGCACGCTCATCGGCGACGAGAGGTGGTGCAGTCCGTGTCATGCGGCGCAGCCTGCAGGAGCGCTCAGGTCACCGCACCGCATTTATCCGCTGGGCCGCGAGCCGTCCGGAGATCAGCACCGGCGGCACGCCCACCCCCGGCGTGGTCCCGGCACCCGCCAACGCCACGTTGTCGGCGCCGCGCACGACGTTGCGCGGCCGGAACGGTCCCGTCTGCGCGAAGGTGTGCGCGAGCCCGAACGGCGTCCCCGCCGCGTTGCCCCAGTCCAGCGGCGTCACGAGCACCTCGTCCCGAACCGCGTCGCCGAACCCCGGCAAACCGCGCGCCTCCAACGTCCGCACCAGCTCGTCGCGGTACCGCGGCCCGACGCGCCGCCAGTCGATCGGCCCGGTCCTGAGGTTCGGACACGGCGCCAGCACGTAGTGCAGCCCGTCCTGCGCGTGCGTGACGAGCAACGACGGATCCGACATCAACCGTCCCTTGTGGACGATCTCGTCGAACGTGCCCCGCCACGCCTTGCCGAACAGGATGTTGTGGTGCCCGATGTCCCACGTGCGGTCCGTCGCGGCGTGCAACACCACGGCAGAAGGCGACCAACGGTGCCCGAGTGGCCGCTGCGGACTCTTGCCGAGCAACCGATATGCGTCCGGCAACTCACACGCCAGAACAACCGCATCACACTCGATGCGTTCCTCCTGCGTGTGCACCGCCCTCACGCTGGATCCGCGCCACTCCAGCCGCATGACCGTTGCCCCGTAACGGAACTCCGCACCGTGCTTCTCAGCAGCCTTGCTCAACGCCTGAGGCACCGCATGCATCCCACCGCGCGGGTAGTACACACCCGCGATGGTGTCCATGTACGCGATAACCCCATACGCCGCGAGCGCGCGCTGCGGCGGCACCCCCGCGTACAACGCCTGGAACGAAAACACCCTGATGAGCCGCTCGTCCCTGATGAACCGCCGCAGCTGCGACTCCAGCCGCCCGAACCCTCCGAGCCGCGCCAGCCGCACGAGCTCGGGCCGGACCAGATCGAACGGCGAGTCGAAGTTCGCCCCGATGAAGTGCTCGCGCTGAACGGAGTACAACTCGCCCAGCCACCGCCGCAGCTCCCGGTACCCGGCCGCTTCCCTTGCGCCGCAAACGTTGCGCACCTCGGCCTCCATGGCCTCGGCGTCAGCGTGCACCGCGATCCGCGACCCGTCCGCGAACCGCGCGTGGTAGGCCGGATCGACCCGGTCGAGCGTGAGCCAGTCCGCCAGCCGTTCCCCCACCGCGCCGAACGCGTCGTCCAGGTACTCCGGCATCGTGAGCACCGTCGGCCCGCTGTCCGCCGTGAACCCGCCCACCCGGACAGTCCCGGCGCGACCGCCTGGCACATCAGCCTTTTCGAGCACGGTGACCCGCCACCCGGTGGCCCGCAGGTGCAACGCGGCCGACAGTCCGGCAAGACCAGCGCCCACAACCACGACGTGGCGAGCCATTGAGTACTTCCTTCGGGTGACAACGAAAAATCTGGCTAATGCCCTGCGAAGCAGTCCGATGAGCACGGTAGTCGTTCATCACCAGGAGGCACGCCTTGGCACCCGCACCCGCGTCCGTGCGTTCGCTCGTCATCGAGGCGATCGTGTTGGAACTCGTGACGAGCAGGCTGGGCAGCCTGTTCGTGCGGGTCGCGACAGCGCTCAGGCCGAACGGCTGACCGGCGGGCAGAAGGAGATCTCCGTGTGCTCGCAGCCGACTCCCCGATCCCCGCACCGGCGCCCGCGCCGATTCCCCACTCCGTCCCGGCCGCCCACACCGCGGCCGTGATCCTCCAGCACCACAAGGACTTCTGTGGAACCTCTTCCGCCAGTCGTGGCCGTAGGACCCGAGTCACCGCCACAACGCAGGCCGCCGTGGCTGGCGATCGGGTTCACGCTGGTGGCTCTGGTAGCAGGCGGGATCGGATTCGGGCTGGGCAGAGCCACCGGTCCCGACCTGCTGCGTTCCGCCGGCACGACGTCGGTGTCGCCCACGCCCTCGTCCTCGTCCTCGCCCAACGTGTTCACGGTCAGCGGGACGATGACGGTGAATGGCCTGTGCGGTTCCGGCGGCTACAGCGACATCAGGCGCGGCGGCCAAGTCGAGATCGTCAACCAGGACAACGAGGTGCTCGGCGTCGGCACGTTGGAAACCGGCGTCGGCTCGTGCTCCTTCGAGTTCTCCGTGAGCGGCATCCCGGAGGGCGAGCGTCTCTACGGAGCCAAGATCGGCAACGCGAACCGCGGCGTCATCTGGCACTCCGAGCAGGACGCGAAGTACCAGGGCTTCCACCTGACGCTCGGTTGAGCTCTAGGAAACCGTGGCCAGGTCCGGCGACGACACGTCGTAAGTCGTCCCGGTCCGCGTCAACAGCACCAGCAACACGGCCGCCTTGCGCGGGGTGTCCTCGACGCTGCCCCACTTCACCACGCGGTTCCCGGTCAGCGTCAGCTTCACGTCGGCACCGGACGTCGCCGCCACGGCGAGGACCTCGGGCCGCAGCTTCTCCGGCAGTTCGTTCACGACCCCGACCACGGCGCGAGTGGCCGGGTCCGCGGACGACGGAGCGGCCAGCACCAGTTCGGGCACGCCTGGCGCCGCCGCCGGCAGGACCGCGTAGTCCTTGCCGGTGGCGTCGACCAGGTGGAAG
Organism: Lentzea alba; assembly: GCF_011067745.1. Classification (GTDB taxonomy): domain Bacteria; phylum Actinomycetota; class Actinomycetes; order Mycobacteriales; family Pseudonocardiaceae; genus Lentzea; species Lentzea alba. The sequence continues at coordinate 165,834 of NZ_JAAMPJ010000001.1, forward strand.
CCGTCGGGCATCTTCACCGAGCCGACCGGGACGCGTTCGGTGATCAGCAGCCGGACCGTGCCGGGCAGCTGGCGTTCTACCTCGACCGCGGCGACGCGCGGCATCGCGGCCACACGGTCGTGGATGCCGGCAAGGTCCAGGCGCACCAACGGGGAACCGGGTTCGATCGCGGCGACAGCGCGGACCTCGTCGTCGGTCAGCACCACGGAACCACGGACGTCTACTTGGTGGACGCCGAGCAACGGCGTGAAGAGCACGCAGTAGGTCAGCCCCACCACGGTGAGCAACGTCAGCAAGGCGACCAGGCGGCGGCGCAGGATGATCCTGCGCCGCGCCCGGTACTCGGCGCTCTTCGGTCTCCGGTTCGCAGCGGGACGAACTCGCGTGGACCTGCCGCGAACCGGAGCACTCATGCCTGCACTTTTTCTGACAGCGCGCTGACGATCTCGGGACCGAGCATCGTGACGTCACCGGCGCCCATGGTCACCACGAGGTCGCCCTCGCGGACGAGCGACGCCACCAGCGCGGGCACGCGGTCGAACGACGGCTCGTAGTGCACGGAAGTCGTTACCTGGTCCGCGATCAGCGCGCCGGTGACACCGGGCTCCGGTTCCTCGCGGGCGCCGTACACGTCCAGCACGACCACCTCGTCGGCCAGGGACAAAGCCGCGGCGAACTCAGTGGCGAACGTGCGCGTGCGTGAGTACAGGTGCGGTTGGAACACCACGACAACACGGCCCGCCGCCGCGACCGGACGCGCCGCACGCAGCTGTGCGTCGACCTCGGTCGGGTGGTGCGCGTAGTCGTCGTAGACGGACACGCCACCGGCACGGCCCTTGAACTCGAACCGCCGGCGCACGCCACCGAAAGCAGCCAGGCCTTCGAGCAACCCGGCCTGATCCGCACCCAGCTCCAAGCCGGCCAGCAGAGCGGCAACGGCGTTCAACGCCATGTGCTCACCCGGCACCGCGACACGAACCTCGACAGCCACACCGTCGATCTCGACCGACGCCAGGCCACCGGACTCGAACGGCTTGTAGTCGACGATCCGCGCGTCGGACGCAGTGCGCCCGTACTCGCGCACCCGAATCCCGCGCGCGCGAGCCTCGGCGATCAGCCGTGCGGCACCAGGATCGTCCACACAGGACACGAGCACACCGCCCGGCACGATCCGTTCCAGGAACGAGTCGAACACGGCCGTGTACGCCTCAACGGTGCCGTGGTGGTCGAGGTGGTCCGCCTCGACGTTGGTCACGACGGCGACCGACGGCGAGAAGAACAGGAACGAGCCGTCGGACTCGTCGGCCTCGGCCACGAACACCCCACCGGTGCCCTGGTGGGCGTTGGCACCGGACTCGTTCAGGTCGCCACCGATGGCGAACGACGGGTCCAACCGGCAGTGCTGCAGTGCGACGGTCAGCATCGACGTGGTCGACGTCTTGCCGTGCGTGCCGGCGACACACACGACCCGGTGGTCTTCCATCAGCGCGGCAAGGGCCTCGGCGCGCCGCAGCACGGTGATGCCACGCTCGCGGGCAGCGGCGTACTCCGGGTTCGACTCCCGGATCGCGGTCGACACCACGACCTCGGTCGCACCGCCGACCAGCTGGTCCAGGTTGGCGGCGTCGTGTCCGACGGCGATCCGCGCGCCCTGGGCGCGCAGTGCCAGCACGGTCCGCGAGTCCTTGGCGTCCGAACCGGACACCTGCACGCCGCGCGCGAGCAGGATGCGGGCGATGCCGCTCATGCCGGCACCACCGATGCCGACGAGATGTACGCGCTCGAGGCTCACTTCTTGATCACATCCAACACGGTGCGGGCCAGGATCTCGTCGGCCTCGCGACGGCCGGTGCCGAGCGTCGCCGCGGACATCTGCGCCAGCCGGTGGCGGTCCGCCATCAGCGGCACGACCAGCGACGCGACCTTCTGCGGCGTCAGCTCCTCGTCCGGCACCAGCACGCCACCGCCGGCGGAGACGACGGGTCCGGCGTTCAGGGCCTGTTCGCCGTTGCCGTGCGGCAGCGGCACGAACACTGCGGGCAGGCCGACGGCCGACACCTCGGCGACGGTCATCGCGCCCGAGCGGCACAGCACGGCGTCCGCGGCGGCGTACGCCAGGTCCATGCGCTCCAGGTACGGCACCGGCACGTACGCCGGTGCGCCCGGAACCTGCTGCACGGCAATGTTGTTCTTCGGGCCGTACGCGTGCAGCACGCCAACGCCCGCGCGGGCGAACTCGGCCGCGACGGGCGCCACCGCCTCGTTGATCGAGCGCGCACCCTGCGAGCCACCGAACACGAGCAGGACCGGCGCGTTCGGGTCTAGGCCGAAGAACCGGCGGGCCTCGGCGCGCAGCGCGGCGCGGTTCAGGGTCGTGATCGAGTGGCGCAGCGGGATGCCGATGATCTGCGCGTCCGTCAGGCCGGAGTCCGGCACGGCCGCCGCGACGTGCTCGGCGAACTTGGCGCCGACCTTGTTCGCGAGACCGGCCTTGGCGTTCGCCTCGTGCACCACGATCGGCACGCGGCCACGCGCGGCGAGGTACGCGGGCAGCGCCACGTAACCGCCGAAGCCGACGACGACGTCCGCGCCCACCCGCTCCAGCACCTCACGGGTCTGCTTCACGGCGCCGCGCACGTTCAGCGGCAGCTTCAGCAGGTCCAAAGTCGGCTTGCGCGGCATCGGCACCGGCGGGATCAGCTCCAGCTGGTAGCCGCGGGCCGGCACGATCTTGGTCTCCAGGCCGCGTTCGGTGCCGAGCGCGACGACGCGTGCGTCCGGTCGCAGCCGCATGACCGCGTCGGCCAGCGCCAGTGCCGGCTCGATGTGTCCCGCAGTGCCACCGCCTGCGACCACGACGCACGGACCACTGGGGGCAGGGTGCCCGGTCAAGACTTGCCTCCGGAGATTGGTTTCGACTTCGAACTTCTCAGTTGTATCGCCCGCGACCGCGGGTCGACCGGCCTTGTTCTGAACGGCTCTGGTTCACCCGCCGCGTTTCGCGGCGACGGTACTCCGACGGCGGTGCGGACCTGCCAGCCATACGACGTTCGTCGACGACCGGAAGTTGCGCGGTGCGTCTGCCCGGTGCGCGCGGAGGTGTGGACGGGCGGACCGGCTTGCGCTTGGGCGGCGGCCGGTACGCCTCGGGTGCGGGCAGCTTGAGCAGCCCGCCGACCCGGCCGGGGCCGAGCGACCGCAGCGCCGCCACGGCCTCGGGTTCGTGCCGGGCGCAGTTCGCGAGGATGCCGAACACGATCATGGTCATGACGACCGAGGTGCCGCCGGAGGAGATCATCGGCAGCGTGATGCCGGTGACCGGCAGCAGCCGCACGACGTAGCCGATGTTGATCGCGGCCTGCGCGACCAGCCACACCGTCAGCGTCGCGGACACGATTCGGATCCACGGGTCGGTGTTGCGCGAGGCGACCCGCAGGCCGACCCACGCGAGCCCGCCGAACAGCGCCAGCACCAGCGCGCACCCGACGAACCCGAGCTCCTCGCCGATCACCGCGAAGATGAAGTCCGACTCGACGTTGGGCAGGTACCGCCACTGCGAACTGCCCTGCGCGAGCCCCTTGCCGAACAGGCCGCCCTCGGCGAGCGCGAACATCGCCTGCCGGGCCTGCAGACCCGCTCCCTGCGGGTCGGCGTTCGGGTCGAGGAACGACGTCACGCGCTGCAGCCGGTACGTCGCGCCGATCGCGAGCACGACAGCACCCGCCACCGCGCCACCGGCGATCACGCCGAACAACCGCATCGGCGCGCCCACGAACCACAGCAGGCTGATCAGCACCACGCCGAGCGTGATCGTGCCGCCGAGATCGGGCTGCAGCATGACCAGCGCGAACACCAGCATCGCGACCGGCACGACCGGCACCAGCAGATGCCGGTACTGCGACAGCAACGCGCGTTTGGTGACCAGGACGTGCGCGCCCCACAACGCCAATGCGAGTTTCACGGCCTCGATCGGCTGGAACGAGATCGGCCCGACGGTGAACCACGACTTGGCACCACCGCGGACGTCGCCCAGCGGAGACAGCACCAGGGCCAGCAGCAGCACGCCGATGCCCATCGCGGCCGTGGACATGTGCCGCAGCCGGCGCAGCGGGAACCGCAGCACCAGCCAGAACAGCACCGCGCCGACGCAGACGTAGATCAGCTGTTTCTGGAACACGCTGTAGGCGGACACACCCGACGCGACCTGTCCCGGCGCCGATGCCGACAGCACCATCACCAGGCCGAGCACGGTGAGCATGCCGAAGATCGCGAGCAGCAGGTGGAAGTCGGCAAGCGGCCGGCTCAGCCACGCGGTCAGACCGCCGCGCAACGACGTGATGCGACCCGCGGGCCGCACCTTGCGCTTCGACCTCGTCTTCTCCGCGACGACGCTCATCGGCCGATGAGCTCCTGCACCGCGGCCGTGAAGGCCTGCCCGCGATGGGCGTAGTCGGTGAACATGTCCATGGAGGCCGCCGCCGGCGCGAGCAGCACGGTGTCCCCCGGCCTCGCAAGTTCCTGAGCAGCCCGTACCGCGACGGTCATGGGTTCATCGTCCCCTGTGTCAAGCACACGAACGGGGACATTCGGCGCGTGTCGCGCCAGCGCGTCCGCGATGACCTGCCGATCCTGGCCGATCAGCACCGCGCCACGCAGCCGGTGCGCCTCGGCCCGGACCATCGCCTCGACCGACGCGCCCTTCAACAGTCCACCGGCGATCCAGACGACGCTGTCGAACGCCCGCAGCGACGCCACCGCGGCGTGCGGATTCGTCGCCTTCGAGTCGTTGATATATTGGATATCAGCGCCATCCACCGCGACGAGCACCGCACGGTGCGCCGCCGGTTCGAACCTCTCCAAGCCCTCCCGCACCGCCTCGGACGGCACGCCGTACGCGCGCGCCAGTGCCGTTGCGGCGAGTGCGTCCGCGATGCCGGGCGGACCGGCCGGGCGGATCTTCGAGACCTCGATCAGCGGCTCGTCGTCGGCGAACGCCCGGTCGACCAGCCAGCCGTCCCGCACGCCGAGCTGGCCCGCCGCGGGCTCCTCCAGCGTGAACCCGACGCGATCACGGGCCGGGGACTCCCGCAGCAGATCGACGACGAGATCGTCGTCGAGCCAGCCGATCGCCACCTCACCGGTGAGGATCCGGGCCTTGGCCTGCGCGTACGGCTTCATGCCGCCGTGCCAGTCGAGGTGGTCCTCGGCGAGGTTGAGCAGCGCGCCCGCCTGCGGCCGCACCGACGGTGCCCAGTGCAGCTGGAAGCTCGACAGCTCCACCGCGAGCACCCGGCGCCCCGCCAGCAGCGCGTCCACCACCGGCAGCCCGACGTTTCCGCAGGCCACGGCGTCCGCACCGGCGGCGTGCAGGATCGACTCCAGCATGCCGACCGTCGTGGTCTTGCCGTTCGTGCCGGTCACCGCGAGCCACACCGGCGGGTCGGCCAGTTCGGCGGCCATCCGCCAGGCCAGCTCGACCTCGCCGATCACCTCGATGCCCGCCGACGCGGCGGCCGCGAGCAGCGGGCTCGACGGCTGCCAGCCGGGGCTCGTGACGACCAGCGACGTGCCGGCCGGCGGCTCGATGAGCCCCGGCACCAGTTCGACGCCTTCGAGCAGGGTCTCCAGCGCGGCCAGCCGTTCCGGCGACGAGTCCGTCACCACGACCTCAGCGCCCGCCGCGAGCAACGCCTCCGCGGCGGACCGACCGGTCACTCCAGCACCGGCGACCAGCACTTTTGTTCCGGCCAGTTTGGTCATAGTCCTAGAATCCGCCCGTCAGCCACTCGCTGTAGAACACGCCGAGCCCGAACATGCAGCAGATACCGCCCATCAACCAGAACCGGATGATGACCGTGGTTTCCGCCCAGCCCGCGAGCTCGAAGTGGTGGTGGAACGGTGCCATTCGGAAAAGACGCCGTCGTGAGGTGCGGAAGACCGCGACTTGCAACGCCACCGACAGGGCCTCGACCACGAACAGACCACCGATGACGATCATCAGCAGCTCGGTGCGGGTGGCGATCGCGAGGCCGGCGACGAGGCCGCCGAGCGCGAGCGACCCGGTGTCACCCATGAAGATCTTCGCGGGAGCGGCGTTCCACCAGAGGAAGCCGATGCAGCCCGCCATCGCCGCCGAGGCGATCACCGCCAGGTCCAGCGGGTCGCGCACGTCGTAGCAGCCCACGACGGAGTAGGTGGCACAGCTCCAGCGCCACTGCCAGAACGAGATCACCACGTACGTGCCGAACACCATCGCCGACGAGCCGCCAGCGAGGCCGTCGAGGCCGTCGGTCAGGTTCACGGCGTTCGACCAGGCCGCGACCATGCCGTAGCAGAAGACGACGAACCCGACGACGCCGAACGAGACCACGGTGATGTCGCGGACGAACGACAGGTTGACCGACGCGGGCGTCAGGCCTTCCTTGTTCGGGAACTGCATCACCAGGATCGCGAACGTGATCGTCGCGAGGAACTGGCCGACCAGCTTCGCGGTCTTGTTCAGGCCCAGGTTGCGCGACTTGCGGATCTTGATGAAGTCGTCGAGGAAGCCGACGAGCCCCAGCGACGTCGTCAGCATCAGCACGAGCAGGCCGGACGCGGTCGGGGTCTGCCCGGACGCCGAGGCCGACATGGAGTTCACCAGGTGCGTGCCGAGATAACCGGCCCAGATCGCGATCAGGATGGCGAGGCCACCCATGGTCGGCGTGCCGCGCTTGGTCTTGTGGTGCTGCGGACCGTCCTCGCGGATCTCCTGGCCGAAGCCCTGCCGCGAGAAGACCTTGATCAGGTAGGGCGTCAGCAGGATCGACACGGCGAGTGCGATCGCTGCCGCGATCAGGATGCTCTTCACTTGGTTCCTGCCTCCAGCAGGGCCTCGGCGATGCGCCACAGGCGGTAGGCGTTGGATGCCTTGACCAGCACGACGTCACCGGGCCGGAGTTCCGCGCGCAGCAACGTGATCGCCGCGTCCGCGTCCGGCACCAGGACGGACTCTTCCCCCCAAGATCCTTCCAGGTGCGCACCCTGGTGCATCGCGCGGGCCGCGTCTCCGATGACGACCAGCTTGCTGATGTCCAACCGCACCACGAGGCGGCCGATCTCGTCGTGCTCACGCACCGCGTCGTCACCGAGCTCCGCCATCGGGCCGAGCACGGCCCAGCTGCGGCGGGCGGGCGTGGTGGCGCGCGAGATCGTCGCGAGCGCCTTCAACGCCGCCCGCACCGAGTCCGGGTTCGCGTTGTAGGCGTCGTCGACGATCGTCACGCCGTCGGCCCGGTCGGTGATCACCATGCGGTGCGCGGAAACCCGTTCCGCGGCGCCCAGTCGTTCGGCGACCTCGGCGGGCGTGGCGCCCAGTTCGAGTGCGATGGCGGCGGCCACCAGCGCGTTGCCGACCTGGTGCAGGCCGTTGAGCGCGAGCTTGACCTGCGCGTCGCCCTGGGCGGTCTTCAGCGTGAAGCTCGCGCGGGCCTGCTCGTCCAGTTCGATGTTCTCGGCGCGGACGTCCGCGTTCTTGTTCTCCCCGACCAGGACGACCTTGGCCTTCGTGCGGCTCGCCATGCCCGCGACCAGCGGGTCGTCGGCGTTGAGGATCGCGACGCCGTCTTCCGGCAGCGCCTCGATCAGCTCGCCCTTGCCCTGCGCGATGCCCTCACGCGAACCGAACTCGGAGAGGTGCGCGGTGCCGACGTTCAGCACGGCACCGAACTTCGGCGGCGCGATCTCGCAGAGGTTCGCGATGTGGCCGATGCCGCGGGCGGACAGCTCCAGCACGAGGAACTTGGTGTCGTCGGTGGCGCGCAGTGCGGTCCACGGGTGGCCGAGCTCGTTGTTGAACGACTCCGGCGGCGCGATCACGTCCCCGACCGGCCGCAGCACCTGCGCGATCAGGTCCTTCGTGGACGTCTTCCCGGCCGAACCGGTGACGCCGACGATCGTGAGGCCCTCGATCTGGTCCGTGACGTACCGGGCGAGCTTGGCCAGCGCCGCCAGCACCGCCGCGCCCTCGCCGGTCTTGTCGCCGGCGAGCACGTAAGCGTTGGCGTGCTTGGTCTCCACCGGCGGCGCGATCACCGCGGGGGCGTCGACCTCGCGGCCGGCCAGCACCCCGGCGGCGCCCTGCGCCACGGCCTGGGCGGCGAAGTCGTGGCCGTCCACGCGCTCACCGGGCAGCGCCAGGAAGAGGCCGCCCTCGGTGACCTTGCGGGTGTCGAACTCGATGGAACCCGTGACGACCGGGGTGCCATCGGTTGCGTGCAGCCGTCCGCCGACGATCTTGGCGATCTCGGCGAGCGTGAGTGCGATCAACGGTGAGCCTTTCTGATCGCGGCGGTCAGCGTCTCGACGTCCGAGAACGGGTGGATCACGCCGGCGATCTCCTGTCCCGTCTCGTGCCCCTTGCCTGCCACCACGACGACATCGCCCGGACGTGCGAGCTCGACGGCTTTCTCGATCGCGAGCCTCCGGTCGCCGATCTCCAGCACCTCGCCCCGGTTCTCGGTGGCGAGGGCGCCTTCGCGCATGGCGGCCCGAATGGAGGACGCGTCTTCGCTCCTCGGGTTGTCATCGGTGATGATCAACACCTCGGCGCGTTGCGCGGCGGCTTCCCCCATCAGCGGGCGCTTGGCCCGGTCGCGGTCACCGCCGCAGCCCAGCACGATGATCACCCGGCCGTCGGTCTTGGCCCTGACCGCGTCCAGCGCGAGCGCGACGGCGGCGGGCTTGTGCGAGTAGTCGACGACGGCGGTGAAGTCCTGGCCCTCGTCGACGCGCTGCATGCGGCCGGGGACCTGGACGCTGCTCAGACCTGCGGCGATGGCATCGCTGGAGATGCCCTCCGCGTGCAGGCAGGCGATCGCGAGCAGGGCGTTCGCGACGTTGAAGCTGCCGGCGAGCGGCAGGTGGATCTCGATGTCGCCCACGGGCCCGTGCGCGGTGAACGTCTGCTCACCGGTCGCGCTCACCTCGACGTTGCTCGCGGTCCAGGTGGCGGGCTTGGTCGTGGCGACGGTGATCGTCGAGTCCTTGACCAGCCGCTCGCCCCACTCGCCGTCGACGCAGACGACCTCCTTGCGCGCGCGGCCGTCGAACAGCTGCGCCTTGACCTCGAAGTACTCCTCCATCGAGGCGTGGAAGTCGAGGTGGTCCTGGCTGAGGTTCGTGAACGCGCCGATCTCGAACTCGGTGGCGGCGACGCGGCCCAGTTCGAGCGCGTGGCTCGACACCTCCATCGCGACGTCGGTGATACCGCGCTCGGCCATGACCGCGAACAACGCCTGCAGGTCAGGCGCCTCGGGCGTGGTGTGCGAGCTGTCGAGCCGCACGTCGCCGATGCGCGTGCCGACCGTGCCGATCAGGCCGGTGTTCTTCCCGGCGGCCTTGAGCACGGACTCGATCATGTAGGTGGTGGTGGTCTTGCCGGACGTGCCGGTGACCCCCCAGAGCTTGATCTTCGTCGACGGCTGGCCGTAGACGTGCGCGGCGAGCAGCCCCACGACCTCACGCGGGCGCGGGTGGATCAGCACGGGCACGTCCTTGAGGGCCTCGCGCGCGGCACCGGCCTCGTCCGTGAGCACCGCGACAGCACCGTTGGCCAACGCCGTCTCGGCGAAGTCGGCACCGTGCACGCGCGCGCCGGGCAGCGCGGCGTAGAGGTCTCCGGGGACCACGTGCTGTGCACGCAGCGTCACCCCCGTCACCTGGACGTCGGCATGCGCCGGCCGGGTCAGGTGCACGTCGGCGACCGCAGCCAGGGCAGCCACGGAAGCAGGGCGAACGGTGTTGGGGCGGGGCGGGGCGGTCGCGACCTTGCCCTCGAGCTTGGCAGGCACGGGCAAGAGGCTACCGGCGTACACAGAGTGGTCGAGCGGCGCGTTGGCAATCGGGTGATGATCTGCACCGATGGGCCGTTCGAGTGGACGTCTTCGCTGGTCTTCACGAGCGAGCCCGTCCGGCCGAACAAGTTCCTGCGTGCTTTGTGACTTTGGGCCCTGTGGTCAGTTGTGCGGGCGCGGTGAGGTAGAGGGCGGCAGGAGGCGGCGATGAAAACGAGCACGGCGGTGGAACCCAGGAGGTTTTCCTTCTGGGCACCGGATTTCAGTCGTTCCGTGACGGTCGGGGTCGACACTTCCGAATCCGCGTATCACGCTTTCGAGTGGGCCGCGCGCCACGCGTGGTCACTCCGGACGGACCTCCAGGTGTACCTCGCGGACCCCGGCGACACGACGGTCCAGCGAGTCCTGGAACGACTCCCCATGCTCACCGCCCACTTCCGCCCGAGCGGTGACGACCCGGTGGCCGCACTGGTGAGGGCGTCGGACTCCAGCGCGACCTTGGTCTTGGGGTGCAAGGGCGAACAGCACCGCAGCCTGGGTCTGGGTTCCCTCGTCCTCCCGGTGTTGCGCCGCGCGCGGTGCGGCGTCGTAGTGGTGCGCGGACGACCCCCGGCCATCCGCGGCGAGTACGGCTGGATCACCGCTGCCGTCGGCGGGTGCGAGGACCCGGTCGTGCTGCGGCGCGCGGTCGAACTCTGCCGCACCCGCCGAGCGCACCTGCGCCTGCTGCACGTCCACCCGCCGGCCCAGCACGGCGTGTCGGTGCCGCGCGACGAGGCAGCCGTCCGGCGTGCCGTGCTGTTCCTGCGCACCACGGCTCCGGAGCTGACTCCCGAGGTTCTGGTCGAGTCCCGGCATCCGCACGAGGCGTTGGCCGCTTTGGACTCCGATCTCGTGGTGGTGGGGCGGGGTGGGCAGCACGACGGGGTTGGGCTGATCACTCGTGCCGCGCTTTATCACGCTTCTTGTCCGGTGCTGGTGGCTCGGCCTGAGCCGATGCACGACGACCGGGTGAAGCCCTGAGCAAGCGTCGTTCGGGCGCGTACGCCGTTCTCTAGCATGGCGTGATGCCGCTGCATGCCGCGACCACACTCCGGGGTGCCTTGTACACCTTGGGCCGCGACGACGAAACGTGGTTGAGGACCGTTGACGCGCTGCTGGGGCAGGTGCTTTCCGGCACCTCGATCCAGCAGTCGATGCACGGCCTGTACGGCTGGATCGAGGGTGGCGAGCTTTCGGAACTGCTACGGGAGGCCATGGCACGCACAACCCAGCAGTTACCGTCTCTGCGCGGGCTGGTGCGCCTTGAGACGGTTGCCGCCGTTCACACGGTGCTGGTGGCGAGGGCGTTCTTCGAGTCGATCCGCGAAACCCTGGCCGACGTCGATGATCTGTGCGCTCCTGACGGCGAAGTTTGGCATCAGGAAGACCACTCGTTCGTCTCACACCTGTATTCCGACGATGTGCCCGCACCTTCGGCACGGGACTTCGCCGACAGCCTCCAGAACATCGTGAGATGGGCGGCAGACCGGGCCGAGCGGGTTCATCGGGCGCTGAAGAGGTCGAATCCCGTCAACACGAGCAAGGCGCTGCTGGAGGTCCGATTCCCTTGGACGGTGGCGACCCGGTATGAGGCGGACTACCGGTCATGCGCGACGCGGATACCTGAATTCGCGGTGTGGGCGGACCCGTCGCAGGAGTCGCTCGACCAGCTCGAATCGACATTCGGGCACGATGCCCAGGCTGACTTCCACCGGGATGCCCGCACAACGTTGACCAGGCTCAACAACGCTTTGCTCGAGGAGCACCTGCTCGGCGACGCGGATCTTCCCACGTTCGAAGACGTTTTCGTCCAGCTGTGCTACCGCATGATCACGGCAGGTCCGTTGGCACTCCTCGCCAGCGACAGCTGGTGGTCATCCGAGGTCCCCCGGCAGTCCGGCCTGCACACCCTGCTCACCCGTCATTTCACGAGCAGCGAGTCCTCCCGGGCTCCTCTGCTGATGATCGGCGGACCTGGTTCAGGCAAGTCGATGCTGACGAAGGTGATCGCCGCCCGCATTCCGGACAGCGGGTTCACCGTGGTCACCGTTCCGTTGCGGTCGACCGCCATCGGTCTCCGTGGTCGAGCAGGTCGAACTGGCCCTGCAGGACCACACCGAAGGACGAGTCGGGTGGAGCGATCTCGGTGAGGATCGCATCCGTGTGGTCGTGCTGGACGGCTTGGACGAGATGCCGACGACCTCCGGGCGACCCAGCACCTACCTCGACGAGGTCGTCCGGTTCCAGCAAGCCGAGCTTCAGCGCGGCCGTCCGGTGGCGGTGGTGGTCTCCTGCCGGACCTCGTTCGTGGACCAGGTGCTCATCCCGGACGGCACGCCGGTGGTGCAGCTCGCGGAACTCGACGACACCCAAATCGCCCAGTGGGTCGAGAGGTGGAACCGGGCCGACAGCGACACGAGGCGACGCCCGCTGAGGCTCGACGACGTGCTCGCGCGAGTGGAGCTGGCCCGAAGCCCGTTGTCGCTGGCAATGCTCGCGGTGCTGCTGACCAACCCGGCGGTGCCACTCCAGACGAAAGCCTTGACCGTCGCGGACCTCTACCTCGGTATCTCGGCACAGTCAGCTGACAAGGCGTCGCACCTCGCTATCGCCGCGTTGGGCAAGCTCAACCGCGGCTGGCGACCGATGTCCGAAGCCGATCTCCGTGCCGATCTCGACGCTCTCGGCCACCGAGCCTCCGGCCCGCCCGCAGACGTGCTTCGGGATCTCGAGACGGGGCCGGCGACGTTCGCCGAGTACCGGATCGCCGCCTTCGTCGTGGAGAAGCTGGATGTCACGGCGGCCTCGGCGCGACGCACCAGTCCGCCGGAAGACGACCTGCTGTTCGCGCTGCTGTCCCACCATCCTCTGGCACTGCGCCCGTCGACGTTGACGTTCGTGTCGCAGCTGACGGAGAGGATGCCGGCCGGGAAACGTGACGAGCTGACGCAGGTCCTGCACGAATTGCTCCGCGAGTACCGCACGCGACAGAGCACGTACCTCTACTCGGACTACCAGCCCACCGCGCCGGACCACATCCGTTCCCTGGCAGCGTATTCCGCGAACCTGGTGCTGTTGCGACTGTTCATCCAGCCGGCGGACGAGGTGATGCGAGTCAGTCCCGCGGTGTCGAAGAGTCTGACCGACCTGTGGTCGGTAGGGCTCGACGACACAGGTCTGCGTTCGATGCGGTCCTCGGTCCTGATCGAGGGCGAGGTGATGAGTCGGCGTGCACATCGCGCCTCGGCGGGACGAGAAGTCCTCCTCGATCCGGACATGGAGCCGATGGGCGTCGAGGTCGTCCACCGAGCGCTCGTCTCGGGTGAGAAAGCAATCGGCCAGGTCACCTGGTCGTCCGACGGCGGGTTGCTGACGGCCAACTCCGGCGGAGTCCTCGCGTGTTGGCAGCTCGCCGCCGAGTCACCGGCGAAGCACGTCCTCGACTTCCCGCGGGCCTCGGACGTCGCGTGGCATCCGACCCGTCCGATAGCCGCGATCGTGCAGCGGAAGAAGCTCCTCGACGCGAAGAAGAACAGCCCGGTCCACCACGTGTTGCTCGCAAGTTTCGGAAGCGGGTACACGACGCGGGTGCTGTGCCGCGTCGAAAGCGGCACAAGAATCTGCTGGTCTCCCGATGGCGCCACACTCGCCCTGCTCGACGATGGAGCGTTGTGGACCATCGATGTCGCGACGGGACACCAGCGAGAAGTCTTCCTCTTCTCCGCCCAACGCCCAGGGCGGACGCCCTATCAGCTGAAACCGCGGTGGTCGAAGGACGGGGAGCACATCTGGACCGGGGATGCCCGCGGTGTGCACCGATTCGCCGTGACGACGCCTCAGCGCGAGACCCACCACTTCGGTACCGACACGCTGGACTTCCATCTGCCGGACGGACTGGCAGCGGTGGCATCGCGGGACGGCACGGACGTCGAGATCCACGTTCTCGGCGCCGACAAGGCTTCTGCCGTGCTGGAGGGGCACACGAAGCGCGTCGTCTGTGCCAGGTTCTCTCCAGACGGCCGCTATCTCGCATCGATGTCGACGGACAACACGGTCCGGATCTGGCGCAGCCGTGACTGGCAGTGCGTCGCGGTGTTGCCGCGAGAGGACATCAGCCGCAGAGGCGGACTTGCCTTCCACCCCGCGGAACCACTGCTGGCGGTGAAGAACGGCAATGGTGTCGACATCGTCCGCCTTGATCACCGCGTGCTCGGCACGATCGGAGCGGCCGCAAACGCACGCCGGTACTCGAACGCGAAGATCGTGCTCGTCGGTGACACCGGAGTGGGCAAGTCCGGGCTCGGCCTCGTGCTGAGCGGTCAGCCGTTCGAACCGACCGAGTCGACGCACGGCCGCAACGTGTGGACGTTCGACAAGTCGTACGCCACCACGCTGTCCGGCGAAACGGAGACGAGAGAATCCCTGATCTGGGACCTGGCGGGGCAGCCCGGCTACCGGATGGTCCACCAACTGCACCTCAACGAGGTGGCGGTGGCACTGGTGGTGTTCGACGCCCGCAGCGAGACCGACCCGTTCGCAGGCGTGCGGTACTGGAGCCGGGCGTTGGCACAAGCCAGGAAGCTGGACGGAGCGGCGGCGGTGAGGTTGCGCACCTACCTGGTCGCGGCCAGGGCAGACCGCGGCACGCCAGGCGTGAACAAGACGAGGATCGAGCAGACCGTCCAAGAGCTGGGCTTCGACGGATATCTGGAGACCAGCGCGAAGGAGGGCTGGGGCGTAGGCGATCTGATCACCACGGTCCGAAACGCGATCGACTGGGACGCGGTGCCGGCGATCAGTTCGACCGCGTTGTTCCAGGAGATCAAGGACTTCTTGCTGGAGGAGAAGAAGCAGGGTCGCATTCTGACCACTGTGGACGATCTGCTGCACACCTTCAGAAGGGTGCGGCAGGACGAAACACGGCCGGAAGACCTCGCGGACGGGTTCTCGGCATGCCTCGGCCGGCTGGAAGGCGTCGGTGTGGTGCGGCGGATGGCGTTCGGCGACTACGTGCTGCTGCGCCCTGAACTCCTCGACGCCTACGCGTCATCATTGGTGCAGGCCGCGAAGGACGAGCCGGACGGCCTCGGCTTCGTGTCGGAGTCGAACGTGCTCGAAGGCAGATTCCGAATGCCCGAGTCCGACAGACTCACGAACAAGCAACAGGAACGGATCCTGCTGATCACGGTCGTGGAGGAACTGCTTCGGCGCGAGATCGCGCTGAAGGAAGTCACCGACAAGGAAGTCGACCTGATCTTCCCGTCCCAGTTCACCAGGGAACGGCCGGACGTTCCGCTGACGCTGGGACTGGACGTGGTGTTCACCTTCGACGGCGACCTGTCCTCGATCTACGCGACCCTCGCGGTGCGGTTGTCGCACTCGAGGCTGTTTCAGCGCGGCCCGATGTACCGCAACTCGGCCTCCTACCGCGCGAGCGCGGGAGGAATGTGCGGAATGGCGATCCACGAGATCGCAGAAGGCAGGGCTGAGCTGGCGCTGTTCTACGAAGACGCTCAGCCGATCGTGCGCAGGCAGTTCGAGGCCTACGTCGTGGAACATCTGGACCAGCGCGCGGCCGCCGACACCGTCTTCATGCGCCGGGTTCGCCGGTGCGAGCCCTGCAACTACGCGATCGACGACGAGGTCGTGCAGCGCCGGCTCGGACGCGGAATGACGACGGTGACCTGCCAGATCTGCGACGCGGTCATCCCGATCCTCGACGAGGAGCAGCCCGACGTTCGGCCGGCTGTCGCCGAGATGAACTCCAACGCCAACGCGCAGCGCGACCAGGACGTCGCCGCGACCACCCTGAAGGGCAAGCGGGAGGCCGAGGACTACGACGTGTTCCTGTGCCACAACACCAAGGACAAGCCGCTGGTGCTGGAGATCGCGAGGCGGCTGGAGGCGCGCGGAATCCTGCCTTGGCTGGACGTCCGCGCGATCCAGCCCGGATCGCGGTGGCAGCAGGAGATGGCGAACGGCATCGCGAAGAGCCGGTCGGCGGCGGTGCTGATCGGGCCCTCCGGGCCTGGGCCGTGGCACGAAGCCGAAATGGAGCTCATCAACGACTGGTCCGCGCGCAACCGCAACCGGCGGGTCATCCCGGTGATCCTCGACGGCATAGACGGCGATCCCGAACTCCCCGGCTTTCTACGGGTGTGGTCCACCATCGACATGCGGATGGCGGACCCCGACCCGCTCGAGCAGTTGATCTGGGGCATCACCGGCGAGCAGCCCCGGTGGGCCTAGCAGGGCTTGCGGAGGATCGTGCCGGTCGTGCCCTTCAGGGAGACCGCGCGGACTGAGGCGCCCTTCTCGTTGAGCTGGGTGGTGGCGAGGCGGACGGTGACCGCGGCGCTGCCCGTGCGGTTGGCGTTGACGATGACGGTGCCGCATTCGAAGTCGCGCTCGTGCACGTTGGGGGCCACCTCGTGGTGCTCGCCCAGCGGGGCGCCGAGGTTCCAGTCGTATTCGGGGCGCCACTCGGAGGCGTTGCCGTAGCGGTCGGTCTCCTGGATCTCGGAGATCGCCGCGTGGGAGCCGGCGGCCAGCAGGTAGCTCGCGTAGGCGTAGCGGAAGGGTTGGTCGGCGCCGCTGTGGTGCGGTTGGACCAGGGTGATCTTGCCCTTGGCCTCGTTGGCGGCGATCTCGGCGACCTGGCGGCCCCAGCCCTGCTCGTACTCGGACAGCAGGTCGTTGTCGCCGAAGGTCAGCCACCACTCGTCGAATCCGCCGTCCAGGTGCTCGACGTAGCTGTCCCAGGCGCCGTCGTAGAGGCGGGCGTTGGACAGGTTCGCGATGGTTTTGAGGTTCGCGTCGACGAACTTCTGCCTGGTGTTGGCCAGCATGGCGCGGTAGGCGTCGCGCATCGACTCGTCCGTCGGGTACTTCGAGGGGCAGACGCCCTCGTGGTAGGTGTCGCAGGCGAACAGGGCGTTGTCCATGAAGACGCCGTCGAACGCTTTGCTCGACGCGATCACGTCGTCGGCCCAGGCGTTCTGGTAGTCGGTGTTGCCGACGTCCATCTGCCAGTGGCCCTCATATCCGTCGTACTCGAATCGCTGACCGTTCGGGTCCTGAAGAAACCACTCGGAGTGATTGTTCGAGGCCTCGCAGTAACCGACGCCTGTGGGGAGATCGGCGTCGTCGACACCGTTCGAACACGCATAGCTGCGGGTCGAGGAGAGGTCTTTGTAGACGAACGTCTGGATCTTCGGGTTGGCCGCCTTGAGCTTCGCGGCAAGATCGGCTTCCCAGGCGTTGAGCACCACGTACGAGCGCCGGGAAGCTTCGGCGGTGATCATTTCATCGGTCGTCGGCGTGCTGTTCATGTGCAGCCAGAACGACTTTGCGGTCGAGTCAACTTCTTCTGCCTGAGCTGCGGGAACCACCGTCACCGCCAGCAGGCAGACCAAGATCAAAGCACGCCAGAAACGCACGACAAACCCCATCTCGTCTTGCACACCGATTTCGGAGTATTAGACGGGATGAAATGTGTCTCATTTCGGGCGATCTATATGACGATTTTCACTGTTAATCAGAACAATGGGGAATCGTCTCACACTTCACGCCTGGGCGTGTCTCAAATCACTTGCAAAAAATGCGAGCATCACCAACAATGCTCATCCGCACAAATGATCTACATCTGCAGTTGCACGAACGGCGTCTGCTCGGCCGACATCGGCACCTGGAACCGCTGGGTCAGGTAGGCCGCGATGTCGTGGAACAACGGCGCCGCCGACGCGCTGAACTGAGTGCCGTGCGGCCCGTCGAGCATGATGCCGACGACGTAGCGCGGATTGTCGGCGGGCAGGATGCCGGCGAACGTGATCCAGTACTCGGACTGCGAGTAGCACTTGCAG
Source organism: Lentzea alba (assembly GCF_011067745.1). GTDB lineage: Bacteria > Actinomycetota > Actinomycetes > Mycobacteriales > Pseudonocardiaceae > Lentzea > Lentzea alba. The sequence continues at coordinate 183,571 of NZ_JAAMPJ010000001.1, forward strand.
ACCGGGTCGATCTGCTGGGCCGTGCCGGTCTTGCCCGCGATCTGGTAGCCGGGCAGGGCGGCCGCCTTGCCGGTCCCGTTCTGGTTCGCGTCCCGCGGGTCGGACTGCGTGACCGAGCGGAACATGTCGCGCACGGTCTTCGCGGTCTCCGGCGACACCACGCGGACGCCTTCCGGGCGCTGCTTCTCGGAACGGGCGCCCTCCTCGCCGATCTCGGCGCGGATCAGGCGCGGCGGGATGCGGAGGCCGTCGTTCGCGATGGCCTGGTACATGCCGGTCATCTGCAGCAACGTCATCGAGAGGCCCTGGCCGATCGGCAGGTTGCCGAAGGTCGAGCCGGACCACTGGTTCAGCGGCGGCACGACACCGGCCTCTTCGGCGGGCACACCGGACTGGGTGCGCTTGCCCAGGCCGAACTTCTGCAGCATCTCGGCGTAGCGCTCCTTGCCGACCTCCTGGGCGGCGAGCAGCGTGCCGACGTTCGAGGACTTCGCGAACACACCGGTGAACGACATGGGCACGGTGCTGTGGGTCCAGGCGTCCCTGATCGTGCGGTCGGCGACCTTCAACGAACCGGGCACCTGCAGCACGTCGTCCGGCTTGAACAGGCCGTACTCGACGGCCGCGGCAGCCGTGACGATCTTGTTCACCGAGCCCGGCTCGAAGCTGGAGGACACCGCCGCGTTGCGCTTCTGGTCCTCGGAGGCCTTGCCGAAGTCGGTGGGGTCGTAGGTCTTGTCGTTGGCCATGGCGATGATCTCGCCGGTGCGGCTGTCCAGCACGACGGCGGAGGCGGTCTTGGCGCCCGACTTCTTGGCGTAGTCGGTGACCATGCGCTGCACGGCGTACTGGGTGTCGATGTCGATCGTCAGCTCGAGGCTCTTGCCGGGCTGCGGCTTCACGAGCTCGCGCTCGGTGTTCGGGATGACGAGGGTGTCGTCGCCGGACATCGTGTCGACCACCCGGCGGCCCGTGCGGCCGGCGAGGGTGTTGTCCGCCGCGTTCTCCAGCCCGAGGATGCCCTGGGTGGTCGGCGGTTTCTCGTCCTGGCGCCAGTTCGCGGCGCCGATGATGTTCGACGCCAGGTCGCCGTTGGGGTAGATGCGCTTCGAGCGGTACTCGGAGCCGATCTCCGCCGGGAACTTCGCGACGATCGTCGCGGCTTTGGCCGGCTCGGCCTCCTGCACCAGGACCTCGTAGCTGATGTCCTCCACGAGCTGCCGGTAGATCGACTCCTCGTCGGTCTTCTCGCCGTTGACCTCGGGGCCCAGCGTCGACGAGATGAACTTCGCGACCTCGCGCGCGTGGTCGTCGTAGGACAGCGGGTACTGCTCGGGGTCCTTCGCGCGGGCTTCGTCCCAGGTCTTGCGGGCGCGCTGCGGCAGCACGTAGAGCGCGCGCACCTCGATCGAGAACGCGAGCTGGTTGCCGTTGCGATCGAGGATCGAACCGCGTTCGGCGGGAATGTCGAGGCGCGTCGTGCGCTGCTTCTGCGCCTGCAACGAGAGTTCGCTCGCCTCCAGACCCTGCACCTGCACGAGTTTCACGCCCGCGATCAGCAGCGCGCCGATCAGCAGGACGCGGCCGATCGCGATGCGCAGCTTGCTGTTGCCGCCGGTGCGCGCGGCCGGGCGAGAGCCGCGCACCGACAACGGGCGGCGCGGCGCTCGCTGCTGCGGACCGGGCATCAGCCACCCGCCGGAGGCGTCTGGCCGGAAGGCGGCGTGGACGTCTGGGAAGGAGGCGGAGGTGGCGTCGACTTGGTCGGCGCGCTCGGCTTGCCGAACTCCTCGACCGTGCCGTCCGGGTTCTGCCGCAGTCGTGCCGGGTTCGACGGCTCGACCAGGCCCATCTCGCCTGCCCGGCGGGCGAGATCGGTCGGCGACTCGAGCAGCGCCACCTCACGGCGCAGCTGCTCCATCTGCAACGTCAGCCTCTCCGCCTCGGCCCGCGCCTCCTGCAGGCGGTAGGTGTCGGCGGCGGCCTGGGTCGAGAAGTACATGATCCCGGCGACGCCCGCGCCCAGCACGAGCATCACCAGCACGACGAACGGAGCCTTCGACACCTGCTTCTGCTGCGGCGCTGGGGTGCCGCCCCGCAGGTTCTGGGCGCGCTGCGCACGGCGGGCGTAGGCGCGCTCGGCACCCGCGGTCCGCCGCCGCGCCTTGTCGTTCTCCTCGGCCTTCGCCTGCGACTTGCGCTGGGAGGGATCGCGGGGCGACGGCCCACCGACCCTCGCGGGTGCCGCCGTCATCTCGGTTCTCCGATCCGTTCCGCCGCCCGCAGCCGCACCGGCGCCGCGCGCGGGTTGTCCTCGATTTCCTGCTCCGACGCGAGTTCCGCGCCCTTCGTGAGCAACTTGATCTCGGGCCCGTGGCCCGGCAGTTCGACCGGCAGGCCCGGCGGGGTCTTCGACTTCGCCAGCTCCGCGAGCGCCTGCTTCACCATCCGGTCCTCGAGGGACTGGTACGACTCCACGACGATCCGCCCGCCGATGCCCAGCACGCCGAGGGCGGCGGGAAGGGCCAGCCGCAACGACTCCAGCTCGCCGTTGACCTCGATCCGCAACGCCTGGAACGTGCGCTTCGCCGGATGCCCGCCCGTGCGCCGCGACGCCGCGGGGACAACGTTGTACAGCAGCTCGACGAGCCGGCCGGAGTTCGTGAACGGCTCCTTCTCGCGCTCCCTGAGCACCGCGGAGGCGATCTTGCCCGCGAACCGCTCCTCGCCGTAGGTGGAGAGGATCCGCGCGAGGTCTCCGTGCGAGTAGGTGTTGAGCACGTCCGCCGCCGTCATGCCGGTGCCCTTGGACATCCGCATGTCGAGCGGGGCGTCCTTCGAGTACGCGAACCCGCGCTCTTCCTCGTCCAGCTGCAACGAGGACACGCCGAGGTCCATCAGCACACCGTCCACATGCGAGTAGCCGAGGTCCTCCACGGCTTCGTCGATGTGGTCGTAGGTGACGTTGACGAGCTTGACGCGATCACCGTGGCGCGCCAGGCGCTTCCCTGCCATCTCGATGGCCTGCGGGTCGCGGTCGAGCCCGATGAGGGTCAGTTCGGGGTGGGCGCTCAACAACGCGTCGGAGTGGCCGCCCATGCCGAGCGTCGTGTCGACGACGACGGCGGGCTTGCCGGAGAGCGCTGGAGCGAAGAGTTCCAGGACGCGGTCCAGCAGCACCGGAACGTGCCGCGGCTGATCCATCGTCCCTCTACTCCCCTGATGCGCGTTCGGGTGACGTCAGGTCCCCGCCCGCCCGTCGAACCTGGCGCCGGGGAAGGTGCGCCAGGGCCGATAGTCGAGCGGACCGAGGCCTCACGGCACCCGAATCGCGTGTGGAACATCCGGCCTGTTGCTCGGCTGACCGCCATCAGAAGACGCCCGGTATGACCTCCTCGCGAGCCTCGGCGTAGCCGTCCTCGTGCTCTTCGAGATAGGTCTGCCAGGCGGTCGCGTCCCAGATCTCCATCCTGGTGAACGCGCCGACGACCACGCACTCCTTGGTCAACCCGGCATACCGGCGCAGTTCCGGTGCGATCAGAACGCGGCCCTGACCGTCCGGACGCTGCTCGTCCGTACCCGCGAACAGATACCGCTGATAGGCGCGTACGGCGTCGTTGGTGAACGGCGCCTCGGCGACTTTCCTCGCCATCTGCTCGAACTCAGCCCGGGGAAACACGTACAGGCAGTGGTCCTGGCCTTTGGTGACCATGAGACCTCCCGCCAGTTCGTCCCGGAACTTCGCAGGCAGTGTCAACCGACCCTTGTCGTCCAGGCGCGGGTAGTGAGTGCCGAGGAACACGGCAGCCACCTCCCTTGCCGGGCGACGGACCGGCAGTGGAGCCCCCGTCTGCCCCACCGGCCGCCACAGTACCCCACTTTTCACCACAGTCAACGCTGAAACAGGTGTTTACACACCAACTCGTGACCCGTTTTCCCTGGTAGACGCAGTGGGAAGGCGTGGGGGGATGGTGGGGGAGCTGGTCAGCCACCACCTTGCCGAGTGAGGGTTCAGCCCCGATTAAGCACTCGAACGGCCTAGAAATTTCGGCCAAAACGTGGGGTTGAGGCGCGTTGGTGGGGGAAGGTGGAAAGTGGTGGAGCGAACCCGATGTAGCCCGCAGGTGTAGGGCACTTAGCCGTGGTTTGACACACTGCGTGAAACGCTCACACGTCCGTGTTCCGGACACGGCTGCTGGAGGTTTAGTGACACCGGGAAGCCCAAGCGCGAACAGTCACGCGCCGGTCGATCAGATCCTGGGAGAGTTGCACGGCGCCGTTCAGCGGATCGCCGCCAACGTCGAACGGGTGCTCGTCGGCAAACCCGACGTGGTCCGGCTCGCTCTCGTGGCGCTGCTCGCCGAGGGGCACCTGCTCGTGGAGGATGTGCCGGGCGTCGGCAAGACCTCACTTGCGAAAGCGCTTGCCCGCTCGATCGACTGCACCGTGAGCCGCGTGCAGTTCACGCCCGACCTGTTGCCCAGCGACATCACGGGCTCGTCGATCTACAACCGGCAGGAGAACGACTTCGAGTTTCGGCCGGGACCGATCTTCGCGAACATCGTCGTCGGCGACGAGATCAACCGCGCCTCCCCCAAGACGCAGTCCGCGCTCTTGGAGTGCATGGAGGAGCACCAGGTCACCGTCGACGCGAACACCTACCCGCTGGGCTCGCCCTTCATGGTGATCGCGACGCAGAACCCGATCGAGATGGAGGGCACCTACGCCCTTCCGGAAGCACAGCGCGACAGGTTCACCGCGCGCGTGTCGATCGGCTACCCGGACCCGGCGGCCGAGCTCGCCATGGTCGACGAGCACGCCGGCCACAACCCGCTCGACGACCTGCGGCCCGTCTCGGACGCGGCCCAGGTGCTGCGACTGATCGAGGCCGTGCGCCGGGTGCACCTCTCCCCCGAGGTGCGCCGGTACGCCGTCGAGCTGGTGTCGGCCACGCGCCGTCTGCCGGAGCTGCGGCTCGGTGCGTCACCGCGGTCCACGCTGCATCTCGTCCGCGCCGCACGTGCACAGGCCGCGCTGGCGGGCCGTGACTTCGTGGTGCCGGACGACATCCACGCGATCGCGATCCCGGTGCTCGCGCACCGGCTCGTGATGACCGCGGAGGCGCAGGCCGCCCGCCGGTCGCCGGCGGAACTGATCAGGGCCCTGCTGCAGCGGGTGCCGGTACCCACGGCGGCGCTGGATCCGAGCGCCGCGTTCGTCCGCAGCATGAACAACAACGCAGGGACGCCACGCTAACGATGCGCACCGCACTCTCCGGTCTCACCACGCGCGGAAGATGCTTGCTGGCCGCGGGGTTCGCCGCCGGAGTGTGCGCCGCGGTGCTGAACGAACGCGACCTGCTCCGGGTCGCGGCGTTCGTCATCGCGTTGCCACTGCTGGCCGCGTGGCTCGCGACGAGGGCTCGGGTGGGGTTGCACGCCGCCCGGTTCCTCGCGCCGAGCCGGGTGCCCGTCGGGGCGGCGTCCGAGGTCAAGCTCGACCTGCGCAGCACGGGCCGGCTGCCCACGGGCGGCCTGATGCTGGAGGACACCGTCCCGTACGCGCTGGGTGCGCGGCCGCGGTTCCTGGTGGAACGGCTGCCGCGCCACACGCCCACGACGTTGCGCTACCCGCTCAAGCCGGTCATGCGCGGCATCCAGCAGGTCGGCCCGCTGATGGCGCGGATCACCGACCCGTTCGGGCTGGCCGAGTTCGACCGCGAGCTCGCCGGCAGGTCACGGCTGGTCGTGGTCCCGCGCGTGGTGCGGCTGTCGGGCCTGCCCGGCGGTTCCGGCATGGGCGCGGGCGACGACGGCTCGGTGCGGCTGCGGGCCGGGCAGGGCGAGGACGACGCCGTGGTGCGGCCGTACCGGCAGGGCGATGACCTGCGCAAGGTGCACTGGCGCTCCACCGCGCGGCGGGACGAGCTGATGGTGCGAGTCGAGGAACGCCCGTGGCGTGGCGGCACGACCGTGTTGCTCGACCACCGGGTGCACGCCCATCGCGGCAGCGGGCCGACGGCCTCGCTGGAGTGGGCGATCTCGTTCGTGGCCTCGGTCTGCCTGCACCTGCACCACTTCGGTCACCAGGTCCGCCTGGTCTCCGAGGACGGCAGGGTGCTCGCGGGCGGGGCGTCCGACGGCGGGCACAGCGACCACGTCGTGCTGGACTCGCTGGCGGCGTTGCAGGGCTCGCACCGGCGTGAGCTCAGCGCGGGCATCGACCCCGGCGCGGGCCAGGAGGTCATCGCGGTGCTCGGCGGGGTGTCTCCGGCGTCGGTCGAGGAGCTGATCCGGTACCGGCCGCGGGGCATGCGCAGCCTCGCGGTGTTGCTGGACGTGAACGCCTGGGCAGGTGGCACGGACGCTTCGGCGCCGGAACCGGAGGACGCGCGGCGGTTGCTGACCGGCGCGGGCTGGGGTGTGGCGATCGCGCGGCCGTCGGCCTCGATGCAACAGGTGTGGCAGGAGCTGTGCGCCTCGGCCGGCAACCGCGGGCCGTCCGTTCGCTCGGAGGTGGGCTGAGATGGGGTCCCGTTCCGCTCCCTCGAAGGGCGCCGAGCCCGAGTGGTTCACGTCGGCGACGCCGTGGATCGCCGCGCTGGCCGTGCTGTGCGCCTCGACCGCGCTTTCGGGTGTGATCGAGGGCGACCTGTGGCTGGTGCGCATCGGCGTGGTGATCGTCGCGATCACCGTGACCGGCGCGTTCCTGCGGGCGACCCGGCTGACCCCGCCACTGGTCGCCGTCGCCCAGGTGTTCGTGCTGTTGTGCCTGCTCACGGCGTTGCACACGCGGTCGGGCATTTTCCTGTTCATCCCCGGCCCCGACGCGTTGGGCGAGCTCGGCGACGTGCTCGCGGAGTCTGTGGCGCAGGTGCAGACCGGGGTGCCGCCGGTGCACGCGACGCCGGCGATCCAGGCCCTCGTGGTGCTGGCGATCGGCCTGGTCGCGGTGCTGGTGGACACGCTGGCCGTCGCGGCCGCGGCGCCGGCGGCGTCCGGGCTGGTGCTGCTGTGCGTGTTCGCGGTGCCCGCGTCGCTGGCCGACGAGATGCTGCCGTTCTGGACGTTCATCCTGGGCGCGGCGGCGTTCGCGATGCTGCTCGCGGTCGACGGTCAGCACCGGCACCAGGCGTGGCGGGGCAGGCTCGGGTCCGGGTCGGCCAGTGGCTCCGGCAGTTCCGCGACCTCGGTGGCCAGCATCGCGATGGTGATCGCGCTGGTCGTCGGCGCCGGTTTCACGTTCGTCGGCACCGTCGGCAGGCTGCCGGGCGGGAGCGGCGGTGGCGGCGGCAAGGGCGGCATCGGCCTGAGCGAGATGACCTCGTTGCGCGGCATGCTCAACCGCGGCCGGGAGGTCGAGGTCTTCACCGTGCGCGGCCTGCCGGAGTCGATGTACATGCGCGCGACCACGCTCGCCAAGTACGTGCCGAACAAGGGCTGGGAACGCGGTCTCAACCCCGGCGGGGACCCCGCGCGCGGGGAGTTGCCGCTGCAGCCGGGCGACCGCGGTGAAGGCTCGATCACCAAGATCAAGATCGAACCGCGGGACTGGAAGAGCTACTGGCTGCCGACCTACGGCGCCGTCCGCCGCATCGACACTCCGGACGACGACTACAGCTTCGACCCGGACAAGGGCGTGATCTTCACGCGGGCGGAGCGGGAGCCGGAGCCGTACGAGATCGAGACGGTGCTCTCGGCGCCGTCCAAGGAAGCCCTGCGCCTCGCTCCTCCCGGCGGGAAGAACATCATCAAGCGGGACTACCTCGACTACGACGGTGTCGAGCAGCCGGTGATCGACGCCGCGAAGAAGGCCGTCGAGGGCGCGACGAACGACTTCGACAAGGCGGCCAAGCTCACCGAGTTCTTCAACAAGCCGGGCAGCGGGTTCAAGTACGAACTCAAGACCCAGGGCGACATCACCACCGACGCGCTGACCGACTTCGTGACGAAGTCCAAGGTCGGCTACTGCGAGCAGTACGCCTCCGCGATGGCCGTGATGGCCCGCGTGGTGGGGCTGGCGTCCCGCGTGGCGATCGGCTTCACGGGCGGTATCCCCCAGGGGGAGGGGACCAACGTCTACCGCACGATCAGCACCAACGACGCGCACGCGTGGGTCGAGATCTTCTTCCCCAACTACGGCTGGATGACCTTCGACCCGACCCCGATCGACGACGGCCGCGGGGTCGTGCCGCCGTACCTGCGGGAGACCCAGTCGGGCGAGGACGAGCTGCCGACCGGCGAGAACAACTCCGAGTCGGTGGCGCCGTCCGCGACCGGGTCGGCCCAGCCGTCCACCGCCACCGACGGCACCGAGGACAACCAGAGCCTCCAGGAAGCCGCTTCCTCCGGTCCGCCGACGTGGCTGCTGTGGACGGTCGGCGCGGTGCTGGCCCTGGCCGTCCTGCTGACGCTGTTCCTGGTGCTCGCCCTGCTCGGTGCGGTCGGCGCGGGCCTGATGGGCGCGAGGTGGGCACGCAAGCTGCTGATACCGGCCGCGGGCGGGTTGTGGCTGATGGGCGCCGGCCTGGCCGCCGCCTTGATCTCGTGGTGGCTCGCCGCGGTGCTGGTGCTCGCAGGGCTCGCCCTGACGCCCTTGCTGGTTCGCGCCGTGCGTCGGCGCAACCGCCTGCACGAGGTCGCGAAGCTCGGTCCCGGGGCGGCCTCGGCGGCCTGGAGCGAGCTCCTGGCGGAGTCGATCGACCGCGGCGCGCCCGTGCCGGCGGCCGAGACCATCCGGGCCGCCGCGCGCCGGTTGGCCCGCGAGCACAACCTGGACGACGCCGGCAAGAACGGGCTGCGGACGGTGATCGGGGCGATCGAGCGGTCCTGGTACAGCGCGAACCCCGGCGCTGACCCGGCGCTGCCCGGTGCGCTGGCGGCGGTGCGACAGTCGTTGCGACAGAACGCCCCGCTGTCGTTGCGGGCGAAGCTGTTCCCGAAGTCCGTGCTGAAGCCGGCGCCCGCGCCGGTGGTCGCCGAGGCGCCCGAGCGCGAGCCGGTTCCGGTCTAGGGCCTGGAACGGCAAAGCGATGGGCCCGCTCCCCGTTCGGGGGCGGGCCCATCGCTTTGTTCGGTCGGTTACTGCTCTTCGTCGAAACGGCGGCGGAAGCGCTCTTCCATCCGTTCGGAGAACGAGCTGCGGCTGCGCGTCGGCTTGCCGTCCTCCTGCGCGCCTTCGGCCACCTGGTCACCGCGACGAAGTGTCGTCAGGGTGATGAGCGCACCGAAGAACATGAGCAGGAAGCCGAAGACGCTCACCACGGGGATGCTGGCGATCGAGAGCTGCGGGAGCGTCACTCCGATGATGAGTGCGGCCACGCCGACCACGAACAACACGATGCCTTGCACGCGGCGTCGCTTCGACGGCCGCCGCAACTTGGCGCCTCGTACGGTGGATGCGAACTTCGGGTCCTCGGCGTAGAGCGCGCGCTCGATCTGGTCGAGCAGTCGCTGCTCGTGCTCGGAGAGTGGCATCGTTCCTCCTCCGGCACAGCGGTCGCGGGCGCCGGGTGTTTTCGGTTTCCGCCGAACCCGGCGGACGACCCACCCTGGGGACGTCACCCTCCAGGATACGATCCGCGCGCCCCGGCGACTACCCAGTGGGCCTTCTCATACGGTCGGTTCTGTCACCATCATCCTCCTGGGGCAGTGGTGAGGCCCTCGTGAGGCCTCCTCACGGCCCTGGTGGCCTTCCGTTCACACCCGTCGAGCAGGGCCTGAGCGGCTGGCCCACCGCGTCGGGTTCCCCCGCCGCGGTGGGCCACAGAGCGTGACGGTGCCGCTCGCACGTCTCGGTTCGTCGTGTTCGCTCTGGATCGCGCGGCTCGATCAGCTCGCGATCCGGTAGGCGCGGATGATCGTCACCTCGCCCGTGTTGCCTGCCGCGTCCGTGGTTTTGGCGCGCAGCGAAGCGAACTTCGCGTCCTTCGGGTGGTGCACGATCGCCTTGTCACCGGCCACCGGCACCTGCTTCCAGGTCTTGCCGTCGTCGAACGACACCTCGACGGCGACGCGCTTGACCCTCGGCGTGTTCTGCGCCTGCTCGACCTTCAGCGGGACGGGCAGCACACGGCCGTGTGCGGTGTCCTTGTCGTCGAGCTCGGGCTGGAAGCGGACGATCGAGAGCGGCATGCGCGTGATGTCGGTCGTGTGCTTGGCCTTGAAGGTCCAGGCGCCGCTGACCTTCGTCGACAGTTCGGCGTCGCGGCTTTGTTCCATCTCTGCCCGGTACGCGCCTTCTGCGGCCGGGACGTCGAAGACCCCGGACAAGCCGTTCGACTCGCCGAGCTTCGTGTTGTTGTGGAAAAGGGTGACCTTCGCGGGTCCGGTGAAGTCCCTGCCCTCGCCGCCGTTGCTGTCGGTGAAGAGCGGGACCCTCACGGCGATCTGGTCTTCGAGCCGCGCGATGCCGAAGCTGGGCGCCGCCGGGACGGACGGGCCGAAGATCGCGGCGCCGAACGTCTGCGCGTACTTCTTGCCGCCCTTGAAGGAACGCGAGGGCGTCTCGGTCGCGTACTCGCCCTTGTCGTCCGGACCGACGCGGTCGTAGATCCAGCTCCACTTGCCGGTCGCGGTGCTGACGAGGTCGACGGCGCGGCCGCCCTCGGGCACCGGCGTGGTCCAGCCGAAGCCGCCGGTGTCGTCGATCGGGTGCGGCATCGCGGTGACACCGTGCTTGCGGCCCTCGCCCGCCGGCCGGAAGCCGGTGGTCATCTCGGCCAGTTCGCTCGTCTTGGTGGTGCGCTCGTAGCCGGTCGGCATGCCCTTCTCGGTGTACATCAGGCGGTAGCTGACCGGGGTTTTCTCATCGCGTGGCGTCCCCTTGAACTGCTCGGCGAACGTCGTCAGGAAGCCCGGCGCGTCCGGTCCGATCTGAGCGGTGAACGCCTGACCCGCCAGGCCGTCGAAGAACGCCCAGCCGTGGCTGAACAGGTCGCCCGCCACCTGCGTGCTGAACGAGACGGTGCCGATCACGCCCTTGGCCGCCGGGTCGGGGGTCTTGAGGGCCACCGGCTTGGCGTTGCGCGCGTCGAGCGTGATCGAGGCCTTGCCGGTCACCTGGAACTTCGGCTGCACCATGAACGCGACCTTGAAGTCCGGGCCGATGACGCCGCTGTCCACGAGGTACTCGCCCTTGGGCAGCCGGATGTTCTTGGCGCCGCCCGGATGTCCCTTGCCGGTCTTGGTGTTGATGAACACCGTGCCGTGGTTGTCCGCCGGGTTGCCGTCGAAGCCGAGCACCGAGACGCCGACGTCGTAGCTCTCGACCTCGCGGTTGACGCTGACCAGCGTTCGCAGGCCGTTCGACGCGACGATCGCGCCGCTGTAGGCGCCGTCGGCGGCGTTCACCTTGGTGTCAGCGGTGATCGTTGCCTTGGCCTCGCCGCCGGCGGGGACGGTGATCTTCGACGGTGACAAGGTGACCAGACCGGCGGGCGAGGGCTTGCCGTCCGGTCCGGTGACGTCGGCGCTCAGGTCGAGCGTCACGGGCTCCTTGCCCGGGTTGCGGTAGGTGACCTCGCGGACGACCTTCTGGTCGTCGTCGTGCGGCCACTGCTGGACGCCGAAGTTGATGTTGCTCGGCTCCGCGGTCACCTGCTGCGCCAGCATCTTCGGCACGTCGACGCGGCCGGTGCCCTGGTCGAACGGCTTGAGCCCCGGATTGGCCCTGGCCGACGCCATGACCGTCGCCTTGAGCCGCGTGCCGGTCCAGTCCGGGTGCTGCTGCTTGAGCAACGCGACGACACCCGCGACGTGCGGCGTCGCCATCGACGTGCCGGACATCGCGACGTGGCCCTGCGTGCCGGCCTCGGCCGCCACGATGTCGACGCCGGGCGCGGTGACGTCCGGCTTGACCGCACCGTCCGCGGCGGGGCCACGGCTGGAGAACGGCGCGATGCCGTCGTTGCGGTCCACGGCACCGACGGTCAGCGCGGACTCCGCGCTACCCGGCGAGCCGATCGTCTCCGGTCGTCCCGAGTTGCCCGCCGCGATCACGAACAGTGCGCCGGTCTGAGCGGAGATGCGGTTGACGGCCTCCTCGATCGGGTCGATGTCCGGGGTGTCGCCACCACCCAGGCTCATGTTGACGACGTGCGCGCCCTGCTCGGCCGCCCACTGCATGCCGCCGAGGATCGCCGACTCGGTGCAGCCGCCCGGCTGGCACACCTTGCCGTCGAGGATCTCCGCGTCCGGCGCGACACCGCGGTACTTCTCGCCCCTGCTGGCGATCGTCGACGCGACGTGCGTGCCGTGCCCGACCTCGTCGGTGTTGTCCGGCGAGTCGGTGAAGTTCTTCTCGGCGACCTGCTTTCCCTGCAGGTCCGGGTGTTTCTCGTCGACGCCCGTGTCGAGCACGGCGACCTTCACGCCCTTGCCGGTGACACCTGCCTGCCACGCCTCGGGCGCGCCGATCTGCTTGGTGCTGCGGTCGAGCGTCACCTTGCGGACGCCGTCGAGCCACACCTTCTCGACCGCGCCACCACGCAGTGATTCCCAGGCACGGCCCGACTTCTCGACCGAACCGGTCACCAGATCGGCCACGGACTCCTTGGCACTCAACGCGGTGATGCCCGATCGTGCGCCCGCCGCCGGCCGCACGATCACGGGCACCGAGTCGCGACGCGCGTCGTCGTAGCCGAACTCGGCCAGCGACGTCACGTCGAACAACCTCGGGTCGAGCTTTCCGCCTGCCACCAACGCAACCGCGTCCGCGGGCACGACGTGCTGGTGCCCGTCCCGCGTGTAGGTGCGCACGGGAAGCTTCTCCCGTCCCGGACCCGGCACGTACCGCACAACGCGGTTGCCGGCCAGGTCCACCCGGTCGCCGGTGATCAGCGTGACGCTCTGGTCGCGCTGTCCCGGTGCCGGTTCCGCCTGCGCGACAGCCGCCGTTGCCGTGGTGACAAGGCCTGCCGACAGCGCGAGCGCGGTGATCCCCCGACGGGCACCTCGCTGTCCTGCTCTCACTGGTTACCTCCAGTGTTCGATGAGGTGTTGCGTCAGTGACCGTAGGGACACCGAGCGTCACCTCACCTCCTTCTGAAGGTCGGAGGTGGCGGCAGCGATCTCATCCCGCAGAGGTACGCGGGACTGGCCGATCGACCGGTTGACACACTCGCAGCGGGTTTGGCGTTGAGTCGTGACCGTCCTTTCGTGCACACTTCGTGCGGCCGCCATCTGCGTGCGGCACTGGGGGCTTGGGGGAAGGTCGCTTTACTCATGCGTGTTTCATTGCGTGCTGCCATCGCTGTCGCGCTTCTCGTCGGTTTCTACGTCCTCGCTTTCGGGCTCATCGGCGGGCTCCTCGCGCTGGAGACGTACGCCCTGATCAACCGGCCGTTCGTCGGCCTGAAACTGGCGTTCTTCGTCGTGCCGGTGGTGTACGCGCTCGTCAAGGGCCTGATCTCGCTGGAACGCCGCGGGCAGGTCGAGGTGCCCGGCTCCCTCGTCACGCCCGCGGAGCAGCCCGCGCTCTGGGACCTCGTCCGCCGCCTGGCCGCCGACGTCGGCACCCGCCCGCCGGACGAGATCCGGATCCTCGCCGCGGTGAACGCCGGCGTCACCGAGGACACCCGCCTGCTGGGTCTGCGCGTGCTGAAGCGCAGGATGTTCATCGGTGCTCCCCTGCTCACCTCCTTGACCGAGAAGCAGCTCATCGCCGTGCTCGCGCACGAGCTCGGGCACTACGCCAACAAGGACACTCGCCTGGGCGGCGTCGTGGTCTCCGGCCGCAACGCCATGCTGCGCGCCGGTTCCCACATGAACGCCGAGCGCTGGTTCCAGCGCATGATCGCCAAGCTGTTCCGGGGTTACGCCAAGCTCTACCTCCGTGTCTCCCAAGCGATCAGCAGGCGCCAGGAGTTCGCCGCCGACCGCTTCTCCGCCTCACTGGCCGGCTCGTCCGCCGCCGCCTCGGCCCTGCGCGAACTGCCGGTGATCGACGCCGCGTGGGACCTCTTCACCAACCGCCACCTGACCGTCGCGTGGGAGCTCGGCTACCTCCCCACAACGTTCTTCGACGGCTTCACCCGCCTGCGCACCTCCCCCGAACTCCACGAGAAGCTGGAGGAGATCCGCCAGGACCCGACCGACCCCGACCGCGGCCCGTACGACTCGCACCCGCCGTTGCAGGACCGCATCGCCGCCATCGAGGCCATGGGCCTGGAACCCGAATCGGGCTGGGGCGACCGCCCGGCGATCGAACTGCTCGCCGACCCGATGCCGTTGCTGGACGCCGCCGTGCTGAACTCGCTGGTGTCCGACGCCGACCAGAAGGAACGCGTCGACTGGGCCACGCTCGGCCACATCGGCGCCCGCGCCCGCGTGGTGCGCGGCACTGAGCGCCTGCTGCAGTCCGCCGCCACCGCGATGAACCAGTCGCCGTCACTCACGACCGTGCTCGACGCGCTGGACGCGGGCCGCCTGGCCGACCTCGGCTCGTACGAACCGGGCAGCCGTGACGCCGGCGCACGAGCCCGCCGCGAGATGGCCAGGGGCGAGGTCCTGCCGGAGCTGTCCGCGTTGGTGGCGCTGGCGTTCTCCGACGCGGGCCTGGCGCACTGGGAGCTGGACTGGCTGGGACGGACCACGTTCGTCACCTCCTCTCACGACTTCGACATGGCCGACCACCTCGACACCGCGGTAGCCGACCACGGCAGCACCGAGGGCCTGCGCGGCGCGCTGGCCGTGGCCGGTGTGGCCCTCGACTACCGCCCTGCGAACTGACTTCTGGAGAACCCCGTGGTGCTCTCACTTCTCTTCAAGCCCAAGGAACTCATCACCGTCATCCGCCTGATGCGCGAAGCCAAGCGCCTGGGCGTCGAGATCGACGACCTCCCCTCCGAAGTCGTGGCCGCCCACGTCCTCCCCAAAACCCACCCCGAGCGCTACGGCCTGGTCCCCGACGCCGACGTGACCTGCACGGCACCGATCGAGGACCTGGCCCTGGCCGCCGTGAAGGACGACGTCCGCGCCGGCAACTGGGAGAACGCCGCCGACCTGGTCACCGCCACGCACGGCGACTGGGACCGCCGCCAGCGCGTGGTGTGGGCCTTGGCCGACCTGGCCGCCAAGGACGACGCCTGGATGAAGTCCTGGCAGGACGCCCGCCCGGGTGACCCCCACTGGCTGGTGGTGCACGCGATGTCACTCGTGTCCCTGGCCTGGGACATCCGCGGCAGCGCCAGGGCTTCCGAGACCACGCGCGAACAGTTCGACGGCTTCCACCGAGTCCTCTTCGAAGCCCGCGAAGCCGCAGGCGTGGCGGCCGCCGTGCTGCCGGACGACCCGACGCCGCTGAACACCCTGCTGACCCTCGCCCGCGGTCTGCAGCTGGACCACGACGAGTTCCGCGCGATCTGGACCGAACTCGTGTCCCGCGACCCCTTGCACCACAACGGACACCAGCAGGCCCTGCAGTACTGGTGCGCCAAGTGGCACGGCTCCGACGAACTAGCGCTGGAGTTCGCGCTGGAGGCCGCAGCCAAGTCGCCGAAGTTCTTGGCGTTGCCACTGCACGCCGCCTACGAGGCAGACAGCACGCCGGACATGTGGAAGGCACCGTCGGTCGTGGCCTCCTTGGATGCGTTGCTGGGTCGGCTTGCCGACGAGGGTGCGGACACCTACGCCCTGCGGGATGACCGCGGGTACGCGGCTTTCGCGCTGATCCGGTTGGAACGGTTCGAGGAAGCGGTGGGGCAGTTCCGGGCATTGGGAGAGCTGGCGGATGCCGGGCCCTGGAGCTACTTCGAGGACCCGAGGCTGACGTTCTTGAGCTTGCGGGGGGTGGCGGTCAAGGCGATGTCCAAGGGCAAGGGGGTCAAGGCTCCAGTCCGATGAGGACCGGGGTTGGCGACTCCTTTCGTTGGGGCCGTGGACAAACGGGGCACCGGGCCTGACGGTCAGGTGCGCGCCGCAGGCAGTGGCGTGTGCGACGCGGGGGCGCGCCCCGGCATGGCGCCGCGATGCGAGTCGTACGGCCAGGTTGCCGCGCCGGGGTGAGACGCGGAGGGGTCGGCAAGAGCGCATGCCGCGCAGGGCGACACACGGACGGGTTGGCAAGAGCGCCTGCCCCGCTGGGTGAGAAGCGGCTGGGTTGGCAGGAGCGCATGCCCCGCTGGGTGAGAAGCGGCTGGGTAGCGGTAGGCGCCCACGCGTCGCGATTGGGCTTTACCTTGAGGGGGCGGGATGCTTCGCCGTTCGGGTTCGGCCGGGGCGCTTTTCACCCCGGCTTTTGGAGGCCGTCCAGCATCCCGCTAGAGGCTCAAGGTCAAGCCCCGATCGCAATCGTCGCGAAGCGGCGATGAACTCCCACGCCCTCGGTAAGGCCCGCGCAACCACCCGAGCAAGGTGACCGCCCGCACGCCAGGCGACCCCTCCGCTGGAACCCGCCCCACGCGGCCAAGGCAATGCGGGCCGCGCAAGCCCGCACCGCGCGGCCCGCACCCACAAACCGTTGAAGCTCAACCGATTGCCAGCGGCACACGGGCCTGCGGGACCGCCGGCGGGCGACGTTCCATCACCGCGAGCTCCAGCTGGCGGGCCGGCGATTCACCCAGCAGTTTGCGGGCCAGGGTGGTGCCCTTGCGCGGGGCGAGGGCCAGTTCGGCTCGTAGGGCTTGGACGCCGACGTAGTGGGCTACCTCGTCGAGGATGGCTTTGGTGTCGGCGATCGAGCGGGTGCGGCGGATCGCGTCCACGGCCGCGCGTTCCAGGGGCGCTACGTGGAAGCCTCGGCGGATTGCCGGTTTGGGGAGGCGGTCTGTGCGTTCCAGGCGCAGGGTGCCGTGGCCCCAGGCTCGGCTGTGGCGCGGGGCCAGGACGTGGATGGCGTCGGCGGTGGGCAGGACGGATCTCATGCCGTGCAGGTAGAGGGCGTCGAAGGCGGTGAGCATGGAGCGCTCGCCTGCGTAGAGGAGGGCCGCCTGCACCAGCTGTTCGCGGGACGGGCCTGCTCGGGACAGCAGGAAGATGCTCGGGAACAGGCGTTGCCAGGGGCCGCCCGGGCGGGCTCGCTGGTCGATCAGGGACGAGGACAGTCCTATGTGGATCAGGGCTGCCACCGGGGCTACTCGGTGGACGAAGAGGGAGCCGAGGGCTTCCAGGTCGATGGGGTGGCGCATGGGTTGATGGTGCGCGATCGCAAGCCCGGGGGACCGGGGGTGGTGGGAAGTTGTGGACAAGTCGGTGCCTGTGGACAGGTTGCGATCACTCGGGCTTCGGCTGGGGCTCTGCTGTCCTGTTCGGACTGTCGCGCAGCAGGGAGGCTGGGCGGACGGCTAGCGAGCCGAAGCGCGAACGGGCCTGGTCGGCGGCTTGATCGGCTTCGCGCCAGCCGCGTTCTGGGGCGTCGAAGATCAGTTGCTGGGCGGAGTCGGCGTTGTCAAGACCCTCTATTCGGACGCCGATCAGACGGACCGCGCCGGGTGGGACCTGGGTGTCGAGCAGCTCCACGGCGGTGCGGTAGACCTCCTGGGTCACGTCGGTCGCCATGGGCAGGGTGCGCGAGCGGGTGATCGTGGAGAAGTCGGAGAAGCGGACCTTGATGGAGACGGTTCGGCCGCGCAAACCCTTTGCGCGCAGGGATCCTGTCGAGCGCTCGGACAGCCGCAGCAGTTCGCGGCGCAGCACCGCGCGGTCGAGGTGGTCCACCTCGAAGGTCTCCTCGGCGCCGATCGACTTCTCCCGCGACTCGGGCACCACCGCGCGGTCGTCGACACCGGCGGCCAGGGCGAAGAGGTGTTCCGCCAGCGCGACGCCGATCAAGCGGCGCAGGCGGGGCAACGGGGTCGCGGCCACGTCGGCGACGGTGGCCAGGCCCAGTTCTTCAAGGCGCGCGGCGGTTTTCGCGCCTACGCCCCACAGTGAGGACACCGGCAGTGGGTGCAGGAACTCCAGCACATCAGAAGAAGGCACGACCATCATGCCGTCGGGCTTGCACATGCCCGAGGCGAGCTTGGCGAGAAACTTCGTTGGTGCCACACCGACAGAACAAGTCACACCGTGGTCAGCGAACACACGAGACCTGACGAGCTCGCCGATGCCACCGGGCGTGAGACCCAAACGGCGAAGTGCTCCACCGACGTCCAGGAACGCCTCGTCCAACGACAGAGGCTCCACGAGAGGCGTGATGTCGCGGAAGATCGCCATCACGCCACGCGAGACCTCCTGGTAGAGGTCGAACTGCGGCGGCAGGTACACGGCATCAGGGATCAACCGGCGCGCGTGAGCGGTCGGCATCGCGGAACGCACGCCGTACTCGCGGGCGATGTAGTTCGCCGAACACACGACGCCACGCCCGCTGACACCGCCGACGACCACAGGGACGGATGCGAGTTCGGGACGTTCGCGAATCTCCACCGACGCGTAGAAGGCGTCCATGTCGACGTGCAGCATCCGGCAGCCCGTGTCGTCAGGCCACACACCGTCACGCGCACGGAACCGATCGCGCAGGCCGCGTGGCAGGTTCGCACTGCGACCCATGAACACCCCTCTCGAACGTGAGTTCGAGAGGAATCCTACAGTTTGTACACACGCGCCGCGTTCTCCGACGCGATCAGCCGTGCGATCCGATGCGCGTCCTCCTCCAGGAACGCGTCACGCCGCAGTCCGTCGGACAAGAAGTCCGACAATGCACGCCGGAACAGCAACGCGCCGAGGTAGTACAACTCGGGCAGACCGAACGCGTCGGAGGAGAACAGGAACTTGCCGTACGGCACGATCTCCAACGCCTCGGCGAACACTCGCGACGCCTGGTGCCCCAGCCCGTGCGTCGCCAGCCCGAGATCGCAGAACACGTGCGGGAACACCTGAGCCAGATATCCGGCCTGACGGTGGAACGGGTAGTTGTGCAGCAACAGCACGGGCACGCCCAAACCAGCCGTCGCGCGCAAGAACGGCGTCAACAACGACGGATCGCAACGGTGCAGATCGATGTCCGAGTCGCCGTAGCCCACGTGGAACTGCAACGGCAGACCAGCGTCCAACGCCTCCCACGCCAGCCAAGTGATCACCACCGGTGAGACCAGCCGTCCGGACGACCACTCCGAAACCGCCCGCACGACGTCCGAGTCAGCGGGACGCTCAGCCGGCAACGCGAGCCCCGTCCGGTAAGCCGCGACCGACTTCGCACCGACAGCCGACGTGGCAGCCAACCGCGAACGCACAGCCGACATGAACGAGGACGGCGACTCCGAAGATCGCACCGTTTCAGCCAGGTGCTCCAACCGCACGATGTCGTGCGGCACCGCCCCGGCCAGCGACCCGAGCTCCGCGGCCGACAACAGCCGATCGGGCTGGAACCCACCGTCCACGAGGAACGTGTGGATCCCGGACGCCATCAGGAAAGTCCGCGACACCTCGGTGATGTGCAGCGAGTTCCGCCGTTCGAGGTACGCCTCAGCCGAAGCGTGCCGAGGCAGGTCCAAGAGCGGCGCGCACCAGCGTCGCACCGCGAACCCGACCGCCGAGTCGAAGAAAGACCCACCCAACGGAGAGACCGCATCGGCCTCCAACAACAACGACTCGAACTCCGAGCGCGTGCTGTCAGTGCGCAACACACCGTGGCAGTGGTGATCTATCAGCCCGAGTTCGGCGACGAACGGCAGGATGCCCATAACCTTAGGATCGTGGACTCTGCGGAACGGGACCAGCGGTTCGACCGGGCGACGGAACTCTTCGACGGGCTCAACGCCAGGAACGTGAGCGTCGTGGCGCTCACCTGGGTCGACAACAGCGGCATCACACGCACCAAGTCGGTGCCTCTGCGCAGACTGGCCCACGCGGCAGCACACGGTGTGGGCGCGTCACCGGTGTTCGACGTGTTCCTGTTCGACGACTGGATCATCCAGGGCCGGTTCGCCGGCGGCCCCGTCGGCGACCTGCGGCTGCACCCCGACCTCGACCGCCTCACCGTGCTCGCGGGCCAGCCCGGCTGGGCCTGGGCACCCGCTGACCGCTTCTTCCAGAGCGGCGTCCCCTACCCGATGGACCAGCGCCTGCAGGCGCGCAAGGCCGAGCAGAAACTCCACGACCTGGGCCTGACCGCCAAAGCTGGCTTCGAGATCGAGTGGTGCGTCGGCAAGCCGGACACCGACGACTGGGTGCCCGCGACGACCGGTGCCGCCTACGGGCACGCCCGCCAGGTCGAGCTGTCCGACTACTGCGTCGACGTCCTCAACGCCCTCGACCAGCAGGACGTCGAGGTCCTCCAGTTCCACCCCGAGTACGCCGCGGGCCAGTTCGAGGTCTCCACCGCGCCCGAGGACCCGGTCGCGGCAGCGGACACCGCCGTACTGGTCAAAGAGACCATCCGTGCCGTCACGATCCGGCACGGCATGCGCCCGTCGTTCTCCCCCAAAGTCATCAACGGCGGCGTCGGCAACGGCGGCCACCTGCATTTCAGCATCTGGCGCGACGGTACGAACCTCTTCAGCGGCTTCCAGGACGAGGCCAAGCAGTTCAGCGCGGGCGTGCTCAACCACATCCGCGCGTTGTGCGCCATCGGCTGTCCCTCTCTCGCGAGCTACCTCAGGCTCGTCCCACACACGTGGTCAGCACCGTTCGTGGCGTGGGGCGAGGAGAACCGCGAAACGGCGCTGCGCCTCATCCAGGACAACCTCGAGATCAAGTGCTTCGACCTGACCGCGAACCCGTATCTCCTCGTCGCTGGCGTCATCGCGACGGGAATCGACGGCATCGCCACGCAGGCGAGCCTTCCCGAGGGCCTCAACGTCGACCCGGCGCTGCTCGACGGCATCCCGCGGCTGCCCACGTCCCTGAAAGAGGCCGTCGAGGAGTTCGAGAAGGACGCGGTGCTCACCGAGGCGTTCGGTCAGGAACTGGCGGGCACGATCGTCGACGTGCGGCGCGGTGAGATGGAGCGGTACAAGGACGCCAGCCCGCAGGGGATCGCCAACATCACCCGCTGGCGCCACTGATCTCCTTGCGCAGGCGCAGCAACGCCCGGTGCTGAGCCACCCGCACCGCACCGGGCGTGGAACCGACCGCCTCGGCCGTCTCCTCCGCGGAAAGGCCCACCACCACACGCAGCACCACGATCTCGCGCTGCTTCTCGGGCAACACGCGCAGAAGCGTGGCCATCTGATCGGACAGTTCCCCCTGCATCGCCCGCTGTTCAGGTCCGGCCGCCGTGTCCATCGACTCCGGCACCTCGGGCACGGCCTCGGCGCGGTTGCGGGAGAAGTTCCGGAACGAATCGGCGACCTTGTGCGCCGCGATGCCGTAGACGAAGGCCAGGAACGGCCTGCCCTGGTCGCGGTACGAGGGCAGCGACGTCAGCACGGCCAGGCAGACCTCCTGTGCAACGTCGTCCGCCGACGCGAACGACCCGACGCGCGCGCGGCAGTACCGCACGACCAACGGCCGGATGGTGCCGAGGAGCCGTTCGATGGCCACGCGGTCACCAGCCACAGCGCGCGCGACGTGGTCGTCAGCGGCCTCCGGGCGGCTCGAGTAGTAGGTGGGCGGAGGCGGGTCAACGGGCGCCTTGGGAGCGTCAGCGGTCCGCTCGACCAACGAGTCGAGGGCGTGCGGCGTGACGTCGATCGAACCTCCGACCGAGGAGCCCTGAACGGCTTCCGCGGGAACCTTGCGGTGCAGACCGGGTGTGAACTCCACGCAGATCACCGTTCCTCGTCTGGAGGCCGGCGCACCGCAAGGCGCGCGCGCCGGATCCGTCCTTCGACCGCGCGCGGGGAGAGGCGCAACAACTCACCGATCTCCGCATGCGAATAGCCCTGGTCATGGAGGAAGAGCAACCGCCTGTTGTCCTCGCTCAACGCGGCGAAGGCCGCGTTGGCCGCCGCCTGCTCGATCACCGCGTCCTCGGGAGTCCCCTCGGTCACGACGTTCTCGAGCGAGGCGAGGCTGTCCACGAGCCGCACGTCCTGCCAGCCGTGCGCATGCCTCTGCCAGCGCCGGTAGACATTCGGGAACGCGAGCACGCAGGCGTTGACGAAGTACTCCTTCAACGGCTGACCGCGCTCGACGGACCACTCCTTGCCGAGCAGTCCCCGGTCCCGGAAGTAGACGAAGCCCTCGAACACCGCGTCGCTCGCCAGTTCTTCGGCTTCTTGCCTCGTGATGTCCTGCTGATGCAGGTAACGGCCGTGCCGCCCGCACCGCGAGAACATCGCACCGGACCTCACGAGTTTGGTAACGATTGCGAGACCGTGTCCGAGAAGCTGACGGTGGAACTGGTCCCAGCGTGGCCCGGAGAGCCCTGACTCACGGAAGTGCTGCACGAGCACCCCGTCCATGCGCAGCCGATCGGCGGCGAGCGCTGAGTCCGAACTTCCCATGCCCCCTGGTCCCTATGTCGGCGTCTTCCTGCCTCTAGGTATGTCGTTTGGGTGCGCCTACCCCACGCCCCCGCCCCCACTCGTCACGAATGCAAACGAACATCACCCGATCGGGACAGCAAGAGTGACGATTTCCTTCCGCAGGCGCCCAAGCGCGCGGTGCTGGGCCACCCGAACCGCACCCGGCGTCGACCCGACGGCCTCCGCGGTCTCCTCCGCCGACAGACCCACCACCACGCGCAGCACGAGAATCTCGCGCTGCTTCTCCGGCAGAAGGCGCAGCAGGTCTCCCAAGGCGCCGTTCAACTCGCCCTGAAGGGCGAAATCCTCGGGCCCGAACCCACGCGAAGGCTGATCGGGCACATCCGCCGTTGGCTCCGCACGGTTACGAGCGAGCGCACGGTGCGCGTCGGCAACCTTGTGCGCAGCGATGCCGTAGACGAATGCCAGGAAGGGCCTGCCTTGCTCCCGGTAGTTCGGCAGCGCAGTCAGCACGGCGAGGCACACGTCCTGCGCAACATCGTCCGCGGTTGTCGCCGAACGCCCCACACGTGCGCGACAGTACTTGACCACCAGCGGTCGCAGGTAGCGAAGTACCTGGTCAGTGGCCCTGGCATCGCCGTGCACGGCCAGACTGACCAGTTCCGCGGATAAAGCCGAACTCTCCATCCGAAGTGTCCCCTCGTCGACGTCCCAGAGAGGAGACGTGCGACGCGTCACTCCTTATGCAGAAAGTAGGAAGAAAGTTCAACGTCACCCGTTTGCAGCAACCATCAGCGGTTGGTAATAGGCATGAGGCAACCACTCCACGTAACCGAAACCCGCGCGTTCCACCAATTCGGTGATTTCCTGACGGGTAATCGCCCAATACCGTGCTTTCCCCACGAGCACGCGCCACGCATCGGCTTCATGCAGGCGGAACATCTCCAGTTCGTACTGGTCGCCGTCCCAATGCCAGAGCTGGAACCACACGACCCGACCCGGCCCCACCAACGGAGGGGTCGACAACGGTCGTTCGCGCCGGATCTCGTCGTAGTCGCGCGTCGAGAGCATGAGCCGGCCGCCAGGACGCAGCACACGACGCATCTCACGCAACGCCGCCAGCATGTCGTCAGAGGTCAACAGGTGCGGCAGCGCGTTGTCAGCAGCCAGCACGACGTCGAACGAGGCATCAGCGAACGGCAGCGCACGCATGTCTGAGGCCAACGAGGGCAATGAGACCCCACGCGCAGAAGCCTCCACACGAGCCCGAGAAGCTGCCTTGGGACTCAGGTCAGCACCCACGACCTCATAGCCGCGCAGCGCCAGCCCGATCGCTTGAGTGCCGATGCCACACGCACAGTCCAGAACGCGCGCGCCAGGTGGAATGAACTCGGCGAGCTGTGCGGCCTGCCGGGCCATCGACGCGTCCCAGTCCGAAAACATCAGGTCGTACGTCCCGGCCAACTCGTCGTAGAAGGCGCCGGTCAAATCAGCTCCTCAACCCCCACGGACGACCGCAGCTTCGCCAGCGCGCGGTGCTGAGCCACCCGGACGGCGCCCGGCGTCGACCCGACGGCCTCGGCCGTCTCCTCCGCCGACAGCCCGACCACGACGCGCAGCAACAGGATCTCGCGCTGCTTGTCCGGCAGCACCAGGAGCAACTGACCCAACCGCGCCGAGAGCGACCCGAGCAGCGCGTTCTCCTCCGGATCGATGGCCTGCGACGGCCCGTCCGGCACCTCGGCGACCGGCTCGGAACGGTTGCGCGCCGACACCCGGTGCGCGTCCGCCACCTTGTGCGCGGCGATGCCGTACACGAACGCGAGGAACGGTCGTCCCTGCTCGCGGTAGCTGGGCAACGCCGTGAGGACCGCCAGGCAGACTTCCTGCGCCACGTCGTCCGCCGACGCGTACGCCCGTTCGTTGCGACCGACGCGCGCACGGCAGTAACGCGACACGAGTGGTCGGACGGACGCCAGCAGCCGATCGACGGCACGCCGGTCACCCGCAACAGCCTCGTTCACGAGCGAGGCGAGCAGGTCCGAACTTTCCATGGCGTTGGTCCCTACGTCGGCAGCGGAGACTCTCATCTTTCGCCGCAAAGTCGTTTGGGACCACTCATCAGGGACATGAAAGACCCGAATGCGAACGCTTTCAGACTGTGCGGCGGGCGAGCACGTGCAGGCGGGCGGCGACGTCTCGGAGCGGGGACCGCGTGGCGGCGGCCAGTTCCAGCTCGGCGAGCGCGTCGGCAGCGCCCGGATTCGTGTCCAGCACGACGCCGGGCACGAGATCGGAAACAATGCCATGTCCTTGCAGGAGCTCGACAGAAAGCCCCGCCTCGAGAACCAGCTTCTCGAGACCCGGGACGTCGAACCGGCGCTGCAACGGGTCTCGCGTGCCCGCCAGCTGACCGGCGTCGTCGTCCAGCAACCTCCGGGCGTCGACGATACGGCCGGCGATCGCGCGGTGCAGGATCGCGGCGAACCTGTTGGCGACCAGGACCGACACCGCACCGCCCGGCGCGACGGCGGTGGCCAGCGAGGACAGCGCGGCCGGGGCGTCGTCGACGACCTCCAGCAGCCCGTGCGCCAGCACCAGATCCGCCTCACCAGCGGGAACGCCCAACGAGTCGGTGTCGCCCTGGACCGCGTTGATGGTCACGCCGGCCTCACGCGCACGGGTGTGCAGCGTGGCCAGTGCGTTCGGTGATGGCTCAACGACCGTGACCGCGCACCCCGCCGCAGCGAGAGGCACGGCCCAGACGCCGCTGCCACCACCAACGTCGAGCACGCGCGGTGGTTCTCCACCTCTGCGCTCTCTCGCGGCGGCCAATTCGGCGTCGAGCACCCTGTGTACGGCGTCCGGTCGCATGGCACTAAGAGTAGGAGACCCTAGAGTAGGTCTGTGCATACGGTGTCCGTGCTCAGCCTCAAGGGAGGCGTCGGCAAGACGACGGTGGTGCTCGGCCTCGCCTCGGCCGCTCTCCGTCGTGGCGTTCGCACGCTGGTGATCGATCTTGATCCGCAGTGCAACGCCACGTCGACGCTGGAGCCCGAGGAGTCCAAGGCGAGCATCTACGACGTTCTGCAGGACCCGTCCGAGGAGAACCTCGAGCAGGCGATCCGCCCCAGCAGGTGGGGTGACGGCATCGACGTGCTGTCCGGGTCCGAGGACGCCGAGCTGCTCAACCACCCGGATCCGAACGAGTCGCGGCTGCACCGGCTGAAAGACGCGTTGCGCACGTTGCGGGACATGTACGACGAGTTCCCGTACCACCTGGTGCTGCTCGACTGCCCGCCGTCGCTGGGCCAGCTGACCCGCTCGGCGCTGGTGGCAGCCGACCGCGCGTTACTGGTCACCGAACCGACGATGTTCGCCGTGGCAGGCGTGCAGCGGGCGTTCGAGGCGGTGCAGAACGAGCGTGAGAGCAACAACGCCGATTTGCAGCCGTTGGGTGTCGTGGTGAACCGCGTGCGGCCGCGCTCGCACGAACACCAGTTCCGCATTGAGGAGCTGCGCGACATCTTCGGTCCGTTGGTGATGCCGGTGGCGTTGCCGGACCGTCTCGCCGTGCAGCAGGCTCAGGGCGCGTGCATGCCGATCCACGAGTGGGGCACGCCGGGCGCACGTGAGGTGGCGCTGGCGTTCAACCTGCTGCTCGCCCGCATCCAGCGCATCTCCCGCAGCCGCCGTCGCGCGGTGCACCAGGACTTCGACGACGACGAGATCCAGGAAGCGGTGGATGCCTGAGGGCGACACCGTCTTCCTCGCCGGCCAGCGGATGCACGAGGCGCTGACCGGGAAGACGCTGCGCCGCGGCGAGCTGCGGCACCCTCGACTGTCGACACTGGATCTGGCGGGCCTGGACGTGCTCGGCGTGCGCACGTACGGCAAGCACATGTTCACCCGCTTCTCCGACGGCAACAGTCTGCGCAGCCACTTCCGGATGGACGGCGCGTGGCACCTCTACCGGCCCGGCGAGCGCTGGCGGCGACCCGCCCACCAGGCCCGCGCCGTGTTCGAGGTGGACGACCGGCAGGCCATCGGATTCGCGTTGCACGACATGGAGTTCGTACCGACCTCCCGAGAAGATGAGTTGATTTCGCATCTCGGGCCGGACCTGCTTTCCGCGGAGTTCGACGCCGCTGAGGCCGTTCGGCGGTTGACCGCGGATCCCTCACGACCGGTCGGTCTCGCATTGTTGGACCAACGGGTGATGGCCGGCGTCGGCAATCTCTACCGTGCGGAAGTTTGTTTCCTGTTAGGCGTTCTGCCGACGGCACCTGTGTCATCTGTGGATGCCTCACGTGCAGTTGCGTTGTCACGCAAGCTGTTGCAGGCGAACCAGTGGCGGCCAGAACAGATCACGACCGGTGACCGGCGCGTCCAGCACTACGTTTTCGAGCGCACCGGCAAACCCTGTTTGCGTTGCGGCACAAGAGTCCGATCGGGCGAGTTCGAGACCAGATTTGTGTACTTCTGCCCAAAATGCCAATCCGGTTGAACCGAGACGGTCTCCCGCCCGTGTCCCTCGACATGGCGGTAAATCTGGATGCGCTGCGCCCGGGCTTCACCGACGACCCGTACTCGGTGCTGAAGAGCCTGCGCGAGTCAGGTCCCGTGCACCGGGTCGAGACCCTCGGTGTGCCCATGTGGCTTGTGACTCGCTATCCCGACGTGCGCGCGGCGCTGGACAACCCGCTGTTGTCCTCGCACGGCTCCGCGCTCGCCGAGCCCCTGCGCGGCCATCCGCACTTCGCCTCCTGGTGGTTCGGCGATCTGTCGGACCACATGATGAACAGCGACGAGCCCGACCACACCCGCCTGCGACGCGCGGTGTCGAGCGAGCTCACGCCGCGCCGCATCGCCGCCCTGCGTCCCCGCGTCGAGCAGCTGGCGGCCTCACTGGCCGACTCCTTCGTCGAGGCCGGGAGCTGCGACCTGATCGCGGACTTCGCGGCGCCGCTGCCGATCACCGTGATCATGGAACTGCTCGGCGTGCCGGCCGTCGACCAGGAGAACTTCCGGTACTGGGCCGACGTCGTCACGGGCCTGGCCGACGGCGACGCGGCCTCGGCCCGCGAGGAGACCTCCGGCTACCTGCACGACCTCGTGACGCACAAACGGACGTCCGGTGACGACGACCTGATCGGCGCCTTGGCTCGCGCGACCGGCGATGCCGCGTTGTCCGACCGGGAGCTGGCCTCGCTGTCGTTCCTGCTGCTCGTGGCGGGCTACACGACCGCCGTCGACCTGGTCGGCAACGGCGCGCTGGCGTTGCTGCGCCACCCCGAGCAGCTCGAACTGCTGCAACGCTCGTCGTCGCTGCTGCCCGGCGCCATCGAGGAGTTCCTGCGGTTCGACGGCCCCACCTCGCACCTGCTGCGGTTCGCCGCGCAGCCGCTGACGATCGGCGGCGTGCAGATCCCGGCCGGCGACGTCGTGCTGCTGTCGCTGGCCTCGGCCGAGCACGACGGCAACCGGTACCCGCGGGCGGACCAGCTCAACATCGAACGGGCAGACCGCCAGCACCTGGCGTTCGGCCACGGCATCCACTTCTGCCTCGGCGCACCGCTGGCCCGGCTGCAGGGCGAGGTGGCGTTCCGGACGCTGCTGGACCGCTGCGCCGGGTTGGCCCTGGACCCCGCGCAGCCGCTGGGGTGGCGGGTGTCGCTGGGCAGCCGCGGGTTGCGGACCCTGCCGGTGACGTTCCGGACCAAGCCGACGATGCCGCTCGACGAGCAGGCGACGATCAAGGTGCCCAAGCCGATGTAACGGCATTGCTGGAAGTCGGCAACCATCAGCGTGAGTCAGCCGATGACAGTTCCAGTTCCAGTCCATCCGCCGCCGGTGACACCCGCGGCAGTCGCGTTCGAGGCCATCTACCAGGCCGAATTCGACGTCGTGATGGCGTACTTCGCCCGGCGCACCGCCGACCCGCAGACCGCGGCCGACCTGACCGCGGACACTTTCGTCGCGGCTATCACGTCGTTCAGCACGTTCAACCGCTCGAAGGGCACCGCCCGATCCTGGCTGCTGGGCATCGGCCGCCGGGTCTTCGCGCAGCACTGCGAGGCCGTCACCCGCGGCCGGGACGTGGTCGTGCGCATGCACGGCCGCCGCGTGCTGTCCGGTCACGACATCGACGACCTGGTCGGCCGCATCGACGCCGAACGCAAAGGCCGCGAACTGATCAAGGAAGCCGCGGCCGCGCTGGGCGTCTCGTCCGGCGCGTTGCGGATCAGGCTCTTCCGCGCACACGGCAAGTTGAGGGGGCAGGCATGACTTTCAAGGACGACCTTCTGGACAACCTGATGCGCGAGCACGGGCCGACGGTGGCCGAACCCGAGGCGTCGAAGCGTTCGACCAGGCCGGTGCTCGTGGCGGCCGGTGCGCTGGCGGTCGCGGGCGCGGCCACCGTGGCGATCACCATGACCGGCAACTCCCCGGAGGCGTACGCGGTCACCAAGAACGCCGACGGCAGTGTCACGGTGACCGTCAGGGACATCAAAGGGATCGCGCCGGCCAACGCCAAGCTGCGCGAGTACGGGATCGGCGCGAAAGCGGTGCCGATGTCACGTGAGTGCGCTCCGCTCGACGAGAGCAAGCTGGACCTCCTCGGCGGCTACCAGGTGCCCCGCACCGCGGAAGGCTCGGTGACGATGAGCCCTGGCGACATCCCGCCTGGCTACACGGTGCTGCTGGGCGTCTCGAACCTGCCGGGCCGCGGCAGCGGGTTCTCCATCACCGGTCCGCACCGCGACCCGGCGCCAGACTGCCTCGCCGAGGTCGGCAGCTGAGGGCCGCGCGCCCACCCTGAACTGGCGTTATAGGGTGGGCGCGTGGTTTACAAGCAGGTGGTTCGCAGGGCGTTGTTCGGAATGCACGGCGGCGACGCGGAGCGGGTCCACGAGACCACGCTCAACGTCATGGCGCGCTTGAGCCCGTTGGCGAGGTTCGCGCGCAACCAGAACAACCCGCGCACCGTCTTCGGCATCAGGTTCCCCAACCCGGTGGGTCTCGCGGCCGGGCTGGACAAGGACGGACGGGCGCTGCCGGCGTGGGCCGCGCTGGGGTTCGGGTTCGTCGAGGTCGGCACCGTCACCTGGCACGCACAGCCGGGCAACCCGAAGCCGCGGCTGTTCCGGCTCCGCGAGGACGAGGCGATCATCAACCGGATGGGCTTCAACAACGCGGGGGCGCAAGCGCTTGCCGCCAAGCTCGACCGCACCGCCCTGAAGGCTCCGCTGGGCATCAGCCTCGGCAAGTCCAAGATCACGCCGGTCGAGGACGCGGTGCAGGACTACCTGAACTCGCTGAACGCTCTCAAGGACCACGGCGACTACTACGCGATCAACGTCAGTTCGCCGAACACGCCCGGTCTGCGCAGCCTCCAGGACAAGGGCGCGCTCACCGAGCTCGTGCAGGCGCTGACGCGGGCCACGGACAAGCCGATGCTGGTCAAGATCGCGCCGGACCTCACCGACGACGCCATCGAAGAGGTCATCCAGGTGTGCCTCGACAACGGCATCAAGGGCCTCATCGCCACGAACACCACACTCAGCCGTGAGGGCCTCACGAGCGCCCACAAAAGCGAGACGGGCGGCCTCAGCGGCAAGCCCCTCACCCAGCGCGCGAACGACGTGGTCCGGTTCATCACCAAGAACTCGGAGCTGCCCGTCATCGGTGTCGGCGGCATCGCGACGGCGGACGACGCCAAGCGCATGATCGACGCCGGCGCCAGCCTCGTGCAGATCTACACCGGGTTCATCTACGGAGGCCCTGGGCTCGTCAGCAGGATCAACCGGGCACTGAGGTGAGCGTGCGCTCGACGTGCTCCCAACGGCCGACCGGACGGTAGCCGCGCAGCACGGTGAGCATCGAACGCAGCACAGCGACGAAGTCCACGAACACGATCACCATCAACAGCGGGTAGGCCAACGGCGCCAAGGCGAGCAACGGCGCCTTGGCCCGCCACGGCTCGGTGAGGTCGCCGATGATGGTGAAGAACGCAACGCCCGTGTAGACGGCACACAGCAGCAGAACACCGGTGAACCAGCCCGTGTGGAACGTCGCGCTGACGACGACGTACACGAACAACGGCTCGAACAGCACGAGCACCTCCCCCGCCGCCGTGTACGGCAGGTGCACCCACGAGAGAAGGCGCGAGCAGGACGTGCCGAAGAAGAGCGAGCGGTGCTTGTAGAACGCCTGCAGACGCCCCAACTTCCACCGGAACCGTTGCCGCAGCAGACCTCGTAGTGACGGCACGGCCTGGGTGTACGCGATCGCGTCGGCCGCGAAAATGATTCGCCAGTCGAAGTTGCCGCGCACGGACAGGATCTTCATGGAGAAGTCGATGTCCTCGGTCATCGTGTCCGTGTCGAAGTAGCCGCACGCGCGCACGATCGACGTTCGGAACATCGAGCCGACACCGCCGATGACGTACTCGCAGTTGAACACCGTGTAGCCCTGCTTCAGGCGGTGCACCACCGCGTACTCCAACCGCTGCACCCAACCCATCACACCGTGCGGTGCAGCGATCTTCACGTTCGCCGCGGCCGCGAGCACGAGCGGGTCGGCGAAGTGCGCGACCATCCGCGATATGGCGGAGCGGGACAACGTCGAGTCGGCGTCCAGCACCATCACGAGGCCGTCACCGACCAGGTGCATGCCGGTGTTGATCGCCGCCGCCTTGCCCTGGTTCGGTTGCGAGACAACGTGAACACGCGAACCGAAACGCTGCAACGCGGCCAGCGTGCCGTCCGTGGAACCGTCGTCGACCACGATCACCGACACGCCTGGGTAACAACTGTCCAAAACGGACTGAACAGCGCGGGCGACGCAGAGTTCCTCGTTGTACGCCGGAATCACGACCCAAACCGCTGGCGCATAAGGCGATGGACGCGAGCGACGCAAAGACAGGTCGTAGAGGTCAGCCGCCACCAGAACGACGCACACGCGCACGATGCCGATCATCGCCAGCGGCACCATGAGCCACGCCAGCGACGTCATCGGCGGTAGCGCAGCAGGCGGATGCGGGACGCGGCAAGGCTGCCCGCGATGATCGCGCAGGCCAGGAACAGCACCACGTAGTACGCGGCGACCATGGTGAAACTCCCTCCAGTGGACCGGAACTGGGATCGGTCCGGAGTGGAGGGACGAAAACCACACAAACGGGTAACGACTAGTTACGCCGTGCAGCCCGCAGCCAGCGCATCACGGGGTGCAGGATCACGACGAGCAGCGAGCCCCACACCATGCCGCCCATCTGCAACTCGCCGATCTCGATCGTCAGGTCGCCGACGCCGGCCACCAGCGCCGCGCCGCCGACCATCGCGTTCGCCGGGTTCGCGAGGTCGACCCCGCGGTCCATCCAGATGCGCACGCCGATGAGCACGATCAGGCCGTAGAGCACCAACGTGCACCCGCCCAGCACTCCCGGCGGGATGGTGCCGAACAGCGCGATGACCTTCGGGGAGAACGCCAGCACCGTGGCGAACACACCGGCGAACGCGAACGCCGCCGTCGTGTAGATGCGCGTCACGGCCATCACGCCGATGTTCTCGGAGTACGTCGTCGTCCCGACGCCACCGCCCAGACCGGACAAGGCGGTCGACAGGCCGTTCGCGATGATCGCGTCGCCCACGCTGCCGTCGAGGTTGCGGCCGGTCAGCGCCGCGACCGCCTTCACGTGCCCGACGACCTCGGCCACCAGCACGATCACCACGGGCAGCACCAGCACCACCACGGACGGCCGGAGCTCAGGCTGGGACAGCTGCGGCAGGCCCACCCACGCCGCGTCCCGCAGCGCGTCGAACTTCGACGACGGCACGGCACCGAACAGCAGGCCGCCGATCCACACCCCGAGGAAGCCGATCAGGATCGAGAACCGGAACAGCAGGCCGCGGCCCAGCACGCCGGCCAGCAGGATCACCACGGTCGTGATGGCGGCCAGCAGGGGCTGCTCGGCGAAGTTCGAGGTGGCCTGGTGCGAGAGGTTCAGGCCGATGATGATCACGACCGCACCGGTGACGACCGGCGGCATGACCGACTCGAGCAGCCGCACGCCGAGCGCCTTGACCGCGATGCCGACGACGATCACCAGCAGTCCGGCGGCGACGACCCCGCCCAGCTGGGCCGCGACCCCCTGTTCGCGCGCGGCCACCAGTGGCGCCACGAAGGCGAACGACGAGCCCAGGTAGCTCGGGACGCGGTTCTTGGTGATCACCAGGAACAGCAGCGTGCCCAGGCCGGAGAACAGCAGCGTGGTCGCGACAGGGAGGCCGGTGGCGGTGGGCACGAGCACCGTCGCGCCGAACATGGCGACCAGGTGCTGCACTCCGAACCCGATGGTGAGCGGCCAGCTCACCCGTTCCTGGGGTGCGACGGTTTCACTGTCGGTGATCCGACCGTCCCCGTGCACGGTCCACAACGCCAACGCACTGCCTCCCGGCAATTCAGCCGGACTTCCCGCAGACCGGCCCCGGAATCCTGCCACGCCATGTAGTGGCTACGGCTAGATAACGGTCTGATAATCACACGATTGCCCTAAGGATCTCCAGAGAGACTCGCCGAATAGGCGCAGGTGATTACCGAGGGTCACGCTCAGTACGCTGAATAGCCTGACACGTCTCGCATCGCGGACGCGAGACCTGCCATGTGGTCGGTGGCGTCGTCCAGGACCGCGCGCGGGTCCTGGAACTGCGTGCTCGCGGCCAGCGCCTGTCCGGCCGCGGCCACCAACGCACAGTAGCGGTCCACGCCGTCCGCCAGTTGGATCCTGAGCACCCGGACACCCTCGACCAACGGCGCGCGCTCCAGCGGCGGTGCCGTGTCCCGAGCGCGCTCCACGGCCTGCAGCTGCGCGGACACCGCGCGGATGGCCGTCGAGGCCTCCTGGGCGGTCTGCCGGGCGTGCTGGACGGACTCGGTGGGCATCGTCGTGAGCGCGGGCGAGTCGAGCTGCACGAGCAGCTGGTTCATCGTGTCCTCGGCGCTGTGCAGCTTCTCCATCGGCACCCGCGCCGACGAGATGTGCGCGGGCAGCGGCGGCCGGGGCGGTGGCGGCGGCGACAACGCCAGCCGCTGCCGGGCGGCACTGAGCTCACGCAGCTTGAACCCGCTGCGCACGGCGAGCAGACCGGGCACGGCGGCGCCGATCGTGCCGCCTACCGCGGCCCACGTGCCGAGCACGCCGGTGAAGCCGAAGACGGCGAGCGTGCCGAAGATCGTGATCAGGGCCAGCCAGAACGTCAGCACGGCGTTGGTGCGCTTGCGCTTGCGTTCCAGCTTGGCGACCGGGTCGTTCCACTTCTGCAGGCGGTACCGCGCCTGCTCGGCCAGCGGGTGGCCCTGGAGCGACGCACCCAACTCGTTGACGACCTTGCGGACGATCTCGTTGTTGGGACGGTTTCTCCAGGGCTCCATGATCACCTGCTGACTCCTCCTGCTCCGCTGCCCGTCAGTTCTGGGCGGGCGGAACCTGCTGCTGCGTGGTCTTCTGCTCCTGCTGGACGCGCTGCGCGATCTCGGCCTGGATCTGCGCGGCGGCACTGTTGCCCGCGGTCACCTGCGGAGGCGTGTTCGCCGCACCGCCGTGCATGGACGCGCGGATCTGCTCGAGACGCGACGAGCCGGCCATCTGCGTGGTCGAGGCCTGCACCTCGAGCATGCGGCCCTGCACCGAGTTCTGGGCGAGCTCGGCGGACCCGATGGCGGTCGCGTAGCGCTTCTCGATCTTGTCGCGAACCTCTTCCAGCGACGGCACGTTGCCCGGCGCGGCGAGTTCGCTCATCTGGGTCAGCGACGCGGAGACCTGCTCCTGCATCTTGGCCTGCTCCAGCTGGCTGAGGAGCTTGGTGCGCTCCGCCAGCTTCTGCTGCAGCATCATCGAGTTGCGCTCGACGGCCTGCTTGGCCTGCGCGGCGGCCTGCAGCGACTGGTCGTGCAGCGTCTTGAGGTCCTCGATGCCCTGCTCGGCGGTGACGAGCTGGGTGGCGAAGCTCTGCGCGGCGTTCTCGAACTCCGTCGCCTTCTGCTCGTTGCCCTTCGCGCGCGCCTCGTCGGCGAGCACGAGAGCCTGACGCGCGGAGGCCTGCAGCTTCTCCACTTCGCCCAGCTGGCGGTTCAGCTTCATCTCCAGCTGACGCTGGTTGCCGATGACGGCCGCAGCCTGCTGAGAGAGGGCCTGGTGCTGCCGCTGCGCCTCCTCGATGGCCTGCTGGATCTGCACCTTGGGGTCAGCGTGCTCGTCGATCTTCGACGAGAACGACGCCATCAGGTACTTCCAGAACTTCGCGAACGGACTGGCCATCTCCTACGCCTGCCTTCTCGGTGCCGGTGTTGGATCCATCGTCTCAATTGTGCGTCGGCGTATCCACCGACACGGGGAGATATCCGGGAACACCCTGACCCACCCCGGGACTTAGGAGTACACGCCTGACGACGTGCCAATCCTGCCCGCACCCGCGTCCCGGGACGCGGTGACCCAACGTGCTGTGGCCAAGCCGTTGCCTGCCGTTCAGCGTGCTGGCGTCGTTGCATGGTGAACGTACGAAGGGGCCATCTTGTTGCAGACCGTCACGTGGCGGGGGCCACAGCCGATGACGTGTCACCCGCATGCAGGCGACCCCGCTCGCCGATGGGCGAACGGGGTCGTGGGATGACATGGGATCAAGCCGCGACGACTGCCTTGGGCGTCTCGCCGATCTTGCTGGTGAGCCGGTGACTGAGCATCGGCTGCAGGCGCAGGTCGGACAGGTCGTCCGACAGCGTGGTCGGCAGCACGCGGCCACCTTCCAGCTTGCCGCGATCCGCTCGTCCGTCCGGGACGGTGTCCGGCACCGTGTCCGGCGTCTGCTGGACGGCGCCGATGTCGGAGGCGACGTGGTGCAGCAGTTCGGACAGCGGCAGCTCTAACGCGTCACAGATGGCCGCGAGGAGTTCGCTGGACGCCTCTTTGCGGCCGCGCTCCACCTCGGACAGGTACCCCAGGCTCACGCGGGCGGTCCGAGAGACCTCGCGCAGCGTGCGGCGTTGGTTGGTGCGGGCATGGCGAAGTCGATCACCGATCGCCTCGCGTAGCAGCACGGTCATCGCGCGCCTCCTTCCGGCCGGCCGTGTCCCTACGTTACCGATCGACACCGACAACGGGCAGTGACTTCCGAACACGTCCGCCAAGGGCGAACGAACACGGAGTCATCGTTTGTTCCCGTCTTCGGTCATCAGCAGGTACTCCGACAGCAGGACCAGCGCTTTTTCCACGGCTGTGAAACGCACCGCTTTCCTGTCACCACTCACCGTGATTGTCCGCACTGTGGACACTCCGGGCCCGCTCAAGCCGATGTGGACCGTGCCTGGAGCAACTCCGTCTTGCGGATCAGGTCCGGCGACACCCGTGAGCCCGATTCCCCAGTCCGATTTGCACCGTTTCCGGGCTCCGTCGGCCAGTTGAACCGCCACGTCGGGGTGCACGGCGCCGTGCTCGTCGAGCAACTGCTGATCCACGCCCGCGAGCTCGTGTTTGAGCTCGGTCGCGTAGACGATCAACCCACCGCGGACCACGGCACTCGCCCCCGGTGTGTCGACGATCGTCGCGCACAGCAGACCCGCGGTCAGCGACTCGGCGGTGGCGACGGTGTGATGCCTCGCTTTGAGCAGCTCGACCACGTTCGTCATGCGACGGCTCGACCTGCCCTTGCCTTCAACTTGAACGCCCGGATGACGTAGTCAATTCCCGTGACGACGGTGAGCACCAGCGCGACGGCCATGATCACCCAGGCGATGAGCTCCAGCACGTCGTTCTGCGGCAGCACGAACAGCCCGATCGCGATGACCTGCGCCAGCGTCTTGGCCTTGCCGCCGCGGCTGGCCGGGATGACGCCGTAGCGGATCACCCAGAACCGCAGCAGCGTCACGCCGACCTCGCGCACGGCGATGGTGATCGTGATCCACCACGGCAGCACGTCGAGCATGCTGAGGCCCACCAGCGCGGACCCGGTCAGCGCCTTGTCCGCGATCGGGTCGGCGATCTTGCCGAAGTCGGTGATCAGCCCGTGCTTGCGGGCGAGTGTGCCGTCGATGTGGTCGGTGAAGCTCGCGACGGCGAAGATGCCGAACGCGATCAGCCGCCACGTGGTGTCGAAGCCGCCGGCTTCGAAGAGGGAGAACAGGAAGACCGGAACGAGCGCCAGCCGCGCCATCGTGAGGATGTTCGCGACGTTGAGCAGCGGGACCTTCCGGGCCTCTGTCATGTCCCGAGCACCTCGACGATCAGATCCACACCCTCGGAGTCGACCACGCGGCACCGCACGAAGTCGCCGCGCTTGAGACCCTCGGCTTCGAGCACGATGCACTCGCCGTCGACCTCGGGCGCCTGGTGCTCGGCGCGCCCGACGCAGTCGTTCTCCTCGTCCTCCTCGTGCTCGATCAGCACGAGGACCTCGGACCCGACGCGGTCCTCGGCGCGCTGGCTGGTCAGCTCCTCGACGAGGTTGCCGATCCGCTGCACGCGCTCCGCGATGGTGTCGGCGTCGAGCTTGCCGTCGAGCTCCTCGGCCTCGGTGCCGTCCTCGTCCGAGTACCCGAAGATGCCGACCGCGTCGAGCCGCGCCTCGGTGAGGAACCGCTCCAGCTCCTGCAGGTCCGCCTCGGTCTCGCCGGGGAAGC
Organism: Lentzea alba; assembly: GCF_011067745.1. Classification (GTDB taxonomy): domain Bacteria; phylum Actinomycetota; class Actinomycetes; order Mycobacteriales; family Pseudonocardiaceae; genus Lentzea; species Lentzea alba. The sequence goes on from NZ_JAAMPJ010000001.1 coordinate 220,550, forward strand.
CGACGATGAAGTTGCTGCGGATGCCGGCCTCGGGCGCGTGCTCGCGGATCTGCCACACGAGCTTGAGGAAGCTGTCGGTGTCACCGAACCGGCGCATGCGGCGCAGCACGTTCTCGCTGGAGTGCTGGAACGACATGTCGAAGTAGTTCGCGACCTTGTCGGTCTTCGCGATGGCGGCGACGAGGCTCGGCTTGGTCTCGGCCGGCTGCAGGTAGCTGACCCGCACGCGCTCGACGCCCGGGATGGACGCGAGACGTGGCAGCAGCTGCTCCAGGGCGCCCTGCTCGCGCGGCAGGTCCTTGCCGTAGCTCGTCGAGTTCTCGCTGACGAGGAACAGCTCTTTGACGCCGTTCTCGGCCAGCCACATGGCCTCGGCCACGACCTCGTCCGGGTGCCGCGACACGAACGCGCCGCGGAAGCTGGGGATCGCGCAGAAGCTGCACCGCCGGTCGCACCCGGACGCGATCTTCAACGGCGCCACCGGGGCGTCGTCGAGCCGCTTGCGGGGCGTCTTGGTGGGACCCCAGCCGTGGCCCGGCACCTGAACCGCGTCCTTGGCTTCCTGGCGCTTGACCGGCGTGATCGGCAGCAGCGTGCGGCGGTCCACCGGCACGTGCGACTCGACCGGCTTGCCGTGCAGCACGTCGTTGAGGCGCTCGGCGAGGTCGTTGTACTGGTCGAACCCGAGGACCGCGGCCGCCTCCGGGAGGCTGTCCGCGAGCTCCTTGCCGTACCGCTCGGCCATGCACCCGACCGCGACGACCTTGGCGCCGGTGTCGGACGCGGCGAGCAGCGTGTCGACGGAGTCCTTCTTGGCCTGCTCGACGAAGCCGCACGTGTTGACGACGACGACGTCCGCGTCCTCGTCCACCAGCTCCCAGCCGCCTTCGCCGAGGCGTCCGGCGAGTTCCTCGGAGTCGACCTCGTTGCGGGCGCAGCCCAGGGTCAGCAGCGACACGCGTCGCGGAGTGGTGGGAGAAGACACGGTGCTCAGGGTAACCGGCCGAGGTGTCAGACCTTGAATTCAGTGCTTCCGAACGACCTCGACCAGCCGCCACATGTCACTCGACGGGTTACCGGCGCCCAGCGCCTTGGCCCGCTCGACCGCCTTGTCGACGAGTTCTGCGAGCCGAGCGAAGTCGAGCGCTCCCTTCGCGTAGCCGGGCAGGTGTTTGCGCAGTTTGTCCGAAGCGGCCTTCGGACTGGCAAGCCCTGCGGTGCAGTCCGCGAAGTGCAAGATCAGCCATACCTCGAAGCACGGGTTGGACACAGCCAACGAGATGCCCGACGACGCTGCCTCCGCGATCGCCTCGTCGATGTCGAACTCGTCGACATCGACGACACACCAGTGCTCGTCATTCTCACGCAACTTCACGGCATGCCTGACGAGCTGTGCCGGCGATCCGACCTTGACCACTGGTTTCAGGGTCACTGGTTTCGAAAGGCGCTTCAACCCGTCGAGGTATGCCTGCTCGGTCTGCCCACAACACACAGCGAGCACACGACTGGCGGACGTCCTGGACGGAGTTCGGTGGCGGCGAGCCGAGTTCTCACGCCGCGCCATCAACACCTCGCATCATGGCGGCGACGAGCGCTTCGACCTGCACATCTGGGACAGCTCCGTAGCTGCCGCCCAGGTAGCGGCGCTCCAAGTTCTCGCCCTCCTTGCGCGGTTTGAAGTCCGTCAACGCGTAGAGCTCCGAAGCGCCGTCGACTCTCTTGTCCACGAACCACACGTCTTCACGAGTGAGCACCTCGTCTCCCAGCACCGGACTGAGAAGACTCGCGTCGTGCGTGGTGAAGAGCAACTGGGCGTTGCGGGGATTGGCTCCGGAATCGCGGAACAGCCCCACGAGAGCCGCGGTCAAACGGGGATGCAAGCTCTCGTCGATCTCATCGATCACCAACGTGCCGCCCGCGCGCAACACGGTCAGCACAGTTGGCAGCAGGCTCAACCACGACCGGGTTCCCGCTGACTCGTCCGACAGCGGCAGCACCACCTCCGCGTCGCCATGTGCGAGGAAGAGTTCGTGTCGGGCCGAGCCGTCGTGTCGTTTCAGATCCAGCAGGACCAGATCTGAGATCCCCAGGTCGGCCACGCGGATCAGGTCGACGATCCCGTCGCGGTCCGCCCGGTTGGCGACCAGGAACTCGGTGATGGCGTCCACGCGGACGGGGGCGCTCGTCCCGCCGCGGAAGCTGAGATTCTCCGTGAACCAGTTCCACACCGGCAGCACGTGTGTCACCGCCGACTGCGCGACCAGGCTGAGGAACAACGCGTTCGGCCTGAGCAGGCCACCCAACAACTCCAGTTTCGGCCGGTCATCTACTTTGGTGCCGAATCGGAGTCCGTCCGCATCACGTTCGAACAGAACGCGCTTGCGCGACTCCGGGTACGAGTACAGCCACTCCTCACGGACGTTCCAGTCGTCGACCTCGAAGCCGTAGGTGTAGCGGACCTGGTCGAGCACGAGCTCGACGACGAAGACCGACGGCCTGTCTTCAGCGCTGAACGCGAAAGGCCGGCGCGGCACTCCAGCATCCGGCTTCCACACGGCGAAGGAGTCACGCACAGCGCGTTGCATGAACCCGAGCCCGTCGAGGAGGTTCGACTTGCCCGACGCGTTGGCGCCGTAGATCGCGGCCACCGACAGAACCTCGCGGTCCTTGGAGTAGACGGGCATGAGCAACAACTCCTGCTCGTCACGGAACGAGCGATGGTTACCCAGCCGAAAGCTGCGAAGCACGTGACACCTCCTACAGGCTACTTCATGCAAGTAAACCGCATGGGATGGCCCCTAGCTTCTCAGACTGGCCGTTTTCACGACAGCGGCCACCTCAAGACACCCAGCCAGCGGCGCGGCTCATACTTGACGATCGTGACCAGTGGGGTAGTCGTGCGGCGCGCCCGCACCAGCGATGTGCGCGCCATGAAGGCGTTGATCGACGGTTATGCGGGCAAGGTCCTGTTGGCCAAACCGCTGGTCACGCTGTACGAGGCGGTCCAGGAGTTCTGGGTGGCCGAGGAGGACGGCGAGCTGCTCGGCTGCGGCGCCCTGCACGTGATGTGGGAGGACCTGGCCGAGATCCGGTCCGTGGCGGTGTCCCCCGTGGCGCTCGGCCGGGGGGTGGGGCACCGGATCGTGGCGCAGCTCATCGCCACGGCCAAGGAGCTGCAGCTCGCGCGCATCTTCGTGCTGACGTTCGAGACCAAGTTCTTCACCAAGCACGGCTTCGTCGAGATCGAGGGCACACCGGTGAGCCCCGAGGTCTACGAAGAGATCATGCGCAGTGTCGACGAGGGTGTCGCCGAGTTCCTCGACCTCAGCTACGTGAAGCCGAACACGCTCGGCAACAGCCGGATGCTGCTGGAGCTGTAACTATTCGAGTAAATACTCGAATAGTCTTGACTCGACGAACCTGGGCACGCCAGGATCACATCCGTGCCCGAATCGCTGACCATCGACGAGCTCGCTGCCCGGATCGGCCTGCCCAGCAGCACCATTCGCATGTACCAGACGAAGGGTGTGCTGCACGCGCCGAGACGGCAGGGACGCGTGGCGTACTACGACGCCTCGCACGTCGAGCGGTTGACGTTGGTGCAGCGGTTGCAGCAGCGGGGGTTCTCGCTGCCGGCGATCGCCGAGCTCATCACGGCACGTGAAAAGGGCGAGTCGGTCGCCGCGGTGCTCGGCATGGGCGAGACCGAGGGGCCCGACGACTGGGTTCGGATCAAGGTGCGCGACATCAAGCACCTGATTCCGATGGGAGACGTCCAACCGCGACTCCTCCTCCGGGCTATGCGGTTGGGCTTGGTGCGGTGGAAGTACGGCTGGCCGCACGCGCGTCGCTGGGCACTCGAAGCGGGCGGCAGGCTTGCCGGCCTCAGGGTGCCCAGCGATGACGTCATGGACAGCTTCACGCGCCTGCGCACGGCGACCGACGCGGTGGCGGCGGACTTCGTGCGGTTGTTCGAGCGGCAGTTCTGGCCGGAGCTGGCCCGCAAGGCCGGGGACGAGAACCAGCTGGAGAACGTGCGGGCGTTGCTGGTCGAGCTGACCTACACGGCGGAGACCGCGGTGGTGGGGACGCTGCGCGAGTCGATCCGGGACGCGGCCGAGGAGTTCGCGTCACGGCACGGGTTGCTGCCCAGCGACGACTTCCAGCCCGCGTGGGCCGAGCAGCCGTTGCCGCCGATCGCGGAGAACCTGATGGATCCGGCGGGTGATCTGCCGAGCGAGCAGGAGATCGAGAACTTCCTGAAACGGGGGGACGAGGATGAGCCTGGTCGCTGATCCCGCGTGGCACGCGCAGATGAGAGACGAAGGCCTGGTCGTGTACGCGGGAGCTGATCTCGCGTACCTGATTCCGGACCTGCCCAGGGCGGTGGCCGTGGCGCTGGCGGGACTGTTCGAGCCAGTTTTGAGGGGAGTGGCTCGAACGGTCGACGAAAGCCGGTTGGGGAAACCGGTGCGCCGGCACGTGGCCCAGCTGAGGACCCTGGGCGCTCTCCGCCCGGCCGGGTTGCCATCCGGCGAACGCGAGCCGATGGGGGTCGGCACGCGGTTCGTCGGACAGGCGCCCGCCGGGCTGGTGGAGCGGTTGCCGCACAACGAGAATCCGGATCTTCTGCTCGTCGTGCGGACCACCGGCACGCTGCTCGACCTGGTCGAGGTGGCGCGCGAGACGAAGGTTCCGCACCTGTTGCTGGACCTCGCGTACCACCACACCGCCGCGATCGGGCCCTTCGTGGTGCCCGGCGCCGGCGCGTGTCTGGCGTGCCTCGCGGTGCGGGCGGGGCGGCGGTGGGGAGATCCGCCGCCTCCTCCACACCCGGCGGCGATGTCGTTCGACTTCCCGATTTCACTTGCGCTGCAAGCGGTTCAGAACATCCGCAACGGCTCGCTGGCGCTGCTCGACGCGGTCGTGACCGTCAACCTCGACGAGTTCACCACGACCCGCGAGAGCGTGCTGCCCGCGGCGGACTGCGAGATCTGCCCGAAGGTCGAGTTCGGGCGCGTGACACTTCCTTGGGGGACACATGAACGGGACGGCAGTCCGGTTACCTGACCAGTTCTCGCCGGGTGCGGCCGCCGCCAACGCCGCGACGCCCACCTGTTGCTGCTGTTGTTGCTGTTGCGCGATTTCCTCGGTCGGTGCGGCCGTGCACATCCCCATGGCGCTGCGCGAGGAGACGAAAGAGCTGCCTCGACCTCGCAGCGTGCTCGTACTGCCCGCCGCGATCTTCCCGCTGCTGGTGGTCGTGCTGCCGTTCGTCACGATGGGCGCGGTCTTCGACATCCACTGGGCCTGGTGGCTCGGCGGCTTCGGAGCGGCGCTGGCGTGGGCCGTCGCCGCCGGGTTCATCGCCCGGTCGCCGAATCCGGTGGGAAGCGTGGTCCGGCTGCTCGTCTGGGCCGCGCTGTGGTGTGTGGAGCCGTTCGTGGTGCTGTTCGTGCTGGGGCCGATCGCCAGTGTCGGCGAGGGCGTCGCGTGGGTGGCCGGCGGGCTCTACGTCGGTGCGGCGCTGACGCTGGGGTACTGGATCTTCCGGCGCTACCGGGGTGAGAAGTGAAGACCGTCGCGGAGGCGCTGATCGAGCGCGCGGTCGGCTGGCGACAGGGTGTGGTGTCCCAACTGCACCCGGTGCCGCACAGTCTGTCCGATGTGGACGTCGAGGGCTGGGCCGCGGTGCCGGAGCCGTTCGCCACCGGCGGCACGTCCGGTGGCACCACCAAGACCGCCGCGATCGCCGAGGCGCTGGAACGGCACGCCGCCGCGCGAGCGCCACTGGAGATCGTCACCGACGGCGAGTGCTGGCCGTTGGAACACTTCAGCCTGCACACCATCGAGCAACGTGTCCGCGGCGACTACCGCTACCGCAAGGGTTACGTCGACACGAAGTACACACGGGCGTGGACGTTGCCCGCCAACGAACCCATCCGCGTACCGGCCGGGCTGGTCGGCCTCGACGCCGGGCACGGACTGCCCGCGACCTCGTCCGGGCTCGCCGCCGGACCGTCGACGACCAGCGCGTTGCTGAGGGCCACCCAGGAACTGGTCGAGCGCGACGCGTTCACCACGACCTGGCTGCATTCCATTGCACCTCAACGCTTCTCAGCCGAGCTCCCGCACGGCGCCCAAGCCTTCGACCTCACGCCCGCCTACAGCCCGCACCCGGTGATCGCCGTGGCCGGCTCGCTGCCGATCGCCGGCAAACCACGCCCGACCCTCGGCCTCGCCTGCCGCGCAACGGTCGCGGACGCGCTGCGAAAGGCCTACGAGGAGTGGGTGCAGGGCACGGTGTTCATCGAGGTGTGGCTGGCGCGCAACGGAGCCGAGCCCGTCGAGGACGTCACCGACTTCGACAAGCACGCCGTCTACTACGCGACGCATCCGGAGAAGTGGGACGCGCTGCCGTGGTTCGCGGGCATCGAGACGGATCCACCTCAGGATGCCAAGAACATCGGCACCGAAGCAGAGCTGACCGAACTGGTGCACGCCCTGGACGGCGCGGACATCCGGCTCGCCTACCGCGAGCTGACCACGCCGGAGCTGTCCGCCGTCGGACTGCACTGCGTCCGCGTCCTCTCCCCCGACCTCGCACCGCTGCACGCCGACCACCGCTGGCCTCATCTGGGCGGACGGACGAGCGAACTGCACTGGCGCTACCCGCACGCCTCACCGGGCGTGTTCCCCAATCCCGCACCGCATCCACTGGGGTGACTTGAGGTGTTCGACGACTTCTGGGCCGCCAGCCGGTTCTCCCCGCTGCACCAACGCCGGCTCGGCGAACGGTTGCGCGACTTCCGCCCGCGGCCGCCGTTGATCGACCCGCTGGAGCTGCCCACCGCGCCCCGGCCGCTGCCGAAGCCCAAGGACCGGCTGCAGAAGCTGTTCCAGGCGCGGAGGAGCACGAGGGAGTTCGCTGGAAAACCCTTGACCGACAAGCAGCTCGGCACCGTCCTCGGCGCGCTGGGCGACAACAGCTTCCCGTCCGCCGGCGGCCTGAACCCGGTGCACTGCTACGCCTTCCACCACGGCCGCGCGGTTCGCTACGACATCCGCAGACACGCCCTCCAGGACATCGGCGCGGCCCCGGAGAACCTCGCCGAGATCCTCGGCACGCCGGAAGTGCCACCGCTCACGATCGTGCTGGTGTTAAAAGACAACGAGGCGTTCGAGAAATACGGAGAGCGAGCAGGACGGTTCGGCCTGATCGAGGTCGGCGCGGCCGCACAGAGCATCTGCCTCCGTTTGGCGGAGCAGAAACTCGGCGGCTATCTGCTCGGCGGAGTAGCGGACCACGAGATGCTTCACTCACTCGGCTTACCGCGCGAACTTCGCGTGGCCACAGCGATCGCATGCGGTCACACGATCACCTGACGTTCATCAGATCGTGTCTACCGAGGACAGACGATCACCCGCTACAACTGGCGAGACCCTGCTCACACTCTCCGAGGAGCTCGCCATGTCGAAGACCCTGCGTTCGGCATTCGTGGGTGCCGCCGCGACCCTGTCCCTGATCTTCACCGGCGCTCCGGCTCAGGCCGTGAACATCGTCGCGGTGACCGACGACTACCTCTTCACGAAGACACTCAGCCAGTTCAAGACACTCCGCGCTCAACAGCCCCACGCGGGCCAGCTCGACTGGTCGTCCGACGGCTGCTCGTACTCGCCGGACAACCCCTTCGGCTTCAAGTTCCTGCCCGCCTGCCACCGGCACGACTTCGGCTACCGCAACTACAAGCGCCAGTCCCGGTTCAACGAGACCACGCGGCTGAGCATCGACAAGAACTTCAAGTCCGACATGTACAAGCAGTGCGACGGCAACTGGGCGTGCAAGCGCACCGCCGACATCTACTACAAGGCCGTGCGCGAGTTCGGCGCGAGCGCGGCGTCCACCGCGAGCAGCATCGAGCAGGCGAGCATCCAGCAGGCCGGCCTGAAGTAGAACTCAGCAGTAGAACTCAGTCCTCGTCGTCGCCGGCGGGGCCGCCTCCACGCATCAGGTAGATCACGGACTCGAGCTCGTCCGGCTTGATCAGCACCTCACGTGCCTTCGAGCCCTCGGACGGACCGACCACGCCGCGGGTCTCCAGCAGGTCCATGAGGCGCCCCGCCTTCGCGAACCCGACGCGGAGCTTGCGCTGCAGCATCGACGTCGAACCGAACTGCGACGTGACGATCAGTTCGGTCGCCTGCACCAGCAGCTCCAGGTCGTCGCCGATGTCGGCGTCGATCTCCTTCTTCTCGCCGGCCTTCTGCGCCGTGACGCCGTCGGTGTACTCGGGCTGGGCCTGGTTCTTGGTGAACTCGACGATCGAGGAGATCTCCTCGTCGCCGACGAACGCGCCCTGGATGCGCACCGGCTTCGAGGCGCCCATCGGCAGGTACAGGGCGTCGCCCATGCCGATCAGCTTCTCCGCGCCCGGCTGGTCCAGGATGACCCGCGAGTCCGTCAACGACGACGTCGCGAACGCCAGCCGCGACGGCACGTTGGTCTTGATCAGGCCGGTGACGACGTCGACGGACGGTCGCTGCGTGGCCAGCACCAGGTGGATGCCCGCCGCACGCGCCTTCTGCGTGATGCGCACGATCGCGTCTTCCACGTCGCGCGGCGCGGTCATCATCAGGTCGGCGAGCTCGTCGACGATCGCCATGATGTACGGGTACGGGCGGTAGACGCGTTCGGATCCCGGCGGCGCGGTGATCTCGCCGGACTTCACCTTGCGGTTGAAGTCGTCGACGTGGCGCACCCGGTTGACCTGCATGTCCTGGTAGCGCTGTTCCATCTCCTCGACGAGCCACGCCAGCGCCGCCGCGGCCTTCTTCGGCTGCGTGATGATCGGCGTGATCAGGTGCGGGATGCCCTCGTACGGCGTCAGTTCGACCATCTTCGGGTCGATGAGGATCATCCGGACCTCGTCCGGCGTCGCGCGGGCCAGCAGCGACACCAGCATCGAGTTCACGAACGACGACTTGCCGGAACCCGTGGAGCCCGCGACCAGCAGGTGCGGCATCTTCGTCAGGTTCGCGGTGACCATGTGGCCCTCGATGTCCTTGCCGAGGCCGATCACCATCGGGTGCGTGTCCTTGACCGTGGACGGCGCGCGCAGCACGTCGCCGAGGCGCACCATCTCGCGGTCGCTGTTCGGCACCTCGATGCCGACCGCCGACTTGCCCGGGATCGGGGCCAGCAGGCGCACGTTGTCCGTCGCCACGGCGTACGCGATGTTCTTGGTCAGCGCGGTGATCTTCTCGACCTTCACGCCGGGGCCGAGCTCGACCTCGTACCGGGTGACCGTCGGGCCGCGGGTGAAGCCGGTGACCTGGGCGTCGATCGAGAACTGGTCCAGCACGCCGGAGATCGCCTCGATCATGAGGTCGTTCGCCTTGCTGCGGGTCTTCGGCGCGTCGCCGTCCTTGAGCACGTCCGGCGGCGGCAGCTGGTACTCGCCGTCGACCGCGCGCACGACCATCGCCGGAGCGGCGGCCTTCTCCTTCTTCGCCGCGGGCTTCGGCGCGGGTTCGGGCTCCTCCAACGGGAGTTCGGCCTGCGGCTCTTCCTCGTCCGGTACCTGAGCCTGGCGACGGCGCGACGGACGGCGCAGGCGAACCGGCTTCGGCTCCTCTTCCTGCTCCTCGTCCGCGGCAGGCTCTTCGTCCTTCGTGCCGGGGTGCAGCAGCGAGCGAATGCGTTCGGGTGCCTGGCGGATCGGCGTGTGCGTCACGACCAGCAGGCCGTATCCGAAGATCAGGAACAGCAACGGCCCGGCGACCCACGGCGTGAGGCCCTGCGCGAGGAACCCACCGGCGAGATAGCCGAGGGCGCCACCGGCGGAGCGGCGTTCGAGCGGGTCCATCGGCAGGCCGCCGATGAGGTGGAACATGCCGAGCACGCCGATCATCATCAGCAACGAGCCGATGATCAGCCGCGGCCGCGCGTCGGGCTTCGGGTCGGTGCGCATCAACGTCACGCCGATGCCGAGCAGCACGACCGGCACGATCACCGCGGGGAACCCGACGGAGCTGCGCACGGCGACGTCGACCCACTGCCCGACCGGTCCGCCGGCCTGCCACCACACGCCGGCGCCGGTGATGAACGCGAGCGCGATCAGCAACAGCCCGAGACCGTCACGACGATGTTCGGGGTCGAGGTCCTTGGTACGGCTGACCGTGCGCACGAGGCTGCCGACACCACGCCCCAAAGCGCCCCACACCGCGCTGATCGCGCCACTGCTCTTGTGGGGAGCGGGCTTTCTGGACGCGGTGGATCGCGCCCGCGGCTTGGCTGGTGCTTTGCCGCGTGACGTGGTCTTTCGTGAAGTCCCTGTGCGCCCGGCCATGTGTATAAGGTAGTCCCTCGCGTCTCACCAGCCCCGTTTGCAACTGGGACGCGTGCGAAATCCCATGGTTCCCCGAATCCTGCACGGTGTCGTTCCGACACGCCGTACGCTGCCCCGCGTGTCCACACCGCTCTTCTGGCGCGTGCTCATGGCGATCGACCGTGGCTTCGTCGCGCTGACCGGCAAGCTCGAGGTGTCCGGTGACGTTCCACCGGAGTTGCTCGGCAAGCCGTTGTTGCTGGCTTCCAACCACATCGGCAACCTCGACCCGTTCGTGCTCATCGCCGCGTGTCGCCAAGCGGGCATCAACCCGCGTTTCATGCTCGCCGGCGGCCTGCTCGACGCGCCGATCATGGGCCCGGCCCTGAAGGCGTGCGGCCACCTGCGGGTCGATCGGCGGTCGGCGAACGTCGGCGAGGCGATGCACCGCGCCGTCGAGGCGTTGCAGAAGGGCGGCGACCCGATCGCCGTCTACCCCGAGGGCAAGATCACCCTGGACCCCGGCATGTGGCCGGAGCGCGGCAAGACCGGCGTCGCCAGGATGGCGCTGGGCGGCGGCATCCCGGTGATCCCGATCAGCCAGTGGGGTGCGCACGAGGCCGTGTATTGGGGCAACCTGCACGTGTCCGGCTGGAGGGACTTCCTGCCGTACCTGACGTCGTGGCTGTCCGCGGTCCGCAGGCGGCCGACGTTCAAGGTCCACTTCGGCAAGCCGGTCGAGCTGTCCGACCTGAAGGCCGACACCATGGGCGACGCCCGGCGGGCCCACGAGCGGATCATGACCGCGATCACCGAGGGCTTGGTGCCGCTGCGTCTCGACGAGCCGGACGTGCCGCGCTTCCACGACCCGACGCGTCCGACGACCGGTTCCTCCCCCTGGCGGCCCGCCTGATCGAGTAGGCGATCACCGTGATCAGCATCAGGAACGGTGCCGGGCTGCTGGTGGAGAGCCCGATCACGAGATCACCCAGCGGGACGACGAGGGCCAGCACGAACGCCTTGCTGCTCGCCGTGGGCAGCTTGACCTTCGGGTCCGCCCACGGCGTGCGCCCCCACGGTTTGGCGACGCTGAGCCAGGTCTGGAACGAGAACGCGCTGATCATGCACGCGGTGCCGATGGGCATCCACACGTCGACGTGGCCGTTCGCCGCGGCTTCGAGCCGGTCGCTCAGGATGAAGATGCCGACGTAGAGCTGGACCACGGTGATCGCGAACTTCCCGAGCACCCACCAGTGCTTGAAGTAGCCCCACGGCGTCGTCGCGCTGAGCATCATGCCGGTGAACGCGCTGGCGGCTCCCATGAACGCGAGCACGTGGTGGTCGAGCACGCGCGCCATCCTGAACGCGTTGACGTCACCGGTGTTGAGGCCGTAGAGCAGCAACGCGAACAACGCCACGGCTTGACTGAGCCAGCCGACGGACGTCACGACGTGCAGCCACACCACCAGGGTTCGCAAACGCTTCTGCATGACCTGTAGCTTGCCTACACATCGCGACGACCACATCAGGGATGACCCCTACTCGGAAACGCGCTCCAGCCACTCGCCCATGAGCGCGTCGAACAGCACTGGTTGTTCGATCTGCAGGTTGTGCCCAGCGGTGTCCAAGACGGCGAACGACGCGTACGGGTAGTGCGGCAGCAACGCGTACACGTCCTCGTACCCGGTGATGTTGTCCTGGCGACCGGTGAGGAACAGCGCCGGCCGCTCGTACGTCCCCAGCTCCGGCCCGTCCGACAGCTCCCACCTGGCCTGGATCCGCGCCATCGCCTCGCGGTCCGCGATCTCCAGACCGGGCAGGACCTCCTCCGCGAAACGCCGCGCGGTCTCGGCCGTCCGCACCACGGCCATGCCGTCGAACTGCGCGGCCAGGCCGGGATCGAGCTCAACGCCGTCCGACCGGCGCACCTCGAACCGCGGCACCGTCCGGTCTGCCGCGTGCACCTTCGTGCCGGTCGGGCAGATGAGGGCCAGTCCGCGCACCTGCTCCGGCCGCCGGTGCGCCAACGCCCGTCCCAGGTAGCCGCCGTAGGACTCGCCGATCACCAGGAACGGCTCGGCGCCGATCTCCGCGGCCACGAAATCTTCCAGTGCCGCGACCACGTCGTCGCTGGACATCACCGCGCCGGCCGGCGACTTCCCCATCGCCGGCAGGTCGGGGTACAGGCGCCGGTAGCCGGGCCTGGTCGCGAAGACCGGTTCCAGGCAGCCGAGCATCAGGCGGTGGTCAGGGGTCCAGCCGTGAATGGCGAGCACCGGGATGCCCGCGCCGAGTTCTGCGAAATGCACACCGCAGTTCTATGCCAGTTCGTGCAGCCGTGCGCGCACTTCCGGCGTAAGAGGATGGTCGTAGTCCTCATAGATCGTCAACGCTTCCAGCAGGTGTGTCCGCGCCACGTCCGGCTGCCCGACACTCGTCTCCCCCAGGCCGTGCAACGCCTCCGCGAGGCTCTTGCGGTCGCCGAGCACGCGCAGGAACTCCAGTGCGTGCCGGAACGAGTCGCGCGACTCGACGCGCTGACCGAGTTTGCACTGCGCCCAGCCGATGCTGACCAGCGCCATCGCCTTGCCGTGCACCGCGTCGTGCGAGTCCATCAGCTCGAACGCCCTGCGCGCCGACGCCAGCGACGCCTCGTGCTGACCGGCCGAACGCAGGATGTCGCTCAGGAACAGCCTGGTGCCGCCCTCGCCGAACCACGAGCCGACCTCGGCGTGCCGGGTCAGGGCCTCGCTGAACCGGTCGACGGCCAGGTCGAACTGGCGCAGGCCGCCGTACGCCATGCCCAGCCCGGTGAGGCTCCACGCGGCACCGACGCGGTCGTCGATCTCGCTGCGGATCTGCAACGCGCGATCGAACAGTTCGAGCGCGTCGGCGAACCGCTGACCTCGGTAAGCCGCAAGACCCTGGCCGTGCACCGCCCACGCGCGGGCAGCCTGGTTGCCGTCACGGGCGGCCGTGCGTTCGGCGACGCGATACGTGCGGGTCCACTCGTCCAGTGCGCTGGAGACGATGAAGTAGTTCCACAGCGCCAACGGGATCTGCCACGCGACGGGGGAATGCTCGTCCTCGGCGAGACGCGTCACGGCCAGCAGGTTCGAGGACTCGGTGCGGCACCAGGTGAACGCGTCGTCGTGCGAGGTGAAGTCCTGAGTGGACAGTGGCGGTAGCAGGAACGCCGGGTGGTCCGGGGGTGCGATGACGGTGCCGGCCGCGTTCGCGGTGTCGAAGTACCACGCCAGTAATCGTTTCAGCGCCTCGTCGCGGCCGTCCGCCGACTCCTCGGTGGCGCTGAGTTCCGTGGCGTACAGGCGAAGCAGGTCGTGCAGGCGGAACCGGCCGCGCGCGACCTCCTCGATCATGTGCCCGCCGGCCAGCACGTCGACCAACGTCCGTGCGCGTGACACCGGCACTCCGGCCACCGCGGCGACGGCGTTCAGGCTGATCTCCGCGCCCGGATGCAGGCCGATGAGCCGGAACATCCGTGCGGCGTCGGGTTTCAGCGCCAGGTACGACCACGAGAACGCCGCGCGCACGGCCGTGTCCTCGTCGTCGCCGGTCGCCAGCACGTTCAACCGGTCGCGCTCGTCGGCGAGGTCGCCGGCCAGGTCGGCCAGCGTCAGATGTGGCCGCGTGACAACGCGTTCGGCCGCGATCCGCACCGCCAGCGGCAGATGCCCGCACAGTTCCACGAGCTTGGCCGCGGCGACCGGTTCGGCGGCGACGCGGTCGGGGCCCACCGCGGACGTCAGCAGCGCCAGCCCCTCGTCCCGCGTCAGCGTCGACAACGTCAGCGAGTGCGCGCCATCTCGCGCCACCAGCCCGCCGAGGTGGTTGCGCGAGGTCACCAGGACCATCGACGTCGACCGGCCCGGCAGCAGCGGACGCACCTGCTCCGCCAGCCGGGCGTTGTCGAGCAGCACCAGCACCCGTTTGCCCGCCAGCACACTCCGGTACAGCGCGGACTTCGCGGGCAGGTCGTCCGGGATGCGTTCGGCCGGCACGCCGAGGCTCTGCAGCAACTGGTGCAACGCGGCGGCGGGCTGCACCGGCGGTGACGACGCGTCGAACCCGCGCAGGTCGACGTGCAACTGCCCGTCGGGGAACCGCGAGGCCACCTGGTGCGCGAACCGGACGGCGAGCGCGGTCTTGCCGACGCCACCGGTGCCGGTGATCGCGACCAGCACCGGGGAATGGTCGTGCGGAACGACTTCGGCGAGCTTCGCGAGTTCCTTCTCACGGCCGGTGAAGTCGCGGATCTCGTGCGGCAGCTGGACCGGGACCAGCACGGGCGCCGCGGGTTCCGGCTGCGGTTCGTGCCTGCCCACCAGCACCTGCTCGTGAAGCTGGCGCAGTTCCGGGCCGGGCTCGATGCCGAGCTCCTCGATCAGCAACCGGCGCAGGTCCGTGTACACGGCGAGCGCCTCGGCCTGCCTGCCGCCGCGGTACAGCGCGGACATCAGCAGACCGTGCAGCCGCTCCCGCAACGGATGCGCGCTGACCAACGTCGTGAGTTCGCCCGCCACCTCTGTTTCACGCCCGACGGACAGCATCAACGCCGCACGCTGCTCCACGGCCGTGAGTCGCAGTTCAGCGAGGCGCGCGCGTTCGACCGCGGCGAACGGCCCGGGCACGCCGTCCAGAGCGATGCCCCGCCACAACCCCAGTGCGGCGTCGAAAGCGCTGATGGCCTCGGCGGGCTGACCGCGCAACCGGCCTGCCTCGTCCAGGTGCGCGCGGAACCTGGCCGCGTCCGAACCGGCGGACGGGAGCCTCAGCAGATATCCAGCGTCCGTGGAGAGCAGCACCGAACTCGGCGCGCGCGAGGCCCTGCCCGGTTCGAACAACCGCCGCAACCCGGCGACGTAGGTGTGGATGCCGTTGTCCGCGCTGGCGGGCGGATCGTCGCCCCACACGGCGTCGATCAGCTCACTGCGCGACACGACGTGGTTGGCCCTGAGGGCGAGCACCGCGAGCACAGCTCTCTGCCGCGGCGGACCCAGGGTGAGCTCCTGACCGTCCACCGTTGCCGCGAGCGCGCCCAGCAGACTGACGCGCAACTCGTTCTGCACCCTGATTCTCACTTCGTCGCTGTCCGCAGTCACCTAGCAACCTACCGTCAGTTTTCGTCCAGAGACCATCCAGAGTCCGTGCAGAGGGGTTCTCCACACTTCACATCAGGTGGATTGGGCCGAAATGAGGGGGCGGCGATGAACGCGGCCGATGTCTTCGACACACTGGGGCTGGAATACCAACGCGCTTGGTCGCACCAGCCCGCACTGCACGGCACCCTGGCCTGGTTCGCCGCGACCCAGCCGTCGGGCTCGCGGGTGCTCGACATCGGTTGCGGCACCGGCGTTCCGGTGGCCCGCACCCTCGCCAAGGCCGGCATGAAGGTCACCGGCCTCGACGTCTCCCCGGTGATGGTCGACATCGCGACCGAACAGGTCCCGGAGGCGACGTTCCACAAGATCGACATCCGCGACTTCGAGTCACCCCCCGGTTCGTGGGACGTCATCTGCGCCGTCTTCTCGTTGCTGCAGATGTCCCAGGCGGAGATCATCCAGACCCTCGACAACGTCTCCACCTGGTTGCGCCCCGGCGGACACTTCTTCCTCGCCACCGTCGCGATCGACGTCGAGCAGGTCACGCTGCCCTGGATGGGCCAGGAGATCGTGGTGTCCTCGTTCTCCGAGGAGAACTTCGAGGAGCACCTCGGCAACGTGGGCCTGCGGGTCGTGCGCCGGAGCAGGCCGGTCTTCACCGCGTCCTACCCCGGCGCCATGCCCGAGGAGTCGCTGCACCTGGTGTGCCAGCGCCCCTGACCGCATTCGACTCAGTGCTGCTCGGCCAGCGCGCGGCCGATGAAGTGCGCTGACAGCAGGGCGAAGATGTACGCCTGCAGCACCTGCACCAGCGCCTCCAGGAAGAACAGCCCGATCGCGAGCGCGAACCCCAGCAACGACACCGGCTTGAGGTAGATCGGCGCCTCCAGCAGCAAGAACTCGCTGCCGAGCGTGAACACCAGGATCAGCAGGTGGCCCGCGAACATCGCCGCGAACACCCGGATCGCGAGGTTCAGCGGGTCGAAGAAGAACTTCAGGATGACCTCGGTCGGGATCAGCAGACCCCACAGCACCGGCTTCGGCACTCCCGCGATGATGAACTGGTTGCGCAGGTAGCCCTTGAGGCCGAACTTCCGGATGCCCACGAAGTGGTACAGCGGGAAGATGATGATCAGGGCCACCGCGAACGGGAACCCGAAGTGCGTGAACGTCGGGAACTGCACGAGCGGGATCAACCCGAAGACGTTGTTGACCAGCACGAAGCAGAAGATGCTGACGATCAGCGGCACGTACGGCGCGAACTCCTTCGCGCCGATCTGCTCCCGCGCGATGGTGTTGCGGCCGAAGTCGTAGACCGACTCGGCGGCGAACTGCCACCTGGACGGGATCAGCTTGAGGTTCCTGGTGGTGACCAGGAAGAACGTCAGGATGATGACCACCGACAGGACCAGCAGGACGTGCGGCTTGGTCACGGCGATGTCGATCGGCAGTCCGAACGGATCATGCCATTCGAAGATCGGTGGAAGCAGAATGTCTTCTTTGCCCGGTGGGTTGAAGACGACATCATCGGCCATGAGGCGACCCCCTCGTCCATGGTCTGGAACCAAACCTTAGCGGACGAGGGGGGCGCAGATCACAGCAGGGTCACACCGGGATGACCGTGGGGACGATCATCGGGCGGCGCCGGTAGGTCTCGGCGACCCAGCGACCCACGACCCGGCGCACGGCCTGTGCGATGCGGTGCGTGTCCGCGATGCCCTCGGCCTCGGTCCGCGCCAGCTCCATCTCCACCAGCGGCACCACGGCTTCCAACGCCTTGGGGTCGTCGGAGAAGCCACGCCCGGAGATCGTCGGCGACGTCACCGCGCGCCCGGTGGTCCGGTCGATGGCGACCGAGATCGAGATGAACCCGCCCTCGCCCAGCACCAGCCGGTCGGACAGCGTCGACTCGCCGACGTCGCCCACGGACAACCCGTCGACGTAGACGTGGCCGACCACAACACGTCCGGACACCGCCGCCTTGCCGTCGACGAGGTCCACGACGACACCGTCCTCGGCGATCACGACGTGATCCTCGGCAACGCCCGTGGCGACCGCGAGAGCCGCGTTGGCCCGCAAGTGCCTCCACTCGCCGTGCACCGGCATCACGTTCGACGGCCGGACGGCGTTGTAGAGGAACAGCAGCTCGCCGGCCGGTGAGTGACCGGAGACGTGCACCTTGGCGTTGCCCTGGTGCACCACGGTCGCGCCGAGCTTGGCGAGGCCGTTGACCACGTTGAAGACCGCGTTCTCGTTGCCGGGGATCAGCGACGACGCCAGGATCACCGTGTCGCCCTCGCGGATCGAGATCTGGCGGTGCTCGCCGCGAGCCATGCGGGACAGCGCCGACAGCGGTTCGCCCTGCGATCCGGTGGAGACGAAGATGACCTCGTCCTCCTCCATCCGCATGGCGACGTCGAGGTCGACGAACAGCCCGTCCGGCACGTTCAGGAAGCCGAGCTCGGACGCGATGCCCATGTTGCGCACCATCGAGCGGCCGACGAACGCGATCTTGCGCTTGTACTGCACGGCGACGTCGAGGACCTGCTGCACGCGGTGCACGTGCGAGGCGAAGCACGCGACGATGACGCGCTGGTCGGCCTTGCGGATGACGTTCTCCAGCACCGGGCCGATCTCGCGCTCGGGCACCACGAAACCGGGCACCTCGGCGTTGGTCGAGTCGACCAGGAACAGGTCCACGCCCTCGTCGCCGAGGCGCGAGAAGCCCGCCAGGTCGGTCAGGCGGCCGTCCAGGGGCAGCTGGTCCAGCTTGATGTCACCGGTGTGCAGCACCAGACCGGCCGACGTCCTGATCGCGACGGCCAGAGCGTCCGGGATCGAGTGGTTGACGGCGAAGAACTCGAGCTCGAACGGCCCGAACGAGCGCCGCTCCCCCTCCTTCACCTCGACCAGCCGCGGGTTCTGGCGGTGTTCCTTGCACTTGGCCGCGAGCAGCGCCAGCGTGAAGCGGGAGCCCACGACCGGCAGGTCGGGGCGCAGCTTCAGCAGGAACGGCACCGCGCCGATGTGGTCCTCGTGCCCGTGGGTGAGCACGATGGCTTCGATGTCGTCGAGCCTGTCCTCGATGGCGCGGAAGTCGGGCAGGATCAGGTCCACGCCCGGTTGATCGTCTTCGGGGAACAGAACGCCGCAGTCCACCACGAGCAGCCGGCCGGCGTGCTCGAAGACGGTCATGTTGCGGCCGACCTCGCCAATTCCGCCGAGTGCGACGACGCGGAGGCCGCCTTCCGGCAGTGGGGGCGGCAGTTCGGTCGATTGGGTCACGCGTTGACTCCCAGTTCGGCCGCGATGGCCTCGATGTCCTCGGCCGCGGCGGGCACCAGCGGCAGACGTGGGTCGCCCACGTCCAGTCCGCGCAGGCGCAGTGCGGCCTTCGTGTACGTCACGCCGGGAACCCGGCGGAATGGTCGCAGCAGCGGCAGCAGCGACTCGTGGATTTCCTTTGCCCGGACCACGTCTCCGGATTCATACGATTCAACGAGATCCCGCAGGCGGTCGGCCGCGAGGTGGCCGATGACGCTCACGAACCCGACGGCGCCCACGGACAGCCACGGCAGGTTCAGCGGGTCGTCGCCCGAGTAGTAGGCGAGGTCGGTGCTCGCGATCACCCGGCTGCCGGCGTGCAGGTCGCCCTTGGCGTCCTTCACGGCCAGGATCCGCGGGTGTTCCGACAGCCGCAGCAGGGTGTCGACCTCGATCGGCACGACCGCGCGCGGCGGGATGTCGTAGAGCATCACCGGCAGTTCCGAAGCGTCGGCGACGGCGGTGAAGTGCGCGAGCAGGCCCTCCTGCGGCGGCCGCGAGTAGTACGGCGTCACGACCAACGCGCCGTGCGCGCCGGCCTTCTCGGCCTGTTGCACCAGGTGGATGCTGTGCGCGGTGTCGTAGGTACCCGCGCCCGCGACCACGGTGGCGCGGTCGCCGACGGCTTCGACCACGGCGGTGATCAGCGCCGCCTTCTCGCGGTCGGTCGTCGTCGGGCTCTCCCCGGTCGTGCCGTTCACGACCAGGCCGTCGTTGCCCAGGTCCACCAGGTGTTTCGCCAGTTCCTGCGCCTTGGCGAGGTCGACCTCGCCACGCGCGTCGAACGGCGTGACCATGGCGGTGAGAACGCGGCCGAACGGGCGGTTCGGCCCTGCGTAGGGGCTTCCGGGCATGCGCAGAAACTACCCGAGTTCACACACTTCGGTTCAACGACCGCACGCGTTCGACCGCGTCGGCGTCCCCGCTGTATTCCACGCGGACCTGCTCGCGCCCGAACGCGAGCATCACCAGCTCGGCCACCTCACCCGTGATCACCACGCCGTTCGCCCCCGGCTTGGCGACGATGTGCTCGCCATCAGGCCGCACCAGGGTCACGCCGACCGGCGACGACTTGTAGGTGAACTTCGCGGTGAACGGCAGGAACTTCCACAGCACGTGCTCGCGCTTGCCGTCGTGCGGCCGCGGTTCCCAGCCGGCCTGGGCCCGCCGCACGTCCTCGTGGTGCACGAAGTACTCGGTGGTGTTGATGTACGAGTCGACGGGCTGGATCCAGAACGGCGGCGTGCGCACCAGGTCCAGGAGCTCGCTCCAGGCCTTGTGCGCGTAGTCGGCCTGGACCTTCTCCGCCCACCTCGCGAACGGCTTCAGCAGGATGCCCGGCGCGGTGTCCGGGCGCCGTTCGCGGATCGCGAGGTGCGCGGCCAGGTCCCTGTTCGTCCAGGTGCCGCACAACGTGGGCGCGTCCGGGCCGAGCTCGGTCATCAGGTCGACGAGCGCCTTGCGTTCGTCTCGGGCAACACTCACCCGGCCATTCCACCACAGGCCGGTCAGGACTCGTTCGGCTTGTAGCAGTCCTTGAAGCCGTCCGGCTTGGCCGAGTTGTCGGCGAGCAGCTTGACCACCTGGTCGCGGTTCAGGTTCTCCGGGTATCCCGGCCAGTCCGGTTCCTGCCCCTTGACGTGCAGTTCGTCCAGCCAGTAGCCCGACTGGCCGGAGCTCTTGGCGAACTCCAGGTCGCAGCCCTTCACACGCACGACCACCTCGATGGTGCTCGACGAGGACTTGATCGTGCGCTTGCCCACCTTCTTGGACTTCTTCGACTTCTCCGTGCTCGGCTCGCCGGGGTTGCTGAAGCCGGCGGCCTTGAGCTCGGAGACGAACTTGTCCTCGTTGCTGGCGCAGGCGGACAGGGCCGCCGCACAACCGAGGGCCAGCAGGACGGAAACGATCCTTCTCTTCACGCCTGGCAGATTAGTTGTCCTTCTTCGCGCTGATGGTGCTGTTCATCTGACTGCCGTCTTTTTTGTTCGCCACGCAGTAGATGCGGCGCTGCGCGTTGTCGTTCTTGTCCTTCTGCCACGCCGTGTTCGTGGGGATCAACGTGGTGAGCTTGAGCTTGCCGCCGTCCTTGACCCACTGCGACTTCAGCGTCAGCTCGCACCGGGCCACACCGAGGCTCGTCAGCGCCTCGACGCCGGGGTAGGCCGAGTCGGGCAGGCTCGAGCTGATCGGCAGCGTCTCGACGACGTCGAACACCTCGAAGTCGTGCGGCTTGTCGCACTCCTCGCGGGTGTCCGAGTCAAGTTGCTTGGTCGGCGCGACCTGGCCGTTGCCGCACACGTTCTCGGAGAGGCCGAAGACCGGGATCTCGCCACCCTCGCCGTAGGTCAGCGTGTTGCTGCCACTGCCACCGGGCGCCGTGAACCAGCTGTGCGCGTAGATGCCGCCGGTGAACGCGGCCGCGGCGATGGCCACGGCACCGACGAGCGCGAGGATGCGGTTGCGCTTCTTCTTCGCGGGGTTGACGGCCTGCGTCTGCTGGTACTGCTGCGTGGCCTGGGGCGGGATCCCGGTGGGCGGCGTCGGCTGGTTGCCGATGCTGCCCAGCATCGCGCGGGCCTGCGGGCCGGACAGCCGGGCGTTCGGGTCGGCGATCAGCAGACCGGTGATCACCGCGCTGAGCACGCCGGTCGCGCGGGTGAGCCGCGGGGTCTCGCTCATGATCGCGTGCAGCGTCGAGGCCGTGGAGGAGCGCTCGAACGGGCTCCAGCCCTCGACGGCGTAGCAGAGGGTCGCGCCCAGCGCCCACAGGTCGGACGCGGGGCCCGCCTCGTGGCCGTGGATGCGTTCCGGCGCCATGTACGCAGGCGAGCCGATGAGGCTGCCGCTGGTGGTCAGGCGCGGGTCGTCGACGGCCTGGGCGATGCCGAAGTCGGTGAGCTTGAGCTTGCCGTCCGGGCGGATCATCAGGTTGCCGGGCTTGACGTCGCGGTGCACGATCCCGGACTGGTGCGCGGTCTCCAGCGCGGTCAACGCCTGCAGCGCGATCGACACGACCTGGTTCGGTGGCATCGGGCCGTGCGCGCTGATCAACGTCGAGAGCGTGGCCGCCTCGACCAGCTCCATGATGATGTACGTCGTGCCGTTCTCGTTGATCGCGTCGTACACGGTCACGATGGCGGGGTCGTTGAGCTTGCCGGCGGTGCGCGCCTCACGCAGAGCGCGCTCTTCGAGCACACGGCGTTCCTCGTGCGCGATGCCGTCCGGCAGGTGCAGTTCCTTGACGGCGACGAACCGTCCGATGTGACGGTCCTGAGCGCGCCACACGATGCCCATGCCACCGCGGCCCAGCTCGGCCACCAGGGCGTACCTGCCGGCGATGACGCGCGGTTCGACTGCCTGTCCGTGCAACGTGCGCTCCTACAACTGGTGAGCCGGGGGGCGTTGACGGTACTTGAGACCGTCCAGTTGGAGGATCGGTTCCTACGCTTCCGGCGCTACAACCAGTTCGTGACCTGCGGCACGCAACGCGAGCACGGCGCGACCGAGGTCCGTGTGCTTCACGAGCAGGTGGTCCGTGTCGTAAGTGGACAGCGCGAACAGCGAGACGCCCGCCGCGGCGAGTTCACCCGCGAGCGCGGCCATGATGCCGGTGAGGGTGAACTCCAGCGGCCCGCGCACGGTGAGCAGCCGCCAGCCCTTCTCGGCCGTGTCACCGGCGAGGGCGAACGACGACGGCGCGATGACCGACACCTCGTCCGGGGTCCTGGTCACGGAGACCAGCACGTCGGTCAGGTCGAGCAGCCCGGCGGGGAGCGGGGCGTCCGCTGCCAGGCGTGTGACCGTGTATTCGCCGGGCCGGACGTCCACGATGAGCCGCTTCATTTGAAATCCTCTGAGCAGGCCCCGTCCTTCAGGGCGGGGAGGAATCGGGCCTTGCGCTGCAGGCAGGGACGTCCGTTTCGCGGTCATGGCGAAACGACATCGACCACCCGACGCAAGGTGTTATACAACGGTTCGCCAATCTGTGAACGGTGAACACGCTGGTGAAGCGGTCCTTCAAGTACCGCTTCTATCCGACCGAAGCGCAGGCAGCGGAACTGTCGCGGACGTTCGGGTGTGTCCGCAAGGTCTACAACATGGCGCTGCAAGCTCGAACCGAGGCTTGGACGCTGCGCGGGGAACGGCTCGACTACAACGCAACGTCGGCGATGCTGACCACTTGGAAACGTACTGAGGAACTGTCGTTTCTCAACGAAGTGTCGTCGGTGCCACTGCAGCAGTCGCTGCGGCACCTGCAGAAGGCGTGCTTCCGCTTCTGGGCCAAGCGCGCGAAGTATCCGCGATTCAAGTCGTGCAAGAGGTCCCGCGCATCGGCGGAGTACACGCGATCGGCATTCCGCTTCCGCGATGGCGCGCTGACGCTGGCGAAGATGCGCGAGCCGTTGGACATCCGCTGGTCGCGGCCGCTGCCCGAAGGAGCGATGCCCTCGACCGTGACCGTGTCGCGCGACCCGGCCGAACGCTGGTTCGTTTCCCTGCGATACGAAGACTCCAGCGCAAGGCAACTGCCCCTCACCGATACAGCGGTCGGCATCGACGTCGGTCTCAACCACCTGCTCACGCTCTCGACAGGGGAGAAGATCGCCAACCCTCGACATCAGCGCCGAGACCACCTGCACAAGATCACCACTCGGCTCGTGCGTGAGAACCAAACGCTCGTGATCGAGGATCTGACCGTCCGCAACATGGTCAAGAACCGGACACTGGCCCACGCCATCTCTGATGCGAGCTGGGCGGAGATCCGGAGCATGCTGAAGTACAAGGCAGCGTGGTACGGCCGGAGTGTGATCGCGGTTGATCGCTGGCTCCCGTCGTCCAAACTGTGCTC
Organism: Lentzea alba; assembly: GCF_011067745.1. GTDB lineage: Bacteria > Actinomycetota > Actinomycetes > Mycobacteriales > Pseudonocardiaceae > Lentzea > Lentzea alba. Next base: position 244,177 of record NZ_JAAMPJ010000001.1, read on the forward strand.
GGTCTGCGGCGCGCTCGCTGCGGCGATGCCGTTGCGTGTCCGTACGTGGACCTGCAGTTGCGATGCGACCCATGACCGGGACGTGAACGCGGCACGCAACATTCTGGCCGCCGGGCTGGCGGCGACGGTCTGTGGAGCCGATGTAAGACCTCAACGGAACACTCCGGGCGGGCAGTCGGCAGCGAAGCAGAAAGCCTCACAGCGTGAGCCGTGGGACTCGCCTTGTTCTCAAGGGAGAGGAAGCCAAGGCGTCAGCCTTCAACCACCAGTGGGCTGGAAGCAACTTCTGTGCCGTCCGGGAGTGTCGAGATGACGAAGTCCGCGAACGCGTTCGGGGCCGCCTTGATCAGTTCGCGCAGGCAGGCCACCGCGAGCTCGCGCAGTTCGACGTTGATGTGCTCGGTCGCGCGCATCGCGATGAAGTGCCGCCACGAGCGGTAGTTGCCCGTCACGACGATCTCGGTGCCGGTGGCGTTGGGCAGCACGGACCGTGCGATCTGCCGCGCGCGTCGCCCGTTGACGGACTTTTCGAGGCTCTGCACCAGGTCCTCGTACGCCTTGAGACTCGCTTCGGTCGCCGCGACGAACCGGGCGTGCAGTTCCGGGTCCTTCGCGATCAGCTCCGGCTCCACGACGTCGGTCGGGTCGGTGCGCTGGGACAGCTGCGAGTACGAGAAGTGCCGGTGCCGGATCAGCTCGTGGGTGAGCGAGCGGGGCAGCTCGGTCAGGTAGAGCGACGCGCTGCCGTGTTCGAACGCGGCGAGGTGCCCGACGTCGAGCAGGTGGTGCAGGAACGTCGCGTTGGTGTTCGTCATGGGGTTCGAGCGGTCCCACGACTGGTAGCAGGCCCGGCCGGCGAACTCGACGAGCGCCGCGCCGCCGTCCGCGTCGGTCGTCCACGGCACGTCGTCCGGCGGGATGAACTCGGTCTTGGCCACCAAACGCACTCTCGGCATACGTGGAGACATTATCTGACAGTTGCGCGACGCCAGTCGTGACGTCATAGTGGTGTCATGGATCTGTCGCCGTACATCGCGTCACTGCGCGAGGACCTGGCGACGGCCGCATCAGCGGGGGACGAGAACACCCGTCGAACGGCCGCCGCGTTGTCCGCAGCGCTCGAGCCAGCCGCGCGACTGGCAATCATGAACGCACTGTCGGACCTGGCCGCGGAGGTCACCGCCTCCCTGGAAGGCCAGGTCGTGGAGGTTCGCCTGGCGGGCCGGGACGTCCAGGTGGTCGTCACGGGCTCCGCCGAACCGGAGCCGGAGCCCTCCCCGCGTCACGAGATGCCCAATTTTGGCGCCGGTGACGCCACGGGTGACATCAGCCGCATCACCCTGCGCATGATCAACGAGCTCAAGTCGAAGGCCGAGGCCGCCGCGGCGGCCCAGGGCGTGTCGCTGAACTCGTTCATCCAGCAGGCCGTGGGTGGCGCGGTGCACGGCAAGCACAAACATCAGCACAAGGGGTGGAGCGGAAACGCCGGCTCGGGCTCGCGCGTCCGCGGATGGGTGCAGGGGTGAGCGGGATGACCGAACCGACTTCCGAACCGACCGGTGTGGTGCGCCAGCAGAGCTTCGAGTTCGCGGGCATCGCCGAGATCGACATCTCGCTGGTCAGCGGCCGGGTGCAGGTGCACCTCGTCGACGCGCCGGGCGTGCACGTCGAGGTGCGGCACGACCCGACCGCGGGCAACTCGTGGACCGAAGGTCTGTCCAGCGTGCTGAGCTGGGTCAGCGGCCAGTTCGGCCCGGACAAGACCGCGGCTGCGGCAGGCCCGGAGGAGGCCGTCCGCGAGGCACGCGTCGAACTGCTGGGCAACCGCTTGCGCATCGAGTCGTCCAAAGCACTGCCGTTGCGCGCCGTGCCGCTCTCGGTGGTGGTGACGGCACCCGTGGGTTCGCACGTCTCGTCACGGACCGGTGCTGCTGACGTCATGGTGACGGGCGGTGCGGGCCGGTTGGACCTGAACACCGGCACGGGCACGGTGTCCGCGGACCGGGCGACCGGCGAGGCCAAGGTGAACTCGGGCGCCGGAACCGTGCGCCTGGGCACGATGCTCGGCGCGCTGAAGGCCAAGACCGGCAGCGGTGACGTCGAGGTGTCGTCGGTGGGCGGCACCACCACGCTGATCACCGGCACCGGTGACGTGTGGCTGGGGGCCGTGCAGGGCAACGTCCAGGTCCGCACCGGCAGCGGTGACCTCACCGTGGCCGACGCGGCGTCCGGCGAGATCCAGCTCGGCACCGGCTCCGGCCACATCCGCGTCGGCATCCGCCAGGGCACCCTCGCCCGCATCGACCTGGTCTCCACCTCCGGCACGGCCCGCAGCGACTTCGAGGTCTCCTCACAACCGCTGGGCGACGCCCCCCTGACCATCACCGGCCGCACCGGCAGCGGCAACGCCTTGGTCACCGCCGCCACAAACTGACCGGGGGGTCGGGTTAGAAAGTCACGCGGGGCCCTTTCGTACTAACACACAGTACGAAAGGGCCCCGCGTGCCGAAAAGCAACGGGGGTCAGGGCTCCTGGAAGGGTTTGGAGCCGCCGGGGACGTCGTCCGGGAAGAGCGGGCACTGGGTCTCACCGGTCAGGAACCGCCTGATGAAGGTCGAGAAGTTGCCGTCGTACGACCAGCTCTGCCGCAGGTCCGTGATCACCACGGTCCACTCGTCCGGCTCGCCTCGCGTGTACCAGAGGCAGTGATCGCCGCCCAGTGTTGTGCCCCAGGGCAACAGGCCCGGCCGTTCCGGGTGCACGCGGAGTCCGGGTTGCCGGCGCAGCGCCCGCAGCAGCTTGGGCGCCTGCGCCATCCAGTTCATGAACCCGGCGCGTGCCGTGGGGTGCAGGATCCGGACGTAACCGCCCACTACCAGGGGTGGATAGGCCTCGGCGAGATGCACGAAGTCGCTGGGAAGCGCCGTACCGGCCCGTGCTTTGACCGCGTCCCAGTCAACCGGGTCCGGACGCCGTTCGGGCGCTCCCAGCAGATCGATCCACTCGTCAGGCGGCACCGTTCACCTCCGTGACCCTCAAGCATCGCCTGCGGCACTCGGGATTCGGTTGTACCGCAGTCCATCGACGACCAGTGAGACAACGGCGTCGAACGCGTCCTGAATGTGAGGATTTCCCCACTCCTGGGCGTGGGCCGGGTGGTGGAACTTCTCGGTCGCGTCCCACACCGCCTGCGCCGCTGTCGGCACGTCGTCGGTCACGAACTCCTGGGTTTCCACTCCCGCCGAAATGATGCGCGCGACCTGCCCCACGAGGTATCCGACGTGGTACTCGGGGATGTTCTTGCTCTCGCTGACCAGCACCCGGAACGTCGCGAACAGCTCGGGTTCGTCGACGTGCGAGCGCCGCTTGCGGTCGAAGAGCTTCTGCAACCAGGCCCGCAACGTCTCCGCGGCGGTGAGGTCCAGGTCGAACACCGACTCCATGTCCTCGTGGATCGCGTCGAGCCAGCGCCGCGTCACGGCCTCCCGCAACGCGGCCTTGGTCGGGAAGTGGCGGTAGACGCTGCCGTGGCTGACCCCGAGCGCCTTGGCGACGTCGACCACCGTCGCCTTGGCCGGGCCGTACCGGCGCAGCACCTCTTCGGTCGCCGCGAGGATGGCCTCCCCGGTCAACGCCTCCGCCACGTCACTCACCTCTCGCTGTCCAGCGCGGCCATCTGCGCGGCCGCGTACCGCGTGCCCGCAACGGCCCCGACAGGGACAACAGCCTCGATCTCCTGCAGTTCCCGCTCGGTGAACGTCACGTCGACGGCACCGATCGCCTCGTTCAGCCTCGCACGCTTGGTCGTGCCGACGAGAGGCACCACGTCCTCCCCGCGCGCCGCGACCCACGCGATCGCGAGTTGCGCGACTGTGACGCCCTTGTTCTCCGCGATCTCGTTGAGCTTCTGGATCAGGGCGAGGTTCTGGGTGAGGTTGTCCCCCTGGAACCGCGGCGTGTGGCCGCGCCAGTCGTCGGAACCGATGACGGGCGGCGTCGCGGAGATCAGGCCGCGGCCCAGCACGCTGTAGGCCGTGATGCTGATGCCGAGCTCACGCGTGGTCTGCAGGATCTCCCTCTCGACACCGCGCTCCAGCACCGAGTACTCGATCTGCAGGTCCACGATCGGGTGGACGGCGTGCGCCCGGCGGATGGTCTCCGCGCCGACCTCCGACAGGCCGATGTGCCGGACGCGCCCCTTTTCGATCTGCTCGGCGATACCGCCGATGGTGTCCTCGATCGGCACGGACGGGTCGAGCCGCGCCGGCCGGTAGATGTCCACGTGGTCGGTGCCGAGCCGCTCCAGCGAGTACGCCAGGAAGTTGGCCGCGGCGTTCGGGCGCGTGTCGAACCCGACGAACGCGCCGTCGGCGTCCCGCATGCCACCGAACTTGACGCTGAGCTGCACCTCGTCCCGACGGCCCTCGATCGCCTCGCGGATCAGCAGCTCGTTGTGGCCCATGCCGTAGAAGTCACCGGTGTCGAGCAGCGTGACACCCGCGTCCATCGCCGCGCGGATGGTCGCGATGCTCTCGGCGCGGTCGGCCGGACCGTAGCTGTGGGACATGCCCATGCAGCCCAGCCCGATGGCGGACACGACCGGGCCGGTGGCTCCGAGCTGACGCTTCTGCATTTCTAACCCCTTCGTCTCTGCGGTGGCTCCACCATGCCCAATGGACTGACAGATTTCAATATCTGTCAGTCCATCTTTGTCCGCTCGATTGACAAAATAGTTTTGAACGTTCAAAGTGTTTTTTGCGATGAGAGACGTGATCTATCTGGACCGGATGGAGCAGGCCGAGACCCTGCTCAAGCCGCAGCGCGTGGAGGTGCTGCGGCAGCTCGCCGCGCCGCGCTCGTGCACCGAGGTCGCCGAGGTGCTCGACCAGACGCCGCAACGCGTGCACTACCACGTGAAACAGCTGGTCAAGGCCGGTCTCGCCACCCAGGTCGCCGAGCGCAAGGTGCGCGGCGTCCAGGAGGGCCTCTACCAGGCCGTCGCGCGGTCGTACTGGCTGTCGCCACGGCTGGTCGGCCGGATCGGGTCGCGCGACGAGCTGGCACTGGGGCACCTCGTCGACCTCGCCGAGCAGATCCAGGTCGACGTCGCGGCACTGGACCGCTCGAGCGAACTGCCGTCCGTGGGCGTGTCCGGCGAGATCCGGGTGCGGCCGGAAGACCGCCAGCAGTTCCTGGCCGAGCTCCAGACGACGTTGCAGGACCTCTTCACCCGATACGGCGGCGCGGAGGGGGATGCGTTCCGCATCGCGCTCGCCTGCTATCCCAAAGGAGACGATCGATGAGCACCGGAATTGTCCGCGTACGCACGTCCGCGCCTGTCGCGCGCATCTACGAGGCCCTGACCACCGCCGCGGGCCTGCGGACGTGGCTTGCCGAGCACGCCGCCGTGGACCTCGAACAGGGGACGTTCGAGTTCTGGGGGCGCTACACGCCGGACGGCGAGCGGGGACGGCAGAAGCTGCTGAGCGTGGACGACACGTCCGTGAGCTTCACCTGGTTCCTGTTCGACGAGGAGTACACGGTCTCGCTCGCCATCGAGCAGCGCGACGGCGAGACGGTGATCGCCATGACGCAGTCCCCGTACCCGTCCTGGGGCCTCGGGGACGACCACGCGGAGATCGTCCAGACGTTCTGGGCACTCGTGCTGGCGAACCTGGTCGAGCACGTCGAGGGCCGGCCGGTGTTCGGGTTCTGCGACTTCTCGACGCCGGAGCAACGGTTCGAGACCGACATCGCGGCGACGCCGAAGGCCATCATCGACGCGCTGACCGACCCCGACGTGTTCGCCCGGTGGTTCGGGGCGCGCATGGAGATCGAGCCGCACGTCGGCGGCCGGTGGACGATGGGAAGCCTCGAGTCCGACGAGACCCCGGCGAAGATCATCGCGCTGGACGAGGCGCACTTCGCGCTGGAGTTCCAGGAGGGCATGGTGGCGTCCTGGGAGCTGAAGGGCTCGGAAGGCAAGACGCACCTGACGTTCGTGCAGAGCGGCTTCGACACCTCACGGCCGCCGTACGGGCCTTGGCTGGGCTGGCTCAGCGGGTTCGCGGACCTCAAGCGCATGCTGGAGGTGCCGAACTGGCGGCCGATGTGGCACTCGATGGAGATGCCCGGCCTGCCCGACGGCGTGCTCACTCTCGAATGATCACCCGAACCAGGCCATGACCACGGCAGGTGAGGCCGCGAGGAAGCTGAACCGCGCGAAGCGGCCCACCATGCCGGTCACGATGAACATCGTGGTGGACATGCCCGCGAGCCCGGCGAGCACGCTCGTCGCCATGAACGGCGGCACCCCGACCAGCGCGCTCACCCCGTGGGTGCCGGCCATCCAGTTCGGATGCGCCTTGCACTTCACGTGGATCCAGTCACCCCACCGGTGCATCCGCGTGCCGGGACCGATCCACCGCCGGAACCTGCTCGGCTTGTCGCTGGGCTTGCGGCGCAGGAACTTCGGCAGGTGGATGTCGCCACGCGCCGCGTAGAAGTACACGAGCTTGCCCAGCACCTGGCCGACCGCCACCGCGAGGCCGACGATCCAGAACGACATGTCCGGCCAGCGCGCGCACATTCCCAGCACGAACATCTCGATGCTGATGAGGGGAACAACCGCTGAGCCGAACGCGACCCCGAAGATGAGGCCAACGAGGGCTAGCACCCGGCCGAGGTTACACAGGTCTCAGTCGTCGAGTCGGACAGCGAGCGGGCCGGACACCCGGATTTCGCGCAGCGGACGCCCGCCTGCGTCCAAAGTGCGCACCGTGCCGTCACCCGTCCAGCCCAGTCGTTCGTAGAAGTTCTTCGACGCCTTGTCGGCCTCCGGCACCCACGCGATCCCCCGCGTCGCACCGGTTTCCACGAGCCTTCTGGCAGCCTCCGCGACGAGCCGCGTGCCGTGCCCCCGCCGGCCCCAGCGCGGTTCCACCAGGACGCTGACCAGCGCCGTGGTCTCGGCGTCCGCCGGTAGCGTTCCGTCCGCCTTCGCCACCTCGTCGTCCGGAGCCTTGCTCGCCACGACGAACCCGACGGTCCACTCCCCCTCGGTCGCCTTGAGCACCGCACCCTGTTGGACAGCCAGCGCCCACGCCTCGTCGGTGTCCAGGGTGTCCAGCACTTCTTGCGGGAGGAGCTGGGCGTAGGCGAGCCGCCAGGTCTCCCGGTGGATGCGGACGATCTCCGAAAGATCAGCAGCGGTGGCGGTGTGCACGCCGGCGTCGGCCATAACCGCACCTTATCGACGCCGCGTCGCCGAATTGTCAGGGGTGCGTGGCAACATCGGCCACGTGCAGAGGATGAGTGCGGACGTGGCCCGTCGAATCGCGCTGGGCGCACAGGGCTTCACCGACCTGAGGCCATCAGCAGCCACGCGCAGACACCTGCAACGAGTGCTGTCCCGCGTGCAGCTGCTGCAGATCGACTCGGTGAACGTGGCCGTGCGTGCGCACTACATGCCGCTGTTCTCCCGCCTGGGCGCTTACGAGCCGTCCCTGCTGGACGAGGCCGCCTGGACGCACTCCGCGCGCAAGCCGCGCATGCTGGTGGAGACCTGGGCGCACGAGGCGTCGCTCGTGCCGGTGCTCGACTGGCCGCTGTTCCACTCGGGCGCCAAGAAACGCGGCTGGTGGCAGAACTACCAGACCATTCTCGAACGCTCCCCGCAGCTCGTCGACGAGGTGCTGGCCGCCGTCAAGGAGCTCGGCCCGATCGGCGCCGGCGCCCTGGAGAAGGCCCTGATCGGTGACTCGGGGCGTTCGAAGGGCCCGTGGTGGGACTGGTCCGAGGTCAAGCGCGTGTGCGAGGTCCTGTTCGGCGTCGGCGTCCTGACCACCGGCACCCGTCGCTCGTTCGAGCGGTTGTACGACCTGACCGAGCGCGTGATCCCGGCCGACGTGCTGGCTCAGAAGTGGACGCCCGAAGAGGGTGCGCGCGAGCTCGTGTTGCGTTCCGCGGTCGCGCTGGGCGTGGCGACCGAGCCTGATCTGCGCGACTACTACCGCCTCGACCCGCGCCGCTCGCAGGCCGCGGTGGTGTCACTGGTGGAAGACGGTGTGCTGGAACCGGTGTCCGTCGACGGCTGGCGTGGCGTGGCCTATCGGCACGTCGACGCCAAGGCACCGCGCCGGGTGGTCGGGCGGGCCCTGTTGTGCCCCTTCGACCCGCTGATCTGGGAGCGGGCGCGGACCGAGCGGATCTTCGGCTTCAGGTACCGCATCGAGATCTACGTGCCCGAGCCTCGCCGTGTGCACGGGTACTACGTGTTCCCGTTCCTGCTGGACGGCGAACTGGTGGCCAGGGTGGACATCAAGGCCGACCGGGCGGCCGGGGTGCTGCGGGTGCAGTCGGCGTGGGCCGAGGAAGGCGTGGAGCGGCCTCGGGTGGCGGCGGAACTGGCCGGCGAGCTGAAGCACATGGCCGACTGGCTGGGGCTGGAGGACGTGCTGGTGGTGCCGAAGGGAGACTTGGCGGCCGAGTTGACGGCCGCCGTCGTCAACTCGTAGCCGTGGTGTGCAGTTCGATGGCTTTGCGCATCGTCTCGCGGGCACGACCGCGGTCGCCCGCGATGTCGTAGGCGTACGCGAGCCGGAACCACACGCGCCAGTCGTCAGGCGACGCCTCGACCTCGGCCCGCCGCTGTTCGAACCACGAGTCCGCGGCGTCCCGATCCACCCGGCCGGAGGGCCGGCGCGGCAGGTGCGAGACGTCCGGCAGCAGCCCGTCCGCGTCGAGCTCGCGGGCCATCTTCTCGGTCTCCCAACCGAAGCGCAGGTTGGACCACACGAGCCACACGCCGAGCAGCGGCAGGATCAGCACGCCGACGCCGAGCAGGATCCCGACCAGCTCACCGGTCTGCAACAGAGCCAGAGCGCGACCGGTGAGCAGGACGAAGTAGACCGCGAGAGCCGCGATCAGCACCCCGACGGTGAGGCGGACCTTCACAGGTCGAGGTACTTGTCGAGGCCGACAGCGAGTCCGGGACGGGACACGATCTCCCGCACGCCCAGCACGACGCCGGGCATGAAGGACGTGCGGTGCAACGAGTCCTGACGGATCGTCAGGGTCTCGCTCTCGCCACCGAACACGACCTCCTGGTGCGCGATCATCCCGGAGATCCGCAGCGAGTGAACGCGCACGCCGTCGACGACGGCACCGCGCGCGCCCGGCTCCTCCTGCGTGGTCGCGTCGGGCATCGGGTCCATGCCCTCCCGCGCCGCCGCGATCAAACGAGCCGTGTGCGCCGCCGTGCCCGAAGGAGCGTCGGCCTTGCGCGGGTGGTGCAGCTCGATGATCTCGGCCGACTCGTAGTAGCGGGCCGCGATCTCCGAGAAGCGCATCAGCAGCACGGCGCCGATGCCGAAGTTCGGCGCCACCAGCACACCGACCTCGGGCTTGTCCGCGAGCAGTGCCTCGACGGCGGCCAGCTTCGCGTTGTCGAACCCGGAAGTGCCGACCACGCAGTGGATCCCGGCCGCGATGCAGAACTCCAGGTTCCCCATCACCACGTCGGGGTGCGTGAAGTCGACGACGACCTGCGCGCCGGAATCCACGAGAGCCTGCAACGGGTCGTCGGCGTCGATCGCCGCCACGACCTCCATGTCCTTCGCGGCCTCGACCGCGCGGACCACCTCGGAACCCATGCGGCCCCGCGCGCCGAGAACTCCGACGCGAATCATGCAATCACCTCGTGTACCTGGTCCGGCAGATCGTCGGCGTGATCGTAAGGGCCGACCACCGCCGCGGCGACGGGACGGCGCAGCAGATCACGTGCGAGCAGCGCCACTTCGTCCGCGGAGACCGCGTCGATGCGAGCGAGGGTGTCCTCCACGCTCAGGTGGTCGCCGTAGTTCAGTTCGGACTTGCCGATGCGCGACATCCGGGAACTGGTGTCCTCCAGCCCCAGCACGAGCGCACCGCGCAGCTGTCCCTTGCCGCGCGCCACTTCCGCGTCGGACAGACCACCGCGGGCGACGTCCACGAGCACCTCGCGGATCACGCCGGCGGTCTCGCCCAGCCGGTCCGGCTGGCAGCCCGCGTAGACGGCGAACGTGCCGGTGTCCGCGTACAGACCGACCGACGAGTACACCTGGTACGCCAGGCCACGCCGCTCGCGGACCTCCTGGAACAGCCGGGAGCTCATGCCACCGCCGACGGCCGCGTTCAGCACGTTCAACGCGAACCGGCGCTCGTCGTGGCGGTCCAGGCCCTTCATGCCGAGCATCAGGTGCGCCTGCTCGGTGTCGTCGGTGTGCAGCACCAGCTTGCGGGCGTCGGCGATGCGCGCGCGACCCGCCCGCGGCGCGACCGCGGTGCCTTCCCTCGACAGCCGGTCGCCGATCGCCTTGCGCACCAAGCGCATCACGTGCGCGTGCTCGATGTTGCCCGCGACGGAGAACACCATGCGCGGCAACGTGTAGCGCTTCTTGTAGAACGAGTAGAGGTTGTCCCTCGCCATGTCCTGAATGGACTTCTCGGTGCCCAGCACCGGGCGTCCCAACGCGTGCGCGCCGAACAACGCCTCGATGAACGCGTCGTGCAGCAGGTCCTCGGGGTCGTCGTCGCGCATCGCGATCTCTTCGAGCACGACACCGCGTTCGGTCTCGAAGTCACGCGGACCGCAGATCGCCTCGAACACCACGTCGGACACCAGATCGACCGCGAGCGGCAGGTCCTCGTCCAGCACGTGCGCGTAGTAGCAGGTGTGTTCCTTGGCGGTGAACGCGTTCAGCTCGCCGCCGACCGCGTCGATCTCCTCGGCGATGGCCGCCGCGGACCGGCGCGAAGTTCCCTTGAACAGCAGGTGTTCCAGGTAGTGCGCGGCACCCGCGACCTCGGGCCGTTCGTCCCGGGACCCGACCTGCACCCACAGTCCGACCGAGGCGGACCGCACGCTCGGGATGCGCTCGGTGATGACCCGCAGGCCGGAGGGCAGCATGCTGCGCCGCACCTCGGACCCCGCGGACATCTCGAGCACCCGCGTGCTGCCCGGCTGCTGGAGGTGCCCCAACCGTCCGGTACGCGGACGGCCGCGGGTGGATGCACCCGCGGCCGTCACGTTGTTGTCTGTCGCACTCACTGCGCGGGAGCCGCCTCAGCAGCCTCGGTGGCCTCGACGGCCTCCGGGGCGTCAGCCGGCTTGGCAGCGTCGTCGTCGGACACGACGACGAGGCTGATCTTGCCGCGCTGGTCGATGTCGGCGATCTCGACGCGGAGCTTGTCGCCGACCTTGACGACGTCCTCCACCTTCGCGATGCGCTTGCCGTTGCCCAGCTTCGAGATGTGGACGAGGCCGTCCTTGCCGGGCAGCAGCGAGACGAACGCGCCGAACGCGGCCGTCTTCACCACGGTGCCCAGGAAGCGCTCGCCGACCTTCGGCAGCTGCGGGTTCGCGATCGCGTTGATCATGCCGATCGCGGCCTCGGCCGAGGGGCCGTCCGCCGCACCGACGTAGATCGTGCCGTCGTCCTCGATGGAGATGTCGGCACCGGTCTGCTCGGTGATCGAGTTGATCATCTTGCCCTTCGGGCCGATGACCTCGCCGATCTTGTCGGTCGGGATCTTGACCGACGTGACGCGCGGAGCGAAGGCGCTCATCTCGTCCGGGTCGGAGATGGCCTCGGCCATGACCTCCAGGATGGTGTAGCGCGCGTCGCGGGCCTGGCCCAGCGCCTGCGCCAGCACCTCGGACGGGATGCCGTCGAGCTTCGTGTCGAGCTGCAGCGCCGTCACGAACTCCTTGGTGCCCGCGACCTTGAAGTCCATGTCGCCGAACGCGTCCTCGGCACCGAGGATGTCGGTCAGCGCCACGTAGCGGGTCTCACCGTCGACCTCGTCGGAGACGAGACCCATCGCGATGCCGGAGACCGGCGCCTTCAGCGGGACACCCGCGTTGAGCAGTGACAGGGTCGACGCGCAGACCGAGCCCATCGACGTCGAGCCGTTGGAGCTCAGCGCCTCGGACACCTGGCGGATCGCGTACGGGAACTCCTCGCGCTTGGGCAGCACGGGCATGATCGCCCGCTCCGCCAGCGCGCCGTGGCCGATCTCGCGGCGCTTCGGCGAACCCACGCGGCCGGTCTCACCGGTCGAGTAGGGCGGGAAGTTGTAGTGGTGCAGGTACCGCTTGTGCGTCTCCGGAGCCAGCGAGTCGATCTGCTGCTCCATGCGCAGCATGTTCAGCGTCGTGACACCCAGGATCTGGGTCTCGCCGCGCTCGAACAGCGCCGAACCGTGCGTCCTCGGGATCACGGCCACCTCGGCACCGAGGTCACGGATGTCCGTGAGGCCACGGCCGTCGATGCGGACCTTGTCGCGCAGGATGCGCTGGCGCACGAGCTTCTTGGTCAGCGAGCGGAACGCCGCGCCGACCTCCTTCTCGCGACCCTCGAACTGCTCGGCCAGCTTCTCCAGCGTGGCGGCCTTGACCTCGTCGAGCTTGGACTCGCGCTCGGCCTTGCCCGCGATGGTCAGCGCCTGGGCGAGCTCGCCCGTGGCGGACGCCTCGACGGCCTCGAACGCGTCGGCCTGGTAGGCCGGGTACGTCGGGTACTCGCCGGTGGCCTTGGCGGCGACCTGGGCGAGCTGCGCCTGGGCCTCGCAGAGGACCTTGATGAACGGCTTGGCGGCCTCGAGACCGGCGGCCACGACCTCTTCGGTCGGGGCGGTCGCACCCTCGGCGATCATGTCGATCACGTTGTCGGTGGCCTCGGCCTCGACCATCATGATCGCGACGTCACCGGAGTCGACCACACGACCCGCGACGACCATGTCGAACACGGCCTTCTCGAGCTGCTCGTAGGTCGGGAACGCCACCCACTGGCCCTCGATCAGAGCGACGCGGACGCCACCGATCGGGCCGGAGAACGGCAGGCCGGCGAGCTGCGTCGACGCGGACGCGGCGTTGATCGCCACGACGTCGTACAGGTCGGCCGGGTTGAGGCTCATGACCGTGATGACGACCTGGATCTCGTTGCGCAGGCCGTCCACGAAGGACGGGCGCAGCGGACGGTCGATCAGGCGGCAGGTCAGGATGGCGTCCGTGCTCGGACGGCCCTCACGCCGGAAGAACGAGCCGGGGATGCGGCCCGCGGCGTACATGCGCTCCTCGACGTCCACCGTGAGGGGGAAGAAGTCGAAGTGCTCCTTGGGGTGCTTCGACGCCGTCGTGGCGCTCAGCAGCATCGTCTCGTCGTCCAGGTACGCCACCACGCTGCCCGCGGCCTGACGCGCGAGGCGCCCGGTCTCGAAGCGGATGGAGCGCGAGCCGAACTTGCCGTTGTCGATAACGGCAGTCGCCTCGTGGACCTCGATGTCCGTCATTTACTTGTTACTCCTCGTCTTTTGGACACCGCAACACGCTTGTCTGACGAGGCCGGTCTTCGATCGAAGCCTCCTGGGGCTCTTCCACCAGGGGACCACTACCGAGGACCGGCGATAACTGCTTCGCGCGATGCGGGTCCTGTTTTCTTTTCCTCTTTGCAGCCGGGGATCTGTATACACCCGGCTGTGCGCCGAGGGGGAGCGACCGGCCGGTCACTCCCCCTCGGCAAGTGTCACCTGCGCAGACCGAGGCGCTGGATCAGCGCGCGGTAGCGGTTGATGTCCACCTTGGTCAGGTAGTTCAGCAGACGGCGGCGACGGCCGACCATCAGCAGAAGACCACGGCGGGAGTGGTGATCGTGCTTGTGCTGCTTGAGGTGCTCCGTGAGGTCCGCGATGCGCTTGCTCAGCAGGGCGACCTGCGCCTCGGTCGAGCCGGTGTCGCTGTCGTGCAGACCGTACTCACCGAGGATGGACTTCTTCTGCTCCGTGGACAGTGCCACTAGGTACTTCTCCTACTTGTTCAGGTCCGTGCGGCCCCGCGCCCGCCGAATTGCTGGCCGGGGTAGCCGGTACTGGCCGCCACGGACCGCAGCCAGACCCAACTGCGAAGGCTATCAGGCACGATGCTCAGCGGCGCGCTGACGTGCGCAACCCCACCCGCGACACGGGTGTGTAGACGCCTGCCTCGCTGCTCACGAGCACTGCTTCGGACGGCTGCCACGGGCTGCTCAGGAACGCCGGCATCGGCTGACCCCGGTACCCGTACGCCACCGTCAGGTGCGCCTGCCAATTGTCGTTCGCGCCCGCCGCCCGTGCCAACTGATTTAAATCGCCGTGAATTCCCGCCCACAGGACCTTGCCGCGGAAGTCGCCGAAGTCCTTGAGCCGGATTTCGGGCACCTCATGGCCTTCGAGGGCTTTGAAGCGTTCCTCATCAGCGGATTCGCCGTGGAAGCACAACGTGATGTGCCACTTCTCCGGCGTCGTCCAGTCCATCTCGATGCCGCGATCCAGCACGGCGTCCAGTTCTTCGATCACGTGCCGAGGCGGGTAGAGCGCGGTGAAGTATTTCATCGCGCTCGCGCGACCTCGGGGGTCTGGGGGTCGCTCCCCAGAAGACACTGCGAGCGACCTGGTCCGCGCTGTCCGCGGACACACCTCTGCTGAGCGAGCGCGGTGAAGAGCTTCACCTGTTGGCAGCTCGGATGACTCGGCGGAACAGGTCGGCGATGGCCGGGAAGTCGTCGGAGAGCAGATCAGCGGCCTGCTGGAGCTCGGCGCGGTCGGCGACGCGGCGCAGCACCGGGTACGCGACGCTCTCGTCGCCGTTGACCGGCAGCGAGTCCCGCGACACGGTCGGCTTGGACTCGCGCACGTCGTCGAGCGCGCGCTGCAACGCCTCCGGTGCCCCGGTCGCCACGTCCGGTGTGAGCACCTTGCGCTCCAGCATGATCATCCGTGCGAGCACGGACGGGTTGCCGATCTTGGCGCGGCGGCCGCTCATCACCTGGCTCAGCATCGGCGCGCTGATCCCCAGCACGTCCGCGAGCTGGGCCTGGGACACGTTGAAGGCCACGACCAGCCGGCGCACGCGGTCACCCAGCGGCTCCCCGTACCACTCCCGTTGCAGGGCGAGGTTGCGCTGAACGATCTTGTGGTCCTCCACTTTGGCCTCTCCCTAGCCCGCACTCCGACCAGCATCCTGCCAGCCTGCGGACGCCCCCACGGCCGCTTTGCCCAATCTGACGGTCACGACTCGGTCAGCAGTTCCCTCGTTCGGTCTACATCTCGATGCATTTGTTCGAGGAGGGCCTCAACCGAGTCGAACTTCTCCATTTCACGCAGCCGATCGACGAAGTCCACGGCGACCCGCTGGCCGTAGTAGTCCTCGTCCACGTCCAGCACGAACGCCTCGACCCGGCGCTCCCGCCCGGAGAACGTCGGGTTGGTCCCCACGCTCACCGCCGCCTTGAGCGTCTTGCCCTTGGCGTCGGTGAACCAGCACGCGTAGATGCCGTCGGCCGGCACGGCCGCGAACTTCGGCGTCGACAGGTTGGCGGTCGGGAACCCCAGGTCCTTGCCCCGCCCGTCGCCCTTGACGACGATCCCCTCGAGCCGGTGCGGACGGCCCAGCGCCTCCGCGGCCGCCTTCACGTCCCCGGCGTCGATGCACGCGCGGATGTAGGTCGACGAGTAGGTCACGTCGTCAGCCGACACCAGATCAGCCCCCTCGGTCACGAATCCGAACCGCTGCCCCAGCTGGCGCAGCATCGCGACGTTACCCGCCGCCTTGTGGCCGAAAGTGAAGTTCTCACCTACTACGACAGCCGCCGCGTGCAACTTCTCGACCAACACCTCGTGCACGAACTCGTCCGCGGGCATCCTGCTGGTCTCGAGGCTGAACGGCACCACCACGAAGTGGTCGATGCCGAGTTCCTCGACCAGCTCGGCCCGCCGCCGCAGCGTGGTGAGCTGCGCGGGGTGGCTGCCGGGCCGCACCACCTCGGAAGGGTGCGGGTCGAAGGTCATCAGCACGCTCGGCAGCCCGCGCTGCTCCGCGAGCGCCACCGCGCGCCCGACGAGGGCCTGATGGCCTTTGTGGACTCCGTCGAACACGCCGATGGTCACGACGCAGCGGCCCCAGCCGCCGGGAAGGTGGTCTAGTCCGCGCCAGCGTTGCACGGTGATCAGCCTACGACGTGCCGCCCGCACGGGTCATCCAGCGGGGCTCAGCACGACCACGGGCTTGCACGCGGAGCCCTCGTCCCTGGCCAGCGCGATGACGTGCCCGTCCGGCCCGAACACGCCGTAGACGCCGTCGAACCCGCCCGCGCTCAGCCGCTGCCCGTGCGAGAGCGCCGAAGCCTCCCGGGGATCGATCTCGCGGCGCGGGAACGCCGTGCCGACCGCCGCGTCCAGGTCCAGCGACAGCGCGGGCGTCTCCTCGAGCTGTTCGAGCGTCTTGGCCACGCGGAGGTCGAACGGGCCGACCCTGGTGCGCCGCAACGCACCCAGATGCCCGCCGACACCCAGCGTCGCACCGAGGTCACGGGCCAGCGCGCGCACGTAGGTGCCGGAGGAGCACTCAACCATCACGTCGATCAGGACGGTCTTGTCCTCACGGCGCGTGAACAGCACATCGAACCGATGCACCGTCACGGGCCGTGCGGGGATGTCGACCTGTTCGCCCGCACGCACCCGTGCGTAAGCGCGCTTGCCGTCGATCTTCACCGCGGACACGGCGGACGGCACCTGCTGGATCGGGCCGGTGAGCTTCGCCACCTCGGCGGCGATCGCCTCGTCGGTCACCCCGGAAGCGTCCACAGTGGACAGCACCTCGCCCTCGGCGTCGTCCGTGGTGGTGGACGCGCCGAGGACGATCGTGGCGAGGTAGGCCTTGCTGTCGAGCGCGAGGTGGCCGAGCAGCTTCGTGGCTCGTTCGATGCCGAGCACGAGCACGCCGGTCGCCATCGGGTCGAGCGTGCCGGCGTGCCCGACCTTGCGGGTGCCGAGAATCCTGCGCACACGCGCCACCACGTCGTGCGAGGTCATGCCGTCCGGCTTGTCGACGACGACCAGGCCCGGTGCAACAGAGGGTTTCACGGCGCAAAAGCTTAAGCGACGCGGAGAGCGTCCCAACGACGACGCCGCAACTGCACCGGCACCGTCTCACCACGCTCCTCCGCGGCGAACACCGCCGCACGCGCGCGCCGCCACCACACGAGCATCCGCCAGCCGCCGAACACCAGCACGACGACGCAGAAGCTCAGCGCGATCCGGAACGCCGTCTGCGGGGGCATGAGGTGCTCGAGCAGGTCCAGCAGCACGCCGACGCCGAGCGCGGTCACCGTCACGGCGAGGAAGCCGCCGACGTTGACCAGCCCGCTCGCGGTGGACTGCCGGTGCGACGGGTTGTAGTCGCGGGCGAGAGCGAACGCGACACCGGAGATCGGCCCGCCCACGGTCAGCACGAGGAACACGACGGCGATGACCGGCGCCGGCACGTGCCCGCCCGGCCACAGCAGCAGGACGGTCCACCCGACGAACGCGAACGCCAGGAACCCGACCGAGATCGGCATGCGCCACTCGGGGTTGCGCGAGAACAGCGCGCCGATGATCGGACTCGCCACGATCGCGCCGATGACCAGCAGGCCGAGCGTGGACGACGCCGCCTTGGCCGACATGCCCTGCGCCTGCACGAGGTACGGGTACCCCCACAGCAGACCGAGCACGGCCGGCGTCGACATCGTGCTGAAGTGCGCCCAGAACCCGAGCCGGGTGCCGGGCACACTCCACGCCTGCCGCACCTTCGGCCAGATCTTCCTGATCGGCACGGCCTCCGGCTTCGGCGCGACGAACCCGACGGGCACGTCGCGCACCCGCCAGAACGCCACGGCGGAGTAGACGGCGGTGAGGCCGCCCGCGACGAGGAACGCCCACGTCCACCCGATCGAGCCGAGCATGAGCGTCAGCGGCACGGTGGCGATGAGGTTGCCGACACCGCCCAGCGCGGCCGTGACCGCGACGACGAGCGAGTACTGGCGCGGCGGGAAGTGCATGGCCACGATCCGGATCACGCTGATGAACGTCATGGCGTCACCCATGCCCAGCACGGCCCGCGCGACGAGCCCCAGCCCGTACGAGTCGGCGACGGCGAACAGCAGCTGACCGGTGCCCATGAGCAACGCGGCGACGGTGAGGATCTTGCGCGGACCGAAGCGGTCCACGAGCAGACCGGTCGGGATCTGCATGAGGGCGTAGACACCGATCTGCAGCACGGTGAACACACCGAGCTGCGCGGGGCCGAGCCCGAACCGCTCACTCGCCTCCAGCCCGGCGACGCCGAGCGTGGTGCGGTGGAAGACGGCGGCGAAGTAGACGAAGACGGCGGTGGTCCAGATCAGCCACGAGGTTCGGGTGGCGCGATCGACCGACGGCAAGACGGCACTCTCCCAGGTCGGAGGCGGGTGAACATTAGTTACATCGCCTAAACAACCTTCTTGGTAACGATTTCATGCCGTGAGGTCGAACACAGCGTCCGTTCGGGGCGTCTACCTGACCGCGCCTTCGACCGCCCACTCCCCCGAGCGTGTGCGCCACACCACCGCGACGAGCCGCAACACCATGAACGCCGACAGCCCGGTCCAGATCCCGGCGAGCCCCCACCCGAACGCGTACGAAGCCCACACCAACGGCAGGAACCCGATCACCGCGGACCCGAGCGTCGCCGTCCGCATGAACTTCACGTCCCCGGCGCCCAGCAACACCCCGTCCAACGCGAACACCACGCCCGCGATCGGTTGCAGCGCCACGAAGAACCACCAGGCGTTGGGAATCTCTTCGAGCACTCCCACGTCCGAGGTGAACGCCTGCGGCAGAACCGTTGCCAGCGCGGCGAAAACCGCCCCGAGCCCAATGCCGAACACCAGCCCGTACCGCGTGACCTGCCAAGCCAGCTTCTCCGCCTGCCGCCGCTTCGAGGCCCCCAACGCCGCGCCGACGAGCGACTGGGCCGCGATGGCAAGCGAATCAAGCACAAGCGCGAGAAACGTCCACAACTGCAACACGACCTGATGCGCCCCCACGGCCGCAACGGACGTCCGCGCCGCAACCGAAGCCGCACTGATAAAACACGCCTGGAACGCCAAGCTGCGCAACACCAAGTCGCGCCCCATGCCTAACTGCGCGCGCATGGCGCCCCAGTGCGGCTTCAGCGGCACCCGCTCCGCGAACAACGCCCGGAAGAACAACCCGGCTGACAACACCTGCGCCACCACGTTGGCGATCGCCGAGCCCTCGAGCCCCCACCCGGCCCCGTACACGAGCGCGGGACACAACACCGCGCTGATCCCGTTGCCGACCAGGATGTACTTCAAGGGCCGCCTGGTGTCCTGCACACCGCGCATCCACCCGTTGCCGGCCATCGTGACGAGGATGAACGGCGCCCCGAACAACGCGATGCGCACCCACTCCACCGCCGCGTCCGCCACGGCCCCGCCACCCGCGAGCAACTCCGCCAGCGGCCGCGCGAACACCTGCCCGAGCACCACCACCAACACCCCGGCCGCAAGCGCGAGCCAAGTGGCCTGAACGCCCTCCTCAACCGCCTCCCGCCGCCGCCCGGCACCGTGCAACCGCGCCGTGCGCGCCGTCGTGCCGTAGGAGAGAAACGTCAACTGCGTCGACACCTGCGTGAGCAACACACCGCCGAGCGCCAGCCCAGCCAACGGCAGCGCACCCAAGTGCCCGACAACGGCCGTGTCGACGAGCACGTACAACGGCTCAGCCGCCAGCACGCCGAGCGCGGGCACGGCCAGTCCGATCACCCGCCGCGCGGGAACCCGATCCTCCACGCATCGAACCTAGGTGCTCGGAGCCGGTGGCGACCGGTGACGACGCCCACTCCTGAGCGTGCCGGGCCAGCCGGACCAACCCAGGCCGCCGAACCCGAGCCGGCCACGCCTACGCCCGTTGAGGCAGCCCGAACACCTGCTCCCGAGCCACCGCGAGCGCCGAGTGCAGCGCACCGGACCGCACCGGATTCGCGGTGATCTGCGCGAGCTGGACCGGGGTGCGCGGCACCACCAGCTTCAGCAGTTCCACCGACACCAGCTCGCACAAGGTCTCGCCGCCCGCCTGCGCCACGCCGCCCGACAGGAGCACGAGCTCCGGGTCGAGCACGCAGACGACGTTCGCCAACCCCAAAGCGATCCTACGAGCGAGGTCTGACAAGAACGCGCGGCCTTCCACACCCGTGGTCAGGGCGTGCGCGACGGCTTCCAGGCCCGAGTCGGCCGCGATGCCGTGTGAGGCGGCGAGTGCCACGATCGCGTCGCTGTCCACCTGGTCGCCGTAGCGGCCGCCGGGGACCTGCATCGAGTCGATCTCGCCCGCACCGCCGGTGACGCCGCGCAACAGCACGCCGTTGATGACCACCGCCGAGCCGATCTCGTCCGCTGGCCAGAACAGCACGAAGTTCCGCACGCCCACGGCCTTGCCGGAGCTCATCTCCTCCAGCGCGGCGAGGTTGATGTCGTTCTCGATCGACACCGAGGTGCCCAGCAGTTCGCGCAGCGTCGAGGGCAGGTCGACGTCCACCAGGCCCGGCAGGTGCGGCGCGAATCCCAGGTGTCCGGTGGCCGGGTCTACGGCGCCGGGCGTGCCGACCACCACGTGCGACAGGGCGTCCAGCCTCAGACCGGCCAGCGCCGCCGCCTTCTGCACGGTCTCGCGGAACGCCTGCAGCGTGTTTTCCTTGGGCATCGGCGCGCTGTGTTCCGCCAACAGCGAACCGGTGATGTCCGCGATGGCCACGTCGATCAGCTCGGGCGTCAGCGCCACCGCCGCCACGTGCCCCACGCCGCCGTTGACGGCCCACATCTGGGCGCGCGGGCCGCGTCCGCCGCCGCGCAGGCCGGTGCGCACCACCATGCCGTCTTCTTCCAGCCGCGCCAGCAGCTGTGCCGTCGCGGGCTTGGAGAGGCCGATCACCTCTTCCAGCTCGGCTCGCGTCATCGCGCCGCTGCGCAGCAACGTCTCGATGGCCGCGCGGTCGTTGATCTCCCGCAGCAGCCGCGGGCTTCCTGTCCGTGTCATGACTCCACCCGCTCCAACGCGCCCTTGAGCGCGGCAACGACCTGCTCAGCGGTTCCGGCGAAGGTGAACCCGGCCGCCAGCCGGTGCCCACCCCCGCCGAGCACCTGCGCCACTTCACGCACGTCGACCCGGCTCACGGCGCGCAACGACACCGACCAGAACTCGGGCCGCAGTTCCTTCAACACGGCCGCGACCTCGGCCTCGGAAGCAGAGCGCACGACGTCGATCACGCTCTCCACCTCCTCGCTGCGAACGTCACGCGCGTCGTCCATGCCCACCACCGCGTGCACCAGTCCCAGGCCGTGCGCGGCCTTCTGGTCGAGTTCGGCGCGGGCCAGAACACGCGACAACATCCCCAAGTACGCAAACGGATGTGCGTCCATCAACGGCCGTGTGACGCTGTACGCGTCCACACCGGTCTCCAGCAAACGCGCGGCGGTCGCGTGCGCCGCGGGTCCTGCCTTGCGAAAGCCCCCGGTGTCGGTGACCAGTCCGGCGTAAATGCACCGGGCAACGGGTTCGTCGAGTTCGACGTCCATCTCGTCGAGCAACTTCAAAGCGATGAGAGCCGTCGCTTCCGCGTGCTCGTCAATGCAGTGCAACGTCCCGTAGCGCGTGTTCGACACGTGGTGGTCGATGACGATGACGGGCCCACGACACCCGGCCACCCGGTCTCCCAGCGGACCGAGCCGTTGCAGGCTGCCGGTGTCCATGACCACGAGCAGTTCGGGCTGGGCGGGCACGGAATCCCGGTGCACCAGCAGGCCGGCCACGTCCAACGCCTTGAGCGACTCGGGCACCGTCTCCGGCTCACCGAACGCCACGCGCACCTTCACCCCACGCCGGTGCAACGCGAGCCCGACCGCCAAGGCACTCCCGAGCGTGTCCGCGTCGGGATTGATGTGACCAAGCAGGGTCACATCACGAGCGCCGGCCAGTAACCGCGCGGCCTCGGCAATGGTTGTGCTCAGGTCGTCTGCCACAGGGAGACGTTAGCTGCTCGCCGTCGCGATGTGCTGCAGGGCACCCTCGGACAAGACAGTTTCCAGCCGATTAAGACACCGGGCGGACGCGATGAACACGTCCGCCCGGTGTGGTCAGTCCTCTTCAGACTCTTCGCGAGGCGCCTTGTAGGGATCCGCCTCGCCGGCCGGAGAGGCCCCGGCCGCCAACCGAGCGACCTCGGCGTCGGCGGCCTGAGCCTGAGCCAGCAGCTCGTCCATCTTCCGCGCCGCATCCGGCACGGTGTCCGTCATGAACGTCAGGGTGGGCGTGAAACGAACGCCGGTCTGCTGACCGACCATCGTCCGCAGCACACCCTTGGCCTTCTCCAGAGCCGCGGCGGCCCCGGCGAGGTCGGGCTCGACGTCCAGCCGCTCACCCAGAACGGTGTAGTAAACAGTCGCGTCGTGCAGGTCCCCGGTCACCTTGGTGTCGGTGATCGTGACCCTGGCCAGACGCGGATCCTTGACCTCGTGCTCCAGCGCGGAGGCCACGATCTGCGAGATCCGCTTGGCGAGCTTGCGGGCACGTGCCGTGTCGGCCACGAGCCTCCCCTTCCTAGTCGTCCTCCGGCCCCACGAGACGTGTACGGGCCCGAAAGGCAATAAGCACAGTGCAGTTCCAGTCCTGCCCGCGCTCAGTCATCCTCGGGCCCGACCAGCCTCGTCCGAGCTGAAAGCAGTTCCAGTTCGGGTCGTCCTGCGACCAGCCTTTCACAGCCGGCCAGGACTTCCCTGACGTGCGCGGCGTCGGCAGCGACGGCAGCGACACCGATCAATGCGCGCCGATGCAGGTCCTGATGACCCGCCTCGGACGCGGCGACCTCGAAACGACGACGCAGTTCGGCCACGACGGGCCGGACGAGCGAGCGCTTCTCCTTCAACGAGTGGACGTCGCCGAGCAGCACGTCCAGTTCCAGAGACCCCACGAACATGGGCAAGATCCTCCAGAAGAAAAGGGTGCGGAGCCACCGGTTAAAACGGCTCCGCACCCCTCATCTACACCATCAGGCGCGCGGCTTCTCGCGCATCTCGAAGGTCTCGATGACGTCCTCGAGCTTCAGATCGCTGTAGTTGCCGAGCGTCAGACCACACTCGAAGCCCTCGCGGACCTCGGTGGCGTCGTCCTTGAACCGCTTGAGCGAGCTGATCGGGAGGTTCTCCGCGATCACCTTGCCGTCACGGATCAGGCGAGCACGCGCGTTGCGGCGGATTTCGCCCGACAGGACCATGCAACCCGCGATCGTGCCGACCTTGGAGGACTTGAAGACGTCGCGGATCTCGGCGCGGCCGAGCTGGACCTCCTCGAACTCCGGCTTGAGCAGACCCTTGAGGGCGGCCTCGATCTCGTCGATGGCCTGGTAGATGACCGTGTAGTACCGGACGTCCACACCCTCGCGGTTCGCGAGCTCGGTCGCCTTGCCCTCGGCCCGGACGTTGAAGCCCAGGACGATGGCGGAGCCGGCCACGGCGAGGTTGATGTCGCCTTCGGTGATGCCACCGACACCGCGGTGGATCACGCGCAGCTCGACGTCGTCGCCGACCTCGATCTTCATGAGCGCGTCCTCGAGGGCCTCGACGGTACCCGAGTTGTCACCCTTGATGATCAAGGTGAGAGCGCTGGTTTCCTTCAACGCCGCATCCAGGTCTTCCAGGCTGACGCGCTTGCGCTTCGCCGCGTTGGCGGCGTTGCGGGTGCGGGCCTGACGACGCTCGGCGATCTGCCGGGCGACGCGGTCCTCGTCGACGACGAGGAACGAGTCACCAGCGCGCGGCACCGACGTGAGGCCGATGACCTGCACCGGACGCGACGGGGTCGCGTCGTGGACGTCGTCGCCGTGCTCGTCCACCATGCGGCGGACGCGGCCGTAGGCATCGCCCGCGACGATCGAGTCGCCGACGCGGAGCGTGCCTCGCTGGACCAGCACCGTGGCGACCGGACCGCGACCGCGGTCGAGGTGCGCCTCGATCGCGACACCCTGGGCCTCCATGTCCGGGTTGGCCCGGAGGTCCAGCGACGCGTCGGCGGTCAACAGGATGGCCTCGAGGAGGCTGTCGATGTTGATGCCCTGCTTCGCGGAGATGTCGACGAACATCGTGTCGCCGCCGTACTCCTCGGCGACGAGGCCGTACTCGGTCAGCTGCTGGCGGATCTTGGAGGGGTTCGCACCCTCCTTGTCGATCTTGTTCACCGCGACCACGATCGGCGCCTGAGCAGCCTGCGCGTGGTTGATCGCCTCGACCGTCTGCGGCATCACGCCGTCGTCAGCGGCGACGACGATGACCGCGATGTCGGTCGCGTTCGCACCACGGGCACGCATGGCGGTGAACGCCTCGTGACCGGGGGTGTCGATGAAGGTGATGAGCCGCGGGTTGCCCTCGAGCTCGGTCTCCACCTGGTAGGCGCCGATGTGCTGGGTGATGCCACCGGCTTCACCCTCGTGCACCTTCGCCTTGCGGATGGTGTCGAGCAGTCGGGTCTTACCGTGGTCGACGTGACCCATGACGGTGACGACCGGCGGGCGAACCTGCAGGTCCTCCTCGTCGCCGGCGTCCTCGCCGTAGGTGATGTCGAACGTCTCGAGCAGCTCGCGGTCCTCCTCCTCGGGGGACACGACCTGCACGACGTAGTTCATCTCGGAGCCGAGCAGCTCCAGGATCTCGTCGGACACCGACTGGGTCGCCGTGACCATCTCGCCCAGGTGGAACAGCACCTGCACGAGCGACGCCGGGTTGGCGTTGATCTTGTCGGCGAAGTCGGTCAGCGAGGCACCGCGCGGCAGGCGGATCGTCTCGCCCTGCCCCTTGGGCAGGCGGACGCCACCGACCGAAGGCGCCTGCATGTTGTCCATGTACTCCTGGCGCTTCTGCCGCTTGGACTTGCGTCCACGGCGCGCCGGACCACCCGGACGACCGAAGGCACCAGCGGTACCGCCGCGACCTGCGCCGCCGCCACCACCGGGACGACCGCGGAAACCGCCGCCGCCACCGCCGGCCGGAGCGCCGCCACCGGCACCGCCGCCACCGCCGGGACGGAAGCCACCGCCACCGCCACCGCCGCCGCCGGGACGGAAGCCGCCACCGCCGCCTCCGCCGCCACCGCCGCGGAAGCCACCGCCTCCGCCGCCGCCGCCACCGCCGCCGCGGAAGCCGCCACCGCCGCCGCCCCCACCGGGACGACCGCCGCCGCCACCGCCACCACCGGGACGGCCACCGCCGCCACCAGGGCCAGGACGGTTACCGGCCGGACGGCCCGGCATCATGCCGGGGTTCGGGCGCGGGGGCATGTTGCCCGGGTTGGGGCGAGGACCGCCCTGACCGGGAGCCGGACGAGGACCGCCCTGGCCGGGGGCCGGACGAGGTCCGCCCTGACCGGACGGACCGGGACGGCCGCCACCCTGGGCAGCCGCCGGACGGGGACCGGCCGGACGCGGGTCGCCGGGCTTCGGACCGGTGGGACGGTCGCCGCCGCCCTGCTCCGGGCGCGGGCCGGGACGAGGTCCAGGACGCGGGCCGGGAGCGTTGCCGCCACCGACGCCGAAGGGGTTGTTGCCCGGACGCGGGGACCGCGGGCCGGCAGGCTTGGCGGCCTGCGTGCGCGGCGGAACCACGGACGGGGACTGCTGCGCACCGGTCGACGCGGCCGGAGCCTGCGGCTGCTGCTGCGGGGCCGGACGCGGGCCGGGACGCGGACCGCCACCCGGCTTGGTGCCGGGAGCCGGAGCGGCCTTGGGGGCGGCCGGAGCCGACGCGGCCGGAGCCGGTGCGGCGGCCGGAGCCTGGGGCTGCTGCGCGGGAGCGGGTGCGGGTGCCGCGGGTGCGGGCGCCGGAGCCTGCGCGGCAGGAGCTGCCGGAGCGGGCTTGGGTGCCGGCGGACGCGGGGCGGCCGGCCTGGGGCCGGGCATGCCCTTCGGTGCGGCGGGCTTGTCGGACGCGGCCGGCTTCGACTCCGCCGGGGCGGCGGGCGCGGCAGCCGCGGGGGCGGGCGCCTTGGGCTTCGGAGCGGACGGCTTGGGGGCCGACGGCTTCGAGGACTTGGCTTCGTAGGCGTCACGGAGCCGCCGGGCCACGGGGGCCTCGACGGTCGACGACGCGGACTTCACGTACTCGCCCTGTTCGGCGAGCTTGTTCAGAACTTCCTTGCTCGTAACACCGAGCTCTTTCGCGAGCTCATGCACGCGGGCCTTGCCTGCCACTGCTCTCCTTGGTCGTGAGGCCGGCGGGCAAGTCCCATCGACCTCGTCTTAACGTCGCGCGTTCATGTCTTCAGCTTCACGGCTGACTCATGACGGGTCGACCTGCTTCCTTGTTGCTTGCTGGCCACGGGGCTGTCCCGAGGCCAAGGTCCCTTGCTGCTCCAGGTGCTCGCGCAACAAAGCGACGTCGAGTGATCCCTGGACCCGGAGGGCCCGTGAGAACGCCCGTCGCCGCTCGGCGTTGCGCAGACATTCGAGATCGAAATGCAACCAAGCACCCCGACCAGGAAGTCGCTTGCCGACGTCCGGAACCACCGAACCGTCGATCGCGACCACACGCAGCAGCTCAGACGGCAACGTCCTGGTGCGGCATCCAATGCACGTGCGAACAGGGCCGATGTGCTGGGAAACCGAACCTGACGTTGAACCGTTGATAATTCTATCCCCTGGAGCTCATTCGGCCGAACTGGATGTGACCGCACCGGCGGCCGGGGACTCCGCGTCGCTGCGGATGTCGATGCGCCAGCCGGTCAGGCGGGCGGCCAGACGGGCGTTCTGGCCCTCCTTGCCGATCGCCAGCGACAGCTGGAAGTCCGGCACCACGACACGCGCCGTCTTGGCGCGCTCGTCGAGCACCCGTACGGACACAACCTTCGCTGGTGACAATGCATTCCCGACGAAAGTTGCGGGGTCGTCCGAGTAGTCGATGATGTCGATCTTCTCGCCGCCGAGCTCGTGCATCACGTTGCGCACGCGGGCACCCATCGGGCCGATGCAGGCGCCCTTGGCGTTCACTCCGGCAACCGTTGATTTCACCGCGATCTTCGAACGGTGACCTGCCTCACGTGCCACCGCGGGGATCTCCACGGTGCCGTCCGCGATCTCCGGGACCTCGAGGGCGAACAGCCGCCGCACGAGGTTCGGGTGTGTGCGCGAGAGAGCGATCTGCGGCCCGCGCGCACCGCGGGACACGCTCACGACGTAGCACTTGATGCGCTCGCCGTGGTTGTACTGCTCGCCCGGCACCTGCTCGGCCGGCGGCAGCACGCCTTCGGTGTCGCCGACCTGCACGACGACCATGCCGCGGGCGTTCGCGCGGGCGTCGCGCTGCACGACGCCGGCGATGATCTCGCCCTCCTTGGCGGCGAACTCGCCGAACGTCCGCTCGTGCTCGGCGTCGCGCAGGCGCTGCAGGATGACCTGACGCGCGGTGGTGGCGGCGATGCGGCCGAAGCCTTCCGGAGTGTCGTCCCACTCCTCCTGCACCGCGCCGTCCGGCCCCAGCTCCTGCGCGAGCACGCGCACGACGCCGGTCTTGCGGTCGATCTCCACGCGCGAGTGCGAGTGGTGCCCTTCGGTGTGCTTGTAGGCGGTCAGCAGTGCTGACTCGATCGCCTCCATGACCGTCTCGAAGGGGATGTCCTTTTCACGTTCGATCGCCCTCAGGGCGGCGATGTCGACGTTCACCTCGGCTCCTCCTTCGGTGCTTTCCGAGTGAGCCGAGCCAGTTCCTCGACCGGCGGCTGCTTGAACTCGATCTCCATGACCGCGCGTTCGATGTGGCGGTACTCCACGCGCCGCAGCTCGCCCTGGTGCAGCAGCTCGACCCCGGTCTCGTCGCACTCGCCGACCCGGCCGAACCACTCGGCCTGATCGGGCTGCTTGATCTTCACGAGACGCAGGTGCGCGCGCTTCCAGTGGCGCGGGCGGGTGAGCGGGCGCTCGACACCCGGCGAGGTGACCTCGAGGGTGTACGGCCCGTTGATCAGGTGGTCGTGCGCGTCGAGCGCGGCGGAGACCACCCGGCTCGCCTCGGCGACCTCGTCGAGGCCGACCCCGTCCTCACCGTCCACGACGACCTTGACCAGACGGCGGCGCCCAGCCTGATTCACGTCGAGCGCGTCGAGGTCGAAGCCGGCGGCTTCGAGAGCTTCCCGCACAACGGGTGCTAGCTGCGCGGAAAGCTCTCCGCGCGGCGGGCTGGACACGTGGTGTCTCCATTCAGTTCGAACGCATGAAAACCCCGGCCGACGGTATTTCGGCGGCCGTGGACGCTCAGACTATCTCGTTCGCCCGCCTCCCACCGCGCCGCACGGCTGCTGGCAGTATGGGTTCGCGTGATCTCCGAATCGGTCAGCCGCCGTCGCGTGCTGTTCGCGGTGGCCGCGGCACCGCTCGCCGTTGCGTGCACCACAGAGCCTCCCCCGCCACCTCCGCCGGACCCGTTGTCAGCGCTCGCGGCCCAGGCGCGGGCGGACGCCGCGCTGGCCAAGACGCTGACGGCGGTGCCGGCGGCCGCGGAGATCGCCAGGGCCCGCGAGACGCACGCGACGCTGCTGCAGGCCGAGGTCGACCGGGAACGGCCGCCGCTGTCCTCCACGGCACCGCCCGCGCCCACCACGCCGCCCACTCCGCCGGACCCGCTGGCCGCGCTGCGGACGTCGCTCGACGAGTCCGTGCGCGACGCCTCGGCCGCCGTCACCTCGCTGCCCGCCTACCGCGCCGGTCTCGTGGGCTCGGTGGCCGCCGGCTGCGCATCGCTGCGGGAGGTGCTCGCGTGAACGTGGACGCCGTTCAGACCGCGCTCGGCACCGAGCACGCGGCGTTGTGGACCTACGGCATGGTGTCGGCGTTCCTGGGCGACCAGGCCGCGGCCGTCGCGGAGGGTGCGAACGCGCACCGGGCACGCCGGGACACGACCGAACGCTGGCTGCGGGACCACGCCGCGACGCCGACCCCTCCCGCCGCCGCCTACCTGCCGCCGGCTCCGGTCTCGGACGGCCCTTCCGCGCTGGCGGCCCTGATCGCGGTCGAGCAGGACACCTGTGCCGCATGGCGCGGTGTCCTGGAACGGACGGACGACCCCGCGCTGCGAACCTCGGCGCTCGAGTCGCTGACGACCGCCGCGGTGCGAGCCACCCGGTGGCGCAAGATCGCCGGCTCGAACCCGGCCTCCATCACGATGCCGGGCGTCGCCTCCGGCTGACCGCACTTTCCGCATTCCGAAAGTCACGCGGGGAGCTTTCGTACTGTCAGACGGTACGCGGGGGCCCCGCGTGTGCCAGGAGCGAACGAAAGCTCCCCGCGTGCACTAGGCGAAGGACGACGCCAGCCTGATCGCGTCGGCGGAGACCTTCTTCATCTCCTTGTTGTGCGCGGCCGGGTCGGTGCCCTTGACCGGCGAGTCGGACTCGACGATCACGACCTCCAGGTCGCGCTGCTCCGAGGCGTACCCGCCGTTGGCCAGCGTGGTCAGCGGCGGCACGCTGACGGCCTTGTCGAGGACCAGATCCTTGACGTTGCCGGTGCCGTCCTTCTGGGTCAGCTCACGCAGTGCCTTCGCCTCGGCCGCGGTCTTCATCTTCACCACGGACACCGACGAGTACACAACGCGACCGTCCGGCAGTTTCGCCGTGTAGAACGCACGCGTCAGCTGAACGCACGGCGTGGTCTTGAAGAACGCCTGCGTCTGGCTCGTCGCGTGGGTCGCGCAGTCGCTGTCCTTCACCGGTTCGGGCAGCTGCGGCACGGTGGTGAACTCGAACTCCCCCGCGGCCTTCTGCGGCTGCGGGACCGGCTGGCCGACCGGGTCCGACGGCTGCAACACCCACCACACGAGCCCCGACACCACCGCGACGCCGACGAGAGCCAGCGCCTTTCCCACCCACGTGATCCTGCGCGGGGGAGGTGGGGGCTGGACAGGCAGCTGCCCCTGGCGGCTTTCCATGATCGACTGAAGCTTCATCAGCTCGTCGGCCGGGTAGAGCGGCGCGGTGTCGGTCGGCCTCGGTGGGAAACGAGGCATGCTGTGGGTCACCTCTTCAGGTGACTGGCGTGGTTCCGACACAAGGACCCACGGTAACGGACGGAGGTCAGCCAAGCGCTTTGAGCACCCGATCAACGTCCTCGACCGTGTTGTACATGTGACACGCAAACCGCGTGCGACCTGCACGAACCGATGAGACGACACCTGAAACGTGGGGTACGTCTACTGAGACGATCGCCGAACCGTTCGGCGGGAGCCCGAGGCCGGTCAGGAGTCGATCCGTCAGATTCACGTTGTGCGCGCGCACGGCCGCAAGATCCAACGAGGCGACCCACGGAAGCGCGACCGCCGCACCGACGTGTGCGAACCACGTCGGCGAGATGTCGAACCGCCGTGCGTCCGAACGGAGCACCAGTGTGGTCCCGTAGTTCTCCTCGGTGCTGAACCAGTTCGCCGCCACCGGCTCGAGGAAGTCCATCCGGTCCGGCCGGACCGCGAGCCACGCCGCGCCCTTCGGTGCCATCAGCCACTTGTAGCCGACCCCGACGACGAAATCGGCCCACGCCAGCGACAACGGCATCCACCCGGCGGCCTGCGACACGTCGAGCAGCACCGGTTTGCCGGACGTCCGCAACGCTTCGAGGTCCGCGATCCTGCCGTCCGCCGACTGGACCACGCTCACCGCGACGAGATCCGCAGCGTCCACAGTGGACACGATCTCGTGGCCGGCCGCGACGAACGGCAGCGTGACGCTGGTGAACTCGCCCGGTTCGACGAAGACCTTCGTCCCGGCGGGCAACGCCCTGGCGACCAGCGACACGAACTGCGACACCGTGGCGCCGCACGCGACCGACGTCGCCGGGACGCCGACGATCCGGCCCCAAGCTTCGCGGGACGTCTCGACCGCGTCGTTGAAGGTCGAGGAGGTGTCCTGACCGCGCCGCCACCGTTCGTGAGCGGCTGCGACCGCGTCGGCGACGTGCCGCGGAGGCACGCCGATGGACGCGGTGTTCAGATAACCCGGCTCGACGTCGAAAACCGCTCCGAAGGACTCACGCATGCGCGAGCTGCTTGTCGCGCTTGCGTCGCGCGTAGACCTGCTTCTTCACCCGTGCGATCACGGACCCATCCTGCCCGACGACGTCCGTCTCGAACCAGATCAAGGCCTTCTCACCGGACGCGGTCCGCTCCAGCACCTGCTCGACGTGCTCGTCGGTCAGCCGGAACTCCGCGCGCACCGTGCCGCGGCCAGGCGCGACGAAGTCGATCTCGCCGGCCTGGTCCCACACCACGTGCTCGCCGCGGAGCTGGTTGAACAGCAGCAGCACCCAGAACGGGTCGGTCATCGCGAACAGCGAACCGCCGAAGTGGGTGCCGAAGAAGTTGCGGTTCCACGGACGTAGGCGCATGCGCACCCGCGCGTACCGGTAGTCCGGCGAGATCTCCTCGACGCGGATGCCGGCGAACAGGAACGGCGGCCACAGGTTCATCCCGAGGCGCAGGCGGCTTGCCTTCATAAAAAACAGTGTTACACAACCTCCGCCAGACTGTCCGCAACTTCCTTCGGCGAGGGCATGTGACGTATCTCTTCCGCCATCTGACGTGCGGCTTCCCGGTAACGGCCGTCCACGAGCAACAGTCGTGCGCTCTCCGCGATCGCTTCGGCGCTCACCGCGTCCGGACGCACCGCCGCCCCGGCCTCGACGAGCGCCTGGGCGTTGCCGAACTGGTCCGCGCCCTGCGGCAGCACCACCTGCGGGACACCCGAGGCCAGCGCGGCGAGCATCGTGCCGCTGCCGCCGTGGTGCACGACGACGTCCGCCTGCCGGATCACCTCGGCCTGCGGCAGCCACCTGCCCGGTGCGGCGACCACCACCTGGGCGTCGAGCCGGCCGAGCCCGGCGACCGCCGTCGCGAGCAGGTCCTGGCTGCCGAACACGGTGCCGAACGTGACGAGGATCAGCTTCTCGTGCGTGCGCGCCGGAACCTCGCCGGGCGTCGCGTGCGGCACCGGCCGCAGCAGGATGCGATCGTCGGCGAAGCCCTTGTCCTGCAACGAGGGCGGGCAGATGTCGAGGTGCCGGCCCACCGGGCGGGCCAGCCCGATGCCGTCCGGGAACATTCGGCCGAACCCGTGCCACAGCACCGGGAACGCCCTGCGCCTGGCTTCCCGGTGCACCTCCGGCACGGCCCACCCGCTGATCACCAGGTCGGGCAGGACGCGTTCCAGTTCCGGCGCGATGTCCTCGGCGTAGATCTCGCCGAACACCAGACCGGGGCGGAACGGCCGCAGCCCCAGCCGTTCCAGCTCCGGATGCATCTCGTCGCCGACCGCGAAGTGGACCTCGTGCCCGCCGTCGCGCAATGCGAGGGCCAACGGGATCAACGGGAAGGTGTGACCAACGGTGGCCATGCTGGCGAAAAGCACGCGCATGATGTGAATCTACGCGGCGACGGCTCCGTGCCACTGCCACTGCTCCCGACGTGGCACGCCCGGCAGTTCGTCGCGTCCGGTGCACCACAGCAGCAGTGCGAACGGGTCGGAATGCGCTGGGGCGTCAGGGAACAGCCGCTCGACCACAGGTGCGCAGTTCTCCGACCGCCACCGCACTCCGAACGCCTGCGCGATGTCGTGGGTGTGCATCGTCAGTTCGGTGATGCCCATCGCGGCGAACCCGGCCGCGTCCGAGGTGCCCCACGGGTGCCAGGCCCGCGCGTCCGGGGAGGCGGCGACGGTGCGGGACAACAACGTCGCGGTGGTCGTGACGCCTTCGAGGCAGTGCTCGAGCGGCAGGCCGGGCCGGAGCGTGCCGAGCAGGCTGGTCCAGCGCCGGTCGGCACGGGTGGCCAGCAGGGCGGTGTAGCCGAGCAGCCCCTCGACCACGTGGTCGAGCGTAGTGCGGCAGGACCACTCCAGTCCGGTGGCGCGGCGGGAGAAGCCGTCGTCGGGCAGTTCGCGCAAGACCTCCACGCACTCGCGGGCCGTGGCGTCGAGCAGTGCGGGCCACTCCATCTCAGGCCGCCTTCGCGCGCAGCAGTTCGATGATCCGCGCCCAGCCGTCGGTGCCGTGGCCTGCTTCGACCGCCTTCTGCGCGTAGTCGTGGAACAGCCGTGGCAGCGCCGCGTCGATCTTCCTGACCTCGCTGGCGTGCACCAGGTGGTCCAAAGTGGCGAGGTGGACGTCCAAGGTGGCGTCGGAACCGGGGTAGTCGCCGGCGTCGACCTGCTCGGCATAGGTGCTGATGAACCCGGCGACCGGGCCGAGCCAGCGAGTGGCCAGCGGCGTGAAGTGCTGTGCGGTGGCACCGTCGGCGGTCACCAGTGCGCTGGCGTGCAACCAACCGGTGAGCGTCGCCCACATGATGCCCAGCAGTGCCGTGTCGTACAGGGCGGCGAGACCGGGGTCCGCGCCGAGGTTCACCGGTTCGGCGAGCACCGACAACAGGTCCTTCGCCGTCTCGAACGCGTCCTGGTCACCGCTGTAGAGGATCATCGAGCCCTGGTCGCCGATGCCGGGCGGCGTGGTCATGATGCCGCCGTCGACGTAACGCGGGCCGGCCATCGCGCGAGCCTGTTCCGGTGAGCCGGACGTGAGGTTGACGAGGATGCCGGGCAGGGCCGGGTCGAGGATCTCGGCCAGCGCCGGGTAGTCGAGCACGCAGGCCACCACCACAGGTGCGGAGTGCTGAGCCTCCTGGGCGGACGTCGCGGCGTGGGCGCCTTGAGCCACCAAGGGCGCGACCTTGGCTTCCGTGCGGTTCCAGACCGTGACGCGGTGTCCGGCGCGCAGAAAGGCAGCGGCGAGCGCGGAACCCATCTGACCGAGGCCGAGCACGGCAACATCGGAGTGCATTGCGTTGTCCCCCAAGGGTTGTCGGTTGATCTCCACCACCCTCGCAAGATCCGCGCGGCGCCGATAGTGGCACAAATGCCGACAGTCGAACGATTGTTGCCAGCTACCGTGTGGGCATGAACGTGGTGGCGATCTTGGTGACCGATGACGACGCACCGGCCCTCTGGGACGTCTACGAGGCCGGGCTGGCGTGTGTGGTGTTCGGCGTCGACCACTTCGACCCCTGGTACACGCTG
This sequence comes from Lentzea alba, assembly GCF_011067745.1. Lineage (GTDB taxonomy): Bacteria > Actinomycetota > Actinomycetes > Mycobacteriales > Pseudonocardiaceae > Lentzea > Lentzea alba. The sequence continues at coordinate 278,161 of NZ_JAAMPJ010000001.1, forward strand.
CGGTTGTGCGGCCTGAACCCCGCGGCGCCACGGGCCCGGCACGGCTGGACGCTCAGCCCCGAGCACGGCTTGGAAGGCCTCCAAGGTGCGGACACGATCATCATCCCGTCCGTTCCGCAGGCGGTTCTCGACGGCACCGAGGCGCTGGATCCGTTGCTGGTCAAGGAACTCCAGGACGCCGCGGACAACGGCGTGCGCATCGCCGCGCTGTGCAACGGCGCGTTCGTGCTCGCCGAGGCCGGGCTGCTGAACGGGCGCCGCGCCACCGCGCACTGGTCCTACACCGACCAGCTGGCCCGCCGGTACCCGGAGGTCGAGGTCGACGACTCGGTGCTCTACATCGACGACGGCGACGTCCTCACCAGCGCGGGTGCGGCCGCAGGCCTCGACCTGTGCCTGCACCTGGTGCGACAGGACTTCGGCGCGCACATCGCCAACCAGTTGGCGCGCAAACTGTGCGTGCCCGCGCATCGCACCGGAGGCCAGGCGCAGTTCGTCACACGGCACGTGCCCGAGACCGACGACGACAGCATCGCGCCGGTGCTGGAGTGGGCGACGAAGCACCTGGACCGGCCGCTCACCGTCGCCGCGCTCGCCCGCCGTGCCGGGATGAGCAAGCGCACGTTCTTCCGCCGCCTGCACGACGCCACGGGCAGCACGCCGTTGCGGTGGCTGCTCGCCCAACGGGTCGCGCACGCCCAGTCGTTGCTGGAGACGACCTCGTTGTCCGTGGAACAGGTCGCGCAACGCTGTGGCCTGGGCACCGGCGCGAACCTGCGCCGGCACTTCACCACCCACGTCGGCGTCCCGCCCACCGACTACCGCCGCGCCTACGCGGGTTGAATGTCCCCATGGGAACCAACCGCGACAAGATGACCAACGGCGAGCCCTACCTGTCGATGGACTCCGAACTGGAGGAGGACCGGCAGCGGGCGCAGCGCGCGATGGTTCGCTACAACGCGCTGGAACCCGGTGACTACGGGGGCATGCACGCGATCCTGAAGGACTTCGTCGCGGAGATCGGCGAGAACACGGTTCTCCTGCCGCGCCTGCAGATCGAGTACAGCTACAACACCCGCATCGGCGCGAACAGCTTCATGAACTACGACGGCATCATCCTCGACTGCGGCCCGGTCACCATCGGCGACAACGTCATGATGGGCCCGCGCGTGCAGCTGTTGACCGCGTTGCACCCGATCGAGGACCACGACGCGCGGATCGAGGGCTGGGAGACCACCGCGCCGATCGTCATCGGGGACAAGGTGTGGTTCGGCGGCGGCGTGATCGTGTGTCCGGGTGTGACGATCGGGAACAACACGGTCGTTGGCGCGGGCAGTGTCGTGACGCGCGATTTGCCTGATCACGTGCTTGCAGTCGGCAACCCCGCACGGGTGGTTCGTAAGATCTGAGGTCATGCGCAGCGAGGAGATCCAGATCCGCACCGGTGCCGAAGAGGTCGTGCACGACCTCACGCGTGAGTGCGAGCGGTTCCTCTCCGATGAGAACGGCGACGGCCTGCTGCACGTGTGGGTGCCACACGCGACCGCGGGGGTCGCCATCATCGAGACGGGCGCGGGCAGCGACGACGACCTGCTGACCGCGTTGGAACGCATCCTGCCCCACGACGTGAAGTGGCGGCACCGGCACGGCACCCCTGGTCACGGCCGTGACCACGTGATGCCCGCGCTGGTGCCGCCGTACGCGACGATCCCGGTGCTAGGCGGTGTGCTGGCGCTCGGCACGTGGCAGTCGATCTGCCTCGTCGACACCAACGTCGACAACCCCGTCCGGACGGTCCGGCTGAGTTTTCTGGCCGGCTAGCAGCAGGACGAGCCCGACGAGCGCGATCCCGCCGAAGACCCACCACTCGGTGCTGACGGACCCGTCGTACATCAGGGTGCGCAGGCCTTCCGTGGAGAACCGGAACGGCGTCCACGACCACAGGACTGCTTTGTAGACCGGGTTGAGCAGTTCCGGCACCTGACCCGCCACAGCGGGTGCCATCAGGTAGAGCAGGCCGAGGATCCCCATCGCGCGGATGCCGAGGTGTTTGAACAACCCGGCCTGCAGCAGTGCGAACGACACGGCGACAACGAGCAGGAAGCCCAGTGCCTCGGCGTTGAACGTGACGCCCCACCATGCCAGCAGCCCGGTCACGGAGGCAACGACCAGCACGGCCGTGGTCAGCGACGACAGCAACCTCAGCTTGCGGCCTTTCAGCACCACGAACAGCAGACCGGCGACCATCCCGCCGACCCACAGCAGTGCGCTCGCGGCGAGGGGCGCCGTGCGTTCGGCGGCGGACACGGCCCGGGCCTCGACCTTGAGCGGCAGCCCCGCACCTTGCGCGACGCCGGTCAGCACCTGTTGCGCGACCTGCGTGCCGGACGGGTTGATCGCGGGGTTCAGCCGGATCGTCGCCTGACCGGGCACGATCTCCAGCACGCCGTAGACCTCCTTGTCCGCCAACAGGGTCCGGGCTTCCTCGGCCCCGACGACCCTGAGGTCGACCTCGGCGGAGCCGGCGGCCGCGACGCGTTCCGCGATCGGCGGAGGCGCCACCACGGCGAGCGGGACGTCGTGCGGGTGCGCGGTCGCCTGCACGCCGAAAGTCAGCAATCCCAGAAGAAACGCCACCACCGCGCCTGCGACGGCGGTGACCAGCGCGGTGCGCATCACGAGCCTCCTAAGTTCATCACGTGTTGAATTCTGTGGCGAACGGTACGCCCGACACGCCACCGAAGTCAACGCTTGATGAATTAAGGACTGTCAGACCCACCAGGTACCGTTCGGCCCGTGACTTACCCAGGCGGCGGACAGGGCGGCTGGAACGACCAGCAGGGCTGGGGCCAGCAGCAGGGTGACTACCCGAGCGGCGGCTATCCCAGCGGTGGCTACCAGACCGGCGGCTACCCGCAGACCGGTGGTTTCCCGCAGCAGGGCGGCTATCCCCAGACCGGCGGTTTCCCCCAGCAGGGTCAGGGCGGGTACGGCGGCCTCGGCGTGTACGGCGGGTTCGGCGACGAACCTCCGAAGAAGAGTAAGAAGACGCTCTGGCTGGTGCTCGGCGCGGTCGTGCTGGTGCTGCTGGTCGGCGGCGGCCTGACGTGGCTGCTGCTCTCGCGCTCGGACAACACCAACTCCCAGACCGGCCCGTCCACGCCGACCAGTGCCTCCTCGCAGCCGACCGACGGTCCGTGCAAGGACGACGGCATGCAGTGCGTCCAGACGGGTCTCGGCTTCAACTACGAGGTCCCCAAGAGCTGGGACGTGCTCGCCGACGCCAAGGTCGGGGTCGAGAAGTTCCCCGGCATCTCGCTGTCGGGCATCACCTCGTACGGCGACTACCAGTGCGAGGGCAAGGACTTCACGAAGGGCACCACCGGCGGCACGTTGCTGCCCAAGGGCGACATCAACAAGACGGCGACGGACTTCACCAAGGCCGTGGCGGTGCAGTTCTACTCGTCGGGCGGTGAGCCCAAGGTGGAGGTGTCCCAGCCCAAGGTCGTGAAGATCCAGCACACCCAGAAGACCGGCGAGAAGGTCGTCGTCGAGGGCGTGCAGGTCGACGCCACGGTCACCCAGTCGGCGAGCAAGTGCCTGGCGAGCAAAGGCATGCTCAAGGTCGTCGTGCTCAACGGCAGCAGCAAGCTGCACGTGCTGATGGTGAACGGCGACCTGGAGGGCGGCGGAGGCGGCAACAACCCGCCGCTGCCGAAGGAGGCCGAGCTGCAGAAGATGATCGACTCGCTGGTGCCGACGACCTGATCGCAGCCGTCAGCGCGCGCCGCCGTTCGAGGAAACGGCGGCGGGCAGCGGGTTCTCGACGGTGATCTTCTCCAGCACCGCCAGCGCCCTGCTCTCCCACAAGGAGAGCCGCAGCTCCTGGAACGTCCTCATCGCCTGCTCCACGATGGCGATCGCGTGGAACGTCTCGCCGCGCTGCGACACGAGCTGAGCCAGGTCGAGCCGGATCCGCGCCGCCCCGACCCGGTCGAGGTTCTCCTCGCACAACAGGATCGCGCGCCGCAGCAACCGGCCGGCTTCGGCGAACATCCGCATCCGCCCGTTGACCAAGCCGAGCGAGTGCAGCGCGTAGCTCTCGCCGACGGTGTCGCCGGAGCGTCGCACCATGCCGAGCACCGACGTGATGAGCCGCTGCGCCTGCTCGTGGCGGCCCTGCACCAACATGGCGCCGCCGAGCCGGTACAGCACCTGGGCCTCGACGCGCGGGCTGGAGATCTCCCGGCACATGCCGAGCGCGCCGCGCAACTGCCCGACCGCCAGTTCGTGCTCGCCGCGGTCCAGTGACAGCTGCGCGAGCTGGGACACCACGTAGGCCTGGCCGACGACGTCGTCGGCGCGTTCGAAGCCCGCCAGCGACTGCGCGAAGATCCGGGCCGCGAGCTCCGGGCGTCCCTCGCTGTACTCCAGCAGGCCCAGGTTCCGGCGCACCAGCGCCAGGCCGTGGGTGTCGTCGAGCTCGGTGAAGAGCTCCAGAGCGGGTTCCAGCGCCGCCCGTGACGCCTTCATGCGCTGTTGGCTGTGGTGCAACGAGCCCAGCGAACACAGGAGGGCGGCGGTGCCGCGTTTGTTGCCCGCCTTGCGCACGGCCTCCAACGCGTGTTCGTGGGTCTGCTGCCAGTCGTCGAGATAGCTGCGGGTCTCGAACAACGTCACGAGCGTCATCGCGAGGTCCCAGCACAGCTCGTCCAGCCCCGCGTCGGCGGCCTGCAGGACGGCGGCGCAGATGTTCGGGCGCTCGCTCTCCAGCCAACCCAACGGGTCCTGCAGCACGTGGTCGAGGTACGCCGCGTGCGGCTGCCAGCGTCGGCCGGTGCCGTGCAGGACGGTGAAGTCGCCGCCGTAGAGCCGTTGGTGTGCCTGCTCGGCCATCGCGAGCCAGCCGCCAGCGACGCGTTCCACTGCGGCCAGCTGCGTGGCCGAAGACTCGTGCACGGCGAGCTGTTCCTTGGCGAACAAGCGAATCAGGCCGTGGAAGCGGTAGCGCGGCAACCCCGCCACGTCGCTGCCGACCACGTCGAGCAGCTGGGCGTCCACGAGACGTTCCACCAGGTCGAAGCCGCGGTGGCGGTCGTCGTCGGTGAGCGCGGAGGCCGTCCACACCGGCAGGCTTTCCGCCTCCAGCAACGACATCAGCCGCATGACACGGCACGTGTCGGGTTCCAGGCCGTCGTAGGTCAACGACAGACTGGCGCGCACGACCATGTCGCCGTGCACGAGCTCGTCGAGGCGGTGCCGTTCGTCGGCGAGGCGACCGACCATCGAGGCCAGCGTCCAGTGCGGGCGGGCGGCGAGGCGGGCGCCGATGATCCGCAGCGCGAGCGGGAGCCCTCCCACGACGTCCACCAGCGCGGACGCCGCGACGGGCTCGCCGCGCAGGCGTTGCGTGCCGATAATGCGGCCCAGCAGCTCCAGCGCGTCGCCGGAGTCCATGAAGCCGACGTCGACCAGCTGAGATCCGGCGAGGCCCGTCAACCGCTTCCGGCTCGTGACGACGACACCGCACGTGGGCGAGCCCGGCAGCAACTGGTGCACTTGGGACTCGCTGCCCGCGTCGTCGAGAACCACCAGCACACGGCGGTTCGCGAGCATGCTGCGGTACATGTCCGCGCGTTCGTCCACACCGTCGGGCAAGGTCGACCCCACGGCACCCAAGGCGGACAGAAACCGGCCGAGCACCTCGGCGGGAGTGGCCGGTTGGGCCTGCGTGCCCCGGAGGTCGCAGTAGAGCTGGCCGTCCGGGTAGGTCTCGGCGGCGACGCGGTGCGCGACGTGCACCGCGAGAGCGCTCTTGCCGATGCCCGCCTTGCCCGAGATGGTCACCACCGGCATGGTCAGGTGGTCACCGGACAGCACCGTCTCGGCGCGCGCCACGACGTCCTGGCGTCCGATGAAGTCCGCGATGGTGGCCGGCAGCTGACGCGGTGACACGACGTTCTGCACGGTGACCGGGACCGGTTTCTCCTGGTCGAGACGCAACACCTCGTCGTCGGTCAGGATCGCCGTCTCGAGCTTGCGCAACTGGTCGCTCGGTTCGAGGCCGAGGTGCTCGACGAAGAGGTCGCGGCCGGTCCGGTAGACGTCGAGCGCCTCGGACTGCCGGCCGGACCGGTAGAGCGCGAGCATGAGCTGACCGCGCGGGCGTTCGCGCAAGGGGTGTTCGGTCACCATGCTCTGCAATTCGCCGATGAGCGCGTGATGTCTGCCGAGCGACAACTCGATGTCGACGCAGTTCTCCAGCACGGACAGGCGTTTCTCGTCCAGCCGCAGTGCTTTGTTGTGCAAAGTGGCGGCCGCGCCGCCGAGTGCGGATCCGCGCCACAACGCGAGTGCCGACCGCAGGACCGTCGACGCCTCTTCCAACCGGCCCTGGCGAACGGCGGCGTCGGAGTCGGCCACGCGGCGCTCGAAAAGAAAGGTGTCGATCTTGTCGCCCGCCACGCGCAGCAGGTAGCCGGGTTGACGGGTCTCGATCTGGGCGTCGACGCCGACTCGCGTGAACTCCCGCCGGAGCGCGGACACGCAGATCTGGATCTGCGCCCGTGCGGTCGACGGCGGAGTGTGCTCCCAGACGATGTCGATCAGTTGATCCATGCTGACCACGCGGTTCGCTTCGAGCAGGAGAGCACCCAGGATCGTCTGCTGACGTCCTGGCGGCACCTGGACCTGCTCCTCGGCGCCGATGACCTCGATGGGGCCGAGCAGCTTGAAAATCAACTTCTCATCAGGGGCTGAGCCCATTGCTGAATTGTATTTAGGCAAACCTGGACGATCTACCATGATGCGCCGATCTCAACAGGCATCTCAATTGGCCGCCTCGGCACCGAGCCTTTTCCATCCTGTTTCAGCTGGTCATGCCGTCGGAACGGGAGTGTAGGGCTGGTCGCGCTCTCATGGTGTCGGTGAGGGAAGTTGGTAATAACTGACGTGATCAGCAAACGCTTGCGTCGGCAGTTCATCACGTGCGGAATCCGGCTCGTGGGCCGCGGTGACGCCAGAGGTACCGCGCGGCCGATCTGCTGGTGAGGGAACATCGCGGACCAGGACGAACAAGTTGGAAAGGCTCACCACCACCACGGCCGATTGATACGCGGTGGGTGCGCGATAGCGCGGCGATGGGCGGCACTTCTAACTTCCTTCTCGGACGTCGGCAAGAGGAGGCCAGAACCATGCGGTTCCACCTGCTGGGCTCACTGGAAGTCCTCGACGACGACATGCCCGTGCCTCTGGGTGGCATCAAGCAGCGCGCGGCTCTGGGATTCCTCCTGCTGCACGCCAACCGCGTGGTGGCGACCAGCAAACTGCTCCAGGCGCTCTGGCCGAGGGACGCCCCGCCCACCGCGCGCAAGATGCTCCAGAACGCGGTCTCCGGACTGCGTGGCGTGCTCACTCCCCGCGGCGACGGCGCTGAGGGGTCCGCGCTGCTGCTGACCCACGCTCCGGGTTACCTGCTGCGCGTGGACCAGAACTCCCTCGACCTGTCGCACTTCCAGCGCCTGGCCGAACAGGGACGAGGTGAACTGTCCGTCGGCGACTGGCCCGCTGCCGCGAAGGTGCTCCGCAAGGCGCTGAGCCTGTGGCACGGGCCGGTGCTCGCCGATCTCGCGGAGACCGGGATCAACTGGCCGGAGCTGACCGCCGTCAAGGACTGGCGGCTGGCGACTCAGGAGGACTGCTTCGAGGCGGAACTCGCCTGCGGCAGGCACTACGAGATCCTCGGCGAATTGGAGTCGTTGCTCGAGGTGGAGCCGTATCGCGAACGGCTCAACGGGCAGCTCATGCTCGCGCTCTACCGGTGTGGACGGCAGGTGGACGCGTTGAGCGTCTATCGCCGCACTCGGACAGCGCTGGTGGAGGAACTCGGTCTCGAGCCGGGCCGGGAGCTCCAGGAACTGGAGCGCGCGATCCTCGACCACGCGCCCGTGCTGGACCTTCCGCCGTCGGTGCAACGCAGGCACCTGCTCGCCGTCGGCCAGTCGGCTCCCGCTCCTGCCGTGTCTCCTGTTGTGGAGTCGGCGGCTCCCGTGGACGTGACGACTGTGGAGCGCAAACCCGTCAGCGTCGTGATGGTGTCCGCCCAACTCGGTCTCGCGGCCGGCGACGGCGACCCCGAGGACGTCGACGCGGTGCACCAGGAAGTGGCTGCTGTCATCGCTGCCGAGGTTTCACGGTTGGGCGGTGTCGTCGCTGGCAACGTCGGATCCGTGTTCCTCGCACTGTTCGGTGTGCCGAGGACTTCTGAGGACGACGCTGACCGCGCCGTGCGCGCATCGTTGGCCATCCGCGACCGTCTCGCTTCTGTGGCCGACGTGCAGATCGGCGTTGCGACCGGCGACTCTCTCGTGCGACTGCCTTCTTCTGGTGCGCCCACTGTCACTGGCGTGTTACTCGACCAGTGCCGTCAGCTGATGGCGTTGTCTCCGTTGGGTGCTGTGCGTGCGTGCAGTGCGACCCGTGAGGTCGCCGGTTCTGTGACTTGGTCCGTTGATCCTGCGGCGACCGGTGGCTGGCAGGCGGTCTCGTGCGTGTCTCCTCGTGGCGCCACGCGCCGTTCGCAGGCCGCGGTGCCGTTCGTCGAGCGCGAACGCGAGTTGTTCGTGTTGCAGGGCCTTCTCGATGAGGTTCGCACCCGTCGTCGGCCGCACTTCGTGACCGTGCTCGGTGAAACGGGCGTGGGCAAGACACGGCTCGTCAACGAGCTGACTGCGTCGTGTTCCACGGCTTTGTGCGGCACCGCCACCGCTTTCGGCGACGACGACGGCTACGGGCCGCTGTCGGACGTCGTCGGCGTGGGTGAGTTCGCGGGCAACCTGGCTGCGCGCCTGGCCGAGCTGGTGTCGCCTTCCGTACCGGCCGATTTCACCGCGTGGCGCCGGTTCCTCGAGGAGATCGCCGAGTCCGAGCCGCTGGTGGTCTTCCTGGAGGACCTGCACTGGGCGAACGACGTGGTGCTCGACTTCGTGGAGGAGCTCAGCGAACACGCGGGCTCCGTACCGTTGCTGGTGATCGCCACGGCTCGGCCGGAGCTGCTGCAGCGCCGTCCGTCGTGGTTCGGCGGCAAGCGCAATGCCACGACGATCAGCTTGGAACCGTTGTCCCACAACGGAACCCGCAGCCTGTTGAACTCGCTACTGGAGACACGCGAGCTGTCATCCGAACTGTGGCAGGCGCTCGTGTCGTGTGTCGGCGGCAACCCGTTGTTCGCCACTGAGTACGCACGGATGGTCGCGGACCCACGCATGCCGTGTCTGCAGAACGGTTCGTCGCTGCCGGTTCCGCCGTCTGTGCGTGGTGTGCTCACGGCACAGCTCGACTCGTTGCCGTTCGAGGTGAAGGCAGTGCTGCAGGACGCGGCCGTGGTGGGTGATCTGGTGTCTCCCGGGGCGGTGGCCGCCACTGGGGGCCGCGACCCTCTGGAGGTCGCCGAGGCGTTGGAGTTGTTGGAACAGCGCGACTTCCTGTGCCGGCAGGGACGCAACAGCGAGACGGGCGAGATCGAGTACGGCTTCCGACATCTGCTCGTGCGTGATGTTGCGGCGGAACAGCTTCCTCGTGCCGTGCGAGCTTTGAAGCAGGAGCGGGCGTTCGCGTGGTTCGAGCCCGCGCTGGATCTCACCGACCGCCGGGCGGGCTGATCCGCTCTCGCCGGCGAGATCGAACGTCCTGGTCGGCGTTCACCAGACCGAGGGCGTGCAGCTCATCGACGCCACGCACCCGATGAAGACCTTGCGGGGCAACGGTTACGGCTCGACGAGGGCGCAGCTGGTGGCGGCCTGCCGGAACCTCGTTCGCGCTCCGACAACCAGAAGAACGCCCTCTGCCGACGGGCAGAACGACAGAACGCCCGGCCGGGAATTCCCGGCCGGGCGTTTTCGGTGTCCTTGTCAGCCGCGGACGACCTGCACCAGGTGGTCGACGACCTCCGCGACCGGCACGTCGGCGCGCTCGCCGGACTTGCGGTCCTTGACCTCGACCACGCCGTCCTTCAGGCCGCGGCCGACGACCAGGATGGTCGGGATGCCGACCAGTTCGGCGTCCGCGAACTTCACGCCGGGGCTCGCCTTGCGGTCGTCCAGGATGACCTTGAGGCCCTTGTCGCTCAGCTGCTTCGCGAAGTCCTCGCCGGCCGTCATGAGCGCCTCGTCCTTGCCCGCGACGACGACGTGGACGTCGGCGGGAGCCACGTTGCGGGGCCAGATCAGGCCGCGGTCGTCGTGCGACTGCTCGGCGATGACCGCGACGAGCCGCGAGACGCCGACGCCGTACGAACCCATGGTGATGCGCACGGGCTTGGAGTCGGGGCCGAGGGCGTCGAGCGAGAACGCGTCCGCGTACTTGCGGCCGAGCTGGAAGATGTGGCCGATCTCGATGCCGCGCGCGGCGACCAGCACGCCCTTGCCGTCGGGCGACGGGTCGCCCTCGCGGACCTCGGCGACGTCGATGACGCCGTCGGGCGTGAAGTCGCGGCCCACCACCAGGTCGAGGACGTGGTGGTCGGCCTTGTCCGCGCCGGTGACCCACGCGGTGCCCTTGACGATGCGGGGGTCGGCGAGGAAGCGAACACCGTTCGCCTGGAGCGCACCCGGTCCGATGTAACCCTTGACCAGGAACGAGTTCTTGGCGAAGTCGGCCTCTTCGAGCATCGCGACCTCGGCGGGCTCGACGGCCGCTTCGAGGCGCTTGAAGTCGATCTCGCGGTCGCCGGGGACGGCCACGGCGAGCAGCTCCCAGTCCTTGCCGGGGTGCTTCACCTTGACCAGGACGTTCTTCAGCGTGTCCGCCGCGGTGAACTTGCGGTCGGTGTTCGCGTTGAGGAAGTCCACCAGGCTTTCGATGGTGGGCGTGTTCGGCGTGTGGTGCACCTGCGCGGCGGGCTTGTCGTCGATCGACTGCTCGGCGGGCGCGGGCGTCGCGACGGCCTCGACGTTCGCCGCGTAACCGGACTCGGTGCTGCGGACGAACGTGTCCTCACCCGTCTCGGCGACGGCGAGGAACTCCTCGGACGCCGAGCCGCCCATCGCGCCGGACGTGGCGGAGACGATCACGTACTCCAGGCCGAGCCGGTCGAAGATGCGGATGTAGGCGTCGCGGTGGTCCTGGTACGACTGGCTCAGGCCCTCGTCGGTCAGGTCGAACGAGTACGAGTCCTTCATCAGGAACTCGCGGCCGCGCAGGATGCCCGCGCGGGGACGCGCCTCGTCGCGGTACTTGGTCTGGATCTGGTACAGCGTGACGGGGTAGTCCTTGTACGAGCTGTACTCGCCCTTCACCGCGAGGGTGAACATCTCCTCGTGCGTGGGACCGAGGAGATAGTCGGCGCCCTTGCGGTCCTTCAGGCGGAACAGGTTGGGGCCGTACTCCTCCCACCGGTTCGTCGCCTCGTAGGGCTCCTTGGGCAGCAGCGCGGGGAACTGGATCTCCTGCGCGCCGAAGGCGTCCATCTCCTCGCGGACGACGGCCTCGATGTTGCGGAGCACCTTGAGCCCGAGCGGCAGCCAGGTGTACCCGCCCGGCGCGACGCGGCGGACGTAGCCGGCGCGCACCAGCAGCTTGTGGCTGGGCACTTCGGCGTCCGCCGGGTCCTCGCGAAGAGTGCGCAGGAACAGCGACGACATCCTGGTGATCACGGTGGGTACTCCTCGTTCACGGGCTGTTGGAGCAGCCTACTGGTTACGCCGCCCGCTCTTTCGCGGCGGCGGCTTTCACACCCTCTGACCTGCGTCGACCGAAATTGTCAGACCCCCTGGGTAGCGTCCCGGACATGTCCCTGACGATTGCCATGATCACCATCGACACCGGCGACGCGCGCAAGCTCGCGGAGTTCTGGTCGGCAGCTCTGAACACCACGATCCAGAACGACTGGGGCGAGTTCATCATCCTCACGCCGAACACCGAGAACGGTCCGACTTTAGGCTTCCAGCAGGTGCCGGACGCCACGCCGGGCAAGAACCGCATCCACTTCGACTCGCACGTGCCGGACCGCAAGGCGGAGGTCGCCCGCCTGGTCGAGCTCGGCGCCACCGAGGTCGCGGTGCACACCATCCCCGGCCTCGTCTGGTCGGTGCTGGCCGACCCGGACGGCAACCAGTTCTGCGTCGGCCAGGCAGACGAAGAGCTCTAGCCCTTCGCTCGGCCGCAGGTCAGCTGGGCAGGCGACGGCACTTGGGCTGTGACGCGAGACCCCGGCGAGGTGTCGCGTCACAGCACTCGCTCACGCTCGGCTCGACCGACGATCCGCAGCCGACGCAGCACCACGCCCGACGAGATCACCGCGCACTCCAGCCAGATCCCATCCGGCCAGTGCGGCCGACCGCACCCAGCTCCACATCGGGCGAGGCGAAAGCCCTACCCCTCGGCTTCGTCGAGCTCGACCGGCAGCCCGTAGTCGATCCAGGTCCGCGCCACCTCGAACCCGGCGCGCTCGTACACCCCGAGCGCACTGGTCGAGTTGGCCGTGTCCACGGACAGCCCGGCGCGGTGGTAACCCTGCGCCTTGCCCTGAGCCAACGTCCAGCTCAGCAAGGCCGCGGCGACACCACGCCCGCGGTGCTCCGCGAGGGTGCCGACGTCCCCGATCCACAGTTCGCGGACGCCGGTCATCTCCTCGACGACCGGGTAGTGCCGCGCCAGCACGAAACCGACGACGGCCCCGTCCGCGAGCGCCAGGAAGGAGGTCTGCGGGACGAACCGCTTGCTGTTGGTGAAGGACGCGGCCCACTCCTGCGGGCTGCGCTCGGTCGAACCCCAGTGCTCGGCAAATGTCGCGTTGCACACCAGGCGGACTTCTTCGGCGCGGGCCGCGGAGAACGGCACGATCTCGTAGCCGGCCGGGATCGGGACCTGGGCGAGTGACTCGCCCAGTGCCACCTCCATCTCGTGGAAGTAGCGGTCCGCGGTGAAGCCGAGTTCGGCGCACAACGCGGCGTGCCCGGCGGAACGGCTCTCGACCATGGTGCACGCGACCATCGGCATGTCCGGATGGCGTGCGGTGTGCAACGAGCGCGCCAGGGTGACGAGTCGCGGCAGCAGTTCGCGGCCGATGCCGTTGCGGCGGAACTCCGGGTGGACCATCCCGTCCAGGCGGACGCGGTTCACGCCCACGGGGTCGTCGCGCAACACGACCAAGCCGTAGGCCGCGAGGACGCCGTCCACGAGCACGGCGAGTGAGCCGCCGGGCAGGTCCGCCTCGGCGAACGACTCGGCGAAGTCCTCTTCGGACAACAGCTCGCCGGTGTCGTCGACCGCCGCGGCCGCGTTGTAAAGCGCGGCCACCACAGGGATGTCCGCTGTCGCGAGCGGGCGCCACACGAGTTCCACGACGACTGAAGCTACGGGGAGGTGATGGAGCCAACAACTGAATAACGCGTTGCCGTCCGTGCGCCACCAACGCCATCCTGCGTGCGATGACGACACCTGAGATCGCGCCGCTGCACGAGGACCTCACGTTCCACGGACCGCTGTCCCCGGAGCGAGCCGCTCGCCTGATCCAGTCCCTGCAACCGCTCGCCGGCGCGCACGTGCTCGACGTCGGCTGCGGCTGGGCGGAGTTCCTGCTGCGGGTGCTGGAGGCCGAGCCGACGGCGACCGGCACGGGCGTCGACCTGGACGCCACCGCCATCGCGCACGGCCAAGCCAACGCCGAGGCACGAGGCCTGACGCCGCGCGTCAGTCTCCAGGTGGCCGACGTGGCGCAGTGGCAACCGGACAGGCCCGCCGACGTGGTCGTCGTCAACGGCGCCACCCAGGTGTGGGGCGGAGACCCGTTGCACCACACCGCAAACGCGCTCACCGCGGTGAAAGGGCTGCTCCGCGCGGGCGGACGGCTGTTGCTGGGCGAAGGCTTCTGGGAACGCGAGCCGACCGACGAGCAGCTCGCCGCGATGCCGGTCCCGCGCAACCAGTACGGCTCGCTCGCCGACCTGGTGGACCTCGCCCACACGCACGGCTACCGCATGCTCGCCGTGGAACAGGCCGGCCTCGACGAGTGGGACGTGTTCGAGAACGGGCACGCCCTCGCCTGGGAACGCTGGCTGCGCGCCAACCCGGACTCCCCGCACGTCGAAGACGTCCGCGCCAAGGCCGACCGGGCACGCACCTACCGCTTGCGGGGGTGGCGCGCCACGATGGGCCTCGCCTACGTGACGCTGCAGGCGCCGTAGCGAACGCGACCAGGCCCGCACCAGGTCCAGCGGATTTCCGGCCTTGGCCTACCCTTCCCACCGTGCTGGTGCTGCTTCCCCCGTCGGAGACCAAGGCGATCGGCGGCGACGGTGCGCCGCTCGACCTCGACGCGCTGTCGTTCCCCGAGCTCAACCCGGTGCGCGACAAGCTCGTGTCCGCGCTGGCCGATCTCGCGGCGGACGTCCCCGCCAGTCTCAAGGCGCTCGACATCTCCGAACGCCAGGTCGACGAGGTGCACCGCAACGCGGCGCTGCGCACGTCGGAGACCACGCCCGCGCTCCTGCGCTACACCGGCGTGCTCTACGACAACCTGGACTTCCCGTCGCTGAAGAAGGCCGAGAAAGAACGCGCCTACGAGCGGCTGGCGGTCGCGTCGGCGCTGTTCGGGGTGATCCGCGGCGGTGACCCGGTGCCCGCGTACCGGTTGTCCGGCGGCAGCACGCTCCCGTCCCACGGCAGCCTGCGCACGCTGTGGAAGCCGGCGCTGGAGCCGGTGCTCAGGGACGCCGACGAGTTCGTCGTCGACCTGCGTTCCGGGGCGTACTCGAGCCTCGCGAAGATCCCGCACGCCGTCGTCGTCCGGGTGATCACGAGCGAGGGCAAGGTCGTCAGCCACTTCAACAAGGCCCACAAGGGTCTGCTCGCGCGGGCCATCGCGAGCAGCAAGTCGGACCCGAGCGACCTGAAAGGCCTGGTCAAGCTCGCGCAGAAGGCCGGGCTCAAGCTCGTGCCGACCGGTGTGAAAACCGCCGACCTGATCACCGATTAATTCGGTTGCGCGCCCGGAAGCCGACCGGGCAAGCTTCACCGCGAGCCGAAGTGCGGCGTGAGGAACGAGGAGGTGCGTGATGTCAGAGCCTGTCTTTGGACGTGGCACCGCATGCGCGACCCCGTCCTCCGCCCTTCGCGCCTGATCAGCATCGTTTGATCGCAGAGCGCCAGTGGGGCGGTCACCTTCATCTTTTGGGAGACCCCACCGTGCGCGAGCACGATCTTTACGAACGCTACGAGTCTGCTTTCGACGGCACCGACGAAACCATGCGGCGCAAGGGAAAGCGCACCAGCAAGAACGCCGACGACGCGGAACCCACGCGTCGCGGCCGCATGACGGAAGAAGAGAAGCTGCGGATCTCGCGCCTGCGCGAGGACCAGCTCAGCTCGGCGGACACCCCCGAGGACGGCGATCGCTGGTCCACCTGGGGCGACGCCGACCAGGGTCCCAAGCCGCACCCGGACTGGCTCGTCACCGAGCTGGCCGCGGTGGACCGCGAGCTGGGCATCGTGAAGACCGGCAAGGAGGCGGACGTCTTCCTGCTGGAACGCGCGATGGGCGAGAAGGCGTGCCTGCTCGCCGCCAAGCGCTACCGCAGCAACGACCACCGGATGTTCCACCGCGACGCGGGATATCTGGAGGGTCGCCGGATGAAGAAGTCCCGCGAGCTGCGGGCCGTCCAGAACCGCACCGCGTTCGGGCGCAACCTGATCGCGGAGCAGTGGGCGGTCGCGGAGTTCGGCGCGCTCGCCAGGCTGTGGCAGATCGGCGCACCCGTGCCGTATCCGGTGCAGCGCAGCGGCACCGAGCTGCTGCTGGAGTTCATCGGTGACGACGATGGCACCGCGGCACCCCGGCTCGCGCAGACCCGTCCGGACGAGGACGAGCTGCTCGACCTGTGGCGTCAGCTGGTCAGCACGTTGATGACGCTCGCGGAGGCGGGCCTCACCCACGGCGACCTGTCCGCGTACAACCTGATGGTCCACGAGGGCAGGCTGATCATGATCGACCTGCCGCAGGTGGTCGACCTCGTCGCGAACCCCCGCGGGCGGGAGTTCCTCGACCGCGACGTCCGCAACATCAGCGGCTGGTTCGCCTCGCGCGGCCTGCCGCCGGAGATCTCCGACCCGTCCGCGCTGGTGGCCACGCTGCTGGACGTGGCGGGTATGGGGTGAGTCACCTTGCGCGTCCGGCCGTGTCCAACGACACTGCCGGGCGCGCAGGCCATTACCAATGATCAGCTAGACTGTGCTGTACACCGATGAAGGCTTGACGGCCGTTGACCGGTGTTTCCACCCACTCATCAGCGGCGTGACCATCACGCCGGGCCCGTCCTTGTGATCGGCACCGCGGTAGCGCGCGGGGCAGCCTCGAGACGTGCCATGTCCCGGAGGTTTGTTTTGCCATCAATGTCCGAAGGTCGTTCCGAGCGCTCCAACAGCCGCAGGGCACCGCGGCGTCGCTCGGGTCGCCAGGGCAACTCCTCGCGTCCGCAGCAGCGGGTCGAGGAACCGACTGTCGCCGAGCACTTCGAGAGCACGTTGCCGGAAGGCCCGCTGCCCTCGTTCGCCGAACTCGGCCTTGCTGACGCGCTCATCAAGTCGCTCGTCGCCAACGAGATCACCGAGCCGTTCCCGATCCAGGCGGCCACCCTTCCCGACTCCATGTCCGGCCGCGACATCCTCGGCCGCGGCCAGACCGGTTCCGGCAAGACGCTGGCGTTCGGTCTCGCCATGCTGACCCGGCTCGCGAGCGGGCGTTCCGTGCCGCACAAGCCGCGCGGCCTGATCCTCGTCCCGACCCGCGAGCTCGCGATGCAGGTGGAGACGGCGCTCATGCCGCACGCCCGCGCGCTGGGCCTGTGGTGCCGCGTCGTCGTCGGCGGCACGTCGTTCCCGCGCCAGATCGATCACCTGCGCCGCGGCGTCGACCTGCTGATCGCCACGCCGGGCCGGCTGTCCGACCACGTCCGTCAGGGCACCTGCGACCTCGGCTCGGTCGAGATCACGGCGCTGGACGAGGCCGACCAGATGGCGGACATGGGCTTCATGCCCCAGGTCCGCGCGATCCTCGACCTGACCCCGCAGGACGGGCAGCGCCTGCTGTTCTCCGCGACGCTCGACGGCGACGTGGACAAGCTGGTCCGCCAGTACCTGCACAACCCGGTGACGCACTCGGTGGCCCCGCCGACCGCGAGCGTCACGACCATGGAGCACCACCTGCTGTTCGTGTCCGCTGAGGACAAGCAGAACGTGGTGAACGAGGTGGCCGCGCGCGAGGGCCGCACGATCATGTTCGTGCGCACCAAGCACCACGTGGACCGCCTGGCCAAGAAGCTGCGTTCGATGGGCGTCAACGCCGGCGCGCTGCACGGCGGCAAGGCGCAGAGCGCGCGCACTCGCGTGCTCGGCGAGTTCCGCGAGGGCACCATGCCGGTCCTGATCGCCACCGACGTGGCCGCCCGCGGCATCCACGTCGACGACGTCTCGCTGGTCGTCCACGTCGACCCGCCGGCCGACCCGAAGGACTACCTGCACCGCGCAGGCCGCACGGCCCGCGCCGGTCAGTCCGGCACGGTCGTCACGCTGGTCACGCACGACCAGCGCCGCGCGGTCCAGGGCATGGCCGCCCGCGCGGGCATCCGTCCGGAAAGCACGAAGGTGCGCCCCGGCGACGACGACCTGGTCCGCATCACCGGCGCCCGCACCCCGAGCGGCGAGCCGATCGTGGAACGCGAGAAGCCTGCCCGTCGCGGCGGCAGCGGTGGCCGCCGTTTCGGCGCCCCTGCTGCCGGTGGTGCCGCCCGCGGTGAGTACCGCGGCGGTTCCGGTCGCCGCACCGAGGGCGGCGAGTTCCGCGGTGGTCCCCGTCGCTCCGCCGAGGGTGGCGAGTTCCGGGGCGGCCCGCGCCGCTCGGAGCGCACCGAGGGCGGCCGTGGTTTCGGCCGGCCCGAGCGTGGTGCCGGCCGTCCGCGCCGGGCGCCGCAGCACTGATCTGATCGACGCCGAAGGCCGCTTCCCGCACTGGGAAGCGGCCTTTCGCTATCCCCAGAACGGACTGCGGGGATCGTCGATCACGTCCAGCAGCGGACCTGGTGACACGGCAGGGGCGCGAGCGTCCTCGAACAGGTGCCATCGGGTGTTGCGATCCGGCCAGTACAGCCACCAGGAGGTCCCGTCGAAGCGCAACTGGGCGATCGCCTGCCGGGTCCACTCCGGGCCGAACTCCTCGTTCCACGGCGCCCTGCGCTCCAGGATCGTCACGTTCGATCCGCGCACGGCATGCTCGACGCGAACCTGGTGACGAACGCGTTCCGGAACCTTGCCCTCACACCAGCGGACGATCTGGCGGAGATGCGTATCTGGGACAGGCATGTAGCGATCGTCCCAGATGGACATCTTCAGTCCTTGTACCCGAAGAACGAGGCGCGGGGGTCGGCGATCATGTCGAGCAGCGGGCCTGGCGAGGGCGCGGTGCCGCGCGGGTCGTAGTCCACCGCGACCCACCGGCCGTGGTGCTGGGAGAAGAGGCGGTGCGGCCAGTACAGCTGCCACAAGGACCCGTCGTACCGCAGTTGGGCCATCGGTGCGCGAAACCACTTCGTTTCCGGGGTCGCACCGATCGGCACGCTGCACTCGTGGAGCGTCACGTTCGATCCGCGCACCTTGAACTCGACCCGGAATCGGCTGCGGAGCTTTTCGGGATCTTCTGCTCACACCACCGGGCGATCTGACGCAGATGCGTTTCGGGCAACGGCATGTCCTGATAGTGGCAGGTCACCTCCCTGTGTGCCCGTAGGACGACGCATGGGGACTGGTACCTGTTTGTTGGGACGGGCAGCGCGATCTCGGCGCTAGGTGACGCGCGTAGGCCGCTCCCCTTGCGAGGAGCGGCCTACGGTCGTTCTGGTCAGCGAATCACTTCCCGGCTGCCGCCTTGAACGTCCACTTGGCAACGTCACCGGAGCAGGACGCCGCGGTCACCTTCCCGGAGGCGTCCCGGTAGCACTTGGTGTTGTACTGCATGTCCGAGATGGTCTTGTTCGGGTTGATCGACCACTGCTGGTTCGGGCCGCCGTCGCACTTCTTCAGCAGCACCTTGCCCGAGGACAGCGTGGTGCACTGCTGCGGCGAGCCCTGTTCCATGAACGCGCCGTGGAACTTGAACTGCTGTGCGGCGGAACCGTTGCACACGGCCGTGGTCAGCTGGGAGCCGGACGCGCCGCCCTGGAGGCACTTGCCGGTCGAGACGTTCTTGTACTCGCCGTTGGTGGTCTTGGGCTTGGCGCCGCCGTAGCACTCGCCGGTCTGGGCGTTGAAGATCGGCGTGGGGTCGACGGTCAGGTTCGACGGCGGGTTGAGGATGGTCTCTTCCATCACGGGCTTGCCGTCGTCGTGGTAGTTGGTGAGCGCGTCTTCGCAGTCGATGGCGTTCATGGCGTTGCCGCCCTTGCCGCCGACCCACGCGTCGAAGTGCCACAAACGAGGGCCGCCGTTGGGGCCGTTGCCGTTCCAGTCCTGCTCACAGGAGGAGCAGGAGTCCTCCATGATGAAGTACTTCTTCACCCGCGGGAAATAGATCTTCGTGCCCGGCTTGGCTTCCTTGCTGGACGTCGCGAAGGTGATCGGGTCCGACCAGGTTCCCTTGCCGCCCGCCTTGTCGTGGATCTGCGGGTAGGCGATGTCGCCACCCGGCGGGGTGTTGTCGTACCAGCCGTAGAAGGTCCAGAAGACCTGTTGGGGGGCGGCACTCGCGGGTGATGAAGCGAACAAACCGGACATCATGAGCAAAATGCCTGCCGCCACAGACAGGGCGCGTTTCATGCGTGCCTCCGCGGGAACCGGTGGACTGAGGCGGCGTGCATGCAGAGTCCACCGGTCGAGCGGCTTTTGTAAAGAAACTTATCTAACTATTTGCGGACGCAATACCCGCTACCGGGCCCACGACGATGATCGCCGGCGGGCGGACTTCCCAGCGCTTCACGTCATCGGCCAGGGAGTCCAAAGTGGACCGGAACACGCGCTGCGCGGCGGTGCTGCCTTCCTGGATCACGGCGACCGGAGTCGTGCCGGGACGGCCTTCCATCAACGCGGTGGCGAACGCACCGGCGCGTTCGACGGCCATCATCAGCACAACGGTGCCTTGCAGGCGTGCGATTGCGGGCCAGTCCACGAGAGAGCGCGGGTCGTCTGGTGCGACGTGGCCAGAGACGACGACCACCTCGTGTGCCACTCCTCGGTGCGTTACTGGCACACCGGCCAGTGCGGGCACACCGAACGCGGACG
The DNA here is from genome assembly GCF_011067745.1 of Lentzea alba. Lineage (GTDB taxonomy): Bacteria > Actinomycetota > Actinomycetes > Mycobacteriales > Pseudonocardiaceae > Lentzea > Lentzea alba. Next base: position 298,423 of record NZ_JAAMPJ010000001.1, read on the forward strand.
TCACGCCCGGCACGACGGTGACCGGGATACCGGCCTCCGCGCACGCCAGCAGCTCCTCGAAGCCGCGGCCGAAGACGTAGGGATCGCCGCCCTTCAGCCGGACGACGAACTTCCCCTCCTTGGCGCGGTCGATCAGCGTCTGGTTGATGAACTCCTGCGTGGCCGCGCGGCCGTACGGGATCTTCGCCGCGTCCACGACCTCGACGTGCGCGGGCAGTTCCTCCAGCAGCTCGCGCGGCGCCAGGCGGTCGGCGACGACCACGTCCGCGTGGGCGAGCAAACGCTTGCCCTGCACGGTGATCAACTCAGGGTCACCGGGTCCGCCACCCACCAGGGCGACACCGGCGGGCTTCGCGGCCTGGTCCGCGATCCGGCCGTCGCGCAACGCCGCGACCAGCCCGTCCCGCACCGAAGCGGAACGACGGTGTTCGCCACCCGCGAGCACACCGATCAGCATCCCGTCGTGCGTGCCGGTCGCCGGTGTCACGGCCGTGCCTTCGACGGCGATGTCCGCGCGCACACAGAACACACGGGCAGCAAGCGCCTCATCGCCGATCTGCGTGTTCACCTCGACGTTCGACGTGCACGCCACCACGTACCACGCGCCCTCGACGTCACCGGCCTCATAACGCCGCTGATGCCACGTCAGCTCCCCCGCGTCGACCATGCCCTGGACGGCGGGCGTGACGGACGGCGACACGAGCTCGACGGCGGCGCCGGACGCGATCAGGCGAGGCAGGCGGCGCTGGGCGACCGTGCCTCCGCCGACCACGAGGACGCGCCGGCCCCGGAGGTCGAGGCCGGCCAGGTAGTGCTGTTCAAAGGGCATGCGTAGAAGCATCCACACCGGACCCGCCGTGTCCAGTTGAAGGGAACATGGTCACAGCCGCAACAGCTCGAACGACGTCGCCAGGCCGCCGCCGAACCGCTGCCCCACGGCCTCGGCCATCGACTTCAGGAACGGCTCGGGGTTGGCCATGTCGCCGCTCAGCGCCTCCAGATAGGCCTTGTGGGCGCGTAGAGATTCCACCGAAGCCTCGAACGAGTCAGTGATGTCCACGGCGTGCGTCGACAACGGCGAGGACGCTGCCAGCACGTACTTGACCCCGTTCCACGGCTCCAGGCCGAGGTCGCGGAAGATCCACCGGTTGCCCGCGTCGCGGACCGCGTCCACGGTCGCGCGGCCGACGGCGATGTGGTCTGCCATGTTCAGGCCGCCGCCGGGCCAGGTGTCGCGGAAGTTGCCGGTGATGACGACCTCGGGCCTGTGCCGGCGGATCGCCGCCGCGAAGTCGCGTCGCAACGGCACGCCGTACTCGATGACGCCGTCCGGGTGGTCCAGGAACTCGACCTCGGTCACGCCGACGGCCGCGCAGGACGCGATCTGCTCCTCCACCCGCAACGGTCCGCAGACCTCGGGTTCCATCGTGTCGATGCCGGCCTCGCCACGGCACGCGAGCACGTACGCGATTTTCTTGCCTTGAGCGGTCCAACGGGCGATGGCACCCGCACCGCCGTACTCCATGTCATCAGGGTGAGCGACGACGACCAGTGCGCTCGACCAGTCCTCCGGCACAGCTTCGAGATCAGACATGCGTGCAGGGTGCGCGCCGAGGCACGCACCCTGCAACACAAAAGATCACTTACAGCTGTGCGTTGATAACCGAGTAGTACGGCGCGATACGGCCGTACACGCCGGGGTAACCCGCGCCGGCACAGCCGCGGCCCCAGGACGTGTCACCGATGAGCTTGCCGCCGAACACCAGCGGGCCACCGGAGTCGCCCTGGCAGGTGTCGACGCCGCCCTGCGGGAAGCCCGCGCACACCATCGAGGTGTTGCTGTACTGCGAGTACGCGGACTTGCAGGTCGCGTCCGAGGTCAGCGGCACGTTGGCCTTGAGCAGGTACCGCGAGGCGGAACCGCCCGAGGACGTGGTGCCCCAGCCGAGGATCAGCGCGGAGTTGCCGGCCGTGTAGAGCGCGGTGTCGGACGGCGTGGCCAGCGGCAGGGTGGCCGAGCTGATGTTGCGGTCGAGCGTCAGCACGGCGACGTCGTAGCCGGCGGTCGCGGTGGTGTAGCTCGGGTGCACCCAGATCTTGGTCACGTTCGCGACCGTGCCCGCGGTGCTCTGCTTGTCGTCACGGCCGTGCACGACGCGCGTGCTGGCGGCCGAGCGGCCCTTCACGCAGTGCGCGGCGGTGACGACCTTGTTGGCCTTGGTGAGCGTGCCTCCGCAGAACTGCGATCCGGAGGTGGACGCCAGGTAGACGACCCACGGGTACGTCGACGTGCTCGCCCTCGTGCCACCGACGATCATCGGCGAGACGTCGGCGTTGGCGGCCGGGGCGATGAAGAAGATGCTCGCGAGAGCGGACACCACGACGGACACGATCAGGCGATGCAGGGTTTTCGCCATGTAGCCAGTCCTTCCCGATGACGCTGTGTGTGCAGGGTGTCGAGCGGCGGCACACACAGCGTCACGGGCGGAGATTCAGCAGCACAACCGCCACTTGTCTGGTGCGGGCGGTTTGACTTTTGACTCAGGCGATTCCACGTGCCGTGAACGCGGCCTGGACGGTGGCGGCGTCCGCGTCACCGTAGAGCTTCTTGGCGGTGGCGACGGTGACCGCGGCCGCCGCGCCGAAGGAGGTCGAGGGTGCGTAGGAGAACTGCGCCTCCAGCACGATCTTCGCGGCCTTGTCGCGGCCGAACTTCTGGTAGATGTCGAACAGCGCCCGCGACCAGATCTGGCCGTCGAAGTGCACCTCGTTCTGGCGCTGGCTCACCGTCAGGTCGGTGTCGGTGCGGCGGATGCAGTGCGGCGTCGTGGTCGTGTACGACGTCGAGTCCCAGTCCATGATGCACGCCAACGGAGTCGTGGTCGTGTCCTGCGAATCACGCGAGGACATGATCAACGCCCACCAGTCGCCGAAGCCCTCACCGATCGAGCCGGCGTCGAGGGTCGTGCCGAAGCCCGGCACCTGGGCGTCCTGGATCGCGTGGCCGAGCTCGTGCCACACCACCTCGACGTCCTCGGCGTCGTCGACACCACCGGTGCCGAACGTGATCTGGTCCTTGTTCGGGTCGTAGTACGAGTTGTCGGCGGTCTCACCGAGCGTGGTGATCTTCTGCGACTGGTTGTTGATGTTCGTGAAACCGAGGCTCTGAATGTACTTCTGCGCCTCGGTCACACCCCAGTAGGCGTTGACCTGCTCGAAGAAGTCGTTGGTCCGCGTGTAGTTGAACTGGTTGTTCTTGTTGTACGCGAGCTTGCTCTTGGCACCGGTCAGCTGGGCGTAGCTGCCCTTGAGGTAGCCGGAACCGTCCAGGTTGGACAGCGTCACGGACTTGTACGCCGCGGCGGGCACGGCCGAGTCGGCGTCGTTGCCGTCCTTGAGGTTCTGGTTCTGCTGCGACACCACGGGGTTCGGGCTGAACACCTTGCCGGTGCCCTCCGCGTGCTTGACCAGGCTCTCCGACCTCACGACCGCGCCGGACTCCGCGTGCACCAGCGTGCGCTCGGAACCCTTGCCCTTGTCGGAGATCACCTCGTAGACGAGGCCGGTGCCGGGCAGCACCTTGAGGTTCGCGCCTTCGGGCACACCGGCCGACTTGGTCTTGGCGTCCTCGGCGGTGACGGCGGGCGTCATGTCGACCGTGCCGACGGCGATGCGGCCGTCGTCCACCGTCTTCACACCGGTCGCCTTGTCGACGTGCTCGACGTAGTACGCGCCCAGCACGGGCTTTCCGTCGTAGGTCTGCTCGTACCAGGTGTGCGTGGCGGTCAGCGAGTCGCGGACGGTCAGCAGGCGCAGGCCTTCCTTCGGCGCCGCAGCCTGGGCGTTGATCGCGAGCAGGGACAGTGCGACGCCGGCGGTGCAGGCGACAGCGACGAGACGACGGGATCTCATGCCGGTCTCCAGTGCTTCGGGCCCGAGGCAGGGGGTGGGCCGTGTGCGTGGCGACGGTAATCAAGAAAACTTCGGCAGAGACCCTACGAAAGAAGGAAAAACCTCAGCGATCCCAGACCCCGGGAACAACAATTACGTCGGCTTCGACCGGATTGTCCAACGTTGGTCCGATTCCGAAAGCGACGAAGGCGACCGCCGCACCACGAGCAGCCAAATCGCCCGCGCCCTCGTGCCGCACCTCCGTGCCGGAACGCAGAAGTGGACCGACGGCCTCGATCGCCTCTGGCGTGCCGACCACGAACGCCGCGCGCCGGATCTCCGCTTCCGCACGGGGTGTGCGTTCCTCGGCGGAGCCGGGGCCGAGCCCGACCAGAGCGAGCCGGCCGCGTGGCAACATCCGCGCCGCGGCCACGGTCACGTTGTCCCGCTTGAACTTCTCGGCCGCGAGCTCGATCGGGGCGCCGTGCCCGAGCAGCTGCGCGCCGCGCAACGCCGCGGCCTCCGCGACGCTCGCGGTGCCCATCGAGTTGCGCACCACCGAGCTCGGGTTGGGCACGCCGATCTCGGCGAGCTCCGCGGTCGGGAACGTGAGCAGCTCGGCGGTGTCGCCGTGCCAGAATCCCCAGTCCTCGACGGCGTCCACGATGCCGGGCTCGTCCGCCTTGGCGTCCGCGGTCGCGAACGCCTTGATGGCGCGCAGATCCAGGCCGCCCTGTGCGTCCAGTTCGGCCAGTGCCGCGCCCACGCTCGTGGCCGACGAACCCCGCGTCGAGCCCACACCGACGACGAGCGTGCGCGGCACGATCCGCAGCACGTTCTCCTTGGTCGCGGCGGCCCGGTCGTCGACGACGATCATCCACGTCGCGTCCTCACCCGCCGCGATGACGTTCGGCGGCAGGGCGGGCAGCGGGAAGTTCAACGGGTTGCGCAGCACGACCTTCTCGCCCGCCTCGATGGCGGCGGCGCACGCCTCGACGTCACCCTCGGCGGTGGCGTCCAGCTGCTCGACGAGCTCGTCCAGCACCGAGTCGATCGACGGGCCGCTGGTCACGACGGCGGTGCGGTTCAACAGATCCGCGACCTGGCTGGCCAGCATGTCCGCGTCCCCGGCCAGCGCGACCGCGAAGTGCTGGTCCACGCACACCACGGCGGGACCGGATCGCTTGTCCCGCAACAGAGGCGCGAACAGCCTGATCGCGGAACCCGCGTCCAGGAACAGCACCGCGGCGCTCAGGCGTGGCCACAGCTGGCGCACGGCGGCCTTGATCGGACCGTCCGGCACGACGGCGTCGGCGCCGAGGAGACCGGCGAGGTCGGCGGCATCGCCGCGTTGGGCGGGGCCGGCGAAAACACCGATCACTTCTTGCTTCCCCACAGCACGGTCACCGGTACTGCCGGAGCGAATCCCGAATCCAACAGGCGAGAGGCGGTCCAGTGCACGCCCTCCACCTCGTATCCGGCCGCCTGCAACGCATCGCGGGCGGGCACGATCTCGTCCACGCTCTCCGTCGCGACGACCACGCGGCGAGCGGACACCGCGGCCGAAGCCTTGACCGCGGTGATCTCACCTCGGCCGACGAACACCGCGTCCGGGCGCGGCAACGAGGGCGCGTCCAGTTCGGCTTCCTCGACCCGCACGTCGACGCCGTGCGCGGACGCGTTCGCGATGATCCGCACGCACTGCACGGGATCGGGCTCGACCGCGATCACCGCGGCGCCCAGCCGGGCGCACTCGACGCCCACCGCACCGGAACCGGCCAGCACGTCCCACACCAGCACACCGGGGCGCGGGGCGAGGCGAGCCAGCACGAACGCGCGGACCTCGGCGCCGAGGACGTGGGTGCGGCTCGCGAACGAGTCGTCCGGCAGCGCCCAGCCATCGTTCGACTGCAGGAACTCGTTGTCCGCCAGGCACAACACCGCGTCCGGCGAGGTCCAGCGACGGGTCACCGCGTCACGCGGGTCCACAGTGATCAGTTCGCCTGCGTCCGACACCGTCAGCGTGCGACGCCAGCCCGCGAGGCCCGCGCCGATCTCGGCGGGACCGATGCCCTCGGCCAGCTTCACGATCACGGCGGAGCGGGCGCGGCACACGTTCAGCGCGGGACGCAGGCCGTCCGCGGCGTCGACGATCTCGACGGGACGGCCCGCTGTGTCCTGCAATGCCTGCACTGTCATCAGTTTCCGGCGGTGCGCTTGGGCTTACGGGCGGCGGCCGGCTTCTTCTTCGGCGTGGCCGTCGAGGCGCGGACCGTCGGCGGCTTCGGCTTCTCCGCCGCCACCACGGTCAGCTTCGGCTTGGGCGCGGGCTCCTCGGCCGGCTTGCGCACCGACTGCTGTATTTCCTCGACCGCCGTCCACGCCGGGTTCGACTCGGCGGCGGCAGCGGGGGCGGGCAGCGGAGCGGGGGCCGGGGCCGGGATGGGCTCGTCGACGCGCGTCGCGATGCGCGAGGCGGCACGGCGTGACCAGCGGGTCGGGCGGGCGGCGCGGAGCGGCTCGTCCACCGAGGCCGTCGCCGAGACGCGGCGCGTGGGCACCTTCACGGCGGCGCCGACCAGGAACAGCGTCGGGCGGTACAGCTTGTGCTGCTTCACCACCGACTCCAGTTCGCCGACGGTGGTGTGCACGACCAGTTCGTCCGCCTGGCTCACCTTGTACGCGACCACGACCGGGGTCTCGGCGGTGTACCCGCCCTGCAGCAGCTTCTCGACGAACTGACCGGTGCGCGCGCCCGAGACCGTCGCGGCCATCGTGGTCTGCAGCGCGGCGAACTCGCGGACCAGCTCGCTGCTCTCCGGCGAGATCAGCACAGTGGACGACGCCTCGGTCAGGGTGAGCTCGCGGCCGATCTTCGCGGCAGCGGCGGCCACCACCGACACACCCGGCACGACCTCGACCTCAAGACCGAGGCGCACGCACAGGTCGTGCTGCTCCTGCACACCACCACCGGTCGCGGCGTCGCCCGCGTGCAGGCGCACCACGACCTGGCGCGACGCGGCGGCACGGCGGTACAGGTCCGTGATCTCCTCGGGCGTCACGCGCGAGAAGTCGACCAGGTCGGCGTCGGCGCGGGCGTGCTCGCGGACGCACTCGGCGTCGACGGCACTGGGGGCCCAGATGACGACGTCGGCTTCCGCGATGCGGCGCGCGCCTCGGAGAGTGATGAGGTCGGCGGCACCGGGACCGGCGCCGACGAAGGAGACCCGACCGGTCGTCGTCACGACAGCTCCACAGGGGGTTTCGGGGAGAGGCTTAAGCGAAGACCGTACCGCCTGCCGCTCCGGCCACGAACGGGTGGCAGGCCCGCACGAAGCGGGCTACCGCCTCCGGATCACCGGCCGGGTGCGTGTGCAGGTACGACGCATGTACGCCACCCACGACGAAACCCTCGGCGACGGGCCGGGAATCGACGCCGCGCCAGTGCCACGCGGGCGGGGTCGAGTGCGGTGTGGACAGCTGGGTGCGGTGGAACTCGTGGCCGGTCACGCGGCTGCCCGGCGGGTGCAGCGGGGAACTGGCGGACGCCACGGCGTCCCGATAGCCCAAGGTCAGCTTCGGGGTCATGAACCCCTCGGCGTCGAGCACGCCGCACATCGGATGCCCGTCGAGCGACCGCGCCAGGTACAGCAACCCACCGCACTCGGCGTGGACCGGCGCACCCGATCGAGCGAACCGCGCCACCGAGTCGCGCAACTTCGCGTTGGCCGACAAAGCTTCCGCGTGCTGCTCGGGGAAACCGCCCGGCAGGACCAGCCCCGCGGTTCCTTCCGGAAGGACCTCGTCCTTCAACGGATCGACGACGGCGACGGCCGCGCCCGCCGCCTTCAGCACCTCGACGTGCTCGGCGTAGCCGAACGTGAAAGCCGCTCCCCCCGCCACCGCGACCAACGGTTCGCCGTCGACGCGCTCGACCTGGGGTTCCCAGGCGGACACCGCCATCGAAGGCACCGACTGCGCCAGCCTGCGCACCGCGTCGAGATCGACGTGCTTGGCCACCGCGGCGGCGATCGCGTCGACGGCGGCGACCGCCTCCGACCCGTGCTCCGCCGCCGTCACGAGCCCCAAATGCCTGGAGGGCAACGAGAACTGCGGATCACGCGGCAACACGCCGAGCACGTCGAGGCCGACCTCGTCGCAGGCCGACCGCAGCACCTGCTCGTGCCGCTCCGACCCGACCTGGTTGAGGATCACGCCGCCGAGCCGGACCGTCGGGTCGTAGCCGCGGAACCCGTGCAGCAGAGCGGCGAGCGACCGGCTTTGCCCGCGCGCGTCCACGACGAACAGCACCGGTGCGTTGATCAGCTTCGCGACGTGCGCGGTCGAGCCGACCCCCGCGGTGTCGACCCGGCCGTCGAACAGGCCCATCACGCCCTCGACCACGGCGATGTCACAGCCCTTGGACCCGTGCGCGAACAGGCCGGGGATCCGGTGCTCGCCGACCATGACCGGGTCGAGGTTGCGGCCGGGACGGGCCGTGGCCAGCGCGTGGTAGCCGGGGTCGATGTAGTCGGGCCCCACCTTGAACGGCGCGACCCGCGACCCGGCCCGGCGCAACGCGGCCATCAGGCCCGTCGCCACCGTGGTCTTGCCGCTGCCCGAGGCGGGAGCCGCGACGACCAGCCGGTTCACCACTCGATCCCCCGCTGGCCCTTCTGTCCGGCGTCCATCGGGTGCTTGACCTTGGTCATCTCCACCACGAGGTCGGCGGCGGCGATCAGCTTCTCCGGCGCGTACCGGCCGGTGATCACGACGTGCTGGTGGCCGGGCCGGTTGACCAGCGTGTCCACCACCTCGTCGACGTCGATCCAGCCCCAGTGCAGCGGGTAGGTGAACTCGTCGAGCACGTAGAAGCCGTGGCGTTCGGTCTGCAACCTGCGGGAGATCTCCTGCCAGCCTTCGAGAGCGGCCGCGGCGTGGTCGTCCTCGGTGCCCTGCTTGCGCGACCAGGACCAGCCCTCGCCCATCTTGTGCCACTCGACCGCGCCGCCCTCGCCGGTCTCCTCGTGCAGCCGGCCGAGCGCCTTGAACGCGGACTCCTCGCCCACCTTCCACTTGGCGGACTTCACGAACTGGAACACGCCGATGTCCCAGCCCTGGTTCCAGCCGCGCAGCGCCATGCCGAACGCCGCCGTCGACTTCCCCTTCATCTCACCGGTGTGCAGCATCAGCAACGGCCGGTTGCGGCGCTGGCGCGTCGTCAGGCCGTCCTTCGGCACCTCGGTGGGTTGTCCTTGAGGCACTGGTTTCTCCTTGCTCGTTGGTCGCTGCTCCGCAGACTCCGGTGAGTTCGCCGGGAAGCTGGCCATCCGGCCGCCGCTTCGCCGTGATTGGGCTTCGCCGAATCCCGACGAAGGGGCGGCCGGACGACCAGCGCGAACTCACGCGGCCCGGACGACGCCGGCGAGGTGGTCGGCGCTGAGCTGGTCGAGGCGGACGCAGGTGCCCTGCAGGGCCTCGGCGATCTTCTGCGCGAGGCCGAGCCTGATGTGGCCCTGTTCGCAGTCCACGACCACGACAGCGGTCTGTTCGAGCAGGCCGGCCGCCTTCAGCGCGTCCTTGGTCGGGTCGCCGCCGAGACCGGACGACGTCGCGCGGCCGTCGGTCAGCAACACCACGAGTGGGCGCTTCTGCGGGTCGCGCAACCGTTCGATCTCCAGCACGCGATGGGCCTTGAGCAGTCCGTCCGCGAGCGGGGTCCGGCCGCCGGTGCGCATCTTCTTGAGGCGGGTCGCCGCCGCGTCCACGGAAGTCGTTGGAGGCAACGCCACTTCGGCCTGGTTGCCGCGGAACGTCACCACGCCGACCTTGTCCCGGCGCTGGTAGGCATCGCGCAGCAGGGAGATCACCGCGCCGCTGACCGCCGACATCCGCTGCCGTGCCGCCATCGAGCCCGACGCGTCGACGACGAACAGGACGAGGTTCGACTCCTTGCCCTCCCTCACCGCCTTGCGCAGATCTCCGGCGGTGAGCAGAAGTCCGGGACCGCTGCGGCCGCGTGCCTGCTGGTGCGGTGCCGCGTTCGTGAGCGTGTCGACGAGGTGCAGGCCGTTTCCATCCACTTTGGACGAACGGACGATCCGGCCGGTGCGGGCACGGGCCCGGGAACGCTTGCCCGGCGCGCCTTCCCCGACTCCCGGCACCTCCAGCAGCCGTGCCTTGAACGCGGGCGCGGGTTCCGGTGCCGGTCGGTCGTTGGGCGCGTTTCCGTTGCCCGCCGGGCCTTCCTGCGGTTCGGGCAGCTCGCCACCGCCGGGACCGTCGTCGTCCGGGCCCTCTTCGGGTTCCTCCGCGTGCTCGGCCGCCTGGCGCATGGCGTCCTCGAGCTGCTGCTCCTCGATGCCGGGCTCGTCGAACGGGTCGCGGCGGCGCCGGTGCGGCAGGGCGAGCCGGACCGCGGTCTCGACGTCGAGCTCCTCGACCTCGGTGGCGCCCCGCCACGCCGCGTGGGCGGTGGCGGCACGAGCCACGACGAGGTCCGCGCGCATGCCGTCGACCTCGAAAGCCGCGCAGACGGCGGCGATTCGGCGCAGCTCGCTGTCCGGCAGGGAAACCAGGGGAAGGTTCGCGCGGGCGTCGGTGATCTGCTGCTTGAGCTTGGTGTCCTCGGCTGCCCACCGCGCCGCGAACGTCACGGGGTCGGCCTCGTAGGCGAGCCGGCGCCTGATCACCTCGGTGCGCACGCCGACGTCCCGCGCCGCCTTCACCGCCACGGTCAGCCCGAACCGGTCGAGCAGCTGCGGCCGCAGCTCGCCCTCCTCCGGGTTCATGGTGCCGACCAGCAGGAACTGGGACGGGTGCGAGATCGAGACGCCTTCGCGTTCGACGTGGGCGCGCCCCATCGCGGCGGCGTCGAGCAGCAGGTCCACGAGGTGGTCGTGCAGGAGGTTGACCTCGTCGACGTAGAGCACGCCCCGGTGCGCCGCGGCGAGCAGTCCGGGCTGGAACGCCCGCACGCCCTCGGTCAGCGCCTTCTCCAGGTCGAGCGACCCGACCAGGCGGTCCTCGGTGGCGCCCACGGGCAGTTCGACGAGCTTGGCCGGCCTGCGCTCGACGCTGTCGTGCGGCGCGTCCGGGCAGTCGGTGCTGCCGGGCACGCAGCCGAACCGGCAGTTCTGCGAGACGTCGAGTTCGGGCAGCAGCGCGGCCAGGGCACGCACGATCGTCGACTTCGCGGTCCCCTTCTCGCCGCGCACGAGAACACCGCCGATGCCGGGATGTACGGCGTTCAGCAGCAGGGCCAGCCGGAGGTCGTCATGTCCGACGACAGCCGAAAAGGGGAACATGCTCAGCGAAGTCCTTCCTCGGGTGTCCACGCCCGCGGTCGGTGGGTGAAGAGGGGGACGAGTTCCTGACTCCCAGAGCACGTCTGGTCACAGTCGCGGGACGGCGCCGGATTCGCACCGGCTTCCTCGCTCTCCCCTCACAGCCCCGGCATCGTCGCATTTCGCACCTGCGGGACCAACAGCCAGGTGAGCGACATCGCGCTGGGAAGTGCGGTATCGCTGGCCATGAACGGCGCTTTTGTGGACCTGGGGTCCACAAAAGCGCCGTTCATGGCCAGCTCGCGTGCGTCAGAGCAGGCTCTGGAAGTGGGACCAGGCCTCGCGGACCTCGTCGGCCGTCCACTCCAGTGCGGGGCCGGCGATGGTGACCTCCGTCTTGGCCAGCGTGCCGTCCTGCCAGAACGAGCCCAGGAACTTCCCGCTCAGCTCGGTCAGCCGCTTCGGGTCACCGGGCAGGTGGAACGCGAACTGGTGGGTGTGCGGCTCGGGCAAACCCATCGCCTCGGCGACCACCTTGGCGTGCGCGACCTGCGCGCCCAGGCGAGGCAGCACGGTGTCCAGGCCGTGCATCGCGGAGAGCGCCGCGGGCCACTGCTGGAACAGCATGCCGCCGTACCGGTGCCGCCAGACCCGTGCCTGGTCGACGAAGTCCTGGGTGCCCGCCAAAGCCGCGCCGGACATGCCCTCCAGCGACTTGTAGAACGACACGTACACCGAGTCGAACAGGCCGGCGATCTCCTCCAGCGGTTTGCCGAGGCCGTGCGTGCTCTCCCACAGCCGCGCGCCGTCGAGGTGGACCACCGCGTCCCGTTCGCGGGCCGCGTCCACGAGCGAGACCAGCTCGTCCCAGGTCGGCAGAACGAACCCGGCCTCGCGGTCCGGCACCTCGACCAGCAGCGTCCCGAACGGCTCGGGGCACGACGCCACCTCCGAGTTCCGCACCTTGATCGGGCGCAGGCCCGACAGGACGGTCAGTGCGTCGTCCTCGTGGTGCAGCGGGTGCGCGGCAGGGTGCATCGCCACGATCGGGCTGTGCGTGCGGTCTGCCCAGCACTTCAGCGCGATCTGCTGCGCCATCGTCCCCGTCGGCACGAACAACGCCGCCTCGGTGCCCAGCAGCCGCGCGACGCGCTGTTCCAGCGCGCTCACGGGGCCGCCCTCGCCGTAGACGTCCGGCTCGACGTCCGGGACGGGGCCGAGTTCCTCGAGCAGTGTCCGTTTGCTGACTCCGGAGAGCTGACGGTTCAACACCCCGGCATCAAACCTCAGCCGCGAGCGTGTCCGCGAGCGAGATAACTCCCGCGCGGATGTCGCCCGCGGTCATGCCCTGACCGAGCAGGAACTCGATGTGCTCGCCTCGCAGCACCGCCAGCACGGTGTGCGCCTTGAAGGTCGAGCCGACCAGGCCCGCCAGGCGCTCCACGGTGATGCGGAAGTTGCCCTCGCAGCTGCGGGTCGTGGTCCTTTCCGCCGCGATGACCAGCGGCAACGAGGCCAGCACGTGGTCGAACAGCGTGCCGGCGAACTCACCGGCGGTGCGGCACCGCAGCGACGCCGTCCGGATCCACGACGCGGCCGTCTCGTCCACGACGGCCTGGATCAGGCCGGCCTTGTCGCCGAACCGCCGGAACACGGTGCCCTTGCCGACTCCCGCCGCCGCGGCGACGTCGTCGACCGACACGGCCTCGATGCCGCGCTCGCGGATCAGCTCGGTGGCCGCCGCCAGGATCGCGGCTCGGTTGCGGGCGGCGTCGGCACGTTCCAACGAACTCTCCCTTGACACAAGCGGACTGATGGTCCGTATATTAGCAACCGGACCGACGGTCCGCTTACTGGGAGGCGTGAAGATGAAGGCAGTGCGGTTTCACGAGTTCGGCGGGCCCGAGGTGCTCCGGGTCGAGGAGGTGCCGGACCCGAGCGGTGACACGCTCGTCGACGTCACGGCGATCGGCCTGAACTACGGGGAAACCGTCATCCGCCGCGGCAAGGGCCGTGAGCTCTTCCCGTGGTACCCCGGGCCGTCGCTGCCGGCCGTCCTGGGCTCGGAAGTCGTCGGCACCACAGCGGACGGCCGCCGGGTCATGGGTGTCCCGCGCGACGGCGCGTACGCCACGAAGGCCGTGGTCGAGGACCCCGTCGAGGTCCCGGAGGACGTGAGCGACCACGAAGCGCTCGCCCTGCTCCTGCAGGGCACCACCGCGGTCGCCGCGACCAGGGCGGCCCGCATCCGGCCAGGTGATCGGGTGCTGGTCGAGGCGGCGTCCGGCGGTGTCGGCAGTTTGCTCGTGCAGCTCGCGCGACGAGCGGGAGCGGTCGTGCTGGAGGCGTCCAGCAAGGGTGGCATCGGCTACGACTGGACCGGCCTGGAACCGGTGGACGTCGTGTTCGAGTCGATCGGCGGCGAGGTCGGGAAACGGGCGTTCGAGCTGCTCAAGGACGGCGTGGGGCGGATGGTCGTGTTCGGGTACGCGAGCGGTGAGCCGTTGGACGTGACGGCGAGCGACATCTTCCGCAAGGGCGTCGCGGTCATGGGGCTTCCCCGCGACGTGACCCCGGAAGAGGTGTTCGCCCACCACCTCGAGCCGGTGCTCGGCGACGTCTACGCGCTCGACGAGATCGCCGAAGCACACCGAGCGCTCGAAGCACGCACCACGACCGGCAAGCTCATCGCACGACCGTGACGGACCGAGGCGCGCGGAACGACAGCAGGTTCAGCCACTCCGGTTCGTCGCCCACCAGCCTCAACGACGGCTCGTGCTCGGCCACGGTCCGCAACGTCACCGCGGCTTCCAACCGCGCCAGCCCGGCGCCGAGGCAGAAGTGGCGGCCGTAGCCGAACGCGAGGTGGCGCGGATCGTTCTCCTTGCCGCTCAACAACAACACGAGCTCGGCACCGGCTGGAACGCGCACACCGGACAGCACGACCTCACGCGCGGTCAGCCGCCTCCAGGTCACCACGGGCGTGTCGGTCCGCAGCACGTCCTCGACGAACGACTCGGCGACCCCTGCCGACGGCAAACGCGCCCACAACGCGCGATCAGACAAAGCGCGACGCAACGCCGTGGACAACAACTGAGTCGTCGTCTCCTGGCCCGCGATCAGCAGGAAGTAGCAGAGCCCGGCGGAGTCCTCGGCGGACACACCGGCGTCGGCCAACGCGCAGAACAGCTCACCGTCCCGCGCGTGGTAGCGCTTGACCAGCCACTGGTGGAAGTCCCCGACGTCGTCGACCAGCTCCAGCTGCCGTTCCCGGGAGATGTTGCCCCAGAAGAACTCCAGCGAGCCGGAGCTCCACCGCTTCAAAGTCGGGATGTCGACGTTCTCCAGACCGAGCAGCTCCATCAGCACGATCGCCGGCAGATCCCACGCGAGATCCCGCACGAGATCTGAGCCACCCAACCGTTCCAAAACCAGCGAACGGATGCGAGGCTCAGCCGCCGCCACGCGCGACGGTGTGAAGAACGACGCGACCAGGCGCCGCAGGCCCGCGTGCGACGCTGACCCGTTGTTCGCCAAGGTCGGCGGCAGCGAGAAGCGGGCCCTGACCAGGGAGCGCAACGCGGCGGGCGCGACCGGTGTGACGGCGGTCAGGGCGTTGTCCGGCAGGAACGTCACGGGATCGGCGAGGACCGCGCGCACGTCGTCGTAGTCCGACACCACCCAGCGGCCGTCGGCGAACTGCACCGGCGAGGTGAGTTCGGCGCGCGTGAAGGTGAACAGGTCCACGAGCGGCACGCTAGTCGGCGGATGGGAGACTCAGGCGGTGACCGTGAGCACAACTGAGGCGATTTCCACTGGTGGTGAGTCGACGTTCGACTGGATCGACGTCCGCTCTGAAGCGCGGGGCAAGGCGGGTCTGACCCGGCGGGTGCGGCCGCGCACGGCCGACTCGACGGACCTCGACCTCGCCAGCAACGACTACCTCGGGCTCGCCAAGGACAAGCGCGTCGCGGGTGCCGCGGCCGCCGCCACCCTCAAGTGGGGTGCGGGCTCCACGGGATCACGCCTGGTCACGGGCTCGACTGAGCTGCACAACGAGCTGGAGTACGAGCTCGCGAACTTCTGCGGCGCGCAGTCCGCACTGGTGTTCAGCAGCGGCTACATGGCGAACCTCGGCGCGGTCACGGCGCTCACCGGTCCCGGCACCGCGATCGTCGCCGACCAGCACATCCACGCCTCGCTCATCGACGGCACGCGGCTGTCCAAGGCGGACGTCGTGGTCGCCGGTCACTGCGACGTAGGCCAGGTCCGGCACGCCTTGGAGACCCGCGGCAAGCGCCGCGCGATCGTCGTCACGGACTCGGTCTTCTCCGTCGACGGCGACATCGCACCCCTCGCCGAACTGCACGAGGCCTGCCGCGCGACCGGTGCGGCGCTGGTCGTCGACGACGCGCACGGACTCGGGGTGGTCGGCCCCGGCGGCCGTGGCGCCGTGGCCGCGGCCGGGCTCATCAAGGCGCCGGACGTGGTCACCACGCTGACGCTGAGCAAGTCGCTCGGCGCGCAGGGCGGCGCAGTGCTCGGCCCGAGCCGGGTGATCAAGCACCTGATCGACACCGCGCGCACGTTCATCTTCGACACCGGTCTCGCGCCGAGCAGCGCGGCAGCGTCGCTGGCGGCGATCAAGATCCTGCGCGAGGAGCCGGACCGCCCCGAGCGCGCCCTGACCGTGGCGCACGACCTGAGCAACCGCCTGAAGGAGGCCGGTTTCCAGGTCAGCACGCCGACGGCGGCTGTCGTGAGCGTGCGGGCGCCGTCGCCGGAGCAGGCGTTCCAGTGGGCCGAGAACTGCCGCGCCAACGGCGTGATCGTCGGTTGCTTCCGGCCGCCGTCGGTGCCGGACCAGATCAGCAGGCTGCGGCTCACCGCGCGCGCCGATCTGACCGAGGCCGACATCGAGCGCGCAGTGCGCGTGATCAGGGAGTGCGCCGCATCCGCAGGTGTGGAATCCCGTCCTCGATGAACTCCGCACCTTCGGTCACGAAGCCGAACGACGCGTAGAAGTCCGCGACGTACGTCTGCGCGTCGAGCACGCACGGCGTGGCACCGACGTCTGCCAGAGCCGCCTGCACGAGCCTGCGACTGAATCCACGCCCGCGCGCCATCCGTGCCGTGACGACGCGTCCGATGCGGAACGTGCCGTCGGGTTCCTCGAGCAGTCGCAGGTACGCGAGCGGGTCGTGCGATCCGTCAGCTTCCAGCCAGAAGTGCCGTGTGCCTTGTTCGAGGTCACGGCCGTCAACGTCGCAGTAGACGCTGTTCTGCTCGACGACGAACACGTCCTGACGCAGTCGCAGGATCGCGTAGAGCTGGGAGGGACTCAGGTCAAGTCCCCACTGCCGGCGCAGGGTCGCCGGAAAAGGTGTGGTTCGCACCTGTTCGTGGATATCAGAAGCCCATCACAGATCGGTAGTGAGCCAGCCGGGTGTAGACACCAGGTTCATCCGCGCGCGCACAACCGCGGCCGAACGACACGACTCCCGCAAGCCTGCCCTTCACGACCAGCGGCCCGCCCGAGTCGCCCGTGCACGCGTCGCGGCCCCCGCGCCCGGCGCACAACATCGCGCCCGGCCGGTAGTCCGGCTCCTTCAGCGCGCACTCGGCGTCGGACAGGATCGGCACC
The DNA here is from genome assembly GCF_011067745.1 of Lentzea alba. Taxonomy (GTDB): domain Bacteria; phylum Actinomycetota; class Actinomycetes; order Mycobacteriales; family Pseudonocardiaceae; genus Lentzea; species Lentzea alba. The sequence goes on from NZ_JAAMPJ010000001.1 coordinate 315,244, forward strand.
GTCACCTTGCGCAGCGTCATGGCCGGCGGCGTGCCCTCGGCGGTGCGGCCCCAGCCGAGCACGACCCCGTCGTCACCGACCTCGCCGAGCGCGATCGTCCGGTACGGCAGCGACTGGGCCAGCGTCAGCACGGCCACGTCGTCGCCCTTGGTGACCTCCTGGTAGTCGGGGTGCCGCCACACGCTCGCGACGGCGGCCTCGACGCCGTCGCTCTTGGTGCGCAGGTCCGTGCGCCCGGCGACCACCCGCAACTGCTCGGCGGGGCGCTGGTTCTTGCCGAGCACGCCCTTGAGCGTGGCGCAGTGCGCGGCCGTCATGACCTTGTTCGCAGCGACGAGCGCGCCACCGCAGATCAACTGGCCGTCCGTGGTGGTGATCGCCACAACCCAGGGGGTGTCGACCACCCGCGCGGGTGTCCCCCCGACGATCGCATCGGCCGTCGATCCGCCGCTGACCAGCGCGATCACCGCGCCCAGCACGGCAAGCCGCTTACCCCTCACGGACCACTCCTCGTTGCACCAGGTGGACGATTGGTCACCAACCGTAGCGATCGCGCCAGGACGGCGTCAAAACCGAAGATTCTCGTGTTAGTGTCGCGTCAGGCCGAAGATTTTGCGGTCAGTGGTGTAGCTCACGGGGGTATGTACGGTGTTGTTCGACTTCGGCCAGGTTCCGGCCTTTCTCATCGCGTGCGCGGTCGTCATCGTGACCCCCGGTGTCGACGCGTTCCTGTTGCTGCGCACGTCGTTGCGCTCCGGCACCCGCGCCGGCCTGCTCGCACTGGCAGGCATCCACACGGCCGCCGCGGTCCAGGTGGCACTGGTGATCTCCGGCCTCGGCGTGGTGCTCGCGCAGTACCCGATGGTGCTCGCGGCACTGCGCTGGATCGGCGCCGGCTACCTGCTCTACCTGGCGATTTCCATCGCACGAGGGCTGCTCAAGCGCTCGGGTGACGAGCCGGAGGAAGTCATGAGCGACCGGCCGTTCCGGCAGGGCTTCCTGACCAACATCACGAACCCGAAGATGATCCTGTTCTCGCTCGCGTTCTTGCCGCAGTTCATCGGATCGGGTGAACCTGCGCCGCAGCTCGCGATGCTCGCCGTGGTGTTCCTCGGACTGGCCGCGGTCTGGGAGCTGATGATCGTGCTCGCGGCCTCGCGGGTGGCCGGCCGGTTGAAGCGGCCCGGCGTCACCACGGCGCTGGACGCGGTGTGCGCGGCCGTGTTCCTCACGATGTCCGTCGGGCTCGTGGTCTAACCGACCTTGGGCGCGGCGCGCATCCCGATGTAGCAGTAGCCGTTGTCGAAGACGACCGGCATGAAGTCGTCCTGGAACGACGAACCGGCACCGGTGGCCGCGAAGACGTTGTGCGACACCGGAATCAGCTCCATGTCCATGGACGGGTAGATCGCCATGTCGTCCACGAACTCGTACCGCGCCGAGCGGCCGTCGATCGTGATGACGACACCCTCGCGCCGGTAGACCCCGTTGTACGGCGCCATGTCGACCTCGAACGGCTCGGCGGGCGGCGCGAACGGCGGCGGCATCTCGATGCCGAACTGCCCGAGCAGCGCACGCAGGATCGCCGACGACAACGGACGCGCACCGCCGCCGTTGGTGAGCAACGCGATGACGATGCCCTGCTCCGGAAGCACGCGGAGGTAGGAGTACTGGCCGGTGGCGGCACCGTCGTGGCCGATGCCGGGCGTGCCGACGAAGTCGTAGAGCGTCCAGCCCAGACCCCAGCCGTCCGCGTTCACGGTCCACTTGTCCGGCACGTCGACCTGACGTTCCTGCATCAGGGCAACGGTTTCCGGCTTCAGCACGGTGTTGTCGAGGTGCGCCTTCGCCAGCCGCACGACGTCACCGGCACTGGCGCAGACCGCGGCGGCCGGTCCGGCGGCGCGCGGCATGAGGTCCCACACCGGCGCCGGCGCGCCGTCGAAGTGGCCGATCGCGGCGCGGAACCGGAGCACCTCCTCCGGCAGGGTCACGGTGTGCGTCAGCCCGAGGGGCATGAGCACGCGGTCGGCGAGCGCCTGGTTCCACGTCGTGCCGGTGAGCACCTCGACGATCCGGCCGAGCACGACGTAGCCGGCGCCGCTGTAGGAGACGGTCGAGCCCGGCGGCACGTCCTGGCCGAGCTTCACGCACGCTTCGAGGTACCGCTCGATGCAGTCGTCACCGCGGCCCGTGTCCGGCTGGAAGTCGCCGCTGAGCCCGCTGGTGTGGCTGAGCAGCTGCCGCACGGTGATCGCGCTGGTCGCCTCGGGGTCGGCGACCCGGAAGTCCGGCAGCACGTCCACCACGCGGGCGTCGAGGTCGAGCAGACCCTCCTCGACCAGCGACATCACCAGCGTCGCCGTGTAGATCTTCGCGACCGAACCGAGCTGGAAGACCGAGTCGGTGGTCGCCTCGACGCCAGTTCCGGTGTGCAGCACACCGCTGGCGAACTCGTGAATCTCACCGTCGACCAGCACGGCGAGCGTGGCGCCGGGAACGCCGTGCTCCGCGCGGAGGGTGTCGAGCAGGTCCTGTGCGTACATCGTTCGCGTCATGCGAACACTGTACGCAGATCGCGAACGCGTACGCAAGTGCGTACAGTGGACGCATGGTCTCCTCGGTGTGGACGCGGGAACGCCCGCGCGCGGGTCTCAGCCAGGACCGGATCGTGGCCGCGGCCGTCGAACTGCTGGACGCGGACGGGCTGGAGGCGTTGTCGATGCGCACCCTCGCCGCGCGCCTGGACACCAAGGCCACCTCGCTCTACCGGCACGTCGCGAACAAGGACGAGCTGATCGAGCTCGTCGTCGACGAGGTGTACGGCGAGATGGAGGTGGTGGCGTCCGGGCCGTGGCGTTCCTCGGTGGCCGACGCGGCACGAAGCCTGCGCGCCATGGTGTTGCGGCACCCGTGGGTGGCGTCGGTGCTCGGCCAGGTCGGTCTGGCCGAGCTGGGTCCGAACCTGTCGGACCGTTCGGCCCGCCTGCTCGCGTTGTTCACCGACGGCGGTTTTCCCGGCGAGGAAGCCGATCTGGCGATGAAGACGGTGCTCGGGTACGTGGTCGGGATGACCGTGAGCGAGGCGGCGTACGTCCAGCTGCTGGCCCGCACCGGCCAGGACGAGGAAGAGCTCACCGCGCACGGTGTGACGTCGAAGGCGTTGCGGGACAAGACCTTCGAGTACGGACTGGAGCGAGTGCTCAAGGGTCTCGGTGACTGATCGGCTGCGGGCACTGCGTGCCGCGCTGGCCGCGCGGCCGGGCGAGCCCGTGCCGTTCGACGTGCTGGCCGCCGAGATCTGGCCGGACGAACCGCCGTTGCACCCGCGCGCCGCGTTGCGCACGTTGGTCAGCCGGTTGCGCGCGACCGAGCAGGTGATCACCGAGTCGACCGGGTACCGGCTGGTGCCGCGGCCGCCCGCGCCGTGTCAGCTGCCCGCCGACCTGCCGGACTTCGTCGGCCGGAAGGAGGAGATCGCACTGCTGGAGCTGATCGACGCGCCGGTGCGGGCGATCACCGGGTTGCCCGGCGTCGGCAAGACGGTGCTGGCGGTGCGGGAGGCGCACCGGTTGCGCGAGCAGTTCCCGGACGGGCAGCTGTACGTGAACCTGCGCGGATACTCCACCGGGCCGCCGATGACGGTCCAGCAGGCGTTGGCGCGGTTCGTGAAGGCGCTGGGTGGCGGCCCGAACGACGACTACCACGAACTGCTGCGCAACCGGCGGGTGCTGGTGGTGCTCGACAACGCGACGGCCGACGTGATCGCGCCGCTGCTGCCCGCCACGCCCGGTTGTGCCGCGTTGATCACGAGCCGGTCGGATCTGCCGCAGTTCACCCAGGTCAGGCTGGGTGTGCTGGCCGAGCAGGAGGCGCACGAGCTGCTCAAGGGCATGCGGGTCGACGGGGACACCAGCGAGCTGATCGGGCTGTGCGCGCGGCTGCCGCTGGCGTTGCGGATCGCCGGGGCGAACCTCGCCGGGCGGCATCTGCCGGACTACGTCGAGGAGCTGCGGGAGCACCGGCTCGAAGCGTTGGAGATCGAGGACGACGACACGGCCGTGCAGGCGACGTTCGACCTGTCCTACCGGAAGCTGTCGGGGCAGGCGCGGCGGACGTTCGACTTCCTCGGCGCGGTGCCCGGTCCGGACATTCCGCGCGGCCTCGCCGGAGCACCGATCGACGAGCTGGTCGCGGCGAACTTGGTGCAGCAGAACGGAGTCCGCTTCCAGCTGCACGACCTGCTGCGCCTGTACGCCCACCAACGGGCCACCGCGCAGGACCGGCGAACCGTCTTCGACTGGTACCTCAAGCGGGCGGACGGCGCCGACGCAGTGCTCAACGTGGGCTTCACCCGGCTGCTGCCGCCCACGGCCGACCCCGTCCCGTTCGCGGACCGCGAGGAGGCGATGACCTGGTTCGAGACGGAACGGCTCAACCTCGTCGCGCTCGCCCAGGACCAACCCGACGCCGGACTGGTCGCGGCCATGCGCGCGTACCTGCTGCAGTCGGGTTACTACGCCGACCTGCGCACGGTCGCCGAGGCGGCGCTCAGGGTCGAGGCCGGGCAACGGGCGGCGGCGATGCGGGTCTGTCTGTCCTACCTGGACTGGCGGTTCGGCGCGCACCGGGCGGCGATCTCGCACTGCGAGCGGGCGATCGCCGAGTTCGGCGCCGCCGGTCGCGAAGCCGAGCAGGCCACCGCGCTCAACATCCTCGCCGGGATCTACCACGACATCGGCGAACTCGACCTCGCCAGCGAACACCTCAACACGGCGTTGCGGCTCTACGGGCCGAACGGCATGCACGCGCAGCTCATCGGCGGTCTCGGCAACCTCGGCCTGGTCGAGCTGGAACTGGGCCGGCTCGACTCGGCCGAGGCAGCACTGCGGCGATCGGTGGCACTCGCCCGGGAGAGCGACGACCTGCAGCACACGTCCAACGGTCTCAACAACCTCGGCGTCGTGCTGGCGGCACAACACAAGTACGCGGAAGCCGAGGAAGCGTTCACGGAAGCGCTGGACCTGTCGCAACGGAACGGACTTCGGCCCATCGAGATGTCCACGCGGGTCGAGTACGCGGAACTGCTCATCGCGACCGATCGGCGCGAGGAAGCCCGCGCACAAGCGGAACGCGCACTCGAACTGGCCGGTGCGGACGACCTGTTCATCGAGGTCGACGCTGGTCTCGTGCTCGCCGAGGTGAACCGTTCGGTCACCGAGTACGACGAGGTGCTGCGCCGCGCCGCCGAAGCCGGGTTCCGCATCATCGAGGTGCGCGCGCTCGCCGGCAAAGCGGCGCTGACCCAGGACAAGGCCTGGTACGCCAAGGCGATCGAACGGGCGGAGTCGGCCGGCCTCCGCTACCGCGCCGACCTGTTCCGGAAGCTCAGCTCAGGTACGTCGTGACCCGCGTGTAGACGCCGGGGGTGTTCGGACGAGCGCACCCGATGCCCCACGACACGATCCCGGCGAGCCGGCCGTCGACCACGAACGGGCCGCCGGAGTCGTCGATGCACGAGTCGATCCCGCCCTCCGGATAGCCGGCGCAGAACATGGCCACGGCGTCGTAACGCGCGTAGACCCCGGCGCACTCCTCGTCCGCCACGATCGGGATGGATGCCTTGTGCAGCAACGGACTCTTGTTCGTGTCGCTCTCCGCCTGCCTCCCCCAGCCGTACACGACGCCGACGTTGCGCGCCGCGTACACGTCGGTCGTGGCGGCAACGGGCAGCACCCGGTACGGCATCCGCACGGCGAGCGTCAGCAACGCGATGTCCTTGCCGCGCGATGGAGTCGAGTACCCGTCCGCGAGCTGGTACTTCGCGACGACGGACGTGCTGCCGCCGTCGGTGCGAAGATCCAGTCGGCCGCCGACGACGGTGATCGAGGCAGGCGTGCGGCCGTAGACGCAGTGTGCGGCCGTGACGACGAGATTCGGCGTGATGAGCGCGCCACCGCAGAACTGGTAGCCGGACGACGTGGTCAGCGCGACCGTCCAGGGCGCCTCGTCGGCGTCGTCCACCACGACACCGCCGACGATTCTGGGCTGCGCGTGCACCGGGACCACGGTGATCACGAGCAGAGCCAGAACCGCTGCCAGCAGACGCATGGCCCCACTGAACCCAGGGGTCTAGGGGTCGACAACTCCAGGCGGCAAAGCATCCACGACCGGGTGAAGATCCTTCGCGTACCGGGAGAGCCGGACGTACACGCCCGGTTTGCCCCGGCGCGCGCAGCCCTCGCCCCACGACGTGACGCCGACGAGCTTGCCCTGCGCGACGATCGGGCCGCCGGAGTCGCCCTGACAGGTGTCGATCTTGCCGCCCTCGTAGCCCGCGCAGAACATGTCGGTCTTCACGAACTGCGGGTACGTCTCGACGCAGAAGTCGTCCGGCAGCACCGGCACGGTGGCCTGCAGGAGGTAGCGGGACGTCTTGCCGTTCTCGCTGGTGCGGCCCCAGCCGAGCGCCCGCAGCTGCGTGCCGGGCTGGTAGAGCGCCCGGTCGGTCGGTTCCGCGATGGGCAGCGGGGTGTACGGCAGCGCGGTCTTGAGCGTCAGGACGGCGATGTCCTCGCCCTCGTCGGCGGCGACGTACTGCTTGTGGATCCAGACGTCCACCGGCATCACGGACACCCCGGAGTCGCGATCCTGCTTGTCCTCGCGGCCCGCGACAACGCGCAGGTCAGAGGGTGAACGGCCGAGGGCGCAGTGCGCCGCGGTGAGCACCTTCGTCGGTGCGACGACGGTGCCACCGCAGAACTGGGCGCCGCGGTCGTCGGTGAGGTAGACGGCCCACGGGTTGGCCTCGATGGACGCCCGCTCGCCGCCAACGACCTGCTCGTTGGCGGCGGCGGTGCCTGTTGCGGCAAGCAATGCGGAGAGAACCAGCACCAGGAGTCGTCTCATGACTCCAGATGGTAGCTACTCGGCTGAGCCGTTCGGACTAACTTTGCTCCAGACCCTGCCCGCAGCACCCATGACCGTCTCGCCGATGTCGTTGATCGTCTTGATCAGCGGGTCGGCGGAGTTGCTCATGGACTCCTTGTACGAACGAGCGGCGGACTTCACGTCGTCGGTGAGGTTGCTCGTCGGCCGGTCGTCCTCGCGGCGCGGGTACGTGCCGGTCAGGATCTCGCGGTACTCCTCGCTCGCCGACCAGCGCTGCAGCTCGGCGGCCCGCACCACGACCAGCGGGTGCGAACGGGTCTCGGTGTGCAGGAGCTTGAGGATGCTGTCGCGGATGTCCTCGACCTCCTCGTACTCCTGGGCCTGGGCGAGGAACGACGCGATGTCGACCTGGCCACCGAGGTCGCCCGCGAGCGCGAGGTGCGTCCGCAGCGCGGCCTGCGGGTCCTGGCAGGCCAGCAGGCCCGCCCGGTCGCAGGACAGCTCGGTCTTGCGCTGCCACTCGCGCAGCGCCGCGATGACGGCCCGCATGGCGATCGCGCCCGCGGGCACCCACGCGAACGACGTCGTCAGGTCGATGAGCCGGCGCAGCAGCGTGTTGTAGAGCGCGTGGCCCGACATCACGTGGCCCGTCTCGTGACCGATGAGGAAGCGCAGCGACTCGTTGTCGAGCAGGTCGACCGAGCCGGTGCTGATCACGATGAACGGCTTGTCGATGCCGTAGGTGTAGGCGTAGGCCTGCGAGTTGCGCTCGACGAAGAGCTCGGGCACCTCGTCGAGGTCGAACGTCGCCGCCACCTCGTTGCGGATCCGGTCGAGCTGCGGGTACTGCTTCGGGCCCACCCGCACGGAGGAAGCCACCTGCAGCAGGCGCTCACCCCGCTCGGTGAAGGCTCCGGCGACCGCCTTGAGGATCGGTGCCACGGCGGGCACCGCCCTCAGCACCGCGAGGGCACCTCGGTCGGCAGGATGCTCATAGGCGCGCGGGCTGATGCCCATGAAGCGCACCCTCGATGACTGCTCAATATCCCCCGTCACACCACCCAGGTTAGACACGATCCGGACAAGGCTGCACGGAATCGACGCCGGATGGTTGCAAACTTGCGCGGTGAGCAGCGACGAAGACACCACCGTTCTGCCGTTGCGCGGCGGGGCCGCAGCGACCCTGGTCCGCCGGCGCGCGGCGGCCAACGACCGGGGCGCGATCCTCTACGTGCACGGTTTCGCGGACTACTTCTTCCAGGAGCACGTGGCCGAGCACTACACGGCCCAGGGCTACGACTTCTACGCGGTCGACCTGCGCGGCTACGGCCGGTCACTGCGCGACGGCGAAGTGCCGAACTACACGACCGACATCGCGGTGTACTTCGAGGAGATCGACGCCGCGATCGCCGTCATTCGTGAAGAGCATTCGCGTGTGGTGCTCATGGGGCACTCGACCGGCGGGCTCACCACGTCGTTGTGGGCGCACGAACGCCGCTCCAGCGAGTTGATCAGCGCGTTGGTGCTCAACAGCCCGTGGCTGGACGTCGTCGAGCCGCCGCTCGTGCGGCAGATAGTTCGCCTGATCGGGCAGTTCGCCCCGAAGGTGAAGATCCGCGCGAACCTCGGCGACGCCTACGGGTCGGCGATCCACAGCTCGCGCAACGGCGAGTGGGACTTCGACCTGAAGTGGAAGCCGCTCGCGGGGTTCCCGGTGCTGGCCGGATGGATCCGGGCGATCCTGATCGCGCAGGAGAAGGTCCACAACGGTCTCGACGTGCAGGTGCCGGTGCTGGTGCTGCACTCCGACAAGAGCATGTTGAACGCCAGCGAGTGGAGCGAGGACGTCTCCAAGGCCGACGCGGTGCTGGACGTCGAGGGCATGAGGAAGTGGGGCCCGAAGCTCGGGACCTCGGTCAAGGTCGTGGAGATCAAGGCGGGCATGCACGACCTGTTCCTGTCGCCTGAGCCAGTGCGTGCGGCGGCCCTCGCCGAGGTCGACGAGTTCTTGAAAACAGCTTGACCTCGTTGTAGGTCGAGGTTCGAGACTGGTCGTCATGAACATCGACTTCAACGCCTGGTACGCGCTCGAAAGCGCGATGCAGGACGAGAAAAGCCGCCGGGTGAGCCGGGCGACGTTGAAGCGTGTCGCCCGGTTCGCCCGCCCGCAGCGGCGAGCCGTCTACGCGTTGCTGGCCACTTCTGCCGTCGCCGCGGTGCTCGCGGTGGCCTCTCCCGTGCTGGCCGGCCGGGTCGTCGACACGATCATCGGCGGCCGTGACTTCGGACTGGTCGTGTGGCTCGCACTGGCGATCGCCGGCGTGGCGGTGCTGGAGGCCGGGTTCTCGCTGGCCGAGCGGTGGCAGTCCTCGCGCGTCGGCGAGGACCTGATCCTGCGGCTGCGCCAGGCCGTCTTCGACCACGTGCAACGGATGCCGATCGCGTTCTTCACGCGTACTCGCACCGGTGCGCTGGTGTCGCGGCTGAACAACGACGTGATCGCGGCCCAGCGAGCGTTCTCCGAGACGATCTCCGGTGTCGTCACGAACGTGATCGCGCTGGTTCTCACCCTGGTCGTGATGCTGACGCTGTCGTGGCAGGTCACGGTGCTCGCAATGGTGTTGCTGCCGATCTTCCTGATCCCGGCGCGGCGGATGGGCAAGCGTTTGGCGTCCATGCACCGCGAGGCCGCGAACCTCGACTCGGCGATGACGACCCAGATGACCGAGCGGTTCTCCGCGCCGGGTGCGACGTTGATCAAGCTGTTCGGCCGGCCAGCACTGGAGAGCCTGGAGTTCGGGGCGCGGGCACGACGGGTGCGCGACATCGGCGTGCGGACGGCGGTGGCGCAGTGGCTGTTCCTGGTCGCTTTGACCTTGGTGTCCTCACTGGCGTTGGCGCTAGTCTACGGGCTGGGCGGGTACTTCGCGTTCGCCGGGCAGATGGCGCCGGGCACGATCGTGACGCTGGCACTGCTGCTGACTCGCTTGTACGCGCCGTTGACGGCGTTGGCCGGCGCACGCGTGGACGTGATGACCGCGCTCGTGTCGTTCGAGCGGGTCTTCGAGGTGCTGGACCTGCCGCCGTTGATCAAGGAGAAGCCTGAGCCGGTCGCTGTTCCCGAAGGGCCGGTCGCCGTCGAGTTCTCCGACGTGCGCTTCGCCTACCCGTCTGCCGACAAGGTGTCGCTGGCGTCGCTGGAGGAGGTCGCTTCTCTCGACACCCGCGGTGGCGAGGAGATTCTCGGTGGGATTTCCTTCACCGCAGAGCCTGGTTCGCTGATCGCTCTGGTCGGCGCTTCGGGCGCGGGCAAGTCGACGATCGCCTCGCTGGTGCCTCGGTTGTACGACACGGATTCCGGCGCGGTCCGACTGTCCGGTGTGGACGTTCGCGACCTGTCGTTCGACTCGATCCGCGAGACCGTGGGCATGGTGACGCAGGACGGGCACCTGTTCCACGAGTCGATCGGGGCCAATCTGCGGCTGGCGGCGCCGTCCGCGACCGACGAGGAGATCTGGGACGCGCTGACACGGGCACGGCTGGCGGACCTGGTGGCGTCATTGCCGGATCAGTTGGACACCGTGGTGGGTGAACGCGGCTACCGTCTGTCCGGTGGCGAACGGCAACGGCTGACGATCGCCCGGTTGCTGCTGGCCAAGCCGCGCGTGGTGATCCTGGACGAGGCGACCGCACACCTGGACTCGCGTTCGGAAGCGGCCGTGCAGGAGGCGTTGGTCGAGGCTCTCGCGGGCCGGACCTCGCTGGTGATCGCGCACCGGCTGTCGACGATCCGCGCGGCGGACCAGATCCTCGTCGTGGACCGCGGCCAGATCGTCGAGCGTGGTACGCATGAGTCGTTGCTGGCGCTGGAAGGCCACTACGCCAAGTTGTACCGCACGCAGTTCAGCGAAGAGCCGATCGGAGCACCGTGACCATTCCCTCGCCCGACAACCTCTACCCGTTGCCGGACATCGCGCGCACGGTGCTGCTCAAGCCGTTGGTGAAGAACCCGCAGATCGAGGTCGGCGAGTACACCTACTACGACGACCCGTTCCACGCCGAGGAGTTCGAGCGCCGCAACGTGCTCTACAACTTCGGCGCCGAAAAGCTGGTCATCGGCCGTTATTGCGCGTTGGCAGAGGGCGTGCGGTTCATCATGTCCGGCGCCAACCACCGCACCGACGGCGTGTCGACGTTCCCGTTCACGATCTTCGGCGGGGTGTGGGGCGAGAAGACGCTGGACATCGCGCTCGGGGCGGAGAGCCGCGGGGACACGGTGGTGGGCAACGACGTGTGGATCGGCTATCAGGCGTTGATCATGCCGGGCGTGCACATCGGCAACGGCGCGATCATCGCCTCCGGCTCGGTGGTGGTGTCGGACGTACCGGCGTACGGCGTGGTCGGCGGGAATCCCGCCAAGCTGCTGAAGAAGCGGTACAGCGACGAGGAAATCGAGCTGCTGGAACGGATCGCGTGGTGGGACTGGCCGGTGGAGAAGGTGACCGAACACGTCCGCGTGATCATGCAGGGCACGCCCGCGGAACTGGCGGCGGCCGCGGAATGAGGGCGCTGCTCATCACCGGCCCGGTCGGGGTGGGCAAGACGACGGTGGCCGAGGCCGTGGGCGACGCGCTCGCCGCGGCTTCGGTCCCGCACGCGGTGATCGACCTCGACCGGTTGCGGCAGCGCTGGCCGAGCCCCGCGGACGATCCGTTCGACCTCGAACTGGAGCTGCGCAACCTGAGCGCCGTGGCCCGCAACTACGCCGAGGCCGGCGCGCATCGGCTGGTGCTGGCGGGCGTGCTGGAACGCCGCGCGGATCGTTCGCGGTACGCCGCGGCGGCCGGGGCGAAGCTCACCGTGTGCAGATTGAAGGCAGACCTGTCGGTGATCCGGAAACGGCTCGTCGCGCGGCACCACGACTCGGCCCTGCAGTGGCATCTGAACCGCGCGGAGGAACTCGAAAAGATCTTCGCGGAGGCCTGGGTCGAGGACTTCGTGGGCGACGCCGACCAGCCCGTGGCCGAGGTGGCGCAGGACGTCGTCACGGGTTGGCTGGCGGCGGAACGCGTCTAGCTGACGTCAGCAGCTGCCTCTGCGATGAGCTCCATCGACTCGCCGTCGCTGAGCGCGAGGTCCCTCAGGGCCATGAACCGCTGCGACACCTGCTCGATCTTGGCGGGTTCCTCCACGTACTCGCTCCGCAGGAACGTCTCGTGGTAGACGACGTCGTTGTGCTGGCGGTGAGGAAAGCTCAGCCAGGTGAAGGGAGGGCCCATCGCAGGAAGAGTCCACGGCACGACTCGAAGGCTCACGTTCGGCTGCTCGGTCACCTCCATGAGACGAAGCAGCTGTGCCTTCATCAGCCGCGGCCCACCCACGACCTGCCGCAGCACCGCCTCGGTGAAGACCGCCTCGACCGTCAGCGGATCATTGCCGTCTGACCGCGACGCCCATGTCTCCCGCAGGCGAGCCATCATTGCGGCCTTCACCGGGTCGCCTCCACAGGCCGCATCCGTGTAGCCGACGAGCTGGAACACGCTGGGCACCATGTCCGTGGTGAACGTCCGGAGCAGCGTCGCGTCAGCTACAAGATGGGGAAGGTCCGCCGCCGGATCGAAGATCTCCGGTTCCGGTCGCGTGATCGCCCTGAGTCCCGCGGCGTGCTGGGACTGGGAAATTGCGAACTGCCACTCGGTTGTGGGCACCTTGTAGACGTATCCCAGCGCCATGATGTCGACCGGCGCGGAGGGCTGCATCGCGTTCTCCATCATGGACAGCTTGGCGCCACTGAACCCCACCCGCCCAGCGGCCTCGGTGAGACTGAGCCCAAGCTCATTGCGCCAACCGGCCAACGTCCGCCCGACGGCTCGTTCAAGCGCTGTCGCCCTGAAGTCCTTAGGCATGAAGAGCTTGCTGTCTCACGACTCGTCCACCGCACCCTCGCCCTCTTGGAGGCGCACGCATCGGCGGATGATCAGATCCCTCGATTCGTCCTCGCTCAGGCTGACCTCGTCGAGCGCCCGGATGACATCCGCGTAGCCGTCGACGGCCTCCTTCGTCTCGACGAAGAGACTGGAATTCTCGGTCGCCGTCCACACCAGCGGCTCGTACTTCGGGAACGTCAGCCGGGTGAAGGGCCCCGCCATGCCCGCATGCGCACCAGCCGCCGCAGGCACGATCAAGACCCTGACCTTCTTCCAGTTCGCCTTGAACATGAGGTGCTGCAGCTGGCCGATGTGCACGTCTGGTCCGCCGATTTGCACATCGAGCGCCACTTCATGGAGGTAGAAGGTGCAGTCCAGACCGTTGCCAAGCAGCTCCTGCATCTCCCGCAGGACACACAATCGCTCGTCCACCTCATCGGCCGGCACCGTGGCGGACGCGGTCAACACCTCACGCATGTAGTCGACTGTCCGGAGGAGGACCGGCACCGCGTGCGTGTGCCAGCTGATCAGGGTTTCGGCCACGGCGAGATGAGTGAGGGCAGTGCGTGGTCGTACCGGGGCGCACTTTCCGTGCAGCTGCCACCATCCCGACGAGTCCCTGTCCGGGAAGAGTTCGAGCAGATGGTCGCGCTCGTCGGCTTTGGTGCGGCAGGCGCCCAGCAGCAGTGCGACTTCGAGCCGGGTGACACCGCCCCTGCCGGTCACCACGTCCGAGACCTTGGCCTCCTGCCAGCTCAGCACATCGGCAGCCTCTCGGGCGGTCAGTCCCGCGTTCGTGATGGCCGCTCGCATGCCCTCACCGAATTCGCGGCCGCGCGCGGTGGAGATTCTCTTCGGCATGTCCGAATTCCTTGTGTTGTTCGGAAGTCAGTCCACTGAGGACTCTTGCAGCCTGTGCCGACTCGGGCTCCAGCGCGTGCGGTCCCGTGTTGTCGCTTTGGCTGCTCCGACAGCGAGGTGAACCTGGATCAGCATCCGGCACGGTGCGGGAATCCTGCGCCAGAACGGTCCGCTGCGACACTTTCTGCAACTGCCGTTGTCGTCCGGGAGATGCTCGTCGACGAGCGCATGCACCGCCGCGACCAAGCCTGGGACTTCCCGCCGTATCATCGACAAGGCGGATTCCGCGTCGCCTTCGGCGGCGACTCGCGACACGAGATCAAGGTGATCGTCGAGACGCTGTCGCAACTCGGTGAACAAGACCAGATTGCTCACGCTCGCTCCTTCCCTCGGTCAGTTGGCCCAGCGGGCACATCGACGAGTGTTCGTTCACCGCCATGTGTTCTTTTCAGGAAAGTGGGATCAGGCGTCCTTCGAACAGAGCATCAAGTGCGCGAAACCGTCGCAGAGCGTGTGCGTTCTGTGGGCGTATCACCCTTGACCTGCGAGAACGCGCATCGACTACCGTAAGGTGGAGATGACCGGGGAGGTACGTCGATGAGCCCCAGACGCGACATGTTCGTCGAAGCGTGCAAGCGCACTGGCTACACGATCGATTCGCTGGCGGCAGCGCTTGGTGTCGACCGTTCGACTGTCTCACGCTGGCGCAGAGGACAAACGCCTCAGGCAGCGCAGCGACTGAAGCTCGCAGAAGTGCTCGGACTATCCCTCCCAGAACTCGATGAGTTGCTCGAACAGACAGCGGCGCCCACGTCCGCTGCCCTCGCGATCATCTGGCCGACAGGGCCCGCGGCTCAGGAAGATCTCTTCGGACGACTGGACCGAACCCGCCTGCTCGTTGACCAGACGCTTTCGAAAGGACTCGGCTCGGTGGAACGACTGAAGCTGATCGAGGAACGAGTCGGCGACCGGATCGACAGCTACACCCACACCCCACCTGCTCAAGTACTCACTGAGCTGATGCCGGATCTCCTCGAAGTGCAGCAGCTTGCGGAGGAAAGGCAGCCCTCAAGAGTGCAGGAACGACTGTCGACAGCGACAGCAGTACTCGGACTGCTGAGTGCGGACGCTCTGATGAAACTCGGTGAGATCGACCGGGCACGCTACTGGTACGGCACTGCTCGTCTCGCAGCTGACGACACCACCAACGGCCGTCTGCGGGCACAGGTCCGAGCACAGGAGGCCATGCTCCCGTACTACTACGGGCGACTACAGCGCACCGTTTCCCTTGCCCAGGAGGCACAAGCGTTGGCCGCCGACGAAGTGTGCGGAGCCAACGCGCTTGCGGCAGCAGCGGAAGGCCGCGCCCTCGCACGGCTCGGTGACGCAGAAGGTGCCGAGCGGGCCATGGCCACGGCACAGCGCCTCGTCGACCGGTTGGATGAACCGTCGACCGACGCCGCGTTCGAGTTCAACGACAAGAGGCTGCTGCTGTACCTGTCTGGCACGCTCACCTACCTCGGTGAGTTCGACCGTGCTCGTCATGTCCAGCAAGAGGCACTCGAGCGCTATCGCAGCGATCCAACGCTTGCCATCGACCCCGCGCTCATCAGGCTCGATCAGGCCATCGGCGAGGCCGTCGACGGCGACGTCGACGACGCCTGCAGCCTCGCCGTCGACACTCTGCTCAACCTGCCTGCGGACCACCGCACTCGCATCGTCCTCAAGCGAGCGACTGATGTCGTGCAGGCAATCCCCACGCAGCGGTGGGAACGTCCCGCAGTCAGTGAACTCCGGGAGCTTGTAGCACCGAAGAGCGGAACCTGATGGCGGTGGCAGGCCGAGAGCTGCCGCAGCTCACCGAGTCCACGTTCAGCCCAGATCGCACTCGACTTGCCGCGATCGAGGCATGCCACCGAGCTGGCCTCGACCCCGCGGACATGGTGTTGCTCAGACACCAGACGAACGCGGTGTACCAGCTCAGCACAGCGCCGGTGGTCGTCAAGGTCGTGCGACCCGGCATCAGGCACACCGAAGACGTCGTCAAGCTGGTGTGGTGGCTGGCCGAGCAACATGTGCCTACCGTTCCCCTGCTCGACATCGAGCAGCCGATGCACCTGGCCGGCTGCGCGGTCACCCTGTGGCGTTATCTCCCACAGAGCCAAGCAGTCTCTGCGGAAGACATCGCGCGACCACTCTTGTCCCTGCACCGCCTCGGACCGGTGCCGCTTGAGCTGCCGCAACTGGATGCGCTCGGAATGATCCGACACTCGATCGAAGCCAGCACCATCGTCTCTGACGTCGAACGGACCGTGCTGGAGGAGTTCCTCAACGACGTCGCTGCTCGTCTGCGGCTCGTGGAAACGAGCGAACCCCGCCTCATCCATGGCGACCCGCAGCACCGCAACACGTTGTGGGACAACGACGTTCAGGGCGCGGTCCTGTGTGACTGGGAGAGTGCCGCATTCGGCCCGGTGGAATGGGACCTCGTGACCGTCGAAGTTCACTGCCGGAGGTTCGGGTTCCCGCCGGAGGAGTACGACCAGTTCTGCGAGCGCTACGGACGAGATGTCCGCGAGTGGTCGAGCTACGAGGTCTTCAAGAACCTGCGTGAGCTGAGGATGATCACCACGAACGCGCGGAAGTCGGCACGAGGAACTCCGCAGGCCGCCGAGGTACATCGGCGAATCGCTCAGCTGGGCGAGAACTCGAACTCAAGGTGGTTCATCCTCTGAGCCCCTGGTGCGAGTGCCGAGATAGTCAATCCGCAGACCGAGGAGGGCGAGCGATGACGAACATCGGCCCGTGGACGAGCGTGTCGATGCCGTACGTGAGCGGTCAGCGCGGCGACGCCTGGGGTGCCGAAGCGGCCGAGCACGGCGGCACAGGAACCCAGAAGCTGCTCAGCGTGGACGAGATGGCGGCCTCAACGGCCGTCGCCCACATGCTCGGCCTGGCCCCGGACGAACCGGTGATCGTGAGGCGCCGCCTCATGCTTTTCGACGATCACCCCGTCGAGCTCACTGACTCGTACTACCCAGCGGCCATCGCGCGCGGTACCCGGCTGGCCGAGACGCGCAAGATCCCCGGCGGGGCAGTCGCTCTCCTGGCCGACCTCGGTCACCCTCCGCGCCGCATCAGCGAGGACGTCAGCGCGCGTTTGGCCACACCGGATGAACGAGCCACACTGCAACTCGACGAACCGTCCTGCGTGCTGGTGCTCGCACGAACGCTTTTCACCAACAACGACCTGCCGGTCGAAGCCAGCATCATGACGATGACGGCCGACGGGCGACGGTTGCGCTACGAGCTGACGCCATGACCGCTATGACTACGCCCCAACGAGGAGCCGGCTTTGTCCCGCGCACGTGACCTCCGACCGAGGCACCAGCAGATCGCAGCGGACCTGCGCGATCTCATCATGCGTGGTGACCTGAGTCCGGGCACGCAGTTGCCGTCCACCGCGCAACTCGTCGCCCAGTACGGCGTGGCGAATGCGACCATCCAGCACGCACTCAAGGCGCTCAAGGACGAAGGCTTCCTCGACAGTCGCGTCGGCAAGGGTGTCTACGTCCGCGACCGGCGGCCGTTCGTGATCGACGCCGCCGCGTACATCGCACCTGCGCCAGACCGTTTTCGCTATCAGTTGCTGACCGTCGACACTGTTGTCCCGCCTGCGGACATCATCGACGGACTGCGGCTGGAGGCGGGCACAACAGCCATCGTCCGCACCAGAATCCTCTTCCACGACGACCAGCCTGTCGAGTTGTCCGCGTCGTACTACCCCACGGACATCGCAGCCAAGAGCAGCCTCGCCGAACCGGTGAAGATTCGCGGCGGCGCTCCCGACGCACTCGCGGATCTCGGATTTCCCCAGCGAGCTTTCGTCGACCGGATCTCGGCGCGTCCGCCTACCGTGGAAGAAGCCGAGATGCTCGACCTTCCTGACGGCACACCGGTGATCCGCCAGCTTCGGGTCGTCTACAGCGACAACGAACGTCCGATCGAAGCGTCCGTCCTCATCAAGGGTGCACACCTGTACGAACTCCTCTACCACCAGGCCGTGGAGCCCGGTTGATCGGCCAGGCCAACGAGTGGAGATCGATTCGATGGCGTCCGAGTGAACTTTCGCGACGAATGCAGCTGATCGCGCGACCATGAGCACATGGAGTACGACCGCTACTGCGACCTGACCATGCGCGGCGGCACGACCAGCGGTGTCGTGTACCCGCTCGCTGTCGCGTCGCTGGCGCGCCACTACGAGTTCAAGCAGATCGGTGGCGCGTCCGCGGGAGCCATCGCCGCGGCGTTCACGGCGGCTGCCGAACGCGGTCGTGCTTCCGGTGGGTTCGAGAAGCTGACGAAGCTGATCGACTGGTTCACCTCCGGCGAGGGCGCGGACCGGTGGCGGCTCGCGCAGTTGTTCCAGCCCACCGACAAAACCCGTGCGCTGTACCGGATCGCGGTCGCGACCATGCAGAAGCGCGAGACGACGGGGCGCAGCGCGATCTCGTGCCTGTTCTTCGCGCTGCTCGGCGCGGTGGGGCTGCGGGCGAAGGCGGTGCTGACGCTGATGGCGTTGCTGTGGCTGGGCGGGCCGGTGCTGTTCTCGGCGTGGCTGGCGCCGGCGGACTATCCCGGCTGGCTCGCGACGCTGGTCGTGGTGCTGGCAATCGCCTGCGTGGCGCTGGCACTGTGGCCGTTGCGGTCAAGTTTGCCGTGGCCCGCTTGGGTGTTCGCCCTGGTGCCGCTTGTACTCGGGCTGGCGTTCTCACGGCACTATGCGACGGCCGCGATCGTTTTGCTGGTGTGGCTGGTGCTGTCGCTCGCGGCAGTCAGCGCGTTGACCATCACCTACGGGTACGCCATGCAGAAGTTCCTCAAGCACAACGCCCGGTCCATCCACTTCGGACTCGTGCCGGGCACCGGCGACTTCACGCCGTCGTGGCTCGACCGGCTGGCGGGCATGCCGAAGTCCACGGGCGTGCCGCCGCTGGCCGACTGGATCGCGGACCGGCTGGACGAGCTGGCGGGTACCGAGCACGCGCTGACGTTCGGCGACCTCGGCGAGATCAACCTCGTCCTGATGACCACCGATCTGTCCCAGGGGCGACCGTACCGGTTGCCGTTCCAGGAGAACTGGCAGTACTGCGACGAATGCCTCGGGTACGTGCTGCCACGCCGGGTGGTCGAGGGGATGAACGGGCCGGAGACCGACACGAAGTGCCCGCTGCACGAGTACATGCCGTTGCGCGACCTGCCCGAACGGGACAGGCTGCCGGTCGTGCTCGCGGTGCGGATGTCGCTGTCGTTCCCCGGCCTGATCGCCGCCGTGCCGCTGTGCCGGGACGGGCGCGTGCACTGGTTCTCCGACGGTGGCATCACCAGCAACTTCCCCATTCACTTCTTCGACGCGCTGCTGCCGCGCTGGCCCACGTTCGGTCTGAGCCTGCAGCCGTACCCGCCGGGTGACACGACCGACGTGTGGCTGCCGGAGCAGGACGCGTCGAAGTCCGGTGAGCGCTACGCGTCGATCGGTTCCGCGCCGCGGTTCCTGGTGTCCATTTTGGACACATTCCTGGACTGGCGCGACACCATGCAGTCCGCACTGCCCGGCTACCGCGGCCGCATCGCGCACGTGCGGCAGGCCGACGACGAGGGCGGCACGAACCTGTTCATGCCGCCGGCCACGATCAAAAAGCTGGCGTTGCGCGGCCAGAAGGCCGGCGACCTGCTGCGGGAACGCTTCGAGCAGCAGCGCAACACCGACCGCTACCGCTGGATCCGGCTGCGCATGGCGGTGCGCGAGTACCAGGAGCTCGGCGTGCAGGCGGCGGACCGCGACGCGATGTACGAGGAGCTGCTCGCGCGGTTCGAGATCCCCGAGGAGCTGCACGAGTGGTTCCGCACTCCCCCGGCCGACGGTGATCCGGACCGGGCCGGGATCGAGATCGCGCTGGACCACGTCGGGCGGCTGAAGGACGACGGACCGTTCGACGGAGCGCCGCCGGTGGACCCGGATTTGCGGCTGACGCCACCCGAGTAGGCGCGCTAACCTGGGTTCATGACGCGATTTAGCCACCCCCGACCCGCGGCGGTGGCGCGCGCCTGAAACCTTCCCGTCGGTCGGGGGACTCCGCAACCAGACCCCAGACCGAGAACGGGAAACCCCATGTACCGCACCGATGAACTCGTCCGCGCCCTGAACGTCCGCGATCTCTCCGATCCCGCGCAGGGCCCGCACGCGATGCAGTTGCTGATCGCCGATCTCAAGGCGGTCCTGCACAATCCGCGCGAAGTCCGGCACCATCCGCTCGTGCCGGTGGAGCACAACTACGAGCACCTCGGTTATCCGTCCGACGCGATCACCCGGGAAGCCCGCTACACCCGGTACGTCAGCGAGACGTGCATGCTGCGCAGCCACACCACGGCGATGATCCCGCCGGCGCTCAAAGACGCCGTCCCGGACGTGACGCTGCTCTGCCCCGGTCTCGTCTACCGCCGTGACACGGTCGATCGCCTGCACACCGGAACACCGCACCAGCTCGACGTCTGGCGGATCTCCACCGACCAGGAGGAACTCGACGACCTCATCGACACGGTCGTCACCACCTTGTTGCCCGGCAAGCGATATCGCACGATCGACGCGCAACACCCGTACACCACGCACGGCAAGCAGATC
This sequence comes from Lentzea alba, assembly GCF_011067745.1. GTDB lineage: Bacteria > Actinomycetota > Actinomycetes > Mycobacteriales > Pseudonocardiaceae > Lentzea > Lentzea alba. Next base: position 335,605 of record NZ_JAAMPJ010000001.1, read on the forward strand.
GACGTCGAGCACGACGGTCAGTGGGTCGAGATCGGCGAGTGCGGACGAGCCGCGCGGCACGTCGTCAAAGATCACCCGCACGGCCTCGCGATGGGCCTCGGCCTGGACCGGCTCGTGATGCTGCGCAAGGGAATCCCGGACATCCGCCTGCTGCGCAACACCGACCCGCGCATCGCGACCCAGATGCTGGACCTCGGCGAGTACCGCCCGATCTCCCGGCACCCCGCCGCGATCAGGGACATCTCGATCATGGCTCACGCCTGCGAGGACATCGAGACGCTGGGAGACCAGATCCGCGCGCTGGTGCCGGAGGACGTGATCGAGGAGATCACGATCCTGAGCGAGACGCGGACCGAGGACCTGCCGATCCACGTCCAGGAACGGCTCAACGCCGAACCTGGCCAGAAGAACGTGCTCCTCCGCGTGACGATGAGGGCGCCGGAACGCACCCTCACCGACCGCGAGACGAACGCGATCCGGGACCGCCTGCTTCAGGGCTTGCGGGCGACGGCGCCGTAGATGCCGGTCTGGTCCTCGAAGGAGTCCGGGCGCCAGTCGTTCACCGTGACGACGCCCGGCTCCAGCAGCTCCATGCCCTCGAAGAACCTGGTCACCTCGGCGTGCGTGCGCATGGTGAGCTGGTTGTCGGAGTTGTTGTAGATCTTCTTGATCTCGACGGCCTCGGCCCGCAGCTCGTCGGTGAGGGTGTCCCAGGTGGCGTGCGTGATCGCCAGGTAGGAGCCGGAGGGCAGGTCCGCCAGGTACTCGGCGACCGCCTGGTACGGGTCGTCGGAGTCCGGGACGAAGTGCAGCGCCGCGACGATCAGCACGCCGACCGGCCGGGAGAAGTCGAGGAGCTCCCGCGCGGCCGCCATCACCGACGAGGTCGCCCGCAGGTCGGCGAGCACCGCCGTGGCGTTGGGGTTGTCGGCCAGCAGGGCGTTGCTGTGGGACACGGCGACCGGCTCGAAGTCGACGTAGACCACGCGGGCGTCCGGGTTGTCCTGCTGGGCGATCTCGTGGACGTTGCCCACGGTCGGGATGCCCGAGCCCAGGTCGAGGAACTGGTCGATGCCCTCGGCGACGAGGTGGCGGACGACCCGGCGCAGGAACGAGCGGTTCGCCTGAGCGCTCTGCGCGACGCCGGGGAAGAGTTGCTCCACCTGCTTGGCGGCGGCACGGTCGGCTTCGAAGTTGTGCGAGCCGCCCAAGTAGTAGTCGTACATCCGCGCCACGCTCGGACGGGTGACGTCGACCGTGGACGGGACCCACTTCAGCTCTTCCATCACGGGCGCATCCTTGCTCGTGCGCACACGAGTGTCCACCGCCAGCCGTGCGATCCCCGGATCGTGTCGGGGCCGGGGCCGCTCGCTGACAGCGAACACCGGAGGGGAACACCACCACGCTCCAGTTGGTTGAGCGGTAAAGACTCAACTTTGGAGGGTGACGTGATGGGCGAGACTCTGGCCCTGCCGGTACTGCCGCTGGACGACGTCGTGGTGCTGCCCGGCATGGTGGTGCCGATCCGCATCTCCGGTGCGGACGCGAGCGCTGAGGCCCGTGCGGCGGTAGACGCGGCGACGACCGCGGCAAATCATCAAGTGCTGCTCGTCCCACGTCTGGACGGGAAGTACGCGGCGGTGGGAACACTGGCCGAGATCGAACAGGTGGGCCGTCTGCCCGGCGGCGAGCGCGCCGCCGTCGTGCGCGGCACCAAGCGCGTGCGCATCGGCACGGGCACCACGGGGCCGGGCGCGGCGCTGTGGGTGAACGCGACCATCGCGGACGAGTCCGAGATCACCGACCGGACGCGGGAGCTCGCGAAGCAGTACCGCGCTCTCGTGACGAACATCCTGCAGACGCGCGGCGCGTGGCAGATGGTCGACTCCGTCCAGCAGATCGACGACCCCTCCGCGCTGGCCGACCTCGCGGGCTACGCGTCGTACATCGACGAGAAGCAGAAGGTCTGGCTGCTGGAGACGGCCGACGTCACCACGCGGCTGGAGAAGCTGCTGGAGTGGGGTCAGGCGCACCTGACCGAGCTGGACGTCAACGAGACGATCGCCAAGGACGTCAAGGAAGGCGTCGAGAAGCAGCAGCGGGAGTTCCTGCTGCGCCAGCAGATGGCCGCGATCCGCAAGGAGCTGGCCGAGCTCGACGGCAAGCCCGCCACCGAGCAGGAGGACTACCGGGCCCGCGTCGAGGCCGCCGAGCTGCCGGAGAAGGTGCTCAAGGCCGCGCTGGCCGAGGTCGACAAGCTGGAGCGCACCTCCGAGCAGTCGCCAGAGGTGGGCTGGATCCGGACGTGGCTCGACACCGTCCTCGAGATTCCGTGGAACTCCCGGACCGAGGACTCCTACGACATCAAGGCCGCGCGCGAGATCCTCGACGCCGACCACGCGGGCCTCGACGACGTGAAGCAGCGCATCACCGAGTACCTGGCCGTGCGCAAGCGTCGTGCCGACCGCGGCATGGGCGTCGTCGGTGGACGTCGTTCCGGCGCCGTGCTCGCCCTGACGGGCCCTCCCGGCGTGGGCAAGACCTCGCTCGGTGAGTCCGTGGCGCGGGCGATGGGCCGCAAGTTCGTGCGCGTCGCCCTGGGCGGTGTGCGCGACGAGGCCGAGATCCGCGGTCACCGCCGCACGTACGTCGGCGCGCTGCCGGGCCGGATCGTCCGCGCGATCAGCGAGGCAGGCTCGATGAACCCGGTCGTGCTGCTCGACGAGATCGACAAGGTCGGCTCCGACTACCGCGGCGACCCCACGGCGGCGTTGCTCGAGGTGCTGGACCCGGCGCAGAACCACACGTTCCGCGACCACTACCTGGAGGTCGAGCTCGACCTCTCGGACGTCGTGTTCCTCGCGACCGCGAACGTCCTGGAGTCGATCCCGGCTCCGTTGCTCGACCGGATGGAACTCGTGCAGCTCGACGGCTACACCGAGGACGAGAAGGTCACGATCGCCAGCGGGCACCTGCTGCCGCGCCAGCTCGACCGCGCCGGCCTCACTCCTGAGGACGTCACGTTCGACAAGCCCGCACTGCACCAGCTGGCGAGCGAGTACACCCGCGAAGCCGGTGTGCGGCAACTGGAGCGTGCGTTGGCGAGGGTGTTGCGCAAGGTGACCGCGAAGGTGGCCTTGGGCGACACGGAACTGCCGGTCGTCGTCGACCAGCTGTCGCTGAAGTCGTACCTGGGCAGCCCGAAGAACACCCCCGAGTCGGCCGAACGCACCTCGGTGCCCGGCGTGGCAACGGGTCTGGCCGTCACGGGCGTCGGCGGCGACGTGCTGTTCATCGAGGCCTCGCTGGCACCGAAGGACACCGGCGCGTCCGGCGTCACGCTGACGGGCCAGCTGGGCGACGTGATGAAGGAGTCCGCGCAGATCGCGTTGTCGTACCTGCGTTCGCACGACGACAAGGCGGCGTCGCTGGACGGCCGTGGCGTGCACATCCACGTCCCGGCGGGCGCGGTGCCGAAGGACGGCCCGTCCGCGGGCGTCACGATGACGACGGCGCTGGCCTCGCTGCTGTCCGGCCGCCCGGTGCGCTCGGACGTGGCGATGACGGGCGAGATCTCGTTGACCGGCCGCGTACTGCCGATCGGCGGCGTGAAGCAGAAGCTGCTCGCCGCGCACCGCGCGGGCATCACGACCGTGCTGCTGCCTCAGCGCAACGAGCCCGACCTGGACGACGTGCCGGAGTCGGTGCGTGAGCAGCTGACCGTGCACTTCGTCTCGGACGTGGCCGAGGTGCTGGAGCACGCGCTCTCGAAGGAGACCGTCGCGACCGTTGCGGCGTAGTTGATGAGGGGAGCTTTCATAAACCTCAGGTTTATGAAAGCTCCCCTCATCAAGTTCACAGGCCGACGTCGATGACGAGCCGGTTCGGACTGGTCAGCGTGAAGACCCGGTGCCACGAGTTGGCGTTGCCGTAACCAACAGCAACTCCCAGCGTGGCCTCGAAGTCGCACGTGAGCGCGACCCGCTTGACGTGGGTGAGGCCGGGCGTCAAGAAGTTCCGCGACCCGGTATAGGTGGGGTTGCCGTTCTCGTCGTGCGCGGCCGCACCGATCAGCGTGACCTCGAGGATCTCGGCACTTTCCGGCATCGCGATCGGGTTGCCGGAGCCGCAGTTCGCGACCCCGCTGACCTCCCGGACCCGGTGTTCGGTCGGCAGGCCGGACAGGTCCAGCACGACCCGGCTGAAGCCGTCGTGCTGACCGGTCCTGATGTTCGACAGCGTGGGCGTGCTCTGCGCCGACGCCATCGGGACGAACGTGAAGACCGCGAGCACCGCCACCAGCACCGCGGCAAGGCGTCTGTTCATCTTTCGGCCCCCTCTCCAGGGCTCCTGATGCTCAATAGACGTGTGAGCCAGACCACAGTTGCGTCAGTTGTTGTGGTCGTGGAAGTTCTCGGTCCCCGCCGCCGCAGAGCCCGCGTGATGGACATCGACCACGTACCGCAGCGGGTTGGCCAGGTAGTACGCGTTGTAGGTCGCGTTGCTGTGGCCCACACCGATCGCGATCGACAAGTCCGCCTCGAAGTCGCAGGTGAACACGACGCTCTGCGCCGTCGGCAGCCCTGTCGTGATGTTGCGCGACCCGGTGTACGAGTGCCCGTCGGCCGGCTGCAGCCGCACCTCCAGGAACTCCACGCCCTTGGCCGAGATCGGCTTGCCGGAGCCGCAGTTCGTCGGCTCCGTGATGGCGCTGATGGTGACCGGCACCTGCCCACCGGTGAGGTCGAACACCACGCGGTCGAACGTCGGGTGGTGCCCGGTCCGGACGTTGGTCAGCTGCGCGTAGGCGGCGGCCGAAGCACTCGGCACGACCATCACCGCCATGACCACGGCGACGAGCGCGGCAACGAACTTCTTCATGAAGATCCCCCTCTTCACGGTCTTGCTACCCCAGAAAGTCCTCCAGTGGCACTGGAGTGAGTCCATCTTGCTTGGCCCGGTTCAAGAACGCGGTGAAATCCTCGACGAACGTCGTCCGGAAGTGCATCAACACGATGTCCCCGGCCTTGAGCTTGTCCCCCTGCTGGAACTGCACCCGCCCGTCGTTGACCGCGGCCGTCCAGTTGACCAGCGCCTTGAACCCACAACTGGCCGCCGCCTGGCGCGTCGTCGCGTCGTAGTTGCCGAACGGCGGCCGGAACAGCGTCGGCCGCTTGCCGTAGTCGGTAGCCAGGAAATCCGCGTTCCCGCAGATCTCGTTCTTCTGGAACTCCAACGGCTTGCCCTGCAGGTTCGGGTGGTTGCTCGTGTGGCTGTGGACCGTGGTGGGCAGGCTCTTGAAGTAGTCCTTGTGCCCCTCGGCGTACTTCGTGTTGAGGAACACCGACGGCCACACACCAGCCTCGATCATCAACTCGCGCGCCTTCGGATGCTGCACCGCCCCGTCGTCGATCGTGATGAACACATACGGCTTGTCCATCGGAATGTGCGCGACAACCGGCACCATTCCGTCCACGATCGCGGGCGCCTTGGCCTGCACCGTCCCGTACACGTACGGCGGCTCGAACATCCGCTTGGGCCGCTCCGGCGCGGTGGTGGTCACCGGCGACGCCGTCGTGAGCACGGGAGCACCCGACTCCGCATCAGGCCGCTCCCCACACGAAACCAGCCCGACAACCAGCAAAAAGGCAGCACAAAGCCGCAACCTGGACATCAATTCCCCCTCCACGCGGAAGACGCCGCGCAGGCCCTCATGGTTGCACGCAGATAGGCTCGAACTGATCACGAAAAGGAGGAGTTCCATGAGCCTCGAGCGCCCAGTAGCGCCCGACCCCTACCAGTTGCTCCCACAGGTGGGCACCTTCACCGTCACCTCCACGGACGTGCGCGACGGCGAGCAACTCCCCGACGCCCAGGTCTTCGAAGGCGGCAACACCTCACCCCAGCTCTCCTGGTCCGGCTTCCCAGAGGAAACCCGCAGCTTCGTGGTCACCTGCTACGACCCCGACGCCCCCACCCCCTCCGGTTTCTGGCACTGGGTAGCGGTCAACATCCCCGCAACCACCACCCAATTGGACACCGGCGCAGGCACCTCGGACGCCACACTTCCGGGTGACGCCTTCCACGTCCGCTCCGACTACAGCACCCGAGCATTCGGCGGCGCCGCCCCACCGAAGGGCGACCACCCGCACCGCTACTACTTCGTGGTGCACGCCGTGGACGTGGACAAACTGGACGTGGACGCCGACGCCTCCCCCGCAGTGGTGAGCTTCAACCTGGCCTTCCACACCTTGGCGCGCGCAATCATCACGCCGACCTACCAGCACTAGGGGCGCTCAACCCCTCCGCTCCCGAGGTTGATGAGGGGAGCTTTCATGAACCTGAGGTTCATGAAAGCTCCCCTCATCAACGTCCCGGGGCCCCTGTAAGCCCCACGTAACCCGACAAAGGGAACACCACCCACCCACAAATGGTTGGATCGACACGTGAGGCACTTCGACCTGGTCATCATCGGCACCGGCTCCGGCAACTCCATCCCCGACGAAGCGATGGCGGGCTGGCAGATCGCCATCCTCGAAAAGGGAACCTTCGGAGGCACCTGCCTGAACGTGGGCTGCATCCCCACCAAGATGTTCGTCCACACCGCGGACCAGGCCGCAGCCCCGGCCAACGCCAAAAAACTAGGCGTGGACGCCACGCTTGACGCCGTCCACTGGCCAGAAATCCGCGACCGCATCTTCAACCGAATCGACCCGATCTCGGCAGGCGGCCGGAACTGGCGCGCCAACGAGAACGCCAACGTCACCGTCTACGAAGGCACAGCAACCTTCGAAGACGCGCACACGATCAACACCGGCACCGGAGAACGAATCACCGCCGACCGGATCGTGATCGCAGCCGGCAGCCGCCCGAGCATCCCGGACGTCGCCGACCTGGACACCACCGGCTTCCACACCAGCGACACCATCATGCGCCTGGACGAGCTGCCCGAGAGCCTGATCATCCTGGGCAGCGGCTTCATCGCCTCCGAGTTCGCGCACGTGTTCAGCAGCTTCGGCGTCAAGGTCACCGTGATCGCCCGCTCGAACCTCCTGCTCCGCCACGAGGACCTGGAGGTCGCCGAGCGCTTCACCGAGATCGCGAAGCAGAAGTGGGACGTCCGCCTGCAGCGCAAGACCATCCGCGCCGAAAAGACGGCGAACGGCGTGAAGCTCCACATGGAGGGCCCCGACGGCGCGGAAACCGTTGAGGCGGAACTACTCCTCGTCGCGACAGGCCGCCGGCCGAACACGGATCTGCTCGAAGTCGACAACGCGGGCATCGAGACCCATCCGGACGGCCGGATCAAGGTCGACGAGTACCAGCGCACCAGTCAGCAGCACATCCTCGCGCTGGGCGACATCAGCTCCGACTACCAGCTCAAGCACGTCGCCAACCACGAGGCCCGCGTCGTCAAGCACAACCTGCTCAACCCCGACGACCAGATCAAGAGCGACCACCGGTTCGTCCCGGCCGCGGTGTTCTCCAGCCCGCAGATCGCTAGCGTCGGCCTCACCGAGGAGCAGGCGAAGGCCGCGGGGATCCGGTACGTCACGGCGAGCCAGGCCTACGCGAGCATCGCCTACGGCTGGGCGATGGAGGACACGACCGGATTCGCGAAGCTGCTCGCCGATCCGGCCACCGGGCAGCTCATCGGCGCGCACATCATCGGCCCGCAGGCGTCGACGGTGATCCAGCCGCTCATCCAGGCGATGAGCTTCGGGCTGGACGCGAAGTCCATGGCACAGGGGCAGTACTGGATCCATCCGGCGATGCCCGAAGTGGTCGAGAACGCGCTCCTCAACCTGCCGCTGGACTGAAGGCCTCGAACGACAGGGACTTCCGCAACTGCCGGAAACCGCACTCGCCCACCACGATGCAGCGATGACTGACAGAGTCCTCGTCGCGTACACCTCGAAAATCGCCGCCACCGACGAGATCGCCGAGATCATCGGCACCGAGCTCGCGGGCTGTGGGCTGAGAGTCACCGTGCTCTCGGTCGCCGCCGCGCACACGCTGCACGGGTTCGGTGCCGTGATCATGGGCGACGCCGCGGCGCGTGACGCGCATCGGTTTGTCCGGCGGCACAAAGCTTCGCTGAAACACACGCCCATGTGGTTGTTCCACCGCGGCGCTCCACCCGTGCCGAACGACGTCACGCGCATGGTGCGCAGGCTCGGCGCCATCGGGCCCGTGAGCTTCGGCGGTGCGGCACCGGACTGGGACCGGGCGCAGGCCTGGGCCCGGTACCTCGCCGATCAGCTCACGGTGCTGCACCGCGGGTTTGCTTCCAACTAGGCCTGGATGATGCGGACGTTGTTGCCGGCCGGGTCGCGGAAAACGCAGTCACGCGCACCCCACGGCTGATCGGTCGGCTCCTGCACGACGTCGCCGCCGCCCGCCTGCAGCTTGTCGAACACGCCCTCGAGGTCAGGCGTGGACAGCTGGATGTAGCCGTACGAACCGCCCTCGATCATCTCGGCGATGGCGGTCTTCTGCGTGTCCGTGAGGCCCTCGGCCATGGCCGGCGGCTCCAGCACGACAGCGGAACCCGATCCGGCCGGGGCGACCGTGATCCAGCGCATCGCGCCCTGGCCGACGTCGCCGCGCACTTCCCAGCCGAGCAGGTCGCGGTAGAACGCGAGCGAGGCGTCGGGGTCGGTGTGCGGGAGGAACGTCGCGTGAATGTTGATGTCCATGCCGACAACGCTAGAAGCAGCGGAAACACACCGCTTCTCGATTCCTGACTAGATGTACCGCGGGCGCCCGGCGATCATGCCCAGCACGGTCAGCGCGGCGAGCAACGCCAACTGCAGCACCAGCGACACCGTCCACGTGCCGGTCGCTTCACGCAGCACGCCGAACGCGAACGGGCCGGAGGCCGCGATCAGGTAGCCGAGGCTCTGCGCCATCGCGGACAGCCGCGCGGTGTCCGAAGTGGACTTCGTGCGCAGCGACATGACGAGCAGCGCCAGCGGGAACATGCCCATGCCGAACCCGATCAGCACCACCCACAGGCCAGGGACAAGAGCCGGCGCCACCAGCATGCCCAGGATGCCCGCGAACGACAGCGCGCCGAGCGCCAGCACCATCGGGCCCTGGTTGGAGAACCGCGCGGCGATCGGCGGCACGAACAGGCTCACCGGGACGCCGAGCAGCATCGACACCGCGAGCAGCATGCCGGCGGTGTTCCGGTCGACCCCGGCGTCCACGAGCATGGCGGGCAGCCAGCCCATCACCGTGTAGGCGAACAGCGACTGCAGACCGAAGAACACGGTGATCACCCACGCCAGCGGGCTGCGCAGCAACGAGCGCTTCTCGGCCGGCGCGGCCGACCGGACCACGGTCGACGAGGCCCCGTGCCGCGCACCGGCGAACCACACGATCACCGCACCGGCCGACAGCAGCGCCCACGCGCCGACGGCGAGCCGCCACGAGCCGAGGTAGTCCTCCAGCCGTGGTGTGAGAGCAGCGGCCAGCGCGGCACCGGCGGCGAGCGTTCCCGTGTAGACACCCGTGAGCAGGCCGACCTTGTTCGGGAAGGACGCCTTCACCACGACCGGGATCAGCACGTTGGACACCGCGATGCCCGCACAGGCGATGAAAGTGCCGCCCAGCACGACCCACGGACCGTCGATCACGCGCAGCACCAGGCCGAGCGTGAGCACCCCCAGGGAAAGTCCGATCGCGCGGGCCATGCCGAGGCGGCGGCCGAGCCACTGCGCCGCGAACGCCGCGAAGCCGAAACAAAGCGCCGGAACGGCCGTCAACGCACTGGTCCAAGCGGCCGAAACCCCCAGGGCGGCGCGGACATCGCCGAGCACCGAGGCCAGACTGGTCACCGCAGGGCGGAGATTCGCCGCCGCGAGGGCGACCCCGATCGCGAGCAGCGTGGACCCGACCAGCGGAACGTGACGATTCTTGACGACCGTCACCCTGCGACCTGGATCGGTGGCAGTCTGTGCGGAACTAGTCGTCTGTTGAATCGTCACGCGCACCACTATCGCAGACGTAGGATGTTCGGATGAAAGGATGACGCTGTGCCGTTGGCCACTACCCGACGAGCGGGGCTCGTCGACCAGGTGATCGAGCAGATGCGCAGCGCGATCACCACTGGCGAATGGCCCGTCGGGCAGCGCATCCCGCCCGAGCCCGAGCTGGTCACCGCGCTCGGGGTGGGTCGGAACACGGTCCGGGAGGCCGTGCGCGCGCTCTCCCACGCCGGGCTGCTGGAGGTGCGGCAGGGCGACGGCACGTTCGTCCGCGCGACCAGCGAGATCTCCGGCGCGGTCCGCCGCATGTGCGGGACCGAGCTGAAGGAAGTCCTCCAGGTCCGCCGCACGCTGGAGATGGAAGGCGCGCGGCTCGCCGCCAAGCACCGCACCGACGCCGAACTGGCGCGCCTCACCGAGTTGCTGCAGAAGCGCGACGCGGCGATGGAGGCGGAGCAGTGGGCCGAGGTGATCGAGCACGACACCGCGTTCCACGTGCTGCTCGTGCAGTGCTCGCACAACACGCTGCTGGCGGAGCTCTACCAGGGCTTGACCGAGGCCGTCAAAGCTTCGGTGGCGGCATCTGTCGACACCAGCCAGCCTGGGACCGACCAGGTGTCGCACACCGGCCTGCTGCACGCGGTCCGCGACGGCGACCAGGAGAAGGCGGCCATCGAGGCGGGCGGGTTCTTCGAGGAGTTGATCGAGAAGTTCTGCTGATCGCGAGCTGAATCCGGCCAACGCGGACCGAACCTGTCCGCATGAGCTCATAGCGTGGGGGCCATGGAGATCACGCCGTTTCGCATCGAGGTCCCGCAGGCCGAGGTCGACGACCTCCGCGCCCGCCTGGTCAACACGCGGTGGCCGGAGGAGGACATGCCGGGCGTCGGCTGGTCCTACGGCATCCCGCGCAGCTATCTGCGCCCGCTCGCCGAGTACTGGGCAACCGGGTTCGACTGGCGCGCGCAGGAGGAGCGGATCAACTCCTACCCGCAGTTCACGACCGAGATCAGCGGGCAGCGCGTCCACTTCCTGCACATCCGCTCGGAGAACCCGGACGCGGTGCCGTTGCTGCTGATCCACGGCTGGCCGGGCTCGTTCGTCGAGTTCCTGAACGTGATCGAGCCGCTGTCCGCGGACTTCCACCTGGTGATCCCGTCGATCCCCGGTTTCGGTTTCTCCGGACCGGTCCGCAGACCCGGCTGGAACGTCCTGCGCGTCGCGTGGGCGTTCGCGAAGCTGATGGAGGGCCTGGGCTACGACCGCTACGGCACCCAGGGCGGCGACTGGGGTTCGGGCATCGCGCAGGAGATCGGCCGGGTCTTCCCCGAGCACGTCATCGGCGTGCACGTGAACATGCTGCTTACGTTCCGCCCGCAGGGCGTCAACGACCTGACGCCGGAAGAGCTCCGCGCGCTGGAAACGCTGGACCACTACCAAAAGGAACTCTCGGGCTACATGCACATCCAGCGCACCCGGCCGCGGACGCTCGGGTACGGGCTGACCGACTCACCGGCCGGGCAGCTGGCGTGGATCGTGGAGAAGTTCCACGACTGGACCGACAACGACGGCGTGCCCGAGGACGCGGTGGACCGCGACCAGATGCTGACCAACGTGTCCATCTACTGGTTCACCGGCACGGCGGGCTCGTCCGCGCAGCTCTACAAGGAGCAGTCGGCGTCGTGGGGCCAGCAGCAGCCGACCACGGTGCCGACCGGTGTCGCGGTCTTCCCGCACGACATCGGGGCGCCGGTGCGATCGCTGGCGGACAAGCTGATCCCGACGATCGTGCACTGGACGGAGTTCGACCGCGGCGGTCACTTCGCCGCGATGGAGGAACCGGACCTGCTGGTCCAGGACATCAGGAAGTTCTTCGGATCGCTGTGACCACAACACTTTCCAACCGCACTCTCAACCGCACGCTGCTCGCGCGGCAACTGCTGCTGGAGCGGACGTCCATGCCGATCGTGCAGGCCGTCGAGCACCTCGGCGGACTGCAGGCGCAGGCACCGATCCCGCCGTACCTGGCGCTGTGGACGCGACTCGAGGCGTTCCAGGTCGACGCGCTGAGCAGGCTGATCATCGACCGCTCGCTGGTGCGGATGACGCTGTGGCGCGGCACGTTGCACCTGATCTCCGCGGACGACGTGTTCCTGATGCGCACGGCGTTGCAGCCGGAGCTGAACAAGTGGGCGCGCACCGTGATGCCGCCGGCCACCAGGGTCGACATCGATCTGGACGCGCTGGCCCGGATCACCCGCGAGTACGTCGACACCGAACCGCGCACCGTCGCGGAGGTCAGCGCGCACCTGGAACAGCACTTTCCCGGGGCGACAGGGCTGTCGACGCAGGCGCAGATGCTGGTGCCGATGGTCCAGGTGCCACCGCGCGGGATCTGGGGCGTCGGCGGGGTGCCGCAGAACGTCGCGATGGCCACGTGGCTCGGGCGGGAGCTGCCGGCCGAGGCGGCGGTGCCGGAGCTGATCACGCGGTACCTGCGGGCGTTCGGGCCGTCGACGCTGGCGGACGTGCAGGCCTGGTCGCGGCTGACCGGGTTGAAGACGCACGCGGCCGGTCTGGATCTGGTGCGGTACCGCAACGAGGACGGCAAGGAGCTTCTCGACGTGCCGGACGGGGTGATCGTGTCCGAGGACGTGCCCGCGCCCGCCCGGCTGTTGCCGGCGTTCGACAACGTGTTGCTGGGGCACGCGGACCGGACGCGGATCATGAGCGAGGACGCGCGGTCGCGGTGGGGTTCGGTGCGCAACGGCGTGTTCCCGCCGACGTTCCTCGTGGACGGGTTCCTGCACGGCACGTGGAACGTCGTGGAGACCAAGGACGTCGCGACGCTGACGATCGAGCCTTACTTCAAGACCACGAAGAAGGAACTGGCGGGTGTGGTCCGCGAGGCCCAGGCGGTGCTGAAGGTGATCGCACCGAAGAAGGAGCACGTGATCGCTGCCCCATAGGGCAGCTTTTCGTGCCCTTGAGGGTGTCTGGCGGTCGTGTTCCACGCGACAGGGCTCGGCCACGCTCGTCGCATGGTCTCCGCACGCCGGTCAGCCGACGCCGAGGTCACGGGCGCTCTCACCGACGCCAAACGGAAGGCGGGCCCCGCTGTCGGCCCGCACGCCCTGCTCGCGCTGCAACGCGACGCGGGCAACGCGGCCGTGGGCGCGCTCATGGCGGCCAAGCAGAAGCAGCCGGACGCGACGGCGCTCGGCCACATCGACGCGGCGCTCAAGGAGGTCCGCGGCAGCGAGCCGGAGATCGACACGGTCGAGAAGGGCCTCAAGGCGGCCCAGTCGGCCGGTGTGCCGGTGACGCTGGAAGGCCCGAAGCCGCCCGCGTCCGCGCTGGCCGTGACGACGACGGGGTTCGGCCCGAACGCGGTGCAGCCCAAGAAGCCGACGCCACCCGCGAAACCGGTGCCCGCGAAGTCCAAGCTCGGCACGGCGGGCGCTCGTCCGGCCGCGAAGTCCGGTGGTGCGTCGGCGAAACCCGCCGCGGCGCCGGCCGTTCCCGCGGTGGCCGCGGCAGATCCGGCGTTCCTCCAGGTCACCGAGAAGGTCAAGGGCTTCGCGGCGGCCAAGAAGGCGCACCCGCCCGCCGCGGCGAAGGCCAAGGAGGCGCAGGACGCCGCGCAGGCTCCGGCGGACGACCTGGCCGGGCAGGCGAAGGCCTCGAAGGTCGACGCGATGGACGCGCAGCAGGCGGGTTCGTTCGACAAGCAGGCGTTCATCGCGGCGGTGAAGACGGCGATCGAGGCGAAGTCGCCCAAGACGTTGCAGGAGGGCACCTCACCGCAGGGCAAGGCCGACGGGGTCGCCGCCGAGGTGAAAGGCATGGTCTCCCAAGGCAAACAGAGCCAGGCCAAGGACATCACCGCCGCCACCGACGCGCCGCCCGACCAGTCGAAGGCGGTGCCGAAGCCGGTCACGCCGATGGCGCAGGAGAACCCCGGCGCGGCTCCGGCGATCCCGGCCGCAGGTGCCGCACCGAAGCCCGCGCCACCGTCCGCGACCGATCTGAGCGCCGGCAAGCAGCAGGTCGCGCAGGAACAGGGCGACGTCACCGACGAGCAGATGCGGCAGTCGAACGAACCGCAGTTCCAACAGGCGTTGGACGCAAAGCAAACCGCCGCCGCCCACGCCGACACCGCGCCAGGCCAGTTCCGCGCTCAGGAACAGCAGGTGCTCGGCCAGGCCAAGGCCGACGCCGGCGCCGCCACCGCCGCGGGCGTGGCCGGGATGCAGGGCGCCAAGGGTGCGGCGCTGGCGAAACTGGTGGCGGACAAGGGGAAGACGAAGACCAAGGACGAGACCAAGCGCGCCAAGGTGACGACGAAGATCCAGGGCATCTTCGCGGCGACCGAGGCCGAGGTGAAGAAGATCCTCGAAGGCATCGACCCGAAGGTCGAGCAGGAGTTCGCGAAGGGCGAGGCCGAGGCGCGCAAGGCGTTCGAGTCCTTCGTGGCCGCCAAGGTCGGCGCCTACAAGCAGGACCGCTACAGCGGCTGGCTCGGCGGGTTCCGCTGGGTCAAGGACAAGGTCCTCAGCATGCCGGACAAGGTCAACGAGTTCTACACCGCCGGCCGCGAGCTGTACCTGAAGCAGATGGACGGCGTGATCTCCCGCGTCGCCGACATCGTGGGCAACGACCTTTCCCTGGCCAAGCAGAAGATCGCCGCCGGCAAGGCCGAGATCGCCGCGTTCGTCAAAACGCTCTCGCCTGAGCTCGCGAAGGTCGGCGCCGACGCGTCGGCCGAGATCAACGAGAAGTTCGAGCAGCTGGAAAGCGACGTCACCGACAAGCAGAACGCCGTCGTGGACACGTTGGCCACCAAGTACGTCGAGGCACGCCAGGCCGTCGACGAACGCATCGAGGCGCTGCAGGCGGAGAACAAGGGCTTCGTCGACGCCGCGGTCGACGCGGTCAAGGGCGTCGTCAACACGATCCGCGAGCTCGCCGCGATGCTGCGCGACGTGCTGTCCCGCGCCGCCGGTGTGGTCGGCGACATCATCAAGAAACCCGTCGAGTTCCTCGGCAACCTGATCGCCGGCGTGAAGGGCGGCATCCTCAAGTTCAAGGACAACATCCTCGACCACCTGCGCAAGGGCTTGATGGGCTGGCTGTTCGGCGCCCTGGCCGAGGCGGGCATCGAGCTGCCGGAGAAGTTCGACCTGCGCGGCATCATCAAGCTGCTGGCGTCGATCTTCGGCCTCACCTGGTCGAACATCCGCAACCGCCTGGTCAAGCAGATCGGCGAGAAGGCCATGGCCGCGGCCGAGAAGGGCGTCGAGATCTTCCAGGTCCTGACCTCGCAGGGCGTAGCGGGCCTGTGGCAGATGCTGATGGACAAGCTCGGCGACATCAAGGAGACGATCCTCGCGCAGGTGAAGGACTTCGTGATCACGAAGATCATCACCGCCGGCATCACGTGGCTCATCGGTCTGCTGAACCCCGCCGCCGCGTTCATCAAGGCCTGCAAGCTGATCTACGACGTCGTGATGTTCTTCGTGAACAACGGCAGCCGCATCATGAAGTTCGTCAACACCGTCATCGACTCCGTGGCGGACATCGTGCGCGGCAACGTGAGCGGCGTCGTCAACAAGATCAACGACGTGCTCGGCCAGATGGTCCCGATCATCATCGGCTTCCTGGCGAGCGCCATCGGGCTGGGCGGCATCGGCGCGAAGATCCGGTCGATCATCGAGACACTGCAGAAGCCGGTGAACAAGGCGCTGGACTGGGTGATCAAGAAGGGGTTGACGCTGGCCGGGCCGATCATCAAGGCCGCCAAGGGGATCAGCGGCAAGGTCAAGGCGAAGGTGGCCGCGGGCAAGGCCTGGGTGAAGGGCAAGGTCGAGGCGGGCAAGAAGAAGCTGCAGGACTGGGCGGCGGTGATCCCCGGCCTGCTCGGCTTCCGCGGCGGTGGCGAGTCGCACAAGATCTGGATCGAGAAGACCGGTACCCGCCGGGTGATGGTGGCGAGCACACCGACGGAGGCGGGCGCGTTGCTCGACCACTACTCGGCCCAGGTCAACGGTTTCCCGGACGCGACGCCGAAACAGCGAACGGAGAAGACGCAGCTGCAGGGCCACGTCACGCTGGCACGCACCCGGCTGCAGAACCTGAACGCCGACGTCAAGATGCCGTACGACGAACGCGACAAGTGGGACCTCAAGAACAAGATCTCGGCGAAGCAGATGAAACTCAGGGACAGCCTGATGCTCGTCTTCGACGCCGTCCACAGGCAACGAATGCAGCTGGCGGGGAAGGTACCCGCCTACACCACCGGCGCTGGGAAGAAGGCAGCCGGAAGCGTCCGCTGCGTGGCGACCTTCCTCGTCGACTGCGTCGCCGGAGAAGGGCCCTACCCGATCAGTGGCGGTGGCAGGCCCGCGGGTACCGAGGCCGACACCAAGAAGGTCCGGGACGGGTCGAACCGCTCCGCACACCCCATGGACCGTTCCGACAGCACGACGACCGGGCAGACCGGCGGGTTCGTGATCGGTGCGACCCCAGCCTCCCGGCACACCGAGAAACCGCTCGAGCTCGTCACGCGCGCTACGGGTGACGCGACACCGGACACCCACGCCGAGGCGCGAGTGCTGTCCCAGATCACGACGTTCATCGCGAAGGATCCCGACTGGGCGAAGCGGGTGCGCACGATCCAGATCAACATCTCGCACAGCCCCTGCCCGAGCTGCACCGGCCAGCTCCTGACGTTGCACCAGCGACTGCAGAACCCCGACCTGCGCATCGCCGTCGTGCAGTGGAGCGCGCCCTACGACTGGGGTCCCACCCCGACCACCGCACAGTCGATCAGCTCGCTGCGCGGCAGCTACCGCACGCTCGGCCCGGTCACCTAGACCGCCACCTGCTTGATCACTTCCAGCGCGGCGGTGATGGCCGGACGGCGCGATGCCTGCTTGCGCCAGACCGCGTACAGCCGCCGCGTGGGAGTGGGCCGCAACGGAACCACTCGAACACCGTCCGGCACCGCCTCCCTGCCGAGTCGCGGGATCAACGCGACCCCGATCCCCTTGGCCAGCAACGCGTAGTGCGTCTGGTACTCGCTGACCCGGTAGACCAGCTCCGGCTCGATCCCCGCGCCGTGGAACGTCCGCACCAGCCAGTCGTGACAGATCGACCCTTCGGGCTGGCACATCCACCGTGCGCCGACGAGATCGGAGGGTTCGAGGAAGTCCCTGTGCACCAACGGGTGCGTCGCCGGGAGGAACACGTCCGCGATGTCCTCGCAGATCTTCATCCGCGACAGCGACTCGGGCACCGGAAGCGGAGCGTTCTGCCAGTCGTGGACGATCGCCAGGTCGAGCTCACCGCGCGCCACCGCCTCGGTGGCTTCCGGCGGGTCGACCTCCGTCAGCCGGACGTCCAACGCCGGGTGCTGCTCCATCAGGCCGGCCAGGACGTCCGGCAGCAGGCCGCGCGCCGCCGTGGCGAACGAGCCGACGCACAGGCGGCCGATCGCGGTGCCGCGTTGTTCCTCCAGGGCCACCTCGGCCTCTTCGACCAGCTTGAGGACCTGACCCGCGGTGTCGGCGAGCAGCAGCGCGGCATCGGTGAGGCGGACCCCGCGGCCCTGGCGTTCGAGCAGCGTGGTGCGGGTCTCGCGTTCCAGCTTGGCGATCTGCTGCGAGACCGCGGACGGGGTGTAGCCGAGCACTTCCGCCGCGGCACCGACCGTGCCGTAGGCAGCCACGGCGTGCAACGCCTTCAGCCTTCCCAGATCAAGCATGTAGCAATGCTAAACCCATCAGCTAAGGAAGCGGAACTGGTGCTTAATAGTTAGCTCGCGCAAGCTTGACCACATGAGTCCCCGCCACGTCCTGCTCGCCCTGCTCGTCGCCGTCATCTGGGGCTTCAACTTCGTCGTGCTGAAGATCGGTCTGGGCGAGTTCCCGCCGCTGCTGTTCTCCGCCCTGCGCTTCCTCGCGGCCGCGGTGCCCGCGATCTTCTTCGTGGGCCGGCCGACGGTGCCCTGGCGCTGGATCATCGCGGTCGGCCTGGTGCTGGGCGTCGCGAAGTTCAGCTTCATGTTCATCGCCCTCAGCGCCGGCATGCCCGCCGGGCTGTCGTCACTGGTGCTGCAGAGCCAGGTGATCTTCACGGTCCTGTTCGCCGCCGTAGTGCTGCGGGAACGGCCGCGTCCGGTGCAGATCACCGGGACGGCACTGGCGGTGGCCGGGATCGGCGTGATCGCGTGGGACTACGGGAAGTCCTCGCCGCTGCTCGGGTTCCTCCTGGTGATCGCGGCGGCGGTGTGCTTCGGCGTGGCGAACGTGCTGATGCGGTACGCCCGGCCGCCGGACGCGCTGCAGTTCATGGTGTGGGTGAGCGCGGTGGCGGTGCTGCCGCTGTTCGCACTGTCCTTCCTGACCGAGGACGTGTCGGCGCTCGGGCGGCTGAACTGGACCGGGGTGGGCGCGCTCGCCTACGTCTCGTGGATCTCGACGCTGCTCGCGTTCGGTCTCTGGGGCTTCCTGCTGCGCCGGTACGAGGGATCGGTGGTGGCGCCGTACGGCTTGCTGGTGCCGGTGTTCGGGATGTTCTCGGCGTGGGCGTTCCTCGGCGAGGACCTGACCGTGCTGCGGGCGGCAGCCGGCGGGCTCGTGTTGCTGGGGCTCGCTATCCCGCAGCTGACGGCGCGCCGGGCGGCACGAACGGAAGTCCGGCCGGAGCTCCTCGTTCCAGCAGGTCGATGACGGCCTTGGTGTCGAGGTTCTCCGCCACCAGGTCGCCCAACAGGTCCAGCTGGGCCTCGCGGGCGGCCTGGAAGCTCACCTCGCCCGGCTCGAAGTCCCTGCCCGCGCACGAGGCGGCCCACCGCAGGAACTTGCGGCGGAACGCGTCGTTCTCCAGCAGGCCGTGCCAGTGGGTGCCGAGGACGCGGTCGGTCGCCGCACCTTCGTCACCGACGAACGGGTTCTCGGTGCTGCGGACGACCTGACCGTGGTGGATCTCGTAGCCGGTGACGGGTTCGTCCCACGCGACGCTCGACGGGTTGGCCAGGGTCTTCGCGGGCTGGAAGCGGATGTCGACGTCCAGCAGACCCAGCCCGGTCACGACTCCGTCACCGGACTCGACGTCGTCCTCGATGCGCTTGGACAGCATCTGGAACCCGCCGCAGATGCCGAGCACCGGGCCGTCGAACCGCGCAATCGCGGTCGCCAGGCCGGTTTCGCGCAGCCACGCGAGATCCGAGACGGTGGCCTTGGAGCCGGGCAGCACGACCAGGTCCGCGTCCGCCAGCCGGGACGGCTCGGTCACGAACCGCACGGACACGCCGGGTTCGCACGCCAGCGCCTCGACGTCGGTGGCGTTGGAGATGCGCGGCAACCGGATCACGGCGACGCGCAACCAGTCCCTGACCGGCGGCTGGGGCCTCCCGATCACACCATCGGCGTTGTAGGACAACGAATCCTCGGCGTCGAGCCACAGCTCCTCACGCCACGGCAGCACGCCGAGCACGGGTCGCCCGGTCAGCGCCCGGAGCTGGTGCAGGCCCGGTTCGAGCAGGCGCTGATCGCCGCGGAACTTGTTGATGACGAACCCCGAGACCAACGCCTGGTCGGCCGCGTCCAGCACCGCCACCGTGCCGAAGAGGTGCGCGAACACCCCGCCGCGGTCGATGTCGCCGATGACGAGCACCGGCAGGCCGGCCCGCGTCGCCAGGCCCATGTTCGCGATGTCGTCGGCGCGCAGGTTGATCTCGGCCGGCGAGCCCGCCCCCTCGCAGACGACGACCTCGTGGTCGCGCCGCAGCGAGTCCAAAGTGGACAACACGGTGCCGAGCAGCTGCTGCTTGCGTTCGCGGTAACTCAGCGCCGAGACCTCGCCGACGGCCTTGCCCAGCACGACGACCTGCGACGTGCGATCACTGCCCGGCTTCAGCAGCACCGGGTTGAACCGCACGCTGGGCTCCTTGAACGCCGCCCGCGCCTGCAACGCCTGGGCGCGCCCGATCTCACCGCCGTCGAGCGTGACGAACGAGTTGTTCGACATGTTCTGCGCCTTGAACGGCACGACGTCGACACCCTGGCGAGCCAGAAACCGGCACAGACCGGCGACCAGGACGCTCTTGCCCGCGTCCGAGGTCGTCCCACAGATCAACATCGCGCCCCGCATGGACGCCAATGCTGCCATCATCACGGGCATGCCCACCGTCGTGCTCATGCACAGCCCGTTCCTCGGCCCGTCGAGCATGCGACCGCTCGCCGACGAACTGGCCTCCGACGGGGTGGAAGTGCTGCTGGTCGACCTGCAGATGACCGTCAACGAGGCACCGGTGCACCAGCGGCTGATCGGCGCTTTCGCGGACGCCCTGGAGGACGCCGGGGTCGACGGGCAGCTCGTGCTCGTGGGCCACAGCGGCGCGGGACCGTTGCTGCCGGGCTTCGCCGACGCGCTGGAGCTGGACGTAGCCGGCCTGGTGTTCCTCGACTCCGACCTGCCGACGCCGGGCAAGGCGTGGCGCGAGACCGTCGACCCGGCCCTGGTGCGCCAGATCAAGGCCTCGGTGCGGGACGGCAGGCTGCCGCGCTGGGACCGGTGGTTCGACTCGGACCCGCTGAAGCTGGTGCCCGCCGAACTGCGCGAGGAGATGCGCGACGAGGCGCCCGAGGTGCCGTGGGAGTTCCTGAAGGAGCAACGCCCGGTCGTCGAGTGGTCCGGGCCGTGCGGGTACGTGCTGCTGTCGTCGTTCTACGAGGACGCCGCGAACAAGGCCGAGGAGCTGGGCTGGCCCGTCGAACGCGTCGAGTCGCACCACCTGGCGGCCGCGACGTCGCCCTCGACGGTCGCGGCCGCGCTGAAGGCCGTGGTCAGCAGACTGTGAGGATCTCCGAGCCGGTGTCGGTGATGACGATGGTGTGCTCGAACTGAGCGGTCCAGCTCTTGTCCTGGGTGGTGACGGTCCAGCCGTCGTCCCACATGTCGTGCTCGTAACCGCCGAGCGTGATCATCGGCTCGATCGTGAACGTCATGCCGGGTTCGAGCACCGTCTTCATCGACGGCTCGTCGTAGTGCAGGACCACGAGGCCGCTGTGGAAGTCGCGGCCGATGCCGTGGCCGGTGAAGTCGCGGACGACGCCGTAGCCGAAGCGGTTCGCGTAGGCCTCGATGACGCGGCCGATGACGTTGATCTCACGGCCGGGCTTCGCGGCCTTGATCGCCCGCATGGTCGCCTCGTGCGTGCGCTCGACCAGCAGCCTGTTCTCCTCGGAGACGTTGCCCGCGAGGAACGTGGCGTTCGTGTCGCCGTGCACGCCGCCGATGAACGCGGTGACGTCGATGTTCACGATGTCGCCGTCCTCGACGACCGTGGAGTCCGGGATGCCGTGGCAGATGACCTCGTTCAGCGAGGTGCAGCACGACTTCGGGAAGCCCCGGTAGCCGAGCGTCGACGGGTACGCGCCGTTGTCGCACAGGAACTCGTGCGCCACCGCGTCGATCTCGTCCGTCGTAACGCCGGGAACGACGACCTTGCCGGCCTCCTGCAACGCCTGGGCGGCAAGGCGGCCCGCGATCCGCATGGCCTCGATGATCTCCGGCGTCTGCACCCACGGGTCGTTGCCGCGCGTCGGTGCGGGCTTGTCCACGTACTCGGGACGCACGATGCGCGACGGCACCTGACGACGCGGTGACTGCACACCGGGTTGCAAGACAGAACGAACGGCCATGCTCCCCAGATTAGCCGTCCGCGCCGGGGGCCACGGTCAGGAGTCCTACCTCGTCAGCGGCGGCGAGCAGACGCTTGTCGTAGGCGACGAAGGCGTGCAGGTCCGCACGCCGGTTTCCTCAGGGCGAGCGGATCGTGGCCGATCAGAACCTGTCCTCTCGCTGCCACTGCAGCTGTGTCGAGATGTCACCGTCCGACTTGATCGGCGGCGCGGCCAGAATGCCTCGATCGCCTTCAGCAGGGACGAGATCCCCGCTGCGGATCAGTTACTCCCGCAGCATCTCGTCCTGAGAGGTCACGACTGGTTCTCGCGGCGCCTCGCCGCGGGCCTCAGGCGGCGGCACCGTCATCACGGCACCGCCTTGAGGAACCTCGCCGCCACGTCCACGGCCGGAGTCGAGGTCTCCCCGCTGAGCACCAGCGTCGCGAACGCGAGATCACCCCGGTAGCCCATGAACCACCCGTGTGAATGCACGCCGTCGCCGAACTGCGCGGTACCGGTCTTGCCGCGCACGTCGCCGTAAGGCTTGAGCTGCGGCGCGGTGCCGTAGTCGACGACCTCGCGCATCATCTGCCGCACCGGGTCGAGCACGGCGGCCGTCGGCGGAGTCGGCTGTTTGTCCGCCTTGGTCTCCTTGCCGCGGACCAGCTGCGGCACCGGCATCGAGCCCTTCGCGATGGACGCGCTCACCAGCGCCATGCCGAACGGCGAGGCCAGCACCTTGCCCTGACCGAACGCGTCCTCGGCCCGTTCCACGACGTCGGTCGCGGGCGGCACGGACCCGGTGATCGTGGTCAGGCCCGCGACGTCGAAGTCGACGCCGAGACCGAGCGACAGCGCGCTGTTCGTCAGCAGGTCCGCCGGCATGTCGACGGCGAGCTGCGCGAACGTCGTGTTGCAGGAGAACGCGAAGGCGCTGCGGAGAGGAATCGTGCCCTTGTCGAACTCGCTGGAGTTCGGCACGATCCGCCGTCCGTCGATGGTGGTCTTGCCGGGACACGGCAGCGGGGTCTCGGCGGTGACCTTGCCGGACCCGATGGCGGCCAGCGCGGTCACGGCCTTCATCGTCGAGCCCGGCGGGAACCGGCCGGTCAGCGAGATGGCGCCCTGGGCGTCGGCCAGGTCGTTCTGCGCGACGGCGAGGATGTCGCCGGTCGACGGCTGGATGGCCACCAGCACCGTGGGCTGCGTCATCGGTTCGACGGCGTCCTCGGCGGCGGCCTGGATCGCCCGCGACAGCGCGATGTTCACGGCCTTGGCCGGCTCGGGGGCCTTCGAGGTCAGCTCGTCGACCTCGGTGCCCTGCGCGTCGACGGTCGCGATCCGGAAGCCCGCCTGGCCCGCGATGTCGTTTTCGACCAGCTTGCGCACGGCGGGCAGCACCTGGGAGCCGAAGGTGCGGGTGGGCGCGAGCAGTGACGTCTGCGAGCTGAATCGCACACCGGGCAGTTCGTAGATCTTCGGCTTGACCACCTGGTAGTCCGGGTCCCGCAGCGCCGCGACCTGGTAGGCCTGGCCGTCGGGGGTCTTGCCGACGCCCTCGGTGATCGTCTGCTGGGTGATCGCCTTGTCCAGCGGGTTCAGCGCGTCCGCCAGCGCCTTCGCGACGGCCGGGACGTCACCGGCCTCCTTCGCGACGAGCAGCACCGAGACGACGCGTTCGGGGGCCAGCAACGGCGTGCCGTCGCGGTCGAGCACCGGCGCAGGGTCGGGCTTGAGCTCGGTGACCGCGATGGACTGCTGCGGCGCGAGCTTGGGATGCGCCACCGACGACGCCCAGTGCACCTTCCACGTGTCACCTTCCTGGCGCACGTCGAACTTGGTCGGGTAGGTCCAGTGGCGGTTCTTGCCGAGGTCCCAGTCGAGGCTCACGCTCGCCTCGGAGGCCGTGTCACCGTTCTTGCGGATCTGGTCGACCTTGCTGGAGAGCCCCTCGGGCTTCAACGCGCCCCGGAACTTCTCCAGGGTCTCCTTGGCGTCGTTCGGGTTGTCGGTCAGCCCGGCGGCACCCTGCACGTCACCGGACGCGAGCTTCGCCAGGAATTCGTTGGTGATCTCCGGCGCTCCTGGTTCCGACTTGAACAGGCCGCAGCCGCTCACCGTCACCAGCACCACCGTGATCGTCGCGAGAAGGCGCACCCGCGCGAGTATGCCCGTTCAGAAGAGGACCGTGGCGTATTGCCCGACCTGTTCGAACCCGATTCGGCGGTAGGAGGCCTGCGCGACGTGGTTGTAGCCGTTGACGTAAAGGCTGGCTGTGCGGTTGAGCACGCGGATGAGCCGGTCCGCCACGGCGGCCGTGCCCGCGGTGCCGATGCCTTCGCCGCGGCGGTCCGGGCGCACCCAGACGCCCTGGATCTGGCCGACCCGCGACGACATCGCGCCGATCTCGGCCTTGAAGACGACCTCGCCGTGTTCGAACCTGGCGAACGCCCGGCCGGCGGCGATCAGCTCGGAGACCCTGGCCCGGTAGCCCGCGCCGCCGTCCTCCGCGCACGGGTCGATGCCGACCTCTTCGATGAACATCGAGATGGCGGCCGGCAGGTACCGGCTGAGCTCGCTCGGCCGGACCTGGCGGACAAGCGGGTCCGGGGTGACCTTCGGGCTGCTGGAGATCGCCATCAACGGCTGGTCGCCGCGCACCTCACGGGCCGGACCCCAGTCGGGCTGCAGCTCGTCCCACAGCGTCAGTACCTGCTCGGCGGGGCCGACCAGGCTGGAGCACATCCGGCCGCGGCGCCTGGCCCGATCGGCGAACATGCGCATCGCCGAGGCACTGCCCTTGAGCGGGATCAGGTTCGGGCCGGAGAAGCAGAGGCCGTCGACGCGGCCGCGCAACGGCCGGGAATCCGAGCCCCACATCTCGCCGCCGAGCCGCCACGGGTCGAGGCCGGCGACTTCCACCCTGGCCGCGACCATGCACGCGGCCACGGGGTCGTTGTCGAAGACCCCGCGCACGTCGATCAGGTCGCGCTCGTCGAGTACGCGCGCTCCGGCAAGCCTCAGCACGTCACCTAGCGTGCCAGATAAGACGTACGTGTGGCATCAGCCAACAGTGCCTACCGCCCGTGACCATCCGCACCCGCGTGGACGTTGATGAGGGGAGCTTTCATAAACGTCAGGTTTATGAAAGCTCCCCTCATCAACATCTCAGCTAGCCGACGGTGACGGCTGGGGTGCCGCCTTCGACGGGTTCCATCTCCTCGGCGAGGCGCATGGCCTCCTCGATGAGGGTTTCCACGATCGCGTGTTCGGGCACGGTCTTGATGACCTTGCCCTTCACGAAGATCTGGCCCTTGCCGTTGCCGGACGCGACACCCAGGTCGGCCTCGCGGGCCTCGCCGGGGCCGTTCACGACGCAGCCCATGACGGCGACGCGCAGCGGCACCTCCATGCCCTCCAGACCGGCCGTGACCTGCTCGGCGAGCGTGTACACGTCGACCTGGGCGCGGCCGCAGGACGGACAGGACACGATCTCCAGCTTGCGCGGACGCAGGTTCAGGGACTGGAGGATCTGGTGGCCGACCTTGATCTCCTCGACCGGCGGGGCGGACAGCGACACCCGGATGGTGTCGCCGATGCCCTGGCGCAGCAGGGCGCCGAAGGCCACCGCGGACTTGATGGTGCCCTGGAAGGCCGGGCCGGCCTCCGTGACACCCAGGTGCAGCGGGTAGTCGCACTGCTCGGCCAGCAGTTCGTACGCGCGCACCATGACCACGGGGTCGTTGTGCTTCACCGAGATCTTGATGTCGTGGAAGTCGTGCTCCGCGAAGAGCGAGGCTTCCCACATCGCCGACTCGGCGAGGGCCTCCGGGGTGGCCTTGCCGTACTTCTGCAGCAGCCGCGGGTCCAGCGAACCCGCGTTGACGCCGATGCGGATCGGCGTGCCGTGATCGCGGGCGGCGGCCGCGATCTCCTTGACCTGGTCGTCGAACTTGCGGATGTTGCCGGGGTTCACGCGCACCGCGGCACAACCAGCCTCAATGGCGGCGAAGACGTACTTCGGCTGGAAGTGGATGTCGGCGATCACCGGGATCTGGGACTTCCTGGCGATCGCGGGCAGCGCGTCCGCGTCGTCCTGCGAGGGGCAGGCGACCCGGACGATGTCGCAGCCGGCCGCAGTGAGTTCCGCGATCTGCTGCAGCGTCGCGTTGACGTCCGACGTCAGGGTCGTCGTCATCGACTGGACGGAGACGGGGAACTCGCTGCCGACACCGACGTTGCCCACCATCAGCTGCCTGGTCTTGCGACGTTCCGACAGCACCGGCGGCGGCAGTGCCGGCATTCCGAGCATCACGCCGTCACTCATGGGTTGTGCACCTTTCCGTAAATCACTACTGCAACCTGATCGGGTTGACGATGTCGGCGGTCACGGTCAGCAGCGTGATGGCGCCGCCGATGAAGATGACCACGTAGGTGAGCGGCAACAGGCGCATGTAGTTGACCGGGGCGCCGGCGGGCTTGCCGCGCAGCTTCCGAATCCAGTCTCGCACCCGTTCGTAGAGGTTGACGGCGATGTGACCACCGTCAAGCGGCAACAGCGGCAGGAGGTTGAACACACCGACGAAGAAGTTCAGGCCCGCCAGCATGAGGATGAAGAACGCCCACAGCCCGCGCTCCGCGGCGTCACCGCCCAGGCGCGACGCACCCACGACGGAGATCGGGGTGTCGAGGTCGCGTTCGCCGCCGCCGATGGCCTTGACCACGGCCGGGATGCGCTCCGGGAAGCGCATGAGGCCCTTCCAGGTGTTCACGAACATGTCGCCGGTGAACGCCAGCGAGGCCGGGATCGCCTCGATCGGGTTGTAGGTGAAGTTCTGCTGCCAGGTGACGCCGATGGCGCCGACCTTCTTGACCTCACGGCCGCCCTTGCCGTCGGTGACCTCGCGGGTGACCTGCGGCACGTTCACCGTGAGGGCGACCTCCTTGCCGTCGCGCAGCACCTTGAACTCGGTGGGCCCGTTCAGGTCGCGGGTGATCCGGAGCATGTCCGACCACGTCGCGATGGGCTTGCCCGCGATGGACGTGACCTCGTCGCCCGCCTGCAGGCCGGCGTCCTTGGCCGGGGCGGGGGCACCGGGCGCGCACGGCGCGTCGAGGCCGACGGTGTGGTCCTGCACGCACGGCGTGATCTGGGCGAGGACCGGCAGGTCCTTGTTGTTCGGCAGGCCCAGCGACATCGCGAGGATCAGCAGGATGATGAACCCGAGGATGAAGTGCGTGATCGAGCCCGCCGAGAGCACGACGACGCGCTTCCAGACCTTCTGGTTGTAGAAGGCGCGCGGCTTGTCGTCCGGGTGCACGTCCTCGAGCGCCGTCATGCCGGTGATCTCGCAGAAGCCACCGGCCGGGATCGCCTTCAGGCCGTACTCGGTCTCGCCCTTGCGGAACGAGAAGAGCTTCGGGCCGAAGCCGATGAAGTAGCGGGTGACCTTCATGCCGAAGGCCTTGGCGGTCGCCAGGTGCCCCAACTCGTGCAGCGCGATCGACGCCGCGATGCCGAACGCGAACAGCAGCACCCCGAGGATGTTGACGAATGTGTTCACGAGAAGTTCAGTTCCTTCCAACCAGCTCGCGGGCACGTGCGCGTGCCCAGTCCTCGGCGGCCAGCACCTCCGCCACGTCAGCGGGGTCCTTCTGCCATTCGTTCGCCTCGCCGAGAACCTGGCCGATGGTGTCCACGATCGACAGGAACGACGTGTTGCCCGCGACGAAACAGGCGAGTGCCTCTTCGTTCGCGGCGTTGTAGATCGCGGGCAGGCAGCCACCTGCCACACCCGCCTGCCGTGCCAGCTCGACCGCCGGGAACGTGACGCTGTCCAGGGGTTCGAACGTCCACGAGGTGGCGGTGTCAAAGGTACAGGCGGCCGCGGCACCGGCGACGCGCTCGGGCCATCCGAGGCCCAGCGAGATGGGCAGCCGCATGTCCGGCGGCGACGCCTGGGCCAGCGTCGAGCCGTCGGTGAAGGTCACCATCGAGTGAATGATGGACTGGGGGTGCACCACGACGTCGACGCGGTCGTACGGCACCCCGAACAGCAGGTGCGCCTCGATCAGCTCCAGGCCCTTGTTCACCAGGTTCGCCGAGTTGATGGTGACGACCTGGCCCATCGACCACGTCGGGTGCGCCATCGCCTGCTGCACCGTGACGTCCTTCAGGTCGTCCCGCGTCCTGCCGCGGAACGGCCCGCCGGACGCCGTGAGCACCAGCTTGTGCACCTCGTGCGGCGTGCCACCCCGCAGACACTGCGCGAGCGCCGAGTGCTCCGAGTCGACCGGCACGATCTGGTCGGGCTTGGCCGCCTTCAGCACGAGCGGCCCGCCCGCGATGAGCGACTCCTTGTTGGCGAGCGCGAGCGTGGCACCGCTCTCCAGCGCCTTGAGCGACGGCTCGAGACCGCGCGAGCCGTCCATGCCGTTGAGCACGACGTCCGCGGGTGCCGCCTCGATCAGGTCGACCATGCTGGTCAACGTCTTGACGCCGGGAACCTCAGCGCCGTTCGCGACGGCCACCACGGGCACGTCGAACTCGGCTGCCTGCTGTTTGAGCAGGTCCAGCTGACGCCCACCCGCGCCGAGCCCGACGACCTGGAAGCGGTCGCGGTTGCGCCGGATGACGTCGAGCGCCTGGGTGCCGACGGAGCCGGTCGATCCCAGGATCAGGACAGTGCGTGGAGTACTCATCGCCCCTCATTGTTCCGGAGAGTGCCTGAGAGCCCGGCACAGCCCGCTACTTTGATAACGGAGCGGTTTTGGAGGCGTGAAGTCGCCTCTTAGTGGGCATTCCATCCTCGACAAGTGGATGGAAGGAGACTCTCCGTGGGCATCCTCGGATGGATCGTGCTCGGCTTGCTGGCCGGCGCCATCGCCAAGGCCATCATGCCTGGTAACGACCCCGGCGGCTTCATCATCACGATGCTGCTCGGCATCGTCGGCGCGATTCTCGGTGGTTTCATCGGATCCGCGCTCTTCGCAACCGATCTGGGTTCGTTCTTCGACCTGCGGACGTGGCTGCTCGCCATCGTCGGCTCGCTGATCTTGCTGGGCATCTACCGCCTGGTAACGGGCAGGCGAAGCCACGCTTAGCCGCATGAGACGTTTGAGGCCGTTCGGGTGTCACCCGAACGGCCTCTCTCGTGCCATGGGGGGCACATTCATGGACCTGAGGTCCATGAATGTGCCCCCCATGGTCAGCTCGCGAGGCCTGCGTCTCGGGCCAGCAGGGCGGCTTGGACGCGGTTGGTGAGGCCTAGTTTGGCCAGTAGACGAGACACGTAGGTCTTCACGGTCGCTTCGGACATGTGCAGCTTGGCGCCGACGTCCGCGTTCGACATGCCTTGGCCGAGCAGCGCCAGCACCTCGACCTCGCGCTCGGTCAGCCCCGCGACGGCCTTCTGCGCCTCCTGCCGCTTCGGCTGCCCGGAGGTCGCCACCATGCCGACCACCCGCGAGGTGACCATCGGCGACAGGTAGGCCTCGCCGTTGTTGACCGCGCGCACCGCCCGCAGCAGTTCCTCGGGCGCGGAGTCCTTCAGCAGGAACCCGGCGGCGCCGTCGGACAGGGCGCGCACGATGTTCTCGTCCTCGCCGAACGTCGTCAGCATCACGACCCGGACCGTGGGCGCGACGGTGCGCAGTTCGCGCGCGCACGCCAGGCCGTCCATGCGTGGCATGCGGATGTCCAGCACCGCCACGTCGACGCGGCGTTCGCGGACGATCTGCACCGCCTCGCGGCCGTCGCCCGCCTCGGCCACCAGCTCGATGTCGTCAGCGGTGCCGAGAATGGCCTTGATGCCCGCGCGCATCAGCGGCTCGTCGTCGGCGATGAGCACCCGGATCATGGATTGTTCCTCTGCACGTGGATCTTCTTCTCGACCAGCTTGCCGTCCCGGAAGCAGAAACGCACCACTCTGGTGCCCTTGGCGAGGAACGACTGCTCGTCGGTGACGTGGTAGACGCATCGGGCGCCCGGTGGTTCGGGAGCGGCCTGCGACTTGCGTTCACCGGCCGCCACCAGGGGTTCGTCGCCGGCCGGCAGCAGTTTCAGCACGTCGGCCTCCGACTGCCCTACCTGGATCTTGTCGAGGTTCTCCTGCGAGACGACCTCGGTCACCGGCTGCGCGCCGAGGTAGGTGAAGCCGCCGATGATGACGGCCAGCACGATCGACGCACCCGCGATCGAGCCGATGCCCGCCCACTTGCGGATCCGCCGCGGCGACTCGGTCTCGTCCTGCTCGTCCTCCGGCTCGTCCGGCAGCGAGGTCTCCTCGTAGGGCAGCACCGCCGCGATCCGGAAGCCGCCCGACGGCAGCGCGCCGACGTGCAGGATGCCGCCCGCCACGCGCACGCGCTCGGTCAGCCCGATCAGGCCGACGCCCGGTTCGCGGGCCGCCGAACCGTTGCGCGACGGGTTGTTGCGCACCTCCACGACCAGCGCGTCCGGTTCGTACTTCACGGTGACCTGCACCGCGGCCCCCGGCGCGTGCTTGGACGCGTTGGTCAGGCCCTCCTGCGCCACCCGGTACGCCGCGTGCGACACCCTCGACGGCAACGGGTGCGACTGCCCACCACGCACCAACGACACCAACACACCGGCCTTGCGCGCGTCGCCCACCAACGAGTCGATGGACTCCACGGTCCGTGTCGCGGGGTCGTCGTCGGGACCGTCCTCGGCCCGCAGCACGCCGATGATCGCGCGCAGTTCCTCCATGCCGGTCAACGCCGCCGAGCGCAGCACCCCGATCGCCTCGCGCTGCTTGTCTCCCAGCGACGGGTCGAGTGCCAGCGCGCCCGCGTGCACCGAGATCAGCGACAGCCGGTGCCCGAGGCTGTCGTGCATGTCCTGGGCGATGCGGCTGCGTTCCCGCAGGCGGACCTGCCGGGAGATCATCCGGTTCTCGCCGTGCATCCGGGCCTCGCGGTCCTGCATCGCCTGCACCAGCGCCTCGCGTTGCGCGAGGTACCGGCCCACGAGGAACGGCAGCGCCACGCCGACGCCGAAGATCGTGATCAGGATGAGCATCCCGTAGACCGGTTCGATGTCGAGCGGCCGCGTGCCCCAGTCCCACAGCAGCACCACGACGACGAACGTGATCGTGGTCGACACCACCGCCTTGACCCACGACTCGATCCGGCGCCCGGCCGTGTAGCTCAGCACGACCACCAACGCGGGTCCCGTGCCCGGAATCGCCGCTCCCACGATCATGGCCGTCGCCGGCAGCACGTGCCGCAACGGCATCAGCACCAGGTAGACGGCGACGTACGCGACCAGCGCCCAGCCCGACGGCTTCGCCTCGGCCCACGGACCCGGCCAGAGGTCCAGCAGGATCGCGGCGAGCACGATGATGGCGTCGCCGACGACGCGCACGGGGGTCAGCGCGTGGAGCCGGGCCCGGGTGTCGGCGAGCAGCGCCTCAGCCCTGGTCCGCACAGCAGTAATCACGCTCTCAAGCTACGAGAGGTCCCATGTCCGCGCGGCACGCTGGAGTATCGAATTCGCGCGACGAAAGTTGACGATCAGACCAACTCAGCGGTGGATCCGGCTCTCCTGGCCCGCCACGAGGCGACGACCACACCGATGATCAACAACAGCGCGGTCGCCGTCACCATCAACGTCGACAGCGCCACGATCTCCGGCGAGATGCCGCGCTTCGAAGCCTGCGCGTAGACGAACACCGGCAACGTCGTCGACCCGACACCGGTCAGGTACGACGAGATCACCACGTCGTCGAACGACAGCAGGAACGCGAACGCCGCACCGGCCACCACGGCGGGCGCCACCAGCGGCAGCGTCACGGTCCGGAAGGCCGTCCACGGAGAAGCACCGAGGTCGGCGGCGGCCTCCTCCATCCGGACGTCCATTCCGGACACCCGCGACCGCACCACCACGACCACGAAGCTCAGCGAGAACGCCACGTGCGCGAACAGCAGTGCCCCGAACCCGAGCGGAACGCCGGCGAGCTTCACGAAGAACCCCAGCATCGCCACGCCCATGACGACCTCGGGGACCACCAGCGGCAGCGACAACAACACGGTCCACAGCCCGCGACCGGGGAACGCCCGCCGCAGTCCGAACGCCGCCAGCGTCCCGATCACCGTCGAGATCACCGCGGACGCCAGCGCCAGTTGCAGCGTCAGTTGCAACGACGCCAACACGCGCGTGTCGTCGAACAGCTCGGCGTACCACTGCGTCGAAAACCCGCTGATACGGCTGAGCGACCGCGACGAGTTGAACGACGCGAGGGCCAGCCACGCGATCGGTGCGTAGAGGAACAGGAAGACCAGCGCGACGACGAGCCCGAGCACCCACGGACGACGGTTCACAGCACGTCCTCCCCACGCCGTCCGCGCAGGAGCAGCACGAGCACCACCAGCACGAGCAGCAGCACGGCCATCGCCGAGCCCAGCGGCCAGTTGTTGCCGCCGCGGAACTGGTCGTCGATCACAGACCCGAACGTCGACTGGTCCACACCGCCGAGCAGCTTCGGCGTCACGAAGTCACCCGCCGCGGGCACCAGGACCAGCAACGACCCGGCCAGCACGCCCGTGAACACACCCGGCAGCACGATCCGGAAGAACGTCGACACCCGCCCGTGGCCGAGGTCGAACGACGCCTCCACGAGCCGGAAGTCGAAACGCTCGCACGCCACGTACAGCGGCAACACCATGAACGGCAAGAAGCCATACGTCAGGCCGAGGATCACCGCTCCGTGCGTGAGCAGGAAACCGCCGTCGCGGTCCAACCCGACCCACCCGAGCACGGTGTTGACCAAGCCCTCACCGTCCAGCAGTGCCTTCCACGCGTAGATCCGCGCGAGATAGCTCGACCAGAACGGGATGAGGACGGCCGCGAGCAGCACGGTCCGAAATCGGCCGCCGTGACGCGCGATGAACCACGCGAGCGGGAACCCCAGCAGCAGACAGGCGATCGTCGTCGCCACCGCGTAAACGAGGGTCCGGCCGAAGATCGGCAGGAACGCCGGATCGAGCGCCGTCAGGTAGGCCTGCGCCGTCCACGGCAGCACCGCGCGGGCGACACCGGTGTCCCGCGTGGCGAAGCTGAACTGGACGACGACCCACAACGGCGCGAGCAGGAAAATCCCCAGCCACAACCCGGTGGGCGTGAGCAGGGCGTTGGCCTTCAGCCAGCGTCGCGACACAAACGCAGATCATGCCAGCTGAACATTCATGTACCGTTGTGAACATGAGTGTTCACCTGCTCCACACCGCGACATCGGTGCTGCTCAAGGACCCGACCGCGTCCCTGGGTGATGTCGCACGAGCAGCCGGTGTCGGCAGGACCACACTCCACAAGCGCTTTCCCACGCGGACGGCGCTGGTCCGCGCCGTCGCGAACGACGCGCTCGACCTGATCGACTCCGTGTCGTCCCACGTGGACTTCAGCCGCGACGACGCGATCGAGGACCTCATCACGCGGCTGGTCGCGCTCGGCCCGCGGGTGGAGTTCCTGCTCCGCTTCCCCGGTCTGGAGCGCGACGACGAGATCAGGCGCCGCATCGAGGAGATGGACCGGCCCGTGCTCGACCTGATCACCCGGCTGCAGGGCTCACGCCTGCGCGCCGACCTGCCCGCGTGGTGGATCCTGCACACCCTCTACGCCGGGCTCTTCAACGCCTGGGAAGCGATCAACTGCGGCCGCCTCGCGCCGTTGGACGCTCCCCGGTTCGTGCTGACCACGGTGTTCGAGGGGGTAGCGAATGTTGGAACAGCTGACCGGTCATGAAGACCCGTATCCGATCTACGAACGGCTGCGCGCGCACGGACCGTTGACCCGCGACGGCGGTATGTGGGTGACGACGAGTCACTCGCTGGCCAACAAGGTCCTGCGTGACCGGCGGTTCGGCGTCCGCTTCGCCGACGGCAGTTATCCGGCCAACAGCGGGCTGCTGCCGGAGTCGTTCCTGGAACTGGATCCGCCGGACCACACCCGGCTGCGCCGGCTCGCCATGCCGGCGTTCAGCCCGAAGAAGATCGACGAGTACCGCGCCCGCGTCGAGAAAGTCGCCGACGCGTTGCTCACCGAGGACGAGTTCGACCTGATCGCGGACTTCGCGGCACCGTTGCCGATCTCGGTGATCAGCGACCTGCTCGGCATTCCGGACGCCGACACCGCCGAGTTCGCCGACTACGGCGCGCTCGTCGCCCAGTCGTTCGACACCGGCGTCACCGCGGCGATGGCCGACGCCAACGACCAGGTGCTCGCGCTGTTCGACCGGCTGATCTCCGAGCGCCGCAAGACTCCCGGTGACGACGTGATCAGCTCGCTGGTCGCCGCCGAGGCCGAGCAGAAGCTGACCGCGGCCGAAATGCTCGGCACGCTGGTGTTGTTGCTGGTCGCGGGCTTCGAGACCACGGTGAACCTGATCGGCAACGGCACCCGTGCGCTGCTCGACCACCCGTCGCAGTGGAAGCTCTTCAAGGCCAACCCGGAACTCGCGTCGGCGGTCGTCGAGGAGACGCTGCGGTGGGCGCCGCCGGTGCACCTGACCAGCCGGATCGCGCACGAGCAGGTCGACCGGATCGGCAAGGACGAGATGATCACGCTCCTCCTCGGCGCCGCGAACCGCGACCCGGACGTCTACCCGGAGGCGCACAAGTTCGACGTCATGCGCGTGCACAAGCCGGAGCACCTCGCGTTCTCCAGCGGCATCCACTACTGCCTGGGCGCGACGCTCGCGCGCATGGAGGGTGAGGTGGCGTTCCGCGCGCTGGCCCGCCGGATGCCGGACCTGCGCCAGACGGGCCCGGTGACGTTCCGCGACTCGGTGGTGATCCGCGGCATGAGGTCTTTCCCGGTCAGCCGGTCTTGACCTTGGTCCACGCGTCGGCGTAGAGCGCCTCGACGTCGCCGCCGAGGTCCTTGGTGAACGGGAGCTTCTTGAGCTGCTCATCCGACGGGTAGACCAGCGGGTCGTTCAGCAGGTCCTTGTCGATCAACGGCTTGGCGGCGGCGTTGGGGCTGCCGTAGCGCACCGCGTTGGACAGCGCCGCACCCACTTCCGCGCCCAGGACGTAGTCGATGAACCTGTGCGCGTTCCCGGCGTGCGGCGCGTCCTTCGGGATGACGAGAAGGTCCACGTAGGACAGTCCGCCCTCGACCGGGATGGCGTAACCGACGTCCTCGCTGGTCTCGCGGGCCTGGAACGCGTCACCGGAGTACGCCTGCGCCAGCCGGACCTGGCCGGACGTCAGCGGTTCGATCACGTCGGAGGTGATCTGCCCGAGCTTCTTCTTCAACGACAGCAGGAAGTTCGCGGCGTCGTCGATCTGCTTCGCGTCGGTGGTGTTCGGGTCGTGGCCGAGCTTGAGCAGGCCGATCGCCATGCCGTCACGTGCCTCGTCGAGGATCGAGCTGCGGCCCTGCGCGTTCGGCAGGTCGTAGGCGTCGAACCCGGTGACCTCGCCGCCGATCTGCGACTTCGAGTACGCGAGACCCGTGGTGCCCCAGGCCCACGGCACGGAGTACCTGTTGCCGGCGTCGTACTCGGCCTCGACGAACCGCTGCTCCAGGTTCGCGAGGTTCGGGATCGCGTCGTGGTCGAGCGGCTGGAGCAGGCCCGACCGCAGGAACCGGCGCAGGAAGTTGTCGCTCGGCACGACCAGGTCGTAGCCCGCCTGGCCGGACGCGATCTTGGCTTCCATCTCGTCGTTGGTGGAGAAGTTGTCGTAGGTGACCTCGATGCCGGAGAGCTGCTGGAAGCCCGGCAACGTCTCCGGCGCGATGTAGTCGGTCCAGTTGTAGAAGTTGAGCTTGGGCTCGTCGCGCAGGTTCGTGGCCTTGGCCGTACCGCTCGCACCGCCGCTGCTGGTCGGCGCCGGACCGACCGCGCAGGCCGCGAGCGCGAAGAACGCCATCGAGCCGAGCATCGTGCGGCGGGTCACCCGCGGGCTGTCGACGTCCCACAGCCGGGCGATCCGGACCTGCTCAGCCATCCGAGGACTCCAGCAGCACGGTGAACGCGGGATCCCACGCCATCCGGACCGGCTGGCCGGGCGCGCCCGCGTCGTCGATGCGCTGGGCGTTCTGCACGAACGCCACGAGCTCGCCGCCGGGGGTGTCGACCACGAACTGCGTGGAAACGCCCGTGTAGACGACGTCGTGGACCACGCCCTGCAGCACGCACCAGCCGGTCGGCGGCTCGGCGGTCTCGTTGAACAGGTGCACCTTCTCCGGGCGGACGGTCGCGGCGACCTTCTTGCCGTGACTGACGCTTCCGGAGAACTTGGCGCGCAGGTTGGTGGCACCTGGCGCTGTCAGGGCGACCATGTCACCGTCCACACCGGACACCTCGGCGTCCAGGATGTTCGACGTGCCGATGAACCCGGCGACGAACCGGGTCGCGGGACGTTCGTAGACGTCCTCGGGGTAGCCGACCTGTTCGATCTTACCCGCGTTCATCACGGCGATGCGGTGTGAGAGGACCAGTGCCTCTTCCTGGTCGTGCGTGACGTACAGGAACGTCGTGCCGACCTCGCGTTGGATGCGCATCAGCTCGATCTGCAGTTCCTTGCGCAACTTGGCGTCGAGCGCACCTAGCGGTTCGTCCAGCAGAAGCAGCTGTGGGCCGGCCGCGAGCGCACGGGCGATGGCGACGCGCTGCTGCTGACCGCCGCTCAGTTGCGTGGGCCTGCGCTTGGCGAACTGCGACAACCGCACGAGTTCGAGGTGCTCCCCTACGCGCTTCTTCAGTTCGTCGCCGCGGACCTTCTTGCGCTTGAGGCCGTACGCGACGTTGTCCCACACGGACATGTGCGGGAACAGCGCGTACGACTGGAAGACGGTGTTGACGTCCCGCCGGTACGGAGGGACGCCCACCATGTCGTTGCCGTCGAGCTCGATGCGGCCCTCGTCCGGGTCGACGAACCCGGCGATCATGCGCAGGACCGTGGTCTTGCCGCAGCCGGACGGGCCGAGCACCGAGAAGAACTCGCCCTCGTGGACGTTCAGCGAGATGCCGTCGACCGCCACCTGGTCGGAGAAGCTCTTGCGCACCCCGTGCAGACCGATCTCGACGGGGGCGAACGTGTCCGGGGTGGAGGCCTCAGCGGGAGAGAAGCCGGTCAAGTCGAGGCGCCTTCGAAGATCGGACGGGTGGGCCGCGCCGAGCGTATCGGCGCCCGACCTCGCCCGTAAGACGAGCGCGCGCGACCTCACACATCCGTGCGCGGCCACATGTGCGACGATGACCTCGTAATCCGGATGAGCAGTGGAGGAAACCGTGGCTTCGTCCTCGGAACTGGACAAGCGTCCTGCCGTCGACCCTCACGAGGAGCCGTCGCACGAGTGGGGCTGGCACGGGTCGTTCCCCAAGGGCACGCGCATCGCCGGCTGGCTCTCCGCGGGCTTCTGCTTCCTGATGCTGATCGGCAACCACCACGGTCTCACCGAGGACATCTACCTCGTCGCGACCGGCGTGGTCATCATCTCGCTGCTGGTGTGGGACGCCGCCCGTCGCAAGACGTCCTGGCGCCGCTAGAGCGTTTCGAGCACGATCTTGCCCTGGGTGCGGCCAGTCTCGCCCAGGGCATGTGCTTTTCCGGCGTCCGCCAGCGGGAACGTCGCGTCGACGTGCACCCGGAGCGCGCCGGACTCGACCAGCGCGGTGATCGCCTCCAGCCCCGCGCGGTCCGGCTCGACCAGGATAGGGCTGGTCCTGATGTCGTCGCGGATGGCGCTGTCCACTCCGGACGGCACCCCGACGAACAACCCGCCGGGCTTCACCGACCGCGGTGACGTGCCACCGACCAGGTCGACGACCACGTCGACGTCGGTGCCCTCGTAGTCGCCCCGCGTGTAGTCGATCACCTCATCGGCGCCGAGGTCCTTCAGGAACGCGTGCTTGGGCTCGCGTGCGGTGCCGATCACGTACGCGCCGTGCGCCTTCGCGATCTGCACGGCGAGATGGCCGACACCTCCCGCAGCCGCCGTGATCAGCACTTTCTGCCCCGGCTGCAGGTCGGCGGTGTCGATCAGGATCTGCCACGCGGTGAGCGCGGCCAGCGGCAGCCCGGCCGCCTCGACGTGGGTGAGGCCCTTCGGCTTCCGCGCGAAGTGGCGGGACGGGGCGGTGACGTATTCGGCGTAGGCGCTTGCGGCGTGCGGGAAGCGCGGCATGCCGTAGACCTCGTCGCCGGGCTTGAGCGTCGTGACGCCGAAGCCGACCTCCTCGACGACGCCGGACACGTCCCAGCCGTTGATGAACGGGAAGGTCTGCAGCCCGGCCATGCCGCTGCCCGCGCGGGTCTTCCAGTCGACCGGGTTCACCCCCGCCGCGTGCACCCTGACCAGCACCTCCGTCGGGAGGGGCGCCGGCTTGGGCACGTCGGTGAGGGTGATCGGACCGCTGAGCCCGTTCTGGATGATCGCTCGCATGCGTACTAGCTTCGGAGACGAGGTCTCTTCTGACAACCAGGCACTATCTTGTGCACTAGGTACCTGATAGAAACTAGCTGTGATCAGGGACGTTTACCTCAAGATGTGCCCGTGCCGCGACCTGCTGGACATGGTCGCGTCCAAGTGGACGGCGCTGGTGATCGGCGACCTCGAGGACGGGCCCAAGCGGTTCGGTGAGCTCAAACGCCGGTTGGAGGGCGTCAGCCAGAAGATGCTCACCCAGACGTTGCGCACGTTGGAGCGCGACGGGCTCGTCACGCGCACGGTCTACCCGTCGGTGCCGTTGCGCGTCGAGTACGAGCTGACCGAGCTGGGGCGCAGCGTCACCGAGCCGCTGGCCGCGCTGCGGTTGTGGGCGCAGAAGAACTACGAGTCGGTCGCCGAGGCGCGCGAGACGTTCGACAACGCGGACCCCGTCGGCCTGGAGCCCGCGGGCGTCACGCGATGACCCAGCCGTGCATGAACTCGTTCTTGTACTGGTCGCCCTCGCAGTTGGTCACCACCGAGTCGAAGTGGTGGCCGCCCGCGTTGCAGCGGTAGAGCGGCAGCACGTTCACGTCCGTCGGCTTCACGGTGAAGACGTAGCCGAGCGGACGAGCGTCGTAGACGCGCTGGCCCTCGCAGTTGCTCGACGACGAGGTCATCCGGTCTTCGGAGTTGTTGATCTGGCAGCTGTACAACGGCTTCGTGTTCGCCTCGGCGTTCGCGAGGAGCTTGCCGAGACCACCGGTGTTCTCCACGGTGAAACCCGCCGGGACCGGGATGTTCGAGGTGCCGCTGTAGTGCCAGCCGTTTCCGCTGAGGTAACGGGAGAACGCAAGCGTTTGCCGCTGCGGCTTCGGTTGTGTGGTGGTCGGCGCGGGCTGGTTCGGCTGCGTGACCTGGGTTGGCTTCGGAGCACTCGACTGGCTGCTCGGCGCCGCGCTGCTGCTGGACGCCGGAGCACTGCTGCTCGGTGTACTGGAGGCGGTGCTGCTCTGCGACGTCGGCTGTTCGCTGGAGCTGGGCCCCTGCTGCGCCGACGCCTTGCCCGGTGTTTCCGGCTTGAACACGAAGATCGCCGCGAGAGCGATCACGACCACCGCCGCCGCGGCACCGGCGAACACGCCGATCTTCTTGCGCGACTTGGGTTTCTCGTCGTTCCACTCGTCGTCGCGCGTGGGTTGCGGCGCCACGAACGTCGTGACGGGCTCGATCACCACGGTCTGTTCGGACTGAGTGGGCGGCGTGACGACCTTGGTGCGATCGCTCAGTCGTTCGCGCAACTGGGCTGCGGTGGGGCGCTGAGCGTCGTTCTGGGTGAGCAACGCCATGATCGTGGCGGCGAGCGGGCCCTTGGTGCGCTGCAGCACCGGCTCCTCGTACATGATCGCGTGCATGGTGGCCGCGGTCGTGTCGCGGTGGAACGGCGCGCGGCCCTCCGAGGCGTGGAACATGGTGGCGCCCAGGGCCCACAGGTCGCTGGACGGCGAGGGAGGCTTGCCGGCGAACAGCTCCGGCGCCATGTAACCGGGCGAGCCCATGATGCCGCCGGTGGCCGTGAGACCGGGGTCGTCCATCGCGCGGGCGATGCCGAAGTCGGCGAGCTTCACACGTCCGTCGGGCAACACCATGATGTTGCTGGGCTTGACGTCCCGATGCACGATGCCCGCCGCGTGCGCCGCCTCCAGCGCGTTGAGCGTCTGCAGCCCGATGTCCGCGACCTCGTCCTCGGTGAGGTGCCTCGTGGCCATGACCTCGGACAGCGTAGGGGCCTCGACGAGCTCCATGACCAGGTAGGTGACGCCGTCCTCGACGATGACGTCGTAGATGCCGACGACGTTGGGGCTGTTCAGCCGTCCCGCGGTGCGGGCCTCGCGGAGCACGCGCTCGGTCTCGGTGGTCCGCAGCTCCTTGAGCGCGACCTGCCGTCCGATGACCCGGTCCTCGGCCAGCCAGACGACCCCCATGCCGCCCCGGCCGAGCTCTCTGATCGTCGCGTATCTGCCCGCGACCAGCCTTGTCGCTTCCCCCACGCGCGGCATGGTAGCGGCCCGGTCGCGACAGCCGGTTTCCTGCCAGCTCTAAACGCACACCCAGCAGTACAGGCGTTCGCCCTTGCTGACCGCCCTCTTCGCAAGCGCCTGAAGTTCGCCCAGAACCCCGGCCAGCTGCTGAGGATCCGACCCGCTCAGCTCCTCGGCCTGCGCCCAGGCCGCCGCGATCTCACTCAGCCCGCTCGCTCTGTCGAGCCCGTCTCTCAGGCCGTCGGTGACGGCGAGGACCAGCACCTCACCGTCACCCTCCATCGCCAACAGCAGCGCAGACCGCTCGTCGTCGACCACGTCGTCATAAGCCCGCCCGGTGAGCAACGCCTCCAGTTTCCCCATCACCACCACGGGGTCGAGCCCCTTGGTCGCGACCGGCTCGAGGTGCGCCGGCCCACCATCGAGGACAGCCGACGCCACCTCGTCCGACGGCGCGGCGAAGTAGTCGTACATCACTCCCACAACCAACATCTCCTCAGACGTGCACGCGATGTTCGGCGCAGTAGATCACGTGCAGCCAGTCCCCCACCTCACCCGCCGAGATCTCGGCGCAGCAATGTGTTCCGGGGTTCTCGTGCATGTGCCGCGGACACTCCTCGACCAACGTCCGCAAAGCGTTCCCCTCCAGCGCCAACGCCTTGCGACTGCCCGAGATGAACACCGTGTCCGCCGCACCGTGGTGCCGCAACGCCTCCGCCTCGTACTCCGCGCACTCCACCTCCGGCAACCCCAGGATGTCGACGGTGTGCGGCCTCCCCTGCCCCAACCGCGCCCGCACGTCCTTCCACCGCGACGCCGGAAACGCCAACGTGTCGTGCATCAGCACAAGATCCTGCAGCGCCTCGGTGCCGTCCCCGTATCCACAGCACGCGTACTGGGTGTGCCGCAACGGCAAGTACACCAACGTCCGCGCCGACCTGATCGCGAACGCCCACGCCATCGCCAACTCACGCGCCGACGCCTTGTCCACGATCATCTGAGCCCCGTGCCCGCTCAGGTACAACGGCGCATGCGCCAACGGCCGGGCCGGCCGCACCACCCGGTACTCGTCGCGACCCAGCCGCACTGTGCTGACGAGCGTGCGCCAGCGTTCCCCCTCGAGTTTCATCGCGGGGAACGGTAGAGCTCACAACCGTCTTCAGCGACCGATTTCGAACGTTGGCGCAGCTTGATCCAAACGCTCGCCGGTGTCCCGCACAGTGCTCGTGAGCGGTTCGCCCCTCGCGGCCGGTCACAACTCGCCGGCGGCGTCCCAGGGGTTCAGCAGGGCGATGCCTGTGTCCAAGAAGTCCTTGGTGTTGCGGG
Organism: Lentzea alba; assembly: GCF_011067745.1. GTDB lineage: Bacteria > Actinomycetota > Actinomycetes > Mycobacteriales > Pseudonocardiaceae > Lentzea > Lentzea alba. The sequence continues at coordinate 377,051 of NZ_JAAMPJ010000001.1, forward strand.
TCGCCAAACAGGCCACGAACCGGCGACAGGTCGCGGCGATCTGCGCATCGGCCATGCTGATCGGGGAACCCTGTTCCTCACGGGCCGCTGCGATCTCGCCGTAGTACACGGCTGCCATGGCATCGAAAGGCAAGACCTGCCCGTGGAATTCCTCCGTCAGGAGTTCTGAGATCTTGGCCGCGAGCGCGGTCTTGCGTTGACCGTCCGGCATTCGCTCGACGCCATGCGCGAGCTCGGCAGCCGTAACTGCGGAGATGAAGACTTCGTCGGCCGGGTATCGATCGACCCAGCGAACCACCTCGTCGTTCGGAACTCGCCTCATGAGTTCGGAAACGACATTGGTGTCAAGAACGATCACTCTGGAAACTCCGCCGCTCGCGCTGGCTCGGTGCGTCGGGGTAGTTCGAACGAATCTTCGTCGAGGTCGGCGAAGCGCTGCCGAATCCTCGTTCCCATACCAGGTCCCGAGTCGGATTTGCTCAGTGCCGCGGCGAGGATCGCACGCACCTCGGCTTCCATCGATCGGCCGTGTTCAGCCGCACGAATCCTGAGCTTTGCCTTGAGCCCCTCATCGAAGTCGCGAATCGTCAGAACCGCCATCGCCCACCTCCGACGCCGTCATTGCAGTCAATGCTAGCACCCATGGGTGCCACTGGCGGGCATGCCGGCCAAGCGTCCGACTCAGCCCTCAGCGGCCAGCTGACCACAAGCGGCCGCGATCTCCTGCCCCCGCGTGTCCCGAACGGTGCACTCCACACCCTGCTCCCGGACCCGCCGCACGAACTCCCGTTCCACCGGCTTCGGCGACGCGTCCCACTTGGACCCAGGAGTCGGGTTCAGCGGGATCAGGTTCACGTGCACCAACTGTCCGAGGTGCTTGCGCAGCTTCTTGCCGAGCAGATCCGCCCGCCACCCCTGGTCGTTGATGTCCCGGATCAACGCGTACTCGATGGACACCCGCCGCCCGGTCTGGTCGGCGTACCCGCGAGCTGCCTCCAGCACCTCGGCGACGTCCCACCGCGTGTTCACCGGCACCAACGTGTTGCGCAGTTCGTCGTCCGGCGTGTGCAGCGACACGGCCAGACGCACCTGCAGCTTCTCCTCGGTCAGCTTCCGAATCGCCGGCACCAGGCCGACCGTCGACACGGTGACCGTGCGCTGCGAGATGCCGAGACCGTCCGGCGCCGGAGCGGTGATGCGGTGCACGGCCTCGATCACGCGCTTGTAGTTCGCGAGCGGTTCGCCCATGCCCATGAAGACGATGTTCGACAGGCGGCCGGGACCGCCGGGCAGGTCGCCGTCGCGCATGGCCGCCGCGCCCAGACGCACCTGGTCCACGATCTCCGCGGTCGACAGGTTGCGCTGCAGGCCGCCCTGGCCGGTCGCGCAGAACGGGCACGCCATGCCGCAGCCGGCCTGCGAGGAGATGCACAGCGTCGCGCGGTCCGGGTAGCGCATGAGCACGGACTCGATGAGCGTGCCGTCGTGCGCCCGCAGCAACGTCTTGGCGGTGGTGCCCTCGTCGGTTGTGACCTTGCGCACGACCGTGAACAGCGGCGGCATCAGGTCGGCGACGAGCTTGTCGCGCGTGGCCGCCGGGATGTCGGTCATCTCGGCCGGGTCGACGGTCAGGCGGCTGAAGTAGTGGTTCGACAGCTGCTTGGCGCGGAAGGGCTTTTCGCCAAGGGCGGCAACGGCTTCAGCGCGCTGAGCCGGAGACAGGTCGACGAGGTGGCGCGGCGGCAGGCCGCGCTTGGGCGCGTCGAAGACAAGGGGAAGCGAGGTCATAGCACATCTAGTGTCCCACGAACTTCGGCACCACAAGACCGTTGCATCGCGATAGATTCCGATATATCGTTAGCGACATGATGATGAAACCACACCACAGAGAGCACCACCACAGGCATCGCCACGGCCCCTTCGGGGGCGGCGGGAGAGGTGCCGGCAGGGGCGGCCGTCAGAGGCGCGGCAACGTCCGGGCGGCGGTTCTGTCCTTGCTGGCAGAACGGCCGATGCACGGCTACGAGATCATTCAGGAGATCGCCAGGCGCACCGACGGCGTGTGGAGCCCGAGCCCCGGCTCGGTCTACCCGACGCTGCAGATGCTCGCCGACGAAGGCCTCGTCTCCGCCGCGGAAGAAGGAGGCAAGAAGCTGTTCAACCTCACCGAGCACGGCAGGACGGAGCACCCGGCCCCGCCCTGGCGCGACATCGACATCCAGCTCGACCCGGTCGACGGTGAGCTGCGGACCGCGGTCCGGTTGCTCGGCAGCGCGATGGAGCAGATCTCCCACGCGGGCACGCCCGAGCAGAAGGCACGTGCTGCCGAGCTCTACAACGAGTTGCGGCGCAAGCTCTACGCCATCCTCGCCGAGGAGTGACCTACCACCGGTCGTGCACGTGCGGCCGGATCAGCTCGTCGTACACCGCCGCGACGGCCGCCGAGTCGACCGGCTCCAGAGCCGCGGCCTGTGAGTTCGCGGCAGCCTGCGCCACGTTGCGCGCACCGGGGATCACCACCGTGACACCGGGCTGATCGATGATCCAACGCAACGCGAACTGCGCCATCGTGGCACCTTCCGGCACCAGCGGCCGCAACCGCTCGACGGCCTCCAGGCCGACCTCGTAGGGGACCCCGGAGAAGGTCTCGCCGACGTCGAACGCCTCGCCGTTGCGGTTGTAGTTGCGGTGATCGTCCGCGCCGAAAGTCGTTGCCGCCGTGTACTTCCCGGACAGCAGACCGGACGCGAGCGGCACCCGCGCGATGATCGCGACACCCGCCTCGGACGCCGCCGGCAGCACCTGTTCGAGCGGCTTGAGCCGGAACGTGTTCAGGATGATCTGCACGCTGGCCACGTGCGGACGCCTGATCGCCGCCAGCGCCTCCTCGACCTTCTCCACCGACACGCCGTAGGCAGCAATCCGTTGCTGCTCAACCATTTCGTCCAAGGTGTCGAACACCTCGTCACGGCTGTACGTCGGCGTGGGCGGGCAGTGCAACTGCACGAGGTCCAGCGTGTCGACACCCAGGTTGCGGCGGCTCCGGTCGTTCCACGCGAGGAAGTTCTCCCGGTTGTACCCCTCCGTGGTCTGCGCCGGCAGCCGCCGCCCCATCTTCGTCGCCACGAACACGCCGTCGCCGCGTTCCTTCAGGAACCGCCCGACGAGCGTCTCGCTGCGACCGTCGCCGTACACGTCCGCGGTGTCGAAGAAGTCGACACCCGTGTCGGCGGCGGTGTGCAGCAGCGCGAGCGCCTCGCTCTCGTCCACCTCGCCCCAGTCGGCGCCGAGTTGCCAGCAACCCAGCCCCACGACGCCGACCTCGCGGTTCAACCTGCCTGCGATTCGCTTCTCCACGAACCGAAGCCTAATGCGCTAGTAGCAGTCCCGCGTGCCGCCGTAGGGCCCGTAGTACCCACCCCAGTACAGGCTCGCGTCCGTTTCGAACTTGTTCGCCTCCCAGGCGTTGAGGTCGGACTGTACATACGAGACGAGCACGGGCAGCAGCGTCCGAACGGTCTATCGCTCGTCGATCAAGGCGCGATCAGGCCCTTCGGCTTGCGGCGCACGTGCAGCCGGTACCCGACCGGGAAGCTCAGCCCGGTGATCGACGCGATCGCCCGCTCGGCGACCTCGGCCGAGAACTCGATGCGCAGCACGGATTCCAGGTCCTCCCGACTTTCGAACCGCCACTCGGCGGTGACGCGGGTGAGCGAGAAACCGTTGTCCGCGAAGAACTTCTCGACGGCGGCGGGGTTGTAGCGCGGTTCGTCGGCGCGCAGCCACGGCCCGTACGGATCGGCCGCGCCGTCCAGGTCGACGATCGCGAGCGCGCCGCCGGGCCGCAGCACCCGGTCCGCCTCGCGCAGCCCCGGTTCGCAGCCCGGTCCGAAGAAGTAGGCGGTGCGGGCGTGCACCAGGTCGGCGGAGGCGTCGTCGAGCGGCAGGCTTTGTGCGGGACCGGAAACGACTCGGGCGTTCGGCAGCTGGGCCACCCGGTTCCTGGCGCGCACGACGAGCGGCGGGTGCGGTTCGACGCCCGTGACGGACTTCGCGGTCCGGGCGAAGATCGGCAGGTGGAAGCCGTCACCGCAACCGACGTCCACGACGTCCAGGTTGCTGAACGGACATTCGTTACTTATCGCCGTCCAAATCGCACTGTGGACGTCCTGCGCACGATTCTCGACCTCGTAGACGTCCGGCCAATGCCAGATGTTCGGGCTCGGCACGACCTCTGCCGGGCGCACCGCGTTCAGCGCCGCCCGCACGAATCCCCTCACCAAGACACTGTAGAGCCTCGATTTGCCGGTGACCGTACGAATTCGTCCAACTACGGCGTAGCGTTGATCGCATCTCTTTCCCTGCAGGAGGCGGCAGTGTCGATCGCGCCCAACACGCCCCAGCTAGCGCCGTTGCTGTCCGGAAGTCCGTGCTGGGCCGAGCGAACCGTCGACGACCTCAAGGCCGCGATCGAGTTCTACACCGGCCTGTTCGGCTGGCACTACGCCGACGATGCGGGCTACACCGTGGCGATGGTCGACGGCATCCCCGTCGCCGGACTGCCGCAGGGCGAGCCGGAACCGTGGCGGTTGTACCTGGTCACGCCGCACGCGCGCGCCACCGCCGAGAAGGCGTTCCACCTCGGCGGCTCCGTGCTGCGCAACCCCGAGGACGCCACCGACCACACCCAGAGCACCGTGATCGCCGACCCGACCGGCGCCGTCGTCGGGTTCCGCCACGTGCCGCCGGACTGGCGGTTCGGGACGGGCGGGCACGGCGCCTACGCGTGGGCCGAGCTGAACACCCGCGACGGCGCGGCAGCCGACGAGTTCTTCGGCGAGCTGTGCCACTACGACATCACGCAGATCGGCGACGGTCACCGGCTGGACTACGCGTCGTGGTCCGTCGAGGGCACCGAGGTGATCGGCCGGCAGAAGATGGGCCGCGAGTTCCCGTACGGGGAGCGTTCGCACTGGATGGTGTACTTCAACGCCGCGCCCGAGATCGGCACCGACTCGGTGGCGTACCGGGTGCTGGAGCTCGGCGGCCGGGTGACCGTCGAGCCCTACGACACCCCGTACGGACGCATCACCGTCGTCGAGGACCACGCGGGCGCGGCGTTCTCGGTGATCGACCAGTCGCGCGTGATCGAGGCCGGGCCGCGCACCGAGGTGGACGACCCGTACGACGACTAGCGCCCGCGATCGAGCAGGCAGGCGGGCAGCTGGTCGCTCGGGTACACGCCGCCGGCGATGATCCAGCTCTCACCGCGCGACTCGTCCGTCGCGAGGACCACCGTGGCGTTCGCGGGAATGTTCCCGGGCGAGATCTTGATGTTGAACGCTCCCGGTTTGAGATCGAACTCCACCGCGTCCAGCGGTTCCTGGAGCGTGCTTTCCCGCTGCGCGCAGTCCCGTCGCAACGGCACCGCGATCGCCGTGATGCCCCGTTCGCGCAACTTCCCGGTGGCCTCCTGGAACCGCTGCACCTCCCGGACGGTCAGCGTCACCGAGCCGTCCGGGTTGTCGACCACGGCGTATGCGGGTGGTGTGCCGCCGAAGTAGACGGGTGCGATCACCGCCGTGGCACCCACGACGACCACGCTTGCTGCTGCGCCCACCCATCGCCGCGTGCGCAGACGTCGTTGCGTGGCAACGGACTGCAGCAGTGCCGGCGCGTGGTCGCGTTCCAGCTGGGTCCAGAGGTTGTTCTCGAACTTGCTCATCGTGCCTCCACCTCGTCGTCGACAACCGCGCGGAGGCGTGCCGTGGCGCGGTACAGACGGGTCCGCATCGCTCCCTTGGGCACGCCGAGCGCCTCGGCCGCTTCTTTGGGTGCGAGACCACAGAGGTGCACCAGTTCGACGGCTTCCCGTTCCAGCTCAGGGAGTTCCGCGAGCCGTTCGAGCAGGGCGCGACCGGGGCGTTCGGCGTCGATGCGGGCTTCGAGCTCGGCCAGTTCGTCGCGGTCGAGCTCCCGCCGGCCCGCGACCTGGTCCGCCACCGCACGGCTGCGCGCCGAACGTTCGAGGTGGACGGCGAAGGTGTGCCGGGCGATGCCGAAGAGCCAGCTCGTCGCCGATCCCCTGCGCGCGTCGAAGGTGCCGAACGACGTCATCGCGCGGACGAACGTGTCCGCGGTCAGGTCGGCGACGAGCTGGGGTTCGGTGCAGCGCCTGGCGAAGAACCGGGTGATCGCGCCGACGTCGGCGCGGTAGATCCGCTCGAACGCCGCCAGTGCCTCGTGGTCTCTCACAACCACTACTTGCGGCGTTGCGCCCGAACCGTCACAGCACCACTGGCACGAAGAGGTGCAGCAGCAGCCAGGAGGCGACGGCGGACGGGAGGAGCGAGTCCATCCGGTCCATGAGCCCGCCGTGGCCGGGCAGCAGCGTGCCCATGTCCTTGATGCCGAGGTCGCGCTTGATCAGCGACTCGACCAGGTCGCCCGCGGTGGCCGTGACGACGATGGCGGCGCCGAACAGCACGCCGTGCCACCACTGGCCGTCGAGCAGCGTGGTGACCGTGATCGCGCCGCCGACCATGCCCGCGACCAGCGATCCGGCGAAGCCCTCCCAGGACTTCTTCGGGCTGATCGTCGGGGCCATCGGGTGCTTGCCGAGGAACACACCGGCCGCGTAGCCGCCGACGTCCGACAGCACGACACCGAGGAGGAACGCGATCGCGCGGCCCGCACCGTCCTCGGGAACGACGAGCATGGCCGCGAACGACGCGAACAACGGCACGTACGCGACCGTGAACACGGACGCGCTGAGGTCGCGCAGGTAGCCGTCGGAACCGCCGCGGAACCGCCAGATCATGCACACGAGAACGGTGACCACGAAGGCGGTCATCATGCCCGAGCGCTCCAGCGGCCAGGACAGCCAGATCATCGCCTGGCCGCCGATGAGCGCGGGCCACAGGGCGACGTTGATGCCGCCCTTCTTGAAGGCGTTCGCCAGCTCCCACGTCGACACCGCCGCGGCAGCCGCGACGATGCCGATGAAGGTCTGCCGGACGGTCAGCAGCGACACGATGATCACGGCGCCGAGTCCCACGCCGACCAGAATCGCCGAACGCAGGTCACGTCCCGCGCGCGACGGCTTGGACGCGGGCACGTCCGCGGGACTGCCTGTCACCGGTGCTCCCATCACGACCTCCGCCCGGCCAGGGCTGCTACGCCTGCCGCGACTCGGCCGGGCGAACCATCAGGGACTTCAGACTTCGAGGAGCTCGGCTTCCTTGTGCTTCACGAGTTCGTCGACCTGCGCGGTGTACTTGTGGGTCAGAGCGTCGAGCTCCTTCTCACCCCGTGCGCCGTCGTCCTCGCCGACCTCGCCGTCCTTGACGAGCTTGTCGATCTCTTCCTTGGCCTTGCGGCGGACACCGCGGACGGAGACGCGCGCGTCCTCGCCCTTCTGCTTCGCCACCTTCACCATGTCCCGGCGGCGCTCCTCGGAGAGCTGCGGGATGACGATGCGGATGATGGTGCCGTCGTTGCTCGGGTTGACGCCCAGGTCGGAGTCCCGGATCGCCTTCTCGATCGCGCCCAGCTGGCTCGCGTCGTACGGCTTCACGACTGCCATGCGCGCCTCGGGGACCGTGATGCTGGCCATCTGGTTCAGCGGCGTCATCGAGCCGTAGTAGTCGATGTGAATGCGGTTGAACATCGAGGGAGTCGCACGACCGGTTCGGACGGAGGAGAGGTTCTCCTTCGCGACCGAAACCGCCTTTTCCATCTTCTCCTCGGCGTCGAGGAGGGTCTCGTCGATCACGACTGCTCCTTGCTCTGCGTGTACGTGCCCGAATCCCGGTCTGGTCTTGATCCCACCAGGTCTAGAAGGCCGGACGGCCACCGGGGGTGCTCACCAGGGTGCCGATCTTCTCACCACGCACCGCGCGCGCGATGTTCCCCTCGGTGAGGAGGTTGAAGACGAGGATCGGCATGTTGTTGTCCATGCAGAGGCTGAACGCTGTGGCATCGGCGACGTTGAGGCCGCGCTCCAGCACCTCGCGGTGGGTGATGTTGTCGAACATCAGCGCGTCCGGGTCGATCTTGGGGTCGGCCGTGTAGACGCCGTCGACGGCCTTGGCCATCAGGACGATCTCGCAGCCGATCTCCAGAGCGCGCTGGGCGGCGGTGGTGTCCGTGGAGAAGTACGGCAGGCCGGCGCCGCCACCGAAGATCACGACGCGCCCCTTGTCGAGGTGGCGCATCGCGCGGCGGGGGATGTAGGACTCGGCGACCTGCGTCATCTGGATGGACGTCTGCACGCGGGTGTCGATGCCGTGCTCGCGTTCCAGGAAGTCCTGCAGGGCGAGGCAGTTCATGACCGTGCCGAGCATGCCCATGTAGTCGGCACGCGACCGGTCCATGCCGCGTTGCTGGAGCTCGGCCCCGCGGAAGAAGTTGCCGCCACCGATCACGACGGCCACCTGCACGCCGGAGCGGACGACGGCCGCGATCTGCTTGGCGACCGTCTGGACGACGTCGGGATCAACGCCGACGCCACCGCCGCCGAACATCTCGCCACCGAGCTTGAGCATCACCCGGTTGTAGCCGTGGCTACCTTCTTCGCTCACAGGTCCTCTCCTCGCGCCTTTGGGAGCCTGGGTGTGGGGTGTCCCCACAGGATGCACTGAACGACAAGGTTCGCGCTTTCCGCGAACACACCCCGCCAGAGTTCAGTGTTTCGGACATGCTGAGGGCGGGGTCGCATGTCGCCGCAACCCCGCCCTCACCGCAATCAGCTCTGGCCGACCTCGAACCGAGCGAAACGGGTCACCGTCACGCCGGCCTCGTCCAGGAGAGCCTTGACCGTCTTCTTGCTGTCCGTCACGGAAGCCTGCTCGAGGAGCACGACGTCCTTGAAGAAGCCGTTGACGCGACCCTCGACGATCTTGGGGAGCGCGCCCTCGGGCTTGCCCTCCTCGCGAGCGGTCTCCTCGGCGATGCGACGCTCGTTGGCGACGAGCTCCTCGGGGACCTCGTCACGCGTGACGAACTTCGGGCGCATCGCGGCGATCTGCATCGCGGCACCCTTGGCGACCTCAGCGTTGTCGCCGGTGTACTCGACCAGCACGCCGACGGCGGGCGGCAGGTCGGCAGCGCGCTTGTGCAGGTAGACCGAGACGGTGCCGTCGAAGTCGACGGCCTTCGCCAGCTCGAGCTTCTCGCCGATCTTGGCGGAGAACTCCTGGACCAGCGCGTCGACCGTCTTGCCGTCGACCTCGACGGCCTTGAGGGCCTCGACGTCGGCGACCTTGTTGGCCTTGGCGATCGCGACGATCTCCTCGGAGAGCGCGATGAAGTCGGCGTTCTTGGCCACGAAGTCGGTCTCGCAGCGCAGCTCGACCATCGCGCCGTCCTTGACGGCGACCAGGCCGTTGGAAGTGGTGCGCTCGGCGCGCTTGCCGACGTCCTTGGCGCCCTTGATGCGCAGGATCTCGACGGCCTTGTCGAAGTCGCCGTCAGCCTCGTCCAGCGCCTTCTTGCAGTCCATCATGCCGGCGGCGGTCAGCTCGCGGAGCTTCTTGACGTCCGCGGTGGTGTAGTTCGCCATCGTTTTCCTTCTGCGATGTACGCGCTTGAGTCACGCGGCGCCCGCCGGTGAGCGGGCGCCGCGTGGGGGAGATCAGGACTGGACGGGCTGCTCGGCCGGGGCCTCGGCCGTGGTGTTGGTCAGGAGCTCCTGCTCCCACTCCGCCAGCGGCTCGTCGCTCGCGACCTCGGGCTTGTCCTGGCCCTCGGCGGCGTCGCGGCGGGCACCGGAGCGCTGCATGAGACCGGCGGCGGCGGCCTCGGCCACGACCTTGGTCAGCAGGGCCGCGGAACGGATCGCGTCGTCGTTGCCCGGAATCGGGTAGTCGACCTCGTCCGGGTCGCAGTTGGTGTCGAGGATCGCGACGATCGGGATGTTCAGCTTGCGAGCCTCACCGACCGCGATGTGCTCCTTCTTGGTGTCCACGATCCACACGGCGCTGGGCACCTTGGACATGTCGCGGATACCGCCGAGCGTGCGCTCCAGCTTGTCCTTCTCGCGGTTCATCATCAGGATTTCCTTCTTGGTGAAACCCTGGAAACCGCCGGTCTGCTCCATCGACTCCAGCTCCTTGAGCCGCTGAAGCCTCTTGTGCACCGTCGTGAAGTTGGTGAGCATGCCGCCCAGCCAGCGCTGGTTGACGTAGGGCATGCCGACGCGGAGCGCCTCGTTGGCGATGGCCTCCTGCGCCTGCTTCTTGGTGCCGATGAACAGGATCGACCCGCCGTGCGCGACCGTCTCCTTGACGAACTCGAAAGCCCGGTCGATGTAGGTCAGCGTCTGCTGCAGGTCGATGATGTAGATGCCGTTGCGCTCGGTGAAGATGTAGCGCTTCATCTTCGGGTTCCAGCGCCGGGTCTGGTGCCCGAAGTGCACGCCGCTGTCAAGCAGCTGCTTCATGGTTACGACGGCCATGGCCGGTTCGCACCTCATCTGTCGGACGCGCCAGGTCTCGCCTTGGCGCGTCGGTTCGGTTGACGCCTCCGGCCGGTCGGCCTTCAGCCCTGGTGCCGTGGCCGCCGTCCGCACCCGCGGAGCATCTCTGCACCGTCAGGACCGTCGGACGTCGTGACTCGACCCTGCTGGGATCAGCCGGTCGGATCTGCGTTGGCACGCGAAGTCGTCCCGCGCACAGACGGGACGCGCCCGAAAGTCTACTCCCCACCCCCGACAAACTTCGAATCGCCCCGAACCCGCAGGTGACAGTTGTCCACAACCGACGAGTAATCCACAGATCCCCGATTCCCCCGGTCCCCAAGGCGCCATTTGGCCCACCGTTGACCCATGCCCCTCCTCCCCACCGCCCTGCTCCTCACCACCCTCCTGACCCCGTCCCCCACCCGCTTCACCTGGCCGCTGCCACCACCACACCCGGTGGTGCGCGCGTTCGAGGCCCCCGCCACCCCGTTCGGCCCCGGCCATCGCGGCGTCGACCTGTCCGCCGCCGCGGGCACACCGGTCCTCGCCCCGGCCGACGGCGTGGTGGTCTACGCCGGAGCCGTGGCCGCCCGAACGCTGGTGTCCCTGCAACACCGAGGCGGCCTGCGCACCACGTACGAGCCGGTGACCCCCGCCGTCACAGCCGGCCGCCCGATCAGGCGCGGCGAGGTCCTGGGCCACCTGCAGGAGGGCCACTGCCCGTCGCCGTGCCTGCACTGGGGCGCCAGGCGAGGCCACGAGTACCTGGATCCGCTGCGCCTGGTCTCAGCGGGCCGCGTACGCCTGCTCCCGCTAACCGCCTCCACACCACCCAGAGGCGGCTAACCGTCCTCCGCTGCGCGGCCGCCCCGTTCCCGCCCGCAGCGGCCCGATCGGGCGCACTCCCGCCATGTCCCGGCGGTAGACGGCCGGCGCGTCCCCGTTGCGCGCCGCAACGCCCGACAGGCGCCGGGAGGCGCCGGCGCTGCCCACCCCGCCCGCCTCCCGGCCCACCTGCCACTTCCCGCTGTTCCGGACGCCTGATCCCGCCGCCGAACGGGCCTTGCCCGAGCAGGCACTCGGTGTGGTTGGAGCAGCTCCAATGGCCACCCGTTCGAGTGAATTCACGCTGCAAGCGACGGAAAGAGGTTTGAAGCCACGTTCCGGAGGCTCACCGACCCCCTCTCCCCACCCCGGCAGCACCGCCACACGGCCTCGCAACAGCCCTCGCAACCGCCCGGTGCCCGGCCGTCAGCCTCATCCGCCCGGCCTCGCGACAGCCCTCACGACAGTCCGACACCGGGCCGTCAGCCTCATCCGCCCGGCGTCCTCGACGCCCTCACAGACCCCGTTCACCACCGTCAACACAGCCGCGTTTCGAGCTGGCGCCCACGCGCGGACCCGGCCAGATCCGCGCCCGGAGGCTCACCAGCCGCCTCGACGCATCACAGCGGCGTCGTGGCTGGCTTCGCGACAACCAGCACTCATCCGCCGACCCATCCGGCCAGCGTTCGGCGCACCTCGGTGCGCTCACCGGCGACCGGTCCATCAGGAGGGATGCCGTCAGTCAGACCTCGACCACCGCGACCAGGCATGGCCACCCGGCGGGCTCTGCGGGTCGTGATCAGCGTGCGAAGCCACGTTCCGAAGGCTTACCGGCCGCCTCAACGCGCTGCGGCGTCGTGGCACGGGGTCCGGCGCTCACCCATCGGCCCCATCCGGTCGGTGTTATCGACCCAGGACACCGCCGTCGTGCGCGCGGCGTGCCGAACCTTGCTCGTCGAACACGCGCAGGTCGCGTCTGGCCGGTTCGGATGCGACGCGCGCGCCGCCGTTGGAGATGGGAGGGAGGCTTGCTCAGGCCTCGGACTGCTCGTTGAGCTTGGTGCGCAGGCGCAGGACCGCGCGGGTGTGCAGCTGGCAGACCCTGGACTCGGTGACGCCGAGGACCTTGCCGATCTCGGCGAGGGTCAGGTTCTCGAAGTAGTAGAGGGTCACGACCACGCGGTCGCGCTCAGCCAGCTGGGCGATCGCGTCGGCCAGCTGACGGCGGCTGTCCTGGTCGACGAGGCTCGCCACTGGGTCTTCGGCGCCGTCGTCCGGCAGCGACTCGGCCAGGGAGGCGCCGCCCTTGTTCGGGGCGATCAGTTCGTCGAGGGCGACGACGCTGGTGAGCTGGAGCTGGCCGTAGAGCTCGCGCAGTTCGGCCAGGCCGATCTTGAGCTCTGCGGCGAGCTCGCGGTCGGTGGGTGTGCGCTGCAGTTTGGCGCCGAGGCGTTCGAGGGCGCGTTCGACGTCGCGGGCGCGGCTGCGGACCGAGCGCGGCACCCAGTCCTGGGAGCGCAGGTCGTCGAGGATCGCGCCGCGGATGCGCTGCATGGCGTAGGTCTCGAACTTGAGGCCGCGTTCCGGCTCGAACTTCTCGATCGCGTCGACCAGGCCGAAGATGCCGGACTGGATCAGGTCGGCCACGTCCACGTGGGCGGGCAGGCCTGTGCCGACGCGGCCGGCGACGTACTTGACCAGCGGCGCGTAGTGCAGCACCAGGCGGTCGCGCTGGCCCTGCTCGCGGGACTCGCCGTAGCTGCGCCACAACGCGACGATGCCGGCCTCGACGTCGTCACCAGACCTGGCGTCCGCGCGCGTCACCGCAGTCGGAACGGCAGCGGGCGTGCCGTTGACATGCGTGTCGGCACCGGGCTCGGGAGTCGCCTCGGTGCACGGCGCGCCGTTCTGACGGTGCCCGTTGCTCGCCTGTTTCGAAACTGGTGCGGGCAGCACGGGTTCAGGGGGCACGGTCGCCGTACGCGATCCTCCCCCTGCGGCGTCAGGAACGGGGGTGGGTTCGGTCATGGATCGCCTTCAGCCGTTCGACAGTGACGTGTGTGTAAAGCTGAGTCGTTGCGAGCGTAGCGTGACCAAGCAGTTCTTGGACGGTGCGCAGGTCCGCTCCTCCTTCCAGCAAATGGGTCGCAGCGGAGTGGCGCAACCCGTGCGGCCCGATGTCCGGCGCATCCGGTACCACGGCGACCACCTCGTGCACCAGAGTGCGAACGGCGCGCTGGTTCAGCCGGCCGCCGCGCGCGCCGAGGAACAGCGCCGGTGGTGAATCCGGCGCTACCAGGGCGTTTCGCCCCTCGTCCAGCCACCGCCGCAGCGCTCGCTCCGCCGGCACGCCGAAAGGCGTGCTGCGCTCGCGTCCACCTTTGCCCAGAACCCGAATCACCCTTAGGGAGTAGTCCACGTCGTCGAGATCAAGACCACAGAGTTCGGCCACGCGGATACCTGTGGCGTACAGCAACTCCACCACGGCCTGATCACGCAGCGCAACCGGATCGCCTTCGGAAGCGCCAGAGGATACGGCAGCCAACGCGTCCTTCGCCTGGTCCGCACGCAACACGGACGGCAACGTCCGGTGCGGCCGCGGAGCGGCGAGCCGAGGCCCCGGATCCGCCGCCAGGTGTCCGGCGCGGTGCGCCCACGCGGTGAACGTGCGCGCTGCGGCAGCCCTGCGCGCGAGCGTGGTGCGGCTGGCGCCCGCTGTGCGTTGCGCGGCAAGCCATGACCGCAGGTTCGTGAGGTCAATGAGGCCGACATCGGCGTTTTCCAGGTTATTCCCCGCGACATGGCCAAGCAGCGCCACGGCATCACCGATGTACGCGCGCACGGTGTGCGGCGAGAGATCGCGCTCCAAGGTGAGATGCCGTTCGTACTGCCGCAACACGTCCGCAACGGACGCCGGCAGTTTTTCGCGCAGGCGAACGAGATCGACACGACGTGTCCGACCATGCGGCGGCGGGGACATAGGCCAAGACGCTGCGCCAGTCGGGGCGTTTGGTCAAGTATCGCCACACCCCCGCGCCATTTGAGAGCGCTCTCATGATCGGTAACACGATAACGTTTCAACTCCCTGTGACGACCAGGGGTTTGGTGGCTCGCACAGATCACCTTTCGGAGTAGCGATGACAGCCAGCACGACGGTCCGAACAGCCGATGAACTAGCCCGCCGAGTGGTGCGGAAGATCGCTCCAGAGGAGCTCCCCTCGTTCGACATCGTTGCCGCCCCCTATCTGGAGAGCCCCAAGCAGGCAGAACGCCGGCTGCGCCAGGCTCACGACGACCCGCTGGGCTTCGGTCTCGGCGACATCGTCGCGATGGCGACACCCGTGATCGCCCTCGTCTCCGGCAGCGTGATCACCGCGGTCTCCGACAGCGTCGGCAAAGCCGTGCGCGACGGCACCGCCAACGCCGCGCGCAAGGCGTGGCGCAAGTTCCGCGGCAAGCCGGTCGAGCCGCTCGAACTGCCGTCGACACCGCTCACCACGGCCCAGCTCACCGAGGTGCGCCAGATCGCGCTGGCGCGCGCTCTTTCGCTCGGCATGAAGCAGCAGAAGGCCGAAGCGCTCGCCGACGCCGTCGTCGCCGCCCTCGTGCTGCGCGACGGCGAGGCCGGTGACGCCGCCAGATGACGGAAGCGAAGCCGCAGGTCAATCCCAGGGCATTGCCGTCCGAGATGTTCCTCCTGCTTCTCCTCCTCGCCGCGACGGTGCTGCTCAACGTCTTCTTCGTCGCGAACTGGCTGTCCAGCCTCGAACAAGGCGGCGCCGGCTCCCTGCTGCAGAAACTGCAGATCCTCCTGATGCCGGGCCTGGCCGTCTACGCCCTCTACACGGCGATCCGCATCCGCCGCTCCACACCACTGGCGGAGATCGCCGGCGCGCCACGAACTCGCACACGTGCACGCCGGAGACCTGTGGTGGTACCAACTGGCCACGGTGCTGCGGTTCGCGAACCTCTCCACGGGTTTCGCCTCGCTGTTCGCGCTGTGGCTGAACGCCCTGTTCAACCGCGGCGACGTCACCTCCTTCCTGGTGAGCGCGTGCCGCCTGGCCGCGCTGACCCTTCTCCCCGAACTGATCGCCCGCGCCATCCTGCGCGCCCGCGAACACGCCGCCGACCTGCACGCCGCGGAGTTCGGCGTGGAAGGCCTCCTGACCGCCGTCCAATCACACGAAACCGACCAGACGCGGTCGGTCGTCCGCACCTGGCTGCGCCGCCACCCAGGTGCGGACGAACGCACTCAAGCCCTCACGAACCCGATGCGCCTGCTGGCCTCACCGATCGGCCAGGTCTTCCTCGGCGCCGCCGTGGCAGGCGCCGGCTTCGTCACGTTGCAGGACCTCCTCCTCAGCGGCAGCACCGCAGACAAGACGACACAGATCGTCACGGGCGTGCCGCTCGGCATCCCGCTGACCCTGTTCGCAGCCCTCAACCTGTGGCACAGCGCCTGGCAGGAGAACCGCAACCGCTTGCGTCCACTGTTGACCGCCGCCGCACTGCTCGTCGGCCTGGTGATCGGCAGCCACCTGCCGCTCTACACCCAGATCTTCGACCAGGCCCCGATCGACATCCCGATCGCGCCGTCCGTGCTACTGGCCCTCGCCATGGGCACCGCCGGTCTGTGCTGGTGGCTCGACGCCCTCGGCACGTCGTGGCGGCGAACCGACCCCGGCGCGTCGCGAATGCCGGTGTTCCTCAGGTACGCGGTGCCGTCCACCTGCGTGGTGGGCGGTTGGCCGTTCGCGGTCCTGGACAGCAACGTGAAGTGCACCGCCGACGGGCGCGAGAGGTTGACGCTGGGCCCAACCGTGCTGTCCACAGTGGACATCGCGGACGCCGCAGCCGAACAAACCACGACCGGTTACGCCATCCGCCTCGAGTTCACCGCGGAGGGCCAACGCCGCTGGGAAGACGTGACAAGGGAGAAGGTGGGGCAGTTCATCGCGTTTCTGGTGGACGACGAGCTGCTCGCCGCTCCCCAGATCACCCAACCCCTGACCGGCGACTCGGCCCAGCTGCCGGGCCCGTTCACGAGCCTCGACCAGGCCAGGAAGGTCGCGGACGCCATCCGCGGCAACTGATCACCGCACCTCCAGTCGCTGCCAGCCCTCGTCGAGCCGCAACGCCAGCCCGGCGAGCTCCAGTTCGGGCAACAGCGCCCGAACCCGTTCCAACGGCACCCCGGACTCGACCGACACACCTTCGTCGCTGACCCCGCACCGCTTCCCCAGGGCCTCGTACACCCGCATGGCCTCCCCCTGCGGCGCCCCGAGCTCGCTCTCCTTCTCGGCGGGCTCGGTGGCGAGGTCGTCCCCGAACCGCCCGACCGACTCCACGATCTCGGCCACCGAACAAACCGAAACCGCCTGGCCGTCCCGCAACAACTCGTGACACCCCACCGAACTGGCCGACGTCACGGGCCCAGGCACCACCATCAGCGGCCGCCCCAGAGCCAGCGTGATCGCAGCCGTGTTCTTGGCCCCGCTGCGCCGCCCCGCCTCCACGACCACCGTGCCGCCGCCCAATGCCGCGATGAGCCGGTTGCGCGTGAGAAACCGGTGCCGCGCAGGCGTCACGCCGGGCGGGTACTCGCTGACGATCAACCCTTCCCGCGCGATCTTGCCGAGCAACCCCTGATGCCCGGCGGGATAGGCGAAGTCCACCCCGCAAGCCAGCACCGCGATCGTCACGCCGCCGGCCCCCAGCGCCCCGCGATGAGCCGCGCCGTCAATCCCGTACGCCGCACCGGAAACCACCGTCACGCCGGCGTCCGCCAACCCGTACGCGAACTCGGCGGCAACGTGCTCGCCATACCCACTCGCCGCCCGCGACCCCACCACCGCCACGGCCTTCTCGACCACCTCAGCAAGGTCAAGCGGCCCACGCACCCACAACGCCAACGGCTCACCCCGCCGCGCGTTCCCCAGGGCGACGAACGGCCACCGCGGCCACTCGTCGTCCTCCGGAATCACCAGCCGCCCACCCCGCTCGGCAACGCGCGCGAGGTCTTCCCGCGCCCGCTCCTCAGCCCGGCGAGCCGAAGTCTGGCTGGCCACCGACGGCGAAACTTCGCCGGCGCGGACCAACTCCGCGGCCTCCACCGGCCCCACCTGTGCGACGAGCCCCGCGAGCGCTGCCGGGAAGGGCTCGGCCACGCGGGAGAGGTAGGCCCTGGCGAGGCGTGTGGCGTCGGGTTTCGCGGTCACCGGAACCACCACCAGGGCAGCCAGCGGTGCCAGGGTTCGGGACGCCACGGGTTGGGCGGGCTGATGCCTGACGGGTGCCTTCGGACGGTGCAGGGCAGTTGCACGGCGCCAGACGTGGCTGCTGCCGCAGCGGCTGGGATGAGGAGTGAGGTCATGGTCGGACTCCTTCGGGTGAGGCGGATGGGGTGAGCGGGGACGCCCGCTGGGGATGGGCGGGCGTCCCCGCTCGGGAACCGGACGCGAGCTGGTGCTCGAAGCTCTGCGCCCGGCAACTTGGACGCCGGGATGGGCGTCCGGGCGCGGAGTAGTGGGCTCCCCGCACCCGGCGGCTTGGGGCGATCAGGTCAGTTGGGGTTCGTGACGGGACAGGTTCACCGTCGGGTCGAGCCAAGGCGTGGGGGTGAGCGGGGGCGCCCGCTGGGGATGGGCGGGCGGGCCCCGCTCGGAACCGGACGCGAGCTGGTGCTCGAAGCTCTGCGGCCGGCGACTCGAATGCCGGGGTAGGTGCCGGGCGCGGAGAGGGAGTGGGGCTCCGCGCCCGGCGGCTTGGGCGAGTGGACGGATGGGTTCGGGGCGATCGCGGGACGGCTGGGTGTGGCCGGGCGTGGGGAGGGGGCTCCACGCCCAGGTACTTGGGGTGGGTTCGGTTGCATGCGGTCGTGGTGTGGAGCTGGGAGTGGGTGATGGCCGCAGCTCGGTCGAGGCGGTCGCCGCTGGGGTGAGCGGGCGCTTGCCAGGGGTGGGGCGAGCGCCCGCTCGGCTAGGGCCGGGCGCGGAGTCGGGGCTTGGGTGCTCCGCGACCGGCGGCTCTGGGGTGGGTGGGTGTGCGGGGTGCGGCCATGTCCGCTGGGGTGGAGGTGCGGCTGAGTCCGGTGGATGGGGAGGCGGCCGTGTCCGGTGGGTAGGGGTGCGGCCGTGCCCGGTGGGGCGAAGGTGCGGCCGTGCTCGGTGGGTGGGGGCGCGGGCCGTGTTCGGTGAGGGTGACGGCGCCGTTGCTGGTGGGCTGGGGGCGGGCGGCGGTTAGTGGAGTTGTGGTGGGTTAGGAGGGGGCTCGGCGTTCTCGGAACTGGAGGGCTGCTGCGACGTGGTCGGCGGTGGGGCGGTCGGACTCGGCCAGGTCCGAGAGGGTCCAGGCGACTCGTAGGCAGCGGTCGGCGCCTCGGCCGGTCAGGGCGCCGGTGGCCAGGGCTCGGTCCAGGAGGGCGGTGGTGTGGCGCGGGAGGGCGAATTCGCGGCGTAGGGCTGGGCCGGGGACCACGGCGTTGGTGAGCCAGGTGTGGCCGTGGGCGGACCAGCGGGTGGCGGCTCTTGATCTGGCTTTGAGTACTCGGGTGCGGACTACCTCGGTGGGTTCTGGTGGGGTGGCGTCGGCGTTGGACATGGCTGTGGTGGCTCGCATGCGGACTCGGAGGTCCACGCGGTCCAGCAGTGGGCCGGACAGGCGGGCCTGGTAGCGGCGGCGGACTGTGGTGGTGCAGATGCAGTCGATCTCTTTGGGCGGGGCACACGGGCAGGGGTTGGTGGCGAGGATCAGCTGGAAGCGGGCCGGGTAGCGGGCTATGCCGTCGCGGCGGGGGATGCGGACCTCGCCGTCTTCCAGGGCGGTGCGGAGGGTGTCGATCGTCTTCTGGCCGAACTCGCAGGCTTCGTCCAGGAACAGGACGCCTTTGTGGGCGCGGGACGCGGCGCCCGGCTTGGCCATGCCGCTGCCGCCGCCGATCAAGGCCGCGATCGAGGTCGTGTGGTGGACGTTCACGAACGGCGGGCTGGCCACCAGCGGATAGTCCGAGGAGAGGACTCCGGCTACCGAGTGCACGGCCGTGACCGCTAGGGCGTCTTGGCGGGTCAGCGGGGGGAGGAGGCCCGGCAGGCGTTCGGCGAGCATCGTTTTGCCGGTGCCCGGTGGGCCGGTCAGGAGCAGGTGGTGGGCGCCGGCCGCGGCCACCTCCAGGGCCCAGCGGGCTTCTGGTTGGCCCACCACGTCGGCCAGGTCCGGGACTTCGGGGGTGGGCGGGTCGTCCTGGGCTGGGGCGGGTTGCAGCGTCACGCCCTCGGCGCGGAGCCAGCCGAGGACCTCGGCGAGGGTCAGCGCGCCGTGGACTTCCACGCCGTCCACCAACGAGGCTTCCGGCAGGGTTTCCACCGGGACGATGGCCGTCTTGAGGCCTGCTCGGCGGGCGGCCAGCAGGGCCGGGAGGATGCCGCGCACGGGGCGGACGCGGCCGTCCAGGGCCAGTTCGCCCAGCAGGACGGTGGTGGCCAGGCGTTCGAGCGGCACCGAGCCGGCGGCGGCCAGGGTGGCGCAGGCGATGGCCAGGTCGTAGCCGCTGCCGCCTTTGGGCAGGTTCGCCGGGGACAAGCCCAGGACGATGCGCTGCTTCGGCCACTCCTCCTCGCTGTTGCGGACAGCGGCCTTCACGCGCTCCTTCGACTCGTGCAAGGAAGCGTCGGGCAGGCCCAGGAGGTGGGTGCGCGGCTGGCCCACGCCCACGTCGGCCTCGATCTCGACGGCCAGGCCGTCGACGCCGTGCAGGGCGACGGACCACGCTTGCGCCAGGCCCATCTCAGGCACCCCGCAGGTGTTGCAGGTGCGCCTTGCCGTCAGCGGGCCAGGTGACCGAGATCAGGTCGACGCGGACCGGGCACCAGCCGACACCGTGCGCGCCCAGCCAGCGCAGGGCCGTCCGGCGGAGGCGGGACAGCTTGCGTTGATCGACCGCCTCGTCCGGGCGGCCCCACACCGGGCCGGATCTGGTCTTGACCTCGCAGACGACCAGGCGGCCGTCCTCGACGGCCACGACGTCGAGTTCGCCGTCGCGGCACGTCCAGTTGCGGGACAGGACGACCAGGCCCTGCCCCTCCAGGTACCTGCACGCCAGGTCCTCGCCCTGCCGGCCCAGCTCCTGCTGCCTGGTTTCGACCGGTTCCTGTGCTGCAACCGCTGCCACCACTGCCTTCGCCTCCCTGTGGGTCGTTGGGTACGACCTTGCAGGGCGGGACGGGGTGGGTGGCCGGGCTGAGGGGAATCTGTGGACAACTCAGCGGCTGTGGACAAGTCGGCCGTTATCGATCTTGAAACGGCGGAATTGTCGGTGGGGTGTGCTAGGGCCTGTTACGTCGGGAACGGCCCGCTTTCCGGCAGGCGAAGGTCCGGCTTGTCCAGCTCCTCCACGTTGACGTCCTTGAACGTGATGACACGAACGTTCTTGACGAACCTCGCGGGGCGGTACATGTCCCACACCCACGCGTCCGACATGCGCACCTCGAAGTACACCTCGCCGTCGGCGTTGCGCACCTGCACGTCCACCGAGTTGGCCAGGTAAAAACGCCGTTCGGTCTCCACGACGAACGAGAACTGGCTGACGATGTCGCGGTACTCCTTGTACAGCGACAACTCCATCTCGGTCTCGTACTTCTCGAGATCCTCTGCACTCATTACGCCTCCGCGCGGGTCATCTGCTCCGCGCCCTCCCTCGTCGCGAGCTCCCCGGCGTCAACCGGGGCTGCCTCATTCTGGACCACGGCCGTCGCGGTCGTGCCGCGCGCCACCCTGTGCGGCGCGGCGAGACCGTGCTTCGAGGCCGCGGCTGCCACATTTACATACGACCAGCGATGCTCCGCACACGGCCCGTGTTCCATCAACGCCGCTGTGTGCTCTGGCGTGCAGTAGCCCTTGTGCACGTTGAACCCGTACTGGGGATACCGCGAGTGCAGTTCCTCCATGATCCGGTCCCGCGTCACCTTGGCCAGCACGGACGCCGCCGCCACGCACGCCGCCGCCTGATCGCCCTTGATCACCGCGACGCTCGGCGCGGGCATCCCCGGCACCTTGAACCCGTCCGTCAGCACGTACCCCGGATGCGTCGCCATCTGCGCCACCGCGCGCCGCATGCCCTCGAGGTTCATGACGTGGATGCCCAGCCAGTCGATCTCGGCGGGCGACACGACGACCACGGAGTGATCCACGGCACGCTTGAGCACCAGGTCGTACATCCGGTCTCGTGCCAGAGCCGTCATCAGCTTCGAGTCGTTCAGGCCCTCCAGTCGCGCCGCGTCACCCGGCCGCAGCACGCACGCCGCGATCACCAACGGCCCGGCGCACGGCCCGCGCCCGGCCTCGTCGACACCGGCGACCGGCCCCAGCCCGCGGCGCTCCAGCGAGCCCTGCAACGCCCAGTTCCCGGCCGAGCCCCGCACCACGGCACGGGGCGGCATCAGCATGGTCATCGGCGGAATCGGTCCCGCACTCGACGTCCGAGCAGGAGAAGCGGCCACGCGGCGACGATACCCAGCCCCAGCGGGACGTTCTGCTGCCAGCCCGGCGCGCCCATCGAAACCACCTGCGGATTGTGGTCCGTCACCCCGCCCCACCTGGACGGAGGCAGCACGATCACGCGCGCCTTGCCGATCACGTTGTCCACCGGCACGAGCCCGTTGATCCCGCCCTGCCCCTGGCACCGCGAGTCGCACGAGTGGTTGCGGTTGTCACCGAGCACGAACAACATGCCGTCCGGGATCTTGAGCTCCTCGAACGACTCCTGCTCGGCCGGCGTGCCCTCGTCGAAGTGCTTGTACGGCTCGTCGAGCGGCTTGCCGTCCACCGTCACGCGGTTCTGCTCGTCGCAGCACTTCACGGTCTGCCCGCCGACGGCGATCACCCGTTTGACGAAGTCCTCCTCGTTCGCCGACGGCAGCCCGATCAGCGACCCGAGCCACGACAGCCCCTGCGAGATCGGGTTGGCCGGCTCGTCGGAGATGAAGTCGTTCTGCCACGACGGCGGCCCGCGGAACACGATCACGTCGCCGGGCGACGGCTCGGTGAAGCGGTAGGTGACCTTGTCCACGAGCACCCGGTCGCCGTAGCAGTCGGTGCACCCGTGCAGCGTCGCTTCCATCGACTCCGACGGGATCATGTAGACGCGGCCGAGGAAGACCTGGATGCCGATCGCGAGACCGAACGCGACCAGGATGAGGACCGGCAGTTCCTTCCAGAAGTTGCCCTTCTTTTTCTTCTTCTTCGAAGGTTCCTCCGAAGCGTCCGAAGCGGGTTCGTCGCTGGACGGGTTCTGCGCTGGATCGACGTCAACCACGAGATCAGCCTAGGGGCTGAGGGTTGTGGTCGGACACAACACTCCACCGTTCTTTCGGGAAAACGACGTACCTGGCCTTCCCGATGACGTTTTCGAGGGGCACTGTGCCCGCTACGCCCCCACCGCCCTGTTTGCGCGAGTCGGTGGAGTTCATCCGGTTGTCCCCCATCAGGAACAACCGGCCTTCCGGCACGCGCACCGGAGCGAACGGCTCGTGGTCCGCTGACGAAGTGCCGGGCTGCCAGTACACGTATGGCTCATCAAGCGGTTTGCCGTCCACGACAAGACGGTGCTGCTCATCGCAGCACATCACCGTCTGACCGGGGAGCGCGATGACGCGCTTGACGAAGTCACGTTCGTTTGCGGGCGCGATGCCCAGCAACGAACCGATGTTCTGCACAACTCGGGCAACGGGATTCGCCGACGGCGCGGCGCGGAAGTCGTTCGTGGTCCACGCTTCCGGCCCGCGGAACACCACGACCTCGCCGGGCTCGATGTCGCTGAAGCGATAGGTGAGCTTGTCGACCAGCACACGGTCGTTCACGCAGCCGGTGCAGCCGTGCAACGTGCGCTCCATCGACGCCGAGGGGATCACGTAGACCCGCGCCACGAACGCCTGGATCAGCACCGTCAGCACGACGGCCGTCACGACGACGTAGAAAATTTCTCTCCAGACAGGGGTACGCCCCCGCTCCGGTTCATCCGGTGCGGAGGCGTCCTCGGAGTCTTCTGGGCTCGAAGCCACCGGTCAGGAGACCGGACGGGCCTCGCGCTTCTCCTTGATCTTGGCAGCCTTGCCGCGCAGGTCGCGCAGGTAGTACAGCTTGGCGCGACGCACGTCACCGCGGGTCACGACCTCGATCTCGGAGATGTTCGGGGAGTGCACCGGGAAGGTGCGCTCGACGCCGACACCGAACGAGACCTTGCGGACGGTGAAGGTCTCACGGATGCCGCCACCCTGGCGACGGATCACGACGCCCTGGAACACCTGGACGCGCTCGCGCGAGCCCTCGATGACGCGGACGTGAACCTTCAGCGTGTCACCCGCGCGGAAGGCCGGGATGTCAGAGCGCAGCGACTGGGCGTCGAGTGCGTCCAGGATGTTCATCGGTCGTCCTCACATGTGTCTGTGAACTCCCCAGAGCATGTTCCATGACAGTGCACGACATGATGGGGGTCGGTTAGGAGCGCACGCCGGTATGACAACCGGCTGCGGCAACTGGTCCAGTGTGCCAGACCAGGCACTCCGGAATGAAATCGGGCTACTCCCCGCCCTCGCGCAGGCGCGCGAGCAGGGCCTTGTCGTGCTTGTCGAACGCGTCCGCGGGCAACGATTCCAGCAGGTCAGGACGCCGTTCGAAGGTCCTGACGAGCGATTGGTCACGCCGCCAGCGGTTGATCAGCTTGTGGTTGCCGGACCGCAGCACGTCCGGCACGGCGAGCTCGCGCCACACCTCCGGCCGCGTGTAGCTCGGGCCTTCGAGCAGACCGTCCTGGAACGAGTCCTCGGCGTGCGACTTC
Organism: Lentzea alba; assembly: GCF_011067745.1. GTDB lineage: Bacteria > Actinomycetota > Actinomycetes > Mycobacteriales > Pseudonocardiaceae > Lentzea > Lentzea alba. Next base: position 401,167 of record NZ_JAAMPJ010000001.1, read on the forward strand.
GGGTTGCCGAGCACGCCCGGCAGCAGCCGCGCGACCGCTTCCACGATCGCGAGCACGGCCACTTCGCCGCCGACCAGCACGTAGTCACCGATCGACACCTCGTCGACGCGTACGCGCCGTGCGGCGTCATCGACCACACGCTGGTCAATGCCCTCGTAGCGACCACACGCGAACACAAGATGCGACTCGTTCGCGTACTCGTGCGCGAGTGCCTGCGTGAACGGACGTCCAGCCGGCGTCGGCACGATGAGGCGGGTGGAGTCCGTGCACACGTCGTCGAGCGCCTGGCCCCAGATGTCCGGCTTCATGACCATGCCGGGACCGCCGCCGTACGGGCTGTCGTCGACGGCCTTGTGCACGTCCTGCGTCCAGTCCCGCAGGTCGTGGACGCCGACGCTGATCAAGCCCTTGTCGATCGCCTTGCCCAGCAACGCCGCCCGCAGCGGCGCCAGGTACTCCGGGAAGATCGTGACGACGTCAATCTGCATCGAGCAGACCCTCTGGCGGATCGATCACGACCCGGCCGCCGCGAACGTCCACGGTGGGCACGATCTCGCGCACGAACGGGATCAGCGCCTCGCCGCCGTCGCGGATGACCACGAGCAGCTCGCCACCGGGACCGTGCAGGATCTCCTTGACCGTGCCGATCTTCGTGCCGTCGACGAGTTCGGCCGCGAGCCCTTCGAGCTCGTGGTCGTAGAACTCGTCGGGGTCGTCGGTCGGCGGCAGGTCGTCGGTGCTGCCCAGCAACAACGTGCCGCGCAACGCCTCCGCCACATCGCGCGTCACGACTTCCTCGAAACGCACGAGCAGCCGCCCGGCATGAGGCCGGGCGGCTGTCACGGTGAGGCTTCGGGACGTGCCGTCACGCAGCTTGGCTTGCATCGTCGACCCGATCGCGAAACGCAACTCGGGAGAGTCAGTGCGCACGTCAACGGCGAGTTCGCCGGTGATCCCGTGCGCCTTGGCCACACGGCCGACAACTACGTCCATTTGCCCTGAAGCTCGTTCTCAGCGGTCGGTGTCGACGACGTCGACCCGCACGCCACGACCGCCGATGCCGGCCATCACGGTGCGCAGAGCCGTCGCGGTGCGACCGCCACGACCGATCACCTTGCCGAGGTCGTCCGGGTGGACGTGGACCTCGAGGGTGCGGCCGCGGCGGGTCGTGACGAGGTTCACCCGGACGTCGTCCGGGTGGTCGACGATGCCGCGAACGAGGTGTTCGAGGGCGTCAGCCAACAAACTCACGCCTCGTCCTTGGGCGCCTCGGCGTCAGCCTTGGGGGCGTCATCGGCCTTCTTGGCCTTCTTCGCCTTCGGCGTGGTGGCCTCGGTCATCGGCTCCTCGTTCGCGGCGGCGAGCGCGGCGGCGAACAGGTCGGCCTTCGACGGCTTCGGCTCCTTGACCTTCAGGGTGCCCTCGGCGCCCGGCAGGCCCTTGAACTTCTGCCAGTCACCGGTGATCTCGAGGAGACGCTGCACCGACTCGGTCGGCTGCGCGCCGACACCCAGCCAGTACTGCGCGCGCTCGGAGTCGACCGCGATGAACGACGGCTCTTCCTTCGGGTGGTACTTGCCGATCGTCTCGATGGCCTTGCCGTCGCGACGGGTGCGCGCGTCGGCGACCACGATGCGGTAGTACGGCTGGCGGATCTTGCCGAGACGCTGAAGCTTGATCTTGACGGCCACTGGCCTGGTACTCCTTGACTCTGTGTTGGTGGTTCGCACAGCCGCGGCCCGGGCAGAGAGGGCCGGCCGCGGCGGACAACCGGCAATTCTGCCAGATGGGGACCGGTGGATCCGAATCGGGGCTCTAGGCGAACGGTGCCACGGTTCCCAGCGCCTCTTTCACGGCTCGCGCGTGCTCGACCGCGCCAGGCGTGTCGCCGTGCACGCACAGCGACTCGGCCCGCGTCTTGATGACGGTGCCGTCGACCGCGACGATCTCGCCGTGCTGGAGCCTCCGAGCACGCTCGATGATCTGCGCGGAGTCCGTGAGCAGAGCGTTCGGTTCGCTGCGCGGCACCAGCGTGCCCTGCGGGGTGTAGCCGCGGTCGGCGAACGCCTCCTGGACCGGCCTCAGTCCCGCTGCCTCGGCCTTCTCGAGCAGCCGCGAACCGGGAAGGCCGAGGATCGGCAGGTCGCGGAACGCCTTGGCGCCGTTGACCACCGCTTCCGCCTGCTTCTCGTGGTGCACGGTCGCGTTGTTAAGGGCGCCGTGCGGCTTCACGTACACGACCTCGGTGCCTGCTGCTCGTGCGCACGCATCGAGCGCACCGATCTGGTACAGGACTTCGTCGGCCAGTTCGACGGGGTCGACGTCGATGAACCTGCGCCCGAACCCCGCGAGGTCGCGATAGGAGACCTGGGCGCCGATCCTGACGCCGTTCTTCGCCGCTTCCTCGCACACCTGGCGCATGGTCCGCGGATCACCGGCGTGGAAGCCGCACGCGACGTTCGCGCTGGTGATGATGCCCAGCAGCGCGTTGTCGTCGCCGAGCTTCCAGATGCCGAAGCCCTCGCCGAGATCGCTGTTCAGGTCCATCACATGACCCCGGCGGAGACGAGCAGGAGGGTGAGGCCGGGCAGGAAGTTGTTCATCATGTGCGCCACGATGCTCGCCCCGAGCCGGCGGGTGAGCAGGCGGGCGATGCCGATCGGGATGGCGATCACGAGCAGCAACGACGTGCGCAACGGCTCGAAGTGCCCGATCGCGAAGATCACCGTGGTGAGCCCGAACGCGGCCCAGCGGCTCCAGCCCAGGCGTTCGACGGCGCCCCACAGCAGGCCGCGGTAGATGATCTCCTCGCAGACCGGCCCGATGAGGCTCACGTAGAGGAACATCATGATCGCGGCGGCGATCGGCAGGTTCGAACCGGACAGCAGGTCGCCGACGGCGCTCGTGGCGTTCTCCTGGCCGACGACCATCGCCCACAGCTTGGCGGCGCCGAGGGTGAGGACGAGGCCGAGGATGCCGAGCTTGAGGCCCGTGGCCAGGTCTTCCTTGGTCATGGTGAAGCGCAGGTCGATCTTCGGCCCGTTGCCCCTGACGTACGTGATCACGACGGCAGTGGCGGCCGCCAGGACCGTCGGCACGATGGAGCCGATCAGCACGAACGACACGGAGTCGGCGAGGCTGACGCCGAACTGCCGCGCGATGGCCGTGATGAACACGGCACTGAGGATGAAGACGGCTTCCACCAGGAGAAAGGCGCCGAACCCCCAGCGCTGGCCGACCCGCGCGGGCTCCGGGTTGCGGCTGATGTCCCGCAGGCTTTCGAGGAAGCCTCGCTTCGGCTTCAGGGACTCCGGCTCACTCACGCTCTGCAATCTAGTCACGCCCCGGCTGCCCGCGGTCGCACAGCGGTCGGTGCCACACTCATGATCAGCTACCTCGCGATCGACGGCTTCTGAAGCACCGATGCACTGTCGGTGCCTCGCGATACGCTTGGAGTGGGGACCGCGATCCCCCTTGGGGGAGAACTGCCGCCCCCGAATCCGAGGCTACTGTGCGGCACCGACGGAAACCGGGCCAAGCATCTGGCCAAAAGATGGTCAGATCGGGTCCCCGCCGGATGTCCTTCTCCTGGTGGTTGGATCGGCGTACGAACGCTGGTACTAAACCTCACCGGCGCAGCGCCGTCTCCTCCTTCATGTGCGAGAGCTTCTCGGGGTTGCGCACCGCGTAGAGGCCGCTGATCCGTCCATCGTCGATGCGTACCGCGATCACCGTGTCGAGTTCGCCGTCGAACCTGATGATCAACGCCGGGTGACCGTTCGCGTGGGCCGGCTCCATCGTCCAGCCCGTGACCTTGAGCAGGCCGCCGAGCAGCATGCGAGCCACCTTGTCCGCGCCGACGACCGGGCGCGGAACCGCCTGCTTCACGCCACCGCCGTCGCCGAGGAAGACGACGTCGGGAGCCAGGAGGTCCAGCAACGCCTGCAGATCACCCGTTTCGGTGGCGCGCTGGAAGGCGGCGAGAGCATCGCGTGACGCCGCCTGGGTGACCACCTCGCGCGGGCGGCGCGAGGCCACGTGCGAACGGGCCCGGTGGGCGATCTGGCGGACTGCCGCCGAGTTCTTGCCGACGGCCGACGCGATCTCGTCGTAGTCCAGGTCGAAGACTTCGCGCAGGACGAAGACGGCGCGTTCGGTCGGGGTCAGGGTTTCGAGAACGAGCATCATCGCCATCGAGACGCTGTCGGCGAGTTCGACGTCCTCGGCGACGTCCGGCGCGGTCAGCAGCGGTTCGGGGAGCCACGGGCCGACGTAGGACTCCTTGCGGCGGCCCAGGGTCCGCAGCCTCGACAATGCCTGGCGCGTGACGATGCGGACCAGGTAGGCGCGGTGGTTCTCGACCACGTCGAGATCGACGCCGGACCACTTGAGCCACGTCTCCTGCAGCACGTCCTCGGCGTCGGCGGCCGAGCCGAGCATTTCGTAGGCGATCGTGAAGAGCAGGTTGCGGTGGCTGACGAACGTGTCGGTGGCGTCGGACATTGATCTCCCCTCGGAAACGGACCTCCTCACGAGACACCGGCGAACCGCGGTTTGTGACAGTGATGTGCGTCACAAAGAGCCCGTGTCACAAGCGGCGAGGGCGCGGCATCTCATGGTCGTCAAGCAAGGCCCACGAGGGAGAAAATCATCATGGAACAGCGCTTCAACCTCTTCGGCACCGAGACCGGCACCAAGATCGCGAAGCGGTTCGCGGGGCTGGGCCAGGCGCTCCACCAGACGTCGCTGCCGGCGATCACCGCCGAACTGGTCAGCCTGCGGGCCAGCCAACTCAACGGCTGCGGCTTCTGCCTCGACATGCACGTCAAGGAGGCCATCGCGGCGGGCGAGGACCCGCTGCGGCTGCACCTGGTGGCCGGCTGGCGCGAGACCACCGTGTTCACCGAGGCCGAACAGGCCGCGCTGGCGTTCACCGAAGAAGGCACGCTGCTCACGCGCGAAGGCGTCTCGGAAGACACCTGGGCGAACGTGCGCAAGCACTACGACGACGAGCAGACCGCCGCGCTCGTCTGCCTGGTCGGAATGATCAACGCCGCCAACCGGATGGCCGTGATCACGCGCCAGAAGGGCGGCTCGTACCAGGCCGGCGCGCTGGCGGACTTCAAGAGCTAGTGGATCCGGCCCCTGAGCATGATCATGCGCGGCGAACGCAGGACCTCGAGGTTCTCGCGAGGGTCCTCGTCGTAGACCACGACGTCCGCGGCCGCGCCCTCGGTCAGCGACGGGAAACCGAGCCAGGAGCGGGCGTTCCACGACGCGGCACCGATGGCGTCCACGGCGCTCATGCCCACGCGGTGCAGCGCGATGATCTCGTCGACGATGCGGCCGTGCTGGATGCCGCCGCCCGCGTCGGTGCCCGCGTAGACCGGCACGCCCGCCTCGATCGCCGACGCGACGGTCGTCGACATGCGGGCGTGCAGGTCGCGCATGTGGTTCGCGTACGTCGGATACTTGCCGGCCCTGTCCGCGATGCCGGGGAAGGTCTCGATGTTGATCAGCGTGGGCACCAGGACGGTCCCCCGTGACGCCATCAGCGAGATCGTGTCGTCGGTGAGGCCGGTGCCGTGCTCGATGCAGTCGATGCCGGCGTTGATCAGGCCGGGCAGCGCGTCCTCGCCGAACACGTGGGCGGTGACCTTGGCGCCGGCGTCGTGGGCGACCTTGATCGCCTGGGCCAGTTCGTCGTCCGTCCACAGTGGAGCGAGGTCACCCACCCCGCGGTCGATCCAGTCACCGACGAGCTTCACCCAGCCGTCGCCGTACGCGGCCTGTTCGGCGACCGCCGTGGCCAGGTCCGACTCGACCTCCACGCCGATGTGCGGGAGATAGCGCTTCGGGCGGGCGATGTGGCGGCCCGCCCGGATGATCCGCGGCAGGTCCAGGCGCTCCTGCAACGGCGTGGTGTCGATCGGCGAACCGCAGTCGCGGATCAGCAACGTGCCCGCGGCGCGGTCCGTCAGCGCCTGCTCGACGGCCTCGGACAGCTCGACGCCGCCGTGCGAGCCCAGGCCGACGTGGCAGTGCGCGTCGACCAGGCCCGGAACCAGGAACCCGCCGTCGACCACGGTCTGCGCGCCCGGCACCGGCCGGGTGCGCACACGACCGTTGACGACCCACAGGTCTCGCGGTTCGCCGTCCGGGAGGACGACACCGCGCAGGTGCATGGTCACTTCTTCTTGTCGTCCCCGTCGAACTTGAACTTCGAGGGGTCGAAGCCGGGCGGGAGCTCGTTCATGCCGCCGCCGAGGTTCGGCAGGCCACCACCGGGAGGCATGCCGGGGATCCCGCCGGGAGGCATTCCGGGCATGCCGCCGGGGAACATCCCGGGGAAGCCGCCCTTGATCTTCGGAGGCGTCGGGCCGCGCCCGCCCTTGCCCTTCTTCCCCTTCTTGCCCTTGCGGTTCTTGCTGCCGCCGCCACCGCCGCCGAAGCCCATCCGGCCGGCCATCGACGCCATCATCTTGCGGGCCTCGAAGAAGCGGTTGACCAGGTCGTTGACGTCACTGACCTTGACGCCCGAACCGTTCGCGATGCGCAGCCGGCGGGAGCCGTTGATGATCTTCGGGTCGTCCCGCTCGGCCGGGGTCATGCCGCGGATGATCGCCTGGATGCGGTCGAGGTGCTTCTCGTCCAGCATGCCCAGCTGGTCCTTCATCTGACCGGCACCGGGGAGCATGCCGAGCAGGTTCGCGATCGGCCCCATCTTGCGGATCGCGAGCATCTGCTCCAGGAAGTCCTCGAGCGTCAACTGGCCGGAGTGCAGCTTCTGGGCGGCCTTCTCGGCCTGCTCCTGGTCGAAGTGCTGCTCAGCCTGCTCGATCAGGGTGAGGACGTCGCCCATGCCCAGGATGCGGCTCGCCATCCGGTCCGGGTGGAAGACGTCGAAGTCCTCGAGCTTCTCGCCGTTGGACGCGAAGAGGATCGGCTGGCCGGTGACCTCGCGGACCGACAGCGCGGCACCACCGCGGGCGTCGCCGTCGAGCTTGGTCAGCACCACGCCGGTGAAGCCGACACCGTCGCGGAACGCCGTGGCGGTGTTGATCGCGTCCTGACCGACCATCGCGTCGACCACGAACAGGACCTCGTCCGGGTTGACCGCGGCCCGGATGTCGATGGCCTGCTTCATCATCTCCTCGTCGACACCGAGCCGGCCGGCCGTGTCGACGAGAACGATGTCGTGCTGCTTGGCCTTGGCTTCCTCGATGCCGAGGCGCGAGACCTCGACCGGGTTGCCGACGCCGTTGCCGGGCTCGGGAGCGAAGACGGGCACGCCCGCGCGCTCACCGACGACCTGAAGCTGCGTCACCGCGTTCGGACGCTGCAGGTCGGCGGCGACGAGCAGCGGCGTGTGGCCCTGCCCCTTCAGCCACTTGGCGAGCTTGCCGGCGAGCGTCGTCTTACCCGCACCCTGCAGACCCGCCAGCATGATCACCGACGGCGGGTTCTTCGCGAGGTTCAGCCTGCGGGTCTCGCCGCCGAGGACGTTGATCAGTTCCTCGTTGACGATCTTCACGACCTGCTGCGCCGGGTTCAGCGCCTGGTGCACCTCGGAGCCCTTGGCGCGCTCCTTCACCTTGGCGATGAAGCCGCGCACAACGGGCAGCGCGACGTCGGCCTCGAGCAGGGCGACCCTGATCTCGCGGGCGGTCGCGTCGATGTCGGCGTCGCTGAGCCGGCCCTTGCCGCGAAGGCCCTGGAGAACCGTGGTCAGCCGGTCGGAAAGCGTGGAGAACACGCCTTCCAGACTAGCTAACCTCCCGTTCACCCGATCCCGTGGCTCGCCAGGGCCTCCAGGAGCACCGGCTCACGGCGTCCGACCGGAGCAGTGGAGATCTGCGCGAACCGCAGCCCCGCCGCCACCGCCGCACCGTCGGCCACCGGATCGTCACCGATGTACAGGCACTCCGACGGGTCGACGTCGAGCCGCACGCACGCCGCGTCGAACGCCCGCGCGGACGGCTTCGAGACGCCGAGCTCATAGGACAGCAGGAACGCGTCCACGGACAGCGACTCCCGCGAGAACACCGAGCGGATGTCCCAGGAGATGTTGCTGAGCACGCCGACCTTCAACGGTCTGGCGGCGTCCAGGGCCGCGGCGGTGTCGGAGTAGGGCAGCCAGAACGCCGGGTTGTGCAGGCGCTGGAACAGGTCGTCGGTCATGGTCAGGCCCGCCAGCCGGAACAGGGTCCAGTAGGCCGAACGGTTCGCGAGCGCGGTGAGGTCGCGCGCGTCCCACACCGCGCGCTCGGCGGCGTTCATCCGCGCCACGTACGGCGCCGGCGAGCGCAGCACCGAGAGGTGTGGCGGGGAGAGCCAGCGGTAGGTCGGACGCCCGAAGAGGGTGCCTGCGAAGTCGAAGAGGACGGCCTTGATCACGACACCATGATGCGCAGACCACCCGAGGTGCCCGCACGGGTGAGGAGCGTCACGCTTGCGAAGCCGAAGGGCACCCAGCCCGCCTCGAACTGGGCTCGCATCGACGAACCGCGGCGGACGTGTCGCTCGAAAGCGTGAGTGCGCACGACGCGGCGGCGGGCGATCTGGCCGTCCAGGGCCTGGGCCGCCGAGGCGTCCAGCCACAGGAAGTGGCGTGGACGCCCCGACAGGACGCCGGCCAGCACCAGCATGAAACGGGTGCCGGGGCGGGTGGACGGTTCGTGGACGACCAGCAGGCCGGTGCAGAACACCGCGGCCCAGAAGACGCGCAAGCGGTGGGTGAGGTGCACGAAGACGCGCCAGTACTTGTACGGCAGGGGCATCCGCGGCTCCAGCCACATGCGCACCTGGTCGGAGTCGAGCACGGTGACCGGCTCATCCGCGTCGAGGCGAGTGAGCAGCGTCGTCTTGCCCGCGCCGGGGATGCCGGCGAGGACTACGAGCGAGCGCGGCTGCACTCGGACGACTGCGGTCTGCGTGTTCAACACGGCGGTCATGTCCTAGGAGACGTCTTGACCATCCTTCTCGTTCAGTTTGGTCCGATTTCAGACGAAATGCACAGGCTTTCAACGCCAGACGACGGCCCGGTAGGTGCCGTCGGCGAAGGTTGCCACGCCGATGACCAGCCCGACCTCGCTCAGCCCGGTCACGGTGTGACGTGCGGCACCAGAGAGCGCCGGCAGCGAGGTCTGAGTGCCGCTCATGTTCCAGGTCGCGGCCGTGGTGCCGACGGTGCCCGCGACGACGCCGGAGTTGTTCACGTCCGAGGCACGCGAGGGCGCGGGTGCCAGTTGCTCGATGGCACCGGTGAAGACATCCCACCGGGTCGCCTGCGACGACAGCTCCCCGACGGCGAACCCGTTGTCGTTCATGTCCAACGGCCGTGCGCCGGCACCCAGCTGGGTCTTGCTGTTTCGCAGCCACAGCACGCCATTGCCACCAACGGTTCCGGTCGCCTCGCCGAGTTGGTTGGCGCCGGTGAACTCGCCCGCGTCGAGCACGGTCCGCACGCCCGAGGGACTCCACCGGACCACGTCGTTGCCGCTCTTTCCGATGACCGTGTCGCCATTGGCGATGTGGCGGGCGCTGCCTGCGCCCAAGACCGTCGCCTCACCCCAAGACGTCCACCGGACCACCTGGCTGACGCCGTTGATCGTCACGGTGCCCACGACGGTGCCGGAGTCGTTGACGTCATACGCGACAGAACTCGTCGCACCCTCCACCGTCAGCTGCACCAACGCACCGGAGGACAGCCACTTCACGGCCTGGGTCTGGCCCGCGGAGTTCACGGCGTACCCGACGACAACGTTGTCACGATTGATCGCCGCCGCCCACGTGTCGAACCCGAGGTCCGCGAGCTTCTTGATGCCGTCCCACCGGTCCCACCGCACGGCGTGCTGCGCGGTGCCCGCGCCGTGGGAGACGCCGGCGATCGTGCCCGAGTCGTTGATGTCGACCGCGGAACTCCGGAGATCACCCGGCAACGTGCCGAGGTCCTCCACGGCGAGCGGAGCGGCTTGTGCGGTAACGGGAACGAACAGGGCCGCGACGACGGCGGCCACCATTGCGATTCTCAACGTTCTTCCTCCCCAGTCAGAACAACGAGAACTCGACCATGCCCAGGCCGGACGGAGGTTGTCCAGAAACCTGTCTCGTTGTCAGGCAAGGGAATCGGCGGTGGTGCGGGTGCCCGGTACCTCCCCCGGCGCCGTCACCGCGCACCACCGCCTCTGCCAGTCCGGGAAGCCATCCACCCCTCGAGGACGCTTACCGGACACCACGAAGACTGCCGTGTTCCGGAAGCGTGCAGGAGCGTGAGCACCCGGAGAGGTTGTGCGTAGAGCTACTCAACCTCTACCTGGCCGCGTCGAGCACCGCCCGTTCGATCCGCCGCCGGTCCAGGTCGGCACCGGCGATGCTGAACGAGTCGACCACCGTCGCACCCAACGTGGACACACGCGCCCACTGCACGTCGGCGCCGCACTGCTCCAACGCGCCGGCCACCCGGTGCAGCAGCCCGATCCGGTCGGCGGCACGCAGTTCCAGCACCACCGCGCCGGTCGCCTCGTCGTCGAACCACAGCACCTTCGCGGGCGGCGGGTCGAGCGGCGGGCCGCCGTAGTCGCGTTCCTTCGCGGCGAGCTTGTCCGCCAACGGCAACGAGCCCTCGATCGCCCTGGACAGCTGTTCGCGCAGCAGCGACGCGTCCGGCAGCGAGCCGAACCGCGGCGACACCGTGAACGCGTCCACCGTCGAACCGCCGTGCGAGCGCAACGTCGCCGCGTGCACCTCCAGCGAGTTCAACGCGAGCACACCGGCGGCCTTGGACAGCATGCCCGGCCGGTCCGGCGCCAGCACGGTCACGATCGCCGCGTGCTCCTGCTTCTCCAGCAGCACGTCCGGCTTTCCCGACGCCGCAACACGTTCCGCCATGGCCACGAAGGACGGGTCCAGCGGTTCCGGTTTGGGCAGCGCCTCCCCGGCCATCGCCTTGCGGCACCGCGCGACCAGGTCGGCCATCAGCGCGGCTTTCCAGTCCGTCCACACCCCAGGCCCGGTCGCGAGAGAGTCGGACTCCGCCAGGGCGTGCAGCAACTCCAACAACACGGCGTCGCCACCGAGCGTTTCCACCACCCGGTGCACGGTCGCCTCGTCCTCGACGTCACGCCGTGTCGCCGTGTGCGGCAACAGGAGGTGGTGCCGCACCATCGCGGACAGCGTCTCGACGTCCTGCGGCCACAACCCGATCCGCTCACCGATCTGGGTCGCCAGCGCGGCCCCGACCTCGGAGTGGTCCTGCTGCCGTCCCTTGCCGATGTCATGGATCAACGCGCCCAGCAACAACAAGTCGGGTCGCGCCACCGTGGTCGCGAGACGAGCGGCATGCGCGACCGTCTGCACCAAGTGCCGGTCGACCGTCCACATGTGCGCGGCGTCGCGCGGTGGCAGGTCCCGCACCGCACCCCACTCGGGGAACAGCCGGCCCCACAAGTCCGTGCGGTCCAACGCTTCCACGACGTCCACGAGCCCGCTGCCGCTGCCCAGCAACGCCAGCAGTTCCTCGCGAGCCTCGCGCGGCCACGGCTGGCGCAGCTCCGGCGCCGAGTCCGCGAGACGAGCCAACGTGCCGGTCGCGATCGGATGCTTGCTGCGTGCCGCCGCCGTCGCGACGCGCAACAACAACGCGGGGTCACGGCTGGGAATCGCGTCACGGGCGAGAGAGACCTCAGCCCCGTGCAGCACAACACCTTCGTCCAGCGGTCTGCGCGGCGGCTGTCCTCTCAGGAACGCCCCGAGCCCACGCTTCGGCGCGGCGGCACGAGCCGTGCGCACGGCAACGTCGAACGCGTAGACGACAGTGCGTGCGGCAGAAGAAAGCGAACGGGCCAGAGCGAACCGGTCGGCCAAACCGAGTGCGGACGCCACCTCGTCACCGTCCTGCGCTCGCAGCACGTCACGAGGTTTCCGCGCCACCCGGCGAAGTTCGGTGCGCACGTCCAGGAGCAGCTTGCGGGCCTCGTCGACGTCGGCGGATGGCCGGTCCACCATCTGCGCGACCGACAGCGCGTCCAGGATCGTGATGTCCCGCAGCCCACCACGGCCGTGCTTCAGATCAGGCTCGACGCGGTGCGCGATCTCGCCACTGCGGGACCAGCGCTTCTGCGACGACTCGGAAATCTCGTCCAGCCGGTTGCGGACGTTGCCACGCCACGCCTGGCGCGCCCCCTCGGCGAGTTTCTGCGACACCTCGGTGTCACCCGCGATGTGCCGGATGTCCAACAGTCCCAACGCTGTGCGCAGGTCGCCCGCCGCGACCCGCAACGCCTCGCCGACGGTGCGGACCGAGTGGTCGAGCCCGATGCCGGAGTTCCACAGCGGATACCAGAGCTTCTCGGCGATCTCGTCGACGTGCTTGACGCCGTTGTGCACCAGGACCAGGTCCAGATCGGAGTAGGGCACGAGCTCACGCCGCCCCAGCCCGCCGACCGCCACGAGCGCGATACCCGATCCGGATATCCCCGCTCCCCCCGCGTGTTTGGTCAACCAGAACTCGTGCAGGTCCACGAGTGCTTCGCGCAGTGGTTCGGCGGCCAAGCGACGACGACCTGGTGTGAGCAGGCGTTCGCGTGCTCGCACCAGGTCGTCAGCCGTGACGACGGCCGTTTCGTTGTTCTCCACGGGCCGTCTCCTTGAGTTTCAGTGCTGTGACTGTCAGCCTTTGCCTCGTATTTCGACGTTCAGACGGGTACATCGCGGTGCCGCCCCCGCGCCCCCGTACTGGTTGTACGGGGGCGCGGGGGCGGTGCCGCGAGGTGCCCCGCTGAGCGCCGGAAGACGCGGCGATGGTTGGCGGTCACAGCACTAGAGTGCGTCCGATCCACGCTCGCCCGTGCGCACACGGACCACGGTTTCGACCGGAGTCACCCACACCTTGCCGTCGCCGATCTTGCCGGTGCGGGCGGCCTCGACCACCGCTTCCAGCACCTTCTCGACGGCGGTGTCGTCGATGACGACCTCGATCTTGATCTTGGGCACGAAGTCCACCGAGTACTCGGCGCCCCGGTAGACCTCGGTGTGGCCCTTCTGGCGGCCGTAGCCCTGCACCTCGCTGACGGTCATGCCGAGCACGCCGAGCTGTTCGAGGGCACCCTTCACGTCGTCGAGCGTGAACGGCTTGATGATCGCGGTGACCAGCTTCATGACTTCTTGCTCCCCTCGAGAACCGCGGTCGCACCCGCGGCCACGCTCGGCTTGCCGGTACCACGCGCACTGGTGAGACTGCCGTACTCGTAGGCGCGCTCGGCGTGCTCAGCTTCGTCGATGCTGGCGACCTCCGCTTCCTCCGACGCGCGGAACCCGACGGTGAACTTCACCAGGTAACCGAGCGCGAGGCTGAGCACGAACGAGTAGGCGAGCACCGCGAACGCACCGACGGCCTGACGCCACAGCTGGTCGACGCCGCCGCCGTAGAAGAGGCCGTTGACCTTGGCCGGGGCCGCGTCGCTGGCGAAGAGACCGATGAGGATCGTGCCGGAGAGACCACCGACGAGGTGCACACCGACGACGTCGAGCGAGTCGTCGAAGCCGAAGCGGTACTTCAGCGACACGGCGAGCGCACACAGGACACCGGTGATCGCGCCGATCGCGATGGCGCCGATCGGGGTGACCGAGGAACAGGCCGGGGTGATCGCGACCAGACCGGCGATGATGCCCGACGCGGCGCCGAGCGTGGTGGCCTTGCCGTCGCGGATGCGCTCCGTGAGCAGCCAGCCGAGCGTCGCGGCACAGGTCGCGACGAGCGTGTTGATGAACGTGACACCCGCGGTGGCGTTGGCACCCAGCGCCGAACCCGCGTTGAACCCGAACCAGCCGAACCACAGCAGACCGGCACCGAGCACGACCAGCGGCAGGCTGTGCGGCTTCATCGGCTCCTTCGGCCAGCCGACGCGCTTGCCGAGCACGATCGCGAGCGCGAGACCCGCCGCACCGGCGTTGATGTGCACCGCCGTACCACCGGCGAAGTCGATCGCGAGGAGCTTGTTGGCGATCCAGCCACCGGGGTCGACGACGTTGCCGGCCTCGTCCTTGCCGTCGAAGTCGAAGACCCAGTGCGCGACCGGGAAGTACACGATCGTCGCCCACAGGCCCGCGAACAGCAGCCACGGACCGAACCGGGCGCGGTCCGCGATCGCACCGGAGATCAGCGCGACCGTGATGATCGCGAACATCGCCTGGAACGCCACGAACACGGTGCTCGGGATCTTGGCCGGCAGCGCGAGGGACTCGGGGCTCAGCAGCCCGCTCAGCCCGAAGAACTCGAACGGCTTGCCGAGCAGACCCGCGCCGACGTCAGCGCCGAATGCCGTCGAGTACCCGAACAGCACCCACAGGACACCGACCACGGCCATCGCGCCCAAGCTCATCATCATCATGTTGAGCACGCTCTTCGAACGGACCATGCCTCCGTAGAAGAAGGCAAGGCCCGGCGTCATCAACAGCACCAAGGCGGCGCTGGTGAGCACCCAGGCGGTGTCCCCTGTATCCACTTCGACCTCCACTGCACGTCGGTTGCAGGGAGCATCGAGATGTCCTGTTTCACGCACTTACGCCGAACGTTTCCGGCAGGTGAACTGTCGAGCTGGACGTGTTACGTCCACGTTTCGCGCCGTTCACGGTCTCGATTCGGCCACCTCACGGCGGCGAAGCGGTGACGAGGAGTAGCTCTCGCCTCCCTCTTCCGAGGCAATCGACCCGCACCGGCCGTGCCGCTGCCTACGGTGGGCCGATGCGCGCCTTCGCCATCCTGCTGGTCGTCGTCACGTGTGCGGCGTTCGTGGCGTTCGCCATCTTCATGTCGACCGTGAGCTTCTTCCCCGTCGGTTCGTCAGGCGATCCAGTCGGAACGACCACTCCGCCGGGGCCCACGCCCCAGGAGCTGAAGGTGACGGTCGCGAGCGCGCACGGGTGGGACGTCATCACGCAGGGAGAGCAGGTGGTGGGCGAGGTCCGGTCGGACACGGGGACCTGCGCCGATCCGTTCAACGCGATGAAGGTGCTCCCGCACTCCGGCCGCACCAGGGTGACCCTGGAAGTCCGGCCGCAGCCGCAGCAGCAGCTCGTCGTCAACGCGGTCCGGCTGCGGGTGGACGCCGTCACACCCCAGTACCGGAAGGCGAAGTACCTGTACCACTGCGCGGGTCCCGCCGAGCCGGCCGCCACCCGAGTGCAGGTCGATGCGAGCAAGGAAACCGTGTACCCGGTCGTGGGTTCGTTTCCGCACCAGGTGCCGGCGGAGGGCTACCGGCAGGACATCGAAGTCGAGGTGCACGGCGAGATGGCCGCCGACTGGCAGGTCGAGGTGGACTACACGCTCGACGGGGTCGCCAGGACCCAGCTGGCGCCGGCGCTTCAGGGACTGGTCACCGAGCCCCGGCCCAGCGACGCCGACGGGCACTTCGCGTGGTGCGACCGGCGGTGGCGGCCAGGCGAACGCTGCTGATAGCCGCGCCCCCGGCGTACACCGGGGGCGCGGTCAACTCTCCAGCGGATTTAGAACGGTCCGGCGATCTTCGGCTTCGTGGACAGAACCGCCGGCTGGTCCGCGGGCTCCACGGCGGCACAGGTGGTGCCGTTGCGCGGGAGCTTCAGACCCACCAGGTACTCGTTGTTGATCTTCAGCGTGCACTCGCTGCGGTCGTACACGCCGTGGCCCCAGCCTTCATAGGTGACGAAGACCGTGGTGTCGCGGGTCTGCTTGTGCGCGTTGACCGCCCACTCGTAGACCGTCGCCGTGTCGTACCTGGCGTTGGTCAGCAGGATCTTCGGCGCGTTCTTGATCTTCAGCGGCCGCTGCGCGTTCGTGGCCTTCGGGAAGCCGACGCAGCCCATCATCGCGCCGTGGCCGATCGACGAACCGAGGGTGTCGGGGGCGACGCGCTTCTCCATCGCGTTGAGCGCCTGGTACTCGCCCCACGAGCTGACGCGCAGGTTGTAGTCGTTGCAGAAGATGCCCGCGAACGGGTTCTCGAACGTCTCACCCTCCGCGAACGCCACCGGCGCCTGAGTGCCCTCGCTCAGGTCCTTGACCCGCTGCGCGAACATCTTGAAGGCGGGCCCGTAGCCCATGCCCACCACCATCGAGCCGAGGTTCTCCGGCGTCATCTTGGTGCCGTCCGGGTAGGTCAGCTCACCGCGGGCCGCCTTGGCGAGCAGGTCCTTCCAGATCTTGCGCACGTCCTTGCCGTACAGCGGGGAGCTCGGCGTGCGGTCGTTCCACTTGACCCACTCGTTGAACATGTCCTGCGCACCGCGCGCCTCGGTCTCGAGGAACTTCCAGGTGCCGAGGCTGTGGTCCATGTTGGAGTCGATGATCATGGCGCGGATGTTCTTGCCGTACTGCGCCGCGTAGTGCTGACCCATGATCGTGCCGTACGAGACGCCGTAGTAGTTGATCTTCTTCTCGCCCAGCGCCCGGCGGATCGAGTCGATGTCGTTCGCGACGTCGAACGTCGAGGCGTGGTCGAAGATCGCGCCGGAGACCTTGCGGCAGTCCGCCCGCAGCTCCTTGTTGAACGCGACCAGCTTGTCGAACTCGTCCTTGGTCTTCGGGTACTCGGACGGCTGCCGCTGCAGCACGTCCGCCGAACACTTGATCGGCTGGCTGCGCGCGACGCCACGCGGGTCGAACCCGATGACGTCGAACTTGTCGACGATTTCCTTGCTGAAGTAGCGGTCGGCGCCGAACGAGAAGTCGACGCCAGAGCCGCCGGGCCCGCCGGGGTTGATGACCATCGCGCCGATGCGGTTGGCCTGGTCGTTCGCCTTTCTGCGCGACACGGCCAGCTGGAACTTCTCCCCGTTCGGCTTGCGGTAGTCGATCGGCAGCGTCAAGAAGCCGCAGTCCACGGTCGGCATCTCGGCGCACGGCTTCCAGTCGATCGCGCCCACCGGGAACTCCGGCTGCCCCTCCGGAGCCGCGGACGCGAGCGGTGACATACCCAGTACCAATGCAGAACTCGCGAGCGCGGCTCCGAAGACGCGCATCATCGGTTGCATGGATTTCCTCCCTAGATCCCCGATCTTGCGAGAGGAAACGCTTCCACCGATGGTGTGACGCAGACAACCAACCGACGTATGAACCAGAATCAGACCGTAGTCGGACAACCACGCTCAGGTGCGACTGTTGGCCCACAACGATCGTAGGGCCGTCTGCGTCTCAATTGCAGGACATTGATCGTGTGGCGCAGGCAACCGACGTTTTCAGCTGGTGCTTTCAGCCCATGCCGACCGCAGGTGCGCTACGCCGTCGCTCGTAGGAGTTCCGATCAGACGGAGTCTTGCCATCCCGCCGTCCGGGTAGATGTCCAGCCGCGCGTGTGTCACCTCTGGACTGTCCACGAGGAACCGATGCCGCGTGTCGGGCTGCAGCCGGGTGCGGGGCAGCACGTCGAACCAGGCGTCCGGGTCCTTGCGCTCGTCGCAGCCGCTCACCGACGCCCAGCCCGGCGCGTTGCCCTTGAAGTGACTGGTGTCGAGCTCGACCAGCTGCACGACACCGGGCGCGGCGAGCCGGACGGACACCCAGTCGTTGCCGTCGTCACGCCGGCGCGCGGTTTCCCAGCCTTCGCCCATGAGCGTGGCCTGACCAGGGGCGATGAGGTTGTTGGGCGAGCTGTAGAACATGTTGCTGCAGCCCGTGACGACCGCGCCGTTCTCCAGCGCGGCGAGGTCGATGCCCGCCACGAGCAGACGCGGGTCGGCGACCGGTTGACCGTGCACGCGCAGTCGGGCGACACCGCCGTCGGGGTCGATGGTCAGGCGTACGTGCGTGACGCGGCGTCCTTCAGCCACGTCGAAGTAGTGCTTGTCGTCGCCCTTGAGTGCGGAACGTTCGACCAACGGGAACCACTCGGTGATCTCGTCGCCGGACGGGTAACCGTCGACCTGGGCGCCCTCGACCCAGCAGAACGGCGGGTAGTTGCCCTTGAAGAACGCCGTGTCGACGACGATCCCGCGCACCACGCCCGGCATGCCCAGCCGGATCACTGCCTGGTCGACGCCGGCCTCACGCCGGCGACGGGTCTCCCAGCCGTCGTAGACCTGGCCTTTGTGACCGAAGGTGTAGGTCTGGTAGACCGGCTCGGCGGGTTTGATCAGGTTCTCCCGCTCGGCGAACAGCTCGTCGTTCGCCCACACCACACCACCACCGACCGCGCGCGAGGCGAGATCGGGCAGCCGGGTCCACTCCGTCATGCTTCTCCTCTGCGTAGCAACTTGCCTTGCGTCTGGCTGGTTTCCTTGCCTCGCAACCACGTCTGTCGAACTACGCCGTGCAACGAACGCCCGTGGTACGGCGTGACCGGATTGCGGTGGTGAAGCTTGTTCTTGTCCACCACGAAGGTCTCGTCCGGCGCGAACACCACGAGGTCCGCGTCCTTGCCGACCTCGATGGCGCCCTTGGTCTCCAGGCCGACCTGGCGCGCGGGGTGCGTGGCCATCCAGCGGACGACGTCGGTGAGGTGGAAACCCCGTTCCCGCGCCCCCGTCCACACCGCGGGCAGGCCGAGCTGGAGCGACGCGATGCCGCCCCAGGCCGTGGCGAAGTCGCCCGCCTTCAACTCGACCGTGCTCGGCGAGTGGTCGCTGACGACCAGTTCGATCACGCCGTCGCGCAGCCCCTGCCACAACGCCTCACGGTTCTCCGCCTCACGGATCGGCGGGCAGCACTTGAACTCCGTCTGCCCGTCGTGGATCTCCTCGGCGGTGAACGTGAGGTAGTGCGGGCAGGTCTCGGCGGTCACGGGGAGCCTGTCGCGGTGCGCTCCCTCGATGATGTGCAGCGCGTCCGACGACGACAGGTGCAGGATGTGCGTGCGAGCGCCCGTCTTGCGGGTCAGCTCGACGACGTCGCTGATCGCCCGGTTCTCGGCTTCGCGCGGCCGTGAGGCGAGGAACCCCGCGTAGTCCGGTTCCGAGTCACGGACCGTGTGTGCGTCCTCGGCGTGCACGATCGTCAACGCGTCGAGCGTGGCGAGCTCCCTCAGTGCCGCTTCGAGCTCAGCCGTCGTCACCGCCGGGAACTCGTCGACGCCCGAGTGCAGCAGGAAGCACTTGAAGCCGAAGACACCGGCCTCGTGCAACGGCTTCAGGTCGGCGAGGTTGCCGGGAACGATCCCGCCCCAGAACCCGACGTCCACCGACACGTTCGCGGCGGCCTTGCGCTTGATCTCCAGCGCGGCGAGCTCGACCGTGGGCGGGATGCTGTTCAGCGGCATGTCGATGATCGTGGTGACGCCACCGGCCGCGGCCGCG
The DNA here is from genome assembly GCF_011067745.1 of Lentzea alba. Lineage (GTDB taxonomy): Bacteria > Actinomycetota > Actinomycetes > Mycobacteriales > Pseudonocardiaceae > Lentzea > Lentzea alba. The sequence goes on from NZ_JAAMPJ010000001.1 coordinate 420,436, forward strand.
CGGGTCGCCGTCTCGAAGCCCTCCCACTCGCTGCGGCCTGGGTCGTTGACGTGCACGTGGGTGTCGACCAGACCGGGGAGCAGCACCTCGTCGTCCGCGAGGTGCACGACGTTCGGCGAGTCGATTCGCCGTCCTGCGGGGAACGGCTCGACGGCGACGATCCGGCCGTCGACGACACCGACGTCGCAGGCGATCTCGCCCTGGGGGGTGATGACCCTGCGGGCGCGGAAGACCAGGTCCATGTCCCTCACTCTGACATCCAGTCGCGCGCGATGCGACCTCCGAGAACGCCCAGCAGCGAATCGGCCTGTGCCATGCATCTCGTCACGTCCGGTTCGACGTCCAGCAGCGCGTAAGCGGCCTTCAACCCCAGGTCGCCGGGTGCGACCGAGCACTGACCCGCCACGGCCACCACCGGCACGTCGCCTGAGGCCTTGACCACGCCGAACGGCGCCTTGCCGTGCCGGGTCTGCGCGTCCAGTGAACCTTCGCCTGTGATCACCAAACGCGCATCCCGGACCGCGTCGGCGAACCCGACCAGCTCCAGCACCACCTCGATGCCCGGCCGGAACCGCGCACCGAGCACAGCCAGCGCGGCGAACCCGATTCCGCCCGCCGCACCTGCTCCGGGCCGTGACGCGTACTCGGGCCCTACCCGCTGAGCGAAAGCTTCAAGCCGTGCTTCGAGGATCTCCACCTGCTCGGGTGAAGCACCCTTCTGCGGCCCGTAGACCGCCGCGGCGCCGGACGGCCCGAGCAGCGGGTTGTCCACGTCCGAGGCCAGCACCAGGTCGACGCCGGCGAACGACGCCGTACCCAGCGCCTCCAGCATCCCGGCGCCGCCGTCCGTGCACGCGCTGCCGCCCAGGCCGAGCACGATCGTGGTGCAGCCGACGTCCAGCGCGGCCTTCAGCAGCTCGCCGACGCCGTGGCTGGTGGCGTCCAACGGAGCGGGCTTCTCCAGCAACGTCAGCCCGGCCGCCGAGGCCACCTCGACCACGGCGGTCGTTCCCCGCACCGCGAACGACGCCGGTACCGGCTTGCCGGCCGGGCCGGTGACCCAGCGCCCCACCTTCACGAACCCGGCGGCGACGGCGGCGTCGACGGTGCCGTCGCCGCCGTCGGCCACCGGCACACAACGCACGTCCAAGTCCTGAACCGCCTCCCGCAACCCACGGGCCACCGCCGCCGCGACCTGCGGGGCCGTCAACGACCCCTTGAACTTGTCCGGCGCAACAACCACCGCGCTGCTTTTCCTCACGCGGGGCGCCTTCGTACTGTCACGTAGTACGAAGGCGCCCCGCGTGCCGTCACGGTGAGTCACGGGAGGGGTTCGAATTCGCGCATGGCGGCGATGGAAGTGCCGTTGGCGGTGTTGCCCTCGCGTTCGATCATGATCTCGACGAGGACGGGACGGGAGGTGCGATCGGCTTCCTTGCGGGCCCATTCCAGGGAGGTGCGGATCTCAGAAGGATCGGCGACCCGGACGCCGGAACAGCCGTAGGCCTCCATGATCTTGACGTTGTCCGAGCCGGTGGTGTCGTAGTGGATGTCGACCTCGTATTTCATGTCGTAGCCACCGTGGTCCTCGGCCATCCGGATCAGACCCAGGTACTCGTTGTTCAGCATGATCAGCACGAACGGCACGTCGTACTGGGCGCCGACCGCGAGCTCCTCCACGAGGAACTGGAACGAGTAGTCACCGACGATGCCGACGACCTCCGCGTCAGGCTTCGCTTTCTTCACGCCGATCGCGGCCGGGATCTCCCAACCGAGCGGGCCCGCCTGGCCGCAGACCTGGTAGTGGCGCGGCTTGTGCGCCTTCTGGTGCTGGCCGGACCAGATCTGGTAGAGCCCGATGGCCGTGACGAAGTAGGTGTCCGGGCCGTAGAACTCGTTGATCTCCTTGAACACCCGCGGCGCCTTGACCGGCACGGTGTCGAAGTCCTCGCGCCGCAACAACGTCCGCTTGAGCTCCTGGCACCGCTCGACCCACACGCCCTTGTCCCGAGGTCCGTGCTGCTTCGCCTTGTCCAGCAGGGCCTTCAGGAACAGCTTGGTGTCCGCGACGATGCCGAGGTCCGGCCCGAACACCTTGCCGATCTGGGTCGGTTCGACGTCGACGTGGATGAACTTGCGGTCGCCGCGGTAGGTCGCGAGGTCACCGGTGTGCCGGTCGCCGAAGCGTGCTCCCAGCGCCAGCACCAGGTCGGACTCCAGGAACGACGCGTTGCCGTAGCGCTGCGAGGTCTGGATGCCGGTCATGCCCGCGTAGAGCGGGTGGTCCTCGTCGATCGCACCCTTGCCCATCAGCGTGGCCTGGATCGGGATCTGCAGGAACTCGGCCAGGTCCAGCAGCTCGGCGGACGCCTCGCCGAGGATGACACCGCCACCGGCGAGCAGCAGCGGGCGTTCGGCGGCCAGCAACATCTCCAGCGCTCGTTCCACGCGTGCGTCGGACGGCGCGCTTCTCAGAACCGGCAACGGCTCGTCGATCGACGAGTCCCATTCGATCTCCTGCTTCTGCACGTCGATCGGCAAGTCGATCAGCACCGGGCCAGGCCTGCCTGACCGGGCGATCCGGAACGCCTCGCGGAAGATCCACGGCATCTGCGCGGCTTCCTTGACCTGCACCGCCCACTTCGTGACGGGCGCGGCGATCGAGACGATGTCGACGGCCTGGAACGCCTCCTGGTGCAGCTTCGACACCGCGGCCTGGCCGGTGATGCACAGGATCGGCACGGAGTCGGCCTGTGCGGTGTAGAGGCCGGTGATCATGTTCGTGCCGGCCGGGCCGGACGTGCCGATCGCGACACCGACGTTGCCGGTCGTGCGCGACCAGCCGTCGGCCATGTGCGTGGCGCCCTCCTCGTGCCGCACGATGAGGTGCTCGATGGAGCCGTCCTGTTCCATCGCCTTGTACAGCGGCAGGATCGCGGCGCCGGGGCAGCCGAACACGGTGTCGATGCCCTCGGACTTCAGGACCTCGACGATCGCCTGCATGACGGGGATCTTCGGCATGTGTCAGGCCCTTCCCGCGAAGTTCTCGATGACCTTGAGCAGCGCGGAGTGGTCGAGCGACCCGTAACCCTGCGCGCGTCCCGCCGCGACCAGTGCGGCGACGAGGTTGGTGACCGGCAGCGCGACGTCGGCGGCCCGGGCCGCGTCCAGTGCGATGCCCATGTCCTTGTGGTGCAGGTCGATCCGGAAGCCCGGCTGGAACTCGCGCGCGATCATGCTCTCGCGCTTCAGGTCGAGGATCCGGTTCGCCGCGAGCCCACCCGCGAGCACGTCCAGGCCCGCCTTCGGGTCGACGCCGGACGCCTCCAGCAGCACGATCGACTCGGCGACCAGGGCGTAGATGCCGCCGACCATCAGCTGGTTCGCGGCCTTCACGACCTGACCGGCGCCGTGCGGTCCGACGTGGACGATCGTCTTGCCGACGATCTCCAGGTACGGCCTGGCGGCGACGAAGTCGGCCTCGTTGCCGCCGACCATAATGCTCAGGGACGCCTGCACCGCACCGGTCTGGCCGCCGCTGACCGGCGCGTCGAGCACGCGGACGTTCGACAGCTTCCGCGCGATCTCGATCGACGTGGACGGGCGGATCGTGCTCATGTCGATCAACAACGTGCCGTCGTCGAAGGTGACCTCGTTGATCACCGCCTCGACCTGCGGGTGGTTCGGCAGCATCGTGATGACGACCTCGGCGCCGCTCACGGCTTCCTGCGCGCTCGCAGCGGCCTTGCCGCCGTCCGCAACGAGCTTTTCCAGTGACGCCGAGCTGAGGTCGAAGCCCGTCACGTCGTGCCCGGCGGCTACGAGGTGAGCCGCCATCGGGCTGCCCATGATGCCGAGTCCGATGAAACCGATCCTGGTCATGCGTTGTCCCTCCAAGCGAAGGAGTGGGTGACGGGCTTGTACTCGGCGCCCACGAAGCCCGTGTAGCCGTTGGCGCGGAGCTTGGCGAGATGCCCGAAGAGGTCGAGCTCACCGGTGCCGGGCTCACCACGTCCGGGAGCGTCGGCGATCTGCACGTGACCGATGAGGTCGACGTGGTCGGCGAGGGTGTCGAGGTCGTCGCCGTTCGTGGCGAGGTGGTAGAGGTCGGCGAGCAGCTTCACGTTGCCGCGGTCGATCTCGTCGATCAGGTCCAGCACCTGTTGGGCGGTCTTGATCGGGTACAGGGGCGCGCCGCTGAGCGGTTCGATCACGATCTGCGCGCCGGCCTCGGCCGCGACGTCGGCGGCGAAGCGGTAGTTCGAGACGGTCTGCGCGGTGGTCTCGAAGTTGCCGTGCAGCGCGTTGAGCGTGCGGCAACCGAGGCGGGCCGCGATGGCGACGGTGATCTCGACGTTCGTCCGGAACTCGGTCTCACGGCCGGGCCAGCTCGCCAGGCCGCGGTCGCCCGCCGGCATGTCGCCCGCGTAGAAGTTGAGGCCGACCAGCCGCACGCCCGCGTCCTGGACGGCGCTCTCGAACGCCTCGATCTCGCGTGTCTCGGGTACGGCGTCCGCGAACGGCCACCAGATCTCGACCGCGTCGAACCCGGCGGCGCGTGCCGCGGCCGGACGCTCCAGCAACGGCAGCTCGGTGAAGAGCATGGACAGGTTTGCGTCGAACATCTCTGGCGGTTCCTTCCTACCCAGAGAGGAAATTCCACTCTGCGGAAGTTCAATTTCGCTTCATGGAGACACTAGACATCTCACTTGGGCGCGGTCAAGAATGTGGAAGTTAGTTTCCGCGATACAGAAACTTGGAGAGCCGTGGACAGCTTCAACAGCGCCCCGGAGGACGAACTGCGCCCTCTGCTCACCGAGTGCCTCGCGGTGCCCCGCTGGGTCGACGCGATCGTGGCAGGCAGGCCCTACGCGTCGATGGATGCTCTCCTCGCGGCTTCTTCGGTTGCCGCACAAGGACTTTCCGACGAGGAGGTGCTCGGCGCCATCGCCGGGCACCCGCGCATCGGCGAACGACAGAAGACAGGTGGGGTGTCGGCGAAGTGGTCGCGGTCCGAACAGTCCGGTGTGGACAGCTCCCAGGCTGATCGCCTGGCGGCTGCGAACGCCGCGTACGAGGATCGGTTCGGGCACATCTACCTGGTGTGCGCGACCGGTCTGAGCGGTGCGGAAATGCTCGGCAACCTGTCCAGTCGCATGGACAACCCGCCGGAGGTCGAGCTCCGCGTCGTCAACGACGAACTCGCGAAGATCGCCGCCTTGCGGCTGCAGAAGCTGATCGGGAGCTGAAACATGGCCATCGTCCTGGGCCCCAACCAGTACGGGAAGGCGGAGAACCGCCTCGTCACGGTGTCGCGCAACGGTTCCGTGCACACGATCAAAGACCTGACCGTCAGCACCTCGCTGCGCGGAGACCTCGCGGACACGCACCTGACCGGCGACAACGCCAAGGTGCTGGCCACGGACACGCAGAAGAACACCGTCTACGCGTTCGCCAAACAGGCGCCGGTCGGTGAGATCGAGGACTTCGCGCTGCGCCTCGGCCGGCACTTCGTCGGCACGCAGGAGGCGATCTCAGGCGCGCGTGTGCTGATCGACGAGCACTCCTGGGACCGCATCGACGGCCACGACCACGCGTTCGTGCAGGGCTCGAACGAGAAGCGCACCACCGCCGTGACGGTCGAAGGCGCGCAAGCCTGGGTGGTGTCCGGCGTGCGCGACCTCGTGGTGCTGAAGTCGACCGGATCGGAGTTCCACGGCTACCCGAAGGACCCGTACACGACGCTCAAGGAGACCAACGACCGGATCCTGGCGACGTCGGTGACGGCCCGGTGGCGCTACATCGGCACCGACGTGGACTGGGCGAAGTCGTTCGCCGAGATCCGGTCGATCATGCTGAAGACGTTCGCGGACAAGCACTCTCTGTCGTTGCAGCAGACCCTCTACGCGATGGGCGAGGCCGTGCTCCAGGCTCGCCCGGAGGTCGCCGAGGTACGCCTGTCCATGCCGAACAAGCACCACTTCCTGGTGGACCTCAGCGCGTTCGGGCTGGAGAACGACAACGAGGTCTTCTACGCCGCCGACCGCCCGTACGGCCTCATCGAGGGTTCGATCCTGCGCGACGACGCCCCCGACGCGGGTCTTGCCTGGAGTACTTTGCCAGCCTTCTGAACACCACCGGGTTCATGAGGGCGGCAGGCGAGTCGACCAGGTGCACGACGCGCACGAAGCGCGCGAACATGTCCTGGTCGTGCGTCAACGCCACCTGCCACTTCTTCATGTACCAGCCGAAAGCGCGCTTGAGCGGTCCGGGCGCGTGGTGCTCGCTCGCCCAGCTCTGATCGGCATTGCTGGACAGCGCCCACGCGCCCTGCGCGATCTTCGCGACCTTCCGCTGGAAGTCCCGGCAACCCTTGGCGCTGAAGTCCTGGTGCCGCCGGAACAACAAGGCGCCCATCGCGGCGACCGTCATGCCCTGCCCGTACACGGGGTTGAACACGCACACCGCGTCCCCGACCGCGACGAGCCCGCCCGGCCACCCCGGCGTCTGCTCGAACGCGAGGCGGCGGCTGGCCGTCCGCGCGAACAGGTACACGGGCGTGAGGGGCTCTGCGTCCGTGAGCATCTCGGCGATGGGCCCGCGCAGCGAGTCCAGGAACTCCTGGAACCCCTCGGGCTCCCGCGACGGATGATCACCACCGGCCCCCTGGGCCGTGACCATCAGCCGGTCCCCCTCGATGCGCATCACGATGCCTCCGCGCGGGGTGTCCGGCGCGGACAGCGACTCGGCGATCACGACCGGGAAGTCCGGCGGCGCGGTGTAGAGCCGGGTCGCGTAACCCGTCCGCGAGTCGACCACGTCGGGCTCGGGCACCGTGATCCCCGCTTCCGCCAGCCAGGAGGGCAGCTTCGACGAACGGCCGGACGCGTCCACCACGAGATCGGCGTCGACCCGGCCGTTCCTCGTCAGCACACCGTCCACAGTGGAACCACGGAAGGACAGTCCGGTGACGTGCACGTCGTCCACGATCTTGGCGGTGAGGCGCCGGCGGAGGTGCGTCTCCAGCAACGGCCTGCTCACCACCAGCAGAGGCAGACCGGTCCGCGTCGAGGCGACCCACCCCAGCGGGTTGAGGATGCGCATCTCCCCCGCGTCCATCAGGTGCGCGCCGGCCTGCACGAGCTCGTCGTACAGCCCGGGGAACAGCCCCTCCATGATCTCGCCGCCGCGCACGAGCAACCCGTGCACGTGTCTGCCCTGCGGCACTCCCGCCCGAGGCTCGGGCACGTCAGACAGCTTGTCGCGTTCCAGGACCACCACGTCGTCGCACGTCTCGGTCAGCACCCGAGCCGCCAACAAGCCGGCGATTCCCCCACCGATCACCAGGGCCTTCATGGCCCCATTGAACCAGGGCCCGGCTGAGAGTCAGCGGTTCTCCGTGCCGCGCAACGACATCTGCTGGTCACGCCACGAGTGGAAGAGATCGGCCTCGCAGTACCAGTCCACCCCCGTCGGGCGTTCGCCGGTCGTCATGAACTCGATCAACAGCTGCCGGTACAGGTCGAGTGGAACACCGACACCGGGCGGGAAGTCGGTGTACTTCTCGTTGACGTACGGCGCTTCCTCCGACCCCTTGGGCCAGCCCATGAAGGTGTTGTCGACGAAGTACATGTAGCCCCACCCGCCGCGCACGGCGAGCACGACGTTGTGGTCGGGATCGCCCTCGGCGGTCAGCGCCCTCCCGAAGTGGTCGAGCGAACCGTCGTTGCACTCGGGCCGGCTCAGGAGCCCGATCAACGTGTCCACATCCGCTTCGCACGCGACGACCTGGTACTTGTGCTCCGCCGCGTCGAGGTCGGGTAGCCCCGTCCAGAGGCCAGCACGCATGCTCATGCGAGCCACCCTGCACCCATTGCCTCCGAACATTCGACACCCATTGACAGAACCACACGAACGGATGATGACCCGGTCAGCCCGATCGTGCGACAAGCCCTCTCAGTGCTGACTCGTCCAGACCCGTCGCGACCTGCACTTCCACCGGATCGAGTGCACCGCAGTCCACCGCACGGAGGAAGAACGACGACAACGCCTCCGCGGTCGCCGGTTCGTCCAGAACGCCACCTGAGACGCGCTGCACATAGGACTTCAGCCGACTGGCGTCCGCGTCCAATCCCTCGCGGTAGAAGGCGTAAACGGCCGCATAACGTGTCACCAATTGTGCCGGGTGCAAATCCCAACCCTGGTAGAAACCGTGCTCCAGTGATCGCCGCACGAGCCGGTAGTGCGTGTCCCAGCCGTGCTGCTTCTGATCACCTACGGGCAGCACGTTCGTGGAGCCGTCGGACAGCCGCACACCCGTTCCAGCAGCGGAAACCTGCATGACGTGCCGCGCGAAGTCGCACGCGCCGTGCGCCAAGTGCTGCTGCGCCGCGGACAACCCGCAACCCGCCGTGTAGTCGTAGGTGCCGAAGTGCAGACCTGTCACCCGGCCGCGCCCCGCTTCGATGAACCGCGGGATCGCCAGCCGACCCTCACCGTCCACGATGGACTGCGTGGTCTCGACCTGGATCTCGAACTTCAGATCCTTGTCGAAGAGGTCGAGCACCTCCCCGAACACCTCGACCTGCTCGACTGATGTCACCTTCGGGAAAGTGATCACGAAACCTGGCGGAACCTCTCCCAATGCTGTCAGGAAGATGTCCAGCGTCCGCAGTCCGCGTTCACGCAACGCCAAGGTGTCGAACGACTTGATGCGCACCCCGAACGACGGCGGCGCGACGCCCTGCTCCAGCCAGCGGGACACGAGGTGCGCCGTGCTCTCCGCATCCATGTCCTCGACGTCGTCCTCGGGCGCGCCGTAGCCGTCCTCGAAGTCGATCCGCAGGTCCTCGATCGGTTCCCGCCGCAGCTTGGCCTCGACGCGGTCGAGCACGCCCTCCGGCAGTTCCGGCAGCAGGTCCGGTTCGATCGACTCCAGCGCCTCCCGGCCCCAGTCGCCGATCGTGGACCCGATTATGCGACCGGCGGGCACGTAGCACGTGTGCACGGGCTGACGGCCCACCGGCCAGCTGCGTTCCACAGTGGACAACCGCGCGGTCACCCGCGCGACGTCGTCGGGGGACAGCGAAGTCTCGTACATCAGATGCGCTCGTACGCCGGCAACGTCAGGAAGTCGACGAAGTCCTCGGACAACGCGACCTGTTCGAACAGTTCGACGGCCGCCGCGACGTGCGGGCCTTCGAGCTCCCCGCCCACCCGCGCGAGCACGTCCCGCACCGCGTCCGCGGTGACCTGCGTGCCGTCGTCGAGCACGACCTTGTTGTTGATCCACTGCCAGATCTGCGACCGGCTGATCTCCGCGGTGGCCGCGTCCTCCATGAGGTTGTGGATCGCCGCCGCGCCGTTGCCGCCCAACCACGACGCGATGTACCGCACGCCGACGTCGACGGCCGACTCCAGCCCCGCCCGCGTGGCCGCGCCACCCGCGGACTTGAAGTCCAGCAACTGCTCGGCCGTCACCTCGACCTCGGGCCGCTGCTTGTCGACCTGGTTCGGCTGGTCGCCGAGCACGCCGTCGAAGATCTCGCGGCAGATCGGCACCAGGTCCGGGTGCGCGACCCACGACCCGTCGAAGCCATCGGTCGCCTCACGCGTCTTGTCCTCACGCACCTTGCGCAACGCGTTCTCGGTGACTTCCGGGTCACGCCTGTTGGGAATGAACGCCGCCATGCCCCCCATGGCGAACGCCCCGCGCTTGTGACACGTCTTCACCAGAAGCTCGGTGTACGCGCGCATGAACGGCGCCGTCATCGTCACGCTGTTGCGGTCCGGCAGCACGTAGTCCGCGCCGGCGTCCCGGAAGTACTTGATGACGCTGAACAGGTAGTCCCACCGACCGGCGTTGAGCCCCGACGCGTGGTCGCGCAGTTCGTAGAGGATCTCCTCCATCTCGAACGCGGCCGGAATCGTCTCGATGAGGACCGTCGCGCGGATCGTGCCGTGCGGGATGTCGAGCAGCTGCTGCGCCGTCGTGAAGACGTCGTTCCACAGCCGTGCCTCAAGATGCGACTCCATCTTCGGCAGGTAGTAGTAGGGCTTGCCCAACTCGGCGTTGTGGAAGAAGTGCAACCCGAAGTCCACGAGCGCGCCCACGGCGTTCTTGCCGCCGAACTGCAGGTTCCGCTCGTCGAGGTGCCATCCGCGCGGCCGCACGACGATCGTCGGGTACGGCCCGCCCTTGAGCTTGTACTCCTTGCCCTCCGGCGAGGTGAACTCGATCGTCTCGCGCGCCGCCTCGTACAGGTTCACCTGTCCCTGCACGACGTTGTCCCAGTGCGGCGTGTTCGCGTCCTCGAGGTCCGCCAGCCACACCTTCGCACCGGAGTTCAGCGCGTTGATCGTCATCTTCCGCTCGGTGGGCCCGGTGATCTCCACCCGCCGGTCCCTCAACGCCTCGGGCGCCGGGGCGACCTGCCACTCGCCGTCCCGGACGTGCTGAGTCACGGGCAAGAACCCGAGAGGCCGCCGCTCCTTGCGCAGGGCGAGCAGCTCGTCCCGGCGGGCGGCGTGCGCCTCGTGCAGCTTCGCAACGAACTCAAGAGCCCCGTCAGTGAGGACCTGCACCTGGATCCACCTCTCTCGGTTTTGCTGTGTGGACTATAGTTTTTGCATTGCGGAACTGCAACGAGAGGAGCAGCACGTGTCCACAGGTGGCGTGCAGTCGTTGCAAAGAGCGTTCGACCTGCTGGAACGCTTGGCCGACGCCGGTGGCGAGGCCTCTCTTTCCGAACTGGCCACGACCTCAGGCCTACCCCTGCCCACGATCCACCGCCTGATTCGCACCCTCGTCACGCTGGGGTACGTCCGCCAAAACAGCAACCGCCGCTACACCCTCGGCTCCCGCCTGATCCGTCTGGGCGAGACCGCCTCCCGCCAGTACGGCACCTGGGCGCGGCCGTTCCTCTCACAACTAGTTGACTCAGTGGAGGAAACCGCAAACCTCGCCGTCCTCGACGGTGACGAGGTCGTCTACGTGGCGCAGGTGCCCTCGAAGCACTCGATGCGCATGTTCACGGAGGTGGGGCGGAGGTTGTTGCCGCACGGCACCGGCGTGGGCAAGGCGATGCTCTCGCAGCTGCCGCGCACGGACGTGAAGGCGCTGCTGGACCGCACGGGCCTGCCCGCGTACACGTCGAACACGATCACGGACCCGACCGTGCTGCTCGACTCGCTCGACGAGATCGCGGACCGCGGCTACGCGCTGGACGAGTCCGAGCAGGAGCTCGGGGTGCGGTGCATCGCGGTGCCGGTGGTGGGCGGGCCGACGCTGGCCGCGGTGTCGGTGTCGGGTCCGGAGGGCAGGCTCACGAAGGAAGCCGTGTCACGAATCCTGCCGGAGGTGCTGGCCGTGGCGAAGAGACTCGCCGACCGAGCAAGCTGACGCAGGGGTACCCCCGAGCTGGGAACCCCTGCATCACAACGTACTCAGCGGGTCCGACAAGATCAGCCGAGCAGGGCGTCCACGAAGGCGCCCGGTTCGAACGGCGCCAGATGGTCGGCGCCCTCGCCGAGGCCGACGAGCTTCACCGGCACGCCGAGCTCGCGCTGCACCTGGAACACGATGCCGCCCTTGGCCGTGCCGTCGAGCTTGGTCAGCACGATGCCCGTGATGGCGACCTGCTCCGCGAACACGCGCGCCTGCGTCAGGCCGTTCTGCCCGGTGGTGGCGTCCAGCACGAGCAGCACTTCGTCCACCACGGCCTGCTTCTCGACGACCCGCTTGACCTTGCCGAGCTCGTCCATCAGGCCTTTCTTGGTGTGCAACCGCCCAGCGGTGTCGACCAGCACGGTGGAGACGCCGGTCTCCATACCCCGCTTGACCGCCTCGAACGCCACCGAGGCCGGGTCGCCACCCTCAGGGCCCCGCACGGTCTCGGCACCGACCCGCTTGCCCCAGGTCTCCAACTGGTCCGCGGCGGCGGCGCGGAACGTGTCCGCGGCCCCCAGCAGCACCGTGCGTCCGTCGGCCACCAGAACGCGCGCGAGCTTGCCGGTGGTGGTCGTCTTGCCGACGCCATTCACGCCCACCACGAGCAGCACGGCGGGCTTGCCGGCGTGCGGCAGGGCCTTCAGCGACCGGTCCATCTTCGGCTCGAGAGCGTCCACCAGAACCGAGCGCAGCAACGCGGCGGCCTCGGCCTCGGTCCGCACGCCGGAAGACGCGATCTTCGAGCGCAGCGTGTCCACGATCTCGGTGGTGAGAGCCGCCCCGAGATCGGCGATCAGCAGCGTGTCCTCGACGTCCTGCCACGAGTCCTCGTCCAGGTCGCCGGCACCGAGCAGGCCCAGCAACGACGTGCCGAACGCGTTGCGCGACTTCGAGAGCTTGCCGCGCAACCGCTCCAGGCGGCCCGCGGTCGGCTCGATCTCCTCGACCTCGGAGGCCTCGACCGGCAGGTCGACCTCGACGAACCCGCGCTTCACCGAGTCGCGCGGCACGGAGGCGTCGTCCCCGACCCCCGGCTGCCCGTCGACCTCGGTCCGGTCGGCGACCGGGTGCTCGACCGGCTCGACGACCTCAGCCGCCGCCACCGCCTCGGCGTCGGACGCCTCAGGCGCCGCGGGCGTCAGCGTGAACCCGGACGAGGCCTGGTAGCCACCCGAGCGAGGGCTCTCCTCCTTCTGGGGCAGGCTGATGCGACGGCGACGCGTCAGCACCACACCGGTCACCAGCGCGGCGATCAGCACGACCGCCACGACGACGAGGATCAGGACAAGGGAAGACGTCGACACGGACTCATGGTTTCACAGGCCCGCATGTGACCTGTCAACAAAGTATTGCTCAATTAGGCGAAAATTTCACCAAAGCTCTTGCGCCCGGCCACGGTGTGGAATAGACCACACGTCGTGAGGGTGATCGGACTGATTTCCGGCACGTCGATGGACGGCATCGACGTGGCCGTGGCCGACCTGTCGGTCAGCGGTGACGTGGTCGAGCTCGTGCCGGTGCAGCACGCCGAGCACCCGTTCCCGAAGGATCTGCTCGAGAAACCCCGGGACCTCGCTGAAGTGTGCGCCTTCGACACCTCCCTCGGGCAGGCTTTCGGAGAAGTCGCCGCCGGGTACCTGCCGGCCGAGCTGATCAGCTCGCTCGGGCAGACCGTCCACCACGAGGTGCAGGACGGCGACTGCCTCGGCACGTTGCAGCTCGGGCAGCCCGCGTGGATCGCCGAACGGACCGGTGTCCCGGTCGTCGCGGACCTCAGGGTCCGGGACGTCGCCGCGGGAGGCCAGGGAGCACCGCTGGCGAGCACCCTCGACGCGCTCTGGCTGGCCGGTGACGCCCCCGCGGTCGCGCTGAACATCGGCGGCATCGCGAACATCACCGTCGTCAGACCGGGCAGCCCGCCGATCGCGTACGACACAGGCCCCGGCAACGCGCTGATGGACGCCGTCATGGAGGTCATCTCCAACGGCGAAAGACGCCAGGACACCAACGGCGAATTCGCCAGAAGAGGCCAGACGAGAGAAGACATCCTCAAGAAGCTCCTCGCAGACCCGTACTACGCGAAGCCGTGGCCCAAGTCGACGGGCAAAGAGCTCTTCAACGCCGAGTACCTGCAAGGGTTTCCGACGGTCCCGGCCGAGGACATGCTGCGCACGCTGGCGGAGCTCACGGCCCGCACCATCGCGGACGCCTGCCGCGCGCACGACGCCCGCGTGGTGGTCGCGTCCGGCGGCGGGATGCGCAATCCGGTGCTCGTCGAGTCGCTCACCCGAGCACTCGACCCGATCCCGTTGAAGATCAGCGACTCGCTGGGCCTGCCGCGCGACGGCAAGGAGGCCTATCTCGCCGCACTGCTCGGTTTCCTGACGTGGCACGGTATTCCGGGCAACACGCCGTCCGCGACCGGCGCGTCCGGACCGCGGTTGCTCGGCAGCATCACGCCCGGCGACGGACCGCTGCGGCTGCCGGAGCCCGTCACCACCGCGGTGACCAGGCTGAAAGTGGGGGAACCGAAGTGCGCGGACTAGATCTGGCGATCATCGCCCTGTTCCTCGTCGGCATGCCGTTGCTCGGCACGTGGATCGGCGGCAGGCAGAAGTCGTCCACCGACTACTTCGTCAGCGAGAAGCGCATCTCGTGGTGGGTCGTCTGCCTGTCGGTCGTGTCCGCGGAGACGTCGACGCTCACCGTCCTGAGCGTGCCGGTGATCGCCTACATGGCGACGCCCGCGCAGGGCGGCATGACGTACCTGACGCTCGCGCTCGGCTACATCGTCGGCCGGATCATCGTCAGCTTCGTGCTGCTGCCGCGCTACATCGCCGGTGACCTCGTCACGGCGTACGCGTTCCTGGGCAAGCGGTACGGCAACGGCATGCGCGCCACGGCGTCCGTGACGTTCCTCTTCACCCGCCTGCTCGCGGACGGCATCCGGCTGTTCGCGACGGCGATCCCGATCAAGGTCGTGCTCGCCGAGTACGGGATCACCGCGTCGTACTGGGCGATCGTGGTGGCGCTCGGCATCGCGATGGTGTTCTACAGCTTCTTCGGCGGCGCGCGTGCGGTCGTGTGGGTCGACGCCATCCAGATGCTCTGGTACGTCCTCGGCGGCGTCGTGGTGGTCTGGGTGCTGGCCGGCCAACTGCCGGACGGCTGGTTCGGCAAGGCCGCCGACGCCGACAAGTTCCAGCTCTTCGACTTCACCTCGTCACCGCTGACGGGCGCGTACCCGTTCATCGCTGCGTTCTTCGGCGGCGCACTGCTGTCGATGGCCTCGCACGGCGCGGATCAGCTGATCGTGCAACGGCTCATGGCCACGCGGGACGTGAAGTCCGCGCAGAAGGCGTTGATCGCCTCCGGTTTCGTGGTGTTCCTGCAGTTCGCGTTCTTCCTGTTCATCGGCGTGCTGATGTGGGCGTTCTACCAGGGCGTCGATCCGGTGAAGGACCTGAAGCTCAACAACAAGGACGAGCTCTTCGCCCACTTCATCGTCAACGACCTGCCGAGCGGCCTGTCCGGCTTCGTGATCGCCGGCATCCTCGCGGCCGCGCTGTCGTCGTCGTTGGGCGCCTTGGCTTCCAGCACCGTCACGGACATCTACGAACGCATCCGCAAGACCCCGATGACCGACGACGAACGCCTGCGCCACGGCCGCGTCTGGACCCTCGTCTGGGCGGCCCTGCTGATCGTCTGCGCGGGCCTGTTCGCCTCCTCGAACAAGACCACGGCGGACCCGATCGTGGTGCAGGCGCTCGGCATCGCCGGCTACACCTACGGCGCGCTGCTCGGGGCCTTCCTCCTCGGCCTCGTCTTCCAGCGCGTCACGCAGGTGGACGCGATCATCGCGTTCGTGACGACGGTGCTGGTCGTCGGTTTCGTGATTCTCGGGGTCAAGTTCGCCGGCAGCACGCCGACGATCTACTTCGGCAAGGCGACAGCGGACCTGAAGTCCTTGACCGGCTGGTGGAACACGCCGCTGGGGGTGGCGGTCACGCTGCTCGTGGGTGGATTGCTGTCACTGCGGCATTCACGCGGGGTGGCGATAAGCGACGAGCTCGATGTGAAGTCGGAAGCCTAGGCGTTCGAACATTCGCTGCGACGACTCGTTGCCCGCGTAGATCGACGCGGCGGCCTGCGGTCGAGCACCGTGGTCCGCCGCGAGCTTCCACAGCAGTTCGGTGACGAGAGCAGCGCCCACGCCCTGACCGCGAACATCGGGTTCGACGGCCACGAAGTCGACGTAGTACTCCTCGGGTTGCGCTTTGCCCGCGGCGTACCCGAGCACGCGTTGGCCGTCCATGGCGACGACGACCGTGCGGGTCTCCGGTTTGGATTCGACGAGTTGCTTGCCGGACAGGTACGTCCGCGGAAAACATCGTTCGTGCAGGACCGCAACGGCTTCGTGCACGAACCGATCGGTCGGGAGGACGCGCATCTCACGGTCGCTGGGGCACTTCGCGTCCCTCAGCAGCAACGTGCGCAGATCCCCGTTGTCGAGTACGTGGATGGCACTCGCCTTGCCGGCCGAGAAGCCGTGGCGTTCGGCGAACGCCGCCAGCCGCCGGTGGGCAGTGTGTCCGTAAAGCTCCAGATCGGTGACGCCGGTGAGGAGCTCGGTGGCGCGCCGGAACATCGCGTCGGCGGTCTGGTCCCAGATGCGGCTGCCCGCCGGGTGGTTGACCGGTACATCGACGAACGGCCCGTGCAGCCACGCGCGGCCCAGCTCCGCGTCGATCTCCACGCTGAGCATGCCGGTGATGTTGTCGTCGGCGTCGACGGCGACCACCGTGCAGTCGGCCCAGCTGGGCTCGAACTCGGCGAGCTCCGCGCGGAGCTCTTCGACTGTCTCACCGAGGTAGCCGATGTGGTGCGCGTTGTCGGCCTGGAGCCGGACCAGCAGCGCCATCGTGGCGCCGAGGTCGCCAGGTTCGGCGAAACGGATGTCGTACATAGAAGGAATGGTTGCTCGCACGGCCGTTCGAAGCGAGGGAGTTTTCGGGCGTACTGAGATACGGGCGTGCAGGCACCCGACTGGCGTAAAATCGCGTGGATGTCCGGAGCAGACCACGCCGACGCGCTCGCCGTCCGAACCGAGCTGGCGGAGTCCAGAGCGCACGCGGGCGACTTCCGGGGAGCGATCGCCGAGTTCAGGACGCTCGTCAGGGACCGCACGGCGGTCTCGGGCGCGGACGACCCGCAGACCCTCGACGTGCGCCTCGACCTGGCGAGGGTGCTCGGCACCGCGAAGCAGTTCACCAAGGCCATCGGCGTCTGCGAGCCCCTCCTGCGCGACCAGCTCCGCGTGCTCGGCCCCGAGCACGCCGACGTCCTGGAGACCAGACAGCTGCTGGCCAACCTCCGCTACCAGGCCGGTGACGTCGAAGGAGCGATCGGGGACCTGGAGGAACTGCTGGCAGCTCTGTCACACGTGTTTATGCCCACTCACGACCGGATCACCAGGGTGAAACGCGACATCGCGTTCCTGAAGCGCGCCACGTGACGTGGGGGACACGCCCGCACCCAGATTCGGGCTTGCAGGGCTGGTGAGGGTGGGGGACTCTTTTACAGTGAGTGAGGAAACGATCCAACTCGATCTCAACGAATCCGGGGTGGCCGTCGACCTGCCCTTGCCGCCGAACAACCGGGACGGTGTCCAGGGTGTTCCGTATCGGCCGGTCGAATTCCGAGACGATGATCTGCCCACTGCCCTCGAGCGTGCCGCCGCCTGGCTGCGGCAGACGCAGGACTGGCTGGGCGAACCCGTGGACGTCATCGCAGTTCATCTCGACTACGACGACACCAAGGGCAACCCGTACTACGACCTCAAGCTGCTGTGCAACGACGAGGACCTCGCGGGTGTGCCGAGGGTCATCCGAGACAACGAAAGGGCCGCTACCGGTCAGTAGTCTTTCCGACTACCGTTCGGAAGCATGTCGGATCGCGTATATCCCCCGGTGATCGCCGCAGCGAAGCTCATGTTCAAGGTGCTGGACCTGCGGATCACCGTAGAAGGGGCGCACCACGTCCCGCGCACCGGTGGAGCGGTGCTGGCGTCGAACCACGTCAGCTACCTCGACTTCATCTTCGCGGGCTACGGCGCGCGACCGTCGGGGCGCCTCACGCGGTTCATGGCGAAGCACGAGATCTTCGCCAACAAGATCGCAGGCCCGCTCATGCGCGGCATGCATCACATCCCCGTCGACCGGAGCGCGGGCCAGGCCTCCTACCAGCAGGCCCTGTCCGCGCTCCGCACCGGCGAGGTGGTCGGGATCTTCCCCGAGGCCACCATCAGCCGTTCGTTCACGGTCAAGGACATCAAGTCCGGCGCGAACCGCATGGCGCACGAGGCCGGCGTTCCGCTCGTCCCCGTCGCGCTGTGGGGCACCCAGCGCCTGTGGACCAAGGGCCGTCCCAAGGACCTGACCCAGCGGCACATCCCGATCACCATCCTCATCGGCGAGCCGTTCGAGCCGTCCCCCGGCGACTCCGGTGACGGTCTGCTGCGCAAGCGGATGCAGGACCTGCTGGACACCGCGCAGGCCTCCTACCCGACCGAGCCGGGCGCGTGGTGGGCTCCCGCGCACCTCGGTGGCACCGCCCCCACACCGGAAGAGGCAGCCCGCCTGGACTCGATCCGCGACTGACCCAGGGCCAGGCGTACAAGGTTTTCACAAGACCGTTCCGGCAGAGTGGTCCGTGCGCACCTGAAGAGGTGAGGTTGGAACTGGGGGACTTCACCCCTTCGGGCGCCGGGCTGCGTCTGCACGGTGATATGGGGGACCTCCCTCCCCTGAGAGGAAGGTCACCGCGCCAGGCGCAGCTTGTTGCAAGAGGCCGCGGTCGGGGTTGGTCTTAGCCCCCCAGGCACCGCTCCGACCGCCCTCTCTCAGGCCTCTGCTTCCGCCGGTTCAGGCGACTCGGCAGCATCAACCGGCGCAACCGGCTCAGCCGGCTTGGCCGCGGGCTCGTCACCCGTGGTGCGCAGCCGCTGCGAGATCACCTGCGAGATGCCGTCACCGCGCATCGAGACGCCGTACAGCGCGTCCGCGATCTCCATGGTCGGCTTCTGGTGCGTGATGATCAGCAGCTGTGACCGGTCCCGCAACTGCTGGAACAGGCCGATCAGCCGGTGCAGGTTCGTGTCGTCCAGCGCCGCCTCGACCTCGTCCATGACGTAGAACGGTGAGGGGCGGGCGCGGAAGATCGCGACCAGCATCGCGACGGCGGCCAGTGACTTCTCGCCGCCGGAGAGCAGCGACAGGCGCTTGACCTTCTTGCCGGGCGGGCGGGCCTCCAGCTCGATGCCGGTGGTCAGCATGTCGTCCGGCTCGGTCAGCACCAGCCGGCCCTCGCCGCCGGGGAACAGGACCTTGAAGACGATCTCGAACTCGCGCGCCACGTCCTCGTAGGCCAGCGTGAAGACCTCGAGGATCTTCTCGTCGACCTCCTTCACGACGGTGAGCAGGTCGCGGCGGGTGTCCTTGATGTCCTCGAGCTGGGTCGAGAGGAACTTGTAGCGCTCCTCCAGCGCGGCGAACTCCTCCAGCGCGAGCGGGTTCACCTTGCCGAGCAACGAGAGGTCGCGCTCGGCCCGCTTGGCGCGGCGCGACTGGGTGTCGCGGTCGTACGGCATCGGCTGCGGCTCGGAGACCTGCTCACCGCGTTCCTTGGCGGCCTGGTACTCGGCCATCTCCGCGGCTGAGGCGGGCACGGGCTGATCGGGGCCGTACTCGTTGACGAGGTCTTCGAGCCCGATGCCGAAGTCCTCGGAGATCTTGGTTTCCAGCTGTTCGATGCGCAGGCGCTGTTCGGCCCGGAGCACCTCGTCGCGGTGCACGGCGTCGACCAGCTTCTCCAGTTCGCCGGACATCTCGCGCACCAGGTTGCGCACCTGGGTCAGCAGGAGTTCGTGCTGCTGACGGCGTTCCTGGGCCTGGTCACGCTCACGGGCGGCACGGGCGAGTGAAATCTCGATGCGTTCCAACGCCCGTTCGCCGCCCTGAACGACGGCCTTGGCGACCACCGCGCCGCGCGCACGGTGAGCGGTGGCACGAGCGTGGCGTTCGCGGGCTTCACGCTCGGCGCGCGCGGCTCGGCGCAGTCCCTCTGCCTTGCCCTGCACGGCGCGTGCGCGTTCCTCGGCGGTGCGCTGCACAAGGCGTGCGTCCATTTCGGCCTGACGCGCGGACGCGAGCTCGGCGGACAACGCGTCGCGCTGTTCGGTGTCCGGCTCGTCCTCCATCGTCTGCTCTTCTTCGGCCATCAGCAGCCGCTCTTCGAGCTCGCCCAGCTTCAGCAGGGCTTCCTCGCGCGACCGCTCGACCTTGGCGCGCTGGTCGGCGATGCGGTTGACCTCGGCCTCCGCGGACCGCACCGCCGCGACCATCCGGTTCAGCCGCTCGCCGGAGCGGGCCTGGCGAACCTTGGCCTCCTGCACGGCTTCCTTGACCGCGTCGAGCACCTTGCGGCGGGCCTGCTGTTCGGCGCGGGCACCTTCCAAGGCAGCCGTTGCGTGCTCCAGCGCGCGTTCCGCCGTGCCCAGCGCTTCCTGGGCCTCGTCGACGGCCGCCTGGACCTCGATCACGCTCTGCCCCTGGGCGCCCGAGCCACCGATCGCCCAGTCCGTGCCGAAGACGTCGCCTTCGCGCGTCACCGCGCGGACGTTCAGCCGAGCCGCGGTGTCCAGATCGTCGACCACCGCGAGGCGGTCGAGCGCGCGGGCCAGTGCCGGACGCAACGCCTCGGGGGCGTGCACGACGTCGATCGCCCAGCGCGCGCCGTGCGGGAGGTGGCCCCACTGACTGGTGTCCACAGTGGACCCGTGTGAGCCGATCAGCACGCCCGCGCGACCGGCGTCCTTCTCCTTCAACAGCTTCAGTGCCGCGAGCGCGCCGTCGCCCGACGACACCGCGACGGCGTCGGCGATCGGGCCGAGCGCGGCGGCCAGCGCGACCTCGAAACCGGGTTCGACGGTGAGCAGTGCGGCCACGGAACCCAGCAGACCCGGCACGTCGGACGCGAGCAGCGCGCCCGCACCGTCCTTGCGGGTCAAGCCCAACGAGAGCGCGTCCACGCGAGCACGCCACGACGCGATGTCGCGTTCCGCGGTGCGTTCGGCCTTCACCAGCTCCTCGACGCGCTGCCGTGCCGCGTCGTTGGACTGCACGGCCTGGCGGTGGCGTTCGTCGAGACCGTGGTCGTCCTCGTCCTCGGTACCGCTGATCTCGCGGGCCTCGGCCAGTTCCATCGAGGCGAACTCGACGCGTTCGCCTGCCTCGGCGAGCGTGCCGGAGAGTCGTTCGATCTCCTCGGCGGTCGCGTTCGTCTTGCTGCGCAACGCTTCCACCTGACCGGACAGGCGTGCGAGGCCCTCCCGGCGGTCGGCGATCGCGCGGACGGCGGCGACGTGCGCCTTCTCCGCCTGCGAGACCATGCGCTCCAGCTCGGCGCGCGTCTCCACGGCCTCGGCCAGCGCGATGCGCGCCTCGGTCACGCCTTCCTGGAGCTCCAGCTCCATCTCGGCGGTCTCCTCGGCCTCGCGGTCGAGGTCGTCCGGGTCACGGCCACGACTGGGCGCGTCCACGACGTCGGACAGGTGCCGGGCGCGTTCGGCGGCGAGCCGGACCGTGCCGCGGAGTCGTTCCTCCAAAGCGGACAGCCGGTACCAGGTGTCCTGCGCGGCCTGCAGCTTCGGCGAGTCGGCCGCGACCCGCTCCTCCAGCTCGTTCTGCTGGTACTGCGCGGCCTGCAACGACTTCTCGACCTCGGCGCGGCGCTCGCGGGCCTTCGCCTCGTCGTGCTCCTCCTGGGCGATGGCCTCGCGCTGCGTGACGAGGTCGTCGGCGAGCAGGCGGAGTTTGCTGTCGCGCAGCTCGGACTGGACGACCTGCGCGCGGCGGGCGATCTCGGCCTGCTTGCCGAGCGGCTTGAGCTGGCGGCGGAGTTCGGCGGTGAGGTCGGTGAGGCGCGTCAGGTTCGCCTGCATCGCCTCGAGCTTGCGCAGCGCCTTTTCCTTGCGCTTGCGGTGTTTCAGGACGCCGGCGGCCTCTTCCACGAACGCGCGGCGTTCCTCCGGTTTGGACTCCAGGATCGCGGCGAGCTGGCCCTGACCGACGATCACGTGCATCTCGCGGCCGATGCCGGAGTCCGACAGCAGCTCCTGGATGTCCATCAGGCGGCACGAGTTGCCGTTGATCTCGTACTCGGTGGCGCCCTCGCGGAACATCCGGCGGGTGATCGACACCTCGGTGTACTCGATCGGCAGCACGCCGTCGGAGTTGTCGATCGTCAGCGTCACCTCGGCGCGACCGAGCGGCGCGCGGCCGGACGTGCCGGCGAAGATGACGTCCTCCATCTTGCCGCCGCGCAGGTCCTTGGCACCCTGCGTGCCCATCACCCAGCGCAGCGCGTCGAGCACGTTGGACTTGCCGGACCCGTTGGGGCCGACCACACAGGTGATGCCGGGCTCGAAGCGCAGCGTGGTAGCCGAGGCGAAGGACTTGAAGCCCTTCAGCGTCAGGCTCTTGAGATGCACGCGGGGCAGAGTACCCAAACGCTTGCGAGTGATGCGTTAGGCAGGCCGTGACCTGCGTTTCTATGGACGGAGAGTAACCAATAATCCGCTTTCGTCCGACACTTCCAGGCGATCTATCTGATCTATCCGGAACGACGTGGAGCCCGGAATCCGCTCGTCAGGCCCGTGATCGGAACCCCACCAGCCACCGATCTCCCGCTGTCCTTTCCGGTCGAACACGATGACCTTGCAGCGCGCGCCCGGTTTGACGTCGCCGAGCTTGAACCACATCTCGGTGCCCCAGGACTTCGAGACCATCGAGACCTCGCCGTCCACGCCGGTGCCCGAGTCCGTCGCTGCCCAGATCGGCGCAGGTGAGGACGGTCGCAGGAAGAACAGGCCGCCCGCCAGCGCGAGCAGCGTCAGCACGGCCGCGCACGCGATGAGCACGCGCCGCTGGCGGTTCGGCTTCGGCTTCGGCGGACAGGTGGGGATCTCGTCGAGGTTCTCGACGTCCTCCAGGCTCAGGCGGCCGAGCAGGCCCGGCAGCGGGGCGAGTCGCAGCATCTCGGCCTGGCACGTGTCGCAGCCGGGCAGATGACGTTCGAACGCGGACCGCTCCTTGAGGTCGAGCGATCCGAAGAGGTAGGCGCCGACGTCGACGGTGTGCTGGCAGCTCACGCCTCGGTCACCCCTCTCTCCTCTAGTGCGTCGCGCAGCGCCCTCAGTGCGTAGAAGCAGCGCGACTTGACCGTGCCCGGCGGGATGCCGAGCGCTTTGGCGGCCTCCGCGACGGTGCGGCGGCGGTAGTACAGCTCGATGACGACCGTCCGGTGCTCGGGCGTGAGCGCCCGCAGCGCCGACGCGATCTGCCACGTCTGCAGCACGTGCTCGACCTTGTCGCTGACCGGCGGCAGGTCCACCGGTTCGAGCGGCACCTCGGTCGCGCGTGCGTTGCGGCGGCGGTAACCGGAGATCACCAGGTTGCGGGAGACCGTGTAGAGCCACGGTGCCGCGTCGTCCGGGTTCAGCTCGTCGTAGTGCCGCCACGCGCGGAGCAACGTCTCCTGCACGACGTCCTCCGCCTGCTGGTAGTCGCCGTCGACCAGCCGCAACACGTAGTGCAGCAGCGGGCCTCTCCAGCGGTCGTAAAGCTGGATGAGGACGTCTTCAGCGGAGTCCACGCTCCCTTACTACGCCACCTCTTTCGGAAAGGTTCAGCGCCCCTGCGTCAGCGCTCGGAGAACCCGGTCAGGTCACCCCGCGCCTCGGACCACTGCTCACCCACGGATTCGACGTGTCCGGGGGTTTCACCCGAACGGAGCGCCCTCAGCAGTTGTTCACACTTCTCCCGCGGCCCCTCGGCAACGACCTCGACCCGTCCGTCCGGCCTGTTCGAAGCGCTGCCCACCAGGCCGAGTTCCAGCGCTCTGGCTCGCGTCCACCAGCGAAAACCGACTCCTTGAACCCGTCCACGCACCCAGGCGTTCAGTCGCACGTCCACCCCCGAATGGTTGCGTAGTCACCCAAGGTGACCGAAGACGCACTCTGGGGTTGTCACCCATTAGTGGTACGGTGCCGACCCGTGAGTGCCCGCAGCCTCTTACTCGGCCTGCTGATCGGTGCGACCGGAATCGGCGGTCTCGCCTTCACCGGGACTTCTCCTCTCGGCATCAGCTTCACCAATGCCGCCCAGCAGGAGACCACCGACGCAGGCAACCAGTTCGGCACAGGCAACGCCGCAGCACCCAACAACAGACCGGCCCCCACGGACAACCCGGAAGCCGGCGCCCCAGCCGGTTCGTCGTCTTCTTCCGCTCCCGCCACGTCCACGACGACGACCACCCCTTCCTCTTCCTCGTCAGCGGCCCCCACCACCACGACGACGCCTCCCGAAGCGCCGAAGCCGCCCGCTCAACCGCCGCAGCAGCCCTCAGGGCAGACGCCGGAGCAGGCCGTGCTCGCGCTCGTGAACGACGAACGCGCCGCGAAGGGCTGCAAGGCGCTGGTGATCGACGACCGCATCACGACCGCCGCCCAGGGCCACAGCACCGACATGGCCACCCAGAACTACTTCTCGCACACGTCGAAGGACGGCAGGACGTTCGACAAGCGCATGCGGGAAGCGGGCTATCCGAAGCCCGGTGGCGAGAACATCGCGATGGGTTACGCCACGCCCAAGGCCGTGATGGAGGGCTGGATGAACTCCCAGGGCCACCGCGAAAACATCCTGAACTGCGAGTTCACCACCATGGGCCTGGGTCTCGACACCCGCGGCAACTACTGGACCCAGAACTTCGGTTTCTAACGGTTGAGCAGGGGAAACTTCGTGTACGAGAGCCCGGAACCTGACTCGCGCTCGCGCTTTTTCCGCGGTGCGCCTCAGGTCGTCCTCGCCGCGTCCGGCGTCGTTCTGGCGACCGTCTTCGCCGCCGTGGCATCGCTCGCGGCCGGCTCGGACAACGCCTCCGAGACCCCGTCGACCCAGCTGCCGCGCAAGGAGGCCGTGCGCGACGCCCTGAGCATCGTGCCGACGTCCGCGCCGACCTCTTCCGTCGAGGTGACGTCGGCGTCTTCCGAGACCCCGACGTCGACCACGACCACTACGACGAAGAAGCCGACGCGTGTCACGACCATCACGCGTGCCGACGGCACGACGACCACGGTCACGACCGACGACCCGCCGCCGGTGATCACGTCGACGACCACGACGACCACCACTACGACGACGACCACAACCACAACGACCACCACGACGGACCCGACCACAACGACCACGACGCCGTAGGGTTACGCCAGTCACCGCCCAGTGACGCAGAGCTACACGAAGGTGTGGCGTAACTGAGGCTTTGGTGCGTTTCCGCCGATAACTCGAACGCAAGTCCATCCGACCGGGTTTCCCACGAGGAGATGGGTGTGTTCGAGGAAGATCATCCGCAGTCACCGACCGAACCGGTGGTCCCGAAGAAGCGCGTGGGCACGGCGGTGATGCTGGCTGCGGGCGGCGTGGTCGTCGCGACCCTGTTCGCCACGGTGGCGTCCATGCTCGCCGCGTCCGGCATGGAGGCGACGCCGGAGCGCACGTCCGCCGACGTCGTCCAGACCATCACCAGCGTCGCGCCGGACGGCAGCACCAGCACGGTCGTCGTCACCGTGTCCTCCGGCGCGCCCTCGTCGGCGAAGCCGGACCGCAAGCAGGCGGCGCGTCCCCAGGAACAGCCGAAGCCCGGCACGCCGGACCAACCCCAGGTGACGACGAACCCGGCCCAGCCGACGCAGCCGACCCAGCCGCAGAGCAACCCGCCCGCGTCGCTCACGGAACCGCCGGCGTCGTCTTCTTCGTCGTCGACCTCGCCGACCACCGCGCCGCCGTCGTCGTCCTCCAGCTCGGCCTCTCCCGCGCCGGACCCGAAGCCCTGACACGCACCTCGATCGTCAGCCGGACATCAGCGGTCGGCCGCGACGGCATCGGTGAGCGCGAACGAGTGGTGTTCGTGGGCCACGACCCAGCGGCCCTGTTCGCGGCGCAGGCCCAGGGTGAGGCGGAGACGGTTCTCGGGGTTCCGCGCGAGGTCCTCGGGCATGCCACAGCGCAGCAGAGCGTGGGCGAACGCGACGCCGCCGCCCACCTCGACGTCGAGTGACTCGATCTCGAACACGGCGCCCTGGGCCTGCCACTCGAAGAACGGCGGCCAGGTCTCGCGGTAGGCGTCGATGCCGCGTGCGCCCCGGTGGGGTGGCGGGACGTCGAACATGACGATGTCGTCGGCGTGGTCAGCCAGGACGGTGTCCATGTCACCGGCGTGCGCGGCGTCCGCCCAGCGTTCGACGAGGGTCCGGATCTGCTGTTCGTCTGTGGTCATGTCTCTACAACCCGCGCGAACCGCCGAACTCATCGGTCAGCCGGAAATCTCTCCAGGCAACCCGAACAGAGCGAAGTCGGCGTCGAGGAACGACACCACCTCGGCGATGCGGTCGCCGCGCAGTTCGACCACGTCGAGTCCGCCGGGCACGAAGAGCGACTTCGCGTCGTCCCACAGGTAAGTGCCGAACGCGAGCTGGCCGTTCGCCCTGGCCGGCCGGAAGCGCCACGACGTGGTCAACGGCTGGTCGAGCAGGAACGCCCTGATCGCGGCCCGGCCGCGGTACCACTGCGGCAGCGGCGGCATCGAGTACCTGGCGTCCTCGGTCAGCAGCTCCACGATCGCATCGACGTCACCGCGCTCCCACGCGGCCGCGTACCGCTCGGCCATCTCCCGCACAGCAGCCGGTGTCGCCCGTACAGGCTTTTCCGAACCTACGGCGGCACGCGCGCGCTGCAACGCGCTGTTGACCGACGCGACCGTCGTGTCGAGCAGGTCTGCCGTTTCCTGGGCGCTGAACCCGAGGACCTCACGCAGCAGGAGCACGGCCCGTTGCCGGGCGCCGAGGTGCTGGAGGGCCGCGATGAACGCCAGCTCCACGTGCTCACGCGCCAGATAGCCGGCCTCCGGACTCACCGACGCGTCCGGCCAGGGCTGCACCCACGCGACCTCCGTCAACGGCGCGTCCGGGCCGAGATCCACCGGAAGCGCCCGGCGCCCGCGTGCTTCGACCAGGGTGAGACACCGGTTCGTGGCGATCTTGTACAGCCACGGCCGGATCGAGCCGCGGTCCTCGAACCCCGCCAGTCCTCGCCACGCGCGCACCAGCACGTCCTGCACGGCGTCCTCGGCGTCGTGGACCGAGCCGAGCATCCGGTAGCAGTGCGCCCGCAGCTCGGCCACGAAGGGCCTGACCACGTCGTCGAACGCCTCCTGCGCCGTCACACCTCGAACCTGTATCCCATCCCCGGTTCGGTGACCAGGTGCCTCGGCCGCGCGGGCTCCGGTTCCAGCTTCCGCCGCAGCTGCGCCAGGTACACCCGCAGGTAGTGCGTCTCCTTCTCGTACGCGGGGCCCCACACGTCGCGTAGCAGCTGTTTCTGCGCGACGAGCTTTCCGGCGTTGCGCGCGAGAACCTCCAGCAGTCCCCACTCGGTCGGCGTGAGGTGGACCTCGGCGTCGTCCTTGAGCACCCGCTTGGCCGCGAGGTCCACCGTGAACGAGGCGGTCCGCACGATCGGCTCGTCCTCGGGACCCGCGACGGCCGAGCGGCGGACCGCGGCGCGCAGCCTGGCCAGCAGCTCGTCCATGCCGAACGGTTTCGTCACGTAGTCGTCCGCGCCGGCGTCCAGCGCGTCGACCTTGTCGGTCGAGTCGGTGCGGGCGGACAGCACGATGATCGGCAGGGTGGTCCAGCCGCGCAGGCCGGCGATGACGTCGGTGCCGTCCATGTCCGGCAGGCCCAGGTCGAGAACCACGACGTCGGGCTTGCCGTCGGCGGCCAAGCGCAGGGCCGAAGCGCCGTCGTGGGCGGTCAGCACCTCGTAGCCGCGGGCGGAGAGGTTGATCCGCAGCGCGCGCACGATCTGCGGTTCGTCGTCGACCACCAGTACCTTCGTCACGAAGCCCTCTCATCGACCGGAAGTGAGATCACCACGGTGAGACCGCCACCGGGCGTGTCCTCCATGGTGATCGTGCCCTCCATCGCCTCGGTGAAGCCCTTCGCCACGCTCAGACCGAGACCGACGCCACCCGGCGTGCGGTCGCCGAGACGCTGGAACGGGGCGAACACCTGGTCGGCCGTGTCACGGGGCAGGCCGCGGCCGTGGTCGACCACGCGCAACTCCACCTCGTCGCCGTGCGCCGACGCCCGCAGCGCCACCGCACCCGCGTACCGCAGCGCATTGCCGACGACGTTCGCGATCACTCGTTCGAGCAGCCCGACGTCAGCGCGCACCGGCGGCAACGACTCGGGGACGTCGACCTCGACGTCCCCGCCGAGACCGCTCAGCGCCCGCGCCACGGCCTCGTAGTAGCCGACGGCGCGGAACTGCGGCTCGACGGCGCCCGTCGCGAGGCGGGAGGAGTCGAGCAGGTTGTCGATCAGGCCGGTGAGGCGGTCGGTGGACTCCTCGACGGCCTCCAGCAGTTCGGCGGTGTCCTCGACGGACAGCTTCAGCTCCGGGTCGCGCAACGAGCCCACGGACGCCTTGATCGAGGTCAGCGGCGTGCGGAGGTCGTGGCCGACAGCGCTCAACAGCGCCGTCCGCAACTCCGAGCGGGAGGCCTGCCGCTGGACTTCGAGCGCCTGCTCGGCCACGCGTTGCTGTCGCAGGGCGAGCAACGCCTGCCCCGCGGCCGCCTCCAGCACCCGGCGGTCGGACGCGGGCAGCGACCGGCCGCGCAACGCCAGGTGCACTTCAGGGGTCACGGCGATGTCGACGTCCGCATCGTCGGGTTCGCCGCACGGGCTAGCGCCGACGCACGCCACGCGTTCCCACTCGCCGTCAACGCGTTCCAACAGCGCGACGGACGTAAGACCGAAGTTCTCCTTCACCTTCTCCAACAGCCGTGCGAGCGGATACGGGTTCGTCAGCACAGTGCGCGCGTACGACGCGAGGAGCGTGGCCTCGGTGCGTGCGCGCGCTGCCTGCGTGGCACGGCGCGCGGCGTAGTCCACGACCAACGCCGTGGAGACACCCACGACGATCGTCGCGAAGAAGGTGAGCACGTTCTGCTGCGCGTCGATGGTGAACGTGTAGAAGGGCTCGGTGAAGAAGAAGTTCAGCAACAACGCGCTGAAGAGCGCGGCGGTGACTGCCGGGCCCAGTCCGCCGACGATCGCGACGACCAGCGTGACCAGCAGATACGCGATGACGTTGGTCGAGAAGTTCAGACCGCCTCGCATGGACGCGCCGGCCGCCGTCACCAGCGCGGGCCCGGCGATCGCGAGGAGCCAGCCCCACGCGAGCCTGCTCGGCCTGAGCGGGCTGCCCGCGAACCGGGCGCGCCAGCCGCTGGTCGTCGCCGGGTGCGTGACCATGTGGACGTCGATCGCGCCGGACTCCTGCACGACCGTGGAGCCGATACCCGCGGAGAACACGCGCGCGAACCGTGAACGGCGCGATGTGCCGACCACGAGCTGAGTGGCGTTCACGCCGCGAGAGAACTCCAGCAACGCCGTCGGTACGTCGTCGCCCACGACCGTGTGGAATGTCGCGCCGACGTCATCCGCGAGTTTGCGGTACTTCGTCAGTGCGTGCGGGTCAGCTCCTGCGAGTCCGTCGCCCCTCAGCACGTGCACGACGAGAAGGTCGCCGCCCGCGCGCGTGGCGATGCGGCGCGCGCGACGGATGAGCGTCTCGCTCTCCGCGCCACCGGTGATGGCGACGACGACGCGTTCGCGCGTCTCCCACGTATCAGTGATCTGCTGCTCGGCCCGATAACGCAGCAACGCGACGTCGACCTGGTCCGCGACCCACAGCAGCGCGAGCTCGCGCAACGCGTTGAGGTTGCCGACGCGGAAGTAGTTGCCGAGGGCCGCGTCGATCTTGTTCGCGGCGTAGACGTCGCCGTGGGCGAGCCTGCGGCGCAGGGCTTCCGGTGTGAGGTCGACGAGCTGCGTCTGGTTCGCTTTGCGCACGACTTCGTCCGGCACCGTTTCCCGCTGCGGAACACCCGTTATGCGCTGAACCACGTCGTTGAGCGATTCCAGGTGCTGCACGTTGACGGTCGACAGGACGTCGATGCCGGCTTCGAGGAGTTCCTCGACGTCCTGCCATCTTTTTGCATTACGGGAGCCGGGCGCGTTCGTGTGCGCGAGTTCGTCGACGACCGCGACCTTGGGAGCACGGGTCAGCACGGCGTCGACGTCCATCTCGGTGAGTTCGACCCCGCGGTGCGAGGAGTGCCGGCGCCGCACGATTTCCAGGCCCTCGACCAGTTCGGCGGTCTTCGCGCGGCCGTGGGTCTCCACAAATCCGATGACCACGTCCGTGCCGCGTTCCCGCCGCCGGTGGGCCTCGCCGAGCATCGCGAACGTCTTGCCGACGCCTGGAGCTGCGCCGAGGTAGATCCGGAGCTCGCCACGCCTGGGTTTCGGACTCACCGGACCAGTCTGCTCCTGGTCCCGCCTGGGCTGTTCGGGGGTACGCACTGCGCCGCCCGGCGACACTAGTGCTCCTTCCCACATCTTTCGACAGAGATCTGTCTCGTTGAATCATGCTTCAGCACGGCGACCGTTCGAGTGAGCCCCACTGCGCTTTTTACGCTGTTTACCAGCACATTTAAGTGTGTCGGACGCGCGCGGTGACACCCCGCGTCACCACAACGGCCGAATGGGTTATCGGCACTTGGCGGATAGCGCGCGGAGCGTGAATGAGGGAAAGTTCCAGGGTTCGTGTCCGAATTCGGACAATCACATGCGCGCGGAGAAACGATGCCCACCACCGTCACCAACCACGAGGCACTTCAACTCGTGGTGGCCGTGCACCGGCTGGTGCGAAGTCTTCGACAGGCCGCTCCGGCTCGTCGTTTGCAACCCACCCAGTTATTGGTGCTGTCAGAACTGAGCGCCCACGGCCCGATGCGGATCGGCGAGATCGCGGTGCGCGCGCTGTGTTCGCAGCCGACCGCCACAACCGTCGTGACCAGCCTGGAGTCCACCGGCCTGGTACGCCGCGAGCCCGACGCCGCAGACGGTCGAGCAACGATAGTCGTGCTCACCGAAGTCGGTCGCGAGACGATCCTGTCGCTCGCTCACGGCGAAGCCGAACTATTGAGTGAAAGAATGTCCGAACTTTCGCCGGAAGACAGAGAACACCTGCGCTCGGCCATGCCGATATTGCGCCACCTGGCCGAACCACAGGAGAACAAGTAGGAGCGGGACCCCCCGACGGGTCCCGCTCCAGGCATTTACTTGCTGGGTGACACGGAAGTAGGCGACACCGGGCTGGAAGGCGCGGCGTCAGAACTCGACGGCGGTGTGTCCTCCGTTGATGACGGAGCGGACACGTCTGGTGCCACCGTGTAACAGGTGCCGTTTTCGTAGTCGATCTTCGGCCGCGGATACCGGTTAGCAGGAATCATCGGCTGCGGGTCATCACCACTGCAGCCGTAGTACTGACGCGGGGCGTTGATGGGATTGCCATCCTCGTCGTACAACAGCACGTTGGTGAGCAACTTGCCGTTCTCGTCGTACGCGTAGATGTTCTCGTACTGCGGCATGCTCGGCACCTGCTGGTACACCGACCTGTTGTTGTAGGCGAGGTTGTCCGCCGTCGTGTCGATCACCTGGAACAGCAACCCGACTGCCAGCGCCGAGGCCGGCAGGCTGAACCACAGCCACCGCCGGTCGGTCTTGGCGCGCGGCCCGGCGTACACCGACACCACGGCGATCGCGGCGACGAACAGGAACCCGAGGATGTCGCGGCTGGCCAGCAACACGGCGCCGAGCCCGAGCAGGCCCGCCCGCGCCAGCCACCACGCGGGCTGCAGCGACCGCAGGTAGGCCAACGCCCGTTCCGCCGGCGTGCCCGCCTCCGGCGTCAGCCACTCCTTGATCTTGATCGTCTCGGGCAGCGCCATGATCTCGGCCTGCGTAGCCCCGCGGTCGTGCACCAGCGCCAGGCTCAGCACCAGGATCACGCCGGGAAGCAGCAGGATCGCCGGCTCACGCAGAGCCGCGGTCCCCGCGAGCAACGTGACCCCCGTGGCGATCGCCAGCCCCCACGCCGCCGCCCGAGGCCTGCTCAGCAACTTCTTCTTGGTGGTGACCGGCAGCCGTTCGGTCCGCGGCGGATACCCGGCGGCCGACCTCAGCTCCTGCGCGTACTGCTCCGGCGACCCGAGCCGCTGCTCGATGGTCTCGTTCTCCCCGAGCTCGGTGGAGAGCTCCGCGACGTGCGCCTCAACGTCCTCCATGATCTCGGCGACCTCGTTGGGCGGCAGGTCGTCGAGGGCCGCACGCATCCCGGCCAGGTAGTACTCGACGCCGAGCGCTTGCGTGTTCATGCTGCGACCTCCTCGAGCAGGCCGTCCAGCGTGCTGGCGAACGACCTCCACGTCTCCCTCGACTCAGCCAGGCGCACCCGCCCGGTCTCGTTGATGCTGTAGTACTTGCGGTGCGGCCCCTCTTCACTCGGCACCACGTACGAGGTCAGCATCCCCGCGTTGTAGAGCCGCCGCAGCGTCCCGTACACCGACGCGTCGCCCACGTCGTTCAATCCCCCGGCGCGCAGTCTGCGCACCACGTCGTACCCGTACCCGTCGTCCTTGCGCAGAACCGCAAGGACGGCCAGGTCCAGCACCCCTTTGAGCAGCTGACTCGTGTCCATGGCCCCTCCGACCCGCTCGTGCGCCGTGAACAGTACTACGCAGTGCGCAGTACTGTCTAACGCGGGGGTCTGAAATCGGTCATTCGCGGCCGAACCTCTGCGCTTGAACTTCGCGGGTGCGGCTGATCAAGGTGGAGTTCAAGGGCTACAAGCGACTCGCGGACACGGCGGTCAACGTCGACGGCAGGTTGATCGCGTTCGTCGGCCCGAACGAAGCCGGCAAGTCGTCGATCCTCGACGCTCTCCTCTGGCTGCGCAGTACAGACGAACTGCCAACGAGCGCACTCACCAGGGGAAGACGCGCCAACAGCGAACCGGTTGTCCGCGCGACTTTCATGCTCGACGAAGGCGACCACGAGGCTCTCGTGGACCTGCAGCTCCCGACCTTGCCGACCAAAATCGTCCTGATGAAGACGGCTGCTGGGAGTGTGCACCTCACCCTGGACCCACCAGTCGGCTGGGGCACCGACGCGTTCAGGTTGCTGTCCCACACACTCGACATGCTGCTGACCGATCACACGGACGTCCGCGCATGACCCGGAGCTGCAGGAGGTCGCCGCGAAGACGGTGTACCTGGTGGACGGAGACACCCGAGGGGCGGCGCTGAAGAACCAGCTCGTCAAGGCCGGGGTGCGGGAGAGCCACGTGTTCTCGCTTCCCGCGGACCAGGCGATCGAGGACCTGCTGACCGTCGACTCCTACCTCGGGGCCGTGAACGCGCACCTGACCGAGTGCAGCCGCAGCGACCGCATCTCCGAGGCCGACCTCACCGTGGGCAAGACCCGCGGCAAGGCGGTCGGCGAGTGGTGCGCCAAGCGGGCAATCACGCCGCCCGGCAAGACGGTGATCGCGAACAGGCTGGTCAACAACCCGGACCAGATCAGCCTCGAGCCCTCGGCGATGTCGTTCCTGAAGGACCTCCACCTGAAACTGGCGGACGTCCTCAACCTCTGGGGCGAGGCTGGCAACGCGGGCAGGAGTACGAGGAGCGGTTCATGAACGGCTCGCGGATGATCGCCGCACCGCATCGCTTGCACGGCCGGTTCTCCTGGCCGTAGGCGTTCAGCGACCGGTCGAAGTAGCCGGACTGCCCGTTGATGTTGACGTAGAGGGCGTCGAACGAGGTCCCGCCCTGGCCGAGCGCCTCACGCATCACGTCGGTGGCGTGGTCGAGCAGCTCGGCGGCCTTGGCCTTGGTCAACTTGTCCGTCATGCGGGTGCCGTGGAGCCGGGCACGCCAGAGGGCCTCGTCGGCGTAGATGTTGCCGATGCCGGACACGAGGGTCTGGTCGAGCAGGGCTCGTTTGATCTCCGTGTGACGCAGGCGCAACGCGCGCACGGCAGCATCACGGGAGAAGAGAGGATCCATGGGGTCGCGTGCGATGTGCGCGACGGAATCCGGCACGAGGGTGCCGTCGACCTCGACCAGCTCGGCCAGCGCGAGGCCGCCGAAGGTTCGCTGGTCAACGAAACGGAGCTCTGGTCCGCCGTCTTCGAACCGGAAGCGGACGCGCAGATGCTTCTCGTCGGGAGCCGACGAGGGTTGAACGAGCATTTGGCCGCTCATGCCCAGGTGCGCGAGCATGGCGACCTTGTCGGCCAGTTCCACCCAGAGGTACTTGCCACGGCGCTTGGCCGCAACCATCGGTTGCTCGGCCAAGCGCGCGCAGAAGTCCAAGGAGCCCAGGTCGTGCCGGCGGATGGCGCGTGGGTGCAACACCTCTACCGAGGAGATCACCCGGCCGGCGACGTGGGCTTCGAGGCCGAGGCGTACTACCTCGACCTCTGGGAGTTCGGGCACGTCAGGCTTCGGACTTGCCCTCGTCGACGGGCTGCGCTTCGATCACGGCAGCCTGCGGCTTGGTGGGCTTGAGCACCCACACACCCGCGCGGCTCGTGTCCCTGACCAGCACAAGTCCCTGGATGCCCCCGTTGCGGGAGGTGTTCACGGGGCCGCGAGCGGAGCGCGTGCGGCGGTTGGTGCGGTACCTGGTCGCATACATTGCGTTTCTCAGTCTTCCTCGGATGGGAGGGTCCCTGGCGTCACCGAGGCGCCGTTCTGTCCATTTGCGGATCGGACCGACTCCTGCTCGGCCTTGACCCGCTCCGACAGAACATGATAAGCCGCTTCGGCGGCTTTCTGCTCGGCTTCCTTCTTGGTGCGCCCATCACCCTTGCCGTAGGGCTGGCCACCGACGAGCACCGTGGCGGTGAACTCCTTGCGGTGGTCCGGCCCCTGGTCGTCCACGCGGTACTCCGGGACGCCGAGACTGGCTTGGGCGGTGAGCTCCTGCAGGCTTGTCTTCCAGTCCAGTCCAGCACCCAGAAGCGGAGCTTTGGCCAAGAGTGGATCGAACAGCCGGTGAACGAACGTTCGTGCGGTATCGATACCGAACTGCAGGTACACCGCACCGATGACGGCCTCGAGACCGTCGGCGAGGATGCTCGCCTTGTCCCTGCCACCGGTCAGCTCTTCGCCGCGACCGAGCAGCAGATGCGCACCGAGCCCGCCTTCTCCCAGGTCACGCGCGACACCCGCGAGCGCGTGCATGTTGACCACGCTGGCGCGAAGCTTCGCGAGCTGTCCCTCGGGAAGATCGGGATGGGTGCGGTAGAGGTGGTCGGTGACGACCAGCCCCAGCACGGCGTCTCCCAGGAACTCGAGACGCTCGTTCGGCGGCAGGCCGCCGTTCTCGTACGCGTACGACCTGTGGGTCAGCGAAAGCCCGAGCAGCTCGGCGTCCAGTTCGACGCCGAGCGCTTCGGACAAAGTCGCGCGGTCAGCTTGCGGAGCGCGCGGCGGCTTTCCCCCCACTGCGTTGCCGAGGAGATCAGGCCGGCTGAGCGACCTGGCGGCCAGCGTACTGACCACAGGCCGGGCAGGCGACGTGCTGCGGCTTCGGCTGGCGGCAAGCCTTGTTGGAGCACGCCACCAGGTGCACGGCAGACGTCTTCCACTGGGAACGGCGCGCACGGGTGTTCGAACGCGACATTTTCCGCTTCGGGACGGCCACGACTACTTCTCCTCCGAGTTGTCATCGCTGAACCGCTCTTGCAACGCGGCCCAACGAGGGTCAATCGTCTCATGCCCGTGGTCGGGCCCGAGCTCCGCCCACCTGCCACCACACTCGGAGCAAAGCCCCTTGCAGTCCGGCTCGCAGAGCGGTGCCTGCGGCAGCGCGAGAACGATGGCGTCCCGCACCACAGGCTCGAGGTCGATCAGATCGTTGACGATCCGGCTGACCTCGTCTTCATCAGTGGTCTCGTCCGTGGTGCTGTCCGGCCACGCGTAGAGCTCCGTGATCCGGACTTCAACCTCATCGGTGAGCGGCTCGAGACACCTCGAGCACTCTCCTTCGACCTTCGCGGACGCCGTCCCCGACACGAGCAGGCCCTCCACAACCGATTCGATCAGGAGGTCAAGCTCAACTTCCCCGTTCTCGGGCACCGCGATCACGCCGAGCAGTCCCACGCCTTCGCCGGGGACCGACCTCACGAGGGGTCGGCTCAGGCCGGCGCGACGGCCGATGTCCCTGGTGTCGATGACCCAGGGACTGGATGCTGTGGGACGCGTGGACGCGTGACGATGCTCAGTCATGATTTCGGGTTGTTGCCGGCGGGGACCTACCACGTCCAGCCGGTCCAGGGTACGGGACGACGGGCTCACGCGTGAAATCCGCAGGTGATCGCACCTGCAAGACGTAGCGCGAATCACACGTTCAGGCGCCCCGCGACCAAGCTGGTTCGTCAGGAACCGTAGTCGAACGGCGCCGCGGCCCCCGCGACGGCCGGCCCGCGCAGGTGCGAACGGCCCTTGCCGACCGACCTGAGCGTGTGCGCGAGGAGGTCCTCGAAGTCCGCGAGCTTGCCGTCCACGTACGCGTCGCACTCCGAGCGCAGCCGGATCGACTCGCTCTGCGCGGCGTCCAGCAGGCGTGCCGCCTCGGCGTGCGCCGCCCGGACGACCTCCTGCTCGTTGACGAGCCTGGCCTGCTCGGCCCGGCCGTCCTCGGTCGCGCGCTCGTAGTTGGCGCGACCCGCCTGGATCATCCGCTCGGCCTCGGCGTGCGACCGGCCCACCAGGTCGTCGTACTCCTGCCGACCGGCGGCCACAGTCCGTTCCGCCTGGTCCTCCGCCTCGGCGATCATCCGCTCCGCACGGGCCCGCGCGTCGGACAGCATCGCCTCCGCCTCGGCCTGCGCCTCGGCGAGCATGCGGTCGGCGTCCGCCCGCGCCTTCGACACACCGGCTTCCGCGTCGTGCTTGGCTTTGCCGACCAGCTCGTCCTTGTGGTCGAGCACGTCCTGCGCGTCGTCCAGCTCCGCGGGAATGGCATCGCGCACGTCGTCGAGCAGTTCGAGCACATCACCGCGCGGCACGACACAGCCCGAGGTCATCGGTACTCCGCGCGCTTCCTCGACGATCGTGACGAGCTCGTCGAGTGCCTCGAACACCCGGTACACGTCTCACTCCCTAACCCCTGTGGATCCCCACCCACAAGTGTGCCCTGCCGATCTCCCCGAAAGAGGGAGATCGGCAGGGCGTGTCAGGATTTGCCGTGACCATCAGCATCAGGCGGGCCACCGCGGCCGACGTCCACCCGATCGTGGCGATGCTCGCCGACGACCCGCTGGGCGCTCAGCGCGAACAGCCGGGCGACCCGGCCTACCTCAAGGCGTTCGAGGTGATCGACGCCGACCCGCACCAGTACCTGGCTGTCGCGGTGGCCGGCGACGAGGTCGTGGGCACCCTGCAGCTCACCTTCACCTCCGGCCTGTCCCGGATGGGCATGACCCGCGCGACCGTCGAGGCCGTCCGGGTGCGCTCCGACCAGCGCGGCAACGGCCTGGGCGAACTCCTCGTGACCTGGGCGATCGACGAGGCCCGAGCCCGCGGCTGCGGCCTGGTCCAGCTGACGACCGACGCCTCACGGGTGGACGCGCACCGCTTCTACGAGCGACTCGGCTTCACCGCGTCGCACGTGGGCATGAAACTGCCGCTCTAGCGAGTCTCGGCGAGGCGCTGCTGCAACCGCTGCTCGATCGTCGCCGGCAGCAGCGTCGAAACGTCGCCACCGTACGTCGCAACCTCCTTGACCAGCGAAGACGCCAGGTAGGAGTACTGCGGGCTGGCCTGCATGAACAGGGTGTCGACGCCGGTGAGCTGGTGGTTCATCTGGGCCATCTGCAACTCGTAGTCGTAGTCGCTGACCGCCCGCAGGCCCTTCACGATGGCCTTGATGTTGTTCTCACGGCAGTAGTCGACCAACAGGCCGTGCCACGAGTCCACGCGCACGTTGTCCCACTGGGCAGTGACCTCGCGCAGCATCTCCTGACGCTCCTCAACGTCGAACAAGGTGCGCTTGTTCTTGTTGATCAGCACAGCGACGACAACCTCGTCGAACAGGTGCGCGGCTCTCCCGATGATGTCCAGGTGGCCGTTGGTTACCGGGTCGTAGGAGCCGGGGTACACGGCACGCGTCATGAAGCGGACGTTAGCACCCGATCGGACGCCTCCAGGCGTGTCCGTGGTTCTCGTCACCCATCAGAACGCACCTGACCCCAATACACGGCCGTATCGCCGTATCGCTTGGCACGCAACGGTTCCACCACCGCAGGCCAACCTGGTTCGCCACTACGCGAAGCACGCTCCACAATCAGCACCGCATCAACGGCCAACCGATGCGCCAGCCCGTGCAACACCTTCTGCAACTCGTCATCGCTCACCGCGTACGGCGGGTCAGCGAACACGACGTCGAACTTCTCCCCTTCACCCGCGACGTACGCCTCGGCCGTGCGGTGCGCGATCGTGGTGTTGCCGAACCCCAACTCCCTGGCGTTCGCCTTGAGCACCTCAGCGGCCCGCTTGTCCGACTCGACGAACGTCGCGTGCGCCGCTCCCCTGCTCAACGCCTCGAACCCAAGCGCGCCCGACCCGGCGTACAGGTCCAGCACCCGCACACCCTCAAGGTCCATCATCGCCTCGAGCGAACTGAACAACGCCTCGCGCACCCGGTCGGACGTGGGCCGCGTGCCCTTGGGCGGCACCTTGAGCCGCCGCCCGCCCGCAGTCCCGGCAACAATTCGTGTCACCGGCACATCGTCCCAGGTGCATCTCGTGCACATGACCCGCCATCGCAGCCAAGGCCTTCACGGAACTGGCAGCCGCCCAACGCTCCGGAAACCTCAGGCCAGCGCCTGCCACCACCCGTCAACCTCACCCGGAGCATCAACATCAACCCGCTCCCCAGGCCGAGGCACCGCCAGGTTCATCCCCCGAGCCTTGACCTCACGCCAAACCCGGTCGATCGGCTCTCCCCAAGGATGCAACGCCAGGTTGAACGTGGCCCAGTGCACCGGAATCAACAGCCCACCGCCGAGATCGTCAAACGCCCGAACCCCGTCCTCAGGCGTCATGTGGATGTCCCGCCACGCGTCGTTGTACGCACCAACCTGCATCAACACCGCATCAAACGGCCCATGAGCAGCCCCGATCGCGGAGTACCCGGGGAAGTACCCGGTGTCACCGCTGTAGAACACCGACCGCTCCCCACGAGCGATCACCCACGAAGCCCACAACGTCACGTTCCGCTGCACCGAACGACCAGAAAAGTGTTGCGCCGCAGTACAAGTGAGCGTGAACCCGTCCACAGCAAAAGACTCGTCCCAGTCCAGCTCGACGATCCGATCGTCAGGCACGTCCCACCGCCGCAGATGCGCGCCCAACCCCAACGGCACCACGAACACGGCGGACGACGTGCGGACCAACGTGTCCACAGTCGACATGTCGAGGTGGTCGTAGTGATCGTGCGAGATCACCACCGCGCTCAAGGCGGGCAAATCCGACAACTCGTGCGGAACCGGGTGCAGGCGGCGTGGGCCGACGTGCGCGGACGGTGACACGCGGTCGCTCCACACGGGATCCACCAGCACCGCGGCGCCGTCGATCTCGATCAGCGCGGACGCGTGGCCGTACCAGGTGATGTGCAGGCCGGAGGACACCGGCGCGGCCGGGCCCACCAGCGGTACGGCGGAGGACGGCTTGCGGTCCTCACCGCCGAAGAGGAAGTCGCGCGCGGAGAAGGAGTCGCGGTCCGGGACCGTGCGGACTTCCTCGTCGTTGTGGAACTTCCCGTTCCGGTACCGCGGCGAGCGCGCCATCCGAACCGGATCCGGTTTGCCACCGAGCTGCCGGGGCACGTCCCGCAACGCCCACGCCACGCCCGCCAGTCCGAGCAGCCCGGCCAACGCCTTCTTCATGATCGAACCCTCTCCCTGCTCCCGTGCCCGGTGCAACGCAGGAAATGGTCGTCGAGTTCCGCACCGCCCTCACGTGGATGAAGGGCTCCTTCATCCACGTGAGGTGGATGAAGGAGCCCTTCATCGTGAAAACGGGAGGGTTACTCCAGGACGATCAGCAGATCGCCGCCCTCGACCTGCTGGGCCCCGCGCAACGCCAGGCGCTGCACCTTGCCGGCCTTCGGAGCGGTGATCGCGGCCTCCATCTTCATGGCCTCGATCGTCGCGACGGTCTGACCGGCGTCGACCGAGTCGCCCTCGGCCACCGCCGCCGTCACCACGCCCGCGAACGGCGCCGCGACGTGGTTCGGATTGCTCCTGTCGGCCTTCTCCGCGGCCGGGATGTCGGCCGCCACGGACCGGTCGCGGACCTGGATCGGCCGCAGCTGGCCGTTCAGGGTCGCCATGACGGTGCGGATGCCGCGCGCGTCGGCCTCGGAGATCGCCTCCAGGCCGATCAGCAGGCGAACGCCCGGTTCCAGGTCGACCGAGTACTCCTCGCCCGGACGCAGACCGTAGAAGAAGTCCTTGGACCGCAACACCGACGTGTCGCCGTAGGCGTCGCGGTGCGCGCGGAACTCCTTGGTGGGCGCCGGGAACAGCAACCTGTTCAAGGTCGCCCGGCGATCGTCGGCGAGCCCGGCCTCGTCCTCCGGCGACAGCTCCTCGATCGGCTTCGGCGCCGGGCGGCCCTCCAGGGCCTTGCTGCGGAACGGCTCCGGCCAGCCGCCGGGCGGGTCGCCCAGCTCGCCGTGCAGGAAGCCGATCACCGAGGCCGGGATGTCGAACTTGCCGGGGTCCTTCTCGAACTCGGCAGGCGACACGCCCGCGCCCACCAGGTGCAGCGCGAGGTCGCCGACGACCTTGGACGACGGCGTCACCTTCACCAGGTGGCCGAGCATGCGGTCGGCGGCCGCGTACATCGACTCGATCTCCTCGAACTTCTCGCCGAGGCCGAGCGCGACGGCCTGGGTGCGCAGGTTCGAGAGCTGACCACCGGGGATCTCGTGGTGGTAGACGCGGCCGGTCGGGCCGGGGATGCCGGACTCGAACGGCGCGTAGATCTTGCGCACGGCCTCCCAGTACGGCTCCAGGTCGCAGACGTTCTGCAGGTTGAGGCCCGTGCTGTGCTCGGTGTGGTCGGTCAGCGCCACGATCGACGACAGCGGCGGCTGCGACGTCGTGCCGGCCATCGACGCGGCGGCGCCGTCGATCGCGTCCACCCCGGCCTGGATCGACGCGAGGTAGGTCGCGAGCTGGCCACCGGCCGTGTCGTGCGTGTGGAGGTGGACCGGGAGGTCGAACTCCTTGCGCAGCGCCGAGATCAGGCGTGCGGCGGCAGGTGCCCGCAGGAGCCCCGCCATGTCCTTCACCGCCAGCACGTGCGCGCCCGCGCCGACGATCTGCTCGGCCAGCTTGAGGTAGTAGTCCAGTGTGTACAGACGCTCGTCCGGGTTGGACAGGTCGCTGGTGTAGCAGAGCGCCACCTCGGCGATCGCCGTCCCGGTCTCGCGCACGGCCTCGATCGCCGGGCGCATCTGCTCGACGTCGTTCAGCGCGTCGAAGATCCGGAAGATGTCGATGCCGGTGTTCGTCGCCTCCTGCACGAACGCCTTGGTGACCGCCTCCGGGTACGGCGTGTAGCCGACCGTGTTGCGGCCGCGCAGCAGCATCTGCAGGTTGATGTTCGGCACGGCCTCGCGCAGTGCCGCGAGCCGCTCCCACGGGTCCTCCGCGAGGAACCGCAGCGCCACGTCGTAGGTCGCGCCGCCCCAGCACTCCAGGGACAGCAGCTCCGGCGTCATGCGCGCGACGTGCGGCGCGACGGCGAGCAGGTCCTTGGTGCGCACGCGGGTGGCCAGCAGCGACTGGTGCGCGTCGCGGAACGTCGTGTCCGTGACACCGACGGCCTTGCTCTCCCGCATCCACCGCGCGAAGCCCTCGGGACCGAGCTCGACCAGCTTCTGCTTGGACCCGGCGGGCGGTTCGGTGTTGAGGTCGATGACCGGCAGCTTCTCGCGCGGGTCGACCGCGGTCGGGCGGGTGCCGTTGGGGTGGTTGACCGTGACGTCCGCGAGGTAGGTCAGCAGGCGCGTGCCGCGGTCGGCCGAGTGGCGCGCGGTGAGCAGGTGCGGGCGCTTCTCGATGAACGACGTGGTGACGCGGCCCTCGTAGAAGTCCGGGTCGTCCAGCACGGCCTGGATGAACGGGATGTTCGTGGAGACACCGCGGATGCGGAACTCCGCGATCGCGCGGCGCGCACGGGCGACGGCGAGGGAGAAGGTGCGGCCGCGGCACGTGAGCTTCACGAGCATCGAGTCGAAGTGCGCGCTGATGGCCATGCCGGCGCCGGCCGTGCCGCCGTCGAGGCGGATGCCGGAGCCACCGGGCGAGCGGTAGGCGCTGATCGTGCCGGTGTCCGGGCGGAACCCGTTGGCCGGGTCCTCGGTCGTGATGCGGCACTGCAGCGCGGCGCCGCGCAGCTGGACGGTGTCCTGCGACAGGCCCAGGTCGTCGAGCGTCTCGCCGGACGCGATGCGCATCTGCGACTGCACGAGGTCGACGTCGGTCACCTCTTCGGTGACCGTGTGCTCGACCTGGATGCGCGGGTTCATCTCGATGAAGACGTAGTGGCCCTGCGGGTCGAGCAGGAACTCCACGGTGCCGGCGTTGCGGTAGCCGATGTGCCGGGCGAACTTCACCGCGTCGGCGCAGATGCGGTCGCGCAGTTCGGGGGCGAGGTTCGGTGCGGGCGCGATCTCGATGACCTTCTGGTGGCGCCGCTGCACGGAGCAGTCGCGCTCGAAGAGGTGAATCACGTTGCCCTGGCCGTCGGCGAGGATCTGCACCTCGATGTGGCGCGGTTCGACCACGGCCTGCTCG
Organism: Lentzea alba; assembly: GCF_011067745.1. Lineage (GTDB taxonomy): Bacteria > Actinomycetota > Actinomycetes > Mycobacteriales > Pseudonocardiaceae > Lentzea > Lentzea alba. The sequence goes on from NZ_JAAMPJ010000001.1 coordinate 462,793, forward strand.
AGGAACACCGTCGGGTCGCCGAACGCCGACTCCGCCTCGCGGGACGCCGCTTCGAGCGCCTCGCGCAACGCGGCCGGGTCGTCGACCTTGCGCATGCCCCGGCCGCCACCGCCGGCGACAGCCTTCACGAACACCGGGAAGCGCATCGTCTCCGACGCTTCGAGCAGCTCGTCGATGTTCGACGACGGCGGGCTCGACTCCAGCACCGGCAGGCCGGCCTCGCGGGCGGCGGCGATGGCGCGCGCCTTGTTGCCGGTCAGCTCCAGCACCTCGGCGACGGGGCCGATGAACGTGAGGCCTGCCTCACGGCACGCCATCGCGAGTTCCGGGTTCTCGGACAGGAAGCCGTATCCCGGGTAGATCGCGTCGGCACCCGCCTTGCGGGCGGCCTTGATGATCTCGTCGACGGAGAGGTACGCCCGAACCGGGTGGCCCGGCTCGCCGATCTCGTACGACTCGTCGGCCTTCAACCGGTGCAGCGAGTTTCGGTCCTCGTGAGGGAAAACGGCGACCGTTCCCGCGCCCAGTTCGTAGGCGGCTCGGAACGCGCGAATCGCGATCTCGCCGCGGTTGGCGACAAGAACCTTGCGGAACATCCGTAACCCTCCCGGTGCAGCTCAGCGGTCAGTTCAGGCACGTTACCGTGCGACTCTTGCCTGTTGGGAGGACTGTCTCACGTGATGGGTGTCATCGTGATCGGTCTTGCTCGTGAGGATTCTCGCGGTTTGAGAGCTAGGTTGATACCCACCACCCGGTCAGACTCCGGCCGGTAGTGGGTTTAACCAGATCGAGTGACGATCTTGGGACCAATCTCGGTAGGGTGAGCCATATGGCCGGGGCTGATGGAGCCGGGCAGCCTACTGCCCGCACACCGCATTTCGACGTTGTCCTTCGTGGTTACAACCAGCGACAGGTGAATGAGCGAGTCACTCGCCTGGAGTTCGACCTCAAGAACTCGAACCGCTCCCGAGACGCGGCCGCCGCGCAGGTGGGGGAGCTGACCAAGCTCCTGAACTCGATGCGCGCCGATCTCGACAAGACCAAGATGCAGCTCCAGAACCTGGCCAACAGTCCCGTGAGCGCGTCGAACGTCACCGAGCGTGTCCGCGTGATGATGAGCCTGGCCGAGGAAGAGATCGCGGACATCCGCAAGGACGCCCTCGACAAGGCCGCCGCCACGCGCGGCGAGGCCGAGAAGTGGGCGGCCGACCAGCGCGAGCAGCACAACCGCCTGCTCGCCGAGACCGAGGCGCGCCGCAAACAGCTGGAGGTCGCCTACCAGCAGCGCAACGCCGAGCTCGACCAGAAGTTCGCCGGCCGCAAGTCCGAGCTGGAAGCCGAGTTCGAGGCGCTGCGCGCGAAGCTGACCGCCGAGCACGAGGCCCTGGTCGCCGAGGTGCGCGCCGACGCCGAGCGCGTCGCCGCCGAGTTCGACAAGAAGTCGGCGGACCTGGACGCCCGCCGCGTCGAGCTCGACGCGAAGTACAAGGCGTACCACGACACGCTGGACAAGGAGTACGACGGCCTCAAGGCGACGCTGGCCGCCGAGCACAAGAAGGTGCTCGCGGACGCGCGCGCCGAGGCCGAGCGGATCGCCGCCGAGTCCGAGGTCGCCCGCGTCGAGGCGCTGGAGAAGCTCGACGAGGCCCTCAAGCTCAAGCAGGCCGAGGCCGAGAAGGCGCTCGCCGAGCTCGAGGCCGAGTCGCTCGCGAAGGCCGAGAAGACGACGTCCGACGCGTCCGCGCAGGCATCCGCCCTGGTCAGCGCGGCGGAGGACAAGGCGGCCGCCACCCTGCGCGAGGCGTCCGCAAAGGCCGAGGCGACCGTCACCGAGGCCTCGCAGAAGGCCACGGCACTGGTGCAGGACGCCGAGGCCAAAACGTCCGCACTGGTCCGCGAGGCCGAGGAGAAGTCAGCGACCGCCGTGGCCCTGGCCGACCAGCGCGCCGCCGCCGCGGCCGAGAAGGAAGCCTCCCTGCGCTCGGCGCACGACAACCTCGCCACCCAGTTCCACGCCGCGCAGGCCGCGGTGGACGCGGCGATGTCGGTGCTGAAGCCGTTGGAGGACGGCTCGGAGAACGGCGTCGAGAACGGTGCGGCGAAGCTCGACGAGGAGAAGACCCAGCAGCTGCCGAAGCCCCGCAAGGACTGATCTCGCCTGGTCAGCCGGGGAACGGCGGCAGGCTGCCGGTCGCCCAGCTCGTCCGGCACCCGCCGTTGGGGGCGAAGTCGCTCGCGAACCCGATGAGCGACGTGCCGTCGAGCGAGGCGACCGCCGTCGGGTGGTAGTTCGGGCAGTAGCTGTCGCGCGCCCCCGGCACCGGCACCGGCGCGGGGACCTCGTACCAGCCGTCGCGGCCGCCGTTCTCCGACACGAAGATCGTCCTGCCGTTGCCGGCGTCGACCTTGCCGTTCTTGGACATCAGCATCTGGCCCATGAGGATCACGCGACCCGCCGGTGTGCCGTTGGGCGCGAGGGTGATCGACGGCGTGTGCGCGAAGTACTTGCCGTCCTTCGTCGTCGGTCTGGTGCCGGACCACGCCGGATCGCCCCAGTTCACCCCGTCCTGGGACGTCCGGTGGTACGCCTCGCAGAAGTACTGGTTCGGCTGCGCGCAGATCTCGTACATCATGTAGTACTGGCCCGTCGGCAGCCTCTTGACCTGCGCCATTCCCGGCCGATAACCCCTGGGCCGCACGGCGACGATCTTCTCCTTCGCCGACCAGTTGACGCCGTCGGAGGACACCGTCCGCCCGATGTACTGGCTGTGCGCGGCGTCCGACTCGTCCGCGAAGTAGCAGTTGAGCCTGCCGTTCGCGTCCACCGACAGATCCGGCTCCCACAGCCCGCCCTGCGGCTTGGCCCGCGCGCACTCCGACAGGTACTCCCACGTCTCGCCGGCGTCCGGACTGCGCCAGATCCGCGCCTTGAGGGTCTCCTCCTTGTACCCCACCGAGCCCACCCACAGCACCGTGCCGGCGGGCATGGCGCCGACCTGGCTCGGCAGCTCGTAGAGGTGCCCGCAGCAGGTCGCGTGGGTGCTCGCGGTGTCGACGAACGCGGCGACCTTCTTGAACTTCTTGGCGGCCCGGTTCGCGCGCAGCACGTCCACGACGTGGTTGCCGTGCAACGCGAGGAGGATCGAACCCCGCTGCGGGCCGTGCTCCAGGCGGATCGCGTGCGGGTAGCGGGACTCCTCCCCGGTCAGCACGACGGGCTCCGCGAGGGCCGGGGCCTGGGTTGCGACGGTGAGGGCGGCGACGAGCGCGGTGATGATCAGGCGGCGCACGCTGGCGAACGTACGACGCCGGCCGGACAGTCCGTCATCTGCCACGCGGACACCTTCAGGTGATGTCCCTACGCCTTCTCCAGGAAGTCCGCCCTCTCCTCCGTCAGCAGCGTCCCCACCATCCCCGCCAGCCCGGGATGCTTCTCCAGGTCCGGATCGGCGTCCACCACCTGCTGAGCGGCCACGCGGGCCTCCGCGATGATGTCCTCGTCGCGCAACAGCGACAGCATCTTCAACGCCGAGCGCCGGCCCGACTGCGCGGCGCCGAGGATGTCGCCCTCGCGGCGCAGTTCGAGGTCGAGCTGGGCCAGTTCGAAACCGTCCAGAGTGGACTCGACGGCGCGCAGGCGTTCCATCGTGGCCGTCATCTCGGGCATCTCGGTGACCAGCAGGCAGAGGCCGGGCGCGCTGCCCCGGCCCACGCGGCCGCGGAGCTGGTGGAGCTGCGAGACGCCGAAGCGGTCGGCGTCCATGATGGCCATGACGGTGGCGTTCGGGACGTTCACGCCGACCTCGATGACAGTGGTGGCGACGAGCACCTGGACCTGGTTGGCCGCGAAGGCGCGCATCACCGCGTCCTTCTCGTCGGGAGGCATGCGGCCGTGCAGGATCTCGATGCGCAGGCCGCGCAACGGGCCCTGCGCCAGCATGGTCGCGACGTCGATCACCGACAGGGCCGGGCGCTTGTCCTCGTCGTCGGACTTCGCGGGCTCCTCGTCGCCGATGCGGGGGCAGACGAAGTAGGCCTGGTGCCCGGCGGCGACTTCCTCACGCACGCGGGCGAACGCGCGGTCCAGCCAGGTCGGCTTCTCGCGCACGGGCACGACCGAGGTCTTGATCGGCGAGCGGCCGCCCGGCAGCTCGCGCAGCGCGGACACCTCCAGGTCGCCGTAGACGGTCATGGCGACCGTGCGCGGGATCGGCGTCGCCGTCATGACGAGCACGTGCGGGTTCTCGACGGCACCACGCGCCGAAAGCGCCGCACGTTGCTCGACGCCGAACCGGTGTTGCTCGTCCACGACGACCAGGCCGAGGGAATGGAACTCCACCTTCTCCTGGATGATCGCGTGCGTGCCGACGACGATGCCCGCCTCGCCGGTCACGATGTCGAGCAACGCCTGGCGCCGCTGGGCCGTGTTCATCGAGCCCGTCAGCAACGTCACGCGCGTGGCGTCCTCCGCGCCGCCGAGCTGACCGGCCTGGGCGAGGTCGCCGAGCATCTCCTGCAGCGAGCGAGCGTGTTGTGCCGCAAGGACTTCCGTGGGGGCGAGCATCGCGGACTGACGGCCCGCGTCGACGGCCTGGAGCATGGCTCGCAACGCGACCATCGTTTTCCCCGACCCGACTTCCCCCTGCAGCAGGCGGTTCATCGGCACGACGGACGAGATGTCGGAGGCGATCTGCTCGCCGACCTCAACCTGCCCGTTGGTCAGCTTGAACGGCAACCGCGCGTCGAACGCGTCCAGGATCCCGCCGGACCGCCGCGCGCAGGACGGCGCCGGCCGGGCCGTGGAAGCCTTGCGGCGCTGGGCCAGCGCGAGCTGCACGGCCAGCGCCTCGTCCCACTTCAGCCGCTGCTGCGCCACGGTGATCTGCGCCCAGCTCTCCGGCCGGTGGATCGACCGCAACGCCTCCTCCAGCCCGGTCAGGCCGTGCTCTTCCCGGAAAGCGAGAGGCAGCGGGTCCTCCGGCACGCCGTCCCAGATCTCCAGCAGCTGATTCACGCAGTTCGCGATGTTCCACGTGTTGATGTGCTGCGAGGCCGGGTAGACGGGCAGGAAGGCCTGCAGGAACGACGACCCGTCCGACTCCGGGGTGAGGATCTCGAACGCCGGGTGCACCAGTTGCAGGTTCTGGCGATAGCGACCCACCTTGCCCGCGAACAGGGCGCGTGTGCCCGGCAGGAGCTCCTGCTCGGCCACGAACGCCACCTTGCCGAAGAACACCAGGTGCAGTTCGGAGGTGCCGTCCGTGATCACCGCCTCGGTCATGTGGCCGCGGCGCGCCTTCATCTGGCGCTTGGTGCACTTGCGGACCTCGGCCTGCACGGTGACGTGCTCGTCGATTTCCAGCGACCTGATGTCGGTCAGCTTCCCGCGCTCGTCGTAGCGGCGCGGGTAGTGGCGCAGCAGGTCACCGACCGTCGTGAGGCCGAGGCCGGTCTCCAGTGCGTCGGCGGTCTTCTTGCCGAGCAGCGGCTGCAGCTTGTCGTCGAAGGAGATCATCGTTCCCCATTGAACTACTCGACACCGACAAAAATGACAGCGTCCGGCTGTCCGCCCGGATACGCCGTCACCTCCACCTCCGGATGGGTGACCCGCAGGTGGTCTTCGAGCACGTCCACCAAACCATCAGGGCAGTCGGCACCCAAAATCACGGTCACCAGCTCACCTCCGCCGGCCAGCATGCGGTCGACCAGGCGGCACGACAGGTCCGTCAGCGAGTCTGGCGACGCCGGACCGGGCTCGATCAGCACGACCTCGCCGTCCAGCATGCCGAGCAGGTCGCCCGGCTGGCAGCGGCCGACCCACGTGATGGCCTCGTCGGCGGCGATCGAGAGCTCACCACGACGCGTTGCGGCGGCGGCCTCGGCCATCGCGACAACGTCGTCACCGGCGCGCCTGGACGCGTCGTGCACCGCCAACGCCGCGAGAGCCTGCACGGGCGAGAACGTCGGCACCACCACTACGTCCTGCCCTGCGGCCTGTGCGTACGCCACGGCTTCTTCTAGCGCCTCACGGATGTCCGGATCACCGGGCAGCACTGCAACGTGACGCGCGCGCGTCGACACGATGGACGACAACAAGTCCGTGGGCGTCGCCACAGAAGAAGCGAGGTCGAACACCGCCGCGCCCTCCGCGCGGAACAGGTCCACGGCGCCGCTCACCACCACCACGATCGCCCGGTCGCGCACGAACCGCGACGCCTGAGCGGCGATCTGGTCGGCGAACCGCGCCACGGTGATCCGGTGCGGGCGCCCAGCGCGCACACCCGCTTCTATGGCCGCGCCGATGTCGTTGCAGTGCACGTGCACGGTCCACAAAGAAGCACCGTCGCCGACGACCGACACGCAGTCCCCGAGCAGGTTCAACGACGTGCGCAGCTCGGCGACCGCCTCCTCCGAGGTGTCGTCGAGCAGGTACATGACCTCGTACTCGAACTCCGACGACCCGCTCTCGCGCTCGGTCGTCAGCGACTCGGGCGTGCGCGGCAGCAGCGGCGCGTCCATCGGTGTTTCCACGGTCTGGCCGGTGATCACCGCGGCCAGTGTGTCCAACAACACAACGAGCCCGCGTCCGCCGGCGTCGACCACGCCGGCCTTGGCCAGCACGGCGAGCTGACGCGGCGTGTCGGCCAGTGCGACGGCACCCGCGCGTGACGCTGCCAGCACGACCTCGTCCAACTCGTCGGACGGGCAGTCGCGAGCGGCCTCCGCGGCGGCGTGCAGCACGGACAGCACCGTGCCGGGAACGGGCTTGGACACCGCGGCAGTGGCGAGCTCGTCGGAGCGCTGCAGGCCCTTGCGCAGTGCGGAACCCGTGACCAGCGAAACCTCCTGCACGGTCTCCGCGAGGCCCCTGAGCACCTGCGAGAGGATCACGCCGGAGTTGCCGCGCGCCCCGGCCAGCGCACCCCGCGCCAACGCGGACAGCGCCTCGCCCACCGTGGAGATCGGCGAACGCAACAGCGCGTCGAGCGCGGACTGCATCGTGTGCAGCAGGTTCGTACCTGTGTCACCATCCGGCACGGGAAAGACGTTGATCTGGTCGATCGACTCCCGATTGGCGTCCAACGACCGCACGCACGCGTCCGCCCACCTGCGCACCGCGACCGCATCCATGACCTGCATGGCGGCGAGAGTATCCACCCGGTTTGGTCGCGGGTGAGGCCACCGGCTACCCTGATTGGGTTGCCGTGCCCGGTTGAGGCTTGTGCACGCTTGCGCGCCCACCGGGACGCGAGACTTACCGCTTGAGGAACCTGAAGGAGTGGCTGACGTGGCTGCCGTGTGCGACGTCTGTGGCAAGGGGCCGGGCTTCGGCCATTCGGTTTCGCACTCCCAGCGGAAGACGAACCGCCGCTGGAACCCGAACATCCAGTCTGTGCGCGCCAAGGTTTCGGCCTCGCAGCGCCAGCGGATCAACGTGTGCACGTCCTGCCTGAAGGCTGGCAAGGTCGTGCGCGGCTGATCACCGCCACAGTTCGTTTTAGTTCGGAAGGAGCTCGGCGGAAGCCGGGCTCTTTTCGCGTTTCAGGGCCCGGCGCACGAACACCAGGCACGCGACACCGCTGAGCAACGCCCCGGTGCCGCCGAGCGCGAACACCGTCCGCGGCTCGATGACCAGCAGCAACCCGCCCGCGGCAGCCGTCCCGAGCAGGTTCGCGCCGACCACCACCGACCCGACCGCCGCGAACACCCGCCCGCGCATCTCCTCGGGCGTGCGCATCCGCACGATCGCGTTCAGGGCCACGTTGTGGACGCCGTTCGACACCCCGCCGATCACCCAGCCGGTCCCGGCCGCGACGATGAACGGGAACGTCGCCGGGATCAGCACCCCGATGCCCGTGGTGACGGCGGCGACAGCGATCGCGTGCACGACCCCGGACACGGTCTCGAGCCGCGCGGCGAGCCTGTTGCCGACCAGGATCCCGGTCATCCAGCACGCCTGCATCGCGCCGAGCACGAACTCGTCACCGCGCAGCACGTACCGGACGAACGCGGGGTCGGCCACGTTGATCACGATGACCGTGCCGACGCAGAAAGCCAGTCCGACGATCGACGCGAACAGCACGGGATCCCGCCGCACGTGCCGGATGCCCGCCAGCGCGCTGGGTCGCGCCGAGTGCTCCCCCGAAGGCCTGCGTTCCGACCGCACGAACGCCAGCAGCGCCGCGTAGACGAAGAACGTGCCACCGTCGATGAGCAGTGCGGCGGGGTGCCCGAAGATCCCGGCGAGCAACGCGCCACCGGTCACTCCGGCGATGTTGCCGACACTGCGCGCGGTGCCGAGCCACGCATAACCACGCGTCGCTTCTTCTTCACCCGCGATGTGCGGGATCAACGCGGACATGGACGGCATGGCGACCGCACGGCCACAACCGGACAGGAACACCAGCGCCACGACGAACGCGGGCTGGCCCATGAGCGGCGCGACGGCCGCGATCGCGGTGCCCTGGAAGAGCAGGGCGATCATCAGCAGGCGCCGGTTGGGCAACCGGTCGACGAGCACACCGGCCAGCGGTGCGCCCAGCACGAGCGGCAGCAGTTCGGCGACGAGGATGGCGGCGACCAGCAGCGAACTGATCGGCGTCGCCCAGAAGAGCAACACGAGCAGCGACAACGAGTTGCCGAACTCGCTGACGGCCGCACCCGCGGCCGTCAGCGTCAGATCACGCTTCGCTGGTGCGGCTACGGAAGCTTCCAGTCGATCGGCTCCGCGCCCTGCTTCTCCAGCAGTTCGTTGGCGCGGCTGAACGGCTTCGAGCCGAAGAACCCGGCGTGTGCGGACAGCGGCGACGGGTGCGCGGACTCGATGGCGGGCAACGGTTCGAGCAACGGGCGCAGGTTGCGCGCGTTGCGGCCCCACAGGATCGAGACCAGAGGTGCGTCACGGGCCGCCAGCGCCTTGATGGCCTGCTCGGTCACCGCTTCCCAACCCTTGCCCTGGTGGGAGTTCGCCTTGCCGGGCTGCACGGTCAGCGCCCTGTTGAGCAGCAGCACACCGCGCTCGGACCACGGCGTGAGGTCGCCGTTGGAGGGCAACGGGTGACCGAGGTCCTCCGCGTACTCCTTGTAGATGTTGATGAGCGACTTCGGGATCGGCCGCACGTCAGGGGCCACCGAGAACGACAGGCCGACCGCGTGGCCGGGCGTCGGGTACGGGTCCTGGCCGACGATCAGCACCTTCACCTGGTGGAACGGCTGCTGGAACGCACGCAGCACGTTCTCGCCCGCGGGGAGGTAGGTGCGGCCGGCGGCGACCTCCGCGCGCAGGAACTCACCCATGGCGGCGATCTGGTCAGCAACGGGGGCGAGAGCTTCAGCCCAACCGGCTTCGACAACTTCGTTGAGGGGACGAGCCACGGCTGTGAACCCTATCTCACTCAATCCAGGCGGCGGAGCTTCTCCCGGTACAAACCGATGTTCTGCACGTACTTCTCCACGATGAACGCCCAGGCCTGTTCTGGCACAACATATCCAGCACGCTCGCGGGCAGGAACTCCCAGCACCATCGTGCGTTCGCGGACGTGGCCGTCGAACGAGACCACCGCGCCGGCGCCGACGATCGCGCCCTTCTCCACGATGGAACCGTTGAGCACCACCGAACCCGAGGCGATCAGGCATTCGTCCGCGACCGTCGCTCCCTCGATGTGCACGTTGTGGCCGATGACGCACGACGAGCCGATGTGCACCGGGTGGACCTCGGTGCAGTGGATCACCGTGCCGTCCTGGATCGACGTGCGCTCGTCGACGACGATGCGGCCGTAGTCGCCGCGCAGCACGGCCTGCGGCCACACCGACGAATGCGCGCCGATGCGCACGTCACCGATCACCGTCGCATCCGGGTGCACGTACGCGTCCGGGTGGATCTGCGGTGTGTAGTCCCCCAACGCATAGATGGCCATGCGCCCGAACCTACAACGACTTCCCGAAGCAACGACTCTCCGGGTGGTCGCGGTACACGCCGAAGTTGTCGATCTGCTCGTACCCGCTGGACGTGTACAGGCTGATCGCCTCGGGCTGGCGGAGGCCGGTTTCCAGCACCATCCGCTGGAAACCGGCTTCGCGCGCGGTCACCTCCAGGTGGGCGAGGATCGACCGGGACAGGCCCTTGCCGCGCACGGAGTCGACGACGTACATCCGCTTGATCTCGGCGGCGCCCTCGAGTTCGGGGTTGACGCGCCAGCCACCGCACGCGACGGGCACGCCGTCGAGGTAGCCGATCACGAAGTAGCCGAGCGGTGCGGCGAACTGCGCCGGGTCGACCGGCGTGATGTCGACATCGCCGTAGCGGTCGACGTAGACCTGCTGGAGGTCAGCGATCATCTTGACCGAGTCTGGATGGTCATACGCCCGAGTGCATAGTTCCACATCGACCAGTTTACGCGCGCCAGTGCTCCCAGCCAGGGGGTTTTTCGTAAACCCTGCCGTCGACCGTCACACCCTCGCCCGCGCGGACCGTGCCGATGGTCGTCCAGTTCTCCGGAACCGCCTTGGGACCGGGGAACGTCGCCGCGAGCGCGTGATCCTCGCCTCCGGTCAGCGCCCAGTGCCGCGCGTCACCGCCGAGCGCCGACGCGACGTCGAGCAGGCGCGGGTGCAGCGGCAGCAGTTCGGTGCGGATGTCGATCGCCACCCCCGACGAGTCCGCGATGTGGCCGAGGTCCTGCAGCAGCCCGTCCGAGACGTCGATCATCGAAGTGGCGCCGGCCTCCGCGGCCCTCGGGCCCTCCTCGTACGGCGGCTCCGGGGTGCGCTGGGCGTTCACGATGCCCACCGGGGAACGGAAACCGCGGCCGAGCACGGCCAGTCCCGCGGCCGCCCAGCCGAGCCTGCCGGTCACCGCCACGACGTCCCCGACGAGCGCGCCGGACCTCGTGATCGGCTCGAGTCCGTTCATGTCACCCATGGCCGTGATCGAGATCACCAGCGTGGCGGAGCTGACCATGTCGCCGCCGACGATGCCCGCGCCGGCCTGCGCCGCCTCCTGCCACAGCCCCGACATGATCCCCTGCACGGTCGCGGCGGGAGTGTCCGGCGGGCACGCGATCCCGACGAGCAGACCGGACGGCAACGCCCCCATCGCGACGACGTCCGCGAGGTTCACCGCGGCCGCTTTTCGGCCCACCTGCTCGGGACTGGACCAGTCGAGTCTGAAGTGGACACCCTCGACCAGCACGTCCATGGAGGCCACGACCCGGCCGTCCGGGACGGCGACCACGGCCGCGTCGTCCCCGGGACCGAGGATGGTCGTCTCGGGTTGCGCCCGACCGGTCGTCACCCGGTGGATGAGATTGAACTCACCCACCTCGGCGACCGTCTCCGCGTCGCGCGGCGGCTCCGGACGCAAAGTTGCCTCCCAATCTGAGCATTCGGAACCCCAACTGGGGTACGTTGCGTGACACGTTCCTACCTCGACCCAACCTGTCGCGACGAAGGGGCACGCCGTGGTGCATGCATACATCCTCATCCAGACCGAGGTCGGCAAGGCCGCCGCAGTCGCCTCCGAGATTTCCGGAATCACCGGGGTAGCAACCGCAGAAGACGTCACCGGTCCTTACGACGTCATCGTCCGCGCCGAAGCCGACACCGTCGACCAGCTCGGCCAGCTGGTGGTCGCGCGCATTCAAAACGTCGAAGGAATCACTCGTACGTTGACCTGCCCGGTCGTGCACTTGTAGCTCGTGTTCCCATAGCTGGGTGACTCAGCAGGAATCCACGTCGACGCTGTCCCGGCCGCTGCTCGCGGCGGTCGGGCTCGCCGTGCTGCTCGCCATCGGTGTCGCCGCGCTCGGTCTAGTGCTGGGCACGGGAAACCAGACCGAGGACGTGCCCGGTCGCACGGGTCCTCTCGCGCTGGTCTCGATCGACGCACCGGACTCGGGCTCACCGGCGTGCGTGTCCCTGATCGAGAAGCTGCCGGTGGGGCTGCCGTCCGGGAAGGACATGCTGCCGCGCCGGGAACTCGCCGCGCCCGCGCCGCCCGCCACCGTCGCGTGGGGTGACGCCAAACACGATCCAGTGGTCCTGCGGTGCGGGATGCCGCGCCCGTCGGAACTGAGCGCGACCTCGCAGCTGCGGGTGATCTCCGACGTGCAGTGGCTGCAGCTGCCCGGTTCCGGCAGCTCCACGTGGGTGATCGTGGACCGCGGTGCGTACGTGGCGCTGACGGTGCCCGACGACGCGGGCACCGGACCGTTGCAGGACATCTCCACGACGGTGCGCGACCTGCTCCCCAAGCAGCCGGTCAAGACTTCGTCCTAACGGAGGCCGGAGCCGCGGGCGATCGCCGTCTCGATCAACGTGGTCAGCAGCGTCGCGAAGTCGATGCCCGTCGCCTCCCACGCCTTGGGGTACATGGAGATCGGCGTGAAACCGGGCATGGTGTTGAGCTCGTTGAGGATCAGCTCGTTCTGCTCGGTGAGGAAGAAGTCCACCCTGGACAGTCCCTGGCAGTCGAGCGCCTTGAACGCGGTGACGGCCGTCTCGCGCAGCTGCGCGGCGATGTCGTCGTCGAGCTTCGCCGGGATGTCGGCCTCGTAGGAGTCGTCGACGTACTTCGCGTCGAAGTCGTACCACTCGACGCGCTCGCCGACCGGACGCAGCTCGCACGGCAGCGAGGCCTCGACGCGACCGTCCGGGAACTCCAGCACGGCGAGCTCGATCTCGCGCATGTTCGGCACAGCGGCCTCGATGATGACCTTGGGGTCGTGCCGGCGCGCCTCGAAGATCGCGGCGTCGAGGTCGGCCCAGTCGGACACCTTGGAGATGCCGACGGACGACCCGGCGCGCGACGGCTTCACGAACACCGGCAGCCCCAGGTGCTCGCGCTCGTCGAGGGTCAGCGTGGTGGCGGCGCGGTCGAGCGCGACGAACTTGCCGACCGGCAGCCCTTCCGCCTCGAGGATCTTCTTGGCGAAGACCTTGTCCATGGCGGCGGCGCTGGCGAACACGCCCGGCCCGACGTACGGGAGCCCGCCCAGTTCGAGCAGACCCTGGATGGTGCCGTCCTCGCCCCACGCGCCGTGCAGCAACGGGAAGACGACGTCCACGTCCTTGAGCGCCACGCCCGGCTCGATCGGGGCGAGGTCGGTCCTGTTGCGCAGCGTGGGGAGGTTGCCCGCACCGGCTTCCAGCGCGTTCGGGTCCGTGCCGAGCGTCCACTGCCCCTGCGGGGTGATGCCGACGGGCACCACCTCGAAGCGCTCGGCGTCCAGGTAGGGAAGGACGCTCTTGGCGGACTGGCAGGAGACCTCGTGCTCGGAGCTGCGGCCGCCGAACACCACGGCCACCCTCGTCTTGCGCTGCGTCATGCGGGCGACCCTACCCGTTTGGGCGATTGTGCCTACTCGCCAGTTAGCCTCGATCGGTGCTGGAGATCAAACCGCTCGACCTGGACGACACGGCCTCGTTGCGCGCGTACGCGGACGTGCGGATCGCGGCCCATCCGGAGTCGAGCCGGGAGCGGATCATCGCGTCCCTGCGGGAGCCGAACCCGGACTTCCGCGAGGTGTTCCGGCTCGTCGCCCGCCGCGACGGCGAGGGCGCCGGCATCACCTCCGCGGGAGTGCTCAGCGGGCCGAACGCACAGCTGGCGATCGGCTCGATCACGGTGCACCCGCGGTACCGCAGGCAGGGCATCGGCACCGCGCTGCTCGACGCGCTGCTGCCGGAGCTGCGCGCCCGCGGCTGCGAGACGTTCGAAAGTTGGGGCGTGGCCAGGGACAGCACCGGCGAGCACTGGGCGGTGGCGCGCGGGTTCCAGGTGGTCGCGTCCAGGGTCCGGCAACGACTGACGATCTCCGAGGCCGTCCTGACCACGACCGGTCCGGACGGCTACCGCGTGGAACGGTGGATCGGTGCGGCGCCGGAGCACCTGCTGTCCTCCGTGGCCGCGACCCGGCAGTCGATCCACGACGCTCCGGCCACGGCGTCCGCGGCGCAACTGCCGGAGTGGACACCTGAGGTGGTGCGGGCAGAGGAGGCCGTGGCTCGTGCGGCCGGCGTCGAGCACCGCGTCGTCGTCGCGGTCGAGGAAGCCACCGGACGCGTCGTGGCGCTGACCGACGTCCCGCTCCACCCCTCGGACACGACGGACACGAACTGGGGCAGCACCATGGTCAGCCCCGCCCATCGCGGCCGCGGCATCAGCCGAGTGATCCAAGCTCACATGTTGCAGTGGCTACGGGCCGAACGGCCGGAGCTCGAACGCATCGACACCAGCACGGACGCGGCCAACTTCGCCATGATCCGGGTGAACGAGCAACTCGGCTTCACCACCGCCCGCCAGACCGTCGTGGTCAGCCGCTCGTGCTGAGCAGTTCGGTGAGGACGGGCAACGCGCTGACCAACTGCTCCCGCGAGCACGCGCTGTACCCGATGACGAGCCCGTGCAGCTTGGCCCGGTTCACGTAGTGCCGAGCCAGGCCGTCCACCCGCAGGCCGCGTTCGAGGGCCTGCCTCATCAGGTCGCGCTCCTGTTCGGCGTGAGACAGCAGCACGACGACGTGCGCGCCCGCGTCGTCGCCGAGCACCTTGATACCGGCGTCGGCGAACGTGTCGATGATCAGCGCACGTCGTTCGGACAGCTCTCGCCTGAGCTTGCGCAGGTGCCGGCCGAGGTCACCCATGCGCGCGAGTTCGACGACGACCCGCTGCCCCGCCGCCGCCGGGCTGGTGCCGGTCAGGTCCCGGTGTTCGAGGACCGTCGTGGCGATGTGCTCGGGGGCGACCATCCAGCCTGCGCCGAGCGTCGGCGTGAGGATCTTGCTGGTGGTGCCGAGGTGGACCACGACGTCCGGCGCCAGCGCGGCCAGTGACGGCAGCGGCGCCACGTCATATCTGAGCTCGCCGTCGTAGTCGTCCTCGATGACGAGCCAGCCGTCCCTGCGCGCACGCTCGACCAGCGCGACCCGGCGCCCGGCCGACATGCGGCCGCCCAGCGGATATTGGTGGGCGGGCGAGCAGTAGACGGCCTTGACGCCGGCGGGGACCGCGTCCGGCAGGAGTCCCTCGGCGTCGACGGCCGCCTGCACGACCTTGAGGCCGTTGGCCTTGAAGACGCCCACCGCCCGTTGGTAGCCGGGTTCCTCGACGGCCACGGCGTCACCACGCCGCAGCACCGCGACCGCGATCTCGGTCAGCACGGCCGTGGTGCCGCCGGTGGCCAGCACCGGGTCGGCGTTGACGGCCAGACCGCGGTGGCGCAGCAGGTGTTCGGCGATGGCCTCGCGGTACTCGGGCAGCCCCGCGCGTTCGGGACGGGACAACGGCGGCGCGTCGGCCGCGGCCCGCCACGCCCTGCGCCAGGCCGCGCGGTCGAGCCCGCTGGCCCACGGCGCGCCGGTGCCGAGGTCGACGAAGTCGGTGATGGCGGGCACGACGGGCTTGCGCGAACGTTTGCGCAGCGGGCCGGGCGGGGTCGTGGTGACGTAGGTGCCGGAACCGTGACGGCCCGCGATCCAGCCTTCCGCGTGCAGCTGTTCGTAGGCGGCGGCGGTGACCGTGCGCGAGACACCGAGCGAGTCGGCCAACGCGCGCGTGGACGGCAAACGGTCGCCCGCTCGCAACCGTCCCTCCGACGCGGCGGAGCGGAGGGCATCGGCGAGCTGGACGGCGAGTGGTTCGGGCGACTCGCGGTCCAACGCGATGGGCAACGCGGTCTCAGCCACCGCGAACCGCCCGATATGCCCGGTATCGAGGGACGGCGAGGTCCATGGGGGGCACATTCATGGACCTCAGGTCCATGAATGTGCCCCCCATGGACCTCAGGTCGCGGCAGACGACGATCAGCAAAGTGGCCTTCTCAAATTGGTCAGTAATGGCGCTTCAATGATGCCACTTGACCGCCCACAGTGGGAACATGACCGCTGAAACGCAGCTCTCCCCCACCCCGCGCAGCACCGTCATCCGCGGCAAGAAGCGAGCCGTCCAAGACCGCCAGGTGCTCTACGACATCCTCGACGCGGGCCTGGTCTGCCACCTCGCCGTGGAGGTCGACGGGGCGCCGTTCCTCATCCCCACCGCGTACGGGCGGGACGGCAACCGCATCTTCCTGCACGGGTCGACGGGCTCACGCTCCATCAGGAGCATGGTGGAAGGCAAGCAGGTTTGCGTCGCGGTCACGCTCGTGGACGGCGTCGTCTACTCGCGGTCGGTGTTCCACCACTCGATGAACTACCGGTCGGCCATCATCCACGGCACCGCGACGATCGCCGAGGACCCCGAGCACGCACTGCGCACGATCGTCGAACACGTGACGCCGGGCAGCTGGGACTACGCGCGCAGCCCGTCCAAGAAGGAGCTCGCGCAGACGGTCGCGCTGGAGATCGACCTCACCGAGGCGAGCGTCAAGGTGCGCGACGGCGGGCCGGGCGAGGAGCCGTCGGACCTCGAAGCCAACCTGGTGTGGGCCGGGCACATGCCGCTCGTCCAGACGTGGGGCACGCCCGTGCCGCACGAGACGGACAAGGCGATTCCGCCGCACGTCAGCGCACGGGGCCGTTGACCGGGTCGTAGCGGTAGGAGGTCATCGCGCGTGTGCCGTGGCGGTACACGTGCAGCGACACGGCGGGGTCGACGCCGTCGTTGCGCACCTGGTGCACGTAGCCGGGCCCCCACACGCGTGACTGACCGGCGTGAAGGGTGTGCACGACCTGGATGCGGGTCGTCACCACCTCCGTGAGCACACCGCTGACGACGGTGAACGCGCCGGACGTGGTGTCGTGGTCGTGCAGCGAGGCCGTCTGACCGGGGAGCCAGCTCATGAGCCAGATCTCCTGGTCGGCGGTCTTCTCCACCAACGTCGAGAAGCGCTCTTCCGGGTCGTAGCGGAGCAGGTGCTTCCAGCGGTCGCGGTCGGCCGCCCACGCCAGAGCGACCCGCACGGGGTGCAGCAACGCGGAGTTTTCAGGCAGAACGAGGCTGTTCTCAGGAACGGCGAACATCGGGAAAAGTCCTTACCAGGCGAGCGCGAAAAGAGGACGCGGGACTATCGCCAGGTACAACAGCAACATGCGTTGAAGGACATGACGCAGAGGGTCCCGGAACCGGGACCCTCTGTCAATCCAGGCCCAGAGCTTGGGACACGTCCATCACCAGATCGTGGGTGTCCTCACAGCCGGCCGAGAAGCGCACCAGACCCTCGGGCACCGGGTCGCCGAACTGCGCGCGCCGGTCGGCCGTGGAGTGCAGGCCGCCGAACGACGTCGCCGCCGACACGAGCTTCGAGCGCGACAGGAACTTCTCCACCGCCGCGGCCGATTCCAGCTCGAATGTCAACACGCCGTTGAACCGCCGCATCTGCTGCGCCGCCACCAGGTAGGAGGGGTCCTCCGCCGAGCCCGGCCAGCGCAGGTTCTCGACGTGGCCACGCAGCAACGTGCAGATCGCCGCCGCGTTCCGCGCCTGCCTGGCGAGCCGCAGATCCAGCGTTCCCAGCCCGCGCAGCACCAACCACGTCTCGAACGGCCCGGGGATAGCGCCGTTCAACGTCCGCGCGTCCCGCACCCGAGCCGCCAGCTCGGCGGACGCCGTCGTCACGTGTCCGAAGAGGACATCGCTGTGGCCCGCGAGCGCCTTGGTGTCCGACGCGACCACGATGTCCGCGCCGAGCTCCAACGGCCGCTGCCCCAGCGGCGTCGCGGTCGTGTTGTCCACGGCCAGCAACGCGCCGGCTGCGTGTGCCGCGTCCGCCAGCGCAGCGATGTCGCACACGTCCAGGCCGGGGTTCGACGGCGTCTCCAGCAGGACCAGCTTCACCCCGTCGAAGGACGGATACGGCCCCGCCGTGGGCACCTCGACCACGTTGACGTCCATTTCGGACACGAGCTTGCGGGTCAGGAAGTAGCCGTCCGACGGAAGCACCAGAGTGTCCCCAGTGGACAGAACGGCCCGCAGCAACGTGGAGATCGCCGCCATCCCGGACGGGAAGGCGACGCACTCACCGCCGTCCAACGATCCCAGGGCGCTCTCCAGAGAACGCCACGTCGGGTTGCTCGCGCGGCCGTAGTAGTCCGCCCCGCCCAGGTGGAACGTCGACGCGAACACCGGCTGCGCACCGAGCGGTTCGCCCGGCGCGCCCGAAGCCACCGCGTGCACGACTCGCGTGCCGTCACCGAAGTCGGGGGTCACTGGCGCTCGTGCTTGCGGTCGCGGCCCAGCAGCGCGGCACCGAGTTCGCGCACGCTCAGCCCGTCGTGGCAGACCTGGTGGATGCCTTCGGTGATCGGCATGTCGACGCCGTGCGCCGCCGCCAGCTCACGGATCGACGAGCACGACTTCACGCCCTCGGCGACCTGACCGTGCGCGGCCTCCTGCGCCTGCTCCAGAGTCTCGCCCTTGCCCAGCCGCTCGCCGAAGGTCCGGTTGCGCGACAACGGCGACGCGCACGTGGCCACCAGGTCGCCCAGCCCTGCCAGACCGGCGAACGTCAGCGGGTCCGCGCCCAGCGCCGCGCCCAGCCGCGCGGTCTCGGCCAGGCCACGGGTGATGATCGACGCCATCGTGTTGTCGCCATAGCCGAGACCGGCCGCCATCCCGCACGCCAGCGCGATGACGTTCTTGCACGCCCCGCCCAGCTCGCAGCCGACCACGTCGGTGTTGGTGTACGGGCGGAAGTACGAGTTCGAGCACGCGTGCTGCAGGTCGACCGCGCGGTCGTGGTCCGTGCACGCGATGACGGTCGCGGTCGGCTGCCCGACGGCGATCTCCTTGGCCAGGTTCGGCCCGGACACCACGGCCACCTGCGACTCGTCGACGCCGGCGACCTCGCGGATCACCTCGCTCATCCGCTTCAGCGTGCCGAGCTCGACGCCCTTGGACAGCGACACCAGCGTCGCGTCCGGCGGCAGCAGTTCCTTCCACGCCGACAGGTTCACCCGCAACGTCTGCGACGGCACGGCCAGGACGACGGCGTCCGCGCCGTCCAGCGCCTTCGCCGGGTCGGCGGTGGCCGCCAGGTTGGCCGGCAACGAGATGCCGGGCAGGTAGTCGGCGTTCACGCGGGTCTCGGTGATCGTCGAAGCGACCTCCTGGCGGCGCGCCCACAGCACGACGTCGGGGCCGGAGTCCGCGATGACCTTCGCGAACGTCGTGCCCCACGAACCGGCGCCGAGCACCGCAACGCGTTCGATCGCCATGTTCAGGCCTTCCTCGGTCCGTAGAAGCCCTCGGGCGCCGGCTGCCGGCGAACCTCGGCGAGCTGGTCCTTCACGTGGGTCATCAGGAGATCGGTGACCTCGCGCAGCAACGGGAGGCTCTCCTCCTGGCCGCGGTAGGCGGACAGGTCGACCGGTTCACCGACGAAGTGCGTGATCGTCTTGCGCGGGAACGGCCGGAACTTCTTCTGGTAGTGGTTGTAGAGGTCGAGGGTGCCCCAGCGGGCGACCGGGATGACCGGGCCGTCGTGCTGCAGCGCGAGCCGCGCCACGCCGGTGCGGGAGTTCGCGGGCCAGCCGTCGGGGTCCTTGGTGATGGTGCCCTCGGGGTAGATCACCACGACCTGGCCGGTGGCCAGTGCTTCGTGCGCGGCGCGCAGGCTCTGCTGCGCGTCCGTGGTGCCCCGGTAGACCGGGATCTGCTTCGCGCCCCTCAGGATCGAGCCCATGATCGGCACGTTCCACAGGCTGTGCTTCGCGAGGAAGTGCGGCACCCGGTCGTTGCGGTGCACGAACACCGCGTCGTAGCACGGGTCGAGGTGCGAGATGTGGTTCATCACCAGCAGCGCCGATCCCTGGCGCGGGATGCGGTCGCCGTGCAGGATCCGGTGCCTGCCCAGCACGAACGACATGGGGTAGACGATCGCCGCGGCGACCCCGACCCAGAAGCCGCCCTTCTCCTTGGCCACGTGGACCCTCTCCTCACTCCCGGACCTGCAAGAACTGCGCCCACGAGCACAGTAGTCGGTCGCCCACAATCCTCATCGCTCGCTTCCGGCGCTCAGCAGGGCACCTCGTCGTGCCGACCCCCGCCCCCCATATGACCGATATGGAGGGCGGGGGTCGGCACGACGATG
>NZ_JAAMPJ010000001.1:482828-1676963 GCF_011067745.1 Lentzea alba
CCGCCGCCCCCCGGCCCCGCCCCCCCCCCCCCCCCCCCCCGACCTGGGGGGGGGGGGGGGCCCCCCACGACGATGCACCCGTCTGAACGGCGAAATCGAACGATGAGGGTTAGTGGTCGACCGACTGGTCGTCAGATCGTGGACTATGGCGAGGTGCGGGATGAAGTTGACCTAGTGGTTCCGGTCAAAACGCTCGACCGGGCCAAGACCAGGCTGACCAGCGCGACAGGCGGAGATCCGGTGTCGCACGCGGCACTGGCGCTCGCGCTCGCCATGGACACGGTGAGCGCCGCTCTGGCCACTCCCGGCGTCCGCCGCGTGGTGACCATCACATCGGACCCGGCGGTGGCGTCCGAAATGGCCGCGTTGGGCGTCGATTCGCTTCCGGAGCCACCGGTGCCCGGGCTCAACGAGGCGTTGTTGCACGGCGCGCAGACTTTGCGGTCGCCCCGCATCGGCGCGCTCCAAGCCGACCTGCCGGCGCTCAAGCCCGGCGAGCTCCAGGCCGCGCTCGAAACCGCGGCCGGTCGGCGCGCGTTCGTCCCGGACCGCCAGGGCACCGGCACGACGTTGCTCCTCGCGGCACCCGGCGGAGAGCTCGACCCGAGGTTCGGCGTCGGGTCCGCCGGGCACCACCGGATCTCCGGCGCGGTCGCGCTGTTCGGACCGTGGCCGTCGCTGCGCTGTGACGTGGACACGGAAGAAGATTTGCGGCTCGCTCTCACGCTGGGCCTCGGCGTGCACACCGCGAACGCCTTGCCCGCCTGGACAACCTGAGCAGTCCCCGCGCGTCTTCCGGGTCACTGGGGTGATCACGACTTGGGAGACTGATGCGAGCGCTCATCGCGCTGGCGGCGATCACGGCCATCGCGGGCTGTGTCGCCGTTGTACCTATTGACCGGCCGTCCGACTACACCGCGCCGAGCAAGCTGACCTCGTGCCGCGTGGAGCTGCCCCAGGAGTGGAAGGACCAGCTGTCCCGCGACAGAACGGAAGCGGGCTCGCACGAGCAGGTCACCGTGGTCGGCGCCAACGAGAACGGCGACACGACACTGGTGAAGACCACACGCAACAGAACCACCGAACTGGTGCTGCGCGACAGCAAGAAACGTCAGCAGGTCATGGCGGTGCAGGACGACGCGCAGCTGTTCGACGTCGAGTTCGACGGGCGCTGGGTGACGTTCTCCACGACTCCCAGCCCGTCCGACCGCACCACGACCACCTACGCCTGGGACGCCCGCAACGACGGCGCGCCCGTGCGGATCGGCGACGCCGGTGCCGTGGTCCACAACGGCAAGGCCGCCTGGTCCGACAGCCTGGGCGTGCACGTCTACGACCTCGTGAAGAAGAAGGACAAGGTCGTCGGCCAAGGTTCGTCGCCGGCCTTCCTGGGTGACGCGGTCATCTGGCGGCAGGACGGGAGGTTCCGCGCTGTCGACGCGTTACCGGAGCAGCTGCGGAACGCCGAGCCCGACGCGAGCGTGGCGTCGGACGGCAGGACCGTGGTGTGGGCACAGGGTGACGCGTTGCGCGGCTGGCGTGCGGACTGGACCGAGCCGCGCGAGCTCGCGGAGATCAAGGCCGCGCCCAAGGCGGAAGGCATCGTGTTCCCGCGGGTCAGCGGCGACTTCGTGTCCTGGCAGTCGGAGTCCTCGTACGTGACGGACATGCGCAGCGGCGCGACCATGCACACGACCGAAGACTCCTACTGGCTGGAGGTCCACGGCGGAGCACTGACGCAGAAGGGCTGGCGCGTCGCCTCGTCCGCTCCGCTGTCTTCACTCTCGCCGTTGCCCAGGTGTTAACACCGTGACGAACAACACGAAAATGTTGGTTCGAGCAACGTGACGGGGAACCCCGGCACCTTTACGTCCGTATCCCCCGATGACATCCCCCGATGATCTCCGATGTTGACGGCGTAACCCCCAGCGCCGTTTCCCCGACGCATTGCCCTGAGGTGTTCCTGCATGAAGTTGTTGACGCACGCCGACTACCTGGCGTTGCGCCGCTTTCCCGCTCTTGACGGCCTGCGCGCCATTGCCGCCGTGCTGGTGGTGTTCTTCCACTACGGAGGCCCTGATTGGCTGCAGGGCTGGGCCGGCGTCCAGATGTTCTTCGTCCTCAGCGGATTCCTGATCACCACGCTGATGCTGCGCGAGGAGCGGCGCACCGGCGAGATTTCGCTCAAGGAGTTCTACCTGCGGCGGGCGTTCCGAATTCTGCCCGTCTACTTCGTGATCCTGCTGGTGACAGCGGTCGGCTCGGCGCTGTTCGGCACGTTCGTCAGCAACGGGATCGGCCCGGCGCTCAAGTACTTCCTGACGTTCACCAACGAGTTCGCCGGCGCCAGCCCGTACGGACAGTCCTGGTCGCTGGGCATCGAGCAGAAGTTCTACCTGGTCTGGCCGTTGGTGGCGATCGCGCTCGGCACCGTCGTGCTCAAGCGCCGCGCCGGCGCCGCCGCCCTCGGCATGCTGCTCGCGCTCGTGATCGTCAACTTCACCACGTCGCACAGCAACCCCGGCTGGCCGCTGCACTACTTCTCGATCCTGACCGGTGTTCTGCTCGCCGTCGCGCTGCACAGCCGGCGCGGATTCGCGCTGGTGCGGCCGCTCACGAATCCGGTCGCGCAGGTGATCGTCTCAATCGGATTCATCGGCGTGCACCTGAGCGTGAAGCCGATGGCCGGATTCGTCGACGGGATCAACGGAATTCCTGGTCACGTGCTGGTCATTCCGGTGTACGCCCTCGCGACGGCCGTGCTGCTCACCGCTCTGATCGCGCCCGGACCGGCCACGACTTTCCTGTCCACGAAGCCGATGCAGTTCGTCGGTGAGCGCTCGTACTCGCTTTACCTGGTGCAGACGATCGCCGCGACGGTCCTCTGGTTCTTCTGGCCCGCAATGTCGGGTCTCGGACAGTCCGTGTTGGTCACGGCACTGGGATTGGCGCTGGCGAGCGTTCTCTACGTGACCGTGGAGATCCCGATGATCAACCTCGGTCGCCGCGTGATCACCCGCCAGCGCGCTCAGGCCGCGGTCAAGGCAGCCCTCGCCCAGCAGCAGGCGACTCAGCAGGGTGCGCCGCAGGCTCCCACGCCGCAGTCCGAGTCGTCGCGGTTCGCGACCATCGGGCAGGCCCAGCCGTAGAACGGGTTCGGGGCGAGCGGCACGGGTTCCCGGTCGCTCTCCCTGGCCAGTTCCTTCGCGTGGTGCGCGGTGAGCGTCACGGGCGTGCCGCTCGCCTGGGCGTCGAAAGCGCCCTTCTCCAGCTGGAGGATCTCGACGCCGCGCGAGATGTCGGCGACGAAAACCGTGTCGCGGTGCCAGTACGGCGCCCACGAGGTCGCGGTGTCCGGTCGCCAGTACCCGATCTGGATCGGCTTGGCCGGGTTCGAGATGTCCAGGAACCGGGTGCCCTGGTTGTACCAGGAGTAGGCCACGATCCTCTTCTGCACGTCGAAGTAGTGCGCGGAGCACGTGACGTTGCCGGGGATCGTGCCCTCCTGGTCGTCCGGGCTCCAGATGCCGACCGTCTTCATCTCCTTGGGCTTCTCGCCCCAGCCCTCACCGTTGTGCGTGCCCTGCAGCGAGGAGATGACGAACCGGCCCTCGGTCTTGCAGGTGGGCGAACCGAACGCCTCCTCGGTGTGCAGCAGCAGGCTTCCGGCCGGGTTCTCCCGCGTGGGCTGCGGGCCGTCGGCGAGCGTGCGGCCGACCGGGCGGAACGAGTTGTGCGTGAACGAGGTCGGCATGTCGGCCTTCGGCACGGTGCCGCCCGCGTACGGGACCGGGTCCCACGCCTTCGCCTCGCGGTACTTGCCGCTCAACGGGTCGCGGTGCCAGCCCTGCGTGTAGTAGCCGCGGGTGCCGTCGTCGCCGGCGACCCACGCGATGCCGTGGGCGTCCACCTGGACGTCGTGCGTGATCTTCCCTTCGCCCGCCTTGCCGCGGACGTCGACCGAGACCGGAAGTTCTTTCGGGGTCTTCGGATCGCGGATGTCGGTCACGAAGATTCGCCCGGTCTTGGCGTCGGACCTGTCCAGCCCGGCCGTCCACAGGTATGAACAGTCGTTGATGCAGGTGCTGGTGTGACCGGTGTTCTGCCGGTGGAAGCTCAGGATCTTGAGGTCGGCCGGGTCCACAGCGGACACGATGTAGTTGCCGGTCGGCCGGTCACCCGGAAGCGCGCGGCCGAACGAGTTGACCTCGCGCGCCAGGAACGCGAGCTTGCGCAACGGGTCGACGTTGATGTCCTCGTTCTCCCAGAAGCGCTTCGTCGGGTCGTCGCCCGGCAGCGCCATCTCCTCCTTGGTGAGGTGGTCGAGGAGCTTGGGCTGGTCCAGATCGGTGACGTCGAACGTCTTGAGCCCGGTCTCCATGCTCACGAACGCCACGTCGCGAGGCCCGTACTGGGCGAACGCGATCGAGATGGCCCGTTCGGTACCGGGAAGAGATGCCTTCAGGCGAACGTTCTTGGCCGCCGCCTGCAGTCGTGGTTTGTCCACCTTCGGAGTCGTGGGTTCGGCACCCGCTGCCGAAGCCAGTCCTGCCGTGGTGAAGGCCAACAGGGTCGCCGCAGTGATCGTGGCTATAACCTTCATGGATCGACCCTGGCAGCGCGGTGAATGAGACGAGTACCGACGAACGGCTAGGGTTCTGCTCCGTGCAGGCAACCGTGTCTACGTTTAACAGTGACGGTTCCGCGACCGTCCTTCGAGATGACGGCGTTCTTGTCGACGTGAGTGCGGCCGCGGTCACTGAGGGTGGTTGGCGGATGCTGCGTCCGGGTCAGCGAGTGACCCTCGAACGTAGTCCTGACGGAGTGGTCACCGCCCTGCGCATGCCCGTTCTGTGACGAGGAGTTCACCAGTCAGACGTTCACGGCGGGGGCGCTCGCGGCGATAGTGCGGAACAATGCGGGGCGTGAGCACGGAGAACTCTGACGGCAAGGCGACCCCATCCCGACGCCGCGCGCGGGACGTGAAGGCGGAGGCGGCAACCCCGCGCAAGCAGCCTCGCGCGGCGACCCGGCGAGTTTCGACGACGCGAGCGAAGGTCGAGCGAGGCGCCGCGGCGGCCGCTCCGTTGCGCGGTGTGCCCTCGGCACCGCCCGCGGTGACGTCGAGCGTCCTGCCCACCGACCTCCCGGACGACCGGTACTTCAACCGTGAACTGTCCTGGTTGGACTTCAACTCCCGCGTGCTCGCGCTGGCCGAGGACTCCTCGCAGCCGCTGCTGGAGCGCGCGAAGTTCCTCGCGATCTTCGCCTCGAACCTGGACGAGTTCTACATGGTCCGGGTCGCGGGCCTGAAGCGGCGCGCGGAGACCGGTCTCACGGTGCGCAGCGCGGACGGGCTCACGCCGCTCGAGCAGCTCGTGGCGATCTCCAAGCGCTCGCAGGAACTCGTCGAGCAGCACGCCCGCGCGTTCCTCGACCACATCAGGCCCGGCCTGGAAGAGCACCGGATCAGCATCGTGACGTGGGGCGACCTCACGGACTACGACCGGTTGCGGCTCTCCAACTACTTCAGCGAGCAGGTCTTCCCGGTCCTCACGCCACTCGCGGTCGACCCGGCGCACCCGTTCCCGTACATCTCCGGTCTCTCGCTGAACCTCGCGGTGACCGTGCGCGACCCCGAGGGTGGCGGCGAGCGGTTCGCCCGCGTGAAGGTGCCGGACAACGTGCCGCGGCTGGTGCGCGTGGAGGCGGACCGTTCGTCTTCCTCGGCGACCTTCCTGCCGCTGGAGGAACTCATCGCCGCGCACCTGGGCGAGTTGTTCACCGGCATGGAGGTCATCGAGTGCCACGCGTTCCGGGTGACGCGCAACGCGGACCTCGAGGTCGAGGAG
This sequence comes from Lentzea alba, assembly GCF_011067745.1. Classification (GTDB taxonomy): domain Bacteria; phylum Actinomycetota; class Actinomycetes; order Mycobacteriales; family Pseudonocardiaceae; genus Lentzea; species Lentzea alba. Next base: position 488,681 of record NZ_JAAMPJ010000001.1, read on the forward strand.
GACCGCGACGAGGACCTGTTGCAGGCGCTGGAACGAGAGCTCGCGCGGCGCCGGTTCGGCCCGCCGGTGCGTCTCGAGGTCGCCGACGACATGACCGAGCACATGCTCGAGTTGCTGCTGCGGGAGATGGACGTCGACCCGCACGACGTCGTCACGGTGCCGGGACTGCTCGATCTGTCGTGCCTGTGGCAGCTGTACGGCATCGACCGCAAGACGTTGAAGGACCCGGCGTTCGTGCCGGCCACGCACCCGGCGTTCGGTGAGCGCGAGACGCCCAAGAGCGTGTTCGCGACGCTGCGCGAGGGTGACGTGCTGGTCCACCACCCGTACGACTCGTTCTCCACGTCGGTGCAGCGCTTCATCGAACAGGCCGCCGCCGACCCGCACGTGCTCGCCATCAAGCAGACGCTGTACCGGACTTCCGGTGACTCGCCCATCGTGGACGCGCTGATCGACGCGGCCGAGGCGGGCAAGCAGGTCGTGGCGCTGGTGGAGCTGAAGGCGCGCTTCGACGAGCAGGCGAACATCAAGTGGGCGCGAGCGCTGGAAAAGGCGGGCGTGCACGTCGTCTACGGCCTGGTGGGCCTGAAGACCCACTGCAAGACCTCGTTGGTCGTGCGCCAGGAGGGTTCGACGATCCGCCGCTACTGCCACATCGGCACCGGCAACTACAACCCGAAGACCGCGCGGTTGTACGAGGACGTCGGCATCCTGACGGCCGAGCCGACGATCGGCGCGGACCTCACGGACCTCTTCAACGTGCTGACCGGCTACGCGCGTCAGGACGAGTACCGCTCGCTGCTGGTCGCGCCGTACGGCGTCCGCAAGGGCATCGTGGACCGGATCAACCTGGAGATCGAGCGTGCCCAGTCGGGCGAGGTCTCCGGCGTGCGCATCAAGGTGAACTCGCTCGTCGACGAGCAGGTGATCGACGCGCTGTACCGCGCATCACAGGCGGGCGTGCCCGTCGACGTCGTCGTGCGCGGCATCTGCGGTCTGAAGCCCGGGGTGAAGGGCATGTCGGAGAACATCCGGGTGCGGTCGATCCTGGGCCGGTTCCTGGAGCACTCGCGGATCTTCCACTTCGCCGGCTGCGACGAGTACTGGATCGGCAGCGCGGACATGATGCACCGCAACCTGGACCGCCGCGTCGAGGTGGCCGTGCGCGTCATCAACCCGCGCCTGGCCGCGCAACTCGCGGACGTCTTCACCTCCGCGCTCGACCCGCAGACGCGCTGCTGGGTGCTGCGCGCCGACGGAGAATGGGAAGCGTCGCCGTCCGACGGTTCGTCGGTCCGCGATCATCAGATGGAACTGCTGCACAGGCACGGAGCTCTTGGGTGATCAAAGCTGCTGGGGCGGTGCTCTGGCGCGAGGCCGACGGCGACGTCGAAATCGCGGTGGTGCACCGCCTGCGTTATGACGACTGGTCCCTGCCGAAGGGAAAGCTGGATCGGGGCGAGACGATCCCCGCCTGCGCGGTGCGCGAGATCCTGGAGGAAACCGGGTACTCGTGCGTGCTGGGACGGTTCCTGCGGCAGGTCTCGTACGCGGTCGGAGGGGACGCCAAGACCGTCGACTACTTCGCCGCCGAGGCCGTCTCGGGTTCGTTCGTGGCCAACGACGAGGTCGACTCGTTGCGCTGGCTGCCCGTGGACGAGGCCGCCGCTCTGCTGACCTACGCGCCGGACCGCGAGGTGCTGGCGGAGTTCGGCCGGCTGCCCGCGGACCTGTTGCTGGTGTTGCTGGTGCGGCACGCGAAGGCGGGCAAGCGGTCCGAGTGGGACGACGATGACGACCTCCGCCCCCTCTCCGGCTCCGGCTGGAAGCAGGCGGAGGCGCTGCAGTCGTTGTTGCCTCTGTGGGCACCCACGCGCGTCCACTCGGCGCCCAGGGTGCGTTGCGTGGACACCGTGCGAGGCGTGGCGGAGGACCTCTCGGTCGAGATGGTCGAGGAGGCGCGGCTGTCCGAGGAGGGCTACTGGCCCGACCCGGACGCCGGTCTGGTGCGCCTGCTGGAGATCGCCGCCCAGGAGGGCCGCGCCGTCGTGTCCTCGCAGGGCGGGGTGATCCCGTCGGTGGTGCAGACGCTGGCCGAACTGGGCGGGCTGCGGATCGACGAGGTCCCGTGCAAGAAGGGCAGTGTGTGGGTGCTGGCCTTCACCCGGCCGTTCGGCACCTGGTCCACTTCGGACTCCCCTTCGCGCTGGCCAACCCTGGTGTCGGCGCACTACCTGGCCTCGGCGCTACCGCGTCCCTGAGCCCCGCTGCAGACGTTTTCAGCCGCCGTCTCCACGGTTCGACGAAAGTTCGCCTCTGGCAACCAAGTCGATCGAGGAGGCGGCGGTTTCGCTTGCGAGGGAAGTGTTCGCAGGCGTGGAGGCGTTATTTCTATTGGCGGGCAGCGCGTTCCGCGGGCCGGTCTCGGGTGTTCGCGCGTTATACGTATTGGGTGCCTGAGACCGCCGTGCCAAACATCTCGGCCGGGGTCGGCAATTCCGGGCGCCCGGCGCGGGTGATGCGGCCGGGACGGTTCTCGGGTGGCGCCGGGTGTTTGTCCGAGCGGGTTCGCTGGTTCACATTCGTGGACGCGACTTCTGTCTCACATGCGCACCCGCGAATGGTTGCCGGCGCCTCACCTGTGCTGCTTGGACCTTCCCGGACAGTGCCGGCCACTTTCCAGAGGCACCAGGGCCTTCGTGACGACCTCGGCGCAGTGTCTTGTCTTGGCTGGTCAGAGGCCTCTCGCCGGATCTACTGCCGCTTTCCCAGGCATATCAGCGACTTCCGCCGAGCCCCTCCACGGATCATCGAACGCATCGAACGACGGCGGTCACCAGGCGTGCGACGCCTCCCCTGCGCCCCATGACCTTCCCCAGGCCGTCCCGGCCGCTTCCCAGGCGTGTCAGCGCCTTCCCAGGCCCTCTCGCGGCCTCCCGCCGGCCGCCGCGCAGCCATCCGCAGGCGCGCCGGCCGTCACCACCTGGCCGCGCCGGTCGCCTTCCCCAGGCGCACCAGCGCCTTCCCCACGACCGCGCCGCCCTCCCCAGCAGCGCGAACACCCCTTCCCCAGGCACGCGGAAGGCCCCGGTGTGCGCACACCGGGGCCTTCCGCGTGGTTCTGAAGTGACGCAGCCTCCCTCAGGAGGCCCGTCTCACTTCTTCTTGGCAGCCGTCTTGCGAGCCGCGGGTGCCTTGGCAGCCGTGGCCTTCGCGGCGGGCTTCGCCGCAGCCGTCGTCTTGGCGGCAGCGGTCTTGCGGGCCGCGGGGGCCTTCGCAGCCGGCTTGGCGGCGGCGGCCTTGGTGGCGGTCGCCTTCGCGGGCGCCTTGGCAGCAGCGGGCTTCGCAGCGGCCGTGGTGGTGCGACGGGTCGTGGGCGCCTTGGTGGCGGCCGCGGCCGTGCGGGTGCGCGTGGTGGTCGCGCGGGTCGTCGCAGCCTTGGTGGCAGGCGCCTTCGTCGCAGCTGCGGGCTTCGCAGCGGCAGCAGCCGGCTTGGCAGCAGCCTTGGCGGCAACGGCCTTCGGCAGCTTCTTCGCACCGCTGATGACGTCCTTGAACGTCGAGCCGGGGCGGAACGCGGGCACGTTGGTCTTCTTGACCTTCACGGTCTCGCCCGTGCGCGGGTTGCGCGCGGTGCGAGCCGCACGGGCGCGCTTCTCGAAGACGCCGAAGCCCGTGATGTTGACCTTCTCGCCCTTGTTGACGCTGCGGACGATCACGTCCACGAGGCCGTCAACAGCTGCGCCGGCGGTCTTCTTGTCTCCAAGGCGCTCGGCGAGCGCCTCGATGAGCTGGGCCTTATTCACCGTCAGTCCCTCCCAGGACGCTCACGGCCCTAAGAGACGGGCCGACTAGAACGCAACGGTAGGCCCAAAACGCGAGAAATACCAATCGCCACGCCAGATTTTTCGTTGTGGCGTGGCTAATTGCGCCCCTTCGAGGGACAGGAGGCGCCGGATTCGCCCCTCTGGAGGGGAGAATCCGGCCCCCTCTCAGACCGCCGGAAGCGGATCCGTTGTGGGCAACCAAGTCTGACGATCGGCCTCGAATCCGCTGATCTCGGCCTCGTGGCGGAGCGTCAAAGCGATGTCGTCGAGGCCCTCCAGAAGGCGCCAGCGGGTGTAGTCGTCGATCTCGAACGGGGCAACCAAGTCCTTGGCGCGAACGGTCTTGTCGGTGAGGTCCACGGTGACCGGCGTGCCGGGCTCGGACTCGAGCAACTTCCACAGCAGCTCGACATCGGACTGGCTGCACTGCGCCGCCACGAGCCCCTGCTTGCCCGAGTTGCCCCGGAAGATGTCGGCGAAGCGGGACGACACGACGACCCGGAAGCCGTAGTCCATCAACGCCCAGACGGCGTGTTCCCGAGAGGACCCGGTGCCGAAGTCAGGGCCCGCAACGAGGACGCTGCCCGCCTTGAACGGCTCCTGGTTGAGGATGAACTGCTCGTCGGAGCGCCAGGCGGCGAAGAGCCCGTCCTCGAACCCGCTGCGGGTCACGCGCTTGAGGTAGACGGCCGGGATGATCTGGTCGGTGTCCACGTTGGACCTGCGCAGCGGCACACCGACGCCCGTGTGGGTGGTGAAGGCATCCATGGTCAGTTCTCCAGGTCTGCGGGGGCCGAGAGGGTGCCGCGCACGGCCGTGGCGGCGGCGACGAGCGGCGAGACGAGGTGCGTCCGCCCGCCCTTGCCCTGCCTGCCCTCGAAGTTGCGGTTGGAGGTCGAGGCGCTGCGCTCACCCGGCGCGAGCTGATCCGGGTTCATGCCAAGGCACATCGAGCAGCCGGCCTGCCGCCACTCGGCGCCCGCGTCGAGGAACACCTTGTCCAGGCCCTCTTCCTCGGCCTGTTTGCGCACCCGCATCGAACCGGGCACGACCAGCATCCGTACTCCTGAAGCGACGTGCTTCCCCTTGATGACGTCCGCGGCGGCCCGCAGGTCCTCGATGCGCCCGTTCGTGCAGGAGCCGAGGAACACCGTGTCCACGTGGATGTCGCGCAGCGGCGTGCCGGGTTCCAGGCCCATGTACGCCAGCGCCTTCTCCGCGGCCACGCGCTCGTTCTCGTCCGCGATCGCCTCGGGGTCGGGAATGCTCGCGCCCAGCGGCAGACCCTGCCCCGGGTTCGTACCCCACGTGACGAACGGAGTGAGCTCGCTCGCGTCGATGTGGACCTCGGCGTCGAAAGTCGCGTCGTCGTCGGTGCGCAGCGTCTTCCAGTACGCGACGGCCGCGTCCCAGTCCGCGCCGGACGGTGCGTGCGGACGACCCGAGATGTAGTCGAAAGTCGTCTCGTCCGGTGCGATCATGCCGGCGCGCGCGCCCGCTTCGATCGACATGTTGCACACCGTCATGCGCGCTTCCATCGAGAGGTTCTCGATCGCACGGCCGCGGTACTCGAGCACATAGCCCTGTCCGCCACCGGTTCCGATCTTCGCGATGACCGCGAGGATGATGTCCTTCGCCGTGACGCCGGGACCGAGCTCGCCGTCGACGGTGATCGCCATCGTCTTGAACGGACGCAACGGCAACGTCTGCGTCGCCATCACGTGTTCGACCTCGGACGTGCCGATGCCGAACGCCAGCGCGCCGAACGCGCCGTGCGTGGACGTGTGACTGTCACCGCACACAACGGTCATGCCGGGCTGCGTGAGGCCGAGCTGCGGGCCCACCACGTGGACGATGCCCTGCTCCGCGTCCCCCATCGGATGCAGGCGCACGCCGAACTCCGCGCAGTTGCGGCGAAGCGTCTCGACCTGCGTGCGCGACACGAGGTCCGCGATCGGCTTGTCGATGTCGACGGTCGGGACGTTGTGGTCCTCGGTGGCGATCGTCAGATCGGCCCTGCGCAGCTTGCGGTTGGCAAGGCGCAGCCCGTCGAACGCCTGGGGGCTGGTGACTTCGTGGAGCAAATGGAGGTCGATGTAAAGCAGGTCCGGCTCCGCACCACTGCCGTGGCGCACAACGTGTGCCTCCCACACCTTCTCCGCGAGCGTGCGGCTCATTGCGACATCTCCCACATCATGGACGCGCCGACGGATCTGGACTTCTCACTGTCTGGGAAGTTAGTATCGGCTTGTGGGACAGCATAGCGGGATCGGCGTGCTGGACAAGGCAGTGGCCGTGTTGAACGCCGTGGCAAAAGATCCGTGTGGCTTGGCCGAGTTGTGCAATCGCACCGGCCTTCCACGAGCGACCGCGCACCGCCTGGCCGTGGGCCTGGAGGTGCACCGGTTGCTGCGCAGGGGCTCCGACGGCCGCTGGCGTCCTGGCGCGGCACTCGCCGAACTGGCGGGCGGCGCGACGGACCCGTTGCTGGACGCGGCTTCCTCGGTGCTGCCGCGCCTGCGCGACATCACCGGCGAGAGCGTGCAGTTGTACCGCCGTGACGGCATGCAGCGCGTCTGCGTCTCCTCCGCGGAGCCGCCTTCCGGCTTGCGCGACACGGTTCCCATCGGCGCCAGGCTCCCCATGACGGCCGGCTCGGGTGCCAAGGTCCTGGCCGCCTGGGCGGATCCCGGCACCCAACGCGCCGTGCTGGCTGACGCCGTCTACGGCGAACGCACGCTCCTGGAAGTCCGCCGCCGCGGCTGGGCGCAAAGCGTGGCTGAACGGGAGCCAGGCGTGGCCTCGGTCTCAGCCCCGGTGCGGGACTCCTCCGGCGCGGTGGTGGCCGCCGTGTCCGTCTCCGGCCCGATTGACCGCATGGGCCGCCGTCCGGGCGCCCGCTGGGCCGCCGACCTGCTGGCCGCAGCCGAAGCCCTCCAAAGCCGCCTCTAAAGCACCAACGCCGACTGTGGCCGTTCTCCCCTCGGGAGGGCGGCCACAGCCGTCCAGGCGCTACGACACGCCGTGGCATACCTCACGACACGCGGTTTCGACACATCTCACCCCGCACCGCCTCAGCATCCGCCAAAAGCCGCAACCAAGACCGTTCCACCCAGCCAGCCAACGAGCCCCAGACCGCCCAGAAGCCCATTCAACAAACGGCGCCAAGAATTCTCTCTATAGGCAGGCGAAGCCCTTGCCACTTTCGGCGAGCAAAGCGACGCCCCTCCCGCTCCCCGATGGGAAACCTACGGGGGGTCCGGGGGGCGAAGCCCCGCCGGCTGGGGGTCTGGGGGCTCGGCCCCCAGAGGACAATGCGAAAGAGGCCTGTCAGCGCTTTCCGCTGACAGGCCTCTCCCACCTCTGTAGCCCCGAAGGGATTCGAACCCTCGCTACCGCCTTGAGAGGGCGGCGTCCTAGGCCGCTAGACGACGGGGCCCTAGAACTTCTTGCTGGTTTGAACCTTATCAGATCAATCTGTCCGGTCCAAATCCGGCTATTCAGTTCATTTTCTTGCGGTCTTGCCTTGCTTCGAAACTCTCCCGAGCTTATCACTCGGTTTTGCTTCTCAGCAGCTGGGGTACCAGGACTCGAACCTAGACTAACTGAACCAGAATCAGTCGTGCTGCCAATTACACCATACCCCATTGGCTTTCACGATCGACTTCGGTTCTCTCCTGGAGTTCCGAGGCCCTCGTTGCTGCCGTGAGAAATACTAGACCACGCCCCCACCAGAAGTGAAATCGGCCCCCACCCGCAGGCAAACACGCAGGTAGAGGCCGGTCTCAGAGGCAATCTCAGGCGGTGGCCGCCGACAGCTCGCACACGAGGAGCTCGGGCAGTTCCGCCAGCGACGTGATCGAGGACAGCCCGGCGGGCAGCGTGCCGCCGGTCGGACCCGTCCGGTTGATCCAGACGCCGTGCATCCCGGCGTCGCGCGCACCGATCGCGTCGGCGTGCAGGCGGTCTCCCACGTGGACGATGTCGCCCGGCGGGACCCCCAGGGCGAGGCTGGCGGTGTGAAAGATCACGCGGTCCGGCTTGGCGCAGCCGACCTCGCCGGCGATCAACACGGCGTCGAAGTACGACGAGAGGCCCAGCTGGGCGATCTTCACGCGCTGGTGGCGACCGGAGGCGTTGCTGATCGCGGCGATCGGGAGGCCCGTGGCGCGCAGCCAGTCGAGCATCGGGATCACGTCGGGGAACAGGCACCAGCCGGCCGAGAGGACTTCCTGGCGGGCCAGCTCGCGACGGGTGGCCTCCTCCAGCGTCAGCTCCTCGCCCAGGGCGGCGAAGAAGGCCTGCGTGCGGATGTTGCGCATCGACTCGTACTGGAGTTCACCGGCGAGCTGGCGGGTCACGTGGTCGTCGGTGATTCGCTGCCACAACGACCAGGCGTCGGCGCTACCGACCATCGATGCCAGCGCGGCGCGCGAAGAAGTGCTGTAGTCGACAAGTGTGTCGTCGACGTCCAGGCACACAGCGCGGATCTCGCCGGTTCTCTTACGCGTGAAAGTCGGGGACGCAGTTGTCACCCCGGAAGGTTAGGTGCGAGGGGCCCTCGTCCGATTCGGCTAACGAGGTGATTCCTATAGGTCCTTGCACGATCAAGCGGACCTTGAGGCCCCGAACGAACCAGTGACGCTCGTCCGGGCGCCGATTGCAATCGCCCGGTCGAGTGTTGTTCGGCCACTTGACCGTCACTGCCCGAACGGGCGGGTTCCGCGAGCGCGACACCCTAGCTCGCGCAACGAGATCGTGCACCGGCCGCAATCGTTTTGCGGCCTGGTTTCCCAGACCGTCCACAGAGGACTTTGGTGGCGAGAGAGCCGCGCCACACGGAACTCGGCTTGACGCAAACGGCGATCAGGAGCATGCTGAGTTTATTCAACAGCGGTTGAAATGAGAGGATCGACATGGAGAGGACGACCTGCCTCGTCGTCGGAGGCGGACCTGCGGGAATGGTGCTGGGGCTGCTGCTGGCCCGCGGTGGCGTCGAGGTCACGGTGCTGGAGAAGCACGGCGACTTCCTGCGCGACTTCCGCGGCGACACGGTGCACGCGTCGACGCTGACGCTGATGGACGAGCTGGGGCTGGGGCCCGCGTTCGAGCAGGTGCCGCACCAGGACGTCGACAAGATCGAGGCGCTGCTCGACGGCGGCGCCAAGGCCACGATCGCCGACCTGAAGCGGCTTCCTGGTGCGAACAAGCGCATCGCGATGGTGCCGCAGTGGGACTTCCTGGACCTGCTGGCGGACGCGGGCAAGCTGGAGCCGACGTTCACGTTGCGGATGAACACCGAGGTCACCGGGATCACCAAGAGCGGCAGCAGGGTCACGGGCGTGCGGTACCGCGACCGCGTCGACGGGCACGAGGGCGAGATCGCCGCGGACCTCGTCGTCGCGGCGGACGGGCGCGGTTCGATCCTGCGCGACGCCGTGGAACTTCCGGTCTACCGCTTCGGCGCGCCGATGGACGTGTGGTGGTTCCGCTTGCCGCGCAACGAGAGCGACCCGGTCAAGGGCGGCGCCGGCCGGTTCAGCGCGGGCAGCGCGATGGTGCTCATTCCACGCGGCGAGTACTTCCAGTGCGCCTTCCTGATCCGGAAGGGAACGGACCAGAAGCTGCGCGCCGAGGGCGTCGAGAAGTTCCGGGAACGCGTCGTCACGCTCATCCCGTGGCTCGCGGACCGGGTGGACCACGTCAAGAGCCTCGACGACGCGAAGCTGCTCGACGTGAAGCTGGACCGGTTGCGGCGCTGGCACGTCGACGGACTGCTGTGCATCGGTGACGCGGCGCACGCGATGTCACCCGTGGGCGGCGTGGGCATCAACCTGGCCGTGCAGGACGCGGTCGCCACGGCCAGACTGCTCGCGCGGCCGTTGCGGGAGGGCAGGGTCACGAGCGCGACGCTCGCGAAGGTGCGCGGGCGCAGGCTGTTCCCGACCGTGGTGATCCAGACGTTCCAGCGGGTGATCCACCGGCTGTTCCTCGGCCGCAAGCTCAACAGCACCGAGACGGTCTCCAGCTCGGGCACGCCGGTCATGCTCAAGATCGCGCAGAAGCTGCCGTTCCTGCAGGCGGTGCCCGCCTACGTGATCGCGATCGGGCCACGCCCGGAGCACGCGCCCGACTTCGCACGCAGGGCGCCGCAGACCATCGCGAGGTCGTAACAGCCCTCACGTCGCGGCGAGAACCTCGGATGACTCGCCGAGCACCATCGCCACGGCGTGGGCGCGGTCACGAGCGCCCAGCTTGCGCAGGATCGCCTTCACGTGGGTCTTCACGGTGTCGTTGCTGATGAAGAGCCGCTGGGCGATCCGAGCGTTGTCCATCCCCTTCGCCATCTCGGCCAGCACGTCGAACTCGCGTGCCGACAGCCTGCCGAGCGAGGCGGGCGGAGGCATCCGCGCCGGTAGCCGAGCCAACGACCCCACCCGTGCGTCGATCGCGGCGGGAGCACCCCGCACGGCGGCCGCGATCAGCGGCAGCAGCTCGGCCACGGGTGAGGTTTTCAGCAGGTAGGCGACGGCGCCGGCGTCCAGCGCGGCGCGGGCCCAGCTCGGACTGTCCGCATTGGACAGCACGACGACCCGGGCGGTCGGCCGGAACTGCGCCGTGTCCCGCACGGTGCGCAGCGGACCGGCGCCCGGCACGTCGAAGTCGGTGACGACCAGGTCCACCTGGACGCCGCGCAGCACGCGCGCAGCATCGGCCACGGTGTGGGCGATGCCCACAACGCGGAAGCAATGTGTGCGATGCAGCGAGATCCGCAGCCCTTCGGTGATGAGCTGCGATCCGTCGACGAGCAACACACGGGTGGACGCCAGGTCCGTCATGACACCGGGAAGTTACTAGCGGGTACCCGAGTGCGTAACCTGCCGAGCGCCGGATTGCTCCGTACGGCTACCTATTTGCGACCGGATTGGTGAGCGTGCCGAGGCCGTCCACAGTCACGGAGACCGTCTGTCCGGCCCTCATCGGCCCCACGCCCGCCGGCGTCCCGGTGAGGATCACGTCGCCGGGAAGCAGCGTCATGACGGCCGAGACGTACTCGATGAGCGACGGAATGTCGTGCACCATCAACGAAGTACGTCCGTCTTGCTTGACTTCCCCGTCAACTTCCGTGACAACGCGGACATCCGAGGGGTCGAACTCCGTTTCGATGAACGGACCCATCGGACAGAACGTGTCAAAACCCTTGGCACGCGTGAACTGCACGTCCTTCTTCTGCAGGTCGCGCGCAGTGACATCGTTGGCGATGGTGTAACCCATGACAACGCCGGCAGCTTTCGCCTTGGGCACGTCGCGGCACGGCTGGCCGATGATGACGGCCAGTTCGCCCTCGAAGTCGACGCGCTCGGACGCCGGCGGGATCTTGATCTCGACGTTCGGGCCGATCACCGAGGTGTTGGGCTTGAGAAAGACCAACGGCTCCGCGGGGACCTCGTTGCCGAGCTCGGCGGCGTGGTCCGCGTAGTTGCGGCCGATGCCGATGATCTTGGTCGGCAGGATCGGCGCCAGCAACCTGACGTCGGCCAACGGCCACTTCCGGCCGGTGAACGTGGGCGTGCCGAAGGGGTGTTCGGCGATCTCCGCAGCCTCTTCGCCGTGAACAGCGACAAAAGCTACGCCTTGCGGGTGAGCTATCCGAGCGATTCGCACAGTGCCAGTTTACGAGTAACCGGACCAGCGGGGCCGTGCGCCTGGAGGTGAGCGCTTCGCGCGATGTGTACGTATACCTCTCTAGACGTGTCCCGCACGCATCGCCTTGTGGACCAGTGCGTCGCACAGCGCGAGCCAGGAGGCCTCGACGATGTTTCCGTGCACACCCACAGTGGTCCACTCGCGTTCGCCGTCGGTCGACTCCACCAGTACGCGCGTCACGGCGTCCGTGCCGGGGTGCTCGGTGAGGATGCGCACCTTGTAGTCGGCCAACTCCACGGTGTCCAACCAGGACAGGTGCGGCAGCAACGCCTTGCGCAGGGCCGCGTCCAGAGCGTGCACGGGACCGTTGCCCTCGGCGGTCGCGATGACTCGCTCCCCCGCCACGTGCACCTTGACCGTGGCCTCGGACACGATCTCGCCGTCCGAGCGGTGGTCCAGCACCACCCGGTAGGACTCCAGCGTGAACGGAGGAGTGTCCAGTTGGGACAGCTCGCCACGCAGGAGCAGTTCCATCGACGCGTCGGCGGCCTCGAACGACCAGCCCTTCGCCTCGAGTTCCTTCACCCGCTTGAGAGCGCTCCCGACCTCGGCTGACCGGCCGGTCAGGTCGAGCCCGAACTCACGTCCCTTGAGTTCGATGCTCGCCCGACCGGCCATCTCGGTGACCAGCACCCGCATGTCGTTGCCGACGATGTCCGGATCGATGTGGTTGTACAGCTCCGGATCCACCTTGATCGCGCTCGCGTGCAGACCCGCCTTGTGAGCGAATGCTGACGACCCGACATAAGCCTGGTGGGTGTCGGGTGCGATGTTCGCGATCTCGGCCAACGCATGGGAGACACGGGTGAGCTCGGCCAGTGCCCCGATCGGGAGCACGTCCATGCCGAACTTGGTCACGAGGTTTCCCACGACGGCGAACAGGTCCGCGTTGCCTGCTCGCTCGCCATAACCATTGGCGGTGCACTGAACGTGCGTCGCGCCCGCCTGAACGGCCGCGAGGGTGTTCGCCACGGCACAGGACGTGTCGTCCTGGCAGTGGATTCCCACGCGGAAACCGGTCTTCTCGATGACCTCCGCGACCGTCTCGGCGAGACCCAACGGCAGCTGCCCGCCGTTGGTGTCGCACAGCACAACGACGTCCGCGCCACCCTCCACAGCGGACTCCAGCACGCGCAGGCTGGTGTCCGGTGAGAACGCATACCCGTCGAAGAAGTGCTCGGCGTCGAGGAAGACGCGCCTTCCGTGATCCTTGAGGAACCTCACGGTGTCGCGCACCATCCTGAGGTTCTCGTCGGCGTCCGTCCGCAATGCGCGTTCGATGTGCCTGAGGTCCGACTTCGCCACCAGCGTGACGACCGGCGCCTGGGCGTCCAGAAGTGCCTTGACCTGCGGGTCTTCCTCGACCTTGACCCCGGCCTTGCGGGTGGCGCCGAACGCGACCAGCTTGGCGTGCTTGAGATCCAGGTCACCGGCCGCCGCCCGTGCGAAGAACTCCGTGTCCTTCGGCATCGCGCCGGGCCAGCCGCCCTCGATGAACCCGACGCCCAGCCCGTCCAGCAGGCGCGCGACCGCGAGCTTGTCCGTGACGGAGTACGAAATGCCCTCACGTTGTGCGCCATCGCGCAACGTCGTGTCGTAGACGTGGAAGTCGTCGGTCGGGCCGGCCATCGGGGTCATCTCCTCATCCGGACAAACAAAAAGACCCCCCGCGGGATGCGAGAGGTCTGCGCGTCGGGTGCCAGGGGCGGCAACTACCCGACGCGCTCGTCAATAATCGTGGCGATGTGCTGAGCCATGACCGGGATGCTGCCACAGCTCAGCACGACGTACCAAGCGACGGGAGGAAATCTCCCACTATCTGGTCACCCATTCACGCTTGTGACAGTCACGCCTGGGACAGGTACTTCGCGAACGCCTCGACCGACGCCGGGTTGCGCGGCCCCTCGACCAGTGCCGCGTACGGCAGCGCGTAGAACCGCTTGTTCTTGATCGCCGGTGAGTTGGCCAGGGGCGCGAACCCCTCCAGGAACGCCTGCTTCTGCGCGGGCGTGTTCGCCTCGCCGTCGGCGTAGTCCACGATGAGCACGACGTCCGGGCCGCGCTCCACGACCGTCTCCCAGTTGACCGTGGTCCAGCTGTCGTTGAGGTCGCCGAAGATGTTGTCCCCGCCTGCCTTGCTGATCACGTCCTGCGGCGCCGCGTTCTTGCCGGAGGTGAACGGCTGGTCCTGGCCGCTGTCGTAGAGGAACACCTTCGGCCGCGGCTTGCCGGCCATCAGCTTGCCCGCGTCCTCGATCTGCTTCTGGTAGCCGCTGATCAGCTCCTCGGCCTTGGCGTCGACGCGGAAGATCTTCCCGAGGTTGCGCAGGTCCGTGTAGAGCGCGTCCAGCGCGGGCATGATGCCGCGCTGCTTGCCGACGCCGTTGCGGCACGCCTCGGTGAGCTGGTAGGTGCCGATCCCCAGCTGTTTCAAGGCATCGGGCGTGAACCCGGTGCTCTCGCTGAACCCGTAGTTCCAGCCGGCGAACACGAGGTCGGCGTTGGCGCCCTGCACGACCTCCTTGGAGATCTTGTCGGCGAGCTTGCGCGTGCTGTCGAAGTCCGCCTTCCACGGCGAGGTCTGGAGGTCGACGGTGTTGTTGCCGTCCACCACGTACCCGGCCATGCGGTCCTCGAGGCCCAGCGCGAACATCAACTCGGTGATGCCGGTGTCGTTGGTGACCACTTTGGACGGCACCTTGTCGAACGTGACCTGCTGACCGCAGTTCGTGATGGTCACCGGGTCGGACTTCGAGGTCTCCTGCGCGACCGTGGCGCCGCAGCCGGAAACGAGGAGCGCGGCGGCGGCGCACAGAGCGGCGGTTCTCAAGGGGTGACCTCCTGGTCGAACAGGAGCTGGGGAACTCCCGTGGTGGGGTGTCGGACGACGTGCGCCGTGACGTGGAAAACCTTGGCGATCAGCTCGGGGACCAGGACCTCTTCCGGGGTGCCGGACGCGACGAGGCGGCCTTCGTCGAGCACGTACAACCTGTCGCAGTAGGACGCGGCCAGGTTCAGGTCGTGCAGGACGGTCAGCACGGTGACGCCCAGCCCGCGGGCGAGGGCCAGCACGTCGAGCTGGTGACGGATGTCGAGGTGGTTGGTCGGCTCGTCCAGCACGAGCACGCGCGGTTCCTGGGCGATGGCGCGGGCGATCAGCACGCGCTGGCGTTCGCCGCCTGACAAACTCAGGAAGCTGCGCGAGGCCAGACCCGACAGGTCCACTGTGGCCAGTGCGTCGCCAACGATCCGACGGTCGCGAGCCGAGTCGCGTTCGTGTGGCAGGCGGCCCATCTCCACGACCTCGGCCACCGTGAAGTCGAACTCGACCTGCGACTCCTGGGTGAGCGCGGCGAGGTCACGCGCCAGCTGCTGTCTCTTGTGGACGTTCACGCCGTCGATCAGCACGGCTCCGGCGTCCGGCTTCATGGCGCGGTAGACGCAGCGCAGCGTCGTCGACTTGCCGCTGCCGTTCGGGCCGACGATGCCGACGACCTCGTCGCAGGCCGCCAGCGTGATGTCGGTGATGATGCCCTGGACGGTGAGCCCGTCCGCCTCGACCCGCATCAGCGTCCTCCGAACACGTAGGCCCTGCGGCGCATGAGGAAGATGAAGCACGGCACGCCGATCGCGGCCGTGATGACGCCGAGCGGCAGCTCTTCCGGCGCCGCGAGCATGCGGGCGGCGACGTCTACCCACACCAGGAACGAAGCTCCGGCGAGGGGTGCGAGCGGCAGCACCTTGCGATGGTCCGCGCCCACGACCATGCGGGTGAGGTGCGGCAGCATCAGCCCGACGAAACCCACCGCGCCGCTGACCGCCACCAGCACACCGGTGATGCCGGCGGTGACGACGAACAGGTGCGTGCGGAACCGGTTGACCTCGACGCCGAGCGTGGTCGCGGTCTCGTCCCCCATCGCCAGCGCGTTCAACGGCCGCGCCTTGGCCAGCAGGTAGACGATCCCGAGCGCGGTCACGACGGTGGCGACGGGCAACGACTGCCAGTTCGCCCCGCCGAGACTTCCGAGCAACCAGAACATGGCCGCGCGCGCCGCGTCACCGCGCGGTGCCTGGAACACCAGCAGCATCGCCACGGCGGAGAACCCGTACGCCAGCGCGGTTCCGGTCAGCACGAGCCGCAACGGTGTGAGCCCTCGGCTCGTGCGCGCGGTGAGGTAGACCAGCGCGGTGGCGCCGAGGCCGGTGAGGAAGGCACCGACCGACAACGCGTAGACGCCCAGGCCGGACAACACCCCCAGCGTCGCGACGGCCGTGGCGCCGACGCTCGCACCGGACGAGATGCCGAGCACATAGGGGTCCGCCAGCGCGTTGCGGACCATCGCCTGGATGGCCACGCCGACCGTGCTGAGCCCGGCGCCCACCACCGCCGCGAGCAGGACGCGGGGAAGCCGGATGTCCCAGACGATGTGGTACTGACCGGCGAGGTCGGCTGGCACGGTGCCGCCGGTCAGGGCCGCCCACAGCAAGTCGAGGGTGACGCCGAACGGAACGGAGACGGGGCCGAGCGCCACGCCCGCGACGATGCTGACGGCGAGCACGCCGACGAGCGCGCTGATCTTCGCGATCACAAGGTCCCTTCCCGCAGTCCACGGCAGGAGTCGGAGAAAAATCTCTGTGGCCGTGTGCGGGTATTCGGGCTCGTCCCACCGGGATGGGACCTACCGTTGCGGGTCAGCGCCGGACTTCGACCGGACTTCCCCCGTGCACGACGTCTGCACTCTAACCCACGTTCTACAGGGCGCCTCCCGCGCCGAAGTCCGGTTCGAAGCGCCGGAAGTACTCCATGCAGTTCGCCATCTGGTGCTCGACGAGGCCGAACTTCGGGGTGTCGTGCGGTTCCAGCATCGCGAGCACGTCGACGGACTCGGTCGCCTTCTCGCCGGGCACGAGGACCTCGGCCCGGTCACCGGGGAAGATGGACACCTTGTGCCCGACGTGCCACACGTCCCGCCGGGAGCCCTTGACCAGCACCTTCCACGGCGGGTTGTGCTGCTCGGGGTCCTCGAGCTGGCCGCGGATCTTGAGCAGGGCGTCGAACACGGACTCCCCCGTGGCCATCTTGCGGCCGAACGGGCCGTAGACGGCCATTGTGATCTCTTTCATGGTCCGCGCCTGCCACACGACGCGGCCGACCCAGAGCTGCTCCTTGCCCGACGCCGGATCCTTGCCGTAAAGCGGGAGGTCGCGCGAGACAGCCGGGAACTCTCCGTCCTTCGTCCACTCCGGCAGCTCCTCCACCGGCGCGGGTCGCGAGGGTGGTGCCGGTGGGGCAGGTGGCCTCATCGCGCGCGGCGGTTGTGGCGGTGGCGGTGGCGGCAGTTGGCGGTGCGGCGGACGCGTCGGGTGTTGGGGACGCATCGGCGGTTGTTGCGGGTGCATAGGTGCAGGCTCCTGGAGATCGCCGGGCGTCAGGCGTGCTTGGCCATGATGTCGCGCATCATCTGCCGCTGTTCGTTCATCGCGCGCTGCATCGCTTGTTGTTCGTGTTGAGGCAGGCTCGGCAGCACGTCCTGCATCCGGGCGACCGAGGCCTGCAGCTGGAAGTACTCGCCGCGAGCGGGTTGCGGCAGGTCTTCGGGCTCCCTGACCTTGGGCTGTTCGTCCGGCTCGCGCTTCGGTTCCTCGGCAGGCGGGTCGGGCTCGCGCTGCTCGGGTTCCCGGTCGTGCGACGGGAGGTCGTCCGGGTCTGTCTTCTGTGGACCGAACGGCTCGTCGGGGTGCGGGTTGTCGAAGTCCGGGGTGTGCGAAGGCGGCTCGTAGTCGGCGCGGTGCCACGGCGGCAGGCCGTCGTCGACGTGCTTGCCGAGCTGGGTGGCCGCCTGCTCGGTCGCCTCGCGCGCGGTCGCTTCCATCGCCTCACGGGCGATCGCCTTCTCCGCCGTGCCGGCCAGGCCGGCGCCGTCGGTCGCGATGGCGATGGCGATGTCGCCCACCAGCTGGCCCGCCGCGCCGAACGGGTCCTTCTTCCACTCCTCGAAGTTGAGGATGCCTTTGACGGCCTCGGTGGGGTGCGTGACCATGTGCACCATGCCGGCGGCCTGCTTCATCATGTTCGCCGCGTACTCGCCGGGGTGCATCATGTTGTACGGGTCGAGCGGGTTTCCCGCCCGGACCAGCTGCACCAGGCTGGTCACAGACCTGCCCAGGCCGTCGCCGAACTTCTCCATCTGCTCGGAGGTCTTCTCGAACGTGTCCTCGAGCGTGGCGGCGAACTTGGAGAGGAAGCCCGGTTCCGCGGGCGCCTTGTCCTTCGCCTTGTCGATCACCGACGCGGCCTGTGCGCCCGCGTCCTTCAACGCCTTGCGCGCGTCGGCGAGGATCCGCTCGGCCTGTTCCCGCTTGGCCTTGCCGGGATCGCTGAACGGCGCGAGCGGGGCCGGTGCGGCGTCACCGTTGAACACGGCGTCCAGCGCGGCCTTCTCGTGCTGCGACGACGCGGCGTCGTACTGCTTTTCCGCCGCCTCCGTCTCCGCCTTCGACTCGTTGTAGAGGCGGATCGCCTCGGCGGCGTCCTGCTGGGCGCGTTCGACCGCGCCCTTGTAGGTCGTGAGCGCGTCCACCGCCGGCCCGAACGCCTCCGCGGCGTCGCGCCACTTCGGCGTCTCCTTGGAGAAGTAGCCGCCGAACTTCTCGGCCGCCTCTCCCGTCCAGTGGCCGACGTCCAGTTTGGACACTCCGGCGTACGCCTCCTGGCAGGCGACCGAGAGCTTGCGCAACCCGTTCGCCGTCTCTTCGAGGGTCGCGACGTCGCCGGGTACGAGCTCCTTGGGGTTGTCGGTGTCACCGAGCTCGCTGCGTCCGAAGAAGCTCACGACCGATCACCGGCCTTCTTGAACGAGGTCTCGGTGCCGGTGAGGTCGTTGACGGACGAGTCCCACGCGTTCTCGAAGCCTTTGGTGACGTGGTCCCACTGCTCGCCGGCCGTGCTCTGGTTCAGGCCGGACTTGCCCAGGTCCTCCCACGACTGCTTGGTCGGGTCGGTGTGGGAGTGCGGGTTTCCGAGCAGGAGCTGGAACGCCTCCTTGGCCTTGTCCTCCGCCTTCTCGTACACGCTCTTGGTGTCGGTCAGCGCGGACACCATCTCCGTGCCTTCCTTCACCAGGTGCCGCAGCCCCCACCGCCACCGTTCGAAGAACTCCTCCAACGCGTCGGCGAGCACCTCGTCACCGCACTCGTCCTGGTCCGGGCAGAGGATCCCGAACGTGGACGTGGTGGACGCGAGATGGCCACCGTCCGGCGCGATCTCCTTCAGCGCGGCGACCGTGTCGTTGATGCCCTTGATCGCCTGCCCCATGGCGCCGAGGTCGACGCCGAACCCGGTCACGCGTCCACCGCCAGCTCGTCGGAGACGATGCCGCGCACCGGCGGCAGGCTCATCATGTGCTCGGCCCCGTTGTCGAACACGACACCGGTGGGCCTCGGCAACGCGGGCAGGTAGTGGTCGAGCAACCTCTCCCCGGTGACCGCGAGGTAGTCGGCCTCCGTGCTCTCGCCTCTGGCGGCGAGATGCCGTTGCAGCAGTTCGGGACTGGAGAACGCGGCCAGCCAGTTCAGTCCCTCGATCGTGACGACCGGCAGGGACAGCGGATCGATCCGCTGCAGGTAGACCGTGCTCTCCCGGAACGCCCTCACGAACGCTTCCGGGTCTCCCCCGCCTTCGCGGTAGCGCCGTGCGTGCGCGACCGCCTCGTTTTCGTTGTGCATGCCTCTCCCGTTTCACCAATCCCCCCAGATCGGCAGCGCCGTACGTTACCGGCGGCTCACAGTCCGTGTTGGCCCAGTTGGACAACTGAGGTCGGCGTCACCATCTGAACTGGACAAACAGGAACTTTGAAAAAAGTTCGAGGCTCGTGTCGATCCGGCGCCGAGTCCGTTCGACCTGTGGATGCCAAGGCCCCGAGGGCCGACGAGACACGAGGGAGACACACCGTGAAGTTCATGATGATCTGGCGCGCCACCGACGAGGCCTTCGCGAACATGGGCGAGTTCGACTTCGACAAGATGCTGGAGACGGTCGGCCGCTTCAACGAGGAGATGATCCGCGCCGGTGTGCTGCTGGCCGCGGAGGGTCTGGCCGACCCGTCCGAGGGTGTCGTCGTCGACTACTCCACCGAGCCGCCGGTCGTGACGGACGGCCCGTACGGCGAGACCAAGGAGCTGTTCAACGGCTTCTACATCATCAACGTCGCGTCGAAGGAAGAGGCGATCGAGTGGGCCAAGCGCGCCCCGATGACCGGCCCCGGCTTCAAGACCGAGATCCGCCGGGTGCCCACGATCGACGAGTTCCCGCAGGACAACGAGTGGATCCAGAAGGAGCGCGCGTGGCGTGAGGCCAACGGCCAGCTCTGACCGAGCGGAGAACGCCGAAGCCCCGGCCGGAACATCCCGGCCGGGGCTTCAAAACGTCTGAGAACTCAGCCCGTGCGCACGTTCGACGACACGAGCGCCGCGAGCCGGTCACCGATCGCGTAGGTCGCGCCCGGCGACTGGTGGTCGCGCGTCGCCAGGTCGAACGCCACGGAGGCCTCGATCCGGCGCGCCGCCTCGTGCTCGCCCAGGTGGTCGAGCAGCAGCGCCACGGACAGCACGGCCGCGGTCGGGTCCGCGATGCCCTGGCCCGCGATGTCCGGTGCCGAGCCGTGCACCGGCTCGAACATCGACGGGTTGCGCCTCGTCACGTCCATGTTTCCCGACGCGGCCAGGCCGATGCCACCCGTGACGGCGGCGGCGAGGTCGGTCAGGATGTCACCGAACAGGTTGTCCGTCACGATCACGTCGTAGCGGCCGGGGTCGGTGACCAGGTGGATCGTCGCCGCGTCGACGTGCTGGTACGCCACGGTGACGTCCGGGTGCTGCAGCGAGACCTCCTCGACCACGCGCGACCACAACGAGCCGGCGTGCGTGAGGACGTTCGTCTTGTGCACCAGCGTCAGGTGGCGACGCGGACGGTTCGACGCGCGGGCGAAGGCGTCGCGGACGACGCGCTCCACGCCGAACGACGTGTTGAGCGAGACCTCGGTCGCGATCTCGTGCGGGGTGTCCTTGCGCAGCAGACCACCGTTGCCCGCGTACGGGCCCTCGGTGCCCTCGCGGACCACCACCATGTCGATCTCCGGCGGGTCCGCGAGCGGGCTGCGGACTCCGGGGTAGAGACGGGCGGGGCGGAGGTTCACGTGGTGGTCGAGCTCGAACCGGAGGCGCAGCAGCAAACCGCGCTCCAGGATTCCGCTCGGCACCGACGGGTCGCCCACCGCGCCGAGCAGGATCGCGTCGTGCTGGCGAAGCTCTCCCAGCACCGACTCGGGCAACAACTCTCCCGTGGCGTGCCAGCGCGCCGCGCCGAGGTCGTAGCGAGTGATCTCGGCCGCCGGAACGACCTCGTTGAGGACCTTCAGGGCCTCAGCGATGACCTCGGGCCCGATCCCGTCTCCTGGGATCACTGCGAGCCGCATCCACACACCTCCCAGGTGTTCCGTCCCCAATTAGTGGGACTACTTTCCTTCGCGAAAGGCTACCGGCATCACGGCCACTCGCCGCATGCCGGACACCCCTTCGGGGTGTTCTCTCCCGTACTGCGGGACACCCACACGGCCCATTCCGCACTTTCGGGTGTCACTCGATCGCAGGAACGGGGTCGCGTCAAGGGGTGACGGCTGCCAGTCCCACCCTGTGACCGGCCCGAAAACGGACAGAAGCCCGGTCCCCGCGAAGGGACCGGGCTTCCGGCTCGAACATCGGACCTAGTAGGACCCGCGTCCGCTCGACTTCACCAGGACGACCGACGCGCGGTCACCGTTGGCGTTGTGGTGGTTGAGCACCAGCAGGCCGTCGGACTTGTCGGCCTTCAGCGCGGCCTCGTCCTTGTTCACCACGAGCGCGGTGCCCGGCTTGGCGAGGTACGAGAGCGCCGCGTCGCCGCCGCCCTGCACCCACAGGCCCGGCTTGAGCGGGTCGTAGGACAGGTTGCGGTCGATGACGTCGATCAGCTTGTTCGCGTTGCCCGGCGCCGGGTAGTAGCCGCCGACACCCGCGACGTACGAGATCCGCGACGTGTCCTTCGTCGGGTCGATGCCCAGCGCCGTCAGCAGCACCGGCAGGACGACGACGTTGGTGTCCTGGACGTTCGAGTCGACGTCGCCGAACAGGCCGTTGACGCCCTGGATGTCGACCGTCTCGCCCGTCTTCAGGTTCGTCGTGGACGCGACCAGCACGTCGGTGTCGGTCATGCGGGTCGCGAACGTCTCGAAGTCCGCGGTGCCGTCACCGTCGACGTCGATGTCGATGAACGGGACGGTGTTGACGCCGAGGTTGTACCAGTTGCCCCACGTCGCGACACCGAACGCGAGCAGCGCCTCCTCGGGCTTGCCCTGCGCCTTGGCCAGCGGGGCCGTGGAGGCCGCACCGACGTAACGCAGGTCGCCGCCCTTGGCGGTCTCGTTGAGCGCGCACTTCTCGGTGACGTTGCGCTTGCAGTCGCGCAGCTTCGGCGACTGGGCCTGCAGCTCGAGCACGCTGATCAGCGAGCGGTAGGCCTGCGCACCGGTGCCCTGGTCGACGCCCTTGCCGGTCAGGTTCAGGATCGACTGCGTGTCCTTGCCCCGGAACTTGAGGCTGGAAGCGGTCTTGATGTCCGCCACCGGCTTCGGCGCCGAGTAGACCGACAGACGCAGCGGCACCGTGGCACCGGCGGTCGGCGTGAGCGTCACGCGCCCCGAAGCGTCCGCGAGGAACTGACGCGGCACGCCGAGCTGGTCGGCCTGGACGGTCGAGTCGACCGTCTTGCGCAGCGCCTTCGGGTCGTCGATCTTCAGGGTGACCTTGACCTTCGCGACGCCGCGCGGGCTCAGCTTCACCTTGTCCTGCGAGAGCACGTAGCTCACGCCGGGGATCGACGTGGCGGCCGTGTAGCCGAGCTTGTACTCGACGGCCTTCGTGGACTTGTTGACGATCTTGATCGTCTTGCTCTTCGAGACCGGCTTGGCGACCTCGACGACGCCGAAGTTCGCGCTCACGTAGCCGGGGTCGTCCTCGACGTAGGCCAGGACCTGGTTGTCGATCGCGGACTTGCCGTCCACGCGGCCGGTGCCGACGCGGTTGGGGGCGTAGGTCTTGCCGTCCTGCTGCACGTCCGCACCCGCGGTGTTCATGATCGCGGCCTTGACCTCTTCCAGCGTCCACTCCGGGTGCGTCTGGCGCACCAGGGCGGCGATGCCGGCGACGTGCGGGGACGCCATCGACGTACCCGAGATCACCGAGCGGTCGTTGCCGGAACCGACGGCGGTCGACGAGATCGTGTCACCGGGCGCCGCGACGTCCGGCTTGATCGACTGACCACGGGTGCCGCGGCTGGTGAACGAGCTCGGCGTGTCCGAAATGGACTGGTCGTAGGTCGGCACCGTGGTGCGCAGGACGCCCGCCATGCGGACGTTCAGCGTGCCCGCGTCCAGCAGCGGACGCACCTGGTTGGTGGCGTCGCCGGTGAACTGGAACACCGGGATGGTCGCGTTGCCCGCGATGCCCGCGTTGAAGTTGTTCAGAGTGGACGAGAGCACCACGCCCTCGGCACCCGCGGCCTGCGCGTTGTTGGTACGGCCACCGGAACCACAACGGCGCGACGCGTCGTTGTCGTCCCACTCCAGCCACACGAACTTGCCGGCGAGGTTCTCGGTGATCGGCTGGCAGCCGTCGAGGTTGCCCGCCTGGGTCAGCTTCACGACCGGCCGGGTCTTGTCGTAGCCCAGGTAGCCGGTGAAGTTCTGGCTGTACTGGCCGGGCTGCGCCTTGTCGTTGGCCACGGCACCGTCCCGCAGCACGAACGAGTCGCGCACGGACGCCACGGTCAGCGCCTCGGGCGTGTTGCCCGGCGAGCCGCCGATGTCGTAGAGGTCGCCGCCGTTGCCCGCGGAGAAGACCGGCATGACGCCGACCTTGTACAGCTTCTTGACGAAGAGGCTGTCGGGGTCGTCCGGGGCGCCGTAGTCGGAGCCGAGCGACAGGTTGACCACGTCGAGGTGGTCGGAGAAGTCGCCGTCGCCGTCGGGGTCGAGCGACCAGTCGAGCGCCTGCGAGGTGACGTTGGTCGAACCGTCGCAGCCGAAGACCTTCAGCGCGTAGATGAGGGCCTTCGGCGCGGTGCCGGGGCCGATCTTCATCGCGTTGAGCTTGTCGGCGTCGAGCTTGGTGTAGTCGCCCTTGAACGTGCTGCCGTCGGCGTTCTCACCGAAACCGGCCGTCGTGCCCGCGACGTGCGAGCCGTGGCCGTTGCAGTCGATCGGGTTCGGGTCCGGCTTCGGCGTGTTGACCGCCGGGTCGGTGCTCGCCCCGTCGTACTCCTCGCCCACGAAGTCGTAACCACCGACGACCTTCGCGGTCGGGAAGTTCGGGTCCGCCGCGCGCGGGTTGACCGCGCGGAACGCGTCGACCGTGCCCGGACCGCCGAAGTTCGCGTGGGTGTAGTCCACGCCGGTGTCGATGATGCCGACCCGGACGTCGTCACCGAGCTTGCCGTACTGCTGCCAGACGTTGAGCGTCCTGGTGAGCTGGACGGCGTTCGAGTTCTGGCGCTTCTTCGGCACGACCGGGTAGACGGCGAGAACGTCCTGGCGCTGCGCCAGTTCGCGAATCTTCTGCGCGTCCGCCTTCACGACGACACCGGGAACACCGTTGGAGGTGCGGTAGACCTCCTTGGTGGAGGTGTCCGCGGCCTTGAGCTGGCCGACGACCTGGTCGACCGTGGCCGCCACGTCGGTCTTCGCCTGCTTGGCGGCCTGCTTCGCGACCTCCTTGCCCTGGCTCTTCTTCTCGTCGAACGCGTCGACGGCCGGCTTGCGGTCCAGCGCGACGAACGCGGTGACCTTGCCGACGGAGTTCAGCCTGGGAGAAACCTTGAGCTGCAACGCTTTCGCGTCCAGCCCGTGTGCACCCTTGACCGGCTGCGCGAGCGTCTCGCCCTGCGCCTGTGCCGTGGCGGGTGCGATCAGCAGTGTGGTGATGGCAGAGAACACCACCAGACTCGATCGTCTCTTCACAACGTTGCCCCAACCGAGGTGTGTGCTTCCGACCCGAATGCAAACGTGCCGCGCCCTCTACGGCACCGGGTCAACCTCGTGGGGACGCTAATCCCTGATCGCGTGTCTGCGACTGCCCCGAAAGTATGAATATGTTCTACAGATAGTTGCCTGTTACGACTTCGTTGTGAACGACGATAGCCACGGGAAGGGGACTTTGCCGTCCCCTTCCCGGTTTGTCGTGACTATCCGAAGTCGACAGAGCGGACCGTGCGGGCGCCGACAGCGGCCCCGATCGGGTCGAGCACGGCGGTGTCCACCGGGCGGTCCACGCGCAGCACCATCACGGCGTCCGCGCCGGTCTGGCTGATCTGCGCGGCCTCGATGTTCACGCCGGCCTCGCCGAGCAGCGTGCCGACCGTGCCCATGACACCCGGACGATCCGGGTACTCCAGCAGCAGCACGGTGCCTTCGGCCCGGAGGTCGAAGTTGCGGCCGTTGATGTTCACCAGCTTCTCGACCTGCGCGATGCCGCTGACCGTGCCGGAGACGCTGAACGTGCCACCGTCCGCGTGCACGGCCTTGACCGTGACGAGGCTGCGGTGGTTCGGGCTCTCGGTCTCCTTGACCAGCTCGACGTTCACGCCCAGGTCCGCGGCGAGGCTCGGCGCGTTCACGAACGTCACCTGCGACTCGACGACCTTGGAGAACACCCCGCGCAGCGCGGCCAGCGGCAGGATCTCGACGTCCTCATTGGACAGTTCGCCGCGGACCTCGACGGTGACGCTGGTCGGGGCCTTCGGCGACAGTGCACTGAGGACGGTGCCGAGCTTCTGCACCAGCGGCAGGTAGGGACGCACCTCTTCGCCGACCGCGCCGCCCTGGACGTTCACGGCGTCCGGCACGAACTCGCCGGCGAGCGCGAGGATGGTGCTCTTCGCGACGTCCGTGCCCGCGCGGTCCTGCGCCTCGGCCGTGGACGCGCCGAGGTGCGGCGTGACGACGATGCCCGGCACGTTGAACAGCGGGCTCTCGGTGGTCGGCTCGGTGGAGAAGACGTCGATGCCGGCGCCGCCGACCTGGCCTTCCTTCACGGCCTCGGCGAGGGCTTCCTCGTCGATGAGCCCACCGCGGGCGGCGTTGACGATGATGACGCCGCGCTTGGCCTTGGCCAGCTGCTCGGCGCCGATCAGGCCCTTGGTCTCCGGCGTCTTCGGGAGGTGGATGCTGATGGCGTCCGCGCGCTCGAGAAGCTCCTCGAGGGTGACGAGCTCGATGCCGAGCTGGGCGGCGCGCTGGGCGGACACGTACGGGTCGTACGCGATGAGCTCGACGCCGAACGCGGCGATGCGCTGCGCGAACAGCTGGCCGATCTTGCCGAGGCCGACCACGCCGACCGTCTTGCCGTTGAGCTCGACGCCGTTGAACTTGCTGCGCTTCCACTCGTGGTTCTGCAGCGTCTCGTGCGCGGCCGGGATCTGCCGCGCGACGCTGAGCAGGAGGGCGACCGCGTGCTCGGCGGCACTGACGATGTTGGACGTGGGCGCGTTGACGACCATCACGCCGTTCGCCGTGGCCGCCGGGACCTCGACGTTGTCCAGGCCGACACCCGCGCGGGCGACGACCTTGAGCTTGCGGGTGGCGGCGAACACCTCGGCGTTGACCTGGGTGGCGGACCTGACGAGCAGGGCGTCCGCGTCCGCGACGGCTTCGAGGAGGGCCGGGCGGTCGGTGCCGTCTACGTGGCGCACTTCCACGCCGTCGCCGAGAGCGTCCAGAACGGACGGTGCGAGTTTCTCGGCGATGAGGACAACAGGTCGGCTCGTGTTGGTCACGGACATCGCTCCCAGAACGGTTGGATCGTGGGGCGCGGGCGTGGTCGAGGCGGCTGACCCGCGCCGACCGGGCACCGCAATGTGTCCGGACTGTTAACGAGCATAGACAGGGGGCTTGCCAGGGCCTTTGGCGGGTGGCTCAGGTCACTCGCGGTGTCTTGGGGGGTGGGACGCGGTGTGCGCTGGTTGCCGTTGGGGGCGGATTGAGCGGGTGGACACCTGGCTTGCGTCGGGTCGCCTTGCGTGGGCGGTTGCGTGCGCGGGTTGACGGCCGGGTCATTTCATCGCCGCTTCGCGACGATTGCGATTGGGGCTTGACTTCGGGGCCCTTGCGAGGCGCACATCGGCCTGTAAAAGCCGGGCTGATAGAGCGCCCGGCCGATCCGAACACGGTAGCACCTCGCACCCAAAGTCAAGCCCCAATCGCGCAGTGGTTGCGTCATGACCGCTTGGCCAGCGCGGTTCACCCTATTGTGGTCGCCTTTGGGCGTTATCTTGTCGTGATCTTGCGGTAAAGTAGAACACGTGATCGAAACCCGACTCCTCCCCACCGGCGAGCTGCTGCGCAGTCTCGTCGACGAGGTGAAGGAAATCCGGGTTCGTGAGAATGCTGTCTTGCAGATGATTGCCGAGTTGGATCGGCGTGGGGCTGCGAGCGAGATCGGGTACAAGAATTTGCCGCAGGTGTTGCGGCACGCGGTCCGCTGGGATCTCACCACGGCCAAGAAATGGGTCGCGAACGCCGGAATGCTGAGTAGCGAGATCACGCCGACCGGCAGTGAGCTCGCTCCTGAACTTCCGGTGACTGCTTCTGCTGCGGCCGAGGGTGTGCTGTCGGTCGAGCATGTCGCGGTGGTCGCCGAGGTCACGAAGGCGCTGCCTGCCGAGGCCGAAGACTCCGTGGTGGGCTTCGCTCGGGAGCATGAGCCCAGTGCGGTGCGCGCGTTCGGCAAGGAACTGGCCTACCGGCTCTACCAGGACGACCCCGAGCCTCGCGATCCTGAACCCGCGCCGCAGGTCAACCAGCATGTGATGAGCTGGAAGAACGGCATGCTGGAGATCAAGGCACTGCTGGACACGGTCACCGGTGCCAAGTACCAGGCGCTGCTCGATCCCCTGGCGAAGCCACACCCCGAGACCATCCAGGACGGCCCCAACCTGCGGCCACGGGCCGAACGCGAGGGCGATGCGCTGGCCGAGCTGGTCGATCTGATGCTGCGTGCTGACCAGCTGCCCGAACATGGTGGCGAGCCGGTCACGCTCACGGTGACCATGCGCTACGACGACCTGGCCGGGCAGGTCGGTCAGGCGACGCTGGACAACGGCGAGCGCCTCCCGGCCGAGCAGGTCCGTCAGCTGGCGTGCAGCGCGGGCATCATCCCGCTGCTGTTGGGGGCGAAGTCGCAGCCGATGGACATCGGCCGCAAGACCCGCACCTTCACCGCTGGAATCCGCCGGACCCTCGTCGCCAGAGATCGCGGCTGCGCTTTCCCTGGCTGCGGCATACCACCCAGACAATGCGACGGCCACCACGTACGTCATTGGTCGGACGGCGGCGACACGTCAGTCGACAATGCCGTCCTACTGTGCCGCCACCATCACACGCTCATCCACCAAAGTGAATGGGACGTGACAATGGAGCATGGCATCCCCACGTTCTATCCTCCCCGCTGGCTCGACGAAGATCGCAAGCCTCGGAGAAATCTTCTCCATGCCGCCGTCTGATCGCCACGGGTAATGTCGTGGCGAAGCGAAGCGAGCCGTCTTCCTCTTTGTCGCGCTGGGCAAGCGGTCATAAGGTGACCATCGCGCGATTGGGGCTTGACTTTGGGTGCGAGGTGCTACCGTGTTCGGATCGGCCGGGCTCTCTATGCCCGGCTTTTGAAGGCCGATAAGCGCCACGCGAGGGCCCCGAAGTCAGCCCCAATCACAATCGTCGCGAAGCGGCGATAAATGGATCCGGCCCGTCAACCCGCCCACGCAACCACCCACGCAAGGCGACCCGACGCAAGCCAGGCGACCCCTCCGCTGGAACCCTCGCCAGCCCACCCCGCGCGAAAACCGGCTGACCAGGCCCTCGGCGCCTTGCTAGCTTCCGCTCATGACGCGCCTGACAGAACTCAGGACCGGATTCCGCGAGGACCTCCGCGGGACGTCCGTCCGGCACTTCTCCACGGTCGAGGAGCTCCGGACCGGCGTGCTCGTGACGGCAGAAGAGTTGATCGCGGCCACCGGCGCACGTCGCCGCGCGGATCGTGTCGTCGGGAGTGACGTGCGGGCCGGTCGGGGGCCGCGGTCGCGCGATCGGTTCGCAGGGTTGGGGCTGCTCACCAGGGCTCGTCGAACTCCCCGTCTTTGGCGCCCGCTACGAAAGCGTCCCACTCGGCCATCGTGAAGACGAGGACCGGTTCCAGCTGCTTGGAGTTGCGCATGGCCACGTAGGTGGCGCCGTCGGTGTGCGGCACGAAGGCGATCTCGACGTGGCCGTCCTCCGGTTCGGGCTCCGGCGGGCGCTTCCACTCCGCGGCGCGGAGGTCGAGGTTGCCTCGCACGTGAGCCTTGTCGTCGTAGATCGGCGCACTTTCGGTCATGGGACAGAAGTTAGCGCATCCAAAAGAGCGGAAACGCCCGCGGCGCGTCACACGCGCGCCGCGGGCCTCCCATGAGGAAAGACTCAGGCGGTCTCGGTGATCGGGCGGTCGACCCACGACATCATGTCGCGGAGCTTCTTGCCGGTCGCCTCGATCGGGTGGTTCTCGCCCTCCTGCTGCAGCTTCTTGTAGTTGGCGCGGCCGTTGTCGTCCTCGCCGACCCACTCGGAGGCGAAGGTGCCGTCCTGGATCTCGCCCAGGATCTTCTTCATCTCCTCCTTGACCGAGGCGGTGATGACGCGCGGGCCGCGGGTCAGGTCGCCGTACTCGGCCGTGTCGGAGATCGAGTAGCGCATGCGGGCGATGCCGCCCTCGTACATGAGGTCGACGATCAGCTTGAGCTCGTGGAGGCACTCGAAGTAGGCGACCTCGGGGGCGTAGCCCGCCTCGGTCAGCACCTCGAAGCCGGCCTGGACGAGCGCCGAGGCACCGCCGCACAGGACGGCCTGCTCGCCGAAGAGGTCCGTCTCGGTCTCTTCCTTGAACGTCGTCTTGATGACGCCGGCGCGGGTGCCGCCGATGCCCTTGGCGTAGGACAGCGCCAGGGCCTGCGCGCCACCGGACGCGTCCTGCTCGACGGCGATGAGAGCGGGCACGCCCTTGCCGTCCACGAACTGGCGGCGGACCAGGTGGCCCGGGCCCTTCGGGGCGACCATGGCGACGTCCACACCGGACGGTGCGGTGATGAGGCCGTAGCGGATGTTGAAGCCGTGGCCGAAGAAGATCGCGTCGCCCTCCTTGAGGTTCGCGGCGATCTCGTTGGCGTAGATGTGGCGCTGGGCGGTGTCCGGCGCCAGGATCATGATCACGTCAGCCCACGCGGAGACCTCGGCCGGGGTGCCGACCTCCAGGCCCTCTTCCTCGGCCTTGGCGCGGGACTTGGAGCCCTCCTGCAGGCCGATGCGGACCTCGACGCCCGAGTCGCGCAGGGACAGCGCGTGGGCGTGGCCCTGGCTGCCGTAGCCGATCACGGCCACCTTGCGGCCCTGGATGATGCTCAGGTCGGCATCGTCGTCGTAGAAGATCTCGACGCTCACGGTATTTCCTCTCTAGAACTTCTTATCGCACCGCGGTGGCGGTGATGGAACGAGCGCCACGGCCGATGGCGACCATGCCGGACTGGACGATCTCGCGAAGCCCGTAGGGCTCCAGCATGCGCAGCAAGGCGTCGAGCTTCTCAGAAGTGCCCGTGGCCTCGATCGTGACGGCCTCGGGCGAGACGTCGACGACCTTCGCGCGGAAGAGCTGAACGGTTTCGAGGACCTGCGACCGCACCGTCGCGTCCGCACGAACCTTAATCAACACCAGTTGCCGCTGAACGGAAGCGGTGGGCTCCAGCTCGACGATCTTGATGACGTTGATGAGTTTGTTGAGCTGCTTGGTCACCTGCTCCAGCGGCAGCTCGTCGACCGACACCACGATCGTCATGCGGGAGATGTCGGGGTACTCGGTGCGGCCGACCGCGAGCGACTCGATGTTGAAGCCGCGGCGGGAGAACAGGCCGGCGACGCGTGCGAGCACACCGGGCTTGTCCTCGACCAAAACGCTCAGCGTGTGCCTGGTCATCACAGATCCTCGTCGAACAGGGGGCGGATGCCGCGGGCGGCCATGATCTCGGAGTTGCCGGTGCCCGCCGCGACCATCGGCCACACCTGGGCGTCCTTGCCGACGACGAAGTCGACCACGACCGGCCGGTCGTTGATCTCCAGCGCCTTCGCGATCACCTCGTCCACCTCCTCGCGCGACTCGGCGCGCAGACCGGCACACCCGAGTGCCTCCGCCAGGAGCTTGAAGTCTGGGATGCGGTGCTTGTGCGTCCCCAGATCCGTGTTGGAGTACCGCTCGCCGTAGAACAGCGTCTGCCACTGCCGGACCATGCCGAGGTTGCCGTTGTTGATCACGGCGATCTTCACCGGCAGGCCCTCGATGGCGCAGGTGGCGAGCTCCTGGTTGGTCATCTGGAAGCAGCCGTCACCGTCGATCGCCCACACGGTGCGCGAGGGCTCGCCCGCCTTGATGCCCATCGCGGCCGGGACGGCGAAGCCCATCGTGCCGAGGCCGCCGGAGTTGATCCACGTGCGCGGGTGCTCGTACTTCACGAACTGCGCGGCCCACATCTGGTGCTGGCCGACGCCCGCGGTGTAGATCGTGTCCGCCGGGGACAGCTGACCGATCCGCTCGATGACGTACTGCGGGGACAGCGTGCCGTCCTCCGGCCAGTCGTAGCCGAGCGGGAACGTCTCGCGCAGCGAGTTCAGCGTGTCCCACCACGGCGTGAGGTCGACGGCCTTGACCGCGTCGCGCTCGGTGCGGACCGCGTCGATCAGCTCGGTGATGATCTCCTTGCAGTCGCCCACGATCGGGACGTCCGCACGGCGGTTCTTGGAGATCTCGGCCGGGTCGATGTCGGCGTGGATGATCTGCGCGTCCGGCGCGAACGAGCCCAGCTGGCCGGTGACGCGGTCGTCGAACCGGGCGCCCAGGGCGATCAGCAGGTCCGACTTCTGCATCGCCGCGACGGCCGCGACGGTGCCGTGCATGCCGGGCATGCCGAGGTGCTGCTCGTGCGAGTCGGGGAACGCGCCGCGCGCCATCAGCGTGGTGACGACCGGGATGCCGGTGTCCTCCGCCAGGCGCAACAGCTCGGCGTGGGCGTCGGATTTGATCACACCGCCACCGACGTACAGCACCGGCTTGCGGGCGTTGACGATCAGCTTGGCGGCTTCGCGGACCTGCTTGCCGTGCGGCCGGGTCGTCGGCCGGTAACCGGGCAGGCGCAGCTCGGGCGGCCACGAGAAGCTGGTCTGCTCCTGCAGCACGTCCTTGGGGATGTCGACGAGGACCGGGCCGGGTCGGCCGGTCGCCGCGATGTGGAACGCCTCCGCGATCGCCCGCGGGATCTCCGCGGCGTCGGTCACGAGGACGTTGTGCTTGGTGATCGGCATCGTGATGCCGCAGATGTCCGCCTCCTGGAAGGCGTCCGTGCCGATCAGCGGCCGCGACTGCTGGCCGGTGATCGCGACGACGGGCACGGAGTCCATGTTCGCGTCCGCGAGCGGGGTGACGAGGTTGGTCGCACCCGGTCCCGAGGTCGCCATGCAGACCCCGACCTTGCCGGTGGCCTGCGCGTATCCGGTCGCCGCGTGTCCCGCGCCCTGCTCGTGGCGGACGAGGATGTGCCGGACCTTCGTGGAGTCCAGCAGCGGG
This sequence comes from Lentzea alba, assembly GCF_011067745.1. Taxonomy (GTDB): domain Bacteria; phylum Actinomycetota; class Actinomycetes; order Mycobacteriales; family Pseudonocardiaceae; genus Lentzea; species Lentzea alba. Next base: position 520,936 of record NZ_JAAMPJ010000001.1, read on the forward strand.
TCGTACGCGGGAAGGATCGTCCCGCCGGGAATGCCGAAGACCACTTCGCAGCCGACCGCTTCAAGGGACCGGACGAGCGACTGAGCACCGGTTACACGAATCGGTGCGCCCGTCGGCGGGGCCGGTTTGGGCCGCGGACCTGGACGTGGCGACGTGGGCTCGGAAGCCTGTCGCGATGGTGCGCTGGTCATCATTGCCTCGTGGGTATCGGGGTCCGGACACGAAAAAACCCTCGACAACCCGAAGTTGGGTCGTGCGAGGGTCGCGCGTCGACGCAGGCTGTTCGGCTCAGGCGTCGACGCGCCTGAGAAGTACGAGAACGAGCGTGCGCTGCATGAAGCGGACGTTATCCCCTCTGGCAAGAGGGCGTCAACTCTGCGGGACGGAATTCCCGGATCGTGGACGTGGAACAATCCTTCGAGTGAAGAAGCTGGTCTTTCGCATCCCGGCGACGGCGCTGCTCGCGGCGGGTCTGATCGCCATCTGCGTGACGCCTGTGGCGTGGCTCGCTCCGGGGCTGCAAGCGCTCTACGTTCTGCCGCTCGGCTACGCGTACTGGGTCGTCCGCAACCGCACGACGGTCACGGAGGAGGAACTCGTCGCGCGAGGTGTGTTCAGCACCACGACGCTGAAGTGGTCCGAGGTGAAGTCCATCCGCCTGGTCCAGAAGGGCTGGCTCAAGGCGGTCAAGGAGGACGACACCGAGGTGACGCTGCCCGCGGTGCGGTTCATGCACCTGCCGGCGTTGTCGTTGGTCAGTGGCGGCCGCGTGCCCGACCCGACGATCGTTGAAGAAGAGGTTGCGGAGTCCGCGGAGGAAGAGTCCGTAGAGTCGGAGAAGTGATCGAACGAGTTCCGCTGCTGAGCCTGCTGCTGTCCATCGCAGGCCTGCTGACCTCGGCTTATCTGACGTACACGCACTTCGACGCGAACGCGCTGCTGTGCTCGGCGGACGCGGTGATCGACTGCGAAACCGTCACCACGAGCGACCAGTCGGAGCTCCTCGGCATCCCCGTCGCGTTCCTCGGGCTGGCGTTCTTCGCGTTCCTCACCGTGATCTGCCTCCCGTTCGCGTGGCGGATCGACGCGCTGAAGTGGGTGCGGCTGGGCGCGATCGGCGTCGGCGTGCTCATGGTCGTGTACCTGGTCGCGGCCGAGATCCTGATCATCGGCAAGATCTGTCTGTGGTGCACGGTTGTGCACGTCATCACGCTCGCGCTGGCCTGTCTGCTGGTCTCGGCGAGTCTGCGCACGAGTAACCTTTGAGGCACCGCTCCCAGACTGGTGACGCCTAACCCGGCCGTCCCGCGCGCATTCTTCTTGAACTGAATCTGGAGGAGCAGTGCCTCAGCTCCGCTCTCGCACCACCACGCACGGCCGCAACGCAGCCGGTGCTCGCGCGCTCTGGCGTGCGACCGGCATGACGGACAGCGACTTCGGCAAGCCCATCATCGCGATCGCCAACTCCTACACGCAGTTCGTGCCGGGTCACGTGCACCTGCGGGACCTCGGCGACATCGTGGCCGAGGCCGTGCGCGAGGCGGGTGGCGTGCCGCGCGAGTTCCACACCATCGCGGTCGACGACGGCATCGCCATGGGCCACAGCGGGATGCTCTACTCGCTGCCCAGCCGCGAGATCATCGCCGACTCCGTCGAGTACATGGTCAACGCGCACCAGGCCGACGCGATCGTCTGCATCTCGAACTGCGACAAGATCACCCCCGGCATGCTGAACGCGGCGATGCGGCTCAACATCCCCGTCGTGTTCGTGTCCGGCGGGCCGATGGAGGCCGGCAAGGCCGTCGTCGTCGAGGGCGTCGCCGTCGCGCCGACCGACCTGATCACCGCGATCTCCGCGTCGGCCTCTCCCGCCGTGAACGAGGAGGGGCTGAGCGAGGTCGAGCGCTCCGCGTGCCCGACGTGCGGTTCCTGCTCCGGCATGTTCACCGCGAACTCGATGAACTGCCTGACCGAGGCTCTCGGTTTGTCGTTGCCGGGCAACGGTTCGACGCTGGCCACCCACGCCGCGCGCCGCGAGCTGTTCTCCGATGCCGGTCGCGTGGTCGTGGAGCTGTGCCGGCGCTGGTACGGCGAGGACGACGAGTCGGCGCTGCCGCGGTCGATCGCGAACCGCAAGGCGTTCGAGAACGCGATGGCGCTCGACATGGCCATGGGCGGCTCGACGAACACCGTGCTGCACATCCTCGCCGCCGCGCAGGAAGGCGAGATCGACTTCACGCTGCAGGACATCGACGACCTGTCCCGCCGCGTGCCGTGCCTGTCCAAGGTGTCGCCGAACTCCGACTACCACATGGAGGACGTGCACCGGGCCGGCGGAATCCCCGCGCTGCTGGGCGAGCTCTACCGCGCCGGTCTGCTCAACGACGACGTGACGTCGGTGCACACGCCGACCCTCGCGGAGTGGCTCGGCAAGTGGGACATCAGGGCGGAGAACCCGTCGCCGGAGGCTGTCGAGCTCTTCCACGCCGCTCCCGGTGGTGTGCGCACGACTGAAGCGTTCTCGACGTCGAACCGCTGGTCCTCTTTGGACACCGACGCGGCCGGCGGTTGCATCCGCGACAACGAGCACGCCTACACGCGTGACGGCGGCCTGGCCGTGCTGCGCGGCAACCTGGCCGAGCGCGGCGCGATCATCAAGGCCGCGGGCATCGACGAGGAGCTGTGGCACTTCGAGGGCCCGGCGCGCGTCGTCGAGTCCCAGGAGCAGGCCGTGTCGGCGATCCTGAACAAGGAGATCCAGGCGGGCGAGGTGCTCGTGGTGCGCTACGAGGGCCCGTCCGGCGGCCCCGGCATGCAGGAGATGCTGCACCCGACGGCGTTCCTCAAGGGTTCCGGCCTCGGCAAGAAGTGCGCGCTGATCACGGACGGCCGGTTCTCCGGCGGTTCGTCGGGCCTGTCGATCGGCCACATCTCGCCGGAGGCGGCGGGCGGCGGCACGATCGGTCTCGTCGAGAACGGCGACCGGATCCTGATCGACGTGCACGAGCGGCGTCTCGAGCTGCTGGTGGACGACGAGGTGCTGGCCGAGCGCCGCGCCAAGATGGAGGCCTCCGAGCGGCCGTGGCAGCCGGTGGACCGGATCCGTCCGGTCACGGGTGCGCTGCGGGCGTACGCGCGGATGGCGACGGATGCGTCCACGGGCGCGGTGCGCGACCCGAGCCGCTAAAGAACAAGCGCAAGCGCCAGACAGGCGCCGAACACGAGCCAGCCCGTCAGCGGTCCGCTGACGGGCTGGCTCGTTCTTTTGACCATGATGCCGCTCACCACGAGGCCTGCGAGCAAGCCGAGCGGCGGGAGCAGGGACTTCGCGGTGAGACCGAACGGGAACGCCACCAGGTAGACGACCGGAATCCCGATCACCAGCAGAGCGAGCTGGAGCAGCGCTCCCGTCAGGTTCTTCCGCACAGGGGTTTCCTACCGGAACACGAAGTACGTCACCGCCGCACCGCCCGCTCCGAGCAGGAGTGCGATGAAACCGGCCGCCAGCGGGTGGCGGAACCAGCTGCGGTTGTAGTCCAGCGCGGCCCGGCCGGGTCCGGCGAACAGCGCCGCGAACGCCATGCCCGCGAGCGCCAGCTCCAGCTCCACGCCGTTGGGGCCGAAGAAGCCGCCCTTGTACTGCAGCGCGATGACGTTGGCCATGATCGCGAGCAGGCCCGCCGCGGCCAGGGGCGTGAAGAGGCCGAGCACGAGCAGGCTGCCGCCCGCGAGCTCGGTGATGCCGGTGACCCAGGCGAGGACGACCGACTCGCGGTAGCCCATCTTCTCCAGCGACTGCGCGAAGCCGTTGATGCCGGGACCGCCGAAGAGCCCGAAGACCTTCTGCAGGCCGTGCAGCACGAAGATGCCGCCCAGCACGGCGCGCAACCCGAGCAGGCCGATGTCCGGCCCGGCGGTCCAGCCGAACTTCTTGCGGTCGTCGTCGAACGGGTCCTCGTCCGCGAACGCGGGCTTGTCCACAGTGGACTTGTCCAGCGGCGTGTAAGCCGTCGTGTCGAACGCGCTCGTCGTCGAGTCGTAGGGCGACCCGGCGCCTTCGCCGACTCTGGTCGTGCTGTCGTCGAAGTGGTGCACTCCCCCTCCGCTGCTCGAGTAGAACGAGTCGTCGGAGAAAGCGCTCGATGTGGTCGAGCCTTTGTCGTGAGTAGCCACGCCCGCACGCTAGGGGGCCTCGCGCGGGCGCGCGAGGGCCGAACGGCAGCCCGAGTTGCCCCAGATGGACTAGTAGCTCCCACTCACGAGATTGCGCGGCCGTTCACCCGCAACATAGCGCGCGATCTCCGACGCCACGATGGCGTAGGCGCGCTGCACATGCCCCGTGCAGGATCCGGCCACGTGCGGGGTGAGGAACAACCCCGGCGCGGTCCACAGTGGATGATCGGCGGGAAGTGGTTCGGGATCGGTCACGTCGAGGGCCGCGCGCAGTCGCCCGGAATTCAGCTCCGCGAGCAGCGCACCGGTGTCGACCACGGGGCCGCGGGCGCCGTTGACCAGGATCGCGTTGTCCTTCATCGCGGCCAGGAACTCGGCGTCGACCAGGTGCCTGGTCTCCTCGGTCATCGGCGTGAAGATCACCACCACGTCGAACTCCGGCAGCAGCGCCGGCAGCTCGTCCACGCCGCGCACGCCGTCACGGGCGGTGCGGCCGACCAGCACGGCCGACGCGTCGAACGGTTCGAGGCGCCGCTGCAACTGCTCGCCGAGGTCGCCCGCGCCGACGATCAGAACCTTCTTGCCCTGCAAGGTGTCCGTGAGGTGGTAGTCCCAGCGGCCCTCGACGCGGGACTTTTCGAAAACGAGGAAGTCTCGGTATATAGCCAGCAACGCGCCGACGGCCCACTCCGCGGTGCTGCCGCCGTGAGCTCCGCGACAAGTGGAAAGCATCACACCGTCCGGCACCTTGCCGACGAAGTTCTCCGCGCCCGCGCTCAGCAGCTGCACGAGTTTGAGGTTCGGCAGCTGCGCGAACACGTCGCGCGGATCGGTCCCTGCGAGGAACTTCGGCACCAGGACCACGGCGTCCGTCCCTTCCGGCGGGAGCGGCTCCCCCGGCGTGTAGCGGACCGGCCGGGCACCGTCCACCTGAGACAGCGCCTGAACTCCGAAATCATCTGGCACGAGCACGGTGAGCGTCACGACGCCAAAGTACGTCAGAATGTCCGTCATGCGGGAGCACGACGTCATCTCGTGGGATGGCACGAAGATCCGGACGTGGCAGGCGTCGGGCGAAGGTCCGCCGGTGCTGCTGTGTCCCGGCGTGGGTTCCGGACCGGAGTCGTGGCCGTCGCTGACCGACCGCGGCGGCCTGCTCAGCTGGTACATGCGCGGCACGATGGGGTCGGACCGGCCAGTCGACGAGCGCAACATCTCGTTGGACGACCACGTTTCGGACGCGCTCGCCGTGCTGGACGACGCGGGCGTCGAACGGTGCGTCGTCATGGGCTGGTCGATGGGCGTCACGATCGCGGCCGAACTCGCGTTGCGTCATCCGGAACGGGTGGCGGGTCTGCTGCTCGTCGCGGGCGCGCCGGGCGACTCGTTCGACGCGATGCTGCCGGTGATCCCCAAGAACGTCCGCCGGCTCGTCGGCACCCTGGGCACGCGGATGCTCAAGCAGGCCGGTCCGCTGCTGGACAGCGTGCTGCACCGCGTCCCGGTGACGGACCTGACGACGTTCCTGCTGCGGCACACCGGCGTGATCAAGCCGAGCAGCGACCCGGAGGCCGTGACGCAGGCGGTCAGCCGGTTCCTGCAGCACGACTGGCGCTGGTACTTCACGCTGGCGCTCGCGCTGGGCGAGACGCGGCGCCAGGACCTCAGCCCGATCGTGTGCCCCGTCACACTGCTCGCCGGTCGCGACGACGTGCTGGCGACGACGGAGAGCATGTCCGGTCCCGTCGGCAAGCTGCCCCAGGCACGGCTGAGGGTGTTGCCGTGCAGCCACTACCTGCCGTTGGAGGCACCGGAAACCGTCTCGGCCGAGCTCGACCTGCTGCTGGACCGGGTGCGTGCCGTCGACTTCGCGACTTCGGAGGCGTTCACCCCGGGTTCACGGTCGCACACATAGCCTGGGAGTCGTGGTTCGTTCCATCGCGTTGTTGGCCGCCGCCTGTCTACTGGCAGGGGGCTGTGCGAGCTTTCCCGACGAGCCGGCACCGACGAGCTGGAGCGCGCAACCACAGCTGACCCCGCAGGCGGGCCCGAAGCCCGAGCTGCCCGGCGAGTTCCGGCCGTCGCCGGGCGAGCAGGGCCGCAACCAGCCGCAGACGAGCGTGCCGCCGCCGCAGGGGTGCAAGGACTACCACCCGCTGGTGATCGCCACCTGTCTCAACACCGTCACCGGCGTCGCCCCGATCGGCGCGGACGCCAAGGGTGGCGTCGCGGCCTACGCGACGGAACGCGGCGGGCGCCTGGTCAAGGTCACCAAGGACGTCGACCCGGTCGTGATCGCCCAGTTCGAGGTGGACGCGTCGACCGACGGTGGGCTCACCGGCCTCGCGCTGTCGGCCACGTTCGCCGAGGACCAGCTCGCGTACGTCTACGTGACGACCGCGACGGACAACCGAGTGCTGCGCATCGCGCCCGGTGACACCCCCAAGCCCATCCTCACCGGCATCCCCAAGGGACCGTCCGGCAACCGCGGCGCGCTGGCGAGCGACCGCAAGGGCGCGCTCCTCGTCGCCACCGGTGACGCGGGCAACCCGGCGCTGGCCGCCGACCCGACCTCGCTCGCGGGCAAGGTGCTGCGCATCGACGGCTCCGGCCAGCCCGCCCAGGGCAACCCGACGGCCGGCAGCGCCGTCGTCACGTCGGGACTGCGCCAGCCCGGCGGCCTGTGCGTGTCGGCGGACACCCAGAAGATCTGGGTGACGGACTGGTCGGCGAACTACGACGCCGTCTACCGGGTCAACCCGGGCAAGCTCGGTGACGCCGCGTGGACCTGGCCGGACCGGCCGGGCGTGATGGGCTGCGCGTCGTTGTCGAACGTGCTGTGGGTCGCCACGGCCAAGACGCCGAGCGTCCAGAACCTGCCGATGAACGAATCCGGTGCGTTCACCGGCAAGCCGACCCCCACCCAGGAGGACGGCACCGGGTTCGGCCGGATCGGGCCGATGGAGCAGATCAACGACTCGGCCGTGCTCGTCGGCACCGTCAACAAGGCCGGTGGCCAGCCCGTGTCGTCGGACGACAGGGTCGCGATCATCGTGCGTTCGGACAGCGAGATCCCCGGTAAAGACTAAGTGGCGAAGGCTTCGCCACCTGTGCGCCACCAGCGCGCGTAGACCTCGCTCTCGTCCACCAGCTTCAGGTACCCGGCCGCGACCTGGTCGCACAGGTCGTCGATCTCCTCCGCGACCGGTGCGTCGAGCCGCCAGGCCAGCACGACCTCGCGGACCAGCGGGTTCCCGGTGATCGGCAGCCTGGCGACGCCCGGTGGGGTGCCGCCGACCGGGTAGAGCGGGCACACCGCGCCGGACTCCCTGATCAACGTCAGCGCGACGTGCGGCTCGCTGCTGAAGTGCGCGATCCGCTGTTCGAACCCGGCCGCCGCGCACTCGCGGGCGAAGTGGGCGTTCATGCCGCTGTCGTCCGGCTCGGGCATGACCCACTTGTCGTCGGCGAGGGCTTCGAGCGGGATCTCGGGCTCGTTCGCGTACGGGTGGTGGTCGGGCACGCCGACGAACAGCGGTTCGCGGGTGAGCAGGCGATGTCCCACGTTCGGCGGTAGCGAAAGCGGAGTTCCCGGAAATCGGCGCAGCACGGCTATGTCGAGTTCGCCGGTGGTGAGCAACGCGGTGAGCGTCCCGGTCTCCTTGATGGTGCGACTCGTCACGTTGTCTTTCAACGCCCCGACGAGTAGTCCGAAGTGATAGGCGGGGATTCCGGCGAGCCTGGTAGGAGCGCCGGAACTGTGCGCGTTACGGCGCGTTACGCGTTCCAGCGTGACCAGTTGCGTGAGCATCGACCGTGCCTCCTGCACGAAATCCGCTCCGGTCGGCGTGAGTCGCACACCGTCGGCCGAGCGCACGAACAACGCGCCGCCCAGGTGGTCCTCGATGCGTTTGAGCTGCGTCGTCACCGCGGGCTGGGTGAGGTGCAGGCGTGCGGCCGCCTTGCGCAGACTGCCGCAGTCGGCGATCGCCACGACCAGTTCGAGATGCCGCACTTCGAGACGCATGCGCCTGATGTTATCGCTGAATGTAATAGCCCCAACACCCTCCGGATTCTCGCGTGAGACTCGGGCGTATCGATACGTTCGCTCACGTGATGGAATTGGCCGAGCGCCCGACGCGCACCGAGGCGGTGCTGTTTTCGGACCGCGCTGTGAAAACGTTTCTGGAGGCCGCGTCCGCCGAATACTCGTTCATCACCGAGGATGAACCGAGGCCGTGTTTCGCGGTGCTGCTCGGCCTCAACGCGGGTCCGGAGGCGGTGGTCCAGGAGGTCGCGTTCGGTCGCAACGCGCGCCTGACCGACCCTTCGGCACGCGAGGAGTTCTCGTCGACGATCGTGCCGCGGTTCGGCACGGCGTACGAGAACCCGGTGCGGGCGTGGTGGCTCGATCCCGCCGACCTGCTGACGATCACGCGCACGGCCGATGCGGCCGGTCTGGACGTTCTCGGCTCGATCCACCTGCACCCGGACTGGCACCGGCTCGGTCCCGAGTGCGAGCGCGACCGGCCGTTGAGCGACAGCCCGACGCCGATGGACGAGCACATGTTCCGCAACAGCGGATGGCCCGTGAACGTCGTCTGTTACCTCGAACGCCGCCACGGCGGCCTCTACTACTCGCTTGCCGCGTGGGACGCCGAGTGCCTGCGCCTGCCGTTGAGGATGAACCACTCATGACCGAACAGATCTACTCGCTGTGGCAACGCATGGAGCAGGGCTGGGCCCTTGGTGACGGCGAGACGTTCGCTTCAGTTTTCGCCGAGGACGTCGACTTCGTGACCGTGCGCGGCGAGGAGCTCTTCGGGCGGCGAGCCGTGGCGCAGGGGCACGGCCAGCTGTTCGCCGGGCCGTACCGCGACACCAAGCTGACCACCGAGATCAGCCTGATCAGGCCGCTGACCGACGACGTCTCGGTCGTGCACGTCACGTCGTCCATCGCCCCGGCGGGGATCACCACTCACGCACAGGCCGTCGTCGTGCGGCGCGCGGACGGGTGGGAGATCGCCGCGTTCCACAACATGATCCCGAAGGGAAAGTCATGACCAGGCCCCGGTTGCGGCACATCGCGTTCGTCGTGCAGGACGCGAAGGAGATGGCCGACTTCTACACCTCGCGGTTCGGGATGGAGCTGTTCCACACCGACCCGGACGGCAGTCACTTCGTCACCGACGGGTACGTCAACCTGGCTCTCATCCAGCAACGCCTCGACGGGGACGTCCCCACCGGCTTCAACCACTTCGGCTTCCACGTCGACTCCGTCGAGCCCTACCTGGAAACCCTCGAACCTCGCCCCGCCCTACGCGGCGGCGACCGCCCGTTCGCCGAGTACCGCGCCATCGACCCGGAGGGCAACTGGTTCGACCTGTCCGCCCACGGCTTCCTGCCACCCCCAGCTCACTGACCATGGGGGGCACATTCATGGACGTCAGGTCCATGAATGTGCCCCCCATGGTTTCAACTAGCGGGTGCCGGACCAGAAAATGGCTCGCGCGACCTGGGCGTAGAGGCCCTTCGGGTGGTTGCGGAACATCGGTTCGGTGCCGAAGAGGACGACCTTGGCGCCGTTGGTGGTGGTGCCGGAGACGACCGCCGCCTGACCTGCGGCAGCGTCCTGGCCGCCGGTGCCGTCGTCACGGGGACGCCAGTGACCTGCGGCGATCACCGTGCTGCCATAGCGCTGTTCGACCGTCACGCCCGTGCCGAGGTTCGTGAACCACTGCGGGGAGTAGACGAACGAGTGCGGCAGGGCACCGGTGCCGATCGGACCGTTGCCGTTGACCACGTTCACGACACCGTTGGCGTCCTCCCAGCCCGCGACCGGCGTGGCCTGGAGCAGGTTGGCGTCGACGTTGAACTTGCTGCCCGTCGCGCCGCGAGAGACCACGCCGCCGCGCTTCAGGAACTCGTCGAGCGCCGTTTTGGCCGTCGCGTTGAGCTGCGCGTAGTTCAGGCCGGACGACACGAACAGCACGTCGATCCGCGACCAGTCGAAGCCGGCGTTAAGCACGTTCGTGGAGATCGTGCGGACGTCGAACCCGGACTCCCGCAGGGCCTGCAGTTCGTCCGGGCCGACCGCGGCCGCGATCACCTTGCGCTGCAACGCCGTTCCGCCCGGCTTGGCGGAGGTGAACCGGACGCCGTAGCGGTCGGAGACCTCCTTCGCGGCGAGCCTTTCCGCGGCCGGGACCACGACGGTGCCGTCGTCCTGGCGGCGCAGCGTGATGCCGCGGCCGAGGAGGTCGTTGACGGCGTTGGCGTCCTTGGCGTCGTTCAGCGTCAGCGCGAGGTCTGCGCCGGGAGCGGCGTCGACGCTGCCGGTCGGGGCCGCCGCGACGACGTTCTTGCCGTTGAAGTTGAACGCGCCGTTCTTGTAGATGTCGATCGACGCACCCCAGAGCAGGCGGTGGCTCCAGCCGGAGATGTCGTACATCACCGGGACCTTGGCGCTGATGTCGCTGCCCTGCTCCAGCATCACGTTCGCGAGCGCGCGCTTCGGCTGGTGCATGTCGACCACGTACGCCCCGGCCGGATAACGCTTACCACCCAGTGTGAAGGGCTTCTCCGCACGTTCGACCCGGACGTCGTGGGCGACCAGGAGGTCGACGAGCCGGGCCGCAGCGGGCGCCGAGCGGTCGTTCGTGATCACGTAGGCGCGCGGGAACTCCGTGCGGTAGCGGTCTTCCGGCCCGAAGCCCGGGACGAACCCGTCCGGGATCTCGCGCTGCGGCTCGCCCGCCTTGCCGCGGCGGAACATCTCGACCTGGTTGGAGATCAGGTCGCCGCGGTGGTCGTCCACGTAGTCGAGCGTGGTCTTGATGGTGGACTCGACGACGTCGGTGTTGATCTTCGCCCGGCGCTGCAACTCGGCCGCCGGCAGCGTGTCGTACGCCTGCCGGTTGACCTGCTGCGGGATCTCGATCGTGTACGAGATGGCGCCGTGGTACATCGAGTACTGCGCGGTGTAGATCGGCGCCCAGCCGTCCCACACGCCGGGGTCGTAGTCGCGGAACGGGATCTCCGGCTTCGCCGCCTCCGGGTGCCCCAGCCCCTGCACGCCCTTCTCCATCGCGAGGCCGTTGGCCAGGCCGTGCTTGATGTAGAGGTCGAAGTCGTAGTTCTGGCCGTGTGGCGGGGTGGTCGGCTCGATGAGCGTGTTCTCCACGTACCCGTGCTCGTCCAGCATCATCAACGGCTGGGTGTTCTCGACCATCTCGCGCATCGCCCGGTTCTCCGGCTGCGAGCTCGTGACGAAGTCGCGGTTGAGGTCGAAGCCCGCGTTGTTCTGCCGGGTGCCCGCGACGCGACCGTCCGGGTTAGCTGTGAGGTTGAAGTAGATCCTGCTGCGCCGCAACAGGTTCTGCGTCTCGCGGTCGTTCGAGGTGGCGAGGTGCTCGATGACCCGCAGCGCGCCGTCGGTGCCCTCCCACTCGTCGCCGTGGATGTTGTTGTTGATCCAGATCGGCGCCTTGTACAGGCCGGCCGGAACCTTGCGTCCCTCTTCGATGTTCGCCCGGAACTGTTCCTGCAGGCGGGTTTCCGCCGGGCTCTCGGGCGCGGTCAGCGTGACCAGGTACAGGTCGCGGCCGAGCCCGGACTGGCCGGCGACCTCCACCGAGATCCGGTTGCTCTTCTGCTGCAACGCGTTCAGCTTCGGCGCGAGCGAGTGGTACGGCGCCAGGTTGAGCTTGATGGTCTTGTCAGCCGGGTTCTCGGGGTAGGTCCGCAGCTTCGTCCGGCGCGGATAGCCCTGGTAGCGGTCGGCCTGGTTCTCCCCCTGAGCCAGGACGAGGTTAGCGTTCACCGTGTCGACGGCGGCGATTTCGTTGCGCTCGGGCCCGTTTCCGGGCTCTCGGTCAGCGACCGGAGATGTGGGTGCTGTCGGTTGCGCTGTTCCGTTGACGGGCGCCGCCACCACAGCGGTGACCGCCAGAAGAACAGCGAGCAGAGTTCTGCGCATGCAGACGTTTCTCGCACAACGGCCCGCGCATCGACTAGAGCCGATAGGCGGGCCGTTGTTTCCCCTCGGTCAAGACCTGAACGACGAGAGTGACACAGAAACTCGCGGCCGAGCGAGAAAAGTTCACCAACCGACGCCACAATCAGGGGTACAAATCACCACTGACCAGCGCGTTCATTTCACCGCACTTCGTACAACCACTCGAACGGCCTAGCCAGACCCCAGACAGAGGAACGGCCGCCGGAACGGGTCCTTCGCCATCGCCTCCGCGAGCGCGACCGCCGGCGCGGCCCCCGCAACGAGAGCCCGGTGGTAGTCCGCCATCGCCGCCGCACTCGCCTCGTCGCCCACCTTGCTGGCCGCCGCGACCACGGTCCTGGTGCCACCCGCCAGCATCGCGCCGGCGAACCCGAGCGCCTCGTCCCCAGGCCTGATGCGGTTGAGAGCCAGCGAACAGGCCGCCAGCACCACATGCGCCGGCGGGTTGCGCAGCCTGCCGAGCTCGTGCGCGAACAACGGCCCGTCAACCAACTCCAGCCGTGAGAACAACGCGTTCTCGTTCTCGTGCTCCCCGTGCGCCGCAACGTGCACGAGGTCCGCCCCGTCGAGGTGAGCGAGCACCTCCGCGGCCGTCGCGTCCTCACCCGACAGGACCTTGGCCTTCTCGTGGTAGGCGGCCAACCGGTCCAACTCGCCATCCCCGAACTGCAGACTCGGGCCCCTGACCAGCAGCACCCGGTCGGCCTTCGGCTTGTCGGCCTGAGTCGCCGCAAGCCAAGCGGTGGCGCTCGGCGCCGTAACAACCGGACGGCCGTGCAGGCTGGGGAGAACACCCCAGGGCACCGCGTAGAGGGGGCCGGTCGGGACGACAACCAACTCCCGCTCGCCGATGAGATGAGTCAGGGGCTTGATCAGCAACGTGTCGAGCGCGTCTGCCTGTTTGCGCGCGGACGCTCCGATGACCTGCACCAACGGTGGCTGCAGATAGTCGGGAGCCAGCGCGTTGAGGTCGAAGTGGAGCTTCTGTGCCCCTTCGAGCGCCTCGTGCGCGGCACCGAGCCGCACCATCCGCACCTGGCCACCCGCGAGCACGACGGCCACCATGGCGCCACCGGACACCACAAAACTGACCATCGCCCGTTCACCTAGTTCAGCGAGGACCTCGCTGATGGACGCCATCGGCCGCGTCCGCCCCCACCGCTGGGCGTGCCAACCCAGTCGGTTGGCCTCGCGCTGCGCTTTCACCAGCTCGCCTCGCAACTCGGCGGTCGGCCTGCCGTCCAAACCCGCTCGCATCAGCTCCCGGCCTAGTCCACGCACCTCGGCGATGCGCTCGGCCAGTTCGCTGTTCTCCATGTGTTCCAGCGGTTCGTAGCGATAGGCCTGTGCTCTGGTGCGCTCCAGCCACACGAACACCTGGCGCGCGTTGTTGCTCTCCAGTGCCAGACGGATCGCCAACTCACGCAGTTCACGGCCGTGCACCGCGGTCGCGGACACCAGTTCCAGCCCGCCCAGCTGATCACGCACCAGACCGAGCTCGTCGAGGCCCTTGCGCGCGTGCAGCAACGCGGTGCGGCGATCTCCCTTGGCAACAGCGAGCTCTGCGAGCACCAGCCTGCGTTGCATGCGGTGGTCGAGCGGGGTGACCGCACGAGGCCCAGGCAGCTGCTTCAGCAGAGCCTCCCCCTCGGCAAGCCTGCCTCTGCGAACCTCGAGTCGTGCGGCGAGCACCTTGGCGAGCGAGGCCTCATCGAGCAGGTGGTTGGCCGCCAGGTGCGCGGAGAGAGTCAACGCCTTGTGCACCAACGCGTTGGTCACGCGCTTCGCCTGCATGGCATGGGCCCAGAGTTCGATCAGCGCGGCCATCATCCACCAGGTACTGGCACGCTTCTCCAGCTTGCGCATCGAGGCTTTCGCCATCCGGCGGGCCAGGGCGAACTGGTCGTCGAGAAGGGCCGCCGACGCGCGGTACATCTCGACCTCCGCGATGTCCTGGCTGACCTTTTCCCGACGCAGCAACGGCAACGCTTCGTCGAGCATTCTGCCGACGTCGTCGGACATCCCGACCATCAGCAGGGCCTCGGCGTGCAGAAGCTGGACGCCGGCGAGCACCGACGGCTGCTGGGTCGCGCGGAAAACCCGTTCGGCTTTCTCATAGTGCCGCAGGGCCTCGACGAGGTTGCCGCTCTGCTTGTAGTTGTTGGCGAGTGCCACGACCGAGTAGGGATAGATGTCGTCCAGACTGTATTCGCGGCTGAGGACGGCCACCCGCTCCAAGTCAGCGATGGCGAGCTCACTCCTGCGAATGGCGGCGTTCGAGTAGGCCCTGCCGGTCAAACACACGGCGAGCCGCTGGGCCCACTCCAAATCGATCCGCTCAGGCGACGTCCGAATCGCGTCCTCGGCGAACGTGATGAACGGGCTGAACCACTGGACCGCCTGCTCCGGCTGACCCATGCGCATGATCACGCCGCCGTGGTTGCAGTCGGCATTACCCTGCAGCAACACGCGAAGCCACGGATCGGTGATCAGGTCGATCTCACGCCGTGCCTGGTCGAACAGCTCGACGGCGGCGTCCAAACCGCTCGTCTCGCCGAGACACCGCCCCAGGGTGTACAGAATGCGGGCCCGCAGCTCCGTCCGTTCCGGTCTGTCCGGGGCGCGGTCAGCGTGCACGAGTGCACGCTTGAGAAGGCGGATGGCGGGCGGAAAGCGGTACTTCGCCTGCTCCGCCCATCCCTTCTGGTACAACTCGCGCGCTGTGTCCAAGGCACGAGCGGGCATGTGATCATCACACCACATGCGTCCGAATGGCGCTGTCCGCCAACCAGGCGCAGACCTGGTCGACGGACACCGCAGAGTGTGACTAGCTGGCCTTCTCGTCGTCGGCCAGATTGTCCGGGTGGTTCGGGCAGTTCGCGTCGTGCTCGACCGGCAAGCCGACCAACGGGTGGCCAGGAGGCATCGGGCCGCAGCACTGCGGAACCAGAATCGGGTCGTCTTCCTTCGGCTTCGGGTCCCTGGGCTCGTCGTCCGTGACCAGGTCCTTGACCTTGTCCAGGATGTCGCCGATGAAGCCTTCACGCTGGCCGGTCATGAGGTTCCCCCCTCGTTTGGACTATTTACTTCCCATCCCCCCAGATGGGTGCGTCAGAAAGAGTCGCACACACGGCTACGGGTATACGTCTCATTTAGCTAACAGCCACTCGGTCGGCCTAAGATCACAAAGGGTCACCTGCACAAACAGGTGACCCTTTGTGATTTTTGCTTCGATTATGTATCTACGAGCAGCGTGCGACCACGATCTCGCGAACGCGGGCCGCGTCGGCCTGACCCTTGGTGGCCTTCATGACCGCGCCGACGATGGCGCCGGCCGCCTGGATCTTGCCGTCGCGGATCTTCTGGGCGACGTCCGGCTGGGCCGCGAGGGCCTCGTCGACGGCCTTTTCCAGGGCCGAGTCGTCCGAGACGACCTTGAGGCCGCGCTTCTCGACGACCTCGTCCGGGGAGCCTTCGCCTTCGAGCACGCCGTTGACGGCCTCGCGGGCGAGCTTGTTGGTCAACGCGCCCGTGTTGACCAGCTCGATCACGCGCGCCACCTGGGCGGGCGTGATGGGCAGGCCGGACAGCTCGACGCCGCGGGTGTTGGCCTGCTGGGCGAGGTACGACACCCACCAGGAGCGGGCCTCGTCCGGCTTCGCGCCGGCCACGACGGTGGCCTCGATGAGGTCCAGCGCACCGGCGTTGACCAGGTCGCGGAGCACCTCGTCGGTGAGGTTCCAGTCCTTCTGGATGCGCGCGCGGCGCTCCCAGGGGAGTTCGGGCAGGGTGCCGCGCAGCTCCTCGACCCACTCGCGCGACGGCGCGATCGGGACCAGGTCGGGCTCCGGGAAGTAGCGGTAGTCCTCCGCCGTCTCCTTCTTGCGGCCCGAGGACGTGCTGCCAGAGGACTCGTCGAAGTGACGGGTCTCCTGGATGACCTCGCCGCCGGAGGAGAGCACCGCGGCCTGGCGCGTCATCTCGAAGCGGACAGCGCGTTCGACGCTGCGCAGCGAGTTGACGTTCTTGGTCTCGGTGCGGGTGCCCAGCGCGCCGGTGGTCTTCGGCGAGAGCGAGACGTTCGCGTCGCAGCGCAGCGAGCCCTGGTCCATGCGGACGTCGGACACGTCGAGCGCCTTGAGCAGGTCGCGCAGTGCCGTGACGTACGCGCGGGCGACCTCGGGAGCGCGCTCCTTGGTGCCCGGGATCATCTTCGTGACAATCTCGATCAGCGGCACGCCGGCGCGGTTGTAGTCGAGCAGCGAGTGCTCGGCGCCGTGGATGCGACCGGTGGCGCCACCGACGTGCAGCGACTTGCCGGTGTCCTCCTCCATGTGCGCGCGCTCGATCTCGACCCGGATGACCTCGCCGTCGTCCAGCGTCACGTCGAGCCAGCCGTTGAAGGCGATCGGCTCGTCGTACTGCGACGTCTGGAAGTTCTTCGGCATGTCCGGGTAGAAGTAGTTCTTCCGGGCGAACCGGCACCACTCGGCGATCTCGCAGTTCAGCGCGAGGCCGATGCGGATCGCGGACTCGACGGCCTTGCCGTTCACCACCGGCAGCGAGCCCGGCAGGCCGAGGCACGTGGGGCAGGTGTTGGTGTTCGGCTCGCCGCCGAAGACGTTGGCGCAGCCGCAGAACATCTTCGTGTTGGTGTGCAGCTCGACGTGCACCTCGAGGCCCAGGACGGGGTCGTACTTCTCGATGACCTCGTCGTAGTCCATCAGCTCAACCAGAGAGGTCATGCCAACTCGTCCTTCCGCAGAGCACGAACGGCCAGCGCCGCACCGGTGACCGCCACGGCGATGCTGGCGATCGCGTTCGCCAAGAGCAGCTTGTCATTCTTCGCACGGGCGTTCCGGAAGCCGGAGAACGCTCCCACGGCTCCCGCGACGGCACCGGCCAGACCGAGGAGACCCCGCGCCTTCTTGATGTTCACAGCGACGGACCTCCGAACGCGCCACGCGCCGCCTCGTAGGCCGCGGCGACCCGGTACATGCGGTGGTCCTGCAGCGCCGGAGCCATGATCTGCAGACCGACCGGCAAACCGTCCTCATCGGACAGACCGCTCGGCACGCTCATGGCCGGGGTGCCCGCGAGGTTCGCGGGAATCGTGCAGAGGTCGGCCTGGTACATGGCCATCGGGTCGTTCGTGCGCTCACCGATCTTGAACGCCGTGGTCGGCGTGGTCGGCGAGATGAGCACGTCGAAGTTCTCGAACGCCTTCGCGAAGTCCTGCGTGATCAGCGTGCGGACCTTCTGCGCCGAGCCGTAGTACGCGTCGTAGTAGCCGGACGACAGCGCGTACGTGCCGATCATGATGCGGCGCTTGACCTCCGGGCCGAAACCGGCCTCGCGGGTCAGCGACATGACCTCCTCGGTGCTGCGCGTGCCGTCGTCGCCGACGCGCAGGCCGTAGCGCATGGCGTCGAACCGGGCGAGGTTCGACGAGCACTCGCTCGGCGCGATGAGGTAGTACGCGGGCAGCGCGTAGTCGAAGCTCGGGCACGACACGTCCGCGACCTCCGCGCCGAGCTCCTTGAGCTGTGACACGGCGGCCTGGAAGCTGCGCAGCACGCCCTGCTGGTAGCCCTCACCGGCGAACTGCGTGACGACACCGACGCGCAGGCCGGACAGGTCGCCGGTCAGACCCTCGCGGGCAGCGGCGACGACCGGCGGCACCGGGGCGTTGATGGACGTGGAGTCCATGTGGTCGTAGCCCGCGATGACCTCGTGCAGCAGCGCGGCGTCGAGCACCGTGCGGGCACACGGACCGGCCTGGTCCAACGAGCTGGAGAAAGCCACCAGGCCGTAGCGGGAGACACCGCCGTAAGTCGGCTTCACGCCGACGGTGCCGGTGACCGCGCCGGGCTGGCGGATCGAGCCGCCGGTGTCGGTGCCGATCGCGAGCGGCGCCTGCAGGGCGGCCAGCGCGGCGGACGAGCCACCGCCGGAGCCGCCGGGGATGCGCTCGAGGTCCCACGGGTTGTGCGTGGGGCCGTACGCCGAGTTCTCGGTCGACGAACCCATGGCGAACTCGTCCATGTTCGTCTTGCCGAGGATGACGACGCCGGCTTCCTTGAGCTTGCGGGTCACCGTCGCGTCGTACGGCGGCAGCCAGCCCTCGAGGATCTTGGAACCGACCGTCGTGGGCACGCCCTCGGTCGTCATGACGTCCTTGAGCGCGAGCGGCACACCGGCGAGCGGTGACACGGCCTTGCCGGCCAAGACGGCATCGTCGACCTTGCGGGCCTGCGCGAGCGCGCCCTCGGCGTCGACGTGCAGGAAGGCGCGGACCTTGCCGTCGGTCTCGGCGATGCGGTCCAGGTGGGCCTGCGTGACCTCGACGGACGAGACCTCACCGCTGTGGATCTTCGCGGCGAGCTCGGCCGCGGTGGTGTGGATCAGGTCGTTGGTCATGCTTCCTCACCCAGAATGCGGGGCACGCGGAACCGGCCGTCCTCGGCTTCAGGAGCGCCTGAGAGCGCCTGCTGCTGACCGAGGCTCGGACGGACCACGTCCTCGCGGAAGACGTTGGTCAGCGGAACGGCGTGCGACGTCGGCGGGATGTCGGCCGTGGCGATGTCGCCAACGGTGGCCACCGACTGGAGGATCACGTCGAGCTGTCCGGCGAACAAGTCGAGCTCGTCCTCGGTAACAGCCAGCCTGGCGAGCTTCGCCAGGTGCGCGACCTCGTCGCGGGAGATGCTGGGCACTCCTGTCAACCCCCGTAGGGTCGGGATTCGAATCGGGAACCCCGTGAGTCTATGGGCTGGTCAGCAGCGTCTTCGAACGGGTTACCGACCGACCGCTCAACTTAACCGTTCCGCAACGCGGACAGCAGGTCATGCGTTGAGGATGCGTCTGCGAGAATCACCGACCGGCAACGGCGCGAGACGCGGGGTCTCGCGCACGAGCTATGGAGGCGTTCACCTTGTCGTTCCTGATCCGGGTCCAGCTCCCGGACCGTCCCGGCACCCTCGGCGCGGTCGCAACGGCTTTGGGCGAGATCGGGGCGGACATACTCAGCGTCGACGTGGTGGAACGCGGTTCCGGCGTGGCCATCGACGACCTCGTCGTGGAGCTGCCGTCCGGCCGCCTGCCCGACACGTTGATCACCGCGGCCGAGTCCGTCGACGGCGTCGAGGTCGACGCGGTGCGCCCCTACGCCGGCATCCTGGACACCCATCGCGAGCTCGAACTGGTCGAGGAGATCGCCGACGAGCCGCAGAAGGGCCTCGAGGTCTTCACCGAGGGCGTCCCGAAGATCATCCGCGCCGGCTGGGCCGTCGTCGTCGGCCCCGAGGGCACCGGCATCAACCGGCTGACCTCGTCGTCCGCCGCCCCGGAGACCCGGATGGCGGACGTGCCGTGGTTCCCGCTGGAGCGCGCGACCGTGCTCGACGGCGAGGAGGAGTGGGTGCCGGAGACCTGGCGCGAGCTGGGCACCGAACTCGCCGCCACGCCGCTGGGCAAGCCGGACCGGGTGCTGGTCGTCGGACGTCCCGGCGGGCCGATGTTCCGCGCCGCCGAGGTGGCACGGCTGGCGCACCTGGCCGGGATCGTCGCGGTCGTACTGCCGGACTAGCTCGGCGCCTTGGCCTTCTGGTTTCGCCTGGCCATCGCGATCAGCTCGGCGTTGTTCCTGGCCTGGCGGCCGTCGGGCATCAGCAGCGTGTCTTCCAGCCCCATGCGCACGTGGTGTTCGAGCGTCGCGGCGTAACCGAAGACCGGCCAGGCCTCGTCGTCCTTGCCGTGCAACAGGATCGGCAGGCCGAGCGGTTCGACCCGCTGCAGCAGCGTTTCCGCCGTCTGCCGGGTCGCGGTGACGGTGATCCGGCTGGTGCCCGGTGGCAGTTCGCCGAGGTCCGCCAGGTCCCGCACGACCAGCTCGACGCCGACGTTGACCTGGTGCAGGGCCTGGGCGAGCACGCGCCAGCCCGGCTGCCCGACGTGGACGCTGGCGATGTCCGGACGCCCCGCCGCCAGCGGTGCCCAGCTGGCGATCATCGAGGCGTTGCCGGAAACGTGCGCCGACACGCTGATCTCGATGCCCGGCACCGCCGCCCGGACCGTGGCGATCGTGGTGGCGATCTCCGGACCGGCCAGCGTGAGCGCGCCGATGACGTCCCTCGGGTGGAGGTGCACCGAGGTGACGCCGAGCGCGGCGACGTCAGCCGCGTCCTCCGCGAGACGTTCGGGGGACAACGGCAGGGCCGGGTGCTCCTCGGCTGTGCGGGAGCCGTTCAAACAGGCTTGCAGCACACTTCATACGGTCCCACACAATTCTCGCCGCCGCGTTGCTCCAACGGTTAGCTTGGGGACATGCGACTGGCGTGGACGTTGGCCCAATCCGGCCCCGCGATCGGCGATCTGGCTCTGGGAGTGGCCGGGGTGATCGCGGTGGCGGCGGTGATCGTGGCGGCCGTGCTGCGCCGGAAGCGGTGAGCTACAACTCGCTAGAACAGGATGCGGTACTGGACGAACGGCGTCTTCTCGGCGACCTGGTCGTAGAGCCTGCGAGCGGTGTCGTTCCACTCGCTGGTGTGCCAGTAGACGCGGCCGCAGTCCTGTAGCCGGGCCCACTGCGTCACCGCCTCGATGAGCGCGCGCCCGACACCCCGGCCGCGTGCGGTCGGTGCGGTGAAGAGGTCCTGCAGGTAGCAGACGTCCGGGCCGGACGTGCTGGGGTGCTTGAAGAAGTGCGTGATGCCGACGACCTGACCGCCGTCGCGGGCGCATAGGGCGTGGATGCTTTCGTCCGCTTGGAACGCTTTCCACTTCTCGTCGTACGTTTCCGCTGGCAGCGTGCGTTCGTAGAAGGTGTTGTAGCCCTCGAAGAGCTCCTGCCAGGCGGCGCGGTCGCCGGGTTCCAGTGGGCCGATCGCGATCATGTTGATCCTTTCTGCGGTCACCCGGTTGGATGACGTCCGTGTCGACGACCCTCACCACCGAACTGCTGCTGCACCGCGCGGGCACCAAGTCGTACTGGCGCGGGCTCACCTACCGCGACTCCGTGCAGTCCCTGCGGGTGCACAGCAGGCACGTGGCGGCTCGGGTGCGGGGCAGTGACGACGCGGCCTACGTGGTGCAGCTGTCGTGGTCGGGCACGCATCTGGTGGGGGCGTGCAGTTGCCCGCACGGGTCGGAGGGGTTCTTTTGCAAGCACTGCGTGGCGGTCGGGCTGGTGTTGCTGGACCGGGGCGAGACGGTGCCGCCGCCGGACGCGGAGGACGTGGAGCTGAAGGACGTGCTGAGAGCCCTGCCCGCGGACGTGTTGCGCGACCTGCTGTACGAGCAGGCGGCCGGGGACGTCAAGCTGCGAGCGCGGATCATCTCGGCGCTCTGACGCGCGACCGCAGGCCTCAGAGCGGCAACCCGTAGGCGTAGGCGACCAGGTTGATCCCGGGGACCGGCGCCCAGTCACGTTCCGGCAGGCGCGTGAACCCGATCCGTTCGTACAACCGGTGCGCCGCCAGCATCTTCTCCGACGACGACAGCACGACCTGACCGATGCCCGCGGCCCGCGCCCGGTCGATCACCGTGCGCACCAGGGCCTCGCCCACGCCCCGGCCACGCGCAGCCGACGCGACCGAGAGCATGCGGAACTCCAGTTCGCCCGGTTGCGAGATCTCCGCGTAGCGCGTGGCGGGGAGCACGACCGTGACGGAGCCGAGGACTTCACCGGAGGCGCTGTCCGCGGCGACCAGCAGTTCGGCCTCGCGGAAGCGGGACGCGGCGTCGGCGAGGATCCGGGCGTAGTCGTCGTGGGCGTCCACGAAGCCGTCGACGCGGTACGCCTCGACCGTGATCGCGCCGATCACCGGCAGGTCGGCCTCGCGGGCCGGGCGGATGATCAGGTCAGCCATCTGAGCCTTCTTCCCCGGTGAGGGCCACCTCCCTCGCCGCGTCCGGGCCCTGTTCCAGCAGGACGCGGAAGCCCGCCTCGTCGAGGACCGGGACCTTCAGGGAGATGGCCTTGTCGTACTTGGATCCTGGCGAGTCGCCGACGACCACGAAAGCGGTTTTCTTGGAGACCGAGCCGGCCGCCTTGCCACCGCGGGCCAGGATGGACTCCTTGGCCGAGTCGCGCGAGTACTCGGTCAGCGAGCCGGTGACCACGATGGACAGGCCCTCGAGGTTGCGGGTGATGGACTCGTCGCGCTCGTCCTCCATGCGCACGCCCGCGGCCCGCCAGCGTTCGACGACTCCTTGGCGCCACTGGGTTTCCCGCCACTCGACCACCGCCGTCGCGATGGTCGGGCCGACGCCCTCGGCGCTGGCCAGCACGTCCTCGGGCGCCTCGATGATCGCGTCCATCGAACCGAACTGGAGCGCCAGCGCGCGGGCGGCGGTCGGGCCGACGTGGCGGATCGACAGCGCGACCAGCACCCTCCACAGAGGACGTGACTTGGCGTCCTCCAGGTTGTCCAGCAGCTTCAGCGCGTTCGCCGACAGCGCGCCGTTCTTGGTGGTGAAGCGCTCGATCTGCTGCAGGGCGTCGGCGTCGAGGTCGAACAGGTCGGCCTCGTTCGTGTACACGGTGGACTCGGTGATCGCCGCGGCAGCCTCGTAGCCGAGCACCTCGATGTCGAGCGCGGCGCGGGAAGCCAGGTACGCCAGGCGTTCGCGCAACTGGCCTGGGCACGTCTCCGCGTTGGGGCAGCGGATGTCGACGTCGCCCTCCTTCATGGGACGCAGCTCGGCGTTGCACTCCGGGCACCGGGTCGGCATCACGAACTCGCGCGCGTCGTCCGGCCGGGCGGCCAGCACCGGGCCGAGCACCTCGGGGATCACGTCGCCCGCCTTGCGGATGACGATGCGGTCGCCGATCAGCACACCCTTGCGCTTCACCTCCGAGCCGTTGTGCAGGGTGGCGCGCGCGACCGTCGAACCGGCCACCTTCACCGGTTCCATCAGGGCGAACGGCGTGACGCGGCCCGTGCGGCCGACCTGGACCTGGATGTCCAGCAACGTCGTGGTGGCCTCTTCCGGCGGGTACTTGTAGGCGATGGCCCACCGCGGCGCACGTGACGTGGTGCCGAGCCGGCGTTGCAGCGACACCTCGTCGACCTTGACGACCAGGCCGTCGATCTCGTGGACCGCGTCGTGCCGGTGCTCGCCCCAGTACTCGACCTTCTTGCGGATCTCCACCGGATCGGTCAGCACGGCGGTGTGCGGCGAGGTGGGCAGCCCCCAGGACTTCAGCGCCTCGTACGCGAGCGACTGACGCGCGACCTCGAAGCCCTCGGTCTTGCCGATGCCGTGGCAGATCATCCGCAGCTTGCGCGCCGCGGTGACCTTCGGGTCCTTCTGCCGCAACGAGCCCGCGGCGGTGTTGCGCGGGTTCGCGAACGGCGGCTTGCCCTGCTCGACCAGCGAGGCGTTGAGCGCCAGGAAGTCCTCGACCGCGAAGAAGACCTCGCCGCGCACCTCGACCAGGTCCGGCACCGGGTACTCGGCTGACCCCTTCAGCACCTGCGGCACGTCCGCGATCGTGCGGACGTTCAGCGTCACGTCCTCACCGGTGCGGCCGTCGCCGCGGGTCAGCGCCCGCGTGAGCCTGCCCTTCTCGTACAGCAGGTTGATCGCGAGGCCGTCGATCTTCAGCTCGCACAGGAAGTGCGTGCCCTCGCCGATGTCCTTGCGGACGCGGTCGAACCAGGCCGTGAGCTCGTCCTGGGCGAAGACGTTGTCCAGGCTGAGCATGCGCTCCAGGTGGTCGACCGCCTTGAACTCGGTCGAGAACGTGCCGCCGACGAGCTGCGTCGGCGAGTCCGGTGTGGCCAGACCCGGATGCTCGGCCTCGAGCGCCTCCAGCGACTTGAGCAGCGCGTCGAACTCACCATCGGTGACGATCGGATCGTCCAGCACGTAGTAGCGGAACTGGTGCGAGCGCAGCTCTTCCGCGAGCACGGCATGCCGCTCGCGGACCTCTGCGGGGACGTCTTCAAGGCTCTCGCTGGTCACGGTGCACAGCTTAGTGACCAGGTCCGACAGTTTTCAGCCGTCCGAAACCCCGGCGAGTTCCCGGACGAGTGAACGCAGCTCCAGCAGGCTGATCGTGCCCTCGGGCTCCAGCTGCGCGGTCTCCACCCGCCGCAACCGCTCCCCCGCCAGCCGCTCGCCGAGAGTGACGTCCAGCGGCAGGAACGTCATCGTCTGCCGCTGCTGGTCGGTGAGATCGGCCAACGCCGGGTGGTAGACCGCGACGTCCACCACGTCACCGTCCACCTGGGCCACCACCCGGTAGTCGCCGAGCCGCATCTTCACCTCGCCGAGGTTCACGATCACCTCGGTCGGGTCCGGCACCGGCGGCACCGAGTCGTGGAACTCCCACACCATGTCCGACGGCGGCGCGGCCTTGATCCACGCGTCCGTGTACGGCCGCAGCCGCGGGTCCTCCTGGCCGGTGATCACCAGCGCGTACATCGCCATGTGGCCCTGTTCGAGCGAGAACACCAGGTCCGGGTGCAAGGCGTTGACGAGCTCCTTCAGCTCGTCCTCGACCCGGTGCGGTTCGCCGTCGCCCAGCGCCGCGCTCACCACCGGCACCAGCTCGAACCACCGCTCCCAGAAGCGTTGCGCGGCCTCCTCGGCGTTCGGCAGGTGGGCGGGCGTGACGTCTTCGGCTTTGCGGCGGCGGAACCACTTCATGATGCTCAAGCGTAGAGCTTTCGTCCGTCTGCCAGCATTTCGACGAACTGGGCGATCCTGCGCTGACGTGTTTCCGCGCGCTTGGCGTCGTGGATGCGCAACAGGACGGCATACCTGTTCTGGCTGTTCAGCGCCTCGAATGCCTTGGCGGCCTTGGGGTTGGCCTTGAGCGCCTCGATCAGGTCATCGGGCACCTCGATCGTCGCCGGTCCCGCGTACGCCGCGTCCCAGCGCCCGTCCGCCTTGGCCTTCTCGATCTCCTTGAGGCCCGCCGGCAGCATCTTGCCGGCCGCGATCAGCTCCTCGACCTTGCCGCAGTTGCGCTTGGACCACCGGCTGCGCGCCTTTCGCGGCGTCCACCGCTGCGAGTAGTAGGTGTCGTCGATCGACCGCACCAGCCCGTCGATCCACCCGTGGCACAACGCGATGTCCAGCGCCTCGTCGTAAGTGATCGTCTTGAGCCCGGAGCCCTTCTTGGCGTACTTGATCCACAGCTCAGTCTCTTGCGCGCCGTTCTCGTGCAGCCAGGCGTCGAACTCCGCGGGATCCTCGAAGAAGATCAACGCACCCTCCTCAGGCAGAGCGTCATCTCCTCATAGGGAACACCGAGTTCGGCCTCTTCGGGGCAACTTTCTTCCGTTATGCCCACGACCTGCACGTTCGCCCGTGGCGCCGCGCAGTCGAACTTGGCCACGACCGATCTCTGGAGATCCTCGGTGTCGAGCTCGAAGCAGTCGCCCTCGGTGGCGTTGGGCAGCAGGCACAGCGCCGCGTTGTGCCTGGTGTCGCGCAACACCTTGTACTCACCGCGCGGGCACTCGCCGTTGGTGTTGGTCAGCACCGTCCCGACCTTCAAGGCGGCTTTGGCGCCCTTGCAGTCGATGACGGTGAGCCCCAGGTCGTCCTCGCCGGGGCCGGTGAACTTCACGCAGCTGCCTTTCGCCGCCTTCGAGTAGTCCGTGAGGAACAGGGATTCCGGTGCCGCTGGCGTCGGTTCGTCCGCCTCGCTGAACGCCCACCACACTCCGAGGTAGGCCGGCACGGCGAGTACGCACACCATCACGGTCTGTCTGACGACCACGCCGCGGATTATGGCGGCGAAAACTGAGTGGCGCGCGACGACGGCTTTGGCCACAGTGCGCGTCATGCTGATCCGGCGGGAGACGCCCGCAGACATCGACGCCATCCGCGCTGTCACCAACCTCGCGTTCAAGAACGGCCCAGAGGCTCCGCTGATCGACTGGCTGCGTGCGGACGAGGGCTGGATCCCGGAGTTCTCGCTGGTCGCGGACGGCGTGATCGGGCACGTGGTGGGCACTCGCGGGTACATCGGCGACGACTTCCCGGCGATCGGGATCGGGCCGGTCAGCGTGCATCCCGACCACCAGCGAAGTGGTGTCGGCAAGGCGCTGATGCACGCCCTTCTCGGCGCGGCGGAGGCGCGTGGCGAGCGCGCGGTCATCCTGTTGGGCAGTCCCGCGTACTACTCGCGGTTCGGCTTCCGGCTGGCTTCGGAGTTCGGGATCACGCCGCCGGATCCGGAGTGGGCGCCGCACTTCCAGGCCCGGTTGTTCGGTGAGGTGCCGGCGGGGCCGTTCCGGTACGCGGAGCCGTTCAACCGACTTTGAGGACCTCGCCGTCGGCTTTGCGCGCGTGGACCGTGCCGTCGGGCTGGGCTGACACCGTGTCGATGAAACGTGTCTCGCTCAACGGTTCCCAGCCCGCACCGAGGCGGTGCACACGTCCGCCGATCAACGAGTAGACGCTGACCGTCCCATCAGGACGGAGCACCGCCTCGGGCGAGGCTTCGAGGCCTTGGGCGATCTCGCGCCACGCACCTGCCCCACCGGCGATCAGCGCGCTGCCGGAACGGAGGTACAGGGCGATCGACCCGTCCGGGAAGGTGATCGCGGACGGCTTGCCGACGGCGAACCCCGGCGGGCTGAGCGGAATCGAACCGGACTGGATCGATCCGGGCTGGCGGGCCCCCTCGGGGGAGCCACCCCCCATCCCAATCGTCTCAGAGGGGTCTGACAATTTCGCCACGCTGCCGTCGGCCAGCACGGCGTACACCACGACCGTCCCATCAGGACGCAACACCGCCTCGGGGTCGCCACCCACGCCCGACGCCACCAGCCGCCACGCCCCGTCGGCCAGCACCATGATCTCGCCGTGAACCGTCCGCGCGTACACGAACCGCCCGGCCACGGAAGGACGTCCGACGAAGGAACCGATCGTGCTCAGCCGCGTGCGATCAACCCAGACATCGCCGTCCTCCACGACGTACACGCCACCGCCGACGACCTCGGGCCCACCCTGCCAAGCCTGCCGGAGCATCGACTGAGCCCGCCCAACCGCCTGGTCGTAACGCTCCGGGCAACACGACCGCTGCACCGCGTCGGCGAGCAACCCCGGCGTCAGATCCGGCCGGTCGACTCGAACCGCGTACTCGAAGAACCGGCGCGCGGCATAGGAGACGTCCATGATCTCGGCTGGCGTGCCCCACCCCATCGACGGCCGCTGCTGGAACACGCCCAGCGAGTCCGCGTCGCCGCAGGCCAGGTTGTTCATGTGCGACTCGACCCACCCGGCCTCGAACCCGGCGAGCATCACCTTGTCGCTGACCTTCAAGGAAAGACCAACGGCGTGCACAACGCGGATCACGTCCGCGTCGTGCACGCCGGGGACCTCGCACGAGACCTTCAGCGGCAGGGCGTGCGCCGAAGCCGGCAGAAACAGCACGATGACCAGCGCGAGCCTGAGCACAAGTCCGAATTGGACACCCAGGCCCGCGCCGGCGCCACTCAGGAGTTGGCGATCAGCGAGAAGCCCAGCACGCCCGTCGCCGTGAAGTCGATGGCCGGCTCGGAGCTCGGCCAGGACCGCAGGTCGTCGGCGAACACGGACTTCGCGGAGTTGAACTCGAGCGTGTACGGCTTGGTGCAGTCGACGGAACCCGGCGGCATCTCACCGAGGTCACCGAACAGGGAGGCGTCGTTCGGGCCGTTGATCACGGCACCGACCAGCACCTTCGAGCCGCCGGACGAAGATCCGGACAGGTTCGCGGCCTGGTGGTGCGGGCACTCGGGGAACTTCGCGCCGACACCGACGATCAACGAGGTGCCCCACGCGTTGGTGCCCAGCGCGAAGCCGCGCTGCTGCGTGCCGAACGTCGCGTACTCCTTCGAGCCGGTCAGCTTCTGGTACAGCGCCGCGGTCGTGATGAAGCCGAACGTGCGCGAGCCGACGTCCCAGGTCTCGACGTTGGCCGCGGTGCGGAACGGCGAGTTCTGCGCGGCAACCGCGCCTTGCCGGAGCTGGCGCTGGATGTCGCCGACGACCTGTGCCTCGGTCACCTCGGCGCCGGGAACGCCCTTGCGCAGCAACGGAGCGAGGTCGGCGTGGCCGAGCGCGGAGATGTTGTAGACGTTCAACGTGTCCGGGTCGCCGGTGGCCAGGAACTCCTTGGCCCAGTGGGCAGCGGCGCGCGCGAACTGGCCGTAACGGTTGTCGTTCAACGCCTTCGCGGCCAGCGCGAGCTGGGTCGCGCCGAACTCCAGGTCGTCGGTCCAGGAGCCCTCGGGGTAGTAGGCGTGCGGGAACGCCGTGACGAGCTCACCGACGTCCGACGTCTTGGCCAGCGCGAACAGCGAAGCAGCCTTGTTCAGGTACTCGCACGCGAGCCGCGGGTTGCGGCGAGCCTCGATCTGCGCGGCCAGCGCGAACGAGCCGGCGACGCGGCCGACCAGGTTCGGGCTGATCTTCTCGCCGGCCTTGTTCGCGCGGAACACCGGCCGGTACTTGATGTAGTACTGGCTGTCGCCGGGCTTCACGTCGAGCTTGTCGTCGGCCTCGGGCAGGCGCCACACGTCGTGGTCGCCGACGAAGCCGAACTCCTCGGAGCCGGTGCCGATGCCGACCTGGGCGTACAGCACGCCGGTCTTCTCGTCCCACGCCTTGTCGAGCCACTTGAGCCCGAACTTGGCCTCCTCGTACAGCGCGTCGTTGTGCTTGTTGCGCAACGCCAGCAGCATCGAGGCGGTCGAGTAGGACGAGGCGTGGGTGAACTTCACGAAGTCACCCGCGTCGAACCAACCGCCCTCGAGGTCGACCTGAACGCCCGTGGGCTTCAGCGGCGCCGCGATCTCGTCGCCGCCCTCGCCCTTGAACACCGGCTCCTCGTAGACCATCGCGCTGCGGTCGGTGAGGTGCGCGGGTTTGCGGTTCAACCGGCCAGGGATGACGTGAGCGCCGTCCCGCTGGGCCTGGAAGAACTCGACGGTGTTGTTCGCGACCGGCTGGAACAGCCTGTTCAGCGAGTCGATCTTGAACGCGGTCGACGTCGCCGAACCGACCTTGATCCGGTACGTGCCCGGCGTCTTCACCTTCGAGAAGTCGATCGGGTGCACCGAGGGGAACTTGTCGCTCCACGAGCCCGTCGAGGCGCCCGTCTTGCCGGTCAGCACGGTCCTGCCCCTGCTGTCGACCACCGTGAACTTGGTGTCCGCGGCACCGCCGAGCACGTACGCGTGCTTCGCCTCGGTGGTGCCGAAACCGATCTGGTCCAGCCTGATGTGTCCGGCGGGGGCCGCCTGGGCAGGCGTCGCGACCACCCCGGAAAGCACTGCGGCAACGAGAACCGCACGTCTGATGCGCATGAGAGGAACTCCCGATCCAGGCCCGGCGGAAGCCTACGGTTAAGAAAGTTTCCTAATAGTTCGCAGCAGACTAGCCGTCCAAACCGGGCATCACCAGCCCTCGGGCGGTTCCAAAAAGGCGGAGGAGAGATCACGGGTCAGCGACAGCGAGCGCTTCACCCAACTGGACGTCGCCCCCGCCAGACCGCACGTCGGGGTGACCAACGCCTTCTCGGCGAGCATCGTCCGGGGGAAGCCCAGCCGGTCGACCAGCGTGAACGCCCGCAACCCGACGTCCTTCAACGTCACGGGCGTGCCGGGATCGGTGCTCGGCACCAGCCCCAGCGCCAGCGTCGTCCCCGCCTCCCACGTCTCGCCGATCTCGTCGAGAACCTCCGCGCCCTTGATCAAGGTCGCGTCGAACGCGATCGCCGTCGCGCCCGCCTCCCTGAGCAGCGTCAGCGGCGGATGCGGCGCGCAGCAGTGGACGATCACCTCGTGGTCCGCGAGAGCCTCGATCACGGTGGCCAGCACCCCGCGGGCGTCCGGTTCCGGCACGGCGGGCACGGTGCCGAGCTTCGACGGCGTCGGCAGCAGGCCCTGCAGCACGGCGGGCAGGCCCGGTTCGTCGAGCTGCACCACGACCTTCGCCTTGGTGCGCTTGGCGATCTCCGCGGCGTGCAACCGCAGCCCCTCGGCGAGCGACTCGGAGAACTCCTTGACGGCACCGCGGTCCGTGAGCACCCGATGGCCGCGCATCAGCTCGATGTTCGACATCAACGTCCACGGCCCGGCGGCCTGCACCTTCACCACCGAAGGCTGCGCACCCGCACGTTCCAACGCCTCGTCGAACGCGTCCAGGTCGCCGCGCAGGAGGTCGACCGCCCGGCGGTGGTCCCGGCCGGGACGCGGGTTCACCCGGTAGCCGGACGTGATGACCTCTATCGCGAGGTCGACGAGCAGGCCGGCGGTGCGGCCGATCATGTCCGCGCCGACGCCCCGCGCAGGCAGCTCCGGCACGTGCGGCAGCTCGGGCAGCTCGCCGACGACGATCCTCGCCGCCTCGTCGATGTCGGTTCCGGGCAGCGATCCGATTCCAGTTGCTCCACGCACCCGCCGAATTGTTCCACTGTCCTGCGGACAAGAGAGGTCTAGACCCATTGACGCCGTGGTCTAGGCCACTTACCGTGATTGAGCAGGTGCTGAGCGTAGGAGCACCTCCCTGTCCGTGGTGCAGGACCGCGACGCGCCCCGTGGTCCTGCACCACTCCCTTCCTCTCTCGCCGGTAGCTGAACCGGGTGAATGCGGGAGGAGCCGCTAACAGCGCGCCCCAGCTCACCGACCACCTGAGCGGACGTGGACTTTCACCGTGACCCACTACAGGAGAGTCCCGTGATCAGATTCGCTCGAAGGTCCATCGCCGTCGTCTGCGTCATCCTGTCCGCAAGTCTCTGGGCGGCTCCGGCCGCACAGGCCGCACCGCACTGGACGGTCCAGCCGTGCCACTTCGGCCTGCACGCGTACTGGCTGCCGAAGCAGGTGATGTCCGGCATCTTCATCAGCTGCACCACGACCGGGGACCGCAACCAGCAGATCACCGACGGGCTGGCGAGCGGCGACCCGATCCGGATGGCCAACGCGCTGCAGGCGGCCCTCCGGCAGAACGCGGACACGTTCCTGACGCCGGAATCGCCGTGCGAACCCGGCCAGGAAGCGGCGATGGGTGACGCCTACGCGAAGTGCGTGGGCTGATCCACTTTGCCGGACAAAGGCCGGCGCGGAATCTTCGCGCCGGCCTTCGCTCTGTCGTCCAGGCCTTTAACAGCTGCTGCAGCACCCGCAGCCAGGACCCGTGCAACCGCCGCAGCAAGAACATCCACCCACGATGACCACCTCCGGTGTTGAGCGATCAAGCAGTCGGACAGTAAGACGGCTCCAACTCCGCGTGACACCACCGCCAGAGTGATTACCCTTCCACGAATGAATGGTCCTGCTGAGATGTTGGCCGCCGACAAGGCTTCGGCCGCCCTCGGCATCGCGTTGGTCGAAGTGCGGGACGGCTACGCGTTGCTGAGCATGACGGTCGCCGAAAACATGATCAACGGCCACGGCATCGCGCACGGCGGCTACGTCTTCCTGCTGGCGGACTCGGCGTTCGCCTACGCCTGCAACAGGACCGGGTCCGTCACCGTCGCCGCCTCGGCCGACATCGACTTCATCAAGCCCGTGCGCGAGGGCGACGAGCTGGTGGCGGAGGCGGTGGAACGGACCCGGTTCGGCCGCAGCGGGATCTACGACGTCACAGTCAGGCGAGGGACCGAGATCGTGGCTGAGTTCCGCGGTCGCTCACGGACCCTGCGCGCTTGAGGCCGATGAACTGCAGCACCGCGAAGCCGATCACGGCGAGCCCCTGCGCCAGGACCATCGCGACGCCGGCGTCGGTGAGCGGGAACCAGCCCAGTTCGGCCGTGAGAATGCTGTCCAGGCCCCACACCAGATTGCCGATGACGACCAGCAGCACGATTCGGCGGTCCGGGGTGGCGCGAGTGCCCAAGGTGAAGACACCCACGCCGTAAACCACGCAGAAAAGACCGAGTCCGAGCTGCCAGCCCGTCGGCATGCCGACCTCCGGGCGAATCAGCACGGTCAGCAGACCGAGAGCGAACGAAGCGACACCGTCGAGTTTCAAGGCGAATTTCAACATGGCCCGACGATCGCCCGGTCAACGCTGCCAGAACCACGTCAAGCGCTGCCAACTCCTGCCATCAGGTCCGTCGCGACCAGCCGTGCGGCGGCGTTCTGCCAGTTGTGCAGGGTCCGCTCCGGCACCTGTGTCACGAACCACTGCAGCGCGCGACGGTCCTCGGCGTCCAGATCCTCGCGCTTGGTCCGGACCGAATACGGCCGGATTCCTTTGACGTAGTAGAAGTACACGGCGTTGTAATAACGCCATTCATCACTCGTGCCGAATTCGCCGTCCGCGGGCTTGAGCCGTTGAATGCTGGCCAGCAACATGCTTTTCAACTGCGCCGCGCGATCCAGCGGCGGTCCGTCGTCGGTCAACGCGATCAACGGGCTCGCGACGAGCTTCCCCAGATCGCCGTAGTGGCTCAACGCCTTCCGCGTCAGCCGCGCGAACTCGGCCTCGTCCTCGGTGATCAACGGACGGCGCTTGGGCAGCGACTCGGCGGCCTCACGCAGTTCGGCGCGTTCGGCGGCCACGGCCGGCACCGCGAGCCGGTCGACCACGGACGCCAGCGGGTTCGCGAGCACCTGGACCGCGATCGCCGCCGCGACGGTCGTGCAGGCGAGCAGTTGCGGACCGCCGAAGAGGATCACCTGCGATCCGAACAGCACCGCTGTGAAGCCGGCGATCACCAACGAGCGCAGCATGTCCGCGCGGATCGCCTCGCCCTCCTCCACCGCGTCGGTGACGGCGACGAGCACGCCGAACACCACCAGGTCGAAACCGATCGACGGCAGCGTCACGACGTCTGGCAGAAGTTGCAGGAGGAAGGCGGCAGCGGACAGCCCGAACATCACTCCGACGAGTGAAAAGTAAACGCGTTTCCTTATGGCTAGGACTGTCGACACGGCCAAAGGGAGCAACACGAGCCACGGCAGCCAGAACAAGGCGGCGAAGAACGGCACCATGGCGACCAGCCACCACTTGATCAACTCGGGCCGGGCGAGCAACAAGATCACACCCGTCCAGGCCAGCGCCGGTACCCCGAGCAGCACAGGATGCGGCACGACGACCGCCGCCGAATAGCCGATCATGCCCACGCCCGCGAACCACATCAGCGGCTTGCGCGGATCGCGGGCGAGCAGGTACAGCCCGAGCCACCAAGCGAGGCCGGAGACCAGCAGCGATAGGCCAAACACGGGTCAAAGCTAGCCCTACCTGCGAAACTAATCTTCATGCCGGTAGAGCTGACGCTCCACAAAGCGGCCGAGGAGTTGCGCCGGGGCGACCTCGCGAGCGTGCTTCGCGCACGTCAACGCGTCGCCGGGCTCGTCGGCACCTACCCGCACCGGCTCGATCTCCGCGAACGGCTGGCCGAGGTCTACCGCACTCTCGGCCAACCGGCCCAAGCCGGAAGATGGACCTATCTCTCCGAAGAACGCGACCCGGAAGAGACCCTGGCCTTCGAGCGCGCCTACCGCCGGGCCGAGTCCCGTCTGGTGGCGCTGAACTGGCAGGGCCGCGTGGACGAGGCTCCCACCGAGACCGCGCGAACCCGCCTGGCGTCGTTGTACCTGGAAGCCCGCATAGAGCTCCAGCACGATCTGGAGGCCACGCCGCACGAGGAGACTTCCTGGGGTGCCTGCCTGATCGTCATGGTCGGCGGCGGCTTCGTCCTGGTGTGTTTCCTGCTGGGCATCGTGACTCTGGTCCAGTTCTTGTGGAAGCTGGTCACATGAGAACGCTGTCGCAGTACGTCCGCCGCACCCCGACCATGCACGCCACCGTCGACGGCCGACCTCTGGTGTTCAAGCTGGAGCACCTCCAGCTGACCGGCTCGTTCAAGATCCGCGGCGCGGTCAACAAACTGTTGTCCCTCACCGTCTCCGAGGTCGTCACGGCCTCCGGCGGCAACCACGGCATCGCCGTGGCCCAGGCCGCCCAGCTGCTCGGCGCCCACGCCACCGTGTTCGTCCCGGTGACCGCGCCCGAGACCAAGACGCGGCGCATCGAAGCGTTGGGCGCCAAGCTGATCCGCCACGGTTCCACCTACGCCGAGGCCGCTCTCGCCGCCCGTGACTTCGGTCTGCCGTACATCGAGGCCTACAACGACCTCAAGGTGATCGAGGGCCAGTCCACGGTCACCCAGGAGATCGTCGAGGACGTGCCCGAAGTGGACACGATCTTCGTCGCCGTCGGTGGCGGCGGCCTGATCGCCGGTGCCGCACTGGCTTCCGGCGGCCGCCACGTCGTCGCCGTCGAACCCGAGCACTGCTGCGCCATGCACAACGCGCTCAAGGCCGGTGAACCCGTCGATTCCGAGGTGAAGTCCATCGCCGCGGACGCGCTCGGTGCGACCCGAGCAGGTGGGCTGTCGCTGGAAATCCTGAAGCAGCACCACGTTTCGTCGGTCCTGGTGTCCGACGAGGAGATCCTCGCGGCCCGCGACCGGCTGTGGGCGGACTTCCGGCTGGCCGTGGAACCCGCGGGCGCCGCCGCGTTCGCGTCGTTCCTCAACGGCGATGTTCCGGGCGAGCTGCCGTGCGTGATCCTCTGTGGGGCTAATTCGGAGTGGCAGGCCCGCTAGATCAGCTGGTCGCGTCGATCGTGGCGCTCGCCAGGACCAGGTCGCCCGCCGCGTCCTCGCGGTAGATCGCGACCGCCTGACCGGGCGCCACGCCCTTCAACGGCTCACGCAACGAAACCTGCAACACGCCGTCGACCAGTTCGGCGACAGCAGGAGCAGTGCCACCGTGCGCACGCACCTGCGCAACGCACTCGACCGGCCCGTCCAGCACCACGTGCGTGATCGGATCGGAAGCGGAGATCCCGCTCACCGCGAGCTTTTCGACCGAGCCCACCCGGACGTTGCCCGAGACCGGCTCCAACGCCAACACGTACCGGGGGCGGCCGTCGGGTGCCGGTCCGTCGATGCCGAGACCCTTGCGCTGCCCCACGGTGAACTCGTGCACGCCCGCGTGCCGGCCGAGCACCGCGCCGGTCGCGTCGTCGATCAACAGCCCCGGCTTGGTCTCCATGCGGCCGGCCAGGAACTTCTGCGTGTCCCCGTCCGGGATGAAGCAGATGTCGTGGCTGTCCGGCTTCTTCGCCACCGACAACCCGCGCTCGGCGGCCTCGACCCGGACGAGCTCCTTCGTGGTGTCCCCCAACGGGAACATCGCGTGCGAAAGCTGCTCGGCGGTCAGCGACGCCAGCACGTAGGACTGGTCCTTGCCCAGGTCCACCGCCCGGCGCAGTTCGGGACGGCCATCGACCATCTCCAGCCGCGCGTAGTGCCCGGTGCACACCGCGTCGAAGCCGAGTGCGATCGCCTTGTCCAGCAACGCCTCGAACTTGATCCGCTCGTTGCACCGCAGGCAGGGGTTGGGAGTCCGGCCCGCCGCGTACTCCGCGACGAAGTCCTCCACGACCTCCTCGGTGAACCGCTCGGCGAAGTCCCAGACGTAGAACGGGATCCCCATCAGGTCCGCCGCCCGGCGGGCGTCGTGGGAGTCCTCGATGGTGCAGCAGCCACGGGCGCCGGTGCGCAACGTGCCGGGCTTCGCCGACAACGCGAGGTGCACGCCCGTCACGTCGTGTCCCGCTTCGACGGCACGTGCCGCCGCCACCGCGGAGTCGACACCACCGCTCATCGCCGCGAGGACCTTCACTGCTTGACCACCTTCCGGGAACGCCTCATGCCTGCCAGACCTGCCGTACGCGCGCGCTCGACCACCGGGCCGATCACCGATGCCAACTCTGCAACGTCCGCGCGCGTCGACGTATGCCCGAGTGAGAACCGCAGAGATCCGCGGGCCAGCGCCGGTTCGACGCCCATCGCCAGCAGGACGTGTGAAGGCTGCGCGACGCCCGCCGTGCACGCGGAGCCCGTCGAGCACTCGATGCCGCGCGCGTCGAGCAGCATCAGCAGGCTGTCGCCCTCGCAACCGGGGAACGTCAGGTGCGCGTTGCCGGGCAGGCGGTCGGCCGGGTCGCCGTTCACGATCACGTCCGGCACCACCGCGCGCACTGCGGCGATCAGCTCGTCCCGCAGCGCGGCCAGCTCCGCGGCCCGGGAAGCCTGTTCCTCGACCGAGATCCGCACCGCACGCGCCAGACCGACGATCGACGGCACGTCCAGGGTGCCGGACCGCACGTCCCGCTCCTGGCCGCCGCCGTGCAGCAGCGGCGTGCACTTCACGTCCCGTGCGAGCAGCAGCACACCGATGCCGTACGGGCCGCCGACCTTGTGGCCGGTCATGGTCAACGCGGACGCACCGGAATCAGCGAAGTGCACCGGCACGGCACCCACGGCCTGCACGGCGTCCGTGTGGAACGGCACACCGCGGGCGGCGCACACGCGTGCGATGTCGTGCACCGGGTTGATGGTGCCGACCTCGTTGTTCGCCCACATCGTCGTGACGAGCGCGACGTCGTCGTCCAGCGCCTCGGCGACGGACTCCGCCGAGACACGGCCGCAGGAGTCGGTCTCGAGCCACGTGACGTCCGCACCCTGCTGCTCCAGCCACTCGACGGCGTCCAGCACGGCGTGGTGCTCGACGGCCGAGGCCAGCACGCGGCGCTTCCCGCTCGCCCAGTAGATGCCCTTGACCGCGAGGTTGTCGCTCTCCGTGCCGCCGCCGGTGAACAGCACCTCGGACGGCCGGGCGCCCAGGGCGTCGGCGATGTTCTCGCGGGCCTCCTCGATCGCCCGCCGCGCCCGCCTGCCGGAGGTGTGCAGCGACGAGGCGTTGCCCGTGGTGGACAACGCCTCGGTCATCGCCGCGACCGCCTGCGGGTGCATGGGGGTCGTGGCGGCGTGGTCGAGATAAGCCATCAGGTCTCAAGGGTAGCCCGCATGCGGGGCCCGGTCAGAATCGCTCCCACCACGGCCAACGCCGCCATCGACAGGTTCAGCACCACCACGCCCGCGGTCGGTGCGGTCGCCACCACGAGCACGCCGCCGATCCCGATCATGGTCGCGGAGAAGAGCATGTCGGAGATCTGCAGCGCGGCCGAGTTGAAACCGCGGTCCTCCTCGGGTGACGCGGCCATCATCAGCACGCCGACGCTGGAGGTCGCCATGCCCATGCCCGCGCCCGCCACCGCCCACAGCAGCGGCGTCAGGAACGCCGGACCCCACGTGGGTGCGATGAGCGTCACGGCCGAGATGCCGGTCGCGGTGAACAGGAAGCCGGTCCGCACGAGCGTGTAGCGCTGGATCTCCGGGTGCCGCGACGCCCACATCGACGCGCCCGCCCAGCCCAGTGCGCTCAACGTCAGCGGGATCCCCGCCTCCAGGGGCGAGTAGCCGTGCACGACGGTCAGCGTCAGCGGGATGAAGCCCTCGACCGCGAAGAACGTGCCGGCGAGCAGGCCGCGCGCCAGGATCGTGACGGGAAGACCGCGACGGGCGATGAGCGTGCCCTTCGGCAGCAGGATCCGCAGCGCGGGGGCCAGCAGCAGCAACGCCACCGCGAGCAGCCACCACGTGCGGTGCTGCAACGCCCAGCTCAGGCTCGCCACGCCGACACCGACCGCCAGCGCCGCGAGCGGCAGGTACCTGCGCAGCGGCGGCGTCTCGCTGTGCGGAGGCAGTTTCCTGAGCACCGGGACGAGCAGCACGCTGCCGAAGAGAACCAGCGGCACGATCGCGAGGAACACCAGCCGCCAGCTCAGGTGCTCGGTCGCCCAGCCCGCGACCGCCGGGCCGACCAGCGACGGCACCACCCACGCCGCGGACAGCGCGCCGAACACCGCGGGCCGGTCGCTCTCCGGGTACACGAGCGCGATCAGGACGTAGATCGCGACGATCAGGAACCCGGCGCCGAAGCCCTGCAGCACCCGTCCGACGAGCAGCACGGTCATGGTCTCCGCGACGCCCGCGACGACCAGTCCGGCGAGGAACAGCACCACGCCGATCAGCACCGCGGGCTTCGGGCCGCGCCGGTCGGAGAGCCGTCCGGAGAAGACCGTCGCGATGACGCTCGCCGCGAGGTTCGCGAGGAACGGCCACGCGTACAGCGCCTCGCCCTTGAGCTCGTGGACCATGGTGGGCATCGCCGTGCCGACACCCATCGCCTCGAAGGCGAGGAGCGTGACCAGCAGGAGGATGCCCGTCGTGGGCCAGCGGCGGTCAGGCGACCAGAGGCGTGATGGGGCGGGCGCGGTGAGAGTCACCCGTTGATGGTGCTATCTCCAGTTCGGTCGAGGTCAAGCGGTTTGATTGCTCTTCGGCAAGTTTCGCCAGTTCCCTGCGGGTCGCCGCGCGGCCGGGAGCGATCTCGTCGAGCACGTGCACCTCGACGACCAGGTCCCTGACCTTCAGCACCCGCCGGATCGAGTCGACGAGCGTGTCGCTGCCCACGAACGCCGGCTGCGTCGTGACGTGGTCGCCGATCCGGTAGCGCAGCACGATCGGCCGCACCGGCACACCGGCGTCGAGCGCGGCCTGGAACAGCGCCGGCTTGTAGCGCCCGGACGCGAGCCCGCACCACGTCGTGCCCTCGGCGTGGATGCCGACCGCGCTGCCGTTGCGCAGGCTCGTGGCCAGCTCGTGCACGGTCCGCGGCAGTTCGCGCAGCTTCTCGCGGTCGAGGTAGACCGTGCCGGCCGCCGTGATGATCCGGCCGAGCACCGGCCAGCTCTTGATGTCCTTCTTGGCCACCAGCCGGATCGGCTGCACCGAGTCGATCGCGAGCTCGTCGAGCCAGGACACGTGGTTGCTCACCACGAGCACGCCGCGTTTGGGGATCTCCTGGAACTTC
Source organism: Lentzea alba (assembly GCF_011067745.1). Lineage (GTDB taxonomy): Bacteria > Actinomycetota > Actinomycetes > Mycobacteriales > Pseudonocardiaceae > Lentzea > Lentzea alba. The sequence continues at coordinate 559,874 of NZ_JAAMPJ010000001.1, forward strand.
CTGGCGCCGTGGACCCGCAGCCTCACCCCGAACGCGCGGAGAACGGCGTGGAACCACAGTCGGATGGCGCTCTCGCGCTGTTTGCTCGGCAGCAGGAGCGCGAGTGCGATCGTGACGCCGCACAGGAGCGCGGTGACGGCCGTGACCGCCCGCCAGACCTGCCGGAGCTTGCCGACCTCGGCCGGCGTGCCACCGACACACCCGTCACCGCAGGGCGAGGCGGGCATCCAGGCGTGACTCATGGTGTCTCCCCCAGGAAGAACTTGAGGTAGCGCTGGTCGATGTGATCCATGCCGAGCAGGATGAAGAGGTCGGCGACGCGGAAGTCCGGGTCGAGCGCGGGCCGTCCGCAGATCCACGCGCCGAGCCGCAGGTAGCCCTTCAGCAGCGGCGGCATCACGGTCCGGTCCGGCCGCGCGACCGAGTCGACGTCCCACGGGTTGTGCGGCGTGACGCGGTACTGCTCGGGCGCGTAGTGCTTGGCCTGCACCGTGTCCCACACACCGGCCGCGAGACCGCCACCGTCGTGCAGCGGGATGGAAGCGCACCCGATGAGCCACTTGTGGCCGCTCAGCAACATGTACCGCGCGATGCCCGCCCACACGAGGCTGACGACGGCGCCGTTGCGGTGGTCGGGGTGCACGCAGGAGCGTCCCGTCTCGACCGTGGTGTGCCGGATGTCTTTCAGGTTCGAGAGGTCGAACTCGCCGTCGCTGTAGAGCCGACCGGCTTCGCCGGCACGTTCGGGCGGCAGCATGCGGTAGCCGCCGACGATCTGGCCGGTGCGGTCGTCGCGCACCACGAGGTGGTCGCAGTGCTGGTCGAACTCGTCAACGTCGTGGCCGGGCACGCTGGTGTGCAGCGTCGCCCCCATCTCACCGGCGAACACCTCGTAGCGCAGTCTCTGCGCGGCGACGACCTCTTCGCTGTCCCTGGCGACGAGGAGGGAGTAGCGGGGAGCGTCCGCGTCCTGCTGGACGGGGGTGCTGACAAGCAGTTCCGGCTGCGTCATGCGAACCAGGGTGAAGCCGGGTCGGCGAATGACAGCAGGTCAAACCGATGACGCGTCAGTGGCAGTCGGGTTAACCCTCGGTACCCCGCCGCACGCTCAACGCACGCGGGGCCCTTTCGTACTGTGTGACAGTACGAAAGGGCCCCGCGTGTAGTCGGCTGAGGCTCAGCCCTTGCGCTTCTTGACCTCGTCGGTCAGCTGCGGCGCGACGTTGAACAGGTCGCCCACGACACCGAAGTCGGCGATCTCGAAGATCGGGGCCTCGGCGTCCTTGTTGACCGCGACGATCGTCTTCGAGGTCTGCATGCCCGCGCGGTGCTGGATCGCACCGGAGATGCCCAGCGCCACGTACAGCTGCGGCGAGACCGTCTTACCGGTCTGGCCGACCTGGAACTGGTGCGGGTAGTAGCCGGAGTCGACCGCGGCGCGCGAGGCACCGACGGCGGCACCCAGCGAGTCCGCGAGCTCCTCGACGACCGAGAACTTCTCGGCCGAGCCGACGCCGCGGCCACCGGAGACGACGACCGACGCCTCGGTGAGCTCCGGGCGGTCGCCGCCGACGACGGCCTCGCGCGAGGTCACGCGGGCGGCCTTGGCGGTGTCCACGGAGATGGAGACCGACTCGTCCAGCACGGCGTCCGCCGCGGACTCCTCGGCCTCGACGCCGCCGGGGCGGACGGTGATGACCGGGGTGCCCTTGCTGACCTTCGACTTGACGACGAACGCGCCACCGAAGATGGACTGCACGCCGGTGCCGTCGGCCTCGACGTCCACGACGTCGACGAGCCAGCCGGAGTCGAGGCGCACGGCGAGCCGGCCCGCGACCTCCTTGCCGTCGACGGTCGCGGAGACGAGCACCGCGGACGCGTTCGGGGCCAGGGCGGCCAGAGCGTCGACCTTCGGAGTCGTCAGGAAGTTGACGGCGTCGTCGGACTCGACGGCGTAGACCTTCGCGGCGCCGTAGCGGCCGAGCGACTCGCGGATCTTCGACGCGGTGCCGGGCGCGCCCACGACCACGGCGGCCGGGGTGCCCAGGCGACGCGCGGCCGTCAGCAGCTCGTAGCTGACCTTCTTGACCTCGCCGTCGACGTGGTCGACCAGGACCAGGACTTCAGACATTTTCTCTTCCCTCCCAATCCTTCTCAGATGAGCTTCTGGCCGACGAGGAACTCGGCGATCTTCGCGCCGCCGTCGCCACCGTCCTCGACGCGCTGACCCGCGCTGCGCGGCGGCTTCGGGGCCGCCTCGAGCACCTGGGTGTACGCGCCGGACAGGCCGACCTCGGACGCGTCGATGCCCAGGTCCGCCACGGTGAGCGTGGAGACGGGCTTCTTCTTCGCGGCCATGATGCCCTTGAAGGACGGGTAACGCGGCTCGTTGATCTTCTCGGTCACGGAGACCACGGCCGGGAGCGACGCCTCGAGGAACGCGACGCCCTCGTCGGTCTCGCGCTCGCCCTTGATCGTGGAGCCCTCGACGGTGACCTTGCGCAGCTGGGTGACCTGCGGCAGGCCGAGCAGCTCGGCGACGATGGCCGGGACAGCGCCCGCGCGACCGTCGGTCGCCTCGTTGCCCGCGATGACCAGGTCGACGTTCTCGACCGTGCCGATCGCCTTCGCGAGGACCTTCGCCGTGGCCAGCACGTCCGAACCGTGCAGCGCTTCGTCGCTCACGTGGATCGCCTTGTCGGCACCCATCGACAGCGCCTTGCGAATCGCGTCGGTGGCGCGGTCGGGACCCATCGCGATCACGGTGACCTCACCGCCGTGGGCTTCCTGCAGCAGCAGGGCCTCTTCGACGGCGCGCTCGTTGATCTCGTCGAGCACGGCATCCGCGGACTCGCGGTCAAGGGTGTGGTCGGCGTCGGTGAGCTTGCGCTCGGACCAGGTGTCAGGCACCTGCTTGACCAGGACAACAATGTTCATAGGTCCTCTTCGACCTCCTGCGGACGGGCGGCGACGCTTACGCAGAGGACTTTAGAACTGCGTCGCCGGGTGTTCACGACCCTGCCATCACCCGGATGTTACCCGCCAGTAGCAGCGGTGCAAACGGCAGCAAGCACCCCGCTAGCGTGACAGTTGTCACCCGTTGACGACACCTTTTGAGACTTAACCCATTCGGGCGACTACGCTGCCCCGACATGTACCGGCGAGTAGCAGTTGTGACCGACTCCACGGCCTGTCTCCCGGCGCAACTGACTGATCAACTCGGCATCGAGGTGGTCCAGATCCAGGTGCGGATCGGCGACCACACCGACGACGAGTCCCGCATCCCGGTCCCCGACCTGGTCTCGGCGATGCGTTCGAACGTGCCCGTGGCGACCATCCCGCCCGATCCCGGCGCGTTCTTCTGGACGTACAACGAACTGGCCGCACAAGGCGTCCGCTCGATCGTGTCCGTGCACGTGTCGGGCCGCCAGTCCGCGACCGTCGAGGCGGCACGCACCGCCGCCGCCCAGGTCCGCGTGCCCGTGCACGTCATCGACACCCACACCTGCGGGATGAGCATCGGCTACGCCGTCCAGGCCGCCGCGAAGGTGGCCGAAGCGGGCGGCAACGTGGAGAAGGTGCTCGCGACCGCCCAGCGCCGCTTCGAAGGCTCCACCGAACTGATCTACGTGGACACGCTCGAGTACCTGCGCCGCGGCGGGCGCATCGGTGCCGCGTCGGCGTTGGTCGGCGGCATGCTGTCGATGAAGCCCCTGCTGACCATGGCCGACGGCCAGATCACCCCGCTGGACAAGGTGATCGGCGCCGACCGCGCGCTCAACCGGATGCTGGACATCGCGATCAAGCGCGCGGGCACCGACACCGTCGACGTGGCCGTCGAGCACTTCGACGCCGCCGAGAAGGCGTCCCGGCTGCTGCGCAACCTCCGGCGCCGCGTGCCCAACGTCCGCCAGTTCATGTTGACGCAGGTCAGCTCAGCCATCGGAGCCCACGTCGGCCCCGGTGCGCTGGGCATCACAGTGTCGCCGGTCTGATTTTTGGGAACTCCAGGAGCAGTTCCGTGCGTTGAACGGGACGTAACGGACCACCTGGAGGACCGATGGCCTCGTTCATGGACAAGATCAACAAGTTCCTGCGCAGTCCGCAGGGCCACAAGCTGCAGGCCAAGGCGCGGCAGATGGCACAGGACCCGCGCAAGCGCGCACAGGCCGAGCAGCTGCTGCGCAAGTTCCGCGGCAAGAAGCACTAACCCTTGAACAGTGCGTTGAGCTCGCCGTACGCGACGCCGTTCTCGACGCTGACGTACGTGCCCTGGGTGAGCAGTTCTTCCGCTGCCTTCCTGGCGACGGCGTAGGCGGCCTCGGCCACCGCGGAGCCGAGGCTGATCCGCGCCACGCCCGCCTTCGCCAGCTCGTCGACGGCGGGCGCGCCAGGCCCCACCAGAACGTTGAGCGGCGCGGCAATGCCCTTGGCCAGCTCCGTGACGATCCCGAGGTCGGTCACTCCCGGCACGAAGATGCCGCTGGCCCCGGCCTCGAGGTAGGCCGCGGCGCGGTCGAGGGTGTGCCGCAGCCGGTCTTCCGGCTCACCGATCCCCCGCAGGTACACGTCGATCCTGGCGTTGATGTACAGCTCCGGCGCGGCTTCGCGCGCCGCCGCAAGACGTTCCTCCTGCTCCTGCACGTCCCGCAGCGCGCCGTCGAGCCCGTCCTCGATGTTGACCCCGGACGCGCCCGCCTCGACGATCGCCTTTGCCGTGGCGCCAACCGCTTGCGCGTCCTCGCCGAAACCCGACTCGATGTCCGCCGTCACCGGAACGCTGACCACCTTCGCGATCCGGGCGACCAGATCGATCACCCGATCGCGGTCCACCCTGTTGCCGTCCGGAGCACCGAGGGTCCACGCCACACCGGCGCTCGTGGTGGCGACCGCCTTGGCGCCGGCCGCCTCGACGATGAGGGCGGAGGCGACGTCCCAGGCGTTGGGGAGGGCGAGCGGGCCGGGCTGGTGGAGCGCGTGGAAGAGCCGGGTGCGGTCAGCGGTGGAAGTCATGATCAAGTGATATCAGCAGCCACCGGCAGAAGTCCGGCGAGTTTCGGACGGCAACCGAAGACTTTCGGACACCCGCCATGGGTGACCACGGTCAGCAATTGCCGCCGCCGGTCTGCCGCCTCCAGTTGGCGAGGTCAGTTGCTGCCTGCCTTGCGGCGCACCTCTTCGAACGTCCGCAGGTAGCGCTGGCGGAAGTCCTCCCGCTCCACCCACGTCGTGTGCTCGACGCGCTGGGGCGCGGCAGGCGGCGGCAACGCGGGAGCCACCACGGGTTCCGCCACAGGCTCGGCATCGGCTTCGGCGTCCTGCTCGGCCTCGGCGTTCCGCTCGGCGTCGGCGACCGGCTCACCCTCTGCGACCGGTTCGGTCTCTGCAGCCGGATGGGCCTCGGCAACCGATTCGGCATTGGCGACCGGCTTGGCATTGGCGACCGACTCGGCCGCGGCAACCGGCTGGGCGCTGGCAACCGACTGTGCTTCAGCGATCGACTGTGCTTCAGCGATCGACTCGGCTCCGGCGACCGGCTGGGCTCCAGCGGCCGGCTGAGCCTCGGCGACCGACCGTGCTTTGGTGAACGACCGTGCTTTGGCAACCAGCTGGGCTTTGGCGATCGGCTGGGCCTCAGCGACCGGCTCGACGACCTCAGGACTGTCGGTGCTCGGCGCTACGGTTGATTCGGGGGCTTCGAGCTCCCCCAAGGGGGGATCGAGGTCCCCATCCCGATCGTATCGAGCGGCACCGACAGTTTTCTGCGCCGCGACGGCAGGCTCCGCCATCTGCTCGGCCAGCGCCGCCAGCGCCGGTTCCAGCTGCGGCAGCCCCATCACCGGATTGCGGTGGATCGGCCGCGAGTCGTAGTCCTCGTCGACCGGCTCGACCGCCGCGGGCTTCTCCACCCACAAGCGCTCGACCGGCTCGTCCGACAGCGACGGCGGCGACGCCCCTGCCGCGTCCTCGCGACGGCGGAGCACCACGTACATGAGCGCTGCCCCCAAGGTGAAGGACAGCACGCACAACCCGAAGACGATCCCGATCGCCCCTGCCATGCGAAGGCTCCTAGCTGACGAGGACGTCGACCTGGGGGCCGAAGTCCGAGGGCGGGCCCCAGACGGGGTCCACGATCACCCGAGTGGTGATGACGCTCTCCACCCCTTGCTCGGCCAGGTACTGCCGCACCAGACCGGCCCGTTCCATCGCGAGCACGTCACAGCGGTGCGACGCCGTCTCGCCGTTCCAGGCGTGTGCCACCAACGTCACCGCGCCGCCCGTCACGTTGCGCAGCACGCTGGCCAAGCCCCGTCGCACGTCCTCGCCGCGGCCCACCAACGACGACGTGCCCGGCGCGAACGTGACGCCCTTGACCGCGTGCGACGTGAACAACTCGCGCACGTTCTGCTGCGCCACGAAAGGCGAAACCACCGCTGGCGCCGCGGGCTCCATCCGCAGCGGCGACACGAAGTCCGACACCGGCACCGGGCCTGCGTGCGACGCGGGCACGGCGGGCGAGGACGACAGCGCCGTCTCCAGTTCCTCGCCGTACACGGAGAAGCCGAACGCCGTCACGGACGCCGGCACCATCAACGCCCCCACGACCAACGGCACCCAGCGCTTCACGACGCGGCCACCTGTTCCGGGATGTGCACCGGGGCGACCCGGTCAGCGGCCACCGACAGGGCCGCGCGGGCCGCGGACAGTTGCGAGTGGACGACTCGGCGCAGCTCGTGCAGTTCGTCGGTCCGGTCGGCGACCTCGGCCAGCCGGCGGTTCGCCTCGCGGCACGCCATCTTCACCACGAACTCCGAGCGCGCCCTGGCCAGCGCCTCCTGCTCCTGCAGGTGTTGCGCGGCCTCGTTGCGGCGGCGGGTCATGGTGAGCTCGAAGAACTGCTGGGCCTTCTCGCGCTTGCGTTCGGAGTCGGCTTCCAGCGAGTTGCACTGCAGCGCGGTCTCGCGCAGCAACCGGTCGGCGTCGGTCTGGGCCTGGGCGACCGCCTCGGTGCACTCGCGCTCCACCTCGTCGGCGCGCTGGCGGTGCTGGGCCTCGAGATCGGCGCAGCGGCGCTCCATCTCCACCTCGCGGCGCTCCATGGCGGCGGCGCGGGTGGCGCAGTCCTGGCGGGACGCGTAGAGCTCGGACTCGGCCTCCGAACGCAGTGCCGCGGCCTCGCGTTCGGCGTCGGCGCGCAGAGCGGCGACCTCGACGTCGGTGCGGGCGCGCAGGGCAGAGCACTCGCGCTCGGCCTGCAGGTGCATCTCCGCCGCTTCGTCCTCGGCGAGGCGGAGCATGCGGTGCATTCGCTCGGTGGCGCCGGCGTGTGAACCGGAGGCGGATTCCAGGCGTTCGATCCTGGCGCGCGCTTCCTCCAGGTCCTGGCGCGTCATTTCCAGCAGCTTGCGCAAATCAGCGGCCTGCGCCAGAGCTTCGGCCCGATCCAGGCTCGTGAAGCGCAGCTGCTCCTCGAGATTCTCGATGTGGTCGATGACCTGACGTCGATGAAAACCTCGGTAGACAACGTCGAAAGCGGCGTGCAGCGGAACTAGTTCCTGCTCTTTTGCACCCATGGTCACCTACTCACTGAACCAGACCGAAGATTGTGCGAGCTTACCCACGCCAGGTGACCCCAACCAGCGTCGACAGTGGACAGAAGGGGCGCGTGTAACACGTGGAATAACGCAGGCTTGCTGGGCAAATGAGACGCTCGTAGATCAACTTTAAAGAACAGGCAGTCACCCGATTGTGTCAAGCAGGACGCCTTTCCGAGGGGTTCACTCCGCGCGTTCGCCGTGTACGGAAAGCAACCACCCAGGCGTAGATCACACGAATTGCCATCGATCGTTGGTGGCTAGCGCGATCACCCTTCGTTAACGTACTCGTTCGTGCCCACACGAGTAGCCGTCGTCACCGACTCGACAGCGTCACTTCCGACCCGTCTGGCGGAGCGGTTCAACATCATCACGGTCCCGATGCAGCTGAAGATCGGATCGGAGCTGATCGACGAGGCCCAGCTGCCGACGGACAGACTGCTGGAGGCGATGGAGGCGCAGATCCCGATCACGACCGAGCCGCCGGCACCGGACGCGTTCTTCTGGGCCTACCAGGACGCGTGGGCCAAGGGTGCGGAGACGATCGTGTCGGTGCACGTGACGCCGAAGCTGTCACCCACCACCACGGACGCGGCGAAGGTGGCCGCGGCCAAGTCCCGCGCACCGGTGTTCATCGTCGACTCGAACTCGTCCGGCATGACGCTCGGGTTCGCCGCCCTCGCGGCCGCGCGGATCGTGCAGACCGGCGGCGACGTCCAGCAGGCGCGCAGCGTCGCCGAGCGTCGCGGCCGCAACGCGCACATGCTGATCTACGTCGACACGCTGCACTACCTGCGCCAGACGGGCCGGATCAGCGCGGTGGCGAAGCTCTTCGGCGACGCGCTTTCGGTCAAACCGCTGCTCACCGTCATCGACGGCGAGGTCACGCCGTTCGACAAGGTCGTCGGCAGAGACCGCGCCCTGGGCAAACTCGTCGACAAGGCCGTGGCACTCGCTTACGGACGCGACGTGGACCTCGCGGTCGAGCACTTCGCCGCCGAGAAGGAGGGCCACCAGCTCCTGCAGTTGCTGCAGCAGCGGATCCCGCACGCGCGCGACGTCGTCCTGACGCAGGTCAGTCCGGCCGTCGGCGCCAACGTGGGCCCCGGCACGCTGGCCGTCACGGTCTCGCCGTACTGATCAGAGCCCGCTGGTCACAGGCTCGCCACTTCCTCGGCGAGCAGCAGGCCCGGATCGAAGCCCATCGGCGCGAAGTGGCCGGCGAGCTCCAGCGAGAGCACGCCCTGCAGCCGGGTCCAGAACGACAGCGCGCGGTGCACCGTCGGCGACGACGCGGGAAGAGCGGCCGCCCACGCGCGATTCGTGCTCAGCAGGGCGTCGAACGGGGTCTTCGGCTGATCCCCCGCCGGGTCGGCGCACACCTCCAGCAGCACCGCCAGGATCTCGTTCGAGATCGCGGTGATCTCGTCCGGCGCGTGATAGCCCGGCACCGGCGTGCCGTAGATGAGCAGGTACCGGTGCGGGTCGCTCAGGGCCCACTTCCTGATGACCGCGGCGAGCGCCACGACGGTGGTGCCGGCCTCGAACGCGGCGCGGACGGTGTCGGCGAGGCTGCGGTACGCGTCCCGGATGAGCGCGGTGATCAACTCGTCGCGGCCGGCGAAGTACCGGTACAGGGCCGGCCCGCTCATGCCCATCTCCTTGGCGATGGCGTTGAGCGACAGCGCGGACACCCCGGCCGACGCGATCTGCTCCCACGCGTGCCGCTTGACCTCCGCGCGCACCTGCGCCCGGTAGCGCTCTCGCGGGCTCTTCACCGTCTCCATGGTTAGACCCTCTCACGTTCGTTATTGACAGTCACCACGGCCTCACTCTAGCTTCAAGATGTCACCACAGTTAGAGCCTCTAACTACCGCGACGAACCTTAACGAACGAAGGAGCTCGTCATGTCTGTGAACACCCGCACCGCCGCTCACCCGTCGACGTCCGCGCTGGTCGCGGCCTGGGCAGCGCCCGTCATGGTGATCGGCCAGTTCGGTCTGCTGTCCGGAATTCCGATCGCCGTCGTGCTCGTCGCGAGCCTGCGCGACCGTCGCTCGCGGGCCCTGCGCTGGTGGACAGGAGCGCTCGCCCTCGCCTACGCCACCCCGCTGACGCTTTGGCTCACCGGACCGAGCGAGGCACCCAGCCTGTCGAAGTACATGAGCCCCGCGATGACCGCGTTCCTCGCGGCGACCGGTGTCGCCGTCGCCATCGCGCACCAGGTAGTTCGCAGGCGCACTACTGACAAGTAACCTGGCGGGCGTGACCCTCCCCCTGACCGGCGAACGCACGGTGCCCGGTATCGCGGAAGAGAACTACTGGTTCAGGCGGCACGAGGCCGCGTATCTGCACCTCATCGGCCACTGCGCGGATGCGGTCGTGCTGGAGGCGGGTTGTGGCGAGGGCTACGGCGCCCAGCTGATCCGCACGGTCGCGCGGCGGGTGATCGCCCTCGACTACGACGAGCTGACCTCGCAGCACGTCGCCCGCGCATACCCGCAACTGGACGTGCTGCGCGGCAACCTCGCAACGCTGCCGCTGCGCGACGGCAGCGTCGACGTCGTGGCGAACCTGCAGGTCATCGAGCACCTGTGGGACCAGGAGGGGTTCCTGGCGGAGTGCCGGCGGGTGCTGCGTCCCGGCGGGACGCTCATCGTGACCACGCCGAACCGGCTGACCTTCTCACCCGGCCAGGACACGCCGCTGAACCCGTTCCACACCAGGGAACTCGCTCCGTCCGAACTGGACGAGATGGTGCGCGAGGCTGGTTTCCGCGTTGACGAACTGACGGGGCTGCGTCACGGAAAGAGGCTTGACAGTCTCCTGAACGGACAGATCATCAACGCACAGGTCGAAGTCGCCCTGTCGGGTGCGCCGTGGCCCGCCGAGCTGAAGGAGGCGGTCGAGTCGGTGACGGTGCAGGACTTCGACATCACCTCCGAGGACATGGACAGCTGCCTCGACCTGGTGGCCGTGGCGGTGCGCCCGTGAGTCGTTCTGAGGGAACGTTCTGCCTGGTCCTGCACAGCCATCTGCCGTGGCTCGCGCATCACGGCGCGTGGCCGGTCGGCGAGGAGTGGCTCTACCAGGCGTGGGCGCACTCGTACCTGCCCGTCGTGGACATGCTCCGCAGGTTCGCCGACGAAGGCCGTGAGGACGTCCTGACGCTCGGCATCACGCCGATCCTGGCCGCGCAGCTCGACGACCCGTACTGCTTACGCGGCGCGCACGACTGGCTCGGCAACTGGCACCTGCGCTCGCACTACGCCGGGGAACGGCTGCGCGAGCTGTCCGCGTACGAGCACCGCGCGTCCTCGTGGGCGTTGGACCAGTTCGAAACGCATTGGCGGCACGGGTTTTCCCCGGTTCTGAGGTCCCTTGTGGACTCGTCGACGATCGAGCTGATCGGCGGGCCGGCGACGCATCCCTTTCAGCCGTTGCTGGATCCGCGGGTGCGTTCCTTCGCGTTGCGGACCGGTTTGGACGACACGGCGCTGCGCATCGGCCGGGCTCCGGAAGGGATCTGGGCGCCGGAATGCGGTTACTCGCCCGGCATGGAGGCGGGGTACGCGGCGGCGGGCGTGCGGCGGTTCATGGTCGACGGTCCCGCGCTGCACGGCGACACCTCCACGGCACACCCGGTCGGATCTTCGGACGTGCTGGCGTTCGGGCGTGATCTCGAGGTCTCGTACCGCGTCTGGTCGCCGAAGGTCGGCTATCCGGGCGATGCCGCGTACCGGGATTTTCACACCTTCGATCACCCGACGGGCCTGAAGCCGTCACGGGTGACCGGCAAGAACGTGGCGCCGGAGGACAAACGGCCGTACGACCCGTCGCTGGCGCGAGAGGCCATTTCACGCCATGTCGACGACTTCGTTGAGACAGTCGTGCGGCGGTTGCGGGCGATCGACGGCGGATTGGTCGTCGCCGCCTACGACACCGAGCTTTACGGACACTGGTGGCACGAAGGTCCCTTGTGGCTGGAGGCCGTGCTGCGCGCGTTGCCGGAAGCGGGCGTGCGCGTGACGACGTTGCGGGGCGCGGTCGAGGCCGGGCACGTGGGCGCGCCGGTCGAGCTGCCGGCGTCGTCGTGGGGCAGCGGCAAGGACTGGCGGGTGTGGGACGGCGCGCAGGTGTCGGACATCGTGTCGTTGAACGAGTCGGTGCAGAAAGAACTGCTGGACCTGGACTTCTCGTCCGACGTGCGGGATCCGGTGCTGGACCAGGCGGTACGCGAGGCGTTGCTGGCGTTGTCGAGCGACTGGGCCTTCATGGTCACCAAGGACTCGGCGGCCGACTACGCCCGCTATCGCGCGAAGATTCACAGCGATCGTTTCAGCGAGCTGGCGGCGTTGGCCCGCGGCGGTCGTGGTCAGGCTCGGGCGGCGGAGCTCCGCGCGGCAGACGGCCCCTTCGGGCATCTGGACGCGCGAGGAATGAGGTAACGGGATGCGCGTGCTGATGTTGTCGTGGGAGTACCCGCCGGTGGTCGTCGGCGGACTGGGCAGGCACGTCCACGCGCTCGCGACACAGCTGGCCGCGCAGGGGCACGACGTCGTCGTGCTCTGCCGACAACCCTCCGGCACCGACGCGATCACCCACCCCACCGTGGACCTGGTGAGCGAGGGCGTGCGACTGGTCCGGGTCGCCGAGGACCCCGCGCACTTCGTGTTCGAGAAGGACCTCCTGGCGTGGACGCTCGCGATGGGTCACGCGATGACGCGCGCCGGTTTGGCGCTGGACTCGTGGCGTCCGGACGTCGTGCACGCGCACGACTGGCTGGTCGCGCACCCGGCGGTGGCGCTGGCGGAAGCGTTCGGCGTGCCGTTGGTGGCGACGATCCACGCGACCGAGGCCGGCCGGCACTCGGGCTGGCTGTCGCACCCGTTGAACCAGCAGGTGCACTCGGTGGAGTGGTGGCTGGCGAACCGGGCCGACTCGCTGATCACCTGCTCGTCGGCGATGCGCCGCGAGGTGGCACATCTGTTCGACGTGGACCCCGACGTGGTTTCCGTGCTGCACAACGGCATCGAGCCGGGCGGCTGGAAGGTGCGGGCGAAGGACGTCGGCGCGGCCCGGCGCGCGTACTCGCCGCACGGTGATCCGCTGCTGCTCTTCTTCGGCCGCATCGAGTGGGAGAAGGGCATCCAGGACCTGATCGCGGCGCTCCCCCGGATCCGCCGTTTTCACCGGGGCACGCGGGTTGTCGTGGCCGGTGGCGGTTCGCAGACCGAGTGGCTGCAGGAACAGGCGCGCAAGCACCGCGTGCTGCGGGCCGTCGAGTTCGTCGGGCATCTTTCCGACAGGTCTTTGGCGGCGTTGCTCACCGCGGCGAACGCCGTCGTGCTGCCCTCCCGGTACGAGCCGTTCGGCATCGTGGCCCTGGAAGCGGCTGCTGCGGGGACTCCGCTGGTCGCCTCCACCGCCGGCGGGCTCGGCGAGGTGGTTCTCGACGGGGTGACCGGACTGTCGTTCACCCCCGGTGACGTGGACGGACTCACCCGCGCCGTGCGTGCCGTGCTGTCCGATCCGGCGTCGGCCGCCGTGCGCGCGCGTGCCGCCAAGGAACGTCTGGGCACCGACTTCAACTGGGCCACGATCGCGTCGGACACGGCTTCCGTCTACGCGTCCGCCGTTGTGCGCGAACCGAGCGTCCTGGGACGCCCCAAGATCGCTACGGGCAATCTGTTCACCTAGCTCGGCTACAGTCGCCGGTCCCGTTAACAAGTGGTGACCGAGGACTGAATGAAATACCAACGCTTTGTGGCGCTCGGGGACAGTTGCACCGAGGGCCTGGACGACCTGCTGCCCGACGGCCGTTACCGGGGCTGGGCGGACCGCGTCGCGTCAGTGCTGGACGCGCCGGGCTTCCGCTACGCCAACCTGGGCGTGCGCGGCCGTCGCCTGGACCAGATGCTGGTGGAGCAGGTCCCGTCCGCGGCGGCGTTGGAGCCTGACCTCGTCGCGTTGTTCGGCGGCGGCAACGACGTGATGTCCGGCGCGTCGTGCGCGCAGATCCGGCACCGGGTCGACGCGATGGTGCGCGCCGTGACGTCGTTCGCGCCCACGGTAGCCGTCTTCACGTTGAGCGATGTCTCGCAACGCATGCCGTTCGGCTGGCGCATGCGTCCACGCATCGAGGCCCTCAACGACGCCGTACGCGTCGCCGCCGTGCGTTATGGCGCGGTTCTGGTCGACGTGTGGGACGACACGTGCGTGCAGGACTCACGCTACTTCGGCCCCGACCGCCTGCATCTGTCGTCGCTGGGACACCGGCGGTTGGCCGGACACCTGCTGTCGGCGCTCGACGTTCCGTTCGACGACTCGTGGATGGCACCGCTGGACGGAGTCGCCGCACCGTCGTCGATGTGGGACCACTGGCGATGGCTGCGCGACCAGGTGCTGCCGGTCGCGTACACGCGCTCGCGCAACAAGTTGATCGGCCGGCAGCCGGGCGACGGCTTCAGGCCGAAGCGTCCGACGCTTCTTCCGCTCGTTTAGCCAGCGCCTCCTTGGCCTTGCGGGCCATGTCCGCGATGTCCGCCCGCCGCTGCGCATCCGCCTCGTAGTCGGCGCGCCGATCCCGCACCACCCGCGCCGGCGCGCCCACCGCGATCTTGTAGTCCGGGAAGTCGCCGCGCACCACGGCGTGCGCGCCCAGCACGCAGCCGCGGCCGACCCTCGTGCCGCGCAGCACCGTCACCTTGGCGCCGAGCCAGCAGTCCGGGCCGATGCGCACGGGTGACTTCACGATGCCCTGGTCCTTGATCGGCAGGGTGATGTCCTCGGTCTTGTGGTCGAAGTCGCAGATGTAGACCCAGTCCGCGACGAGCGAGGACGCGCCGATCTCGATGTCGAGGTAGCAGTTGACCGTGTTGTCCTTGCCGAACACGACCTTGTCGCCGATGCGCAGCGAGCCCTCGTGGCACCTCAGCGCGTTGCCGTCGCCGATGTGCACCCAGCGGCCGATCTCCAGGCGGCCGTAGCCGGGGCGGGCCATGACGTCGACGCGCTTGCCGAAGAAGACCATGCCGCGCAGCACCACGTGAGGGTTGAGCAGGCGGAACTTCAGCAGCCGCCAGTAGCGGACGAGATACCAGGGGGTGTAGGCGCGGTGGCGCAGGACCCAGCGCAGGGAGGCGAGCGTGAGGAAGCGGGCCTGGGCCGGGTCTCGGCGCGACCTGGCCCATCTGGTCCAGACGGGTGCACCCCACATCGAAGTCATGGGCTGAGACTCTAAATCGCGTGCGCCATGCGGCATCATGCGGACCGTGCGAGAGGTGAGCGGCTTGATCCACGAGGGCAACCTGCAGCAGGTCGTCCTGTATGTCTCCTTGCTCGTGGGCTATGAGTGGGGCTATTTCGACACCGGGCCGATCGAGGCGGGCGCCGCGGCCTCGAACGCGCACGCTCCATCGTGGTTCGCGTATGCGATCGAAGGCATCACGCTGTCGGTCGCTCGTGATCACAGCAACGGGACGCTGCAGGTCGTCTTGAGCGGCGAGTTCGACGACGTGATCGAGGCACGCCTGGACACGATGCTGTTCTTCAACTGAGGCACCCTAGACACATGGCGATTCCTCTCATCATCGACACCGACCCCGGCGTCGACGACGCGTTCGCGATCGCGCTCGCGGCCCGCAGCGCCGAGGTCGATCTGGTAGGCCTCACCACGGTGTTCGGCAACGTCGGCCTCGACCTCACCACGCGCAACGCGTTGGGCCTGCTCGCCCACCTCGGCCGCACCGACGTGCCCGTGGTCCGGGGCTTCGAGGGGCCGGCCGGGGCGGCGGACGTGCACGGGGAGGACGGGTTCGGCGGGCAGGCGCACACGTTGCCCGAGAACCCGCGCACGATCTACGGCGACGATCCTGTGCGGTTCTTCGCGGACAACCTCACGCCGGACACCGTGGTCGCCGCCATCGGGCCGTTGACCAACATCGCCGCCGCGCTCGACGCGGGCATCACGTTCCCGCGGCTGATCGTCATGGGCGGCGGGCTCGGGCTGGGCAACACGACCGAGCGGGCCGAGTTCAACTTCTGGGCCGACGCGGAGGCGGCGCGGACGGTGATCCGCCGGGGCAACCCGATCATCGTGCCGCTCAACCTCACCCAGCGGTGCATCGCCGACACCGAGTTCCTCGCGAACGTCGACCCGGTGCTGAGCAACCTCACCGGCACCTACCGCGCGTACCTCGCCCGGCATTCCGAGCAGAACCTGTCCCAGCGGGAGGAGGGCATCCTCGTCCACGACGCGGTCGCGGTGGCCGAGGCGATCGTCCCCGGCACGCTGCGCACGAAGGTCCACAGCCTCGACGTCGACGACGAGGGCGCGCTCGTCGAAGGAAAGCACCAGGTAGAGGTCGCGGAGGACACCGATTGGCCCGCGTTGAGGGCCTTCATGGAGCAGCGCTTGTCCGTTTGACGACAGGTTCGTGTCGCTCTCTGGGGTTGGGCGGGCACGGTAAGTAGGGTCCGCGACCATGCAGCGAAGAGTCCTCACGACGGCTGCGGTGGCGGTGGCCATGACGTTCGGAGTGGTCCCTGCCTCCGCTCAACCTCAGATTCAGGTGGTGCCGGATCCGGCGGCGCACGTGAACCCGTTCATCGGCACGACCAACCTCGGGAACACCTTCCCCGGCGCGGTCGTGCCGTTCGGCATGTTCTCCTTCAGCCCCGAGGCGTCCCGCGGCAACACCCTGCGCGCCGCGGCTCCCGGTGGCTACCGCTACGACGCGACCAAGATCCGCGGTTTCAGCCTCACCCACATGTCCGGGACGGGGTGCGCGGGCGGAAGTGGTGACATCCCGATCTTCCCGCACGTCGGGACCGTCACCACCAGCCCGACGACCGACGCGACGGACGCGGTCTACGCCAGTGAGTTCGCGCACGCGGACGAGGTGGCCAAGCCCGGCCGCTACGACGTGACGCTCAAGTCCGGCGCGAAGGCCGAGCTGTCCGCCACCGAACGCACCGGTGCCGCGCGGTTCAGCTTCCCCGCCGACAAGCCGGCGACGGTGCTGATCAACACGTCCAAGTCGCAGGTCGGCAGCAGTGCCGCGCAGACCGTGGTCGACAAGGACAAGCGGACCATCACCGGCAGCGTGACCAGCGGAAACTTCTGCGGATACATCAACCAGGTCGGCCGCCGCAGCTACTACACGCTGCACTTCGTGGCGGAGTTCGACCAGGACTTCACCGAGGTCGGCACGTATCAAGACAACGTTGTCACGCCCGGAAGCGTCACTTCCCAGGGCGGCACGACGTACGGGACGAACGGCTGGCCGGTGCTGGGCAAGGGTTCCGGTGCCTACCTCGGGTTCGCGCCCGGCAGCCAGGTCGGTGTCAAGGTCGGCATCTCCTACGTGAGCCTCGACAACGCGCGGGCGAACCTCAAAGCCGAGAACAAGGGTCAGTCCATTGAGGACATGAGGGACAACGCGTACATCGCGTGGCAGAAGCAGCTCAAGCGCATCGAGGTCGGCGGCGGCTCCGATGACGAGCGCACCAAGTTCTACACCGCGCTGTACCACTCGTTGTTGCACCCCAACCTGTTCAGCGACGTCAACGGCGAGTACGCCGGGTTCGACGGCAAGACTCACAAGATCGACAAGCGTCGGCAGAAGGCCCAGTACGGCACGTTCTCCGGCTGGGACATCTACCGCTCGCAGCTGCAGCTCGTGACGCTGCTCGAACCGCAGATCGGTTCGGACATCGCGCAGTCGCTGCTCAACCAGGCCGACCAGAACAACGGCGTGTGGGACCGCTGGACGCACAACGGCGGCGGCACGCACGTGATGAACGGCGACCCCGCGCCCATCGCGCTGGCCGCGATCTCGGCGTTCGGCGGCGACAGGTACGACATCAAGTCGTCGCTTCGGAGCCTGGTCAAGGCTGCCACCGTGCCGACGGCGCTGGACCTGAGCAAGGACGGCTGGGCCGTGATGTCGGTCGGGCAGCGGCCGTCGCTCGACAAGTACCTGAAGCACAAGTACATGCCGTCCGTGTCGAACGCTTGGGGTGGCGCGGCGGAGACCCTGGAGATCTCCGCGGCGGACTTCGCGATCAGCCAGCTGGCCGCACGCACCGGTGACAAGTCGATCCAACGCACGTTCGCCGAGCGCGCGCAGTGGTGGCAGAACAACTTCGACCCGGTCGCGGACAGGACGGGCGGCTACATCCGCAACCGCAACGCCGACGGCACGTGGGTCAAGGACTTCACGCCGGACACCGGCAACGGGTTCGTCGAGGGCAGCAGCGCCCAGTACACGTGGATGGTGACGCACAACGTCGCCGGGCTCGTCGAGTCGCTCGGTGGCCGCGAGCGTGCCACCAAGCGGCTGGACGACTTCTTCCACAACGCCGACGGCAGCTGGGCCCTCACGGGTCGCGGCGGCGCGAAGTCCGAATTGGACAACGAACCGTCGGTGAACGTGCCGTGGCTGTACAACTACACGGGCCAGCCGGCGAAGACGCAGGAGACGCTGCGCGAGACGATCAGCTCGCTGTGGAAGAACGCGCCCGGCGGCATTCCCGGCAACGACGACCTCGGCGCGATGTCGTCGTGGTTCGTCTTCACCTCGATGGGCATCTACCCGCAGGTGCCGTCACGCGCCGAGCTGGTGCTGAGCAGCCCGCTGTTCACGTCGGTGAAGATCAACCGCGGTGGCGGCAAGGACATCACGATCAACGCGCCGCAAGCCAACACCGCCACGAAGTACGTGCAGTCGCTGAAGGTCAACGGCCGTGCGACCACGAAGACCTGGCTGCCAGAGTCGTTCGTCGAGCGCGGCGGCAAGCTCGACTTCGTGCTGGGCAAGGCGCCTTCCTCGTGGGGGACGGGCGCAGCCGATGCCCCGCCGTCGTTCCGCGACGGGGAACAGCCGATCAGGCACGACCAGCCCTACTACCTCACCGTCGAACCGCGTCAGCTCGTCGTCGAGCCCGGGAAGTCGGTCACGGCGAAGGTCGACGCGGTCAAGCTGTACGACGGCGACCCGAAGGCGACGTACACGATCACCGGCCCGGAGGCGCTGAAGTTCACGCCCACGACCGGTGCCGTGCCGGCGGAGTTCACGGTCTCGGCGGAAGCCGGTACGGCGCAAGGCTTCTACGACTTCACCGTCACGGTGACCGTCGAGGGCGCCCCGAAGCCGGTCGTGTTGCCGCAGACGGTGAAGGTCGCGCCGGCGGGCAGCATGCTCGCCGCCGTGAACAACGTCGGCGCCTCCGCCGACGCCGACGGTGAGGGCGACTTCGACGGCGGCGGCTACAGCTACTCGCGGGAAGCGCTGGCCACGGCCGGTCTTCCGCCGGGCGGCACCGGCACCGTCGACGGGCTGACGTTCACCTGGCCGTCGTCGCCTCCCGGTCGTCCCGACAACGCGACCGCTGCCAAGCAAACGCTTGCACTGTCCGGAACGCGGCTCGCTTTCGTCGGTTCCGCAGCCAATGGCGCACGCGCGAAGGCCGCCACCGTGACGTTCACGGACGGCACGACGGCCCAGGTCGAGATCGGCTTCAGCGACTGGACGCTAGGCGGCGGCGGGGCGACCCCGAGCTACGGCAACGTGATCATCGCGAACACGCCGTACCGCAACCAGTCGGGCGGCGGCAACGAAAAGGTCGCCACGCACATCTTCGCGACGAAGACGTACGTGGCCCCGGAAGGCAAGACGCTGGCTTCCGTGGTGCTGCCGGACGATGTGAACATGCACATTTTCGCTGTGGCAGTCGGCTAGTTCGTCAATCGTGGGTGGTTCTCGTCGTGCTGGCGACGGGAACCACCCACGTCCTATCTTGTGAGTGAGCCCAGAGCGCCGCCGCTGTGAGCGTGAGGCGCCATGCCCAACTGCGTGCGGTCGACGAGGATCGCAGTGCACTCGTGGGAACGGCTGACCGCGGACGCCGTCGCGACCTGGCTGGACGCCCTGCCCGGCTGGCTCGTCGTGGGCACCGCCAGCACGCTCGAAGACCTGTTGCTGCTGTGTCGTTTGCGCCCGCCGGACGTCGTGGTGGGGCAGCTGGAACCGGCCTTCGTACCGGGTTTTCCACTCGTCGTCCTCAGCCCGACCTGCGGCCTCGCCTCGCTGCGGGCTTCGCTGGAACAAGTGCCGCTGGTTTCGCTGCGCCGGGTCGCTCCGGGCGCGCTGACCGACCGTGAGATGGAAGTCCTGGCGTATGTCTGCTCCGGACAGTCGGCCGTCTCGGTCGCGTCCGCCCTGCAGCTCTCGCCGCACACCGTGGTCAACTACAAGCGGCGGATCTTCGCGAAGCTCGGCGTCCAGAGCCGGGTGCAGGCGGCCGCACTGGTCGCCCGGCTCGGACTGGTCCGGACTCCCTGCCGTGGGGCTGTGTTGCACGACGACGTTCCGTCACTGACTCACCGGGAGCACGACATCCTGGCGTCGATCGCCCGGGGCGACTCGGTGCGGCAGACCGCGCACGCACTCGGCATCGCGGTGAAGACCGTCGAGTCGGAACAGCGGCAGCTGTTCTTCAAGCTCCGGGTGCACAACCGGGCCCAGGCGCTTTCGGAAGCACAGCGGCTCGGGTTGCTAACGTAACGCCCTCACCTGGGGATTTCCCGGTTGTGACCGAGTTCGAGAAGCGGCTGGTCGAGGCAGCCCAGCGCGGCGAGCTGCTGGTATGCCCGAAGTCGGCTCCGGCGGTGCGCGCCGAGCTGATCAGGGAGCTGCTGCTCGGCCGGCACGGGGAGCTGGACCCGCGCGGCGTGCAGATCAAGGACGCACGGATCAAAGGCACGCTCGACCTCGACAACGTGACCGCCCCCGTCGGCCTTTATCTGACCGGCTGCACCATCGACGAACCGATCGACGCCCGCGACGCGCGGCTGCGGGATCTGGTGCTCAGGGGCGGCCGGTGCGCCGGGCTTCAGGCCGACGGCGTCCACATCGACAGAGATCTCCACCTGGAGGATGGCCTGCAGGTCGACGGCGATCAGCAGGACGCACTGATCAGCCTGATCGGCAGCCACATCGTCGGAGACCTGTCGCTGGGGAAGGTCGCGCTCACCAACTCAGCCGGCCCCGCCATCGACGCCAACCGGGCCCGCATCGGCGGCTGCGTCTTCGCCCGGAGCCTGGTCCGGATCACCGGAAACGACAGATCAGGCGCGTTCGTCCTGCTCAGCGCCCACATCGCCGGAAGCCTTCAGTTGGACGAGGACGTGACGATCACGAACCTCAAGGGGCCCGCTCTGGACGCCGACGACATCCGCGTCCAGGGTTCGGTGTTGCTGACGAACGGCTTCCGCGCCATCGGACACGGCCGAACCGGCGCGGTCTCTCTCGAGAACGCCAACGTGGTCCTGAACGTCACGCTGGAAGACGCGGAGATCACCAACGACACCGGTCCCTGCCTCGACGCCACGAACGCTCGTGTCGGCGGTGACGTGCTGCTGGCGGACGGCGTACGACTCACCGCGAGCGGGCCGACCGGCGCGATCGTCCTGGCCGGCGGTCACATCGGCGGAATCGTCACGGTGCAGGACACGGTCGTCACCAACGACCTCGGCGCGGCGTTGAACGCGAACGGCGTCGACATCAACGGCAGCCTCTTCCTGCACAAGGGAACCCAGCTGACCGGGCGCCGGCCCGGCGGCACGGTCGACCTGATCAGCGGCCACCTCGCGGGAGACCTCGACATCGCGAACGCGGTCATCACCAACTCGCTGGGTCCGGCGGTGTCCGCCGACCAGGTCCACATCGACGGGCGCCTGTTCCTCATGGGACAGACCTCGCTGTCCGGTGCCGGCGGGCATGGCGCGGTGACCTTGCACGGGGCGCGCGTCGACGGCCAGTTCCACAGCGAAGGCCGGATCTCGATCAAGGTGCAGGGCGGGCTCGGTCCGGTGCTGAACCTCCAGGAACTGGTGGTCGGGACCACCGTGACGCTGCCACCCGCCCTGTTGTGCCACCGCCGCGGGAGCGACTGGACGTGCGCGCACCGGAGCTGGGTGCGGCTGGACGGGCTCTCCTACGTCTCGCTCGGCGAGGGGTGGGACTGGCAGCAGTGGCTGCACCTGATCCGCCGCCACACCCCCGCGTACCACGCGTCGGCCTACCAGCGTCTCGCCGCCGTCGAACGGGCCGCCGGGCACGACGGCACGGTGCGCCGGATCCTCATGGCGCAGCAGACCGATCTCCGGCGCCGCAACCCGGAGGCCCTGGGCGGTCCCCTGACCCAGTGGTTCCACTGGTTGTGGGGCGTGCTGGCCGGGTACGGCTACCGCGCTCGGCGGACCGCCGCGGCACTGTTGCTGGTCCTGGCGATGGCGGGACTCCTCGGCTGGTCAGCCGGCCAGGTCGAGACCCGCCCCGGACATCTCGCCGCCGAGCGCGTGGCCAGCGCGACCGCCGCGGTCGGAGTTCCTTGCTCCACAGTGGAACTCGTGGGTCTCGGGCTCGATCGCGGGTTGCCGCTGGGGATGACCGGAATGCGAACGCGGTGCGATCTGGACACCGCGGCGCGCGCGGGGCAGGCGTTCACGGCGGCGATCTGGCTGGTGCAGCTGGCCGTGTGGGGGCTGGCGACGCTGGCGCTGGCCGGGTACACGAACCTGGTGCGCAAACCCGGCTGAGGTGGAAATCGGCGTAAGGGATTGGCGTCCCCTGCATGGTTCTTCGTCCGTGCGGCGGCGAGTGATCTTGCAGAACACTGCGCTGACATGGGCAATCTCACCAGACGTGGATTTCTGGGAGGCGTCGCGGGCGCCAGCGCCGTCACGCTGGCTCCCTCCCCTGCCGCCGCGCGGGTGGCCGCTGTCGACGCCGCGGCCACCTCGCCCCGGTTCTTCGGACGGATGTTCCCCGGGCTGCCGCCGTTCGCCGAGAACACGCCGCGCGTGCAGGACGCGTTGCGTGCGATGGGCGCGCCGGGCGGGCCGCTGGACGCCGAGGATCCGTTGCACGAAGGGCCGATTCGACTCATCACCAACCCGGAGCTGAGTCCGGGCAACCTCGACAACCCCTTCAACACCGCGGGAACGACGTTCCTCGGGCAGTTCGTCGATCACGACCTCACCTTCGACCTCCACTCGCGGCTCGCGGTGCCGGCCGTGCCCGAGCAGAGTCCGAACACGCGCAATCCCACGCTGTCACTGGATTCCGTGTACGGCGGCGGCCCTGTCCTGTCGCCGCAGCTGTACGACTCCGGCGACCGGGCCAAGTTCCGGGTGGAGAACGGCGGGCTGTTCGAGGACCTGCCCCGGCGCGCCGACGGCGTGGCGATCATCGGGGACCCGCGCAACGACGAGAACCTGATGATCGCCGGGCTGCACGCGGCGTTCCTGTTGTTCCACAACCGGGTCGTGGACCGGCTGCGCGCCGCGGGTGTGCCCGGCGACCGGGTTTTCGCTGACGCGCAGAGAACCGTGGTGTGGCACTACCAGTGGATCGTGGTGCACGAGTTCCTGCCGCAGATCATCGGTTTCGGTCTCACGCAGGACGTCCTCGCGCACGGGCGGCGTTTCTACCGGCCGGCGCAGGGCCAGCACTACATGCCGGTGGAGTTCCAGGGCGCGTGCTACCGGTTCGGGCACAGCCAGGTGCGGCCGTCGTACCGCGCGAACCTGAAGGGGGACAACGGTCAGCCGTTCTTCGGTTTCGTCTTCGACCCGGCGGCAGAGGGGCAGAGCGATCCGGTGGACCTGCGCGGCGGGCGTCGGGCGCGCCGGAGGTTCATCGGGTGGCAGACGTTCTTCGACTTCGGCGACGGCCAGGTGCGGCCCAACAAGCGGATCGACACGCACATCTCGACGCCGCTGTTCCGCTTGCCGCTCGGGGCGATCGCGGACGGTTCGCCGCCGGTAGCGCTGCCGCAGCGCAACCTTCTCCGTCACCTCACGTGGTCGTTGCCGTCCGGGCAGGCGGTTGCGCGGGCCATGGGCATTCCGGTGCTGGACTCGGTGCCGGAGCTGCGGGAGTTCGGCTTCGACCGCTCGACGCCGCTCTGGTACTACACGCTGCGCGAAGCCGAGACGCTCGGTGACGGCATCTCGCTCGCGGGCGCCGGCGCCCGGCTGGTCGGCGAGGTCTTCATCGGCCTGCTGCAGCTCGATCCCGAGTCCTACCTGACGCAGCAACCTGGCTGGAAGCCTGTTCTGCCGTCACGTGTCGCCGGCCAGTTCGGGATGGTCGACCTGCTCCGGTTCGCCCGCGTCGATCCGTCGAGCCGCGGTCAATAGTGTTGGGTGGTGTTCACCGTTTCCGAACGAGACCAGCTGCGTCGCGACCTGGTCGACGCCGCCGACACCGACCCCCGCGTGATCGGGGCGGCGTTGACCGGATCCGCCGCCGTGGGCAAGGAAGACCGCTGGTCCGACATCGACCTCGCGCTGTCGATCGACGGCGACCTCGACGCGGTGGTGGCCGACTGGACCGCACTGATGTACACGTGCGGTGCGGTCGGCCACCTCGACGTGCGGCGCGGGGCGGTCCTGTTCCGCGTGTTCCTGCTGAGCTCGACGCTGCAGGTCGACATCGCGTTCTGGCCCTCGTCCGAGTTCGGCGCGACCGGGCCGACGTTCCGGCTGCTGTTCGGCGAGGCGAACACGCTGCCGCAGTCCGGCCAGCCCGACCGCGCCGAGCTCATCGGGCTCGCCTGGTTGTACGGGCTGCACGCGCGGTCGTCCATCGCACGTGGGCGGGTGTGGCAGGCGCTCTACATGGTGAACGGCATGCGCGACCAGGTGATGGCGCTCCGGTGCCTGCGCGAGGGGGTCAACGCGGTGCAGGGGCGAGGGCTCGACGACCTGGCCGATGCCGATGCCTTCGCCGGGACGCTCGTGCTGTCGACTCATCCTGATGAGCTGCGACGGGCGTTCCACGTGCTGACCGGGTTGTTGCTCAACGAGATTGACGAACCGGCTCTGGCAGTGGCCGTGCAGGCGCTGTCTCCCGCAGCAGCAACGCGGCCGTGAACAGCACCAGCACGGCCGCTGAGCCGTGCACCGCGAGCGCGTAACCGACTGTGCCGCCGTGGGTGATCACGGCCAGGCAGTCGCCGATCGGGATGATCGAGTCGGCGAGGACCACCCAGCCCAGGGCTCGGCGTTGGTTCATGAGCAACAGGATCAGCGCTGTCAGGGCGTAGGCGAGGTCGCGCACGCCCTTCACGACGTAGTAGCCGTCGGGGTCGACGATGCCGAAGCCCGCGGCCGCGCCGTCGCCGTTGAGCAGGTAGTTCAGGCCGAAGCAGAAGCCCGCCAGCACGACGAGCCAACCCATGATCGTGGTCAAACGCATGACAACCCCCACTTGAGAATCTAGCACTGCTAGCGACTAGAGCGACGCTAACACTAGAGGCGCTCGGATGTCTAGCAGTGCTAGATTCAGCGGTGTGAGCATTCAGAACCGGCGTGAGCGCGAACGCGCGGAGCGGCATCAGCTGATCATCGACGCGGCTCGCGAGTTGGCCGAGCAGGAGGGCTGGGACGCGGTCACCACGCGCCGGCTCGCGGAGAAGGTCGAGTACAGCCAGCCGGTGCTCTACAGCCACTTCAAGGGCAAGGACGCGATCGTGCGCGCGGTCGCGATCGAAGGGTGCGGCGTACTGGCCAGGGAGTTGCGCAAAGCACGCTCGTCACAAGGGAAGTCACGGCTGCAAGCCGCGGCCGAGGCGTACTTGGAGTTCGCGGAGAAGAGGCCCGCGCTGTACGACGCGATGTTCGTGCAGCAGGTCGACATCCCGTGGGGCACGGACGAGGTGCCACAGGAGCTGCGGGACGCGTTCGGCGAGCTGGTGGCGGCGGTGGAACCCGTTGCGGGCGAACGGGATCTGGAGACGTTGACCGAGGTCTTCTGGAGCGCGTTGCACGGTATCGCCACGCTCACGCACGGGAAGCGGCTGCGGCCCGATCACCACCAGGCCCGGATCGACCTGCTGGTCAGGTCCGTTCAGCTCGGCACAGCACCATGACCGGCTTGGCGCCGACCCGCGTCAGCACCACCGAGGCCTCGGCGGAACCGGAGAGCTTCAGCCGCTTGCGCAACGTGTTCGGGTCGACGTCGAGGCCACGCACCAGGATCTCCAGCCGGCCGATGCCACGCGTCCGGAGCAACGACTTGAGGGCCTTCTCCGTGTAGTGGCCGTGTTCGAGCACGCGGAACGCACGGATGCCCGGAGGAGGCACGGATCCGCTCAGGTACGCGATGCGCTCGTCGAGCTGCCACAGGCCGTGCCGGGCCGCGTAGTGCCGCACCAGACCGGCACGCACGACGGCGCCGTCCGGGTCGATGATCCACTCACCTGGGGCGGCAACAGGGCAGTCGTCGGGCTCGGCGTCGGTGATGGTCCACGACTCCGAACCGTGCAGCACCGAAGCGCGGCGCGTAACCCCTGCGGTGGCGAGGCCTCGCGTCCACAGACAGGCTTCCCGCACCGCCCCGTCCAACGACACGACCTCGATCTCGTCCGCCCACGGCGCGACCGCGAAGTCGATGCCGGGAGCGCACTTCACCGCGAGGTCGACACCCGCGTAGACCGCGGACAGCTCGTCCAGCGGCGGTACGAAGTCCGCCGGGTTCCACTTGCGGCGACCGGCGGAGTCCCGGCGAGCGGGGTCCGCGGTGACGGCACCGGCCCGGGACACCGGCCGCAGAGCGTCAGCCCTGACGACGAGCCGGCCCGGAACGTTGTTGCGCGCCATGGCGAGCCGCACCGGATCGAGGTCCGAACCCACGCAGACCGAAGCGACCTCGCTCAACGCGAAGAGGTCCGCCCCGATCGAGCACGTCACGTCGTGGACGACCCGATCGGCGAACCGCGACGCGCGATGCCGGGCGACGGCGGAAGCGGTGGCCTGCTGCAAGGCGTCGTCGGTGAAGAGCCACGACGCCGCTGAGTCCAGTTTGGACGAAGCACGACGGCGCAGCAGCACGGTTTCCACGACCGGGGCGAAGGACTCACCCAACAGCTTGCGCGCGACACCGACGTCCTGGAGGTGCGACGCGGCGGAGAAGGGCAACGCGTCCACCTCGGCCAGCGCCGCGATCCCCGCGGCGGAGCGCAGGAACTCCACGTCGGCAGAGGTGAACGCGTAACCCAACTCAGGCAGGCTTCTTGCCGGTGATCGACACGTTGTAGAACACCTCGCGCGGCAGGACCTTCGACAGCACGTTCTGGTCCACCCACGAGAGGTTCTGCCAGGTGCGGTAGGCGAACATCGCCCAGCCGAAGCCCAGCTTCTCGCGCGGCACAGCGGCCTCGAACGTGCGCACCGGCCAGCCGAACAGCGCCGCGGACAGCTCGTCGGTCACCGCGTGAACGCCCACAGCACCGGCACGCCTGGCCGTGGCCTCCAGCTGGTCCGGGTCGAACGTGTGCAGGTCGACGACAGCTTCCAGGGCCGCGGCGCGGGAGGACTCGTCGAGCTCCTCCTGCGGACGGCGCCACTCCCCGAGCACGGGCACGGCCTTGGTGATGTTGGTGGTCAGCCACCACGTCGCCTGGCCGAGCTTGCGCGCGTAGAAGTTGCCGATGTTCGTCGGGTCGCCCGCGAACACGAACTTGCCGCCCGGCTTCAGCACCCGCAGCACCTCGCGCATCGCACCCTCGACGTCGGGGATGTGGTGCAGCACCGCGTGGCCGACGACGAGGTCGAACGTGTTGTCGTCGTACGGAATCCGCTCGGCGTCGGCGACCCGGCCGTCCACGTCCAGCCCGAGGTGCTGGGCGTTGCGCAGCGCCACCTCGACCATGCCGGGCGACAGGTCGGTGACCGAGCCCTTCTTGATCACGTCGCCCTGCATGAGGTTCAGCAGGAAGAAACCCGTGCCGCAGCCCAGTTCCAGCGCGTGCTCGTACGGTCCGACGTCACCGGCGGCGGCGCGGAAGCGGTCCGTCGCGTAAGTGATGCAGCGGTCGTCGTAGGAGATCGACCACTTCTCGTCGTACGTGCCTGCTTCCCAGTCGTGGTAGAGCACCTGCGCGAGCTTGGTGTCCTTGTAGGCCGCCTCGACCTCTTCCGCGGAGGCGTGCGGATTGGGTGCCGGATCAGTTGCCACTGAACTTCGCCTTTCCGGGCCCGTTCTCGATGAACGACTCCACGCCCGCCTTCTTGTCCTCCGTCGCGAACAGGGCCGCGAAGAGGTGGCTTTCGAGTTTCAGGCCCGACTCCAGGTCGGTGTCGAGGCCGCCGTCCACGGCCGCCTTGGTCGCGGCCAGCGCCAGCACGGGCCCGTTGACGAACTGCTCGGCCCAGCGCACCGCGGCCGCGTACACGTCGTCCGGTGCCACGACCTCGTCGACCATGCCGATCTCCAACGCCTCCTGGGCGCCGACGAACCGGCCGGTGTACAGCAGGTCCTTGGTCTTCGACGGGCCGATCAACCGCGCGAGGCGCTGCGTGCCGCCACCGCCGGGGATCAGGCCGAGCAGGATCTCGGGCTGGCCGAGTTTCGCGTTGTCACCGGCGATCCGGCGGTCGCAACCCAGCGCGACCTCGAAGCCGCCGCCCAGCGCGTAACCCGTGATCGCGGCAACGGTCGGCTTCGGGATCGTGCTGATCGCGCCGAGAGCGTCCGACAGGCTCTTGGCCCGCAGCGTCATCTCGGCGTGGGAGATCTTCGCGAACTCCTTGACGTCCGCACCGGCGGCGAAGACCTTCTCGCCGCCGTACACGACGACCGCGTAGACGTCCGAACGCTCGGAGGCCTCCTTGGCGGCGGCCTGGAGCTCGGTCTGCACCTGCCGGTTCAGGGCGTTCATCGGCGGCCGCTCCAGGCGGATCGTGCCGATCCCGTCCTCGACTTCCAGCCTCACGAACTCAGCCAACGCCAGCCTCCATTGTCGTCGCGACGGCAGTGTCACGTTACCCGCCGGTAGCTTCTCAGACTTTCCTGCGGGCGAAGAACCGCTCCCCCGACTTTTGCAGTTCGAGGTCCTGGCCGAACGTCTTTGAGAGGTTTTCCTCAGTGAGCACGTCGTCGAGCAGGCCCTGCGCGACGATCGAGCCCTCGCGCAGCAACAGCGCGTGGGTGAAGCCCGGCGGGATCTCCTCGACGTGGTGCGTGACCAGCACCATCGCCGGCGCGTCCGGGTCCAGCGCCAGCTCGGACAGCTTCGCGACCAGGTCCTCGCGGCCGCCCAGGTCGAGGCCCGCGGCGGGCTCGTCGAGCAGCAGCATCTCGGGGTCGGTCATCAACGCGCGGGCGATCAGCGTGCGCTTGCGCTCGCCCTCGCTCAGCGTCCCGTACAGGCGGTCGGCCAGGTGCTCGATGCCGAGCGTGCCGAGCAGCTCGCGGGCGCGGTCGGTGTCTTCCTTGCCGTACTGCTCGCGCCACCTGCCCAGCACCGCGTAGCCGGCTGACACCACGAGGTCCACGACCGTCTCGTCGCCGGGGACGCGGCCGTTCAGCGCCGCGGAGCACAGACCGATCCGAGGCTTGAGCTCCTGGACGTCGGTCTTGCCCAGGCGTTCACCCAACAGGTGGACCTTGCCCTTGGTCGGGTGCAGCTCGGCGCTGGAGAGCCTCAGCAGGGTCGTCTTGCCGGCTCCGTTCGGGCCGAGGACCACCCAGCGCTCATCCAGTTCCACGCTCCAGTCGATGTTGCCGACCAGCACGTTCTTCCCCCGACGGACCGACACGCCCGCCATGTGCACGACCAGATCTGTCACGTCGACGTCCGCCACGAGCCCATTGTTCCGAACGGCCTCGCACCGACCACTCATCGGGGTGGTCCTCGTGGTGGGCGCGCCCACTGCGCCGCCCGCGTGAACTCTCAAGTTTTTTGTCGGTCCCGGATGCCAAGATCGGAGGTATGGCTACGCGACCCGAGTCCGAGGTGCTGGCAGGCCGACCGTTCCCACTGGGGGCACACGCCGAAGCAGGCGGTGTCCGGTTCGCGGTGACGTCCCACGTCGCTGACGCGGTCGAGGTCTGTCTCATCGACGACGACGGGGCGGAAAAACGGGTCGAGCTGACCGAACGGACGTTCGGTGTGTGGCACGGCCTGGTCCCCGGCGTGACGCCCGGCCAGCGGTACGGGTTCCGGGTGCACGGGCCGTACGACGCGGGGCGCGGCCTGCGGTGCAACCCGGCGAAACTGCTGGTCGACCCGTACACGCGGCAGATCAGCGGGCGGATCACGAACCTGGAGGCCTCGCTCGGGTACGTCGGCGACCCGATGCACGGCCCGCCGTCGGCCGTCGACTCGCTGGGGTCGGTCCCGCTGTCCGTCGTCAGCTCGCCCGGCGGCGCGGACACCGGCGTGAAGCCCGAGGTGCCGTTCGAAGAGGCCGTCATCTACGAGATGCACGTCAAGGGCTTCACGAAGCAGCACCCGGACATCCCGGAGAAGCTGCGCGGCACGTACCTCGGCCTCGCGCACCCGGCGGCGATCGAGCACCTCACCCGGCTCGGCGTCACCAGCGTGGAGCTCCTGCCGGTGCAGGCGTTCCAGGACGAACCGTCGCTGCTCAGCCGGAACTCGGTGAACTACTGGGGATACTCGCCGCTCGGGTACTTCGCCCCGCACTCGGCGTACGCGAGCGAGCCGGGCAACGAGATCCAGGAGTTCCGGACGATGGTCGCGGCACTGCACGCGGCGAACATCGAGGTGCTGATCGACGTCGTCTACAACCACACCTGCGAGGGCGGTCCGGGCGGGCCGACGATCTGCTTCCGCGGCTACGACGCGCCGGGCTACTACCTGCACGCGGGCGGTGGCAGCACGGTCGACATCACCGGCTGCGGCAACACCCTCGACGCCGGATCGCCGCAGGTCGTGAGGCTGGTCACGGACTCGCTGCGGTACTGGGCGGACGAGATGGGCGTGGACGGGTTCCGGTTCGACCTCGCGTCCACGATGGGGCGGCCGGGCGGCGGGTTCTTCGACCGCGACAGCGCCCTGCTGACCGCCATCACCACGGATCCGGTGCTGTGCCGGTCGAAGCTGATCGCCGAGCCGTGGGACGCCACCGGCGACGGCTACCGCGTCGGCGACTTCGGCGTGCAGTGGGCCGAGTGGAACGGCCGTTATCGCGACACGGTCCGTGATTTCTGGCGCGGCCACACGTCGGTGCGCGACCTCGCGTACCGGCTGTCCGGGTCGTCCGACCTGTACGCGGACGACCTGCGCAGGCCGTGGCAGTCGATCAACTTCATCACCGCGCACGACGGGTTCACGCTGCGCGACCTGGTGTCGTACAACGACAAGCACAACGAGGAGAACGGCGAGGAGAACCGCGACGGCACGAACGACAACCGCTCGTGGAACTGCGGCGTCGAGGGCGAGACGACCGATCCCGTGATCCTCCGGCTGCGGGCCAAGCAGGCGCGGAACCTGCTCTCGACGCTCGTGCTGTCCACCGGCACGCCGATGCTGGTCGCGGGCGACGAGATGTGGCGCGGCCAGGGCGGCAACAACAACCCGTACTGCCTGGACAACGCGGTGTCGTGGGTCGACTGGACCCGGACCGACGCAGGCGAGGCGCTGCTCGGGTTCACCCAGCGGCTGATCGACCTGCGGGCGTCGTCCCCGGCCCTGCGGCAGCCCGAGTTCTTCGAGGGCCGCACCACGCCCAGCGGCAACCCTGACCTGGTGTGGTTCCGGCCGGACGGGCTGGAGATGGCCGAGACCGACTGGTTCGACGAGGGCCGCCGCACGCTCGGGATGTTCATCGACGGCTCGAACTGCCTGTCGCGCACGCGAGAGGGCGAGCTGGTGTCGGACGACTCGTGGCTGTTGCTGATGCACGCCGGTGCGGAGGCCATCACGGTGACGCTGCCACCCGAGCGGTACGGGCCGTCGTACGAGCCGTACCTGGACACGACGACGGCGGACGGCTCCCCGGCGGCTCCTGGCGCGTTCGGCCCGCGGGAGAAACTGACGATCGAACCGCGCTCGCTGCTGTTGCTGCGAGTACCTCGGTAACCGAGGTTAGATCACCCAGTGGACGCTCTGGTCGCCCTCTGAGAGCTTCTGGCACCATCACGGTCGTGGTCGTCTACTGCTGGACCGACCGCACGATCGACCTCGTGCTCGTGGCGTCGTGCGGGTGTAGCTCGACGCGACGCATGCGCTGACAGCGCCCCGCGTCGCGTCTTGATCGCTACTCCCGTACCGACGTGGCATCAGGAGCGAGTGCGTGACTTCGACATACGCCGGAACCATCTCCGGACAAGATCAGTTCGACCTGCACCCGGCGCTGGACAGTCAGCTGCTGCGTGACGTGATCCACCCGTCCCGGTCGCTGTGGACGCCGCGCGAGCTGCGCGATCTGACCTCGTTCGTGGCGAGCGAGCTGACCACCGGGCTGCTGCGGATCCTCGACTACTCGACCGAACGTCGCTGGTGGGCGCGGCTGGGGCTGACCGAGGGCGTGGAGCTGTGGCTGCTGTCGTGGCTGCCCGGTCAGGGCACCGAGCCGCACGACCACGGCGGTTCGGCCGGGTCGTTCACCGTGCTGAAGGGCGCCCTCCAGGAGGACTACCGCTACCCCGCCGGGCCGATCCGGTCCGCCGTCCGCGGCACCGGGGACGCGCTGGGCTTCGGTTCCGGGCGGGCGCACCAGGTGACGAACCCGTTCGAGGCGCCGGCCGCGACCGTGCACGCCTACTCGCCGCCGCTCGTGCCGACCCGCGAGTACGCGTCGCTGCTCGACATCCCCGAGGAGATCCCGCCGCTGCCCGCGCAGCGGCTCCCCCTGTCCGAACTGCGTCAGCTGGCCGACCAGGAGGGCCCGTGAGCTCCGTCGACACCATCCTCGAAGAGGCCCGGTCCCACCTGTTGCGGCTCGAACCGCACGAGCTGCACGCGCTGAAGGACGCGCTGGTCGTCGACATCCGGCCGATCCACAACCGGCTCGCCGAGGGCGAGATCGAGAACTCCGTGGTGGTCGAGCGGATCGTGTTGGAGTGGCGGCTCGACCCGACCGGCGACTGGCGGCTGCCCGGCTTCACCGCCGACACCACCGTCGTCGTGGTGTGCAACGAGGGGTGGGCGTCGTCGCTCGCCGCTCGTGACCTGCAGCGGATCGGGCTCGCGAACGCGACCGACCTCGTCGGCGGGTACCGGGGCTGGCGCGCGGCCGGGCTGCCGATCAGGGAAGGCGGCTCCCAGTCGGTGGTGTGACCGTGGAACCGCTGTCCCGCCGGTAGCGTCAGGGGAGAAGTGACAGTTGTGCGCTGGGTCGCGACGGCTCTCGTGGTGGCCGGAACGATCGCCTGGACCCTTTCGGAGTGGTACCTCGGACTGGCGGGAGCCCTGGTCGGTCTGCTGCTGGAGCTGACGGCGCCCCAGGCGGGTCTGGCGCTCGGCGCGGTCCTCTTCGGACTCCGCGTCGACCACGTGATCATCGGCGTCGGTGGCGAGCTCAAGTCGTGGACCACGGCGAACCGGCGGATCGTGCTGCGCACCATCCCGGTGCTCGCCTCGATCGGCATCTCCGGACTCAAGCCAGGGGTGCGCCGGCGGACCGTCCTGACCGGAGCGTTCGCGATCGTGTTCTGCGCGGCGATCGTGGCGGCCACCTGGTTCGCGACCGGGTCGGCGTTCGGCAAGGGCCTGGCGCTGGCCGCGACGGCGTGTTTCCTCGTGCAGCTCGTACCGGTCGAGAAGGCCGCCTACACCAGCCTGGGCTGGTTCGTGTTCTCGCTGCCGAAGCTGACCGGGCGGCCGCTCGAAGAACTGGAAGCGCGGCCGCGGGTCGCCGCCGGCATGGACGCCTACTACCGCGGTGACCTCGACGAGGCCGAGCGGATCTGCGCGCGGCTGGCGACGGACCACCCGGACCTGCTCAGCGTGGTCGGACTCAAGGTCGTGACCACCTGCGCTCGCGCCAAGTACCTCGAAGCGCTGCAGGCCGTGGTCGGCCTGACCGGGCGGTCCGACCTGGCCCCGCGCGAGCTGTCCCTCGTCATGGCCACCACGGCCGGGGTCGCGGCGTTCGCGGTGGAGGCCGGGCAGTTCCCCGCCGAGGTCGGCCTGGACACGGCTCGCACCATGCTCGGCAACGCCTACGAGATCGGCTATCCGAAGCACCGCGCGAACGGCACGCTGGCGATCATCGCGTTGCTCGAGGGCGACACGGCGACGGCCAAGCAGCTCGCCGGGTTCGCCGCCGAGTCGAGCGAGAGCGGGGTCGACCGGGCCGACGACCTGATCACCATCGCCAGGGCGTGGATGGCGGACGGCGACAACGCGAAGGCCCGCGAGCTCGCGGCAGAAGCGCACGAGCTCGCGGGCTGGAGTCCGCGGGTGGCGGCGACCCGCGCCCGTCTGGAGATCGCCTAGCCCCCGCTGGACGGGAACGCGGGGGCCCCGCGTTTCCCTCAGCGGCACACGGGGCCCCCGCGTTCCGCCGGAAGGCAGGGGTCAGCCGGGGAATGCGGGCGAATTGTTGCCGTTGCCGCCGGTGTTGCCCGCACCGACGTTGTTGCCGCCGCCACCGTTGCTGTTGCCGTTACCGCCGTTGTTGTTGTTTCCGACGTTGTTGCCATTTCCTCCGATGTTGCCCGATCCGGTGACGTTGCCGTTGCCGGGTGCCCACGGGTTGTGCGACAGCGCGGTGATCGTGATGGGACCCACCAGCTGCGTGTCCAGCACATCCCGGCTCTGGTTGGGAGCGGCCTGTGCGGTCGACGCGAACAGGCCCATGCCTGCGAGTGCGACACCGAGGACGATTGCTTTCTTGATCATCTGCGGTTTTCCGTTCTCCGAGCAGCGGATCGAGCAATCGCAGGCTAACCACACCTTCTCGCCGAAAACGAATCGGTCGCACCATTGTGTGCATTCCCGAAAAACACTTGGACTGCGGCAAACGGGTGACCACGCAGGTCGAATCAACTATTCTTTCCTGCACGGAATACTACGCACCGCGCACAAGGAAAGGGCCCGTCACCGAGATCGGTGACGGGCCCTTTCCCACCCCGCGTCGAGATCAGCTGTGCTCGACCGGCAGCGGCAGACCGGGCAGCGCGGGCAGGCCACCGGGCGGAGCCGGCAGGCCGCACTTGCTCAGCAGCTCGGTGACGGTCTTCAGCAGCGTCGTCAGGATCCCGGTGAT
Source organism: Lentzea alba (assembly GCF_011067745.1). Lineage (GTDB taxonomy): Bacteria > Actinomycetota > Actinomycetes > Mycobacteriales > Pseudonocardiaceae > Lentzea > Lentzea alba. The sequence goes on from NZ_JAAMPJ010000001.1 coordinate 594,503, forward strand.
CTTTCCGACGTCCGGCAGGCCACCACCGGCGGCGCCGAGGATCGTGCCGCCGAGACCCGCGATGGTCGAGATCAGGTTCAGCACCACCGGCAGACACTGGTCGACCGGGCCGGCGTATTCGACGCCCTTCACCGGAACCGGCACCGGCAGTCCGCTGGTCGGCAACGCCGGCAGACAGCCGGAACTCTGCAGTGCGGACACCAGGCCGAGCAGGTCACCGACCAACGGTGTCACCGCGCCGACGTTCGGAAGTGGCAACAAGCTGCTGACGACTTTCGTGAGCTTCCCGGCGAGGTCGGTCACGATCGCGGCGCAGGCGGCTGGAAGTTCTGGCGCGGCGGGCGTCGCACTGGCAGCCGGGGCCGACGAAGCGGTGAACAGAGCTGCGACGAGCGAGAGTGCGGTAATCGTTTTCTTCACGGCTACCTTCTTCCTCAATGCGCAATTCATTGGAGCCGCGCCGGAAATGCCAGGTAGGAATTCTGGTGCGGTTCATTCCATGCCAAGGAGCGTAAGCCCGCACACCGGCCCCTACCAGCGGAGATCGTGAATTCACCCACTCGAAAAAGGCATCATTCGTTTGAGGGAAGGTCGGCATCGAGCACACGCGTGACGCAGGTCACAAGCAGTGAACAGGAAACAAGGAAGACGAACACATCAGGGCATCCAGCCCGCCGTTTGAAGGCGAACCGGATGCCCTGTGTGGATCTGGTGAACGATCAACTAGCCAGAACGACCCTGCCAAGTTCCGCAGGGGTGGCCAACAGACCGTGCCGCGGCAGCACGCGCACGGTGTAGCCGAGCGCACCGGCGTGCGGCAGTGGCACCTCGGCCTCGTAGTTGCCGTTGCCCGCGTAGTTCATCGGCGAGCTGACGATGTCCTTCAACTCGTCGGAGTCGTTGGACACCTTGCCGAGCACGACCTGAACGTCCACTTCGGACGGCTCCAGCCCGGCCAGCTCGACCCGTGCCCGCACGATGACCGGCGAACCGAGCACCGGCACCGAGGAACCTCCGAGCACCAGGTCGCTGTCGAGCACCCGCACCCGCGTCCACGACGCCCGCAGCCGGTGCCGGTACCCGGACAGCTCCTTCGCGCCGCGGTAGCCGTCGCCGACGACGTTCTGGGCGGACGCGGCGGCCGGCGCGTAGTAGGTCTCGACGTACTCGCGGACCATCCGGGAGGCCTGCACGACCGGCCCGAGCGAGGCCAGCGTGTGCCGGACCATCGACATCCAGCGGGTCGGCACGCCGTCCTCGCCGCGGTCGTAGAACAGCGGCGCGACCTGCGAACCGAGCAGGTCGTACAGGGCGTTGGCCTCCAGGTCGTCCCGGCGGACCGGGTCGTTGACGCCGTCCGCGGTCGGGATGGCCCAGCCGTTGGACCCGTCGTAGAGCTCGTCCCACCAACCGTCGCGAATGGACAGGTTGAGCCCGCCGTTCAACGCGGCCTTCATGCCGGACGTGCCACACGCCTCGAGGGGACGCATCGGGTTGTTCAGCCACACGTCGCAGCCCCAGTACAGATACCGGGCCATGGACATGTCGTAGTCCGGCAGGAACACGATCCGGTGGCGCACGCCCGCGTCGTCGGCGTAGCGCACGATCTGCTGGATCAACGCCTTGCCGCCGTCGTCCGCCGGGTGCGACTTGCCCGCGACCACGAGCTGCACGGGCCGTTCGGGGTGCAGGAGGAGGGACCGCAGCCTCTCCGGGTCGCGCAGCATCAGCGTGAGGCGCTTGTACGTCGGCACGCGCCGGGCAAAGCCGACGGTCAGCACGTTCGGGTCGAACACCGAGTCGGTCCAGCCCAGCTCCAGCGCCGACGCGCCGCGCTGCAGCCACGACTCGCGCAACCGCCTGCGGACCTCGTCGACCAACCGGCCGCGCAGGGTGCTGCGCAGCTCCCACAGGCCCGCGTCGGTGACCGGCTCGAACGCGCCGATGCCGAGCCCGGAGCTCTGGTTGTCCGCTTCGGAGCCACCGAGCAGCTTGCTCATCTCGGTCGCGGCCCACGTCGGCCCGTGCACGCCGTTGGTGACCGACCCGATCGGCACCTCGGTGGTGTCGAAGCCCGGCCAGAGGCCGCGGAACATGTCCCGGCTGACCTCACCGTGCAGTTTGGACACGCCGTTCGCGCGCTGGGCGAGCCGCAGGCCCATGTGGGCCATGTTGAACATGCCGGGGTTGTCCTCGGCACCGAGCGCGAGGATGCGCTGCGTGTTGACGCCGGGCACGAGGTTCTCCGCGCCGAAGTAGTGCTGGACCAGGTCGACCGGGAACCTGTCGATGCCGGCGGGCACCGGCGTGTGCGTGGTGAACACCGCACCAGCCCGCGCGGCCGTCAGAGCCTGGTCGAAGTCGAGGCCGTCGTTGGTGATGTACTCGCGGATCCGCTCGAGGCCGAGGAAGCCCGCGTGGCCCTCGTTGGTGTGAAAGACCTCGGGCTGCGCGTGCCCGGTAAGTTCGCAAAAGGTGCGAACCGCCCTCACGCCACCGATTCCGGCGAGGATCTCCTGGCGGATGCGGTGGTTCTGGTCGCCGCCGTAGAGCCGGTCGGTGACGCCGCGCAGGTCCTCGTCGTTCTGCTCCACATCGGAGTCGAGCAGCAACAACGGGATGCGCCCGACCTGCGCCTTCCAGATCTTGGCGCGCAACATCCGGTCGCCCGGCATGGCCACGTGCACCAGCAACGGCAGCCCGGACGGCTCGGTCAGCAGCTCCAGCGGCAGGCCGCGCGGGTCGAGCACCGGGTAGTGCTCGATCTGCCAGCCGTCGAGCGACAGCGACTGCCGGAAGTACCCGGACCGGTAGAGCAGCCCGACCGCGATCAACGGCACGCCGAGGTCCGACGCCGCCTTCAGGTGGTCGCCGGCGAGGATGCCGAGGCCGCCCGAGTAGTTCGGCAGCGCCTCGTGCACGCCGAACTCCATCGAGAAGTACGCGACGCTCGTGGGCAACGGCGTGTCCGGTGCCCCGTGCTCCCGGCGCTGGGTGATCTCGTCCTGCCTGCGCTGGTACCAGCGCGGCCCTCCGACGTAGCGCTCCAGGTCACTCGCGAGCGCGTGGAGCCTGAGCAGGAACTGCTCGTCTCTCGCGAGTGACTCCAGTTTCCCTGCGTCCACGACGGAGAGCAGGCGCAACGGGTCGCCACCCACCTCGGACCAGACGCGCGGGTCGATCGAGGCGAAGAGGTCCTGCGTGGGCGGATGCCACGTCCAGCGCAGGTTGGTGGCGAGCGTGCTCAGCGCGGACAGGGGCTCCGGCAGGCTGGCTCGGACGGTGAACCGGCGAAGTGCTCGCATGACGAGCGAACTTACCTGCCACCCCACGGGGCCTGACAACGTTCCCGGTCACACCTGCAACGACTTGCAGCTCATTGGCCCGCTTCGCGCGAGTTGGCGATGAGCAGCCTGCCGTCGCGGACCACGAGATCCATCCGGAAACCCTCGATCGAGACGTCGTGTTCGCGGGCGCCCTGCTCGCGCAGCGTGAGGTCGAACTCGACGGCGTACCTCTGGTCGTCCTGCGCGGTGCTGCTGATCCGGGGCTCGCCGTAGACCGCCACCACCTCGTACTGCTTCCAGTACTGGTCGTCCGTCTGCTCGGCGGGCCGGAACTCGGGAACCCAGTCCTGGCGCGTGGCGCGCGCCCGCCGTGTCCGACAGGCTGCGGGACGGCAGGTACTCCGTCACCAGACACGGTTTGCCGTCCTCGATCACGACGTCGAAGACCCCGATGGCGTTCGGGTGCTGCAGCCGGGCGGCGATCCTGCCCTCCCGCATCGCCCGCCGGCAGGCCTCCTCGACCTGGCTCGGCTGCAGGTCGGGCAGCAGGAGCTGCTTGATCGCCACCTCACGGTGCAGCAGCTCGTCGCGTGCGCGCCACACGACGCCCATCGCGCCGTTGCCGAGGCGCTCGAGCAGGACGTACCGGTCGGCAAGTGTCTGCACGGCGTCAGCCCCGCTCCTCCGCCACGATGAGCAGCTTCTCGCCCTTGCCGGAGATCTTGAGCACGTGCTCCTCGGTGGTGGTCTTGTCGGTCTCCGCCTCGGTCAGCTGCAGGGCCGTCGTGACCGTGAAGGTGCCGTCGTCGGACGCCACCACCAGCGGGGCTCCCTGGATCGCGACCTTGGTGTAGCCGCTCCAGTACTCCTTTTCCGAGTTCGGGCTGGGGACGGCGTTCGGATCCCAGTCGCCGAGGGCCCCCTCGACGTCCTTCGGCAGCTTCGCGTAGTGCCGCTGCACGAACTGGGTGACCTGGGCCTTCGAGAACCTGGTGGCGGGCGGTGCGGACGACGGGGGCTGGCTCGGCTTGGTCTGCGGCGGCTTGGTCTGCGTCTGAGGCGCGGGGGTGTTGGTGGCCGGCTTCTCGGAGGTCGTCACCGCCGTCTCGGACGGGGTGATCGGGGTCGACGAGGGGCCGTCCGCGGTGGTTCCGGCCTTGCCGCTCTGGACGATCGCGTAGGCGATGCCGGCGATCAGCAGCACGCCGAGCACCGCGGCGGCGATCGCGAGCCCCCGGTTGCTCTTGCGCTCGGGCTCGGGTTCGTACTCGGGCTCCGGCAACGGTGCGGGCGGGCGAGTGCGCGGTGGCGGGCCCTGCGGCGGCAGCGAGCGCGGGCCCTGGGTGCCGGGTCCGGTGGACGGCATCACGGCGGTGCCGGAGCGGGGCGGCGGGCCGGGCGGGATCACCCGCGTCGCCGTGGAGACGGCGCCGGACGCGATCGCCTTCAGCTCCTGCGCCGCCTGCACGGCGGTGGGGCGTTGCGACGGCTCGTTGGAGAGCATCCGCACCAACAATCCGGTCAACGGGCCCGAGCGCGTCGGCGGGCGGGTCTCGCCGCGGGCGACCTTGTAGAGCAGACCCAGGTCGTTGGTGCTCTTGCCGAACGGCGGTTCGCCCTCGGTCAGCGCGTAGATCGTCGCGCCGAGCGAGAACACGTCCGAGGGCGGCGCGGGGTCGGCGCCGCGGGCCAGTTCGGGCGCGAGGTAGGCGGGGGTGCCGGCGAGCATGCCGGTCTTGGTCACCGCGACGTCGCCGAGAGCGCGCGAGATGCCGAAGTCGGTGATCTTGACGGCGCCGTCACGTCCAATGAGGACGTTGGCCGGCTTGATGTCGCGGTGCACGATGCCCGCCTCGTGCGCGGCGGCCAGCGCGCCTGCCGCCAAAGAGCCGATCCGGGCTGCTTCCTGGGGAGGCATCGGGCCGCGTTCGCTCAAGATCGCGGAGAGGTTCTTGGACGGCAGGTACTCCATGACCAGACAAGGCTTGCCGTTGTCGAGCACGACGTCGTACACGGCGATCGCGTTCGGGTGCTGCAGGCGCGCGGCGATGCGCCCTTCCCTCATCGCGCGCTGAACGGCCTCGTGGGCCTCGTGCGGCTGCACGTCGTTCAGCAACATCTGCTTGACCGCGACGTCCCGGTGCAGGAGCTCGTCGCGTGCACGCCACACGACGCCCATCGCACCGGCACCGAGCTGGTCGAGCAGGACGTAGCGGTCGCCAAGCTTGTTCACGCGCGGGAGGCTACCTGTAGCCCCTTCGTAACGATGTGAGTTACCTGGGAACGGTCCACTGGAGAGAGGACGCGTGGTCAAGGTGATGTCGAGTTGCTCTGGACACAAGAGCGGCTCAAGGTGTGCGATCGACAACGGATGGGTACGGATCCAGATGGGGTAACCCGCTGTAGGACGGCTTGATCGAGCAAGGCAGGATTGCGAGCGACGCGGAGCGACACGGCGGAAGGGCGCTGCCGGATGAGTGGACGACTCGGTATCGACGACGTATCCCCGGTGGTGTCGGCTGGTAGGTATCCAGCCAAAGCCGTTGTGGGAGAACACATTCCGGTGGAAGCGACGGTGTGGCGCGAGGGGCACGACAAACTCGCGGCGACAGTCACGTGGCGCGGACCGGACGACCGAGTCGCCAGGCAGACGAGAATGCACGAGGTCGGCATCGGCCTCGATCGCTGGGGCGCGACCATCGTTCCGGACGCGGAAGGCTCGTGGACTTTCCGGATCGACGCGTGGAGTGACCCCTGGGGCACCTGGAACCACGCCGTTGAGGTGAAGATCGCGGCCGGGCAGGGTCCCGGCGATCTCGCAAACGATCTCGAACTCGGCGCACTGCTACTCGATCGGGTGGCAAGGCGACCCGATCGAAGGCAAGAGCGAGCACTCCTCACGTCTGCGGCGGAAGCACTTCGCGACGAAGACCGGCCGTTGCACGAACGCGTCGCGCCGGCACTCGCCGACGACGTCCAGAAGATCATGTTCGAACACCCGGTGCGCGAGCTGATCACCAAGGGCAAGACGCACAAGATCTGGTGCGACCGCAAGAAGGCCGCGTTCGGTTCCTGGTACGAGTTCTTCCCGCGCAGCACCGGCGGGATCGACGAGACCGGCCAGGCGGTGCACGGCACGTTCGCCACGGCGGCCAAGGAGCTCGACCGGGTCGCGGCGATGGGCTTCGACGTCGTCTACTTCCCGCCGATCCACCCGGTCGGACGGGTGAACCGGAAGGGCCCCAACAACACTCTCGTCGCGGGCCCCGAGGACTGCGGTTCGCCGTGGGCCATCGGCGCGGACGAGGGCGGGCACGACGCCATCGCGCCGGAGCTCGGCACGATCGAGGACTTCGACGCGCTCGTCGAGCGGGCCCACGAGCTCGGCCTCGAAGTTGCGCTCGACTTCGCCCTGCAGTGCGCGCCGGATCACCCGTGGGTGCTCAAGCACCCGGAGTGGTTCACCACCCGGCCCGACGGCACGATCGCGTACGCGGAGAACCCGCCCAAGAAGTACCAGGACATCTACCCGATCAACTTCGACCTCGACCCGCAGGGCCTCTACCACGAGGTGCTGCGCGTGGTCCTGCACTGGGCCGAACACGGGGTCCGGATCTTCCGGGTCGACAACCCGCACACCAAGCCGCCGGACTTCTGGCAGTGGCTGATCTGGAAGGTCAAGGAGGTCTACCCGGACACGCTGTTCCTGTCCGAGGCCTTCACCCGCCCGGCCCGGCTCTACGGCCTGGCCAAGCTCGGCTTCACCCAGTCCTACACGTACTTCACGTGGCGGACCGGCAAGCAGGAGCTGATCGAGTTCGGTGAGGACCTCCGCGACCACTGGAACGAGGCGCGGCCGAACCTCTTCGTGAACACGCCGGACATCCTGCACGAGTCGCTGCAGCACGGCGGTCCCGGCATGTTCGGGCTCCGCGCGGCACTCGCGGCGACGCTGTCCCCCACGTGGGGCGTGTACAGCGGCTACGAGCTGTTCGAGCACGAAGCCGTGAAGCCCGGCAGCGAGGAGTACCTCAACTCCGAGAAGTACCAGCTGCGGCCCCGCGACTACGCCCGCGCTCTCGCGGACGGACGGTCGTTGGAACCGTGGCTGCGCAAGCTGAACCACATCCGCAAGGCGCATCCCGCGCTCCAGCAGATGCGCACGCTGAAGTTCCAGCACATCGAGAACGACGCGTTGGTCGCCTTCTCCAAACGCGACCCGGAGACGGGCGACACCGTAGTGGTGGTCGTCAGCCTCGACCCGCACAACGCGCAGGAGGGGACGCTGTACCTCGACCTGCCCGCGCTCGGGTTCGACTGGCACGAGCGCGTGATCGCGCACGACGAGGTCACCGGCGAGACCTGGGACTGGGGTCAAGCCAACTACGTCCGCCTCGAGCCCTGGCGTGCCACCGCGCACGTCGTGAGCCTGCAACGCCGCTTCAGCTGATCCATGGGGGGCACATTCATGGACGTGAGGTCCATGAATGTGCCCCCCATGGACAACCACGACACCCCCGACGAGGTGGGAGATCATGAACGAAGACACCCGTCCGGACGCGGCGCTAGGGCTGGAAGGCGTCCCGCACACCGGTGAGGCCATCGACGCCCAAGGCATGCTCGTCGAACCCCAGGCCGAGGACTTCAAGTCAGCCAAACCGGCGTCGGCGAACCCGAGCTGGTTCAAAGGCGCTGTCTTCTACGAGGTCCTGGTCCGCGCGTTCAGCGACTCCAACGGCGACGGCACGGGTGACCTCAGAGGACTCGCCTCCCGCCTCGACTACCTGGAGTGGCTCGGCGTCGACTGCCTCTGGCTGCCGCCGTTCTACGCCTCGCCGCTGCGCGACGGCGGGTACGACATCAGCGACTTCCGCGCCGTGCTGCCGGAGTTCGGCACCGTCGAGGACTTCGTGTACCTGCTGGAGGAGGCGCACCGGCGCGGGATCCGCGTGATCACCGACCTGGTGCTCAACCACACCAGCGACGCGCACCCGTGGTTCCAGCAGTCCCGACAGGACCCGACGGGCCCGTACGGCGACTACTACGTCTGGAGCGACGACGACTCGCGCTACAGCGACGCGCGGATCATCTTCGTCGACACGGAGTCGTCGAACTGGACGTACGACCCGGTGCGCGGACAGTTCTTCTGGCACCGCTTCTTCTCGCACCAGCCGGACCTCAACTACGAGAACCCGGAAGTGCAGGAGGCGATGCTCGACATCCTGCGGTTCTGGCTCGACCTCGGCATCGACGGGTTCCGCCTCGACGCCGTGCCGTACCTCTTCGAAGAGGAAGGCACGATCTGCGAGAACCTGCCGCGCACGCACGAGTTCCTGAAGAAGTGCCGCAAGGTCGTCGACGACGAGTTCCCCGGCCGCGTGCTGCTCGCTGAGGCGAACCAGTGGCCGTCGGACGTGGTCGAGTACTTCGGCGACCCGGCCGTCGGCGGCGACGAGTGCCACATGGCGTTCCACTTCCCGCTGATGCCGCGCATCTTCATGGCGGTGCGGCGCGAGTCGCGGTTCCCGATCTCGGAGATCCTGGCGCAGACGCCGGCGATCCCGGAGAACGCCCAGTGGGGCATCTTCCTGCGCAACCACGACGAGCTGACGCTCGAGATGGTCAGCGACGAAGAGCGCGACTACATGTACGCGGAGTACGCCAAGGACCCGCGGATGAAGGCGAACATCGGCATCCGCCGACGGCTCGCCCCACTGCTCGAGAACGACCGCAACCAGCACGAGCTGTTCACCGCGCTGCTGCTGTCGCTGCCCGGTTCGCCCGTCCTGTACTACGGCGACGAGATCGGCATGGGCGACAACATCTGGCTCGCCGACCGCGACGCCGTGCGCACGCCGATGCAGTGGACCCCGGACCGCAACGCGGGCTTCAGCAGCTGTGATCCCGGCCGGATCTACCTGCCCGTGATCATGGACCCGGTGTACGGCTACCAGGGCCTGAACGTCGAGGCGCAGCTCAACAGCTCGTCGTCGCTGCTCAACTGGACCAGGCACATGATCGAGGTGCGCAAGCAGCACCACGCGTTCGCCGAGGGCGACTTCAGCGAACTGGGCGGCTCGAACCCCAGCGTGCTCGCGTACAAGCGGATGTGGAAGCGGCCGGACGGGCGCGAGGACATCGTGCTCTGCGTGAACAACCTGTCCCGCTTCCCGCAACCCGTCGAGCTGGACCTCTCCGAGCACCGCGACTACACGCCGCTGGAACTCACCGGAGGTGTCAAATTCCCCGCGATCGGGGAACTCCCCTACCTGTTGACCCTTCCCGGTCACGGTTTCTACTGGTTCCAGCTGGTAGAGGCGGGCGACGACAGCGAGATGAGGTGAATCGCGCGTGATCGACCCCGACGAGCTCACCGACAAGCTGGTCACCACCCTGCCCGACGTGCTGCCCACGCTGCGCTGGTTCGGCGGCAAGGACCGCCCGATCAACGCCGTCCGTCCACTGCGGACGACACCGCTGGCCGACGACCTGGTGCACGTGATCGTCGAAGTCGAGCAGCCCGGCCGCACCGAGGAGTACCAGTTGCTCCTCAGCGAACACTCCGAGGGCTTCGACGCCACGGCCGATCCGGAGCGCAACGGCGCGCTGCTGGCCAAGATCGCCACCGGCGAACGCGTCAACGGCATCACGTTCGCGCACGAGCAGGGGGTCGAGCTGCGCACGTCGTTGCGCGGCAGGCCGATCGGCGTCGAGCAGTCCAACACGTCGCTGATCTACGGCCAGCAGTACATCCTGAAGATCTTCCGCAAGCTCGCCCGCGGCGAGAACCGCGACCTGGTGATGCACCGGGGGTTGCGGTCCGTCGGCTGCGAGCACATCGCGCTGCCGCTCGGGTCGATCTCGACCGAGCTCGACGGCGACCAGGTCACGCTCGCGATGCTGCAGGAGTTCCTGCCGGACGCGGTCGAGGGCTGGGACATGGCCAAGACCTCGGTGCGCGACCTGATGGCCGAGGCCGACCTGCACGCGTTCGAGGTCGGTGGCGACTTCGCCGGTGAGGCGCAACGGCTCGGCCACGCCGTGGCGAAGGTGCACGCGGATCTCGCCGAGGCGTTCGGGACGCGGATGGCCGACGACGACGCGATCGAGCACGCCATCGCGGGCATGCAACGCCGCCTGGACACCGTGCTGGAGGCGGTGCCGGAGCTGACCCGCTACGAGACGCCGTTGCGCGCCACGTTCGAGGAGGCCAGGCAGCACATCGGGAAGATCCCGATCCAGCACATCCACGGCGACCTGCACCTCGGTCAGGTGCTGCGGACCGTGCACGGCTGGCTGCTGATCGACTTCGAGGGCGAGCCGGCTGCGGGCGTCGCCGAGCGCAACGCGCAGCGGTCGCCGTTGCGCGACGTGGCGGGGATGCTGAGGTCGTTCGACTACGCGGCGCGGCAGTTGCTCGTCGGGCAGCCCGACGACGACCAGCTCGCCTACCGCGCGATGGAGTGGACGAAGCGCAACCGGGCGGCGTTCTGCGACGGGTACGCCGAGGTGGCGGCCGATCCGCGGGACAACGCGCACCTGCTGCGCGCGTTCGAGCTGGACAAGGCGGTCTACGAGGTCGCTTACGAGCACGCCAACAGGCCGGAGTGGTTGACGGTTCCGCTGTCGTCGATCGCCCGGATGACCAGCGGAGGCGAGTAGAACGTGAAGGCCGATCTGGACCGGCTTCTGTCAGGTGCGCACCACGACCCGCACTCGGTGCTGGGTGTGCACACCGTCGGCGACCAGGTGATCGCGCGGGCGCTGCGGCCCGGCGCGACCTCGGTCGCCGTGGCGTGGGGTGACAAGCAGGTCGAGCTGCCACGCATCGCCGACGCGCTCTTCGAGGGCGAGCTGCCCGAGGTGCCCGGCGACTACCGGTTGCTGGTCAAGTACAACGGCGGGCCGGCGGTCGAGGTCGACGACCCGTACCGGTGGCTGCCGACCGTGGGCGAGCTGGACCTTCACCTCATCGGTGAGGGCAGGCACGAACGGCTGTGGGACGTGCTGGGCGCGCATGTCCGAAGCTATGAAACGGCTTCCGGTGACGTCACCGGTGTCTCGTTCGCGGTGTGGGCACCGAACGCGCGCGGCGTGCGCGTGACGGGTGACTTCGACGGCTGGGACGGACGCGCGAACCCGTTGCGCTCCATGGGCTCCAGCGGTGTGTGGGAAGTGTTCCTGCCGAACGTCGTGGTGGGGTCGCGGTACAAGTTCCGCATTCTCGGCCAGGACGGCGTGTGGCACGAGAAGGCCGACCCGATGGCGTTCGCGACGGAGGTCCCGCCGCAGACCGCCTCGGTCGTCACGCGGTCCGAGTACCAGTGGCAGGACGCGGAGTGGGAGGCGCGGCGCGAGGCCACGCAGTGGGCGAACGCGCCGATGTCGATCTACGAGGTGCATCTCGGCTCGTGGAAGCCCGGTCTCGGCTACCGGGAGCTCGCGACCGAGCTCGCGGACTACTGCGAGGACATGGGTTTCACGCACGTCGAGATGCTGCCCGTCGCCGAGCACCCGTTCGGCGGTTCGTGGGGTTATCAGGTCACCTCGTACTACGCGCCGACCTCGCGGTTCGGGTCGCCGGACGACTTCCGGTTCTTCGTGGACACGTTGCACCAGCGCGGCATCGGCGTGCTGGTCGACTGGGTGCCGGCGCACTTCCCGAAGGACGCCTGGGCGCTCGCGAAGTTCGACGGCACGCCGCTGTACGAGCACGCCGACCCGCGGCGCGGTGAGCAGCTCGACTGGGGCACGTACGTCTTCGACTTCGGGCGCAACGAGGTCCGCAACTTCCTGGTGGCGAACGCGCTGTACTGGATCGAGGAGTTCCACCTCGACGGTCTGCGCGTGGACGCCGTGGCGTCGATGCTCTACCTCGACTACTCACGTCCTGAGGGCCAGTGGCTGCCGAACGAGTACGGCGGCCGGGAGAACCTGGACGCGGTGCGGTTCCTGCAGGAGCTGAACGCGACGGTGTACCGGCGGCACCCCGGTGTCGTGATGATCGCCGAGGAGTCCACCGCGTGGCCGGGCGTGACGCGGCCGACGCACCTGGGCGGGCTCGGGTTCGGGTTCAAGTGGAACATGGGCTGGATGCACGACACGCTGCACTACCTGTCACGTGAGCCGATCCACCGGTCGTTCCACCACAACGAGATGACGTTCTCGCTGGTGTACGCGTGGAGTGAGAACTTCGTGCTGCCGCTCTCGCACGACGAGGTGGTGCACGGCAAGGGCTCGCTGTGGGGCCGGATGCCGGGCGACGACTGGAACAAGGCCGCGGGCGTGCGGTCGCTGCTGGCGTTCATGTGGGCGCATCCGGGCAAGCAGCTGCTGTTCATGGGTGGCGAGTTCGGGCAGCGGCAGGAGTGGTCGGAGTCCCGTTCGCTCGACTGGCACCTGGTCGAGCAGGAGCCGTTGCACCAGGGCATCCAGTCGCTGATGCGCGACCTGAACTCGGTGTACAGGTCGGCGGCGGCGTTGTTCTCGCACGACGTGACGCCCGAGGGCTTCCAGTGGATCGACGCGAACGACTCCGGTGGCAACGTGCTGTCGTTCCTGCGGGTCGGTGAGGACGGGGCGCAGCTGGTCTGCGTGGCGAACTTCGCCGGGATGCCGCACCACGACTACCGCGTCGGGCTGCCGACGGCCGGTCGGTGGAAGGAGCTCGTGAACACCGACGCCTCGCATTACGGCGGTTCGGGCGTGGGCAACCTCGGCGGGGTGGAGACCGAGGCCAAGCCGTGGCACGGGCGTCCGCACTCCGCGTTGTTGCAGCTACCGCCGGCCGGTGTGCTGTGGCTGGTGCCCGATCCCGTGACCGAGGTCGAGACTCTCTGACCTGTCCGGCAGCGCTCCGTTCCAGTAGAGCGCGCCGGACACCGTCGCGGTGGCCGGCGGGCTTCCCGCACAGGTGCGCACGACCTGGTCCTCCAGGGCGAACGGCGGGAAGTCCGCGCACCCGGTGACGGTGAGCTTCAGGCTGGTCAGCGGTTCGCTGCCGGTGTTGGTGACGGTGACCTTCAGGGTGTCCTCGGCCGCTTCGAGGTCGACCTCGTAGGCGGACACCCTGAGGAACACGCAGTCCCAGTGGATCTCCGTGGTCGTGGTCGCGAAGAACTGCGCCGCGGTGGCGTCCGGCGGCGCGATCATGCCGTAGCTGTTGTAGCGCTTCGGCTGGTTCTGCAGTGGCCGGCGGGCGTAGGTCCGTCCGGTCTGAACGCCGTCGCCGTCGACGAACCGCAGCCCGGTCGCGGTCGTCGGCCCCGGCTTCCTGCTGCCCGCCCAGACGGACAGGTCGTAGACGCCGCCGGGGACCGCCTCGACGTTGGTGTGCACGGTGCCGGGACCGGTGATCACGCTGCCCCGCGGGTCCGGCGCGATGCCTCCGGTGCAACCGGGCATCGTCGGATCGGCCCCGCTGGGAGGACCGAGAAGGAGCACCGCCGCGAACAGCAATTCGCGCACACGTGGAAATGTAAGTCGATCGGCGGACTCCGGCCCGGTGAACCTGATCAGCCCGCCGCACGTTGGCTTCTGTATGCGCTTGAGTTCGACGAGTAGGACGCCCCTCAAGCCGACCGGCAGGCACAATGGGTCCATGCGGCACCGGAGCATCGCGCTGATCGTCGCCACGGCCCTGCTGGCGGTGGGCTGCACCGCCGAGATCCCAGGGCGCCCGCGTGCCGCCAAGGTGGTGAAGAAGGAGGCCTCCACCCAGACCGTCCAGGTGCGCGGCTCGGACAACGGCCCGATCGACAAGCTGGCCGCGACCGCTCTGACGGACATCGACGAGTTCTGGCAGGAGTCGTTCCAGCAGACGTTCAACAAGCCGTGGAAGCAGCTGAGCGGCGGCTACTACTCCGTCGACACCGCGGACGCCACGGCGAAGCCCCCACCGTGCACGCAGAAGGCCGCGGACGTGGAGGGCAACGCGTTCTACTGCCCGGCCGCCGACGCGATCGCCTGGGACCGCGCGTCGCTGCTGCCGGTGCTGCAGGACCGCTTCGGCGAGGCCGCGGTGGTCGTGGTGCTGGCGCACGAGATCGGCCACGCGGTGCAGAACCGGATGGGCATCACGCCGGAGGCCGAGCGCCGCGAGCCGGAGAAGTACCCGACGATCCTCACCGAGGCCCAGGCCGACTGCTTCGCGGGCTCGTTCGTCCGCAACGTCACCGACGGCAAGTCCGGGCGCCTCGACATCGGCACGGACGCCCTGGACAAGGCCCTGGGCGCGCTGATCTCGTTCCGCGACCCGGTCGGCACCTCCCCGGAGGACGAGCAGGCGCACGGCAGCGCGTTCGACCGCGTGGCGGCGTTCCAGGACGGTTACGAGCAGGGTGCCAAGTTCTGCGCCGCGATGACGGTCCAGAACCGCCAGTTCACGCAGCGCGCGTTCACCACGGTCAAGGACCGTGCGAGCGGCGGCAACCTGGAGTTCGCGGTGATGCTCGAGTCGGTGACGCCGGATCTCGACGGTTACTTCAAGGGCCTGGCCACGGCGTCCGGCAAGACCTGGCCGTCGCCCAAGGCCGAGGGCTCGCCGTCCGAACCGAACTGCTCCGGCGACCAGGGTCCCGTCGCGTACTGCCCGGCGGACAAGACGATCAAGATCGACACCAGGGACGAGCTACCGGCCCTGCACAAGGAACTCGGCGACTACGCGACCGGCACGTTGATCGCGACCAGGTACGCGATGGCCGAGCTCGCCGCGCAGGGCAAGCCGACCGAGGGTGAGCAGGCCTCCGCCGCCGCGCTGTGCCTGGCCGGCGCCTACACGGGCGCGGTGTTCCAGCGCCAGGACGGGTTCGGGCTCTCGCCGGGTGACTTCGACGAGGCCGTGACCGTGCTGCTGCGCTTCGACTACGCGGCCCGTGACGCGAAGGGCGAGGACGCGGTGGATCCGGGGTTCGAGCGGGTGGCCCGGTTCCGCGAGGGCGTGTTCGAGGGCCCGAAGAAGTGCGGGCTCTGACCCGCAGCCAGACGTTGATGAGGGGAGCTTTCCCAAACCTGAGGTTTGGGAAAGCTCCCCTCATCAACGTCGGTCGACCGGTGCCTGGTCGGACACGACGGAGATGCGCGCGCCCGGAATGGTCAGGTTGCCACCGATCAGATCCGTGTTGCGCACCGTGACGTCGGTGAACGTCGCGAACGGCACGTCCAGGGGCGGAGGGTGCGCGGCCGTGTAGTCGACCGGGATCTTGATGCCGAGGATGTCCAGGTTGCCCTTGAGCTGCACCGTGAACAGCTGGATCAGCGGCGGCGGTTCCGGCTGGCCGGGGAGCCTCGTCCGGTTCACCGTGGAGGTGCTGCCCGCACGCGCCGCAGTGACGATCTTGTACCCCGGCGAGGCGTCGGCCGACTGCACCAGGTCCCTGATCTTCATGTCGCTCGTCGTGAACTTCAGGACCTTGATGACCTGGCCGTTCACCACCGAGTCGACGACCCCGACGTAGTTCAGCCCGCCGAGCTCCAGCCGGGACGCCGTCAGGGTCCACTCCCGCCCTCCCGCCGCCACCGGGGCAGGGGCCGGTGGCGGGGGCGCCGGCGTCGTCGAAGGCGGCACCGTGCTCGACGGAGGAGTCGGCACGGATGAGGACACCGGCGGCGGAGTGGCGCTCGTGCTCGAAACAGGTGGTGGCTCGGAGCTCGTCGTCGTCGGAGCCGGTGAGCTGCTGCTCGCCGGGGGCTCCGGCTCGGAGCTCGACGGCGGTTGCAGCGCCAGTACCGCGACCATGGCGACCGCGGCCATCGGCTGTGTTCGCATCATGTGGGTTGAACCCTCTGGGTCTGCTCAGGGCCCGGCTCGGATTCAGAACCGGATTCCGGTTCGAGCTCCGCGCTGTGCTCGCGCTTCGCCTTCTTCGGTTCCTTGGGCTCGTTCGTCCACGCCACCGCGAGCGCCCCGCCGAGGAGGCTCAGGATGGTGCCGACGAGGAACCCGCCGAGGTTGGTCACGACGAGCGCGACCAGCGACAGCAGCACCGTGACGATGCCCGCCGCGAGCCGGAACTTGGGCGCCACCCACAACGACACCGCGCAGATCGCCAGCAACGAGCCGATCAGCAGCGCGGACACGCCGCCGAGCGTCTGGATCGAGACGACCATGTCGCCGAGCTTCAGGTTGGCGTACGGCGGAACCAGGATGATGAATGCGCCTCCAGCCACGAACAGGCCGGCCCAGAAGGGCCGGCCACGTCGCCACGCGGTGAAGGCTCGCCAGAACCTCAGAAGCACTCTTGCTTCCCCTGGCGAATGGTCAGGCTCATGCCCGTGAACCTGATCGTCTGAGCCGTGGTGGACCAGGCCGTCTGCTGCAGGTTGGCGATCGTCGCCGAGTCAGCCTGCAGACCGAACGAACCCGGCAGACCCCTGAGGTTCGGCGGCCCCTTGGTCACCTTGCTCGCGTCGATGCCGATCTCGGGGTTGGCGAGCACCAGGTCACCGTTGAGGTCGGTCAGACCGACGACCAGGTTGTCCGCCGACATACCGCCGACGTCAGCCGCGGTGATGCGCATCGTCACGTCACCGACGATCGGCATGGCGGGCACGAACACCGACTGGCAGAACTTGTCGAGCGTGGCGGACTTGAAGCCGCTGACCGCGACGACGTGCGCCTGCCCGTTCGCGCTCGCGTCAATACCGCCGAACTGGACGAAACCCTGGCCCTTCAAGTTGGACGCGCCCACCTTGAAGCTCGTGCCGGACACCGCGAACGAGGCGGCCAGCGCTCCCTGGGACATGCCGAAGAGGAGGACACCAGCACCCACGGCACCCATACCGAGCACCCCGACGAACCGTGCCCAGCGCGTTCTACCCATACCGCCAAACTCCTTCCACACCGAAGGCTTGCAGGGACGGACTGTGCGCTCCGAAACATCGGTGATACAACGAAAACGAGTCCCCGCAGTCTTGAAATCACCCCTGGGGGTGAGACATTTTCACGTTTGGCCCCTGGTACTTGGCGAACGGCCCAGAACCACCACTTAGTAGGGTTCGCCCTCATGGGGATCGGACGAATCGCCGTCGCACTGGCCGCGACCGCAGCGCTGACCGCCTGCGCCTCCGTGGTCGAAGGCTCACCGAAGGGCGAGCGCCCGGACCCGACGAAGGTCGCGGGCCTGGAGATCTCCAACGGCCCGTCCGGCCCCAAGGCAGGTGTGCCGCACGCGGATTTGAGCGTGGAGAACGGTGACGGCGGCGAGATGGACCAGTTGGCCATCAACACCCTCGCCGACGTCCAGGAGTTCTGGAAGAACGAGATCCCCGCGTCGTTCGCCGGCAAGACCTTCGAGCCGGTCAAGCGATTCATCTCCTACGACTCCAACGGCAAGGGCGTCGAGGTCTGCAAGCTCAACACCACCGGCGTCGCCAACGCGTTCTACTGCGCCCTCGACGACAGCATCACCTGGGACCGCGGCGAGCTCCTCCCGATGCTCAAGGACTCCTTCGGCCCGATGGCCGTCGTGACCGTCCTCGCCCACGAGATGGGCCACGCCGTGCAGTACAAGCTCGGCCCGGCCTCGAACATCGGCGCCAACACCCCGTCGATCGTCAAGGAACAGCAGGCCGACTGCTACACCGGCGTCTTCATGCGCTGGATCGCCGAGAACAAGTCGAAGCACTTCGAGCTCTCCACCGGCGAGGGCCTCAACCAGGTCCTGCAGACGATGTTCTTCATCCGTGACTCGGCGGGCACGTCGTTCGAGAAGCAAGGCGCCCACGGCAGCGCGTTCGACCGCGTCTCGGCCTTCCAGTTCGGCTTCACCCGTGGTGCCGCCCGGTGCGCCGAGATCAACGAGGCCGAGATCGAGAAGCGCATCACCGAACGTACCTTCGACCTCTCGGACAAGGACCAGGGGCAGGGTCGCGGCAACGCCAAGATCAGTGAGGACAAGTACCTCAAGGCCCTCGAGGAGTCGCTGCGCGACGCCTACAAGTCGAGCGGCGCCGCGTTCCCTGCCTTCGACAAGGGCGGCATCACCCCCTGCGCCGACGCCCAGACCACGTCGCCCGCCTCCTACTGCCCGGCGGTCAACCAGGTCCAGCTGGACCTGGAGAACCTGGTCAAGATCGGCACGCCCCCGAAGAAGGGCTCCAAGGGCGGCATCGGCGACTTCGCGGCGTTCGCCGTGATCGCCTCCCGCTTCTCCCTCTCCATCCAGCAGGCGACCGGCTTCGACCTGGACGACGAGGCGGCGGGCCAGCGCACCGCCTGCCTGACGGGCGCCTGGGCGGGCCTCACCAACCGCCCGGACCCCGCCGCGGGCCTGCGCCTGTCCCCTGGCGATCTGGACGAGGCCGTGGCGGAGTTGCTGGCCGACGACAGCCTCATCGCCGCCGACGTGAACGGCAAGGCGGTCCCCTCCGGCTTCGCCCGCGTGGAGGCGTTCGGCGACGGCTTCTTCCGCGGCTCCTCGCTCTGCGTGAAGAAGTACTCGATTTGATCCTCCATCGACCAGCATCGATACTTGCCTCGTGCTAACCGATGAAGCCGCGACCTACGCCAGTTGGTTCGCGACCCTGTCCGACCCGACCCGCGTCCGCCTGCTCCACCACGTGGCCTCGGCGCCGGGCGCGGTGACCGTCGGCGAGTTGACGACGCTGCTCGGCGTGAGCCAGTCCACCTGCTCGCACCACGTCCGCAAACTGGCGGAAGTCGGCTTCGTCCACGTCCAGCGCGAGGGCACCGCCACCCTCGTCACGGTCAACCCCGCCTGCTGCACGGGCCTCCCGCACGCCGCTGACGCGGTGATGGGCGCCCTGACCACCGGCACGGTCCGCCCGGTCCCCGGCGTGACGATGCGCCCGATGACCGCCGCCGACTGGCCGGACGTCCGCCGCATCTACGGCGAGGGCATCGCCTCGGGCAACGCCACCTTCGAGACCGAGGTCCCGTCCCGCCGCACGCTCGAGTCCAAGTGGCTGCCGGACCACCGCTGGATCGCCGAGGTGGACGGCAGCACGGCGGGCTGGGCCGCGGCCACCCCGGTCTCGGCTCGCGAGTGCTACGCCGGGGTGGTCGAGACCTCGATCTACGTCAGCGCGTCGCACCAGGGCCGGGGGGTCGGCAAAACCCTGCTGCACCACCAGGTTTCGGCCGCCGACGCGGACGGCCTGTGGACCCTGCAGGCGGTGATCTTCCCGGAGAACCGGGCGAGCATCGCGCTGCACCACAAAGCGGGGTTCCGGACGGTGGGCGTGCGCGAGCGGATCGCCCAGCACCACGGCGAATGGCGCGACACCGTCCTTTTGGAACGGCGCCGCGCCTAGCTTTCCCGGCGGTTCACCAGGGTTCTTCCTTGAGCCAGCTGTCCGGTGGTCCCTCTTCGGCGTGGTCACCGGCCCGCTTCGACGGCGAGTTGCCGCGCACGGGCAACGCCAGCGTCACCGCTCCCGTCTCGGGTGCAGGCAGCAGGAACGGCGGCAGCGCCCTGATCACGCCTTCGTTCTGCAGCCGCACGTACACCTCGCGCACCTGGTTTCGCGCGTCGGCCGTCGCCTGGCGCACGACCGCGGTGATCGCGTGCGCCAGGTCGTCCTGCTTGGCCTGCTTGGTGAGGGGCGACAGTTCGAGCCGCAGGAGCAGGCCGGAGTGGTCCACGGTGGCGCGCACGTCACCGTGCTCGGACGCCGCCGTACCGCGCACCGCGGCGACCTGCTTCTCGGCCCACTCCCGCGCGTTCTGACGGCGGTCGGCCGTCGCGATGCCCTCCTCGGCCTGAGCGCGCAGCCGAGCCGCGCGCGCCTGCGCGTCCTCCGTCACAGGCCCGGCCGAGCGGGACCGCTGTCCGCTTCCTTCGGCTCCTTCACCAGGTCGTCGTGACTGATCTTGCCCGAAGGCTTGCGGCCGTCCTGGCGGAAGTCGTCGGGGTTGAACTTGTCGTCGGTGACGATGCGCGGCCGCGGCGGGTTGACCTCGGGCACACCGGAACCCGCCATGCTCTCCGCCACCGCGCGGAATCCCATGCGGACCTTCTCCATCTGCCGGCGACCGGTCTCCAGGATGGGCTCGCCCTGCCACGGCAGCGTGCCGATGACCTCCTCCGTGCTGCTCGCGTCGAGCACGGTCGAGTTCACGCCGGCCGCACCGGTCTGCAGCGCGTCACCGACCGCGAGCGTGGCGATGAACGCCGCCCCGGTACCGGCGGTAGCCGCCGCGACCCCGATCGACACCGCCGCCGACGCGAGCGTGATCATGATCTTGGCGTCCCTGATCTCACCGGCCTCGACACCCTTGTACCCGGCCTCGACGAGGGACAGCACGTCGTCGCGGAAGCTCGTGATCGCCTTCTCGTAGGCCTGCATCGCGTACTTCGCGGCCCGGACGACGTCCCGCTTGCGGGCGAGCGCGCCCTCGATGCTCGGCTGGCCGCGCAGGTACGAGCGGAAGCCGTCGGCGGCGTCGCCTTCCCAGTTCTCCAGGTAGAGGTCGATGTCGTTGAGCACGCCCTCGCAGAAGTCCTGGTCGATGTCGTCCGCGGCCTTGGACAGCAACGAGATCTCCTCGCGCACGCCCTCCAGCGCCACCTCGACGTCGATGAACCGGCCGAACTTGGCGAAGATGAGCTGGATGTCCTCCTTCGCCGTCGGGTAGCCCGCGTTCTTCTCCAGGTGGTCCGGGAAGAACCAGTCCTCCTGCTCGTCGAACTTCTTGCAGAAGTAGTCGGCGTGCTTCTGCATGTCTTCGGCCCAGCTCACGGCAGGATCCCTCCGAACGCGTTCCGGTTCTCGGTGTCCGCGGCGATGTACCGGTCAGCGACCTCGATGAGGGCCTTCTGCGCCAGTTCGAGGTTCTCCTCGTTCCGGGCGAACACGTTCAGGAGCATCGACCGCGTGCCGGCCCACTCGCCGTGCGCCTCGTAGACCTCGACGTCCCCGGCGAACGCCCGGCCGTCCAGCTGCTCGGTCTGGGCGATCTTGCCTCTGGCGGTGTGCGTGTGATCGATGAGCTTGCCGATGTCGTGCTTCGCCGTGTGCTTCAAACCCTCTGGTTCGGCGTGGAATCCCGTGCCCATCGTTCCCTTGTCCGTCTCAACTGATCTGCCGGCGCCAGGCTATGTCACCCTTTCGGGCGAAGATCGTCCGGTGCCGAAGTAACGCTCGGTGTCACCAATCTGTCAGCGGCCACTGACAACCTGGTGACATGGGGACACAGCGAACGTTCGCCGTGCTGATCTCCGCTCTGGTTTTGCTGGTAGCAGCGCCACTGACGGCAGCCGCCAACAGCTTCAGCCCGCACGCGGACAACAAGGCACACAGCTTCTTCTTCGACGACGACCTGAGCTCGGCACAGAAGTCCGGCGTCGACTGGGCGCGCAAGAACTCGCTCGCACCAACCGACATGACGACGAGCGTGAGCGCCAGATACACCACCAAGGTCGACGTGTGGGTGTACTCCACCTGGAACCCACCGGCAGACCTGAAGAACGCCTACGCGTGGGCAGGCTGCATCAAGCGCATCAACGCGGCCAAGTGCGAGCAGCACGAGCTCGTGATCAACAACAAGGTGCCGCACAGCAACTACAAGTCGCTCGGCTGCCACGAGATCGGCCACACCGTCGGCCTGGGCCACGCGTCGGGCAAGAACAGCTCGTACACCACGCCGAACCGCTCGTGCATGCGCGGAAACCCTGACCACAACTACTACTCCACGCACGACAAGAACCACATCAACGGCGCCTACTGATGAGGATTCACATGCGCACCATGTTGTTGGTGGGCGCCGCCGCACTGGCGCTCACCGCATGTTCGTCGACACCGGCCGCCAGCCCTGATTTCTGGAACGCCCACACCGTCGAAGGCTCGATGCCGGACGAACCGGAAACCGTCGAGCAGCTGGCCTCGCAGTCGCAGCTGGTGGTGCTAGGCACCATCAACGGCGTCGCGGAGGGCAAGGAGTACACCGACCCAGGCAAGCCGGCCCACCGCACGTCGAACGTGGCGATCCAGGTGGACAAGTCGAGCAAGCCCGGCGTCGCCAAGGCCGTCGTGGAGTTCTCCCGGCAGCCCGAGACGACCCTCTCGGACGTGGCCTCGGGCCTGCCGAAGGGCAAGTACGTCTTCTACCTGCAGCACTGGTACGACGGCCCGGACGGCCCCGTGTACGCCTGCACGTCCGTCGGCATGTGCGTAGTGGGCATCGACAACGGCACCATCGCGACGCCACGTGATCCCGGTCTGTCCGAGGACATGCGCTCGGAGGGACGCGTGCCCATGAAGAACCAGGCACCGTCGCCGAACGGCCTGACGGTGGACCAGATCTTCACCGACAGCGCGGCCGCGGTCCCCGCCGCCTGACAACGCGACGGCGTAGCCGAGCAGTCCACCCCTTCGCTGAGCAAGCGAGCCCGGCGGTGGGGCCCCGTCACGAGTGACGGGCCCCACCGCCGGCGCAACTACGAAACAGGCGGCCGCCCAACGCAAGGCGACCAGCCACCAAGCCGCGACCGTCAGTACAACGCGGAAGCCAGGTTCCGCCGAGCCGCGGCCACCCGAGGATCATCGGCGGGGAACAGCTCGAACAACCCGACCAAGTGCTGCCGCACCTTGTCCCGGTCATCCCCGTAAACCCGCCGAACGGTGTCGACAAGCCGCCGGAATGCTTCCTCGACCTGCTGCAACGCCACCTGAGCATCAGCAGCCGCGAGCTGAGCCTCAACGTCCTCCGGAGCAGCATCAGCCTTGGCGATCACCGCGGGGTCGACCCCCTCGGCCCGCTCAGCGAACCGAGCCTGCGCCAGCCCTTCCTTGGCCAGCTCGTTCCCAGGCTCAGAGGCCAGAATCTCCGAGTAGTACCCCTGAGCGGCAACGTAGTCACCACGCTCGAAGGCCTCCTCGGCGGCAACGATCCGAGGATCCTCGATCGGCTCCTCTTCAACAGCCCCAGGGACCTCCCCCGCCCGAGCCTCGCCGGCCCGAATCCCCGGCAGCCGGTCCCGCAACGCGTCCAGCAACCGGGCGATCCACGCCGACAGCTCGGCGTCGGCGAGCGGCCCGGCGAAAGCGTCGATGGGCTGACCAGCGGCGACGGCCACCACAGTCGGCACGGACTGGACGCCGAACGCCTGGCCGATCCGGGGCGCGGCCTCCAGGTCGACCCGCGCGAGGATCCACGCGCCGCCGGAAGCCGAGGCGAAACGGGTCAGCGAAGCGGCCAGCTGCTGCGACTCGGGGCTGTACGAGGCGCCCAGCAGCACCACCACGGGCACCTGCAGGGACTGCTCGACGACAGCCTGGAACGACGCCTCCGTGACATCCACGATCCAAGGCGCGGTGCCGTTGTCGGCACCAGGAGAAGCAGGAGGCGCGACGGCGGCCTGACGGGCGGCGTCGGCGCGCGCCTTCAGGGCACCGAGATCGACGGCGCCCGAGAGCGCGGCGGACAGTGCGGCGGTCTTGCGAGGATCAGGCCTTGTCACGTGTTCCATCCTGGCACGGCTAGTTCCCGGACCGGGTCCAGGGCCATCGGGTTGACGCGCATCGCCTCGTTGGCCGAAGCGATGCGTAGAGCGAGCGGTGTCATCAAGTCGATGAACCGCGACGTCGGACCGGCGCCCAACGCCTCCCAAGGTGCGGCGGCGGCCATGTCGGTCGCGCGCTCCACCGCGGCGAGGTCACCGGGCAGGTCCGCAACGGCGTCCCACTCCTCGACAGTCCAACCACGCGCGGCACGCATGTATGCCGGATCGAGGGAATGCTCACGCGCGTAGAGCGCAAGCGCTTGGCACGGTCCCACACCATGGGTCACGAGCGCAGCTACATGGCCGTCTCCGCGGGCCTCACGCAAGATCGTGCACGCATGCCACAACGCCAAATGCGGCTCAACGGGCCATGGCAACGCACGGTTCGCGGCCGCCAACGGACGTCCCGCAACGGGAGCGGCCAACGCAGCCTCACGGGCCAAGGAAGCAGCCTCGTGTATTTCAGGCGTGTCGACGTCGCCCAACAAACGACGCAACGCCCCGTCCACGCCCTCAAGTCGTACGCGCAAGTACGAGGAAGGTGAGGCGACCGCCCACGCGTCTGGCAGAGCGCGCGCGACCATGCGTGGCGCGAAGTTGTAGAAAACGGCCGTCACGAGCTCCGGCGACGCGGCGCCCAAAGGTGCCGCGCGCATGCCGAAGTACCCCATCCACCCGCCCTTGCAGCCCAGCGCGTCGGTCGCCGCGCGGGATTCGGGCGTGAAGTACGTGACGTCGTGGTAAGGCTCGAACCTCAACCACAGTTGCCTCGCGTCCACGCCCGACACGCTAACCCAGCGAACGTCTGTGCACGGATCCGCTCACCGTGCCGGCGTAGAGCGTTCGGCCATCCGAGGAGACGAGCAGCGACTCCACGCCACGTTCGACGTCCGGGCCGCCGAACACCGTCCACGAACGGCCTCCGTCCGACGACCGCAGCACGCCCTTGCTGGAGCCCTCGAACGAGATCGAGCCCAGGTACAGCACTCCGGACGGCGACATCGCGATCGCGGACAGCTGTTCAGCGGAAACGCCAGGTACCTCCACGAAAGAAGTCCCGTCGAACGACACGAACACCGAGTTCTGCCCGACCGCCACGACGTGCCGGGAATCGCGCGGATCCACCAGCACCGAGTTCATCCGTCCTGGCAACACCTGCTTCACCGTCAGCCCGGCGTCGGTGGACCGGTACAGGCCACCGGCGTCCGCGAGCCAGATGCCACCAGCGTCCGCCGCAATCGTCTTGATCCCACGCAAAGGCGAATGCACCCGTTGCACAAAGGACAGCCCACCGTCCAAAGACACGTAAAACGCGTTGACCAGGTAAGCACCCAGATAAACCCGACCAGGCACAACAGGGTCGAACACCAGAGAACGCGTGTTGCCCGGCATCTCGGCGTTGGTCACCCACGAACGACCACCGTCCAACGACCGTTCGACGAAAATCGTGTCCTGCGACCCGCGATACCCGTTCCGGCCGCGCAACACGACCCCGTCACGCGCCGCCAACGCCCCGATCCGGTTCCCGATGGCCGGCGGCGCGGACCCGTCGAAGTCCCACTCCTGCGCGACCACGGGCAGATCGGTCCGGTAGGACCCCTGCATCGTCCCGGCGATGATCGACCGCCCGGACACCGCCAGCGCCAACACGTGCGCCCCCGGCACTCCCACCCGCTTGAAGTGCTCGTGATCAGCGGTCGCGTAGACACCGCCGGACCCGTAGACCCACTGCCAGTCCGGCATGTCCGGGAAGCTGCCGATCTCGGTGTAGACGTCGACGCGCTCCACCGCGTCGGTCCGCTTCCAGGTCGCACCCAGGTCCGCGCTGATGAAGTGCCCGTCCAACGTCTGCACCTGGATCCAGCCGTTCGCGGTGATCCCGCCGTACAAGATCCACGACGACGTCCACGGCCCGGACACAGCACGCCAGGAAGCCCCGCGGTCGACGGACAGGTGCACCCCGCCGCTGAACTTGCGCGCCACCACGACGTCGCCGCGCGAGCTGATCTTGTCCGCCGGCACGTCGACCGAAGACCACTTCCCCGCCCGCAGCACGTGCACGACCCCGCCCGCGGCCACGACGAGGTCCGAGCCCACCACCTGCACGTCCTCGGCGGAAGCAGGCGAGCCGGGCAGCAACGACCACGTCAGCCCGCCGACCCCGCGATAGACGCCTTCCGCGGAGGCCGCGTACGAGAACGCTCCCCCGAAAGCGACGTCCTGCACCTCGGAAGGCGTCCGCAGAGCCACCGAGAACGACAGACCGCCGTCCACGGACCGCAGCACGGTCCCGGCACCGCCACCGCCCTCGTACCCGGCCACGAGCACGGTGTCCGGCCGCGCCGGATCAGCCGCCAGCGCGGCCCCGCGCATCTCCGGGAACGGCCGGCCCTGCCGCCAGCTGCGGCCCCGGTCGCCGGACCGGAACACCTGCTGGCCCGCGCCGGGCAACACGTAGGCGACGTCCTTGGCGAACGCCAGGTATCCGCCCGCTCCGTTCGGGCCGATGTTGTCCCACCTGGTGGACGGTCCGGCGTGCGCGGACGGAACGACCGCCAGCACCGCGGCCAGCAGAGCGATCATGAATCTCACGGGTGCGCCTCCGCTCGTCGATCGGGACGAAAAGCGGCGGCCCGGAGATCATGGCGTGTCGGAGAGGTGCTCCTCAACCCGTTGCACCTTGGCCGTCAGCTGACCGGTGTAGCCGGGCCGGATGTCCGCCTTGAGCACGAGGGACACCCGCGGGGCGCTGGCCTGCACGACCTCCGTCGCGCGCTTGACCACGGCCATCACCTCGTCCCACTCCCCCTCGATCAAGGTGAACATCGCGTTCGTCTCGTTGGGCAGGCCGGACTCCCGCACGACCCGGATCGCCTCGGCGACCGCCTTCGCCACGCTTCCCGAGGAGTCCGAACCGGACGGAGCGACGCTGAACGCGACAAGCACACGAACCTCCTGATGATCCTCTGGCGTACTGACTGGTAGCTTCGGTCCCCATGACACCGCTGCCGTTCGATCCGATCGCCCGCGCGGCCGACCTGTGGGACGAGCGCGTCGGTTCGGCGACGTCGATGGCCGCCGTCACGAGCGTCATGCGTGTCCAGCAAATCATCCAGTCCGCCGTGGACGCAGCCCTCAAACCGCACGGGCTCACGTTCGCGCGCTACGAGGCGTTGGTGCTGCTCTACTTCTCCCGCAAGGGCGCGCTGCCGATGCGCGTCATGGGCGAGCGCCTGCAGCTGCACCCCACGAGCGTCACGAACATCGTCGACCGGCTGGAGAGCGACGGCCTGGTCCGCCGCACGCCGCACCCGACCGACCGCCGCACCACGCTGGTGGAGATCACCGACGCCGGCCTGAAGCGCCGCGAGGACGCGACCGCGGCCGTCGTCGAGGTCAACCTGGGGCTCAAGGGCCTGACGGACCGGCAGACCGAGCAGCTCACCGATCTGCTCGCCAAGGTCCGCCGGGCGAGCGGCGACTTCGAGGACTGAAATCCGGTTGAGCGCGCCGCGATGATGGTCCCGTGACGGAACGGTCGATCATCGCGTTGGTCAGCGCCCCCAGCGCCCCCAGCGGGTTCGCGGGCCGCACCGACGCCATCGGGGTCTCCTCACCGTTCTGGAACCAGGTCCACGAGGTCAACGAGAAGCTCGAACAGCTTCTCGGCGTGCCCACGAGCGTCCTGCGGCTGGTCTCCGTCGAGAACGGCAGGTCGCCCGCCGGCGGCCTGGTCACCTACCACGTCGAAGCACACGGCGAACCCGACCGCACGCACCTGCACCCAGCCGACGAACCCGAGCCCGACGCCGAACACCGCCAGGAGTGGGCACGCAGGGGCGGCCCGGCCGAACTGGT
Source organism: Lentzea alba (assembly GCF_011067745.1). Lineage (GTDB taxonomy): Bacteria > Actinomycetota > Actinomycetes > Mycobacteriales > Pseudonocardiaceae > Lentzea > Lentzea alba. The sequence goes on from NZ_JAAMPJ010000001.1 coordinate 622,110, forward strand.
CGCCTGGGCCGACACCCAGGTCGAACGCACCGGCCCACCCGTCCAGATGCGCACGTGGAACCTGTCGAGCGTGCACCAGCTGCCCACCGCGAACGGACCGGTGTGGCTCAAGGCGGTACCGCCGTTCTTCGCCGACGAGGGCATGCTGATCAAGACGGTCGCCGCGCACGACCCGGCACTCGTCCCCGGCCTGATCGCGTCCGCACCGCACCGCGTGCTGCTGCGCGACGAACCGGGCGGGTCCGGCTGGCCGCTCGAACCCGAGTACGTCGAGGACGTCGTGCCGCGCTGGGTAGCCGTGCAGCACGCACTGGCCGGCGAGCCCCTGGTGCGCCCGACTCCGGTGCCGATGCCGGACTTCGGCCTGCCCGACACGCTGCTGCACGGCGACTTCCACCCCGGCAACTGGCGAGCCAACGGCAAGATCATCGACTGGTCCGACGCCTCCTGGGGCCACCCGGCGCTCGACGTCTGCCGGCTGCTCGAAGTCGCACGGCCCGAGCACCACGAGCTGATCAGTCGCGTGTGGACGGAGGCCTGGCTGCGCCACCGTCCGCAAAGCCGTCCGCGCGAGGCACTGGAGGTCGCCCAGCGTGCCTACCTGCTGCACAGCGCGGTGAAGATCCAGGAGTTCCTGGACAACATCGAGGAATCAGAGCGGATCTACCACCTCGGTGGCGTGGAGATCGAGCTCAGGACCATCAGGGAGCTCCGATGATCGTCGACCGCCCGGACCGCTCGGTCATCGCCCTCGTCAGCACGCCCAGCGGTTTCGCCGGGCGCACCGACGTCATCCCGGTCGAGACGCCGAACTGGAACCACGTCGAGCCGATCAACACCGCGCTGCGGGACCTCCTCGGCGTGCCGACCAGCGTGCTGCGCCTGGTGTCGGTCGAAGGCGGCCGCGTCCCGTTCGGCGGTGTCGTCACCTATCACGTGGAAGCGCACGGGGAACCGGACCGCTCGAAGCTGAAGCCCGCGACCGAGCCGGAGCCCGACGCCGAACACCGCCACCCGTGGGCACGCAAAGGCGGGCCGGCCGAGCTCGTCGAGTGGGCCGACACGGTGATCACCCGCACCGGACCGGCCGAGCAGATCAGGACCTGGAACCTGTCCAGCGTGCACCGGCTGCCCACCACGAACGGACCGGTGTGGCTGAAGGCCATCCCGCCGTTCTTCGCCGACGAGGGCGAGGTGATCAAGATGGTCGCCGCGCACGACCCGACGCTGGTGCCCGAGGTGCTCGCCAGCGCGCCCGGCCGGGTGCTGCTCAGCCAGGCCGACGGCGGCAACTGCTGGCACCTGACCGAGGAGATGATCGAGCGGGTCGTGCCGCGCTGGGTCGCGGTGCAGCACGCGCTCGCGGGTGAACCGCAGCTCACGCCGACCACGGTGCCGATGCCGTCGTTCGGCCTGCCGGACACGCTCACCCACGGCGACTTCCACGCGGGCAACTGGCGCGACAGCGGCGTGGTGATCGACTGGTCCGACGCGTGCTGGGGGCACCCGGCGCTGGACGCGTGCCGGCTCATCGAGTTCTTCCCGGACCAGCGCGACGTGATCAGCCGGGTGTGGAGCGAAGCCTGGCTCGCCCACCGCCCGGACAGCCGGCCGGTGCAGGCGCTCGAAGTCGGCCACCGCGCGTCACGCCTGCACAACGCCGTGAAGTACCAGGAGTTCCTGGACAACATCGAGCAGTCCGAGCGGATCTACCACGAAGGCGACCCGCAGGGAGAGCTCAGAGCTGTTCGGCGGCTGGTGCGGTAGAGGTCTCGGCGAGGCGGCCGGTCTTCGTGGCCCAGCGCTCGAAGATCACCGTGCCGAACGGCGGGATGCTCGACACCAGGCCGAGCACCAGCGTGCGGACGTCCCACTTCAGCGGGTCCTTCGCCATCAGCGTGACGAGCACGAAGCCCACGAAGATCAGGCCGTGGATCGGGCCGAAGATCTTGACGCCGATCTCGTTCTGCACGACCACGTACTTGAAGAACATCCCGAGCAGCAGCCCCGCCCAGGAGATCGCCTCGGCGAGGGCGAAGATGCGGAACCGTCCAGCCGCTGTGGAGAACGTCATGGCTCCCCATCATGAACCGTGACGGGGAGCACACGACCACCGGGCCTGTCCGGGTATGTCTTGGTATGTCCTATTCCTCCCACTTGAAGACGCGCGAGGCGAGGAACCCGACCACCAGCGAGAAGCCGACCAGGATCGCCGCCGGCATCGCGAGCGCCTCGATCCCCTTGCCCCGCACCAGCACGTCGAGCATGCCGTCGTTCATGTGCCGCAACGGGAAGATCTTCGACACGGTCTGCAGCCACGCGGGCGCCTGGTCGACGGGGAAGAACGTGCCGGACAGGAACGCCATCGGCAGCACCACGATGTTCGCCGCCGCGGAGGCCGCCTCCTCGGTCTTGGCGAACGCGCCGACCAGCATGCCGAGCGCGAAGAACGCGATGGTTCCCAGCAGCAGCAACGGAATCGCGAGCCACCACGACCCGGACAGCCGCAACCCGAACACCGGCAGCGACGCGATGCCGATGAAGATCGCGCCCTGCACCAGCGCGACGCCCGTGCTGACCAGGATCCGCGACGACAGCACGGAAGCAGCGGAAACCGGTGCCAGCCGGATCCGCCGCAGCACCTGCTTGCGCCGCCACGACACCAGCGTCAGCGCCGACCCGAACACCGCGGACACCGCCACACCCCAGGACAGGATGCCGGGCGTCAGGAACTGGATGGGCTTGAGGGAGGCGTCCTCGACCTTCTCCGCGGCGAACGTGAACTTCGGCGGCTGACCGGTCGCGGCGAGGTTCGCCTTGTCCACGAACCCGTTGACGATCCCGAGCACGGTCGCGGACTTGACCTGGTCGCTCTGCGCGAACCGCACGTCGAGCTGCTGGCCGCGAATGATCAACGCCGCGGGCAGGTCGCCGTCCTTCACCTTCTGCACGGCGGCGTCGACGTCGTTGTACGACTCCAGTTCCAGCGCACCGCTGTCGCGCAGCGCCGAGACGATCGGGCCGTCGCCGACCACCGCGATCCTGGTCTTGTCCGCGCCGACGTCGCGCAGGATCAGGCCGAAGATGATGAGGAACATCAACGGGAACAGGAAGGTGAAGAACAGCGTCACCTTGTCCCTGATGAACCCCTTGAGCATCGCCACCGAGAGCGTCTTGAACGCGGTCATGCGCGGTACTCCCGACCGGTCAGGTTGAGGAACACGTCTTCGAGGGTGGCCGTGCGGACCTGCAGGCCGTCCAGCGCGCCGCGGTCGGCGAGCGCGGACAGCACGGGAGCCGGGCGGCGGGTGGAGATGGTCAGCGACACCTCGTTCTCGTGCGCTTCATCGACACCGTCGAGCGAGGAGGCGTCCACGACGGACAGCACGCCCTTCTGCAGCGTCACGTGGGTCGGCGCGTCCAGACCGCGCACCAGCACCGCGGGCGGATCGAGCGCGAGGATCTTGCCGTTGTCCATGATGGCCACGCGGTCGCAGAGGATCTCGGCCTCGTCGAGGTAGTGCGTGGTGTAGACGATGGTCTTGCCGCGTTCCTGGATCGCGCGCAGCACGTCCCAGAGGTTGCGGCGGGCCTGCGGGTCGAGCGCCGCGGTCGGTTCGTCCAGGAACACGATGTCCGGGTCGTGCACCAGCGCGCACGCGATCGAGAGCCGCTGGCGCTGGCCGCCGGAGAGCTTGTTCTCCTGCTCGTTCGCCTTGTCCGCCAGCCCGACCAGCTCCAGCATGTCGGCCGCGGTTGCGCGGCTCACGCCGTAGAGCGAGCCGAACGTCTGCAGCTGTTCCTTGGCGGTCAGCTTGTCGAAGAACGACGTCGCTTGCAGCTGCACGCCGATGCGGGGCAGCAGCTTCACGTTGCGCGGCCAGGGGCTCTCCCCGAACAGCCGCACCTCGCCGCTGTCGGGCTCGCGCAGACCCTCGATGATCTCCAGCGTGGTGGTCTTGCCGGCGCCGTTGGGACCCAGGATGCCGAAGAACTCGCCCTCGGCCACGGTGAACGAGACCCCGTCCACCGCTTTCAGCTCGCCGTAGCTCTTGCGGTCGTCCCGCACCACGACCGCCGACCGTTCCTCTGTCATGGCGCGGACGTTAGGTCACCGCGAGCTCGTTCGCGGGGCGGAACGACGAAAGTCGGCGCGAAGTCGAGACGTTCGAAGTCAGCTGCCCACAACGAGGAGCGGACTCGCGGTGTACACGTCGTTGAGCCTGCGCAGGGCCGCGGCGAACTGGTCGAAGCGGGCACGCGGCACGGCCGCGCGCACCTCGCTGATCATCTGCCACAGGAAGCGGTGCTCGGAGGTCTCCACGATCGGCAACGGCCGGCCGGCGCCGACGTCGCGGGCGAACTCGAGCGCCACCGTCGCGGCGCGCAGGCACGCGGTCGCGAGCGTCACGCAGTCCTCGACCAGCGGGCTGTCGTCCTGGGCCCGCACGACGCCGCTGACGGCGAACCGGACGGCCTGCATCAGCGCGAGGTAGAGGCGCTGGCCGGACTGGGCGCGTTCGTGGGGCAGGTGTTCGGTGCCGGGGCCGGGAGTCACGACGGTCATGCCGACCTGAGGACGGCGCAGCACGTGGTCGAAGAGCGCGGTCGGCGCCCAGAGCAAGGTGCGCCAGGAGTCCTCGCTGACCGAGGTGCCCATCCTGGCGGCGTTCTCCAGCACGTCCAGGTAGGCGATCAGGATGCCGGACAGGAAGACGCCGCCGCGGTCGCCGCCCACCCGCACGATGCCGAACCGCTCGTCGTGACCGGTCTGGACCCCGTAGCCGGGCGTCCACTCGATCACGTCGCTGCTCGCGAGCACGACGCGAGCCAGTCGCTGGTGCACGGGCGGCGCCGAGAGCACCGTGTCGTCCAACCCCATCTGGACGAGCATGGACGCAGCGTGCCGCAACGACTCACGTCTGTGCGGCACGAGGTCGGGGTGCAGCAGACGGAACGGTTCCACGTCGCCCCCTCCCCTTCCGTTGGTTGTACCCACAATGAACGGCAGGGGGCGTGAAGTCATCCGGATGAACCGCAGCGTTACGTCTCAGTAGGACGTGATTGAGCCCATGCCACGAGCTGCGCGCGGGTCGAGAGGTCCAACGCGGTTTTCACGTTGTGCACGTGCGATTCCACGGTCCGGTGGGAGATCCCGAGCTTGGCGGCGACCTGCGCGTTCGTCATGCCCTGCGCCACCAGTTCGACCACCATCCGCTGCCGGTCGCTGAGCACCGGGTCCCCGACGATCTCCCCGTCCAGCGCGGTTTCCAGGGCGTGCCGGACGTCCATCGCCTGCCCCGCGTTGACGGCTCTGCCGAAAGCCGCGCGGGACAAGGATTCCCGCGCGAGGTCCAGTGCGGCGTCCATCTTCCGCTGCCACCACGACTCCGACGGAACAATCCACGTCGCGCGCATCTGCTGACACGCGGCCAACAGGCGCACACCGAGTTCGTGCCGTCCCGCCAGCATCGCGACCAGGCCACGACCCTCGACCGCCTCCAGCACCACGCGCGGCAGGCTCTCGGACTTCCGGGCGCTCTCGGCGAACCGCGTGCCGGCCGTCGTCAAGTCCCCGCGCTCCAACGCGATGCAGCCCGCCGTGTGGGCCGCGGCCGCCACGACGTCCGGCCGTGCCTGCGCTCTCAGCACCGGCAAGGCGCCTTCGACCAGGGTGCTCGCGGCGTCCACGTCGCCCTGGGCGAGCAGCAGCCAGCCGAGATTCTGACTCGACACCGCCACACTCACGTCGTTGCCGTTGCGTACGCCGTGCTGGATCGACTGGCGCAACGCCCAGGTCGTGTTCGGCGCATCACCCGCGCCGTCGTAGGCGCCCGCCAACGTGCGGAACAGCCGGCACATGATCAGTTCCTGCCCACTGGCCTCCGCGGTGTCGACCGCCTCCATCGCGTACTTCACGGCTTCGTCGTGGCGTTCTTCGTGGCTCGCCAACAGAGACGCGTACTCCAGCGCGAGGATCCGGTAGCGGGCGTCGGCGGAGGACTGGTGCAGCACCTGCATCAGCACCGCGCCGGCCTGGGTGAAGTAACCGCGGTCGAAACACACCCGCAGCAACATCGTGGCGAGCATCAGCCGTCGTTCGTCCTGCGGCGCAACCAGATGGGCGAACGCGTACGCCACGTTGTCGTACTCCTGGTGCTGCGCCTGCAACTGTTCCGGCGCCAAGATCGACGACGTGACAGCGGGTTCACCCTTTTCACACAGCCAGGCGATGATCCGTTCGGCGGCGACCTCGTGCTCGCCTTGCTCCCGCAGGCGTTCCTCCGCGTAGAGACGAACCGATTCGAGCATCCGGAAACGGCCGTCGTTCTCCCGCACCACCAACGACTTCGCCTGCAACGCCGTGAGCAGGCCGATCACCGGGCCGCCGTGCACGACCTGGGCGATCTCGAGCCCGAACCCCCCGGGCAGCAGCGCGAGCCGGCGGAACAGCTCCTTCTCCGGTGTGGTCAGCAGGTCGTGGCTCCACGCGATGGCCGCGCGCAGACTCTGGTGGCGCGCCTGCTCGTCGGCGTCGCTGAGCAGGTCGAGCCGGTGGTCGAGACGACTCGCGAGTTCGCCCAGCGGCACCGATCGGGAGAGCTTCGCGGCCAGTTCCACCGCGAGCGGCACACCGTCCAGCCGTGCGCAGATGGCGGCGATCGCCTCCTGACCGCCTGTCGTGCCGGCGCGTTCGGCGAAGAGCCGGACCGCGTCCTCGTCCATGCCGTGCAGCGGGTACACGGCCTCACCGACGGCTCGCAGGGCTTCCCGGCTCGTGGCGAGGACCTGCACGTTCGGGCAGCGCGACAGGAGCGCGTCCACGACGTCGCAGCACTCGTCGACGAGGTGCTCGCAGTTGTCGACCAGCAGCAGGGTTCTCCGGTTCGCGAGCTCGTGGAGCAGCGTGGTCCTGAGCGCGACCCCCGCGTGCTGGTACACCCCAACGGCTTCCGCGAACGCCTGCACCACCTGGCCGGGCCGGCTCAGCTTGCCGAGCTCGACCGTCCGCACCTCCGTCCGCTTGGCGCGCTTCGCGAGCTCGACCGCGAGCCGCGTCTTCCCGACCCCGGCCGAGCCGACGAGCGTGAGCATCCTGTGCTTGCGCAGCAACGGAAGCAGCTCGGCCAGCTGGGTTTCCCGGCCGACGAACGCGTCGCCGTACACGGGTACCTCCGCGACCACTGTGGACGTACCCGCGGAGCGTTGACGATAGGCACGCTGACGGCACGCGTTGGAGCAGTACCGCGCCCGCGACGGCAGGGGCGCGAAGTCGCCGCCACAGCTCGCGCAGGTGCCCATCCCCCGAGCCTACGACCGTTTTGGCGTCTCAATTGGAAAGTGTGTGGAGGTCGACCTCGAGCGTGGTCCCCGACCGCAGCTCCGCGAGCTCGATCCGATCCTTCGCCCGACCGAGCCACCCGCTCCGAACCCGCTCCACCACCTGCGTTTTCGTGACGTCCGCGGCCTCGGCCTTGATCACGATGTCCTTGCCGTTCTCCAGGTGGACCACAGCCCTTGCATACCTGGGAGCGTGTGACACGAACTCGCCAGTTCCCGGCACCGCCGGGTACATCCCGAGCGCGCTGAACACGTACCAGGCCGACATCGTGCCGAGGTCGTCGTTGCCCGTGACGCCTGCGGGTCCGTTGACGAACAACGTCTGCGCGGCCCTGACGACGACCGACGTCTTCTCCGGCTTGCCGATGAGCGCGTACATCCACGGCGCGTGCAGGTCCGGCTCGTTGTTCGGGTTGTACCTGAACTGGTTGTAGTAGTCGTAGGGCCCAACAACCCATTTCTCGCGAACGGTCCTCGCCGGGTCGATGAGCAGATCTGCGTAGGCGAAGAAGTCGTCGAGCCGCGCCTCGGCCGCCGCCTTGCCGCCGAGCGCCGTGATCAGCCCGGGCACGTCGTGCTGGACGAGCCACTGGTACTGCCAGGCCGTGCCCTCGTGGAACCCGTCCGGCCCCTGCGGGGTGAACGGCGTGAGCCAGGCACCGTTCTGCAGCTTGGGGCGCGGAAAGCCGGTGAAGCCGCGATCGGTGACGCTGTGGTCCCACAGGTTGCGGTGGTTGAGCCCGCGCTTCCTGAGTCGTTCCGCGTCTTCTTCGTGGCCGAGCGCGTCGGCCATGATCGCGAGCGTGGCGTCGGCCAGCGCGTACTCGAGGGTCGCGGACGCGCCGTGGTGCGGGTCGGTGTCCTGCCCCTTCTTCGGGAAGCGCTTGTCGTACTGGACGAAGCCGTTCTTGAGGTAGTGCGGGTTGCCGGACCGTCCCTGGAACCGGGAACTTTCCGGCGGGATGCCGTCGACGTTCTGGAGCAGGGCTTGGTAGGCCTGCTCTTCCCGGCCTTCGAGGTGACCGAACCGCCACAGGTCGACCAGGAACGGCGTCACCGGGTCGCCCGTCATGCAGTTGGTTTCCTGGTTCGCGTACGCCCAACGCGGCAGCCAGCCGCCCTGCTCGTGGATGGCGAGGACGCTCCTGGCGATGTCCTTGCTGCGCTGCGTGCGAATCAGGGCGAGAAGCTGGTTGTGGGCGCGGTAGGTGTCCCAAAGCGAGTAGTACTCGTAGTAAGTCCAGCCGTCCGCTTCGTGGATCCGGTTGTCGAAGCCGCGGTACCGGCCGTCGGCGTCGCTGCCGGTCAGCGGCTGGAGCAGCACGTGGTACAGCGCGGTGTAGAAGACCGCGCGCTCGTCCCAGTCGTCCGTCTCGATCTCGATGCAGCAGAGTTCTTTCCGCCACGCGTCCTGGGCTTCGTTGCGGAGCTCGTCGAAGTCCTTGCCGCTGGTCTCGGTGTCCAGGTTGGTGGTCGCGCCCTGCGCGTCCACTTGAGACAGAGCCGTGCACGCGGTGACCGGCCCCGGCTCGAACGTCACCCAGGCACCCCTGAGTCCGGCGCCGCCCGCTGATTCCCGTTGCCCCGGCTTGGGTCCGGCCGGCGTCCAGGTGCCGAACTCCCGGAACGGACGGTCGAACCTGGTGGTGAAGTAGGTGATGTACGGCCGACCACCGCAGAACGCCTGTGTCTCCACGGTTCCGGTGATCGTGCGGTCGTCGATCACTTTGATGCTGCTGGCGCTGACCGGCTCTTTGTCGTTGGCCTGGCCGACGTTGACCAGCAACGTGCCGTTGACACCCGCGGGGAACGTGTACCGCTCGACTCCGGCGCGCGTGGTCGCGGTGCACTCGACGGTGATGTCGCGGTCCAGCTTGACCTTGTAGTAGCCGGGTTTGCCGATCTCGCCGTCGTGCGAATAGCGGGTGGCGTAGCGCTTGTGGTCGAAGGTGCTCGGCAGTTGCGTGACCGGGAGGATCGGGACCAGGCCGCCCTGTTCCCAGCAGCCGGCGCCGGACAGGAAGAAGTGCCCGAAACCTCGGATCTGCTGGTCGTCGTAGCGATAGCCGGCGTAGTGGGAGCCGATCGGGCTGGAGTGCGCCTTGCCGAAGGGCATGGAGGCGCCGGGGAACGTGTTGCCCTCGTCCTTCGTGCCGATGAACGTGTTGACCGACTCGATGGCGTCCAGTGCGTCCACGCCTCCACCCTAGTTGGGAACTCGGGGAGGTGAAGTGTCCAGACGGGTGGCCACCTGAGCATCAGGAAGAAAACACCTGGAGGCTTCTGCACGCGTGGCCGCCGGTACCTTCACCGGATGACGGACGTCCACAACTTCCGGCGCGCCTGTTACGCAGCTGCCCGCCGCACTGGTGGCAAGGTCCTCGAGTTCCGCCTCGCCGACGACGTGATACCCAACTTCCACCAGGGGCTCATCGCCTACGACGAGCGCACTCTCGCCGTGGCCTGCACGCGCGACTCAGCGATGCTGGCTATCGCAGAGCCCCGAACCATCGACTTCGTCGGCGGTACCGGGGAGTCGGACCCGCTGACGTTTGCCGACGCCCCTGAACTGCTGGCCGCGCTGGCCACGCTGCTGCCGAGCTCTCGGGTGCTCATCCTGTCCGAATTGAACGGCCCGTTCGACGCCACAACTTGGCCCCACATCTCACCCGACGACATCAAATACTGGCGGCCTGGCACCCTCGGCGAAGCGCTCTTCAACTACTGGGACTGAGGAGCGCCGGAACATGGTTCGCGCAGGTGGTGGTGAGTGAGCGACGAGGAGGCGATCGCCCGCCAGGGCAGGAAGCGGTTTTCGAAGGTGTTCGTCTCCCTGGATGCAGCCATCCGCTCTGGAGCCGGCGGAGACTGGGAGTTCTCCGACCGCGCCGATCCGGAGTACGACGAGGTCTTGGCCGAGCTGACGGCGAACAAGGACGACTGATACGGGCAGGAGCTTTGACTCGTGTGGTTCGACCCGGACGAGGCGGAGCATGTCCGCCGATTCACATTCGGGTACGCCTGAGTCTCCGCGCCCGCCGATAACGCGGAGTGGCCCGGTTTGGCGGTTGCACTGCCGAACTGGTGTCGGTTGAACATTACCGGGCCGGGTCGTTTCATCGCCGCTTCGCGACGATTGCGATTGGGGCTTGACTTCGGGGCCCTTGCGAGGCGCATATCGGCCTATAAAAGCCGGGCTGATAGAGCGCCCGGCCGATCCGAACACGGTAGCACCTCGCACCCAAAGTCAAGCCCCAATCGCGCGATGGTCGCCTTATCGCCGCTTGCCCAGCGGTTCACCCTATCGTGGTCGCCTTTAGGCGTTATTCCGTCGTGATCTTGCGGTAAAGTAGAACACGTGATCGAAACCCGACTCCTCCCCACCGACGAGCTGCTGCGCAGCCTCGTTGATGAGGTGGTGGAGATTCGGGTTCGGGAGAATGCTGTCCTGCAGAAGATTGCCGAGTTGGATCGGCGTGGAGCTGCGGGTGAACTGGGTTACAAGAATTTGCCGCAGGTGTTGCGGCACGCGGTCCGCTGGGATCTTACGACGGCCAAGAAATGGGTCGCGAACGCCGGGCTCTTGGCGAATGAGATCACGCCGACCGGCAGTGAGCTCGCCCCCGCGCTTCCGGTGACCGCCGAGGCCGTGGCCGAGGGTGCGTTGTCGGTCGAGCACGTCGCGGTGGTCGCCGAGGTCATGAAGGCACTGCCCGCCGAAGTCGAAGACTCCATCGTCGGTTTTGCTCGGGAGCATGAGCCCAGTGCGGTGCGCGCGTTCGGCAAGGAACTGGCCTACCGGCTCTACCAGGACGACCCCGAACCCCGTGACTCCGAGCCCGCGCCGCAGGTCAACCAGCACGTGATGAACTGGAAGAACGGCATGCTGGAGATCAAGGCCCTGCTGGACACGGTCACCGGCGCCAAGTACCAGGCGCTGCTCGACCCGCTGGCAAAGCCACGCCCCGAGACCGCCGAGGACGGCCCCGACCTGCGGCCACGGGCCGTGCGTGAAGGCGACGCGCTGGCGGAGCTGGTCGACCTGATGCTGCGCGCCGACCAGCTGCCCGAACACGGCGGCGAACCCGTCACCCTCACCATGACCATGCGCTACGACGACCTCGCCAAGCAGGTCGGCCAGGCCACGCTGGACAACGGCGAACGCGTCCCGGCCGAGCAGGTCCGTCAGTTGGCGTGCAGCGCGGGCATCATCCCGCTCGTGCTGGGGGCGAAGTCCCAGCCGATGGACATCGGCCGCAAGACCCGCACCTTCACCGCCGGAATCCGCCGGACCCTCGTCGCCCGCGACCGAGGATGCGCTTTCCCCGGCTGCGGCAGACCACCCAGACAATGCGACGGCCACCATATTCGCCACTGGTCAGACGGCGGCGACACCTCCGTCGACAATGCCGTTCTACTGTGCCGCCATCACCACACGCTCATCCACCAGAGTGAATGGGACGTGACAATGGAGCACGGCATCCCCACGTTCTATGCTCCACGCTGGATGGACAAAAACCGCACGCCCCGGAGAAATCTTCTCCACGCCGCCGCCTGATCGCCCCGCCGATCTTGGCGAGGCAAAGGCGAAGGCGAGCCGTCAAGGCCTGATGCCACACCGGGCAAGCGGTCATAAGGTGACCACTGCGCGATTGGGGCTTGACTTTGGGTGCGAGGTGCTACCGTGTTCGGATCGGCCGGGCTCTCTATGCCCGGCTTTTGAAGGCCGATAAGCGCCTCGCAAGGGCCCCGAAGTCAAGCCCCAATCGCAATCGTCGCGAAGCGGCGATGAAATGACCCGGCCCGGCGATGCCCCTGTCCTACCTGCGGGTTGCCGAGGACGAAGAACTCCTCGGAACCGCCGGACACCGGCTCGATCTGATCGTGGCCGAACGCACGCTCCACATAGGACAGCTGACAACGGTGTCTGTCACCGGATCCCTTGCGGAGCGCACGCGGCCAAAGTCAAGACCACCGGCTTCACCTGTCCCGTTCCAGACAGCAAGTGCGGAGCCGAGAAGACCCTTGACCGGTTCCGGAACGGTTGACAAGGGCGTAAAGGCGAGGTGAGATACGGCCACTATGACAACGTTGTCCCCCAGCGGACCGATTGCCGGTCAGCGCAAGGTACGTCGCGCGACGATGAACGACGTCGCACGGCTGGCGGGCGTGAGCATCAAGACCGTCTCGCGCGTGGTCAACGACGAACCGGGCGTGCACCCGTCCACCGCCGAACGCGTGTTGGCAGCCATCGACCAGCTCGGGTTCCGGCGGAACCTGAGTGCCCGCAACCTGCGCCGCGGCTCGTCCACCGGCACGATCGGGCTGGTGCTGGAGGACGTCGGCAACCCGTTCTACTCCGGCGTGACGCGCGCTGTCGAGGAAATCGCCCGTTTGCGCGGCAGACAGGTGATCTCGGGGTCGTCGGACGAGGATCCCGGCCGGGAGCGCGAGCTGGCGCTGGAGTTCTGCTCACGCCGCGTCGACGGGCTGCTGATCGTCCCGGCGGGGCTGCAGCACAGCTATCTGGTGCCGGAGATGCGCGCGGGCACGCCCGTGGTGTTCCTGGACCGGCCCGCGGGCGACGTCGTGGCGGACACCGTGCTGGTGGACAACATCGGCGGCACCGTCGAGGCCGTCACCCATCTGGCCGCACACGGACACCGCCGCATCGCGTTCCTCGGCGACGCGCCGGACATCTTCACCGCCAACGAACGCCTGCGCGGTTACCGCGAGGGCTGTGTGCGTGCGGGCATCGGTTACCACGAAGAGCTCGTGGCGATGGGGCCGCACGACGAGAGCAGCGTGGCGACCACGTTGCAACGGCTGCAAAGCCTGCGCGAGCCCGCAACGGCGATCGTGGCCGGCAACAACCGCATCACCGTGCACATCCTGCGCTCGCTCGCAGGCACCACCGAACGCCCTGCCCTGGTGGGCTTCGACGACTTCGAGCTCGCCGACCTGTTGTCGCCTCCGGTGACCGTGATCGCGCACGACGCGAGCGCGCTCGGCAAGGCGGCCACGGATTTGTTGTTCGCCCGCCTGGACGGGGACAACTCACCACCGCGCCGCGTCGTGCTGCCGGTGCGCTTGGTGCCACGAGGATCCGGGGAGGTCCACGCGTGAGTTCGGGTGTGCTCCACCAGCCTGTCAACTTGCCCGCCAACCAGCCGAAGCAGTTCTACCGCGGTGGTGAGGCGATCGCCGCGCTGCGCGGTGGCACCAGCGGCGACTTCGGTCCCGAGGACTGGGTGGCGTCGACGACAACGCTGTACGGACGCAGTGACGCCGGATTGACCACGTTGCCGAACGGCGTGCTGTTGCGCGACGCGGTGCAGGCGGACCCGACCGGGTGGCTCGGCCCGGAGCACGCGGCGAAGTTCGGCGCGGACACCGCGTTGCTCGTGAAGCTGCTCGACGCGGGCCAGCGCCTGCCGGTGCACTGCCACCCGTCGAACGCCTTCGCGTCCTCGCACCTGAACTGCCGTCACGGCAAGACGGAGGCGTGGATCGTCGTCGGCACGACCGGCGCGGACCCCACTGTCTACATCGGATTCCGCGACGACGTGCCCGCGGAAACGGTCGCGGACTGGGTGGCCACGCAGAACACCACAGCGATGCTCAAAGCGCTGAACCCGGTGTGCGTGCGGCCCGGCGACACGGTCTTCGTGCCCGCCGGTGTGCCGCACGCGATCGGCGAGGGCGTCTTCATCGTCGAACTGCAGCAGCCCACGGACTTCTCGGTGACGCTGGAGTGGCAGGGCTTCCTCGCCAACGCCGACATCGGTCACCTCGGCCTGGGCTACGACGTCGCGCTGGACTGCGTCGACCGGCACGGCTGGAGCGGCCGGCTGGACAAGCTGGTGCACCAGACGTCCGAGAAGTGGGCGCCGTCGGTCGACCTGCTCGGGCGCGACGCGGACCCGTTCTTCCAGGCCGACCGCCTGCACGTGGAGGGTTCCTTCGCACTGGAGCCGTCGTTCGCCGTGCTGGTGGTGCTGGAGGGTGCGGGCCAGCTCGGCGAGATGGAGGTGCACAAGGGCAGCACCGTCGTCGTACCGCACGCGGCCGGCGAGATCGGCCTGACCGGTGACCTGGTGGCGATCCGCTGCCGACCGCCCGTTCTGTCCATAGTGGAGGATGTGTCGCCATGAGCGAGCCACTGCTCGAGGCTCGTGACCTGACCAAGAACTACGGCACCGTGGAAGCTCTCCGCGGTGCTTCGTTCACCGCCTATCCGGGCGAGGTCGTGTCGCTGATCGGCGACAACGGCGCGGGCAAGTCCACCCTGGTCAAGTGCCTGTCCGGGGTGGAGCAGCCCACCAGCGGCACCCTGCTGTTCGACGGCGAGCCGCTGATCCTGAACTCCCCCAACGACGCCCGCGGCCTGGGCATCGAGACGGTGTTCCAGGACCTCGCGGTCGCGCCGGACCTCGACCCGGCCGCGAACATGTTTCTGGGCCGGGAGATCCTCAAGCCCGGCGTCCTCGGGTTCCTGGGCGTGCTCGACAAGAAGGCCATGCGCAAGCAGGCGGCCGAGCACTTCACCCGCTTCGGCGCGACGCTGCAGAGCATCGACGTGCCGATCGCCGCGCTGTCCGGTGGTCAGCGCCAGTCCGTCGCGGTCGCGCGTTCGGTGGCGTGGGCGTCGAAGCTCGTGTTCATGGACGAGCCGACCGCCGCACTCGGTGTGATGCAACGGGAACGCGTGCTGGACGTGATCAAACGGGTGCGCGACGAGGGTATCGCGGTGGTGCTGATCTCGCACAACATGCCCGAGGTGCTGTCGGTCTCCGACCGCGTCGAGGTGCTGCGTCTCGGCCGCCGGGTGGCCCGTTTCAAAGCCGCGGACACCACCGTCGAAGAGCTGGTCGGCGCGATGACCGGCGCCTTGTCACAGGAGGACGCGGCGTGATGACGGACGAGAAGACAACGTTGTCATCTCCATCAGACGACCAGCGGACATCGTTGCTGAAGCGGCTGACCGGCGCGAACACCCTGTGGATCGGGCTGGTGTTGCTGGTCCTGGTCGCGGTGTTCGGCGCGATCCGCCCGGACGCGATCTTCCAGGTGACCACGCTGCAGTTCCTGCTCGCGGAAACCGCGGTGCTGCTGGTGCTGTCGGTCGGCATGACGTTCGTGATCATCACGTCCGGCATCGACCTGTCCGTCGGCTCGGTGCTGGTGTTCGCCTCCGTCAGCTCCGCGATGGCGATGAACTCGGTGTCCGGCGGTGACGCGACGAACGCCGGCTGGGGCGTGATCGCGTTCGGCCTGCTGGTCGCCGTGGTCAGCGGCGCGGTGTGGGGTCTGCTCAACGGCCTGTTGATCTCCCGCGCGAAGATCCCGCCGCTGATCGTGACCCTGGGTTCGTTCGGCGCGGCGCAGGGCGCGGCCCTGTTGCTGAACAACGGTTCCAACGTCTCCGGCATCCCGGACAAGCTGAACCGCACCTTCGGCTCCGGCACGTGGTTCGGCATCCCGAACATCGTGATCGTGGCCGCGATCGTCACCGCGCTCGGCGCGCTTCTCCTGTCCACGACCCGTTTCGGCCGCTACACCTACGCGGTCGGGTCGAACGAGGAGGCGGCCAGGCGCGTCGGCATCTCGGTGCGCGGCCATCTCACGAAGGTGTACCTGCTCGCGGGCGTCCTGGCGGGTCTCGCGGGTTTCATGGGCAACGCGTTCTTCCGGGTCGCGGTGGTCACCGGCCACGAGACGGACAACCTGAACGCGATCGCCGCCGTCGTCCTGGGTGGCACCAGCATCTTCGGTGGCCTGGGCTCGGTGCTGGGCACGGTGTTCGGCGTGTTCATCCCGGCGGTGCTGGAGAAGGGCCTCGTGATCATCGGGGTCGAGGAGTTCTGGCAGCCGATCGCCGTGGCGATCGTGCTGGTGGCTGCCGTGTGGCTGGACCAGACACGGCGGCGGGCGCGCAACCAACGTTAGGAAGGTGCTGGACCAATGAAGATCCGCTCCGCAGTGGCTGTCACCGCCGCGTTCCTGCTCACCGCCTGTGGTGGAGGCGGGCAGATCGGCGACTCGGGTTCGGGCAACACCGCCGCGAACAAGAAGCTGGTGCTGATCCCCGGCATCGCGGCGGAACCGTTCTACATCTCCATGCAGTGCGGCTTCGAGGAGGCCGCCAAGGCCGCGGGCTACGAGGCCAAGACCCAGGCGCCGGCGAAGTTCGACGCGGCCCAGCAGACCCCGATCGTCACCGGCATCCTGGCCGACAAGCCGGCGGCGGTGCTCATCGCGCCGACCGACGACAAGGCCATGGCCGGCCCGATGAAGCAGCTCAAGGACGCCGGCATCAAGGTCGTCGAGGTCGACACCAAGCTCCAGGACACCTCGATCGCCGCGTCCACCATCTCGTCCAACAACGAGCAGGGCGGCAAGCTCGCCGCCGAGACGCTGAACAAGCTCGCGGCCGGCAAGACGGGCTCGGTGCTGGTGCTGAACACCAAGGCCGGCACCTCCACGACCGACGCCCGTGCCAAGGGCTTCGAGGAGGCCATCAAGGCCTTCCCGAACCTCAAGTACATCGGCCAGCAGTACACCGACAACGAGCCCGCCACCGCGGCGTCGAAGGTGACCGCGACGCTGGCCGCGAACCCCGACCTGATCGGCGTGTTCGCGACCAACCTGAACACCGGTGAGGGTGCCGCGACGGGTCTGCGCAACGCGGGCAAGACCGGCACGGTCAACCTGGTCGGGTTCGACGCCTCGCCCAAGCAGGTGCAGGACCTGCAGGCCGGCACGGTTCAGGCGCTGATCGCGCAGGACCCCGGCACGATCGGCAAGCAGGGGGTCGAGCAGGCCCTCGCCGCGATCGACGGCAAGGAGACCAAGCGGAACATCGAGACGGACCTCGTCGCCATCACGAAGGCCGACGCGGAGGCCAACTCGAAGTACTTCTACAAGCAGTCCTGCTGACCCCAAGATCAGGTGCCATGGGGGGCACATTCATGGACGTGAGGTCCATGAATGTGCCCCCCATGGCTCTTCTGACGAATGTCATAGGGGTATGCCCGGGACGGCGTAAGACCAGAGTTGTACCCGGTTGGCACCCAAAGGCCGATGTTCCCGTCCCCGTAAAGCGATGAGCTTGGGGGTGCCGTCCGGTTTCGGGCGGTAGGAGGGGGAACAACCGAATGCACCGCAGAAAACTGGCGGCGGCACTGGCCGTCGCCACCTCGGCGAGCCTGCTGATCGCCCCGCAGGCCCACGCGCAGTCGCCGTTCGCGCAGCAGGAAATCAAGTGGCAGAAGTGTTTCGAGACACCGCCACCCGGACTTCCGCCCGGCGGCGAACGGCTGGAGTGCGGCCGCTTCACCGCGCCGATGGACTGGAACAACCAGAACAACGGCAAGACCATCACCATCGCGGTGAGCAGGCTGACGCCCAAGACCGGCACCGCGAAGACCACCGTCTTCACCAACCCCGGCGGCCCCGGCGGTCCCGGCCGCACGATGCCGCTGCTCTACCTCGACCGGCCCAAGCTCAGCGAGAACGCCGACATCATCGGCGTCGACGTGCGCGGAACCGGCGGCAGCAGCAACGTCACCTGCGGGAACGTCGACACCGTCGGCGTCACCGATCCGCGTGACCGCAGCAAGGCCAACCTCGACCTGCTCTACGGCGCCATCGAGCTGCAGGCCAAGTTCTGCCAGACCAAGTCCGGCGAGTTCGGCAAGTACGTCACCACCGACCAGACGGTCAAGGACCTCGACCTCCTGCGCCAGGTCCTCGGCAAGCAGAAGGTCAGCTGGCTCGGTTACTCCGGCGGCAGCTGGATGGGCGCCTACTACGCCACCTACTTCCCCAAGACGCTCGACCGGATCGTGCTCGACTCCAACGCCGACTTCTCCGGACCGTGGCAGCCGGTGTTCGACGACTGGGGCATGGGCTTCGAGCGCCGGTTCCGCGTCGACTTCCTGCCGTGGGTGGCCAAGTACGACAACGTGTACCACCTCGGCAAGACCGGCGAGGAGGTGCGGCAGGCCTACGAACGCACCCGCGCCAAGCTGGCCGAGCAGCCCGTCACGCGACCGGAAGGCGTCTACTACCCGGTGACGCTCGACTTCCTGCTGCGGGGCGCGCAGTACAGCAAGGACTCCTTCGCGGGCGCCGCGCAGACGCTCGCGGAGCTCGCCGGTGCGGTGCCCGCGCAGCTGACGGCACAGGCCAGCTATCCGGACGCCCAGGCCGGCACCGCCTACTCGATCGTCTGCAACGACACACCGTTCCGCGGTGGCCGCGAGTACCTCGAGCGGGACGCCGCCCGGGACGGCGCCAGGTGGCCGCTCGTCGGCTACTACCAGATCATGGCGCCCTGCGCGTTCTGGGACCGCCCGAACGTGAACCTCAAGCGTCCCACCGGAATCGGCGTCGCGCCGACGTTGATGGTGCAGTCGGTGCGCGACGCGGCGACGCCGCTCGAAGGCGCGCAGAGGGCACACCGGAACTTCAAGAACTCGGTGCTGCTCACCGTCGAGGACGAGGGCGACCACGGCATCTACGGGTTCGGCAACCCGTGCGTGAACGACATCGTCGAGCGCTACCTCGTCGACGGCGTCGCGCCCGCGAAGGACCTGTCGTGTCCTGGGCTTCCGCTGCCCGCTCCTGGCGAAGCCGCGCAGAAGTCGCTCACGACGGCACGGCAGTACGCCACCCAACTCGGTTGGTAGAAGGGGGAAACGCATGTATCGCAAGAGAATCGCGGCGACACTGGCCGCTGTGACGGCAACGTCCCTGCTGATCGCGCCACCGGCTCAGGCTCAGTCGGGGTTCGCCACGCAGGAGATCAAGTGGCAGAAGTGCTTCGACCCGGTACCGCCGGGCTTCCCGCCCGGCGCGGAACGCCTGGAGTGCGGCACCTTCACCGCGCCCATGGACTGGAACAACCCGAACAACGGCAAGACCATCACGATCGCCGTGAGCCGCACCAAGCCGGTGAACGGCAAGGCGAAGACCGCGGTCTTCACCAACCCCGGCGGCCCCGGCGGTGAAGGACGCACGCTGCCGCTGGTCTACCTGAACCGGCCGAAGCTGAGCGAGAACGCCGAGATCTACGGCATCGACGTGCGCGGCACGGGTGCCAGCAGCAACATCACCTGCGGCCTGTTCGACACGCTCGGCTCGACGGACCCGCGCGACCGCGGCAAGGCCAACCTCGACCTGCTCTACGGCGGCATGGAGCTGCAGGCCAAGTTCTGCCAGACCAAGTCCGGTGAGCTCGGCAGGTACGTCACCACCGACCAGACGGTGAAGGACCTCGACCTGCTGCGCCAGGTGCTCGGCCGCAAGAAGGTCGACTGGCTCGGTTACTCGGGCGGCAGCTGGATGGGCGCCTACTACGCCACGTACTTCCCGAAGACGCTGGACAAGATCGTGCTCGACTCCAACGTCGACTTCACCGGCACGTGGCAACCGGTGTTCGACAACTTCGGCATGGGCTTCGAGCGGCGCTTCCGCGTCGACTTCCTGCCCTGGGTGGCCAAGTACGACAACGTCTACCACCTCGGCAAGACCGCCGAAGAGGTGCGGCAGGCCTACGAGCGGACGCGCGCGAAGCTCGCGCAACAGCCCGTCACCCTGCCGGAGGGCACGTACTACCCGGTGACGCTCGACTTCGTGCTCATCCAGGGCCAGTACAGCAAGTACTCGTTCGACGGTGCCGCGCGGAAGCTGGCCGAACTGGCGGGTGCGGTGCCCGCGCAGCTGACGGCGCAGGCGAGCTACCCGGACGCGCAGACCGCCACGCTCAACTCGATCCTGTGCAACGACACGCCGTTCCGCGGTGACCGCAGGTACCTGGAACGCGACGCTGCCCGGGACGGGGCCAAGTGGCCGCTGATGGGGTACTACCAGATCATGGGCCCCTGTGCGTACTGGGACCGCCCGAACGTGAACCTCAAGCACCCCAACGGCATCGGCGTCACGCCGACGCTGATGGTGCAGTCCGAACGGGACGCGCCGACGCCGATCGAGGGCGCGCGCAGGTCGCACGCCGGGTTCGCCGGCTCGCGGATGCTGACCGTGAAGGACGAGGGTGACCACGGCATCTACGGGTTCGGCAACGACTGCGTCAACGACGTCGTCGAGCGCTACCTCGTCGACCGCGTGACTCCGTCGAAGGACCTGACCTGCCCCGGCGTGCCGCTGCCCGAACCGGGCCAGCAGCAGGCCGGTGTGCTGGAACAGGCACGGAAGCTGGCGGTTCAGCTCGGCTGGTGACAGTCGAACAGAGTTGCGGCGGCCGGGAACGACCGCCGCAGCTCGTTCGCCCGTTCCTCGGTGATCGGCCACGCGGAACCGTGGTGCGCCACCCCGAGCACGTGCACGCGGTGCCAGCCGGGTCCCATGGACCACTCGGCGCACCGCGTTCCGTCGTCGCCGCCCCACGTCCGCAGCACCCGCTGCAGCACGTGGTCGACGACCGCCCAGTAGCGGTAACGGCCGTCCGCCGGCGTGCGGTTGAGGTGCGTCACGGACTCCTCCAGCTCACGCGCTCGCTCCGCGCCGATCTCGACCCGCCGGTCCCCCTCGAACACGCAGGGGCCGACCACCCGCCAGCGGTCGCTGACGAACGTCCTCTCCGCGAGCACTCCGTTGGCGTCGTTCCACAGATGCGCGAGTCGCATGGGATCGCCTTCGTCGTCCAGGAACGCGTAGTACCGGTGCTCGATCCGCGACGGACGCGGTGTCCAGGACGTCAGCAGGCGGTCGAGCACCTCACCGCCGACCGGTTCGCCGAGACTCCACTGACGACCGGCGGGCACCCAGTCGCGGTTCTCGTCGTAGCGCTCGAACCTGCGGCTCCCGGCCGGCTCGCGCAGGAGCAGGAACGGGTCGGTGACCTCCGGGTGGAAGTGGTTCACCACCGCGAAGTAGCGGTCTCTCATGCGGCTCCCAGCCTCAGCCCGGCTGGCGAACCTCCAGCACGGCCTCGGAAAACGTCGTGTACCAAGGACTTTCGGTGAACTTCGGGCCGGTCTCCTCGCCCAGGTAGAGGTCGACGTGCCGCTGCCCGCCGAGCCCCGGCGTGAACTCGTCGGTGATCTCCCACGACGAGGACGCGAGCTTCTGGCAGACGGTGTGGTTGACGTTAGCGCCCTCCGGCGTCTGTCCACAGGAGACCAGCTTGATCCGCGACCCGGTCTTCAGCCCGTCAGCTGCCGCGGAGACGAAGGGCTGCAGGGGTTTGCCGAACGCGTCCCGCGGCTCGGAGTCGAGCCAGTACCCCTTGTCGTGCGACCAGTTGAGGTACCGGCCGGAGGCGGTCCGGCCGGTGCCTTCGTCCTTCACCGCCTTCGCGAAGGACTGCGGGAACGTACCGAGCAGGTCGTCGCCGTTCTCGCAGTCGATGACCGGGCACCCGCGCACGGGCACCGGCGGTCCACTGTGGAACGACTCGACCGCCGTGTAGTAGACGGTGACCTGCCAGCCCTCGTCCGTGCCGCCGGGTGCGGGCGGCCCGGCCTGACCGGCGGAACACCCGGCCAGCACCAGCACCGCCCACACCCAGCGCACAGAACCTCCTGTCAGCCCGCCATCAGCGTGCCGACCGAGACGAACGTGTAACCCGCCGCCTTCAGCCCGTTGACGGTCTGCCGCAAGTACCCGGTACCGAGGTACGGGTGGTAGAAGAAGCTCGCGACACCATCATCGACCACCTTGAGCTGTTGCGCCGTCTTGACCAGGTCGGCGGGCAGCCGGGCGGGGTGGTTGTTGAACGGCTCGGGCTCGACGTTGCCCACCGCTTCCGGCGCCACGACGGAGCCGTAGACGTCGCGGACCAGGTACGGGAAGTACTGGCCGTAGATCTTGTCGTACTGCGGGTTGCCGGTGCCGCACGCGCCACCGGGGCAGTACCCGCCGAAGTACAGGCCGCGGTCGTAGCGCTTGCCGAAGTTCTGCTGGATGACCCGGTAGTCCACGGCCGACGCAGCGTAGTGCGGCGGCTCGAAGATGGTCGGCTTGGGGAAGCCGGCCAGCGCGAACGCGGTCGACGCAGAATTGATCCGGCCCTGCATCCACGCCGCCGAGTCACCGGGCACCGGGCCGTCGTAGATCACGCTGTCGTTCTCGTTGACGTGAGCCAGGTAGAACTCGAAGTCGTTGCCGCTGCGGCCGTCGTACGGGTTGACCAGCTTCCCGAACTGGTGCGTGTAGCCGTGCATCAGGATCGTGCCGCCGCGCTGCGTCATGTACCGCAGTGCATTGATGACCTGCGGTTTCTGCGCCAGGTTCGCCGCCTCGGGTACGCCGTTGTTGTCGGCGCCCAGCGGGTTCTCGTAGCGCGGGTAGACCGCGATGCTGAACGGGATGTTCTGCGACTTCAGGTAGTCCGCGATCGCGCGCAGCTCGTTCGGGTCGGCGTCGGGGCCGACGTCCTCGATGCGCACCAGCGCCCGCTTGCGGTCCGCCATCGTGGGGTTCGAGATCTTGCTGATCAGGTCCGCCGCGGCCAGGTACCGGTCGCCGTGGTCGACGTAGCTGAACGGGATCTCGCCGATGTAGGTCAGGTTCTTGGCCTTGGTGGCCCAGTTGATCGGGCCGACGGCCGACCCGGTCGCGATGGCCGGTGCCGACGCGATCGCCGGGTTGGTGATCGAGGTGATCATCAGGCCGGACGGGACGGTGAGCGGGCTGCGGCCGAGGTCGGTGTTCTCGTACCGGACCGTGGTCGCGGCACCTGTGTCGTACTGGACCCAGTTCCAGCCGTACGTCGTCTGGAAGCTCGGCGCGCGGGCGGTGAGCTGCCAGATGTTGTGCGCCATCCACAACACCGGCCTGCTGCCCGCGAGCACGTCGTCGAGGAACGCCACCGGGATCGGCTCGTCGTAGGTCGAGCCGATGTAGATCACGCCGGTGTAGCCGGACATCTCACCGGCGGCGTACGAGCCGACCGGGTGCATGACGTACGAGCTGCCGTGCGAGGCGAGGTTGCCCGTCTGCACCGCGTACGCCTCGCCGAGCCACGCCCAGGGACCGGTGCTGTCGTAGAGGATCAGCGTCTTCTGCGTCGACTTCGCGCCTGGTGCGCCGCCACCGTTCGTACCGGTGGCGGCGGCTTGTGCGGAAGCCAGGCCGAGCGTCCCGAGCACCGTCGAGATCACGCCGGGCTGGGTGGTGCGCTTGGTGATGCGCGGGCTGGTGGTCGACGGCGTGGTGTCCGGCGTGGGCGGCGCGGGCAGCACGTTGTCGACGATCTCGCCGAGGTTGAGGTCGAGCGAGAGGTCCGCCGCCTGCGCGGGCGCGGGGACCGCGGAGACGGCCAGGGCGACCCCGACCGCCAGCTTGAACAGTCTGGCCTTCATGCCACATCCACCTCTCCGGACAGGCGCAGAGTCGCGCTGCCCGCGTAAGGAGCGAACTCAACGGGTCGTTGCTGCTGCAGGCCCAGCAGCCAGGCCAGGGCCTGTTCGGTGCGCACGGACGCGAGCCCGTCACCGAACGGGTTGCCGTCGGCGGTCATCGCCTCGCGCGCGGAAGGGTTGTCGAGCAGCCGCACGGTCAGCGACGTGATCCGCTCGCGGTCGGTGCCGACGAGCACGGCGCAGCCCGCGTTGACGGCCTCCATCCGCTCGGTCACGTCCCGCAGCACCAGCGCCGGCACGCCGAACGACGGCGCCTCCTCCTGGATGCCACCGGAGTCGGACAGCACCAACGTGCACTGCGCGAGCAGGCGGGCCAGCTGCGCGTACGGCAACGGGTCGGTGATCGTGACGCGGCCGACTCCGCCCAGCACGTCCAGCACCTGCCGGCGCACGGCCGGGTTCGGGTGGGCGGGGAGCACGACCTCGACGTCGGAGCGGGCCTCGACGACGTCGGCCACCGCGTGCAGCACGCGGTCGAGCGGCTCGCCCCACGACTCGCGGCGGTGCGTCGTGACCAGCACCAGGCGTGACTGTCCACCCTGGACCCGGTTCTCGATCTCCTGCAGCCGTGGGTCGCCGTAGGGGGCGCGGCGGGCGGCCACGTCGAGCACGGCGTCCACCACGGTGTTGCCGATGGTCAGGACGTTGTTGCCCTGCAACGACTCCGCGGCGAGGTGCGCGGCGGAGTCGGCGGTCGGCGCGAGGTGCAGCGAGGCGAGCTGGCCGACCATCTTGCGGTTCCCCTCCTCGGGGAAGGGCGAGGTCAGGTCGTACGAGCGCAGCCCGGCCTCCAAGTGCACGACCGGGATCTGTTGCCAGAACGCGGCCAGCGCCCCGGCGAGCGTGGTCGTCGTGTCGCCCTGCACGAGCACCGCGCTCGGCGAGCGTTCGGCGAAGAGCCGGTCGAGCTCCTCGATCAGCTGGCTGGTCAGCTCGGCCTGCCCGCCCGTGACGCGGTTCAGCTTCAGCCGGACGTCGGCCTCAAAGCCGAACGACTCCAGCGCCTGGTCGACCATCTCCGGGTGTTGCCCGGAGTTCACCAGCACGGGCCGGATGCGCCCGCCAGCGAACATGGCGGCGGCGACCGGTGCCATCTTCACTGCTTCCGGTCGCGTTCCCGCAACCAGAAAAACCTCGGGAACCTCGCCCCGGTCGAACTGCCGAGGGCCGGGCACCAGGGCACTTAGTCCCATCTTTTACCTCTTTGGACTACTCAGGCACGCGCGGCGAACGTGCGCCATCACTCGTAGCGACTCGACGGTCGCTCACAATCAATTGGTACCCGCCTCGCGCAGGTACCGCCATATCGGTGATTAGCTTGACGAACTGCGTGTAACGGCGGTGCATTCGTCCCCGATATGGCCGGTTGACGCTCTACTTCACCAGCCCTTAGTCTCGCCTCGAACACCAGCTCCCGGCCTTGCTGTCTGGTATCTCGTACCGGCCCAGCGCATCGTTACCAGGAGCAAGCAATGCCTCAACTTCATCTCCGGTGCGCTGTTGTTGCCAGCGCAACCGATTTTGTAGACAGGTTTGTGTCATGACCGACACGACACAATTCGCGACGTTCATGCTCGTCCTGCTCGTGTTTTGGCCCAGTTACAACCTGGTGCTCGCACTGTTCGTCTGGTGGCGGCCGAAACCGGGTGGACCAGAAGTTCCTTCGAGACATCCACTGCAGTACTGGATCATCATTCCGGCGTTGAACGAGGAACGCGTGGTAGCTAACACGGTGCGTTCCGCGCTCGCGTTGGACGGCGCGCGCACACCGGTTCAGGTCGTCGTCGTGGACGACGGCTCGGACGACCGCACGCCGCACGTGCTCGCCGAGATCGACGACCACCGGCTGCACGTGCTGCGCCGCAACCCGCCGGAGGCCCGGAAGGGCAAAGGTGAGGCGCTGAACCACGCGTTCCGGTACGTCCGGGGCCTCGCCGAGGAGGCCGGCACCGTGCACCGCACGATCGTCGGCGTGATCGACGGCGACGGCCGCGGCGAGCCCGGCATGTTGTCCGAGATCAGCGCGTACTTCGCGCAACGCGGTGTCGGCGCCGTGCAGTGCCGGGTCCGCATCCACAACCGCACGAACCTGCTGGCGTTCCTGCAGGACCTGGAGTTCAGCTGTGTCGTGGACGCCTCGCAGTCGCTGCGCGACGTCGTCGGCACGGTCGGGCTCGGCGGCAACGGCCAGTTCGTGCGGCTCAAGTCCTTGATGGACCTCGGCGACGCGCCCTGGTCCGCCTGTCTGGTCGAGGACCTGGAGTTGGGTCTGCGCGTGCACCTGACCGGCCAGCGCATCCGTTACGCCACGCACGCGACGATCACCCAGCAGGGCCTGACCGACGTGCAACGGCTGCTGCGCCAGCGCACCCGCTGGGGCCAGGGCAACCTGCAGTGCCTCGGGTACGTGCCGAAGCTGATCAGGACCAAGCACGTGGGGTCCGTCGCGCTGCTCGAGTTCCTGCAGTACCTGCTGACGCCGTGGCTGGTCGCGCCGATGACGTTGCTCATCACCGCGCTGGTGGGCGTCAACTTCTACGCGCAGTTCAGCGGCCAGACCATCGGGTCGTTCACCGCGAACGGCTCGAACACCTTGCTGGCACTGGGAATCTGGCTCGTGGCGCTGGTGCTGCCCGGCCTGATCTGGGCGGCGGTGCACCGGCTCAAGCACGGTGACGAGCCGCTGTGGCGGTGCCTCGCGGTCGGCCTGGCGTATCCGCTGTTCCTGATCCTGGGCTCGATCTCGACGTTGCGCGCGCTCTACCGGCACTTCGCCGGGCGCAACTCGTGGGCGAAGACGGAACGGCTGGCGGAGAAGGAAGTTCCAGCGGTCGGTGCGAAGCCGGTGCCGAAGATCGCTTAGCTAGAAGGCTCCTGGGTGGGTGCGTCTGCGTCTGGCCGCGTAGACGCCCGCCTCGGTGCGGCGGTCGAAGCCGAGCTTGTGCAGCAACGACGACACGTAGTTCTTGACGGTCTTCTCGGCGAGGAAGAGCCGGTTCGCGATCTGCCGGTTCGTCATGCCCTCGGCGATGAGGTCGAGGATGCGGCGTTCCTGCGGGCTCAACGCGGCATAGCGCGGATCCTCCTCTGGCCCGCCTCGCAGCCGTTGCAGAACGGTCGCCGTGACCCCGGCGTGCAGCAACGAGCCGCCAGAGGCGAGCGTGCGGACTGCGGCGACCAGATCGATGCCGGAGACCTCTTTCAGCATGTAGCCCGACGCGCCGGCCATGATCGCGCCGAACAGCGCCTCGTCGTCCGAATAGGACGTGAGCATCAGGCACGCGGGCGGCGGTTGCACGAGACTCCGGATCTCCCGGCACACCGTGACCCCGTCGCCGTCGGGCAACCGGACGTCGATGATCGCCACATCAGGTTTGAGATGCGGCGCCTGGGCCACCGCGGCGGTCGCGCTGTCCGCCTGCCCCACGACTTTGATGTCGTCCGCCTGCGCCAGGAGCTGCACCAGCCCGCGCCGCACGATCTCGTGGTCGTCCACCAACAGCACCGCTATCGCCATGACGCCTCCTGCAGCACCAGCGGGACGAACCAGGTGATGCCCACACCCGCACCGGGGATCGAGTCCACCGCGCACTCGCCGTGATGGCGCCGCGCCCGCGCCGCCATGTTCGCGAGTCCGCCCGCGTGATGGGGCGCGCCGCCGCGATCGTCAGCCAACGGCAAGCCTCTGCCGTCGTCGGAGACCGTGAGCTCCAGCCGGGTCATCGTGCGGTTCACGCTCACGGCGACAGCGACGTGCTTCGCCCTAGCGTGGCGCACGACGTTCGTGAGCGCCTCTCGAAGCGTGGCCAGCAGATCCGGCCTGAGCTGGTCCGGCACCACCGTGTCGAGCGGCCCTTCCAGCGACACGTCCGGCTCGAACCCCAGCAGCCGGGCGGACTCGTGCACAGCGTTGAGGATCTGCCCGCGCAGGCTCGTGCCCCCGGACGGCGGCTCCTGCAGGGAGAAGATGGTTCGGCGGATCTCGCGGATCGTGTGGTCGACCTCCTCCACGAACCCGCTGATCCGGTCGGTGAGCGCGGGCCGGGCGCTCATCCCGGTCAGTCCCTGCAGCCCGAGCCCGAGCCCGAACAGCCGCTGGATGACCAGGTCGTGCAGGTCCCGCGCGATGCGGTCGCGGTCCTCCAGCACCGCGATCCGCTCGGTGTCGCCCTGGGCCCTGGTGAATTCGAGCACGAGCGCGGCCTGCGCGGCGAAGGCCTCGATGAGCTCCGGGTCGTCGAAGCTCGGTTCGTCCTTGGGCCGTGCCACGATCAGCACGCCGATCGTCCGTTCCCCCACCGTCAACGGCACCACGGCGCACGGCCCCGGCACCATCGGCACGGTGCCCTCGTCGTGGCACTCGGCCTCGCCGGACTCGTAGACGCGGTAGCTGACCGTGCCGTCCTTCGGCACGCGCATGCCCTCGGCGTCGTAGGCGCCGCCGTCGGTCACCTCGATGACGAGGTCGCCGTTGTGGTCCGGGAGCACTACTGCTGCGAAGTCCGCATCGGCCGTGCGTCTGGCCGTCTTCGCGACGAGGTAAAGCGCGTCACGGCCGTTCGTGCCGGTCAGGAGGTTGGTGGTCACCTCGGCGGCGGCGCGCAGCCAGACCTCACGCTTGCGCGTCTGCTCGTAGCGGTCGAGGTGCTCCAGTGCCGAACCCGCGGCGGTGGCCAGCGCGGTCAGGATGTCCCGGTCCTGGTCCGTGAACTGCGGCTTACCGGCCAGGAAGAGGTTGCCGAAGGTCTCGCCGTGGATCTTGACGGGTGCGCCGAGGAAGTCGGCTACTCCGATCGAGCGCGGGTCACCGGTCGTGATCTGGGCCCGGCCGTCGCTCTGGTCGAACTCGAGGAGCTCCTTGTGGCCGTTGATCACGGCCAGGGCACCGTAGGGGGCGTCGATCAGGTCGCAGGCGGATTCGACGACGTGACGCAGGAGTTCGGGGAGGGTCTCGTCTTCGGCGAACGACAGCACAACGTCCAGCACCCGCTGTTCTGTGCTCACGTTGCCGCCCACGGCTTCACCCTCGGGGGGGATAGAAGTGACACCGCACGAACGACTGAGGGTAACTCCCCAGAGTAGTCAAGGGGGAGACCATCACTGCAAACAGTGAAAACCAAAACTACTGAGAGTATGCGCGCCGCTGCACGCGGGGACCTTTCGTACTACGTGACGGTACGCGGGGGCCCCGCGTACCGTCAGGAGCCACTCGTTAGTGGAGGCCGACCGTGAAGCCCTCGTCGATCACGCCGCGGTAGATCTGCGGGGCGAACGTGCGGAAGGCGTGGTCGAGCGGTGCGATGAAGCTGGCCGAGTCGCCTAGGGGTAGGCGGTAGCCGTTCTGCACTCGGTGGAACTCCCACAGGGGTTCCATGGTCGGGTGTGCTGGGCGGAACTGATGGGGGTCGCGTGGGTGTAGATCGATGCGGACCAAAGTGCGTTTGACCAGGGCGTCCGCTAGCTGAACGGCGCGTTCCTGGGTGCGGGAGAGCGAGATGGCGCCGAGCTCCTGCCAGCCGACGGCCCACGGCATGCCCTGCGGGTCGTCCAGGCGGATGCCCTGCGGGTCGATGATCAGTTTGCGCGGGCGGGAGATGGTCTTCCACTTCACGACGGCCATCACGCCGATGCCGGTGAACGCGACGCCGATGACCGCCGCGATGCCGCCGCCGACCGGTTCGCCGTCCACGAACGCGGTCACGGCGCCGACCAGGGCGAGGATCCCCAGGATTCCCGCGACCGAGCCGCCGAGCAGCACCTTGCGGGTGTCGCTCTTGCCGAGGTCGATGACAACAGGTGGAGGTGCTCCCCAAGCGGTCATGGCCGCAGGTTACCGCTGATCAACTGCTCCGCCGCGGCGAACGGGTCCAGCTCACCCTCGACCACGCGCTTGGCCAGCTGGTCGACGGGGCCGAAGCGGGTGCGCACCCGTTCCACGGCGATCGCCTCGATCTCGGCACCGGCGCGACGCAGCCGCCGCTCTGCCAGTTCCCCGTGTTCAGCCATCCACGACCGGTGTTCGGCGATCGCCTCGACCACGCGGTCCAGGCCCTCCATCCGGGCGGCGACGGTTTTGACGACCGGCACCCGCCACGACGGGCCTTCGCGGTCGCGGCGGCCCAGGGAGATCATGTACTTGAGGTCGCGCGCGGTCTGGTCGGCGCCGTCGCGGTCGGCCTTGTTGACCACGAAGACGTCCGCGATCTCCAGGATGCCCGCCTTCGCGGCCTGGATGCCGTCGCCCATGCCCGGTGCGAGCAGCACCAGGGTGGTGTCGGCCAGCGCCACGATCTCCACCTCGGACTGACCGACGCCGACCGTTTCCACGAGGATCACGTCGAAACCGGCTGCGTCGAGCACGCGCAACGCCTGAGGCGTGGCGGAGGACAGGCCGCCGAGGTGGCCGCGGGTGGCCATCGAGCGGATGAAGACGCCGGGATCGGTCGCGTGGTCGCCCATCCGCACGCGGTCGCCGAGCAGCGCGCCGCCGGAGAACGGGCTGGAGGGGTCGACCGCGATCACCGCGACCCGCTTGCCTTCGGCGCGGAAAGCACGCACCAGGGCGTTGGTGGAGGTCGACTTGCCGACACCGGGTGCGCCGGTGAGTCCGATGACCTGAGCGTTGCCGGTGAACGGGGCGAGAGCCGCAGCTACCAGCGGCAGCTGCGCGCTCCCCTGCTCCACCAGGGAGATCAGCCTGGCGACCGCGCGCGGCTCGCCGTCACGCGCGCGGTCGACCAGTCCTGCTACGTCAACAGCAGTCGCCACAAACGAAGACCCTAGGCCTTCGCGGGCACGCGGATGATCAGAGCGTCGCCCTGACCGCCACCGCCGCACAGCGCCGCGGCACCCACGCCGCCGCCCCGCCGCTGCAGCTCGAGTGCGAGGTGCAGGGCGATGCGGGCGCCGGACATGCCGATCGGGTGGCCGAGCGCGATGGCGCCGCCGTTGACGTTGACCTTGTCCTCGGACACGCCGAGCTGTCGGGCCGACACGATGCCGACCGCCGCGAACGCCTCGTTGATCTCGACCAGGTCGAGGTCGGCGGGCTCGATGCCCTCCTTGGCGCAGGCGGCCTTGATCGCGTTGGACGGCTGCTCGTGCAGCGAGGCGTCCGGACCGGCGACGACGCCGTGCGCGCCGATCTCCGCGATCCACTCCAGGCCCAGTTCCTCGGCCTTGGCCTTGCTCATCACGACCACGGCGGCCGCACCGTCGGAGATCTGCGACGCCGAACCCGCGGTGATGGTGCCGTCCGCGGCGAACGCCGGACGCAGCTTGCCGAGCGAGTCGGCCGTGGTGTCCGCGCGCACGCCCTCGTCCGTGCTGAAGAGGATCGGGTCGCCCTTGCGCTGCGGGATCGCGACCGGCGCGATCTCGGCCTCGAAGACGCCGTTCTCGGCGGCCTTCGCGGCGAGCTGGTGCGAACGCGCGGAGAACGCGTCCTGCTCCTCACGCGTGACGTTGTAACGGGCGTTGTACTTCTCCGTGGAGACGCCCATCGCGACCTGGTCGAACGCGCAGAACAGACCGTCGTGCGCCATGTGGTCCTGCAACTGCACGTCGCCGTACTTGAAGCCGCTGCGCGACTTCGGCAGCAGGTGCGGCGCCTGGGTCATCGACTCCTGGCCACCGGCCACCACGACGTCGAACTCACCCGCGCGGATGAGCTGGTCGGCCAGCGCGATCGCGTCGATGCCGGACAGGCACACCTTGTTGATGGTCAGCGCGGGAACGCTCATCGGAATGCCCGCGGCGACCGCGGCCTGGCGGGCGGGAATCTGACCCGCGCCGGCGGTGAGCACCTGACCCATGATCACGTACTGCACCTGCTCGGGAGCGACGCCCGCGCGTTCCAGTGCCGCCTTGATCGCGACGCCACCCAGCTGGGCGCCCGAGAAGTCCTTGAGCGATCCCAGCAGTCGGCCCATCGGGGTACGCGCCCCGGCGACGATCACGGAACCGGACACAACTGCCTCCATTGGAAGAGCGAACGGTCGTTAACTAGGCACCATACCTGGGGCTACTGGGCGGTAATCGTGTGAGACCCCGCACAGAGGCACCTGCACCGATCAGGTAGTTACCCTTCGCTCCCATGAACGCAGACCTCGCTCGATTCGTGACCGCGATCGACCACGTGGGCATCGCCGTGCCCGATCTCGACGTCGCCATCGCGTTCTACCGCGACAACTTCGGCCTTGAAGTCGCACACGTTGAGGTGAACGAGGAGCAGGGCGTGCGCGAGGCCATGCTGCACGCGCCCGGCGACCACGGTGGCACCGCGATCCAGCTGCTGGCTCCGCTGAACGAGGACTCGACGATCGCCAAGTTCATCGGCCGCTCCGGCCCCGGCCTGCAGCAGCTCGCCTACCGGGTGTCCGATGTGGACGTCGCGGCGGACGCGCTGCGGGCCAAGGGCCTGCGCCTGCTGTACGACAACGCCAAGCGCGGCACGTCAGACAGCCGCGTCAACTTCGTGCACCCCAAGGACGCCGGCGGCGTGCTCATTGAGCTGGTCGAACCTGCGGCTGACCCAAAGCACTAGCGACGAACTTGAGCTCCCGGTCGATCGGGTCCTCCTCGTCGCTGTGCCGCGCCACCGAGTGCCGGTAGCTCACGGCCAGCGCGAGGAGGGCCGCGGCCGCCTCGACGTCCTTGATCGCCACCGCCGCGCCGCCCGCGGCGAGGATGACCTGTTTGATCTGCGCCGCAACGTTGTCGTAGCGCGCCTGCATCGCGTCGCGGACCGCGGCATGCGTGTCCGCTTCGCGCCACAACAGGTGCGACAACAACGGTGAGGCGTTCAAGCGCGCGTCAAGAGCCGCGACGAGCCTTCTCAGCGACTCCGCGATGTCTCCCACGACGACGACCCTGCGGTGGTCAACCGTGCTGTCCGGGAGCCGTGCCACCAGTGCGGCCAGCAGGTCCCGCTTGCGGTTGAAGTAGTAGTGCACCAGGCCTTTGGGCACGCCGGCGCGTTCGGCGATGCGCGAGGTCGGGGTGGCGTCGAAGCCGGAGTCGGCGAACAGCTCCTCGGCCGCGGCCAGGATGCGCTCCTTGGCCGAATCCTCCACGCGTTCCTCCACGAAACATGAGTGTGTGGGCCCAAGACTCCTCCTGGGCCCACAGGTTTCCGACTGATCAGTGCGGTTGTGCCGCTGCCGAGTGTGCGGCGTTCGCGGCGGGCATCGCCAGCGCCCCCGCGGCCACGGTGAGCACACCACCGACCCAGGACGCCCACGAGGCGGCCATCATGTCGGTGTAGCCCATCACCCACGGCGAGATGAACAGCAGTGCTCCGAGCACCATCTGCACGTACTCCCCGTAGATCATCGCGGGCATGGCGAGGTCGACGAGTCCGTCGATCGCGATGAGCGCGCCGAGCACGATCATCGTCCACATGGCCGCGTTCGAGGTGTCCACGACGAGCGGAGACAGCAGCACCAGCACGCCGATAGCCACCTCGGCCCAGTCCTGCCACCTGGTCCACGCCTTGGTCATCTCCACCACCTCCTCCTTCTCGGACACTTCGATCGTCCTCCTTGGTTGGCCGCCCGGTCAACTCTTCCGAGTGGAATCCCTCACAAGCGCGATTCTGAATCGGTTACTCCTGAGTAACCTCCGGCAACCTGCGACTATCCCTCACTTGGGAAGGAATGCCGCCGTGCAGAAGATCCTTGACGCGATTCTGGCCGACGAGCTGGACGCGATCGGTTCCTTGGACGTTCCGGAGAGCTATCGGGGCGTGACCGTGCACGCGGACGAGGCCGACATGTTCTCAGGCCTTGAGACGCGGGACAAAGACCCGCGCAAGTCGCTGCACGTCGACGAGGTCGCCACGCCGGAGCTCGGTCCGGGTGAGGCGCTCGTGGCCGTCATGGCGTCCGCGATCAACTACAACACCGTGTGGACCTCGATCTTCGAGCCGGTGTCCACGTTCGGCTTCCTCAAGAAGCTGGGTGGCCGCCACAACCTGCCGTACCACGTCGTGGGCTCGGACCTGGCCGGCGTCGTCGTGCGCGTTGGCCCTGGCGTCACCGCGTGGAAGCCGGGCGACCGCGTCGTTGCGCACTGTCTGGACGTGCCGCTGGAGGCGCCGGACGGGCACAACGACACGATGCTCGACCCGCAGCAGCGGATCTGGGGTTTCGAGACGAACTTCGGTGGCCTCGCCGACCTCGCGCTGGTGAAGTCGAACCAGCTGATGCCGATGCCCAAGCACCTCACGTGGGAGGAGGCGGCGTCGCCGGGTCTGGTGAACTCCACCGCGTACCGGCAGCTGGTGTCCACCAACGGTGCCAACATGAAGCAGGGCGACACGGTCCTGATCTGGGGAGCGTCCGGCGGACTCGGTTCGTACGCCACGCAGTTCGCACTGAACGGTGGCGCGACGCCGATCTGCGTCGTCTCCTCGCCGGAGAAGGCGGAGATCGTTCGTTCCATGGGCGCCGAACTGATCATCGACCGCTCCGCGGAGGGCTACAAGTTCTGGAAGAACGAGCACGAGCAGGACCCGCGCGAGTGGAAGCGGTTCGGCGCGAAGATCCGCGAGCTGACCGGCGGTGAGGACCCGGACATCGTGTTCGAGCACCCCGGCCGCGAGACGTTCGGCGCTTCGGTGTTCGTGGCGCGCAAGGGCGGCAAGATCGTGACGTGCGCGTCGACCTCCGGGTACATGCACCAGTACGACAACCGCTACCTGTGGATGAACCTGAAGAGCATCATCTCCTCGCACTTCGCGAACTACCGCGAGGCGTGGGAGGCGAACCGGTTGATCGCAAAGGGAAAGATCCACCCGACGGTGTCCAAGGTGTACTCAATGGACGAAACGGGCCAGGCTGCTTTCGACGTGCACCGCAACGCGCACCAGGGCAAGGTCGGCGTGCTGTGCCTTGCTCCCGAAGAGGGTCTGGGTGTTCTCGATCACGAACTGCGCGCGCAACACCTCACGGCCATCAACCGATTCCGGGGTGTGTGACCTTCCGGGGTTACCCGAACGGGTAGCGTGAGGGGCATGGGCCCCCTCGCCGACGACCGTGACCTCGTCCCTCTGGGATCCGGCTTCGACATCGTCAAGCGCGGGTACGACCGCGCTCAGGTCGAGGATCATCTCGAACGCCTCGACTCGGACCTGCGGCTGCTCGCCGCGGACCGCGATGCCGCCGTGTCCCAGACGTCCGATCTGGCGCGCCAGCTGGAAGCCGCTCGCTCGGAGATGACCGAGCTGCGCAACCAGGTCGAGCGCCTGTCACTGCCGCCGACGACGCTGGAGGGGCTCTCCGAGCGCCTCCAGCGCATGCTGCGGCTGGCCCAGGACGAGGCGAACGAGATCAAAGCCCGCGCCGAGGCGGAAGGCGGGCACATCCGCGCCAAGGCGGAAGCCGACGCGACCGTGCTCCGCCAGCGCTACGAAAAGCTGATCGCCGAACTGGACGAGCGCCGTGCCGCCATGGAGGCCGAGCACAAGGGCGTCCTGGAAACGGCCCGCAACGAGGCCGAGAAGATCGTCTCCGAGGCGGAGTCCGCCGCCCGCAAGATCGCCGACGAGTCCGAGCAGCGCCGCGTGACCGTCGAAGAGGACTTCGAGATCGCGATGGCCGCCCGTCGTTCCGAGGCCATGGCCACCCTCGCCACCCAGGAGGCGACCTCCAAGGCCGAGGCCGAACGCAGGGTGCGCGAAGCCGCCGAGGAAGCCGCCCGCGTCCGCGCCGCGATCGCTACCGAGCAGTCCACCTCGAAGGCCGACGCCGAACGCCGCATCCGCGAGGCCACCGAAGAGGCCAACCGCCGCCGCCACGACTCGATCACCGAAGCCACCGCCCGCATCCAGGAAGCCACGGAAGAGTCGAACCGCCGCGTCCGCGAGGCCACCGAGGAAGCCAACCGCCGCACCACCGCCGCCACGCAACGCGTCGACCAGCTCCGCAACCTCCGCAACCGCCTCTCGCACCAGCTGCACAACGTGCGGACGGCGCTGCAGGAGGTCGTGCCGCTGCTCGACCCGGTGGAGGCGGAGAAGGAGTCGGCCGTGGGGCCGGCGGAGGACGCCTCGCAGGTTCCGGCTCAGCCCGTGCCCCAGGGGTCACAGGGGCAGGCTCAGGCGGCCCAGGCTTCCGCGCCACAGGCTCCCGCCGCTCCGGCACAGTCCGGGGCTCCGGCTCCCGCCCAGGCCACGCCTGCCGCGCCGAACAAGCCCGCGCAGGGGCAGCAGGTCGACGGGCCGACCGCACAGCTGACGCGTCCGAAGCCGGTCAAGAAGTACTGACCTCGCAAGCTCACGCAGGGGTCCCCCGCCCAGGGGGACCCCTGATTTCAATTATCCCAGGCGACCCTGACAATTTCGGGTCCGTGCAGGTCAGCACACGACCTCGTAGATAGCCGGCATCGGCATCGCGCGGCAGGACTCCCAGTCCGCGTGGCGCCCTGCCGCGACCAACGCGCGCGACAGGAACGTGCCGTGCGACCCCACGAGCACTGTCGCGTCCGGGTGCTCCGCGGCCATGCGCTCCAACGCTTTCCCCGCCCGCAAGGTCAGCGCGTCCAGGCTCTCACCCGACCCGTGCGCGAACTCCGGGTGAGCCCAGCTGTGCGTGTACAGCCGCTCCCAGTCCGCACTCGGCAGCAACCCCGACTCCCACTCCCGCAGCTCCGGCCACGTGGTGACCACCAGCCCCAGCGCGGTTGCCGTCGGCGCAACGGTTTGCACGGCGCGCAACTGCGGACTCGACAGCACCGCCTCCGGAGCGAACACCGAGAGGCGCGCGACCAGCGAGTCCGCCGCCTTCAACCCGG
The DNA here is from genome assembly GCF_011067745.1 of Lentzea alba. Classification (GTDB taxonomy): domain Bacteria; phylum Actinomycetota; class Actinomycetes; order Mycobacteriales; family Pseudonocardiaceae; genus Lentzea; species Lentzea alba. Next base: position 658,631 of record NZ_JAAMPJ010000001.1, read on the forward strand.
CGGAGGTCAGCGGCCGCTCGTCGTAGTCGGGCACGCCGAGCGATGGTCGGACGGACTCGGCGTGGCGCACAAATACGATGCGTGTGGGCACACCACTCATCATGGGGGAAATGATGTTCGTGAGGTCGTTGGGCGACGGCGCCGAGCTGCGTCCGCTGGAACCGTGGCAGGCCGAGGAGTTCTTCGCGCACATGGAGCGCGGCCGGGACTTCATCGGGGAGCACATCGGGTTCGCGGACGCCGCGAAGGACCTCGAGAGCGCGCGAAACCTCTTGCAGCGCTACGCCGACAACACGGCCAACGACACCCAGCGCATCCTCGGGATCTGGCTCGACGACAAGCTGGTCGGCGGCGTGCTGTTGCGCGACCTGAACGTGCCCCAGGGCCGGGCCGAGGTCGGCTGCTGGCTGGAACCGGCCGCGACCGGCAAGGGCCTGATCACGAAAGCCGCCACGCTGCTCATCGACTGGGCGATTCGCGAGCGCGGCGTGCATCGGGTTGAGTGGCTGGTGTCGTCGAAGAACGCGCCCAGCATCGCGGTCGCGCGGCGCCTCGGGATGACCAGAGACGGGGTGCTGCGCTCGTACCACCCGTACCGCGGGGTTCGGCAGGACCTGGAGGTGTGGTCGGTGCTGGCGCCGGAATGGGAGAACCGATGAACGATCTGGTGCTGCTGCACGCTTTTCCGCTCGACGCGCGGATGTGGGACGTGCCGGACGCGTTCACGCCGTCGTTGCGGGGCAGCGGAGAGCCTGACCTCGGCGCGGTCGCGACGCGGGTTCTCGCCGAACTCGACGCGCGCGGCCTCGACCAAGTGCTCTTGGGCGGCTGTTCAATGGGCGGCTACGTCGCGATGGCGTTGCTCAGGCGTGCGCCGGAACGCGTGAAGGGCCTGGTTTTCGTCGACACCAAGCACACCGCGGACGCACCGGAGGCCGTCGAGACGCGGCTCGCGATGGCGGAACGGGTGGAGCGCGAGGGTGTCGGTGAGTGGCTCCCGGACGCGCTGCTGCCGAACCTGCTCGGCCCGAACGCGTCGGACACCGCACGGGCGTTGGTGCGCACCATGATTCTGGAACAACAGGCCGAGGACGTCGCCTGGTGGCAACGCGCGATGGCGAAGCGGCCCGACTCCACGGACGTGCTGGAGAAGTTGGACGTGCCGTCGCTCGTGCTCGTGGGCGAACACGACAAGCTCACGCCTCCGGACGTCGCCGCGAAGCTCGCGGTGACGCTGCGGCACGCGACGAGCGAACGCGTCGAGGACTCCGGACACCTGTTGCCCGTGGAGCAGCCGGAGGAGTTCCGGGCCCGGCTGGAACGGTGGCGCGAGCAGGTCGGGCTTTAGCTCACCAGCGGCGCGAGGTCGGGCCGCGGCGGCCGCGCGAGTCCCAGCAGGCCTGGTGCCAGTGGCGGCGTTCCTCGACCGAACCGGTCTCCTCCGCGGGCCACGCCACGACGTGCGGCGTGCCTGGCCGGATCTCGTGGTCGCAGCCGGGACAGCGGTAGGTCTTCTGCGCCTGCGCACCCGAGATGGCGCGGACCAGGTAGTCGCCGTCCGGGCCCGACTCGGCACGCGCCCACCCGACGCCGCCACCTACGGGCCGGGGGTCTTCTGGCTTGGGGCTGTTACGACGTGGCACGGCGACACGGTAACCGCTCGTAGAATCGAGCCGTGCCGACCTACGAGTTCCGCTGCCGGACCTGTGACGACACCTTCGAGCTGCAGCGTCCGATGAGCGAGTCGTCCTCGCCGGCGAACTGCCCCGAGGGCCACCCCGACACGGTGAAGCTGCTGTCCATGGCCGGTATCGGCGGCACGCAGCAGCAGTCACCGGGTGGCGGCGGCGGTTGCTGCGGTGGCGGGTGCTGCGGCTAGCCGCCGGATCCGCACGAGGTACAGCAGGCTGGCGACGAGCAGGGCCGCGGCGAGAGGAACGTGCAGCGCCGTGACGTGGTAGACGCCGAGGAACACCTGGGCGGTGATCAGCGCCAGGAAGCCGGCCGCGGACCAGACGGGCTCGGGTGATCCGCCGCTGCGCCGCCACGCGAGCACCGCGACGACGACGTGGGCGACCGTCACGAACCACAACGTGTACGAGCCCGCGCTGTGCAGGACGTGGCCGTGCGGGAGCGCCATCATCAGTCCCGCCGTGATCGACTGAACGAAGACGAGCGCGGTCTGCAGGGTGACGGTGGCGTGCAGGAGTTTGACCATGACTGTCCGACGACACAGCGTTGGGGATTGTGAGGCGGGGACCGTGACCGACCCCGGCTTGCAGGTGATCGTGAGCGAACGGCGGCAGCTGCTGAACCTGGCCTACCGCCTGCTGGGATCACTGGCCGACGCCGAGGACGTGCTGCAGGAGACCTGCGCGCGCTGGTACGCCCTGTCATCGGAGCAGCGCGCAGCCGTCAAGTCGCCCGGCGGCTGGCTGACGAAGGTGGCCGGCCGGATCTGCCTGGACCTGCTGGGCTCGGCCAGGGTGCGGCGCGAGCGCTACGTGGGCGAGTGGGTGCCCGAGCCGTTGCCGGACCTCCACGAATGGGGTGGCGCGGCCGATCCGGCGGACCGGGTCACCCTGGACGAGTCGGTCACGATGGCGTTCCTGGTGGTGCTGGAGCAGATGACCCCGGCGGAGCGGGTGAGCTTCGTGCTGCACGAGGTCTTCCGGTACCCGTTCGCGGAGGTGGCGGACATCGTCGGCCGCAGCCCGGCCGCGTGCCGGCAGCTGGCCACGTCCGCGCGGCGGCGCATCCGCGCGGCACAGCTCGACGAGACCCCGGCCGCGCGGCAGGCGGAGGTGGTGCGGAACTTCAGGCAGGCCTGGGAAACAAAGAACATCGGGGCCTTGGTGGCCCTGCTGGACCCGGCGGCCACCATGATCGCCGACGGCGGCGGTCTGGCCGGCGCGGCGCTGAAGCCCGTGGAAGGTGCCGACCGCATCGCCCGCTACGTCGTGGGCATCGCGGAGATGGCGCCGGATCTCATGGTCCTCGACAGGACGGTCAACGGCAGGCTCGGCCTGGTGGCAACGCTGGACGGTGTCGCGGTGACGGTGGCGGCGTTCGAGGTCGCCGATGACCGGATCACCCGGATCTGGGCAGTGCGGAACCCGGAGAAGCTGAAGCTCTGGCGAACCGCGGGGTAGCTACTAGGACGTCTCGCGGTCGATCAGCACCTCGGCGACCTTGCGGCCCTGGTCGCAGACGGTGCCGAACTTACCGGACGAGTCGATGACGATGATGCCGAGCCCGCCGCCGTCGTACGGCACGACGAGCACGCACGTCGGTTCGACACCCTCTTCGCTGGAGCGGTCGAGGTAGCTGACCTTGTGACCCTTGACGTCCCAGTCACCGGTCGTGCGCTCGATCGTGATCTGCCGGCCTTCGCGGAACCGCAGGGAGACGCCGACCTCGACGTTCTCGATCTTCGTCGTCCACCGGCACGACTGGTCGAACGTCGAGTCGTAGTTGATCTGGGTGGGCGGCGTCTCGGCCTTCGCGCCGGGGTACGGCAGGTCCGTCCACTTGAGCTTCGCGCAGACGCCCTGCACCTCGCCGTCGATCGGCGCGGTCTCGGGATCAGGCTCCCCCGAGGCGCTCGGGTCCGTCGAGCTCTCCTTGTCGAACGGAGACTCGGCGTCGAGCGGCGCCTGCGCGGCCGGAGTGCCCTCGACGGTCGTCCGGGCACACCCGGAAGCGAGCACGAGGACAGCCAACAGGAGCACCAGTCGCCGCATGCCACCACCATGCCAGATGCGACATGGTGCCCCTGTTAGCACCTCACGAGTAGTCGCGGAACCCCTTGCCCGTCTTGCGGCCGAGGCGACCGGCCGTCACCAGGTGCTCCAGCAGCGGCGCCGGTGCGAAACCGGGCTCGCGGAACTCGTTGTAGAGCGTGCGCTGGATCGCCAGCGACACGTCCAGGCCCACGACGTCGAGCAGCGCGAACGGTCCCATCGGCAGACCACAGCCGACCTTCATGGCGTTGTCGATGTCGTCGGCCTCGGCGTAGTGCGCCTCCAGCATCTTCACCGCGTCGTTCAGGTACGGGAAGAGCAGCGCGTTCACGATGAAGCCGGCCACGTCGCCGCAGTGCACCGGGTGCTTGCCGAGGTCGAGGCAGATCTTGCGGGCCGTCGCGACCACGTCGGCGCCCGTGGAGATCGTCTCGACGATCTCGACCAGCTTCATGACCTGCGCCGGGTTGAAGAAGTGCAGCCCCACGACGTCCGCGGGCCGGCTCGTGGCCGCCGCGACCTCGATGACCGGCAGCGACGACGTGGTCGTCGCGAGCACCGCACCGGGCTTGCACACCTCGTCGAGCGCCGCGAAGACCTCCTTCTTGATCCCGATCTCCTCGGCGACGGCCTCGACGACCAGGTCGCAGTCGGCCAGTTCGACGAACTCCACCGCGGGAGCAATCCGGGCCAGCGTGGCGTCTCGATCTTGTTCGGAGAGCTTGCCCTTGCTCACCGCGCGGTCCAGCGACTTGCGCACCGCCCCGATCGCCGTCTCGGCCTTGTCGAGGCTGCGAGCGCGCAACACCACGTCGTACCCGCGCTTCGCGAACACCTCCGCGATGCCGGTCGCCATGGTCCCGGTGCCGATGACGCCGACCCGCTGAACCTCACGAGCCTGCGTACCGCTGTCCACTTCGGACGGTGTCTGCGCATCCTTGACGACGACCGGCGAGTCCGGCCCGTCGTAGGTGTAGAAACCGCGCCCGGTCTTCCTGCCGAGAAGTCCGGCCGTGATCATCTGCTTGAGCAGCGGCGCCGGCGCGTGCAGTCGGTTGCGCGACTGGTGGTACATCGTGTCGAGGATTTCGTACGCGGTGTCGAGACCGATGAGGTCCAACAGCGCCAACGGCCCCATCGGGTACCCACAGCCGTACCGCATGGCCGCGTCGAGGTCTTCGCGCGTCGCGTACCGCGACTCCAACATCTTCACCGCGTGGTTGAGATACGGGAACAACAGCGCGTTCGCGATGAACCCAGCCCGGTCACCGATCACGACCGGCGACTTGCCCAGCCGCTCGGCGAACGCGACCACGTCGGTGATCACGTCCGGCTCCGTGACGACCGTGCGCACGACCTCGACGAGCTTGAGGACCTGCGTGGGGTTGAAGAAGTGCAGGCCGACGACCTTGCCGGGCCTGCGGGTGACCACACCGATCTCGGTGATCGACAAGCTGGAGGTGTTCGACGCGATGATCGCCTCGGGCTGGAGAACCTGGTCGAGCTTCTTGAAGACCTCGGTCTTGAGCTCGATGCTCTCCGGCACCGCCTCGACGACCAGGTCGCAGTCAGCGAGGCTGGCCAGGTCGAGGCTGGTGGTGACCCTGCCGTGCAGCGCCACCTTCTCGTCCTCGGTGAGCTTCTCGCGCTTGACGGCCCGCTGCGTCGAGTGCTCCAGGTGCCCGAGCCCGCGCTCGATCCCGGCCGCGTCGACTTCCACCACCTTGACCGCGAGCCCGGTGCGCGCGAGTACCTCCACGATGCCCGCGCCCATGGTTCCGAAACCGACGACTCCGACGGTGTTGATTTCGCGCGCCACTGCAGACCTCCCTGCGGGGTAAAGCGTGGGCTACCAAGGAGTAACTTGCGGGCGACTATGCCACTCCCAGCGTGAACGGGCGCCGTGAGCTTCGCCATCGGGATCGAAACAGTTATCGGTCTAGCAAACGCCTGAACCCCGCGTTCCGCCTGCTCAACCCGTGCGGGCCAACGCGAAGTTGCGCCATCCGTGTCGCTGGCCGGGGTCGATGGCGGGTGCGGCATGACCGCTCCGGGGAGTCGCAGCGGTGAGGGTGGCGGGACGGTCGCGGTCTTGCGGACGGCGGCGGGTCGCCGCGCTGGCCACCGCCCAGAGGATCACCGCACGCCACACAGCGGGAGGGCCACGGCGCTGGACACCGCCAGAGAAACGCCGCACCCCACACGACCAGAGGACCACCGCACCCGACACAGCCGGGGTCAACGGCACGATGCCACGTCATGCCGGTCGTCGCCGCTGCGAGCAGAACAGCCCGACGGCCACACCCACGCGAAGCCGTTCCCGCGCCGATGGGGTCACGAATCTCGCCCGGCACGCTGGTAGCCACGCACTCTGCGGCTGCTTCACGACGCGGCGCCGGAGGCTCAGTCGTCGAACCCCCTCTCCGCCAGCTCCTCGATCCGCCGCACGGCCTCGCCGGCGTCCTTTCCCGTCGCTATGACGGTGATCGTCTTGCCGCCCGGCGCGCTCAGACCCATCAGCGCCAGCACGCTCGCCGCGTTCGCTTCCTCGTCGCCGTACCGGACGACGACGTCGGCGTCGAGCTCCGCAACAGTTCGTGCGAGCAGCGCGGCGGGGCGAGCGTGCAGGCCGACCTCGTTGGTCAGCAACACTTCCGCCGACACCGCGTCCGGCACGAGGTGCAACGCCGGCCTGCTCGGCGCGGCGACCGGCGTCTCGCCCGAGGCACCCTCGGCCGCGGCCGCGACATCGGCGAGCGACGCACCTCCTTGCGCGGCAACGGCAGCGGCCACGGCGCCCTCCACCAGCGGGGCGTCGACCACGGAGTAGCGGGACGGGTCGTCCGCTGACTCGACGGCCATCTCCGCGGTCATCTTGGCGCTACCGAGGTCGTACAGCACGACCACACCCGCGCCGGAGTCCGCGTCCGCGAGGGCTTCGACCACGGAGCCGTAGTCGGTGCCCAGGCCTCCCTCCTCCGTGCCGCCGACGGGCAGCACGGCGACCTCGGGTGCCATCTGGCCGGCCAGTTCGGCGACGCCGTTCGCCAGCATGTCGCTGTGCGAGACCACGACCAGCCCTACTCGACCGGTGTCCGACGCCGCCGTCATGCCGCTCCCCCTGCCACACCGTCATCCAGCACGCCCCGAGTCGGCTCGCCCGCAAGGGACGCAGCACTCGCCGCCGCGCCGCACCCCTGACCCAGCACGCCACGATCCCGCCCAGACGCGCGGAGTGCGTCGCGCGTCGCACGCCATGTCGCGGCCACAAGATGACCGATGCCCGCCGTCATGCCTTGGCCGCCGCATCCGCGAAGGCCCGCAACAGCAGGAAGGTCGACCGGGCGCCCGGGTCCAGGTGGCCGGCGCTGCGCTCGCCCAGGTACGAGGCGCGGCCCTTGCGCGCCACCATCGGCACCGTCGACTCGGCGCCTTCCGCGGCCGCATCGGCTGCCGCTGACAGCACCGCGGCCACCGAGCCGTTCACCGAGGCGGCGGCGGCCACGGCTGGGGTCAGGGCGTCGACCATGGTTTTGTCGCCCACCACGGCCTTGCCGCGCGCCACCACGCCGTCCAGCGCGGCTTGCAGGGCACGGCCCACCAGTTCGCAGTCCAGTTCCTCGGCGTCGCCCACGGCGGCCGAGGCGCGCAGGAAAGCGGTGCCGTACAGCGGGCCGGCCGCGCCGCCCACGGTCGAGATCAGGGTGGTGGCCACCAGCTTCAGCGCCTTGCCCGGTGTGGCGAGCTCCTCGGTGTCCAAACGGGACAGCAGTGCGGTGAAGCCGCGGCGCATGTTCTCGCCGTGGTCGGCGTCGCCGATCGCCTGGTCCAGGCGCACCAGTTCGTCGCGGTGCTCCTGGATCACGGCGGCGGCGGCGCGCAGGGCCGCTACTACGTCAGCTGCCGTGCACCCCACGTCAGACTCCCCACCGCAGTGCGGGCGTGTGCACCGGCGCGTCCCACAACGAGATCATCTCGTCGTCCAGCCGAAGCAGCGTCAGACTCATGCCCTGCATCTCCAGACTGGTGATGTACGGGCCGACGAGCCTGCGTTCCACCGTGATCCCCCGATCGGCCAACAGCTGCTCCGCGATGCCGTGCGCCAAGTACAGCTCGATCAACGGAGTTCCGCCCATCGAGTTCGTGAACAGCAGCACCCGGTCGCCGGAAGAGAACGGCAAATCCTCCAAAACAGGATCGAGCAGCGCGGAGACCATCTCCGACGCGGACCCGACCGGCACGCGCTGGCGGCCCGGCTCGCCGTGGATGCCGATGCCGATCTCCATCTCGTCGTCGGCCAGCTCGAACGAGGGCGAGCCGACGTGCGGCACCGTGCACGACGTCAGCGCCAGACCCATCGACCGCACCGACGCGATCACGCGTAACGCCAACGCCTCGCAGGCCGCCAGATCGTCGCCGCGCTCCGCCGCCGCGCCCACGATCTTCTCCAGCAGCACCGTGCCGCCGACGCCACGCCTACCGGCCGTGTACAGCGAGTCCTTCACCGCCACGTCGTCGTCGATCACGACGCTGCGCACCTCGGACTCCGCCATCTCCCCCGCGGTCTCGAAGTTCAGCACGTCACCGGTGTAGTTCTTCACGATCAGCAGCGCCCCCGCACCGCCGTCACAGCGGGAGACCGCGTCGAGCACCTGGTCCGGCGTGGGCGAGGTGAAGACCGCGCCAGGACAGGCCGCGTCGAGCATGCCGCGCCCGACGAACCCGCCGTGCAACGGCTCGTGGCCCGCGCCACCGCCCGAGATGATCGCGACCTTGCCCCGCACCGGGGCGTCCGCGCGCGTGACCACAGCGGGGTCGTAGTGCACGGAGAGCAGATCGGCGTGGGCAGCCTGCATGCCCCGCAGCGCGTCCTGCACCACGGTTTCCGGATCGTTGATGATCTTCTTCATCGAACTGCCCTCCCGATCGGCGGTGACCGTGTTCCTTCTTACTCCGGGGGTCTGACACTCGGAACGGGCAAACGACCCCGGTACCGTTAGCCTGCCCTAACAACCGCAGGTCAACATCACGTTCCGTAGTGGAGGAACAACGTCGTGTCGAAGAGTGCAGCGCTGCTCGTCGCAGTCGCCCTGACCCTGACCGCCTGTTCCAGCGCGCCGGACAAACCGACCGTCGCCCAAGGCGGAGAGGACTTCGGCAAGGCCTACGAACTGAGCAACGGGTTCGGCACGACGCAGAAGCCCGGCGAGTTCCCGCGCACCATCAAGCACGCGATGGGTGAGACCAAACTCGAGAAGAAACCCGAACGGGTGATCGTGCTCGACACCGGCGAGCTCGACAACGTCGTCGCCCTCGGCATCAAGCCGGTCGGCATCGCCTACACCGACGGCTCGCCGACGATGCCCTCCTACATCGGCGACAAGGGCGGCACGCCGGAGAACGTCGGCACGACCAACAACCTCAACCTCGAGGCCATCACCAAGCTCAACCCGGACCTGATCCTGGGCTCGCAGCTGCGCGCGGAAGCCCTCTACCCGAAGCTGAGCGCCATCGCCCCCACGGTCTTCTCGGTGCGCCCCGGCTACGTGTGGAAGGAGAACTTCCTCCTCAACGCGGCCGCGCTCGACCGCCAGGCCGACGCCGCCAAGATGCTCGAGGACTACACGAACAAGGCCACCGAGACCGGCACCGCCATCGAGAAGAAGCTCGGCGTGCGCCCGACCGTCACCGCACTGCGCTTCATGCCGGGCCGCATCCGCTTGTACGCCAAGAAGTCTTTCATCGGCACGATCCTGATCGACGCCAAGATCCCGCAGCCGTCCCCGTCCCAGGTCGACGACCTGGCCGCCGAGGTGAGCGCGGAGCAGATCGGCAAGGCCGACGGCGACTTCGTCCTCTACTCCACCTACGGCGACCCCGCCAAGACCGCGACGGCCTCGGTCGTCGGCGGTCCGTTGTGGAGCGGCCTGAACGCCGTCAAGGCCGGCAAGGCCAAGCCGGTGCTCGACGAGACCTACTTCCTCGGCCTCGGCGTGCTCGCCGCGAACGTGGTCCTCGACGACCTCAAGAAGCAGGTCGGCGCGTAGCAGCAGCCATGGGGGGCACATTCATGGACCTCACGTCCATGAATGTGCCCCCCATGGCTCAGCGGCCGAAGAGCATCCGCGCGAGCCGCAGCATCTGCTTGCCCGCCATCGACGACCTGTCGAACGTCGCCATGTCGATCAGCGACGCGAACTTCAGCTTCGTCACGGCCTTGGCGTAGACGAACTCGCGCAGCCCGTCCTCGCCGTGGATGCGCCCGAACCCGGAGTCGCCGACGCCACCGAACGGCAGTCCGGGGATCGCCGCGTAGGTCAGCACCGAGTTGATCGACACCATGCCGACCCGCAGCTCGGACGCCAGCTCCTCACCGCGCGCCTTCGAGAACACGGCGGCCCCCAGCCCGTACTTGGACCGGTTCGCGAGCCGCACGCCCTCCAGCGCGTTCGGCACCCGCTTGATCACCACGGTCGGCCCGAAGGTCTCCTCGGTGACCGCCAGCGAGTCCTCCGGCACGTCCGTCAGCACCACCGGCTCGACGTACGGCGGCCTGATCGACTCCGGCCCGCCCACCAGCGCCTTGCCGCCGCGATCCAGCGCGTCCTGCACGTGCTCGCGGATGATCTCCACCTGCGCCGGCATCGTGATCGGCCCGAGGTTCGCACTCGGCTCGCCGCCCGGCTTGAGCTTCTTCGCCCGCTTCACCACGATCTCGATGAACTCGTCGGCGACGTCCTCGGCCACGTAGATCCGCTCCACGCCCGCGCACGTCTGGCCGGCGTTCGACACCGCGCCCCAGATCGCGGCCTCGGCGGCGGCGGTCAGGTCGGCGTCAGAGTCGACGATCAGCGCGTCCTTGCCGCCGCACTCGACCAGCACCGGCGTCAGCGAGGCGGCGGCCGCGGCCATGACCTTCTTGCCGGTCCGGGTGGAGCCGGTGAACGCGATCTTGTCGACGCCCGCGGCGCACAACGCGGCGCCCGTCTCACCGAAGCCCGTGACGACCTGGAAGACCGGGTACTCCGGCACCGCCTCGGCGAACGTCGACGCGAGGAACGTGCCCACACCCGGCGTGAACTCGGACGGCTTGAACACCACGGCGTTGCCGGCGGCCAGCGCGTACGAGATCGAACCCATCGGCGTGTGCGCGGGGTAGTTCCACGGCCCGATGACGCCGATGACGCCCAACGGCCGGTACTCGAGCGTCGCGCCGTGGTTGATCATCAGCATGCCCGAGGACACCCGGCGCTTGCCCAGCACGCGCCCGGCGTGCCGCGCCGCCCAGTGCAGGTGGTCCATCACCAGAGCGATCTCCACGCGGGAGTCGTCGGCGGGTTTGCCGGTCTCCGCGCTGATCAGCGTGATGAACTCGTCGGCGCGCTTCGACAGGACTCTGCGCCACGCGTCGAGTTTCGTCTTGCGTCCTTCGAAGCCGAGGCCGGCCCACCACGCCGCGGCCTCGCGCGCCGAGGACACCGCGTCCTCGACCTCGGCCGCCGTGTGGATCGGGTGGTGCGCGACGACTTCGCCCGTACGCGGGTCCAGTGATGCGAACCGCCGCTGCTCGCCATCGGCCGACAGCGCGCTGTCCGAAGCGGTCTGCGTCATGGGGCCCTCCAGGTACTCGCCAGTAACCTCGACATTAACGCGTACTCGAAGAACTTTCAGCCCCCGCCTGGTCTGTCACGCCGCGGGGAGCTTGGGCAGCACGGCCTTGGCGAACGTCTGAGCAGCGGCGCAGCGGTCGAGATCCTTCTCCTTCGAGGCCGCCACCTGGAACTCGACGATCTCACCGGCGTCGCCGGCGTCCTTCGTGCGCACGACGACCAGCTCGCAGGTCGGGAACGGACCGTCCTTGAACGCCTGGTAGCCCTTGACCCCGTTGCCGAGGTCCACCTCGACGGACTGGCTGTCGAACTTGCCGTCCTTCGGGATGCGCGCCGTCTTGAACTCGATCTGCATCTGCGCGCTCTGCCCGGACCACGAGCACTGGTGCAGGCCGAACGCGAGCTGCCGCGGCGACGCGCCCAGCAGCGGCGCGAGCGTCGCCTTGTCCACGATCGTGCACGGGTCGACCTCGACCGGCGACCCCTTGGAGGGGTTGTACTTCTGCGGGTTGCCCTTGAGCTTGCGGACCGCGCCCTCGAGCACCTTGCGCGCCGGTTCGCACGCCTCGCCGCCGTCGTTGCCGGTGCTCACCGAGACCCTGGCGGCCTGCGCCGGGTTCTCCTGCGTCACGACCGTGATGGCACACGAGTTCGTCAGCTTCTGCTCGCCGCTCTTCAGCCCGGCGAGCTGCTTGGTCGCGTTCTTCACCTCACTGGAGGTCAGCGAGTAGCCGATGTCCAGCGTGATGTTGAGCGTCTTGCCCGCCTTGTCCTTCATGTAGTTCGAGCAACGCGTGTAGCTGCTGCTGGAGTACTTCGACGGCGTGCCGACCGTCTGCAGCACGTCCTTCTCGATCAGCGCGCACGGGTTGACCAGCCGCAGCCGTTCCGCGGCGAACGCCGGCTCGACCGGCTTGTTCGGCTGCGCGGTCGGCTTGGTCGACGGATCGGCCGGCGGCGCGTCCGCACCCGCCTGCACGGTGCGTCGCGGCGAGTTGGTCTTGGCGAGACCGGGACCGGTCGCGCAACCGGCCATCAGCAACGCGGCGGCGGCGACCACGGCGGTGGCACGAAAACGAGGCACGACGTGCACGGTAGCGACCTTTGCGCGCGTTCGTGGCCGGTACCCCGAGTTACCCCGTGGCACATGTCACGCAGGGCTACGGGAACGATTCAGAAGATCAACGCGATGTAGATGGTGAAGACCCCGACGAGAAGGAGAGACGTGTTCAACCGAATTCGCCGCGCATTCAACTGGCTCGACGCGTGGACGATCGAGGCCTTCAACCCCGTTTACCCAGGTCGTCCCCAGTCATAGCTCCTTGAGCGGCTCCTTGTCCGTGTCCGCGAACTGAGGCCGCAACGTCGCCCACGCGGCGAACGCCGCCGCCAGCACCACCATGGCGACGCCGGCCCACAGGTTGATGTTGACCCCTTCGGCCTTCTTCAGGTCGTCGTCCGTGGTGAACCCGAGCCCGATGACGACGAGTACGACGCCGTACAGGCCGAAGAGGAAAGCGATGATCAGTCGCAGGTCGAACAACCTCATGGCGGCCTCCCTCAGCCGAAGATGAAGTAGAGAACGGTCGTCAGCGCCAGCACTCCGCCACCGAGCAGGGCGGGCGAGCGGTACCAGCCCGCGTCCTCACCGGTGGTGGAGTGCGACCTGTCCTTCTTGGGCGTCAGGCTGTAGACCAGCCCGACGAGCTCGCTGTCCGGCTTCGGCCGCGTGACGAGGCTGACCCCGACGGACACGACGACGTCCACCACGAACGCGAGTCCCGCGCCCAGGAAGCTCGCGCCCTGCCCCGGCAGCTCCAGCCACTTGAGGCCGAACGACGGCTCCGAGATCGCGTAGATGAACATCGCGGTGAACGTGCCCGCGAGCAGACCCACCCAACCGGCCGTGGGCGTCATCCGCTTCCAGAACATGCCGACGATGAACGTCGCGAACAGCGGTGCGTTGAAGAACGAGAACAACGCCTGGATGTAGTCCATGATGTTGGATCCGCCGAGCGCCGCCGCGATGAACGCCGTGCCGATCGCGAGCACGCACGCACCGACCGTGGCCAGACGTCCCACCCGCAGGTAGTACTCGTCCGGCCGGTCCTTCTTGATGTAGTCCTGCCACAGGTCGTACGTGAAGACGGTGTTGAACGAGCTGACGTTCGCCGCGACACCGGCCATGAAGCTCGCCAGCAGACCGGTGATCGCGATGCCGAGGATGCCGTTGGGCAGCAGATCGCGCATCAGCAGCGGCAGCACGTTGTTGTAGGCCACGCCACTGCTCGTGTCGCCCGCCTTGAGCTGCGCCATCTCCGGCACGATCACCGCGGCGATGATGCCGGGGATGATGATGATCGCCGGGATCAACGCCTTCGGGTACGCGCCGATGATCGGCGTGCGCTTGGCCGCCGACATCGACTTCGCCGACATCGCCCGCTGCACCTCGGCGAAGTTCGTCGTCCAGTAACCGAACGACAGGACGAAACCAAGACCGAACACCAGCCCGATGACACTCCACACCGGGTTGTCGATGCCGGTGAGCTCCGTCGCGGGCCAGGCGCTCAGCTGCTCCTGGTCCGTCACCTTCTCGACGATCCCCTGCCAGCCACCGACCTTGATCAGGCCGACGATCGTGAGCGGCGCCAGCGCGGCCACGATGACGAAGAACTGCAGCACCTCGTTGTAGATCGCCGCACTCAGACCACCGAGCGTCGTGTACGCGAGCACCACCAGCGCCGCGACGACGATGGACACCGGCAACGGCCACCCGAGCAGCGCGTCGATGATCACCGCCAGCGCGAACAGGTTGATGCCCGCGATCAGGATCTGCGCGACGGCGAAGCTGATGGCGTTGACCAGGTGAGCCGGCTTGCCGAACCGGCGGAGCATGAACTCGGGAACGCTGCGCACCTTGGAGCCGTAGTAGAACGGCATCATCACCAGGCCGAGGAACACCATCGCGGGGATGGCGCCGATCCAGTAGTAGTGCACGGTCGCCATGCCGTACTGCGCGCCGTTCGCCGTCATGCCCATCAGCTCGAGCGCGCCGAGGTTCGCCGAGATGAACGCGAGCCCGGTGACCCACGCCGGCAACGACCGGCCGGACAGCAGGAAGTCGAGACTGGACGAGACGGATCGTCGCGCCATCACGCCGATGCCGAGCACCACCACGAAGTAGATGACGAGCAACGCGTAGTCGATCGGTCCCGCGTCAAGCCGCAGGTCCGCCTCGGCCAACACCGACACCGGCACGGCCCACCTCCCCGGACATCGAACAAAGTCGAACACAAGCGACCAGGAGAGGACGTTACTCCAGGTGCGCGACTTCTTACCCCAAGTGCTTGATCACCAAACCACGACCTGGGATTTGGTGCCTGCTGAAGCAGGACACGAGGACCGCGCGTGGTCGATCACGAACACTTGGATGGAAACGAAACCGTGCTGGCCCTAGATAGAGACGGTGTCAGGCGAGACAATCCGTAGTCCCGGAAGCTGGCCAACGAGGGGGGCTACGGCTCATGGGACTGATAGCGGGGGCTAGAGAAGCGCAACTGCGAATACAGCAAGAGCTCACCGATGCGCTGGAGCAGTGCCAGGTGTTGCGCAGTCAGGACGGCAGACAGTTGCTGACCGAGGTGCTCAGCAGTGCGCTGGACTCGCCGGTCTCCTTGCACGGCGATTCCCAGCCACGCCAGCAACTGGTGCACGTCGTGCTCGACTGCTGCGGGCAGACGGGTGGTCTGCACGGGCTGGTGGACTCCATCCGGCTGTTGGAGCCCCGGGCGCCCGCACTAGAGGAGCTGACTCTGCTGTGCGGCGAGTGGCACGCATTGCGCGCGCTGCCCACGAACGAATGGGCGCGCCTGCGCGAAACGTTGCTGACGCTGTGCCTCAGTGACGACGAGGCGACCGAGTTCGCCTTGTTGCGCAAGCTCGTGGGCATCGCCACGGAGCATCGGGTGCTCGAACTTCCCCGATCGCACCGCACCGTCTGGGCGGCTTTTCTGCACCTGGCCGGCGCCAACGCCGCGGCCAACTCACTGCCACCGGCCATGATCTTCCTGGACTGCGTCGCGGACCAGATCGACAACGACTCGATCGCGACCGATCTCCGCCGTCTCGTGCTCACCTGGGCCGAGCAGTTCGAGCTGACCGACCGGCTCGACCGCGTCAAGGGACTCGCCGTACCGCGACCCAAGACCAGCGAACCCGGCGAGCCGAACTCGGTCTACCTCGTGATCCAGCTCGATCCGGTGCCGGCGGATCCCGAGCGCTTCCTGTTGTCGCATTGGCGGCAGTGGGACGGCGAGCACTGGGGCGCCCACCATCAGGCCGACGCGCCGGTGCCGCGCGCCGCGCTGGAGAACGAGGTCGACCTGCTCGTCCGCGACGTGGAGATCGAACTGGGCGCCCACAAGATTCCCCCCGCGGGTGCCATCAACCTGGAGTTCGTCGTTCCCTGGGAGATGCTGAACACCCCGGTTGAGTTCTGGAAAAAGTCCTCGATGTCGCACGACACCGTTCCGCTCGCCATTGACCACCCCGTGGTGTTGCGCAGCCTGGAGCGAATGCGGTACCGACGGGACCATCTGGCGTGGAAGCAACGCTGGAAATCCCTCACCACGCAGTCCGCGGCCAACCGGCTGTACCAGGGCGCTCCGAGCGGCGACGACTACTTCACCATGCTCGCCACCCATCTCATGGACGACCAGATAGTGGGGTTCGTGTTGAGCGAACCGCCCAAGGATCGCGACGGAACGGCGTGGCGGGAAGCCAGCATGGCTTTCCGCGCCGGCATACCCGCGATCATCTGGGATCGCGAGGACTGCTCGTCGAAGCTCTTCCGCGAGGCGCTGGAAAGAATGCTCGACGGCGGGTCGGTGACGGACCTTCCCCAGCGCATCGCCGAACTGCGGCGCGACGCGCTGCGCCAGCACTTCAGCAAGGACATCGCACACGCGGGCACGAGCATGGCGATTCTGTGGGAGAACCCCGATCGCCTGCCGGACTCGGGACTCTGGTTCGACCCGGAGAAAGGAACCGGCTGATGTTGGGAGACGGCCGCAACGGAGATCAGGACGAATTACCCGGGATCCAGCGATCGCTCCCGCCCGACTGGTGGATCTACCGCGGCACGGGCCAGGTCATGTCAGCCGAGGAGCGGGACGCGAAATGGCCGGCGCCACCTCCGTGGCGAAGTTTCCGCGGCGCGCCGGACCTGGCGGCTCCCGAACTCGACGAGCACGAGGCGCAACGCCGCCTGGGTCGCGTGCACGCCGCCCGCAGCACCGATCAGGCCGTGCTCGACCGGGTGAACGCGGCCATCGCCCTCGCCCGGCCGATCCTCGTGACGGGCCGGCCGGGTTCCGGGAAGTCGAGTCTGGCCTACTCGATCAGCAGAGAACTGGGCCTCGGCCGCGTCCTGCGCTGGCCGATCACGAGCCGCACCACGCTGAAGTCGGGGCTGTGGGACTACGACTCGTTCGGCAGGGCGCAGGCGATCGGACTGAACGAGAACAGCTCGATCGGCAACTTCGTCCACCTCGGACCACTCGGCACGGCGTTGTTGCCCCACAAGTTGCCTCGCGTGCTCCTGATCGACGAAATCGACAAGAGCGACGTGGATCTGCCGAACGACCTCCTCAACGTGTTCGAGGAGGGCGAGTTCTCGATTCCCGAACTGATTCGCGTGCGCGACCGCGAAGCAGAAGTGGTCGTCCACACCGCCGATACCGGAAGAACGGCGCCGGTGACCGACGGAGTCGTCCAGTGCCACGCGTTTCCGCTGGTCGTCATCACCAGCAACGGCGAACGCGACTTTCCTCCTGCGTTCCTTCGCCGGTGCATCACGCTGAACATCCCCGACCCCAGCCCGAAGCGCCTTTCCGAAATGGTGCTCGCCCACTTCCCGAACAGCGACGCCGAACTGACGGAACAGCTGATCAGAATGTTCTCCGACCGAAGCAGGAAGAACGACGGGCTGGCGGCGGACCAACTGCTCAACGCCGTCCACCTGATCCGCCCCGCACTCAACGGACAGGTGGACGAGGCCACCTGGAGAGACCTGCTCGACTCCATCTGGCACCGGCTCAACTCGGGGTCGTGATCACCATGATCCGACCGCCGGTACGCTGCGCGCGCGGTGTCGAAATCCTAGGCCGGGACCGCCAGTGGACGAGTTAGGAAACAATGCGGTTCCAGATATTGCCCCCGCCTCCGCCGGAGACATCACGGCCAGAGACGTCGCCGACGCGATATGGCTGGTGCGCGCGCAAGGACTCGATGGTCAGCGCGCCTTCAGAACGGAAACCGGCGACACGGCGAGCAGAGAACCCCCGGCCTCGCGGCAGCCGGACGATCTCCGGTCGGCCGGCTCGAACTCCGCACGGCCGGCCGAGTTCGAGCCGAGAACGGTCCTGGGCCTGGCGAGCGAGCAGGCGGCCAGGATCGCGAGCCGGCGAGGTGTCACCTTCGGCGCGGCGGAACCACCCGCGCGTCTGGACCGCGCCATTCCGCGCGCCCTCCGACCGTTGAAACAGGTCGTTCCGTCCACCACCGCCAAGGAACTGGACGAGGACGCCACGGCGGCACGCGCGGTCGTCGACGCCAGGTGGCTGCCCGTCTACTCCTCGGCGGACGAACCGCGCTGGGACGTGCTGCTCATCGTCGACGACAGCGAGTCGATGCGCCTCTGGCAGGCCACCGCGCGGGAGCTCGCCGAGACGCTCAGGCGGCAGAACGCGTTCCGCAACGTGCACGTGCGGATGCTCGGCGCCCGCGACGGACAGCCCGCGCTGAGCGGGCCGGGCGGCCAGACGCAGGCGAGAAGCATCGGCGAGGCCATCGACCCGACGCAGCGCCGCCTCGTGCTGGTGCTCACCGACGGCATCGCCGACCTCTGGCGAACCGCCGCGATGATGTCCGCCCTGCGCCGCTGGGGATCGATGCACCCGCTGGCGCTGGTGCAGGTGCTGCCGTGGTTCATGTGGCACCGCGTCGGACTCGAAGTGCACCGGGTGCGGTTGCGGTCCCGCACGGCCGGCACCCCGAGCACCCGCCTCGACTGGGAACCACAGGTCGCGGCACCGGGTGTGTTCGACGGCCTCGAGGACGCGATGCCCGTCCCCGTCGTCGAACTCGACTCCGCCGGACTCGGCTCCTGGGTGCGACTGGCCGCGGGCGGCCGGCCGGACTGGACCGACCTCGGCGCGCTCCTCGTGCCGGTGGAACCAGCCGACCTCCCGCTGAAGCACGACCGGACCGCGTCACCCGCGCGGCTGGTCGCCGACTTCAAGGCGGCCGCCAGTCCCGCCACGACGGAGCTGGCGACGTTGCTCGCCGCGGCACCGCTCGAACTGGGGCTGATGACGCGGATCCGGGAGAAGCTCCTGCCCGCCTCCCAGCCGGCCCACCTGTCCGAGTTCCTGGGCAGCCCGCTCGTGTCGCCGAGGGCCGAAGAATCCTCCAAAGGCGTGAACTTCGAGTTCAGCACAGGAGTCAGGGAAGAACTGCTCGCGGGCGGCCGCCGGGTCAACACGGCCCGAGTGCGCGAGATCGCGCACGCCTACCTCGGTGAACGCTTCGAGAACGTGCGCCAGCTCAACCGGCCTGGACTGGATGACGAAAACATCCCCGCCGTGCGGGCGAATGACGTGACACCCTTGACGGAGTCCTTCTTCACCACCGATCTCGCGGCGCAGGAGGCGTTGTCGGGCATGCACATGAGCGGCGCTCGCGCGCTCCGAAACGCCCTCCGGATGCCTGCGGGAACCTCAGCGACCACGGCCCCCGTCGGCCATGCTGAACGCGAGACCGAGCACAGATCATCGCCAACTGGAGCGACCAACCGAAATGCAGGAGGGCCCGGGGTGACCACTACCGCCGATTCCAAGGAGGCCAGGAAATCTTCCACCAGGTCGCCTGCGATATTCGGCGGCGTGCCGCCTCGAAATCCCAACTTCACCGGTAGGGAGGATCTGCTGCTACAGCTCGACGAACGTCTGGAACCAGGCGCGACCGCGGCGGTGCTGCCGCAGACGATCCACGGGCTCGGCGGCGTCGGCAAATCCGCACTGGCGATCGAGTACGCGTATCGGCACCGGTCGAAGTTCGACATGATCTGGTGGGTTCCCGCGGAACGCGAGGTCCAGATCGTCAACTCGCTCGTGGAGCTCGGCGCCCGTCTGGACCTCGGTGTCGGCGCGGCCGCCAACGTCGCGGTCAAACCCGTGCTGGACGCGCTCAAGGGCGGCGGAAACCGCAAGATCCCGCCGAACTGGCTGCTCATCTTCGACAACGCGGACAACCCGGACCAGGTGAGCGAGTACCTGCCGACCGGTGGCCCCGGCCGCATTCTCGTCACCTCCCGCAACTCCCAGTGGCTGAGCATCGCCCGTCCCCTCGAGGTCAAGGTGTTCGAGCGCCAGGAAAGCGTGCAGCTGCTGAAACGCCGTGGACCCGACCTCACCGACGAGGACGCGAGCCGCCTCGCCGACGCGCTCGGCGATCTCCCGCTGGCGATCGCTCAAGCCGCGGCATGGCGCGCGGAGACCGGCATGCCCGCGAACGAATACCTCGAACTGCTGAAGGACAAACAGCTGGAACTGCTCGACGCGACGACGAGCCTCGACTATCCGACCTCGGTGGCCGCGGCGTGGAACCTGTCGCTGGACGAACTGCAGCAGAGAAACCCCGCGGCCCTCAGCATCCTGCAGACCTGTGCCTTCTTCGCACCCGAGCCGGTGCCCAGGTCGATGTTCACCAACGCCCGGCAGATCGACGTGAAACCCGAGCTGAAACGCGCTCTGCGGGACCGGCTTCGGTTCAACGAGGTGATCCGGGACATCAACCGCTTCGCGCTCGCGCGAGTCGACCACCGCTCGAACTCGATTGAAATGCACCGCCTGGTTCAGACGGTGTTGATCAACCAGATGTCGGAGAACGAACGCGACACCATGAGGCACGCGGCTCACCTGATTCTCGCTGCCAACGACCCGAACGCGCCGGACGACTCCGACTTCTGGTCGAAGTACGCCGAGCTGCACACGCACGTGATCAAGTCCAACGCGATCGAGTCCGAGGACCAGTCGGTCCGGGATCTCGTCTACAACCTCGTGCGATTCCTCTACTTCTGGGGTGAACACGAGCGCAGCGCCGAGTTGTCCCGCCAGATCTACGACATCTGGTCGGTCCGGCTCGGCCCCGACGACCTGGAGACGCTGAAGGTCGGCAGGTGGCTCGGCTTCATGCTGTGGCTGCTGGGTCAGTACCGGGAGGCGGCCGAGCTCAACGCCCGGATCCTGGAGGCCTGCCAGCGCACTGTCGGAGACAACCACGAGGACACGGTCGAGGCGGTCGGCTCGGTCGCGGCGGACAACCGCGCACGAGGTGACTTCGCCACCGCACTGGAGTTGTCCCGAGTCAACTACGAGCGCTGCATCCGCGCGTTCGGCGACGACGACCCGGTGACGCTGAACGCGGCGCACAACCTCGGTGTGAGTCTCCGGCTGGCCGGCAAGTTCGCGGAGGCGCAGCAGCTCGACGAGGACACCTGGGACCGGAAGGTCCAGATGTTCGGCCGGGACCACGCGCTGACCCTGATCACCGAGATCGGTCTGACGATCGACATGCGGGAGATGGGCGACTACCGAGGTGCCGCGGTGCGGCACGAGGACATCGTCGCCACTTACCGACGGCTGTACGAGGACCTCAACCCCGCGCTGCTGCGCGCTGTTCGTCAGCTGAGCGCGATGCGGCGCAAGGCGGGCGATCACGAACGTGCGCTGCTCGCGTCGGAGGAGGCGCTGAACGGCCTGACGATCCGCTACGGCGACAACCACGCGGACACTCTGGCCGCCGCACTGGGCAAGTCGATCGACCTCAGGCACCTCGGCAAGATCAGCATCGCCATGCAGGTGGGCACCGAGACGCTGAGGCGCTACCAGCGGTCGCTCGGTCCTGATCACCCGCACACGCTGTCTGCCGCGGTCAACGTCGCGGTGCTGCACCGTCTGCTCGGCAACCACGCCGCGGCACACGAGCTCAACCAGGAGACGCTCACGGCGTTCCGGGCACGGCTCGGCGACGAGCACCCGTCCACCCTGGTGACCGCGATCAACCTCGCGAGCGACCTGTACGCGCTGGGGGAGTTCCAGGCGGCGCACGATCTGGACGCCACCACGGCGAGCCAGGCGATCGCGGCTTTGGGCGCCGATCACCCGACCACCCTGGCGTGTCAGGCCAACCTGGCGCAGGACCTGCGTGCGGTCGGTCGCATCGAGGAGGGTGACCGGATGCGGGCGAGCGCCGTGCAGGCGTTGCGCACCAGGCTGGGCGACCACCCCGCCGTGACCCAGCTCGACGATCTCTCCACCAGGGCCAACTGCGACATCGACCCGATGCCGCTTTAGCCGGTCTGTTCGGCGAACCAGCCGGCGAGCGCCTCCGGATCGGGGGCCTCGCCGGTGGTCAGGGCCACCGCCGAGTGCGCGGCCCTGACCAGTTCCGGACGCTCGACGAGAACGCGCGAGGCAGGTCCGGGAGCGAGTTCGTCGAGAACCAGAGCCAGGCCCGCCCACGCCCCTGGCCGGTCGCACGGCCTGCTGAGCTCTGCGAGATAGAGGTCGCGAGCTTCCTCCAGCGCACCGGCGACGAAGGCGAAGTCGCCCTCGCCCGCGCCGTCGACCACCTGCGCCGTCGAGCCGAGCAGATCCCTGGTCGTCTTCAGGTCCGCCGGATCGGCCAGCAGGACCCTGGCGAGCACCGCCTTGACGTCGAGCCGGCGGTGGCGCACCGGGCTTCCGGTGGACGACCCGGCGCTTCCCGGCGCCCAGGCGGCGACGGCGGCGCGCACCAGTTCGGCGTCCGGACGCACGTGGCCGACCCGCCACCCGATCCGGTGGTCCGCGGCCGCGCGCTCCGCCGCGCGCAGGAGGTCATCGGGCACAACGGCGGAACTGTTCCGCGCGAACCTCGATTCGACACCGGCGACGAAACGGCGGCCTGTCTCCGTGAGCGATCGCCGGCCCTTCAGCTCATCGATCGCCGTCGCGGTCTGCTCGCGCAGCAGGGCGAACTCGAACTCGGCGAGGTCGCGATCCCGGTCCCGCAAGCGATGCCGTTCCTGTTCCCAGAACTCCATCACCGCGAGAAATGCGTAGACGCCCTGGAAAAGCCCGCCGGTGGGCCTCGGGTCGTCTCTCCACGGCGAGTAGGCGTCGAGCGTCGAGTCGTCGACGAAGAGAGGCTTGAGGTGTCCGATCGCGTTCAGCTTGCTGTGCTGGAACTCGTGGATGAGCGTGGCCGCGAGCTGGGCGGCGTCGTGCGGCGCCGAGACGATCGCACCGCCGAAACCGTCGCCCACCGAGGCGCTGTGGGGCCTGAAGCGGAACGTCGGCGGACGGGGAACGATCGAAGTCAGGCCCGCCGACAGCTCTCTCGCCCAGCTCTCGTGACCACGGGTCAGCAACTGCCACGCGTCGCTGAGCAGCCCGAGCCACCGCGCCGACTCGTCGGCGGTCAGCGGTTCGGGTGGCAGCAGGCCGGTGAGTCCGCGATGCGGCCCCGCGTCGTCGAGGCGCAGTTCCAGATCGATGGCGCGGAAATAGCGGAAAGCGTGCCAGTCGGTGTTGTTCGGCGCCACCGCGACAGTCGCACCGGCGCTTTCGACGCGCGGTCCATTCGCATCCGAGACGATTTCGGCCGTCCCCCACCCGGCACCGCCACCGACATGCGCGGACCCGAGGGTCGGCAACACCACATTTCCATCCCAGGCGGGAATGGTGAGCCGAAAGGGCACGGCAGCTCTGATCGCCGCGGCGCAGGCGAACGCGTGCAGTTGTCCGACGTGGAACCAAATCGGTGCTGGATCATTTTCGACGGTGTCGCGCAGTCGCCGCAGCGCGTGCGCCGTCCAGAGTCCGAGCTGCGGGTCCGAGAGCATTGCCGAGATCTCGGCCGGCGCCTCGCGTTGAGCTCGGATCAGCACGTTCCAGGCCTCGTCGACCGGCGCCAGCGGACCACGGGCAGCCGGTTGTTCCCTCGCCAGCCGGAGCACCAGCCGCAGCGCCAGCAGCCGCCTGCTGCGTTCGGCCAGGCCGAGTTCCCGCACCGCGACGTCGGCGGACGTGTGCGAGGCCAGCGCGTCCAGTTGCCCCCAGGTCATCCAGTGGCGATGAAAGGACCTCATGCCCACGGCTACGAGTTGTGCCCGCCGATGCTGCTGCTCGGATGGTCGATCTGCCGCAGGAATCGGGTCTCAGATGAAGTCAGCTCCGGCCCGTCCACAGAATCGAGTGCGTCAAAAGGAATGTCGGTCAGATCGACCAGGCCTGCGTCGATTCGTTTTGCGAACTCGTCCACCTGTGGGCCTCCCGAGTCGTGATGTTCCGCGGTAACGACCTCATCACCTGTGCCGTATACCGAGTGTAATACCGTCGTTACGCCTCGATGAGGTGCGGACGGACCTTTTCCCGCTGCGCTGAAGGTGCTACTGATCGCCTTCGAGCTCGAGGCGGTCCTGCGTCGCTTCCAGCTTCGTCACGGCATCGAAACCTCCCGCGAAGAATCGGATCACCTCGACCAGCCGCTCCCACGCGTCGCCGTGTCTCAGGCAGGTGCGGACGATGCTGACCAGGTCTGTCTTCGCCGTCATGTGCCGCGGGATCGAGGACCAGATGTCCGGATCGAGCTCCCGCAACACCTGATCGCGTCCTTCTTTCGTCTCCAGCACGGGAATCTCGAGCAGAACGTCGACGATCTCGCTCAGCTCTCTCAGCGTCGGTTCACGCCGAGCTGCCTGCCGCCGCTGGCCGTGCGTCCGCTCGGGTACTTCGCCGAACAGCCGAATCCACGCCTTGTCGTGGGTTTCCTTGACGTCGACCGGGATCGCCCGGAACGCCGCCGGATGTGCGGCGGGCTCGTGCGTGACAACGGACTGGAAGAACCAGTCGGACACGATGAGCACGAAACTCGCCGTCGACGCCGCCAGGGCGCGTTTCGCCTCCCGTGCCTCCAGGATGCGGAAGGTGAAGTTCACCGCGTCGGCGACAACGCCGTACCTGTCGTCGCGCACCTCACCCGCGTGCAGCGCGATCCGAAGGCGCATGCGTGCCTCGATCGAGTGGCGCGCGTTGTAGCGGCGCAGCTCGGCATCGATCCGCGGGGGCATGCGGTCGACGAGCACGGCTTTGGGGACGTCGGCCGAGAGCAGCACCAGTGCGCCATCGCCGCGATCCTCGATGGTGACCGACGCGCGCGACACACCGCTGTCGGCGAACGCGGCCTCCAGCAGCTCGTACATCCCCGCGCGAACGACCATCCGGTCCTGGTCGGTTCGCGCCTTGTCGCCGAAGCTCTCCACGTCGACGACGAGGATGGTGCGTGGTGTCGCCGCCGAGCCTTGCTCCATCCCGCCCTCCCCCTCGCCCCACGAGATTTGTAACGTGAGGCCAGGACTCAGGTCGAGAGCGTGCCGGAGAGGGCACTCGAATGAACCAGCGTCAGAACAGCCGGAACTCGTCCGGTTCGATCCCGCGCAGCGCGTCGTAGTCCAGCACCACGCACCGGATGCCGCGGTCCTCCGCCAGCACCCGTGCCTGCGGCTTGATCTGCTGCGCCGCGAACACGCCCTGCACCGGCGCCAGCAGCGGGTCGCGGTTCAGCAGCTCCAGGTAGCGGGTGAGCTGTTCGACGCCGTCGATCTCGCCGCGGCGCTTGATCTCCACCGCGACCGAGCCGCCGGCCGAGTCGCGGCACATCAGGTCGACCGGGCCGATGGCGGTCGGGAACTCACGGCGCACCAGCGTCCAGCCGTCGCCGAGGGTGGTGACGTGCTCGGCGAGCAGCTTCTGCAGGTCGGCTTCGACGCCGTCCTTCTGCAGGCCGGGCTCCGGGCCGAGTTCGTGCTTGGAGTCGTGCAGCACCTCGTCGAGGGTGATGATCAGCTTCTCCCCCGCCTTGTTCTGCACCGTCCAGATGTCCGGGTCCTCGATCAGCCAGCAGGGCGGGCTCATCCAGTTCAACGGCTTGTAGGCGCGGTCGTCGGAGTGGATCGACACCGAGCCGTCGGCCTTGATCAGCAGCAGTCTCTGAGCCATGGGCAGATGGGCGGTGAGTCGGCCTACGTAGTCGACCTGGCAGCGAGCGATGACGAGACGCACCGCGACAGGCTACGGGGTGCGTCCAGCATCCGGACGTTAGGTACGGTCCGTGGCGTGGAAAGCCTCGGCACCCGTCAGGTGTACGCAAACCAGTGGATGACCGTTCGCGAAGACCCGATCCGCCGCGCGGACGGGACGCAGGGCATCTACGGCGTCGTCGACAAGCCCGACTACGCACTGGTCATCCCGCTCGACGGCGAGCGTCTTCGCCTCGTCGAGCAGTTCCGCTACCCGCTCGGGTTGCGCCGCTGGGAGTTCCCCCAGGGCACCGCGCCCGACCGCGCCGACTCGGACCCGCTGGAGCTGGCCGGCCGCGAGCTCCGCGAGGAGACGGGGCTGCGCGCCGGCAAGATGATCGAGCTCGGTCTGCTCGACGTCGCGCCGGGCATGACGTCGCAGCGCGGCCGGGTGTTCCTCGCCACGCAGCTCACCGAGGGCTTCCACGAGCGGGAGCTGGAGGAGCAGGACATGCGCTCGGCGTGGTTCCCGCGCGCGGACTTCGAGACGATGATCGCCAAGGGCGAGATCACCGACGCCCAGTCGATCGCCGCCTACACGCTGCTGTTGCTGCACGAACACTCGCAGCCCTAATTTTGGCAGCCCTGAAACGCCGCCCGGTAGGCGTTGGGTGAGGTCCCGGCGATCCGCTTGAACCTGTCGCGGAACGCCGTGGCCGAGCCGAACCCGACCCTGCTCGCGATCAGCTCCACCGAGTCCCTGGTCGTCTCCAGCAGGTGCTGCGCCTGGCGCACCCGCGCCCGGTGCAGCCACTGCAACGGCGTCGTCCCGGTCTGCTCGCGGAACCGCCGGTTCAACGTCCGCGTGCTCATTCCCGCCTGCCGCGCCAGCTCCTCCAGCGTCAGGTCGCGCGCGGCGTTGGCCTCCATCCACCGCAGCACGGGTTCGAGTTCCGCGCCCTGAGGCGCCGCGGGCGGCGTCACGATGAACTGCGCCTGCCCGCCTTCTCGCTCGAGCGGCATCACGGCCAGCCGCGCCGCGTCGGCCGCC
Source organism: Lentzea alba (assembly GCF_011067745.1). Lineage (GTDB taxonomy): Bacteria > Actinomycetota > Actinomycetes > Mycobacteriales > Pseudonocardiaceae > Lentzea > Lentzea alba. Next base: position 685,157 of record NZ_JAAMPJ010000001.1, read on the forward strand.
ACCGCCGACCCGTGATCGCGGCGAATCATGTGCAGGCACAGGTCGAGGCCCGCCGCCGCGCCCGCGGACGTGAGGAACTGCCCGTTGTCGACGTACAGCACGTCCGGGTCCACCTCGACGGCCGGGAACCTCTCCGCCAACTCCTCCGCGGCCAGCCAGTGCGTGGTCGCTCGCAACCCGTCCAGCAACCCGGTCGCCGCGAACACGAACGCCCCCGAGCAGATCGACGCGATCCGGGCACCGCGCGCGGCGGCCTGCCGCAGCGCCTCGATCACCTGTCTCGGGACGACCAGCTCCGGATCGTGACCCGGCAGCACAATGGTGTCCACTTCGGACAGCAGCTCCAAGCCGTGCGGCACTTTCAGCTCGAACAACTCGGCCTTGACCGTCCTCTTCGGACCGCAGACCCGCACCCGGTACCGGCCGGTCCAGTTGAACGCGTCGACCGGCACGGCGAAGTCGAACGGGACCACGCTGTCCATCGCCAGTACAGCAACCTCGTGCACGTCCACCACCATAGCTGGCGAGAATCCGTTGGAACATGGCATTCCAGCCAGTTCTGCTCCTCGCCGTCCGGCCCTACCGTCGTGATCACCGACGAAGGAGCAAGCGAAGTGAAAGCTCAAGTGGTGTTGTTCGACGGCTTCGACCCGTTGGACGTGATCGGCCCGTACGAAACGCTGGCCGCCGCCGGCGTCCAGGCCGAACTGGTGACGGCAGAGGGAGCCCGCGAGGTCCCCGCGGGCTTGAACCTGTTGTCCCTCAAAGCGACCGCACAACTGGCCGCGGACGCCAACCTGATCGTGCTTCCCGGAGCGGCAGCCCTCGACGACACGACGACCTTGGCCCTGCTCAACGCGGCCGCCGCCACTCTCACACCCTTGTTGAAGGAGACGAACGCGATCATCGCGACCGTGTGTGGTGGATCGTTGGTGCTGGCCATGACCGGCCTGATCAAGGGCCGCAACGCCACCACCAACCACCTCGGCCTGCACGCGCTGGAATCCATGGGCGTGAACTCCGTCCGCGCCCGCATCGTCGACGACGGCGACCTGGTCACCGCCGCCGGCGTCACCTCCGGCGTCGACCTCGGCCTCTACCTGGTCGAACGCGAGATCGGCGCCCAGAAAGCACTCGAGGTGGAAACCCTGTTCGCGCACGAGCGCCGCGGCACCGTCTGGAGGGCCGCGTGAGCAAGCTCTTCCTCTCGCTGCACGTGCTGGCCGCGATCCTCGCCATCGGCCCGGTCACGGTCGCCGCGAGCATGTTCCCGAAAGCCGTCCGGGAAAACGGCAATCCCGCGCTCCTGCACCGGATCTGCCGCGTCTACGCCCTGATCGGCATCTCGGTGCCGGTCTTCGGGTTCGCGACGGCCGGCGTGATGGGCGTGACCGGCCACCCGTGGGTGATCGTCTCGATCGCGCTCACCACCGCCGCCGCGTTCCTGCTGGCCCTCAAGATCCTGCCCGGCCAGGAAAAAGCGCTGAAGACCAACGACATCAAGCACCTGGCCATGTACACCGGCATCTTCAACCTGTTGTGGGCCACCGTGACAGTGCTGATGATCCTCCGGCCGGGCTCGACCACCGGGGCCTAGCGCTGCGACACGGGCCGCACCACGATCTCGTTCACGTCGACCTCCGCGGGCTGCGAGATCGCGTACTTGATGGCCTCACCGATGGCGGAGGCCGGCAGCGCGATCTTGCGGAAGTCCTCCATCAACTCCGCCGCGAAGTCCTCCGTGATGGTGTCCGCCAGCTCGGACTCCGTTACACCGGGCGAAATCACGGTGACCCGCAGGTCGTCGCGCTCCTGCCGCAGCCCCTCGGACAACGCCCACACCGCGTACTTGGTCGCGCAGTACACGGCGGCCGTGGGCATGACCATGTGCGCACCGATCGAGGCGACGTTGACGATGTGACCCCCGTTCGAGAACTGCGGCAGCACGGCGGCGGTCCCGTAAAGCACGCCGCGCACGTTCACGTCCAGCATCCGGTCCCACTCGTCGACCTTCAGCGAGCTCATGAGCGACAACGGCATCACGCCCGCGTTGTTCACGAGCACGTCGACACGGCCGAAACGCTCGACTGCCGCGTCCACAAAGGACTGGAACGACTCACGTGAGGTGACGTCCAACGGCGCATACCCACCGCCGATCTCGGCGGCCAGCGCCGCCAGCTTGTCCTCGCGGCGCGCCCCGAGGAACACCTGATGCCCGGCCGCGGCCAGGACGCGGGCCGTGGCCTCGCCGATACCGCTGGAAGCTCCACTGATCAACACGACTTTGCTCATGCCACCACCATGACCAGCGAAAACAGCGCCAGCCAGGACACCTTCTCCCTAGGTGTGGCACACCCAGGCAAAGGGCAGGCCAACCGAATAACCTCGAAGACGTGCTCGGCGAGTTCCTCAAGGCCCACCGCGCCCGCGTCAATCCCGAGGACGCGGGTCTGCCCAGTCACACCCAGCGCAAGGTCAAGGGCCTGCGCAGGGAAGAGGTCGCCGTCCTGGCCGGCGTCAGCGCGGACTACTACGCCCGCCTGGAACAGGGCCGCGAGACCAACCCGTCCGCCCAGGTTCTCGACGCCCTGAGCCGCGCGCTCAGGCTCGACTCCGATGCACGAGCCCACCTGCACCGCCTGGCCGGTGTGGTCGCCGACGAAGGCCACGCGCCGGACGTGGTCAGCCCCGAACTGCGGCGACTCATGAGCGGCCTGCACGACATGCCGGCGTTCGTGATGAACTCGCTGCTCGACATCCTCGCCATGAACGCGCTGGCCGACGCGCTGTACGAGCCGTTCACGGCCAATGACAACGCCGCCAGGATGACGTTCCTCGACCCCGCCGCCGCGAGCTTCTACCCGCGCTGGAACTGGGTCGCCCAGAGCACCGTCGCGCATCTGCGGCAGACCGCGGACCCGAAGTCCCAGCGCCTCAAGCAGATGGTCGAGGCGCTGAACGAGAACCCGATGTTCAAACAGCTGTGGGAACAGCACGAGGTGCGCGGGAAAACCCAGGACGCCAAGGAGTTCGTGCATCCCGCGGTCGGCCCGCTCAAGCTGAACTACCACTCGTTCGACGTGCGCGAGGCTCCCGGCCAGTTCCTGGTGATCTACCAGGCCGAGCCGGGCCCGAACGCGGACGCGCTGAAGCTCCTCGCGGCTAGTCGGGCCACACGGGCGGCCGCTTCTCCAGGAACGACGCCCGTCCCTCTTTGGCTGACGGGGACTGCGAAGTCTCGGCCATGACGGCCAGCGCGATCTCGTAGGCGTCCGCCTCTGGCCGGTCCAGCTGCGCGTAGATCGTCCGCTTGCCCACAGCCTTCGACACCCGGCTGCCCCGCGTGGCGCGCACCAGCAGTTCGTCGACGGCGGCGTCCAGCTCGTCGGCGGCCACAGCGCGGTTGATCAGCCCCCACTCCACGGCCGTCGCGGCGTCCACGACATCCCCGGTGAGCACCATCTCCATCAACCGCTTGCGCCCGACGGACCGCGCGACCGGCACCGCGGGCGTGTGGCAGAACCACCCGGCTTTCCCACCGGGCAAGGCAAAACCGGCGTCCAGCGAGGCCACCGCCAAATCGCACGACGCCACCAGCTGACACCCGGCGGCCGTCGCCAGCCCGTGCACGCGCGCGATCACCACCTGTGGCACGGCCTGAATGGTCTTCATCAGCACCGTGCACAACTCCAGCAGCAGCCGCACACCCTCCTCGTCACGCGCGTGCACGTCCGCGAAGTCGTGCCCAGCGGAGAAAACCGGTCCCTCGGCGGCGAGCACGATGCCCGCCGCGTCCGAGTCACCCGCCTCCCGGAACGCCTCCAGCAACTCCGTGAGGTGCTCGGCGGACAGCGCGTTGCGCTTCGCCGCACGGTTCATCGTGATCCGGACTACCGAACCCTCACGCGCAACGTCGACCATCCGAAGACCCTAAGGCCCTGCTACAGAGAATGCACCTCACGGATCACGGTGACGATCTCGTCCATGATCTCGGTCAGCTCGTAGTCCTTCGGCGTGAACACCCGCGCCACACCCCGGTCGCGCAGCTTCTGAGCATCGTCCGGCGGGATGATGCCGCCGACGATCACCGGGATGTCCCCGGCGCCGGCCGCGCGCAGTCCGTCGACCACCGCGGGCACGACCTCCAGGTGCGAACCGGACAGGATCGACAGGCCGACGACGTGCACGTCCTCCTGCACGGCGGCGGCCACGATCTGCGACGGCGTGAGACGAATGCCCTGGTAGACGACCTCGAAGCCGACGTCGCGGGCACGCACGGCAACCTGTTCGGCGCCGTTGGAGTGGCCGTCCAGGCCCGGCTTGCCGACCAGCATGCGCAGCCGCTCGCCGATCTCCTCGCCGGTCCCGCGCACCCGCTCGCGCACGCGCGCGATCTCCGAACCGGCCTCGCCCGACGCCGAAGCACCGGAAACGCCGGTGGGCGCGCGGTATTCGCCGAACGTCTCACGCAACGCCTGCGACCACTCACCGGTCGTCACGCCTGCGCGCGCACACGCGAGCGTCACCTCGACGAGGTTCTGGTCGGTCTTGGCGGCCTCGCGCAACGCGTCCAGCGATGCCTCGACCGCGGCGTTGTCACGGTTGGCGCGCCACTGCTGGATCGCCTCCACCGCGTGCAGCTCGACGATCGGGTCGATGGTCTCGATCGCGTTCGCGCCCTCGGCCTGCAGCGGCGACGGCTCGGTGGTGTCGAACTTGTTGACGCCGACGACGATCTCCTCGCCGGACTCGACGCGACGACGGCGGTCCGCGAGCGACGACACCAGTTGCGACTTCATGTAGCCGGACTCGACGGCCGCGACGGCACCGCCCATCGCCTGCACGCGGTCGATCTCCTCACGCGCACCGGCGAGGATCTCGTTGACCTTCGCCTCGATCACCGGCGAGCCGTCGAAGATGTCGTCGTACTCCAGCAAGTCCGTCTCGTAGGCCAGGACCTGCTGCATGCGCAACGCCCACTGCTGGTCCCACGGACGTGGCAGGCCGAGCGCCTCGTTCCACGCCGGCAGCTGGATCGCGCGCGCACGGGCGTTGCGGGACAACGACACCGCGAGCATCTCAAGCACGATGCGCTGGACGTTGTTCTCAGGCTGCGCCTCGGTCAATCCCAAAGAATTGACCTGCACGCCGTAGCGGAACCGGCGGTGCTTCGGGTTCTCGACGCCGTAGCGCTCCAGCGTGATCTCGTCCCACAGCTGGGCGAACGCGCGCATCTTGCACATCTCCTCGATGAACCGCACACCGGCGTTCACGAAGAAGGAGATGCGAGCGACGACCTCGCCGAACTTCTCCTGCGGCACCTGACCGGAGTCGCGCACCGAGTCCAGGACGGCGATCGCCGTGCACATCGCGTACGCGACCTCCTGCGCCGGCGTCGCGCCGACCTCCTGGAGGTGGTAGCTGCAGATGTTGATCGGGTTCCACTTCGGCACGTTCGACACGGTCCACGCGACCATGTCGGTGATCAGCCGCAGCGACGGTCCCGGCGGGAACACGTAGGTGCCGCGGGACAGATACTCCTTGATGATGTCGTTCTGCGTCGTGCCGGCGAGCGCCGACGGGTCCGCGCCCTGCTCCTCGGCCACGGTGACGTACATCGCGAGCAGCCACATGGCCGTCGCGTTGATCGTCATCGACGTGTTGGCGCCGGCGAGCGGGATCTGGTCGAACAACTGCCGCATGTCGCCGATGTGGCTGATCGGCACGCCGACCTTGCCGACCTCGCCCTTCGCGAGCTCGTCGTCCGGGTCGTAGCCGGTCTGCGTCGGCAGGTCGAACGCCACTGAGAGACCGGTCTGCCCCTTGGCGAGGTTCCGGCGGTAGAGCGCGTTGGAAGCGGCGGCCGACGAGTGCCCCGCGTACGTGCGCATCACCCAAGGGCGGTCGCGTTCACGGTCAGCTGGGTACGGCACAGCAACCTCCCACAAGTCGTTCTCCGGAGCGTACTGGCCAGTAACCGTTGCCGCGCGTGCGATTGCTCACTGAATCGAGACCAGAAAGAGCATCATGAAGAGGTGACGGCGATCTACCAGACCGTGGTGGTTTTCGCAGTGCTCGGCTTGCTGGCGCTGGTGTTGCGGTACTTCGTGGGCAACGACAGGCGGCCCGTGCCGGATCCGGACGGCACGGACTTCGGATTGCTGAGCGAGGTGGCGGTCGTGCCCACCGAGGAGGCCGCGAACGTCCTCGTGCAGAAGCTGAAGCGCAACGGGGTGCGGGCCACACGCTCGCGAAACGCGCCCTACCAGGTGATGGTGTTCCCGGCGGACGTCGCGAACGCGCGGCTGGTGCTCAAGAGCTGACGCGCTCCACGTCCGCGCCGAGCTTGCGGAGGTTCTCCACGAACCCCGGGTAACCGCGCTCGATGTGGAAGATCTCGTAGACCTCGGTGGCGCCGTCCGCGCACAGACCGGCGAGCACGAGCCCCGCACCAGCGCGGATGTCGCTCGCCCAGACCGGCGCGCTGGACAGCTTCTCGACGCCGCGGATCACCGCGTGGTGACCGTCCGTGCGCGCGTCGGCCCCGAGCCTGATCATCTCGTCGATGAACCGGAACCGCGCCTCGAACAGGTTCTCGGTGATCATCGAGGTGCCCTCGGAGACCGCGGACAACGCGATCGCGAACGGCTGGTTGTCCGTGGCGAAACCGGGGTACGGCAGCGTCACGAAGTCGACCGCCTTGGGCCGGCCGTCCATGACGACCCGGAAGCCCTCGTCCTCGCCTTCGTAGACGGTGACCTCGGCGCCCGCCATCCGCAGCTTCTCCAGCACCAGGTCGAGGTGGTGCGGGTTGACGCCACGCACCCGCACGTCACCGCGCGTCATCGCGGCGGCGAAGCCCCAGGTGGCGCCGACGATCCGGTCGCCGATCACGCGGTGCTCGGTCGGCTTGAGCTCGGTCACGCCGTGGACGGTCAGCGTGGACGTGCCGGCGCCCTCGATCCGCGCGCCCATCTGCGTCAGCATCAGGCAGAGGTCGACGATCTCGGGCTCACGCGCGGCGTTGTCGATGACCGTCGTGCCGTTGGCCAGCACGGCCGCCATCAGGATGTTCTCGGTGGCGCCCATGCTCGGGAAGTCGAGCCAGATCTGCGCGCCGTGCAGGCCCTCGGCCTCGGCGACGATGCAGCCGTGCTCGATCCAGGTCTTGGCGCCGAGCTTCTCGAGGCCGCTCTGGTGCATGTCCAGCGGCCGCGAGCCGATCGCGTCGCCACCCGGCAACGCCACGACCGCGCGCTTGCACCGGCCCACGAGCGGGCCGAGCACGCAGATGGACGCCCGGAGCTTGCCCATCGCCTCGGAGTCGGCGTGGTAGCTGAGCTCGCGCGGGGTCGTGATCCTGGCCACGTCACCCTCGAGCTCGACCTCGCACCCGAGGCTGCGCAACGCGTCCGCCATCAGCGGCACGTCGAGGATGTCCGGGCAGTTGGTGAGGGTTGTTGTGCCCTCGGCGAGCAAAGCAGCGGCCATCAGCTTGAGGACGCTGTTCTTGGCGCCGACGACATCAACCTCGCCGACCAGACGTGCGCCACCGTGTACCCGGAAATGCTCGCTCACGCGGCAATCCTACGTACGGCCATAGAGTGCCGGTCATGGCGGTACATCTCACCAAGATCTACACGCGGGTCGGCGACGACGGCACGACCGGACTCGGCGACTTCTCACGCGTCCCCAAGACTTCACCCCGCATCGAGGCGTACGCGGACGTGGACGAGACCAACGCGTCGCTCGGCGTGGCGCTGGCTCTCGGGCAGCTCGCGGACGACGTGCACGAGGTCGTGCGCAAGGTGCAGAACGACCTGTTCGACGTCGGAGCTGACCTGTGCACGCCGATCGTGCCGGACCCCAAGTACCCGCCGTTGCGCATCACCCAGGCCTACGTGGACCGCCTGGAGGGGTACTGCGACACGTTCAACGAGCGGCTGGGCAAGCTCGACTCGTTCATCCTGAACGGCGGCACCCCCGGCGCGGCCCTGCTGCACCAGGCGCGCACGATCGCCCGGCGCGCGGAACGACGGGCGTGGTCGTTGATCGAGGCCGACGCGGAGCACACGAACGTGCTCACGGCCAAGTACCTGAACCGGCTCTCCGACCTGCTGTTCATCCTGGCCCGCGTGGCGAACCCGGACGGTGACGTGCTCTGGCAGCCCGGCGAGAACGCCTAGGTAAAACCATGGGGGGCACATTCATGGACCTGAGGTCCATGATTGTGCCCCCCATGGTTTCAGGATGCCCAGGGAATGGAGCGGCCCGGAGGCGCTGACTCGAGCCAGGACAAAAATCCTGTGAGCGCATCCGGGCCCATCGCGATCTCGACCTCGCCCGAGGCGGAACGGCACCGCAGCACCGTGGCACCGACCGGCATGGCGTACGCCTCCGGCCCTGTCGGCTCACGGCGCGCGTCGATCTCGAGCCCGTCTCTGGAGATCAGCTCGTTGGGGCCGGACCCGAGCGAGAGCACCCGGAACCACGCGAACGAGTCGCCCCGGTAGTGCCCCACACCCAGATGCCAGCCACGCCCGCGATCGTCGAACTGGCTGCGCAGCGCGACGTGCACGCCACCTTCGCGCAGCAGCCGGATGCGTCGCCAGGCGAAGCAGGCGATGACGATCGCCACGCCAAGCAGGATCAGTCCGGCAATCTCGGTGATCCCCACGGCTTGGCCCTCGCGCCCGGTCTCAGGCCGACTGTTCCACGGCCCGCACGCGCGCTGCCGCACGTGCGCGCTCTGCGTCGTCCGCGTCCTGCAGCGCCGTGCGCGCCGCGTCCACGTCGATCTCGCCCGCGAGCTCGGCGTCCTCGGCGAGAATCGACACGCCGGTACCGGTCACGGACAGGAAGCCACCGTGCACAGCGGCGGTGACCAGGCCACCGTCCGTCGTGCGCACGCGCACCACGCCACCCTCGACCAGCTGGCCGAGAACGGGCTCGTGACCGGGCAGGATGCCGATCTCGCCCTCGGTCGTCTGCGCCGAAACAGAGGTGGCCTTACCGGACCACAGGCGGCGTTCAACGGCGACCAGTTCAACGGTCATCTCGGCCACGCGTATCTCCCTCGTCGTCTGGAGTCGAACTGAGTCTAAACGGTCGCCCGACAACCTCGCCGCCCCGCCCGGTGTCAGTAGGTTCGACGACAGCCGGAGGGGGACATGCAGGACTTCGAGGACTTCGTGGCGCTGCGCTCACAGGCACTGTTGCGCACCGCCTACCTGCTGTGCGGCGGCGACAGAGGCGCCGCTGAGGACATTCTGCAGGACGTCCTGATGGGCATGTACGGCAAGTGGCGCCGGATCAGGACCTCTCCGGAGGCGTACGCGCGCACCGCGCTGGCCAACGCGGCCGCGAACCGCTGGCGGCGGCGTTCCCGCAAGCCGGAAGCGCCGCTCGAGCAAGGCGCGGCACCAGCCCAGAGAGGCCACGAACAGCAAGTGGTGGACGCGGACAGCGTGGTGCGCGCGTTGGCGCAGCTGCCGACGAAGATGCGCGCCGTGCTGGTGCTGCGGTTCTTCGAGGATCTCAGCGAGGCCGACACCGCCCGCACGCTCGGCTGCGGCATCGGCACGGTGAAGAGCCAGACCTCGCGCGGCCTCGCCCGCATGCGGGAACTGATGGGTGAGCAGGTGTTGACGTGGAACTGAAGCAGGCGATGGAGGCCGCGACGGCAGACCTGGACGTGCGGCCGGGATTCGTGGGGGACGTGATGGCCGGAGGACGGCGACGACACACGCGCAAGCTGCTGGCGCTGACCGCGGCGGTGGCACTGCTGGCAGGCGTGACGACGGGGGTGGTGCTGACCCGCTCGTCCACCAGCGAGCCCGACACGGGCGATCCGCGGCTGACCGCGGCGACGAGCGGTGACCTGGCGGGCGACGAGGACTTCATCGCACGCACGCTGGTCGCCTGGAAAAACGCCCGGAACGAATCGTGGATGAGCGGCCAGGACGTGACCGAGGTCTCAGGCACGCCGAACGTGTTCTGGGCGGCGAACACCGTCGACGGCCAGGCGGCACTCGTCGCCCAGGCCGTGCGGGTGCGCAACTCGAACGAGCCGCAGACGCTGGTCGGCCTCGTCGCCGCAGGAGCGGTGGAGGGCCGCGAGGTGGTCCACACCCGGTCCAGGGACCAAGAGACCGGCCTGTACCGCCTCGGGGCCCACAGCTCGACCTACGTGGTGCTGAGCCTCGGGCAACGGGTGTTCTGGTCGGTGAACCCGGTGCGAGGGCCCGACAACCGGCTGCGGCGTGACTGGCGGCAGGCGGACGATCCCGACGGCGTGGCCGTGGTGACCGCCCAGGCGTCCGAACGGCCGGTGATCCTGCGATCCACCACCGCACCCGCGCCCGACGACTTCACCAGGCAGCCGCTGCAGAACAGGGCCCGCACGGGCTTCACCTTCGGGCAGGCGTTCACGCCGCATCCCGGACTCGGCTGGAGCGGTCAGCGGTGCACCGACGAGAAACGGCCGGCGCTGAACCCGAAGTCGGAGTCGGCTGAGCGGGATCTCCAGGAACGCGGATTGCTCGACTACCAGATCGGCGACGACTCGAGCGCCAACTGGGCGGCCTGCGCGTGGACCCCGGATCTGCGCTTCGTGCGGGTCTTCGAGTCGTACGGCCAGCTCTACGGCGTTCTCTACGACGCGAACGGTGTGTTCAGCGCGGCCGTCCTCGGCGGCCCCGCGGTGAAGGGCGCTTCCCTGCCCGTGCGGCTCGTGCTGCCGGACGGCCAGGGCACGCTGGTCGCCGAGTTCGGCACGCTCCTCGGACCACAGGAGCGTCCGGACGTGTGGCTGGCACCGGCCGGCACGACTGCGGTGACCGTGCGGCGCGGGGACACGCCAGAGGTCGTTCCGCTGGGCTAACCGCCGTGCCAGGAGCGCCAGAGCGCGGCGTACGTGCCGTCCAGGGCGACCAGATCGTCGTGTGAGCCCAGTTCGACGACACGGCCGGCGTCGACGACCGCGATCCGGTCGGCGTCACGCGCGGTCTGCAGCCGGTGCGCGATCGCGATCACCGTGCGTTTCTCGCGCACGGCCGCGATCGCGCGCTCGGCATGCCGGGCCGTGGCCGGATCGAGGGAGGACGTCGCCTCGTCCAGCACCAACGTGTGCGGATCGGCGACCTCCACCCGTGCGAGCGCGAGTTGTTGTGCCTGCGCGGGATCCAGCTCCACGCCGCCCGCGCCGAGAGTGGTGTCCAGCCCTTCCGGCAGCTCGTCGAACCACCGTGCGTCAACGGTTCGCAGCGCTTCGAGGAGCCGTTCGTCCGGAGCGTCCGGGGCGGCCATCGCCAGGTTCTCCCGCAGCGTGCCGATGAACACGTGATGTTCTTGCGTCACCAGCACGATCCGTTGCTCGCCCGCCGCCGCGAGGTCCGCGACCGGCACCCCGCCCACGAGCACGGTCCCCTCCGCGGGCCGGTCGACGCCCGCGATCAGCCTGCCCAGCGTCGACTTGCCCGCGCCGGAGACGCCGACGATCGCCAGCCGTTCACCCTGCTGCACAACCAGGTCGACACCGTGCAGAACCTCGTGTCCGTCCACATAGGAGTAGCGAGCGCCGCGCACCTCGATGCGGTCGCCGTCGGGTTCACCGACCGCCGGCGCGGGTTCGACGTTCGCCGCGATCCCCTCGACGCGCGCGAACGACGCTCCGCCGCGCTGCAGGAACTCGACCCAGAACAGGATGCGGTCCATCGGTTCGACGATCCGCCAGACCCACAGCGCGCCCGTGACGACGACTTCGATGCCGACGCCGTCAGCCGCGTAGAACAGGCCGCCGGCCAGCAGCACCAACGCGGTCGGGATGGTGTTCACGAAGCTGGTGACCGGAAACAGCACGTTGCGCAGCCGCAACGTCCTCAGGCGCGCCCGATACGAACGCGCGATGGTGTTGTCCGCGGTGGCCACCATCCGGTCCCGCAGCCCGTACGTCTCGATCGTCCGGCTTCCTTCGCCGACCGCCGCGGAGATCTCCGCCACGTCGCCGTTGGCCTCGCTCTCGGTGAGATAGGCATCGCGCGCACGAGCCAGGTACCACCGCAGCACCCACACGATGAACGGCGACCCGACCAACGCGACCAGGCCCAGCACCGGGTCCAGCAGGAACATCGCCACGAACACCACGACGATGTGCACAACTCCCGTGAGCACCTCGGGCACGCTGTCCCGCAACGCCAGGCCCACCGTGCCGACGTCACTCGTCACGCGCGTGAGCAGATCGCCCGTGCTCAGCCGATCCACAACCCGTGCCGGCAACGCCAACGAGCGCGTCACGGCCTCCTCGCGCAACGAGGCCAGCAACCGTTCGCCGAGACGTGCCGCCAGCAAAGAGCTGTAGCGCACCAACAACAGGTGCACTACCGCCGCGCCGAGCACTCCCAGCGCAATCATGTCCACAGTGGACAGATCCAGGTCCTGCCGTTCGACCCCGCCCACGATCTTGCCGAGCAGGTAGGGTCCGACGAGCGCGGACAACGCCGTCAGCACGGTGAGCACGAGCACCACCGCGAGCGCCGTCCGTTCGACCCGCAGCAGGCGCACGGCCGCCCGCCGCACCTCGCGCCGGTCCGCGATCGGCAGCCGGGTCATCGGCCCTCCTCCAGGTACACCGTCTGATCGGCCTGCCCCACCCACAACGGCGACGACGACACGACCACCGTGGTGCGCCCGGCCCTCGCCTCCTTGACCCGCCGTGCGACCGCGGCCTCTGTCACGGCATCGAGCGCCGAAGTCGGCTCGACCAGCACGAGCACGTCCGGTTCACTGAGCAACGCCCTGACCAGCCTGAGCCGTTGCCGCTGCCCGCCGGAAACGTTGCGCCCCTGGGATTCCAGGTGAGAATCGAGCCCGTCCGGCAACGCCTCCACGACGTCCACCGCGTTGGCCGCCCACAGCGCCTGCTCCAGCGCTTCGTCGCCGTGCTCGGCCACGGACACCGCCTCCCGCACCGACCCGGCGAACAGGTAGTCGTCGTTGTCCGCCACCACGACCTGCCCGGGCAACCGTTCCACGCTCTCCCGCGCCAGCGCCGCGTTCGCCGAGACCACCACCGTCAACGCACCGTTCTTCACCTCCAGCGGCTCGGCGTCGCTGTCGTCGACGTCAGGCCGCAACCTCAGCAACTCCACCACCCGCCGCGCCGACACCAACGCCCGCGGAATCGCGTCCGCGCCCTCCATGAAGAAGCTGACCGGCACGATCAACGTCGTGACGTACAGGTAGACCGCCACCATCTCCTCGATCGAGACGGCACCGCTCACCGCCAGCCGCGCCACGATCCACGTGACCACCGCGAGAAACAGCGCGGGCAGCCCCCACGTCAACGCCTGCACCCAGCTCAACCAGGCGGAAACCCGATAGCCGTCCTTCAGCACCTCGCGGGACATCCCCCGGAAGCGCTCCTCGAACGCCGGCTTGCCCCCGATCCCGGACAACACCTTCAACCCGGCCACGATGTCCCCGGCCCGCGAGCTCAACTCCCCCTGGCTGCTCCGATAACGGCCTTCCACCGCGTGCAACCGGTGCAACACCGGCCCGGTCACCACCGCCAGCACCGGCACGCCCAACAACACGACCACCGCGACCAACGGCGAAATCCGCACGAGCAACACCGCGGTGACCGCATAGGCGATCACCGCCCCCACCCCGGGCCCAGTACTCGTCAACGCGTGCGCGATCCGAGCGGTGTCCCCGTTCTGCAGGTACGTCAACTCCCCAGTGGACAGCTTCCGCCGCACCACCCCACCAAGCCGAGTGACGAGCCGAACCACCACCTGCGCCGTCCGGAGCGAGGCATCGGTCCGCACCAACGTCATCGTGCGGTGCCGCGCGACCCCGGCAAGCGCCAGCAACCCCGCCACCACGACCAGCGAAACACTCCACCACACGAGCGCCACGCGATCGCCGTGCCGAAGTCCGTCCTCAATGGCCCGAGCGATGAGATAGGGCGGCACGATCAGCCCGCACATCCACAGCGACCCCCACCACGCCCCGGCAAGCACCCGCCAGCGCTGCATCAGCACCAGCCACCACAGGTACCGCCAGGGCGATCGGAGGTCAGGCGTCCCAGGATCGTCATAAGGCGCATGTCGGGCCATAACCCGACTGTGCCATTACTAAGAGTGCGACACGACCGTTTTAGACCGCAGCCCCACTACAGCAATCGCCACCGCCCCAAGCGCCGCCACCACGGCAAACGCGTAGAACCCCCACGGATGCGCCAACCCAGCAGTGAGCAACGCCCCACCGAGCAACGGCCCGCTGATAGCGCCCAACCGCCCCACACCGGCGGCCCATCCGATCCCCGTGGCCCGGTTCTCCTCGTAAACCCGCCCGGCATACGCGTACACCAGCACCTGCGCACTGAACACGAAGAACCCGGCCAGCAGCACGGCCACGTAAATCGTCTGCCCCGGCAACTTGATGCTCAACAAAGCCAAGAACAACACCGCACCCGCGAACCACCCGATGGCCGCGGGCCTGACCCCAACCCGGTCAGCAACGGTGCCGGCGATCAAAAGACCGACAACGGCACCGATGTTGAGCGTGAGCAACAGCGCCAACGCCGTCCCGAGCTCATACCCAGCACTGCGCATGATCTGCGGCAACCAGGTGTTGAGCCCGTATACGAGCAACAGCCCCATGAACGAAGCCACCCAAAAGGCCACAGTGGCCTTCCGCAGCCCAGGCTTGAACAGCGACCCAACGGCCTCCCGAGCGGGAGCCTTGCGCACCACCGTCTCGGGCAAGTACTTGACCATCAACGGAACCAACACCAACGCGGGCAATGCACCCGCCACGAACAACGCCTGCCACCCGAGCTCCGGAATGAGCACGATCCCGAGCAACGCCGTGATGACGGCCCCCACGTGATACCCGGTCATGATGAGCGTGGTGGCCCGCCCACCCCGCTGAGGCCGCGCCTCGTTCACCAACGCGATGGCCGTGGGCAAACACCCACCAAGCCCAAGCCCGGCAAGGAACCTGAGCACCCCGAACGTAGTCGCGTCCTGCGCGAACGCACAGGCCAACGTGAACACGGAGAACCCGGCCACCGCGTAAATCATCACCTTGCGCCGCCCGATGACATCGGTGATGGTCCCGATGATCAGCGCCCCCAGCATCATCCCGACCAGCCCAGCCGTGGACACCGCGCTCGCACTAGCCGTGGTGAGCAGCTTTTCCTGCAACAGCACCGGAATCACCGTGCCGAGCACAACGAGGTCAAATCCGTCGAGCAGGACGGCGGCCCAACACAGCGGCAACACCCATTTGTTCACGCGCTTCTCCTCCTCGCTGAGGACGGCCAGGTGATGCCGAGCATCCTGCGGCGAGGGCCACGCGAGGGGGAGGTCGATTTCCAGCCAATGGAAACCCAAGGCGATGCGAAGCGAGCCGTACAGGGCACGGCCGCGCTGGGATGGCAAGAGCGCATGCCCTGCTGGGTGACAATCGGCTGGGTAGCGATCAGCCCTCGCAAGGCGACCACCCACCCCACAAACGCCCGAAGGGCCGTCCCTCCACAATGGAGAAACGGCCCTTCGAAAACTCAGCTACGCGTAGAACCCAGCCTCAGTTGCCGGCCAGCTTCTTGGCGTTGGCCTCGACGTCGTCCAACCCGCCGCAGGAGAAGAACGCCTGCTCCGGGAAGTGGTCGAACTCGCCCTTGCACACGCGGTCGAACGCCTCGATCGTGTCCTTGATCGGCACGAACGACCCGGGCTGACCCGTGAACTTCTCGGCCACGATGAAGTTCTGGCCGAGGAAGCGCTCGAGACGACGCGCACGACCGACGAGGACCTTGTCCTCCTCGGAGAGCTCGTCCATACCGAGGATCGCGATGATGTCCTGCAGCTCCTTGTACTTCTGCAGGATCCGCTTCACCTCCTGGGCAACCCGGTAGTGCTCCTCGCCGACGATCGACGGCTCGAGGATTCGAGACGACGACGACAGCGGGTCGACAGCCGGGTAGATGCCCTTCTGGGAGATCGGACGGGAAAGCTCCGTCGTCGCGTCCAGGTGGGCGAAGGTGGTCGCCGGGGCGGGGTCGGTGTAGTCGTCCGCGGGCACGTAGATGGCCTGCAGCGAGGTGATCGACTTACCGCGCGTCGAGGTGATGCGCTCCTGGAGCTCACCCATCTCGTCGGCCAGCGTCGGCTGGTAACCCACGGCGGAAGGCATGCGGCCCAGCAGGGTCGACACCTCGGAGCCCGCCTGGGTGAAGCGGAAGATGTTGTCGATGAAGAGCAGCACGTCCTGGTTCTGCACGTCGCGGAAGTACTCCGCCATCGTGAGAGCGGACAGCGCGACGCGCATACGCGTGCCGGGCGGCTCGTCCATCTGACCGAAGACGAGAGCGGTGTCCCCGAGAACACCCATCTCTTCCATCTCCAACAACAGGTCCGTGCCCTCACGGGTGCGCTCACCGACGCCGGCGAACACCGACGTACCGGAGAACTCACGGGCAATACGCGTGATCATCTCCTGGATGAGCACGGTCTTGCCGACGCCCGCGCCGCCGAACAGGCCGATCTTGCCGCCCTTGACGTACGGGGTGAGCAGGTCGATGACCTTGATGCCGGTCTCGAGGATCTCGGTCTTGCCCTCGAGCTGGTCGAAGGCGGGCGCCTTGCGGTGGATGCCCCACTGCTCGCCGTCGCGGCCGAGGCCGGGCGAGTCGAGGCAGTCACCGAGGGCGTTGAAGACGTGGCCCTTGACGACGTCGCCGACCGGCACCGAGATCGCGGCACCGGAGTCGGTCACGGTGGCACCGCGGACGAGGCCGTCGGTCGGCTGCATCGAGATGCAGCGGACCAGGTTGTCGCCGAGGTGCTGCGCGACCTCGAGGGTCAGCGTCTTGGCGACCGCCTCGAAGGTGATCTCCGTGTGGCAAGCGTTGAACAGCTCCGGCACGGCGTCGCGCGGGAACTCCACGTCGACGACCGCACCAATCACCCGGACCACACGGCCGGTGCGGGTGGTGGTGGCAGTAGCACTCATGTCACTCATCACTTCCTGCGCCACCGGTAAGCGCGGAGGCGCCACCGACGATCTCGCTGATCTCCTGGGTGATCTGGGCCTGACGGGCCGAGTTCGCCGCCCGGCTGAGGTTCCGGACCAGCTCCGTCGCGTTGTCCGTCGCGGCCTTCATGGCCGTACGACGAGCCGCCGACTCCGAAGCCGCCGCCTCCAGCATGGCGGAGAACAGGCGAGTCTTCACGTACTTGGGCAGCATCGCACCGAGCAGCGCCTCGGCGCTGGGCTCGAAGTCGTACACCGCGCGGGGACCCTTGGGGGTCTCGCCGGTGTACTCGACCTCCATCGGCGCGATCCGCCTGGCGGTCGGCGTCTGGCTCAGCATGGACTTGAACTCCGTGTACACGACGTGGATCTCGTCCACGCCCTGCGCACCGTCCTCCGTGCCCTCCAGGAACGCCTCCACCAGCGCGTCGCCCGCCTCGACGGCGTTGACGTAGTGCGGGGTCTGCGAGAACCCGCTCCACGAGGCGGTGACCTCACGACGGCGGAACGTGTAGTACCCGATCGCCTTGCGGCCGGTCACGTACAGCACCGGCTCCTTGCCCTCGGACTTGAGCAGCTGGATCAGCTGCTCTGCGGCCTTGAGGACGTTGGCGTTGTAACCACCGCACATGCCCTTGTCGCTGGTCACGACGAGGACAGCGGCGCGCTTCGGGTTCGGACGTTCCGTCAGCAGCGGGTGGTCGAGGTTCGCCGAGGCCTCGGCCAACGCGGAGAGCACGTTAGTGATCTCGTCCGCGTAGGGACGCGAGGCCGCGACCCTGGTCTGCGCCTTGGCGAGGCGAGACGTGGCGATGAGCTCGTAGGCCTTCGTGATCTTCTTGGTCGAGTTGACCGTTCGGATCCGTTGGCGAAGCTCCCGAATCTGTGCGCCCATGGCTCAGATCACTTCTTGGTGGGCTCGGGCTTGTGGACCTTCACCGACTCCTGGCCGACCTTGTCGGCGTCGAGCGCCTTCTCGGGGGCCTCGTTGACGATCGTCGTGCCGTCCGAAGCGGTGAACTGCTTCTTGAACTCGGTCACGGCGGCGACAACGCGCTTCTGGGCGTCCTCGGGGAACTTCTTCGTCTCCACGATGCTGCCGAGCAGGTCAGCGTGGTTGCGACGGAGCGAGTCCTTGAAGTCCGCGACGAAGCGGCGGATGTCGGCGACGGGCACGTCGTCCAGGTGGCCCTTGGTCGCGGCGAAGATCTCGACGACCTGTTCCTCGACGGGGACCGGCGAGTACTGGCCCTGCTTGAGCAGCTCGACCAGACGGGCACCGCGGTCCAGCTGGGCGCGCGACGCGGCGTCGAGGTCGGACGCGAACGCGGAGAAGGCCTCCAGCTCGCGGAACTGCGACAGGTCGAGACGCAGCGAACCCGCGACGTCCTTCATCGCCTTGATCTGCGCGGCGCCACCGACGCGGGAGACGGAGATACCCACGTTGACGGCCGGGCGGACACCGGCGTTGAACAGGTCGGACTCGAGGAAGCACTGACCGTCGGTGATCGAGATGACGTTGGTCGGGATGTACGCCGACACGTCGTTCGCCTTGGTCTCGATGATCGGCAGACCCGTCATCGAACCGCCGCCGAGGTCGTCCGACAGCTTCGCGCAACGCTCGAGGAGACGCGAGTGCAAGTAGAAGACGTCGCCGGGGTAGGCCTCGCGGCCCGGCGGGCGGCGCAGCAGCAGCGAGATCGCGCGGTACGCCTCGGCCTGCTTGGTCAGGTCGTCGAAGATGATCAGGACGTGCTTGCCCTGGTACATCCAGTGCTGGCCGATGGCGGAGCCGGTGTACGGCGCCAGCCACTTGAAGCCGGCCGAGTCAGAAGCGGGGGCGGCGACGATCGTCGTGTACTCGAGTGCGCCCGCCTCCTCCAGCGCGGTCTTGACGCCCGCGATGGTGGAGCCCTTCTGGCCGATGGCGACGTAGACGCAGCGGACCTGCTGCTTCGGGTCGCCCGACTCCCAGGCCTTCTTCTGGTTGATGATCGTGTCGATGCAGACCGCGGTCTTGCCGGTCTTGCGGTCACCGATGATCAGCTGACGCTGACCGCGACCGATCGGGGTCATCGCGTCGATGGCCTTGATGCCGGTCTGCATCGGCTCGGACACCGGCTGACGCTGCAGCACGGACGCGGCCTGCAGCTCCAGGGCGCGGGTGTCGTCCGCGACGACGTCGCCGAGACCGTCGATCGGCTGACCCAGCGGGTTGACGACGCGACCGAGGAAGCCGTCGCCGACCGGCACGGACAGGACCTTGCCCGTCCGGCGGACCTCCTGGCCCTCTTCGATCTTGTCGAAGTCACCGAGGATGACCGCACCGATGTTGCGGACCTCGAGGTTCAGGGCGACGCCGAGGACGCCACCGGGGAACTCGAGCAGCTCGTTGGTCATCGTGCCCGGAAGGCCCTCGACGATGGCGATGCCGTCGTAGGTCTCGGAGACGGTACCGACCTCTTCCCGGCTGACCTCCGGGGAGTAGCTCGAGACGTACTTCTCGATCGCACTGCGGATCTCGTCCGACGAGATCGTCAGCTCCGCCATGTCGTTCCTGCTCTCACTTCTTCGTTCTTGGGAAAGGGCTCGGGGGCTAGCTGGCGAGATTGCGGCGCAGTGCCGCCAACCGGCCGGCGATGCTTCCGTCGATGATCTCGTCGCCGATCTTGATCTGGAGACCACCCGCGAGCGAGGCGTCCACCTCGACGTGCAGGGCGATCGGGCGCGAGTAGATCGTGGTCAGCGTCGCGGTCAAGCGGTCGACCTGCTCCGCGGTCAGCGCCACCGCGGACCGGACGTGCGCGACGGAACGCTGACGGCGCTTGGCCGCCAGGTCGGCGAGTTCGCCGAGACCGTTCGCGACGCGGAGACCGCGCGGGTGGCGGACCAGCTGGTCCACCAGCGTCTTGGTGACCGGGCTGACCTTTCCCTCGATGAGGGTGTCGACCAGCGCGACCTTGCCGTCGACAGCACCGGCGGGGTCACCCAGCAAGCGCTCGAGGTCGTGCGTACCCGCCACGATGCGGCCGAGCCGGAACAGCTCGTCCTCCACCGAGTCGAGCTGGCCGTCGCGCTCGGCACGCACCAGCAACGTGGTGCGGGCGAGCGACTCGATGCCGTCGACGAGCTCACGCGGGCTGGACCAGCGCGCGGTCACGACGGCGACCAGCACCTGCAGCGTCGCGTCGCTCACCTTGCCCTCGAACAGACCGCGGACGAGATGCTCGCGACCGGCGGGCTCCGACGAGGCGTCGGCGAGCGCGCGGCGCAGCGAAGGCTGCTCGATCACCAGACCCAGCACGGCGAAGAGCTCCTCGCCCAGCTTGGCGAGCTCGTCCGTCGACGTGGTGGCGTCGGCCAGCTCCAGCAGCCGCAGTTCCGCGGCTGCCAGAGCTTCACGACTAGCGGCATGCAACGTCATCGGCAGCCTCTACTTGCTCGCCGGCGCCGCGACGGCGTCCAGCTCGTTGAGGAAGCGGTCGACGGTGCCGCGGCGACGGGCCTCGTCCTCGAGGGACTCGCCCACGACCTTGCTCGCCAGTTCGACGGCGGTGCGACCGAGGTCGGCACGCAGCTCGGCGACGATCTGGGCGCGCTGCGCGTCCAGCTGGTGCTGGCCCTGCGCGACGATGCGGGCGGACTCGGCCTGCGCCTGCTCGCGCAGCTCCTCGATGATCTGCAGGCCCTCGGCCCGCGCGTCATCGCGGATGCGCGCGGCCTCGGCCCGAGCCTCGGCCAGCTGCTCCTTGTACTGCTCGAGCGTGCGCTGAGCCTCGGCCTGGGCCTGCTCCGCCTTCTCGATGCCACCCTCGATCTTGGCCGTCCGCTCCGCGTACAGCGCCTCGAATCGCGGCGACACGAACTTCTTGACGACGAAGAGCAGGAGCAGGAACGCGACCAGGCCGAGGATGATCTCCGCGGGGTGCGGAACGACCGGGTTGACCTTGGAGGGGTCCTCCGCGGCCATGATCAAGGCGTGGAACACGACGTCTCCTAACGCGTTGAAGGGTTAGGTCAGGCGCCGGTGCCGGCGGTGGCGATGAAGTAAACGACGAAGCCGATCAGCGCGAGAACCTCGACGATGGCGAAGGTGGTCCACGCGAGGCTGAGCAGGACGCCGCGGGCCTCGGGCTGGCGGGCGGTGCCGCTGATGACCGAGGAGAAGATCAGACCGACGCCGATGCCGGGGCCGATGGCGGCGAGGCCGTAACCGATGGCCGCAAGACCCGGGTTGATGTTGACGGCGTCCTGGGCGATCTGGAGAGCGCTCACTGTTGCTGTTCCCTTTCCAACTCGGTCCGCGAGAGTTCGCGGATCGGAGGCTTTGTGCTGTTTCTCAGTGCTCTTCTGCCAGCGCCATGCCGATGTAGCTGGCAGACAGCAGCGCGAAGATGTAGGCCTGCAGGCACATGATCAGTGCCTCCAGGAAGGTCAGCGCGATGGCGAAGGCGAAGGACACCGGCGCCACGATGACGGTCAGTCCGCCATTGAGCAGCAGGAACTCACCGGCCAGGGTGAACACCAGCAGCAGGAGGTGACCCGCGAACATGGCCGCGAAAACTCGGATCGCCAGCGTGAGCGGGTTCAGGATGAACTTCTGGAAGAACTCGATCGGAATCAGCAGCGGGAGCACGAACCACGGCGCGCCCGGCGGAATCGTCTGGTGCTTCAAGTAGCCCACGAAGCCGTGCCGCTTGAACCCGACGAAGTGGTACACCGGGTAAACGACGAGCAACGAAACGGCGAGCGGGAAGCCGATGTGCGACATCGTCGGGAACTGGATGACCGGGATGAGCCCGAACAGGTTGTTCACCAGGACGAACGTGAAGATCGTGAGGATCAGCGGGATGAAGGGCTTGAAGTCCTTCGCACCGATCTGCTCCCGGGCGATGTTGTTGCGCCCGAAGTCGTAAACCGACTCGGCGGCGAACTGGAACTTGCCGGGGATCAGCTTCATGTTGCGGGTGGCCGCGATGAAGAAGGCTCCGATGATCACGATCGACAGCACCAGCAGGACCATCGGCTTCGTGACCGAGCCGAAGATCGGCGGGAGGAAGAAGTCCTTCACACCGGGAGCGACGAACTCGCCCCCCGAAGCCAGCAACTTGGTCACTGTGTTCCTTCCGGTTCTCCCGGCCGGCGTTCACTCCGCCGGGGGAATCGTCACGATCTGGACTTAACGTACCTTACGGTTCGCAAGCGACTACCAGAGGCACCCCTGCGATCGGGTGTCCCTGGTCTGCGCGGACCATATCAGCAGGTCTCAGGTGCCTTCGGAGGCGGGGACCACCATCTGACTACGGCTGCGCTTGGAGGCTCTCGCCTCCAGGAACGAGGTCACGAGCACCGTAGCCACCAGGGTGATTCCCAGTGCCTTGGGTTCGAGCC
Organism: Lentzea alba; assembly: GCF_011067745.1. Taxonomy (GTDB): domain Bacteria; phylum Actinomycetota; class Actinomycetes; order Mycobacteriales; family Pseudonocardiaceae; genus Lentzea; species Lentzea alba. The sequence continues at coordinate 707,588 of NZ_JAAMPJ010000001.1, forward strand.
ACGACTGGTTGCGCAGCAAGATCACCGCGAGCAGCAGCACGAGCAACTTGCCGGTGAATCCACCAAGAGCGGCGACCATCACGAACATCGGATCAAGCGCCGCCGTCTTGCGCATCAACAACAGCGTGACGAGGCTCGAACCGATGGCGATCGCACCACCGATCAATGATCCGTTGAGACCAGCGGTCCCCCAGATCACGGTTGACACGACGACGCCGAGGACAAACGTGCCGAGCGCGGCCCACGCGGCCCCGCGGAACATTTCCCCGGCGAGTCGCTGGACGACCAGCTCGTGCGTGACGGCCTTGTCCGCGTCGCTCATGTCCCGAAGTGTAGGAAGTCGCATTGCGGCGCCTGCGGGCAGCCCTCGTTAACGACGGTTAAGCGGCCCCAAACAAGACGCCGCGCCAATTCCCGGCCGCAGCGCGTCTTCCTAGGACTTGCGCGCTTCCCTGAGCCGCGGGATCACCGACACCACGAACGTCACGATCAACCCGATGACGAAGCACGTGGCCACGATGACCGGGTCGAACAACGTGAGCGCCACGGCACCGAACGCCAGCACGCCGGCCCACAAGTAGATGAGCAGCACGGCGCGGCGCTGCGAGTGGCCGATCTCCAGCAACCGGTGGTGCAGGTGCATCTTGTCCGGTGAGAACGGGCTCTCGCCGCGGCGCGTGCGGCGGATGATGGCCATCAGCAGGTCGAGCAGCGGCACGAACAGCACCGCGGCGACGACGATCAGCGGGGAGAGCAGACCGAGCAGGTCGGCCGCGCTGCCGGTGGCCTGGTTGATCTTGCCCGACGCGCTGGTCGTGGCGGCGGCGAGCATGAGGCCGATCAGCATCGAGCCAGAGTCGCCCATGAAGATGCGCGCGGGGTTGAAGTTGTGCGGCAGGAAGCCCAGACACGCGCCGGCGAGTGCGGCGGCGATCAGCGCGGGCGGGTAGGCCTCGACCGCGCCCTGGCGTTCGACGAGCAGGCCGATCGAGAACGCGCAGGTGGCCGCGGCGGCGATGAGCCCGATGCCGGCGGCCAGGCCGTCGAGGCCGTCGACGAAGTTCATCGCGTTGATCATCGTGACCGCGAGCAGCACGGTCAGCAACGCGCCCTGGTTCTGGTCGAGCGAGATGGTCGCGCCGCCGTCCCACGGCACCCACGCGATCATCCACTGCAGACCGAACAGCACGAGGATGCCCGCCGCCGTGACCTGGCCCGCGAGCTTGGTGAGCGAGTCGAGCTCGAACCTGTCGTCGATCGCGCCCACGAGCACGATGACGCCGCCCGCGACGATGACGCCCCACGGGTCGTTGGAGAAGTCGAACGCCGTCCGCAGCACGGGCAACTGGTGCGCCACGAACATGCCGCACAGCACACCGCCGTAGATGGCAACGCCACCCATGCGCGGCATCGGCTGCACGTGCACGTCGCGTTGCCGCGGATAAGCCACCGCACCGAGCTTGAACGCCATCGCGCGCACCAGACCGACGAGCAGGAACGTCACGACGGCGGCGATCAACGCGACGAGCAGGTACTCGCGCACGGGAAGGACGAACGAGGATGCGGGCCCCACGGGCCTACCAATCAATCGGGAGCGATTCGGGGGTGCTCACCACGGTACGCCCGCGGCGACATGATCAATTCTGGCAGCCACGCGTCACCGCGCGACGTCGACCTCGATGCCGAGCACCTCGTTGACCTCTTCCTTGCTGACCGCGCCCTCACGCAGGATCAACGCGTCCGGCCCCGTGAGGTCGACGATGGTCGAGGCGATGTTCTCGCCGCTCAACCCACCGTCGAGGTACACCGGCACCGCGTCGCCGAGCTGGTCCCGCGCCTCCTGCGCACTGGACGCCGGCGCGTGCCCCGTCTTGTTCGCGCTGGACACGGCCATCGGACCGACATCGCGCAGGAGTTCAAGCGCCACCGGATGCAACGGCATGCGCAGCATCACCGTGCCGCGCGTCTGCCCCAGATCCCAGGCGAGGCTCGGCGCGTGCGGCAACACGATGCTCAGCCCACCGGGCCAGAACGCCTCGATGAGCGCCCGCGCCTGCCGGGGCACGCTCAGCACCAGTCCGTCGATGGTGGTCCAGGACCCGACCAGCACCGGCACCGGCATGTCCGGCCCGCGCCCCTTGGCGTCGAGCAGACTCCGGACGGCCTCCGCGTCGAACGCGTCGCAGCCGATCCCGTAAACCGTGTCGGTGGGCAGGACGACAAGCCGCCCGCTCCGCACCGCACCGGCCGCGGCGGCAAGTCCAGCCGCGCGGTTGCTCGGTTCGCTGCAGTCGTAAACCGTGCTCACCTCGGTGAGCCTAGCCAGCCACCCCGACGGGGTGACGCAAGGCCCGTGTTAGTCACTCAGCGTCTTCAGCAGCTGAGCTTTCGTTCTCACTTAGCGCGTTCATCGCTCGCCTGACCAGGCACTGTTTCGCCCCGAACAGGTTGAGTAGTTCAACTCATCCCCCAAATGGGCGCACCACGGTAAGGTCATGTGTCGACCACAGAGCGCAATCGGGGGAGGGTCGAACTTCTGTGTCAGAAGAAGCGCTGGTGACGAGCGGCAAGACCGGCGGCGCGTGGAACGACATCTTCGGGGGCGGCCTCGCCGCGATCGTCGAAGCGAGCAAGACTGTCGCCGCTGCGGTGGAGACGCAGGCGCTGTCCGTCGATCCACACCTGGTCGACACCATGATCAAGAAGCTGACCGCGATGAAGGACGTGCTCGACGAAGTCCAGCAGAGCGCCTTGGACCTCAGCGCGGACACCAAGCTCGGCGGCGGTTACGCCGAGCAGATCAGCCAGGGCAACCGGACTTTCGGCAGAGCGGCCCAGCAGACGCTCAAGGACGTTCACAAGGCGATCGACGATCTGAAGACGCAGATCGAGAAGAGCCGCGCCACCTACCAAAACACGGACCAGACCCACGCCGACGCACTCAAGAAACTCAACGGGACATGATGAAGCGCATCCTCATCGCCACGACGATCGGCCTCGCGGCCCTCACCGCCGGATGCACCGGCACCACGGGGACCGCCACTCCGACGCCGACGAACAGTGGTTCAACGCCCACCAGCGGCTCCGACTCGGCGTCGGGCCTCGAAGCGATCAAGCCGTGCGACCTGCTCACCGAAGCCGATGTCAAGACCCTGGGCCTCACATACCCCGGTAAAGCCTCGCAGGTCGGCACTTCGGACGGGTGCGCCTGGAACATCAGCGGCAACGGAGGCGTTCGCGCCGGCGTCCGCACGAAATCCGGTGTCAGTGATCTGAACCTCGACGGAGACAAGATCACGGACACCAAGGTCGGCAAGTTCGACGCGAAGAAGGTCGAGGCACAGGACGGCGCCAAAAACGCTTGCACCATCGCAATCGCAGTCAGCGAGTCGTCGTCCGTTCTGGTGATCTCAAACCTTTCGCTCAGCTCTGAGGACACTGCCGCCGCCTGCGATCGGGCCTCAAAGGCCGCCGACTTGATTGCGTCCAAACTGCCGTAGCGACGCCTGGGGGGATTCTTATGGCGCCCATCAAGCCCACCGTTCCGCATCCGAGTGCGAACTACCCGGGCCAACCGCATGAACAGATGCAGAAGCTGGTCACCGAGAAGTACGACCCGAACGCGGCGAACCAGGTGATCGACGCCTGGGGCCAGCTCGGTAACCGGTTCAAAGAGCTGGCCACCGACTTCAGCATCCTGGTGAACGGCTCACAAGCCGGGTGGACGGGCAAGGCCGCCGATGCGGTTCGGGTGGCGCTCGGCAAGGTGGGGACGTTCGCGGACAACACCGGTGAAGGCTTCACGCGTACCTCGAACGCCATCGCGCAGCAGCGGGACGCGGCGGTTCAAGCGAACAAGAGCATGCCTGCCCCGGTCGAGTTCAATCCGATGAAGATCGCCGGTGACTGGCTCACCAACAAGGGCGGCTTCGTCAGTCCTGTGATGATGGTGGGCGCTCCAGTCGAGATGATCTCCACCTACAACCGGCAGCAGGGCGCCAAAGAAGAAGCTGTCCAGGTCATGCAGACGCGGGACAACACGATGATGGCCGCGGCGATGTCCATGCCCGCCATGGAGTCCACGCCGCAGGTCACGCAGGACCAGGGCGTCACGCAGACCAGCAGCAGCACGAGCTCGCACAGCCTGAGCAACGTCAACGCCAACCAGCGGTTCTCCAACAACACCGGCATGCCGTCGACGCCGCCTGGCAGCAACAACGGCACGACCAACCCGGCGTGGGTGGCACCGCAGGCCAAGGACCCGAACCTGCCCGGCAACTTCGACCCGAACCGGCGCGGCGATCAGAACCGTCCGGGCTTTCCCGGCCCCGGCGGGTTCCCGCCGGGTCGACTGCCGGGCGGTAGTGGCCAGGGCAGGCCTCCCGGCGGCGGTGGCGGCATGCGCCAAGGCGGTCCTGGTGGGGGCGGCGGGCGCGGCATGGGCGCCGGCGGTATGGGCGGACCGGGCGCGGCTGGGCGTGGCATGGGCAGCTTCGGGCCGGCGACTCCGGGCGGCGGCGCGGGCGTCGCAACACCCGGCGGTGGGCCGGGCGCGGCGGGCGCGGGTGCCGGCGGTCGTCAGGGTGCGGCAGGCGCGGCGGGTGCCGGGGCAGGCGCCGGTGGCCAGGGTGGTCAGGGTGCGGAGGACAAGGAACACAAGTCGAACTACCTCGTGCCGACTGACGAGTTCTTCGACGACGATCGCATGGTCGCGCCGCCGGTGATCGGCGGATGAAGCAGATCGCCCAGCTCTCCCTGCCCGCGTTCGAGGTCCTCTGGGAGGACCTGCGGGCGGGGAGCGTTCCCTATCCCCTCGACGTCAGCCAGCACGGCGAGACGCTCGACGAACGCGCGCGCATCAAGGCTGCCGTGCACGCCGACCTCGAACGGAGGGGGCTGGCGCGGCGGGGCAGGCCGGAGCCGGACCTCGAGGACGCGCTGAACCTGTTGGCACGGCCCGAGTTGCGCGTCATCGCGATGTGCCTGCCGGACGTCAGTCAGGAGCGGGTCATCCGCGCCACCGTGGTCGCCCGCGGTGGATATGCGGTGCTGGTGACGCAGGAGGAAGCGAGCATCACGCTGAAGCTGGTGCAGGCCAACGAGATCGCCACCAGCATCGCCAACGTGATGCCACCGGGCCGCCCCGGTCCCGGCAAGCCGGTGACGGTGCCCGCGCAGGCCTTCGAGGCCCAGCCGCAGCAACAGGAAGGCTTCCGCCAGGCCGTCCGGACGACGCAGAACGACGACGTCCGCCTGGCCAGGCAGATGCTGACCGGGCCCGCCCTGGGCAACGGGCACTTCCTGGTCTCACTGGAGCGCGGACGGTCCAAAAAGGACTTCCCGCCGGTCACCTGGATCGACACCAGAGCGGGCCGCTACGCGAACGTGCCGACGCGCGCCGGTTGGTTCACCATCGGCCCGGCGGACAACACGGGGCTGGCACGGCACCTCGGCCAGGTGCTGGCGATGACGAGCGAGCGCTAGGACCTCGATACAGGCCCTAGGCACACACGCGGTCGCGCGCGAGGCGGCGGATCCTCGTAGCGCGCGACCGCGTGCCCTCCCCGCCTGGAAACTTACGACCGTTTGGCCCCAATGCGACGAAACGTCGTGTTATTGGCCAGGTTTTGTCAACTCCGCCCACGACTCCACGACTCGCAAGCCGCTGCGCAGCGCGGTGAGGCGCCGGGCGTCCGAGAAGGCCGTCAGCTGCCCTCGTTCGGCGCATTGACAATTCGCAATTCATCCACCTTTGTACTCGTTCTGAGCAGAACCGACTATTGTGCCAGCATCACCGGAAAATGCGTGTTGTTCGTTGTCTGATCACGTCCCTGACCAGCACAAACAAAGAGTGCTTGAATCAATGACAGAAAGTGGACAGGACAATGTCAACTCCCGCCGCGGCGACGGGAAGCGATTCTCCGAAGTCACGCGCCGACACAACCGGCTTCCGCTGCGGAGCCGCACACCGCGACGAGGAGTTCGCGGACTCCGCCAACGCGCTGCGCTTCGTCAGGAGCGCGATGCCGCTCGCGGCGTGGCTGTTGCTCGGCAAACGCCCGCAGCAGGTCTCGTCGCACGTGCGAGCGCCGCTCGTGCCCGGCACGGTCGCGGGCAGGATCGCGCTGGTCTTCGCGCCGCACAAGCTCATCGACGAGCTCTGCACGAGCGACAGGTACAGCAGGTTCTACTACGAGAAGTACGGGCCGAGCAGCAGCGGCGGCGCGCCGCCGGCCGCGACCAGAGTCAGCACTGCCGAGGAAAACCGATGAGCAAACGGAACTTCGAGCTCCAGGGACCGGCGATCGGCACCAGCGGACGCGCCAGAGCCGGGAGCGTCCACATCGGACACATTCAGGACGTCGCCGCCGTGTTGCGGCTCCTCGACGAACTGCGCGAGGACCTCAACGAGGCCAAGGCGCCGACATCGACCATCGAGACCCTCGACGACCTGCGGGTGGAAGCGCGCAAACCCCGGCCCAGCAAGGACGTCACGACACACCTGATGGACAGGCTGGCCGATCGCGGTCTCGGCGAACAGATGAAGGACCTGACGAAGGCCTTCGACGCGCTCTTCTAACCGACCCTGCGGGCGGTGGCGAACCGCGGCCGTCCCGCCAGATCTGCGTGATCAGCGACGTCCGTGAGCACCCGGCGCGCCGACAGGAGCGCCGGCACGGACTCGCCCTGCGTGTCGTCGTGCTCGATCCCGACCGATCCGCCCGGCTTGAGCCACCGCGCGGCCGCCGACACGACGTGCCGGATCACGTCCAGGCCGTCCGCGCCGGAGAAGACCGCGTGGTGCGGATCGTGCACCCCGACCTCGGGCTGCACGGGAGTTCCCTCTGGCACGTAAGGCGGATTGCACACCACGAGGTCCACCTGACCGTCCAGATCGGACAGCAGCGAAGGATCCGTGGCGTCACCCGAGTGCAACCGGATCGGGGTGTCCCCCGCCGCGATGCGCGTCTCGGCGTTGCGCCGCGTCCACGCCAGCGCCTGAGGGTCGATCTCGACCGCGTGCACCACCGCGTCCGGCCGGGCCTGAGCGATCGACAACGCCAGCGCGCCCGTGCCCGTGCACAGATCCACGACAACGGGTGAGGAAACGCCGACGAGCGCCTTCAGGCCCCACTCCATCAGCAGCTCGGTCTCCGGCCGCGGCACGAACACACCGGGCCCGACCTCGACCGAGATCGCCCCCATCGGCGCCCAGCCGAGGATGTGCTGCAACGGGATGCGCGAGGCCCGCGTGCGCACGAGCTTGTGCAGCTGGTCGATCACCGGCGGATCGACCAGCGGGATGAGCGGCAGCCGCCCGCGTTCCACGCCGAGCACGTGCGCGGCCAGGTACTCCGCGTCGACGCGCGGACTGTCCACCCCCGCCTCGGCGAGGATCTTGGCCGCCTCGGAGATGGCGAGACGGAGCGGCTGCCGGTTCATCATCGAAGAGAAGCTATCTCAGAAGTTGATCATGTGCCCGGCCAGGCCGTGCACTGCTTCCTTGACGGCCTCGGACAGCGTCGGGTGCGCGTGCACGTTGCGCGCGACCTCGTGCACCGTGAGGTCCCACTGCTGCGCCAGCGTGAGCTCGGGCAGCAGCTCGGTGGCCTCGGGGCCGATGATGTGACCGCCGAGCAGCTCGCCGTGCGTGCCGTCGCTGATCAGCTTCACGAAGCCGCCGGGGTCGGCGAGGCCGTGCGCCTTGCCGTTCGCGGTGAACGGGAACTTCGCGACCTGGACGTCGAAGCCCTTCTCGCGGGCCTGCGCCTCGGTGTAGCCGAACGACGCGATCTGCGGCTGGCAGAACGTCGCCCGCGGGATCATCACGTAGTCGAGCTCCATCGTCTCGGCACCCGCGATGGTCTCCGCGGCGATGATGCCCATCGACTCGGCGGTGTGCGCGAGCATCAGCTTCGCGGTGACGTCACCGATGGCGAAGATGTGCGGCACGGACGTGCGGCCGCGGCCGTCGATGTCGATCGCGCCGCGGTCGGTCAGCTTCACGCCGGTGCTCTCGAGGCCGTAGCCCTCGACGCGCGGCACGAAACCGATGGCCTGCATGACCTTGTCGGCCTCCAGGACTTCCTCGGCACCGTTCTTCGACACGGTGACGCGGACCTTGGGGCCGGACTCGTCGATCGACTCGACGCGGGTGCCGACGCGCACGTCGACGCCCATCTTCTTGTAGCGCTTGAGCAGCTCGGCGGACACCTCGGCGTCCTCGAGCGGCACCATCCGGTCGAGGAACTCGACGATGGTGACCTTCACGCCGTAGTTGTGCATGACGTAGGCGAACTCGACGCCGATCGCGCCCGCACCGGCGATGATGATCGACTCGGGCAGGTCCTCGGTCATGATCTGCTCTTCGTAGGTCACGACGCGGTCGGACTTCTGCGTGCCCGGCAGCATCCGGGTCGTGGCGCCCACGGCGATGATCGCGTGGCCGAAGGTGATCGTCTCGTCCCCGACGGTCAGCGTGTGGTCGTCGGTGAAGTTGGCCCACCCGTTGTACTCGGTGATGCCGTTCTTCTTCATGAGGAAGTGCACGCCCTTGACGCGCCCGTCCGCGACCTTGCGGCTGCGCTGCCACGCCTGGCCGTAGTCGAAGCTCACGGTGCCGTCGACCTTGATGCCGAACGTCTTCTGCTCGTGCGTGAAGATGTGCGCCAGCTCAGCGTTGCGCAGCAACGCCTTCGACGGGATGCAGCCGACGTTCAGGCAAACGCCGCCCCAGTACTTCTCCTCGACGATGGCGGTCTTCAGCCCGAGCTGAGCCGCACGGATCGCGGCGACGTACCCGCCGGGACCCGCACCCACGACCACGACATCAAAGTGTGCGCTCATGAGCACACCCTAGGTCCCGAGCTGCTCCTGCAAGAACTCAACCGTCCGTTTCCAGGCGTTCGCCCGCGCATGCGCTGTGGCGTGCGGAACACCACCACCCGAGAAGGTGACGCCGGGCCCCGGATAGGTCACCTCGGTGGCCGGCCGGTGCGGCGGGCCCGCGATCAGGTGTCCTGCCTCGGGATACACGACGTGCTCGAACGGGAACGGGTGCTCGTGGTCCTTCAACCGCCGCAGCGCGACCTCGCTCAGCTCGGCGGACGGCCACCCGTCGTCGTGCCCGGACGAGATGAGCAACACACCCCCGACGATGTTCTCGACCCGGATCTCGGTGTCCTCGGGGATGCCGTCGCTCAGGTCGAACGCGAGTTTCAACGGCACCGGTTCGTCGTTGACGATCTTGGCGCGCAGCTCGTCGCTCACGTAGTAGGGCAGGTACGGCAGCGGCTCGCCCTTGAACGTCCACGACGCGGCTTCGTGCGAGAGCTTCTGCAGCAGGTTCGCGCCCGGCCCGATCGCCTGGGTGACCACGCCGCTGCCGACGACGCTCACGACCGCCCTGACCTCCGAGAACGTCGCGCCGACCAGGAGCGCCAGCTCACCGCCGCGCGAACCACCGATCACGCCGATCTCGCCCGCGCGTTCGGCCAGGAAGTCGATCGCGGTGCCGAAGTACTCCAGCGGGACGTCTTCGAGGTGCTTCGGGAGGCCCTTCATGCCGAAGTAGCCGAGCGCGAACGTCACGAACCCGTGCGCGGCCAGCAAAGCGGCGTCCGACTCGTGCAGGCCGCCCTCGGAGCCGCCGAGGACGATGACGCCCGGCAACTCGGCTCCGTCGTCCTCAGGGGCGAACAGGGTGCCCACCAGGCCGTTCTCGCGGACCTCGACCCGCACGACGCCCTCGGGCACCGTCAGCCGCTCGAGGACGCGGTCACCGACGCCCTCCACCGACAGGCACATCGGCGCCGGCTTCCCGCCGGTGCGTTCCAGCGACCAGAACAACCCCATCGGGTCGACACCGTGATAGCTGCCCTCAACCGGAGCATGCCTGGTCAGATCGACGACACCGCGGTCGTCAGCGGTGAAGACGCCACGGGACGCACGATCGCCCGTCGAGAGCTGAACCGTGATCGGCTGGCCGGGTTTCAGGCCGACGACGACGATGTCGACCGGTTGGTCGAGGGGCGCCACCTGTGGGTTCACCAGGATCTCGGCCACAACGCGCCCCTCTCACGTCGGATTACCCGCCTGCGAGCCGTTCTGCCCGGTCAGCGGCGGCCAGTGCGTCCACCACCGCGTCCAGGTCACCGTCGAGCACCTGGTCCAGGTTATGCGCTTTGTACCCAACCCGGTGATCGGAAATTCGCGATTCGGGGAAGTTGTAGGTCCGCACCCGTTCACTGCGGTCGACCGTCCGGATCTGGGTGCGCCGGGCGTCGCTCTGCTCCTGCGCCTTCTGCTCCTCGGCGAGCGCCACCAGGCGGCTCTGGAGGACCTGCATGGCGCGGGCCTTGTTCTGCAGCTGGCTGCGCTCGTTCTGGCACGACGTGACGATGCCGGTGGGCAGGTGCGTGATGCGGACCGCGGAGTCGGTGGTGTTGACCGACTGGCCGCCTTTGCCGCTGCTCCGGTAGACGTCGATGCGCAGGTCTTTTTCGTCGATCTCGATCTCGGTCGTTTCCTCGGTCTCGGGGAACACGAGGACGCCCGCCGCGGACGTGTGGATGCGGCCCTGGCTCTCCGTGACGGGCACGCGCTGGACGCGGTGCACGCCGCCCTCCCACTTGAGCCGGCTCCAGACGCCGTCCGGCGTGGCGCTCTTGGCCTTGATGGCGACCGTGACGTCCTTGAACCCGCCGAGGTCGGAGTCGGTGCCGTCGAGCATCTCGACCTTCCAGCCCTGCCGCTCGGCATACCGCGTGTACATGCGCAGCAGGTCGCCGGCGAACAGCGCGGACTCCTCGCCGCCCTCGCCCGACTTGATCTCCAGCAGCACGTCGTCGCCGTCGTGCGGGTCGCGCGGCAGCAGGAGTTCGGTGAGCTTCTCCTCCAGCTTGGGGAGCTGCTCCTCGAGCTGGTCGACCTCTTCCTGGAACGTCCTGTCCTCGGCCGCGAGCTCCTTGGCGGCCTCGAGGTCGTTCTTGACCTGCTCGATCTCCCGCGCAGTCTTCACGATCGGCCCGAGCGCGGCGTACCGCTTGCCGAGCTTGCGCGCCCCCGCCTGGTCGGCGTGCACGCCGGGGTCGGCGAGCTTCTTCTCGAGCTCGTCGTACTCGGCGAGCAGGCTGTCCAGCGACTGCGACACGGTGTTCGGCTCCCTGCTTGTGGGTCGTGTGAACGGCAACGGCGCCTGACCTCGGCAGATTTGCCGAGGTCAGGCGCCGTGAAAGCAGCTACTTGTTGCGCTTGCCGTAACGCGCCTCGAAGCGCGCGACGCGACCGCCGGTGTCCAGGATGCGCTGCTTGCCCGTGTAGAACGGGTGGCAGTTCGAGCACATCTCGACGCGAACCTCGGACGCCGCCGTGGTGCTGCGCGTGGTGAAGGCGTTGCCGCAGCTGCACGTCACCTCGGTGACGGTGTACTCCGGGTGGATTCCAGTCTTCAAGATCTTGTCCCTTTCAGAGGATGGCCGCCGGGTCCCACGCTGTGCTGGGTGAACCGGAGCCGGACTCGACCGTTTAGTTTGCCAGACCCTTCAACACGTGCAAAAACGCGGTTGTTCCCGCGGGTGCCGCACGGGCGTTCGCGTGGCTGAAGTCACAACCGCTTAACCTCCGCGATACGCCGTTCGGCGCAAGGTGAGGCCGTTCGGCCACATACGGCTCCGTGTTGTTGGTCGCTGTCCATCAGACTGTGTGCCGTGTTCTGCACCACCGAACGAGCGATGAGCCTTCGCGTGTGGCTCGCCGTGCCGTTCCTGTTCTCTTTCGCCGTGTTCGGCCTGATGGGGTCGGCAGGGCTGATCACCGCTTCCTGGACCACCGTGCCGTTGTCACCGGCGGTGTGCGGGGCCGGCGTGGCTGTTGCCGCCGCGGTGTCCAGCGGGGTGCGGTGGAGTCGGCCCTGGCAGCGGGTGTGGCTGCGGTGGTCGTACCTCGGCGGCCTGCTGGCGCTCGGCGTGCTGGTGGGCGCCGTGGAGGTGCCCGCGCTGGCCACCACCGTCGTGGGAATACCGGTGCTGCTGGGCCTGGTGTTCCAGTGCCTGGTGCAGACCGACGAGAGTCGGTCGGCGTCCGACTGCCGCTGACCGCACGCTGGCGTTCGAGTGAACAGACGCGAAAAGACCCCCGGTGACCTGCACCGGGGGTCTTTTCACGTGAAACTTGCGCGAGCGATCAGTCCTGCTCGGCGCCCGGCGTCGTCTTCGCCACCTGCATCAGGAACTCGATGTTGGTGCGCGACTTGCGGAGCCGGTCGAGCAGCAGGTCGATGGCCTGCTGGCCGTCCAGGGCGTGCAGCACGCGGCGGAGCTTGTGCGTGACCGCCATCTCGTCCGGGGAGAGCAGGAGCTCTTCCTTACGAGTACCCGACGAGTCGACGTCCACAGCCGGGAACGTGCGCTTGTCGGCGATCTTGCGGTCGAGCTTGAGCTCGGCGTTGCCGGTGCCCTTGAACTCCTCGAAGATGACCGAGTCACCGGCGGAACCGGTCTCGACCAGCGCCGTTGCGATCACCGTGAGGGAGCCGCCGCCCTCGATGTTGCGGGCGGCACCCAGGAAGCGCTTCGGCGGGTAGAGCGCCGTGGAGTCGACACCACCGGACAGGATTCGGCCGGAGGCCGGGGCTGCCAGGTTGTAGGCGCGGCCCAGGCGGGTGATCGAGTCCAGCAGCACGACCACGTCGTGGCCCATTTCCACCAGGCGCTTCGCCCGCTCGATCGCGAGCTCGGAGATGGTGGTGTGGTCCGACGGCGGGCGGTCGAAGGTCGAGGCGATGACCTCGCCCTTCACCGAGCGCTGCATGTCGGTGACCTCTTCCGGACGCTCGTCCACCAGGACGACCATCAGGTGGCACTCGGGGTTGTTCTTGGTGATCGCGTTCGCGATCGACTGCAGAACAGAGGTCTTGCCGGCCTTCGGCGGCGACACGATCAGGGCGCGCTGGCCCTTGCCGATCGGCATCACCAGGTCGATGACGCGGGTGGTGAGGATATGCGGCTCGGTCTCCAGGCGCAGACGCTCGTTCGGGTAGAGCGGCGTCAGCTTGGTGAAGTCCGGGCGGTTGCGCGCCTCTTCCGGGTCCAGGCCGTTGATCTTGTCGACGCGGACCAGCGGGTTGAACTTCTGGCGCTGCTGCTCACCGTCGCGCGGCTGGCGGACGGCGCCGGTGATGGCGTCACCGCGGCGCAGGCCGTACTTGCGGACCAGCGAGAGCGAGACGTAGACGTCGTTCGAGCCGGCCAGGTAGCCGGAGGTGCGGACGAACGCGTAGTTCTCCAGCACGTCCAGGATGCCCGCGACGGGGAGCAGGACGTCGTCCTCGCGCACCTCGGTCTCGCGGTCCTGACGCTCGCCGCCCTCGTTGCGGCCGCCACGACGGCGACGGTCGCGGAAGCGGCCACGACGGCCATCGCCGTCGTCGTCGCCCTGCGGGCCGCCACCCTGGCGGTCGTTGCGGTCACCGCGGTCGTTGCGGTCACCACGGTCGCGGTTGCGGTCACGGCCGCCCCGGTCACCGCGGTCGCCGCGCTCGTTGCGGTCGCCACGGTCCTGGCGCTCGGGACGCTCACCGCGCTCCTGACGCTCGCCGCGGTCGGGCCGCTCACCGCGGTCCGGACGCTCGGCGCGCTCAGGACGCTCGGAGCGCTCAGTGCGCTCCGCACGCGGCTGCTGCTCCTGCTGCGGCTGGCCCTCGCCCGCGTCGGCGTTGCCGCCGCCACGGCCGGAACGGCGGCGACGGTTTCCACGGCGCCCACCGTCCTCGGAGGAGCGGCCGCCGTCGTCGGCAGCGATGGGCTCGGCGGCGGCCGGCTTGTCGGCTACCTCGAGCTGCTGCTGAACAGGCTTTTCAACGGCCTTTTCGACCACTTTGGCAGCGGCCGGCTTCTCAGCGGGCGCCTTCGCGGTGGCCTTCTCGGCTTTCGCGGGCTTCTCCGCTTTGGCAGGGGCACCGGCGCCCTGCTTCTCCTTGATGGCCGCGATCAGGTCGCCCTTGCGCAGGCCTGCGGTTCCGGTGATGCCCAGCTGGCCGGCGAGCTCACGAAGCTCAGCGAGCACCATGCCGGACAGACCCGCGCGGCGGCGCGGCGTCGTGCCGTTCGAAGGGGTGGACAGAGCGTTCTCCTCGGCTCCAGAACCAGATGCAGCTGCGACGTCGCTGCTCAGCAAATCGGTGTTGCTCACACATGTCCTTCCTGACCAGGCCCCGCCTCCTACGCGGCCCAGCGGACCCGTCTTCCCGCTTCAACTGGGGAACGACGGTCAAGTCCGATGCAGACGGAAGCACACACCGCTTCCGGCAAGCACGGGACTTTTCTCAGGTCACACGGCGATCGGGTGCCTCTTTTGCGTCCGCCCCGCCCGCACGGCACAGAGCCGGAACACAAAAGGATTGCGACTCGGAACGAGTGTCCGAGCGCGACACCGGCGCCCGTGCGCGCGGTGACTGATCGCCCCCGAGGGTAGACGCCGGTCCCCCGGCATGCAACAACCGGGGTCGGGCGTGTCAGTCCAATGGCCGAACGCGCACCCCGGCGGTGTCGACGTCGAGTCTCCGCACGTCGAAGCCGTGCACGTCGACCTCGGCCGGGATCTCGCCGAACGCGATCACGGTGGGTCCCGCTCCGCTCACGCAGGCGGGAACACCGAGCTTGCGAAGATCGTTGATCACCCGAACGGTGTCGGGCCACGCGGGCTCGCGGTAGTTCTGGTGGAGGCGATCCTCAGTCGCAGCAAGGAGAACGGCCGGATCCGACGTCAGCGCGTGCACCGCCAGGGCGGCCCGTCCCGCGGCGTGCGCGGCGTCCGCGTGGGGCACTTCGGCCGGAAGCAGGCCGCGGGTGGTCTTGGTGGACGACTCCTGCGACGGGATCAGCACGACCGGGCGCACCCGTGCGTCGGGCTCCATCCGGACGGCGCGGTACCGCTCTCCTTCCGACCACGCAACGACAACGCCGCCGAACAGCGAGGCCGCCGCGTTGTCCGCGTGACCTTCGAACTCGGCAGCGATTTGCAACGCGTCCGTGTCCAACTCGCGACCCGTCAGGGTGAATCCGGCTACGACACCCGCCACGATCGCGGCGGCCGACGAGCCCAGCCCGCGTGCGTGCGGAATGGTGTTGCGGCAGCGCAGGGCGAGCCCACCGGTGTACCCGGTGGCGCGGACGGCCCGCACGACGAGATGGGTCTCGTCGAGCGGGACCTCACCCGATCCGGCACCTTCCACGACGATCGAGAGGCCGTCGGCACCGTCGCCGCCGGCCACCTCGACGTCGTCGTACATCCCGAGCGCCATGCCCAGCGCGTCGAACCCCGAACCGAGGTTCGCGGTCGACGCGGGGACGGAGACGAGGAACTTCACGCGAGCTCCAGGGCGTGCGCGACCGCGCCGGGGTCGACCGGCACCGGTTCGACCTCGGTGACGCCGAGCAACGCGGTGTCGGGGTCCTTCAGACCGTGACCGGTGACGGTGCACACGACCGTCGACCCCTTCGGCAGCCGCCCGTCCTCGGCGGTCATCAGCAGACCGGCGATGGACGCGGCCGACGCCGGCTCCACGAAGATGCCCTCGCTGCCCGCGAGCAGGCGGTACGCCGCGAGGATCTGGTCGTCGGTGACCGCGTCGATCAGGCCGCCGGACTCGTCGCGAGCCGTGATCGCACCGGTCCACGACGCCGGGCTGCCGACCCGGATCGCGGTCGCGATGGTCTCCGGGTTCGTCACCGGCACGCCGGACACGAGCGGCGCCGCGCCCGCTGCCTGGAAGCCGTACATCTTCGGCAGGCCCTGCTCGTACGCCTTGTAGCCCTGCCAGTACGCGGTGATGTTGCCGGCGTTGCCGACCGGCAGGCAGTGGAAGTCCGGCGCCTGGCCGAGCACGTCGCAGATCTCCCACGCCGCGGTCCGCTGGCCGATCAGCCGCACCGGGTTGACCGAGTTCACCAGCGTCACCGGGTACTCGGCGGCGGTCTTGGACGCGAGTTCCAGGCAGTCGTCGAAGTTGCCATCGATCTGCAGGATCTTCGCGCCGTGCATGACGGCCTGTGCGAGCTTGCCCATCGCGATCTTGCCGCTCGGCACCAGCACCGCGGCGGTCAGACCGGCCTTGGCCGCGTAGGCGGCGGCGGACGCCGAGGTGTTGCCGGTGGAGGCGCAGATGACCGCCTTGATGCCGGACGCGAGCGCGTACGTCATAGCGACCGTCATGCCGCGGTCCTTGAACGAGCCGGTCGGGTTCGCACCCTCGACCTTCACGTAGACCTCGGAACCGGTCAGCGCCGACAACCGCTTCGCGTGCACCAGCGGCGTGCCGCCCTCGTGCAGCGTCACGATCTCCGCGCCCTCGGGGATCTCGATCCGGTCGCGGTACGCGTGGATCAGACCGGGCCAGCCCGCCTTCGCAGCGCCGCTCATTCTTCGCCCTCCACCCTCATCACGCTGACGACGTCCCGCACCACGGGGAGGCCACCGATTTTGTCCACAGTGGACCGCAGCGCGGCGTCGGTCGCCGCGTGCGTGACGATCACCAGGCTGGCGTCCTCGACGCGGCCTTCCTGGCGGACCGCGGCGATGCTCACGTCGTGCTCGGCGAACACCGCGGCGACCTGTGAGAGGACACCGGGCTTGTCCGCCACGTCGAGGCTGATGTGGTAGCGCGTGGGCGTGTTCCCCATGGGCTGCGCGGGAAGCGCGGCGTAGGCCGACTCGCGCGGACCACGTCCGCTCGCGACCTGGTTGCGCGCCACGGCGACCAGGTCGCCGAGCACCGCGCTCGCCGTCGGGGCGCCACCGGCACCCTGCCCGTAGAACATCATCTCCCCCGCCGCGTCGGCCTCGACGAACACCGCGTTGAACGCACCGTTGACGCTGGCCAGCGGATGCGTCCTGGGGATCATGGCCGGGTGCACTCGAACGGCGACTGACTCCTGGCCGGACGGGCTCACCACGCGTTCGCAGATCGCGAGCAGCTTCACGGTGCGCCCGAGCCCCTTGGCCGCCGCGATGTCCGCGGCGGACACCGAACGGATGCCCTCGCGGTACACGTCCGATGCCGTCACGCGCGTGTGGAACGCAAGGGACGCAAGGATTGCGGCCTTCGACGCGGCGTCGAACCCGTCGACGTCCGCGGTCGGGTCCGCCTCGGCGTAACCGAGACGCGAGGCTTCTTCGAGCGTCTCGGCGTAGCCCGCGCCCGTGGCGTCCATCGCGGACAGGATGAAGTTCGTCGTGCCGTTCACGATGCCCATGACGCGCGTGATCCGGTCTCCCGCAAGGGATTCCCGCAACGGGCGGAGCAACGGGATCGCGCCGGCGACGGCGGCCTCGAAGTAGAGGTCCGCACCGGACGCGTCGGCGGCTTCGAACAGGTCCGAACCGTGCTCGGCGAGCAGAGCCTTGTTCGCCGTCACGACGGACTTCCCGTTGCGCAGCGCCTCCAGCAGCAAGCCGCGCGTCGGGTCGATGCCACCGATGACCTCGACGATCACGTCCACGTCGTCCGACTTCACGAGCGCCTCGGCGTCCGTGGTGAGCAGGTGCTCCGGCACCTCGCGGTGCTTGTTCGGCCTGCGCACGGCGATGCCCGCGAGCTCAACCGGCGCGCCGACGCGCTGGGTGAGGTCCTCGGCCTGGTCCGTCAGCAGCCGGACTACCTCCGTGCCCACCGTGCCACAGCCGAGCAAGGCGACCCGAATCGGTTTCACGGCTTTCATACCTCCAGACGGAACAGGTCGTCCTCGGTCTCACGACGCAGCAGCAGCCGCGCCTCTCCATCGGTCACCGCGGCAAGCGCGGGCCGTGGAAGTCGGTTGTACCCGCTCGCCATCGAGTAGCAGTAGGCCCCTGTGGCAGCGATCGCAACCAGGTCTCCCGGCGCGAGGTCGTCCGGCAGCCAGCAGTCGCGCACCACGATGTCACCGGACTCGCAGTGCTTGCCCACCACACGACACAGCACGGCCCTCGACTCGGGCTCGGACGCGCGCGAGACGAGCTTGCAGTCGTAGACCGCGTCGTAGAGCGCCGTGCGGATGTTGTCGCTCATCCCGCCGTCGACGCTGACGTACCGGCGCCGCGCGCCACCGTCCAGCTCGACGTCCTTGATGGTGCCGACCTCGTACACGGTGATGGTGCCGGGGCCGACGATCGCGCGGCCGGGCTCGACCGCGATGCGAGGCATCTCCAAGCCGTTGTGCTCGCACTCCTTCTGCACGATGTTGTGCAGTTGGCGCGCCAGCTCGGCGGGCGGGGGCGGGTCGTCGTCCGGCGTGTAGGCGATGCCGAGGCCGCCACCGAGGTCGACGACGGTCAGCGAGTCGATCTCGCCGTGCTCCTTGCGGACGTCCGCGAGCAGGCCGATGACGCGGCGGGCCGCGACCTCGAAGCCGGACGCGTCGAAGATCTGCGAGCCGATGTGGCTGTGCAGGCCGACGAGCTTGAGGCCGGTCGCCTTGAGCACGCGGCGCACGGCCTCGGCCGCGTCGCCGGAGGACAGCGAGAAGCCGAACTTCTGGTCCTCGTGCGCGGTCGCGATGAACTCGTGCGTGTGCGCCTCGACGCCGACCGTCACGCGGATCAGCACCGGCTGCACCACACCGCGTTCGCGCGCGATCTGGTCGAGGCGCGCGATCTCGTGGTACGAGTCGAGCACGATCCCGCCGACGCCGGCTTCGACGGCCGCGACGAGTTCGGGAACGCTCTTGTTGTTGCCGTGCAACGCGATGCGCTCGGCGGGGAAGTCCGCTTTGAGGGCGATCGCGAGTTCACCGCCGCTGCAGACGTCGATCGAGAGGCCTTCTTCGGCCACCCACTTCGCGACCTGGACGCTCAGGAACGCCTTGGAGGCGTAGTGCACGAGCGTCGGGTCGCCGAACGCCTCGGCGTGCTCGCGGCAGCGGGCGCGGAAGTCCTGCTCGTCCATGACGAACAACGGGGTGCCGTACTGCTCGGCGAGCCCGCGCACGTCCACGCCCGCGAGTTCGACGACGCCCGCGTCGTTGCGAGAGGCGTTGCGCGGCCAGACGGCCGGGTGCAGGAAGTCGAGCTGGTCCGCGGTGGAAGGGCGGTCGCCGGCGGTGTTGCCGGGGACCATCACGTCGGCGTGCCGGGGTCCGGCCGGGTGCGCGCGCATCACATGCGCTCCGGGGCGCTCACGCCGAGCAGGCCGAGGCCCGCGGCGAAGACACGCCTGGTCGCGTTGACGAGCTGAAGCCTGACCTGGTGCAACGGAGTCGTCTCCTCATCACCGCGTGGCAACACGCGGCAGTCCTGCTGGAAGCGGTGGTACGTGCCCGCGAGCTCTTCGAGGTAGCGAGCGACGCGGTGCGGTTCCCGGAGCTCGGCGGCGGTGGCCACCACCCTGGGGAACTCGCCGATGGTGCGGATGAGGTCGCCCTCGCGCTCGTGGGTGAGCAGCGCGAAGTCCTCACCTGGGGTGATGCCGAGGTCGGCGGCGTTGCGGAGGATCGACGACGTGCGCGCGTGGGCGTACTGCACGTAGTAGACCGGGTTGTCGTTGCTGTGTTTGCGCAGCAGGTCGAGGTCGATGTCGAGGCTGGAATCGACGCTCGACCGGATCATGGCGTAGCGGGCGGCGTCCACCCCGACGGCGTCGACCAGGTCTTCCATGGTGATGACGGTGCCCGCCCGCTTGCTCATCCGCACGGGCTGGCCGCCGCTGACGAGGTTCACGAGCTGGCCGATCAGCACTTCGACGCGGTCCGGGTCGTCTCCCAGCGCGGCCGCCGCGGCCTTGAGGCGCGCGATGTAGCCGTGGTGATCGGCACCGAGCATGTAGATGCACAGGTCGAAGCCGCGGCCGCGCTTGTCGACGAGGTACGCGATGTCCCCGGCGATGTAGGCCGGGTTGCCGTCGCTCTTGATGACGACGCGGTCCTTGTCGTCACCGAAGTCCGTGGACCGCAGCCACCAGGCGCCGTCCTTCTCGTACAGCGAGCCGTTCGCCTTGAGCTTGGCCACGGCCTCGTCCACCCGGCCGCTCTGGTGCAGCGAGTCCTCGTGGAAGTAGACGTCGAAGTCGGTGCCGAAGTCGTGCAGGCTGCGCTTGATCTCCTCGAACATCAGCCCGACGCCGACCTCGCGCACAGTTTCCGGGTCGGCGAGCGCGCCCGGTTCGCGGCGCAGCACCTCCGCCGCGATGTCGCTCACGTAGGTGCCCGCGTAGCCGTCCTCGGGGGCCGGCTCGCCCTTCGCGGCGGCGATCAGCGACCGGACGAACCGGTCGATCTGCGCGCCCGCGTCGTTGAAGTAGTACTCGCGGGTGACCTCGCCGCCGCGGGCCTGGAGGATCCGGCCGAGCGCGTCACCGACGGCCGCCCAGCGCGCGCCGCCCAGGTGGATGGGGCCGGTCGGGTTCGCGGAGACGAACTCCAGGTTGATCCTGGTGCCGGCGAGCTCGGTGCCGGTGCCGTAGCCGGCCTTCAGCGCGTCCTCGACGATCGCGCCCTGGGCCTCGGTCGCGATGGTCAGGTTGATGAAGCCCGGACCGGCGACGTCGGCCTTGGCGATGGCGGACTGGGCCCGCAGCGCCTCGACGAGCCACGTGGCGAGATCGCGCGGGGCGACGCCGACCTTCTTGGCGAGCTGGAGCGCGATGTTCGTGGCGTAGTCGCCGTGCTCGGGGTTCCTGGGTCGCTCGACCGTCACCTGCTGTGGGGCAGCGGTGGTGTCCAAGCCTCGGTCGGCCAGCAACTGGGCAACCGAAGTCCGGACCAGATCGGCGAGCGCTTCAGGGGTCACGACGTATGAGTTTAGAGAAGCGTTGTCGCAGGTCTCGACCGGGTTACCGGGTCTCGGAGGGTGAGACGGCAAGTGTTAACGCACACGTGGTATCGCCCTGCGCTGACAGTGACCAGACACGATGTCCCTACACTGGCGCCGGTTGACCAGGACGACATCTGAGGCGGACATGACCAGCGGCAAGAAGACGAAGGCCACACGCAACAGCGTGGCCGCAGCCCGTTCCTCGGTGGTGGCGAGCAAGCCCAAGCCGTGGGGCACGATCATCGCCGTGATCGCGGTGCTGGGGCTCGCGGGCGGCGTTTTCGGATATGCGTACACGCAGATCCACGCGAACAACGTCAAAGAGGCCGCCCTGGCCAAGTGGAAGCCCTCGGACACGAACAAGGACCCGTCGAAGCAGCTCGCGGGCATCGTGACCAAGGAGTACGCGGCTTCCAAGCACGTCCAGCCGACTCAGCGCGTCGCCTACGACCAGACCCCCGCCTTCGGTGGCCCGCACGACTCGACGTGGGCCGACTGCACCGGTGTCGTCTACGACAAGGCCGTGCGCACGGAGAACATGGTCCACGGCCTCGAGCACGGTGCCGTCTGGATCGCCTACAACCCCGACCAGGTCAAGGACGACGCGCTCGCGAAGCTCAAGGCCAAGGTCGAGGGCATCCCGTACATGATGATGTCGCCGTTCCCCGGCCTCGACAAGCCGATCTCGCTGCAGTCCTGGGGCCACCAGCTGAAGGTCGAGAAGGCCGACGACGAGCGCATCGACCAGTTCATCTCGTCGCTGCTGCGCAACGCGAACACCTACCCCGAGGTCGGCGCGTCCTGCGAGAACGCGCAGTTCCTGTCGAACCCGGCCCCGTTCGTGGCCGAGAAGCCGGGTGCCGACGCCGTGCCGATGGACGGTGGCACGGACGACTCGAAGACCGAGGGCCAGCAGGGCCAGGTTCCCCCCAGCACGCCTCCGTCGGGCTCCGCCTCGACGCCGCCGTCCAGCTGATGACTTCTGAGTCCGCCGAGGTCTCCGAGCGCCCCTCCGGGGTGGCTCGGACCCTCGTCATCGGTGCCGCCGTGCTCGCCGTGCTGCTGCTCGGCGCCGCGGTCGGCCTTCTGGTGAAGCTGCCCGGCTCCACGACGTCCGCGGTGCCGGCGTCCGGTTCCGCGGACATCGGCTTCTGCCAGGACATGGCCCAGCACCACCTGCAGGGCATCCAGATGGCCAACATCGCGAGGGACCGCTCGACCGATCCCGAGGTGCGCCAGCTCGCGTTCGACATCGCTTCGACCCAGCTCGAACAGGTCGGCCGCATGAAGGGCTGGCTGATGATGTGGAACGAGCACGAGCAGAACGTGTCCGGCGTCTACATGGCCTGGATGAACGACTCCGGCGTGCACGGTCACGGCGCCACCACACCGGAGGCCGGCAAGCCGCTGATGCCGGGCATGGCCGTGACCGACGAGCTGACCAAGCTGCGCACCATGCCGGGCGGGCGCGACTTCGACGTGTACTTCCTGCAGCTCATGCTCCGCCACCACACGGGCGGGGCGCCGATGGCGGAGTACGCGGCGACGCGGGCCAGCCAGCCATTCGTGCGGACGCTGGCCGACAACATGCTGAAGTCGCAGTCGGCCGAGACCGACCTGATGAAGGACTACCTGGCAGAGCGCGGAGCCGCCCCGCTGCCGTAACCACCGGTATTGCCTCCATGGGGGGCACATTCATGGACCTCAGGTCCATGAATGTGCCCCCCATGGTTTTGCAGGTGGACATCCGCCTACCGCTGAGTAACGTGGGTCACACCCCTACTCGGAGGTAACCATGACCGTCGACGAGCGCGCGGCCAGGCAGGTCGCCGAACAAGCACGGGAAACCCGCTGGCAGCGACCGAGCTTCGGCAAGGAGCTCTTCCTCGGTCACTTCCGCATCGACCTCATCCACCCGCATCCGAGTGGCACCGCCGAAGACCGCGAGCGCGGCGAGGCCTTCCTGGAGAAACTCCGCGAGTTCACCGAGTCCCAGATCGACAACACCGTGATCGAACGGGACGCCCAGATCCCCGACGACGTGCTCAAGGGCCTCAAGGACCTCGGCGCGTTCGGCATGAAGATCAAACCCGAGTACGGCGGCATCGGTCTGACCCAGGTCTACTACAACAAGGCTCTCATGCTGGTCGGCAGCGCCAGCCCCGCGATCGGCGCGATGCTGTCCGCGCACCAGTCCATCGGTGTCCCGCAGCCCATCGCGATGTTCGGCAGCCCGGAGCAGAAGCAGGAGTTCCTGCCGCGCTGCGCCAAGGGCGAGATCACCGCGTTCCTCCTCACCGAACCGGACGTGGGAAGTGACCCCGCGCGACTCGGGACCACGGCCGTGCTCGATGGTGACGACTACGTCCTCAACGGCGTGAAGCTCTGGACCACCAACGGTGTCGTGGCCGACCTTCTGGTCGTGATGGCCCAAGTGCCGGACCGGGGGATCACCGCGTTCGTCGTGGAAGCCGACGCCGAGGGCATCACCGTCGAGAACCGCAACGCGTTCATGGGCCTGCGTGGCCTGGAGAACGGCGTCACGAGGTTCCACAACGTCCGAGTGCCCAAGAAGAACGTGATCGGCAAGGAGGGCGCCGGCCTCAAGATCGCCCTGGCCACCCTGAACACCGGCCGCCTCAGCCTCCCCGCCCTCTGCGCCGGCAGCGCCAAGTGGTGCCTCAAGATCGCCCGCGAATGGTCCACCGAACGCATCCAGTGGGGCCTCCCGGTCGGCAAGCACGAGGCCATCGCCGGGAAGATCGCCTACATCGCCGCGACGGCCTACGCGCTGGAAGCCGTCCTGGACCTCAGTTCCGAGCTCGCGGACGCCGGCAGCCACGACATCCGCATCGAGGCCGCGCTGGCCAAGCTCTACGCGAGCGAGAAGGCCTGGCTGGTCGCCGACGAACTCGTCCAGGTGCGCGGCGGGCGCGGTTACGAAACAGCGGAAAGCCAGGCAGCGCGCGGAGAACGCGGCATCGCGGCCGAGCAGGTCCTGCGCGACCTCCGGATCAACCGGATCTTCGAAGGCTCGACGGAGATCATGCACCTGTTGATCGCCCGTGAAGCCGTCGACGCGCACCTGTCGGTGGCCGGCGACATCATCGACCCGGACGCCGACCGGCAGAAGAAGATGAAGGCCGCGGCGAAAGCAGGAGGGTTCTACGCCAAGTGGCTGCCGACGCTCGTGGTCGGCAAGGGGCAGAGTCCGGCCGGTTACACGGAGTTCGGGCCGCTCGCGAAGCACCTGCGGTTCGTCGAACGGTCGGCGCGCAAGCTGGCGCGGCAGACGTTCTACGCGATGTCGCGGTGGCAGGGGAAGATGGAGCGCAAGCAGCGGTTCCTCAGCCGGATCGTGGACATCGGCGCCGAGCTGTTCGCGATCAGTGCCGCCTGCGTGCGGGCCGCGCAGGACAAGAACCCGAACTCACAGGTGCTCGCGGACGCGTTCGCCAAGCAGGCGCGGATCCGGGTCGACGAGCTGTTCGAGAAGCTGTGGACGAACACCGACGACAGCGACGTGCTGCTGGCCAAGCAGGTCATGGACGGCGACTACACGTGGCTTGAGCAGGGCGTGGTCGACGCGTCCATCCCGGGGCGGTGGATCGCGGACTCGGCTCATCGCGAGTCGACGGCGACGAACGTGCACCGGCCCACGCCCCGTTAGTGGCGTGTCGCTGCTAGGCCGTTGACTGCACTGGGCAGGCTGATGGTGCGGGCGCGGCACTGCCCAGTGCACGGCCGGTAGGGGGCTACGTCCCCCGCATCCCCCTACCGACTCCCCTTGCAACGGAAGGACACAACACCCTCCAGGAGGAGGTGCCGGTAACGCTAAGCCACAAATCACCGTTCACAGATACGACATATGAGTGAATTACCAGGTGAGGTCTGCTCAACTACTCTCAGAGAGTAACTTCGAAGACCAATTCACGGGCCGCGTCCAGGCCCATCGCGAGGGCTCCGGAGAGCACCGCGCCGTCACCCAGCGCGCCGGCCACGATCGGTGGAGCCAGCGGGGTCATCGTCCGCAGCGCGGCCTCCAAAGGCGACAGCAGCAGGTCCACGTTCGACCCGACGCCGCCACCCAGCACGACCAGTTCAGGATCGACCACCGCGGACACCGCGGCCACCAGGAACGCGAGCCGTTCCGCCTCCACCCGCACGACTTCGAGTGCTTGTGCGCCACCGGATCGCGCTGCCGTGAACACCTCACGAGCCGAACGCGCCGGCAGTCCGCGCTCACGAGCCAGCGCCACCACGGACTCCGCCGCGGCAGCGTCCTCGAACTGTCCACGTTGGACGTCCGTTGTGGACCTGCCGAACGGCAGGAAGCCGACCTCGCCCGCCGCCCCGTGCGCGCCGCGGAACAACACGCCGTCCACGACGATCCCCATGCCCACACCGGTTCCGACCGTCGCGCACACGAACACGCGTGCGTCGCGAGCCGCCCCGTAGACGTGCTCCCCCAACGCCGCCAGGTTGGCGTCGTTCTCCACGACCACGACCGGCCCGAGCGACGTCTCCAGCCCGTCCAGCACGCCGGCGGACTCCCAGCCCGGCAGGTTCGGCGCGTGCCGCACGACCCGTGAGCGCTGGTCGATGACACCGGGACTGCCGATCACCTTCACCACGACGTCGGCCAGAGCGAGCCCCGCGTCCGCCGCGGTGCGCGACGCCAGCTCGGTGACCGTGCGCACCAGCGTGGGGGCCGACCGGGCGCGGTTGCGCTCGTCCACGCGGGCCACCACCGACCCGCCCAGATCGGCGACGGCCGCCCGGATCCGTTCGCGGCCGATGTCGACGCCCAGCACGTATCCCGCGGCCGGGTTCGGTTCGTAGACCACGGCGGAACGGCCCGGACCCGACGTCGTACGGCCGATCGGACGTACCAGCGCGTGGCGTTCGAGATCGAGGAGAGCCTGTCCGACCGTCGGCTTGGACAACCCGGTGTCCTTGGCGATCTGCGGCCGCGTGGCGGCACCCAGACGGCGCAACCGATCCAGTACAGCGCGTTGGTTGAGCACGCGCATGCCCGCTGGTGTACCCACCTCTGGCGGCTTGCGGTCGGTCACCGATCGAGTCTAGGTCTTGACCAATGGTCCACGCGCGCGACTGTTGATAGGACAGGTTCGAAGACAGTTTCCGTTCGATCCCTTGACAACGATGTCAGCTGCCGAAACGCTCCCACGCGAACGGGGCAGGTCAGGCGGCGGAAGGGTTGCAATGAGGCAACTGGGGCAAAGACGAACCAGGACTCTGTTGAGCGTTGCGATCACTGCGACACTGGTGTGCGGCGTCACCAACGGCCACGCGGCCGCCGCACCAGAGGAGTCAGGCGTGGGCTTTTCGTCGTCCTTTGAGGACGGTCAACCGCAACCGTCGTGGGCGAACACGGTCGAGACCGATGCAGCCGGCAAACCGAAGTCGGCGGGCGTGACGGGTTCGAACGGCACGGACATCCCCGGCAACGTGTCCGAGAAGGTGCTCGAGGTCCAGGCCAACGGCGAGTACGAGGAATCCAACGAGGTGAAGGAAAACCTCGTCGACGGCAGCATCAACACCAAGTGGCTGGTCTTCGCCACCACCGGCTGGGCGACGTTCCGGTTCCCCCAGCCGCAGATGATCAGGAAGTACTCGCTCACGTCGGCCAACGACGAGCCGGGACGCGACCCGAAGAACTGGACCCTGCAGGGCTCCGCCAACGGCACGGACTGGACCGTGCTCGACACCCGCACCGGTGAGACGTTCGCCGAGCGCCTGCACACCAAGATCTACGACATCGCGGCGCCGCAGGAGTACGCGCACTACAAGCTGGACATCACGCTCAACAACGGCTCCACCAACATCGTGCAGCTGGCCGAAGTGCAGCTCTCCGACGGATCCGACAACCCTCCGCCGCCGAACATGCGCAGCGCCCCCGGCAAGGGCCCGACGACCGGCTACACGTCGAAGTCCCGCGTCGGCTGGACGGGCGTGCGGGCGTTCCGGGCACAGGGCCGGCACCTCGCGGAGGGCCGGGGCTACAGCTACAACAAGGTGTTCGACGTCGACATCCCCGTCAAGCCGAACACCGAGCTGTCGTACCTGATCTTCCCGGACTTCGTGACCGACAACCTGAACTACCCGAGCACGTACTCGTCGGTGGACCTGGCGTTCTCCGACGGGACGTATCTGAGCGACCTCAAGGCGGTCGACCAGCACGGCGCGGTGCTGTCGCCACAGGGCCAGGGCGCGGGCAAGTTCCTGTACGCCAACCAGTGGAACAAGGTGGCGTCCACGATCGGCACGGTCGCGGCCGGCAAGACGATCAAGCGGATCCTCGTCGCCTACGACGGCCCCAAGGGCCCGACGGAGTTCGGTGCCTGGTACGACGACATCAAGATCGGCGATGTCGTGCACAAGCAGTACGCGAAGCCGTCGGACTACGTGCTGACCACGCGCGGCACGAACTCGAACGGCACGTTCTCCCGGGGCAACAACTTCCCGGCGACCGCGGTGCCGCACGGCTTCAACTTCTGGACGCCGATGACCAACGCGGGCTCGGCGAGCTGGCTGTACGAGTACCAGCAGCGCAACAACGCGCAGAACCTCCCGACGCTGCAGGCGTTCACCGCGTCGCACGAGCCGAGCCCGTGGATGGGTGACCGGCAGACGTTCCAGGTGATGCCGTCGGACAAGGCCCCGACGCAGGACCGCGCGCTGCGGGCGCTGCCGTTCAAGCACGACAACGAGATCGCGAAGGCGCACTACTACGGCGTGACCTTCGAGAACGGCTTGAAGACCGAGATCGCGCCGACCGACCACGCGGCGGCCTTCCGGTTCACGTTCACCGACGGCGCGCAGAAGAACCTGGTGTTCGACAACGTCAACAACTCCGGCGGCCTCACGCTGGACGCGGCGAACGGTGTCGTCACGGGCTTCTCGGACGTGCGGATCGGGTCCGCGGGCACGACCCGGTTGTTCGTCTACGGCAAGGTCGACAAGCCGGTGACGGCGAGCGGCAAGCTCTCCGGCTTCGGCCGCGACAACGTCGGCGGCTACTTCTCGTTCGGTGACAAGACCGTCGAGCTGCGGATCGCCACCTCGTTGATCTCGGTCGACCAGGCGAAGTCGAACCTGGACCAGGAGATCAAGCCCTCGGACTCCTTCGACGCCGTGCGCGACCGCGCGCAGGCCGCGTGGGACAAGATCCTCGGCATCATCTCCGTGGAGGGCGCCTCCGAGGACCAGCTGATCACGCTGTACTCCAACATGTACCGGCTCTACCTGTACCCGAACTCGGGTTACGAGAAGGTCGGCGACAAGCTGCGGTACGCGTCCCCGGTGTCGCCGGCGGTCGGTGAGAACACGCCGACGAAGACCGGCGCGAAGATCGTGGACGGCAAGATCTACGTCAACAACGGCTTCTGGGACACCTACCGCACCACCTGGCCCGCCTACAGCCTCTTCACCCCGTCCAAGGCGGGCGAGATGGCCGACGGCTTCGTCGAGCAGTACCGGGAGGGCGGCTGGGTGTCGCGCTGGTCCTCCCCCGGTTACGCGGACCTGATGACCGGCACGAGCTCCGACGTGGCGTTCGCGGACGCGTATTTGAAGGGCGTCAACAACTTCGACATCAAGGCCGCCTACGACGCGGCGGTGAAGAACGCGTCCGTGCTGCCGCCGAACAGCGCGGTCGGCCGCAAGGGCATGGACCGGTCGATCTTCCTCGGCTGGACCGGCCACGACCAGATGGAACACGAGGCGTGGTCGTGGGCGATCGAGGGTTACCTCAACGACTTCGGCATCGCGTCGATGGCGAAGTCGCTGCACGAGAAGACTGGTGAGAAGCGGTACCTGGAAGAGCACGAGTACTTCCTCAACCGCGCCCAGAACTACGTGCTGACGTTCGACCAGCGGATCGGCTTCTTCCAGGGCCGCAACACCGACGGCTCGTGGCGCGTCGAGGACCCGGCGAAGTACAACCCGCAGGACTGGCGCTACGACTACACCGAGACGAACGGCTGGAACATGGCGTTCACGGTGCCGCACGACGGACAGGGCCTCGCGAACCTGTACGGCGGGCGGGACAAGCTGGCCGCCAAGCTCGACTCGTTCTTCACGACGCCGGAGACCGCGAAGTTCCCCGGCGGCTACGGCGGCGTGATCCACGAGATGGTCGAGGCGCGGGACGTGCGGATGGGCCAGTACGGCCACTCCAACCAGCCGTCGCACCACATCGCCTACATGTACAACTACGCGGGCAAGCCCTCGGGCACCCAGGAGAAGGTGCGCGAGATCCTGTCGCGCCTGTACGTGGGCTCGGAGCAGGGCCAGGGCTACGCCGGTGACGAGGACAACGGCGAGATGTCCGCGTGGTTCCTGTTCTCGTCGCTGGGCTTCTACCCGCTGCAGATGGGCAAGCCGGCCTACGCGATCGGTTCGCCGCTGTTCAAGAAGGCGACGGTGTCGCTGGAGAACGGCAAGAAGCTCGTCATCAACGCACCGAAGAACAGCGCGAAGAACATCTACGTGCAGGGCGTGAAGGTCAACGGCAAGACGTGGAACAAGACGTCGCTGCCGCACGACGTGCTCGCGGCCGGTGCCACGATCGACTTCGACATGGGCCCCCAGCCGTCGGCGTGGGGCACGGGCGTGAACGACGTGCCGGACTCGATCACCAAGGGCGACGCGGTTCCGACGCCGCTGCGTGATGTCTCGGCCGGGGTAGGTGTCGGTGCGCTCGTGGACAACAACTCCACGACGTCCGCTGTGGTTCGTTCGTTCGACTTCAAGGCGGCGGACGCCAAGGAGAAGGCGGAGTTCTACACGCTGACCAACGCGAAGACGGGCAAGTCCCCGTCGTCGTGGGAGCTGAAGGCCTCCTACGACGGCAAGACGTGGGCGACCGTCGACAAGCGCTCCGGTGAGAACTTCCAGTGGCAGCAGTACACCCGGTCGTTCAAGATCGCCTCGCCGGGCCGCTACAACTTCTACCGGGTGGAGTTCTCGGAGGACGTCGCGCTGGCGGAGTTCGAGCTGCTGTCGAAGCCGCTGCCGGCGCCCACCACCACCGTGACGGGCACGGTCAACGGCCCGCTGCAGGTGAAGGGCGTGACCTATGTGGACGGTGCCACTATCAACGGTCCGGTGACCGTCGCCCGCGGCGCGACGCTGTACGTCTTCGGCGGCGAGATCAAGGGCCCGCTCTCCGCGGCGGACGCGGCCTCCGTGGTGCTCGTGGGCACGCGCGTGGGCGGCCCGGTGACGGTCCACGGTTCGTCGACGGAAGCCGCCGTGGAGAACACCTCGGTCGGTGGCCCTGTGTCACTGACGTCGAACAAGACCAGGTCCGTCGTGGCCTTCTCGACCGTCGGCGGCCCGCTGTCCTGCACGGGCAACAACCCGGAGCCGTCGAACAACGGCTTCGCGAACGACGTGAAGGGGCCGAAGGCAGGACAGTGCACTGCTCTGTAGTGACCAACTGATCTCGTACACACCGGAAAGGCCGCGTTCCGTCACGGAGCGCGGCCTTTCTCATTCACCTGAAAGGATCTATCCCCTTCAGACATACTTCGATGAGATCTTGGCATTCATCTGCGGTGACTGGGAGGCTGTTGTGGTGCCGTTCGAGCGAGGCCGCGTCTGGGCCGCCGTGCCACCACCCCGCAAACCAGTTGTTCCGTCACGGACCGGCGCCCCGTCCACCAAGGACGTCATCCGCGACCTGCCCGCCTCACCACGAAAGCTCCCGGCACCGCTGCGCTGACGAGCCACCCTCGACCTGCAGCGTCGCGTGCTCGATGTGGTACTTGCCGGCCAGCAACGACTGCGCGGCCTTGAGCACGCTCTCATGATCGGCGTCCTCAGCCGTCGCGAGGTGCGCCGAAGCCACCTCCATCCCGCTCGTGAGCGTCCACACGTGCAGGTCGTGCGCCTCCGTGACACCGGGAAGTTCGGTGAGAGCCTTCTGGATCTCGGTGACGTCAAGGCGTTCCGGCGCGTGCTGGAACAGGATGTGCAACGCGTTCTTGGCCAGCCCGTACGTCCGCGGCAGCACCCACACACCGATCAGCACACCCATGATCGGGTCCGCGTACTTCCAACCCGTGGTGATCGTGACCAGCGCGGAGATCAGCACACCCACCGACCCGATGAGGTCAGCGAGCACCTCCAGGTACGCACCCTTGACGTTGATGCTGTCCTTGGCGCCTTCCTTGAGCACGCCGAAGCTGACGAGGTTCGCCACCAACCCCAAGCTCGCCGCGATCAGCACCGGCCACCCGGGCACCTGCGGCGGGTCCTGAAACCGCCCGACCGCCTCGTAGATCACGTACCCGGCAACCCCGAACAACAACACCGCGTTGGCGAGCGCCGCCAGCACCTCGGCCCGGTAAAACCCGAACGTGCGGTTCTTGCCGGCCTTGGCTCGTTTGGCCACGAGGATCGCGGCCAGCGCCATCCCGATACCGAGCACGTCGGTGAGCATGTGCGCGGCATCGGAGATCAGGGCCAGCGAGGACGTCGCGAACCCCACGACGAACTCGACCACCATGAAGACCGCGCCGATCCCGAACGCGATCCACAGCTTGCCGGCGTGCTTCCCGCTCGCAGACACCGTTCCGTGCCCATGCCCGTGGCCCATGTCCAGCAACATATAGCGACATGCGCATGAGTGCAATCGGCGGCATTCCCGACCAGGCGCGGAGGTGACGGACACCACCTTCGGCCGTCCTGCCGGGGTCCGTGTCAAACGAGGCGCGAACGTGCGCTAGGATCTTCCACGTAGCTACGGCCCCCGTAGCTCAGGGGATAGAGCACCGCCCTCCGGAGGCGGGTGCGCAGGTTCGAATCCTGCCGGGGGCACCACGCAGGCCTGCTCACCACGAGCAGAGCGTTGCTTCGGAAGGGCCGCGACCGCCTCGGTCGCGGCCCTTTCTGCTGCTCCGACCGTGTCTCCGGTCAGGGTGATTCGACATGGCAGTCCTCGTTTCGCAGTCGTAGTGGATCTCTAGCCGAAGCGCCTCGAACAGTGGGCGAACCTGATCCTCGAAGGCCGCACAGCAATCACCGCTGCCGCGTCCTCGTCTCAGACGAGCACGATCATGACGCCGGCGAGCCCTCACCGACATCCAGCGGACGATGCCACCCGCTGCTGCCTGAGCAGTTCATCCACATGTCCAGTCCCCCACCACCGACCATGACCCGAGTTCAACCGAAAGGCTGACGTTCGCGACGTTGGGCTTGACGTGCCACAGGGTATTCAGCGGTTGTGTGGATCGCGCTGTTCACTCCGCTGCTTCTCATGGCGTTCGCGTTGGCCATGGAAGGCGTTGAACGCCCCATTCACCAGGCAGGACGTCCAAACAGGCCGACCGCCGCCAGCCGTACCGATCATGAGCGCCGCCGGGTGGCGACTGGAACCGCGGCGAGGAACTCCCGTTGAGGTACCGCATCCCAGGCGATCAGGGCACTGGTCTGGAACCACGCCGTGTAGTTGGGCGTTTAGTTGGGCGTTCGTCGTTGTCGTCAAGGTTCCCGGTGGCGCCCGGCGCTGGTGATGATCTCGGCGTTGATCACACGCGGATGTCCTGGTGCGAATGATCCTGTGCCACAACGACTTCACGGGTGGTGACAGGTGGTGCACGCAACGGAGTTGTTCGCAGAGCAATGATCCTGGCCGACTGTTCTGGCAGGAACTCCGTTGTCCGTTTCAGCGCCTTGGCAGCCAGACCAACGCTTAGCCACACGGCATCGGGGCTAGAAGGTGAGTTGCCAGGAGTCGATGTAGCCGGCGTCCTTGGCGCGGTACGTGTCCTGCACTTTCAGTTTCCAGACTCCAGCGGCGGCCTCGGCGGACGCGTTGACGGTGTAGGTGGCGGCGAGGTTGTCGGTGGAGTCGACGAGGCTCGCGTTGCGCAGCCGGTAGACGGTGGCGTCCGGGGCGATGACGTCGAGTTCCAGGTCACCGCGGGCGGTGTGCTTGATGTCCACGCCCACCTTCAGGGTCGCGGGCGCGTTGCCGTTCACGGTGGCGACGGTGATCGGGCTCTGCGCGGTGCCGGTACCGGGGATGGGGACGTCAGTTGCTGTGCTGAACACCTTCGGCACAGCGGCCGTGAGTCCGGTGTACAGCAGGCGGTTCGGGGAACCGGTCGTGGCGTTGGTGACGTGGTTGGTGGTGGCGTTGGCCGTCATCGACGCCTGCACCTGTGCCGGTGTGGCGGCGGGGTTGGTGGTGAGGTGCAGGGCGGCGGCGCCGGCGACGTGCGGGGTGGCCATGGAGGTGCCGCTCATGGCGCCGGCCGAGGTGTTGGAGGCGTAGGTGGCGGAGGTGATGGACACGCCGGGGGCGAACAGGTCGACGCAGGTGCCGTAGTTGGAGAAGGAGGCCTTGGTGTCGGTCTTGTCCACCGCACCCACGGTGATCGCCTCGCCCACACGGGCCGGGGACACGGTGCAGGCGTCCTGCGCCACACCCTGCGCGTTGCCGTTACCCGCCGCGACGGCATAGGTCAGACCGGAGGCGATGGAGGTGCGGACGGCCTGGTCGATCGCGGAGTTCGCGCCACCACCCAGGCTGAGGTTGACCACGGCGGGCCGGACGACGTTCTGGGTGACCCAGTTGATGCCGTTCACGATCTGCTCACTGGTCCCCGAGCCCTGGCAGTTCAGGACTCACACGGCGACGAGTTTGACCTGCTTGGCCATGCCGTAGGTGGTGCCGCCGACGGTGCCCGCGACGTGGGTGCCGTGGCCCTGGCAGTCCTGCCCGTTGCGGCCGTCGCCGATCGCGTCGAACCCGACCCGGGCCCGCCCGCCGAACTCGGCGTGGCCGGTGCGGATACCGGTGTCGAGGATGTAGGCGGTGACGTTGCTGGCGGTGGCGGGATAGGTGTATTTGGTGTCCAGGGGCAGGGTGCGCTGGTCGGTGCGGTCCAGGCCCCAGGTCGCGCTGGTCTGGGTGTCACTGAGCTCCATCTCGACGACGGGCTCGACGTAGGCGACACGGGCGTCGGCGGCCAGCTGTATCGCCTTGTTCTCGGGTATCTCCACCGAAAACCCCTTGAGCGCGGCCGACCAGACGTGGCGTACCTCCCCGCCGTACAAAGTGGTGAGCGCCGACGCGACGAGCGTCGGCACGGCCACGAGGTCAGGTAGCACCACGATGTACAGGTCCTTCACGGGTTTCCCCTGCACCGGCCGGATCGTGTCCTGCGCGGAGGCACCAGCGACGCCGACGGCTCCGGCGAGTGTGACCAGTACGGCGGCGAGCGTCCAGCCGCGACGGCATGCGCGCATTGTTGATCTCCCCTGCGGTATCGGGCTCCCTGTCGAAGGGCTTGATCGGCGGATACCCCTGACGCCGGCACGTTCGGTTGCAGTACAGGTGCAACTCGGTTGCAAGGGTGGGTGCACGCTGTTCGCATCGGTCTACATAGGACATCTACGACAATCACCCGGAGTTGCAAGGTTTGCAGCACGGCTGCCCCGCCACCGCAGCCAGACCGCGCGCGAGGCCCATCCGCCCAACCGCAGCGTTCCGCGGAACACGGCGCAGACGGTGCGAGCGGCGTGGCCGTTCCGGTCATCTTCCGTTCCGGGCCGTCATCATCAAGCTCTGGTGCCGACGCACCACTCGTCGAGGGCGCGCTGCAGCTTGCTGGTGTCGATGGGTTTGGTCAGGTAATCGTCCATGCCCGCGGCCAGACAGCGCTGGCGGTCCTCGGCTAGTGCGTGTGCTGTCATGGCGATGATCGGAATGCGCCTGCCGCCCCCCTCGCGCCTGCGCAGCTCGGCAGTGGCTGTGTAGCCGTCCATTCTGGGCATCTGACAGTCCATCAGGATCGCCACGTACGGCTTGGTGCCCGCCAGTTCGAGGACCTCGTGTCCGTCCTGGGCCACGTCCACCTGGTAGCCCATCCTGGTGAGGGTTTCCACGGCGACCATCTGGTTGATCTCGTTGTCCTCGGCCAGCAGGATCCGGCCGCGGCTCACGGTGGTGATCGTCTCCACCGAGCCTCGCGGAGGCGGGGGCGACGCGTCCGGGGTGACGATCTCGAGCAGGCAGTTGTAGAGCTGCGACGGACCGATCGGTTTCGGCAGGATGGCCGCCGCGCCCGCGTTCTCGGCGTGCCGGTCGTCGTGGTACGAGCCCGAGGTCAGCAGGACGACCTGGACGGGCGGGATGTTCGCGTCAGCGGCGATGGCGTGGATCAGGCCGACGCCGTCCAGGTTCGGCATGTGCTGGTCTACGACGGCCAGCTCGAACGGACGGCTGGCGCGTGCCGCCTCGCGCAGATGTTCCAGGCCGGCGAGACCGTCGGACACCGCGGTCGGGTTCATGCCCCACGCCTTGGCGTGCCTGCTGATCAGGTGCAGGTTGGTCGGGTTGTCATCGACGACGAGCAGCCGGTTGCCGGTCATGTGGTTGCGCAGCGGGACGCGAGTGTGCTTGGCCAGCGGGTTTTCTTGGGGCGCGAACTCGACCGTGAACCAGAAACGACTGCCCTGCTTGAGCTGGCTGGTCATTTCCAGGGTGCCGCCCATCAGTTCCACGAGCTGCCGGGTGATCGTCAGACCGAGACCTGTGCCCCCGTACCTGCGGGTACTGGCGGCGTCGGCCTGGGAGAACGGTTCGGTCAGGCGAGCCAGGTCCTCCGGGGCGATGCCGATGCCGGTGTCGAGGACGGTGAAGGTGACCTGGCAGCTGTCGTCTGCCAGCGGTTCCGCACGCAGCAGCACGCTGCCCTCTTCGGTGAACTTGACGGCGTTGCCCAGGAGATTGAGCAATGCCTGGCGCAGCCGGCCGTCGTCGCCTCGGAGTGCGGTGGGCAGGTTCGGCGGGTAGTCGCAGACGACTTCGACGTGCTTGTCGCGGGCGGCTTGGGCTACCGCCTGGACGACCTCCTCGAGGACCTCGTCCAGCTCGAAGTCGGTTTCAACCAATTTGAGCTTGCCCGCTTCGATCTTGGAGAAGTCCAGGATGTCGTTGATGATCGACAGCAGTGCCCTGCCGGAGGTGTGGATCGCCTCGACGTAGCGTCGCTGAGTGGACGCCAGCGGGGTGTCCAGCAGGAGGTCGGCCAGGCCGATGACGCCGTTCATCGGCGTTCGGATCTCGTGGCTGACCATGGCGACGAACTGCGACTTGAGCTCCGCGGCGGCCACCGCCTTGTCGCGGGCGTCGGCGAGCTTCTGTTCGGCCTCACGACGTTCGCTGATGTCGCGGATCGCCGCCGAGACCATCGTGCCCTGTTCGGTGTCCAGTGGTGCGAGGCTGATCTCCACCGGGATCTGGCTGCCGTCACGGCGCAGGCCGGCAAGTTCGATGCCGGTGCCCATCCGGCGGTGGCGGGGGTCCTTGAGGTAGCGCTGCCGGTGACCGACGTGCGTCTCCCGCAACCGGGCCGGGATCAGCAGTTCGATCGACTGGCCGACCAGGTCCTCACGGCCATAACCGAAAAGGCGCTCTGTCTGTTCGTTGACAAGAGCGATCGTGCCGTGCTCGTCGACGATCAGCATCGCATCGGGCGCGGCGAGGACGAGTTGCCGGAACCGTTGTTCGGCCTTGATGCGCTCGGTGACGTCACGGGCTATGGACGACACGCCGACGATCTTGCCGGTGCTGTCGCGAATCGGCGACACGCTCACCTCCACGTGCACCCGGCTGCCGTCCTTGCGGACTCGCACGGTGTCGTGCAGCCGGATCGACTGTTCGCCGTCGGTGTGCTGGAGCCGCGCGAGCTCCTCTCGTTCGTTGACGGGCACGATCAGCTCGATGGACCGGCCGATGGTTTCCTCGGCGGTGTAGCCGTACTGACGTTCAGCGGCAGGGTTCCAGCTGGTGATGACGCCGTCGAGGGTCTGGCCGATGATGGCGTCGTCGGTGCCGTTGACGATGGCGGCCAGGCGTGCGCCCGCGTCGTCGGCCGCACGCTGTGCCGTGGTGTCGCGGGCCACGGCGTAGACGAGTCCCTCACCCTCGATGGGGACCGCGTTCCAGCTGAGCCATCGGTAGGAGCCGTCGCGGCAGCGATACCGGTTCTCGAACATCACCGTGTTCTGGCTCAACGCGATCTGCCGGACGCTTTCGGCCATCGTCCTCGCCACGTCATCGGGATGGATGAAGTCGAGGTACGGCCTGCTCATCAGTTCCTCGACGGTGTAGCCGAGTGCGCGTTCCCAGGCGGGGTTGAGGTGCTTGAAGTAGCCATCGGTGCCCGCGATGCACAGCAGGTCCGTCGAGATGTCGAAGAAGTGGTCGAGTCGCTCAGCGGCCCGTCGCCGCTCAGCCTCGGCCTCGTTGCGCGCGGTGAGATCCCGATAGCTGCTCACGACCAGCCGGATCCCCTCCCCATCGCGCACCTTCGCGGTGGTCACCTGAACGGCGATCTCACTCCCGTCGTGGCGGCACAGGAGTACGTCTTCCTCCACGTCATCCGCGGCAGGTGCGCCGGAGCTGAGCGGCAGCCACGGGTACGGCGGTTCGACACCGACTGCTTTCTCCTTGGGATGTCCGGTGATCTCGCACCAGCGGGGGTTGACTTCCAGCACCCTCCCGCTGGGATCGGCGATGAGCACGCCTTCGCGCAGTGACCGCAGCACCGTGCGGTTGAAGTCCCGTTCCCCGCGCAGCTCGGCGAGCAGTTTCCGCTGCGTCCGAGCCGCTCTGTCCAAATCGGACCCCGCGCGCAGGAACACCACGTACAGGATCAGGACCGTCGCAGCGGTGGACACCGTGATGACCGCGTTCCGGGAGTCGGCGTCCTTGCTGCCCACCGCGTTCAGCAGCAAGCCGAACAGCACGAGCAGCGCGGTAATCGCCAACCTCAACTGGCGCAACACCTCTCCGCTCTCCGCACCGCCGAGGTACACCCTGGCCGTCGTCCGGTTCGGACGGCAGGCCAGCAGGCCGACGGACAGGGCGATGTGGCTCACCGCCGTGCTGAACGACATCTGACCGATTCGCGAGTCACCAGAGAGGTACACCAGGCCATAGGCGTGGCCGAGCAGCGCGACGACGGCCACCAGAGCACCGGCCGGCGCCAGGACGGCGGCCGGCCGGTGGCCACGCCTGCCGTCGATGTCCAGCAACGCCAAGGCGAGACCGGTCAGCACGAACGCGATCGCGGTGTGCGGTGACGGACGTCCGGGGAAGTCGGTGACCGCCCACTGCGCCACCCGGTCGGGGAACAGCAGCGTGTCGACACCGAGGTGCAGCCCGGTCTGGTACTCGGCCAGCACCAGCGCCCCGACCAGCGTCACGAGCAGGCCCAGTGCCTGCCCCGTGCGTCGCCGTGCCGTGCCCGTCGTCTCGGGCGCGATCAACCACAACGCGATCCCCGAGAGCGCGAGCATCAGCGCCACGACAGGCCTCATCGGAGAGGCGCCGGGAACGATCGACGCCAGCATCCGCAGGCCCGTGGCATGCCCGAGCAACGCGATGCCGTTGATCACGACAACGATCACGACGGTCGCCCGGACGACGCGCGGTGAACGGAGCGACACCCTTGCCGAGTACTCCATGCGGCGTAATGTAGATGCGAAAAGTTGCAAAACCGCTGCCCCGCAAGGGTGAATCGACATGGCTATTTCGGACCAGGATCTGCAGACGGCGATCGCCGAACGGCTCGCCCAACTCCGGTTCGGCCGCCCCGCCGAACCAGGCGACCTCGCCGCGCGCGTGCTCAGCGCGTTCCACACCGCGGGGCCCCGCCACATCGACGCCATCGCGGCGGCCGTCGCCGCCGGTGACAGCCAGACGGCCAGGGAGCAGGCACACGACCTGACCAGTCTCGCGGGTCACGTCGGCGCCATCGACGTGGTGAACGCCTGCGGCGAGCTCAGCCTGCGGCTCAAGGCCGGCGACCTCGCGGGCGCCGCGGCGGTGGTCACCGATCTGCGCATCGGTTACGAGCGCGCCAGCCGCGCCACCGCGGGGATGTAGCGCTCCGTACAAGATCGAGTTGCACGCCGACCCGGCGTTCATACGGTGTGGGAAACCTCGACGCACCAGGAGATGAGCGCATGGCGACTGTCCTGATCGTCGACGACCTCCCGATCAACCTCGACCTGATGCGCACACTGCTCACGCACCACGGGCACCGGGTGCTGGAGGCCGGCGACGGTGTGGAAGCGCTGGATCGGATCGCCGACGAGATTCCCGACCTCGTGGTGACCGACGTGATGATGCCGCGGATGGACGGCTACCAGCTCGTGCGTGAGCTGCGGGCCAAACCGGAGACGGCCGGAGTTCCGGTGATCTTCGCGACGGCCAACTACCTGGACCACGAGGCAGCTCCGCTCGCACTCGGGTACGGCGTCCGCCACGTCCTGACCAAGACCGACGACCCCGGCAAGCTGCTCGACGTCATCAACGCCGAACTGGGCGGCGAGCGGACCTGCACACCGGTCCCGATCGACGAGGGCCTGACGCGCGAGCACCTGCGCATCGTCAACACCAAGCTGGTCGAGAAGGTCCGCGAGACGCAGCGCAGCGAACAACAGTTCCGGTTGATGGCCGAGTCGGCCCCGGTGGGGATTCTCCTCGTCGACGCGGAAGGACAGGCGGTCAACGTCAACAACCGGCTCGCCACGATCCTCGGCCGCCCGGCGGATCAGCTGACCAGCCTCGCCTGGCAGGACGCCATGGGTCTGCGTGGTGACGGCGAACTCGCGGAGGTGCTCGCGGGCAGGCAGGACGGGCTGATCCGCAACCAGTGGCAGGTCAAGCGTCCCGGCAACGACCGATGGCTCGACATCAGCCTGCACAACGCCTACGACGAACACGGACGGATGCTTCAATGCGTGGGGGTCGTCGACGACATCACGGAGAAGACCCGGGCGGAGCAACGCCAGCGCGAACTCGACCACCGGCTGCGGGTGGCCGAGCGGCTCGAGAGCCTCGGTCAGCTCGCCGCCGGCGTAGCGCACGACTTCAACAACATCCTGACGTCCATCCTCGGGCACGCGAGCATCGCCCAGGAGACGGCCGAGGCGGGAGCGGACAACGGCGCCGTGGACGCCGCGGTCGCCGAATCACTGCGGAAATGCCTTGACGGCGTGATTCGGGCGGGCACCAGAGCCACTCGCCTCATCTCGCAGCTGCTGGCGTTCGGCCAGCCCGACATCGCCCGTCCAGAGCCGGTGGACGTGAACGCGTTCCTCGCCGAGATCGAGACGCTGCTCGAGCCACTGCTCAGCTCGATGATCGAGATCGTCGAAGACCAGGACCCGGGTCTGTGGCGGATCTTCGTCGACAGCAGCCAGCTGGGGCAGATCGTGCTCAACCTCGCGGTGAACTCACGGGACGCGATGCCCACCGGCGGCACCCTCGTCCTGCGCACCCGCAACCACGTCGTCGACGCGGACACCGGCCCGCTCGCGCCGGGCCGCTACGTCCAGCTCACCATGGCGGACTCCGGACACGGCATTCCCGCGGACGTGCTCGAGCACGTGCTCGATCCGTTCTTCACCACCAAGCCGGTCGGGCAGGGCACCGGGCTCGGGCTGGCCACGGTGTACAGCATCGTTCGCAAGTACGGCGGCGAACTGGTCATCTCCTCGACCGTCGGCGTGGGCACGACGATCGACGTCTACCTGCCCGCCGTGGACGGTTGACCGATCGGCAGGCGGTCCGGCGAGGTGGGCTTGCCGATGCGGAAACCCTGCACCTGATCGCAGTCCAGCCGGCGCAGCACGTCGAGCTGGCAGGCGTTCTCCACGCCTTCGGCCACGACGGTGAGGTTCACCGCGTGCGCCATCATCACGATGCTGCGGACGATCGCCTCCGCCTCACGACACTCGCCCAGCGCCGAGACGAAGGACCTGTCGATCTTCACCTGGTCGAGCGGCAGCTTGCGAAGCTGGGCGAGCGACGAGTAGCCGGTGCCGAAGTCGTCGATGGCGAGCCGCACTCCCAGGTCACGCAGCGCGCTCACCGTGCGGGCGGCGACCGCCGGATCCTTCATCAACGCGTTCTCGGTGATCTCGAGCCAGAGCGTGTTGGGGGCGATGCCGGTCGTACGCAGCGTGTCCCGCACGGCGGCCACC
Organism: Lentzea alba; assembly: GCF_011067745.1. GTDB lineage: Bacteria > Actinomycetota > Actinomycetes > Mycobacteriales > Pseudonocardiaceae > Lentzea > Lentzea alba. Next base: position 748,409 of record NZ_JAAMPJ010000001.1, read on the forward strand.
AGCCGGGGGTCGTCGAGCTGGCGTGGCGACAGGTTCACCGCCAGGTGGCAGTCCTGCCCGACCCGTGAGCGCACGAGGGGCGCTTGCCCGATCGTCGTGCGCAGCACGTAGTCACCGATCGGGTTGATCAGATCGCTCTCCTCGGCCAGTGGGATGAACTCGGCCGGTGAGATCGCCCCGTGGATCGGGTGAGTCCAGCGCAACAGCGCCTCGACGCACACCACCCGGCCGCTCCTGAGGTCGGCGATCGGCTGGTAAACGACCGAGAGCTGCTCGTTCGCCGCGGCATCGCGCAGGTCCTGTTCGAGCAGGAGGCGGCGCTGCATCTTTTCGCGGAGGTCGACGTCGAAGAACACGTGCCGGCCTCGCCCCTCGGACTTCGCCTCGTACATCGCCAGGTCGGAGTCGCGCAGCAGGTCCTCACCACTGCGTGGATCCTCTGGATGAGCGGTGGAGATGCCGATGCTCGCGTCGAGGTGGAGCTGCCGCCCGTCGACGTGGAGTGGGGCGGCAACGGCGTTGCGCACGTGCTCGGCGAGCCTGCCGAGGTCGCGATGAGACATACCGCGGGCGACGAGCACGAACTCGTCGCCGCCGAGCCTGCCGACGAGGTCGCTGCCGCGGACGCACCTGCGCAGCCGCTCGCCGACGATCCTGAGCACCTTGTCGCCGACGGTGTGCCCGAGCGAGTCGTTGATGACCTTGAACTTGTCGAGGTCGACGAACAGCACCGACATCGTGCCCGCTCGCGACGTCAGGTGCCGGATGACCAGCGTCCGGTTGGCGAGCCCCGTCAACGCGTCGTGCGTGGCGTCGTGCTCCAGCCGGGCGGCGATCGACCTCCGCTCGGTGATGTCGGTGAACGAGACCACCACGGTGGCCGGGTACGTGTTCACCTGGTTGAGCGGACGACAGCTCACCGACAGCCAGATGTCCCGGCCGTCGGGCCTACGCAGGCGGACGACGCGCCCGTTCTCGGGCAGTCCCGTCCGCCGGGTCCGCACACACGGGTACTCCGAGCCGCGCAGCCGGGCTCCCTTCTCGTCGAAGAGCGGGCACTCGGTCGTGGGTGAGCCGACGATGCGTTCCTCGCGGATGCCGAGGAGGCGTTCCGCCGCCGGGTTGGCAGACTCGACCAGGCCGGTCGAGCCCACCACGAGGACTCCTTCCTCCAACGAGGCGACCACCGTCGTGAAGTGCTGTTCCGCCCGGCGGCGCGCGGTCTCGTCCGCACACACCAGCACGTAGCCGGTGTCCATCTCGGCGGCTGACACCCTGATGACGAGGGTGGCCCCGTCGGAACGCCGGTGCACCGCTCGGGTCATGCCACCCTCACGCACGATTGCGGCGGGATCGAGCCTCGCACCGACCAGGTCGGCGACCGGCTCGCCGACGGCGTCGGCCGCCGCCCGGCCGTACACGGTCTCGGCGGCGGGGTTCCACGTCGTCACGACGCCCTCTGCGGTGGTCGCGATGATCGCGTCGCTGACGTGCGCGACGAGCGCCGCCTGGTAGTGCAGGGTGGCCGCCGCGGCTTTCTGCGCGGTCACGTCGCGCAGGATCACCTGGAAGGCGGGCCTGCCTTCCCACGTCGTCCGCACGGACACGACCTCGACGTCGACCGTGCCCCCGTCGAACCGAAGGATGCCGGCCTCGGCGGGCTCGGAGGCCGCGCCCGGTGTGGACAGTGCGCTGATCCGGCGCATCATCTCCGGCACCGAGGCCGGATGGACGAAGTCGGTGATCGGGTGGCCGACGATCTCGTCGGCCGAACGCGCGCCGAGGAAGCGGATCCCCGCAGGATTGGTGTAGGTCAGCACGCCCGCCTCGTGCACCACGATCGCGTCGGGGCTGAGCTCGACGAGCAGCCGGTAGCGGTCGGCGAGATCGGCGAGCGCCTGCCGGTCCACGTGCCGCTTCGTCACGTCGGTGGCGACGCCCGTCAGGCTCTTCGCCGTGGCGTCGCCGGACACGCAGGCCCGCAGCTGGATCCACTTCGTGGTGCCGTCCGGCAGCACGTGCGGTTGTTCGAGGGCGAAGTCCTGCCACACCGCGGCGGTGCGGGCGGCGACGACCAACGGTTCGAGGAGGGCCACCAGCCGGGGACGAATCTCGGCGTCCGTCTCGTGCGGTGTCCCGAGCAGATTGGCCATACCGGACATCCACGTGGCGCAGTTCGTCGTGAGGTCGAACCACCACATGACCGCGGCATCCGCGGACGGCGCCAGATCGACGACGCCCTCGCCGAGCTTCGCTCCCTCGTCCAGCTTCGCTGTGTCCATACCGCTCTCAACGGCAGGCCGGGGACGAACCTGACGAGAATTGGGCATGCAGGTGGTGAGCGGGACGAATTCCGCGCTGGAGGAGTCGCTGCGGGCCGGACGGCTCAGCTGCCCGGCGTGCCGGGGAGCGTTGCGGCCGTGGGGCACCGCACGCGAACGCGTGGTGCGGTTGCGGGGGGTCGCGGATCGGAAGGTCCGCCCGCGCAGGGCCAGATGCGCCGGCTGCCGCCGCACTCACGTGCTGCTGCCCGATTGGATGCTGCCGCGGCGGGCGTACGCGGCGCCCGTTGTCCGGGAAGCGGTCACCGCACACGTCGGCGGTAAGGGCTATCGGCGGGTCGCGCTGAGCCTCGGACTGCCCGAGACCACGGTGCGGGACTGGCTGCGCGCGTTCCGCCGCAACACGAGTCCGCCCCATGTCACCGCGTGGTTGTCGTCAGGTCTGCGCAACTGAGTCCGCTCTGACGGGCATGACCCCGAGGAAAGGACCGGACATGATCGGCATCTGTGGCATCGGCGTGGTCAGCGGGTACGGCTGGGGCCGTGCGCCGCTGTGGGACGGCCTGGTGAGCGGCAAACCCGCCGCCCACCTGGTCAGCGGATACGGACCGGGTGACGCGTGGGTGGCGCTCGTACCGGATGGCGGCGCTCCCGAGGACGGGCCGAGCCGGTTCGTCCGGGCGATGCGGGCCGCCGCACGCGAGGCGATCGTGGACGCCGGCCAGCACGGCTGGATCCCTGGTCGCCGGGTCGGCCTGTTGCACGCGGTGGTGCTGGGCGAAGTGGATCTCTGGCGGGACTTCTACCTCGCCCGCGACCGGCACGTACCGGTGCGGGAGTTCCTCGCCCTCATGCCGTCCACGCCGATGTCGACCCTCATGAAGGAGTACGGCTTCCACGGCCCGGCGATGAACGTGTCCGCGATGTGCGCCTCCGGCAACGCCGCGCTGATCACGGCGAAGTCGTGGCTCGACGCCGGCGTGGTGGACGACGTGGTGCTGGTGGCCACCGACCTCTCCGCCACGCCGGAGAACGTGAGCCACTTCGTGCGGCTCGGCGTCGCGGTCACCGACACCGACCCGCTGGACGGATGCCGTCCTTTCCAGGAGGGCAGTCGCGGCTTCACCGTCGGCGAGGCGTCGGTCGCGATGGTGCTGTCGAGCCACGCGTCCGCGCCGTACCTGCACCTGCTGGGTGGCGCGATGTCACACGACGCACACCACGTCACGTCGATCGATCCCGGGCTGACGCAGGTGATGACCTGCTTCCGGGACGCGCTCGCCAACTCGGGCGTCGACGCCAACTCGGTGCGCTACCTGAACGCGCACGGGCCCGGCACCGCGCAGTGCGACCGTGCTGAGTCGGCCGTGGCGGAAACGCTCTTCACGCCGCACACCGAGATCTACTCGGTCAAGCCACTCACCGCGCACTGTCAGGGCGCTGCTTCGGCGATCGAGGTGGCCGCCGCCGCCCTGGGGACCGAACGGGGCATCGTGCCCGCACCTCCGACAGTGGCGGCAGCCCACCCGCAACTGCTCGACGGTCCCACTCCCCTGTCGGACGGCATCACGGTGAAGTCGTCGCTCGGCATGGGCGGCCACAACTCCGTCGTGGTCCTGGCGCCGCCGTGCTGACCCAGCCCGGCCTGCCGAAACAGGTTGCCGTCATGACCACCCCCGCCGCGAGGGTGGCCATGACGGCGGCTCAGGCGGCGAGACGACTGCGGAGCGTGCCACGGGTGGCCACCTCCGCGAAGTACGCCTCGCGTTTGCGCGCGGCCCTGCCGGACGGCGCCTCGGTCACCAGATCACGGTCGAGCTGCGCGTTGACCCCGTCACGGAGCAGCACGAGTGCCTCGGCTCGGATGTGCGACACCCGTGACTCGCCGACACCCAGTTCCGCCGCGATCTCGGCCATCGAGCGCTCCTGGAGGAAGTACCTGACGATGACGGTGCGCAGGCTGCTGGGAAGAGCATCGATCGCGTCCCGCAGATAGCCGAGTCGTTCACGCAGCAGCAGCACGTCCTCGGGACCGGGAGCCCGCTCGCGGACGAGCAGGTCCGCGGTCTCCGGAGTGATGCCCTGGAGGCTGATCGTCGCCGCCCGCCGCACGTCGTTGTGCCACGCCGCCACCTCGCGCTCGGACACTCCGAGCGCCTGTCCGAGCTCGGCCGGGGTCGGGGTGCGGTTGAGCGCCGCCACCAGGCCGTCCTCGACGGCCTGGAGCTCCCGCGCCCTGGCTCGCACCGAGCGACTCGCCCAGTCGAGGCCGCGGAGGTGGTCGATCAGCGCGCCGCGAACCCGGACGCACGCGACCTGCGCGAACGCTGCTGTACCCCGGTAGGTCCTGGCACACGCGACCAAGGCGGTCAGCCCGGCCGACAGGAGGTCCTCCCGGTCGACGTACGCGGGCAGCCTGCGAGCCAGCTGCCGAACCTCACGGTCCACCAGGGCGAGGTGACCTCGCACAAGTGCCTCGACTTCGCTGATCGGTGCCATGTCGGAAGTCTTCGACCGACCGGTGAGCACAGCGGTTTCCGCTCGGGTGCAGAACGGTTGCAGGCGTCATGACGCGCCGGCACGACATGACCGTCCCTGCACCATGACGATCATCCCTCAAATGCGGGATTCACCATTCGAAAAAAGGCACAACCACTGCTCATTACGCGTGTTTTCGAGGGATTCTTTTCATGCGATCAGGTCAATTTTTCGCCTGGTGCGCGTTTGGGGTGAGAAGTAGCATCCCAAATCAGGCCGGCCGACCTGTTGCAGGCAGCCGGAGGCCCTCGTGCAGCTCGTACGACAATGAGAGGCTAGCCATGCAAACCGGTACCGGTTTTGGAATTCGAACTACATTCGGCGCATTGGTCGTGGCGGCAGCCATGGTGATGATCAGCTCCGGGTCGGCCGGCGCCGTCGACGACACCACCTCGACGACCTTCACCGTCTCATCGGGCACGCTGACGATCAATGCGCCCGCGGCGGCAGCGCTCGGTACAGGGGCGCTGGGAGCCACGATCACGGCGGAACTGGGAGACGTGGTCGTCACCGACGCGCGTGCACTGGTGGCTGCCAGCTGGACGGCCACCGTCGCCTCCGGCGACTACACCACCGGCGGCGGGACAGCCAGTGAGACGATCGCCAACGACCTCGTGGAGTACTGGTCAGGACCCGTGGTCTCGTCGACAGGCACCGGCACGACGTTCGTGCCCGGACAGGCCACGGAGGAGGACGCGGTGGCCCTGGACGTGTCCCAGCCGGCGGTCGCTCTCACCGCGGGAGTCGGAATCAACTCCGCGACCTGGACTCCGACGTTGGCCGTCAACGTCCCGCCGAACGCGATCGCCGGCGGATACACCGGAACGGTGACGCATTCGGTGGTGTGACCGGGCTGCTCGGCTGCTCGTGGTGCTGGTGGTCGCCGTGCTCGTGCAGAGTGCGGCGACCACCGGGTGTTGGTCCGCCACACCGGCCGGGACGCCCGGCGACGGGATCGGTATCAAGCTGCTCGACGCCCCGACCAACAGGCGGGACGACCCCAGGGCCAAGACGTACATCGTCGACTTCCTCCCTCCCGGCTCCGTGATCAGAAGAAGGGTGGAGATCCGGAACACCACGGACGAGGCGAAGTCCGTCGAGGTCTATGCGGGCGCTGCCGACATCCAGGACGCCAAGTTCACCGTCGGCGACAATCGCGCGCACAACGAGTTGTCTTCCTGGGTTTCTTTCGACCGCACGCAGGTCGACCTGTCCGCCCACGGCACGACCACGGTGCTGGCGACGATCACCGTTCCCGCGCAGGCGACAGGTGGCGAGCAGTACGCCGCCATCTGGGCGCAGGTCGCCGCACCGCCGAGCGGCCCCGGGACAGTGCGCATGGTCAACAGGGTGGGCGTCCGGATCTACCTCAGCGTCGGCCCCGGCGGCGAACCCCGGTCGGACTTCGAGATCGAGAGCCTGACCCCGGCGCGCACCGCCGACGGACGACCAGAGGTCCTCGCGCAGGTGCACAACACCGGCGGGCGTGCGGTGGACGTCAGCGGTTCGCTGGTGCTCTCGGACGGGCCAGGAGGGCTGCGCGCGGGCCCGTTCCCGGTGTCCGTCGGCAAGACGATCGAGCCGGGAGGCACGGCACAGGTGTCGGTCCTGCTCGACCGGAGTCTGCCGGACGGCCCCTGGAAGACGGAGCTGAGTCTGACGAGCGGCCTGATCAACCGGACCGCGACCGCTGTGATCACCTTTCCCAGTTCGCCCGGTGTCGGCGAGCCGGTCGTGCCGCAGTTGCCCTATTCGACCGTGCTGCTGGCGGGGCTGCTCGCGGCGGCGTGCACGGCATTGCTCTGGATCGGCATTCGTTCCTGGCGGCGCCGACGTGAGCGTGCTCGCCTTGACCAGTAATCCGGCAGGAAAGCGCTGCGGCTGTTCCCGGACCGTTCTGATTACGGCAAAAAATAGAAGATCACACCTTTTGGTGGTTGGCGTGACGGGGCAAAGCACGGTGGGCGTGCGGGACCGAATACTGACCTCGGTTGCGTGGGCGGAGCGCGGGCGTCAAGGGTCGCCCGTCGTTTCCTGACGAGTTGGGGTGATGGTGTTGAAGCGGCGGGTTTTGGCCAGGCTGGTGGTCACAGTCTTGCTGGTGACCTTGCTGCCGCTCATCTTTCCCGGTGCGGCCACGGCATCGACACCACTCACGATCACCAGCGCGAACCACGCGGAATTCGCGGTTGGCCGGCCCGAGACCTTCACCCTCACCGCGACCCGTTCCCTGGCGCCTGTTCTCACCGCGGCCGGCGCATTGCCCGACGGCGTCGAGTTCGTCGACAACCATGACGGGACAGCCACGCTGTCCGGAACACCCAGGGTCAAGGGCGCGTATCCCCTGACCGTCAGTGCCCGCGACACCGCCGGCCGAACCGCCGAGCAGAGACTCCTCCTCAGCGTTGGGGAGGGTTGGTACAACCCGAGCTGGCAACGCCGCAAGCCGATCACGATCGACCACGACCTGGTGGGCGCGACGCTGACCAACTTTCCCGTGAAGATCATGAGGTCCACCGACTCCGACCTGGCCGGCAAGGCGCAGTCGAGCGGCAACGACATCCTGTTCACCAACTCGGACGGCACCACCAAGCTCAACCACCAGATCCAGTTGTACACGCCGGCAACCGGTGCGCTGATCGCGTGGGTGCAGGTGCCCACGTTGTCCAGCACGACCGACACGACGCTGTACATGTACTACGGCAACGGTTCGGCCTCCAGTCAGCAGAACGCCAGCGCGGTGTGGGACTCCACCAACGCCGCCGTCTGGCACCTGTCCGAATCCGTCAGCACGTCTGCCGGCAACTTCAAGGACTCCACCAGCAACGCCAACCACGCCACGTACCAAGGCTCACCTGGCTTGACCACGGACCCCGGCGGTGGCCTCGTCTTCAACGGCACGTCCAACTACCTGTCAACCGCGAACCAGCAGAACAATCCGCAGATCTTCACCGTCGAGGCGTGGGTCAAGACCTCCAGCGCGTCGGGTAAGCAGATCATCAGCTACGAGAACGCACAGACAGGCACCGCGGCCACCAGGTACGACCGGGGCCTCAACATCGGAACCGACGGCAGAGCCTACTTCGGCGTGTGGGACGGTAGCGCCGTTCATGCGGTGCCCGCCGGTACCAACCTGGCCAACGGCGGCTGGCACCACCTCGTCGCCACGTACAGCAACGTCAGCCAGGTCCTCGTCATGTACGTGAACGGCTCCCTCGCCGCCTCCACCGTCAGTCCCTCGGCCGAGATCATGAACGCGTGGTGGCGGATCGGCAGCTATCACCCGCCCGGCAACACCGTCGGTGTCGCCGGATACTTTCCAGGCAGCATCGACGAAGTCCGCATCGCCAACGTCGTGCGCTCGACCGGTTGGATCACCACCAACTTCAACAACCAGAACGACCCCTTCACGTTCGCGCCGGTCGGCACCGAGCAGACCCTCACCGCACCGGCGATCACGAGTGCGAACAGCACCAGTTTCGCCCAGGGCTCAGCGGGCACCTTCACCGTCACCGCGACCGGCACGCCAACGCCCACCCTCAGTCACACCGGCACGCTGCCCACCGGTGTGACCTTTGTGGACAACGGCAACGGAACGGCCACCCTGGCGGGAACACCCACGGTCGCGGGCTCCTACCCGTTGACCATCACGGCCAGCAACGCGGCCAGCCCCAACGCCACGCAGAGCTTCACCTTGACCGTCGCATCGGCTTGGTACAACGCAGGCTGGCTGTACCGCAAGGCGATCACGATCGACCACACGAAGGTGCCGGCCAACACGACCAACTTCACGGTCCTGGTCAGCAGAACCGACTCCGGCCTCGCCGCGCACGCCCACAACACCGGACGCGACATCCTGTTCACCGACTCGGACAGAGTCACCAAGCTCAGCCACGAGATCGAGTCCTACACCTCGGCGTCCGGGATCCTGGTCGCCTGGGTACAGGTGCCCTCCCTGTCCAGCACGGTCGACAAGACCATCTACATGTACTACGGCAATGCCGCCGCCAGCGACCAGCAGAACGTCAGCGGCACCTGGCGCTCGGAGTACAAGGGGGTCTGGCACCTGTCACAGAGCCCGACCGCCACCGCCCCGCAGTTCAAGGACTCGACCAGCAACGCCAACCACGGCACCGCGCAGGGTTCGATCGCCTCCGGCGCCCAGGTGGCCGGCAAGGTCAACGGCAGCATCAGCCTCGACGGCACGTCCGACTACGTCTCGACAGCCGTCCTGCAGGCCAACCCCCAGGTGTTCACGGTCGAAGGATGGGTGAACACCAACACCCCCACCGGCGAGGCCTTCATCAACTTCGAGGACATCCAGACCGGCAGTGCCGCCACCAACAACTACGACCGCACTCTCTACGTGGGGTCCGACGGCAGACCTCGCTTCGTCTTGTGGGACGGCACGACGGCGCGTACCGCGACGGGTAGCAGCAGCATCGCCAACGGCGCGTGGCACCACCTCGCCGGCACTTACAACGGTTCGATCATGAGCCTTTACGTGGACGGCGTGCTCGTCTCGACGGCCGCCAGCGCCTCGGCTCAGGTGTTCAACGGCTACTGGCGCTTCGGCAGTTATCACGAGGTTCCCTACACCGCGGGTGCCGACGGCTACTTCCAAGGCGTCATCGACGAAATCCGGGTGTCCAACACGGCTTGGCCGGCGACGACCATCACCACCAGGTACAACAACGAGAACTCGCCGTCCACGTTCTTCTCGCTGGCCGCGGAAGAGCAGTACTCCGCCGCGCCGACGATCACGAGTGCGAGCAGCACCACTTTCTCCTCGACCCTGCCGGGCTCGTTCACCGTCACCACGACCGGCAGCCCGACACCAACCCTCAGTGTGACCGGCACTCTGCCCAGCGGCGTGACCTTCGTGAACAACGGCAACGGAACAGCCACCCTGGCCGGAACGCCGGCATCGACTGCCACGGGTGCGTACCCGCTGACCATCACCGCCGACAGCTCGGTCAACCCCGACGCCACCCAGAGCTTCACCCTCACCGTCGTGTCGGGGTGGTACAACTCCAACTGGCGTTACCGCAAGGCGATCACGATCGACCGCACCAAAGTCGGCTCGACCCTGACGAACTTCCCGTTCCTGGTCAGCAGAACCGACTCCGATCTCGCCGCACGCGCCCAGTCCAGTGGTAACGACATCCTGTTCACCAGCTCGGACGGCGTCACGAAGCTCAACCACCAGATCGAGACCTACACGTCGGGCACCGGCGTGCTCGTGAGCTGGGTCAAAGTGCCCAGTCTGTCCACCACCGCCGACACGGTCATCTACATGTACTACGGCAACGCCTCGGCATCGGACCAGCAGACCGCGAGCGCGGTCTGGGACTCAGGCTTCTCCGGTGTCTGGCACCTGTCCGAGGGGCCCACGACCACGGCCCCGCAGTTCAAGGACTCGACCAGCAACACCAACCACGGCACGGCGCAAGGAACGATGGCCGCGGGCGCGCAGGTGTCGGGCAAGATCGACGGTTCGTTGACGCTCGACGGCACTGACGACTACGTCTCCACCACGAACCAGCTGACGAACCCGCAGAACTTCATGGAGGGCGTCTGGTTCAAGACGAACCTGGCGTCCGGGCGGAAGGTGCTCGGCTTCGAGCAGGTGCAGGTCGGCACCGGCGCGGGCAGCTACGACCGGCACATCTACGTCGGCACCGACGGCAAGGTCTACTTCGGCGTGAACGACGGCGCGGGCAACAACATCGCCATCTCCTCCAGCGGCACCGTCACCGACGGGGCATGGCATTACGCCGTGGGCTACCGCGACGACGTCACCGACACGATCGGCCTGTACCTGGACGGATCGCTGCAGGTGACCGCGGCCAGCCCTCAGGCGCAGCCGTTCAACGGCTACGTGCGCATGGGCGCCTACCGATCGCTCGGGCCCAACTGGCCGAGCGCGGGCGGTAACGGTTACTTCCCCGGCAGCATCGACGAAGTCCGGTTCGGCGCCACCGTGCGCAGTGCGGGGTGGATCACCACCGAGTACAACTCCCAGAGCTCGCCGTCGACCTTCTCGACCACGGCCAGCCAGGTCACCTACACCGCCGCGCCCGCGATCACGAGCGCGAACAGCACCACTTTCACCGCGGGCTCGGCGGGCACCTTCACCATCACCACGACCGGCGTGCCGACACCGGCCCTCAGCAAGACCGGCGCGTTGCCCACCGGAGTCACCTTTGTGGACAACGGCAACGGCACGGCAACGCTGTCGGGAACACCCGCGGTCGCGGGCTCCTATCCGTTGACGATCACAGCCAGCAGTTCGACGAGTCCCAACGCCACCCAGTCCTTCACCCTCACCGTCAACGGAGGCTCCCTGTCGATCACCTTGCCCAGCACCGCGAATCTGGGCAGTGGCGCACTCGGCAGCACGGTCAGCGGCGCACTCGGCTCCGTGCAGGTCATCGACAACCGCGGCAGCACCAGCGCGTCGTGGACCGCCTCGGTGTCCTCCACGACCTTCACCGGTGCCGGAAAGACGATTCCGCTCGCGAACCTGAGGTACTGGTCCGGGCCGTCGACCTCGACCACCGGCACCGGCACCTTCACGCCGGGACAGAACACCTCAGGAGCCGCGCAGGACCTCACCGCGTCTCGCACCTGCTTCACGCTGGCAGGAGGCAACGGCATCAACCAAGCCACGTGGAGCCCGACACTGGTGGTCACGGTGCCGATAACTCTGGTCCCCGCCACCTACAGCGGAACAGTCACGCACTCCGTCGTTTAGGAAGCACCCGTCGACTTCGAATGAGCTAGGAGGGTGTTGTGTCCGGTAAACGCATCGGGTCGCTCGTGGCCGGAGTCGCCATTGCGGCCGGTACTGCTGTTCCGGCGAACGCCGAGAATTCCACGGTGTCGTTCGCGACCACCGGCGGCACGCTTTCGGTGGTGGCGCCCGCCGCGGCGACGCTGACCGGTGGCAGCACCATTCCGGGCGGGACGGTGACCGGTGCACTGGGAACCGTCACCGTCACCGATGCGCGGGGCAATGCCGCCGGGTGGACCGCGAGCGTGTACTCGACGACCGGATTCACCGCCGCCCAAAGCACCGCGATCGCCAACAGCAGCGTCACCTACACGCCAGGAGCGACCACGAGCACCACTTCGCCCGGCAGCCCGACCATCACCGCGGGAACCGCCGGATCACCAGGCGCCAACGCCGGAGCAGCACTCACCGCGTACACCTACGCCAACGCGACCGCCGGAGGAAACACCGTCGCCTGGAACCCCACCATCGCAGTCGTCATCCCGTCCAACGCGATTGGAAACTCGACCTACTCCGGGACGATCAGCCATCAGGTGGTGTGACGTTGTTCCAGGCGCTGCCGAGAAAGGGAAAGCCGTGAGCATCAAGCGAATCTGTTTGCTCGGAGCGGGTGTCGCTGCCGTTGCGGTCGGTACCGCTGTTCCAGCGAATGCGGAGGACACCACCGTGACGGTCACCGCGAGTGCCGGCTCTCTTTCGGTGGCGGTGCCCGCCGTGGCGACGCTGACCGGTGGCAGCACCATTCCGGGCGGGACGGTGACCGGTGCACTGGGAACCGTCACCGTCACCGATGCACGAGGTAATGCCTCGGGGTGGACCGCGAGCGTGTACTCGACGACCGGATTCACCGCCGCCCAAAGCACCGCGATCGCCAACAGCAGCGTCACCTACACGCCAGGAGCGACCACGAGCACCACTTCGCCCGGCAGCCCGACCATCACCGCGGGAACCGCCGGATCACCAGGCGCCAACGCCGGAGCAGCACTCACCGCGTACACCTACGCCAACGCGACCGCCGGAGGAAACACCGTCGCCTGGAACCCCACCATCGCAGTCGTCATCCCGCTCACCGCGAAGGCCGCGGTGACGTACTCCGGGACGGTGAGCCATCAGGTGGCGTGACAGGGCTGCCCTGCCGCTGGTGCTCAGCTGTCTGGTCGCCCTCGTGAACGGGGACACCGGCGCGGCGGCGCCCGGGGACCAAGCCACGAACAGCATCGGCATCCGGCTGCTCGAGATGCCCGCGAACCGCTTGGACGACCCTCGCGCACAGGTCTACATCGTCGACCACCTCGCGCCCGGCGCCGTCATCAAACGACATGTGCTGATCACGAACAATTCCTCTGTGCCGCAACACATCGAGGTCTTCCCCGGCGCGGCCAGCATCGACGACGACGCGTTCAACGCGCTCGCCGGACGCACCACCAGCGAGCTGACCAGCTGGATCTCGCTCAACCGCGCCGCCGTCGACCTGCCGCCGGGAGGAAGCGAGAAGGTGCTGGTGACGATCGCGGTCGACCCCACCGCGTCCACCGGCGAGCGCTACGGCGTCATCTGGGCGGAGACCAGCGCCCCGTCCAACACACCTGAGAACGTCCTGATGGTCACCAGAGTCGGCGTCCGGATCTACCTCGCCGTCGGACCCGGCGGTGACCCGGCGCCGAGTTTCGACATCAGCAGCCTCACCCCGTCGCGCGACGGCGACCGCAGACCCGAGGTGCTGGCCACCGTTCACAACACGGGAGGCCGTGCACTGGACATGGCGGGCGAACTGACGCTGTCCGACGGCCCCGGAGGGGTGACCGCGGGTCCGTTCCCGGTCTCGACCGCGGTCACGGTGCTACCGGGCGACACCGCCGGAGTGCGCACGGTTCTCGACCAACGCTTGCCGGACGGTCCGTGGAAGGCGCGGCTGACGCTGCGCAGTGGCTTCATCGAGCGAGTTGTGACGGCCACCATCACCTTTCCGTCCGCTGCCAACGCAGTGGGGGGACCGGTGACCCCCGAGAACTGGTTCCAGGCGCACCCGTTGCTGGCAAGCGGGCTGGCCGCGCTGTTCGTGGCAGCGCTGTTCGTGGCGTTCTTCGTCGCGCGCCGGAGCATGGCTTCGCGTCGCCGGGAGAACGACGAGGCGGAGCCCCTCGCCGAGGGGCTCTGATCGAGACCAAAACGCCCCGCCCGGCTACCAGTGCTGGTAGCCGGGCGGGGTGGTCGAGGCGGTGGTGGGATGGGTGTCAGAAGTTGAGTTGCCAGGCGTCGAGGTAGCCGGTGTCGGTGGTGCGGTAGTGGTCTTGGATGCGGAGTTTCCAGGTGCCGTTGGCGGGTTCGGTGGAGGCGTTGAGGGTGTAGGTGGCGGTGAGGTTGTCGGTGGTGTCGGTGAGGGTGGTGTTGCGCAGTCGGTAGGTGGTGCCGTCGGGGGCGATGAGGTCGAGTTGCAGGTCGCCGCGGGCGGTGTGCTTGATGTCGACGGTGATTTTGAGGGTGGTGGGGGCGTTGCCGGTGCGGCCGGTGACGGTGATGGGGCTGGTGAGGGTGCCGGTGCCGGGGATGGCGGCGTTGGTGGTGTTGGCGAAGGTCGTGGGAGCCGGAGCGGGAGCCGGTGCGGGAGCCGGTGCGGGGGTGGTGGTGTGGGTGCCGGTGTAGAGCAGGGTGTTGGGGGAGCCGGTGGCGGCGTTGCGGACGAGACCGGTGGTGGCGGTGCCGACCAGGGCGGTGCGGACCTGCAGCGGTGTGGCGGCGGGGTTGGTGGCGAGGTGGAGTGCGGCGGCGCCGGCGACGTGGGGGGTGGCCATGGAGGTGCCGCTCATGGCACCGGCCGAGGTGTCGGAGGCGTAGGTGGCGGAGGTGATGGAGACGCCGGGAGCGAACAGGTCGACGCAGGTGCCGTAGTTGGAGAAGGAGGCCTTGGTGTCGGTCTTGTCCACCGCGCCCACGGTGATCGCCTCGGCCACGCGGGCGGGGGACACGGTGCAGGCGTCCTGCTGCACGCCCTGCGCGTTGCCGTTGCCGGCGGCGACGGTGTAGGTGAGGCCGGAGGCGATGGAGGTGCGGACGGCCTGGTCGATCGCGGAGTTCGCGCCACCACCGAGGCTGAGGTTGACCACGGCGGGCTTGACGGCGTTCTGGGTGACCCAGTTGATGCCGTTGACGATCTGCTCACTGGTCCCGGAGCCCTGGCAGTTCAGGACCCGCACGGCGACGAGTTTGACCTGCTTGGCCATGCCGTAGGTGGTGCCGCCGACGGTGCCCGCGACATGGGTGCCGTGGCCCTGGCAGTCCTGCCCGTTCTTCCCGTCGCCGATCGCGTCGAACCCGACCCGGGCCCGCCCACCGAACTCGGCATGCGATGTGCGGATACCGGTGTCGAGGATGTAGGCGGTCACGTTGCTGGCGGTGGTGGCAGAGGTGTACTTGGTGTCCAGGGGCAGGGTGCGCTGGTCGGTGCGGTCCAGGCCCCAGGTGGCGCTGGTCTGGGTGTCGCTCATGTGGACTTCGGTGACGGGCTGCACGTAGGCGATGCGGGGGTCCGCGGCCAGCCGCCGGGCCTGGGCCTCGGTCATCTCCACGGAGAAGCCGTGCAAGGCGGAGGTCCAGGTGGTGCGGACCTTGCCACCGAACCGGCCCGCCAGCTCGCCTGCGGCGCCGCTGTGGCCGTCTTTGAACACCGCGATGTAGCGGTCGCCCACGACCGTGGCGCCCGGCACCGGCCGGATCTCGCCCTCGGCGGCCGAGGCGTTCGCCACGCCGGCCGTACCGAGCACACCGAGAACCGCGATACCGAACGTCGCCGCTGCCGCCACCACACGCGTTGTGATCACTGAGACTCCCTTGTCAACATCGACCGCTTCGATGTCACAAGGTTCGAGGCCTCCAGTAGCGCGACCCGGTCACTCCCGGTTGCACAACGGTTGCGGCGAATCCACCTCCGCGTCGGCCTCGGAATCGACCGGTAGCACGATCGTCACCATCGTTCCCTCGCCTGGCCGGGACGTCACCGAGATGTCGCCGCCGTGCCTCTCCACGATGTGCTTGACGATGGCGAGCCCCAGACCGGTGCCCTGGATCTCGTGCTCGATCGCGAGCGACGACCGGAAGAACCGGCTGAACAGTTTCGGAAGCTCGTCCTGCGCGATACCGATCCCGGTGTCCGCCACGGTGATCCGCGCCTCGGTTCCCACGCACCGCGCACGAATCACCACCGAGCCCGCCGGCTGGGTGAACTTGACCGCGTTGCTCAGCACGTTGATCAGCGCCCGGTCGAGCTGGTTCGGGTCGGCCTGCACCACGATCGGCTCGGGCCCGAGCTGGCAAACCAGGGTGATCGCCTTCTTGACCGCGGCCGGTTCGACGCTCTTCACGGCGGCTTCCACGAGAGCGACGAGGTCAGTCGGCTCCACGACAGGCTGGAACTGGCCGGAGTCGATCTTGCCGACGGTCAGGATGTCCTCAACGAGCCGCAACAACCGCCCGGTGTTGCGCTGGATGATCGAAGTCATCTCCAGCTGGTCACCGGTCAGCTCTCCGGCGACCCCGTCCACCAGCAGCTCCAGGTAGCCCGAGATGCTCGTCAGGGGCGTGCGCAGCTCATGGGACACGTTGGCGACGAAGTCGGTCTTGATCTGGTCGAGCCCGCGCAGCTCCTCGACCACCTCCTGTTCTCGCGCGTACGCGTCACGCAGAGCGCGTTCGGCTTCCTTGCGCTCGCTGATGTCCCTGACGAAGGCGTTGAAGCGGTAGGGGCCGGTCGGCTCCGGCTGCCAGACGTACAACTCGATCGGGAACTCCTGGCCGTCGCGGCGCAGAGCGGCGAGCTCGACCTGCCGGCCGAGCACGGATGCTTCGCCGGTGGCCTTGAGGCGTGCGATCCCGGCCATGTGGTCGGCGCGGAACCGTTCCGGCACAACGGTGTCCGCGAGCGCCCTGCCCATGATGTCGGCGCGCGGCCAGCCGAACATCCGCTCGGCCGCCGCGTTCCACTCGGTGACACAACCGTCCTCGTCCAACGCGATGAACGCGTCGTGCGCGGTGCTGATGACCGTCCTCAGCTGATGCACGGTCTCCTGCAACATCGTCTGGCTCTGCAGCAGATCCGCACGGTCGGACATCCGCGCGGCGGCGAGACCCACTTCCCTCCCGAGCTCGGTGACCAGGGCGAGCACACGCGGGCAGGGACGGCGGACATCGGGGTCGAAGAACTCCAGCACGGCGACCACGCCGTCCTCGGAGTGCACGGGGAACGCGAACCCACTGGCCGCTCCGAGTTCGGTCAGGCCGATGTCGTCCATCCACTTCGGACGGAGGGTGGCCGCCGCCTCACCACTCAGGCCGACGCCAGGCGCCACCCTCGTGTTCTCCATGATCTCCCGCAACCGCCCGAAACGGCCGTCGTCCGCACCGTGCCACAGCTTCGCCGACATCAGCTCGCCAGTGCCGTCGGCGGCGGGAACGCAGACGTGCCCGACCGGCCACCCGGTGTGGGCGCACACCTCGTCCAAGCAGAACTGGAGCACCTCGGCCAGATCGGCCGCCCGATGCGCCTTCGACAACACACGGCTGCGCACCTCCACCGCCCGCGCCGCTCGCTCGGCGCCGAGCTCGCACTCGACCTGCCACCCCAAGGCCAGCAACGCTTCCAGCGCATCGTGGTCGAGGTGCCGGACGTCGCGGGCGGCGACGAACAGCACGCCGACCGTGCGCAGGTCGTCGTCGCGGACAGGCACGCCCGTGTAGAAGCGGATTGCCCGGCCCTCGTACGGTCGTACCTGGGCGAACATGACCAGGTCGTCGGCTTCCACGGTCTGCCTGCACAACAACAGCAGCTCCTCCTGGCTGGGCGACACACCCCGCACGTCGTGCAGGGTCAGCTCGTGCCCTTCCAGCAGAGCGACACCCGCGATCGGGACCCGGGCGAGCGTGGCCGCGACCAACACCGCTTCGTTGAACCCCCGCCCTGTCACCGCAGACGGCCGGGTCGTCGACGTCCTGTTCACGACGTTCCTCCTGTTCCGCCCGCAGGCAGAAGCACGGTCACCGTCGTGCCCGCGCCTTCGGTGGAGGTGAGCGAGACCTGCCCACCGTGCCTGTGCACGATCTGCCGCACGATCGCGAGCCCCAGCCCGGAGCCGGGTACCGCCTGCTCCGTCGCGTTGCTCGCCCGGAAGAAGCGGGTGAACGCGGCGTGTTGTTCGGCCTTCGGAACACCCATGCCGGTGTCGTTGACCTGCACCTCGACCCAGCCGTCGCCACACCGGCGGGAGGTCACCCGCACGTCGCCTCCGGACGGGGTGAACTTGACCGCGTTCGACAGCAGGTTGGTCAGCACCCGGTCGAGCTGCGCCGCGTCGCCGCACACCACCAGGCCCTGGGCGTTCTCGTGATCCAGGCGAACTCCGCCGACGTCCGCGGCGGGCCGCAACGCCTCCACCACACCGTCGACGAGCTCGCCGACGTCGACGGGCTTCTCCGCCATGATGACCGTGTCCGACTCGAGCTTGGCGAGCAGGAGCAGTTCCTCGATGAGCCCCCGCAGCCGGGTCATGTTGCGGTGGACGATGTCGAGCATCTTCCGCTGATCGCCGTTGATCGTGCCGCCGGCACCGTCGCGCAACAGCTCCACGTACCCGGCGATGCTGGTCATCGGTGTGCGCAGCTCGTGGGAGACGTTCGACACGAACTCGGTCTTGCTGCGGTCCAGCGCCCGCAGCTCCCGGACGAGCAACTGTTGTTCCTGGTAGAGCCGGGCCTGGTCGACGCCGCGAGCGAGGTCGGCCGCGACGTGCTCGAGCGCGTCCACCTCGACCGCCGGCCAGCCCGCGCCGGGACGGGCGAGGACCAGCACTCCGAGCACGGTCTCCCCTCGCCCGAACGGCAGGACCAGCACCGCGCGGTCCCGCAGGGCGGCGGGGAGTCCGAGCCTTGCGGCTTCCTCGGCGTCAGCCACCTCCAGGCGGCGATGGCCGCCGGCGTACAGCCTGCGCAGCGGTGCCGCCGGCAGCACGCGCTCCTGCGGGGCGAGCGACGATCCGAGCGGAGCGACCTCCGGTCGATGCCACTCCGGCGTGACGAGGTCCGCGCAGGTGTCCTCGGGTGCGCCTTCCGCCAGCCAGACGCACACCCGCTCGGCGTCGAAGTGCTTCCCGGTCTCCGAGGTGGCCAGTTCGACGACGGCGTCGACGTCCAGATGCTCCCTGATCTTCAGCCCGATGTCGGCGGCGATCTCGCGATGGTGCTGCCGTTCCTGCTCCACCTCGTGGACCTTGGCGGCGTCATCGGCCAACGCGTTGATGGACCGGGTCACCTGCTGGAGCTCCGCGATTCCCTGTTCGGGAATGCGGGCCTGCGCCTCTCCCGCGGCCCATCTCGTCACCGTGTTCCGCAACGCGGCGATCGACCTGCCGAGCCGCTGCGCGGTGACGATCGCCGAGCCGGTCGCCAGCAGGACGGCCACGGCGCCACAGCTGATCAGGGCGAGCATCACCTGTTGCCGGGTGGCGATGCTGCTCTGCCTCAACGAGGTGCTCGTGGCGTCGAGTGCCTCGCCAAGCCGGGCGCTGGTCTCGAGAAACTCGTCCATCACCGCCACAGCGGCCACCAGCCGCGCGGACGTGTCCGCCGTCCCCGGCGGAGCCTCCCGGACGGCGGCCGTCACGGCGAACCACCGATCCGCCAGCTCGGCCACCCTGCGCGCCGCCTGCTGCTCGTTCGCCACGGCCAACCCGACCAGCTCGTCCTTCACCTGGACGTAGCTCTGGCGGCCTCGGTCGTAAGCGTCGCGGAACGCCGCGTCGCCGTTGTAGGTGTACCCGCGCAAGCCGCGGGAGCTGTCCAGCACGGTCCCGCGCAGCTCGGCGTTCAGCTGCTGCATCGGCTGAACGCGGGACGCCAGTTCCTCCACGGAGCTCGCGGCCACCGAGACGGCTCCGATGCCGAGCACGAGCAGCAGGAGAACGACGGCCACGAGCGGCCCGAACGTGAGGACGAGCAAGCGCCGGAAGGACTGTCCTGAGCTCATGGCCGTTTGCCCCCTTGGGGTGTGCGAACGTCGAATCCTCGCCGGGGCATGACCCCCCACGAGCGCTCGGACCGGCGCAGCGCGGCCCACACGCCCCACATCCGCCAGCGTGCGGTCCGCTGCCGGTAGCCGATGTTCTCCGCGAGCGCCGCGACGAGCGCCATCCCGAGGTCCGCCCACCGGTGGTACCTGCGGAACGAGTACTCCTCGACGGTGAGGGCGAAGACGGAGATCAGGAACGCGAAGCCGTACGCCGTCGCCGAGAGGGTCACCGCGAACGACAGGGTGATCGCACCCGTCGCGAGGCCGAGCACCAGCACGAGCGCCGCCACGAACTCGGCCAGCGGGGTGATCAGTTCGAACAGCATGTGGTACGGCAACGTGAACAGCCCCACGACGCCGTACCTCGGGTTGCCGATCATCCGCCGGTGCTTCAGCAGGATCTCGGCGAGGCCGCGATTCCACCGCTTCCGCTGGCGGCCGAGCACCAGCGCGGTGTCCGGCACCTCCGTCCACGACACCGGTTCGGCCACGAACACGATCCGGTAGTCCCGTCCCTCGTCCCGCATCCTCCGGTGGATCCGGACCACCAGCTCCGCGTCCTCGCTCATGCAGTCCGGGTCGAGTCCGCCCACGGCCACCACGACGTCCCGGCGGAACAGCCCGAACGCTCCGGAGATCACCAGCAGGCCGTTGAAACGCGACCACGCGGTGCGGCCGAGCAAGAAGACCCTCAGGTACTCCACGGCCTGGATCGCGGGCAGCAGCGTCCTCGGCATCCGCACGTCGACCAGCCGGCCCGCCACCACTCGGCACCCGTTGGCGACGCGAACGGCACCACCGGCGGCGACGACCCGGAACGGGTCGTCGAGGAACGGCCTGGCCACGCTCATCAACGCGTCCGGGTCCAAAATGGAGTCCGCGTCGACCATGCACACCAACGGATGCCGGGCAAGGCACAGCCCGGTGTTCAGCGCACGGGTCTTGCCCCCGTTGTCCTGACGCACCACCACGAGCGGGATCGCACGGACGGCGGGAACGTGCACCGAACGCACGACTCCTCGCCGCGGCAGCTCGGCGGAGACGACAGCGGGCAGGCTCACGAGCTGGAACTCGGCTTCGAGCTGGGCGAAGGTCTCGTCCGTGGACCCGTCGTCGATGACCACGACCTCGAACACGGGATAGCGCAGAGCGAGCATGGCCCGCACCGCCTCGACGATGCCCGCCTCCTCGTTGTGCGCGGGCATGAGCACCGACACGGCGGTGGTCAGCGGACCCGAGTACAGCTCGTCCACCGCCAGGAACGGTTTTCGCCTGCCCTCCCTCGTGAACTCCACCGCCGCGACCGACAGGAACACGAGGTAGCTGCAGTTGATCAGCAGGAAGTAGCACGCCACCGCGATGCCCGCCACCTCGACGGCGTTCAGAATCACGCCAACCCCGCGGGTGTGCCGGCGGCCACGGTTGTCATGTGCGGCCCCGAGCCGCCGCGACCAGGCGCGCGTGGGTGATCTGGTCCCACGCCAACGCCTCGACGGCGTGCGCGGCGGCGGCTGGACCGAGGCTGCCGCCCGCCACGCGCGCGAGAATGTCGCGACCGTGGTCACCGAGCCGCAGCAGGGAGCGCGACGCGTTGTGCGCCAACCGATGCGGCTCCTCGGCGAGGAGGAAACCGAGGGTGTCCGCAGCGGCCGGATCGCCCAGCACGCCGAGCGCCTCCGCGGCCGCGATCCGCAGTTCGGCGGGTCTTCCCCTGCCGACGAACCCGACCAGCACCGCGGCGGTGGCCGGTGTCCCCGTCCGGGCGAGCGCGCGCAGGGCGGCCAGCCGGACCGGCAGTTCGGCGTCCTCACGCAGGAGTTGGACGAGCAAGGGGAACGCGGCCACCACGCCGCCGAATCCCAGCACCTCCACCGCCACCGCCCGGACCGTCGCGTGTGGATGGCGCAGCGCGTCGACGATCACCGGATGCGCGGCGGCGCCCAGCGCCAGCAGCGCGTGCGCCACGACGTGCGCAGGCACCGGCCGGGAGCAGCTGAGGCCACCCAGCAGCGGCCGGGCGGCCCGCGCGTCCGCGAGGCTGCCCAGTGCCCTGGCTGCTGCCACCCGGACCTCTGGACGCGAGTCCCCCATCAGCGACACCACCTGCGGCAGATCCTCTCCGCTGCGCAACAACCCCACCACGTGGACGGCCTTGACTCGCACGTGCGCGCGTCTGGCTCGCAGTCCACGACGCGCCGAGTCGAGGACCCCGCGACGCGTGAGCAGGTCGACCAGCTGCTCACGCGTCGCGCCGCTCACGTTGCCCAGCAAGGAGATCACGGTCGGCTCCACCGCTGCCCACATCCGGCGGTCCAGCGCGACGAGCTCCGGCAGCACCCCCGGATCGCCGAGCAGCCGGAAGACCAGCGGCCGCAACCGCTGTGCCTCCTGCTCACGGTGATTTCGGCGGCGCACCGAAGCCACGTGGTGCGCCGTGATGAGGACCCCCAGCACCAGGCTCGACACCGCGCCCGCCAGCACGACGGCGGTGCCCACCGAACTCACGGGCCGACCCTGGCCAGCACGGCGTGCACCCTGCTGAGCAGTTCGCGGGGACTGAACGGCTTCGTCACGTAGTCGTCGGCACCCACGCCGAAGCCGGACTCGATGTCGGCCTCCTGGGCGCGAGCGGTCAGCAGAATCACCGGCAGGTTCTTCGTCACCTGCTCTGACCGCAGTCGCTGGCAGACGTCGAGTCCGGACATGCCGGGCATCATCACGTCGAGAATGACGAGATCCGGGCGCTCCGCCGCGACCGCGTCCAGCGCCGCCGGTCCGTCGCCGACGGCCGTGACCTCGAACCCGTCCTGCCTCAGCTTGAACACCAGCAGATCACGAATGTCGGCGTCGTCCTCCGCGATGACCACGGCGGTCATGACACCCTCCCAAGAGCCGCCCACACGGCGGCGCGATCGAACGGCTTGAGCAGCATTCCGTCGACGTCGTCGACGCGGATGTCACCGGGATCGAGCATCGACGTGACGACGACCTGACAGTGGCGGGTTCGCGGATCGGCCCGCAGCTCGCGGATCACCCACCGGCCGTCCTTGCCGGGCAGCACGATGTCGACGACCACCACGTCCGGTGGATCGGCGCGTGCCAGGTCGAGTCCTCGCTCTCCGGTCTGCGCCAGCACGACCTCGTGTCCCATGTCCTGGAGGTGGCGCGCCAGCAGACCGAGGATGTCCTGATCGTCCTCGATCACCAACACCTTCGAGACCACGGGACACCTCCGGTCACTCTGCTCACACCTGCCGGAACCGCCCGGGAATCCGATGCTGACACAGGGTTCGTGCGGCGGGGCCGCTCAATACCGCAAACTGGTGACCGTCCACTGTGGTCACGCGCTGCGCAGGCCGATCAGCCCGCGGTCCAGGGCCGTCATCAACGCCTGCGCGCGGCTGGAGGCACCGAGCTTCTCGTAGAGCCGCGCCACGTAGGTCTTGGCCGTCGACGTGCTCATGTGCAGCGCCCGAGCCACGCCTGGCACGGACAGCCCGTCCTGCAGCAGCCGCAACACCTCGGCCTCACGCGGGCTCAGCGGGGAACGCGCACGCGACTCCCGCAGCCGGGTGAACGCGTCGGCCAGTCCCGTGGCGGTGAAGGACGAGGCCGCGACAGCGGCGTGCCTGATCGCGCCGACGATCTCTACCAAGGTCGAGGTCTTCGGCACGAAAGCCGACACACCGGTTTCCATCGCGCGGAACAGCACGTCGTCCTCGCCGTTGGAGGTGAGCACGACGATGCCGAGCGACTGCCAGCGGTCCCGCAGCTCGCGGGCGAGCGTCAGCCCGTTGCCGTCGGGAAGCGTCACGTCGACGGTCACCACGTCCGGCTTCGTGGTGGCGATCAGACCGAGTGCCTCGGCCGCCGTGGTGGCCTCGCCGACGATCTCCACGTCCGTCTCACCCTCGATCAGCCGGGTGAGCCCGAACCGGGCGAGGGGCTGACCGTCCACGACCACGAGTCGAATCGACATGACGTCCTCTGCTTCCCGCTGACAACCGTGTGCCTCAATGAAGCGGCACTTCTGGTGTCACGCCGGGTGCCGGACGGTTGCCGTTCGGTTGCGGTCAACCGGCGACCAGACTGTCGTAGATCTCGATGCCCGCCGGTCCGACGATGATGATGAACAACGCCGGGAAGATGCACAGGAGCAGTGGAAACAGGATCTTCACCGGCACCTTCTGAGCCTTCTCCTCGGCCGCCTGACGACGCTTGACGCGGATCTCACCGGCTTGTTCGTGCAGCACCCGTGCGGTCGGGATGCCGAGTTCGGACGCCTGGATCAGCGACGAGGCGAACGTGTGCACCGCGTCGACGGTGGTGCGGCCGGACAGCGCCCGCAGCGCCTCCACCCTGGACTTGCCCAGTTGCATCTCCTGCAACACGCGGGAGAACTCCACCGACAGCGGGCCGGAGGTGTTGCGGGCGACCTGGGACACCGCCGCGTCGAAGCCCAGCCCGGCCTCGACGCACACCGTGAGCATGTCCAGCACGTCCGCGAGTTCCCTGCCGATGAGCGCCTGCCGCTTGGTCGCCGCGTTGTGCACCAGCAGGTCCGGCAGGAAGAAGCCGACCGCGGCACCCACCAGGGCGTAGGCGACGAGGGTCAGCGTGGACCCGAGCCCGTACAGGGCACCGATCGGCGCCAGCGCCAGCAGACCGATGCCCTTGAAGGCCATCACCCGTTCGGCGGTCCACCGGGACGGGTTGCCCGCCAGGTCGAGCCGGTGTTCCAGCGACGCGATGGTGGCGCCGGGTGAGAGCCGGGCGGCCAGCGCGCGCAACCGTTCCAGGGCGGGGGGCAGCACTCCCTCGTCCGAGGCGGCGGCGTCGGTGGCGCCCTGGCCGTAGGTGGCCTCGATCTGGGCGAGCCCGCGTGACACGCGCGCCGTGCTCGTGGCGGCCGCGGCGAGCTGGACACCCGCCAGCGCCAGCGCACCGGCGATGGCACCGACGCCGGTCAGGAGCAGGAGCGTTCCGTCCACCTCAGACCTCCACCTTGATCATCTTCTTCATCCAGAACCAGCCGACGCAGAGGCAGACAGCCGTCGCACCGAGCATCATCCAGCCAGCCGGGCGGGTGTAGAGCGGTTCGATGTAGTCCCGACGGCTGGTGAACAGCCACAGGCCGAGCCCGATCGGCAGCGAGATCAGCACGTACGCCGACATCCGGCCCTCGGCGGTGAGCGCCTTGATCTGCCTGCGCACGGTCGCCCGCTCCCGCATGGTGTTGACGGTGGTCAGCAGCAGCTCGGCGAGGTTTCCGCCGACCTCGCGCTGGATCCGGATCGCCATGACCACCCAGGAGAGGTCCTGGCACCGCATCCGGTCAGCGGCCTTGCCGAGCGCGTCCTCCACCGAGACGCCGAGCCTGGTGCGAGCCAGTGACCGGGCGATCTCGCCCGCAATGGGCTGGGTGCCCTCACGCACCATGCTGTCGAGTGCCTGCGCCAGCGAGAAACCGGACCGCAGGGCCCCCGCGACCAGCTGGAGCGTGTCCGGGAGCTGCTCTCCGAACAACGTGCGCCGCCTGCTGATCCGGAACTTCAGGAAGAAGCGTCCGCCGAACCATCCGAGCAGAACCGCGAGCGGTCCACAAACCATCGGGGCACCGATGACCGCCGTGAGGACCACCCCGAGCACGACGGCGATGCCGAACCGGACGAGCAACCACTCCGCGGGGCGCAGCCGGATGCCCGCCAGGTCGAGGTCGAACTCCATGCGCGCACGCAGGCCGCGGCCGTCGATGATCCGTTCACTGAGCGTCAGCAACAGGCGCATCGGCCGCGACGGCTCCTGCACGGCGCCTGTCTCCGGCTCCGCACCGTCGCGCACCCGGTAGCGCCGCACCTCGGCCAGCCGGCTGGGCCGCGCACGCCGGACGACGCGACGGCGGCCGAACCAGAGCCAGCCCATTCCGGAGAAGACGGTGAAGATCACGCCGAGCACCGCACCGAACATCCAGGCCGGTACGGCGGGCATGACGGCGCCGCGCCGGTCCGGCGCGTGCACGCCGGTCTGCGCGACGAGTTCCCCGACCCGGACCGTCAACCGCACCTGCCTGCCGGAGAACTCGTCGGGCACGACAGCGCTGACCTCGACCCGTTGGGGAGCGGCCGGGGTGAACAACGCCGCGCCCGCACGCGCGTCGCCGACCGCGACCAGGTGACCGCCGCTGCCCTGCGCGAGCCGGTCCCGACCTGCGGCCGCCCCCGCTGTCGCGAGGTCGAGCGTCACCACATCGGCGGTGACGCCTGTTTCGGACAGCACCTTCAACGTGGCGTCGAGCGACGCACCACCGTCGGCGTCCTCACCATCGGACAGCACGAGCACCCTGCGTGCGCCGGGCACTCCCGCCAGGCTGCGGGCGGCCAGCGTCACCGCGTCGTTGAGCGCGCTGGTCCCGCCCGCGCTCACCCCGGCGAGCGCGGCCGTCACCTGCCGCCGATCCGCGGTGAGCGGCACCGTCAGCGCGGACCGGTCCGAGAAGGTGACCAGTCCGGTGTGGACGTTCGCGGGCAACGCCGACAGGTAGTCGGAGATCACGCCGCGTGCCGTTGCCATCGGAACACCGTTCATCGTCCCGGTCGTGTCGAGCACGACGAACGCCGCCCGCGCCGGCTGCGGCTCGCCGAGCATCTTCGCGGTGGCGGGCACCGGCGTGCCGTCGACCTCGACCCGCACTCGGTCCAGGTCGAGCGGGGCGGGTACGTCGCGTGCGGTGAGCGTGACGTGTGCCTGCCCGTCCTCGACCGACACCTCGCCGAGCTCCACGACGGGGTCCGCGCTCGCCGGGAGGATCGACACTCCACAGAGGACCAAGGTGACCCAGATCAGCCTGATGGTCATCGGCCTCACCTGTCGAAGGAGAAGAGGCCGGCGGGCAGCGGGATACCGTGCTCCGCCAACCTGTCCGCGAAGGTCGGACGCAGACCTGTCGAACGCAGAGTGCCGCGGAACTTCCCGTTCTCGTCCACCCCCGCCGCGAAGTCGAACACGAAGAGGTCCTGGAGCGTGATCACGTCACCCTCCATGCCGACCACCTCGGTGATGTGCGTGATCCGCCGGGTGCCGTCCTTCAGCCTGGCCTGCTGGATGATCAGGTCGAGCGCGGAGTTGACCTGGTCGCGGATGGCGCGGCTGGGCAGGTCGACGCCCGCCATGAGCACCATCGTCTCCAGCCTCGACAGCGCGTCGCGCGGCGTGTTGGCGTGTGCCGTCGTCAGCGACCCGTCGTGCCCGGTGTTCATCGCCTGCAGCATGTCCAGCGCGGCGCCGTCACGGACCTCACCGACGACGATCCGGTCCGGCCGCATCCGCAGCGAGTTGCGGACGAGCTCGCGGATGCTCACCTGGCCGCGGTTCTCGACGTTCGCCGGGCGGGACTCCATGCGCAGCACGTGGTCCTGCCGCAGTTGCAGCTCGGCCGCGTCCTCGATGGTGACGATGCGCTCGTCTTCCGGGATGAACGACGACAGCACGTTGAGCGTCGTCGTCTTGCCCGAACCGGTGCCGCCACTGACCAGGATGTTCAGCCGCCCGCGCACGCACGCCGACAACAGCTCGGCGACCGCGGGGCTGATCGTGCCGAACCTGATCAGGTCCTCGACCTGGAGCGGGTCCGTGGCGAACTTGCGGATCGTCAGCGACGAGCCGTCCAGTGCGATGGGCGGCACGACGGCGTTGACCCGGCTGCCGTCCGGCAGCCTGGCGTCCACCATGGGGCTCGCCTCGTCCACCCGCCTGCCGACCCGCGACACGATCTTGTCGATGATCCGGCGCAGGTGGCTCTCGTCGGTGAAGGCGGCATCCACCAGTTGGAGCTTCCCCTTGCGCTCCACGTAGATGCGGTTCGGCCCGTTGACCATGACCTCGCTGACGTCCGGGTCCCGCAACAGCGGTTCCAGCGGACCGTGGCCGAGGATCTCGTCGGCGACCTCGGCGGCCATCCGGCCGCGGTCGGCCAGGGTCATCGGGGTCTCGTCCTGTTCGAGCACGGTCTGCAGCGAATTGCGGACCCGCAGTTCGAGCTCGTGCTCGTCGAGGCGCTCGTCGTAGAGCTTGGGTCCCAGGGTGTCCAGCAACGCCCCGTGCACCCGTTGTTTGACCGCGGCGAAGTGGTCGGGAGTGCGCTCCCTGCGCGTCTCGGGCACCGCGGTGGACGTCACCACCGGTTCGCCCTCGGTCCTGACAGGCGCGGTCAGCTGGACCAACCGGTCGCTCAACCTCACCCGGACCGCCTCCTCAACCCGAACAACCCGCGCCGGGCGGCGGCCGGCTCGTGCTTCGCGCCCGCGAGGATCCGCGTGGCGATCTCCCGGAACCCGGCGCTCACCGGGTGGTCGGGCCGCTCGACGGTGATCGGCACACCCCGGTTGATCGAAGCGGGCACCGCGAGGCTTGCCGGAACGCGCACGGCGACGCTGGTCTTCACGACACTCTCGACGTCGGACACGGTGAGCCCGACCCGCGAGTCCTCCCGGTTCAGCACGATCACGCGCCGGTCGCGCGGGTAGGACAGCATGTCGAGCATGTCGATGGTCAGTCGCAGGTTCTTGAGCGTCGGCACGTCGGGCGTGGTGAGCAGGACGTGGTGGTCCGCCTCGTCCAGCACTGCCAGCACGTGCTCGTTGAACTGCGGCGGCGTGTCGATGACGACGTAGTCGAACATGCGCCGCAGCAGCCGGAGCACATCCGTGATGAGAGAGGCGGGAATCTGCTCGGAGTCGCCCGGCTCCACCGGCGCCAGCACGCAGTCCAGACCCGGCCGGTAGCGCGTGAGCAGTCCGGACACGCCGGTCTCGTCCAGCTGACCGTCCATCGCCATCGCGTCCACCAGGGTGCGGAGCGGGGTGAGCTGCAGCGAGATCGCCACGTCACCGAAAGCCAGATCCAGGTCCACCAGGCAGACCCGATTGGCGCCGCCCGCGTGCAACGTGACGGCCAGGTTGGTGGCCGTGGTCGTCTTGCCGCACCCGCCCTTGGTGGCGAACACGACCGCGACCTTGCCCTCGGTCGACTGCTGAGCGGGAATCGTGACACCGACGGGGGTCACCCGCGACAGATCCCGCGAACGCAGGCAGGACTGGGCGACCAGATCGAGGTCGGATTCGGGCACCACCTCGCGGACCCCGGCGCGGATGGCGAGGGCCAGCACGGCCACCTCGAGCCGCTCGCGCAGCAGGACGACGCCCAGCACGGGCCGCGCGAGTCGTTGGGCGGCGGTGAATTCGAGCGCCTCCGCCAGGTCCACGTCGGACCCGATGACCACCAGCGTCTCGAGCGGGTCGGACGCGAGCAGACGTTCAGCCGCGGCGAGGTCGTCCACCTGGGACACCTCACCTCCCATCGCTCCCGCCAGCGGTGGTACCACCGCTTTCGTGTTGGTGCACAGGATTGCCATGGTCTTTCCACTCCTACGTGGCCGGGTCGAAGACGGACTTGCTGTTCGTGCCGTTGCCCTGGCTGATCTGGGAACTGTCGGTGAGCAGTGCGAAGTGCAAGGTGCCGAACTGGGCGCGCTGGATCAGGCGCTCGGCTTCGGCCTGGGTCGCCGCGACCGTGACCAGCACGCCTGTCTGGCCCGCGCCGTCACCCGACTTCGCGTTCGGGACCGGGGGCGCGCCGAGCGCGAGCACCTCGACCTTCGGCAGCAGCAACCGGGTGACCTGCGTGCTCTCGTGCTGCTTCTCCAGCCCGGCACCGGACGGTGTGCCCGACTTCTCGTCCATGACGGTGTACGTGTCGAACACCGCGATCTGCGAGCCGGCCTTGACGTAGCCGGCCACTCGTTGCGGCGCGCCCAGCTCGATGCTGACGGCGACCTTCCCCTCGGGGATGGGCAGGCCGGACGACGTGGGTTTGGCGGCCGCGAACATGGGCTTCAGCACGAGCTGGCCCGCTTGGACGTCGGCGGTGGCCACCAGCTTGGCCAGGTCCGCGCCGATTTCTCCCAGCGCGTTCTCCGGCACGGTCTCGGCAGGCATTTTCTCCAGCCGCAGCAAGCCGTTCCGCAGGGCGGCACCGGCACTCGTGCCCGCGGGCACGCGCTTCTCCGCGACGACCACGGGGACGGCGCGTTTGCCCGCCAGGGCCCGAGCGTCGGCGCTGCGCACGTAGAGCAGCACCGAGATGGTGCCCACCGCGGCGAGCAGCAGCGTGAGGCCGATGGTGAGCAGGCGTCGTTTCATGATCCCTCTCCGGTGTCAGCCGAGCATGTGGACGGTGGTCACGCCCATCTCCGGACCACCGAGCACGGCGTCGGCGGGCAACAAGGCGGTCGTGAAGTAGCCGTAGACGCACTTTTCGTCGCCCTTGCAGTGGGACTGGGAAGTCAGCCGCGATGCGATCTTCAGGCTCGGCAGGTTGTAGCCGGTGATCACGAAGGAGGCGAAGCCCTTCAGGTGGAAGTACCCTTCGTGCCCGGTTCCGCCCGCGCCGTCGTACACCGGCACCAGCAGGGTCGTGTTGCGAGTCCTGGCGTCGGCGAGTTCCTCCTTGCACGCGCTGGACGCGCTGACGCCGGTGTCGCCGCGGTAGACGCCGTCGAGGTCGACATAGGCCTGGCAGTCGCCCGTCGCGTCGGCCAGCCAGCCGAAGCCACCGGGCAGTACCCAGCCGGCCGGGTTGCCGGAACAGCTCGTGCCCGAGGTGGTGTGCAGCTTCAGCACGCGTTCGAAGCTCGCGGGGACCGTTCCGGACTCCGGCGCGAACGTCGTGCCACCGGCGGTCGCGGTCATCCACTCGCACAGCGAGATCGTCACGCCGAAGCCGTAGGTCGCCCTGGGACCGCCCCACGCCACGCGAGTGCAGGAGGCCACGCCCCTTCCTTCGTAGGCGGAGCCGAGCAGAACCTGCCCGAACGTCGCGGGCAGCAAGGTGGAACCGTCCGTCTGCCGGGTGCTCGTGCGGACCTCGACGAAATTCCCTTCCGCGGGCCGGTCGCCGAGACAGCCGGCCGCCTCTCCGTCGTCATCCCCCAGGCAGGGGTCGAGCAGTCCTCTCGCGTCGGCACCGCAGACCAGGTCCACTGTGGACGTTCCGTCGCCGGAGTTCGCGTTGGCGTAGTTCAGCGCGGTGCCGTCGGCACAACCCGTGCCCCCGGCACATGCCTGGGCGAGCGCCAGCGCCGCCGCGTCGGACGCGTTCTGCAACTGGGCGCGCTCGTTGTACAGCCGGCCGACGTCGATGACGAGCGCACCACAGCCCAGCAACAGCCCTCCACCCAGCAGTAGCGCTACCAGCACGGTGGCCGCACCGCGGTCGTCACGCCGCGGTCGTGACATCAGCCGAGACATCGCATGACTCCTCTCCCGGTGAGGGTGATCGGGCCGACATCGGCACCGAACGTGTCGGTCATGGCCCCGATCGGTGTGACGAAGATGAACTCGTGGGTGACCGTCACGACGGCGTCCGCCGGCGCGAGGTTCGCGGGGCAGGCCGTGACTTGGACGTCCACTCCGGACAGTGCTCCAGCGGCACCGAGGGTGCGGGTGACCACGTCCGGTTCACCCAGCGCCGCGAGCCGGGCACCCTCCCTGGCCGCCTGCGTCAGCACGACCTGTGCGTGCAGCGCCCGGCCGAAGTCGACGATGCCGCACATCAGCATCAGCAGGATCGGCAGCACGAGCGCGAATTCCACCGCCGCCGCACCACGATCGGGCTTCGCCCTGAGAGCCGATCCGTCGTGACCGGCTCCGAGCGGCGGCCTCATCGCGATCAGGCTCCAGCGGGCGCGGCAGGCAGCTGGTCGCTGACACCGTCGAACAGGCCTTCGAGCTGACCGCCGAGCGTCATGACGACACCGATGACAGCGACGGCGATCAAGCCGACCATCAGTCCGTACTCGACGGCGGTAGCACCACGCTCCCGCTCGTCGAACCGGGCGCTGATCCAGAGCTGCACGTAAGCGATCGCTGCGAACATCTTGTTCTCCTCTTGGGGTTTGGGCGATCCGTCACCGCCCGACGTGGACAACTGTGCGGCACGGGCAACCCCCGCGGACAGCGGGCGATTGGTCAGAAGAATTCGCGAAACACCCGATGGAGACGACGCCTTGTCGTGCGAATGGAGGACAAAACGCCGTCCCGTGTGGACGTTGACCTAACGTCTCGGGCGTGCATCTCACGACGGCCGTGGCCGGAACGGCGGCAGGTCTGCTGACCGGGCCGTGGATCCGCGCCGCGGTCTTCCGGCTCTCCGTACCACCGGACACACCCGACCGGACCGCGTGCCCGCGCTGCGGCCGCCGGCTGCGTCCCGCGAGCGCCGACCGCTGCCCGTCCTGCCACGAGCGCGTGGCTTTGCCTTGCGGCGTAACGGAAATCGCGTCCGCGACAATGCTCGGCACCATCGCGGGCGCGGTGGGGCCACGCCCCGAGCTGATCGCCTTTGCGTGGCTTGCCGTTCTGTGCGTCGCGCTCGCGACGATCGACCTGATCGTGTACCGGCTGCCGGACCGGCTCACTCTCCCCGCCTACCCGGCGCTCGCCGCTCTGCTGGCGGGCGCGGCGCTGCTGAACTCCGAGCCCGGCAAGTTCCTTCGCGCTGTGCTGGCGGGCGCGGTGCTCGCAGCCGGCTATCTGCTGCTGGCGCTGATCAGGCCGGGGGATCTGGGGCTGGGCGACGTCAAGCTGGCCGGACCGCTCGGCATGGTGCTGGGATGGGTTGGATGGCCGTCAGTACTGTTCGCGACTGCTCTTTCCTTCGTCCTGTGTGGACTCGTCGGCGTGGTCCTGCTGGCAGTGCGACGTGCGGACGCTCGCACGGCCCTGCCGCTCGGGCCGTTCATGGTCTATGCCACGTTCGTGGTCCTACTGGTCACACCAGGCCAATAATCCGCATTCCCTATCACTACGCCGGCCACTCGTTCGTGTGACAAATGCGCCACTCTGGAGGCCCACCACGCGAAATCGTCACCATGTGAACAGGGGTCAGTCACGGACGGGTGACGAGAAGGTGATCTTTCTGCTGCGCACATACGTTGATCGTGAGTGAAGCACCAGGAGGGACCATGCCACGTGTACTCGTAGTCGAGGACGATCCGGACATCGCCCGGATCGTGGCCCTGCTCCTGGCCAGGAACAACTATCAGGTGGACCGCGCGTCCGAGGGCAGGGCCGGGTTGCGGGCGGTGTACGACTCCAAGCCGGACCTCGTCGTCCTCGACATCGGACTGCCCGGCATGGACGGGCTGAGCGTGCTCGAACGCGTCCGTGATCTCAGTGATGTACCGGTCCTGCTGCTCAGCGCACGCGACCAGGAGTCGGACAAGATCCGCGGCCTACGCGCCGGCGCTGACGACTACCTGACCAAACCCTTCACCACCGGCGAACTGCTCGCCAGGGTCGAGGCGCTGTTGCGCAGGGCGCGCCCCGCGCAGTGGTCGGAGCGCGTCTACGACGACGGCTCACTGAAGATCGATCCTTTGTCCCGGCTCGTCCACGTGGACGACCGCGAGGTTTCCCTCACCCCGATCGAGTTCCGGTTGCTGAGCATGTTGACCCGCAACGCGGGCGCCACGCTGTCCACCGGCCAACTCCTCGCCGAGGCGTGGGAGGACCCGACCGGCATCGGGGCGGAGCGGGTGAAGTTCACCGTGCTCAGGCTCCGCCGCAAGCTCGGCTGGGACGACTCGGCGACCTCGCCGATCGAGTCGGTTCGCGGTGTCGGGTACCGCTACCGGCCTCCGCTGCGCACGCGTCCGCGTGTCGAGAGCGGGATCAGCGGCCGCCCCGGCCGTTGACCAACACGTTGAGCGCACAGGAGGTTGGGCATGGCCAGCATCAACGGGCAGACTTCGGCGACCGGCCTCGACAAGCGCCGCGCCAAGATCGTTCTGTCGGCGGTCTACGGGCTGTTGAGCGCCGTCAATCTGGTCATGATGATCACGGAACCCACCGCGTGGCAAGGAGTTTTCGCGGCGGTTCTGCTCGGCGTCGCACTGTGGATGTGGTTCAGCACGCACCCGAGCACGACACCATGAGCAATCGGGATTTCTGACCGACCTCGAGGCCCACCGGACCTCACCACGACCCGGTCCCGGTGCCGACAGACAGATCCGCGCCCCCTGTCGGCACCGGGGCCTGCCACGTCGTTGTGGAGACAGCGGTCCGGCACGCAGGACGACGGCGCCGGGGAACCCTCTCCACCGTCGGCCACGTCAATTCCCTGATGCAACCTTCGCCCAGTCGACCGATCCGATGCCGTCGACCTCAAGGGCAGCGCGCCGCGCCTCGACCACTTTTACGCAAAAGAGATCGGCGCGCAATTGCCGAAGCGAGCCGGATCCGGCACCCCGGCCGCAATGATCCCCAATTTTGGGTATTATGTTCATCACGCCGGCCGCCGATGACACATACTGCGTGGTGTGATCAATCCAAAAACGCCCGCCTCGCCAGAAGTGCCGCCCATCTGGGCGCCCGGCATCATCGGCGCTCCAACACCCAAACCCGCCCGAGTTCGCGACTACTGGTTGGGCGGCTCACATCACTCCGCAGCAGACCGGCGACTGGCGGAACAGTTCACCCTGTGCGCGCCCCAACTGCCGTACCTGGTGCGCACGCATCGAGATTTCCTGCGCCGCGTGGTCACCCGGCTCGTGCGTGACGGAGTTCGCCAGTTCGTCGATCTGGGCTCCGGAATGCCGACCGTCGGCAACGTGCACGAGGTGGTGCAGCGCCTCGCTCCCGAGTGTCGCGTGGTCTACACCGACGTCGACCCCGTCGTGGTGGCGGAGTCGCGTGAGCTGCTGGCGGGCGACGACCGCACCGTCTACCTCCACGCCGACCTGCTCCGGCCCGAGGAGATTCTGGACTCGCCGGACCTGCGCGGCCTGCTCGACCTCGACGAGCCCGTGGCTCTGCTCGCCATCGACGTGCTGCACCACGTTCCCGACTCCGCCGAGCCGGCGGAGCTGCTGACCACCTACGCGAACGTGCTGGGTCCGGCGTGCCAGGTCGCCCTCTCTCACACCTGCCGCGACGAGCAGTTGCTCGACGCCATCAGGCTCTACAGCGACATCTACCACGAGGCGCTGCCCGAATGCGCCTTCCGCAGCGCGGCGGAGGTCGGCGACCTCCTGAGGGGATTCGAGCTCACCGAGCCGGGCCTGGTGCCCATCCCGCTCTGGCTCCCGGACGCCGACACCGAACCTGACCAGAACCCCGAGTACTTCAGCGGCTGCGCCGCACTCACACGCAGGCGGTGAAGCTCCGCGCGGACAAGCCCCCGCCGTGACCTGAGGCCGGCACCCAGCACGGACGAAGCGGCGACGGAGAGCTGCGAGCACCACCCGTCACCGCCTGTCCGCGGACACGCAGCGCACCGAGGAACGCACGGCCGCGGCGATGTCCCGTCGATGCCGGCGCCGACCTGACCGTGAAACAGCCAGAGTGCGCCAGGACGCCATTCAAAAATGAAACCACCATTTTTCGCGAGATTTGTGACTCTGCGCGAATGGAATTTGGTTTTCACCACACGTCTGAGCGGCGAACGAACCGCGACGGACCCCGATGCACACCGGCACGCGTTATGGCTTCACCCTTTTTCGCGACACCACACCCCCCAGTGCGCGACGTAACCTTGACGAACAGACCCGCTCGAGTTCGGAGCTCCGATGTCAAGTGCACTGGAATCGGTTTACCCAACAGGCGTTCCGCTTTACGATCTCACGCTCGTCGGTATCTTCTTCCTCGCCTGCGGAACCGTTTTGAGGCTGGCTGCACGACCAAAGCCCCGGCCCATCACGCGAAAGCGGAAGCCGGCCGTGCCGGAGCACGTCGAAGTGCCGAGACAGCGCACGCGGACAGCGCTCACTCGGGTTTGGGAGGCGGTTCGAGGAGACCATCACACTGCTGCATGATGTCGTCCGGAGAACTTTCGTGCGCGGCCTTGAAAGCCGCGATCAGCGCATTCGGGACACGACCTCGGCCGCACACGCCGACGCCCTGTTCCTGTGCCCACGCACGAATGCGGGCCATGAGGTCGTCGTGGCTGGAGTAGTAGGAGGTACAGGCGCTCCACTCCACCCGGCGTGCTGCCGGGAGGTACGGCGCCAGTGCGGCGCGGAGCCGTTCCTGGTGAGCCGCGTTCAGGTCGATCTCGTAGTGAACCCCGTCCACGCCGAAGGAGACCGTGTCCACGTCTTCACTGCTGACCCCGTCCAGATCGTCCGTCTTGTTGATGATGATCCTCACCACCATTGCGTTCACCTCGCCGACGACATGTGGCAGCACCTGACACGGGTGCGGGGAGCATGAAGCCCACCGCACCCGCTCGACCGGCAACTCACGACCGGTGCCCAGGCGCAGATCAGACCGCGATGGCCGATCCGGTCGGGATGCCGGCGGCGTCCGCCGGGCAGGTGTTCGCAGCGTCCGCATCCGTGCCCGGCCACTCGCTCATGGCGTCGGCCGAGACATCCACATCCGCGACGGCGACCGCCTCGGCGTCGACTGCCACACCCAGGCCGAGGGCGAGGGCCAGGTCGACGTCGAGACCGACCTGAGCGGCCACGTCCAGCCCGATGCCCAACCCGACGCCCGCGGCGACGTCCACATCGGCGGCGGCGGCAACGCCGACGCCCACCGCGACATCGGCGTCCGCGTTCGCGACGACCACCACACCACCGTCCGCATCCGCGGACGCCGTGTCGGCATCCGCATCCGCGCCGGCGCTGGTGCCGTCGCAGTCGGCCTCCGCGACGTCGGCCGCGTCCACGTCGTCGCCAGCGCAGGCGGCATCCACGCCGGTGCTCGTGCTGGATGCGGCGTTCGCGTCGACACCGACGCCCACACCCACGCCCACGCCGGCGTCAACGCCCAGACCCAACCCGACACCGACACCGACACCGGCATCAACGCCCACTCCCACACCGACCCCCGCGGCCAGGGCGAGGTCGGCATCGACGGCGGCGGCGACCGCGAGGTCGACATCAGCGGCGGCGGCGACCGCGAGGTCGACATCAGCGGCAGCAGCGACGGCAACGTCGATGCCGGCGTCCGTGCCGGCCGCGTTCACGATCATGTCGTCGCAGACCGACTCCGCCTCCACCGTGCAGGTCGGCTCGTCATCAGGAGTCGAGGCGGTCGTCACGACATCGTCATCGGGGGTGTCTTCGGGAGTGCCCGTCATCGTCGCGTCAGGATTCTGCGGCGTCTCCGCGATCACCGGCGCTTCCTGCGGAGCGGGCGCCATGTGGTTTTCCTGCACCTGCGCGTTGGCAGTCCCGAACCCGTTCGCGAGAACCGCGGCACCTGCCGCGGCGACCGCGATGAGGCCCTTGTACAGCTTCTTCTGCATTCCGTTTCCCTTGTTTCACATTCTCGGAACGAGGTCGACAGCCTCGTGATTCGACGGAAGATGCGCGCAACGCCGCAGTGAAAAATTCACGTCAGAACCTCGGCAGCGGCGCGCAGGAGAACACTAGCCACGAAGAAAGGCGGAAACCAAGCCAGATCACCAATTATGGGGATGCGTGAGCCCGCTTTTGGGGATGCCCGACCCGAATCAGCCTGCTGACGGAAGGGGGTTCGCTACGCACGAAAAGAATCGACCAACCGCGGGTTCGGAATCTCGGGCACCGCGAGGGTCAACGGTGCCGACCGGCGCAGCTGCGTCAACAGCTCGGAGACCTCATGGGCCGCGCTGGTGCATCGGCTGCACGTGGCGATGTGCCGCTGGACGCGGACCCGCAGTCCCTGTCCGAGCCGGCCGCACAGCCACGCGGCGAGGTTGCTCGCGGACAGCTTGCACTCCGCCGCCCCCGTCGACTTGACGTGCATCTGCACGTAGGCGACCCGGAGCCCCTCACGTGCCCGGAAGGCGAGGGCCGCCAGCGCGTTCGGATGAATGCCGAGCACGCCTGCCACCGCCGAGGTCGGCTTCTTCTCGATCTCCAACTGGACCAGCACGGTCCGCCACCGGTCCGGCAGGCTTTCCAACGCCCGCAGCGCGAGGTCCGCGTCCAGCCTTTCGATCAGGAGATCCCGGTCGACGACCGGCATCACCTGCTCGGAGAGATCAGCCTGACGATCGACCAGGCGATCGACCGCGAGTTGCTTGTAGAAGGTGGTGCGCACCGTGGTCAGCAGGTAGGCGCGGAACAACGTGGCCGGCCCACCACCGGACACGATCCGGTTGAGCACCTTGGTGAAGGCCTCCGCGACGAGGTCGTCCGCTCCCTGCGACGTGCCCAGCAGCCGGCACGCGAAACTGTGCGCACAGGCGTGGTACCTGCGGTACAACTCACCGAAAGCATCCCGGTCGCCGGCCCGGACGGCGTGCAGGAGAGACGAGTCCGAACTGCAGGCGTTCTGCTCGTCGCGGCCGTCGAGGTCCTCGATCATCTCACCTGCCCCTTGTTCTGCGATCCTGACTGACAATGCGCAAGGCAAAACTACAACCAGACCCAACGGAACGCAGCACGCGAGCCTTCGCCTGGTGGCAAATTCCCCTCGGTCGGCGTGCCGCGGTAACGCAGCCGGACGAAGTAGGCAGACCTCTCATGAGCAACAGCCCCAATGGGATGATAATAGAAACTCAATGTTGTGCATTGACTTCACGATCGGGCACGGACTTTCATCTCTGGTCATTCATCACGAACATCGACGACGTCGGGCGGAGCAATCTCGGCGCCATCGGGTGATCGGGATCCGGCAACGCGAGCAGCTCGTCGATGGCGTCGCTCAACGTGCCGGTGTACTCCCAGAGGACACCAGGCACCGACGAGTACCGCGGCCCGCGGCAGTCGTCGTTCCGCAAGCGGGCCACTGTCACGTCGTCCATCGCGCGCACGGTGATCGTCTCAGTGACGGTCCGCCGCTCGCGAGTGCCGCCGATGCAGTGGACACCGGCGATGACCACCGGCAGGAAGGTCCAACCGGTACCCGTCCGCGCCATCATTGCCAGCTTCGCCAAGGCGGGGTGGAGGTCAACCGCTTCAAGGTACTCAGGACTGATCACTGCGACACCGCTTCCCTGTCATCGATGACTGTTGCCGTGGCCCCTGGACACCAGGTATCGGCCCCGCGACGTCCGGCCGGCCGACACCGAAACGCCGTGCAGCGTCTCGACCACGTAGGCAGCCAGGTGGCAGCGGCACCAGCCGGCCAAATGACCGGCGAGCCTCGCCGGCGTCGGATCACCCACCAGCAGATCGTTGAGGTGACGACCTTCCAGCTCGCTCACGACATAACGCCGCAGCGGCTCGAGGGCCGCGGTCTCGGCCGGCGCGTCGGTGGGCAGCAGACCGGCCGAGTGCAGGACGACCTCCACCGACCACTGATGCATGTGCACACCGTGGCAGGGATGAGTCGGACGCAGGCCTGAAATCTCGTGCGTGGCAACGAAGTTGTAGTGCTCGACGATCTCGTACATGTCCCACTTCACGAGCGTCGCGCGAACGGGTCCGCCGCGGCGTACAGCCGACTTCCATCGCCGGCCAACTGGGTGGCGGCATCCTTGAGCGCCGCACGCATGCGACCTACCTGCAGCGGTGACAGGTAGACGGGACCGAAGGACGCTCCCTCGACCGCGACGCAGCCGCGGCCGAGCCGGACCACCACGTTCGCCTGACGCCGCTCGTCGATCCCTGCCCTGGAGGTGGATGACACCGAACGTCGGCACCGACCCAGCCTCATCAACATCGACAACCGTGGCCACTTTCGAAAGTGGTGCCTCATCAACAGCTCCTCGTCGGTCCGACCGGGAACGCGCACAGAGGAGCCGTGGTGGCGAGGAAGGAGAGGAACTCGCCACCACGGCCCCGGGGGAGCGACGGTGTGACGACCGGTGAACCCCGAAGGGACCGGCCGCAACGGGGGCATCCGTCGCGTGAATGTGGACCTCGGGGCCACGACCTCATTACGGCCCCGCCAGCTGCGTCACCCGGAGGGGTTTTCGCTTCAGCGGGACAGCAAGGACATCTCGAAGGCCTTCGCGACGGCGTGTGCCCGGTCGCGTGCCTCGAGCTTGCGCAGCACGTGGTTCACGTGCGTCCGGACGGTCTCCGTGCCGATGCCGAGACAGTCGGCGATCTCCGCGGCGGTCCGTCCCTTCGCAACGTGGTGCAGCACTTCGAGCTCCCGACGCGACAACGGCTTGCCGCCCCACACGACCGCGGACAGTCGCACGGGAGCGAAACAGCCGCGCAGCTGCGGATCGACGAAGTCGCCGAGATCGACACCTAGCCTGATCGCTGTCACCAGGCGGTCGGAGTCCGCCTCGATCGGCACCAGCGACCGTGCACCGTGCAGACGTGCACGAGCCATCGCCTCGGCGCCTCTCGCCTCCGGACCGATGAGCACCACGACGATCATGCCGTTGAACAGACGCGTCAGCAGTTCGCAGAGCTTCCAACCGGGATCGCTGACGGACGTGATCAGGACCGCGTCCGGCGCTCCTCTGTCGCACATCTCGACAGCGGCCGGCGCGCCGCTCACCGCGCCGATCCAGGTGAGACTCGGGTTCGCGGCGACGACAGCCTGGACACCGCTGCGGAGCAACGGCACCGAGTCGACGAGTGCGACGCGGAGCGGTCTGTCCCGGTTCCGCTGGCAGGTGTCCAGCCTGGTCGCGGCCAATGACTGCGTCATCTTCACCCGCAACGCATCGATCGGCCGGGGCGGGATTCCTCGTCCCCGTCCCGATTCTCCCCTGAGCGTCCAGGTAGGACGTTCACCGACATGCTGGCAGCCGGCGGTTCCTTCGATGCGTGCGATCCAGTGTCACGTGCCGCGACGCAAGGCTCGGCAGGCAATGCCTCACTGATCGTCCGCTGCGGCGCGGCGACCGCTGTCTGTTCGGTGGACGAGGCTGTGACGGCCGGGTCCGGTGCGGCCGCTGCGGCCGGTGCGGACGAGGACCACTCCGGACGCGTCGGAATCGCCACCGTCGTCGTCACGATCACGGTGTGCGACTCGTCGGCGCCGACGCTCTCGATCACCTTGGCGACCGCGTCGGGCGCCTGGGTGACGGAGTCGAACAACGCCCCGGCCAGTATCGCGAGCGGCACGAGAAGAGCACCTACGAGCCCCCTCTTCGTACAGTCACCGCACCTGGAGCGCACCTCCTTCTTCGGTCGCACCAATCGATGTTTGCCCGCTGCCTTCCGGCGCGACATGCCGACTCCTTCACCACGTTGCTCACCGCGCGTTGATCGACGCACAACGTTTGATGACCTTGGTGAGCGAGCCCCTTACGCGGCCCGACCGGAGTTCACCGAAGCGGGCGAACTTCGGCGGACACGCATAAGCGAGTCGCAAAGCCGGTGTCTACCAACGTCGTTGCGGCGTGTGGCCGCGGCAGGAGGAGACCAGTCGTGATCAGTACCATCCCGGCTCGCGTGTTGCGCGTCGCCGTGATCAGCCCCGCGTCGTCGCTGGAGCGAGGCGTCGCCCCGATCATCCGGGAGAGCCGGGAGCTGATGTGGATCGGCTCGGCCTCCGACAGCGACGCCGCGATCCACCTGTGTCAGACGGACGAACCCGACGTGTTGCTGCTCGATTCGGCGAGCGACCCGCGCTGGGACCTGTCGCTGCTGCTGACCTCGATGTTCCCGGACGTGGTGATCGTGGCGCTGTTGCGCAGGAACACCCGCAACTCCGTGGCCGCGGCGTGGGCCCGGCTGCACGGTGTCCGCGGCCTCGTCGGGCTCAACGCGGACGGCCCGGCGCTGCTCACCACGATCCGCACGACTGTCGAGATCGGACGGTTCGTGCACCCGGACGCCATCCGCTCCAGCTGACGCACCGTGCGTCACTCGGTTTCGCGACGGCGAGCGGCGAACACCAGCAAGCTTCCCGCGAGGAGCAACGCGAAGCCGACACCGCAGATCGACCTGAGGTCCATGCCGGTCGCGGCGAGTTCGTCGACGGGAAGCGGCGCACAGGCCTCGGTGGTCAGCGCGGTCCCGTTGGCGGTCACCGTCGCCTCGTCCCACAGGCCACTGTCGTCCTCTCCCGGATCCGGTGCGCAGTTCGGTGCATCGCCGTCCACCTCATCGGGCACGACACGCGCGGTGACCACGTAGCTGTGGCCGAAGCCCGACGCGAGATGCACGCCGCGAGCGATCCAGAAGTCGGAGCGGCCGTTCCAGCTCGGGTTCGTGGGAGCCACGTCAGGACTCATCCGCACCACCAGGTCCGTCACCTCCGTCCCGTTCCTGAGATGGAGCCGGTCATCCAGGTCGTAGGTGATGTCGGCAGCGCCACCGTTCACCACGGTGATCCGGTAGTCCACGACGAGGTCACCATCGGGTCCGACCTTCGGCGAGCCGGGCAGCACCTCCTTGGTGATCGTCACTCCGGGGAACGGGGCGCACGCACTGGCCGACTTCACGACGCCGTCGACCACCACCGCCGCGGTGTTCAACGCACCGGTGCCCTCCTCGTCGGGGTCGAGCACGCAGTCGAACGACTCGGCACGAGCGTTCGAGGGAGGCGCCGCGACGACCTTCACGTCGTAAACATGCCGTTCTCCCGCCGTCAGCGGAACGTCGGTGCGCACGACGGGCTGGAGAGCGCCGTTCCACTCCGGCGCGCCGTCGATCACGGCGGAGCGGACCGCGGTGCCCACGCCGTACCTCAACGTGTCGTGGAGACTGTAGGTGGCCGATGCCGCGCCCTCGTTGGCGACGGTGATCCGGTAGCTGATCTCCTGGTAGCCGTCGCCGAGCGGAGTCGTGCGGACGACGTCCTCCGCCACCGAGACCCCGGCGATCGAACGACACCCGACCGCCTGCTCCGTGACGCCGTTGGTGAACATCGTCGCGACGTTGCGGAGACCGGTTGTGCTCTCCTCCGGATCCACGACGCAGTCCGCGGCCTTGCCCGTGGCCTCCGATGTGAGCGTGACCGTGACGCGGTACACATGGGTGTCACCGCCATCGATCCGCGCGCCTGAAACCAGCCAGCCGGCACCGCGCCACCCGCTGTCCGGGACCGGAGCGTCGTCGATCGCGCTCGCCGCGGCCTTGACGACTTCGATGCCGGATCCGAACCGAAGTTCGTCGGACAGGTCGTAGTGGCCCGATCCGGCACCGAGGTTGATCACGGCGATCTCGTACACCGCGGTGTGGGAACCGTTCTCGTGCGGAGTGAGCCCCACCATCGTGTGATTGATCGACAAGACGGGGGCCTCAGCGCACGCCAAAGCCTTGTGGGACATGCCGAGGCCCGTCGCGGTGGCGCGGCCGGCGAACCCGGATCCGGTCTCCCCGTCATCGATCAGGCAGTCTGTGGTGGTGCTCGTCGCGTACACGACGTTGACCACGTACACGACCGTCAGCAGGTAGGTGTCACGCTCCCCTGCGCCGATGGCGACGCCGTTCGCGATCTTCTGCTCATCGGCGCCGTTCCAGTCGGGATTCGCCTCCGTGGCCGCCGAGACGACCTCGATTCCCTTGCCGGGCAGGAGTTCTTCGGTCAGGTCGTAGGTCGTCGGCGCGGCGCCGGAGTTTCGCACGTCGATCTGGTAGGCGACGGTGAACGTGGCGTCGCCGTTCGCCTTCGGTGAACCGGGCAGCACCGTCTCCGTGATCGAGAGATGTGCCAAGGCGGCACACGCGGTGGCGCCCTTCACGACACCGTTGCTCGTCACCCTGGCGGTGTTCCGCGTGCCGGTTCCGCTTTCGCCCGAGTCCAGCGAGCAGTCCAGTGCGCCAGGAGCCGGGTCGTCCGGTGGCGCGGCGACCACGGTCATCGTGTAGGCGTGGCTCGAGTTGCCTTCAATGGTCACGTTCCTCGCGACAAGGGCGTCGTTCGTGCCGTCCCACCCCGTGCTCGGACCCGCGACGAGCGGGGTGGCGACATCCGCGCTGACCAGTTCCACGCCGGCGCCGTACTCCAGGGAGTCCGTCAGGTCGTAGTGGTCGGCACCCGCGCCGTTGTTCGTCACCACGATCTCGTACGCGATCGTGTAGGTGCCGTCGCCGTTCGGCACGGTGGCCGTCACACCCTTGGTGACCGAGATCGCTGATGGCGCGGTGCACGCGACTGCCTGCTGTGCCCGGCCGTTGTGCGACAGGGTGGCGATGGCTCGGAAGCCCGTGCCCGTCTCACCGGGATCGAGGTCGCAGTTCGCGGCCGCGCCGGTGGTGGCGTCCGGATCGGGAGTGACCACCACGGTGACGCGGTAGACGTGCGTGGTGCCGCCACTGATCGCGACCGCGCTCGCGAGCACGGCGTCCGCCCCTCCGTCCCACGAGGGGTTGACCGGCAGAGAACCCGGCGTGGTGTTCACCGCCGCGGCGGACTCGACGACG
This sequence comes from Lentzea alba, assembly GCF_011067745.1. Lineage (GTDB taxonomy): Bacteria > Actinomycetota > Actinomycetes > Mycobacteriales > Pseudonocardiaceae > Lentzea > Lentzea alba. Next base: position 792,346 of record NZ_JAAMPJ010000001.1, read on the forward strand.
ACCCCCTTGCCGAACCACAGCTGGTCGGCGAGACCGTAGACGGCCGGACCCGCACCGCGGTTGCCGACGGTGATGTCGTAGGTCTGCGTGAAGGTGCCGTCCTCGCCAGGGACGGGAGTCCCGACGGACTGCTTGCCGACGACGAGGTCCGGCGCCTCGACACACCCGTCCACCTGCTGAGCCTGGCCGTCGCGGACCAGCGTCGCGACGCCGGAGAAAGCGGTCCCGCTGTCGCCTGCCGCGACCGGGCAGTCCGTCGGCGCGCGTCCGGTCTCCGGTTCTACCGTCGCGTGCACGATGTGCAGAGCGCGCGGCGTCGTGTCCACATCAGACGCGAGGATCGTGGAGGTCGCTCCGTCCCGTGCGGGATCCGTGACCACGGAGTCCGGCGCGGTGGCCTGTGTGGACGTCGGCTCCACCGACAGGCCGGCGCCAGGGCGCAGCGCGCCGGAAAGGTCGTGGTCCCCCTCTGCCATCGGTGACTCCGGCCGCGCCGCCTTGCCGGAGGCGAGCTGTCGAATCGGCTCGCAGGCGCTGGCGCTGCGGACTCCGCCGACGCCGGTCACGGTGGCCGTGTTGTGGAAGGCCGTGCCGGTTTCTCCCGCGTCCAGCGAGCAGTCGGTCGCGGCGCCCGTTGCGGTCGCACCCGGTGTCGCGGTCACGGTCAGCCGGTAGGTGTGGCTCGCACCTGGAGCGATGCTCACACCGGTCACCACCGACGGCTCGCCGACGCCGTTCCAGCCGACGCTGACGGTGGACCCGCTCAGGTCGAGCGCGCTCGTCGCGTGCACCGTGACACCCGCGCCGAACCAGAGCGAGTCGCTGAGGTCGTAGGTGGACGGAGCCGTGCCACCGCCGCTGACCGTGACGTCGTAGACGAGAGTGACGGAACCGTCCGGGTTCGGTGTCGTGGCGAACACCTCATTGCTCACCGAAACGACGCTGGATGGCAACTCGACCTCGCACACGGTGCAGGTCAGCGCCACCCCGGGCATCCCGGTCGTGGTGTTGCGGAGAACCCCGTTTCCGGTGCCCGCAACGGCCACGGCAACCGGGTAGGTCATCGACGCGGTCTGGCCGACGCCCAGCGGACCGGTCCACGTCAGCACGGGCGAGGTGAAGTCGATGGCACCCGAGGACACCGTCACCTCGTCCGCGGAGAGCCTCGCGTCGTCGAGAACGTCGGTGAGGTCGTCGGAAAAGCTCGCCGGATCGCTTGCAGTGAAAGGAACCTGACCGTCGTTGGTCACCGTGACCGTGTAGAGGACGGTGTCTCCCGGTTCGAAATCGGCCCGGTCCGCGGTCTTGGTGATCTTCAGGCTCGGCACGTCCACGACGGTCGCGCAGGCCGGATTCACCGACGCCGCAGCGCAGTCGGTGCCATGGGTGTCGGACGTGACGGCGGTGACGAGCCTTCTGTCGCCGAGGTCCGGCTGGTTCACCCGCACCGAGTACGTGATCGTCGCCTTTTCCCCTGGCGCCAGCGGACCCGACCACGACACCACCGGCGACGCGAAGGACGCCGTGCCGGCGGTCGCCACCGGCAGGACCTCCACCTTCGCGTCGTCGAGCACACCGGAGAGGTCGTCGGTCAGCTCGACCGGATCGGTGACGGGGTGGACGTGGTCGCCCGTGTTCTCCACGTTGATCGTGTACGTGACGACGTCGTCCTGCCACGCGGTCGACCTGCTCGCGGTCTCGGTGATCCGGATGTCGCAGCCCGGCACCCGGACCGTGTGTGTGATCAGAACCGGGGCGTACGTCCACTCCTCGATCGCCCGCAGGTCACCCCACGCTCCGCGGACGCCGTCGTTCGCGTTGGCACCGGCAACGCTGCCACAGGTGCCCAGATCCCAGCGGTGCACGCCACCGGCGCTGCCGATGCCCGCGCGTTCGTCGGTGACCGGAGCGGTGCCGCACCGGTCGGGGTCGGGCTCGGGGAAGTCGGTGTCGTTCCAGTGCAAGGTGCTTCTGCCGAGGGGCGGACCGTTGAGCCGGAGCACTTCGATGCCGCCGGTGCGCAACTCGACGTCGGAGTTGATGAAGTGGATCTCGGCGACTCTGTCGACGACGATCTCGAACGAGAAGGACTGCCCTGCCGGAATGGGAGCTCCGCTGCCGTCGAGCCCGTCGAACGGCACCACGACGGCACCGGCGTCCGCGGTGACCGGAAACCTCCGGTCGACCGAGTCGATGTGATCACCGTCGTCGTTGACGTCGACGTGCACCGCGAGCGGACCGGTGTAGCCGCTCAGGTCGAAGGACAACGTGCCGGCGCTGCCATGCGGCGCCGAAGGCGTGAACGTGCCGCCGGTGATCACCGGAGTCACGGGTACCGGCGGCCTGATCCAGTCCGTCACGCCGTTCCAGCGCGTCGCGGCCGGCGGAAGGTCTGGCGCGGGAGCCTCGAAGAAGATCTTGAACGTGCCGCCGCACGCGCCGGCTGCGGGCCGCAGCACGGCGCTGCTCCGGTAAGCGGGCGTGCAGGTGCCGTTCTGCACGATGCCGAAGCTGTCGGCCTCGAAGGTGGAGTCGATGCCGTGGTAGCCGCGATAGGTGGCGCGGTAGGTGTACCCGAACTCGCTCTGATACCAGAACGAGATGTCCACCGGTGGTGCCGACGCGTCCTGGTTCATCGCGAACCGCTCGGACCACACACGCCCCGGCACGCTGGTGACGCCGCTCCGCACGGTGACGCCCCAGGTGTAACTGTCCCTCCCGCAGATCCCCGTGGACGGACAGGCCGACATGGCGACTTCCACCGCCCAGATACCGGCGTCCGGGGCGGCGAGACCGGACCACGCGCACGCGCTGCCCTCAGGATCCCCGTCGGGGATCGTGCAGACGACGTCGGCTCCCGAGGGTCGGCGCACTGTCACGACGAGGTCTTCCGCGAGGCTGCCGGCGAGATCGTCGTCCTTGACGAACAACACGTCGAGGTTCTCGCCAGGCTTGAGATAGGCGAAGAACGTCTGTGGCGATCGGAGGCGTGTGCCGGCGGGTCCGGCCGACCTGTCCGCTTGCTGAGCCGGGAGGGCGAGCGACGGGCTGAGTGCGGTGCCGAGAAGCAGGGCTACGGCACAGACTCCAGCCAGCCGCGTCCAACAGGACATCAGTACTTCCTCCAGTGATCACACTTCTGTTCTTCTGAATGCCAGACCCCCGAGAGGAAACGGATGACGCGTAAAAACGCGATCTCACGAATTCGTGTGAAAAAGGGCTGATGACCTGGTCCGATGAGGCGAGAATGCCCCATGTGATGGCGAACCCAGCGGAGTTGGCGGGCACGTTCGTGGTGGCGGTGGGTGAACGACAACGCACGCCTTTCCTGGTCTTCTACAGCGATGAACGCGACTACGAGCTGCGCCTCGACCTGAGCACGCACTGGCAGGTGCGGTTCGACGGCACGGAGGCGTGCGCCTTCCTCGGCGACGACTACCGATGGCGGCTCGGCTTGTCGGGCCGGGAGAAACGTGTCAGGCCGCACCACTTGGAAGTGCTGTCACGGCTCAACGGAATGACCGTGGACGAGGCACGCAGAGACAGCGACAACGCGTTGCGGATCGCCTTCGGTGACAACCACACGGGCAAGACCCACCTCACCGTCACCGACGAGCGGCGGTGGGCGGCGGACACGCCGTGGCACCTGGTCCGCTGCCTCGATTCGTCGGTGGAGATCGCGTGGCGGCTGTGCGCACTCGACACCGCCCTGCCCACAGGACGTCACGCCGCGCGATGACACGACTCGGTCAGCTGATGACGATGTCCGGCACCAGCGCCGCACAGCTCGCCTGCAATGCGGGCGCCGCGCTCGTCGCAACCCGTGTGCTCGGCCCGGACGAGCGCGGGATCATGGTGCTCGGCCTGACGATCGGCAGTCTGTGCGCGTTGGTCGGCGGATTCGGCACCGGATCGGCGTTCCGCCGGCAGTTCTGCCTCTCGGCCGGAGACCGGCCCGCACTGGCCTCCGCGTTCGCGCGATGTTCCGCGGCAGGAGCGGTGTCTGCGGCGCTGCTGGGTGTGGCGAGCACCGCCGCCTCCGCCCCGCTGATCGACACCGCGCTGGCCAGACCGCCGTTTCTCCTCGCAGTCGGGTGCTACACCGCTGGACAGGTGGTCGTCGGCCAGATCGTCGACGCGTGGTTCGCCGACGGCCGGTTCCATCGCGGAGGAGCGGCGGCGGCGGTGACGAGCGCGGGCGGACTCGCTGGGGTGCTGCTGGCCTCGGACGCCGGGAGCGCCGCGCCCCTCCTGCTCGCTCAGGCAGGCGGTGTCGCCGTGACGGTGGTGACCGAAACCGTGGCGTTGCGCCGTGGTGGGTTGCTGACCTGGACGCCGGTCTCCGGCAAGACCGTCATCGGGTTGCTGCGCCTCGGTGCGCCGACGCTCGGACTGTCCATAGGGCTCGTGGTCGTGCTGCGCGCGGACAGGTACGTCATCGGGCTCACGGCTGGCACAGCGGCGGTCGGCGTCTACTCGCTCGCGGCCACGCTCGGCGAGATCCCTCGGATGCTGTCGGCCGCACTCGGTCAAATGTGCCTGCGGGACATCTCCCTGGGACGGGGAGCGCCCAACCTGGTCAGGACGACCTTGCTCGCGGTGGCGGCGACCGCTGTCTCGGGCCTGCTCGTGGTGGTCGCGGCGTGGTTGCTCGTGGTTCCGCTCTTCGGGCACGCGTTCGGCGGCGCCCGTGAGTTGCTGGTGGTCCTCGTCGCCGCAGAGGTCTGCTTCGCCCCGTTCGTGGTCGCGAGCCGCGGACTGATCGGCGGCGGGTGGACCACTGCGGCAGGTGTCCTCGGCGCAACGGGCGCGGGCGGCGCAATCGGTGTCTACGGTGTCACCGGCTCGCTGAGCGGTGCCATCGGCGTCGCGGTGGGATCCGTTGTTCTGTACGCAGGACTGTCCATCGTGGCGTGGACGTTGCTGCGGCGGCGCGTCTCAGCGGCCGCCGTTGAGCAGCTGCGCGGCCGGTGACCCGACGACCACCGTTCCCGGCAGCACATCGCGAGTCACCACCGCCCCCGCGCCGACGTAGGCTCCCGCACCAACGGTGCGGCCCTGCAGCACGACCGCACCCGATCCCACCGTGACGCCGGTCTCGAGCCGCACGCTCCCCGCCACGTTGGCTCCTGGCAGCACGGTCACGTAGTCCTCCAGCTCGGTGTCGTGCCCCACGGTGGCGTTGTAGTGCACCTGGCAGTGATCGCCGATCTCGGCACTGCTGGAGATGGTCGTGTTGGCGTGCACGATGAGACCGTCTCCCGCGACCGTGCACGGACCGATCACGGCGCTCGGGTGGATCAGGTTGCCCGCCCGCAGGCAGAGCTCGTCGAGCAGCCTGGACACTTTCACGCGCGCGTCCGGATCCGCGATCGCGACGACGTACAGTCCCCTCGCATCCGTCTCCTCCGGCGGGCACACGAGGTGCCCTCGCACGAACCGACCGGCCAGGGCGTCGTCCACGAACGAGGTGACCTCCCGCCCAAGAGCGACGCAGATGTCCAGCGCCTCCCGGCCCGCACCACCGGCACCAGCGATGTAGAAGGACGTCATCCCTCCCCCTCCGCTCAGGGAAACCCGGCGTTGACCCCGCCGGCTCCCGTGATTCCGCACGGCCGCAGCACCTGGGCGATCGTGCGCAGGATGATCAACAAATCGAGCCGGGCGCTTCGGTTCTCCAGGTACCACAGGTCGAGTTCGATGCGTTCTGGCCAGCTCAAGGCGTTGCGCCCGGACACCTGGGCCCATCCGGTGAGGCCTGGCCGGACCGAGAGCCGCTCTCGCTGGCGCGGGCTGTAGTGACGGGTCTGTTCCGGCAGAGTCGGCCGAGGACCGATGATGCTCATCTCACCGCGCAGGACGTTCACCAGCTGCGGCAGTTCGTCCAGACTCGTGCGGCGCAGCACCGCGCCCAGCTCGGTCTCACGCTCCCGATCGGACTGCCCTGACCATTGCGGAGGCCGCATGGTGCGGAACTTGACGATGGAGAACTCCGCGCCGTGCAATCCACTGCGCCGTTGCCGGAACAACACCGGCGCGCCGAGTTGCCAGCGGACCAGCGCGGCCACCACCGCGAGCACCGGCGCGAGTACCGCGAGCCCGATCGCCGCGATCACGACGTCCACCATCCGCCGAGTCATGCCGTGGCCACCCGGAGGACCTTGGTGACCGCGGCGGCGGTGTCCTCCACGTCGGCCTTGGACAACGTCGGGTGGACGAGCAGCATCAGCGAGGTGCGGCCGAGACGCGCGGCGACGGGCAGTTCCTCGGGTGTGCCCGGCACCGCCGCGAACGCCCGTTCGCGGTAGATCTCACTGCATCCGCCGTGCAGACAAGGAACGCCTTCCGCGCGCACGGCGTCAACCACGAGGTCCCTGGTCCAGCCAGGCGCCAGTAGTTCGAGCCGCAGATGGACGACGAACTTGTAATACGCGTGTTCCACCCGAGCGGGCGGCAGGGAGATTTCGACGGCCGGCTCGGTGGCCAACGCGTCCAGCAGGATCGCGGCGTTGGCCCTGCGTTGAGACACCCAGCCGTCGAGGCGGCGGAGGTGGTTGCGTCCGACCGCCGCCTGCACCTCCGTCATGCGTGCGTTGGTGCCGAAACTGTCGTGCAGCCACCGGAAGCCGGGCGGGTGCGGGGAATGCACGGCTGCCCAGTTCTTGCCGTGATCCTTCATCTCCCAGCAACGCCGCCACAGCGACTCGTCGGACGTGGTGACCGCGCCGCCCTCACCCGCCGTGGTGAGGATCTTGTCCTGGCAGAAGGACCAGGCGGCGATGTCTCCGATGGCACCGACCGGCCGTCCGCTGTGGACAGCCCCGTGCGCCTGGGCGCAGTCCTCCACCACACGCAGGCCGTGCTTGCGCGCAAGTTCCAGCACGGGGTCGATGTCGGCGGGATGCCCGGCGAGGTGGACGACGATGACCGCCCTCGTGCGTCCCGTGATCGCCTCCGCGACGGTGTTCGCGGTGAGGCACCCGCTGGCCGGGTCCACGTCGACGATCACGGGACACGCCCCTACCGCGACCACCGCGCTGGCGGTGGCGATGAACGTGGCGGCGGGAACGATCACCTCGTCACCGCGACCGACACCGAGGGCCCGCAGGGCCAGTTCCAGCGCGACAGTGCCGTTCGAGACGGCGACCGCATAGCCGACGCCGACGGCGGCGGCGAACTCGGTCTCGAAAGCCCTGCCGTGAACGCCGGTCCAGTAGTTGACCCTGCCGGAGGCCAGCACCATCGCCGCCGTTTCCAGGTCCTCGTCGTCGAAGTACGGCCACGAGGGCATCGGGGTCGTGCGCACCGGCGGGCCCCCGTGGAGGGCCAGCTCGCTCATCTGGCACCCACCCTGGCGAGGGTGACGAGCAACAATCCGATCCCGATCTGCACGGGGACCGGCGCGAAGCTGTTGCGCACCTGGACCAGCAACGGCAACAGCACCACGCCGAGCACCGCGTCAGGCCACCGCTCCAGCCACACCAGCAGCGCACCGAGCACCGCCATGAACAGCACCACACCGAGCGTGCCGAAGTTGTGGAACGCCTCAGCCACGGGGGAACCTCCGATCTGTCCGGCCCGGTTCGCGATCTCGACGTTGAACAACCTGTCGTCGTAGGCAGGTGGGCCGCCGTGCCAGCCGAGGAACGACTCGAGGAATCGCACCGGCACGGCGACGAAGGTCGCCCCGAGCCGCATGGGCTCGTCCCAGCCGAGCACGACCACGACGGGACGCAGCGAGAAGCCCATCTCCGCGATGGCGTCCAGCGGTGCGGTCAGCCACCACGACGGCGACAGCGCCTGCAGGCCACCGATCCGGGTCTGCCGGACCACACCGGCGAGCAGCAGCACCGCGACAGCTCCCAGAACCGTCCACAAGGGACGAATGCGGTGCCGCCTCGCCTCGATCACCGCCATGGCCATCAGCGGGAAGAGCACCTCTCCCCGGGTACCGAGCGGAAGCGCAATCATCGCGTACAGCAGGAATCCGGCCCAACCGGCGACCCTCGCGCCACCGCCCGCCGACACGGCCAGCACCGCACCGGTCCCGGAACACAGGGTGCCGAACGCGAGCGCGGTGTCAGCTCCGTTCGCCTCCACGAAAGCGTTGTAACCACCCGAGAGGAGGTCGGTCCCACCGGCGCGCACCAGTGCGACGGCGAAGATCCCGATCCCGGCCAGCTGGACGGCCACCCCGAGCGCCCCGGCCACGAAGCCACCCCGGCGCCCGGCTGCCACTGGCTCGCGACGACCGGCCAGCCCGGCGGCCGCGGTGTACACCGCCATGCCGAGCACGGCGAGCGACACGGCCTGCGGCGTGTGCGCATCCTCGAGCCATCGCGCGTCCTCGGAAACCGAGTCACCACGCATCGCGACGCTCAGCAACAGCCCGCCGTGGAACAGGCCGAACAACACCAGGTAGGCCGCCGCGGGACGGTAGATGCCCTGCGGATGCCCGCGCACGAGCACGGCGAGGCACAGCGACCACGCGGCCCAGAAGATCGCGGCCGCCGACACCACGCCGCCGGACGGCACACACCACGCCACGACCGCCACCAGTGCCACCAAAGCGATGCGGCCCGGTTGCCCACCGGCGAGCGCACCGTTCCGCAGCACGGGCACATCACCTCGCTCCACTTCGGAGCGGCCACGGCGCCCGTGCATCGCTCCCACCTCATCAGCGAGCCGCCGACGCCGCGGCGCGGTGCCTCCTCTTCCGAGGAGACCGAGCGGCTTGTCACCGTCCGGCCTCCGTGAACCGCTCATCGCGACGCGGTCCACAACGTCCGCCACCACTGGACGTCCGATGACAAGGCGAACTCGGAGTCGCGAAGTCCTTCGGCGATCAGCGCCCGTTCGGATTCCGAGATACTCGCGAGAGCGAGCGCCGTGGACGCCCACAGGCCCGGCCCCACGTGCAACGGCAGCAGGTGCAGACCGGGCAACCGGTCCGCCAGTTCCTGGAGGCCGGGCAGCTCGGTCGCGAGGACCGGAACCCCCGAGGCGAGCGCCTCGAGCACCACGCCGGGCAGGCCCTCCCGATGCGATGGCAGAAGCAGCACGTCGATCGTGGCGAGCACGTCCTCGGGACGCTCGGTGTGCCCCAGCAGGTGAACGGTCGGATCCGCCGCGACGCGCGGAGCGACGGACGTGAGGTCCTCGACGCCACCTGCTCCGGCGATGGTCAGGCGTACGTCGGGACGCTGGCGACGAGCCGCGCTGTGCACCTCCATCAGGAACGCGCGGTTCTTCTCCGCGGAGGCACGACCGATGTGCCCCAGCACCGGCCAGGTACGCGGCTTCTGCACGCGGTGGACGAACCTGAAGCGGTTGACGTCGACCTGGTTGGGCACGACGCGGTACCGGCGGTCGTGCGGAGGCGGATCGGCGAACGCCAGTGCCGCCTTGGTCACGCCGATGACGTCGGTGGCGGAGTTGCAGATCATCTCCCGCAACAGAGCTCGCTGGAGCATGCGCACCGGGGTGTCGCGCCGTCCGTCGCCCTCGCTGCGCATGCGTGCGATCCGCACGGGCACGCCCGCTGCCGAAGCCGCGGCGAGCACGAGGCCGCTGACGAGGCTCACGTGCGACTCCACCACGTCTGGCCGCAGGGTGCACAGCAGGTTCCACAGCCGCACCGGAAAAGTCACCTTGGGGTCGAGAGGGCAACGGCGGACGTCGGCTCCGGCAGCGCGGAACTGCGAGGCGAGCAGACCCTCGTGCGGTCCAAGAGTCACGAAGGTCTGCTTGACGCAGGAAGCCGGAATCGTGCGGCAGTTTCTCAACGCGATGGTCTCCACGCCGCCGCGGTCGAGCGTCCCGAGGACGTGCACCACCTTCACGGGATCCTGCGTCATGTGATCCTCCTGTCGGGCAACGCGGCGGGAATGTGCGACAACCAAACCGAGAACCGTTCGTCGAGCAACGTCTTCTCGTACGTGCGAGCGAGTTCGAGGTTGCGACGTGCCTGTTGCTCCCACTCGCGCGGGTCGGTGAGCAGCCGGCCGATGACGCGAGCGAGTGCCCCGTCGTCGTCAGCGTCGACCAGGCAATCGCGTTCCAGCAGTTCTGGGATACCACCCACCGACGTGCCCACAGCGGGCAGCGATCGAGCCATCGCCTCGATCAGCGCACGTGGCAACCCTTCCGCACGGGACGGCATCGCGAACAGGTCCGCGGAATCCAGCAACACGGTCATCAGCCGGCGGTCGTGCACCGGTCCGATGAAGGAGACCCGGTCGGCGATCCCGAGTGATTCGGCCACGGCCACAAGCTCGTCATGTCGCCTGCCACCACCCACGAGCACGGCGTGCACGTCGAACCGCGACTCCACGAGCCTGTGCAGCGCTCGCAACAGGACGTCATGGCCCTTGTAGAGCTGCTCGTGGGTGCCGACGGCGATGACGCAGAACGGCCCCGGCTGCCACTTGCGCGGTTTGTCGAGCAGCATCCCCTCGGGCATGCGCACGTTCGACAGGGCGATGGTGAACCGTCCGGGTGTAGCGGGATAGCGGCGCTGCAGCACGAAATTGGTCACGTACAGCACTGCCGACGCGCCACCCACGACCCACCCCGTCAGCCGGGCCGCCGCGTTCGCCACCACTCTGCCCATCGGTCCGAACGTTCCCGCGGCGAGCACGTCGAACGCGTCACCGATGACTTCGACGGAATACTTGCGGCGCAACACTCTGCACACGACGGCGGCGACAAACCCGATCGCGCCGGGCTGTTGCAGCACGATCACCTCGGCCCTCGCAACCGCACGAGCGATCGCCGGGACGAGCCGGGGCAGTGCGCGCAGCAACCCCGCCGGGCCGCGGTAGTCCGGCAACGGTCGCAGCGCCTCCCCCTCGCCGGCGTCCGGTTCAGTCGTCCTGGCGACCAGGCACAACCGGTCACCCAGGTCCAGGTACCGGGTGAAGCCGCCCGGTGCGGCCGTTCCGCATCCGAACCTCATCTCGGTGAACAGGCTGATGAGCCGGTCACCGGGCGCACGGGCCACAGGGAAGTCCGCGGCGTCCTCGACGACATCGGCCACCACGGCCGCCGCCCGCGAGCTGTCGAAGAAACGCACGATCCGATCGCGCACCGCGTCCGACCGTTCCGTCAACCGGCCGGCCTGGTGCTCGGCGTAGGCCTCACTCAGCGCGGCGGCCAGCGCGGCGGGATCGTCCTTCGGCACGATCCAGCACGCGTCGCGGTCGACGGCCTCCGGCAGCGCACCGGCGTCGCTCACCACGCTGGGCACGCCCATGGAGCCGGCCTCCAGCGCCGCGCCGTGGTTGTCGGACAAGGACGGCGATACGCTGAGATCCGCGGCCGCGTAGTGCGGCCGCACGTCGTCGACACTGTCCAGCCAGGTCACCGACGGGTCCTCGGCGATCCGGAACCTGGCGGCCAGCTCCCGGTGGTACTCGGCACCCGCCTCGTCGAACCCGCCGCCGACCAGGAGGAGGTGGCTGTCCGGGTGATCGGCGTGAAACCTCTGCCAGGCCTTGAGAAGCACGTCGTGCCCCTTGACACCTCGTCCTTTGTGGATGAACCGTTTCGGCGCGTACACCAGTGCGACCATGATGACGACGAAAGCCCCACTCGCGCCGGCCCGCGCACGCGCTTCCACGCGCTCGGCAGGACTCGGCGGCCGGAACAGGCGGGTGTCGACACCGTAGGGAACGACGGGTGTCCGTGCGGGCGGGCGCCCGAGCTCGCGGTAGCGCCGTGCGGTGAACCGGCTTCCGCAGATGGTCACGGTGTCGAGGCGTGCGGTGATCCGCTCCAGCAGCCGGATCAGCCGTGACTCCAGATAGAGGGGACCGGGAACCATGTGCACCCGCGCGGCCCTGGTCGCGAGGCCGGTGAGCCGGACCGCGAGCGCCGAGGCGAGCAGATGGTAGTGCAACACGTCCGGGTCCAGTCGTCGCAGCACGTCGCGCAGCTTCAGCAGGCTGGCGAGCGTATGGATCGACAGGCGGAACCGGAAGTCGAACGGGCTGTCCACAACGGACACTCCCCGGTCGATGAGCTCGCGGCGCAGCCGGCCCCCACCAGGCGGCAGCACGGCGACGACCTCGTGCCCGCGCGCGAGCAACGCGTCGACGTGCGGTGTCGTCCACATGCATCCGCGGTTGGTCTTCAGCACGAGCACCACCCGCAACCGACGGTCGGGTGCATCTTCCTTCGTGGTCACAGATACTCCACATGCGCCGCGGTGAGCCGGTGCCGGGTGTCGAGCACACAATCCGCCGCCCGCTCGACGAGCGGGTAGTCGACGTCGTCGTGGTCGGCGAGCAGGACGACGATGTCCGCGAGCCGCAGCGCGTCCTCGGACAGCTCGATCGGTTTCACGCCGGGCGGACAACGATGGGACTCCACGTGGGAATCCACCACCTCGATCCGCGCACCGAGCGTCACGAGCATTTCGATGATGCGCAGCGCGGGTGATCCGCGGAGGTCGCCGGTGTTGGCCTTGTACGCGAGCCCCAGCAGCATGACCACGCTGTCCGCCAAGCCCTTACCACGCCGGGAGAGTGTCGCGACGATCCTTTTCACGACGTGATGCGGCATCGTGTCGTTGATCTCGTTGGCCAGCTCGACGAAGCGGAACGGTCGGCGCAGTTCGCGATTCACCCGCCAGGACAGATAGGTGGGGTCGACCGGCAGACAGTGGCCGCCGACCCCCGGTCCCGGCGTGAAACGCATGTACCCGAACGGCTTCGTCGACGCGGCGTCGATCACCTTCCACACGTCGACGCCCAGCTGACGCGCGAAGAGGGTGATCTCGTTGATCAGTGCGATGTTGACGTGCCGGAAGGTGTTCTCCAGCAGTTTGGTGAACTCGGCTTCCTTCGTCGACGACACCGCCACGGTCGTGTTGACCAGTCGTGAGTACAGTGCGTCGACGGCGTGCAGCGAGGACCGGTTGACACCGGAGATCACCTTGGGCGTGTTGGCCAAAGTCCACGTGGGGTTGCCGGGGTCGATGCGTTCCGGGCTGTAACCGACCGCGAAGTCGGCGCCGGCGACGAGCTCGCTGCCCTGCTCCAGCAGTGGAACCAGCAGCTCCTCGGTGGTACCCGGATACGTGGTGGACTCCAGGACCACGAGCGAGCCGTGGCGGATGTGCGGTGCGATGGCGACAGCGGCCGACTCGACGAAGCTGAGGTCAGGCGTTCCGCGGATCAACGGTGTGGGCACCGCGATGATCGCGGCGGTGAAACCAGCAGCGTCCACATAGGACTGGGATGGACGATAACATCCGCTCTCCAGCGCCATGGCGAGCTCACCGTCTGAAACGTCGTCCACGTAGGACCGCGCTTCCCGCAACGACGAGACACGGCTGGCGTCGAGATCGATCCCGACGACCGAGAAGCCGGTCGTGACGGCCCGCATCGCGATCGGCAAGCCCACGTATCCCTGCCCGATGATCACGAGCTTGTCCTTGCCGCACGTAGCGATCATGCGGTCGACCTCGAGATCTCCGAGGTGACCAGACGCTCCATCCACTCGACGGTTTTGCGCAGGGCGACCTCCAGCGAAACTGGTTGCACTGACGGGAAAAGCCCACGCAACGTGGTCCCGGACGCTTGTGAGTGCCGTACGTCACCGTTGCGCGCAGAACGGTGCAGGACGTCGAGTTCGCGACCCAGCAACGCCGACAGCTTGCCGATCAGGTCGTTGAGGCTGGTCCGCGTGCCGAAAGCGAGGTTGACCGGGCCTGCACAGCTGACGGTGCGCATGACGCAGTCGGCCAGCACGTCCACGACCGATCCGACGAACGTGAAATCCCGGCTCTGCTTCCCGTCACCGAACACCACGAGCGGTTCTCGTCGCAGTGCCGCCCAGACGAACGACGGCACGACAGCGGCGTACGGATGCGCGGGACGCTGAAGCGGTCCGAACACGTTGAAGAAGCGGAACACCGCGCACGGCAGGTCGAAGCAGTGCTGGAACGACAGGGCGTACGACTCCGCGGCGAGCTTGCCGGAGCCGTACGGGCTGATCGGCCAGCACGGCATCTCCTCGGACTTCGGCAACACCGGGTTGCGCCCGTACACGGAGCTGGACGAGGCGATGACGACGTGCGCACCGGCGGTCCTGGCCGCCTCCAGGACCTCCAGCGTTCCCGTCACGTTGACGTCGTGACTGCGCCGGGGATCCAGCAACGAACGCGACACGGATGGAACGGCTGCGAGGTGCACCACCGAGTCGGCACCCTTGCACGCGTCCTTCAGCGCGTCGCGGTCGAGCACGGAGCGCACGCACAACTCGACGTCAACCCCGTCGAGATTGCTCCGCTTGCCGGTGCTGAGGTCGTCCAGCACGACCACGTCGACCTCCCTGTGCACGAGCTCGCGGCAGAGATTGGCGCCGATGAACCCCGCACCACCGGTGACGACGACCTTCACAACGTCACGCTCTCGTCGCTGTGGGCGGTGCGCTGCACCGGAACGGTTCCGGTCGCGCACTCCGTCATCGCTTCGATCTCGCCGTAGTCCACGGCGAGCGACAGCAGATAGGCCGGATCGAGCGGCGGCACGGAGACCTGCGAGATGGACGGATGCGATGGGCGTTGGTCGAGCTCTCCTGCTCCGAACAGTTCCTCGTGCAGCTTCTCGCCCTCGCGCAGTCCGGTGTAGACGATCGGCGCGGATCTGCCGGAGATCTCCATCAGCTGGCGGGCGACGTCGGCGATCCGCAGCTGCTCGCCCATGTCGAGCAGCAGGGCCTCTCCGGAGCGGCCGATCGACGTTGCCTGCAGTACGAGCTGCACCGCTTCCGGGATGGTCATGAAGAAGCGACTCGCCTCGGGGTGCGTCACGGTGATCGGACGCCCCTGCGCGAGCTGCTCGGTGAAGGTGTTGAGCACCGAACCCCGGCTGCCGAAGACGTTGCCGAACCGCACGGACAGGAACTTGCCGTCGGAACGCGTCGCAGCGTTGGCCGTGAGCCGCTCAGCGACGCGCTTGGAGCTGCCGAGCACGCTCTTCGGGTTCGCCGCCTTGTCCGTGGAGATGTTGACGAACGTGCTCACGCCCGCCGCCAGGGAGGCCTCGAGCACGTAGTACGTCCCCATCACGTTCGTCTTCCACGCTTCGAGCGGGTACTGCTCGAGGGCGGTGAGGTGCTTGAGCGCCGCGGCGTGGAAGACCACGTCCGGTTGGCAGTGCGCGATGACGGCCCGTACGGCCTCGGAGTCTCGGATGTCGGCCAGCACGATGTCCGGCGAGTCGAGCATCGCCTCGCCGTAGATCGACAACTGCACGGCGTGCAACGCCGACTCGTCACGATCGAGCATGAACAGCTGGGCGGGACCGAACTGGTGAATCTGACGGCACAGTTCCGATCCGACGGACCCGCCGGCGCCGGTGACCAGGACTCGCTTGCCTGCGAGGTGCTCAACCGCCATGTCGGGGCAGGTGTGGACCTGTTGCCTGCCGAGCAGCTCGGCGAGGTCGAGTTCGCGGAGATCCGCGACACCGACCTGGGAGCCGAGCACCTCGCTCAGCGACGGCAGCACCTGCAAGCCAAGACCCGCCTGATGCGCGATCTCGGACATCTCGTGCAGCACAACGGGATCAGGTTCGCGCAGCGCGACGACGATCAGCGTCGCGCTCGTGCGCGAGGCAACCGCCACCACGTCCTTGCTGGCGCCGCTCACCGGAACCCCGCGGATGCGCAGCGACTGCTTCGCCGGGTCGTCGTCGACGAGCGCGACGGGGAGGTAGCCGCTCGCCGGGTCGCTCAGCATCGACCGGATCAGTTGTTCCCCGGTGACACCCGCGCCCAGGACGACCACCCGCCGGGCGGAGGCCCGTTCCGTTGTCGCCCAACGTTCATGACTCCACCGGAGCGTGCAGCGCCCGGCCCAAGTCAGGAACAACGCCACGAACGCGGACGTCAGAGGCACGGACCGGGGCACGGGCGGAGCCGCCCAGCACAGGTCGACGAGCACGGCGAGCACACCGGTGATGACGGCGACCCATGCCAGCCGCACCGCCTCCTCGAGACTGCCCACGGGATAACGCCCGCTGTAAAGGCGCGCCGCCAGCGCGACCACGGCAGCAACGACGAGAACGATCAGTGCGAACTGAGCAAACCGCGTGCCCTCGACGCCAGTTGCTTCCAACGCGTATCGGAACCAAGTCACCGCCGCCATTGCGACGAACCACGCGGTGGAATCGATTCCCCACAGCAGAAGCCGATATCCCCGACCAGTCGAGGGCACTGGATAACACCTCATTCCAACCTTCGCGCACCAACACTCGATCTGGCCAGACCGCCGAGCAAGTGATCCATTACTCCCGACTACCCAAAAGTGTTGCTCACTTGCACGACCCGAAACTCTTGGCACAATTCAGCACTCGCCCCCGGCAAATACTGATCCAACGTTGAAGGGAACCCGTGTCTCTGCGCGGCTATCTCCAGCTGGTCCGCGAACGCTGGCGGATCGTCACAGCGGGCCTCGCACTCGGCGCCGGCGCCGCGGCGGCGGCCACCTGGACCGTCACCCCTGACTACGAGGCGGAGGTGACGCTGTTCGTCTCGGCGCAGGACGTGAACGGCGACGCGGCCCAGGCTTACCAGGGCAGCCTCATGTCACAGCAGAAGGTGAAGTCGTACACGCGGCTGGTCACCAGCGGTCGCATCCGTCAGGACGTCGAACGTCGAGGGCTCGTGCCGGGACCGGACTCGATCCGAGCCGACGTCCAGCCGGGCACGGTGCTGCTGACGATCACCGCCACCGATCCGTCGCCGAGCCGGGCACAGCACCTGGCCGACGCGGCGGCCGAGGCGTTCAGCGGGCTCGTCGCTGAGCTGGAAAAGCCGACCGGCGGTGGTCAGCCCCCTGTCGCGGTGAAGGTGGTCGAACCCGCGAGGCTGCCGACCACGCCCGTGTCTCCCCGTCCGGTGAGCAACGGCGTCCTCGGTGTGCTGCTCGGGCTCGCCGCCGGTGTCGGTGCGGCGGTCGCGCGCAACGCGCTCGACACGTCGGTCCGGTCGGTGGAGATGCTCCAGGGCCTGCTGGCCGCACCGTCGCTGGGCACCGTCGCCTTCGATCCCGGCGCGGCAGCCCGTCCGGTGATCACGTATCCGCACGCCTCGTCGGCACGCGCGGAGTCGCTGCGGCGGATCCGGACCAATCTCCAGTTCGTCGATGTCGACCACCCCGCTCGCACGGTCGTCATCACGAGTTCCATGCCCGGCGAGGGCAAGTCGACGCTGACCTGCGATCTCGCCGTCACCCTCGCCGAAGCCGGGAAGACGGTGGCGGTGGTCGACGCCGACTTCCGCGCGTCCCGCATCGGCGACTACCTGGGCCTGGAGTCCGCCGTCGGCCTGACCAGCGTGCTGATCGGGCACGCGTCGCTCGAGGAAGCACTGCAGCCGTGCGGCCGCCGGGGCATGACCGTGCTCGCGAGCGGCCAGACCCCGCCGAATCCCAGCGAGCTGCTCGCCTCGCGGTACGTCGTGGACCTGCTCGAGCTGCTGGCGTCCCGCTTCGACGTCGTGCTCGTGGACACGCCGCCCCTCCTGCCCGTGACCGACGCCGCGATCCTGGCGAGCCGATGCGACGGAGCGGTCCTGGCCGTGCGGCACGGCAGGACGACGAAGCAACAGGTCGAGGAATCCGTGAAGGCCCTCGAAGCCGTGTCGGCACGACTGCTCGGCACGGTCATGACGATGACACCGAGGACTCGTCTCTGCGAGGCCTACCAGTACCGCCGCGCTGACGAGCCGGAAACCGCGCCTCTGCCGCGAACCCATGCCCACCGGGAGTACCGACCATGACCGTCTCCGAGCCGGCGCACCGGACGAGAAACACCCGACTTGCCGTGGTATCGGCGTTCGCGCTGTGCCTGACAGTCAGCGGACTGTGCCCGGTCGTCAGTCACGAAGGGCGAAAGATGCACCAGCTGCCATCGGTCTTCGCTTCACTCGACGAAGTGCGGCGTCCACCCAAGTGGACGGACGGCATCACGTTTCTGCTGGCGAGCAACGATCCCGCTCCGCACTCCGACCGCAGCCAAGTGATCATGCTCGTGCGGCTGTCGTCAGACAACAAAGCGGCGACCGTCGTGTCGATCCCACCTGACAGCTGGGTCCCGGTTCCGGGACACGGCGTGGCCAAGATGAGCTCGGTGTCCGCGTTCGGCGGACCCTCGCTGATGGTTCACACCGTGGAGACGCTCACCGGGATTCGGGTGGACCACTTCGCGACGACCGATCTCACCGGCTTCAGGGCGATGGCGCAGGTGGTGGGCGGAATCGACCGGGTCGATCCCAGCGTCGCCGATCCTGCCGAACGGCAACAGGAGGCGCTGCGAGCACTGATCTCCACGATCGTTTCGAGCGGGGTGCTGAGCAGCCCCAGCCGCGCACACGACTTCGCCGGCACGGTGAGCAGGTATGTCCAGTTCGACGACATCCTCACCATGAGTGCGCTGCAGTCCCTCGCCTTCAGGCTGAGGGAGTTGGACCCCTCCGCCGTCACGTTCGTGACGGCGCCGATCTCGGACGGCGCACGTGCCGGCCAGCTGTGGGAGGCGTTGCGACAGAACCAGATCACGCGCTACCTCGAAAGCACGCCGCAATGAGGAAGAGTTTCCGCATCTTGTTCGTGTGCACCGGCAACGTCTGCCGCTCACCCTTCGCCGAGTTGCTGACCCGGCACCTGCTCGCACAGCGGCTGCCGAGCGATCAGGTCACGCGCTTCGTCGTCACGAGCGCGGGAACTCAAGCCATGACCGGAGCGACGATGCACTCGCTGACCCGCGACCAGCTGCCCAGATGGGGCATGGAGCGGCTGGCCGGCGAGACGCACATCGCTCGCAATCTCGACCGGATCACCCTGGCCGCGGCCGATCTGGTGCTGACG
Organism: Lentzea alba; assembly: GCF_011067745.1. Taxonomy (GTDB): domain Bacteria; phylum Actinomycetota; class Actinomycetes; order Mycobacteriales; family Pseudonocardiaceae; genus Lentzea; species Lentzea alba. Next base: position 811,223 of record NZ_JAAMPJ010000001.1, read on the forward strand.
GCGGATCGCGAACACCGCGCGGAGGTCGTCTCCACGCACCCGCCGCTGCTGCACTCGACTTTCTGCCTGAGAGAGTTCGCCCGCCTGCTGGCACCCGTGTCGCTCCGCCGCACCGGTGACGACCCCGTGCTCCGCGCACGAGCGGCGGTCTCGACCGCCGCACTGCGCCGAGGCCATGTCTCGTGGGTCAACAAGACCGACGACACCGTGCCCGATCCGTACGGCCGGGCACGCGGGGCGCATCACCAGAGCACGGACATGATCGGCGCCGCGCTGAGTGAGGTGCTCACCGCGATGTTCGACGCGTGAACAATCCGCCCGAACGGCGGCAGTTCTCGCGTTGCGCGAGCCGCCTCGCCGACGATACGCAATTACTGATCACCAGCAGGCGGCGCGCCGTCTTTTCCGAGGAGCACATGTGGCCACCGTGGTACCACTGTCACTGACCTTGGAGGTGGGCGGTCGCCAGTGCGTGACGCAGGTGTGGGCGCTGCAGACCGGGCAGGTGGCCGATGGCACGGAGCGGTGGCTGCTCGACGCCTCGGCCGTGCGGTGGCTGCTCGACCGGGTCGCCGACGGCGAGATCAGCCCCGAGCGTGCCGCTGAACTGGTGCAGCAGGTGTCCAGGTGGAACAGCGGCTGCTGCTATTGGTGCGACCTCGCCGCCCCCGCTTACCAGGAGGCGCTCCGCCGCCACCGGGACGCGCACGAGCAATGGCTGCTGCATCAACGGAGCATCACGCCGGGAACGCACCCGTACCTGCTCGAAGCCGGCACGGTGCACAGGTGGGACTGCGCGGCCGCGCCACCGGCTCGAGGCCCCGGCCATCCCGGGGCGGATCTGCACGCCTACGCGGCGTGGCACGGCCCGCTGGACGGAGACCTGGATCGGATCATGGCCGAACTGTGGGAGGAGACACGGGTGAGCAGGCGGATCACCGAGGCGGAACTCGACCAGTGGTTGCGGCTGCGCAACCACCACGCCGGCTCTCCTTGGTGCCCGCGGTGCTCGCCGGAGCTGACAGGCGAACAAGCGCCCGGTTAGCTCATGACTCCAGCACGCAACAGCTCCCCCGCACGACCGCCGGGAGACCGTCGGGCGCGCACGCCATCCGGCCGACGACCCGGATCCGGTGGCCACCGTGCTCCGGGGCCAGTCGCACCTCGACGTCCATCGGCTCTCCGCGCCGCAGCAGCGCGTGCCACTCGCCCGCCCCCGCTACCGCCGACTCGAGACCGGACTGAACGTCCGACCCCTCACCGAAGATCCGGTGCAGCCCGCTCGACACGATCAGCCTGCCGCTCATGAGATTGAGAGAGAACACCCCGAACCCGGCATCCGCCACGGCATCGACGGCGTCCGCGAACTCGAGCCGGTCCGCTGACGAACAACCGTCGCCAGTGACCGGTCGGCGCTCGCCCGCACCGGCGTCGGTCAGCCAACCCGGCAACCAGGTGCACAACACGGACTCGTCCACATGTGTGATGCGGACGGACACGCTGTGGGTCCGCGCAAGATCTGTGAGCGGATCAGGCGCTGCCGCAACGTGCTCGACGGGTTCGCCGGACCGGGACGCCTGCGCGAACAGCCTGCGCAGCAGCACTGCGGTGTCTTCCGGCACCAGTTGCCCGAGCGTCAGACCGACGACCTGATCGACCCCCAGAACGTCGATCGCGGGCTTGTTGCTCATTTTCACGCGATAATCCACAACATCGGGCAGATCGCCCTCGCGCTGAATCGGCGCCCAAACCAATGCAGCTTCCTGCATGAGATCGACGACCTCCTGCAAGCGCAGCCCATTAACCAAGATGTGTCTCGCCCCCTACCTGAGTAACCGCCGTGGAGCCACGCAAAGACTACGGTCCGCAGCGGTTGCCCACCTCAGCAGGAGGAAACTATGCATCAAAGCGTAACATTGGACCCACTAGGTCAAACTGCGGTGACAGATCGTCAATGAATTTCTGGTCGGATCCCGCGAGAACGCACTTCGACACTGATGTGCGTTAACCCGTTCGAGCGACAGTCGGGCACACCGCGCGATATGTCGAATGCTCGGCCTCTGCGGAACTCTTGAAGATCAGGCCACCAGCCGGTCGTCCGGAGGCACCGTGCGGCCGAGCTGGGCCAGTAGATCGGTGACCTCGCGCGCGGCGCCCGTGCAGTTGTCGCAGAGCGCCAGATGGTCGCGCACCCGCTGCCGCACGCCTCGACTCTTGTGCCCGGACAACAGCGCGGCCAGGTTGTCAACCGCCTCACGACAGGTTTCCTCGGCAGCGGCCTTCACATGCATCTGCACGTAGGCGAGCCGAAGCCCTTCACGGGCACGGAAAGCCAACGCGGCCACCGCGTTCGGACGCATGCCGAGCACGTCCGCCGCCGCCGACGTGCTGAGCCGCTCCAGCTCGAGCAGCACCAGCACGGTCCGCCACCGCACGGGCAGGCTGTCGAGAGCCTTGCTCGCGAGCTGGGCGTCCAGCCCTTCAGCGACGGGATCGCTCTCCTCGGTCGGCAGCAGGAGCTCGGTGACCTCCACGCGCCGGTCGACCATCCGGTCGCGCGCCAACTGCTTGTAGAACGTGGTGCGAACCGTGGTCAGCAGGTAAGCGCGGAACATCTCCGTCGGACCGCCGCCGGCGACAATCCGGTTGAACACCTTGACAAATGCGTCGGAAACGAGATCGTCGGCACCTTGTGAGGTGCCGAGGAGTTTGCACGCGAGTCCGTACGCATCCGCGAAATTCCTGCGGTAGAGCTGGACGAAAACCTCCCGGTCCCCGCCACGAGCTGCCTGCACGAGACCGGAGTCGATGTCGTCGACTTCGTCAGTCATTTCACCTGCCTCAGGTTTCCGATTCCCTCTCCGTCACCCCACCTGTGAGTGGCAAAGCTACAGCGAGCAGTTCACTCACGGAAGGCAACTCTCCGGAACGGCGAACTTCTCGCCCGACAGGTGATCACGAGGCGCCCTTGACATTGCCGTGCATCCCCAAAATTGCGTAGTGCCCTCACCCGTTCGAGTGGTCAGCTCCACGAGGGAGCCCGCTCGAACGCTGCACGGGAATCGTGTGAGCCGGACTTGCACACATGTTGTTGCCGTCCAACGTGCCCAGACTGATGACCGCGGCGCGTAGCGCCACCCGCAAACGGTCCACCTGAGCTGCGGACAGACGGATCGTCTCGCGGTCTGCGTTCTCCACGACCACGAACTGCTCGGTCAGCGCTACCACCGTAGTGGCGTTCCTGCCGCGCTCGTCGCGGCAGCGGACAGTCCACGAACGACGGCCGCCCGCCCGCAGGAAGAATCGAACCAACATTGACGACACCCATCCTTCGCGATGAAGACGAAACATCCACGACCTCCTCGAGACGCGACTCCAGAGATCACTTCGGCAAGAACGACAGCTCGTAGGCCCGCGCCACGGCGTGCGCGCGGTCCCTGGCGTCGAGCTTTCGCAGGATGTGACTGACGTGTGTACGTGCGGTCTCGGCGGTGATCTGGAGTCTCAGCGCGATCTGCACCGCCGTCCGCCCTTCAGCGATGAGTTGCAGCACCTCGAACTCCCTGCGCGACAACGACCTTCCGTCTGCCGTTCGCGCACCTTCCACCGAGGTGGCGAAGACCGCGAGTGCGGAGTCGATGTGGTGACCGACTGTCGCCGCCGCCGTGATGGCCTTCACCAACCGGTCGGGATCGGCGTCCAGCGGCACCAGTGCTCGAGCACCGTTGATGCGCGCCATGGCGATGCTGTCGGCGGTGCGAGCCTCCCGTCCGAGCAGCGCGACCACGGTGAGATCCCGGAACAGGCGGGTCAGCATCTGGCAGCGGTTCCAGCCGGGATCGATGGCGGAAGTGACGAGAACGACGTCGGGGTGCGCCGACTCGCACAGTTCGATGGTGTCACGGGTGCTGCTCACCGCATCGACCCACTCCAGAGCTGGGTGCGCCGAGACGACCGTCTGCACACCGTGTCGCAGCAGCGGCAGCGACTCGACCAGCGCGACTCGAAGCGGGCGCGGGCAGCTGCCTCCGGCCAACGGTATCTCTTTCGGACCTGCACCCATTTGTTCAACCCTTGATCGATGGTCTGTTCGAAACACCAAGCGACCGGACGCTGTGCACGACTGTGGCGTTGCTTCACCCACGCAACGCCATCGCGTGTGCACTCGTCCGAGTGACTGCGGAAACGTGCGATCACATATTCCGCTCAGCGCTTGCAGGCCCGGCACAGTGATCGTGCGGGTGACACTCACCGGCAGCATTTCCACCTGCCGGCCTCTCGAAGGCCGCCCTGTTATCGCTCACATCCGATCGGCAACATTGCCACACACCTGGCCACGTTGTAGTCGTGCGCGCCATTGTCGCTGTCCACGTCGGCGCGTCCGGCGAGCACAGGAGTGATGGTTCCGTTGAGACGCGTCACCTCGATGTCATCCGCTCGACCGGCCCGGGCGCTCCCAGATCAACGGCGACGCCTGCCCGCTTGTGAGCCCGAGGGCGACCGCCGCCGATCACGACGACTCATGCCGATCGCGTGGCTCATCCCCTCGCCTGAACGGCCGGAACGCCGCGAACACAACGAGCAGCACGACCGGCAGCACACCTGGCGCGGCCAGCAGAAAGTGCCACCACATCGTCAACGTGGTCAACCAGGAGGCGTCGCTCTCGGCCTTCACCACGGTCATCCCGCGGTTCACGTCGGCCCCGCAGGCCACCGACAGGTCCACAGCCGAGGCACAGGCGATCACCGTGATCTCCCCGCCCGCGGAGACCGTTCCCACCGCAGCATCCAGCTCGACCTGTGCCGTCGAGCCCGCGGCGACGTCGACGCGCCACTTCGTCTGGACAGACCCCTGCGTCTGACCGCTGCCTGTCCCTCCCAGCACGAGCGACGACGGCGTCGTGAGCGTCACCTCCAGCTGGTCGAGCCGCTGATCGGTGTTGTTGCGGACCTTGACCTGATAGGTGGTCGACAGCCTGTCGGTGACCGTCTCGATCCCGTCGTCCACGGTCAGGACCACGTCGTCATCCGACCCGCGGAGCGCGGCCAACGTGATCGTCAGAGCTGCGGCGAAGGCCATCGCGGATGCCACCCAACGACGGCCAATCCTCACGGGGATGGAACGTGAATCAGTCATCGAGCGGGCCTCCACCCGTTGCACGGCGAACTCTCCTCCCCCAGACCGCTCCGGGCACCCCCGATTGCGGACCCTCAGTCGTCCTCACCTGATCGTGCGATCGCCTGCATGTCCACAGTGGATCGACTTCCCTCAAGAGAGTGATCATTTCGAGATCCGATAACGCCCTGAGAGCCCTCAGCGATCGATGTCACAGGCGGCAAAGAAAGTCCCATGGTCCCTTTTGGAGTGATCTTGATCCAGCTACCCGACCACCCCCCGGCTCCTCTGCGCATGTGGTGGAGCCTCCCGAACTGGTGTCGCCTGCTGCCCGTGCTCGGTGGCACGCTGCTCGCGCCGATGGCGCTGGTGTCCGTGTCCACACCACCGATGTCGAACCTGACACCGGACATCGCGTTCACTCCGATGTCACCGGTGGGACCGGAAAGTCCCGTGAGCACGGCGAACCCGACGACTCCGCTCGCCCCGGCCCATCCGGTGACGCTCGCCGGCCAGGGCGCTCCGATCACACCGAGCGCCACGACCTCCGCGGTTCCCGCTTCGCACGCCTCCGCCGAACCGAGTCCTTCCGCTGCAGCAGCCACCGGATCACCGGTGCCGACCGGCACCGTCGCGACCGGCAGCACGACCACGACGTCCCCGGTCCCGGTGGCGGCACCCACCGCCAGCCCCCAGCCACTCCCGAACGACACCTCCACCACATCGATCCAAAGTGGACTACCGGTTCTGGACGCGCGGAAGGACAGCGTGCTCCTCGCCGACGAGCTCGTCAGAAGCGCGGCAATCAACGAGGCCTCATTCGGCGGGAGGAACGGATGAGCGGCGAGGACAACCGGATGGACAGCGCCGACACCCGAGCACTGCACAGGTTCCAGCGCGGCCCGTCCGCCCACCGCTGTCCGGCCGGGCACGGTGCCTTGCGGGTGTGGCCGGACGCGGACGCACCGTCCGGCGTGTGCCTGATCTGCACGGCATGCGGACACCGCGTGACGGTGGACGACACATCGCGCCCCGGGACCGCCGATGACGAACCGGCCGCACAGACTGAGACGGCTCCGGACGTGCGCCTGTCCGACGGCATCGCGCCACGCGGCCTCCGCCCCGACGGCACGGTGCGCACGACCGGCTGGGCGCAGTTCGGGAACATGCCGATCCCCACCGGTTTCCTGGCGGCGCTGGCCGCGTTCTCCGCCGCCGTGCCGCTGGCACCGGCGGCACCTCTGGTACCGGTCGTCGCTCCACCGATCGGGTATCTGGCTTGGAAGCTCGGCAGGAGGTGGCGGCCGGCCTCGCAGGCCATCAACACGCGCCGCGTCCCGATCGCGGCGCTCACCACGGGACAACAGATCCGCCTTTACGGCACAGCCGGTCCAGTCGGCGAGGTGAGCTCTGTCACCGCTTGTGCGACAGGACATCTCAAGGTGCGAATGGTCGGCGGCCTGGAGATTCTGCGGCGCCCCGAACAGCAGATCTGGCAGGTCGATCTGAGGAACTGACCCGTCGGCTCGGGTCACCGACGACTTCCGGCGGCGAGGACGGGCTTGCCCGGTGCACCAAGACGGCGTGCGCCGGGCAGCCGTCGTGCTCGCCACCCTTGATCCACAACGGGTTCGCGACCCACCGGCCTGCACGAAGAGTTCACCTGTTGCGGTGACTCCCCCGGCCGTAATCCGCTGATCATTCCCAGGTCTGTCACGTATGGACGAGTCCACACGACCGCCGGGTCGGCGGGACCGGAGGCATGACATGCGCACAAGGGAGCTCCGGACGACTCGATCCCTGTCGCGTGTGCTCGTCGCCTTTGTCCTGGGTACGGCATCGGCGACGGCAGTGACCGGCTCCGCCACAGCCGATGTCATCACCCCGTTCACCCAGGTGTACGACCAGGTCGTCTACGGCGACTTCAACATCATCGGCAACTCGGTGACGAAGTGCCCGGCCACGCCGTCGCCGCTCACCTTCGCCATGTGCGCGGACGGCGCCGGACGGACGGATCCGAACGCCGTCAACGACGAGTACCAGATGGCGTGGGCTGACGCCGACACCAGCTCAGCGACGTTCAACTCCAGTTCAGCGAGCCTGACCATTCCGCCTGGTGCGACGGTTGACCACGTCCGCCTCTACTGGGCAGGCAACACCGGCCTCTACACCGATGAGTACGGCGTGGTCATCTCGCCACTGTGCAGCGGCAACGCCCTCGTCGCCGGCCAGCTCGCGGTCACTCCTCCCGGGACGCCGCAGACACAACCGGTGAGCGTCCGGGTGGGTACCGGCACCGCCGTCTCCGTGGCCGCCCAGACGTTCGTCAACGAGCAGGCCGCCGAACCGACGGAGGCTCAGTACTACAGCGCGTCCGCCAACATCACGTCTCTGTTCTCCGCTGCCCCCACGGGATCCCCGCTCACCGTGACGGTTGGCAACGTCTGGACGCCACAGGGGTACAACTGCTTCGGCGGCTGGTCACTGACCCTCGTCTACAAGTATCCCCAACCAGAGCCGACCTATGCGCCGGTGCCGCGCGAGGTCTTCATCTACGACGGACACGTCCGTCAGGACAGCCTGCAACCCCCGACCACGGTGCCGATCAGTGGTTTCCGGTACCCCGGCGGCCCGTTGCGCGCCGGTGTCACCGCCTACGAGGGCGACTGGGGCATCGCCGGTGATCAGTTTCTGGTCAACGGGACCGCGGTCGGCGAGCCTTCCGGTACCGGAACAGGGAACTTCTTCGTCGACACCGCGGAGGGACAGGTCAATCCCAACGCACCCAACAACTTCTCCGTCGACGCCAAGGACTTCACGCTGCCGCCGGGCACGCTGCCCGTCGGAGCGACCAGCCTCGCCCTCCAGTTGAGCACCACCGGCGACTCGTATCTCGCCCAGCAGGTCGCGTTCTCCGTTCCGCTGCCCGCCCTGAACATCGCCAAGGAAGTGTGCGCTTCGAGCACGCCGGCGAACTGCGGCCCCGGCGGCACCGGTCCGTGGGCGGAGAACACCCTCATGCCAGCGGCGAGCACCGCGTACTGGCGCATCCGGGTGAGCAACCCGACCACTGTGGACATTCCAGGTGCGACGCTGAACGACCCGGCGGCACCGGCGTGCGCCACTGCGGCGGGGACGTTCGCGGTGCTCGCGGGCCAGACGGTGACCTTCCACTGCAACTCACCAGGCCTGACAACAGCGCTCGTGAACAGCGTGACGGCTCGCTTCGTGCCCCCCGGCTCACCTGTGGGCACGACACCGATCGACACCGCACCGGACACGGCCCGCGCCGACGTGCACGCGCTCACGATCGCCAAGCAGGTCTGCTCCTCGCTCGTCGCGGCGGACTGCGGAGCGGGCGGGGCAGGGCCGTGGGCAGAACTGGCGACGATCCCGGCGGGCACCACGGCCCGCTGGAAGATCACGGTGACCAACACCGGCAGCGTCGACCTCACCGGTGCCACGATCACCGACGTGGCCGAGCCCGGTTGCGCCACCGCGGCGGGAACGTTCTCCCTGGCCGCCGGTGCGTCCACCTCGTTCTACTGCTCGACCACGAACGTGGCCGCAGGGAACACGAACACCGTCACCGCGCAGTACGTTCCGCCGGGCTCCCCGGCGGGTGCAGCAGCCGTCGTGACCTCGCCGGACGACGCGCGCGTGCGGGTGTCCCGCCTGACCGTCGCCAAGGAGGTGTGCGGGTCGGTCCAGCCCGCCGACTGCGCCGCCGGCGGAACCGGGCCGTGGCAGGAGAACAGGACCGCGCCGACCGGCTCAGCGGTCCACTGGCGAATCACGGTGAACAACACCGGCGAAGCCGACCTGGCCGCGATCACGCTGAACGACAGCGGTGAGGTGACCTGCGTGACCGCCGCGGGATCGTTCGACCTGGCTGCGGGTGCCACCAAGGCGTTCTACTGCTCGACCACGAACGTCGTGGCGAACAAGACGAACACCGTGACCGCCCAGTACGTGCCTCCCGGCGCGGCGCCCGGCACCCTGCCGGTGCTGACCGCTCCGGACAGCGCAACCGTGAGCGTCTACGGGCTGTCCCTGGCGAAGGAGGTCTGCGCCTCGCTGAGCGCGGCGGACTGTTCCTCGGGCGGCCCCTGGGTCGAGACGGCGAACCTGCCCAGCGGGTCGACCGCGCACTGGCGGATCACGGCGACCAACACCGGCGATGTCGACCTGACCGGCATCACGCTGAACGATCCCGCGGAAGCATCTTGTTCCACGGCAGCGTTCAACCTGGCCGCGGGTGCGTCGGCGTCCTTCTCCTGCTCCACCGCCGACGTGACCGAGGGACGGACGAACACGGCGATCGCGTCGTTCACCCCACCAGGCGAAACCGCCGTGACCACGGCATCCGACTCCGCGAGCGTGAAGGTGACGAACCTGGTCGTGGTCAAGGAGGTCTGCGCCGGCACGGACTGCGGCGCCGGTGGCGCCGGTCCGTGGAAGGACACCTCGACGACACCGACCGGCTCCACCGCGTACTGGCGGATCACGGTGACCAACACCGGTGAGGCCGATCTGACCGGCATCACGCTGAACGACCCCACTGAGACGTCCTGTTCCACCGCACCGTTCACTCTCACCGTCAAAGCGTCGAAGACGATCCACTGCTCCACCACGAACGTCACGAAGAACACCACCAACACAGCGACCGCGCAGTACGTGCCACCAGGCGCGCCGCCGAGCACCGCGCCGATCGTGAGCGCTCCGGGCAGCGCGACCGCGAACGTGTACGGTCTCGTGCTGGCCAAGGAAGTCTGTTCTTCGCTCACCCCAGCGGACTGCGACTCAGGTGGTCCGTGGGTGGAAACGGCCAATCTCCCGCACGGTTCCACCGCGCACTGGCGGATCACGGTGACCAACACCGGCGGCGTCGACCTGAGCGGCGTCGTGCTGAACGACGCCGCCGAGCCGGGCTGCGCGGCGGCCTCGGGATCGTTCGACGTCAGCGCGGGCGGGTCGAAGACGTTCTACTGCTCGACGACGGACGTGACCGACAGCGTCACCAACACGGTGACGGCCACCTTCACGCCACCGGGCGGAAGTCCGCTGACCACGGCCCCGGATTCAGCGGCGGTGAACGTGACGAACCTGATCGTGACGAAGACGGTCTGCTCCTCACTGTCCGCAGTGGACTGCTCGGGCACTGCCGGGCCGTGGGCCGAGACGGCGAACCTGCCCAGCGGGTCGACCGCGCACTGGCGGATCACCGTGACCAACAACGGTGACGTCGACCTCGCCGACATCACTTTGACCGACAAGGGCGAACCAACCTGCGAACAAGCCTCGTTCGACTTGGCCGTGGGTGCGTCGAAGACGTTCTACTGCTCGACGGCCAACGTGACGACGGGTCGGACGAACACCGTCACCGCGCAGTACGTGCCACCCGGCTCCGGGGATTCGACGACGACCGAACCCGACTCCGCGACAGTCGTCGTGACGAACCTTGCTGTCAGCAAAGATGTCTGCACCGAAACCGACTGCGACGACGGCCCGTGGGGTGACACGGCGAGCCTGCTGACGGGTTCGACCGCGCACTGGCGGATCACGGTGACCAACACCGGTGAGGCCGACCTCACCGCCATCACGCTGAACGACCCCACCGAGACGTCCTGCTCCACCGCGCCGTTCGACCTCGCAGCCAAAGCGTCGAAGGCGATCCGCTGCTCCACCGAGAACCTCACGAAGAACACCACCAACACAGCGACCGCGCAGTACGTGCCACCAGGCACACCGCCGGACACCGAACCGGTGGTGACAAAGCCGGACGGCGCGACCGCGAACGTCTACGGCCTCAAGCTGGTGAAGGAAGTCTGCGCGGCGTTCAGCGAGACCCACTGCGGCCCAGGAGGTCCAGGACCGTGGGGGCTCGCCGCGAACATTCCGAGCGGCTCGTCGGTGTACTGGCGGATCACCGCCACCAACACCGGTGACATCGACCTCACCGGCATCACCCTGACCGACGCGAAGGAGCCGGGTTGCGACGCGGAGTTCGATCTGGCCGCGGGCGCGTCGACCTCGTACTACTGTTCGACCGCCAACGTGACCGGAAGCCTGAAGAACGAGGCCACGGCGTCGTTCGAGATGATGGGCTGGCCGGAGGAAGCGACCACGGACGCCGTCGCGGAGGTGAGCATCGCGGATCTCCACGTGGAGAAGGAGATCTGTGCCGCACTGACCGCGACGGAGTGCGCTACGGGCCCGTGGGTGTACTCGGCGACCGTGCCGAGGGGTGCCACGGCGCACTGGCGCATCACCGTCACCAACACCGGCGACGTCGACCTCACCGGCATCGTGGTGGACGATCCCAACGAGGCGTCGTGTGCCTCAGCGCCGTTCGACCTCGCCAAGAACACGTCGAAGACGTTGCACTGCTCGACAACGAACCTCACGAAGAAGACGACCAACGCGGTGACCGCGACGTACGTGCCGCCGGGGTCGCCACCGGACACCGCGCCGGTCACCACCGCTCCGGCCGACGCGACCGCGATGGTGTCCGACCTCCTGGTGCGCAAGGACATCTGCCAGTCATCGGCGCCGGAGGCGTGCGCGGAGACGGGCAGTGGGCCGTGGGCCGACGACCACGTCGTCGAGCGAGGCGGCACGGCACACTGGCGGATCACGGTGACGAACACCGGCGAAGTCGACCTCACCGGGATCGCGCTCCAGGACGCTGCCGAGCCGTCGTGCTCGACCAGCGGTATCGACCTGGCGACCGGCGCGTCGGTGTCGTTCACCTGCTCGACGACCAACGTCACCGCAGGCCTGACGAACGCGGTGGTCGGACGGTACGTGCCACCCGGCGCGCCCGCCGCCACTTCCCCGGTCGCCACTCCACCCGACGATGCTTCGGTGCGGGTGGCCGACCTGGCCACGCGCAAAGAGGTCTGCCTGACCGGCGACGCGACCACCTGTGACAGCTGGGGTGAGACAGCGACCGTCCACAGTGGTGAGACGGTCCGTTGGCGCGTCACCGTCGTCAACACGGGCGAGGTCGATCTCGCGGAGGTGACCCTGCAAGACCCGATCGAGCCCAGCTGCTCCGCGAGCGCCTTCGCACTTGCCGCGGGTGCGGAGAAGGCCGTGCACTGCACGACCACGGGACTGACGGCGGGAGTCGTCAACACGGCCACCGCCACCTACCTGCTACCCGGAGGAGGCTCTCCCATCGTGACCCTCCCGGACTCGGCGAGTGCCGACGTGTCACCAGCGTCCGCACCACACACCACCCCACCGCTCGCGGTGACCGGCGATGACGTCTGGCACCTGATCGCCATCGGCCTGCTCCTGGCTGGGTTGGGCGTGGCCCTGCGGCTGCTCGCTCGGAGGCGGACTTGATGACAGGAGGCGGCCAGGTTCGTGGTGGTCGGCGTGCCGGCGGAACGGTGACCGGCCCGGCGCAGCACAGCGATCCGGCTCCGGAGGTGAATTCGCCGCAACCGTTGTGCAACCGGGAGTGACCGGGTCGCGCTACTGGAGGCCTCGAACCTTGTGACATCGAAGCGGTCGATGTTGACAAGGGAGTCTCAGTGATCACAACGCGTGTGGTGGCGGCAGCGGCGACGTTCGGTATCGCGGTTCTCGGTGTGCTCGGTACGGCCGGCGTGGCGGGCGCGTCGGCCGCCGAGGGCGAGATCCGGCCGGTGCCGGGCGCCACGGTCGTGGGCGACCGCTACATCGCGGTGTTCAAGGACGGCCACGGCGGCGCCGCAGGCGAGCTGGCGGGCCGGTTCGGTGGCAAGGTCCGCACCACCTGGACCTCCGCCTTGCACGGTTTCTCCGTGGAGATGACCGAGGCCCAGGCCCGGCGGCTGGCCGCGGACCCCCGCATCGCCTACGTGCAGCCCGTCACCGAAGTCCACATGAGCGACACCCAGACCAGCGCGACCTGGGGCCTGGACCGCACCGACCAGCGCACCCTGCCCCTGGACGGCAAGTACAGCTATGGCGCCACCGCCAGCAACGTGACCGCCTACATCCTCGACACCGGTATCCGCACCGGCCACGCCGAGTTCGGTGGGCGGGCGCGGGTCGGGTTCGACGCGATCGGCGACGGCTACAACGGGCAGGACTGCCAGGGCCACGGCACCCACGTCGCGGGCACCGTCGGCGGCACCACCTACGGCATGGCCAAACAGGTCAAACTCGTCGCCGTGCGGGTCCTGAACTGCCAGGGCTCCGGGACCAGTGAGCAGATCGTGAACGGCATCAACTGGGTCACCCAGAACGCCGTCAAGCCCGCCGTGGTCAACCTCAGCCTCGGTGGTGGCGCGAACTCCGCGATCGACCAGGCCGTCCGCACCTCCATCGCCTCCGGCCTCACCTACACCGTCGCCGCCGGCAACGGCAACGCGCAGGGCGTGCAGCAGGACGCCTGCACCGTGTCCCCCGCCCGTGTCAGTGAGGCCATCACGGTCGGTGCGGTGGACAAGACCGACACCAAGGCCTCCTTCTCCAACTACGGCACCTGCGTCGACCTGTTCGCCCCCGGCGTCTCCATCACCTCCGCCACCTACACCAGCAACACCTCCACCGGTGCCATGAGCGGCACCTCCATGGCCACCCCGCACGTCGCCGGCGCCGCCGCCCTGCACCTCGCCACCAACCCCACCGCCACCCCCGCCCAGGTCCGCACCGCCCTGGTCAGCACCGCCACCACCGGCCTCGTCCGCAACGCCGCCACCGGCTCCCCCAACACCCTGCTCTACACCGGCACCACCCAGACCACCCCCGCCCCGGCCCCGGCCCCGGCTCCCGCTCCGGCTCCGGCTCCGGCTCCGGTGGTGTTCGCCAACACCACCAACGCCGCCATCCCCGGCACCGGCACGCTGACCAGCCCGATCACCGTCACCGGCCGCACCGGCAACGCCCCCACCACCCTCAAAATCACCGTCGACATCAAGCACACCGCCCGCGGCGACCTGCAACTCGACCTCATCGCCCCCGACGGCACCACCTACCGACTGCGCAACGCCACCCTCACCGACACCACCGACAACCTCACCGTCACCTACACCCTCAACGCCTCCACCGAACCCGCCAACGGCACCTGGAAACTCCGCATCCAAGACCACTACCGCACCACCGACACCGGCTACCTCGACGCCTGGCAACTCAACTTCTGACACCCACCCCACCACCGCCTCGACCACCCCGCCCGGCTACCAACACTGGTAGCCGGGCGGGGGCTTTTCCGTGCCAGTCCGCACGATGGATGAGCACGCGTGCGACGGACCAGGACCTCACGAACTCGACATGTGCTCGCGTGCGCCGGCCTCGTCTGAGGCCCCTGCTCCGGTCAACGACCTCCGGAGTCGGGCCAACGCGCGGTGCTGCGCGACCCGGACCGCACCTGGTGTCGATCCGACTGCCTCGGCGGTCTCCTCGGCCGACAGCCCCATGATCACCCGCATCACGACGATCTCGCGGTGCTTCTCCGGGAGGACGCGCAGGAGCTGAGCCATTTGTTCGGACAGCTCGCCCTGCAAAGCCCGCTGCTCCGGATCGGCCACGATCTCAGGGGTGTCAGGAACGTCAGGGACGAGCTCGGAGCGGTTCCTGGCGGCGGCCCGATGCACATCGGCAACCTTGTGCGCCGCGATGCCGTACACGAACGCCAGGAACGGTCGTCCCTCGTGGCGAAACCTGGGCAACGCCGTGAGCACCGCGATGCACACCTCCTGGGCCACGTCCTCCGCCGAAGCGACGGATCGCTCCTGCCTGCCCACTCGGGCCCGGCAGTACCGCACCACCAGGGGAAGAATGCTCGCCAGCAGGCGCTCGATGGCCTGACGGTCACCTTCGACGGCCGCAGCCACTTCGACCTGCACGCCTTCCCGGGCCACCGCGTAGCCCGCACGCTGGTGCTCGGTCTGCGTGCGCGGGGCTGGGGGATGTACCTCGACTTGCGTTGCCGCTTCGACGGCGCGGCGGTCGAGCCAGCTGCCGGCTCCGCGTTCCCCGTCGGTCGTAGGAGGTGCCTCCTCCGAGGGCTGCCGCCGCGATGTGGAACCCGAACCGGGCGAAACCGCTCCTCGACCGAACATCCCGACCTCCACAACCCGTGGCGGAAATCGGACCTCAACCGGGACGCGGTCCGCCATGCCGCTATGTCCAACAGCGGCCCGACGGACGCGAATCTGACCCAAATGTGAAAACCTTTCCGCTCCGTGGTCGGTTGAACACTCACGGATACCGGATGAGGCGCTTTGACGGCGCGATCGCTGACCGCGCTACCAACGCGTCGGACCCCAACGCCGATGGCTGGTGTGCGGCGTGGAACCAGGCGACCCGAGATCGGTCTGTTCGGTGCGCGCGGGCCAGGTGACGGAACCTGTCCCGCGCGGCCGTCGTCTGCCGCGCCTGGCCTGACCTGAGGCTCAGCGCGACCCGGCGCCTGTCATCAGCGCAGTTGGTACACCACGGCGACGTCGATCTCCTCCTTGATCTCACCCGGCGCCATTGGCACCGAAGCGTCCGCGGCCTGCGCCGTCAAGATCGGAATCGGCGACGCGCCACTGGAAGCGGCTTCGTTCACGGACACCAGGTCACCGAGCCTTCGACCGCTGAGCTGGGCGTATTGGGCAGCCTTGGCGCGCGCGTCCTTGAATGCGGCAGCGCGGGCCCGGTGGCGCAGCGGCGCACGGTCTTCGATGTCGAAGGCCACCCCGTTGATCCGCCCGGCGTCCCCGACCGCGTCCACGGCGGCGCGAAGGACCTTCCCGGTCTTCGTCACGTCTCGCACCTTCACGGAGAAGGCCTGACCGGCCTGGAAGCCCGCCAGGAACGAGTTGTCGGACTGGTCGTACTCGTAGACCGGGTTGAGCCACATGCTCTCGGTTCGGATGTCGCGATCGGCCACACCCTCGGCGTGCACTGCGTCCAGCAGTGCACGCGCGGCAACGGCATGTGCTTCCAGGGCTTCCGCGGCAGTGGATCTCCTGACCTCCACGCCGACGCTGATGACAGCCAGATCCGGTACTGCCGATGCTTCGCCGTGTCCACCGACAGCGACCGTGCCCGACTCGGTCGCCTGTGCGGGAATGGACATGGCGATCAGGCATGCCACAGTGAGTACACCTGCCCAGAGGAAGCGTCTGAGCGCCGGGGTGTGAGAGCTGCTGCCTTGGTCGAGGGAAATCACGACAACCGAGTCCTCTCCGAGAGTGCCGTACGGAATGTTCGAATAGCCAGCATCAACCACGACCAGGCTCTGGATAAACATCGATTGGCGCCCCAGAACTGAATGAGTGAAAGATCGCCACGATTGAGTGAGCCTATCTGGAAGTGAGGGGACCGGCCTTGATGCAGCACTCAGGAGCCCATCGAATCAGCCCACGCCACCAGGAACGCACAATGCACCCGTCAGGCCCGACTGCTCCACCGGAGTGAATTGGGCAGGACCGAAACCTGCTGCCCCGCAGCCTGGCGCTAGGGGATGGATGGAGGCTGCGCCCTCCGGCAGAGACTCCATTGGGTCTGCGACCTGCGGGAACACGATCTCTCGGGCAGCCAGCAGCCAGCCACTTCCCCCCTGGCAAGGAGATACCTGGTGTCACTTACAAGATGAGCTCTCAGTCCGCAGCCATATTCCGAGAGAGAGAGCTCACCTGCCCGCGATATGCCGACGAAGAGAGTGAATATGATTCACGCTGAGGCGATGACCACGTTTTGGCGATTACAGAGACTGTCCGCGAGTTCACCTTTCGCCACAGCTCGCCAGGGGCACAACTCGTCAGCCCACCAGGATCGGATCAAAGGTCTCCGGTTGTCTGGACGCATCGGCACCGAGTTCAGGCGTCTGGTGCGCCTGAACCTCCGCTCGAACGATCTTGACGAGCCGACGAGCAGACGCGGAGCCGATTGTCAGCCGGGCGCGGAGCACTTCGGCGGAGATCTCGCGTTCGTCCCTGACGACCTCAACGAGCGCCTCGGGACCTACACGACTACTGGCTGGACCCCTCAAGATCCTTTCGTCAGTAGCTGTGGACCTACACCGAGGGCGACGAGGACCGTGCCCGAACCCTGATCACGGTCCTCGGTGCCTCGAAGGTCGAGGCAATCCTCAAGTACCTGGCCGCCGGCTATTGGGAGCGCTACCTCGGCTGGCCGATCTGCTCACCTGGAAGCAGGAAGGCCCGATCGCCACCGAGCCGATGTTGATCGAGGTGAAGTCGAGGGGTGATCGTCTCAGCGACGACCAGCGGACGTGGATCACGCTGAACCACCAAACGCTCCATCTCCCGTTTCGCATCGTCAAGGTGCACCGAACCGAGCGGCTGACTTTCAACTCTGACAGCCACACCCGATCACCATCGTCGCCTCCACCGCAGTGACGTTCCAGCCGGTGATTCTTCGCCCGACGTGCAACAGGCGGTGACACCGCAACACGTACCTGCCTCCTGCGCCAGGCAACTCAAGGTGAGATCTCGACGCCGAGAGGCTCGACCGCATGGACGATCGCGGACCGCATGCCGTCAGCGGCTCCGAAGATCAGCATGATTTCAACATCTCTGAATCTCTGAAGCCCGCGGCGCGCAGGCCTTCGCGGTACTCGGTGAAGGTGAGGACCGGCACCGTCTGCATCTCTGCCGCTGATCCTGCGCGGCCACCGCGGAACCGTGAACGCCGCTGCCTTCAGTCCGGACGGCCGCCAGCTCGCGAGCGTCAGCGAGGACGGCACGGCTCGCCTCTGGGACTCGGCTCAGCTGGGCGACCCCGAGGTGCTGCGCGGCCACGAAGGCGCCGTGTGGGCCGCGGCCGCCACTGCGGACGGCAGGCTGGTGGCGGGCGCGGGCGCCGACGGCACCGTCCGGATCTGGCAGCGGGGAAGTGCCGGGGAGCCGACTGTGCTGCGCGGGCACGACGGCGATGTCTTCGGCCTTTCCTTCAGCGCCGACGGCCGATATCTGGCCAGTGCCGGCGACGACGGCACCGTGCGGGTCTGGCCGGTCGGGAGCGCGCACAAACCGGTGGTGCACCGCGGCCATGACGGCAGGGTGTGGACGGCCGCGTTCAGCCCGGACGGCAGCCGTCTGGTCAGCGGCGGCAACGACGGCACCGCACGCGTCTGGAACACGGCGGGCACCGGCGAGCCGGTCGTGCTGACCGGTCATCAGGGAATCGTGTGGAGCGCGGCGTGCAGCGCGGACGGCCGGCAGGTCGTGACCGCGGGCAACGACACGACCGTCAGGGTCTGGAAGTCCTCAGGCACCGGCCCTCCTGTTGTCCTGCACGGCTTCGGCGCGTCGGTGGAGAGTGCGAGGTTCGTCGCCGCCGGTCACTTCGTCAGCGCCCACGACGACGGCACGGTGCGGGCCTGGGAGCGCCTGCCCTGCCGGCCGATCGACGAGCTGGTTGAGCGGTCCCGTCAGCAGAGCACGCGGGAGCTGACCCGCGAGGAGCGGGACAGCTACCTGAACGGCCAGTAGAGCCTTGCGCAGTTACGCGGCTGGGCGGCCACCACGGCAGGCGGCCGCCCAGGGCAACTGGTCAGGTCCTCGTTCGCGACCGAATTTGTCTACGCAAAAAGAACTGATCAGTTCTTTTTTGATGGCACGAGGAGGTGCCAGCCGAGCGACTCAACGGAGCCCCACTCGACCACAGGTACGCCTCAGGCTTGAAATGTCTGCAAGCTGACAGCAGGCCACCCATAGATGATGCCGCCCCAGTCAGGCAGCAACGCCGCCAAGGCCGGAGTTAGAACTAGAGCCAGTGCGACGGCCACGGCGAGTTGTTTCACGACCCGGAAGGCTACACACCATGGAGCCGGGACATTCCATTGGGCCCGGTCTAACGCGAGGACAACGCAACGACCTGCACTTTCATGCGTCACTGTGCGATACCACCAGGACCGCCGTCATTCGACCGAGGGACCCCCATCGAGTCGATTACTCACAGGCAAATCGGACTCGCGCGGAGTAGTCATATTCCCGGCGCGGGGATCCGGGATGAACCGCCAGGCCTCGCCGTGCCCCCGAAGGTGAGCCAACAGGTGGTCGTCACCGTGCCCCGGTGCGCCGAGGAGCAGGTCAATGGCCTGCGACCAGCAACTTTCCGCCGAGCTGAGATCGTTCTCGACCGCATGGACATGGCCGAGAACGTGCCACGCACGGGCTTGAGCTTTGGGCTGACGACAAAGACTGATCGCTTTTTCCGCCGCATCAGCAGACTGAACAAAAGAACCGCGATCATAAAGAGTCTCGGACATCACCAGGAATGCCTCGCCCATGCCCGACTTGTCACCACTGCGCATATGAGCTTCCAGCGCCCGCTCACTACACCTCAGCGCCTTGTCGCTTTCACCGTGCTCGTGGTAGATCTTGGCCAGTTCCGTGAAAGTCGTACCCTGCCCGCGAGCGTCACCCACTTCTTCCCGAATTGCCAGCGCCTGGATGTGATAGTCCAGGGCGAGGTTGTCCAGCTCCATCTGGTGGTGCGCGTTGGCGAGCTGGTCCAGAGCGCATGCCTCGATGATGCGGGCACCCATTCCGCCGAGAAGTTCGAGCACTTTCTCGTAAATCGCGATGGCAATGCGGGTCTGGCCGGCTTTGAGGTGCACGCTGCCCAAATTCTGCCTGCTCACGACACTCAGTTCCCGATGCCCCAACTCGTCGGCGAGCGCCGCGGCGTCCGAGAGCATCTGCCGCGCCTCGTCATACCGGCCGAGCCAGTGCAGCACGACACCGAGGTTGTTGAGCGTGCCGCACTCCCCCTCTTTGTGGCCTACCTCACGCGCCGAAGACAATGCGATTTCATGACTGATCCTCAAGTCTGTGTAGAATCCGAATCGGTCGTAGGTTTCGTTCATGTTCGCCGCCAGGCGCCAGGCGTGATCATGAAATCCGTGTCGGGCCGCATGCGAAACAGCAGCCGCAAGATTGGTCTGTTCGCGAGCAAACCAATCAAGTGCGGCGCTCATGGTCACGAACTCCAACGCACCATGCCAGGAAATTCCATCCAACATGGGAACTCCGGTACGTTCAGGCGTCACTCGCTGGGCGGCGTTCCACGTTGATGCCAGGTACCAATCGAAGAGTCTGCGGAGAACCAATTCGCGCTGATCGGGAGCTTCCTCCTGGCGCGCCAGATCCATGACATAGCTGTAAACGAGGTCGTGCAACCTGAACCTGCTGGCCGAGATCTGCCGGACCAGGTTCGCCCTCACCAGGATCCGCAGGTGTTCGACGACCACGGACTCGTCCTCGCCCAGAGCGGCGCAGGCGGCCGACGTGTCGAACTCGGGGCCCGGATGCAGTCCCAGGCGGCGGAAGCTCAACGCCACAGCCTCGGGCAACGCCCGGTACGACCAGTTGAACGCGGCGGTCAGCGTCGTGTACTCGTCGTCGCTGTCCGCGGAGTCCAGCAGGCCCAGGCCCTCGTGCTGCCGCAGCTCCTGCGCCAGATCCAGCAACGAGGTGTAGGGCCGGTCCACGGCGTGCTGGGCGATGAGCCGCAGGCAGAGCGGGAGCCCCTGCGCCAGCCGGACCAGGGCGGCCAGGCCTTCGTCCTCGCTCGAGCGGCCCCTTCCCTCCAGTTCGGCCAGCAGCAGGCCGGTGGACTCGTCCGGCGTCAGCGGCGGGACCTCCACCGTCCGCACGCCGTCGCGGATCGTGAGTCCCTTGAGTTCGGCTCTGCTGGTCACCAGGCAGCAGCAGTCGGCCGCCGCGGCGAGGATCGGGCGGACCTGGGTGCTGTCGCGGGCGTTGTCCAGGATCAGGATGATTTTCTTGCCGCTCAACGACCTCCGCAGCCGGACACGTCGTTCGTCGACAGTCAGCTTGTCGAGCGGGACGCCCAGCGACGCCAGCAGGATGGCTATCGCGTCGTCCGGTGCCATCGGTGCCGTGGGGCCGTGGCCGGCCAAGTTGATGAACAGCTGGCCGTCCGGGAAGCGGGACTTCCGGTGGTGGGCCCATCGGGTCGCGAGGCTCGTCTTGCCGGCGGCCGGCATGCCGTGCAGTGCGACGACCTGGCCCTGCGGCGTGGCGAGCAGGTCGTCCAGTTGGACGATGAGCTCCTTGCGGCCGGTGAAGTTGTGGATGTCCCTCTCCAGCTGCTGCGGTGGTTCCGCGTCGATCTTGCCGACGATCGCGGTGCCCGCCTGCTTCTGGAGGACGGACCGGTAGAGCGCACGCATTTCCGGGCCCGGTTCGGCGCCGATCGCGTATTCCAGGCGGCTGCAGAAGTCGGCGTAGAACTCCAGCGCTTTCGAGTACTTGCCCATGCCGTCGAGCGAGCGCATGTAGTGCCGGGCGAACATCTCCTCGGTGTCGTGTTCGTCGACCAAACGGCCGACGGCGCTCATCACTTCGCCGTATTCGCCCAACTGCAGCTGGCTGTCGAACAGCACGTAGTAAGCGGGTAGCCGGTCGAATTGCTCCATCTGGGCACGGCAGTGATCCGACCAGGTTCCGCCGAGATCAGCGAGCGCCTTGCCCTGCCACAATTCCAGTGCTTCCAGAACCAGAGTTTTTGCCAAAAAGTGGTCATCGTTTCCGGAAGCTTGTCTAGCTTTTGTCACCAACTGCCGGAAGCGGTGGAGGTCGACCAGCATCGGATCGAGGTCAAGCCGGTAAGCAGCGCCTTCCTTGTGCAGCCTGCCTCCGGAACCGGACTCGGCGAGCACCTTGCGCAGCCTGCTTATGATGGGGTGCAGTCGTCCTTTTGAGACCGCCAGAGTCTCTCCGCGCCACAGTTCGCTGATGATCAGATCTATGGACACGGGGCGTCCGACGTCGTGGAGCAGCAAAGCCAAAACACCGCGCTGTTTTGCCGTGCCGAGGCGGACACTGTTGCCATCCGTCAGCAAGGACGTCTTCCCGAGGATCTTGAATTCCACCAGCGTCTCACCCCTCGCTGGTAACGCTTGCACTCCAGGGTTCCAGTGTGCCCTTTGCACCGGATTTTCAGCAGGCCGAATGTTCTCAATTGCTCCGAATCGGTGAGGCGGGGACCAGGCATATGGAGGGGGCAAGTTCGCAGCAAGTCGACGGGCAAGTGCGATCCGCATCCTTGATGCCAACGGGGATGACTGCTGTCCGAGGGGGTTTCATGACAGGTGCGGATTGGTTACAGGTGCCGGTCGGGCTGGACGCGCACCAGTGGGTGACGCGCCACGGCTTGCTGAACGTGCTGGTCGTCGTGCACACGGTGACCAGCGGCCAGAGGCTGCTCGAGTTGATCGAGCTGGTGGAACGGGACTCCAGGGTGCAGGTGGCCTTCACCCAGGGGCCGGACGTGTTCAGCAACGGCGTCGACGACTTCCTCCGCAGCACCGGAGGTCTTGTCCTGCCGTGGGAACAGGTGATCCACGAACGGTTCGACCTCGCGGTCGCCGCGGGGTACGGAGGGCTGCAACACCTGCACGCGCCGCTGCTCGTCGTGCCGCACGGGGCCGGCTTCGGCAAGACGCATGCGGGCACGTCCGCCGTCTACGGCCTGGACGCGCAACGGTTGCTGCACAACGGCCGGGTTCTTCCCGACGCCGTCGTGTTGTCGCACGAGGATCAGTTGGAGGTGCTCAAGAACCAGTGCCCACCGGCCGTCGACGTCGCCGTCGTCGCGGGCGATCCCGGCTACGACCGGATGATCGCGAGCCTGCCGCACCGCGACCGTTACCGGGAGGACCTGGGCATCCGGCCGGGAGAGAGCCTCGTCGTGGTCAGCTCGACCTGGGGAGGGCAGTCGCTGTTCGGGCGGTGCGCGGACATCTTTCCCCGCTTGCTGGAGGAGTTGCCGTCGCGGTACCGCGTTGCGGCGCTGATGCATCCGGCGGTGTGGTTCGGCCATGCGCCGCGCCAGATCAGGTCCTGGCTCGCCGACTGCGTGGACGCCGGACTCGTCATGATCGGTCCGCACGTCGACTGGCGGGCTGCCGTCGTGGCCGCCGACATCGTCATCGGTGACCACGGTTCGGTCGCCGTGTACGCCGCGGCGATCGGGAAGCCGGTGCTGCTGGTGGATCCGGGGCTGCAGGCCGTGACGGCGAGTGGATCGGCGCAGGACGTCTTGCGGCACAACGCCGTGATTCACCACCACGAGTCGTCCCTGTCCGGCATGTTCGAGGAGGCGCGGGCACGATCGGAACAGCTGCGGGACGCGGTCGTGGAGAGACTGACATCGCGTCCCGGCCGTTCCACCACCCTGATCAGGGAGGCCATGTACCGGCTTCTGGGTGTTCCGGTGCAAGGAAAACACCGTGCGCCACCACCAGTGACGATCACGCCAGAGGAGTGCCGATGATGATGGCGGTGGCCGACGACGGCCGGACGCTGGACCTGTCCCTCGACGGACCGCTGATGGACTGCGTCACGTGGGACCAGCTCACCGAGTCGGTGACGATCTCGCTGCACGCGTGGTTCACCACCGGCCTCGACCTGAACCTGCTCGTCCGCAACGGCTTGCCCGTGTGGTGCGCACGACACCGCGCCGCCGGCACGGAAAGCCCGTGCGGGCGGCTACAGGTCGTCGCCGGTCCATGAACGCAGACGATCGGACACGACCCTCGCCCTGGAGGATCCCAGCGAGGTGAGGAGGTGGACCGCCTGCTGCAGGTGGTCCACCGCGTTGGCGGTGTCACCACGATGTCGCGCGACTTCCGCGAGCACCTCGTGCGCGTGGGCAAGCCCCTCGTGCGAACCGACGTGACGCATCATGCCCAGTGCCTCTTCGGCCACGTCGTTCGCACGCTCGAAGTCCTGCGCGCGACAGTGCACCCACGCCTGCGCCACGAGCACGCGCGCGCTGTTGTACGGATCCGGCTCGGGCAGCCGGCCGAAGACGGCCTTCGCCTCGGCCAGGTGCGGAAGAGCCTCGGCGGTGCGGCCGAGACGACTCAGCGCCGTGCCGAGATGGATCAGGCTGAGGGCGAGACTCCGGTCCGCGTTCCACGCGCGGTTGAGTTCCACCAGTGCCGTGAACTCCGCGGCTGCTTCGGCCACTCGATCGGTGTCCGCGTAGAGCAGGGCCAAGCCCTCGCGCGCCGCGGCAACGCCGAACTGGTCGTCACTGGCCGCCGCGACCGCCACCGAACCGCGCAGATGCTCCTCCGCCTCGCGGTACCTGCCGAGCGTGGTGCAGACGCGGCCGAGCCGCTTCAGCATGTCGGCCTCGGCGATCGCGTTCCCCCATCGGCGGGCGGCCTCGACACCTCGCAGGTCGATGTCGACCCTGTCGTGATAGTGCTTGTGGTGCAACAACAAGGGCCACAACACGTCCGAAAGCTGCCAGGCGAGGTCCGGCCAACCCCTGCTCAAACTCACCTGCCCCGCCGTGATGAGGTTCGTGCGCTCCAGTTCCAGCCAGGAGAGGGCTTCCTCACGATCGGCGAACCGCGGCTGCTCGGTCGGGCCGGTGTGGAAGGCGTAGTCCAGCCGGCGCCGGTGCGGCGTCACGATCCGGTCGGCCACCATCGCGCCCGCCAGGTACCACTCGAGCACGTGCCGCAGTGCGGAGTCCGTGTCCTCGCTCTGGTCCTGCTTGTCGGCCTGTTGCCTGGCATGGAGCTTCAACAAGTCGTGGAATTTGTAGCGGTCCTCCGCGACCTCTTCGAGCAGGCTGCTGTCGACCAGTTCCTCGATGAGGTGGCGGGCCTCGGCAAGTCCCTGCCCCAGCAACGACGCCGCGACGGCCGGGCCGAACGTCTGGCCAGGATGCAACGCCAGCCGGCGGTAGACGACGGCGGTTCGCTCGTCCAGCGCGCGGTAGGACAGGTCGAACGTCGTCTGGACGGAGAGTTCCCGCGACGGTGACAACATCGCCAGGCGCAACTGCTCGTCGGCCAGTTCGGAGACCACCCGTCCCACCGACCACTTCGGCCGCGCGGCGAGGCGGGCCGCCGCGACCCGCACCGCGATCGGCAGACCACCGCACAGGTCGACCAGAGCCTCGGCACGGTCCTGTTCCTCCGCGATCCGGTTGCCTCCCAGCGTCTTCGCCAGCAACGTGACCGCCGACGAAGCCATCAGCGGGCGGACGTCCAGCAGCCGTCCCCCGTCGACGACCAGATCGGTCAGGCGGGTGCGGCTCGTCACGACCACGGCGCTGGAAGACGAATTCGGCAGCAACGGGCGCACTTGTCTCGCCGAGAACGCGCTGTCCAGCAGGACGAGAAGCGACTTGCCCGCGGTGAGCGAGCGGTACAACGCTGCCTGCTCGGCGAGGTCGGCGGGAACGCGCTGCGGTGCGACGCCAAGACTGCGCAGGAAGAGCCCGAGCGCCTCTTCCGAGCTCATCGGAGTGTCGCCGCTGAACCCGCCCAGGTCCACGTAGATCTGCCCGTCGGGGAAACGGTCGTGCACCCGGTGGGCCCAGTGGAGCGCGAGCGCCGTCTTGCCGATGCCGCCCGGTCCGGCCAGCACCGCGAGCATCCGCTCACCCGGCACGAGCATCGCGTCGAGTTCGGCCAGATCCGACGCGCGATCGGTGAAGTGCGCCGGTGCCGGCAACAACTGCCGCGGGACTGGCACCGTGGTGGAGTCCGAGTGGAGGTGGATGTCGCCGTGGACGGCGCCCGCCTGCACCACGCCACCTTGAACCGAACCCGACATCTCGTTGTGCACGCCCGCGCCCATGGCACCCCCGCTGTGCACTCGCTTCTGCGCAACATGACGACCGTACGACGTTTCGCGCCGAACGTTGCTCAAAACCACCCGTGACGACCAACACGGCGCCGAAATCCCTTGCGCGGCTCGGTACGCTCGGCACGATGATCACCAACTTGAGCAGATCGGGGGTCTCGTTCACAAAAGGTGAGTGCTGATGCACCCCTTGACCGTGAACGGGAACTCCCGACTTCCTTTCTGGGCGCGCGTGCGCGAGTTCGCCGTGTCGCCGTCGATGATCGAGTCCGCGACCGCCCGCCGTGCGGTGGGCGACTGGTCCGGGGCCTGTGCTGCCGCGCGGATCGACGTTGATCTGAATCTGCGTGCGGCTGGGCGCGTCCACGGCCGTGAGTTCGCGGCACAGGTTCGCGCCGATCTCCGACATTTGGCTCCTGACCTGCTGCGCTGGCACTTTCCGAGGATCGGTCCGGACGGCCTGGTGCGGCCGGGCCTCACCGTTTCGCTCGCTCGATATCCGTCCGGGACACAGCTCGTGGCACGGACGCCACCGGCTTGGGCGGATGCGGGTCAGCGGATCAGCCTCGCGCTGTGGGAACCATCGCGGCCGGCGGCCGGGGCGGGCAGGCATCCCCATCCACGGCCCGACCGGCGGTTCCGCCTCGATCTGCACCGGCACCTGTGGGACGCGCGTCGCACCGGCGAGTTGTGGGAACGGTCGGGTGCCGCGCAGTGGTTCGCGGGCGACGATTCCGGCCTGCACAACAGCTGTGCCGTGAACCGGTGGGCGGGTGAGGCGGCGCTGCTGCTCCGTGCGGATGAACGCGCGGAGGGTGCCGTCGTCGTGCGGCTCGGTTCCCGGCAACGGCTCGTGCTGAACCTGGGCGAGGCGGCCGAACCCTCCGGGGGCCGCGCGTTGCCGGTCCTGCCGGACGCGGCGACCTGGGTGCTGCCGGACCTGGAACTGCTGCGCGCGGGGTTGATCGACGCTGATCGGCTGCATCCGCTCGTCGCGGCCGGGCTTCTGCTCGAACCCGGTACATCACGAAGTCCTGACGGATCAGGGAATTCGCGGCTCGTCGAGTGTCGCGGCGGCACGCACCGGATCGGTGTCGTGGACGGGGTGCTCGTCCCGCTGGACCACGCCGCCGACGAGATCCGCCGCGAGGAGCTGCTGGTCGCGTTGGGCGGCACTCCTTTGCCTTGTCTGCAAGCAATTGACGCCGCACACCGGCGCCCGGAAAGCCTTGACGACGTTCGCGCCCATCTGGATCACGGCGCTACCTCCACCGCTCTCGCCATCGTCGAAGGCCTGCTGGGGCCGGACGTGCTGCTGCGCGGTGGGGCGTTGCGCGACGAGTTGGAAACGGCGGTGCAGCGCCGCGTGGCGCACGGGTTGTACCGCGCCGGACTCACCGGAGTCGGGCTTGCTCCATCCACTTCGGACTCGACCAAAAGGTGATCGAACACATGTCTGTTACCGCGCTGGACGTTGCCGATGATCTGCTCGCCCTGCTGCAGAACACGACCACCGAGCCACGGGCCGACACCCAGTTGGAGGCTCTGACGCTGGCCGTGTCCGCCGACCTGCCGGTGTTGTTGTGGGGCGAGCCGGGGATCGGCAAGACCGCGGCCCTCACTCAACTCGCCGAGGAGCTCGAACTGCCGTTGACCACGGTGATCGCGAGCGTGCACGAACCCTCCGACTTCTCCGGACTACCGGTGGTCGGCGATGATCCCGCGACGCAGGGTGTTCCGATGGCCCCGCCCGACTGGGCGGTGCGCCTGGTCCGGGCAGGCCGCGGACTCCTGTTCCTGGACGAGTTGTCCACTGCGCCTCCAGCTGTTCAGGCCGCACTGTTGCGTGTCGTGCTGGAACGGCGCGTCGGCGCCCTCCGGCTTCCGCCGGGTGTGCGGATCGTGGCCGCCGCCAATCCGCGTTCCTCCGCCGCCGACGGCTGGGAGCTGAGTCCGCCGCTGGCCAACCGGTTCGTCCACCTGCAGTGGAAACACGACCACGACGTCGTGGTGCGCGGACTGGGTGGGACGTGGCCGAGGGCGACGCTGCCCCGACTCGCTGCGGAACGGCTGCCCGAAGCCGTGGCGTTCGCTCGCCGGGCGGTGTGCGGGCTCCTGGCGGTTCGGCCTGCGCTCGTGCATCAACTGCCGAAGAACGAAGCTCGCCGCGGCGGACCTTGGCCGTCACCGCGAAGTTGGGAGATGGCATTGCGGCTGACCGCTTTCGCGACCGCGGCGGACGTCTCCCGGGAAGTGCTGTCCGTGCTGGTGCGGGGCGCGGTGGGAGACGGTCCGGGCCTCGAGTTGTTGTCGAGCATGGACCGGATGGATCTGCCCGACCCCGAGGTGCTGCTCGCGGACCCGGCGGCGGCCGTTCTCCCCGAACGCGGTGACCTGCGTCAGGTGGTGCTCGACGGCGTGGTGGCGGCGGTGCGCAAGCGGCCGGAGCAGGCCCGCTGGGACGCGGCGTGGGCGCTGTTGGTGCTGGCCTTGGAAACCGGCGCCCCGGACCTCGTGGTCGTGCCGGCGGCCACGCTCGCCACACTGCGCCGCGACGACTGGCAGGTGCCGGCCGCGATCGAACGGCTGGCCGGTGCGGTGTCGGTGTCGAAGCGAGCGGACCTCGCCGTGGCCGGCACGAGTGCTCGCCGATGAACCTCGACGAGGAGAAGCTGTTCGCTGCCCGGTTGCGCGCGGTCCGGAGCAGGCCGTACTTGGCGACGGCGTTGTTCGCCTTGCACGTGGTGCAATCGCGGCAGGTGCCGACGATGGCCGTGGACCGGCATTGGCGTTGCTACGTGTCCGCGGCGTTCGTGGACCGCACTCCGTTGGAGGAACTGGCCGGGGTCTGGGTCCACGAGGTCTCCCACCTGATCCGCGACCACCACGGACGCAGTGACCGGTACGCGGCGAAGCACGAGCTGACCGGGCCGGGCGAGCGGCTGCGGATGAACATCGCCGCGGACTGCGAGATCAACGACGACGTGTTCGGCGACGGGTTGGTGGCCCCCGCGGGTGCGGTTCAACCGGCCCTGCTCAGGTTGGACGACGGACAACTGATGGAGGACTACCTGGGCCAGTTCCGGCTCGGGCCGTTCACCGACGCGTTCGGCTGGCTGGACTGCGGCAGCGGCGCCGATGGTCTGGACCGGGGATGGGACCTGGGACCCGACGGCGCGCACGGGCTGACCGCGCAGGAACGGGATGCCGTCCGGTTCCGGGTGGCGCAGGGCATCACCGCCAGCCCAGGCGACGTGCCGCAGGGCTGGCGACGGTGGGCCGAGGAGGCGTTCCAGCCGCCGCAGCCGTGGCGGGAGCTGCTCGGAGCGGCGGTCCGCTCGGCTGCTTCCAGCTCAGGGGTGAGCGAGGACTACACCTACGGCCGGCCCTCGCGCAGGTCGGCCGGTCTGCCCGGCGTGATCCTGCCGAGCCTGCGCCGCCGGCCGCCGCGCACCGTCGTCATCGTCGACACCTCCGGGTCAGTGAGCGACGCCGAACTGGGCAGCGCGATCGTCGAGATCGCGGCGATCGTCCGCGCGGTCGGCGGCCGGCGTGATCTCGTCTCGGTGATGTCGTGCGACGCCGCCGCTCATGTCACGCAACCGTTGTGCCAGGCGGAAGGCATCCCACTGGTGGGCGGTGGCGGCACGGATCTGCGTGCCGGCTTCGCCAAGGCTCTGCGCACCAACCCCCGTCCCGACGTCATCGTCGCGCTGACCGACGGCCAGACGCCGTGGCCCGAGGCGCGACCGCCCTGCCGAACGGTGGTGGGGTTGTTTTCCCGGCCATCCCGATGGGACGAGGACGATCCCGACTACGTGCCGGACGCACCACCCGAGTGGGCGCGGGTGGTCTCCATCGGGTCCTCGGCCTGAACAACGCCAGGATGCGCGCCGAGCAGATCCCCCTGTCCCCGACTGCTCGGCGCGCGGGCCGGCCCAGTTCAGTCCTCCAGCCACTGCAGGCCGTAGCTCAGGCCCTGCTGCAGGTCGTGGAACTCCAGCGAGATGTCACCCAGCCGGTCGACGGTCAGGGCGTCGTCGCCCGGCACGAAGTCCTCGTAAGCCTTGGACGGCAGGCCGCTGATGCGCCACACGTGTTTTGGCGCTCTGTTCGCGCCGTAGCGCACGCGGACCGAGAACTCCTCGCACCGGCGCAACGGCGTGAAGACGTAGTACGGGCGCATCCAGTGCCTTGGGTACGTGGTGAACTCGATGCTGTAGTTGTGCGCCTGGCCGAGGGTCAGCGGGGCGGGCAGGCGCACGACGAACCGGGAGTGCGACGACGACACCTGCTCCTCGGCCACGATCTCGCCGCCGTAGACCATCTCGGCGCGAATCTTGAACTCGTCACCGATTTCGGGGTGCCGTGGCGCGCTCATCGAGAGGATCAGTTCGTCCAGGTCGTCGACCGCGGCGATGATGCGGCGTTCCTCGGTCAGCGTCGGCAGGTCCTGGTCCAGCCGGAGGAAGCCGCGCAGCGATTCCACGTACCAGCCGTCCGGGGAGTACGAACCTGATTTCCGGTCGCGCATCCCGGCGTCGTAAAGCAGTTCCGCCAGGATTTTGAACGCGTTGTCGACACGGCGCCGGGCGGTGCGCGGGTCGCGGTCGTAGGTGTTGGCGAGCCAGGCGACGCGCTGGTCGAGGAACTCGCCGGCGGCGTCCGGGTGCAGGCCCAGGGCCACCGTCGCGGCCAGGTGCAGGTCACTCGGCAGCTTCGCGCTGAGCTTGGTCAGCCGGAGGATTATCTTCCGCCTGACCAGTGCGGGGTGGTCGATGTCGGTCACGCCGCACGCGGTGCGCAGCGACAGGCCAACGCGCTCGTGCAGGTCGTCGGCCTTCAGCCCGCGGCCCCTGCGGATCTCCTTGAGCTCGTTGAACATCTGCTGACCCTCCACCGGACCACCACCGCCTCTCTCGCCTTCAGATGAGCAGAACCAACAGACACAAAACAACCTCTGCGATCGAATGACTCTCCATGTTCCACACCCCCTTTCACCTCGGAAAAGAGCAGGGCAGGGCGATGGAGCGACACAAGGATTCCCACCGGTTCCCGATCGGGCCGAACTAGAGAGAAACGAGGAAAAGGCCGAAGAGAAGGCCCGCGATGAACATCAAGACGCCCACCTTCAGCAATGTTCTGATCGACATCCAGAGTGTCATCGCGGTCTCCCCCCTCGGTTCCCTCGAAGACAAGAGTGCCCCGGCCGCTGGGCCGGGGCATCGACGGATGGCAGGGTCGCTACCTGACATTTGGCAGGTAGCCGACGAGGGCGCGCAGCACGTCCGGACGGCCGATCGTCACGCGGGCCCGGGAGCTCGTGACGATGCCGCGGTCCCGCAGCACCGCGAACGCCCTGGCGACGGACCGCGGTGAGGCGTCGACCTGGCTCGCCACGTCCTGCTGGCTGAGCTTGATGCGCAACCTGATGCCGTTGTCCGTCAATATCCCGTGCAGGTCCACCAGCCGCAACAGGCAAGCGGCGACCCGTCGGGTCACGTCGAGCGACGCGAAGAGCGCCCTCTCCTCGCTCAGTTCGACCAGACGCCCGGCGAGTTGCTTGATCATCGCCATCGAGATGGCCGGCTGGGTGTGCAGCAGGTCGACGAACTGTTCGCGGAGCAGTTGCGCGACCGTCACCTCCTCCAGCGCGCGCACGCTGGCCGTGCGGTCCGAGCCGTGCACGGCGGCGAGGTCCCCGACGACGTCACCGGGGCCGCGGAACGCCAGCAGCAGATCGCGTCCGTCGTCGGTGGAGAGCGACACGCGCACCCACCCGCTCATCAGCACGAACACGTGGTCCGTGGGATCCCCTTGGCGCAGAAGCACTTCGTCGGCGGAGAACGCGCGCCGAACCCCTGCGTCCGTCACGACCTCGCGGTCGCCGGCGGACAGGTGGTCGAAGATCGACCCCGGAACCCACGGCCGGATCATCAGGCCCCCTTGACCTTCTGCTCGTCGAGCCACGCGCCCGCGTCGGTGGTCCACCGGGACACGGGGGTCACACATCCAGTGGGTCCAGGCAAGCAGGTGTTCACGTTCCACAGCAAGAAGAACAGGAACACCAACGCGATCACGAAAAGTTTCGGCCGTTGCAGAACCCGTCCGAGGACGTGCACCACACCGGAGGTCGACGACTGCAGCCTGGTCAACGTCCAGGTGACCATTAACTCGGGCAGCAGGACCAGCACCATCAGCGTGTCCAGCAACGCCTGGTGGAGCAGCTCGACGAGCCAGCCGGACAACGGCAGCCCGCCGAGCGCGTCAGTCGTCGTCATCGTCGTCCCCGTAGTCCGGGGGCAGGTCGAGGAGGATCTCCGCGGTGATCGGCACCGACGAGATCTGCTCCGCCGTCATCCGCGGCCGTGCCGGTGGCGGCGCCGCGATCGGAAGCCCGCCCGAGGGCGCGGGCAGGCCGAGGGACGCCCTCGACAGCTGGTTGGCGATGACGGACGACGCCTGGCTCATGATGCTCTGCACGTCGCCGTGGGTGACCAACCCGTTGTCCAGCAAGGAGCTCAGCAGCTCCTTCGCCGTCTCGAAGTCCAGCCGGTCGCGCTGCATGAACAGCGCCAGCACGTTGTTGACCTCCGCCGGGCTGCTCGCGAGCTGCAGCGCCACCAGCGATTCCTGGCCGCCTTCGAGCGCCCGGTGGTAGAAGTCCATCCGCCGCTGGGTGAGGCGCAGCTGGTGGTCGGCCTCGGCACGTTCCAGCGCCTGCCGGTTCGTCTCCTGTGCCCTCGTCAGCTCGGCGTTCTGCTGGATGGAGGTGGACTGGCGGACGTACTGCTGTGCGCTCCACTCGTGCCGTTTGCGGTTCTGCAGCTCTTCGAGCGCGGGGCCGTCCAGCGACAACGACACCGAACAGTGCACCAGCAGAACGCCCTGCGGGAGCATCAACGGGCCCTGGTCGGAGAAGTACCGGAGCATGGCCCGTTCCGCGGCCGGCCGTTCCTCGATGGCGTAGGAGTTGCTGATCTCGCGCAACGTCTGCCGCAGGTAGGGCGCGAGCACGTGGCCCGCCTCGGCCAGCCTGGTCTTCACCGCCTCGCACGGGTCACCGATCCGCCACCGCGCCGTCACCTCGGCGTGGAACGGGAACGCGTCCTCCTGTGCGGGCAGGTCGAGCGCGAGGGTGTACGGGTGCACGGAGGTGTCCACCAGGTAGACCGAGCGCGGCCGGTTGATCGTGATCTCACCGGCGGTCAGCGGCCGGTCCGACTGGTAGAGCTGGCCGCGCCGGTCCAGGTAGACGGTGGCGCGTTCGCCGCCCGGCATCGGGCGGTCGCGGAACAGGTCGCTGCGGCTCGGCTCCAGCTTGGTGATCAGCGGCTGGGCGGCGGGGTTCTGGTGTGGCTGGTTCACGGAAGGTTTTCCTCACGATCGAGTACGGCGATCAGCTCGACGACGGCTTCGATCGGGCCGTTGCGGCCCTTCGCCCAGCGGATCAGGTTGTGACGCAGGGACGCCCGGTTCCCGGCGACCCTGGCGACGTCGACGAGCAGCGCGCCCAACGGCTCGCGTTGCGCCTCATCGCGCTGGGCGACGTTCACCCAGCGCCGGACGACCTCGTAGGTCTCCGGCAGGAAGAACTGGGCCTGGATCGCGCGGGCGATCAACGTCACGACGGCGTCCCGGTGTTCGCCCTCCGCGACCCGCAGCAGGCCGGGCCACGGTTCCGCGCTGCCCTCGACCTCCGCTTCGAGGAAGGTGCACAGCTGGAGCACGCAGTTCAGCCCGACCGTGCGGACCTGCAGCGACCGGGCGACCGTCCACTTCAGCAACGCCTCCAGCACCAGACCCAGCCGGTCGAGGTCGAGCGCCAGGTTGGTGATCGAGTCGGCGAGCGCGATGATCATCGCGGGCTCGTCGGTGTCCGCCGCCTTGCGCAACAGCTTGAGCACCCGCGGCAGTTCCATGATCGGCAACGTGCCGAGGACGGCGACCGCCGCGATCCGGCGACCGGTCGCCTTCTCGCCCCGCAACCACCAGGTGAGCATGCGGTTGATCAACGGCTGGAGCTGCGGCTCCATCATCGGCAACCGCAACGCGCCGATCACGGCCTGACGTTCCCAGTTGTGGCGTTCGTCGGCCCACGGTTCCAGCACGTACTGACGGACGTGGTCGAACTCCGCGAGGCTCAGCAACCCCACCGCGACACCCGCACGGGTGCGCACCTGCCGGTCGGGCGAACCGCCCAGGACGCGCAGCCACTCGCGCACCACCTGATGCGCCTCGGGGTACTCGCGCCAGACGTGTTCGAGCATCCGGCGCGGCCTGCGCCGGTCGCGGTACCGGACGACCTCGACGGTCAGGCTGCCGAGATCGCTCTCCTCCACCGACGTGGTGATCTCGGCGTGCACCCGTTCGACGAGGCTCATCCGGCGCGCGGCGAACACGTCGCGCACCCGCGCCCGCCGATCCGGTATCTCGGCCGCCTGGAACGCTTTCGCGAGTTTGGTCGCGTTCTCCGACACGACCTGGACCGGCATGCCGTCGAACACCGCGAGGCTGATCGCGAACGCGCGTTCCTCGTTGTCGGCCAGCCCGTCGAACCACTCGCGGAACCCCGACTCCGCGCTGCGCGTGTAGCTCTGCCGCAGATCCTCCACGTCCCGCTGGCCCAGCACGATCTGCGACAGGCCGCGGCCGAACTCGGCCAGGTCGTGAGCACGCGGAGTGGCGTTGACGACCTCCTCGACCAGTTCGCCGAACTCGGGGTAGTCGCCGAGTTCCTGGTCGGGCTTGCCGGACACCTTGAGCTGCACCTGGAAGTGGCTCGCCACCAACGCCCGGCCGTCCGCGAGCTGCGCGGTGTCGACGAGGAAGTGCGCGAGCTCGTGCTCGCGCATCGCCGTGCCCGCGTCGACCAGCACGATCATGCGGGCCCGTGCGTTCTCCAGCTGCCGCTGCCACAACCCGAGCGTGTACTCGTTCAGCGCGGCCGCCTGGTCGACCTCCAGCGACTCGAGCAGGTACCCGTGGTCGTCGGCGAGATCGAGCGCGCCGGACGGGGACCGCAGGCTCGTGTCCGGGCTCAGCTTGTCGACGCCCTCGGCGCACTCGCTGCCCAACAGGTGCAGCGCGGTCGCCGTGCGTCCCGAACCGGCCGGCCCCCGCAGCAGCACGATCCACTGGCTGCGCAGCCGTTCCCGCAACGCCTCGTAGCTCGCCGGCGCGACGAAGGTGGCGGTGACCGACCGGATCACCTCGGCCGAGATCGGGCCGCTGGGCACCGCCCGGTGGGTCCCGCCACCGGGCTGGCCGAGCGCGCCCGCGTCGACGAGGCCGATCGAGCTGTTCAGGAAGATGTTGCCGATCGAGCGGTCACCGAGGATCGCGGCGACGGCGTGGTCCAGCGCGCGGGCGTCCTGGGACAGCTTGCGGGCGTTGCGCGGGTCGGAGGCGTTCCGCTTGGCGTCGGGCGGTTCCTCTTCTCCGCGCGCCTTGTTCGGCTGCTCTTCCTTCTTCTCCTGCTTCTCGGCCTTCTCGGCCTCGGGTTTCGCCTCCGCTTCCGGGGCGGGCGGCGGATCCGGCTTCGGGTCGGGTTTCGGCTCGACCGGGTCCGCGGGCTTTCCCTGGTCCGCGTCACTCATGGGCGCCTCCGGGGTAGTTCCGCGCGTCGATCTTCCCGATTCGCCCGGCCTGGATGACGTTGCCGATGTTGTTGCCGCTGAAGTCGTTGCGGAAGCCCGAGTCGTCGCTCTTGCCGGTCTTGCACGCGGACGGCTCCGGCGTGACGACGGGCGGGTTCTGGTAGCCGGGCACCCATGCCCAGGCGACGCCGTTCTTGAGCTCGCCGAACTTCTCCCGCGGGAGCTTGCCGTAGCCGTGCTTGACCACGGTGCTGTACACGTGATCGGAGACGATCACGATGGCCTGCGCCCGTTGCGCCGCGCCGAGCGTCGCCTTCGCCTCGGGGAGGTCGCAGACGCGGAACGTCCGGGTCAGCTCCTCGCTGCTCCAGCCGCGGGCGTCGCGGTGCACGAATCCACAGTGGACCGCGATGCGCAGCCGCAGCCACGTTTCCGACTCGATCGTCGCGTTGTAGCGGGCCAGCTCGTCGACCAGCGTCTGGGCCATCGGCGTCACTTCGAGCACACCCGCGTCGGCGATGAGCAGCACGCCGTCACCCCTGTCCTCGGTGACGCACTTGCCGTCGAGCAGCCCGGCGTTCTCCCTCGCCTTGTGCAGCATCGAGTAGAGCGCCCGGCGCAGCACCGGCAGCTCCTCGTTCTCCCGGTCGCTGGACTTCTCGATGTCCACCACCAGGAACGTCCTGGTGACCGGCTCGTTCATGTTGATTCCTCTCACGGCAACACTCCTCGTGCGCAGACGTGGTCGAGCACAACGGCGATCCCGTGCCGCACCACGGCTTCGCGCACGAGGCGGTAGCCACCGCCGTAGACCGGATCGGGGTTCTCCAGCGCGGACCGCCGCAAGGTGTCGGCGAACGGCGTGCGCTGACGTTTGAGCCAAGCGCCGGCGAACAGCTCGCAGACGCCCTCTTCCAGGGTTTGGTCGAGGTTGACCGCACCGCGCTGGGCGAGCCACGCGTGGCCGATCTCGTGCACGACCGTCGCGCAGAAGTGGGTCTCGGTGAGACCGCCGGCGATCTCGATGCCGAGCACGTCCGTCACCGCGGTGTCCACCCAGACGCGTTGCAGCGTGCGGCCGAGGCACAACGACCGCGTGTCGGGGTTCATCACGTCGGGGTCGACCAGCGTGACGCGAACCCGTTGCGGCAGCTCGATTCCGAGCGCCACCATGTCCGCGCGCACCCGCGGGATGTGTTTCCTGGCCTGTTGCTGTGTGTCCACGGCAACGCTCACGCAGGTCGGGCAGCGCACGGTCGTGGAAGTGAACCGTGCCCAGTTCCGTTCATCGGCGTGACGCGGCCGCACGCACAGCGCGCATCTGTCCAGGACCTGGTGCGTGACGCAGGTCGCCTCTCCGTGCAACGAGATCTCGTAGCTGGCCATCGGCGGCAGGCCGCAGACCGTGCAGGACGTCATGTGGCCTGCACCCACCTCTTGGTCTTCGGGTCGCGCTTCCAGCCGGGCGTGGACGTGGCCGGGGGCGGCGGAGCGGGCGCGCTCTGCCGCCGGACCACGGGCTGCAGGCCGTCGAAGAAACGGCCCCAGTCCTGCGCGGTCGGCCGGTCTGCCGGACGGTGGCTCAACGACGCGCGCAGCAACGTCCTGCCCTCCGGCGCCAGCACCGCGTTGGCCCTGGCCGGGTCGCGCGACACGGACGCCATCGCGCCGGGACCGAGGCAGCGCAACACGAACAGGCCGAACTTGTAGAGGTCCGTGGCCTGGGTGAGCGTGTCCTCCGGCGGTTCCCAGTCCGGAGCGTTGAGCTGCTTGACGACCGCGGCGGCGCCCTTGATCCGGATGGCGTCGCAGTCGACGATCATCACGCTCGGCCGGGCGTCGAGCCGGAACACCGCGTTCTTCGCGTTGATGTCACCGATTACGAGATCGTTGCGGTGCAACAGGTGCAACGCCGCGGCGAAGTCGCGGCACACGAGCAGCCGCTGGGCCGTCGTCGGTGCCGGCATGCCGAGCCGCAGCGCGCGGTCCGGGTCGATGAAGAGGTGCTGCACCTCCCGCAGGCTGCGGGTGGGTCGGCCGCTCGGCAGGTACCTGTCCTCGAAGAACTGGCCGGGGATGAGCGGCATCAGCACACCGCTCACCGCCCCGGCCTGTTCCACGATCCGCACCGGCCACACGGCGAGCCGATCAAGCCGTTGCCGGGTCGCGACGTCCATCCGCAGCCGTCGCGAGACCACGGCGCTCAACCCGTGCGGTGGCACGTGGCCGGGCTTGTACTGCTTGTACACCAACGGTCCGGCCACGTCGTCGAGCGTGATGGCCGGTGCCAGGAAGACCCTCCCCTGGCCGCCCACGCCGAGCTGCTCACCGAGCGGGCCCAGCGCGGACAGACCGATGGTGTGCGTGCTCACCGCTGGCTCACCGGCCAGACCGCGACCACCGTGCGGTCGTCGTCGAAGCTCTTGCGCGCGAAGCCGATCTGCGCCGCGAACTCCACTCCGGACGCGGGCGGGCGCGCCCAGACGTCCGCGAGGAACCGGCCGACCGGGCCCGTGCCCTGCCCGAGCGGGTCACCGATGCCGTCGGTCATCAGCACCAACGCCTCACCCGCGCGGATCGTCGTCCGCACCGGCACCGGATCGGTGGCGGGCGGCAGCGGCAAGGCGTGCACGCTCGCCGAGAACACCTCGGCGCCGTCGTTCTTGACGGCCTCCTGCGGTTCCCACCGGCCACCCTCGCGCAGCACCCACGCCGAGGTGTCGCCCACCGTCACGACGTGGGCGGTGTGCGCCCCGTCGACGGCCCGCAGGTCGACGACGGCGTACAGCACCGTCGTCGCGAGCTTGTGCGCGACGTCGCGCAGATCGCACTTCTCGGCGTCGATGTCCTCCCGGCCCCGCAACAACTTCCGGCCGTACTTCTCGATCTGCGTGGCGACGCCGCGGACGAACTGGCCCCACTGCAGGTCCGCCGGT
The DNA here is from genome assembly GCF_011067745.1 of Lentzea alba. Taxonomy (GTDB): domain Bacteria; phylum Actinomycetota; class Actinomycetes; order Mycobacteriales; family Pseudonocardiaceae; genus Lentzea; species Lentzea alba. The sequence goes on from NZ_JAAMPJ010000001.1 coordinate 849,468, forward strand.
TCCGTGCGGTCGAGCAGGCCGGTGAGCCACTTCGTGCCCCACCGCGTGACGAGCATCGCCGCCTTGTGCGACAGCTCGCCGGAGGAGACGCCGTCCGCAACGCAGATGACCAGGTACCGGCCGTCCGCGGTGCGGCGGAACCCGTACTCGTCCTGGCGCACCCGCCCGTAGGCCCGGTGCGCCAGCCCGCGCACGCTCGCCGCCCGCACCTCGACGAGCCGCGTCCGCCCGTCGCGCAACGCGAACGCGTCGAGCACCGTGTCCTTGCGGTCCCACGCGGTCTCGTCCGGCAGTGGCACCACACCCGCGGCGGCCCGGCCGGGGTCGCCGACCACGAACGGTTCGACGTACCCCTGCCACTTCGCCTCCGTCCCCGGCTGCACCGGGGTGGTCTCGGGCGTCGCCATCACACGAAGTCGTCCGACGAGTGGGCGCTGATGCCCGCCGGCAGGTCCTGCTTGGCCGGCAGGATCATGCCGGAGCTGCCCTGCGCCATGCTCTGCCCGGACGCGAGCATGCTGGAGATGAGGATCTCCGCGATGGCCGCGATCGCGTCCGCCGGGTTCTGTCCCTGTTCCATCAGGTACATCTGCATCTGCTTCGGCCCGGTCGCCGGGTGGATCAGCGACGCGAGCACCTTCGGGTTCGCCTGGTCCACGCCGCACGGCACGAAGTTGGGGTAGGTCGCGAAGCCGGTCAGCTCCCCGAACGCCGTGCGCCACTCGTGTTCGGGGTCCGTCGGCTCGCCGTCGCTGATGAAGAACACGGCGGGCCGGTGCACGAGGTACCCGTCGGCCTTGAGCTGCTTGACGTTGATCTCGATCTCGGACCTGAGCACCCGGAACGCCGCCGCGTACGAGGTGGCGCCGCGGATCGTCAGCGGCGGCAACGAGCTGTGCTCGTCGAGCACGTCGCACAACGGCAGGCGCACCTGGGCGTCCGAGCCGAAGTCGATCACGCAGAACCTCACCTTGTCCGCGAGGATCGGCGCCTGGGCAAGGGCGTCGACGACCTGCGGCATGATCTGGTTCGCCTCGTCGAGCTTCCGGCCCGACATCGACGCCGAGACGTCGATGAGGACGTAGAAGGGCAGGATCTTGGCTTTCTCGCTCTCCACGAGGAGTTCTCCTGTCAGGGGTTGGGGGTGTGGTTCGAACCGTTGGTGTAGCGGGGAATCGGGGTGGTGGCGCTCGGGTCACCGGTGACCGGGAGCCGCACGGTCCTGGCCGGGCCGTGCGGTGGATGCGGTGCCTGCTGCGGTCCGTGCACGACCTGCTGGCCGATCGTCGGACCCGTGCTCGCAGGACCGCCCCGGTGGGCGACGTTCGCCTGGTACCAGTCGTTGAGGGCCTCGTCCGCCCGCAGCTGCGCGACGCCGCTCCACGTCTTGATCGCGGTCATCGCGATCTTGAGCTGCTCGTCGGCGACGGCCTGCGAGGTCTGCGCCTGCATCGCCGCGTGGCTGAGCAGCCGCTGTTCCTCCTCGTCGAACTTGTGCTTCGCCTGCAACAGCGCGAGGTCGCGGTCCCGATCGGCCCAGGCCTCGTCGTCGACGTCGGCGCCCTCGTCGGAACGGCGCAGGAGGCTGTCGTAGAGCGTCTCCTTGCCGAACAGGCTGAGCAGCTTGACGATCACCGGCAGCAGCTCGATGCACAGGAACAGCAGGAACAACATGAAGTCCGCCTTGCCGCCGCTGTCGCGGCCGGCGGTGATGCGGTCGAGCGCTTCGAGCCGGGCGAGCAGACCCGTGTCCCCGGCCGCGGCCTCGAACCCCTGCTTGTGCAGGTTCTCCGCCTGCTTGCGCAGCACGTCGAGTTCGGCCTGCACGCTCGGAAGGCGCTGGCTCGCGGCGTTGCTGGCGGTGGACGAGCCGTCGGCGATGCGCTTGTCGACGCGGGCGGTGGTGGCCTCCAGTTCCTGGGCCGCCTTGTCGCGCTTGCCGCGGGCCTCGTCCGCGACGGCCTTCTTCTGCCGGTACGCCTCGCCGTCGCCTTCCTTGCCGGTGCCGCAGCTGCCGTCGAACTCGCACTGCGCCAGGCGGCTCGCCTCCTGGTAGACCTTCTCTGCGTTGTCCAAAGTGGACTTCGCGGCCTTGACGTCCGGGTCGTCGGCGGCCGTGGTGACGGCACGGCCGGAGAGGATCTCCAGCAGACCCTTCTCCTCGGTCTCCAGCTCCTTGATCTTCTTCAGCGCCTCGTCGGTCTTCTGCTGGTTGCGCTGGACCGACTCGACCTGCATGACGACCAGCTCGTTGCGGATCTCCGGTTCGAAGATCTTCAGCACCAGCGGGACGGAGATCACCGTGCCGATCACGACCGCGAGCCCGAGACGTGGCAACGCGACGAGGAAGTTGAGCAACTTGGTGTTGCCGCGCGTCATCGTCACGACGAGCATGCGGTCGAGGTTGAAGATGATCACGCCCCACCCGAGCGCCACCGGTGCCGCGACCGCGACCGGCAGGCCCAGCTGCGAGGTCATGGCGAAGTACGCCGACGCCGCGGCGACCGCGGCGGTGCTCAGCAGCACGCCGCCCATCGTGGCGTGCTTGACCACGTCACCCGGCGCCTTCTGAAGGATGTCGGCTCGTGCTCCCGACACACGCGCAAGCCAGCGCGTCAAGCTCATCGTTCTGACTCCTCATCGAACTGGTATCGCGGGGCGTCGGCGAAGAAGGTGCCGAGGTCGATCGGGAAGTGCGCCACGCCGGTGTCCGGGATCGCCGGCCACTCGAACACCTGCGGGGCGGGTGGTCTCAGGTCCAGCGGCGGCTGGGGAATCCCGATGACCGGCAGCGGTGGCATCCGGTCGATCCCGTCCGGGACGGGCACGTCGATCCGCAACGACGGCAGGTCGGGGATCGGGACCGGCAGTGGTTGCAGGACCGGCGGTTCGAACACGTCGACCGGGCCGGCGGAGCGGTGGTCCACACCGAGGGCGTTGACCGCCGACACCTCGATCACGGTGGCCTCGGGCGGCGCGATGGGGGTGGACCCGCGCTCGTGCGCGCCCTTGACCTTGACGACCTCGGTGCGGCCGGGTCCGGCGGAGATCCGGATCTCGGTGGCCTCGAACGCCTCCCACTCGACGACCACGGACTGTCCTTTGAGGACGACCGTGCGGTCGAGCGAGACCGCGCCCACTCGCGGTGGTGCGACCGGCTCGCCGAGCATGCGGCGCAGGTACACCTCCCACTCGCGGGCGAGCGGACGGGCGCCGAGGTCCGGGCCCAGCGCCCGGCGCAGCATCGCGAGCCCCTGCGAGTCGAGCGCGCCACCGATCGTGTCCGGGTCCGTGCACACCGACGTGCCGGCTCCGGGCGTGAGGCAGCGCAACACGAACAGCCCCAGCTTGTAGAGGTCGCTCGCCCGGCTCAGCACCTCGTTGCCCGGCGGGACCCAGTCCGGCGCGTTGAGCTGCTTCACCGCCGCCACCGAACCCTTGGGGCGCACGCCGTCGCAGTCCAGGAACATCACCATCGGGGTGTCGTCCAGCCGGAAGAGCTCGTTCATCGCGTTGATGTCCCCGAACACCACACCCAAGGTGTCGTGCATCAGCGTCAGCACGCCGGCGAAGTCGCGGCAGATCCGCATCCGCTGCTCGTCGCTCGGCTTCGGTCTGCCCAGCTCTGCCGCCCGTTCCGGCGGGATGAACAGGTTCTGCACCTCGCGCAGCACCCGCTTCTTGCTCCCCGTGCCGGGCAGGACGACCTGGTCGAAGTACGCGGCCGGGATCCTGGGCATGACGATGCCCAGCGCCTGGCCGTTCTCCTCGACCACCCGGACGGGCCACACCGTGACGGCGTCGAGTCGCTTGCGCGTGGGCAGGTCGAGGCTGTTGCGGGTGTCGACGATCCGGCGCAGGCTCGCCGGGTCGGTGTGCGGCTCGCGGTACTTCTTGTAGACCAGCCGGCCCGCCACGTCCGGCAGTTTCAGGTCCGGCAGGTCGATGACGACCGCCTGGCCACCTCTGCCCAGCTGCCGGCCCGGTGTTCCGAGTTCACCAGGTGCAATGGACATGGTGATGCCAGACGAGGATTTCTCCACGTTTGCCTCTTCCTGGTTCGGGATGCCGACATTTGGCGGGCAGGCAATGGACAACGGGAAAGGTAAACTGACGACAACCGCAGGTGCGGCTGTTGGTGCAGTTTGACCACCATCTGTCAACTGCCGGTCGTCCTCCTCAGCTCCTCGCGCCTCGAAACCGGCCTGGCCAGAGGCGCTATGCGTGGTCAATCGGCATCCGGCCGCGAACCGTTACGGCCCGAACCACACCAATTTCAGGACAAGTCCGGTCCAGAGTTGCCAAAAACTGGACACATTCCCGGCCGTCAAAAAGAGACCCCTCAGTTTCGATTCCGGGGTGATCGGGACCGCACCGGAGTCGCATTACAGCCGGTCAGAGCGCGTATTTACATAAAATTGCGCACGAGGTGTTCGAACGCCTCGACGCCGCATCTGCACGCGGCCACTTTGCTGTCGCACCTGTCCCACTACTGAGTGCACCTTGGCGTGTGCACCGCGGTGTTGCGGCCGGCTGCCAACAGACTGGGGTCCGTGGACACCAGGAAGCGAGTCGATCCGGTCCGGCGTGGACGCACGATTCTGGGTGCGTCGCTGGTGCTCACAGCCGCGACCGCGGGCACCCGTGCCGCCGTCGGGTTCGGCGACTCGGCAGAGGTGGAGCAGGCGATCCGCGCGAAGGACGGGCTGGACGTCACCGTCGGACTGCACGCCGGGCTGACGTGGGGCTGGCTGGCCTTCGCGGTGCTCGCCGGGGCGGCCGCGGTTCCGTTGCTCGTCACCGGGTCTGGCCGGACGTTCGCGGCCGGGGTCTGTTACGCACTGGGCATGCCGTTGCTGCTGCTCGGCATCGGGGTGCCCGCACCGGTTCCTTCGGTCAGGACGTGGACGTGGGTCGCCTGCGGTGCCGTTCTGCTGCTGGCGGGCTTCGTGATGCTGACGTCCGGACCTGTTGTGCCACAACAACAGCCGCAGCAACGACAGCGGCGACGGCCTCAACGCGGCCGCTCCACCCGGATTCGCTGATTGCTCCATTCCGGACACATGAGCGACGTACGCCTGGCATGGTGTCCGCCATGATCGAGACAGCCCGGCTGGCCGGGTTCTTCACCGCTCACGGGATCTGGTGCGTGTCCGAGGGAGAGACGCTGATTCCGCTGATCGGGTACGAGCACCCCGACGGTGAGTACGGCATGGACAGGTTGGTGTTCGACGACCTCTCCGAAGGTGCCCGCGCGGGACAGGACGCGTTGGCCGACGGCGATCCCAGCTGGGTGAGCGCCGTGCTGGTGGCCGACGGGTACATCCACCTCGACCAGGGCAAGACGGACGCGTTGCTCGTCGAGGCCGTGCGGTACGGCCCGTACCGGCAGTCGATGCGGCTGGCCGTGCCCTATCGCCCGGCCGACACCCCGCGCGGGTTCGCGGTGCACCGGCCCAAGTTCATGGACGCGGAGTGCGGGGACCCGCAGTTCAACGCGATGGCCGAGGCGTTCTTCGTCGGTGCCGCGTCCCACACCGAAGCCCATGCGGTGTGGGACGCGCACCTCGACGAGTCGGTCTGACTGAATCCGGCTAGCGTCCGGTCACCGTGCAGGTGGCGGTCGCGGACCTGCCGGGATTGCTCTCCGAGACGGCCGTCAGCGTCACCTTCGACATGATCGGGCCACCGGTGCGCTGGGCGTGCACCGGCACGTCGACCCGCCCGCCGAACTTGGCCGTGGCCAACGCGTTCGGCACCGAGACGGTCCAGCCGTTCTCCGCCTTCGCCGTCACGCGGTAGACGTCGCCGTCGAGGTACTGGTCGACGGGCTCCGGGTGCTGGCCTCCCGGCGGCGCGCTGCGGCCGGTGTTGGTCAGCGGGAAGCGGCACGTCGCCACGCCGTCGGCACCCGCACGCGCCGCGGTCGGGTTGACCCGCACGCCCCGCTGCTGCGGGCCCGCGCCGTCGAGCGACCGGACGGCCACGGTGTAGGACAGCACACCGCGTGCATCCCGTTGCAGGTCCAGCACGTAGAAGTGCAACCGGTTGGCCGTGTCGACGAACTCGTACTCACTGCCCGAGTTGGTGCCCGCGTGGAACAGCGCGTCGGACAGCTGGCGGTAGTCGCCGATCGTGATCGGGACCTTGGTGCCGTCCGGCAGGACGTAGTCGGTCATGCCGATGTCCTGCGGGTTCGCGTCGATCACCCACGTGAACGGTGCGGCGTCGGCGTTCTTGGTCTTCGCGAGCAGCACGCCGGAGTCCGGGGTGAACGAGTCGGCACCCATCCGGTCGACGACCTCGAGCGTGTAGTTGTTGTAGCCGCCGCCGTCGCAGAACGGGTTGGTGGCCACGTTGCACGCCGGTGTCTTGTCGCCGGTGCCCAGCGCGAGGTTGATGCCGGTCAGGCCGGAAGCACCCGGATTGACCTCGCGGGCGGTGATCTTCGCGATGACCGTGCCGGAACCGGCCAACGCCTCGCGCGACAACCGCAGGACGTTCTTCTCGTCCACGATGCCGAGCTTGATCCTGTTGCGGAACGTCTGCTGGGCGCCGAGCGACCCGCCGCCGGTGGCCGGGATCGTCCAGCGCGAGTGCGGACCGCCGGGGCCGTTGAACGAACCGCGCGACAGCATGTCCCACGGGCCGCTGTAGTCACGGCGTGGCGGGCTGCCGTACGGGTTGTTGTAGTTGTCGCCGATGCCGAGGATGTGGCTCAGCTCGTGCGCGTACACGCCCTGGCCGGAGCTCTCCGCCTGCGTCGACGAACCGCCGCCCGCGTTGGGCCAGATCGACGAGCCGGCCGCCCACGACGTCCAGTCGACGTACCGGGTCTGCGACCAGTTCGGCAGCGCCGGGTCCGGCGGGCCGAAGTCGTCGGTCACGTCCTGCATGGTTCGGAACTTCATCATCCCGAACTCCTGCCAGGTGCCGGACTCGTCCTGGCCCGCCGACAGGTAGTAGATGAAGTCGTAGCCCGCGGGCACTTCCGCGCCGACGTCCGCCACCCACGCGGCACGGCCGTCCGTGCGGATGTTGCGGTTGCACGAGTCGCCGGCCGGGCAGGCGGTGCCGCCCTGGAACTCCATGGCGTACTCGTGGTCCTTGCCCGGCATCGTGTACGGCCCGAACGCCTTCAGTTCGACGCCGTAACGCCCGCCGGAGGTCTCCATCCAGTACTCGTGCACGGTGTGGCCGCGGTTGAGGCCGTTCGGCTTGTTGAGGAAGTCCTGGTAGAACTGCCCGACCTGGGCGCGCGGCACGTTGTTCGCCTCGGCGCTCGGGTTGCCGAACACCGTGGAGTTCTTGGCCTGCGTGACGACGAACGGCTGGTTCGGGTAGTCCAGCAGGACCAGCGCGCCCTTGAAGTTGCGCACCGACCCCTTGACCGCCGGGTCGGCCCAGTTGGTGCCGGGGATCTTCTTGTAGTCCCGTTCCCAGGTCATGTGGTCGGGGTTGACCCAGTTCTGCGGGTCGACGGGGCCGGGGAACCCGTTGTGCGCGAGCACTCTGGCGGTGTCCCGGGACTGCTGCCACGGCTGTTGCTGGGGCCAGTGGTCGTACTGCCAGTGGTGCAACGGTTCGTCAGGAGGAGCTGCGGCGGAGTTGCCGGCGGTGAACATCGCGACCGAGAGGAACGCGGTGATCATCAGGGCAGGGCGCCGGTGTCTGCGGTCCATACCACCACCGTGGTGCAGGGCCGCCGGTGCAAACCACCGTCCATCGTCGGAGACTTAGCGGAATTCGGGCAGATCAACGCGAACGGACGCACCGCGCGGTCGCGGCACGAACCGCACCGAACCGCCGTGCACCGCCACGACGTCCGCCACGATCGCCAGTCCCAGACCGGATCCGGGCAGGCCGCGGGCGTCCGGCGCGCGCCAGAACCGTTCGAACGCCGACCGCCGGTGCTCGAACGGCACGCCGGGGCCCTCGTCGCTGACGGTGAGCCAGCCCGGCCGGGAGCGGACGGTGATGGTCGAGCTCGCCGGCGAGAACTTCACGGCGTTGTCCAGCAGGTTGAGCACGCTGCGTTCCAACGCGCCCGCGTCGCCGACGATCGACCAGCCGGCGCGGTCGACGTCGAAGACGTGGTCGTGGGCACGGCTGCGGGCTCGTTCGACGGCTCGGTCGATCACCGCGGACACGTCGACGGGGTCGCGGGCCAGTTCGCGGTCGTCGCGGGCGAGGACGACGAGTTCGGTGACGAGATCGCTGAACTCCTCGCTCTGGGCCTGCAGGCGGTCGAGGACCTCGGCCCGCTGCGGCAGCTCGCGGCCCGTGCGTTCGGCGCGCACCAGCAGGTCGATGTTGGTGCGCAACGACGTCAGCGGGGTGCGCAGCTCGTGCGCGGCGTCGTTGACCAGATCCCGTTGGCGACGGCGGGATTCGGCCAGGGCAGCGGTCATCGAGGTGAAGGCGCGGCCGAGCCGGCCCACCTCGTCCTGGCCGGAGACGGTGACCGGGGTGGTGAGGTCTTCGGTGCGCGCGATGTGTTCGACGGTTTCGGTCAGGTGTGCCATCGGGGTCAGGGCGCGCCGGGTCAGCCACAGGCCCAGGCCGGCGACCAGCAGGGTTCCGCAGAGCGACACGCCGACCAGGACGCCGGCCAGCGCGGTCAGGGTGTCGTCGATCTCCGCGAGGCTGCGGCTGAGGATCAGGACGTCACCGTTGTCCAGCGGCTGCAGCAGGACTCGCGCGGACGTGCCGGACCTGGTCACGCCGTCCCGGTAGGTGGTGGCCTGCACGAAGTCGGCGGCGCTGGTGACGACGGGATCGACGCCGGGCGGTGCGCAGGTGCGGCCGGCCGTGCTCAGCGTCTGGATGCCTTGAAGCACCTGCTGAAGGCCCTCGTTGGGCAGGCCTTCGTCACAGATGATCTTCAACATCCGGTGCTCGCCCGGCCCCGGTGACCGGTCCAGCCGCGGCGGCAGGCTCGCCAGCAACGACTTGTCGAGCTGCGAACGCAGGTTGTGCTCGGTGACGAGCCAGGTGACGACGCTGATGCCCGCGATGGCCAGCGCGACCACGCAGGCCGTGATCAGAGCGATCTTGCCGCGCAGCAGCACCGGACCCTTCACGGTTCCTCGCGCAGGATGAAACCCATGCCGCGCACGGTGTGCAGCAGGCGGGCGCGACCGCCGGTCTCGGTCTTGCGGCGCAGGTAGCCGATGTACACGTCGAGGAGGTTGGTGCCCGGATCCTTGCCCCACACGGCGTGCTTGAGGTGGTTCTTGGTCAGCAACCGCTCGGGATCGCCCAGGAACACGGCCAGCAGGTCGAACTCGGTCGGGGTCAGGTCGAGCCGGACGCCACCCCGTGTCACCTCCCGCGCCCGCGGATCCATCCGCAGGTCGGCGAACTGCAGCGTTTCCGGGGCCGGGCGGTGCCGGTTCTGCTTGAGCAACGCGCGGACGCGGGCGAGGAGTTCTTCCAGCGCGAAGGGTTTGACCAGGTAGTCGTCGGCGCCGGCGTCCAGGCCGGTGACCTTGTCGCCGAGCGCGTCGCGGGCGGTGAGCATCAGCACGGGCAGGCGTTCCCCGGCCGCGCGCAACCGGCGGCAGGCCTCCGAGCCGTCCACGTTCGGCATCATCAGGTCGAGAATGGCCAGGTCGGCACGGCTGACGAGGGGCAGCGCCTCGGCACCGTCCGCGGCGGTGGTGACCTCGTAGCCCTCGAACTCGAGGCTGCGCCGCAGACTGTCCCGGACGTCCGGGTCGTCGTCCACCACGAGCAGTCGCATGCGGGCGACGGTAGGGCCGAACCCTGTGAACCAGCTGTGCATCACCGCTCTCACGAATCTCTCAGCACAAGCCAAGGACGTTCTCACGACGACCTCAGCAGGCTCAGTCCCACAACGGTCACAGCTGTGTCCACAGTGGAACGGAGATGACATGGCGGTGAGCACCGCACAGGCCACGGGGACGGTGGACATCATGATCCCCGTGTACAACGAGGAACGCGCGCTGCCCGGCTGCGTCGAGGTGCTGCACGGGTTCCTGAGCGAGCAGTTCCCGTTCGACTGGTCGATCGTGGTCGTGGACAACGCCAGCACGGACTCGACGCTCGCCGTCGCTCGTGCCCTGGCGGAGAAGTACGAACGGGTGCGCGTGCACCACCTGGACCGCAAGGGGCGCGGGCTGGCGCTGAGAGAGTCGTGGGGTGCCAGCGAGGCTGCCGTCGTCGTCTACATGGACGTCGACCTGTCCACCGGGCTCGACGGCCTGCTCCCGCTGGTCGCGCCGCTGCTCAACGGGCACTCGGACCTGGCGATCGGCTCGCGGCTCGCGCCGGGTTCCCGGACTGTTCGCGGGCCACGGCGAGAACTGGTCTCGCGCGCCTACAACTCGTTGATCAGGCTCACGCACGGCGCGCGGTTCAGCGATGCGCAGTGCGGGTTCAAGGCAGCCCGCACCGAGGTCGTCCGGCCGTTGCTCGGCCAGGCCCGTGACGAGGCGTGGTTCTTCGACACCGAACTGCTGCTCCTGGCCGAGCACAACGGGTTGCGCGTGCACGAGGTGCCGGTTGACTGGGTCGAGGACGTGGACAGCCGGGTCGACGTGGTCGGCACGGCGATCGACGACATCAAGGGGTTGATCCGGGTTGCCCGAGCCAAGGCCAACGGCACCGCACTGGTCGACGGGCTGCCGAGACGGCCGCAACCCAAAGCCGTCCACCCCGACGCCGTGCTGAGCCGCAGCGAGGGCGGGTTGTCCTGGCAGATGCTGTCGTTCGCGGTGATCGGCGTGCTCTCCACGCTCGCGAACCTGGCTCTGTACGGCGTCTTCCGGCTGTGGTGGCCGGTCCTGGCGGCGAACCTGGCCGCGCTGGTGATCACGACGTTGTTCAACACCGAGGCCAACCGCCGCTTCACCTTCACCGCCCGCAACACCGGCCGCGGCAAGTCGCATCTGCAGGGCCTCGTGGTGTTCGGCCTCTACTACGCGTTCACATCGGCCGCGCTGCTCCTGTTGCACGCGGTCTCCTCCAACCCGTCCCGCGCACTGGAGCTGGCGGTGCTGCTCGGCTCGTCGGCCCTGGGCACCGCGGGACGTTTCTTCCTGTTGCGGAGCTGGGTGTTCCGCCGGGACGACCGAAAGGACCAGGCATGACCGCCACTGCCGAAGTGGCAGCTCCGGCTGACGCACCGATCGACGCCCGGCCATCTCGTTGGCCGGTGTGGGCTTTGGTGGCGATCTGCGTGCTGGCCGGAGCTCTGTACGTGTGGGCGATAGGCGGGGGCCAGGTCGGCAACTCGTACTACGCGGCCGCCGCGAAGTCGATGTCCGTTTCGTTCACCAACTTCCTGTTCGGCTCGTTCGACCCTTACGGCGTCGTGACCGTCGACAAGCCGCCGATGTCGTTGTGGCCACAGGCGATCGCCGTCTGGATCTTCGGGTTCCACGGCTGGGCGGTGTTGCTGCCGCAGGTGATCGAGGGCGTTGCGGCGGTGTTCCTGTTGCACCGCACCGTCCGGCTGTGGGCGGACGAGAAGGTGGCGCTGCTCGCGGCGTTGATCCTCGCGCTGACACCGATCACGGTGGCGATCAACCGCGACAACAACCCGGACACGTTGCTGGTGCTGTTGCTCGTCGCGGCCGCTTACGCCTTCACGCGGGCGGTTCAGTCCACGGAGAGCCGGCCGCGGACGAAGTGGTTGCTGTGGTGCGCTTTCTTCATCGGCTGCGGGTTCCTCACCAAGATGCTGCAGGCGTGGATCGTGGTGCCGGGCTTCGCACTGGCCTATCTGGTGGGCACTTCGGCGCCCGTGAAGAGGCGGATTCTCGACCTGCTGGCCGCTGGTGCGGTGCTGGTCGCGTCGTCGTTCTGGTGGGTGGCGCTGCACGCGTGGTGGCCGGGCTCCAAGCCGTACATCGGCGGCAGCACGGACGGCGGCGCGTGGGACCTGATCATCGGCTACAACGGCCTCGGCCGGGTGTTCGGCGGCAGCGGCAACCGGGGTGGAGGGTCGTTCGTCGGTGATCCGACCATCGGCCAGATGCCTCCCGGTCAGGTGCCCACCGGTCAAGGGCCGATGGAGTTCGGCGGCCCCGGTGGTGGCGCGATGTTCGGCGGTCAGCCGGGTGCCACGCGCATGTTCGACGCGTCGGTCGGCGGACAGATCTCCTGGCTGCTGCCGTTGTGCCTGCTGGTGTTGGGGGCGGTGGCCGTCGCGGGTGTGCTGCAGTGGCGCGGCAAGGTGCCCGGTGTCCCGGCCGAACGCGCGGGCTGGTTCATGTGGGGCAGCTGGCTGTTGGTGACGGCGGTGGTGTTCAGCTTCGCGCAGGGCATCTTCCACCCGTACTACACGACGATGCTCGCGCCCGCGGTCGCCGCGATCAGCGCGGCGGGTTTGCTGATGTTCTGGCGCGCCAAGAGCTTCGTGCGCTTCCTGGTGCCGCTGTCGGTCGCGATCACCGCGGTGTGGGCCTTCGTCGTGGTCTCCCGGGACACGTCCTTCCACGGGTGGACCCGATGGGCCGTGTTCGCGGTCGCGGCGGTGGCGATCGTCGTGCTGCTGGCGGGCTTGCGCCGAGTTGGGCTGGTGGCCGCGCTGGTCGCGGTGCTGCTGACGCCCGCCGTGTGGTCGACTGCCACTGCTGCGAGGGCGAGCAACGGTGTGATGCCCGCTGCCGGTCCTGTTGAACGCGGTGGCGGCGGCTTCGAGGTCTTCATGAACGGGCAACAGCCGCCGGGCCGCGGAAACCGGGGACCGATGATGGGTGGTCCCGGTGGCGGTGAGCTCACCGACGAGCAGAAGCGCATCCTCGACTACGCCGAGGAACACGGCGACGGCGCCGAGATCACCCTCGCGATCGCGGGTTCGGCGCAGGCTGCCTCGCCGTACATCATGCGCACCGACGAGGTGGTGATCGGCATGGGCGGGTTCTCCGGCTCGGACGACGCGCCGTCGGTCGACCAGCTGCGGCAGTGGGTGAGGGAGGGCAAGCTCAAGTTCGTGCTCGGCGGCGGCGACCGGATGGGCCGTGGCGGTCCTGGCGGCCGCGACGACCACGGCCGCCAGGAGTGGATCGGACAGCACTGCTCCACAGTGGATCCGAGCGCTTACGGCGGAGGATCAACGCAAACGCTCATGGAGTGTCATGCCTGAGAGGTCAGCACCGCTGGCTGCGGACGTGCGCGTCCTCGTGGGTGGAGATCTTCCGCGCGTACCCGGCCTGGAGCGTGAAGTCGCTCCACTTCCACACGCCCGGCGGCACCCACGCCGCGATGCGCCCGGAAGCGCTGCAGGGCACCCAGAAACCGTCCCAGTCCTGGTTGCGCTGCGTCTCCTCGCCGGGATTCAGGCGCTTCCACTCGGTGCCGGGCTTGGGACCGTCGGTGCCCCAGTCCTTGATCGCGTAGATGTAGACGCTGCTCTCGTTCATGACCGAGCCGCAGATCGCGGCGAGGCAACCGCCCTGGATCTCGACGTCACCGGCCGGCGCGGCGTTCGCCATGCCGGCGGTGGCCATCAACGCGGCGGCGCTGAGTCCCAATGCCGTGAGAGTTCGTTTCATCTCAACCTCCCCTTGTCAGGGCACGAGTGCCCATGCCTTCTGTGCACTGGCCTTGCAGAACGTGAGCCAGCGGCTCTGCGTGGTGATCACGCCGTCGGAGCCGGCGCGGGTGAGGGCCGTGGACGAGTTGCGCTGGGTCTCCGGTCCCCAGTCACCGTCGATGCCCGTGGACAGACCCCAGATGTACTGGCACGCGGCCTGGACGAAGTACGTCTGCGTGGCCGATCCCGTGGTGAAGCTGGAGTCACCGCTGCCCGACACCGCGTTGTCGATGTGGGCGTGGTTGTGGTGCTCGGCGTTGTCCAGGTACGAGATCACGTGCCGGAAGTGGTAGTGCAGCGACGCCATCGTGCCCCAGTAACGGATCCGCGCGGTGCGCAGGGCGTCACCGGTGAGGCTCCGCCACTGGTCGTAACGGCCGTTGAAGGCGGTGAACGTCGCGCCCGTGTCGCGGTTCGTGATGAGCATGCGCGCGAGGTCGAACGCACGACCGTCGCCGTGCATGCCGGGCTTGTTCACGTAGGCGCCGTACGAGTAGATCTTGTGCGGCGCGGTCCAGTGTTGCGGCGTCCAGTTGCGCCAGTGGACGTGCCAGGTCTCCAGGCGGGAGTAGAAACCGGGCTCGTAGCGGAACGACGTCGCGGCGCCGTTCACCTCGTAGAAGGTCGGTTGCGAGTTGATCTCGCTGTGGGTGACCAGGCTCGCGGCCGAAGCGTGGCCGGTGCCGAGCAGAACCGCCGCTGAGCCCGCCACTCCAGCGGCGAGGATGCTCCGGCGCGACATGGATCCGTTCATGCCCAGCAGTGTTCTGCCGGGCATGAACGCGATCCCTAGTCCTGCGGCCAGTCTTCGGCCGCGGGGACGCTGACCGGTGTCTCGTCGACGCCGGTCAGCTCCTGGTGCTCCGCCTCGCCGGTCAGCCCGAGCGCGCGGTGCTTTTGTTCCTCGCTGGCACCGAACATGAAGCACATGCCGTTGACGCTAGGCGCGCCCGCCGGAGCTTGGCTTCTCGATTCCTGCTCGCTGTCGGCACGCCGATGCCGAGCCGGGCACGAAATTTGCACGCGCACGCGTGCGCGCAGGCATCCTCGTGCTGGGATGTGCGTCCGCAGGCCGGAGACAGGGAGGCTGCCATGACCGATCGCGGCGACCGCATCGTGAGCGTGCTCGAGGAAGCGTTCTCCGGGCTGATGGCGGCCGACCCCGCCGCGTTCCGGCACAAGTTCCGCAAGATGGCGGCCGAACCGTTCGCGTTCTACCGGGGCAGCGCCTGCCTGTTCTACGCCGACATGGCCGAGCTGCCGGACGAGTGGGCCGACGACCGCACCGGCCGCATCTGGATCCAGGGCGACCTGCACGCGCAGAACTTCGGCACCTACATGGACGCCGAGGGCACGCTGGTGTTCGACGTCAACGACTTCGACGAGGCCTACCTCGGCTCGTTCACCTGGGACGTCCGCCGCTTCGCCGCCTCCATGGCCCTGCTCGGCTGGCGCAAGGCGTTGCCGGACGGCGTGATCACCGACCTGATCCGCACCTACGTCACCTCCTATGTGGCCCAGATCCGCGCGTTCGTCACGCGACCGGACGACTCGCTGTTCAGCCTGCGTCTCGACAACACCGAGGGAGCCCTGCACCGCGTCCTGCAACGCGCCCGTCTGGAGACCCGCATCGGCCTGCTGAACGACAAGACCGCCATCGTCAACTACGAACGCCGCTTCCGCCGCGACCGCGAAGGCACCCACGAACTGGCGCCCGAGGTCCTGGCCGCGGTCCTGCGGGCCTTCGAGTCCTATCTGGACACGATCCCGACCGGCAAACGGGCCAGCAGCCGCACCTACGCCGTCAAGGACGTGGTGGGCCGCAGCGGTTTCGGCATCGGCTCGGCCGGCCTGCACGCCTACAACATCCTCGTGGAGGGCCGCTCCCAGGCGTTGGAAAACGATGTCGTCCTCTCGATGAAACAAGCGAACGTGGCAGCCCCCAGCCGAATCGTGCCCGACGCGCGGATCCGCTCGTACTTCACCGACCACGGCCACCGCACCGCCGTCTCGCAGCGGGCCCTGCAGGCGCACGCCGACCCCTGGCTCGGGCACACGCAGATCGACGGGGTCGGGTACGTCGTCGCCGAGCTCTCGCCCTACGAGGCCGACCTGGACTGGTCCGACCTGACCGAGCCCGCGGACATGCTGCCGGTGCTCGACTACCTGGGGCGGGCGACGGCCAAGATGCACTGCGTGGCGGACGAGGACTCCGCGCAGACCCTCGTCGACTTCCAGTGCGAGGAGGCGATCGCCGCGGCCATCGGCGACCGCGAGGACGAGTTCGCCGACTCGATCGTGGCGTTCGCGCTCGACTACGCACAGCAGACGCGGGAGGACCACCGGCTGTTCGTGGACGCGTTCCGGGAGGGCCGCATCAAGGGGGTCGGCTCGACCGCGTAGTGAACGAACTCATAAAGCCAACTACCTGACGAGTCAGATACTTTGTACCCATCGTGAAGCTCGTCTACGTCTTCGACGCCTACTGCGGCTGGTCGCACGCCTTCTCCGGCACGCTGGAGACGGTCATCGCGCGCCACCCCGACCTGCCGGTCGAGGTGGTCTCCGGCGGTCTGTTCACCGGCGCGCGCCGGGTGCCGATCCGCGAGTACGGGTTCATCAGGGGCGCCAACGCCCAGATCACCGAACGGACCGGGGCGACGTTCGGCGAGGCCTTCGACGCGCTGCTCGCCGACGGGTCGTTCGTCATGGACTCCGAGGCCGCGGCGCGCGGGCTGATCGCGCTCCGCCAGGTCGCGCCGGACCGGGCGGCCGAGCTGGCCGTCGCGATGCAGAAGGCGTACTTCCACGACGGGTTGAGCCTGTCGAACGCGAAGACCTACCGGGTGATCGCCGACGCGTTCGGCCTCGACTCCGACGCGGTCGTGAGCGCGTTCAAGAACGCCGTGCCGGAGACCGACTTCGACCGGGCCGCCCAGCTCGGTGTGAGCAGCTACCCGACCTTGATCGCCGTGCGGGAGAACAAGGCGTTCGTGCTCGCACGTGGGCACGCCACCGCCGACGAGATCGAAGAGCGGCTGGCGCAGCTCCTCTGAGTCAGCGGACGAGCCCGTGGTGGCGGTTCGTCCACGCGGCGACGGCCGGCAGCACGTCGGTGATCCACTCGCGAGCGGCGGCGGTGAGCTCGTAGCGTCCCGCTCGGCGGAGCACGAAACCGTTGTCCTGCAAGCGCTCCAGCGTCATGATCACGCGCGGGCCGAGTGCGCTGATGAGTTCTTCGGCGCCCTTCGGGCCGTCGGACAGCGCGACCATGACGTGTGGCAACTGGTCGCTGCTCATCAGGTCCTGCAGCGCGATCAGGTGGTGCAGTGCCAGGACGTCGTTGTTGCGCTCGGTCGCGAACCCGCTCGGGTCGTGCACCTGGACGCGGGCCCTACCGTTGCGCTTCGCCCGTTGCAGAGCCGCGTCGGTGTCGCGGACCAGGTCGATCAGCGTGTCCTCGCCGCCCGGCACGTGCGACGCCACGCCGATGGACGCGGTCTGGCCGTGCAGCGTGAGGCCGTAGCCGTCGTTCGTGGTGATGTCGCTCTGCAACGCACGGATACCGCGCAACATACGTTCGGCGACAACAGCCGCTTCACCGCCCGTGGTGCGAGGCAGCAGCACGAGGAACTCATCGCCGCCGTACCGGCACACGAGATCCGACGACCGTGTGTGTGCCTTCAGCACGTCGGCGACATCGCTCAGCACGACGTCACCGGCCGGGTGGCCGTACTCGTCGTTGATCTTCTTGAAGCGGTCGAGGTCGATCATGAGCAGCGCCACCTGCTCCCACCGGCGCTGGGCACGGCGGTACGCCGCGGGTGCCTGGTCGTCCCAGCCCCACCGGCCGAGCAGGCCGGTCAAGCGGTCTGTCGTCCACGCACCAACCGGTTGCGCGCAGGAACCACAGCGCGAGGGAGCGCTCTCGTCGTGCAAGCGCAGAGAACCACGGTTCACCGGAAGCCCCGTCCGCGCAGTCGTCATGAGTCCCCCCAGACTTCAGCTCTGACTGGCCCGATCTGCCCGCTTCAACTCAAGTGACGTCGTTCGGATCAAATGCGACACATCAGTTGAAGCGACGGAGTGTGATCATAGGGCGACACACAGGTGGATTCAACCCCTGTGATGCCATATGCTCTTCGGGTTCCACATCAGTGGAATGATCGCTGGCCAGGGGTCGCTCCAGCGGAGGTGTGGCGTGAGGCCGTTCGCCGAAGTGCTCAACGAGCTGTGCAACAACCCGCCGGGCGGCGGAGGCAAGGTGACCAACGTAGCGCTCGCGGCGGCGGTCAAGGCTCGGGGTGGCGACATCGGGCACGGCTACATCTCGCAGCTTCGGCTGGGGGTGAAGGACAACCCGACGTGCCAGGCCATCGTCGACCTCGCCGGCGCGCTCGGCGTGCACCCCGCGGTGTTCCTCGGCGGTCGCGGCCGGCTGCACCCCGGTGAGCAGCCCGGCTGGCGCGCCACCGCGTTGAGCACGCTCTTCGAGGCCGTGCACCCGCCGGACCGCGGGCCGTGGTCACCGGAGGAGGTCGCGACCGCGATCAGCTCGTCCGGCCAGTTCGGCAGCATCTCCGCCAGCTACATCCGCGAACTGCTGAGCAACACCAGCGACAACCCGCGGCTCAAGCACATCCTCGGCCTGGCCGACCACTTCGGCGCCGACCCCGCGTACTTCTTCGACGACGACCTCGCGGCGCGGGTCGATTCGGAGCTGACCGACTTCCTGGCACTGCGCGAGCTCGGCGTGGTCGAGTTCGTCACCCGTCTGGCCGAACGTACGGGCGAACTGTCCCCGCAGGCCAGGGCCGCTGCGGTAGAAGGGTTCCGGCAGGCGCTCGAAGTCGGCGAGGGTTGGTCGTTCCCACTGAACGCCCGCCGTACATCCGCGGACCACACTTGATGACGACGACGGCGTGAAGATCTCAGCCTGGACCGCTCCAGCCGACATCGAGAGGAGGCGACGGGTGAACCGCAGGAAACTGCGCAAGCTGGTCGACGAGGTCGCCCGGGACCTCGACCTGCCGCCCGACGCCACGCACCGGGACGCGAGCCGGCGGGTCTGCGAGCTCATGAGCGAACGGCTCGGGCGTCCCGTCGACGTCCGTTTCGCCGCCATCACGAACGCGGTCTGCCTCAGCGGCGCGACGGCGTTGCTCGAGAACGGCACGTATCTCGTCATCTGCGCGGACTCCCCGTCCTGGTACCACCGCCTGCACGTGCTGCTGCACGAGTTCGCGCACGTGTTGCTGCAGCACCAGCCCGTGGCGCTCGGACGCAGCGAAGGCATGCGCAAGCTCGCACCGCACCTGTTGCCGCGCATGGCGCAGATCATCGCGGGCCGGACCACGCTGACCGAGGACGAGGAACGCGAAGCCGAGAACCTCGCCGACCACCTGCTGGAGCGCCTGACCGAACACCGGGTGTGGGCCGACACCGCGGCCACCGAGGAGCCGGCGCACGTGCGGCGGGTGGCCGAATCTCTCGAAGGAAGATCTCGCTGGGTGCGTCGTGGCGATCTTTAACCTGATCTACCTCTCGTGCGGCATCGTCGGACTGCTCCTCCTCGCGTACAAGATCCGCGCGTTGCGGTCGAGCTGGGGCAGTCCCCGGGTCGTCGCGCTGATCTCCACCGTCTTCTTCTCGGCGTTCGCCGTGCTCTTCGCGGCCCCCGCGAACATCACCTGGATCAACTGGACCAGCGGCGTGCCGAACTTCGCCGCGCTGGTCGTGTACAGCCTGGTGGTCTGCTTCGCCGGTTCGGCGTTCGCGCTGGTGCTGTACTGGCGCTACCCGGCCGCTCAGGCGTGGCAACGGGTCCGGCTGATCGTCGTCAGCTACGCCTCGATCGTCGCCGCGATGATCGTGCTGTTCTTCAAGTCCGAGGTCGGCGAAGAGCGTCAGGTCGACTTCGACACCTACTACGCCACCCAACCGACGATCGCGGTCTTCCTGTTCATCTACTTCGTCGCGACCATGATCGGCTGCGCCGGTCAGGCCTACCACTGCTGGCAGGGTTCGCGGGACGAGGCGATCTCCGCCCGGCCGTGGCTTCGGCTCGGGCTGCGCTGGTACTGCGCGGCGGCGCTGTTCCCGATGGCGTTCGCGGTCATCAAGCTGTTCGTGCTGCTGATGGACTGGGCCGGTGAGCGCAGCTTCGACGTGCTGAGCACGACCGCGCCGTTGATGGCGTCGCTGTCGATGATCCCGCTGGTGATCGCGATGGCCCTGCCGGTCTTCGGACCGCGCCGGCCGTCGCCGTCGCTGTGGCTGCGGCGCTGGCGGACGTACTTCGCGCTGCGGCCGCTGCACCGGGCGTTGGTGCACGTGAACCCCGGCATCGTGCTGGTGGCGCCGGGCAAGTTCCTCAACCCGCACCACCGCGTGCGCCGGCAGATCATCGAGCTCAACGACTGGCGGTGGGCGCTCACGCCGTACTTCGACCTGTCCGTCGGCGAGGCCGCGACTTCGCTCGCGCGCAAGGCCTCCCTGACCAAGGACGAGGTCGCCGCCGTCGTGGAGGCCGCTCAGCTGCGTGCCGCCGGTTCGTCCAGCGGGCGGCCGCGGGCTCCCAAGCGCCGTCCCGTCGCGGAGATCGTCGACGGCACGGACCTCTCCGTCGAGCACGACAGATGGGTGCGGATCTCGCGTGCGTACCAGCACTCGCCGATAGTCGACGCGGCCGTCACGCACGTGCACGCAGCAGGAGGAACGGATTAGATGGCACCCACACACGCCGTAGTCCTGGGCGGCGGGCTCGCGGGCATGCTCACCGCGTCCGTCCTCGTCAAGCACGTGGACGAGGTCACCGTCGTGGAACGCGACAAGCTGCCGGACGGCCCCGAGTCCCGGTCCGGCGTGCCTCAGGCCCGGCACGCGCACCTGCTGATGTCCGGTGGCGCGCGGGCGATCGAGTCGTTGCTGCCGGGGACGCTGGACGCGTTGTTCGCGGCCGGCGCGCACCGGATCGGGGTGCCGAACGACCTGGTGTCGTTGAGCGCTCAGGGCTGGGTGCCGCGGTTTCCCGAGATGCAGTTCATCGTGACGTGCAGTCGCGGGCTGCTGGACTACGTCGTGCGGTCGCAGGCGTTGCGGGACAGCAAGATCTCGCTGCTGACCGGGACGGAACCGGTGTCGTTGCTCGGCTCGGCGGAGGCGGTGGCCGGGGTGCTGGTCGAGGACCGGATCTCGCGCGAGCAGATCTCGCTGGAGGCGGACCTGGTCGTCGACGCGACCGGGCGCGGTTCGCGGTTGCCGGCGTGGCTGACGTCGTTCGGGCTGCCCGAGGTGCACTCGGAGAGCGTCGACTCCGGACTCGCCTACGCCACCCGGATCTTCCAGGCGCCCGCGTCGGCCGCCGCCGACTTCCCGATCGTCAACGTGCAGGCGAACCCGCGTGACCCGCACCCCGGCTGCACGGCGACCCTGCTGCCCATCGAGGACGGGAAGTGGCTGGTCACTCTGTCCGGCACGCGCGGTGGTGAGCCGTCGACCGACGAGTCGGAGTTCGTCTCGTTCGCCCGGTCGGTGCGCAACCCGGTCGTGGGTGACCTGATCGCCTCCGCCGAGCCGTTGTCGCCGGTGTACGGGTCGCACAGCACCGCGAACCGGCGGATGTTCTTCGAGCGCTTGAAGTCCTGGCCGACCGGGTTGCTCGCGCTGGGCGACTCGGTGGCGACCTACAACCCCGTCTACGGGCACGGGATGTCCATCGCCGCGCAGAGTGCCCAGGCCCTGGATGCCGGGTTGCATGCCGGGCACGGTGCGCAGCAGATCCAGCGCGCGATCGGCAAGGTGGTCGACGGGGCCTGGGCGATGGCGACCAACCAGGACATCCTCTATCCGGGTGCGGTCGGCAAGCCGTTGCCGTTGGCGGGGCGGGTGTTGCAGCGCTATGTGGACCGTTTGGTGCGCACGGCGACCACCGAGGCCGAGGTGACCCGCGCCTTCCTGGACGCGTTCACGTTGTCGGCACCGATGGCGAACCTGGTCAGCCCCAAGGTGATGTGGGCGACCATGCGCGGGCCCCGGAGCGAGGTGTCGCCGGAGCCCACGCTGACCGCGGACGAGCGGGAGCGCGTCACGTCCGCGGAGTGAAGTCCGCGCTCTGCACGTAGTTCATGGCCTCGATGAACTTCGGGTCCCGCATCCTCTCGTCCATCTCTTCGGCGGTCGGTTCGGTGACGCGCTGGTGGAGCCACCACAGGTTGCCGAACGGGTCGGCGAACCGGCTGACCCGATCGCCCCAGAACAGTTCGGTGGGCTCGGTGACGACGGTGGCGCCCAGGCTCGTGGCCTTCGCGAGCGTCGCCTTGTCGTCTTCGACGTAGAGCCGGAGGAACGCCGGCGTCCCCGGCCAGTTCGGCTTGTCGAAGAGCATCACGACCGAGTCGCCGATGCGGACCTCGGCGTGGCCGATGTTCGGTGCTTCGCCGACGCGGCCGAGGTCGGTGGCGTCGAAGACCTCCAGGATGAAGTCGATCAGCTCGGCCGTGTGGCCGCGCGTGATCAGCCACGGCGTGACGGTGTGGTAGCCCTCGGGCACGACGTTCATGCGATTCTCCCCTTCGATCCGTTGTGGGAGACCGTATTCGCGATCTAGGACAATATCGGTCCTATTTTTCGCCTAGATTTGTCGGCATGAGTGATGCGGCCCGGTTGTTGCGTCTGCTGTCGCTGCTGCAGACACCGCGCGAGTGGCCCGGCAGCGAGCTCGCCGGCCGGTTGGGCGTCACGCCGCGAACGGTGCGGCGCGACATCGACCGGCTGCGCGACCTCGGCTACCCCGTCGAGGCCTCGCTGGGCGTGCTCGGCGGGTACCGGCTCGTCGCGGGCACGGCGATGCCGCCGCTGCTGCTCGACGACGAGGAGGCGGTCGCCATCGCGGTCGGCCTGCGCACCGCCGCCCGGCAACCGGTGGCGGGCATCGCCGAGGCGTCGCTGCGCGCGCTGGCGAAGCTGCAGCAGGTCCTGCCGCCCCGGCTGGCCCGGCGGGTGTCGTCGCTGACGTCGGCGACCGCGGCGGCGGCTTCGTCGTTCGCCTCACTGGTCGACCCGGCTCAGCTCACCGTGATCGCGGGCGCGGTGACGGCTCGCGAGCGAGTGCGGTTCGGCTATGTGACGAACGAGAGCGTGGTCTCGAAGCGGCACGTCGAGCCTGTTCAGTTGGTAGCGCTGGGACGGCGCTGGTACCTCCTCGCTTTCGACGTGGAACGGGACGACTGGCGGATCTTCCGGTTGGACCGCGTCTCCTCGGCGCTGGCCACCGGTGCCCGGTTCACCCCTCGGGTGCCTCCGGGTGGGGACGCGACCGAGTACGTGACGCAGAAGATGTACGACTCGGCGCCCACCTATCGGGCGCACGCGACGCTGCGGTTGCCCGTGGAGCTGGCGCGGGCTCGGCTGGCGGACTTCGCCGGGGACCTGACGGCCCTCGACGACGTGTCGTGCACCTGGCACAGCGTCGAGGACACGATCGACTACCTCGCTTTCCGGCTCACGTTGCTGGGCTGCGAGTTCCGCGTGCACGGGCCCGATGAGCTGGTGGAACACCTGCGGGGACTCGGGGCGCGGATCAGCCGCTCGGTGGGCGAGCCCTGACCCCGAGCACCGGCTGACCGCCCACCACGCCCTCGTAGTCGCGGTCCCAAGGCCATCGCCCGGCCTCGTCGGCGTGCACGAGCTGCAACGCGTCGATGCTCTCGCCGTAAAGCCGTGCGGACACCAGCAGATGCGCCCACGGGCGTGCGACGCGCACGACTTCCAGCAGTGGGCCGCCTTCCAGGGCAAAGCGTTGGCCCGGCGAAGGGGCGCAGCTGTGCGCGAGGTGTTCGGCGGTGTCGTCGAGCAGGCGGCCCGCTTCCAGGACGGCCATGCCCGTCACGACGAGTTCGGGCAGGCCGCGCAGGGTCAGGCCGACGGTGTACGCCCAGGGCGGATGGGCTCTGTCCCGTTCTATCGCCTGCACGGCCCACCCCCGCACGTCGATGCAGCGGCGCAGGGTGGCCAGGTGTTCTTCCATGCGGCCGGCGGGGTGGTCGCAGTCCCAGCACATGACGGTCTCCTCGGATCGGTGGTGGTTCCAGTGTGCCGAGGAGCACCGACAAGATCGTTTGGGCAGTTCGTGGACAGAAAGTTGACAAACGATCTGTGCGCCGTCTGGATCGTTAACCTGCGACGCACGGAGGATCGTCGATGCGCCCACGAACACCCCGGCGGGGCTGCGGGGACTGAATGGAAATCGAGCCCGGAACACCGCTGGCAAACGCGATCAAAGCCGCGCAGGCCGCTGCCCGACGCGGCGACGTGCACGGGATCGACCACTACTACCGGGAGGCCGCGAAGGTCACCTGGATCATCGCCCACGACCACTGCGCCACCCTGCTCGCCCACGGCGCGATCGCGAAGGCCGCCCGGCGCTGCGACGAGTACCTGGCTCAGAGCAACGACATCGAACTGAGAGTCCTCCGGGCTCAGATCCGCAGTGCCGCAACGGATCACGCGAGCGCCGTCCAGGACGTCCGGGAGCTGCGGAAGCTGAAGCTCACCGAACTGCAGCAGGCCGTGCTCGCTCGGGTGGCCGCGCTGGCCGCCGCCGACCACTTCGATTTCCCCACCGCGGAAAGCGAGCTGGACGCCGCCGAACGGCACTTCCGCCGCGCCGGGCACACCGAGCACCTGGAACACGTCGGCGACGACCGGGTGCTGCTCGACGTGCGCCGCGGCACCCACGTGCCGAAGATCGACGGCCCGGCCCCGCGTACCCCGGCCGAGTACCTGCGACAGGCTTCGGCGCTGCGCCGGGAAGTCCGGTACACCGAAGCGCTGGCGCTGATGACCAGGTGCGCCACCAGCTTCGAGATCGAGCCCTCCCTGCGGTTCGCCGTCCTCCACGAGCTGACCGTCCTGCTGGTGATGACCCGGCAGGCGGGCGCGGCCCGCAGGTTGTTCCCGCTGCTCGTCGCCATGGCGGGGCCGGAGGTGTTGTCGAAGCTCCCGGACGCCACCCAGACGCTCACCCCGGAACGTTGCCTCGACCGCGTCCGCCGGCTGATCGCGGACGACCAGCTGATCACCGCGGAAAGCTTGCTGGGGCAGGGTAACTCCGCGCTGTGGCACCTCACGAAGGCCGAGCTCACCTACGCCAACGGACACTTCGGCCAGGCCGCGCTCCACTTCCGCGAAGCCGCCCGCACGAACCACGCCGAGCTGAAAGCGTTGGCACTGCGCAAACTCGGCGACACCTGCGCCGACACCGGCGCCGAAGACGAAGCCTCCCAGCTCTGGACCGCGGCTCGACACGTCGAAGAAATCCTGCCCCACCACCAGGACGCCGAGCTCCGGATGCTGAGCGTCGCCAGGGACGAGCACGACCACCGGGTGTTCGCCGCGGCCCGCCGTGTCCAGCGCGATGGCAGGAAAGCGTTGGCGGGACTGGTGGTCGCGGTCGAGGCTGCCAGAACCGCCACGCACGACCTCCCCGGCTTCACCGACCTGCCGGCCGCCAGGCGCTGGCTCCGCACGACGACGAGACTCCTGCCGCGCGACCAGGTGGTGTGGCTGATGCATCCCACCCCGGACCAGATCCACCACGTGATCATCGGCCGCGGCACGACCCACCTGACGACCGGCGTCCACATCAGCGAGCTCACCGCCACGATCCACCGGCTCACGGCGTGGAATCCCAGGCACAGCCCGGCGATCTTCGGCACCCTGCTCGCCGAGCTGGCCACCCTGATCGGCCTGGACGACGTGCTCGCCGCCCTGCCACCGAAGACCACGAGGATCGTCGTCGTGGCGGGCGGCGTCCTCGCGGACATCCCGTTCGCCGGTCTGCCCGTCCCAGGCGCCCACCACTTCCTCGGCCTCACGCACGCGCTGTCCAGCCTGCCGAGCCTGTCCGCCCTACCCGTGCTCCACCGCCGCTCCCGCAAGCAGAGAAGCGACGAGACCGTCACCTTCCGGGAGGCGGCCGAACTCGAACGAGCCTTGAAAGAGCAACACCGCCAACGCATCCGGATCGACGCCCAGAACACGCACGATCGGCTGAACGCCGACCGGTCCTGGCTGAAGTTCAGCGACGAACAGATGACCGCGGAAACGTGGGCAAGCCTGGACTTCGGCAGGTGCGGCACGGTCGTGCTCGGCCGCGACGACCAGGCCGGCTTCGCCCGCGCGGCCATCACCGCCGGCGCGGGAGCGGTCGTGGCGGCCCGCTGGAAGCCCGAGGACGAGACCGCGCGGAAGGTGCTCGACGCGTTCGACCGCAACCTGGCCAAACTCCCCCGCGACCGTGCGCTGCAACACGCGCTGAAAGAGGTCGCGGACCGGCACCCGGCTGACTGGGCGTGCTGGTCCCTGCACGGCGACGCGGGATTCCAGACCACAGCCGGCCCGCTGCGCAGACGACTCAGGAAGAACGGAGAACCCGTGCCGCTCGAAACCCGTCCCAAGGTGTTCCTGTCGTTCGCCGGCAAGGACCGCCCGCACGCCGAGCAACTCCGCGCCGAACTGGAGTCGCGCAGCGTCAACGCCTTCCTCGACGAGAACGAGATCGCGCCCGGTGCCAACGTCGTCAACGCCGTCAACGAGGCGTTGGCGACCTCCGACTACTACGTCCTGCTCTGGTCGGCGAACACCCCGCAACGCGAGTGGATCACCGACGAGTGGGCCGCCGCGTTCAACCTGGAGATGACGCGCCGCCGCGCCTTCCTGTTCATCGTGCGGCTGGACGAGGAACCGCTGCCGCCTCTGCTCGCACCGCGCAAGCACGTCGACCTGGTGCACGCCGCCGATCGCCTGATCGCGACCTGGCGCGCCGACCGCAAGTCCGAACTCCCGGTGTTCCCCCAGCCCATGCCTCCCACGCCGGACGGCCCGACCGTCGCGATCTCGGTGCGCAGCCACGACCTCGGCGTCACGCACGTCGTCATGGCCCCGCTGCACCTGACCGGCGCCACCCTGCACCGGGCGGTGTTCGACGCGTTGCAGCTGCCGACCGAGCAGGCCGCGTTCGACGGCACGATCGGGATGCGGTTCTCCTACGAGCTGTCCCAGCAGAACCAGCCGATCCCGGCCGATCAGTCCACTGTGGACCTCAAGTCCGGGGTGGTCGACATCGCGGTCCGCGTCGAGTCGTTCGTGCCGAAGAGCAAGGACGACGGCCTCGACGTGGACCAGCAACGCATGTTGCTGGTCGCCGCCTTCCGCCATCTCTTGCCCTGACACAAGGCAACGGCCCCCGGAGGCGAAGACCGGGGGCCGCTACCGCTCAACTCATTTCACTCAGGACTCGCGCCGGCGCCTACCCCGCACCAGCAGGAACGCACCACCGGCGAGCATCGTCAGCGCCGCGAGGAGCAGGCTCCACACGGCCACACCGGTGCTGGCCAGCGGCGGTGCCGGCGGTTTGGGCAGCAGGCCCGCGTCGAGGGTCAGGTCGGCGCGCTTGTCCTTGCCCAGCTTGACGACGTGGGTGCATCCGGAAGCCGGGTCGGCGTCGGAGTCCTTGGCGTCGTCACCGACGTGCGGCGTGGTCAGCTTGCGACCAGCCACCAGACCGGTTTGCGGATCGGCGTTGAAGCAGACCTTGTACTCACCGTCGGGAAGATCGGTGAACAGGTACTTGCCGTCCTTGTCGGTCTTGCTCTGCGCCACCGGCTTGCCGGTGCCGTCCTGCAGGAACACCGGCAGGTCCGGCACGCCGGGCTCGCCGGAGTCCTGCACTCCGTTGGAGTTGTTGTCGTACCAGACGAAGTCACCGACGCGGTTGGCCGGCGAGACGAGGCCGAGGTCGAGGGTCAGGTTCTCCCTCTTGCCCACTCCCACGGTCACCGGCGGCGTGCACCCGCTGGCCGGGTCCACGTCGGAGTCCTTTCCGTCATCACCGACGTTCGGCTTCGTCGCCTGGTAGCCGGCGTAGTCACCCGGCAGAGCGCCCATCTCGAAGCACACCTTGTAGGTGCCGTCCGGGATGTTCGGGAACTCGTACTTGCCGTCCTTGTCGGTCTTCACCGGCTCACCGACGGGCTTGCCGTCGGAGCCCACCAGCTTGACCGGCACACCGGGAACACCCGGCTCGCCCGGATCCTGCACACCGTTGCGGTTCTTGTCGGACCACACGAAGTCGCCGATGGTATTCGGCGGTGCGATCAGACCCGCGTCGAGCGTGTAGTCCCGGCGCTTGCCGACGCCGACCGTGGTGGTCAGCGTGCAGCCGGAGGACGGATCTGCGTCGGAGTCCTTGCCATCGTCACCGGCGTTCGGCTTGGTGAGCGTGTAGTCCGCCACCGCCGCAGGCAGGTTCTTGATGTCGAAGCACACCTGGTACGTGCCGTCCGGCAGGTTGTCGGTGAAGTAGTACTTGCCGTTGGAACTGGTCTTCTGGGTGCCCAGCTCCTTGCCCTGAGCGTCCTTCAGGACGGCGGTGACGCCCTCGACGGGCTTCTCGCCTTCGTCCTGCAGGCCGTTGGAGTTGGCGTCGATCCACACGTAGTCACCGACACCGTTGGCCGGCGGGTGGATACCGGCGTCGACGGTCGGGTTCTCGCGCTTGCCGAGCCCCAGCTCCACCTCGGGGGTGCAGCCGGTCGCCGGGTCGGCGTCCGAGTCCTTGGCGTCGTCGGAGCCCGCGTTCGGCGTGGTGAAGACGAAGTCCTTCACCGCGTCCGACATCGGGCCGAAGCACACCGTGTACTTGCCGTCGGGCAGGTTGTCGAAGACGTACTTGCCGTTCGGGTCGGTCACCGTCGTCTTGCCGTCCGACAGCTTGACCGGAACGTTCGGGACACCGGGTTCGCCGTCGTCCTGCACGCCGTTCTTGTTGTCGTCACGCCAAACCGTGTCGCCCAGCTTGTTCGGCGGGGAGACCAGGCCCATGTCGAGCGTGAGGTCTTCACGCTTTCCGGTGCCCAGCGTGGTTTCCGCCGTGCAACCCTGCGCGTCCGCATCCGAGTCGACAGCGTCGTTGCCGCCCGCGTTCTGCGTGGTGACCTTGTAGTCCTTCACCGCGGCGGGAAGGTTGGCGACGTCGAAGCAGACCTTGTAGGTGCCGTCGAGCAGATCGGTGAACAGGTACTTGCCGTCAGCACCGGTCTTCGTGATCGCACCGGTGCTCAACTTCACCGTCACGCCCTCGACCGGAACATCGGACGCGTCCTGCAAACCGTCCTTGTTCACGTCGATCCACACGTAGTCACCAAGACGGTTCACCGGCGAGATCAGACCCATGTCGATCGTCAGGTCTTCCGGCTTGTCGACGTTCAGCTCGACTTCCGGCGCACAACCCGTCGCCACGTCGGCATCGCTGTCCTTGGCGTCGTCACCCGCGTTCGGCTTGGTGACCTGGTAGTCAGCGACCGGCCCCGGCAAGTTCGCGATGTCGAAGCACACCTTGTACTTGCCATCAGGCAGGTTCGGGAATTCGTACTTGCCCTGCTCGTTGGTGGTCGTGGTCTTGTCGCCGACCTTGACCGTCACACCGGGCACGCCGGGCTCGTTCGGGTCCTGGACGCCGTTCTTGTTGTCGTCACGCCACACCGTGTCGCCCAACTTGTTCGGCGGCCTGATGCCGAGGTCCAGCGTCAGATCCTCGCGCTTGGCACTGCCCAGCGAGGTCTCCGGCGTACAACCGTCCGCACCCGCGTCGGAGTCCTTCGCGTCGTCGCCGCCCGCGTTCGACCTCGTCACCAGGTAGGCCTGGTACGGCGCCGGCATGTTGGCGATGTCGAAGCACACCTTGTACGTGCCGTCGGACAAGTCGTCGAAGATGTACTTGCCCTGGTCGTTGGTGGTCGTGGTCTTGTCGCCCACCTTGACGGTCACGCCCGGCACACCCGGCTCGTCGCCGTCCTGGACACCGTTGCGGTTGGTGTCGACCCAGACGTAGTCACCCAGCCTGTTCGGCGGGGAGACCAGACCCATGTCGAGCGTCAGGTCCTCACGCTTTCCGGTGCCCAGCGTGGTTTCCGCCGTGCAACCCTGCGCGTCCGCGTCGGAGTCCTTCGCGTCGTCCCCACCGGCGTTCTGCGTGGTGACCTTGTAGTCCTTCACCGCGGCGGGAAGGTTGGCGAGGTCGAAGCAGACCTTGTAGGTGCCGTCGAGCAGATCGGTGAACAGGTACTTGCCATCAGCACCGGTCTTCGTGGTCGCACCGGTGCTCAACTTCACCGTCACACCCTCGACCGGAACATCAGACGCGTCCTGCAAACCGTCCTTGTTCACGTCGATCCACACGTAATCACCAAGGCGATTCACCGGCGAGATCAGACCCATGTCGATCGTCAGGTCTTCCGGCTTGTCGACGTTCAGCTCGACCTCGGGCGCACAACCCGTTGCCACATCGGCATCCGAGTCCTTCGCGTCCTCACCGGCGTTCGGCTTGGTGACCTGGTAGTCCGCCACCGGCCCCGGCAGGTTCTTGAGGTCGAAGCACACCGTGTACTTGCCGTCCGGCAGCTTGTCGAAGACGTACTTGCCGTCCGGGCCCGTCGTGGTCGTCTTGCCGTCCGACAGCTTGACCGGCACGTTCGGCACCGCCGGTTCGCCGTCGTCCTGCAGGCCGTTCTTGTTGTTGTCGATCCAGACGTAGTCGCCGAGCTTGTTCGGCGGCCTGATGCCCGCGTCGAGCGTGAGGTCTTCACGCTTGTTCGGGCCGACGGTGGTCGTCTGCGTGCACTTCGACGTCGGATCGGCGTCGGAGTCCTTGACGTCGTCACCGGCGTTCGGCTTCGTCAGCAGGTAGCCCGCGTACTCGGCCGGAGCGGTCGAGATGTCGAAGCACACCTGGTAGGTGCCGTCCGGCAGGTTGTCGAACAGGTACTTGCCGTCCGCACCGGTCTGCTTCGGCTGGCCGACCGGCTCTCCGGCACCGTTCTTCAACGTCACGGTCACACCCGGAACGCCCGGCTCGTCGCCGTCCTGGAGGCCGTTGCGGTTGGTGTCCTTCCAGACGAGGTCGCCGACCTTGTTGCTGGGCGGCGAGATGCCGGCGTCGAGGGTCAGGTCCTCCCGCTTGGCCGCGCCCAACGTCGTCGTCACGGTGCAGCCGTCAGCCGGATCCGCGTCCGAGTCCTTCGCGTCGTCACCGGCGTCCTTGCCGGTGAAGGTGAACCCGGCGTACAGGGAAGGCAACGTCGACAGGTCGAAGCACACCTTGTAGACGCCGTCGTCGAGCTGGTCGAACAGGTACTTGCCCTGCGCGTCCGTCGTCTTCGGCTGGCCGACCTGCGTGCCGTCACCCTTCTTCAGCACGACCGTCACGCCCGGAACACCCTGCTCGTCGGCGTCCTGCAGACCGTTGCGGTTCGCGTCGACCCACACGAAGTCACCGAGCTTGTTGGTGACCTTCGCGACGATGCCGGCGTCGACGGTGTGATCCGCGGTGCCCGCCTTGCCGATGGTCACCTGGGTCTTGCCCTCGGCGTCCACGTTGGAGTCGATGACGCGGTCCGGCCCGGCTTCCTTGACCGTCCACTTGAGATCCGCGGCGGCCGGAGCGTTCGGCAGTCCGCCCGCGTTCACCGCGCTGCGGTCGAACGTCAGGTTGTAACAGGTGTCCGGCTTCAGACCGTCCGCGACGCCGAAGTAGTACTCACCCTTGGCGTTCGTGACCTTGGTCCCGAGCGACGCACCACCGGCACACGGGGTCGCGGTCACCTTGACACCCGCGACCGGCGGCTCGTCACCGTCCTGCACGCCGTCGGCGTCGGTGTCGAACCAGACGCGGTTGCCGAGCTGGACGGGTGCGAGGTCGCAGAGCGCCTCGAGGTCGGCGAGGCCGTTCGCCTTGCCCCAGCCCTCGGTGTTCACGTCGCTGATCAGGTAGGAGTTCGGGTAGCCGTCGGCCATCATGCCGCCGCCGGCCCGGTCGAACCAGCCGACACCGCCGGTGTTGATCGCCGTGGGGTCCATGATGGTTTCGGGCATCCGGGTCTCGCCGTACAGGACGGCGAGAGCGCCCTGCGCGGTCTCCTTGTGGGGCTGGCCGTTGGCCTGGCTGGAGAAGAACTCGCCGTTGTAGTACTCGACCACGCCGTCCACCTGGCCGCCACCGTTGTTGGCGGGGGTGTTGTGGTTGGGGCAGTTGGCGGCGGTGCCTTCCCAGGCGTAGCTGCCGTCGGCCTGCCGGCACACCCGGTTGAGGTCGCCGCCGCTGACGGTGTCGAACGTCCCTGCGGATCCGTCCGCCGGGGACAGGCTCTTGCCGCCCTGGTCGCCGAAGCGGTCCCGGAACGCCAGGACGAGGTCACCGTTCGCCTCGATGCCGATGTCGGTCAGCAACGGCTCCGGGTTCACCACGAGCCCGCCGTTGGGCGTCGGTTGCTTGAAGGTGGTCTGCCACGGCCGCCAGTGATCGGCGGTGGTGCCTCCCCACAGCACGGTGCCGCGCAGGAAGTTCAACGTGTGAGTGACCACGGGTGCGCCGAACGCGCCCGCGGTGAACGTCCGCACCACGACCTTCATGTCGGCGACGTTCTGCGTCGACTCACCAGAACAGACACCACCGACGTAGAGCACGCCGTCGCGCACGGCCAGTGCGCCGGGCCGCCAGTCAACGGCGTTGGTGCAGGGGGAAGGGATGGCGTAGGAGCCCTTCGGCGCGCTCGCGGTCGCCGCCGTGGCGTCGTAGACGTAGAGCTTCCGGTCGCCCAGGTTGACGACGTAGAGCTCGCTGCCGTCCTCGGAGATGTCGATGTCGCCCAGCGCCTCCTTGCCGACCACGTTCGCGAAACCACCGTCGAAGTTGTTCTGGTGGTTGTGCTTGGTGGTACCGGCGTTGGGCACGGTGGCGAACAGCGTCGTCGCACCACCAGCGGCGGGCGTGACGTAGACACCGCCGGCGTTGCCGCTGCCGTAGTCGGTGAGCCGCTTCGCGAACGCGCCGGAGAAGATCCGCTTGTCCTGCTTGCGGTACGCGATGCCGTACACCGAACCCGTGGTGCCCTGGTTCGCGATCTGGGTAGGAGCGGGGCCTGTGCCGCGGTTCGTGAACGGCAGGGTGACCAGCGATCGCGCGGAGTCGCTGACGTTGCTGCTGCCGTCCTGCTTGCGGGTCGCCCGCTGACAGCCGGTGACGAGCGTCGGGTTGGCCTGGCAGTAGTCGGCCGGGTTCCACAACGCCGTCGTGACGGTCTTGTTCTGACCGCCCGAGACGTCGACGAACATCGTGTTGCTCTCGAGCCCGGCCCCCGCGGGGGCGGGCTGGAGCACGCTGCCGGCCGGCGGGTTGACCTGCACGCGGTACTTGCCGCCGCTCACCGGGCCGAGACCGACGGTGACGTTGCCGTCCGCGCCCGTCGTGCCGGTCGCGGTCTTGCCCGCGGGATCGGTCACGAGGACGGAGGCACCGGCCACGCCGACTTCGAGGGCGGCCTCGTACGTGCCGTTCGCGTTGATGTCACGAATGACCTTCACGGTCAGCGTGCCGTCACCGGGACCGGCGTGCGCGGAAGGTATCACCACGGCGAACGAGGCGGCCATCAGCGCACTGAGCGCGACAGCGAGCGGACGTTTCACGAAATCGCTCCTAAAGCAGCAGGGTCGGGGGCACACACTGCGGGAGCTTGGAAAATGCCACTGTTTCCGCAGGTCCGCCCGGTTACCCAGAGCCGCTTGTCGCACTTCCCGGTGAATTCTTCTCGCCGAGACGGCCGCTTGATCACCGATTTGCGTCGCGCTCGGTGTAGCACTGTCCCCTTGTCGGGTGACATGCGATCCACGATCAGGGATACAGGTTTAGATCGGAATTCATGGCGAGTGACCGTCCACAGAGGAGGGTTCGCTCTTCTGGGTCGTTCGTGCGTGTGGAGGTCTCGGCTTGACCACACGGCCTATGAGTCTGAACGGGTGAATACGCGTGTAGGACTCAGCCTTTCCTGGCTTCAGCGCCTGTAACCGGTGAAGGTCGCTTTCGGGCGGTGAAGGGCACGAGCGGACGCTGAAGGGAAGGCCGTTGAGCACACCGGAGCCGGATCAGGGCTTCGCGGAGTTCTTCCGCACCTGTCTGCCGGTGGTGACCAGGACGTTGACGGCGCTCACCGGCGACACCCGAATGGTCGAGGACATCGCACAGGACGCGTTGCTGATCGCACAGCACCGTTGGGGCGACATCCGCTCGTACGACAAGCCCGAGGCGTGGGTGCTGAAGGTCGCCATCCGGCTGATGCGCCGGTGGCAGCAGCGGCACCTGCACGAGACGCCGCTGGCCTCGGTGCCCGATGTTGTTGTGGACGTGCACGACGTGGAGGCGGTGCACTCCGCCGTGCGACAGCTCTCCCCCAGGCACCGCGAGACCGTGGCGTTGCACCACCTGCTCGGCTACTCCGTCAACGAGATCGCCGCGGTGCTGGTGGTCAGCGAGTCGACCGTGCGCACGCACCTCACCCGCGGCCGGGCCGAGCTGCGGCGGATTCTCGGAGGCAGTGATGAGTGAGCTACTGGCCCAGTTCGAGATCGACGAGGCGGTCGAACGGCTGTACCGCGCGGGCGAGGCCGCCGAACGGGCCGGGCGCCTGCGCGAGGCCGCCGTGTGCTTCCGGGTGGCCGCCGATCAGCACCTCGGTGACGCGGCGGTGCGGCTGGCCGTCGTGTTGTTCGCGCTCGGCGAGATCTCCGAAGCCCAGCACTGGTGCGAGGTCGCGGTGGCCGACGGCTTCACCGAGGCCGCGGAGTTGATGCAGTCGGATCTCGCTGCCCGGCAACGATTCCTGGAGCACGCCGCCCGCATCATGGTGGGCGCACCGACGTTCGACTGGCTGCCCTCCTCGGTTCCGTCTGGTCGCATCGAACCGTCAGAGGTGCACGCGCGGACACAGGCGTTGCGCGCGTTGGACCGGCAGTACGGCGGAATCGCTTGCCACGCCTCGGTGTTGGAGCACCTCGCTTTTGTCGAGCCGTTCATCGTCGTCGGTGACGCGGACGTGTGGACGGCCGTCGCGGAGGTGCACGAACTGGCGGGCTGGACCGCGTTCGACAGCGGCATGCCCGGCACCGCGCTGCCGCACTTCGAGCGCGCGCTGACGTTGGCACGGCAGGCCGAGAACGAGTCCCTGATCGCCTCGGTGCTGACACGTGCGGGCCGGATGTTCCTGCACCACAACGCACCCGAGGACGCGTTGCGAGCGTTCCAGCTCGGATTCGTCGCGGCGCACAACTCAGGCGACCAGCGAGACCTGTCCGATCCGGAACACGCCATCGCCTCGCTCACGACAAAGGTCGGCACATACGGTCTCGAACGCGTCCGCGCCCGCACGATCGCGTTGACCGCGCTGGCCCGCAACCACCTCGCCCTCGGTGACGTGGCCGCTGCCGGCGATTTCGCGGCGAGCGCACTGGCCGTCGCGACGAACCTGCGGTCAACGCGCGCCGCCGACCAACTCCGCTGGCTGGACGAGGAAGCACGACGTGCCGGCGCGTCCGCGCTGGTGGAGCAGATCTCGGTCCGTTTCGCACGCTGTGGCTGACGTGTTCACCCGATCCGGGCCGATACACGCGTAGGCACAAACAGGTAGGTTCTGCGGCATGGCCGAGCCTTTCTCGTGGGTGCCCACAGGAATCAACACCGACGTGCCCAGCGCGGCACGGGTCTACGACTTCCTGTTGGGAGGTGGCCACAACTTCGCGTCGGACCGCATGGTCGGCGACAAGGTGCTGCAGATCCTGCGCGACGGCCGCGCCATCGCGGCCTCGAACCGCTCGTTCATGCGCCGCGCCGTCCTGCTGATGATGGAGCAGGGCATCACCCAGTTCCTCGACCTCGGCTCGGGCATCCCGACGGTCGGCAACGTCCACGAGATCGTGCAACAGGAAAACCCGGACGCACGCGTGGTCTACGTGGACTACGACGAGGTGGCCGTCTCGCACAGCCAGCTCATCCTGGAGGGCAACGACAACGCGGGCGTCGTGCAGGCGGACATGTGCCGCCCCGACGACGTGCTGTCCGACCCGGTCGTGAAGGACCTGATCGACTTCTCCCAGCCCGTAGGCCTGCTCATGGTCGCCGTGCTGCACTTCGTCTCGGACGAGAAGGGCCCGGCCGAGGTCGTCGCCCGCTACCGCGACGCCATGCCGTCCGGCAGCCTGATCGCGCTCTCGCACCTCACCGCCGACTTCAAGCCGGACGAGATGGGCGGCGTCGTCGAGGCCATGAAGCACAGCCGCGACCCGATGTACTTCCGCGCGCTCACCGAGTTCGAGCCGATGTTCGCCGGCCTGGAGGTCCTCCAGCCGGGCGTCGTCTCGGCGCCGCAGTGGCACCCGGAACTCGGCCCGGCCGGAGAGGGCGGCCCGGCGGACGTCTACGTGGGAGTCGCCCGCAAGCCCTAGCGGCTAGCGGAACCTCCACGCCTGGGCCGCGGAACCGTTGCAGGTCCAGATGTTCAGGCGCGTTCCCGGGGTCGTCGACGCACCGGGGTTGTCCAGGCACAGCCCCGACTGCGGGTTCTGCACCGAACCGTCAGACCGCACGCGCCACTGCTGCGCGCCCGAGCCGTTGCACTCCCACAGCCGCACGGCCGTGCCGTTGGTGGTGCCGCCGTTGTCGATGTCGAGGCATTTGCCGGAGATGGCGATCGTGCCGTCGGCGACGACGCGCCACTTCTGCGCGTAGGAGTTGTTGCACGTCCAGATCTGCACCGGGTTGCCGTTGGCGGTGCCGCCGGCGTTGTTGTCCAGGCAGAGCGTCGAAGCCGTTGCCATCTCCACGGAACCGGCGCCGGACGGGTGGCGGTCGGCCGGGAGCGTTGGCGTGTTGCGGTGGTAGAAGTCGACGGCCAGGTAGTTCGGGGTCTTGCGGGCCGCGGGTTCGCAGAAGCGGCGGGCGCGGTCGACGGCCTTCGAGTTGTCGGTCGCGACGGTGCCTTCCATGGGGACGTCGCGGAAGTGGTTCATGACGAACAGCGGGCGGAAGTTGGCTTCCGTGGCGGTGAGCGGCTTCTCGCCCCAGCGGGAGTAGCAGGACCAGTCGGACGCGCCTACGCCCGAGCCCATCGACCAGTAGTTCTCGACGGTCCAGTCCCGCTGGTAGAGCACGCCGGAGTTCTCGCGGCCGTCCTTGCCGTGGTCGGTGAAGATGAGCAAACGCTTGCCGGACGCCCTCATCTGCGACAACCTCGGCCAGCCGTTCTCCCGCACGCCCTCGGCACGGAACAACACGTCGTTCAGGCCGTTGACGGACGCGAGAGAGGACCGGAGCACGTCGGCGGAGACGTAGTCCTCCAGGAACACAGTGACGATCTCGGTCGGGCGTGACTTCAGGAAGTCGACGATGCGCTGGATGTCGACGCCAAGTGCCACGGGTTTGCTGACCAGGGTGCAGCTGTTGTGGCAGAGGATCGCGCCGTCGGGCGTTTGGTGGATGTCGAGCATGAAGCCACGCACGCCGTCGTTGAGCTGCTGCACGATGCCGCGCGACTGGTTCGGGGCGATGTTGGCGAACGTGAAGCCGCCGTCGACGCCGTTCGCGTAGGCGTTGTGGGCGGTCAGGAACGTCATCTCGTCCAGGCGCGGGTCAGCCGGGGGCTGGTAGCGGACCGGGTTGACCGGCGTGAGGAACCACGTGTCGTTGCCGGTGCCGACGCGGACCTGGTCGGTGCCGGACGCGATCAGGTAGCGGTTCGCGCCGGGGTCCTTGAAGCGGTAGCGGTCCTGGTCGTCGGGCACCGCGACCCACTGGGCGTCGGCGCTGGAGCAGCTGATCATCTGGGCGGTGTCGCCGGAGCGGCCGAGGCACTGCCCGCCCTCGGACAGGGTGCTGCCGTTCCAGGCGAACTGCTGGCGGTCCTCGTTGCCCTTGGGGCGGTGCTGGAGGACGGACGAGCCGGACACGGCGGCGTTCTGGCCGGTCACGGCGCTTTGCAGGTAGTAGTTGCCGTTGGGTGCGGCGGCCGCGTCGACGGGGACGAGCAGCAGCGACAACAGCGCGAGTGCAGGGATGATGCGCATGGGGTGAAGGCTGGTTCATCGGCGTGAACGTGAAAAGACTTCACACCGAAATCCGTCCAAACCGAGACATCTGTGGTCCGGGCCACAAAAGCCGATGCAGCGGATCGAGCGGCGAGCGGGGTTTCCCGATCCGCCAACGACCACGGACAAGTGAGGGGGCGGCGTGGGGTTCGACCAGTTCGTCGCTGATCGGCTGGACCGGCTGCTGAGGTACGCCACCGCGATCACCTGCGACAAACACCTGGCGCAGGACATCGTGCAGAACGTGCTCATGCGCGCGCAGCACAAGTGGGAGCGCATCGGCGCGATGGACGCTCCCTACCTCTATGTGAAGCGCATGGTGACCAACGACTACCTGTCGTGGCGGCACCGCAAGGCCGCGCGCGAGATCTCGGTGGAACGCAGCGAGCTCGCCAAGCACGTGCCGTCGATGGCTGATCCAGCCGACGCGCACGCCGAACGCGAGGCCATGCGCGCGCGGATCGCTGTCTTGCCGCGCAAGCAACGTGCCGCGTTGGTGCTGCGGTTCTACGAGGACTGCAGTGACGCGGAGATCGCACAGGTGCTGGGGTGCGCGGAATCCACCGTGCGCAGCCAACTCTCTCGCGCGCTGCAGACGTTGCGTGCCCACGAACTTGCCCGGTCCGCCACCCTGGGGGTGCACTCGTGAACGACCTGATCCGCCAGGCCATCGCCGCCGAAGCCGAGGAGCGCGTCGACTCCCGGACCGTGCTGGCCGAACTGCACAAGCGCAAGAAGAAGCCGTTCGGCCTGATCATCGGCGTCGCGACGCTCACGGTGGCAGCCGCCGCGGCGGCCGTCATCATCCCGACGACGATCAAGAAGACCGACGCGTCACCTGCCGTGCAACCGGTACCGGCGACCGCGCAGAACGTGCTGCTCATCGGCACCGACAACAACGACTACACGGACTCGCTCGTGCTCGCGCGGTTCGAGGCCGACGGATCCGTCCGCGCCGTGTCGTTGCCGCGTGACATCCAGGTCGGCGACGAGAGGCTCAACCGCCTCTTCCGGCAGGACCCGAAGAAGCTGACCAGCACGGTCGAGCAGCTGACCTCCACGAAGGTCGACCACTACGCGGTGATCAAGATGTCCGAGTTCGGCCGGATCGCGCAGCTCGTCGGGGGGGTCGAGGTCTGCGTGTCCGCCGCGACCGTGGACGTCCAGACCGGAGCCACCTTTCCCGCCGGCAGTCAGACGCTCGAGGGCGACCGGGCGCTGCAGTTCCTTCGTCAGCGCATGGGCCTGCCCATGGGCGATTTCGACCGGATCAAGCGGCATCAGGCGTTCCTCGCCGGACTCGCCGCCAAGATCAACAAGGACAACGCCCTCGCGCTCGCCGGTGAGGTGGGGAGGTCCGTCCGCGTCGACGAGGGGTGGGACGTGCTGGCGTTCGCGCAGCGGTTCCAGGGCCCGGTCAAGATCTTCACGGCGACCCTGCCGATCACCGATCCCGGTGTCACCCCGAACGGACAGGGCCTCGGGGTCGATCAGGCACAGGCGAAGCAGTTCGTCGAGGCGCAGTTCGGCGGCACGGCACAGCCCCAGGACAGGTGCGTGAACTGACCTTCACACCAATGGAGCATCAAGTCGCCCGTCTGCGCCGCCGATGACCAGCATGTAGCCCGCCGAATGGCCGCTACGATCAATTCGTGCGCGAACCACTTGAACGAGATTCCGAGATCGCGCACATTCGTGAAGCTCTCGACGCAGCCACCCGTGGTGAGGGTCGCGTCGTCGTCATCGAGGGCCGCGCCGGCATCGGCAAGACCAGGCTCGTGCACGAGTGCCGCGAGCTGGCCAAGGAGCGCGGTTTCGGGAGACTCCAAGCTGTCGGCGACGCCCTGGAGAGCGCCATGGCGTGGGGCGTCGTCCGGCAGATGGTCGAGCGGTCGGTGTCGCGGTACTCCGGCGAGATCCGCGAGAAGATCCTGGCGGGGCCGTCCGGGGCGGCGTTGAAGGCCCTGGACGACGCCGCGCTCGACCCGAGCGAGGCCGAGCTCGCGCGCACGCTGCACTCGTTGTGGTGGGTCGCGGTGGACCTCTCCTCCACCCGGCCGCTGCTGATCACCGTGGACGACGCGCACTGGGCGGACCTGTCGTCGCTGCAGTTCCTCGTCTACCTGTCCCGCCGGATCGCGGACCTGCCGATCGCGCTGGTCGTCGCGACCCGGCCGCCCGCGGACAACTTCGGGCCGCTCGCGCAGCTCAGTGTGTCCGCGGACCGGCTGATGCCCCGCCCGCTGACCCCGGAAGCCCTCCGCGCGCTGGTGGGCGGGCATCCCGAGGTCGTCGAGGCCCTGCACGCGGCCAGCGGCGGCAACCCGTTCCTGACCGGTGTGCTGGTCGACGAGCTCGCCGCGCTCGGGCTCCCGCTGGAAGACGCCGGGACCGCGGCGAAGATCGGCGGGCTCGGCCCCAGCACCGTCTTCCGGGCGACGCTCGGCAGGTTGCCCGCGGAGGCCGTCGCGCTCGCGGGCGCGGTCGCCGTCCTCGGCACGCATGCCGATCCGTGGCAGGCGGCGGCGCTGGCCGAGGTGAAGGATCTGCCGGCCGCGGTCGAGGCGTTGGTCGCGGCGAACGTGATCGTCACCGGAGACCACCTCGAGTACGTGCATCCCGTTGTGCGTGAGGCGGTGCTGAACGGCCTCGGCCCGATCGCGCGCGCCTCGCTGCACGCGCGCGCTGCGACGACGTTGTGGGAGACGCACGCGCCGGCCGATCGGGTGGCCGCGCACTTGGTGCACGCTCCCAAAGGGACGCTGCCCAACGCCGCCGAGGTGCTGCGCAAGGCCGCGTCGGCGTTGCTGGCCGCCGGAGATCCACGCACCGCCGCAGCCCATCTGACGCGGGCGGTGGAGGAACGGCCGACCGACGCCGCGCTGCGGGCCGAGCTGGGCCGGGCGTTGCTGCGGACCGGCGATGCGGTGAACGCGCACCGGCACCTCAAGGCCGCGGCGGCCGGGTTGCCGGACGCGGAACTGGTGGCGGCGGCTGCCTCCGCGACCGCCGCGATCGAGGGTCCGGCGGCGGCGATCGAGGAGCTGACCGAGGCCATCGCGGCCAGGCCGGGCGGCGAGTCGCGGTTGCACCTGGAGGCACGGCTGGCGGTGTTCCGGTCGTTCCTGCCGGATCAGCGGCAGATCGCGTCGGCGCACCTCAGCGACTACGCGGGACTGGCGGGCGGCACTCCGGACGAACGCACGTTGCTCGGGCTCCTCGCGCAGATGGGCCGGTACGAGGTGTGGCCGCACGACGAGGTGGCGGCGACCGCGACGCGTGCGCTGGCGAACGGCGCGTACCTCGACGACGCGACGGGCAGCACGGACGCGATGGTCGCGTGGCTCGTGGCGTTGCTCGCGCTGATGGCGGCAGACGGCGTCGACACCGCGCGCCGAGAGATCGAACGCGCACGGCTGAAGGTGCGCACGCACGGTTCGCCGGTGGAGTTCGCGATGGTCGCGAACGCCTCGCTGTTCCTGAACTGGCGCTGCGGCAACATGCAGGCCGTCGAGGCGGAAGCCGAGGGCGCGCTGGCGGCCGTCGCGCACGAGGACCCGGTGTCCGCGGTGATCAGCCTGCGCGCGACTTCGACGCACTTCGCCGTGTACGCCGCACTCGAACGAGGTGACGTCGCAGCAGCAGAGGCGTTCATCGCGGCGTTCGACGGCAGGCACGCGGACGCCCGTCCGACCATGCCGACGATCTGGCTGCACGAGGTGCGGGCGTTGATCGCGCTGGCCCAGGGCGACCCGCGACGGGCGATGTCCGAGGCTTACCGCCAGCGGGACGCGATGCACCAGGTGCACGTGGATCCGCCCACGATCCCCTGGCGCGCACCGGCGACGAAGGCGTCGTTGCAGCTCGGCGAGCACGAACTCGCGCTGGAACTGGCCGCCGAACAGCTCGACGTGGCCCGCAAGTGGGGCGCGGCGACCGAGGTCGGCGCGGCGCTGCGGCTGCTCGCGCACGCCTCCCCCGACGCGCGGCTGGAGCTGCTGACCGAGTCCGTCTCGGTGCTGGAGGACTCACCGTCACGGCTGGAGCTCGCCCGATCGCTGGTCGACCTGGGCGAGGCCCTGCGGGTGGCGCGGCGGCGGACGGACGCGCGGGAGCCGTTGCACAGGGCCATCGAACTCGCGGGTGACTGCGGCTCGGCGGTGCTGCGGGCGCGGGCGGTCGAGGCGTTGGAAGCGCTCGGCGACCGGCCGCGACGGCAGTTGGTGGTGGGTGCCGAAGCCCTGACGGCGTCCGAGCGGCGGGTGGCGGACCTGGCGGCCGCGGGCCGGGCGAACCGGGAGATCGCGCAGGAGCTGTTCGTGACGCCCAAGACGGTCGAGAACCACCTCGGCCGGATCTACACGAAGCTCGGAATCGCAGGTCGCAGGGACCTCGCACGCGTCCTTGCCTGAGACAGAGCGACGTGGGGGTGTGCCTGATACACCCAACTTTTCCGGCTGAGGGTTGAGGGATCGTCCCTCATGCCTTTGGGGGTTCGCCTCGGCGAATCTTGTGTCACCACAGGGGAACACAAGATCTCGAAGGGGAAACCGAAATGATCCGCAACGCTCTGCTCGCCGCCGCCGCTCTCACCGCCGTCGTCGCCCCCGCCACCGCGGTCGCCGACCCGATCATCGGCACGCCGCCCCCGTGCGTCGGCGCCGCCGACCTCGTCGGCCCGACGTTCAACGTCAAGAAGTGCGGCATCAGCGATGTGGACCAGCACCGCGCCGGTCTGGAGAGCAACGGCAACGCCTACTGCGGCCCCGCTTCGCTCTACAACGTCCTGCACTACTGGGGCCACGAGAAGGACGCGCCGGTCGGCTGGCTGACCACCAAGGTCGGCAACCTCGACCCGAAGGACCCCTCCGACTACAGCGTCATCACCAACTCGATCTGGCGCATCGGCGTCGACGCGAAGTACGACGGCGGCACCAACCTCACCAACCTGCGCAGCGCGTGGAACATCGCCACCAAGCCCGCCCGCGACGCCGGCTGGACGACCACGCAGGGCGTCATCAGCACCAACGACTCCGCGGACTTCGCGGGTGACGTCGCCCGCAAGCTGAACGAGGGCCCGATCCAGCTGGTGTACGGCCGCTACAAGGCGGGCCCGACGGCCGGTTCCCTGCAGCGCAGCGGCGGCCACATCGTCACGGTCGTGTCCGCGACCGGCAACTTCAACGGCACCACGATCCAGCTCAAGCTGGCCGACCCCGGCCGCGCGCTGGACAGCGGCCAGGGCAACTACCTCTACACCCAGTCCGCCTACGAGTCGCTCGACGTCACGCTGAACAAGAAGGTCTTCACCGAGTACGTCCCGGTCAAGGACGACGAGAACACCCGTGAGGACGAGTCGATGCAGCCGGGCACCTACCGCACGGTGACGCGCTGGGAGCTGACCGGCCCGCGCTACGTCAGCGACACCACGCGTCAGATGGTCGAGGGCTTCAACTGGTTCGACATGGCCAAGTAACCCGTCCAGGTGGTTGATGAGGGGAGCTTTCATAAACCTCAGGTTTGTGAAAGCTCCCCTCATCAACCTGGGGCCGCGCCCTTCATGGGCGCGGCCCCTTCGCCATAGCCTGAACTCCATGGTCGGCCGCGATCGGGAACGAACCCGCCGCCGGTTGCTGGACGCCGCGTGCGTCGAGTTCGCGGCCTACGGGATCGCCGGCGCACGGATGGAACGGATCGCCCGCATCGCCGGGTGTTCCGCGGGTCTCGCGTACACCTACTACGGCGGCAAGGACGAGCTGTTCGACGCCGTGCAGTCCGAAGTGATGCGCGCGGCGTCGGTGGAGTTCGACGCCCGCGACCTCCCCGGCTACGCGGCGCGGCTGTACGACCTGCAGCACCGGCACCCCGAGTTCGCGCGGCTCGCCACCTGGCAACGGCTGGAGCGGCGCTGGGGAATCGTCAGTCGGGCGGCCGATGTGGAGGCGATCCGGTCGGCGCAGGAGCTGGGGCTGGTGTCGTGCCGGTTCCCGGCGGAGCACGTGTTGCAGCTGGTGCTGGCGATCGCGTCGATGTGGTCGAACGCGCCGGCGTGGGGGTCGGATCACGCGGTGCGGCGGCGGACCGTCGAGGAAGCCGTGCGGCGGCTGGTGGACCCGTAGGTCACACCAGCGCCTCGGCGGCGGTCGCAGGATCAGCAGCTCGGCGAGGCCCTCCCGGACCAGCTCGCTGTTGAAGTCCAGTGCCGGATCCGCCACGGGCACCTGTTCCCAGACGATGGCCTTCTGCGAGGCGATGAGCTCCACCAGGCCGCCGGGCTCGTCGTCGCGGTTGATCACGTTCCACGACCGTCGCACAGCCGGAGTCTGACAGCCACGAGCACCGCTCACATGTGGTTAACCTGGTCGTATGCGTGTTCTCGTGGTCGCCGCCCCGCTCCTGGGCCATGTCTTCCCGTTGATGCCCTTCGCGTTGGCGCTGCGGGACGCGGGACACGAGGTCGTGGTGGCGACCGGCGGCGAGGCGCTGCGGGTCCGCGACTCGGGTCTGCACGTCGAGGACGTCGTCCCCGCGAAGGTCCGCTTCGGGCCGATCGCGTTGCGCATCATGGTCACGCACCCGTTCGTGGCGAAGAGGGAGATGCGGGGCAGCGGCAGGCTGGACTTCGTGTCCCGGTTGTTCGGGGCGGTCGGCGACGCGATGACCGAGCCGTTGCAGGCGCTGGCGAAGAAGTGGCAGCCGGACGTCGTGGTGCACGAACCGCTGGCGGCCGCCGGGTCG
The DNA here is from genome assembly GCF_011067745.1 of Lentzea alba. Lineage (GTDB taxonomy): Bacteria > Actinomycetota > Actinomycetes > Mycobacteriales > Pseudonocardiaceae > Lentzea > Lentzea alba. The sequence goes on from NZ_JAAMPJ010000001.1 coordinate 893,737, forward strand.
GCGCTCGGGGTGCCGTCGATCGTGCACGACGTGTCGTTGTTCGACGGGCTGGAGCTGACGGCGGCGGTCGGTGCTCGGATGAAGGCCGGGGTGCGTTCTCCGGCCACGATTCTGCGGACCGCGCCGAAGTCCCTCGCGGAGTTCTGGGGTGGGCGGCCGATGCGGTTCGTCGCCTACAGCGGTGACGGCGAGGTGCCGCAGTGGCTGGCCGAACCCTCCGGCAAGCCGCGGATCCTGGTGAGCCGCAGCACGGCGCCCGGTCCCGGGTCGGGGCGGATGATGGCGGCGGTGGTCAGGGCGGCGGAACGGGTGGACGCCGAGTTCGTGCTGGTCCGGCCGGAACGCGCGGAAGGTCTGCCGGACAACGTCCGGACGGTCGGGTGGGTGCCGATTCCGCGGGTGCTGCCGTTCTGCGACGGGATCGTGCACCACGGTGGCGCGGGCACGGTGCTCGGAGCGCTGGCGGCCGGGGTGCCGCAGCTGGTCGAGCCGGGGCCGGGTGACCGGACGGTGCACGCGAACGCGATCGCCGGGCGCGGTGCCGGGCTCAGGGCGGCGGCGCGGGAGGTCACGCCCGAACTGCTCACCGGGTTGATCGAGGACTCGAAACTGCAGCGGGCGGCGGGTGAGGTGCGCGACGAGATCGCCGGGATGCCGGCGCCGGCGGAGGTCGCGGCGACTCTGGAAGATCTCATCCCGCTGAAATGAGAAGCACCTATTGTGGGGCGGGTGCGCATTCTCTTCTCGAGCTTAGGCTCACACGGACACACATACCCGTTACTCCCGCTCGCGATCTCCGCCCGCGAGCAGGGTCATGACATCGTTTACGCGATCGATCCCGGCTTTCACCCGACGGTGGAAAAGCTGGGTTTCACGGCGGTGGACGCGGGGCTGAGCATCGGGGACGCGTTCCGGCAAGCCAACGAACTGCACGGCACACCGGAGTTCCGGCGGGACATGTTGCGGCAGACCGCCGTCGAGGCCTTCGGATCTGTGCTGCCCAGGGCGTTCGTGGCGGACCTGGAGCCGGTTCTGCTCCGCGAGCGGCCCGACCTGGTCGTCTTCGAGATCGTCAACCCCGGCGCCGGCCTCGCGGCCCTGCAGGCGGGCATCCCGTCGGTGTGCCACGGGTTCGGCAAGATGGACGAGACGATGGTCCCGGAGGCCATGAGCGACCTGTTGCTGGAGTACGTCGCCGAACTCGGCATTCAGGTACCGCATGGGCAGCATTTCGGACTCGGAGCGCCGTACCTCGACGTCTTCCCTCCGTCTCTACAGGATTTGTCGTATCTTTCCGACTTCGATCGCATTCTGATGCGACCGATCCCCTTCGCCGAATCCGGGGAATTGCCCGAATGGGTGATCGAACACCGGCAGCCGCTCGTGTATTTGACGTTCGGCACCGCGTTCGCGAACCCGGATCTGCTGCGCACCGCCATCGCCGGGCTGTCCCGCCTCGACGCCGAGGTGCTGGTCGCCAGTGGGCCGCTGGTCGACCCGGCCGAGCTGGCCGACGTGCCGGGCAACGTGCACGTGCTGCCGTGGGTGCCTCAGGCGGATCTGCTCGCGCACGCGGATCTCGTCGCGCACCACGGCGGCTCCGGCACCACCATCGCCGCGATGACCCACGGCGTGCCCCAGCTCGTCCTGCCGCAGGGCGCCGACCAGTTCCGCAACGCCGAGCTCGTCGCGAGCTCAGGCCTGGGCGCCCAGCTCGTCGGCGAGGCGTTCACGGCGGACGCGGCGCGCGAGATCGCCCAGAAGTTGCTGCGGGACAACGACGTTCACGCCGCGAACGCGCGCATCGCGGCGGAGATCGCCGCCATGCCGCATCCGGACGAGATCGTGCCGAAGCTGGTCGAACTGGCCGGCTGACGCGGTGGACCCGGTGCCTACTCGCTGGGCACCGGTTTCAGCGCGGACAACACCTCGTCGATCGAGTCGTACAGGGCCAGCACGTCGGCCACTCCCGTGACCTGCAACGGCCTCTTCACCGCGCGTTGTGGCGCCACGACGTGGAAACCCGTGTGGTGCTCCTCGGAGAGCTCGTGGGCCGTGATCAACGTGGAGATGCCGGTCGAGCCGAAGAAGCTGACCTCGGTGAGATCGGCGACAACGGCGGGCCCTCCCGCCTCGAAGCCGAGGCGAAGCGCGTCGAGCACGTCGTCGGCGGTGTCGACGTCGATCTCGCCTTCCACCGCGACTACCACGATCCCCGCGACGTCCGCGGCACGGACTGTGAGCAGCGGTGATTCCCTGAGCTGATCTTCGTTCACCAGCACTCCCCGGTGGCCGAAGCACATAGGTACCGGTCCGAGCACCTTGCTGAACCCGGCTGAGCCTTCGACGTTACGGCTGTTGCTTCCACACCACAACCTATCGTTCGCCCAAACGCCGGACGGCGGCGACCAGTTCGGTGTTGCGCACGCCTTTGGCCAGGTAGTCGGTGACACCGGCGCGGCGCATCTCGTCGACGGCGCCGGGATCGGTGTAGGCGGAGAACGCCAGGATCCGCGTGCCGGGCGCGCGCTGCAGGATCTCGGTGGCCGCGTGCGAACCACCTCCGCACGGCATCCGGACGTCCAGCACGACCACCGCCGGAGCGTGACGCTCAGCCAGTTCCACTGCCTCGCGGGCGTCGGCGGCGACCGCGACGACCTCCATGTCCGGCTGGTCGTCGAGCACGTCCCGCAGGACGTCCCTGATCAGCGGATCGTCGTCGGCGATGAGGATCCGGACGATCACGGCCGCACGTCCGGCAGCCAGAACTCGACCACGGTGCCCCCGGCCGGCCCTCCGGACACGCTGCACCAGCCGCCCGCGGCCTCCGCTCGTTCGCGCATCTCGATCAGTCCGAAGTGGCCCGCGTTCGGGTCGAGGTCGGGCAGTCCGGCACCGTCGTCGACGACCCGGACCAGGAACCCCCGGTCCACTGTGGACAGATCGAGGGTGACGGCCGACGCCCGCGCGTGCTTGCGCACGTTGGTCAGCGCCTCCTGGCAGATGCGGAAGATCGTGATGGCCGCGTCGTCACCGGGCTCGCGTTCGAACGCGTAGCGGATCTCCCCCACCATCGCGGTGTCCGCGAGGTACGCGGCCAGCGAGTTCCGCAGGCCCTGCCGCTCGATGCCGGGCGGGCGGACGCGGTACACCAGGTTGCGCAGCCGGCTGATGGTCGCCCGGACCGCGCCGTCGAGCTGGTCCACGGTCGCACGGTGCTCTGCGGGCAGCTTGGTCGCGAGCAGCTGCAACCTCATGTCGACGGCCACCATGGCCTGGATCGTGTCATCGTGGACGTCCCACGCGATGCGCTGCCGTTCCCGCTCCTGCGCCTCGACCAGATGGGCGAGCAGCCGGCGCCGGTCGGTGAGCTGCTGCTCGGCCCGCCGCCGTTCGGTCATGTCCCGGGTGACCTTGCCGAACCCGCGCAGCTCGCCGCTGTCGTCGTAGAGCGCGGTGATGATCACGTTGGCCCAGAACCGGGTGCCGTCCTTGCGCACCCGCCAGCCCTCGTCCTCCAGGGCGCCTTCGGCCCGCGCGACCCGCAGCTCCCAGTCGGGCTTGCCGGCCTGGACGTCCTCGATCGGGTAGAACGTGGAGAAGTGCCGTCCGATGATCTCCTCGGCGGCATAACCCTTGATGCGCTCGGCGCCGGCGTTCCAGCTCACGACGTGCCCGCCGGGGTCGAGCATGAAGATCCCGTAGTCCCGCACGCCGAGGACGAGCAGACGGAAGAGGTCGCTGTCTCGCCAGTCGTCCGGTTCCACGGCCACATCATGGCGGTCAGGCCGTCAGCTCACACCAGACGACCTTCTGACCAGCACGTTCTGTCACACCCCAGCTCTCGCTGAACAGGGCGACCAGCTGGAGTCCCCAGCGCCCGGCACGCACTTCGGGTCTGGCGTCGTCGTCGTCGGCGACCTCGACCAGCATCTGGTCCCGGCCACCGACGATGCGCACCAGCGGGCGGCCGCTGCCGTGGCGGACGGCGTTGGTGGTCAGCTCGTTGACGACCAGCACGACGTCGTCGTGGTTGCCGAGGTAACCGCAGATGGCCGTGGCCCGGCGGGCGAAGTCGCGGGCGAGTGCCACACCCCCGCGCCGGTCCTCACCCGGAAGGGAGAACACCGCTTCGGTGAGCGAACTCGTGGCCACAGAAGCACAGTGCAGCAACGCCGCCGCCGGAAGCAGACGCAGGCAGATCAGCTCGTGTAGTGCAGTTGCATCAGTCGAGCAGGCCCTCGCGGCGCGCGATGGACACCGCCTCCAGCTTCGAACTGGCACCGAGCTTGTCGAGCACGCGCTGCACGTGGTTGCGCGCGGTGTTGCGGGCGACGCCGAGCCTGCTGGAGATCTGGTCGGTGCCCGCGCCGTCCGCGAGCAGCAGCAACGTCTCCTGCTCGCGTGCGGTGAGGGTGGCTCCGGCGAACTTGATCCGGCCGCTCAGCCGGTCCAGCACACCCCCGAGGAGCTTCTGGTCGAACACCACCTCGCCGTCGGCGACCCTGCGGACCGCCTCGACCAGCTCGTCGAGCCGCGCGGACTTGAGGATCAGCCCGGCACCGCCGGCCTCGGCGACGCGGGCGGCGATCGACGCCGTCGCCTCGCCGGTCAGCACCAGCACCCTGACGCCGGCCTGGACGAGCTCCGGGATCAGCGCGGTGCCGTCACCGTCGGGCAGCCTGCGGTCGAGGAGGACGACATCGGGCTTGCCGCCGCGGGTGTGCGCGAGCGCGGCCGCGACGGTGGACGCACGGGCGATCACCTCGATCCCGGCGCGTTCCAGCGCCAGTCCGATCGCCTCGGCGACCATGTCGTGGTCCTCCACGAGAACCACTCTGGTCATGTGGTTCAGCCTACGGCGTACCGGAAATTCCGCGACCGTCCGACGACGAACGATCGCACTTCGTCGAACACCTCCTCGTGCTGCTGCTCGACGCCGAGCAACGGTGAGATCAGCTTCAGCAGGTGCGTGGCCTCGGTCTTGAGTGCGCCGCCGAGTGGCATGAGGCCGAGGAAGACGGGCACTCCGGCGTTGGACGCTGCCTGCCGGACGCGGTGCAGCACGTCCAGCGGGAGGTCGTCGAGCAGCACGTTGTCGCCCTGGTAGGTGTGCGGCGGGAGGGGTTTGCCGGCTGCCTCGGCGAACGGCTTCCGGCCGAACTCGTCGATCAGCGTCGGGGCGACGCGGAGGTGGTCGACGTCGAACGGCCTGGTGCTCGCGAAGGTGAGGCGGACGACGTCACCGAGGGTCGTGAGCGTCGGCGTGACGTGGTCGGGCAGGTCCCACGAGTGGAACGCCTCGAACACCGCTTCGGCGTGCTCGGCGTCGAAGTGCAGCTCGCCCGCGTGGACCTGGTCGATCTCCAGGAGGTCGAACTCCAGCGCGGTGACGACGTCTCCGACCTTCTCGGTCTTGCGGACGCGATCGCTCGCGAAGCCGAACTCACGGGCCAGCACGCTGAACCCGCCGCCGAGCGTGTAGCCGACGACGCCCACGTCGCTCGCGTCACCGCTGAGCGGGGCGAGGCCGTGCGGTGAGGCCTGCTCGATCACCTGCTGCCAGACCGCGCCTGCCTCGGCCCTCGCGGTCCTGGTCGTCGGATCGATCTCGACGTTGTTCATGCGCCTGGTCGAGATGAGGACGCCGGTGGCCGGGGTGGTCAGGCCGTGGCCGGTGGTGTGGACCGTGTGGTCGAGACCGCGGGTTTCGGCGTGGTGGACGGCTTGTTCGACGTCCCGTGCGTTCTCCACGGCGAAAATCACCTGGGGTTCGTGGCGGAGTCCGGTCTGGAAGCCGCTCCGTTCGTCGTCGTAGCCGGTGTCTCCGGGGTAGAAGATTCGCATAAATCCAGCATGGTTGGCCTGCTGTTATATGTCCAAGACATAGTTGTGCTCAGGTCTATAATCATTGGTTATGGAGCTTCGGCAGCTTGAGTACTTCGTCGCGGTCGCCGAGGAGGCGTCGTTCACGCGGGCGGCGGAACGGGTGCACGTCGCGCAGCCCGGCGTGAGCGCGCAGATCCGGCGACTGGAGCGGGAGCTCGGGCACGACCTGCTGGACCGATCGGGACGCGGTGTCACGCTGACGGACGTCGGAGCGGCGGTGCTGCCGTTGGCACGGGTGGCCTTGCAGTCGGTGGAGTCGGCGCGGCGGACCGTGGAGGAGATGGCCGGGCTGGTGCGCGGAGTCGTGCGCGTCGGGATGGTCGTGTCGTGCGGGATCATGGACCTGCCGGAGCTGTTGTCCGCGTTCCACTCCTCGCATCCCGACGTGGAGATCACGTTGGTGGAGGCGAACTCCGACGCGTTGATAGAGTCTCTTCTGGACGGTCAGCTGGACTTCGCCCTGATCGGCTACGCGGGTTCGGCACCGGACGGGTTGTCGGTGCGGGTGCTGGCGGATGAACCGCTGGTGGCCGCGGTTGCTCCCGAAGATCCTTGGTACGGCAGAGAATCCGTTTCACTGGACGAACTGCTGGAGCGCGGGTTGATCAGCCTGCCGCCGGGAACGGGGCTGCGCGGGGCGCTGGACGCGGCGTGCGGGTCGCGCCGGCCGCGGATCGCCTTCGAGGCGTCCGCACCGCCGATGGTGATCACGCTGGCGCAGCGCGGACTCGGCCCGGCGATCCTGGCGCTGTCGATGACTGACGGGCTGCACGCAGTGCGGATCACCGACCCGTCACCGTCCAGCAGGCTCGGTTTCGCGTGGCGTTCGGAGGGGCCGCACAGCCCTGCCGCGCGGGCGCTGATCCGGGTGGCGGAAAACCAAGTGACAGCGAAACCGTAGGTCTGTCACGATCACCGCATGTTCCTGACGGCTGAGCTCAACACGTTCGCAGGTGTTCCTGCGGGCGCGCTCGCCGTTGCCTCGGCACAGCTGGCCGGCGCCCGACTCTGACCCTTCTCCAGTCCCTCCTTCAGGACCGCTGGAGGAGGGTGGTGGCGGTCCAACGGTTCTGAACCCTCCAGCTGTTTCTTCGAGGACAAGGGCAATGAAGCAAGAGTTCGTGCGCGCCAAGCCGCACCTGAACATCGGCACCATGGGGCACGTCGACCACGGCAAGACCACGCTGACGGCGGCGATCACCAAGGTGCTGTCCGAAATGGACCCGTCGGGCACCACCTTCACCGCGTTCGACCGCATCGACCGCGCTCCGGAGGAGCTCGCCCGCGGCATCACGATCAACATCGCGCACGTCGAGTACGAGACGCCCACGCGGCACTACGCGCACGTCGACATGCCCGGCCACGCCGACTACGTGAAGAACATGATCACAGGTGCGGCGCAGCTGGACGGCGCGATCCTCGTGGTGTCCGCCGAGGACGGCACGATGCCGCAGACGCGCGAACACGTGGTGCTGGCGCACCGCGTGGGCGTGCCGCACGTGGTGGTGGCGCTGAACAAGGCCGACGCGGTGAACGACCCGGAGCTGCTCGACCTGGTGGAGCTGGAGATCCGCGACCTGCTCTCCCAGTACGGCTTCGACGGCGACGCCACGCCGGTGGTGCGGGTGTCCGGCCTGCGCGCGCTGCAGGGTGACCCGCGGTGGACGGCGTCGATCAAGGCGCTGCTGGACGCCGTGGACACGCACGTGCCGGTGCCGGAACGGGATCTCGACGGCGCTTTCCTGATGCCGATCGAGAACGTCATGACCATCACCGGTCGCGGCACCGTCGTGACCGGCGCGGTGGAGCGCGGCGTGCTCGGCCTCGGCGACGCGGTCGAGGTGCTCGGTCTCGGCGCGGCGGTCACCTCGGTGGCCACCGGCATCGAGACGTTCGGCAAGCCGATGCGGCAGGCCCAGGCGGGAGACAACGCCGCGGTGCTGCTGCGCGGTGTTCGCCGTGGCGAGGTCAGGCGCGGCCAGGTGCTGGCCCTGCCCGGCAGCGTCGCGCCGCACACCAGGTTCCGCGCCACGGTGTACCTGCTGTCCCACGCGGAGGGCGGCCGGCACACCGGTATCGCCACGAACTACCGGCCGCAGTTCCACTTCCGCACCGGCGACGTCGTCGGGGTGGTCGAGCTCGACAGGACGCTGGCACTGCCAGGTGACACCGTCGAGGTCACGGTGGAGCTGGGCAAGGCGGTGGCGATGGACACCGGACTCGGCTTCGCGATTCGCGAGGGCGGCAAGACCGTGGGTGCCGGCACGGTCGGCGAGATCCTCGCCTAGAGGGCGGCGGTTGACGGCCCGCGAAGGTGGTCGCGCTGCCTTGAGGGCGCGGCGGGACAACTTGTCCCGCCGCGCTTTCGTCATTCGAGCAGGCCGCGCAGTTCGGCGTGCTCCGGACTGGGAATCGAGCGAGCGAGGTACAGGTCGTCGAGCGGCCGGACGAGTGCGCGCAACTCGCGGGCCGCCCTGGCGGGCAAGGCGATCAGGGCTCTGCGAAGAACGCGGCGTTCCACGTACGGGTCGAGCGAATCGCAGCACGGACAGGGATTCAGCTCGGTCCCATAACCCGTGATGACGCGCGCAGGCCCGTGCACGAACCGGGACCAGCTGTCGAGCGCTCCGGCGACGGAGCCGGGTGTGTAGTGGATGCGTTCGAACCTGGCGATGGCACGCAACGCGGGTGCGGAGACCCTGGAGACTTGTCTGATCGGTCGGCCGTGCAGCTCACGGGCGCGGACCGGAGCGGGGCGCCTACGCGGCATGGCCCTTTCTGATGGTCATGCGACCGATCTTAGCCCGACTCGTCGCTCGTCGAGTGCGCCGCTCCCACCGGTTTCGACTCGGGCGAACCGCGCTGCCGCAGGTAGACGCTGAGAATCGCCATCGACGCGATCGCCAGGAACTCGGACTGCCAGTTCTGCAGCGAGCGGTTCCAGAAGTCGGCGGAGAAGAAGTAGTCGACCAGCCCCATCTTCTCGGCCAGCGGGTCGGAGTTGTTGGCGTACCAGCCCGCGATCCACTGCATCGTCCAGGAGAACAGGAACAGCACCAGCATCGCGAGGCCGAGCGACTTCGAGAACACCGCGGTGCGCCAGCCACCGGTGCGTGCCCACTTCGGTGACGATTCGCTCGCGTACTGGCCGACCTGCTGTTCCTCGTCGCTCTCGTGGCCGGCCTTGCCCACCGGCTTGGACTCGGGTGAACCCTTCTGGATCAGCCAGACGGTGGCCGTGACGTACAGGAAGAACTGCAGGTACTCGGACTGCCAGTTCTCCACGACGTCGACTAGGAAGTCGGCGGAGAACAGGTAGGACCCCAGTGCCAGCTCGGGCTGGCCCAACGCGGCCTGACGCTCGTTGTAGTCGGCGTGCCCGGCGAAGAACTGACCGACCAGCGCCGCGAGGAAAAGCCCCCCGAAGACGAGCGTCAGGCTGTGCTCGCGCAGGAATCTCCTCATAGGACCGGGTGCCCCGCGCACCTGCTGCTAAACATCGATCAGCGGGACGACCTCCTTGGCCCAGAAGTCGAAGAACTCCCGCTGGTTGGACCCGATCTGCTGCACGTAGACCTCGTCGAACCCGGCGTCGGCGAACTCCTTGATCTTCTCCGCGTACTTCTCCGGATCGGGCCCGCACGGGATCGCCGACCGGATCATCTCCGGCGTCACCAGCTCCGACGCCTGCTCGAAGTGGCGCGGCGTCGGCAGCACCTGGGCCAGCTCGCCGGGCAGGCCGTCGTTGGGCCACAGGCGATGCGCGGTGGCCACCGCGTCCTCTTCGGACTCGGCGTAGCAGACCTTCAACCCGCTCTGCGCCGGTCCGCGGCCGCCTTCCGCGCGGTACTGCTCGACCAGGTCACCGGCCGGGCCGACGGACATGTACCCGTCGCCGCAGCGCGCCGCGAGCCGGACCGCCTTGGGGCCGAACGCCGACACGTAGATCGGCACCGGGCGTTCGGGCACGGTGTACACGCGGGCGTTCTCGACGGTGTAGTGCTTGCCGTGGTGGGTGAGCTCGTCGCCCTGGTGCAGCGTGCGGATGATGCCGATCGCTTCTTCCAGCATCTCCAGCCGCACGTCCGCGGACGGCCAGTGCGAGCCCAGCACGTGCTCGTTCAGGGCCTCGCCGCTGCCCACGCCGAGCACGAACCGGCCCTCGCACTGCACGGCCGCGGTGGCCGCCGCCTGGGCGATGACCGCCGGGTGGATGCGGACGGTCGGGCAGGTCACGGCGGTCGTGATCGGCATGGACACCGTCTCGGACAGCGCTCCGATGGTGCCCCAGACGAACGGCGACTGGCCCTGTTCGTCGTTCCACGGGTGGTAGTGGTCGGAGATCCACAGCGCCTCGAAGCCCTGCTCTTGGGCCATGCGGGCGTGTTGGACCAGGTCGCGCGGGCCGTGTTCTTCCGAGGACAGGAAATAGCCGAGCTTCACGGGAGCAACTCCTGGATCTTGGTGGTCAGGCCGCGGCGCAGCACGTCCCACGCGTCGGGGTCGCCGCGCAGCACCGCTTCGGTCATGTCCTTGATCTGGTCGAACGTCGCGTGCGGCGGGATCGGCGGCACGTTCGGGTCGCAGCGCACGTCGAGCACCACCGTGCCGTCCGAAGCCAGAGCGGTCTCCCACGCCGGCCCGAGCTGGTCCGGTGAGTCGACCTCGATGCCCTGCAAGCCGATCGAACGCGCGTAGGCCGCGTACGAGACGTCCGGAAGTTCCTGCGACACCTCGAACTTCGGCGCCCCGCCCATCGCCCGCAGTTCCCACGTGACCTGGTTGAGGTCGTTGTTGTGGAACACGCACACCACGCAACGGATGTTGTGGTGCCGCAACGTCAACAGCTCCGCCATGCCGTTCATCTGCATCGCGCCGTCGCCGACGAGAGCGATCAACGGCTGTGAAGGCTTGGCGAACGCGGCACCCAACGCGTACGGGACCGCGCAGCCCATCGTGGCCAGCGTGCCGGACAGCGACGACCGCACGTTGCCGTGAATGCGCAGCAGGCGGGCGTACCAGTTCGTCGCGGAACCGGAGTCCGCGGTGACGATCGCGTTGGCCGGCAGGCGTTTCGAGAGCTCCGACACGATCAGCATCGGGTTGACCGGATCAGCCGGCGCGTGCGCCTGCCGTTCGACGACCTCCCACCAGCGCTTCGTGTTCTTCTCGATCGTCTGCCGCCACGAGCGGTCGTTCTTGCGTTCCAGCAACGGGATCAGCGCGCGCAACGTCTCCCGCGCGTCGCCCACGAGGTTGACCTCGGTCGGGTAGCGCATGCCGATCGAGCGGCCGTCGACGTCGATCTGCACCCCGCGCGCTTTGCCGTACTCCGGCAGGAACTGCGAGTACGGGAAGTTCGATCCGACGATCAGCAACCGGTCGCAGTCGCGCATCATCTCGTACGACGGCCGGGTGCCGAGCAGCCCGATCGACCCGGTCACGTACGGCAGGTCGTCGGGCAGCACGTCCTTGCCCAGCAACGCCTTCGCGACGCCGGCCCCGAGCAGGTCCGCGACCTCGCGCACCTCGGCGGCCGCCCCGCGGGCGCCCTGGCCGATCAGGATCGCGACCTTCTCCCCCGTGTTCAGCACCTCTGCCGCACGCCGCACCTCGTCGTTGGCGGGCACGACACACGACGACGGGCGCGAGGGCGGGCTCGACGGGATGTACTTGAACTCGTGCTTGGGCGGCTCGTAGTCCTGTTCCTGAACGTCGTTCGGGATGATCAGCACGGCCGGCGCGCGGTCGGCCGCGGCTGTGCGCATCGCCCGGTCCAGCGCGTTCGGCAACTGCTCGGGCACCGTCACGTCGACCAGGAACGAGGCGACGTCGCGGAACAACGAGTGCAGATCGACTTCCTGCTGGTAGCTGCCGCCCTGCGCGGTGCGGGCGGTTTGGCCGACGATCGCGACGACCGGCACGTGGTCGAGTTTCGCGTCGTACAACCCGTTCAGCAGGTGGATGGCGCCGGGACCGCTGGTCGCCAGGCACACGCCGACCTCGTCGCTGAACTTCGCGTAGCCGACCGCGGCGAACGCGGCCATCTCCTCGTGCCGGGTCTGGATGAAGGCGGGGTCGTTGTCCGCCTTGCCGAACGCCGCCACGATCCCGTTGATGCCGTCGCCGGGGTACGCGAACACCTGCTTGACTCCCCAGTCGCGCAGGCGTTGGACGATGAAATCTCCGACGGTCATGCGGAAGCACCTTCCATGACGTAGACCGTGTAGGCGGAGCGGATGATGGGCTGCGCGACGTTGCGGACCCGCACCCCGCCTGGGGTCATGCCCTGCTCGGTGCCGAAGTGCGCGTGACCGTGCACCGCGAGATGCGTGCCGGTGCGGTCGATCGCCTCGCCCAGCAGGTACGAGCCGAGGAACGGGTAGATCTCCGGCGGCTCACCGCGCAACGTGTCCGGCACCGGCGCGTAGTGCGTCAGCGCGACCTTGATGTCGGTGTCCAGTTCGGACAGTGCCTGCTCCAGGGTCTCCGCGATGTCGCAGGTGTGCTGGATGAACGCCTTCATCTCGCGTTCGCCGAACGCGCTGCCGCACTTGCCGGCGAACCCGCCGCCGAACCCCTTGACCCCGGCGACGCCGAGCGTGCAGCCGTTGATCCGGGTTTCGAAGCTCGTGCCCTCCAGCACGTGAATGCCCTTGTCCTGCAACGTCTTGGTGACTTCGAGCGGCTTGTCGTCCTGGTGGTCGTGGTTACCGAGCACGGCGACGACGGGCACCGGCAGATCGGCGAACTCGTCCGCGACGACCTGGGCCTCGCTGACCGTGCCGTGCCGGGTGAGGTCACCGGCCAGCAGCAGCACGTCGGCGTGCTCACCGACCTTCTCGAGCGCGGGCCTCAGTCGTCCGCGCATGTCTTCGCCGAGGTGCACGTCCCCGACCGCGGCGATCCGGATCATCGCAGGTCCTCCTCACCCTCCGGTTCGCCCGCCGGCGTCACGCGCACGTCGTTGAAGATCGTCAACTCGGGTGCCGCCTCGTGCAGCACCTCCTCGAGCACCTTCCTGCGGTCCTCGCACGCCACGTCGCCGGAGAGCATCACGTGATCACCGCGCACGGTGATCCGCACGCCGAGCTCGGCTGTTCTGGGGTCCTCCGCGACCGTCCTACGCAGGTTTGCCGCGAGGTACTGCTCGGATTCCATTGCCCCTCCCGATGATCTCCAGACGTTCGATGAGCACCAGGAACGCTTCGGCGTACGGCGAGTGCTGGGTCTCCTTGCGCACCTGCTCCCAGTCGATCTGCTCTCTCAAAGCGCGCGCGAAGGGCAGCAGCTCGCTGAAGTCGCACCGGTGCCCGTCCAGCACGAGCAGCTTGCTGCTCAGCACGAACGTCGCGGGCATCACCGGCAACATCACCGACCCGACCGGCATCTCCTCGGCCATCGCGAGGATCTCGTCGGTGACCGGGCGCTCATTGGGGCGGAACAACAGGTCCACCAACGAATCCCCGTCGTAGACCTTCAGCAGCCAGTCCTCCGGTGGCTCCGCGGCCCGCAGTCCCCGCTGTACGAGAACCCGCACCGCCTCGGTCGCGTCCTGCTCTCGCACCAGCAGGTCCACGTCGTGTTCACTCGCCGGTCCGCCCCGCGCGTAGCCCGCGCATCCACCTGTCAACGCGAAGGGGATCTCCGCGCTGCGCAGGGCGTTGGCGACCTTGGTCAACGTCCGCAGCAGCTCGTCCTGCACGTCGCTCATGCACTACCGGCTACCCACCCGAGCGCAACGAGAACCACCGGCCGCGCGTCAATAGGGTGAAACGGACCCCTCAGGAGCCCACATGGTCATCTTCGGCTGGCGAACGACGATCCAGCAGCTGCGGATGCTGCAGCTGGTGTGCGGGCACTGCCACCACCAGTCCGCGCACAACCTGTTCCGGCGCTACACCAAGCCGACCATCTTCTTCATCCCGCTGTTCACCATCAGCAGCAGGTACGGGCTGCAGTGCACGTTCTGCGGTGTCTCCTACGACATCAGCAAGATCCACGCCCGTCAGCTCGTCTGACGGCACGCCTCACAACCGGGCGCGTCGTCGTCGGTGGTGACGCGCCCGCACTCCGGGCAGATCAGCTCGAGAAGGCAGGCCGGTTCAGCCTCAGGGACACGAGCGACGTCCAGATCCAGCCGGCCGTCGCCACCGCGTAGAGCAGCACGGTCCCACCGGGGTTGCCGAGGAACGCCATCGGCACCATCAGGAGCACGCCCGTCAGGCCGCTCACCACCGCCAGCCATCCTCCGAGCCTACGCGCGAACACGAAGCACGCGCCGATCCAGCCGATCATGGCGATGCCGAACGCCGCCGCGTGCAACGCGCCGTGCCACGACATCGAGGCGGGCGGCCCGTCCGGTGCGCCCGCCGGGAAGCCGAGGCCTGGATCGGCGACGAACACCCCGCCGAGGATCATCCCCACCCCCATCAGACCGATCAGCCGAGCACCCCACTTGGTGTGCCTGGCCATGCCGGTCGCGGCGATGACGAACAGCGCGCCGCTCACGACGAAGTTCGCGATCTGGATCCAGCCCAGCGACCCCAGGCTGAGCATGCTGAACGGGTGCCGCGACAGGTCGAAGCCCTCGCGGGTGAAGGCCTGGGCGTACCCGACGACGAGGTAGAGCGGGCCGGCGACGACACCACAAGCGATGCGGGACATGACTTCCTCCAAAGGTTTCGGTGCCGAGAACGGAACCACCGACAATTTTTCTTGTCAAGACTAGAGCTACTGTCTTGACGAAGAGAATTGTCGGCGGCAAGATGGGACCATCCACGCACCACGAAGGGGAGGGCCGATGGGCCACGCGTTCGAAAGCACCGACGACATCGAGGTGCCGGCGTCCGTCGACGACGTCTGGACGGCCATCGCGACCGGGCCTGGCATCGACTCGTGGTTCATGGGCCGCAACGAGGTGGCGAACGGCCAGGTCAAGATGGCCTTCGGCGGGTACCAGCCGACGAGCGAGATCACCGCGTCGGAGCCGTTGCGCCACTTCGCCTACAACAGCGGCGAGGCGCCGGACGGCCGGTTCATCGCCTACGAGTTCCTCATCGAGGGCCGCGAGCACAGCAGCACCGTGCTGCGGATGGTGACGAGCGGCTTCCTGCCCGGCGACGACTGGGCGGACGAGTTCGAGGCGATGACGCTGGGCGGCGCGCTGTTCCGGAGCACGCTGGCCGAGTACCTGACCCACTTCGCCGGCCGCACGGCCCGCCCGCTCACGGTCTTCGGCCCGATGGTCTCGGACTGGGACGAGGCCTGGAAGAAGCTCGACGCGGCGCTGACCGAGAAGCTCCCGGACGCCGTCGAGTACCACCGCAACGCCCACACGCTCGGCCTGCGCACCGACAAGGGCATCTACCGGTTCATGCGCGGGTTCTTCGGCCCGTTCATCGCCGCACACCACGTCTTCGAGGGCGACGAGTCCGTGCAGGACTGGCAGGTCTTCCTCGACACCACCTTGGGAGACCGGAAATGACGCGCTTCACGACCTCCGCCGACGGCACCGAGATCGCACACTCGATCACCGGTTCCGGGCCCGCGCTGATCCTCGTGGACGGCGCGATGTGTCACCGGATGTTCGGTCCGTCCACCGAGCTGGCGTCCGTGCTGGACAAGGACTTCACCGTCTACACCTACGACCGGCGCGGCCGCGGCGAGACCGGTGACGGCACGACGCCGTGGTCGGAGGAACGCGAGATCGAGGACCTCGAAGCGCTGATCAAGGAAGCCGGCGGGTCGGCGTTCGTGTTCGGCGTTTCCTCGGGTGCGGTGCTCGCGCTCGACGCCGCCACGAAGCTGACGTCCATCACCCGGCTGGCGATCTACGAGCTGCCGATGGTCGTGGACGACACGTACACCCCGCGTCCCGCCGACATCGTCGAGCAGATGGACGGCATGCTCGCTCGCGACGACCGTTCCGGCATGATCTCGAAGTTCATGAAGATGGTCGGTGTGCCCGGCTTCGGCCTCGCGATCATGAAGCTGACCCCGGTGTGGAAGAAGCTGAAGCTGGTCGCCCACACGCTGCCGTGGGACCTGCGCATCCTCGGCGACGACGGCCGCGGCCGGCCGTTGCGGGCGGACCGCTGGAAGATCAAGGTGCCGACGCTCGTCATGAACGGCGGCAAGAGCCCCGAATACCTCCGCAACACGATGAAGAACGTCGCGGAGGTGCTCGGAGACGTGGAGTACCAGGAGCTTCCCGGTCAGACGCACATGCTCAAGTCCTCGGCCGCCGCACCGGTGCTGGTGGAGTTCTTCTCGCGGGCCCAGCGCACCGCGGGCCCCATCGCGTAACCGGCCACGACGAACAGCCCGCCGACCAGCAGCCAGCCGATCGAGCCCCAGCCGAGCACGACGGTGGTGAGCAGCGCGGGGCCGACCATCCGGGCCACGGCCGTTCCGGTCGCGAAGAAGCCCTGGTATTGGCCCTGCCGGTCGGCGGGCGCGAGGGTGAAGCTGATCTCCCACGCTCCGGAGGCGAGCATCATCTCGCCGAGCACCTGCAGCGCGGCGGCCGCGATCAACAGCGCCGCCGCGGACCAGGCCCCGAAGCTGAACGCCGTCACCGCGAAGACCGCGCAGGACGCGAGCATGATCAGCCCGGCGTGCCGGACGAGCGTCGACGCCTCGGTCAAACCGTTGGCACGGCGTGCGATCCGGACCTGGAACAGCACGACGGCCCCGGTGTTGAGCACCAGCAGAGCGGCGGCGAGCCAGGTCGGCGCCTCGGTCCGCTGCACGATCCACAGCGGGATGATCAGGCTCAGCAACGGCATGTAGAGCAGCATCACGGCGTTGATGAGCGTGATCAGCGCGTACGGGCGATCCTTCAGCACGTCGAACTTGCCCTTGGCGCGGGTCATCACGGTCTCCGGCAGCGTGCTGAGGATCGCCGCGGCGGCGAGGAAGCTGAGCGCGTCGAGCACGAACACAGCCGTGTAGGCGGCTTCGGTGCCGAGGTGCAGGGCGAACCCGCCCATCGCCGCGCCGATCGCGATGCCCGCGTTGGCCGTGGACTGGATCCGGGCGCGGGCTCGGGTGCGTTCCTCCGGCGTGGTGAGGCCCGCGAGAAGGGCCTGCCGGGACGCCTGCAGTCCGCTCTGGAAGCTCGCATACAGGCACATGACCAGCACGAACGCCGGGAAGCTGCGGGTGAAGAGCAGGATCGAGATGCTCAGCGCCGTCGCTGCCGCGAGCACGACCGCGGTGGTGCGCGGGCCCAGCCGGTCGGCGAGATGTCCCAACGCCACACCGGCGACGGCTCCGACGCCCCAGGCGAGGGTCAGGGCGAGCCCGACCCGTGCCGCGCTCAGGCCGACGATCTGGGTGAAGTACAGCGCCGACACCACGAGAAACCCGCCGTCACCGATAGAGTTCGTCAGTTGTGCGTACGCGAGTCGCCTGGTCATGACTTAGACCGTAGGACGCCGATTGGCCCTAGTCGTGGGACAAGGCGGCGTTGCTTCCTTGGGCCAATTCCGCGCCGGCCGTGCTGATCCGCCGACGACGCGACGGGGCCAGCACCGTCGGGTGCGAGATGCTCCACGCCGCGCTCTTGCAGATGAGCTCCTTGACGCGCACGGCCACCTTGCCGGTGAGGACGGACGGCTTGGGCTGGTCGTCGGGAGTCACCCACTGCACCATGGCGTCGTTGCGGCCGAGGCTGATGCACTGTCCGGTGTAACCGATCTTGTTCTCCGGGATCGCGCGGCCGGTCAGACGCGCGGCGATGGCGTCGGCCGCCAGGTGTGCCGTCGGAACGCCTGAGGCGCACGACATCCGCAACAGCGAACCGCTCCCGCCGACGGCGAACGCGGCGTCACCGACGGCGTACACGTCCGGGTGCGAGACGGACCGCATCGTCTCGTCCACGACGATCTGCCCCGTCGGTGAGACCTCCAGGGTCGTGGCGGCGGCGATGGGGTGAACGGCGAAGCCGGCGGTCCACACCGTCACGTCAGCCGGGATCTCCCGACCGTCGACCCCCTCGTGCACGGTGATCCCGAGCCGGTCGAACGCCTTGCGCAGGTAGCCGTGGGCCTTGTCGCTCAGCCACGATCCGAACTCACCTCGGGTGGCGAGCGAGACGTCGAGGTCCGGCCGCGCCTCAGCGATCTCGGTGGCGGCCTCGATGCCGGTGAGACCGCCACCGACGACGAGCACGGCGGCACCCGCGCCGAGTTCCGCGAGCCGAGCCCGCAGGCGCAGCGCGGACTGCTTGCCCGCGATGTCGTAGGCGTGCTCGGGAACGCCGTGGGCAGCGCTGCCGAGCGCGTAGACGAGGGTGTCGTAGGCGATGTCGCCGCCGTCGGTGTCCACGATCTTGCGTTCGGCGTCGACGGCGTTGACCCGCGCGATGCGCACCTGCACGCCCGTCTTCGCGAAGACGTCGGTCAGCTTGCGCACCTTCAGGTCCTGACCGGCCGCCAGCTGGTGCATGCGCACGCGCTCGACGAACTCGGCGTCGGCGTTGACGAGAACGATCTCGGTGTCGGCGGGGTGCAGCCGCTTGGCGAGGCGTCCGGCCGCGTTGGCTCCGGCGTATCCGGCTCCGAGAACGACGATGCGGTGCGTCATGGTTTCACTCCTGTCCGGTGGGTTGTCGCTCCCTGAACCGGGCAGCGGCGCGAAACCTGACAGGAGTGGGATGTGACCTGCGTCACCAGCTTTCGATGACGGGCTCCCCGTGTGCGGCCGTGGCCCACTGACGCGTGGCGCGGTCGAGCTTGGCGGGGTTGGCCAGGGTGTGGACGGCCGCGATGCCGTCGGTGGTCACCTCGAGGGTGACGACGACGGCGACCCGGCCCGCGGCCACCACCACCAGCGCGGGAACGCCGTTGACGACCTCGGCGAACAACGACGGACTGCCGCCGATCATGTCCCGCTTGGCGTCGTCCGGCGTGAGCAGGGTGCGCAGGAACCTCGCCACCCTGAGCGCACCGGTGACCGGCCGCGGCAGGCTGATGAACACGCCACCGGCGTCGCCCGCGCTGACCACGTCGTCGGAGAGCATCTTCACGAGCGAGTCGGTGTTGCCGCTGAGCGCCGCGGCGAGGAACTCCTCGACGATCCGGCGCGCACCGGCCGCGTCGATCTCCACGCGGGTCCGGCCGGTGGCCAGGTGCTGCTTGGCACGCCGGTAGATCTGCTGGCAGTTCGCCTCGGTGAGGTCGAGCATCTCGGCGATCTCGCTGTGCGCGTAGCCGAACGCCTCGCGCAGCACGTACACGACCCGTTCGTTGGCCGTGAGCCGTTCCATCAGGGTGAGCATCGCGATGGAGACCGATTCGCGCTGCTCGACGGTCTCGGACGGGCCCAGCATCCGGTCACCGGCGAAGACCGGCTCGGGCAGCCACTGGCCCACGTAGGTCTCGCGCCTGGCCTTCGCCGAGGTGAGCCGGTTGAGGCAGAGGTTGGTGAGCACCTTCGTCAGCCACGCCTCTGGCGTCTCGATGTTCTCGTGGTCAGCCGCCTGCCAGCGCAGGTACGTGTCCTGCACCGCGTCCTCGGCGTCGCTGGCCGAACTCAGCAGGCGATACGCGATCGCCTCCATCCGCGGCCTGAACTTCTCGAACACCTCAAGCTCACGCGTCCCCACCAGCATGGTTCGCAGTCAATCACGGATGCATGCGCGCGCCCTTGAAGATTTTGTCGACGGCGTTCTTCTGGCCGTGCACGGCGATCCCGACCAGGTCGAGGTCCTGGGTGTGCACTTTGCGGACGGCGGCGCGGTTGTCCTCGTCGTTGCCGGTCGCGAACAGGTCCGCGGTGAAGACGGTCATGGCCTGGTTGCGGTTGAGAGCGCGCTCGTGGGCCTTCATGACCAGGTCCTTGTCACCCTGGAGGACCACCACGGGCTGTCCGAACATCGGCAGGTAGGTCACGTCGTCGGCGTCGATGTAGGGCTCGCCTCGAAGCTCCTCGGGCAGCCCGCTGACGAGGAAGGCGGTGACGTTCAGCGCCTGCCAGCCGGCCAGGTCGTCCCGCAGCAACACAGCGATCTTGGTGTCGAACATGGACCCACGATCGCGGGTGTGCCGGTTTCGCGTCTTGTACGTTCTTGACATGAGCATCGCGGCGTGGAAGCCCGCCGTGGAAGGCATCAGGGAGGTCTTCCACGCGCGGTTCACCACGCACGTCTACCCCGCGCACACGCACGACGCGTGGACGTTGATGCTGCTAGACACGGGTGCCGTGCGGTACGAACTGGACCGTCACGAGCACGGCGCTCTCGTGGACGGCGTCACGTTGTTGCCGCCGCACGTGCCACACGACGGCAGGTCCGCGTACCCGACCGGCTTCCACAAGCGCGTGCTGTACCTGGACGACTCGGTGTTGCCGCAAGAGCTGATTGGCAAGGCCGTCGACACGCCCATGCTCGTCGATCCGCTGCTGCGGCAACGGGTGCACCAGCTGCACCTGGCGCTGGAGGACCCGTTCGAAGCGTCGAGCCGGCTGGCGTTGATCACAGACCGCCTCACGCACCACTTCGCGGGCACGTCACCGGTCGTGCACGCGGATCCGACGCTCGCCGACCGGTTGCGGCAGCTGCTCGACGCCTCCCTGCCCGCCGGGATCACGCTCGCCGAGGCCGCCGCCGAGCTGCAGACCAGCCCGACGCACCTGGTGCGGGCGTTCAGCCGGCGGTTCGGGTTGCCGCCGCACCGCTACCTGACCGGCCGCCGGGTCGATCTTGCTCGTGGGTACCTCGTGGACGGGCTGGCGGCGGCCGAGGTGGCGGTGCTGGCCGGGTTCCACGACCAGTCGCATCTCACGCGCCATTTTCGCCGTGTCCTGGGTACGAGTCCCGGCCGCTTCGTACGCTGACACCGTGCACGTCGGCATTCTCGGCCCAGTTGAGGCGCACTCCCCGGACGGCAGGATCTCGGTGGGTGGCCCGCGGCCGCGCACCCTGTTGGCGTTGCTGGCCATCAGGGTGGGCGACATCGTCCCGCTCGACCGGTTGATCGACGAGCTCTACGGCTCCGAGCCGCCGTCCGACGCCGCGAACGCCCTGCAGGGCCAGGTCTCGCGACTGCGCCGGGCGCTCGGCGACGCCGCGCTGATCGAGTTCTACCCGGCCGGCTATCGGCTGGCCCTGCCGGCGGAGCGGGTCGACGCGCACCGGTTCGCCGCGCTCGCGGCGGACGGTCAGCGGGCGTTGGAACAAGGTGATCCACAGGCAGCGGAATCCCTGTTGTCCGAAGCACTTCAGTTGTGGCGCGGTCCGGCGCTCGCCGACGTCCACGCCGCGGACCACGCGACCCGGCTCGAACAGCAGCGGGCGACCGCGACGAGTTCCCTGATGGCCGCGCGGATCCGGCTCGGCAAGGCCGACGTGCAGGAGATCGCGGACCTGGTCCGGCAGCACCCGTTGGACGAACGCCTGCGCGGCTACCTGATGCAGGCGCTCAACCAGCAGGGTCGCCAGGCCGAGGCGTTGCAGGCGTTCGAGGACGCCAAGGCGATGCTGGCCGACGAGCTCGGCACCGATCCCTCGGAGGAACTGCGTGCCGTCCACCTGCAGATCCTGCGCGGGCAGACCCACCGCGAACTTCCCTCGCAGCTGACCAGTTTCGTTGGCAGGCAAGAAGAACTGCGGCGGATCGCCGCGCTGACCTCGCGGCTCGTCACGCTGACCGGTCCCGGCGGCGCGGGAAAGACCAGGCTGGCTCTGCAAAGCGCCGGTCCGGACGCGATCTTCGTGGACCTGGCCCCGGTCAAGGACGTCGCGGCGGCGACGCTGCACGCGTTGGGGCTCAAGGAAACCGTGCTGGCGCCGGAAGATCGGCTCGCGCTCGCCCTGCGCGAGCGCGACACGTTGCTGATCCTGGACAACTGCGAGCACGTGATCGTTCAGGCCGCTCACCTGGCGCAGCGGTTGCTCACCACGTGCCCGTCGTTGCGGATCCTGGCCACGAGCCGGGAAGCGCTGGGCATCACCGGCGAGACGCTGTGTCCGGTTCCGCCGTTGAACCCGGAGCAGAGCGTGGCGTTGTTCGTCGACCGCGCCCGCCTGGTGAACCCCGGTTTCGTGCAGGACCGGCACACCGTCGACATCTGCCGCGAACTCGACGGCCTCCCGCTCGCGATCGAGCTCGCCGCGGCCCGCACCCGGACGTTGACCACACAGGACATCTCGGACCGGTTGAACGATCGTTTCCGGCTGCTCACCAAGGGAAACCGCGCCGCCGCACCGCGCCACCAGACCCTGCGGGCCGTCGTGGAGTGGAGCTGGGACCTGCTCGACTCCGACGAACGCGACCTGGCGGCGGCATTGGCCACGTTCAGCGGCGGGGCGACGCTGGACGCCGTCGAACAGGTCTGCGGGCACGACGTCGAAGTGCTGGAAGCGTTGGTGGACAAGTCTTTGGTGGAGGCCGGCGATGGCCGCTACCGCATGCTGGAGACCATTCGCGAGTTCTGCTCGCAGCACAAACGGGTCGACGCCGAGCACACCGCGTACTTCCACGCACTGGCTCGTCGCGCGGATCCCGAGCTGCGCCGGCGAGACCAGGTGGAGTGGTTCACCAGACTGACCGCCGAACACGCGAACCTGTTGCAGGCCGTCGAGTGGGCCACCGAACACGACCCGGACCTGGCGCTGCAGTTCGTCAGCGATCTCTCGTGGTACTGGTACGTGAAGGGCAGCCGCACGGAAGTCCAAGGCGTGGCCCAGAAACTCCTCACGCTCGTCGAGGAGGAGACGACCGAGCGGTACGCGATCCTGCTCGCACTGGCCGCTCCGGAACGCGTGCCGGCCGTGCTCACGCAGCTGCGCGGCCCGATCGAACAACCCTTCGTGCTGATCGCGTGGGCGATGCTCACCGGCCCGCCCGACCCCGCCGCGCCGCGCACCGACCTGCAGGACGAGGTCGAGCGCAGCGACGACCCGTGGGTCCAGGGCCTGATCGGCTTCAGCAACTCCTACCTCACCTGGGCCCGGCACGGTGACCGCGCGCAGGCGATCGAGCAGTCCCGCGCGGCGCTGCGGCAGTTCCAGGACCTGGGCGAACGCTGGGGCGCGGCCCAGGTCCTGGACGTGCTGGCCAACCTCACCGAGGATCCGCGCGAGGCCCTCGCGCTCACCGACGAGGCACTCCGGGCGGTCGGTGAACTGGGCGCCAAGGAGGAACTCGCGGAACTGCGCGGGCGGCGCGCGGACCGGTTGCTCGACATCGACCAGGACGCGGCCGAACGCGACTACCTCCAGGCGTTGGAGATGGCCACGCAGGCCGGTCTGGCCGCCACCCGAGCGCTGGCGAACGCCGGTCTGGCCAAGATCGCCCAGCGCCGCGGAGAACCGGCGCGCGCCGAAGCGTTGTTGCGAGAAGCCCAGCAAGAACTGGGGTTCGGCTGGATGCACGCGGCGGCCAAGCAGCACGTGGAAGAGGTCCTCAACGAACTGGGGCCCGCCTCAAAGCCGCCCCCGTTCGAGTGAAGCAACACCACGTCGATCACCCACCGCAACCCCGCCCGCCCTGCCGACGGTGACGCGGGGCCCTTTCGTCCGTTCCTGTAGTACGCGGGGTCCCCGCGTGCCGAAAAATGGGGCTGGTGGGGTTGGTGTGAGTGAATGAGCGCCGCTAAGACATAGGGCCTAGGCGTAGTTGGGGAGCTTGATCGCGGTCGCCGCGCGGAGATCCATCCGGGCGATCTTCGGCATCTTCGGCAGCAGGCCGAACATCCGGTCCCTGAGCCACATCCCGAGTTTGGTCGCGGGGGCGAGGAACAGTCCGGCGTTGCCCTGGCTGCCGCGCGCGTACGGTCCGATCAGGGCTTCGTACCGCGCGAAAGCGTCTCCGCCCGCGGCCATCTCCCCGGCCAGCACGTACGCCGAGACGACCGAGAGCCCGGTTCCCATGCCACCCAGCGTGGATCCGTACCCGGCGTCGCCGATCAGCGTGACCCGGCCCGAGCTGACCGTCGGCATCCGAACCCGGCTGACCGAGTCGAAGTACACGCCGGGGGCGATCACCTCGTACGGCATGAGGTCGGGCGGGATCGAGGACTTGTACATCAGCCACCCCGGCGCGGTCACCAGTCCGGGAGAACACGTCATGTCGTAGTCGTCGCCCTCCGCGTCCCAGATCGCGAAGTAGTAGCCCTGGAACTTCGGGCGGTACTCCGGGAAGACCAGGCGCCGCACGCCGGACCGCATCCCGTCGGCCCCGATGACGAAGTCGAACCTCCGGGACGGCCCGCGCGCGAACGTCACGTCCACCCCCGCACCGTCGTCGTGCAGCGACGTGATCCAGTCGCCGAACACGTACTCGGCGTCGTCCGCGCTCAGCTCGTACAACAGGCGCGACAGATCGCCGCGGAGGATCTCCACCTCCCCGGCGATGAACGAGGCGGGCAGCCGTGACCGTTCGCGGCCGCCGACGCCCCGGAACACCATGTCGCGCGGCGAGGTCCGCGCGGCCAGCACAGCGTCGAGCACGCCCATCCGCCGCAGCACGGAGAAGTGCACCTCGCCGCGGAAGTCCACGGCCTGACCGCCGCTGCGCAGCGACGACGCGCGTTCCACGACCGTGACCGAGAAGCCGAAGCGTGACAACCAGTGAGCGAGCGCGGGTCCGGCGATGCCCGCTCCCGAGATCAGTACGTCCATGACCGGGAAGGGAACGCCGGACCGCTGACCAAACGCTTACTGGTCGCTGATGACCTTCAGCATCTGCGAGATCTGGCCCTGCCGGATGGTGGTCACGCGCTCGGCGTAGGCGATGGCCTCCGGGTTCGAGCCGTCCTTCTTCTCCGCGAGGGCCATCTCGACCGCGGCACCCTGGTGCCCGGCCATCAGGTTGAGGAAGGCGAGATCGAACTCGGCCCCGCTCTTGTCCTTGGTGTCACTGATGACCTTGTCGTCGAGCAACGGCTGGCCGCCGTGCGCGGCGTGCAGGTCCTTGCCGCCGTCCTCGGGCTTGCCCCAGAGCTTCAGCCACGACTTCAGCATCGAGAGTTCCTCGCGCTGGGTCGCGTCGATGGCGCCCGCGAGGTCCTTCGCCTCCTTCTTGGTGGCCTTCGCCAACGCCACCTGCGAGAGGCTGACGCCGAGTTGCAGGTGGTCCACCATCATCTGCGCGAACACGACGTCCGCGTCGTTGAACCTCGCGCTGGCGGCCGGAACGGGTGGTGCGGCGGAGGACGCGCCGTGACCGTGGGCTCCCTGGCCCTCCGGCACGATCGCCTCTCCGCCGCACCCCGCCAGCGCCAGGACCGCGAGTGCGATCACCAGGCGCTTCATCGGATCAGATCCGCTCCCACAACGCGGCCGCGTTCGGCGGCTCCCAGCCGGTCAGTGACGTGTGCGCCTGGCGGCAGCGGTAGGACGCGCCGCCGTAGGTCACCGTCGCACCGGTCGCGTACGGCGTGTTCGGCGCCCACGAGCCACCGACCGGCGGTTGGGTCGTGGTGGTCGTGGTGGTCGGCGGAGGAGTAGCCGTCGTGGTGGTGGGAGGAGGCGTGCCGCCACCGATGTTGATGTCGATGCACGAGTAGAACGCGTTCACCGTGTCACCGATGTTCCACACGGCGCGAAGCTTCTGGCGACCGGTGAACCCTCCCAGGTTGATCGTGTGGGAAGTCGGGTTGTTCGGCTGCTGGTTGTTGCCGGCAACGAAGCCGACGCGCGTGCCGCCGATGAAGTACTCGTAGTCGCGCGTGGCGTGCCGGGCGGTGAAGGTCCAGGTCACCGTCATGGTGCTGCCGACATTGGTGACCTTCCAGCCCTTGTTGTCGTCGTTGAGCACCTCGAAGTCCTGGCGGGTACCACCGCTGCAGGTCGTTTGGCCCTTGGGACCTTCCGCGCTCTGCGGTTCGTAACGGGGACCGGTGGGGCCGCAGTCGACGACGCCCGCCGCACATTGCGCGGCACGGCTGGCCGGCGAGGACACGTAACCGTGTGCGCCGGCCGTACCGGTCGGCGTGATGAACACGATTGCAGGGACTGCGGCCAGGACCAGCGCCGCTTTTCGGGTGAGTTTCATCGTCCGAACTCCTTGGATCGTTCCCAGGCGGGGTGAACCCCGGTGCAGGGGGCGGGAACCGGGAGCGGCAGGATCGCTCGCCGATCAAGTTTCGGTGTGGTCTAGACCATAAACCCGGCTTCGGAAAGTGGTCAACCAGACCAATCGGGTCACTGGTACTGGGTGCAAACCGCCACCTCGCTGGGTAGCCCCGGTCATGCGTGATTTCAGCGAGCCCGCCAGGGCGACCGGACCAGGTGTCGTGGCCGACGGACCGGCCGGGGCCACCACCTTGCTCGTGATCGATCCAGCCGGAGAGGCCCTGCACGACGAGATTCCCGCGACCTGGCGCACGTTGACGGACAGGCTGCGCATCGTGTGGCTGCGAGTACCGGCCGCGCCGGAGTGGAAGTCCACTGTGGACGCGGTGCTGACCAAGCACCGCGACGACCCCCGGACCGTGCTCGACGTGGTCACCAGCGGCCCGATGGCGGCCGAGGTCGTCGATCTCGTCCGCGGCCACGAGGACCTGGTGCGCTCGGTCCTGCTCGTCGACCCCGAGGTGGCCGTCGACGCGCCGTTCGCCCAGGTGGTGGCCCGCAGCCAGGAGGTCCCGGACGACCGGATCCCGGCACCGCTCCCGCTCGGCCACCCCTACGTGGTCTTCGGCGTGGCGGAAGCCCTCGACAAGCTGGGCTGTTCCGGAACCACTTAGGTTCCAGAAGTTTCGCTGAACCGGACACATCGGCCACCCGTATCCCTCTTCAGGGAACCGTGACGGGAGGCTTCATGCGAGCGCGTCTGCTCATCATCGTGCTGGGACTGCTGGCATTGACGGGCTGTTCATCGGTCGGAGGTGGTGGTAACCCCAGCGAACCGGCGGCCAACAAGGATGATGCGACGTTCTCGTTGCAGATGATCCCCCACCACCGCCAGACCATCGAGATCTCCAAGCTCGCGGCGGAGAAGTCCCAGGACCCGTTCGTCACCGACGTGGCCGGCAAGATCGCCACCGTCGAGGCCGGCGAGATCGAGCAGATGGCGACCTACCTCCGGTCGTGGAACATCCCGGTGCCCGGCGACGACGCCGCCGCGGCGCACAAGATGGCGGGCATGATGACCGCCAAGGACGTCGAGTCGCTCAAGGCGGCCACGGGCAAGCAGTTCGACGAACTGTTCCTCGCCGCACTGTCCCGGCACCTGCGCAGCGGTGTGGACATGGCCAAGAACGCGCAGGCCAAGGGCGTGCACGTCGGCTCGAAGGCGCTGGCCGGCAAGATCGTGGTGTCGCAGACCGAGGTCATCGACCAGATCGCCGCCAAGCGGAAGTCCTGACACCGCAGCAGGATCCCGCTTTCGCTCACACGCCCGCCGCTGAAAAGGCAGTGGGCGTGTCGACGTTCCCGCCCATACCCTCTCTGGATGTATCCACAGGTGGAGCCCTACGACCAGGGCATGCTCGACGTCGGCGACGGCCAGCTCGTCCACTGGGAGGTGAGCGGCAACCCCGACGGCAAGCCCGCGTGCGTCTTCCACGGCGGTCCAGGCTCCGGGCTGAACACCCGATGGCGTGAGGACTTCGACCCCGATCATTGGAAGCTCGTGCTGTGGAGCCAGCGCGGGTGCGGCAAGAGCACCCCGCCGGTCCGCGACCCGTCCACCAGCATGGAGCACAACACCACCCAGCACCTGATCGACGACGCGGAGAAGCTGCGAGAGCATCTCGGCATCGAGAAGTGGCTGCTCATCGGCGGTTCCTGGGGCTCCACCCTGATCCTCGCCTACGCCATCGCGCACCCGGACCGGGTCAGCGAGATCATCATCCCCGCCGTCACCGCGTCCCGCCCGGAAGAGTTCGAGTGGCTCACCCGCGGGCTGGGCCTGTTCTACCCGGACTACTTCGACGCGTTCCAGGAAGGCGTTCCCGAAGAGGATCGCGACGGCAACCTGGCCCTCGCCTACAACAAGCTGCTCAACTCACCGGACGCGGCAACTCGCGAGAAGGCCGCCTGGGACTGGAGCAAGTGGGACCTGTCGACGATCACCGGTGGCGACAACGAGTTCGAGGGAACCCGGTACGCGGACCCGGCCGTGCGCTACGAGCTGGCGCGAACGGTCACCCACTACTGGGGCAACGGGGCGTTCCTGAAGCCCAACTACATCTTCGACAACCTGGACAGGCTCAAGGGCATCCCCGGCGTGCTCATCCACGGCCGCAACGACTTCGGCGGGCCGCTGCGCACCGCGTGGGAGGTCGCGAAGAGGTGGCCCGACGCCGAACTGATCATTCTGAACGACGCCGGGCACGTCATCATGGAGGGCAACAGCATGGATCGCGCCATCGCCGCAGCGGTTGAAAAGTTCCGTTAGGGCGCAACAGGTCCGGGTCGGTGGTAGAGATCCTCACCGGCCCACCGGATCCGGTCCGAGAAGCCGAACCCCGGCGCCGCAACGAAGTTCGCCGCGTCGTCGATCGAACCCGAACCGTCGTACTTGGCGCGCAACGGATACGGGAACACAGGACGGGTGCGCACGACGTTGCCCGCCTCGTCGCGGCCCTCGGCGATCACGCGTGAAGGCGCCTGGCCGCCTTCCACCCATGAGACGAGCTCGCGGAACGGGTCGAAGTTGGTCAGCGTGTCACCGCCCTCGCAGTGCCACATCGACGGCACCACGAACAGCCGCGCCCAGTCCGGCGACTTGCCGCCGGTCAGGCGCTGCCAGTAGTCGAGCGTGCTCTCGAACGGAATGCCCTGATCACCGGCGCCGTGCCAGATGATCAGCTTGCCGCCGGACCGGCGGAACTCCCGCAGGTCGAGCGACAACGAGTTCGCCTTCACCGTCTCCGGGACCACTCGCCGGAACTCGCGGAGCGTGAACTCGAAGTCCGCGAGCGACGAATGCGGCTTTCCAATCGGGTAGACGAGGTTCTTCAGCGCGTTGTCGGCCAGCTCCGCGGCGACACCCCGGCCGAGGCCCGGAGACGGGTTCAGCCAGAACGTCCAGGAGATCTCCGAGCCGTAGGGCTGGCCGCCGGGGTAGAGCCGCACGCCGTGATCGGACGGTCCGGCGTAGAGCCGCCGAACCCGCGCGATCTCGTCGTCGGTCAGCTGACCCGCCAGCGCACCGGGATCGAACTTGCACAGCCGCGGGTCCTCGATCTGGCCGTCCACCAACCCGTCGAGGCCGTCGCACGCCGTCATCACCGCGCTGTGCAACAGGAGGATCTTGTCGTTCGGGATGGCGTTGCGCGCGATCCACGCCTGGTAGCCGATCAGCGCGGTGTAGTAGGCGGCCGGTGCCGCCGAGATGATCCCGTCGAAGTCGTGCGGGTAGCGCTGGGCCAGCAGCAGTGCTTCGCGGCCTCCGTTCGAGCAGCCGTTGAAGTACGACTGAGCGGGTGCCTTGCCGTAGAACGTCTTGATGATCGTCTTGGACACCTTCGACAACGCGTGTGGCGCGCGGTAGAAGTAGTCGTCGCGGGCCTTCTGGTTGTTCGCGGCCCAGGTCGCGTCGAACGGGTTCTCCGGCGATACCTGGTGCCCGTCGTCGGTCGCCGCGACCGCCGCGTCACCGAACGCCGGTCCACAGCCCTGCGGAAAGGCCGGATCGGTGATGAGTCCGCAGAATCCGCCACAGCCGTACTGGAGGTAGCGGCCCTTGAACGTGCGGGTCGGCAACTTCAGCTGGAATCCGATGTTCGGCTCGATCGTGCCGCGCACGTCGCAGAACTCCGTTGTCCCGGAGACGACCGCGGCCGTTGTGACGCGAGTGCGCGCGTCCGGAACGTCGAACGAGCGCACCAGATCGGCGCACGAACGCACCGGCCGAGTACCGGACCCGCTTGCGGCAGCAGGAGCAATCCCTGCTGCCACAAGCACAAACGAAACGCAAGCGATCAAAAGCTGGCGAAACATTGAGCGTCCTTCCCCCTGCAGTCGGACGTACCGGGGGAAGTCTTGCAGCTATCCGACGTGCACGCGTGGCCGTCGGGTCGGATCCTTCTCCGCCGAGCGGATGATTTCGCGTACGACCGGAGGAGTGTCCCCGCGGCCGAGAATCAGGTAGCGGAAGAGGTGCCCCAGCGGATTGCCTTCCGACCACTCGAAGTGCGCGTGCGGGATTACTCCGGTGGAGTCGCGCAATGCCAACAAGATCGCCGCGATCGCGTTCGGGGCTGCGGGCGCGGACGCACGCAGGATCCGGTGACCGTCGACCTCGACGCCCTGCAGGCACAGGACGTGGCTGAACGACGACGGGTCGACGATGTCGATCTCCAGGAAGATGACGTCCGCGCTGCCCGGCACCGGGTTGATGCCGCGCTGCTCGGTCTCCTTCTCGTCGTACTCCGCCTTGTCCCCGGCCTGGCGGCGGTTCGCGATCAACGTGATCCGGCCGTCGTTCTCGATCGTGTCGGTGATGAACTGGCGCGCCTTCTCGTCGAACTTGATCTTGTCGACGCGCAGCTCGGTCGTGCGGGAGATGCGCGACACCAACGAGATCACCACGATGCCGAGGATGAAGCCGAACGAGATCGTGATGCCGTCCGGCTTCTCGATCACGTTCTCCACCAACGCGTACAGCAGCACCAGGGTCAGCACGGTGAAACCGATCGTCGCGCCGCGTTGTTTCTTGCGCCACGCGGACACCGTGACCGCGAACGAGCCGGACACCATCATCGCCAGGATGCCGGTGGCGTACGCGCCGGCCTGCGCGTTGACGTCGGCCTTGAAGATGATCGTGATGATGATGCAGATGATCGTGTAGACGATCACGACCGGACGGACCGCGCGGCCCCATTCCGGTGCCATGCCGTAGGACGGCAGGTAACGCGGCACGATGTTGATCAGACCGGCCATCGCGGACGCGCCGGCGAACCACAGGATCAGGATGCTGCTGATGTCGTAGACCGTGCCGAACGCCTCGCCGAGCAGTTCGTGCGCGAGGTACGCCAGCGCACGTCCGTTCGCGGGGCCGCCCTCGGCGAACTTGTCCTGCGGCACCAGCACGGTGGTGATGAACGACGTCGCGATCAGGTACACCGACATGATCAACGCGGCGGTCGTGAGCAGCTTGCGGGTGTTGCGCACCCGGCTCTCCAGGCGCTCTTCCGGCGTCTTCCCGTCCGCGGAGACCAGCGGCATCATGCTGACACCGGTCTCGAAGCCGGACAAACCGAGCACGAGCAGCGGGAACGCCAGGATCGCCGGGCCGATCACGCCGAAGAACCCGTTGCCGTGCGCTCCCAGGGCGTCGATCCACCGCTGCAGCGCGTCCGGCGTCGCGAAGACGTCCACCAGACCGACTACGGCCACGACCGCATTGAGCGCGAGGAACACCGCGACCAACGGGATCGCGACGCCCACGGCCTCGCTGAAGCCCATCAGGAACACACCGCCGAGGATCAGCAGCAGCACGATGGTCAGCGCCATCTCGTGGCCGTGCAACGCCTCGGGGGCGTACGGGTTCTCCAGCGCGTGCACCGACGCGTCGGCCGCGGACAGGGTGATCGTGATGATCCACGAGGTCGCCACGAACCCGAGCAGGACCAGCACGAAGATCTTGCCGCGCCAGAACGGCAGCAGGTCCTCCAGCATCGCCACCGAGCCCTGGCCGTTCGGGCTCTCCTTCGCCACCCGCCGGTACATCGGCAGCATGCCGAGCAGGGTCAGAGCCACGATGAGCAACGTCGCCAGCGGCGACAGCGCGCCCGCGGCCAGCGCGGCGATGCCCGGCAGGTACGACAGCGTGGAGAAGTAGTCGACGCCGGTCAGCGTCATGACCTTCCACCACGCGTGCGGCTTGGCGTGCGACTCGTGACTCTCCGGCCCGGACGGCGCCACGCGGTCCGCGAGCAGCCACCTCCCGACGGGCCCACCCGGTGGCGCCGGACGTTCCGGACTCGGCACCTCTGCGGGGATGGCGTACTCCGTGCTCATGGCGCAGAGCATGCCATCACCGGATGATCAAGGCCGGAAGTCCGCCGGGAAGCCGGCCTCCTGAATGGACAAACCGGACGGACGCAACATTCCGATGGTGCCCTGACTGTGCAGATCGAGGAACATGTCCACCACGTCCGGATCGAACTGTTCGCCGCGGCCGGCCCAGAGTTCGCGCCTGGCGCGGTTTTCGTCCAGCGCTGTCTGATGTGGACGATTTGACCGCATCGCGGCCCAGGCGACGCACACGGACAAAATCCTTGCTTCCGCACGGATGTCCGCGCCGCGCAGCTTGTCCGGGTAGCCCTCGCCGTCGTAGCGCTCGTGCTGCTGCCTGATCACGTGCGCCACGCCCGCGAACCCCGGCACCATCCGCGCGAGCCGGTAGCCGAAGTCGGGGTGTTGCCGCAGCAACCGCCACTCCTCCTCGGACAGCGCACCGGGCTTGGTCAGCACCACCTCGGGAATGATGATCTTGCCGATGTCGTGCAGGCGTCCGGCGAGCTGCGCGACCCTGATCGTCGGCGCGTCGAGCCCGAACTCCCCCGCGGCGACGCCCGCCCAGCGCGACACCGACCGGCTGTGGTCGTAGCGGTGCAGCCACCCGTCCACCCGGTCGGCGACCTGGCAGAGGAACTCCGCCATCGCGCCGTCGGTGTCCGGGTCGACCGCGGGCAGCGGTTCGGGGCCGACCGCGATCCTGTTGCGCCCGGCCGCCTTCGCCGCGTACAGCGCGCGGTCCGCGATCACCACGATGTCGTCGGGGCCGTCGCCGTGCGTCGGGAAGCTCGCCGAGCCGACGGACACCGTGACGGACAACGGGATGTCGTCGTTGCCCGCGTTGACCGGGATCGGCTTCTCCGCCACCCGTTCACGCAGCCGGTTCGCGATCACCGACAACCGGCCGGGACCGGCGTCCGGCACGAGCAGCGCGAACTCCTCGCCGCCGTACCGGGCGAGCACCTCACCCGCGCGGGAGGCGGCGCGCAGCCGTGCCGCGACCTCGATCAGGACGTCGTCGCCCGCCGGGTGGCCGTAGTTGTCGTTGATCGACTTGAAGCGGTCGACATCGATGATGAACACCGCGACCGACCCGTCGCTGCGCCGTGCGCGCGAGATCTCCAACGGCAGCTGGGCTTCGAAGAACCTGCGCGTGTGCAGCCCGGTGAGGCTGTCGGTGATCGCGAGCTTGCGCTGGTCCGCGACGAGCCCCGCGAGCCGGGCGATGATCAGCAACGACAGCAGCGCACCACCCGCCGCGAGCACCAGGACGTCCTGCGCCGAGTCGCCGACGTCGTGGACCAGCATCAGGATCGGCGCGGCGAGCGCGGCCGACGACAGCGCGATGATCCGGCCACGGCTCAGGCCGACGTCCTTGACGTGCGCGCGGTCGACGAGCCGCGTCATCGTGGGGTGCAGCGCGGCGGCACCGATGCACAGGTTCGCCGACAACCAGATGGCGTCGAGGAAGTTTCCCGCGTGGTAGCTGCCGTCGAGGCGTTGCAGCACGTAGATCGTGTCCGCGGTGAGGATGCCCAGCAGGTTCGCCGTCAGCAGGACGAACGCGCGAGGACGCGGTCCGGCGCCGAAGATCAGCCGGAGGGCCACGACGAAGAGGGCGAGGTCCATCATCGGGTAGCCAAGCGACGCGATCTTCACCAGGACCGGTGACGTGAGCCGCGCCTGCGGGCCGATCACGAAGAGCCAGGACGCCATGCCCGCGACGACCGCGAGCACCGCGGCGTCGAGCAGGCTGGGCAGGTCGAGCCCGGGAGTGCGGCGGCGGATCAGCAGGATCACACCGGCGACCATCAACGGGTAATGCCCGAGGTAGAAGATGTCCGCGTACGAGGGATAAACGGTGTACTCGAAGATGTAGTGCGACGCGTAGAACGTGAGGTCGGCGACCGCGTAAACGACCTGGCTGAGTGCGAGGAACACCCACGGCCGCCTCCATTGGGGACGGTTGCGCTTGACACCCGCGAATGTGGCGATGGCGGCCGAGGCGCTGATCGTGCAGTAGAGCACCACACGCACCGTTTGTCCCGTTGTCCCCGCAGGGCTGACCGGAATCAGGTAGTAGACACCCAGCAGCAGGTGACCTGCCACCAGGTACATCCACCACGCTCCGGTCCGGCCGGCACGGAAGATGGTCACACGAGACCCCTCGTTCTACGACTTGGTCGAGCTTGACGATGATGCCCGACTTGGGATGTTCGCGGCACCGCCGTTACTCCAATGAGGTGACCCACTAATACGGACGCTACCGCAAATCACTGTTCTGCTTTCCGTGTGAAAGAAATCCGAGTGCCGCTGCGGCAGCCGGGTACGCCAGCTCACCCAATCCGCCCACGGGCTCGTCCGACGCCACAGATCTCGGGTGTGTCGCCGATCCGCGCCCGCGGGTAGTCCCCGCACGATTTTGGCACGACTTTTCCCTGCTTGACGGTGATTCGCGCACCTCGTGTCAACGAGATGGCGTCCATGATCGCGCCTTCGACCTGTTGGCGGACACCCGAGGGGTGCAACGCGGTGCTTCCGCGGCCGCTTCGAGCGTTTTTCTGACTCGCTGGTCAGTCACCGGCTTCAACCGGGAACATTTGCCATCAGCGGCCGTGTGAAAACGGCGTGATCCCGCCAAGCGGACAGGACAATGGACGGCAGGAGTCGTGTCGCATGTCGTCGTCTCTTGTCCACAGCACTTTCACCGTCTCGCCGGATATCGTGGGTTCGTGGACGGCGTTCGGTTCGGGGTGCTTGGGCCGCTGCTCGTCACGCACGGGCAGCGGGACGTGCACGTTCCCGCGGGCCAACCGCGCCAGGTCCTCGTGTTGCTGCTGGCGCACGCCGGACAGACCGTCAGCGTCGACCACCTGATGTCGATCCTGTGGGACGGCGATCCGCCCGCCAGCGCGCGCAAGGCCGTGCAGGTGCACGTGTCGCAGCTCAGAAGGGCGTTGAAGGACCTTCCCGGGGTGTCGCTCGAGTGGTCGCGGCAGGGGTACCGGCTCGACATCCCCGACGGCTCGCTCGACCTGCGGCTCTTCCGCGACGCCGAGGACCCGGACGAGGCGCTGGGGTACTGGCGCGGGCCCGCGCTGGCCGAGCTGACCAGGAACACGCAGCTCGCGAGCCAGTTGGACGAGGAGCGGCTCGCGGCGACGGAGAGACGTGTCGACAAAGCGATCAAGGACGGCCGGCACCACGAGGTGATCAGCGAGCTGACCGCGCTCGTCGACGATCACCCGACCAGGGAACGGCTGCGGGGCGCGCTCATGGTCGCGTTGCACCGCAGCGGACGGCAGGCGGACGCGCTCCGGACGTACGACCGGGGCCGGCGGCACCTGGCCGAGGAGCTCGGGCTCGATCCGGGGCAGGAGCTCAAGGACCTGCACTCGGCGATCCTGCAGGGCGACATCCCGGCCGTCCCGCGCGAGCTGCCCGCGAGGCCTGACCCGTTCGTCGGACGGCGTGCGGAGATCGAGCTGATCACCAATGCCGCGGAGCCGGTGATCGCCGTGCACGGCCCCGGAGGACAGGGCAAGAGCGCGCTCGCCACCGCCGCGGCGCACGCGATGGTCGAGCGCTTCCCGGACGGTCAGCTGTACGTGGACCTGCACGGCGCCACGCCGGGACGGTCGCCGCTCTCCCCCGCCGAGGTGATCAGGCGGTTCCTGCGCGCGCTCGGCACGCCACCGCTGGCGGTGCCCACCGACGCCTCCGAAGCCGCCGCGCTCTACCGGTCGACACTCGCCCGGCGCAAAGTGCTGGTGCTGCTGGACAACGCGGTGGACGCGGCCCAGGTCGGCCCGCTGCTGCCGGGTGAGGCGGGGTCGTCCGTGCTGATCACCAGCCGCCGCATGCTGGCGACGCTGAGCGCGCGGCACGTCCGGCTCGACCCGTTGCCGGAAGCCGACGCGCTGCGGTTGCTGGGCGACTCCGGCCCGGCCGCCGAGCAGGTGGCCAAAGCCTGCGACTACCTGCCGCTCGCGCTCACGATCGCGGCCGCGCGGTTGCGCTCACGGCCGGACTGGACGACGGCGAACCTCGCGAAGCGGCTCGCGGACCAGCGGCACCGGCTGGACGAGCTGCACTTCGACGACCTCGGGGTGCGATCGAGCTTCCAGCTGAGCTTCGAGGGCCTGAACGAGTCCTCGACCAGAGCGTTCACCCTGCTGTGCTGTCTCAACGTGCCGACGGTCGGCGAGCCGGCCGCACGGGCGTTGCTCGGACAGGACGACGTCGATCGGGCGCTGGACCCGTTGGTGGACGCCAAGCTCGTCGAACCGTGCGGGCCGGAGCGGTACCGGGTGCACGACCTGCTCCGGTTGTTCGGCGCAGAGCACGTGAACGAGGAGAGGCACGACGCTCTCACCCGTGCCTTGACCTACTACCGCGAGACTTTGGCCGCCGTGCTGAAGAAGCTGCGACCGCATGCTTACGGCGCTCTGACGAACTCCGCCGGCTTCCAGGAAATCGACGAGCCGTTGCGGTGGTTGACGGACGAGGCCGAGAACCTGCTGGCAGCAGCGCGTTCCACGATGGACGAGCCGTCGTTGGCGGAACATGCGCTGGCGATCGCGCACATGCTGTACCCGCATCTGTTCAAACAGGACAGAGTCGCGGACCTGATCGAGCTCGGCCAGATCGCGGACCGGGCGGCGCGGACGATCGACACCTCCGCGGCGTTGCAGACGGCGCTTCTGGTGCGGTCGGCCGC
Organism: Lentzea alba; assembly: GCF_011067745.1. GTDB lineage: Bacteria > Actinomycetota > Actinomycetes > Mycobacteriales > Pseudonocardiaceae > Lentzea > Lentzea alba. Next base: position 930,267 of record NZ_JAAMPJ010000001.1, read on the forward strand.
GAATCGGCGGATCGGTGAGTTCGCCGTCGCCCGCGCACAGCTCGAAGAGGTGCTGGAGGCACGCGCCGACGACCCGTTCGGGCAGGGCCGTGCGCTCGCCGGCATCGGCACGATCCAGCGCGAACTGGGTGAGCTCGACCGGGCCGCGGACACCCTCACGCAGGCGCTCGAGCTCACCGCGGAACACGGACCCGCTGGTGCACAAAGGGTTCCGCTGTCCGCGCTCGCGCAAGTGCACCAGGTCGCCGGACGTTACGAGCAGGCGTTCGACGCCGCAACGGAGAGCCTCGAACACGCCCGTGAGCACGATGACGCGGCCGGAACGGCGTACGCGCTGGCCTCACAGGGCCAGGCGCTGTTCAAACTCGGCCGGTTGGACGAGGCGTTGGACGCGCTGGGCGAGTGCATCGAGCTGTGCCGGTTGACGGGCGAGCACAACGACGAGTGGCAGGCTCTGCTGTGCCGCGCGGAAGTGTTGCTGGCGGCGGGAAAGACCGAGGAGGCCACCAAGGACGCCGAGCGCTGCCTGGAGATCACCAGTGCTCGGGGCGATCGGTACGGCGAGGGTGTCGCACACCTCGTGCTCGCCAAGGCAGGGCGGGAAAAGCACGCGGACCGGGCGGCCGAACTGCTCGGCACACCCGGTCTGCGCAGGGACAACCTCTTGGACAGCCTGGTCAGCTGACCGATCAGTCGCCGTACGGGTTCTGCATGGACACGTGGACGTGGTCGTAGTGTCCAGCCGTCACACCGCTGCCCCCGGTGTAGGTGCGCCAGCCCTCAGAAGCACGGGCGACGCTCCAGATCTTGCCGTCCCAGATCACGTACCGGACGTCGAGCCGGATCGCGTACTGCTTGAGCCAGTTGGCGAGTTTCCAGCCCTGCGCCCTCTGGGTGGCGTTCGGGTACCTGCCGATCGCGTCCGAGATGGTGCAGTCGAGCGCGTTGCCGGTGTTGTGGTTGCTCGTCGACGGCTCACCGGGCCGGTAGTCGCCCACGTAGCACTGGCGCTCACCGGTCAGGTCGGCGATCTGCGTGCGCACGAACGCCGTGCGAGCGGAGGCCTGCGGTGCGCGGACGGCCTGTGAGGGGTTCGTGTTCTCCGGCGGCGTCGGGTAGGGGTCACCCGGCTCCGGGTCCGGGTCGCCGTTGTCGGCGAGGCGGTGTGAGGCGTTCTCGTTCTTCAAGCCCGCTTTGAGGTCGTCCTTCGCACCCGCCGCGAACGCCTGGTTGGTACCGCCGAAACCGCTGTTGAAGTACACGGTCACCGAGCTGCTCGTGCGGTTCCACACCGAGGCCGCGTTGTTCTTGACGCAGACGCCCTGACCGTTGCCCGCACTCTTGAAGTCGTAGCAAGACGGCTGGGAGTCGCCGTAGTCGGAGATCGAAGTGTCGAAGTCGGAAAGCGAACCCTGCTGGTCGCTGTTGTAGTACAGGCAGAACTCGCCGGACTCGCACACGCCGTTGCGTGCCGTCGCCGCGGAAGCCGGAGCCGTACCGAAGAACACGCCGAGCAGAGCACCTGTCAGCGCTGCGAACGCGAATCTCTTCACCACCGTGAACCCTTCTGCTCAAAGGATCTCGGAAATCAGTCGCAGTGCTCGAAAGCGCTGGTGTAGCTGGAGGAACCGACCATGCCGCCCCACTTGACGCACTTGCCGGGCGCCTTCTTCTTCACCGGGCCCGCGTAGTAGCCGTACTCGTCGCGGTCGGTCGTGCGGGCTTCACCCTGCACCTCGAGGAACGCGCCGACGTCGGACGCCGCACCGATCTTCGTGGTCTTGATCGCGACGACGCAGTTGTAGCCGTTGGAGGCGTTGTACAGCAGGGAAACGCGGGCACCGACCACGTTCGCGCCGTCGATGACCTTGTAGCCGTCGCCACAGGCCTCTTCCGGGGTGTACGGGTTGGTGGTGCCACCGCCGCCGCACTTGTTCTTCGACTTGTAGTTCTGGGTGCCGTAGTACAGGATCGTGTCGCCACTCCACTTGATGCGCTGCGGCGAGCCGTTCAGCAGCTGCTCGTAGTGCAGGTGGGCACCGGTCGAGCCGCCGGTGTTGCCGACGTTGCCGATCGTCTGGCCCTGCGAGACGCTCTGGCCGACCGACACCCGCTGCGCGGAGAGGTGGGCGTAGCGCGTGGTCCAGCCGCTGCCGTGGTCGATCTCGATCCAGCGGCCGTAGCTCTGGCTGCCCTCGTTGCGAACCTTGGAGACCTTGCCGGCCGCGGAGGCGACCACCGCGTCACCCTCGTCCGCGCCGCGGTTCAGGTCGACCGCCTGCGCCGGGCTGTGGTTGCTCCTGGTGTTGCCCGACCAGGTCTGTCCACACGGGAACGGCATCTCGAAGTTGGTGGCGGCATTGGCCTGCGGGCCACCGATCACCAGCACCCCCAGCCCGATCGCGAGTCCTGCGACTCCGGAGAGCATTCTCTTGACGTTCATGTTCGTTCCCCTCGATTTACCCGAAGATCCGGCGGACCTTGGAATACGGCGTGCCATGGCTGTTGAGATCACTGATCCGGATGCTCTGCCCGTTGCGCGGTGGCGAGGCTTCCAGGATCTTGTTGTCGCCCAGATAAAGCGCGACGTGCGTGGTGACGTCCGAGTCGTTGTCGGCACGGCCCCAGAAAACGAGGTCGCCCGGCTTGCGGTCGGAGATGGCCACCGCGCGGCCCTTGGTGTTCTGCGCACCCGTCCAGGCACCGATGTCGAGGCCCGCGCCCTTCCAGAAGGCGTACAGCGTCAGGCCGGAGCAGTCGAAGCCGAGCCGGTTGTAGTCGTCACCCTGTGACGGGTCGTTGTCCGGGTAGTGGTGAACGCCGTACGACGCGCCACCCTTGCCACCCGCGCCCCACGAGTAGAGATGTCCCTTGCCCAGCTGGGACTTCGCGGTGTCGATCACGCGCTGGACCTTCTCCGCGTTGGTGCCGGTGGCCGGCCCCGCGGGACCGTTGCTGCGGCCGTGCACGACGTTGCCGGGAGGCTCTTCGCCCGGCTCGATGCCGTCGGTGTCGCAGCGCGGCAAGCCCTGCACATGACCTTCGGTGCCGGTCTTGACGTAGTTGTCGGGCACCCACAGGTTGTCCGTGGTGAGGTCCCAGATCGTGCCGCTCTCGGCCTGCGCCTGGCACTTGACCGGAACCTGTTGTCCCGCCTTGTACTTGTCGACGACCGAACCGGGTGCCGTTGCGGCGTCACCCTTGTTCTTGCGGCCGTTGAGGTCGACCTTGGCGGGGAAGGACTTCGAGGTGGCGCACTTCGGCAGCACCATCGTGTCCGACGTGTTGCTGGTGTAGCCGTCCGGGATCCACAGCCCCTCGGTGGTGAGGTCCCAGATCTTCTTGCCGCCGTACTCGGGACCGGTGTCCTGGCAGACGATGTTGACCTTCTGACCCTTGACGTACATGTCGGCGACGCGCTTCTGGCCGACCGGCACGTTCGGGTCCTTGACGGTGCGGCCGTCGAGGACGGTCGTCGCCGTGAACGCGCGAACCTCGGCCTGGGCGGTGCCGGCGCTCACGAGGGGCGTCAGCACGGCCAGAGCGGCGACCGCCGTCAGCGCGGTCCTGCGGAGGTTCAGCACTGCCGGTCCGTGGCGGTCGAGCCTTCACCGTTGGACCACTCGAGCTGTCCGTATGCCTTGGTGCAGACGGACAGCGTGTTGGCGCCGGAGGACCAGACCTCCACCTGGTGGTTGCCGCCGCACTTGTAGTCCTGCAGCCCGCCGCTGGTGGAGACACCGGAGCACGCCCACCAGGTGCCGCTGTGGGAGCTGCGGAAGCCCTCCCACACGTAGGTGTAGGACCAGTTCTTGTTGCAGCCCTTGAACTGCTTCACCGACGCGATCGTCGTGCTGCCCGACTTGATGTAGGCGGTGCTGCCGATCTTGTCCACCCGACCGCAGTGCGGGTTGGTCTCGGCGTTCGCCGGCGACGCGATCCCGAGCAGTGCTCCGATGACCAGCGCCGCGGTGCCAACGGTGCCGGCAATCCTGACGAACATGCTTCTCCCTCGTGGAATTGCCTTTGACAGCAGGAAAGTCAGTCGGTGATGTAGCCGGTCACAGCGCGCCCCCTCAGCAAGCCCAGTTCGTCCTGCAGCCGGTCGATCTGGGCTGCCGACTTCATGGCGCTGACACTGCTGAGATGCGCTCACAGCAACCTGACAGCTACACCCCGTCAGGTGTCAGCGAGGTGTCAGAACCGCACTACAGCACCCGCGTCAGCGAGCGGTGCGTGATCGGTAAGCGGTGTTGGCGATCGTGAGGCCATGACGTGGTTGCGCAAGCCTTGGGTAGGCCCGTTGGCCTTCGTGGTGGTGGCGTTCGTGGCGTTCTCGCTGCCGCCCTATCTGACCGGTGACCGGCTGCAGGCACGCGTGCAATCGGACTGGGGACCGCACTACCCGTTCCTGGTGATGCACGTCGTCTGCGCGTCGGTCGCGATCTTGACCTGCGTGGTGCAGATCTGGCCGTGGTTCCGTTCGCGCTTCCCCGCCTGGCACCGCCGCGTAGGCCGCGTCTACGTGCTGGCCGGCGTGCTGCCCGCGGGCCTGTCCGGCCTGGTGATCGGCTGGATGACGCCGTTCGGCCCGGTCGCACAGGTGAGCAACGTGCTGCTCGCCCTGTTGTGGCTGACCTTCACCTGGCTGGCGTGGCAGGCGGCCCGGCGGCGCCAGTTCCGCGACCACCGCAAGTGGATGATCCGCAGCTTCGTGCTGACGCTCTCGATCATCACGAACCGGATCTGGGGCGTGGTCGCGTTCCTGTTGCTGGCGGACCGGGTGCCGGAGGCGGAGCTGCCGAACGCGATCTCGGGGATCGCGACGTGGGTGGGGTGGACGATCCCGCTGCTGATCTCGCAGTGGTGGCTGGAACGCAAGCCGCGCCGCCGGGTTGCCGCCGAACAGCCGTCAGCGCCTGAGCCAGCGCTGATGTAGCTCGCGCAGAACGGCAACCGCGTCGTCGGGAAGGAGGTAGCTCGCGGAGAACTCGCCTTCGAGCTCGACCTCCTCCACTTCGACGTCGTCGACTTCGAGACTGCACACGCTCCAGCGGCAGCGCAGGTAGAAGCTCTCGCCGCTGGGCAGCCGACCGTCGAGCGCGACGGGAGCGGCCGTGCCGTCCAGAACCACCTCCCAGCCCTCGTCCCTGAGCTCACCCAGCAGCCGGCGCCAGGTCGCTTCCTTCTCCAACTCCTCGAGCGTCGGCCCCGGTGCGACGACAAGCAGGCGGAACGGCGGTCCGGACAGCGCCGCCACGATCTCGCCGGCGATCGTCGTGGCGCGCACCGCGACCGTCGAGGGTTCGGGGTAGTACGGCCGGAACTCGCCCGACGCTCCGTAGACACCACCGGTCTTGCACACCCGCACATAAGCGCCGGAAGCGTCGAACCCGCTGAAACCCCTGTGGCCGTACGGATCATTCGGTCCCAGCTCGATCGCGAGCCGCTCCGAGATCAGCCGGGCGGCCTCCGGAACGTCCAGATCGACCACAAGTGCGATGTCCTCGCCGTACCGCTCATCCCCCATGCAACCGAACCTAGGTGGGCTGACAAGGTGTTTTGCGACGACTACGGTCGGCACTCATGAGGCTACTGCTCGCTGTGTTGATGATGGTCGTGCTGGCGCCGGTCGCGGCCGCCGCCCCGGCCACCCCGCCGACCGCGAAGTGCGACTTCATCCCGACGCCCGAGAACCCGGCGGCGCGCCCCGTCCAGCCCCCGCCCGCGACCGTGCCGGCCAAGGGCACCGTGAAGGTCACCATCGTGACCAACTACGGCGTGGTCGTCGCGAACCTCGACCGCGCCAACGCACCGTGCGGCGTGGAGAACTTCGCCCACCTGGCGCGCAACTGGTTCTACACGATGACCCAGTGCTGGCGGCTGACCGACACCACGCGCCTGGGCGTGCTGCAGTGCGGTGACATCTACCGGGCCGAGGAGGGCGGGCCCGGCTACCGGTTCGCCGACGAGGTGACCGGCAAGGAGACCTACCCGCGCGGCACCATCGCGTACGGGAACCAGGGGGCGGGGACGAACGGCAGCGAGTTCTTCATCGTGCACTCGTTCGCCAACATCAAGCCCGTGTACACCGTGATGGGTCACGTCACCTACGGCATGGACACGCTGGACCGGATCGTCAAGGTGGGCATGGTGCCGCAGCCGGACGGGTTGCGGGACGGCGCACCGAAGAAGCCGGTCAGGATCCTGCACGTCCTGGCGTCCTGAGCGAGTGGCCCTGCTGACCCGCTCGGTTAGGGTGTCGGCGTGCGAAAGATCCTGGTCATCGGTATCGGCGCGGGCAACCCCGACCACCTGACGGTGCAGGCCGTCAAGGCGTTGCAGACGGTCGACGTGTTCTTCGTGCTGGACAAGGGTTCGGTGAAGCAGGAGCTCGTCGACCTCCGCTCGTCGATCCTGGCCGAGCACGTCACGCGCCCGTACCGCTGGGTCGAGGGCCGCGACCCCGACCGCGACCGCGACCCCACCGACTACAAAGCCACGATCGACGCCTGGCGGCGCGACCGCGCGGACGTCGTCCAGGGCCTGCTGTCCGAACTGGGCGAGAGCGAGGTGGGCGCGTTCCTGGTGTGGGGCGACCCGTCGCTCTACGACTCGACCCTCGCGATCCTCGACGACCTGCTGGCCCGCGGCGAGTCGTTCGAGGTCGAGGTCGTTCCGGGCGTGACGTCGGTGGCGGCGCTGACGGCCGGGCACCGGGTGTCGTTGAACCAGGTCGGCAAGCCGGTGCAGATCACGACCGGCCGCCGCCTCGCCGCCGGCTGGCCGTCCGATGTGGACGACGTGGCCGTGATGCTGGACGCGAAGTACTCGTTCGAGGGCGTGGATCCGGACACGTGGATCTACTGGGGCGCGTATCTCGGGATGCCGGACGAGATCCTGATCTCCGGCCGGGTCGGGGACGTGGCCGCCGAGATCCGCGCGGTGCGCGAAGAAGTCCGTGCGCGCAAGGGGTGGATCATGGACACCTACCTGCTGCGCAGGGCCTCGTCGTAGAGGAACGGAAGGGTGCAGAAGCGGCGGCCTCTCGTGACCCTGGTGACCTCGTGCAGCAGTGAGCACGAGAACACCAGCGCGTCGCCCGTGTTCGCGCGGTAGGTCCGGCGGCCGAACTCGGGGAACCTGAGCTCGCCGCCCTCGAAGTCGTCGTTCAGGTTGATCGTGACGGCGAACCTGCGGTGTGCGGTGGCCTTCGTCGTGTTGTCGCGGTGGGCTTTGAAGTGGCCGCCGGTTTCGGCTTCGTAGCAGGCGATGATCCAGCGTTCGACCCGTGTCGCGCGGAACTGGAACGCCTTCTGGATCTCCGGGATCAGGCGGCGCTCGACCCGATCTTTGAGTGCGGCTCTCAGCGGATCTTGAAGTGTCACGTCCTGGCGGCGCTTGTGCTCGTGGTCGTGGACGGCGATCGTGCGGCCCTGCTCGTCGGTGCGCATGAAGCCGGAGTCCTGGCCGCCGGTGCGGTCGTACTCCGCTATCAGTTCCGCGCAGAAGTCCGGTTCCAGCACGCGCGGAACCGTCAGGACCGGTGCGGCCAGATCGGTGTCCGGCAGGTCCGGGATTCGTTCTCCGCCTGGGACGATCGCTTGGACGCGGAGGTTGGCGTCGAGCACGGCCGAGGCCTCGCCGATGCCGTAGAGCGCTTTGATCTGGCCGTCGTCGACGATGACGGTGACGCCGGGCGGCGGTTCGCGTGGCTCGTCGACGATCCAGACGAGACCCAGCTCTTCGGCTGCCGCTCGCAGATGCTCGTCGAGTTCCTCCACAAAGGACACGACGAGCCGTTGCCCGGCTTCTTCACTGAACCAGTAGCCGCCGTCGCTGGTTTTCACGGCGAACAGCGGCGCCCGGTCTCCCGCGCTCAGCATCAGAGCGTGTCGTTGCCGTCCGGAGCGATCAGGACGTCGTTGCCGTCGGGCGCGATGAGAATGTCGTTGCCCTGCGGTGCGATCAGCACGTCGTTGCCGTCGGTCGCCGCTTCCGCGGCGCCGCCGCTCATGGCCGTGGCCACGATCACCGAACCCGCGATCAGGATCTTGCGCACGTTCCCCACCCCCAGTAGTGGTTCTCCTTTCGAGGCTACTCGGCGATCAGGCGCCGGACTGAACGTTCGACGAGTTCCCTGGTCGCGTTCGGGGTGCTGAAAGCAAGTATCGACATGTGCACGACCAGGTCGAGCAGGTCCGAGGCGTTGAACTCCGCGGAGATCTTGCCCTCCATCTGCGCCTGCGCGACCGCCGCGACCTTGTGGTGGTAGGCCTCGGCCTCCGCCTTCGGGATGTTGTCGAAGCCGTTCTCCAGCCGGTGGTAGGCGGCGAGCCTGAGCAGTTGCGGCGTGTCGGCGTAGGAGTCGAACAGCCGGCCCGCGTAGCCGGGCAGGTCGTCGGCGGTGATCGGAACGGCCTGGATGATGCGGTCGATCTGGATCTTCAACAGCTCGTCGAACAGCCCCTCCTTGCTGCCGAAGTAGGCGTAGATCATCGCCTTGTTGCAGCCGGCCTTGGCCGCGATGCGATCGACGCGCGCGCCGGCGATCCCGTACTCGGCGAACTCGTCGAGGGCCGCTTCGAGCAGCTTGCCCTTGGTCGCTTCCTTGTCCCTCACCACGCTCCACAGTCTAACCAACCGGTTGGTATTAGCAACCAACTAGTTGGTTGACAGCAGCGACCGAACGTGGTTGTCTGGATTTAGCAACCAAACAGTTAGTTAGCCTAGCCAACCGGTTAGTTGGGAGATGGTCATGAAGGTCGCACTGGTCACGGGAGCCTCGTCCGGCATCGGCGAGTCCACGGCGGATGAGCTGCACAAAGCCGGCTACACGGTGTACGCGGCGGCGCGTCGGGTGCAGCGGATGGAAGGCCTGGCCGCGAAGGGCGTCCGGGTGCTGGAGATGGACGTCACCGACGACGACTCGATGGTCGCGGGCGTCAAGCAGATCATCGCCGAGTCCGGGCGGATCGACCTGCTCGTCAACAACGCCGGCTACGGGTCGTACGGCGCGTTCGAGGACGTGCCGCTGAGTGAGGGCAAGTACCAGTTCGAGGTCAACGTGTTCGGGCTCGCCCGGCTCGTGCAGCTGGTCGTGCCGCACATGAGGAACCAGAAGAGCGGGCGGATCGTGAACGTGTCGTCGATCGGCGGCAAGATCTACGAACCGCTCGGCGGCTGGTACCACTCCACGAAGTTCGCGGTCGAGGGCCTGAGCGACTCGTTGCGGCTGGAGCTCAAGCCGTTCGGGATCGACGTCGTGGTGATCCAGCCGGGCGCGATCAAGACCGAGTGGGGCGGGATCGCGGTCGAGAACCTGCTGAAGACCTCGGGCGGCGGTGCCTACGCGAACCAGGTCAAGCAGTTGTCCGGGATGTTCTCCCAGGTCGACCGCGGAAGTGAGCCGAAGGTCATCGCGGACGTCATCGTGAAGGCGGCACAGGCGCGCCGGCCGCGGACGCGGTACGCGGCGGGATTCGGGGCGCGGCCGATTCTGTTCGCGCGCAGGGTGTTGCCGGACCGGGCGTTCGACGCGATGTTCCTCGGCGCCCTGCGGCGTTTTGCCTAGGGTCTGAGCAGGTACCTTCGGTTCAGAACGACTGAGGGGGAGTTCTGTGCACGAGGGGCTGTCGCAGGAAGCCGAGCAGCTGTACCTGGCGATGCTGCGAGGCGCGAGGAGCGAGCCCGGCGCGGCGCACGAAGAGCTCGAACGGCTGGGGCTGATCCGCGACCACGACGTGCGTCCGCCGCGGTCGGCGCTGGCCGCGATCGCGTCGAGCCACGAGGCCGCGGCCGTCCGGGCCAGGGAGACCGCCGAGGTCCTGGCCGCCGCCTATGCCGAGCACGGCGCGAAAGAGGTCGACTTCGTCGAGGTCCTCAAGGACGCGGACGAGGTGATCAGCGCGTTCGAGGAGATGCAGAGCCAGGCCAAGACGGAGATCCGGGCGCTGGATCCCGGTTCGTACCTGAGCCCGCAGCCGGAGGCGAGTCCCGCGCAGCCTCCGGCGCTGGCCCGCGGGGTCGGGTACCGGGTCGTGTATGAGTCGGCGTTGCTGCAGACCGAACTGGGGTTCGCGTCGGTGCAGGAGAGCATCGCGGTGGGCGAGCAGGCGCGGACGTTCCCCGGCGTGCCGCTCAAGCTCGTGATCGCCGACTCGGACCGGGCGTTGATCGCGGTGCCGACGGTCACCGGCGGGAACGTCGTGGCACTGCTCATTCACCCGTCCGTGCTACTGAGCGCGTTGATCGAGTTGTTCGAGGCGTTCTGGCGGATGGCCGTGTCGATCACCCCTGGCAGCCCGCACGACTCCCAGCAGGAACCGACGACGGCCACCCGCCGACTGATGGCCCTGCTCAGCGCCGGTCTCACGGACGAGTCGATCGCACGCGAGCTCGGCGTCAGCGAACGGACCGTGCACCGCCGGGTGAGTCGACTGCAGCAGTTGCTGGGCGCTCAGACCCGGTTCCAGCTCGGGGTCCAGGTGTCACGGCGCGGGTGGCTTTAGTCACCCAAAGTCACGAAGATCAGGAGTGTTCATCACTCTGTGAACATCATTCGTGACAGTTTCCGGACATGGCGACTTTCTGCCATCACTCAGGAGTGTTAAACGAGGGCTTTCCCCTTTCTCCTCTGTTGCAAGCGCGGCCTCACTCGGCCGTGCGGGGGCAGAAGGGGATCGATCTTGAGGAAGTACTTCAGAGGCGGTGTCGCCGCCTTGACGGGGGCGTTGATCGCGACGAGCGTCGTGCTGACGCCGGCGGCCGGCGCGGCGCCGAAGCAGGACCCGGACACGGCCAAGCTGGCGGGCGCGCTGGCCACCCAGAAGATCACCTGGGAAGAGTGCACGTTCCCCGGCGTCGCCGAGGAGACCGTCAAGAAGTTCAAGACCGTCAAGGGTCTGGCCTGCGCGACCATCCAGGTCCCGCGCGACTGGCACAACCCCGCCGACGGCAACACGATCGGCATCCGGGTCTCCAAGACCGAGACCGCGTTCAAGGGCACCAGCCGTCAGGGCATCGCGCTGGTCAACCCCGGTGGCCCCGGCGGCTCCGGCCTGCCGTGGGGCGCTGCGATGGCCCTGCGCACGCCGGTCCTCGCGAGCCAGTACGACTTCATCGGCTTCGACCCGCGCGGTGTCGGCCTCTCCACGCCGCTCACCTGCAGCTACACCGTCCCGAACAGCACCGACGTCAACGTGCTGAACAAGGCGAAGGTCGACGGCTGCCTCGAGAACCCGCTGACCAAGTTCATCACCACCGAGCAGACCACCTACGACATGGACTTCATCCGTGTCCTGCTCGGCGAGAAGAAGACCTCGTACATCGGTTACTCCTACGGCACCTGGCTCGGCACGTGGTACGGCGCCACGTTCCCGTCCAAGGTTCACCGCATGCTGCTCGACTCGGCCGTCGACGCCTCGCAGTCGACGCTGGAGAACACCTGGGACCTGCAGCCGCGCACCCGCGACCGCCAGTTCCAGGAGGCGCTGCTGCCGTTCATGGCGCGTGACAACGCCCGCTACGGGCAGGGCACCGACCCGATGGAGATCCGCCGCGACTGGGAGAAGGCCGGCGGCACCCGCGAGTTCGTCGGGCAGCTGTTCGTCGCGTGGTTCGTGATCCCGGCCATGTACGACACCTCGCAGTACCACGCCGCCGCCTCCGCGGTCGCCTCGGTGATCGACGCGTCGAAGGAGCCGGCCACCGGCACCGACTCCGAGAAGGTCGAGCAGATCGTCTCGAAGATGCTCGCGACGCCGGACCTCACCGCGGAGAACAAGGCGTTCATCGCCAAGGGCAAGCAGAACGCGCTCGCCGCGATCGCCAAGAAGGAGCGCGTCGCGGTGAAGGCCACGACCGCCGCCGCCGAGGTCGAGACCTGGGACGCCACGTTCGAGGCGATCCGCTGCCAGGACGGTCAGTGGAACCAGAACCTGCACTACTGGAACTACTGGCTGGCCGACCTGACCGTGAACGCGCCGTTCATCGCGCCGTTCATGAGCACGCCGCTGTGCGCGTACTGGCCGACCAAGAACTCGATGCCGAAGCCGGACAAGAAGACGTTCCCGCGTCTGCTGGTCGCGCAGTCCGAGCTCGACGCCGCCACCGCGTACGAGGGTGGCCTGGCCACGGCCAAGGCGCTGCCGAACGCCAAGCTGATCAGTGTTGACAACGAGGGCTCGCACGGCCTGTTCCCGTACAACACGGACTGCGTCGACGACCCGATCGTCTTCTACTTCCAGACCGGTGCGACCCCGCGCAAGCAGTTCACCGGCTGCCAGGGACTCCCGCTGCCGCACGAGGACAAGACCTTCGAGGTCGGCGGCAAGCTCACCAACGGCAAGATCAAGATCAAGATGATCACGCCGGCGGTCAAGGAGGCCAACAAGATCGTGAAGGACCTGCTCAGCGGTTCCTCCACGGCGGCGGCCGACGAGTCGGGCATGCCGGCCAACCTGTAACACCCCTTCAAAGCTGTAGCACCCATTTAAAGCTGCGGCCCCCGGCGCGATCCGCCGGGGGCCGTTTCCAATTTGCGGCGCCGAGCAGCCGAGTTGAAGTGCACGCGGGGCCCTCCCGTACTGACACACCGCACGAAAGCGCCCCGCGTGCGCTTCAGCTGGCGAGTTGTGCACATGTCGATCAACAGCTGGTTGCGCTCGGTGTCCGCGTGAGGTAGCGGTCACCGGGTCCGGCAAGCCTCACGACCGGCTGCGCCACTTATGCCTTCAGCGCTGCCACCACTTCTTCTTGGCCACGTCGGTGATCACGCAGGTGATGTTGTCCGGGCCGCCGTTGCCGTTCGCCAGCGCGATCAGCTGCCAGGCCGCCTCGGTTCCGTCCTCTGTGGACAGCAGGATCTCGTGGACGTCGTCCAGGTCCGCGTAGTCCGTGAGGCCGTCGCTGCAGAGCAGGTAGCGGTCTTCGATTTTGGCTTGGTGCCACGAAAGGTCCGGATCGTGCGAGCTGCCGGACTGCAGCGCGCGCAGCACGTACGCGCGGCGCGGGTGGTTCGCGGCCTCCTCCGGCGTCATCCGGCCGGCGTCGACGAGGGCCTGGACCATGGTGTGGTCGTGGGAGATCTGGCGGAGTTCGCCTTCCCTGAGCACGTACGCGCGGGAGTCGCCGATGTGCGCGAGCTGGAAGGCGAGGCCCTCCCAGCGCATCGCGGTGAGCGTGGTGCCGGTGCCCTGCGGGGTCTCGGCGTCGAGTCTGCGCGCGATCTCGGTCACCGCGGGACCGAGGTCGCCCTGCCAGCCGGCGAGCACATCCACCGCGATGGCGCTGGCCAGCTCGCCGTGCTCGTGACCACCCATGCCGTCGGCCACGGCCTGCAGGTCCGGGCGGACGTAGACCGAGTCCTCGTTGTGCTCGCGGACGAGCCCAGGATCGGTCGCCACGGCGATGCGCAGCTCGTGTGTCATGCCTCCAGTAGATCAGTTGTGAAGTCACTTCACAAGCAATACTGTTGTGCACATGGATGAGACGGTCAACGCCGGCGACATAGCGCGCCTCGCTGATGTGGGGCGAGCGGCCGTGTCGAACTGGCGGCGGCGGTTCGAGGACTTCCCCGCACCGATCGGGGGGACGGCTTCCAGTCCGTTGTATCTGTTGCGAGACGTCGAGGCATGGCTGCGGCGCAACGGCAAGCCGTTCCGGGTCTCCCCCGCCGAACGTCTGTGGACCCAGCTGCGCACCGTCGACGATCTGCGACTCGGCGAGGCGCTGGCGGCGGTCGAGGCCGACGCGGACACGTTCGAGTTCCTGCACGAGCGTTATCTCGAAGCGCACTCACGGCTGTTGAACCCCACCCCGCCCGAGGTCATCGATGTCGTGCTGGCCACGACCGACGGCGACACGGTGATCGACCCGGCGTGCGGCACCGGTTCCCTTCTGAAAGCTTCTTCCGGCCGGCACAAGATCGGCCAGGAGCTGGATCCGGTCTCGGCCGTCATCGCGCGGCGGCGGCTGCCCGCGGCGCAAATCATCACGGGCGACTCCTTGCGGCGCAACGGCATCGTGCACCAAGCCGACGCGGTGATCTGCGATCCGCCGTGGCACGACCGCACTTGGGGCCACGAGGAACTGGTCGGCGACGCGCGCTGGACCTACGGCCTCCCGCCGCGCGGCGAACCGGAGCTGGCCTGGGTGCAGCACTGCCTTTCTCTGGCGAAACCCGGCGGGTTGGTCGCCGTGCTGTTGCCGTCGGCCGCGGCTTCCCGGCGGCCGGGCAAGCGGATTCGCGGCAACCTGTTGCGCGCCGGAGCTTTGCGCGGGGTGATGACCGTGCAGCCCGGCCGCGACCTGTGGCTGCTGCGAAACCCGATCGGCCGCGCGCCCGAACACATCGCCCTGCTGGAACGCCCTGGCCCGATCGAGCCGAACACGCGCGTCATCGACCTGCTCGACGACGACGTCGACCTCAGTCCGGGCCGACACAGCGGCACCGACGTTTCCGCCTACCTCGCCGCGCAACCGACGTTCGCCCTGCCCTCGCTGCCCGACCTGCGCGAACAGCAGGGCGTGCCGATGACCACGATCGGCGAACTGGTGCGCGCGGGCACGGGCACGCACGTCGTCACCTCCCCGACCGGCGCGACCTACGAGATCAACCCGCGCAAGGTGGACCCGGACTTCCTCGAGGGCATGCTGCGCGCGGCGTTCGCCCGCACCCCAACTGGCTCGACCCGCCTCGACGTCCGCCGGACGCAGGTGCCGTCGCTGCCGATCGACGAGCAACGCCGGTACGGACAAGCGTTCGCGCAGCTCAAAGCCCTGGAAGCGGGCCTGGAAGACGCCGCCGCGCTGGTCCGTTTGGGCTACACTGGGCTCCTGAGCGGACAGATCAGGCCGACGTGAGCCGACCAGATTCACCCGATCGGGATGTCCTGAAACGCTGTTACCAATCCCTCGCTAACGAGGAAGCGCGGGGCCGGCGAACAGGCAAGGGCGGCCGGACAGCAGGCACGGGCGGCCGGGCAGCGGCGGTTAGGCTTCGCGGGTGCTGATCGCCGACCGCTACGAGATCGACGACCTGCCGTTGGGGCGGGGCGGCATGGGTGCCGTGCACAAGGGCCGTGACCTGCGCCTGGACCGGCGGATCGCGGTCAAGCTGCTGCGACTGCCGGGCAGCGACGAGGAGGTGCAGCACCGCTTCGCGCGCGAAGCGAGGATCGTCGCCAAGCTCGAACACCCCGGCGTCCCGGTCCTGTACGACTTCGGCACCTTCGACCAGCGCCTGTTCCAGGTCATGCAGTTCGTGGACGGCGTGACGGTCGCGGACCTGGTCGGCGAGTTCGGCCCACTGCCCGAGGCCTGGGCGGCCAACATCGCCGCACAAACCGCCGCCGTGCTCGCCGCGGCGCACGAACACGGCATCTGCCACCGCGATCTCAAGCCCACCAACCTGATGCTCGGCCCGGACGGCGCCGTGAAGGTGCTGGACTTCGGCCTCGCCCTGCTCAGGGAGAGCGACGTCGCGCCGTTCAGCCGCGCCGGCCAGATCCTCGGCACGCCCTCGTACATGGCGCCCGAGCAGATCCAGCGCGGAATCGCCGAGCCCCGCAGCGACCTGTACGCGCTGGGGTGCGTGCTGCACGAAATGCTGACCGGCGAGCAACTCTTCACGGGGCCGACGGCCTACGCGGTGTTCGACAAGCACGTCCGGGAGGCGCCGCGGCGGGTGGCCGGCGCGCTCAACCCGGTGGTGCAGCGGTTGCTGGCCAAGGATCCCGGCGATCGGCCCGCGGCGGCGGTGGAGGTTTTCGGGGATTTGCAAGGGTTTGCGCAGAACCCACCGCCGTTGCCGGGGTTCGTGCGGGACGGGTCGGCTGCCGCGATGTACGCGAGCGTGCAGTTGACCCGGCGGCTCAGCCCTGGCTGAGGAGACTGGCGCGGCGCCAACCGACGCGAGGGATGGGCTTGCGCCGCAACTCGGGGCGAGGCATGGGATGCGGCGACAATCGAGGCCAGGGACGGGGTTGCGCTCAAGGCCGAGGCTGCGGCTGAAGCTGGGGTTGCCGCTCAGGGCCCAGCAAAGTCGTTTCTGCTGGTGGGCGTGTGCAAGTACTACCAACTCTTGATCAAATCGCCGCTAACTGCACCCAACATTTTCGACAGTTACCGAACATGGCTGCGCCGGACGCAGCATGGCGACGGGGTCGACAAGGCCAGTTGGTAGTAGCAAAGTGCTTGTTGATGTTGGGTTGGCGGTACTTGCAGACGCCATTGGCAGCCGGGCTCGAACCGAGGCTCAGGCCGGGATTCGGTTCACCTCGTGATCGCCGGTCGCCCACAAGTGCTGCACCGCATAAGCCCGCCAAGGCCGCCACATCTCCGACCGCTTGACCAACGCGGCAGGCGTGGTGGGCAGCCCCAAAGCCTCCGCCGCCAAGCGGATCCCGAGATCGGTCGGCAGGAACGCGTCCGGGTCCCCCAGGGCGCGCATCAGAATCGATTCGACCGTCCACGGACCGAACCCCGGCAACGTTGTCAGCCAGGCACGCGCGGCAGCACGATCAGCCGAAGGCGACAGGTCCAAACCGGACTGAAGCGCGGCCAGCAAAGCCGCCATCGTGCGCCGCCGCGACTCGGGCATCGCGAGCGAAGAAGGATCGAACTCCAAAGGGAACAGGAACAGATCGCCTACCGGAGTGCCGTAACGCGACACGAGACGGGCGGCGTGGGTGCGGGCGGCTTTCGTCGAGACCTGTTGGCCCAGCACGGCTCGTACGGCGAACTCCGCGCCGTCCACCGTGCGTGGGACGCGGCGGCCGGGTGCGGACGAGACCAGCGGGGCCAGCAGCGGATCACGTGACAGCGCAGCATCGACCTCGAATGGATCGACGTCCAGGTCGAGCAGGAAGCGGCAAAGGTCTAGAGCACTAGCCAAATCGCGAGGATCGCTGAGCTCCACAGTGCACGCGACGTAAGAGTCGAAAAGCCGCAAAGACGCGATCCCACAACCGAAAGGGAGTCGCAAAGTGCGCCGGTAGACGCCTTCCCGCCACTCCTCCACGCCGGGAACCGCTGTGGCGATGAGGTGGCCGAACAGGTTGTCGGGACAAAGAGGTGCTTGAAAGGGCAACCTTTCCGAGAACTTGTGCAGCCGCATGAGGACAAGCATGACGCCGTTCCAACCGAGACGCTGGCGGGAAAAGGACATCACTCTGGACGGGGCCAACCGGGTGACCTGCTTCGCGGCGCGAAAATCCGTGGCTAGTCTGGCTCCTGCGCCGTTGCAGCAGTACTCGTTCAGCAGGGAAGGGCGGCGTCGCGTGCGATGAGAGCGGCCTGGACGCGGTTGTCGCACCTCAGTTTCGTCAGCAGTCGGCTGACGTGGGCCTTGATCGCCCCTTCCGAGAGGTACATGAGCCTTGCAATGCGTGCGTTCGCCATGCCCTGCGCCAGGTACACCAGCACTTCCTGCTCCCGCCGAGTGAGCAGGCTGATGCGGCTGCGCGCGGCGTCGCGGCGTTCCGAGTCGGCGCCGGTGAAGTGGTCCACCAGGGCGCGGGTCGCGGACGGGGACAGCACTGCCTCGCCGGCGGCCACCACGCGGACGGCGTTCACCAGCGCGTCGGGTTCGCCGTTCTTGAACAGGAATCCCGCAGCGCCTGCACGCAACGCCGGGAACAGCATCTCCTCGGTCTGCGGTGTGCACAGCATGATCACCTGCGTGCCCGGGACGTGCCTGCGCACCAGGCGCACCGCGGCGAGGCCCTCCATGCCGGGCATCGCGGCGTCCATCAGCAGCACCTGCGGGCGGTGGCGCCGCGCGAGCTCGACCGCGCCGTTGCCGTCGTCCGCCTCGCCGATCACCACGACGTTGCCGGAACGTTCCAGCACGCCGCGGACGCCGGTGCGGATCAGCACCTCGTCGTCAGCGATGCCAACGGTGATCGTGCGCGGCTTGTCCACCAGCTGCAAACCCCACGAGGTGCTCGTCGTCAACGTCATGCGGACTCCCTGTCAGACCGGACCAGCCACCAGTTTGTTCCCGAACGAGGATCTCGGGAAGGCAGGCATAACGAGCACAGCGCGAACCGTCTCGCGCAGAGACACGTGTAACGGGTTGCACGCGGCAGGTCACCAGCGCCGACCTGCGCGTTCGCCGGACCGAGACGGGTACGACCCGGCGTTACGGCTGGAGAAGAGGGACTCATGAACAGCACCGGACGTTGCGCCTTGTGCGACGGCACGCTGCCTCCCGCCACCTCCGAGCAGCGCAGGTCCTACTGCTCCAACGCATGCCGCCAACGGGCGTATCGGCGCCGTGTCACCGTTGCCGCACCAACGGCCGTTACCAGGCAGAACTTGCGAGTGCTCGCGAACCTGCCCGCAGCGCGCGACACGTTCATCGGCCGTCAGCAAGAGCTGTCGAAACTCGACCAGCTGATGCGCAGGCACCGTCTCGTTACGCTCCTGGGCAGTGCGGGTGCGGGTAAGACGCGGCTCGCGCTGGAGGCCGCCGGACGGTTGCGACGCGGGCGAACGGACCGGGTTCTCCTCGTCGAACTCGGCGAGGTCACCAGCCCTCAGGACGTCCTGCCCGCCGTCGCACACGCGCTCGGTGTCGTCGCACAGTCCGATGAACCGTTACGCGACACAGTCCTGGAAACGCTCGTGAACATGAAAGTGGTCGTAGTCCTCGACAACTGCGAACACCTTCTCGACACGTGTGCCGAACTCGCGGACATGCTGCTGAACCGCTGCCCCGGCGTGCGGGTGCTGGCGACGTCACGCGAGGCCCTGTGGATCACGGGTGAGGTCAGCTTTCACGTCGAGGGCTTGCCGGTCCCATCGACGGATCGGGACCTCGTCACGACGGCGGCGCCGCGCTCCGAGGCCGTGAAGCTGTTCGTGGACCGGGCTCGCGAACGCAAGCCCGACTTCCGCTTGACGCCGGAGAACACCGCCGCGGTCGCGCTGTTGTGCGCACGGCTGGAAGGCATGCCGCTCGCGATCGAACTGGCGGCGCGGTGGGTGCAGTTGTTGCCGGTCATCGAGATCTGCGACCGGATGGACGAGCCGCTCGAACTGCTGACGCTGGGCTGCCGAAAGTCGCCCGCCCGCCAACGTTCCTTGCGCGAGGCGATCGACTGGAGCTACCAGCTGCTCGCACCGGACGAGCAGTTCGCGTTGCGGCGCCTGTCGGTGTTCGACGGCGGCTTCGACCTGGCCGCGGCCACGGAGGTCTGCTCGTCGGAACGGTCCGCCGAACCGGTGCTGGACGTGTTGTCCCGGCTGCAGGCCAAGTCGCTGGTGACGGCGATCCCCGGCACCACGCGCTTTCGGCAGCTGGAGTCGGTTCGGCTGCACGCCAGGGAGAAGCTGCTGGCGGCCGGCGAACTGGACATCGCCTACGAAGCCTTGGCCCGCTGGTTCACCGACCTGTCGGACGTGCTGATCACCTCGCCGCTGTCGGTGCCCGCGGAGGTGCAGGACAAGATCGACAACCACGTGGACAGCCTCCTCGGCACGGTCGAGTGGGCGGCTGATCGTGCGGACGAACGGTTGCTGCTGCTGACCTCGGCCCTGGCCGACTGCGCCGCCCGGCGCGGACGGCTCGGCCAAGCGCGGGTGCTGCTGCGGGACGCGCTGCGACGACCGTCCACTCGGGACGATTATCGGTGCGTCGCGCTCAGCCACGCGGCCCGCTTCGCCGCTGAGCAAGGAGATCACGACGAGGCGATCGAACTGTCCGCTGAAGCGTCACGGCTGGTGCGCGCGCTCGAGCAACCGTCGCTGGTGATGAGCTGCCGCAGCACGTTGGCGGCCGTGCAACAGTCGTCGGGTGAGTGGGAGGCGTCCGACGAGAGCAACACCGAGTGTCTGAGGGTCGCGGAGTTGTTGGGCGAACCCCTCGCGCGTGCGAGGTGCCTGGTGGATTTGGCACGCACGGCGTTATCACTGGGCAAGCACGAACGCGCCGAGAAGGCCGTCATGAAGGCGTTGCCGATCTCGCGCACGTCGGGCGTCCCCGCGCGCATTGCCTCTGCGTTGAACACACGGGGCGTCGTGGCGTTGGTGCAGGGCGACCTGGACGAGTCGACGCACGCCTTCCAGGAAGCACTGCGGATGGACGGCATCAACCCGTTGACCGCACCTGACGCGCTCGAAGGTTTGGCCGTGGTGGCGTTGATGCGCGGACAGGCCGAGCGCGCACTACGGCTAGAAGCGACCGGACGGGCGTTGCGACGGTCTGTCGGTGTGGTGCCAGACCCTTTCTGGGCGGAGAAGGTCAGCGGGGCCATGCGCACCGCACGGCTGATGCTCTCTGTTGCGCGCGCGGAGGCTGCCGCAACGCCGTTGACCACTGCTGAAACCGAGGCGTTCATCCAGGACGAGGTGTGGCTGGACCGCACGGAGGCGGCACACGACTCGTTGGACGACCACGAGCGCCGGGTGATCGCGCTGCTCGCCACGGGCCTCACGAACCAGCAGATCGCGAACCGGCTCAACGTGTCCGTGCGGACCGTGGCCTCCCGGCTGCAGCGGTTGCGGGACAAGCTGGGGCTGCAGAGCCGGGAGGACATCGCTGCCTGGGGCGCGGAACGAGCTATCGGCTGAGCGCGTAAACGTTTACCCACAGTTGACAGATCTCCCTGGCTGCCACCCGAGCGTTGGACGCCTGGTGCGCCACCAGCTTCGCCAAGTCGCTGTCGACGGCCGCGCTGGGAATCGCGAGCACGGTCATCCCGGCCGCGTGCGCACTTCGAATGCCCGCCGCGGAACCCTCGACCGCAAGGCAGTGCACGGGATCCAGGCCGAGCTTGCGCGCGGCGAGCAGGTGCCGATTGCCGATTGTCAGGTCGTCGCCGGTCACGATCGCCTGCACGTGCCGCGTGAGCCCGGACGCCGACGCCGCAGCCCGTACATAGCGACGAGGCGAGGCCGACACCAGCGCGACGGGACCGAGCTCGGCCGCGAGGGCAACGAGTTCCGCCGCACCCGGCAGCAACCCGAACACACCGCGCGCGATCGCGTCGACCATCCCGTCGACGCACTCCGACGCCGAGCGCTCGGGCCAACGGCCCTGCTGAGCGGCGACGGTGCGCATCACCTGCTGCCAGGTCGCGGCGCTGTCGACGAGGGTGTCGTCGAGGTCGAAGACAGTCGCAAGAAGCGTCACGACGATCGACGTTGGCGCACGGGAGGCGGCGACGCTCGACGGACTAGTCGGATTGACCCGATGGTGCGAACTTGCCGGCCTTCACCGAGAGCAGGAACGCGGACCACGAGCGGGGCGCGACGGCAAGGTGGGTGATGGGCGCCTTGCTGTCACGGAGGCCGACTCCACGGCCGACCTCGACGCAGTTCTGGGCGTTCGCGCTGTAGCTGCTTTTGCGCCACATGACGGGCGCCTCCTCAGGTCGCGAGCTTGGTGATCCTCTCTCGTGATTGTTCCGCATCCAACGCAACGCCTTCGAGAGACGCCAGTACTTCGCTGTGCGCCTTGACGGCGGCTGCTCTCTCGACGATCAGGGTGGAACTCTCGGTGTCCAGGAAGACCGTGGGTTCGTACCTGTCGAACTTCATCAGGTCGAAAGCACCACCGAAACCTGCGTGAGCACCAGCATCAGTGGGGACGATCCGCACCTCGATGTACGGCCGCACCAGCATCATCAGCGCGTGGTGCAGTTGTTCCTTGAGCACGTCAGACCCGCCGACCGGGAGCACGAGGACTTGCTCGTGGATGTAAAACGTCGACTTGATCCGCTGCCTGAAGATCTCCTGCATCGCCTGTCTCGCAGCGACCCTTTGCTCGACCTCGTCGCGCGGCGCATTCGCGCTCGCGAGGATGACGGCTCGCGTGTAGTCCGGCACTTGGAGCAGGCCGGGGAACACAAGCGGGCACCAGCTGATGAACTCCTTGGCCTTCTTCAAGTGCTCGAACCAGGTGCGGGGCAGGATCGGCTGGTGGTCGCCGTGCTGCTGCCACCAATCCTTCATGTCGGTCTCGCGATAAATCTTGAGCAGGTGATCGCGCTCTTCCGGTGGTGTGCGGCAGAAGCCGAGCAAGATCGCCAGGTCGACCTCTGAGCAGCCACCTTTGCCGTTCGAGAGGTCGGACAACTTGCCTGGGTCCCAGTCGATCTTCTCGCTGATTTCGCGCGCGGTCATGCCCGTGGCGTTCAGTGCGGCTCGTACCGCATCACCGAACTCACGCCCGCGCGCCGTGGAGAAACGCTTTGGCATGGAACGAAGTTAGGGCCGACCGTCCTCTTTGTGCAGTCACCGCGCCAAAACTCAACCCGAAGGGCTGTCGTCTCGGAACCCCTCCAATGGTTAACCAAGTAGACCGAAACTGGACAACCTGCGTCTTGGAACCGTTTTCGGACTGCTCCGTTCGAGTGACGGCAGAGGTCTAGACCTTGACCTTCGAGTGGTCTAAACCACATCGTTCCCCCAACCCCTGCGACTGAGGAGACCGATGTCCAAGTTCCGATGGCATCTAGCTGCTCTCATCGCGGCCGTGTCCGCGATGGTCCTCGGTATCGTCGTCGTCCCCGCTGCTAGCGGTGCCGGTGGCGTGTCCGCCACGTTCTCCAAAGGTTCGGACTGGGGAACGGGCTTCGAGGGCAAGTACACGATCACGAACAACAGCACGACGGCCCTGACGTCGTGGACTGTGGAGTTCACCCTGCCGGCCAACCACCGCGTGACGTCGCTGTGGGACGGTTCGTACACCACGAGCGGTCAGACCGTCACGGTCAAGAACACCTGGAACGGCAGCATCGGTGTCGGCGGGTCGGCGAGCTTCGGCTTCAACGGCGCGTACACCGGCACGTTCGGTGCGCCTACCAACTGCAAGCTCAACGGTGGGTCGTGTGAGGCCGGCGGGACGAACCCGACGACCACCACCACGACGTCTACCACTACTACGACCACCACCACGACGACCACGACCACGACTGGCCCGCCGCCGCCTCCCGGCAAGATCAACCTGGGCTACTTCGCGGAGTGGGGCGTCTACCCGGCGCGCAACTACCAGGTGAAGAACATCGACACCTCGGGTTCCGCCGGCAAGCTCACGCACATCAACTACGCGTTCGGCAACGTCACCGGCGGCAAGTGCACCATCGGTGAGGCCTTCCCGGCCATCGAGAAGGCCATGACGGCGGCGGAGAGCGTCGACGGTGTCGCTGACACGTGGGACGCGCCGGTGCGCGGCAACTTCAACCAGCTGCTCAAGCTGAAGAAGAAGTACCCGCACATCAAGGTGCTGTACTCGTTCGGTGGCTGGACCTGGTCCGGTGGCTTCGGCGAGGCGGCGCGCAACCCGAAGGCGTTCGCGGACTCCTGCTACGCGCTGCTCGAGGACCCGCGTTGGGCGAACCTGTTCGACGGCATCGACATCGACTGGGAGTACCCGAACGCCTGTGGTCTGTCGTGCGACACGAGCGGTGCGGCGGCGTACGCGAACCTGATGCGGGAGCTGCGCAACCGCTTCGGTTCGAACTACCTCGTCACCTCGGCGATCACGGCCGACGGCTCGGCCGGTGGCAAGATCGACGCCGCTGACTACGGCCCCGCGGCGCAGTACATCGACTGGTACAACGTCATGACCTACGACTACTTCGGTGCGTGGGCGGCGCAGGGTCCGACGGCTCCGCACTCCCCGCTGACGTCGTACACCGGCATCCCGCAGGCCGGCTTCAACTCCGAGGCCGCGATCTCCAAGCTGCGTTCGAAGGGCGTTCCGGCGTCCAAGCTCCTGCTCGGCATCGGCTTCTACGGCCGCGGCTGGCAGGGCGTGACGCAGGCGGCGCCCGGTGGCACGGCGACCGGTCCGGCTCCGGGTACGCACGAGCAGGGCATTGAGGACTACAAGGTTCTGAAGACCAAGTGCCCCGCAACGGGCACGGTCGCCGGCACTGCCTACGCGTTCTGCAACGGCCAGTGGTGGAGCTACGACACCCCGCAGACCATCGCCGGCAAGATCTCCTGGGCACGCAGCCAGGGCCTCGGCGGTGCGTTCTTCTGGGAGCTCACCGGTGACACCGCGAACGGTGAACTGATCACAGCGATGAGGAACGCGCTCGGCTAGTTCCTCACAACGCCGGGAGGGGAGCTGGGTCGACCCAGCTCCCCTTTTGTTCGCCCGAAATCAGCAGAAGACCTCGGTGAGGAGCTTGTTGAAGGCGTCACCGGGGTTGCCGGGGGTCGGCGAGCTGGTGGCGCTGAGCTCGAACCGCTTCTTGGTGTCCGGCGTGGTCAGCAGCTGCGACGAGTAACCGGGGATGCCGCCGCCGTGGCCCCACACCTTGGTGCCGCACGGCAGGGTCTCGACCGACAGGCCGAGGCCGTAGTCCGGGCTGACCGCGGTGGTCTTGCTGATCTCCTGCTGCTGCGCGGGCTTGAGCAGTTTGCCCGCGGCCAGCGCCGTGACGAACGTGTCCAGGTCGCGGGTCGTCGAGATCATCTCACCGGCGGCCCAGGCGACCGACGGGTTGAGCCGGGTGATGTCGGACGGCTGGCCGTTCACCACCCAGTAGCCGTGCGCGTGCGGGCCCTTGATGTTGGGGTTGTCGCCGGGCACCTCGGTGTCGTTGAGGCGCAACGGCTTCAGGATCCGCTGCTCGACGGCCTTCTCGTACGGCTTGCCGGTCAGCTTCTCCACCAGCAGGCCCGCTACGACGTAGTTGGTGTTGGAGTAGCTCCACTTGGTGCCGGGGTCGAAGTCCAGCGGCTTGCTCGTGGACAGCGCGAGGAGCTCCTGCGGTGACCAGTGCTTGTACCGGATCTTCTCGAACTCGTCCGGGCTCAGCGGCAACGCGTCGGTGTAGTTGTAGAGGCCGCTGGTGTGCTGCAGGACCTGGCGGACGGTGATGCGGCCGTCGATCAGGCCGGGCAGGTAGCGGACGACCGGTGCGTCCAGGTCGACCTTGCCCTCGCCCGCGAGCTGCAGCAACACCGTCGACACGAACGTCTTGGTGATGCTGCCGATGCGGAATCTGCCGTCGAGCGGCACCGGCTGGTTGCTGTTCAGTTCTGCCTTGCCGGAACGGGCGGTGAAACGCTGCCGCCCGTCCGTCACTCGGGCCTGCACGCCGAGCGCTCCCCCGCTTTGCGTGATCTGGTCCAGAGCCTGCTGGACTACCTTGCGGTCGACGCTCGAGTCGACGGCCGGCGTGTCGGCCGTCGCGACGCCCGCGGTGGTCAGCGCCAGCAGGCTGGCTGCGGTGACTGTGGCTACCAATCGAATCCCCATGCCTCACACCTTGTCGCGGCGCGGGGTTCGCCGCATCCTCCTTGAGGCTTACTGATGCCCTAGGGGTTGCCCTTGGGCCGTTCAGCAGAAGATCTCTTCGAGCAGCCCGAAGTAGCCCGGTGAGGGATCACCGGTGCCCAGGCCCGCGGTGGCGGACATCTCCACTCGACGCTGGAGGTCCGGTGTGTAGAACGCGTAGCTGCCGAACCCGGGAACGGCGCCGGTGTGGCCGATGATCGTGGTGCCGCACGGGGCTTTCTGGATGAACAGGCCGAGGCCGTATTCGGGGCTGACCGGCGTGGTCTTCATCAGTTCGGTCTGCTGCGCGGGTTTGAGAAGTTTGCCGCTGAGCAGCGCCGCGTAGAAGGTGTCGAGGTCCTTGGTCGTCGTGATGATGTCGCCGACGGCCCAGAAGACCGACGGGTTCCAGCGGGTGGTGTCGGTCGGTTCGCCGTTCACCAGGCCGTACGAGTGGGCGTGCGGGCCGTGGATGTTCGGGTTGTCGCCGGGCGGCGTGGTGTCGTTGAGGTGCAACGGCTTCAGGATCCGCTGCTGGACCGTGCGCTCGTAGGACTGCTTGGTGATCTTCTCGATCAGCTGGCCGAGGATGACGAACCCGGTGTTGTTGTACTCCCACTTCGTGCCGGGTTCGAACTGCAGCGGCCTGCTCGTCGAGATCGCGATGAGCTCCGCGGGCGTCCACTGTTTGAACCGGATCGGCTCGAACTCCTGCGGCTGGAACCCGATGGCGTTCGTGTAGTTGTACAGGCCGCTGGTGTGCTGCAGCAGCTGGCGTACGGTGATCCGGGCGTCGACCAGGCCCGGCAGGTAGCGGACGACCGGTGCGTCCAGCTCGACCTTCCCCTCGCCGGCGAGCTGGAGCACGACCGTCGCGGTGAAGGTCTTGGTGATGCTGCCCGCGCGGAACCGGCCGCTGCGCGGAACCGGGCGGGTGCTTCCCAGTTCGGCGGTGCCGGACCGGGCGGTGAAGCTGTCGCGGCCTTCGGTGACGCGGATCTGCGCGCCCTGGGCCGCCGTGCTGGTGATCTGGTCGAGGGCCTGCTGGACGATCTTGCGGTCGATCTGCTGGTCGTCGGCGACTGCAGTGCCGGTGAACAGCAGGCTGAATGCGGCAACAGTTGCCAGTAAGCGTGTCCCCATGGCATCCAACATGCCGTCAATAGGGCTTGCGCGCCGCTTTCATGGCCGAAACGAGCATGGAACGCACTTTCGGCCAATGCACCTCCTCCTGGCAGGAGAACGCCGGGAGGAAGCCGCCGCACGCGCCCGACGAAGCGCCGATCTCCCACACGAAGCTCGGCACGCCCAGGTCGTCGTACACCCAGTCATCCGTTGCGCCGGAAGCGTTGTAGAGCAGCTCACCGGGCTGCCCGGCGCGGAAACCCGACAGCGCGGCCATGTCCTGAGCCATCTTGCGCAGCGCGGCGTCGTTGCCGGTCTTCTGGGTGCTCCAGCCCCACGGGAAGAGCACGTAGTTCCCGTAGCTGTGCATGGAGATCACGGCGCCGGTGGTGTCCGCGGTGGCCGCGGCGGTGTCGCCGGGCGCGCGGGTGTCGCGGTAGAGCTTGCGCCACAACGACTCCAGGGCCTGGGTTTCGACCTCGGAGTCGGCGCGCGGGCCGCGGTAGGTGTCGCTGCACTTGTTGGTGGACGAGCCGACCTCGCCCCAGTGCGAGCCTGCGTTGCGGTTGAGGTCGACGCCGCGCGGGCCGGAGCCGCAGGTGCCGTTGGCGTTCTTGCGGTGCAGGACCGGGGAGTCGCCGCCGGACTCGACGATCTCGACGCCGTCGGGATTGGCGATCGGGACCACCCACACCTCGACGTCGCCGAGCAGGGCGGTGAGGTCCGAGCCGACCAGGTCGTCGACGAACCGCCACGCCATGTCGCCGGTGGTGATTTCGCGGGCGTGGAGCTGGCCCATCACAAACAGGCGCGGCTTCGGCGCGGTGGGCGTCAATGCACAGTCACCTGGGCTTTTCCGGGTGATGCAGATGGCTTTCAGGTCGTATCCGCCGCTGCCCTGAGTCTTGCGCCAGGAGTCGCCGTAGTCGACGACAGTCGCGAGATCGGGGTGGGCTCGGGCGACTTCGTCGAGATGGGCGAGATGGGCGGTAATAGTGCGATATCCGCCGTAGTAAGTCGTGTCCGCGAGCGAGCGCGGCGCCCATTGAGACGGAGGCATCACTGTCTCAATTGACGACCCGAAACCGTCGGAACGGAGCTCGTCGGCGGTGCGCGAATCGCCCATCACGAACAGGTCTGCGCCGTCGCGCTGCTCCAGGACGTCGTAGCCGAGGCCGAGCAGCCGTTGCGCGGAATCACCCATTGGTGCGGCCACACGCAGCACATACGTCGCTTGTGGGCCCTCCGCCGGCGCTGGTGAGGGGCTGAGCAGAAGAGCCAGGCAGGCGAGCAGGGCGACGGCGGTCCGCATGATCAACGATGATCGACCGTTCGGCGCAGTCCCGCCAGTCCGTTCGACCGACCGGATGATTACCGTCCGGTGCTTGGGATCCGGAAACCGGCCACTTGGCGCGTTGTGACGAAAATCAATAGGCTTTCTCTCGGAATCACACCAGCTATTCTGAGCCTTGGGAAGAGAACGGGAGCGCAAGCCATGGATCATCTCTACAACGACAACGTCGCCGAGATCTCCCACTTCCCCTGGCGCGGTTCTCTCACAGATGACGACGAGGGGCTCGAGCCGACCATCGTCCGCAGCATGGACTGACAAAACTCGGGGGTTCCTCATGACCGGCCTGTCCACCGCAGTCAAGGGCACCGGCCCGGCTCTGCTGCTCGTGCACGGCGCGGGCGGCAGCATCCAGGCCAACTACGGCCCGGTCCTGGGAACCCTCCTGCAGAACTTCACCGTCATCGCACCGGATCTGCCGGGGTCGGGCGGCTCACCGACGGCTCCCGGCCCGCTCGATCTGGACGAGCTCGCGGACGACCTCGTGGCCGTCGCGGTCAAGGCCGGGCACGAGTCGTTCTTCGTCTCCGGCTACTCGATGGGCTGCGCGGTCGCCGTCACCATCGCCGTGCGGCATCCCGAACGGGTGCGCGGACTGGTGTTGAGCGCGGCGTTCGCGAAGGCCGACGCGGCGACCAAGGTGAAGATCGACCAGTGGAAGTCGTTGCTGAACGGGTCCCGCGAGGTGCTGTCGCGGTTCATCCTCTCGGCGATGTGCAGCAAGGAGTACCTGGCCAAGCTGACGCCCGCGCAGGCCGAGGGCTTCGCTGAACTGATCGGCGCGAGCGTGCCGGCCGGGACGCCCGCACACGTCGACCTGATCCTGAGGATCGACCTGACCGACGTGTTGCCGCAGGTCTCACAGCCGACGCTGGTGATCGGCGCGTCCGGTGACCAGCTGATGTCGCCCGACCTGGCCAAGCAGGTCTCGGACCTCATCCCGGGGTCCAAGTACACCGACCTCGCGTGCGGGCACGCGATCGCGCTGGAGTCCGCGGTGCCGTGGGCGCGGCTGATCACGGACTACCTCACCTCGATGTAATCCTGCGCACCGTGCACGTTTGCCATGAAGGTGCCCCTCATGCACCTGGGGTCCATGAGGGGCACCTTCATGGCATTCGTGCGCACCGTGCAAGTTTGGGATGAAGGCGCCCTTCATCAACCCCAGGTTCATGAAGGAGCCCTTCATCAACGTCATGTCGCCGTGCGGAGGCGGTGGGCCAACGCCGTGTGGCGGCGGCCCGCCCCCACGGTTCGCACGGCCTGGCCGATGGCTCGCTTCGAGCCCACCAGCACGACGAGCTTCTTCGCGCGCGTGACGGCGGTGTAGAGCAGGTTGCGTTGCAGCATCATCCACGCGCTGGTCGTGATCGGGATGACCACGCACGGGTACTCGCTGCCCTGTGACCGGTGGATGGTCATGGCGTAGGCGTGGCTGAGCTCGTCGAGTTCCGAGAACTCGTAGTCGACCTCTTCGTCCTCGTCGGTGCGGATCGTCAGCTTCTGCTCGACCGGGTCCAACGCGATGACCACGCCCAGGGTGCCGTTGAAGACGCCGTTCTTGCCCTTGTCGTAGTTGTTGCGGATCTGCGTGACCTTGTCGCCGAGCTTGAACACCCTGCCGCCGAACCGTTTCTCGGGCAGGTTGTCGCGCGACGGCGTGAGTGCTTCCTGGAGCACGGTGTTCAGAGCGCCCGCGCCCGCCGGGCCGCGGTGCATCGGCGCGAGGACCTGGATGTCCTTGCGCGGGTCGAGCCGGAACTTGCGCGGGATGCGGTTCGCCACGACGTCGACGGTCATCGTCGCCGCTTCCTCGGCTTCGTCCGTGCTGAACAGGAAGAAGTCCGGAAGTCCTTGCACCAACGGGTAATCGCCGCTGTTGATGCGGTGGGCGTTCGTGACGACGCCGGACTCCTGGGCCTGGCGGAAGATGTGCGTGAGACGGACGTTCGGGATCGGGCTTCCCTGCGCCAGCACGTCTCTGAGCACCTCGCCCGCGCCGACCGACGGCAGCTGGTCGACGTCGCCGACGAGCAACAGGTGGGCGCCGGGCGGCACCGCCTTCACGAGTTTGTTGGCCAGCAACAGGTCCAGCATCGAGGCCTCGTCCACCACGACCAGGTCCGCGTCGAGCGGGTGGTCGCGGTCGTACGCCGCGTCGCCGCCGGGTTTCAACTCCAGCAGGCGGTGCACGGTGCGGGCCTCGTGGCCGGTCAGCTCGGTGAGGCGCTTGGCGGCCCGGCCGGTCGGCGCGGCCAGCACGATCTTGGCGCGTTTCGCCTGGGCCAGCCGGACGATCGAGCGGACGGTGAAGCTCTTGCCGCAGCCCGGTCCGCCGGTGAGCACCGCGACCTTCTGGGTCAGCGCGAGCTTGACGGCCGCCGCCTGGTGCTCTTCGAGGTCGGTGCCGAGCCAAGCGAACGCCTTGTCCCAGTTGACGTCCCGGAAGCTCGGCATGCGGTCGTGCTCGCTGTGCAGGAGGCGTTTGAGCTGCGCGGCCATCGAGATCTCCGCGCGGTGGAACGGGATCAGGTAGATGGCGATCTCGTCGTCCGGGAGCTCCTCGCGGACCACTCCTTCCTCGTCGACGAGCTCGGCGAGGCAGTCGATGACGAGGCCGGTGTCGACCTGGAGGATCTTGATGGCGTCCGCGATGAGGGCCTGTTCGGGCAGGTAGCAGTTGCCGTCGGTGGTGGCCTCGGACAGCGTGAACTGCAGGCCGGCCTTGACGCGTTGCGGGCTGTCGTGCGGGATGCCGACGGCCTTCGCGATCACGTCGGCGGTCTTGAAGCCGATCCCCCACACGTCGCTGGCCAGCCGGTACGGCTCTTCCCGGACGACCTCGATGGCCTTGTCGCCGTACTGCTTGTAGACGCGGACGGCGAGTGACGTCGACACGCCGACGCCCTGCAGGAAGACCATGACCTCCTTGATGGCCTTCTGCTCCTCCCAGGCGTCCGCGATGAGCTTGGTGCGCTTGGGGCCGAGCTTCGGGACCTCGATCAGGCGTTCCGGTGAGTGCTCGATGACGTCCAGCGCGTCGACGCCGAAGTGCGTGACGATCTTGTCCGCGAGCACCGGGCCGATGCCCTTGATCAGGCCGGACCCCAGGTAGCGGCGGATGCCCTGGATCGTCGCGGGCAGGATCGTCGTGTAGTCGTCGACGTGGAACTGCTTGCCGTACTGCGGGTGCGAGCCCCAGGTGCCGCGCATCCGGATCGACTCGCCCGGCTGCGCGCCGAGCAACGCGCCGACGACCGTGACGAGGTCGCCGCGGCCGGTGTCAACCTTCGCGACGGTGTAGCCGTTGTCCTCATTGGCGTAGGTGATCCTTTCCAGGACCGCTTCGAGGACGTTCATGACTGGAACTTACAGGGGCGGCACATGTTCGGGGCCAAATCAAATTCTTCTGCACACGATCTTCACAACTTGTCCCGGCGTCCTCCACGACATGCCCATAAAGTCGCCGCCATGACAGGTCAGCGCCGGGTACTCGTCGTGGAGGACGACATCACGATCGCCGAGTCCGTGGCCGTGCGGCTGCGGGCCGAGGGGTTCGTGGTGTCGGTGGCTCATGACGGGCCGTCCGGGGTCGCTCAGGCGGCGTCGTTCCTCCCTGACCTGGTGGTTCTGGACGTGATGCTGCCGGGGTTCGACGGGCTCGAGGTGTGCCGGCGGATCCAGGCGTCGCGCTCGGTGCCGGTGCTGATGCTGACCGCGCGGGGGGACGAGACCGATCTGCTGGTCGGGCTCGCCGTGGGGGCCGACGACTACCTGACCAAGCCGTTCTCGATGCGCGAACTGGCCGCGCGGGTGCACGTTCTGCTGCGCCGGGTGTCGCGGGCTTCCTCGTCGCATTCGCTGGAGCTCGGGGACCTGCAGATCGACCTGGCCGCGCGGCGGGTGTCGCGTTCGGGCGTCGAGGCTCATCTGACGCCCACCGAGTACGACCTGCTGGTGTTCCTGGCCGAGCGGCCCTCTGCCGTGCAGGCGCGGGAACGGTTGCTGGCGGAGGCGTGCGGGTGGCACGACGGGGCTTCGTCGCGGACGGTCGACAGTCACGTGAAGGCGTTGCGGCGCAAGCTCGGGGCGGACCTGATCCGGACCGTGCACGGCGTCGGGTACGCGCTGGAGGTACCCCGATGAAGACGATCTTGGGCTGGCTCGACATGTTGCCGCGTCCGCTGGACTCGGTGCGGTCGATCAAGCTCAAGCTCGGGATCGTCATCGTGGTGTCGGGATGTGTGGCGTTCGCCTACTTCCGTTACGCGACGGGGTGGTTGCCGCCGCGGACGACGCTCATCGCGCTGGTGCTGGGGTTGCTGACCTCGCAGCTGCTGGCGCACGGCATGACTTCTCCGTTGCGGGAGATGACTTCCGCGGCTCGGTCGATGGCGTCCGGGGACTACTCGCGGTCCGTCCGGGCGACTTCGTCCGATGAGGTCGGACAGCTGGCGGAGGCGTTCACGGTGATGGCGGCCGACCTGGCCGCTGCCGACCAGCAGCGGCGGGAACTGATCGCGAACGTGTCGCACGAGTTGCGGACGCCGATCTCGGCGTTGCAGGCCGTGCTGGAGAACGTGGTCGACGGGGTCGCTGTCGCTGACGCGGCGACCATGAAGACCGCCTTGGCGCAGACCGAACGGCTCGGGCGGCTGGTCACCGA
Source organism: Lentzea alba (assembly GCF_011067745.1). Classification (GTDB taxonomy): domain Bacteria; phylum Actinomycetota; class Actinomycetes; order Mycobacteriales; family Pseudonocardiaceae; genus Lentzea; species Lentzea alba. The sequence continues at coordinate 962,649 of NZ_JAAMPJ010000001.1, forward strand.
GCTGCTGGACCTGTCGAAGATCGACGCCGGGGTGTTGTCGCTGAACCGTGAGGTGTTGTCGGTCTCGTCGCTGGTCGCCGATGTGGTGGCGGAGGCGGCGGTGGCTGCTCCCTCGGCTTCGTTCTCGATCGACGTGGACGGGGAGCTTTCGGTGCTGGCTGACGGAGAGCGGCTGCACCAGGTGCTGGTGAACCTGGTGGACAACGCCGCCCGGCACGGACCCACCGGGGGGTTGGTGTCCGTGTCGGGGTTCGCTTCGGGGGGTTCTGTCGTTCTGGAGGTGCGGGACGAGGGCCCGGGGATCGCTCTGGCCGACCGGTCGCGGATTTTCGAGAGGTTCACCCGGGGGGAACGGGCCGGGGGTGGTGGGACCGGGCTCGGTCTGGCCATCGCCCGGTGGGTGGTGGACCTGCACGGCGGGACGATCGCCGTGGTGGACCCCGGGTCTTGCATCCGGGTGACGTTGCCTCGCTGACTTTCAGTTGCTTCGCACCGGTTCGAGTCGGTGCGATGGTGAAGCGCGCCCTTTTTCGGGGCTTGGGAGAGAGAAATGACTGACTCAGACGCTGACTCGACGAAATCGCCCGACTCCGCGGGGTCATCGGGGGATGCCGCTGCGCGGCGGCGGTATCGGAACTTCCGGAAGGTCGGGTATCGGCCGGTTTCCGGGGGCGGGGAGCCGGCGGAGCCTGGGGGTTCGCCGGCTCCCTCGGAGGCTGCTGACGCCGAGGAGGCCGCCGAGGCAGGCTCGGGCAGGGGTACCCCCGAGCTGGGAACCCCTACAACTCAACCTACTCAGGGGGTCCGACAAGATCGGCCGGCTGACGCGAAGCCCGCTGACGCGAAGCCCGCTGACGCGAAGCCCGCTGACGCGAAAGCCGCTGAGGAATCCAAGCCCGCGCCGGTCGTCACCGCCACCCTGCCCCCGCCGTCACCGTGGCAGAGGACGCCCCAGTACCCCGTACCGGCGATGGTCACGCCACAGCCCGGGCTGCCCTTCCTGCCCTGGTGGAAGCCACCCACGACCGGCGCGTCCAACAAGGCGCTCGCAGCCGGCCTGATCGCGGGTCTGGGCGGCGCGTTCCTCGCCGTGCCGAACAACGGCATCGGCTGGTTCCTGGCCGGTCTGTGCGGCGTCGGCGGGGTGCTGCTCTACGCGGGCAGGCCGACCGTCGAGCGGGCGCTCTGGCTGGCGGGCGCGCTCGCGTTCCTGGCGATGGGCTTCCTGCGGGCGGCCGAGTGGATCTTCCCGCTGAGCATCATGGCGTCGATGCTGTGCGGCTCGATCGCGATGGCGGGCGGGAAGACGGTCCGGGGGCTCGTGTTCGGCGCGGTGGGGGTGGCGCTGGGCGGGTTGCGGTCGATTCCGTGGGTCGCGAAGGGATTGAGCAAGCGCGGCCCGATCGGGATCCGGCCGTTCGTTTCGGTCGGCGTGGCGCTGGTGTTGCTGCTGGTCTTCGGGTCGCTGCTCGCCGGGGCGGACAAGGGGTTCAACGACTTCCTGGAAGGCCTGGTGCCGGACCTCGATGTCGGCGTCTACGTGCGGATGGGCTTCTTCGGAGTTGTCGCGGCAGCGGGAGCCTTGGGTGCGTGCTACCTCGTGGCGGCGCCGCCGGACATCAAGGAGGACGCGGAGGCCAGGCCGGGCACGTTGCGGCTCAAGGACTACGGACTGCCGGTCGGCGTGCTCGTGGTCCTGTTCACCGGGTTCGTGGGGACGCAGCTCGCGGTTCTGTTCGGTGGCGAGGCTTACGTGATGAAGACGGCGGGCGTCACGTTCGCCGAGTACGCGCGGTCCGGGTTCTGGCAGCTGCTGTGGGTCGCCATTCTCACGCTCGGCGTAATCGCCGGTGTCGCGCACTTCGCGGTGAAGAAAACGGCGCGGGAACAGTTGTGGTTGCGGGTGCTGCTCGGGTCGCTCGCGGTGCTGACGCTCGTGATCGTGGCGAGTGCGTTGAGCCGCATGTGGTTCTACCAGCAGGCGTACGGGTGGACGGTGCTGCGACTGCTCGTTTCGTCGTGCGAGATCTGGCTCGCGGTGGTGTACCTGATGGTGATCGCGGGCGGAATCACGTTGCGCGCCAACTGGTTGCCGAAGGCGATCGTCGGGACCGGCGCCGCGTTCCTCCTCGCCGTGATGACGATGAACCCCGAACGGGTGGTTGCCGATTACAACGTGTCGCGGTTCGAGGCCACGAAGAAGATCGACACCTGGTACCTGTCGCAGCTGTCGGAGGACGCCGTGCCCGCGCTCGTCCGGCTGCCCGCGGCGGAACGCTCGTGTGCCTTGTACCGCTTGAAGGATCGCAACGTCGAGGAAGACTGGCGCGACTGGAACCTGGCGCGGCACAACGCGAAGGCGTCACTCGAAGGTGTTGCGGTGACTGCCGCCACCTGTGAGTCGTCTTACTCGGGTGAGAGGTAGTCGTGAACTCGCGGTAAAGTGGCTGGTCCACCAGTTGCCGAGAGGGTGAGAAGTGACGCTGTCGTGACGATTGCGGCTGAACCCGTTGTCCTTCGATCGATGTTCACGGCAGGCGAGGCGCCCACCCCGCGCACCCTCCTGGACATCCTGCGCGCGAGTGCCGAACAGCACCCGAACGCGCTGGCCGTCGACGACGGCACCACCGCGCTGACGTACCGCGCACTCATCTCGGAAGTACTGGAACTGAAGGAAAAGCTCGCCGCCGACGGTGTCGGGGTCGGCGACCGGGTCGGCATTCGCGTGCCGTCCGGAACCGTCGACCTCTACGTCTCGATCCTGGGGACCCTCGCGGCGGGCGCGGCCTACGTGCCCGTCGACTTCGAGGACCCGGACGAGCGAGCGGAGCTCGTTTTCGGTGAGGCACAGGTCAGTGCGGTGCTCGGCGAAGGCCGATCCGTTGCGCTGCAGGGCACTCCGCTCGGCGTGCCGGGCGAACCGTCGCTGGACAACGACGCGTGGATCATCTTCACGTCCGGTTCGACCGGCAGGCCCAAGGGCGTCGCGGTGACGCATCGCAACGCCGCCGCGTTCGTGGACGCCGAGGCACGGCTCTTCCTGCGGGACGAGCCGATCGGTCCGGAAGATCGCGTGCTGGCCGGGCTTTCCGTCGCGTTCGACGCGTCCTGCGAGGAGATGTGGCTCGCGTGGCGGTACGGCGCCTGCCTGGTGCCCGCGCCGCGTTCGTTGGTGCGCACCGGCATGGACCTCGGCCCGTGGCTGGTCGAGCAGGAGATCACCGTCGTCTCCACGGTGCCGACGCTGGCCGCGCTGTGGCCGGTCGAGGCGCTGGACGACGTGCGGTTGCTCATCTTCGGCGGCGAGGCCTGCCCGCCCGAGCTGGCCGAGCGCCTGGCTGTCGACGGTCGTGAGGTCTGGAACACTTACGGGCCAACGGAAGCGACGGTCGTCGCGTGTGCCGCTCAGATGACCGGTTCCGGTCCCGTGCGCATCGGTTTGCCGTTGGACGGCTGGGAACTCGTCGTGGTGGACGCGGCGGGCGAGGTCGTGCCGATGGGCGAGTCCGGCGAACTGGTGATCGGCGGCGTCGGCCTGGCGCGCTACCTCGACGAGGCGAAGGACGCGGAGAAGTACGCGCCGCTGCCCTCGATGGGCTGGGACCGCGCGTACCGCAGCGGTGACATGGTCCGCGCCGAACCCGAGGGCCTGCTGTTCCTCGGCCGCGCGGACGAGCAGATCAAGCTCGGGGGCCGGCGCATCGAGCTGGGTGAGGTCGACGCGGCACTGCTGGCGCTCGACGGCGTGGCCGGTGCGGCCGCCGCCGTGCGCACGACGCGGGGCGGCAACCAGATCCTCGTCGGCTACGTCGTGGCCGACGGCGAGTTCGACCAGGTCGCGGCCGTTGAGCAGCTGCGTGCCGAGCTGCCCGCCGCGCTGGTGCCGTTGATCGCGATCGTGGAGACGCTGCCGACGCGCACGTCCGGCAAGGTCGACCGCGCCGCGCTGCCGTGGCCGCTGGCGTCGATGGACACCGCGGGCGTGGTGTTCTCCGGGCTGGAGGGCTGGCTGGCGGAGCAGTGGGCCGCGGTGCTCGGCTCAGGCCCCGCTTCCGAGGACGCGAACTTCTTCTCGTCCGGCGGTAGCTCGCTGGGCGCCGCACAGCTGGTCTCGATGGTCCGCACGCGGTACCCGAGCACGTCTGTGTCGGACATCTACCAGAACCCGACGCTGTACAAGCTGGCGCGACGCCTGGAGTCGTACGGCGAGACCGCGGAGGTGCGCGAGGTCGCGCCGACGCCGCGGCTGACCGGTGTGCTGCAGACGTTGCTGATGATCCCGCTGCTGACCGTGTCCGGTGCGCGGTGGGTCGTCGCACTGACCGCTCTGTCGAACGTGCTGGGCTGGACTTCCGTGTCCTGGTGGTGGGTCGTCGCCGGGTGGGCGGTGTTCATCAGCCCCGCCGGCCGTCTCGCGATCTCCGCTGGTGGCGCACGGTTGTTGCTGCGCGGTGTGAAGCCCGGCGAGTACCCGCGCGGTGGCTCTGTCCACTTGCGACTGTGGACCGCCGAGATGCTGGCGCAGATGTCGCGTGCGACCGAACTGTCCGGCTCCTGGGTGACGCACTACGCGCGGGCGTTGGGCGCGAAGATCGGCGCCGGTGTCGACCTGCACTCGTTGCCCCCGGTCACCGGCATGCTGAAGGTCGGCCGCGGCGCGGCCGTCGAGCCCGAGGTCGACCTGTCCGGCTGGTGGCTGGACGGCGACCGGCTGGTGCTCGGCCGCATCCGGATCGGCGCGGGTGCGACCGTGGGTGCGCGCAGCACGTTGTTCCCTGGCGCGAGGGTTGGCAAGCGGGCCGAGGTGGCGCCTGGTTCGGGTGTCGTCGGTTCGGTGCCGACCGGTCAGCGCTGGGCAGGCGTCCCCGCGATCCGCGAGGGCAAGGCGGCGCGCTCGTTCCCGTCGCGCCGGCCGCCGCGCTCGTACTTCTGGAACCTCATGTACGGCGTTTCGTCCGGTCTGCTGGGCGCGCTGCCGTTGCTGGCGGCGGCTCCGGCGCTGCTGTACGTGTTGCGCCACCCGGTGACTTTGACGTCGGCGCTGTGGGACGTGCCGGTCGCTTCAGCGATCTGGTTCGGCACCTACGCGTTGCTGGTCCTGGTTTCCGTGCGGCTGCTGGGCATCGGCATGCGCGAGGGCCACTACCCCGTGCACAGCCGGGTCGCGTGGGCGGCGTGGACGACCGAGCGGTTGATGAACAACGCGCGCTCGGCCCTGTTCCCGCTGTACGCCTCGCTGTTCACGCCGGTGTGGCTGCGCCTGCTCGGCATGAAGGTCGGCCGCCGCGTCGAGGCGTCCACCGTCGTCGCGCTGCCTCGCATGACCCGCGTCGGCGACGGCGCGTTCCTGGCCGACGACACGATGGTCGCGTCCTACGAGCTCGGCGGCGGCTGGCTGCGCATCGCGACCGCGCGCGTGGGCAAGCGGGCGTTCCTGGGCAACTCGGGCATGACCGCGCCGGGCCGCAACGTGCCCAAGGGCGGGCTCGTCGGCGTGCTGTCGGCGGCTCCGAAGCGCGCCAAGGCGGGGTCTTCCTATCTGGGCATGCCGCCGATGAAGCTGCCGCGCGCGGCCGAGGTGTCCGACCAGTCGCGCACGTTCGACCCGCCTGCTCACCTGATGTGGGCGCGGGCGCTCGTCGAACTGTGCCGGTTCGTCCCGGTGATGCTGAACGTCGCTTTGGTCGTGCTCGTGCTGTTCGCCCTTCGGGAGTTCGGCCTGTGGTCGTCCGGCCTGGTGTTGCTGGGCGCCGGTGTCGCCGCCTGCCTGGTCGCGGTGATCGCCAAGTGGGTGCTCGTGGGCCGGTTCCGCGTGCGTGAGTACCCGCTGTGGTCGGCTTTCGTGTGGCGCAACGAGCTGGCGGACACGTTCGTCGAGGTGCTCGCGGTGCCGTGGCTGGTCGGGTTCTCCGGTGGCACGCCGCTGATGAACCTGTGGCTGCGGTCGCTGGGCGCGTCCGTCGGCCGTGGCGTGTGGTGCGAGTCGTACTGGCTGCCCGAGGCCGACCTGGTGAAGCTGGGCGCCGGCGCGTCGGTGAACCGCGGCTGCGTGGTGCAGACGCACCTGTTCCACGACCGCATCCTGCGCATGGACCGCGTGTCTTTGGGCGCCGGCGCCACTTTGGGCCCGCACGGCATCGTCCTGCCGGGCGCGTCCGTCGGCGCCCACACGACCATCGGACCCGCCTCGCTCGTCATGCGCGGAGAGGATGTACCGTCGGGAACCCGTTGGCTGGGCAACCCGATCTCCGCGTGGACATGAGCTTCTCCGTACATCACTACGCACTAGAGCTTGACTACAAGCCGCACTCCGCGCGTCTTTCGGGGCGTGCGGTGATCCAGGCTTCGTGCACTTCGCTGTCGTCGTTCTCGTTGTCCTTCGGCTCCTTGCGGGTCTCGAAGGTGCTGGTGAACGGCAAACCTGCGCGCTACGCCCACGCTGGTGGCGTGCTGAACATCCGCGCCGCCGTGCGCGGGTCCTTCTCGGTCGAGGTCCGCTACTCGGGCACGCCGGTGCCGGTGTCCACGCCGGAGTGGGGCGACCTCGGCTGGGACCAGCTCACGGACGGCTCGATCGTCGCCTCCCAGCCCTTCGGCGCGCCGTCGTGGTTCCCCTGCCTGGACGTGCCGTCCTCAAAGGCCTCGTACTTGCTGGACGTGACCGCGCCGGCGTCGTACACGGTGGTCTGCAACGGGGTCCTGGTGGACGGCAAGGTGTCCGGCAGCACCACCCGCTGGACGTACTCGATGGCCGCGCCGATGGCCTCGTACCTGGCGACCGTCCAGATCGGCCAGTACGTCGAGGCACTGCCCGGCGTGTGGGCACCGGCCCGGTTGCGCCGGCTGGTGGCGCACGACTTCGCCCGGCAGAACCAGATGATCAAGCTGTTCTCGTCGCTGTTCGGCCCCTACCCGTTCGCCTCCTACTCGGTCGTGGTGACCGATGACGAACTGGACGTTCCCGTTGAGGCACAGGGCTTGTCGACGTTCGGCGCGAACCACGTGGACGGCCGGCGCGGGTCCGAGCGGCTGGTCGCGCACGAGCTGGCGCACCAGTGGTTCGGCAACTCGGTGGGCATCGCCGCCTGGGAGCACATCTGGCTCAACGAGGGCTTCGCGTGCTACTCGGAGTGGCTGTGGTCGGAGGCTTCTGGTGGCCGGTCCGCGGACGCTTGTGCCGCCGGGGCCCGGGATCTGTTGCGGCGGTTGCCCCAGGACCTGGTGATCGGTCAGCCCGCGCGGGCCGACTGGTTCGACGACCGGGTCTACAAGCGCGGGGCTTTGACGTTGCACGCCTTGCGTCGCGAGATGGGCGACGACTTGTTCTTCGCGCTGTTGCGGGAGTGGTGTGCGCGGAACCGGCACGGGCTGGTGACCACTGAGGACTTCCTGGAGCTGGCTGGGCACCGGGACCTGTTGACGCGGTGGCTGTTCAAGGCCGCACTGCCTGTTTAGCCGACGTACGGGTCCTCGAACTCGTAGTAGCCGAGGCGGGCCAGGCGCTCGCCCACCTCGGCCCAGGTCCCTGCCTCCACCCGCTCGATCGCCGCTCGTACCACGTCGAGGATCTCGCCGATCTTCGACGTGCCGACGATGACGAGCGACCGGCCGAAGAGGACTCTCTCCGACGACACCGTCGAGGTCAGGCTGGTGAGGGTGCACACGTTGAACTGGACCGACTCCGATCCCTCTCCGTCCGCCGGCCCGACGAGCGCCTGCAGCAGGAAGGAGAAGTCGTCCGGATCGTTCGGACGGAAGTCCTCCAGGTCCACGTCCGGACTGATGAAGTGCCGCACTGCCGCTCTCATGCCGAGAGCTTCTCACTCCGGTGGCGTTCTGCGTGAGCTGTTTCATGGTGTTCCCCTCCCCAGACACCGGGTACCCCGCTTCGATACGGGAGGAGGAACGACGTGCTGTTCGTGGTGCTCGGCTGTTCGATCGCGTTCGCGTTGCTGGTGGTGGAAGTGGTCCACCGGCTGGTGCGGCGCTTCACCCACAGCGGCAAGATGTACCGGCCAGGCCAGGTGTTCGGAGCCTTGCTGGCCACCCAGATAAGCCTGAGCGTGTACCCGGTGGACGCGCCGATCGCCCTGCACGCGCTGGGCATCGCGTTGATCCTGGCCGGGGCGTGGCTGCTCTCGGCCCTCATCAGCACGCTGGTGGACATCTCGCTGTCGCGGATTCGCACGGACGTCACGGACAACCGGCACGCGCGGCGCGTGCACACGCAGGTCACGTTGGTGCGGCGGCTCGCGTTGGTGATCATCGGCGTGTTGGCGGTGGGTGCGATCCTGATGACGTTCCCAGGGGCGCGTGCGGTCGGGTCGACCGTGTTGGCGTCCGCGGCTGTTATTGGTGCTGTGGCGGCGTTGGCGGCGCAGTCGTTGCTGGGCAACGTGATTTCGGGGATGCAGATCGCGTTCAGCGACGCGGTGCGGCTGGATGACGTTGTGGTGGTTGAAGGTGAGTGGGGGCGGGTCGAGGACATCACGCTGACGTACGTGGTGCTGCACCTGTGGGACGACCGGCGGTTGGTGTTGCCGACCTCGTACTTCTTGAAGACTCCCTTCGAGAACTGGACGCGCACGCAGTCGGCGTTGCTCGGGACGGTCGAGCTCGATCTGGACTGGACGGTGCCGGTCGAGGCGATGCGACAGGAGATGCGGTCCATGCTGGAGGGCAGCGATCTGTGGGACGGGCGGGTGTCCGTGCTGCAGGTTACGGCCGCTACGCAGGGGTTCGTGCGGGTGCGGGCTCTCGTCAGCGCTGCCGATGCCGGGAAGCTGTGGGATCTCAGGTGTCTGGTGCGGGAGCACCTGGTGGATTGGCTGCAGAGGCAGCACAGTGGGGCGTTGCCGCAGGTCAGGACGCGCGCGGTCACCGGGACGAAGCGGCAGCTGCCGGCCAGCGACCAGCACACGGACGCGCGGGTGTTCGGCGAGAGCCTGGACGGGGCGCAGCGGGAGCAAGCGTTTGCGGGGCCCAAGCAGTAGATCGGTACCGTCGAAGGCATGAACGTCATCGTGCACGGCGGGCAAAACGTTGCGGCGGACTGGAACCAGGTCAAAGCGCTGGTGGAACCCGCCGAAGTACCGGAACGACGTGGCCGCAACGGGGTGCCGTTGCCCGACGACTACAGCCTGCGCACCGAGATCGACGACCTGCACGCGGTCCTCGACCGGCACGAGCAGCCGACCCTCATCGGGCACAGCTACGGCGGGCTCATCGCACTGCTGGCGGCCCAGGAACGCGACGACCTCAAGGCGCTCGTGCTGTACGACCCTCCGCTGCGCCTGGACAGCGCCACCATCGCGAGCTTCGGTCAGGCTCTGGACAGCGGCGACCGCGATCTCGCACTGGAGATCATGGTCACCGAGATCGCGGGAGAACACGCGTTCCGCGACACCGATCCGGCGCGGTGGCTCAAAGCGCAGGAGTTGCTCGACACGACGTTCGAGGAGCTCAAGGAGATCGACGGCTACCGCTACCAGCCGCCGAAGTTGCGGGTGCCGGTGACGGTCGTCGTGGGTGAGCGCACCGACCACATCTTCGGGCCGGCCGCGCGGGAGCTCGTGCGGGACACCGGCGGCACCTTCGTCACGCTCAAGGGCGAAGGACATGTGGCGCACCGGACGAACCCTGAGCTGCTGGCCGCGACGATCCGCGCGGGATCCACCACACTGGGCGGATGAGAACCGGGGATCAGGTCGTCCAGAGCCTGCCGTGGCGGTGGCGCGCGCAGGGCACGATCTTCGTCATCGGCGGGCTCGGGTTCCTGTTCGACGCCTGGGACGTCACGCTCAACGCGTTCCTGATCCCGCTGGTCAGCGCCGAGTGGGGGCTCAGCCTCGGCGAACGCGGGTGGGTCGGCACGGCGAACCTGATCGGGATGGCGGTCGGGGCGTTCGCGTGGGGCTCGATCGCGGACACCATCGGGCGCAAGAAGGCGTTCAGCCTCACGATCCTGATGTTCTCGGTGTTCACGGTCGCCGGGGCGGCGTCACCGGACTTCGTGACGTTCTGCGCGTTCCGGTTCCTCGCCGGAGTCGGTCTCGGCGGGTGCATCCCGGTCGACTTCGCGCTGGTCAGCGAGTTCACGCCGACCAAGGTGCGCGGGCGGGTGCTGGCGGCGATGGACGGGTTCTGGCCGCTCGGCGCCACGTTGTGCGGGCTGACCGCCGCGTTCCTCGCCGACCTGGGCAGCTGGCGGCTGCTGATGCTCACGATGGTGCTGCCCGCGCTCCTGCTGTTCTGGATTCGCCGGGGCGTGCCCGAGTCGCCGATCTTCCTGGTCGCCAAGGGGCGCACCGAGGAGGCCAGAGAGGTCGTCGACGGGCTGATCGCGAGAACCGGGGCGCCGCCGGAGGAGTGGCGGCTGCCTGACCCGCAGCAGGTCCAGCGGCTTTCGCCCAGGACGATGTTCACGCAGCTCAAGGACATCTGGCGGTTCGACCCGCGGCGCACGGGAGCGATGTGGTTGATGTTCCTCGCCGTGTTCCTGCTGTACTACGGCGCCGTCACGTGGCTGCCGACCATCCTCAAGGCGCAGGGGTACGGGACGTACGCGGCGTTCATGGTCACGACCGGGACCGTGGCGGTGGGCGTGGTGGCCGCGCTGATCAGCGCCTGGCTCGTGGACGTGTTCGGGCGCAAGTGGGTCATCGCGGTGACCGCGCCGCTCGCGTCGGTGGCGCTGGTCCTGTTCGCGGTGCAGATCGACGTCGACACCGCCGCGAAAGTGTGGATCACGCTCTACGGGGCGCTGATCCAGATCGCGATCCCCGCGCTGTACGCGTTCGCGCCGGAGCTGTACCCGACGCACCTGCGGGCCAGCGGGTTCGGCTGGGCGTCGACGATCAGCCGGATCGGGGCCGGGTTCGTGCCGGTGCTGCTCGGGGCGATCCTGTGGCCACGCCTGGGGTTGCCGCTGACCTTCGCGGTGATCGGGGTCGTGGTGGTGGGCGGGGTGATCGTGATGATGCTCGCCGTGCCGGAAACCCGGATGCAACCGCTCGCGGAGACCGTTCCGTCCTAGGCTCATGAGAAGACCGCTCGCCGTCGCGTTTTGCGCGCTGGCTCTCGGCAGCTGTGGTGCGAACGGGGCCCCGACCGTGCCGTACGGGGAGGTCCCAGTCGTGTCTTCAGCAAAACCGGACAGGAACCGGATCGAGCAGGCGAAGCGCGACGGCCACCTCACCGTGCCACTGATGATCTCCGTGCAGCCGGGACGCGACGAGGAGGTCGAGCAGGCACTGACGAAGCTGGGCGCGACCGTCGAGTCGCGGGATCCCAGAATCGGTTACCTGCGGGCCGAGATGCCGGTCGACAAGGTGGAAGACGTTCATCTCATCAGCGGTGTGTCCAAAGTGGACATGGACGAGCCGCTCGGCAACAAGCTCCCTGAACCGTAGAAAGCCCCAGGATCTCGTGAATCCTGGGGCTTTCTACGTCACTCAGTGGAACTTCAGCTGACGGACTGGACCGTCACGACACCGCGGCCGACGACGTTCTCGTCCGCCGTGCGCACCTCGAGCTCACCGCGCAGCACGCGGCCGGCACCGGGCTGGCCGAGCGGCGTGATGACGCCCGACGCGGTCCAGGACGTGCCAGCGGCGTGGTCGGCGTTGCTGTCGGTCACGGTCAGCGTGCCGAGACCGGCCGAGATGTAGGCGTCGAAGTAGTCGTACGCCGTGGTGCCCGTCGGAATCGCGTAGCCGAACACCTCTACGCGCCACAGACCGGCGGCCGGGTTGGCGACCGACACCGACTCCTCGGAGTCACCGTCCGCCGACACGCCTGCCTGCACACAGCTGCCCGTCGAGCAGTTGAACAGGGTCAGGTCGAGGTCGGCACCCGCGTCGGACGGGTTGCCGATCGTCGTGGTGATCCGCGACGCGCCGGCCGGCACCTGGATGTCGAAGGTCTTGGCCTCCAGGCCGATCGACGGACGGTCCGTCTTCGCGCTGCCGACCGCGCCCGCCACGAGCCGGCCGTTGAACGCGGCCTGCGTGTTCGTGACGGTGTAGCTGCGGTTGAGCGGGGCGCCCAGCGTCGCGGACGCGATGACGTCCGGGTTCGGGCTGATCGCCGTGCCGAGCACCGACGCGGTCACCGAGTACGGCGCCTCAGCGGCGTCGGAGGTGCGACGCGCCTCGACCACGATCTCCCAGACACCGGCCATCGGGCTGGTCACCGTGCGGCTGGCCGGCGTGCCACCGGAGCAACCGGCACCCGCGTCCGGGTTGTAGCAGTTGGTCGAGCTGGTCACGTCCAGCGGCACACCCTGCGGGGTGAAGCGCAGGAAGCGGACCTGGCCCTTGCCGGCCTCGGCGCCACCGGCGGCCATGTCGATCTTCAGCGCGGTGGTGCCCTTGGGCACGTTCACGAAGAGGCTGGTCGACTGGTTGCGCGCGATCGTGCCCGACTTGGTGACCGCGAACTTGTTGGCGGCGTTGAAGTTCTCCGCCGCGAACACGGTGTTCAGGGTCTGCACGTCGACACCGGGGGTCTCGACGTCGTCCAGCTGCAGGACGGCGCTGTGCGCGCCCGCGGTCGTCGCCTTGATCTTCACCGGGAACTGGACCGGCGTGTTCAGCGGCAGGTCCACGGTCTTGGCGGCCTTGAACGTGCCGTCGTTGCCCTTCCAGGAAACCTTCCAGGTCTCCAGGTGGTCGTGACCGGTGGTGCGGGTCAGCGTGTAGGTGCGGGTGTACTCCTGGCCCGCGGTCACGCCTTCACGGTCGTGGATGCCGACACCGGTGTTCGGGGTGGCCAGCAGTCCACTGAGGACGGTGTTGACCGGAACCGACGTCGTGACCTTGTTCGGCACGCCGTGCTTGTCCAGCAACGACCAGGCGGCGTTGGTGTTGAACAGACCGGCGCCCTGCTCGTAGGCACCCAGGGTGCTCACGAAGTTCGCGCTGCGCTGGATCGCGTACCGCAGCTCGGCGCTCGTCGGACGCTGGCCGTCGTGCTCAGCCTTGTACGCGCTCACGAGCAGCGCGGCGGCACCGGTCGCCTGCGGGGCGGCCATCGAGGTGCCGTTGAACATGGCGTAGCCGGCCGGGAGGGCGTAGGTACCGGCCACCGGGCCGGGGGTCTGCCAGCGCGGCGTGGTGGAGATCGCCGAACCCGGCGCGATGATGTTCGGCTTGAAGCCGCCGTCCTCAGCCGGGCCGCGCGACGAGAAGCCGTGCAGGCTCTGCTTCTGCGCGGTCTTCGAGCCGTAGTTGGACAGCCAGGTCGCGCTGGTGATGTACGAACCGACGCTCACCGCGTCCGTGGCGACCGACGGGTCACCGACGGTGTTCGCGCCCGCACCCGAGTTGCCCGCCGAGATGAAGATCTGGACGTTGTACTCGTTGATCGTGCGGTTGTAGAGCTCGGCGCGCGCGTTGTTGCCGTCGTTGAGCGCCGGGAGGCCACCGATGGAGATGTTCACGACGTCGGCGCCGTTGCGCGCGGCGTAGAGGACACCGTCGATGAGGCCGGAGCTGGTGCAGGACGGCGTGGAGAGGCAGGCCTTGATCGCCATCAGCTTGGCGCCGGGGGCGGCACCGGCCATCTTGCCGTCGAACATCTTGTGGGCCGCGGTGATGCCGGCGACGTGGGTGCCGTGCGCACCGCCCGCGATGCCGAGGTTCACGTAGGGCGTGCCCGCGTTGTCGTAGATCGAGCGGTCGGTCTGCACGACGAACGCGACGCGGTCGACGACGGTGGTCGCGGGGTTGTCGGTGCCGAAGAAGCCGACGTCCTGCTTGACCTTGTAGTCGAGCATCCGCTTGTTGTTGGTGAAGTTGCCGTCACCGTCGCTGTCGACGAAAACTTCCTTCGTCGTGATGTCCTGGATGACACCGAACGCGTCGAGGCGGTCGCCGTCGCGGTTGATGTCACCACCGGTCTCGGACGCGGCGGTGCCGAGGTCGCCCGCCGTCTCGCGGAAGAGGCCGAACGAGTAGGGGCCGCCGGTCGCGGGCGCCGTGTACTCCTTGCCGCCCTCGACGAACTTGCCGACGCGGCCGGTCTTGGTCATGGTGACCCAGGTGCCGTCACCGGAGTTGGTGGCGTTGGCGTTGTACCAGTCGATGATCTTGCGCTCACCGGTGGTGGTCTTCTGCAGGGACGGGGTGTCCAGGTCGATGCCGGAGTCGATCACGGCGATCGTGGTCCCGCGGCCGTCCCACTGCGGGTGCGCGGTGGCGAACTGCGCCGCCTGCGTGTCCTGCGTCGGCATGTACGGGTTGGTGCGCGCGGTCTTCGCGTCCGGAGCCTTCTGCGGAGCAGGGTCCTCCATGCCGGCCGGGCGCGGGTCGTCGAGCGCGATCAGCCCGTCGACGTCCACCGTGCTGACCGAGGCCAGCTTGGCGGCCTTCTCCGCGTTGTCACGCGGGATGGTGACCTTGACGTAGTCGACGTCCTTCTCGGTCTTCTGGACCGTGGCGCCGAGAGCCTTGAGGTCGTTGATCGCGGCGTCGGTCTTGCCGTCCTCGGCGGCGACCAGCAGGTCGACGGTCGCCTTGCCCTCACGGGCGGCCTCGTCGACGAGCGCGCGGTCCGTCTTGTCGAGCTGCTTGTCCGCGGCGGGTTGCTGCGGAGCGTTCTGCGCGATTGCAGGGGTGGCGGCGAAGCCGAACCCGGCAGTGCCCAGCACCGCGGTCAACAAGACCGTTCCGGTGCGGCGTCTCCAGTTCTTCACGGCGCAAATGCCCTTCGTGGGGTAAAGAGTGCCCCGAAGCACATCTCTTCGTCTCGCGCGGGGCAATCGGCTTCCCGGAGCATTCTCGGGATCCACATTGGACTGTTCAGTGGCTTGAACGGGCAGGGTATTAGTGCTGCGCGTTTCTTTGCCGCCGTGGAACGAGCAGTTCCCCTCCAGTCAAGAGCTGATGGAGGGGAATGTCAAGGTGGTGTCAACGGTGAACGTCGTTGCCGTGTAACAGGATCCCGTCAGCGAGCGATGGACTGATCACTATTTCTGCCCATCAGCGAACGCAATCTCGACCGAAGGCGTTGGACGATCCCCTGGCCGGTGGCGAGCACTTTCGGCTGCGCGCCGCACGACGGACAGTTACCGCGATGTGCTTTTAATGCCCGCTGGAGTTCGTTGATGTGCGCCGCGGTCCGTTCGGGCACGGAGTCCTTTTTGACCGAGAGCAGACTCAGCTCGGTCAGCGCCGCCCTGCCCCGGTCGTGCCGGATCGCGGGCGCGATGGTGTGGAAGAGGATCAGGTTCCGCCGCCGCGCGGGCTCGACGGCGCGGACGTCGCACCACGCGATGGTGCTCTGGCGGTCGAGGCTGCTCGACTCGATGCCTTCAGGCGTGAGTTTCGTGCCCATCTTGAAGCTGCGCCACGCGACGGTGCCGCCCATGAGGGACCACAGGCCGCCGAAGACGTAGCCGAACCACGGGCCGTCCGCCATCGCGAGCGGCCCGCTGACGGCCACGGCGGTGCCGAGGCCGAACAGGACCCATCTCCACCTGGTGTGCATGTCCCCATCCTGTTTACCCGAATCGGGCGCTTAGCATTGTTCGGTGCCCAACCAGGACCTGCCTCTGCGGGCGGAGTTCCACGGTCTGCCCGATGTGCCTGAGGACCAGGTGGTCACCGGGCTGATCCCGCACGAGCCGCCCAACTTCCAAACGCCTGCCGCGCTCGAGTTGTTGAGTTCGCCGGTCTGCGTTGTGACCGGACAGCGCGGGGTCGGGAAGACGCAGGTCGCTGCCGCGTACGCCCGTCAGCGGGTGCGGGACGGATGGCTGGTGGCGTGGCTCGGCGGCGAGACCGAGGACCAGGTCAAGGCCGGGATGGCCGAACTGGCCGATCGCCTCGGGCTGTACCGGCCGGAGGACAGCGCCGAGGTCACCTGCGCGAGGGTGCGCAACCACCTGCAGACGCGGCCGGGACCGGCGTTGCTGGTGTTCGACAACGTGGTGTCGCTGGACGTGGTCCGGCCGCACCTGCCGTCTGTCGGACCGGCCCAGGTGGTGATCACCAGCACCGCGCGCGGATCACAGGTCGGGCGGGAAGTGCCGGTCGACGTGTTCGACCCGGCGACCGCGGTGCGGTTCCTGGGCGAGGCCACCGGGCTCGATTACGACGGTGCCGCGGCCGCGCTCGCCAAGGAGCTCGGACACCTGCCGCTGGCGCTCGCCCAGGCGGCGGCCCGGATCAGGGCCGCACGCTGGAGCTACGCGAAGTACCTGGGCGCTTTCCGGAAGTTCCCGGCGACGAAGTACCTGCGCCGGCGGGACGGCGATCCGTACCCGCTGGGCGCGGCCACCGCGATCCTGATGGCGCTGGAACCGTTCCAGCACATCGCACTCGTGGAGACGCTGGCGGTGCTGTCACCGGACGGCGTGTCACGCCAGCTGCTCGGCGACGCCGCCGACGACGAGCTGGTGCTGTTGCACGAGGCGTCACTGGTGGAGTTCGCCGGCGACTCGGCGGTGATCATGCACCGGCTGGTGCAGCGAGTGATCCGCGACCGCAGCCGCGACTCGAACTGCCAGGCGTTGGTGCACGGCGCGAAACTGCTCTACGCACCCCACCGGCCCGACGACGAACCGTGGGCACGCCGCCACCTCGTCAACGAGCACGCCCGGCAGTCCGAAGCAACTGATGGCGAACCTCGGCCCCGACGCACCGCGAAAGGTGACCGAAACGGTGCTCGCGACCAGGCTGAAGAACGCCCAGGAGGTCGGCGAGATCGCCGACCTCGCCAGAGCGGGCATGATCGCGGCGGAGGTCCACGACGCAGCCGTCACCCTGCTCGGCGAACAGCACCAGCTGACTGCCAGCGCCCTGCAGCTCGTGGGCTTGGTGCTGCCCTCGGACATGGTCCGCGAGCGCCTGGAGCTGAACCTGGCCAGGTTCCGGGGCGAGTTCGGCCTGGAACACCGGAACACGCACGCCGCCGCGAACGTGCTCAACAATCAGTACCTGGAGCTCGGCCTGACGGACGAGGCACTGGCGGTGCTCCAGGAGGTGCTGGAGCCCTGGCGAGACCGTCCACGACTCACGATGCCCGCGTTCGCGACCGCGGAGGCCCTCGCGAGGGCGTACCTCGCGGCAGGACGAGCCGCGGAGGCGATCACCACGCTGGAACAGGTCGTTCAGGACGCGACGCACGTCTTCGGAGCCGAATCCAGGACGACCCTCATGACGATGTCCATGCTCGCTGACGCGTACGAGGCGGCAGAACGATCCGACGAAGCGCTGAAGGTTCGCGAACACGTCTGCGCCACCGGCCGGAGGGTGCTCGGCATCGATCACCCGTTCGCGCTCATCTGCGCCAGCCAACTCGGGGTCACACTGATAAAGCACGGCCAGACGGAGGAAGCCGCGACCCTGCTCCGGGAAACACATGCGCTGGCGAGCCAGGTCCTCGGCGAACGTCACTGGACCACCGAGTTCGCACAGAAGTGGCTTACGGTCATTCAGCACGACTAGCGGCTGTTCAGGCGCTACCTTGCGCGCATGGACCTCAAGCTGGTCGCCGACGAGCTCTACGGCCTGCCGCCGAAGGACTTCACCGCGGCCCGCAACGCCGCCGCCAAGCAGGCCGACGACAAGGACCTCGCCAAGGCCATCGCCGACCTGCGCCGCCCCACCGTGGGCGCCTGGGCGGTCAACAAACTGGTCCGCGACGCCCCTGAGGGCCTCGAGGAGGCGCTGGGCCTCTCCACGGCGCAGCTGACCATGCGGGAGCTCGGCCGCAAGCGCAAGGAGCTGATGGAGGCCCTGGTCTACCGCACCCTCGAACTGACCGGGCCGCTCGCGGACGACGCCGTCACCCAGGTCCGCAACACCCTCACGGCCGCGATGGCGGACCCGGAGTCGGCCGAGCAGGTGCGCAGAGGTCACCTGACGAAGGGGCTGGAGTACTCGGGGTTCGGGTTCGCGCTGCCGGCGCCCGAGCCGCAGTCGGACGACGGTGAGGACGCGCTCGCTCGCAAGCGCCGGGAGCGGCAGGAGCGGAAGCGGGCCGAGGCGCAGCAGGCGTTGGACGAGGCCGAGCAGGCGCTCGGGGAGGCTCAGGCCGATCAGCTGGCGGCGCAGCGGGCGTTCGATCGCGCGGCTGAGCGGCTGGAGGACGCCAAGCGGGTCACGGCGGCCGCGGAGAAGGCCCGCAAGACGGCTGAGCGCAAGCTCAACGATCTGAGCTAGCGCGGTCGAGCGGGCCCCACTCATCCGAGTGCTGGGCTTCGACCAGGTTCGAGCACTCCCGCAGGGCCTCGTCGGCCACCCAGGCGAGCGGCTCCAGGCAGCGGACCAGGGGCTCGTTGTCCGGGCCCCGGCCCACTTCGGTCCCGCGAAGCACCCACGCGCGGACGTCGGGGCCGCGCAGGTCGCGCAGGTGGCGGTAGTCGAACAGGCGGCGGGCCACCCACAGTTCGCGGCTGCGGTCTCCCCACCACGGTTCGATGCGCAGCGGGCTCGCGGACAGGCCCGGCAGCTCCACCCCGGTCAACGAGTCGCGCGACGCCGAGGCGGCGTCCTCGTCCGGGCCCTTCGACCAGCGCACGTAGACGTCGTCACCCAGGTGGCCCACCAGGTCGGCGAGTTTCGTGATCGTGGGGAGTTCGGGTGTCACGTTTGGTGACGTACCCGGCCGAAGCTGAAGGAAACCTGAAGGAATTGACCCTGGTCACAGTGAAAGCCGACCGGAACACCACGCTCCGGTTGTACGTTCAACAATGTGGTTGGCCGCGGGCGCTCGAGCTGGGTGCCAGGGCGATCCGACACCCCCAGGTCGGAAAAGCCCTTCCGCAGGCATCGCGTGCTCGCGCCGCGGTCAACCCGCCGTCGACCGACATGACCGGAGAATCCCCCCTCACCGGGTAGTGGCGGTCGACGGCAACCTGGATAGTGCGGTGCCCCACTCCCCCCAAGCGGGCACCGCACTACAGGTGGTACTGGTCGTGGCGGGCGTAGAAGGCCTCCAACTCCTCAGGCGACAGGCCCTTGGTCGTTCCCACCTCCAGGAAGAAGTTCTCGCGGGCGATCCCCGGCGTGAAGAGGATCAGCATGCGGACCGGCGCGTCGCTGTCGTTGCGGAACGCGTGGGGGCGGTTCGGTGGCACGTACAGGAAGTCGCCCTCGCCGCCCTTGGCCCACTCGTCGCCGTCGAACAGCGAGATCTCGCCTTCGAGCACGTAGAACGACTCGGAGAAGGTCTTGTGGAAGTGCGGGCGGGGACCGCCCTGCCTGGCCTCCATCCGCCACTCGAACAAGCCGAACTCGCCGTTCGTGACTGATCCGGGTGCCACGAACCTCGCGCTCTTGGTGCTGAAACCCACCTCGGAAGCCGGTCGGAACGTCATCGGTGATCCCTCCCCAGAAAAGTGAACTTAATTCAGGTCTCGTGCGTGATCAGCGGTGGAACTATGCTCGCCCGATGGCACATGACGCGGATGTCATCGTCGTCGGCGGAGGCCTCGCAGGTCTTGTCGCGACCGCGGAGCTCGCAGACGCCGGCCGCAAGGTCATCCTCCTCGACCAGGAGCCGGAGGCGACGCTCGGCGGCCAGGCCTGGTGGTCGTTCGGCGGCTTGTTCCTGGTGGACACCCCCGAACAGCGCAGGCTCCGGGTCAAAGACTCGCACGACCTGGCACTGCAGGACTGGATGGGCTCGGCGGCGTTCGACCGGGACAGCGACCACTGGCCCCGGCTGTGGGCGCAGGCCTACGTGGACTTCGCCTCCGGCGAGAAGCGCTCGTGGCTCTACAACATGGGTGTGCGCTGGTTCCCGTTCGTCCAGTGGGCCGAGCGCGGCGGCTACCTCTCAGGCGGCCACGGCAACTCCGTGCCGCGGTTCCACGTCACCTGGGGCACCGGGCCGGGCGTGGTCGAGCCGTTCGAGCGCCGGGTGCGGGAGGGCGTGGCGAAAGGACTCGTGACGCTCAAGTTCCGGCACCGGGTCACCAACATCAACGTCACCGACGGCGTGTGCGACGGCGTGTCCGGCGAGGTGCTGGAGCCGTCGTCGGTGAACCGGGCCGAACCGAGCTCGCGGACGGTCGTCGGCGACTTCTCGCTGTCCGCGCAGGCCGTGATCATCACGTCCGGCGGCATCGGCGGCAACCACGACCTGGTGCGCAAGAACTGGCCCGAGCGGATGGGCACGCCGCCGAAGTTCATGCTGTCGGGCGTGCCGGACTTCGTGGACGGGCACATGATGGAGATCGCGCAGAAGGCGGGCGCGTCGATCATCAACGCCGACCGCATGTGGCACTACCCCGAGGGCATCGCGAACTACGCGCCGGTGTGGGGCAAGCACGGCATCCGGATCCTGCCCGGCCCGTCGCCGCTGTGGCTCGACGCGGACGGCAAGCGGCTGCCGATCCCGCTGTTCCCCGGCTTCGACGCGCTGGGGTCGTTGCAGCACATCACGACGCACGGCCACGAGCACTCGTGGTTCGTGCTGAACAAGAAGATCATCGGCAAGGAGTTCGCGCTGTCGGGCTCCGAGCAGAACCCGGACCTGACGGGCAAGGACACGCGCGCGGTTTTGAAGCGCGCCCTGCCCGGGGCGGTCGCGCCGGTCGAGGCGTTCGCGCAGAAGTCCAAGGAGTTCATCCAGGCCGGGACCGTCGCGGACCTGGCGCGCGGGATGAACGCGCTGACCGGTGACGACCGCATCGACGCCGCCGCGCTGGAGCAGATCATCGTCGAGCGCGACCGGCAGGTCACGTCAGGACTCGGCAAGGACATGCAGGTCAACGCGATCCGCGCGGCTCGGCACTTCCTCACGGACAAGCTGATCCGCGTCGTCGAGCCGCACCGGTTGCTGGACCCCAAGGCCGGTCCGCTGATCGCCGTGCGGCTGTCGGTGATCACGCGGAAGACGTTGGGAGGCCTGCACACCGACCTGTCGTCGCGCGTGCTCGACACCTCCGGCGAGGTGTTGCCCGGGCTCTACGCCGCCGGTGAGGCCGCCGGGTTCGGTGGTGGCGGCGTGCACGGGTACCGCGCGCTGGAAGGAACCTTCCTCGGTGGCTGCCTGTTCTCCGGGCGCGTTGCCGGGCGTTCGGCGGCCGAAGCGGTTTCCTAAGTTACGAAGCCGAACTGAGACGACACATTCGCCGTTCCTCGCCGCGGAAAGAAAATTCTCTGCGGAAGGAACGGCGAATGCTGTTACGAGGTGGAATCGCGGCTGCCCTGATCGTGCTCACCGCGGCGGGCACGGCGCTGGCGGATCCGTCCGCCCAGGTGGTCGGCGGCACGCGAGCGTCCATTGAGGACAACCCGTTCGCGGTGTACCTGGCGCCCACGGCCGACACCCGCGATCCCCGGTGCACCGGTGTGGTCGTCGCACCGAACAAGATCCTCACCGCCGCGCACTGCGTGGACGAGGGGGTGACCGGCCCGAAGCCGATCCCGCTGGACAAACGCGTGGTCGTGGCGGGACGGGAGAACGTGCACAGCACCGGCGAGGGCGTGGTCGCGAAGCTCACGAAGATCGTCATCAACCCGAAGTACGACGGCATCTCGTTCGACTCGGCGGTGCTCACGCTCGACCGCGCGCTGAAGCAGAAGCCGATCAAGATGGCCGGCGCGGCGGACCGTCACCTGTACGCGCCCGGCAAGTCCGCCACCGTGCTGGGCTGGGGCGCGGTGAAGGAGGGTGGCAGCACCAACGGCTACCTGATGAAGGCCTCGATCCCGATCCTCGAGGACGAGACCTGCCGCGTGTTCTGGGGCAAGGACGACGAGGGCAACGACTTCTACGAGAACAAGAGCATGCTTTGCGCCGCGGTCATGAAGGGCGGTGTCGACGCGTGCAACGGTGATTCGGGCGGTCCGTTCGTCGCGGGCAGCAAACTCATCGGGCTGGTGTCGAAGGGCGAGGGTTGCGCCCGGCCGAACCACCCGGCGATCTACGCGCGGGTCGATGCCATCAACTCGTGGGTCGCGAAAGAGATTTCGCGCTGATCTCGCGTGGTGGACGCGGGTTGACGGTCCCCCGGCTTGCGGCTGTGCTGGAGGCATGACGCAGATCGGTGTTCTGGTCGGCAACCCGCGGCCCGCCTCGCGCACTCTGCAGGCGGCCCTGGCCCTGCGGGAGGCCCTCTCCTCGACGCTGGGCGTGCCCGTCGACGGACCGGTGGTGGACGCGGCGACGCTCGCCCCCGCCGTGTTCACGGAACCGGACACGATCAAGGCGGCGCTGCAGACGTTGGGACAGGCCGAGGTGCTCGTGGTGGCCACACCGACGTACAAGGCCGCGTACACCGGGCTGCTGAAGGCGGTGCTGGACCAGGCACCCTCAGGGTGGCTCAAGGGCAAGGTCGTGGTGCCGCTGCAGGTCGCCGCGTCGGACCGGCACGCGCTCGCCGTCGAGGTGCATCTGCGGCCGGTGCTGACCGAGCTGGGCGCGTTGGTGCCGCAGGCGTTGTTCCTGAACGAGGCTTCGCTGCCCGCCGACGTCACGGATTTCGACCTGGACACCGATGTGCTGAAGGCGTTGGTGCAGCGATGAAAGAACAGTTGCGGAACGCGCTGAGGCACCACGCTCAGGCTGTCACGATCGTCACCGCGCACGGCGCGGACGGCCCTGTCGGCACGACCGTCAGTTCGTTCACCTCGGCCTCCTTCGAGCCACCGCTCGTGGTCGTGTGGATCGGCGAAGGCGCTTCGGTGTGGCCGGTGCTGCGGACCGCGCCGCTGTTCGCCGTGCACCTGCTGGACTCCGGGCAGACCGCGCTCGCGGACCTGTTCGCGACGAAGGGCGTCGACCGGTTCGGTCCCGGCACGCGGTGGCGGGCGGACGAGGACGGCGTGCCGTGGCTGCTGGACGCGCCGGTTCGGTTGCGGTGCCGGACTTCCCGGCGGATCGCGGTCGGCGACCACGTGGCGCTGGTCGGTGAACCGCTGGACATCACGCACTCCGACATCGCCGCGCCGCTGGTGCGGCACCAGGGGCGCTACACCTCAGTCGCCTAGCGTTCGCAGAATCTCCCGTGCCAGCACGTCGTTCTGCCGGAACGCCGGCGCGTTCGTGTTCGGCCGGGCGAACGCCGCGAACGCCTTCCCTGTTGTATAAGGCCCCACCGCGAACCGGGCCGGGTCCTCCTCGCCGCGCTCGTTGATCAGGCGGCCCTCGGCGGACACCCGCACCAGCCCGGCGTCGTCCTCGGAGACGTCGCCGACCGCACGCAACGACCGCAGCACCGGATCGGCCGTGCGGGACAGCGAATGCACCGGCAGACGAGCCTCGATCAGGCCGTTCGCGCGCACCACGTCCGGTGTCGTCGGGCTGCCCGCGAGGAACGCGCCGTCGACCGCCTCCACCCACATGTCCGCGCCGACGAACCGCACGACTCCCGCGCGGGACAACGCCAGCAGTTCCTCCAGCCGGTCCGGTGGCGGTCCGGAGGCCAAGTAGCTGAAGTAGCCGTGCCACCAGCCGTCGTGCGGCATCACCTGTGCCATCTGGCCGTAGACCGAAAGCAGCGCCAGGAACGCCCCCAGATCGGCGCTGTACCGCGGATCCGAGCGCCGGGCCACGTCGGCCTCGACGTAGGACCGCAGGTGCTCCTGGAACTCCTCGGCCGTCGCGAAGGTCAGACCGGTCAGCGGGCGGTCCAGCTGTTCGAAGTCGATGCGGTCGGCCGGGTCCGGTATCGCGAGAACCTCCAACGAGCGCATCTCTTCGCTGTACCAGGGCAAAGCGGCGAACGACGTGGCGAACTCGACGAACGGCATCCGCACGAGACCGGGATGACCGGTGAAGAGCTCGTGGTAGTGGCCCCAGGCGATCTCCTTGGCCATCAACGGCCACACGTCGGCCCGGAAGTCCGAAGAACGGCCCTTCAAGGCATCCGCCGTGAAGAAATACGGCAACGACGGCCGGGTTCCCTGCAACCGGTAGCCCGTCTTCGAGTGGTACGGCACACCGCGCCGCGAGCCCACGAACAGCCGTGGTTCCGAACCTGAAGGCAGATAACGCAATTCGCCACCAGAACGCTCGTACCGGCCACCGCGGCCCTCGGTCAGCAACACCATGAGGTCGATGAACGCGAGCCCGAACCCACGCAGCACAACGTCTCCGCTCACCTCCGACAGGTCCGCGTCGGCCGAGTACAACGGTGGTACGTAGACCAGGTCGTGCTCAACAGCGTGTTCGGACAGCTTGCGGTGTTCCGGCTCTGGTTCCGCGTCCAAGTGCCCCAACGCGAGCACGAGCACGTCCGCCTGCAGCGATTCCCCGCTGTCCAGCCGAACCCAGTTGCCGACGACCTTCGAAGCCCGAGCGCAATGAACGGTCACCGAGATGTTCGGTGGCAGAGATTCCGTTACGTGGTCGAAGAACCAGGCGAGGTACTTGCTCTGCACCTGCCGGGACGGGAACGACGCCGGGTCGACGTCACCCCACTCGGCGAGCGACGGGCCGGGGCGAACAGGGCCGATGCCGTCGAACGAGGAGTCGGTGAAGACCGTCACGTCTTCGGCCATGGAGTTCATGCGCAGCAACGGTGACTGCGCGTGCCGCCACACCCGGCCGGCACCGGGCGGGTACGGGTCGACGACGTGCACGGCCAGCTCCAGCGACGGTGACTGGGCGGCGATGCGTTCCAGCAGGCCGGCGGCACGAGGGCCGCCGCCGATCACGACGAGTGAGCGCATGCGCGTCTTTCCGTTGAAGGGCAACGAGAAACGAGCCGCGCCCCTCAACGCGAACATCACCACAGTACCCCGCGCGTGCAAGTAAATCCCGCTCTGTGGACGCCGTTGCGACGCCCGATCATCGGGTGTGCACTCGAAGGGCGTCTCCCTCAACGCACCCCGCACTCACCACCAACTCTGGGGAATCGGTCATGCCAGTTGAGTTTCTCGGGATCGCCGCCACGAACGACGGGTCGGAGACGAACCCGCGGTCGTCCGCCGGTGCGTTCGACAAGGACTACACGCTCAGGCTCGCTCGGGCGCACGAGGAGCACGGGTGGGACCGCGTGCTGTTCGCGTACGGGTCGGGTGCGCCGGAGCCCGCGTCGGCGGCCGCCTACCTGGCCAGCAAGCTCGACAAGCTGCAGATCCTGCTGGCGCACCGGCCGAACGTGTCCTACCCGACGTTCGCCGCCAAGACGTTCGCGACGCTCGACCAGATCAGCGACGGCCGGCTGACGGTGCACTTCATCACCGGCGGCACGGACCACGAGCAGCAGCGCGAGGGCGACTACCTGACCAAGGACCAGCGCTACAGCCGCACCCGCGAGTACATCCAGATCGTCAAGAAGGCGTGGCTCAGCAGGGAGGCGTTCGACCACGACGGCGAGCACTACCACTTCGCGGACTTCGTGAGCGACGTGTTCCCCGTGCAGCAACCACGTCCGAACGTGTCGTTCGGCGGCTCCTCCCCCGCGGCGTACGCGGCGGGCGGCGCGGAGGCGGACATCTTCTGCCTGTGGGGCGAACCGCTCGCGGAGACGGCCCAGCAGATCGAGTCGGTCAAGCAGGCGGCGAAACAGGCCGGGCGGACGGACGTGCCGCGGATCCAGGTCGCGTTCCGGCCGATCATCGCGCCGACCGAGGAACTGGCCTGGGAGAAGGCGCATCGCACGGTGGACCGGATCGAGGCGCGGAAGGCGAACGGCCCGTTGAGCCGTCGGCATTCGCTGACGAACCCGGAGAACACCGGCTCCCAACGACTTCTGGCGGTCGCGGACCGCGGCGAGCGCTTCGACCGTGCGTTGTGGACACCGACCGCGAAGGCAACGGGCGCCGCGGGCAACTCCAACGCGTTGGTCGGCACTCCCGAGACCGTCGCGCAGGCGTTGCTCGACTACTACGACCTGGGCGTGGACATCCTGTCCGCACGCGGTTACGACCTGCTGGACGACGCGATCGACTTCGGCCGGTACGTGATTCCGCTGGTGCGCGAGGAAGTCGCGAAGCGGGACCGGGCCAAGGCCGCATGACCACCCTCGAAGTGCGCCGCGTCCGGCAGTCAGACCCGGACGCGGCGCCGTTGGTGGCCGAGCTGAAGCGGATCTGGACGCATTCACGTCATCGCCGGCGCGGACTGGCGCGCAGAGTCGTGGAAGAACTGGAGAACGAGGCTCGAACGTTTGGGTACCGCCGAATCTTCCTGGCGACCGGGTACACGCCGTTGTTCGACGTTGAGACAGACCCGATGACAATTGGCCCGCTCGCCTTCAGCAAGGAGATTCATTAGTTCAAACGAGTGAATTCGTGGGCGAACCGACGATTCTCGACCGGGTATCAGGGTTCGGTTGGACAGGTCTCCAATGATCAGTAAGCTTGTCCGTCGGACCAAACGAATGGCCACCTGAGCTGAATGAACATGGTCGAGAGCCTTGAGCATGCCGTTCGCTGGGCGGCGGCGATCTCCAACACCCTTCTCACGAACCTCACGCGCGAGAAGCTCGAGCAACTGCTCGGCGAGTACGTCGACCAGTTGCTCGGTGGTGGCGTGGACGCGGCGCGGGAGGTCGGCCGGTCCATGGTGGAGCACGACTTCATCTCCTCGGCGACGCTGGAGCAGACGCTCACCTTCCTCGGTGAGCACACGCCGGTCACGCAGGCTCAGCTGGCCGCGCTCGCCGCCGGGTACGCCGAGGGGCTGCGCGACCGCACGTTCTCCCAGCAGGAGATCAGCCGCACGGCCGCGATCACCACGATGCGCCGGGCCGAGACCGCGGTCAGGGCGAGCGAGGCGAAGTTCCGGGCGATCTTCCACAGCGCGGCGTTCGGGATCGTCGTGAGCAGCCTCACCGGCGACATCATCGACGTCAACGAGGCCATGCTGGCGATGCTCGACTACCGCCACGACGACCTGCGCACGCTGAGCGGCCGCGACCTGGTGCACCCGGACGACCGGGCCGGGCTGAGGGAGCTGGCCCAGCAGCTGATCGCGTCCGACCACGACAACATCCGGGTCGAGAAGCGGATGATCCGCAGCGACGGCGAGACGATCCAGACGCACATGGCGATCTCCCTGGTGCGCGAGCAGGAGGGCGCGCCGCCGTACTTCGTCACGATGATCGAGAACATGAACGAGATGCGCGCGCTGCAGACGGAGCTCGTGCGGCAGAGCCTCAACGACATGCAGACCGGCCTGCCCAACCGCGCGCAGTTCCTCGGCTGGCTCGAAGGCGCGGTCGGCTCGAAGGGCCCGGAGACGCTCGCACTGGTGCAGATCGACATCGACGGGTTCCGCGGCGTGAACGACGCGTTCGGGCACGAGGCCGGCAACCGGGTGCTGCTGCACGTCGCGAGGCACCTGCGGGCGGTGTTCTCGGAGGACGTCGGCAAGGTCGCGCGCATCGGCGAGGACGAGTTCGGCGTCCTGATCAAGGACCCGCTCGACGTACCCGGCGTGATCGCGCTGGTCGAGGACTTCACCGCACGGCTCGAGGAGCCGATCTGGATCGGCGGCCACGGCGTCGGCGTGACGACCAGCGTCGGCGTCGTGGCGCGCGCGGCCCGCAGCGGCGACGCGGTGGACCTGCTGAGAGCCGCGGACGTCACCGTGGGCTGGGCGAAGCGCGACGGCAAGGCGCAGTGGGCGTTGTACGACCGCGATCGGGACGCGCGCGACAAGGAGAGATACGCGCTGGCCGCGTCGATCCCCGGCGCCCTGGAGGAGGGCCAGTTCCGGGTCGACTACCTGCCGGTCCACTCCCTCGCGGACGGTTCGGTGCTCGCCCTGGAGGCGAAGATCGTCTGGAACCACCCGGAGCACGGCGTGTTGTGCCCGGACATGTTCATGAACCAGTCCTCGGACAACGGCATGATCGTCCGCCTCGTGCACTGGGCGCTGTCGGAAGCGTGCACCCAAGCCAGCGAGTGGTACGCGGCACTGGGCGCGCGAACACCGGTGCTCTCGATCGACCTGCCGCCGCGGCTGTGCCAGGAACCCGAGCTGGTCGCCGAGGTCGCCCGTGTGCTGGACCGCACCGGCCTCCCCGCCTCCCTGCTGCGCTTCGAACTGCACGAGCACCTGCCGGCGTTGCTGAACGACGAGCAGTTGGAGGAGCTCACGATCCTCGCCGAGCGCGGCATCGGGCTCGTGCTGGACCAGATGAACGGCGGCAACGTCGGCGTCGACCGGCTGCGCCTGCTGCCGCTGAGCGGGGTGAAGTTCACCGGCACCGTCGTGCACGGCCTGGACGCGGGCGCGAACCGGGTGGAGGAGAGCGCCTCGGAGGCGTTGCTCCGCTGGGCCTCGATGCTGCGCCTGCCGCTCTACGCCGAGGACGTGCGAACCGAGACCGAGGCGACGCGGCTGGCCTCGCTGGGCGTCACCGGCGGGCAGGGTGCGCACTTCGGGCCACCGCTGCGGGCTTCAGAGGTTTCTTCGCTGCTTCTCAGTTAGTTCTTATCAGGGTTTAGTTAGCTTTGCGCACAGCTTGTTCACATGATGGCGGTCCATCGTTGGGAACATGACCGAGCAGAGCTTCCCCGCCATGAGCGGGTCACTGGTGGAACCGCAACCCGCCGTTACCCCGGCGCCGAAGTTCTGGCGCCGCACCGCCCCGATGCTGACGGCGGCGGCCCTCGTCGCCGGGTTGTTCGGCGGCGTCACCGGAGCGGTGATCGCCTCGCCGGACTCCACCCCCACCGCTACTTCCGTCTCAGCGCAGACGATCTCCAACACGTCCACTCTGGACTGGAGCGCCGTCGCCTCGGACGTGCTGCCGTCGGTCGTGCAGGTGAACGTCACCAACGGCCTCGGCTCCGGCGTGATCCTGTCCGCGGACGGCCGGATCCTCACCAACAACCACGTCGTCGCCGCGTCCGGAGGCCAGCTCACGGTGACGTTCAACGACGGCCGCGAACTGCCGGCCACCGTCGTCAACACCGACCCGGCCTCGGACCTGGCCGTGCTGCAGGTCTCCGGAGCATCCGGCCTCACGCCGATCAAGTGGGCGGACTCGGGTTCGGTGAAGGTCGGTGACGCGGTGATGGCCATCGGCTCGCCGTCCGGCCTGCAGGGCACTGTGACGACCGGCATCGTGTCCGCGCTGGACCGCAAGGTGACCGTGCCGGGCGAGACGCGGCGCGCACAACCCGTTTCGTACCAGGCGATCCAGACCGACGCGTCGATCAACCCCGGCAACTCCGGTGGTGCGCTGGTGAACGCGGCCGGCGAGCTGGTCGGGATCAACTCGGCGATCTACTCGCCGGCGTCGAGCAGCGGTGAGGCCGGGAGCGTGGGGATCGGGTTCGCGATCCCGTCCAACACGGCCAAGCAGATCGTGGACCAGCTGAGCTAACAGGTCCAGAGCGCCGAGATCGGCAAGCAGGTCATGCCGTCGCCGAAGCTTCCCGATTGCTCGCCTGAGTAGAGAACGAACCCGGCGTGGAACCTGTCACCCAGCCGCCGTTGCAACAAACGCAGGCCGCGGAAATCGTCAGACCGGACGGTTTCCGCGGCCTTGACCTCGATCCCCACCACCCGTCCTGTGTGGTCCTCCAGGACGGCGTCGACCTCGTACTGGTCACGGTCGCGATAGTGGTGCAAGGTCGCGCGTGTCTCCGACCACGTCAGTTGACGAGCCAATTCACCCAGTACGAAGTTCTCCAGCAACGCGCCCTCATCCGCACCGAGATGCGCGGCGAGCCCCGAGTCGACGAAGTACACCTTCGGAGTCGCGACGGCCCGAGTAGTGGCATTTGCGGACCAGGCACGCACAGTCCGCACAACGTAGATCGTTTCGAGAATCTCCACATAACGCTTGACCGTGTGTGCGCCGACCCCGAGCTCCCCGGCAAGCCGGTTGAAGCTCAACAAGCCGGCCGTCTGCGCCGCGAGCAGAGACACCAGCTTGCGCATGTCGCTCGCCCGATCGATGTCCGCGACCTGCTTCACGTCCCGCGCCATCAGGTCAGCGAGATACCCGTCGAAGAACTTGATCCGGCGGCGGGGGCTGTCCCGGAGCAACGCTTCGGGATACCCCCCGCGCCTAGCCCGAGCCAGGTAATCCTTCCTGCGCAGTTCACGAGACTCAGCGCGGAGCTCCGGGCCCTGCGCGAATGCTGCGTCGACGAAGCCATCGGTTGTGCCATCGATCTCGCCCTGCGAGAGCGGCCACAGCTCCACCGTCTCCGAACGGCCAGGCAGAGCGTCCGCATCATGCTGATCGACTGCACATCTGCCGAACCGGATACTGCACATCTGCCGAAGCAAGCACTGCACATCTGCCGAAGATCACTCTTTCGATCTGCCGAAGCTCAGTGCCACGACCCTCAGGTCGTGTCTCTCGCCCGCCGCACCGCGGCTGTCGCATCCTCCAACGTGATCCCCGTCCCGCTGGGCGACTCGTAGCTCGCCAGGTAGTCGCTGAGGATCAGCCGCGGCTCAACGTCGTCCGGTTTCTCCACCACGAGATCGCATTCAACGCCTGCAAACGCTTCCAAGCGCCTCTTCGGCCACCAGTTGCCCCGCTCGTGGGGTGGTTCCGCGACTCCAGTGGCGGAACCACCCCACGAGCGATCAGGACAGCCAGTCCGGCCTCAACGGCATGTGCGACCTGGTCCCGTCCAGCTTCACCCCGAGCACCTGGTGCAGCTGGATGTTGTTCCGGTCGAACCCGAGCCGAGAAGCAGCCAGGTACAACCGCCACACCCGGGCCCGAGCCTCCCCGACCTCCTCGACGGCCTCCTCCCAGTGCGCGTCGAGGTTCCGGCTCCACGCGGCCAGGGTCAGCGAGTAGTGCTCTCGGATGTTCTCCTCGTGCCGCACCTCGAACCCGGTGTCGTGCATCAACGACACGATGTGCCCGGGTCCGACCAGCTCGCCGTCCGGGAACACGTACCGGTCGATGAACGGCCCGGACAACGCCCGCTGCTTGTTGTCCGGCCGGGTGATGCAGTGGTTCAGCAGGCGGCCACCCGGCTTCACCTTGCGGTACAGCGCTTCGAAGTACCCCGGCAGCTTGGCCTTGCCGATGTGCTCGGTCAGGCCGATGGACGACACCGCGTCGAAGCCCGTCTCGCGGACGTCGCGGTAGTCGAGGTGGCGGACCTCGGCCAGATCGGCGAGACCAGCGGACACGATCGCCTTCTGCGCCCATTCGGCCTGGTTGCGCGACAGGGTCACGCCGATCGCGCGCACGCCGTACTCGCGGGCCGCGTGCATGACCATGCCGCCCCAGCCGCAGCCGACGTCGAGCAGTTTCATGCCGGACCGGAGACCCAGCTTGCGGGCCACCAGGTCGTGCTTGGCGAACTGGGCTTCTTCCAAAGTGGACTCCATCGACGGGTACACCGCGCAGGTGTAGGCCATCGACGGGCCGAGGATCCACTCGTAGAACTGGTTCGAGACGTCGTAGTGGTGGGCGATGGCCTGCTGGTCGCGGGCCTTGGAGTGACGCAGGCCGCGCAGGCGGGTCTCCTGCGGCGGCGGGGCGACCTTGTGCGACAACCGGATTCTGCCCAGGAACCGCAGCAGTTCCACGCGCTGCAGCCACGGGAGCTCGCGCAACGAGAACTCGGACAGCTGGGCGAGGCCGGCGTGCACGTCGCCGAGGATCTCCAGGTGTCCTGTCACGTAGGCGCGGGCCAGGCCCAGTTCACCGGGCGCGGAAGCCAGGTAGGACAAGGCTTCCGGCGTTTTGATGTCGATCGAAACCGGAGCGGCGGACGGGCCGGCGCTACTGCCGTCGTAGGCCTCGAAGCGAACGTCGTTGCCACCCGTGATGCGCTGGAAAATGGAGGCCAACCGCATTCATCGTCCCCTGACACACTTGGCGTACAGATCAGGCAGGCGGTTCGTCTGGTCGTACCGGGCCTTCACGGACCGGTAGTGCGAACCGTTGTAGTGCCGCCAGAACTCGTCCTCCGAGTAGTAGGAGTCCGAGTACAGCGACTTGTGGCCGCCCAGCCGCGCCACCTCGCGCTCGATCAGCCGGTTGCGGTCACCCATCTTCTCTCCCGGCCGCACCGGGACCTCCGACCAGAACCCGACGTTGACGTACAGCACGTCCGGGTCCATCGGGTACAGCGGCCAGCCCGTGGTGTCGCGCAGGCGGACCGGGCACACCCACACCGGCGAGATGCCGATCTCGCGGTCGAAGAAGTCGAGGAAGTCGGCCAGGCCGGCGACGGGAATCTCGACGTCCTGGATCACCGGCTCGACGTCGACGCGTGGCCGCAACTGCCGGTGTTTCGCGACGAGCTTCCGGTACACGTCCGAACGCAGGTACCGCTTCGGCCAGATGCGACGGACGATCGGGTTCTGCGCGCCGAACGCTCGCGAGCACCAGAACCAGTCGGTGTCCCAGCGCCACAGGTAGTCGTGGATCGTCAGATGGTCAGTGCGGCGCTTTTGGATGGACCGGTAGTAGATCTCGTTGCCGGTGTAGTCCGACGTGTAGGGCGCGATGTCGGCGTAGTGCCCCAACGTCAGGTACATCTCGCCGCGCGAGAACACCGTGCCGTCGACGAAGTCCGCCGAGCCGTCCGCGCAGACCTCCTCGATGACCGCGGCGAGCTCCGCGAACGAGCCGAACGGCACGTGCCGCAGCCGCACGTACTGGCGCACCGGTTCGAGCTCGATCTCCAGCCGCAGCGCGTAACCCAGGGTCCCGTAGGAGTTGGGGAACGCGCGGAACAGGTCGTCGTCCGGTTTGGCGATCACGACCTCGCCGTCGCCGGTGAGGATCTCCAGTTCCCGCACCGACTCGTGCGGCAGGCCGTTGCGGAAGGACGTGGACTCGATGCCGAGACCCGCCACCGCCCCGCCGATCGTGATGGTCTTGAGCTGCGGCACGACCAACGGCATGAGGCCGTGCGGCAGTGTCGCGGCGACGAGATTCTCGTAGGTGGTCATGCCCTGCACCTGTGCGGTGCGTCCGACCGGGTCAACCGACAGCACCCGGTCGAACCTGCCTACCTCAAGCCCGCCCGACTGGTCGGCGCGAAACCGGAAGAGGTTCGACGTCTTCTTCGCGAGCCGCACCGGCGCACCTTCGTGCATCGCGGCGTACTGCGCGGTCAGCGCAGACACGGCCGAGCTGTGCCCATGGTCACTCACCAGAACGACGTTATTCCTCGTCAGCGCCGTTGGCACGCCCAAAAGCCCGAATGGGCCAGCGATCATCGTCGAACCCTGCCGAAAGTTACTACCGAGTAGTAGCGTGCGAGGCATGGCTACGCACGAGGTGACCAACCAGGTTCCGCCGCTGAGCGGTCACGACGTCGCGGACGACCCGGCGCTGCTGCGCTGGTCCGACCACGCCGGCCTGCACGAACTCGGCCGGCTCGCGGGCAGCGACGAGTGGCAGGAGCGCGGGCGGCTCGCGAACGCATATCCGCCGGTCCTGCGCACGCACGACCGGTACGGGAACCGGATCGACGAGGTCGAGTTCCACCCGGCCTGGCACGATCTGATGAACGTCGCCGTGTCGAACGGCCTGCACGCGTACGTCGACGACCACCACCTGGAACGGGCCGCGAAGTTCTACGTCTGGTCGCAAGTGGAGGCCGGCCACGGGTGTCCGATTTCGATGACTTATGCGGCTGTGCCCGCATTGCGCGTCGAACCGGACCTGGCCGAAATCTACGAGCCTCTTCTCACCACTCGGGACTACGACTTCGGCCTCAAGGCACCGCTGAGCAAGCGCGGGCTGATCGCCGGCATGTCCATGACCGAGAAGCAGGGCGGCTCGGACGTCCGGGCGAACACCACGACCGCAAAACCGGTCGACGACGGCTATGTCCTCACCGGGCACAAGTGGTTCACCTCGGCGCCGATGTCCGATGTGTTCCTGACGCTCGCCCAGGCACCCGGCGGACTGACGTGCTTCCTCGTGCCGCGGGTGCTGCCGGACGGCACGCGCAACCGGTTCTTCCTGCAGCGGCTCAAGGACAAGCTGGGCAACAAGTCCAACGCGTCCGCCGAGATCGAGTACGACGAGGCGTTCGCGTGGCGGGTCGGCGACGAGGGCCGCGGCGTGCGCACGATCATCGAGATGGTCAACACGACCCGCCTCGACTGCGTGCTCGGCACCGCGGCGGGCATGCGCGCGGGGCTCCGGCAGGCGGCGCACCACGCGGCCCACCGCAAGGCGTTCGGCGAGTACCTGATCGACCAGCCTGCCATGCGCAACGTGCTGGCGGACCTCGCGATCGAGTCCGAGGCCGCCACGACCACCGCCATGTGGCTCGCCCAGCACCGGCCGCGACTCGGGCTCGCGATCACCAAGTACTGGGTGTGCAAGCGCGGCCCGGCGCACGCCGCCGAGGCGTTGGAGTGCCTGGGCGGCAACGGTTACATCGAGGACAGCGGGATGCCGCGACTGTTCCGGGAATCGCCGCTGATGTCGATCTGGGAGGGTTCCGGCAACGTCGCCGCGCTCGACGTGCTGCGCGCGATGAAGAAGGAACCCGAGTCGGTGCAGGAGTTCCTGGCCACCGTCACCGGCGTCGACCAGCGCGTCGACAAGGCGTTGAACGAACTCGGCACCGCGCTGTCCGATGTGGACGAGTCGCAGGCGCGCCGGGTCGTCGAGAAGATGGCGTTGATCCTGCAGGGTGCCCTGCTGGTCAAGCACGGGCACCCCGCCGTTGCCGACGCGTTCCTCGGTTCACGGCTCGGCGGTGACTGGGGAGTCGCGTTCGGCACGCTTCCCAGGTCGACCGACTTCGCCTCGATCATCGACCGAGCTGTCCCCAAGCTCTAACCGGCGGGACAGCCGTTGGGCAGCCGGGGCGAGTCCGGGCCGTACAGGTCACCGGTCAGGAACACGCACGTCGGCTGCTGCTCGAAGTCGTGGATGTCGGTGATCTCCAGGATCGTGAAGTTGCGCTGCTGACCGACCCGTGAAGTGCCGAAGTCCGTGCGCCCGGTGGCGCCGAAGTACTCCAGCTCGCGGAACTCCCCGCCGATCGCACCGCGCTGCGGGGCGTGACCGGCCAAACGGTTCCCGGCGTTGCGCACGGCTTCGAGGAAGAGTCCTGCCGCGTCGTAGGCGACTCCGATGTGCTCGCCGGGCCACGGCTTGACCGGCTTGTCCTCCGCGGGCAGCGCCGAGGACTGGATCTCCTGGACCAGCCTGCTGTAGCCGGCGCAGAACGCGTCCAACGGCAGGCCGCCCTTCACCTTCGGGTCCGGTTTTCCGTCCACACAGGGTTTGCCGGCCAGCACCACGAGCCCGGCCATGCTCACGTACGACACCCGCATCCCGGCCAGCGAGTCGTGCACCCGGCTGGCCTTCTGCGCGATGAACCGGATGATGGCGTCGTCCGCGACGATGCGCGGGAGGCGGTTCTTGTCGTAGCAGTCCTTGCCGATCGCCCGCAGGAACTCGCCGAAGTCCTCCTCGCGGCCCGCGTAGAACACCAGCTCGCTGGAATGGTCCTCCACGCACTGCGACGGCAGCTCCTGAGGGCTTCTGGACCACGAGACGGCCTGGAACCGCACCTGGGCGTTCGCCAGCTCGGTGCCCATCACGGAGACGAGGTCGGTGAGGTAGATGTCGTTCGTCCCGAGTTCCGGGTGGTAGATCTTCACCTGGCTCACGCCGACGTGCTGCGCGTACCGGCGGACGAGGTCGGCCTGCCGGACGTTGCCGGGGATCAACTGGAAGTACATCGTCGAACGGTCCGGCAGCGACGCCTCGGTGAGCGTGGTGCCGATGGTCGGCACGCCCAGGGCCCCGAGCTCGGTGATGACCTGCCGGGTCTCCTCGACGCTCCGGTCGAGCCCGACCACGCCGATGATGCTGGGATCGCTGTCCAGCAACGGCGTCAGCATGTCCCGCATCACCTCGGGCGCCCGCTTCATCGTCGCGCCACCGTTCGCGATCACCACGCGCAGCAGCGGTTCCGAGCGCGACCTGTCGTTCTGCTGCCGCTGCTTGAGCAGCATGCCTTCCAGTTCCTCCGCCCTGGAGTGGTCGGCGTCCGGGTTGGTGTCCTTGTGGGTGAGGCTGGAGAAGTAGATCAACGAGACGAACGGGCGGCCGGGACTGGCCTCGTGCAGCCGTTCCGCCTCCTCGTTCTGCGCGAACACCGCCTGCTGCGTCCACCGCAGCCGTTCGTTCGACCCGAACACCTGGCTGCTGTTGTCGCTGTAGCCAACGCATTCCGGGTTCCCGTCGACGTCCATCAAGCGCGTCGCCACGCCCGACGACACCGCCGACCCGACCAGCGAGCAGTTCGCCGTCGCGTGGATCCGCACCGTCGCGAACGCCGGAAGCAGCAACACCGCGACCAACGCCACGGCGATCAGCTCCACCCGCCTCGACCGCGCGAGCCACCGCACCGGAGCCGCCTGGAACGCGGGGGTCCCCTGCCACTTCTTCTTGTCCGGGCTCGGGAACGGCAGCCTGATCATCAGGTAGCGGGCGTCCGCCGCGAGCATCTGCCGTTTGCGCGGCAGCTCCTCCCGCCACGTCGCCAGCGCCTCCGCTGTCTCGTCCGGCGTCACCGGCGTGGTGCCGAGCCGCTGCGACAGCGCCGGCTGCACCGAGCTCGCCGCGATCACCAGCAACGGGTCCAGCTCGCCGGTCTCGTTGCGGACGTCGTTGATCAGCTCCAGCAGTTCCCAGCCGCCGTTGTCCTTGGTCACCCCGTCGAGCAGCACGGGGATGTAGGCCGTGCGCCGCCACCCCTTCCGGCGCGGCAGGAAGCGCTTGCGCCGGCGGTACGCGATCCGCAGGTCCTCCAGGAACGCGTGCACGAGCAGCAGCTTGATCTGCTCCTCGTTCTCGGACTCGCGTCGGCCCAGCGTGAGCCGTTCGGCGAACCCGAGGAACTCGATGGAGTGGTTGGGCAGCGCGAAGTTCTGCCCGCGCATGAACCACTTCGACTCGCGCGCGAGCCCCGGCACCCGTCTGCCGAGCCACCGGAAGCCGGCCTTGCTGCCGACCCACGCGACGAGCCCGAGTCCCAGCCGCGTAACGAGGTTCGGGATGAACGCGTCGACGGCCCGGTTCAGCGCCTCGCCGTTGTCGGGGGACTTGCCCGTCCACTGCCGCAGCAGCTTGATGACGCCTTCCCGGTCGTCCCTGACCTCCGGCCCGCGCGGCAACCGCTTGCTGGTGAGCCAGTCGACCAGCCGGTAGGTGTCGAACCTCGTCAGTCGCTCACGACCGACGTGCACCGACGAGAGCTGAAAGCGCAGTTCGTCCAGCAGTGGGAGCAACGGCTGGGTCTCACGCACCTCCGGTGGCCATCTTTTGTCCACTTCCGCCTGTGCGGCGGCCACGTCGACATAGGCGTGCGGTATTGCCGGAGAACCCGCGTCGAGCTTCTGCTCCAGAGTGCGCAGGAATGGCGTCGGATCGGCTTCGCTCTCCAGGTAGAGCAGGGGAAGCGGCTGGTCACCGACGACTTCTTCGGTCCTGCTCCGGTAGAAGAAACCCGGCCGGTGGCACAGACCGTGAATGACCTCGAGGAGTACTCGTAATCCGGGAAAAACGGGTTCTGTCCGGCTACCTGTCATCTGCACCCTCACACTCGTGCGGAATGCAGCCGACGGTAGCCGGACAGAGCGATTCGAACCGGCGCTTTACGATTTTTTAGATGGAACGGACTAGAGCCCCAGTTCCCGCGCGATCAGCATCTTCTGGACCTCCGAGGTGCCCTCGCCGATCTCCAGGATCTTGGCGTCCCGGTAGAAGCGGCCGACCGGGTACTCGTTCATGAAGCCGTAGCCGCCGAAGATCTGCGTGGCGTCGCGGGCGTTGTCCATGGCCGCCTCGGACGACACGAGCTTCGCGATGGCCGCCTGCTTCTTGAACGGCTCGCCGCGCAGCATCCGGGACGCGGCCTCGTAGTAGGCCAGCCGCGCGGTGTGCACGCGGGCCTCCATCTCGGCGATCTTGAACTGGATCGCCTGGTACGTACCGATCTTCGCACCGAACGTCTCGCGCTCGTGGGCGTAGCGGATCGACTCGTCCACGCAGCCCTGGGCCAGGCCGACCGACAGCGCGGCGATGGCGACGCGACCCTCGTCGAGGGTGCGCAGGAACTGGGCGAAGCCGCGGCCGCGCGTGCCGAGCAGGTTCGCGGTGGGCACCCGGCAGTCCTGGAACGACAGTTCGCGGGTGTCCGAGGCGTTCCAGCCGACCTTGGAGTACTTCTTCGACACCGTGAAGCCCGGGGTGCCGGACGGGACGATGATCGACGAGATCTCCTTGCGGCCGTCGGGCAACGTGCCCGTGACGGCGGCGACGGTGACCAGGCCGGTGATGTCCGTGCCGGAGTTCGTGATGAACGCCTTGGTGCCGTTGATGACCCACTCGTCGCCCTCGAGGCGTGCGGTGGTGGCCAGCGCGCCGGCGTCCGAACCGCTGCCGGGCTCGGTGAGGCCGAACGCGCCGAGCTTCTCGCCGGACGTCAGCGACGGCAGCCACTCCGCCTTCTGCTCGTCGGTGCCGAAGCGGTAGATCGGCATGGCGCCCAGCGAGGTGGCCGCCTCCACCGTGATCGCGACGGACGAGTCGACGCGCGCGAGCTCCTCCAGCGTCACGCACAGAGCGAAGTAGTCGCCGCCCATGCCGCCGTGCTCCTCCGGGAACGGCAGGCCGAGCAGGCCCATCGCGCCCATCTTCGCGACGATCGGGTAGGGGAACTCGCAGCGCTCGTAGTAGTCGCCGATGACCGGGGCCACCTCGTCGCGCGCGAACTCCTCGACGGTCTTGCGCAGGTCCTCGTACTCGCTCGGGAGCCTGAAGTCCAACATCGGTGTCACTCCTCGTGAGAGACGACGAGAGCCAGCACCTGGTCGAGTGCGACCTGCTGGCCTGCTTGCACGTTCACTTCGGCGAGCACGCCGTCGACCGGTGCGGTGACGGTGTGCTCCATCTTCATGGCCTCGACCACGAACAACGCTTGACCGGCGGTCACTTCCTCGCCCTGCTGGGCGCGGACCACCAGCACGGTTCCGGGCATCGGCGACTTCACCGGGCCACCGGACGCGGCGGCACCTTCGGCGGCGCCGACCAGGAACTCGGCCTCGACCAGGGCCCAGGAGGCGCCGTCGTGGCCGAGCCACAGCACGTCGCCGTCGCGGGCCATCGAGTACCGGCGCGATCCGACGAGCAGGTCGGTGCCCTCGCGACGAGCCCGCGCGCGAACCGGTTCTCCAGCCCCCACAACGACTTCGTCACCGCGCACGCGCACGTCGACGTCGTTGATCCGCCAGGTCGTCCAGGCGTGCTCACCGACGCGCCATCCGCTCAGCTGGTCCCACGGGTCGTCGCCGTGCGGTTCCAACGACCGTTCCAGACCGGCCGCGACGTACACGTCGTCCGGGATGTCGTGCGAGGTCAGCGAATCCAGCTTCCGCTCGACCAGACCGGTGTCCAGCGCGCCGGAACGAACGTCCTCGTCGCGCAGAAGTGCCCGCAGGAACGGGATGTTCGTGGTGACGCCGAGCAGCACCATCTGACCGAGCGCGTGATCGAGGCGGCGCAACGCCTCCTCGCGGGTGCGGCCGTGCGCGATCACCTTGGCGAGCATCGGGTCGTAGTCCGAGCCGACGACAAGTCCTTCGTAGAGCCCGGAATCGACGCGGACCGACGTGGGTTCGCGCAGCGCCAGCACCCGGCCGCCGGTCGGCAGGAAGCCGCGTGACGGGTCCTCGGCGTAGACGCGCGCCTCGACCGAGTGGCCCTGCAGCTCGATCTCAAGATCCAGGACTTCACCGGAGGCGACGCGGAGCTGCCACTCGACGAGGTCGACGCCCGTGACCATCTCGGTCACCGGGTGCTCGACCTGCAGCCGGGTGTTCATCTCCATGAAGAAGTAGTCACCGGACGCACCGTCCACGATGAACTCGACGGTGCCCGCACCGACGTACCCGACGGACTTCGCCGCGTCCACCGCCGCCGCACCCATCGCCTCGCGCACCTCGGGCGTGAGGAACGGCGACGGGGCCTCCTCGATGATCTTCTGGTGCCGCCGCTGGAGGCTGCACTCGCGCTCGCCGAGGTGGATCACGTTGCCGTACGAGTCGCCGAGCACCTGGATCTCGATGTGCCGCGGGTTCGTGATGAACCGCTCGATCAGCAGCGTGTCGTCACCGAACGACCCGCGCGCCTCCCGCCGGGCCGACTCGATCGCCTCGCGCAGCGCCGACTCCTCGTGCACCAGCCGCATGCCCTTGCCGCCACCGCCCGCGGAAGGCTTGAGCAGCACCGGAAAACCGATCTCCAGGGCCGCGTCGACGATCTCGTCGTCAGACATGCCCTCACGCGTGCGGCCTGGCACGACGGGAACACCCGCGGCCGACACGGTCAGCTTCGCGCGGATCTTGTCGCCCATCGCGTCGATCGCCGACGCGGGCGGTCCCACGAACACGATCCCGGCTTCCGCGCAGGCCGCCGCGAACGCCGTGTTCTCCGCGAGGAAGCCGTAGCCGGGGTGGATCGCCTGCGCCCCGGTGGACACCGCGGCCTGCACGATCTTCTCGACGGACAGGTAGCTCTCGCGAGCTGCCGCAGGCCCGATCCGCACGGCCTCGTCGGCCAGCCGGACGTGCAACGCGTCGGCGTCCGCGTCGGAGTACACGGCGACGGAACGAATCCCGAGCGACCGCAACGCGCGGATCACCCTGACCGCGATCTCCCCGCGGTTCGCCACCAGAACGCTGTCGAACATGATCACATCCGGAAGACGCCGTAGGAAACATCGTCGATGGGGGCGTTCGCCGCGCTGGACAACGCCAGCCCGAGCACCGTGCGGGTGTCGCGCGGGTCGATGACTCCGTCGTCCCACAGCCGCGCGGTCGAGTAGTACGGGTTGCCCTGGTCCTCGTACTGCTGGCGGATCGGCGCCTTGAACGCCTCCTCGTCCTCCGCGGACCACTCGTCACCGAGCTGGTCGCGGCGCACGGTCGCGAGCACCGACGCGGCCTGTTCGCCGCCCATCACGGAGATCCGCGCGTTCGGCCACATCCACAGGAACCGCGGCGAGTACGCCCGGCCGCACATCGAGTAGTTGCCGGCACCGAAGCTGCCACCGATGATCACGGTGAACTTCGGCACCCGCGCGCAGGCCACCGCGGTCACCATCTTGGCGCCGTGCTTGGCGATGCCGCCCGCCTCGTACTCGCGGCCGACCATGAACCCGGTGATGTTCTGCAGGAACACCAGCGGGATGGATCGCTTGTCGCACAACTGGATGAAGTGCGCGCCCTTCACCGCGGACTCGCCGAACAGGATGCCGTTGTTGGCGACGATCCCGACCGGGTGACCGTGGATGCGGGCGAAGCCCGTGACCAGGGTGGCGCCGTACTCCTTCTTGAACTCCTGGAACTTCGAGCCGTCCACGACCCGCGCGATCACCTCGCGCACGTCGTAGGGCGTCCGGGAGTCCGTCGGCACCACGCCATAAAGATCGTCGGGGTTCACCACGGGAGCCTCGACCGGCGCGACGTCCCACGGCCTGGGAACCCGCGGGCCGAGCGTGGAGATGATCGAGCGGACCATCCTGAGCGCGTGCGCGTCGTTCTCCGCCAGGTGGTCGGTGACGCCGGACGTGCGCGAGTGCAGATCGCCGCCGCCGAGGTCCTCAGCTGAGACGACCTCACCGGTCGCGGCCTTCACCAGCGGCGGACCGCCCAGGAAGATCGTGCCCTGGTTCCGGACGATGATCGCCTCGTCGCTCATCGCCGGCACGTACGCGCCACCCGCGGTGCACGAGCCGAGCACGGCCGCGATCTGCGGGATGCCCTTCGCGGACATCGTGGCCTGGTTGTAGAAGATCCGGCCGAAGTGCTCGCGGTCCGGGAACACGTCGTCCTGCTTGGGCAGGAACGCGCCGCCGCTGTCGACCAGGTAGATGCACGGCAAGTTGTTCTGCAGCGCCACTTCCTGCGCGCGCAGGTGCTTCTTGACCGTGACCGGGTAGTAGGTGCCGCCCTTGACCGTGGCGTCGTTGGCGACGATCACGCACTCACGGCCGGACACCCGCCCGACGCCGGTGATGATGCCCGCGGCCGGTGCCTCGTCGCCGTACATGCCGTTCGCGGCGAGCGGCGACAGCTCCAGGAACGGCGAGCCGGGGTCGACCAGCGTGTCCACGCGCTCGCGCGGCAGCAGCTTGCCGCGGTCGACGTGACGCTGACGTGCCTTCTCGGGCCCACCGAGTGCCGCGGTGGCGAGCTTGCCGCGCAGCTCGTCGACGAGCGCGGTGTGCTCCTTGGCGTAGCGGTCCGACGGCTCGGCGGCGCTGCGCAGGACGGGCGCGTCCATGAGCTCCCCATGACGTTAGCGGGCGTTAACATCCTCATGTTAGCGCCCGCTAACCTAGCGGTCCACACGAACGACTCAAGAGTGCCCCGAACGCAGGTCAACTGCCTTTTCAGGCACTCTCACGTTCCGGAATGACCTAGCCGATGACCGCCCGCAGAGCAGGCAGGTAACCGCTCTGCTGACCAGCGCGGTTCGGGTGGTACGACTCCTCGACCGGCCAGCTCAGGCTGTTCAGCCACCAGCTCGACGAGCAGATCTCGTGCCCGGTGAACGCCCCGCGCACGTCGACGTAGGTGAAACCGGCCGCGGCCGCCCGCGCGCTGATGCCGTTGTGCAGCGCGTCCGAACCGCTGTTGATCGCGGCCCGCTTGGTGTCGCTCAGGCCCACGTTGCACGAGCCGGGGACCTTGTAGATGCGCGGGTAACCGAGCACGACGACACGCGCCGACGGGGACTTCGACCTGATCGTGCCGTAGACGTTGTTGAGCAACCCGGGAAGCGTGTTCGCGATGTAGGTCTTCGACTGGTTCACCCGGTTGACGCAGTCCTGGTCCGAACCGAAGGTGCACGTCGTGATGACATCGGTGAAGCCGGCGTCGTTGCCGCCGACCTGCACGGTGACCAGGTTCGTGGCCGTCGTGAGGGCCGCCGCCTGGTTGATGACGTCACCGGTTTTCGCGCCCGAGCAGGCGACGGACTTGAAGGTCGCGGGCGCTGTCGCCGCCGCCCACAGGGCCGGATAGGCGAGCGGACCGCGCTTGCAGCTGCCGCTGGCACCGTCATAACTGCCGGTCCCGAGCCCGGAGGCGTACGAGTCGCCGAGCGCGACGTAGTTGACAGGGGCCGCGCTGGCGGGGTTGGCGAGCGCGATGACGGCCGCGGCGGCGGTGACCACCGAGGCGAGGAAGTGAGCAGGACGCATCGAAGACTCCCGAAGGGGCCGCAGGGGTGATGCATTGCACGCCAATGGTTACTCACGAGTAAGACCCGTGTGAAGTATTCGTCAATAGTCAACAATCAAGGCTTGCACCTGCGGAAATTCAACCCATCGGACGACCAGCGCCGTGACCGCCAACCTTCGCCGCGTCTTCGACGCTCAGCAGGGCGCCTCGCGGCACCGGCCCCACTCCCACAGCCAACCAGGATGAGGAAGTGGGGCCGGCACCACGATGCACCCGTCTGAACGCCGAATACGGGGCGAAGGCTGACGGCCACGGCGCTAGGTAAACGGCTGCTAACCTCCTCCCGTGGCCGATAAACCCTCACGTCGGGACCAGATCCTCAACGCCGCGGCGGAACTGTTCGCCCGGCAC
Organism: Lentzea alba; assembly: GCF_011067745.1. Lineage (GTDB taxonomy): Bacteria > Actinomycetota > Actinomycetes > Mycobacteriales > Pseudonocardiaceae > Lentzea > Lentzea alba. Next base: position 1,006,134 of record NZ_JAAMPJ010000001.1, read on the forward strand.
GGCTTCCACGGCGTGGGCATCGACGACATCGGCGCGGCCGTCGGCATCTCGGGCCCGGCCCTCTACCGCCACTTCCGCAGCAAGGACGCGATGCTCGGCGAGATGCTGACGTCGATCTCCGAACGGCTGCTGGACGGCGGCCAGAGCAGGGTCGAAGCGGCGTCGAGCGCCGAGGAGGCGCTGCGGGAACTGATCGGCTGGCACGTCGACTTCGCGCTGGACGACCCGGCGCTCATCACCGTGCAGATGCGCAACCTCGCCAACCTCACCGACCCGGACCGCCGCCGCGTGCGGGCCTTACAACGCCGATACGTCGAGGTGTGGGTCGAGACGATCAGGCGGACCGTGCCGGACTTCGACGAGCCGACCGCGCGGGCGGCGGCGCACGCGGTGTTCGGGCTGATCAACTCCACTCCGCACAGCGCGCACCTCGACCGCGACCAGATGGCCGCCCTGCTGTCCCGGATGGCGCTCGCCTCACTCACGCCGGCAGTCGTGACCTCCTGAGCCCTCCCGCGCGACGTTGATGAGGGGAGCTTTCCCAAACCCCAGGTTTAGGAAAGCTCCCCTCATCAACGTCGCGTACGAGGGTTGGGATGAGCAGCGATCAGAGCGGCTGACCTCCTGAATTGGCGATCAGCCGAGACCCTTCCGTAACCTGGCGCGACAATGGGCGCGCGCACACTCCTCCTCCGACTCCCGGCCTGGTTCCGGTTCACGGTCATCGCACTCGCGGTGTTCGTCTGCGGAGTGATCGCCTCCAGACCGGCCCACGGCGACGACGGGGTACCGCCCAGCGGTGACGTGATCGCCGCGGCCAACGCCGTGCAGGCGTTCGTGGCGCCGTCCGCGACCCACGACCCGCACGTCAACCTGCCGTCGGACTTCGCGCAGCGGATGGGGCGCGATCCCAAGACCATCACGGCGCCGGACGGCACGTTGCGGGTGGTCGACGCGTCCGGCGGGTGCTCGGGGCCGGCCGGGGACACCGAGTGGGACTTCAGCGCCGCCTGCCGCGCGCACGACCTCGGCTACGACCTGTTGCGTTATGCCGAGGCCAAGGGGCATCCGCTCGGGCAGGACGCGCGCAAGGCGCTGGACGACCGGCTCACGGCCGACCTGCACATGCAGTGCCGGATCAACCCCCGCGGCACGGCGGAGAGCTGTCACGCGGTCGCCGAGACCTACGCGCTCGGGCTGAAGTTCAACTCGTGGCGGCAGCGCTGGGGGCCACCGGGGCACGAACCCGTGGTGGCGTGGGCGTTCGGCAGTGCGGTCGTGGTGTTCCTCCTCCTCGCACGTCTGCACGGGCGAAAGCGCGAAGATCTCCCCGCTCCCGCTGCTCCGGTCGAGCAGGATCGGTACGCGACCTTCCTGCGGCTGTTCAGCCTCGCGCTGCTCGTGCTCGGTGAGACCGTGGCCACGCTCGCGCACCTCAGAGGCCTCGGCACGCCGTGGTTGTGGGCGTTGCAGGCGGTGCCGTTGTTCTTCTTCGCGGGCGGGCACGCGAACCTGCGCAGCTGGCAGGAGCACGAGGGCGGCTTCGGCTGCTGGGTGTCGAGCCGGACGTCGTGGCTATTGCGGCCGGTGCTCGCGTTCGTGCTGCTGTGGGTGGTGTTGTTCGCGGCGTTGAACCTGCTGGACGTGAAGGTCGACGCGTACAGCCGACTGATCACGCATCCGTTGTGGTTCCTCGGGGTCTACCTGCTCGCGGTGGCCGCGACGCCCGCCGCCGCGTGGCTGCACCAGCACTTCCGCCGCACCACGCCGTTCGTGTTGATGCTGGTGACGCTCGTCGTCGAGGTCGCGCGCACGTCGACGGACTGGAAGACCGGCGGGTACGCGAACCTGATCGTCGGCGCGTTGCTGATGCAGCAGATCGGGTTCTTCTACGCCGACGGCACGCTGACGAACGTGCCGCGCAAGGTCCTGGCCGCGCTGGGCGCTGTCACGTTGCCCGCGCTGGTGTTCTTCAGCGACTACCCGCGCTCGATGATGGTGCTCGGGGTCGCGCAGGTGTGCCTGGCGCTGCTGGCGCGGGACCGGGTCACCGCACGGCTGCAGGGCCGTTCCTGGCACGTCGTGAACTTCGCCCGCCGGGCGCCGATGACGGTGTACCTGGCGTACCTGGCCGGCGTCGGCGCGCTGGTCGGGTTGCTCGGGTTCACGCAGGCGCCGATCTGGCTGGTGCTGGTGCTGGTGCCGCTCGTCCTGGTGTTCCACCGGTTCGAACGGCGGCTGGTCCGGTTCCCGCGCCTGTCGCACGAGTCGCACCGGACCAGGCTCGCGACCGGCATGGGCGTGGTGTTCGGGACACTGGGCGTGCTCGGGTTCGTGGTCAGCGGGTTCCTCGGCGACGGGATGCTGGTGCTGCTGCCGGTGGACCCGCTGCAGAACGTCATCCACCTCCTGCTCGGCTGGTACCTGATCCACACCGCCCGCACCGGCAGCTGCGACACCCGGTTGCCGTGGCTGCTCACGGCGCTGGCGTGCGTTCCGCCGATGCTGGCGCTGGAGCCGGCTCAGCCGGTGGTGGTGCTGCACGCCGTGGCGATCGGCCTCGCAGTGCTCGCAGCCATCCCCAGGTCACTGCCGCGCACACCGGCAGCCACAGCAGTCGTTGCCACACCCAGCCCGGATGATCTGGTGGTTGCTGGAGCCCCGGCAACGGCCCCCACGCGCTGAGCGCCAGCGTCACGGTGATCAGCGCGCTCTGGTGCGTGAGGAAGATCCCGAGCGCTCGCTTGTTCAGCCACCGCACGGGTTTTGCCGTGCCGATCCGGGTGAGCAGCGGCGCGATCGTGAGCACCAGGCCGATCTGCGCGAACGCCAGTGCGAGCGTCGCGTAGTTCGGCGGGTTCAGGTTCGAGACGGCCGCGCCGGGGATGCCCACGGCCGAGACCGGATAGCCGCCGAACCGCGTCAGCATCGCGTAGCCGAGCACGCCGACGATCAGCAGTGGCGGTCCGGGAATTCTCCTGCGGGCCAGCGAGTGACCGAGCTGCCAGGCCGCCCACCACACCGTGTACGGGACCACCAGCACCAGCACGATCGGGACGAGCACACCCCACGAGTACTCGTCCAGCTTGCGCACCAACGGTTTCATCCCGAGCAGGACCAGGTAGATCCCGAGGAACCACATCGGTGTGGTGACCAGGTATCCGATGTTGTAGGCGGTGCCCTGGTCGACCCCGCGCATCGACAGTCCGAAGAGGACAGCGGTCCAGGCGCCGAGCATCAGCAGCGTGGGCACCGCGAGCTGCTTCAGCCTTGTCACGAACGAAGTCTGCGAACGGGCAGCCGCATAGCCGCCCACGAAGAAGAACAGCCCGAGCGTTTGCAGCACCCACGAAACCGGTGCGAGCTCGGGCATGTGCCTGAGCGGGCTGTCGATGTACATGCCGGTGGGCGTGTCCACCAGCGACGTGACCAGCCAATGACCGAGCACGACAGTGATGACGGCGATCGCGCGAACGGCGTCGATGAACGGATTCCTCACGGCTTCTCCCCCGAACCCGAAGCGATGCGCACGAGCGCGTTCAACGTCTCGCTGCCCGGCGCGTAGTAGGTGTCGTGCTTGCCGCCCTCGAACCGCAACACGTGCGCACCGAACGAGTCCGACGCGGGATCGGTGCCGTGCCCGAGGTCGAAGAGCCGAACGTTGGGCACGAACCGCATCCAGTCACCGCTCGACCGGAGCGCCCAGACCTTGGCCCTCGTTCCCAGTTCGGCGACGGAGTTCGCCCGCACACCAGGACTTCCGGTGAACACGATGTCGTCCACGTTGTTCAGCTCGTGCGCCGCCAGCGACACCACGACCGAGCCGTAGCTGTGCCCGAACACGTGGATGCGCGCGTTGGTGTGCAAGGCGTTCACGAACTCCACGAGCGCGGTGGCGCCCTGGCGGGCGAGACCGCCGGTCGCCGCGTCCACCCCAAGACCCTGCGGCGTCCGGTAACCGAGCCACGCGATCACCGCGAGGTCGTCGCGGTGTGCCTGCGCGTACAGGTTGGCCGCCATGGTCCCGACGGTCCGGTCGAACCGATCGACGTCCACGTCGGAGCCCGGCACGACGACCACGACGTCGCGGGCGGTGGCGAGGTCGCCGACGATCGCGACCCGGCGGGCGACGTCGGCACGCCACTCGGCGATCGACGGTGAAATCGACGGAACGGCGATCAGCAGGAGGAACAGGACGGCTCGGCGCATGAAGCGAAACTAGGAAGGCGACGCCTTGCCAATCGTCCCTCTGACGTGCTGTTTCACCGCTGCTACCCCGGTACTACGAGCCCGGTCTCGTAGGCCGCGATCACGGCCTGGGCGCGGTCGCGGAGGCCGAGTTTGGTGAGCACGCGGCTCACGTGCGTCTTGACCGTCTGCTCGGCCAGCACCAGGTGCGCGGCGATCTCGGTGTTCGACAGGCCCTGCGCGATCAGCACGAGGATCTCGGTCTCGCGTTCGGTGAGGACGGTGAGCCGCGCGGGACGGACGCGTTCGGTGCGGCGGGACTTCACGAAGTCCTCGATCAGCCGTTTGGTGATGGACGGCGCCAGCAGGGCCTCCCCGGCGGCGACCACGCGGACGGCGTTGAGCAGCTCACGGGCGGGCGCGTGCTTGAGCAGGAACCCGCTCGCGCCGGCCTGCAACGCCTCGTAGACGTAGTCGTCGAGGTCGAACGTGGTCAGCACGAGGACCTTGGTCTCCAGCGAGCCGTCGAGCAGCAGCCGCGTGGCGGTCAGGCCGTCCATCTCCGGCATGCGGACGTCCATCAGCACGACGTCCGGTTTGACGTTGCGCGCGAGTGCGACGCCCTCGACGCCGTTGCCCGCGGCGCCGACGATCTCGATGTCGTCCTGCGCGTCGAGCAGCGCGGAGAACCCCTCGCGCACCATCTCCTGGTCGTCGACCACGACCACCCTGATCACTTGTCCCCCAACGGAATCCTTGCACGAACCATGAACCCGCCGTCCTCGGTCGACTTCACGGTCAGCGTGCCACCGTGCACCGCGACGCGTTCACGCATGCCCACCAAACCCTGCCCGCCACCGCCCCCCATGGACGGCCCGCCGGCGGTGTTGATCACCAGCACGTCCAGCTGGCCCTCGCTCTTGTGCACGTGGACGGACGCCTTCGAGCCCGGCGCGTGCCTCGTGGCGTTCGTGAGGGCCTCCTGGACGATCCGGTACGCGGTCAGCCCGACCGCCTCCGGCACGTCGTCCACGTCGACCTCGGCCTCGTCGCCGGGCCTCGCGAGCTCGGGGATGCGGCTGATGCCGGGCTGCGGTTCGCGTTCCGGCTCCTGACCGTTCGTCCTGAGCACGCCGAGAAGCCGTTGCATGTCGGTGATGGCCTCGCGGGCCGCCTCACCGAGTTCCGCGAACTCCTGCTGGGCTTCCTCGTTCAGCCCCTGGAGGCGATAGGGCGCGGTCTCGCACCTGACCACGACCATCGACATGTGGTGCGCCACGACGTCGTGCATCTCGCGCGCGATGCGGGCACGTTCCTCGAGGGCGGCCTTGGAGCTGCGTTCCTCTTCGAGTTCTCGTTCCGCCCGGCCGCGCGCGCCGAACATGTACACGGCACCTGCGATGATCGGTATGTAGAACCCGATGGTGTGGTTCTGGTACTCGGAGATCTGGTGCAGCAGAACGCTGCTCGCCGTGACGGTGATGACGATGCCGCGCGAGTAGAAGGCGGCGACCGCGATCAGCAGCGGAGTCACCGTCCAGTACTGGAACGGCGCGACACCGGTCGAGTCGATGAGCCCGCTGACGAAGTAGAACCCCGCCGCGGCGAGTCGCCACGCGTACAACGGCGACCAGATGAGCAGCACGTACGGCAGGAGGGTGACGAAGAAGATGAACACCCACCACGCGACAACATGGGTCCGCTCGTCGGGCAGGACCTTCGTGCCCACGAACTGCGCGCTGCCGATGATCGCCCAGATCAACGCGTAGATGATCAGTGCGGCGTGGACGGGGACGCGGAGGCGGCCGAGCGCGATGGCGAGCACCCGCGTGTGGTCGGGGCCGACGAACGTTCGGTACAGCGTGCGAAACACCACCCGATGCTAGGTGGATTCGCTGATTCCCACATTGACCTGCGGAGTGACATACCTGGGTAGCACTCTGATCAAGATGGGGCATTGCGAACGCGTGACACCGCGCGGTAGGCAGTACCTGTGAGACCACCACAGGATCCAGATCGCTGGGCACGGCTGACCGCCGTGGCCGGTGAGGCGCTGGCCGCGGCCAGGGCCGGTGAGGACGCTGTGGCGGTGGACCTCGTGACCGGCTACCTCAGCGGGTCGCCCGAGGGCAACGAGGAGATCCGCGAGCTGGTGCTGCTGCTGTTCGCCGAGTGCAGCAGCATGGTCGGCGCGCTCGGTTCGGGCGGCGCCACGCCGGTGAAGATGCAGGTCTTCGACGAGGAGGGCCGCGAGGTCCAGATCGACGACGCGGACCCGCCCGTGCGCACCGCGATCCGGGCGTTGCTGGCCGAGGTGCACGGAGATCAGGACGCGGCCTCGGAGCAGATCGAGATCGCCCTGGCCAACGGCCAACCGCAGGAGCTCGCGACCGTGGTCTTACAAGCCCTGCGGTGGACCCTGAAGCTGGCGATCGAGTGCGAGACGCGCGACCTGCCCGTCGCGCCGTGGATCACCGCGTCACTGGACGACCAACCCTGACGTGCAGCAGGGCGTCCACGCCAGCCAGCAGGTGCTGATCGAGTGGGAAGTAGCCCATTTCCAGCTTGGTGTCGGTGCGGGTCGGGCCCTGCGGCTTGTCGTCGGTCATGCCCCAGGTCGTGAACAGGTCCTGCAGCTGACCTTCCAGGGTGTCTTTGTCCGGTTCGCCCAGTCCGAACGTGTCGTTGCGGCCGAGCGTGCCCGCGATGACCGTGTACTGGTCACCCAGGACCGGCGCCACGAGCGCCCCCGCCGAGAACCACTCGATCCGTTCGCCGCCCATCTCCATCGAGCTGTTCGTGCGCTGCAGGTGGGCGTTGTGCGCGAACACGAACGTGGGTCCGCGGCCGGCCTCGATCCGGCGGATGTCCAGCAGGTTGCGGGCCATCACGCCGTCACGCATCTGACACAACCGGTTGAGCCGTACCCCCAACGGGTTCGGCTCGGCACACTCCCAGTGGTACTGCAGCAGGCTCAACGCGGCCGTCAGGTGCGTCTCCGCGCGCGTCCAGGCGTCGTCGGTGGCCTTGAGCTGGTGCAGCCTCTTGAGCATCCAGGTGCCGATCTCACGCAGCCTGACGGCCTCTTCGGACTGACCGGGTGACTTGGTGAAGTCCAGCACCGCCTCGTCGCGGCCCCACGTCTCGTCGTCGATCGTGAGGTCCACGTCCTCGCCCAGGTAGTCGCGGGCGTGTTCGAGGTAGGGCCGCGGGCTCGGCGCGCTGGTCGTCTCGGTCTGGAAGTCGAAGCCGTGGAACGCCAGCCGCTCTTCGGCCGGTTTGTCCGCGTTGTACTCGCGCATCCACGCGACCAGCTCGCGGTTGGCCGGCCACCGCCCGAAGTTGTGCGAGAAGCCTTCCTCCATGACGGTGTCGAGGTCGCCGGGGCCGCCCTGGACGTAGTCGTCGACCAGGAGTCCCCTGATTCGACAGGTCTCCAGGGTGATCGAGCGGAAGCCCTGCGCGGCGAGCTGTTCGAACAGCTCGTTGCGGATCCAGGTGTGGGCGTGTTCGAGGTGCGTTGGCTCGCCGAACGCCAAGAGCTCGGTGAAGGGGCTGATGAACTCGCGAATGTCCTGGCTCATGTGGTTCAACCGTAACATTGAAACTTCAGTTGAGACTTTCGCGCGTTTTCTTGCGTTGATTGGCTCTAAAGTCTCAACCGTGCGCCCAGCCGACCTCGCCCGCGAACACGGTATCTCGACCCAGGCCGTGCGCAACTACGAGCAATCCGGCTTCATCCCGCCCGCCGACCGCACCCCGTCCGGCTACCGCGTCTACACGTCCGTGCACGCCGCCGCGTTGCGCACGTTCATCGCGTTGATCCCCGCCTACGGACACGCTCGGGCGGGCCAGATCATGAACGCGATTCACGACGACTCGCTCGACGACGTACTGCTGGCCATCGACCGCGGCCACGAGCAACTGCTCCGCGACCGCGAAACCCTCGACTCGGTCACCCGCGCCGTGCACGACCTGACCGACTTCGAACCGGTCCTGGAACCGCGCACGATCGGCGAGCTGGCCCGCCGCCTCGACGTCACCCCCGCGACCCTGCGCGCATGGGAGGACGCCGGCATCCTCGCTCCTTCACGCGAGTCCACCGGCTACCGCACGTTCCGCGCCGAGGACGTGCGCGACGCCGAGCTGGCCCACCTGCTGCGCCGCGGCGGTTACCCGTTGGCCCGGATCGCCCTGGTGGTGCGGCAGATCCGGGTCGCGGGCGGCACCGAGACGTTGAGTGCCGCCCTGTCCGACTGGCGCCGGCGCCTCACCGCGCAGGGCCTGGCCATGCTCGCCGCCTCCGCACGGCTCAACGACTACCTGAACGCCCGAAGCGACCACCCACGACAGTCCACACAGGACCAGCTCTCGAACCCGAGCCGTCCACCAGGTGAGACCGCTTAGGCTTCATCTCATGCGCACAGCTCTGGTCGGCTACGGACTAGGTGGGGCGGCCTTCCACGCCCCGTTCATCGAGGCAACCCCAGGCCTGGAACTGTCGGCCGTGGTCACCTCGAACCCGGCCCGCCAAGCAGAGGTGGCAGCGCGCTACCCGGCCGCCCGCCTGCTGTCCTCTCTGGACGAGGTCTGGTCCGGCACTTTCGACCTGGTGGTCATCACCACCCCGAACCGCTTCCACGCCACCCACGCCCGCCAGGTCCTGGAACACGGCCTGAACGTGGTCGTGGACAAACCTTTCGCCGCCTCAGCCGCCGAAGCCCGAGCCCTCGCCTCGATCGCCTCCTCAAGAGGCCTGATGCTCGTCCCGTTCCACAACCGCCGCTGGGACGGCGACTTCCTGACCGTGCAGAAGTTGCTGGACGCCAAGACACTCGGCGCAGTGCACAAGTTCGAATCGCGCTTCGAACGCTACCGCCCGGAGATCAAGTCCTCCTGGAAGGAATCCGGCGACCCAGCCGACCTGGGCAGCATCCTCTTCGACCTGGGCACCCACCTGGTGGACCAATCGGTAGCCCTGTTCGGCCGCCCTTCCTCAGTCCACGCCGAAATCGCCACCGTCCGCCCAGGCGCCAGAGCCGACGACGACGTCTTCCTCTCCCTGACCCACGACAACGGCGTCCGCTCCCACCTGTGGATGAGCGCCCTGGCGGCAGACCTGGGCCCCCGCTTCCGCGTCCTCGGCCACGACGCCGCCTACGTCAAGTACGGCATGGACCCCCAGGAGGAGCGCCTCAAGGCAGGCGAGACCCCTGCTGTTCCAGGCTGGGGCGAAGAACCCGAGTCGGCCTGGGGCACTCTGGGCGGCAATCCTCACCGCACCGAGCCCGGCGCCTACCAGGACTTCTACGCCGCTGTGGCCACCGGCGTGGCTCCGGTGTCACCTCATGACGCAGTCACCGGCCTGGAGGTGATCGAAGCGGCCAAGCAGTCGGCCGCCACGGGAGACGCAGTCCGCCTCTAATCACGCCGATGGCGCAGCCGAGGCGACCCAAGCAACAGGCGTGCCATCAACCCGCCCACAGCGCTGGACCCCCGATCAGATTGGCGGGGTCTGGGGCAGAGCCCCAGGTGGAAGCACCCAACGCAAGGTCGCCGCCCGCAAGGCGACCACCCGCACGAGTCGCGCCCAACCTACGAACCCGGCGCCCGAACCAACGGCGGATACAACACCCCAGCAGCCCCCCGCCGGTACAACGCAGCCGGCCGCCCCCCATCCCGCGAAGTCGTCTCCCCAGTCGCCTCCAACAACCCCTCCACCCCAGTCACCTTCCGATGAAAGTTCCGAGGATCCAACGAAACCCCCCAAACGATCTCGTAAACCCGCCGCAACTCAGCCACCGTGAACTCGGCCGGACAGAACTCGGTCCCAAGTGCCGTGTACTCCAACTTCGCCCGAGCCCTCTCGACCCCGTCGGCCAGGATCTGCGCGTGGTCGAACGCCAGCGCGCCCACCCCCGACACGGGCACCCACGAGGCATCGGCCGCATCCGTCCCCGCGACAGGAACCGGCAGATCAGGCGCCAACGCCAGATAAGCCACCGAAACCACGCGCATCCGTGGATCCCGCCGAGGCTCCCCATAAGTCCCCAACTGCTCCAGATGCAGCCCGGACACCCCGGTCTCCTCGACAAGCTCCCGAGCAGCCGCCGCATCCACCGACTCGGCAACCTGCACGAACCCCCCGGGCAATGCCCACCGCCCCCGAAACGGCGCCTCCCCCCGCCGAACCAGCAGCGCGCACAGCGCGTCAGACCGCACGGTCAGCACCACCAGGTCGACCGTGACGGCGAAGGGAGGGAAATCACTTGGCGAGTACACACCACCGAGTATAGGCTTATCGTCAATACGACGATAAGGAGCCAGGACGATGGCCGACATCAGCACCTATCCCGGACTCAGGCACCTCAGAGGAGCCCCGACGGTCCACATCAGACACGTCAGGAAGGGCAAGCTGGTCCACGAGGGCACGGGCCTGAGCTTCTGGTTCCGCCCCGGAACCGCAGTCCTGTCCGAAGTCCCGGTGGACGACCGCGAACTCCCGATGCTCTTCCACGCGAGAACCAAGGACTACCAGGACGTGACGGTCCAGCTGACCGTGACCTACCGCTGCACCGACCCGGAAACCGCCACCGCGAGGATCGACTTCTCGATCGACCCCGACACCGGGGTCTGGCGCCAGGACCCGCTGAGCCAGATCGCGAACACCCTGACCGAGAGCACCCAGCAGCACGCCCTCAAGATCCTCGCCACCCTCGACCTCGAACCCGCGATGCGCACCGGCGTCGAACGGGTCAAGGAGGCCGTCACGACCAACCTGACCGCGCAGCACATCGGCCTGGAGATCATCGACGTAAGGGTCGTCGCGATCCGCCCGGACGCCGACATGGAGAAGGCGCTGCAGACCACCGTCCGCGAGAAGGTCCAGCAGGAGGCCGACAAGGCCACCTACGAACGCCGTGCCGTGGCGGTGGAACGCGAGCGCGCGATCAGCGAGAACGAGCTCCAGAACCAGATCGAGCTCGCGAAAAGAGAAGAACTCCTTGTCGTGCAACGAGGAGCGAACGCCCTGAAGAAGGCGGAGGACCACGCCAGGGCGAGCCGGATCGCGGACGACGCCAAGGCGGAGGGCATCCGCAAGCTCGCGGAAGCCGAGGCCGCCGGCGAGAAGGCGCGACTGGACGCCTACAAGGAGATCCCGCAGGAAACGCTGTACGCCCTGGCGGCCAAGGAACTCGCGGGCAACCTCCCCGAGATCGGCAGCATCACCCTCACCCCCGACCTGATCCAGCCGATCCTGAACCGGCTGGCGCGATGAGCCTCGCTCCGAGAATTGTGCTGGTGCACCGGCGCACCGAGCTGACAGAGTTGTTGGCACGACACGGCACCCGTGGCCAGGTCGAGTTCTTCTTGAAGTCCCGCGACAGAACACTGGACGAGGTGGTGGACCGTGACCAGCAGGCCCGCAAAGCGTTGGGAGACGTCAGCGCCGCGATCCCGCTGGACTGGCGCCGTGGCGTGGTCGAGAGGGAAGACCTGTCGCGGTTCCTGTTCGCGCCCGAGGACGTAGTCGTCATCGTCGGGCAGGACGGGCTGGTCGCGAACGTCGCCAAGTACCTCGACGGCCAGCCCGTGATCGGCATCAACCCGGAGCAGGGCGTGCTCGCGAAGCACTCGCCAGAAGACGCAAAAGAACTTCTGCGCAGCACCGGCAACACCGAAGATCGCACGATGGTCGAGGCCAGGACGGACGACGGCCAGACCCTGTACGCGCTCAACGAGATCTACGTCGGGCACCCGAGCCACCAGACCAGCCGGTACCGCGTCCACCAGGAACGCCAGGCGTCGTCCGGCATCCTCGTCGGCAGCGGCACGGGCGCGACGGGCTGGTGTTCGAGTGCTCACCGCGAACGGAAAAGCGCGCTCGTCCTCCCCGAGCCGACCGAACGGAAGCTGGTCTGGTTCGTGCGAGAGGCCTGGCCGTCGCCGAGCACCGGCATCGTGCACACCGAAGGCGAGATCACCGACGAGCCGCTGCACGTCGACGTCGAGTCCGACGGGCTGGTGGCGTTCGGCGACGGCATCGAGAGCGACGCGCTACGCCTCGGCTGGGGTCAGCGGCTGAGCGTCGGACTCGCCTCCCGCCGGCTCCGCCTCGTGCGCTGAGCCGATCGCCAGCAGGCACACGCCGGACATCACGGCACCCGCGATCAGGTAGACCGCGACGGCCCAGGTTCCGTAGCCCAGCAACGAGGTCGCGACGAACGGCGCCAGGCCACCACCGAGCACGGCGCCGAGCTGGTAGCTCACCGCCACCCCGCTGTACCGCACGCGGGTGAGGAACAGCTCGGCGAAGTAGGCGGCCATCGGCCCGAACAACGCACCCGAGCCGATGAAACCGAGCACGATCGCCGCGGTGAACCACTGCGCGTCCATCAACCAGAACATCGGGAACGCGAAGGCCGCCTGGAACACCGCACCGCCGAACATCACGGGCAGCCGCCCGATCCGGTCCGACAGCCAGGCGAACGGGCAGGGAGACCACCTGGGCGAGCCCTCCGACCACCTGTGCCACCAGGAGATCGTCCGGCGACAGCTTCAGCGCGGTGCGGCCGTAGTTGATGGTGAACACCGACAACACGAAGATGAAGATCTGGAAGCCGAGGTTCACGCCGGCGCCGAGCAGCAGCACCCGCCACCGCGTGCGCACCACCTCGGCGAGCGGCGTCCTGGACTTCTCCACCGATGCGAACCGCGGGCTCTCCGGCACCCGCAGCCTGATGTAGAGACCGATGCCGACCAGCACGACCGAGAACAGGAACGGCAGCCGCCAACCCCACGTCAGGAAGCCCGGGCCGGACACCCGCGACGACACGTACATCGCGAGGTTCGCCAGCACCAGGCCGACCGGCGACCCGATGAACACCCAGCTGCCGTACCAGCCCCAGCGGCCCCGTGGCGCGTGCTCGACGGCCATCAGCGACGCGCCGCCCTGTTCGCCGCCCATGAAGAAGCCCTGCACGATCCTCAGCAACACCAGCAGCACCGGTGCCCAGATGCCGATCGAGGCGTAGGACGGCAGCAAGCCGATCAACGCCGTGGCGAGCCCCGTCACGGAAAGGGTGATCACGAGCATCGCCCGCCGGCCGAGCCTGTCCCCGAGGTGGCCGATCACCGCGCCGCCGAGCGGGCGGGCCACGAAACCCGCGCCGAAGGTGGCGAACGCCAGCAGCACACCGACGCGCGAGTCGAACTGCGGAAAGAAGATCTTGTTGAACACCAGCGCCGACGCTGTGCCGTAGAGCAGGAAGTCGTACAGCTCGATCGTGTTACCGACCGCGGATGCCACAACTACGTTGCGTACCCCCGTCATCGTTCCAGCCTGGTCGAGGGATTGACACTGCGCAATGGCCCGGTCACCCTTCGAACTACGTTCCTACTCTTCAGTAACGAGGTAGCAATGACGCGCCGAGTGACTGTTGTTTCCCTGCTCACCGCCCTGATCGCGGCTCTTTTCGTCCCCACCGCCACGGCCGCGCCGAAGTACCGGAACTACGTCTCACTCGGAGATTCGTTCGTCTCCGGACCGTTCATCCCGCTGCAGCGGCTCGATCCGCTGAGCTGTTTCAAATCGACGCAGAACTACCCGTCCGTCCTCGCGAAGAGGCTCGGCATCGCCAACTTCACCGACATCTCCTGCGGTGGAGCGCAGACCGGGGACATGTTCGCCGCCCAGAGCGGCATCCCGGGCCAGTCCGTCGCCCAGCTGAGCGCCCTCAAAGCCGACACCGACCTCGTCACGGTGTCCATCGGCGGCAACGACATCGGCTTCATGGACATCATCCTGACCTGCGCCGGGAAGAGCGTGCTCGACCCGCTCGGCGCACCGTGCAAGGCGAACTACGGCGACACCCTCGCCCAACGCGTCAACGCCACCGGCGCGAAGGTCGCGGAGGTCCTCAAGGGCATCAAGCAGCGTTCGCCGAACGCCAAGGTCGTCGTGGTCGGCTACCTGCGGATCCTGCCGCCGTCCGGTGGGTGCTGGCCGATCGTGCCCATCTCCAAGGGCGACGTCCCGTATCTCGACAACGTGCAGAAGCTCCTCAACGGAATGCTCGGCGCCCAAGCCCAGGCCGCCGGTGCCACTTTCGTGAACCCCTACGACATCAGTCTTGGTCGCGACACGTGTGCGGCGCCGTGGGACAAGTGGGTGGAGGGCATCATTCCGACGAGCCTCGCTTTCCCGGTTCACCCGAATGCCAGCGGTATGGCAGCGGTGGGTAAGCAGGTTGCCGCCGCACTCGCCGGGACGGAATCAACCGGCGTCTAGTTGCACGCACTTTCGGCGGTTTACACGATCTGGTGTTACCGCTCAGTTGATTGGAATTCCGGGTCCTTGCCGCGCCAGAGTGGTGGCATGGCAAGGACCCGACTTCTGTTTGCCTGCCTCGCGCTCGCCGCGCCGCTCGTCCCCGGAACGGCCACGGCGGCACCCCTGGCAGCACCCCTCCTCCCCGCATCCGGCCTGGTGCTGTCGGTGCAACCGGAGATGGGCAAGCTCAGCACCACGCAGCTGTCCTGCGAACCCGCGGGCGGACGGCACAAGCACGCCGAGCAGGCGTGCGACCAGCTCCTGCCCGTCGAAGGCGACTTCCGCAGACTGGAAGCGACCGACGCGATGTGCACGATGGAGCTGAACCCGACCAAGGCGACACTGCGTGGCAAGTGGCGCGACAAGAAGGTCGACTTCCAGCAGGTGTACTCGAACCCGTGCGTCCTGCGCGCTTACACCGGCAAGGTCTTCGACTTCTAGACCGCGGTCTCCGGTGTCCCGCCGCACCGCCGTCGCGGCGGGCCACCGGAGACCGCCCTTTACCCGGGAAGACCCCAGGAAGGTGCGGGAGAACCGATCACGGGGCCGACCTTCAGATCAGGCCTGTCGCCGTTGCGGTGGATCACAGCTTCCTCACCGCGCCGCAGCTCGATGCGCAGATCTCCGTTGGGCAGCACCGAAAAGCGCTTCGGCCGACCCCGCAGATCACGCACGACCGGATCCTTGATGTCCGTGCGCACCACACAGGGCGCGCCGGCCTCGGACCGCAGTTTGATCCACCGCGTGGCGCCCTTCTGCCGTGAAGCCGACAGCAGGAACGCGCCCTGGGTGCGGAAGTTGTCGAGCGAGATCTCGGGCCACGGCACCGCGGGGAACACGCGGATCACGCCACCCCAGCTCTGGCACAGCATGTCGTACATCGACTGCACGGCCGACAACGGCGTCTCGATGACCGGACCGGACTCCTGGTACATCGTGTTCGGCTTGATGTACCGGCGCATCAGCTCGCCGAGGTAGAAGTCCGCCTTGTCGCCGCGCAACATCTGCGCGCTGATCGACGCCGCGCCCGTGAACGTGTAGCCCTGCAAGGCACCTTCGAAGCTGATCCAGTGGTTCAGCGACGTCTCGATGACCTGGCGCTGCGCCGGGTCCTCCCAGGTGACCTCGTACAACGGGTAGATCTGCAGCAGGTGCGAGTAGTGCCGGTGCGACTTCGCGAACGGCACCCCCGCGCCGATCATGTAGCCGTTCTGGTCGACGGGGTACGGCGTCAGGTTCGCGAGCGTGTCCTGCCACTTCGGGATGAGCGGATCGTTGACGCGCAACGACTTCGCGGACTCCAGCAACGTCTTGCAGCCCCACCGGATCAGCGCGAGGTCGTAGTTGGTGTCCGGCGAGTTGACGCCGTACTCGGGCGAGAACGTGATCGGCAGGTGCCACTTCCCGTCCGAGCCCTTGGTCAGGAAGTGGAAGTAGTAGTTGATGGCCCTGCGCAGCAACGGGAACAGCACGTTGCGCAGCACCCGGTCGTCCATCGTGTGCCGGTAGGTGAGCCAGACGTTGTGCAGCGTCCAGGTCAGGTTGCCGACCTCGGGCGTCGGCACGTCCTTGCCGGGAATGCCCACGCCGTAACCGGAGTTGCCGATCCCGGCCCCGTTGTTCAGCACGGTGTCGGTGGTGCGCGGGATGCCCGCCGAGTCGTGCCGGTACTCCGCCGGCACCTGTTCGACGAGCACGTCGCGGTACCGGTCGACGGAGTACGTGACGGCGTCGAAGTCGACGTGGTTGGAGCCGTGGATCAGCCAGTACTCCAGCTGCACGTTGAGGTTCCACCACGTGTTCGGCCACGGCGTGTTCTCGAGCCACGGCCCGCAGGTCGCGATCGCGGGTGCTTCCTTCCGAGCTGCGGAGGCGAACTTGTAGAGCTGGATCCAGTAGAACGCCTGCAACCTCTTGTCCGGAATGGACAGGAAGCTCTTGCGGTAGAAGTCGTGCCACCACAACCGGTGGTCGACCGCGAGACCTTCGATCGAACCGCACCGGACGTTGCCGATCGCCTTGCGCACCGCGGTTTTGGTCGGATGCGACCACGCGACACTGGTGAAGAGCGTGCGGCGCGTGCCACGGGTGGCCTCGCGCCAGGCTGTCACGTGTTCGCCGCCCGCGTTCAACGGCTGCACGGCCAGCTGCACGTCACCGGCCCTGGTCAGCTGCACCGGCGGGTTGTCGGTGAAGCCGGCGGGTGCGGGCCGGTTCCACTTCGGGTCGGTGCGCGGGCTGATCGCCTTGAGCGGGTGGAAGACCCACTTGAACGCGCGCTCGCCCTCGCTGGCCTGGACGTCGATCGCGTAGAGGTCGCGCTTGGTGTGGATGAACGCCCTGATCCGCAGGCTGCCCGCCGCGGTGGTGATCGTGCCGGCGAGCTCGGCGTTCCACAGGTCCAGGCGCAGGTCGACGCCGGTGATCGCGCCGACGGGTTCGAGCGTGAAGTAACCGATGGGCAGCCGGGCGAGGCCGAACAGCGCCCCGAA
This sequence comes from Lentzea alba, assembly GCF_011067745.1. Lineage (GTDB taxonomy): Bacteria > Actinomycetota > Actinomycetes > Mycobacteriales > Pseudonocardiaceae > Lentzea > Lentzea alba. The sequence goes on from NZ_JAAMPJ010000001.1 coordinate 1,023,147, forward strand.
CTCCGGCCGGTGGTCCTGCACCTGGGAGTGCTGGACGTTGAATCTGACGGCGTTGGCACCCGGCTCGGCGTAGATGCCGGACCCCAGGTAACCGTTGCCGAGGTACGGGCCCTCGAACCAGGTCGTCGGCATCTTCTTCCAGATGAGATCCGATGACCCGATGAAGTCACGCCAGTTGAAGCCATCGCCGGCGGACGCGCCGCCTGGGAGCAGCGCACTGCCCGCTACCCCAGCTAACGCGCCTCCGATCAGCGTGCGCCGGTTGAGTTCGACCACTTTCGGGCACCTCACTTCGCTGTGCGGTCAGGTCCTCGCGGCGGCGATTCATCGGATCTTTCGTGAGAGCCCAGCCAGAGTCAAGAGGCGTATCTAGGCTGCCGATCATGGGGGATTTCCTCGTCTACACGATCGGCTTCCCGATCACCTTCCTGTTGCTGGTCATGGGCATGTCGCTGGCCGCGCGCCGGATCCTGGGGCTGCGCATCGGCCTGATCCGCACGGCGCTGGCGTGCCTGATGGCGATGTCCGTCGCGTCGAGCGCCTTCGGTGAGACCACCGTCGAACCGACGGCGGGACTCGTCACGCTGCAGCTCGGGCTGTCGATCCTCGCGGTGATCGGTCTGCTGGCGTTCGCGGAGATCATCGTGCCGACCGGTTCGATCCCGCCGCCGACGGAGTGGTGGGGCATGCTGCGCCGCCGCATCGCCCGCACCCGCCGGTACTCGCGGATCACCGCGATCGCCGTCCGGCACGGCCTCGGACCCTACCTGCGCGGCCGCGAACGGACCTCCACCGGCCTCGCGCGGTCGCTCCGGCTCGCGCTGCAGGACGCGGGCGTGACGTTCGTGAAGCTCGGCCAGGTCTTGTCGACGCGGTCGGACCTGCTGCCGCAGGACTTCGTCGACGAGCTGAGCCTGTTGCAGGACAACGTGCCGCCGGCCCCGTGGAAAGAGGTGCAGTTCGTGCTGCACCACGAACTCGGGCCGGGCGCGCTCGACTCGGTCGACGAGAAACCGCTCGCGGCGGCGTCGATCGCGCAGGTGCATCGGGCCGTGCTGGCGTCCGGCGAGGAAGTCGTCGTGAAGGTGCAGCGCCCGAACGTGCGGGCGGTGGCCGAAGGCGATCTCGACATCGTGCTGCGGCTGGCGGACAAGCTGCAGCGCACGCGGTGGGGTGCGGCGTTGGGCATCCGCGACCTGGCGGAGGGGTTCGCGGCGGCGTTGCGCGAAGAGCTCGACTTCAAGGTCGAGGCGCGCAACATCGAGGCCGTGTCGGCGGCCTCCGACTCGTCGGTCACGCTGCCCCGCGTCCACCTGGCGACTTCGCGCGTGCTCGTGATGGACCGGCTCGACGGCGTGCCGTTGCGCGGCACCGCGGAGGACGAGGGGCTCGCCCGGACGTTGCTGCGGTTCGTGCTGCGCCAGGTGATGCTGGACGGCGTCTTCCACGCGGATCCGCACCCCGGCAACGTCATGTTGCTGTCCGACGGCCGGCTGGGCCTGCTCGACTTCGGTTCCGTCGGACGGATCGACTCAAGCCTTCGCTCGGCGTTGCAACGACTGCTGCTCGCGATCGACCGCAGCGATCCCGCGGGCCTGACCGACGCGCTGCTGGAGCTGACCTCCCGGCCCGAGGACATCGACGAACAACGGCTGGAGCGCGCGCTCGGCCAGTTCATGGCCCGGCACCTGGGCGCGGGCATGCGGCCGGACGTCGAGATGTTCGCCGACCTGTTCCTGATCGTGTCGCGGTTCGGGCTGAGCATTCCGCCGGAGATCGCGGCGGTGTTCCGGGCTTTGGCGACGCTGGAAGGCACGCTGGGTGTGCTCTCGCCCGGCTTCAACATCGTCGTGGAGTCACGCGCGTTCGCGGCCGAGCAGATCTCCGAACGGCTCACGCCGGAGTCGGTGCGGCGCACGATGGCCGAGGAGCTCCAGGCCGTGCTGCCGATGCTGCGCCGGCTGCCGCGCAGGATCGACCGGATCACCGGCGCGATGGAGCAGGGCCGGCTGAGCATGTCGATGCGGCTGTTCGCCGACGAACGCGACCGCTCGTTCGTCACGGGCCTGCTGCACCAGGTGATGCTGACCGTGCTGGGCGCGACCGCCGGCGTGATGGCGGTGCTGCTGCTCGGCTCGTCCGGCGGCCCGCAGGTGACGCACGACATCGGGCTCTACCAGGTGTTCGGCTACAACCTGCTGATCATCAGCGTGCTGCTGGGCCTGCGCGTCGTCGTCACGGTGTTCCGTCCTCGTGCTTGACCAATCAGGTTTGCAATGCAAACCTGATTGCAATCGAGTGCAGTTGGGGGACTGACCATGACCGAGGACCCGAAGGGCCTGCTCACCGAACTGACCGCCATGCGCAAGCGCGCCCGCGCGGACCGGCACGGCTACTGGCTGCCGTTCCTGCTGTTCGGGTTGATCACGCTCGGCGCGACACCGTTCTACGGCCCGAGGCTGTGCGTGGACAGCGGGCAGGACCCGGAGCTCGTGGAGCCACGGGTGTGCTCGTGGACCTCGGCTGACCTGCCGTGGCTCTACCACTGGCTGCACCCCACGGGCCAGATGGAGGGCCCGGTGTTCGGCCTCCACCAACCGTCCATCGCCCCCGACCTCTACTGGATCGTCGCGCTGCTGTGCGGCTACCTCGCGGTCGTCTGGTGGTACCGGTGGCGTGCGGCGCAGGTCGGCGTGGAGACGCCGACCAGGCTCTACGCGCAGGTCACGATCTTCATGCTGGTGCTGCCGCTGATCGGGGTCCCGGTGCTGAGCGAGCTGATCTTCGGCCGGCTCGGTTGGCAGATCGCGCTGCCGATCACCGTGGTGCTGATCGTGGCGGCGACGTGGCGCGTGCGCAGTGTTCGTTTCACGCTCGCGGTGCTCGCACTGTTCGCTCTCGCGCACTTCGCCACGATCTACCCGTACGGCCCCCTGTTCGTCCTGGCCGCAGGCCTGATCGGACTCGCCTACCTGGAACGCAGCGCGGTGTGCACGATCACCGTGGTGATCTTCACCGCCACCGTGCTGTTCGTGAACGAGGCCGGGCGGTTCGGCTTCTACTGGCCGTACCCGGTGGAAAACTTCGCGAGCACCGCCCTGCCCGCGTTCGTCCTCCTCGTCGGAGGGATCATCGGTTCCGTGCGACGAGAGATGGCTCGATGAGCGAGAACCCCACCGCGGGGCTGGACGACACGGTCCACCAGCGACATCGGCTCGGCGTGCTCACCATCGCGGCCGAGGCGAAACGAGTGGAGTTCTCGTACCTGAAGTCGGCGCTGGAACTGACCGCGGGCAACCTGTCGCGGCACATCACCGTGCTGGAGCAGGCGGGCCTCGTCGAGGTGGAGAAGGGCTACGAGGGCAAACGTCCCAAGACGTGGCTGCACATCACCGACGCCGGCCGCACTGCTCTCGCCGCGGAGATGGCCGCGCTGCGGGCGCTGCTCGACCGGCACGACAGCCGCTAGAACTGCCTGCGGTAGACGGAAACGTCGTCCCGCCAGACTCCGAACTGGTCAGGTGCCGATTGGACGATCGTCATCTCGTTGAGGTTGCCGAGGATCCGCCACGCCCGCGCGACCGCCTGCGCACCCGCGTAGGCGATCGTGCAGAACCGCCGCGGCTCGACGACCGTCCGCACGCGATCGACCTTGCCGACGGCCATCGGCGTGTCCTGCCACAGGTCCAATGTGTACCCGGTGCGAATGGGATCACCGGATCCCAGCACGCCTTCGATGCTGACGACGAGCCGGTCACCGTCGAGGCGCAGGTCGTAGTGACCGCTGCGGGGAGGGGTGCCGCCGGTGTACGCGGAACGCGCCGGATCGAGCACCCAATGCCCGAGAAACGGCACGAGGTCGTCACTCATGTGTGTCTCCTTCGCGGAACCTGCGCCACTGGCGGATTGTCCGGCGCATCGAGGTGGGCGACCATCACCCGATGAGTTATGAGACGGGCGTTCGGTGGAAGTGGATACCGTTCGTCGTGCTCGCGTTCGTCCTGCTGAGCTGGCTCGTGTTCGAGGCGCTCGACCTCATCGACTTCGAGGGAGTGGTGACGTGGGTGCGGGGCATCGACCCGTGGTGGGCGGCAGTGGCGATCTTCGCCCTGCTCGTGGTGGACGTGCTGCTGCCCGTGCCGTCCACTCCGCTCATCGTGCTGGCGGGAACGGCACTCGGCCTGCCCCTCGGGCTGGCACTCGCGGTCGTCGGATCCCTGGGTTCCTCTGCCGCAGGGTACGCCCTGGGGCGGTACGCGGGCCCGTGGTTGGTGCGACGCGTCGTGACCATCGAGGAGCTGACGGAAATGCGGCGGTGGGGGCGCCAGTTCGGCCCCTGGTTCTTCGGGGTCGCGCGCGGAATTCCGATGATGGCGGAGACGGTGTCGGTGTCCGCCGGCGTGTCCAGGGTGTCGTTCCGGACCTTCATGTTGTTCACGCTCGCCGGAACCGTGCCGATTTGCGGCGCCTACGTGTTCGCGGGGTCGCAGGCGGAGACCGTCGAGCAGATCGTGATGATCAGCGCGGTCGGTTTTCTGCTGACCGTAGGGCTGTTCTACCTGCTGCGCCGGCTCGTGAAGACGGCGCCGTAGAAAAAACGCCGCAACCGATCGCGGTTGACACGCTGTCCGTGACGATCGGGGGAAGTCACGGCTGAACGAACGCCTCTGGAGTTGAGCTCAGCCATGTTTCTCGATATCTCCGGCTTTGTCGCGCGCGAACTGGTGCGACTTTAGGGTTGTTGAGGTGCTGGTAGTTGGCCGTCAACGAATGGCAGTTGGGGCAAAGCAATCGCACCTCGTGCGGTTTGTTTCTTTCACGGTCGCCTGTGACGTGGTCGACATGTAGTGGAACTCGTCCGCTAACCGGGTTGATCTCGGCCCACCCGCATTCCTCGCAGCGCTGTCCGCGAAGGAGCACGAGGGCTTGCCGCACTCGGTCGTCGGGCTTCCCGTTCTCAGTCGTCCCTGAGACCTGGCCCGAGGTCCACGCTGCAATCCACCTTGCGAACGATCCTGTACGTTCGTACCGGTCTTCGTTGAAACATGCCCATGAGCAGTATGGCCCTCCGCGACGGCGCCCGACCCGCTCGCGTGAACCACATCGGCGGCATGGGTCGGGCTGACGACGGCGCATCGCGTCTGAACACGATCGGCTACACGTTTTCGCACCGCGCATGACGGCGCCGACGCCACACTGAGGGCACGTTGGTTGCGGCTTGCGTAGCCGTGCCGATCGCTGAGCCTGGGTACCACGGAGGTGACAGGCATTGCCACAGAAGCGCGGGTTACGCGTAGTTGTCCCACAGTGTTCGCATGGATGGGGATCGACACGCGGAGCAGGCAAGACTCACCCTTCGACGGAACGGGAGCGAACAGCCCCACACGTGGCCCGAGGTCATGACGGTGAAGACTACGAGGAGTCTTAGACCGCTAGTCCATTCCGGCATGGACTCCAGGAGCTGGATTCGAACCTGCGTCCCCTTCAGCAGAAGACGTAACCCTGGCCCGCGTACGTGTGAGGTTACGCGCTCCCGAGGTCGAGATTTCCGACAGCCTGATCCACGCAGTCGACAAGTTCCGGTAGCGGATCGGTGAGGCCGGACACGGCACTGACACCACCGGGACGCTGCAGCGGACCTACCGGGCCCACGACCGCGTGTTCATCATCTCGGACATGCAGACGATCGCCGCGCGCGGTGGCGTCTCGGACGTGGCGCACCGATCTATGGCTTCAACCTGGGCGGGTACCAGAAGGCCGCGTACGCAACCGGCACGAGTTCGGTGGCTTGACGGACGCAACGTTCAAGCTGATCCAGCTACTCGAAACCAGCCCTTCATCCCAAACCACTAACTATCAGTTAGCATGCTGGTGTGGAGTTCAACGTGTTCGCGAAGGCGTGCCCGTCACGTCCCACGCTGGAGCACGTCACCGGCAGGTGGGGCAGCCTGACGATGAGCGCGCTGCTCGACGGCCCCCTGCGCTTCAACGAACTGCGCCGCCGGGTCGACGGGGTCAGCGAGAAGATGCTGTCCCAGACCCTGCACGCGCTGGAGCGCGACGGGCTCGTGCACCGCGACGCGCAGCCGACGAACCCGCCGCGCGTCGACTACAGCCTCACGCCGCTCGGCCGGGAGACGGCCGAGCGGGTGCTCGCGCTGATCCTGCTCCTGGAGGAGCGGATGCCCGAGGTGCTCGAGGCCCAGCGGGCGTACGACGCCCGCTGAATCAGCACTCGATCACGTTCACGGCGAGGCCGCCGCGCGCGGTTTCCTTGTACTTCACCGACATGTCCTTGCCGGTGTCCCGCATGGTCTTGATGACCTTGTCGAGCGACACGAAGTGCGAACCGTCGCCGCGCAACGCCATGCGCACCGCGGTGATGGCCTTGATCGACGCGACGGCGTTGCGTTCGATGCACGGGATCTGCACCAGGCCGCCGATCGGGTCGCAGGTCAGACCCAGGTTGTGCTCCATGGCGATCTCGGCCGCGTTCTCGACCTGTTCCGGGGTGCCGCCGAGGACCTCGGCGAGGCCGCCGGCCGCCATCGAGCAGGCTGAGCCGACCTCGCCCTGGCAGCCGACCTCGGCGCCCGAGATCGAGGCGTTCTCCTTGAACAGCACGCCGATCGCGCCCGCCGTCAGCAGGAAGCGGACCACGCCGTCGTCGTTCGCTCCGGGGACGAACTTCGTGTAGTAGTGCAGGACCGCGGGCACGATGCCGGCCGCACCGTTGGTCGGTGCGGTGACGACCCGGCCGCCTGCCGCGTTCTCCTCGTTGACCGCCAACGCGAAGAGCGTGACCCAGTCCATGACGCGCAGCGGGTCGGTGACGAAGTGCTCGCCCTCCAGCCGTTTGCGCATTTCGGCGGCGCGGCGGCGGACCTTGAGGCCGCCGGGCAGGATGCCGTGCTCGGTGCAGCCGCGTTCGACGCACTCCTGCATGACGTGCCAGATGTGCAGAAGTCCTTGGCGCACCTCGTCTTCGCTTCGCCACGACAGCTCGTTGGCCATCATGATCTCGCTGATCGACATGCCGGTCTCCCGGCAGCGCGCGAGGAGCTGGTCGCCGGTCAGGAACGGGTGCGGCAACGGTGTGCTGTCCGGCTTGATCCGGTCGGTGCCCGACGCGTTCTCGTCGACGACGAACCCGCCGCCGATCGAGTAGTAGACGGCGTGCTCGACCGACTCGTCACCCTTGTACGCCTCGAAGCTCATTCCGTTGGGGTGCAACGGGAGCGACTTGCGGCGGTGCATGACGAGGTCGCGGTCGTGCACGAAACCGATCTCGTGCGCGCCGCCGAGCTTGAGCCGTCCGGTCGTGACGATCTCCTCGACCCGGCCGGCCGCGATCGCGGGGTCGACTTCTTCTGGGAGGTTGCCTTCGAGGCCGAGGAACACGGCTTTCGGGCTGCCGTGGCCGTGGCCGGTCGCGCCGAGCGAGCCGAACAGCTCGACGTGCACGCGGTCCACTTCGGACACTCGCGCGCCGAGTTTCTCGACGAACATCGCCGCGGCGCGCATCGGGCCGACCGTGTGGGAGCTGGACGGTCCGATGCCGACGGAGAACAGGTCGAAAACGCTGATCGCCACTGATCAGTCCTTCGTGGTGGAGGGAGCGGTCAGTCGGATTTGGTGAGTTCGGCGTACTTGGCCGCCGTGAGCAGGTTCTCCGCCGAGTCGACGCGAACCTTGAACAGCCAGCCGGCGCCGTACGGGTCGTTGTTCACGATCGCCGGGTCGTCGACGACAGCGCTGTTGACCTCGATCACCTCACCGGTGACGGGCGAGAACAGGTCGCTGACGGACTTGGTGGACTCCAGCTCGCCGCACACGGTGTTGGTGACGACCTTGGCGCCGACCTCGGGCAGCTGGACGAAGACGATGTCGCCGAGGGCGTCGGCGGCGAACTCGGTGATTCCGCAGGTCAGCGGGTCCTGAGTGCCCGGCGTCCAGTCGACCCACTCGTGCTCGACGGTGTAGAGCAGGTTCTCGGGGAACTCCACGGCGACTCCTCTGGCTGTGACGGGTCAGGACAACTAGCGCCCCCTCCGCCGTGCAGAGTTGCCTACCCCGAGTGGTCTTGCTGCCTGAGAGTGTGCGGGAGCTTGCCCCTTCGGCGCCCCGACCGGTTCGTCGAGGTCTCTCCCACTCGGGTTCTGGCGCTGACGCGCCGCGGCCGGTCTTCAGTTCTCGGCCTCGAACGCTATGTGCGGCCACCGCCAAGTGTCAACGCGAGATGGTTGACAACGGCGAGAGCGCTGCCAGGGTGAGTTCAGGCAGACATCGGAGGTCTCATGCGGAAACCGTTCATCGTCGCCTTGCTCGTCTCGTTGGTGCTCACCCCTGTGCCCGCCGCGTCCGCGGCGGAGGCACCAGCTCCGGTCACCGTCCCCCTCACCCACCTCTTCGACAACGACGGCATCGACACCGCGTCGGACCGGACCGGCAACTTCGACGGTTCCGGCTACGCGTTCCCGGCGGAAGCATTGCCGTCCGGGAAGGTCACAGCTGATGGCGTGCCGTACCTGTTCCCGGGAAACACCTCGGCCAAGAACAACAACGCCGTCGCTCTCGGACAGCGGATCGAGCTTCCCCGCGGCCGCTACCTGACCGCGCACTTCCTCGTGGCGTCCTCGTACGGTGTGGCCGGCGGCACCGCGACCGTGCACTACGCGGACGGATCGACGACGACCGCGTCGATCAGCGGCCCTGACTGGTACTCAGGAAGTGGTCCGATCTCCGCGCCCTTCCGGTACTCCCCCGGCGGCACCGACCAGCACCCCGTGTCCATCGGCACGGCCCAGGTGTGGGCGGATCCCTCGAAGGACGCCGTCGGCATCACGCTGCCGGTCACGAACCCGGCGGTGGCGGACAAGTCCTCGCTGCACGTGTTCGCGCTGTCGTTGCAGCCGGCCGGCAAGGGCGCGGTGCTCGCCGTGCGGTCCGCGCGCAGCACTCCCAAGCTGCCGCGGCTGGGCGGGCAGACGATCGAGGCCACCGTCGTGAACCTCGGTGACCAGTGGGTCTCGAACATCTCGGTGCGCGCCGAGGGGCTCGGTGTGGTGACGCTGCAACCGGCGGCGGTGAAGCGGCTCGCGCCCGGTGAGGAGGCGCGGGTGCGGATCGGGATCCACGCTTACCGGACGGGCACGTTCGACGGGAAGGTCATCGCGACCTCCGGGCGCGTCTCCGCCGCGCAGTCCGCCAAGTTCACGCTGGGTGTGGCGGACTACCAGGCGACGGACGCGTCGTTGGGCACGCACGAGTCGCCGTACTGGTTCGACGACGCCAAGTTCGGCATCTTCATCCACTGGGGGATCTACTCGGTGCCCGCGTGGTCGCCGCCGGGTGAGCAGTACGCGGAGTGGTACTGGCAGTGGATGCAAGACCCTTCGAACGCAGTCAATCCGTACCACGCGGCGACGTTCGGGAAGGACTTCTCCTACGACCAGTTCATCCCGCAGTTCACGGCCTCGCGCTTCGACCCGCGGGAGTGGGTGCGGTTGTTCGAGGCGGCGGGCGCGAAGTACTACGTGCTGACCTCGAAGCACCACGAGGGTTTCGCGCTGTGGGACTCGAAGGTGTCCGGCCGCGACTCCGTTGATCTCGGGCCGCGCCGCGACCTGGTGAAGGAGCTGTTCGACGCGTCGCGGAAGTACACGCCGGGCCTCAAGAACGGCCTCTACTTCTCGATGCCCGAGTGGTTCAACCCGGACAACCCGTGGTCGGGCCACGGACCGCGCAACCCCTACACGGGTGCCGCCGAGCCCTACACCGGCTACCAGGCCGGACGTGACTTCGTCCGTGACTACCAGGCGCCGCAGATGACCGAGCTCGTGGACGGGTACGACCCGGACGTCATCTGGTGCGACATCGGCGGTGCGAACGACTCGCGACGGGTGCTGGCCGACTACTTCAACAAGGCCAAGAACCGGGCCGTGCCCAAGGACGTGACCGTCGACGACAGGTGCGGCATCCCGACCCACGACTACACGACGCCGGAGTACGCGACGTACCCGAACACCGTGGTGAAGAAGTGGGAGGCCTCGCGCGGCCTCGACCCGCGCTCGTACGGGTGGAACCGGGCGACGCCGGACTCGATGTACATGACCGCCGACGAGGTGATCGACACGGTGGTCGACACGACGTCCAAGAACGGCAACTTCCTGCTCGACATCGGCCCGCGGGCGGACGGCTCGATCCCGGAGATCATGCAGCAGCGCCTGCGCGAGACGGGTGACTGGCTGCGGACGAACGGCGAGTCGATCTACGGCACGACGTACTGGTCGCGGATGGCCCAGCTGGGTTCGCTGCGGTTCACGGTCAAGCAGAACGAGGCGTTCTACATCACCTCGTTGGTCCAACCGGGGTCACAGCTCGTGGTCGACGCTCCGGTGCCGCTGCGGGATGGTGACCGCATCACGCTGCTGGGGCACGACAAGCCGCTGAAATGGACCCGATCGGGTGGAAAACTGGTGGTAGACGTGCCTGCGGGCGTCGGCCAGCACGCATGGGTGTTCAAAGTGGCTTTGTCCTGAATGAACAACCACACAGTTACCGGATAGTGCGATCCGCACGGTGACATGACCTTCCGGCTGCCCCACATTGTGAGACAGAGGCAAGCCCGAACGGAGGAGTCATCGTGCGGATCGCAGTTCCCCGCGAGATCAAGAACCACGAGTACCGCGTCGCCCTCACCCCGGCGGGTGCCCATGAGCTGACCAGCCGCGGCCACGACGTGTTCGTCGAGCAGGGCGCCGGTCTCGGTTCCGCCATCACCGACGAGGAGTACCTCGCGGCCGGCGCCAAGATCCTCGCTTCCGCCGACGACGTCTGGGCCGAGGGCGACCTCGTTCTCAAGGTCAAGGAGCCGATCGCGGAGGAGTACCCGCGGCTGCGCGCCGGCCAGACCCTCTTCACCTACCTGCACCTCGCCGCCGACAGGCCGCTGACCGAGGCCCTGCTGGCGTCCGGCACCACGGCCATCGCGTACGAGACCGTGCAGCTGCCGAACCGCTCGCTGCCGCTGCTCGCCCCGATGTCCGAGGTCGCGGGCCGTCTCGCCCCGCAGGTGGGCGCGTTCGCCCTGATGAAGCCCTCCGGCGGCCGCGGCGTGCTGCCCGGCGGTGTCCCCGGTGTCGCCCCGGCCCGCGTGGTCGTGATCGGCGGCGGCGTGGCCGGCGTCAACGCCGCCACCATCGCCGTCGGCATGGGCGCGGACGTGCAGATCCTCGACACCAACGTCGACCGCCTGCGTCAGATCGACGCCCAGTTCTCCGGCCGGCTGCGCACGCTGGCCTCGAACGCCTTCTCCGTCGAGCAGGCCGTCCGCGAGGCCGACCTGGTCATCGGCGCCGTGCTCGTCCCCGGTGCCGCCGCCCCGAAGCTGGTCTCGAACGCGCTGGTCGCCGACATGAAACCGGGCTCCGTGCTCGTCGACATCGCCATCGACCAGGGCGGCTGCTTCGAGGACTCCCGCCCCACCACGCACGCCGAGCCGACCTACGAGGTCCACAACTCGGTCTTCTACTGCGTGGCCAACATGCCGGGCGCCGTCCCGCGCACCTCGACCTACGCGCTGACCAACGTGACGCTGCCCTACGCAGTCGCGCTGGCCGACAAGGGCTGGACGCAGGCGCTGAAGGACGACCGTTCGCTCGCCCTGGGCCTCAACGTCCACGCGGGTCAGCTGACCAACGGCCCGGTGGCCGAGGCGACCGGCCTCGTGCACACGCCGCTGGAGAGCGTGATCTAAGACCAACTGAATGAAGAGGCCCCCGCACGCGATCACGCTGCGGGGGTTTCGCTTACCTGAGGGCCGCGACCCGCGCCTTGATCCCGTCGATCACGCAGTTCAGCCCGAACTCGAACTGCCCCTCCAGCGACCAGATCTCCTGCTCGTCCAGCATCGCCACGTACCGGGGGTGCTTCTCCCGGTACAGGTCGGCGATCTTGCCCAGGTCCGGCGGCGGGGAGTCCATCCCGCCGCGGCTGATGAAGTTCACCTCGGCGATCGCGTACCCGACGACGAAGCTGGAGATGGTGGAGATCGACTGCGCCGCCACGGGCATCGACAGGCCCGCCCGCAACATGGGTCCGAACATCGAGTCCGCCATCGCCACCGCCTTCGGGCCGATGGAGTTGAACTCGCCGATGCCGCGGACCCACCACGGGTGCTTGAGCGCGAGATGACGCAACGAGTGCATCATCCCGCGCACCGCGGTCTCCCAGTCGTCGTCCGGGCCCGGCAGTTCGAACTCGCCGTAGACCTCGTCGAGGCAGAGCTCGATCAACGCGTCCTTGGTCGGCACGTGCCAGTACAGCGACATCGGCGCCGCGCCCAGTTCCGCGGCGAGCTTGCGCATGGAGAGCTTCTGCAAACCGTGCGCGTCCAGCACTTCCATCGCCTTGCGGACGATCGCCTCCCGGCTCAGGCCGAGGGGCTGGCCGCTGCTGGGCCTGGGTTTGCTGAACCACACGCTGTCCACAAGAGCGATCCTAAGCACGCCGCAGCAGCACGCTGGCCACAACACCTCCCAGGAACACGGCCAGAGCACCGATCAACAGGCTGACGCTCATGCCACTCGAGAACGCCTCACGCACGACCGTGATGTCCGCACCGCTGTGCAGCGCCTCGCTCAAAGACCGCCCCGGAACGCCGTCCGGCAACGACGCCAGGAACCGCGCCGACAGCAGTGCCCCCAGCACCGCGATGCCGAACGAGGAACCCAGTTCGGTGAGCGTGCCCGACAGCCCGGACGCGATGCCGGCGCGTTCCGGCGGGATGGAGCCCATCAGCGCGTTGACCGCAACCGGTTGCGACACACCGACACCCACGCCGATCAGGATCAGACCGGCCAGCGTCGGCGGGTAGGTGGTGCCGACCGACAGCAGCGCCACGCCGCCCGCGACGATCGTCATGCCGAGCAGCATCGCCCTGCCGGCGCCCAGTTTCACGACGAGCTGGCCCAGGGTGTTGCTGGTGACGAGCAACGCGATCGCCATCGGCGCCACGCGCACGCCCGCCTCCAACGGGCTGTAGCCGAGCACGCCCTGAAGGTGTTGCGTGAGAAGGAACAGCGAGCCCGCCATGCCGAACGCCGCCAGCACGCCGGACGCCACCGCGCCGGTGAAGCGGCGGTCGGCGAAGAACCCGAGATCGAGCATCGGCTCTGCGGTGTGCCGTTCCCACAACGCGAATCCCGTCATGGTCACCAGGCCGATCGCGACCGGCACGCCGAACTCCGCGGAGCCGAACCCGTGCTCCGGCACCTCGATCACGGCGTACACGATCGCCACCATGCCGATGATCGACAGGATCGAGCCGATCACGTCCGGCTTGCGCACGGTCGGGTCCTTGGACTCCGGCACCAGCAGCGCGACGGCCGCGATGGCGAGGACCGCCACCGGCACGTTGATGAGGAACACCGAGCCCCACCAGAAGTGCTTGATCAGCGCGCCACCGATCACCGGCCCGGCCGCGAAGCCGAGGCTCGTGACGGCGGCCCAGACGCCGATGGCCTTCGGGCGTTCCTTCTCGTCGAACAACTGCATCAGCACGGCCAGCGTGCCGGGCATCAGCACCGCCGCACCGATGCCCATGAAGCCGCGGGCAGCGATCAACGCCTCGGACGAGCCCGCGTAGGCCGCCACGGCGCTACCGGTGCCGAACAGCACGAGGCCCGCGAGCAACGCGCGCTTGCGGCCGAACCTGTCGCTCAACGAACCGGTCGTGAGCAGCAGCCCCGCCAGCGCCAGCGAGTAGGCGTTGATCATCCACTGGATGTCCGCGGTGCTGGCGCCGAGACCGGTGGAGATCGACGGAATCGCCACGTTCAGCACGGTGTTGTCGAGCACCACGACCATCACGGACAGGCAGAGCACGCCGAGCACGGCCCAGCGCTGGGGGTGCGGGCGCACCCCGACCTCCTCGGTCGTCGAAGTCATCAGTCCTACCCCTTACGGTGTACGAGGACCTTACAGCGTACGAGACCGCAGGACGCAAGAGGATTTCGCACGGGAACGCGTGGGGGCATTGAGCATGCGAACCGTGAGGGCGCACAGCGCCCGAACACGCGGGGGGTTCGGGGGGGTCGTCCCCCCGACAAACACTGCGGGCTCTGGCGAAATCGACCGAAGGACGATGAGCGCCAGAGCCCGCCACGTAAAGGGCGGCCGCGCTCAACCAGCCTGGGGGTCACTGGGAGCGGGGCCGCCGTCACCAAATATAGCGGGCCTTGGGCCGCCGCGCCCAGCACCCCCACACAAACGCGACCCAAAAGTTTCCCCGAGTGGACCACTGCCCATGTCGGACCCGTCCAGCAAACGAGTGAATTCCACCTCCCGCGGTGCGGCGAGCAGGCACTACGGCCGATGAAGACGGAGTCGGGTGTCCCTCGAAGGGAGATTCCATGGCTGAACCACAGGGATGGATCCACTGCCACGACCCGTTCGGTCGCGACAGATCGATGACCGTTCTGGTCGAAAACGACCGAGTTCTCCTGGTCACGCCGCCGGGCGAGACCGCTGTGATGTCCGCCACTCAGACGCGCCGGCTGGGCTCTTTGCTCGACCAGGCCACGGCGAAGATGTGATGGACGCGACCCTGCGCGACGCGGTGCTGCAACGGCTGGCACTGCTGGACAAGGTGGCCGAGCACGGTGAGGCCGAGGCGCTGGTGCCGCTGGCGCGCGCGGAGATCCACCGCCTTGCGGACGGCTGGCGGTTGCTCCTGACGGTGCACCAGCCCGACGAGGACGGCCGGTGCAAGGCGTGTCCGGGCTGGCTGTGGCGCCGCCGATGGCCCTGCCAGGTGTGGAACATGGCGCACCAGCACCTGATCGGCGAAGGGCTGCCGCATCGCGAGCGGCGCAGGCCGTTGCGCAACCCTTTCACCCGATCGGGCACGATCGAGATTCCGGCCGAGGCGCCGGCCGAGATGACCACCGAGCTGCCGATCTTGACCGGTCAGACCCCGGTCCTGACCGACGAGCCGCCGTTGGTGCACCGCGCGCCGGTCGTGTCCAGGCCCAAGCACGCCTTGCCGGAGTGACATTTCGGGCAGGATGGCCGCATGCATGACGGCAGCGGCCTCATCGCGGTCCAGAACCTGACCAAGCAGTTCGGTCCGGTCACGGCCGTGCACAACCTGAGCTTCACCGTGTCACCCGGCAGCGTGACGGGCTTCCTCGGCCCGAACGGCGCCGGCAAGACGACGACCCTGCGCATGTTGCTGGGGCTCGTGAAGCCGACGAGCGGCACGGCGACGATCAACGGACGACCGTTCCAGCAGCTCGGCCAGCCCGGCCGCGTCGTGGGCGCGGTGCTGGAGGCGCAGGGGTTCCACCCCGCTCGCTCGGCCCGCAACCACCTGCGCGTGTACGCGGCGGCCGTCGGCGTGCCGGACGCGCAGGCCGACCAGGTCCTCGGCCTGGTCGGCCTGGGCTCGGCGGCCGATCGCAAGGTGGGCGGGTTCTCGCTCGGCATGAAGCAGCGACTGGCGCTGGCCACCGCGTTGCTCGGTGATCCGCAGGTGCTCGTGCTGGACGAACCGGCGAACGGCCTCGACCCCGAGGGCATCGCGTGGCTGCGTACGTTCCTGCAGTCGTACGCGCGTATGGGACGCACGGTGCTGATCTCCAGCCACCTGCTGGCCGAGGTCGAGCAGACCGTCGACCAGGTCGTGATCATTTCGCGCGGGCAGACGATGTTCTACGGGCCGTTGGACCAGTTGCGGCAGTCGCAGCAGAAGCGCGTTCTCGTGCAGCCGTCGGACATCAACGCGTTGGCGACCGCGCTGCGGGCCGAGGGCGTGCAGGCGATCGAGCAGCTGCCCGACGGCAGGCTCGCGGTGTCCGGTGTGGACTCCCGGCACGTGGCGGACACGGCGTTGAAGGCGGGCGTGTCGATCTACGGCATCCAGGAGGAGCAGGTCGACCTCGAGCGGCTGTTCTTCCAGCTCACCAGTGGCCAGTACGCCGGATACGCGCCGGCGCCGTATCAGCAGCAACAGCAGGGTGGTTGGGCCTGATGGGCAACCTCGTACAGGCGGAGCTCCGCAAGACGACGACGACCGGCCTGTGGTGGGGTCTGCTGATCCCGACCGCGGTGCTGGCGCTCGGCTGGGGGCTCGCGACCGGCCTGCTGGGGCAGTTCTTCGTGGACTTCGCGTCGTCCAACGACGTCGACGAGGTGTCGGACTTCCTCGGGGTCTCGCCGGACCAGTGGAAGGTCTCGCTGTTCGGCATGGCGCGGGCGATCAACATCTCGACGATCTTCCCGATGATCTTCGGTGCGCTGGCGATCTCCGGTGAGATCAACCGGCGGACGATCACGACGACGTTCCTGACCGCGCCGTCGCGGATGCAGTCGATGCTGGCGAAGATGCTGGTCTACGTCATGTGGGGCGCGATCTACGGCCTCGCGATCATGCTATTCCTCGGCATCGGCGTGGTGATCACCAGTGAGCCCGGGCAGCTGCCGGACGCCGGTGGCTGGATGATGCTGACGCTGGTCTGCGTGCTGTCGTCGATCCTGATGACGATGTTCGGCGTCGGCGTGGGTGCGTTGATCCCGAACGTGGCCGGGACGATCGTGCTCCTGCTGCTGTACTTCCTGGTGATCGAGAACGTGCTGCACCTCGTGCTCGCGTACCTCGAGGTGCCGTCGGTGATCGGGTTCCTGCCGAACGGGTCGATCAACGGGCTCACCGGGTCGGTCTCGGTCGACCTGTTCCTGTCGACGGCGGGCGTGGTGCCGAAGGAGATCGAGGACGTGCTGCGGGCGATCGCCGGTGCCGGTGGAGCGCTCGACTGGTGGTGGTCGGGGCTCGTGTTCCTCGCCTGGTCCGGGATCGTGTTCGCGGGCGGCTGGGCGTCCACGCAGTCCAAGGACATCACCTGACCTGCGGTTTCTGACGTCACAATTTTGTGCCGGACCCCGAACGTAATGTGGGTCCGGTGACGAAGGGCTGGATTCGCCGACTGACCGCGGCGTGCTGGCAGCACCCCCGCCTGGTGGTGCTGTCGGCGGTCGCCGCGGTCGTCGGCGTGGGTCTGCAGGCGGCCGGGCCGTTGCTGCTCAAGACGGCGATCGACGACTCGACGGTGGGCCGCACCGATCGGTTGTGGCCGTTGATGGTCGCGCTGGTCGTGCTGGAGCTGCTCACGTTCGGGTCGGCGTTCCTGCGGCGGTATCTGGGCGGGCGGCTGGCGCTGGGCGTGCAGCACGACCTGCGGCTCGGCGTGTTCTCCGCGGTGCAGCGGCTCGACGGCGCGAAGCAGGACGAGCTGCGGACCGGTCAGATCGTGTCGCGCTCGATCACGGACCTGCAGCTGGTGCAGTCGCTGCTGATGATGGCGCCGCTGGCGCTCGGCACCGTGGTGTTCGCGGTGGCCGCCCTGGCCGCGATGATCTACCTGTCGGTGCCGCTGACGATCATCGCGGTGATCGTGGTGCCGCTGGTGGCGTGGCTCGCGGGCCGCACCCGGCTCACGTTGTTCCCGGCCACCTGGTCCGCGCAGCAGCGGGCCGCCGATCTGGCGCAGCACGTCGAGGAGACCGTCACCGGGGTCCGCGTGGTGAAGGGCTTCGGCCAGGAGGCGCGCGAGGTCGCACGGCTGGAGAAGCACGCTCGTTCGCTCTTCGCTGAACGAATGCGTGCGGCTCGGTTGTCGTCGAAACCCCTGGCGACCGTGACCGCGCTGCCGTTGCTCGGCCAGGTCGCGGTGCTGGGCCTGGGCGGCTGGCTCGCGTTGCACGGGCAGGTCACGCTGGGCACGTTCCTGGCGTTCACGACGTACGTGGCGAACCTGGTGGGCCCGACCCGGTTGCTGTCGAGCCTGATGGTGTCCGCGCAGCTGGCGCGTGCCGGGGTGGAGCGGGTCTACGAGCTGATCGACTCGCAGCCGGACGTGACGGACGGCCCCGGTGAGGTGCCTTCCGGGCCGCTGGCGATCTCGTTCTCCGGCGTGACGTTCGGGTACGCCCGCAGCGAACCAGTGCTGCAGGACTTCTCGATCTCCGTGGAGCCGGGCGAGACGCTGGCGCTGGTCGGCACCGCCGGTTCCGGCAAGTCGACGGTTTCCCTGCTGCTGCCCCGGTTCTACGACGTGCACTCCGGTGCCGTGCGGGTCGGCGGGGTGGACGTGCGGACGTTGCGGCTGGGGTCGTTGCGCGGCGCGGTGGGCGTGGTGTTCGAGGAGGCGTTCCTCTTCTCGGACACGGTGTTCTCGAACATCGCGTACGGCATGCCGAACGCGTCGCGGGCCGAGGTCGAGCGCGCCGCGAAGGCCGCCGAGGCGCACGACTTCATCGAGGCGCTGCCACTCGGCTACGACACGGTGGTCGGTGAACGCGGCCTCACTCTGTCCGGCGGGCAACGCCAACGCGTCGCGCTGGCCCGTGCGTTGCTCTCCGATCCGCGCGTGCTGGTGCTGGACGACGCGACGTCCGCGGTCGACAACGCGACCGAGGCCGCGATCCACGCGACCCTGGCCACGGTGACGGCGAACCGCACGACGTTGCTGGTGGCCCACCGCCGTTCCACGTTGTCCCTGGCCGACCGGATCGCGGTGCTGGACGCGGGCCGCGTGATCGACATCGGCACCCACGACGAGCTGACCGCGCGCTGCGCCCTCTACCGCGATCTGCTGGCGGGTCCCGGCGAGGCGATCGAGTCGACCGCACCGGCGGTCTCCGGCGAGCTGTGGCCGGAGCTGTCGCAGGCCGACCTCGACCAGCGCCTGATCGACGACGCCAAGTCGACGGCGCCCGCCTCCTCCGGCCGGCACGGAGGTGGCGGCGGCATGTCCGCGCTGGCAGGCGGCCCGCCCACCCCGGAACTGCTGGCCCAGGTGCGGAAGTTGCCGCCCGCCACCGAGGTCCCGGTGCTGCACGGCGAAGACCCGCGCGCGCCCGATCCCGGCTTCCGCCTGGCCCGCCTCCTGCGCCCGGTCCGCTGGGGCCTCGCCGCCGTGGCCGCGCTGGTGGTGCTGGACGCGCTGGTCGGCATGGGCCTGCCCGCCCTGGTGCGCCTGGGCGTCGACGGCGGCGTGACGCAGGGCGCCGAGTCCGCGTTGTGGCAGGCCGTCGTGCTGGGCGTCGGCCTGGTGCTGGTCGGCTGGCTGACGACGGCGGGCAGCACCGTGTTCGCCGCCCGCCTGGGCGAACGCCTGCTCTACCTGCTCCGCGTCCGCAGCTACGCCCACCTGCAACGCCTCGGCCTCGACTACTACGAGCGCGAGATGGCCGGCCGCATCATGACGAGGATGACGACAGACGTCGACGCCCTCTCCACGTTCCTGCAGACCGGCCTCGTCACCGCCGTGATCAGCCTGATCACCGTCGTCGGCATCACCGCGGCCCTGCTGGTCACCGACGCCTCACTGGCCCTGATCGCCCTGGCCGTGGTGCCGTTGCTGCTGGTCGCGACCGTGATCTTCCAGCGCCTCTCCTCCGCCGCGTACGCCGAAGCCCGCGAACGCGTCAGCGCCGTGAACGCCGACCTCCAGGAGAACGTCTCCGGCCTGCGCGTGTCCCAGGCCTACACCCGCGAACGCCACTCCGCCGAAGCCTTCGCCGAACGCAGCGACGCCTACCGCCGCACCCGCCTGCGCGCCCAGCGCTACATCGCCACCTACTTCCCGTTCGTGGCAATGCTGTCCGGCGTGGCCCAAGCCGTCGTCCTGGCCGTAGGCGCCCACCGCGTGGCCGAAGGCTCGCTGACTCCAGGCGTCCTGCTCGCCTTCCTGCTGTACCTGGGCCTGTTCTTCAGCCCGATCCAGCAGCTGTCCGGCGTGTTCGACGGCTACCAGCAGGCCCGCGTGGGCCTGCGCCGCATCGGCGACCTGCTGCGCACCCCGACCTCGGTGGAGCCGCCCGCCTCCCCCGTCCCCGTGCCAGCCCGCCTGCGCGGCGAGGTGCTGCTGCAGAACGTCTCCTTCACCTACGCGGGCGCCGACCAGCCGGCGCTGGACGGCGTGACCCTGCACGTCTCCCCCGGCGAGACCGTGGCGCTGGTGGGCGAAACGGGCGCGGGCAAGTCGACCCTCGTCAAGCTGATCGCCCGGTTCTACGACGCCACCGCGGGCGCCGTCCTGGTCGACGGTGTGGACGTCCGCACCTACGACCTGTCCGGCTACCGCCAACGACTGGGCGTGGTCCCGCAGGAGGCCCACCTGTTCGGCGGCGACTTGGCGGACAACGTCGCCTACGGACGCCCCGACGCCTCGCACGCCGAGATCCAGCACGCCGTAGAGGCCGTAGGAGCGCTGCAGATGGTGGCTTCCCTCCCCAACGGGTTCCGGCAGGTCGTCGGCGAGCGCGGCAACCACCTGTCCGCCGGCCAACGCCAGCTGGTGGCGCTCGCTCGGGCCGAACTGGTCGAGCCGGACGTCCTGCTGCTGGACGAAGCCACCGCGGCGCTGGACCCGGCCACCGAGTCCGCGGTGCTGGCCGCCAGCGATCGGCTGACGGGGGCTCGGACGACCTTCGTGGTGGCGCACCGGTTGGCCACTGCGGCTCGGGCTGACCGGATCGTGGTGCTGGCCGGGGGGCGGGTTGTCGAGCAGGGGTCGCATGAGGAGCTGCTGGCGGCTGATGGTGCTTATGCGCGGTTGTGGCGGCATGGGGTCGCTGAGGCGGCTTGAGGTTTCAGGGGTCGGCTTGCGAGGGCTGGTCGCGTTCCGGGCGGGTGGGTCGGCTTGCGAGGGCTGGTCGCGTTCCAGCGGAGGGGTCGCCCTGCGGGCGGACAGTCACCTTGCTCGGGTGGTCCCGCGGGCCTTACCGAGGGCGTGAGAGTTCATCGCCGCTTCGCGACGATTGCGATTGAGGCTTGACCTTGAGCCTCTGACGGGACGCATAGACGGCCTCAAAGCCGGGGATTAAAGCGCCCCGGCCGAGCCCACGAGGGAAGCATCCCGCCCCCTCGTGGCCTCCGCCACGAACCCTCGTGTCCGGCCCCGTCCGTCACGTAGAAACCAACTCCCCGGCCACGCCAGGTCCAGGAGTTCCCGATGCCGCCTCGCCCCACCGTTCTCTACGTCTCCGACTTCACCTACCCGGCCAGGGGCAGGCGCTACTGCGACGAGGACATCTACCTGACCTCGAAGCTCCGCGACGAGTTCGACCTGGCCGTCTGCAACCCCAGGGACGCCGCGAACCTCATGGGCGGCTTCGACACCGTCGTCGTGCGCAACAGCGGTCCGGTGATCGAGTACCCGCAGGCCTACGCGCGCTTCCGCGAGCGGGCGAAGGCCACTGGTCAGCGCGTCTACAACCCGCTCACCGGCAAAGGTGACATGGCGGGCAAGCAGTACCTGATCGACCTGACCGGGCTCGGGTACCCCGTCATCCCCACGATCGACGATGTGGCAGACCTGGACCGGCTTCCCGAGACGGCCGAGTACGTCGTGAAACCCAAAGCCGGGGCCGACTCGCACGGGCTGGAGTTCGTGGCCCGGGACGAGCTCGCGGACAAGGCTCTCGGCGGGGACGTCCTCATCCAGCCCAAGATCGATTTTCGGTACGAGGTGTCGTTCTACTTCGTGGACCGCGAGTTCCAGTACGCGTTGAACGCGCCGGACCCCGCTCGGCGCTGGGAACTCGCCTTGTACGAGGCCTCGGCGGAGGATCTGGAATTCGCGCGGAAGTTCATCGACTGGAACGACCTCGGGTGCGGTGTGCAGCGCGTTGACGGATGCCGCACGCGGGGCGGGGAACTGCTTCTGGTCGAGTTGGAGGACTTGAACCCGTACCTGTCGCTCGACCGGACCACGGACCGGATCAGGGAGCGGTTCGTGCAGGCGATGAGCAGCTCGATCCGGCGGGCGCTGGGCTGACAAGATCAATCCGCGAGGTGGTCTTGTTGTACTTATCGTGAACTGATCACTGCGCTCGGTGCGTATGCCCGTCCAACAGCTCAGTGAGCATTGCGCGAAAGGGAGGCGACGTAGTGAGACACACATCAAGAATTGCTCAACTGCGGGTGACGACGGGGCCGTCCTGATCGATCCTGTGACAGAGCACTCCTTGCCAGGTGCCTCCAGCGTGTGAAGGCCCGGGCCAGGGGGACTAGCCTGACTACCGCATGAGTCAACACCAAGAGCGAGATGGATAGAGGCGAGCGCCAGCCGTGTCCAGCAGCAGTCCTGCGTCACAATTCGGGCCGAACGAGTGGCTCGTCGAGGAGATGTACGAGCAGTTCCTCGCGGACCCGTCATCCGTAGACCCGGCATGGCATGACTTCTTTGCCGACTACAAGCGTGCGGGCGGCAACGGCAGTACCGCCGCCACGGCCAGCGCGGGTGGTGCCACGGCCACCACGACCGCGACCGTGACGCCGCCGGCCGCCGACAACGGCAAGGCCGCGCCCGCCGCACCCAAGCCGGCCGCGCAGCCCAAGCCCGCGGCCACGCTGCCGCAGACCGGCAAGCCCGCGCCCCAGCAGGCCGCGAAGGCCGCCCCGGTCACGCCGAGCGCGCAGCCCGAGCAGAAGCAGTTGCGCGGTGCCGCCGCCGCGATCGCGAAGAACATGGAGCTGTCGCTCACCGTTCCGACCGCGACCAGCGTGCGCGCCGTGCCCGCCAAGCTGCTGGCCGACAACCGCATCGTCATCAACAACCACCTGAAGCGGACGCGCGGCGGGAAGGTCTCCTTCACGCACGTCATCGGCTACGCGGTGGTCCGGGCGCTGCAGGCCTACCCGAACATGAACCGGCACTACGCCGAGGACAACGGCAAGCCGTTCGTCGTCACGCCGGAGCACGTGAACTTCGGCCTGGCGATCGACCTGCCCGGCAAGGACGGGCAGCGCACGCTGGTCGTCGCGTCGGTCAAGGGCTGCGAGAACATGACGTTCACGCAGTTCTGGCAGGCCTACGAGGACCTGATCCGCAAGGCGCGCTCCGGCTCGCTGACCGCGGACGACTTCTCCGGCACCACGATCTCGCTGACCAACCCCGGCACGATCGGCACGAACCACTCGGTGCCGCGGCTGCAGGCCGGTCAGGGCGCGATCATCGGTGTCGGCGCGATGGAGTACCCCGCGCACTTCCAGGGCACCAGCGAGCAGGCCCTGACCGACATGGGTGTCAGCAAGATCATCACGCTGACCTCCACGTACGACCACCGCATCATCCAGGGTGCGGAGTCGGGCGAGTTCCTCAAGCGCATCCACCAGCTGCTGCTGGGCGAGGACGGCTTCTACGACGACATCTTCGCGTCGCTGCGGCTGCCCTACGAGCCGATCCGCTGGGTCGCCGACATCCCCGAGGGCGCGGTCGACAAGACGGCCCGCGTCATCGAGCTGATCGACGCGTTCCGCACCCGCGGCCACCTGATGGCCGACACGGACCCGCTGAACTACCGCCAGCGCTCCCACGCCGACCTGGACGTGCTCAGCCACGGCCTGACGCTGTGGGATCTCGACCGCGAGTTCCCGGTCGGCGGGTTCGCCGGCCAGGAGCGGATGAAGCTGCGCGACATCCTGGGCGTGCTGCGCAACTCGTACTGCCGCACCGTCGGCGTCGAGTACATGCACATCCTGGAGCCGGAGGAGCGCCGGTGGATCCAGGACCGCGTCGAGGTTCCGCACGAGAAGCCGCCGGCCACCGTGCAGAAGTACATCCTCAGCAAGCTGAACGCGGCTGAGGCGTTCGAGACGTTCCTGCAGACGAAGTACGTCGGCCAGAAGCGCTTCTCGCTGGAGGGCGGCGAGACCGTCATCCCGCTGCTCGACGCGGTGCTCGACAAGGCCGCCGAGCACGAGCTCGACGAGGTCGTCATCGGCATGCCGCACCGCGGCCGGCTGAACGTGCTCGCGAACATCGTCGGCAAGCCGATCTCGCAGATCTTCCGCGAGTTCGAGGGCAACCTCGACCCCGGTCAGGCGCATGGCTCCGGCGACGTGAAGTACCACCTCGGTGCCGAGGGCAAGTACTTCCGGATGTTCGGCGACGGCGAGACCAAGGTGTCGCTGACCGCGAACCCGTCGCACCTCGAGGCCGTCGACCCGGTGCTCGAGGGCATCGTGCGCGCCAAGCAGGACCTGATCGACCGTGGCGGCGACTTCTTCCCCGTCCTGCCGGTCGCCCTGCACGGTGACGCGGCGTTCGCAGGTCAGGGTGTCGTCGCCGAGACGCTGAACCTGGCGCTCGTGCGCGGCTACCGCACCGGTGGCACGGTCCACATCGTCGTCAACAACCAGGTCGGCTTCACCACCGCGCCGGAGCACTCGCGGTCCTCGAAGTACTCGACCGACGTCGCGAAGATGATCGGCTCGCCGGTCTTCCACGTGAACGGCGACGACCCCGAGGCCTGCTACTGGGTCGCGAAGCTGGCCGTCGACTACCGCCAGGCGTTCCACAAGGACGTCGTGATCGACATGGTCTGCTACCGCCGCCGCGGCCACAACGAGGGCGACGACCCCTCGATGACGCAGCCGGCGATGTACGACGTGATCGACCAGAAGCGCTCGGTCCGCAAGACCTACACCGAGTCCCTGATCGGCCGCGGCGACATCACCGTCGAAGAGGCCGAGAAGGCGCTGCAGGACTTCTCCAGCCAGCTGGAGCACGTGTTCAACGAGGTCCGCGAGCTCGAGAAGCACCCGGTGACGGTCAGCCCGTCGGTGGAGGCCGAGCAGCAGATCCCGGCGAAGCTGCCCACCGGCATCTCGCGCGAGGTGCTGGAGCACATCGCCGACGCGCACGTGAACCTGCCCGACGGCTTCACGCCGCACGCCCGCGTCAAGCCGGTGCTGGAGCGCCGCGCGAAGATGGCGCGCGAGGGCGGCATCGACTGGGCGTTCGCGGAGCTGCTCGCGCTCGGCTCGCTGTCGATGGAGGGCCGCAAGGTCCGCCTGGCCGGTCAGGACTCGCGCCGCGGCACGTTCGTGCAGCGCCACGCGACCCTGGTCGACCGCAAGACCGGCGACGAGTACACGCCGCTGCAGAACCTGTCGGACGACCAGGGCAAGTTCATGGTCTACGACTCGGTGCTGTCGGAGTTCGCGGCGGTCGGCTTCGAGTACGGCTACTCGGTCGCGAACCCGCAGGCGATGGTGCTGTGGGAGGCGCAGTTCGGCGACTTCGTCAACGGCGCGCAGCCGATCATCGACGAGTTCATCTCGTCCGGTGAGGCCAAGTGGGGTCAGCGTTCCGACGTCGTGATCCTGCTGCCGCACGGCCACGAGGGCCAGGGTCCCGACCACACGTCGGGCCGCATCGAGCGCTGGCTGCAGCTGTGCGCCGAGGGCTCCATGACCGTCGCGGTGCCGTCGACCCCGGCGAACTACTTCCACCTGCTGCGCCGCCACGCCCTCGACGGCGTCGACCGCCCGCTCGTGGTGTTCACGCCGAAGTCGATGCTGCGCCTCAAGGCAGCCGTCAGCGGCACCGAGGAGTTCATCAGCGACCGCTTCCACTCGGTGATGGACGACCCGACGATCAAGGACCCGAACGCGGTCACGAAGGTCCTGCTGTGCAGCGGCAAGATCTCCTACGAGCTGCACGCCGAGCGCGAGAAGCGCGGCGGCGGCGACGTGGCGATCGTGCGCGTCGAGCAGCTCTACCCGGTCCCGGCCCGCAAGCTGACCGAGACCCTGGAGCGCTACCCGAACGCGAAGGACGTCCGCTGGGTGCAGGAGGAGCCGGCGAACCAGGGCGCCTGGCCGTTCTACGGTCTGGCCCTGCCGGAACTGCTGCCCGAGCACCTGGGCACCGTCCGCCGCGTGTCGCGCCGCCCCATGGCCGCCCCGTCGGCCGGTTCGAGCAAGGTGCACGAGGTCGAGCAGCGCGAGATCATCACCCGCGCGTTCGAGTAAACCTCGACCGACCGACCGAGCCGCCGGATCCGACCTGGGTCCGGCGGCTCGTTTCTTGAGACGACACAGGAGTTTCAGCCATGTACTTCACCGATCGCGGTATCGAGGAGCTCGAGAAGCGGCGCGGCGAGGAGGAGATCAGCTTCGCGCTGCTCGCCGACAAGCTGCGCGCTTTCGTCGACGCCAACCCCGACTTCGAGACGGCCATCGAGCGCTTTGCCACCTACCTGGCGCGCGACGACGACTTCGAGGACTAGTCACCAGGAATAGCGTCACATCCTGTGCATCTGGTGCGACTACAGGTGCATGGGGAAGATCCTCGGCCTGCTCGGCGCCGCCATCGCACCACCGGCAGCCGCCTTCGCGTTCCTGCAGACCTGGGCCAAATCGCATCCCCTGCAGGCACTCCTGCTGCTCGCGGCCTACGAGGTCGTGGTCCTGGGACTGGGTTTCGTGGGCAAGCTCGTCGGCGGCACCGCCGACGAGCTGCGCAACCGCTGGAAAGACCCGCTCGCCAAGACGATCGACGAGGGCACCCGCCGCCGACTGTCCAGATTCGAACGCCGCTACCGCGAGTCGGTGCTCGGCAGCCTGAGGTTCATCGACCTCAAGGGCCTTGCCACGATGGGCTTCTACACGCCCGAGCTGGACGAGGTGTTCGTCGACGTCAGCCTGGTGCACAGCGATCCGTCGAAGGTGCCCTCGGACGTGCTGGGGCAGGCGCGGGTCGAGTCCACCCGCCGCTTCATCGGCGACCTGATCGACCAGCCGAAACCGGTGGTGCTCGCCGTGATCGGTCCACCGGGCTGCGGCAAGACGACACTCCTGCGGCACACCGCTCTGCTGATGTGCCGCAAGCGCCGCCGCCGTCGCCGCATCCCGGTGCTGTTCTACCTCCGCGATCACGTCCAGGAGATCATGGAGGGCACCTGGCTCCCGGACCTGCTTCACCGAGCCGCACCTCCCCCGGGCTGGTTCGAGCAGAAGCTGCGCGGCGGCTCCTGCGTGATCCTCCTCGACGGACTCGACGAGGTCGCGGACCAGCAGAACCGGCGCGAGGTCTCGAACTGGGTCGAGCAACAGATCGCGAGCTATCCGGCGAACGACTTCGTGATCACTTCCAGGCCGCAGGGCTACCAGACGGCGCCGATCTCGGGCGCCGACATCGTGCAGGTTCGCGGTTTCACCGACCATCAGGTGACGCGGTTCGTGCACGGCTGGTACTTCGCGTTCGAGAAGCGCAGCACGGGCGACAAGTCGGCCGATGTGGTCCAGCGCGCCGAGGCGGAGGCGACCGACCTCCTGGAACGCCTGCACCAGAACCCGACGCTGTACGAGCTCACGGTGAACCCGTTGCTGCTCACGATGATCGCGAACGTGCACAAGTTCCGCGGTGCGCTACCGGGCAGCCGCGTGGACCTGTACGGCGAGATTTGTCAGGTGCTGCTGTGGCGTCGTCAGGAGGCCAAGAAGCTCTCGTCCGAGCTGACCGGCGACCAGAAGATGACGCTCCTGAGCGGACTCGCGTACTCGATGATGAGCAGCCGGCTCCGAGACATCACCCGTGATCAGATCAAGATCGAGTTCCGCTCGTTCCTGCGACGCATGGCGCGTGGGATGGACGAGGACGAATTCCTGGCGGACATGACGTCGAGCGGCCTGCTGCTCGAACGCGAGCGTGACCTCTTCGCCTTCGCGCACCTCACTTTCCAGGAGTACCTGGCGGCACATCACATCCGCGAGAAGCAGCTGACGCAGGTGCTTGTCGACAACGTCGACGACGTGTGGTGGCGCGAGACCACACTGCTGCACGTGGCCCGCGCGAACGCCGACCCGATCGTCCAGGCGTGCCTCGACTCCGGGACGGTCCGGGCGCTGTCCCTGGCGTTCGACTGCTCTGACGAGGGCAACGAGCTGGCCCCAGAGCTTCGGACGGCTCTGGACCAGCTGTTGGAGACGGCGTTCAAACCGGGCTCGGACCCGACGATGCGCGGACTCATGACCCGTGTGGTGGCGTCACGGCATCTGCGCAAGGTCGTGCGCACCGACCAGGGCACCCGCGTGTGCACCGAACCGGTGACGAACCGCATCTACCGGTTGTTCCTGGAGTCACAGCCACACCGCACACCCGACGGACCGTTCGGCGGACCTGACAAACCTGTGCAGGGCGTTCGGCAAGACGACGCAGACGTGTTCGTCAACTGGGTCAACGAAGGCATCGCGGTCGAGCAGACCTTCCGCCTCGTCCGTCTCGCAGAGCTGATGTCGCCGCCACTGGCGAAGAAGCTCGACGGCCTCGCCCCATGGCTCGACGACCCGGTGTCAGTGCCCTACGGCGCAGAGCAAACCGTGTTTTCCACTGCCGAGCTGCACGATGAAGCCCAGAACGACCTGGCGTTGTCACCTGAGATCATCGCGGTTCTGGAGCGGATCAAATACGCCGTGGAATCGAGGGGAACGCTGTACCTGAACCAGCCACGACTGCAGGTGCTGAAGCTGGGCCGTTTCCCCAGTGGCACACCATACGAAGGCATGATCGGCCAAGCACTTCTGCGTACCGTCCACAACTCCGTGAAGTACCCGGAGGCAGCGCACTCCGGGTTCCCCAGCGCTTTTGGCGATGTAGTCGGCCCGCGGGCCGACTACAAGACCGTCGCACTCCCCGGCTTGTTCGGTGACCTGATCACAATGGTGCGAGATGCCCCGATGTCTACCTGGGGACAGGCAACCCTGTCGGGCTTCGCCGACGTCGCTGATGCAGTCTTTTCCAGGATCAGACCGCTGACAGGTGCGCTGGCGAGGGAGTTGCGGATCGCTGCGTTGTGCCTCGCTCTGGAGACCGATGCCGAACACGCGGTTCTCTTCCGCGAGCTCGCCGTCGGTTTGTCGATCATGCAACGACGCGCCGACGGCAGACTCCCCGCGAACGAAACGATCGTGCTGGCTACCGACTAGCCATCACCAGGCGTAGGCCTCCGGCGCCGGCTTCGACCCGTTCGGCGCCGGCGCCGGGAACAGCTCGTCCAGCTTCCCCAACACCTCCGCGTCCAGCTTCAACTCCGCGGCCCGCAACGAGTTGTCGAGCTGCTCGACAGTGCGCGGCCCGATGATCGGCGCCGTGACACCGTCCTGGTGCAGCAGCCAGGCGAGGCCGACGTTGGCCGGGTCCTCCCCCAACTCCGCGCACAACTTCTCGTAGGCGTCGATGGTGTCGCGGTACTTCTCCAGTGCGTCCGCGGAACGCCCGGACGAGCTGCGGGATGCCCCACCTTCGCGCTGCTTGCGCAGGACGCCGCCCAGCAGGCCGCCGTGCAGCGGCGACCACGGGATCACGCCGAGGCCGTAGTGCCGAGCTGCCGGCAGGACTTCCAGCTCGATCCAGCGGGTCATCAGGTTGTAGATGGACTGCTCGGACACCAGGCCGAGGAAGCCGCGGGTGCGGGCGGCCTCGGCTGCCTGGGCGATGTGCCAGCCGGCGAAGTTCGACGAGCCGAAGTAGATGACCTTGCCCTGCTGGCGCAGCACAGAGAAGGCTTCCCAGATTTCGTCCCACGGCGTTTCGCGGTCCACGTGGTGCATCTGGTACAGGTCGATGTAGTCGGTTTGCAGGCGCTTCAGGGAGGCGTCGCAGGCGCGGCGGATGTTCAGCGCAGACAGCTTGGTCTCGTTGGGCCAGTCGCCCATGCTGCCGTAGAGCTTGGTGGCCACGACCGTCTTCTCGCGACGGTCGCCACCCTGGGCGAACCACCGGCCGATGATGTTCTCGGTGACGCCCTCGCCCTTCTTCCAGCCGTAGACGTTGGCCGTGTCGAAGAAGTTCAGGCCGTGTTCGTGGGCGCGATCCATGATCGCGTGACTGTCGGCCTCGGTCGTCTCGGGACCGAAGTTCATCGTGCCGAGGCACAGGCGGGAGACGGACAGGCCGCTGCGACCGAGGTTGGTGTACTCCATGTCCACCACCCTGCACCGCGGCGCGGCGGTGTGCCACGTGGAGTTGCTCCAGGCGACACGGGCCTTCAGCGGCCGGCTTTTCGGCTCACTTCCGACTCGAACAGGTTCGCGGCGATCGAGAGTCCTCCCGACACCGTGGAGTCGGGCCGGAGAACGAACGTCCGCGTCGCGGACGGCCTGCCGGTGATGGAGAACCTCAGCGGTGAGGACATGCCGCCCGATTCCACGCTTTCGACCTCGCGGAACGCCTTGAGGACGCCCTCGCGCGAGAAGTCCTTGTGGTCGCAGGCCCGCTGCAGCACCGAGCCGAAGCTCAACCCGACCAGGTAGCCGTAGTTGACCGCCATGGACGGAACCCCCTGCGGATAAGTCGACCGGTACGCCGCCGCGACCTGGCGCGGGCCGGCGATCGCGGAATCGAAGGGGGCGACGGACGACAGCACGAAGACCTGACGCTCCATGACGGTCGCGAGTTGTCCCTGCAACAGCTCAGGAGCGAAGCCGGGATTGTTGATGATGATCGGAACGGTGAGCCCGAGTTGCGCGGCAGCGGCGACGGCACTCGCTGTCTGCCGCGGGTTGGTGCTCAGGACGACCGCCTTCACGCCGGCTTGTTTGAGAGCCGCCATTCCCGGCGACATGTCCGGGTCAGCGTTCTTGAGCGACGCCTTGGTGAGGTTGAGGCCGAGTTGTGCGACAGCGAAAGAACTACCGGAGAGGGCGTCGTCACCGTATTCGGCCTCGTCGCTGATGTGCAGGTGGCCCACCGTGTCGCCACGACTGAGCAGGCCCTCTCGCATCAGGTGTTCGATGCCGTTCATGACATCGACCTTGTAGGTCGCCCCCACCACCATCATGTACGGGTTGTCGAGCAGGGCGCTTTTCCACGAGGTCGGCGCCATCAGGATCTGCTGGTGGAGCATGTCGTCCTCGATCGACTCGGCGATCTGCGCTCCGACGAGCTGGACGAAGCCGAGCACCTCGGGCTCCAGGGACAGGTACTCCTTTTTCCCCTTTTCGGTGTCGAACGCGTGATCGCGCACGATCAGTTCGACTTTCCTGCCGCAGATGCCGCCTTCGGCGTTCACCTTGTCGACGAAGAGCTGATTGCCCTCGGTGACGTTCTTGCCGCCCGAGGCGAAGGGCCCGGAGAGATCGCTCAGCACACCCAGGAAGATCTTGTCCTGCGTTACTCCAGGGCCGCCGCGAAAGCTGCCGTTCGAGTTCGCGGAATCACCGCTCTCTTCGCCACAGGCCGCCAGAAGAACCGCAGCCATGACCAAAGGAAGTAACCCACGGGGATTCGCGGACAAGAATTCACTCTCCCGGAGAACGACACACCAGCTTGAGTCGGCAAGCCAGCGAGTCTACCGTTGCCGCCACCTGGTCAACAGCGGTGCGAACACACCTCACAGGACTCTGCAAACGTTTTATTGGCGGCTTTCTACTGTCAACTTTCATGTACGGGTGACGCCACTCACGTCGAACGGGTTGGCACACTGGTGCTTCGCCACAGTTTTGACAGTATTGATGACTGAAGTTTCGAACCTGTTGCCCAGCCCACAGGTCGCGTTAGCTTCTCGGTGTTCCCCAGTTCATTCCCTGCAGGAGGAACTCATGGCACTCCGGCGTCGTGTCGCCATTGCGGCGGCATTCGGCATCGCTTCCACAGCGGTGCTGACGCCCACCGCGACAGCCGAGGAGGCGGTGCGACCTGGTGCGGGCGCGCAGGCGGTCGAGGGCAGCTACATCGTGGTGCTGAAGGACGGCGCGCGCACCTCTGCCAGCGCGTTGGCGTCCCGCTATCAGGGCTCTGTGAAGCACACGTACAGCACCGCGCTGCGCGGGTTTTCCGTCACCGGGATGTCCGAACGACAGGCGCGGCGGCTCGCGGCCGACGCGGACGTCGACTTCGTCGAGCGCAACACGTTCGCCACGATCCAGGAGACCCAGTCGAACCCGGCCTGGCACCTCGACCGGATCGACCAGGCGGACCTGCCGCTCGACCAGAAGTTCACCTACCCGAACACGGCCTCCAACGTCACCGCGTACGTTTTCGACACCGGAATCCGAAAAACGCACACCGAATTCGAGAATCGCGCAGTCGACGGTTACGACTTCATCGACAACGACCCCGTCGCGGAGGACTGCGAGGGTCACGGCACGCACGTCGCCGGCACGGTCGCGGGCAAGACCTACGGTGTCGCGAAGAAGGCGCAGGTCGTCGGTGTGCGCGTGCTCGACTGCTTCGGCAGCGGGCCGTGGGACGGCATCATCCGCGCGATCGACTGGGTGACGCAGAACGGCAAGAAACCCGCCGTGGTGAACATGAGCCTGGGCGGCACCGGGACGAACGCCGCCTTGGAGAACGCCGTACGGCGCTCGATCAATGCGGGCTTCACGTACGTGCTGTCTGGCGGCAACAGCGGTGTGGACGCCTGCGGCGAAACGCCGGGCCGCACGCCCGAGGCGATCACGGTCGGCGCGTCGGACCAGACCGACACGCGCTCGGTCTGGATCGGCGGCACGTCGAACTTCGGTCCGTGCCTGGACATCTGGGCACCGGGCAGCGACATCGTCTCGGCCTCGTACCGCAGCGACATGGGAACGCGGTCGACCGGCGGCACGTCGATGGCGGCTCCGCACGTCGCGGGTGCGGCAGCGCTCTACCTGAGCGCCAACCCGGACGCGACGCCCGCCCAGGTCCGCGAGGCACTCGTCGGCGCGGCCACACCGAACAAGCTGAGCGACATCAAAGCCGGTTCACCGAACCTGCTGCTGAAGGTCTAGCAACCACGCCGGAACCGGCTCCCTGCACCGGTGACGGCCGTCCTGCCCCTGATGCCCAGGCCGATTGCGGCTCGGCCGACGGCGTCGATCAACTGGGGCGCGAAGCGGTGGGGGTGGGTCCTAATCCCACTCCCACCGCACTCCACAGATTCCGGGCTTCGAGTTCCGCACGTGGATGTGCGTGGACGCGGTCGTCCCGATCCACAGGTCGTTCAGCGCGGTTTCGGGTTCCTGCAACGAAGGCCTGGCGAACTCGTAGCACCGAGCGGGCACGGCGTCCGGGTGGAAGTCGATCTGCAGCACGTAGTCGCCTACCGGCCGCAGGAACCGCCGGTCGGACACCTCGCTGTCCGCGCCGGGTCTCATCCGGACCGTGTAGTCGACCAGGGCGGTCTCCCCTGCTCTGAGCATCCGGTCGAAGAGGATTTCCGCGACGAGGAACCCGGTGGCGTCGTCGCTGCGCACCCGCCCGAGCCGGCACGGCGCACCGGCCTCGATCGAGGGCACGCCGAGGTCCGTCTCATCGGCGAGCTGGATGGCCAGGAACCTGTCGACCCCGTCCTCCAGCGCCTGCACGATGCCGGTGCAGTGCATCGACACCTCGCGCCGATCAGGGCCGATCACCTGCCGGTCCCGCACGCTGAGGTAGGTCGACGCCATCGGCTGCAGCCTGTCGATCCGCGCCATGACCTCACCGAGGTCGGTGGCGCGCGAGTCCCACATGTCCTCGAGCGACATCGCCTGCCCGACCCACCGCCCGCGCGGCCGCTTGTCGCCGAGCCGGTCGGTGAGGAAGCCCTCACCGAGGTTGAGCAGGTCCTCCAGCGCCGTGACGACCTTCAGCGACTCCGGACGCTCCGGCCTGCTGCGGCCGCGTCGCCAGTAGCTCAGCGTCGAAAGGCTCACCTGCATGCCGCGGGCCGCGAGGTGGTGCTGGATGCGTTCGAGGCTGAGGCCGCTGCTGTCGACGGCTTTCGTCAGGGCCTCCGCGAAGTCCGCCACGCCAGCACCGTACGGCGGCGGCACCCTCCGCCAGTAGGCCCACACGGAGGGTCATGAGACAGCGGTCTCAGATGACTCGTTCGCCCCGTTGCCACACCGAATGCGTCAACGGGACGCCCGGACGGTAAGCCAGATGCGTGATCGACGGCGCGTCCAGCACGTGGAGATCCGCCCGTGCACCAGGCCTGATCACGCCGACGTCGTCCCTGCGCAACGCCCGCGCGCCACCCGCCGTCGCCGACCACACCGCTTCCTCGACGGTCATCCGCATCTGCAGGACCGCTGTCGTCACGCAGAACGCCATTGACGAGGTGTAGGAGGAGCCGGGGTTGCAGTTGCTGGCCAGCGCGACCGCGGCACCGGCGTCCAGGAGGGCGCGGGCGGGCGGCAGCGACTGACGGGTCGACAGGTCGCACGCGGGGAGCAGCGTGGCGACCGTGTCCGACGACGCGAGCGCGTCGACGTCCTCCTGCGACAGGTAGGTGCAGTGGTCGACCGAGGCGGCGCCGAGTTCCACCGCGAGCCGCACGCCGGGACCCTCGCCGAGCTGGTTGCCGTGCACGCGCAGGCCCAGCCCCTTCTCCCGCGCGGCCACGAGCACGGCCTTCGACTGGTCGTAGTCGAACGCGCCCTTCTCGCAGAACACGTCGGCCCAGCGCACGAGGGGCGCGACGGCGTCGAGCATCTCGCCGCGGACCAGGTCGACGTAGGTGTCGGCGTCTTCGCCGGGCGGGACGAGGTGGGCGCCGAGGAACGTCACCTCGTCGGCGTGCTCGGCGGCGATGCGGGCGCTTCGCACCTCGTCCGGGACGTTCAGGCCGTAGCCGGTCTTGGTCTCCACGAACGTCGTGCCCTGCTTCAGGGCCTCGGCGACGTGCTTGCGGACGACCTCCGCCAGTTCGGCGTCGGTGGCCTGCCGGGTCGCGTTCACCGTCACGGCGATCCCGCCCGCGGTGTAGGGCTTGCCGGCCATGCGCGCACCGAACTCGGCGGTGCGATCGCCCGCGAACACCAGGTGCGTGTGGCTGTCGACCCAGCCGGGCAGCACGGCGCGCCCCTCGACGTCGACGCGCTCGTCCGCTGCCGGGGCGCTTCCCGAGTGCCCGACCCAGGCGATCTCCGAGCCGTCGATGATCAGCGCGTCGCCGGCGGCCTCGCTGTTCGTGGTCAGCTCACCGATGCCGGTGATCAGCACGCTCATGCCCACAGCTCCTCGATCGCGTCCGTCAGCAGCCTGCCGACGTCTCCCAAAGTCTCGTGCACGCCACCGCTCGCGACCACCCGGCCGCCGACCACCACGGTGTCCACATCGGACGCCGTGGCCGACAGCAACACCTGCTGCGGCAACGAACCCGCGGTGCGCGGAGTCGAGCAGCTGATCGCCACGAGGTCGCACGGCGCGCCGACCTCGATGCGTCCACCGTCCCAGCCGAGCGCGGAGTGACGAGTGGCGGTTTCGAGCAGTTCGGCCGGCGAGAACCGTCCGCGCCGGCCGGTGCGGAGGCGTTCGTTGTGCTCCAACGCGCGGGTTTCCAGCAGCGGGTCGATCACCGCGTGCTGGTCGCTGCCCAGCGACAACGGGCTGCCCGCGTCGGCCAGCTCGCGAGCCGGGCCGATGCCGTCGGCCAGGTCGGCCTCGGTGGTCGGGCAGAAGCACGCGCCGGTCCCCGTGTCGCCGAGGGTTGCGATGTCCTCGGGCGTCAGGTGCGTGGCGTGCACGGCCGTCGTGCGTGGTGACAGCGCGCCGGCTTCTTGGAGAAGCCCGGTCGGGGTGAGGCCGTACGCCGCGAGGCACGCCTCGTTCTCCGCCGGTTGTTCGGAGAGGTGGACGTGCAGCGGCGCGTCTGGAAATGCTTGCGCCACCACGGGAAGCTCGGCTCGCGGGACCGCGCGGACCGAGTGGATCGCGGCGCCGACCTTCATCACGTCGTCGGACTTGAGCTCGGCGACTCTGGACGCCCAAGCCTCGGCGGTGCCGTCGGAGAAGCGTTGCTGGACCTCGTTGAGCGGTTGGTCGATGCCGCCCGCGAGGTAGCAGGTGTCGAGCAGGGTGAGGCGGATGCCCGCGTCACTCGCGGCTTCTCTGAGGGCATACCCGAACTCGTTCGACCGGTCGTGCACGTAGTGGAACTCGCCCACGGACGAGACCCCGGCGAGCGCCATCTCGCCGTAGACCGCGCGGGCGAGTCGGTAGTACGACTGCGGGGTCAGTTTGGAGGCCAGCGCGTACATGCCTTCGCGCCACGTCCAGAACGTGCCGCCACCGTCGTGCGTGCGGCCTCGCAGCGCGCGGTGGAACGCGTGCGAGTGGGCGTTCGCGAAGCCCGGCACGACAACGCCGTACAGCCTGCGCACACCCAGCGGAATGGTGTCCACTGTGGACACGCTGGCGATCACGCCGTTCTCGACCCTGATCAGCACGCGTTCGGCGAGCCCGCCGGGCAACCAGGCTCGCTCACACCAGAAGTTCATGAGCCGAGGTGTTCGATCGTCGCGGCCAGCGCCCGCACGCCCTCGTCGACGTCGGCCTGTTCGGCGAACTCCTCCGGCGCGTGGCTCACGCCGGTGGGGTTGCGCACGAACAACATCGCGGTCGGCACGTGCTCAGCGAGGATGCCCGCGTCGTGGCCCGCGCCGGTCGGCAACGCCGGAACGCCGCCGAGCGCTCCCGCGATGTCGTCGCGGAGCTTCGGGTCGAAGTGCACGGTGTCGCCGTACGACTCCTCGGTGATGGTCACCTCGCAACCCTCCTCCTTGGCGGCCTGGTGCGCCGCTTCGGAGATTTCCGCGACCATCGCACGGGTGCGCGCGTCGTCGCTGTCCCGCGCGTCCAGCCACACGTCCACAGTGGACGCAATGACGTTCGTGCCACCGGGGTTGGGGACGAGCCGTCCCACGGTGGCACGCCCGCCGTCGCGAGCCGCCCGTCGAGCGGCCAGGACCAGTTGGGACGCCGGCAGCATCGGATCGCGGCGGTCCTCGATCAGCGTCGCGCCGGCGTGGTTGCCCTCGCCGGAGAACGTGAAGCGCCACCGGCCGTGCGCGAGAATGCTGCTCGCCACGCCCACCGGCACCGTCAGGCCGCGCCCCTGTTCGACGTGCAGCTCGACGAACTGGCCGATGCGCTTCAGGGCGCGCTCGTCCTTGCCGACCAGATCAGGGTTGTAGCCGGCGGCCTTCATGGCCTCGGCCAGCGTGATGCCGTCCGGGTCCTTGAGGTTCAACGCCTTCTCCGGGGAGATGGCGCCGGTCAGCAGCCGGGAGCCGAGGCACGCGACGCCGAACCGACCGCCTTCCTCTTCGGCGAAGACCGTGATGGCGAACGGCCTGCCCGGCTTGAACCCCTTGGCCTGCAACAGATCGACGGCCTGCAGCGAGCTGGTCACGCCGAGCGGGCCGTCGAACGCGCCGCCGCCGGGCACCGAGTCCAGGTGGCTGCCGGTGATGAGCGCGTTGTCGCCGCGCTCGCCCCACCACGCCCAGAGGTTGCCGTTCTGGTCGGTCTCGACGTTGAGGCCGCGCTTGACGGCCTGTTCGACGAACCAGTGGCGGAGCTCGAGTTCCGGCTTGGTGTAGCCGTGGCGCGAGTAGC
The DNA here is from genome assembly GCF_011067745.1 of Lentzea alba. GTDB lineage: Bacteria > Actinomycetota > Actinomycetes > Mycobacteriales > Pseudonocardiaceae > Lentzea > Lentzea alba. Next base: position 1,060,307 of record NZ_JAAMPJ010000001.1, read on the forward strand.
CGCCGCGCTTGAGGTCCCGGCCGACATCGGTGATCTGGTCGAGCATCAGCCCTCCATCGGAATGCGAACGCCCTTGTCCGCGGCCACCGTCTTCGCCTCGTCGTACCCGGCGTCCACGTGCCGGATGACGCCCATCCCGGGGTCGTTGGTCAGCACGCGCTCGATCTTCTGCGCCGCCAGCGCAGTGCCGTCCGCGACCGTCACCTGACCGGCGTGGATCGACCGTCCGATGCCCACCCCACCACCGTGGTGGATCGACACCCACGTGGCACCCGAGGCCGTGTTGACCAGGGCGTTGAGCAACGGCCAGTCCGCGATCGCGTCGGAACCGTCGGCCATCGCCTCGGTCTCGCGGTACGGGGAGGCCACCGAGCCGCAGTCGAGGTGGTCGCGGCCGATGACGATCGGCGCGGACAGCTCGCCGGACGCCACCATCTCGTTGAACTTCAGGCCGGCCAGGTGCCGTTCGCCGTAGCCGAGCCAGCAGATGCGGGCGGGCAGGCCCTGGAACTCGACGCGTTCACCGGCCATCTTGATCCAGCGGGCGAGCTGCTCGTTCTCGGGGAAGAGCTCCAGGATGGCGGCATCGGTCTTGGCGATGTCCGCCGGGTCGCCCGACAGCGCGGCCCAGCGGAACGGGCCCTTGCCCTCGCAGAACAGCGGCCGGATGTACGCGGGCACGAAGCCGGGGAACGCGAACGCGCGGTCGTAGCCGCCGAGCTGCGCCTCGCCGCGGATCGAGTTGCCGTAGTCGAACACCTCGGCGCCGCGATCCATGAAGCCGACCATCGCCTCGACGTGCGTGGCCATCGAAGCCCGCGCCCGGTCGGTGAACTCCTCCGGCTTCGCGGCGGCGTAGTCCTGCCAGTCCTCCAAAGCCACACCGACAGGCAGGTACGCCAACGGGTCGTGCGCCGACGTCTGGTCCGTCACGATGTCGACGGCGACCTCGCGGCGCAGCAGTTCGGGCAGGATCTCCGCCGCGTTGCCCACCACACCAACGGAAACGGCCTCACCGGCAGCCTTCGCGGCCAGCACACGCTCAACAGCGGAGTCCAGATCCGCGGCGATCTCGTCGAGGTAGCGGGTCTCCAGACGGCGCTGGGCGCGGTGCGGGTCGACCTCGATGCACAGCGCGACGCCCTCGTTCATCGTCACGGCGAGAGGCTGCGCACCGCCCATGCCGCCCAGACCGGCGGTCACGGTCAGAGTGCCCTTCAACGAACCGCCGAAGCGCTTGGTGGCGACGGCGGCGAACGTCTCGAAGGTGCCCTGCAGGATGCCCTGGGTGCCGATGTAGATCCACGAACCGGCGGTCATCTGCCCGTACATCGTGAGGCCCTCGGCCTCCAGGCGGCGGAACTCCGGCCAGTTCGCCCAGTCCGGCACCAGGTTCGAGTTCGCGATGAGCACGCGCGGCGCCCACTCGTGCGTGCGCATGACGCCGACGGGGCGTCCGGACTGCACGAGCAGCGTCTCGTCGGCTTCGAGGTTCTTGAGCTCACGGGAGATCGCGTCGAACGACGGCCAGTCACGCGCGGCTTTGCCGGTGCCGCCGTAGACGACGAGGTCCTCGGGGCGCTCGGCCACGTCCGGGTCGAGGTTGTTGTGGAACATCCGCAGGGCGGCCTCGGTGGACCAGTTCTTCGCGGTCAGCGAGGTACCTCGGTCAGCACGAACAACCATTACAGGGCTCCACTTCGAATCAGGGCCTCGGCGGCAGCGATCTCGGGCGCGAGGTGGCGGTCAGGACCGGGGCCCTGGACCGTCTCGCGCAACTTCGCCACGGCGGCGGCCGTCGCGGGGGCGGGCTTGAGGGGCGCGCGCAGATCCAGCGCACGCGCGGCGGTGAGCAGTTCAATGGCGAGGACAGTGGTGAGGCCGTCCACGGCCTTGCGCAGCTTGCGGGCGGCGGACCAGCCCATCGACACGTGGTCCTCCTGCATCGCGGAGGACGGGATCGAGTCGACGGACGCCGGCACGGCCAGGCGCTTGAGCTCGGACACGATCGCGGCCTGCGTGTACTGGGCGATCATGTGACCGGAGTCGACGCCAGGGTCGTCGGCGAGGAACGGCGGCAGGCCGTGCGACCGCGACACGTCGAGCATGCGGTCGGTGCGGCGTTCGGCGATGGACGCGACGTCCGCGAGCGGGATCGCGAGGAAGTCCAGCGCGTAGGCGACCGGTGCGCCGTGGAAGTTGCCGTTGGACTCGACCCGGCCGTCCGCCAGCACCACCGGGTTGTCGATCACCGACGACAGTTCGCGGTCGGCCACCGTCGCCGCGTAGGCCACCGTGTCGCGCGCCGCGCCGTGCACCTGCGGGGAGCAGCGCAGCGAGTACGCGTCCTGCACGCGGGTGCAGTCGGGGCCGCGGTGCGAGGCGACGATCTCGGAGTCGCGCAGGAACGCGAGCATCCGGGCGGCACTCAGGTTCTGGCCGGGATGCGGGCGCAGTGCGTGCAGTTCCGGGGAGAAAACGCGGTCGGTGCCGAGCAGCGCCTCGACGCTCATCGCGGCGGTGAGGTCGGCGATGTCGAGCAACCGGGTCAGGTCCGCGATCGCCAGCGACAGCATGCCGAGCATGCCGTCGGTGCCGTTGATCAGCGCGAGGCCTTCCTTCTCGGCCAGCTGCACCGGTTCGATGCCCGCCGCCCTGAGCGCCTCGGCCGCGGGGACGAGCTCGTTCGCCGCGTTGCGGACCATGCCCTCGCCCATCAGCGCCAGCGCGTTGGCCGAGAGCGGCGCCAGGTCGCCGGAGCAGCCCAGCGAGCCGAACTCGTGCACCACCGGGGTGATGCCGGCGTTCAGCATGCCCGCCATCGCGTCCACAGTGGACAGTCGGACGCCGGTGTGGCCGGTGGAGAGGGTGCGCAGCCGCAGCAGCATCAGCGCCCGGACGACCTCGCGCTCGACCTCGGGCCCCGAACCGGCGGCGTGCGAGCGGATCAACGACCGCTGCAGCTGGGCCCGGCGGTCCGGCGGGATGTGCCGGACGGCGAGCGCGCCGAACCCGGTCGACACGCCGTAGGTGGGGCGTTCGGCCGTGGCGAGCTGTTCGATGTGGCCGCGGGCGGTGGTGACCGCCTCGCGGGCCGCCGCGGTGATCGTCACCGGGGCACCGTCGCGAGCGACGGCGTGCACGTCCTCGAGGGTCAGAGGCTTCGGACCCAGCTCCACCGGTTGTGTCATGCAGACATCACAGCGCTCCGGGGCCGACTCAGCGACCCCGGAGCGCTCGATGGTGTCTGGTATCCCAGACGGGGCTACACGCCTCGGCCGATCCACACCGTGTCGGGCTGGGGCACGATCTGGAGCTGGACGCGGCCGGCGGCGGCCACGAGGGCGTCACGCTCCCCTTGAGCACCGTTGACGGTGATCCAGAACCCGCTGCTGTCCCGCACGGTGACCGTGCCGTCGTCGATCAGCGAGCCCTTCTGCCCGCGCAAGGTCACGAGCGCGCCGTCGGTCTTCGCCGGGGCGCTCGTCGACACCGTCACCCCGTACTTCTCGCCGGCCCAGCGGGCGGTCCAGTCGTAGGGCGAGTCGCCCCAGACCTCGGAGGCCGGTGCGCCGTCGAGCCAGAACGGCGGCAGGAAGGTGACCTTCGCGTCCATCCGCACGGAGTCGGCCACGCGGAGCGCGATCGACTTGGGGTCGGCCACCCCGCGCACGGTCACGTTGAGCACGTCCTGCGCCTTCCAGAAGAGCTCGGCCACGGAGCCGTGCACGACGACCCAGGCCGGCAGCTGTCGGACGCTGACCTGCTCGAACTTGTCGCGGTCCGCCGGCAGGTCCTTGATGGTCTGCACCGTGATGCGCGGCTGCTCGGCCTTCTCCAGCGGGTTGCCCTTGCTGCCCGCCGGCACCCAGTCGCGGCTGACCTGGTCTCCGGACGCCGCGCGGTGCGTCTCGACGAACCCGTCCGGCAGCCAGTGCGGCGCGTACTTGAGCGGGATGGGCTGCCCGGCCGACTTGTGCGGCATGAGCGCGGCGGCCGCGTCGTTGTGGCTGGGCGGCGTGTACTTGTCGCTCGCGACGAGGCCCGTGAAGATCAGGACGGCGACGGCGGCCATGCCGGCGGTGGCGATCAGGAAGATGTTGTTCCGGTGCTGCTTCCGCTTGCGCCGCAGGGCGTTGAGCGTCGGGCCCGGATGCGGGGTACGTTCGGCGAGCTTGCCGAGCGCATCCTTGACGAGCTGTTCGGTGTCGTTCACGACAGGCCCTCCCCGAGCCGCAACCCGACACCAGCGGGCTCCGGCGTGTGGTCCATCCGGAGTGTGGCCAGCGCACGTGAGATGTGGCTGCGCACGGTTCCCTCGGCACAACCGAGCATCTGTGCGATCTCCGAGTCCTCGTAGTTCTCGTAGTAGCGGAGCACGACCGCGGCCCGCTGTTTGCGGGGCAGCTTGGCGATCCGCTGCAACATGGCTTCGCGCTCGTCGTAGTGGTGCGTCGTGTCTCCGACGGGCGGTGTGACGGACTCCAGCGTCGTCATGCAGAGGGCGACGTCCTTGGCGGCCCTGCGTCTGCGCCACGAGAGGTACTCGTTGGTCACCATGCGCTTGACGTAGGCGTGAGGGAGGTCGACGGAACCGATGCGATCCCACTTCTGCTGCGCGCGCAGCAGCACTTCCTGGACCACGTCCTGGGCCAGGTGCGGGTCACACGTGAGCACGGTGGCATAGCGCAGCAACGGGGTCACCTGTTCTGCCACGAAGTCATCGAAACTCGGTGTCAATCCCGACCCCCTTCAAAACCGTCACGTCACCTACAACGCACGTGCCGCCTGTTCTGTTGAGTGTGCACTGATGGCGGAACGGCGTGGGCTGGATCACGTGGGAAAATCACTGTTGTGGGCAGCAGCAGTGACGTTCCCGCGCTGCGGCGAGGTCTCTCGGTCCTTCGGCTGCTGGCGGGCAGACCAGGTCCGGTCTCCGCGGCGTCGGTGGCGCGCGAGCTTAATCTGCCCAGGTCAACGACCTATCACCTGCTGTCGGAACTCACCGAGGCGGGCTTCGCGACCCACTTCCCCGAGGAGAAGCGCTACGGCCTGGGCGTCGCCGCGTTCGAGCTCGGGTCCGCCTATCTGCGGCACGACCCGCTGGAACGCCTCGCCCGCCCGTTGCTGCGACGGCTCGCCGACCGGATGGAGAAGGTCGCGCACCTGGGCGTCCTGCACGGCGCGGAGGCCCTGTACCTGGTGCGCGAGCAGCCCCGGCAGCCCCAGGCGATCGTGTCCGACGTCGGCGTCCGCCTGCCCGCGCACCTGACGGCCTCGGGCCGCGCGATGCTGGCGCACGTGCCTCCCGCGCAGGTCAGGGCACTGTTCCCGTCCGTGGCGTCGTTCGTCGACCGGACCGGCCGGGGCCCGCACAACCTGCCGGCGCTGCGCCGGTCGCTGACCGCGGAACGCCGGCAGGGCTGGGCGGTCGAGGACGGGTTCGTGACCGCGGGGTTCGCGTCGGTGGCGGCGCCGGTGTTCGACCACGGGGAACGCCCGATCGCGGCCATCACGCTGACGTTCCGGCACCTGTGCGACACGCCCTGCGGCCAGACCTGGCCCGACTTGGCCAAGGAGGTCCGCAAGGCCGCCGACGAGCTGACGGTCCGGATCGGCGGTCACGCGGCTTCAAGTTAGTAGCTATGTACATAGTAGCCATGTACTGTATCTGCCATGAGCAGTGCAGAACCGACGCCTGGGCACCTCGTGTGGCGTTTGGCGATGAAGTGGCGGACGGCCGTTGACCGCGCGTTGGATCCCCTCGAACTGACGCACGCGCAGTACGTCGTGCTGTCGTCACTTCTGGCGTTGGACCGTCCCTCGCAGCGCGAACTGGCCGACCACACGGGCCTCGAACCGCTGTACGTCTCGAAGCTGGCGCGCTCGTTGGAGGCGTCCGGGTTCATCTCGCGCGCACGGGATGCCGTCGACACACGGACCGTGCGGCTTGCACTGACCCCGCACGGCCGTTCGACCGTCGAGCCCGCCGTCGCGTTGGTCCGGTCGCTGCTGGACCGGCTGTTGGAGCCCCTCGGCGAGCGCACCGCCGCCTTCTCTCGCGAGTTGACTGCTCTGCTCGCCGTTCGCCTCGACTAAGGACGTTCCGTCATGCCCGTTGTTCCTGTCCTCGACTCGACCATGCACTACGCCTCGGCCGGCTCCTCGCCGTTCGTGTTCCTGCACGGCAACCCCGGCTCATCTCACTCCTGGCGCAACGTGCTGCCCGAGTTAGGCGGCCTGGCGCCGGACCTGATCGGCATGGGCCGCTCGGGCAAGCCCGACATCGCCTACTCGTTCGCGGACCACGCCCGGTACCTCGACGCGTGGTTCGACGCCCTCGGCCTGGACCGCGTGGTGCTGGTCGGCCACGACTGGGGCGGCGCGCTGGCGTTCGACTGGGCCGCCCGGCATCCGTCGCGCGTGGCCGGTGTCGCCTTCTTCGAGACGATCGTGAAGCCGATGACCGGTTCCGAACTTCCGTTGCCCGCGAAGGAACGACTGCGCAGGTTCCGCGCTGCTGAGGCGCTGGAAGACGACGGGTTCGTGCGACAGGCGTACACCGGCGGCGTGCTCACGCCCGTGCCGGACGAGGACATGGCCGGGTACCTGGCGCCGTTCCCCGATGCTTCGAGTCGACGGCCGGTGCTCGCGTGGGCACGGCAGATGCCGTTCGACGGCGAGCCTGCCGCGCTCATCCCGCGCATCGAGGCCTACGACGCGTGGTTGAGCGAGTCGCAGGTGCCGAAGCTGCTGCTCACGTTCACGGGTTCGCCGACGTTGCTGATCGGACCGCAGTTGCACGCGTGGTGCCAGGAGAACATCGCCGCGCTGGACGTGGTTTCCGTTGGTGAGGCCGGGCATCACGCGCAGGAGGACCGGCCGAAGGAGATCGCCGCCGAGATCGCCGCTTGGGCGGAGCGCCACAGCCTGGTTGCATAGCGTGCATGGGGGTTACCGTCGAGAAGTTCGATCCAGCGCACGCGCCCGAAGCCGATCTCCGCGCCTTTCACGAGGTGACGATCGCCAGGTATGCCGACGATCGACCCAAATGGACCGCGCCGACCTACGAGGAAATCCTGTTCCGGCTGAGGACGCCGTTCCAGGGGTTCGGGCCGTCACACCGGTGGTCGGCCCGCCACGACGGTGACCTCGTCGGGGTCGCCGAGCTGCTCTTCGCGGACTGGGAACACGCGGCGTTGCTGGAGATCGTGGTGCACCCGCGAGCCCGGCGCCGCGGAGTCGGCACAGCGGTCCTGCGCGCCTTGCTGCCTGAGGTCGAGGCCCGCGGCCGTACTCAGCTCGAAGGCTGGCAGATCACCAAGGACAGCGACGGCGCCCGGTGGGCCGCGAACCGCGGATTCCGGACGGTCAACACCAACATCCTCCAGAGCCTGACGTTCGCCGAGGTGGACAGCGCGCTCTGGGACGTCCCGGTGCCACCCGGCTACCGGCTCGTGCAGTGGACCAACCGCGCGCCCGACGATCTGCTCTCCTCCTATTCCGCCGCACGCAATGCGATCCACGACGCACCTGTGGGCGAGACGAACGTGCCATTGCCTCAATGGACGCCCGAACGGACGCGCGAAGCGGAGCAGGACTACCTCGACCGCGGCGCCGAGCAACGGGTCGTCGTCGCGGTGCACGAGGCCAGCGGTGCCGTGGGCGGCCTGACCGAACTCGAACTGCACAGCGAACGCCCAAGCCGCGCGTTCCAGCAGGACACCGCCGTGACGCCGGCACATCGCGGCCGCGGCCTCGGCCGGTGCATGAAGGCGCACATGATCCGCTGGACGCTGTCCGAGCGGCCGGCGCTCACCGAGGTCGCCACCGGCACCGCCGCCGCGAACGTGCACATGGCACGGGTCAACCATTCGCTCGGCTACGTCACGATCAGCGACATGATCGCCGTCAGCGCGCCGATCGCGGAGGTGCGGGCGTGATCGAGGAACTGGACTTCGCGCAGGCATCCGAGGACGACCGGCGCGGTCTGCACGAGGTGGTGGCGGCCTGGGCCGTCGAGAGCTCGCCCGGCAGGGAGAAGCCGCCCTACGCGGCCAGTGTCGCCAGGTGGGAGAAGCGCGACGAACTCGGCTTCGAACCGCCGCGCTTCGTCGTCGCCCGAGACGGCGGGAAGATCACCGGATACGCCCAGGTACAGGTCTCGGAGGCCGAGGCGAACGCACACCTCGCCATCGTCACCGTGGTGGTGCTGCCCGAACACCGCCGCCGTGGCATCGGTACCGCCTTGCTGCACGCCGTGCCGTCGTTGCTGAACGGCCAGACCGTCATCGAGTCGTGGAGTGTGGTCAAGGGCAGTGCCAGTGAGCCGTTCGCCGCAGCCCGCGGCTTCCGGGTCATCACCTCCATGACGAGGCAACGACTGGACGTCGGCGAGCCGCCGGAGGCAGGCGAGCTGCCACCCGGATACGAGCTGGTCAACTGGTTCGGTGCGGCGCCAGAGGAGTTCGTGGAGGCGTACGTCCAAGGCCTCAACGCGATCGCGGACGCACCGTTCGGCGAGACCTCACTCGACCACGCGCACAACACGGTCGAGAGCATCCGTCAGGGCGAGGCCGTCTCGGACCGGTGGGTGGTTCTCCTGCTGCACAAGGGCGAGGTCGCCGGAGTGACGGTGGTGGAGCGGAACTCCGCCGTCCCCACCGTGGCCGAGCAACTGCACACGGTCGTGCTTCCCGCACATCGCGGCAAAGGACTGGGCCGACTGATCAAGGCCCGCATGCTGCACGACCTGACGGGTGTCGAACGCGTCTTCACTCGCACCAGCAGCGACAACGAACACATGCTCCGCGTGAACCGCTCGCTGGGCTACATCGATCTCTACACGTACATGGCCGTACAAGCGAAAACCGCCGACCTGCAGCCGTGAGGCAGCGGGCCGGCGGTTCTCAGCGAGCGATCAGAGGCCCGCGGAGGCGAGCCACTCCTTGGCGACCTTCTCCGGCTCCGGCTTGTCCGGCGCCGAGAGCTTCTGGTTCAGGTCCAGCAAGGTCTTCGTGTCGAGCTTCTTCGAGATGGCGTTGAGGGTGTCGCGAACCTGCTGCGACGCCTTCTTCTCGTTGACGAGCGGCAACACGTTCTGTGCGGCGAAGACGTTCTTCGGGTCTTCCAGCACCACGAACTCGTTGGCCTTGATGGCGGCGTCGGTCGTGAACAGGTCGGCCGCCTGCACCGTGTTGTCCTTGAGACCCGCGACGGTCAGCGGGCCGCCGACGTCGAGCGACTTGAACTGCTTGAACTCGCAGGCGTACTTGGCCTTGAGGCCGGGCAGGCCGTCGGGGCGGTTCTGGAACTCCGGCGGCCCGCCGAAGACCAGGTCCTTGCAGTACGGCACGAGGTCGTCGATCGACTTGAGGCTGTACTGCGCGGCGATCTGCTTGGTGACGACGACCGCGTCCTTGTCCTCTGCGGCTGACTTGTCGAGCACGATGAGGCCCTGGGGCAGCGCCTTCTTCAGCGCCGCGTACACCTCGTCGGAGCCGACCTCGGCAGCCTCCTTGTTGACGTGCTTGAGAAGCACGCCGCTGTACTCGGGGATCAGGTCGATCGAGCCGTCCTGCACACCCTTGAAGTACAGCTCGCGGTTGCCGATGTTCAGTTTCTTGGAGATCTTGACGCCCTTGGCGGCCAACGCCTGCGCGTAGATCTCCGCCAGCACGGTCGACTCCGGGAAGTTGGCGGAGCCCACGACGATGGTGTCCGTCGGGGCCGGGTTGTTGTTGCCGCCGCCCTGCAACGGGTCGCCGCCGCACGCCGACAGAAGCATCACGGCAGCGACAGCCGTGGCGATGCGCTTCATTTCTTTCCTCCGGTTCCCACTGGACGCAGCCCTGGGGAGACCGTCAGCCGTTGCAGGCCGGCGAACCCCAGGTCGACGAGAACGGCGAGCAGTGCCACGAGCACCGCGCCGGCGAGCATCTGACCGAACTCCTGCAGGGCGAGGCCGTCGAAGACGAACCTGCCCAGACCACCGGCGCCGGTGTAGGCGGCGATGGTGGCGGTCGCGACGACTTGCAGTGCGGCGCCGCGGAACCCGCCGAAGATCAGCGGAAGCGCGTTCGGGATCTCCACGTTCAGCAGCACGCCCGACTCGCGCATGCCGACGCCTCGTGCGGCGTCGACCGTCACCGGGTCGACCGCGCGGATGCCCGCGTAGGTGCCCGCCATGATCGGCGGGATCGCCAGCAGCACCAGTGCGACGTACACCGGGAAGTCGCCGAGACCCGCCCACAGCACCACGAGGATCAGCACCGCGGTCGTCGGCAGCGCGCGCAGCACGTTCGAGAGCCCGACGATCACGAACCCGCCTTTGCCGGTGTGGCCGACGAACGCGCCGAGCGGCACCGCGATCACCGCGGCGATCACCAGGGTCAGCAGCGTGTAGCCGAGATGTTCCAGCAGCCGCACCGGAATCCCGGTCGGGCCGGACCAGTGCGCGGGGTCGAAGAGCCAGCCGCCCATTCAGCTCACCTCCCCGCCCTTGCCCACGGCGTGAGCAGTCGCCCGATCAGCAACAGCAATCCGTCCGCCAGTGCCGCGAGCACGACCGTCCCGATGAGACCCGCGAAGACCTTGGCGCTGTTGTCGGTCTGGTAGCCCTCGGTGAAGAGCTGGCCGTAACCGCCGAGCCCGACGAGCGCGCCGACGCTCACCATGCTGATGTTCGACACGGTCGCGACCCGCAGGCCCGCGATCGTGACCGGCAGCGCCAGCGGGAAGTCGACGGTGAGGAACCGGCGCAACGGCCGGTATCCCATGGCGTTCGCGGCGGCGATCACGTTGCCCGGCACCGCCGACAGCGCGTCGGCGACCGAGCGGACCATCAGCGCGACCGTGTAGATCACCAGCGGCACGATGACGTTGATCTCGTCGAGGATCTTCACGCCGATCAGCACCGGGGTGATCACGATCAGCGCGATGGACGGGATCGTGAACAGGACGTTGGCGAGCGGGAAGAGCACCGCGCGCGCCGTCTGCGACCGGCTCGCCCACCACCCGAGCGGGATGGAGAGCGCGAACCCGATCAGCACCGGCACGACGGAGAGCCGGAGGTGCACCTCGGTGACTTCCCAGAACCTGTCCCAGTTCTCGAAAATCCAGGTCACTTCGGGACCTCACCCGCCGCGCGAGCCTTCGCGAGCGCCTTGATCACGTCGTCGGCCCTCACCACGCCGGTCACCGCGCCGTTGTCGTCGACCATCACGCCGAGCGCGGACGGCGAACTGAGCGCCGCGTCCAGCGCGCCGCGCAGGCTCGTGCCGTCGTACAACGAGCCCCCGGAGACGAGGTTCTTCTCGGTGATCTCCACCTCACCGTCCACTCCGGACAGCCAGCCTTTGGGCCGGTCTTGCTCGTCGACGACGAGCGTCCAGTCCGTGACCGTGACGCGCTGGCCGAGCTTCGCCGTGGTGACGGGGTGCACGGGCACGTCCGCGTGCAGGAACGTCAGCGTGCGGTAGCCGCGGTCCCTGCCGACGAACGAGGCCACGAAGTCGTTGGCGGGCGCGCTGAGCAGCTCCGCCGGCTTCGCGTACTGCGCGAGGTGCCCACCCGTCTGGAACACCGCGACGCGCTCGCCGAGCTTCAGAGCCTCGTCGATGTCGTGCGTGACGAACACGATCGTCTTGTCGAGTTCCGCTTGCAGGCGAAGGAGTTCGTTCTGCAGGTCCTCGCGCACGACCGGGTCGACGGCGCTGAACGGTTCGTCCATCAGCAACACCGGCGGGTCGGCCGCGAGCGCACGGGCGACCCCCACGCGTTGCTGCTGTCCGCCGGAGAGCTGAGCCGGGTAGCGCTTGCCGAACGCCGGGTCGAGCCCGACGATCTCCAGCAGCTCCGCGGCACGGGTGCGCGCCTTTCGTCTGTCCCAACCGGACAGCAGCGGCACCGTCGCGACGTTGTCCAGCACGGTCCGGTGCGGGAAGAGCCCCGCCTGCTGGATCACGTAGCCGATGCCGCGCCGCAGCGTGGGCGGGTCGACCGCGAGGACGTCCTTGCCGTCCACGAGGATCGTGCCCGACGTGGGGTCGATCATGCGGTTGACCATGCGCAGCGACGTCGTCTTGCCGCAGCCGGAAGGACCCACGAACACCGTGATGGTGCCCGCCTCGACCGCGAGGTCGAGTTCGTCGACAGCGATGGTCCCGTCCTCGAACCGCTTGGTGACGGCCCGGAACTCGATCACCCTTCGGATCCCTCCGGTCGTGACGGCCTCCCCGTTTGGGCCGCCCTGGATGCAGATCTGAACGACCTTAACTCGTTCGGCGTACCCCGGCACAGCGTTCCACCCTGTGACAGGCCGTATGGTTTCCTGCTTGTGACGATCGACCAGGTACGCCAGAAGGTGGCGGAACGCGGCGTGCACGCCCGCAAGCTCCGCGAGGTGTTGTCCCTGCTCAGCGAGGACTGGCACCCGCTCGCCGAACTCGTGCGCCTGCCGGCCGTGCCCCGCCGCACGGTCCAGGACCTGCTGAAAGCCCTGGGCGACGACGTCGAATCTTCAGGCGATCGTTACCGCATCGCGCCTGGTGCGGTGGCGTCCTACCGGTCGGAGTTCGGGATTCCGGGCGTGCGCGATCACACAGACGTGCTGCGGCAGATCCTCGTGGACATCGCCGACGTGCCGCCGCCGTTGTCCTCGTTGGACCACGTGCAGGCCACCGCCGAGACCGCCCTGAACCGCGCGGTGTGGCTGGACTCCACGTACGAGCTGGCAGGCAAGCGTTTGCTGTGCCTGGGCGACCACGACCTGACCTCCCTCGCCGTGGCGGCGGTCAACCCGCACGTGTCGATCACGGTGGTGGATCTCGACGAGCGCCTGCTGGAGTTCATCGACTCGCGCGCCCAGTCGCGTGGGCTCGACATCCGGACGTTGCACTGCGACATGCGTTTCGGGCTGCCCGCTTCGGTTCTCGAATCCTTCGACCTGGTGTTCAGCGACCCGCCCTACACGCCGGAGGGCATGGGCTTGTTCGCCGGTCGCGCGGTCGAGGCGCTGGCGGACATCGCCGCGGGCCGCCTGTTGCTGGCGTACGGGTTCTCCGACCGGACGCCCGCGCTGGGGTTGAAGGTGCAGCAGGAGCTGCAGAAGCTCGGCTTGGTGTTCGAGGCGATCCTGCCCGCGTTCCACCGGTTCGACGGCGCGCAGGCCATCGGTTCCGCGGCCGATCTGTACGTCTGCCGCCCGACCGGCCGCCGCGCGGTGTCCGGTGGGACGCGGATCTACACGCACGGCGCGCAGTCCGTGGAGTCGTCCGGTCCTTCGAAGGAAGCTTTGTCCGCCTTGTCGGAACTGGCTCCCCGCCCCGAATCCTCGCCGCCGCCGAAGCCTCGGGCCGCCGGCTGGGCCGAGCCCGTCGGGAAGGGGGCTGCTTCGCTGGCCGTCGACCTGTCGGCTGATCCGGGGCCGTGGTTGCTGCGCACGCTGTTGGCTTCCTCACCGGCGCGGCTGGCTTGCTTGGTGCCGAACAACCATCCGGCGGTCTCGTCGGCCGCGGGGCAGCAGGAGCTGCAATCCCTCGTGCGGACGCGGTTCGCGTTGAAGTTCCTGCGCAACAACCCGGACAGCAAGACCACGATCGTCGTCGCCGACCAGGTGCTGGCCGGGACGCTGTCGGTCGGCGAGCGGGTGGTGCGCGAGATTCTGCTGAAGGCGCACGGGAAGCTGCGCAACGTGTGGCGGGAGGCGTTGATCGGCGGGTCGTCCGGGTTGCTGACCAAGAACCAGGCCCGGGAGATCGTCGACTCCGCCGGAATCGCCGACGAGGACCTGGAACTGCGGTTGATCGACCTGCCGAAGCACCGGATCGCGGCGGTGCTGACGGCGGCGGAGGACAGCGCCAAGTACCTGGAAGCGCCGACGCCGAGCGCCTAGCCTTGTTCGGTGCCTTTCGACGCGCGTGTGTTTCAGATCCTCATCGCCTCCCCCGGTGATGTGCAGGCGGAGCGGGACACGATCACCGAGGTCATCCACGAGTGGAACTACCTCAACTCCCGCGAGAAGGGGATCGTCCTGCTGCCGTTGCGATGGGAGACGCACGCGGCGCCGGAGCTGAACGAACGCCCGCAGGACGTGATCAACCGTCAGGTCGTTGATCAGTGCGACATGGCGGTCGGGGTGTTCTGGACACGCATGGGCACGCCCACGGACGTGGCGGCGAGCGGCACGGCGGAGGAGGTGCAGCGCGTTGGCGAGGCCGGGAAGCCGGTGATGCTCTACTTCTCGCGCCAGAAGGTCGATCCGGAAGATCTCGATCCCGCCGAGCTCGCACGGCTAGCCAAGTTCAAGTTGAAGACCTTCCCGCAGGGGTTGATCGAGAAGTACGCGACGCCACTGGAGTTCCGCGACAAGTTCTCCCGCCAGCTCTCGATCAAGGTGCGCGAACTCGTCGCCGGAGACAGCAGGGAGCAGTCCACCCACCACGCAGAATTGCAGCTGAGGCTCGCCGAGGGCACCTCGCTGCTGCAAGAAGACGCCCTGGTCGAGGTTGAACAGATCGTCTGCGTGGACATCGAGGACATCCCTGACTACCTGCCGACACCGCCACCGATTTCCGAACCTGTAAGCGGGGTGATCAACGTCATCGGGTTCGGCAGGCCGAACCCGGCCTACCACCGCGAAGTCGTGCAAACCTACCTGCAACGACAGGCGTACCGCGGTTTCCGTCTGGCTTTGGTGAACTCAGCAGTTCAAGGACAGCAGGACCTGTTCCTCGACCTCGTCGTGACGTCGATGACTGGTGATGCGCAGCTCGTCGCCGCTGAACCCAAGCCGAGGCGCCCCACCCGCACGACTGGAGACTTCCACGTCCCAGGGACGATCATTCATCTAGGACCTGGAAATATTCAGCTACGGCAGGAGGGCCCGGGCAATTGGCGGATGGAACTCGAAATCCCGGTAGTCCACGCCACTAGAACCGTCTTCTCCAAGAACGAGTTCTGGGTGAAGGTCGCCAAGCCGTCGACGATCACCTTGGTGTGCACCACGTACTCGCCGAACTCGGAACCGTTCACGATGCGCACCAGTCTCGAAGTCAAGGTCAACTACCGCGAGATGACCTGGCGCGAGATCGTGGCGGCTTACGAGTCCTAACCCGCCCTGGGAATGTGCAGCGGTCCCAACGCCAGCACCGCCCGGAACTCCTTCGGTGGCACCGGCCGCGAGAACAACCACCCCTGGTAAGCGTCCACGCCGACACCGCGCAGAACGTGGAACTGCGTCGCCGTCTCCACGCCCTCGGCGACGCACTTGCGTCCCATCGCCCGAGCCATGTCCACCACGGCACGGGCGACGGCGAAGTCGCTCGAATCGTTGCCCACGCCGGAAACGAACCGCCGGTCCACCTTGATGATCTGCGCCGGCAGGTCCTTCAGCCGCGCCAACGACGAGTAGCCGGTGCCGAAGTCGTCCACCGCGAACTGCACGCCACGCTGCACCAGCTCGTCCATCGACTGCCGGACGCGTGAGGGTAGATCGACGAACGCGGTCTCGACCAGCTCCAGCACCACCCGTTCCCAGGGCACGCCGGACTCCAGGATCGCGTTCGACACGATGTCGACGAACTCGGGATCGCCCGGCACCAGCCCGGCGAGGTTCACCGCCACCGACACCGGCCGGCCGTCGGGCGCGGGCCAGGTCGCGGCCTCCTTCAACGCGGTGCGCAGGACCCAGCGGTCCAGCTCGCGCATCAGGTCGCCCTGCTCGGCGACCGGCAGGAACACGTCCGGCGGCAGCAGCCCGCGGTCCGGATGCGGCCAGCGCACCAGGGCCTCGGCCGTGAGCACGGCACCGTCGACGCCGACGACCGGTTGGTAGTGCAACGCCAGGCCGTCGTGCTGCAACGCGTCCCGCAGCTGGCCTTCGAGGTGCACCTGACGGTCGGCGGAGGCGATCAACGCGGCCGAGGCCAGCGAAACCCGTCCGGCGCCGTTGCGCTTCGCCTCGAACATCGCGGCGTCGGCGAACCGCAACAGGTCGGCGCCGTTCGCCCGCGATCCGTTCGGCACGGCCGCACCGATCGAAGCGGAGACCCTGACCAGCTGCCCGTGCACCGGAACGGCCGTGCGCAACAAGGAAGCGACACGGGTGGCCAGCGCGTCCACGCCGCCCACGGCGTCGATGTCCTCGGAGATGATCACGTACTCGTCGCCGGACAGCCGGGCCGCGGTGCAGCCCTCCGGCAGGCCGCCCTCCAGCCGCCTCGCCAGCGCCACGAGCAGCTCGTCGCCGGCGTCGTGGCCGAGGGAGTCGTTGACGCGCTTGAAGTTGTCGATGTCGCAGAACAGGACCGCGACCTTGGACCGGCCGGGACCGTCGAGCACCTTGCCGAGGATCTCCTTCACCAGCGCGCGGTTCGGGAGTCCGGTCAGCTCGTCGTGGGTGGCCTGGTGCCGCAACGCCTCGGCGGCGCGGCGGCGTTCGGTGATGTCCAGGAACACGATCAGCCAGAACCGGCGGCCGTCGTCCTGCACGGACAGCGCGATGTGCAGCTCGCAGTAGACCTTTTCGCCGTCGGGGCGCACGAGGATGCGCTGCGGGATCTTCTGCGTGCGCTCGGCGGCCCACTGCAGGCCTGGCGAGGTGTCCTCGGGGTGGGTGAGCTGTTCGGCGGTGACACCGCGCAGCTGCTCCAGCTCCATGCCGAGCAGGTCGCACAACGCGTCGTTGGCGTCGACCAGGCGCTCGGCCTCGTCGAACAGGCCGATGCCGACCGGTGTGACCGAGACGAGGTCGGTGAAGCGCTGCGAGGAACGCTTCATGCGGGCTTCGGCGGCGCGCTGTTCGGTGACGTCCTGGGCGGTGCCGACGGCGAGCTGCTTGCCGTGCGGGTCGTGGACGATCATGCCGTGGCACCGGAAGATGCGCGTCGAGCCGTCGCCGCGCAACACGCGGTGCTCGAACTGCGAGGCGACCTCGTCCACCACCAGCTGGCGGCACGTGTCGTCGACCCAGCCGCGATCTTCGGGGTGCACCAGATCGAGGTACGCCTGGTAGCTGCCGGGGAGGTCCGCGGGCAGGCCGAAGAGCTCGCGCAGCATGTCCGACCACACGACGTCGCCGGTCGCCGGGTTCCACTCCCACATGCCGAGGCGGGCGGCCTGCTGCGCGTCCGCCAGTCTTCGGCGGTCCTCGCGCATCTGACGTTCGAGCGCGCGTGCCTCGGTGACGTCCTGGATGGTGCCGTGGTAGCGCTCGATCCGTCCGGACGGGTCGATCTCCGCGCGGGCGCGGCACATGTAGACGCGGTCGCCGGTCTCGCTGCGGACCTCGACCTCGACCGGCAGGTCGTCGCGGGTGTGCAGCAGCTGGTGCCGCAGCGCCTTGACGGCCTCCCGGTCGTCCGGGTGCACGCCGCTGAGCAGGTCGTCGTCCGGCGCCATGCCGAGCTCGGCGTACATCTCCATCAGCACTTCGCTGCGGTGCACCGCGCGCGTGCCGGTCTCGTAGGCCCAGCTGCCGATGCGGGCGATGCGCTGCGCTTCCAGCAGCCGCGCCCGTTCCTGCGCGAGCTCGGTGGCCGCGCGCTTGGACTCGGTGATGTCGCGGATGTAGCCGGTGATCTTGTCCAGCTGGCCGGCGTCGGTCAGGCGGGCCTCCGCGACACCGCGGATCCACCGCAGCTGGCCGTCGGGGCGCACGATCCGGTACTCGATGTCGATCGGGTCGCCGGTGATCTCGCGGCCCTGCCAGTACGTCTCGACCATGCGGTAGTCGTCGGGGTGCACGACGTCGAGAACGGCCTGCGCGCCCGGCACGACCTGGCCGCGTTCGACGCCGAGCAGTTCGTAGTGGGTGTCCGACCAGATGGTCAGGCCGGTCTCCGGGTCGAACTCCCACGAGCCCAGGTTCGCGACCCGCTGGACCTTGCGCAGCCGGCGCTGTTCGTCGCGCAAGGCGTCCGCGGCGGCGGCGAGGTCGGAGACGTCGATCAGCAGGACGGCCTGCAGGCCCGTTCCCGGGACCGGGTGGCGGGCGACGCGCACCGGCAGTTCGGTGCCGTCACCGCGGGACAACCGCAGGTCGGACGGGTTGCCGAGGAGCAGCTCACCGAGCGGGTGACCGACGAGGTCGTCGGGTCCCTGGGCACCGGCCAGCTCCACGGCGGCCGGGTTCGCCTGCATGACGACGCCCTTGACGTCCACGAGCAACGACGGCGCATCGGGCAACGTCAGCCCGTCCAACGTCACCGGAGGCTTTCCAGACGTCGCGGTGTTCGACACAGCCGTCCGTGCACGGCCGTTCACCACCGTCGCGCGTCCCACCCACTTGGGCACCGGCCCACCCTCTCCCGTATCCGCCGCCCGCGGCAATTCGGGTGGGCACGACAACGGGCACCCGAACGGCGGCAAACACGAACCCTCTCCTCGGGTGAACACCCGAGGAGAGGGACGGTAGCGCTTCAGAGCGTCATCGCCCACCCCTGCACGGGTTAACGAAAAGCCACGTTCGTGGTTCCGGTACCCGTGCACATGCGAAAGGGCTGGCGAATGAACTGCAGGTTCAGGCCCGTGATCAGGCCGTTTGATCAGGCCACGCCGTCGGCCTTCGCGGCGAGCGCCACAGCTGCGGCGACCTCGGGACCGACGCGCGGGTCCAGTGCGGACGGAACAATTCGGTCTGGACCCAAATCATCTTTCGCAACGGCCAGAATGGCATCCGCGGCGGCGAGCTTCATGCCTTCGGTGATCCGTCGCGCACCCGCGTCGAGCGCCCCGCGGAAAATGCCCGGGAACGCGAGCACGTTGTTGATCTGGTTCGGGAAGTCGCTGCGACCCGTCGCCACGATGGCGGCGTGCCGAGCGGCGACCTCCGGGTGCACCTCGGGGTCCGGGTTGGACAGTGCGAACACGATCGAGTCGTCCACCATGCTCGCGATCAGGTCCTCGGACACCTTTGACGACGAGACGCCGATGAAGACGTCCGCGCCGCGCAGAGCCACGTCGATGCCGCCGTCGAGGTTGCTGGAGTTGGTGACCGCCGCGATCTCTTCCTTGACCGGGTTGAGGCCGGCGCGGCCCGTGCGGACGATGCCGCGCGAGTCGAGCAGCGTGATGTCGCCGGCGCCGGCGGCAAGGAGGATCTTGGCGATCGCGATGCCCGCGGCGCCCGCACCGGAGATGACCACCCGCTGGTCGCCGATGTTCTTGCCGAGCACCGTGTTCGCGCCGTTGAGCGCGGCGAGCGAGACGACCGCCGTGCCGTGCTGGTCGTCGTGCATGACCGGGCAGTCGAGCGCCTCGATCAGCTTCTGCTCCAGCTCGAAGCAGCGCGGCGCGGAGACGTCCTCGAGGTTGACCGCGCCGAACGACGGACGCAGCCGGACCAGCGTCTCGACGATCTCGTCCACGTCCGTCGTGTTGAGCACGAGCGGGATGGAGTCGAGGCCGCCGAAGGTCTTGAACAGCGCGGACTTGCCCTCCATGACGGGCAGCGACGCGCTCGGGCCGATGTCACCGAGGCCGAGCACGGCGGTGCCGTCGCTGACGACGACGACCAGGCGGTGCGCCCAGGTGTACTTCGCGGCGAGCGCGGCGTCCTCCGCGATGGCCTTGCTCACTCGTGCGACACCAGGGGTGTACGCGATGGACAGCGCTTTCGGGTCAGCGAGCGAGGCGGTCGCGCCGACCTCGAGCTTCCCGCCCAGGTGCGCGTTGAAGATCTCCTCGTCCGTCAACTGCGTCGGATCGGAGTTCTCGATACGGGCTTCGTTCACTGCTGTCACGGCGTCCCTCCTGCGGTGCGGGCGGCGTAGTAGCCCCGGACATGGGCTCATCACCAAACGGCGCACCGGCCCAGCGTTGTCACGCCGGGTACACGGGGCCTTGAAACTCGGTCGACTTCGTCCACGAGTTTTCCGTCGACGAACCGCCCGAGTGCTGCGGGTGACGGAAGTGTGGCAGGGTCCCGGTCTGCTGTCTGCGGCGGGGATCACACTTTTTCCGCAGGTCAGAGGGCATGCAACAAGACGTCCGTCCGGTTTTCTGCACCGACCAGTCGGTTTATGCAGGCAGGAAGCACCCGATCGGTCAAGAAAGATTGACGCCTTAGAGTGACGGCATGCAGGCGAGTTCGCTGAAAATTGACGGCGCGTTCGAGTTCATCCCTCGGACTTTTCCCGACGACCGCGGCGTGTTCGTCTCGCCGTACCAGGAGGCAGCCTTCGTCGAGGCGGTCGGCCACCCGCTGAAGGTCGCCCAGACGAACCACAGCGTGTCCCGCGCCGGCACCATCCGCGGCATCCACTACGCGGACGTCCCGCCGTCGCAGGCGAAGTACGTCTTCTGCCCCCGCGGCTCGTTCATCGACATGATCATCGACATCCGGGTCGGCTCGCCCACGTTCGGCCAGTGGGAGGCGGTGCACGTGTCCTCCACCAAGTGCAACGCCGTCTACCTGGCCGAGGGGCTCGGCCACGCGATGATCGCGTTGGAAGACGACACGACCATGAACTACCTCTGCTCCACCGTCTACAACCCGTCCGGCGAACACGGCCTGACGCCCCTGGACCCCGCGCTGGACCTGCCGTGGCCGCGCGAGCTCGAGTTCCTGCTGTCGGAGAAGGACACGGCCGCCCCGACGCTGGCCGAGGCCTACGAAGCCGGCGTGCTGCCGCGCTACGAGGACTGCGTGGCCCTGTACGCGTCCCTCAAAGTCTGAACCGGGGCCTCGGCCATAGTCGAGCTTTGACGACTCCGAGCACCTCCGCAGGTCCGAGGTGTTCGGAGTCCGTGCTGGCGAACGGGTTGTCTCCCACCACGTGCCACCCGCCGTCCACTGGGTGGGAGGCCCGCTTGACCGACAGTTGACCCGGCCTGCTGGCCCATGTGACGAGCACGACGTCGTTGGGTTTCGGCGCCACACCCCACCTGACCAGCACGATGTCGTCGTTGCGCAGGGCCGGCACCATCGACGGCCCCTTCACGAGCACGGTGGAGAGACGCGGTCTCAACGATCACCCTTCGGTCAGCCGGAGTAGGGTCCTACCTGTCGGAGCATCCACTGTTTTTTGATTCTGGGAGGAACGATGCGACTCGTGTCGCGCATTCTCCGCCCGCGCGTCGAAGCCACCGCGCACTGCGACCTGCCCTGTGGCGTCTACGACCCGGCGCAGGCCCGCATCGAGGCCGAGTCGATCAAGGCGGTCCAGGAGAAGTACCAGGCCAACGAGGACCCGGAGTTCCGGGAGCGCGCTGTCCTGATCAAGGAGCAGCGCAGCGAGCTCGTCAAGCACCACCTGTGGGTGCTGTGGACGGACTACTTCAAGCCGCCGCACTTCGAGAAGTACCCCGAGCTGCACGACCTGTTCAACCGCGCCACCAAGGCCGCGGGTGCGGGCGGCACCAAGGGGTCGATGGACCCGGCGTCGGGTCAGGCCCTGCTGGACCTGATCGCGCAGATCGACAAGATTTTCTGGGAGACCAAGCAGGGCTGAGCCCCTCTGGTCTTTGAACGGCGCCGCTCCCCTGGGCAGGGGGCGGCGCCGTTTGTCGTTTGAGGTAACCCATCATTGGTGCTGTGCGATGTGACCTGATGCACACGCTTTGAGGGGTGGGATTCCAGGTGCCGGACTTCTTCGTGTCGTACACGGGGGCCGACAAGGCCTGGGCCGAGTGGATCGCCTGGGAACTGGAAGCGGCAGGCCACGAGGTGCTCGTACAGGCCTGGGACATGGTGCCCGGCACCAACTGGGTCGACCTGATGCATCGGGGCGTGCAGGCTTCCGAACGCACCATCGCCGTGCTGTCCGCCGCGTACCTGGACTCCGTGTACGGGACGGCCGAATGGCAGGCCGCGTGGCGGGACGATCCCACCGGTGCTGATCGCAAGCTGCTCGTGCTGCGGGTGGAGGACTGCGAACGGCCTGGGCTCCTGGCGTCGGTCGTCTCAGCGGACCTGTTCGGGCTGAACGAGGACGCGGCGCGCACCGAACTGCAGCGCGTTGTGCGGGGCGCGCTGACGGGTCGACTGAAGCCTCCTACGAGCCCCCACTTTCCGGGTCGGCCGACGAGGCCAAGCTTTCCCGGGGCACTCCCTGCTGTGTGGAACGTGCCGGGCCGCAACCCGCACTTCACCGGCCGGGTCGAGTCGCTCGACCGCATGCGCAAGGCCATGAATTCGGGCCGGACTGTCACCGTCCATTCGTTGCTCGGCATGGGCGGTGTGGGAAAGACACAACTCGCGATCGAGTACGCACACCGCTTTGCGAGCGACTTCGAGATCGTATGGTGGATCCCTGCCGAACAACCGACGTTGATCCCGGACCATCTCACTGAACTGGGGATCGCCCTCGGCTTGGACGTCGTTCCTTCCGCGAACGCGCAGGTGCTGACCACTCTCCGGGCTCGCCAACGGTGGCTGCTGGTCTTCGACAACGCGGAAGACCCCGCGGCACTGCGGCCCTATCTACCCTCAGGCCAGGGTCAGGTCGTGATCACGACGCGGCGCAGCACGTTCGGGGCTTTGGGCGCTGTGCTTGATCTCGACGTGCTCGATCGTGCCGAAAGCACCGCGCTGTTGCGACGAAGAGTTCCCGGCGCCTCCGACAAACAGGTGAACAGCCTGGCCGAACTGCTCGGCGACCTACCGCTGGCGATCGAGCAGGCCGCTGCCTACATCGAGAGCACCGGGATGTCGGTGGACGGCTATTTGCGCCTGTTCCGCCGGCGAGCAGCGGATATGATCGGTCGCGGACAGGTGATCGGCAGACAGGAAACGCTCACCACGCTGTGGAATCTGTCCCTGGCGGCGTTGAGCGAACAGAATCCCGCAGCGGTCCAGCTTCTCAACCTGATCGCGTGGATGGCGCCGGAGCCCGTGCCACTTGACCTCTTCACCAACCATCCTGAGAAGCTGCCCTCACTCTTAGCCGAGGCCGTTCAGGACGAACTCACCTGGCAGGACACCGTCGGTGAACTGGTCAACTGGTTCTTCGTCCGACGCACCAGCGACGAGATCACGATCGTCCACCGACTTCTCCAGCATTCGCTGCGAGCACGAGACCACGACTTACCTACAATTAGTGAAGTGCAAAAGCTCCTCGCGACCGACCTACCCGGTAATGACGCTCTAGGCACACCGGTGAATTGGCCACGATGGCGAGTTCTGTTGCCCCACGTTCTCGCAGTTATAGAGGTTGTGCACAAGCCTACGGGCGCCACGTCATGGCTATGTGATCGTGCGGGAACGTACCTCCATACAACCGGCCGTCCCTTGGAGGCCATCTCCCTGCACGAGCAGGCGCTGTCAATTGATGAAACCAGTCATGGCGCGGGCAGTCCCATGGTTGCCACTCGACTGAACAACGTCGCACTCGCGCTCAACGCCGTGGGCAGGACTGACGAAGCGCTGCTTCACATCAAACGGGCTCTCACGATCAACGAATCGACCCATGGCCATGACACCCCGAGGGTCGCCGAGAACCTCATCAACCTCGCCGGATTCCTCTGTGGCCAGAACCGCCACGCCGAAGCTCTGCCGTTGGCTCAACGGGCGCTCGCCATTGACGAAGCCGCTCATGGGCCAAGGCACCCCAGATTGATCACTCACCTGAACGCTATCGGCGTCGCTCACAGTGGGTTGGCCCAACTGGACGATGCTCTCGCCACACTCCAACGAGCACTCGCCATCACCGAAGCCACCTACGGCCCCAACCACCCCTATTTCGCGACCACGCTGATCAATCTCGCTGGCGCTTTCATTGATCTCAACGATCCGGGTGAGGCCGTGTCTCTGCTCGAACGAGCTCTAGCGATCGATGAAGCAGCCTACGGGTCCAAGCATCCAAATATCGCCCTCGATCTCAGGCGCCTCAGCAGTGGGCTCGAGCTAATGGGCCGTGTCGATGAAGCGCGAACCATGCGTCGGCGCGCACAAGAAATCGAGGAACAGAACGGTGCCGCCTCCTGAGCGGGAAGCGGCACCGTTCGCTTGTCGTGCAAGGACTACGCGGCGTCAGTGACCTTGCCGGTCACCTCGAACTCCACCCCGGTCGGCCGCTGCCCCTCGAACCGGAACCGCACCTGCTCCTCCCCCTCGGCAACGGTGTCGGCCAAGGTCGGCACCGGCACCTCGATCGAGGTCTGACCAGGCGGGATGACCACCCACAGGTACATCTGCGTCGAAGACAGCGGCCGCGAAGGCAGCACGTCCTCACCCGAGTTCTGGAAGAACCAGTCGGGGTCGACGTCCGTTGTGGACAGTTCCGTCCCGGCGGCCGGCGCGATCGGGAAGGCCGCGAAGAGGACGCTGGCGTCGGCGGTCTCGGACAAGGTCAGCTTCCACTTCAGAGCACCTCCCTCCACGACGCTGTCAGCCACCGGAGCGACCGAGACGGTGGGAGCCGGGTCGTCGTTGCGCACCAACAGCCCGCCGAACGCGGAGCCGACGACGGCGTTGGAGATCGCCTGCACCGTCACCGGGTGGCGGGTGTCGGCGCTCCACCTCGTGTTGCCGGTGAACGAGACCGGCACCTCGACACGGTGCTCGCCGGGCTTCAGCGTCACGAGCTTGGTCGCCGGCTGGTTGTCCGGGGTGTTGTAGAAGAGCCGGAACACGCGGGTGCCGGTGCCGGACGCCGAGACGACGATGTTGTGCGTCTGGGTACCGGAGTCGCCCTCGTCCACCGCGATCGTGGTGGCGTCCACGCGGCCGAGGCGCGCCGGCACGACCGGGACGAGGCCCTTGTTCCAGCCGTAGGCGTCGATCAGCCACGCCGTACCGGAAGCGGACTCGGGCACCAGCTCCAGCGACGTGACACGGCCGACGCCGGAAGGCAACCCAATGCGGACTTCCTGTGCCCACAGGGAACTCGTGCGATCAGTGCCGGGCAGCCCCGCCACGGAAACCGATCCCAAAGAACGCTTCTGTCCACTTTGGTCAGTCACTGAAACGGCGAACCGAGAAGCGGACGCGTTCGGCGGGACGGCCAGGCGGAGGGCAAGAGCGCGCGAACCGTGCAACGACACGGGCGAAGAAGGCTGGACCACAGCCGCCTGTCCCGCGGCCGACCACTGCAGGGCAATCGAGAGGCGTTCGGGCTGTGAGGTGCCAAAACGGAAGGCGACGAAGTGCGGTGAACGCGAGCCGCCGCACGTGACCGCCGGGGCGTTCGAGGTTTGCTGGCACACCCGAGCGCTGCCGGAGGCAACCGTGGAAGCGTCCGGCACCACGAAAGGCTTGCGGGCGCCCCCGATCGCGTGCGAGAGGACGCGGGCCGGGTCGGCGGACGGGGCGCGGACACCCGTGCCGTCGAGCAGGGGCAGCAGCGAGGTGTCGCGGGACAGGAACAGGCCTGCGGACGCCGCCACGTAGGTCGCGCCGGCGGCTTGCTGCTGGTCGGCGGTCAACCGAGTCGCGGTGCCGGGCGTGCACAACGGGTCCGGGGTCTGGCCCGGCCAGAAGTCGTCGAACGCCGGCGCTTCGGCCTGGCCTGGCGTCCACTCGCTGTTGAAGTAGTTGTGGTTGGCGCCGACCATGTACAGGGCGCTGTGCAACGCCTCGCCACGGCTCAGGCCGCGGGTCTGGTCCACGAACATCTGGCCCTGCAAGTCGGACACGTCGCCGTCGCAACCGGGCAGGAACGTCACCGAAGGCACGTCCGGCGCTGGGTTGTGGCCGAAGATCGTGGGGCCGATCAGCACGGTGCCGCGGATGTTCCAGCGCACCTGGCCGGTGAAGCCGGTGTCACCCGGTGGCGGGGTGAGGCTGTCGGTGGCGGCGCGGTTGACGCCCTCACCGCCGCGGGAGTGGCCCACCAGCAACACCTTCGACATGTCGGCGGGTGCGGATCGAACGATCGGCGGCACCGAGCCGCGGCCGGCGGACCAGTCCGCCCACAAGGCCAGGTGGTGGCGCACCAACGAAGAACGTCCCTGCGCGCCCAGGTCGCTGGTCTGGTTGTCCTGGGCGTTGATGCCGTTGGCCGAGATCGACACCGTCACGTATCCCTGCGACGCCAGCAGTTCCTGCGTCTTCAGGTAACCGCGGTGACTCGGCACGGCGGTCAGACCGTCGGGACACGGCCAGTTTAGGGTGATCTGGTTCGGGTTCGTCTTGTTGTAGCAAGTGAAGTGCCTGCCGTGCAGGAACAGCACCAGCGGCCGCTTGCCGGGAGCACCCTTGGGCGCGACGACGACGGCTTCCATCTCGATCGGCGCCGCGTACTCGGGCAGCTTGATCGAGTCGAGTTCGTACTCACCGGAACTGGTGCCGTACGGGCCGGGCTTTCCGGGATCGACCTCCGCCGACGGCTGCAACTCGGGCAGCACGGGAGCGGTCAGCGAAGCCACCGAAGGTTCGGTGACGTCCAGCCGCCTGCCCGCCGAACGCACCTGCAGTGCGGCGGGGTCTCTCAAATCGGCTCTCAACGTGAAGGTGCGCAGGTTCGTGGACTCCTGGGCCCGGCCCAGGAACTTGTCGCCCTCCCAGAACTCGACACCCGCGTCCAGCAACGGCATCGGCGCGGGAGCGGTCCACCGGATCACGTCTCCGGCGACGGCCCAGCCCGGAACCGACGGCGGTTCCGGCGCGGCCGACGCGGGCAGTGCGGGTATTACCGCGGCCAGCAGAACAGGTAGTAACAGCGCGACTGTGCGACGCATGTGTGGTCCCCCTCACAACAGATGGAGCCACTCCGTTCTAGCGACGCCGCACAGCACTCGGGGCACCATTGCGCCGGAATCTGCCAATCAAAACGACAACCCGCCCGAGGTATTACGCCGTTCAGCCCAACAACCGGGGGAACACACGTGGAACAGGCAAGAGGTCTCGTCGCGACGGACGCGGGAATGCAGGTGCTGTGGCACCGCAAGCCGTTCAGCCACGTCGTCGACTACGACAGCTGGGACGAGGAACTGCTTGAAGACGCGGGCATCATGCGCCACATCGAGATCGGCTCGATGGTCCCGCTCAGCACCGGCATGGACGGCGCCTGGGAGTTCGTCGTGCGGTGGGGCGACGAAGCGGCGCTCACCGAGACCGAACAGCGGCACGTCGTCGTCAGCTCCGAGCCGTACCTGCTGGTGAGCGAGACCGACGTGCGGGTGGGCGGAATCGAGCACATCACCGGAAACGCCGAGGACGACGAAGGTTTCGCGGTGCCGTTGCCACCGGGGCGGTGGAGCGTGACCACGCACATGATCGACGCAGACGCCTCAGGCGAGCAGCTGGACTTCGTGGTGCTGATCAAGCCCGGCACCGCGGGCGAGCGCTACCGGACCTCGGAGCAGCCGTTCGAACGGCGCTAGCTCACTCGATTCTCGGGTCGGCGTCGCGCTCGTTCTGGCGCAACTTGTTCCACGTCGAGGTCAGTTCCGTCCGGATGCGCGCGACGCGAACCCCGAAGGCCTCGCGGATCTCGTGTGGGTCGACCTCGTCGGGGGCGCCGTGGTCAGGGTGCTCGGCGGTCATGGCGAGCGGGGTACCTCGAACGTGGACTCCCCCAAACGTGGTGCCCGTCACCTCCTAGGATCGAACAGGTGAGCACCCACCTCTACCTGCTGCGCCACGGCCAGACCGAGTGGTCCGAGAGCGGCAGGCACACGGGACGCACTGACATCGAGCTGACGCCCGAGGGCGAGCAGCAGGCACGCCGGGCGGGCGCCACGCTCGCCCGGCTGAGGGGAACGGACCAGGCGCCGGCGCTCGTGCTGACGAGTCCGCGGCAGCGTGCCACCAGAACGGCCGCGCTGGCCGGGCTGGAGGTCAACGCGACGACCGAGGAGCTCGCCGAGTGGGACTACGGCGACTACGAGGGCATCACCACGCCGCAGATTCGCGAGCGCGTGCCGGGATGGACGGTGTGGACGCACCCGATGCCGGGCGGCGAGACGCACGCGGAGGTGCAGGAGCGGGCCCGCGCGGTGCTCGCCGACGTGCGCAAGATCCTGCCCGGCGGCGACGTGGTGCTGGTGGGCCACGGGCACTTCAGTCGCGTGCTGATCGCGGCGTGGCTGGGCCTGGCACCCGACCAGGGTGTCCACTTCGGACTGGACCCGGCGGGCATCTGCCAGCTGGGCGACGAGCGGGGCGACCCGCAGGTGCGCAGGCTCAACGTGCCTGCTTGGGAGATCTGATGATCCGACGGGTAGAACCGCGTGACGTCGACGCGGTCGTGAAGCTGGTGCACGAGCTCGCCCTGTACGAACGGGCGCCTGAGGAGTGTCACCTCACCTCCGAGCAGTTGCACACCGCGCTGTTCGACGACAACCCCGCGCTGTTCGGCCATGTGGCCGAAGTGGACGGTCAGGTCGTCGGGATCGCGTTGTGGTTCCTCAACTTCTCGACGTGGGACGGCGTGCACGGCATCTACCTGGAGGACCTCTACGTCACGCCGGCGCAACGCGGCAGCGGCATCGGCAGGAAACTTCTGGAAACACTCGCCCAGGAGTGCGTCGCCAAGGGTTACACGAGGCTCCAGTGGTCGGTCCTCAACTGGAACGAGCCCAGCATCGGTTTCTACAAGAAACTCGGTGCCGTCCCAATGGACGAGTGGACGGTGATGCGAGTGGCCGATGAAGCGCTGCAAAAGCTGGCTTCTTCACTCTGAAGGTTGACGGAAGGTCTCGAAAAGCTCACGAAACGGGAATTCCACACAGGACCGGTCCACGGTCCTGGCAGCGTCCCCGCTCGCCGATCCCCCGGCACAAAAAGTAAGCGTGGAAAGAAGGAACGACCGTGGGCACTGACCCGACCACCGAGATCGACCCGTCCGCCGCCGCAGGCATCGGCATCGTCGGCACGATCATCTACCTGGCGTTCATCGTCTTCGCCGTCGTCGTGATGTGGAAGACCTTCACGAAGGCCGGTCAGCCGGGCTGGGCGGCGATCATCCCGATCTACAACATCTACGTGTGGCTGAAGGTCGCGGGCCGTCCCGGCTGGTGGCTGATCCTGATGCTGATCCCGTTCGTCAACATCATCATGGCGCTGATCGTCTCGATGGACATCTCGAAGTCCTTCGGCAAGGACTCCGTCTTCGGCGTCGTCGGCCTGTGGCTGTTCAGCATCATCGGCTACGCGATCCTCGCGTTCGGTGGCGCGCAGTACCGCGGCCCGGCCGCGCTCGCGGGCCCGCAGGGCGCCTACCAGGGCTGAGCCGCACCACTCTGACAGGCCGGGCCACGAAGTCACCCCTGTACTTCAGGCCCGGCCTTCACTAAGGTCAGAAATGAAATCGTTTTCAGTGCGTTTCAGACGCCGGGCTGCCGCCGCCCTCGACGCAGGACGAGGAAGGACCTCTCAACGATGAGGCGTCGACTGACCGGCGCGTTCGTCGCACTAGCGGTGGTCGTGGCACCGGTGGGCGTGGCGAAGGCGGCCAGCTTCAACGTCAAGGACTACGGCGCGAAGGGCGACGGCAAGGCGATCGACTCGGTCGCCATCGACAAGGCCATCGCGGCGGCGAGCGCGGCCGGCAACGGGATCGTCGAAATCCCGCCGGGCACGTACCTGTCCCGCTCGATCCACCTCAAGAGCAACGTCACCATCAACGTCCAGCAGGGCGCGCGGATCGTGGCGTCCGGCAGCGGCATCGACGCGCCGGAGTCCAACCCGAACTCGAAGTACCAGGACTTCGGGCACAGCCACTTCCGCAACGCGCTGCTGTGGGGCGAGAACGTCGAGAACGTCAACTTCACCGGCAAGGGCGTCATCGACGGCGCCAACAAGCTGGAGACCGGTGAGAACATCCCGGCCGGCAAGGGCGACAAGATGCTGTCGCTCAAGTTCTGCAAGAACGTCAACATCACCGACGTGACGTTCCGGGAGGCCGGTCACTTCGCGATCATCGTCAACGGCTGCAACGGGATGAAGCTCGACCGCATCACCGTCGACAGCCCCGACGACCGCGACGGCATCAACTTCATCAACAGCTCCAACGTCGAGCTGTCGAACTCCACGATCGTCGCGAGCGACGACGCGGTGGCGTTCAAGAGCGACTACGCCACCGGCAAGACGTTCCTGAGCGAGAACAACGTCGTCCGCGACTCCACCATCGGGTCGACGGAGAACAACGCGATCCAGTTCGGCTCGGAGACCTGCGGCAGCTTCAAGAACATCCAGTTCCGCAACCTCAAGGTCACCGGCGCCTCCAAGGCGGGGCTGGGCATGGTGTCCATGGACGGCGCGGTGATCGAGGACGTCGTCTACGACAACATCCAGCTCACCAAGACCGCCTCGCCGATCTTCATCCACATCGGCAAGCGCGGCCGCTGCCCGAACAACCCGCCGGCGGGCAAGATCCGCAACATCACGTATCGGAACATCACCGGCACCAACCTGACCGCGCCGCGCGACATCCCCGGCGACCCGGAGTACGCGTCGACCATCTCCGGCCGGTCGGACTCGAAGATCACGGGCCTGACCTTCGACAACGTGAAACTCACGGTTCCCGGCAACCACAAGGAATCCGACGCCTCGAAGAGCCCGCCGGAGGTCTCCGGCGAGTACCCGCCGCGCATCTTCGGCGTGCGGCCGGCGTTCGGGTTCTGGATCCGCAACGCGACCGACGTGAAGTTCATCGACAGCACGATCGAGTTCGACAAGAACGACGGACGGCCCGCGTTCACCACCGACAGCGTGCAGAACATCTCGCTCAACGGCGTGAAGGTGGAACGCAGCACTGGCGCGAACGACCTGCTGTGGCGCAAGAGCACCGGAACGTCGGTCACGAACAGCACGACGACGACCGGCCAGACACTGCGAGCAAAAACGAACTAGATGACGCCGACCGCGCCATAGGTCGACGCGTCGGCCAGCGCCGAGGTACCCGGCAGCTCGCCGTCCGCCCGCCAGTGGGCGGCGAGCACCAGTCCGGGTTCGAGCAGCTTGAGCCCGCAGACGAAGTCCTCGACGTCCTGCTTGGACCGCGGCACGAGCGCGGACCCCATCTCGCTCGAGAGATTGAGCAGCTGGTCCACCAGACCAGGCTCGACGTCCTTCGTGAGGTGCGTCAACGCCAGAACGCTGCCTTCGCACAACGCGGCGCGATAGCGCGCAACGACACCCGCGGGCTCGTCGGAGACGTACGGGAGGATGCCGACCATCAGCACGGCGGTCGGTTTGGTGAAGTCGATCAGACGGCGCGTTTCCGGGTCTCGTAAGACGGCTCCGACGTCGCACACGTCGGACTGCACGATGGCGGCGTTGAGGTTGTCGCGCAGCATCGTGCGGGCGTGAGCGACGGTCACCGGGTCGTGGTCGACGTAGACGACGTTGCACGACGGGTCGATGGACTGGGCCACCTCGTGCACGTTGCCCGCGGTCGGGATGCCGCTACCGAGGTCGAGGAACTGGCGGATGCCCATTTCCTCCGCGCACAGCCGCACCACGCGCCGGGAGAAAGACCTGATCGTGCGGGCCATTTCGGCGACCGGGAAGTGCTTGATGCTCTCCTCGGCGACCGCGCGGTCGACCGCGAAGTTGTGTGCCCCGCCGAGGTAGTAGTCGAACAGGCGAGCCACATTTGGGCGTTCGGAATCGCCGTTGGTGGTCACCCGCTTCGGGCCGTCCTGCACTGCGCACCTCACCCTGCTCCCCGAGCGCGCGAACGCTGGAGGCACGGTAACCGGCTACTCCGTTCGTGTCCATCCACCATTAGTGAACACGCAGGGTGACGCCCGCAGATGGCACGCGGGGCGCTTTCGCACTGTCACACAGTACGAAAGGGCCCCGCGTGCGGTCAGATCAGACGCCGGCGTTGGTGGTGATCCAGGAGCGGTAGGTGGCGATGCGGGTGTAGTTGGAGCGCG
The DNA here is from genome assembly GCF_011067745.1 of Lentzea alba. Lineage (GTDB taxonomy): Bacteria > Actinomycetota > Actinomycetes > Mycobacteriales > Pseudonocardiaceae > Lentzea > Lentzea alba. The sequence continues at coordinate 1,092,074 of NZ_JAAMPJ010000001.1, forward strand.
TTGCGCGGTCCGAGGTGGACGCGACGCCGACCTGACGACCGGCCGCGAACATCGGGCCGCCCGAGTCACCACCGGCGGCGATGCCGTCGATGCGCTGGACGGAGATCGCACGACCACCGCGGTAGTCCGAACCGTTGGGGTTCGTGACGCTGGTGTTCGCGACCTTCAGGTAGCGCGACTGGCAGTTGATCTCCGGCTGGTTGGTGCAGGTGGCGCCCCAGCCGTAGAGCTGCACGGTCTGGCCCCTGGTCACGCCGTCGGAGCTGCCGGCGAGCGGGGAGAACGGCGCCGTCATCGTCGTGCCGACCTGGACGAGCGCCAGGTCTGCCGACGGGTGCTTGATGATCCGGGTACCGGTCACCAGCTGGCCGCCGGAGGTCTGGTCCAGGCTGCCCGCGCGGAACGTGTACGTGCCGTTGCCCGACACGCAGTGCTCGGCGGTCAGGATCCACCGAGGGGCGATCTTCGTGGCGGAGCAGTTCTCCCGGCCGTTGAAGAACAGCCGGGCGGCGTACGGGAAGTTCGACGCGTAGCCGCCGCCGATGATCATCGGCGACATGTTCGGGTCCTCGGGCGCTGCCGAAGCCGTCACGGGAGCGAGGGAGAGCGCCGCCAGGAGGGCGCCCGCGATCGCGGTCAGAACACGCATGGTTGGTCACCTCGTGAGTGCAGGGAGTGGTTAAGCAACCACGCACAGCTTCACTCGGTCGTGTGACCGTGACCACCCTCCGTTAGTCGGCTTTGTCACCTTCGTTCACATCGCTCAGGCCCAACGCCCACTGGCGGCCATCACGGGTGAACAGGAAGACGAGCACGACAACGCAGTAGATGCCGCCCAGCGAACCGAGCAGCTGCTGCTCCGACGGTCCGTACGCGTACCAGGCGCAGCCGAGCAACAGCAGCTGCGTGACGATCACGGGCGTGCGCGCACCGTGCTCACCGCGGAACAACAGGACCGACGCGAGGATCGCGCCGCCGAACCAGATCACCAGCACACCGGCGGCGCCGAGGATCGGGCCCGCGGGGGTCGCCCCGCCGATCACCCGGACGGCGAGCGCGACGGCCAGCCCGACACCGCCCAGACCCTGCAGAAAGGTGAGCACGGCGGCGACGCGCACCGAGCGCGGTGGCGCCGGGGTCCCAGTAGTCACAGGAGACCTTTCCTCACGTTCTGTACCTGGTCACGGATCGTAGGCCACCCGGTTGGAGGGCTCTCTCGGCACGCTCGGCGCGGGAAGATCAAGGGGCCTTCAGCGAGCCGGCGGTCGTCCGGGGTGCACTCGTCTGCGAGGCGCACGCGGTGCTGACGGAAGGGAGATTTGCGCCACTTTCGTGAGGCTGGAGCCACCCTGAGGGAGGACATGCGCGCCGCTGACGGTCACGCACTGTCTTACCCTCAAGTAGTGCGCGCTCTTCTCGTGGTGAACCCGCAGGCGACTACAACAACGCCGGCGGGCCGTGACGTGTTGGCGCACGCGCTCGCCAGCGACGTGCAGCTGGAGATCATCCAGACCTCCTACCGCGGCCACGCGGCCGACGCCGCGAGCAAGGCCGCCGAGGACGGGTTCGACCTGGTCATCGCCCACGGCGGCGACGGCACGGTGAACGAGGTCGTGAACGGCATCCTGCGCGGCGGCCCCCGCCCCAACAAGCCGATGCTCGGCGTCGTGCCCGGCGGTTCGGCGAACGTCTTCGCGGGCGCGCTCGGCATCCCGCGCGACCCGGTCGAGGCCACCCACGTGCTGCTGCAGTCCATCGAGCACGGCACCAAGCGCCGGATCGGGCTCGGTCAGGTCTTCTCGGACGTCGTCGAGGGCGGCAAGGGCCGCTGGTTCACGTTCAACGCGGGCATGGGCCTGGACGCCGACGTCGTCGCCGGCGTGGAGAAGAAGCGCGCCAAGGGCCGCAACGCGAGCCCCGCTCTCTATCTGAGCGTCGCGCTCGGGGCTTATGCGCAGAACGTGCGCAAGCCGCAGCACTTCACGGTCGAGGTTCCGGGCGAGGCGCCGTTCAACGACGTCGGCATGGTGTTCGTGTCGAACACCGACCCGTGGACGTACTTCGGCGACCGGGCCATCCAGCTCAACCCCAGCACGTCGTTCGACGGCGGCCTCGGCCTGAGTGCCCTGAAGACGCTGCGGGTGCCCACGGTCGGGCGGTACATCGCCCAGGTCCTGGCGACGGGCAATCCCAAGGGCGGGAATCTCGTTCGGCGTGATGACGTGGGTTATGTCAGAGTGAAGTGCGAGGAGCCCGCCAACCTCCAGGTCGACGGAGATTTCCTCGGCATGACGACTGCGGTGGAGTTCCGGGCAGTCCCCGACTCGTTGACTGTTGCCGTATAAGCAACTTGACAGTCCGTGATCGGTTCGTGACTGTCTCGGTACTCACCCGGGATGTACTGCAGTCGAGTGACAGCAGAGCGTTAAACCCCAGGTGAACGCTGTCGATCTTTTGGGTGAGTTCACTCACCGGGTCAGTGCTAACCCCTTGACATCCCAGCCGTTCGTGAAAGCATTCACAAGCACCCCAAAACGACCGCTGACAACCGGCGTGCCCTTGTGCGCGCCTACTGCTGAGGAGTAGTTCCAATGGACTGGCGCCACCGCGCGATCTGCCGCGACGAGGACCCCGAGCTGTTCTTCCCCGTTGGGAACAGTGGTCCCGCGCTGCTTCAGATCGCCGAGGCGAAGACCGTCTGCCGCCGCTGCCCCGTCGTCTCCGACTGCCTCGCGTGGGCGCTCGAGAGCGGCCAGGACGCCGGCGTCTGGGGCGGGATGAGCGAAGACGAGCGCCGCGCACTCAAGCGCCGCAACGCCCGCACGCGGGCCCGCAGCAACGCCTGACCAGGCAGTTAGCCGCGAACAACACATAAAGAAGAAGCCCGACACCGTGCCAGGTGTCGGGCTTCTTCGTTTGTTTGCACACCCTCCCGCATGACCACGTGAGACCGCTGAGGCTGATCGTCACGTGTGCACGGCGTTAGTTTAGCGCCGCCCTCTGAGCGGCACGCGCAGGACCGCCTCTGTACCGCCTCGGGGCCTTCGCCGCAAGCTCAACGAGCCCCTCAGTTCGGAATCCACAAGGGTCCGAACGATCTGCAGACCGAGACGATCCGTGCGCTCCAGGGAGAAACCGGGCGGAAGCCCCTTTCCGTCGTCGGTGATCGTCACGTCGAGCCATTTCGCGGACCGCTCGGAGTGCACGACGACCTCTCCGCGCTGGCCAGGGGCGTAAGCGTGCTCGAAGGCGTTCTGCACGAGCTCGGTCAGCACCATCACCAGCGGAGTGGCGATCTCGGCCGGAACGATCCCAAAACCACCCTCCCGACGCACGCTCACCTGAGTCTCGGTGACCGCCACGTCGCTCATCATCGGGATCACCTTGTCGACCACGTCGTCAAGATCGACTCGCTCGTCGACCGACATCGACAACGTCTCGTGAACCAGTGCGATGGAAGTCACACGGCGGACCGACTCGGCCAGCGCCTCCTTCGCCTCCGGGTTGCTCAACCTGCGGCTTTGCAGCCTCAGCAGGGCCGCGACGGTCTGCAGGTTGTTCTTCACCCGGTGGTGGATCTCGCGGATGGTGGCGTCCTTGGACATCAACGCGCGGTCGCGCCGGCGCACCTCGGTGACGTCGCGGCACAGCACGATGGCGCCCGCGGCCTGCCCGCGTGGCCTGAGGGGCAACGAACGGAACAACACGGCGGCACCGCGGCGTGACTCGGCCTCCATGCGCATCGACGGCTGGCCGTCCAACGCCTGCCTGATCCGCTGAGCGACTTCCGTGGCGTCGAACGGGTCGCCGATGAGGCTGCGGGTGAGCGGTGCGAGGTGCACGCCCACGAGGTCCGAAGCGTGGCCCATGCGGTGGTACGCCGACAGGGCGTTCGGCGAGGCGAACACCACCGCGCCGGACGGATCGAGCCTGATCAGGCCGTCACCCACACGTGGGCTGGTGTGCACGTCCGGCGACGGTTCGGGGGCGGGGAACGTGCCGTCCGCGATCATCTGGCACAGGTCGGCGGCGCTGCCGAGGTACGAGATCTCCAACGGCGAGGGCACCCGCGGCACCGCCAGGTTCGTGCTGCGGCTCAGCACCGCGATGACCTGGGTGCCCAGCCGCACCGGGATGGTCTCGCGCCGCACCGGGACGCCCAGGTGCCAGCGCGGGTCCTCCTCGCGGCAGATCCGCGACTCGTCGATGGCCCGGCGCAGCTGCGGGTGTTCCTCGGTGTCCACCTCGCTGCCGACCACGTCCTCCGGGTGAGCCGTCGGCGCCGTGGTGGGACGGGCCTGCGCGACGCAGAGGAACTTGTGGTCGTCCAGCGGCACCCACATGTTGAAGTCCGCGAACGAGAGGTCGGAGAGGAGTTGCCACTCCGCGACGACCAGTTGGAGGTGGTCGACGGCGGCGCCGGAGAGCTTGGTGTGCTCGGCCAGCAGGTCCGTGAGGGTAGACAGAACTCCTCCATGAGAAACTGGTGGTTGAAGCAGTTCTGATCCTAGGAGACACCCATGTCGAAGCGTGCTCGCAAGCGCCGCGACCGCAAAAAGGGCGGCGCCAACCGAGGCAAGCGCCCCAACGCCTGAGTGCTGCGAAAGGCCCTGGTCACGAGCACGTGACCAGGGCCTTTTGTCTTGGGCGAGGACTCAGTCCTCGGAGCGGATCTCCACGATCGTGGCCCTGATGCGCGCCTTCAGGTCGGCCGGGGCGTAGTCGCCGCCGCACTTGCGCGCGAGCAGCGCCTTGAGGTGCTCCTCCAGCCCGAACTGCTCCAGGCACGGATGGCACTCGTCGAGGTGCGTCTGCAGCGCCGCACGGCGAGTCTGGTCACATTCCTGGTCCAGGAACAGCCAGACCTCGGACAGCACCTCTGAGCAGTCGGTGTCGTGGGGTTCGCCGCAGTTCATGACGCGTCTCCGTTGCTTCCTCGGAGGAATCCGCGCTCGCGGGCGACGTCCGCCAGCATGTCGCGGAGCTGGCGACGGCCCCGGTGCAACCGGGACATCACCGTGCCGATCGGGGTGCCCATGATGTCTGCGATCTCCTTGTACGCGAAGCCTTCGACATCGGCGAGGTAGACCGCGATCCGGAACTCCTCCGGCAACCGCTGCAATGCTTCCTTGACGTCGCTGTCGGGCAGGTTGTCGAGTGCCTCGACCTCGGCGCTGCGCAGCCCGGACGAGGTGTGGCTCTCCGCCTGCGCCAGCTGCCAGTCCGTGATCTCGTCGGTCGGCTGCTGAATCGGCTGGCGCTGCTTCTTGCGGTAGCCGTTGATGTAGGTGTTCGTCAGGATCCGGTACAGCCAGGCCTTGAGGTTCGTGCCCTCCGAAAAGGACGCGAACGCCGAGTAGGCCTTGAGGAACGTCTCCTGGACCAGGTCCTCGGCATCGGCCGGGTTGCGCGTCATGCGCAGGGCCGCCGAGTACAGCTGGTCGAGCATGGGCATCGCGTCGCGCTCGAAACGCGCGGCTCGCTCCGCCGTCGTCTCCGTCGTGCCGGTGGCGGGCACCGCGCTCCCTTCCCACTGGTTCTGGGTCGGGTCTGACTCTACGCGGGGCCGCTCGAGCATGTTCGTCACCACGTCCTCAGTAACAACGAACGTGCTGGTAGTAATTCCGCATGGCCGGACGTGGGACGCCCGCCACAGCGTTGCTGGACAAGCAGCGGGTGGCGCACACCTTGCACTCGTACGAGCACGACCCCCGCCACGAGTCCTACGGGCTGGAGGCGGCCGAGGCGCTCGGGCTGGTGCCGGGCCGCGTCTTCAAGACGCTCGTGGCCGAAGTGGACGGCAAGCTCGCGGTCGGCGTCGTGCCGGTCACCGGGCAGCTCGACCTGAAGGGTCTCGCCGCGGCGTTGAAGGGCAAGAAGGCCAAGATGGCCGTCGTCGCCGACGCCGAGCGCGCCACCGGGTACGTCGCGGGCGGGATCTCGCCGCTGGGCCAGAAGAAGCGGCTGCCGGTCGTCATCGACTCATCGGCGTTGGAGTTCGAGACGGTGTTCTGCAGTGCCGGCAGGCGTGGCCTCGAAGTCGAGATCACGCCTGCCGAACTGGTTCGCCTGACCTCGGCCGTGGTGGCCTCGATCAGCGCTTGAGCCGTGTCCTAGTCAGCCGGCCTCCGCAGGCCTCCCACCTGGACGAGCGCGCCGATACCCGACGGCCAGGCGACGGCCACACGATCGCCGGGGCCGTCCTGGCCGGGCAGGTCGAAATGGATCGACGCCGGGAAGACCTGGGGACCTTGGATCGTCGAGATCACGTAGGCAGCGGCCTCGTAGATCCCGCCGACCGGTACCGCGACGTCCTCCCCGGGCTCGCCCCCGGTCACCTGGAGGTTCATCTCCCGCCCTCCCTCGTCGACGAAGCGCACGTTGCCGAGCGTGCCGCTGATCTTGCAGGAGGCGCCCTCGGCGGGGGCGAACCTCATCCAGTGCTGCGTCTTGTTCGCCGACGGCTTGTTCATGCGGTGGGCGCTGATCACCAGGTCGCTGCCGGTGCACCACGGGGTTTCGGCCTGGGCCACCGAGGTTCCCGTCACGGCCATGAGGGCGGCACCGGCCAGTGCCACAGCGGTCTTGCCGAGCATGCTCACATGTACTCCGAATGCTTCTCGATTGGTGTTGCCCGGACACACCGGAAACGCCTTCGATCCGCGTTCGGTTGTATCGAAACGTTTCGAGCCGGCGCTCGCTATTCGCCGGTCTGACCGTCGATCGCCTCGCGGAGCAGGTCCGCGTGACCGTTGTGCCGCGCGTACTCCTCGACCATGTGGGTCAGGATCCAGCGCAGGCTCATCCTGCGGCCGTCGCTCCACGGCGCGCGCTTGGCGAGTTGGCCGAGGTCACCGGTTTCGAGGGCCTCTTCGACGGCCTTGCGGGCTCGGGCGACGTCGTCCTGCCAGAGGGAGTTGAGCTGCTCAGGCGTGTCGTCGGCGGCCGAGTGCCAGTCCCAGTCGTTGTCGGCCTTCCAGTCGACGCTCGCCCACGGCTCCAGCGGCTCGCGGTCCTGCAGCACGACGTGGAACCACTGCTGTTCCACGTAGGCCATGTGCTTGAGGATGCCGCCGAGCGTCATCGACGACTTCGCCACGGTCCGGTTGAGCTGCTCCGCGTCGAGGCCCTTGGTCTTCCACGCGAGAGTGGCGCGCTGCCACTCCAGGAAGCCGTTCAGGGTGGCGAACTCGTCGCCGTCCATCGGCGGTTCGGGACGGCCGTGCTCGTCGAAGTCGCTCATGATCCAGGACGTTAGTCGAGCGGACGCAGAACCCGGTCCAGCCATTCGCCGACAGATCGGCCGACGTCCGCGACGGACGCCTTGAGCGAGTGGTCACCCTGCAGCAGCACGACTTCGCGGTGCTTGGACCGCTCGGGCTGGCCGAACGGGTCGTTCTCACCCTGCACGACCAGGGTCGCGACCTCGACACCGTCCAGCTCGGCCATGCGGGACTTCTCCGGCTTGCCCGGCGGGTGCACGGGGAAAGCCAGGCACAGCACCGCGACGGCCTGGCCCTCGACGCTCGTGCGACAGGCCACGCGCGCGCCCGACGACCGGCCGCCGAACACCAGCGGCAGGCCGTCGAACCAGCGTTCGCCCAGGTCGTCGACCACGGACAGCCAGGCGGTGTCGAGCTGCTTGGCCGGCGCGGGGGCACGGCGGCCCGCGACGCGGTAGGGCTGCTCGATCAGGGCCACGTGCACGCCGACCTTGTTGGCGGCGTGGCACGCGGCGACCAGATCCGGGGCCTCCACCCCACCACCGGCGCCGTGGCCCAGCAGCAGTGCCGCACGCGGTTCGTGGGCACAGTGCAGCGAGGCCCGCGCGGGGCCGTGCGGCGTGTCCACCAACAGCGTCGTCACGACTGCTCGAACAACGTGGGTGCGGGCTTCTCGTCTTCAGTCAACGAGACGCGGTCCATCAACGAGGCGTTGTTGTTCTTCACACTGTTCACCGCCGTCGATACCGGGCGCAGTTCGAGCGCGTCGACGATCGAAGGATCAGGAGCCAGCAGCTCGCTCGGGTCGAGGGACGTCGGGTCGAGCCAGGCGGACCAGCGGTCCTGAGGCAGCAGCAACGGCATGCGGTGGTGCACCTCGGTCACAGCGCCGATGGCGTCCGTGGTGAGCACCGCGCACGTGACGGTGGGGACGTCGTCCTTCCACCACACCGACCAGATGCCGGCCATGGCCAGCGAAGCGCCATCGCCGAGGGTGATGAAGTACGGCTGTTTGCGCCCTTCGCCCGGCTGCCATTCGTACCAGCCCTCGGCGGGAAGGATGCAGCGGCGCTTGATCGCGGACTGCTTGTAGGCGGGCTTGGTCAGCACGCTCTCGGCGCGGGCGTTGATCATCTTGGCGGCGCCGGAGAGGTCCTTGGCCCAGTGCGGGACGAGGCCCCAGCGCATGACGCGGATGCTGCGCTCCAGCTCCTCGTCCTCTGGTTTGCGCTCGACCACGGCCATGACGTGCTTGGTGGGAGCGATGTTGTAGTCCGCCCCCGGCGCTTCGTCGCCGGTCCCGTCCACCGCGTCGAACTCGGCCGCCAGCAGCGCCGGGTCCTTGGTGGAGGCGTACCTACCGCACAAAACCGATCACCTCCGAAGTCGTCATCGTCGCACGTCGGGAACACCTGTGCGAGCCACGCCATTGGGGATGCGGGATCATTCACGCATGACTCAGCACTGGTCAGCTCCCAGCGCACCCGGTCCAGTCCACGCGACCGTGCCGGTGCCCGGCTCGAAGTCGATCACCAACCGCGTGCTGGTGCTCGCGGCACTGGCCGACGGGCCCTCCACCGTGCACGCGCCGTTGCGCAGCCGGGACACCGTGTTGATGGCCGCCGCACTCTCGTCGTTGGGCGTCGGTTTCGCCGACCGGGAGGACGGCGGCTGGGACGTGACGCCCGGTGCGTTGCGCGGGCCTGCCGACGTCGACTGCGGTCTCGCGGGCACGGTCATGCGGTTCCTGCCGCCCGCCGCCGCGCTGGCCGAGGGCGAGATCAGGTTCGACGGCGACCCGCACGCCCGCACGCGGCCGATGGCGACCGTGCTGAGTGCGTTGCGTTCGCTGGGCGCGGACATCGAGGGCGACTCGCTGCCGTTCACGTTGCGCGGCACGGGATCGGTGGCCGGTGGCGAGGTGACGATCGACGCGTCGGGCTCGTCGCAGTTCGTCTCCGGGCTGCTGCTGTCCGCCGCGCGGTACGAGAAGGGCGTGACGGTGCGGCACGACGGCAAGCCCGTGCCTTCGTTGCCGCACATCGACATGACGGTCCAGACGCTGCGTTCGGTGGGCGTCCGGGTGGAGACCGAGGCGAACCTGTGGCACGTCGAGCCCGGTCCAATCGCCGCCCGCACGTGGCACGTGGAGCCGGACCTGTCGAACGCGACGGTGTTCCTGGCGGCGGCCGCGGTGACCGGTGGCGAGGTGACGATTCCGCACTGGCCCGCTTCGACCACCCAGCCCGGTGACTCGGTGCGCGACATCCTGGAGCGCATGGGATGCACGGTCGAGTTGTCCGAGCGCGGGCTGACGGTGCGCGGGCCGGCGCGACTGTCCGGTTTGGACATCGACCTGCGCGACGAGAGCGAGCTGACGCCGACGGTGGCAGCGCTGGCCTCGCTGGCCGAGGGACAGACCGTCATCCGCGGTGTCGCGCACATCCGCGGCCACGAGACCGACCGGATCGCGGCGCTGGTGAACGAGATCAACGGGTTGGGCGGCAACGCCTCCGAGACCGAGGACGGCCTGATCATCGAGCCGGCGCCGTTGCGTGGCGGCGTGTGGAAGGCCTACGCGGACCACCGGATGGCGACCGCGGGCGCGATCATCGGGCTGCTGGTGCCGGGCGTCGAGGTCGACGACATCGGCAGCACCACCAAGACGATCCCCGACTTCCCGGGGATGTGGGACGCCATGCTCGGCGGGGGCGCGTAGAAGTGAGCAAGCGGGACTGGCGCAACCTCGACGAGTCCGACGTGCGCGTGCGCCCCGGCAAGGGGACGCGGCCGCGCAGCAAGAGGCGACCCGAACACGCCGACGCCGAGAGCGCGATGGTGATCGGCGTGGACCGCGGCCGCTGGACGTGCGCGTTGGAGTCCGGTGTCGTCGTCACCGCGATGCGTGCGCGCGAACTGGGCCGCACGCCCGTGGTGGTGGGAGACCAGGTCGGCATCGTCGGTGACACGTCGGGCCAGCCGGACACGCTGGCCCGCATCGTGCGCGTCGAGGAGCGGACCTCGGTGCTGCGCCGGACCGCGGACGACACCGATCCGTTCGAACGGGTCGTCGTCGCGAACGCCTCCCAGCTCATCATGGTGGTAGCGCTGGCGGATCCCCCGCCGCGCACGGGTTTCATCGACCGGTGCCTGGTCGCCGCGTACGCCGGCGGCCTGGAACCGGTGCTGTGCCTGACGAAGTCGGACCTCGCGTCCGCGGAGAAGTTGCTCGCGCTGTACACCGAGCTCGACGTACCGGTCATCGTGACGCGGTTCGACGAGGAGCCCGCCGTCCTGCGCGCGCGGCTGACGGACACGGTGTCGTGCCTGATCGGCCACTCCGGTGTCGGCAAGTCCACGCTGGTCAACAAACTGGTGCCGGACGCGAACCGCGCGGTGGGCGTGGTGTCGGGTGTCGGCAAGGGCCGGCACACCTCGACCCAGGCCGTGGCGCTGCGCCTGCCCGACGGCGGCTGGGTCGTGGACACGCCGGGCATCCGCTCGTTCGGCCTCGCGCACATCACGCCGGACGACATCGTGAAGGCGTTCCCGGACTTCGCCGAGGCCGCCGAGGAGTGCCCGCCCGGCTGCGGCCATCTGGGTGCGCCCGAGGATCCCGGCTGCATGCTGGACGAGCTCGTGCCGGACGCGCCGGGCCGGTTGGCGTCGTTGCGGCGGCTGCTGGCGTCCAAGGCCGGGTTGGACGAACACCCGGAATGAGATTGCGCCCATCAGTCACACTTCGGGCGTGATCAGACTTCTGGGGGCGGTCGGGCTGGTGGTGGCCCTGGCCTCGTGCACCACGCAGCCACGAGCCACGCCGCCGAGCACGACCAGCACGGCGGCGTCGACGGGGACGACGGGGACGACGACGGTGACCACGACGTCGCCGCGCATCGACACGCCGCGCAACGTCGCGTCGGTCGACCCGTGCACGCTCTTCACCGAGAAGGACCTCACGAAGTACAAGTACGGCCCGTTCTCCGTCCCGCCCGCGCCTTACGAGCAGATCCCGGGCACCTGCGCGGCCACGTTCGGCACCGGTGCACCCGACGACCTCGTCGTGCTCGTCGGCGTGCTGCCGCGTGCCTACGACGCGGAGAAGGCCGCCAACCCCGGCGGCCACCAGGGCCTGATCGAGGGCCACCACGTGTGGTTCTCGTGCGGCGGCGACGCGGCACAGGTGTCGTGCGCCGCGTGGGCGGCCGTGGCGCCGGAGCACTCGCTCTCGGTGTCGTTGGGGCAGAAGGGCGGCAACGAATCCCGGTTGCTGCTCAACACCCAGTCGCTGATCACCGACGTGCTCACACGGATGCCGAAGGCCTCATGAAGCGCTACCTGCCACTGCTCCTCCTGCTCACCGGTTGCGCCGCCGCTCCGGTCACGTCCACCCCGAGCACCACGAGCGCGACGACGACAACCACGACGGTCGCCACGACGTCGCCGCGCATCGACACGCCGCGCAAGCTGCCCGCCGACCCGTGCCTGCTGCTGAGCGCCGAGGACTTCGACAGTCCCCTGGCCGATCCACCGGCGCCGTACCCCGACCTCCCGCGGTCGTGTGCGTTCCGCGAGGGGACGGGCGCCGAGTCAGACCTGCTCGTCCTGGTGGTGTTCGCGGACGCCTACGCGAAACCGGAGAACGCCAGGGAGTCGCTCATCGGTGACGGCCACTCGGCGGCGGTGTCGTTCGCCGTCGCACCCGGAATCACGGAGTGCACCTACCTCGTCGCGGTCAACGCGACCGAGTCGTACAAGGTCATCGCGAGCCTGCGGAACGCGACCTCCGGCGACCAGGTGTCGGCGATCGCGCTGGGCAAGGCACAGCGGGCGTTCAAGCGGCTTGTCACGTCCTGACGCGCTGTCTCGTCCCCTGGTCATGAAGGTATTCGTGATCGGTGCGACGGGTGTGCTCGGACGGGAGGCGGTGCCGCTGCTGCGGGCGGCCGGACACGAGGTCGGGGTGCTGGACCGGCGCACGACCTCGATGTTCGACGCGCGGCAGCTCGCCACCGCGCTGACCGGCTACGACGCCGTCGTCAACCTCGCCACCCGCATCCCGCTGAGCGCCAAGGCCGTCCTGGCCAGTGCCTGGGCGGAGAACAACCGCATCCGGACCGAGGGCAGTGCCGCGGTGGCCGAGGCGGCGCGGATGGCCGGTGTCGGGCGGATCGTGCAGGAGGGCATCTCGTTCGTCTACGCGGACGGCGGTGACCGGGAGCTCTACGAGGACGCGCCGCTCAAGCCGGTCGGGCACATCGCCAGTTCGGTCACCGCGCAGCACAACGTCCTGGCGCACCCCGGCGGGGTCTTCCTGCGCATCGGGATGCTGATCGGCGGCGAGGCGCAGTCGCCGCCGGTGCTCATCGGCGACGGCTGGATGTCCGTCGTGCACCCCGGTGACGCCGCGGCCGCTGCCGTGGCGGTGCTGGACGCGCCTCCCGGGATCTACAACGTCGGTACGCCGGTGTTGAAGCGGGACCTGGGCATCACGCGGCTGCCGGCCTTCCTGGGCAGGTTCGCCGCGTCGTTCGAGGTGTTCTCGCGGTCGCAGCGGGTGGTGAGCACGAAGCTCACCGAGGCCACCGGCTGGAAACCCCGGAATTCCTGAACAGAACTACCCCATGTGCGGGTACTTGTGATCAGTCGGCGGCACCAGGGTCTCCTTGATGGCGCGCGGGCTCGTCCAACGCTGCAGGTTGTAGATCGAGCCCGCCTTGTCGTTGGTCCCGGAACCGCGGGAGCCGCCGAACGGCTGTTGCCCGACAACGGCGCCGGTCGGCTTGTCGTTGACGTAGAAGTTGCCGGCCGCGAACCGCAACGCGCGATGTGCCTGTTCGACGGCCACGCGGTCACGCGCGAAGACGGCGCCGGTCAGCGCGTACGGGGTGGAGGTGTCGATGGTCTCCATGATCGACGGGAAGTCCGCGTCCTCGTAGACGTGCACGGCGAGGATCGGGCCGAAGTACTCGGTGGTGAAGATGTCGTGGTGCGGGTCGGTGCCGAGCAGCACGGTCGGATCGACGAAGTAGCCCACGGAGTCGTCGCACGAGCCGCCGGCCAGCACTTCGACCGAAGTGGACGCGGACGCCATCAGCAGCGCTTCCTCGTGCTTGGCGAACGCGCGGTGGTCGATCACGGCGCCGCCGAACGCCGACAGGTCCGTGACATCGCCGTAGGACAACGACTTCGTGATGTCCAGCAGACGTTCGCGAACCCCGCCGTCCCACAACGAACGCGCGATGTACGCGCGTGAGGCGGCGCTGCACTTCTGGCCCTGGTACTCGAAAGCTCCCCGGACGAGACCGGTGACGAGTGCGTCGGGGTCGGCGGAAGGGTGCGCCAGCACGAAGTCCTTGCCGCCGGTCTCGCCGACGACGCGCGGGTAGGCGCGGTAGTTGTCGAGGTTGCCCGCCATGGTCTGCCACAGCGCCTTGAACGTGCGCGTGGAGCCGGTGAAGTGCAGTCCCGCGAAGAACCTGTCCCGCAACGCCACCTGACTCACCGCGTGGCCGTCGCCGGTGAGGAGGTTGATCACGCCCGGCGGCAGTCCGGCCTCTTCGAGCAGCCGCATGGTGAAGTGCGCGGCCAGCTGCTGCGTCGGCGACGGCTTCCACAGCACCGTGTTGCCCATCAACGCGGGCGCGAGCGGCAGGTTGCCCGCGATGGCGGTGAAGTTGAACGGCGTGATCGCCACGACGAACCCGTCGAGCGGCCGGTGGTCCATCCGGTTCCACACGCCCTGGGACGAGACCGGCTGCTCCTCCAGGATCCGCCGGCCGAAGTGGACGTTGAAGCGGAGGAAGTCGATCAGCTCGCACGCGGCGTCGATCTCGGCCTGCTGAACGGACTTCGACTGGCCGAGGATCGTGGCGGCGTTGAGGGTGTCGCGCCACGGCCCGGCGAGCAGGTCGGCCGCCCGCAGCAGCACCGCGGCCCGCTCGTCGAACGGCAGCTCCTGCCAGCCGGGGGCGGCGTGCTGAGCCGCGCGCATGGCGTCCGCGACGTCCGAATTGGTGGCCTGCGCCGTCACCCCGAGCACGTGCCGGTGGTCGTGCGGCTGCACCACGTCGATGCGGTCGCCACCGCCCATGCGCTGTTGACCGCCGATGGTCATCGTCAACTCGTGGGTGGTGCCCTCGAGTTCTGCGATGCGTTGCTGGAGACTCGCGCGTTCGGCGCTACCAGGAGCGTATGTGTGCACGGGCTCGTTGACCGGTTCGGGTGCAGACGTTACGGCGTCCATTCCCCCATCGTGGCACGCGGTAGTAGGGTCCGTCGGGTGGCGCGGGTGACTGGCATCGGCGGGGTTTTCCTGCGTTCCCGAGATCCTGCGCGCCTGGCCGCCTGGTACCGCGACAATCTCGGCGTCCCGATGAGCGAAAAGGGCGCCGTCACCTTCCACTGGCTCGACACCGCGACGTCCGACCGGCCGGGCACGACGACGATGGCGTTGTTCGCTCAGGACACCGACTACATCGGCGAACCCCACCAGCGCACCATGCTGAACCTGCGCGTCGACGACCTGCCGTCGTTGATGGCGAAGCTGCGGGCACGCGGGGTCGAGGTGCTGCCGGAGACCGAGGACTCGGAGTTCGGGCGGTTCGGGTGGTGCGTCGATCCGGAGGGGAACCGGATCGAGCTCTGGGAACCCGCGGAGGGCATGTGACGCTGGAAACGCCGGACGTGACCGGGTTGGACGAAGCCGTGCGCGCGTTGCGGGAGTGGCAGCACGACGGCTCGCCTTTTCAGCTGCATCCGGGCGATGTCGGCTGGTTCTGGCGGTTCGGCGCCGAAGCGACGGCCGCGGCCGTGCGGACCTGGCGCCGGGACGGCCGGTTGCTCGCCGTCGGGCTGCTGGACGAGCCGGACCTGTTGCGGTTCACGATCGCGCCGGATGCCCGCCACGACGAGGAACTGGCCCGGCAGTTGGTCGAGGACGTCGAGGACCCGGAGCGCGGCGTGCTGCCCGCGGGGACGGTCCGCATCGATTCTCCCAGGGACACGCGGTTTCAGGAGCTGCTCTTCGAACGCGGCTGGCAGTCCGCCGACCCGTGGACGCCGCTGCGCCGCGACCTCGCGGAGCCGGTGCCGGATCCCGGCGTGCGGATCGAGGTGATCGGGCCGGAGCGGGCGCACCTGCACGCCGCGGTGATCCGGGCGTCGTTCGAGAGGTCGACGTTCGTCGACGAGCGCTGGCACGCGATGGCGGCCGGCTCGCCTTACGCCGACGCCCGCTGCCTGGTCGCCTTCGAGGGCGACGACGCGGCCGCGGCCGTGACGGTGTGGTCAGCCGGTCCGGGCAGGCCAGGGCTGCTCGAACCGATGGGAGTGCACCGGGACCATCGCGGTCGCGGATACGGCAAGGCGATCACCGTCGCCGCCGCTCGTGCGTTGCGGGAGCTCGGTTCGTCGAGCGCGGTCGTCTGCACCCCGAGCTTCAACACCGGTGCTGTCGCGACCTATCGGGCAGCCGGTTTCACGCAGCTGCCCGAGATCGCCGACCAGCGTCGCGCCTAGAGAAGTTCGAGCACGAACGCGAGCTCCTGCGCGGCGTACCAGGCCAGTTCGTGGTCCTCCGCGCTGCCCAGCGCGAACTCCGCGTCCGGGTCGCCCAGGTCCGCCGCGTCCACGACGTCCGCTGCCGCGCGCACGTCCTGTTCCGCCTCGGCCGTGTCGAGGTGTACGGACGCGACGTCCTTCAGGGTGAACGTGCCGGCGACCTTCACCACCGAGAAGTCGAGGTCCGGGCGCAGCGTCACGTCGTCCATGTCGACGGCGATCACCGCGCGGCGCGGTTCGGCCTTCTCGTCGCCCGCCAGCAGCCGCAGGGACGCCCGTGCGGCGTCCAGCATCGCGGCGTACTCCAGCTCTTCGGTGTCGCCCGCGGCGTAGGACTCGCGCAGCGCCGGCGTCAGCGCGAAGGCCGTGCCGCCGATCGGGGTCAGCTCGCCGGTGTCGACGAACGTGCGCAGCATCGGCACGGTGGCCGGGATGTAGACCCTCATCAGGCGCTCGCCGTTCCCATCAGTTCCTCCACCGACTCCTCGACCATGGTCGCGAGAACGTCCACATCGGACATGGCGTCGCGGTCGCCGTTCAGCCCGAAGTAAACACCGCCGTCGTACGACGTCACCCCGATGGCCAGCGCCTGGTTCTTGGCGAGCGGGACGACCGGGAAGATCTCGGTCATTCTCGCTCCCGCCGCGTACAGCGGCACCTGCGGGCCGGGAACGTTCGTGACGATCACGTTGAACAGCCGGCGCGAGAACGACGACGCGGCGCGCGCGCCCAGTGCGTGCAGCGTCGGCGGTGCGAAGCCGGAGACCTTCACCAGTGCGTCGGCGGCGACGGACTGGCCTGATTCCTTGTGCGCGCGCATCGCGTGGCTCACGTGGTGCAGACGCACGACCGGGTTCGGTTCGCCGACCGGCAGGTCCACCAGGTACGCGCTGACGTTGTTGCCCGAGTCCGGGTCGGCGTCGCGCACGCTCAGCGGTGCCATCGCGCGGATCGTGGTGCTGCCGGTGACGTTCTCGCCACGGCTGAGCAGCCAGTTCCTCATCGCACCGCTCAACGCGGCGAGCACCACGTCGTTGACCGTGCCGCCGTGGGTCTTGCGGATGGCGCGCAGGTCGTCGAGCTGGGCCCGCGCGACGGCGAACCGGCGCTGGGGCGAGGTGATGCGGACGTTCAGGGGCGTGCCGGGCGCGGGCGTCGCGGCGGTGCGGACGGCCGAGGCGAGCATGCCGAACGCGTTGAAGACCTTCTCGACCGTGTTGACGGTGTCGAGTGCGGCGCTGCGGACGTTCTCCACCAGCTCACCGGGGCTGTGCACGATGTCGGTCACGGCGTCGGCCACGAGCTGCAGCGCGCTGGGCTCCGGCTGCGGCATCCAGAGGTTCTCGACGTTCGTGCGCGGCGTCGGCGACACGTCCAGCATGACCTGGCCGATCTCCAGCGACCCGATGCCGTCGATCATGGCCTGGTGGGTCTTGGTGATGACCGCGGTCTCGTTCTTGTCGAGGCCTTCGACCAGGTAGATCTCCCACAGCGGGCGCGAGTGGTCCAGCGGCCGTGACATCAGGCGCGCGATCAGGTCGTGCAGCTGGGTCTGGTTGCCCGGCTTGGGCAGGGCGCTGCGGCGCACGTGGTAGGTGACGTCGAAGTCCGGGTCGTCGACCCACACGGGCCGTGCGATGCGGCCTGGGACGTGCACGACCTTCTGCCGGTAGCGCGGCACGAGGCTGAGGCGTTGCTCGATGAGGTCGACGAGCTTGTCGTAGTCGAAGCCTGCCTTGGGCCGGCGGAACACGGCGACGCCGCCGACGTGCATCGGCGTCGTGGAGTCCTCCAGGTACAGGAACGAGGCGTCCAGCGCTGACAGTCGGTCCGGCATGTGCGCCAGCCTAGTGGCGTTCGCGGTCCATCAGCTTTTGAAGTGCGGCACGTTCGGCCGGGTCGCGGTCGTGGCGTTCCAGCCGGATGCGCGCGGCCTCCGGGATCGCCTCGATCGCCTTCGGGTCGACGTTGGCCATGAACGACCTGAGGAACCGCCACCGCGTGAGCTTCTTGACCGGCGCGAGGCGGGCGACGGCGAGCGACACCCAGCTCAGCGCGACGTCGAGCCTGCGGTCGCCCTTGGTGGCACTCGCCCAGTCGAGCACGACGGGGCCTTCCGGGCCGAGCACGACGTTGCCGGGGTGCAGGTCGAGGTGCAGGAGGTTGCCCTCGCCTTTGAGGAAGTCGGGGGCTTTGACGGCGTCAAGACGGTGGTGCAGGTCCGCGAGCTCCCTGCCGAGGCTGCCGGCGAGCCACGGCTTGCGGCCGATCTCCTCGGACATCCGCGGGCCGGGCACGTACTGCATGACGAGCTCGTCTGCTGCGGCTTCGTAGACCCGCGGCACAGTGATGCCGTGACCGCTCAGGTACGACATCATCTCGGCCTCGCGCCGCAGGTCACGGCCGGTGCGCGTGCGCTTGACGAGCAGTCCGTCGGACCGGATGAACACATCCGAGTCCTGACCGCTCGCGAGATGTTGACGTTGCGCGACGCTGCGCATACCTGCCGTCATGTGACGATCATCATGCATATGATCCAAAGCACAAGGGCCGAACGGCTCTAGTCGCGCTCTTCACCCGTTTGAGCCTGGCCTGCTCGCTTCTGTCACTCTCTTCTCCGTGGAGATCTCGCCCAAGGACCGCTTCGTCACCGTTTATGGCCGCAAGCCAGTGCTGGAGGCGCTGGACGACCCGGCGCTGTCGGTGGACAAGGTGGTGCTCGCCGACACGGCCCGCGGCCCGGCGGCGCGCGAGATCCTCGACGCGGCCCGCTCCCGCGGTGTCGCCGTCCAACGCGCCACCGCGCAACGCGTGAAGGTGCTGGCCGGCAACGGAAAGCAGGACCAGGGCGTGCTGGCCGACGTGGTCGCGCCCCGCATGAAGCCGCTGGCGCTGGCCCTGGAAGAAGGCGGGCTGCGGTCCGTGCTGGTGCTCGACGGCATCACGACGCCCGCGAACGTCGGCATGATCCTGCGCACCGCGACCGCCGCGGGCATCGACGGCATCGTCGTGCCGCGCCGTGGCGTCGCCTCGATCGACCCGCTGGTGGTGAAGGCCTCCGCCGGGGTGGCATTCCGAGCGCCCGTGCTGCGCTGCGGCACCGCGGCGGAGGCCTCGGCATTGTTGCGGGCGTCCGGCTACCCGCTTTACGCGCTGGATTCCCACGCGTCGGACACGATTTATTCCGCGTCCTTCGGCGGTCGCGCTGCTTTTGTGCTGGGCAGCGAGACCTCCGGCATCACCGACGACGTGCGGCCGCACATCACGTCGTGGCTGTCGATTCCGATGGCGGCAGGCGTGGAATCCCTGAACGTGGCCTCGGCGGCGGCTGTGCTCTGCTTCGAGCTCGTGCGGCGGGCCCAGTGATGCTTTCTGACGCCTTCAGAGCCAGCGGACGTGGTAGTCGCTGATCTGCGGGTGCCCCAGCAGTGACGTGCACTCGGCGAACGACGACGCGCCCCTGACCCGGCCGACCGTGCCGAACTGCTCCCAGTAGAACCCCAGGCCGTTGGAGCAGTGCGCGACGGCCTGGAACCGGCCGGGCCCGCCGTAGTCGCAGAAGACCTCGACGCTGCGCCCGTTGCGCTGGTATTCGTCATAACAATCGCGCGGACCCTGCGCCCGCGCGGGTGATGCAATTGCCGTGGCTGCAATAGCGACTGCAACACAAGCGACAATTCTTCGCATTTTCTCCCCTAAGCATTCGACTACTTGCTTAATCGACCGTAGTGCTTGGCCGAATAGCGAGCAATTACGCTGCGGGGTGAACCCTCAATCGCGGAGCGCGATCGCTAGCAGGATCTCCAACTCCTCGAGGGTGGACCGTGTCGACCGATGGTGGACGCCGACCATCCCCGCCTGTGCCGCTCCCCGGACGTTGACGGGAAGGTCGTCGACGAAGACGCACTCCCGCGGTTCGAGGCCCAGCTCGGTGGCGGTCAGCAGGTAGATGTCGGGGTCCGGCTTGGCCAGGCCGACCTCGCCGGAGATGACCGTGGCGTCGAACAGCCCCTGCCAACTGGCCGGCGGCTGCCACCAGCCGTCCGCGTTGGACAGCAGGGCGGTTTTCAGCCCGTGCTGCCTGGCTTTGCGCAGCGCGGTGAGAAGCGGCGGTTCGGACGGGTTGTCCTCGCCGGGGTCGGTCAGGACGCCGCCGTAGTCGAGCACCAGGGCTTTCAGCACGTTGTGGAAGGTACCCACTTTCGGGTGCTGTGTGTCCTGATGACGGCCGCGGCTCGCCTGGTTCGGCATGCCCCCAGTTGTTCGTCGTCTGCCTGCGTATGAGCCGCCGGTCGGTGTTCGGGTCATCCCTCGGCCGCGGCCTCGGCCTGTGTGGGTGCCGGTGCCGGAGCCGCCGTCGCCTGCGCTTGATGCCGTCGGGTTGATGCGGGCGGTTTTGGAGGTGTTGGACGGGCGCCGGCCTGGGCGGTTGTTGCGGCAGGTCGCGGTGCCTGGCGTGGCTGCTCGGTTGGCTTCTGCGGTTCGGGCTCGGAGCACTCGGATGGTTCGGGCGCCTCGGGTTTGTCATCCCTCGCGGTTCGTGGCGGAGATTTCGGTGAGTGTGCGGAGGGGGGAGCGGGTGCTGGCGGTGGCTGCTCGGGCTGAGTACCGGGGTAGGCGGTGGTGGTTCACCGCGTTCACGGTGCTGGAGTGAGGGGCTCGGCCGCCGCGCGGGTCGGCTTGCGAGGGCTGCGCGACGATTGCGACAACACACATCTGCTGCCCCTGCGCGCCTCACCCATCGAGGCATCGCCACGGCGTACCTGTCGCGGTGTTGCCACGGGCGCACCCCTGTGCGAGCCTGCCCGGCGTTCCGGTGGCGGGTGCGCCCGCTCGTTGGCGCGGGACCGGGGTGCATTCGCGGCTCGAAACGCCGCGTGGGCCGCGCTCCCTGAGGAACGCGGCCCACGCGGTGGAGGTGCGGGGTTGTTGGCGTCAGCGCTTCTTGCGCTGGTTCTTCGCCTCCTGGCGGGCTGCCTCGCGGCGCTCCTTGCGGGTGCCGCCGCCCTGCTGGCCGGGGGCGCCGTTGGACTCGCCGTGCTGTTCCACGCCGCCGTCCTCGGCCGGGCCGCTGTAGCTCAGGTTCTGCTGGCCGGGGCCGCCGAGGCCCTTGCCGCGCAGGGCGGGCGGGATGGCGTTGCCGCTCGACAGCTGGGCCATGGCGGGGCCGGCCGGGGCCTGGGCCTGCTGCTGGGCCTGCTGTTGGGCGGCTGCCGCGGCGCGGGCGCGGGCACGAGCGCCACCGCCGCCGCCGTTGCCGGAGACCTGTGGAAGGGCTTGCGGGGCCGCGGCCAGGGTCACGGGGACCTCGGGCTCGGCGGGCTCCGGCTCGGCTGCTTCCACCTGGAGGTTGAAGAGGAAGCCGACGGTTTCCTCGCGCAGGGCGTCGAGCATCGCGTTGAACATCTCGAAGCCCTCGCGCTGGTACTCGATGAGGGGGTCGCGCTGCGCCATGGCGCGCAGGCCGATGCCCTCCTTCAAGTAGTCCATTTCGTACAGGTGCTCGCGCCACTTGCGGTCCAGCACGGACAGCAGGACGCGGCGCTCCAGCTCGCGGGTGGCGCCTTCGCCCACTCGGCCGTCGATGTCGGCCTCGCGGTTGCGGTAGGCCTGCAGGGCGTCCTCGACGAGGATTTCGCGCAGGTACTCGCGGGTGATGTCCTCATCGGACTCGAGGAGCTCGCCTGCGTCCACCGAGACCGGGTAGAGGGTCTTGAGGGCGGTCCAGAGCTTGTCGAAGTCCCAGTCCTCGGCGTAGCCGTCGGCCGTGGCGCCGTTGACGTACTCCTCCACGACGCTGACGATCATGTGCTCGACCTGTTCCTTCAGGTCTTCGCCGGCGAGAACGCGGTGGCGCTCGGCGTAGATCACCGTGCGCTGGCGGTTCATGACCTCGTCGTACTTGAGGACGTTCTTGCGGATCTCGAAGTTCTGCTGCTCGACCTGGGTCTGCGCGCTGCGGATGGCGCGGGTGACCATCTTGTGCTCGATCGGCACGTCGTCCGGCACGTTCAGGCGCGTCATGACCATCTCGACCATGGACGCGTTGAAGCGGCGCATCAGTTCGTCCGACAGCGACAGGTAGAAGCGCGACTCGCCGGGGTCGCCCTGACGGCCGGTGCGGCCGCGGAGCTGGTTGTCGATGCGGCGCGACTCGTGGCGCTCGGTGCCGAGCACGTAGAGGCCGCCTGCCTCGCGGACCTCGTCGGCCTCGGCCTTGCCGAGGGTCGTCAATTCCTCGACGACCTTGGCCCACTCGGCCTCGTACTCCTCCGGCGTCTCCACCGGGTCGAGGCCGCGCTCGCGCAGCTCGTGGTCGGCGATGATGTCCGGGTTGCCGCCCAGCACGATGTCCGTACCGCGACCGGCCATGTTCGTCGCGACGGTGACGGCGCCCTTGCGGCCGGCCTTCGCGATGATCAGCGCCTCGCGGTCGTGGTGCTTCGCGTTCAGCACCTCGTGCGGGATGCCCTTGCGCACCAGCAGTTTCGACAGGTACTCGGAGCGCTCGACGCTCGTCGTGCCGATCAGGACCGGCTGGCCCTTGGCGTGCTTCTCGGCGATGTCTTCGGCGACGGCCTCGAACTTCGCCTCCTCGCTCTTGTAGACGAGGTCGGGCTGGTCCTTGCGCTGCGGCGGGCGGTTCGTCGGGATCGGGACGACGCCCAGCTTGTAGGTCTGGTGGAACTCGGCCGCCTCGGTCTCGGCGGTACCGGTCATGCCGCCGAGCTTCTCGTAGAGGCGGAAGTAGTTCTGCAGGGTGATCGTGGCGAGGGTCTGGTTCTCCGCCTTGATCTCCACGCCCTCCTTGGCCTCGATGGCCTGGTGCATGCCCTCGTTGTAGCGACGACCGGAGAGCACACGACCCGTGAACTCGTCGACGATCATCACTTCGCCGTTGCGGAGGATGTAGTCCTTGTCGCGGTTGTAGAGCTCCTTCGCCTTGAGGGCGTTGTTCAGGTAGCCCACCAACGGCGTGTTCGCGGCCTCGTAGAGGTTGTCGATGCCGAGCTGGTCCTCGATGAACTCCACACCGAGCTCGGTGACGGCGACCGTGCGCTTCTTCTCGTCGTACTGGTAGTGGTACGACTTCGACTTCTCCTCGATGACCTCGATGCGGTCCTTCTGGGAGAGCTGCGTGACGTCGATGCCGCGCATGCGCGGGGCCAGCCGGGCAAACTCCGTGTACCAGCGCGCCGACTGCTCGGCGGGGCCGGAGATGATCAGCGGGGTGCGGGCCTCGTCGATGAGGATCGAGTCGACCTCGTCGACGATGGCGTAGTAGTGGCCGCGCTGCACGCACTCGTCCAGGCTCCACGCCATGTTGTCGCGCAGGTAGTCGAAGCCGAACTCGTTGTTCGTGCCGTAGGTGATGTCCGAGTTGTATGAGACGCGACGCTGCTCCGGCGTCATCTCGGACAGGATCGCGCCGACGGTCATGCCCAGGAAGCGGTGCACGCGGCCCATCCAGTCCGCGTCGCGCTTGGCCAGGTAGTCGTTCGTGGTGATGACGTGGACGCCCTTGCCGGCGATGGCGTTGAGGTAGACGGGCATGACCGAGGTCAGCGTCTTGCCCTCACCGGTGCGCATCTCGGCGATCTGACCGAGGTGCAGCGCGGCGCCGCCCATCAGCTGCACGTCGTAGGGGCGCTGGCCCAGCGTGCGCTTCGCGGCCTCGCGGGCCACGGCGAACGCCTCGGGCAGGAGTTCGTCGAGCGTCTCGCCCTCGGCGTAGCGCTTCCTGAACTCCTCGGTCTTGCCGCGCAACTCGGCGTCGGAGAGGTCCACCACCTCGTCTTCCAGGTGGTTGATGTGCTGTGCGATGTTGCGGAGGCGCTTGAGCATCTTGCCCTCGCCGGAGCGGAGCAGTCGGGACAGCACCATCTGGATAGACCTCATCACCTGTATCGCGGCGCGCCCTCGTCGGACGCCTTTCCCCTGCCCATCGTAGGCAAGTCGCCAAGATGTGTGCACGGACACAGGCGGATTGGTTCGCCCGACCTGGTATGTGCAGGTCAGGTGCCGTATCTGCGATCTTGCGCAGGACGCCTGTCGCCGTGCCCCCGAACTCGGCTACTGGTGTGGAGAACGCATGAGGCCCGCGTAAAGGTTCCTGGTCCGGCCGAATTCACCTTGACGGTGAACAAGCGTGTGCCGAACGGCGGTAGACGCGCGCCGCCGCCCCGCACACGAGGGGTGCGGGGCGGCGGCGGTCGAAGGTGGGTGTGTGGTTACCGCGTCGGACGAGGTCAGGCGAGCCTGATCACGCCGTAGTCGAATCCCTTCCGGCGATAGACGACGCTCGGGCGCCCGCACTCGGTGTCGGCGAACAGGTAGAAGTCGTGTCCGACCAGTTCCATCTCGTAGAGGGCCTGGTCGACGGTCATCGGTTTGGCGGCGTGCTCCTTTTCGCGTACGACGCGTCCGGGCAACTTGTCTTCGAGGCCGTCGTCCCAACGCTGCGCGGGCACTTCCGCCATGCCCTCGTAGTCGGCCTCGGGTGCGTCGAGCACCGCGGTCTTCGCGCGGCGTGACGTCATGCTCTCGCCTGCGGAGGGGATATCTCCCAGTCCGCTTGTCGCTTCCGCCACCGAGATCGGGGCCCGTGCCCCGTGGTGGACTCGCCTGCGGTCGTGCGACCGACGCAGGCGGTTCTCGAGCTTCGCGACCGCAGAATCGAGCGCGGCGTAGAAGTCACCCGCGCAGGCTTCGGAACGGACCACCGGTCCACGTCCCTTGCCGGTGATTTCGACTCGCTGGCAGTTCTTCGACTGCCGGCGGTTCGGTTCGTGGAAAAGTTCCACGTCGAAGCGGATGACCTTGCGGTCGTAGCGCTCAAGCCGGGCCAGCTTTTCGGCGACGTGCACCCTGTAGTGATCGGGCACCTCGACGTTGCGGCCCTTAACGACGATGTCCATACACGACCTCCCTCGCTTTGCTGCGAGCTTTGCCTGGACTGCATTCAAGCGCCGTGGCGATCTTGGATCGCGGATGTGTCGCGGAGGGTCGTCTCCCTCAGCTCTCACGGCGCCAGGTTCATGGGCTGTTCGCCTCCTCCCCGCGGGCCGGGAACGCTGATAGCGGTGCACGTTAGCTTGGGATTCTCCGTCGCGTAAGCCCCCTTGCCGGGGGAACGACGAGTTTTTTTGGTGACTACGCAGCGCGACGACAGCGCGTTGCGAGTCGTGTCCCGAGCGTGCCACGAACCCAGCTCACCGGCATCTCGCTGACCCGTACGGCGCAGCCGCGCACCGGCACTCGACCGCAGCCTCGCTGCGTCGAACGGGTCCAGTCGCGGCCTCATACCCAGCCAACGGGCGACCCCCGCGTGATGTTCCCGAAACTCGGAAGAGATCGATTCCGATCCACTTACCGGGAGCGGGGCGCACTTCTTCCAACTGAACTGATCGGTGCCGGTTGCCCGATCACGACCCAGTCACGCCCGGCTGAACGGCGGATTTCGCCCAATCGCGGACAAGGGTGTTGATCACTCGCGAGGCGGTCATACCCGGTATTTCCAGGAACAACCCCCTGGATGTGAATAATCGTTAACCAGGACCTGGGGTGGCGGGCACCGGGCAGGGCCGGAGGCCGCGTGCCGCCGCGACCGCGCCGGAGCCGGCGGCGCGGCCCGACGTGCGGACGCCTCAGTTCTGCAACATCGGCTCAACAGAGGTTGGGACAAACGGGACGAAGCGCGTAACAGGATCTTGGTCCGCGGTCACAGAACTCTGTCTCAGCTGGGGTTTCCGGTCCAATCTGGACCCCGAGGAGATCGACAACCCCGCCAGAACTTCACCCTTGTGGGCGGTGCCGAAAGACCCCGTCCGGAGTCCGGCCCCGATTTTCTGTCAGACCTCGTCGCCATCCTGGTCCCATGACAGCACTCGACCTGCTCCTCCCGCCCTCCTGCTCCGGCTGCGGCCGCCACGGCACTCCCTGCTGCGCCACGTGCCTCGACACGTTCGGGCCGCCAGTACGACTCCAGGTGCCCGGTGTGGGGCCGCCGGTGTGGGCGCTGGCGGCCTATCACGGCGCCGCACGGGAACTCGTGCTCGCCTTCAAGGAACGCGGCGCACGGGCGCTCGTGGCGTGGTTCGGCGCTCTGGTCGCGGCGGCTCTGGTCGCGGTGGGGCCTCCGCCGTGGACGCTCGTGCCGGCGCCGTCACGGCGAAACGCCGCCCGCAGCCGCGGTGGCGACCACATGGTGCGGATCGCGCGGGCCGTCGAGATCGCGGCGGTGGCTCCGGTGCTGCGGCTCGCGCCCGGCGTGGTCGACTCGGTGGGGCTCACCGCCGGTGCCCGCAGGCAGAACCTCGCGGGGCGGGTCGAGGTCCACGGCAGACCGCCGCCGGGGACCGTCGTGTTGCTGGACGACGTGGTCACCACAGGCGCCACCGCGTCGGCCTGCGTGCGGGCTCTGCGCGGGGCCGGGGTGCGCACGCACGCCGTGCTGGCGCTGACGTCGGCGCGGCCGCATCGGCCCTGGTGACGATGCGAGCGCAGTGCGGGAGCGAAAGGTTGTGACGGCAGCGCAGGCCGCGGGGCCACTGTCCACTGTTGACTCCGGCTGTCCGAAACAGCCCGTCAACGTTGGAGTGCGAGTCCTGTGGACGTCTCTGTCGTCATTCCCGCCATGTCCGGAATCATGTGGTCGATCACCTACGTGGCCATCGTCTACCGCGGGTTCAAAGACAAGTCCTTCGGCATGCCGTTGATCCCGCTCGCGCTGAACATCGCCTGGGAGTTCCTGGTCGCCGTGGTGTACGGCCATCACAGCTCGGGGATCGTCGCGGTGACGCAGATCGCGTGGCTCGTCCTGGACGTGCTGATCGTGGTCACCTTCGTGCTGTACGGCTACCGCCACTACAAGGAGGCTTTCGGCATCAGTCGTTCTGGATCGCCGTGGCGAAGCTGACGTTGGCGTAGGTCCGTTGCACGCCTTGGACGACCACCTCGACGGACATGCCCCTGACCACCGCCGCCTTGGCCGCCCTGTCCCCCTCGGCGATGAGCGTTTGCTGTCCACCCGCCCGATCCGCGCCGACACCAGCGCGCTGAACACCACCGCCTCGGCGACCCGCGCCTCGGAGTACCCGGCATCCCGGTCGGCCACGTCGTGCGGCCGTTCGAACAGCCCGCCGGCGTGCTCGACGCCCCACGCCACGAGGTTTTCCCCGATGAGCTCGGTCAGCTCGGCGAGCAGCGTGGAACTGCTGGCGGCTCGCTTCGGCTCCTGGTCCTCGGTGGGACGCAGCGCATCGAGCCACGATCGGTTCGACTGAGTCACGTGAGCTGCATGGACCTCGGGTACAGCCAGCTGCCCGGCGTGCCCTCGGCGGGGTTCGTGTAGTAGTCGTGCACCGCGTCCACGTACTCCTGCAAGCTGATCGAGCCGTCACCATCGGCGTCCACGTGCGCGAACGCGATCGCGCACTCGGCCTCGGAGAGTCCGCGAGCCTGCAGCAGGACCTGGAACTCGGCCGCCTCGACCCGGCCGTCGCCGTTCGTGTCCGCGAGCGCCAGCAACGACTCGGAGACCTCCAGGAACATGTCGTCGAACTCGTCGACGTCGACGAACGCCGCCATCATCGCCGCGCGGTACTCCTCCAGGGTGATCCGGCCGTCGCGGTCGGCGTCGCAGTGCTCGACCAGCGTCTCCCAGAACCTGTCGGACGTCTCGATCAGCTCCCGGCCCCGCTCCGACGACGCGGGCTCACCGAACGCCCGCAGCAGCCGGTTGGCCAGCGCGTAGAGGTCCGCGAGCTCGATGACGTCGTTGCCGTTGACGTCGTAGTGGGCGAAGGTCGTCTCGATCCGGTGCTGCAGAACCTCGTTCATGACCCCGAACTGTGGCCTCAGGCGCGGCCGGACGCAACCGAGCAGACGGGCACGCCGTCTCAGCCCGGGTAGAACACCAGGGCACCCGGCGAGACGCGGATCGGGCTGGCTTTCCACACGTCGGTGATGTCCGAAGCGGACCACAACCCGGACGGGTCGATCACCTGCACCTGCCGCGCCGACGCCGCGGCCACCGAGCTCACCGGCACGGTGAGGTTCGACTGGCTGTAGCGGTCGAGCTTGGATCCGTCCGTGTAGACCTTGGTGACCGGCAACGAAGGCAGCGAGGACGAGACCACCAGCACGTCCTGCGAGAGCCAGTCGATGGACTGCACGGCGGAGCCCAGCGTCGACGGCTGCAACTGCCGGGGAGAGCGCAGCGCCACGTCCTGGTTGTTGCGCACCACGGAAGCGACGTAGAGCTTGCCGGCGATCACCAGCGCCGCGCGGGTGCCGTCGCGCGAGAGTCGTAGCTCGCTGATGGCACCGAACGGCGCGATGTCGGTGATGTTCACGGCCTTGGCGGTCCAGCTGCCGTTGTCGGAACGGGTCACGCGGGCCACGGAGCTGCTGTCGACCACGGTCCACACCTCGCTGCCCGGCTCCTGGGGCCCGCTGGAGACCAGCCAGCTCGGTCTGCTCAGCGAAGTCGCTCGCTGGTCCACTTCGGACAGGTCGCCTTCCAGTTCGCCCACCCGCAACCGCACTCCGCCACCCGAGCGAGACACCACGGCCAGGCGTGAGCCGTCGAGGGACTGGGCCGCCGAGACCGCGCTGTACGCGCCGGCGCCGGCGGGGCCTTTGATCGGGTTGCCGTCGGTGAGCGAGCGGATCGACCCGTCCACCACGAGCATGCCCTGGAGGTTCGCGTTCAGCGCCAGCAACGCTTCACCCGCGGTCGCCGACACGTCGGACGGCCGGTAGTCGCGCTGGTCCGGCAGGATCTGCTGGCCGTCGACGAGCACCCGCACCCGCGAGGACGTGACGCCGGAGTACGACTTCACCACCTGCGCGACGATCTGTTTGCGCTTCTCCGGTGTCAGGTCCTTGCCCACCTTGGTGAGGTTGACCTCCAAGGCCCCGTCGTCGGATTCCTTGGTCTCGGAGAACGAGTCGGTGTCCGGGCCGAGGGCGCTCACCAGCGTGTCGCGCACGGCGTCGCCGGGGCCCTTGATCAGCAGCTCGGTGACGCGCGTCGGAATGCTCGTGGCCGGTGGGACGACGACGTAGCGCGGGTCCGGCACCAGCACGGTGAACTCGGGGTTGTAGAAGTAGAGCGTCACCCGGCGGTAGTTGTTGTTGAACAGGCTCAGCGGGATGTAGACGCCCGGCGGCGGCTCCGAGATGCGCCACTGGTTCTCGCTGTTGCGCACCAGCTTCACCGGCTGCGTGAAGTCGCCGAGCAGCGGCGTGAACGCGTTGTCGTTGCCCAGGCGGCCGACGTACTTGCCTTGCAGCGCAACGGTTTGTGTCTTGTCCTGCGGCGTCTGCGACGGGGTCGGCACGGTCGAGAACGAGGTCTCGATGATCGTGGGGTTCTTGGTCTCCCACTTCTTGCCGGCTTCCGGCGTCAGGTACGCGCGGGCGGCCGCGTAGTCGCTGTCCGGGTTCGAGGTCGCGTCGATGAAGTCGCGCACGAGCATGAACGGATCGATGTTCTGCCGCGGTTCCGGTGCGCTGAAGGTGTTGGAGGCCTTGTTGTCCTTCGGCCCGATCGGCTTCGGCTGGGTGTTCGTCGGGATCGCCGCGCACCCCGTCAGGGTCACGAGGACGAGCACCAGCAGCGCCAGCCTTTTCACCGCACTTCCTCCGAAACCTCAGACTTCTCCGCGGGTGACCCGTCGACGGGCTCCGCGGGCTGCCAGGTGATCTCCGCCTCGGTCAGCTCGATCTCGCCCGGTTCCTCCACGGGGACCGGTTCCTCGACCACCACCACGGGTGCCAGCCCGATTGCGGGCGCCAGCGGCAACGGGCTCTCGCGCACCTCCGCGCCGTGCGTGCGCGGCAGCGTCAGCCGGAACACGGCGCCGTGACCCGGTTCGCCCCACGCCTCCAGCCAGCCGCCGTGCAGTCGTGCGTCCTCCAGCGAGATCGACAGACCCAGACCGGTACCGCCGGTGCGGCGGTTGCGCGACGGGTCGGCCCGCCAGAAGCGGCTGAACACCAGTTCCGCTTCGCCTTGCCGCAGACCGACACCGTGGTCCCGCACGGTGATCGCGACGGCATCGGCGTTGCCGCGCATGGTGAGTTCGACCGGCTGACCCTCGCCGTGGTCGATGGCGTTCGCCAGCAGGTTGCGCAGAATCCGCTCCACGCGGCGGGAATCGAGCTCCGCGGTCAGTTCGGAGTCCGGCAGGTCCAGCACCACGGGCGAGTTGGCGCTCGTCGAGATCGCGCGCACCGAGTCGTGCGCGCGGCGCGCGAGCACGCGGATGTCGACCTGTTCGGCGGTCAGCTCCTCGACACCGGCGTCCAGGCGCGAGATCTCCAGCAGGTCGCCCAGCAGCGACTCGAACCGGTCGAGCTCGTCGACCAGCAGCTCGGTGGAGCGGGCGAGCCCGGCGGGGAACTGTTCGCGCGAGGCGTGCAGGACGTCCGCGGCCATGCGCACGGTCGTCAACGGCGTGCGCAGCTCGTGCGAGACGTCGGAGGTGAACCGGCGCTGCAGCTGGCCGAACTCCTCCAGCTGTTTGAACTGGGCCTGGATCGACTCGGCCATCTCGTTGAACGACTCGGCCAGGCGCGCCACGTCGTCCTCGCCGACGACGTGCATGCGTTCGTGCAGGGTGCCGTCCGCGAACCGTTCCGCGACCTCGGCCGCCTGCCGCACCGGCCGCACGACCTGGCGCGTCACCAGGTTCGCGATCAGCGCGAGCAGCACCAGCAGCACGATGCCGCCGACCACCAGCGTCGACTGCACGACCTCGGCGGTGCGCTGCTCGGAGGTCAGCGGGAAGATCAGGTACAGCTGCATCGAGCGCGCGGACGTGCTCATCGGCAGGCCCACGACGAACAACGTCGTCGTCACACCGTCGCGCTGCACCGTGTGGATCTGGGTGCCCTCGTCGCCGTTCTCGACCATCTCGCGCAGGCCGCGAGGAACGTCCTCCAGCGGCCCCACGGACGGCACGCGCCCGGCGCCACTCGCCCCCAGCCCGTCGGCCAGGACGGGTTCGAACGCACCGGCGCCCGCTGTGGTGGCGTCTGTCCCGACGCCACCGACAGCGAGTTTGTTGATGGCGCTGGTGAACCTCGTCTGCACACTGTCCGGGCCGGGGTTGAGACCGACCAGATCGGACTGGATGAGGTTGCGCGACGCCATCGCCTGGCGCACCGCGGCCTCGTCCTTGGTGTTCAGCAGCTGGTTGGTGATCTGCATCTGCAGGACCATGCCCAGCACGAACACCACGGCGGACGACAGCGCGAGCGTGGACACCACGACGCGCAACTGCAGCGAACGACGCCACAGATCACCAAACGCCGCCCACCGCCTGCGCGCCTCCTCCACGAGGAACTGCGCCTTGGCGATCACCGGCCGAACGAACTTCATATGCCACCTGTCACGGAGGGCCGGCCTTGTACCCGACACCGCGAACAGTCAACACCACCTCAGGGTGCTCCGGGTCCCGTTCGACCTTGGAGCGCAGCCGCTGGACGTGAACGTTGACCAGGCGCGTGTCAGCGGCGTGGCGGTAACCCCACACCTGCTCGAGCAGCACCTCGCGGGTGAACACCTGGCGCGGCTTGCGGGCCAGCGCGACGAGGAGGTCGAACTCCAGCGGCGTGAGCTGGATCGGCCTGCCCTCGCGCAGCACCTCGTGGCCGGGGACGTCGATCGTGAGATCGCCGATCTGCAACACCTCGGACGGCTCGGCCTCGGTGCGGCGCAGGCGGGCCCGGATGCGGGCCACCAGCTCCTTGGGCTTGAACGGCTTCACCACGTAGTCGTCCGCGCCGGACTCGAGGCCCAGCACCACGTCGACCGTGTCGCTCTTCGCGGTGAGCATCACGATCGGCACGCCCGACTCGGACCTGATCGCCTTGCAGACGTCGATGCCGTTCATGCCCGGCAACATCAGGTCGAGCAGCACGAGGTCGGGCTTGAGCTCGCGCAGCGCGGGCAGGGCACGGGCACCGTCGGCGACCACCGCGGTGTCGAAGCCTTCCCCGCGCAACACGATCGTCAGCATCTCCGCCAGGGCGGGGTCGTCATCGACGACGAGCACGCGTGCCTTCATACTCAATATCGTCGCACTGCCGGTCGCGCGTTCGCGCACCGCCCACGTTCCGTTGCCGCTGGTGGCGGTGTGCGCTCGTTCGGTAACCGGCCGGAACTGTCGTTCCACGTGCCCCACCTCGCCCCGTTTGGCCTGCTCGTCGCGGGAATATCCGCAGAAAGCTCACCTTTCGTTACGGTGCGCACGAGCGACCACTCATGGAGTGAACAGCGGCGCCAGAAGTGAAGAGAAGTTCACATTCGAACGTCCGTCGACCACGTGCCACGGAGCCAGCCAGCCGATGTTCGCCAGCCCGTCGTAGACGGCCCCGCACCTGGCCTGCAGCGAGCCGTCGGACTCGTAGAGGTCCCTGGCGCGCGAGTCGTCGGCCTGCTCACGCCTGGCGGCCCGTTCGGCGGCGACCTCGACGGGCACGCGGAGCAGCAGGTGCAGGTCCGGCACGGGCAGCCCGAAGCGGTCGATCTCCAGCTCGCGGACCCACCGGACGAACTCCCCGTGCTCGTCCTGGTGCAGGCGCGCGGCGCTGTACGCGGCACTGGACGCCACATAACGATCGAGCAGCACGACGTCGTGCCGTTCGAGGCCCTCGCGGATCTCGTCGGCCGCGCCGCGCCGGTCGAGCGCGTAGAGCACGGCCATCCCGTACACGGAGTCGCTGAGGTCGCCGATGTTGCCGTAGAGGGCGTCGCGGACCAGGTCGGCGTGCACGCTGACGCCGTAGCGCGGGAACGCGAGGCTGGTCACGGTCCTGCCCTGGGCGTGCAACGCCTCGGTCAACCCGTTGGCGAGAGTGCGCTTGCCCGCGCCGTCCAGACCTTCGATCACTACGAGCTTTCCCACGCGCGAACCCTAACTTGATCGTTGCCCGCCACTCACACGGCCGCGCTACGTCCCCCACACGGGCGAAATCCGATCTTTCGGTCACCAGAACGAGTGACTACGGTGAACAGTCACACGGCGCGTGTGAAGGGTAGGTGCCGCGGTGGCCGCGGAATCCGGGCACGCCGAGTCGGTCAACGAACCGATCGGCCACCCGACCGGGGGTCTACCGACCCCTCTCGCCGAGACGCTGCGCTACGGGCCGTTCCACCGCGCACTGCGCGAGGCGATCGCCCACAGGGGCCTCTCGCTCGCCAGGCTGCGCGCCCACCTCGAACAACAGGGCGTTCAGGTCGGCCAGTCCACGCTCTCGTACTGGCAACGCGGCCTGCGCCATCCCGAGGTACCGCGAGCCATCGGCACGGTGCGCGCACTGGAGACGGTGCTCCGGCTGCCGCCATCGTCCTTGTTGGACCTCATCGGCCCGCGGACCGCCAACACCTACGCGCCGCGCCCGGTGGCCACCTGGCCCGAGCCCGCGCCGCTGCTCGCGTCGTTCGACTCCGTACCGGAAGCGGCGCGCGGCAACGCCGATCTCGAAGTGCTGTCGGTGCACGACACCGTCCAACTCGGAATGCACCGCGAACAGCGCTCCATCACCACCCGGCTGGTCGTGCGGGCGCTGCGGCAGGGTCCCGACCGGTACCTGGCGGTGCACCACTGCGACGAGGGCTCGCTGATCGAGAACGCGATGGTGAGAGTCGGCGAAGGATGCCGGCAGGGGCGTCTGCGCCGGGAAAGCGCTTCCCGCAACCTGGCCGTGGAAATGTTGTTCGACCGGCGGCTCTCAGCCGGCGAGGAGCACGTCTTCAGCTTCACGATCGTCGACGACACCGGCGGCGCGACGCCGGGGAGCCACCGGACGTTCCGCGACGTGTGCGGCTCGTACCTGGTGCAGCTCTCGTTCCACCGACGCGCGATGCCCGCGCGCTGCATCAAGCAGTTCCGGGCCTCGGCCGACGCCACGCCGGTCGACGTCGAAGAGCTGGTGTGCGGGCTCGGCGGCGTCGTCAGCGCGTACTTCGGCGAGGTGGGGCCCGGTATCGCGGGCATCGCCGTCGAATGGAGTTAGGAGCGAGGGAAGCGAGAGGGCTAGCTCTTTAAGTGAGTTAGAAGGAAGCTCTCTCATGGCCTCGCGTTCACCACGCTAGCAGCGATGTCCAGCAGGTTGTCCATCGTGATGCGCAGCGGCTGACCGTCCGGAGTGGACTTCCGCCGGATCAGCCCGGCCAGCCGTGCGACGGTGAAGTACTTGCGGCTCAACACACCCGCGATGGTCTGCTCGACAACACCGCTCCTGTCCTCGAGCTGGTTGCCCCAGTCCTCGCCACGCAGGTACAGGTGCAGCCACGTCGCCTCCCAGCCGTCTGCGGCGCGGGCGAAGACGACGGGCAGCGCGACCCGGCCGGTGCCGTGCAGGGAAACGCGTGCGCGCACGGTGCTCGGCTCGAACGGCTTGCCCCGTTGGTCCAGATCGCGGGTCATGAAGCCGAACATCGACAGCAAGACCTCGTTGAACCCCTCGCCCTCGAAGACGTCCACCTGCGGCACGACATAGCTCGACGTGGAGGCGTCCCGCGGAATGTCGATGAACTCGGTGGCTCCGTCCGGGGCATCGGTGACGTCACCGGAGTAGTAGACGCCGTCCTCGTGGAGGTTCGTCCACGACACGTGGCCCTGGAAGTCGAGCTCCGGGCCGAGCAGCGCGGCCGACAGGTCGTAGTCCGTGTTCCTCGCCTTCGTGCGCCAGTGGACGAAGAACCGCAGCAGCTCGCCTTCCAGCCGCACCTTCGACCCGCGCGGCAGCACCCCGAAACCTTCTTCGGAAGTATTGCCGGACAACGGAACCACGACGTCGAGCAGGTCCGGGTCGACCGTCAGTTCCGACACTTCGGGCAGCCTGCGGACGATTTCGTCCTCCAGGACCGCGGTGATGCTCGCGACGGCTTCGCGGGCGAGCGGAGGCCGCGCGTCCGGCGTGATCCACGCACGCCCCGACTGGTTCGCGAACACCCTTGCGGCATCCGGGCTTTCGCGGTTCTCCAGGTGTTCGAGGAGTGAACACAACACGCGGCCGGACACGCTCGGAGCCACGGCGGCGACGGCGTCGACGATGACCGGAACGTCCTCTTCCGTGCCGTGCCGCAGCAGCCGGTCGACCTGCCGCAGGAGCATGCCCGGTGCCGCGCTCAGGATGCGCACGGCCGCGCGGATGTCGTTGTCCTGGAACGCCATCTCGACCCGGCCGGCGAACGACCGGACGACCTTGTCCTTGCGCGCCACCGCGAAGACGTCCTGCGCGTGCGGCCACTGGTCGTGCTCGTGCGGATGCAGCCGCTCACCGAGCCGTTTCCACGCTTCCCGGTTCTTGTTGACGTCACCGAGCTTGCTCGCCGCCACCTCGTCGAGAGCAGCGAGCAACGCCCGGCGCTCAGGCCTGCGGAACGACCGGAAACGAGTGGGTTTGGTGAGCGTGACGTCGCCTCCCGAGGCCTCCGCGGCCAGTCGCAGGACGTCGGTGACGGTGTCGATGCCGATCAACGGCCGCTGCGCGACCAGCCTGGCCGCGTTGAGGATCGCGCGGTTCTCCCTGGTCGGCACGGCTTCCGGTGGCTCGACGTCGAGGCACTGGGTCGCGAGCTCGCCGAGCAACGCCCGGTCGCTCTCGCCGAGCGGGGTCGCGCCGGCCGCGAGTTCCAGGTAGAGCCGATGGGTTTCGTCCTGGAGGGTGCCACCTAGGTGCAGGACCGTGACGCGGTCCTTGAGCGACGGGACCAGCTCGTCGTGCGCTTCCAGCATCTCCTCGTAGCTGTGCTGGACGCGCCCGTACTTGGGCAGGTCGAGCAGGTTGCCGCGGAAGGCGATGCCCTTGCCGAACGCGAGCTTCTCCAACACCGTTTCGCACCGTCATGACTGCGCTCCCACGCAAACCTGATGCCGAGTTGGTAGCAGAAAACTGCCGACGCAAACGCTTGCTGATCACCTCAGCTACCGCCAACTCATGATCACATCGCGGGATTCCACCCGTTTGGGCACGCTGTTGTTTTTCCTCCATCACCTAACGTCGAGTTCCATGAACGGTGATCCGTCCACTCCGTACAGCCGTGACCTGGGCGATGAGTTGCGACAGGTGCGGGAGCGCTTCACGACCTTCCGGGCTCGGAAGATCGCCCGGATGCTCGGGTGGGATCCGGGGAAGGTCTCCAACATCGAGCACGGCAAGGTCCGCGCCACCGAGATCGACCTCATCCAGTACCTGGGCCGTTGTGGGCGCAGTCAGGTCTTCATCGAGGACTTCCTGAACAGGTACCGCTCGGCGTTCGACCACTACTTCGTGCAGGTGCCCACCAATCTGCGCACGGTGACGATGGCCGAGTCGAGCGCCGACAAGATCACCAGCTACAGCCTGACGGCCATTCCTGGCTTGGTGCAGACCGAGGACTACGCAACAGCGCACTTCCAGACCGGAACGATCGCTCCGGACGAGATCGAGGCGGCTGTTCGTTTCCGGATGGAACGGCAAGCGATCCTCAGGCGGCCGAATCGCCCGCTGTGCACCTTCTACATCCACGAGAACGCCCTACAGCTCAAAATCGGCAGCGATGCGGTCATGGAGGACCAGCTCATGAGGCTGCTCTTCCACACCCACATCATCCGGATCGTGCCTGCTTCAAGCGGTGCAGCAGGCGTCTTCGCGGCTCCTTATGTGCTGTGGGAGTACGAGAAACGCAGCAGCGTCGCCTACACGGAGTCCGACCTCGCGATGGTGTTCGTTCAGGACCTGGCCGGGGTCAAGACGTGTAAGTCGATCTTCGCGCAACTGGATGCGCTGGCCCTCAGTGAGGAACAATCGCGATCGATGGTGGCGGATCTCGCCAGCCGATCGCGGGAGGACCTCAGTGGCCGGAGACTGCACCTGGCGTAAGAGCAGCTACAGCGGCAACGCCGACGCGGGCAACGAGTGCGTCGAGGTTGCGTTCGCCCAGGTCGTGCGCGTCCGTGACTCCAAGAACACCGCCGGTCCCGAGCTCGGGTTCAGTGCTGGGGCGTGGCAGGCGTTCGTCAGCGCTGCAGGCGCACAACGCGAGGGCTAGCGCCGACGTGGACCACGAGTTCCCACTGAGGAGCGGCGGTGGGCTCGGATGCGGCGACGAAATCCGCGTGGACCAGCGGGGCGTCAGTCATCTCCTGGTAGAAGCGGCGGGCGTCGTCAGGCTGGTCGCAGGCCAGAACCATGCGGCCGGGCCGGACCTTCCAGCCGGTGAAGGTGCGGGCCTGCCACAGCGAGACAGGAGCACCGACCGGGTCGATCAACGTCGCCATGCGACCCTGATCGCCCGCCTCGAACGGAGGCACGACGAGGCGAGCGCCGTTCGCCACCGCCACTTCGGCACGGCGATCGACGTCGTCGACTGCCAGGTAGTAGGCGATGTGGGCGGGTGTTCCCGGCGGGTAGATCGGGTTCGCCAGGTCACTCACGCCGCCGATCAGGTGGCCCTCGGCGGAGATCTTGGTGGCCTTGCGCCAGTCGTCCTCGTCGACCGCGAAGTGCCAGCCCAGGGTCCGCGAGAAGAAGGCGGCGGTGCCGGTCACGTCGCGGGTTTTGAGGTCCATCCAGCAGAACTCGTTCGATGATCCCGAATCTGTCGTCACCCTGTGATCATCGTCGTCTCCGCAAAGGGTTTCAGGGCCACGTTCGGGCCAGCCTCTGAAACGTCTCGAGTTCGCTGTGCACCGGCACCACGCAGAGCAGGTGACCGCCGGGCGCGCGCAGCGTGTGGCACTCCAGCCAGCGAGAGACCGGCTCCGCGCCCAGGGCCGTCAGCCGGGCGACCTCTGCCGCCACGTCGTCGGTCTCGATGTCGACGTGATAGCGCGGTGCGTCGTCGATCGCCTGGACGTCGACGGTCAGGTCCGGGACGGCGCCGTCCAGGGCCGTGAACTGTTCCTCGCCCGCCACGGGACGCGCCGGGACGCCCAGCGCGGCGGACCAGAAGTTCGCGGCCGCACCGGCCTCGGTGGCGGGCGTGTCGATGAAGATCCCGAACAGTCGGCTGCGATGCACAGCACCGAGGCTAGTCAGCTGAGGTCGTAGGGCACCGGCAGACCGAGCGCGGCCAGGAACCGCTGGGTCTTGACCTCGACGAACACCTCGCCGTCGTCGATCGCGTCGACGTCCTCGTCCTCGTTCCACTCGAAGTCGTCCGGGTTCTCGTCCGAGGCCAGGAACTCGAGCAGCTCCGCCTGCTTGGCGGCGACGTCGCCGGAGTTGTGCAGCGCCCACCACGCGGCCAGCCCCGCGGCCTCGCGCAGCACGTCGGTCGGGTCGGACGCGTTCGGGTTCTCGAAGTAGGTGCGCGGCGTCAGGCCGAGGTACGCAACACCGCTACCAGGCCCGACGGGCGCGTAGACGACCGAGGTGATGTCGCTGTCGTGGATGTCGATCCACAGCGACGGCTCGTCCAGCGGCGGCAGTTCGCCCTCGGACAACGTCTTCCAGGAACCGTGTTCATAGGCGTACGTGCCGAAGAATCCCACGGCGAACATGAAACAGGGGCCTCCCGCGACGCGCGCGGGAGGCCCCTGTCAGGAAGTGCTCAGTAGCGGTAGTGGTCCGCCTTGAACGGGCCCTCGACGTCCACGTCGATGTACTCGGCCTGGTCCTTGGTCAGCTTGGTGAGCTTGCCGCCGAGCGCCTCCAGGTGGATGCGGGCGACCTTCTCGTCCAGCACCTTGGGCAGGCGGTAGACCTCGTTGTCGTACTCCTCGTGCTTGGTGAACAGCTCGATCTGCGCGATCACCTGGTTGGAGAAGGAGTTCGACATGACGAACGACGGGTGGCCGGTCGCGTTGCCGAGGTTCAGCAGGCGGCCCTCGGACAGCACGATGATCGAGCGGCCGTTGGGGAAGACCCACTCGTCGACCTGCGGCTTGATGTTGTTGCGGCGGATCCCGGGGTAGCGGGCGAGGCCGGCCATGTCGATCTCGTTGTCGAAGTGGCCGATGTTGCCGACGATCGCCTGGTGCTTCATGTTCGCCATGTGCTCGACCATCACGACGTCCTTGTTGCCCGTCGTCGTGATGATGATGTCGGCCTTGTCGAGGACGTCCTCGAGGCGCTGGACGTCGTAGCCGTCCATGGCGGCCTGCAGGGCGCAGATCGGGTCGATCTCGGTGACGATGACCCGGCCGCCCTGGCCGCGCAGGGACTCGGCGGCGCCCTTGCCGACGTCGCCGTAGCCCGCGACGACGCAGACCTTGCCGCCGATCAGGACGTCGGTGCCGCGGTTGATGCCGTCGATCAGCGAGTGGCGGATGCCGTAGCGGTTGTCGAACTTCGACTTCGTCACGGCGTCGTTGACGTTGATCGCCGGGAAGAGCAGCTCACCGGCGGCGGCCAGCTGGTACAGGCGCATGACGCCCGTCGTGGTCTCCTCGGTGACGCCGCGGATGCCCGCCGCGATGTTCGTCCACTTCTTGCCGTCGGCGGCCAGCGACGCGCGGAGCGTGTCGAGGACGATCTTCCACTCTTCCGCGTCGTTCTCGTCGGCCTGCGGGACGACACCGGCCGCCTCGTACTGGACGCCCTTGTGGACGAGCAGGGTGGCGTCGCCACCGTCGTCCAGGATCATGTTCGGGCCCTTGCCGTCGGGCCAGGTGAGCATCTGCTCGGCGGTCCACCAGTACTCCGGCAGCGTCTCGCCCTTCCAGGCGAAGCAGGGGATGCCCTTGGGCTCCTCCTCCGTGCCGTACGGGCCGACGACGACGGCCGCGGCCGCGTGGTCCTGCGTCGAAAAGATGTTGCAGGAGGCCCAGCGCACCTCGGCGCCCAGGTCGACCAGGGTCTCGATGAGCACGGCCGTCTGGATCGTCATGTGCAACGAGCCCGAGATGCGGGCGCCCTTGAGCGGGTACACCCCGGAGTACTCGCGGCGGAACGCCATCAGTCCGGGCATCTCGTGCTCGGCCAGCCGGATCTCCTTGCGACCGAACTCGTGGAGCGACAGGTCGGCCACTGCGAAGTCGATGCCGTTGCGGGTCTGCAACCGGTCCGAGGTCATTGCGAAGTCCTCCAGGGCACTTCAGAGAGGGTGTCGTCCGACCATACCGCCCGTTCATGCACCACTATGACCCCCACGCTGGGTGAGGGAGGTCTCGGGTGTTGATTGCCGGCCCGGACACACGTGTCGTCGAACTGCGGGTACACGGCGTGCAGGGGACGACGCCGCAGACGCTGGTCGACGCCGTTGCGGCCGTGGACGTAGCGGGTGACGGACTCGGGCGCATCGTGCGGCCCGCGGACAGACTCCGCAGGCCGGCACCCGGTCCGGTGCTGCAGACCGAGGGACGGCCGATCCCCCGCGTCGTCGAGGGGTACCTGTGGGGCGGCATGACGTCCGGGGGTGTGGCCAAGGCCACCTGGGCGCTGCTCTTCCCGTTCAGCATCGCGAACGTCGCTCACTGGATGCTGCCTCCCGTTCCGGAGCGGAACCTGCCTGCCCACCTGCTCGGCATCGGTCTGCGGTCGTTGCTGCGGGTGTTCGCCCTTCTGCTGACGGCGTTGCTGGTCGCGCAGGTCTCCGTGGTC
Organism: Lentzea alba; assembly: GCF_011067745.1. Lineage (GTDB taxonomy): Bacteria > Actinomycetota > Actinomycetes > Mycobacteriales > Pseudonocardiaceae > Lentzea > Lentzea alba. Next base: position 1,132,405 of record NZ_JAAMPJ010000001.1, read on the forward strand.
AGCCTGGACCTGCTCGCCGCCCAGTGTCTGCGGCCGGGTGTCGAGTGCCTGACCAGCATTCCAGCCGATGTGCGCCAGTTCCCCTGGTTCCGCACTTCTTTCGGACTTCTTCCAATCATCGCGCTGATCGCCGTGATGCGGCGGATCTCGCACGTGGACTGGCGGATCGAACGCAAGGAGATCGCCGACGCGGAGGACAAGGACGGCCGGCCCGCGTCCGGCCTGCCCGGCGCGCACGTCGCGACCGATCCGGACACGCCCGCGTTGCGGACCCTGCACGTCGTGGCGGCGCTCTCGGTGGCCTGCCTGATCGCGCTGGGCGGGCCCTTGCAACAGCTCACGGCCACCGGCGGGATGGGCGTGGCGATCACGACGGCGTGGGTCGTCTCCCTGGTCTTCGTCGGCCTGTCCGTGCTCGGCGTGTTGTTGCTCGACGACCCGACGGGCGGCGCGCCCCACCGCGGCGGGCGGTGGTTGCGGGCGGCGCTGGGGCGTCGGCCGCGGCGGGTGCTGCTGGTCCTGTCGGGGTTGCTGGTGCTCACGACGGTGGGGTTGCAGGAACAGCTGCCGACGCGGGTGCCCGGCGCGGACGTGACCGTGCAGGTCGTGGCGTTGATGATGGCGTTCGTGCTGGTGCTGTTCGGGCTGATGCTGGTGCCCGCTGCTTTGTTGGCGCGCAAGACGTGGGCCTCGCTGCCGCGCGAGCTGCGGCCGTGGGCGGGCGGCTGGTTCTCCGCGCCGGTGCTGGCGATCGCCGGACTGCTCGGCGGCGGGTTCGGCGCCGGGGTCGCGTTGCCGGTGCGCAAGGCGTTGGGCAGCGAACTGCACCTGCCCGTCGGCTACGACTACATCACCCTGCTGTGGGGCGTGGCGGGAGCGTTGGGGCTGTTGACCACCTTCGCGGTGGCGTCCTTCACCGGCGCGGTGCGGTGGCGGGCGTTCCGCAAGGGCAAGGAGTGGGCGCGCGAAGCTTCGTTGCTGCACTCGGGCCGGATGCGCGACCTCCGGGCCGCGAGGCGCGCGTGGTGGTGGGCCCGGTGGGAACGCAACCACGGCCACCACATGATCCTGATCATCGCTTCGGTGCTGGTGGTCGGTGCCGTGCTGGCTTCGGTTCTGCGCGTGCGCAACGTTCCGCTGGCGTCCTGGACCTTCCCGTTCTCGGCCTTCGGCGTGGGCGTGCTGGGTCTGCTGGCGGTGTCGTTGCTGCGGGCGGTGTATCTCGCGGCGCGGCAGCCGGAGTCCGGGCGGCGGCTGGGCATCATCGCGGACATCGCGCAGTTCTGGCCGCGCGAAGCTCACCCGATCGTGCCGCCCTGTTACGCGTTGAAGGTCGTGCCGGAGCTGGTTTCCCGAGTGCAGGACCACCTGCGCGACCCCGGCACCAGGGTTGTCCTCTGTGGACACTCGCAGGGATCTTTGCTGGTCGCCGTCGCCGCTGCCCGGTTGCTGGAGGACCTGCCCGCGCACGATCGCGAACGGATCGGGCTGCTGACCGCCGGTTCGCAACTGCAGTGGGCTTATCCGCGGGCTTTTCCGGCCGTGGTGCCGCACGCGTCGCTGGCCAGGCTGGCGGGCGGGCTGGACGGCCGGTGGCGCTCGTTGTGCCGAGGCACGGACCCGTTGGGCGGCGCGGTGATGACGTGGCGGCGGCAGGTGTTCGACGGGATGTTGCTCGGCGTCGGCTACCGGCCGGACGGGTCGGAGGGCGCGCTGGCGCCGGCGTTGCGCGGGCCCACCGGAGCGCTGGTGCTGGGTGGTGACCACTGGTTGCCGGATCCGCAGCGGGGACCGTTCCCCGGGCGGCGGTGGCGGTCCGGCGTGTCGGCGCACTCGGACTACACCTCCGATCCGGAGTGGGACCGGGCGGTGGCGATCGCGGCCGGGCTGCTGGAGGTGGACGCGCCGGAGTCTCCGCCGCTGCCGTTCGCCCGCAAGCCGGAAACGCGGTCGCGCGACGCGCTGGGTGGCTCCTAAGCTCCGGAACATGCTGACCGGTGACCTCGTCCGACTGCGACCCCTCGAACCGGAGGACGCCGACGCGTTGTACCGCTGGCACAACGACGACGAGGTCATGCGGTGGCTGCAGAGCTACTACCACGAGTCGTTGGCGGGCCTGCGCAAGCGCCTGGCCGACCGCAAGGAGAACTCGCACGACAAGGTCACCCTCTGCATCGAGACGCTGGAGGAGCGCAAGCCCATCGGCATCGTCGCGTTGCGCGAGGCGGACCCGATCAACGCGCGCGCGACGGTCGACATCTACATCGGTGAGCAGGAGTACTGGGGTGGCGGGTACGGCACCGATGCGCTGCGCCGGGTGTGCCGGTACGGGTTCGACACGCTGCGGCTGCACTCGATCGAGCTCAGCGTCGTCGAGGTGAACGAGCGGGCGGTCCGGTCGTACAAGAAGATCGGGTTCCAGGTCGACGGACGGCTGCGGCACTCGTTCTTCCGCGACGGTCAGTGGTACGACGAACTGTTGATGTGCGTGCTCAAGGAGGAGTTGTGCTGACCGGCGACCTCGTCCGACTGCGGCCCCTCGAACCGGAGGACGCCGACGCCTTTTACCGCTGGTACAACGACGAAGACGTCATGCGGTGGCTGGCGAGCTACTACCCAGCGTCGCTGGAGTTCGTGCGCAAGCAACTGGCCGACCGCCAGGAGAACTCGTACGAGCGGATCACCTTGTGCATCGAGACGCTGGCGGAACGAAAGCTCATCGGCCTGGTCCGGTTGCGGGACGCGGATCCGATCAACGCGCGGGCCGAGGTCGACATCTACATCGGCGAGCAGGAGTACTGGAACTCCGGATACGGCACGGACGCGCTGCGCCGGATGTGCCGGTACGGGTTCGACACGCTGCGGCTGCACTCGATCGAACTCGGCGTCGTCGAGGCGAACCCCCGTGCCATCCGGTCCTACGAGAAGGTCGGCTTCCAGGTCGACGGACGGCTGCGGCAGTCGTTCTTCCGCGACGGCCAGTGGCACGACTCGTTGCTGATGTGCGTGCTGGCCGACGAGCTCACCTGAGCGCCGGCTCCAGATACCCGATCGCCTCGCGCAGGTGGTCCTCCACGGAGCCGGCCGGCATGACGACGAGGCCGGACGGGCGCACGTCCACCCAGCGCTGCACGGCGATCCGCGCGGCGGCGGACACCGCCGCGGCCAGCACCTCGGCGCCGGCCTCGTCCTTGCCCAGGCGTTCGGCGATCACCTCGGCGATCGGCGGTTCCATCGAAGACACCGAGTCCAGGTAGGCCTCGCGCAACGACGGGGTGGAGTTGATCAGCGCGAGAGCCTCGGTCGGGGGTTCGCGGTACTGCTGGGCGAACGCGGCGACGATCGAGTCGATCAGGGGCTCGTCCGACGGGCGGGCGCGGAGTTCTTCCGCCACCTGAAGAGCGCGGGAGGCCGTGATGCCCGCGACGATCGCGTGCTCGCGGCTGGGGAAGTAGTTGTTGTAGGTGCGCGGCGAGACGTTCGCCGCCTCGGCGATCTCGTCCACCCGCACGTTGTCGACGCCCTTCTCCAGGGCGAGGCGCAGTGCGGCGGTCGAGAGGGCCGCTCGGGTCTCGGTCTTCTTGCGTTCGCGCAATCCCACGCGATCACTGTAGAGACCTGTTGCAACACGATCACTACCGATTGACTTTCGATAGATCACTACCGATACTCGATCGCATGATTGCTGAGCGTTGGGCGGTGACCGCCCTCCGGGTCTTCCTGGTGATCCTGTTCGGGATCCTCGTCGTGTTCGAGACGCTGTCCCTGCCGGGGAAGTTCATGTACATGGCGCAGCAGAACCCGAACGACCCCCTGATCTGGCCCGGCGCGATCATCTCGATCTTCTGGGTGATCTGCGTCCAGGTGGTGATCGTCGCGACGTGGAAACTGCTCACCCTGGTGCGCAAAGATCTGATCTTCACCGAGGCCGCGATCAAGTGGGTCAACGTGATGGTGTGGGCCATCGCGGCCGGGTGGGTGGTGCTGGTGGGCGTGTTCCTCTGGGTCGGCTTCAACGCCGACGACCCCGGCGCGCCGATGGTGCTGTTCTTGTTGACGACGGGGGTCACCGCGTTCGGACTCGTGCTGATCGTGATGCGCGCACTGCTGCAGCGCGCCACGACGCTGCGCTCCGACATGGAGTCGGTGATCTGATGGCGATCATCGTGCGCATCGACGTCGAGCTGGCCAAGCGCAAGATGAGCGTCGGCGAGTTCGCGGAGAAGGTCGGGCTGACGCCGGCCAACGTCGCGGTGCTGAAGAACGGGCGGGCGAAAGCCGTGCGGTTCAGCACTTTGGAAGCCATGTGCCGGGTTTTGGAGTGCCAGCCGGGCGATCTGCTCGAGTTCGTGGACGAGGAAGACTGACCGGCTGGCGTCCAGATCACCAGATGTACAGCCACCAGCGCTGACTGGCGGGGGCACTGGGGTTGCTGTCGCACGCGTAGCCCTTTTGACCCCCGACGAACACCAGAGGCTTGCCGACGGCCTCGCACCGGGCCTTCGTCGGGTACTTGCCGTACGGCTCCTGGGCGGAGGCCGTGCCCGCGCCGCTCAGCAGGATCCCCAGAGAGGCCACGATCACCGCGGCCGATGTCATTGTTCGCTTCACATTCGTTCCTAACCGATCTTGCCGACCGCCGGTTGCACTCACGTGACGGCGGTCACGACAGACGCTTCGCCAGTCGGTCGGCGGCTTCGAGCCGCCCCGACTCGGCGAGCAGGCCCACCGGTGCCAGCACGTAGTCGCGGTCGACGGTGATCTCCGCGGTCCGCAGCACGGGCCGCAGCACCGGGTCGCTGCGCAGCGCCTCGACGATCGGCGTGATGTCGGGCGTGTGCCGGAAAACGCCGCCGGAGAGCACCAGCAACCCCGCACCGTGCGGGCCAAGTTGGCCGTCGACCTGCCGGAGATGCCTGCGCACGGCCAGAATCGCCGCGAACGACGCCAGTTTCTCGTCCACCGCCGGGTCTTCGGACAGCCAGCCGACGTTCTCGGCTCGATACCGCGCTTCCTCGGTCAGGTCCTCGGTGGTGAGGCGTTCGGCGAGAGCTTCGGCGACCACCCCGGGGGCCGACCAGCGCATGCCGAGATCGCCCTCGACGGTGCGGCGGTCCGGCGGCAGCGCGACCGTCCTTTCCAGACCCTCACTGTCCACCTTGGACACGGCGGAGTAGACGTCCGTGGTGGCGCCACCGACATCCACGACCAGGACAGCGCCTTCGCGGTCCTGCGCGGCCAGTCTGGACACGCCGGCCAGCACGGCGTCCGGGGTCACGGCGCGCACCAGCTGCCGGAAGCGCGGGCCTCGCGACAGGCCCTTGCCGCCGATCACGTGCTGCAGGAAGGCCGCGCGGATGGCCTTGCGCGCGGGTTCCGGGGCGAGCCGGCCGACGTCGGGCAGCACGTTCGGGCACGCCACCACGGTCCGGTTCGCCAGCAGTGCCAACGCTTCTGGCTGGGCGTCGACGTTGCCCGCGAGCACGATCGGCACGGCCACGCGGGCGAGCTTCGCGGCGTTGTGCAGCAGGACCGACTGGTCACCGCCGTCCGTGCCGCCGACGAGCAGCACCAGGTCGGGTGAAGACGCCCGCAAGGCCTTCACGTCGACCGGGCCCGCGCTGACGTGCACGATCTTGGCGCCCGCGCTGAGTGCGACCCGGTAGCCGGCCTCGGCGCTCACGACGCGTTCCTGGCCCACGACGGCGAGCCGGAGGCCTCCGCCGGCCGACGAGCACGCCAGGATCTCGCCGTCGCCCACCTCGGCGCGCAGCGCGTCGATGCCGTGCAGCACCTCGGGCGGCGTGGTCGGGTGTTGTCCGGTGCGGACCAGTTCGCCCTCGGGGGTGATGAGCGCGGCCTTGGTCCAGGTGGAACCGACGTCGAGACACAGGATCACAAGGCAAGCTAACCCACCATGAAGCTCACGCCCAAGGTGATCCTCGAAGGCACGCGGCTGACCGGCAAGACGGACCTGGCCTACGCGCTCAACGAGCACCCTCGCCTCGTCGGACACCGCAAGTACCGCTACCACTCGCCCTTGATCTCGGCCGAGTGGAGCGGGTTCACCAACGAACCGTGGGGGCGCGGGATGATCGACTTCGCGCCGGAGGAGACCTCACACGCGTTGGAGACCTACGAGACGTGGGTGCGGATGTTCGAGCTGCAGCGCTACTACTCGTGGATCGTCGACCGGTTCCACCTGTCCACCATGGCCTATCAGGCACGACAGGGGCGCGAGTTCGACTTCGGCTGGCTGGAAGAACGGCTGAAGCCGCTCAACTTCGCGATCGTGCTCTGCACACGGCCGGACGACACGTTCGAGCAAGCACGGGTGGAACGGCTGAAGATCAGCGCGAACCCGAAGCAGTACGTCTCGCTGGAGCCGTTCATCGAGGAGCAGCAACAACTCCGTGAGCTCGCGGCGAAGTCGACGCTGCCGGTCTTCGAGTTCGACGTGACCCGGAACGGACCGGACGACGTGGCCGACTGGCTCGACGAACGCGGGCTGCTGACGCTCTAGTCGTCCGCTTTCTCGTGCACGATCTGCATGAACGACCCAAGCTGCGCGAGCTGTTCCGGCGTGAAGAGGTCGATCAGGTACTCGCGGACCGTCGCGACGTGACCCGGCGCGGCGGAGAGCAGCAGATCCTTGCCCGCGGCGGTGAGCACGGCGAGGATGCCGCGCTCGTCGGACTCGTGCGGTTCGCGCCGCACGAGTCCGGCCTTCTCCAACTTGCCGATCTGGTAGGTCAGCGAGCTCTTGGACACGACGACGCGGCGGGCCAGCTCGGTCATCCGCAGGCGGTTACCGGGCTGTTCGGACAGCACGACCAGCACGTTGTACTGCGCGTGCGAGAGACCCGCGTCGCGCTGCAACTGCTGTTCGATCTGCCTCTCGAGGAGGTGGTACGCCTGGACGAAATGGTGCCAGGCGTGCCCCTCCTCCTCGGAGAGCCACCGCGCATTTGCCATGAGTCGCAGATTAGTGGTGCAGAGCTGTTCCCTAGAGTCCCGGCTCTTCGCCGTGCTTGATGACCGGTTCCGGCTCGACCTTGCCCTCACCGGTCCTGCCGAGCACCGAGTTGCGGCGGCTGTAGACGAAGTAGACGACGACACCGAGCGCCATCCAGATGAGGAACCGGACCCAGGTGAGCGCGGTCAGGTTCAGCATCAGCCACAGGCAGGCGAGGATCGCGAGGATCGGCACCAGCGGCACGAGCGGCACCCGGAACCCGCGCGAGAGGTCCGGCCGCGTCCTGCGCAGCACCCACACACCGGCGGAGACGAGGATGAACGCGAACAGCGTGCCGACGTTCACCATCTCTTCCAGCGTCCCGGCGTCCCAGAAGCCCGCGACGGCGGCGACCAGCACACCGATGATGACGGTGATCCGGGTCGGCGTGCCGTGGTTTCCGGTCTTCGCGAGTCCGCGCGGCAGCAGTCCGTCCCGCGACATCGCGAACAGCACGCGGCTCTGGCCCAGCATCAGCACCATGACGACCGTGGTCAGACCGGCGAGCGCGCCGACCGAGATGACCGTGGCGGCCCAGTCGACGCCGTTGTCCGCGAACGCACTGGCGAGCGTCGCGCGCGTGCCGTCCGGCTGCGTCTTGAGCTTCTCGTACGGCACCATGCCGGTGATCACCAGCGTGACGGCGACGTACAGCACCGTGACGATCGCGAGCGAGCCGAGGATGCCTCGCGGCACGGCCTTCTGCGGGTTCTTGGTCTCCTCCGCCGTGGTCGCCACGACGTCGAACCCGATGAACGCGAAGAACACGATGCTCGCGGCCGCCAGCATGCCGAGCACGCCGTACGTGCTGCCCGAGTAGCCGGTGAGCAGGGAGAACAGCGACTGCTCGATCCCCGTGTGCGCGGCGGCACCGCCCTCGGCGGCCGGCGGGATGAACGGGCTGTAGTTGTCCGCGTTGATGTACCCGATGCCGAGCACGATCACGAGCAGGACCACCGCGACCTTGATCGCCGTGATGACCGCGCTCACCCGCGACGACAGCTTGGTGCCCAGCACCAGCAACACGGTGAGAACGCCGACCAGCAGGATCGCGCCCCAGTCGAACTGGAACGGCCCGCCGAGCTTGTAGGCCGTCTTCACGTCGATGCCGAGCAACCCGAGCGTCGTCTGCAGGTACGCCGACCAGCCCTTGGCCACCGCGGCCGACCCGACCGCGAACTCCAGCACCAGGTCCCAGCCGATGATCCACGCGGCGAACTCGCCGAACGTCGCGTAGGAGAACGTGTAGGCGCTACCCGCGACCGGCACCGTCGAGGCGAACTCGGCGTAGCACAACGCCGCCAACGCACACGCGATCGCCGCCAGCACGAACGACAGCGACACCGACGGTCCCGCGATGTTGCCGGCGGTGCTCGCGGTGAGCGTGAAGATGCCGGCGCCGATGACGACCGCGACGCCGAAGACCGTGAGATCCCATGCCGTCAAGTCCTTGCGGAGCTTGGTGTCCGGCTCGTCCGTGTCCGCGATCGACTGCTCGATCGACTTGGTGCGCCACAACCCGTTCCCCGGCACGGTGCATACCTCCTTGATGGACCTGTTCGGCCCACCCTAGAGGTATCCAGCATGTGGAACCCCTATAGCTGATGTCCGCGCGTTGTCCGGAAAACCATGGGGGGCACATTCATGGACCTGAGGTCCATGAATGTGCCCCCCATGGTTTGGATCAGGAGCTGGTTACCGTCGAGCGGTCGAGGTCCGGCTCCAAGTAGATGAGCCGGGCGTGCGGGACCTTGTTGCGGACGCGCTGCTCGGCGTCGTTGATGGCCTGCGCCACCTCGTCGAGCGGCAGCTGCGGCTCCAGCGCGATCTTCGCCGCGACCAGCAGTTCCTCCGGGCCGATGTACTGCGTCTTGATGTGGATGACGCGCTGCACCTTGCCCGCGGCCAGCTCGTCGCAGATCACGTCGAGGTCCTTGTCGGACGCGCCCTCGCCGATCAGCAGCGACTTCATCTCGATGATCAGGATCACCGCGATGATGCCCAGCAGCACACCGATGGAGATGGTGCCGAGCGCGTCGAAGATCGGGTCACCGGTGATCATGCTCAGGCCCACGCCGAACAGCGCGAGCACCAGGCCGACCAGAGCGCCGAGGTCCTCCAGCAGGACGACCGGCAGCTCCGGCGTGCGGGACTGACGGATGAAGCCCCACCAGGAGACGTCACCCTTGATCTTCTTCGACTCGACGATCGCGGTGTAGAAGCTGAAGGACTCCAGGCCGATCGCGACCACCAGGATGACGACCGCGATGATCGGGTCCTTGAGCGGCTCCGGGTGCTGCAGCTTGTGGATGCCCTCGTACAACGCGAACACCGAGCCGAGGCTGAACAGCAGCAGCGCCACCACGAACGACCAGAAGTACCGGTCGCGGCCGTAACCGAACGGGTGCAACCTGGTGGCCTTGCGCTGGGCGGTCTTCTGACCGAGCAGCAACAGACCCTGGTTCGACGTGTCCGCGAGCGAGTGCACCGACTCGGCCAGCATCGACGACGAGCCGGTGAACAAGAATCCGACGAACTTGGCCACCGCGATACCCGCGTTCGCCGCCAACGCCGCGACGATGGCCTTGGTCCCGCCCCCTGCTGACACGCCTGTCTCCTCGCTGAACCCGTCCGGTTTGTCCGGTCGGGAACCTTAGTCGTTCCCGGCCGTCGCGCGGAAAAGTTGAGCGGATTCAACACCATCCGGCCGGACGAGCACTGCCGGGTCCGACGCGGGCAGCCACACGGACTGTCCGCGGGCCAGCCGCACCTCGTCGCCACGCGCGTTCGTCAGGACGGCCGCGCCCGAGGTGCAGAGAACGATCTGCGGGCCCTCGTGGTCGATCCGGGTCTCGTCGGCCACGTCCAGCCGGGACAGTTCGAACTCCGGCGCGGGCGTGCGGTAGACGCGGACGCCCGGCGCGACCTCCTCGCCCGTCGACACGGGCATGTCGCCGCAGGTGAAGTCGAGCACTCGCAACAGCTCGGGCACGTCGACGTGCTTGGGCGTGAGGCCGCAGCGCAGGACGTTGTCCGAGTTCGCGAGGATCTCGATGCCGGTGCCGCGCAGGTACGCGTGCAGGTTGCCGGCGGGCAGGTGGATCGCCTCGCCGGGCTGCAGGACGATGCGGTTCAGCAGCAGGGCCGCGAGCACGCCCGCGTCACCGGGGTAGGACTCGCCCAGCTCCAGGATCGTGCGGCATTCCAGGTCGAACTCGCCGTGCTCCTTCACGTGCAGCACGCACGCGTCGAGCACCTGCGGCAGCAACATGCTCAACGACGTCTGCGGCAGCGTGATCAGCATCGTGAACAACGCGCGCAGGCCCGCCGAGTCCGGCTGCGCCACCAGCATCTCGGTGTAGGGCGCCAACGCGGGCGCGTCGAGCGTGCGCAGCAACGAGACGGTCCGCGACGGCTCGCGGAAGCCCGCCAGGGCGTGGAACTCGGTCAGCGCGCAGATCAGCTCCGGCTTCGCGGCCGGGTCCTTGTAGTTGCGCACCGCGGCGTCGAGCGGCACGCCGGCGTGCTCTTCCAGAGCGAAGCCCTCGGCCGCCTGAGCTGCTGACGGGTGCGCCTGCAGGCTCAGCGCCTCCTCCGCGGCGAGCACCTTGAGCAGGAACGGGAGCCTGCTGCCCCACCGCTGCGCCACCTGCGTGCCGAGCTGACCGTCCGGGTCGGACGTCAGGAGTTCGAGCAACGAGCGTTCGACGCCGTCGGCGCCGACCACGCGGGACGGGTCGCCGGGGTGGGCGCCCATCCACAGCTCGGCCTCGGGATGGGGTGCGGGCACCTCCTTCCCGAGCAGCTCGGCGATGGCCGTGCGTGAGCCCCACGCGTACGGCCTGACCGCGTTGTGCAGCAGGTCCACTTCTAAGTCAGCTCCCAAATCAGTACGGGTTGCCACCGAGAGTTCCGGCGGCGAGCCCGAGATACAGCGCGGCCAGCTCGAAGCGGAGCGCGAGCAGCGCGGCGCTGACCGCGTCGCCTCCCGCCACCTCGACGGCCGGCTCCAAGACGTCGGCTCCCGGCAGGGCGTCCTCGGCGGCGTGCCGCGCGGCATCGGCCACCGGGCCCTGGCGCACGGCCAGCAACATCACGCGCACGAGTCCGCCACCCGGCTCGTCGTCCGGGTCGGCGAACAGATCTGCACCGGAAGTTCCCTGCACCGCGCGGCGGTGCAGCACCGTGCGGGTCAGCGCTTGCGAATACCCGGTGACATCGCTCGCAATCCCGGCGAACGCCGCCAGCACGCCCGCGCCGTGCACGCCCACCGACGTGGCGACCTCGTCGAGGCCCCACAACAGCGGCGTGCGGTCGGCGACGCGCAGCGCGAGCGACTTCGCCGGGTTCACGAACGACTCGTGCATCGGGTGGTCGCGCTCGGCCTCGCGGTCGAGCTCGTCCGCGATCAGCTCCACGTCGACCTTGAGCAGGCCCAGCGAGTTCAGCACCACGAGCCACCCGGCGAGCGCGCCGTGGAAGCTGAAGCCGGGCGGCACCTCCACCCGCGGCGAGAGCAGCACGGCCTGACCTGCGGCGGCTGCGGCGACCGGACCGGAGTCCGGCGCGGTCAGCAGCGTGCGCGCGCCACGGCGGGCAGCCTGGTAGATCGACTCGGCGAGCACCCGGTCACTCGGGTCCTCGGTGTGCGCGAGCACCACGTCGAGCGCACCCACCCACGGCGGCACCTCGTCGCAGACGACGACCGGCACCGAGCAGCCGGGGCCGAGCAACGCCATGACGAGGCCCGCGACCGCCACCGAGTGGCCGGGACGGGTGATGAGCACCACCGCGCGCGGACGTTCGGAGAAGATCCGCTCCACCCCCGCCTCGGCCGCGGCCTCAGCGGTGGAACGGACCTGTGCTCCCGCCCGTGCGGCGGCGCGCAACCACCCGCCGGTGTCGGCGTCGGCGAGGCGGCTCGGGTCGTCGAGCAGCGTGTCGTCGAGCACCGGTTCACCCAGCCGCGGGCGGCTCGACCGCCTCGTCCAGCAGCAGTACCGGGATGCCGTCGCGAACCGGGAACGAACGGCCGCACGCGGTGCACGTGAGGAAGTCCGCTTCCGGGTCGGCAGGCGTCCCGAGCCGCAGCGGCGCGTGCTCGGGGCACGGGCAGGCGAGGATCTCCAGCAACTGCTCTTCGAGCTTGACGGCCACGATGTTCTCCTCAGGCCCGCACGATCGCGAGGACCTCGTCGCTGAGCGCGACGACGGCCTCGGGGGTGGGGGCTTCGACGTTCAGACGCAGCAGCGGCTCGGTGTTCGAGGCCCGCAGGTTGAACCACGACCCGTCCGCCAGCTGCACGGTGAGACCGTCCAGCTCGTCGATCGTGACGCCGTCCTTCGAGCCGTACGCGTCCTTGATCGCGGCGATCCGGCCGGCCTGGTCTGCCACGGTCGAGTTGATCTCGCCGGAGGCGGCGTAGCGGTTGTAGACCGAGGTCAGCTTGGACAGCGGCCCGTCCTGCTCACCCAGTGCGGCCAGCACGTGCAGCGCGGCCAGCATGCCGGTGTCCGCGCGCCAGAAGTCGCGGAAGTAGTAGTGCGCGGAGTGCTCACCACCGAAGATGGCGCCGGTCTTGGCCATCTCCTCCTTGATGAACGAGTGGCCGACGCGCGTGCGCACGGGCTTGCCACCGTTCTCCTTCACGATCTCCGGGACCGCGTGCGAGGTGATCAGGTTGTGGATGATCGTGCCGCCGGGGTCCTTCTGCAGCTCGCGCACGGCCACCAGCGCCGTGATGGCCGACGGGCTGACCGGGTCGCCGTTCTCGTCCACGACGAAGCAACGGTCCGCGTCGCCGTCGAACGCGACACCGGCGTCCGCACCCTCGGCCTTGGTGCGGGCCTGGAGGTCCACGATGTTCTTCGGGTCGAGCGGGTTCGCCTCGTGGTTCGGGAAGCTGCCGTCGAGCTCGAAGTACATGGGGATGACCTCGATGGGCAGGCCCTCGAAGACCTGCGGCACCGTGTAGCCGCCCATGCCGTTGCCCGCGTCCACGACGATCTTGAGCGGACGAATGCTCTTCAGGTCGACCAGCTGGTTCAGGTACGCCGCGTAGTCCACGAGCATGTTGCGCTCTTCGAACGTGCCCTCGGTGACGCCCTCGGCGTCCGGGACCTGGTTCTCGGCGTCCTGCCGGATCTGCGCGAGCCCGGTGTCCTGCCCGACCGGCGACGCGCCCGCACGGCACAACTTGATGCCGTTGTACTGCGCCGGGTTGTGGCTGGCGGTGAACATCGCACCCGGCAGGTCCAGCTTGCCGGACGCGAAGTACAGCATGTCCGTGCTGGCCAGGCCGATGCTGATGACGTTCACGCCCTGCGCCTGAGCACCGGCGGCGAACGCCCGGGACAGCTCGGGCGACGAGTCACGCATGTCGTGACCGATCACGATCGCGGGTCCGCCGACCAACCGCGCGAACGCCGCGCCGAAGTCGCGAACCACGGCGGCGTCCAGCTGCTCGCCGACCACCCCGCGGATGTCGTACGCCTTGACGATGCCGGACAGGTCACGCACGCCGCACACTCCCAGGAAACTCGCTCTTGACGGCCACCACACGGCAGCCTACCGGCGAGAAGATTAGTGATGCGTGTGGTCGCTCAGTCCTCGTGCGGATCAGGCAATACCCGCAGGTGACCGCGCCGATGCGTGCCAATGGGCACGTCCGGCATCTTCGGGGTCACATCAGCCCGCCCAGCCTCACGAACGGCCTCGGCCAAGGCCGTCAGGTCGTCCACACTCGGCTCGGGCGCCGCGAACTCACCCTGATGCCTGACGACCTCCCACCCGCGCGGCGCCGTGAGCCGCAAGGCGTGCTCCTCGCACAGGTCGTAGCTGTGCGGTTCGGAGTACGTGGCGAGCGGTCCGACGACTGCGGTGGAGTCCGCATAGGCGTAGGTGAGCGTGGCGACAGCCGGGTTAGCACACCCGGTTCGCGAGCACCGTCTCACGCTCCGCACGATCGGGGACGATAGCGCGTCCACGCGAGCCTGTGTGTGAGGCACGCTGTGTTTGCTCCCCGGCAGCAGCAACTAGGCTGCTCTGTTGTGGTGATGGCACGGGGTTCACGGCGACAGGACTCGCCGCGTCGACGCAACCGCGACCGACACGGCCGCGGCCTCCGCGGCCCGCTCTACCCAGCCACGCTCCCAGCCGCCCGCTCCCGAGCCGAACGCTTCGACGCCCTGGTCATCGAGGCCCTGGAACCCATCGAAGCCCGCTGGCGAACCGAGCTGACCCAACTGGACGTGGCCGTGGACGACGTCCCCGACGTCCAGGTCGAGGGCGAAGACGGCGTGGTGGAAGACGGCAACGTCCCGCTGGCCCGCCTACTGCCCGCAGGCTCCGATCATCGTGCCCGAATCGTTCTGTACCGCCGCCCGCTGGAGGCACGCGCGAAGGACGGCGCCGACCTGGCGGACCTGGTGCACGACGTCCTGGTCGAACAAGTGGCGAACTACCTGGGCTTGGACCCGGACGTGATCGACGAGGGCTGAAGACCCCTCAACCAACTAGTGAGTGGCAGGTCTCACACCCCCGCGACGCCGCAGGCGAGCGTCCAAGCCGATGGCGCAGCCGGACCGCACCACCTACGGAACTGGCAGCCGCCGTAAGCAACAGGCGTGCCATCAACCCACGTGCGGCGCTGGCCCCCCGATCAGACCACCCGCACGGCCGCGACTCGGAACGTGACCCGCCCAACGCAAGGCGACCTACACCCCAGTCCCCCGCCGCCTCCCAGGCACCGCCGTCAACAACGTGAACAACGCCGCAGCAGCCTGAGCCAACAACAAGAAGTCCCGCAACGTCCCAGCCATCTCAACCCGAACCTCGGCATCGGCCCCAGGCAACGGCACCCCCACCAAATGCCCCCAAGCCCGAACAACCGGCACCTGAACCCCATCCACCGAAACCGTCCACCCAGGCTCGTCCTCAGCGGCCAAAACGAGCACCCGCCCCTCCCCACCAGGAGAAACCTTCACCGCCACCTCAGGCAACGAGACATTCACCGGCGAAACCCCAGCAGCAGCCAACTCAGCCGGCGGCTCCCCACCGGTCCGAGCCCGCCGAGCCAAATCAGGCGCCAACAACACCCCGGTATCCGCCGCAAACCGCAACCGCAAAACCGGCCGCCCATCCGAAGCAGCAGGGGCCACCGACACCAGTTCCCCAGCCGCTGCCCGAACCCGAGCAGCAACCTCCTCCGACGGCAACACCACAAACGACACCCCCGACGAAGCCGCCTGAGCCAACGCCAGCTTCACCGCCTCAGGCGCCCCGTCCAGCAACGACGTGTTCCACCGCCGAAGCCGAGCCGGCGACGACACCGTCGGCACCAGATCGTCGTCTCCAAAAGCCGGCATCCGCCCAGCAACCTGCCGCACCGACGGCCCAAGAATCAGCACCGACCGCCCAGTCCGCTCCAGCTCCCCCGTCAACGACGAAGACAACCGAGTCCCGCCATCAGCCTTCAACGGCCCAGACCGCAGATCGAGGAACCCAGCCACCCCGAGACTGACCAACGTCACAACACCAACCACGTACACGGCCCGACGCACCGACGCCTGCCCAGCCACACCAGGCGGCACCCCGCGCTGGCACCCGGCGAGCACCACACACACGAGCCCCCACGCCAAGAGAACCAACGGCGTCCCAGGCCAGGCCTTAACAGCAGCAGTAGCAGCCAACGACCCGATAGCCAGCACGATCACCAGCAATCCGGGCAACATCGCAGCGTTGGGCCGCAACACGGCAGCAGCGAACGCAGCCGCCACAAACACCGAGCACACGATCAGGTTCGGCGGCGGCGACGAGAACGCCGCGCCGAGGCCGTTGAGCACCTTCTCCGGGTGTTGCAGCAAAACCGCAGGCCACGGCAACAACAACGCCATCGGCAACAACACGATGGCGAACAGCGCCGCGATCCGCCGAGCCCCACCGGACACCGCGACGAACCCGACCAGGGCCCCGATGATCACCACAACGTGGGTCAACGGCGAGAAGGCGCCCAACACCGCGACGCCGATCGCGGTACCGGAAGCCATCGGCAACCACGCGTGAGTCGACGAAGCGCGCAACACTGCGTACACGCCCGCGAACACCACGGGCGTCACGACGTGGACGACGACGACGTCCAGCCGTCCCTCGGACACGGCCGTGGTGGCGACGGGCAGCAATCCGTAGAACGCCGCCACCACCGCGCGCACGGAACGCCGCACGCGCATGCCGCGTGACGCGATGTAGGCCGACAACGCGGCGAGGGGGATATCGCCGAGCAACAGCAGTGCGACGGCGAACGACGGGCCGCCGGGGATCAGTCCGAGAACGGCTAACGCGGCTGGCGCAGGGGCCGCGGTGCCGCCGTACACCGGGTGCCAGGAAGCGAGGTACTCGGACCAGACCGACGCGGCCGAGCCGACGGGCAGCAGGCGCCCGCCCGCCAACGAGAGCCCGAGACGCGACCAGTTGGCCACCACCGCGACCGCGGAGAGCCCCAGCAACAACAGCACGGGAGGCGCCAGCAACAACGATCGCAGCACCCGTGACTGGTCGACCTCGACGAAGACCATGCCGGACGAGGCGCGCGGGCCGGGCGACGGGCGTGGCTTCGGCGATGGACGAAGTGCGCCGGGCAAAGCGGCGTCCACCGGAACCACGACCGGCGGGCGGCGCAGACCGGCGACACGCGGGCGGCCGCGCGAGGCGCCGGCGGGCAGAGCGGCGGGGCCGAACGCACGCGGGTCCACTTCGGACGGTTCGAGCCACGCCGAACTGGCGTCGGCTGCAGGCAAACGACCCAGCGCCGCGTCGGCTTCGACGCGGCGGCGGATCAGGAACGTCGCGCCGGCCCGCACGGCGTTGCGGAATCTGGTGAGTCTGCTGGTGAAGAGGCCGCGCACGACGGTGGAACCGCGGCGCGCGCGGCGTCCTTCGAACAGGCGACCTCGGGTCAGGAGGTAGCAGGCCGCGCCGACTTCGGCGTGTGCGTCCGCGAAACGCCGGAGGAACAAGAAGCCCAGGGCGCGCAGCAGCGACAGGAGGAGCAGCCGCGGAAGTCCGATGAGGAACGAGAACCCGGAACAGTTGACCAAGAACGTGCGCATGCCGTGCGCCCGGTCGACGCCGCGGAACGACGGGCCCGGACGCGCCATCGCCGCGTCCAAACGGCGTGCACCTTTGGTTGCGGCACGGGCGTGGCGCATCCGAGCGACCGGAACGCACAGCACCAGGTGACCGGCCACGTTCGCGCGCCAGCCGAAGTCGAGGTCGTCGCGCAGCAGCGGCATCGCCTCGTCGTAGCCGCCGAGCGCGTGCCAGGCCTCGCGCCTGATCAGCGAGCCCGCCGACGAGACCGCGAGGACCTCGGTGCTCTGCTGGAACGACGCGGAGTGCTCCGCCGACGACAGGCCCGTCTGCCGATGTCCCGAGGAATCCGTCGACAGACCCGCCTCGACGACGAGACGAGAATCCACCCAATCGAGGCACAGCGGGCCCAGCACGGCAGCCGACGGCGACACCTCGGCCGCGGTGAGCAGAGCGGCCAGGCAGTCGGGTTCGGGCGCGCTGTCGTCGTGCAGCAACCACAGCCATTTGCCGGGGTCGCCCCACCGTTCGACGGCGTGCTCGACAGCGATGCGGACGGCCGTGCCGAAACCCGTGCCGCGGGGCACGGTCAGCACGCCGTCCAGCAGATCTCCTGCCTCCGCCAACACCTTCGCTGTTCGATCCGTTGACCCGGTGTCGACCGCGATCACGTGCCGAGGGCGAATTCGCTGACGCCGCAACGCGGACAGCGCCGTGCTGAGCCACTGGTCGCCGTCGTGGCAGACCAGGACGCACAGCACCGGCGCGGTCCGGAGCCTCGGGTGAGGACTTGTCACGTCCTCAAGTTAAGGCAAGAAGATCACAGCTCTAGACGGCTCGCTTCTTCAGTTTGCGGCGTTCTCTCTCCGAGAGACCGCCCCAGATGCCGAAGCGTTCGTCGTGCTGGAGTGCGTACTCAAGGCACTCCGAACGCACCTCGCAGCCCAGGCAGATGCGCTTGGCCTCCCGCGTCGATCCACCCTTTTCGGGGAAGAACGCCTCGGGATCCGTCTGGGCGCACAGCGCGCGCTCCTGCCAGTCCTGCTCGTCGGCAGGGTCGAACAGGTACGACAGCTCGCCCTGCACGACCGGCTGCGTGACGTGATCTTCTTCGAGCTCTTCGAATTCCTGCATTTCGTCCGCCTCCTCGCCTTCCGCTCTCCCCGGTTGGCGGACGCCAGACGCCGTTCCCACAACGACGAATGACACCGATGTGATTACACCTGCGTCACAGCGGGCGGTCAAGCGGAGTCCACACGTCGGGGGATATTCGCGCGGATGGCCGCAAAAACCTTGACTGGCAGCACAGACAGTGATTCAGGTGTCGCAAAGGGTCCCCGAACAGCCCACAGCGCCAGCCGACACGCCACACTGGTGGGGTGAAGCGATCAGCGGTGCGCCCCAGTCCACTGTTCCTCGGCCTGCTCGCGGCAACCGTCGCCGGCGGGGCAATCACCCTGCTCGAAGGTGACGTCGCCATCATCTCGGGCACCATCCTCTTCGTACTCGCCGGGTGGGCGGTGACGCTGTGCCTGCACGAGTTCGGACACGCCGCCGTCGCGTACAAGGGCGGCGATTTTTCGGTACGCGACAAGGGTTATCTGACCCTCGACATCCGTCGTTACACCGACCCGGTGCTGAGCATCCTGCTGCCGCTGGTGCTGCTCGCGTTCGGCGGAATCCCACTTCCGGGTGGTGCGGTGTGGATCAACCACCACGCGCTGCGGTCGAAGAAGATCGAGTCGTTGGTCTCACTCGCCGGACCGGTCACGAACCTGGTGATCGGCGTGCTGCTTGCGTTGATCGTCACACTGTTCTCGCCGCCGACCGCGCTCGCCGCCGCGATTTCGTACCTGGCCTTGTTGCAGGTGATCGCGTTCGTGCTGAACATCCTGCCGATTCCCGGTTTGGACGGCTGGGGTGTTTTGGAACCGTTCATGTCGCCCCAGGCGCAGCAGTTCGGCGCGAAGGCACGGCCGTGGGCGCCGCTGATCCTGTTCGCCGTGCTGATCGGCTTCGCCGAGGTCAACAGGTTGTTCTTCGAGGCGGCGACCGCGGTGTTCGAGGCCGTCGGCGGCGCCTCGGGCTCGGCCTACGCCGGTGCGGCCGCGTTCATGTTCTGGCGCTACCTGTAGGCACCGCGAGCCGCTGTGGAAGCATGGGACGGCGTGAAGGTCGTAGCACTGGTCGGCGGGGTCGGCGGCGCGAGGTTCCTGCAAGGGCTCAAACAGATAACACTGTCACATAAAGCACGGGAAGCCGAGGTCACCGCGGTGGTGAACACCGGCGATGACGTGTGGATGCACGGGCTGCGCATCACGCCTGACCTCGACACCTGCATGTACACGCTGGGCGGTGGGATCGACACCGAGCGCGGCTGGGGCCGCGCGGGCGAGTCGTGGACCGTCAAGGAGGAGCTGGCGGCGTACGGCGCCGAGCCGACGTGGTTCGGGCTCGGCGACCGGGACATCGCCACGCACCTGGTCCGCACCAGGATGCTGCGCGCGGGCTACCCGCTGTCGGCCGTGACCGAGGCGCTGTGCGACCGGTGGCAGCCGGGCGTGCGGCTGCTGCCCATGTCGGACGACCGGGTGGAGACGCACGTCGTCGTCGAGCTGGACGGCGAACCGAAGGCCATCCACTTCCAGGAGTGGTGGGTCAAGCACCGGGCGGCACTGCCCGCGCTGTCGTTCGCGTTCGTCGGTGCCGAGACCGCCACCGCCGGGCCCGGCGTGCTGGACGCGATCGCCGAGGCGGACGCCGTGATCCTGGCCCCGTCGAACCCGGTCGTGAGCATCGGCACGATCCTGAACGTGCCCGGCGTGCGCGACGCGCTGCGCAAGACCGAGGCGGGCGTCGTGGGCCTGTCCCCCATCATCGGCGGGAAACCGTTGCGGGGCATGGCGGACGCTTGTTTGGACGCGATCGGCGTGGAGACCTCCGCCGAAGCCGTCGGACGGCACTACGGCTCCCGCAAGTGCTCGGACGGCATTCTGGACGCGTGGCTGGTGCACACCGGCGACCGCGCCGACGTGCCCGGTGTCGCGGTTCGCGCGGTTCCGCTGCTGATGTCCGATGTGGACGCCACGGCGCAGATGGCCCGCGCCGCGCTGGAACTGGCCGGAGTCGAAGTTGACTGATCACGCCGCGGCGGCGCTGGAGCTGCTGCCGGTACCGGGGCTGCCGGAATTTCGCCCCGGCGACGACCTGGCCGGTGCGATCGCCCAGGCCGCGCCCTGGCTGCGCGACGGCGACGTGCTGGTCGTCACGTCCAAGATCCTGTCCAAAGTAGAGGGACGGCTGGTCCGCGTTCCGGCGGACTTGGAGGAACGGGACCGGATCCGGCGCGAGCACGTCGACGCGGAGTCCGTGCGGGTGCTCGCCCGCAAGATGCGCACGCTGATCACCGAGAACAAGCTCGGCATCGTGCAGGCCGCGTCCGGGGTCGACGCCTCGAACGTGGCGGGCGACGAGATCGCGCTGCTCCCCGTCGACCCGGACGGATCGGCGGCGTCCCTGCGCCGCGCGTTGAAAGGCCTGCTCGGCGTCGAGATCGCCGTGGTCGTCACGGACACGATGGGCCGCGCGTGGCGGATCGGCCAGACCGACGCCGCGATCGGCGCGTCCGGCATCCGGGTGCTGCACGACTACGCGGGTTCGGTCGACGAGCACGGCAACGAGCTCGCGGTGACGATGGTCGCGATCGCCGACGAGATCGCGGCGGCTGCGGACCTGGTGAAGGGCAAGCTCGGCGCGGTGCCGGTGGCGGTGCTGCGCGGGTTCGAGGTGGTCGACGACGGTTCCACGGCGCGCGACCTGACCCGGCCGACCGAGGAGGACCTGTTCCGGCTCGGCACCGAGGAGGCGCTGGCCCAGGGCCGGGCCGAGGCCGTGCTGATGCGTCGCTCGGTGCGGTTCTACTCCTCCGAACCTGTTGATCTCGCCGTGCTGAAGCGCGCGGTCGGTGCGGCGTTGACCGCGCCCGCGCCGCACCACACGAAGCCGCTGCGGTTCGTGCTGGTGCGGGAGAAGCGCGCGGAACTGCTGCGGGCGATGCGCGAGCAGTGGACGGCCGATCTGCGCGGCGACGGGTTCACCGAGGAGCAGATCGCGCGCCGGCTGCGGCGGGGTGACCTGCTGGTCGAGGCACCGGAGATCGTGGTGCCGTTCCTGGTCCGCGACGGATCACACGCGTATCCCGATCCGCGCAGGTCCGAGGCCGAGAAGACGATGTTCACGGTCGCCGGTGGCGCCGCCGTGCAGGGCCTGCTGGTGGCGCTGGCCGCCGAGGGCCTCGGCTCGTGCTGGGTGTCGTCGACGATCTTCTGCGCGGACGTGGTGCGTTCCGTGCTGGGTGTTCCGCAGGACTGGGAGCCGCTGGGCGCCGTGGCGGTCGGGCACCCGACCGAGCCGCTGACGCCGCGCGAGCCGTTGGAAGGGCTGATCGAGCTTTGACATTGCACGCCGACGCGGTCTCGACGCTGAGCCGATTCGCCGGACAGGACGCTTTGCGCGAGGCCTACCTGGGCTTCCTGGCGGCTCGTGAGGACGCCTGCCGGCGGTCCTGCGAGCCGGGGCATCTCACGGCCTCTGCTTTGGTCCTGGACGCCACCGCGGAGCACGCGTTGCTGACGCTGCACCCGCGGGTGGGCCGGTGGCTGCAGCTCGGCGGCCACTGCGAGCCGGAGGACGTGTCGCTGGCCGCGGCCGCGTTGCGCGAGGCGACCGAGGAGTCCGGCATGCGCGGGCTGCGCATCGAGCCGACGCCGATCCACCTCGACGTGCACCCGATCACGTGCTCGCTCGGCAAGCCGACGCGGCACTTCGACGTGCGGTTCCTGGTGCGGGCGCCGGTCGGCGCGCAGCCGGTGCGCTCGGCCGAGTCGGTCGACCTGCAGTGGTGGCCGCTCGACTCGCTGCCGGACAACGTGGACGACCTGCACCCGCTGATCGAGTCGGCGCTGGCCCGCCTGCGCTGACGTGGATGAAGGAGCCCTTCATCGTTCTGGTTCAGCGCTTGAGCGCGCGGTAGTGCTTGAGCAGAGCGGTGATCCGCGCGGGGTCGTTGGCGCCGTTCAGCTCGGCGATCAGGTCGTCGGGGCACAGCTCGTAGTGGTCGCCCCACCACCGCTGCGACTTGCGGTTCCAGATGCGGTACCCGCCGGGCACGCCTCTCGCCACGTACCGCTTCGCCAACCAGTCCTCCCCAGGTGTCCGGTTGTCACCAGAATCGCACTCGAGGGCAACGGGTTTAGAGCTTGCGGTAGTCGCGGGGTGAGAACCTCGGGGCCCGCCGCGGCCGGCGCATGCCCGCGGCCTCCAGGTACATGACCGCGCGGTGGCGCTGCGGCTTGTAGGGCTCCAGCAGCGCCATCATGGCGTCGTCATCGCCCGGCGTGCCGGTCAACGCCCACGTGACGTTCTTCGCGACGTGGTAGTCGCCGACGCTGACGGCGTCCGGGTCGCCCCAGGACCGTTGCGCCACCTCGGCGGACGTCCACACGCCGATGCCGGGCACCTTCTCCAGCAGCTCGCGGCTGCGCATCTCGGCGGCCTTCTCCAGCCGGTGCGCGACCTGGGCGGCGTTGATCAACGTGCGTCTGCGGGCGCCGTCGAGCCCGCACTGGTGCCATTCCCAGTCCTGCAGCGACAGCAGCCGGCCAGGCGTCGGCGGAACCTTCAACGCCAGTGGTCCGGGCGCGGGCTCACCGAAGCGGCGGCCCAGCTCGCGCCACGTCCGGAACGCCTCCTTGCCGGTGACCTTCTGCTCCAGGATCGAGGCGAACAGCAGGTCCCAGACGCGTCCGGTGGCGCCGAGGCGCAGACCGGGACGTTGCCGCCGGGCTTCAGCGATCACGGGGTGGTGGGCGACGAACTCGTCCACCGGGTCGTCCGCGCCGAGCAGGGCGGGCAGGCCGTCCAGCAGCCACTGCCCGCCCTCGCCCCACGCCTCGGCTTCGACGGCGTCAGTGCGCCGTACCCGCAGAGTTCCGGGACCGCACGGGGTGTTCGCCGCGAACCAGACGCCGCCCTCCGTGCTGAAGGACGGATCGCCTGGGCCGCGGCGCAGCGTTCCGAGCACCGCGCCCAGGTCCAGTGGGAACGGTGGTGTCCAAGATCTCCTAGGCATCCGTCGAGAAGCGCACGCCGGCCTCGGGCAGCACCACGCCCGGCCAGACCCGCGCTCCGCCGATGAGCTCACAGCGCGCACCGATCACGGCCGAGTCGCCGACCACGGCGTCCCGCAGCACCGCACCGGCCTGCACCAACGCACCCGCGCCGACGATCGAGCGTTCCACGACCGCGTTCTCGCCGACGACCGCGCCGTCGAACAGGATCGCTCCGTCGAGCACCGCGCCGTCCGCCACCGTGCAGTTCGAGCCGACGGTCGACCCGCCGCGCACGGTTGCGCCTTCGTGCACGGCAGAGCCTTCGAGCACCAGGAAGTCACCGGGCTGCGCCACCGCGGCTGATGGCGCGACGCCCCGGACCAGGTCCGCCGAGCCCTGCACGAACGCCTCGGGCTTGCCCAGGTCGAGCCAGTACGTGGCGTCGACGTGGCCTTGCAGACGCCGACCGGCCTCCAGCAGGCCGGGGAACGTCTCGCGCTCCACCGACACCGGGCGACCGGCGGGGATGGCGTCGATCACCTCGCGCCGGAACACGTAGCAACCGGCGTTGATCTGGTCCGTCGGCGGGTTCTCGGTCTTCTCCAGGAACGCCTGCACGCGGCCCTCGTCGTCGGTCGGCACGCAGCCGAACGCCCGCGGGTCCGCCACCTTCACGAGGTGCAGGGTGACGTCCGCCTCATGCTTGCGGTGCGTGTCCACGATCCCCGTCAGGTCGACACCCGAAAGGATGTCGCCGTTGAAGACCATCACGTCGGGTTCGCGCAGTTTGCCGGCCACGTTGCGGATCGCACCGGCTGTGTCGAGGGGCACTTCCTCGACCACGTACTCGAGCTCGAGACCGAGTCTCGATCCGTCACCGAAGTACTCCTCGAACACCTCGGCCTTGTAAGAAGTGCCGAGCACCACGTGAGTGATGCCGACCTCCTTGATCCGCGACAGCAGGTGCGTCAAAAATGGCACCCCCGCCGTCGGGAGCATGGGTTTGGGGGCGGACAGGGTCAGCGGGCGAAGACGGGTGCCCTTGCCCCCGACCAGCACCACAGCTTCGACGCCGTGCACCTTTTTCCTCCTCCGCGTTACGGCAAGCCGTTCGACGGAATACTCTGACACGAAGCAGATCGTCATATGGGATCTGGTCCCGGCAAGGAGCTAAATCCGACATGGACCCCCGCGACCGTGCCGACGCCTTGCTCGCCCGCGCCCGCGCACGTGGGCGGAACATCGTGACGCCGGACAACATGACGTCCCCGATGGACGCATCCGACACCCAGCAGATCCCTCGCACGCTGGTCAACGCCATGGACCCGCGTCGCGACCCGGACTCGACGATGATCCTCAGCCCCCACCAGATGGGGCAGCAGGCCGCACCCCGGCCGCCGCAGCACCACCCCATGCCGACCCAGCCGATGCCGGTGCAGGCGGGCCCGGTGGATGACGCGGAGATCACTCAAGTCGTGCAGCCGGGTGTGATCCCGACCGTGTCCAACCACCAGCAGAAGCGGGGTTCGCTCTCCCAGCGCCTCAGCGGAGACGTGTAGGGGTCAGCGACCGGCCCAGTCCCGCCACACGACCCCGCGGGCGACCTTCGCGCGTGTGCCGATCGCGAGCCGTTGGACGAGCGTCGCGGGCATCCTGATCAGCACCTCGCCGGCCACGCGCAGCCGCAGTCCGAGCCTGAAGTTGGCCGCGTCCGGCACGTCCTTGCGCATCGGCAGCAGCGTGGTGATCACCAGGAACCGCGCCAGTTCGCGCACCGCCACGGACAGGGGTGCGCAGCGCAGCAGCATGAGCAGACGGTTGCGCTCGTTCCAGCGGTGGAACAGCGCCGAGCCCGGCCGCGTGCTGGCGCCGTGCCGATGCCGCACCCGCGCCGGTCCGACGGAGATCACCCGGTGCCCGGCCAGCCGCAGCCGCCAGGCCGTGTCGGTGTCCTCGTAGTAGCAGAAGAATCCCGCCGGCACGCCGCCGGCAGCGCGCAGTTCGGACGTCCGCATCAGCGCGGCGCCACCGCAGAACCCGAAGACCTCACGACCGGCGAGCACCACGTCCTTGCCGTGACCGTCCGCGGTCAGGGCCACGCCGACGGACTGCGTCGAGCCGTCCGTGAGCAGGATCGACGAGGTGGCGGCCGCCGCGCCGGGCTCGGTTTCGAGAGCGTTCTCCAGCTCGGCCAGCCAGGACGGGTCCGGTACCGCGTCGTCGTTGAGCCACGCGACGTACGGGGTGCCGACCTGGTCGAGCACGGCGGCGAGTCCGCCCGCGTAACCGCGGTTGCGCGGTAGACGGACGACCTCTTGGTCGCCAGGGTGTTCGCTGATCAGCGCGGCTGTGCCGTCGTCGGACGCGTTGTCCACGACGATCGTCCTGTGTGGACTCTTCTGGGCCGAGAGGGCGTCGAGGCACGCCGTGATGTGGTCACGACCGCGCCACGTCACGACCACCACGGTGCTGAGTGCCGACACGGCGTGAGACGGTACGCGACGTGCCCGAGCTAGTAGTGCTGACCGAGCAACTCAACGCACCCGTCCCCGGCGGCACCGGCCGATACACGGCGGAACTGCTCAAGGCGTTGGCCCGGACCGCTCCGGAAGGCTGGTCCGTGACCACCGCGGCGACGGCCAACGCCGACCGCGTGATCAGGGTGCCGCGCCGGGTGTTGGTGGCGTTGTGGGAACGCGGGCTGCCGCCGAAGCTCGGCCGGCACGTGCACGCGCCGACGCCGCTCGCCCCGCTGCCGGGCGCGGTCGTCACCGTGCACGACGTCGTTCCGTGGACGCACCCGGAAACGCTGACGCCGCGCGGGGTCGCGTGGCACCGCAAGGTCATCTCGAGGGCGGCGGTGCAGGCGCGGGCGTTGGTGGTGCCGACGCAGGCCGTGGCCGACCAACTGCGCGACCAAGTGCGGGTCGAAGTTCCGGTGCACGTGGTGCCCAACGGCGTCACGAAACTCGTGGGCGACAAACCCGGCGATCTCCCCGAACGGTACGTGCTCGCCATCGGCACGATCGAGCCGCGCAAGGGGTTCGACCTGCTGGTGCGGGCCACCGAACGGCTGAAGGTCGGGCTGGTCGTGATCGGGCCGCAGGGGTGGGGTGGCGTCGATCTGCGGGCGGCGCACGTCACGTTGCTCGGCAAGGTGTCCGACGACCGGCTCGCCTCGGTGCTGGCCGGTGCGACGGTGCTGGCCGCGCCCAGTCTGGCTGAGGGATTCGGGCTGCCGGTGCTCGAAGCGATGGCCGCCGGCGTGCCCGTCGTGCACTCCGACGACCCGGCTCTGGTGGAGGTCGCGGGCGGCGCGGGAACCGTCGTCCGGCGCGGTGATCTGGCGTCGTTGACGGAGGGATTGCGGGCCGTGCTGGCGGATCCTGATCACACCATCGAGGCCGGGCTCACTCGCGCGAGTGAGTTCACCTGGGAAAAGACTGCTCGGGGTGTCTGGGTCACACACGCTTAACGACCGGATTAGCGCATTCCTGCTTAACGCATTAGCAAATGACATTACGCTAGCTGATCGTGCCGACTGTCGAACCCAGCGTGCTGATCGACGCCACCGCGGTTCCCGCAGACCGAGGTGGCGTCGGCCGTTACGTGGATTCGCTGGTCGCGGCGCTGGACGCGGACGGCGCGAAGCTGTCCGTCGTGTGCCAGCCCCGCGACATGGACCTGTTCACCAAGATCGCGCCGAACGCCCGGATCGTGCGGGCCGCCGACGCCGTCGCCACCAGGACCGCGCGGCTGGCCTGGGAGCAGACGACGTTGCCGAGGCTGGTGCGGACCATGGGCATCGACGTCGTGCACTCGCCGCACTACACACTTCCGTTGGCCAGCAAGGCCGCGTCCGTCGTGACGCTGCACGACGCCACGTTCTTCACCGACGCCGTGCTGCACTCGTCGGTGAAGGCGCGCTTCTTCCGCACGTGGACGCGCGCCTCGCTGAAGCGCGCCGAACTGTGCGTGGTGCCGTCCCAGGCGACCGCGGACGAACTGGTGCGCGTCGCCGGGGCCGAGAGACGGGTGCTGCACATCGCGCAGCACGGCGTCGACACCGAGCGGTTCCACCCGCCGTCGCCGGACGAGATCCTGGCGGTGCGGACGACGTTGTCGTTGGGGGACACGCCTTACGTGGCGTTCCTCGGCGCGTTGGAGCCGCGCAAGAACGTCCCGGCGCTGATCCGCGGGTTCGCTCAGGCCATGGTCGGCCGCGAGAACCCGCCCGCGCTGGTGCTCGCCGGTCAGCCCGGCTGGGACAGCCAGGTCGAGCGGGCGCTCGACTCCGTGCCGCACCGCATCCGCGTGATCCGGGCGGGCTATCTGCCGTTCGAACAGCTCGCGGGCTTCCTGGGCGGCGCTCAACTGGTCGCCTACCCGTCGCTCGGCGAGGGCTTCGGCCTGCCGGTGCTCGAAGCCATGGCGTGCGGCGCCTGCGTGCTCACCACCCGAAGACTGTCGCTGCCGGAGGTCGGTGGTGAGGCGGTCGCGTACTGCGGTGTCGGAGCGGGTGACATCGCGGCCGCGATCGCCGATCTTTTGGACGACCCTGCCCGTCGCGCGGCCCTCGCCGCGTCGGGCCAGCAGCGTGCGAAGGACTTCTCCTGGGCGGTCAGCGCGGACCGGCACCGGGTGGCCTACGAGAGGGCGGCGCTGATGCGCCGGCGCCGCTGACTACTGTGGCGCGCGTGAACTACGGCGACGGACTTGGTGTCGTGACGGTCACGTACTCGCCGGGCGAGACGCTGGAACCGTTCGTGGACACCCTCGCGAAGGCGACCACCCGCTCGGTGCAGGTGATCCTCGCCGACAACGGTTCCACCGACGGCGTGCCCGAGAAGGTCGCCGAAGCCAGGGCGAACGTCACGTTCCTGCCGACCGGGGGCAACCTCGGCTACGGCGGCGGGGCGAACCGCGGCGTCGCGGCGCTGGGCCCCGACGTCGGCTGGGTGCTGATCTCCAACCCGGACATCGAGTTCGCGCCCGGCAGCATCGACACGATGATCGAGGCCGCCGCCCGCTGGCCGCGCGGCGGGATGTTCGGGCCGCTGATCCGCGAACCCAACGGCGAGGTCTACCCGTCGGCCCGGCTGCTGCCGTCGATCGGCCGCGGCGTCGGGCACGCGCTGTTCGGCGCGGTGTGGAAGTCCAACCCGTGGACGAAGGCGTACCGGCAGGAGAAGGCGCCGACCGAACGGACCGCCGGCTGGCTGTCCGGCAGCTGCTTCCTGATGCGGCGCGAGGCGTTCGACTCGGTCAAGGGCTTCGACGAGCGCTACTTCATGTACTTCGAGGACGTGGACCTCGGCGAGCGGGTCGGCAAGGCCGGCTGGCAGAACGTCTACGTGCCGGACGCCGAGGTCACGCACATCGGCGGGCACTCCACCGCGCGGTCCTCGGACCGGATGCTGCGAGAGCACCACCGCAGCGCGTACCGGTACCTGGCCGACCGGCACCAGGGCGTGCTGTGGGCACCGTTCCGGCTGCTGCTCAAGGCCGGTCTGACGTTGCGGGTGAAGCTCCTCACCAGAGGCTGACGTGTCCCGCAGCCGCAAGCCCCGCTGTGCCGCACGCGGGGCCCCTTCGTACTGTCACTCAGTACGAAAGCTCCCCGCGTACACCTCAAGACCGCAGACGACGGCGCATTCGCTGTCCCACGCTGCAAACGCACGCGGGGAGCTTTCGTACTATCACGTAGTACGAAAGGGCCCCGCGTGCGCGGTTGGACGGCGGACGGGCGGGAGAGGCTGGGCGGTGCGGTGGAACCTTCGCCGGTCGTGGGCGTCCTCACAGCGATGACTGCCGCGATTCCCGTCGCTCCGGCCGTGCGCAGGCGGCCGTGAGGCGACCGATACCACTCATAGTGATCGGGCTCGCCGCGATCACCGCCGCGGTCGTGCTGGGTGCGATCGTGCCTGACGGCTACCAGCTCGCGGTGCTGGTGCCCTCCTGCCTGTTCTCGTTCGCGTTCGCGTGGGGCGTCGGCAAGCTCGGCCCCGCGTGGCTGGTGCTGCCCGCGCTCATGGTCGTCATCCCCGGGACCGCGGTGCTGGTCGGCGACGGTCACCGCGCGTTGATGGACGTCCTCGGCACGCGCGAGACGTGCGTGATCACGAGCGTCGAGGAGCTGCCCGGACCGGACAACCCGGCGTTCGCGCACCACCTCACCTGCCCCGATGGCGCCGAGCTGCGGATCGTGGTGCTGGGTGAGCAGGACAAGCGGATGCAGCCTGGTCCGGCCACCGTGCTGCGGCATCCGGTCATGCGGCCGCTGCTCGCCGACCGCAACGACTGGTCCGGCGAGTGGGTCTTCGGAGTGCCGATCGCCGTCCTGATGCTGCTGATCTGTGCAACCACACTGCGGGCGCGCAGAGTGATGAGGCAGGCTTAGGCCGTGGATCGAGCCTCACTGCCCGTCGTCTCCGTCGTCGTCGTCAACTACCGCGGCGCGGAGGACACCATCACCTGTGTGCGCGGACTGGCGGAGGTGGACTATCCCACCGAGCTGCTGCAGGTGATCGTCGTCGACAACGAGGCGCACGACACCGCACGCCTGAAGTCGGAGCTGTCGGGCCTGCCCGGCGTCAAGATCGTCTCGGACGACCGCAACCTGGGCTTCGCGGGCGGGTGCAACCTCGGTGTCGAGTTCGCCACGGGTGACGTGCTCGCGTTCCTCAACAACGACGCGCGACCGGACCGGAACTGGATCAAGGCCGCGATCAGGGTCTTCCACGCCGAACCGTCCGTCGGCGCGGTGGCGAGCAAGGTGCTGGACTGGGACGGCAAGAAGATCGACTTCGTCGACGGCGGCCTGACCTGGTTCGGCATGGGCTACAAGCGGCACGTCGGCGAGGTCGACGACGGCAGCCACGACGCCCCGCGCGACGTGCTGTTCGGCACCGGCTCGGCGTTGTTCGTGCGGACGGCGCTGTACCGCGAGCTCGGCGGGTTCGACGAGCGGTTCTTCATGTTCTACGAGGACGTCGACCTCGGCTGGCGGCTGAACCTGCGCGGCTGGCGGGTCCGCTACGAGCCGGCGTCGCTCACGTACCACCGCCACCACGCGTCGATGAGCTCGATCGACCACAGCCGCGAGCTGTACCTGTTGGAGCGCAACGCGCTCGCGACGCTCTACAAGAACTTCTCCGACGAGACCCTCGCTCGCGTGCTGCCCGCCGCGTTAGCTCTCGTGGTGCGCCGGGCGACGGCGCGCGGTGACATCGACGCCCGGCAGCTGGAGATCACGCGGCGGCCCGCGGATCCGGCCGAGGACCGGGCGCCCGCCGAGATCCCGCGGCAGTCGCTGGCGGGGTTCCTCGCGATCGACCAGTTCGTCGAGATGATGCCGAAGCTGGCCGAGTCGCGGCGGATCGAGCAGGCGTCGCGGCGGATGTCGGACGTCGACCTGGTTCCGTTGATGCGCAAGGCGTTGGAGCCCGCGTACGACATCGGGCGCTACATCGTCGCGCACGACATCCTGGTCGAGGCGCTGGGCGTCGACGAGGTGTTCGGCAAGCCGCGCAAGATCCTGGTGATCACCGGTGACGCGATCTCCGAGCGGATGGCCGGACCGGCGATCCGCGCCTGGCACATGGCGGACGTGCTGTCCGGCGAGCACGAGGTGCGGCTGATCACGACGAACCCGTTGTGCGACCCGCCGGACGCGCCGTTCGTCATCGAGGGCGTGAAGCAGAAGCAGCTGCCGGAGAACGTGCGCTGGGCGGACGTGATCGTGCTGCAGGGCCACGCGCTGGAGATGGCTTCGGAGCTGAAGCAGCCGGGTTCCACCAAAATCGTGGTCTGCGACATCTACGACCCGATGCACCTGGAGCTGTTGGAGCAGGGCAAGGACGACAGCGACGAGAAGCGCGCCGCGGACCTGAAGAGCGTCACGCGTGTTCTGACGAACCAGTTGGAGCGCGGCGACTTCTTCCTGTGCGCGTCGGAACGGCAGCGGCACTTCTGGCTCGGTCACCTGGCCGCGCTGGGCCGGCTGACGCCGACGTTGTACGACAACGACCCCACGACCCAGTCGCTGCTCGGGATCGTCCCCTTCGGACTGTCGGGCAAGCCGCCGCAGCGCACCGCTCCGGCGATCAAGGGGGTCGTGCCGGGCGTCACGGACGCCGACAAGGTCGTGATCTGGGCCGGTGGCGTGTACTCGTGGTTCGACCCGCTGTCGTTGATCAAGGCGATGGACCACCTGCGGCAGCGGCAGCCGTCCGCGAAGCTGTACTTCCTCGGCATGAAGCACCCGAACCCCGAGGTCCCGGACATGGACATCGCCGGCCGGACGCGGGCTCTGTCCGCCGCGTTGGGGCTGACCGGCGAGACCGTGTTCTTCAACGACGGGTGGGTGCCCTACACCGAGCGGCAGAACTGGCTGCTCGACGCGAACTGCGGTGTCACCACGCACTACGAGCACGTGGAGACCACGTTCGCGTTCCGCACGCGGGTGCTCGACTACCTGTGGGCGGGGTTGCCGATCGTCACCACGTCCGGCGACTCGTTCGCGGATCTGGTGCTGCGCGAAGGTTTGGGCGTCGTGGTGCCGCCGGAGAACCCGGAGGCACTGGCCGACGCGCTGGAGAAGGTGCTCTACGACGAGGAGTTCGCGGCCGAGTGCCGTGAGCGCATCGCCGTCGTCCGCGAACGGTTCACCTGGGAGACGGCGCTCGCGCCGCTGGCGGAGTTCTGCCGCAACCCGAGGCCTGCCGCGGACCGTCTGTCGGGTTCCTCGCTGCTGGTGCGCGCACCGGGGCTGAGCACGACGGACAAGGTGAAGCGGGACCTGCGGCTGGTGCGCGAGTACCTGGACGCCGGTGGCCCGACCGAGTTGGCCAAGCGGGCGACGGGGCGTCTGCGCAAGATCGCGCGTGGTGGCAAGCATGGCTAATCCCCCCAAAACCCCAAAAAGAAAAGCACTGTCGGTACTGCTCGACGGCACCCCCCTGCTCGGACATCGCACCGGAATCGGCCGCTACACAGCGGCGTTGGCCGAAGAACTGGCTTCCATGCCAGATGAGGCCGACGTACGGGCGGTGGCGTTCACCTTGCGCGGCTGGCGTGCGTTGCGGACGGTGTTGCCGCACGACGTCACCGCGCGCGGCCTGCCCGTCGCGGCGCGGGCCCTGCGGCAGATGTGGCTGCGTGCCCCGTTCCCGCCGGTCGAGATGCTGGCCGGGTTCTCCGACGTCATGCACGGCACGAACTTCGTGCTGCCGCCGACGTTGCGGGCGGGCAAGGTGGTCACGATCCACGACCTGGCGTTCCTGGACGCGCCCGGCGACCTGCCGCCGTCCGACCGACGGTTGCCGGAACTGGTCCGGTTGTCGGCTCAGCGCGCGGACGTGATCTGCACGCCGACCGCGGCGGTGGCTTCGGTGGTGGCGGACCGGTTCTCGGTGCCGCTGGAGAAGATCGTCGTGACGCCGCTCGGGGTCGATCCGGCGTGGTTCGCTTCGCGGGCGCCGTCGGCCACCTTGCGCGGCCGGTTGGGGTTGCCGTCGGAGTACCTGCTGTTCGTGGGTGCGGACGGGCCGCGCAAGGGCCTCGAGTACCTGGCCAAGGCGCACGCGGCCGATCCTTCGTTGCCCCCGTTGGTGATCGTGGGACCCGGTCGGTCCGGTGTGGACGGTCGGGTGCTGCGGACCGGGTACCTGTCGGACGTGCACCTGCGGTCCGTGGTCGCCGGGGCCACGGCGTTGGTGCTGCCCTCGCGCGATGAGGGCTTCGGCTTGCCGGTGCTGGAAGCGTTGGCGTGCAACGTTCCTGTGGTGTGCTCGGACGTGCCCGCGTTGCGCGAGGTCGCCGGTGGGCACGCGCTGCACGTGCCGGTCGGCGACGTCGAGGCACTGGCCGACGGGTTGGCTCAGGCCGTCGCGGCACCCAAGACCCCTGAGGCCCAGTCCGAGCGGCGAGCGCACGCGGCCGAGTTCACCTGGCGCAGGTGCGCCGAGAAAACGGTCGAGGCTTACCGGCGGAGCAGGGCCTAACGTGCCGTGAACGGCGCTTTTGTGGACCACAAGTCCACAAAAGCGCCGTTCATGGCCAGCTTCACCGAGAGTGCGGCCTCGGCGAGCGCCTGTCGAGCTGGCTCATCGACACCTGCCGCGAGCCCGTCAGCACAGCAACGCACCTCAGGAAGCGCTGCCGATCGGTATCCGCTGTCGCGGGACGCTGAGGATTGCGCCCGGAATCGAACATGCCGAACAGGTTCTCGTACTTGAAACGGCCGTGCCAGACCGGTCACTCCAATGGCGCAGCACCGGTACGGGGAGCTACCACCCCGGCCCGGAATGCCTCCGAAAGGGCGCTTCGCCACTGCGGCAACGGACGTAGTCCCGCTGCCTCCCACGCCGCGCCCGACAGCACCGAGTAGGCGGGTCGCGGGGCCGGTCGCGGGAAGTCGGCCGTGGTGCAGGGCCGCACGCGCGCCGGATCGGCGCCGAGCTCCTCGAAAATCGCCTGTGCGAACCGGAACCACGTCGTCTCACCGCCGCCGGTCGCGTGCAGCAACCGCTCGTCCGGCAGGACCGAGGCGAGCTCCAGCAGCCCGGCGGCGAGGTCGCGCGACCACGTCGGCGAGCCGACCTGATCATCCACAACGGACAGTGACGGGCGCGAGGATTCCAGTGCCGCCATGGTCTTCACGAAGTTCGAGCCGTGCACGCCGTAAACCCACGCGGTGCGCACGACCCAGCCGCCCGCTTCGAGCACGCGGCGTTCGCCTTCGAGCTTCGTTCGGCCGTAAGCGGACTTGGGACCAACGGGGTCGGACGGCTCGTACGGCCGCGTGCCGTCACCGGAGAACACGTAGTCCGTGGAGACGTGGATCATCGGAATGCCAACGGAAGCGCACGCCTCGGCCAGCAGACCCGGGCCGACGGCGTTCACCGCGAAGGCGGTCGACTCGTCGGTCTCAGCGGCGTCGACGGCCGTGTAGGCGGCACAGTTGATCACCGCGGTGGCGCCGGCCAGATCCGCAGCCGTGACCGCAGTCACGTCCAGCTCGGCCGACGAGAGCGCGCGCACGGTCGGGGACAGGGCAGCGAGGTCGTGGCCGAGCTGGCCACGACCACCGGGAACGAGGATCAACGCTCAGCCCTTCGCCAACTGAGCGCGCTCCTTGAGCGGCTCCCACCAGGCGCGGTTCTCGCGGTACCACTCGACCGTGTCGGCGAGACCGACGGCGAAGTCGACCTGCGGCGCGTAGCCGAGCTCGGTGGCGATCTTGGAGATGTCCACCGAGTAGCGGCGGTCGTGGCCCTTGCGGTCCTCCCACGGCTCCACGAAGGACCAGTCGCGGCCCGTCGCGGCCAGCAGCTTCTCGGTCAGCTCGCGGTTGGTGAGCTCGGTGCCGCCACCGATGTTGTAGATCTCCCCCGGCCGGCCGCCCTCGGCGACGAGCTGGATGCCGCGGCAGTGGTCGGCTACGTGCAGCCAGTCGCGCACGTTCAGACCGTCACCGTAGAGAGGCACCTTCTTGCCGTCGATCAAATTGGTGACGAAGAGCGGAATCACCTTTTCGGGGAACTGGTACGGCCCGTAGTTGTTCGAACACCGGGTGATGCTCACCGGCAGTCCGTGAGTGCGGTGGAACGCCCGCGCGAGCAGATCGGAGGAAGCCTTGGACGCCGAGTACGGCGAGTTCGGTTCGAGGATGTGCGTCTCGCTCCAGGAGCCGTCCTCGATGGAGCCGTAGACCTCGTCCGTCGAGACGTGCACGAACCGGCCGACGCCCGCGTTCAGCGCGCCCTGCAACAGGGTCTGCGTGCCCAGGACGTTGGTCAGCACGAAGTCGGCGGACCCGGTGATGGACCGGTCGACGTGCGACTCGGCGGCGAAGTGCACGACCACGTCGACGCCGCGCATCTGCTCGGCCACGACGTCGGCGTCGCAGATGTCGCCGCGCACGAACTCGAACTTGCCGGCGACCGACGCGAGATTGGTCTCACTGCCCGCGTAGGTGAGCTTGTCGAGCACCACCACCTCGGCACCCGCGAAGGCCGGGTACGAGCCGCTCACCAACTCCCGCACGTAGTGCGAGCCGATGAAGCCGGCCCCACCTGTCACCAGTACGCGCATGCCATTTCCTCCTGTGGTGTTCCCCGCTCGCAGTCTGTCACGTACCTAATCGCTGCAACCCACAGCAACGTCACGTCGTGTGTCTTATAAACGACTAAACTCGAGGCGTGGGGGAGGAAACGACTGTGGAAGGCAGGAGCCTGCCGGTCAGGGTGGAGGGGACCCGGCCGTCGGCGGCTTTCCGCGCGTTCCTGACGGCGGGAAAGATCTTCGTCGCGCTCGTCTCCGCCGCTGTGCTCCTGGTCACGTCCTACGGCTGGAACAAGCTGCGCGCCGCCAACGACGGCATCGTCAAGACCGAGGTCATCCCGGAGGAGCTCACCAAACAGGGCCCCAAGCCGCTCGACGGCGCCGTCGACATCCTCCTGGTCGGCATCGACAGCCGCACCGACGCGCAGGGCAACCCGCTGTCGAAGGAAGCGCTGGCGCTGCTCAACGGCGGCTACGCCGACGGCGAGCAGAACACCGACACGATGATCCTCGTGCACATCCCGGTGGACGGCACGCGCGCGGTCGCGATCTCGTTCCCCCGCGACTCCTACGTCGAGCTCGCCGACGGGTTCGGCAAGCACAAGCTCAACTCCGCGTTCGCCCGCCAGCGCAACACCGTCGACCAGCAGCTGCGGTCGCAGGGCGTGACGGACGAGCAGCGGATCCGCACCGAGTCGGCGGCGGCCGGCCGCAAGACGCTGATCAAGACGATCGAGAACATGTCCGGCGGCGCGGTGCGCGTCGACCGGTACGCAGAAGTCAACCTGGCGAGCTTCTACGAGGTCACCAAGGCCATCGGCGGTGTCGAGGTGTGCATCAAGGAACCCACCTCCGACAGCGACTCCGGCGCGAACTTCCAGGCGGGCCAGCAGACCATCGAGGGCGCGGCCGCGCTGTCGTTCGTGCGGCAGCGCAAGGGCCTGCCCGACGGCGACCTGGACCGGATCGTGCGACAGCAGGTGTTCATCGGCGCGCTGGCGAAGAAGGTCCTGTCGAGCGGCACGCTGACGGACTCGACCAAACTGAACGCGCTGGTCGAGGCCGTGCAGAAGTCCGTGATCCTCAGCTCGGGCTGGGACATCACCACGTTCGCCGAGCAGATGCAGGGCCTGGTGGGCGGCAACTTCGAGTTCCGCACCATTCCCGTCGGCCCGCCGACGGACACCTACGGCGACGGCAACGTGCTGCCGGTGAACGCGGCGCAGGTGAAGAAGTTCCTCACCACGCTCGCCGCGGACAAGCCGTCCACCAACCCCTCCGCCCCCGTCACGACCACGACGCCGCCCGCGCCGCCGAACTCCGCGATCACCGTGCAGGTCTTCAACGCGGCGGGCATCCAGGGCCTCGCGGGCCAGGTGCTGAACACGTTGGCCGCCAAGGGTTTCCAGCGCGGTCCGGTGGGGTCGGCGCCGGAGAACAGCGACACCACCGTGGTGCGGTACGCGGCCGGCGAGGAGGGCTCCGCGCGCAAGGTCGCGGCCGAGCTCGGGCCGAACGTGACCGTCGAGGAGAACGCGTCCGTCCGAAAGGGACAGGTGCAGGTCTTCGTCGGAACGGACTACTCGTCGCCGGACGACAACGGGGAGGACGTCGATCCCCAGGGCGTCCCCGGTACGTCGTCCGCTCCCCTGTCGAGCAGCAACCCGCCGATCACGGCGGGCGGCCTGGTCTGCGTGTACTGAAATCCCGGCGTAACGGGCTTCCGATAGTTAGGCTGAGCAGGCAAATCCAGCACACGGAGGACCCACGTTGAGCGCTGCGGCACGCGCGAAGAAGACCGCCTTGGTCATCGGCCGGACGGTCGTCGCGCTCGTTGCTGTGACAACGTTGGTGTTCTCCGGCTACTTCTGGTCCGCGTTTCGGCTGGTGAAGGAGAACACCAACACCACGCAGATCCTCCAGGTGCTGGAGGACATCCCGAACTCGCCGCCCGCCGAGGACGGCGCGATCGACATCCTGCTGGTGGGCAGCGACAGCCGAACGGACGCACAGGGCCGGCCACTTCCCGACGACGTGCTGCGCAAGCTGCGCACCGAGGGCACGGACACGGTGAACACCGACACGATCATCGTGATGCGGGTGCCGCGCAACGGCGGCAAGGCGAGCGCGATCTCGATCCCCCGCGACACCTACGTGCCGATCGCCGGCTACCAGGATGACAAGATCAACTCGGCGTACGGCGCGGTGAAGTTCCTGACCGCCGAACGGCTGCTGGCCGAGGGCGTGTCGGACCAGCAGGAGCGCGAGCGCAAGTCGGACGAGGCCGGGCGCAAGGCGTTGGTGCAGGCCGTGCAGGACCTGACCGGAATGCGCGTCGACCACTACGCAGAGATCAACCTCTACGGGTTCTACCTGCTGACCGAGGTGATCGGTGGCGTGCAGGTGTGCCTGAAGGCGGGCACGTCGGATCCGAACTCCGGCGCGAACTTCCGGGCTGGCCCGCAGCTGATCTCGGGCGGCGACGCGTTGTCGTTCGTGCGGCAGCGGAACATGCCGGGCGGTGACCTGGGTCGCATCACGCGGCAGCAGGTGTTCATGTCGCAGGCGATGAAGCAGCTGCTGTCCGCCGGCACGTTCACCGATCCGGGGAAGATGAACGGACTGCTGGACGCGGTGTCGAAGTCCGTTGTCGTGGACGAGAAGCTCGACCTCGCGACGCTGGCCACGCAGGCGCAGGGGCTCGCGTCGGGCAACGTCGAGTTCGCCACCATCCCGGTGACGAGCGTCGACGCGCGCAACGAACGCGGCCAGAGCGTGGTGACGGTCGACCGCGAGGCGGTGAAGGCGTGGGTGGCGCAGCTGATCGGCGAGACGCCGAAGCCCGCCCCGTCGTCCACCCCCGCCACGCCGTCGAAGTTCGGCCCTGGGAAGCTGCTCTCGCTGGACGGCGTGCACGCCGTCGCAGCCGCTGCCCAAGATGTGCCCTGCGTCGACTAGGAGTACCGCGTGAGCGTGACCGAGATCCTCTTCACGCCGTTGCTGAAGGCCGATTCCGGTCGTCCGCTGATCACGCACTACGACGACGCGACGGGCTCCCGGATCGAACTGTCCCGCGCGACCGCGGCGAACTGGGCCGCTAAGACCGCGAACTGGCTGCGTGACGAGCACGACGTCGAGCCGGGTGACCCGGTGGCGGTGCTGCTGCCCGCGCACTGGCAGACCGCGGGCCTGTTGCTCGGCGCGTGGTGGTGCGGGGCGCACGTCGTGGGCGCGGGCGTGGACGCGAAGGTCGCCGTCGTGCCGCCGGGCGGGACCGCCGACGCCGACGTCGTGGCCGTGGCCTCGTTGCACCCCATGGGGTTGGGCTCGGGCGCTCCGGTCGACTACCTCGACGACAGCCGCCTGCACGGCGACGACTTCACGCCGTGGCAGCCCACTCCGGGTTCGACGCTCGCCCTCGGCACGGCCACCGTCGACGACGTGGTGGCGCAAGCACGAGAGCTCGGCACCGCTCTCGGCACCGAGCCCCGGGTGATGTCCACTTTGGAGTGGAACGTGCCTTCCGGTGTGCTGGAAGGGTTCCTGGCCGTGCTGGCGGCCGGTGGTTCGCTGGTTCAGGTCAGCAATCCCGACGCGGGCCGGATGGCCGCGCGCCGGGACACCGAGAAGGTCACGCAGCTGCTGGGTTGAGCACCTTGTTGTTCTTGAACAGCACGCGGTCCAGCGCGTAGGCACCACCGTTGAAGCCGAGCGCGAGCGCGGTGGCGCCGAGCACGATCGCGAGCTCGGAGCCGCCCTGGCCGATCAACGGGCCCGAAGCGTGCACGAAGACGAACGCGCCGGCCATGTTGACCGCGAGCAGCACGCCGGCGATCGGCAGCGCGAGACCGGCGATCAGCGCGAGACCGCCCGCGAGCTCGACCGTCGCGGCGAACGCGGCGGAGACCGACGGCATCGGCACGCCCATCTTCTCGAACGACCCGGCGGTGCCGGCGAGGCCGTATTCGGTCCACTTCTGCCAGCCGTGCGCGATGAACACGATGCCGACGGCGATGCGGCCGATGAGTGCGGCGACGTCCTTGACCATGGTTCTGGCTCCCCGATCCTGTCGTTGACCTGTCAGTCGTTCAACTTCAAACCAAAAAGTAGTACAGGTTTGAACGACCTCATGGTTTCGACAGGAACCCAACAGCGAGTCCTTAGGTTCGCAGGTCACGGTGATCCACCCGGAACGCCGAACGGCCCCCGTCAGCGTCGACGGGGGCCGTTCTACAAGCCATCTGCGCAGGTCAGGCCGTGGTCAGCTGCTCCACCGCCCAGTGCTGGTTCGCGCCGCCGGTGCCGTCCCACTGGACGACAGCCGAGCCGTTCGCGGTCTTGTTGTCGTACACGTCGAGCGACTTGCCGGTGAGCACGCTCACCACGCCGACGGTGTTGTTCGGACCGGGCGAGAACACGAACTGCTGCGCGCCGTTGAAGTGGCACGTGTACTGGATGAGCGGGTTGCCGTTGTGGATGTCGCTGTACCGGACGTCGAGGCACTTGCCGGACATCATGTTCTTCAGCGCGTACTTCCTGCCGCCGAGGTCGATGAGCTCCCACACCATCTTGTTGCCACCGGTGCAGTCCCAGATCTCGGTGCCGGCGAGGTCGGCGAGCGCGCCCTGGCCCGGGGTGTTCCACAGCCCGGCGACCTGGTAGCAGCGGCCCGACTGGAGACCCTTGAGGCGGATGGTGCCGAGCGTCATCTGCTTGGCCCACTCGACGTGGCTCGGGTCGATGATGCGCCACTGCTGGTTGACGGCGTTGGTGTTCGTGTACTGCACGATCAGGGTCGCGTTGCCGGTGCCGTTGTCCGCCGCGGTGGCGAACTGGCCGGAGCCGACGTTGCGCAGCTGGAAGGTGCCGTTGGGGTTCTCCAGGAACTCCCAGCGCTGGTTCGGGTGCTCGTTGCAGGGGTTCTGGATGACGCTGCTGCCGCTGATGTCCAGGCACTGCTTGGAGTTCAGGTTCCGCACCAGGTACCCGCGGTCCTTCTTGATCAGCTCCCAGACCTGCTTCGGGCCGCGCTGGCAGTCCCACAACTCGGTGCCCGCACCAGGGGCGTTGGCGCCCTGACCCGGCTGGTCCCACAGACCGGCGACCTGGAGGCAACGACCGGACTGGATGCCCTGCAGCTCGATCACCCGGTAGTTGGCGGGCTTGATCAGGTCCGCCTTCGCGGCCACGTGCTGGCCGGTGTTGAGGAACTCGTCGTAGGCGGCCTTCGTCCCCGCGGCCAGCGCGGCACGAGCGGCGGCGACGAGGTTCGGCTGGTACCTGTCGGCGACGGCCTTGTCCAGGATGACCCGGATCTGGCGCTCCGCCTCGATCCTGTCCAGCCGGTCCTGCTCGTCGATGTCGGCCTGGTGCGCGGCGTGCACACCGGTGAAGATGAACGTCTTCCACACGGCGGGATCGGGGCTCTCGTAGGCGATCTGCGCCTTGGCCTTCACCTGCACGCCCCTGGTGCGCTTGATGATCTCGTAGATGAACTCGCGGTCCGGGAGGTTCTTCAGGTCGTCGGTCGCCGTCGACTGGGTCGCCGCGGCCCAGGCCTGCTCCTTGGCCTTGCGGTTGGCTTCGCGCTCGAGTCGTTCGCGCTCAAGACGTTCCGCCTCTTCGATCTTGCGCTGCTTGTCGATGCGCGAGGCGGCGTAGATGCCGTTGACGAGGAACTCCTGGCGCTGTTCATCGGTCGAGCCGGTCTTCAGCACGAGCGCGGCGCCCTTTTTGACGTCGCTGCCGTCCTCCGCGTGCTCCCAGAGCTTGAAGACGAAGTTCTCCAGCGAACCGTCGAGCTGCGCCTGCGTGACGTCCGTCCAGTTGATTTCCGCTGCTGCCGCAAGACGTTGGCGGTCGCGTTCGGCCTTCTTCGCGGCCTCGATCGCCTCCTGGGCGCTCGCGGTGAAGATGCCGGCGGTGACGAACCGGTAGCAGGCGTTCTCGTCGGGATCGGAGAACGCCGCGAGCGCCGCGTTCGCGATGATGGTCTTCCTGTCGTTCTGCGCCTTGCGCCACAACGTGAGCACGAAGTTCTGCTCGGTCATCACGGCCATTTCGGGCGTGAGGATCATGCTGAGCTCACGGGCAGCGCGCTCGCGTTGCTCCGTTGTGGACTCTTGTGCGGCGGACTCGGCACTTGCCGCGGAGTCCGAACTCGTGGTGGGCGCGGCCATCGCCGGTGCGGTGAAAGCACCGCTCGCCAAAGTGACCGCTACCGCGAGCGCTGTGATTCTGCGCATGCCGCGGCCGGCCAGATCAGATCTGGACAAGTGAATCCCCCAAGATTCATCAAGTTGTCGGCACCGCCCCAGTACCCCAGTGAAAATCTGGTGCCAGGGCGCACTCTAAGCACGCGATCTCGCGAACCGCAACCGAATGTGTCCGTTTAGGCCGAACGGACGCGGGACCCGTTGACATGCGTGTTAGGAAACTCCCGAGCGCTCCTGCTCATCGTTTTTCACTGGGGTACTGGGGGAAGTACATGGGGCGTCATACGCTCTTGCGCGCGGTCTTGGGGGCCGCGCTCACGGTGGGAACGGTCGTCACGACCGCCGTTCCCGCTGCCTTCGCCGACACGACGACGGTCGCGGAGGACCAGGTCGAACTGACCTCGTTCCGCCACGACTTCGTCATGAGACTGGCGTTGCGGGACGCGATGCCGGAAGTCAGAGCCGAAGCCTGGAACGCGTTGCGCAGCAACGCCGGTGAGGCCGCGCTCGTCGACTTCCTGGCCGTCGGGTATCCGAACGCCAAGACGCGGGCAGCACAACGAATCGACCGGAACTACAAGTACATCAAGCGCGTCAACGACTTCTCGCTGACGGGCAGCGCGGTGCGGGCGACGTCCAGCCGGGCACTGGTGGACACTCCCGCGGCACAGGCCGAGTACGTCCAAAGTGGACATGCGAAGGCGCAGGAACTGGACCGCGTCAACAACAACAGGTACGAGGAGAAGCTCGCCCGGCTGGCACAGGAGGACCACGACTACGTGGCTCAGCTCGCCGCGAACGATCCCGGCACCCAGGTCCGCGCCGCGGCGAACCGCGCGCTGGCCACCGGGGGCGAGACCGGGATCGGGCTGTTCTTCAAGTACTACTGGGGGATCGGGGCCGATCTCGACAACGAGGCGTTCCGCCGCAACACCGCCGACCAGAACGACGTCTGGCACAGCAAGATCCGTTCGCTGACCGAGGCGGCGCTGGCCGCGGAGAAGGCCGAACGCGAGTCGAGCAGCGAGCTCGCCCGCAAGGCGAGGGCAGACGCGATCGCGGCGTGGCGCGAGATCGAGAGCCAGTCCGGTCAGTCCTCTGTGGACTGGCTGGCGGAGAAGGCGAAAGCCGACTCGCAGGCCGCTTCGTGGGCGTCCGTCGCGGCACACGCCCGTGCGGCGCAGACGGAACAGGACTGGGCTGCTGTGCTCGCTCGGGCCAACCAGGGCAACACGTCGTGGGCGGACGAGGCCGAGTGGGCTCTGCAGCAGGCGAACTCGTGGCGAAGCATCGCGGCACAAGCACGGTTGAGCGTCCTCGCGGCTCTCGACCGTGGCCAGGGGGATGACTGACAACATGCGCACAACACCAACCAGCGCCGCCACCTTGCGGCGCCGGTCGATCGCGGCCGTCATCATCACGGTGCTGCTGGCGTTGGTGGGCGGTACGACGCCCGCTCTCGCCGCGCCGCAGCCCACACCGGTGCTCCAGCAACAGCAGTCCTCCGCGAACGATCCGGTGGACGAGGAGTACGAGTTCTACCAGCAGCTCGTCCAGGACATCGCCGAGCACGCCGAGGACGTCGAAGTCCGCGACGCGGCCAAGGCGGCCGAACGCAAACGGGCCGAAGCGACGGAGAACCGGCGCAAGGTCGAGGAGTGGGCGCGCACCGGCGGCCCGAACGTCAAGGTCCAGGCCCAGCGGGTCGAGGCCGTGCGCAAGCGCGACGGGTCCTGATTGGACGCAGTTGAACAGGCAGGGCCGGGCGGGATCCTCCGTCCGGCCCTGCCTGTTTCCTTGACACGCGTGTTAGACATCCTGTGCCACAACGTGGTTCCTGGGGGGAATTCATGAGGCGTCGACCGCGCGTACCCGCATGTCCGCGGGCGTCTGCCAGTCCCTCAGCGAGCACGTGATCCGCGGCCGCCGGCCGCACCAGCCTGGGGGATGGACAACGTGACAGCGACAAGAGAATTCAGCGCCGCCTGGTGGCGGCGCAGAGCGAGCGCGGCCGTGATCGTCGCGGTCCTGCTGGCACTGGTCGGCGGCACCGCGCCCGCCGTCGCGGCGCCGGTACCCGTGCTCGCGCAACAGACCTCGGCCCCGTCCCCGGTGGAACCGGTGGACGAGGAGTACGAGTTCTACAAGATGCTCGTGCAGGACGTCGCCGAGCACGCGGAGGACGTCGAGGTCCGCGAGGCGGCCACGGCGGCTCTTGCCGAAGGCAGCAAAGAGAAACTGCTCTGGTTCCTGGACCACGGCGAGGCCGAGGCGAGGGCCAAGGCGGCGGAACGCAAGCGCGTCGAGGCCGCGCAGAACCGCGCCAAGGTCGAGGAGTGGGCCCGCACCGGCGGTCCGAACGTCAAGGCGGGC
The DNA here is from genome assembly GCF_011067745.1 of Lentzea alba. Taxonomy (GTDB): domain Bacteria; phylum Actinomycetota; class Actinomycetes; order Mycobacteriales; family Pseudonocardiaceae; genus Lentzea; species Lentzea alba. Next base: position 1,176,271 of record NZ_JAAMPJ010000001.1, read on the forward strand.
GCGCAGGCCGCGCTGAACTCCGGCGACCAGGCGATCAAGGACTTCGTGGCCTACGGCTACGAGATCGCGCTCAAGCGGGACAAGCAGCAGGCCGAGGACGACAAGGCCGAGCGCGACCGCGTCATCGCCCGCGTCAAGATGATGGTCGAGCAGGGCGGCCCGCAGGTGAAGATCGAGGGCGAACCGCTGCTGATGCGCGGCGACTACGCCCTGATCCGCGAGTTCTACCTCACCGGCTACCACGTCGCGAACCAGCGCGACCACGACTTCCAGAAGGCGATCGAGCAGGCGCTGATCGACCGCAACAAGGCGATCACCGACCTGGAGGCGCTCGCCACGAGGTCCGCGACCGCGGCGAACGCGCGGGCGGAGATCCTGCGCGCGAACATCGACGCGGTCAAGAACCTCGACGACGTCACGCTGGCGCTGAACCTGGCCGCCAGGGCCGCGCACAAGGCCGACGAGATCCACCGGGACGACCGTCCCGGCCGGGCGCACGGTCAGCGGGGCCGTGCGGGCGAGATCGACGTGTTGCGCGCGGAGGCGACCCAGTGGGCCGAGAGGGCGGCGCGGATCGCGTTGAACTCCGCGGGGACCACCCAGCGCGCGCAGAACGCGGGCGCGCGACTGGTCGAGACCGGCCTGACCAACGGCCTGGACTGGGCCAAGGTCACCATCGCCATCGGTGGGGCCGTCGAGGCGGCCGCACGGGCCGCGGAGACCTCGCAGCACGCCGCCGAGGCGACGCTGGCCGACAGCCGGGCGCTGGACGCGAACGCGGGTGCGCAGGAGCACGCGGAGAACGCGAAGAAGTACAAGGAGGAAGCGGAACGCGGAGCCGAGCAGGCCGCCGCGCTCGCCACGGCGGCCCGCACGCAGCTCGGCATCGCTCAGGCAGCGCGTGACAGGGCAGCCGAGCAGAAGCGGATCGCGGAAGCTTCTGCCGCCAAGGCACGCCAGCACGCCGTCAGCGCCCGCACCCAGCGCCTCAACGCGCAGTCCGCGGCGTCCAACGCGGTCGGCAAGGCGCAGAACGCCGTCGCCGCGCGCAACGACGCGGTGAAGGCGGGCCTGCGCGAACAGGAGACGCTCGACGCCGTTGCGCGCACCGGCCGTGAGGCCAAGACGGCGACCTCGGTCTGCCAGGGCAAGGTGAGCTTCGCCGAGCAGGCGGAAGCGGGGCTGAAGAAGGCCCGCGAAGAGGCCATCGCGGCAGGCAAGAACGCCGACGAGGCGACGAAGGACATCGCGGAGGCGACGGGCCGGGCGCGAGCCGAAGCCAACGCCGCCGCCGCGTGGGCGAGTCGCGCCCAGTCAGCCGCCAACGCGGCCGCGGAAGAAGCGCGGAAGGCGGCACAGGCAGCGCAGGCGGCCCGTGCGGCCGCCACTCGGGCCGAGCAGGAGGCCGTGACCGCCCGCCGGGCCGCGGACGACGCGAACCGGCTCGCCATGGAGGCGACCAACGTCGCCGTCGCCACGCAGGCCGCCGCCGAGAACACGCGGTACGAAGCCGAAGCGGCCATCTCCGAGGCCAACTCGGCGGTGTGGCAGTCGTCGATCGCCGACCGGGCCGCGTCCGCAGCCGCCGCGTCCGCCGCGTTGATCATCGACCCGGCCCGGATGGCCGACCTGATCGCCAAGCCGTACGCGGGGATCAACGGTGACGCCCGCAGGGCGCTCGCCCTGGCCGCCAAGGCTCTGCTGATCGGCGAGGAGCAGTCCCGCGCCGCCCAGGAGAAGGCCGCCGAGGCGCAGAAGGCCGCGCAGGACGCCACCAAGGCAGCCGACACCGCGCTCGAACAGGTCAAGCCCGCCTACGAAGCCGCCGCCCGCGCGGCCAAGTCGGCACAACAGGCGGCGGAAGACGCGGTCGCCGCGACCACCGCGGCGAACCAGGCCACTCAGCACGCGGCGGGAGCGCACGCCGCCGCCACCACGGCCTCGCAGCACGCGGCGTCGGCACGTGCGGACTCCGTCGGTGCGGCGAACGCGGCTGCCGTCGCGTCGAGCGCCGCGCAGTCCGCAGGCCAGGCCGCGGCCGCCGCCGAGCAGATCCACCAGTGGGCGATCAAGGCCACGGCGTCGATCCACCAGTTCACCGCCGACGTCGGCGCGGCCCTCGACCTGATCAACGACTTCAAGCTGCGCGCGGAGGAAGCGCAGAAGCAGGCGGCTCGGGACGCCCAGCGCAAGCAGGACGAGCTCAACAAGCAGTTCATCGAGGGCGCCACGAACCTGCTCCAGTGCTACCTCTCCCCGCTCGCACCGGGCTGCCTGATCATGCAGAAGAAGTACGCGGAGCTCTGGGCCGACGGCCTTTCCGGCGCGGGCAGCTACATCAAGAAGGGCATCGACTGCCAGGGCGGCAACGAGCAGGCGTGCCGCGAGTTCGAGGACTCCACCAAGAAGATCCAGGACTTCGCGAAGAACGCTCTCGACGGCTTGGTCGAAGGTGCCAAGAACACCTGGCAGGGCATCGTCAAGCTCGGCGAGTGCGCCCTGCAGACCAAGATGCAGGCGTTCGCTCCCGCGTGCGGCGAGATCTGGGCCGGTCTCACGGACCTCGCCCAGAACCCGTACAAGCTGGTGCACCTCGACACCTGGCACGAGAACCCCGGCAAGGCGTTCGGCCTGAGCCTGTTCGACGTGCTGGCGGCCGCCGCGACCACCCCGCTCGGGGGCAGCGGCAGCGCGTTGTCCAAGTCGCTCAACGTCGTCCGGAGCTCCATCAGCCGGACGACCGCCTACATCTCCAAGGAGGTCGGCCAGTTCGGCAGCTTCCTGGTGAAGGCCGCGGACGGCGTGCCCAACAAGCTGCCGGGCGACCTGGCGGAGGTCCTCAACCTCTCCGTGCGGGTGGAGAACGGCATCGCCAAGCTGGACGGCGGTGTCGTGGGGATCGACGGCAGGCTTTACAAGCTCGAAGCGCTGGAGCTCAAGGCCGAGGGCGATCTGTCCCGGCTCGACGGTTCCTTCGCGCGCATCGAGGCGAAGACCGACGCCAACGGCAATCCTCTCGATCTCCGGATCACGGTCGAGAACGGCGTGGCCAAGCTCGAGAACGCGAAGTTCAGGTTCGACCAGCTGGAGAAGATCGACCCGCCGTCGACGGCGAAGAACGTCGAGGGTGTCGAGGACAAGGTCACCGGCGTCTGGACCGCGGAGGAGTTCGGCCGTCCGCTCAAGCTGGAGAAGCCCGCCAACGACGCCGTGAACACCTTCCGCAAGACCGCGGAGAAGGCCGAGTTGTCGATCAGCCCGAAGGTGCAGGCCCTGGCCGACGAGTTCGGCCGGCTGGACGGCTTCGCGAAGCGGCTCAAAGAGGTCGACTCGCTGAAGCGCAAGGTCGCGGGCAGGATCATCGACCAGCCCGACGTCACCAAGATCCTCCCGTACATCAACGACAGCGTCCGGTACACCATCGTGCTGGAGGACGCCGCCTACGTCGCCGGCGTGCAGTCGGCGATCGCGAAGATGGAAGGGCTCTTCGAGAAGGTCGAGGTCAAGAACGCCTGGAGGAAGAGCGAGAACAAGAACGAGTACAAGGGGATCAACAGCACCTGGCGCGATCGCGAGACCGGCCACCTCTTCGAACTGCAGTTCCACACGGAGAGCAGCCTGCTCGCGAAGACGCTCGAACACCCCTGGTACCAGCTGACCCGCATTCCCGGACTCACCGCGCTGGAGGTGGACTTCGCCAGGGCGCAGTCCGCGTTGCTCTTCGCGGACGTGCGCGTCTCGCCCGCGTTCATGGAGATCCCGGACTTCGAGTGGGTCGGAAAGCCGAAGTAGGTGAACAAGACCGATGGCCAGGAAGTACAGGTACTACGCGTTGATCGGAGTTCCGGACACGCTGGACGACCCGCACGCCGTGGTGAGGGTGGGTGGTGAGTTCGACGAGAGCTTCACCACCAACCTCGAGTGGGCCCGCACCGACCTGATGAACCGCATCGAGTGGGGCCGCGACGACTACGAGGTCGTGGAGATCAGCGAGAAGGACGCCAAGCGCTTCGAGAAGACCCAGGCTCGCCGGGTCGCGGAGGTGCGCAAGCGCGACGGGTACTGATTCACGCTGAAACCGGGCCGGGTGGGAGTTGTCCACCCGGCCCGGTTTCTACTTCTTGAGCGTCAGGCCCGCGCCGGACGGGTTCGTCAGCGTCAGCGTGTTGCGGTCGATCTTGTAGGTGATCTTGCCCTTGGCGAACAACGCGTCCAGAGCGTTCTCCACGGTTTCCACGTCCGGCCTGCACTTGATCAGGGTCTTGCCGTCCCACGCGAAGGTGATCGTGTCACCGTCCACTTTGTACGGTCGGCCGACCGGACCCTGGTAGTTGCAGCCGTTGTCCACCGTCATGGCGCCGTCCTTGAAGACGAACGTGGTTTTGGCGTCGCCGGGGACGGACGAAACGGCATCGCCGTTCATGATGCCGTCGACGAGCCAGGTCCCGCCTTCCAGCGTCGCGGGGGCTTCCGCGGCGAGCACGATCTCGGTGTCCGCTCCGGTGATCACCAGGTTCGCGCCGTCGAGCTTCCACGACGGCTTGGCGTCGAGCAGCTTCGCCAGCCACTCGTCCTGTTGGTGCAGCTCGGGTTTCGGGCATCCCATCGCGGTCGTGCTGATCTCGGCGACGGAAAGCTTTCCGTCGTCGAGGGAAACGGGACCCTGCATCATGTTGCAGCCGGCGTTGGCCATCAGCCGGTCGTCGTCGGTGAATCTCAGATCCACCTTCGTACCTTCGACCAGAGCGCGCGGCTTGCCCTGCTCGGTCACGGACGACGACACGTACACCTTGCCCCGCAGGTTGGGACCGCCCTGTTCGAGTTGACCACCGGTGCAGCCCGTCGCACCGATCAGCACCAGGGCGGCGAGGGCGATTCGGTTGCTCATGCCCCCAGGACGGAACCCCGAGCCCCCTCGGTTGCCCGGAAGTTGGGGGTTGACAGCCGCCCACCTCTGCGGCTTACTTAACCCAGAGGTTAGATAACCAAGTGGTTAGGTACGAGATGGACCAGCTGAGCGCCACCTTCGCCGCACTGGCGGACCCGACGCGTCGCGCGATCCTCGCGCGGCTCACCGACGGCCCGGCAACGGTGAAGGAGCTCTCCGAGCCGTTCGACATCAGCGGCCCGGCGATCTCCAAACACCTGCGCGTGCTGGAGAAGGCAGGCCTGATCACCCGCGGCAGGGAGGCCCAGTGGCGCCCCTGCCAGCTCGACGCGACACCGCTGAAGGAGGTCGCCGTGTGGGCTGAGAACTACCGCCGTTTCTGGGATGCGAGCTACACGCGCCTGGACGCACTCTTGACCGAGATGAAGGAGACAGAGCAATGAGCACCGTCAAGTTCGGCACCACCGTGACCCTCCCGTCCGACACCGAGATCGCGATGTCGCGTGAGTTCGACGCGCCCGCTTCCTTGGTCTGGAAGGCGTTCACGACGCCGGATCTGTTGAAGCGCTGGCTGCTCGGCCCCGACGGCTGGGAGATGCCGATCTGCGAGGTCGACCTCCGCGTGGGCGGCAAGTGGCGCTACGGCTGGGCGCTGCCGGACGGGTCTTCCGCTTTCGAGATGTACGGCGAATACACCGAGGTCACGCCTCATTCGCGGCTCGTGAACACCGAGCACTTCGAGGACAACCCGCCGGCCGTCACGACCGTGGAGTTCGTCGAGACGGACGGGCGGACCGTCATGACGACCACCATGCGGCTGGTGTCGCAGGAGGCCAGGGACGCCGTGCTGGCGACGGGCATGGCGGACGGCGCGGGCCGCAGCTACGAGCGACTGGGCGAGGTTCTCGCGTCGCTGTGACCCGTTCGGCGGAGTAATGCGGGTCCTCGTTCGGGCGATGCTCCGCGTGACCGGTCACGCGGAGGGTTGCTCATGGCCACGCTTTCCTTGCTGTTCGTCGTACTGGCTGTTCTCGCGATCGTCGGCGTAGTCGTGTGGTCGACGAGGTTGATGGCGAGACGAGCTGAGATCAGGAGCGAAACCGCCGTCGGGGCAGCGAAACTCGCGATCGTCGCCGCCACCACGCACCAACCGCCGGCCGACCTCGAACAGGGACGCATCCGCACGTTCCTGATGCTCGACGAGAGCTCGATCATGAGCCTCTACAGCCAAACCCCCGCTGCCGCCGCCGAAGCCCGCATCCGCGAGGTCGAGCGCGGCACCTCGCGCGAGGGCTCGCTGGGCCTGAGCAGCTCGCTGCTGGAGGCCGGCGGCAAACGTTCGGGCAGCGAGACCGTGCGCGAGACGTTCGAAGCGGAGACGAACGCCGCCCGCGCCCTCGACGTCGTGCTCCGGCACCTGGTCGCCACCGACGAGCTCACCCAGATCGACCTGACCACGCAGCCGAACCTGGATCATGCTTCGCAGGGCTACGTGAAGATCAAGGCTTCGTACCGGATCACCACGGGCGACAACGACATCACCGTCTCCGCCACCGGGGTCAGGTTCACGATCCGACGTTCGCAGGTGACGGAGTCCAGCTCGGCCGTCTTCGCCGACGGCGCGACCTTCGTCGCGATCTGCTTCGGCCGCGCGGCGCGCTGGGATCAGTCCACTTTGGTCATTCTGCCGTCGGCGCTGTACCTGGCCTGAGGTTGGCGGAGCGTAGTCACCATTGGGGACACCGGTTCCCCCGGTCGGGGTTGTGCGGCGCGGTTACGTTCGGGCGCATGGGACGTTTCTTGGTGGCGCTGGCCCTCACGCTCGGTTTCGCCGTGCTGTCCGCTCCCCACGCCTCGGCGTCGGAGGGCACCCGGTGGCAGGTCACACCGTGCGCGTCCGGCTCGAAGGCGTTGTGGCTGCCGCGCGTCGACAAGTTCGGCACCGACATCAGCTGCACGACCGAGGAAGCCCGTGCGGCGGCGGTGAAGGCGGCGGTGGACAGCGGGAGTCCGACGCGGATGATGAACGTCGCGATCGCGTTCGCGCAGCAGATCTCGGACAAGGCGCTGACCGCGGAGTCGACCTGCGTGCTGGGCGCCAAGGGTGCGATCGGCGAGGCGCTCGGGACGTGCGTGGCGGCATAAGGCTCGTCTCCCGTGCGGGGTAGCTTGGTCGCTGTACAGAACCGCGGCCCCGCTGAGGAGATGGCTCATGACCGGCAACGCCCAGCCAGGGCGCGTTGGCTATCGGGACATCGCGAACGATCTCCGCCAGCAGATCGACTCCGGCGAACTACCGCCCGGAAGCCGCGTTCCTGGCGAGAACGACCTCATGGTCACCTACGGCATAGAACAGCCAACTGCTCGCCGCGCCTTGGACGCGTTGAAGAACGAAGGCCTGATCGTCGCGAAGCGTGGATCGGGAACGTTCGTCCGCGAGTTCAAGCCGATCAGGCGGGTGTCTCCGGACAGGCTGAAAGCCACGTCATGGGGATCAGGCCAGCCGATCTGGTCCACCGACATCGGTACGCGGCCGAGGACCGAAGGCGTGACCGTCGACGTCGAAGTCCCGCCCGCGCGAGTCGCCGACGTCCTGAAGCTCGATGACGGAGCCCGCGTCGTGGTCCGGCGACGCAGGTACGTCGTTGATGACAAGCCTGTGCAACTCGCGACGTCCTACTTCCCGGAGGCGTTGGTCGCCGGGTCAGCGATCACCGAGATCAACACTGGCGAAGGCGGCGCCTACGCTCGCCTCGCCGAACTGGGCCACGAGCCCACGAGGTTCCGTGAAGAGCTGCGTAGCCGCATGCCCCGAGAAGCCGAGCGCGAAGCTCTCGACCTCGCACAGGGCACGCCGGTCATCTTGATCGTGCGGACCGCGTACACCGCCGATGATCAGCCGGTCGAGGTCAACGAAATGGTCCTGGACTCGTCGGCCTACGTGCTCGAGTACAAGTTCACCTCGCACGACTGACACCTCTTGCATTTCTGTACAGAACTGCGCTTCACTGTTGCCGTGAAGTTCTGTACAGATGTGGCGCCTTACATCACCGCGTGGAGTGCCGAGCAGGACTTGCCGTGCACGCTGGTGGAGCGACCTGACCGCAGCATCGGGTACGCCAACGAGTTGTTGAGCGATCGCGATCGGCACGGCGTGCTGTGGCGTCAGACCGCGCTACGCCATCGAGTCAGCCGGCCCGAGTTCGCTCGGGTTCACCCGGCACGGCAGCGGCGGGCGATGGAGCTGTTGCTGTGTCAGGTTTGCGGCGAACCGGCGGATCAGAACGACGACGGAATCCTGTGGCTGCAACGAGATCATCGCGACGACTGGCCTCGATGGCCAGAGGGAATGGCATCCGTGGAGCCGCCGGTGTGCCTGCCGTGCGTTCCAGTCGCGCGACGGATGTGTCCGGCGTTGCGGCGCGGAGCCGTGGCTGTTCGCGTCAGGGAGTGCCCGATCGCGGGTGTGCGCGGTGCGCTCTACCGACAGAGTGCGCTGGCTCCGACGGCGGTCACTGCGGGGAACTTCGCGTACGACGATCCCGCAGTGCGCCGCGTGCTCGCTTCTGCCCTTATCCGCGAGCTACGCGGCTGCACTATGGTGACGTTCGACGAGCTGGGTCTTGAGGAACTCAGCCGTTGAGAATCGCGCGCGACATGACCACGCGCTGCACCTGGTTCGTGCCCTCGTAGATCTGCGTGATCTTCGCGTCCCGCATCATCCGCTCGACCGGGAAGTCACGCGTGTACCCCGCGCCACCGAAAAGCTGCACGGCGTCCGTGGTGACCTCCATGGCCACGTCGGAAGCGAAGCACTTGGCAGCGGCGGTGATGAAGCCGATGTTCGGCTCGCCCCGCTCGGCCTTCGCGGCGGCGACGTAGACCATGTGCCGAGCGGCCTCGATCTTCATGGCCATGTCGGCGAGCATGAACTGGACGCCCTGGAAGTCCGAAATGGACTTCCCGAACTGCTTGCGGTCCTTCACGTACGCGACCGCGGCCTCAAGCGCACCCTGTGCGATGCCCACGGCCTGCGCACCGATCGTCGGACGCGTGTGGTCCAGCGTCTTCAAAGCGGTCTTGAGCCCAGTGCCCGGCTCGCCGATGATGCGGTTGGCCGGGATCGTGCAGTTCTCGAAGTAGATCTCGCGGGTCGGCGAGCCCTTGATGCCGAGCTTGCGCTCCTTGGGACCGACCGAGAAGCCCGGGTCGTCCTTGTGCACGACGAACGCCGAGATGCCGGCGGACTTCTTGGCCGCGTTGGGGTCCGTCACGGCCATGACCGTGTACCAGGTGGACTCGCCGGCGTTGGTGATCCAGCACTTGGTGCCGTTGAGCACCCAGTCCGAGCCGTCCAGCACTGCCCGCGTGCGCATCGAGGCGGTGTCGGAGCCCGCCTCGCGCTCGGACAGCGCGTAGGAGGCCATGGCCTCGCCCGAGGCGATGGAGGGCATGACGAGCTGCTTGAGCTCCTCGGAGGCCGAGAGCAGGATCGGCATCGTGCCGAGCTTGTTCACGGCGGGGATCAGTGAGGAGGACGCGCAGACGCGGGCCACTTCCTCGATGACGATGCAGGTGGCCACGGAGTCCGCGCCCTGGCCGTCGTACGACTCGGGGACGTGGACGGCGGCGAAGCCGGACTTCACGAGGGCGTTGTGGGCCTCCACCGGGAAGCGCTCGTTGTCGTCGACCTCGGCCGCGAACGGCTTGATCTCCTTCTCGGCGAGCGAGCGGACGGCCTCTCGCAGCGCCTCGTGCTCCTCGGCGAGCTGGTAGGTGCCGAAGCTCGGGTTCACCTTGTTACCTCCCGGTAGCGAGTACTCGGCACGATGTTAGCGCCCGTTCACCGGAGGTGCCGGTGTGCCGTTGAGCACTCAGAGGGACTTCTGCAGCGCCGCGTCCTTGTCTAGTACGAGCTGCTCGAGTTCCGCCTGGAAGCGGGCCATGCGTTCCTGCAACACAGCGTCCGAAGCAGCCAGCACGCGCACGGCGAGGAGCCCGGCGTTGCGGGCGCCACCCACTGAGACGGTCGCCACCGGGACGCCCGCGGGCATCTGCACGATCGAGAGCAGCGAGTCCATGCCGTCGAGGTACTTCAGCGGGACGGGCACGCCGATCACCGGGAGCACCGTGGCCGAGGCGACCATGCCGGGCAGGTGGGCCGCGCCGCCGGCGCCCGCGATGATCACTCGCAGGCCACGTGAAGCGGCCGAACCCGCGTAGTCGAGCATGCGCTGCGGGGTGCGGTGCGCGGAGACGACGCTCACCTCGAACGAGACGTCGAACTCGGCCAGCGCCTCGGTGGCGGCCTTCATCACCGGCCAGTCCGAGTCGCTGCCCATGATCACGCCAACCTGAGTCACTCCGAGCTCCCGTGAATGTCGTATCCGTCAGACCAAACGCCGGTGGACAGCCAGTCCGCGGCCAGCCGCGCGCGTTCGCGCACCGACGTCATGTCGTTGCCGAGGAACGTCACGTGCCCGACCTTGCGGCCCGGCCGTTCCTCCTTGCCGTACAGGTGCACGTGCGCGTCCGGGAACCGGGCGAACAGATGGTGCACGCGCTCGTCCGGGCCCATCGCCGGCGTCTCCGAGGCACCCAGCACGTTCGCCATCACCACGGCCGGCGCCATCAGGTCGGTGCGGCCCAGCGGGTAGTCCAGGACGGCGCGCAGGTGCTGTTCGAACTGGGACGTGCGCGCGCCCTCGATCGACCAGTGGCCGGAGTTGTGCGGGCGCATCGCGAGCTCGTTGACGACCACGCCGTCCGCGGTCTCGAACAGCTCGACGGCGAGCACGCCCACGACGCCCAGTGCGTCGGCGACCTTGAGCGCCAGTTCCTGGGCCGCGGCACCGTCCAGCGAAGGTGCGGGCGCGAGGACCTCGACGCAGATGCCGTCGGACTGCACGGTCTCGACGACCGGCCACGCCGCGCCCTGACCGAACGGCGAGCGCGCGACCACGGCCGCCAGCTCGCGGCGCATCGGCACGCACTGCTCGACCATCAGCGGCGTCCCGGCCTCCAGCAGTTCGGGGACGACCAGCTCGGCGCTGTGCGGCTGGTTCAGCATCCACACGCCGCGGCCGTCGTAGCCGCCGCGGATCGCCTTCAGCACGCACGGCCAGCCGTGCGCCGCGCCGAACTTCAGCACGTCGCGCACCTCGTGGACCTCGGCGAACGGCGGCACCGGCAGCCCGAGCTCGGCCAGTCGCACGCGCATCTTCAGCTTGTCCTGCGCGTACTGCAGCGCGTCCGGACCGGGGTGCACCTTCACGCCCTCGGCGACCAGCGCGCGCAGGTGTTCGGACGGCACGTGCTCGTGGTCGAAGGTGACGACCTCGCAGCCCTTCGCGAACGCGCGCAACGCGTCCAGGTCGGTGTGCGTGCCGAGCACCACGTCCCGGGCGACGAGCGCGGCGGGGTCGTTCTCGGACACGGCGAGCACGCGCAGCGACTGGCCGAGCGGGATCGCGGCCTGGTGCGTCATGCGGGCGAGCTGCCCGCCGCCGATCATGCCGACGACTGGGAGACGGGTACGGGAGTCCACGGTTCAGGCAGCCTACCTGCAACTTCTGATCGGCTCACGAGCAGAGCCAGGCTCTGCGCGGTGACGCTGCCCTCCGGTGCGGTGTGGATCACAAGCCGCTGGTCGTGCTCCGGCGCGCCGAGCACCTCGCAGTCGAACTCCAGCAGGCCCACGACCGGATGCCGCAGCCGCTTGCGAGCGGACCGGCGCACCTTCACACCGTGCTCCGCCCACAGCCGTGCGAACAACGGGCTCGCCATCAGTTCATCGACCAACGGCTGTGCTGACGGCCGGCGGGCGAGGGTCGCGCGCAGGTCGGCGACGTGGGCGCGAGCGACGTCTTCGCGGTCCTCGGCCGGGACCCAGTCCTCGTCGCCGAGGAAGAACGCCCTGAGCAGGTTCCGTCCGGTGAGGTCGCCGAACACCAGCTCAGCACGCGCGGAGAAGGCGAGCACGTCGCCGACGTCGGAGATCACCACCGCGAGGTCGTCGCCGAGCCGGTCGAGCAGCAGCCGGATGCCGGGCCGCACCTCGCTCCCGGACGCGGGCTCCTCCGGCACGGCCTCACCTGCCAGCCGGAACAGGTGCGCGCGCTCGTCGGAGGACAGCTCCAGCGCCCGCGCGATGCCGTGCAGAACGGACACCGAGGGGCGCGGACCACGGCCCTGTTCCAGCCGCGAGTAGTAGTCGACCGACATGCCCGCCGCCTCGGCGACCTCCTCGCGGCGCAGGCCGGGCGTGCGACGGCGACCGCCGCCGCGAGGCTCCATCCGTTCGCGGCAGCTGCGCAGGAAACCCGCCATGTCCGGCATGTCTCCACGGTAGCCAGGGATTCATCGTCCCTGGCTGGGGGCGGCGCCCCGAACGACGCTGGATTTCATGAAGATCGCGATGACAGGTGCGACCGGACGAGTCGGCAGCAGGCTGCTGCCGAGGTTGCGCGAACAGGGCCACGACGTGCGCACGCTGGCCCACCGGCTGGCCGACAGGAACGCCGTCGAGGAGCTGGTGTCCGGTGTGGACGTCGTCGTGCACGTCGCCGCCGCCCTCCGCACGAGCACCGACTTCGAAGGCGTGAACGTCCACGACACCAGGACTCTCGCCGAGTCCGCCGCCGAGGTGCCGCTGTTCGTCCACATCAGCACGAACCTCGTCTACCCCGGCGGACTCGGCAGGCCCGCCACCGAGGACGACCCGACCGACCCGGATCCCGCGTTCGGCGACTACCCCCGCACCAAGGCGCTCGGCGAACAGGCCGTGCTCGCCACCAGGGAAGCCACGATCCTCCGGCTGGCGTTCGTCTACGGCGACGGCGACCCGCACCTGGAGGAGTCGCTGCGCTGGGCCTCGACCTGGCCCGGCCACCAGCGGCTGCACATGGTGCATCACGCCGACGTGGCGCAGGCGGTGGTGAAGGTCCTCGAATCCGGTGCCGGCGGGATCTTCAACGTGGCCGACGACAGCCCGATGACGGCCGTCGAACTGCACCTGCTGAACGGCCTCACCCCCAGCGAGGAGGCCGTTCAGCAGGAGTTCGACCCGTGGCACGGCATCGTGTCGACGAACCGGGCACAGCGGGAGATCGGTTTCCGCCCGCGCTATCCCTCGGCTTGGGCAGCGGCGGCGTCGGAGGCTCTCTGACCGGGTTCGGGTTCGGCTTTGGCTTTGGCTTCGGTCTTGGGCTCGGCTTCGGCTTCGGACTCGGCTTCGGCTTCGGCTTCGGACTCGACTTCGGGCTCGGCTTCGACTTCGGGCTCGGCTTCGGACTCGGCTTCGACTTCAGGCTCGGGTGCTGATTCGGATTCGGATTCGGACGCGATGCGACGGTGACGGCGGGACGGCTTCCATCCGCCTCCCCGGCGCAGCATCCGGAACGTCAACCCCAGCATCGCGGCGGCGAGCAGCGCGAACACGGTGAACTCGATCAGCTGGAAGACCCACACCATGCCGGCCGGCTGGTAGTCGGTGTACGTGCCGACGGCGGCCTTCGTGGCGCGCATGCAGCTGTTCTCGTTGATCAGCCCGGCGCACGTCGAGGTCACCGGCACGGGTTCGAGGTCGTTGCCCACGAACCCGCTGCCGAGTTCCAGCGCACCCCCGGGAAGGACCGGAGTGCTGTCCCAGCGGACGACAGATCGTTCCGCGGGCAGATAGTGATCGCGCACCGCAACGGAGATAAAGGCGCGCACGAACGTGTAGAACACAAGCGTCGCCGCCATGGCGGTCACGACGTGCCTCGTCAACAAGCCGATGAACACGCCGAGCGCGAAGCCGAAGAGCGCGTAACCGGCCTGCACGAGCGGGTTGAACTCGAAGGCTCCCCACGTCTGCCGCGCGCCGCCGATGCCGTCGCCGACCCCGAGCAGCGCACCGAACACCACGGCCAGCCCACCGAGCAGCAAAGCCTTGCCGCGCAACCACTTCACGGGCGTCACGTCCTGGCCCCAGGCCACGAAGTACGTGCGTTCCTCGAGCTCGCGGGCGATCAGCGGAGCGCCCCAGAAAACGCCGACCACAGCGCCGAACGCGATCTGCACGATGAGTCCGTAGAAGCCGGCCATCAACAGCCCGCCCATACGCCCGTTCGGGGTTGTCATCAGGGCGTACGTGGCGAACACCACGACGAGGGCGACGCCGATGACGGCCCACCGGTGCTGACGCCAGGTCAGCCAGACGAGTGCGCTCATGCGGCACGCTCCAGGTGCGCCACGACGAGCTCCTCCAGCGTCACGTACCGCGCGGTCCACGGTTCGGCGATCTGCCTGCCGCCGGAGCGCACGAGGTACGACGACTGCGACCTGCCGTGCTTCGCCAGCACCACGCGTCCTTCCACTGGTGATCTCGAGGCCTTCGGGCCCGTGTAGAGAACGTGCTGTTCCAGCAGCTCGTCGGTGTCGCCGTCCACGAGCAACCGCCCGTCGGCGAGCAGCAGCAACCTGTCCGCCACGCCGCCGATCTCCGCGACGACGTGCGTGGAGAAGACCAGCGTCATGCCGTTGTCGTTCACCTCGGTCAGCAACGCCCGCATGACCTTGTGGCGGGCGAGCGGGTCCAGTTCGGACAGCGGCTCGTCGAGCAGCAGGACGTCCGGGCGGGATCCCAGTGCCAGCGCGAGGGTCACGTGCGTGCGCTGACCGCCGGACAGGTCTTCGATCTGGAGCCTCCTGGGCACCTTGAACCTGGTGAGCCACTGGTCGGCGAGGTCGTTGTCCCAGACGTCGTTCATGCGGCGGCCGAACTGCAGCACGTCCGCGACCTTGAAGTTCTTGTACATCGGCTTGTGCTGCGGAACGTAGGCGACGCGGCCCGCGATGGACGCGTGTCCCGAGTACGGCGGTAAATGGCCGGCCAGCACGTTCAGCAGCGTCGACTTGCCCGAGCCGTTGGCCCCCACCAGCGCCGTGACGCTGCCGGGTGGCAGTTCGAAGGAGACGTTCCGCACGGCCCACTTCGACAATTCGGCCGCAACCACGCTCATTGCGTTCCCCCACCATTCAGCACCTCGCGCACCAGCGCGTGGATGTCCTCGTCCTCCAACCCGGCGGAGCGTGCCTCCGCGACCCAGCCGGCGAGCGTCTCGCGCAGGGGGTCGAGGTCCTCGGGGGCCGCGGACCCCAAGGACGCCTTGACGAAGGTGCCGGAGCCCTGACGGGCTTCGACGAGGCCGGCGAGCTCCAGCTCGCGGTAGGCCTTGAGCACGGTGTTCGCGTTCACGCCGCTGGTCGCGACGACGTCCCTGACCGTGGGCAGGCGATCGCCCGGCTGCAACCAACCGAGCCTCAAAGCCTCCCTGACCTGCTGCCCCAGCTGCAGGTACGCGGGAAAACCGCTGCCCCGGTCGACGTGGAACTCGACCACACACGCTCCCCAGATTGTTCTAGTCAACTAGGACAATAGAACACTTCCCGCCCGTCTGAAAAGTCACGCGGGGACCTTTCGTACTACGAGTCAGTACGAAAGGTCCCCGCGTGGCGGCAGGGAAGCGGGCGCGGGACAGGGGGTCAGCGCCCGAGCGAGGTGAGGAGCTGGCACGCCTCGGTGTGTGTGTCTGGCAGACGCTCGGTCCAGACCTTCGCGGGCCCGACCGGGCGTACGTTGGGGTCGTCGGCGAGGCGGTCGGCGGCGAGCACGCGCAAGTTCGACACTCTGCGCGCGAGCAACTCGTCACGGCGTACGAGCACCGCGGCCACGCACGGCCCGAGAGTCGCCAACGTCTCGCCGCTGTCGAAGACCGTGCGCAGTGCGTCGGACACGAGGGTCATGGCGACCACACGGGACCAACCCGAGGCACGGTGCACGTCGAGGCGCAGCAGCACGAGTGCGTAGTCGAGCGGTGCGACGGGGGTTTCCCGGTACACCTCACCCAGCCGTGTCCGCAGGTAAGCGGCTGTCGCCAGCCCCGTCAGAGGATCTTCGGCCGCGCAGTCGCCGGCCTGCTTCGTCACCACGTCCGCCCATCCCAGCGCTGTCATGCGCAACATCCGTGAAGGGAGCGCGTCGACGTTCGGCGACACGATGTGCGACGCGTCGGTCAGCACGGCGTGCAGCGCGGCCAGGTCCAGCAGCGTCTCGCTGAGTCCGGCACCCGCCTCGGCACGTGCGCGGCCCAGCCGGACCAGCGCGTCGCCGGGGTCGGTGTTCTCCAGCATCGCCGCGCACACGTCGTCGACCTCGGCGAGCGGCCAGTCCGATGGAAACGCCCAGCCGGCAGCCATGGTGGCGGTCCGCCACCTCGACTTCAGCAGGCGTTCCGCTTGTGCGACACCCACCCGGTCTCCCTTCAGCTCTCCCGATTCCAGGTGGGAGACGCCGCCACTTCCGGTTCGTGACGCAACCCGCGCGGGGGATTGAGATGACTCTGCGCGGCGTCGTACGTCACACTGATCGCCGCGAGGAGGGACACGAGACTTGGCGACCGTTCCTGCAGAGGTCCAGGGGCCCAGCGACGCGGAACTCATCGAGTCCGTGCGCGAAGGGACCATCGACGCCTACGGCCAGTTGTACGAACGGCACGTCTCGGCGGCGTACAACCTCGCCCGCCAGTTGGCCCGCTCGCAGGCCGAGGCCGACGACCTCGTCTCCGAGGCGTTCGCCAAGGTGCTCGACACGCTCCGGGCCGGCCGCGGCCCCGATGTGGCGTTCCGCGCGTACCTGCTCACGGCGCTGCGCCACACCGCGTACGACAAGACCCGCCGCGACAAGAAGGTCGACCTCACCGAGGACATGACCGACGTCGCACCGGCCGTGCAGTTCAGCGACACCGCGGTGGCCGGACTGGAGCGCTCGCTCGCCGCCCGCGCGTTCGCCGCGCTGCCGGAGCGCTGGCAGACGGTGCTCTGGCACACCGAGATCGAGGGCCAGTCCCCCGCCGACGTCGCCCCGCTGCTCGGGCTCACGGCCAACGGCGTGTCCGCGCTCGCCTACCGCGCCCGTGAGGGCCTCAAGCAGCAGTACCTGCAGATGCACCTGGCCGAGACGGACGCGGAACGCTGCAAGGCGACCGTCGACCGGCTCGGCGCGTGGACCCGCGCCGGCCTGTCCAAGCGCGAGGCGACCCAGGTCGAGGCGCACCTCGACGAGTGCGGCCGGTGCCGGGCGCTGGCCGCGGAACTCGCGGACGTCAACGGCGCGCTGCGGATCTTCGTCGCCCCGCTGGTCCTGGGCGTCGGCGCCACGACCTACCTGATGGCCGCCGGGACCGCGACGACCGTCGTCGGTGCCGGTGCGGCCGCGGGTGGCGCGGGTGCCGTCGGTGCCTCGATCCCCCGTCAGCTCGTGACCGTCGGTGGTTCCGCTGCCGCCGTGGCCGCCGCGGTGGTGATCGCGCTGACCGCGGGCACCAGCAACCAGCAGGCGCCGGTGGTCCAGGCCATCCAGCCGCCACCAGCGCAGACGCAGGTGCAGCAGCCGCCGGCACCGAAGCCTCCGGCGCCGCCGCCTCCCACCACGGAGCCGCCGGTTCCGACGCCGACCACGACGCCACCGGCCTCCACTCCGACGCCGACGCCGGAACCCCCGGCGCAGACCCCGGCTCCGGCGCCCACACCCACCCCCACACCGCCGGCGCTCACCCCGACGACGCCGAGCGGGTACACCCTCACGCCGGGCGAGGAGCCGAAGGACTTCCCGATCACCGTCCGCAACACCGGCGGCACCGCGGCGCCGCCCGCGTCGATGGTGCTGAACCTGCCGCCCGGCGTGCTGTCGACCGGCGGACCGTCGTCGTTCGGCGCCGCGCGGCTGCTGCAACCGGACGGCTCGGCCGACCAGACCGTGAACTGCCCGGCGGGCGGCGGCACGATCACCTGCTCGACGTCGCAGGGCATCGCGCCCGGCGGGCAGGCGACGTTCCTGTTCCGCCTGCGGGCGACCGCCGACGCCCAGCCCGGCACGATCACCGGCACCATCAACGCCGGCACGTCGATCTCGGTCAACGTGAGCGTCGAGGTCAACGTCCCGCCGGTGAACGACGACATCGAGCTCACCGTGTCGACGTGGCACGAGATCTTCTGGGACCCGCGCGTGGACGTGCAGGTGCTCAACAAGGGTCCGCGCGCCGGCACGTTGAAGCTGGACGTGTCGTCGTCGGCGAACATCGTGATCTTCACGCCGTGGCGGAACTGCTCGCGCACGGACAAGAACACCATCCACTGCGTCACCGATCTGGAACAGGGCGGCAAGTTCCGCATGTCCGTGTGGGCGTTCGGCCTGCCGCACCGGGGCGGGACGATCAGCGTCACGGCCACGCTGGGCAACGCGACCAAGTCGGTGACCGTGCCGGTCAAGATGCGGCCGGACTACCCGCCGGGCGTCGAGCCGGACCCGCCGACGACCACGACGGTGCCGCCGACGACCACGACCACCCGGCCCCAGGACCCGACGCAGAAGCCGACCGAGCCGTCGGAGCCCACGAAGCCGGGCACCCCGACGCTGCCGACCGAGCCCGCGACGGCGCCGCTGATCCCGCCGGTGCCGCCGCCGTCGACGACCGTGCCGACGCCGACCGTGCCACCGTCGACGCCACCGTCGCCGACGCCGCCCACTCGGTCGGAGCCGTGCGAGCCGTGGCCCGGACTGTTGCCACCGTTGATCCCAGACCTGCTGGGCCTGCCCTGTCCGCCTGCTCGGAGTTGATCAAATGTTGATCTTCGTTCGTCACTGAACGTGCAGCTCAGATGGCTGGCAGTGGCGGAAGGTAACACCCCGAGGCAACCGGCGTTACCTTGATCCGTAAGCTGGCGCGGTGCTGCCAGTCGTTCGCCGCGCCATGAGCCGGTTGCCAGAACCACTCCAGTTCCTGTTGCACAAGCACCGCGAGTTGATCCGGTTCGCGCTGGTAGGCGGCACAACGTTCGTCATCGACAACGGCGTCTGGTACGCGTTGAAGCTCACCGTGCTGACGGACAAGGTCGTCACGGCGAAGGTCATCGGCGTGCTCGTGGCGATCATCGCCTCGTACGTCCTGTCCCGCGAGTGGTCGTTCCACACCCGCGGCGGCCGCGAGCGTCACCACGAGGCCGCGCTGTTCTTCCTGGTCAGCGGGCTGGGCGTGGCGATCAACATCGCGCCGCTGTGGCTGTCGCGGCACCTGTTCGGCTTGCAGGCGCCGTTCGTCTCGGTGCTGACCGAAGAGGTCGCGGACTTCGTGTCCGGTTCCATCATCGGCATGCTGCTCGCCACCGGCTTCAAGTTCTGGGCGATGCGCCGCTGGGTCTTCCCCGACGCCGGCGCTCGACCGGACCGGCGCGTTCACCCGATCTCCGTAGACTCGACCCGTGTCCCTAGCCGAAACAGTGGTCTCCCGGTTTCCGGAACCGATCCGGTCGATCGCGCTGAAGCATCGTGAACTAGTCAAGTTCGCCCTGGTCGGGGGCACGTGCTTCGTGATCGACACGGTCCTGTTCTTCGGGATCAAGACGGTCGTCCTGCCGAACAACCCGGTGACGGCGAAGATCATCGCGACTCTCGTCGCCACGATCGTGTCGTACGTGCTGAACCGGGAGTGGTCGTTCCGCACCCGCGGCGGTCGCGAACGGCATCACGAAGCCGCCCTGTTCTTCCTGGTCAACGGCATCGGCATCGTGCTGAACTCGGCACCGCTGTACATCGCGCGGTACGCGTTCCACCTGCAGGAGCCGCACGTGTCGCGGCTCACCGAGGAGGTCTCCGACTTCCTGAGCGCGCAGATCATCGGCACGCTCATCGCGATGGCCTTCCGCTGGTACGGCTACAAGACGTGGGTGTTCCCCGAGGAGAACGCCCGCGGCAACGGCCGATCGCTGGACGAGGAAAAGGAACTCGGCCACTCGTGACCTGGAAGGCCGACCGGATCGGGTCGTCGTTGCGCGGGGAGAACCCCACCGTGCTGCGTCGGCTGAGCGCCGGGTTCGCGAACATCGGGGACGTCCAGTTCCTGCCCGGGTACTGCGTGCTGCTCGTCGACACCCCCGAGGTGCAGCGGCTGACCGACCTGCCGCGCGACCGGCGGGCTCGGTTCCTCGCCGACATGGACGTGCTCGGGGAGGCCGTCGAACGCGTCTGCGGTCGCCGCGACCCCGCCTTCCGGCGGGTCAACCTGGAGATCCTCGGCAACACGGACCCGTACCTGCACGCCCACGTCTGGCCGCGCTACGACTGGGAGCCGTCGGACATCGTCGGTCGTCCGGTGTGGCTGTACCCGGTCGAACGCTGGTCGGACCCCGCCACCGCGCTCGGTGCGGAGCACGACGAGCTCCGCGCCGAACTCACCGCCGAGATCGACCTGCTCCGCGGCTGAGGCGTCAGCGTGTCGCGCCTCGACACGCCGTCACCCACGTACACGCGGGGAGCTTTCGTTCGCTGTGACAGTACGAAGGGGCCCCGCGTGCCGTCAGCGCGGGGTGCTCGGCGTTTTCCAGGAGACTCCGACCACGTCGTGGGCCTTCGGGACCGGCAGGAAGACGGCGAAGGTCGCTGGCCGCGCCGTCGACAGCTCCAACCGGCCGCCGTCCGCGTCGACCAACGCCCGTGCGAGCGCCAAGCCCACACCGGTCGAGCCGCCGCCTGAGACACCGCGCTCGAAGATGTGCGCCGCGAGCTCTTCAGGCACGCCCGCACCACCGTCGCTGACCTCGACGACGACCGTGCCGTCCTCACCGCGAGCGGAGACGACGACGGAGCCCTCGCCGTGGCGCAGCGCGTTGTCCAGCAACACACCGATGGCCTCGCGCAGGCGCGCGGGCGTGGCGCGGGCGAGCAGGCCGTCCGGGACGCGGACGCGCAACGTCCTGCCGTGGCTCTTGACCTGTTCGCGCCACTCCTCGGCGATGGCGTTCAGCGCCGGGCGCAGTTCCAGCGGTTCGGCACCGACGGCGCGAGCGGCACGGGCGGCGGCGAGGAGTTCGTCCAGCACCGCGGCCAGTCGTTCGGCCTGTTCCAGGGCCGCGCGGGCTTCCAGGGCCGTGTCTGGTTCCGGGTGTTCGGCGAGTGCCTCCAGGCGCAGTTGGAGGGCGGTCAGGCGGCTGCGGAGCTGGTGGGAGACGTCGCCGACGAGCTCGCGTTCGCGTTGGACGAGCCGGGCCAGCGCCGTGGCCGAGGTGTCGAGAGCCTCGGAGACGGCGTCCAGCTCCTCGATGTTGTAGCGCTGCTCGTCTGCCCGGAAGTCGCCTGCGCCCAGGCGGGACGCTCTGGCCGCCACGTGGCCCAGCGGCCGGGCAAGCGTTTGCGCGGTCACCAGGGCCACGACCGTGCCGGTGCCGACGGACAACGCGAGCAGGAGCAGCACCAGGCCCGCCACCTGGGCCTGCGAGGTGTGCATCGGGCCGGAGGGGATCTCCAGCCGGACGGTGCCCTGCTGAGCTATCGCCAGTTCGGCGGTCAGCGGGTCGGCGCCGGGCGACGGACCGGTGACGCTGGTTACACCGCCGAACACCACGGTGAGACGGCCGTCGGTGGGCACGGCGACCTTCACGGCCTCGATGTCGATGCCCTGCCGGTTGGCGAGCTGGTCGTCGAGCTTGGTCGCGATCTGCTGAGTGCGTTCGGTGAGCCCGCCGCGGGCGGTGTCCTCGACGAGCTGCAGGGCCGTGTAGCCGAGCGGGAGACCGAGCACGAAGCCCGTGACGGCGACGGCGAGCAGGATCGCCCGCAGGATTCGGCGGCGCATCAGTCGGCGTTGAAGCGGAAGCCGCGGCCGCGCACGGTGGCGATGCGCTTCTCCGCCGAGTTCGGCGTGCCGTCACCGAGCTTGCGGCGCAGCCACGACATGTGCATGTCGAGCGTCTTGCTGCCCTTGAGGTCCGGGTCGTTCCACACCTCGGAGAGGATCTCGTCGCGGCTCACGACCTGCCCCGCGCGCTGGATCAGCACCTTGAGCAGTTCGAACTCCTTGTTCGCGAGCTGGATCTCCCCGCCGTCGACGGTGACGCGGCGGGCGGCCAGGTCGACGCGCACGCCGTTGACCTCCAGCGTGCCCGGTGCCCGGCGGCGCAGCAGGGCCCGGATGCGGGCCATCAGCTCGGCGAGGCGGAACGGCTTCGCGACGTAGTCGTCGGCGCCCGCGTCGAGCCCGACCACGAAGTCGACCTCGTCGGCCCGCGCGGTGAGCATCAGCACGGGTATGCCTCTGCCGTTCTGACGGAGCCTGCGGCACACCTCCAGTCCGTCCATGCCGGGCAGGCCGAGGTCGAGCACCAGCAGATCGATGCCCCCGGCTATCGCCGCATCGAAGGCACTCGGCCCGTCGCCCACGACCTGCACTGAATAGCCCTCCCGCGTCAACGCGCGGGAGAGAGGTTCCGCGATGGCCGGATCGTCCTCGGCCAACAACACCACGCTCACGGCCACAGCGTATTCGTGGAACGATCGCCGCGTGTCACGCCACGATGCTGATCTCGAACTCGCCCTCCGCCTCGCCGACGCCGCCGACGCGATCACCGCGGCCCGATTCCGCGCCCACGACCTCACCGTGGAGCGCAAGCCGGACCGCACCCCCGTCACCGACGCCGACGTCGCGGTCGAGGACGCCGTGCGCGCCGTGCTGGCCGCGGAACGCCCTGACGACGTCGTCATGGGCGAGGAGCGCGGCGGCACGCTGGACGCGTCGCGCGTCTGGGTGCTCGACCCGATCGACGGCACCAAGAACTTCCTGCGCGGCGTGCCCATCTGGGCGACGCTGATCGCCCTGGTCGTGGACGGCACGCCGGTCGTGGGTGTCGTGTCCTCGCCCGCGCTGGGCCGCCGTTGGTGGGCTTCTGCCGGTGGCGGCGCGTTCGCGTCGGATGCCTCCGGTGAGCGCGCGATCTCCGTGTCCGGTGTGCGCTCTCTCGAGGACGCGTACGTGTCTACGACCGACATCAAGTCGTGGGTGGAGTACCACTCACGCGAGGCCTGGCTGCGGTTGGTCGACGCGACCTGGGAGAGCCGCGCGTTCGGCGACTTCTACCAGCACTGCCTGGTCGCCGAGGGCGCCATCGACCTGGCGCCCGAGTGCGTGGCGAACCCGTGGGACATCGCCCCGTTCCAGGTGCTGGTGACCGAGGCGGGTGGCCGTTTCACCTCGCTCACCGGCGAGGAGCGCTACGACGGCGGCAGCGTGCTGACGTCGAACGGCCACCTGCACGAGGACGCGCTCAAGCTGTTGGCACGGTGAGGGTTCCGCGCGCGACCTGAGCCCAGGCGAGCCGGCCGAAGAGGTAGTGGCACGCCACGCTCTCGTCGTCGAACCGGGCCCAGTCGTAGCGGTTGCCCTGCTCCTGCCAGAACACCTCGTAGCCCTTGACCACGTCGTCGTCGGTCTCGGTGAGCAGGCACCAGCGCTGGTCCGCCTCCTCACCGATGCTGACGACGTCGTCCGGCACGCCGATCTTCGTCAGCCACTCGGGCAGGCTCTCGACGTTCATGCGGTGATCTCCGTGAGGTAGCCGAGCGCGACGAGGTCAGCGACGGGATGTGTGGTGCGGTAACGACTTCCGCCACCGGGCTGGCCGAACCAGGGCGCGCTGATCGTGCGGTGCACGGGCAGGTCCTTCTCGACGCGGTACCGGCGATACCCCTCGCCGAGCGCTTGGGGCGGCAGCGAGCGTTGCGCGAACGGCGTGCCCGCGGTGCTCAGCACCCGGCCTTCCGGCGTGCCGAACCGGTCGAGCTCGGCGCCCTGCTGGAGGACCTCCGGCTGGCTGTCCTCGTAACCGCCCTCGCGTTCGACCGGCCAGCGCGGCGAGCCGTTCTCGTGCAGGAACAGGCTTTCCCAGTCGCGTTCGTGCATGCCGGCCAACGCGTCGTAGCCCTCGAGCAACTCCTGCACGACCGGGTGGTCCTTGCCGAGGCCTTCCGTCGCGGTGATCGGGTGCGCCTCCGCGGTGCCGACGAGTGCCGCTTGCGGGGCGAACCGCGGGATCGGCTGTTCGTCGTCCTGCCGCGCCGGGGCCGGGAGCTGCCTGGCCGGCTTCGGGGCGAGCCGCGGCCCCTGGCCCGCGGACAGGAAGATGGCCATGAACCAGCTGCCGACCGCCGCCGCGGTGTAGGCGTGGCGGGCGATGTCGAAGCCGATGCCGGCGTTGCCGAGGGCCTGGTCGCGGCTGTTGTCGAGGCGGTCGGTGAGGGATCCGCCGAGGTCGGCGCCGGCCAGCGGGGCCGACGGCGACGTGCCGAGTTGAACACCGGCCACCGGAGCCGCCTGGCCCGAGCCGAGGTCGAGACCCGCCACCGGACCGGTCTGGGGCGAACCGAGATCGGCACCGGCCACGGGAGCCGCCTGGCCCGAACCGAGATCGACACCCGCCACCGGTGCGGCGGGCGCGGCGATGGTGTCGCCGACCTTGCCCGAGCCGGGGGCGTCGCCTGCGTGGTCGCCGAGCGCCTGGTCCTGGAGCAGAGCGTCCTTCAGGGCGTCCTTGGCCGGGTCCTTGGCGAGTGCGTCCTTGCCGACCGCCTGCCCCTGGCCGGACGACTGGCCGCCGGACTGAGCCGAACCGGTCTGGCCAGGTCCCTGCCCCTGGCCGGGAAGCTGAGTCGCGGTCTGGCCCGGCTGAACCGCCTGGCTCGCAGCCGACACCGCGCCGGGCACACCCGACTTCCCGGCAACCGCCTGCGCACCGGCCTTCGCCTCGCCGGCCCTCGCCTCGGCAGCCCGTGCGTCTCCAGCCTTTGCTTCTGCAGCCCTTGCTTCTCCAGCCTTCGCATCGGCAGCCTTGGCAGCCTGCTGACCGGCCTGACCCTGTTGCGCCGCCTGCTGACCGGGCGCACCACCCTGCTGTCCCACCACCGCACCGGCCTGGGAAGCAACCGCGGAAGTCGCCGACGGCACACCACCCACAGCACCACCGATCGCACCGCCCACAGCACCGACGGGACCACCCACCGGAGCGCCACCCATCGGGGCACCACCGACAGCCGGGCCCGCGGCAGCGGCGGGAGCAGCCGGAGCGGCGGGCGCGGTTGCGGCAGGCTGGCCGGACAGGTCGCCACCGCGGATCAACGGCTGGTCGAGCACCGCGGCCGACGCCTGGGTCGTGCCCTCGGCGATCGGGCCGAGGGTGCCCTGGACGCTCGGGATCGCTTCTCCCACCACGTGCGCGACGGGCCCGACGGCCGGAGCGGCCACCTGGCCCACCAGCCCGGGCAGCCCCGCGGGCTTGCCCTCGCCGCGACCGTCACCAGGGCCGTTTCCAGGAGCGTTGCCGTTGCCCTCACCCCGGCCGTGACCGTCGCCGTCGCCGAACACGGGTCCGACGGCGTCGCGAGCACCGGGCACCGCGTCGACGCCCGGCAGCACCATGGCCGCGGCGGGGGCGGTGACGGGAGCAGCGGCGTTCATGACCGGCGCGGCAGCGTCGGTCACCGCACCGACAACGGGCGCGACCGGGGCCGTGACGGCACCGACGACCGGGGCCACCGGCGCGGTGACCGCGCCGACGACGGGAGCAACCGTCTCGGTCACCGGAGCGACCACGGCGGCAACGGGTTCCACGATGGGCGCGACGGCACCGGCGACCGGAGCCACCACGCCGCCGACGATGTTCGTGACCGGCGACAACAGACCGCCGCCACCGCCGGGTCCGTGGGCACCGGGCGCGGTGTTGACGGGAGGCGACGCGTGGCTCATGTCCACACCGCTGTCCAGCCGGATGGCCGCGGACAACGTGTTCTGGAGGTTCGCGACGTTGGCCGCGGCCCCCTTGGTCAACGTGTCGAGGCCCAGCAACGCGTTGGGGTTGCCGGCGTTCGCCGAGGCGTGCGCGGCGTCGTTGTTCTTGGCCAGCGTCGTGAGCTCGCGGACGATCTCGACCTTCGCGGCCCCCACCTGCTGGGCGGCGTGGTCAAGACGGTCGGCGGCCGCATGACACCCACGAGCCGCGCGCTGGAAATCGCCGTCCGGCGCCACGACCTTCGCCCACCGCCCGCGCGCCGCATCCCCGCCGGCACCGGTGACCCCACCCAGCGCCCGCGTGGCAGCGCCGTCGGACGACGTGCCCAGCCCCTTGATCTTGTCCCCGGCCTCGCGCCACGCGGCGGCGCTGGAACGCATGGCGTCCTCGTCGGCCTTGGGCCACGTGACACCTGCCTTGGCCGCGACCTCGGTGAGTTCGACGGGAAGCTCGATGCCCATGTCAGCCGTCCAACCTTCTCATCGCGGACGCGTTGCTCTGCTCGACGTGCCGATACGTCTCAGCCGTGGCGGCGAGCTTGTCGCTCACGTCCCCCAACGTCGTGGCGAGCCCGGACAACGCCCCCGCCGCATCGCCGGAAGGCTTCTCGTGCGACGCCGCAAAGCTGCGCCCGACCGCGTCGTCCCCCCAACAGGCCCCGAAACCGCCCAACGCCTTGTCCAACGTCCCCGCGATCTCCGTGGCCTGCCCGGCGAACCCGCGCAACTCGCGGGCTCCGGAGTCCAACCGCTCGAGGTCGGCCGAGTACCCGGTCATCGGACCCTCCTGTTGATGAGCTCGGAGTCGAGCCAGCTCTCCCGTTGCTCGTTGTCCTCGTCGTCATCGACCCGCCGACGAGCGGGCTGCCGCCCCAAGTCGAGCGTCTCGTCCTCGTCCGCGTACTCGGCGGGCCTCAAATCAGCAGTCCCGGCCACCAGCGCGGCAGGATCAGTCGCGGGAGGCAACACCGTGCTCAACGCCTGATAGGTGTCCTCAGCAGCAGAAGCAGCCGCCTCCGCAACCGTCCGCACGATCAACTCGGCCAGCTGTTCAGGCCGATGCCGCCGATACGCCAACTCGGACAACTCCAGCGCCGCGAGCTTCCCCCCGGCACCGACCACCGCCGTGACCGTCCCGTCCGGACTGGAAGCCCGCCCGGACACAGCGGCCAGCTCACGCTGAACCGACGCCAACTGCTCACGGCTGCGCCGATAGTCGGCCAGCAGCTCCTCGACCTGCGCACGGTGGTCGTCCACCGAGTCCCCTCTCACACGCATAGCCCTGGGCTCGGGCTCTTGGACGCCGTTGCCCTTAGATCGGTTCCCAGCCAATTCAGTTACGTAGGATCAACGCGTGATCGCCTACGAGGATCTGCCTGCCGGCCGAATCATCCCGCTCGGCGAGGTCGTCGTCGACAGGGACGACATGGTGGACTTCGCGAAGAAGTTCGACCCACAGCCGTTCCACCTGGACGAAGAAGCCGCAAAGTCCTCAATCTTCGGCGGTCTGTCCGCCTCCGGCTGGTACACGGCCTCGCTGTGGATGCGCCGCTGGGTGGACGAGGTCCTGTCCGACTCCA
Source organism: Lentzea alba (assembly GCF_011067745.1). Classification (GTDB taxonomy): domain Bacteria; phylum Actinomycetota; class Actinomycetes; order Mycobacteriales; family Pseudonocardiaceae; genus Lentzea; species Lentzea alba. Next base: position 1,203,390 of record NZ_JAAMPJ010000001.1, read on the forward strand.
CCTCTCAGGGCTCGCCGGGCGGCCGCGAACTGTCCTGGCTGGCCCCGGTCTACCCAGGGGACACGCTGACGTTCGCCGCCGAGGTGCTGAGCGCACGCCTGTCGAAGAGCAGGCCGACCCTGGGCCTGGTCGAGTTCGAGGGGACGGCCCGACGCGGCGACGAGCTCGTCTACCGGTTCATCGCGACCGGCATGTTCACGGCACGCGGCTGACCCGCGCGCCAACCTTCACTTGGCGAGCGCCCGCACCACCCGCGACGGGCTCGGCCGGCCCAACTGCTCCGCCATCCACACCGAACACTCGACCAGCTTGTCCAGGTCGACCCCGGTCTCGATGCCCAGTCCGTCGAGCATCCACACCAGGTCCTCGGTGGCGAGGTTTCCGGTAGCCGACTCCGCGTACGGACACCCACCCAACCCACCGGCGGAAGAGTCCACAGTCGTTACCCCACAACGCAAAGCAGCCAACGTGTTGGACAACGCCTGCCCATAGGTGTCGTGGAAGTGAACGGCCAGACGGGAAACGTCCCCAAACCCCTCCAGCAACGACTCCACCTGCCCAGGCGTAGCCACCCCGATGGTGTCCCCAAGGGACAACTGCGAACAGCCCATCTCCAGCAGCCGCTCACCGACGGCCACGACCTGGGAGCGCGAAACGGCCCCCTCCCAGGGGTCCCCGAAGCACATGGACACGTACCCGCGCACGTCCACCCCAGCCGCCAGCGCACGAGAAACAGTCGGCTCGAACATCTCGAACTGCGAGTCCAGCGTCCGATTCAAGTTCCGCGACGCGAACGTCTCCGTAGCCGAAGCAAAGATCGCGATGTGCGAAACTCCGGCCTCCAAAGCACGATCCAGCCCGCGCTCGTTCGGCACCAGCACCGGATACACAACACCAGGCCGCGCAGACAACCCGGCCAACAGCTCAGCGGCGTCAGCCAGCTGCGGCACCCACTTGGGATGCACGAACGACGTGGCCTCCAAAACGGACAGTCCCGCAGCAGCCAGCCGGTCCAGGAACTCCAGCTTCACCGACACCGGCACGACCACGGACTCGTTCTGCAGCCCGTCCCGAGCCCCGACCTCCCAGATCGTCACCCGCGAAGGCAACGAGCCGGACGGAACCACGTCCGGCAGACCGACCTCACGCGCGCCCATCGACGGTCCTCGGGTGGAAGTCGTCGTCGGGGTTGTCGTTGACCTCGCGGTACAGCATGGTGTGCACCTTTTCCACGGACGGGATGTCGTCGAACTCGAGCGGCTCGTCCGAGGCCGACTCGATGAGCAGCGTGCCGCAGCCCAGCACCCTGTCCATCAGAGAGTGCTCGAAACGCACGCTGTTGACACGAGCCAAAGGGATGTCGAGGCCTGTGCGCTTGAACACGCCCTCGCGGTACATCACGCGGTCCGACGTGATGATGAAGTGCGTCGTCCGCCAGCGCAGCACCGGTGTGATCGTCAGCCACAGGATCAGCACGACGCCGATCACGGTCAGCGCGATCCACGCGATGGAGGCCCACGACTGGTCCACGACGAGCCCTGCCAGGTAGGTGCCGATCGCGACCACCACCAGCAGCCAGAACACCGGGAAGATGAGCATCTTCCAGTGGGGGTGCTTGTGGATCACGACGTGCTCGCCTGAGCTCAGCAGGTCGTCGGGATAGGCCATGGGCCAACCCTAATCACGCCGGGCGCAAATGCACCACGTCACCAGCGGACACGCCGTGGTCGACCCCATCGGTGCCGCGCACGACCAGCGTGCCGTCGGCCTCGATGCGCTGCGCCGTCCCGAGAAGCTGAACACCACCTGAAAGTTCGACGCGGACGCGTTCGCCGACGGTCGCCGAGTGCTCCTGGTACTCCTCCAGCACACCGGACTCGGCCGCGTCGCCGCCGTTCTTGCGCCACACGCCTTCCAGCTGGGCCAGTTCGACCAGCAAGCGGAACGCCAGCTCGCCTCGATCCAGCTCGGCGGCGCCCGCGTCCTCCAGCGACGTCGGCGCGAGACCACCCGGCGCGGGTTCCACACCGGCGGGCAGCTTCGCCACGTTCAGTCCGATGCCCACGACGACGGCCTGCGCGACGCCGGCGGTGATCTCGGACAGGATTCCGGCGCCCTTTTCCGCCTTCGGGCCGAGCAGCAGGTCGTTCGGCCACTTCAACGTCGCCTCGACACCAACCGATTGGGCGACGCGCACCAGTGCCAGACCCGCGATCAGGTTGAGCCACGGCAACCGCTGCGCCGGCACGCCGGTCGGCCGGAACAGCACGCTGACGTAGAGGCCGCCCGGCGGCGACGACCAGGTGCGGCCACGACGGCCCTGCCCGGCGGTCTGCTCCAAGGCGATCAGCACGGTTCGATCCGCCGCGCCTTCAGCAGCGGCTGCGGCCAGGTCCGCGTTCGTGGACTGAGTGGTCGCCACGACGTCAAGGGCGGCGTACGGGCCGTTGGGTGCTACCAGCCGTGCGCGCAGCGCCTCGGCGTCGAGTGCGGTGTCCATCGCGCCAGGCTATTGGACCGAGAGAGAGTACGTGCGATGGGAGATGACCAACAGGTTGCCGTGACCTGGACAACTGCACGGGGCAGTTCAGCAATGCTCTCGTTAGGCTGCGAGCCCATGAGCAGTGCGACCGAGCCGATCGGGCACGTCCCCACCGGCGCATCAGGCGCCCCGGACGTCCACACCACCGCGGGCAAGCTCGTTGACCTCTACCGGCGCAACGACGAGGCGGTTCACGCCGGCTCGGCACGCGCGGTCGAAAAGCAGCACGCGAAGGGCAAGAAGACAGCCCGCGAGCGCATCGACCTCCTGCTCGACCCCGGTTCGTTCGTCGAGCTGGACGAACTCGCCCGGCACCGCTCCACGAACTTCGGCCAGGAGAAGAACCGTCCGTACGGCGACGGCGTGGTGACGGGCTACGGCACCGTCGACGGCCGCCCGGTGTGCGTGTTCTCCCAGGACGTCACGGTCTTCGGCGGCTCGCTCGGCGAGGTGTACGGCGAGAAGATCGTCAAGATCATGGATCTGGCGATCAAGACCGGCCGGCCGATCGTCGGCATCAACGAGGGCGGCGGCGCGCGCATCCAGGAGGGCGTCGTCTCGCTCGGCCTCTACGGCGAGATCTTCACCCGCAACGTCCGCGCGTCCGGCGTGATCCCGCAGATCTCGCTGATCATGGGCTCCAACGCGGGTGGGCACGTCTACTCCCCCGCGCTGACCGACTTCGTGGTGATGGTCGACCAGACCTCGCACATGTTCATCACCGGCCCGGACGTCATCAAGACCGTCACCGGCGAGGACGTGACGTTCGAGGAGCTCGGCGGCGGTCGCACGCACAACACCAAGTCCGGCAACGCGCACTACCTCGGCAACGACGAGGAAGACGCGATCGCGTACGTCAAGGAACTCCTGTCGTACCTGCCGTCGAACAACCTGAGCGACTCGCCCACGTTCGAGGGCACGCTGGCCGCGGGTTCGATCTCCGACTCGATCACCGACGAGGACCGCGAGCTCGACACGCTCATCCCGGACTCGGCGAACCAGCCGTACGACATGCACGAGGTCATCAACCGCGTGCTCGACGACGGCGACTTCCTCGAGGTCCAGCCGCTGTTCGCGCCGAACATCCTCGTCGGCTTCGGCCGTGTGGACGGCCACTCGGTCGGTGTCGTCGCGAACCAGCCCACCCAGTTCGCCGGCTGCCTCGACATCGACGCCTCCGAGAAGGCCGCGCGGTTCGTGCGCACCTGCGACGCGTTCAACATCCCGGTGCTGACGTTCGTCGACGTGCCCGGCTTCCTGCCCGGCACCGACCAGGAGTGGAACGGCATCATCCGCCGCGGCGCCAAGCTGATCTACGCCTACGCCGAGGCCACGGTTCCGCTGGTCACCGTCATCACGCGCAAGGCCTACGGCGGCGCGTACGACGTCATGGGCTCCAAGCACCTCGGCGCCGACATCAACCTGGCGTGGCCGACCGCGCAGATCGCCGTCATGGGCGCATCGGGCGCGGCGAACATCGTGCACCGCAAGACTCTCGCGGCGGCGGCGCAGAACGGTGAGGACGTCGACGCCCTGCGCGCCCAGCTCCAGCAGGAGTACGAGGACACGCTGTGCAACCCGTACGTGGCCGCCGAGCGCGGGTACGTCGACTCGGTGATCCCGCCGTCGTACACCCGCGGTTACGTGGCGCGGGCGCTGTCGATGCTGCGGGACAAGCGGGAGACGTTGCCGCCCAAGAAGCACGGGAACATTCCGCTGTGACCGCCGACCAGCCACTGCTCCGGGTCGTCAAGGGCACCCCGGACGACCACGAACTGGCGGCCCTGACCGCGGTGATCGCCGGCCTGACCTCCGCCACCCCGGCGGAAGACAAGCCCGCAGTCCGCTCCGAGTGGGCGAACCCGGCCCGCCGAGTCCGGCGCCCGCTCCACCCCGGCCCCGGCGCCTGGCGCGCCTCCGGCTTCCCCGGCTGATCACTTGAAGCCATGGGGGGCACATTCATGGACCTGAGGTCCATGAATGTGCCCCCCATGGCAAAACAGGCGGTTAGGAGCAGGACACCCGGCGGCTGCTCACGTTGAGGTCGACGGCGACTTCGCGGCAGCGAACCTCGCCGTCGACCTTGAGTTTCAGGGTCCAGAACTCGCTGCCGTAGGCGTCGGTCTTGCGGAGCACCTGCACGTTGTCGTTGGCGAACGGCAGGTTGTCGCGCACTGCGGGGACGACCTGACTGAGCAGCGCGTTCTCCGCGCGGTCGAGCCGGTCGGCGAACGGCCAGATCGGGACTCCGTAGCCGATCGGGTCGCTCGCGAGCACGCTTCCGACCGCCCACGATCCAATGAGCCCGGCGAGCACGACGAACAGGGCCGCGATCCGTCTGCGCTTGCCTTCGCGATCGGAACCGCGTTCGGTGAGGACAAGCACCCAGCGCTTCACTCGGTCGAGAGTGCCGACGGAAGAGGTGATCGCGCATCAGTAGTACTACTCGAACCGAGCGTGCGGCCTGGCGGGCGATCTCCGCGCTCTGCGTCGGTTTCTTCATGATCCTGCTGGACACGACCATCGTGAACGTCGCGATGCCCGCGATGATCGAGGGGCTGCACGCGACGCTCAACGACATCATCTGGGTCAACAGTGCGTACCTGCTCACGTTCGCGGTGCCGTTGCTGCTGACCGGGAGGCTGGGCGACCGGTTCGGGCCGAAGCGCGTCTACCTCGCCGGGCTCACGATCTTCGTGCTGGCCTCGCTGACCTGCGGCCTCGCCACCAGCGCCGAGCTGCTCATCGCCGCCCGCGCGGTGCAGGGCCTGGGTGCCGCGGCCATGACGCCGCAGACGATGGCGTTCATCACCCACCTGTTCCCGGCGCACCGACGCGGTGCCGCGCTGGGCATGTGGGGCTCGGTCGCCGGGTTCGCGACGGTGTCCGGACCGCTGCTCGGCGGGGTGCTCGTCACGCAGCTCGGCTGGGAGTGGATCTTCTTCGTCAACATTCCGATCGGCGTGCTCGCGCTGACGCTGGTGCTGCGCTGGGTGCCGGACTGGCGTCCCGGCCGGTCGCACCGGTTCGACGTGCTCGGCATCGTGCTGTGCTGCCTCGGGCTCGGCCTGGTCGTGTTCGGCGTGCAGAACGGCGAGCACTACGGGTGGGGCCGGGCCGCGGGGCCGATCACCATCCCCGAGATCATCGTCGCGGGGGCGGTGCTGCTGGTCGTGTTCGTGCTGTGGCAGGCGGCCCGGCGCAACCCCGAGCCGCTGCTGCCGTTGCGGATCTTCGGCAACCGGAACTTCTCGCTCGGCAACGTCGCCAACATGGTCATCGGCTTCTCCGTCACCGGGTTGTTCGTGCCACTCGTGCTGTTCGTGCAGACCGTGCCGAAGCTCTCCGCGTTGGAGGCGGGCCTGTTCACCGCGCCGACCTCGCTCGCGTCCGGGGTGGTGGCGTTCTTCGCGGGACGGCTGTCGAACGGGCCCGGCGCGAAGTACCTGCCGATCACCGGCTTCACGCTGCTCGGGCTCGGCATGGGCGTGACGACGCTGCAGCTGGGCGGCGGGTCGCCATGGGTGATGTTGCCCGCGCTGATCGTGGTCGGCGGCGGGATGGGCATGGTCTACGCGCCGCTCACCAACATCGCCACGAAGACGCTCGACCCGGTGTTGATGGGGGCGGGCTCCGGCATCTACAACACCTCGCGGCAGTTCGGCAACGTGCTCGGCAGCGCGGGCACCGGTGCCGTGCTGCAGGTCGTGCTGGCGTCGACGGGCGACTTCACCGCGGCCACGCGCGCCGCGTTCCTCATGCTGGTCGCGTCAACGGTCGTCGGGGTGACCGCGGCGGTGCTGATGAGGCGCGAAACGGGCGTGCGAGACTCCGCTGGTGCGTCTGATCCTGGCCTCCCAGTCACCCGCCCGTCTTGACGTCCTGCGGTCCGCGGGCGTCGAGCCCGTCGTCCGGGTCTCCGGCGTCGACGAGGACGCCCTCGTCGAGTCGCTGGACAACCCGACTCCCGAAGAGACCGTCGTCGCGCTGTCCGCGGCGAAGGCCGAAGCGATCGAACACGACGACGAGTGCGTCGTGATCGGCTGCGACTCGATGCTGCTGTTCGAGGGCGAGCTCGTGGGCAAGCCCGGCACGGCCGAGGTCGCGCGCGAGCGGTGGCGGCGGGTCTCGGGCAAGACCGGCGCGCTGATCACCGGCCACACCGTGCTGCGCGTGTCGCAGGGCGTCGTGGTCGACCGCGCCTCGGCCGCCGAGTCGACGACCGTGCGGTTCGGCACGCCGACCGACGAGGAACTGGAGGCGTACATCGCCTCCGGTGAGCCGCTCAACGTCGCCGGGGGCTTCACCATCGACGGGCGCGGCGGCTGGTTCATCGACGGCATCGACGGCGACCACTCGTCCGTCATCGGCATCAGCCTGCCGCTCACCCGAAGGCTGCTCGGCCAGGTGGGTGTTTCCGTGTCCGCACTCTGGTAGACCCTGGTCACACTTCCCCTGATCAGGGAAGACTGCTCTCAACGCCGGCGTTGGGGGCTAGCGGTGAACGAGTATTTGACGCGTCGCAGGCACATCGACCTGGCACGCAGGACGAGCACGGGCTGTCGGAGCTGACGCTCCCGGCCTCTGTTCGCTCATCCCTGCACAGGAGATGTTCCAGTGTCGCTCGTCCAGACCTACCGCAAACCCAAAGTCTTCGGCCTGACCGTTCTCGGCGCACTCGTGCTCGGCGCGCTGGCCGGCTGGCTCGGCAAGGGCACGTGGCTCGCGCCCGTGCTCGCCAAGATCGGTTCCACCTTCACGGCGCTGCTGCAGCTGACCGTGATCCCGCTGGTGTTCACCGCGATCGTCGTCGGCATCGCGTCGCTGCGGAACCTCGGCGGCGGCCGCACCGCCGCGAGGCTCGGCGGCAAGACGTTCCTGTGGTTCGCCATCACGTCGTTCATCGCGGTGCTGATCGGTCTCGCGGTCGCCGCGATCGTCAAGCCCGGTGCCGGCCTGCAGATCGAGCCCGCCGCCGGCGCGGTCGACAAGCTGGCCAAGCGCGCGTCCGGCTCGTGGCAGGCGTTGCTGGACAACCTGGTGCCCACCAACATCTTCAGCGCCTTCACCGAGGGCGAGGTGCTCCAGGTCGTGTTCATCGCGGTGCTGGTCGGCTTCGCCGCGTACGCGCTCGGTGAGAAGGCCGCGCCGTTCACGAACCTGGTCCGCTCGTTCTTCGACATCGTGCAGAAGGTCGTCGGCTGGATCATCCTGCTGGCACCGATCGGCATCTTCGGTCTCATCGGCAACGCCGTCGCCTCGTACGGCAACTCGTTCGTGAAGCCGCTGTTCTCATTGATCCTGGCCGTCTACATCGGCACGTTGCTGGTGCTGTTCGTCGTCTACCCGATCCTGCTGAAGTTCGTCGGCAAGACCTCGCCGGTCGAGTTCTTCCGCAAGGCCGCCACCGCGATCCAGTTCGCGTTCGTGTCGCGTTCCTCGGGTGCCACGCTTCCGTTGTCCCGCAAGGCCGCCACGGACCTCGGCGTGCCGACCGAGTACGCGAACTTCGCCGTGCCACTGGGCACGACGACCAAGATGGACGGCTGCGCCGCGGTCTACCCGGCCGTCGCGACGATCTTCATCGCGAACCTGTTCGGCATCCAGCTCTCGGTGTGGCAGTACGTCGGCATCGTGCTGGTGGCCGTGTTCGGCGCGCTCGCGACCGCCGGCACCACCGGCTGGTACACGATGCTCACGCTGACGCTGAGCGTGGTCGGCCTGCCGCCGCAGGTCATCGCGACCGGTGTGGCCGTGGTCTACGCGATCGACCCGATCCTCGACATGATCCGCACCGCGACCAACGTGGCCGGCCAGATCACCGTGCCGGTGCTGGTGGCGCGCACCGAGAACCTGATCGAGGAGCCCGCCGCTCCGGCCGAGAAGGACCTCGTCAACGCCTAACGGTCAACGCAGGGACGCAGTTGCGACATCTTCGGCACCGGGGTGGGCCAGCCAGGCAGCTGGTCCCGCCCCGGTGCCGCCGTCGTGCAGCCGATGTTCGGCCCGAGCACGGAGAACACCTGCACGAAGGCGTTGTTGCACAGCCCGTCGCACGCGAGCTGGGTGGCGACGACGTCCGCGGTGCCGTCCTCGTTGACGTCGTGCAGGCCGAGGTACCCGGCATTGGCCAGATAGGTCTGCCCGCGTGACCACGTGCCGTCCTTGCGGATCAGCACCTCACCGCGCCAGTTGCCGTTGCTCGTCCCTCGGATCAGGCACACGCTGACCGGCGCGGCCGCGCACTCGAGCGACTTGTCGTTCACCACCGCACCGGACTCGACGATGGTCATCTCGAAGATGAACGGGCCGGACTCGCCGGTCACCCGGATCCGCCCGCCGCCGGTGCCGCCGAGCAGTTCCACGAGGTCCTTGCCTACCGATTTGCCGACGATGACCTGGCAAACGGTGGTACCGCAGCGCATTCCGGCGTCGGTACCGGACAGACCTGAATCGGTGTTGTCCGGCCGTTGGAAATAGGCGAACACCACCCCGGCGACGACGACCACGGCGGCAACGACAGCGATCACCTGCACGGACCTGGCTCCACCCACATCGCAGATTGTGTCCGATGGCCTCAGGATGGATGTGAAGTGAGCCGTCTCTCCCTCTCGGAGTTCACCGATTTCCGTAGACTGCGGCACCAGCCAGAGCCGTAATTACCGGTCCAGCAGGAGGTACGACGCCGTGTCGCTGCGCAAGGTCCTCATCGCGAACCGCGGTGAGATCGCCGTCCGGGTCATCCGCGCCTGCCGTGACGCCGGTCTGACGAGCGTCGCCGTCTACGCCGATCCCGACCGGGACGCGCCGTTCGTCCGGCTCGCCGACGAGGCGTTCGCGCTCGGCGGCAACACGCCCGGCGAGAGCTACCTGTCGTTCGAGAAGGTGCTGGCCGCCGCCGTGCAGTCCGGTGCCGACTCGGTGCACCCCGGCTACGGCTTCCTGTCCGAGAACGCCGACTTCGCGCAGGCCGTGATCGACGCGGGCCTGATCTGGATCGGCCCGACCCCGCAGGCCATCCGCGACCTCGGTGACAAGGTGACCGCGCGGCACATCGCGATGCGCGCGGGCGCGCCGCTGGTGCCCGGCACCAAGGACCCGGTCGGCGGACCGGACGAGATCATCGCGTTCGCGCAGGAGCACGGGCTCCCGGTCGCGATCAAGGCCGCGTTCGGCGGCGGTGGCCGTGGCCTCAAGGTCGCGCGCACGATGGAAGAGATCCCCGAACTGTTCGACTCCGCGGTCCGCGAGGCCGTCACGGCGTTCGGCCGTGGCGAGTGCTTCGTCGAGCGCTACCTGGACAAGCCGCGCCACGTCGAGGCGCAGGTGCTCGCCGACACCCACGGCAACGTGATCGTCGTCGGCACCCGCGACTGCTCGTTGCAGCGCCGCCACCAGAAGCTGGTCGAGGAGGCGCCCGCGCCGTTCCTGACCGACGAGCAGCGCGCCACGATCCACTCCTCCGCCAAGGCGATCTGCCTGGAGGCCGGCTACCACGGTGCCGGCACGGTCGAGTACCTCGTCGGGCTCGACGGCTCGATCTCGTTCCTGGAGGTCAACACCCGGCTGCAGGTCGAACACCCGGTGTCGGAGGAGACGACCGGCATCGACCTGGTGCGCGAGCAGTTCCGCATCGCGGCCGGCGAGAAGCTGAAGCACACCGAGGACCCGGCGCCGCGGGCGCACTCCATCGAGTTCCGGATCAACGGTGAGGACGCCGGTCGCGGCTTCCTGCCCGCGCCGGGCACGGTGACGTCGTTCGTCGCGCCGTCCGGTCCCGGCGTGCGGGTGGACGCCGGTGTCGAGAGCGGCTCGGTGATCGGCGGGCAGTTCGACTCGTTGCTGGCCAAGCTGATCGTGACCGGCGAGAACCGCGAAGAGGCGCTGGCCCGGGCTCGCCGCGCGCTGGACGAGATGGTCGTGGAGGGCATGGCGACGGTGCTGCCGTTCCACCGCGTGATCGTGCGCGACGCGGCCTTCACCGCCGAGAAGCCCGAGGGTTTCACCGTGCACACGCGGTGGATCGAGACCGAGTTCGACAACCAGATCGCGCCGTTCAGCGGCGGGCCCTCGGAGACCGAGGAGGAGACGCCGCGGCAGACAGTGGTGGTCGAGGTCGGCGGGCGTCGCCTCGAGGTGTCGCTGCCGGGTGACCTCGCCGTCGGTTCGGCTCGTCCGGCCGCCGCCGGCGCCGCGAAGAAGCCGAAGTCGAAGCGGGCGGGTGGCAGCTCGGCCGCGGTGTCGGGAGACGCGGTGGCCGCGCCGATGCAGGGCACGATCGTGAAGGTGGCCGTCGAGGACGGGCAAACCGTCGAGGCGGGCGACCTGATCGTGGTGCTGGAGGCCATGAAGATGGAGAACCCGGTGACGGCGCACAAGGCGGGCACCGTGACGGGTCTCGCGGCCGCTCCCGGCGACCCGATCACCCAGGGCACCGTGATCTGCGAGCTGAAGGACTGACAGCGCCTGACCCTGAAGCCTTGCCGGGCCGCTCACCTACGATTGAGTACGTGAGCGACCCGTCCAGGGACATCCGCATCGGCGACACCGAGCGGGAACAGGCGTTGCAGGTGCTCGGCGAGCACATGAGCGCCGGCCGCCTCGACGTCGAGGAGTACGGCGAGCGGTCCGCGAAGATCACCACCGCGAAGACCCGCGGCGAGCTGATGGCGTTGTTCTACGATCTGCCGGACCCGCGGCCGCAGTTCGCCGCGCCGATGGCGATGTTCCCGGAGCCCGCGAAGGTACCCGCGCGCAAGTGGGAGGGCGCGGTCGTGCCGCTGGTCGGGGTCGCCGTGGTGATCCTGTTCTTCGCGGTGATCAAGAACCCGCTGATCTTCCTGCTCATCCCCGCCGTGGCGATCGTGTGGGGCCAGTGGAACGGACGCCGGCGCTGAAACCGTTGCTGCTGCTGGATCTCGACGGCGTGCTGCGGTCGTTCCCGCCGATGCCGCCGGAGATCGCCGGGGTCGCGTTCGAGTCCGCACTGCTGCGCCGTGCCGTCACCGGTGAGATCTCCGACGAGCAGTGGCGGCAGGAGGTCGGCCCGGACTTCGTCGGCACGCCCGGTGAGGTGATCACCGAGGCGCTGGCGTTGGTGCGGACGGCCCGGCGGCAGTGCTTCGTGGCGTTGCTGACTAACGCGACCACGCGGCTGGAAGCGGACCTGGCGCTGCTCGGCCTGGACGTGGAGTTCGACGCGATCTTCAGCTCGGCCCGGCTCGGTCTCGCGAAGCCGGACCCCGAGATCTACCGGCGGGTGCTGGCCGAGCTCGGGTACACGACCGGCGTGTTCTGCGACGACACCCCGGAGAACGCGGCCGGCGCGCGCGAGGCGGGCCTCGACGGTGTGCACGTGCCGGACACGGCGGCGTTGCGCCGGGCGCTGGCCGTGCGCGAGCTGATCCCGCCGACCGTGCTGGTGATCCTGCCGGACCGCGACGAGGCCGAGGAGCTGGCGGACGAACTGCGGGCGGACGGCTGGGGGCCGTGCGCGGTGCACCGCGACATGCTGGCGGGCGAGGACGACGCCGAGGACGTGGACTGGGTGATCGAAGTCACCACCGCGCCGGACGGCACCCCGGCGTCCGCGCATCGCGACGAGCTCGACGATCTGGCGGAACGCCACGACGGGTTCACGGGAGACGGTTAGCCTCTGGCCTGTGGATCCAGTCGAGATCAACGCGGGCGAGTACTACCTCCGCGCCTTCCGCCACGACGACCGCATCAGCGACGTCCAGGCGGTCGTGGACGCGTTCGCGGACGAGGACACCGATCGCTACCTGCCGCGGATGGCCATCGACGGCGCTCCGGCCGCGGAGGTCTTCCTGCAGTTCCTGGCCAACGGCTGGAAGTACGACTACCGCTGGTCGTGGGCGGTGTGCGACGCCACCACGGCGGAGGTGCTGGCCGGCATCGTCGTCCGCGACATCGACATCAGGGGCGGGCTGGGCGAGATCATGTGCTGGACCCAGCCGAAGCACCGCGGCAAGGGCGTGCTGCCCGCCGCGCTGAGTTCCGTGCTGAGCTGGTTGTACGGCGCGATGGACCTGCACCGGATCACCTACCGGCACGCGGTGTCGAACAAGGCGTCGCAGCGGGTCGCGGAGAAGTGCGGGTTCACCCTGGAGGGTCGTCTTCGCGAGGAGGCGGTCGTCGATGATCAGCGTGAAGACATGTTGCTGTGGTCGCGGCTGGCTACAGACCCCCGTCCCGAGCAGCTACGGTGACCGGCCATGCGGATCACCGCGCTCCTCGTCGTCGTGGTGGCGCTGGCCGGGTGCACGGCCGCGCCTGAGCAGAGCTCGCTGACCACACCACCGCCACCACCTCCGTCGCCGACGACCACGCCGTCGCACATGGACTTCCCGCAGCGACCGCGGGAGGTGCCGCTCGACGCCGTCGACCCGTGCGCGGTGCTCAGCCCCGACCAGCGGACCTCGCTGAGCCTGGACAACCCGCCCAGCGCCTACGTGGAGTCGAGCTTCGGCAACGCGAAGGCGTGCACGATCCGGAGCACGACCAGCGGCAACGTCGCCCGGCTCGCGCTGGTGCTGGTCTCGGGCGCCGACGTGTGGCTCTCGGAGAACGCCCAGGTGGATTACACGGTGAGCGCGATCGAGGGATTCACGGCGATTACTGTCCGCACACCCGACGTGCACGACGTCTGCAACGTGGAGATCGACGTGGCGGAGGGTCAGTTCCTCGACGTCATGTTCCGCGACGGTGGGAATTCCACTGCGGTACAACAAGATCATCTTTGTCTCGGCGCTCAGCGCGTGGCGGAGGCGGCGATGGCCAGTTTGCTCCAGAAGCGCTGACCCACACGGGCGGATGTCACTGATCGCACTCCACAGCGTCACCTTCGGTGGTTAGAGTGTCGAAGCGCTTGTACGTACAACCGCCGGAGGTCGCGCCATGCCGCCAGGGGGACGCAGCGGGGCAGATTCCTCGCCTGCCGCCAGCCACGAGCTGAACGTGGAGCCGGAGGCGATCCCTGCGCTGCGCAACACGTTCTCCGCCGCGTTGACCAAGCTCGACAAGCAGATCGAGATGGCGATCACGGAGTTCCGCGTGCGGCCCTGGGCCGGCGACCCGGTCAGCCAGGAAGCGGCCGAGAAGTTCAACGACCGGTCGATCTCCGACGGCGACTCGGCGCTGCAGGCCCTGCTGAACTACCAGCGGCAGCTCAAGACCGCGATGGACAACCTCAACCAGATCGAGCGCCAGTACCGGACGGTCGAGGGTGACAACACGGGCATGATGAACAAGAGCGGGTGCTGACGATGGCTGACCACCGCTGGCAGGGTTACAGCCACAAGGAACTCTACGAGCGCATCCACGCAGGTCCGGGGCCCGCGGCGTCGTTCGCGTCGATGGAGCGCTGGCAGGGCGTGTCGACCGCGCTGACCGAGATCAACGACGAGCTGCACACCGGCATCACCTCGTCCGGCGCGAGGTGGTCGGGCAAGGCCGCCGAGCTGGCGCAGGCCGGTCTGAACCCGATCGCGGCGTGGGCGGACAGCGCCCGCAGCGGCTCGGACGTGATGCGCTGCTCGGCCGAGCTGCAGGCCGGTTACATCTCGAAGGCGCGCGCGGACATGCCGTCCCCGGTCAACGTGACCGCGGAGCAGCCGGGCGCCCTGATCACGGGTCTCACGCACCTCTTCGGCGGGCAGACCGACCACGAGAAGCAGGAGGCGGCCCAGGACGCCGCCGAGCGCCGCGCCCGTGAGGTCATGTCCACCTACGCGTCGTCCACGACGGCGAACACCTCGACCCTGGGCCAGTTCAGCCAGCCGCCGCAGCTGCAGATCACCGGCACCTCCGTGGTGCACGGCGGCGGCACGCAGGTGGGCACGGCAGGGGCCTGGGTCGTCGGCCCACGCGGCTCGACCGGTTCCGCCGGCACGCGCGGCCGCACTGGTTCGGGTACGCGCGGCACCGCAGCCACCCCGCCGCGCAGCACCACGCCGCCGGCCTCGTCGACGCGCACCTCCGGTGTGACCGCCGGTTCCACGTCGTCTGCCAAGGGCTCGACGACCTCGGTGTCGTCGGCCGGCACCGGCGGACCCGGCAACACCGGGACCGCGGGCGTCGCCGTGCCGGGCCAGCGCTCGGGCAAGTCGGCCGGTTCCTCCTCGGAGCAGAAGCAGATGGAAGACGGCGCGACCGCGGCGTCCAGTGCGGGCATGGGTCCGGTCATGGGCCACGGACACGCCGCCGGGGTGGCCAACGCCTCCGGATCCGCCATGGGCGCGATGGGCACGGTCGGTGCGTCCAACAACGACCGGGTGCACCACAGGGCCGTGCCGATGCCGCAGTCGTTCGACCCCTTCGGCGGCATGGGGCCGCGCAAGGGCGAGGACGAGGAGGACCTGGAGCACAAGGCCGCCGACTACCTCCGCGAACGAGACGACATCTACGGCGTCGGCAGCTACTCGCTGCCGGTGATCGGGGAGAGCACGACCGACTGATGACTCTGTTCGGCTTGGACGTCGGGTCGAGCGACACGCGCGACCCGGTGATCATCTCCACGCTGGAGTTCGACGTCCTCTGGGAACACCTGGGACTCGAAACCATGCCCCTGGTGCTGAAGGTGCCCTCTCCCGGCAAGACCCGCGAGGAGCGCCGGGCCATTGAGGACCAGGTCTGGCGTCAGCTCGGCGCCCGCGGCCTGGGCGGCCCGCGGTCCCTCGACCCGACCCTGGAAGACCTGCTGCACGTCCTGAACCGGCCGCAGCAGGAGATCGACGCGCGCATGTGGCTGTCCGACCGCAGCGTCCGTCTCCTGGCCGCCGGCAAGGGCCAGGCAGGCGTGCTGGCCGTGCTGGACAGCGGCCAACTGGTCCTGCGCCCCGCCGAGGCCGACGGCCTGCCCCGCGAGGCCCTGACAGCCCTCCCCACGGCAGCCGCGGGCGAGGGCCACTCGATCACCCTGCCGTCCGCGGACCTGGACGCGGCAGCGGCCTCAGCGACCTCCCCGGAGGACCTGGAGGCGTCCCTGCTGAGCCGAGGCGTCCGCACCGCCGACGCCCACACGCTGGCCGAGATGGTCCGCGACGCCTCGAACCGCGGCCAGTTCGGCGCGGCCGCCCGCGACAAGTGGGGCAAGCGGGTGCGCCCGGACCGCGTCGTCGCGTTCTACGACACGCCGAAGGGCCGCTACCTGCAGATGCGGCGGGGGGCGGAGGGCCAGCAGCCGTGGTCGACGATCACTCCCGTCGACTACCGCCGCCTGCACCACCACCTGGTGGAACTGCTGGCGGAGGCCGCAGGCTCCCCGCCTGCTTGACGGAACCTGCAAGCTGGCCATGAACGGCGCTTTTGTGGACTTGAGGTCAACAAAAGCGCCGTTCATGGCCAGCTCAGGGGCAGGGGTCAGGGGCCGATGCCCTGGCAGGGACGGGTGCGCAGGTCGTTGACGTAGTCGTCCGGCGCCCCGGCCGCCTCGGCCGCGTCCGCGACCACCCCGATGTACCGGGCGGACGGCAGCCCGCCCTCGTAGGCGTCCAGCACGTAGAGCCACGCCACCACGGACCCCTCGAGGGTCTGCACGCGCAACCGGATCTTCTTGTAGAGACCGAGCGCGCCCTCCCAGCGGTCCAGGCGCGACTCGTCGCGCGGCGAGACGTCGTAGAGGACGCAGAAAGTCTGCTGGTCAGGCTCCTCGACGATCGTCGCGAGGGCGCCTTCCCAGCCGAGGTCCTCGCCACCGAACGTCAGACGCCAACCGACGAGCCAGCCGGTCCCCGCGAGCGGGGAGTACGGGGCTCGCTCCATCATCTGGTTCGGATCCATGTTCGACCCGTACGCGGCATAGAGCGGCACGTCCGACAGCGTAGCGACCCAACGATCAGCTTTCGGTACTGACGACACGGGCGATTCGGCCAACGCGTACGGTTGTGCCGGCCAGCAAGCGCGCAGAAGGGAACTGATCGTGACCCGCATCGTCATCATGGGCGGCGGACCCGCAGGTTACGAGGCAGCCCTGGTCGCGGCGCAGCACGGCGCCGACGTGACCGTGGTCGAGAACGACGGGGCCGGTGGCGCGTGCGTGTTGTACGACTGCGTGCCGTCGAAGACCTTCATCGCTTCGGCCGGTGCTCGCAGCGCCTTCCGCAACGCCGGTGAGCTGGGCATTCAGACCAACAACGAGCAGGCCGCGGTCGACCTGCCGGTGGTCCACGGACGGGTCAAGGGCCTCGCCCTCGCGCAGTCCGCGGACGTCCGGGCACGGCTGCAACGCGAAGGCGTGCGGCTGATCAACGGGCGTGCGAAGTTCGCCGACGACACGCGGGGCCTCGCCCAGCACCAGGTCGTCGCCATCAGCGCGAGCGGTGGGGAAGAGATCCTCAGCGCCGATGTGGTGCTCATCGCAACGGGCGCCACGCCCCGCGTGCTGCCGGGCGCCGAGCCGGATGGCAAGCGCGTCCTCACCTGGCGGCAGATCTACGACCTGCCCGAACTGCCCGAGCACCTCGCGGTCATCGGCTCCGGTGTGACCGGTGTCGAGTTCGCCAGCGCCTACACCGAGATGGGCGTGAAGGTGACGATGGTCTCCAGCCG
Source organism: Lentzea alba (assembly GCF_011067745.1). Taxonomy (GTDB): domain Bacteria; phylum Actinomycetota; class Actinomycetes; order Mycobacteriales; family Pseudonocardiaceae; genus Lentzea; species Lentzea alba. The sequence goes on from NZ_JAAMPJ010000001.1 coordinate 1,220,500, forward strand.
GGACCGCGTGCTGCCCCACGAGGACGCCGACGCGGCCGTGGTGCTCGAGGACGTGTTCGCCGAGCGCGGCACGGCCGTCGTCAAGCACGCCCGCGCGGACCGGGTCGAGAACACCGGCGACGGCGTGCTGATCCACCTGGAAGACGGTCGCACGATCGAGGCATCGCACGCCCTGATGACCGTCGGTTCCGTGCCGAACACGACCGACATCGGCCTGGAGAAGATCGGCATCGAGCTCGGGCGCGGCGGGTACATCCCGGTCGACCGGGTCAGCCGGACCAACGTCAGCGGCGTCTACGCGGCCGGCGACTGCACCGGTGTGCTGCTGCTCGCGTCCGTCGCCGCCATGCAGGGCCGCATCGCGATGTGGCACGCGCTGGGCGAGGGCGTCAGCCCGATCAAGCTCAAGACCGTCGCCGCGAACGTCTTCACCAACCCCGAGATCGCCAGCGTCGGCATCAGCCAGCAGGCGATCGACTCGGGTGAGGTGCCCGCGCGCACGATCATGCTGCCGCTCGCCACGAACCCCCGCGCCAAGATGGAGGGTCTGCGCCGCGGCTTCGTGAAGCTGTTCTGCCGACCCGCCACGGGCGTGGTCATCGGTGGTGTGGTCGTCGCGCCGAACGCGAGCGAGCTCATCCTGCCGATCGCGCTGGCCGTGCAGAACCAGCTCACCGTCGAGCACCTCGCCACGACGTTCTCGGTGTACCCGTCGCTCTCGGGCTCCATCACCGAGTCGGGCCGCCAGCTCATGCGGCACGACGATCTCGACTAGGTAACCCCGGCACTCCCCTCGGCAACCGAGGCGCCCGCAAGGGCGTCTTCGGTGTGCGAGTTCCACTTGGGGGAGAAGAAAAATGAAGCGCATTTTCGCGGCTGTCGTCGCATTGGGGATCGCGTTCGCTTTCGCACAGTCATCGAGCGCGCAGACCGGGACCGCGAGTTCCGACCTGTTCGTCGTCCCGCAGCGGACCACCACGGCCGGCGGCCTGGTCGTGGTGCTCAAGTCGAGCATGTCGAAGTGCGCCGGTCCGGTGACGTCGCCGGGCTTCGTCGCACCGATCGAGTTCACCCATCAGAACGCCGACGGCTCGTGGCTCGGCATCGGCGAGGTGATCGGCACGCCCGGCTCCTACGCGGCCTATGCGGCGTGCGAGGGCCATCTCGTCGAGCGCACGTTCACCGCCGGCCCCGCGCGGTCGTGATGATCACAAATCGGATCCGTCTTGATTGGACGCGCAACTAACCCACCGGATGTGCGTCAATGAGTTCGTGGGGACTCGTGTCTTGATCGCGGTGCTGTGCGTGGCGCTGGCCACCGCCTGTTCGCAGGGCCCGGCACCGAAGCCGTCGGCGGCGACGAGCGACAGCGCGCCGCCGCCGGTGTTCTCACCGCTCGGCAACTCCGATCCGATGGAGCTGCGGATCGAACGGATCGGCGTGCGGTCGTCGCTGGTCCAGCTCGGCCTCGACCCGCAGGGCGCCGTCCAGATGCCGCCCGTCAACGAGGGCATGCAGGCCGGTTGGTACCAGACGCATCCGCAGCAGTGGATCATCGTCGGACGGATCGAGAGCAACAAGGCCCGCGGCGTCTTCTACCGGCTGAACGACCTGCAGCAGGGCGACGTGCTCGAAGTGTCCAAGAAGGACGGTTCGGTCGCCCGCTTCACGGTGGCGCGCACCGAGAGGATCATCCGCGACGACTTCTTCGCGGAGGCCGTCGCCAGGGACGCGGACGAGCAGGGACTGCGGCTGATCACCTGCGGCACCCGCGACAACGTGATCGTGCACGCAACTCCCGCTTAGTTGATGAGGGGAGCTTTCATAAACCTCAGGTTTATGAAAGCTCCCCTCATCAACATCAGTCCTCGACCCAGTCGAAGGTCTTGGAGACGGCCTTCTTCCAGTTCGCGTACTCGGACGTGCGGCGGGCGTCGTCCATCGACGGCTCCCACTTCTTGTCCTGCGCCCAGTTCTCGCGGATGTCGTCCTCGGTCTTCCAGAACCCGACCGCGAGACCGGCCGCGTAGGCGGCGCCCAGCGCGGTGGTCTCGGCGACGACCGGCCTGATCACCGGCACGCCGAGGATGTCCGCCTGGAACTGCATCAGCAGCTCGTTCACGACCATGCCGCCGTCGACCTTCAGCGCGGTCAGGTCGACGCCCGAGTCCGCGTTCATCGCGTCGAGCACCTCACGCGTCTGGAACGCGGTCGCCTCCAGCACGGCCCGCGCGAGGTGGCCCTTGTTGACGAACCGGGTCAGGCCGACGATCGCGCCACGGGCGTCGGAACGCCAGTACGGCGCGAACAGGCCGGAGAACGCCGGCACGAAGTACGCGCCGCCGTTGTCCTCCACGGACCGCGCGTGCTCCTCGATCTCGGCCGCGCTGCCGATCATGCCGAGGTTGTCGCGCAGCCACTGCACCAGCGAACCGGTGACCGCGATCGAGCCCTCCAACGCGTAGACCGGGGCCGCCTCGCCGATCTTGTAGCAGACGGTGGTGAGCAACCCGTTCTCGCTCATCACCTTCTCGGTGCCGGTGTTGAGCAGCATGAAGTTGCCGGTGCCGTAGGTGTTCTTGGCTTCACCGGGCGACAGGCAGGCCTGGCCGAACGTCGCCGCCTGCTGGTCGCCGAGGATGCCCGCGATCGGCACGCCGGCCAGCGCGCCGCGCTCGCGCACCTGGCCGTAGACCTCGGACGACGACCTGATCTCCGGCAGCATCGACATCGGGATGCCCATGTCCTGCGCGATCGAGGCATCCCAGGCGAGTGTGTCGAGGTCCATCAACATGGTGCGCGAGGCGTTCGTCGGGTCGGTGACGTGCACGCCGCCGTCAACCCCGCCGGTCATGTTCCACAACACCCACGTGTCCATGTTGCCGAACAGCAGGTCGCCGGCCTCGGCCTTCTCCCGCGCGCCTTCGACGTTGTCGAGGATCCAGCGGATCTTGGGCCCGGAGAAGTAGGTGGCCAGCGGCAGGCCGACCTTGGCCCGGTAGCGCTCCTGGCCGCCGCCGAGCGCGCCCAGCTCCTGCACGATCTTGTCGGTGCGGGTGTCCTGCCACACGATGGCGTTGTAGACGGGCTCACCGGTGTTCTTGTCCCACACCACCGCGGTCTCGCGCTGGTTGGTGATGCCGACGGCGGCGATGTCCGAAGTGGACAGATCGGCCTTCGCGAGCGCGCCCGCGGCGACCTGGCGGGTGTTCTGCCAGACCTCCTTCGGGTCGTGCTCGACCCATCCGGCCTTCGGGAAGATCTGCTCGTGCTCTTTCTGGTCGACCGACACCACCCGGCCGGAGTGGTCGAAGATCATGCAACGGGTCGACGTCGTGCCCTGGTCGATCGCGGCCACGTACTGGGTCATTGCGGTAAGTCCTTTCAGACCGGGAGAACCAGGTAGAGCAACGCCGCGAGCGCGCCGCCGACGAGCGGTCCGGCGACCGGGATCCACGAGTAGCCCCAGTTGGCGTTGCCCTTGTTGTGGATGGGCATCAGGAAGGCGTAGGCGATGCGCGGACCGAGGTCACGCGCCGGGTTGATGGCGTAGCCGGTCGGGCCACCGAGCGACGTGCCGATCACCAGCACGACGAACGCGACACCCGCGTACCCGAGCGCCGAGTTGCCGAACTGCGGAACCCCGTCGACCGACTCCTTCGCGCCGGGCGACAGCAGGATCCAGATGACGAGCACGAACGTGCCGATGACCTCGGACACGAGGTTCCACGCCCGGTTCGGGACGGTCGGTCCGGTGGAGAAGATGCCCAGTGTGTTCTGCGGCTCGTCGTGCGTGTCGAACTGCAGCTTGTACGTCGCCCAGCAGAGCATCGCACCGACGATCGCGCCGACCATCTGCCCGAGGATGTAGACGGGAACGTCACCCCACGGGGTCTTGTCCGCGATCGCGAGCCCCAGCGTCACCGCCGGGTTCAGGTGCGCGCCGCTGGGGTTGGCGATGCTCGCGCCGGTGAAGACGGCGAACGCCCAGCCGACGTTGACGAACAGGAACCCGGTGCTGTTGCCGAGCGTGTTCTTGAGCACCTGGTTCGCGACGACACCGGTGCCCAGGAGGATGAGGACCGCGGTCCCCAGCATCTCCCAAACGAAGATCGAGCCTGCACTCATCGTCGACCTCCTTCGTTTGCGGCCAGGAGGGAGCGCAAACCCGGAGGTCAGGCCGCGCTGCCCGCCTACAACGAGGTCGGACGCTATAGCCGTGCTGATCAGTTGTCTACGTGAACTACCTGTGGTCAGGCCATTTTCAGGCCGTTGGATTCTGGTGTTCGTGCCCGTGGGCGAACGGCCGTTGCTGCAGGTAACGTGATCCGCGAGTCGTCACAGGGAGGCGCTGTCGTGGCCACGCGCAAGAACGCAGCTGCACCACCGCAAACCCATGCCGAACCCCCGATCACCGGCCGGCTCGGTCCCGTTGAGCGGGAGGAGTCGTGGCAGCGGCTGGGAACGGAGACGTTCGACCTCGTCGTGATCGGCGGTGGCGTGGTCGGCGTCGGAGCGGCACTGGACGCGGCGACCCGCGGCCTGCGGGTGGCCCTCGTCGAGGCCCGCGACCTGGCGTCCGGCACGTCGAGCCGGTCCTCCAAGCTCTTCCACGGCGGTCTGCGCTACCTCGAACAGCTGGAGTTCGGCCTGGTCCGCGAGGCGCTGCGCGAGCGCGAGCTGATGCTGACGCGGATCGCGCCTCACCTGGTGAAGCCGGTCGCGTTCCTCTACCCGTTGAGCAACCGCGTGTGGGAGCGCCCGTACACGGCGGCCGGGCTGTTCCTCTACGACACGATGGGCGGCGCCCGGTCCGTGCCGGGGCAGAAACACCTCACCCGAGCGGGTGCGCTGCGGCTGGTTCCGGCGTTGAAGCGCGATGCGTTGATCGGCGGCATCCGTTACTACGACGCCCAAGCCGACGACGCGCGGCACACGATGATGGTCGGCCGCACCGCCGCGCACTACGGCGCTGTCGTGCGCACGTCGACCCAGGTGGTCGGGTTCCTGCGCGAGGCCGACCGGGTGTCCGGTGTGCGCGTGCGCGACGTCGAGGACGGTCGCGAGGTCGACGTGCGGGCGCACGCGGTGATCAACGCGACGGGCGTGTGGACGGACGAGCTGCAGCGGTTGTCCGGCTCGCGTGGACGGTTCCGGGTGCGGGCGTCGAAGGGCGTCCACATCGTGGTGCCGCGCGACCGGATCGTGGCCGAGGCGGGCATGATCCTGCGCACCGAGAAGTCCGTGCTGTTCGTGATCCCGTGGCGCAACCACTGGATCGTCGGCACCACGGACACCGACTGGAACCTCGACCTGGCGCACCCGGCGGCGACCAAGCACGACATCGACTACATCCTCGAACACGTGAACTCGGTGCTCGCGACGCCGTTGACGCAGGACGACATCGAGGGCGTCTACGCGGGTCTGCGGCCGTTGCTGGCGGGCGAATCCGATTCGACGTCAAAGCTTTCGCGCGAACACGCGGTGGCTCGTGTCGCTCCCGGACTCGTGGCGATCGCCGGCGGCAAGTACACGACGTACCGGGTGATGGGCGCGGACGCCGTCGACGCGGCGCAGGTGGACATGCCCGGACGGATCCAACCGTCCATCACGGACAAGGTGCCGCTGGTCGGCGCGGACGGCTACCACGCGCTGATCAACCAGGCCGACCACCTGGCCGCCCGGCACGGTCTGCACCCGTACCGCGTCCGGCACCTGCTCGACCGCTACGGCTCGCTGGTGCACGAGGTGCTGTCGCTGGCCGCGGACAACCCGGAGCTGCTGAAGCCGATCCCCGCCTCCCCCGACTACCTGCAGGTCGAGGCGGTGTACGCGGCGTCGCACGAGGGCGCGATGCACCTCGAGGACGTGCTGACCCGGCGCACCCGCATCTCCATCGAGTACGCACACCGCGGGATCGACTCGGCGGAAGCGGTTGCCCGGCTGGTCGCGCCGGTGCTCGGCTGGGACGAGGACGCGATCAAGCGCGAGATCGAGGTCTACACCGCCCGCGTCGACGCCGAGCGCACGTCCCAGACCAAACCGGACGACCAGGCGGCGGACGCGGTTCGTGCCTCCGCACCGGAGGCGCGTCCGCAGTTGACCGAGCCCGTGAGCTGAACGTGACCGATCTTGGACATGCTGGAAGACATGTCTGGGGTTGATAGAAGAACGTTCCTGAAAGCAGGTGCGGTGGCTGGTGCCGTCGCAACCACCACCACTGTTTCCGCCGCGTCCGCCGCCGAAGTGGCGTTCCAGCACGGCGTCGCGTCCGGTGATCCGTTGCCGGACGGCGTCCTGCTGTGGACGCGCGTCGTCACGTCCGAGCCGATCCGGTGGGAGGTCGCTCGTGACGAGGACTTCTCGCGGATCGTGAAGCGCGGCACCACCCGCACCGGTCCGGCACGCGACCACACGGTCAAGGTCGAGGTCCACGGCCTGCGCCCGAACACCCGTTACTGGTACCGGTTCCGCGTCGGCGACGTCGTGTCCCCGGTCGGCCGCACCAAGACGGCAGGCTGCGGCACCGAGCTGAACCTCGGCGTCGTGTCGTGCGCGAACTGGGCGATGGGCCACTTCGCCGGGTACGGCTTCCTGGCGCAGCAGGACCTCGACGCCGTGCTCCACCTCGGCGACTACATCTACGAGGGCGTCTACGCCGTCACGCCCGAGCTCCGTCCGTCGGAACCGCCGCACGAGTGCGTGACGCTCGACGACTACCGGCGCCGGCACGCGCAGTACAAGACCGACGCGCACGCCCAGGCGGTCCACCAGGCGCATCCCTTCATCTGCACCTGGGACGACCACGAGAGCGCCGACAACTCGTCCAGCATCGGCTCGCCGCTGCACGACCCGGCGACCGAGGGTCCGTGGGCCGTGCGGATGGCCGCCGCGACGCAGGCCTACTTCGAGTGGATGCCGATCCGCGAGGGCAAGGTCGACCGGAGCTTCCAGTTCGGCGAGCTGGCGTCGTTGACGATGCTCGACCTGCGTTCGTACCGCACGGACACCACGATCCTGGGTGCCGAGCAGCGCAGCTGGCTGATCAAGCGGCTCACCACCGACACCGCGCGCTGGCAGCTCGTCGGCAACTCGGTGATGATCAGCCCGTTCAAGATCCCGCCGGCGCCCGGTTTCCCGTCGTCGAACCCCGACCAGTGGGACGGCTTCCCCGCAGACCGGGAGCTGGTGCTCCGTGCTTTGGGCGACCGCAAGAACACGGTGTTCCTCACCGGTGACATCCACAGCTCGTGGGCGTGCGACGTGCCGTTCGAGGGCCGTTCGGTCGCCAGCGAGTACATCGTCACGTCGCTGACGTCCGACAACTTCGACGAGCTCCTGAAGGTGCCGCCGCGCACCGGTTCACTGGTGCTGGAAGCGCAGATCCAGCTGCTGAACCCGCACGCGAAGTTCGTGGAGCTGGACTCGCACGGCGTCGCGACGCTCAAGGTCACGCAGGACGAGGTCCGGTTCGACTGGTACTACCTGGCGAACCGCAAGGACCCGAACAGCACCATCACGAAGGCGCACTCGTTCCGCACGCGCCACAACACGGCGCAGGTGGAACGCGTCCTCTTCTAGTTGATGAGGGGAGCTTTCATAAACCTGAGGTTTATGAAAGCTCCCCTCATCAAGAAGCTAGGCCAGGGCGGCCAGGGCCGTGTGGACCATGACGCGGACGCCCACGAGGAGGGCGCGTTCGTCCAGGTCGAACGTCGGCTGGTGCAGGTCGCGCTGCTTCTCCTGGCCGTCCCACACGCCGAGGCGCGCGAACGAGCCCGGCACGTGCTCCAGGTACCAGCCGAAGTCCTCGCCACCGGACGACTGCTCGGTGCCCGCCAGCGCGTCGTCGCCCAGGGCGGCCTCGATGCCGGCGCGCAGGATCTGGGTGGACTCCCGCTCGTTCACCACCGGCGGCACGCCGCGGCGGTGGTGCAGGTCGAAGCCGACGCCGGTCGGGGCCAGCAGGCCCGTGACCAGGTCCTTCACCAACGGCTCCAGCTCGGCCCAGATGTCGCGGTCGCCGGTGCGCAGCGTGCCGCGCACCAGGCCGTCCTGCGGCACCGCGTTCGGCGCCTCACCCGCGTGCACCGCGCCCCACACCAGGACGGTGCCGGAGCGGGGGTCGATGCGGCGGGACAGCATCGTCGGCAGGCCGGTGATGACCGTGCCGAGCGCGTGGACCAGGTCCGCGGTCAGGTGCGGGCGCGAGGTGTGGCCGCCCGGCGAGGACAGCCGCAGCTCCAGCAGGTCGGACGCCGAGGTGATGGCGCCGATGCGGGTGCCGATGCGGCCGACCTGCAGGCGCGGGTCGCAGTGCAGACCGAAGATCCGCTCCACGCCGTCGAGACCGCCCGCGGCCAGCACGTCGAGCGCACCGCCCGGCATGACCTCCTCGGCCGGCTGGAACACCAGCCGGACGCGGCCGGGGAGCTCGGTGGCCGAGGCGAGGGCCAGCGCGGTGCCGAGCAGCACCGTCGTGTGGGCGTCGTGACCGCACGCGTGCGACACACCGTCCACAGTGGACGAGAACGGCAGGCCGGTGTTCTCCGGCAACGGCAACGCGTCCATGTCCGCGCGGAGAGCCACGCAGCGGGGGCCGTTGCCGATGTCGCAGATCAGGCCCGTGCCGCCGGGGAGGATGCGCGGCTTGAGGCCGACCTCCCGCAGCAGCTTCGCCACGAGCTCGGTGGTGTTGTACTCGCGCCGGGACAGTTCGGGGTTGGCGTGGATGTGGCGGCGCCAGGCGACGACGTCGGCGGCGTGCGCCTTCAGCCAGTCGTCGAGCCACGCGGGGCCGCGGCCCTCTCCGAGATCATCCACAGGAGACATGCTCACCCCGGTCGGGTCTACGAGCATCTCGGTGGACGTCTGCACAGTTGAGGAGCCCGAAGGACGGGAGTCCAGGACCGTCATGCCGCACCTCCGCGGGCCAGCAGCCGTGCGCGCTGCTGGGAATCGGTGGCTGTCGCGATCGTCGTCCAGGCCATGGCAAGTGCTCCTTCGAGCAGCGCACGGTCGGCCGACGCCGAGGCACAAGCGGTCGCGAACTCTTGTTGGTGGTTCACCGCGTCTCCGCAGTCGATGGCAATGGTCGGGTGGATGGCGGGCAACACTCTTGTGACGTTGCCCATGTCGGTGCTCCCGATCTTCTCTCGCTGTTCCTGCTCGGGCGAGAGCGGTCGTCGTCCCAGCTCAGTGGCCGCACGCCGGTAGGCGTCCGCGAGCCACGGGTCGGGAGTCAGTTCGGCGTAGATCGGCGAGACCTGCTCGACCTCATGGGTGCAGCCGGTCGCGAGCGCGCCGGCTTGGAAACAGTCCCGGATCCGGTTCTCCAGGCGCTGCAACGATTCCAGGTTCTCCGCCCTCACATCGAACATCGCCGACGCGCGGGCGGGTATTACGTTCGGCACGGTGCCGCCGTTGGTGACGATGCCCGTCACCATCTGGCCCGGTTCGAGGTGCTGCCGCAGCAGGCTGATCGAGATCTGCGCGACGGTCACCGCGTCCGCGGCGTTGATGCCCAGGTGAGGGGCGGCGGCCGCGTGTGACGGCTTGCCCTTGTAGTGCACCTCGAGGTCGGTGATGGCCAGCGACTTCGCGGCACACGACTCGTACGGCGCCGGGTGCACCATCATCGAGAACGAGATGTCGTCGAAGACACCCCGTTCCAGCATGAGCACCTTGCCGCCGCCGACTTCCTCCGCCGGCGTACCGATCACCTTCACGGTGACCCCCAGACGGTCGGCGATGTCACGCAGCGCGAGTGCGGCACCGACGGAAGCGGCGGCGATGACGTTGTGCCCGCACGCGTGCCCGACTTCGGGCAAAGCGTCGTATTCGGCACAAAGTCCCAGCACCAGCTCACCGTCGCCGAACGTCGCGACGAACGCGGTGTCGAGGTCTGCCACACCGCGGTCGAGCTTGAAGCCCTCGCGGGCCAGCAGGGAGGTGATCTTCTCGACGCTGCGGTGCTCCTCGAAGGCCAGCTCAGGTTCGGCGTGGATCGAGTGCGACAGGTCCAGCAGCGCGTCGGAGTACCGCTCGAGGGTCGAGCGTGTGCTGATCTTCAAGTCGGTACCCATTTGCCACCATCCTGCATCACCACCTGTGTGACGCCGTGCGCTGATGATGATCAACCGGTTGGCCGGTCGCAGCGCTGCGCCGAGCGGCGAGCGAGTATCGGTCTGACCGATCAACGATGACGCAAATGGTCGAGAAGCACGCTTAACTTTGACTATTCCGTCCCATCATCTGGGACGGAACGGCTCAACCGCACTTCAGCGCGGCTACCCCTTCTTCGCCGCGCGCTCCTTGCGCCACTTCGCCCACCGCTTCTTGTTGCGGTAGTAGACCAGCGCCAACAGGCCGACGGCGATCGCGCCGATCCACAGCTTGCGTTTGGTTTCCTGCCTGATCTCAGGCGACGGTTCCTGCGGCGAGTTCACGCTCGGACCCGGATTCACGGTGGTCTGCTGCGCGGCCGCCACGGGCGCGTCCGGCGCCTCTTGCGCGGCCGCCACACCGGCGATCCCGACAACGCTCATCAGCGCGAACACGCAGGCCAGCAGCAACCTCGACATGGCCTGAACTCTACCTCGAATACCACGATCGAAGGTCACCCAAACTAGTTACACGCTCACCCTCCGCGCCCTGCTTTAGGTCACGCGGGGCCCCTACGTACCGTCTGATAGTACGTGGGGTCCCCGCGTGAAAAGTCAGTCAGGCTTGTGGGTGAAGGCGGTTAGTAATTGCTCGGCGGCCAAAGTGGCCGTCAGTTCACCGGCGCGAACTCTGCGCTCCAGATCCGGGGCCAGGGAGCGGACTGCCGGGTGTTCGCGCAACTGCCGCCACAGTTCGTCGTGGACCATCATCCAGGTCCATTCGACCTGCTGACGGCGGCGTCGCTCGTCCAGTTCACCGGCGTCCTTCAAGGTGGCCTGGTGTTCCAGCACGCGGGACCACAGCTCGTCGAGACCGGTTCCGGTGAGGCCGGAGCAGGTGAGCACCGGCGGGTGCCACAACGCGTCCGGTGGGCGCAGGAGCTTGAGAGCGCCGGCCAGTTCGCGCGCGGCCTTGCGGGCGTCCAGTTCGTGTTCGCCGTCGGCCTTGTTGACCGCGATGACGTCCGCGAGCTCCAGGATGCCCTTCTTGATGCCCTGCAGCTGGTCGCCGGTGCGGGCGAGGGTCAGGAACAGCGAGCAGTCCGTCATGTTCGCGACGGCCACCTCTGACTGCCCGACGCCGACGGTCTCGACCAGCACGACGTCGAAGCCCGCGGCCTCGACCAGCACGATCGTCTCGCGGGTGGCCTGCGCGACGCCGCCGAGCGTGCCGGACGTCGGCGACGGCCGGATGAACGCCTTCTCGTTCACCGAGAGCCGTTGCATGCGCGTCTTGTCGCCCAGGATGCTGCCGCCGGTGCGGGTCGACGACGGGTCGACGGCGAGCACCGCGACCCGGTGGCCCTGCTCGGTCAGCATGGTGCCGAGCGCGTCGATGAACGTCGACTTGCCCACGCCGGGCACGCCGGTGATGCCGACCCTGGTCGCGTTGCCCGACTTCGGCAACAGCTCGATCAGCAGCTCCTGCGCCTTGGCGCGGTGGTCGGCGCGCTTGGACTCGACCAGGGTGATGGCCCTGGCCAGCACGCTGCGATCGCCGTCGAGGACGCCCTTGGCGTACTCGGCGACGTCGATCACCCTAGCCATGGTGACCGAGCTGGTCCGCGAGCTTCACCAACAGGTCCTTGGCCGCGTCCGCGATGACGGTGCCGGGCGGGAAGATCGCCGAAGCACCCGCCGCGTACAGCTCGTCGAAGTCCTGCGGCGGGATCACGCCACCGACGACGATCATGATGTCCTCGCGGCCGAGCTTGGTGAGCTCCTGCTTGAGCGCCGGCACCAGCGTGAGGTGGCCCGCCGCCAGCGAGGACACGCCGACGATGTGCACGTCGGCCTCGGTGGCCTGGCGCGCGACCTCCTCCGGCGTCTGGAACAGCGGGCCGACGTCGACGTCGAAGCCGAGGTCCGCGAACGCCGTCGCGATCACCTTCTGACCGCGGTCGTGCCCGTCCTGGCCCATCTTGGCGACCAGGATGCGCGGCCGGCGGCCTTCCTCCTCCGCGAACGCCTCGACGACCTCGCGGCAGGCGTCCACGTTGGACACTTCGCCGACCTCCTGCCGGTAGACACCGGAAATGGTGCGGATCTGCGCGCTGTGCCGTCCCCACACCTTGCCCAGCGACTCGGAGATCTCCCCGACGGTCGCCTTGGCGCGAGCCGCGTTGATCGCCAGCTCCAGCAGGTTGCCGTGGCCCTGCGCGGCGCTGGTGAGCGCGTCGAGCGCACTGTCCACTGCGGACTGGTCGCGTTCTTCCTTGAGCCGGCGCAGTTTTTCGAGCTGCTGGGCGCGCACGCCGGCGTTGTCGACCTTGAGGACCTCGATCTGCTCGTCGTTGGTCACGAGGTACTTGTTGACGCCGATGACGGGCTGCCGGCCGGAGTCGATGCGCGCCTGCGTGCGGGCGGCGGCCTCCTCGATGCGCAGCTTGGGGATGCCCTCGTCGATCGCGCGGGCCATGCCGCCGGCCTTCTCGACCTCGGTGATGTGCTCCCACGCCTTGGCGGCGAGCTCGTTCGTCAGCCGCTCGACGTACGCGCTGCCGCCCCACGGGTCGATCACGCGGGTGGTGCCGGACTCCTGCTGGAGCAGCAGCTGCGTGTTGCGGGCGATGCGCGCGGAGAAGTCGGTGGGCAGCGCCAGCGCCTCGTCGAGTGCGTTGGTGTGCAACGACTGCGTGTGACCCTGCGTCGCCGCCATGGCCTCGACGCACGTGCGCGCGACGTTGTTGAACACGTCCTGCGCGGTCAGCGACCAGCCGGACGTCTGGCAGTGCGTGCGGAGGCTGAGCGACTTCTGGCTCTTGGGCTCGAACCCGTTGACCAGCTTCGCCCAGAGCAGGCGCGCGGCCCGCATCTTGGCGATCTCCATGAAGAAGTTCATGCCGATCGCCCAGAAGAAGCTGAGCCGGGGCGCGAACGCGTCCACGTCCAGCCCGGCTTCCCGGCCCGCGCGGATGTACTCGACGCCGTCCGCGAGCGTGTAGGCCAGCTCCAGGTCGGCGGTCGCTCCCGCCTCCTGCATGTGGTAGCCGGAGATCGAGATGGAGTTGAACTTCGGCATGTGCGAGCTGGTGTAGCTGAAGATGTCGGAGATGATCCGCATCGACGGCTGCGGCGGGTAGATGTAGGTGTTGCGGACCATGAACTCCTTGAGGATGTCGTTCTGGATCGTCCCCATGAGCTGCTCCGGCTTCACCCCCTGCTCCTCCGCCGCCACCACGAAGAGCGCCAGGATCGGCAGCACCGCGCCGTTCATCGTCATCGACACGGACATCTTGTCCAGCGGGATGCCGTCGAACAGCGTGCGCATGTCGTAGATCGAGTCGATCGCGACGCCCGCCATGCCGACGTCACCGGCAACGCGCGGGTGGTCCGAGTCGTAGCCGCGGTGCGTGGCGAGGTCGAACGCGACGCTCAGCCCCTTCTGCCCGGCCGCGAGGTTGCGGCGGTAGAAGGCGTTCGACTCCTCGGCCGTCGAGAAGCCCGCGTACTGGCGGACGGTCCACGGCTGGTTGACGTACATCGTCGGGTACGGGCCGCGCAGGAAGGGTGCGACGCCGGGGTAGGTCCGCAGGAAGTCCAGACCGTCCACATCGGACGGACCGTAGACCGGCTTGACCGCGATGCCCTCCGGCGTCTCCCAGGCCGGGAGGTCGGCCTCGTACTTCGCCGACGGGAGCGGGCCGAGGTCGATGTCCGCGAAGTTGGGGATCATCGCTCCACTCCGTTTGCTTTCTCGATGGCAAGGAAGTCGAAGGTGTTGTTCAGGATTTCCAGCGCCGGGCAGCCCAGGTAGACGTAACCGTCGACCTCGGCCTCGCTCTTCTTACCTGCCAGGAGTACCCGTTCCGCGCCGGCTTCGCGCAGGGCCTCGACGGTCGGGACGGCCAGGTCGGCGTAGCTGGTCTCGCTGCCGCAGACGACCGCGACCTTCGCGCCGGACGCCTTGAACTTCTCGGCCACCTCGTCCGCGGTCCTGGTCGGGCCCGCGTTCGGGGTGGCGAAACCGCCGGCGTTGAAGAGGTTCGCGGCGAAGGTGGCGCGTGCGGTGTGGGCGGCCACCGGGCCGAGGGTGGCGAGGAAGACCTGCGGCCGTTCGGGCTGCGCGTCGGCGAGATCGCGCAACTCCTCGAAGGCCTGTGCATAACGGACCCGCGGCAGCCCGAAACTGTCAGACCCGCTTGAGACACTTGGGATGGGGGGTGCATCCCCCCAGGGGGCCTGCGAATCCGAATCGATTCCGGGGACGGGCTCGGTTCCGACCGCGGGCTCGCGGGCGGGCGCTGGTTCGCGGGCGGGCGCTGGTTCGCGGACGACCGGCTTCTCAGTCAGGTTCGGGAACTCGCTCACACCGGTGATCGGGTCGCTGCGATCCGCGAGCCGCGCCGACCGCGCGGCCCAGGTCTCGGCGATCCGCGCGGCGACCAGCTCGCGCGCGGCCGCGAAGCCGCCCGCCCGTTCGATCTCCTGGAACCACGACCACGCGGCACCGGCCAGCTGATCAGTCAGCTGCTCCACGTACCAGGACCCGGCCGCGGGGTCGATCACCTCGCCGAGGTGCGACTCCTCCAGCAGCAGGTTCTGGGTGTTGCGGGCGATCCGGCGGGCGAACTCGTCCGGCAGCCCGATGGCCGCGTCGAACGGCTGCACCGTCACCGAGTCGGCGCCGCCGAGACCGGCGGCCAGCGTCGCGATCGTGGTGCGCAGCATGTTCACCCACGGGTCGCGGCGGGTCATCATCGCCGACGACGTCACCGCGTGCTGCACCTGCACGGCATCAGCACCGGACACTTCGGCGACGCGCGCCCACAGCCGTCGCGCGGCGCGGAGCTTGGCGATCGTCATGAACTGGTCGGCCGTCGCGGCGTAGCGGAACTCCAGCTGCGCGAAGGCGTCCGACACCGGCAGTCCCGCGTCCGTCAGCGCGCGCAGGTACGAAACGGCCAAAGCCAACGACGCACCGAGCTCCTCCGAGTCCGAACCGCCCGCGTCGTGGAACGGCAGCGCGTCCACCACGACGGTCCGCAACGACGGGAACTCGCGACGGGCCTGGAGGATGACCTCGAGCGCCTCACCGAACGGCGTCAGCCCGAGGTTGCCGCGCACCTCGTCCGCGAGCACGGGCGCCTGGTCGTAGATCCGCAGCATCGCGCGCGCCGCGTCGACGTCACCGTCGAGCACGATCGGCGCGAGGTCGAGGAGGACGCCGTCCAGCACGCGTTCCAGCGACGACGCCGGCAGCGCGAGCCACAGCGAGGTGACCCCGCCTTCCAGGTCGTTCATCACGGCGATCGGATCGGGAACGGCGTGGCGCTGACGCACGTCCCAGCCTTGCTTGGCCGGCGCCAGGGCGTACGGGACGGGCAGCGCGTCGTCGAGGGTGTAGAGCGGCTGCAGCGAGATGCCGTCGTAGGTCTTCGTGACCAGTGAGTCGTAGTCGGCGCCGGTCTTGCGGAGCACGGCGTCGACCAGCTCACGCCATTGCTCCCTCGACGCCGAGGGGAACTCGTTCGGGCGGAATTCGGCAGGCAAGGCCAACTCCATCATGCGTTGCAGTGTTACCGACCAGTACCGACACGGCTATGTGAGGTTCACCGCCGTTAACGATGCAGTCAGTGTGTCAGGAAGAATTGAGTCGTGGACAAAGCTGATCCAAAGCGCCTGATCGCGGATCGATATCAGCTGCTGCACGTGCTCGGTCAGGGCTCGATGGGCACCGTGTGGGCCGCCCGCGACGAGGTGCTGGGCCGGCAGGTCGCCGTGAAGGGCATCCTGCACACCCCCGGCATGCCCGAGGTCGAGGCAGCTCAGCTGCGCGAACGCACCATGCGCGAGGCGCGGGCCATCGCGGCGTTGTCCCACCCGAACCTCGTGACGCTCTACGACGTCGTGCAGCACGACGGCGACCCGTACGTGGTGATGGAGCTCGTGCCGTCGCGCAGTCTGAGCGAACTGCTGCAGGAGCAGGGCTGCCTCACCGAGAAGCAGGGCGCGGCGGTGCTGGACGCGGTCGCGGCGGCGCTGGCGGCGGCGCACCGGGCCGGCATCACGCACCGGGACGTGAAGCCCGGCAACGTGCTGATCGCGGACGACGGCCGGGTCAAGCTCACCGACTTCGGCATCGCGCGCAACGTCGCCGAGGCCACCATGACCGCGCGGGGCATCACGCTGGGCACGCCCGCCTACATCGCCCCCGAGGTGGCGCAGGGCGGTGACGTGTCGGCGGCCGCGGACCGGTGGTCGCTCGGCGCGACGGTGTGGGCCGCCATGGCCGGCGAGCCGCCGTACGTCGGCAAGAACGTCATGCAGACGATCAACGCGGTGATCAACGGCGACGTGCCGGTGCCCGCGGGCGCCGGGCGGCTCGCGCCGGTGATCAGCGGGTTGATGCGGAAGGACCCGGCCGAACGGCTGTCGCTGGTCGACGTGCGCAGGCAGGTCTACGCGCTGCTGCCGGAACCCGGCACCGACGCGTTCGAGGTCCGCGAGGCGTTGCCGCTGCCGGTGGTCGTGCGGCCGAAGCCGAAGATCGAGCCGGACGCACCGCTGGCCGACGACCCCGGCCCGTTGCCGTTCATGCTCACCAAGCCGATCTCGCCGCAGCGGCCGCGCGGGCGGGTCGCCACCACGTTCCTGCTGGCCGCGGCCATGCTGCTGTTCGTGGCGGGCTCAGGCGGCGGGTTCGCGCTGACGAGGCTCGCGGCGGGCGCTCCGCTGCTGCCGCCGACCGAGCAGACACTCCAGACGCTACCGACCCTGCCCACGTCGGCGGCGCTGGTGCAAAGAACCGCGTCGGCCGAGACCGCGAGCGGCGACCAGGGCGGGAAGTTCACGCTGAACGTCGATCCGAGCTGGTCGACGTACGCCGAACAGCGCTCGGCCGACAAGTTCGTGCCCCTCTCCTCGGTGGTGCACTTCGTGTCGGGCACGGGCGCGTACGAGGTCACGGTGCAGCGGTTCGCCGACTTCTACCCGAAGCGCAACATCAACACGTACACGTCCTCCGTGCAGTCGCGGTGGCCGAACCGGTTCTTCGGCGGTGAGAAGGTGCCGACGCCGAACCTCGCCGGGCCGCGCAACGAGGACAGCATCCAGTTCATCTACCGGACGGTGGAGGGTGACGAGCCCAACACGTTGCGGCGGTCGCACTTCTCCCGTGTGCTCCCCTATCGCGGCGACCTGTGGGTGATCGAGGTCGTCGTGCCGACGGAGCAGGAGGACGAGGCGCGGGTGCGGCTGTTCGACGCGATCGCCTCCACCTTCGCACCGGTTTAAGCTCTCGCGGTGACTCCAGAAGAGCTGGCCGGCAAGGCCGCGGAAGAGATCCAGAGCCGCACCGGCGTGGCGAAGCACGACATCGCGATCGTGCTCGGCTCCGGCTGGCGGCCCGCCGCCGACGTGATCGGTGAGCCGGCCACCGAGATCCCGATCGGTGAGCTGACGGGCTTCGAGGCGCCGACCGCGCTCGGCCACGGCGGCACCATCCGTTCCGTCGAGGTGGGCGGCAAGAAGGTCCTCGTCGTGCTCGGCCGCACCCACGGCTACGAGGGCAAGGGCGTCCAGAAGGTCGTGCACGGCGTGCGCACGGTCGCGGCCGCTGGCGTGTCGACGGTCGTGCTGACCAACGCCGCCGGTGGCCTGCGGCAGGGCATGTCCGTCGGGCAGCCCGTGCTGATCTCCGACCACCTGAACCTGACCTCGCTGTCGCCGCTGGTCGGCGCCCGGTTCGTGGACCTGACGGACCTGTACTCGCCGCGCCTGCGGAAGCTGGCGCAGGAGATCGACTCCTCGCTGGAGGAGGGCGTGTACGCGGGGCTGCCCGGACCGCACTTCGAGACGCCCGCCGAGATCCGGATGCTGCGCACGCTGGGCGCGGACCTGGTCGGCATGTCGACCGTGCACGAGGCCATCGCCGCGCGCGCCGAGGGTGTCGAGGTGTTCGGTCTGTCGCTGGTCACGAACCTCGCGGCGGGCATCACCGGTGAGCCGCTGAACCACCAGGAGGTGCTGGAGGCGGGCGCCGCCGCTGCCCAGCGCATGGGCACGTTGCTGCGCGAGCTGGTGGACCGCGCATGAGCCTGACGCCGGCCCTGCGTGACGCGACGTTCCGGTGGATCGCCGACGACCCCTCCGCGGCGACCCGCGAGGAGTTGCAGGGGGTGCTGGCGCGCGCGATGGGCGGCGATCCCGCTGCTCTCGAGGACCTCTCCGATCGCATGGCCGGTCCGCTGACGTTCGGCACCGCCGGGCTGCGCGGACCGGTGCGGGCGGGCACGAACGGCATGAACGTCGCCACGGTGGTCCGCACGACCGCCGGGCTGGCGTCGTGGCTCGGGACCTCCGGGCTGGTGTTCGTGGGTCGCGACGCCCGGCACGGGTCGGAGGAGTTCGCGGTCGCGGCCGCCGAGGTGATGGCGGCCGCGGGCTTCGACGTGCGGGTGCTGCCGGGGCCGTTGCCGACGCCGGTGCTGGCGTTCCTGGTGCGGTCGCACGGCGCGGTGGCCGGGATTCAGATCACCGCGTCGCACAACCCTCCCGCGGACAACGGCTACAAGCTCTACCTGACCGGCGGCTCGCAGATCGTGCCTCCGGCGGACGGGGAGATCGAGAAGGCGATCGAGGCCGTTCCCGCGGCCGTGTCGGTGCCGCGTTCACCCTCGTACTCGACGGTGTCGGACGCCGAGATCGACGCGTACCTGGAACGGGTGGCGTCGCTGCCGTCCGGTCAGGCGCGGACGTTGAAGATCGCGTTGACGCCGATGCACGGCGTCGGCGGCGCGTTCGCCGTGGAAGCGTTGCGGCGCGCGGGTTTCACCGACGTGCACGTGGTGAGGTCACAGGCGGTGCCGGACCCGGACTTCCCGACCGTGGTGTTCCCGAACCCCGAGGAGCCCGGCGCGTCCGACGAGCTGCTTTCCCTTGCGGCATCGGTGGACGCGGACCTGGCGATCGCCCTGGACCCGGATGCCGACCGGTGCGCTCTGGGCGTGCGGGACGGTTCGTCGTGGCGGATGTTGCGCGGTGACGAGACGGGCGTGCTGCTCGGCTCGCTCGTGCTGTCGACCACCGACTCCGCGGATCCGCTGGTGGCAACGACGATCGTGTCCTCGTCACTGCTGAAGTCGATCGCGGTGGCGCACGGAGCCCGGTACGCGGAGACGCTGACCGGCTTCAAGTGGCTGGCGCGGGCGGGCGAAGGTCTGGTGTTCGCCTACGAGGAAGCACTCGGCAACTGCGTCGACCCGGCGTTCGTCGCCGACAAGGACGGCATCTCGGCCGCCGTCGTCGCCGCTGACCTGGCCGCGGGCCTGAAGGCCTCGGGTCGCACGTTGCTGGACGCGCTGGACCAGCTCGCGCTGGACCACGGCCTGCATCTGACCGACCAGGTTTCCTTGCGGTACACCGATTTGTCGCTGATCGACGCGACGATGGCACGGCTGCGTTCGGCACCGCCCGCCGACTTCGCGTCGGAAGACCTGTTGCCCGGCGCGGACGTGCTGCGCTGGACGGCGGACGGCGTGCGCGTGATCGTGCGACCGTCGGGCACCGAGCCGAAGCTCAAGGCGTACCTGGAAGTCGTCGAGCCGGTCACGGACGGACTGGAGTCCGCCCGTGCGACGGCGAAGGCCAGGTTGGCCGAGTTGCGGGAACGGGTGACGGAGCTCGTCAGCTAGCGACCGCGATCATCAGGCACAGCGCGGCAAGAGCGAAGCCCCCGCCGGCCACCAGGTAGGCCCTTCTGGTCGGCGGGGCGATCGCGTTGCGGCGCCCCTCGGTCACTGCCGCGACCGCGATCCGCCCGAAGATGTAGGCGATCGCGCAGAGCCCCACGCCGAGCCCGAACAACATCGTGTTGACGTCCCACGGGCTGTGGTCGAACCCTGGCCACACCGACGCGAAGAGGGGGCCGATCCCGATCATCCCGATGCTGACCGCAAGGCCGAAACCCCAGGTGATGCGACGCTGACGAGGACTGGTGGTCATAAGGGCGGTGGTCTTCATGGTCCCTCCTGTGTACACCCTTCTAGACGTCTGTCGGGCCGCGGGGTTCCGTTCTGGAACAACAAGAACCTCTCGCCCGCACCACTCTGACGCAACGGGCGCACCACTTCGTTGAGCCCGATCTCGGCTTCGACTGGTACTAACAGGCGCATGAGGCTGCTGATCGTCCACCACACGCCGTCGCCCGCCCTCCAGGCGATGTTCGAGGCCGTGCTCTCCGGCGCCACCACCCCCGAGATCGAGGGCGTCGAGGTGGTGCGGCGAGCCGCGTTGTCCACAACCGCTGTGGATGTCCTCGAAGCCGACGGTTACCTGCTGGGCACGCCCGCGAACCTCGGCTACATGAGCGGTGCGTTGAAGCACTTCTTCGACACCATCTACTACCCGTGTCTGGATTCCACGCGCGGCAGGCCGTTCGGGCTCTACGTGCACGGCAACAACGACACGACGGGTGCGGTGCGCAGCGTGGAGACGGCCACTACCGGGTTGGGCTGGGAGAAGGCGGCCCAGCACGTGGTCGTCACGGGTGAGCCGGAGAAGGCCGACCTGGAGGCGTGCTGGGAGCTCGGCGCCACCGTGGCGGCCCAGTTGTCCACATGAACCCAGGGTTGTCCACAGCCTGTTGTCCCCAACCTGTGGACAACCCTGGGGATATCTTCGAACGTGTGTTCTAACGGCCGATCGAGCTCATGTCCGGGTACCGGTCACCGGCCACGGCCGAGGCGGGTACGGCGGCCTCGATCGCGGCGAGATCGTCGGCGGACAGCTCCAGGGCGGCCGCCGCGACGTTCTCCTCCAGGTACTTGATCCGCTTGGTTCCCGGAATCGGCACCACGTCCGAGCCGCGGTGCTGCACCCAGGCCAGCGCCAGCTGCCCGGCGGTGACGCCGCGCTCCTCGGCCAGTGCGCGAAGCTCGGCGACCATCTTCAGGTTCGCGTCGAGGTTCGAGCCGGTGAACCGCGGCTGTGCGACGCCGCGGAAGTCACCCTCGCCGAAATCGGCGGCGGAGGTGAAACGGCCGGTCAGCACGCCACGGCCCAAAGGCGAGTACGGCACGAGGCCGATGCCCAGCTCACGGGCGGTCGGCACGATCTCGGCCTCGATGTCCCGCGACCACAGCGACCACTCGCTCTGCAGAGCGGTGATCGGGTGCACCGCGTGGGCGCGCCGCAGGGTCAAGGCACCGGCCTCGGACAGGCCGAGGAACCGCACCTTGCCCTCGGTGACCAGCTCGGCCATCGCGCCGACGGTCTCCTCGATGGGCGTGTCCGCCGGCACCCGGTGCAGGTAGTACAGGTCGATCACGTCCGTGCCGAGCCGCTGCAAAGAGCCCTCGACGGCCGACCGCACGTACTCGCGGTCGCCGCGCACGCCACGACGGTCGCCGTCGCGCACGATGCCGAACTTCGTGGCCAGCACGACGTCGGAACGACGGCCCGCGATGGCTCGGCCCACGAGTTCCTCGTTCAGGTGCGGCCCGTACATGTCGGCCGTGTCGAGCAGCGTCACCCCGAGTTCCAGGGCCCGGTGGATCACCGAGATCGACTCCGACTCGTCGCCGGCGCCGTAGAACTCCGACATTCCCATGCAGCCGAGCCCCTGCGGCCCGACCTCCAACGATCCCAACAAACGGCTCACGCCGTCGCCTCCAAGTCCCGCTCGACCAGCGCGTAGTGGTCGATCTTGTAGTCGAGCACCTCCAGGGACGTCTGCAGCTCCGCCACGCGGGCGCGGACGTCGTTGCGGTGCTCCACGAGGATCTGCTTGCGGCGTCCTGCTGTCAGGTCGCCGCCGTGTCTGAGCTGCGCGAACTCACGCATCATGCGGATCGGCATGCCGGTCGTGCGCAGGCGCGTCACGAAGGCCAGCCAGCCGAGGTCGTCCTCCGAGTAGCTGCGGCGACCACCCGAGTCACGCGCGGGCGGGTCGACGAGCCCGATTCGTTCGTAGTAGCGCAAGGTGTCGATGGACAACCCACTGCGCTGCGCGGCTTGGGCTATCGAGTAACTCACGGGTTCGACGCTACGAGCTAGAGCGCACTCTAGGTCAAGCGGAATCCTTCGGGAGTCCCCACGCTTCGAGATGGCCGGCCATCTCCGGGACGTCGATCTTGTCACGTCCCAGGGCTCTCACCAGACCCAGCGCGTCGTCCTCGTCCGCGTCGATCCAGTAGCCGTTGATGTCGCACATCGTGACGGCGGAGACCCAGCCGAGCCGCCAGTTTCCCTCGACCAGAGGGCGGGTTCGCACGATCGAGTCAAGTAATGCGGAGGACTTCAGCCACAGCGTGTCGTAGGCCTCCACGCCGAGCACGGTGGCGCGAGGACGGTAGGCCGCCGTGTCCAGCAGGCCGATGTCCCGGACGACGAGGTCGCCGCCGGTCACAGCCGTGGCCAGCACCAAGAGGTCCCCGGCGTCGAGGTAGGAGATCACAGCACCCAGTTGATCACAGAGGTCTGACAGTTTCAGGAAGATCCGAGCCTATCCAAAAGACCTCGATACTTGGGCAGGACTCGCCCGAGTACCTCGCCGAGCTTTTCTTCCTGCTGCATGCGCTGGTAACGGTCCGCGATCGCCAGCCGCACGACCTCCTGCTTGGAGCGGCCCTCGGACTGCGCCAGTTCAGCGAGCCGCAGGTTCTCCTCTTCGGTCAACCGCAAGGTCATCGCCATTCCAGGCACGGTACCAATGTGATACCACTCAAGCCAGAGGCCGTTAGGATTGCGTGATGCCCAGGCCCAAGACCCACGACGACGCGCTGCGACGGCGTCTGCTCGAACGGGCGGGCGAGCTGCTCAGCACCGAGGGCCCAGCCGCGGTGAGCCTGCGCAAGATCGCCACCGACGTCAACACGTCCACCACGGCGGTCTATTCCCTCTTCGGCGGCAAACCGGCGCTGCTCGAGGCGCTCTACGACGAGGCGTTCCACCGGTTCGGCACGCACCTGGCCGCGGTGCCGGTCACCGAGGACCCCGCGGAGGACCTGGTCCAGATCGGGCTCGCGTACCGGCGCAGCGCGCTCGCGGACCCGCACTTCTACTCGGTGCTGTACTCGAAGGTCGTCGAACCGACGAAGGCGATGAGCCGCGCGGCCGGGCGGACGTTCGCGCCGGTGATCGACACCGTGCGGCGCGCGGTCGAGGGAGGGGTCTTCGTCGACGAGGAGCCGGAGCAGATCGCGATGTCGATGTGGGGCATCGCGCACGGCCTGGTGAGCCTGGAGCTCAACGGCAACCTGCCGCAGGGCATCGATCCCGCCGCCACCTACGAGCTGGCGCTGCGCGCGCACGGCCGTGGGTGGTTGACGGAATCCGGGGAGGCGGCCGCCGCGAAACCTCCCCGGACCCGCTGAACTGTCCGATCCGGACAGTTCGTCTTCTGCGCGGCCTAACTGCAGGGCATCACCTGAGAGCGCCGTCCAGCGCCTTGATCAGTTCACCTTGTGCGGTGTCACCGTCGAGCGACCAGATCATCGCTCCACCGAGCCTGCGGTCGTTGATGAAGCGAGCCTTGCGCTTCATCTCCGTCGCGTCGTCGTAGGTCCACCAGGTCTTGCCGTCGTAGATCCACGCGAAGCCGGCGCGCTCGTCGCGGTAGATCTTGTAGGTGTTGCCGGGCTCGGAGAGCTTCGCCTTGATGCGGTGGAAGTCCTCGTAGCCCGCCTCGTACTTGGCCGGCGCCGGCACACCGGTGCCGAACAGGCCGTTGCGCGTGCCGGGGGCGACGCCGTCCCAGCCGCGGCCGTAGAACGGAACACCGAGCACGGCCTTCGAGCGCGGAGCACCGCGCCGCAGCCAGGCGTTGACCGTCACCTCGGAGCTGAACTCGAACTCCGACGGGTCGCCCTGGGGCACGCGCAGCGCGGACTGCTGGTTCGCCGGAGCGTCCCACGCGCCGTGGTAGTCATAGCCCTGCAGCGTGCCGAAGGTGAGGTAGCAGAACACCTTCGAGACCTCGAAGCCGCGATCGACCTGGACCGGGTCGGCCGGCAGGAACGCGGTCAGGTCGCGGTTCCAGCCCATCTGCTTGCGGTACTCGGCGAGCAGCTTGGTGAAGTTCTGCTTGTCCTCGGGGCGAACGACGTTCGGCGGGGTCATGTTGCCGTTGCTGGCAGGCCATTCCCAGTCGAGGTCGATGCCGTCGAAGACGCCCTTCGCGGCACCCTCCGGCATGCCGGGCAGGTTGCCCTTGATCCACATGTCGGTGCACGACTTGACGTGCGCGGCGCGCGAGACGTCGTCCAGCGCGGCGTTGGAGAAGTAGCGCGAGCCCGTCCAGCCGCCCAGCGAGATGTTGATCCTCAGCTTGGGGTACTTGGCTTTGAGCTGCTTGAGCTGGTTGAGGTTGCCCATCAGCGGCTGGCCTGCCTCGTCGGCCTTGCCGCTCACGGACTGCTCGGCGGTGTGCGGCATCTGCCAGTCCGCCCACGGGTCGGCGCTGATGCACTTGCCCGACTCGTCGAGGAAGCCGAAGGCGTAGTTCAGGTGCGTGAGCCGCGCCGCGGCCCCGCTGTCGACGAGGTTCTTCACCCGGAAGTTCCGGTCGTACACGCCCCACTGGATGAAGTACCCGACGGTGCGGGTCTTCGAATAGCCGTGGTGCCCATTGGTCTCGACGTCTGCGTTCGCGGGCGCGTGGGCCAGCGACGCGGACAGGGCGCCGACCGCGAGTGCGGCGACACCCCATCTCCGTCTGGACATGTGACTCCTCAATCGATGCGGCAGCGGCGATGTGGTCCAGAGCACGATAGGCCTGAGGTCTAGACCACTGCTACGTCCGATCGGAGGTATGTCCTAAACCGCTCCGTACAGACGGTCACCGGCATCGCCCAGACCAGGCACGATGAAGCCGCTGTCGTTCAACCGCTCGTCCACCGACGCCGTAATGAGACGAACTGGCAGCTTCGAGTCCTCGAGATGGTTGATGCCCTCGGGCGCGGCGAGCACGCACACGGCCGTCACGTCGGTCGCACCGCGCTGGGTCAGCAACCGGATCGTGTAAGCCATCGAACCGCCGGTCGCGAGCATCGGGTCGAGCACGAACACCGGGCGTCCGGCGAGGTCCTCCGGCAGCGACTCCATGTACGGCGTCGGCTGCAGCGTCTCCTCGTCGCGGGCGAGCCCCACGAACCCCATCTGGGCGTCCGGGATCAGCTTGTGCGCCTGGTCGGCCATGCCCAGACCGGCCCGCAGCACCGGCACGAGCAACGGCGGGTTCGCCAGCCGATAGCCGGTGGTGCGCGCGACGGGCGTGTGCGTGCGGTCCTCCGCCAGCGGCGCCTCGCGCATGGCTTCGTAGACCAGCATGACGGTGAGTTCCTGCAACGCGGCGCGGAAAGCGGCGTTGTCGGTGCGCGCGTCGCGCATGGTGGTGAGTCTCGCCTTGGCGAGCGGATGATCGACGACGAGGACGTCCATGCCGGACACCGTAACCGCGGGAAACCGATCCGACGGAGTAAACGCCGTTAACTGCGGAGGTGTAGGGTCGGCCGCGTGACAGACCACGTGCGCATCGGAGTGCTCGGCGCGGCCATGATCACGCCGCCCGCCGTCGTCCGCCCGGCCCGCTCCTCCACCGTCGCCGAGGTCGTGGCGATCGCCGCCCGTTCGGCCGCGCGAGCCCAGGCCTTCGCCGACAAGCACGGCATTGCCCGCGTGCACGGGTCGTACGAGGACCTGCTCGCGGACCCGGCCGTCGACGCCGTCTACAACCCGCTGCCGAACGGCCTGCACGGCAAGTGGACGCTGGCCGCCCTGGAAGCCGGCAAGCACGTGCTGTGCGAGAAGCCGTTCACCGCCAACGCCGCGGAAGCCGCTGCCGTGGCGGACGCCGCCCGTGGTTCCGGTCTCGTGGTGATGGAGGCGTTCCACTACCGGTACCACCCGCTGGCGATGCGCGTGGCCGAGATCATCCAGTCCGGCGTGCTGGGCCCGTTGCGGCACGTCGAGGCCTCGGTCTGCTTCCCGCTGCCGATGCTCTCCAACATCCGCTACGACTACTCGCTCGCGGGCGGCGCGATGATGGACGCCGGCTGCTACTCCGTGCACATGGCGCGCCTGCTGGGCGACGAAGAACCCGAGGTGCGGTCGGCGCGGGCGTTGTTGCGCGGGCCGTCGATCGACCGGGCGATGCGCGCGTCGCTGCGTTTCCCGTCCGGCCACACGGGTTCCGTGCACGCGTCGCTGTGGTCGTCCGCGGTGCTCAAGCTGTCCATGAAGGCCATCGGCGAGAACGGCACGCTGCGCGTCCTCAACCCGCTCGGCCCGCAAGCGTTCCACCGGTTGTCGTTGAAGCTCAAGAACCACAGCACTTCGGAGACGTTCGGCAAGCGCCCGACCTACGCCTACCAGCTGGACGCGTTCACCGACGCGGTGCTGCACGGCAAGCCGTTCCCGACGACCGCGGACGACGCGGTGAAGAACATGACGGTGATCGACTCGATCTACCGGGCCGCCGGGCTTCCACTGCGCCAGCCGACCGTGTGACCCAGGTCACCCAACCTGCCCTCCTCCGCGCCGTGTCTTGAGTGCGACGGGGAGGGGGAGGGTTGGCTGACCACGAGTACACCGAGTACGTCACCGCGGCGTTGCCCTGGTTGCGCCGCACCGCCTATCTGCTCAGCGGCGACGTGCACACGGCCGATGACGTCGTGCAGGTGGCGATCACCCGGCTGTACCTGAACTGGCGGAAGGCCAAGGCTGCCGACGACATCGACGCGTACGTGCGCACGATCCTCGTCCGCACGTACCTCAACGAGCGCAGACGGCCATGGCGCCGCGTGCGCCTGTTCGACCGCGTGGACGGGTTTCCCGCGGTCGCGAACCCGGACTTCGAGACGCGCGAGGAAGTCCGGGTCGCCCTGATGCGGGTGCCGCCGGGGCAACGGGCGGTGCTCGTGCTGCGGTTCCTCTGCGACCTGCCGGTGGCCGAGGTCGCCCAGGTCCTGCGGTGCTCGGAAGGCACGGTGAAAAGCCAGACCTCGGCCGGACTCGCGGCCCTGCGCACGCGGTTGGGAGTGACTCGATGAGGCCTGAAGTGTCCGAAGAGGACGGTGCACGGCTGTTCGAGCCGTTGCGGACCGTGGACGTTCCCGCTTCCGACGGTGTCAGCGTCCAGCGGGCGATCACGGCCGGGAAGCGCGAGAAGGCGTTGCGCGTGGTGGCGGCCGGGGTGTTCGTGCTGATCGTGGCGGGCGTGGTGCCGTTGCTGCTGCGGCCTTCCGAACAACCGCGGCCGGCCGCCGGCAGTTTCGACCCGTTGGTGCGCACGATCAGCGTCGAGGCGGCGGGCGGGTTCGAGCCGGAGATGTACCTCACCGGGCGCGAGCGCCAGGAGATCGTGCTGCGACCGGAGCAGAACGGCGACCAGGCCGCCGGCGTGACGGTGCACGCGCCCGGCAGGATCGGCGTGCCGCGCGGCGAGAGGATGCCGGACGTCAACGGCAAACGCGCGCTGTGGACGGATTCACACCTGGCCTTCGAGTGGGCGCCGGGAGCGTGGGCGACCGTGACCGTCGAAGGCTTCCGCGACAACAGGGACCGGGCGCTCCAGATCGCGCGGAGCGTGCGGTTCGGCGAGGGCCTCCAGATGCTGATCCCGTTCACCGTGCAGACGTCGTGGACGTTGGCGGGCACCCGCGAGACCTCGCGCGACGTCGAACTGGTCTTCACGAACGGCGTCCGCCTCGCACTGCGCGCCGGCGTCGGCTACGCGGTGGGCGACGTGCCCCGGGCGGAGCTGGAGGCGGTGGAGAAGTCGGTGCGACCGGCTGACCCTCCGGTCACCAACCCGTTCCGATGACCACCCGATTCGGTGGCCGCACAACCCGATCCGGGAGTAAAGAATCGACATGGCGACTCCGAAACGTCTCGTAGCCAGTTGAGACGCGGAGGTGCGAACGGTGACCATCGAACAGAAGCCCGTCCAGCAGTTGTGTGAATCCCCGCTGCTCATCCTGGGTGTGTCGGCCTCGCTGGCGGTGGTGATCGGCGTGCTGCCGGTGCTCTGGGGTCACAGCCCGACGCTCGCTACGGCGCTCGGAGCACTGCTGGTGCTGGCATTTGCGATCACCGTGAAGTTCGCCCCGAACAGGAAGTGACGGTTCTAGACTCGATCGGGTGAGCGACGAGCTGGTACCCGCTGACCAGAGTCACATGCGCGCCTCGGACGCGGACCGGGAACGGATCGCGCAGGTGCTGCACAAGGCGACCGCCGAAGGTCGCCTCGACATCCACGAGCTGGACGAGCGGCTCGTGGCCGTCTACGCCGCGAAGACCTACGGCGAACTCGTTCCGATCACCGCCGATCTGGTGCTGAGCGGCCTCGAGCAACCCGCCGCCGTGCCGCAGTACCAGCCCGCGGTGAGCGACCGGATCGGCGGCCAGCCCGGCAGCGCGGTGTCCGTCGCCTTCTGGTCCGGCGTCAACCGCAAGGGCCAGTGGACCGTTCCGCGCATGCACAACGCCGTCGCGGTCATGGGCGGCATCGAGATCGACCTGACCCACGCCCGGTTCGCCGAGGCCGAGGTCACCATCAGCGTGTTCGCGTTCTGGGGCGGCGTCGAGATCCGCGTGCCCGACGACATCAACGTCAACGTCGACGGGTTCGGCTTCATGGGCGCCTTCGAGGACCACGCTCCGAGCCGCCGGCACATCCCGGGCGCGCCGACGGTGCGCATCACCGGGCTCGCGATCATGGGCGGTGTCGAGGTCAAGGGGCCCAAGAAGAAGAAGTCCCAGATCTTGCGCGAACTGCTCGACTGACGGTTCGCGGAGCCGAGCCGAAGAACGAATGGTGCTTCTCATCGTCGCGCTCGCCGGCGGCCCGGTGAACCCGGCGACGTTGCTGCCCATCCCGGAGGCAGCAGAGCCCGCGGTCACCACTACCACGGACGCCACCACTCCGTCACCCGAGGCAAACATCGTTGCCACGCAACGAAACCAACGCCTCTTCCTCTATCAGGTGGCGCTGCCGGTGCTGGCGCCCGCGATCGACGTCTTCGCGGTGCTGAGCCTGTGGTCGGACCCCGTGGCCGGCGCTCTCGCCTGGCTCGGGTTCCTGGCGCTGCAGCTGATCCCGGCGGTGATCGCGTTCCGGCTCGACGGCGAACGGCTGCGGCCGTTGTGGGCGGTCGCGCTGCAGCCGGTCGTCTACCGGCAGCTCATGTACCTGGTCGTGATCCAGTCCGTGATCACCGCACTGGCCGGTGCGGTGCTGCCGTGGCAGAAGCTCAAGCGGACCGGCAGCGCGGCGCAGGACGCGCCGGAGATCGACGAGCGCACGGTGCCGCTCAACCGGCGCGAGCTGGTGCGGTGATGCTGTTCGCCGACCTCGTCGAGGGCGCGGCACGGGAAGGCGTGGACGTCTGGCTCAAGATGGACGGCCCGCGCTACGCGGACGACCTGCCTCCGTGGACCGTCGTGCTGCGGCACCCGGATCTCGGTGCGACCGGGACGCGGCGAGCCGACCTCCGGCACTTCCACCAGGTGATCGGGTTCGTCCAGGGACATGTGGGAACACTGCCGGGTGACTGGTCGTGGCTGGGCGACCACGTCGATCCCGGCGAGCTGCCGGAGATCTTCGAGCGGCTGGGCCGCACGGGGTTGCTCGTGATCCTCAGCTACGACGGCCGCTGGACGCTCGCCGTCAACGGGCCGGACGTGGGCAGCTTCGCCACCCTCGAGGACTGCCTGATCAGCGCGAACGTCCTCGTTTAGGACGGCTGCCCGTACGAACTGCCCAGGAGGAAACGATGGTCGCGATGATCGCGTTCGCGGACGGCGACGTCACGATGCGCAGCGGCTACTTCGAGGTCGTGATCGGCAAGCTGCGGGCGAGCTCCACCGACCCCGCCGACGTCGAGGTCTGCGATTCCGCCGCCATCGTCAACTGCCTGTGGGTCGACGAGATTCCGGCCGCGCGCAAGTGCGCCGTGCTGCGCAACCTGAGCGCCGTTCTCGACGAGTGTCTGGGCAGCGCCGACTTCGCGGACAACGACACCGCGCTGTTCGAGTTCGAGATGGCGAAGCTGGAGCTGACGGAGCGGTATCCGACCTGCTTCCACAGTGCCTGATCAGCGCGAACGTCCTCACTTAGGACGGGCGTCCCATTCCGCTTAGACTCCGTGGCATGGCTGCTCCAACGACACTGCCGTCGGCCCTGGCTGACGCCGTGCGCGACGAATCGTCGCTGCGGCGTTTCCTGCACGGGCTCCCCGGCGTCGACCAGGTCGGCGTCGAGCAACGAGCCGCGGGCCTCGGCACGCGGAGCATCAAGAAGGCCTCCAAGCTGCACGCCATCGACCTGGCGATCAGCATGGTCGACCTGACCACGCTGGAAGGCGCGGACACGCCCGGCAAGGTGCGCAGCCTGGCCGCCAAGGCGAAGCGGCCGGACCCCGAGCGGCCCGAAGTGCCGCGGGTGGCGGCGGTCTGCGTCTACCCGGACATGGTCAAGACGGCGGCCGACGAGCTCAAGGGCACCGGGATCAACGTCGCCAGCGTCGCGACCGCGTTCCCCAGTGGGCGCAGCACGATCGACATCAAGCTGGCCGACACCAGGTTCGCCGTCGAACAGGGCGCGTCCGAGGTCGACATGGTGATCGACCGCGGTGCGTTCCTGTCCGGCCGGTACGGGCTGGTGTTCGAGGAGATCGTCAAGGTCAAGGAAGCCTGCGGGGACGCGCACCTCAAGGTCATCCTGGAGACCGGCGAGCTCGTGACTTACGACAACGTGCGCCGCGCGTCGTGGCTCGCGCTGCTGGCCGGTGGTGACTTCATCAAGACGTCGACCGGCAAGGTGCAGCCCGCCGCGACGTTGCCGGTGACGCACGTGATGCTGCAGGCCGTGCGGGACTGGAAGAACCAGACCGGCGAGCTGCGCGGGGTCAAGCCCGCCGGCGGCATCCGCAACACCAAGGACGCGATCAAGTACCTGGTGGCCGTGCACGAGGTGGCCGGGCCGGAGTGGCTCGACCCGCACCTCTTCCGGTTCGGCGCGTCGACGTTGCTGAACGACCTGCTCATGCAGCGGCGGACCCAGTTGGACGGCCACTACAGCGGCCCGGACTACGTGACGGTGGACTGAAGACATGTGGGAATACGCCCCCGCGCCCGAGTCGCGGGACATCGCGAACCTCAAGCCGAACTACCGGATGTTCGTCGACGGCAAGTTCGTCGAGGGCACCGGCGAACCGCTCAAGACCATCAACCCGGCCACCGAAGAGGTGCTGGCGGAGGTCTCGACCGCGTCGCAGTCCGATGTGGACACCGCGGTCAAGGCCGCCCGCAAGGCCTACGACCGCGTGTGGTCGAAGATGCCCGGCAGTGAGCGGGCCAAGTACATCTACCGGATCGCGCGGCAGATCCAGGAGCGCGGGCGCGAGCTCGCGGTGCTGGAGTCGCTCGACAACGGCAAGCCGATCAAGGAGTCGCGCGACGTCGACGTGCCCACGGCGGCGGCGCACTTCTTCTACCACGCGGGCTGGGCGGACAAGCTCGGCTACGCGGGCTACGGGCCCGCCCCGTTGCCGCTCGGCGTTGCGGGACAGGTGATCCCGTGGAACTTCCCGCTGCTGATGGCCGCGTGGAAGATCGCACCCGCGCTCGCGTGCGGCAACACCGTCGTGCTGAAGCCGGCCGAGACCACGCCGCTCACGGCGTTGGTGCTGGCGGACATCATCCAGCAGTGCGACCTGCCGCCGGGTGTCGTCAACATCATCCCCGGCGCCGGTGACGTCGGTGCCTCGCTCGTCGAGCACCCGGACGTCAACAAGGTGGCGTTCACGGGGTCGACCGACGTCGGCAAGATCATTCAGCGCCAGCTGGCCGGGACGAACAAGAAGCTCACGCTGGAGCTGGGCGGCAAGGCCGCGAACATCGTGTTCGACGACGCGCCGCTCGACCAGGCCGTCGAGGGCATCGTCAACGGCATCTTCTTCAACCAGGGCCACGTCTGCTGCGCCGGCAGCCGCCTGCTGGTGCAGGAATCCGTCGCCGACGAGGTGCTGGAGAAGCTGCAGGCCAGGATCAACACCCTGCGCGTCGGCGACCCGCTGGACAAGAACACCGACGTCGGCGCGATCAACTCGCGCGAGCAGCTCACCAAGATCAAGGAGCTGACCGAGTCGGGCGAGGCCGAGGGCGCGCAGCGGTGGACGTCGTCCTGTCCGTTGCCGGACAAGGGTTTCTTCTTCGCGCCGACCGTCTTCTCGAACGTGTCGCAGGCGATGCGGATCGCCCGTGAGGAGATCTTCGGCCCGGTGCTGTCGGTGCTGACGTTCCGCACGCCGGAGGAGGCCGTGGCCAAGGCGAACAACACGCCGTACGGCCTGTCCGCCGGTGTGTGGACGGAGAAGGGCTCGCGCATTCTCTGGATGGCGCAACGGATGCGCGCCGGTGTGGTGTGGTCCAACACGTTCAACCGCTTCGACCCGACCGCCCCGTTCGGCGGGTACCAGGAGTCGGGCTTCGGCCGTGAGGGCGGCCGCACCGGTCTGGAGGCCTACCTCGATGTCTGATCGCGTCACGGTCGCGAAGACCTACAAGCTCTACATCGGCGGCGCCTTCCCGCGCTCCGAGTCCGGCCGCAGCTACCCGGTGACCGACTCGAAGGGCACCTTCCTCGCCAACGCCGCGCAGGGCTCCCGCAAGGACGCCCGGGACGCGGTCGCCGCCGCCCGCAAGGCTTTCGACAAGTGGTCCGGTGCCACCGCGTACAACCGCGGCCAGGTCCTGTACCGCGTGGCCGAGGTGCTGGAGGGCCGCCGCGAGCAGTTCATCAGCGAGGTCGCGGCTTCTGAAGGCGTGCAGCTGAAGAAGGCGCAGTCCATCGTGGACACCGCGATCGACCGCTGGGTCTGGTACGCGGGCTGGACGGACAAGATCGCGGCCGTGCTGGGTTCCGCGAACCCCGTCGCCGGGCCGTACTTCTCGTTCTCCACGCCGGAACCGACGGGCGTGGTGGCCGTGCTGGCACCGCAGCAGTCGTCGTTGCTGGGCCTGGTGTCGGTGATCGCCCCGGTGATCGCTTCCGGCAACACGGCGGTGGTCATCACCTCGCAGGACCGGCCGCTGCCCGCGATCACGCTGTCCGAGGTGCTCGCCACCAGCGACGTGCCGGGTGGCGTGGTCAACATCATCACCGGCCGCACCGCCGAGATCGCGCCGTGGCTCGCGTCGCACGCCGACGTGAACGCGCTCGACCTCACCGGCGCACCGGAGTCGCTCCGCGAGGACCTGGAGCGGAGTGCGGCCGGCACGGTGAAACGCGTGCTGCGCAACAAGGTCAGCGAGGACTTCGCGGTCACGCCGGACATGTCGCGGCTGCGCGCCTACCTGGAGACGAAGACGGTCTGGCACCCCATGGGGGTGTAAGCCATCAGTCGGCGGCGTAGGCCTTGCCCTGCGCCGCCAGCTCCTCCCCGAGGATCCTGATCGACTTCGGGCCGATGCCGTGGATCTTCAGCAGCTCCTTCGCGGAGACCTTCGTGAGCGAGTCGAACGTCGTGTAGCCGTTCAACGCCAGCTCGCGGTTCGCGACCTTGCCGATGCTGCGCGGGAACTCCGTCGACGGGTGCTCGGACATGCTCAGGAGTTCACCAGACCAGCGCGCCACGCCCAAGAGGCGATGCCGACCCGGTTGCGCACGTTGAGCTTCGTCTGCACGGACGCGAGGTGTGTCTTCACCGTCGACAGCGACAGGAAGAGCTCCGACGCGATCTCCTGGTTGCTGAGCCCGCGCGCCACCTCGCGCACGACGTCCTGCTCGCGTGCGGTCAGCAGCCCGAGGTCGGGGCGCTCGGCCGGCCGGGCGAAGTGCTCCAGCATCCGCACGGTGACCTGGGGCGATATCAGCGCGTTGCCCTGCGCCGCCGCCCGCACCGCCTCGACCAGCAACGCCGGTCCCGCGTCCTTGGTCAGGAAGCCGGAAGCGCCGTTCTCCAACGCCGTGTGCACGTACTCGTCCAGGTCGAACGTCGTCACCACGACGACCTTGGTCGTGGGCGAGAGCTTCTTGGTGACCTCGAGGCCGTCCAGGCCGGGCATGCGGATGTCGAGCAGCGCCACGTCCGGCTTGAGCTCGCGGGCGGCGGTGACGGCCGAGATGCCGTCGGGCACGTCCGCGACCACGGTGATGTCCGGTTGCTTCTCCAGGATCATCCGGAAACCGACGCGGACCATCTCCTGGTCGTCGGCGATGAGAACCGAGATCACTTCGTCCCTTCCAGGGGTAGCTCGGCGAGCACCTGCCAGCCGTTCTCACGCGGGCCCGCCGAGAACAGGCCGCCGAGCAGGTCGACCCGCTCACGCATGCCTACGAGACCGTATCCGCCCTGGTTCAGCTCGCCAGGCCGGCCGTCGTCGGCGACGACCACGCGCAGCGCGCCGCCCTGCGTCCGGGAGATCTCCACGTCGATCATCGTCGGGGACTGGGCGTGTTTGTGCACGTTCGTGAGCGACTCCTGGACCAGGCGCAACACCGAACGGCCGAGCTCAGGCGGCACCTCGTCGGGCAGGTCGATGCGCAGCCGTGTCTCGAAGCCGAGCTCACGGGTGCGTTCGACGGTCGAGATGACGTCGGCGGCCAGGTCGGTCGTGGCGACCTCGTTCTCGCCCTGACGCAGGGTGCCGACCATCCGCCGCATCGCGCCCAGCGCTTCCGTGCCCGATCGGACGATGCCCGGCAGCAACCTGTGGGCGGCGCGCGGGTCGTCGTCGGAGACCTCCAGCGCGGCCTGGGCCTGCACGAGCATGCCCGTCACGTGGTGGGCGACCACGTCGTGCAGCTCGCGGGCCAGCGCGATCCGCTCCTCCTTCTGGGCGTCGGTGACGGCGGCCGCGATGAGCCGGCCGCTCTCGGTGTCGCGGGCGCGGAAGTACAGACCGATGCCGACGGCGCCGAAGCCCAGGACCAGCGAGCCCAGCATCTCGTTGTAGTTGCTCGACGAGATCCAGTTGTCGCGGACGATCGCGGCGAAGAAGCTCACGGCCATCAGCGAGCCGACCGACCAGGTGGCGGCGCGACGCGGTTCCTCGCGCACGATGACCGCGGTCAGGACCAGGCACGCGGCGGTCTCGGCGACGGTCAGCGGGCTCAGCAGCGTCGGCAGGTTCACGTTGAACAGCCGGAAGATGAACGACGACACGAAGATCGACGTCACCGTCACCGGGATGGCGAAGGCACGTGACTTGAACGACGTGACGGCCGCGATGCACGGTGGCACGCTCAGCAGCCAGACCAGCGCCTCGGCGCTGCCCGGCCCGTTCATGAGCACGAGCTCGCCGAGCATCAGCAGCGCGAGAGCGGCGGCGATCGGCCATTGGCCCCGATGACTGTCCACGGCAGACAACGGTAGGACCACCACACCTCTCCGGCCTCGGTCATCCGGCTGATCCGGTGTGTCGTCAAGGCTGAGGTTTTCGCCGCGCGCACCCGGCACGGTGAAGACATGAATTCGGTTCTGGCCGCTCGTGGCCTGGTCAAGACCTACGGCGACGTGCACGCCCTCGCCGGGGTGGACATCGACATCTCCGCCGGGGACGTGCTGGCCGTCGTCGGTCCGTCCGGTTCCGGCAAGACGACGCTGCTGCACGTGCTGTCCGGCATCCTGCGCGCCGACGGCGGCGAGGTGTTCCTCGACGGGCGCGCGATCGGTGAACTGAACGAGACAGGACGCAGCGAGCTGCGGCGCACGGCGTTCGGGTTCGTGTTCCAGTCGGGCATGCTCGTCGCCGAGCTGACCGCCGAGGAGAACGCGGCCCTGCCGATGCTGCTCGCCGGTCGTTCGCGCGAGGAGTCGCTCGGCGCGGCCCGGCTGTGGCTCTCGCGGCTCGGGTTGCAGGGTCTGGAGAAGCGGCGGCCGGGAGAGCTGTCCGGTGGGCAGGCGCAACGGGTGGCGATCGCGCGCGCCCTGGCGCACCGGCCGCGGGTGATCTTCGCCGACGAACCGACCGGCGCCCTGGACACGCGCACCGGCCAGGAGATGATGACCGCCCTGCTGCAGGCGGCGGAGGAGACCGACGCGGCCGTCGTGATCGTCACGCACGACAAGGCGATCGCGGACCGCGCGCTGCGAGTCGTGGAGATCCAGGACGGCCGGATCGCGCCCAAGATGATCGAACAGGCGGTGTCCGCGTGAGGATCGCTCTCGCGGTGCTGCGCCGGGACCGCCGCAGCCAGGTCGCCACCGTGCTGGTCGCGCTCGGCGTGATGATCGCGGTGTCGCTGGTGCTGTGGCTCGTCGCCGCACCGAACGGACTGCAGGCGCGAGCCGACCGCACGGCGTGGCGCGAGATCATGGGCGGAGGCCAGAACGGCACGATCTCCGTTGCGGCGAACCGGGATTCGTTCGACGGCAAGCTCATCGAACGGTTCGACGTCGCCCGTCTCAAGCCGGACACCGTGCCGGTGGCGAAGGGGATCACCAAGTATCCCGAGGCGGGCGAGGTGCTGTTGTCCCCCGCGCTCGCCGACCTCGTCCGCGGCACGCCCGCGGAGAAGCTCGGCAACCGCTTCCCCGGCACGCAGATCGGCTTGCTGGGGCCGGAAGCGCTGAAGTTCCCCGGCGAACTCGTCGCGATCGTCGGCCAGGAGAAGGTCGCGAACGGCTATCCGGCGCCCGGACTGCAAGGCGGCGCCGGTTCGTACCGCGACGACTACCACGGCATGCTCTACCTGCTCACCCGCGTCGGACTCGTGGTGCTCGTCGTGCCGTGTCTCGTGCTGGTCGCCTCGGCCGCCCGGCTGACGGCGGCGAAGCGGGAGCGGAGGCTCGCCGCGTTGCGGCTCGCCGGTGCCAGCCCGCGCCAGGTCGTGGTCATGACGGCCGTGGAGACGGCGGTCGGCGCGGTCGTCGGCAGCGTGCTGGGCGTGCTGCTGGCCCAGCCGTTCAGCCACATCACCGCGATGATCCCGTGGGAGGGCGGCACCTGGTATCCGGGCGACTTCGTGCCCTCGCCCGCGGTCGTGGTGGCGGTGGCCGTGCTGGCACCGGTGCTGGTCATCGCGGCGGCGATCATGGGGTTGCGGCGGGTGGTGAACCGGCCGCTCGCCGCCGAGGAGAAGCGCAAGGTGCGGTCGTGGCGGTTGCTGATGATCGCCGGAGCGATGGGCGTGTTCTTCCTGGGCATCACGTACGCGCAGGCGACCAGCGGCGACAGCCAGTTCACCGTGGTGCTCCTCGGTCTCGGCGCGGTGGCGTTCGCGCTGGTGCTGGCGGGACCGGTGATGACGGCGTGGGTCGGCCGGTTCTTCGTCGGGCGGTGGCGCAAGCCGTCGACGTTGCTGGCGGGACGACGGCTGGCCGGTGATCCGGTGGCGGCGTTCCGGGGCTCGGCCGGTGTGGTGATCGCCGTGTTCACCGGCTCCATGGCGCTGACCATGTTGCCGGGACTGGAAAGTCAGGTGCCGTACCGCGACGGCACGTGGAAGACGGACGCGATCGTCGCGGAGGACGTGGCGCACGACGTCACGCCGTTGCGCCTGCAGACCTCGGCGCCGATCGTCACGATGCTGAACGGCACGGTGAGCACCGGCAAGGACAGCGACTACGGGACGTACGTGATCGTCGGCAAGTGCACTGACGTCGCGCAGGTGCTGAACGGACTGACGTGCAAGCCCGGACCGGCCGTGTACTCGTACTCGGAGCTGAACGGCGACGTGTTCAGGTCGACCGGCCCGCACGACGTCGTCACGTCCAAGCTGCCCGCGCGGTACGAAACCCGGCCGTTCCAGTCCCACGGCCGGATCAGCGGGGTGATCGATCCGGAACTGCTGCCGGGGATCGAGGGCGAGGTGTCGATGGTCGGCGTGCCGACGACACCGGACAACCGCGACGCCGTGCACACCGCGTTGATCGGCACGCTGCCGGGTGTCCGGCTGATCGACGGCGAGCAGCGCGAACTGTGGGGCGGCACGCTGATGGACGACCTGCAGCGCGCCACGATCATCGGGCTCTCGATCGCGGCGGTGCTCGGCGGCATCGGTGCCGGGGTGGCCGCGGCCGGGTCGGTGATCGACCGCAGGCGCACGTTCGGCGCGTTGATCGCGGCCGGCACACCAATTCGTGTGCTCGGTCACGCATTGCGCCGCGAAGTGATGTTGCCGGTGTTCGCCGTCACAATCGCGGCGTGCGGCGCGGGAATTGTCGTGGGCGTTGGACTGCTCTCGCTGGCGCGCGGTTTGGTGGGCCGCGGTGAAATGCCGATCACGCCGTGGGTGCTCGCTCCGGTGGCCGTCGGCATGGTGGTCGCGCTGGTGGCAGCCCTGGCGTGCGGTCCGGTACTACGGGGGATCAGCCCACGGGATTACGCGGCCGAGTAGCACTCGGCCGGAAGTACGAGGACGGAACTGGCCCTCAGCGCGATGTGCGCCGAGGGCCTTTTTCTTAGTTTTGATTCATGACGAATGCACAGCTCGCGAGCATCCAGTGGGGCCTTTTCCTGTCGGTCGTCTTCCTGCTCCCGCAGCTGTTCTTCCGTCAGCTGACTTTCCGCAGTGCCACCGTCACCACCTACGCGAGCATGCTGTTCGCCGCGACGTTCCTGCCGATGCAGACCGTCCCGCCGCGTCAGGCCGTGCAGCTGGTGCCGTTCCAGTGGATCGCCGACACCTTCCGCGACGGGCAGATCGCGTTCGACCAGATGACGTTGAACGTGCTGATGTTCGTGCCGCTGGGCGCGATGCTGATGTTCTGGGGCCGTCGTTCGATCGGCCAGGCCGCGTTGATCGGGTACGGCGTCTCGCTGGCGATCGAGGGCTCGCAGCTGATCTGGGCCAACCGGATCTTCGACGTCGACGACCTGATCACCAACACCGCCGGCACCGCGCTCGGCTGGCTCGGCGCGCTGACCGCCGTGAAGGTGTACGCCCGCGTGAAGACCGCCGCCGCGGTGCCGCAGCGCTCGCTCGCCTCCGCGAGGTAGCAGGAATCCAGCAGGGTTCCGGCAGGTCCGGCCGCACATCGTGGGGCCATGAGAATCATGAAGCTGATCGCCGGAACGACCGCCGCCTTTCTCGGGCTGAGCCTCACGATGGCCGGAACGGCCTCGGCCGCGGCCGGCACCTGGGTGCCGTACGGCAACGACAACCCGATCATCGGCAGCCCGGCCACGTGGAAGTGCGCCGGCAGCCGGACCGTCGCCACGAACGTGATCGCACAGGTCTGCGCGATCAGGTCGAAAAGCGGCGGCTCGGTCCAAGGGGCGGTGATCGTGCGCAACAACAGGTCCGGCCTCTTCTCCACGACGGCGGAGATGGACCTGCAGGACGTGAACTCCGGCAGCGAACTGGGCCTGTGGTCCTGCGCGTCGTCGGGGATCGCCGCGAACTCGTGGTCGGTGTGCTTCGGCAAGACCATCGCCTGGGGTCAGACGGTCAACTCGGCCGGCTGGGCCAAGGGCGTGTACCTGGGCATCTCGGGCAACGTCTGATCGTTCACCCGGCGGCGTGAAGCAACGCGCGCCGCCGGGCCGGCCGCTCGATCATGGCGGCCATGAAGTTCGTGGAGGCGTTCAGCATCCTCGTCGCCGTGGTCGGCCCGCCGAAGATCCTCCTGGCGTTCCTGATGGACACCGAGGGCGCCGACTCCCGCACGCGCTGGCGGGTGGCGTTGACCTCCACCGCGATCGCGCTGGGCGTCGGCCTGTTCGTCGTGGTGGCCGGACGGGCGTTGCTCTCGATCTTCCACATCAGCGAGGGCGCGCTGTACCTGGCGAGCGGCGTCATCCTTTTCGTGCACGCTCTCGATCTCGTGCTCGGCCGCAAACAGGAGCCGACGCACGACGAGACGCGCGGCACCCACGAGTTGGCCACCGCCTACTACGCGAACCCCGTGGCGCTGGCCTACCTGTTCCTGCTCTCGGACACGAAGTCGGTCGAGACGACGTTCGTGCTGGCCGGCGGGTTCGCCGCGGTGATCGCGCTCGACCTGGCTGCGATCGCCGTGCTCGGCATCGCGATGCGCTGGGTGAAGATGACCTATGCCTGGGTGCTCGTGCGGGTCCTCGGCGTCCTGCTGGCCGCGCTGGGCGTCGACCAGATCATCGAGGGCCTCATCTCGCTGGGCATCCTCGAACGCGCGGTCAGCTAGTCCGCCAGCCCAGTTCCCCCGCGGTGTTGACCTCGGGGAAGCAGTGCCCGACCGCGCTGCGGGTCTCCAGGGCCGTCGCCACCTGGTCGAACATCTCCACGACGGACGTCCACTCCGGCTTGATCATCTCGTTGCGCTCCTGGTCCCACTCGACCACGCACCCGCGCAGCACACCGGGCCGCAGGTCCACCGCGAGCACGTCCCCCGTGCCGTCGAACGCGATCGGGAGCCACGCCGGGTGGAAACCGCTCGTGGGCGAGCCCGCCTCGGAGGCGTCCGCGCGCTTGCTGGTGTGGGTGTCCCTCAGCACGAACGCGCGATCGGCATCCAGCGGCGTGTAGAAGGGCGGCAGGATCTCGGCGTAGAGGCCCTCCTCGGTACCGCCGTAGACGCTCCACCACATCTGGAGGTCGAGCGGAACCCGAAGCTCCGGCAGCGCGTCGTACCTCGGACGCAGCACGGCGCGGGTGGCGGGCGCGTGCTCCGCCAGCCATGCCAGGACCCGGTTCCAGTGCTCGATCACACCCACGGTTCCATGATCTTGGCGGAACGACGGGCGAGGTACCGCTCATCGGGGCAGGATCAAGCCGAACGAGTCACTACTGGGGGAAGAGCTTTCAGATGGCGGAACAAGGTCTCAAGGTCGACCTCGACGCCTTGACCGGATACGCGTCGGCGGTGAGCGGTCTGGCGAGCGAGGTCGGCGCGGTCGGCACGGGCACGTTGAGCGGCACCACCGCACTGCCCGGCGACTGCTTCGGCAAGATCGGCAACGAGGTCGGCCTCAACGCCGCTTTCGTTGCCGCCGCTCAGG
Source organism: Lentzea alba (assembly GCF_011067745.1). Lineage (GTDB taxonomy): Bacteria > Actinomycetota > Actinomycetes > Mycobacteriales > Pseudonocardiaceae > Lentzea > Lentzea alba. The sequence goes on from NZ_JAAMPJ010000001.1 coordinate 1,261,530, forward strand.
TGCAGCTCGACGCGTTGAAAGCCGCGTCCACCGGTTTGTCCGGTCTCGGCACGGCGGTGGCGAAGGCCCGGGACGCCTACATCGCCCAGGAAGAGGCGCACGAGGCGTCGCTGAACAAGGCCGCGCGCGCATGAGCGTCGAAGGCCTGCTGAGCCAGTTCCTCGCGCCCATGAAGGAGAACCTGGCCAAGCTGGACGGCGACACCGGTGGCGCCACCCGCGCCGGCGACGCCTTCGGCCGCGCCCAGACCGCGCTGGCCGAGCTGGGTTCCCGGCACACCTCGGCCTCGACGGCCGTGCTCAACACGTGGTCCGGCGAGAGCGCCAACGCCTTCTCCGGACGCGTCGCGGCCTTCACCTCCGCCGCGAACCTGTTGGCGAGCAACGCTTCCGCGGTGAAGACCGCGGCCTCGACCGGTGTCGCCGCGGTGACCGGCGGGCGCACCGCGATCCAGGGGTTGATCGACGAGTTCACCGCGAAGGCGACGCCGAAGCTCGCCGCCGCCCTGGCCGCGTCGCTGGTGGCCGGGCCTGCCGTGGTGCTGGCCGCGGTGGCCGATCTCGCCGGGATGGCTTCCGGCTATCAGAGCAAGACCACGGCCGAGCTGCAGAAGGTCCGCGACCAGCTGACGCAGCTGGTCGGCCAGCTGAACGGACTGCAGAAGCCGGACGTCGGCACGTTGTCGAAGCTCGGCGAGCCGTTCGGCGTCGACCAGGGCACCACGTCGACCGCCGGCGCGTCCAACCCCGCCCCGAAGAGCTCCGAGGCCGGCTCCGGTTCTGGTTCCGGTGGTGGTTCCGGCTCAGGTGGAGGCGGCGGTGGTGGCGGAGGCGGTGGAGGAGGCGGCGGTGGCGGTGGCGGATCGGGCCCACGACTGCCGGTCGCGATCCCGCCGCAGCCCGGCACCGGCGTCGGCGTGAACCTCCCCGACGGCAGCAGCGCCGAGGCTCCGAACGAAACGGCGGCCAAGGCCGTGCGGAACGCGTTGTCCGCGCTGGGCACCCCGTACGTGTGGGGCGGCGCGAACCCGCCCCAGGGCACGGACTGCTCGGGGCTGACGCAGTGGGCCTACAAGAACGCGGGCTTCGACATCCCGCGCCCGGCCTCGTCGCAGGCGATGGGCGCGTCGGTGCCGCCGGACCAGCTGCTGCCCGGCGACCTCGTGGTGTGGGACGGGCACGTTGCGATGGTGATCGGCAACGGCCAGATGGTCGAGGCCGGCGACCCGGTGCAGGTCGGCAAGATCCGCACGACGAACAGCGGGATGTCGTTCTACGGCTTCTACCGGCCGACGGGCTGACCGGAGTCCCCGGCCGCCACGTCCGTCAGCTCACGCGTCGGCGGACTTGGCGGCCTGCGCGGCGGCCCTCAACTCGGTGAAGTCCACGACCTGCCCGCCCGCGCCCCAGGTCCCCTCCGGCTGCTCGTGGATGAGCACCCAGACCCGCATCGCGTCGGACTCCGCGAGCCCGGCGGCCTCCAGCACCAGCGCGGTCGCCTCCCGCACCAGCCCGGCCTTGCGCCGGTCGGACAGCACGCCCTCCGGCACCCGGACGTCCACCCGGAACCGCGGCGCGTCGTCCTCGGCGGTCGTCTGCGCGCCCTCGGGGAGTTCGTGCAGGTAGGTCCACGCCACCGAGCGGAAGAACGCGTTGTCCGGGGCGCCTTCCCACTTCAGCAGCAGCGTGGCCAGGTCGCGCTGCACGCTCTTGCGGCCGGCCTCGGTCAGCGCTCCGGCCGGAGCGGTCAGCTCGATCATCGGCATGGCGATCTCCCGTCTATGACGACTGTAATAGCCCCCGGCGGACGCTATCCTATGACGAGCGTTATAGCCAGAGAGGCGAAAGATGTCCCGAGAGCAGATCGTCACGGGCGCGGCCGACATGATCCGGCGGCGCGGCCTCAACGCGACGAGCATCCGCGAGGTCGCCAAGCACGCGGGGACGCCGCTCGGCTCGACGTACCACTACTTCCCCGGCGGCAAGAACCAGCTCGCCACCGAGGCCGTGCAGTGGGCGGCGGACACCGTGCAGAAAGTGCTCGCGGCGAAGCTCCGCAAGGGACCGGCCGAGGGGCTGAAGGCGTTCTTCGCGCTGTGGCGGCAGATCGTCACCGATTCCGACTTCCAGGCCGGTTGTCCCGTGCTCGCGGTCTCCGTCGAGGAGACGACCAGCGCCGAAGCTCTCGCCGCGGCGGCCGGGGCGTTCCGGACGTGGTCCGGGCAGCTCGCGGACTCGCTCGAAGAGCACGGCGTCGCGAAGCACCGCGCGCAGAGCCTCGCCCAACTCGTCGTCGCCGCCGCGGAAGGCGCCGTCGCGATGTGCCGGGCTCAGCGGAGCATCGAACCACTCGACAACGTCGCCGCGGAGCTGACCGCGCTCATCGAGGCGCGTACATGATCACGGCCACGCCCGCGAGGCACACGAGAGCGCCGATCACGTCGTAGCGGTCCGGGCGGAAGCCGTCGACGACCATCCCCCAGGCGAGCGAACCCGCCACGAACACGCCGCCGTAGGCCGCGAGGATCCGGCCGAAGTTCGCGTCGGGCTGCAGGGTCGCGACGAAGCCGTAGAGGCCCAGCGCGATCACGCCGCCGCCGATCCACAGCCAGCCGCGGTGTTCCCGCACGCCCTGCCACACGAGCCAGGCGCCGCCGATCTCCATGAGGGCGGCGAGGGCGAACAGCACGACCGAACGCAGGATCATGCGGCACACTGTCGCAGTAGGGGGTGATCAGGTGGACGACGACGTCGAGCGCGCCGCGCGGAAGGTGCGCGATGTCGAGCAGGCGGTGTCCGAGCACGTCACGCGCAGTGGTCCCATCACGGGACGAGCGTCCTCACCGGACGGCGCGGTGACGGTGATCGGCACGCCCGGTGGTCCGCCGCAGCAGATCGCGGTGAGCGCCGCGGCGCTCCGGATGGGGCCGCAGGGACTGGCCGCCGAGATCATGCGCATCGCCGAGAAGGCCCAGCGCACCGCGAACAGCCGGCTGCACCAGACGCTGGAACGGGTCGTCGACCCGCGGGAGCTGACGGAGCTGGGCATCGAACGCGAGCGCGACGAGGACGAGTTCGGGTGGCGGCGGTGAACGAAGAGCGGATGCAGGCCACCGAACAGCTGCAGCGCGAACTGAAGTCCCTCACCGCGACGGTCGAGCACCCGAACGGGCTGTGCACCGTCACGGCGTCCCCGAGAGGCGAGATCAAGGCGCTGCACCTGCACCCCGCGCTGCTGGGTCAGGGGCCGCGGGCGGTCGGCGACGTGGTCACCGAGACCGTGCGGCTCGCGACCAACGCGGCCGTGCAGACGAGCTTCAACAGGATGGCGCTGGCACTCGGTGACGGAATGGCGATCGACGTCGAGTCGATCGCCGGCGACTCACCCTTCCGATCGACGTGGAACCCCGTCGTGCCGCCCAAATCCGCAGCTCCGGAGGCACCACCCGAGCGGCGACCGCGCAGGCCCGTAGTGGAGGATCCCGACGAGGACGCTTTCTTCGAGAACCCCTTTGGGCGCCGGTGATCAGCACCGTTAGGCTCGCCCACGGCATCAGGCAGGCGTGACCGGGAGGTCAGGATGGCGCAGGACATCGTCCCCATCGAGCTGGGGCTGACGCAGGGTGACGTCGTCACGCTGTGGGCACCCCGCTGGCGCGAGAAGGGCGAGGAGTGGGAGGCGTTCCTCGGTGACGAGGAGGACCTGTTCGTCTTCCCCGACGCCGCGCATCTCGCCGCCTTCGTGCGCACCGCGGAAGAGCACGACCTCACCGATCACCCTGCGTGGCCGGTCGTGCCGTCGCTGGGCGTCGCGGACCTCTCGCCGGACGACAACCACCAGTTCGACCTCGTCGGTGTGCCCGAGCTCGTCGCCGAGGACCCGGACACCTGGACCATCGGTGAGCTCGCCGACGTGATCGCGATCGTGCGCGCGCTCGCGGACGTCTGCGACCTCGAGAAGGTCCACGAGGTGCTCGACTCGGCCGAGGGCTTCTCGCTGCTGCCGCAGGGCACGCTGCCGTTCAGCGGCCGCGACGGCGCGAAGCTGTGGGGCGAGCTGTCCGAGGTCGTCTCCGAGAAGTGGGACGAGGTCCTTGACGCGATCGACAGCGTGGTGAACACGCCGGAGGTCCCCGAGAAGGAACTCTCCGTCGCCCAGGAGGAGCTCGCCGCCCTGGAGGAGGCCACCGCCGCCTCCGCCGCCGACGCGGACGACGAGTCCGCCGACGAGGAGAAGGAAGCCCCCACCGGCTTCTGGGCCGACGCGGGCATCGACCCCATCAAGATCATCACGTCCGCCGGCGAGTTCTACACGCTGCGCTGCTACCTCGGCGACGACCCGGTGTTCCTGGGCCGCCGCGGCAAGATCGAGGTCTTCACCTCGCCGCGCGGCCTGAGCCGGTTCGTGGCCGAGAACGACGACCACGACCTCGCCGAGGTCGAGACGTGGAACGACGTCAAGGTCAAGGCCACCGCGGGTGAGCTCGACGTCGACGTGGACGACGACAACGTCTACGTGCTGACCGGCATCGCCGAGGACATGGAGGAGGGCCCCGACTCCCTCGACCCGCAGCAGCTCGACCTCGCCGTCGAACTGTTCGAGGACGCGGGCGACTGGGCCGACGACGAGTCCGTGAAGGACGCGCTGGCCTCGTCCGAGTCGCTGGGCTGGCTGGTGTCGTTCGTCGTGTCGCCGGACCCGACGCGCCTCGCGCCGTCCGCCCCGTACGACGCCGAGGTGGCCGCGTTCCGCGCGCTGCAGGCTTCGTTCGAGGACCGCCTCAACACCAACTGAGCCGCTTATTCCGCATGCTGAAAGTCACGCGGGGCCCTTTCGTACTATCACACAGTACGAAAGGGCCCCGCGTGCGGAAGAGCTAGGCGGTCAGGGCGGCGTAGCCCGGCTTGATCAGCTCGTTGATGATCGCCAGGCGCTCGTCGAAGCCGATGAAGGCCGACTTCATGGCGTTGATCGTGAACCACTGCAGGTCGGCCCAGCCGTAGCCGAACGTCTCGGCCAGGGTGGCGAACTCGCTGGAGAGCGTGCAGTCGCTCATCAAGCGGTTGTCGGTGTTGACCGTGACGCGGAACCGCAGCTTGGCGAGCAGCCCGATCGGGTGGTCGGCGATGGTGGCCGCGGCGCCGGTCTGCAGGTTCGACGTCGGGCACATCTCGAGCGGGATGCGGCGGTCGCGGACGTACGCGGCCAGGCGGCCCAGCTGGACGGTGCCGTCGCCGGAGACCTTGATGTCGTCGACGATCCGCACGCCGTGGCCGAGGCGTTCGGCACCGCAGTGCTGGATCGCCTCCCAGATGGACGGCAGGCCGAACGCCTCACCGGCGTGGATGGTGAAGTGCGCGTTCTGCTGGCGCAGGTACTCGAACGTGTCGAGGCCCCTGGTGGGAGGGAAGCCGGCCTCGGGGCCCGCGATGTCGAACCCGACGACGCCGAGGTCGCGGTAGCGGACGGCGAGTTCGGCGATGCGCAGCCAGCCCTCGTTCTGGCGCATGGCGCAGAGCAGGGTGCCGATGCGGATCTTGCGGCCGGTCGCGGCGACGCGCTGCTCGCCGAGGCGGAAGCCCTCCTGGACGGCCTCGACGACCTGCTCCAGCGAGAGGCCCTTCTCGGTGTTCAGCTCGGGCGCGTAACGGATCTCGGCGTAGACGACGCCGTCCGCGGCCAGGTCCTCGACGGCTTCGGCGGCGACGCGGACCAGCGCGGCCTCGTCCTGCATGACACCGCACGTGTGGGCGAAACCTTCGAGGTAGCGCACAAGGGAGCCGGAGTTGGCGTTGTCGCGGAACCAGCCGCCGAGCACGCCCGCGTCCGTGGTGGGCAGGCCCTGGTAACCGGAGGCATCGGCGAGTTCGATCACCGTCTGCGGGCGGAGGCCACCGTCGAGGTGGTCGTGCAGCAGCACCTTCGGCGCGCTGCGGATGGACTCCAAGGTAAGCGGCGTGGACATTGCTACACGTTACTTCAGACGACACGCCGCTTCAGCGCTGGCCAAAATGATCTTGTCGCCGCTATGATCGTTTGTCACGGCACGGATGTTGCCGATCCGTGATCCGCAACTTTCTGCAACCGTCACGGGGCTTGAGTCACCCCAAGGTAGGAACATCACCGGTCGCTACCGCTCGCTTCCCGCCGGTAACTTGGCGTTCGGAGCAACGGGGTAGCCTGACCGGGTCAGTCGCCCGTCCGCACCCGGCCGTTTTCTGGCGGGGGTGGTACAGAGGCGTCCCGTGACGCGGATAGGCTCCCGTGGTCTCCCCCTCCCCTGGACGAAGGCACTCAGCCGTGACAGAGAACAACAACTCCACGATGTCCTTCGATCGGATGCGCAACATGCTCACGCGCGCCGCGGAGATCCGTGAGAGCGAGCAGCAGCAGATCTTCGACGCGCTGGACGAGATCCACGCCCGGATGTCACCTCTGGAGTCGCTGGGTTCGGTCCGCAAGCGCCTGTCGGAGCTGCCGGACCGCACCGAGGTCAGCGTTCTCGCGGAGCGGCTGGACGAAGCCCTCGCCAAGCTGGAGGCCCAGGACAACGCCGTCGCCGACATCGGTCGCGCGGTCGACTCCCTGGTGGACAAGCTCGCCAAGCCCTTCGCCCAGCTGGACGGCCGTCTCGACGGTGTCGCCGGGCGCTTCGAGGGCGTCGCGGGCCGCATGGACGGCCTCGAGGACAAGCTCGCCAGCATCCACAAGCGCATCGACGACCTCGACGGCCACCTGGACAAGCAGGACGGCAAGGTCGACTCGATCCCCGGCGCCGTCACGAACCCGCTGCGCGAGCGCATCGAGGCTCTCGAAGCCGCGCTGCGCGGCCGTCTCGACGAGGTGGACGAGGGCGTGCACGAGCACCTCGACGGCACCCGCGAGGCGCTGCAGAAGATCCTCGCGGACTCCTTCGCGGGCGTGCACGGCCGCGCCGACGAGCAGCGCGACGCCCTGGTCGCCACCCGCACCGAGCTGGCCGCCGCGATCGCCGACAGCCGTGGGGAGCTGGCCGGCACGATCTCGGACAGCCGCGAGAAGCTGATCTCCGCTCTGACCGAGCGCCACAACCAGCTGTCCGGCGCGCTCGCCGAGACCCGCACCGAACTGTCCGGCGCCGTGGCGGAGACCCGCGGCGAGCTGGCCGGTGTCGTGGCGGAGACCCGCGACTCCCTGGCCGGTTCGCTCGCCGAGACCCGCACCGAGCTGGCGTCGGCCGTCGCCGACACCCAGAACGTCGTCAACGGCAAGCTGGACGAGGCCCGCACCGCCCTGTACGCGGCGATCGAGCAGTCCCGCGACCAGGTCGACGCCGCCGACCGCCTCGAGGCACTGGCCGGCCGCCTGGAGCAGGTCACCTCGAAGCTCGACACGATGACCGACCGCCTGGACAAGGTCGAGGACGACTTCGCCACCCGCATCTCCGAGCTCGGTGGCGCGGTCGACGCGAGCCTGTCCAAGGTCAGCGAGACCGTCTCGGCCCGCCCGGACACCGACGCGCTGCAGTCCCTGGTCCGCAAGTCGAACCAGGAGTCGGAACTGCGCATCGGCGGCCAGCTGGACGAGGCCATGGCCACCTTCGCCGAGCTCATCCTCGGCGGCGGCTCGCCCACGCCTCCCCCGCCGCCCACCGCCCTGCCGCGTCCGCAGCGCCGCACCCGCAAGAACGGCGCCAAGCCGGTCAACGGCGGCAAGGACATGGACGACGACGACCTGGCGGCCGAGGGCGCCTGATCGCCCTGGTCTGACTGCCTGAACGGCCCCGGAGCTTCGGCTCCGGGGCCGTTCGTCGTGAACACGAAAGAACCCCCGTCCTGAGGGGCGCAGGACGGGGGTTCGTCAGGGGGTGGAGGCTTCGGTGGAGCATGGTTCACCAGTGGGTGTCCTCGACGCAGATCTGGAGCTCGGCGTTCCAGTGGGTGTCGGCGGGGCAGTCGGTCGGGCCCTGGGTGGTGACGGGGACGGACTTCCAGTGGGTGTCGGCGGAGGCAGTTCCGCTCGCGATTCCGAGGATGGCGAGCGTCGCGATGATGAGCGAAACCAGCGTCGAGGCGGCGGACTTGCGGCTGGTGAACATTTCTACCTCCGGTTTTGTCGGGGGCGTTCCCCCTGGCTGACACCAGTTCAGCCACCGGTTCCATCGGTCCTCGTTCCGTGCTCTGTCGGTGTGTTCAGAGCCGTTCGATAGCGACTTGATAGCGGGAACGACGGGCCGTTGAACCCACTGTCGGCGGCGGACGTGACCATGAAGAGAGCGCTCACACGGCCATCGATAGGCTCGCCGGGATCTGGGTCTCCAGAAGGGATAGTCCGTGCAGCAACAGCGACTCATCGCCAACCGCTACGCACTGCTCGCCGAGCTCGGCCGCGGTGCGATGGGTGTCGTGTGGCGCGCCCAGGACCAGCTGCTCGGGCGCGCGGTCGCGCTCAAGGAGCTGCACCCGCCGCAGGGCATGGCGGCGGAGGAACGCACCGTGCTGGAGGAGCGCATGCTCCGCGAGGCACGGACCGCCGGCCGGCTGAACCACCCGGCCGTGGTGACGGTCTACGACGTCGTCCGCGAGAACGGGCGCACCTACCTCGCGATGGAGCTGGTCGACGCCTCCGACCTCGCCACCGTCGTCGAACGGCACGGGCCGCGCGACTCGGTGTGGATGGCGGGTGTCGCGTTGCAGGTGCTGGGAGCACTGGAGGCCGCGCACACGGCAGGCATCGTGCACCGGGACGTCAAGCCCAGCAACATCATGGTGCGGCCGGACGGTGCCGTGAAGCTCACCGACTTCGGCATCGCGCAGGCGATGGACGACCCCCGGCTCACCACCAACGGCGGCATCGTCGGCTCGCCCGCGTACCTGTCGCCCGACCGGCTCCAGGGCTGGGAGGCCTCGCCCGCCTCGGACCTGTGGGCGCTCGGCGTCACGATCGCCCACGCGGTCGAGGGGATCAGCCCGTTCGAACGCACGTCCACCGCGTCGACGTTGCACGCGGTCATGAACGAGGCGCCGGTGCTGCGGCGGGCCTCGCCACAGCTGGCCGAGGTGATCCGCGGGCTGCTGACGGTCGACCCGGCAAGGCGGATGACCGCGGCCCAGGCGCGGGGGATGCTGGTCGCGATCGTCCAGGGCACCGCGCCGGTTCCGGTGCAGCGCAAGAAGAACACGGCCGTCAAGGTCGCCGCCGTCGCACTGGGCGCCGTCGTGCTCGCGGGTTCCGCGTTCGCCGGCTATCTCGCTTTCCGGCCGAAGGACACCCCGGCGCCCACCAACAGCACTCCGGAGAACTCCACCGAGTGGACTGAGGCCGCGTCGCTGCCGGTCGGTGCGCCGCTGCCCTCCCGGCGGATCGCCACGTTCGGCCGCGGCGGCGACGTGCCAAAGTGGAACCTCACCGGTACGGAGTGCGCGAAGGACTTCCTCACCCAGGGCTCACCGGTGCCGGGGAGCGTGCCGTGCGACAAACCGCACGGCATCCAGCTCTTCTCGGCCGCGACCCCGCTGTGGGACAAGCCGAAGGACACCGCCTACCCCGGCGTCGAGTGGCTCGCCGACTTCACGAAGAAGTACTGCACCGAGCAGTTCCAGACCACCGCCTCGCGGTCCAAGGACGCGCTGGGCTTCACCGGGCTGGTGCCGACGGAGCAGGAGTGGAAGGCGTACAACGACCCCACCACTCCTGGCCGTCAGGAAGTGCTGTGCGTGGTGTGGAAGCAGGACCGCGCACCGCTGGCCGGCACGCTGGTCGGCTAACCGCGGATGGTGTCGATCACCAGCGGACCGGTGGAAACCTCGCCACCGATGGTGAACGAACCCTCCAGTGTGGACAGTGCGGCGGGGACGGCGTCCGGCGTGTCGGTGTACAGCTCCAGCAGGGGCTGACCCGCCACGACCTCGTCGCCCGGCTTGGCGAGGCACAGCACACCCGCGCCCGCCTGCACCGGGTCCTCCTTGCGCGCCCGCCCCGCACCGAGGCGCCACGCGGCCACACCGACCGCGTAAGCGTCCAAAGAGGACAAGACACCTGAGGTCGGTGCCTCGACGACGTGGCGATGTGAGCCGACCGGCAACGGAGCCTCGGGGTCGCCGCCCTGGGCCCGGATCATCCGCGCCCACACCTCGTACGCCTCACCAGAAGCCAGAACAGCGGCCGGATCAGCCGAAATCCCGGCCAGGGACAGCATTTCCGCGGCCAGCGCCACGGTCAGCTCGACGACGTCGGCAGGTCCGCCGCCGCGCAGCACGTCCACCGACTCGGCGACCTCGACCGCGTTGCCGACGGCGCGCCCGAGCGGCACCGACATGTCGGTCAGCAGCGCCGAGATCTTGACGCCGTGCTCGACACCGATCGCCACCAGCGCTTCGGCCAGCGCACGAGCGGAAGCGAGGTCCTTCATGAACGCGCCGGAGCCGACCTTCACGTCCAGCACCAGCGACTCGGCTCCTTCCGCGATCTTCTTCGACATGATCGAAGAAGCGATCAGCGGAATCGCCTCGACGGTTCCGGTGACGTCCCGCAACGCGTAGAGCTTCCGGTCAGCCGGAGCAAGTCCTTCGGTGGCAGCACAAACCACGGCACCGACATCGGAGAGCTGCGCCATGATCTCCGACGTGGAGAGTGCCGCCCGCCATCCGGGAATCGACTCCAGCTTGTCCAACGTCCCGCCGGTGTGGCCCAGTCCGCGTCCCGACAGCTGCGGAACGGCGGCACCGCAGGCAGCGACCAGGGGCGCCAGCGGCAGCGTGATCTTGTCGCCGACGCCACCGGTCGAGTGCTTGTCCACGGTCGGGCGATCCACGTGCAACGACAACCGCTCGCCCGACGAGATCATCGCCTGGGTCCAGCGCGCGGTCTCCGCGGCGGTCATGCCGTTGAAGAAGATCGCCATCGCCAGCGCGGACATCTGCTCGTCCGCGACGGCACCGCGCGTGTAGGCGTCGATCACCCAGTCGATCTGCGCGTCCGAAAGAACAGCGCCATCACGCTTGGCGCGAATGACGTCCACAGCCGAGAAACTCATGGCAGATCCTCCGGTCCGAACGCGTCGAGCAGCACCTCGGTCATCGGCAACGGCCCACGCGCGGTGTCGACCAGGCATTCCCGCCCGCCGAACTCGTAGATCACCTGACGGCACCGCCCGCACGGCATCAGCAGCTCACCGGAGCCACTGCGGCAGGCGACCGCGACCAGGCGGCCGCCACCGGTCAGCCGCAGTTGGCCGACCAACGTGCACTCAGCGCACAGTCCGAGGCCATAAGAAGCGTTCTCGACGTTGCACCCGGTCACGATGCGGCCGTCGTCGCACAACGCCGCCGCACCGACCTGCAGCCCGGAGTACGGGCAGTGGGCGAACGACGCCGCTTCCACTGCCCGTGCCCTCAGCAGGTCCCAGTCGATCTCAGCCACGGCGGTAGACCACACCGTCGGCGGCCGGCATCCGCAACCGCTGCGACGCCACGGCCAGCACGGCCAGCGTCACCATGTGCGGCGCGTACGACACGAACTCGCCGGGGATCTCGTCGAGGCTGATGTACAGCAGGTACAGCAGCACGGCCACGACGATCGCCGCCGCCGCGGAGAACCACTTCCGCTTGATCAGCTGGTACACCACGATCACGCCGAGCAGGATCACCACGCCGTAGACCAGCGCCAGCACCGTGTCGCCGCCGGAACGCAGCTGCAGGCCGTCGGCGTAACCGAACAGCGCCGCGCCGCCCAGCAGGCCACCCGGCCGCCAGTTGCCGAAGATCATCGCGGCCAGGCCGATGAAGCCGCGGCCGCCGGTCTGACCCTCCAGATAGGACAGCTGACCGGGGTTGAGCACCAGCGCGGCGCCACCCAGGCCGGCGAGACCACCGGAGACGATCACGGCGACGTACTTGTGGAAGTACACCTTCACGCCCAGCGAGTCCGCGGCGTGCGGGTTCTCGCCGACCGAGCGCAGGCGCAGGCCGAAGCGGGTGCGCCAGAGCAGGTAGTACGAGAGCGGCACGAGCAGGATCGTCAGCATCGTCAACGGCGAGACGCCCGTAACGAGGCCGCGCACGATGCCCGCGACGTCCGAGATGAACAGTCGCTGCCCGGCTTCGAGCTCACCGAGCCAGTCCGCGAGGCCACCAGCCGAGTACGTGTCGAACGGCTGGACCGGCGGCGACTGGCGCGGGTTGTGCGACAGCGGGAAGAACACCAGTGTCGACAGGTACTTCGTCAGACCGGCGCCGAGCAGGTTGATCGCCACACCGGAGACGATGTGGTTGACGCCGAACGTCACCGTCGCGACCGCGTGCAGCAGCCCGCCCAGCGAACCGAACACCACTGCCGCGACCAGTGCGGCCCACGGACCCCACTGGTACCCGGCCCACGCCGCGCCCCAGGTGCCCATGATCATCATGCCTTCGAGGCCGATGTTGACCACACCCGCGCGTTCCGACCACAGACCGCCGAGACCGGCGAGCAGGATCGGCAGCGCGAGCCGGACCGCGGTCTGGGTCGTGCCGGACGAGGTGAGCTGCGGGAACCCGGTCTGCATCGAGGTGATCGACAGCAGCACGATCGCGCCGGCGACACCGATCATGCCGACGGCCCAGCCGGGCACCCTGCGCTTGCGAGGCGCCGCCGGGACGTGGGGCTTCTCCTCCAACGTCGTGATCACGCGGCACCTCCGACAGTTCCGAGCTCGCGGCCGACGCGGCGCTGTTCGGAGGCGAGCTCGAACCGGCGCACCACCTCGTACGCGACGACGACCGACAGGACGATCGAGCCCTGCATGATGGTGACGATCTCCCTTGGCACACCGACGTTGTCGAGCGCGAGACCCGACTTGTCGAGGAACGCCCAGAGCAGCGCGCCGAACGCGATGCCACCGGGGTGGTTGCGGCCGAGCAGCGCGATCGCGATGCCGGAGAACCCGATGCCCGCGGTGAAGTTCAGGCTGAACGTGTGGTCGCGGCCGAGCATCTCCGGCAGGCCGATCAGGCCCGCGATGGCGCCGGAGAGCAGCATCGACACCAGCACCATCTTCTTGGCGTTGACGCCGCCGGCCGACGCGGCCGTGGCGGACTCGCCGGACGCGCGCAGCTCGAAGCCGAACCTGGTGCGGTTCATCATGATCCAGTAGCCGACGCCCAGCGCGATGGCCACGAAGAGGAAGCCGAACATCGTGCCGCCGCCGCCGAACGAGATACCGGGCATCCAGCCGCTCTCCGGGATCTCCGCGGTGCGGATGTTGTTGCCCCGCAGCTCACCGAAGACGTCCCGGCGGATCAGGTAGGCGGACAGACCGATCGCCAGGCCGTTCATCATGATCGTCGAGATGACCTCGTTGACGCCCCGGGTCACCTTGAGGATCGCGGGGATCGCGGCCCAGGCGGCGCCGGCGAGCGCACCCGCGATGATGATCACCAGGGTGTGGATGCCCGGCGGCAGCGCGATCGAGCCACCGACGACCGCGGCGACGACCGCCGCGACGCGGTACTGGCCCTCGACACCGATGTTGAACAGGTTCATCTGGAACCCGATCGCCACCGCGAGCGCCGCGATGTAGTAGATGCCCGTCGAGTTGATGATGTCGACGGTGGTCGTGCCTTTGCCGACCTGCGAGATCATCGCGCCGAACGCGCTGAGCGGGTTCGCGCCCGAGATGATCAGCGCCACCCCGCACAGCAGCATCGAGAAGACGATCGCCAACGCGGGCGGCAGGAGTTTGCCGCGCAGGTGTCCCATCAGTTCTCGCCTTCCTCAACGACAGCGGTCTCCTGGACCGCTGCGCTCGTGCTGCCCGCACCCGTCATCGCGCTGCCGAGGTCCTCGGGCGTGACGGTGTTCGGGTCGGCGTCGGCCACCAGGCGGCCGCGCAGCATGACCTTGATCGTGTCCGACAGGCCGATCAGCTCGTCCAGGTCCGCGGAGATCAGCAGCACGGCGAGACCGGCGGCGCGAGCGCGCTTGATCTCGTCCCAGATCAACGCCTGCGCGCCGACGTCGACACCGCGGGTCGGGTGCGACGCGATGAGCAGCACCGGGTCGCCGGACAGTTCCCGGCCGACGACGAGCTTCTGCTGGTTGCCACCGGACAGCGCGGCCGCGGGCACGTCGATGCCGGGCGTGCGGACGTCGAACTCGGTGACGATCCGCTCGGTGTCCTTCTTCGCGCCGTCGGTGTCGAGCCAGATGCCCTTGGACGTCGGCTTGCGCGTCTGGTAGCCGAGGATCCGGTTGTACCAAAGGGGTTGGGTGAGCAGCAGGCCGTGCCGGTGGCGGTCCTCCGGGATGTAGCCGATGCCCGCCTCGCGCCGGGCCAGCGTGCCCAGCTTGGTGAGGTCGTTGTCCTGCAACGTGATCGTGCCGCTGCCGGCCTTGCGCATGCCCATGATCGTCTCGACCAGCTCGGTCTGGCCGTTGCCCTCGACGCCGGCGATGCCGACGACCTCACCGGAGCGGACCACCAGGTCGACGTCGTCGAGGATCGGCCGCGAGCCGTCCGGAGTCATGAGCTTGAGGCCCTTGACGTCCAGCACGACCGTGTCGGTGACGGTGGACTCACGGGTCTCCGGGCTGGGCAGCTCGCTGCCGACCATCATCTCCGCGAGCTGGCGGGACGACACGGTCTTCGGGTCCGCGCTGCCGACGGTGGTGCCGCGGCGGATGACCGTGACCGAGTCCGCGATCGCGCGGACCTCGTCGAGCTTGTGCGAGATGAACAGGAACGTGTAGCCCTGCTCCTGCATGCCGCGGACGGTGTCGAAGAGCTCGTTGACCTCCTGCGGCACGAGCACGGCGGTCGGCTCGTCCAGGATGATCACCTTGGCACCGCGGTAGAGCACCTTGAGGATCTCGACGCGCTGCCGGTCGGCGACGCCGAGCTGCTCGACGAGCACGCCGGGGTCGACGTTGAGTCCGGTCTTGCCCGACAGCTCGATGATGCGCTTGCGGGCCTTCTGGCCGATGCCGTGCAGCGCCTCGGCGCCCAGGACCACGTTCTCCTGGACGGTGAGGTTGTCGGCGAGCATGAAGTGCTGGTGCACCATGCCGATACCGGCCTTGATGGCGTCCGACGGGGTGCGGAACCGCACCTGCTCGCCGCTGACCTCGATGGTGCCCTCGTCCGGCGGCTGCATGCCGTAGAGGATCTTCATCAGGGTCGATTTGCCCGCGCCGTTCTCACCGCACAGGGCATGAACCTCGCCACGGCGGACGGTCAGGTGCACGTCGCTGTTGGCGACCACACCGGGGAATCGCTTGGTGATGCCGGTCAGCACCACCGCGGGGGGATCGTCCGTCCGTACGGACGAGGAAGTGCTCATCGTCGAGTGCTCCTCCTACCACGCACCGGGCCCTGTGAGGGGCAAATCCTCACAGGGCCCGGTGGTGTGGTGGCTTTCGGACTACGGCTTGTCCTTGACCTTGATCTTGCCCTCGATGATCTGGGCCTTGTAGCCCTCGAGGATGCCCTGCAGCTTCGCGTCGATCTTGCCACCCGAGGTGGCGTACCCGACACCGTTGACCTTCAGGTCGAAGACCTTCGGCAGCGACGCGAGGTCGTTCTTCGCGACGGCCTTGACGAAGTCGTACACCGCGACGTCGACGCGCTTGAGCATCGAGGAGACGATGACGTCCTTGGTGTCCGCCACGGTCGCCTGGTTGTACTGGTCGGAGTCGACACCGATCGCGAGCACGCCGGCCTGCTTGGCGGCCGAGAAGATGCCCTTACCGGAGGCACCCGCGGCCTGGTAGATCACGTCGGCACCCTTGTCGATCTGGCCCTTCGCGGCTTCCTGGCCCTTCGGGGCGTCCTGGAAACCGGTGAAGTCACCAGCCGGGGTGATGTACTTCTTCTCGACCTGGATCTTCGGCGCGGCGGCCTGGGCACCCTGGAAGTAGCCGGCCTCGAACTTCTGGATCAGCGGGATCTCGACGCCGCCGACGAAGCCCACGTGGCACTTCTTGCTCTGGTACGCGGCGATGACGCCGGCCAGGAAGGAGCCCTCCTGCTCGGCGAACAGCAGCGGCGTGACGTTGGTCGCGCCCTCGACGGCCGAGTCGACCAGGCCGAACTTGACGGCCGGGAACTCCGCGGCGACGAGCTTCATCGACTCGGCGTAGGCGAAGCCGACACCGATGATCGGGTTGAAGCCCTCGGACGCGAGCTGACGCAGACGGGTCTGCTTGGCGGACTCGTCCTCGTTCGGGGCGGCGGAGAGCTCGCGCGTGTTCTCCTTCTTCACGCCCATGTCCGCGATGGCCTTGTCGAGACCGGCGGCGGCGGAGTCGTTGAACGACGCGTCGCCACGGCCACCGATGTCGTAGGCAAGACCGATCTTCAGCGCACTCGCGTCCACCTTGTCACCCGCGGCGGCGCTGGTGTTCGAGGTGGCGGGCGCAGAAGGAGCCTCGGCGAACTCGCAAGCGGCACCAGTGCCGGTGTTCGAGTTGGTTCCGCCACCCGAGTCCTTCGCGCAGGCGGCCATAGTCATCACGCTGGTCAACGCGATCGCGGCGACCGCGACACCACGCATACGACGACGCACGGCTCGTCTCCTCCCTGAGGTTCCTCCCCAACGACGTTGTTGGGTCCTAGACGCGGCACCGTACCTCTTAGTAACCAACCGCGTTGCCGCCAGCACCTACAAAGACCCCTATCGGTTACGCATTCGACGCTTTGGCCGCACGAGTGGTGATCATTCGTGTTCACCGCGTGGCGAAACGTGTGCTCCAACCGCTTCCCCACGCTGATCATCGCCCAAATGGCGCAGTTCCGCGCGCCGCGTTGAACCGGTCGCGGCCCTCCTTCGTGTAGAGGGTGGCAAGTGCCCTTGCCGACGACGGCGGCCCGGACCAAGGCGGAGGTCCAGGCCGCCGTCCTTTTCGGAACGCGGGGGCCCCGCGTTCCCTCCAGGGAAACGCGGGGCCCCCGCGTTACTTCAAATGTGGCGTGGACCGCATTTCGGGATCGATAAAGACCGCTTGGCCGATCGACAGCGTGTCTCATCGATCACAGAGCGGGTGCGCCTGCTGGGTCGGTCCCGACGTGCAGGACTACGCTTTTCCGGTCATGGTCGGAATGAACCGTTTCGCCGACCACCACCACTGACGTTGGAGGCCGCGGCGCATGACCAGCGCAGGCGCACCCGAGCGGTCGGGCACCACCCGAGGGGGTGGGACGCTCTACCGCGGTGATCTGGGCATGTGGTCCTGGGTCGCCCACCGGATCACCGGTGTCCTCACGTTCTTCTTCCTCTTCACCCACGTGCTCGACACCGCACTGGTGCGGGTGTCACCGAACGCGTACGACGCGGTGATCGAGACCTACAAGAACCCGGTGGTCAACCTCTTCGAGGTCGGCCTGGTCGGCGCGGTGCTCTACCACGCGCTGAACGGCATCCGGGTCATGCTGGTCGACTTCTGGGAGAAGGGCGCCAAGTACCAGCGGGTCATGCTGTGGACCGTGCTGGCCGTCTGGGTCGTCGTGATGATCCCCGGCTTCTACTTCATGATGGAGCGCACGATCTCCGACCTGGTTGGGGGTCACTGAGCCATGTCTCTCGCACTCGACAAGCCCCGTCAGCCGCGCCGCCCCGCGGCCCGTCGCAGCAACGGCGAGCTCTACAGCTGGCTGTTCATGCGCCTGTCCGGCTTGCTGCTCGTGGTCCTGGTCCTGGGCCACCTGTTCATCATGAACATCCTCGACGGCGGCGTCCACAAGATCAACTTCGGTTTCGTGGCCGGCCGCTGGGCTTCTCCGTTCTGGCAGTTCTGGGACCTCGCGATGCTGTGGCTCGCGCAGATCCACGGCGGCAACGGCCTGCGGACTGTCATCAACGACTACGCCCGCAAGGACTCCACCCGGTTCTGGTTGAAGATGCTGCTCTACGTGTCGATGGTGCTGATCATCTCGCTCGGCACGTTCGTGATCTTCACCTTCGACCCGAACATCTCGAACTGACCCGCGCGGGGAGCCCACCACAATGCAGTTCCACAAGTACGACGTAGTCATCATCGGCGCTGGTGGTGCCGGAATGCGCGCGGCGATCGAGTCCGGCCAGCGCGCCCGCACCGCGGTGCTCACCAAGCTCTACCCCACGCGTTCGCACACCGGCGCGGCTCAGGGCGGCATGTGCGCCGCCCTCGCCAACGTCGAGGAGGACAACTGGGAGTGGCACACCTTCGACACGATCAAGGGCGGCGACTACCTGGTCGACCAGGACGCCGCCGAGATCATGGCGAAGGAGGCCATCGACGCCGTTCTCGACCTCGAGAAGATGGGCCTGCCGTTCAACCGCACGCCCGAGGGCAAGATCGACCAGCGCCGGTTCGGCGGGCACACGCGCAACCACGGTGAAGCCGCCGTGCGCCGCGCCTGCTACGCCGCGGACCGCACCGGTCACATGATTCTCCAGACGCTGTACCAGAACTGCGTCAAGCACGGCATCGAGTTCTTCAACGAGTTCTACGTGCTCGACATCTGCCTGACCGAGACGGAGAACGGCCCGGTCTGCACCGGCGCCGTCGCCTACGAGCTCGCGACCGGCGAGATCCACGTCTTCCAGGCCAAGTCCGTCGTGTTCGCGACCGGTGGTTTCGGCAAGGTCTTCAAGACCACGTCGAACGCCCACACGCTGACCGGCGACGGCATGGGCATCATCTTCCGCAAGGGCCTGCCCCTGGAGGACATGGAGTTCTACCAGTTCCACCCGACCGGTCTCGCGGGTCTCGGCATCCTGCTGACCGAGGGTGCCCGCGGTGAGGGCGCGATCCTGCGCAACGCCTCGGGTGAGCGGTTCATGGAGCGCTACGCCCCGACCATCAAGGACCTGGCGCCGCGCGACATCGTGGCCCGTTCGATGGCCCTCGAGGTGCTGGAAGGCCGTGGCGCCGGCCCGAACAAGGACTACGTGCTGCTCGACTGCACGCACCTCGGCGCCGAGGTGCTGGAGACGAAGCTGCCGGACATCACCGAGTTCGCCCGCACCTACCTCGCGGTCGACCCGGTCGTCGAGCCCGTCCCGGTGTACCCGACCGCGCACTACGCGATGGGTGGCATCCCGACGAACATCCACGGCGAAGTGCTGCGGGACAACGACAACGTCGTTCCCGGCCTCTACGCCGCCGGCGAGTGCGCCTGCGTCTCGGTGCACGGCGCGAACCGCCTGGGCACCAACTCGCTGCTGGACATCAACGTGTTCGGCCGCCGCGCGGGCATCGCCGCCGCGGAGTACGCGCTGTCCCGCGACGAGCACGTCGAGCTGCCGGAGAACCCGGCGGCTCAGGTCGAGGCTCAGGTCGCTCTCGTCCTGTCGGAGCACGGCCAGGAGCGCGTGGCGGACATCCGCACCGAGCTGCAGGCCACCATGGACGCCAACGCGTCGGTGTACCGCACCGAGGACACGCTGAAGCAGGCGCTGCACGACGTTCAGGCCCTGAAGGAGCGCTACGCGCACATCCAGGTGCAGGACAAGGGCAAGCGCTTCAACACCGACCTGCTGGAGGCCGTCGAGCTCGGCTTCCTGCTGGAGCTGGCCGAGGTCCTGGTGCACGGCGCACTGGCGCGCAAGGAGTCCCGCGGCGGTCACGCCCGCGAGGACTACCCGAACCGCGACGACACGAACTTCATGCGCCACAGCATGTTCTACAAGCAGGGCGACGGTCTCTCGGCCGACATCCGGCTCGACTACAAGCCCGTGACCTTTACCCGGTACAAGCCGATGGAGCGCAAGTACTGATGACCGCCACCGCTGAAACCACTGCTGGCTCGCGCGGCTCCCAGCCGCCGGTTCCGGACGGCGCTGTAACGGTCACCGTCAAGATCCGCCGGTTCAACCCGGAGTTCGACGACGAGCCGCGCTGGGACTCGTTCGACATCCCCGCCCTCCCGTCGGACCGCGTGCTGAACCTCCTCCACTACATCAAGTGGTACGTGGACGGCACGCTGACGTTCCGCCGCTCCTGCGCGCACGGCATCTGCGGTTCGGACGCCATGCGCATCAACGGCGTGAACCGCCTGGCGTGCAAGGTCCTGCTGAAGGACCTGCTGCAGAAGGGCGACAAGCAGACCACGATCACCATCGAGCCCATCAAGGGCCTGCCGGTGAACAAGGACCTGCTCGTCGACATGGAGCCGTTCTTCGAGGCGTTCCGCGCGGTCAAGCCGTACCTCGTGACCTACGGCAACGAGCCGACGCGCGAGCGCATCCAGTCGGTCGCCGACCGCGAGCGGTTCGACGACACCACGAAGTGCATCCTGTGCGCCTGCTGCACCACGTCCTGCCCGGTCTACTGGACCGAGGGCTCGTACTTCGGCCCGGCGGCGATCGTGAACGCGCACCGGTTCATCTTCGACTCGCGCGACGAGGGCGCTGAGGAGCGGCTCGACATCCTCAACGACATCGACGGCGTGTGGCGGTGCCGGACCACGTTCAACTGCACCGACGCCTGCCCGCGTGGCATCCAGGTCACCAAGGCGATCCAGGAAGTGAAGCGCGCGCTGCTGTTCAAGCGCGTCTGAGGTTTCTGCGTTCGGAAGCGCCGCGTTCCCGTTGGGAGCGCGGCGCTTTCGCGTTCAACCGGCTCGTTCACGGTGCCGTTCTTCGGCAACGCGTTGTCGGCGGCGGCGCCGGACGAGACCGGGTGGGCGTCGGGGTTGTTGAACGCGGTGCAGCAACTCGGCGCGACGGCCGGGGTGGCTCTGCTGGGCGCGGTGTTCTTCCGGTTCGGGGTGACCGCCGCGGTGCTCGCCTCGATGGTGTTGATCGTCACCGTGTTGGTGCTCACCGTCGTGATGGTGCCCCGACGCGAACGAGCCCCCAGCGCGCACGCTGGAGGCTCGTAGCAGGCCCTTCCGAGTGGCTAGACGCTCTGAGCCGCCTGTGCGGCCTGACGGCGCGCCCGTGCCGCTTTGGCGCGCTTGTTGCGGATGTAGAGGAGCAGACCGGCCAGCAGACCGATGCCCGCCGCTGCCGTGATCGGCAGGCCGACGGTGCCGAACGCGGTCGGCGTCGGGCGGCCGGTGGTGGGATCGGTGGGGGCCGCGCCATTGGACGAGTCGTTGTTCTGGGTGGGGACGACGTTCGGCTTGGGCTGCGGGGCGCCGTCCACCAGCTTGCCCACCCCGCCGGGACCCATGGCGAAGCCGTAATCGAGCAGCTTCGCGGCCTGGGCGGTGATGTGCGTGGGCTGCACCTCGCCGCGCAGCAGGACGACGACGAGGCGGCGGCCGTTGCGTTCGGCGGCACCCACGTACGTGTGCTTGGAGTCGTCGGTGTAGCCCGACTTGCCGCCGATCGCGCCCTCGTAGCTGTTGAGCAGGCGGTTGTCGTTCGTCAGCGGGATCGTGCCGCCGTTGCGGCCGGGGAACGTCGACTGCTTGAGCTTGATGGCCTGCGCGAACTCGTCGTACTTCATGGCGCCGCGGAAGATCAGGGCCACGTCGTAGGCGGAGGTGCTGGTGCCGGGGCCGTCGAGGCCGGACGGGGTCACGGCGCGGGTGTCGAGGGCGCCGAGCTCCTTCGCCATGGCGTTCATCTTGCGCAGGGCGACCGGGACGCCGCCGAGCTGGCGGGCCAGCGTGTGCGCCACGTCGTTGCCCGACGTGAGCAGCAGGCCGTGCAGCAGCTGGCGGACCGTGTACTGGCCACCGTCCTTGAGCCCCACGCAGGTGCACTCCTGCTGGGTGTCCTCGGCGCTGGCGGTGACGACGAGGTCGCCGCGGAGCTCCTTGGCGACGACCATCGCCAGCAGCACCTTGATGACGCTCGCCGGACGCTGACGGCCGTGCGGGTCGTACGCGGCGAGGACGGCGCCGCTGTCCATGTCCGCGAGCAGCCACGAGGCCGCGGTCATGCCGGCCGGCGGCTGCGCCGAGTTCGGCGGCAGGATCAGGCCGCACTCACCCAGCCGGTCGCCACCGATGGGCTTCTCCTGCACCTCGAGCGGGGTCGGGGCCTTCTGACCCTGCGCCGGCTGCTCGGACGTGTCCACCGGCGGCGGCGGGGTCTCGCGATTAGCGCACTGAGCCGAGCCGGCGGCCTGCTGTGCGGTGCCGGTCGGTGCGGCGAACGCGGCTGTGGCCGTTGCTAGGACCAGGGCGACGATGAGCCGTTTGGGGAAGGGCACGGCTCCAGGCTATCCACCCCCGTTTAGCGGCTTGCACGCACCACGTCCGATACTGGTCGCCGTGAAGCTCTCGCGCCCGATGTCACTCTTCCTGGTGGCTTTCGGAGTGTGGTCGTGGGTGATCTGGCCCACGTTCCTGAAAAACATCTGGAACGACCCACGTTCGTTCAGCGACGGACCTACCCCGTTCTTCACGGTGCACCTGGTGCTCGTGATCGCCTCGCTCGTGTTCGGCAGCGTCATCGGCGTGCTGGGCGTGCGGGGTTTCCTGGCCACCCGACGTCGATAGGAATCACTGTGGAGTTCGTACGCCTGCTGCTGGTGTTCCTGCACCTGCTGGGCATGGGCATGCTCGTCGCGATGATCATGTTGCAGGCCAAGGCCGGCAAGGACGCGCCGGTCAACAAGGGCTGGCTGCACGGTGCCGCCCTGCAGCTGCTGACCGGCGTCGCGCTGGTGGGCATCGACCCGCTGGTCGACTCGGTGAAGTACGACCACATCAAGATCGGCGTGAAGCTGCTGGTCGTCGTGGCCATCGCCGCGGTCGTGGCGATCAACGTCAACAAGCCCAAGGCCCCGTCCTGGCTGCTGCCGACCGCCGCGTCACTCGTCGTGCTGAACATCGGCGTAGCGGTCTTCTGGACCTGATCGGGGGATGTCGCGTGCACGCGTGGGTGACGTGTGCGCGCGGCACGCGCGACCTGCGGTATCCGGGCGCAACCATCGGTCCATGTCACGTATCGCCTACATCGGTGTCCTCGCCGCGGGTGCGGTGTTGACAGTCGTCGGACTGTCAGGTGCCGGCCCTGAGGCCGCGGCCTCAGGTGACGGCCGCGTGTGCGCCGCCGCGTGGTGCCCGAAGGAACGTCCAGGCTGGCGCTCGCCCGAACCACGAGGCGAGCACACCACGACGACGAAGCCGACCACCACCACGACGACGCCGTGCACCACCACCAGCAGCACCACGACAACGACGTCAACGACCACAACGCCGCCCTCGTCGACGACCACGACAACGACG
Source organism: Lentzea alba (assembly GCF_011067745.1). GTDB lineage: Bacteria > Actinomycetota > Actinomycetes > Mycobacteriales > Pseudonocardiaceae > Lentzea > Lentzea alba. The sequence continues at coordinate 1,284,652 of NZ_JAAMPJ010000001.1, forward strand.
TCAACCAGCACCACCACGACGACGCCTCCGACGTCGACCAGCACGACCACGACGACCACCACGCCGCCGGTCACCACGACCACGACTCCGGTGACGACCACACCGCCGAAGACGACGCCTCCGGTCACGAAGCCCCCGCAACACCAGGACAACCGCCTGGCCAGCACGGGTGCCTCCTCGATCGGCTGGCTGGTGGCACTCGGTGTGCTGCTGGCGGTGGCGGGCGCGCTCATGCTGCTGATCGACCGCGCCAGGCACACCCTCCGACGCTGACCCGCCGAAAACTGTCGGTGGTGCTCGTCACACTGACGACATGCGAATCGAACAACTGCGCGACCGCAGCGATCTCGGTGTCATCAGTGCCGTCGCCCTGAAGTCCCTGGGGTTCCCGAACCCCTGGCTGAAGTGCGGTCCGGGCGGGCCGTGGCAGCGCATGCACCCAGGTGTGGTGCTGCTGCACAACGGCCCGCCCACGCGCGACCAACAACTGACTGCGGCCCTGCTCCGCGCAGGCCCGGGCGCCGCAGTCACCGGCGCCGAGGCGTGCCGACAACACGGCCTGCCCGCACGCGGCTCCGAGATCCACGTGCTGACCCCCGGCTCAGCCCGCGGCAGCGGCGCGTTGATCCTGGAGCGCGCCTCCCCCATGCCCCCGGCCTCCGACATCGGAGGCTTCCCGCTGGTGTCGCCGGACCGAGCCGTGGTCGACGCGTGCCGCCAACTGCACTCGTCCGACGAGGCCACAGCCCTGATCGCCGCCGCCATCCAGAAGGGTCGCTGCACCCCGGAGAGCCTCCGTCGGGAAGCCCGCACCAACCGCTTCGGCACCAAGCTCGTCCGCACCGTGCTGCAAGAACTAGGCCGCGCCGAATCCGTCGCAGAACGCGACGCCCGCCGCCTCTCCCGCCGAATCCGGCTGACCACCCCGCGCTGGAACGTCACTCTCGCGGACGCCGACGACCTGATCATCGGCAGACCGGACGCCTGGTTCGACGACGTGGGCCTGGCCTGGGAAATCGACTCGAAGGCCTTCCACTACGGCCCGCGCGACTACGAACGGACCCTCGCCCGCAACAGCAGATACGCGGCCGCGGGGATCCTCGTCGTGCAAACGCTGCCGAACCGGCTGCGCGACAACCCGGAGCAGGTCGCGCGGGAGCTGAAGAAGGCACACCGAGCGGCAGCGGCCCGGCCACGCCCACCAGTGCGGATCGTGGAGGTGGCCTGACGACGCAAGTGCCGCGACGGGTACGCCCCCGTGTGATGCCGCGCCGGGTGACAAGCGGCTGGGTCGGCATGAGCGCATGCCCCGCTGGGCAACAACCGGCTGGGTAGCGGTAGGCACCCACGCAAGGCCGACCCGCACGGCCGAAGGCCCCGAAGGGCTGACCCACCTACCGCCGCCGCCACCGCAACCCGAGCAACGCCCCGACCACAGCCCCCGCCCCCAGCATCAACGAAGGCGAAGGCCCAGTCCGAACCGAAACCACAGGCTGAATCACAGCCGGCGGCGGCGCCGGAACCGGCTCAGGCTCCCGGTTCTCCCGAGCCGTGGCCGTCCAAGCAGCGATGAACAGCAAGAACTGCGCCACCAGGTTCGCGAACACCAGAACACCGATGACCGACCCGAACGCGGCCGAAGTCGGCGATGACGTCACGAACGACAGAAAGATCGTCGCCGCCTGCTTCAGCACCTCGAACCCGATCGCGGCCGCCAGGGCCCCGCGCAGCGCCGAACGCCAGCCGACGGGCTTGCGCGGCAACCGCGCGAGCACCCACAGGAACACCATCCAGTTCGCCAGCAACGACAGGAGGATCGAGCCGATCTTCAGCAGCGCGCGGGCCCAGCCGGCGTCCTCAAGCCCCAGCCACTCCAGCACTTCCTTGGCGAACCCGGAACCCAGAGCGGTGATGCCGAACGACAGAACGATCGCCAGCCCCAGACCGACCAACGACAGCAGGTCGCGCCACAACGTGCCGAAGAACGGCAGGTTTTCCTTGGCGTGCCCCCATTGCGCGGTCAGCGCGTCCCGGAGGTTGCTCATCCAGCCAAGACCGGAGTACGCGGCACCGAGCAGACCGATGATGCCGACGGTGCCCTTGGAGTCCAGGGCGGTGTTCACGGCCTCGTTGATCTGCTCGCGAAGCTGCTTGTCCGGCACCGCCTCGGCGATCGCCGAACGCAGGTCGGCCAGCAGCTCCGGCTGCGACTGCAGCACGAAACCGGCGACGGCGAAACCGATCATCAGGATGGGCACCAGCGACAGCACGCTGAAGTACGTCACCGCAGCTGCGTAGTGGGTGCCGTACCTCTCCGTGTAGCGCTCGTACGCCAGCATGATGTGGTCGAGCCACGCGTACTTCCGCCGCCACTTGTCCACGGGCAAGACGCTAGTGCAAGTGCACTACTCAGGCAGGACAAAACCGATCTTCTCGTACGTGCGGCGCAACGTGCCGGACGCGACGTCACGTGCGCGCTCGGCGCCGCGGGCCAGGATCTTGTCCAGCGAGGCCACGTCGTCGAGGTACGTCCGGACGCGTTCCTGGATCGGCGTGACCCACTCGGTGAAGACCTCGCCGAGGTCCTTCTTCAGGTCGCCGTAGCCCTTGCCGTCGTAGTCGAGGACCAGCGACTCCACCGAACGGCCCGTCAGGGCCGAGTAGATGGTCAGCAGGTTCGAGACGCCCGGCTTGTTCTCGACGTCGAAGATGATCTCGCGGCCCGTGTCGGTGACGGCCGAGCGGATCTTCTTGGCCGAGCGCTTCGGGTCTTCCAGCAGCTCGACGACGCCGCCGGGCACCGACTTGCTCATCTTCGCCGTCGGGTCCTGCAGGTCGAAGATCTTGGCGGTGTCCTTGACGATGTACGCCTCTGGCAGGCGGAAGGTCTTGCCGTAGCGCGAGTTGAAGCGGGTCGCGAGGTCGCGGGTCAGCTCCAGGTGCTGGCGCTGGTCCTCGCCGACCGGCACGTAGTGCGCCTGGTACAGCAGGATGTCCGCGGCCTGCAGGATCGGGTAGGTGAACAGGCCCACGCCGACGGACTGCTCCTGGCGCGCGGACTTGTCCTTGAACTGCGTCATCCGCGACGCCTCGCCGAAGCCGGTCATGCACTGCATGACCCAGCCGAGCTGGGCGTGCTCCGGAACGTGCGACTGGACGAACAGCGTCGCGCGGTTCGGGTCGATGCCCAGCGCGAGCAGCTGGGCAGCCGACACTCGGGTGTTCTGGCGCAGTTCCTTCGGGTTCTGCTCCACGGTGATCGCGTGCAGGTCGACGACGCAGTAGAACGCGTCGTGGTCTTCCTGCAGCGCCACCCACTGCCGCACCGCACCCAGGTAGTTGCCGAGGTGGAACGACCCGGCCGTCGGCTGGATGCCGGACAGGACGCGGGGGCGCTTGACGGGCTGTGCTGGCGCGTTCTCCGTGGACACGACGAAATCTTCTCAGACCAGGTGAATCAGTTCTGCGCGGTGTCCTGCGGTGCCAGGTCGATGCGCTGGTTCGCCGCCGTGACCGTGGCCGGCTTGCGCCGCTTGACCAGGCCGTACACCAGACCGCCGACGCCCGCCGTGACCGCGACCAGGCCCACCGGACCCGCAGCGGTACCGGTCATGCTGCTCTCAACCGCAGCGCTCAGTACCAGACTCATGCCGTGCACTTGCCGAGCCTCCCCAAGGCACAGACTCACCCCGGAAGGGTGAACCTTGCTGACTGATTGGCCGCCAAGCTACCGATGGCCGGTAGCGTCGATGCGCCGAATCAGACTATCGGTCACTGGTGATCGGTTCGCACTCGCCCATATGTCGTAGTCCGCTGACGGGCGTTACGCCCTGCGAGCGAAGCCAGGGTTTCAAGCTCACGCACAGTACGCGCGGACCCGTGTTCGGACCCGGCCATGCGGCTGATGGTCTCCTCCATCAGCGTCCCGCCGATGTCGTTCGCACCACCGTTGAGGATCTCCGCGGTGCCCTCGTCGCCGAGCTTGACCCACGAGCACTGGATGTTGTCGATCCGACCGTGCAACGCCAACCGCGCGAACGCGTGCACGGCGCGGTTGTCGCGGCGAGTGGGGCCCGGGCGGGCGACTCCGGCCAGGTAGATCGGGGCGTTGCGGTGCACGAACGGCAGCGCGACGAACTCGGTGAGCCCGCCGGTGCGGTCCTGCAGGTTCGCCAGCACGCGGAAGTGGCTGAGCCAGTGGCCGGGGTGGTCCACGTGGCCGTACATCATCGTGCTGGAGGAGCGAATGCCCAGCTCGTGGGCCGTTCCGACGACGTCCAGCCAGGTCGCGGTCGGCAGCTTGCCCTTGGTCAGCACCCACCGCACGTCGTCGTCGAGGATCTCGGCCGCCGTACCGGGGATCGTGTCGAGGCCGGCTTCCTTGAGCTCGCTGAGCCACTCGCGCACGCTCACGCCCGCCTTCGCGGCGGCGGAGACGATCTCCATCGGGCTGAACGCGTGCACGTGCATCTCGGGCAGCCGCTTCTTGATCGCGCGCACGACGTCCGCGTAGTAGGTCACCGGCAGCTTGGGGTCGATGCCGCCCTGCATGCAGACCTCGGTGGCACCCGAGTCCCACGCCTCCTGCGCGCGGTCGGCGACCTCCTCCGCCGAGAGCCGGAACGCGTCCGCGTCGCGCTCGCGCTGGGCGAAGGCGCAGAAGCGGCAACCGACGTAGCAGACGTTCGAGAAGTTGATGTTCCGGTTGACGACGTACGTGACGTCGTCGCCCACGACCTCGCGGCGCAGGTCGTCGGCGAGCCTGGTCATCTCTTCGAGCGCCTCGCCGTCGGCGGTGAGCAGCGCCATCGCGGCGTCGGTGTCGCCGAGCAGCGCGGCCGGGTCGTTCGCGGCGATCTTCAGTCCACGTTGGACGTCTTCGGAAAGCCGTTGTGGCGCAACGGGAATCTTCAGCTCGTCCCAGTCGCCGTAGACCTCGTCGAAGTCTCCGCGCCGGTCGCTCGTGCGGCCTTCGGTGTCGATCGCGGTGTTGAGGTCCGCGCGCCCGAACGTGTCGAGCCCGCCGTCCGGCTCCTGCCACTCACGACCGACGACCTCGGCGTCCGGGTTCGCGAGGCCGTTCTCCAGCGCCAGCGCGGAAACGTGCGCGGTGAGCCGGGTGTCGATCCACTGCCCCGCCGCCGCGCGGACGAAGCGCGGGTAGACGTTCAACCGTTCCTGCAAGGAGAAACCGGCTTCACGGGTGATGTCGACGAGCTCGTCGACCTGAGGCCACGGCTTCTCGGGGTTCACGTGGTCGGGCGTGATCGGCGAGACGCCACCCCAGTCGTCGACGCCGGCGCGCAGCATGAGGTCGAACTCCTCGCCGACCAGGTTCGGCGGCGCCTGCACGCTCACGGTCGACGGCATCACCAGGCGCGCAACGGCAATCGTGGCCGCGAGCTCGGTGAGGTCGGCGTCGGGCATGCCGCGCATCGCCGTGTCCGGCTTGGCGCGGAAGTTCTGGATGATCACTTCCTGGATGTGCCCGTACTGCTTGGCGACCTGGCGCATCGCGAGCAACGACTCGGCGCGCTCGGCGATGGTCTCGCCGATCCCGATCAGGATTCCGGTGGTGAACGGGACGTTCACGCGCCCGGCGTCGGTCAGCACCCGCAGGCGGACAGCGGGATCCTTGTCCGGGCTGCCGTAGTGCGGGCCGCCCTTCTCGCTCCACAGGCGCTCGGCCGTGGTCTCCAGCATCATGCCCATGCTGGACGCGACGGGCCGCAGCCGGGTCAGCTCCTCCCAGCTCAGCACGCCGGGATTGAGGTGCGGCAGCAGACCGGTCTCCTCAAGCACCGCAATGGCACTGGCCCGCACGTAGTCCAAAGTGGACTCGTATCCGCGCGCCTCCAGCCACTCCTTCGCGGCGGGCCAGCGGTCCTCCGGCCGGTCGCCGAGGGTGAACAGCGCCTCCTTGCACCCCTGCGCCGCGCCCGCCCGTGCGATCGCCAGCACCTCGTCGCGTTCGAGGAACGCGGCGGGCACCTTGTGCGGCACGGTCGCGAACGTGCAGTAGTGACAGCGGTCGCGACACAGTCTGGTCAGCGGGATGAACACCGACCGGCTGTACGTGACGACCCCGGGCCGTCCCTCCGCGAGCAGGTGCGCGTCCCGCACCTTGCCCGCCGACGTCAACAGCGCGTCGAGGTCCTCCCCGCGCGCGTGCAACAACACGGCTGCCTCGGTCGCGTCGAGCACAGCGCCGTCAGCGGCCCGACGCAACGCACGCCGCATGGCCGCCGCGCTCGGGCGGGGCTGCGGTGGGATTAGCGAGATGTCCACTGCCACGTCAACGACCTTAGGCCGCTGAAATTCCTGATCAGTTGCGATCGGCTGTGGGACATCCCACTTCACCGCACGGTGACCAGCAACTCCGTGTTCCGGTCCAGGGGCGTGCCCAGCGGGTTCGTGCGCGAGTGGATGTCGTTGTAGGTGATCTCCCGGCACAGGCTCGCCAACGCCGTGTCTGACCTGTCGTCGTAGTCGACCTGATACGGCGCGTCCGCCTCTAGAAGCGTCGTGAACAGCGACAACGTGCCGTCCCCGTTGTCCGCGACCTCGATGACACGGGCGTGCTGCGGGTAGTCGACGTGCGCGGCGGTGTTGATCTCCCAGAAGCTCCTGGACGGCGTGTCGTGCCGGTGCGGCGTGATGATGTTGCGGTGCGTGTGCCCGTTGACCCACGCCAGCACGTTCGGAAACCGCTGCAACAGGTTGACGAGCGCGTCACCGTTCATCCGCGGATCCAGCGGCCGGCGCCGGTCCGGTAGTACGTTGCCCATCGTCGTGCTCGTGTGGTGGCTGAACAGCACGAACAGCTCGTCAGTGACGTTCTGCCGTGTGGGCCTGCCGAGCCAGTCGTAGTAGAGCGAGCTGTTGCGCTTGAGCGTCTTCTCGATCCAGTTGAGCTGATGCAACCCGATCGAACCTGTCGCGAACCCGGCGAGGTTCGTGGTGTCCATGCTGATGCCCGTGACGCCGGGCGCCATCCGGAACGTGTAGAAGACGTCCACGCCATCCGCGTTGGCGTCCGTGTAGCCGTGCCCACCCGACGGCAAATGCTTGCGCACGAACTCACCGGTGTCGAACAACCGTCGCCTGCTGTCCGGCGTAACGGTCCGGACGACGCCGCCACTAGCGAGGATGGCCATCGCTTCCGGGATGGCCGTGGGGTCGTTGAACGCCTGCGCGACCTTGGCGTTCTGCACGGGATCGCCAAATCCGACGATCTTCTTCCGCCCGGTGTACCAGCTGTCGAGCAGCCCGTCCGGCAGCGAGCCGACCACGCTGTCGTCGTGGTTGCCGATCGTGGAGTACCAGGGGATGTTCAGGCCGGGGCTGGTGAACTCCCTGATGGCCGCGTCGAGCAGCCCTTGCAGCTGCGGGAAGCCCTTCGCCTTGTAGTCGTCCGACCCGCTGAGGTCCGGCTGCCAGAACGTGCTGATGCCGGCGTTCTGCACACCCTCGTACCTCACGTCGCCGGTGTTCGGCACGATCCGGCCGCCGTTGAGGACCGTGAGGAACCAGTCGAGCTCGATGTTCTCGTGGTTGTCGGTGTTGTCGCCGGTCGTCATGAGGAAGTCGAACGGCCTGCCCGTCAGCGGTCCGTTCCGGACGGCGTTGACCCGCCTGACGAGCGACGTCGAACCCTGCGTGGTGAGCGCTTCCTGCGGCCGGTGCGCGCCCGACCCCATGACCGGGTACAGGTACTCGAACCGCAGCGGGCTCTGCGCGTCGCAGATGTGCATGTCGCTGAACTGCACGAAGCTGGCGAGAGCTGTCCGCCGCGCTTCCCGGCCCGCCTTGGCCTGGACGAGGTCGGTGCGGATCACGGTCGGCCACCCCGGCCCCGCCGCGAGCCTGCGGTAGCCGCCGGTACCGATCGGCGCGGCCGTGGTGTCGAGCGTGGTGCCCGTGGTCGACGCAATCGCTTGCGCGTCGAGGAGTGGCACGCCTGCCGCGCCCACACCCATCGCCAGGAGGAACGAACGCCGATTGAAACCCGTCATGACCGCCCCGATTCATCGATGGTGAATCGTGTTCATGTTCGGGGAGCTGGTGGGTTAAATCGAGCGGTCAGGTGGGGGACGGGAGCGATAAAGGCCGGGTGGGCTGGATCAGTCGGAGTAGACGACGGCCTGCCGAGCGCGACGCTGAAACGCAGCAGACGACCAATCCGACGAGCAGGTCACGGCTGAGGACGAGAAGACGTTCAAGTTCATCGCTGTGCGACGGCCCGGCAACGAACTTGCTCAGCCGAGCCCGGCGAGCAGTTGGCGAATGTGCTCCTCCAACTGAGGGCGCTTCTCCGCGAGCACCTGCCACACCAGAGCGTCGTCCACGCTCGCGTAGCCGTGGATGAGGATGTTGCGGAACGCCACGATGCGGGGCAGATCGGGGATCGAGGCGGCGAGCTTCTGATCGACCTTCGAGAGGTTGTTGAGCGCCTCGCCGATGATCTCGAACTGACGCTCGACCGCCGACCTCAACATCGCGTCGGCCAGGTAGTCCGCAAAGGACTTGCCGCTGCTGAACTCGGCCAGCAGTTCGGTGGCGCGCAAGGCATCCCACAGGTAGGTGCGGGGATCACGCCGCATACAAGGTTTCCTTGGTGTCCATGACCTGCTGACGGAAGTACGGGTTGCGAATGCTCGCGCTGACGACCAGGTCGACAGGCCGGGCGAGGATCCGCTCCAACCCTTCCTTCAGCGCGAAGTAGGTGCCGAAGTGGTCAAAGCTGTCCGTGACGTCGAAGTCCACGAGGACATCCACATCGCTGGACTCGACGTCGAACGACTCGCTGACCGCAGAGCCAAACACGTCGAGCCGCCGAACGCCCAGTGTGCGGCACAGGTCCTCGATCTCAGCCCGCCTTGCGGCTACGACCTCGTGCACCCTTGCCACCTCCCGGCCACGATTGTGCCTGACTTCCGGCGCTTGGTCAGTCCGAGTACTCGACGGTGACCGGGGCGTGGTCCGACCAGCGCTCCGCGTACGTCGCCGCCCGCTCCACCACCGCGGACCGAGCCCGAGCCGCCAGCCCGTCCGTCGCCACCTGATAGTCGATCCGCCACCCGGAGTCGTTGTCGAAGGCCTTCCCTCGGTAAGACCACCACGAGTACGGCCCGACGACATCAGGGTGCAGCGCGCGCACCACGTCGTTGTACCCAGAAGAGAACACCGAGGTCATCCACTCCCGCTCATAAGGCAGGAAGCCGGACTCCTTCTGGTTCGTCTTCCAGTTCTTCAGGTCGGCCTGCTGGTGCGCGATGTTCCAGTCACCACACACGAGCACCTCACGGCCCGACACGGCCGCCTTCTCTCGCAGCGACACCAAGTAAGGCAGGAAGGACGCCATGAAGCGGTCCTTCTCGTCCTGCTTCTCGGTGCCGACGTCGCCGGACGGCAGGTACAGCGAGGCCACCACGACGCCGGGCAGTTCGATCTCCACATAGCGGCCGCTCGACTCGAACTCGGACGCTCCGAAGCCCACACGGACCGATGAGGGCTCGACGCGCGAGAGCACAGCAACGCCCGCGCGGCCCTTCAGCGAGGATGGGGCGTAGACGCCGTGCCAACCCAAGGGCGAGTGGACCTCCGCGGACAGTTCAGAGGGTTCCGCGCGGACTTCCTGCAGACACACGACATCTGCGGACGAAGCCTGGAGCCACTCGAGGTAGCCCTTCTTCGCGGCAGCGCGAAGACCGTTGACGTTGACCGTGGAGACCGTGAGCACGACGGAGGAGCCTACTTGGAGGCCAGGCCCCAGGGCTTCGGGTACTCGGCACCGCAGCCTGCGCAGTGGGCGGTCAGGTCCAGGTACCCGACGATGGTGGCCATCTCGTCGCGGGGCAGCGCCAGTTGACGCTGGCCGTCGATCTCGGTGTAGAGGCCCCGCCACTCGGGCTCGCAGGAGCACTGCGTAACGCCTTTGGCTCTACCCCACCGAAACATGTTCCGCAGCATGCCCACAAGTTTGTCACACGCGACCGGCGTCGTTGGCCAGCGCAAAGGCGCGCACCGGCCGGCACGAAGAGCCTCGAACTTCGCTACTTGCAGGTCGAGTCGCTGGTCAGCGCGACGAACTGCTGGCTCACCCAGCGCCGGTCGCTCAGCATCCGGTAGCCGTTCTCCACGCGTGCCTGAGCGTCGGCCACCGCGTCGCGCGGCATGGTCGACACGATCGGCTGCATGTCGCCCGGCCCAGAACGGACGTTGAGGATGTCCGCGGTCACGGTGATCTTGCAGATCCCCGTCCCGCCGATGTCGCCGCTCATCGGCTTGCCGCCGTTGGTCAGGTACATCACCCCGGCCACCCCGAGCACGCCAATCACGATCAATCCCCTGACCGGTACACCCAACATCGCGCTGCCTCCGCCTACCACAACTGCCCGGACCTGCAGATATAGCGGCTGGAGGTGCCGTGTGGAGGGCTCGGCGCGGCAACCACCCGCAAGAGGAACCAACCGGGTGACGCACCCACGAGAAAGGCCACCCCGGCGTGACCGGGGTGGCCTTTTCGACTACGTGAATCAGGCGAACGTCAGCACGAAGCTCAGAACGACGCCATCTTCTTCTTGAGGTTCTCGTCGAGCGCGGCGAGGAAGTCCTCGGTGGTCAGCCACGCCTGGTCCTTGCTGATCAGCAGGGCCAGGTCCTTGGTCATCTGACCGGCCTCGACGGTCTCGATCACGACCTCCTCGAGCGCCTCGGCGAAGCGGATCACCTCGGGGGTGTTGTCCAGCTTGCCGCGGTGCATGAGGCCACGGGTCCACGCGTAGATCGACGCGATGGGGTTCGTGGAGGTCGGCTTGCCGGCCTGGTGCTGGCGGAAGTGACGCGTCACGGTGCCGTGCGCGGCCTCGGCCTCGACCGTCTTGCCGTCCGGCGTCATCAGGACCGACGTCATGAGGCCGAGCGAGCCGAAGCCCTGCGCGACCGTGTCGGACTGGACGTCACCGTCGTAGTTCTTGCACGCCCAGACGTAGCCGCCCTCCCACTTCATGGCAGCGGCGACCATGTCGTCGATCAGGCGGTGCTCGTAGGTGAGGCCCTTGGCGTCGAACTCCGCCTTGAACTCCTCGTCGAACACGCGCTGGAAGATGTCCTTGAAGGCGCCGTCGTAGGCCTTCAGGATCGTGTTCTTCGTCGACATGTAGACGGGGTAGCCCCGCTGCAGGCCGTAGGAGAACGAGGCGCGGGCGAAGTCCTCGATGGACTTGTTGTAGTTGTACATGCCCATCGCCACACCGCCCTCCGCCGGGAACTCGGTGACGACGTGCTCGATCGGGTCCGAGCCGTCCTCCGGCTGGAACGTGATCGTGAGCTTGCCGGCGCCGGGCACCTTGAAGTTGGTGGCCTTGTACTGGTCACCGTGCGCGTGACGGCCGATGATGATCGGCTTCGTCCAGCCCGGGACCAGCCGCGGGACGTTCGAGATGATGATCGGCTCGCGGAAGACGACACCGCCGAGGATGTTGCGGATCGTGCCGTTCGGCGAGACCCACATCTTCTTGAGGCCGAACTCCTCGACCCGTGCCTCGTCCGGCGTGATCGTGGCGCACTTCACGCCGACGCCGTGCTTCTTGATGGCGTTGGCGGCGTCGATCGTGACCTGGTCGTTCGTGGCGTCCCGGTGCTCGATGCCCAGGTCGTAGTACTCCAGGGTGACGTCCAGGTACGGGTGGATCAGCTTGTCCTTGATGAACTGCCAGATGATCCGGGTCATCTCGTCGCCGTCGAGCTCGACGACGGTGCCCTGAACCTTGATCTTGCCCATAACTCCGGGCGCTCCTCTCGCGACGATGCAAGCAAGACAAGCGTACTGGTAAACCGCCGCCCTGTGCCTGCGACCCTGGTTACATCGATTCAACCGGCGCTGAGCAGAGCAGTGCGCCGTTGGTCCGAACGGTAGTCCTCCCCGCCGCGATCAACGAGTCAGGCCCTGAGCGCGTTCAAGCAACGACTACTGTCGGCACGGTCGAGTGATCACCAAAGGGGAGTAAGTGTCAACTGGGCCAACACATGCGATGAGCGGGTTGCTCGCCTGGAGCGCCGTCACCGCCATCGCGTCGAGTCACCCGATCGGCCAGCTTTCGCCGCAGAGCTGGGCCGTCGGCGCCGTTCTGGCGACTGGCGCGGCGTTGTTGCCCGACCTCGACCACCCCGGTTCGACCATCTCGCGCACGTTCGGCGCGTTGAGCGGCGGCCTGTCCGCGGGCATCAACGCGGTCAGCAGCTTCGTTTACCGGACAACACGTCTGAAGAAGGACTCCAAGAGAGACGGCGGACATCGCGGTCTCACACACACGCTCGTCTTCGCGTTGTTCGCGGCAATCTTCACCACCGCGGTCGTGCAGAACAGCCAGAAGTGGGCGCTGCCTGTGCTGATGTTCGTGTTCGCGGGCCTCGCGGTGCGCGGGATCATGAACGACTGGAACCCCAAGCAGGACGCGCTGATGATCACCGTGGTGTCCGCGGGGATCACGTGGGCGATGATCGCGTGGACCTCGCAGACGAACGCCTCCGCGGCGGCGTGCGGCATCGCGGTCGGTGTCGGGTGTTTCGCGCACTACATCGGTGACGCGATCACCGAACAGGGCTGCCCGATGCTGTGGCCGATCCCGATCATGGGCAAGACGTGGTTCCCGGTGGCGCCGCCGAAGATCATGCGGATGAAGACCGGCGGCGTGGTCGAGATGGCGATCGTCGGACCGATCGTGACGATCCTGTCGATCTGGCTGGGTCTCGCGGCACTGCAGGGAACAGGCGCTTTGCCGTTCCTGGACTGGGTGGACCTCCTTCCGATCTAGTTCATTCAGCGTCCACCTGCGGCTCACCCGATCTGTCTAGCCTCCACGGACCCCGACGAGTCGCGTGGAGGATCAGCCGTGTCCGAAGTAGCCCGCAGGCGCTTTCTGCAGGGAGCGAGTGGGCTGGGTGTGGCGGGTGTCCTGGGCACCGGGAGTGCGTCGGCGTCGTCCCGCTACCACTGGCTTTCCGGCGACCACCACACGCACACGCAGTACTCGTACGACGGCATGTACACGATCGAGCAGCAGATCCGCGGCGCGTTGCGGCACGGCACCGACTGGCTCGTGATCACCGACCACGGCCATGCTGCGCACGAGGCTCATTCCGTCGAGGCGACCGCGGCGGACATCAAGCGGGCGCAACGGAAGTTCCCGCAGCTCCTGCTGTGGCACGGCATGGAGTGGAACGTCCCCGGCGCCGAGCACGCGACCCTGTTCTTCGAGGACTGCCAGGACGAGGCCGGGGTGCTGCGCGACTTCGAGCGGCAGTTCGACTGGCGACTGAACGGCGCCGAAGCGTCCAACCCGGCCAACGAGCGCAAGGCGCTGGACGCGATCCGGTTCCTGCAAACCAAGATCCGCAACGGCACGATGAAGTCCGCGCTGGTGTTCGTGAACCACCCGATGCGCAACGGCCGGGTGGCGCCCCACGAGCTGCGGAACATGCGCGACCTGGCTCCCGACATCGTTGTCGGCATGGAGGGCGCGCCCGGTGCGCAGGGCGACGGCGACCCGTTGCGGGGTCCCGGCGGCCACCGCGGCGGTTACGCGAACAGCCCCGGTTCGAACTCCTACGCGCCCTACCCGCCAGAGGCCTACCGGACCTACGGCGGCTTCGACTGGATGACCGCGCAGGTCGGCGGAGTCTGGGACTCGCTGCTCACCGAGGGACGCGGCTGGTGGATCACCTCGAACTCCGACTCGCACTTCAACTCGCGCGACACGATCGTCCGCGTGCCGGAGCCGGGCGACCAGTTCGACCTCACCGGCAAACACCTCGACCCGCTCGACAGCGGCCCGCCGCAGGTGTCGCCGCCCTATGTCGACTTCTTCCCCGGTGAGTTCTCCCGAACGGTCGTGGGCGCGACCCGCCGGACGCGCGGAGCCGTCATGGAGGGCCTGCGGGCCGGCCGGGCCTGGGTTTCGCACGGCGGACTGGTGGACGACCTGCAGTTTTCGATACACGGCACCGGCGGGTCGGCGACGTTGGGCGGACGGCTGTGCGTGCGGCGCGGATCCGACGTGTCCGTGCTGGTCAAGGCACGTCTGGCCACCCGCCCGAACAGTGCGGGGTTCATCCCCAGGTTGCGCCGTTTGGACCTCATCAAGGGTGCGCTAACCGGTCCAACGTCATCCGAAACGTTGTCCACGCCACATGTGAAGGTCGAGCGATCCTACGAGCCGCGCTGGCACTATGCGGTCTTCACGCACACGTTCCGCAACGTCAGAGAGCCTTTTTACCTCCGATTGCGCGGAACCGACGGCAACCGCGGCGCGTTCGAACCGCAGGCGGACACTCCGGGAGCCGCGAACCCGTGGGAGGACCTGTGGTGCTACACCAACCCGATCTTCGTGGAGGTCAGGTGACCAGCACCTTCGTCGGCATCGACGCCGGCTACGAAAACCGCTGGGAAGCGGAGAAGATCGCGCTGGAGCTGCACGACACGGTGCTGACCACGGCCCGAACGGTCGTGGTGCACGAGGTCGAGTCGCACTACGCGATGTCCTTCCTGGTTCCGGTGCCCCCGTCCGACGCAGTGGTGAACTCGCTGGTCGAACAGGGCTTCGGGGTGGCCGTGCGCGGTGCGTCGTCGGGGCGTCTGGTAGGTCCGGAGGCGCTGCGAGTCGGCGCCTCTGTTGCTGCCGAGGCCCATCAATACCGCCGCGAGGGGCGCGCTCTGCGATTCCAAGGCCAACGGTCGTTGCGCGGCCGTCACGGCGTGTCGGACATCCTCGCGTTCACGGCCATAGAGGTCGTTTTACCGCGCGGCACACACACGGTCGACACGCGCGGGAACCTCACGCCGTTCTTCCGCGACGGCAAGTTGGTGCTGGTCGTCGACTAGGTTTGGGGTGTGCGTGACATCGCTGTCTTCAGTGGATCTGCCCACCCCGCCCTTGCCGCCGAGATCTCCCGTCATCTGGGCGTCGACCTGTCGCCCAGCCGCCTGACGCGGTTCGCCAACGACTGCCTCGAGGTGCAGTTGCAGGCGAACTGCCGTGAGCGGGACGTGTTCCTGATCCAGCCACTGGTGCCACCGGTGCAGGAACACCTCGTCGAACTCCTGCTGATGCTGGACGCTGCCCGTGGCGCGTCGGCGGCACGCACGACCGTTGTGCTGCCGCACTACGCCTATGCGCGCTCGGACAAGAAGGACGCGCCACGGATCTCCATCGGCGGACGGCTCGTCGCCGACCTGATGGTGGCGGCCGGGGCGTCGCGGGTGCTCGCGATGACGTTGCACTCGCCGCAGGTGCACGGGTTCTTCTCGGTGCCCGTCGACCACCTGCACGCCCTGCGGGAGCTGGCCGCGCACTTCTCCCAGTACGACCTGTCCAACACCGTGGTGGTGTCGCCGGATCTGGGCAACGCCAAGGAGGCCGCGCACTTCGCGCGGATTCTCGGCGTGCCCGTCGCGGCCGGGGCCAAGCAGCGGTTCGCCGACGACGAGGTGCAGATCTCGACGGTGATCGGCGAGGTGGCCGGGCGGGACGTGATCGTGCTCGACGACGAGATCGCCAAGGGCTCGACGGTGATCGAACTGCTGGACAAGCTGCGCGAGCGCGGGGCCGGGTCGATTCGGGTGGCCTGCACGCACGGGCTGTTCTCGGCCGGGGCGCTCGACCGGTTGCAGGCCTTCGACGACGTGCTGGAGATCGTCGCCACGAACACCGTGCCGATTCCCGCGGAGAAGTTCGTGCCGAAGCTGAAGGTGCTGTCGATCGCGCCGGCGATGGCGGAGGCGATGCGGCGGATCAACGTCGGCGAGTCCGTCTCGACGCTGTTCGAGGCTCCCTGATCTACTTGAGGTGGGCGAGCGCCGTGATCAGGCGCTCCCCGACGTCGGCCGGTCCTGGCATCTTGCGCACCACAGCACGTTGGTGTGCAAGACCGTGCAGTCCCAGCCACAACGCGACCGCGTCGCCGTACAGATCGTCACTGCCGTGTGCGATCCCCTGATCCACACACGCGCCAAGCACATCAGCGAGCAGCGTCAACGCCTCGGCGCCCAGTGAGTCCAGGTCGGCGTCGGTGATCGAGGTGTCGTCCACGGACGGGGTCCACAGCCCGCCGAACATGATCCGGTAGCGCTGCGGGTGCACCCTGGCGAAGTCCAGGTACGTGGTGCACACCGCGAAGAGCCGCCGGCGCGCGTCCGGGCCCGCGTTCTCGTCGGCCTCGCGCAACGCGACCGCGAGCGCGTCCATCTCCCGCTGGACGACCGCGAGCATGATCGACGGCTGGTCCGCGAAGTGCGCGTAGATCGACGGGGCGGCGATGCCCGCCTTGCGAGCGACCGAGCGCAGCGTGACCGCACGTTCGTCACCGCCTTCGTCCAGCAGTGCGACCGCCGCGGCGATGATCTCCTCGCGCAGTTTCCCGCCCTCACCCCTGCGGTTGCGCCTGCGTGGCTCCGTGTTCGTCACGGCCGTAACCATACACCTGAAAGTTTATGGGTGTTAGGCCTTGCGTCCTTTCACTTACAGCCGTTAGCTTATGGCTGTAAGTACAGCGACTCTAGGAGCCAGAGATGAACACCACCGCCACTGCCATCCGCGCCACCCAGATCGTGCTGCCGGGTGTCGTCGAGCCCGCCGGCCTGCAGGTTCAGGTCCGCGACCTGCCCGCGCCGGGTCAGGGTCAGGTCGTCCTGCGGATGGACGCCACCGGGGTGTCGTTCGCCGAGCAGCAGATGCGCCTGGGCAAGTACTTCGACCAGCCGCCGTTCCCGTTCGTGCCCGGCTACGACGTGGTCGGCACGGTGGTCGCCACCGGTGCCGGCGTGGACCGCGACCTGCGGGGTCACCGGTTCGCCGCGGTCACCAAGGTCGGCGCGTGGGCCAGCCACCTGATCGTCGAGGCGGCCGACCTGGTGCCGGTGCCGGACGGCGTGGACGCGGCCGCCGCCGAGACCGTGGTGGTCAACGGCGTCACGGCGTGGCAGATGATGTACCGCACCGCGAAGGTCAAGCGCGGCAACACGATCGTGGTGTTGGGCGCCAACGGCGGTGTCGGCTCAACGCTCGTGCAGTTGGCGAAGCACGCGGGCATGAAGGTGATCGGCACGGCTTCAGAGCGCCACCACGACGCGGTGCGCGCGCTCGGCGCGATTCCTGTCGACTACCGCGACCCGAACATGTACGACCGGATCCGCGAGATCGCGCCCGACGGTGTCGACGCGGTGTTCGACCACGTCGGTGGCGCGGGCCTGATGGAGTCGTGGAAGTTGCTGCGCAAGGGCGGCGCGCTGGTCAACTACGGTTCGGCCGCGACGAAGGACGAGCCGGGCAACGCGATGCTGCCGGTGCTGAAGCTGTTCGGGCGCCTGATGTTGTGGAACCTCCTGCCCAACGGCAAGCGCGCCGGGTTCTACAACTTCTGGGCAGGCAAGCGGTTCCGCCCGGCCGCGTTCCGCGCCAGGCTGGCCGAGGACCTCACGCAGGTGCTCCGCCTGGTCGGCGCCGGCGTGCTCACGCCGCAGATCGCCGCGCGGATCCCGTTGTCGGAAGCCGCCTCCGCGCTGGCGCTGGCCGAGTCGCGGACCGTGCTGGGCAAGGTCGTCATCGTGCCGGAGTCATGAGCCGTCAGGCCGTCGTGGCGGCGGCGACCGCCCTGGTCGACCGGGAGTGCGCCGTGACGCTGCGGGCCGTGTCCCGCGAGGCGGACGTGCCCACCTCGTCGATCTACCAGCTCTTCCCCGACAGCTCGGCGATCCTGCTGGCCGTGTGCCACGAGGCCTTCCACGAACTCGAAGCCACCGTTCTCGGCACACCTGACGCCTACGCGGCAGGCCTCGCCTACCTCGACTTCGCCGTCGCTCACCCGCGCCGCTACCGCGTGATGTTCGGTGCGGCCGATCTCTCCGAAACGGCACTGCGGTTGTTCACCCGAGTCGTGCACGACCCCGATCGCGCCCTGACGCTGTGGCTGGGCCTGCACGGCCTCGCCGACCAGCGCGCGTCGATCCACCGCTCACCTCAGCTCATGACCATCGCACCGCGCCTGATCACGTCACTCGTCTGACTTCCCGGAGGTCCCCGCCATGAACGCCACCGCGATCCGCGCCACCGTCACGTCCACCGAGGTCGACAACCGCGCCGCCTACCTGGGTTTCGCGTTCGGCTACGTGTTCGGCCACGGCTCCGCGCTGCTCTCCAGGTCAGGCGCCGTGCTGATGCCCTCGTGGTTGCCGATCGCGTTGCTCGCCACCGGCCTCGTCGCCGGCACCGTCTTCGCCATGGCCGCGTCGCTGCGGGCTCAGCAGGCCGCCTCGGAGGCTCGCCGACGCGCCGAGAAGCTGGTCGGCACGGCCTGGGTCACCGGTTTCGCCGCGCTGGCGTTGATGATCACGGCCCTGAGCACGGTGTTCGACAAACCGGAGCTGCAGACCGTGCTCTGGCCCGCCGGTTCGACCATCGTGGTCGGCCTGATCTACATCGCCGAGGGAGCTGTTCGCGGCAACTCCCTGCACTACAACCTGGGCACCTGGCTCATGTTGGTCGCGGCGGCGACGCTGTTCGTACCCGGCGCCGGCTTCTTCGGCGTGCTGGCCGTGCTCGGCGGCGGCGCCTACCTGGTGGCGGCGATGCTGCAACGCCGCCGGCTTGCCGCGTAAGGCTTTCAGTTGGCCTCGGAGCAGGTCACGGACGGGCTTGCAGGTTCGGGACCGGCGGCCACGAACCCGAACGTCGTGGTTCCCCCGGTGGGGAGCACGGCGTTGTGGCCGGCGTTGGTGACGGTCACCGCGCTCGCGTTCTGGGTCAGGGTGCCGTTCCACAGGTTGCCGATGGTGTGGCCAGCGGGTGCCTGCCACGTGACGGTCCAGCCGGTGAGGCCGCGCGGGCCGGTGTTGCGCACGGTCACCTCCACCTGGTAGCCGCCCGGCCACGAGTTGGTCACCCCGTAACGGGCTTCGCAGACGGTCGCGGGCGCAGTGGTCGTAGCGGAGGTCGTGGTGGAGGTGGCCTGGGCACTGCCGAGCCGTTCGCCCTGCACGAAGGTGCCGATCGCAATGCCGCCGGCGACCAGCACGGCGGCACCGGCGACCAGCGCGATCACCCGGCGCGGCCGGTACCGGCGCACGCGCAGCAGCCGCGTCCCGGTCTTCGGGGCCACCTCGGGCAGCGGCAGTCCTTCGGCGACCGCGGCGAGCATCTTGTGGGCCTCGGCCATCGTCGGGCGTTCGGCCACGTCACGACGCAGGAGGCGCAGCAGCACCTCGACGAGCGGACCACTCGACCGCGGCGGCGTCACCTCCGCGCGGACGACACGTTGCAGCAGCGCGTAGGGGTTCTCGTCCGACCCGAACGGCGGCGTGCCCTCCAGCGCCGCGTAGAGGGTCGCGCCGAGGGAGAACACGTCCGAGGCGAACGTCGCCGCCTCACCCGCCGCCACCTCCGGTGCCAGGAATGCCGGCGTCCCGACGATCACGCGGGCATCGGTCACCGTGCCCTCGCCGACCGCACGGGCGATGCCGAAGTCGGTGATCTTCGCGATGCCGTCCTGGGCCAGCAGGACGTTGAACGTCGAGACGTCCCGGTGCACGATGCCCTCGGCGTGCGCCGCCGCCAGCGCGGCGGCGATCTGCCGGCCCACGGCCGCGACCACGTCCGGCCGCAGCGCGCCCTGTTCGGCGATCAGTGCGGCAAGACTGCGGGAGGGCAGGTACTCCAGCACCAGACAGGGTTTCCCGCCGTGCTCGACGACGTCGTACACGCTGATCGCGAACGGGTGGCGCAACCGGGCGGCGACCCGGCCCTCGCGCAGCATCTGTGCGACCGCGTCCGGGGACCGCCGGTCCGCGTTGAGCAGCTTGACCGCGATCACCCGGCCGAGGCGCTCGTCGCGTGCCTGCCAGACGTCCCCCATGGACCCGTGTCCGATCGGCGACATCAGCCGGTACCGCTCGGCGATGACCTCTCCCTGCTCCGGCACGTGCCGACGCTACCTCGCCGACGTCCTGGGACGCGCCCCCTAGAGCTGCACTCGCACCGTGACGCGCCCCTTGTCGTCACGGTGCGATGTCGCGTGTCCGGTCGTTTTGCCGTTTTCGAGGTCGAGGGTGAGCGCGCCACCTTCGCCGTTGAAGTTGCGCCACCACGTCTTGTCGTCCGGCATCATCACCTGGATGTCGATGACGTCGCCTTTGCGTTGGTAGCCAACGGGCGTGGAGAACGTACGGCCCGAACGCCGTCCGGTGTAGGACACGACCGTGATGCCTTTGCGCACGTACTTCCCCACGAGCGGTGCGTCGCGCAGCCCGACCATCATCCTGTTCATGCGGCGGACGAACGCTCCCTTGAAGTTCATGTCCGCCAACGTAGCCTGGTAAGTGGAGACCCCCGTCCGTTTGGCCCGAAGTGAGAAGAAGTGAGCGCTGAACCGTCTCAGATGCGGGCCGATGCGCGGGAGAACCGTGCGCGAGTGCTGACCGTCGCGCGTGAGCTGTTCGCCGAGCGCGGGCTGGACGTGCCGATGGCCGCGATCGCACGGCGTGCCGGCGTCGGCATCGCGACGTTGTACCGGCGCTTCCCCACGAAGGAATCGCTGGTGCGGGAGGCGTTCACCGAGCAGTTCGCCTTGTGCCAGGCCGTCATCGACGAAGCGCTGACCGATCCGGACCCGTGGCGCGGGTTCTGCACGGTGATCGAGAAGGTGTGCCTGCTGCAGGCGAGCGACCGCGGGTTCACCGCCGCGTTCGTCGCGGGGTTCCCCGACCTGCACTCCGAGGTGCGGGAGCGCACGTGGCACGGCTTCACCGCGTTGGCGCAACGGGCGAAGGACACCGGACAGCTGCGTGCCGACTTCTCGCCGCACGACCTGACGCTGGTGCTCATGGCCAACGGCGGTCTCAGCGGTGTGCCGGTGGAGATGGCGACGGCCGCGTCGAAACGGTTGTGCGCCTACCTGTTGGAGTCGTTCCGAGCGGGCACGGACGAACTGCCGCCGCCCGTGCCGCTGAGTCTGGACCAAGTGCTGCGTTAACCCGGATGGGCACCCACGGTGTCGCGGATCATCGCGCCCAGGTCGGTGGACGCCGAACGCGCGCAGTGGGCGCAGCAGAAGAAGCGGCCCTCCACCTCCACGCCGTGCCCGATCACGCGGCAGTCGCAGTGTTCGCAGCGGGGCGCGAGCCGTTGGATCGCGCACTCGAAGCTGTCGAACGTGTGCACGCCGCCGCCGACGGTGCGCACCTCGAAGGCCATCCAGTACTCGTTGCCACAGACGTCACAGGTCGCCATGCGCGGAAGACTGCGGCAGGTCAGTCGGGTCGGCAACTCGAGGCGTCGAGTTGCGCGATCAGGGTCTTCGGGGCAATCACCCGATAGGCGTCCTCGACGAGGTCCCCGATGACGTCCCAGTCCACCTCGACGTCCAGGTACACGCCGAGCCAGCCGCGGTGACCGACGTAGGGCGGCCGGAAGTACCGCTCGGGTGCCTGGGCGACCAGCGTGGCCTGCACGTCGGGGCCGGCAGCGCACCAGAACGCCACGCGGTCGTCGTGGTGCTGGTTCGCCGAGGTCACGAAGGTCTTCTTGCCGCGCACGAACCACGTGGGCTCGCCGTGGCTCAGCCGTTCGGTGACCTCGGGCAGCTCCAAGCAAAGGCGGCGCAGGCGTTCGAGTGCGTCCACCCGGACATTCTCACCCCAGCCGTGCCCACGGCACGGCGTCGGTGCCGCGCATCGCCGCAGCCAGTGCGTCGTACTCCTCGTCGAACCACCGCAGCGGATCGGCGGCGACCTGCGCGATCGTGTCCGCCGGTGGTCGCCAGGCCGGTGCGGGCTCGCGGTCGGGTCCGAACCAGCGCGCGAGCTGGTCGTCGGCCGCGACGGCGAGCGCGAGCCAGCCGAGTCGCAGCCGGGTGATCGACGCGAGGTCGCCCGGATCGGCGAGTTCGGCGGCGACCAGTCCGATCAGGTCGTGCATGCGGTAGCGCGGCCCGGTGACGCCGTGTCCGGCCGGTTCGACCAGGTGCGCCTCCACCAGATCGTCGAGGACGCGCTCCGCCTCGCCGAGGTCGCGGTCGAGCAGCGCGGCGGTCACCCAGCCCGCGAACTCTCCGGTGCCGAGCAGCCCGAGGCGGCAGAGCAGCCGCTGCTGGTCGTCCGTCAGACAGGAAACGCTCTGCACCAGGCTGGTGCGCACGCCGAGGTCGCCGAGCTGCAGCCAGTCGAGCCGGCCGCGGGTGTCGGCGAGCCGGCGGGCGAGGTCGTCGACCTTCCAGTTGGGGCGCGTGCGCAACCGCGCGCCGGCCACCTTGATCGCCAGCGGCAGCCCGCCGCACACCTCGACGATCGAGCTCGCGTCCTCGTCGATCTCCCTGCTACCGGCCTCCGTGCGCAGCAACGACATCGCGGCATCGGCGGGCAGCACGTCCAACGGCAGCGACCGCAGCGACTCCAGTCCCGCGAGCCTCCTGCGGCTGGTCACCACCAGCCCGCACCCGGCGGCGACGGGCAGCAGGGGACGCACGTGCGACTCGTCCGGCACGTCGTCGAGCACGATCAGCGCTCGCCGGGTGCCGAGCAGGCCCCAGAACAACTCGCCCCGCTCGCGCGGGGTGGCGGGCAGCCGGTCGAGCTGGAGGCCGAACGCGCCGAGGAGCCTGGTCAGCACCGCTTCGTCGACCGGCGCGGAACCGCACCTCGTCACGACGACGCCATCGGGGAACCGGTCGCGCTCGCGGTGTGCGAGCCACAGGGCGAAGGTCGTCTTCCCGACACCGCCTGGTCCGGTCACCGCGAGCCGGGGTGACGCCGACGCGAGCACCTCACGGCCGGTCGCGAGCGCGTCGTCCCGTCCGACGAGCGGCGGCAGGTCGTCCGGCAACTGGCACGGGGCGCGGCCGGCGCAGGCCGGTGCGGCGATGATCGCGAGGTGGGCGTCGCGCAGCGCGGGACCGGGATCGACGCCGAGCTCCTCGCGCAGCCGATCGGTGGTCCGCTGACAGGCGTCGAGCGCTTCCGCCGTCCGTCCCGCCTGGTGCAGCGCGCGCATGAGCTGCGCGACGAACCGCTCGCGCAACGGGTGTGCGGCGACCAGTTCGGCCAGCTCGGCGATCACGTCGTGCTCGGCGGCCAGGGCCGCGTCGAACTGCTCCTCGAGGGTGGCGAGCCGCAGTTCGGTGAGCCGGGCGGCCGCGGCGACGATCGCCGGGGTCGGTGGCACGTCGGCGAACGGCGGTCCGTGCCAGCTCTTCTCGGCCAGGCGCAGCAGCTCGACGCGATCCTGCGGCGTGCGCGCGGCCTGTGCTTCCGCGACCCGTTGCCGGTAGCGATGCAGGTCGAGCTCGTTTTCGTCGACGTGGACGAGATAGCCCGGTTTCCGGCTGACGAGGCGGCCGGAGGCGTTGCCGAGCACGCGTCGCAGCCGCGAGATGTAGCTGTGGATGAGCGCTCGGGCGTCCTCCGGCGGTTCCTCTGGCCACAGTTCGTCGACGAGGCGATCGATGCTGAACAGCTGGCCGGGCGCGGTGAGCAAAACCGCGAGCAACGCGCGGGTGCGCGGCGTTCCCAATGCGAGGTTTTGCTCACCGTCGAATAGTTCGAGCGGTCCCAGAATGCGGAACTCCATCAATCCCCCCACGCGATACCGCGGGCTCCCCAACCCGCGGCGCCGAGTCTGGCACCGCCGTCCGTGCAGGTCCAAGCACTGTCCAGCTTTTGGCAAGAATCCTGCAGGGCGGCGTGGGCAGCATTTTGCTCGCGACCGGAATTCGGGTCGCGGGGATGTTCACATTTGAGGGAGATGTCAAAATGGGGAAGAAGTTGCTGGCCAGTGCGGCTGCTACCGCCGGCCTTTCCATCGCGTTGCTGGGTGGGTTCACGGCGGCCGCGACCGCCGCGCCGGAGGCTCCGATCTCCGCCGCCGCCACCTGCAGCGGCACCGGCTGCGACGGCAAAGACCCCTACGACAGCGGCTGCGGGGGCCGGTCGGAGTCCGGTCGCAAGGCGACCGCGAAGGGCACGTTCATCCTGTACTACTCCAGCACGTGCAAGACGAACTGGATCGAGACCCCGAACTACGCGGGCGGCACTCCCAGCCTGGAGCTGACGGTGTGGGACAAGGGACGGAACAAGATCGTCCGCTACGACGCCAAGCCCACGGCCGGTCGGCACTACGGCAACATGGTCTACTCGCCGGGAAGCAGCTGCGCCGTTGGCCTGGCCGACTGGGACTCCGACTCGGCCTGGGAAGTGAGCATCGAGTCGAGCGGCTGCTGATCTCGTGAAACCCGTGGCCGGACACGAGGTCCGGCCACGGGTTTCCGGCTCGCTCAGCCGATGCCGGACCGGATCGCACTGATCAGCTCACCGTTGGACGTGTCTCCGGAGA
Source organism: Lentzea alba (assembly GCF_011067745.1). Classification (GTDB taxonomy): domain Bacteria; phylum Actinomycetota; class Actinomycetes; order Mycobacteriales; family Pseudonocardiaceae; genus Lentzea; species Lentzea alba. The sequence continues at coordinate 1,309,029 of NZ_JAAMPJ010000001.1, forward strand.
GCTCCCAGAAGAACACGCCACCCATGTTCTGGCCGCTCGCCCACGAGATCTTGCTGCGGACCGTCGCCGGGGTGTCGTAGCTCCACCACTGGCTGCCGCACTTGGCGTACGCCGTGCCCGCGACGGTTCCGTTGGCAGGACAACGGGTCTTGAGCACCTTGTAGTCCTCGATGCCGGCCTCGTACGTGCCGGGCGCCGCACCCGTCGCCGTGCCACCGGGCGCCGACTGGGTGACGCCGGTCCAGCCGCGGCCGTAGAAACCCAGTCCCAGCAACATCTTGTTGGCCGGAATGCCCTTGCTCTTCAGCTTCTGGATCGCCGCGTCGGTGTTGAAGCCCTGCTGCGGGATGCCGGTGTAGCTGGTGAGCGGCGAGTGCGGCGCGGTCGGGCCCTGCGCCGCCCAGGCACCGAAGAAGTCGTACGTCATCGGGTTGTACCAGTTCACGTACTGCGCGGCACCGGCGTAGTCCGCCTTGTCGATCTTGCCACCGGTGGACGCGTCCGCGGTGATCGCGGCGGTCACGAGGTTGTTGCCGCCGAAGCGGTTGCGCACGGCCTGCATCAGCGTCTTGAACGAGTTGAAACCGCTGGTGTCACAGGTGAGTCCGCACGCGTTGGGATACTCCCAGTCGATGTCGATGCCGTCGAACACGTCCGCCCAGCGCGGGTCCTCGACGAGCTTGTAGCAGGAGTCCGCGAACGCCGCCGCCGCACTCGGGCTGCTCGCCGCCGCTGGGAAGCCACCGGACCACGTCCAGCCGCCGAAGGAGAACAGGACCTTCAGGCCGGGGTGCAGCTTCTTGAGCTTGCGCAGCTGGTTGAAGTTGCCGCGCAACGCACCCGCGTCCCAGGTGTCCGACGTACCGTCCACAGAGGACGCCACGTCGTAGAACTTGTCGTAGTCGGCATAGGCGTCGCCGAGGACGCAGCGGCCGCCGGAGACGTTGCCGAACGCGTAGTTGATGTGCGTCAGCTTGCTGGACGAACCGGACCTGCGGATATTCTTGACGTGGTAGTTGCGCTGGTAGACGCCCCACTGCACGAAGTAGCCGACGACGCGGTTGGTGATCGCCTGAGCGCCCACGTTTTCCTGCGGAGCGGCCTGGGAAGCCGGTGCTGCCAGGGTGAAGGCGATGAGCAGGGCCGTTGTCGCCGCGATGATTCTGCGCCTGAACATGGCGGTCTCCTCGATGGGTGACGGCGCGGCGGCGCTGCTCTCAAGCTAAGTGGACTAGACCACTGTCGTCAATGCTTGAACCGGAACCACGACCGGGCCGTACGAGGAGTCGGGAAGGAGGGAACGCGGGAGCCAGGGAGGGTGTCCCCTGAGAGAGCGGGACCGGCCGGATTCGAACCGGCGTTCTCCCTCCATGACGGAGGGCGCGTCGACCACTGCGCTACAGGCCCCATCGCACTGCGTGAGGACCACACTAGTCGGCGAATGCCGGGCCGTATGCCCTGCGAAAGTGTTGGACCCAATAAGGTTCGTGCATCAACCTCGGACTGGACGGTGTCGTGCCAGGGATCGACTACTACGAGTTGCTCGGTGTCAGCCGGGGCGCCAGCGCCTCGGAGATCAAGTCGGCCTACCGCTCTCTCGCCAAGGTCATGCACCCCGACGCGGGTGGGACGTCTGGCGGCTTCCGCATGCTCCAGGAGGCCTACGAGACGCTGAAGGACCCGGTCCGGCGCGCCGACTACGACCGCCCCGCCGCGCCGCCACCACCGGTCATCCGCCCGCAGGCACGCCCGCGACCTCGTCGAACAGGCCGCGCGGGCAGGTTGCGCGACTTCGGCGACGACCCGAACTACACCGCCCCACGCCCCCGCGTCGACCTCGGCGCGATGGACTGGTGGAACCGCATCGACCTGGGTGCGCGCGTCCGCTACGTTCCCGCCGCGGGCCTCGGCCACGCCCCGGCGGCCGCCGCGATCGGCGGATGGTTCGTCCTGCTCATCCCGTTGGCGCTGCCGCTGTCCCCGCTGCTGCTGGCCGTCTGGCTGCCGCTCGTGGCGGGCGCCGGTTACGCCGCGTTCCGACTGGTACGTCGCTACATCGTGACCGCGCGGGCCGAACGGGCGTTCGCCGGCGAGTACGACGGGAACACAATTTTCGGCCGTACGGGTGAAAACAGACGCGAACGGCTGACCGCCGGATTGTTGACCGAGTACCTGACGCAGCTACCGGGCGTGCGCATCTTCCACGGCCTCGCCTGGCCCGGCTCCGTCTTCACCGACGTCGACCACGCCCTGCTCTGCGGCCGCCGCCTGGTCCTGATCGAGTCGAAGTCGTGGCTGCCCGGCCACTACTACTGCGACGAGGACGGCGAACTCTGGCGCAACGGCCACCCGTTCCGCGGCGGCGGCTCGCAACTCCTCGAAGGCGTCGAACGCTTCGCCGAAGTGCTGCCGTGGCTCGAAGTCCGCGGCGCCCTGATCGTCTACCCGAGCCGAGCCGGCGAAGTCACCTGCGACGACGACCTCGACTTCGACGTGCCGCCGATGACCCCGGAACAGTTCGTGCGCGAGATCGGCGACTGGCTGGCCGACGACCCGGCCACCGTCGACCGCGAGGCACTGCGCGTGCTGGTGCGCCAGGTGGTGTCGGAAGTCCGCGTGGCCGGCGCCTAGTTCCCACCTCCGTTCAGGGCGTGAGCACGATCTTCCCGCGGATGTCGCCCACCTCACCGCGCCCGTGCACCTCCGCGATCGCGTCGAGCGGAAGCACTTCGGTGACATCGAGCGCCAGTTCGCCGCTCTCGACGAGGGCGACGAGTTCAGCCAGCTCAGTGCGGTCGTAACGAGTGACCACGTGCGTACCGACCTTGGTCGTGATGGACACCGTCCGCGCACCGGCAGGCACGTCCGCGGTACCGACGAGGTTGAGCACCACGTCCGCGTCCTGCGGCAGCGGAGCCAGGGTGTAATCGACGACCTCGTCCGCCCCGAACGCCCTGACCGCGGCGGCACTGCGCGGCGACGCGGTCGCGATCACGTGTGCTCCAGCGCGCTTCGCAAGCTGCACGACGATTCCACCGATGCCACCGCCCGCACCGTTGACCAGCACTCGTTCGCCCGGCCGCAGCCGCGCCTGGGCAACCGCCTGCCACGCGGTGAGCCCGGCCAACGGCAACGCCGCCGCGTGGTGCAACGGCACGTTCCGCGGCGCCGAGACCAGGCGCTCCCGAGGCGCCGCAACGAACTCTGCCGCCGCACCGCCGTCGAGAAAGCCGACCACCTGCTCTCCGCTCTCGACCACGGTGCCCGCGACGTCCCACCCGAACGCGAACGGCAACGTCACCGGCATCGGCACCATGCCTCTCCGCAGCCAGCCCTCGGTGGGGTTGAAGCTGGTCGCTGCGACCCGGACCAGCACCTCAGCAGGCCCTGGCACCGGCAGCGGTACGTCGTCGAGCCGAATCACGTCCGGCCCGCCGAACTCGTGGATGCGCGCGATCTTCATGACGATCAAGCTAAGCGGCGCCAGCGAGACCATCCATGTGCTGCAAGCTCAACTTCATATGAGATCGTCTCATCGTGGACGTGCTGAGCGACGTGATCACCGTGATGCGCACCGGCACACCCCGTTCCGCCCGCTTCGAACGCGAAGGTTCCTGGGAACAACGCTACCCACCGGTACCCGGCTCGCTGGGCTTCCACGTCGTGGTCAGCGGGAAGTGCAGGCTCGGGGACATGACTCTGCACGCAGGCGACATCGTCGTGGTGTTCGACGAAGGACACACGATGTCCGGCGAAGGCCCGTGCGTCACGCTCTGCGGCGCCTACGAGGTGGACCCGTCCCGCCTGCACCCGCTCCTGCGCTCGCTGCCAGGGCTCCTGCGCGCACCCTCATCCCCTGCCGCCACGCTGCTGAACGCCGAACTGGCTCAACCGAACCTGGGCTCAGACGCGCTGGTTCCCGCACTGCTCGACGTTCTGCTGGTGCACGCCCTCCGCTCCTGGTGCACCACCACCGGCACAGGCTGGGCAGCGGCACTGCGCGATCATCCGGTGGCCACCGCCCTGCAAGCCATGCACGACATGCCGGCCGCACCGTGGACAGTCGCCAGGCTCGCCTCCACCGCGGGCCTCTCCCGCGCGACGTTCGCTCGCCGCTTCACCGATCACACCGGCCAACCGCCGCTGGCGTATCTGACGTGGTGGCGAATGACCCTGGCGGCACGCGTGCTGCGTTCCACCGACGCGCCGCTCAACTCCGTCGCCGCCGCCGTCGGCTACACCTCGGAGTTCGCGTTCGCCACGGCCTTCAAGCGGTCCTTCGGCATCGCGCCGGGCCGCTATCGGCGATCTTCTCCGTGACGTGTCATCCTTCCCGCTATGACCCGCACGCTGTGCCTCGCGCAGAACCCCGACGCGGACGCGTTGCTGGCGAAGGACATGTTCGCCCTGCTGACTGGAATGCTGCTGGACCAGCAGATTCCGATGGAGAAGGCGTTCTCCGGCCCCAAGGTCCTCGCCGACCGCATGGACGGCCTGGACGTGCACCGCATCGCCGAGGCCGACCCGGAGACCTTCGCCGCGATCATGGCCACCCCGCCCGCCGTGCACCGGTTCCCCGGCAGCATGGCCAAGCGAGTGCAGGCACTCAGCCAGTTCGTCGTCGAGCAGTACGACGGGGACGTCACGAAGATCTGGGCCGACGGTGACGGGGCTACGGTGTTCAAGCGGCTCAAGGCGTTGCCGGGGTTCGGGGACCAGAAGGCCAAGATCTTCCTCGCCCTTTTGGGCAAGCAGTTCGGCGTTCAGCCCGAGGGCTGGCGGGAGGCGGCCGGGCACTACGGCGAGCAGGGAAGCCGACGTAGCGTGGCCGATGTGACCGATCAGAAGTCGTTGCTCGAGGTGCGCGACTTCAAGAAGGCGGCCAAGACCGCCGCCAAGAAGTAGCCCGAACTGTTCGTCGTCTGGTGCACTGGACGTCCGCCGCCCCGAACGAGGTGTGATCATCCTGCCTCGTGAGAGAAGGGCGTTTGCGTTGCGCATCAAGGCGATTGGCGTGTTCACCGTCCTCGTGCTGGGTCTGGCCTGCATTCCCGCGGAGGCTGCGACGTCGTGGCCGGGCGACTCCGCCACCAGGTACGCGGACGGGACGAACGTCTTCGGCAAGAACCTGAGCGGGTTGTCGTTCGAGAGCCCGAGCGTCGTGTGGGCGGTCAAGAACGGGCCCTCGACGCTGTACCGGCTCGTGCCCAGCGGAAGTACTTGGAAGGTTGACCAGAAGCGGTCGCTCAACTTCGCGGACGGGCAGGGCGACCCCGATGCCGAAGGGGTCGTGAGCACGCCGGACGGGCTCTTCGTCGCGGTCGAGCGCGACAACGACGACGGTGACGTGAGCGCGCCGATGATTCTCAAGTACGGCAGTGGCAGCAATGCGATTGCCGAGTGGGAGCTCGGTGGCATGCCGGAGGTCGATCCCAACGACGGGCCCGAGGCGATCTCGTGGGTGCCGGACTCGTTCCTCACGCAGAACGGCTTCAAGGACGACAGCGGTAAGACCTACAACCCCGCGGACTACCCCGGCCACGGCAGCGGGTTGTTCTTCGTCGGGTTGGAGGCCACCGGTGAGGTGTACGTGTACGCCTTGCAGGGCACGAACGCCAGGTTGCTGAGCACGTTCGCGAGCGGTCAGAGCCAGGTGATGGAGCTGGAGTTCGACGGCGCCAAGTTGTGGGCCGGCTGCGACAACAACTGCAGCGGGCGGACGACGACGCTCGCCCTCAGCAGCGGCAGCTTCGAGGTCACGGCCACGTACAACCGGCCGTCGACACTGCCGAACGTGAACCTCGAAGGGTTCGCGATCTCGCCGAGCTGCGTCAACGGCAAGAAGGTCGTGTTGTGGTCGGACGACGACAACACGAGCAGCCACGCGCTCAGGAGTGGTTCGCTGAACTGCACGGTCTAGGCCGGAATTGTCGGGGTGCGGAACTAAGCTGCCGCGCGTGACCGCACCCCACATTCCCGGCCTGTCCGACCTGAGACCCCTGGGCGCAGGCGGGTTCGCCACCGTCTACCGCGCCCATCAGGCACAGCTCGGCCGCGACGTCGCGGTGAAGATCGACAACAGGGTGCTCGTCGACGAGCGCGACAGGAGGAGGTTCCTCCGCGAGGCGCACGCCGCGGCGAAGTTGTCCGGGCATCCGCACGTCGTCGGGGTGCACGACGCGAACATCACCGCCCAGGGCACGCCGTACATGGTCATGGAGCTGTGCACGGGCGGGTCGCTCGCCGACCAGCTCGATCAGCAAGGCCCGTTGCACCCGGAACACGTGAGAGACCTGGGCATCAAGCTGGCGGACGCGCTGGCCGCGGCACACCAGGAAGGTGTGCTGCACCGGGACATCAAGCCCGGCAACATCCTCGTCGACCGCTACGGCACGCCGAAGCTGGCCGACTTCGGGCTCGCGGCGCTGCTGGACGCGCAGGGTGGCAGCACGGTCACGCGGGACGCCCTGAGCCCCAGTTACGCGCCGCCGGAAGCGTTCGCGATGGCCGAGCCCACGCCGCAGGCCGACGTCTACTCGCTCGCCGCGACGCTCTACACGTTGCTCGCCGGCAAGCCGCCGCGTCCGGTGCCGTGGCCGATCACGTCGTTCGACCAGCTCGGCGAGATCCTGCGCAGGCCGATCGCCGCGGTCGACGGGGTGCCGCCGGCGCTGCACGACACGCTGGCGCGGGCCCTGCACCCGGACGCCAACCTGCGCACGCCGAGCGCCGCGCAGTTCCGCGACGAACTGCTCGACCCGATGCGGCAGCCCACCGTGCCGGTCCCTCCCCAGCCCAAGCGCAAGCCGTGGCCGCTGGTCGCCGCCGCGGCAGGACTGGTCGTCGTGGTCGCCGCCGGCCTGCTCACGTGGAACTTCTTCAACAAGGAACAAGCGACCGCCCAAGGTGCCGGACCGGCGACGACGCAGCCGGGCGGCGCCGAGGACATCCCGCCGTTCCTCAAGAAGTGCGATGCCGGGTTCTGCGTCGACCAGTCGACCTGCTTCCGCGGCATCACGAGCATCGGTGGCATGCCCGCGGTCGCGCGCAAGGTCGGCAGCTGCGCGAACGAGCACTACTGGGAGGCGTTCGGCGGGGGCTGGCTCTCCGGCGACATCCCGGCGGTCGACTCCGACGAGTTGCTGGCTTCGGCCGAGGTGAAGAACGTCTGCACGCCGGCGCTGATGAAGGCCAGCACCCGGCCTACCGTCGACACCACCGGCTGGGAGATGACCGCGGTCGGGTTCAAGGACGGCACCCGCAACTACTTCCTCTGCCTCGGCGCGCAGCCGGAGGCAGGCGAGGTCGTGACCAGCGCGTTCGGGTCGAGCTAAATCCACTTGCGACGGTCACTAACGTAGATCGACGTGCGTGTTCACGCCGATTTGATCATTGCTGGATTCCGAAGGTACTCGACCTACCGACAAGCGATGCTGGCCGGAATGACCACGAACGTGGTCTTCGGCCTGCTGCGCCTCGCCATCATCTCCGCCGCGGTCACGGCGGCGAACGGCGAGATCGCGGACTACGACATCGCTGCCACCAACACGTACGTCTGGATCGGGCAGGGGCTGCTCGGGTTCGTCCTGTTGTGGGGGAACAACGAGCTCGCCGAGCGCGTGCGATCCGGTGACGTCGTGGTCGACCTGTATCGGCCATGGCACCTGCAGGGTGCGCTGCTCGCCCAGGACGTCGGGCGCGGCGGTTTCGCGTTCATGACCAGGCTGGCGCCGCCGATGGTGTTCGGCATGCTGCTTTTTCCCTTCCAGTTCCCCGACAACCCGGTCAGGTGGCCGCTCTTCCTGCTCAGCGCAGTCATCGCGCTCGTGATCAGCTTCGGGGTGCGGTTCCTGGTGGAGATCAGCGCGTTCTGGTTGCTCGACAACCGCGGGGTGTACGGGTTCTGGAACGTCACCTCCGGCCTGCTCTGCGGGCTGACGGTGCCGATCTCGTTCTTCCCCGAGTGGGCTCGGGACACGTTGTGGATGACGCCGTTCCCGGCGTTGCTGCAGGCACCGATCGACGTGTTCCTCGGGCACGGCAGCACCGCGAAACTCCTGCTGTACCAACTGTTCTGGGCCGCGGTCGTGCTGGCGACCGGGCATCTCGCGCTGCAGCGCGCGGTGCGCAAGGTGGTGGTCCAGGGTGGCTGACGTCATCTACCCCAAGCTCATCGCCGCGAAGCTCAGAAGCCAGATGGTCTACCGGGCGTCGTTCGCGGTGGACTTCGTCTCGCAGGTGATGGCGCAGTCCTACGAGCTGATCGTCATCCTGGTGCTGTTCAGCCAGATCAACGCGCTCGGCGGGTTCACCAAGAACGAAGTGCTGCTGATGTACGCGTTCGCGGGCGCCGCGTTCGGGGTCGCGGACCTGTTCGCCGGGCAGCTCGACAACCTGCCGACCTACATCCGCACCGGCACCTTCGACGTGCTGCTGATGCGACCGCTCGGCACGTTGCCGCAGATCATGGTGTCCGACATCCGGCTCAGGAGGGTCGGCCGCATCACCGGCGCGCTCGCCGTCATGGCCTACGCGCTGTCGCACGTCGCGATCGACTGGACGCCGGCGAAGATCGTGCTGACGATCCTGACGCCGATGGCCGGCGCGGTGATCTACAGCGCGGTCTGGGTCGTGGCGTGCTCGATCTGCTTCTGGATCGTCGAGGGGCGCGAGTTCGCCAACGCGGTCACCTACGGCAGCAACGCCTTCACGTCGTACCCGATCAACGTCTACTCCGCGCCGCTGCGCTGGGTCATGGCGTTCATCGTGCCGGGGGCGTTCGTCGCGTACTACCCGAGCCTCGCTCTGCTCGGAAAAGAAGATCCGCTCGGCCTGCCGGGCTGGGTCGGCTGGACATCACCGCTCGTCGCGGCGCTGGCGGCAACCGTCGCCGGGCTCGTGTGGCGGTTCGCGGTCAGGCACTACCGGGGAACGGGATCATGATCGAGGTCAGGGAGCTCCGCAGGGAGTTCAAGGTCGCCACGTCGAAAGGCCTGCGGCGCAACTACAAGACCGTCACGGCGGTCGACGGTGTCACGTTCGACGTCAAGGCGGGAGAAGCCGTCGGGTACGTCGGGCCGAACGGTGCCGGCAAGTCCACGACGATCAAGATGCTGACCGGGATCCTGGTGCCGACCAGCGGTCACATCCAGGTCAGCGGGGTGGACCCGGCGAAGCAACGGCGCGATCTGGCGAAGCGCATCGGCGTGGTGTTCGGGCAGCGCAGCCAGCTCTGGTGGGACCTGCCGCTCAAGGACAGCTTCGACCTGCTCAAGTCCATCTACCGGGTGTCCACACAGGACTACCAGGCGCGGCTCGACGAGTGCGTCGAACTCCTCGGCATGCAAGAGCTTCTGATCACTCCGGTGCGGCAGCTCTCGCTGGGCCAGCGGATGCGCGGCGAGATCACCGCCGCCCTGCTGCACGCACCCGAACTGCTGGTGCTCGACGAACCGACCATCGGCCTGGACCTGGAGTCGAAGGAACGCCTCAGGGAGTTCCTGGCGGACATCAACACCCGCCGCGGCACCACGCTCCTGCTCACCACGCACGACCTGGACGACATCGAACGTCTCTGCCCGCGGCTGATGGTGATCGACCACGGCCGGGTGCTCGCCGACGGCCCGCTGGCCGAACTGCGCGCCGAGGTCACCCCGGACCGCGAGCTCGTCATCGACCTGCGGGAACCCGGACCGGCGCCGGACGTCCCAGGAGTAACGGCGGTGCGCAGCGAGGCCAACGGATTGCGACACCACCTCACGTTCAGGAGAGCGGAGATCACGGCGGCTCAGTTGATCACGCAGGTGGTGCGGCAGGTGGAGGTCCACGACCTCGCCGTCGTGGAGCCGGAAATCGACGACGTCATCCGAAAGCTCTACCAACGCCAGGTCGATCAAGAAGCACATCGGTAGAGTAATTGGTAACGGTAAACGGACACATCGGGCAGAGGGAGAGCGAATGCGCGTAGTCGGACCGCTGGTAGCAGCCGTCATCGCGTTGGGCAGCCTGACGGCTTGCGACACGATCCAGGGCGTCAGCGACACCGCGGACAAGGTGAAGCTGTGCGCCGACGCGGTCTCGCTGCTGGGCTTCTCGCCGGACCTGAGCGACCCGCAGAAGGCGCTCGAGGACACCCAGGCGAAGGCGAAGGAGCTCGAGAACCTCGCGAACTCCGCTCCGGACGAGCAGGTCAAGAAGGCTCTCGAGGAAGCGGCCAACGGCATGCAGAACGTCAACTCCGCGGCGGACTGGGTGCAGAAGAAGGCCGACCTCGTCGCGAAGGTCTCCGCAGCTTGCGGCGGATGAGCATTTGAGCCCTGTTGCGCACCTCCGGCGTCGGCCTACGCTTTAACGCGTTCATCGCCAAGCCTCACGCCGCACACCGGAGGTGTTGCAGCATCATGCAAGCAACAGTTGGTGACAGGCTCCACGTCCACAGCCGCTCCGTCGGCCTCGAGGAGCGCCTGGGCGAGATCCTCGAAGTGCGCGGGAACGACGGCCAGCCGCCGTACCTGGTCCGTTTCAACGACGGCCACGAGGGCCTGGTCTTCCCCGGTCCCGACTGCATCGTCGAGCCACGGGGAGCCATCTAGTCCCCGAGCACCGTCGCGATCAACTCCTCGGCAAGCTGAGGAGTCGCTGCCGCCACGCCTGACCACCGGTGGGTCAGGTCGGGCTCGAACGTGAACGGCCGCCCGTGCAGGTCGACCAGCACGCCACCCGCGGCGGGCACGGTGACCAGCGCCGTCGCGAGGTCCATGATCCGGTGCGTGTCGCTGCCCGGATCGATGAACGCGTCGACCGTGCCCTCGGCGACCAGCATGGTCTCCAGGCAGGTGGTGCACAGCACCCGGATGCGGTCGGCGCGGTTCGCGATGCGCAGCCACGCGTCCTGCGTGCCTGTCTTCGGGCGCATCAAACACACGGACGCGCCGTCCAACGTCGTACGCCCAGTCGTGCGGAACGCCGTTGGAACCCCTGCGCGCGCATGCCACGCACGGCCCGTGTCGAACCATGTCGTCAACGCTTCGCGAGCCGTGCCGTCTTCAACGAGCGCGCCGGCGAAGCACGAGAGAGGAACGCCGAACGCGGCGTTCGCGGACCCGTCGACCGGGTCGATGACGAGGGTGATCGAGGAGCCGTTGTCGACGAAGCCGGCTTCCTCGGAGAGCAGGTTCACGCGATTGCGGTGGATGGATTCCAGGATCGCGTCCTCGACGATGCGATCGACGCGCATCGTCGGTGTTCCGTCGGCGCCGTCCGCCACTTCTTCGCGGAGTTCGAGGCGCGTGTGCAACGAGCGGGCGCGCCCGTACGCCGCCGACGCCGCACGAGCGGCATCGGCGAGCGCAGGGTGCACGTCGTCGGAGAGCTGTGGCTGGGGCACGTCCCATGGAATCCGCACGCGCCCCACACTGTCACAATCAAGGACAGGCACGGATCAGATCAGGCCGAGGCCCTTCACCGCGTCGCGCTCCTCGACCAGCTCGGCCACGGAGGCGTCGATGCGGCCGCGGGAGAACTCGTCGATCTCCAGGCCCTGGATGATCTCGTACGAACCACCGGAGCACTTGACGGGGAACGACGAGATGATGCCCTCGGGCACGCCGTACGAACCGTCCGACGGGATGGCCATCGAGGTCCACTCGGTGCCGTTGACCCAGTCGTAGATGTGGTCGATGGCGGCGTTCGCGGCCGAAGCGGCCGAGGAAGCGCCACGGGCCTCGATGATCGCCGCACCGCGCTTGGCGACGGTCGGGATGAAGTCGTTCTCCAGCCACGCCTGGTCGTTCACGGCCTCGGCGGCGGTCTTGTCGCCCACCTTGGCGTGGAACAGGTCCGGGTACTGGGTGGCCGAGTGGTTGCCCCAGATCGTCATGTTCTGGATGTCCGTGACCGCGACGCCCAGCTTCTTGGCGAGCTGCGACAGGGCGCGGTTGTGGTCCAGGCGGGTCATCGCGGTGAAGCGCTCGCGCGGGACGTCCGGCGCGTGCTGCTGGGCGATGAGGGCGTTGGTGTTGGCAGGGTTGCCGACCACGAGGACCTTGACGTCGTCCGCGGCGCCGGCGTTGATCGCCTCGCCCTGCGGCTTGAAGATGCCGCCGTTGGCCTCGAGCAGGTCGCCGCGCTCCATGCCCTTGGTGCGGGGGCGGGCGCCGACGAGCAGGGCCACGTTCACGCCGTCGAACGCGGTCTTCGCGTCGTCGGTGATCGTGATGCCCTTCAGCAGCGGGAAGGCGCAGTCGTCGAGCTCCATCGCGGTGCCCTCGGCGGCCTTCAGCGCCGGAGTGATCTCCAGCAGGCGCAGGTTGACCGGGGTGTCCGGGCCCAGCAGGTGGCCGGAAGCGATGCGGAAGAGCAGTGCGTAGCCGATCTGGCCGGCTGCACCGGTGACAGTGACGTTCACGGGCGTGCGGGTCATGAGCCTTCCCGAATGACGGTCCTCGTTGACGTCGGGCAGGTCGCCCGGCGTCCCGCACGTTACCAACACGTGGCCGATGGCAGAGTGTGAGAGTGGACAACCCCGACGAAGAGATCGGCGAGGACTACGCCGACGCCAACCTTCCCGGTCAGCACTGGGAGAAGCGGTCTTTCACCGACTGCGACTTCACCGAAGCCGATCTCCGCGAGCTCGTCACGACGGGGTGCACGTTCACCCGGTGCGACTTCACCCGGACGGACCTCGGCGAGTCGAAGCACCACGCGACGGCGTTCCGGCAGTGCACCTTCGACCGCACCGTGCTGACGCGGTCGACGTTCAACTCGTGCAGCCTCATGGGTTCGAACTTCGTCGACTGCGTGCTGCGGCCGATCACCTTCACCGAGGTGGACTTCACGCTGGCGTCGTTCGTGAAGGCACCGCTGTACGACCTGAAGCTCGGCGGGCAGCGGTTCCGCGAGACGAACCTCAGCGAGGCCGACCTGCGAGACACCGACCTGAGCAAGGCGGACCTGATGGGCGCACGGCTGCTCGACGCCAAGCTCGAAGGCGCGGACCTGCGCGGGGCGCAGATCGACGCGAACGGGCTCCGGCAAGCCAAGCTCGCCGGAGCCCTGATCGACGTCGAGCAGGCGATCACTTTCGCGGCCGCCTACGGACTAGTGGTCAGCTGATCCCGTGATCTCCACCAGGACGCCGTCGGCGACCATCTCCTCGATCGCCTTCGGCAACAGGTAGGCGGTTCCGCCACCGGGCTGCTCGAACCACGGCACCGCGACCCCGCTCAGCACCTCGAGCGGGCGGCGCAACCGGTACACGCGGTACGGGCGGTTGATCCACGACGGCACGAGGCTGCGTTCCGGGAACGGCGTGCCCGCCACGTAGACGAGGTTGCCCGCCTGGTCGCCGTAGCGGTCGACCTCGGTGCCCGCCGGCAGTTCGAACATCTGCTTGTGGCGGAACAACGTCAGCGGCGGCTCGCCCGCGAGCGGTGAGATCGGGAACTTCCGCTTCGACGGCTCCTCCTGCGCCACGGCCGCGGCGATCGGTGCCGGCGCGGGAGCCGGGACCTGCTGCGTCGGCGCGGGCGGTGGCGGTGCCTGCGGTGCGGGTGCCTGCTGGACCGGTGCCGCCTGCGGTGCGGGTGCCTGCGGGGCAGGCTGGGCGGGTGGCGGCATCGGCGGGCGCTGCGGCGGCACGGGGCGGCGCGGCTCCTCGCGGAAACCGTTGCTCATCGGCCGTTGCGGCGGCGGGGGCGGGGGCGGCGTACGCACGATCGTGCGGAAGTTGCCCATCACCAGCCTGCCGACCAGGTACGCCGACGCGTCCTCGACCTTGTCGAACCGCACCGGGTTCTTCGGGCCGTGGTCGAACCAGCACACCTCCCAGCTGTCGCCGTCGAGGCGCAGCGTCCAGGTGCGGTCGGCCGGCTCGCCGATCCGGTAGACGCCGTGCGGCACGCTGAGGTCGTCGAGCGCGCGGCGGGTGCCCGCCAGCTCGCGGTCCTCCTCCTGCGTGACCTGCCGCGGCGGCTTCACCGGTTCCGGCTCCGGCTCCGGTTCCGGTTCGACCTCTGGCTCGACCTCCGGCTCGTTGAACAGCGCCGCGTCGAACTGGGTCGTCTCCTCGACGTGAGTCGGGGCGGGCGCCGCGACGGGCAGCGGCGCGACCATCGCCGGCGAGGGCTCGGCAACGGGCTCGACGACCCGCGGTGCGTCGAACTGCGACTCGAACTTGTTCTCGAAGTGCGGCTTCTGGGGCTCGAACCCCGCAGCTTCGAAGCCGGTCGGCTCGAAACCGGCGGGCTCGAAACCGGCGGGCTCGAACGCCTCCCGCTCGAACGACGCGGTGGACTCGACCTCGTCCTCGGTCAGGTCGGGCTCGTCCTCGGCGACGGGGACGACCGGGTGCTCCTCGGTGACCTCGGCCGGGCTCTCCTGGGGCTCGTCGAGGACCGGGCTCCACGCCATCGTGTCCTGCATGGCGTCGCGGGGGCGTTCCGCGGTCTCCGCGACGAGGTGGTCCGTGCGCTCCTCCTCGCGGTGGTGTGTGAGGAGCTCCGGCTCGTCCGGCCCGGCGGTCGGGATCTCGGGTTCGTCGTCGACGTCCACGACGTCTTGTTCGTGGTCGAGGTCCGTTTCGGTCGGTTCCTCGGCCACCACGTCGGGCACCGGGGCCGGAACCACGACGGCGACCGGCTCCGGTTCCTCGACCTCGGTCGGATGCGGCGCGAAGAGGTCCATGCCCGCGCCGTACGTGTCGCGCAGACGCCGGTCGTCGACGTCGGGCACGCCGTCGGAGTCGAAGACCACCCGGTACGGCGGGCCGTCGACGCCTGGCACCGGCACCGCGACCGTGGCGGGGACGTCCTCCGGTTCCCGCTCGGGCTCCGGCTCGACGTGCTGGACCTGCGGCTGGATCAGGGGCTGGATCTGCGGCTGCTCGGTCGTGACCTCGGCGGCCTGCGGCTCGGGCGTCAGCGGCTCGAAGTCGTACTCCTCGACCTCGGGCTCCGGCTCGTCGTCGAACTTCGGCGGCGTGACGTACTGCGTCTCGTCCGACTGCGGTTGCGGCTCCGGCTCGGGTGCCGGCTCGACCTGCGGCGGTGCCGGCACGACGGTTCCGGGAGGCGCGGCCGGTGCGCCGAGGTTCGCGGCGGCGGCGAGCCGGGACTCCTCGGACACCTCGGGCAGGCTGAACCCGGCGGCACGGGCGCGTTCGACCAGCTCCGGCTCGGGCGGCACGCCGTACTTGCGCAAGTAGTACGAAACGCCCACGGGCCAGATCCACGCACCGTCCGTCTGGAACCCGGACGGCACGACCTGCGGGGACTCTCGGTCCAGCACGTCGGCGTCGAACCCGCGACCGGCCACGGCGACCGGCGCGTTCGACAGGTACGCGAGCAGCGGCGCGACCTCGGGTTCCGGCACCGGCGGCCGGTTGACCGACGGACGGCCGCCAGGGCCCGCCCCGTCGAACACCCGGACCGTGCGGAACACCGGCGTCGGCGGGTTCAGCCGGCGGCGCAGCCAGTCCGGCACGTTCTCGTCGACACGCGGGAAGAACCGCATCTCGTCGAAGTACGCCTGCTGCGGAGGAGGCGTCTGCCAGCTCGGCTCGGCGCGGTCGAAGTCGAGGTTGTAGCTGGACGGGTGATCGAGCTGGTAACGGGCGTTCGTCCAGCTGCCCCTGCCCTCGCGGTGCATGCCCGCGCGCAGCCTGGCGAACAACGAGGCCACGTCCTGCGGCACGGCCCACGAGTGCGAGGTGCCGTCCTGCAGGCGCAGTTCGGCCTCCAGCTCGAAGTACCGGCCGGTGGCTCGGTACTGCGCGATGACGCTGCGCCAGTCCTCGGGGGCGGCCCGCATGAGAGTCAGGCCGATCTGCTTAACCAGAGCGTCCTGCTCTGTAGGGTTCAACGGCTTCGGCTCGGACACGCCAACATCTTCCCCCGCAACTCGCCGGATCGCACACGTCCCCCGCCACTGCGCCGAACGGTGGAGGCCCGACCATAACGCGGTGCACGGGCCTGGTTAAAGCTGATCAAGAACACCCCTGTCTCGGCTGGAGGAGCAATGTCGGGGTCCACGCAGGTGACCGGCGGTCTGCTGGCCGCGGTCGGTGGACTCGCCATCGCGGTCCAGGCGCGCGTCAACGGATCGCTGGCCCAGTCGTTGCAGAACGGCCTGCTGGCGGCGTGGATCTCGTTCGCCGGCGGCTGGTTGGTGCTGCTCGTGCTGGTCCTGTCGCGACAGTCCGGACGGGACGGACTGCTGCGGCTGCGCGACGCGCTGCGACATCGGCGCATCCGGTGGTGGGAGTGCGTCGGTGGCATCAGCGGCGCCGTGCTGGTCGGTTCGCAGGGACTCGCGGTCGCGACCATCGGTGTGGCGGTGTTCACGGTCGCGGTGGTGATCGGGCAGGTCGTGAGCAGCATGGTGATCGACCGACTCGGGGTCGGGCCGGGCGAGCCGAAACCGTTCACAACCACACGTGTCGCTGGAGCGGTCGTCGGCGTTATCGCGGTCACAGTCGCCGTCTCGCATCAGTTCGCGTCGCCCGGCGGGTTGTGGCTCGCGGTGCTGCCGTTGGTCGCGGGTCTGCTGATGGGCTGGCAGCAGGCGGTGAACGGGCTGGTCCGCGAGGCCGCGGCCCACTCGCTGGCGACGATCCTGGTGAACTTCACCGCGGGCACGGCGGCGTTGTCGCTGGTCAACCTGGTGGCGTGGGGTGGCGTGCCGGGCACCTTCACCTCGCACTGGTGGCTCTACCTGGGCGGGTTGATCGGCATCGTCGGGGTGGGTGGAGCGATCGTGTCCGTGCGGTTCATCGGTGTGCTGATGGTCGGGTTGTGCGGGGTCAGCGGGCAGCTCGTCGGGGCCGTGCTGCTGGACGCGGTGAGCGGGCATCTGGCGTTGCCGACCGTGATAGGTGTGGTGCTGACGCTGGTGTCGGTCGGCATCGCGGCGCTGCCCAATGGGAGGATGAAGACGTGACTGCGACGCTGCTCAACGGCAACGAAACCCGGAACGCGCTGTTCGAGGACCTCAAGGCGCGGGTCGCCGCGCTGCCGGTCTCGGTCGGTCTGGCCACCGTGCTGGTCGGCGACGACCCCGGCTCGCACTCGTACGTCAAGGGCAAGCACCGGGCGTGCGAGAAGGTCGGCATCAAGTCGATCCGCCGCGACCTGCCCGAGGAGACCACGCAGGAGGAGCTGGAGGCCGTCATCGACGAGCTGAACGCGAACCCCGAGGTCACCGCCTACATCGTGCAGCTCCCGCTGCCCAAGCACCTCAACGCGAACGCGATCCTGGAGCGGATCGACCCGGCCAAGGACGGCGACGGCCTGCACCCGGTCAACCTGGGCAAGCTCGTGCTCGGTGAGGAGGCCGCGCTGCCCGCGACGCCGCGCGGCATCGTGGAGCTGCTGCGCCGCTACGACGTGCCGCTCGCCGGCGCGAACGTCACGGTCGTCGGCCGCGGCGTCACCGTCGGCCGCCCGATCGGCCTGCTGCTGACCCGCCGTTCCGAGAACGCCACCGTGACGCTGTGCCACACCGGCACCAAGGACCTCGCGGCCGAGGTGCGCCGGGCGGACATCGTGATCGCCGGCGCCGGCAGCCCGGGCCTGATCACCGCGGACATGGTCAAGCCGGGCGCGGCCGTCGTCGACGTCGGCATCACCCGCACCGAGGCGGGCCTGGTCGGTGACGTCGCTCCCGAGGTCCGCGAGGTCGCGGGCTGGCTCGCCCCGATCCCCGGTGGCGCCGGTCCGATGACCGTCGCGATGCTGCTGACCAACACCGTCGAAGCCGCCGAGCGCGCCAATGCAGCGGTCTGACGCCGAGGCGCTCATGTCCGAACAGCGCTGGCGGTCCGGCCCCGGCAAGCACCTGCCGTTCGCGCTGGTGCTCGGGGTCAGCGCGCTCGGGCTGGTGCGGATCTTCCAGTACCACTGGCGGCAGGGCGCGGTCCTGCTGGGCGTGTCGCTGCTGGTCGCGGCCGTGCTGCGGATCCTGGTGAGCGACGAGCAGGCGGGTCTGATCAAGATCCGCGGCCGTGGCATGGACGCGTTCCTGTACTCGACCCTGGGCATCGTGGTGATCGCCGTGGCCCTGACGATCACCGGCGGTCCGCTCAGCCGATAGCGCGGTCGACGAGGACCTCGATCAGCTGGTCGAGGTCCATCGGTTCGACCACGCCCGGCAACGTCAGCCGTTCGTAGATCAACCCCGTCATCCCGAAGTACATGAGGAGGACGGTCATCCGGTCGCCCGGCAGCTTCGACTCCTCGTTGAACGCGATGTTGAAGTCGAGGTTGGCGGCGAACGTCTTCGTGAGTGCCGTCCGCAGCTCCGGGCGCCGCGTGGCTTCGAGCCGCAGCTCCATCATCGCGAGATAACAGGCCTTGTTGGCATCCGCCCGCCTGATGATGTCGTGCATGAACTTCACGCTCAGCGCCTTGTCCCTGGGCAGCGCGAGCGACTCCGCGATCGACTCGTCCGACGGCATGAGCCGCTCGGTCACCCTGGTCGAGACCTCGGCCATCAGCTCGTCGCGGTTGGCGAAGTAGTTCGACGCCGTGCCCGCGGGCACCTCCGCCTTCGCGTCGATCGCGCGGTAGGTCAGCCCCCGCGCGCCTTCCTCGGCCAGGACGTCGATCGCCGCGTCCAACAGAGCAGTTCGCCGTGCCTCGTTCCGGACCACGATGCCTCCTTGACAACCACTACAGGCATAGTACTACAGTTGTCGTGGTTGAACGAGTTCTGAGGGGATGATCTGCATGCGAAAGCTCGTCTACTACGTGGCAGTGACGCTGGACGGTTTCATCGCGGCCGAGGACGGGACCTTCGACGGGTTCGTCTTCGAAGGCGACCACATGGCCGGCATCAACGCCGACTACCCGGACACGCTGCCCACCCAGCTCCGGGAACCGTTCGGCTTCTCGGACACGCCGAACCGGAACTTCGACACGGTGCTGATGGGCCGCCACACCTACCAGGTCCCGGGCGGACTGGCCTCGCCCTACGCCCACCTGCGCCAGTTCGTCGTGTCGTCGAGCCTGACCGACACCCCGGACGACGTCGAGGTGATCAGCTCGGACGTGGCCGGTCGCGTGCGGGCGCTGAAGGAAGAGGACGGCCTCGACATCTGGCTGTGCGGCGGCGGCAAGCTGGCGGCCGAACTGCTGCCGCAGATCGACAAGCTGCTGCTGAAGATCCACCCGGTGGTGTTCGGTCGCGGTATCCCGTTGTTCGACGGGAAGGCCGACATCACCAAGTTCCAGCGCACCGACGCGCGACTGTTCGAGAGCGGAGTTTCGTTCATGACTTACGAACGCCCCTGAAATGACAGGGAGAGCCGCACCGAGCAGGGCGGCTCTCCCGTTTCTGACAGCGAACTACGGCTGAATCGCCGCGTAGAACTGCTTCACCACGTCACTGGCGAGCCGACGGCACTCCTCGCTGCGCGGGTCCAGCTTCTTGCCGACGTTGTTGTACCTGGTCATCAACACCGCGTTCTCGTCGAGGACGTTCAGCCGGCAACCAGGACCGCTACCAGGGTCCGCCCACCGGGCCTCGGAACCCAGATGCAGGCTGCTGTCCTTCGTCTCGCCCATCGGGGTGGCGTTGAACCCCGACTTCGCACGTTCCGCTCCGGACGAGTCCCGCAGGTTCTCGTACAGCTCGACTTCCAGGGTGATCATCGGAATGTCGTCGTTCTCCGACGTCGTGAACGTGCACGTCAGCGAGAACCGGTCGTCGCCCCGAAGCGGCTCGGAGGCCAGCGGGGACGGCAGGCCGGGAACCTTCTGCTGGATCTCCAGACAGGTCTTGAAGGTCGCGGAGGCGTACTTGACCGGACCGGGAGCCGGGGTGGTGGTCGGTGTCGGGGCGCTGCTGAAGGTGGTGGTGGACACCGGTTTGACCGTGCAGCCGCCGGCGAGTGCCATCGCCGTGATCGCCAACGCGATGATCGGGCGTGGCCTCACCCGGTCACCGCCTGCGGCCACATCCCGTTCTTGAACTTGGGATCGGACATCGTCCGCGAGATGCGCGCGCGTTCTCGGATCGTCGGGAACGTCGAGTTCTGCCGGCTCAAGGTGCTCAAGCGGCACGCCACCCCCAGATGCATGCTTGATCGCGGTTGCTCGAACGTAGCGGTGCCCAATGGATTTCGCAGTGCGAATCGCATCTCCGCCAGCTGTGCGAGCTTCAGCAGCCCGGCCGCCCAGGAGTGCGCTGAGGAAGCGGGTGACGTCACTCGTGGTGCTGATGATCGAAGCGTCGCCGTGACCCGCGACGCAGGTGGACACCTGCGGGCCGCCCAGCCGCAGGCGCTCGTGCGGCAATCCCTGGTGCACCCCGGGGTTCTGATTCGAGACCGAAGTTTCGTTCCCGAGTTTCGGACGAGTTCAGAAATAATGATTGACGACGGACACCGACCGCCGCAATACTTGTGTCACACACCAAGACCCAAGGGGACGTCATGATGAGCACGCGAGGTCAGGAGCGGCGATTCAGCACCGCTGTCCTGTGCGCGCACCCGTCCCGGCGCCCCGGTTCGTTGCGACCGTTTCCGCAGGTGAGCTCCTTGTAGTGGCCTATAAGTCCAGCCACTTCAGGGAGCCGCCCGTCGGGAAACCGACAGGGCGGCTCTCTTTTTGCTGTGCATTTAATTTTGCCCTTGTAGCTCAATGGAGAGAGTGCGGCGCTACGAACGCCGAGATTCAGGTTCGACTCCTGGCAGGGGTACTCACGGGTGCGAGGGAGACGGCAACCCACCTCATTTGGGATGAGGACACACCGCGTTCGACTCGCGGGCATCCGACGGAAAGGCGTCCTTCGGGACGCGCAGTCAACGCAGGACAATGGAGGATTGGCCGAGTCCGGTAAGGCATCCGTCTCGAAAACGGTCGTCGGCGCGCGAGCGTCGCGCAGGTTCGAATCCTGCATCCTCCGCCACACCCTCGTGGTCCAACGGACACGACACCGGCATCCGTTGCCGGAGACGCAGGTTCGACTCCTGCCGGGGGTACTGCTCCACCGATCCTCTGAGGTGCTGGCGGCAGCACGCCCGACTGTTACGCGGGAGGACCAGGTTCGAGTCCTGGCAGGGGAACTACGGCCGGCGGGTCGCGCGGCCGCCCTTCGAGACAGTGGCGCTGACGTTCATGCGCTTGCTGAGCTTGAACATCTTGACCGGGCTGCTGCTCACCATCTCCTTGTAGACGACGGCGGCACGTCCCTTCAGGTAGATCCGGCGCGGGCTCTCGTCGGCGTGGGTGAACCCGATGACCGCGTCGCGGCGGCCGAGACTGATCGGCTGGTGGTAGTAGCCGAACCGGAACGGCTTGGCCTGCTTGCCGCGCACCAGGCGGGCGATGGTGTCGGCGGTGTGCTGGGCGGTGGGCAGACCGCTCTGGCAGGTGCCGTGCAGTTCTCCCCAGGCCAGACGGATCGCGGCGGCGTCCCCGATGACGTGGATGTCGGGGTGCGACACCGACCGCAGCGCCGCGTCCACCACGATCAGGCCGCGGTCGTCCACGGTCACGCCCGACTCCCTGGCCAGCGGCGACACCTTGACGCCCGCGGTCCACAGGCAGGCGTCCGATTCGACGCGCTCGCCGGTCTCCAGTTCGACGGCGTCGGGCAGCACCTTGGCGACCCGTCGGCCGGCCGCCACCGTCACGCCGAGGCGGTCCAGTGACCGGTGGAGGTACGCGCGCGCCTTCTCGCCCATCATCGAACCGGGCTCGGTCGTGCTGATCAGCGTGACGTTCAGGTCGGGGCGGGCTTCGGCGATCTCGGCCGCCGCCTCGACACCGGTGAGTCCGCCGCCGCAGACGGTGACGGTGTCGCCCGCGGTCAGTTCCCGCAACCGGTCGTGAAAACGTGCGGCGGCCTCCAGACCGTTGAGCGTGAAGGCGTGGACGTCCGCACCGGGGACCAGGCTGGTGTCAGTGGCGCTGCCCAGCGCGTAGACCAGGGTGTCGTAGTCCAGCAGCGTGCCGTCGTCGACGGCGAGGCTGTGGCCCTCGGGGTCGATGGCGATGGCCTTGCCCTGCACGAACGTGATGTTCGTGCCCGCGACCAGGTCGGCGATCCGGTGGTCGGCCAGGGTGTGACCGGCGGCGATCTGGTGCAGCCGCAGGCGCTCGGTGAACCGCACCGACGGGTTGACGAGTGTGATGCGGACACCGGTCCGCCGCGTGCGGTGCGCGAGACGGATCGCGGCGTACATGCCGGTGTATCCCGCACCCAGCACGACGACGTGGCGGTTGTTCTCCATGGCCTGTCACCCCTCATGATCACGCCACCGGATTTCGATGACGGTCTTCTGACAAGCCAGCCGACTCAGACCTGACACTCGCAGATGTGACGTGCGGCACAGTCAACGGAAGTCGCGTGACTTCGACGGGATCCGCAGGTCGAGGTGCTGCAACCGGTCCGCCATCAGGCTGACCACACCCTCCGCGGACTCGACCACGCCCCGCACCAGCATCGCCCCGCTGCTGCGCGCCACCCGCCGGTACCGCGCCCACAACCCCTGCGAGCACACGACGTTCACCATCCCGGTCTCGTCCTCGATGTTGAGGAACGTGACCCCGCCCGCGGTCGCCGGGCGCTGCCGATGCGTCACCGCGCCCCCGATCAGCACGCGTGTTCCGGGTTTCACCGACGAGAGCGCGGCGGTGGGCAACGCACCCATCGCGTCCAGCTGGGACCGGACGAACTGGGTCGGGAAGCTGTCCGGCGACAGGCCCGTGGCCCACACGTCCGCCACCGCCAGCTCGACGTCGTCCATGCCGGGCAACGCGGGCGCGTCCACGCCGACCGTGGTGCCGGGCAAGCGGTCGGGCCTGATCGCGGCTACCGCACCGGCCGCCCACAGGGCTTCGCGACGCTCCAGCCCGAAACACCCGAAAGCACCGGCGGTGGCCAGGGCCTCTACCTGGGCCGTGCTGAGCTGCACGCGCGAGCCGAAGTCCTCCATGTCGCGGAACGGTTGTGCCGCAACGATTCGCTCGGCATCAGCAGCTCCGACGCCGCGCACCGCCGACAAACCGATGCGGACGGCGTTCGCACCCTCGAAACGCTCCAAGCTCGCCCACGGGAGCGACGAGTTCACGCACGGGCCGTGCACCGTCACGCCGTGGCGGCGAGCGTCGGCCACCAGGGACTGCGGGGAGTAGAAGCCCATCGGCTGGGCGCGGAGCAGGGCCGCGCAGAAGGCCGCCGGGTAGTAGAGCTTGAACCACGCGCTCACGAACACCAGGTGCGCGAACGACAGGGCGTGCGACTCGGGGAAGCCGAAGTTGGCGAACGCCAGCAGCTTCGCGTAGATCCGCCCGGCGAGTTCCTCGTCGATGCCCTGCGCGGCGCAGCCCTCGTAGAAGCGGTCGCGCAGGCGTTCCATGCGAGCGGTCGAGCGCTTGGCACCCATCGCGCGGCGCAGCTCGTCGGCCTCGGCGGCGGTGAAGCCGGCCACGTCGACGGCGATCTGCATGAGCTGTTCCTGGAACAACGGCACGCCGTAGGTCTTCTTCAAAGCGTTCTCCAGCAACGGGTGGTCGTAGTCCCACTCCTCGACCTTGTTGCGGCGCCTGATGTACGGGTGCACCGAACCGCCCTGGATCGGGCCCGGCCGGATCAGCGCCACCTCGACGACCAGGTCGTAGAACTCGCGCGGCTTCAGCCGCGGCAACGTCGCCATCTGGGCGCGGCTCTCCACCTGGAAAACGCCGACGGAATCGGCTTTCCGCAGCATCTCGTAGACGCGCTGATCGTCCAGCGGCACCTTTCCCATGTCCACCTCGACCCCTTCGTGGTCACGCACGAGGTCGATGGCGTAGTGCAGGGCGGAGAGCATGCCGAGGCCGAGCAGGTCGAACTTCACCAGGCCGATGGACGCGCAGTCGTCCTTGTCCCACTGCAGCACCGTGCGCTTGTCCATGCGCGCCTTCTCCACCGGGCACACCTCGCTGACGGCGCGGTGGCAGATCACCATGCCGCCGGAGTGGATGCCCAGGTGCCGCGGGAAGTTCTCCAGCTGCGCGGACAGCTCCAGCACCGGACGCGGGATGTCGCAGTCGTCGGTGGTGGTGTTGAGCGGGCCCCACCTGTCTATCTGCTTGCTCCACGCGTCCTGCTGGCCCGGCGAGTGGCCGAGCGCGCGGGCCATGTCGCGCACCGCGGAACGGGCGCGGTAGGTGATGACGTTCGCGACCTGCGCGGCGTGGCGGCGGCCGTACTTGGTGTAGACGTGCTGGATGACCTCCTCGCGCCGGTCGGACTCGATGTCGACGTCGATGTCGGGAGGGCCGTCGCGGGCGGGAGCCAGGAAACGTTCGAAGAGCAGGTCGAAGCGGACCGCGTCGACGTTGGTGATGCCGAGCGCGAAGCACACCGCGGAGTTGGCGGCGCTGCCCCGGCCCTGGCAGAGGATGTCGTTCCTCCGGCAGAAGTCCACGATGTCGTGCACGACGAGGAAGTAACCGGGGAACTCGAGCTGTTCGATGATCTTCAGTTCGTGCTCGATCTGCCGGAACGCCTTCTCGTCGCCGTCGGGATACCGGCGGTGCGCGCCCTCGTAGGTGAGCTTGCGCAGCCAGCTGCTCTCGGTGTGACCGGGTGGCACGTCGAACGGCGGCAGCCGCGGCGCGACCAGCCTCAGGTCGAACGCCAGCTGCATGCCGAGCAGCGCGGCGTTGTGCACGGCGCCGGGGAAACGGCGGAACCGGTGGAACATCTCCTCGCCGCTGCGCAGGAACGCGGCGGGTGACGGCGGCAGCCAGCCGGCCATGTCGTCGAGGCTGCTTCGCGCGCGCACGGCGGCCATCGCGGCGGCGAGCCGGCCACGGCTCGGAGTCGCGTAATGCACGGCGTTCGTTGCCACCACAGGGAGTTTGAGGTCCTGTGCCATCGCGAAAAGAAGGTCGTTGCGCTTGCTGTCCTCCGGCAGGCCGTGGTCGGTCAGCTCGACGTGCACGCGTCCCTTGCCGAACAGATCGGTCAGCCTGACGATCTCCCGGTACGCCGCCTCCGGCCCTTCCCTGGTCAGCGCTCTGCGCACGGTTCCCTTGCGGCACCCCGTCAGCACCACGACCTCGCCGCGGGTGTCCTCGACGATCTGATCGATGTCGTAGACGGGTTTGCCCTTCTCCGCGTTGTGGTCGAGGTGTCCGGTGGTGAGCGTGCGGCACAGGGCGTGGTAGCCGTCCTGTTGGCGCGCAAGGAGAAGCAGGTGATCACCCTCGGGGTCCGGTTCGCCGTTGGCCGGTTTGCCGAGCCCGATGCTGAGCTCGGCGCCGAACACCGTGTGCATCCCGAGTTCCTTGGCAGCCTCGGCGAACCGCACCACGCCGTACATGCCGTCGTGGTCGGTGATCGCGATGGCGTCGAGCTTGAGCCGTTGTGCCTCCTCGACGAGCTCCTCGGGATGGCTCGCGCCGTCGAGCCAGCTGAAGTTGGAATGGCAGTGCAGTTCCGCGTACGGCACGCGCTTGCGGGTGACCGCGAGCTCGTCCACGCGCAGCTCGAAACCCGGCGGGGCGGTGTACCGGTCGCGGTGCCGTGACCATCCCGGACCGTCGTCGCCGTCGGGTTTCTGCTCGACGGGCTTGCCGGAAAGAGCCCGTTCCAACTCCTTCCAGCGGACCGGAGGGTTATTCCAGCCCACTTGTTTCCTTGCGCGGCAACGGGATCAGGGTCTCCAGCAAATCCCAGTACTCGTCCTGCATCAGTCGTACACCCCTTCCAGAAACCACCTCTGGTCCCTGCGGATCAGCAGGAACGCCTGGTCGTTCGTCTGCACCTGGATGCGCGCGGCCCGGTGCGGATCCGGCGCCCACCACCGCTCGTCGACCGGCCACGGTCCGGCCCACGCGCTGATCTCCTG
The DNA here is from genome assembly GCF_011067745.1 of Lentzea alba. Taxonomy (GTDB): domain Bacteria; phylum Actinomycetota; class Actinomycetes; order Mycobacteriales; family Pseudonocardiaceae; genus Lentzea; species Lentzea alba. Next base: position 1,334,869 of record NZ_JAAMPJ010000001.1, read on the forward strand.
CGTTCTCCCTTTGACGGTCAGCTTTTTCGGCTGCGCGGTGAGTTCGAGCCGGCCGGTGACGCCGACTTCGTCGCCGTCCGCGTCCTTGAGGACGACGGGGTCGTCGGCGAGCGTCGCGGGCGCCCTCGGCAGCCGGCCGGGCCACGGGTGGTCCGGGTTCGTCGACGGCACCCGTTCGTCGCCCCACGGCACGAGCCTGACCTGCTCCTTCGGTCCTCTGCCGCCGTCGAGCACCGGGGTGAGCACGCCGTCGGGGCCGAGCAGACCCTGGACGTGCAACAGGGCCCGCACCGCACGTTCGTCGTCGTGGCCCCACAACCCGAGCTGCAGCGCGGTGCCGTTGACGACCTCGACAGGTTCGAGGGTGAGCGTCCTGATGCCGGACGTGAGCCGCTCGCGGGTGAGCCAGCCGTCGAGCTGCCAGCGCACGCGGTCCGCGATTCCCCGTGGTGTCAACGGTTCCGCGGCCCGCCACACCCGGTGCAGCTCCTCGTCGTTCTCGGTGCGGGCGTGGATGCCGAGGCGCGTGCACGCGAGACTTCTGCTCGCGAGGTTCTCGTGCAGCCGTTCCGAGAGGATCTTCGCGGCGAACGCGGCCGAGTCGATGCGGTCGACCGGTTCGTCGAAGGTCTCCGCGACGGCGAGCTCGGGTGCGGGTCTGCGTTTGTCGAGCGGACGTTCGGGCAGGCCGCGCGCCAGCCGGTGCTGCCGGGTGGCCGGACCGCCGAACCTCGACGCGACAGCGTTCTCCGGCACCTCCGCGAACGCGCCGAGCGTCTTCAAACCCAGTCTGCGCAACAGGTCGACCAGTTCGGGAGAGTCGAGTTCGTGCACGCCCAACGGTCCGAGGAACTCCGCGGTCCGGCCCGGCGGCACGATCACGTTGCGGTGCGCGGCTTTCGTGGCCGCGAACAAGCTGTCGGCCACACCGACCTGAGCCTCGACATTTGTGTGCACCGCGATGTGGTCCACGATGCGTTCGGCTGCCTGCTCGGCGGACTTGAAGTACCCGACCGGTCCCCGTGCCGGCACCGCGACCAGCCCTGGCTGCACGACCTCGATGCCGGGCGCGATCTCCTCGACGGCCGCCGCGACCGGCTCGAAGAACCGGGCGTCGCGCTGCGGGTCGTGCTCGAAGGTGATCAGCTCGGGGCACATCGACTCGGCCATGCGCTTGCGCATCGCCCGGCGAATCCCCTCGGCGCGCGCCACGGCCGAGGTGGACACGATCTCGTTGCCGTCGACGACCGCCACCGGCACGTGCTGACCGGTACCGGTGGCGGTGCAGGCGGCGACGACCGGCCAGTCCGGGCACCAGACCGCGAGGAGACGGGTGTCCTTCACGCAGGACGACCTCGGGTTGTAGCCCGCTTGGCGGCCAGCTCGTCGACCCGGTCCGGACCGGCATCAGCCGGCTCGTCGGACCCGGCAGGTTCACCGGCCACCAGCGGGAGCTCGATTTCCTCTTCCCCGAACGTCAGCAGCACGTGCCGCGGCTTACCTGCCGAACCGCGGCCACCACTGCGCACGCTGATCTCCTGACGCCGCAACGTTTCCGCGCCGTCGTCGAGCGGGTTCCAGCGCACCGACTCCGCGGTCAGCTCCACATCGGCCGAGGGCCAGGAGCCGCACGCGATGAGCACCGCACGGCGTTGACGCGCGCGGGCCGTCAGCCGGCGCGCGAGTGAGGGAGGTAGTGGGCAGGCGACGGCCACCAGGTCCAGGCCGTCCAGCAGGGCCGCGATCACCGGTCCCGGATCGGAGCCGGGGCGTGGGACGAGTGCCAGCCGCTGCACCGAGACCCCGAGCTCGGCCGCGGCCAGCACGCCCACCTGCGGCAGACCGACCACGGCGGCCCAGCAGCCGTCCGCGGTCGCGCCCGCGAGCAGAGCGAGCAGCAACGATGTCGATCCGCCCACCGACACCGTGCTGCCTCGCCGCAAGCCGCCCCACGGCAGCAGGCCCGCCAGTTCCCCGCGAACTGGCAACACCCGCCCCGTGGTGTGGTCGGTGGTGGTGCTGGTCAGCTCGCTGGCCGGGTTCACCCCGAGCGCGGCCAACGACGCCGTTGCCGACCTGGACACTCCACCCACCTCCCGTCTCGGACCGTGCGCACCCCTGTGCACGGCCGCCGCGGGAAGTTCGGCGACTTGCTTATTCGAACTCTTGTTCGAACGAACGGGATGATCGTAGCGCGCGAGCGCACCCCTGTGTCAATGCCAGAGCGTCACCCTTTTGGTGGACAAGCCCACGCAGGTCCGGGAGGTCCTCTACGGTGCCTTCAGCACCACTGGGGAACTGGGGAAACATGAACCAACCACCACCGCACGGCTGGTACCAGCAGCCGCCGCCTCCACCCGGATGGCCGCAGCCGCCGAAGAAGAACAGGGCACCGCTCGTCGTCGGGATCATCGCGGGCGTGCTGGTGCTCGGCGCCGCGGCGACGTTCGGGTTCCTGTACCTCGGCGCGAACGCCGACGGCGGCAGCCCCAAACGCGGCGGCACGATGCCCGGCGTCTGCGCGGACGTCCCTGAAGCGGCGCTGGCCAAGGCGCGCACCACGAACGGCAATCCCGCGATGTCACGGGTGCGCAAGCTCGCCGATCACACGCAGACGTCCTGCGCGTGGGACCAGACCAAGGGCGAGGACGGGTCCGGGCTGCGCAACACCGACGCCTACGTCGTCGTGGGCGACGCGGCCGCCGAGTACGAGCGGCGCGTGTCGCAGTCGAAGCAGAACAACCAGGGCACGATCAGCAACCGGCCGCTGGAGGGACTCGGCGACGAGGCCACGGCGGTGCTGGTGGACGGCAAGTCGGCGTTCCTGCAGATCGACGTCATCGTGCGCAAGGGCGACACCGTGGTCGAGGTAGAGCACACCGGCTGGGACGCCGGCTTGTTCGGCAACAAGCGCCCGGACATCACGGAGTTCGAAGCCGCAGCCCGAGGCGTAGCCGAAGCCCTGCTGGCCCAAAGTTGATGAGGGGAGCTTTCATAAACCTGAGGTTTATGAAAGCTCCCCTCATCAACGTCAGTGGGCGAAGTGGCGGGTGCCGGTCAGGTAGAGGGTGATGCCGTGCTCCTCGGCCTTGGCGATGACCTCGGGGTCGCGGACAGAGCCACCGGGCTGGACGACGGCGCGCACGCCGGCCTCCAGCAGCACCTCGAGGCCGTCCGGGAACGGGAAGAACGCGTCCGACGCGGCGACCGCGCCCTTGGCTCGCTCACCCGCGCGCTTCACCGCGAGGTGCGACGAGTCGACCCGGTTGACCTGGCCCATGCCGACGCCGACGGTGGCGCCGTTGTCCGCCAGCAGGATCGCGTTCGACTTCACCGCGCGGATGGCGCGCCACGCGAACTCCAGGTCCGCCAGCGTCTTCTCGTCGGCGGGCTTGCCACACGCCAGGGTCCAGTTCTTCGGCGAGTCACCGGAGGCGTCGATGGCGTCGCGCTGCTGCAGCAGCAGGCCACCGGACACCGGACGCATCTCGGCGCCGGCCCGAGCGGGCGGCTCGGCCACGAGGATGCGCACGTTCTTCTTGCGCTGCAACACCTCCACCGCACCGTCCGCGTAGGACGGAGCGATGACGACCTCGGTGAAGATCTCCGAGACGAACTCGGCCATCTCGACGGTGACCTCGCGGTTCGCCGCGATGATGCCGCCGAACGCGCTGACCGGGTCGCACTCGTGCGCCTTGCGGTGCGCGTCCGCGATGCTCAGCTCGGACACCGCGATGCCGCACGGGTTCGCGTGCTTGATGATCGCGACGCACGGCAGCTCGTGGTCCCACGCGGCACGCCAGGCGGCGTCGCCGTCGAGGTAGTTGTTGTACGACATCTCCTTGCCGTGCAACTGCTTCGCCGACGCCAGGCCGACGCGGCCGTCGCCCTGCGTGTAGATCGCGGCGTTCTGGTGCGGGTTCTCGCCGTAGCGCAGCACGTTCGACCGGTTCCAGGTCGCGCCGACCCAGCCGGGGAAACCGGAGCCCTCGTCGTCCGGCGCCAGCACGTTGCCCATCCACGACGCCACGGCGACGTCGTAGGAAGCGGTGTGCCGGAACGCGTCCGCGGCCAGGTGCTGCCGGTCGGCCAGGGTGAAGCCGCCCTCGCGGACGTTCTCCAGCACCCACTCGTACCGCGCCGGGTCGACGACGACCGCGACGTTCGCGTGGTTCTTCGCCGACGCGCGCACCATCGCGGGGCCGCCGATGTCGATCTGCTCGACGCACTCGTCGGCGTCCGCACCGGACGCGACGGTCTGCGTGAACGGGTACAGGTTCACGACCAGCAGGTCGAACGGCGCGATGTCCATCTCGCGCAGCTGCTGGACGTGCGATTCCTTGCGCAGGTCGGCCAGCAGCCCGGCGTGCACGCGCGGGTGCAGCGTCTTCACGCGGCCGTCGAGGCACTCGGGGAACCCGGTCACCTGCTCGACCGGCGTCACCGGGACGCCCGCGTCGGCGAGGACCTTCGCGGTGCCGCCGGTGGACACGATCTCGACTCCGGCCGCGTGCAGGCCGGTGGCCAGTTCCAGCAGGCCGGCCTTGTCGGAGACCCCGATCAGGGCCCGGCGGACCGGTCGCCTCTCGGCAGGAGTGCTCACGGAATGCTCACCTTTCGTCCGTTCACGGTGCAGCCCTCGCGGGCCAGCCTGCCGACCGTCTCGACGAGCAGTCGGCGTTCGACGACCTTGATGCGTTCGTGCAGGGTCTCTTCGGTGTCGCCGGGTTCGACGACCACGGCCTCCTGCGCGAGGATCGGCCCGGTGTCGACGCCCGCGTCGACCAGGTGCACCGTCGATCCGGTGACGTGCACGCCGTAGTCCAGCGCGTCGCGGACGCCGTGGGCGCCGGGGAACGCGGGCAGCAGCGCGGGGTGGGTGTTGATCATCCGGCCGCCGAAGCGGGCGAGGAACCGCTCGCCGATGATCTTCATGAAGCCGGCGGACACCACGAGGTCGGGCTCGAAGGACGCCACCGCCTCGGTCAGCGCGAGGTCCCACGCGGCTCGGTCGGCGTGGTCGCGCAGCTTCACGACGAAGTGCGGCACCCCGGCGCGTTCGGCGCGTTTGAGGCCCTCGATGTTCTCGCGGTCGGCGCCGACCGCGACCACCTCTACGGGCAAGTCGGCGTCCAGCAACGCCTGCATGAGGGTTCCGGAACCGGAGACGAGTACGACGACGCGCGCCGGTGCGGGAAGCCGAAGTTCGGTGCTCAGCGTCTACTCCTGGGCGTGGCGTGTTGTAGCAGCTCAGGGGCAGTTTAGGCCGTCACCGTTCTGGCTTGCCCTCCAGGTCCTCCTCGGGCTCCATGCCGAGCATCTCGTCGAACTCCGCGTCGAGGTCTTCCTCGTCGTCGAGGGCCTCTTCTTCGGCGCCCTCGTCGACGGGTTCGTCCTCTTCGTCTTCGTCCACAACGTCTTCTTCGACGTCGTCCACGTCGGGGTCTTCTTCTTCGTAGTCCTCGTCGTACTCGTCTTCGTCGTAGTAGTCGTCGTCCTCGAGGTCTTCCTCGACCTCGAACTCGTCGGAGTCCACGACCTCGAGCTGCTCGAACTGTTCGGTGAGCTCGTCGTCCTCGAACACGACGTCCGGGTCGGCGGCTTCCTCGTCGTAGTCCGGCTCGACGAACTCGGTCTCCGCGACCGCGACGGCCTTCGTGCGGGACCCGGCGAGCCAGGCGACCAGCGCGCCCGGCACCAGCACCCACACCGCCACCATCAGCGCGAGCAGGCCCGCCGGCACCGTCACCGGGTCGAACGCGCCGGACGCCAGCCGGCCACCCGCCGTCGCGGCGAGCACCAGGCTGCCCACGGCCGCCGTGATCGCGGCGACCAGCACCGCGCGGATCCGCGAAGACGGCCGGTCGGACACCTTGCGGCAGGTCCAGCCGACGAACACGCCGATCAGCGCCGCGCCCACCAGCACGACCGGGCTCCACACGAACGAGTTCTCCGGCATCGCCGCCAGCAACGGCACCGGGGGCACCACACCGCCGACGAACCGCATCGGCGAGACCTCGACCCCGCCCAGCGAGAACCCGGCGCCGACGACGTACGAGAAACCGGCGATGATCGCGTTCGGCAGATAACCGAGGCACAGCAGGAACACGCCCAGGCCCACACCGACCGACGGCCCCGCCTCCGCGAAGAGTTCGCTGGTCCTCGGCCACGAGGCCGCGAGGCCGGCCGCCACCGCCAGCGCACCCGCGCTGACCAGCGCGAACAATGCCATGAACCCGGCCCGCAGGCCGTGCAGCGCCACCGGGTCGAGCTTGTCGAACACCATCTCGACCAGACCGCAGCGCCGGGCGACGCCGATGGTGGCTGCCAGAGCGGACACGGCGGCACAGCCGAAGAACGCGACCGCCGGGGTAGCGCGCACGACACCGTCGCCCATCACCAACGCGATCGCGCCACCCACGACGGCGTGCGCTCCGGCGATGCTCAGCACGACGCCGCGCGCCTGGAGTGGTTCGTAAAGACCGAGCCGGTCGGCGGTGCCCGCGGCGGTGCGCCCGACGAGCAACATCAGCAACGCGGTGGGCAGCAGCGGCAACACCCCGAGCTGTCCCGCGTCGAAGCGCAGCGGCACGTGGTGCGCGGCCAGCCACGCGGGCGCGGCGGCGCTGAGCACCCCGGACGTGGAGAAGTCGGCGTACGTGGCCGTCGCGGAGACCAGTGCGAGCACCGCGGCCACCGCCGCGTACCCGACCACCACCGACCCGGCCGCCGCGGCGACGAGCACGCGCATGCGTTCGGACCGCGAGAACTCCGGCGGACGCACGGTGGTGACCTCGCGGGTCACATCGCGTTGCAGCACGGGCACTTCTCCACTGTGTCAGGCCGGCTGAGCCGTTCGAGTGAGGCACGCCGCACACGAGAAGGGCGTCCGCAAGTACTACCAACGGCGAGTTGGCGGTACTTGCAGACGCCCTGACTACGACTTACTGCTGCGGTCCGCCGAAACCACCGGGCGGCGTGCCCGGCGCGCCGAACTGACCCGGCTGCGGCATGAAGCTGGTCTGCTGCGGCGGCTGACCCGGCTGCGCGGGCTGCTGCGGCTGCTGACCGAACTGCTGCTGGCCGAACGACGGCTGCTGCTGCGCCTGCTGCTGGGGTGCCTGCTGCGGGGGCGACTGCTGCGGGAACGCGCCGGACTGCGGGTGCTGCCCCTGCTGCGGGAACGCACCGGACTGCGGGTTCCAGCCACCGGGCTGCCCTTGACCTGGATGTCCCGCGTACGGGTTCGCCGGCTTCGGCTCGAACTTCACGATGCCCTCGGCGAGCAGGAACGCGAGCACGATCGCCGCGGTCTCCAGCAGCGCGACGATGAGCAGGACGATGTCGAGCCCCTGCACCGCCGGCGACTTGATGATGACCTGCAGCTGCAGCAGCGTCTGCACGGCCGCCAGGATCGCGGCGACCGGCACGAAGCCCCTCGGGATGCTCGGCAGCACCGAAAGCCCCGCGAGCGCGCCCGCGGCGAGCAGGTACGTGACGTTGCCGCTGCTGACGTCGTCCGCGAACGCGATGAGGTACGCGATGAGCCCGAGACCTGCCGCGACCAGCGGAAGGATCAGGCCGAGGTTGATGTTGTTGGCGCCGGGGGCGCCAGGGGCCTGATGAGGTGCCTGGTGCTGTGCCGGACCCGGCGGCTGCTGTTGGGGTGCGCCGTAAGGCACGGACATGTCAGGTCTCCTCCAACCGAGTGATGCTTCAAAAAGCTACTTGACGCACTTGCTCAGACGATGACCGGATCATGCCGGTTCCGCCACACGAGCGAGTAGCCGGACTCCGAAACTACTCCGATGCCGGAACGCACGCGGGGACCTTTCGTACTCTCAGACAGTACGAAAGGTCCCCGCGTGCCGTTCAAGCTCAGAGAGCCTGCATGATCTCGCGCATCAGAGCGGCCGTCTCGGACGGCGTCTTGCCGACCTTGACGCCGGCGGCCTCGAGGGCCTCCTTCTTCGCTGCCGCGGTACCCGCCGAGCCCGAGACGATGGCGCCGGCGTGGCCCATGGTCTTGCCCTCGGGGGCGGTGAAGCCCGCGACGTAGCCGACAACCGGCTTGGTCACGTTCTCCTTGATGTACGCGGCCGCGCGCTCCTCGGCGTCGCCGCCGATCTCACCGATCATCACGATCGCGACGGTCTCCTCGTCGGCCTCGAAGGCCTCCAGGGCGTCGATGTGCGTGGTGCCGATGATCGGGTCGCCACCGATGCCGATCGCGGTGGAGAAACCGAAGTCCCGCAGCTCGTGCATCATCTGGTAGGTCAGCGTGCCGGACTTCGACACCAGACCGATCTTGCCGCTGCCCGCGATGTTCGCGGGGATGATGCCGGCGTTCGACTTGCCGGGGCTGATGATGCCGGGGCAGTTCGGGCCGATGATGCGGGTCTTGTTGCCGGTCGCGACGGCGTGCGCCCAGAAGTAGGCGGTGTCGTGCACCGGGATGCCCTCGGTGATGACCACGGCCAGCTCGATCTCGGCGTCGATCGCCTCGACGACCGCGGCCTTGGAGAAGGCCGGGGGCACGAAGATCACGGTCACGTTCGCGCCGGTGGCCTCCATGGCCTCCTTGACGGTGCCGAAGACCGGGAGCACGGTGCCGTCGAAGTCGACCTTCTCGCCCGCCTTGCGCGGGTTCACGCCACCGACGATGTTCGTGCCGGACGCGAGCATGCGCTTGGTGTGCTTGGTGCCCTCGGCACCGGTCATGCCCTGGACGATGACCTTGCTGTTCTCGTTGAGGAAGATAGCCATCTGACTCAGACCCCCGCAGCCGCGAGCTCGGCGGCCTTGGCGGCCGCGTTGTCCATCGTGTCGACAACGGTCACCAGCGGGTGGTTGGCCTCGGCGAGAATCGCGCGGCCCTCCTCCACGTTGTTGCCGTCCAGGCGGACGACGAGCGGCTTGGTGGCCGAGTCGCCGAGGATCTCCAGCGCCTTCACGATGCCGTTGGCGACGGCGTCGCACGCGGTGATGCCACCGAAGACGTTGACGAACACCGAACGCACGGCCTCGTCGCCGAGGATGACGTCCAGGCCGTTCGCCATGACCTCGGCGGACGCGCCGCCGCCGATGTCGAGGAAGTTCGCGGGCTTCACGCCGTACTGCTCACCGGCGTACGCCACGACGTCCAGAGTGGACATCACGAGACCGGCGCCGTTGCCGATGATGCCGACCTCGCCGTCGAGCTTGACGTAGTTGAGGCCCTTCTCCTTGGCCTTCGCCTCGAGAGGGTTCTCCGCCGCCTTGTCGACCAGCTCGGCGTGCGCCGGGTGGCGGAAGTCGGCGTTCTCGTCCAGCGTGACCTTGCCGTCGAGCGCGACGATCTTGTCCTGCGGGTCGCGGACCAGCGGGTTGACCTCGACGAGCGTGGCGTCCTCCGCGACGAAGGTCTCCCACAGCTTGACGATGACGTCGACGACCTGGTCCTTGACCTCGGCCGGGAAGTTCGCCGCGTCGGCGATCTCCTTGGCCTTGGCCGCGTCGACACCCTTGATGGCGTCGATGTGGATCTTCGCGAGGGCCTCGGGCTTGGTGGCCGCGACCTCCTCGATGTCCATGCCACCCTCAACGCTCGCCATGGCGAGGAAGGTGCGGTTGGCACGGTCGAGGAGGAAGGAGAAGTAGTACTCCTCCGCGATGTCGGAGGCAGGCGTCACCAGCACGCGGTGAACGATGTGCCCCTTGATGTCCAGGCCGAGGATGGCGGTCGCCTTCTCCTCGGTCTCCTCGGCGGTGGAAGCGAGCTTCACACCACCGGCCTTGCCGCGGCCGCCGGTCTTGACCTGGGCCTTGACGACGACCGGCTGGCCGAACTTCGCGGCGATGGCCTTGGCGTCGGCGGGGTTGGTGGCCACATCGCCCGGCAGTACCGGGACGCCGTGGGCGGCGAAAAGGTCTTTCGCCTGGTACTCGTACAGGTCCACTCGGGTCTCCTGCGACGTCGGTGTCGGAACACCGCGCCTGGGTGGTCCTCAAGGGGCCAAGCGAACCCACTTGACGCGGCTGGGCCCAGACACTATCGAGCTGCGGCTACCGCTCGCACGCCACACCTGGTGAGGTCGGTCTCAACGGCGGTGAGGTCGATCACGAGTGCGCGCGTATAGAGGAGAAGGCGTGTGCACGGCCACTTTCACCGCGTTGCGCGAGCTCCCATCAAGCCGGCCGCGACCGCCAACGCCGCCACCGACGCCAGCGCGAGCCACGTGCCGGGCCCGGCCGCCGCGTTCACGACCTTGTCTCCGGTCAGCGGCAACTCCAGCGCGCGCACGCCGAGCAACAACACAGCGCCCGCGAGCACCGCGGCACCGCGTGCGGGCCGCGAGCGAACCGCGATCACCAGGCCGATGATCAGGAAGAGGAGTGAGCTGAGCAACGCCCACGAGACCGCGGGGTCGGCGTCCGGCAGCAGCGTCGGCGCCGTGTAGTTGTCGCCGCGCACGGCCGGCAACGCGAAGGCGCCCGCCGCGAACAGCCCGGCCAGCAGCACCGCGCCCAGTTCGGCGACCGGCATCTCCTGCTTCTTGCCGGCGTCGGTGTTCTCCCGCTCGACGGCACCGGCGAGACCCGCGCAGATCAACGCGAGCAGGCCGAGGGGGAACTCGACGATCATCAGCCAGAAGCCCGCGCCCGGCTGCGCGATGCCAGCCTGGCTCGCGGCCACGACCGGCTGGGTCGCCCCCGCCGCGGCGAGCTGCATCGCGAGGTAGCCGAACAGCAGCGCCGGGCGCACCGCCCCGGCGATCGACGGCACCAGCAACGCGAGTCCGAGCAGGCCGAACGCGATTCCGGCCGGCCAGAGGAGGTTCGCGGACGCCAGGTCCGGCGCCTTGCCACCGGTGGTCAGGACGAGCTGCGGAACGGACGCGCCGATGACCATGAAGGCGGCCGCGAGCACGCTGAGGACGCCTGCCGTCACGTGCATGCGGCGGATCGACGGCAGCGCGAGGTCGTGCTTCTCGTCGCGCTTGCCGCGCAGCAGCCGCCACAACCGGGCCAGCGGAGGCACGGTGGGCAGCGCGAGCGCGGCGAGCAACGCGAGGACCGGGCCCACCGAGATGGTCAGTCCCGTGACGACGGTCCCGGCCACCAGCGGCGGCAGCACCACGGCGAGCAGCGCGAGCGAGACACCGAGGACGCCGCCCTCACGGGTGTCCGGGTCGGGAGAACTGGCCGCGAGCGCCGTGGCGAGCGGCGCGGCGAGGGCGACCAGCAGACCACCGGTCAGCCCGATCACCGGCAGGTCCCACGGGCCGCGGTCGAGCTGGAACGGGTCCGACGAGCTGAACGGCTTGCCGAGCAGGCCGATCGTCGCCCACGCGGCGATGATCACGTGCAGGGCCACCAGGCCGGGAGGCTCCGACGCGTCCGCGGGCATGCCGGCGCGACCGGCGGCGAGCAGACCACCCGCGATCACCAGCACGTGCCCGGCGAGCAGCAGCCACACGCCGGCCGACGGCGTGACCGCGATCAGCGTGGACGGCCGGAACAGCTCCGGGCGCGCCACCGCCATCGCGTTGATCACGATCTGCAGGTCGCTCAGCAACCGCCCGAAGGCGAACACGCCCACCGCGGCGATCAGTCCCGCCGCCACGAACGGCCTGCCGCGCATCAGCAGCACACCCGCGACGGCCGGCGGCAGCAGAGCGAGCAGGGCGAGCAACGGCCACGACGTGAACGCGGGTTCCGCCCCGTCGACCACGCCGACCAGCGGGCCCGCGGCGAGGAGGAGGGAGCCCGCGGCGGCGAGCGCCCACGAGGTGCGCAGCCGTGCGGCGGCCGGGGTCTGGTTCTCGAGCTCGGTTCGAGTCATCGCGGGCGAACCTAGCAAGAGAGGCGTTGAGTTCCGTGTGACCGGTTGCGACCAAGTGAGACGAAATTCGTTCGCATGTGGAAAACAGGCGCCGGGTACTCCTAGCCGGTGACTTCATCACTTACCGTCGCTCATATGAGCGACAACGGCCGGTCGTGGATGACGCGTCTGACTGACGCCGTCCTCGATCGCGCCGGCTGGGGGGTGCACACCGCGCGGGACGTCGCCGAAGAGGTCAAGGTCGCGTTGCGCGCCATGGCCACGCCCGGCGGGATGCGTGGTGTCGCGATGGAAGCCGCCTGGTTGACGGCCCACGCGGTGCTCTATCCGTGGGGCGCGATCACCGAACAGCTGCGTCCGGAGAGCCAGTTCCGGCACTACCGGACGGACGGCCTGCCGCCCCGCCAGCGCGGGCTGATGGTTTCGGCTATGGACGCCGTGGGCACCCCGATCGTGTTGGTGCACGGCATCGGGGACAACCGCTCCGCCTTCGCGGTGCTGTCGGGGGCGCTGCGAAGGCGGGGCTTCGGGGTGGTGCACGCCATCAACTACAGCGTGCTGACGGCGTTGACCGGTGACGTCCGCCGCTCGGCCGCCCTGCTCGGAGCGCACATCGAGCGCATCTGCGAGCAGACCGGCGCGGACCAGGTACACGTCGTCGGCCATTCGCTCGGCGGTCTCATCGCCCGGTATTACGTGCAACGGCTGCACGGCGACTCACGCGTTCGCACGCTCGTAACCCTGGGAACGCCGCACAAGGGCACGCTCGCGGCCTATCTGCTGCCGACTCCGCTGACCAAGCAGCTCCGCCCCGGCTCCGAACTCCTGCAGGAGCTCGCCGAGCCCGGCCGGCCGTGCCGCACGCGGTTCGTCGTCGTGTGGTCGGAGATGGATCAGATCATCGTTCCTCAGCGCAACGCCCGACTGGAGCACTCGTCGTTGCTCGTCGAAGAGCACCAGATACGTGATTCAGGTCACCTTTCCCTCCCGGTTGACACGAGGACTCTTCACGTAGTTGTGACGGCCATCACCCGATCGGACGACTCCCTGGGTCACCCCATCGCCGCTGGCGGTGAGGCGTGTCGCCCGCCCGAAGTGACCGACGGTCACAGTTGACAGTTGAAACCTCCTGGTCGCCGCCCGTTAGGACGACATAACGAACTGGGGTTTGCCCTCCGAGGCTTCCCGCCGTTACTGTCCCCCGGTCCGTTGTCACGGTCTGATCACAGAAGGACACCGAGTCAGAACCCCGAATCCTGACTCACCGGGAATCCCCCGCCCGGCAGGTCCACCGATCAGGCTCCCCGAAGGCGGAAGGGCAAGCTTTGAGTCACCACCGCTCCCCCGGCGGCCATGAACGCAGTGCTGCGCTTGACGAGGCAGTCGACCGCGCCTCCACGCGCATGATCAGCTCCCACCGGCTCCCCCCGCCCCCGTCGGCGCTTCGCGGACGCATCGTCGTCGCCGCCGTCGCAGTGGGCGCGTTCGCCGCAGCAGGCGCAGGTCAGGCCATGCAGGCCGCCGCGGGCGACAGCAAGGACGTGCAGCTCGCGAACCACGCCGGTGGCGCCGCCACGTTCGACGGCATGGGTGGCGACACCGCCTCCGCCCCGCAGATCCTCGCGGTCTCGAAGACCACGTCAGAAGGCTCCGCCGAGGCCGCCAAGCTCCTGCGCAGCCAGCAGCTCACCACCCAGCGCGACGCCGCAGAGGCCGAGAAGAAGCGCCCCAAGTTCGTCCGCCCCGCCGCCGGTGAGTTCACCTCCGGCTACGGCGGCCGTTGGGGCACCATGCACCTGGGCATCGACATCGCCGGCCCGATCGGCACCCCGATCCTCGCCGCCTCCGACGGCCGCGTGATCGAGGCCGGTCCCGCTTCCGGCTTCGGCCTCTGGGTCCGTATCGAGCACGCGGACGGCACGATCACCGTGTACGGCCACATGGACTCGTTCAACGTCCGCGAAGGCCAGGTCGTCAAGGCCGGCGAGCAGATCGCCCGCATGGGCAACCGCGGCTTCTCGACCGGCTCGCACCTGCACTTCGAGGTGTGGAACCCCGGTGGCCAGAAGATCAACCCGCTCACTTGGTTGAACGCTCGCGGTGTGACCGTCTGATTCGGCTCTGATTCGGTTCTGGCTGAACTACGGCTCAGTAGCTTTCTCGCGGGTTTGTGGCGATGTACCCACCGTCCGGTGTGGGGTTGGGGCCGTTCGGCGCCTCAGGGGCCTCACAAGCCTCCAACTGCGCTCGTGTCGCGGCTATTCCGCGCTCGTGGCTGACTTGAAGGCCTCACTCGTGGCCGACTTGAGCCGCGACCGTGCCGGGTCCAGGCCGCGCTCATCGCGGCGGACGAAGTAGGCCGTGGCCACTCGCCAGACCGAGCACATGTGCTTGCGCCATCTCGGGCCGCAGGCTTTGCAGGCCCCGCTCTCGGTTGGCTCGTGCAGGCCGAGCAGGGTGCGCCAGGCTTCTGCGAGCCTCGTGGTCTCGGGGGCCGCTGTTGGGGATTCCAGCTGGTTGAGGATTGCGAACACGCGTTCGTGCAGCAGCTGGGCCAGTACGTGATCCATGCCGAGTTCTCCCGCTGGGTTGAGGACCTCATGCGGTTGATGATGCTCGGTGGGTCTGACAATTTTTGAACGTGCGGCTGCTGAGCTGGGTGAACACACCGATGCGGTGGGCGAGCACGCCGATGAACAGCCAAGACTGGGCGATTGCAGTGCGGCCGGACTGCTCTCCCGTTCAGTCCGGCCGCACCTTCGCCGCGAAGTTCTGGCCCCCGCCTTCCCTTCGCATCCCCTTCGTCTGCAGGCTGCTCCCCTTGCCGTTGGACCGCCCCGAACGTTCCGTTGGCTGTGCTGCTTGCGACACCCACATAGACGTACGTAGTTGGGTCTCGTTGCGCTGGATTTGGGACTTTTTTCGAAGTTTGTCGGGGGTGGGGGAAGTTGCAGGTCAGGAGGGGTGGGGGTGTCCGGTTCGTGTCTGGTCGTACCGGGTTGTGTACGGGTCGCTCGGGTTCCGTAAGTCTGGTCCGCACGGGCGCGAGTTTGCGGGTGGTCACCTTGCGAGGACGAGCTGCGTTTTAGGCACGCCTGTTGCTCAGGGCGGCTGCGCCTTTGCGTCGGCTGGCCTTCGGCCTCGCCTTGAAGGGCCGCTTCGCGGCGATGGTGGTGGCTTAGAGCTTGGTCATGGGGACGCTGCCGATCAGCATCAGGCGGACTGTGCCGGAGCCGCCGAAGTCGATCGTTGCGGTGGCTCGTAGGCCCGCGCCGTCCACTGCTACTACTCGGCCCAGGCCGTACTTGTCGTGGGTTACTCGGTCGCCCACGTCCAGCTTCATGGCTGGGGCGTCTTTCCAGCCTGCTTTGCCGGGGGCTGGGCGGGCTAGGCCTCGGGAGGCTATGCCGCCGCTCGAGGAGGCTGAGCGGCCCCACGTTGTGGCGGCGGCTGGGGCTGAGCGGGAGGGTTCAACTCGGCGCCAGTCCAGCAGGTCTGGGGGGATTTCGCCCAGGAAGCGGGACGCCGGGTTTGCTGAGGGCTGGCCCCAGGCTGAGCGCACCAGGGCTCGGGAGAGGTAGAGGCGGCGTTGGGCTCGGGTGATGCCCACGTAGGCCAGGCGGCGTTCTTCTGCCAGTTCGGCTGGGTCGCCCAGGGCTCGCATGTGGGGGAAGACGCCGTCTTCCCAGCCCGTGCTGAAGACGACCGGGTATTCGAGGCCCTTGGCCGTGTGGATGGTCATCAGGGTTACCACGCCGTCGGACTCGGCGTCTGGGATCGAGTCGGCGTCGGCCACCAGGGAGACCCGTTCCAGGAAGGCTGGGAGGGAGGGGACCGGGTCGGCGCCTTCTGGGAGTTCCAGTTCGGTGAACTCGCGGGCCACGGTGACCAGTTCGTTGAGGTTTTCGATCCTCGTGTGGTCCTGGGGGTCTTCGCTGGCTTCCAGTTCGGTGCGGTAGCCGGTTTTTTCCAGGACTGCTTCCAGGATGTCGGCCACGTCGTCTTCGCGCTCGACCATTTCGCCCAGTTGGTCCATCAGTTCTACGAAACCGGCGATTGCGTTGCGGGAGCGCGGGTTCAGCATGGGGACGCGGTCGTGCACGGCTTCGCGGAGGGCTGCGGCGAAGCTGATTCGCTCGCGTTCCGCGTAGGCGGACACGCAGGCTTCCGCTCGGTCGCCGATTCCTCGCTTGGGGACGTTGAGGATTCGGCGCAGCGAGACCGTGTCGTCCGGGTTGGCCAGAGTTCGCAGGTAGGCGAGGGCGTCGCGGACTTCTCGGCGCTCGTAGAAGCGGACGCCGCCGACCACTCGGTACGGGAGGCCCAGGCGGATGAAGATTTCTTCGAAGACGCGCGACTGGTTGTTGGTGCGGTAGAAGACGGCGATTTCGCTGTTGTTGACCTCGCCACCGTCTACCAGGCGGTCGATTTCGTTTGCCACGAAGGCGGCTTCGTCGTGTTCGTTGTCGGCTACGTAGCCGACGATCTTCTCGCCTTCGCCGAGGTCGCTCCAGAGCGATTTGTCGCGGCGGTTCGGGTTGCGGGAGATCACGGCGTTGGCGGCCGTCAGGATGTTCTGGGTGGAGCGGTAGTTCTGCTCCAGCAAGATCGTGGTGGCGTCCGGGTAGTCGCGCTCGAACTCCACGATGTTGCGGATGGTGGCGCCGCGGAAGGCGTAGATGGACTGGTCGGCGTCGCCCACCACGCACAGTTCTGCCGGCGGGAGTTCGCCGCCTGCTTTGCCCACCAGTTCGCGCACGAGGGTGTATTGCGCGTGGTTGGTGTCCTGGTACTCGTCGACCAGTACGTGGCGGAAGCGGCGGCGGTAGTGCTCGGCCACGTCCGGGAAGGTCTGGAGGAGTTCGACGGTCTTCATGATGAGGTCGTCGAAGTCGAGCGAGTTGGACTCACCCAGGCGCCGTTGGTAGACGGTGTAGACCTCGGCCACTCGGCGTTCCAGGTCGTTCGTGGCCTGGGCGGCGGCGGTCTCGGGGTCGATGAGCTCGTTCTTGAGGTTCGAGATGTGCACGGCGAGGGTGCGGGCCGCGTACTTCTTCGGGTCGAGGTCGAGGTCTCGGGCGACGAGGGTGATGAGGCGGCGGGAGTCGTCGCTGTCGTAGATCGAGAAGTTCGACGACATGCCCAGGGTCTTGGCGTCGCGGCGCATCACGCGGACGCACATGGAGTGGAACGTCGACACCCACATGGAACGGGCGCGGGCGCCCACCATGTCGGCCACGCGCTCCTTCATCTCCGCGGCCGCCTTGTTCGTGAACGTGATGGCCATGATCTGGCCGGGGTGCACGTCACGTTCCGCGAGCAGGTACGCGATCCGCCTGGTGAGGACGCGCGTCTTGCCGGAGCCGGCGCCCGCCACCACGAGCAGGGGCGAGCCGGCGTGCTCGACGGCACGGCGCTGCGCGGGGTTCAGGTCGTCGAGCAGGTGGCCCGCGCGGGAAACGGGGGGACTTGAGGGCAAGTCGAACAAGGCGCTCATCGTTCATCCACGGTACCGGGCGGCACCGACAAAACCCGTACCGCCCGACCACGTGTTCGAAGAGTCCGCCGGAAGACGGACCTCCAGCGTGACGTCCCACCTGGTGAGCCCTCTCACGGCGCGGACTTGGCGGCGCCGGGAGGTTCTGTGCAACACTGGATCCGTGCGCGCGACGTTCTTCGAGTTTTTCTACGGGATCCGGACTCCGGCTCCCGTGGTCGTCTAGCGCTCAACAAGCCACCACGAAGCCCCGGAGTCCTCGGACCCCGGGGCTTCGCTGCTTCCGGGGCAAGGACTCAGCAGAGTCGAGAGGTCGTCGAAACCATGGACACCACCACCGAGCCGGACATCAACGAGCTGCGCCAGGAGATCGACAACCTGGACGCGGAAATACTGCGCCTCGTGCAACGCCGCGTCGAGGTATCCAAGATCATCGGCGCGGCCCGGATGGCGGCCGGGGGTACGAAGATCGTGCACAACCGCGAGATCGACGTGCTCAACCGCTACAAGCCGCTCGGGTCCGAGGGCAAGGACCTCGCGATGATCCTGCTGAAGATGGGCCGCGGTCCGCTCGGCAGGTAGACAGGCCCTGGCCCGGCGTCACAGCACGCCGGGCCAAAAAGGCTTCAGGGCCCGCCTGACGTGCTCGAAGTCCGCGTCCACCAGCTGGGTGTCGTCCGGCACGTAGGCCAGCGGGTCCTCGAGCAACGGTTCCGGCAGCCTCAGCAGCCCCTCGACCAGCGAGTGCAGGCAGAGCGCGGAGTATCCGCGCAGGTAGCCGCCCTCCTGGGTGAGCACGACGCGCGTCCCGAACGACGCCACCCGCCGCCCGATCTCGCGGTACCCGTGAGCCGTGAGGTTGTGCCGGCCGTTGGGGTCGAACGCCGACCCGTCGAAACCGGACGCGCACACCAGCAGATCCGGTGCGAACTCGCGCAGCAGCGGGAACGCGATCTCGTCGAGCGCGCGCATGTACGCCGTGTCGCCCGCACCCAGCGACAGTTCGATGTTCACGTTCCGGCCGTTGGCGCCCACCTCCGACGGTGCGCCCGTCTGCGGGTGGTTCGTGCCCCACGAGCCGTGCCGCATGTGCATTGAAATGGTCAGCACGTCCGGACGGTCGTAGAAGACCTCCTGCGTGCCGTTGCCGTGGTGCACGTCCCAGTCCAGCACGGCGACCCGCATCCCTTGGCGCCGCGCGGTTTCCGCCACCAGCGCCGCGTTGTTCACGAAGCAGTAGCCGTCCGCCAGGTCGGGCTGTGCGTGGTGGCCCGGCGGACGCACGAGCGCGTACGCGAGCGGTGCGCCGGACTGCAGTGCGGCCAACGACGTTCCCGCCGCCGCGCACACCGCACGCCACGTTTCGGGCCCCACGACTGTGTTCACTTCCAGCGCCACACGCGTGGACACACGCAACGACTCCAAGTACTCCGCCGTGTGCACGCGCAGTAGCTCGTCAACGGACGCGTGTCGCCCCTCGTGCCACTTCAAGTGCGAAGCCACCGGGCCGTGCATCAGCGCGTGCCGGAACGTGCGCAGCCGCGCCGCGGTCTCCGGGTGCGGTTCGGCGACGTCCAGCCACGGCCAGGAACCCGGCAGCTCCCACAGGCCCTCGCCGGCGTCGTGCTCGAGGCAGTCGTCGTGCCAGAACATGTCCACCCGAATCGGATATCAGGGCGATCACGGATGGTCCATCGAAAATATCTGGAGGCACACTGGAGACATGGGCCTCATCGCCGCACTGATCGCCATCGCCGGCCTGCTCGCCGCCTTGGCGCACGACGCATACCTGGGCTTGCTCGGCTCGGCCGCGAACAAGAAGGGCCTCGCCGGAGCACCCGTCTCGCAGTTCGTCCGCAGCCGCTGGAAGACCGCGATCATCACGACCGCGGGCGCCGTGATCGGTCTGCTGATCACCAACGGCGACAGCCTGGGCGCCGACGTGATCGGCTCGCTGATCGCGGGTGGCAGCGGACTGGCCGCCCTCAACGGCGTGCAGACCACGCGCAAGCAGCTGAACAGCGGTCAAGCACAACTTCCACCCCGGTAGAAATTTCACACAAACGAGTGTCACTCGTCCTGAAACCCCCCTTTTGGTTGGTTCGACGCCTCCGAACGGCCCTACGCTGATTGCGTCGCAGAGGGGTGTCGGGATGGACGAACTGCCGGGCAAACATCGCCTCGACGACGGAGTCGCGCCGGAAGAGCCGCGCCCCGTCGTCGGTGGCGACCGCATCCCGCTGCCCCGCCGCCGCCAGATCGACCCGCTGCAGGACACCGACGGGCTGCGGAAGTTCAACATCGGCCTCGTGCCCGCCTCGGTCACGCCGCCGCGCACCTGGAAGCGCGCGGCCTGGTTCGCCGTCGTCTCGTCGGTGCTCGTGCTGGTCGGACTGAGCGTCGCCGCCGCCAAACTGGTCGGCGGAGGCGGTGGCGTCGAGAAAGTCGGGCTGCCCGGCTACCCCTCGGACGTGCCGATCATCTCCGCGCTGCCCACCGGCACCAGCCCGTCGGTCACCGGCACCAAGCCCCCGGCCGCGAACAGCCGCAGGGGTGCTCCGGTGCCCGGCACCGGCTCCAGCGGCGAGCCCGGCAGGAGCGGAACGGGTTCCGCCACGATCACCACGCCGTCCGGGACCGCGCCGCCCGTGATCACGACGGTGCCGGTCACGCAGGCACCGATCGTCGACGGTGCCGAGATCGCCCAGCGGACCGAGAACTTCTACCGGGAGATGGCGACGAACGCGGACACCGCGCTCGCCATGACCACGGACACCGTGCGCTCGAACGCCGGCGCGCTGCTGGAGGGCCGGATCGCCGACATCTCGCTGATCGAGGTGAAGGAGATCGTGGTCGACCCGAGCAAGGGCCTCACCGTCAGCCTGCTGCAGGTGACGAAGAAGGACGGCTCGGTCAGCACGGAGAAGCGCGAGCTCACCTTCACGATCGGCAACCTCCCGCTGATCAACGGTGAACGGTTGAAGCCAGTGCCGTGAAGTGGCTAAAGGTCACGACCCGAGTTACCGACCGTAGTAAGTAGCACCATCGAGCGAATCCCGAGCGCCGCTGACCGCCACGGACGGATGAAGTCCAGCAAGAAACTGGCGTCGTCACGCAAGGCCACGGTACGTCTTCTGGTGACCACGGACAGTACGGAGGACGAGACCAGTGCAGCGTCCCGCGACGACCGGGCGGAGACACACCCGTGCCGGCTCGATCAGCGTGGCTGAGCTGATCAAGCAGCAGCCGGTCCCGATGCGCATCCTGTCGAACGAGGAAGCCGCCACCGACGCTCTCGTCACATCCCTGCTCGGTCCGACCGAGAACATGATCGCGACCACGGCCGTGATCCCGGTCGCCCCCGGTCGTCGCCGCCGCACCAGGACGAGCCGTGCCGCCAGGATCGCGGGCCTGTTGACCGGCGCGATCGTGCTGGTCGCGTCCGTCGCGGGCGCGGCGACCCTCGCGGGCAAGCGGCCGCCGAACAGCGGCATCCCGGTCTCCGAACGTCCCGTCGCGCTGTCCGGCGCGAGCGCGCTGCGCCCGGACGTCCTGTCCGCCCAGCTGCCGAACGAGCACACGCCGCTGCAGACCACCGCCGACGTCCCGCTGCCGCAGCCGTCCGCGTTGCTGCTGGAGACGCCAGAACCGACCACGCCGGAGGTCTCGGTCGGCCCTCAGCCGCAGGTGGACGTGGTGAAGCGGTTCTACGAGCTGCTCACGACCAAGCCGAACTCGGCGGCCAAGCTGCTGTCACCGGAGCTCGTCGGCGCGAGCCCGAAGGAGTTCGTCGAGGCCTGGGGCATGATCAAGTCGGTGAACGTCGACCAGACGTCCGTCCGGCCGGACGGATCGGTGCTCGCGGTGGTGTCGATGCAGGAGCTCAACGGCAGCTGGCTGCGCATCGAACAGCTCTTCTGGCTCACCGACACGACCCAGCCGCGCATCGTCGGCACCGAGGTCCTTTCGGCGCAACGGAGTTAGGCCGCACCCAACCGGGATCGCCGTTCGCAGTCGAACGGTGACCGCTCGTCGCGAAAACCTAGTTCAGATCGTGAAAATTCCCCCGAAGGGGTTACATCTCGGGTCACGATTCGGTATCCATGTTCCCGCCAGTGCGCACAAGCGAACTTGGAAGGGTGAACGAGCGGTGTCGATTGAGGACCATCGTCGGCGGTTGACCGGATCGGCTGAGTCGACCGGCCAGCTGTCCGTCGCCGAGTTGATCGCCCGCCGCGAGGCGGAAACCGTGGAGATCCCGGTGATCACCGACGACATCACCCCCGAGGCGTTCGAGCCGACGATCAAGTTCAAGTCGGTCCAGGCACCCGGCGGCAAGCCGAAGAAGCAGCCCATGAAGGAGCTGCACATCACCGAGCTGCTGCGCCGTGAGGGCCGCGCCGACGACACGCAGAGTGGCGGGTTCACCGTCGGCAAGCTGGCCGTCGCCGCCAGCGGTGGCGTGATCCTCTGCGGTTCCGTGGCCTTCGCCGCCTCCTCGTGGCTGTCCTCGCCGAACGAGCGCCCCCTCGCCGAGGTGCGGTTCGACGAGCGCGCCCAGGCCCGTGGCGCGAGCGCCGGCACCGAGGGCGTCGTGAAGCTCCCCTCGAACAAGACCCCGCAGGCCGACGCGACCGAGACCAAGCAGGACCCCACCACGGAACCGGCCCCGGCACCGCGCGTCGCCCCGTACACCCAGCAGCAGCGTCCTCAGACGCAGCAGCCCCAGCAGCCGCAGACGCAGACGCCGACTCAGCAACCCACCTCCGAGACGCAGCAGCCGACCACCCCGTCGACCTCCACGGAGACCAAGCCGAGTACGCCGCCGTCGAGCGAGACGCCTCCGCCGCCGAGCTCGTCCGCCGCGGTCACCCCGCCGAGCAGCAACACCCCTCCCGCTTCGAACCCGCTGCCCACGCCGTCCAACCCGGTCGACGTGAGCGTGGACCTCGGCCTTCTCGACCCCGTGCTGAACACCGTGGGCGACACCGTCGGTGGCTTCGACTTCTTCGCCCCCGTGAACTGATGCTGTGAACTGACGTACGACAGGTAGCTCAACGGCCGCTCTCGGCAGGTACCCTGTGCGGGCATTCGGGACGGACCGCTGACTACCGCACGAGGAGCACGAGCGTGGGACCTGCTGCCGCAGCCGCAGTTCCGTCTTCGCGCGCGCTCGAGGTGGTGTCGTGACCACGTCCGACACCTCGGACGGCCGTCTGATCGCAGACCGCTACCGCTTCCTCGACCGCATCGGCTCCGGCGCGATGGGCATCGTCTGGCGTGCCCACGACGAACGCCTCGGCCGCGAGGTGGCGATCAAGCAGTTGCTGCTGGCGCCGGGCCTCGACGAGGCCGAACAGGACGAGGCCATCCAGCGCGCCATGCGCGAGGGCCGCATCGCCGCCAAGCTGCACCACCCGAACGCCATCGCCGTGTACGACGTCGTCGAGGAAGACGGCGTCCCGTGCCTGGTCATGGAGTACCTGCCGTCCTACAGCCTCGCGGACGCGCTGGCCGAGGGCGGGCCGATGGACCCGATCGAGGTCGCCAGCATCGGCACCCAGTGCGCGGCGGCGCTGGCCGCGGCCCACGCGGCGGGGATCGTGCACCGCGACGTGAAGCCCGGCAACGTGCTGATCGCCGAGAACGGCGTCGTCAAGATCACCGACTTCGGCATCTCGCGCGCCTCCGACGACATCACGGTCACCAAGACCGGCCTGATCGCCGGCACGCCCGCGTACCTCGCGCCGGAGATCGCGCGGGGCCAGGACCCCACGCCGGCCTCCGACGTCTACTCGCTCGGCTCCACGCTGTTTGCCGCGATGGAGGGCGAACCGCCCTACGGAGTGAGCGAGAACACTCTCGGTGTTCTGCACGCCGTCGCGGCCGGGCGGATCAACCCGCCGACCGTCGACCACCCGCTCGCCGACACGCTGCTCTACCTGTTGAACTTCGAGGCCGACGACCGGCCGACGATGGCCCAGGCGCGCGACATCCTCAACGCCGTAGCGCACGGCCGTTCGCCGTCGTTCAGCGGCCTGCCGGTGCCTGCCGGGCCCGAGCAGACGACTATCGTGGAACCCGACCGGACCCGCGTGGTCCGTCCGGTGGCTCGCCCCACCGCGCCGCCTCGCACGGCAGTGCCGGTGGCGCCCGCGAACAGGCAGCAGGACAACCGGCCGTTGATCATCGCCGCGGTGGTGCTGGCGTTGTTGCTGGTCATCGGTGGCCTGATGGTGGCGCTGGGCGTGTTCAACAAGGAGAAGGAGAACCCGGTGGTGCCACCGGTGTCGAACTCTTCGACCGTGCCTCCGACCACGGAGACCACGACGCCAGAGGTGACCACCACCACGCCCGAGGCAACCACAACGCAGCAAACGACGTCTGCACCAAGGACGACTACAACTACGACACCCCCGCCTACGACGACTACGGTGCCGTCCGTGCCGTCAAGCTCGCAGAAGCCATCGTCATCGGCAGCCGCGAGTTCGAGCGCTCAGCCGCCACCGGGCGGACAGGGCTAAGCGTCATTACGCCGTAGAAATCTCGTAAGGTGGGTACCCGCACCGATGGGTGATCTGAACCCAAAGGTGTGATGAGCCGTTGAACAGAGAGCAAGTGACCGCACAGCGGGGAGCAACTGTGACCGACGATGGCCGATTGGTCGCTGGTCGCTACCGATTGAGCCAGCGGATCGGCAGCGGCGCCATGGGCGTCGTCTGGACGGCACACGACGAACGCCTGCACCGCACTGTCGCGGTCAAGCAACTGCTCTTGCAGCCCGGACTCGCCGAAGCCGACACGGACGAGGCGAAGAGACGAGCCATGCGGGAGGGCCGCATCGCCGCGCGCCTGCAGCATCCGCACGCCGTCGCCGTCTACGACGTGGCCGAGGACGACAGCCAGCCGTGGCTGATCATGGAGTACCTGCCGTCCAAGAGCCTGTCGGCGGTCCTGTCCGAACGCGGCACGCTCCCGCCGCGGGACGTGGCCTCCATCGGCATGCAGGTCGCCTCCGCGCTGGCCGCCGCGCACAACGCCGGCATCGTGCACCGCGACATCAAGCCCGGCAACGTGCTGCTCGGCGACGACGGCACGGTCAAGATCACCGACTTCGGCATCTCCCGCGCGACCGGTGACGTCACGGTCACCGCGACGGGCATGCTCGCCGGCACCCCCGCCTACCTCGCACCCGAGGTGGCCAAGGGCTACGACCCGGGCTCGCCGTCCGACGTGTTCTCCTTGGGTTCCACGCTGTACGCCGCGATCGAGGGCGAGCCCCCGTTCGGCCTGAGCGAGAACACCATCGCGCTGCTGCACAAGGTCGCCTCCGGCAAGGTCAACCCGCCGCGCAACGCCGGCCCGCTGACCGCGCTGCTGATGCGCCTGCTGCGCGCGGAGCCGGAAGACCGCCCGACCATGGCCGAGGCCCGCGATGCGCTCGCCGCTGTCGCGAACGGCCAGGCCGCCCCCGCCTTCACCCCCGCCGTGGTCACCCCGACGCACCCGCCGTCGTGGCGCGGTGCCCCCGTGCAGCAGCAGCCGCAGCAACAGGCCGCCACGCGCGCCCTGGCGCCCACGCCTCCTCCGCCGCCGAACGCCACGCGCGTGGACCTGCACACGCCCCCGCGCGCCGTGCCGACCCAGCAGCACCAGCCGCCGTCGAACCACCGCCCGGCCGCCGCGCCGCAGTACTCGCAGCGCCCGAAGCCGGCGTCGTCGCTGGCCGCGTCGGCGAAGAGCAAGAAGTCGACGATCTTCACCGCACTCGCCATCGTGGCGGCGGCGGTGGTCGGCATCATGTTCGCGAGCATGCTCTCGGACAAGGGTGGCGGCGGCACGGACAACAACGCGGGTCCGAACACGTCGACCCAGCAGACGCAGGGCGGCGACCAGACCAAGCCGTCGACGCCGGCCAAGTCGTCGGCCAAGGCCGGTCAGTGGACCCAGGCACCACAGCCGCCCGACCAGGAAGCTCTGCTGCGCGACTACTTCGCCACGGCCCCCAAGTCGCCGGCGGACGCCTGGCAGATGACGAATGCGAGCTTCCAGGGCAAGCAGCCCGGTGGCTACGGCGGTTACGAGCAGTTCTGGAAGAGCATCCAGAAGGCCGAGCTGGTCAGCGCGGAGTACGACGGCAACTTCTACTGGAAGACCCAGGTCAAGTACACCAAGAAGGACGGTTCGACCTCGACCGAGTCGAAGGGCTTCTCCATCCAGTGGCAGAGCCCGAACATGCTCATCGAGACCGAGTCGTCGCTCGGCGGCTGACGCGCTGGTCAGCTGGCCCGCGCGGCCTTCTCCAGCGCTTCCGCCAACGCCAGCACAGCGGGATTCCACGCGGCATCCTCGCGGTACACGACGTGAATGTGCCGGACGGGCTCAGGATTGCGCACCTTGCGCAGAACAACGCCCGGATGCGCATATCCCAGGCCGAGCCGGGGAATGATCGTGACGCCCAGTCCGGCGGCCACGAATCCCTGCGCGGTCGCGTAGTCGTCGCTTTCCACGGCGACCTTCGGTGTGAATCCCGCGCCGGCACATGCGTTTCGCACGCGGTCCGCGCACGCGCCGGTGGAGCCGCAGTCCGCGTCGATCCACGGTTCGTCGGCCAGTTCGCCGAGGTCCAGCACGCGCTTGCGGGACAGGGCGTGACCGCGTGGCAGAACGGCGAAGAACGGGTCGGCGAGCAGGTGCCGCGCGATCACGCCTTCGGGGGCGGGCTGGTCGGGTTCCAGGACGGTGATGGCGACGTCGGCACGGCCCGCGGCGAGCTCCTCGAACGGGTCGGTGGGCTCGGTGAGCTTCAGGTCGAGCTCGACGCCCGAGCGTTCGGCGCGGAACTGTGCGACGGCGGGCGGCACCAGGGCGGCGCCGGCCGTGGCGAAGTAGCGGACGCGCAGGGTGCCGGCACAGCCGTTGCGCAACGCGCTGAGGGCGCTCTCGGCCTCGGCCAGTTGCTCGGAGAGGCGGGCAGCGTGTTCAGTCAGGAGACGGCCGGCCGCGGTGGGGCGGATGCCCCTGCCGACGCGCTCCAGCAGCGGCAGGCCCGCCTGCTTCTCCAGACCCGCGACCTGCTGCGAGATCGCGGACGGGGTGTAGCCGAGGTTCGTCGCGGCCGCGGTGATCGAACCCGTGGTCACGACTGCCCTGAGCACCTGCATGCGCCGCACGTCCAGCATGCTTCGACCTTACAGCGTTGCTTAACGGTTGTGCACAACAATTAAATTGTGTTTACGGGTTCCGCGACGCATGGTTGATGTGTGAACCAACGCGGAACGTTGATCAGGATGGGCGTGCTCGCCCTGCTGTGGGGATCCAGCTTCCTGTGGATGAAGCTCGCGCTCGGCAGCCTCGCTCCTCTGCAGATCTCGCTCGTGCGGACGTTCTTCGGCGCGGTCGTGCTGTTCGTCGTGCTCGCCACCGCGAAGATGACGCTGCCCCGCGACCGCAAGATCTGGGGCCACATGCTGTTCGTCGCGACGTTCGGCAGCGCCGTCCCGTTCACGCTCTTCGCGTTCGGCGGCCAGACCGTCGACTCCGGCGTCTCCGGGGTGCTCAACTCGACGACGCCGCTGTTCGCGCTGACCATCGGCCTGGTGCTGGGCACCGAGAAGTTCAGCAACGTCGTCCGCATGCTCGGCCTCGGGCTCGGCTTCGCGGGCGTGCTGCTGATCTTCGCGCCGTGGCAGCAGGCCAACAGCATCGCCAGCTGGGGCGCGGTGATGTGCCTCATCGGCGCCGCGAGCTACGCCGTCGGCTACACCTACGCGGGCCGCTACCTGGTCAACACCGGCGCGACCTCGACGCAGCTCGCCGCCATGCAGCTGACCACCGCCATGGGCCTGCTGCTCCTCGCGATGCCGTTCGGCGGCCTGCAGCCGCTGCACCTGCACTGGGTCGGCATCGTCGCCGTGATGATCCTGGGTGTCTTCGGCACCGGCGTCGCGTTCATCCTCAACTACCGCGTCATCGCGGACGAGGGCGCCACCACGGCGACTACGGTCGGTTACCTGTTGCCCGTCGTCTCCGTGCTCCTTGGAGCGATCTTCCTCGGAGAGCAACTCAACGCGAGGGTCGTCGCGGGCATGCTCGTGGTGCTCCTGGGCGTCGCGCTGACTCGGAAGCAGCCGGTCGCGGCAGGTCAGAACGTCTCACCAAACGAGACGCGCGACCTGGTCAAACGCTGAAGGGTGAGACGCCCGTCTCCCCCAGAAGGATGGTTCCGAGACGAATCGCGTCCTTATCGGGCTGCTTGGCCGTCTCCTGTTGGTGAGTGGACATGGAGACCAGCCTGGGAAGGACATCGACATGAACAACGACAACCTGAAGGTCACCACCCGGACGACTTTTCAGCTGTTGGCCCCCGGCGCGGCTCCCGCGCCGGTCGAGGCCGAGCTCGTCTACGACCCGGAAGACCCGTACGCGGTCGCCGTCGTGTTCCACACGGGCACCGGCCGCGTCGAGTGGATGTTCGCCCGCGACCTGCTGGCCGACGGCCTGCTGACGCCGTCCGGTGAGGGCGACATCCTGGTCCGCCCCGCGTCCGACGACCCGGAGCGCGTCCTGGTCGAGCTGAACGCGCCGACCGGGTTCGCCATCCTCAGCGCGGTCGCCGAGGACGTGGCGGCCTTCCTGGACGCCTCCTACGACGTCGTGCAGCCGGGCGAGGAGGACCTGTGGATCGACTTCGACCGGGAGCTGCAGAAGCTGGTCTCGACGATCGACTAGCCCTCGTGTCTGGCGGTGGTCTGACGGGCGCGGGACGAGGATGCCGGAAAGGCGCACGGCACCTCGTCACCGGAGATCACCGGGAGTGATCACAGCCTTCGGCGTTGTGGGCAGCTACGACGAAGGCGCTGACTACTCGGTCGCTTTGGGGTGCGCACCGGCGTAGTCGACCCACACCGTGCGCTGCTCGACGTCGAGCAGGTACCAGACGCGGTCCCCACCGGTGACTTCGATCTGCCAGCGCGGCAGGACCCGGCCACCCCGAACACCGGTCGCCAACCGACGCTTGAGCGGATGATGACGGCTGTTCTGCTCGTCTGACGTCGAGCCCGGACCGTGACGCATGGTCTCCCAGGCAGCGCGCAGATTGTTGGTCGCCCGGTTCTCCAGTTCTTGCCACCCGCCCACGACGTCAGTGGCGTAGTAGCGGACATGCCACTCCGCGCCGATCGTCGGCGGCGCGACCGGGTCGTTCTTCTTCGGGCTCACGCGGTGGTGTCTCCCCGCTCAGGAACCTCGTCGACGTCCTCATCGTCGTCGTCCAGACTCCGATCCCGAGTGAACATCTCGACAAGATGCGGATCGGCCCATACCTCGGCGGTGTGCTTCCACTCCGTGATCAGCTGGATGACCGGTGCCGGAGTGCCGAGAGAGTTCGACGCTTCGAGGATCTCCACGAGTTCGACGACGAAGTGCGCCCTGTCCTCGGGCGGCAGGAACCGCACCCACGGGAACACGGTCGGCGTCAGTTCGGCGATCGTTTCGCGCGCCTGCTCGCTGTGTTGCATCAACGCGACGAACAGCGAGGTGGTGAACGAGACGACCTCCCGCACCTCCTCTGCCCTGCGGGCCGTGGTCAGCACGAGGTCCTCCTCGTCGCCGCGGCGGTGCACGAGCAGCGTCTGGTTCGGCGCCGCCTGCAGCTTGCGCACCGAATCAGCCGGCTTGTTGGACAGCTCGCTGAAGTTGATCTCAGCTGCGATGGACATAGTTGCAAGGTAGTTTAAAAGTCGGGACGGCTCCAGCTGCTTCACCCGATGGTGGCGGATGGGGAACCGTGCATGCGCGTCCGAGTGATTGATTAGTCTCGTGGTGTGACAACCACCATCGGGGGCCGCTACACGCTGCTCGAACGCATCGGCAGCGGTGCGATGGGGGTGGTCTGGCGGGCGCGGGACGAGGTGCTGGCGCGCGAGGTCGCGGTCAAACAGCTCATCACCGGGGACCACCAGCGGGCCATGCGGGAAGCGCGCAACGCCGCGAGGCTGCACCACCCGCACGCGATCGCGGTGTTCGACGTCATCAGCGACGACGAGCTGCCGTGGATCGTCATGGAGTACCTGCCGTCGCTCAGCCTCTCGGCGCTGATCGCCGAGCGAGGGCCGCTCAAGCCGGCTCAGGCCGCGAGCATCGGCGCCAAGGTCGCCTCCGCGCTGGCCGCCGCGCACGCCGCGGGGCTGGTCCACCGCGACATCAAGCCCGGCAACGTCCTGATCGGCCACGACGGCACGGTCAAGATCACCGACTTCGGCATCTCCAAGGCCTCCGGTGACGGCACGATGACCGACACCGGCATGATCTCGGGCACCCCCGCCTACCTCGCACCCGAGGTGGCGCGCGGCGAGCAACCCGACGCGGCGTCCGACGTGTTCTCGCTCGGCGCCACGATCTACGCGGCGATCGAGGGCGAGTCGGTCTTCGGGCCCAGCGACAACAGCTTCGGGCTCATCTACCGGGCCGCGAGCGGTCAGCTGCGGGACCCCAAGAACGCGGGCGAGCTCACGCCCCTGCTGAACCGGCTGCTGGCGGTGGACCCCAAGGACCGGCCTACCGCGCAGGAAGCCGCCGACAAGCTCGCCGCAGAGCCGCAGCCCTCGCAGCCGTTGCCCATTCCCGCACCGCGCCGGCTCAAGCCGCCGAACCGCCGGATCCTGGTGATCCTGAGCGTCATCGCGGTGCTGGCGGTCGGAGGTGGCGCGGCAGCCGCCTACTGGAGCGGCACCCACACCGCGAACGCACCGACCAACCAGGGGGAGTTCCCGAGCCCCGGCAAGTACCGCGTCTTCAGCGCGGGCGAGGCGAACGAGTTCGCGAAGGCCCACTACGCCCTGCTGCCCGCCAATCCGCAGAAAGCCTGGGAGAACCTGTACGAGCGGGCCACCGAGCCGATGGAGACGTACGTCGGCCGCTGGAAGGGCTACCGCTCCGTCATCTGCACGACGGAACCCGACAACGTCCGCTCGCACGGCCCGAACTGGGTGGTCACCGTGGACCTCGTGATGACCACCGACGTCGGCGTGGAGAAGCGCGGCAAGTGGGACGTGGAGATCAAGGCGGTCCAGGACCAGATGAAGATCGTCTCGATCACAGAGATGAGCTGAGCAGCCAGAAGCTGCCGCCGCCCACGAGCACGCCCATCGCGCTCCCGGCCAGCACCTGCGCCGCCGTGTGATCACGCAGCTCGACGCGCGACCACGCCACGAGCGCGGCCGGCAGCGCGAGCAGCAGCCACCACGGCCCGAAGACGATCGTCAGCGTCACCACGGCCGCCCAGGCGACCGCGGCGTGCAGCGAGATCTTCCACTTCAGTCCGAACGTGATCGCCATGCTGACGATCAGCGAGGCGAACATGCTGCCCGCCAGCGCGAGCATGTTCGCGGGCGCGCCGCCCAGGACCATGATCACCGTGCCGGCCGCCAGCGACGCACCCGCCGTGACCAGCGGAACGAGCCTGCCCTCGCGGTTGGTCACGTGATGGCCGTCCCACTTTCCCTTGCGGGCGCCACGCACGATCACGGCCATCGGGATGACGGACGCCGTCACGGCGACCACGAACCCCCACAGCAACGTCTTCCAAATGCCTTCCGTAGCTGCAGCCACGGCAAACGGCAGCAAAATCACCCAGACCCACGGCGCCAGCACTTCGGTGGCACCGCGGGCGACCTTGTTGATCAAATCCCCCGGGAACCCTTCAGACCAGTCTGCGATCAGTGGCCCAGCGGGAGAGCTCGTACCGGTTGGAGAGCTGGGTCTTCCGCAGGACGCTCGACACGTGCGTCTCCACCGTCTTCACGCTGATGAACAGCTCGGACGCGATCTCCTTGTAAGCGTAGCCGCGGGCCAGCAGCCGCAGAACGTCACGTTCACGAGGGGTCAGCAGGTCGAGCTCGGGGTCGCTGATCGGCGCGGCACCCGGCCGGTCGGCGAACGCGTCCAGCACGAACCCGGCGAGCCGCGGCGAGAACACCGCGTCGCCCTCGGACACCCGCACGACCGCCTTGACCAGCTCCTGGCTGGAGATCGTCTTGGTGACGTAGCCGCGAGCGCCGGCGCGGATGACGTTGATGACGTCCTCGGCCGCGTCCGAGACGGACAGCGCGAGGAACGTGACCTCGGGGATCTTCGTCCGGATCTGCCGCAGCACCTCCGCGCCGCCGCCGTCGGGCATGTGCACGTCGAGCAGCACCACGTCCGGCTTGTGGTGCGCGATCCCCGCCACCGCCTCGCCGACGCTGCCCGCCTCGCCGACCACCTCCACCTCGTCGGTGATGGTGTCGAGCTCGGCCCGCACCCCCGCGCGGAACAACGCGTGGTCGTCCACCAGGAACACCCTCACGCTCACGTCCTGGCCTCCGTCTTCCTCGGCATCTCGAGCTGCACCTCGGTCCCCTCTCCCGGAGCCGTGCGCAGTCGCACCTCCCCGCCGTGCCGCGTCATTCTCCCCCGGATGCTGCCCGCGAGGCCATGTCGGTCCTCCGGCACGGTGTCCGGGTCGAAGCCCTTGCCGCGGTCGCGCACGAACACCGTCACCTTGTCGGGCTCGATCTCGGCGTAGACGCTGACCTCGCCGACACCGGCGTGCTTGGCCGCGTTGACCATCGCCTCCTTCGAAGCCTGGATCAACGCGAACATGCCGTCCTCGAGCTCGCAGTCACCGACCACCACCTGGGACACCGCGATCGCGAACCCGTCCTCCACCTCCGCGCACGTCTGGGCGATGGCGATGCTCATGGTCGTCGGCTGCTCACCCACCTCACGGCCGTAGAGCCAGCCGCGCAGCTCACGTTCCTGGCTGCGGGCCAGGCGCTTCACCTCGCGCGGCGACTCGGACTGCTTCTGGATCAGGGCAAGCGTTTGCAGCACGGAGTCGTGCAGGTGAGCGGCGATCTCGGCGCGTTCCTCGGTGCGGATGCGCGCGCGGCGTTCCGAGTCCAGGTCGCGCACCAGCCGCATCCACAGCGGCACGGTCAGGACCGCGACACCGACCAGCGTGGCGACCACGGAGAGCACGACGGTCGAGAGGTTCTGCACGGAGTCGTTGACCACGAGGAACGCGGCGACACCCGCCACGACCAGCGCGCCTCCCGCCACCGTCCGCACGATCCCCGTCTTCCCCTGCGCGAACGCCCCGTCCTTCCAGCGGCGCCGCTGTGCCTCGTCCGCCTCGCGCCACACGACCGCGGCGCCCACGAGTGCCACGGCGATCGGACCGGTGATCCAGCCGCTCCAGGTGCCGTTGAGCAGTCCGGTGAACACCGCGACGCCGATGCCGAGCGCGGCCAGGCCGACTGCCTGCTGCCACTCCTTGTGGTCCTTCTCGGTCTCCGGTTCCGCCACCGTCGACTGCGGGACGAACATCCACAGCAGCGCGTAGGCGATGATCCCGACCCCGCTGAACGCGGCGAACACGGCGAAGACCGCGCGCACCCAGAAGACGGGTGCGCCGAGGTGGTCCGCCAGTCCGCTCGCGACGCCCGCGACCACCCGGCCGGTGCGTCGACGGCGCATCGGCTCAATCCGTGCACTCACCATCCGATCGTCACACGTCCCGGGCTGATGTTCATCAGGGATGACCCCGGTTCCACGAATCAGGGCTGGTCCCTGATGTGGTTCCAGGCGTGACAGCGCAATCTTGTCATCGTGAGCGGGACTGAGAAGGCAATGCAGGGCGTGGCGGACACGCTCAGAGAGTTCTGGGCCCACCGGCCGGTGCGGCCCCGTGCAGGGCGCAAGCTCGGCGGCGTGGCCACCGGGATCGCCATGCGCTTCCAGATCGACCCGGTGATCGTGCGGATCGCGTTCGTCGCCCTCGCGTTGTCGGGCGGCGTCGGGATTCCGCTGTACCTGGCCGGCTGGCTGCTGCTGCCAGAGGAGGGCGACGAGGTCTCGCCGCTGGAGTCCCTGATCAGCAAGGGCCACAGCTCGATGTCCCAGGCGCAGACCGTGCTGCTGGGATTCCTGATGTTCCCCGCGCTCGCGTTCACGTTCGGGAGCGGCGGGTTCCAGGTCCTCGTGACGCTGGCCGCGGCGGTCGCGTGCATCTACCTGCTGCAGAAGAACCGCGGGCACCTGCAGCCGGCCTCGACGCTGGCCGACACGCCGGTCACGCCGCCGGTGCCGGGGGCGCCGGCCTGGGACCCGCTCGGGGCCGCTCCGTTCGCGTGGGACCTGCCGGAACCGTCGCCGAGGCCGCAGCCGCCCGCACCCCGGCCGCGCAAGCCCCGCGTCGGTCTGATGACGCTGGGCGTGGCGACGCTGGTGGTCGCGGGGTCGACGATCGCCGGGACCTGGGCGCCGTGGTTCACGATTCCGCACGTCATCGGCCTGCTGATCGCGGTGCTGGCGGCAGGGCTGCTGATCGGCTCGTTCACCGGCGGTGGCCGCGGCCTGATCTGGCTGCTGGTCCCGTTGTCGGTGGTGGGCTTCGCCATGACGACGATCAACTTCGACGGCCCCAACGACTTCGGCGACCGCAACGAGACGCCGAAGACCGTGGCCGAGGTGAAGGACAGGTACGAGATCAGCGTCGGCAGCGTGATGCTCGACCTGCGACAGCTGCCGGACTCCGGTTCGGTGAAGACCACGGTCGAGGCGGAACTCGGCGAACTGGTCGTGCACGTGCCGAAGAACGCCGACGTGACGTTCAACTGCGAGGCGTCCTCCATCGGAGAGCTCAACTGCCTCGGCAAGCGGGCCGAGGGCAGCACGGCGCAGGTCGACGGCACCGATCTCGGTGACAACGGCGAGGGCGGGTTGAAGATCGACCTGGACGTTCTGACGAGCGTCGGAGAGGTGAAGGTGCTCCGTGACTGATCCGACTTCCGGTCAGCAGCCGGTGATGCGCAGGCGGATCGACCCGCTGGCCCTGGTGTTCGGGATCGGCGGCGGGCTGATGGCGGCCTACGTGCTGAGCAGCGGGACGTTCTGGTTCGACCTCCGCTGGGCGCTGGGAGGAACGGCCATGGTGGTCGGAGTGGTCCTGCTGACCAACTCCCTGAAACGGAAGTCCCGCTCCTGAAAAACCATGGGGGGCACATTCATGGACCTGACGTCCATGAATGTGCCCCCCATGGTTTTACTCCCACTCGATGGTGCCCGGGGGCTTGGAGGTCACGTCCAGGACTACGCGGTTGACCTCGGCCACCTCGTTGGTGATGCGGGTGGAGATGCGTTCGAGCACCTCGTAGGGCAGGCGGGTCCAGTCGGCGGTCATCGCGTCCTCGGACGACACCGGGCGCAGCACGATCGGGTGGCCGTAGGTGCGGCCGTCGCCCTGGACGCCGACGCTGCGGACGTCCGCGAGCAGCACGACCGGGCACTGCCAGATCTGCCGGTCGAGGCCCGCCGCGGTGAGCTCCTCGCGGGCGATGGCGTCGGCCTGGCGCAGTGTGTCGAGGCGGTCCTGGGTGACCTCGCCGATGATCCGGATGCCGAGGCCGGGGCCGGGGAACGGCTGGCGCTGCACGATCGTCTCCGGCAGGCCGAGCTCGGTGCCGACGCGGCGCACCTCGTCCTTGAACAGCGCGCGCAGCGGCTCGACCAGTTCGAACTGCAGGTCGTCCGGCAGGCCGCCGACGTTGTGGTGCGACTTGATGTTCGCCGTGCCCGCGCCGCCGCCGGACTCGACGACGTCCGGGTAGAGCGTGCCCTGGACCAGGAACCGGTAGTCGCCCTCGGCCTTGAGGTCGCGCTCGGCCTGCTCGAACACGCGGATGAACTCGCGGCCGATGATCTTGCGCTTCTCCTCCGGGTCCGTGACGCCGGCGAGAGCGTTGAGGAACCGCTCACGGGCGTCGACGGTCACCAGGTTGATGCCCGTGGCGGCCACGTAGTCGCGCTCGACCTGGGCGCGCTCACCGGAACGCAGCAGGCCGTGGTCGACGAAGACGCAGGTGAGGCGGTCACCGATGGCGCGCTGGACGAGAGCGGCGGCCACGGCGGAGTCGACGCCGCCGGACAGGCCGCAGATCGCCTTGCCGTCACCGATCTGCTCGCGGATCCGGGTGACCTGCTCGTCCACGATGGACGAGGTCGTCCACTGCGGACGAATGCCCGCGATGTCGTGCAGGAACCGGCGCAGCACCTCCTGGCCGTGCGGCGAGTGGTGCACCTCGGGGTGGTACTGGACGCCGGCGAAACGGCGTTCGGTGTCCTCGAACGCGGCGACCGGCGCACCCTCGCTGGTGGCGGTGACGGTGAAGCCCTCGGGCGCCTTGGTGACGGCGTCGCCGTGGCTCATCCACACCGGGTGGGTCGCGGGGAGCTCCTGGTGCAGCGCGCCGCCCTCGGTCGGCACGCTCAGGTCCGTGCGGCCGTACTCGCGGGTGCCGGTCTGCTCCACCGCACCGCCGAGCGCGCGGGCCATCGCCTGGAAGCCGTAGCAGATGCCGAAGACCGGGACGCCGGTCTCGAACAGCTTCGGGTCGACCTGCGGGGCGTTCTCCTCGTACACGCTCGACGGGCCACCGGACAGCACGATGGCCAACGGGTTGCGGTCGAGGATCTCGCTGACCGTCGCGGTGTGCGGGACCACCTCGGAGTAGACCTGGGCCTCGCGCACGCGGCGGGCGATCAGCTGCGCGTACTGGGCGCCGAAGTCGACGACGAGAACAGGGCGGTTGCTGGTGTCGGACACGTCGCCAAGGATGTCATGCGTGGACGGGGAGCTGCTGACCGGTGGCGGGCTGAACCAGGTGTTCAGGGTGGGTGACGCGGTGCGGCGACCGGCCGGGCCGTGGGCGCCTCGGGTGCACGATTTGTTGCGGCACTTGGCACCGCTGGGGATCGCGCCGGTTCCGCTCGGGCTCGACGCGGAGCACGAACTGCTCAGCTACCTGCCCGGTGACGTTGGCCACGTGTTCCCCTCCGATGACGAGTCGTTGATCGAGTCAGCCCTGATGCTGCGCAGGCTGCACGACGCGACGGTGGGGTACGGCGAGCTCGACGGGTGGCAGTTCCCCGCCAGAGAACCCGTCGAGGTGGTGCTCCACGGCGACTTCGCGCCGTACAACACCGTCTACCGCGACGGGGTGCCGGTGGGGATCTTCGACTTCGACGCCGCCCACCCCGGTCCGCGCTGGTGGGACGTCAGCTGGGCGATCATCCAGTTCGTGTTCGGGTTGCCGCACGAGCGCGAACGCCGGGCTCGGCTGTTCTGCGAGGCCTACGGATGCGGCTATGAAGACGAGCACGTCCTCATTCGACTGGACGACGCGATTCGCACCATTCGCGAGCATCCGGCGTTCGTGCAGCAACGCGCCGAACGCCACGACGACCATTACCTGGGTCTCGTCGAGTACGTGCAGGCCAACAGGGCCTAACGTGACTCCCATGGACGCGTTCACGCCGCAACCCAGGCCGTGCTGGGTCGCCGGCCGCCCCGAGCAGGGCGAGCAGGCGTTAGAGGTCTTCCACCCGTTCGACGGCACCGAGGTCGCCTCGGTGGCCGTGCCGGGCAGAGATCAGGTGGAACGTGCGGTGGCAGCCGCCGCGGCCGTCGCGAAGCAGTTCCGGCGAACACCCGCGCACGTGCGGGCCGAGGCACTGCTGCAGGTGTCGCGGACGCTGGCCGAGCGCGCGGAGGAGATCGCCGAGACGATCACCGCCGAGAACGGCAAGCCCCTCAAGTGGGCCGAGATCGAAGTTTCCCGGGCGGTCACCACGTTCCGGTTCGCCGCGGAGGAAGCCCGCCGGTTCACCGGTGGGTTGCAGCGGCTCGACACCGAGGCCGGTGGGGTCGGACGGATGGCGATCGTCCGGCACGTGCCGCGCGGGCCGGTGCTGGCCGTGGCGCCGTTCAACTTCCCGCTGAACCTGGTGGCGCACAAGGTGGCGCCGGCACTCGCGGTGGGTGCGCCGGTGATCGTGAAGCCCGCTTCCGCGACGCCGCTGAGCGCGTTGCTGCTGGGCGAGATCCTGGCCGAGACCGATCTGCCGGAGGGCGCGTTCTCGATCCTTCCCGTGCGCGGCAAGGACATGGACGCGCTGGTGCGCGACGAACGGCTGCCGGTCATCTCGTTCACCGGCTCCACGAAGGTCGGCTGGTCGCTGATGGAAGCCGCGCCGCGCAAGCACGTCGTGATGGAGCTGGGTTCCAACGCGGCCGCGCTCATCTGTCCTGATTGGACGGACCTGGACCACGCGGCGCAGCGCATCGCGACGTTCGGCAACTACCAGGCCGGGCAGTCGTGCATCGCGGTGCAGCGGGTGATCGTGGACCGCTCGAAGGTCGACGAGTTCGTGCCGAAGCTCGTGGAAGCCGTTGGCGCGCTGAAGACCGGCGATCCGCACGACCCCGAGGTCGAGGTCGGGCCGTTGATCGACGAGGACAACGCCCGGCGCGTCGAGGAATGGGTGCACATGGCCGCCGACGCGGGCGCTCGGGTGCTGATCGGCGGCAAGCGGACCGGGACGACCGTCGAACCGACCGTGGTGGCGGACGTGCCGTTCAGCGCCAAGCTGTGGACCGAGGAGATCTTCGGGCCGGTGCTCGTGGTGTCCGTGGCGGACGGCGTGGAGGACGCGTTCGCGCAGGCCAACGACACCAAGTACGGGCTGCAGGCTGGGGTGTTCACCCGCGACGTGCAGGTGGCGTTCGAGGCGGCGGCCGAACTCGAGGTCGGTGGCGTGATCATCGGTGACGTGCCGTCCTACCGCGCCGACCAGATGCCTTACGGCGGCGTGAAGGGGTCCGGCACCGGACGTGAGGGCGTCCGGTCGGCGATGGAGGACTTCACCGAGGAACGCGTCACCGTGCTGACCGGCATTCAGCTGTAACCCAACGCCCGGCGCCTCACGTCGTCGTTGTCCTCGCCGGCGACGTGGCCGTCCGGTCTGATCAGGCGCCCGTCCGCGACCGTGAAACCCGGTCCGGCGGCGCGTGATCGGGCGATCAGCTCGCCTCCGTCGGTCGTCAACGGCGAATCGGTGTAGGCGAACGGCGTGAAGAGCTTGCCGGAGTCGATGCCTTCACCGGTTTCGAGCGCCCGTTGCCGATGTGCTCGCTCTTCGGGGGTGCCCGGCACCAGGAATCGCATGGTGTCGCCGGTGATGCGGAGGTTCTCGTCGGCGGCGGCACCGCGTTCGACGTCGTAGGACGCCAGCAGGCGCGGTCCGGCCTCGCCCCGCCGGTCGGCCGCGATCTTCCAGGCCGCGTTGTCGGCGTCGCAGATCCCGGAGTTCAGGCCGCGGGCGCCGAACGGGCTCATCACGTGGGCGGCGTCGCCGGCGAGCAGGATCCGGCCCGCTCGCAGGGTTTTCGCGCGGCGCTGGTGGAAGCGGTAGGTGGACTGCCAGACGACCTCGTACGGCTTGTCGCCGACGATCGCGCGGATGTGGTCGTCGGTCAGCTGGACGTCTTCCGCGACCTGCCAGTCGATCCGCCAGACGCCGTTCGGCTGCGGGTGCAGGAGGACCTGGCGGCCGGGATTCCAGGGCGGGTCGAAGTAGAAACGGCGTTCCGGTGTCTCGAAGTCCAGGTCGACGCGAACGTCGGCGATGATGAACCTGTCGTCGAACGAAAAGCCCTCGAACGGGATGCCCAGCAGCTGCCTGACCGCGGAGTGCACACCGTCTGCGGCGATGCAGTGGGTGGCTTTGATTCCGTCCTGGGTGGACACCCCCTCGTCGTCCTGGGTCAGGCTTTCGAGGGCGCGGCCGTAGCGGAGTTCGATCAGCGGCTCGGCGCGGACCCGTTCCTCCAGCAGCTGTTCCACGACGGTCTGCGGGGTGTTCACGAACGGCGGGAAACCCTTGGCCTCGGGGAAGGTCAGGGTCAGCACCTCGCGGTCGCGGTGGTAGGTGCGGCCGGTGTACCAGGTGACGCCGGCGTCGGCGACGGCCTGCCCGACGCCGACGCGTGCCAGGATCTCCAGGACGTCGCGTTGCACGCAGATCGAACGGCTGCCTCGTTTCGCGCGCTGTTCCTGGGCCTCCAGCACGATGCTCGGCACGCCGGCTCGCGCGAGGAACAGCGCGGCGGTAAGGCCGACCGGCCCGGCGCCGACCACCAGCACCGGGCTCATTGCAGGGCGTCCCAGACGGCGCGGTCGCGTTCGGCGGTCCAGATCTCCGGCCAGTCCTTGCCATCGCACTCGTCCCAGTAACGCTGCACGTCGAACGGCAGGCAGTGCTCGAAGATCGGCCAACGCCCGTAGCGGCCCACGAGCGTCCGGTGCGCCAGTTCGAAGGCCTGCTTGAGCGTGCCGCCCTCGGCGTGCACCCCGCCGACCGTACGACGCAGTTCGTTCAGGAAGTGCCTGCTCTGGTTGATCGCCGCCTCGACCTCGTAGCGGTCGCGGGCGACCTTGCCCCGCCCGCCGACGAGCACCTCGGCACCGAGGTCCTCGATCTCGTCCAGAGTGGACGTCGCCCACTCGTCGTGGAACGCGTCACCGGTGTAGAGCGCGGCCTGCGACTCGACCAGATCACCGGCGAAGAGGATGCGCTGCTGCGGCAGCCACGCCACGATGTCGCCCGCCGTGTGCCCGCGGCCGAGGTGCTGCAGCACGAGGTCACCGCGCTCGTCGCCGAGCGGGATGCTCATCCGGTCGGAGAACGTGAGCGTCGGCCAGGTGAGCCCGGGGATCTCCTCCGGCTGCTCGAACAGCCGCGGCATGCGGCCGAACTCGCTCGCCCAGTCCTGCTGCCCGCGTTCGGCGATCAGCACCCGCGTCATCTCGTGCGTGACGATCTCCTGGGCGTCGAACGCGCTGGCGCCGAGCGTGCGCACGGCGTGGTAGTGGCTGAGCACCAGGTACCGGACGGGTTTCTTGGTGTGCTCGCGGAGCTGGGCGAGCCATCGGCGCGCGGCCGCGGGTGTGGCACGCGCTTCGAAGCAGATCAGGAAGTCCTCGGCCTCGATCGCCCCGACGTTGGGGTCGCCCTCGGCGGTCAGGGCGTAGACGCCCTCGGCGAGCTCGACGAACACCTCGTCCTTCGGGGCGAGGTCGGCGCTGGAGGCGAAAGGCTTTTTGGCCATGCCTCCACCGTAGCCAAATGAAACCAGCTCAGGACGTCTTCACGATCGGCAACCGCAATGCGGCCGGAGCTTGATCGGGCACCGCCGGGTTCTTCGGCTTCGTCGGGTTGATCCTCTTGTACTTCTGGCCTTGCTGCGGCCGTTCGTCCTGCTCGCCCTTGTTCGGCCACAGCGAGAACGCCCGCTCGGCCTGCGCGGTGATGGTGAGGCTCGGGTTCACCCCGAGGTTCGCACTGATCGCCGCACCGTCCACAACGGACAGTCCGGGGTAGTTGAAGACGCGGTGGTAGGGGTCGATCACGCCGTCGTCCTCGCTGGCGGCGATCGCGCAACCGCCGATGAAGTGCGCGGTCAGCGGGATGTTGAACAGCTCACCCCACGTGCCACCCGCCATGCCGTCGATGTGCTTGGCGGCCAACAGGTTCGCCTCGTGGCCCGCCGGGATGAACGCCGGGTTCGGCTCGCCGTGGCCCTGCTTGCTGGTGAGCTTGCCGCGCTTGAGGTACGTGGTGATGGAGTTGTCGAGGCTCTGCATCACCAGCAGGATCACGGTCCGCTCGCTCCACCGGTGCACGCTGAGCAGCCTGAGGACGCGAAGCGGGTGCCGGACCGCCTGCTTGATGAACTGCAACCACCGCGGCGTGCTCGCCGCGCCGTCCGTGGCGAGGGTCTGCAGCATCCCCATGGCGTTGCTGCCCTTGCCGTACCGGACGGGTTCGATGTGCGTGATCTCATCGGGGTGGATGGAGCTGGTGATCGCGACGCCCTTGGTGAAGTCGTTGTCCGGGTCGACCGTGTAGCGCGCGGCCCCGATGATCGACTCGGAGTTGGTGCGGGTGAGCTCACCGAGCTTGGCCGAGATCTTCGGCAACGTGGTGACCTTGGCCTTGTGCAGCAGCTGCTGGGTGCCCCACGTGCCGGCGGCGACCACGACCTGGTCGGCGGTGAAGCTCTTCGTGGCTTTCCCGCCGGTCATCTTC
This sequence comes from Lentzea alba, assembly GCF_011067745.1. Lineage (GTDB taxonomy): Bacteria > Actinomycetota > Actinomycetes > Mycobacteriales > Pseudonocardiaceae > Lentzea > Lentzea alba. The sequence goes on from NZ_JAAMPJ010000001.1 coordinate 1,376,160, forward strand.
GTGTCGACGGTCCACCGGCCGTCGTTCTCGTGCAGCGCGGTGACCGTGGTCAGCGGGAAGACCTGGGCGCCCAGCTTCTCCGCGAGGTAGAGGTAGTTCTTGACCAGCGTGTTCTTGGCGCCGACCCGGCACCCGGACATGCAGCCGCCGCACTCGGTGCACCCGGTGCGCTCCGGCCCCACGCCACCGAAGTAGGGGTCGGCCGCAGGCTTGCCGGGCTCGCCGAAGAACACCCCGACGGGCGTGGCGTGATAGCTGTCCTCGACGCCCATGTCCTTCGCGACCTTCTGCATGACGACGTCGCTCGGCGTCGTCGTGGGGTTCGTGACCACCCCGAGCATCCGGCTCGCCTGGTCGTAGAACGGCTCCAGCTCGTCCTGCCAGTCGGTGATGTGCGCCCACTGCCGGTCTTCGTAGAACGGCTTGAGCGGCCGGTACAGCGTGTTCGCGTACACGAGAGAGCCGCCACCAACGCCCGCACCGGCGAGCACCATGACGTTGCGCAGGGTGTGGATGCGCTGGATGCCGAAGCACTTGAGCTGCGGCGCCCACAGGTACCTGCGCAGGTCCCAGCTGGTCTTGGCGAACTCGTCGTCGGCGAACCGGCGCCCCGCCTCCAGCACGGCGACGCGGTAGCCCTTCTCAGTCAGGCGGAGCGCGGCCACGCTGCCACCGAACCCGGAGCCGACGATGACGACGTCGAAGTTACCGGCGAGTTCACCCATGAACGGGAGAGTAGGCGTTACTTCCGGTAACGCCTAGTCCCCTATCGGTTCAGACGGGCGCGGAGTACTCATGAAGGCCGCCCAAGAGTCCACGGCCTGCTCGAGGCTGAGTGCGGCCACCTGCTCCGGCGGAACCCCCGCGGTGTGCACGAGCCGCTGCGCCAGCCAGTCCGGAACCGGCTCGCGCGCTGGGACTTCCTCGACGACGACGTCACCCGCCAGGCGACCGAGCCTGGCGATCACGTCAGCCAGCCTGGCCAGCGTGGAGTCCTCGTCTGCGGCCGCAGCGACCCTCGCCGATGCCTCGGCGTAGACCTCGGCGTCTGAACGCACGCCCACGCACCAGACTTCGCAGACCTCAACAGTGCCGTCAGCGGCGATCCGATAGACGATCCGCCAGTGGTTGCGCCCCACCACCAGCTTCCGGAAACCTGTCAGCTCACCACCGAGCGGGTGCCCTGCTACCGGGTTGTCGAACAGGATCTGGATCTTCTTGAGCACCTTGGGCACGACATCTGCCCCGAGGCGACGCAGGTCGTCAACGGCTGCGTCGGTGAACAGAACGTCAGCCATCGAGCGAGTCGTCATCCCCCACCGCTGCGAGCGACTCACGGGTGTGCCCGAAGGCTGCCAGCACGTCGTCGAAGGAGGTACGTCGCCCCGAATCCTCAGCCGACCGTGCGAGCACGAGCGCCAGATCCCTCAGGTCGGCCTCCGCTTCGTCGATCTCAGCCAGGCGACTCACCGGAACAACAGCGGCAACCGGGCGACTGTGCCGGGTGACGACTACTCGGCCACACCGCTCCGCGTCGGCGACCAGGCCGGCAACGCCACGCTTGGTGGCCTCCGTGACAGTCAGCTCGTGAGGTGCAGTCATGAACAGAACTATACAGAAAAACTAGATAGTTAAGGACGAGGGTGCGCGCGCAGGCGCACCCGTCGCCTCAGAGGACCAGGCCCTCGATCACCCACACCATGAAGGCCACGGCCAGCCCGGTGATCACCAGGCCGCCGCAGATGAACAGGACCAGGACCTTCCAGCCGATGCCACCGACGCCCTCGTCGTTCTCCTCGGGCGTTTCGTCGATCTCGAACTCTTGGACCTCGGCGTCCGCGTCAATCGTGTCCACATCACTGTTGCTGCTGCCGCCGAACAAGGCATCCAATTCCACGCTCAAGAGGACGCGCGGGACCGGGTCTCGGTTGCAAGATCAGGTCTGCGACCAGGCCGCGACCGGCAGGCTCAGGTAAACGCCCACGTCAGCGAGGCCGGTGATGTCCTGCACGGCCGTGCAGAGGCTGTCGACGCGGCTTTGGCGGTTCGCGGCGCGGCTCTCGAACCACTTCGACCTGACTTCGACAACGATGTCCACGCCGCTCACGTCGAACGGGCCGCGCGGGCGGAAGCGCAGTTCCACGTCGCCGGGCTGGAGGTCGCCGTCGTAGGGCTCTTCGGGGCATTCCACGGCCACCGACACGGCGTGCGGCAGTATCGCGGCGAGTTGCTTCAGCACTGCGTGGGGGATGTGGGATGCGTAAGTGATCTCGACGAGCGGCACGTTCCCAGCAAAGCAGAAGGGCGCGTACCAGCTGGAACGCGCCCTTCTGGCTGATCAGGTTCAGCCGCGGATCGTCAGGCCGACCTTCTGGAACTCCTTGAGGTCCGAGTAGCCGGTCTTGGCCATGGCCCGCTTCAGCGCGCCGAACAGGTTCGTCACGCCGCGTGGGTCGGACGACGGGCCGAACAGCAGCTTGCGCAGGTCGAGCTCCTGGTCCACGGCCTCGGCGACCAGGCTGCGGGGCACCGACGGGTGCGCGGACGAGGCCGTCCAGTACAGGCCCTGGCCCGGTGCCTCGGTCGCGGCGGCGAGGGGCTCGCCCAGCATCACGGCGTCGGCACCGCAGGCGATGGCCTTCGCCACGTCGCCCGAGGTCGTGATGCCGCCGTCGGCGATGACGTGCACGTAGCGGCCGCCGGTCTCGTCGAGGTAGTCGCGGCGCGCGGCCGCGGCGTCGGCGATCGCGGTGGCCATCGGCACGCCGATGCCCAGCACGGAGTCGGTGGTGGTGACGCCGGGCGTGTAGCCGTAGCCGACGATCACGCCCGCCGCGCCGGTGCGCATGAGGTGCATGGCGGTGCGGTAGTCGCCGACGCCGCCGGCGATCACCGGGATGTCGAGGTCCGCGATGAACGACTTCAGGTTCAGCGGCTCACCACCGCGGGTCACGTGCTCGGCCGAGATGATCGTGCCCTGCACGACCAGGATCTCGACGCCCGCGGCCAGCAGGTCCGGGGTCAGCTCGCCGGCGCGCTGCGGGCTGACGCGGACCGCCACGGTGACGCCCGACTCGCGGACCTGCTTGATCGCCTCGGCGATCAGGTCCATCCGCAGCGGGGCGGCGTGCAGGTCCTGCAGCACCTTCACCGCGGCGGCCGGGTCGTCGCTGTCCTCGGTCGCCTGGACCAGGCGGAACAGCGCCTCGTCCACGTCGCCGTGGCGAGCCCAGAGCCCCTCGGCGTTGAGCACGCCGAGACCGCCCAGCTCGCCGACCGCGACCGCCGTGCCCGGCGACACGATCGCGTCGGTCGGGTGGGTGATCAGCGGGATGTCGAAGCGGTAGGCATCGATCTGCCACGTCGTGGAGACGTCCTTGGACGACCTCGTGCGACGCGACGGGATGATCTCGATGTCGTCCAGCTCGTAGGCCCGCCTCGCGGTCCGGCCCATGCCGATCTCGACCAGATCGCGCACCTGTGGTTCCTCTCCCAAGCTATTTCGACGAGCTCTAGCGGGTTGTGTAGTTCGGGGCTTCGACGGTCATCGTGATGTCGTGCGGGTGGCTTTCCTTCAGGCCCGCCGCGGTGATCCGCACGAGCTGCGCGTCCTGCAGCTCGGCGATCGTGCGGGAACCCGTGTAGCCCATCGCCGCCCGCAGGCCGCCGTTGAGCTGGTGCACGACCTGCGACAACGGGCCGCGGAACGGCGTGCGGCCCTCGATGCCCTCGGGGACGAGCTTGTCCTCGTTGAGGACGTCGTCCTGGAAGTAGCGGTCCTTCGAGTACGACTTGGCGTCGCCGCGGGACTGCATCGCGGCGAGCGAGCCCATGCCGCGGTAGGTCTTGAACTGCTTGCCGTTGACCAGGACCAGGTCGCCGGGCGCCTCCTGGGTGCCCGCGAGCAGCGAGCCGAGCATCACGGCGGACGCGCCGGCCGCGATGGCCTTGGCGATGTCGCCGGAGTACTGGACGCCGCCGTCACCGATCACCGGCACGCCGGCCGGGCGGCAGGCGAGTGAGGCCTCGTAGATCGCGGAGATCTGCGGAACACCGACACCGGCGACGACGCGCGTGGTGCAGATCGAGCCGGGGCCGACACCGACCTTCACGCCGTCCGCACCCGCGTCCACCAGCGCCTGGGCACCGGCCCGCGTGGCCACGTTGCCGCCGATGACGTCAACCGAGTCGCCGAGCTCCTTCTTGATGCGGGCGACCATCTCCAGCACGCTGCGCGAGTGACCGTGCGCCGTGTCGACCATCAGCACGTCCACGCCCGCGTCGGCGAGCGTCATCGCGCGCACGAACGAGTCCTCGCCCACACCCACGGCGGCGGCGCAGAGCAGGCGGCCGTCCGGGTCCTTGGTGGCGTCCGGGTACTGCTCGGTCTTCACGAAGTCCTTGACCGTGATCAGGCCCTTGAGCTTGCCGTCGCCGTCGACGATCGGCAGCTTCTCGACCTTGTGCCGGCGCAGCAGCCCCAGCGCGGCCTCGGCCGACACACCGACCTGCGCGGTGACCAGCGGGCCGTTGGTCATGACCTCGCTCACGCGCTTGCTGTGGTCGGGCTCGAACCGCATGTCGCGGTTCGTGATGATGCCCACCAGCTTGTTGTTCGCGTCCGTCACCGGCACACCGGAGATGCGGAAGCGGGCGCACAGCGCGTCGACCTCGGCGAGCGTGGCGTCCGGCGAGCAGGTGACCGGGTCGGTGACCATGCCGGCCTCCGACCGCTTCACCGTCTCTGCCTGACGCGCCTGGTCCTCGATCGAGAGGTTGCGGTGCAGCACGCCGATACCGCCCTGACGCGCCATCGAGATCGCCATCCGGCCCTCGGTGACCGTGTCCATCGCGGCGCTGACCAGCGGAATCTTGAGGGTGATGTTGCGCGAGATCCTGGTGCTCGTGTCGACGCCACTGGGAATGACGTCGGACTCGGCAGGCAGCAGGAGCACGTCGTCGAAGGTCAGTCCCAGCATGGCGAACTTGCTCGGGACTCCGTCAGCGTTGAGCTCGCTGGTCATGGCGGGTGACATGCCTTCCGTCGTGCGGTCTCCCCCACAAGCCTGCGGGTCAGGTTTCCGCAGGCGGAGGCGGTGCTGCCCATGGTATCTGGACGGCTCGGGGGGTACGGCGGGTACCGTGCGGGGTCGTGCCGCACGACGCGTTGCCACCAGACCCCTTCGAGGGCGATCCCGAGGACCCAGCGCTCACCCTGGGTGAGCCGGACCACGACCATCCGCCGATGGACGAGGACGAACGAGCGGAGCTGGTCAGCGACCTGAGCGACCTCGCCGTCTACCAGGCGCTGCTCCAACACCGCGGAGTACGCGGCATCGTCGTGGACTGCGGCGAGTGCCAGGAGCCGCACTACCACGACTGGGCACTGTTGCGAGCCTCACTCGAACAGCTCCTCGCCGACGGCCGGATGCGCCCGCACGAGCCCGCCTTCGATCCGGACCCCGGCGCGTACGTGAGCTGGGAGTACTGCCGGGGGTACGCGGACGGCGTGACGGCCACCGAGTCGGCCCGCTGACGCTCGGACCGGGTGGCGGACGTCTCGGGTGATTCGACACACCCGCCACACCGGTCACATTCCACCTGACGTGTGAACGCCCGAGCATGTGAACGGCCCCTGACCTCGAAAGATCAGGGGCCGTTCACACTGCGTCTCAGTTGGGTGTCTCAGTTGGACCCGGTGCCGCTCTGCTCACCCTGGGTCTCACCGGACGACCCGCTGCCCGGCGTCACGCCGGTACCCGGCTCGACGGGCGGTGGCGGTGGCGGCTCGGCGTTCGACGACGGGTTCGGCGGCGGAGGGGTCTCCGACGACGGCGGCGTCGAGGGCTGGGTCGTGGACGGCTCGGTCGAGGCGGACGAGGGCGGCGTCGACGGCTTGCTCGACTCGCTCGGCTTCGTCACCGGCGGCGTCGTGGTCGCCGGGGAGGTCGAGGTGTTGGTGTCGAGCTCCTTCTCGAGCTCCTTGTGCTTCTCCTCGAGCTGGGCCTTGCCGTCGGCCGTCGAGACGGACTCGAGGCTGGCCTGCACCTTGTCGAGCTTCTCGCGGGCCTCGGTCACCTTGCCCTCGCGCAGGGCGAGGCGGGCGGAGTCGAGGTCGTTGCGCACGATGGCCGCGGCTTCGATCGACTTCGCGTGCTCGGAGTAGAGCACTCGCGTCAGGCCCCAGAGAGCGTCACCCGGCTGGGCGTCGCGGGCCACCAGGCTCACGCCGGTGAAGGCGATGGCCAGGACCGCGGCGGCACTCGCCAGGGGGATCAGGAAGCGGTGCCTGCTCACCGGCTGCGGGCGGGCAGCCTGGATCGTGGCGATGGCGGTCTCGGTGTCGACCAGTTCGCCGAACGGCTCGGTCTCCACCTCGTTGCGCCATGCGAGCAGCAACGCGTTCAGCTCGTCGTCGACCAGCGAGCCGGTCGCACCCGGAGTCGCGGACCCCAGTGCGTCCAGCAGCCTGTCATCGGCCTGTACAGCCGAAAGATCGTCTGGGACGGGTTCGTGCGGGGTTCTACCGTCCTGTCCGCGCACTTCCTCGTCGTCCTTCCCGTGCTCGTCGGCCACTCAGACCACCTCCTCCGCTGCCAGCGACTTGCGGAGCCGAGCCAGCGCACGGTGTTGCGCCACCCGGACCGCACCCGGCGTCGAACCGACCGCCTCGGCAGTTTCCTCGGCGGAAAGCCCGACCACCACCCTCAACAGCAGGATCTCCCGCTGCTTCTCCGGCAGGACGCGCAGTAGTACAGCCATCCGATCGGAGAGTTCGCCCTGCATCGCCCGCTGCTCCGGACCAGCTTCGGTCTCCGGCGCGTCGGGAACTTCTGGAACGGGCTCGGAGCGGTTCCTGGCGGCAGACCGATGTGCATCGGCAACCTTGTGCGCCGCGATCCCGTATACGAACGCGAGGAAGGGCCGACCCTGATCGCGGTAGCTGGGCAATGCCGTGAGCACCGCGAGACACACCTCCTGGGCCACATCGTCCGCCGAAGCGAAGCTTCGCTCCTGCCTTCCAACTCTGGCGCGGCAGTACCGCACCACAAGAGGACGAATGGAGGCCAGCAGGCGTTCGATCGCCTGGCGGTCGCCGTCGACGGCCGCGCCCACTTCGGCGTCCAGTCCGTCCCCCAAGTTGGTCATCGCAGACAACAGCCCTGGTGTTACTTGTTGGCGTACCGACACAGAACAACACGAGTCACTCACGGCGACTCGAAGCAGCAGCCCTCACCGTACCGGTCTTCAGGCCTTCTGTTCATCAGTGGGGTATGGACACCCCGCGTGACCAGCAGACACGCCGAACGGCTCAAGCCCGGCAACATTGTCACCGGGCTGGGCTAATTACGCGATTCGAAGAACCACCCCGCGCGGAGGTGAGCCGACTCACGCCACCGGCCCCTCGTCCCCACATGCGGCATATGGGGACGAGGGGCCGGTGCGGCAAGAACGACCTACTGGACGAGGCCTCGCCGGAAGCCGTGCGCGACCGCCTGAGCGCGGTCACGGACACCGAGCTTGCGGAAGAGACGACGAGCGTGCGTCTTCACCGTGTCCTCCGACAGGTAGAGCTCGCGGCCGATCTGGCCGTTGCTCTTGCCCTGACTCATGCCGCGCAGCACCTGGAGCTCACGCTCCGTGAGCTGCACGCCTGGGTCGGAGGGCTGACGCGGAGCCGGCACCGAGGTGCTGGCGAGCGTGTGCGCGAGGGCTGCCACAAGCTCGGGACGCGACGCGTCCCACCTCAGGTAGCCACGAGCGCCGCCGGCGATCGCCGCGGCGATGCTCCCGGCGTCGTCGGGCGCGCCGAACACGATGACGTTTGCCTGCGGGTTCGCGGAGACGAGCCGACGGGTTGCTTCAACCCCGGTCGGGACGGCGCGCTGGGTTCCCACCAGGACGACGTCGACCGGCTGCCTTGAAAAGCGAGCCAACAACTCGTCACCGTGCGCTACGCAGTCGATGCGGCTAACCCCGGGGACAGCCGACATCACGCGGGTGAGACCCTCCCGCACACTGCGCCGGTCGTCGCAAATAAGGACCGTGGTCACGGGGACTCCTTTCCTGCAGCCGAGTGACGTTCCATCTCCCCTATCGGACGCTCGGGGCCCAACCTTGACACGATCCGGTGCTTAATCCGTCAAGAAGTTCGCCTGAGGGTCTGCGTTCGGGGGTTCCCCGGAACGGAGCAGCCCACTCGGCACCCACGGGGAATCAAGAGCGACCTGACGGCTGACGGGATCAGCTCTGCGTAACACGCAGCTCAGAGCCTCCGTCGCCCGGTTGATGGCGACTGCGCCCACCGTGGGGGCATGGCCCGCCAGCACAAGAGCGCTCGGCCAGATCAACGGATGAAGACCCTTCGCGGCACTGTGATTTAGCTCACACTCGACTAGTTCAACCCCTCGGTTCAGGCCGTCGGGTGTCCCCCACACGACCAACGAGGTGCCCAGAACGAGTGCCGACTTGAGCTCGTGACGCAGCGCCTTTCTGCTCGTCGCCACGCCGTACGCCCGCTCGGCGGGGGCCACGGCGGCGTGCGCCTGACCGGAGGCGAGCTCAACCTCTGCGGTTACCCACCCTCGCCGAACGTCACTCCTCCACGAGTCCGTCTCAATTCGTGCGAGCAACCTCCGGGCCTCACCCAGCCGCCCGGCACCGAGCGAATCGGCGGCGAGACCGAGCAGGGCGTCCGTTCGGGCACCCGCCGCGTCGATCCCGTCCGGATCACCGCCGGCCGCGGTCGTGAGGCGGGCGAGGGCGGCGCCGTCGAGCGGCCGGGCGAGCCGATGGGCGCCTATCTGACGCAGGTGCGAGGCGCGAGTGGAGAGAGAAAGCGAGGCGATCACGGGATCCGGGTCGTGACGGAGCGCATCCAGGACGGTGGCCGCGGCGGCGTAGTGACCCTGACCGCCCAGAACGACCGCGGCGAGCCAGCGCACCCGCGCACTGGAGGACGCCAGCGCCGGCCAGACGTCCAGCTCGGGTGAGTCACCGAACGCGGCCCGGCGCAGCTCCTCTTCCACCGGTGAAGTCTGTCAGGTGACCGCGGCCTCGACGGCGTCGACGGCGGCCGCGAGGTCCTCCACGCGCTCGGCCGGTGTCGTGACCACCCCGCGCCGCCAGCCCGGCCCGCCGACGAACAACCGCACCTGCTGCCGGGTGCGCGGCAGGGCGGAGATCACCCCCGGATCGGCGTACCGGGGCAGTTGCGCCCACAACACCACCGCGGACGGGGCGGTACGACGCACAGCGGCGGCCAGCGCGTCCATCGGCAGCGCCGCTCCCAACTGCCGGACGACCACGCCTCGACACGCCAGCTCGGCAGCCAGCGGATAGAGCGGAAGGTTGTGCCTCTCCTCCGGCATGCACGCCAGCAACACGGGCCGATGGTTGCGCCCGAGAGTGACGAGCGGTGTCGCCCGCACGAACGCGGCGAGCACGCACTCGTTCAACAGGTGCTCCACCTCCACCCCGGCGCCGGACAGCTGCCAGCGCGCCGCGACGGCCGTCAGCACCGGGCGCACGACCTCGTCCCAGGTCGCGATCACGCCGTCGGACGCGAGCGAGTCGGCGAGCATTCCCTGCACGGCGATCGAGTCCATCGCGACCGCCGCCCGGCCGAGCCCGCGCGCCAATCGAGACGCTCCGGGCATTTTCAGTCCGCGGCCGCCACCCGATGGGGCGACGGGCACCTCGCCGTGCGTCATCGACGATTTCGAGTCGAGCGCGAAACGGGCCGCCTCCGCCGAGGACGCGCCACGCAGAAGAGCGCGTTGCATCAATTCCAAACGAGCCACATCGCGGGGGCCGTATTTGCGGTGCCGCCCGATCGTGTGATCGCTCGGCCCCAGCCCGTAGCGGCGGTCCCAGGTGCGCAGGGTGGCCGGAGCCACGCCGAGTCGCCTGGCCACCGCGGCCACTGAGAGAAGGGGCTCACTCGTGTGACTACCGGACGATCTGATCTCCGGCGGTGTCATCACGAGAGCCATGTTCCGTTCACCTCATCCGGGCGGCAACTCCGGGCGGTGAGTGATCGAACACGCGTGCCGTCACCCATCAGTTGATTTGGGTCTTCAGCCTCTTGAACAAGTTTTGACGCGGTTCTACGGTGGATCATCATTAAGCCGAATGGAGCAGTCGTCACGGAGGCGGTCTCGATGGCGGACACCCGAAGGCTCCCCGGTCCCAACGCAGATCTGTGGGACTGGCAGATGCGCGGTTCGTGCCGGGGCATGGACAGCGCGTTCTTCTTCCACCCCGACGGCGAACGGGGTCCGGCGAGATCTCGCCGGGAAGCTCGAGCCAAGGCAGTCTGCCTCGCCTGCCCGGTGCTGGAGATGTGTCGCAGGCACGCGCTCGCAGTGCAGGAACCGTACGGAATTTGGGGCGGGCTCTCGGAATCGGAGCGCGACCACATCATCAAGGCACGTAAGCGCCAATTGGCGATCGTATAACCAAAAGAAACCGGGACGGCACCAAACGAATTGGTACCGCCCCGGTTTCTTTTGAGCCGAAAACTCAGTGGCCGTGCCCGTGGCCGTGGCCGTGTCCGGCCGCGGCGGGCTCGTCCGCCTTCTTCTCGACGATGGCGCTCTCGGTCGTGAGCACCATGCGCGCGATCGACGCGGCGTTCGCCACGGCGGAGCGGGTGACCTTGACCGGGTCGATGATGCCCTGCTCCAGCAGGTCGCCGTACTCGAGCTTGGCGGCGTTGATGCCGAAGCCCCAGTCGCCCTCGCGGACCTTGTTCACCACGACGGCGCCCTCGAGGCCCGAGTTCGCGGCGATCCAGAACAGCGGCGCGGACAGGGCCTTCGCGACCAGCGCGACACCCGTGGCCTCGTCACCGGTCAGGTCCAGGCCGCCGTCCAGCACCTTGGCGGCGTGGACGAGCGCGGAACCACCGCCGGGCACGATGCCCTCCTCGACCGCGGCCTTGGTAGCGGCGACCGCGTCCTCGATGCGGTGCTTGCGCTCCTTGAGCTCGGTCTCGGTGGCGGCGCCGACCTTGATCACGGCGATGCCGCCGGAGAGCTTCGCGAGGCGCTCCTGGAGCTTCTCGCGGTCCCAGTCGGAGTCCGTGGCCTCGATCTCGCGGCGCAGCTGCTCCGCGCGGCCGGCGATGTCGGCCTTGGTGCCGCCGCCGTCCACGATCGTGGTGTCGTCCTTGGTCACGACGACGCGGCGGGCGGTGCCCAGCTGGTCGAGCGTGGTCTCGGACAGCTTCAGGCCGATCTCCGAGGAGATCACCTCGCCGCCGGTGACGACCGCGAGGTCGTCCAGGAACGCCTTGCGGCGGTCACCGAAGAACGGCGCCTTCACGGCGACGACCTTCAGCGTCTTGCGCACGGCGTTGACCACCAGCGTGGACAGGGCCTCGCCCTCGACGTCCTCGGCGATGATCAGCAGCGGCTTGCCGGACTCCGCGACCTTCTCGAGGATCGGGAGGACGTCGGCCAGGGCCGAGATCTTCTCGCGGTGCAGCAGGATGCGGACGTCTTCGTAGACGGCCTCCTGCGCCTCGAGGTCGGTCGAGAAGTGCGTCGACACGTAACCCTTGTCGAACTGCACGCCCTCGGTGATGACGAGCTCGGTGGCGAGCGTCGAGGACTCCTCGACGGTGATCACGCCGTCCTCGCCGACCCGCTCGATGGCCTCGCCGAGCAGGGCGCCGATCGACTCGTCCCGCGAGGAGACGGTGCCGACCTGCGCGATGTTCTCGCGGCCCTTGACCGGGGTGGCCTTGCCCTTGAGCGCGTCCACGACGGCGTCGGAGGCGGCCTGGATGCCACGGCCGAGCGCGGTCGGGTTCGCACCCGCGGCGATGTTGCGCAGGCCTTCCTTGACCAGCGCCTGCGCCAGCACGGTGGCGGTGGTGGTGCCGTCACCCGCGACGTCGTTGGTCTTGGTGGCGACCGACTTGGCGAGCTGTGCGCCGAGGTTCTCGAACGCGTCGTCCAGCTCGATCTCACGGGCGATCGTCACACCGTCGTTGGTGACCGTCGGGCCACCGAACTTCTTGTCGAGGACGACGTGGCGCCCGCGCGGGCCAAGGGTGACCTTGACCGTGTCCGCGAGCTTGTTCACGCCGCGCTCGAGCGCCCGACGAGCGTCCTCGTCGAAGCTGATCTGCTTGGGCATTTAACTCAAAGCCTCTCTGGGTAGCGAAACGCCCCGGTAGCCCCGGATGGGGCGCCGGGGCGTCAGGCATGCAGCCTCTGTGCCAACCGATGGAACTAGTTGACGACGGCCAGCACGTCGCGAGCGGAGAGGATCAAGTACTCCTCGCCGTTGTACTTGACCTCGGTGCCGCCGTACTTCGAGTAGATGACGACGTCGCCGACAGCGACGTCCAGCGGGACGCGGTTGCCCTTGTCGTCGATGCGGCCGGGGCCCACCGCGAGGACCTTGCCCTCCTGGGGCTTCTCCTTCGCGGTGTCCGGGATCACGAGGCCGGAGGCAGTGGTCGTCTCGGCCTCGGAGGCCTGAACGACGATCTTGTCCTCGAGCGGCTTGATGTTCACGCTCACCGGGATGACCTCCACGGGTCGTTGGCAGGTTTCGTTGTTACGGCTCCTGCCACCCCGCCGTCGCGGGGGTCGGGGCGGTGCTGGTGCCGTGCAGTTGGCACTCTACCCATGAGAGTGCCAACGCTTCAACGAGACCCCCGAACCGATCACCGGTTCGGAGCCGTATTCAGGGCATGCCCACCTTGACCCGCCGCACGCTGCTGCTCGCCGGCGTGGCGGGAGTCACAGCGTTCTCGGCCTCCGCGTCCGCCAGACCCGCCGACCCTTTCACACTCGGTGTTGCCTCCGGCGACCCGACACCCGACGGAGTGGTGTTGTGGACCCGGCTGGCCCCCGAACCGCTCGCCGAGGACGGTCTGGGCGGCATGCCGTCCCGTCCGGTCGAGGTGCTCTGGCAGGTCGCCGCGGACGAGCGCTTCACCCGAATCGTCCAGCACGGCTCCATCCCCGCTCGACCGGAGGAGGGCCACACCGTCCACGTCGAACTCGCCGGCCTGGAGCCCGGCCGCGAGTACTTCTACCGCTTCAAGGCGCTGAACTACCTCTCGCCGATGGGACGCACGCGCACGGCTCCCCCTCCGAACGCGCTGCAGGTACCGCTGACGATGGCCTTCGCGTCGTGCGCGCAGTACGAGCACGGCTACTTCACGGCTTATCGCAGGCTCGCGGAGGACGAGCCCGACCTGGTGCTGCACCTCGGCGACTACACCTACGAGTACGAGAGCGGCATCCACGTCGCCCCGAGCGGCAACGTCCGGCACGTCGACGGACCGACCACCACGACGCTCGCCGACTACCGCCGTCGCCAGGCGCAGTACAAGACCGACCCGGACCTGCAGGCCGCGCACGCCGCCGCGCCGTGGTCGGTGATCTGGGACGACCACGAGATCGCCAACAACTGGGCGGGCCTGCAGCCCGACACACCGCAGGTGAACTTCGCCAAGCGCCGCGTGGCGGCGTTCCAGGCGTACTACGAGAACATGCCTTTGCGCAGGTCACCCAGGCTGTACCGGCGGATCGGCTGGGGTTCGCTGGCGACGTTCCACATGCTCGACACCCGCCAGTACCGGACCGATCAGGCGTGCGGGGACGGGTTGCAGCTGTGCCCCGAACGGCTCGCGCCGGAACGCACCATGCTCGGCGCCGCGCAGGAGGACTGGCTGCTCAACGGGTTCCGCGAGTCCAATGCGCGCTGGGACGTGCTCGGGCAGCAGGTGTTCTTCTCGCAGTACGACTACATCCCCGGCGACGTCGACAAGTTCCTGCTGGACGCGTGGGACGGCTACGTGGCGGACCGGGACCGGGTGGTGGCGGGGCTCGCGGACGTGCGCAACCCGATCGTGCTCACCGGCGACGTGCACGCGGCGTGGGGTGCGGAGGTCAAACAGCGGTGGGACGACCCGTCGTCCAGAACACTCGCGACCGAGTTGGTGACAACCTCGATCACGGCCGGTGGCGACGGGTCGGAGGAGTACGCCGAGACGTCGTCGTGGCTGCGCGAGAACCCGCACGTGAAGTACTTCAACAACCGCCGTGGGTACACGCTGACCAGGTTCACACCCGATGAACTGCGCACGGACTTCCGCGGGCTGGACTACGTGACGCGGCCAGGCTCACCCGTCCACACCAAGGCTTCTTTCGCCGTGGAGGACCGCGTCCCAGGCCTCCACCGCCTCAACTGAGCGCACGCGGGGCCCTTCCGTGCGGTCACACCGAACGAAAGCTCCCCGCGTGCACCAACCAAATTCCGCATGCCGGAAGGAACGCGGGGGCCCCGCGTTTCCCTGAGGGGAACGCGGGGCCCCCGCGTTCCGGAAAATCAGAGGATTTGGACGGTGTTGACCGGGAGGCCCGGGTTCGTCGAGATGTCCATCCGGGACGGCTTGGCGCCCGCCGCGACCAGGTGGGCGCCGAGCGCCGCGATCATCGCGCCGTTGTCGGTGCACAGCCGCGGCCTCGGCACGCGCAGTTCGATGCCGGCCTCGGCGCACCGCTCGGCGGCCAGCCCGCTCAGGCGCGAGTTCGCCGCGACACCGCCGGAGATGACCAGCGTGTCGACGTTCAGGTCCTTCGCGGCGCGGATCGCCTTGGCGGTCAGCACGTCCGCGACGGCCTCCTGGAACGACGCGGCGACGTCGGCCAGCGGGATCTCCTCGCCGGCGCGTTCGGCGCGCTCGACCCAGCGGGCCACCGAGGTCTTCAAGCCGGAGAACGAGAAGTCGTACTTCGCGTCGCGCGGACCGGTGAGGCCGCGCGGGAATGCGATCGCGCATCCGTTGCCCTGCTTGGCGAGCTTGTCGATGGGCGGGCCGCCGGGGTACGGCAGGTCGAGCAGCCGCGCGACCTTGTCGTAGGCCTCACCGGCCGCGTCGTCCACAGTGGACCCGACCTCGGTGATCGAGTTCGCCAGGCCGCCCTCGACGAGCAGCAGCTGCGAGTGGCCGCCGGACACCAGCAGCGCGAGGCAGCGCTGCGGCAACGGGCCGTGCTGCAACGTGTCCGCGGCGACGTGACCGGCCAGGTGGTTCACGCCGTAGAGCGGCTTGCCGAGCGCGGCCGCGTACGCCTTCGCGGCGGACACGCCGACCAGCAGCGCACCGGCGAGACCCGGTCCGGCCGTAACCGCGATGGAGTGGATCTGGGAGAGCTCGACCTTCGCGGTGTCGAGCGCGCGGCGCATGGTCGGGACCAGCGCCTCGAGGTGCGCACGGGAGGCGACCTCGGGCACGACGCCACCGAAGCGGGCGTGTTCCTCGACGCTGGAGGCGACCTCGTCGGCGAGCAGTTCGAGCGAGCCGTCCGGACCGAGCCGGACGATGCCGAAGCCCGTCTCGTCGCACGAGCTCTCGATGCCCAGAATCAAGCGATCAGACACTTTGAGCAGGCCTTCCCATCGTGTACGCGTCGGCACCCGACGGCTGGTAGTAGCGGCGGCGCAGGCCGAGGTGCTCGAAACCGTGCGCCAGGTACATGGCGATCGCGGGCTCGTTGTCCGTGCGGACTTCGAGGTAGACCGGCACGCCGATCTCGTCGGCGCGGGCCAGCAGGGTGCGCAGGAGCAGCTTGCCGACGCCCCGGCCCTGCCAGTGCTTGACCACCGCGATCGTGTGCACGCTGGCTTCGTGCGGGCTCGCGGCGAGCCCGGCGTAACCGACGAGCTCGTCGGCCGCGTACGCGCCGATGTAGTAGTTGCCGTTGTCGAGCTCGCTGTGGAACGCGTTCTCGCTCCACGGGTCCTCGCCGGGGAACAGCGCCAGCTCGATCTCGTGGCACTTGGGCACGTCGGCGTGCTGCAGAGGTCCGATCGTGACGGTGCCGGTGGTCATGCCCTGGTCACCCGCTTGCGCCCGGTGGGCTCGACGGCGTCCGGCCGGCGCAGGTAGAGCGGGGTGAGCGCGGCGGGACGGGCCTTGGCGAGCACCTCGGCGGCCGCGGCGGCGACCAGGCCCTCGGGCGTCGGGTGCTTGGCGTCGAGCAGTTCGAGACCGAGAACGTCCTGGTAGATCTCGGCGCCCTCACCGGTGGCGTGGTGCACGCCGAGGGTGGGCAGCTTCTCCGCGAGGTCCTGGGGACGTTCGACGTGCGGCCCGTCCGTGCGGCGACCGGCGGCGTCGTAGGCGGCCCAGTAGACCTCCTTGCGCCGGGCGTCGGTCGCGACGAGCAGCGGGTGGCCGCTGGCCGCGTCCTTGGCGATCGCGTCGGTGGTGGCCACCGGGTAGACCGGGCGGTTGAGCGCCTGACCGAGCGCGGCGGCGGTGGCGAGGCCGACCCGCAGACCGGTGAACGGCCCGGGCCCCGCGCCGACGACGATGGCGTCGAGGTCGGCGAAGGTCTTGCCGGCCTCTTCGAGGGCGTCGCTGATGTGCGGGGTGAGCAGCTCGCCGTGCGCCTTGGCGTTGAGCGTCACCCGCTTGGCGAGCAGGCGCGGCGGGGAGTCTGGCGCGAGTTCGACCACACCGGCGGTGACTGCGGGGGTGGCCGTGTCGACGGCGAGCACTAGCACGATTGTCCAGAGTAGTACGAGGTCGTGTCGGTCATCCGGTCGCCTCTTGCCGTCAACCGCCGGAGGCGATTCGGCGGCAAGCGGCGGCCGGATGACCGACTTCTCGACGACCTCGTCGCCATCTGCGGAGCAGGGGCAATCAGACACGTGTGCAGAACCACACTTCCGATGCGTCCTCAAGGCACGCGCATCAGGCTTGACCCATGTTCGCTGAACCGAGTGACCGCGAAGCTCTCCGATTTGGAGACACGTCTCTGACCTACGCCGAACTGCATCAGGCTGCGGGCACTCTGGCCGAGCGACTCAAAGGCAACACGCGTGTTGCCGTGTGGGCGACTTCGACGCTCGAAACGTGTGTGGCGGTGGTCGCCGGGCTGCTCGCGGGTGTGGCCGTCGTGCCGCTCAACCCCAAGATCGGCGAGCGCGAACTCGATCACATCCTCGGCGACAGTCAGCCTGACCTGGTGCTCCGCGACGAACCGATCGTGTTCGGCGAGCCCGGGACGTTCGACGAGCCGGGTCCGGAGACGCCCGCGCTGGTCATCTACACCTCGGGCACGACCGGACCGCCCAAGGGCGTGGTGCTGCCCCGCCGCTCGCTCACGTCGAACATCGACGCGCTGGCCAAGGCGTGGCAGTGGACGAGCGACGACGTGCTGGTGCACGGGCTGCCGCTGTTCCACGTGCACGGACTGGGCATCGGCGTCCTCGGCGCGCTGCGGCTCGGCGGCTCGGTGCGGCACGTCAGGTTCTCGCCCGAGGCGATCGGCCAGGAGCTCGCGACCGGCGCCACGATGATGTTCGGCGTCCCGACGATGTACCACCGGATCGCGGAGGCCGTGGAGAACGATCCGGCGCTCGCCGACCGGTTCCGCACCGCACGGTTGCTGGTCTCCGGAAGTGCGGCGTTGCCCGCGAGCGACCACGAGCGGATCGCCAAGGCCACCGGACAGGGCATCGTCGAGCGGTACGGGATGAGCGAGACGCTGATGAACGTCAGCGTGCGGTTCGACGGCGATCGCCGGCCCGGCGCGGTCGGGCTGCCGGTGGACGGCGTCGACGTGCGGGTGGTCGACGAGCAGGGTCACGACGTGGGCGCCGACGCCATCGGCGAGATCGAGGTGCGCGGGCCGAACCTGTTCCTGGAGTACCTGAACCGGCCGGACGCGACGGAAGCGGCGTTCCGTGACGGGTGGTTCAGGACCGGCGACATGGCGGTGCGCGATCCCGACGGGTACGTCCGCATCGTCGGGCGCCGGGCCACGGACCTCATCAAGAGCGGTGGCTACAAGATCGGCGCGGGCGAGATCGAGAACGTCCTGCTGGAGCACCCGTCGGTGGCCGAGGTGGCGGTGACGGGCGAGCCGGACGACGATCTGGGCGAGCGGATCGTGGCCTGGGTGGTTCCAGCCGGCGTTGCGCCGGAACCGTCAGTGCTCAGCGACCACGTGGCGAGGCTGTTGTCACCGCATAAGCGGCCGCGGGTGGTGCGTTATCTGGAAGCCTTGCCGCGCAACGAGATGGGCAAGGTGCTCAAGCGCGAACTGTCCTGAACAGACAGACGCCGGGGATGGCCGATGGGCTCGTTCGGCCATCCCCGGCGCAAGTCCGGCGATCAGCCAGCCGAGTTGCCGTTGCAGGCGACGTAGGACGGCGCGTGGTCGACCGTGAAGATCTCCAGCGGGCCGTTCCACTGCCACGGCAGCAGGCAGGCGTTGTTGGCAATGCTGATGTCCGAGCCACCACCGGCGTGGTTGTCGTTGCACGCGGCGTAGCCGGGGGCGTGGCCCTCGTGCAGCAGCGAGAACGGGCCGTTCCACTGCCACGGCGCGGCACAGAGGTTGTCGGCGATGCTGATGCCGCCGGAGCGGTCGTGCTCGCCGGCAGAAGCCGGAGCCGCGGCGGCCAGCATGGCGCCACCGATGACAGCAGTCGCGAGAAGCGTCTTCTTGATCATGCGATTGTCATCGGCCGGTCACGCTCTGTCCTTAATGGACATCACCCGATGTGTTAAACAACATCACACAGGCAGGGCACGCGAGCGCCACTCGCCGTGCGGGATCAGCTGAGCTGTGCGAACGTCGTCGATTCCGCGTTCGAGGCGAATGAGGAGATGATCTTCGTTCAGGCGTTCCGCGACACCTTCGCCCCACTCGACGGCCACCACGGCGTCGACCAGATCCGTGTCCAGATCAAGATCGTCCAGCTCGTCCAGGTGACCCCCGAGCCGGTACGCGTCGACGTGCACCAGCCGCACGCCCCGGCCGTCCTCGGCGGGCTCGTGGACACGGGCGACGACGAACGTCGGCGACGACACCCTGCCCTGCACGCCGAGGCCGCGTGCCAGCCCGCGCACGAACGCCGTCTTCCCGGCGCCCAGCGGCCCCGCGAGCAGCAGCAGATCGCCGGCCCGCACGACTTCACCCAGCTTGCGGCCGAACTCCTCGGTGTCCTCCACCAGGGGCAGTTCGACGGTCTTCACGCTCGCCGCCACCACTTCTTCCGACTCTCTCCGCGATCGGCCGCGCACCGTTCGATCAGCGCGACCAGGTGGTCGTTGACGAGGTCAGCCTGCTCCATCATCACCATGTGCCCGGCACCGGGGGCCCGGACGAGGGTGGCGTCCGGCATCTCCTCGGCCATCCGCTCGGCGTGCGAGAACGGCGTCAGCCGGTCCGCGTCACCGCTCAGGATCAGCACCTCGCAGTGCCGCAACCCGGCGAGCGCCTTGTAGCGGTCGTGCGTGCCGAGGGTCTCCAGGAACTCGGTGAGCACCTTCACCGTGGTCCCGTTGATCATCTTCTCCATCAGGTCCACAAGGGACGGTGCCACCTTGCGGTCACCGAACGCCAACGCGCGAATACCGCTCCACGTCAGGGTTTTCGTGCCCTTGCGGACCCACTCGACGAACCCGGGCTGGATGCCGGCGAGGCGTCCGATGCCGAGCGTCACCGGGTTGTACCGCGACAGCACGGACTTCGGCAGCCCCGCGCCGCCCACCGCACCGGCGGCCGTGCCGACCAGCGCGACACCGCGCACCCGGTCGGCGAAGAGCTCCGGCCGCTGTTCCGCCAGCGCCATGATCGTCATGCCGCCCATGGAGTGGCCGACGAGCACGAGCGGTCCGTCCGGCACGACCGAGCGGATCACCGCGTCGAGGTCGTGCGCGAGCTGGTCGATCGTGCTGCCTTCCGGCGTCGTCTTCCCGGAACGGCCGTGCCCGCGCTGGTCGTAGAGCACCTGGTGCACCCGCGGGTCGATCAGCTCTGCGAGGTCGCGGCGCTGGAAGTGCCAGCAACGGCGGTCCAGCGCGAACCCGTGCACCAGCACGACGGTGATGTCGGCCTCGCCACCGTCACCGGGGTCGACCTCCTCGACGGAGATCGGCACGCCGTCGTCCGCCGCCACCGTCGACTCGCGATCGGGCCGCAGTTGCCCCAACGGTTCGTCGGCGAGGCTGTCGGTCGCGGTCTTGCGCTCGTGCGACACCTTCGCGGTCTGCGCGACGGCAGCACCCGCGACGGCGGCACCCAGCGCGCCGCCGACCCACCCGACGACCTTCCACACCGGCTTCACGTGTAGATCCTCCGCACCCGCGGCCGGTACATCCCGCAGACGATCTCGTAGTCGATCGTCCCGGTCAGCTCCGCCCACTCCGTCGCCGTCGGCTCCCCCCGGCTCCCGTCGCCGAACAGGACAACTTCCGCACCCTCGGCGATCGGGTCGTCGCCGCAGTCCACGACGATCTGGTCCATGCAGACACGCCCGACCACCGGGCGGCGCCTCCCGGCCAGGAGCACCTCCATCCGGCCGGACAGTGCCCTCGGAACGCCGTCCGCATACCCGGCCGGCACAAGCGCCAGCGTCGTGTCCTTCTGCGCGGTCCATGTCATCCCGTAGGAGACCGACTCGCCGGCGGGGATACGTTTCGTGAGAGCCACGTGCGACCGGAAGCTCATGACCGGCCTGAGGTCGTGATCGGTCGGCACGGGGTTCAGCCCGTACATCGCGATGCCGGGCCGGACGAGGTCGAAGTGCAGGTCGGGCCTCGTCAGCAGGGCCGCGGAGTTGGCGATGTGCCGCAACGGGTCGAGCCCGTGGGCCTTGGCCACCTCGTACGCGTCGTCGAACCGCTTGGCCTGCAGGTCGACGGACGGGTCGCCGATCTCGTCCGCGGACGCGAGGTGCGACCAGATGGCCACCACCTCGTGCTTCTTCGCCTGCTCGACCAGTTCCGGCCAGTCGTGCGGCTGGCAGCCGTTGCGACTGAGGCCGGTATCGATCTTCAGGTGGAGCCGCAGCCGGGCGTCGGCCTCCTCGGCCGCCGCTTCGACGCGGCGCAGGTCGGACAGCGACGCCACGGACATGTCGACGTCGGCGGCGAGACCGGCGGCGAGGTCCTCGTCCGGGGCGTCGAGCCAGGCCAGGATCGGCGCCTGGATGCCGGCCTGCCGCAGCACCAGGGCTTCCTGCGTGGAACAGGATCCGAGCCAGGTCGCGCCGGCTTCGAGGGCCGCGCGGGCAACCTCGACCGCGCCGTGGCCGTAACCGTCCGCCTTGACGACGGCCATCGTCTCCGCGGACGGGGCGAGGCCGGCGAGCAGCGCGACGTTGTGCCGCAGCGCACCGAGGTCGACGACAACTTCTGAACGGGCCATAACCTGTTCATCGTGCCATGACAGCCGCGAACAGGGACTATGGCGCAACTCGCACACGGGCCCCGCGTTCGCCGAGCGCGAAGTGCGGACCGCGGTGGTGCGGGCCTTGCCAGGCTGACGACATGGCCCCACAACAAACTTTCGTCGCGACCGCACACGCCTTCGCCGACCTGATCGACGCGCTGCCCCTCGACCGTCTGTCCGGACCGGGCCTCGGTGACTGGACGCTGCGCGACCTGATGGGCCACTCGGTCTCGGCCGGGCTGGACGGGGTCGCCGAGGCACTCGACAAGCCGGCCACCACCGAGGACATCACCGCGCCGGAGGCCTACTACGCCCTGGCGAAGACCATCGACCCAGCCGTCTACCAGACCCTTGTCGCGCTGTCGGCCACGGATGCCGGAGAGTGGGGCGCACGCCTGGGTGACCAGCCGGCGGGCCTGGTCCGGCAGTTCGCCGATCGTGCCGTCGCCGCCGTCACCGCCGCCGATCCGGACACGCTGGTCACCACGGCGGGCGGTGGCATGCGGCTGGCCCGCTTCCTACCCACGAGGACGTTCGAGCTGGTCGTGCACGGCATGGACATCGCCACCGCGGCGGGCCTGCCGTTCGACCCGCCCGTCGACGCGATCGCCGACTCGGCCGCGCTGGCCGCACGGGTCGCGGCCGTCACCGGCGAGGGCCCGGCCGTCGTGCTGGCGTTGACCGGCAGGCGTGCGCTGACCGCGGGCTTCTCCGTGATCTAGGGAGCGCTCACGCAGGGGTCCCCTCCAGGGGGTCCCCTGATTTCATTCTCCCAGGCGGCACCGACAAGATCGGGATCGGCGACGCACGGGCAGCTCAGCAGCCTCGGACGTGCCGGATCGCGTCCGGGATCGCCTCCATCAGCCCCGACGCGGGCACCGGAGCGCCGTCCGCGCCCAACTCCGCCGCCAGCACGTGCAGGTACGCCGCGTACCCCGCCGCCACGAACGGATCCAGCCCTCCGGCCAGCAGTGCGCCGATGATCCCGGACAGCACGTCCCCGGACCCGGCCGTCGCGGGCCACGAGGACGTCGCCGAGTTCACCAGCGCCCGTCCGTCCGGCGCCGCGACCACGGTCCGGTGGCCCTTGAGCAGCACCACGGCGTTGAACCGCTGAGCGGCTTTCCGGGCAGCCGCAACGCGATCCGCGCCGACCGGACCGGCCAGCCGCTCGAACTCGCGGTCGTGCGGGGTGAGAACCAGCGCGGAGTCGGGGTCTCGGGCGTCCCACAGCGACGGGTTCGAAGCCAGCAGCGTGATGGCGTCCGCGTCGGCGATCACCGGTACCCCGGCGTCCAGCACGAACCGCAGCACCTCCGCCGACGACGAGCCGGTGCCCAGGCCCGGTCCGACGACCCAGGCCTGGACGCGGCCGGCGTCGGTGATCGAGCCGGTGCAGATCGTCTCGGGCCAGCGTGCCCGGATCGCGTCGGCGGCCGGACCGGCGTAGCGGACCATGCCGGACGTCGCGAGCACCGCGGCGCCGGTGGAAAGCACTGCGGCACCTGGATAAGTCGCGCTGCCGGCGGCCACACCCGTGACGCCCTGGGTGTACTTGTCGTCGGACGGGCCTGGGACCGGCCAGGCGATGTCCGCCCGGTCGAGCAGCACGAAGTCGGGGTCCGCCGGGCGCAGGCCGATGTCGACCAGGTGCACGTCGCCGCAGTCAGCCAGCGCGTGCACCGGTTTGAGGCAGCCGAAGGTGACGGTGGTGTGGGCTTTCACGTACGGGCCGGAGATCTCGCCGGTGTCCGGGTCGATGCCGCTGGGCAGGTCCACAGCCAGAATCGGGACTTTCACGGTGTCGACGAGAGCGGCCGCGTCCGGACGTAGCGGACCGCGGGCGGACAGCCCGACGATGCCGTCGATCACCAGGTCCGGCGACCCGACCTCGGAGACGATGCGGCCGCCCGCTTTTCGAAACGCGGCAAGGCCTTCGACGTGCGCCTTGGCCGGGTTGAGCAACACGGCGGACACCGCGACCCCGCGGCGGCGCAGGAAGTACCCGGCCCAGAGGGCGTCGCCGCCGTTGTTGCCGGCACCGACCAGCAACGTGACGCGACGACGTCCGGACAGCAGCCTGAGGGCGTGGGTGGCCACACCGAACGCGGCTTTGCGCATCAGCGAGCCCGGCGGGACCACCGCCATGAGCTCTTCTTCAGCGGACTTGACGCGTTCGGTGTGCCAGACGCCTCTCACTCACTCGACGGTAACGGACTTCGCCAGGTTGCGAGGCTTGTCCACGTCGTAGCCGCGGCTGCGCGCGATCTCGGCGGCGAGCACCTGCAGCGGCACCGTCGAGATGAGCGGCTGCAGCAGGGTCGGGACGGCCGGGATCTCGATCAGGTGGTCGGCGAACGGGCGCACGGTCTCGTCGCCCTCCTCGGCGATCACGATCGTGCGGGCGCCGCGGGCCTGGATCTCGCTGATGTTCGACACCAGCTTCGAGTGCAGGACTGCGCGGCCCTTCGGCGACGGCATGACCACGACGACCGGGAGGTTCTCCTCGATCAGCGCGATCGGGCCGTGCTTGAGCTCGCCGGCCGCGAAGCCCTCGGCGTGCATGTAGGCGAGCTCCTTGAGCTTGAGCGCGCCCTCCAACGCCACCGGGTAACCGACGTGGCGGCCGAGGAACAGCACGGCCTTCGAGTCGGCGAGTTCACGGCCCAGGGCACGAACCTGGTCGACGGTGCCGAGCACGCGCCGCACGGCCTCGGGCATGGCCTCCAGCTCGTGGAACTCGCGGGCGACCTCGTCCGGGTACTTGGTGCCGCGGGCCTGCGCCAGGGCCAGGCCCACGAGGTAGTTCGCCGCGATCTGGGCGAGGAACGCCTTCGTCGACGCGACACCGATCTCCGGACCGGCGTGCGTGTAGAGGACGGCGTCCGACTCGCGCGGGATCTGCGCGCCGTTGGTGTTGCAGACGGCCAGGACGCGGGCCTTCTGCGCACGGGCGTGGCGCACGGCCTCCAGCGTGTCCGCGGTCTCGCCGGACTGCGACACGGCGACGACGAGCGTGTCGCGGTCGAGCACCGGGTCGCGGTAGCGGAACTCGGAGGCGAGCTCGACCTCGACGGGCAGGCGGGTCCAGTGCTCGATCGCGTACTTCGCGACGAGACCGGAGTGGTAGGCGGAGCCGCAGGCGATGACGAAGACCTTGTCGACGTCACGCAGGTCCTGGTCGGAGAGGCGCTGCTCGTCGAGGACGATGCGGCCGTTCGCGAAGTGGCCGCGCAGCGTGTTCGCCAGCGCCTCCGGCTGCTCCTCGATCTCCTTGAGCATGAAGTACTCGTGGCCGCCCTTCTCGGCGGCGCTGAGGTCCCAGTTGACCGTGAACGGCTTGGCCTCGGCGGGCTCACCGGCGAAGTCGGTGACCTCGTAACCGTCGCGGGTGAGCACGACCATCTGGTCCTGGCCCAGCTCGACGGCTTCCTTGGTGTGCGCGATGAACGCGGCGACGTCGCTCGCGACGAAGTACTCGTTCTCACCGACACCCACGACCAGGGGCGAGTTGCGGCGCGCGGCGACGACGGTGTCGGGCTCGTCGGCGTGCGTGAAGACGAGCGTGAACGCACCCTCGAGGCGGTTCACGACCTTGCGCACGCTGGCGGGCAGGTCGCCCTTGGTGTCGCCCTCGCCGTAGGCGAACGCCACGAGGTGCGCGACCGTCTCGGTGTCGGTGTCGGACGCCATCTCGACGCCGAGACCTTCGAGCTCGGCCCGCAGCGCGAGGAAGTTCTCGATGATGCCGTTGTGCACCACGGCGACGCGGTTCGTCGCGTCGCGGTGCGGGTGCGAGTTGCGGTCGATCGGCGCGCCGTGCGTCGCCCACCGCGTGTGGCCCATGCCGACGGTGCCCGCGAAGTTGTCGCGGCCCACCTCGTCAAGCCTCGTCTCCAGGTTCTGCAGACGACCTGCCTTGCGTTCGACGGCGAGATCATCGCCCGCCACGACCGCGACGCCTGCCGAGTCGTAACCCCGGTACTCGAGCCGCCTCAGCCCGTCCAGCACGACGTCGAGCGCCGACTGGTGACCCACGTATCCCACGATTCCGCACACGGAAAACAGACTAGCTAGACCACGCCGCTAACCCTAATGAGTGAGGGCGCTCCTTTTGCGCAGGTCAGCGGCCCATGTGGTGTAGACCATTCTCAGGTGTGGTGCGCGCGACAGGATCGACTACGGTTCACGGCATGGCTCGCCGCGTGATCACGCTGACCGCGAAACAGGCCCTCGAGCAGCTGAGCAGGCCCGGCCCGCACCCGGTGTTGCGCGGCGACCTCGCGCTCGTCGGCCTGCCGGGCGTGATCTTCACGCCGCAGTCCGGCCTGGGCCTGCCAGCCGTCTCGTTCGGACACGGCTGGATGCAGCCCGTTCGCCGCTACCACGGGCTTTTGCGGCACCTGGCGTCGTGGGGCGTCGTCGCCGCGGCCCCCGCCGTGGAGCGCGGACCGCTGCTGTCGTCCCGGGTGCTCGCGGCGAACCTGCTGACCACATTGGACATCTGCACCGGCGTGCGCCTCGGTTCCGGGGAGATCAGCGTCGACCCGGCCCGGCTCGCACTGGCCGGCCACTCGATGGGCGGCGGTGCGGCGGTGCTGGCGGCGGCGGAGGCCGACCGCGTCCGCGCCGTTGTGACTTTGGCCGCAACGGAGACCCGTCCGTCCGCCCTGGACGCCGCGCGCGACGTCCGGGCACCTGGCCTGCACCTCGCGGCCGGCGAGGACCGGATAGCGCCGCCGGTCGGCCACGCCGAGGCGATCGCCCAGGCCTGGGGCGGGCCCGTCCAGTTCCGGTTGCTGCCCAAGGCCTCACACCTCGGGTTCACCGAGGGCCGGCACTGGAGCGAGCTCATGCTGGACGGCCGGGCCGAGCGGGGGTCGCACAAGCTCGGACGTGCTTTCGTGACGGCGTTCCTGCTCCGGGTGCTGACCGGTGAGCGCGCGTACGACGAGCTGCTGGAGAGCGATCTGAAGGCCGCGAACCTCGTCTTTCAGCGGGAAGCGCTGCGCAGCCGCTAGGTTGCTGGGCGTGATGCCGAATCAGGGCTGGCAGCAGCAACAGCCGCAGCAGCAGTGGGGTCCGCCACCACCTCCGCCGAAGGGCGACAGTTTCGCGATGGCGATCGTCGTCGCGGTGGGTGCGTTCGGGGTCGCCGTGTACTGGGCGATCCTCGGCGTCATGCGGATCATCATCAAACGTCCGCACCAGTCGGAACCGGAGGTCGTCGCGGCTCTGCTGGCGAAGACCGGGGGCAACGCCGACCTGCTCGCGCCGCTGAGCATCGCCGACATGGTGCTCAAACTGCTCGCGGCGGTGGTGCTGATCTTCGGCGCGTTGCTGATCGTCCTGCGCAAGACGCCCGGCGCGTTCCTCGTGGCCGGTGCGGTCCTGCTGGGCATTCTCGCCGCCGGTTGCCACTTCTTCTACTACAACCAGCTCGGCTGGAGCGGCACCAGCGACACGTACGTCGCGGCCGGGCTCACGCTCGTCGTCGGGCTCGTGGCGATCCTGCCGCCGGTGACGAACGCGTTGAAACCCGCCGCCCAGCCGCAGATCGGCCAGCCGCAGATCGGCCATCCGCAGGGCGGCCAGCCGCCGTTCCCGCCGCAGGGTCCGCCACCCGGCTACGGCCAGCAGCCGCCCCCTGGCTACGGCCCGCCGCAAGGTCCACCGCAGGGCCCTCCGCCGCCCGGCTACGGCCCGCCGCGCTGACCAACGAGAACGCCCCCAGGTCGTCGGACCCAGGGGCGTTCGTCGTTCAGGACAACCAGCTCTGGTTGCTGAGGTCGTCGTCATCGTCGACGACCGGGCGCTGCGGCCGCCGTGGCGGCGGCGGAGGCTGGCGGACCGGCGGCGGTGGAGGAGCCACCGGCTGCTGGACCACCGGAGGCTGACGCACCGGCTGCTGAGGAGCCGCGTTCGGCCCGCGCAGGAAGCCTTCCGACTGGGCGCGCAGCTCGCGCGCCTGCCGTTCCTTCTCGATCTGCGCGAGCTCCTCGGCGAGGTCGTCGTGCGGACCGGCGGTCTCGTCCTCCAGCCCGAACGAGAGCTCCTTGTTGCGGTCCTTGACCTCGCCGCGCTGCTTGCGGTTCATCTCGCGGAGCCGCTCGGTGAGCCGCTGCTTGCGGTCGGCGAACTTGTCGTGGCTCTCCTGCGTCGCCTTGGTCGACTCGTCGAACTTCTGCCGGACGTCGGCCATCTTCGCCGAGTGCTCCGACGCGATGCCCGAGAGCTTCGCCTTGAAAGCGGCGAGGTCGAGATCGCTCACCAGCTACCACCCCGGTTGCCTTCGTCACCGCTGAGCACGCCCTGGACGCCGCTGAGCGGGTTGTTGTTGTCGTCGTCGAACAGCGAACCGGTGGTGCGCCACTGGCTCGCGCCGCGCTCGGTGTCGCCGCCCTGCTGACCACCGGCACCGGCGCCACCCATCATGCCGCCACCGCCCATCATCCCGCCGCCGCCCATCATGCCGCCGGACGCGGGGCCGGAGGTCGGCTGGCCGTGGGCGTCCTGCATGGACGGCAGGTTCGCCGAGCCTGCCTGACCGGCCTCGGAGGCGTTCGTGAACGAACCGCCGTTGTCGCCGCTGCCCTGGGACGGGGTGCTCCAGGCGCTGTCCGCCGGCGCCGAACCGCCGAGCACGGACTCGCTGCCGCTGGAACCGCCACCGGTGAACGAGACACCGGACGTCGCGGTGGTGTCCGAGGCCGTGGCGTGAGCGAACTGCGGGCTGTCGCCGGGGATCCGCGGCTCGCCGACGTTCGGCATGATGCCGTTGTCCTCGACGTAGCTGCGGCCCACCGACTCCTGGAAGCGCTCGGCCACGGTCGGGGTCGCCTCACCGGGCGCGCTCCAGACCGGCTCACCCTGGGCGGGCATGGTCTGGAACTCACCCTGAGCCGGCGCGGGCATCGCCTGGAACTCGCCCTGGGCGGGCGCGGGCATCGTCTGGAAGTCGCCCTCGACCGGCCGCGGGAAGTCCTGCTCCGGCAGGGTCAGCGGCTCGTCGAGGCGCAGATCGCCGGTCATGCCACCGGCACCCGCCTTGTCCGTGCCGGAGCCGTTGCCGGCGGCGGGGTTCTCGTCCTCGCCGAAGCTCACGCCGATCTGGTCGGGCGTGCCGTCGCCGTTGTCCGCCGTCAGGTTGATCTCGCCGGTGTCGGCGTTGACCTCGGCGGTGAAGTTGACGCCGTCCTGCTCGATGTGGATCTTGCCGTCCGCGCCGACCTCGACGGGGATCGGGTTCGACTCCGAGCCGGGTGCGCCCATGCCCGCGCCACCGGGGACACCGCCGCCGGTCGTCGGCGTGTTGCCGACGGCGGGGGCGCCGGGGGTCTGGGCACCCGTGGCCGGGGCGCCCGTGCCGGTGAGCTGGTTGGCCATGGCCGTGATGGCCTGCGTGCCGTTCTGGCCCATCAGCGCCTTGGCGGCCTCGGGGTTCTTGCTGAAGTCCAGGTCGTAGGTCTTCGGCTCGCCCTTGGGCGTGTCGATCGTCATCTTCACGTGCCCGTTGGAGTCGGGCTCGGTGACCTTGATCGTGTTGTCGCCGGCCTTGACCGTGACGGACTCGAGCTTCTCCTCGGGCTTGGGCTGGTTGTCCGGCTTGCCGTCGCCGTCGAGGTCGTCGACCTTGCCGTCGCCGTCGGTGTCACCGGGCACGTCCGGCTTGCCGTCGCCGTTCTTGTCGAGCGGGTTCTCCGGCTTCGGGATGTCCGGCGTGCCGCCGCCCCCGCCACCGCCGCCGGGCGGGGTGCCACCACCGCCGCCGCCTCCGCCACCGGGCGGGGTGCCGCCGCCACCGCCACCGTTGTCACTGCCGCCCTTGTCACCGGGCTTCTCGGCCGGCTTCTCCTCCTTGGCGGGCTCGAACGGCTTGGTGTTGATCTTGTCCATCTCGGCGCCGAGCGCGTTCCACGCGTCGTCGACCGCCTTCTTGGTGTTCTTGCAGAGTTCCTCGAAGTTCTTGTACTTCTCGCTGACGTCCTTGTGGAACGTGGTCTGCAGCCACTCGCGGCAGCCCTTGCGGACCTCGCCCTTCCACACGTCGTCGTCGCACGCCTCGTCGTCGATCTGGATGCCGACGTGACCGGCCGCGCGCCTGAGCACGCCCTCGTCCTCGCTGTCCGCGGCCTGCACGACCTCACGGATCTGCGGCGGCGTCTTGCCGGCGATGTCGAACGGGCTGCCCACACCGTTCAGGACGGCGTTCGCCTTGTCGTTCACCAGCTGCGAGACCGTGTGGCACGCCGCCCGCGTCGCGTCGGCGATGTGGTTGATGCCGTCCGCGACCGCGGCGCCCTTCTTGGAGAAGTCGGCGACGTAGGTGCGCGAGTTGTCCGCGGCGTTGCCGTCCCAGCTCGACCACAGCTTCGACATCGACTTCTCGGAGTCCGCCTGCTGAGTGCGCAGATCCGTGGAGACCTGCCGCATCTCGACGATGTCCTGGTCGATCTTGTGGAAGTCGATGTCGCGCTGCTCTTCGTAGAGCTTCTTGACGTTGTTGTAGTCGGTGTTGACGTTCGCGCCGACACCGATGACCGACTTCGCCTCCTGGTAGACCGGGAGGAAGTTCTCGAAGTACTTGAGGCCGGGCATGCCCGCGTCGAGCAGGTAGTTGGAGTTGCCGACGCCCGCACCGCCGTCAGCCGCACGCTGCTCGGACTGGTCCAGCGTGTTCTGGCCGGACTTCTTGGCGTTGTTGTGGTCGTCGATCTTCTTCTGACCGGCGTCGCCCGACTTCTTCGCTTCGTCGTAGGCCTTGTTGAGCCGATCCTCCGAGCTGTCCGCCCAAGGCATCGTGTTCTTGAACGCCTGCCACTGGCCGTCTCCCCAGGAGACGTCGTAGTTGTCCAGGTAGGTCTCGAGCTCGTCGTTGAACGTGCCCGCCGGGTTGTCGTGGGCCTCGGTGGCGTAGTACGCCTCGAGCAGGGCCTTCTTCTGGTCCGGTGGGACTTCGGGGTTGTCGCAGAGCTTCTTGACTTCTTCCCAGCTGGGCATCCGCGACTACCTTCCCTGCTTGTTCATCTTGGCGGCGTTGGCCTCTTCTTGCCACGCGTAGCCGTTGGCCGACTCGCGCAGCTTGTCCGAGAGACCCTTCATCGCCGCCGAGTAGGCACCGATCGCCTCGGCTATCTTCGGCAGGCCGGCCTTGTACTTGGCACCACCGGCGGTGTGCTCGCGACCGAAGTCCTTCTCGGTCACGGCACTCGCGCTGATCTTGGCCTTGTAGTTCTCGATCTCGGTCGCGATGCCCTGGATGGTGGTCGCGGACGACATCATTTCGCCGGCGTTCGCCTGATAGCCAGACATGTGCTCCTGCCTCCCCTTGTCCCCGATCTGACGCAGTTCGGCTCAGCGGGGTTCCGCCATACAGTGCCAGCTCAGATCACATGCTGACCTGAGCTCCGTGATGTCGGTTGCCTTAGTAAACAGCCATTCGCCGGCGTACGCCGACGATCACCACTGATTGGGTGGCGGTGGCTGCTGACCAGGAGGTTGCTGGCCGGGGAAGGGGCCCTGGTGCGGGTAGCGGCCGGGAGGCGGGCCTTGCTGAGGCGGGTAGGGCTGCTGCGGCGGGTAGGGCTGCTGCCCCTGCTGCGGGTATCCCTGCTGTGGGGGATACGGCTGCTGGGCGGGCTTTTTCCTGGTGGTCAGCACGACCACCAGGATCACCCCGCCGACCACCAGCACCAGCAGAACGGCCAGCGTCAACCAGATCGCCACGAGTCCTCCGAGATCCTCAGTGCACTGAGGAAACCACACCCGCGAGACGCTGCGCGGCCGACTCCGCCTGTTCGTGACTGGTGGCCTCGACCATCACCCGCACGAGCTGCTCGGTGCCGGACGGGCGCAGCAGCACGCGGCCGGTGTCGCCCAGCTCGGCCTCGACGGCGGCGACGGCCTCGCTGACCGAGGAGGCCTTGGCGACCGCGGCCTTGTCGGAGACCTTCACGTTGATCAGGACCTGCGGCAGTCGGCGCATCACCGCGGCGAGGTCGGCGAGCGACTTGCCGGTCTCGGCCATGCGGGCCATCAGCCGCAACGCGGTGAGCAGGCCGTCGCCGGTGGTGGCGTGCGCGGGCAGCACGACGTGGCCGGACTGTTCGCCGCCGAGCGAGTAGCCGCCGGCCTTGAGGTCCTGCAGCACGTACCGGTCGCCGACGGCGGTGGTGCGCAGCTGGATCTTGGCTTCCCGCATGGCGATGTGCAGGCCGAGGTTGCTCATCACCGTGGCGACGAGCGTGTCCTCGTACAGCTCGCCCGCGTCGCGCATGGCGAGCGCGAGGACCGCGAGGATCTGGTCACCGTCGACGGGATTGCCCTGGGCGTCCACGGCGAGGCAGCGGTCGGCGTCACCGTCGTGCGCGATGCCGAGGTCGGCGCCGTGCTCGCGGACCGCGGCGGCGACGACATCGATGTGCGTCGAGCCGCAGCCGTCGTTGATGTTGAGACCGTCCGGGTTCGCGTTGATCGCGATCACCTCGGCCCCGGCGCGGCGGTAGGCGTCCGGTGCGGCCACCGACGCGGCACCGTTCGCGCAGTCCACCACGACCTTGAGGCCGTCCAGGCGGTGCGGGGTCACCTTCAGCAGGTGCTCGACGTACTGGGTCTCGGCGTCGGGAACGTCACGCACCCGGCCGATGGCGGCACCGGTCGGGCGGTCGAAGCCCGTGCCCATGTGCTGCTCGATCTCGTCCTCGACGTCGTCGGGCAGCTTGTGCCCGCCCGCGGCGAAGAGCTTGATCCCGTTGTCCGGCATCGCGTTGTGCGACGCGGAGATCATCACGCCGATGTCGGCACCGAGCGCGGCCACCAGGTGCGCGACGGCGGGCGTGGGCAGTGCTCCGACGCGCAGCACGTCCGCACCGGCCGAGGTGAGGCCGGCGGTGACGGCGGCGTCGAGCATCTCGCTGCTCGCCCGCGGGTCGCGGCCGACGACGGCGACGGGGCGGTGGGAGCGGTCGTGCTCGGCGAGCACCCGCGCCGCGGCGGCGGCGACGGACATCGCGAGCTCAGGTGTGAGATCGGCGTTGGCGAGACCACGCACACCGTCGGTGCCGAACAGGCGGGCCATGAAACCTCCGAAGGGGACACTGCGAGGCGGCGGGGAAAGACCCGGGAGAACCAAGAGCTCGAAAAACACTGCGGGAGCAGCAGTTCGGAGTGAACTGCTGCTCCCGCAGGTACAGCTGTGAAACTAGATCAGCGCTTGGAGTACTGAGGCGCCTTGCGGGCCTTCTTCAGACCGTACTTCTTGCGCTCCTTGACCCTCGGGTCACGGGTGAGGAAGCCGGCCTTCTTCAGCACCGGGCGGTCCTCGGAGTCGACGGCGATCAGCGCACGCGCGATGGCGAGACGCAGCGCACCGGCCTGGCCGGTGATGCCGCCGCCACGCAGGTTGGCGATCACGTCGAAGGTCTCGGGCTTCTCCGTGGTGACGAGCGGCTCACGGATGAGCTGCTGGTGCACCTTGTTCGGGAAGTACGCCTCGAGCGTCTTGCCGTTCAGCGTGAACTTGCCGGTGCCGGGCACGAGGCGGACGCGGACGACGGCCTCCTTGCGGCGGCCGACGGTCTGCGCGAGGTGCGCGGCGCCGTTCAGCGAGGGAGCGACGACCACCGGTGCGGAGGCTTCTTCCTCGACGACCTCGGCCTGGTCGGCCTCGGCCTCGGGAGCAGCCTCGACGACCTCGGCCTCGACAACCTCAGCCTCGACCGCGGGGGCCTCGACCTCAGGGGTCTCGTTCTCAGGGGTGGTCACAGGAACTTCCTCGGTGTACTCGTCGCTCACTGGGCGATCTTCTTGATCTCGAAGGCCTGCGGCTGCTGCGCCGCGTGCGGGTGGTTCGGTCCGCTGTAGACCTTGAGCTTGTTCGCGATCTGGCGGCCGAGGCGGTTCTTCGGCAGCATGCCCTTGATCGCCTTCTCCACCAGGCGGTCCGGGCGGGTGTCCAGAACCTCGCCGAAGGACTGCTTGCGCAGACCACCGGGGAAGCCGGAGTGGCGGTACTGGAACGCCTGGTCCCGCTTCGCGCCGGTCAGGGCGACCTTGTCAGCGTTGATGATGACCACGAAGTCACCGGTGTCAACGTGAGGGGCGTAGGTCGGCTTGTGCTTGCCGCGCAGCAGCGTCGCGGCCTGGGTGGCGAGCCGGCCGAGCACCACGTCCTGGGCGTCGATCACGTGCCAGGTGCGGGTCACCTCACCGGGCTTCGGGCTGTACGTGCGCACGGATCTACCTCGTCGTCACTAGCGTCTGGGGTCACTGGCGGCGGTTGCCCCAGACCGATCTTGGACGAACCAAGCGGTGGTTCCGAGACAGGCGCGGCACACACAGGCGCCAGCTACCGCACAACAACGTAAGAAGATACCGGATGGGTGGGGCGGGGACCAAAACGGCCCCTCTCCAAGGCTCCTACCTCCGGACATACGCGAGCCCCGGACCACGTGGTTCCGGGGCTCGCGAGGGTCTTGCACCACCGCGGTGGTCTTACCAGCGGTTCGTGTTCGCGTTCTCAGCGGCCTGGTACGCCTCACCGGCGTCGCGGACCGCGATACCGATGGCCGAGAGAACCGACTGGAGGTCAGCGGCGCTGGTGTCCCACTGGTTCTGCTTCTGCTGGTAGGCCGCGGCGGCCGCGCCCTCGTAGCTGCCCATGACCTTCACGACCTGCTGCTTGAGGTCCTCGAGCTGCTGCTGGACCTGCTGCGCCGAGCTGCTGATGGAGCCGGCCGCGCTCGCGAGCTCGCCGAAGCTGACCTTGACTTCGCCACCACTCATTTTAAATCTCCCCTAAAGTCTGTGTAGGTAGTACGAAAGTGAAAGCTGGAACAACTCGAACAGAATCAGCCGCCGAGGCGACCTTCGATGCCGCTGGAGAGCTGAGTGGCTTCCTCTTCCTGCTTCACGTAGGTAACCGAGGTCTCGTCCATCTGCTCGGCGATGCCGCGCAGGGCCTCCTGGAGGCGGCGAGCGTCTTCGTCGAAGCGGTCCATCAGGCGGTTGAAGGCCTCGGCTGCGCCACCACGCCAGGCGGAGCGCAGGCCGTCAACGGTGCTACGGACGTTGCGCAGGGTGCCCTGGGTGTCGTTGTCCACGTCGATGATGTGCTTCGCCAAC
Organism: Lentzea alba; assembly: GCF_011067745.1. Lineage (GTDB taxonomy): Bacteria > Actinomycetota > Actinomycetes > Mycobacteriales > Pseudonocardiaceae > Lentzea > Lentzea alba. Next base: position 1,410,503 of record NZ_JAAMPJ010000001.1, read on the forward strand.
GCGGAGAGTTCCTCGGCAGTCGCGGTGTAACCAGCCATTGGGAGATTCCCCCTTCAGAGAACTTCAGGTCGCACTTCTTGGTTCGTACGCCTCTTCCGACGGAGACCTTGCCACGACGGTTCCACCCTGTCGCGACTTCGTTGGAAGTAGTTGCGCTAGTAAACGGTTCCGAGTGAAACCGGATGTCAGTAGAGGATTCGCGACTGCGAAAAGTCCTCGTCATCGTCACTCACACGGGGAAGCTGACCACTCGGACCGGCGACGGCGGCGGAACCGAGCGTGGCCACCGGCTGCGCCTCAACGGGCGCGGGCGGCTGCGGGGCGGTCAGTTCAGCCGCGTCCGGCACCTGCTCGACCGGCAGACCGCGGTCGGTGCGGAACCCCGTGGCGGCCTCGCGCACGTCCGCGGAGGTGGCCTGAGCTCCGGGTTCGACCCTGCGCTCACGAGCCTGCCTGGCCAGGTCACGGGTGCGTTCCCGCAGCTGAGCGTTGCGTTCTCCGATCTCACCCGAGGCGCGACGGGCACGGGTGACGGCGGCGCCGACCTCGGCGCGGAACCGGGCGAGGACCTCGGTGGCGGACATGCGGGACTCCCCTGACGTTGCTACTTCGGCTTGATGTCCAGCGAGCTGACGATCTGCTCGCAGGCGGTGCGGACGCGGTCCTTCGTGGCCGAGGTCGCCTGGCAGCCCACGCTCACCTGGACCCTGCCCACGAACTGGATGTACCAGTCGACCTCGGTCGTCTCGACCACTTCGCGATAGTGAACAACGGACTTCCCCGCGAATGTGGTGCTGTCGGCGAAGTCGGCGACCTCATCACCTTTGTCTTTACGACCTTGATAGGTCTGTCGCAGTTCCGTCACCGCGCGAACTCGGTCCTGACCACTGTCGTACGTGAGAGTTTGCTCCTGCACAGCAATACGCGCGTCCGGCTGTTTGCCATTGGAATTCGCGCGGTCGGCCGGTTGCAAAAGCACTTGCCGATCACTGGCCAGGCCGCCCGTCTGCTCCCACCCGTCCGGCAAGGTGAAGCCGTAGTCGTAGACGGCAATCCGATTGACGGGCGGATTCTGCTGCTCCTGCGTTTTCTTCGAGGTCAGCCAAAAGTAACCACCGACACCGGCCGCGGCCAGCAAGACCACCACGCCGATCGTGACGAACAGCGGCGCTTTGCTCTTCTTCCTCGGCTGCGCGGCGGCGGGGAACGCCGACGGGAACTGGGCGACGGGCGGCGGCGTGATCCGGCGGGTGATCTTGCGGGTGGTGTCGTCGGACACCCGGAGGTTGTGGGTGACGTCACCCGGCCCGCCCGACGGAGGCGCCTGAAGCGATCCCTGCGGAGCGACCCCGCCCGTCCGTTCCGGGTCGAGGCTGACCGCCCGCAGCGCGCCACGGGCGACGACGGTCTCCGGCTGGTCGATGCTGATCGGCACCACTCGGGTGTGTTCGTGCACCAACCGCGCGACGAGCGGGATCCGGCTCGACCCGCCGACCAGGAACACACCGGCCAGCTGCTGGGGAGCGAGACCCGCGTCCCGGACCGCGGCACCGGCCAGCGCGGCCGCCCGGCTGAGCGGCGCGGTGATCAACTGCTCCAGGTCCGACCGGGTCACGTGCGCGTCAGGAAACGGCGGCGGCATCGGCACGTCGGTGTAGGCGTGCCGGGACAGCGTCTCCTTGGCCCCCCGGACGTCCTGCCGCAGCACCCGCCGCTTGCGCCGGTCGGCCATCTCGCGGCCCTCGACGAGCTGCCGCCACGCCTCCGGATCCTTGGCCGCGACCAGCCCGCCGACGTGTTCCAGCAACGCCTGGTCGACGTCAGCGCCGCCGAAGTTCGGATCCCCCTTGGCGGACAGCACCCGGAAACTCTTGCCCGTGCGCATCACCACACTCGCGTCGACGGTGCCGCCACCGAGGTCGAGCACGGCGAGCGCGGCACCGTCCGGAATGGAGTGGCTGGCGGAGTGGAAAACCGCGGCCGCGACGGGTTCCGGCACCAGGACCAGCTCACGGCCGAGCCCACGCCCGGCCTGAAGCAGCACGCGGGTGCGAACCGTGCCCCAGTCCGCGGGGTGAGTCAGCACGAGGAGATCAACCGGCACACCACCACCAACGCGCCGTGCTTCACCAATAGCCCGTGTCAGCACAGCGCGAACAACGTCCACAACGGGCAACACAGTGCTGCCGAGCAGCAACTCACCCTCGTCGACGCGGCGCTTCGGGTGCGGCTCGTAGCGGGCAGGGTCGACCGCGGCCTGGCGTTCGGCCTCCTGACCGACGAACAACGTCCCGTCGGCGGCGGCGAACACGGCGGACGGCACCAGCGGCTGGCCGTCGAACACGACGACCTGCGGCTCCCGGCCGTTGACCGAAACGGCGACGCAGGTGCTCGACGTGCCGAAGTCGACCGCGACGTGCAGGCTCATGCACCTTCCCCTCTTTCGCGCACATGCTTACCCGATGCGGCACGCTCGGACGACACGGATGGCCAAGGTCGCGCCCCTGGACGAGGTCGACCACGCGTCCGGCGCCCGCCCAGGCCTCCTACTCGGTCATCCAGCTGATGACCTCGTCGGCTCGTGCGTCGTCCAGCTCACGCCAAAGACGCACACTGCGTTCCCACGCGACGGCGGCCTCTTCTCGCCGATTCAGACGCTTCAGAGCAATGCCCAGTTGACCAAGCACAAAGGCTTCGGTGGGGGTGTCGCCGAACTGTCTCCACACGCCGGCCAACGTCTCGAGTTCGGGCAGCGCCTCGGCGTGCTGCCCGAGGCTGATCAGCACGGCGGCTCGGTTGCTGCGCACGCGGAGCTTGAGGTACTCGTCGCCGTGCTGCGGCGCCAGTGCCTCAGAGCGAGCCACGTGCGGAAGCGCCTCGGCAGCGCGACCGGTTGCGTGGAGTACCGAAACCAGGTTGGTCTGGGCGGCGCACTCCAGATACACGGATTCGATCTCGGCCGCGATGGTGAGGCCTCGCTGAAGGCAGGCGATCGCCTCGTCCACCCGGTCGAGCTTCCGGTAGAGGCTGGACATGTTGATCAGGCCGGCCGCCTCGGTGTACCGCTCACCTGCCTCGCGCACAAGCGGCATCGCTTCTTCGAAAGCGCGCAGCGCGTCGTCATGGCGGCGGACGTCCTCGTACACCGACGCCAACTTGAGCTTCAGGATCCCCTGCTCGCGGGGTGAGCCGAACGTCGCCACGGCTTCGAACATCTCGACAGCCTCCGCTCGGCGCGCAGGTCCCATGACGATGTACTTGAACAGGTGCAGTGGGAACAACTGAGCGTGTCGGTGCCAGCCTCTGGCGAGCGCCGCGAACATGACCGCCTTCAGGTTGGCCCACTCCTGACGACGCCACACGAGGGTGTCGAACCATGAGGAAAACTCCTGCGGCACCACACCGGAAGTCACCTCACCGGCTTGTATCAGCACCATGGTGGTCTGAAAGTTCGTGGCGTTTTCCAGAGTGTGGACGTACCACTCGGTCAAACGGAACGCCGCAGCCTCGTCGTCTCCGCACAGCTCGGCCGCATAGGCGCGCAACAGGTCGTGCAGGTCGTAGCGGCCCGGTGTCCGCGACTGCACGAGATGATCGGCGACCAGCCGCTCCACCAGCCGGCGGGCTTGGGCGACCGACACACTCGCAAGCGCAGCCGCGGCGCTCACATCGAAGTCAGGTCCAGGGTGAATCGACAGCAATCGGAACATGCGGGCCGACTCGGCGTCCAAGGCCCGGTAGGACCACGAGAACACCGAACGCACGTCGACGTCCTCGAAGTCGCTCAACGCATCGAGCCGGGTGGCCCCGAGCTCGTCGACGAACTGCCGCAACGACGTGTCCGGGAATCGCAACACCCGTTCGGCGAAAACCCGCAACGCCAACGGTAGCCCGGCACACCTCTCGGCGATCTCGCGCGCGGACTCCGGTTCGGTGTCGATTCGCGATTCGCCCAGCACCGCGACTAGCAACGACCGCGCGGCCCCGAAGTCCAGCTGCCGCAGGCTGATCGCCTTCGCGTCGTGCTGTGAAACCAGGGCGCGGAGCTGGTTGCGGCTGGTGATCACCACCCGCACCCCGGCCGCACCGGGCAACAGGGGAAGCACCTGGCGCGCCGAGGCGGCGTTGTCCAGCACCAGCAGCAACCGCCGGTCGACCAGCGTCGTGCGCAGCAACGCGAACCGCGCCTCGGCACCGGGCGGGGTCTCCTCGACACCCAGCCCGATCAGCAGCATCTCTGCCACCGCCGCCGGATCGACCGGTTGCGCCTCGGGATCGAACCCGCGCAGGTTCACGTAGAGATCACCATCGGGGAATTCGTCGCGCACCTCGCGGGCCCACCGCAGCACCAGCGCTGTCTTGCCGACGCCACCGACACCGTGCACGACCGTGACCCCGGTCGTCTTGGCCAGCAACCGGAGTTCCTCGTCGCGGCCGACGAAGTTCAGCACCGCGGACGGCAGCTGACGCGGGACCTGCCGTCCGCCGGCGGGCACGTCCGCGCGCAGAATCCGTTCGTGCAGCTCCTGCAGCGGCAGGCCGGGATCGACGCCGAGCTCGTCGGCGAGCTTCGCCCGCACCTGCCGGTAGGCGGCGAGTGCCTCGGCCTGCTGCCCCGCGCGGTACAGGGCGAGCATCAAGTGCCGCCAGAACGACTCGCGCAACGGGTGGTCGGCGACCAGCGACCGCAGCTCGACGACGATCTCGCGACCGAGGCCGCGGTCGAGGTCGGCCTCGATGCGGAGCTCCAACGCGTTGAGACGTTCTTCGGCGAGCCTCGGCACGTCGTCGCAGTGCAGTGCGTCCGACGTGACGTTGGCGAGCACCGGCCCGCGCCACAACGCCGACGCCGCACCGAAGTCACCCGAGCCGACCAGGGCCCGGAACCGCAGCAGATCCAGCTGGTCCGGGTCGACGACGGCCAGGTAGCCGCCGGGCCGCGTCCGCACGCAGTCCGCCGTCCCCAGCGCGGATCTCAGCCGTGCCACCACCATCTGCAACGTCTTGCGGGCGCGATCGGCTTTTGACGGCGCTCCGGCCCAGATGCGCTCGATCAGCTCGTCGGCAGACACGAACTGGTTGGGGCGCAACAGCAACGTCGCCAGCAGCACGTGGCATCGGCCGGCCGGGACAGCCACCGGCTCGCCGTCGAGAAGCACCTCCAACGGCCCCAGCACGCGGAACTCGGCTCGCACACGTCCCTCCAGGTCACGGGCAGCTTAGACGGTGTGTGATCGCGGTGTGAGCAAGGTGTGAGCGGGACAGGGCAGAGTTCTCCTCAGCGGTGCTGGTGGCAAAGATTCCTGGGGGGCCACCAGCACCGCTCGCCAGTTCCCGGGCACTTTCACCAGCCGCTCGGCCTGTGTGACCGAAGTGTGAGTGCCGCCGGGCAGAGTGGTGTTCAGCCGGACGACGAGAGTGACAACGAGATTTGGGGGGTGTCACGATCGTCGACCTCCAGCCGGGCCGCCCCTCCCCAGTGGGTCGGCCCGGAGGGAATCCGGTGATGGGGGGACCGGACAATCCCCTGTTGTCCGGTGCAGGGCCCGCGGCTTCGGCCGCGGGCCCATTTTTCGTTGCCGACAGCGCGCGTCATCGATGCGTGAGCGGCGCGTGAGCGGCGTCCGGCAGAGTCTGCACCGCTGGGTTTCACCAGGCCGGCTCCCCCCAGTGGGTCGGCCGGCGGAATCCGGTCTGGGGGAAATCGGAACCGGGCAGTCCCCTGCTGTTCGGTTCCCGGGGTCCGCGGCTTCGGCCGCGGGCCCTTTTTTCTTCGTTCGGCAACCCGTTCTGTCGTCCTGCGGCAGCGAGTGTCATCGATACGTGAGCGGCGCGTGAGGGGCGTGCGGCAGAGTCTTGCTCAGCCGGTTCGACGGAGGCAGGCAACACCTGGGGGAACCTCCGAAGAACACCCGGCCGGTGCGGTCGCCTCCCTCTTGGCCACACCGGACCGGGACCGGCGAATGGGGGGAAGCAGGTAGAACCCCTGCTACCTGAATGGGCCCGCGGCTTCGGCTGCGGGCCTTTTCAATTTGCGCCGAAACGAACGCGGGGAGCTTTCGTGCACCAGAAGTGCACGAAAGCTCCCCGCGTGGGCAGAGATACCGGTTGTTATTCCGGCGGAATCCAGGCGAACTGCATGCGCTGCTGACCGAACTTGCGGGTCACCAGCGTGCCCCGGCCGGGAGGCTGCGGCGACGGCTTCAGGTTGCCGACGATGTTGCCCTCCTCCTTCGAACCGGAACCGACGAAGATCGGCGCCGCGATCTCCTTCAGCTTGCCGATGATCGGGTCGTACATCGCGCGGGACGCGCCACCCATGCGGCGGACGACGACCACGTGCAGACCGACGTCCTTCGCCTGCGGGATGAACTCGGCCAGCGGCTGCATCGGGTTCGCGCCACCCTGTGGAGCGACCAGGTCGTAGTCGTCGACGACGACGAACACCTCGGGACCCGTCCACCAGGAGCGGTTCTTGAGCTGTTCCTGCGTGACGTCCGGGCCGGGCATGCGCTTGGCGAGCGAGGCGCGCACCTCCTGGACGTTCTGCGTGAACTGGGTGCCCGACACCGCGTAGGTGAGCAGGTGGTCGGTGTCGATGAAACCGAGCATCGTGCGGCGGTAGTCCGCGAGCAGGATCAACGCCTCGGACGAGGTGTAGCTCTGCATGATGCCGCGGACGATCGTGCGCAGGATGTTCGTCTTGCCCGACTCGCCGTCGGCCAGCGCGACGAAGTGCGGGTCCGCGTCGAAGTCCAGGTAGACCGGCGCGAGCTCGTCCTCGTTGACACCGACCGGGACCAGGTGGCCGCGGTTGGGGTTGATCTGCTGGACGTGCGCCATGAACTGCGCGTGGTCGAGCAGGTCGGGCAGCATCCGGACCTGCGGGGCCCGCGGGCCCTGCCACGCCTGGGTGAGCTTGGCGCTGAGGTCCTGGACACCCGCCGAGATCGTGGTCGGGTCCTGCGAGGTGTCGATGCGCGGCAGGCCGGTGAGGAAGTGCAGCTTGTCACCGGTCAGACCGCGGCCGGGACGACCGGGCGGCACGTTGATCGCGACCTTGCGGTCGATCTCGGACTCGCTCGGGTCACCGAGGCGCAGCTCGAAGCGGGTGCCGAGGAGGTCCTTCATGGCGGGCCGGATCTCCGCCCACCGGTTGGCGGCGACGATCACGTGCACGCCGTAGGACAGACCCTGCGCCGCCAGCGCCTGGACCTGCGGCTCGACCATCTCGAACTCCTGGCGGAAGTTCATCCAGCCGTCCACGATCAGGAACGCGTCGCCGAAGGCGTCGTCGTTGATCTCACCGCGGCGCTTGCGGTTGCGGAACTCGACCATCGAGTCGATCCGCTGGTCGCGCCAGCGGAGCTCGCGTTCGGTGATCAGGGTCTGCAACTCGGCCACCATGCGGCGGACCTTGTCGACGTCGAGACGACCGGCGAACCCACCGACGTGCGGCATGTCCTCCATCGACGCGAGCGTGCCACCACCGAGGTCGATGCAGTAGAACTGCGCCTCCTGCGGCGTGTGCGTCAGCGACATCGACGCGATGATCGTCCTGAGCAGGGTCGACTTGCCCGACTGCGGACCACCGACGACCGCGCCGTGGCCGGCGGCACCGGAGAAGTCCGCCCACAGCAGGTCGCGGCGCTGCTCGAACGGCTTGTCGACCACACCGACCGGGATCTGCAGCACGCCGTTCGCCCCGTAACCGGGCGAGGTGAGTCCGCGGTCCGGCGTCACGTCGAGCGGCGGCAGGATCGTGTCCATCGTCGGCGGCTCGTTCAGCGGCGGCAGCCACACCTCGTGCGCGGGCGGGCCCTGGCCGACGAGGCGGTCGACGATCAGCTCGAGCTGGGTCGGCTCGTTGCCCTCTTCCTTCTTCGGCTCCGCGGCCTTGACCGGCTCGACGGGCCGTTCCGGCTCCTTCGGGATCTCGATGAAGTCCGGCACGAAGAACCGCGGGCGCTTGTCGCTGCGGACCGCCACCGACTCACCGGCGGACTGCATGCCCGACGGCCGGTAGGTGCCAGAGACGTAGAGCGCCTTGAACCTGGTCAGCGGCATGCCCTGCACGCTCAGGTAACCCGAGCCGGGGATCGGCGGCAGCTCGTAGGCGTCCGGCACACCGATCGCCGCGCGCGACTCGGCCGCGTTGAACGTCTTCAGGCCGATCCGGTACGAGAGGAACGTGTCCAGACCGCGCAGCTTGCCCTCCTCGAGTCGCTGCGACGCGAGGAGCATGTGCATCTGCAGCGACCGGCCGACACGACCGATCTGGAGGAAGATGTCGATGAAGTCCGGCTTCGCCGTCAGCATCTCGGAGAACTCGTCGATGCAGATGAACAGCGCGGGCAGCGGGTCGAGCTGGGCGCCGTTCTCGCGGGCCTTCTCGTAGTCCCAGACGTTCTTGTAGTTGCCCTTCGCCAGGACCTCCTGGCGACGCGACACCTCACCGGCGATGGCGTCCTTCATGCGGTCGACCAGGGTGAGGTCGCCGGCCAGGTTGGTGATCGTCGCGGCGACGTGCGGTGCCTTGTCCAGACCGAGGAACGTCGCACCACCCTTGAAGTCGACGAGGATCATGTTGAGCGCCGTCGACGAGTGCGAGGCCAGCAGGCCCAGCACCAGGGTCCGGAGGAACTCCGACTTACCGGAACCGGTCGCGCCGATGCACAGGCCGTGCGGGCCCATGCCGTCCTCGGCCGCTTCCTTGATGTCGAGCTCGACCTGCTGGCCGTGCTCACCGATGCCGAACGGGATCCGGTAGCGGTCGCGCTTGGGCCGCGGGCGCCAGGCCTGCTGCACGTCGAACGTGATCGGGTCGCCGGGAATGCCCATGAACTCGAGGATCGGCGGGTTGTTGCTCATCGCCAACGGGTCCTCGCCGCTGTCGCCACCGGCTTCACCGGCCGCGCCCATGCGGTACGGCGAGAGCCTGCGGGCGAGCGCCTCGGCCTCCACGATGGACAGCCGGTCCGGCGCGCCGAACCACTCGACACCGCTCGCGGAACGGGCACCGAGCTGGTTGTTCTCGACGACCAGGCGCAGACCGCGCCGGGCCGTGAGGTTGCCGAGGCACTCGTTGAGGTCCAGCAGCGTGACGCCGACCAGACCCTCCTCGAGGATGATCATCTCTTCGCGGCTGATGTCGCCGTCGTCGATGACGATCACGATGTGCGGCTGGTCGGGCGGCGGCGGGGCGTTGCGGGTGAACCGCTGCCGGTCGCGCAGGTTCTCGTCCAGCATCGCCTCGATCTCGGCGAGCGAGTTCGCCATCATGCGGCGCTGGCCGATGCCGTCGATGTCGGTGGGGTGCTGCGCGTGCGGCAGCCACTTCACCCACTCCCACAGCTGCTTCGTGCGGCCCGCGCTGACGACCGCGATCAGCAGGTCGTCCGGGGCGTGGAAGGTGACGAGCTGGGCGAGCAGGGCGCGCGCGAGGTCACGGCGGTCCTCGATGTCACCGAGCAGGCCGACCGCGGCGAAACCGCGCAGTGCGATGGAGATCGGCAGATCGGGCACGAGCGAGTGGGCGCGCACGAACCGGCGCAGCGCCAGCGTCGCGATCGGTTCGAGCTCCTCGACCGGGCCGGTCTGCGGCGGCACCAGGCGGGTGGCGAGGCGCTGCGAGCCCCGTCCGGCGCGCAGGTGGCAGAAGTCGGGATCGTTCTGGCGGCGTTCCCACATGCGGCGCGTGGTGGCGAGCGACCACAGCATCTGCGGGTCCGGGTGGACCCACTCGCGCTCGGCGCGCTGCTCGTCGGCGGCCTCGCGGGCGCGGTCCCGCATCTGGCCGAGGTACCGCAGGTAGTCCTTGCGGTCCTCGTTCATCTCGGCGTTCTTCTGGCCCTTGCCGGTGCCCATGCCGCCCGCCATCATGCCGATGGTCGAGATCATCATCATGCCCGGCATGATCATCGCCGCGGGCTGCCTGTTCGAGTACACGAACATCATGCCCATCATGCCCACGGACGCGATGATCATGACGACGGGCATCGCCTTCATCATGATGTTGCCGGGGATGATCCGGGGGACCTCGGGTGGCGGTTCGAGGTGGACCTCACCGCCCGGAGGCCGGGGAGCAGCAAGGCGTGCCGTTCGCTTGAACTGCAGCGTGCTCAACTGACAGGCACCTCTTCGACTCTCGTTACGCCACCAGTAGCAACCGACACTATTGCGCATCTGCGCGCGCCACGAAGGTGGGTCTGGAAAAAACCCAGTCGAACGTGTTCTGCGAACCACACGTGCAAAGACGGTCGGTGCGGCCATACTAGGGCCGCCCGGCGAGCGTCCGAGTGGACCAATAGGGTCGGGCCGTTGATTTGTAAGTGCTGATCTGACTTAGGGGGCCCTGGTGGCGACCGGTACGACGGTGTTCAGCCGTGTCACGGTGGTGGCACCTCGAACGCGTATCGACGTCGCGCTGCCTGCCGACGTGGCGGTGGCCGATCTCCTGCCGATGCTGCTGGACATGGCCAGAGAGGCCACTCCGGACGGTGGTGTCCGGCACGGCGGCTGGTGCCTCGCGAAGCTCGGCGACAGCCCGCTCGACCCCGCGCGCACGCTGGCATCACTCGGCGTCGTCGACGGCGAGCTGCTGCAGTTGCGGCGCCGCAACGAGAATCCGCCGCCGCCGTTGTACGACGACGTCGTCGACGCGATCGCCGAGTCCGACCCCGACTCGTTCCGGCCGTGGACCAAGGAGACCGCGCAGCGGTTCGGTCACCTCGCCGGCGCGCTCGCGCTGATCGCCGCCGCGGTGGCGCTGTTCCTGTCCGGCCCGGTGACGCAGGACGGTTCCGGCAGCGGACTCGCCGCCGCCATCGCCGGTGGTGTCGCCGCGATCGCCGCACTGGCCGCGGGCGCGACCATCTCGCGGGCGTACGAAGCGGCGTCGACCGGTGTGCTGATCGCCGCGTGCGGTTCGCTGCCGATGGCGTTCGTCGCGGGCTTCCACGCGGTGCCCGGTGTCGGGTTCAACCCGAAGATGCTGCTGGCCTCGGCCCTGCTGATGATCTTCGCGTGGGGCGGCATCCTGCTGATCGGGCAGGGCATCACGGTGTTCATCGCCGCGGCGACCGGCGGCACCCTGGTGGCGCTCGCGTTCCTCGTCGCGACGTTCGTCGACCACCCGCTGGCCGGCGTGGCAGCCGCGACCGGCGCGGTCGCGCTCGCCGCGCTGTCCATGCTGCCCCGGCTCACGCTGCAGCTGGCCAAGATCCCGCCGCCCGTCGTGCCGACGAACGCCGAGGACCTCAAGGAGGACAGCGGCTTCCCGGAGTACGCGGTGATCGAGCGCCGCACCGCCGTGGCGCACCAGTACCTCACCGGCATGATCATCGGCACCGGCGCCATCGCGGCGCTGGCGGCCATCGTCGCCGCGGGCTCCGGCACGGTCTGGGGCCCGATCTACGGCGTCGTCGTCGCGATCGTGCTGATGATGCGCGGTCGTGCGTACGCGAACGGCGCGCAGGCCGTGGCGTTGCTGTCGACCGGCATGTTCGCCAGCGCGGGCATCCTGCTGGGCTGGCTGATCTCGGCGTCGTCGTTCAGCCGCATCGCGTTCGTGTTCGGCACGCTGCTGATCCTCGGAGCCGCGGCACTCGTGCTCGGGGTGATCTTCCCCGGCCAGAAGTTCTCGCCGCCGCTGCGCCGCACCGTCGACATCATCGAGGCGATCCTCATCGCGTCGGTGGTGCCGCTGGCGCTCGCCGTGATGGAGATGTACTCGGTGTTCCGGGGCCTGATCTCGCTATGAGGTCCGGCATCAGGCGCACCACGGCGGCCGCGACCGCCGGACTGCTGCTGCTGACGGGGGCGCTTCCGCAGGCCTCCGCTCAGCCGTCGTCGACCCCGGCGGCCGCGAAGCCGAACTCGGTCCCGCCGGACCTGCCGCCCGGCACGCCGCCGCCGGTCGACAAGGGACAGCCGGACGTCAAGTACGAGCGCACCTCCAAGGGGTGCGTCGAGTCGGACACCAAGAGCGAACTCATCGAGTACAAGCCCTGGGGCCAGGTCAACCTGAACCTCGACCAGGCGCATAAGTTCGCGACCGGCAAGAACATCAGGATCGCGATCATCGACACCGGTGTCGACCCGCGCAATCCGCGTTTCGGCAACCGGGTGAAGCCCGGTGGCGAGTACGTCGACAACAGCAAGAACGCGAACGGTCTCGACGACTGCGACGGCCACGGCACCGAGGTGGCGGGTGTCGCCGCGGCGGCCAGGACCGAGGGCGACTTCATCGGCGCCGCACCGGAAGCGGAGATCCTCGCGATCCGCCAGACCAGCGACCGCTACGAGTTCAAGGGCGACGCGACCAACCCGGACAAGCGCGCGTCCGCGGGCAAGGTCAGCACCCTGGCGATGGCGATCGTCCGCGCGGCGAACCAGAACGCCAAGGTCATCAACATCTCGCTGACGAACTGCAGCAGCCCCAAGGGTTTCAGCGCGGACGACCAGAGCCTGCAGGCCGCCATCCGGTACGCGGTGGACGTCAAGGACGTGGTGATCGTCACGGCCGCCGGCAACCTCAGCCCGCAGGCCGGCTGCGCCAAGCAGAACGACAACCTGGACCCGAACAACGTCAACTCGATCTCGTCGCCGGCGTGGTTCGCCGACGACGTGCTGTCCGTGGGTTCCATCGCCCGCTCGGGCGCGGTCTCCAACTTCAGCGTCTGGGGCCCGTGGGTCAGCATCGCCGCACCGGGTGAGGAGATCATCTCCGTCGACCCCAAGGGCACCGGCCTGACGAACGCCAACGTCCTCGCGCAGGAGACGACGGACATCAAGGGCACGAGCTTCGCCTCGCCGTACGTCGCCGGCATCACGGCGCTGGTGCGCGAGCGGTTCCCGAACCTCAAGGCGCGCCAGGTGATGGACCGTCTCAAGGCCACGGCCCTGCACCCCGGCAACGTGTCGGGCAAGGACAACAAGATCGGCTTCGGCATGGTCAACCCGGTGGCCGCGCTGACCGCGGTGCTGCCCGCCGAGTCGGCCGGGTTCCAGCCGCCGCAGCCGAAGGAGATGGAGACGTCCGTCACCCCGCCGCCGGGGCTCGACTGGCCGCCGATCATCGTGGCGCTGAGCGGAATCGGCGTCGGTGGCGCGCTGCTGATGCTGACGGTGTTCGTGCGCAACTCGCTCAACCGGAAGCGGACCCGTCAGGTCTAGCTTCAGACACGACGAGAACGGCCCCGCCGGTGAATTTCCAGCGGGGCCGTTCTTCGTCTTGTCTGAAGCCGAACCTTCAGTCGTCGTCGCCGATCGTCTTCGGCGCGGCCTTCTTCGGTTTGCCGAGCAGGTCGTCGATCGAGCCGGTGAGCCGCTGCTTCGGCTTGTGCTCCTTGTCGCCGCCCTGCTGACCGCCGGCGCCACCCATCGGCATGCCGCCCATCATCCCGCCGCCCATCATCCCGGCGGCAGGGGCCCCAGAACGCCCAGCAGCGGCCGCGGCGGCCTGACCGGCCCCGGCACCCTTCTCCGGGGGCGGAGGCTGCTCAGCGACGCCCGTGGAGCCCCCGAACTGCATCGGCTGCTGCGTCGCGGCAGCCGCCGGAGCGCCGACCGAACCGACACCACCACCGACACCACCACCGACCCCACCGCCAACGCCACCACCGACACCGCCGCCGGTGCCACCACCGGGCGAACCGGCGGCGGCCGTGACGGAGGCCAAGGCCTGCTCCGGCGCCTTGGTCTCGGGCTTGGCGGGGGCCGTGTACGTCCAGTCCTTCTCGGGGTACTTGTGCTCCATCCGCACGGCGTCGAAGCCGTCGGCCTCACCGGACACCCCGTCGCACAGCTTGAGGAACGCCTCCAGCACCTGCCGCGCGGACTCGTGCAGTTCGCGGACCGGCTCCTTGAGCTCCTCGATGTGCTTGATCGCGCGCTGGTCGCCTTCCAGGGGCAACGCCGCGGTGCCGGACACCGAGTCGGCGGCGTCGGCGAGCACGTGCGCCATGTCCTGCACGATGTCGCGAACCCCGTCCGCGGTCTCCTCCAGCGCGTCCGCCATCGCGTTCATCGCGTCGGACATGTCACCGCCCGCGAGCCCTACCTTGCGCATGTGGTCGAGGAACGCGTCGGCGTCCTTGCCCTCCCACCGCGCGTCGACGCCGCCCAGCGGTGCCGCCACGTGCTTGTTGACCGCCTCGGTCACCTTCGCGGCCTTGCGCCAGCGTTCGGATTCCTCGCGCAGGTCGTTCCAGTCGCCCACCAGCGGGTCGAAGAAGTCGTGCACGAGGTCCACGACTCCGAGCTTGCGACTCACCCGCGAGAGGTAGTCGAGCTCGGGACCGACCTCGGCCGCGATCTGCTTGCCGTCCTTGGCCACAGCTCCCCCTTACCGCCGATCGGCCTTCTTGATCAGCTGCACCGCGTCCTCGTCGCCGCGCCCGTGCTGCTTCGCCACGGCGTGCAACCCCTTCGCGGCGGCGTCGAGCGTGTCGCAGGCGCGGGCGAGCTGCGAGTTGAGCAGCTCGGCCGCACGTGCGTAGGCCTGGGCGGTGCCGACCGTTCTGCCGATCTCGCCGAACGACTGCGGGCGCAGCGGGGACACCTTCATGGCGTCCCGAACCCGCCTCAGATCGTCCGTCGTGCCGTCGATCCGGTCGGCGTACTGCTCCAACCACTGCGGATCAACGGATATGCGACCGGCCACGACTGTCCCCTAACGACACTTCCGAGTGCTTTGCGTGCATTCGACGGTGATGCACCCGGCTTGGTTCCGCTACTTCTGCGCTGCCTGCTGCGGATCCTTGATCTTGCCGTTAGGTGCCGGGATCGAGTCGTAGCTGCGGTTCGCCTCGTTCTTGTTGAGCTGCGGCCCCATCGGCAACAGGCTCAGGATCTGGTTCGGCGCCGGCGGGAAGTTCCCCTGCAGGCCCAGTGCCGCCGCGGTGCCGGCGTCCGGGACGCCGTAGCGGACCCCTCGGCCGGTGACGATCTGCACCGGACCCGTGCCGTAGTCGTTGAGGCCCTGGCTGGCCCGCACGACCGCCTGCTTGCCGGGCAGCATCATGAACTCGTCGACGATCTCGCCGCCCGCACCCGGTGCGTTCAGCTCGACCGGGGACATCTCCGCCGGGCCCGGCACCTTGGAGCCGACCGTCACCGAGACGTGCTCGGCCTTGTTGTCCGCGGTGTAGTTCTCGGCCTTCCAGCCCAGGCACAGCACCGTGTTGTTGGCGTTCGCCTCGAGCGTGGTCGGGATCTTCGTCGGGTAGGAGGTGAGGTCGAGCGGGTCCTTCGGGTCCTTGTGGTCCGCGATCGCGTTCGGCGAGAGCGGAATCGCCTTCTGGGCGTTCGAGTACGCGTAGCGCAGCAGGTCGCCGACGGTCTCGTCGACGGTCTGGAAGCCGTCCTCGAGCGCGACCATGAACTCCTGCGTGCCGGTTCGCTCGACCGTCACGACCTCGCCGATCTTGACCCTCGCCTCGGTGACGTAGGTCGCCTGCTGGCCCTGCTTGGGGATGACCGGCGCCTTCAGCGCCGAGACCTCGGGGATGGCGCTGAGCAGCGCGGAGCTGATCGCGCGCGGCTGCTTGCCCTTCAGCTTCAGGGCGTTCATCACCTTGTCGTTCTTCAGGTCCACCTCGGCGCGGACCGTCGACGACGAGATGTCCTTCAGCTGCTGGGGCCTCTTGTAGATCAGGAAGGCCTTCTTGTCGCCGGTGCGCTGCTGCACCAGCACCGCCTCGTCACCCAGCTCCGGGTTGCCACCGCTGACACCGGCGATCACGGAGGTCTTGATCAGGTTCTCCGCGGCCTGGTTCTCGCGGAACCGGTCCAGCCGGAGGGTGTCGCAGACCGACCACTGCGCGTCGATGCGGATCTTCTCGCCGGGCAGCACGTCCGGCGCGTCCGGGAGACCGGTGAGCCGGCCGCGCGGCAGGCTCGCCAGCGCCGCCTCGCTCACCAGCTTCGGGTTGCCGCCGGCCGCCTCCTGCTGCGTGCCCGCGGTGCCGCCCGGTGCGTCACCGCCGCCGGCCTGCTGGTCCGGGTTGTTGCGCGAGTACCAGAGCAGCCGGGCCGACGCGAGGTTCGTCATCGGGATCAACCGCCGGGGCGAGTTGTCCACGACGTAGACCTGGCCGGTCTCCTTGCTGATGGCGATCTGCGTCTCGTTGTCCAGCTTCGGTGCCGGGCTGAAGAGGCCGTACACCAGGAAGCCGAGCAGACCGACGACGCCCAGCACCACGCCGACCGTTGTCGCGCGCGAGTGATTGCGCATGGGGTCATGCAGCATCACGGCGTCTCTGCGGACCAGGGCGGACTGCATCCGCCGCAGGACGAATTGGTAGGCCTGGACCTGTGACTTGGTGGTGGGTGTTGATGCCATTCTCGGCTCGCTGCTCTCCCAGTCGCGGTACGGTTCGGCAGGATAGCCGGACGCAGGTTGCTCCGTGGGCCGGTTCGCCAAGCCCACCGACCATCGAGGGGAAAGAGACCACAACGGATGTCCGTGACCACTCCACATCCGCCCCGGCCGAACCCAGGGATGGCACGGCCGCAGGGACCTTCGGGTCCTGGCCAGCAGGCACCTGCGCCTCCGCGTCCTGTCGGGCGTGTCCGGCGCAGAGGCGCCGGGGTCAGCCTCGGTTCTTTGCCCGTCTCGAACGTAGTCACGATCGAGATCGGTCTCGCCATCGCACTCCTCGTGCTGACGCTCATGGGCGTGAAGAACAGCGCCGGCGCGCTGAACGTCGTCTCCGTCTCGATCGCCGGCGGTGTGCTTCTCATCGCACTGATCCTCGCGTTCACCCGATCGCGTGGTCGCTGGCTCACCCAGTGGATCGGTGTCCGGCTGCGCTACAACTTCCGGTCGCACAGCCGCACGGCGAACCGCTCGGAGCCGCAGGAGTCCAAGCCCGGTGACGACGAGATGCAGGTGCTCGGTCCGGAGGACCCGCGCGTGGCGTTGCTGCGGCTGGCGGTCCCGGACCTGGTGATCGCGAAGGGCGTGGACCACGAACGCCGCCCGCTCGCGCTGTCGTGGCACGACGGCGTGTGGACCGCGGTGCTGCTGGTCGACCCGACCCCGCCGCTGATCTCCGCGGTCGGCTCGGCACCGTCGCTCCCGCTCGGCGCGCTGGCGCCGTGCCTGGAGGACCGCGGTGTCGTCCTGGACGCGATCACCGTGATCTGGCACTGCTACCCCGGCAGCGCGGCGCTTCCGCCGAACTCGCCCGCGGTCAGCTCGTACATGGAGGTGCTCGGCCCGCTGCCCGCGGCGGCCCGGCGCACGACGTGGATCACCGTCCGGCTCGACCCGCGCCGTTGTGGCGAGGCGATCCGGGAGCGCGGCGGCGGCGTCGTCGGTGCGCACCGCGCGTTGATCGGCGCGTTGTCCCGCGTCCGCAACGCTTTGGAGTCCGCGGGCGTCACCATCCGCCCGCTCGACTCGGACGAGCTGCTGCGCGCGGCGATCTCGTCGGCCGAGCTGACCGCCGCCGTCGGCAACACGAACCCCGTGTCGCTGCGGGAGAAGTGGTCGGGCGTCACGGCGGGTGGCGTCGGTCACGCGAGCTACGCGATCACCGGCTGGCCGTCGAAGGGCCTCAAGGGCAACCTGAACTCGCTGACCGGTGTGCGCGCTCTCTCGTCGACGCTCGCGATGTCGATCTCACCGTCGCGTGAGGACGGTCAGGTCTCGCTGCGCGGCCTGGTGCGGGTGAGCGCCCGCACGCCGAGCGAGCTGGACCGCGCCGAGGACCAGTTGTCGAAGCTGAGCGGCAAGCTCGACATCACGCTGACCCCGTTGCGGGGCATGCAGCTCGCCGGCCTGGCCGCGACGCTGCCGCTGGGAGGTGTGGCATGAGCTCGTCCCGTCTGCTCGACTCGCGCGGCCGCGGCGCGGTGGCACCGGAGTTCCTGGTCTCGCCGAACATGCTCGACGTGGTCAGCCCGAGCGGCGACCGCGGCGGCATGATGCTCGGCCAGGGCACCAAGGGCGAACCGCTCGCGGTGTCCGTGCTGCGCCCCACGCCGACCCGCATGGTGGTCGTCGGCGGCCTCTACCTGGCCCGCCAGATCGCGTTGCGGGCCATGGCGACCGGCGCGTGGATCATCATCGCGACGGGCCGTCCCCAGGCCTGGCAGCCGGTCGTGCGCGCCGCGGGCCAGGGCCCGGACGGCCGCCCGTCCCAGCTGGTGCAGCTGCGTCGCCTGTCCCCGGCGGACCTCCCGCGCCCGACCGAGGACATGCCGTTGCTGGTGATCCACGACGGCGGCCACGTCCCGCAGGAGCTCTTCCCGCCGCGCGCCCCGTGGCAGACCACGATGTACGTGCTGCCGTACCTGCACCCGCAGGCCTCGTCGACGGCGAACAACGCGGACCTCGTGCTGCTGCAGCGCCTCCCGATGGGCCAGGCCCAGCTCGCCGGTCAGATGTGGCGGCTGCGCCCGCAGATGTTCCAGCAGCTGACCCAGCTCAAGGACGACCAGGTCATCGCGATGGGTCAGGACATGTGGGCACACCTGCGCCTGTACACGACCCCCGCGGAACAGCAGATCCTGGGAGCCGTCCGCCGCGGCGATTGAGACGATCGACGAAATAGGCGAACTTGCGCCCCGAACGGACAACCGTTCGGGGCGCAATTGTTTTGTAAATAGATCAGCCGCACCAACTAATTCACAGGATCCACCAAAACTGTTGATTCAGCATTCGAAGGTTGTTTCGTGGACCTTCTTGTGCGAAATCCGTCTACGCCACTAAGAAAAATCTCACCTGCACGACCCTGCGACGAGGGAGCACGCTGCTATGGGTGAATCGTGGCTCAGACGAGCGGCTGGAATCGGACTGGTGGCGGGCACCGCGCTCGCATTGACGTCCGTCTCCGCCTCCGCTGCGCCCGAGGGGGAGATTCGGAACCTCGGTGCGCCGAACGCGGTCAAGGACAACTACATCGTCGTGTTGAAGGACGCGAGCACGGCCAGTGCGGAGAACCTCAGCACTAAGTACGGCGCGAAGGTCAAGCACTCTTACAAGTCCGCTTTGCGCGGTTTCTCAGCGCAGATGTCCGAAGCCCAGGCCAAGCGCCTGGCCGCCGATCCAGCCGTCGCCCACGTGGAGCAGGACGGCGAAGTCCGCCTCTCCGACACCCAGACCCCGACCCCGTCCTGGGGCCTCGACCGCCTCGACCAGCGCACGCTCCCGCTGGACAACAGCTACACCTACCCGAACCGCGGCGCGGGCGTCACCGCCTACATCATCGACACCGGCATCCGCCTGACCCACGCGGACTTCGGCGGCCGCGCCGTCTCCGGCCGCGACACCGTCGACAACGACAACGATGCCACCGACTGCAACGGCCACGGCACCCACGTCGCGGGCACCGTGGGCGGCACGAAGTACGGCGTGGCCAAGGACGTGAAACTGGTAGCCGTCCGAGTCCTGAACTGCGGGGGCTCCGGCACCTTCGCGGGCGTGATCGCCGGCATCGACTGGGTCACCGAACAGGTCAACGCCAGCCCCGCCAACAAGCCCGCGGTGGCCAACATGTCCCTGGGTGGCGGCGCCAACGACACAGTCGACGCAGCCGTGAAACGCTCCATCGCCGCAGGCGTCACCTACGGCCTGGCCGCAGGCAACGACAACGGCAGCAACGCCTGCAACACCTCACCGGCCCGCACCGCGGAAGCCATCACCGTCGGCTCCACCGACCGAACCGACGCCCGCTCGTCCTTCTCGAACGTCGGCACCTGTCTCGACATCTTCGCCCCGGGCCGCGACATCACCAGCGCCTGGCTGACCGACGACAACGCCACCAACACCATCAGCGGCACCTCGATGGCCACGCCTCACGTAGTAGGCGCGGCAGCGGTGTACCTGGGCTCGTCCCCCACGGCCACCCCGGAACAGGTCCGCAACGCCCTGGTGGAAAACGCCACCAGCGACCTGGTCACCACCCCAGGAGCAGGCTCCCCGAACAAGCTCCTGCACATCACCGGCACGGCCCCCGGCTACCCGCCCGGCCAGTGCCCCAACGCCACCAACGACACCGACACGGCCATCCCGGACGCCTCGGTAGTCACCAGCTCCATCACCATCGCCGACTGCAACGGCAAGGCGAGCGCCACCGCCTCCGTGAAGGTAGCCATCAAGCACACCTACCGAGGCGACCTGGAACTGGCCCTGATCGCCCCCTCAGGCGCCGTGAAGCTGCTGAAGGTGTCAAGCGGCAACGACAGCGCAGACGACATCAACGCGACCTACGCGGTGAACGTGGGCACGGAAAACGCCAACGGCACGTGGCAACTACGAGTCCGCGACCTGTACCGCCAGGACACTGGCCACATCGACTCGTGGACGCTGGACATCTAGCAGCCCCACACATCTCCGCCCCTCGGAGCTCCCGGTCCCCCGCCGGGAGCTCCTCCCTTTCACGAGCAGTTGGGTGTGGTCAGCGACGGCTTGATCATGAGTTGGTAGTACTCGCAGACGCCAAACCCGCGAAGGCGCAGCCGAGCACCGTCAGGAAGACAACGTCCGAACCTTCCGGGTGGCCTCAGCCCGAGCCCCCAACTCCCCGTCCTCCGGAAAGTCCACCCGAACCAAGCTCAACCCGTGCGCAGGAGCCACCGTGACCCCGCTGGCCCGCCCGTGCAGCGACAAGAGCGACCCAGGCCACTCAACGCCCTTCCGCCCCTCCCCCACGGCCAGCAACGCCCCGATGAGCGACCGAACCATCGAGTGGCAGAACGCATCAGCAGACACGAACGCCGTGATCACTCCATCCGCCTCGGACCGCACCAGCTCAAGCCGCTGCAGCTCACGAATGGTCGTGGCACCCTCACGGCGCTTGCAGAACGCGCAGAAGTCGTGCTCCCCCAACAACAACGCGGCAGCCGCATTCATCGCGGAAACGTCCAGCGGACGCGGCCAGGCCAGCGTGTCCAACCGCCGCAACGGATGCGCCCCGAAAGGAGCGTCCGTGACGCGGTACTCGTAGTGCCGCCGCATCGCGGAGAACCGAGCGTCAAACGCTCCAGGTACCACCCGCGCGGCAAAAACCCGAACATCCGACGGCAACGCACGCGCGAGCCGTTTCGGAAGGGCGTCCACATCCGCAGTGGACGGCAGATCAGCGTGCGCGACCTGACCGGACGCGTGCACCCCGGCATCGGTCCGCCCCGCCACCGTCAGCACGACGTCCTCGCGCAACACCATCGACAAGGTGTCCTCGAGAACGCCGCACACCGTCCGGCGGGAAGGCTGCCGAGCCCAGCCGGAGAACTCGGTCCCGTCGTACCCCAGGTCGAAGCGCACACGAACGAGCCCGCCGTCCCCAGAAGCGGGAACGACGGGCTCGTCAGCAGGAGAACTGCTCAGGACTCGTCCTTCTTGTCCTTGGCCTCTTCTGCCTCGACGTCCTCGGCCGACGGCTCGCCGTCAACCTCGACAGCGCCCTCAGCGGGCTCGTCGGCGGCGTCCTTGGTCGCGGACTCGGGCGTCTCGGCGTCCTGGTCGACGACCTCAGCCGCAGCCGGCTTCTCGTCCTTGGCGAACTTGGTCTTGCGCGCAGCCTCGGCCTCGGTGGAGACGAGCTTCTGCTGCACCAGCTCGATGATGGCCATGGGGGCGTTGTCGCCCTTGCGCGCCAGCGTCTTGGTGATGCGGGTGTAGCCACCGGAACGGTCGCTGAAGAACGGACCGATCTCGGCGATCAGCTTGTGCACGACGTCCTTGTCGCGGATCACCTTCATGATCTCGCGACGGTTGTGCAGGTCGCCGGCCTTCGCCTTCGAGATGATCTTCTCGGCGTACGGACGCAGCCGCTTCGCCTTGGCCTCAGTGGTCTTGATCCGGCCGTGCTGGAACAGCGCCGTCGCCAGGTTGGCGAGCAGCAGCCGCTCGTGCGCCGGAGACCCACCGAGCCGGGGGCCCTTGGTAGGGGTGGGCATCGCTTGCTCCTGTAGTTACTAAAAGAGATCCTCTAGCTCTGAATCAGAGCGTCAGAGCTGCTCGGTCTCCGCGTAGTCCTGACCGTCGTCGTGGGGGTCCAGACCGCTGCCGGCACCCCAGCCGGTGTCACCGGCGTGGTAGTCGGCCGCGGCGGCGGACGGGTCGAACCCAGGAGGCGAGTCCTTCAGCGCGAGGCCGAGGCCGACGAGCTTCATCTTGACCTCGTCGATCGACTTCGCACCGAAGTTGCGGATGTCCAGCAGGTCCGCCTCGCTGCGCGACACGAGCTCGCCGACGGTGTGGATGCCTTCCCGCTTCAAGCAGTTGTAGGAACGGACCGTGAGGTCCAGATCCTCGATAGGCATCGCGAACGCGGCGATGGTGTCAGCCTCGGCCGGCGACGGGCCGATCTCGATGCCCTCGGCGTCGATGTTCAGCTCGCGAGCGAGGCCGAACAGCTCAACCAGGGTCTTACCCGCGGAGGCAACCGCGTCCCTCGGAGTGATCGAGGGCTTGGTCTCCACGTCGAGGATCAGCTTGTCGAAGTCCGTGCGCTGCTCGACACGCGTGGCCTCGACCTTGTACGTCACCTTGAGAACCGGCGAGTAGATCGAGTCAACGGGGATGCGGCCGATCTCGGCGCCCGCCTGCTTGTTCTGCACCGCCGGGACGTAGCCGCGACCGCGCTCGACGACGAGCTCGATCTCCAGCTTGCCCTTGCCGTTCAGCGTGGCGATGTGCAGGTCGGGGTTGTGCACGGTGACACCGGCCGGAGGCACGATGTCGCCCGCGGTCACCACACCGGGGCCCTGCTTGCGCAGGTACATGGTCACCGGCTCGTCCTCTTCGGACGAGACGACGAGCTCCTTCAGGTTCAGGATGACGTCGGTGACGTCCTCCTTCACCCCGGGAACCGTGGTGAACTCGTGCAGCACGCCGTCGATGCGGATGCTCGTGACAGCAGCACCGGGGATCGACGAGAGCAGCGTGCGGCGGATCGAGTTGCCGAGCGTGTAACCGAAGCCCGGCTCCAGCGGTTCGATGACGAACCGGGAACGGGTCTCGGAGACCGCTTCCTCGCCGAGCGAGGGGCGCTGGGAAATCAGCACTGGGTTCAACCTTTCTACAACGACGCCCGCTATTTGACGCCGTCACGACGCCGGTCGCGGAGACCGGCAAACGCACTCGGCACACCCTTCGCGCCGATGCGGGACCCGACCGGTGGGACGGCGAACCGTCCCACCGAGAGGATCACTTCGAGTAGAGCTCGACGATGAGCTGCTCGGTGACAGGCGTGTCGATCTGCGCGCGCTCGGGCAGCTGGTGCACGAGGATGCGCAGGTTCGAGGGAACGACCTGCAGCCAAGCCGGGATCGGGCGGTCACCGAAGGACGCGCGAGCAGCCTCGAAGGGCAGCGTCGGCATGGACTTCGGCTTCACGTCGATGATGTCGAACTTCGACACCTGGTAGCTCGGGATGTTCACCTTGTGGCCGTTGACCAGGAAGTGACCGTGAGCAACCAGCTGACGAGCCTGGCGACGCGTGCGGGCGAGGCCCGCGCGGTACACCACGTTGTCGAGGCGAGCCTCGAGGATCTGGAGCAGGTTCTCACCGGTCTTGCCCGGGCGACGAACCGCTTCCTTGTAGTAGCGGACGAACTGCTTCTCGAGGACGCCGTAGGTGTAGCGAGCCTTCTGCTTCTCCTGGAGCTGCAGCAGGTACTCGGACTCCTTGACCCGGCCGCGGCCGTGCTGGCCGGGCGGGTACGGACGGCGCTCGAACGCCTGGTCCCCACCGACGAGGTCGACCTTCAGGCGGCGCGAGATACGCGTCGCAGGTCCCGTGTAACGAGCCATTGGTTCTTACTCCTCCCCGTGCCTCAGACCCGGCGCCGCTTGGGCGGGCGGCAGCCGTTGTGGGGCTGCGGGGTCACGTCCTGGATGGTGCCGACCTCGAGACCGGCGGCCTGCAGCGAACGGATCGCGGTCTCACGGCCGGAGCCGGGACCCTTCACGAACACGTCCACCTTGCGCATGCCGTGCTCGGCGGCCTTGCGGGCGGCGTTCTCGGCAGCCATCTGCGCCGCGAACGGCGTGGACTTGCGCGAGCCCTTGAAACCCACGTGGCCGGCGGACGCCCAGCTGATCACGTTGCCCATCGGGTCCGTGATGGACACGATGGTGTTGTTGAACGTGCTCTTGATGTGCGCCTGGCCGTGCGAGACGTTCTTCTTTTCCTTGCGCCGGATCTTCTTGACCCCGGCGCCCTGGCGGGACTTCGGTGGCAAAACGAGCTCCTAAGTTGAGGGCAGTAGACGCGAGGTCTTACTTCTTGCCGGCCTTCTTCTTGCCGGCCACGGTCTTCTTCGGACCCTTGCGGGTACGGGCGTTCGTCTTGGTGCGCTGTCCGCGAACGGGCAGGCCGCGACGGTGCCGAAGACCCTCGTAGCAACCGATCTCCATCTTGCGACGGATGTCGGCCGCGACCTCACGGCGAAGGTCACCCTCGACCTTGTAGTTCGTCTCGATGTGGTCCCGCAGCTTGGCGAGGTCGTCGTCCGTCAGATCCTTGACCCGGAGGTCAGGAGAGATCTGGGTGGCGGCGAGCAGCTCCTTGGAGCGCGTACGACCGATGCCGAAGATGTAGGTGAGCGCGATCTCCATCCGCTTCTCGCGGGGGAGGTCGACGCCAGCGAGTCGTGCCATGTGGCGGTTAACTCCTGTCGATTACTTCCAGGTCTGCTCCTCGTCCAGTTCCGGAGACTGACTCGCTGTGTGTCGTTCCGGCTGCTCTCACAGCCGGTGTCCCGGCCCCGGCCTGGAATCCGGGGGTGTCCGCACGCTTGAAGCCCTGCGTGCGGCAGGTACGAGGAGGCTTCTCGTTACTGCGTCATCGAAGATCTCGACGAGCGCGAGGTGGAACTGCTCAGCCCTGGCGCTGCTTGTGGCGCAGGTTCTCGCAGATCACCATGACCCGGCCGTGACGGCGGATCACCTTGCACTTGTCGCAGATCTTCTTGACGCTCGGCTGAACCTTCACGCCTGAGATCTCCTGCTACTGGAGGTCACTTGTAGCGGTAGACGATGCGCCCGCGGGACAGGTCGTAGGGCGAGAGCTCCACGACAACCCGGTCCTCAGGGAGGATGCGGATGTAGTGCTGTCGCATCTTGCCGCTGATGTGCGCGAGTACCTTGTGACCGTTCTCCAACTCGACCCTGAACATCGCGTTGGGGAGCGGCTCGACTACGCGGCCCTCGACCTCAATGGCCCCGTCCTTCTTGCCCATGTCCTCCGCGTTTCGTGACGGTGATAATAACCTTTGGACGCGCGTCAACCCGGTTCGATCTCACCTGCGAGGGCATGACTGAACCGGCGCGACGGATGCGCCACCTGACCAGTGTACGCAGTTCACTCCGGCAACCCAAATCGGGTCCGGTCAGGGCCGTCGTGAGGCTGCGTGGCGCGTTCCAGCACCGGCCGGAGCTTCTTGATGCTGTCGATCTCGGACTCGTGCCTGCCCAGCACCGATCGGAGCGTGCGCAGGCGTTGAGCCGCGATCCTGACGCCGTACCCGCTCTCGTCAGAGCACCTCTGAGCTGCGTTGTTGAGCGCGAGGTCGCCCGCTCCGATGCCGTAGCTCTCCAGACTCGGGTCCCCCGGCCCGCGCTGGATGAAGCCGGCTCGGTCGAGGCAGTGCAGCAGCGTCGCGCCGATCGCTCGCGTCTCCGCGGCCTCCGGCCCCGACTGGAGGCGGACCTCCCACTCGCGGACGACCGTGTCGTGCAGCGCCGTGATGCGAGTCACGGCGTCGATGTACTCCCAAGGCGCGGCGGACCGGGCCGCGCCCCCGCAGCCACCGTTGACCGGAGGCGGCGGGCTGACGAAGTTCGGACGTTGGACGTGCACGTCGGAGAACGGTGGATCGCACCGCTCGACGGCCGCGATGGTGTCGGCCAGGAAGATCTGGTCGGCGATCCGGTCCGGCGGCACGTCCTGGTAGGTGAAGTCGGTGGCCGGCTTAGAGGCAGCACAGCCTGAAACGAAAATCAGAGAGGCGGACAGGACGAAACGGGTTACCCCCACAATGCCCCCAAGCATTGGACTCGTTCGTCAACCTCGACCGTATCGTCCTTGACAAACGAAATAGCCCCGTTCACCGGCGGGCGAACGGGGCTACGTCCGAAAAACGTTGGGGCGCTTAGTCTTCCTCGGGCGCGGTGAGCACCCAGGGACCGTCCTCGGTGATCGCGACGCTGTGCTCCCAGTGCGCCGCCCGAGTCCCGTCGAGCGTGATGACGGTCCAGCCGTCCTCGAGCTCCTGGGAGTCGTCGGTGCCGAGCGTCAGCATCGGCTCGATCGCGATGGCCATGCCAACCTTGAGCCTCGGCCCCTTGCCCGGCTTGCCGTAGTTCGGCAGGAACGGGTCCATGTGCATCTTGGAACCGATGCCGTGGCCGCCGTAGTCCGCGACGATCCCGTACTCGATGCCGTCGCGCTCACCCGACTCGATGGCCGAGGACTCGATGGCGAACGAGATGTCCGTGAGTCGCCCGCCCGGCACCGCGGCCGCGATGCCCGCGAGCATCGACAGCCGGGTCGCCTCGGACAGCTTGTGGTCGGCCGGCGACAGCTGACCGACGCCGACGGTGACCGCCGAGTCGCCGTGCCAGTCGTCGAGGATCGCACCGCAGTCGATGGAGATCAGATCGCCCTCGGCCAGCACCTGCTTCTTGCTGGGGATGCCGTGGACGATCTGCTCGTTCACCGACGCGCAGATGCTCGCCGGGAAGCCCTGGTAGCCCTTGAACGACGGAATGGCGCCGGCGTCCCGGATGGTCTGCTCGGCGATCTCGTCGAGCTCCCAGGTGGACACGCCGGGCTTGACCGCGTCCACCACGTTCCTGAGGGCCCGCGCCACGACCAGGCCGGAGGCGCGCATGGCCTCCAGCTGGCCGGGGGTCTTGATCTCGATCTTGCTCATGCTTTCGCTGCCACCCGTGATGACAGTGCGGAGCCGGTCAAGCAGTCCACCTGTCACTAGTCACTTCTCGTCGCGCAGCGAGTGCAACGCCGCCAGGGCGCGCTCGCTGATCTCGTCGATCTCACCGACGGCGTCGATGGAGATGACCTTCTCCGCGTAGTAGCTCAGCAGCGGCGCGGTCTCGTTGCGGTACACCTGCTGACGGTGCCGGATGACGTCTTCCTTGTCGTCCGTGCGACCACGCGCGAGCAACCGCTCCACCACGACGTCCTCGTCGACCCGGAACTCCAGCACCGCGTCGAGCGAGTGGCCACCGACCGCCAGGAACTCGCCCAGCTTGTCGGCCTGGGCGACGTTGCGCGGGAACCCGTCGAGCAGGAACCCGTCCGTGGCGTCGGACTCCGCCAAGCGCTTGCGCACCATCTCGTTCGTGATGGAGTCAGGCACCAGCGCGCCCTCGTCGAGGATGCTCTGCACCTCGAGCCCGAGCTCGGTCTGGTTGCTGATGTGTGACCGGAAGAGGTCGCCCGTCGAGATGTGCGGCACGCCGAGCTTGCGGCTCAACACTTCAGCCTGGGTGCCCTTGCCCGCACCGGGCGGGCCAACGAGAACGAGTCGCATCTAGCGGAGGAACCCTTCGTAATTGCGCTGCATGAGCTGGCTCTCGATCTGCTTCACGGTGTCGAGACCGACACCGACCATGATCAGAACCGCGGTGCCGCCGAACGGGAAGTTCTGGTTCTGGCCGTCACCGGTCAGATCCAGGAACAGGTTCGGCAGGATCGCCACGATGCCGAGGTAGAGCGAGCCGGGGAGCGTGATGCGACCCAGCACGAACTTGAGGTACTCGGCGGTCGGGCGACCAGGACGGATGCCGGGGATGAAGCCACCGAACTTCTTCATCTCGTCAGCACGCTCGTCCGGGTTGAACGTGATGCCGACGTAGAAGTACGTGAAGAAGACGATCAGGAGGAAGTACGCGCTGATGTGCACCCAGCTCGACTGCTTGACCAGGTACGTCTGGACGAACGTCGAGAACCAGTTCGGCTCGGTGGAGGAACCCTGGGTGAGGCGGACGACCAGATCCGGCAGGTAGAGCAGCGACGAGGCGAAGATGACCGGGATGACGCCGGCCTGGTTCACCTTGAGAGGAAGGTACGTCGACGTGCCGCCGTACATACGACGGCCGATCATGCGCTTGGCGTACTGCACCGGAATGCGACGCTGGGCCTGCTCGACGTAGATGACGCTCGCAATGATCACAAGAGCGGCCACGACCACCAGAGCGAAGGTGATGCCGCTCTTGTCGAGGATGTTCTTGCCCTCGGCCGGGATGCGGGCGGCGATACCGGTGAAGATCAGCAGCGACATGCCGTTGCCGATGCCCTTCTCGGTGATCAGCTCACCCAGCCACATGATGACCGAGGTACCGGCGGTCATGGTGATGACCAGCACGATGAGGGTGAAGATGCTGTCCTTGCCAGGAATGACGTCCTGGTCGCACTCGCCGAACAGCTGCCCGCGCACCGCCAGGGCCACCAGACCGGTCGACTGCAGGATCGCCAGCCCGATGGTCAGGTAGCGCGTGTACTGCGTCAGCTTGCCCTGACCGGCCTGCCCTTCCTTCTTCAACTGCTCGAACCGCGGAATGACCACGGTCAGCAGCTGAATGATGATGCTCGCGGTGATGTAGGGCATGATGCCCAGCGCGAACACCGACAGGTTGAGCAGCGCACCACCGCTGAACAGGTTGATCAGCGAGTAGATGTTCTGGCCTTCGAGCTGTTCAGCACACGCCCGCACGTTCTTGAAGGACACGCCCGGCGCGGGCATGGTCGCTCCAAGCCGGTACACAATGATGATCCCGAGCGTGAAGAGGATCTTCTTGCGTAGATCCGGCGTCGCGAGAGCCGAGCGGAATGCGCCGAGCACGCGAACCTCCTGAGCGTTGCCGACCCCCAGGGACCGGCACATGCGGTAGTTGGCAGGCCGCAGCAGGCAGCCACGACCAAGCGACCCGGAGGACATCCGGGTTCAGCCCGCGACTCTAACAGTCCTCAACGACCAGGCCGTACCCAGTGGCCAATCACAGGTTAGAACCGGTTGATCTCTCCCCGAACCACTGCGCCATCCGGGGTAGTCACAACCCGGAATCCGTGCTACGAGCAGGACTTTTCGTCAACCGCGAACGTTCGCGCCCACGCCAAAGTTCCCACAGAAATCCCCGCAAAGCGAACCCCGCGAAGGCGCAGCCGAGCCGTCCACCCCCGCCCTGAGCAAGCGAGCCCGGCGGTGGGCCCCCGATCAGATTGCCGGGGGTCCGGGGGCAGAGCCCCCAGGGGAAGCACGCAACGCAAGCTGGCCGCCCGCATGGTGACCACCCGCACGGCCGCGCCCCACAGGCCCGAGAAACGCTGAAGGGCCCTGAGGCAAAGCCTCAGGGCCCTTCAGACAGCTACCAGGCGTCAGGACGCCACAGTGGAAGACCCACCAGCAGCAGCCAACTTCTCCACAGCGGACTTGGAGAACTTGTCAGCCGTGACATCCAGCTTGACGGAGACGTCCCCGTCACCCAGCACCTTGACGAGCTTGCCCTTGCGGACCAGCCCGGCCAGCACCAGCGCGGGAACGTCCACCGTGCCGCCCTCCGGGAAGGAGGCAGCGATGGCGGAGACGTTCACGACCTGGTACTCGGTGCGGAACGGGTTCTTGAAGCCCTTGAGCTTCGGCAGCCGCATGTGCAGCGGCATCTGGCCACCTTCGAAGCGCGGCGAGACGTTCTTGCGAGCGCCCGTGCCCTTCGTACCGCGGCCGGCGGTCTTGCCCTTGGAGCCTTCACCACGACCGACGCGGGTCTTGGCGGTCTTGGCTCCGGGGGCGGGACGCAGGTCGTGAATCTTGATGGTCACGACTGGACCTCCTCAACACTCACCAGGTGACGCACGGCGTGGATCAGGCCGAGCACCTGGGGGGTGTCCTCACGCACGACCGACTGACGGATCTTGCGCAGCCCGAGGGTGCGCATCGACTCGCGGTGGTTGTGCTTGGTACCGATGGTGCTGCGGACCTGGGTGATCTTGAGCTGAGCCATGATCACACCCCCTGGCCCGCGCGAGCGCGGATCATGCCGGCGGGAGCCACGTCCTCGAGGGGCAGGCCACGACGGGCCGCGACCTCTTCCGGACGCTGCAGACCCTTGAGGGCCGCCACGGTCGCGTGCACGATGTTGATCGCGTTGTCGGAGCCGAGCGACTTCGACAGCACGTCGTGCACGCCGGCGCACTCGAGGACGGCGCGGACAGCGCCACCCGCGATGACACCGGTACCGGCCGAGGCCGGACGCAGCAGGACCACACCAGCGGCCTTCTCACCCTGGACCGGGTGGGGGATGGTGCCGGCGATGCGGGGAACGCGGAAGAAGTTCTTCTTCGCCTCCTCGACGCCCTTGGCGATGGCCGCGGGAACTTCCTTGGCCTTGCCGTAGCCGACGCCGACCATGCCGTCGCCGTCACCGACCACCACGAGGGCGGTGAAGCTGAAGCGACGACCACCCTTGACCACCTTGGAGACGCGGTTGATCGCAACCACGCGCTCGAGGTGCGGGGTCTTCTCCTGGGCCGCGCCGCCGCGGCCGCCGTCACGACGGTCGCGGCGCTCTCCGCGCTCGCCCCCGCCGCCTTCGCGACGCGTACGTCCTGGCATCAGGCGTCCCTCTCAATTCCAGTCATCATCATTGTCAGAACTCCAGCCCCGCCTCGCGAGCGGCATCCGCCAGAGCAGCGATCCGGCCGTGGTACGCGTTGCCACCGCGGTCGAACACGACCGCCGTGATACCGGCGTCCTTGGCACGAGCCGCGGCCAGCTGGCCGACCTTGGCCGCGCGGGCCTTCTTGTCGCCGTCCATGCCACGGACGTCGGCTTCCATGGAGGAAGCGGACGCGACCGTGTGGCCCTTCAGGTCGTCGATGATCTGCACGGTGATGTGCTTCGACGACCGGTGCACGACCAGGCGCGGGCGCTCGGCGGTGCCGCTGACCTTCTTGCGGAGGCGGAAGTGGCGACGGGCCTTGGCAACACGACGCCTGGTGGAGATGTCCTTGCCCACCGGCTTGCGCTTCGTAACAGTCGACTCGCTCATGTCACTTACCCGTCTTTCCGACCTTGCGACGGATCTTCTCGCCCGAGTAGCGGACGCCCTTGCCCTTGTACGGGTCGGGCTTGCGCAGCTTGCGGATGTTGGCGGCAACCTCACCGACCAGCTGCTTGTCGATACCCGAGACGGAGAAGCGGGTCGGGGTCTCCACCGCGAAGGTGATGCCCGCGGGGGCCTCGACCTTGACGGGGTGGGAGTAACCGAGCGCGAACTCGAGCTCAGAGCCCTTGAGCGCGACGCGGTAACCGACGCCGTGGATTTCCATCTTCTTTTCGTAACCCTGGGTCACACCGACGACCATGTTGTGCACGAGCGTGCGCGACAGGCCGTGGAGCGCGCGGTTGCGGCGCTCGTCGTTCGGGCGCTTGACCTCGAGCGTGCCGTCCTCAGCCTTCTCCAGGCTGATCGGCTCAGCGATCGTCAGCGTCAGGGTGCCCTTCGGGCCCTTCACGCTCACGTCCTGGCCGGCGATGTTCACGTCGACCCCGGAGGGGACAATGATCGGCTGCTTACCGATGCGCGACATGTCTACTCCCCCTTACCAAACGTAGGCGAGGACTTCTCCGCCCACGCCTGCCTTGTTGGCCTGGCGGTCGGTCATGAGACCGCCAGAGGTCGAAATGATCGCCACGCCGAGGCCGCCGAGAACTCGGGGCAGGCCGGTGGACTTCGCGTACACGCGCAGGCCCGGCTTCGACACGCGGCGGAGGCCGGCGATGCTGCGCTCGCGGTTCGGGCCGTACTTCAGCTCGACGACGAGGTTCTTCGCGACCTCGCCCTCCTCGTCGCGGTACGAGGCGATGTAGCCCTCGCGCTTGAGGATCTCGGCGATGTTGGCCTTCAGCTTCGAGTGCGGCATCACGACCTTGTCGTGGTAAGCCGAATTCGCGTTGCGCAGACGAGTGAGCATGTCTGCGATCGGGTCGGTCATCGTCATGGTGACCTGGTCAACCTTTCTCGCTGCGGTTCACCGCTCAGGGTCCAGACCTGGCCTCCCCGGAAGGGGAGGCGCAGGACGGTCGTGTGCGGGCCTACAGCGAAGTAATGGAGCTTTGAATTACCAGCTGGACTTGCTCACGCCAGGCAGCTCACCGCGGTGAGCCATCTCGCGCAGGCAGATCCGGCAGAGGCCGAACTTGCGGAACACCGCGTGGGGGCGGCCGCAACGCTGGCACCGGGTGTAACCCCGGACCTTGAACTTCGGCTTCTTCGCGGCCTTGTTGATCAACGCCTTCTTGGCCATCGACTCAGTTCTCCTTGAACGGGAAGCCCAGGAGCTTCAGCAGCGCCCGGCCCTCCTCGTCGTTCGTGGCGGTGGTGACGACGGTGATGTCCATGCCGCGAGGCCGGTCGATCGCGTCCGGGTCGATCTCGTGGAACATCGACTGCTCGTTCAGGCCGAACGTGTAGTTGCCGTTGCCGTCGAACTGCTTGCCCGAGAGGCCGCGGAAGTCGCGGATACGGGGCAGCGCGATCGTCAGCAGACGGTCGAGGAACTCCCACATGCGGTCGCCGCGCAGCGTGACGCGCGCACCGATCGGCATGCCCTCGCGCAGCTTGAACTGCGCGATGGACTTGCGGGCCTTGCGAACCTCGGGACGCTGGCCGGTGATGATCGAGAGGTCCTTGACGGCGCCCTCGATCAGCTTGCCGTCACGGGCGGCGTCGCCGACACCCATGTTGACGACGACCTTGACGACGCGCGGGATCTGCATCACGTTGTCGAAGTTGAACTGCTTCTGCAGTTCCCCGGTGATCTCGGCGCGGTAGCGCGTCTTGAGCCTCGGGATGATCTTCTCTGCGGTAGTCATGCTCAGATGTCCTTCCCGTTACGACGGGAAATGCGGACCCGCTTGCCCTCGTCGTTCGTCCGGTAACCAACACGGGTCGGCTTGCCGTCCGAGTCGACCACCATCACGTTGGAGACGTTGATCGGGGCTTCCTGGGTCACGATGCCACCGGACTGCGCGCCCCGCTGGGTCTGCGTGATCTTGGTGTGCTTCTTGATCCGGTTGACGCCCTCGACCAGGACCTTGCCGGTCTCCGGGTAGGCCTGGATGACCTTGCCCTTCGCGCCCTTGTCCTTGCCGGCGATGACGACGACCGTGTCGCCCTTCTTCACCTTCATGGTCAGAGCACCTCCGGAGCCAGCGAGATGATCTTCATGAACTTCTTGTCGCGCAGCTCGCGCCCGACCGGGCCGAAGATGCGGGTACCGCGGGGCTCGTTGTCGTTCTTGATGAGCACAGCGGCGTTCTCGTCGAAACGGATGTACGAGCCATCCGCGCGACGGCGCTCCTTGACGGTGCGGACGATGACGGCCTTGACGACGTCACCCTTCTTCACGCCGGCACCGGGGATCGCGTCCTTGACGGTCGCGACGATGATGTCGCCGATGCCCGCGTAGCGGCGGCCCGAACCACCGAGAACACGGATGCAAAGGATTTCCTTCGCACCAGTGTTGTCGGCGACACGAAGCCGCGACTCCTGCTGAATCACTTACTTGCTCCTGACCATTCCTGGCCCGCCGGATTTCCGACCCGACGGGCTCGGTCTGTCTAGAAAGGACTTACTTGGCCTTCTCGAGGATCTCGACGAGCCGCCAGCGCTTGGTCGCCGACAGAGGCCGGGTCTCCATGAGCAGGACGCGGTCGCCGACGCCCGCCGCGTTCTCCTCGTCGTGCACCTTCACCTTGGTGGTGGAGCGCATGATCTTGGAGTAACGCGGGTGCTTCTTGCGGTCCTCGAGCGCCACGACGATCGTCTTGTCCATCTTGTCGGACACGACGAGGCCCTCGCGGACCTTGCGGTCGTTGCGCTTCTCGGTCTGGACTTCGTTGCTTTCGGTCATGCCGCACCCTCACCAGTGGATTCCGGCGAAGCGGAGAGCCCGAGCTCCCGCTCCCGCATCACGGTGTAGATCCGGGCAATCTCGTGCCGGACCGTGCGCAACCGCCGGTTGTTGTCGAGCTGGCCCGTGGCCATCTGGAAGCGAAGGTTGAAGAGCTCTTCCTTCGATTCCTTCAGACGCAGCACGAGCTCTTCCTCGGTGAGCTCACGCAGCTCGGAAGCGGTGGTACCCGCTGCCATCAGAACTCACCACCCTCACGCGTAACGATGCGGCACTTCATCGGGAGCTTGTGGATCGCGCGGCGAAGAGCCTCGCGGGCCACCTGCTCGTTCGGGAAGGCCATCTCGAAGAGGACGCGACCCGGCTTGACGTTGGCCACCCACCACTCCGGCGAACCCTTACCGGAACCCATGCGGGTCTCGGCCGGCTTCTTCGTGAGCGGACGGTCCGGGAAGATGTTGATCCAGACCTTGCCGCCACGGCGGATGTGGCGAGTGATGGCGATACGAGCGGACTCGATCTGCCGGTTCGTCACGTAGGCCGGCTCCAGAGCCTGGATGCCGTACTCACCGAAGGTGACCTTCGTGCCGCCCTTGGCAGCACCCGACCGCTTCGGGTGGTGCTGCTTGCGGTGCTTGACCCTACGAGGGATGAGCATGGCTCAGCTCTCCGTCTTCTCTGCAGAAGCCGGGGCCTCGGCCGACGCGGAAGCGTCAGCTGCGGCACGGCCGGCCTCGGTGCTCGTCGCGGTGGTGCCGCTGGCACCGGAGCGACGGGCCCGGTTCGGACGCTCGCCACGGTCGCGGCGCGGGGCGCGGTCGGCCTGCGAAGGGGCCGCGTCACGCTCACGCTTGGCGGAGATGCCACCGACGATGTCGCCCTTGTAGATCCACACCTTCACGCCGATACGGCCGAACGTGGTGCGGGCCTCGAAGAAGCCATAGTCGATGTCGGCGCGGAGCGTGTGCAGCGGCACGCGGCCGTCGCGGTAGTGCTCCGAGCGGGACATCTCGGCGCCGCCCAGACGACCGCCGCACTGCACGCGGATGCCCTTCACCTGCGACGAACGCATGGCCGACTGAATGGCCTTGCGCATCGCGCGGCGGAAAGCAACGCGGTTGGACAGCTGCTCGGCGACACCCTGTGCCACGAGCTGCGCGTCCGACTCGGGGTTCTTGACCTCGAGGATGTTCAGCTGGACCTGCTTCTTGGTGAGCTTCTCCAGCTCACCGCGGATGCGGTCCGCCTCGGCACCGCGACGGCCGATGACGATGCCCGGCCGGGCGGTGTGGATGTCGACGCGCACCCGGTCACGGGTCCGCTCGATCTCCACCTTGGAGATGCCGGCACGCTCCATGCCCTTGCTGAGCAGCTTGCGGATCTTGACATCTTCCGCGACGTACTCGGCGTACTGCTTGTCGGCGTACCAGCGGGACTTCCAGTCGGTGGTGATCCCCAGCCGGAAGCCGTGCGGGTTGATCTTCTGGCCCACTACCGGGTTCCCTTCGCGCTGGTCTTCTTCGGACGCGACTCCACCTCGATGGTGATGTGCGACGTCCGCTTGCGGATCCGGTACGCGCGGCCCTGGGCACGCGGGCGGAAACGCTTGAGGGTCGGACCCTCGTCCACGTAGGCCACCGAAACCCAGAGGGTGTCGGGGTCCAGGGACAGGTTGTTCTCGGCGTTGGCCATGGCGCTGGCGAGCACCTTCGCGACCGGCTCACTTGCTGCCTGCGGCGCGAACTGGAGCACGGCCAGGGCCTCGCGGGCGTTACGTCCCTTGATGAGCTCGACGACGCGGCGCACCTTCATCGGCGTGTCGCGGACGTAGCGAGCCCGAGCCACGGCGCGCGGAAACTCCTGCGCCTCAGCATCGTTACGGGCGTTCATCGCTGCTTCCCCTTGCTCTTCCTAGTTCCGCGCCTTAGCGGCGGCGAGACTTCCGGTCGTCCTTGATGTGGCCCTTGAAGGTCCGGGTCGGGGCGAACTCGCCGAGCTTGTGCCCGACCATCGCCTCCGTCACGAACACCGGGACGTGCTTGCGGCCGTCGTGCACCGCGAGGGTGTGACCCAGCATGTCCGGGATGATCGTGGACCGGCGGGACCACGTCTTGATGACCGTCTTCTTGCCCGACTCGTTGAGAACGTCCACCTTCTTGAGCAGGTGGTCGTCAACGAAGGGGCCCTTCTTAAGGCTGCGAGGCATCCTTCACTCCCTTCCTGCTCAGCGCTTCTTACCGGTGCGACGACGCCGGACGATGAGCTTGTCGCTTGGCTTACGGCGGCGGGTACGGCCTTCGGGCTTACCAGCCGGGTTCACCGGGTGGCGACCACCGGAGGTCTTACCCTCACCACCACCATGCGGGTGGTCAACGGGGTTCATGGCGACACCACGCACGGTGGGCTTCTTGCCCTTCCACCGCATGCGGCCGGCCTTGCCCCAGTTGATGTTCTGGTGCTCCTTGTTGCCGACCTCGCCGAGCGTGGCGCGGCAGCGCACGTCCACGTTGCGGATCTCGCCCGAAGGCATCCGCAGCTGGGCGTACGGGCCGTCCTTCGCCACGAGCTGCACCGAGGCACCGGCGGAGCGGGCGATCTTCGCGCCGCCACCGGGGCGGAGCTCGATCGCGTGGATCACGGAACCGACCGGGATGTTGCGCAGCGGCAGGTTGTTGCCCGGCTTGATGTCGGCCTTGGGGCCGTTCTCAACCGTGTCACCCTGCTTGAGCTTCTCCGGGGCGATGATGTAGCGCTTCTCGCCGTCCGCGTAGTGCAGCAGCGCGATGCGCGCGGTCCGGTTGGGGTCGTACTCGATGTGAGCGACCTTGGCCGGCACGCCGTCCTTGTCGTGGCGACGGAAGTCGATCAGGCGGTAAGCCCGCTTGTGACCGCCACCCTTGTGCCGAGTGGTGATCTTGCCCGACGCGTTGCGGCCACCCAGCTTGTGCAGCGGGCGGATCAGCGACTTCTCCGGCGTCGACCGAGTGATCTCGGCGAAGTCGGAGACGCTCGCACCGCGACGACCGGGGGTCGTCGGCTTGTACTTGCGAATGCCCATCTCTACGCAGTCCTCGTCATCAGGCGGCAGGGCCGCCGAAGATCTCGATCGCCTTGCTGTCAGCCGACAGCGTCACGATCGCGCGCTTCGTGTCCTTGCGCTTGCCGAACCCGGTGCGGGTGCGCTTGCGCTTGCCCTGCCGGTTGATGGTGTTGACGCTGACGACCTTCACGCCGAAGACCTTCTCCACGGCGATCTTGATCTGGGTCTTGTTCGAACCCGGCGCCACCAAGAAGGTGTACTTGTTCTCCTCGAGGAGCCCGTAGGACTTCTCGGAGATCACGGGTGCGAGCAAGATGTCCCTGTGGTCGGGGATCACTTGGAACCCTCCTCGTCCACGACAGCCGCCGTGGCCTCGGCCGAGCCGCGACCCTGCTGGGCCTTGCTGGCGAGGAACACGTCGAGCGAGTCCTTGGTGAACACCACGTCGTCGTTGACGAGCACGTCGTAGGTGTTGAGCTGATCGGGCGCGATCACGTGCACGTGCGGGAGGTTCCGCACGCTGACCCACGCGACCTCGTCGGTGCGGTTGAGCACCACGAGAACGCGACGGGCCTGGGTGACCGACTCCAGGACCTTGCGCGCGGTCTTGGTCGACGGGGTGTCCCCGTCCACCAGGCCGGACACGACGTGCACCTGGTTGGCGCGAGCCCGGTCGGAGAGGGCGCCACGCAGAGCGGCGGCCTTCATCTTCTTGGGCGTCCGCTGGGTGTAGTCACGCGGCTGCGGGCCGTGGACGACGCCACCGCCGGCGAACTGCGGCGCACGCGTCGAACCCTGGCGGGCGCGACCGGTGCCCTTCTGGCGGTACGGCTTCTTGCCACCACCGGACACCTCGCCGCGGGTCTTCGTGGCGTGCGTGCCCTGGCGCGCGGCGGCCTGCTGGCCGACGACCACCTGGTGCAGCAGCGCGACGTTCGCCTGCGCGTCGAAGACAGCCGGGGGGAGCTCGACCGTGCCGGCGGACTTGCCGTCCGGGGTGCGGATCTCAACCGTCGACATCAGGCACCACCCTTCGCGGCAGTCCGGACGAACACCAGACCACCCTTGGGGCCGGGAACAGCGCCCTTGATGAGCAGCAGGCCGTTCTCGGCGTCGATCTTGTGCACCTTCAGGTTCTGGGTCGTCACGCGCTCGTGGCCCATGCGGCCGGCCATGCGCAGACCCTTGAAGACGCGACCCGGGGTGGCGCAGCCACCGATGGAACCCGGCGAGCGGTGCTTGCGCTGGGTGCCGTGGCTGGAGCCGAGGCCCCGGAAGTTGTGGCGCTTCATGACACCTGCGGTGCCCTTGCCCTTGCTGGTGCCGGTGATGTCGACAACAGCGCCGGCCTCGAACACCTCAGCGGTGATCTCCTGGCCGACCGTGTACTCGCCGGCGTCCGTCGTGCGCAGCTCCACCAGGTGGCGACGGGGCGTGACCCCGGCCTTGGCGAAGTGGCCCGCGACGGGCTTGTTGACCTTGCGCGGGTCGATCGCGCCGGCCGCCAGCTGGACGGCGGTGTAGCCGTCCTTCTCCTGGGTGCGAACCTGGGTGACGACATTGGGCTCAGCCTTGACGACGGTCACCGGGACAACCCGGTTGTTCTCGTCGAAGACCTGAGTCATGCCGAGCTTGGTGCCCAGGATGCCCTTCATCTGCCTGTCAGACATTGGTCCGTTACTCTCCGCGCCCAACGCTTACTGGATGTTGACGTCGACGCTGGCCGGCAGGTCGATGCGCATGAGCGCGTCAACCGTCTTCGGCGTCGGGTCGAGGATGTCGATCAGCCGCTTGTGCGTGCGCATCTCGAAGTGCTCGCGCGAGTCCTTGTACTTGTGCGGCGAGCGGATGACGCAGTACACGTTCTTCTCAGTGGGCAGCGGCACTGGCCCGACAACCCGAGCGCCGGTGCGCGTCACGGTCTCCACGATCTTGCGCGCAGACGCGTCGATCGCTTCGTGGTCGTAGGCCTTGAGCCGGATGCGGATCTTTTGTCCCGCCATGATGGCTTGCCGTTCCTCTGCTTCTCGTAACCGCTGCGGTGCGGTGCCTCGGATGAGGCCTGTTACAGCCTCTTGGCGCGCTCCGCCCCTGTTGAAGTGTCATGGTGCCCGGTCCACGCGGTCGGGCGTGTCGCGCCCGGTACGCATACCGGTCCCACGCAAGGTCTCCCCGGTGGGATTGGGCCTACCACAGCCCATGCACCCTGATGCCCATCTCCGCAAGGAGGCGTTCACTAACAGGGCGCGGACGCTCGGTCGAAGAGCTCGGGCACACACGAACTGAACCCGGCCTTCGTCGAGCAACCCGTAAAGGATGCCACACGGTCGCGAGGCGATCCAAATCGGGGTGGGTGAGTTAGAGGCAGATCACGTTGGGATCAAGGTCGGCGAACCCGCGAGGACCCGTCCGACTCCGTTGCGTTCTACCTCACACCCGTTGCGCCGCAAGGACAACAAAGACAAAGGCCGGGCCAACGAAGTCGTTGGCCCGGCCTTGCCGAACTAACTGCGGCTAGCCGCGGTCAGAGCCAGATCACTTGATGATCTTGGTGACCGAGCCGGCGCCGACGGTGCGGCCACCCTCGCGGATCGCGAAGCGGAGGCCCTCGTCCATGGCGATCGGCTGGATCAGCTTGACGTCCATACCGGTGGTGTCACCCGGCATGACCATCTCGGTGCCCTCGGGCAGCGTCACAACGCCGGTCACGTCCGTCGTCCGGAAGTAGAACTGGGGACGGTAGTTGTTGAAGAACGGCGTGTGGCGGCCACCCTCGTCCTTGGACAGGATGTAGACCTGCGCCGTGAACTCGGTGTGCGGGGTCGTGGTGCCCGGCTTGACGATGACCATGCCGCGCTCCACCTCCTCGCGCTTGATGCCACGGAGCAGCAGCGCGGCGTTGTCGCCCGCGCGGCCCTCGTCCAGGAACTTCTTGAACATCTCGATCGAGGTGACCGTCGTCTTCTTCGACGTCTCCTTGATACCGACGATCTCGATCTCGGAGTTCACGTTGATGATGCCGCGCTCGATACGACCGGTCACCACGGTGCCGCGACCGGTGATCGTGAAGACGTCCTCGACGGGCATGAGGAACGGCTTCTCGGTGTCGCGCTCCGGCTCCGGGATCGCCGTGTCAACGGCGGCCATGAGCTCGAGAACGGACTTGCCCCACTGCTCGTCGCCCTCGAGCGCCTTCAGCGCCGAGACGCGCACGACCGGCAGGTCGTCGCCCGGGAACTCGTACTCGGAGAGCAGCTCGCGGACCTCGAGCTCGACGAGCTCCAGGATCTCCTCGTCGTCCACCATGTCGGCCTTGTTCAGGGCGACAACGATGTAGGGAACGCCGACCTGGCGGGCCAGGAGGACGTGCTCCTTCGTCTGCGGCATGGGACCGTCGGTCGCCGCGACCACGAGGATGGCGCCGTCCATCTGCGCCGCACCGGTGATCATGTTCTTGATGTAGTCGGCGTGCCCGGGGCAGTCGACGTGCGCGTAGTGACGGTTCTCCGTCTGGTACTCGATGTGCGCGATCGAGATCGTGATGCCGCGCTGCTTCTCTTCCGGCGCCTTGTCGATCTGGTCGAACGCGAACGAGGCGTTCACATCGGGGTACGCGTCGTGCAGAACCTTGGAGATCGCCGCGGTCAGCGTGGTCTTGCCATGGTCGATGTGACCGATGGTGCCGATGTTGACGTGCGGCTTCGTCCGCTCGAACTTCGCCTTGGCCACTGGATTGTCCTCCTGGACTTCTTTTTGCTGGTCCGGCGGGCATCTGTGGCCACCCGCCGGACTTACACGTCAGGGTCTGAAAGTAGCGGACCCCAGGGATTCACCCCCGGAGAGCCCGCGGTGGAACTGCGGTGCTCCGGTTGGGGAATTACTCCCCGGTCGCCTTCGCGATGATCTCCTTCGAGACGTTCGCGGGAACCTCTGCGTAGGAGTCGAACACCATCGAGTAGTTGGCACGACCCTGGGTCTTGGACCGCAGGTCACCCACGTACCCGAACATTTCCGACAGCGGAACCAGTGCCTTCACGACACGGACGCCGCTGCGCTCCTCCATGGCCTGGATCTGGCCACGGCGGGAGTTCAGGTCGCCGATCACGTCACCCATGTACTCCTCGGGCGTCGTGACCTCGACGGCCATCAGAGGCTCGAGGATCGCGGGAGACGCCTGACGGGCGGCTTCCTTGAGGGCCATCGAACCAGCGATCTTGAACGCCATTTCCGAGGAGTCGACCTCGTGGTAGGCGCCGTCGAGCAGAGTCACCTTCACGCCGACCAGCGGGTAACCCGCCAGCACGCCGTACTGCAGCGCGTCCTGCGCACCCGCGTCGACCGACGGGATGTACTCACGCGGGATGCGACCACCGGTGACGGCGTTGACGAACTCGTAGAGCGCGCCGTCTTCCTTCTTCTCCAGCGGCTCGACGGTGACGAGCACCTTCGCGAACTGGCCGGAGCCACCGGTCTGCTTCTTGTGGGTGTAGGAGTACTTCTCCACCGCCTTGCGGATGGTCTCCCGGTACGCCACCTGAGGCTTGCCGATGTTGGCCTCGACCTTGAACTCGCGGCGCATGCGGTCCACCAGGATGTCCAGGTGGAGCTCGCCCATGCCGGCGATGATGGTCTGGCCGGTCTCCTGGTCGAGGTTGACCCGGAACGTCGGGTCCTCCTCGGCCAGCTTCTGGATCGCGGTGCCGAGCTTCTCCTGGTCCGCCTTCGTCTTGGGCTCGATGGCCACCTGGATGACGGGCTCGGGGAAGGTCATCGACTCGAGGACGATCGGGTGAGCCGGGTCGCACAAGGTCTCACCGGTCGTGGTGTCCTTCAGACCGATCACGGCGTAGATGTGGCCCGCGATGGCCTCGGTGACCGGGTTCTCCTTGTTGGCGTGCATCTGGAAGATCTTCCCGATGCGCTCCTTGCGGTCCTTGGTCGCGTTGATGACCTGGGTGCCGGAGGCGACCTTGCCCGAGTAGACCCGGATGTAGGTCAGCTTGCCGAAGAACGGGTGCACGGCGATCTTGAACGCCAGCGCCGAGAACGGCTCGTCGGACGAGGCCTTGCGCGACACGACGGTCTCGCCGTCCTGCAGCGTGCCCTCGACCGGCGGGAGGTCCAGCGGCGACGGCAGGAAGTCGATGACCGCGTCGAGCATGGGCTGGACGCCCTTGTTCTTGAACGCCGAACCGCACAGGATCGGGTACGCGGTGCCCTCGGCGACGATCTTGCGGAGGCCCGCCTTGATCTCCGCGACGGACAGGTCGCCCTGCTCGAAGTACTTCTCGGTCAGCTCGTCGTCGGTCTCGGCGACGGCCTCGAGAAGCTGCTCGCGGAACTCCTGCGCACGCTCGACGAGATCCGCGGGGATCTCCTCGATCGCGTAGTCCTCACCCTTCTGGACTTCGCCACGCCACGTGAGGGCACGCATCTCGATCAGGTCGACGACGCCGATGAAGTCGCTCTCGGCACCGATCGGGATCTGGATCGGCAGCGGCTTCGCCGCGAGACGGTCCTGAATGGTCTTGATGGTGAAGTAGAAGTCCGCGCCCAGCTTGTCCATCTTGTTGACGAAGCAGATGCGCGGGACGTCGTACTTGGTCGCCTGCCGCCAGACCTGCTCGGACTGCGGCTCGACGCCTTCCTTGCCGTCGAAGACGGCAACGGCGCCGTCGAGGACGCGTAGGTTGCGCTCGACCTCGACGGTGAAGTCGACGTGGCCGGGCGTGTCGATCAGGTTGATCTGGTGGTCTTTCCAGTAGCAGGTCGTCGCGGCCGACGTGATCGTGATGCCGCGCTCCTGCTCCTGCTCCATCCAGTCCATCACGGCAGCGCCGTCGTGCACCTCGCCGATCTTGTAGCTGATCCCCGTGTAGAAGAGGATCCGCTCAGTCGTCGTGGTCTTGCCCGCGTCGATGTGGGCCATGATCCCGATGTTGCGGACCTTGGCAAGATCAGTGAGCACGTCCTGTGCCACGGGTCTTTCCCCTGTCTTGAGCTTGTGAGCTCACTAGGGCTGGGAGAGCCCGGCCTGGAGCAGGCCGGGCGTCAGATCACCAGCGGTAGTGGGCGAAGGCCTTGTTGGACTCGGCCATCTTGTGCGTGTCCTCACGGCGCTTGACGCTCGCACCGAGACCGTTGCTCGCATCGAGCAGCTCGTTCATCAGACGCTCGACCATGGTCTTCTCACGACGCTGCCGGGAGAAGGTGATCAGCCAGCGCAGCGCCAGCGTGGTGGAGCGACCGGGCTTGACCTCGATCGGCACCTGGTAGGTCGCACCACCGACGCGGCGGCTCTTGACCTCCAGCGACGGCTTCACGTTGTCCAGGGCGCGCTTCAGCGTGACAACCGGGTCGGTGCCGGTCTTCTCGCGAGCACCTTCGAGGGCTTCGTAGACGATCTTCTCCGCCACGGAGCGCTTGCCGTCCACCAGCACCTTGTTGATGAGCTGGGTCACGAGCGGCGAGCTGTAGACCGGGTCGGAGATAAGCGGCCGCTTCGGGGCCGGTCCCTTGCGGGGCATCAGCTCTTCTCCTTCTTCGCGCCGTAGCGGCTGCGAGCCTGCTTGCGGTTCTTGACACCCTGCGTGTCGAGAGAGCCACGGATGATCTTGTAACGAACACCCGGCAGGTCCTTCACACGACCGCCACGCACGAGCACCATCGAGTGCTCCTGGAGGTTGTGACCCTCACCGGGGATGTAGGCCGTGACCTCGATGCCGCTGGTCAGCTTCACGCGAGCGACCTTGCGCAGTGCGGAGTTCGGCTTCTTGGGGGTGGTGGTGTAAACGCGGGTGCACACACCGCGCCGCTGCGGCGAGCCCTTGAGGGCCGCCGTCTTCTGCTTGGCCACCTTGTCCTGGCGGCCCTTGCGGACCAGCTGCTGGATCGTTGGCATTCGCCGGCTGCTTCTT
Organism: Lentzea alba; assembly: GCF_011067745.1. Lineage (GTDB taxonomy): Bacteria > Actinomycetota > Actinomycetes > Mycobacteriales > Pseudonocardiaceae > Lentzea > Lentzea alba. The sequence continues at coordinate 1,454,356 of NZ_JAAMPJ010000001.1, forward strand.
CCGTCTTTTGCGGGTTCGCCTCTCGGGTCACCCTCGTGTTTCTTGATCCCTCTCTGCACCCGAGGTCGGGCGTGTCGCCCGCTCCCAAGGTCCGCAAGTAACAGTTCAACTGCCCCTGCGAGTGGAGGACACCGCTGCCTCACGGGCACGCGGAGCGGCCCGACATGGGTCGGGCACGAGTAGCAAAGATACCCGCCCACGTCTACCTGGGTCAAAACGGGGGTAGTGCACGCGCACCTGCAGTAGACATGCTTCCTGCGGGTTCAGCTGAGCGAGAGGCACAAACCGGTGTGGCGACAGTGGATCGTGCCCTGCGTGCTCACAGCGCTGTGCGTGGCAGGACTCACAGTGCTCGTCAGGCCGCCGAAGACGAACCACCGCTCGCCGGTCGGTGACTGCTACGCCGTGTTCGGCGGCAAGCGGTCCATCAACTTCGCCCTGGTCGACTGTTCGGCGGACAACTCGACCTACAAGGTGGTGTTGACCGTCGACTCTCCCGGCTGGTCGCTGGACCTGGGTGCCTGCCCGGGCGGGCCCTACCGCGCGCTGCGCGAACGCATCGGCGACACGGAGTGCCTGATGCTCGACCTCGGGGAGGGCGAGTGCCTCAACCGCGTCACGAGCAGGCTCGGGCAGCGGAGCGACCTCGTGAAGGGCCGGTGCGACGACCGCTCGGAGTCGAAGGTCACGAAGGTCGTCACCGGTCCCCGCGAAAGCTGCGGCCCTGGTGAGACGACGACCTTCTACTCACAGCCGGCCACGACCATCTGCCTGGTGAAGCTGTGAAGACAGCTGCCCTGCTCGCCGCGCTCACGCTGGTGCTCGCCGGGTGCTCCGGCTGGCACGAGCAGGCCGGCGTCGGCGAGTGCGCGAAGCAGATCGACGTGAACGACACGAGCGTCGACATGGAGGAAGTGGACTGTTCGTCCCAGGACGCCGTGTACCGGGTGTCGTCGCGGGAGAAGCGGACGATGTGCCCGACCGGCGACTACCTCGACGAGTCGTCCGGGCGATCGCGCAAGACCGGCAAGACGCGGTACTGCTACGTGCTGAACGTGCGGGAGGGCGACTGCCTCAAAGGGGTCAACCAGTACTTCGAACGGGTGACGTGCGGGACCGGGACGCGCAGGGTGACGAAGGTCGTCGACGGCAAGTCCGACCGACTGTTGTGCGCCGGCGAGGACTCGAAGACGTACTCGCAGCCCATGAAGACCATCTGCATCACCAAGTGAGCCCGCCTGATTCACTTGACGGCGTGGACGATCTGATCGCGGCGATGGCCTCGCTGACCGGCTCTTCCGCCGATCCCGAGGTGCTCGGCGGCGACCGCGGTGACGTCGTGGTGGTGCGGGTCGGCGACGTGGTGGCGAAGGCGCATCCCGCGGACGTCGACGTCGAGGCGTTGCGGCAGCGGGTGGAGATCGCGGCGGCACATCCGGAGTTGTTGTTGCCGCCGTTGAAGCCGTTGCAGTTCGTGGACGACCGGCCGGTGACGGTGTGGCCGTACGGGACGCCGGTGAGCCAGGAGGACCCCGACGGGGCTCCTTGGGAAGAGAGCGCAGCGCTGCTGGCGCGGCTGCACGCGTTGCCCGTACAAGGGCCGGCGGCCGGTACACCCGACCGGATCGTGCGAGCCATTCAAGCGTTGCCGCCGGACCTGCCGCACGCCGACGTGGTGCTGCGAGCGTACGAGGCTTTGCCGCCGTTGGACATGTCCGGGCGGGCGTTGATCCACGGCGACTGGCACCTCGGGCAACTGGTGCGCAGAGGCGCCTGGCGGCTCATCGACGTGGACGATCTCGGGGTGGGCGATCCCGTGTGGGACCTGGCGCGACCTGCGGCTCTGTTCGCGGCGGGGGTCCTGCCGGCTGACCTGTGGGCGCGGTTCCTCAACACCTACCGTGAAACGGGCGGTGTGGCCGTGACGACATCGGAATGGGATGTCCTCAACATTCCGGCTCAGGCGTACGTTGTTCAGATGGCAGCGCGGGCACTCATGTCCGGGCTGCAGGCAGTGGAACCGCTGGTTGAGGCTTGCCGTCGGATCGTCACGACGCAGGACAACGGCGACCGCGGCTAATATCGTTTTTGTCCGGTCCCACCGCAGGAGGCTCACCACGATGCAGTGTCCCAAGTGTCATGCGAACATGCGCACGTTCGACCGCATGGGCGTCCACATCGAGCAGTGCGACGGCTGCCGCGGGGTCTTCCTCGACTACGGCGAGCTCGAGTCGATCACTCGCCTCGAGGCCACCATGCACACGCCGCCGCCCGCGGCTCCTGCCCCGCCGCCCGCCGCCTACCCGCAGCCGGCCCAGCCCGCCTGGGGCGCCGCGCCGCAGCAGATCCACCACCACCACGGCGGCGGCCACGCGGGCTACGGCTACGGCCACCGCAAGCACCGCGGCCTCGGCGGTCTCTTCTTCTCCTCGTGACTTCGTAGGCGGCCCCGGATCCCTGCTCCGGGGCCGTTGACGACTACCGAAAAAGTGGTGAATAATCGGTAGTCAACGGGAGGAGTAGCCATGTCTGTCGCGACCGAGGCCGCCCACATCCGGGACCTCTTCGAAACCATCGAAGAGCTCGAGTCCGTAGCGTCATCCCTGGCAGAAGACGACGAACGCCGCCGCAAGCTCGACGGCGTAGTAGCGCGAACGCTGCGCCAAGCCCCACCGGTCCGTCCCGTGGTGGCAGGCGAGCTCCTCGACCTCACCGAGAAGACCGTGAAGGCCTGGGCCCGTGAGGGCGTGCTGGCCATCCACAGCCAGGAACCGCGCATGCTGCTCGACACGGTGCGCCTCCACGAGGTCCTGCACCTCGTCTCGGACCTCCGCCGCGCCGGCAAGACCCGCGGCCTGATCGACGAAGTCCACCGCCGCCTCAGCGACCAGTCCCTGCTGGACCGTCCAGACCTCGCCTCCTCCCTCGACGAGATGCGCAGCGGCAAAGGACGCGTGGTCCGCACAGCTTGATCCAGGTAGTCGAAACCCACACCGCTCACGCCCAGGCCAACGGCCTGCGCGGCCGTGCCCGCGTGGCCTACGAACGCTTCCTCGACGAACTGGCGCACTCGGGCTGCGCCTCTTTGGGTTACCGCGTGACAGGTCCGGAACCCCTACCGCGTCTCTGCGTGAAACACCTGCGCGGCCCTGACCGCGTGGTGGTGGCGTTCCCCTCCCCCGAAGTCGTGTGGGTGCTCCTGGTCGGCCCGCACGACGACGACCCCGGCCTGGACCTCTACGAAGCCCTCTACGAGATGGCCGGCGTCCGCCCCCGTCTGTCAGAGAAGCGCACCAAGCCCCGCTGCTGCACCGACGAGTCCGGCATCCCACCGCTCGTCGACGAGCACCTGGTCGACGACCTGGTCATCCGCGCCCGAGCACTGGCCAGAGCCCGCCGCCGCTGAACCATTCCTGACCTCGCACAACATCCTCTCCCTGGCTCAACCGACAAATTTTCTTGTCAAGACAGGGTTCGTTGTCTTACGCTCGTTCCACCAGACGAACGGAGATCACGATGTCCTTCCAGGCCTACCTCGACGGCGCCGAGAAGAAGACCGGCAAGACGCCGGCGGAGCTGCTGGCAGCAGCCACCGAACACGGCTTCGGCGAGGCCACCAAGGCAGGCAACTTCCTCGACTGGCTCAAGAACGACTACGACCTCGGCCGCGGTCACGGCATGCCGCTGTACCAGATCTTCAAGCACGGTCCCGAAATCGCGGCCAAGTACGACAAGTCGGAGAACCCCGCGCCGGTGCGCCTGGACGGCATCGCCAACCGCTAGAGCCCCAGCGCGGGCAGCAGGGCCTCGTCCACGATCGCCGCGATCTCGTCCGGGCCCGGGATGCGGTCGCTGTCGATGGACAGCTTGAAGACCAGCGCCTCGCCGATCTGGGTGGTGATCGGCGTCAGCCGCCGTGGATCGAGCCGGCCGCTGGCCGCGTAGTGTCGCAGGACCGTAGCGGTGAACGTGCCGCCCCGAGGGTCGAACACCTTGCGGTACAACGCTTCCGCCAACTCCGGGTAGCGCGCGCGTTCGGACGTGATCGCCAGCACCGCACCGGCCGCCGGAGTGATCATCCAGTCCGTGAGCAACGTCAGTGCCGCGATGAGATCCGCACGGAGGTCGTCCGCCGCGGGCGTCGGCACCTCGACGGGATGCGCCTCGCCCAGCGCGTCGACGAGCAGCTCGAACGGTGTCGCCCAGCGCCGGTACAGGACGGTCTTCGCGGTGGCGGCGCGGCGCGCGATGCCCTCCATGGTCAAGCCACCGAGGCCGGTTTCCGCCACCTCGGCGAGTGCTGCCTCGTGAATGGCGCGGACCAGCGCCTCTCCCCGTCGCCGCTCCGGCGTCACGACTTCTGCCCTTCCCCAACAAGAAACGATGCCGTATCTTATCAGCTCATTAAGCTACGGCTCCGTATCTAATTTGGGGGATCGCTCATGCTCACACTCACTCGGCGGGCGCTCGCGCCCGACCTCGCGCGCGGCGTGATGCTGCTGCTCATCGCACTCGCGCACGCCCACATGTACTTATCCGGGCACGAGACCGGCTTCCGCTCGTACGCGATCGACGGCAGCCCGCTCGACCTCCTGGTCACCGGGATCCAGGTGACCCTGGTCGACGGGCGGGCCATGCCGATGTTCGCCGCGCTGTTCGGCTACGGGTTCGTGCAGATCGCGGCCAAGCAGCCCGGCGACGCACGCCGGGTCCTGCGGCGGCGGAGCGCGTGGTTGCTGATGTTCGGGTGCGCCCACGCGTTGTTGTTGTTCTTCGGGGACATCCTGGCCGCGTACGGGCTGCTCGGCCTGGCGCTCGCGGGGGTGCTGCGGTGGCGGGACCGGTCGCTGCTGGTGTTCGCGGGGCTGTGGCTGGTCGTCCACGGCACGGTGATCACGTTGGGCGGTCTGCGGATCGCGGAGTTCGGTGGCGCGTCAGGGATGACGGCGGCCGCGGACCCGGTGAGCGCGTTGGTCGAGCGGGTCGCGTTGTGGGGTGCGTTGACGCCGTTCTTCGTCGTCGAACTCGTCGTGCCGTTCGTGCTCGGTGTGTGGGCGGCCCGGCGACGCCTGCTCATTGAGCCTCAGGAGCACCGGAAAGCGTTGCGTGCCATCGCGTTCGGCGGCATCGGCACGGCCGTTCTCGGCGGACTGCCGCTGGCGCTGGTCGACACCGGCGTCTGGAACGACGGACCGGAGGTGGCCCTCTACGTGCTGCACGGTCTCAGCGGAGTGGCCGGCGGGCTCGGCTACGCGGCGCTGATGGGACTCATCGCCGCCAGGGTCAGCGAACCGGGCACGGTGGTCACGGCCCTCGCCGCGTGCGGCCAACGGTCGCTGACCTGCTACCTGTTGCAGTCAGTGGTGTTCGTGGCCGTGTTCGTGCCGTACACGGGAGGGCTCGGCACAGAGGTGGGCACCGCGGCGGCGTCCGGCATCGCCGTGCTCACCTGGCTGGCCACCGTCGTGTTCGCGGAAGTGTTGCGGCGCAACGACGTTCAGGGGCCGGCTGAAACACTGCTGCGCAAGCTCGCCTACCGGTGAAACGCCGAACGGCCCCCGGAGCGGGAGGCTCCGGGGGCCGTTCCAAGACAACCGACTAGCGGTAGTCGCGACCGAAGTCGTAGTCGTCCAGCGGCACCGCGGCACCAGTGCCCGTGCCGAAGACGTCGGGGGTGTAGTACCCGTCGTCGTACGAGGGGATCGCGTACGCAGCGGCACGCGCCTCCTCGGTCGGCTGGACCTGGATGTTGCGGTAGCGGTTGATGCCCGTACCAGCCGGGATCAACTTACCGATGATCACGTTCTCCTTCAGACCGATGAGCTTGTCCGAACGCCCGTTGATGGCGGCGTCGGTCAGCACACGAGTGGTCTCCTGGAACGACGCCGCGGACAGCCACGAGTCGGTGGCCAGCGAGGCCTTCGTGATACCCATCAGCACCGGACGACCGGCAGCCGGCTCGCCACCCTCGGCGACGACGGCGCGGTTGCCCGACTCGAAGTCCGCGCGCTCGACCAGCGAGCCCGGCAGGAACTCCGTGGCACCCGAGTCGATGATCGTGACCCGGCGGAGCATCTGCCGGACGATGACCTCGATGTGCTTGTCGTGGATCGCCACACCCTGGGCGCGGTACACCTTCTGCACTTCCTGCACCAGGTGCAGCTGAGCCTCGCGCGGGCCCATGACGCGCAGGACCTCGTGCGGGTCCGGAGTACCTTCCAGCAGCTGCTGGCCGACGGCCACGTGGTCGCCGTCCTGCAGCGGGCCGGTGGCCGTGTTGGCGAGACGCTGACGCTTGGACAGCTTCTCGAACACGATCTCCTCGGAACCGTCGTCCGGGATCAGCGTGATCTTCCAGAAGCGGTCGCCGTCCTCGATGCGCACGCGGCCGTCGACGTCGGCGATCGGCGCCTTGCCCTTCGGGACGCGGGCCTCGAAGAGCTCCTGGACACGGGGCAGACCGGTCGTGATGTCGTCACCGGCCACACCACCCTGGTGGAACGTACGCATCGTCAGCTGCGTGCCGGGCTCACCGATCGACTGGGCGGCGACGATGCCGACGGCCTCGCCGACGTCGACCAGCTGGCCGGTGGCCATCGAGCGGCCGTAGCAGGACGCGCACACACCGACCGCGGACTCGCAGGTCAGCACCGAGCGCACCTTCACGCGGATGATGCCGGCCTCGACCAGTCGCTCCAGCGCCGGGTCACCGAGGTCGTCGCCGCGGTTGAGCACCAGGTTGCCGGAGGCGTCCAGGATGTCGTCCGCCACCGTGCGGGCGTAGACCGACGTCTGCGCGAACTCGTGCAGGCCGACCTTGTCGCCCAGCTTCTCGCCGACGGTCATGTTCACGCCACGCGTGGTGCCGCAGTCGACCTCGCGGATGATGACGTCCTGCGAGACGTCCACCAGACGACGGGTCAGGTAACCCGAGTCGGCGGTACGCAGCGCGGTGTCGGCCAGACCCTTACGAGCACCGTGCGTCGCGATGAAGTACTCCAGCACCGACAAGCCCTCGCGGAACGAGTTCTTGATCGGACGCGGGATGTACTCACCCTTCGGGTTGGTGACGAGACCACGCATACCCGCGAGCGAACGGACCTGCGTCATGTTGCCGGCGGCGCCGGACTGCACGATGACGCGGATCGAGTTGTCCTCGGGGAAGTTGTCTTCCATGATCTCGTGGACCTGCTCGGTGGCCTTGGTCCACACCTTGACCAGCTCGGAGTTGCGCTCCTCGTGGGAGAGCTGACCGCGCTGGTAGCGCTTCTCGACGGCGTCCGCGAGGCGCTCGTGCTCCTCGAGGATGTCCTGCTTCGCCGCGGGCACGAGGACGTCCGAGATCGCGACGGTCACACCGGAACGGGTGGCCCAGTGGAAACCGGCGTCCTTCAGCTTGTCCAGCGTCCGGGCGACGGTGACCATCGGGTACCGCTCGGCGAGGTCGTTGATGATCACGGCCTGCCGCTTCTTGGGCATGACCTCGTTGATGAAGGCGTAGTCCTGCGGCAGGATCTCGTTGAACAGCACGCGACCCAGCGTGGTCTCCGCGAGCCACGGCTGACCGGGCTCCCAGCCCTCCGGCTCGGCACCCTTGGGCGGGTTCTTGTCCGAGACGCGGATCTTCACCATCGCCTGCAGGCCCAGGACCTTGCGGTCGAACGCCATCAGGGCCTCGGCGGGCGACGAGTAGAAGTGGCCCTCGCCGATGTCGCCGGCCTTGTGCCGGGTCAGGTGGTACAGACCCGTCACCATGTCCAGACGCGGCATGGCCAGCGGCTTGCCGGACGCCGGGGACAGGATGTTGTTCGACGACAGCATCAGGACGCGGGCCTCGGCCTGCGCCTCGGCGGACAGCGGCAGGTGGACTGCCATCTGGTCACCGTCGAAGTCGGCGTTGAACGCTTCACAGACCAGCGGGTGCAGCTGGATGGCCTTGCCCTCGACCAGCTGCGGCTCGAAGGCCTGGATGCCGAGGCGGTGCAGCGTAGGTGCGCGGTTCAGCAGCACCGGGTGCTCGGTGATGACCTCTTCCAGCACGTCCCACACGGCCGGGCGCGCACGCTCGACCATCCGCTTGGCGGACTTGATGTTCTGCGCGTGGTTGAGGTCGACGAGCCGCTTCATCACGAACGGCTTGAAGAGCTCCAGCGCCATCTGCTTGGGCAGACCGCACTGGTGCAGCTTGAGCTGCGGGCCGACCACGATGACCGAACGGCCGGAGTAGTCGACGCGCTTGCCGAGCAGGTTCTGACGGAACCGGCCCTGCTTGCCCTTCAGCAGGTCGGACAGCGACTTCAGCGGGCGGTTACCGGGACCGGTGACCGGGCGGCCGCGGCGGCCGTTGTCGAACAGCGCGTCGACGGCCTCCTGCAGCATCCGCTTCTCGTTGTTGACGATGATCTCGGGCGCGCCGAGGTCGATCAGTCGCTTGAGGCGGTTGTTGCGGTTGATCACGCGGCGGTACAGGTCGTTCAGGTCGGACGTGGCGAAGCGGCCACCGTCGAGCTGCACCATCGGGCGCAGGTCCGGCGGGATGACCGGGACGCAGTCCAGGACCATGCCCTGCGGGTTGTTGCGGGTCGCCTGGAAGGCGGCAACGACCTTGAGGCGCTTGAGCGCACGCAGCTTCTTCTGGCCCTTGCCGCTGCGGATCGTCTCGCGCAGGACGTCGGCCTCGGCGTCGACGTCGTAGTCACCCAGGAGCTTCTGGATGGCCTCCGCGCCCATGGCACCGGTGAAGTAGTCGCCGTAGCGGTCGTACAGCTCGCGGTAGAGCAGCTCGTCCGCGATCAGCTGAGCGCGCTCGAGCTTGGTGAAGGTGGACCAGATCTCGTCGAGGCGGTCCAGCTCGCGCTGGGCGCGGTCGCGGAGCTGGCGCATCTCACGCTCGCCGCCCTCCTTGACCTTGCGGCGCACGTCGGACTTGGCACCCTCGGCCTCGAGCTCGGCCAGGTCGGCCTCGAGCTTCTGGGCGCGGGCCTCCACGTCGGCGTCGCGGCGGTTCTCGACGCGCTTGCGCTCGACCTGCATCTCGCTCTCGAGCGTCGGCAGGTCGTTGTGGCGCAGCTCGGCGTTCACGCCCACGATCACGTAGGCGGCGAAGTAGATGATCTTCTCGAGGTCCTTGGGGGCCAGGTCGAGCAGGTAGCCCAACCGGCTGGGGACGCCCTTGAAGTACCAGATGTGCGTGACCGGAGCGGCGAGCTCGATGTGGCCCATGCGCTCACGACGCACCTTCGCACGGGTCACCTCGACGCCGCAGCGCTCACAGATGATGCCCTTGAAGCGCACGCGCTTGTACTTGCCGCAGTAGCACTCCCAGTCCCGGGTGGGACCGAAGATCTTCTCGCAGAACAAGCCGTCCTTCTCAGGCTTGAGCGTGCGGTAGTTGATGGTCTCGGGCTTCTTGACCTCGCCGAAGGACCACTGGCGGATGTCGTCCGCCGTCGCGAGTCCGATGCGGAGCTCATCGAAGAAGTTGACGTCGAGCACGTCTACTCTCTTCCCCTTTTTAGATCGGTGGCAAAGGAGCTGGTCGGAAGGCCGTCAGGGGGAACGCGGGAGGTGCTCCCCCTGACGACCGGCGAGGTGACTAGTTGACGACGTCGTCCACGGAGGGCGACTCGGACCTCGACAGGTTGATGCCGAGGTTCGCGGCCGCGCGCTCCAGGTCTTCGTCGTCGCCGTCGCGCATCTCGATCGCGGCACCGTCCGAAGACAGGACCTCGACGTTGAGGCAGAGCGACTGCAGCTCCTTGAGCAGCACCTTGAAGGACTCCGGGATACCGGGTTCCGGGATGTTCTCGCCCTTGACGATGGCCTCGTAGACCTTCACGCGGCCGAGCACGTCGTCGGACTTGATCGTGAGCAGTTCCTGCAGGGTGTATGCGGCGCCGTACGCCTGCATCGCCCAGCACTCCATCTCACCGAAGCGCTGACCACCGAACTGCGCCTTACCACCCAGCGGCTGCTGCGTGATCATCGAGTACGGGCCGGTCGAACGCGCGTGGATCTTGTCGTCCACCAGGTGCAGCAGCTTCAGGATGTACATGTAGCCGACCGACACCGGGAACGGGTACGGCTCACCGGAGCGACCGTCGAAGAGCTGCGCCTTGCCGTTCTCCTTGACCATCCGCTCACCGTCGCGGTTCGGGATGGTGGAGCCCAGCAGGCCCGTGATCTCTTCTTCCTTCGCACCGTCGAACACCGGGGTGGCGGTCTTGGTGCCGGGCTCGACCTCGTACAGCTCCTCGGACAGGTTCTTCGCCCAGTCCGGGTCGCCGTTGATGCTCCAGCCCTGCTTGGCGATCCACCCGAGGTGGGTCTCCAGCACCTGACCGATGTTCATACGACGCGGAACACCGTGGGTGTTCAGGATGATGTCGACCGGCGTGCCGTCCTCGAGGAACGGCATGTCCTCCGCGGGGAGGATCTTGCCGATGACGCCCTTGTTGCCGTGGCGGCCGGCGAGCTTGTCGCCGTCCTGGATCTTGCGCTTCTGGGCCACGTAGACGCGGACGAGCTCGTTCACGCCCGGAGGCAGCTCGTCGTCGTCCTCACGCGAGAAGACGCGGATGCCGATGACCTTGCCGTACTCGCCGTGCGGCACCTTCAGCGAGGTGTCGCGCACCTCGCGCGCCTTCTCACCGAAGATCGCGCGGAGCAGGCGCTCCTCGGGGGTCAGCTCGGTCTCACCCTTGGGCGTGACCTTGCCGACGAGGATGTCGCCGGGCTGGACCTCGGCACCGATGCGGATGATGCCGCGCTCGTCCAGGTCGGCCAGGACCTCTTCGGAGACGTTCGGGATGTCCCGGGTGATCTCCTCGGCGCCGAGCTTCGTGTCGCGGGCGTCGATCTCGTGCTCCTCGATGTGGATCGAGGTGAGAACGTCGTCCTGCACGAGGCGCTGCGACAGGATGATCGCGTCCTCGTAGTTGTGGCCTTCCCACGGCATGATCGCCACGAGCAGGTTCTTGCCGAGCGCCATCTCGGCGTTCTCGGTGCAAGGACCGTCGGCCAGGACCTGACCCGCCTCGATCCGGTCGCCCTCGTTGACGATGGGCTTCTGGTTGATGCAGGTGCCCTGGTTCGAGCGACGGAACTTGTGCAGCGCGTAGGTGTTGCGCGAGCCGTCGTCCGCCATGACGGTGATGTAGTCGGCGGAGACCTCCTCGACCACACCCGTCTTCTTCGCGACGACGACGTCACCGGCGTCGACGGCGGCACGCAGCTCCATGCCGGTGCCGACCAGCGGCGACTCGGAACGCAGCAGCGGCACGGCCTGACGCTGCATGTTCGCACCCATCAGGGCGCGGTTCGCGTCGTCGTGCTCGAGGAACGGGATCATGGCGGTCGCGGCCGACACCATCTGGCGCGGCGAGACGTCCATGTAGTCGACGTCCATCGGGTCGATGAACTCGACCTCGCCGCCCTTCTTGCGGACCAGGACGCGGTCGTCGGTGAAGTTGCCCTCTTCGTCGGTCGGCGAGTTCGCCTGCGCCTTGACGAAGCGGTCTTCCTCGTCCGCGGTCAGGTAGTCGATCTGGTCGGTGACCCGGCCGTCGGTGACCTTGCGGTACGGCGTCTCGATGAAGCCGAACGGGTTGACCCGCGCGTACGACGAGAGCGAACCGATCAGACCGATGTTCGGGCCTTCCGGCGTCTCGATCGGGCACATGCGGCCGTAGTGCGACGGGTGGACGTCGCGGACCTCCATGCCGGCCCGCTCACGGGACAGACCACCGGGACCCAGCGCCGACAGGCGGCGCTTGTGGGTCAGACCCGCGAGCGGGTTGGTCTGGTCCATGAACTGCGACAGCTGCGAGGTGCCGAAGAACTCCTTGATCGCCGCCACGACGGGACGGATGTTGATCAGGGTCTGCGGCGTAATGGCCTCGACGTCCTGCGTGGTCATGCGCTCGCGGACGACGCGCTCCATGCGGGACAGACCGACGCGGATCTGGTTCTGGATCAGCTCGCCGACGGTGCGGAGACGACGGTTGCCGAAGTGGTCGATGTCGTCGACCTCGACAGGCACGTCGCCACCGGCGGCCGCGTCCATGACCGTCTCACCGGCGTGCAGGCGGACGAGGTACTCGATCGTCGTGACGATGTCGTCCTCGGTCAGGACACCGGTGTTGATCTCGGTGTCCAGGCCCAGCTTCTTGTTGACCTTGTAGCGGCCAACCTTCGCCAGGTCGTAGCGCTTGTCCTTGAAGAACAGGTTCTCCAGCAGGGCCTGCGCCGACTCCTTCGTCGGCGGCTCGCCCGGACGCAGCTTGCGGTAGATGTCGAGCAACGCCTCGTCGGTACCCGCGGTGTGGTCCTTCTCGAGCGTGGTCAGCAACGTCTCGCTGAACGCGAACCGCTCGCGAATCTGCTCCGTGCTCCAGCCCAGAGCCTTCAACAGCACCGTCACCGGCTGGCGACGCTTCCGGTCGATGCGGACACCGACGGTGTCGCGCTTGTCGACGTCGAACTCCAGCCAAGCACCCCGGGACGGGATGATCTTGACGCTGAAGACGTCCTTGTCGGTCGTCTTGTCGACCGCGGTGTCGTAGTACACACCGGGCGAACGCACGAGCTGGGAGACCACCACGCGCTCGGTGCCGTTGATGATGAACGTGCCCTTGTTCGTCATCATCGGGAAGTCACCCATGAACACCGTCTGGCTCTTGATCTCGCCAGTGGTGTGGTTGGTGAACTCCGCCGTGACGAACAGCGGTGCCGCGTACGTCATGTCCTTGTCCTTGCACTCTTCGGTCGAGGCCTTGACCTCGTCGAAGCGCGGGTCGGAGAAGGACAGTGACATGGAGCCGGAGAAGTCCTCGATCGGCGAGATCTCGTTGAGGACCTCTTCGAGGCCACCCGTCGGGGTCTCGTCGCCGGCGTCGACGCGGCGCTGGAACCACGCCTCATCGCCGGTCAACCACTCAAAGGACTGGATCTGCAGGTCAAGCAGGTTGGGCGTCGAAAGGGGCTCATGAATCTTCGCGAACGAGACCCGCTTCGGCGCTCCAGGGATCCCCGACGTGGAGTTGGTCGCAGCAGTGGCCTTGGTCGCGCGAGAGATCGCCAAGATGCGTCCTTCCAGGGACAAATAGCTGGCTAGAGCGAACTAGCACGGCTGTCAAGGGTGCGGCGCTGCTCGACTAATCCACGCTCTCGGCGAAGGGCAAGCGGAAAATGGGCAGCGCAAAGGGGCAGTCTAGCCACGCGCACGGCGACTGTCGAGAGGCACCTGGAAGGACCCTCCTCTTGCTCACCGACAGAGTGACCCTGCATGAGCGTGCAGTCAAGATGTCAGCGGCCGATCCACTCTCTGGATGGAGCGCTCTTCACCGTCAGTCACCCATTTGACCTGCATAAACACGCGTGCGGCCGATTTGGTGGGAAGTTGGCGGCGTCAAGCGGACCTACAGAGCGCCACGAGATTTGATGTGACCGAGATCACGCGTGTCGGGGCTGGCGGAGGGCGTCTCGGCGGTGCTTTCGGGGCACTTCGAGGACCTCACGGCGGAGTTGATCTTAGAACACGGAGATCAAGTACCCGCCACCGACCCGACCCAAACGACCCCTGCTCTCCGGGAACGCGGGGGCCCCGCGTTTCCTCCTGGGGAACGTGGGGGCCCCGCGTGCCGGTCAGCAGCCTTGGAGTTGGCGGTTCTGCTCCGCCGTGGCCCCGAACATCTCCATGTTGTCGATCTTCCAGCGGCCACCGTCGTCGACCGCGCTGACACGGAGCATGGCGGTGCCGCCGCCCGACTGGTTGTCCGTGGTGCGGGTGGTGACCTGGTCGGCGAAGACCAGGACGGTGGCGTGGCCGTCCTTCAGCGACGACACGGCGGAGGACACCACGCGGACGGTCACGACCAGCTTCTGCTGGGGCGCGACCTCCTTGACCGGGCCGAACACGGCGTTGTACTGGCACAGCGCCTTGCCGGTGAGCAGCTCGCGGGCTGCCTTCTCGGTGGCTTCCACGTCGGCGAAGTTGTACGAGAACGACTTCTCCACGGCCTCGCGGACCTGGCCGTTCACCGCCGAGGTGGTCGCCGAGTCGACCAGGGCCGCGTCGTAGGCCACCCCGCGCGACTTGACCAGGAAGAACGTGCCCAGGCCGCCCAGCAGCACCGCGACCAGCAGCAACGCCACCGGCAGCAGCCAGGCCTGCTTCGCGGCGGGCTCCGGGTCGGCCTTCTTCTCCGCGACCTCCTTCGCCGCGGCCGGCTGCTTCTCGGCCGGCTTCTCGGCCGGCTTCTTGGCCGGCTTGGTGGCCTGCTGCTTGGTGGTCGGCGGCGTCCACTCGTCCGGCGTCGGCGCCTTGAGCTCGTCCAGCTCCTCCACGCTCTCCGGAACGACCGGCGCGACGTCCTCGGCCTCCGGCGTGCCGGGCTCGGCGGCGCGGCGGTGCAGACCGGCGACCTTGGGGCGGCCTCCGACGGGGGGCGTGGGGATGGGGCGGCGGCGGGATGGAGGCACGGACACTCGTTCCAATCAGCTCAGACGCCTGCCCGCAGCGGGCCCAGCTGGCTCAGCTTCCAGCCGTCCTCGGTGCGGGTGAGCTTGGTCAGGTACCGGTTGATCTTGGTGACCTTCTGGCCGTTCTCGGGGGTCACGGTGCTCTCGACGACGGCGATCATCGAGGCGGTGCCGGCGCGGTCGTCCAGCTCGGTGATCGCGGAGTCCAGCACCTTCGACGACGTGACGGACTTGGCGTCGACCAGCTGCTTCTTGCGCGAGTCCTTGTCCTTGTCGATCTCGGCGCGCAGGTCGCCGGTCGAGGAGTTGAGCCAGCGCTGCAGGTCCTCGTCGACCTTCTTGTAGTCGAGCGTCAGGAAGTTCGTGATGCCGACCTGGCCGGACCGCAGGGCGTCGTCGCGCGTGGCGGCGAACGACGACTCCGACGAGTGCGACGCCGAGTACCAGGCCACGCCGAAGTACGCGGCGTACCCGAACGTCAGCACCGCCAGCACGGCGGCGACCACGGTGAAGATCCGCACCACTACTTCCCTTCCGGCAGAC
Source organism: Lentzea alba (assembly GCF_011067745.1). GTDB lineage: Bacteria > Actinomycetota > Actinomycetes > Mycobacteriales > Pseudonocardiaceae > Lentzea > Lentzea alba. Next base: position 1,469,380 of record NZ_JAAMPJ010000001.1, read on the forward strand.
CGAGCAGCTGGCCCAGCGACGTGAGCAACGGCAGCTCGGCGGCTGCCTGCTGCCCGGTCGGCTCCTGGCCCGGCTGCGTCGTCGCGTTGCCGACCGGCGTCGTCGGCGTTCCACCGTACGGCGCATTCTGAGAGCCTCGCACCGAGGTCGCCGATCCGCGCGCGAGAGCGCAGTACGCCTGTGTGTTGAGCGGCGCAGCAGAGGTGTCGGAACCCGGTCGCACGGTCGTGCCCTCGTATCCGACGGTGCACGGCATCGGGTCGAACACGTTCAGCGCGAGCCCGAAGTGCGCGGAACCGTCACCCGGCGCCACGCTGAAACCGCCACCGACGGCGATGGGGTACGTCACCGCGATCTGTTCCAAACCATCGCGCCTGGTCACGAGGATGTTCGAGGTCGTCAGCAGGTTCGCGAAGACCACGCCGAGGTTCGGCCCGCTCTCCTTCAGCAACGCCGACACCTGCTCGGACGCCGGCGGCACCGCGACGATCAACCGCCGCAGGTCGCCGTCGGAGGCCTTCAGCTGCTCCGCGAGCAACCGCAGGTCACCGCTGAACGACCGGATCGCACCACCAGAAGAAGCCTGCGTGGCCAGCACGATGCGGCCGTCCTTCAACAGCTGCGTCGTCTGCGGCAGGTGCTCCTGAGCGGCCTGGGTGAACGCCGCGGTGTTGTCGATCAACACCTGCAGGTCGCCACCGGTGCCGCTGAACGCGGTGTGCAGCTCGTCGACGACGGTCTTCAGCGAGTCCGTCGGCACCGACGACGCGAACGCGTCCAGGTTCGACAGCAGGCCGTCGACCGGCGGCGGCGTCTTGGTCGCCGAACGCGGGATGACCGACCCGGCCTCCAGGTACGGCGCCCCGTCGCTCTTCGGCCGCAGGTCCACGTACTGCTCACCCACCGCCGACCGGTTGGCCACCACGGCCTCGGTCGACGCGGGCACGCGCGGTGCGTCCGAGTCCAGCTCCAAATCCACCTCGACGCCGTCGGCGGTCAGCCGCAGCTGCCCGACCCGGCCGATGGTGACACCGCGGTACGTGACCTCGGCGTTCGAGAAGATGCCGCCCGAATCGGCGAGCTGCATCGTCACGACCGTCGACGACGACTTGAACAGACCGACGTAGTTGGCACTCACGTACGAGATGCCCAGCAACGCGACCAGCACGAACGCGCCGATCTTGAGCTTCGTTCCCCGCGTGATCACTTGCGGCCACCTCCCAGCAGCCCGCCGAGCAGGTCGCCCAGCCCGGATCCGGTGCCCTGCCCGAGGTTCGGCAGCGGGATGTTCGGCATCGGCAACGGCGTGCCCTGGGTCGGCAGCAGCGAGTCCAGCGGGGACTGCCGCGACCGCCCGAGGTTGTCGACGATCGTGCCGAGGTTCAGGTCCAGGTCGATGAACAGGTTGGTGTAGTCGCCCTTGATGCCGTCCATCGCCTCGTCCGGGAACGGGTAGGTCAGCAGCAGCTCCAGCGACTTCGGCAGGTTCTGCCCCGACTCCGCGAGCTTGGTCAGCGTCGGCTGCAACGCCTTCAGGTCCGCCACGATGTCGTCACGGCTCTTGTTCACCGTGTCGGTCGCGACGTCGGACAGGGTGTTCAGCGACTTCAGCAACGTCACGAGCTGCGTGCGCTGCTCCGCGAGCACCTTCAGACCGGGTTCCAGGTCCGTCAACGCGACCGCGATCTTCTCGCGCTGCTGGGCCAAAGTCCCCGCGAGCCGGTTCATCGAGTCGAGCGCGCGGACGATCTCCGCCTTGTGCTTGTCGAGCTCCCCGACGAACGTGTTCAGGTTGCCCAGCAGCGAGCGGATCTCCTGCTCGTTGCCCTCCATCGCGGCGTTGAGCTCCTTGGTGATGTTCTGCAGCTGAGCGACACCACCGCCGTTGAGCAACATCGACAACGCCCCGAAGACCTCTTCGACCTCGGGGTTGCGGTTGGTCTTCGCCAACGGGATCACCGCGTTGTCCGCGAGCTTGCCCGTCGCGTCCTTGGGCTTGCCCAGCTCGACGAACTTCTCGCCCAGCAACGCCGACTGGCGCAGGTTCGCGAACGCGTTGGCCGGCAGCTGCACGTCGCCGTTGACCAGCATGGTGACCTCGGCGGTCCAGCCGTCCGCGCCGAGGTCGATCTTCTCGACCCGGCCGACCGGCACGTCGTTGACCTTCACGCCCGCCTGCGGCACGAGGTCCAGCACGTCCTTGAACTGCGCTTTGACCCGGTACGGGTGATCACCGACGTCGGCACCGCCCGGCAGCGGCATGTTGTAGACGCCGTCGAACCCGCCCGAGCCGCAGCCCGAAACGAGCAACAACGCCGTCAGCGCGACCACGAGCTTCTTCACTGGGGCACCCCCGCGAGCGGCAGGGGCAGCGGCAGCTTGCCCGCGTTCAGGTCACCGAGCACCTCGGCCGGCGACTTCAGCGGCACCGCCCCGGTCAGGATCGGTTCCAGCGACTTGCAGGTCTGCGCGAGCACCGGTGGCACGTTGTTCGGCGTCGCCTGCTGGATCAGCTTGCAGATCAGCACGATCGGCGGCTGGTTCAGCTCGTTGATGTTCGCGCGGGTGTCGAGCGTGCCGGACGCCGCGTTGTAGGAGTTCTGCAGGTTGCCCAGCGCCAGCGGGGCGACGTCGAGCGTCTCCGCCAGCGCGGCCCGCTGGTTCACCAGCACCTGCGTGATCGAGGCGAGTTTGTCCACATTGGACTTGAGCGCCTCGCGGTTGTCCTTGATGAACCCCTGCACCTGTCCCAGCGCGGTCGCCAGCTCCGACAGCGCGGCACCGAGGTCACCGCGTTCGTCGGCGAGCATCTTCGACACGTCCGCGAGCTGCTTGTTGAAGTCGCGCACCTGGCTGTCGTTCGCGGCCAGCATCGCGGTGAACTTCTGCAGGTTGTCGACCGTGGCGAACAGGTCCTCTTTGGACCCCGACAGCGTGCGGGTGGCCTGGCCGAGGTTCTTCAACGTGTCGTTGAGCGCCTGGCCGTTGCCTTCGAGGTTCTTCGCCGCCGCGTTCAGCAGGTCCGCCAGCGCTCCGTCGGCGTTCGCGCCGTTGGGGCCCAACGCGGTCGTGAGCTTGTCCAACGACGAGTACAGATCGTCCAGCTCAACGGGCGTTGCCGTGCGCTCGCGCGGGATCACGGCGTTGTCGCCCAGCGTCGGCCCGCCGGTGTAAGCGGGCGCGAGCTGCACGTACCGGTCGCTGACCACGCTCGGCGCGACCACGACGGCCTGCGCGTTCTCGGGCACCCGCACGTCGCGGTCGACGGTGAAGACGACCTTGACGGTCTTGCCCTCGGGCGTGACCTCGTCGATGGTGCCGACCTTCACGCCCAGCACCCGCACGTCACCGCCGGGGTAGACACCGACGGCCGCGGCGAAGTGCGCGGTGACCTTGCGCCCGTTCATGCCGGCGAAGACCCACCACAGCGCGGCGGTCATCACCAGCGCGAGCACGCAGGCGATCGCGATGAAACGGCCGATCTTGCTCTGAGCAGCAGTGGTCATCGCTGCACCCCCGGAGGCAGGCAGCCTTCCTCGTTGAACCCGACGACGCCGAGGTTCACCGAGGGCGGCAGCAGACCGCAGATGTAGGTGTCGAACCAACGGCCGTTGCCCAGGGTGTTCGCGAACACCCGGTAGAACGGCGCCATCAGCGCGAGGCTTCGGTCGAGGTTGTCCTGGTTGCGCTGCAGGATCGTGGTGACCCTGCCGAGCTGTTCGAGCGCGGGCTTGAGCTGGTTCTGGTTGTCGTTCACCAGACCGGAGAGTTCCCTTGCCAGATCACGCGTGCCGGTCAGCAACGCGCTGATCGACTCGCGGCGCTTGCGCAGCTCGCCGAGCAGCAGGTTGCCGTCCGAGAGGAGCTTCTCGAACTCCGCGTTGCGGTCGGCCAGCGTCTTGGACAGCTGCCTGGTGTTGTCCAGGAGCTTGGCCAGCTGCTCGTCGCGCGAGGAGATCGTCTTGGACAGCGCGGACAGACCGTCCAGCGCGCCCCGCACGTGCTCCGGCGAGTTCTTGAAGGTGTCGGACAGGACCGTGAAGCTGTCCGCGAGCTGCTTGGTGTCGATCTGGCCGACGGTCGTCGCGAGCCCGTTGAACGCCTCGTTCACGTCGTACGGCGCGAGCGTGCGTTCCTTCGGGATCGGGTCACCTGGACTGAGCGGCGCGCTGCCCTGCGGGTCGAGCGCCAGGAACTTCTGGCCCAGCAACGTCTTGATGCGGATCATCGCGGTCGTCCGGTCGCCCACCCAGGCGTCCTTGACCTTGAACGTCACCCGCACGCGATCGCCGTTGAGCCTGACCTTGGTGACCTTGCCGACCTTCACGCCGGCGACGCGGACCTCGTTGCCCGGCACCAGCCCCGCGGCCTCGCTGAAGTCCGCGGCGTAGCTCGTGCCGCCGCCGACGATCGGCAGGTCGTCGGAGTAGAACGCGGCCAGCAACAGCAGGGCGATCAAAGTCAGGCTGATCGCACCGGTCCTGATCGGGTTGCTCGTCTTCATCGGCGGCACCTCTGCTGTGTCACCGGCAACGCCGTGATCGGAATCGGGTTCGGGATGACCGGCGGCACGGCGACCTGGCCGCTGGCCTCGCACAGGTAGAAGTTGAACCACGAGCCGTAGGTGGCGGTCCGCGTGATCGTCTCCAGCTTGTTGGGCAGACGCTGGAGCATGCCGTCGACGAGCACCTCGTTGTCCGCCAGGTTCTTCGACACGAGACCGAGCTGCGCGATGTCGTTCTTCAACGGCTCACGGCCCTGCTCCAGCAGTCCGGACGTGGCCTGCGTCAGGTCGCCGAGCGCGGTGATCGCGTCACCGATCGGCTGGCGGTCCTGGGCGAGCCCGGAGACCAGCGACTGCAACGTGATCACCAGGTTGTTGAAGTCCTCGTCGCGCGAGTTCACCGTGTCCAGCGCGGTGTTGAGGTTGTCGACGACCTCGCCGATCACCTTGTCCTTGCTCGCCAACGTGCTGGTCAACGACGCCGTGTGCTGCAACAGGCTGTCGATCGTGCTGCCTTCTCCCTGCAGCACCTGGATGATCTCGAACGACAGTTTGTTCACGTCCTCCGGCGACAGCGCCTGGAAGAGCGGCTTGAAGCCGTTGAACAGGACGGTGAGGTCGAGCGCGGCCTTGGTGCGCTCCAACGGGATCGTGCCGCCCTCGGGCAGCACCGCCTTGGTGTCACCGGTGCCGGCTTCCAGCGCGATGTACCGCTGTCCCACCAGGTTGCGGTACTTGATCGTCGCGGTGACCGCCTCCGGCAGCTTGCGGTCGCCGTCGAGCGAGAACTCCACCTCGGCGGTCTTGCGGTCGACGACCCTGATCTCGTCGACCTGCCCGACCCGGACACCGGCGATGCGGATGTCGTCGCCCTCGTTCAACGCGGTGACGTCGGTGAACCGCGCCTTGTAGTCGGTGGCACCAGCCAGGTTCACGTTGGCGATGGTGACCGCGAGCAGCGAGGTGGCGAGAATCGTGACCACCGCGAAGGTGATCAGCTTGAGCAGCGGGGCGAGCACGCCTTTCACTTGACCGTCACCTCCGTTCCGCGCACGAGCGGTCCGAGCAGCAGACTCGACCAGCCGGGCATGTCCTGCGGGTCCACGCCGATGCGCGGGCCGAACAGCGCCGCGATCAACCTGGCCTCCTCCGGCGAGTTGGCGAGCCGCAGCACGCTGTCCTGGGCCGACGACGTCGAGGTGTTGCCGGCGTTGGCGGGCGGCAGGATCCCGTCGTGGGCCACGCGGGCGGGCGGCGGCGAGCTGGAGCCGTCCTGCACCGGACCCTCCGGCGGGTACTGCGGGAACGGGTCCGGCCGCGGCACGATGTCGTAGCAGCGGGGCCCGCGCTTGTCCTTGTACTCGGGCTCGTCGAGGTTCGGCTTGTACTTGCCGCGGTTCTGCGTGATCTCCAGCGTGATGTGCAGGCCGGGCTCGTTCGTGCCCTCGCCGAACGCCTTGCTGATGATCGGCTCGAACTCCGCGAGTCCCTTGAGCAGGCAGGGGTACTCGGGGGCGTACTTGGCCAGCAGCTCCAGCGTCGGGCGGCTCGTGTCGGCGAGCCCGATGATGTTGTTCTTGTTGACCGTGACGAAGCTGGTGACGTCCTGCGACGTCGTGGTCAGCGACCCGTACAGCGCGAGCAGGTTGTCGCGCTGCTCGACGACGGTCTTGGTCGTCGTGGTCATGTCGTTGAGGGCCTGCAACAGGTCCGGCGCGGCGTCCGCGTAGACGTTCGAGACGTCCGCGAGCTTGGAGATGTTCTCCTTCAACGCCGGCAGCTGCGGGTTGAGCTCACCGAGGTAGCGGTCCAGCGACACCAGCGTTTCGCCGAGCGGCTTGCCGCGGCCGTCGAGCGCCTGCGACAACGCGGTCAGCGTGGTGGCGAGCTTCTCCGGCTGGATCGCCTGCAGCACCGGCATCAGGTTGTCGAGCACGCGTTCGAGCTCGATCGCGCTGCTGGTCCGGTCCTGCTCGATGACGGCGCCGGCCTTGATCGCGCCGCTCTTCTGCTGCGGCAGCACGAGGTTGACGTACCGCTCGCCGAACAACGTCTTGGGCAGCAGGCGCGCGCTGACGTTGCCGGGGATCTGCTCGACCTTGTCCGGCAGCAGCGCGAGCTCCAGCTCGGCGCCGTCCCCGCGGGTGCGGATGGCCTTCACCGAGCCGACGATCAGGCCGCGGACCTTGACGTCACTGGCCGTCTGCAGCTGGTTGCCGATGTGGTCGGTCTTGAGCGTGACCTTCACGTAGTCGCCGAAGGCGTCCTTGTACAACGCCACCGTGAGCGACAGGAACATGGCGATCGCGAGAAGAAAGGCGATGCCCAGCACGCGTTTCTTCATCCCGCGATCCTCACCGTCGTCGTCGCTCCCCAGATCGCGAGGCTCAGGAAGAAGTCCAGCAGCGCCGTCGTGACGATCGCGGTCCGCACCGCGCGCCCGACCGCCACACCGACGCCCGCGGGGCCGCCGCTCGCGCGGTAGCCGTAGTAGCAGTGGGTCATGATGATCACGACCGCGAAGACCAGCACCTTGCCGAACGACCAGAGCACGTCGATCGGCGGTAGGAACAGGTTGAAGTAGTGGTCATACGTACCTGCCGACTGCCCGTAGAACTCGACCGTGATCGTTCTGGCGGCCAGGTAGCTCGTCAGCAGGCCGATCACGTACAGCGGGATGATCGCGACGAAGCCCGCGATGATCCGCGTGGTCACCAGGAACGGCAGGCTGGGAATGCCCATGACCTCCAGCGCGTCGATCTCCTCGGAGATCCGCATGGCGCCGAGCTGTGCCGTGAAGCCTGATCCGACCGTGGCGCTCAGAGCGAGACCGGCGACCAACGGCGCGATCTCGCGGGTGTTGAAGTAGGCGGACACGAAGCCGGCGAACGCACTCGTGCCGATCTGGTTGAGGGCGGTGAAGCCCTGCAGACCGACGACCGTGCCCGTGAAAACACTGAGTCCGACCATCACGCCGATCGTGCCGCCGATGACCGCGAGCGCGCCGGACCCGAAGCTGACCTCGGCCAGCAGCCGCATCGTCTCCTTCGAGTACCGCTTGAGCGCGCGAGGGGTCCAGGCCAGCGCCTTGATGTAGAACGCCAGCTGGTCACCGAAGCCGTCCAGAGTGGACAGCGCCTTGTTCGCCATCAGCTCCCCTTCGCGGGCACGACCTGCAGGTAGATCGTGGTGAGGACGAAGTTGACGAAGAACAGCAGCAGGAACGTGATGACCACGGCCTGGTTCACCGCGTCACCGACGCCCTTGGGCCCACCGGCCGGGTTGAGCCCCCGGTAGGCCGCGACGATGCCCGCGATGAACCCGAAGATGAGCGCCTTGAGCTCACTGATCCACAGGTCCGGCAGCTGCGCCAGCGCACTGAAACTGGCCAGGTACGCGCCGGGCGTGCCGTCCTGCATGATCACGTTGAAGAAGTAACCGCCGAGCACGCCGACGACGCTCACCATGCCGTTGAGCAGCACGGACACCAACATCGTGGCCAGCACGCGGGGCACGACCAGGCGGTGGATCGGACTGACGCCGAGCACTTCCATGGCGTCGATCTCTTCGCGGATCTTGCGAGAACCGATGTCCGCGCAGATCGCGCTACCGCCCGCCCCCGCGATCAGCAGCGCCGTCACGATAGGACTGGCCTGCTGGATGATCGCGAGCACGCTGGCCGCACCCGTGAACGACTGCGCACCGATCTGCCTGGTGAGACTCCCCAGCTGCAACGCGATGACCGCGCCGAACGGGATGGAGACCAGCGCCGTCGGCAGCACCGTCACGCTGACGATGAACCAGCTCTGCTGAATGAACTCCCGCAGCTGGAACGGCCGCCGGAACGTGGCCCGCACGACGTCGATGCCGAGCTGGCACAACTTCCCGGTCTCCCGCAGTGCACCGGCGCCGGGGAACGTGGTCTGTGCTGATCCCTTCTGGGTGGTCACAGCACACCACCCTGCCGAGGCCAGGGGCTCGGGGTGGGACTCGGCGTAGCGGCGTGCACCCGATACCGCGCCTGCTCCTCCGGCGTAAGACTGGCGACAATCCCCTGCTGAGCCTCGTACGGCAGCTGATGGATGATCGACATGACCCGGTCCTTCCGCCGCCGCACCGCATCGCGGAACGGCAACCCGGGCGTCGGCTCCAACTGCGGCACGATCCCGCGAACATCCCCCTCAGGCGACCCGTCCGAGTGCCCGGCGTCCGCATGCGCCTGCTCGGCAGCCATGGTCGCCGTGTCCTTCTCCTCGGACATGCCGATGGGCCCAAGCCGACGCCCGTTCAAGAACTGCTCGACCACCGGCTCATCACTGGTCAGCAACACCTCACGCGGCCCGAACATGATCAGCTCGCGCCGGAACAACATCCCGAGGTTGTCCGGCACGGTCCGAGCAATGTTGATGTTGTGCGTGACGATGAGAATCGTCGCGTCGATCTGCGCGTTGAGATCGATCAACAACTGGCTCAGGTACGCCGTCCGCACCGGGTCGAGCCCGGAGTCCGGCTCGTCGCACAAAATGATCTCGGGGTCCAGCACCAGCGCCCTGGCCAGCCCAGCCCGCTTGCGCATACCGCCGGAAATCTCACCGGGGAGCTTCTTCTCCGCACCGACGAGACCGACCATCTCCATCTTCTCGAGAACGATGCGCCGAACCTCGGCCTCGGTCTTGCGAGTGTGCTCCCTCAGCGGAAAAGCGATGTTGTCGTACAGGTTCATCGACCCGAACAACGCACCGTCCTGGAACAGCACCCCGAACATCTTCCGGATCTCGTACAACCGGTGCTCGGAGCACTTCACCAGATCAGTGCCATTAATGATGATCTTGCCTTTTTCCGGCTTGAGCAGCCCCACCAACGACTTCAGGAACACGCTCTTGCCGGTACCCGACGGCCCGAGCATCACGCTGACCTCACCAGGCGGCAACGTGAGCGTCACGTCCTGCCAGATGGTCTGCTTGCCGAAGGACTTGGTCAGACCCTCGACGACCACCTCGACGCCCATCCGCACCTCCGCACACACCCGAAGACGCCGTGGCGATCGGCGTCACACCTGGGCAACGAGTTCGTTCGCGGCAGGTTACTCACCAGTTGGCCTAACGCCGGTTGCGTTCCGGTAACGCCACGCTGCGTGACCTCGCAAAACGGTCATCAACGCGTAGACCACTGCCTGACAACCGGGAAATCCGCCACAGGTGTGAGGTCACGCACACCGACCGATTACCCGCCGATGGCGCAGCCGAGGCGACGCGAAGGCGCAGCCGAGCTGCTTTTCCCGTGCGCTCCGGGTGGGGTCTGGGGCAGAGCCCCAGGGGAAGCACGCAACCGCAAGGTCGCCGCCCGCAAGCCGACCACCCGCCCGCTTGCGCCCCAAAAACAACAAAACGGGCGTGCACCCCCGTTGAAAAGGTGCACGCCCGTTTCAGGCACTGCGAGGCAAAGCGCGACCCCCGAAGGGGCCCAGATCACTTGAGGGTGATCTTGGCGCCGGCAGCCTCGAGCTTCTCCTTGGCGGCGTCGGCAACGTCCTTCGCCACGTTCTCGAGGAGCGGCTTCGGAGCGGACTCGACCAGCTCCTTGGCCTCCTTCAGGCCCAGGCCCGAGACGACCTCGCGGACGACCTTGATGACCTGGATCTTCTTGTCGCCGGCGCCCTCGAGAACGACGGTGAACTCGTCCTTCTCCTCGGCAGCCTCAGCCGGGGCGCCGGGGCCCGCGACGGCGGCAACGGCGACGGGCGCCGCGGCGGTGACCTCGAAGGTCTCCTCGAACTGCTTCACGAACTCGGACAGCTCCAGGAGGGTCATCTCCTTGAAAGCGTCGAGCAGCTCGTCGGTGCTGAGCTTCGCCATGATCGGCGTTCCTTTCTATTTCCCGCGCGAAAGCGTCGGGCGTGTCTTCGGGTGATCAGCTTTCGGCGGGAGCGTCGGCTTCGGCGGCGGGAGCCGCAGCGGCCTTCTTCTCCTGCAGGGCAGCAGCCAGGCGAGCGACCTGGGAAGCCGGGGCGTTGAACAGACCCGCGGCCTTGGCCAGGTTGCCCTTCATCGCGCCCGCGAGCTTCGCGAGCAGCACCTCACGGCTTTCGAGGTCCGCGATAGCGGTGACCTCGTCGACCGAGAGCGGGCGGCCATCCATGTAGCCGCCCTTGATGACCAGGGCCTTGTTGTCCTTCGCGAAGTCACGGATCGCCTTGGCGGCGTCGACGGGCTCGCCCTCGACGAACGCGATGGCGGTCGGACCGGACAGGAGAGCCTCGAGGCCCTCGACGCCGGCGTCCGCAGCAGCCAGTTTGACCAGCGTGTTCTTCGCGACGGTGTACTTGGTGCCCGCGCCGAGAGCGCGACGCAGCGTGGTGAGCTGCGCCATGGAGAGGCCACGGTACTCGGTGACAACCGCTGCCGAGCTGCTGCGGAACTGGTCCGCGAGCTCAGCGACCGCCGTAACCTTCGTGGGCTTCGCCATGATCGCCTCCTCTCTGGGCTGGGTTAGACCGCCAGCCGAGAAGGCTCCGAAACAACAAAAACGCCCACGCGCACAAGCAGCACGGGGCGTTGCAAGAGCTAGCCTCGTCCTCCCTGCGCGGGCCGCCCGTGTTGCAACGGGGCCTTCGTTCTCCTCGCGGAGAAAACCAGCGGTCTTCGGTAGAACCGTTGAAAACAGTACTCGACTGTGTACTGCCGGACCAAATCGGCATGATGTGACCTGTGACAGACGAGCCCGGCAAGGACCTCGCGCCCCGCCAGCCGCAGCCTCCGGCCCCTCAGGTGGACCCGGAGCAGCTCAAGCAGTTCCAGGAGTTCCAGCGCTTCCAGGAGTTCCAGCGCTACCAGGAAGCCACGGGCCAGGCGCCGCAGCCGCCCAGGCAGCAGGGCAAGCGCTGGTGGCTCGTCGTGCTGGGCAGCCGCATCTTCTGGCGCACGCTCTTCTTCGTCCTGGTCATCGGCTCCGTGATCTGGGCCTACAACCACTTCTTCGGCGTGGACGACCCCGGCGACATCGCGCAGGACAGCGGCGGCGTCACCGGTCCGGCCCAGGGCCTCTCCTCGCCGGCCGGTCTGCAGGGCACGGTCGGCATGTTCTACAAGCACGTCTCGTTCGCCGACACCACCCGTGCCTGCACGCTCTTCCTCCGCGACGACACCCGCCAGAAGTTCGCCAACGCTTACGGCGCAAGCGATTGCGCGGACGCGGTGAAGACCCTGAAGACCAAGGTGACCAGCGTCGACAAGTTCCAGCAGGTCATGTTCCCGCCGGACATGCTCAAGACGCCGACCACCGACAAGGTCACCATCGACTCCTGCGCGCTGACCGTGGAGGGCGGCCCACGCCTGGGCTCGTTCGTCGTGGAGAAGATCAAGAACGGCTGGGTCATCACCGACTGGTCCCCCAGCACCTGTGGTTGATTGGACCGCATGGCAAATGCACTGGGGGTGCCGAGCCCCGACAAGGCCGCGTACATGGACAACGTCGCCGCGGTGGCCGTCGACTACAAACAGCAGCTGCTCGACCTGCTCCAGCTGGAACCCGGCCTGAAGGTCCTCGACCTGGGTTGCGGCCCCGGCGCGGATCTCCAGGCGATGGCCGACGCGGTCGAGGTGTCCGGACGTGTCATCGGCGTCGACGTCGACCCGACGATGGTGGAGGCCGCGAGCGAACGATTCCGCGACCACCCGCAGGTCGAGGTGCTCCTCGGTGACGGCCACGCGTTGTCGTTCGAGGAAGCCTCGTTCGACCGCGCGAGGATGGATCGCGCGCTGCAGCACGTGGCGGACCCCGCCGCCGTCCTCGCCGAACTGCTCCGCGTGCTGAAGCCGGGCGGCCTGCTGCGGATCGGCGAGCCCGACTGGGATTCGCTGGTGGTCGACGGCGACCTGGAGATGAACCGCGCGTTCAACCGTTTCGTCTGTTCGACGATGGTCCGCAACGCCACCGTCGGCCGTCAGCTCGCCCGGTTGGCGCGTGCGGCCGGCTTCGAAGTCGACGAAGTCCGCACGGCATCACCTGTGTTCCACGACTTCGCCCAGGCCGACAAGATCTTCGCCTTCACCCGCAACACGGAAAGGGCGATCCGAGCCGGCGCCATCGAGCGCGCGGACGGCGAGCGATGGCTGGCGGAACTGCAGGCCGGTGACTTCCTGGCTGCACCGCTGATGTTCCTGATGTCAGCGCGCAAACCGTTGTGAGACAGCAAAAGGCCCCGGTGCCGAAGCACCGGGGCCTTTCGAAGAGCTAGAACCGTGAGGCTCAGGCCTCGTCCACCAGCATGTTGCGGGTGCGGTTCGGGTCGACCGGGATGCCGGGGCCCATCGTCGTGGAGACGGTGACCTTCTTGACGTACCGGCCCTTGGCGGCGGACGGCTTCGCACGAAGAACCTCGTCGAGGGCGGCCGCGTAGTTCTCGACCAGCTTCTCGGAGTCGAACGACACCTTGCCGATCACGAAGTGCAGGTTGGCCTGCTTGTCAACGCGGAAGTTGATCTTTCCGCCCTTGATCTCGTTCACGGCCTTCGCGACCTCGGGGGTCACGGTGCCGGTCTTCGGGTTCGGCATCAGGCCACGCGGGCCCAGGATGCGAGCGATGCGGCCGACCTTCGCCATCTGGTCGGGGGTCGCGATCGCGGCGTCGAAGTCGAGCCAGCCACCCTGGATGCGCTCGATCAGGTCCTCGGAGCCAACGGCGTCCGCACCGGCGGCCTCGGCCTCAGCGGCCTTGTCACCGGTTGCGAAGACGATCACGCGGGCGGTCTTGCCCGTACCGTGCGGCAGGTTCACGGTGCCGCGGACCATCTGGTCGGCCTTGCGAGGGTCGACGCCGAGGCGGATTGCAACCTCGACGGTGGCGTCCAGCTTCACCTTGGACGTTTCCTTGGCGAGCTTGGCGGCCTCCAGCGGCGAGTACAGCCGCTCCCGGTCCACCAGCTCGGCGGCGGCCTTGTAGGCCTTGCTGCGCTTCATAACTTCTGTCCTTACCGTGGATCAGTTCGTGGTGAATGAGCCGCGCTCGGCTCTCCCACGCTTGCTAGAAAAGGGTGCGATCAGCCTTCGACCGTGATGCCCATGGAACGGGCGGTGCCAGCGATGATCTTCGCGGCCTGGTCGATGTCGTTCGCGTTCAGGTCGACCATCTTGGTCTGCGCGATCTGACGCACCTGCTCCATGGTCACCTTGGCGACCTTGACGCGGTGCGGCTCGCCGGAGCCCTTGTCGACACCGGCAGCGGCGAGGATGAGCCTCGCGGCGGGCGGGGTCTTCAGCTTGAAGTCGAACGAGCGGTCTTCGTACACGGAGATCTCAACCGGCACGACCTGACCGCGCTGCGACTCGGTCGCGGCGTTGTAGGCCTTGCAGAACTCCATGATGTTGACGCCGTGCTGACCAAGCGCGGGACCGACGGGCGGCGCCGGGTTGGCGGCACCAGCCTTGATCTGCAGCTTGATGATCGCTGACAGCTTCTTCTTCTTGGGTGGCATTGTCCGTACTTCCTGTTATTGCGGTGTCCGCGCGCGGCCCTGCCAGCCGCAGCGTGGCCGATCGACCTCTCCGCGAGGAGAGATCGCTCAGATCTTGGAGACCTGGCTGAACGACAGCTCGACCGGCGTCTCCCGGCCGAAGATCGACACCAGGACCTTCAGCTTCTGGCCGTCCGCGTTGACCTCGCTGATCGTTGCGGGCAGCGTGGCGAACGGGCCGTCCATGACGGTGACCGACTCGCCGACCTCGAAGTCGACCTCGATGGTCGGCTTCGGCGCACTGGTGGAGGCGGCCTTCTTGCCCTCGGCCGGCTTCTGCTCGCCCTGGGGGAGCAGGAACTTCAGCACCTCGTCGATCGTGAGGGGCGAGGGCTTCGAGGTGGCTCCGACGAACCCGGTCACGCCCGGCGTGTTGCGGACGGCGCTCCAGGACGCGTCGGTGAGCTCCATGCGGACCAGGATGTAGCCGGGCAGCACCTTGCGCTGCACCAGCTTGCGCTGGCCGTTCTTGATCTCGGTGACCTCTTCGGTCGGCACCTCGACCTGGAAGATGTAGTCCTCCATGTCGAGCGTGTGGATACGAGTCTCGAGGTTCGCCTTGACCTTGTTCTCGTAACCTGCGTACGAGTGCACGACGTACCAGTCGCCGGGCGCGTGGCGCAGGGCCTGACGCAGCTCTTCGGCGGGGTCGGCGATCTCTTCGTCGATCGGCGTCTCGTCGATCGCGAGAACGTCCGCATCTTCGGGATCGACAGTCTCGTCGTCGGCCTCGGCGGTCTCGCCGTCCTCGGACTCCACAGCGTCCGACTCGACCGTCTCGTCGACAGCGGTGTCCTCGGACACCTCGTCGTCGATGAGGTCGGTCTTCTCCTGGGCGTCGACGCCGTTGTCGGAGGTCACTGTGGATCTCGCTTCCTGATTGCAGCGGCAGCTGTCCGGCTCAGCCGAACAACTCGAAAACAGCCGCGCCGAAGCCGAGGTCGAGAGCCCACACCAGCGCCACCATGAACACCACGAACACCAGGACGACGCCGGTGTACGTGACGAGCTGCTTGCGCGTCGGCCAGATCACCTTGCGGAGTTCGCCGACGACCTCGCGGATGTAGCGGAAGCCCCGCCCGATCAGCGAGGGACGCTTCTCCTGTCCTTCACGGGTCTTGGTCGGGCGACCCTTCTTCGCGTCCTCGTCCGACTCGTCGGACTTGACGACGCTCTTCTTCGACTCAGCGCTGCTGCCGTCCTTGCGGGCGGCCGGGCGTGAGGAGGCACGACGTTCACGTCGCGCCGCAGCAGTGGACGGCCGGACAGCGCCTTCGCGCTCCTCCGGCTGGTCCTGCTCGCGGCCCTCGCTCATGCCGTGCCTCCACTCCACCCATGACGCGCTTCGACAGCAGGGGCGACAGGACTTGAACCTGCAACCTGCGGTTTTGGAGACCGCTGCTCTGCCAGTTGAGCTACACCCCTTTGAGATCCACGCGAGATCCCCTGGCCAAGCAGGAAGTGTACGGGAGCCTGTCCCGTCCATTCCAACCAGACCGCTCAAGCACTTGCCGAGCGGCCTGTCGCACAGCCTACCCACACGCGAGCCGAGAACACGAATCAGGGTCGGGCAATCGCACCCGACCCCGTGTGTCAAGAAACACGTACGCGAGCAAAAGCGCCGGTCAGGACCGACTTGCCCTCGAACGCCGCGTTGATGTTGACCTTCACAGTTCCGTCTTCGAAGTCCTTGGTGACCTTCGCGGTCACCTCGACCAGCGCGCCCTCGCCGTCGTTCGGCACCACGACGGGCCGGCCGAACCGGCAGCCGTACTCGACGATCGCGCCGGGGTCGCCGATCCACTCCGCGACGATCCGCGAGGCGACGGCCATGGTCAGCATGCCGTGCGCGATGACGTCCGGCAGGCCGACGTCCTTCGCGGTCTTCTCGTTCCAGTGGATGGGGTTGAAGTCCAGCGAGGCGCCCGCGTAGCGCACCAGGTCGGCCCGCGTGAGGCGGACGGACAACGCCGGCAGTTCCGTTCCGACCTCGGTGACGATTCCTGCGGTCACGCGTCTTCTCCCCTCACGACGAGCATCGACTTGGCGGTGGTGACGAGCTCGCCGTCGACCGTGCTGATCTCGGTCCGCACGGTCACCATGTCGTTGCCCATGCGGGACGTGATGGCGTCGACGTGCGCCACGCTGACGAGCTGGTCGCCCGCGGTGATGGGGCGGTGGTGCGTGAAGCTCTGGTCGCCGTGCACGACGCGGCTGTAGTCGAGCTTCAGCTCGGGGTCGAACATGACCGTCTCGTTCGTCTTCATCGCCACCACGATCGCGAACGTCGGCGGCGCGATGACGTCCCTGTGCCCCAACGCCTTCGCGGCTTCGGCGTCGCGGTAGGCCGGGCTGGTCGCACCGATGGCGTCGGCGAACTCGCGGATCTTCTCGCGGCTGACGTCGTACGGCTGCGACGGCGGATAACTACGTCCGATGAAGCTGGGGTCGAGAGGCACCCGAAGAGCCTATATGCGACGAGGCCCGCCCCAGGTGTGGGACGGGCCTCGTCGAAAGTCTTCGCTACGCGCTCAGCGGGTTTCCTTGTGCGCGCGGTGCGTCTTGCAGTTCGGGCAGAACTTCTTGACCTCCAGGCGGTCCGGGTCGTTGCGCCGGTTCTTCCTGGTGATGTAGTTCCGGTGCTTGCACTCCTCGCACGCGAGGGTGATCTTCGGGCGTACGTCGGTTGCAGCCACGGTCCTTGCCTTCCTGAGAGCTCTGCGAACCCCGTAAGTCCCAGTCCGGGCTTACCGTCTGGCGGGGCGGGCAACGTCGCTGCCCGGGGGTGTGGGGGCTTGGCCCCCAAAATCATGCGGAGCGAGGACGGTCGGCGCTTTCCGCCGACAGACCCCACCCACTCGCGTAGCGGTGGCCGGACTTGAACCGGCGACACAGCGATTATGAGCCGCTTGCTCTACCAACTGAGCTACACCGCTTTACACAACTACAGCCGCAGCGCTCAGCACTGCGGCCAGTAGTGGAGCCCCTTTACGGAATCGAACCGTAGACCTTCTCCTTACCATGGAGACGCTCTGCCGACTGAGCTAAAGGGGCTTGCTCTTTCGTTCTTGCTGAGCTGTGGAGAACTCTACAACACGCGGCAACCAAGAACGAAATCCGGGGGTGCCTCTAGTGCACCAAGGTGAGCACCGTCTCATCGCGAGCACCCCTGACCTGCACCGTTCGGGCGCGCAGCCACGCCTCGAAGCGGTCCTCGGACAGCGGACGAGAGATCAGGTAGCCCTGGGCCACATCGCACCCCATGCCCACGAGTTGATCGCGAGCGGCGTCGTCCTCCACGCCCTCGGCGACGACGACGAGGCCGAGCGAGTGCCCGAGCTCGACGATCGACCGGACCACGGCCATGTCACCGAGATCCGTGCCCATCCCGAGCACGAACGACTTGTCGATCTTCACCTCGTCCACCGGCAGCTGCCGCAGGTACGCGAGCGACGAGTAGCCGGTGCCGAAGTCGTCGACCGCCAGCACGACACCGATCGCGTGCAGGCGCCGCAGCACCGGCAGAGCGCGCTCGGGGTCGGCCATGACGCCCGACTCGGTGAGCTCGAAGGTCAGCAGCCCGGACGGCACGTCGTGGCGTTCCAGGGCGGCCGACACGCGGTTCGGGAAGTCCTCGTCGCCCAGCGTCCGCACGGACAGGTTGACCGCGATGGACATCCGCAGCCCGCGGTCGAGCCAGCGGCGCACGCGTTCCAGCGCCCGGTCCATCACGAAGTCGGTCAGCACGTCCACCAGGCCAGTGGCCTCGACGGCGGGCACGAACTCGTCCGGGTCGACGCGGCCGAACTCCGGATGTGTCCAGCGCACCAATGCTTCCGCGCCTACGACCTGACGGGACGGCAGCGCCACCTTCGGCTGGTAGTGCACGGAGATCTGCCCGGTCTCGACGGCCTGGCGGAACTGCGTCACGAGCTGGAAGCGGCGCAGGAACAGGTGCCCCATCGAAGGCGCGTAGGCCTTCACCGGCGTGCCTTCCGACGTCGCGCGCACGGCGACGTCCGCCCGCTGCAGCAACGCGTCCGGGTCCGGGTCCTCGGTCTCGGAGTCCGCTTTGGACGCATAGCCGACAACGGCGGAGGCCTCGACGGTCAGGCGATCGACGGGATACGGCACGGAAAGCCCGGCGCGCAGCCGTTCGGCGATCTCGTGGGCGGACGCGGCACGGGTGTCGTCGAGGTACGCGGCGAACGCGCCACCTTCCAAGCGCGCGAGCGGCACGTCGGCTCCGAGTGCGTCGCGCAGCCGGCGTCCGGCGGCGACGACCATGCGGTTGCCCCAGGCCTGGCCCAGCGCATCAGAAACCGTCGACAGGATGTCGAGGTCGATGCGCAGCACCACTCCCTTCTGGGACTCGCGCAACGGCTCGGCGCACGCTTCGCGCAGGCCCGGCCGGTTCAGCAGACCGGTCAGCGGGTCGTGGTAGGCGTCGTGCCGCAGGCGGGCCAGCAGCCGCCGGTTGTCGACGGCCGTCGCGAGGTGCGAGGCCAGCGTGCGCAGGAGCTGGATGTCCGCCTTGCCGAAACCGCGCCAGCGGGACAGCCGGTCGTGCGCCTCGACCGCGCCGAGCAGCTGGGTCGCGCCGCGCAACGGGACGACCAGCGCTTCCTGCGCGTCCCGGCGCAGCAGGGCCTCCGTGACGTCCTCGGTCGCGTCGGCCACGCGGTAGTAGCGGACGTGCGTGCCGGGCAGTTGCAGGACCGGGTCCTCGCGCACGGCCCGCGGGTCGGTCGCGGTCATCTCGTCGGGCAGCGGTTCGCCGGCGACGAGGGTGATCATGGCTTCTTGCGGGTCGGTGCGCAGGCGCAGCACGACCCGGTTGGCGTTGAGCTGCTCGCGGATGCGCTCCGCGATGAGCTGCCACTCGTCCTCTTCCACGCCCGTGGTGAGGTCGTCGTCGGGCTGGTGCGGTCCGGTGCCGTGCTGTCCCGACCTCGCGACGCGGAGGCTGACCTCGCTCAACGCCTCCAGGTCGCGCTGTTCGCGCAGCAGCCCGGAGTAGGCGAGGTAGGTGGCCACGATCCCGGCGAGCACCAGGATGATCAGGACGCCGCCCCACGCGGTGGTGGAGACGATCTGGAAGCCGACGAGACCGGCCGAGGTGTTCAGCAGCGCCACGACCAGCGTCTGGAGCACGAGACGCACGCTGTTGCCGACGCGCATCGACTTGCCCATGAGCCGCAACGCGCACAGGCCCAGCACGCTCGCGAGCAGCGGCACGGTGATCGTGCCGACGAAGGCACCCGCCCAGAACGGTCCGCCCTCGCCGATCATCCGCTTCACGGCCTCCGCGGCCGCGAACGCCACGGAGATCTCCATGAACATGAGGCCCGCGTTGTAGACGGCGCGGTCCAGGATCCGCCGGCCGAGCAACGTGCCCACGCCCGCGACCACGTGCGCGGCGAGCACCACCTCGAACGGGGCCACCAACAGGCCCAGGACCAGCGGAATCTCGGTGAAGGAGATCGTCCACGCGACGCCGCTGCGGACGTCGACGTTGATGGCGAGCTGTTCCGCCAGCAGGAAGCCGACGACGAGAAGGGGCCCGATCCAGAAGAGGGAGGTGGTCTCCTTCTCCGGCAGCCAGGCCGCGACCATGCCCGCGCAGACGACACCGGCCACCAGGAGGGTGACGGCGAACGCGCTGAACGCGCGGTTGGTCGACTTGGCCGACCAGGCGGCCGAGTCCGACACGGGGGCCGACGCTCGGTCGGACATCCAGCCTCCTCGTCGGCCTGGGGCGGGGGAACCTCTAGGCGTGACTGAGGGGTCCCGCACTTGGCGATCAGGACCCCTCCACAGGGGCACCAATGTACCCCGCTCGGGGGACGAAATGGCAGGTCGAGCACCCCGTGTGACTTCGATTCACCCAGACGTGGTTAGCCGCTCAGGCGTCCTCGGAGCACCGTCACGGCCCGCCAGGAGAGCAGTACACGATCTTGGGCGAGGGTGGTCCCGACGAACCCGCCGCGCGGCGACGCCCGCTCCGCCAGCAGGTCAGCGCGCTGGAGCCGAGGCACCCACCAGGACGCCAGCGTGCAGTGGGCCGATCCGGTGACGAGGTCCTCCTGGATGCCGACCGCCGGGCGAAAACAGCGACTCACGACGTCAGATTCACCGTCGCCAATCGCCGTCACGATTACTCCGCGTGACGGGATTGTGTCAGTCCTTGGACATCAGGTCGCAAGGAACGGACCTCGGCGGCGCTTCCCAACTCGATCAGGTAGTCGAAGCGCCCACGTGAGACGGACTTGATCGTCGCATGTGGCAGCGCCTCTGCTAGACCGATTGGCGGGTCAGTCAACTCTGGAGGGTCCGCCGGGAAGTCCATCAGGACCCATCCATCGTCATTGGTGCATGTGAGCACCCCACTACGCGTGGTGAACCCCTGCTCGCCGCCTAGCACATGAGCGGCGGCGAGGGTGGCGTGTCCGCACAAGTCGACCTCGGCCATGCTCAGATGGGGCCGTGACCGAGATTTTCTCTTACCGCGAGACAGATCCGGACTCCCTCATGCCCACGTGGGGAGCACTGCGCACGCACGGCCTCAACTGGCACCCCGGCTGGGACCTGCCCGCGCTGCTCGACGAGTGGGAGCCCCAGCTCACCGGCCTGGACGACCCGGACACCGCGGCGATCGTGACGCTGCCGAGCCACGAGACCAGCGACGCGCTTCCGTTGGTACGACACGGTTTCGCGCCGCTCGTCGTGGTCGCCGAACGCCTTGCACAGCGCGTGGCACCGCAACGGCCGTCCGATGTGCACGTCCGGCCGGCGACGCACGCCGATCTGGACGTCGCAGTCGAGTTGAACCTGGAGACCATTCGGTACGACGCCGCGTTCGGGATGGTCAACGAACGCCCGAACAGCGCGCAGCACCTGCGCACCGCGCTCGCCGAGGTGCTCGACCGCGACCACGAGGCGATGTGGCTCGCCGTTCGCGACGACACGCCCGTCGGCATGCTTCACGTCGACATGCCGACGGACGCGGGGTGGATGGAGCGGTACGCGGAAGCCCGCCCGTTCGCCTACCTCGGCCACCTCGGCGTGCGTCCGGACGTTCGCGGCGGCGGTGCGGGCAGCGCGCTCGTGGCGCACGTCCACGACGTGCTGGACCGGGCCGGCGTGGCGTCGACGCTGCTCCACCACGCCCTGCCGAACCCGCGCTCGACGCCGTTCTGGTACTCGCACGGCTACCGGCCGCGCTGGACGCTGTGGGTTCGCCGCCCGGCTCTGCGCTCGTCCTCCGGCGTGTCTTCGCGACCCGAACGGCCTAGTGGGACATGATCTACCCGTTCACACAAGCGAAGAACCCAAACGAACCCGTACTTGTGGAACGAATCCGGCCTCTATTTCGACAAAGGGGTAGCGGATTCGGACACCACACCTGGGGGGTCGAAATGGAACTCAGCGGAAGAGCGAGAGCGATGCTGCGGGCGGTCGCCGCGGGTCGTGCCGAGGTCACCGGCGGCACGGAACCCGACCTGTACGTCGACGGACTGCCCTGCTGCGACCAAATGGCGACGCACGACCTCGTGCACGCGGGCCTGCTGCGCCCCACGCAGCCGACGAGTTTCGGGCGGCGCGTCTGCGCGGAACTGACCGACGACGGCCGGGCAGCGCTGGCCGCCAGTTGACCGGCGTGTTGATCGCCCAATGATCGAACATCTGTTCGACATGGGGTATGCTCCGCGCTGAAGCCGGCACGCAAGAGAGAGGAAGCTCTTGCGCGCCGGCTTCAACCTTCTTCAGGCCACTTTCTGCTGCGTGGCCACGTTGAGGCGGTTCCAGACGTTGATCGCGGAGATGGCGACCGTGAGCCCCGCGAGCTGTGCCTCGTTCCAGTGCTTCGCGGCCTCGTTCCACACGTCGTCGCTCACGTGCACGTGTGTCATCTCCTCGGCGAGCGCGAACGCCGCCTTCTCCGCGTCCGTGTAGTACGGCACGTCCCTCCAACCGGCCACGGAGTAGACGCGCTCGTCGGTCTCGTTCGCCTTGCGCAGCAGCTTGCTGTGGTAGTCGATGCAGACCCCGCAGCTGTTGATCAGGCTGACCCGGAGGTAGACCAGCTCCAGGAAGTTCTTGTCCAGCCCGGTCTTCTCCGCGGCCTCGGACAGCCCCAACAGCGCCTGCATGGCACCGGGCACGGACATCATGGGGTTGGCGATCCTCATCTTCGTTCTCCCTGTCTTCATCGTCTTCTGCCCTCTCGACCCGGCGGGCGACGGATGTGTGACAGGTAGTTCGAAGATTTTTTCTACGCGCTCACGCCCTGCCCCAGGCCACCGTCGACGGGCAGGTCCGCGCCGGTGGTGAAGGTCGCCTCGAAGGCCAGGAACAGCACGGCGGCCGCGACCTCGTTCGCGGTGCCGTGGCGCTTGAGCGGCGTGATCTCGTCGCCCTGCTGTTTGAACACGTCCAGAACGTCCTGTGGCACACCGGTCACACCCATGGACGGCGTGTCGATGAAGCCGGGGCTGACCACGTTGACCCGGATGCCGCGGGGCGCGAGCTCGGCCGCGAAGGACCTGCCGAACGACCGCACCGCCGCCTTCGCCCCCGAGTAGGCGCTCATCCCCTTCGCGCCGCCGGTCTGCGCGATCGAGGTGGTGAAGATGATCGATCCGCCTTCGTTGATGAGCGGCGCCAGCTTCTGAGCGGTGAAGAACGCGCCCTTGGTGTTCACGTCGAACGTGTGGCCGTAGTCCTCCTCGGTGACGTCCTGGATCTCGCGCAGCGTCGCGTGGCCGACGTTGATGAAGAGCAGGTCGATGGTTTGAAGTCGTTGCGCTACTTCGGTTTTGAGGTTGGCGATGTCGGTCAGGCTCGCCGCGTCGGAGGCGATGGCGTGTGCCTTGACGCCCTCGGCCTTCTCCGTCGTGCGGCCGGTCAGCAGCACCTCGGCGCCGCCTTCGATCAGCTTGTCCACCACCGCGCGGCCCATGCCGTGCGTGCCGCCGGTGACGACGGCCTTCTTCCCCAAGTAGTTCTTTTCCTGGATCCCCATGCTTTTCATGCTGGTTCGGCCACTGGCGAGCCGACAAGTACCCACTATTTTGTCAGGTACCCACTTCTTGGTAAGGATCCAGCAGGCGCTCTGCCCACCGCGGCAGTTCGTGCCCGCGGGCCGCTTCCCGGAGACGGACCCGGAGCGGTCCGGGCAGGCGAGCCACGTCCAGCCGTTGCCTGATCCTGCTGTTGCCCAGGAGCAACAGGCGCGCCGCACCCTTGTCATGACGTTGATCGGCCTGGGGATCCTGGAGTGCGGCGATGATCTCCGCGATCGGTGTCTCGCGCAGGACGAGGCCCGGAACGTCCTCGTACGGCGGGTGCTTCGAACCCCTGCCGACGCCGGCCGAGTTCCACGCCAGCAGTTGCAGCACACGGGTCACGGGGTCGACGACCTGCATCCGCTCGCGCGCCCGGACCACGCGGCTGGAGTCGGCGGGCGTCTCGAAGTGGCCGACCAGATCCCCGGCCATCTCCTCCAGCGCGGGAGGCATGGCCGCGATCCAGGCCAGGCGCTCCGGCCGTTCGCTGTTGCTGAGCAACACGCCAGGCAGGCCGTGCTCCTTCAACCAGCGCAACAGCACCAGGCCGTCCGCGAGCTCCGCGTTGCCGCTCTGCCACTGCCAGGCAATCGAGACGCCGTGGTGGAGTACGACCACGGTGAGCAGTTCACCTTGCGCGTCGAGGAACTCGAACCGAACCTGGCCGCGGCACGCGCACACGTAACCCGGCAACGACTCGACCTTCATCGCCGCGCGCAACCGATCGCGGTCCTCTTCTCGAGACAGGTCGACGAGCGCCTCGCCGTACCACTCGATCTCGGCGACGCGGACGCTCGCGGCGGCGCGCAGCACGTCGTCCAGCGCGGTGAGCGTCACCGTTCGAGATAAACGACGGTCGCGTCGTCAGAAACCTTCGTGCGCGGCCATTCAACGGCCTTGACGTCCTCTTTTTCGACCTGTCGCATTTTGCGGATCAGATCGTCCGGCCCGTTCGCCGCCATCAGTTCGAGCGCCTTGGGCCAATCGAAGAGACCGAACAGGTCAACGGCCCGTGCAGCGCCGTCGGAGAGGACCGCGACACGGCGCACGTCCTGCACCGGAATCTCACCTGTGAGCGCATGCTCAACGTCCGAGGGCTTCGCACCGGCCGTGCGGTTCGTCTGCGTGTCGCTCACGACGTGCAGCTCGCGCTTGGTGTCCACCACGACCGTGGCATCACCCAGCACCAAGTACCGCAACACGTCGTCCTTGATCTGCACCATCGCGATCGCCACGCTGGGCGAGCCAGGGTGGTCGAGGTCGCAGGTGCCGGAGTGCAGCTCAGCAGCCTGCTTGATGGCCTCGGTCAACGCCGGGGCCGGACCGAGGTGCGCGAACCGCAGCAGTTCCGCGGCCAGCTGGTCGGCGAACCAGCCGACGCCGTGCTCGCAGCCGGTCTCCGGTTTCGCCGTCACACCGTCGAGCACGGCGAGCAGGTTCGGCCCGACCAGCGCGCGATCCTCGCTGGGCGCCGTGGTTCTGCCGGCCTCGGTGGCCATCTGCGTGCGCATGGAGATCCCCCTCGGTCGCGTACTTCGGTACGTCCTCGGTACAGCCGTCGGGAAACTCCGGTTCGAGTCGGACCCGACCCGCCAACACTACAAAGACCTTGTGACCAGTTGTCTGGTCACAAGGTCTTATGTCCTGCTGTGGCGGGTAGAGGATTCGAACCTCTGTAGCTTTCGCGACGGATTTACAGAGTGCCGCGAACATCACGCTTGACCTCGTGTTTTGCGGTCTACACGCACAGTTTCGGCAACAGTTCGGCAAGGGGTGCCCGGCCAACGGGCGATCGCAGGGGGTGGGTCACGCCTTCGCGGGCACGGTGCGGGCGCGGTCGATGTCCGGACCGCGGTAGAGCCGCTCCGGGATCGTGGCCAGCGTCGAGGGGTGCACCTGCGGCCCGAGGCCGTAGAACTTCTGAAAGCTCATGATCAGCGGGCGCCAGGCGTCCGGGTCGATGTGGTCGTCGGTGCCGGCCAGCCGCATGTTCTCGTGCACGAACACCCGCTGCACGCGGACCTCGAACGCGATGATCGACCCGCGCTGGCTCTCGTCCGCCTCCGCGATCGGGTGCACCGCCTCGACGACGACCTCCATCGCCACCGGGCACTCGGCCACCCGCGGCGGTGTCACCGTCTCCGACGAGACCGGGGTCAACCCGGCACGCCCGAACTTGTCGGCGACGTGGAAGTAGCCGCGCTGGGCCTTGGTCGGCGGCACCGGGTCGGCGCCGGTGGTCAACGCGAGCCGGTCCACCGCCGGGGCCAGCTCGTCCGAGGGCAGGTTGAGCACACCCTCACCGGTGCGCAGCAGGTTGCGGGCCGTCTGCGACTTCGCACCGAAACCGAGTACCGCCCGCCAGCCGAGCCAGAATGCCGAGGAGATCGGCGCCAGGTTGGCCGTGCCGTCTTCGTTCTCGCTGGACACCAGCACGACCGGGGTGCCGAAGTACAGGATGCCGGGCTCGATGGACTGGTGCGCAAAGACTTCCGTGTTCACACCGCACAGTCTGGACGTCCACACCGGACGATCGCTGGCGGAAATCAGCCGTCGTGAACGGCCGGCGCAGCGCTGCGGCTTGAGGTTCGACCAGCCAGGATGACCCGTCGTTGTTGCGCACCGCGAGGCTCCCGCTGCCCTTGGGGTCCATGACCAGCAGCATCGAGTCGCCGCTGGGCTTGCGGCGGAACTTGAGGCCGTACACGACCACCGTGTGCGCCGGGCCGCCACGTGCGAGGTTGTAGAACAGGGTCAGGTAGCCGGGAGCGTTGATCTTCCCGGCCAGGTCCACAAGCCCAGGACCCGCGCGCCCGCACCGACGATCTACGCGACCGCTTCCCAGGCCTGCTCGATCCGCCCCTGCGCCTCGGCACGGCCGAGCCGTTGAACAGCGGTCTGCGGTAAAGATCTCGGCCTACGCTGGTTCAAGCAGCGATGGGAAGACTCGCAGCGTCGGCATAACTTCGGCATAACTTCGGCAAGGATGGCCGTAGAACGCCGGTTCGAGCCGGACACAACCGGACAAGACGACAATGGGCCTGTGACCAGTTCGCGCTGGTCACAGGCCCATTCGTAGTGCTGTGGCGGGTAGAGGATTCGAACCTCTGTAGCTTTCGCGACGGATTTACAGTCCGCTCCCATTGGCCGCTCGGGCAACCCGCCCCACACCGCCGTAACGGTGCAGGCGGAACAATACATAACCCCTTCGGGAGGCCCCAAATCGGGGTACCCCAGTAGCATCGACGCTGGCTGTGACCCCGAGATCGTTGAGGAGTGAAGTCGTGGCGGACCCGTCGTTCGACGTGGTGAGCAAGGTGGACCGGCAGGAGGTCGACAACGCGCTCAACCAGGCGGCCAAGGAGCTGAGCACGCGCTTCGACTTCCGCGGGACCAACACCACCGTGGCCTGGGCCGGCGAGGAGGCGATCACCTTCACCTCCGAGACCGAGGAGCGCTGCAAGGCGGCGATCGACGTCTTCCAGGAGAAGCTGGTCAAGCGCAACATCTCGATGAAGGCGTTCGAGGTGGGCGAGCCCGCGGTGTCCGGAAAGGTGTTCAAGGTCACGGGAAATCTCGTGCAGGGCATCACGTCCGAGAAGGCCAAGGAGATCGCCAAGAAGATCCGCGACGAGGCGCCCAAGGGCGTGCAGGCGCAGATCCAGGGCGACCAGCTGCGGGTCTCCGGCAAGAAGAAGGACCACCTGCAGGACGTCATCGCCCTGCTGAAGGGCTCTGACTTCGGCATCGCCCTCCAGTTCACCAACTACCGGTGAAGGGCATCGTCCTCGCCGGTGGCAGTGGGACGCGCCTGCACCCGATCACGCAGGCCGTCTCCAAGCAGCTGCTGCCGGTGTACGACAAGCCGATGATCTACTACCCGCTGTCGGTGCTCATGCTGGCCGGCATCCGCGAGGTGTTGATCATCTCCACGCCGACGGACTTACCGCTGTTCCGCCGCCTGCTCGGCGACGGAACCCAGTGGGGCATGGCCTTCTCCTACGCGGAGCAGGCCGCGCCGAACGGGCTCGCGGAGGCGTTCGTCATCGGTGCGGACTTCGTCGGTGACGACGACGTGGCGCTGGTGCTGGGCGACAACATCTTCTACGGCCAGGGCTTCTCCACCACGCTGCAGGAGCAGGTGTCCTCTTTGGACGGCTGCGTGCTGTTCGGGTACCAGGTCAAGGACCCCGAGCGGTACGGCGTGGGTGAGGTCGACGCGACAGGGAAGCTGCTGTCCATCGAGGAGAAGCCCGCGAAGCCGAAGTCGAACAGGGCCATCACCGGGCTCTACTTCTACGACAACGGCGTGGTCGACATCGCGCGGAACCTCAAGCCGTCGCCGCGCGGCGAGCTGGAGATCACCGACGTCAACCTGCACTACCTGCGCGACGGCCGGGCGCAGCTGGTGGACCTGAGCCGCGGGTTCGCGTGGCTCGACACCGGCACGCACGACTCGCTGCTCGAGGCCGGGCAGTTCGTGCAGGTGCTGGAGCACCGGACCGGTGTGCGGATCGCGTGTCCCGAGGAGATCGCGCTGCGAATGGGCTTCATCTCCGCGCAGGAGTGCTACGCGCTCGGCGAGAAGCTCGGCAAGTCCGGGTACGGCGAGTACCTCATGGCCGTGGCGAAGGTCGGGCGCTAACGCCGCGCCATCTCCTCGAGCCTGCGGATGCGGTCGGCGATCGGCGGGTGAGTCGAGAACCACTTCGCGAACTGTTCCCCCGAGCGGAACGGGTTCGCGATCATCAGGTGGCTCTGCGACACCACCTCCGGCTCCGGTGCGAGCGGCGCCGCCCGCGTCCCCAGCTCGATCTTGCGCAACGCGCTCGCCAGTGCCAGCGGGTCGCCGGTGAGCTCGGCGCCGGCCTGGTCGGCCTGGAACTCGCGCGAGCGGCTCACGGCCAGGCGCACCACGGTGGCCGCGATCGGGCCGAGCAGTGCGATCAGCAGCAGGCCGAGCGGGCCCGGGCCGTCGTCGTCTCCGTCGCCGCCGCCGAAGATGCCGGCGAACAGGGCCAGGTTCGCGAGCATCGTGATCACGCCGGCCAGCGCGCCGGCCACGCAGCTGATCAGGATGTCTCGGTTGTAGACGTGTGCGAGCTCGTGGCCGAGCACGGCGCGCAGTTCGCGTTCGTCGAGCAGGTCCAGGATGCCCGTGGTGCAGCACACGGCGGCGTTGCGCGGGTTGCGGCCCGTCGCGAACGCGTTCGGTGCGATGGTGGGGCTGAGGTACAGCCTCGGCATGGGCTGGCGCGCCTTCTGCGACAGCTCCCGCACGATCGCGTAGAGGAGAGGTTGCTCCACCTGCGACACCTGCTGGGCCCGCATCGCACGCAGCGCGAGCTTGTCGGAGTTGAAGTACGCGTAGGCGTTCACGCCCAAGGCCAACACCAGGCCGATGACCAGTGCGGTCCGGCCGAACAACCCGCTGATCACGATGATCAGCGCGCTCATCCCGCCGAGCAGCACGGCCGTCTTCAACCCGTTGAAGTGCTTGTGCACGGTTCCGCCTCCGGGTCTTTTACGTCCTACCTCTCAACGAACCAGGCCTCCTGCCGGTTCCGGTGGCCGTTTCCGGCGCTGCCTCAGCGGCCGGGTCGAGCGGTGGTGGCGGCGCCACCTTCTCGACCCACGTGGCGAGCACGTCGCGTTCGTGGACCAGTTCCGCGACGGCGCCCTCGCCCTCGATCGAGCCCGTTCCCGGATAGCCGAACTCCGGTGCCCAGTGCAGGGCGTCGAACGGGCAGACCTCGACGCAGATGCCGCAGTACAGACACTGGCCGTAGTCGATCGCGAACCGGTCGAGCACGTTGCGGCTGCGCGGGCGGGCGCTTCCCGGCTGCTGCTCGACCTCGGTGTGGCTCGTGATGTGGATGCACCAGTCAGGACACTCGCGCGCGCAGATCATGCAGACCGTGCAGTTGGCGTCCAACAGCGCGATGACGCCCCTCGTACGTGGGGGAAGGTTCGTCACGACTGCTCCTCTTCACTGGCACGTTCTCTGCGCGGGCCCCACGACGGGTCGGGCACGCCAGGTGGTGCGGTGCGGCGGCGGCTCGGGGCGCTCGTGTTGTCCTCGCCCGGTTCCAGCGCGCCTGGCCAGGGGCGCACGACGCGGGAGGCCAGCACGAAGTCCTTGCGCAGCGGGTGGCCCTGGAAGCTGTCCGGCAGCAGCAGGTGCTCGAGTTCGCCGTCGACGGTGATGCCGAACATCTCCGCCGCTTCGCGCTCGTGCCAGTGCGCGCCCTTCCAGAGGTGCGCGACGCTGGGCAGCTGACCGCTCTCGTCGAGCTCGGTCCGCAGCATCACGCCTTCGCGCGTCCGCGGGTCGATGACGTGCAGGAACACCGCGTGACGTTGCCCGGCGGCGCCCGGCCGGCCCGCGTCCTCGACGCCGAGCCAGTCGAACATCAGGCAGCCGTTCCGGTGGTGCTCGGTGGCCGTGGTGAGCCAGTCGGCGAGCGCCACGTGGTGGATCGTCTGGCCGAAGGCGGTCTTCGGGGCGGTCATGCGTGCACCAGCCCGTGCAGCGCCTTGAGTCCTTCGAGCAGCGCTTCGGGGCGCGGCGGGCAGCCGGGAACGGCCACGTGGACCGGCAGGGCCTGGTCGATCCCCTTGGTGACGCTGTAGGAATCCCAGTACGGGCCGCCGGTGTTGCTGCAGGCGCCCACGGAGATCACGTAACGGGGTTCGGGCATGGCCTCGTAACTGCGGATCACAGCAGGCAACATGGCGTCCGTGACGGTGCCGGAGACGATGAGAACGTGTGCCTCGCCCGCGCCGTCGACCGGCGTGACGCCGAGGTCGGGAAGGCGGTCGAGTGCGGCCATCACTTCGACTCCGCAGCAGGCGAGCCCGAGTTCGAGGACGGTGACCCGGTAGGTGGTGCCCCAGTTCAGGACAACATCGTCCGGGCGAGCGGAAACGGTCACAACCAGCGAGGGTAATACTTGGGGGCCCGCCGGCTTGCGCCTGGCGGACCCCCACCCCCCAATGATTCCCCCCGGAATCGGCTCCCACGCGTGGTCGCCGCAGATAGTTTTGTACACCGCGCGATATGTGTCCAGGGATTAGCCAACAGGATCTGCAGATAATTTGTCAGCGAAATGCGGTCAAGTTCAGTTCAACTGATCGATAGAACATCAGAGAGGGTCTCGATGTCCGGCTCGTCCCAGCTGGTGCTTCCCACCAGCACCTCGCTGCACCGTCTGCTGAACATGCCCGGCGCACTCCTGGATACCACAATGGACCAGCTCAGGACGCTTCTGACGGTGCACGAGACCCGTTCGGCCCTACGGGCGGCGCGGGCACTGGGTCGCGAGCAGTCGAGCGTTCAGAAGCAGATCGACACGCTGAACAGGAACTTCCAGCAACTGTGCGGCGAACCGCTCGTGGTGAAGCAGGGACGCGGAAAAGACGTGCTGTTCACGCCCACTGGTGAGTCGCTCGTCGAATTGGCGCGGGAGACGCTCGCGGAGTGGCTCGACGGAATTCACGAGTGCCGCCGCAAGCTCGGCACGACCGTCACCGTCGGCACCACCCGATACATGCTCGACACGCTCGCGAAGGCGTGGCACCACGTCGCGGACGAGTTCCGGGAGCGCGACGTGGACCTCAAGGTCGTGCACATCCGCACCAAGGACATCTGGACGAAGCTGGAGACGCAGGAGGTCGACATCGTCTGCGGCAGCGTCGTGACGCGCGCCGGCGCGGGCTGGGAGCGTCCCGAGTTCGACGTGATCGAGTGGCGGCGCGGCGGGCTTGCGTTGCTGACGAACCTGCCGACGACGGTCGTGGGCGACCGCGTGCGCGTGCCGTCGTTGCGCTCGGTGCCGTTGGTGGTGCCGGGGGCCGGGTTGATCGCGGAGTTCCTGCGCGGCTGGTTCGGGCCGGACTACCGGCAGGGGCTCGACATCGCGGCCGAGATCGACGAGATCCAGTACGGCATCTCGCTGCTGCGCTCGAACCTCGTCCAGGGAGCCATGATCGTGACGTCTGGTTTGGGCGTGGTGGCGTCGAACAACGAGCTCCGGGAGGGCGGGGGGCTCCGCGTCGTCGAGCTCTCAGATGACTCGCTGGAGCGGCTTGTGGGCGTTTTCGCCCGAACGGACGAGCTGTCGAAGCATCCGGCGGATCATCCGCTCAACCTGCTGTGGTCGGCCTTCAAAGCAGAAGCGCCCCGGCCGTAGCCGAGGCGCTCCCTGGTGGTGCTTGTCCTTACTTCTTCGCGGGTGTCATGGCGTCGTGCTCAGGCCTCCGCTGTTCGACTTTGGGACGTTGCTGGGCTTTGGCCATCTTGGCCAGCCAACTCGTCGCCTCCGAGCGGATCTTCGCCAGCTCGTCGTCGCGTGCCTGTTGCTCGTTCATCGGCCACTCCCTGCGTTCGGGAAATCGCTTCGATGGGAGCACTACCGGGCGTGCGCCCGCTAGGGCCGCCATGCTTGTGGGTGAACCTGTTTGACAGCATCGCTCGCCGATGGGTTTCGCGCACCCCGACACGGCGTGATTGGCCTCTTTAGTACCCCCGGTACCCGCCACCCAGGCCCATGGAGACCAGACCGGGGTGGTTGTGGAAGCCGCCGTAGCGCGCGTAGGTGTAGCGAACGCCCGCGATGATGTTGTCGACCGGCGCGAGGATGTTGTCGTAACCGGGCAGCTTGTAGGCGCGGAACGTCGGGTCGATGCACTGCATCAGGCCCTTGGACGGCGTGCCCCTCATCGCGTTGGAGTCCCAGTTGTTCACGGCGTTGGGGTTGCCGTTCGACTCCTTCATGATGATCGTGTAGATCTCGTCGACGCTGTTGTTGTCGATGTTCGTGCCGTTGGCCTGCAGGACCTTGATGGCTTCCTTGATCCAGCCCTCGACCTCGCGCTGCTTGGCGGGCTTGCGCATCTCGATCTGACGCTCGGCCTCGGCCTTGGCAGCCGCCTCGCGCTGAGCGTGGGCGTCCGCGGCGACCTTGGTGGCCTGCTCGAACGCCTGCTGCGCGTACATCTGCTGGGTCTGCAGGAGACGACCGACCTGGGTGCCGGGGTTCACGTCGTGAATCGTCTGGATCGTCTTGGCCTGCTGGTCGGGAAGAGCGCCCAGCTCGGCCGCACCTGCGGCGAGTTCCGTGGCAGTGCCGCTCGTGGCCGCGTTCGCGATGGCGGCGGTGCCGGCGGCGACACCTGCTGCGACGACAATGGCGCTCACCCGGTGAGCGAGCGGAACCTTGTCGTCCTCGACGCGGTGAGCGCCGGGTTTCGTTTCAGCTGTGGGCACGACCGTGTACACGGTTCGGCCGGCGGCCTTGCTGTGCCGGGCCAAGGGGGAGCCTCCTGCGTCGGGGAGCTTGGCCACCGGGCTTGCTCGGCGGGGGATTCCGGGCCGGACTTTGGACCCTATGCACTGCGGTTCCTGTGTCCTGCCGGTGACCAAACCGTTATCGGCGGGCGAGAACGTAACCTCGCGTCACGAGCGCAGGCAAGCCTGAGCGCCCGTTGGGTGACTCTCGTCACGTTTCCGATGACTTGGGCTATCCGCTGCTAACAGACAGTCAGCGAGCCGCTTGCGTCCTGCTTAAGTTCATCGTTGCCTCCTGACGAACTGGCGGAGCTGTCTGTTAGTTCGGCGTGAGCCCGGCTCTCGTTATGGGTTAGGTCGACGACCACGCGATCGAGTGATGCGATCACGCTTCGTAGCGTTGTCGGGGTGTTGGACGCTGACCTGCGCGGACTTGATCGCTGGACAGCGTTTGGTGCTGTTCTGAAGAGGGGTACGGAGCGAGCGCTGTGGCGGTTCACCCGATGTTGTGGGTTAACAGTTGCGCTTCTGTTCCAAGGCCTTGAGCACCCAGTCCGGGCTGTCGACGGGGCTGTCGTTGAAGGCGATCGCCGCCTCCGGCTGGTTCCAGTGCACGAGGTTGACCACGGTTTGGAAGAGCTCCAAGAGCCCAGGTCCCTTGCGGATGCCGCCGCCGACCACCACCGCGTCGTACTGCTTCTGCCGGAGCTTCTCGATGAGCTTGGCCTGGGCACGGCCGTCCAGTTCGGCGAAGTCGACGAGGAAGAGGTCTTCGGCTAGGCCGAGTTCGGCGAACGCCTTGCTGCCTTGCTCGATGCCGGCCGCGACGGGAGCGGGGTCGAAGCCGGGGATGGTGTGCGGATCGAAGCCGATCACGAGGATGTTGGGCACTCCCCCGAGGCTAGGCCGTCGGGGACGCCGGATCAGCCGGATTCAGGCACTCAGGGACGCGTCGAGTTCGGCGAACAGCGCGGTCGGGGCATCTCGCCCGAAACGGGCGGCGATCACGGGCCACAGGCGGCGGCCCAGCTCCAAGGCGGCGCGCAGTGCCTCGGTCAGCTCTTGCGGCGACGCGGCGGACGTAGCTGCCCTCAGCCCCGCCACCATCTCTGCGGACAACTCACGCTCGGCACCTCGCGATGGGGTCAACCAGTGCGCAGTGGACTCCTCGGCGAGACGCGCCATCCACAGGAGATGCCGCTGGGCGTGTCCGAGCGCGTCCCACGCACGCAGATCCTCACCTCGCGCCGCCAGATGGTGTGCCAGCACCAGCCAGTTGGCGAAGGGGTCGCAGTACTTCGCGATGATCTCGGGGCTGTCGACCGGTGGCACGTACCGCTGGGGCAGGCCGCGCAGCACCGGAGCCAGCGCTCCACGGCGATCGACCATCAGCATCCGCTCGACCGCGGCACCGCGCGCCGGCCACTCCGCCACGCCGGCGATCTCGTCCACGGTCGCGAAGTGGAACTCGCCGCGCACGAGGCCCGGGAAGAACGCGACATAGCTACCGAACTCGTTGAGCAAGCCGTAGCTGATCGGCGCGATGTCGGCGCACCACGAATGCGGATCGATCTCGGCGTGTCTCTGCGGGGTGAAGAACAGCCAGAACTCGATGTCGCTGTGCTCATCCGCCTCGCCGGCGGCGAAGGAGCCGTACATCAGCGCTGCGTCCAACCCCTCGTCGGTCGCGCACTTCTCTCGGACACGCCCGATCAGCTCTTCCTGAAACAGCACACGCCCACCCAATCAGCTTCCGTCGGAGACCGGCAAAAACCTGGGCGACAGTCGGCCGACGAGTGGATAACGTCCGCCGAATGCCGGTTCGCGGGACCAAGCCGAAGCTGACTTACCGCCAGGTCGTGCTGATGCCGCAGGTCGCGCCCCTGCTCGGCGCCGCACTGTTCTCCCGCCTCGCCGAGGAGATGTTCACGCTCGCGCTGGTGTTGCACGTGCTCGACGTTTTCAGGTCGCCGACGCTGGCCGGTGTCGTGGTGTTCGCCGCGGTCGCCCCAGGCTTGATCATCAGTCCTGTGGCAGGCGCCCTGCTCGACCGCGTCGGAGCGGTGCGTTCGGTCGTGGCCGACCTGGTGGCGAGCGCGGTTCTGGTCGGCGCGCTGGCGTTCGTCTCCGGCGGCATCGTGCCGATCGTCGTGCTGGCGGTGCTGTACTCGCTCACCAGCCCGTTGAACATCGCCGGGGTGCGCGTGTTGTTGCCGCGACTGGTGCCCGGCCCGGCCGCCGAACGTGCGAACGCGTTGGACAGCGGTCTGTTCAACCTGGTCGAGGTGTTGGGGCCGGTGCTCGCGGGCGCGTTGTTCGCCTTGGCGGGCGGGCGGACCACCATGCTGGTCGTCGCTGTGCTTTACGCCGTGGCCTGCGCGTTGATGCTGCTGCTGCCGGCCACACCTCCCACACACACCGAACACCGACCGTTGCTGCGTTCCACCGTCGAAGGCGTGCGTTATGTCCTGACACACCCCGTGCTGCGGGCGTTGGTCGTGTCCTACGGGCTCTACCAGGTGGCTTGGGGCGTGCTGGTGGTGGCGGTGCCGACGGTCGCGGGCAGCGCACGGGCGGGACTGTTGTGGGGCGTCGCCGGCTTCGCGGGCATCGTCGGCGCCTTGATCGTCGGCCACGTCCTGCGCGAGGGCCGCGAACGCGCGGCGATGATCGTGGGCACCGCGCTCACGGCGGTCGCGGCGGTGGTCGCCGTCGGCGGCATCGTCGGGCTGACCATCGGCCTGGTCGTGGTCGGTCTGGTGTCCGGGCTGGTCAACGTGGGCCTGTTGACGCTGCGTCAGCGCCGCACCGATCCGGAGAAGCTCGGCCGGGTGCTGGCCGTGTCGATCAGCCTCAACATCCTCGGGATGCCCATCGGCTCGGCGGTCGGCGGCTTCGTGATCGAGAGGTCGTCCGCTCTGGCGTTCGTTGTGGCTGGTGTCGCCGCGGCGCTCGGTGCGGTGGCGATGTGGGTGATGGTGCCGAATCAGGCCAGGTGAGAGGAGCCACGTCACCCGAACGAGAAAATCTATGGTGGCTGAGGTAGACATTCTCCGCCAGGTCCATGTACTCTTCTTCTCGTTGGACAAGAGACAATGTGGCACGGGAGATGACGAACTACCCGTGAGTTGAGCGCAAGACGGTCAGGCGTGCCAGAGCCGCAGTTCGAGGGCTTCAGGCAGATGACCGCAGGCAGTCGGTGAGCAGTACCGCAGTACGCAAGGAAATACCGAACCGACAGCCGTTGGATCAGCAAGTGCACGACGCAGTTGAAGTACGAAGTTGCAAGGGCAGTCGGCGGAAGTGAAGCCGGCACGTGCATGAGGTCCGGTGCCGACAGCCACGTGAGAAAAAGTAGTGATCAGAGGAGAAGGGAAGGGTTGCACGCCATCGGATCGCCCGCCTTCGGCTGAACTCCGCCGGACGGGTACCGCAGTTCCATCAGATTGGAAGGTGGTCTTCGGTTACGCACACGCGATCCCCGCTACGCCCGCTTCTGCCAGGGGTCATGCGGACAGAGAGAGTCGATCTCACGGTCGGCTAGGTGGAAGTGAAACCCAACAACCCTGGGGCCCCGGTGCTACGCACCGGGGCCCCTCGTGATGCGGAGGCGCGATGACCCCAGGTACCAACAAATCAGCGGACGACGAGCCGCAGACCACAGCCGAGAAGTTCGATGACGAGCACTACCCCGCCTACACGATGGGCCGGGCCGCGGAACTGCTCAACACCACGGCGAACTTCCTGCGCAGCCTGGACGAGGCAAAACTGATCGAACCGCAACGTTCGGCCGGTGGACACCGTCGCTACAGCCGTTACCAACTGCGCCTGGCCGCCCGTGTCCGCGCCCTGGTGGACGAGGGCACCGGACTGGATGCCGCCTGCCGCATCGTCACCCTGGAAGACCAGCTTCAGGAAGCTCAGGCGCTCAACGCCAAGCTCACGCCTCCGCCGGCGCCCGAGGAGCCGCACCCGCCGTTGCAGGGCGTGTAACACCATCCGAGCATCGGGACGTCGAAACGAAGCTGAGCTCGCCACGGACCTGCCGTGATCGCGAATCGTGTCGACGTCCCCCAGGACCTACGTCCTGGCGCGACCTCGTGCGGCGTCGCCGGGCACGTCGGCCTTGAGGATCTTCATCGTGCAGCGGGACTGAAGCTTGGCCAAGCCGGCAGGCGCGCTGCTGACGCGAGCGGCAACCATCACCTGAAGCCCGACATGCTCGACGTCAACATGGGCATCGGAAGCTCAGAGCCGCCGCAGCGACCGTTGGGAAGGGCATCCGATCCGTTTGACGATCTACGCCCGTTTCATGCAACACACTTCGCCCGGCTGGGCGGCTTCTTCAGCAAAGAAGCCCTGTCCGCCGAGGCAGCGAACAGGGCTTCTTCATTCCGCTCGCCGACGCCGTGCGTCTGCCCGCCCGGGACAGGAACTTGCCTTCAGGCGGGCGGCCCCGAAGATTCGGCCAAGCCAGCGGCCAACAGAATCTGAGAAATCTGCCCGACACTTCTTGCAAGTGCAAGCAAGAATGCCTAGACGAACGGAGTGGATGTCGCCCGAGCCCTGAGCGGCGACATCCACCCCGTCACTCTTGAAGTGACTTCAGTATTAGCGGACTGAGCCTTACCGGCCGATCAGGCTGCCGTGGACGGCCGCGTCCTGCTGGTACACCGGGGCGGTGCTGCAGGCGTTGTAGTCCGAACCGAGCAGGCCACCCTGCTGCCACGGAGCCGGGCACGGGACGTTGACGTTGACCAGCGGCGCACCGACGGTGCCGACGAGCTGGTTGATCGGCGCGTTGGCGTACACCGGCGCGGCAGCGGTCTGACCGAAGCCCGTCGGGTGGTTCGCCCAGGTCCGTTCCGTGCCGATGAGGTCACCGCCGACAGGCGCGTCCTGCTGGAAGACCGGGGCGGTGTTGCAGGCGTTGTAGTCGGCGCCGAGCAGGCCACCCTGGTTCCACGGGGCCGGGCAGGGGATGTTCACGTTGACCAGCGGCGCACCAACGGTGCCGACGAGCTGGTTGATCGGCGCGTTGGCGTACACCGGCGCGGCAGCGGTCTGACCGAAGCCCTCGTTGCGGGAGCTGGATTCGCCGCCCAGGTTGCCGCCCACCGGCGCGCTCTGCTGGTAGACCGGGGCCGTGTTGCAGGCGTTGTAGTCCGAGCCGAGCAGGCCACCCTGCTGCCACGGAGCGGGGCACGGGATGTTCGCGTTGACCAATGGCGCACCAACGGTGCCGACGACCTGGTCAATCGGCGCCTCGGCGTACACCGGCGCAGCAGCGACCTGGCTGAAGTCAGACGCCTTACCGTCGCCCTCACCAGCAAAAGCGACCGCGGACGACGCCAGAACGGAACCAACCGCGACGGTGACTGCTACAGACCCGAGAACCGTCCGACGCAGGGCGTCCAAATTGAACATGGAAACTTCTCCGTTTCTTGCCAGATAAGGGACCGCTCAGATGGCACCCTGCTCAGGACCGAGCAGGAATGCACGCGGTGAATCGAGTGCCGTCACATTAGCGCCGACCGCCTCCGTCGCAAGTGGACAGACCAACTTTCCGGCGGCATTCACTCGAAAGTGTTTACGACGAACGCTTGAGCGCTCACCAGGATGGGTATGTCGAGGGGTTTCCGGCATGAAACAGATGACCGCCCTGTTGATTGCAACCGGTCGGATATTCGAAACCCTGAGGTCTCACCGGCGGAGCGATCAGGACGATGCTTCGAGCGGACCCGCGAAACGAACTCGCCAGCTCCTGGCTGCTCGAAACCATGTAGCGAGATGAGGAGCTACCCCATGATCAGCCGTCGCAGCGAGGCGAGATCCGTCAAGTCGGGCAGCACGGTGTTGACCCCAGCCGCCTGCAGTTCCTCGACGCTGCTGCGACCACTCGCGACGGCGATCACGCGCACGTCTGCGATCCGGCCGGCCGCTACGTCTCGCGGCGTGTCACCGATGAGCAAAGTCTGAGCGGTGTCGAACGTCGTGCCGGTCTCCAGGCTGGCCCTCTCTCGCGCAATCGTCACCAGTTCTGCGCGGTCCGCGTCGCCATAGGCACTGGCCCTCAAGTCAAGGAACTGGTCCAGTTCGAGCGCCACCAACTTGATGCGCGCCACCGCCCGGAGGTCACCCAGGCGCGCGAGTTGTGTCAGGTCGTTGAGCGCGGGATTCATCTGCATCTGTGGTTCCTCGGCGACTGACCGCACCCGACGTTCGACGTGACCGGTCGAGGGCCAAGATCGACGGAACGACGGCCGAGCAAGAGGTAGTGTGTTCGTGCAGGTCAGAGGCCCTCGGCAATCATCGCCGGGGGCTTTTCCGTCCCGTGACTGTCCCGTGGAGGGTGACGACATCCGTCGTTCGGTGCCGGTCAGTGACGGACGCCGCTTCATCCCGAAAATAGATCTGCGCTGGTCAAGGCCTGTTTCAAGCCGTAGACCAGCGCAGATCAGAAGGACTGCGTGGGCGAGGTCAGCCGCGCAGTTCCATCGTGCAGCACTTCGGGCCGCCGCCCGACTTGCGCAGTTCCGAGATGTCCACGAACACGGGCTCGAACCCGCGCCGCGCCACCTGCTCGGCAAGATGCGTTGCCTCGACCGGCATCACGACGTGCTTGCCGTCGGACACCGCGTTCAGGCCCAGGCACACGGCGTCGTCGTCGTTGGCGATCACGGCGTCCGGGAACAGGCGCTTCAACACGGCCTGAGACCCAGGAGAGAACGCCTCCGGGTAGTAGGCGACCAGCGGTGACGGGGACTGGTCGTCGAGCATGAACAGAGCCACGTCGAGGTGGTAGAAGCGCGGGTCGACCAGTTGCAGCGACACGACCGGGACGCCGAGGACCTCCTGGGCCTCGGAGTGCGCGTGCGGGTCGGTGCGGAAGCCCGTGCCGGCCAGCAACAACGAGCCGGTCCAGGTGAAGTCGCCTTCGGCCTCGTTCACTGCGGTGGGCATGACCACGGACTTGTAGCCGGCGC
This sequence comes from Lentzea alba, assembly GCF_011067745.1. Classification (GTDB taxonomy): domain Bacteria; phylum Actinomycetota; class Actinomycetes; order Mycobacteriales; family Pseudonocardiaceae; genus Lentzea; species Lentzea alba. The sequence goes on from NZ_JAAMPJ010000001.1 coordinate 1,508,739, forward strand.
CGAGGAACCAGCGGCGGAAGTGGTCGGCTTCGGCCGAGCGTTGTGAGGCGCGGAAGCGGGAGCCCAGGACTCGGCCGTCGATCACGGTGCCGCTGTTGGCCGAGAAGACCATGTCCGGCAGGCCCACCACGGGCTCGATGACGTCTACCTGGTGGCCCAGGCGTTCGTAGGTTTCCTTGAGAGCCGTCCACTGTTCCACTGCCAGCGAGGTGCTGGTGGGCTGGGTCGGATCCATCCACGGGTTGATGGCGTACTCCACCGTGAAGTACGTCGGCGGGCACATGAGGTACCGACGGGTCGTCGGCATGCGCGTCGGCGCTAGGGGCGTGGCGATGTCGAGCGTGATCGGCTCGCCGGGCCCGGAGATGGATACCGTCATGGATCGAAATGTAAAGGGCACCTGGACCATCGAACAACGCCGCGACATTGCGTTAACTAGGGCAGAATGTTGCGTGTGGACAGCATCGACCAGCGAATCATTTCGTGCCTCATGGCCAACGCGCGATCCAGCTACGCGGAGATCGGGAAGGAGGTGGGGCTGAGTGCGCCCGCGGTGAAGCGGCGGGTGGACAAACTGCTGGACACGGGGGTGCTCAGGGGGTTCACGGCGGTGGTGGACCCCGAGGCTCTCGGGTGGGGTACCGAGGCGTTCGTCGAGGTGCACTGCAAGGGGAACGTCGCGCCGCACGACATCCAGCACCGGTTGGAGCCGATGGCGGAGGTCAGCGCCGCGTACACGGTGTCCGGTGCGGCGGACGCGATCGTGCACCTGAGGGCGGCGGACATCCATCATCTGGAGACCGCGCTCGAACGGCTGCGCGCCGTCGAGATCATCGATCGGACGGTGTCGACGGTGGTCCTGTCCCGGCTCCTCGACCGGCCCCCGGCACCATAGAGCCCATGGCTGAGGTTCTGCTGGAGCACCACGATTCCGTCGCCGTGATCACGATCAACGACCCGGAACGGCGCAACGCGCTGACGATCGATCTGTCGCAGGAGCTGCACGACAAGGTCAAGGAGGCCGAGGAGACGGCCAACGCGCTGATCGTCACGGGTGCGCCGCCCGCGTTCTGCGCCGGCGCGGACCTCACGCAGCTCGGCAATTCCAAGGACGAAGGGCTCAAGCGGATCTACCAGGGTTTCCTGGCCGTGGCGAACGCCACGATTCCGACGATCGCCGCCGTCAACGGTGCGGCGGTCGGGGCCGGGCTCAACCTCGCGCTGGCCGCGGATCTGCGGATCGCCGGGCCGAAAGCGCGGTTCGACGCTCGGTTCCTGCAGCTCGGGATTCACCCCGGCGGCGGCATGACGTGGATGTTGCAGAAGATCACCAACAGGCAGACCGCGACGGCGATGACCTTGTTCGGGCAGATCCTGGACGCTGACCAGGCGCTCGCGCACGGCCTCGTCTACGCGACCGCCGAAGACCCACTCGCAGTAGCGAAAGAGCTGGCAAAAGCGGCTGCCGAGGCACCAGCGGCACTCGTGCGGACCATCAAGGCCACGATGCGGGCGACCGATGCAATGCACGACCACGCGGAGGCGGTCGAGACGGAGCTGCGGCCACAGGTGGCTTCGATCGACACTCCAGAATTCGCTGCCAGGCTTGCCGCGATGAAGGCTCGGATCAGCGGGCGGTAAGTGTTACCTTGAGTAACAGGTATCGAGGGTGACGTCTGCCGCATTCGGGTATCCGCTGGTAATGCAGTGCTTACCGTTCAGTTAAGGACCCGGTGCGGCAGATGGGACAGTTCGTCTCGCCTGGTGGTACACGGCCCGTCTCGCAGGCGGTCCTGGCGACTACCCTCGCGGTGGGGCACAGCCACCCTTGGAGAGAGGTATCGGCGTAGGAATGAGCACTGAGACCCGCAAGCTGGATCGCGTTGTGATCCGCTTCGCCGGCGACTCCGGTGACGGCATGCAGCTCACCGGAGACCGGTTCACGTCGGAAGCGGCGGCGTTCGGCAACGACCTCGCCACGCAGCCCAACTTCCCCGCCGAGATCCGCGCACCACAGGGCACGCTGCCCGGTGTGTCGTCGTTCCAGCTGCACTTCGCCGACTACGACATCCTGACGCCCGGTGACCGTCCCGACGTTCTCGTCGCGATGAACCCGGCCGCGCTCAAGGCGAACGTCGTCGACCTGCCGGACGGCGGCATCCTCATCGTCAACACCGACGAGTTCACGAAGCGGAACCTGACGAAGGTCGGGTACGACTCGAACCCGCTCGAGGACGACTCGCTCGAGAGGTTCCAGGTGCACAAGGTCGCCATGGCGACCATGACCATCGGTGCGCTGGAGGAGACCGGGCTCGGCAAGAAGGACGCGGAACGCGCGAAGAACATGTTCGCGCTCGGCCTTCTGTCGTGGATGTACCACCGGCCCACCGAAGGCACGGAACGGTTCCTGCGCGAGAAGTTCGCGAAGAAGCCGGACATCGCCGAGGCCAACGTCCTGGCGTTCCGCGCCGGCTACTACTACGGCGAGACCACCGAAGCCTTCGCCGTCACCTACGAGGTGGCGCCCGCGAAGCTGAACGTCGGTACCTACCGCCAGATCACCGGCAACACGGCGACGGCGTACGGCATCGTCGCGGCGGCCCAGCTCGCGAAGCTGCCCGTCGTGCTCGGCACGTACCCGATCACGCCGGCGTCGGACATCCTGCACGAGCTGAGCAAGCACAAGAACTTCGACATCACCACGGTGCAGGCCGAGGACGAGATCGCGGGCATCGGCATCGCGCTCGGTGCGTCCTACGGCGGTGCGATCGGCGTGACGTCGACGTCCGGTCCCGGTATCGCGCTCAAGTCCGAGACCATCGGCCTCGGCGTGATGACCGAACTGCCGCTGCTCGTGATCGACGTGCAGCGCGGTGGCCCGTCCACCGGTCTGCCGACGAAGACCGAGCAGGCCGACCTGCTGCAGGCGATGTTCGGCCGCAACGGCGAGTCGCCCGTGCCGATCGTGGCGCCGCAGTCCCCCTCGGACTGCTTCGACGCCGTGGTGGACGCGACCAGGATCGCGCTGAAGTACCGCACGCCGGTGCTGTTCCTGTCCGACGGCGCGATCGCGAACGGCTCCGAGCCGTGGCTGATCCCGGACGTCGACACGCTGCCGGACCTGAGCGTCGAGTTCGCGACGGACCCGGAGACGTTCCAGCCGTACTCGCGTGACCCGGAGACGCTGGCCCGGCCGTGGGCGGTGCCCGGTACTCCCGGTCTGCAGCACCGCATCGGCGGTCTGGAGAAGCAGGACGTCACCGGCAACATCTCGTACGATCCGGAGAACCACGACCGCATGGTGCGCCTGCGCCAGGCGAAGATCGACGGCATCGAGGTGCCGGACGTCGAGGTCGAGGACCCGAGCGGCGAGGCGAAGGTGCTGGTCGTGGGCTGGGGTTCGTCCTACGGCCCGATCGGCGCCGCGGCTCGCCGGGTCCGCAAGCTGGGTCTGCCGGTCGCGCACGCGCACCTGCGGCACCTCAACCCGTTCCCGAAGAACCTGGGTGAGGTGCTGAAAAAGTACGAAAAGGTCATCGTGCCGGAAATGAACCTGGGGCAGCTGGCGTTGCTCTTGAGGGCGAAGTATCTGGTGGACGCCGTGTCGTACACCAAGGTGCAGGGGCTGCCCTTCAAGGCTGAAGAGCTGCAGGACGTGCTCGCTGACGTGATCAAGGGGGTGTCGGCGTGACTGCGATCGACCTCGGAATCCCCGGCTTGACCGGGGTTCCCACCACCGACGAGAAGCAGACTGCCAGGGACTACAAGTCGGACCAGGAAGTCCGCTGGTGCCCCGGCTGCGGCGACTACATCGTGCTCAACACCATGCAGTCGTTCCTGCCGTCACTGGGTCTCAAGCGCGAGAACATCGTGTTCGTCTCGGGCATCGGGTGCTCGTCCCGGTTCCCGTACTACATGAACACCTACGGCATGCACTCCATCCACGGCCGTGCGCCCGCCATCGCGTCGGGTCTCGCCGTGGCGCGGCCGGACCTGAGCGTGTGGGTGGTGACCGGTGACGGCGACGCGCTGTCGATCGGCGGCAACCACCTGATCCACACGTTGCGCCGCAACGTGAACCTCAAGATCCTGCTGTTCAACAACCGGATCTACGGCCTGACCAAGGGCCAGTACTCGCCGACCTCCGAGGAAGGCAAGGTCACCAAGTCGACGCCGATCGGCTCGGTCGACCACCCGTTCAACCCGGTGTCACTGGCACTGGGCGCGGAAGCCTCCTTCGTGGGCCGGGCGCTGGACTCGGACAAGGCCGGTCTCACCTCGGTGCTGCGCCAGGCCGCGGAACACCGCGGGTCGGCTCTCGTGGAGATCTACCAGAACTGCCCGATCTTCAACGACGGCGCGTTCGACGTGCTGAAGGACGCGGACGAGGCACAGCGGCGGATCATCAACGTCGTCGACGGCGAGCCGATCCGGTTCGGTCGTGAGGGCGAGTACTGCGTGACCCGCGAGGGCTTCGGGCTCACGGTCGCCAAGTCCGCGGACGTGGACGCGAGCGACATCGTCGTGCACGACGCGTCGGACCTGAACCTGTCGTTCGCGCTCTCGCGGCTCTCGACGCAGGACCTCACGCACACCGTCACCGGCGTGTTCCGGCGGGCGGACCGGCCGACGTACGACGACGGCGTGCGCGCGCAGGTGAACGAGGCCAAGGCGGCCAAGCCGGCGAACCTCAGCAAGCTGCTGCACGGCAAGGACACCTGGACCGTGGTCGGCTAGAGCTCAGAACACGCGAAAGGCCCGCCAGCGCGCTGCTGGCGGGCCTTTCGCGTTGCAAGAGCGTCCCGGTCAGGGGGCCGGTCGGAACCCGGCCTTCTCGGCGTCGGACTCGGTGCGGAACCACACGTCCGCACGCGTCTCGCCGAAGTTCGCCGATCCCTCGGTGTAGTAACGACGACCGGTCAGGGTCGCCTTCACCGCGAAGTCCGCGGCCGGCGCGTGACCGTCCGACTTGGGCAGCACCGAACCCGGACCGAACGGCGAACGCGGGTTGAAGCCCTCCGGCTGCTGGAACCGCGACGACGGACCGGCGGGCGCGCCGTTGGGACGGCTGCTCGGGGCCGGCGCGCCACCCGTGGACGGCGAGAAGCCGACCGGGCGCGGCCGCGCCGGAAGTGCCGCCGCGGGTGCGGGCGGGGCTTCCTGCTTCGGCTGTTCGAAGGCCGCGAACGCCGAGAAGCTCTGCTGCCGCTGCTGGGTGGTGCGCCGGGCCTCGCGGATCGGCAGACCCGCTTCGGTGGTCCGCTGCGGCAGGTCGGTCTCGGGTTCCGGCTCGGGCTCCGGAGGGGCGGCGAGCAACGGCTCGCCGCTCGGCACGAACTTCGGCACGAACGGCTGGTCGTTGCTCGAGTCCGGGAGCGTGCGGGTCTGGCCGAGAGCGGGCAACGGCTCGTCGGCGTCCAGCAGCGGTTCGAACAGCGACCGCGGGCGGTCGGGAACCGGGGCGGGGGCGGGTGCTTCCGCGGTCTGGGAGGAGAACGCGGCGCCGACGGCACGTGGCGTGCGCTCCTGGGTCTCTTCAGCCTCAACGCGCGGCTCGAACGCCGAGAACGGCGCGGGCGCCGGGGCACCGGGGGCCGTGAATGGGGCGGGCGCGCCGTGGTCGGCAAAGGCCGCAGGGGCGCTGCGATCAGTGAACAGCTCGCGCGTGGGAAGCGGCGCGGGAGCGCCGGAGTCAGCGAACGGCTCACGAACGGGAAGCGTCTCGCGCGTGGGGAGCGGCTCGCGCGTGGGGAGCGGCTCGCGCGTGGGGAGCGGCTCGGAGACGCTGCGATCCGCGAACGGCTCACGAACGGGAAGCGGCGCGGCAGCACTGGAGTCGGTGTACGGCTCGCGGGCACCGGGGTCGGTGAACGGCTCGTCCTGAGCGACCTCGGGCTCGACGAACTCCTCGACGGCGGGCTCGGGCTCCTCGTACGCGGGCTCCTGCCGCAACGAGTGCGCGGATTCCTGCGGCTCGCGGTACGCGTGCGCCGGTTCCTGCTCGGGCTCCGGTTCCGTGAACGCCTGTTCGTCGGCCAGCGTCGTCTCGAAGACGCCGTTGCGCACGTGCGGCGCGTCCAGGTCGATCGGCTCGATCAGGCCGGTCTGCTCGGCCGGCGACTCCGGCTCGACGAACCCGTCCAGCTGGCCGGAGATCTCGTCGCTCAGGCCGGGGTACTCGCCGGTGAGGTCGTTGGCGGGCCAGGTGCCCTCCTCGACCGCGATGTACGTCGTCTGCTCGGACCGAGTGCGGGCGGGCTCGTCCTCCTGCTCGCGGGCCTCGTCGAGGAACGCCTCCTGCTCGTCCTCGGCCCAGACCTCGCGCGGCTGGTAGATGAAGTCGTCGGGCTGCTCGTCGATCTCGGGACCGGCGGTCGGCTCGTGGACCGGCGCGGCGACCTCGGCGGTCGGCTCCGCGACGGTGGGCACGTACGACGGCTGCTCCGCGGGGAGTTCCGGCTCGTCGTCGAAGTCGGCGGCCTCGAGCCCGGATCGCGGCAGGACCGTCGTCATCTCGGCCGGCGTCTCCTCCGGCACGTCGCCAGGGGCGAGTCGCTCGAAGAGGGAACGCGGGCGGTCGTCCTCGGCCAGCGCCCGCTGCTCGGCCAGCTGCTCCTCGAAGCGGCGCTGGGCCTCTTCCGGCTCCATGTACTGGCGGACCGGGGCGGAGGGCTCTTCCTCGTGCTCCTCAGGAGCAGCGGCGACGGGTTCCGGCTCCGGCTCGGCGACCGGCAGCGGCGCCAGCGACGGCGTCGGCACGGGCTCGCCGAAGTAGGCGGGCGGCTCCACGTACGGCGCGGGGGCGGGAGCCGGCGCGGGAACGGGCGGCGCCAGCACCTCGTCGCTGAGCGAACGCGGCGGAGCGTCGTCCCACTCGTCGACCTCGAAGTCGTCGTCGCGAAGCTGCGTCGCGATCGGGGGTGCCGACCTGCGCGCTTCGAGAAGTTGATCTTCGAGCTCGGCCACCTGCCGGCGTGCAGGCCGAACCATCACCAGCCACGTGAGCACGGCTCCCGCGACGAAAGACAGCAGACTCCACAGCCAGACCTGCCCGAAGACATTCACGGGTAAGCCCCTTCTACGACCACACTCCGGCCCCACTCACTCGGAAGGGTGAGCACGGCCAAACTACAGTGCCTTCGATGATGCTCCGTCACTACGCCGTTCAGCGCAAACAGCCGGAGGAAACGCCAGCGTAGAGTGGCATTTTGTGCCGCCTCTGACGACCTCTTCCCTCAGTTCGACAGAAGTTCACACCCAAGGGCGAGGCGTCACGTACGGCGTACTCGCCTACGTCCTCTGGGGCCTGTTCCCCGCCTACTGGCCACTCCTCGTGCCCGCCCAGCCGATCGAGGTGCTCGCCCACCGAATCGTCTGGTCGTTCGTCACGCTCGCCATCGTCGTCGCGTTCCTACGGAGATGGCGCCCTTTCCTTGATTTATCCGGGAAAGGCTGGCTGATCGTTACCGCCGCCGCCGTGTTGATCACGGTGAACTGGGGCACCTACATCTACGCCGTGAACAGCCAGCACGTCGTCGAGTCGGCACTCGGCTACTTCATCACGCCGTTGGTCAGCGTGGGACTCGGCATGATCTTCCTCAAAGAACGATTGCGTCTCGCTCAGGCCGTCGCGATCGGCGTCGTCGCCATCGCTGTGATCGTGCTCACCGTCGACTACGGCCGGCTGCCGGTGATCTCGCTCGTCCTGGCCTGCTCGTTCGGCGTCTACGGGCTGCTCAAGAAGAAGGTGCCGCTGGACGCCATCTCCAGCCTCACCGCGGAGAGCGCGGTGATCGCCCCGCTCGCGCTGGTCTACCTGATCGTGCTCGGCAGCGCGAACACCTTCACCACCGAAGGCACCGGCCACACGTTGATGATCCTCAGCACCGGAGTCGTCACGGCGGTCCCGCTGGTGCTGTTCGGCGCCGGCGCGCAACGGATTCCACTGATCACCATGGGCATGCTGCAGTACCTCGCGCCGGTCCTGCAGTTCGTCTGGGGCGTGTTCGTGGTGCACGAACCGATGCCGCCCAGCAGGTGGATCGGGTTCGCCCTCGTCTGGCTGGCCCTAGCGATCTTCACCTTCGACGCGGTCCGCAACCGCACGCGGGGCGCTTTCGTACTATCTGACAGTACGGAAGGGCCCCGCGTGCGGTCAGCCAGCAGTTAGCGGGAGCGGGCCACTACGTAGGTGGCTAGTTCTTCGAGGGCGGCGCGGGCGGCGCATTCAGGCAGTTTGCCCAGTTCGGTGCGGGCTCGGTCGGCGTAGTCGTCGAGGGTCTCGCGGGCCTTGTCCATGCCGGAGGACTTGCGCAGCAACGAAAGCGCCTCGTCCACGAGCTCGTCCTCGGTGATCGGCCCCGCGAGCAGCTCGGCGAGCCGCGTCTCGGACGGGTCCGTCAGCGCGTAGAGCATCGGCAGCGTCTTCACGCCCTCGCGCAGGTCGGTGCCCGGTGTCTTGCCGGACTCGACCGACGGCGACGCGATGTCGATGACGTCGTCGGAGATCTGGAACGCGGCACCGATCACCTCGGCGTACCGGCGCAGCGCGTCGATCTGCTCGTCGGTCGCGTCGGAGAACATCCCGCCGAAGCGAGCCGCCGTCGCGATCAGGACGCCGGTCTTCTCCTCGATCACCTTCAGGTAGTGGGAGATCGGGTCCTCGCCCGGCTGCGGGCCGACGGTCTCGCGCATCTGGCCGGTCACCAGGACCGAGAAGGTCTCCGCGATGATCCGCGCCGCGTCCGTCCCCAGGTCGGCGGTCAGCCGGGACGCGTGGGCGAACAGGAAGTCACCCGTGAGGATCGCGATGCTGTTGTCCCACTTGACGTTCGCGGAGACCGCTCCGCGCCGCATGGTCGCCTCGTCCATGACGTCGTCGTGGTAGAGCGTCGCGAGGTGGGTGAGCTCGACCACAGTGGCCGCCTTGATGACCTTTTCCCGGTCCCAGTCGGCGCCGAACTGCGATGCGAGCAGTGTGAAGAGCGGGCGGATCCGCTTTCCGCCCGCCTCCACAAGGTGAAGCGAGGTTTCCGTGACCGGGTGGAACTCGCTCTGCACGACGTCGTGCAGGTTGCGCTCCACCTCGGCCAGGCCGTCCTGGACTACCTCGGTGAGCACGGGGTCCACCAACGCGAACCCCGGTCCCTCATGCTCGCTACTGGTCACACCAGCAGACTACGTACACCTAGCTGAGGAAGGTGCCGGTACCCGCCCAATCGAGCACGAACGTGGGCCACAAACCGAGCACCAAGGTCACCACCGCACCCAACGTGATCGCGATCGTGGTGAACGCACCGGGCACGGTGACGGTCGGGCCATCCGGCGCCGGCTCGCTGAAGTACATCAGCACGATCACCCGCAGGTAGAAGAACGCCGCGACGGCCGAGGCCACCAGGGCGATCACCACGAGCGGCGTCAGGCCGGCCTCGATCGCCGCGCTGAACACGACGAACTTGCCGATGAAGCCGGACGTCAGCGGAATTCCGGCCAGTGCCAGCAACAGGAACGTGAAGGTGGCCGCCACGATCGGCGACCGCTTCGCGAGACCTGCCCACTGCGACAGGTGCGTCGCCTCGCCGTCCGAGTTGCGGACCAGCGACACGATGCCGAACGCGGCGATCGTGGTGAAGCCGTACGCCAGCAGGTAGAACAGCGTCGCGCTCACCCCGGGCGAGGTGCCCTCGGGGGTCAACGCGATCGAGCCGATCAGCAGGAAGCCCGCGTGCGCCACCGACGAGTACGCGATCATGCGCTTCACGTCGGTCTGCGTGAGACCCAGCACCGCACCGATCACCATCGACACCACGGCGACGCCGTAGAGAACGCCGCGCCACTCCCACTGCGTGTTCTCGAACGCCACCGTGAGCACGCGCAGGATGCCGCCGAACGCGGCGACCTTGGTGCACGCGGCCATGAACGCCGTCACCGGCGTCGGCGCGCCCTGGTACACGTCCGGGGTCCAGGCGTGGAACGGGCCGACGGCCGCCTTGAACAGCAGACCCACCACCAGCAGGCCGAAGCCCGCGAACAGCAGCGTGTCCGAACGGTCCGTGCCGGCCGCCGCGGTCGCGATGGCCGAGAGCTTCACCGAACCCGCGTAGCCGTACAGCAGAGCCACGCCGTACAGGAAGAACGCGGAGGCGAACGCACCGAGCAGGAAGTACTTCACGGCCGCTTCCTGCGAGAGCAGGCGACGACGGCGAGCCAGGCCGCACAGCAGGTACAGCGGCAGCGACAGGACTTCCAGCGCGATGAACATGGTCAGCAGGTCGTTCGACGCGACGAACGTCATCATGCCGCCGAGCGCGAACAGCGTGAGCGGGAAGACCTCGGTCTGCATGCCGGTCTTCGTCGCCTGCGCGCGGTCCTGGACGGTGCCCGGACGGATCGCGGCCTGGGCCACGAACGCGCCCCCCGGCTCCACCGAGCGGTCGGCGATCAGCAACACCGACCCGAACGCCAGCACCAGCAACGTGGCCCACAGGAACAGCGCCGGCGAGTCGACCGCGATCGCGCCCGCCAGCGTCGCCACGCCCTGCTCGGGACGCTCCGAGGTCGCGTAGAGGATCAACGTGCCGGTGGCCGCGACCAGCGTGACGAGCGTGAGCACGAGCTGCACGGCCCACCGCTGGTACTTGGGCAGCAACGCTTCCAGCAGCACGCTGAGGCAGGCCGCGCCGAGCACGACCAGCATCGGCGCGATGGCGCCGTAATCGATCTCCGGCGCCTCGATCTGCTGCGCCTGAGCGACGAGAAGGTTCACGTCACTTGCCTTCCTGCACGGTGACCGGGTCGGTCACGCCGACCTCGGTCAGCGTCGCCCCGACAGTCGGGGTGATGACGTCGAGCACCGGCTGCGGGTAGAACCCGAGGGCCAGCACGATGACAACGAGCGGTGCCAGCACTGCGATCTCGCGCTTGGTGAGGTCGCCGATGGCCGTCTTCTTCTCCGGGTCGCCGACCGCACCCGGACCCGCCGCCGCACCGATGAGCGCGTCACCGCGCAGCGGGCCGGTCATGATCCGCTGGTAGAGCCACAGCACGTAGAGCGCCGCGAGCACCATGCCGACCGTCGCGATGATCGTGTAGACCGGCTGCGTCGGGAACGAGCCGATCAGCACCAGGAACTCGGAGACGAACGAGTTCGTGCCCGGCAGCGACAGCGTGGTCAGACCGGAGATCAGCAGCATGCCGGCGAGCAGCGGCGCCACCTTCGACATGCCGCCGTAGTCGGAGATCAGCGACGAACCACCGCGGGCGATCACCATGCCGATCACCAGGATCAGCATGCCGGTCGAGATCGAGTGGTTGAGCATGTACGACACCGAGCCCACACCCGCCTGCGACGTGAACGCGAAGATGCCGAGCGCGATGAAGCCGAAGTGGGCGATCGAGACGTAAGCCAGGAACCGCTTCATGTCCCGCTGACCCGTGGCGAGCAGCGATCCGTAAAGGACACCGGCCACCGCGAGCACCAGCACGAGCGGCGCCAGGTTCTTCGACGCCGTCGGGAACATCGGCAGCAGGTAGCGCAGCATGCCGAAGGTGCCGACCTTGTCCAGGATGCCGACGACGATCACCGTGACGCCGATGGGCGCCTCGGCGGCCGCGTCCGGCAGCCAGGTGTGGAACGGCACCAGCGGCGCCTTGATCGCGAACGCCAGGAAGAAGCCGAGGAACAACCAGGTCTGCGTCGTCGCGTCGGCGTCGCGGACCACCGTCACGAGCGTGGCCCAGTCGAACGTGCCCTTGCCCAGCTCGTCCGACGCCATCGCGTAGGCGCCGATCGCGGAGGCCAGCATGATCAGGCCGCCGAGGAACGAGTACAGGAAGAACTTGACCGCCGCGTACTGCCTGCGCGCGCCGCCGTAGCCGCCGATCAGGAAGTACATCGGGATCAGCATGACCTCGAACAGCACGTAGAACAGGAAGACGTCGGTGGCGGCGAACACCGCGACCGTCACGGCCTCCTGCACCAGGATCAGCGCGAGGTACCCGCCCTGGGAACGACCGGCCGGCAGCTTCTCCGTCCAGCCGGCACCGATCACCAGCGGGATCAGCAGCGCGATGACCGCGATCATCACCAGTGCGATGCCGTCGATGCCGAACGAGAGCCGGACGCCGAACGACTCGATCCAGGTCACGCCGGACGCGAGCTGGATGCGCTCGCCGTCCGGGTCGTAGGCGGTCCACAGCAGAACGGCGAGCACGAGCTCGACGAGCGAGAACGCCAGTGCGACGAACTTCGCCTTCGTGTCGTTCTTGCGCAGGAACGCCACTACGAGCGCGCCGACCAGCGGCACCACCAGCAGTGCGATCAGAACCCAGGTCACGAGAACCTCACCACCAGGAGCGCCCCGAGCACGAAGATCGAGCCCAGCAGCATGGACAGTGCGTAGGAGCGGACGAACCCGGTCTGCAGCCTGCGCAACCGGCCGGAGCTACCGCCGAGCAGCGCCGCGGTGCCGTTGACCAGACCGTCGACGCCCTTCAGGTCGAGGAACACCAGCGCGCGGGTGAGCCAGGTGCCCGGCCGCGCGAAGAGGGCCTCGTTCAGTGCGTTGCCGTAGAGGTCCGCACGAGCCGCGCGCACCGGGAACGACACCCGCGCCGGCCGCTCGACCGGCTGCTTGCCGCGGCCGAAGAGCAGGAACGCGAGACCGGCGCCGACCACCGCGAGCACGACGGTCAGGATCCCGACCATGCCGTGCGAGATCACGCCGTGCTCTTCCTTGAGCTCGCCCAGCGAGGGCTCCAGCCAGCCGGCCAGACGTCCGCCGGAGGAGAGGAACCAACCGCCACCAACCGAACCGACCGCCAGGATGATCATCGGGATGGTCATCGACAGCGGGGACTCGTGCGGGTGGTAGTCCTTGCCGTTCTCCGCCTTCAGGTCCTTCCAGCGGGGCTGGCCCAGGAAGACGAGGATCAGCAGGCGCGTCATGTAGAACGCGGTCAGCGCGGCACCGAGCAGTGCGACGCCGCCGAAGACCCACGGGCGCCAGCCTTCGCCGGTGAACGCCGCCGCGATGATGGCGTCCTTCGAGAAGTAGCCCGCGAACGGCGGGATGCCGATCAGCGCGAGGTAGCCGAGCGTCCAGGTGACGAAGGTGATCGGCAGGAACTTGTAGAGCCCGCCCATCCGGCGGATGTTGCCCTCGTCGTTCATGCCGTGCATGACCGAACCGGCACCGAGGAAGAGCCCTGCCTTGAAGAAACCGTGCGTCAGCAGGTGCATGATGCCCAGCGCGTACCCGATCGGGCCGAGGCCCACCGCGAGGATCATGTAACCGATCTGCGAGACCGTGGAGTACGCCAGGACTTTCTTGAAGTCGTCGTAGGCGCAACCGATGATGCAACCGATCAGCAGCGTGACGCCACCGATGATCATCACGACGAGGCGGCCGTCCTCGCTCAGGTTGTAGAGCGGGTTCGAGCGGGCGATCAGGTACACACCCGCGGTGACCATCGTTGCCGCGTGGATCAGGGCGGACACCGGGGTCGGGCCGGCCATGGCGTCGGGCAACCAAGCCTGCAGCGGGAACTGACCGGACTTGCCGCAGGCGCCCAGGAGCAGCAGCAGCGTGATCGCGAGGACCTCGGCGGACGAGAACTCGCTGACCCGGCTGAAGACCTCGGTGTACTGCGTGGTCCCGAGGCGGTTGAACATCAGGAAGATCGCGATGGCCAGACCCAGGTCACCGACGCGGTTCATCAGGAAGGCCTTCTTGGCCGCCGACGCCGCTTCCGGCTTGTACTGGTACCAGCCGATCAGCAGGTACGAGGCGAGACCGACGCCCTCCCAGCCGAAGTACAGGGTCACGAAACCGTTGCCCAGCACCAGCAGGAGCATCGCCGACACGAAGAGGTTGAGGTAGGCGAAGAACTTCCGCCTGCCTTCCTCGTGCGCCATGTAGCCGACCGAGTAGATGTGGATCAGCGAACCCACACCGGTGATCAGCAGCACGAACGTGAGCGACAGCGGGTCGATCCGCAGTCCGAACTCGACGGTCAGCGCGTTGATGTCCACCCAGTTGAACAGGTGCACGTTCTGCACCCGCTCCTCCGGCGACAGGCCGAGCGTCGAGAAGAACAGCGCGAGTCCGTAGCCGAACGCGCCGAGGATGGTGGCGCAGCCGAGCAGATGACCCCACTTGTCGGTGCGCTTGCCACCGACCAGCAGCACCGCCGCGCCGAACGCGGGCAGCGCCAACAGAAGCCAGGCGAGAGAAGCGATCCCGCTGGCGGCAACAGGTTCCGTCACCGGTGACCCCTCAGTACTTCAGCAGGTTCGAGTCGTCGACCGAGGCCGAGCGACGCGTCCGGAAGATGGACATGATGATCGCGAGGCCGACCACGACCTCCGCCGCGGCGACGACCATCACGAAGAACGCCATCACCTGACCGTCGAGCGAGCCGTTGATCCGCGCGAACGTCACGAGGCTCAGGTTGACCGCGTTGAGCATGAGCTCGACGCACATGAACACCACGATGGCGTTGCGGCGCACCAGGACGCCGACGGCGCCGATGCTGAACAGCAGTGCCGACAGCAGCAGGTAGTACGTGGGAGTCACGACTCACTTCCCTTGAGCGCGTGCGCGTCGGCCTCGTGCCCGGTGCCGGCCACGTCGGCGACGTCGTCCGAGAGCGTGGCCTTGTCGGTCGCCTCGATGACCTCGAACAGCGACTCCTCCGAGACGCTGCCGTCGGGCAGCAGCGCGGGGGTGGCGACGGAGTTCGCGGTGGCGAAGACACCCGGACCGGGGATGGACCCGACCCGCTTGCCCTCCTGGAAGCGCTCCTCGACGAGTTCCTTCTGCGTCTTCTTGGAGGGTTTCCCGTCCCGGCCGACGAAGGCCAGGATCATCGCGCCGAGGGCGGCGGTGATCAGCAGCGCCGACGTGAGCTCGAACGCGAACAGGTAGTCCGTGAAGAGCTTCTGGCCGATGTTGCCGACGTTGCCGCCGTTCGTGGTGTTCGCCTCGGCCAGGCCCCTGGACTCGACCGAGGTGAGCGCGCGGGCGACGGAACCGACCATCAGGACGGCGAACCCGATGCCGAGCAACGCGGCCGCGAGTCGCTGGCCGCGGATCACTTCGACCACGGAGTCCGAACTGTCCCGGCCGACCATCATCAGCACGAACAGGAACAGCATCATGATCGCGCCGGTGTAGACGATGATCTGCACGAAGCCGAGGAACGGCGCCTGCTGGATCATGTACAGCACACCGAGGCTGAGCATCGTCACCACGAGCCACAGCGCGGAGTGCACCGCGTTGCGCGCGAAGAGCATGCCGAGCGCGCCGGCCAGCGCGAGCGGGCCGAGGATCCAGAACGAGATCGCCTCGCCCGTCGTCACGACGTCGGCGACGCGCTGCACCGGTTCCGGCTGCTGCGCCAGGAACGTCAAGAGGCTCACTGCTGTGTCCCCTTACCTTCTTGGGCCACCTTCGCGAGCTGCGGACCGTTCACGTAGTAGTCCTGCTCGTTTTCGCCCAGCCGCATCGGGTGCGGCGGCTGCTCCATGCCGGGCAGCAGCGGGGCGAGCAGGTCCTCCTTGGTGAAGATCAGGTCCTGGCGGTTGTCGTCGGCGAGCTCGTACTCGTTCGTCATCGTGAGCGAACGGGTCGGGCAGGCCTCGATGCACAGGCCGCAGCCGATGCAGCGCAGGTAGTTGATCTGGTAGTCGGCACCGAAGCGCTCACCGGGCGAGTAGCGCGCTTCCTCGGTGTTGTCGCCACCCTCGACGAAGATCGCGTCCGCCGGGCAGGCCCACGCGCACAGCTCGCAGCCGACGCACTTCTCCAGCCCGTCCGGGTGCCGGTTCAGCTGGTGACGGCCGTGGAACCGCGGCGCGGTCACCTTCTTGACCTCGGGGTACTCCTCCGTCACCACCTTCTTGAACATGGTGCCGAAGGTGACGCCGAAGCCTTTGAGGGACTCGAACATCCCTACTCAGCCTCCTTACCGGTGGTGACGGCTGCCGTCTCCTTGGGGAGGTTGGCGACCTTGACCTTGCGCTTGGGCGCAGCCTTGGGGACAACGAGATCGAGCGGCGGCACCGGGAAGCCCGAACCCGCGAGCGGAACGCCCTTGGTGTCCTGGACCTTCTTGTCCGGCAGCAGGAACGAGACCAGCAGCACGAGGCCGACGATCACGCCGAGCGCGATGAGCCGCTGCGCCGTGGAGAGCTCCTGGATCGCACCGGTGCGGATGACCGCGACGGCCATGATCCAGACGAGGCTGGTCGGGACGAGCACCTTCCAGCCCAGCTTCATGAACTGGTCGTAGCGCAGGCGGGGAAGCGTGCCGCGCAGCCAGATGAAGAGGAAGAGGAACGCCAGCGTCTTGATGATGAACCAGAGCAGGCCCCACCAGCCGGTGTTCATGAACTCGCCGCTCCACGGTGCCTTGTAGCCGCCGAGGAAGAGCGTGGTCGCGAGCGCCGAGACGGTGACCATGTTGACGTACTCGGCGAGGAAGAACAGCGCGAACTTCAGCGAGCTGTACTCCGTGTGGAAACCACCGACCAGCTCCGACTCGGCCTCGGGGAGGTCGAACGGAGCGCGGTTGGTCTCGCCGACCATCGACACCACGTAGATCACGAAGCTGGGGAACAGCAGGAAGCCGAACCAGCCGGGGAACGCGCCGAGCACCGTGCTCGCCTGAGCGTTGACGATGTCACCGGTCGACATCGAGCCGGTGAACATGATCACCGCGACGATCGACAGGCCCATCGCGATCTCGTAGGAGATCACCTGCGCGGCCGAACGCAGGGCGCCGAGCAGCGGGTACGGCGAGCCGGAGGCCCAGCCGGACAGCACGATGCCGTAGACGCCGAGCGAGGAGCAGGCCAGCACCACCAGCACGCCGACCGGGAGGTCGACGAGCTGCAGCGCGGTCTGCTGGCCGAACAGGTTGACCTCGCCCGCGAGCGGGATCACCGAGAACGCGAGGAACGCGGGGATGCAGGAGATCACCGGGGCGAGGAAGAACACCCACTTGTCCGCGAGGACCGGGCGGATGTCCTCCTTGAACGCGAGCTTCAGACCGTCCGCGAGCGACTGCAGCCAGCCGTTCGGGCCGACCCGGTTCGGGCCGGGGCGGTGCTGCATCCGCGCGACGACCTTGCGCTCCCAGTTGATCATGAACAGGGTCATGACCACGAGGAAGGCGAAGATCCCGACGACCTTGATCAGGACCAGCCAGATCGGGTCGTCCGCGAGCAGCTTGGCGGTCTCGCCGTTCTCCGCGAGCACGTGCTGGATCATGACTTCACCCCAGAGGAAGATCCGCCGCTGACGGAGACGATCGAGCCGTGGCCCGCGCCGAGCGTGGCCCGGACGGTCACGTCACCCGAGTTGGTGGGCAGCCAGATGACGCCCTCGGGCAGGTCGTCGGTCTCGACCGGCAGCGTGATGGCGCCGCGCTCGGTGGAGACCGTGACGTAGCCGCCGGTCTCCAGGCCGAACTGCTGCGCGGTGGCCTCGGCGACCTTCGCGACGACCGGGCGTGCGGTGCCGGCCAGGTGCGGCTCGTCCACCTGCAGCGAGCCGTTGCCGATCAGGCGGTGCCAGGTGGCGAGGACCGCCTTGCCCGCACCGGCCGGGCTCTGCAGCGGCGCGGCGACGTTGAGCGAGGAACCGCTCGGGACGCCCTCGCCCAGGCGGGCGAGGTCGGCGGCCGCGGCGGCGGGCGTCTGCGTGAACAGGTCCGCGTCCATCTCCACCGCGAGGGTGTCGAGCACGCGGCAGTCCGAAAGCGAACCGGTGCCTTCGAGAATCGTGCCGAACTCGCGGCGGCGGCCCTCCCAGTTGAGGAAGCTGCCGGACTTCTCGGCCGCCGGGGCGATCGGGAGCACGACGTCGGCGTGCGCGGTGGCCGCGCTCGGCCGCTGCTCCAGGCTCACGATGAACGCGGCTCCGGCCAGCGCCTTCTCGGCGAGGGCGGGGTCCGGCAGGTCGAACGGGTCGACGCCGCCGACCACCAGGCCGGACAGGTCGCCGTTCGCGGCGGCGGTGAGGATCGCGGTGGTGTCACGGCCCGGCGTCGCCGGGATCGTGCCCTCCTCGACGCCCCAGGTCCGTTCGACCTCGGTGCGGGCGGCCGCGTTCGCGACGTGGCGTCCGCCGGGCAGCAGGTTCGGCGTGGCACCGACCGCGAGCGCACCGCGCTCACCGGCACGGCGCGGGATCCACGCGACCTTGGCGCCGGTGCGCTCCGCCAGCCGCGCGACCGCGGTGAACGCGCCGGGGATCTCGGCGGCGCGCTCGCCGACCAGGATCACCGCGCCGGGCTTGCCCAGCAGGTCGACGACGTCGGAAGCGTGCTCCGGCAACGCGTTCAGCGCGTTGGCCTCGGATCCGGGCACGCACGCGAGCAGCGTGCCGAAGGTCTTCTCGACGGCCGGGGTGGTGAACTGGCCGAGGTGGAAGACCTTCGTGGTGCCCTTGCGAGCGGCCTTGCGCAGGCGCAGGAAGACGATCGGGGCCTCTTCCTCGGGCTCGAACGCGACCAGCAACGCGGCCGGTGCGGACTCGATGCCCTGGAAGGTGACGCCGTTGTCCGGGTTGGTGAACACCGTGGTGCCGGACAGGAACTCCAGCTCCTCGGCGCTGTGCGGCCGGGCGCGGAAGTCGATGTCGTTGGTGCGCAACGCGATCCGGGCGAACTTCGAGTACGCGTAGGCGTCCTCGACGGTCAGCCGGCCACCGGTGAGGACACCGACGCCGTTCGCGTCACGGGCCGCCGCCAGACCGGCCGCCGCGACCTGCAGCGCCTCGGTCCAGGAAGACTCGCGCAGCTCACCGGTCTCCTCGTCGCGCACCAGCGGCCGCTTGATGCGGTCGGCCGTCGTGGCGTAGCGGAAGGCGAACCGGCCCTTGTCGCAGATCCACTCCTCGTTGACCTGCGGGTCGTCGCCGGCGAGCTTGCGCTGCACCTTGCCGCGCCGCCAGTCGGTGCGCTCGGCACAACCGGAGGAGCAGTGCTCGCAGACGCTCGGCGTCGACACGAGGTCGAACGGGCGGGCGCGGAACCGGTAGGCGGCACTGGTGAGAGCACCGACCGGGCAGATCTGGATGGTGTTGCCGGAGAAGTAGCTCTGGAACGGCTTCTCCTGCGCCGTACCGATCTGCTGCTGCGCACCGCGCTCCAGCAGTTCGATGAACGGGTCACCGGCGATCTGCGCGGAGAACCGGGTGCAGCGCTGGCAGAGCACGCAGCGTTCGCGGTCGAGCAACACCTGGGTGGAGATGTTGATCGGCTTCGGGAACGTCCGCTTGTGCTCGTGGAAGCGGGAGTCGCTGCGACCGTGCGCGATGGCCTGGTTCTGCAGCGGGCACTCACCGCCCTTGTCGCAGATCGGGCAGTCCAGCGGGTGGTTGATGAGCAGCAGCTCCATCACACCCTGCTGGGCCTTGTCCGCGACCGGCGAGGTCAGCTGGGTCTTCACGACCATGCCGTCCGCGACCGTCATCGTGCAGGAGGCCTGCGGCTTCGGCATCGGCCGGCCGCCCATCTCGACCTCGACGAGACACTGGCGGCAGGCGCCCGCGGGCTCCAGCAGCGGGTGGTCGCAGAAGCGCGGGATGACGGTGCCGAGTCGTTCCGCGGTGCGGATCAGCAGCTCACCCTTCGGCGCAACAACTTCCACGCCGTCGATGACGAGCTTGACGTGACCCTCCGGCACGACGATCTCGGTGCTCTTGTCAGGGGCGATGGTCATGCGTTCGCTCCAGCCAGGACGTGAGAGTTCTGGTCGCAAAGAGCCAGGAACTCGTCCTTGAAGTACTTGATGCCACTGGTGATCGGGCTGACGGCACCGTCACCGAGCGCGCAGAACGAGCGGCCGAGGATGTTGTCGCAGACGTCGAGCAACGTGTCGATGTCGCTCGCCGTGCCGTTGCCCGCCACCATCCGCTGCAGGATCTGCACGAGCCAGTACGTGCCCTCGCGGCACGGCGTGCACTTGCCGCACGACTCGTGCTTGTAGAACTCCGTCCACTTCATGACGGCCCACGGCACGGACACGGTCTCGTTGAAGATCTGCAGCGCCGTCGTGCCGAGCATCGAACCGGCCTCGGCGGCACCCTCGAAGTCCAGCGGCACGTCGAGGTGCTCCGCGGTGAACAGCGGCGTGGACGAACCACCCGGCGTCCAGAACTTCAGCGGGATGCCGTCCTTCATGCCACCGGCCATGTCGAGCAGCTGCCGGAGCGTCGTGCCCATCGGCGCCTCGTACTGGCCGGGGTTCGTGACGTGACCGGACAGCGAGTAGATCTTCGGACCGGGCGAGCGGTCGCGACCCATCTCGCGGAACCAGTCCGCGCCACCGTTGACGATGAAGGGAACCGACGCGATCGTCTCGACGTTGTTCACGACAGTGGGCGACGCGTAGAGGCCCGAGGTCGCGGGGAACGGCGGCTTGAGTCGCGGCTGGCCACGACGGCCCTCCAGCGAGTCGAGCAGCGCGGTCTCCTCGCCGCAGATGTACGCGCCCGCACCGGCGTGGATCACCAGGTCCAGGTCGAACCCGCTGCCGAGGATGTCCTTGCCGAGGTAGCCCTTGGCGTACGCCTCGCGCACGGCGGCGTTGAGGCGGCGGATGCAGTGCAGGACCTCGCCGCGGACGTAGATCGCCGCGAAGTTCGCGCGGATCGCGTACGACGTGATGATCACGCCCTCGATCAGCGAGTGCGGGTCCGCCATCATCAGCGGGATGTCCTTGCAGGTGCCGGGCTCGCCCTCGTCGGCGTTGATGACGAGGTAGTGCGGCTTGCCGTCGCCCTGCGGGATGAAGCCCCACTTCATGCCGGTGGGGAAGCCCGCACCGCCGCGACCGCGCAGCCCGGAGTCCTTGCACTGCTGGATGAGCTGGTCCGGGTGGGCCTTCAAAGCCTTCGGCAGCGCGGTGTAGCCACCGACGCGCTCGTAGGTCTGAAGAGTCCAGGACCTGGGCTCGGTCCAGCTCTTGGTGAGAACGGGAGTCAGCGGGTTGACCATGTGGTGTTCCCCCTACTTCTTTTCCGGCAGGGCGGGGAACTCGGCGTTGGCCGGCATCTTCGGTGCGTCCCAGCCGCGGTCCTTCGCGATCTGGGCGCCCCGGAGCGTCTCCGGCGCCGCCGACGGTCCGTCGAGGTCCGCGTCGCGACCCTCGAAGAAGCCGGCGAGCTGCAGTTCCGCCTGCTTGAAATCGGTGAGCGGGGCGCCGCGCGTGGGGGCGGGCCTGTCCCCCGACTGCAACGCCTTCACGAGGCCCAGCGCCTTGTCCGGCGTCTGGTTGTCGTAGAACTCGTAGTTCACCTGGAGAACCGGGCCGAGGTCGCACGCGGCGAGGCACTCGGCGTGCTCCAGGGTGATCGAGCCCGGCGTGCCCGGCTCGCCCGCGGTCTCCTCGTGGCCCACCCCGAGGTGGTCCTTGAGGGTCTTGTAGATGTCGTCGCCGCCGAGCGCCGCGCACAGCGTGTTCGTGCACACGCTGACCAGGTGCTCACCGCACGGGCGGCGCTTGTACATCGTGTAGAACGTCGCGACCGCGCTGACCTCGGCCTCGCTCAGGTCGAGCTGCCCGGCGCAGAACCGGATGCCCTCCTGGCTCACGTAGCCCTCGACCGACTGCACCAGGTGCAGCATCGGCAGCAGCGCACTGCGGGACTGCGGGTAGCGGGCGATGATCGCCTGCGCGCGGTCCACAGTGGACTGGTCGAAAGTTTGTTCTGGCGCCTGAGTCATCGGTCGCAACCACCCATCACGGGGTCGATCGAGGCGACGGACGCGATGACGTCGGCGACCATGCCGCCCTCGCACATCGCGGGCATCGACTGGAGGTTCACGAAGCTGGGCTCGCGCAGGTGCACGCGCATCGGGCGGGTGCCGCCGTCGGAGACGACGTGGTAGCCCAGCTCACCGCGCGGCGACTCGACCGGCACGTACACCTGGCCGGACGGCACCTTGAAGCCCTCGGTCACCAGCTTGAAGTGGTGGATCAGGGACTCCATCGACTGGCCCATGATCTTGCGGACGTGCTCGAGCGAGTTGCCCATGCCGTCGCTGCCGATCGTGAGCTGCGCGGGCCACGCGATCTTGGCGTCCTCGACCATCACCGGACCGGTCGGCAGGTTCTTCACGACCTGCTTGATGATCTTCAGCGACTGGTGCATCTCCTCGAGACGCAGCAGGTACCGCGCGAAGCAGTCCGCCGCGTTCGAGGTGGGCACGTCGAAGGAGTAGTTCTCGTAGCCGCTGTACGGCTCGATCTTGCGCAGGTCCCAGCCGAGGCCGGCGGAGCGCAGGATCGGGCCGGTGATGCCGAGGGCGAGGCACGCGTCGACGGGCAGGTAGCCCACGCCCGCGAGGCGGTTGCGCCAGATCGGCTGGCCGGTGAGCAGCTTGTCGTAGTCCGGCAGCCGCTTTTCCATGATCTTGACGAACGCGGTGATCTTCTCGACCGCGTCGTCCGGCAGGTCCTGCGCGAGACCGCCCGGCCGGATGAACGCGTGGTTCATGCGCAGACCGGTGAGGTGCTCCAGCAGGTGCAGGGCCTCTTCGCGCTCGCGGAAGCCGGAGGTCATGCCGGTCAGCGCACCGAGCTCCATACCGCCGGTGGCGAGCGCGACGAGGTGCGAGCTGATCCGGTTGATCTCCATCAGCAGCACGCGGATGGCCTGCGCCTTGTCCGGCACCGTGACGCCGAGCAGCTTCTCGACCGACATGCAGTACGCGGCCTCGTGGTGCAGCGGCGCCAGGTAGTCGGTGCGCGTGATGAACGTGACGCCCTGGACCCAGTTGCGGTACTCGAGGTTCTTCTCGATGCCGGTGTGCAGGTAGCCGATGACGCTGCGGGCGTGAGTGACGGTCTCACCCTCCAGCTCCAGCACCAGGCGGAGCACGCCGTGCGTCGAGGGGTGCTGCGGGCCGAGGTTCATGACGATGCGCTCGTCGTGAACGGCGTCCGCGAGCACGTCGTCCCAGTCGCCGCCGGTCACCGTGTAGACGGTGCCCTCGGTGGTCCTGCGGGAGTCCGCGATCTCCGGGGTCTCCGTGCGGGTGTTGACGTCGTCCGTGCTGTCGCTACCGGTCGCGCTGGTGTTCGTCCCGGTGGTGACGTCGGAAAGCCGCTCGGTCATGAGTACGACCGCCTCTGGTCCGGCGGAGGAATCTCCGCGCCCTTGTACTCCACCGGGATGCCGCCCAGCGGGTAGTCCTTGCGCTGGGGGTGCCCGTCCCAGTCGTCCGGCATGAGGATGCGGGTCAGTCCGGGGTGACCGTCGTAGATGATCCCGAACATGTCCCAGGTCTCGCGCTCCTGCCAGTCCGCCGTCGGGTAGACCTCGACGAGGCTCGGCACGTGCGGGTGCTCGACGTCGACCGCGACCTCCAGCCGGATGCGGCGGCGGTACGTCATCGACGTGAGGTGCGTGACCGAGTGCAGGCGCTGCGGCACTTCGGCGCCGTAGTCGACACCGGAGACCGAGCTGCAGAGCTCGAAGCGCAGCGACGGGGTGTCGCGGCAGATGCGCGCGACCTCCAGCAACGTCTCCGGCAGGAGGTAGAAGGTGATCTCGCCGCGGTCGACGGTCACCTGCTGCACCGTGTCGGCGGGCAGGCCCTTGTCGCTGATCGCGGCGAACAGCTCGTCGGCGACCTCGTCGAACCAGCCGCCGTACGGGCGCTCGGACGGAGCGGCCACGTGGGCGGGCAGGCGCAGGCCACCGAAGCCGGACGTGTCACCGGAGCCGGTGACGCCGAAGAGGCCCTTGCGCTCCTTGCCCGCGAAGATCGGTGCCTTGGCTTCTGCGCCGTTGGTCTTTTCGAGGCCCTCTCCAGCGCGGTCGGCGCTGGAGTGCTCTCCCCCTGGCTCGGTCACTTCTTCCTCGCAAAACGCTCGGACGACGGGATGAGATCGGTGCGGTAGCCCGAGTCGGCGAGCGCCTTGGCGCGCACGGCGTTGAGCGGCTCGTCCATGATCTTGGCGTGGATCTTGAGGATCGCGTCCATCAGCATCTCCGGCCGCGGCGGGCAGCCCGGCAGGTACATGTCGACGGGCACGACGTGGTCGACGCCCTGCACCACCGCGTAGTTGTTGAACATGCCGCCAGTGCTGGCGCACACGCCCATGGCCAGCACCCAGCGGGGCTCGGGCATCTGGTCGTAGATCTGCCGCAGCACCGGCGCCATCTTGTTGGTGACGCGGCCCGCGACGATCATCAGGTCCGCCTGGCGCGGTGAGGCCCGGAAGACCTCCATGCCGAAGCGGGCGAGGTCGTAGCGCGGTCCACCCGTCGTCATCATCTCGATGGCGCAGCAGGCCAGGCCGAAGGTGGCAGGCCACAGCGAGGACTTGCGGGTCCAGTTGACCAGCTTCTCGACGCTGACCAGCAGGATGCCGTTCGGGAGCTTCTCCTCGAGACCCATGACTTCCTCAGTTCCAGTCGAGGCCGCCGCGACGCCACACGTAGACGTACGCGAAGCCGACCGTGGCGACGAACAGGACGATCTCCACCAGCCCGAACAGGCCGAGCTTGTCGGCCGCTACGGCGAACGGGTAGAGGAAGACCATTTCGATGTCGAACAAGATGAAGAGCATCGCCGTCAGGTAGTAGGCGACGGGCATGCGCCCACCACCCACGACCGGCTGCGGGCTCGGTTCGATGCCGCACTCGTAGGCGTCGAGCTTCGCCTTGTTGTAGCGGCGGGGTCCGATGTAGGGCGCTGCGGTCACCGAGAACAGGGCGAACGCCCCGGCGAGCGCGAACATCAATACGAGGGGGAGGTAAGGGTCAAGCACGCTCCGTCGTCCTTTCCTCGTGGTCGAGGCGCACCCTAAGGGTGTAGTTCTCCGACTCGTTTGTTAGGCGAACCTAACAAACGCTTGTGAAACAGTTCACAAGCTTGTTCAGACTGTTGTGAAGTGATTCACAAGGTCGCTCGCCAGTGTAGAACGCCTGTAAATGACCTAGATCACAGGGTCTGACCTGGGGCTTTAACTTGCCCGACACATGCGAAACGGCACCGGCTCGTATTGAGCCGGTGCCGTCACCTATTCGGAGTAATTTACGCCGTCGGCGCGAGCTTCGTGGCGGCCACGATCAGGCGGTCCATTGCGTCGCCGTCCTTGGGGTCGTAGAGGCCCGCAAGTAGCTTGAGCACGAGTTTCATCAGGCGCTTTCGCGGCATTCCGTACTTCGTTGCGGTCCGCATGACCGCCGGGTTCCCGATGAGCTTCGAGAAGACGTTCCCGAGCCGGTAGTAACTGCCGAGCGCCTGTTCGATCCGAATCGGGTAGCCGTGCAGCGCGCGTTCACGGTTGACGCCCGTCCGCGCGAGCGCCTGGACGACACTTTCGGACGCGATCTTGGCCGACTCCATGGCGTAGCCGATGCCCTCGCCGTTGAACGGGTTGACCATGCCGCCGGCGTCGCCGACGAGCACGAGGCCCGCCCGGTAGTGCGGCTTGCGGTTGAGGCCCATCGGGAGCGCGGCGCCACCGATGCGGCTCGTCGCGTTCTCCTCGCGGAAGCCCCACTCCTCCGGCGTGCCGTCGAGCCAGCTGCGCAGGAGCTGGCGGTAGTCCGTGGTGCCGTACGCCTTCGACGTGCTCAGGATGCCGAGGCCGACGTTCACGCTGCCGTCGCCCATGCCGAAGATCCAGCCGTAACCGGGCAGCAGCTGGCCGTCCGGCGCCCACAGCTCCAGGTGCGACTCGAGGTAGTCGTCCTTGGTGCGCGGGCTCGCGTAGTACCGGCGGACCGCGACCCCCATCGGCTTCGCGTCGTCCTTCTGCAGGCCGACGCTGAGAGCGAGGCGCGCTGACACGCCGTCGCACGCCACCGTGATCGGGGCCCGGTACGTGACCGGGTTCTTCTCCGGTCCCTGCTTGGCCTCGACGCCGACGACCCGGCCGTTCTCGATGATGGCCTTGGTGACCGTGGTGTTCTCGTGCATGCGCGCGCCGGCCGCTTTCGCGGTGTTCGCGAGCATCTCGTCGAAGTCCATGCGCGGACGCACCACGCCGTAGTTGGGGAACGTGGCCAGGTCAGGCCAGTCCAGCTCCATCGTGACGCCGCCGCCGACGACCCGCAGCCCCTTGTTGTGCAGCCAGCCGTTGTCCTCGCGGGTGTCGATGCCGAGGTCGATCAGCTGCTTCACGCCGCGGGGCGTGAGGCCGTCACCGCAGACCTTCTCCCGGGGGAAGGAGCTCTTCTCGAGGAGGAGGACGTCGAGGCCCGCCCTGGCCAGGTAGGTCGCCGCGGTCGAGCCCGCCGGTCCCGCCCCCACCACGATGACGTCGGCGTCCTCGTTGATCCCGCGCCTGCTCATCCAGACTCCCTACGTGTACCCGTCACAGCTCACAGCTCTGCTCGCGACTCTAACCGCCCCACCCTGAGACCCGGCCCGCCAGCCGCGCCCTCCGTTTCGGGAACGCGGGGGCCCCGCGTTCCCCACGAGGAAACGCGGGACTCCCGCGTGACTTCAAAGATCGCTAGTTGTCCACATGTCGATCATGAGGTGGTTGCCGACGGCTGTCCGATGCCCATGATTGGCTGAATGAGCAAATGGGCGGCAGCTGACTACGGACGCCTGGCAGATCTGTTCGAGGACGGGGTGGCAGCCCGCCGCGAACTGCTGAAACTTGGGCTGACAGGCAAGGCGATGGCACTCAAGTGCCGGCCTGGCGGTGGTTGGACACGAATGTTCCTCGGCGTCTATCTGCTGACAGGCGGAACTCCCGACCGAAGACAGCTCGTCAGAGGTGCGTTGTTGCGAGCCGGCCCGCTCACGTACCTGACCGGCTTCGAGGCAGCTCGGAGGCACGGCGTGCGACGGCTTCCGGAAGACCATCGCATCCACGTCCTAGTACCTCACGGCCGAGGTCTCGCAAGCCAAGGCCCTCTTCTTGTCGAACGGTCGAACCGGCCATGGACAGGCAGCTTGATCGACGGCTTTCCCATCGTCGATCTCGCTCGCGCACTCATCGACGCCGCACGACGTGAGAGTCGCTTCGATGTGGTGCGAGCGATGATCGCGGATGCCGTTCAACGACAACTCTGCTCACCGACGGCGCTCGCGATGGAGCTCAGAAACCTCCACCTTGGCGGCACCGCCCTGCCCAGAGCCGTGCTGGACGAGGTATCGGACGGCGTCCGTTCCGCAGCTGAAGCGTGGGCACGATCGCTGGTCAGCCGATCATCCCTGCCGACGCCTCAGCGAAACGTGCTCATCCGCTCTGCACGTGGACAGCAGCTCGCGATCGTGGACGGTTGGTGGGACGAAGTCGGGTTAGCCTGGCAGATCGACTCCAAGGAGTTCCACCTGTCTCCCGCTGACTACGCCCACACGATGGCACAGCATTCAGCCCTGTTGGCGCACGGCGTGATGACCGTGCACACCGTTCCATCACGGCTTAGAGCCGATCCGAACAGCGTTCTCAAGGAGCTGCTGGGCGCATACCGCACCGCCGCCACACGTCCGCGTCCCAATGTCACAGCAACGTTGTGGCGGCCGGTTTGATGGAAACACGAGGGCCCCGCGTTCCCGTCAGGGGAACGCGGGGGCCCCGCGTTCCCATCGAGCGGGGGGTCAGGCGGTCGGGTCTGCGGGCTCTTCCGGCGCGGGCTTCGGCTTGGTCGCTCGGTGCAGGGCCACCATGCCGCCGGTCAGGTTGAACCAGGCCACGTCCTCCCAGCCCGCCTGCGAGATGAGCTCGCCCAGCGCCCGCTGGTCCGGCCAGGTGGCCATGGACTCGGCCAGGTAGGAGTAAGCGACCGGGTTCGAGGACACGAACTTCGCGATCAACGGCAGCAGTTTGAGCAGGTAGCGCATGTAGACGACGCGGAACGGCGTCCAGACCGGGGTGGAGACCTCGCAGATCACCATGCGGCCGCCCGGTTTCGTGACGCGGGCCATTTCCCGCAGGGCGACGACGGTGTCGTTGAAGTTGCGGATGCCGAAGGACACCGTGACGGCGTCGAACGAGTTGTCCTTGAAGGGCAGGCGCAGAGCGTCGGCGGCCACCTTCGGGACGCGGCGGTGGGCGCCCGAGGCGAGCATGCCCACGGAGAAGTCGGCGGCCACGCACCAGGCGCCGGAGGCGGCGTACTCGACGGTGGACACCGCGGTGCCGGCGGCGAGGTCGAGGACCTTCTCGCCGGGGCGGGCGTCGAGCACGCGGCGGCTCCACTCCCGCCAGCGGCGGTCGAAGCCCAGCGTCATGACCGAGTTCGTGCGGTCGTAGCCCTTGGCCACGCCGTCGAACATCTCGGCGACCTCGCGCGGGTTCTTGTCCAAGCCGGCTCGCGACATGCCAAGAGACTAAGTCAGGGCCGCTGAGATCATCTTCAGGGCACCTTCAGAGCCGTCAGCATGCCGTCCACCGCGGCGTGCCACGGGTACTCCTCGGCGCGGGCTCTGGCGGCCTCGCGGGAACCCGATTCCAGGAGACGTCGAGCGGCCGACGCGAAGGCCGACGCGTGGTCGTCGACGGCCGCGCCGCAGGAGGGTTGGACGATCTCCTTCAGCGCGCTGCTCTGGCTCACGACGACCGGGGTGCCGCTGGCGAGAGCTTCGAGGGCGGCCAGACCGAACGTCTCGTGCGGGCCGGGCGCCAGCGACAGGTCGGCCGAGGCCAGGAGCGAGGCGACGTCCATCCGGGACTTCACGAAGCCGAGGAACGTCACCGGCAGGCCTGCCGCGCGCTTCTCCAGGGCCGCGCGGCGCGGGCCGTCACCGGCGATCACCAGACGGGCGGAGTGGCCCTGCTCGTGCAGTTCGGCCAGCGTGTCGACCGAGCGTTCGACGTGCTTCTCCGGCGACAGGCGTCCACAGTGGATGAGCAGGTTCTCCTTTCCCTGCAACAGGTCTCGCCTCAGGTCGACGGAGTGGCGGCGAGGGGTGAACGTCGCCAGGTCGACACCCAGCGGCACCTGGCAGACGTTGCGGGCGCCGATGCGGTCGAACTCCTCGCGCGCGAACGCCGTCGTGCACACCACCGTGTCGTAGGAGGCGGCCATGCGGCCGTTGGCCCAGTCTGCGCCACGCACGGCCGGGCCCTCGGGCAGCACGAACTGCAGCAGGCGGTCGAGGCGTTCGTGCGAGATCACGACGTTCGGGATGCCGCGCTCGGTCGCCCACGCGCCCATGCCGCGCAACGTGAGCCGGTCGGAGACTTCGAGCCGGTCGGGCTTCAGGTGCTCCATCAGCGACTTCACCCGCCACGGGTCCACGACGCGGTAGCCGCCGGTGTACGGGATCTTCACCGCGGGCAGCGTGATGCGCCGGACACCGCCGGGCAGCACCTCGTCCGCGCGGCGATCACCCGGCACGACCAGCACCACCTCGTGGCCCGCCTGCACGTAGCCGGTGCCCAGGTGGTGCAGCGCCGTGCGGAGTCCGCCCGACTTGGGTCCGTAGAAGTTGGCTAGCTGAACGATCCTCAAGCGGCCGCCTGGTGAGTTAGTCCGGTCACCGCAGCGTAGTGGCCCATCAGCTCGTCGCAGATCGCAGGCCAGGTGCGGGAGAGCACCGACTTGCGGGCGGCGAGACCGAACCGCTTGCGCCGCAGCGGGTCGCGCAGGAGTTCGACGTACTGCGCGATGTCGTTCTCGAAGAGGTACCCGGTCCGGCCGTGGTTCACCAGGTCGCGCGGGCCGCCCGCGTTCGGCGCGAGCACGGGCAGGCCGGACGCGAGCGCCTCCTGCACGGCCTGGCAGAACGTCTCGTGCGGTCCGGTGTGGATGAAGACGTCCAATGAGGCGTAGGCCTCGGCGAGCTCCTGTCCGGCGCGGAAGCCGAGGAACTCGGCGCGCGGCAGGTCGCGCTCCAACTGTGCGCGGTCGGGACCGTCGCCCACGATCCGCAGCCGCACGCCCGGAATGTCGTGCAGCTCACGCAGCCGGTGCACCTGCTTCTCCGGCGCGAGGCGTCCGACGTAGCCCACGGTGAGCTCGTCGTTGTGCCTCGGGCGCGGGTGGAACAGGTCGATGTCGACACCGCGGCCCCACCGGTGCACGCGCGGCACACCGTGCAGCTCCAACGCCTCGACGGCCGAACTCGACGGCGCGAGCGTGCGGTCGGACAGTGTGTGGAGGCGTTTGGTCCACCGCCACGCGGCTCGCTTGGTGAGCCCGAGGCCGTAGCTGCCGGCGAACCCGGCGACGTCGGTCTGGTAGACGGCGACGGTCGGCACGTCGATCTTGCGCGCGGCCCGGAGACCGTACGCACCCAGCACGAACGGCGAGGCGAGGTGCACGACGTCCGGCTGGAAGTCAGCCAGCGCGTGCAGCACTCTCGGGCTCGGCACCCCGATGGGCAGGCTCGTCACCATGGGCACGTCGACGGCGGAAACTCTGACGACGGGGGTGCCGTGGTGGGAGTCCGCTCCGGCACCTGGCGCGACGACCATCGCCTGATGGCCGTTGCGGCGCAGGTGCTCCAGGACGCGGAGCACGGAGTTGGAGACCCCGTTCACCTGGGGCAGGAAGCTCTCGGTCACGATCGCTACGCGCACAGACACACCTTGTAGGGCGGGTGTGAAGTCCGCGTGACGCGAAATTTGACGCGGTCAGAACACCTCACGTCGTGGCCAGGTGATCGTCGTTTCGTCATCTTCGATTGGGTTGCCGGTCACTCGACGCGGTGAAACTAGGCCAGCATGACCGTCTTGTCGTCCCGCCCCGCGCACCCAGTCGACCCCGGACTGGTGTCCATCGCGCTGGAAGTGGCTGGTCGCCTGGCGAACGACGCCTCCGACGTCATCATGGCCACCGCCGGCCGCGGCGTCCGTCCCGACTCCGACGAGTCGCCGTTCGACTGGGTCACCGACACCGACCGCACCCTGGAACGACACACCCGCCGCGTGCTCACGGCCGAGTTCCCGTCGATCCCCGTGTTCTGTGAAAACTCCAACGTGGACGTTCCCGGCGACTCCGAGTTCCGCTGGGTGGTGGACCCGGTCGACGGGACCGCGAACTACACCGCGGGCATGCCGTGGTGCGCCTACAGCCTTGCCCTGGTGGACCGCTGGGGTCCCGTGGTCGGTGTGGTCGCCGACCCGTACCGCTCGCAGATCTACGCCGCCGCACGCGGCCGTGGCATGCGTGCGAACGGCACGCCCGTGCGTCTGACCGAACGCCAGGGTGATTCTTTGGTGGTGTGCACGGAGATGACCCGAACGGGTCCGTGGCCAGGAATGGGTGAATTCATCTCCACAGCCGCGATCGCAGGCACGGGCGTGCGTGTCCTGGGCTCGAAATGCCTTGCCGTGGCACAGGTGGCGTTGGGTCACGTCGCCGCCGCGGTACTGCATGGCTATCACGAGTGGGACGTCGCCGGTGCGGTGTCACTGGCCGTGGAGTCCGGTGCGGTCGTGCTGGATCGACGCGGTGAGGGTGCCCAACTGCCCGTGGACGGTCTGCTGGTGGCCGCTCCCGACGCGGCCGACGAGGTGCTGGGCTGGTGGCAGTCCGCGCTTCAGGCCGACAGCTGAGGAAGCTGCTTCTCCAGCACTTCGAGATGGATGCGCGCCTCGTCTAGTTCCGGGTGGTCGAACATCTGCAACGCGACCCGGCCGACCTCGTTCTCGAACTGCTGGAAGTCGTGCGCCGCCTTGAGCAACCGCTGGTACACCGGGTGCTGCCGGTCGACCGCACCGAGCGCCCTGCCCAGCTGCGCGATGCCGCGCACGTCGTCGAGCTCCTTGGTCAGCTGCTCGCTGATCCGCTGCAGCCAGTCCTTGGCCGCCGACTTCGGCACGGTCTGAACCGCGGCCGCGACCCTTCGCGTGGACTCCGCACAGCG
Source organism: Lentzea alba (assembly GCF_011067745.1). Taxonomy (GTDB): domain Bacteria; phylum Actinomycetota; class Actinomycetes; order Mycobacteriales; family Pseudonocardiaceae; genus Lentzea; species Lentzea alba. The sequence continues at coordinate 1,540,536 of NZ_JAAMPJ010000001.1, forward strand.
TTCGACCAGCTCGGACCACATGTCGTAGGGCTGCTGCGGCATCGGCAGGTACGCGGGCCGGGGCTGGCCGGGACGCTGCTGGCCGGGACGCTGGATCGAGCGGCGGATGAAGCCGACGCCGATGCCGACCACGGCTCCCGGCACGCCACCGAAGGCCAGAGCGATGGCGGCGATCGCGATGACCGTGATGAAGACCGGGGACGGCGGCCGGTCGCTCGGGACGGTCAGGTCGATGATCGTCGTGAGGACGCCCATGAGCAGGGTGCCGACTGCGGCACCCCAGAGCGCTGAACGGACGACAACCCCCATGGCCGTGATCGTGCCACGTTCACCGCTCGTTCGTCGGGAAACTCAGGCGTCGAAGTCGACCGTCACGCACTCGCTGGTCGGCAACGCCTGGCAGGTCAGCACGAACCCCGCCGCCACCTCGGACTCGTCCAGCGCGTAGTTCCGGCGCATCTCGACGGACCCCTCGGTCACCAACGCCCGGCACGTGCCGCACACCCCGCCCTTGCAGGCGAACGGCAGGTCGGCGCGAACCCGTTGCGCCGCATCGAGGATCGGCTCGTCGGCGGGCAGCGGCAAGGTCGTCGACTTGCCGTCCAGCACCACGGTCACGGACGCGGCGGCGTCCACCACGGCCTCGGCCCGGCGCGGAGGGGGCGGTGGTTCGTCGACGTAGAAGAGTTCGTGGTGCACTCGTTCGGCCGGCACGCCGCGATCACGCAGCACGGCCGTGGCGTCCTGGACCATCTCGTACGGGCCGCACAGCCACCACTCGTCGATGGCGTCGAACGGCACGATGCTGCCGAACAGCGCGGTCAGCTTTTCGGCGTTCAGGCGGCCGGTGAACAGCTCCACGTCGCGGGGTTCGCGGGACAGCACGTGGACGAGTTGGAAGGTGGCCGGGTAGCGGTCCTTCAGGTCGGCCAGTTCGTCGGCGAACATCACCGTGTTGGTGCTGCGGTTGCCGTACAGCAGGGTCACGCGGGCGCCGGTGGCGAGGACGGTCGCGGCGATCGACAGGGCCGGGGTGATGCCCGAGCCGGCGACCACCAGGCCGTGGTGGGTGCCGGTGCCGGTGGGCGTGAACTTGCCCAGCGGCGGCAGGACTTCGACGACGTCACCCGCGACGAGCCGGTCCACCAGCCACGTCGAGAACTGGCCGCCGTCGACGCGGCGCACGCCGATGCGCGGGGAGGCTCCGGCGGGAGCGCAGATCGAGTACGAGCGGCGTTCGTCGCCCTGGCGCAGGGTCAGGTACTGGCCCGCGGCGAAGGCGAAGTCCTCGGACAGGTCAGAAGGCACGTCGAAGGTGACGGCCACGGCGTCGTCGCAGAGGCGGTCGACGCGGGCGACCGTCAGCTTGTGGAAGGCGGCCCCCCGCTTCCCGTTTTTGGGCGACAACTAGATCTCCTTGACGTGCTCGAAGGGCTCGGAGCAGGCGTTGCAGCGGCGCAGGGCCTTGCACGCGGTCGAGCCGAACCGGGAAATCTCCGAGGTGTTGAGCGAGCCGCACTGCGGGCAGGCGACCTGTCGTGACGGCGGCACGAGGTTCAGCGGAACGGGTCCGACGGCGACAGGTCCTACGCGGGACGGTGGTGCGATGCCCGCTTCAGCCAGCTTCGTGCGGCCTTCGTCGCTGATCCAGTCCGTCGTCCAGGCAGGTGAGAGCGACAGGCGCACCTCGACTTCCGCGAAACCCGCGGAGATCAACGAACGGCGCAGGTCGGCGCCCATCTCGTCGATCGCAGGACAGCCCGAGTAGGTCGGGGTGATGGTGACGACCACGCGACCGTCCTGTTCGGACACCTCGCGGAGCACGCCGAGGTCCGCCAGCGTGAGGACCGGGAGTTCCGGGTCCCGCACGGCCGACGCGATCTCGAGTGCGGTGGTCACCAGACCGCTCCGGGCAGCGAGCGGTGCAGGTGCTGCATCTCGGCGAGCAGGTAGCCCATGGCCTCGGTGTGCACGCCGTCGCGGCCGGCCATGCCCGCGACCCGCGCGGCACGAGTGTCCGCGGGACGCGTGAGGCCGGCGGCGTTGAGAACCGCCTCCAGCACACCGTCCACTTCGGACCGCAGGGACGCGGGGTCGACCGCGACGCCGGCGAGACGGGTTTCGACGGGGTGTGTCGCGAACAGCTCGTCCACGAACGGCCACACGCGGGCCAGGCCGGCCTGCATGCGGCGGTGCGACTCGTCGGTGCCGTCGCCGAGCCGGACGGTCCACTGGGCGGCGTGGTCGCGGTGGTAGGCCAGCTCCTTCAGGCCCTTCTCGGCGATGGCGGCCAGCACCGGGTCGGCCGAGCCGCGCAGGCGCGAGAACAGGGCCAGGCGCCACGACGAGAACACCAGCAGGCGCGCGATGGTCGTGCCGAAGTCGCCGCCGGGGCCCGGTCCGCAGTCGATCTCGGCCAGGTGCACGTTGCGGAACTCGCGTTCGTCGCGCAGGTAGGCCAGCTGGTCCTCATCGCGATCCAGCACCTCGCCGGCGCGCGTCAGCAGCATCCGGGCCTGGCCGAGCAGGTCCAGGGCGATGTTGGCGAGCGCGATGTCCTCTTCGAGCTCCGGAGCGCGCGAGCACCACTCCGAGAGGCGCTGCGAGAAGATCAACGCGTCGTCGCCGAGCATCAGGCAGTAGGCGGCCAGAGCCTCGCGGTCGACGCCGGGCGGGAACTCGCGGTTCACGCCGGACAGGGCCTCCGAGAAACCCGTCCCGAACGCCCAGTGCGCGTCCTCGTGGCCCAGCAACGACTCGTACGCGTTATCGAAGCTCATAGGTGCGGCACGTCCTCGGGAATCGCGTAGAACGTCGGGTGCCGGTAGACCTTGTCCCCGGACGGCGCGAAGAACGGGTCCTTCTCGTCCGGCGACGAAGCCGTGATCGCGGTCGCGGGCACGACCCAGATGGAGACGCCCTCGTTGCGGCGCGTGTAGACGTCACGGGCGTTGCGCAGAGCCATCTCCGCGTCCGGTGCGTGCAGCGAACCGACGTGCACGTGGTTCAGGCCGCGCTTGCCCCGCACGAACACTTCCCACAGCGGCCAAGACGTGCTCACGCGGCACCTTCCTTCTGTGCGTGCTTCTGCGCGTGGGCGACGGCGGCCTCGCGGACCCACGAACCGTCCTCGTGCGCCTTGCGCCGGTGCGCGATGCGCTGCTCGTTGCAGACGCCGCCACCCTTGACGACCTGCCAGAACTCGTCCCAGTCCGGCGAGCCGAAGTCGTACTGGCCCCGCTCCTCGTTCCACTTGAGCTCGGGGTCCGGGAACGTCACGCCGAGCGCCTCGGCCTGGGGCATGCTCATGTTCACGAACTTCTGCCGCAGCTCGTCGTTGGTGTCGCGCTTGATCCGCCACGCCATCGACTGCTCGGTGTTCGTCGACTCGGAGTCCGGCGGGCCGAACATCATCAGCGCCGGCCACCACCAGCGGTTCACCGAGTCCTGCACCATGTCGCGCTGCTGCTGGGTGCCGCGCATCATCGTCATGAGCAGCTCGTAGCCCTGACGCTGGTGGAACGACTCTTCCTTGCAGATGCGGATCATGGCGCGCGCGTACGGCCCGTAGGACGTGCGGCACAGCGGCACCTGGTTGCAGATCGCGGCGCCGTCGACGAGCCAGCCGATCACGCCGACGTCGGCGAACGTCAGCGTCGGGTAGTTGAAGATCGAGGAGTACTTCTGGCGGCCCTCGATGAGCTTGGTCGTCAGGTCCTCGCGGTCGGCGCCGAGCGTCTCGGTCGCCGAGTACAGGTACAGGCCGTGCCCGGCCTCGTCCTGCACCTTCGCCAGCAGGATCGCCTTGCGCCGCAGCGACGGCGCGCGGGAGATCCAGTTGCCCTCCGGCTGCATGCCGATGATCTCGGAGTGCGCGTGCTGGGCGATCTGCCTGATCAGGGTCTTGCGGTAGCCGTCGGGCATCCAGTCGCGCGGCTCGATGCGCGATTCGGCCTGCACGGTGCGCTCGAAGCGCAGCTCCAGGTCATCCGCCATGCACCGATGTTACACCTGAGTGCCGAATCTGCGTAGAACTGTCACAACGGCGGCGATGACGAGCCAGACCGCGACCAGGAACGTCCCGACGGGAAGCAGGCTGAGCACCGCCGTCCGGCCCGCGACGCGCGTCAGTTCGGGGTTCGTCTGGTCGTACTCGACCCGCACGTTGTCGCCGACCTTCAGCCCCGCCGGGTACAGCACGCCCTGCGACGGGATGATCACGCGACCGTCTGGTGTGGCGTAGCGCACAACCGTCCGGTTGAAGGCCACGGAGTCGACCTGCGCGACCGCCTGCCCCACGTTGCGTTCGATGGCCATGTCGTCCCGCCAGCACGCGATCGGCAACAGCACGCACACGAGCGTGACCACACCACCGACGACGAGCAACGTTCTGCTGACCGCACGGCGGACGCGCACACCGAGCGGCGACTTGGTCACTGCGTCCTCCACCACAACTGAGAAGTCTAGAGCCGGGCGGATGCCGCGCTTTCAGGTTGAGGTCCATACAGTCGAGACGTGACCTCAGCACCGACATCGCGCACACGGCAGCGAATCCGCGTCCGCTCGAAGCGGGACACCGCCGGTGACCTGCTCGGACTGCTGCCAGCCCCGGAGCACGCGCTCGCCTGGGTGCGCGACGGGTCAGGTCTCGTCGGCTGGGGGGAAGCCGCACGGCTGGAGGTCAGCGGCCCGGACCGGTTCGCACAGGCCGACAAGTGGTGGCGTGAGTTCGTGTCACAGCTCGACGTCGACGACGAGCTGGGCGTGCCGGGCAGCGGTCCCGTCGCGTTCGTGTCGATGGCCTTCGCCGACGAGCCGGGCGACTCGGTGCTGATCGTTCCCGAGGTCGTCGTCGGCCGTCGCAACGGCGAGCAGTGGGTCACCACCATCGGCGCCTCGGACCCGAACCCCTTGGTCGCGCCGCTGTCGCGGCCCACGACGGTCCGGTACGCGAACGGGCAGCTGCCGGTCACGCAGTACCGCGAGGCCGTGCGGTCCGCTGTCGCCCGAATGCGCGCCGGCGAGCTGGACAAGGTCGTCCTGGCTCACGACCTGGTCGCGTTGACCGATCGACGGCTCGACCAGCGGTTCGTGCTGCAGGGGCTGGCCCGCCGCTATCCGGAGTGCTGGGCGTACGCCGTTGACGGGCTCGTGGGCGCCACGCCTGAGCTGCTGCTGCGACGGACCGGGTCTGTCGTGGACTCACGCGTGCTGGCCGGGACCACCTGGCCGCACGACGGTGTGTCCGATGAGGAGCTCGCGGCGGCGTTGATGTCGTCGGAGAAGAACCTCGAAGAGCACGACTACGCGATCACCTCTCTCGCGGAGACGCTCCGGCCGTACTGCACCACCATGTCGGTCGAGGGACCTTCGGTGCTGCGGCTGCCGAACGTGTCACACCTGTCCAGCGATGTGATCGGTGAGCTCGGCGAGCCCACCTCTTTGTTGCGTCTCGGGGAGGCGGTGCATCCGACGGCGGCGGTCGGAGGCACGCCCAGGCTGGACGCGACCACGTTGATCGCGCAGCTGGAGGGGATGGACCGCGGGCGTTATGCCGGCCCGGTCGGGTGGATCGACGGCAACGGCGACGGGGAACTCGGCATCGCGCTGCGGTGTGCGCAGATCTCCGGTTCGACCGCGCGGTTGTTCGCCGGGTGCGGGCTCGTCGCGGACTCGGATCCGGACATCGAGGTGCAGGAGGCGCACGCGAAGATGCGCCCGATGCGCGAGGCCCTCGAAGGGCTCTAAGCCGCCACTCATTTGACGGTCCTGGCGAGCACGTTCGCCACGAACGCCGCCTTGCCCTCCGTGTACGCCTCACGGTCGTGTCCGCTGTCTTGGGACAGCTGACGTTTCAGGTCCTCGTATCGCCGCGCCAACTCGGCGTCGCCGCGGAGGGCGTCGCGGAACCTGATCTGGTCGCTCCACCGCTCGTGGCCGGCCTGGATCAGGTGGAGGTGTGCTTCGCGACGCTGTCCGGTGGGGTCTGGTTTGACGAAGAAGCGGCGCCAGGGCCGGCCGTCGAGGGTCGGCGGCACGTAGGACCAGCCGTCTGCCGCCAGGCGGGCCCCTGCCGCTGCGGCGTCCAGATCGGTCACCGGGGCGGCCAGGTCCACGATCGGTTTGGCGGCGAGGCCGGGGACGGCGGTGGAACCGACGTGCTCGATTGCGTCGGCCAGCCACGGGGCGAGCAGCCGGGTCAGGTTCTCGCGCTCGGTCTGTGCGCGGACGGCCCATTGCGGGTCGTGCGGGCGAATCTCTGCACGTTCGTACGCCCACGCGGGCGCGTTTTCGCTCATCGATCCCGCCCGTCTTCGGCTTGGAAGAACGCTGACGCAGGGGTACCCCCGAGCTGGGAACCCCTGCGTCACAACGTACTCAGCAGGTCTGACAGTCAGTCGCGGTCAGCACCGGCTCACTTGTGCGCGTCCAGCAGTTCATGCGTCAGCTGGATCTTGGCGCGCGACTTCGGCTCGGCCTTCACCGAGAGGGTCTTCGCGGCCGCGTCCGCGGGCCGCCCAGGTGCCTCCGCCGGCTTGCCCTTGGTGAAGAGCCACGTCTGGAACAGCTGGTCGAGCTGCTGACCCGACACCCGCTCCGCCAGCGCGATGAACTCCTCGACGGTGGCGTCCGAGTACTTCTTCTCGGCGAGCCAGGTCTTCAGGATCTCGAAGAACTTCTCGTCGCCCACGGCCACGCGCAGGGCGTGCACGGCCAGGGCGCCGCGGTCGTAGACGGCGCCGTCGAACACGGCACCGGCACCGGGGTCGCCGGGCAGGACGTTCCAGAACTCGCTGTCGGCCGGGTAGAGGTCGTAGGTGAAGTCGGAGTTCTCCTGCGCCGTGCCCTCACCGACGTGCTCGGACCAGAGGAACTCCATGTAGGAGGCGAAGCCCTCGTTCAGCCAGATGTCGCGCCAGCCGTGGACCGACACCGAGTCGCCGAACCACTGGTGGCCCAGTTCGTGCGCGACCACGTAGGTGTTGGCGCCGCGGCGGAAGAACGCCGTGTCGTAGGTCGGGCGGGTCTGGTTCTCCAGCGCGTAACCGAGATCGGGGGTGACGACGCCGCCCTGTGCCTCGAACGGGTACGGGCCGAGGTTCTCCACGAGGAAGTCGACGATCTCGGGCGTGCGCTCGATGCTCGCCTTGGCGGCGTCGGCGTTGTCGCCGAGGCGCTCGGAGTACGCGTTGACGTACGGCTGGCCCGACGGCGTGGTCGACTGGCGGACCTCGAACTGGCCGATCGTCAAGAACGTCAGGTAGGTCGCCTGCGGCTTGGTGCTGCGCCAGTTCCAGCGCGTGTAGCCGTTGATCTGACGGGTCTGCCCGACGAAGGTGCCGTTCGAGATCGCCTCGACGCCGTTCGGGACGGCGACGTTGACGTCGAAGGTGGCTTTGTCGGTCGGGTGGTCGTTGGACGGGTACCACCAGGAGGAGATCTCCGGCTCACCGATGGCCAGGGCGCCGTCGACGGTCTTCGTCCACGCCGTGAAACCGTTGCGGTCCTTCACGGTGGACGGCGAGTCGGCGTAGGTCACGACGATCGTCAGGTTCTGGCCCTTGCGGACGCCACCGCGCGGGGTGAGGACGAGTTCGCCGTCGTCAGAGACGAACGAAGCCGGCACGTTGTTGATCCGGACCGACTTCACCTTGAGCAGGAAGTCCAGGTTGAACTGCGTGAGGTCCTCGGTGGCCTTGGCGAGGATCGTCGTGGTGCCCGAGAGCTGGTCGCCGTTCGGGTTGTAGTTGAGCCTGATGTCGTAGTGGGAGACGTCGTATCCACCGTTGCCGTACGTCGGGAAGTACGAGTCGCCTGCACCGGGTGCACCCGGAGACGCCGCCAGCGCCGTCCCCGCAAAAAGCGTCATCGCGGCCGAGGCCGCGATCGCGGCCGTCGCCTTGGATCTGATCGACATGCGCGCGACGCTATCCACACTTTTACGGGATCAACCACCGACTTACGTATGTTTCCTATCTGCTGAAAACGTTTGACACAGCAGCCTTGAGACGTTGGTGCAACCCGCGCAGTTCGGCGCGTTTTGCCTGCACTTCGACCACTCGGAGGCCCTTCGGGTGCGCAAGTGCGCTACGGAACTCCTCCTGGTCGTCCACTTTGGAGTGCGGAATTCGGTAGCCCGCGCACAAAGCGGTCAGATCCGTCCCGTGCGGCGTGCCGAAAATCCGCTCGAAGCTTTGGTCGTACTCCGGCGCCCCTTGTTCCAGCAATGAAAAGATCCCACCTCCGTCGTCGTTGAGCACGACGATCGTGAGGTCCGGCCGGTGGTCGGCCAGCAAACCGTTGCTGTCGTGCAGGAAGGTGAGGTCGCCCATCAGCGCGTATGCGGGACCTTGATGGCTCACGGCCAGACCGACGGCCGTGGACACGCTGCCGTCGATGCCCGCGGCACCCCGGTTCGCGTGCACGGTGACGTCCGCACGGCGCTCGCCCACGTGGTCGACGTCGCGGATCGGATTGGACGAACCGACGAACAGCAGAGCGCCCGACGGCATCGCCTGGGTGAGGTCGCGGGCCACGTGCAGGCCGGTCGGCCACGGTTCGGCGTCCAGCAGATCGTCGACTGCCGCGCTGACGTTCTTCACCGCGCTCTGCCACGCCTGCAGCCACTCCCCGTCGTGCTCGGCGGGTTCGGGCAGCCAGGTCGACGCGCGCGTCGCGGTGAACTGCACGTCCGGCCACTGCGCCTGATCACCGACGGCGTGCACGGTCCGGGTGTCCTTCAAGAGCGCCTGCTGGCCTCTCGACAGCGTCACGCGACCCACGACGAGCACCGCGTCCGGCCGCAGGTGCTCCGGCAGGCCCGCGTTGAGCAGCAACGACCCGTGGCGCAGGCCACCGGGCGCGGTCGGCTCGGCGATCACCGGCCAGCCGAGCTCCGACGCCCTGCGGAGACGTTCCGGACGGTCGTCGCCGAGCAGCACGAGCGTGCGGGCGGGCAGCTCCGACGGGCGGGTTTCGACGGTGAACGTGCGTTCCGTCTCCGTCCAAGGGCCGCGGTCCGACGTGGGCCACGCGTCGTCGGAGGGCGTGAGCGGCGGGCGGAACGGCACGTTGACGTGTGACGGGCCGTCAGTCGCGATGGCACGGCAGATCAACGAACGGGTGACGGGCTCATCGGCGCCCTCCGGCAGGTGCAGCGTCGCGATGCCGAGGACGTCGTGCTGGTTGATCGTCTGGCTGGCGCCGGTGCGGTAGAGGTCGACCGGGCGGTCGGCGGTCAGCGCGATCAGCGGAACGCCGGTCAGCTCCGCCTCGACCACGGCGGGGTGCAGGTTCACCACCGCGGTGCCGCTCGTGCAGGTGACGACCGCGGGCGTGCCCGTCTTGGCGAGGCCGAGCGCGAGGAACCCCGCGCTGCGCTCGTCGATCCGCACGTGCAGCGTGAGCAGGCCTTTCTGCTCGGCCTGGTGCAGCGCGAACGACAACGGGGCGTTGCGCGAACCAGGGCACAGCACGACGTGACGCACACCGTTGCGCACCAGTTCGTCGACGATCACCCTCGCCTGCGCAGTAGACCCGTTCATCCCTCGATTGTCTCAGTGGGCCTCGCTACGCTGCTGAGAACCGGGGGGTGGGGAATGAGCGAAGAGCCTGAACCGCGCAACGAGGTCAGCGGCCAGGTCTCAGGAAACGCTTGGCAGATAGGCCACGTGCACGGTGACCTCAACCACACGGTGAACAACGCGCCGCCTCGGCCGGAAGAGCCGGAGCTGGACATCTGGCTCGTGCTCGCGGGTGTGCTCGCCGTCGCGAGCGGTATCGCCATGATCATCAGCACGTTCAACCACGGGATCGCGACGCCTCGGCTCGTCGGCGTGGGCGTGGTGCTCGACGTGCGTTCGTATTCGGTCGATCACGGCGCCCTGACCGGACCGGCCTGGGTCGCGGCCTGCGCGCTCGGGGTCTGGCAGGTGTGGACCGCGCTGGACCTGTTCTCCCGCAAGAAACAGCTGCGTCAGCGTGATCGGCACCCCGCCCAGATCGCCCTGTGGCTGTCGTACGTCCCGATCCACCTGGCGCTCGGCGCGCCGGCTCCGTGGATCTGGTTCTGCCTCGTCGCGACCGCCGCGGCGGTGATCTGCGTGGTGCGCCGTCCCCAGGCGCCGCGTCCCGGCAGACGGCTGATCGCCGCGGTCGTCGGAGTCATCGCGTTCGTCACGTGGTTTCTGCCGGAGGTACGTGGCCTCTGGAGCGACGAGGCCGACGCCTCGGTGCTGGGCGCACTCGCGGGCACCCTGCTGCTGCTCGTGATCGTCGCGGTGCCGGTGCACGCGGTGCTGACCGCTCCCGCGGTGAACGCCGGTCGCACGTTGCGCAGCTGGTCGGTCTGTCTTCTCCTGAAGCTCGCGATCACGTGGGTGGTCGTGATGCAGTGGCACGTGCACCTCCCGGACGGCGTGAACGTGTTCTCGTCGTTCCTGCCGACCATCGGAGTCGTCGCCGTGCTGCTCGCGTCGTCGAGCATCCGGGAGCGGGTCTCAGCGCCGGGCGCCTAGAGTCTCCGGCGTGGCAGATCAGGAGCTCTTCGACCCGTCGCTGTGGAAGCCGATTGAGGGCTTCGACTTCACCGACATCACCTATCACCGCGCGCTCGACCAGGGCACGGTCCGCATCGCGTTCAACCGGCCCGAGGTCCGCAACGCGTTCCGGCCGCACACCGTGGACGAGCTGTACCGGGCGCTCGACCACGCGCGGATGTCGTCCGACGTCGGATGCGTCCTGATCACCGGCAACGGTCCGTCGCCGCGCGACGGCGGCTGGGCCTTCTGCAGTGGCGGTGACCAGCGGATTCGCGGGCGCAGCGGCTACCAGTACGCCTCCGGCGAGACCGCGGACACGGTGGACCCGGCGCGTGCGGGGCGGCTGCATATCCTGGAGTGCCAGCGGCTGATCAGGTTCATGCCGAAGGTCGTCATCGCGGTCGTGCCCGGCTGGGCCGCGGGTGGCGGGCACAGCCTGCACGTCGTGTGCGACCTGACGATCGCGAGCGAGGAGCACGCGAAGTTCAAGCAGACCGACGCGGACGTCGGCTCGTTCGACGGCGGCTACGGGTCGGCCTACCTCGCCCGGCAGGTCGGGCAGAAGTTCGCGCGCGAGATCTTCTTCCTCGGCCGCACGTACTCCGCCGAGGAGATGCACAAGATGGGCGCCGTCAACGCCGTCGTGCCGCACGCCGAGCTGGAGACCACGGCGCTGGAGTGGGCGCGCGAGATCAACGGCAAGTCGCCGACCGCGCAGCGAATGCTCAAGTACGCGTTCAACCTGATCGATGACGGTCTGGTGGGACAACAGCTGTTCGCCGGTGAGACGACCCGGCTCGCGTACATGACCGACGAGGCCGTCGAGGGCCGCGACGCCTTCCTGGAGAAGCGCGACCCCGACTGGTCGAACTACCCGTACTACTTCTGACCGTTGCCAAGGTGATCATGCTCGACGAACTGCGCACCGCGCTGGGCGGCGGAGACACCCTGGTCGACGGCCCGCTCGACGGCTGGGAGAAGCGGGCCGTGCTCGGCGTGCCCACCTCCGGGTCGACGGGCGAGCCGAAGATCGTGCTGCTGGACGCCGACGCGCTGACGACGTCCGCCGAAGCCACGCACGAACGGCTCGGCGGACCCGGCACGTGGCTGCTGGCGTTGCCCACGAACCACATCGCCGGGATCCAGGTGCTGGTGCGGTCGATCATCGCCGGCACCACGCCCGGTGTCCTCGACATGTCGAAGGGGTTCCGCGCGATGGGCTTCGCACAGGCCGCCCGGCCGGTGCTGGTGCAGCCGGGACGCCACTACACCGCGCTGGTGCCGACGCAGCTGTCCCGGCTCGTCGTGGGCGAGGGACCGGGGCTGGAGGCGCTGCGGCAGTTCGACGGCGTGCTGATCGGCGGGGCCGCCACCCCGCCGAAGCTGTTGCAACAGGCGCGCGCGCTCGGCGTTCAGGTCGTCACGACGTACGGCATGAGCGAGACGGCCGGTGGGTGTGTGTACGACGGTGAGCCGTTGCGAGGCGTCCAAGTGCGCACCGACGACGTCATCGAGATCAGCGGACCGGTGCTGGCGCTCGGGTATCGCGGCAGCGCCGAACCGTTCGGCGAGTGGTTCCGCACCGGTGATCTCGGCCGGATGCGCGACGGGCGGCTGGAGGTCCTCGGACGCGCGGACGACGTGATCGTCACCGGTGGCGAGAAGGTGCCTCCGGTGCTGGTGGAGAGGGCTCTGGCGACCGTTGAGGGCGTGCTGGAGGCCTGCGTCGTCGGCGTGCCGGACGACGAGTGGGGCCAGGTCGTGGCGGCGGCGGTCGTCGCGCGCGGTGGGTCGCCGTCCGTGGAGGATCTGCGTGCCGTGGTGATCGAGGCCGTGGGTCGCTCGGCGGCGCCCAAGCTGGTGCGGTTCGTGTCCGAGCTGCCGTTGCGCGGGCCGGGCAAAGTCGACAGGACAGCAGTCGCCAACTTCTTTAGGTGAACCTTTACCGCTGAGGACGACTCTCCCCTCGAAGCGCGCGGACCCTAGCCGCGCGCGTTAGCGATGGGGGTTTTCTCATGCGCTACCTGTTACCGCTGGTCGTCGGCTCCGCGTTGGTGGTCGGACTGGCGTCCCCTGCCCAGGCAGCCGGCAACGAGTGGACCGCGGACGTCAGCGGCCACGCCGTCACGTGGGGCGGCTCCCCGCGCACGGGCCTGATCGAGCTCGGCTCGCACAGACTGGCCCAGCCCGCCAACACGGTCACGGCGGCGGTGACCGGCGATGGTGTGGTCGACGTGCGCGGTCTGCGTCCGGACGGTCAGTGGACCGAGTGGCTGGAGGCGCCGGCCACGTTGCCGGTGACCACGTCCACCGTGCAGACGCGGGTGGTTTTGAGCAGTGGCAAGGCTTCGCGGGTGAAGCTGACGGCGTCTCAGGCGCCGGCCGCGTCGGAAGACGTTTCCATTGCGGCTGCTGGACGTGCGTACCGCGTCTACGCGACGCGTGAGGGACTGGTCGGCGGCACGACTGCGAACGGTCACACGATCCGTTCACGCGACCACTTCGTTGCGCTGCCCTCGCGGCGTGGCCTGGCGCCCAACAACTCCGGCAGCTACAGCGTGCAGGTGTGCGCGTCGAACGGCCGTTGCGAGTGGGCGCCGGTGTGGGACGTCGGCCCCTGGAACACCAAGGACGACTACTGGAACCCGTCCTCGACGCGTGAGATGTGGAAGGACCTGCCGCAGGGCAAGCCCGAGGCGCAGGCCGCGTACGAGGACGGCTACAACGGCGGCAAGGACCAGTTCGGCCGCAAGCCCGCGAACCCGGCCGGCATCGACCTGGCCGACGGCGTGTTCTGGGACGGCCTGAAGCTGACCACCAACTCGTGGGTGACCGTGACGTACCTGTGGACCGGCTCCGGTCCTGTCGGGACGGTCCGCACGTCGGCCGCGAACGGCACCGTGAACGTGCGCAGCGGCGCGAACTCGTCGACGTCGCAGGTGGGCCTGGCCGCGAACCACGCCCAGGTCCGGGTCACCTGCCAGCTGACCGGTGAGTCGGTGTCGGGCACCCAGGGCACGTCGAACATCTGGTACCGCATCGCGTCCGGCAAGCACATCGCCAAGGCGTACGTGGCCGGTGTGTCCGGCGCGACTAGCTGCTGATACACCCGTTGGCGGGTCCTCAGTGGTCATGGCGGAAGATGGGGGCATGGCCTCAGTCGTCCAGTGGATCCAGGGGACCCGCCCGCGCACTCTGCCCAACTCGATCGCTCCGGTGATCGTGGGCGCGGCGGCGGCACACCACATCGACGAGTTCAACGCGCTCTACACGGTGCTCGCTCTGGTCGTGTCGGTGGCGCTGCAGATCGGCGTGAACTACGCCAACGACTACTCCGACGGCATCCGCGGCACCGACGACAACCGGGTGGGTCCGTTCCGCCTGACCGGGTCCGGCGCCGCGGAGCCCACGAAGGTGCGGCTGGCCGCGTTCATCTCGCTCGGGGTCGGCGCGCTGGCCGGGATCGCACTGGTGGCGCTGTCCGGTTACTGGTGGCTGCTCGGGTTGGGCGCCGTTTGCATTGCGGGAGCGTGGTTCTACACGGGCGGCAAACGTCCGTACGGCTACGCGGGCCTGGGCGAGATCGCGGTGTTCCTCTTCTTCGGGCCGGCCGCGGTGCTGGGCACGCTGTACGTGCAGAGCGGCGAGATCACCGGTATCGGCATCGGGTCGTCCATCGCGATGGGGGCGATCTCGGCCGCGGTGCTGGTGGCGAACAACCTGCGGGACATCCCGACGGACGCCGTGTCGGGCAAGCGGACGCTGGCCGTGGTGCTGGGCGACAAGGACACCCGCAGGCTGTACCTGGCGCTGGTGGCGGTGCCGTTCCTGATCGCGCTGGGGATGACCGTGCGGGTGCCGTACGCGTTGCTGGGCTTCCTCGCGGCGCCGGTGTTGCTGCCGGCCGTGCGCCGGGTGGCCGCCGGGCGCGGCGGCCGTGACCTGATCCCGGTGCTGCAGTTCACCGGGATCGCGATGCTGGCGTGGGCGGTGCTGGTCAGCGCCGGGTTGTTCCTGGACTGAGCGCTCTTACCAGGCGTCCTCGGTGAACTGGGTCGGCTCGTCGTCGTCCCGGCGCGCGGGCCTGCGCGGGGGTGGCGGAGGGGCCGTCTCGCCCTTGATCAGTTCATCGAGCTTCGCGCGGTCGGCGTCGAGCGCCTGGCGCACGAGCGGATCGTGGCCGGCCTCGCCGGTGAGGACCTGACGCCAGCTCAGGCCGGCACCGCGGGCGATGCGGTCGGCGAGCTGGCGCATCGCCGGTGAGGCGTCGCTGGACTTGGCGAACTGCATCACCCTGCGAACGTCCTCGGTGGACGGTTCCCTGCCCTTGAGGCTCTGCTGGGCGGTCCGCATCGCGCGGTCCGCCTCGGCGACGGTCTTGGTCAGGAAGTCCTCCGCCGCCACGATGTCCGGTGTCCGCCAGGCCGTCATCACCACTTGTCCTCCGTGAAGACGTCGGGGGCGTTCTCGTCGCCGTCGTCACCCCGGTTTCGCCGCGGGTCCTGCGCGTTCATGATCTCGTCGGCGGTCATGCCCTCCTGCAGCATCTGGAACGCCTGCTTCATCTTGTTGACGTTCTCCTGCTGCATGGCCTGCACGTCGGGATCCTGGGCGGCCTTGCCGGAGACGACGTCCTCCCAGGAGAACTCGCCCGCGTCCACCTTGCGCTTCAAGGCTTTCAGCTGCTCCGGAGCGTCCCTCTCCTGCGCCGCCCGCTCGACCTGCTGGGCGATCGCCTTGAAGTCGACGGGCGGGACCGGCGGCAACGGTGTGTCCTTGAGGCGGTTCGCGAGGTCCTGCGCCTCCTTGAAGCGCGCGTCGACCTGGGCCTCCGCCGCGCGCAGCTCAGCCGGCTTCCAGCTGTCGTTCGGGGTGGTCATGTGCTAGTTCTCCCTCGCGAAGAGCCCGCGCTGAATCGGCCTCGCATCGCCGCGGATGTCGCTCACCTCGTTGCGTTGAGCAAGGGTTCGCCACTGCCGGAAGTCTACTTCGGACAGACCGAGCTGCTGGGCGGTTTCGTAGTTCTCGCCGAGGAAGTGCAGCACGGCCTGCTCACCCAGGACGCCGATGATCTCGAACTCGGCGCCCCGGTACGTGCAGAGCGTGCGGACCAGCTGGAGCTCTTCGACGACCGCGTCCGGCACCTCGAGGAACCCGTCGGTGAAGTCCGGCGGCACGGGCTGACCGGCCAGCGGGTGCAGCAGCACCGAGCCGGGCGTGGGCCCGAAGTCGACGTCGAAGTGCTGGTCCCGGTACTGGCCGATCAGTCCACGACGGACAGTCGGACGCAGCGGAACCGGGGCCTGCCAATACCTTCCGGGCCCGAAGCCGACGTCGCCCGTGGGGATCCAGCCGGTCTGACGGTTGACGTACTTGCCGACGCTGCGCCCCTCGCCGGTGGGCTCGAACCGCCACAGTTCGCTGCCCGCGGGGAGTTCGGCGAGCTCCATGACGTACTCGGGGATGGGGTTCGCGCTGGGCGTGTAGCCGGTGCCGGTGAAGGGCACGGGGTAGACGCGGGTCGTGCCCATCTTCTGCGCGCCGTCGAGCGTCGGGCCGCCGAAGCTGGTGTCGAAGAGCTCGGTGGTGTGGGCGAGGAACCGCAGCAGGTACTGCGTGCCCTTCGGCCAGTCCGCGACCTTGTCGACGCCGAACGCCTCCGCGAACTGGTCGGAGGTGCCCTGCGGGAAGTCCTGCCCGCGCGTGACGAACCCGGCGGCGCGGTGCGGCTCGAACTTGCCCGGCACGACGACGTTGCCCAGGTAGAGCTGCGCGATCGCGGGGTGCACGATCTTCTGCAGGATCGTCTCCGGCCCGATTCCAGCCGCCTTGCGCACGACCTGTGGCGTGCTCATCCCCGGTTCTCCTTCCACCGCGCCAGGAAATCGGTGCGGTCGACCTGCACGTCGGTGAGCTCGCCGACGTCGAGCGTGCTCCGGTACCCGTTGTACTGGTCGCCTTCGAGCCCGTTCTGCGCGGCCCAGACGTACTCGCCGCCCGCGTACCCCGCCTCCGCCTTGCCGTTGTTCGTGGAGACGATGTTGAACGGCTGCCCGCGCCAGGTGGCCGTGCAGGTCTCGCGGTACCAGGCGTCGAGCTCTTCTTTGGCGACCGTCTTCAGCTCACGGCCGTTGTAGGTCTCGAAGGCCTCTTGGTTGGCGTAGACCGTGCCGGGAACCTTGCGGATCCAGACGTGGTCGTCGCCTTCCGCCCCGGCGAAGTAGACCTCGCCGCGGTACTCGGCCATCTCCTGCGAGTAGTGGGTCATCAGAGCTTCGTCCAGCCGAACTTGCGGTCGTACACGGCGTGCAGTTTCTCAGTTCCGTCCGCGTTCACCTGCCAGATCTCGGCACGATCAGGCAACGGAGTGCCGCCGTCGACCCGCCACTCCGGCATGCCGCCCATCGTGGAGCCGGTACCGGTGAACGGGTCGTACCCGTCGTAGACCTTCGCCGACCCACCGGCGGCCGCCATCTGCTTCTGCGACGCCTCGTAGTGCGCCTGCTCCTGCGGCGACTGGTAGTCGGCCACGTCCTTCTTCGGCCCGCCGAACGGCACGTTGTGGTTGCCGGCGTTCTGGTCGGTGACCTCGTACCGCAGCTGCATCGCGGTCTGCGCGCCCGCGGGAATGGGCGTCCAGCCCTTGCCCTTGTCGTCGAGGGCGAGGCTGTCGCGCAACCCCTGTGGCGTGTTGTCGCCGACCACGTCCTGGCCGCGGGCGATCGAGCCGCCCATCTGGTTCTGCCAGGTCTCCGGCTTGCTGCCTGGGGCGTGCGGCTGGTTCGGCAGGTAGGTGTCGAGCGCGCTCTGGTTGAGCGCCTTGGTGACGATGTCGCCGGTGCCGACCTTGATCTGGTTGCGGACGTCGGCGACGTGCTGGGCCTCTTGCGCGTTGAGCTCGGTGGACAGCTTCGTGCTCAGCTCGACGTACCGGTCCCGATCCGCCTGGTTGGGCAGGATCTGCTCGAGCTGGTGCTGGTAACCCTGCCCCTGCGCGGCCATGGCGGCGGCGTCGAAGTGGCCCTTGAGGTCGGGGCCGGTGGACGGGCTGCTCGGGGCGTTCTCGTGGCCTTCGGTGGTCGCCGCGTTCTCGCCGTGCGGCTTGGCGTCGGCGTCGTGGTCGGCCGGGGTGGGGTTGTGGTCGGGCTGGGGGTCGTGCGGCTTGGCGTCCTCGACACCGCCCGCTTCGGCACCGCTGGTGTCGGTGTCGTGCGACTTGCCGTCGTCGGGCTTGGCGTCGCCGTCGTGGGGCTTGCCGTCGTCGGGCTTGCCGTCGCCGTCATGCGGCTTGGCATCGGTGTCGTGGGGCTTGCCGTCGGCGTCGTGGGGCTTGCCGTCGGCGTCCTGTGGCTTGCCGTCGGCGTCATGTGGCTTGGTGTCGCCGTCGTGCGGTTTGGTGTCGCCGTCGTGCGGCTTCGGGTCCGCGTCGTGCGGTTTGCCGGTGTCGTGAGGCTGGGCGCCCGCTTCGTGCGGCTTGGTGCCGGACTCGTGCGGAGTCGTGTCGTGCGGCTTGGTGCCGTCCGGAGCGTCGTGCGGCTTGGTGTCCGTCGCCCCGGTGGGCGTGGTGTCGTGCGGCCGCGTCCCAGACTGGTCGTGCGGGGTCGTGTCGTGTGGCCGCGTCCCGCCGTCGCTTGGCGTGCCGTCGTGCGGACGGGTGCCGCCGTCATGAGGCGTCGTGTCGTGCGGACGAGTGCCCGACGAGTCGTGCGGCGTGGTGCCGGACGGAGCCGTGGGCGAGCCGGTCGGTGACGGGTGGTCCGTGCTCGTGCTCGGGTGTCCGGGTGGCGACGGCAGGCCGCCGCCAGAGCTCGGAGACGGGTGTCCCGGAGGCGACGGCAGGTCGCCGCCGGTGCTCGGAGACGGGTGGCCGGGAGGCGAGGGCAGGCCACCGCCTGAGCTTGGCGTCGGGTGGCCGGGAGGCGACGGGAGGCCGCCGCCGGTGCCCGCAGGTGCTGGGGCTGTTGCCGTGCCCGTGCCGGCTGTCGGGTGGTCGGGAGGGGTCGGCAGGCCCGAGCCGCTTGGCGTCGGGTGCGTGCCGCCGGTGCCGGTCGGGTGGTCGCCTGAGTTCGGCGGGGTCGGCAGGCCGGAGCCCGGCGTCTGGCTACCCGAGTGGGGAGGCGTTGGCAGGCCGCTGCCGGACGGGTGGCTACCCGAGTTCGGCGGCGTTGGCAGGCCGCCGCCCGGCGTGTGCGGTGCACCCGCAGAGCCGGGAGTCGAGTGGGCACCGCCGGTACCAGGCGCGTGTGTGCCAGGGCCGGACGGCGGCGTGGGCAGGCCCGAGCCGCCAGAGCGGGGACCACCGGAACCAGGACCGCCGGTGCCAGGGCCGCCGGCGCCAGAACCGCCTGAAGTGGCCGAGCCGGGCGGGGTGGGGAGGCCTGAGCTGGGTGGCGAGGGCAGGCCGCTGGTGGGCGGCTTGGCCTGGCCCGAGGGGGCGCCTGCGGACGGGAACGCCGGCACGCCGCCCGCGCCAGGGCGGGAGCCTGAGCTTCGAGTCTGGTCGCCACCGCCGCCGGGCGCCATGGGGGCGCCCATGGGCATTGCGCCGCCCATCGGGGTCTGGTGGGACGGTGGGGCCGCTGCGGGGGCTGCTCCCGCGGTGTGGGTGGTGTCCAGGCGGGGCGGAGCGGCTGGGCCGTGGGCGCCAGGCCCGCCGGAGGAGCCGTGGGGTGCGGCAGGCACACCGCCGGAGCCACCGGAAGGAACGCCGCCGGAACCAGCGCCACCAGAACCAGCACCACCAGAACCAGCGCCGCCGGAGCCCAGCGACGGTGGCGCGGCGACAGCGGGGCCAGCTGCGGCGGCGGCGGTGTGCGTGGGCGTGTCGGGGCCGCCGTGCACGGTCGGGGGTGGGGCCACGGGGGCGCCGCCGGGGGCCACGGCGGAGACGGCCGCAGGTTTGGTGCCGTCGGAGGAGTCGCCGGCCACCGGGGTGAACTCGCGGACCTTCGAGGCCACGTCGTGGCCGCGGTCCGCGATTTCCGAAGCGGAGTCCTTGATCGACGTCATGTCGTCGCGGATGTCGTTGATCGAGTTGCGGACGTCGCGACCGGCCTCGGCCACCTCCTGGGTGGCGTTCATGGCCTCGGCGAGGGAGTCGGCGTCCTTCAGCTTGCCGATGGCGGAGAAGACGCGGCCGACGGCGTCGAAGAGCGACTTCACATCGGCGATGAGCTTTTGCACCGTGTCGATGATGTCCATGACGCGGCGGTAGATCTGGTACGCGTTCCAGACCATCTCGGCGGCCTTGATCCAGCCGGCGACCGGGATCCAGACGGTGGCGGCGGCCTCGAGCAGCTTGTTGACGAGGTAGTCGAGCAGGCGCGCGGCCTGCTTGCCCAGGGCCTCGGCGCCGGCGGCGACCGTGTCGAAGCCCTTCGCGATCAGCTGAGCCACGCCCATCTCCGCGAACAGGGCGGCCTTCCAGCCCAGCGCGACGTACTTCTCGTGGGCGCGGGCGGCGTCGCCGTCCCAGTGGTCGCGCACCTTGCCCACCGCGTCGGTGAGGTTGTACGAGACGTCGTTCATCGCGTTGCCGACCATGCGCCACGCGTCGCCGTCGGCACGGATCTTCGACCAGTCACCGGTGATCGGCGTGATGATCGTGGCGACCAGCGATTCACCGGTGACGGCCTCGAACACCCAGTTGACCGCCTGCACACCCCAGCCCTGGTCCTGCAGGACGTCGTTCAGCGACGCCCGGTCGACCTCCGGCTGCTTCAGCGACGCCGCGACGGGACGCGGGTCCTGGTACCCGGTGGCGGTCACCCGAGGATCCTGTTGAAGATCGCCATCTGAGCGCGGTCGATGGCCTCGTAGGTGTCGGCCGTCGCGTCCACGGCGGTCGCCGTGCCTTCGAGCTTCGACTTGCCGAAGTCGAGCGTCTCGTCGAACAGCGCCCGCACGATGTCCACGCCCGGCTGCAGCAACGTCAGCAGGCCGGTGAAGCCCGCCTTGTCGCACGCCGTGGCGTGGACGTACTTGCGGATCGTCTCGAACTCTTGGGCTTCGGTGCGCAGGTACTCGGCGTACGCGCGCAACTCGGCCGCGTCGGTGAACAGCGACGACACAGCGTCCCCCCTGCGGACTCAGGTGCTCAGGTCACGCTGTGACGCACAACTCTCGTCACCAGTTCCCCGTGCGGTGGAAGTTGTTCAGGCGTTCAAGACACGGGTCGAGATCCATGTCTTGTGCGGATACCCATGAGTCGTCGTAGTAGGTGTTCGCGTAACGCTCGCCGCCGTCACACAGCAAAGTCACCACGCTTCCGCGCGTGCGAGATTGCCGCATCTGGGCCACGATCTCGAACGCTCCCCAGAGATTCGTCCCGGTCGACCCGCCGACGCGCCGCCCGAGCAGGTCCTCGACGTACCGGATGGTCGCCACGGACGCCGCGTCCGGGACCTTGATCATGCGGTCGATCACCTGACCGATGAACGACGGCTCCACCCGCGGCCGCCCGATCCCCTCGATCCCCGAGCCACGCGTGGCCACGAGATCCGGGTTGCCGTCGCGCCACGCGTCGAAGAACACCGAGTGCTCGGGATCGACGACGGCCAGTCGCGTGTTGAGCTTCTGGTAGTGGATGTACCGGCCGATCGTGGCCGACGTACCGCCCGTGCCGGCACCCACCACGATCCACTCGGGCTCCGGCGACGGCTCCAGCTTCATCTGGTCGAAGATCGACTCGGCGATGTTGTTGTTGCCCCGCCAGTCCGTCGCGCGCTCGGCGTGCGTGAACTGGTCCATGAAGTGGCCGTCGAGCTCGGACGCGAGCCGCCGCGACTCGTCGTAGATCGTCGACGGGTCGTCGATGAAGTGGCACCTGCCGCCCTGCCGCTCGATCAGCGAGACCTTCTCGGCCGAGGTCGAGCGGGGCATCACCGCGATGAACGGCAGCCCCAGCAGCCGCGCGAAGTACGCCTCGGACACCGCTGTCGAACCGGAGGACGCCTCGATCACGGGCGTGCCACCGGTGATCCAGCCGTTGCAGATCGCGTAGAGGAACAGCGACCGCGCCAGCCGGTGCTTCAACGAACCCGTGGGGTGCGTCGACTCGTCCTTCAGGTAGAGGTCGATGCCCCAGTCGAGCGGCAGCGGGTAGCGCAGCAGATGGGTGTCCGCGCTGCGGTTCGCGTCCGCCTCGATGATCCCGACGGCCTCGCGCACCCAGTGCCTGGTCCTGCTACAACAGCGGTCAACAGAGGTACTCACAGCGGCACGATAACCGCGCAAACGGCCTATGCCTGGGTGAGAGGACCTTCGTCACCACGCAGTTCGGCGCGCAGCTTGTCCCGCTCGGTCTGACGCACCGCCTGGCGCTCGTTCAACCCGACGGCCACGCGCTGCCGCAGCCCCTTGAACAGGAACAACGACGCGGGCAGGGCCACGACGACGCCGACGGCCAGTGCGACGAGCAAAGGAACCTTGAACAGCACGAGCACACCCGTGACGACCGCCACGAGGCCGAGGCGGGCGAGAACGTAAAGCGTCACGTCGCGAGCGAGCACCCGTTCAGGTTACGTCGTCGTCCTCGTCGCCGGTGTTCGGCCGCCCCTCGAACCGCGTGGACAGCACCACAGTCGTGCGCGTACGGGCAACACCGGGGATGCGCCGCAACCGCCCGAGCGCGCGCTCCAGGTCGTCCACCGTCGCCACCCGGACCTTGACGATGAACGACTCGTCGCCCGCCACCCGATAGCAGGACTCGACCTCGACGAGCTCACCCAGTGCGACCGCGACCTCGTTGTCGTCCGCGATGTCGGTGGGGTGGATGCCGATCAGCGCGGTGACGCCCAGGCCGACCGCGCTGGGATCGACGACCGCGTGATACCCGACGATCACGCCGCTGGACTCGAGCTTGCCGACGCGCTCGTGCACGGCGGAGGCGGACAGGCCGACCTTCCTGCCGAGATCGGCGTACGTGGCCCGGCCGTTGGCGCGCAGTGCGGCGATGATCTGTCGATCAAGAGCATCCACCCGCGACACCCTATGCCCTGTCCGCACGCGGGGACCTCCCGTACTACGTGACAGTACGTGGGCGCCCCGCGTGCGAAGAAGCATGTCCGGTTCGCCCCCGTCGTCCCTTACTACCTCTTTACCAAAAAACAAGCGTTCGAGTACCTGATGGGTCAGATGCCACGATCAGACCGGAACGTCTGATCTGAGGAGGACGAGTGACTGCAGCCACCGAGCGCCTGTTGACGCCTGGGGAAGTCGCCAATCTGTTCCGGGTCGACCCGAAGACCGTGACCCGATGGGCCACTGCAGGTCGCATCGGCTCGATTCGCACGCCTGGAGGACACCGCAGGTTCCGTGAGACCGAGGTGAAGGCTCTGCTTTCGGAGCTCACCACCGAGGCGACTGAACCCGTACGGCACTGAAACCGTAGTAATCCCTGTGCCGCGGGTAATCTCGTGGCAAAGGGAGGTGGCGACCAGATGATCTACCTGCTGGCGGTGATCGGTGCGCTCACCGTGGCCGTGCTCGTGTGGCGAGCGTTCGCCCCGCAGCACTCGGAGTACACGCCGGGCCGCAAGGTGATCGCACCCGACGACGACCCCGAGTTCCTGCGCAAGCTCGACGAGCAGCGCAAGCGCGACGAGTGAACGAAAAAGGGGCCCCGACCCCGGGGCCCCTTTTCGCGTGATCCTGCGCGAACCTGACCGGCTCTAGGAGTGCGGGAAGTCGTCCGCCACCACGGCGGCGAGTTCCAGCAACGCGAGCCGGGTCTCCGGCGCGAGCTGGTCCAGCGCGATCTCGGCGCCCTCTTCGAGGTGCTCGTCGAACGGCAGCCGGACCACCGCGCGGCACCTCTGCTGGAAGTGCTCGGAGAGCTTGTCGAGATCGACCTTGCCCGACTTCGGGCGCACCGAGTTGATCACGCACACGGACTTCGCGACCAGGTCGCGGTAGCCGTGCGCCTCCAGCCAGTCGAGGGTCGCGGCCGAGGTCTGCGCGCCGTCGACCGAGCCGGACGACACCAGCACCAGCTGGTTCGCCTCGTCCAGCACGCCCTTCATGGCGGAGTGCATCAAACCCGTGCCGCAGTCCGTGAGCACGATGTTGTAGAAGTGCTCCAGCAACGCCACGGTGCGCCGGTAGTCCTCCTCGCTGAAGGCCTCCGACACCGCCGGGTCCTGCTCGGACGCCAGCACCTCGAGGCGTGCCGGCGACTGCGAGGTGTACGCCCGCACGTCGCTGTACTTCGTGATCCGCGAGGCGTCGCGCAGCAGGTGCCGCACGGTCGCCGTGGTCTCCCGCGGGATCTTCAACGCCAGCGTGCCGCGGTCCGGGTTCGCGTCGACCGCGATCACCCGGTCACCGCGCAGCGACGAGAACGTCGAGCCCAGCGTGGTCGTCGTCGTGGTCTTGCCGACGCCGCCCTTCAACGACAGCATCGCGATCTTGTAGCACCCGCGCAGCGGCTGGTTGATCCGCGCGATCAGCTCACGCCGGCGCAGGTCAGCGGGGCTCTCACCCAGGTTGACGGCACCGCCGGTGATCGCGTGCAGCGACTTGCGCCAGCCGGACGACGGCGGCCGCTTGTCCTTCTTGATCAGCTGCTGCGACGAGACCTGCTCCGCCTGCGAGCGGTACTCCTGCTGCGGGAAGTTGTTCGGGAACTGCGCACCGGCGAACTGGCCGTACTGGGCCATGTTCTGCTGGCCGCCGGTGACCTGATGAGCACCCGATTGGCCGCCGCCCACCTGGTACGGCCCGGACTGCGCGCCGGGCACCGGGTACGGGCCGGAGGCGTTGCCGGGGACCTGGTAGGGACCGGAGGCGTTCCCCGGCACCTGGTACGGACCCGAGGCATTGCCCGGCACCTGGTACGGGCCGGAGGCGTTGCCGGGCACCTGGTAGGACCCCGACTGGTTGCCGCCCACGGGATAGGGGCCTGATTGGCCGCCGCTGACGTGCTGCGGACCGGACTGCTGCGGGTCGAGGTAGGCCGCCGTCTGCGGATCGACGTACTGCGGGCCGGAGCCCTGTTCCTCACCCGGTGGTTGCCATGTCACCGCTGTGGCCCTCCTGAGCAAGAGGGACCAGGACTTCCCCGACCCCCAGGTTGCGACGGTACGCAACCAGCACCGGTTCCATCGACCTGGGGGCTAACTCGTTAGAGACCTGCGTACGAATGCAACCCGGTAGTGACCAAGTTGATGAAGAACAGGTTGAAGACGTTGAGCGCGAAGCCGGCGACGTTGATCCAGGCGGCCCCACGGCCACGCCAACCGGCCGTCGCACGCGCGTGCAGATACGCCGCGTAGACCACCCACGAGACGAACGCGACCGTCTCCTTGGGGTCCCAGCCCCAGAACCGGCCCCACGCGGCTTCCGCCCAGATCGCGCCGCAGATGATGCCCGCGGTGAACAGCGGGAACGCCAGCACGGTGGTCCGGTACGACATCCGGTCGAGCACGTCGGCGCTCGGCAGCTTCGGGAAGCGGTCCGACTTGCTGTCCTTGAGCAGGTAGAGGATCGACGTGACACCGGGGATCAGCAGCACGCCCGACGAGATCGAGATCACCGAGACGTGAATCACCAGCCAGTACGACCGCAGCGCCGGCTGGACGGGCGCGGACTCGGCGTAGAGGACCGTGCCGCCGAGGAACAGCAGGATCAGGATCGGCGTCAGCACGAACGCGCCGAGGCGGCGGATCGGGAACTTCGCCATCAGCACGATCCACGTCACCACCGCGGCCAGGCACAGCAGCGACATGTACTCGTACATGTTGCCCCAGGGCGCACGCCCGGCGGAGAGCCCGCGCATCACCAGCGACCCCAGGTGCAGCAGCGCGCCGAGGACCGTCAGCGCGGCGCCCATGCGGCCGATGCGCTCGGCCCTGGACAGCTCGCTCTTCGGCTCGTCGGTGAGGATGCCCGGAACCGGCGCACCCGCTCCGACCAGCGCCTCGGCGTTGACAGCGGCCTTGCGCGGAGCACGGGCGAACGCCTGCTCGACCGCGTAGAACAAGATCGCGAAGAGGTAGACGCCGAGGGCGCTGCGGTACAGCCAGTCGCTGTAGGTCGCCAGGGTCTCGTTGACCGGCATCAGGACTTCTCCTCGTTCAGCACCGCGCGGGCCAGCCGCGTGAACTCCTCGCCGTATCCTGCCTGGTCAGTACGGGCAAGCCCGCCGACCTCGACCAACGTACGCCCGTCGTCCCGAGGCGTCGCACGCACCCACACCCTGCGGCGTTTGACGGTGAGCGACACCCCGAGGCCGAGGATGATCAACACGGCGAACAACAGCACGTACTCCTGCGTCGGGTCGTGCGAGACCTGCAACGACACCCAGTCGTTCACGGAGTCGAACCGCACCTTGGTGCCGTCGTCGAGCGCGATCTCCTCGCCCAGCGCGAGGTTCTTGCGCGCGACCTTCTGCAACCGGCCCTGCTCGACCATCTTCATGTCGATCGAGAAGATCGACTGGCCGCGGCCGTCGTCCACGCCGAGATCGCCGCGGTACACGTCGACGGCGACCATCGGGTTGTTCAGGGCGGGGTACTTCGAGTTCAGGATGTTGCCGTGCAGCAACGGTGTCGGCGCCAGCAGTCCCGTCACCGCGATCTGGTTCTTGCGGCGCTGCTCGGAGTCCGTGATGCCCGGCGGGTCGAACTTCGTGGCGCCCTCGGAGGCCAGCGTGAGCTGGTCGGACGGCAGCCACTGGATGCCCTGCGTGCGCTTCTCGCCGTTCGGGAACGTCACCGTGAACGTCGGCGTGTACCCGTGGCCGAGCAGGTAGACGCGGTCGCCGTCGGTCCGCAGCGGGTGGTTGACCTGCAGGTTGTACGGCCGCCAGGTGTTCGACGCCAGGTCGTCGCCAGACTGGTAGCGGATGTCGGCCTGGTAACCGACGGGTTGGCCGTTGTCGAGGTACTCGGCGGAGAACTTGCCGATCTCCACGCAGAACGGCGTGAGATCGGTG
This sequence comes from Lentzea alba, assembly GCF_011067745.1. Lineage (GTDB taxonomy): Bacteria > Actinomycetota > Actinomycetes > Mycobacteriales > Pseudonocardiaceae > Lentzea > Lentzea alba. The sequence goes on from NZ_JAAMPJ010000001.1 coordinate 1,567,011, forward strand.
CCGTCGACGCGCAGACCGGGCCGGAACGAGTCGTAGTTGAAGACGCCGCCGTTGCAGAACTGGCCACCGTTGGCCTGCACGATGATCTGGCCCTCGTAGCTGAACATCTTGCCCAGCGCGAACGACACCAGCAGGCCCAGCAACGCGAAGTGGAAAACGAGGTTGCCGGTCTCGCGCAGGTACCCGCGCTCCGCGCTGACCGTGTCGTCACCGGCGTCCATCCGCCAGCCGCGCAGGGCCTTCTTCGCCTTGGTGACCGCCTCTTCCGGCGTCACGTCGAGCACCAGCTGCGCGTGGTGCGGCATGCGCGCGAGGTTGCGCGGCGTCAGCACCGGCTTCGCGCGCATCTGCTTGAAGTACTCCCACGTGCGGGGCAGCAGACACCCGATGAGGGACACGAACAGCAGCAGGTAGATCGCCGCGAACCACGGCGTGGCATAAACCTCGAAAAAGCCGAGCTTGAGCAGCAGATCGCCCCACCACCCGTGCTGGGCGATGTACTCGTCGACCTTCGCCGCGTTCAACGACAGCTGCGGCAGCAACGCCCCCGGCATCGCCGCGAGCGCGAGCAGGAACAGCAGGGTCAGCGCGGTCCTCATCGAGGTGAGCCCGCGCCACGTGTTGCGGAGGAAGGCGATCACTAGAGCGGCAGCCTCACGACGTCGACGAACGAGTAGCGCAGCCACCCGACGAACTCACCCCAGAGCCCGGTGACCAACGCGATCCCGACCAGGATCAACAGCACGCCACCGAAGATCTGCACCTGCCGGGCGTGCGTCCGCAGCCACTTGGTGACGCCCAACGCCCACCGCGCCCCGAGCGCGAGCACCACGAACGGCAACCCGAGCCCCAAGCAGTACGCGAGCACCAGCACGGCCCCGCGCACCGTGGACGACCCGATCTCCGTGCTCCGCGCCACCGCGAGCACCCCGGCCAGCGTGGGCCCGAGACACGGCGTCCACCCGAGCGCGAACACCGCCCCGAGCAACGGCGCCCCGAACAGCCCTGCCCGAGGCTTGGCGTGGAACCGCACGTCCTTCTGCAGCGCCGGAACGAGCCCGATGAAGACCAGTCCCATGAGGATCGTGACAACGCCACCGATCCGTTGGAACAGATCGGCGTTCAAGAACAACGCGTCCGACGCCCCGAGAATCGCCATCGAGGCCAACGCGAAGACAACCGTGAACCCGAGCACGAACAACAGCGAGGCCCCGGCAACCCGCCACCGCCCCTGTTTGGCCGGCTCGTTCGCCTCAACCCGGGGCGCCTCGGCTCCGACCAGCCCGGCGAGGTACGCCAGGTAACCGGGAACGAGCGGCACCACACACGGCGACGCGAACGAGATGAATCCAGCGAGCAGAGCAACCCCGGTAGCCAGCAGCAGAGGCCCGGAGATCGCCAGATCGGTGGGGTTCACACACCTCAGAGTAGGTAGTTGCCCAGATCACGCGACGACCGGTGTCACTTTTGACGTCCACCGGACTGCGTCGGAAGTACCGACTATTGCCGCTTGTGGGTGACATCACGGTTGCTTAGCGTCAGCCCATGCATCGTTCCCGGCTGGTCCTCCCGGCGCTGACCGTCGCCGCGCTGGCCATGTTCGCGCAGGTACCAGCCGGTGGCGCCGCCCCGGCGATGGAATGGCGCGAGGTCTTCAACGAGGACGGCACCATCACCCAGGCCCTGACTCCGAAGGCCCCAGCCGAAACGACAACAGACTTCCGCGCCATGTCCGCCGCCGAGGTAACCAAGATCCACGGCGACCGCGACCCGTCCGACGCCTTCGACCTGGTCTTCGTGGGCGATGGCTACACGACCGACGACATGGCGACCTACACCGCCAACGTGAAGAGCAAGTGGGACGAACTCTCCGCCGTGGAGCCGTTCGCAACCTACAAGCAGTACTTCAACGTGTGGCAGGTGAACGTGATCTCCACCGAGTCCGGTGTGGACCACGACCCGACCAGGGGCCTGCTGAAGGACACCGCGCTGGACATGGGCTTCTGGTGCCAGGGCCGCGACGCCAACACCGAACGTCTCCTGTGCGTGAACGAAACCAAGGCGAAAGACTTCGCAGCCCTGGCCCCAGAAGCCGACCAGGTGATCGCCCTGGGCAACACCACCAAGTACGGCGGCGCAGGCGGCTCGGTGGCCACCGCCTCAGGCTCCAACGCCCAAGCGGGCCAAATCGCCATCCACGAGCTGGGCCACAGCATCGGCGGCCTGGCCGACGAGTACGACTACCCGTACCTCGACTACACCGGCGCAGAACCGCGCGAGATCAACGTGACCAAGGACCCAACCGGCGCGAAGTGGGGCGAGTACCTGGGCCAACCGTCTCCGGACGGCGGCGTGATCGCCCCGGTGGAAGGCGCCCGCTACTACAAAACCGGCCTGTACCGCCCAACCGCCAACTCGATCATGCGAACCCTGGGCAAACAGTTCAACTCGATCGGCAGAGACGCCATGATCAAGGCCTTCAAGGCGAAGATCCCATCCCTGAACTGGGAAACAGCCCCCGCCCCACCCATTCGCTGACGGAACGCGGGGGCCCCGCGTTCCCCAGAAGGAAACGCGGGGCCCCCGCGTGACTTTTCGAAGCACCCGATCGGGTTACTCCTTGGTCAGTTCGTCCAGGACTGGTTGGACGTCAGAGGCGAGCACCGGTACCAGGAACACCGCGGCCACCTTGTGGTTCTTGTCCACCACGAACGTGGACGGCACGGTGTTGGCCGGAACTCCCTTGAAAACGTTGATGAAACTCCGCGACGAAGCGTCGTAAATGGACGGATAAGTAAGCGACCGAACCTTCATGAAGTCCTGCGGATGAGACTTCTCGGTCTCCTTCACGTCGATCCCGAGAACCTGGTTCCCGGCGTCGAACAACTTCTGCATCTCCGAAGCCTCAGTCCGGCAAGGCGGGCACCAAGCTCCCCAGACGTTGATCACCACAGGCTTCCCCGCGTAATCAGACAGCCGGATGGTCTTCCCGTCCTCCATCAGGGACTCGCCCTCGAGTCCCTTCAGCTCCTTGCGCTCCGAAGCCGCGTAGCGGATCTTCACCTGCCCACCAGGCGCCACGAGATAGAACTCCCCGGCCCCGATCCGGGCCGCGTCGTTCCCAGTCGTACACCCGGCAACAAGCAACAACAGCACCAGCAACCGCTTCATGCGCCAGTCACCCGAGGATTAGTGGCCCCAACCGGCTCCGAGTAGGAGATCCGCACCAGTTGCTCACCCTCGAAGATCAACGAGGTCAAAGAAGCCAGCGAGCACTCCCGACGCCGCGGGTCGTGCCACATCCGCTTCCCCTCCAAGAACCGCCGCACCGTCCAAATGGGCAACTGGTGCGAAACACAAACGGCCTCATGCCCCTCAGCAGCAGCACGAGCCTTCTGCACCGCCCCGAGCATCCGATGAGCGATCTCGATGTAAGGCTCACCCCACGAGGGCTTGAACGGGTTCACCAGCTTCGACCAGTGCTGCGGCGACCGCAGAGCCCCGTCCCCGACCGCGACCTTCAACCCCTCGAACTGGTTGTCGGCCTCGATCAGCCGCTCGTCGGTCGCCAGCTCCAACCGGTGCGAGTCGGCGATCGGCGCCGCGGTCTGCTGGGCGCGGTCCAACGGGGAAGCGACCACGTGCACGATGTCGTGGTCGGCCAGGAACTCGGCGACGGTGAGCGCCTGCTTCTGGCCGCGCTCGGACAGCTTGAAGCCGGGGATGCGGCCGTACAGGATGCCTGTCGGGTTGTGCACCTCGCCGTGGCGGAGCAGGTGGACGACGGTGCGGGTCACTTGCGGGCCTCCTTGGCGGCACGGGCCGCGTGCGGCAGCGCGTCGGCGATCACGGCGAACTCCTCTTCACCCATGGCTGCGTTGACGAACCACGCCTCGAACGCCGACGGCGGGGCGTAGACGCCTCGTTCCAGCAGCGCGTGGAAGAACGGAGGGAAGCGCCACGTCTCGCACGCCTGCGCGCCCGCGTAGTCCTTCACCTCCGAAGAACCGAAGAACACGCTCACCAGGTTCCCGGCGAACTGCACGCGGTGCTCGACGCCGGCCTCGGTCAGCGCGGCCGTGAACAGCGCGCCGAGCCGGGTGGCGTTGCGGTTCAGCGCCGCGTAGACCTCGTCGTCGGCCGCGCGCAACGTCGCGAGGCCCGCGGCCACCGCGACGGGGTTACCGGACAGCGTGCCTGCCTGGTAGACCGGGCCGGACGGCGCGAGGCGGGCCATCACGTCCGCGCGGCCGCCGAACGCCGCCGCGGGCAACCCGCCCGACATGACCTTGCCGAACGTGTAGAGGTCACCGGCGACCCGCTCCAGGCCGAACCAGCCGGCGCGGGAGACGCGGAAGCCGGTCATGACCTCGTCCATGATCAGCAACGCGCCGTCGGCGTCGCAGAGCTCGCGCAGGGAGGCGTTGAAGTCGGCGGAAGGCGCGACGGCACCCATGTTGCCCGCCGCGGCCTCGGTGATGATGCAGGCGATCTCGCCGGGGTTCTCCGCGAACGCCGCGCGCACGGCCTCGACGTCGTTGTACGGCAGCACGATCGTGTCCTCGGCCTGCGCGCCGGTGACGCCCGGCGACGAAGGCAGGCCCAGCGTCGCGACGCCGGAGCCGGCCTGGGCCAGCAGCGCGTCGACGTGACCGTGGTAGCAGCCGGCGAACTTGATGACCTTGCGCCGCTCGGTGAAGCCGCGCGCCAGCCGGATCGCGCTCATCGTGGCCTCGGTGCCCGAGTTGACCAGGCGAACCTGACGCACCGGCTCGACCCGGTCGACCAGCTCGGCCGCGAGCTCGATCTCACCCTCGGTCGGCGTGCCGAACGACAGGCCGGACTCCGCGGCCTTCTGCACAGCGGAAACCACGGACGGGTGAGCGTGCCCGAGGATCATCGGGCCCCACGAGGCCACCAGGTCGACGTACCGGTTGCCGTCCGCGTCCCACAGGTGCGGGCCCTCGCCGCGCACCATGAAGCGCGGGGTGCCGCCGACGGAGTGGAACGCGCGCACTGGGGAGTTGACCCCGCCGGGGGTCAGCGTGGAGGCGCGCTCGAACAGGGCCTGGGATCGACTCGCAGTCACGTACCCCAGTCTCACACGTCGGCTTCGACGGCTTTCTGCGGCCGGGTGCGCACGGCCAGCAGGACCTGCCGCACCGCGTCGAGTCCGAGGAGCACGGCCAGCGTGATCGCTCCGGCAGCGGTGCCGAGCCAGTTGCCGTGGTAGCGCGTGGAGATCAACGGCTCACGGCCGTCGAGCGGGTACGCGAGCTTCACGACGCCGCGGTTCCAGCACCACACGGCGGCGATCACCAGCAGCACGATCGCGACGAACTCACCCGCGGCGATGAGCCACCGCTTGGGCTGGTGCAGGCTCGGGCCGGGATCCACAACAGCATCCGGCACAGGATCAGGCACGGCGTCCGGCGCCGTGTCCGTGTCTGGCTCGGTAGCGGCCTCTGTCACATCGCTCAGCCTCTCACGACCCGGCGCAGACCGGCGAGCAAGGCTTCCGGATCACGCGCCCAGCCCAGCACCACCGTGCCGTCGAGCAGCCGCAACGGCACCGCCGTCGTCCCCTTCGGCACCGACCAGCCGCCGCCGAGCACCCGCGCACCGGTCGGCGCGCCGACGTCCCGGCAGGCCTCGATCATCGCGACCGGCACCTTCTCCCGCCCGAACTGGGCCCCTTCGGCCGTCAGCACGACACTGCCGGTCTTCACCCGGCCGTACACCCACAGGACCGCGCCGAGCGTCAGCCCGAGCCCCACGAGCGTCCACAGCCGCACGGACGCGGGCCCGGTGATCAGCTCGATCAGGTAGCCGGCGACCGCGAACGCGGGCCCCCACAGCAGCGGCCACCAGCTGCTGCCGGACTCCCGGTACAGCACTACCGGACGAACCGGTTCGAGGCCGGGAGGAACTGCAGCACGACGGCGGCGACGGTCAGCCCGATCACGACGATGCCGATCGACACACCCACCTGCCAGTTCGGCGCCTGCAGGCCCGCCACCGTGATCCCGACCATGCACACCAGCCCGAACATGCCGAGGATCGTGAGCAGGATCCGCGCCCAGTTGTGGCCGTTGCGCAGGACGACCGCGAACGCGATGTACGGCGAGGCGGCCACGAGCATGGCGAAGCCCAGCGCCACGGTCGTGATCTGGAAGCCCAGCTCGGCCGCCCGGCGACCGTCCTCCGTCGACGCGGTGGCGTCCTGCGCGACGAGGTAGTCCATGTTGGTGAGCATCAGCACCGGGCCCACGGCGACGGAGAGCACGGCGCCCGCGATCCAGATCCACATCGCCGCGGTGATCGTCGGCGGACGCGCCGGCGCCAGCTCCTGCGGGAGCACCGGCGCGAGCGGTGGCATCGGATAGTTCATGTTGTTGACCGCGTGCACCTCGTAGGTGCCCTGCACCGCGCCCACGTTGTCATGGCGGGGCGTGGCGTACGGGTCCTGCCACTGGGTGTTGGCGGGGTTCTGCCACGGGTTCTGCGGATCGGTCACGGCTCACGCACCTCCGCCAACCACTGTGCCGTAGCCCGCTGCCACGTGAAGACGATTGCGGCACAGATGAGCAGAAGCGTGACCAGGTTGGAGGCGCTGACGCCGAGGAACAGGATCCAGATCATGTGCACGATCGCGATGAACGACAACGCGATCCGCGCCCAGTTCCGGCGCCGCAGGAACAGCCGGGTCAGCAAGGCGTAGGCCGCCACGAAGATCAGCGCGACCACCGACAGCATGGTCAGGAAGCTCGTGACCTGCTCGGACGTCCAGTTGGTCAGCTGTTGCACCTCACCGCGCTGGAACCACAGCCCGACGGTGGTGAACACGACGAAGACGGCGATCGCGAGCCAGAGGCCGACCGCGATCCGGACCGTCCGGGGAGCGTCGTTCACGTCAGCTGCTCGCGTTCGGTCAGGTAGTCCGTCGACTGCCGGAAGTAGAACAACACCAGGCCGGAGATGGCGACCAGGGTCGTCACGACGCCGAGCGTGTTCGTGAGCAGCTGGAAGAACAGACCGAGCAGCAGCGTGATCATCAGACCCGTGCGGCTCTTCTTCAGGCCGCCCCGGACCTTGCCCGCGAACCACACCGCGAACGCACCGAGCACGACCGTCACCACCAGCGAAGCGATCACGATGATGCCGACCGTCGAGGCGATCATGTCCGGCGTGATCTTCGGGTCCTTGTTGACCTTCACGTTCGCGTCGATCAGTGCCTGCTTGTTCAGCATCACGTACAACGCGGCGAGCACGCCGAGCGCCGAGCCGACCACGACGATCCAGTAGCCCGCCGTGATCGTGCCGGGAGTGCCCGATTCCTTCGGAGACGTCACGGTCGGAACTTAGGACCGCAGGAAGTCCCTGTCCACCGTGACGCGTTTCCTGAAGTGCGTCGAAGCCCGGTACATCAGCACGATCGCGGCCGCGTCCAGCACCGTCGTCACGAACGTCGCACCGAGGTCGACCGGCTGCATGGTCACCCCGAAGCGAGCGGCGATCCCGCTGCCCCAAGCGATCAAGCGGAACAGTCCGAACGCGACAGACGCGGCGCCGAGCACCGTCAGCACGATGCGGGCCCAGTTGCGCCCGCGCGCCATCGTGTTCGCCAGCCGCGTGTACGCGACGAGGATCACGGTGGCGATCAGCAGCCCGAACATGATCCCGCCGTTCACCCCGGCGTCGATCTGATCCTGGCCCAGCGCCGGGTTCTGCCGGCGTGCCTCGGCCACGAGCGTCTCGCGGTCGAAGAGCTGAGCGAGGAACCGTGCCATGCCGATGCTCGCGCTGGCGATCCAGAGCCAGCGCGAGACGTTGATCAGCTGCGGTACGGGGGTGCTTACCGGTCCAGCCACCGCGCCGCTTCCACGGCCCAGTACGTCAGGATGATGTCCGCGCCCGCACGCCGGATGGACGTGAGCGACTCGAGGATCGAGCGCTCGCGGTCGATCCAGCCGTTCGCAGCAGCGGCCTCGATCATCGCGTACTCACCGGAGATCTGGTACGCCGCAACGGGAACGTCCGAGATCTCGGCGACGGACCGCAGCACGTCCAGGTAGAGCAGCGCCGGCTTGACCATGACCATGTCCGCGCCCTCGGCGAGGTCCAGCTGCACCTCGCGGATCGCCTCACGGGCGTTCGCGGGGTCCTGCTGGTAGGTCTTGCGGTCGCCCGCGAGCTGCGACTCCACGGCGTCGCGGAACGGCCCGTAGAACGCCGAGGCGTACTTGACCGCGTACGCGAGGATGCCGGTGTCGGTGCAGCCCGCGGCGTCCAAAGCGTTGCGGATGAAGGCGATCTGGCCGTCCATCATGCCGCTGGGGCCGACGACGTGAGCGCCGGCACGGGCCTGGGCCACGGCCAGCTCGCCGTAAGCCGCCAGGGTCGCATCGTTGTCCACGGTGCCGTCGGCGGCGAGCACACCGCAGTGGCCGTGGTCGGTGAACTCGTCGAGGCAGCAGTCCGACATGAGGACCGTGCTGTCGCCCAGTTCCGCGCGCAGGTCGCCCAGCGCGGCGTTGAGGATGCCGTCCGGGTCGGTGCCGGCGGACCCGACGGCGTCACGCTCGGCCGGGACGCCGAACAGCATGATGCCGCCGACCCCTGCCTGCACGGCCTCGACCGCGGCCTTCCGCAACGAGTCACGGGTGTGCTGCAGGACGCCCGGCATGCTGCCGATCTCGGCCGGAGAGCCCAGGCCTTCCTTGACGAACATCGGCAGCACGAGCTGCCTCGGGCGCACCTCGGTCTCGGAGACCAGGCGGCGCATGGCGGGCGTCGTGCGCAGACGCCTCGGCCGGTGCAGTGGGTACATGTTTCTGACTCCCTGACGGAAGAGAGTCGAAGGGGCCACCCAAAAGTTCTTGAGTGGCCCCGACGGCTTCAGTTTGTTCTAGCTGCGGCGCAGACGCTTGGTCTTGCGCGGAGGAGGCAGCGCTCCCTCGGCGCGCAACCGGGCGGCGTGCGCGGCCAGCGCGTCGACCAGCGCGGGCACGTTCGCCTCCTCGGGCTGCACGTCGACCCGGAGGCCGAACTCCCGCGCCGTCTCGGCGGTCTGCGGGCCGATGCACGCGACGAGCGTGCGGGCGTGCGGCTTGCCCGCGATGCCGACCAGGTTCCGCACGGTCGACGACGAGGTGAAGCACACCGCGTCGAAGCCACCGGACTTGATCATCTCGCGGGTGTCGGCGGGCGGCGGGGCCGCACGCACGGTGCGGTACGCCGTCACGTCGTCGATCTCCCAGCCACGCTCGCGCAGGCCCGCGGCCAGCGTCTCGGTGGCGATGTCGGCCCGCGGCAGCAGCACGCGGTCGACCGGGTCGAGGATGTCGTCGTAGGGCGGGAAGTCGTTGAGGAGCCCCTCGGACGACTGCTCACCGGACGGCACGAGCTCGGGGATGATGCCGAACGAGCGCACCTTCGCGGCCGTGGCCTCGCCGACGCAGGCGATCTTCACGCCGGAGAACGCACGGGCGTCCAGGCCGAACTCGCGGAACTTCTCCCACACCGCGCGGACTGCGTTGGTCGAGGTGAAGACGACCCACTGGTAGCGGCCGTCGACCAGACCCTTGACCGAACGCTCCATCTGCGCGGGGCTGCGGGGCGGCTCGACCGAGATCGTCGGCACCTCGACGGCGATCGCGCCGTGCGAGTGCAGACGGTCGCTCATCGCGCCGGCCTGCTCCTTGGTCCGCGGGACCAGCACGCGCCAGCCGTAGAGCGCCCGCGACTCCCACCAGGAGAGCTTCGAACGCGCGGCGGCGGCGGCACCGACGGTGACGACCAGCGGGCCGCCCATCTCACCGGCGTCGGCGGCCGCGGCCGCCAGCGTGGTGTCGATGGTGCGCTGCTGGAAGCCGGTGCCCTCGGCGGTCACGGCGACCGGGGTCTGCGGCGCGAGGCCGTTCTCGACCAGGTTCGACGCGGCCTCGGCGAGGTGCGAGCCCGTGGCGTGCAGGACGAGCGTGCCGGGCGAGGCGGCGAGGCCTGCCCAGTCGGTCACCGCGCGGACGTCGACCTCGGTGTGCACGCCACCGAGCGCGACACCCGCGTAGGCGGGGACCGCGGTACCGGAGGGCACGCCGGGCACGACGTCGAACGGGATCGTCGACTTCGCGACGGCCTGCGCCTCCTTCACCACCGAGTCGAGGGTGAGCGGGTCACCGGCGACGAGGCGAACGACGGTCGCGCCGTTCTTCGCCTCGGTCACCAGGTCCTTGGCGACGTCGGCGGCCTCGCCGACAGCGGGGCGGACCTCGACTCCCTCGGCCACGGTCGCGAGGACGTCCGCCGGGACGTCCGGGTCGGTCACCACGAGTTCAGCCCTGGTGAGCAAGTCGTGGGCCCGGACCGTGAGCAGCCCGGTGTCGCCTGGGCCGGAGCCCACGAAGGCGATGCGTCCGGGGGTCTTGCGTGCGCGGGTCATCAGGGCACTCCCCATCGATTACGCCTCTGGGCCGCTGAGAACCGCGGCCCCGAGGTCGAGCAACTCGGCGGCCAGCGCCCGGCCGAGTCCCTCAGCTTCGGTCAAGTCACCGGTGGCGGACGCCCGGAGGAGATCGTTCTCCGGCGTCGCTGCGACCCCGCGCAGGGAAAGCCGATACACGACCTTCCCGTCGTCATCGAGGTCTTCCACCACATCGGCCAGCGCGCCGACCGGCGCGCTGCAGCCCGCCTCGAGCGCGGCCAGCATGGCGCGCTCAGCGGTCACAGCGGCCCGGCTGGCCGAATCGTCCAAAGTGGACTGGATCAGGTGCTCGGCGTCGACGTCGTCGACCCGGCACTCGACTGCCAACGCACCCTGCGCGGGTGCGGGAAGCATCTGGATGGGCTCCAGCGTCTCGGTGATCTCGTCAGCGCGACCGAGGCGCGCGATGCCGGCGCGAGCCAGCACCACGGCGTCGAGCTCGCCACTGCGAACCTTGCCGATGCGGGTGTCCACGTTGCCGCGCAACGGAACGATGTTCAGCCCGAGGCCCAACGCCTCCAGCTGAGCGGCCCGGCGCGGGGACCCGGTGCCCACAGTGGACCCCGGGAGCAGCTCGCCGAGCGTGAGTCCGTCGCGCGCCACGAGAGCGTCGCGCGGGTCTTCACGCTGAGGCACTGCCGCGAGCACCAGACGGGGGTCCGGCGCGGTCGGGAGGTCCTTGTAGGAGTGGACGGCGACGTCGATCTCGTTGTTCGCGAGCGCGTCGCGAAGAGCCGACGTGAACACGCCGATGCCGATCTGCGCGATGGGGGCGTCGGAGAGGTCACCCGGCGTCTTGATGACGACGATCTCGACCTGTGCTCCGGCAGCCTTCAGCGCCTCGGCCACGGTCCCCGTCTGCGCGAGCGCCAGTGCGCTGCCTCGGGTACCGATCCGTAGGGTGCGGGTCACCGCGTTTCACCATCCACTGAAGCTTGCTTGGTCTGACTGACGGCCCCAGGAGCCTGGGGGTCGAGCCCGAACAGTTCGCGGAGAGCCTCCGCGTAGCCGGTACCACCAGGTGCGGAGGCGAGCTCCTTCACCCGGACGGTCGGCGTGTGCAGGAGCTTGTCTACAACGCGGCGCACCGTCTTGGCCAATTCACCGCGTGTCGCGGCGTCCAGTTCGGGAAGTCGCGAATCGAGACGGAGGAGCTCGGCGTCGACCACCTCGGCCGCCCGCTTGCGCAGGGCCGTGACGGTCGGCGTGACCTCGGCGGAGCGCTGGCCCGCGAGGTAGGCCTTGACCTCGTCGGCGACCAGCTGGGCCGCCAGGCGGGCGTCCTGCCCGGCGGGCGCGTCCGAGAGCCGCCGCTGCAGCGTTTCCAGGTCCACCACACGAACGTTCGGCAGTTCGGCCGCGGCCGGGTCGACGTCCTTGGGCAGGCCCAGATCGCACACGACGAGCGGGCGCGAACGCTTGCTGATCATGTCCGCGCGGACCACCGTGTCGACCGACCCGGTGCACGCGAAGACGATGTCCGCGAGATCGATTTCGACGGCCAGCGCGGTGAGGTCGACGGCCGTCGCAGGGACGCCCTCGGCCTGCAGCGACGTGGCGAGACGCACACCGTTGGCCTGCGTCCGGTTCGCGATGACGACCTCGCCGATGCCGGCGCGGCGCAGGTGCGCGGCGGCCAGGCCGCCCATGGCGCCCGCGCCGACGAGCAGCGCGCGCTTGCCCACGAGGGTGCCCAGCTCGGCCTCGGCGTCGCCGAGAGCCTCGGACACGACCGACGCGCCCGCGTGGTCGATGCCGGTCTCGGCGTGCACGCGCTTGCCGACGCGCAGCGCGTTCTGAACCAGCTCGTGGACGGTCTTGCCGACGGTGCCCGCCGCGTCCGCCGCCGCGTACGCACCGCGCAGCTGGCCGAGGATCTGGGACTCGCCGACGACCATCGAGTCGAGGCCGGCCGCGACGGAGAACAGGTGTTCCACGGCGGCGGCGGCGTAATGCACGTAAAAGTTCTCGTACAGCGACTGCGGATCGACCTGGGCGTGCTGCGCGAGCACGTCGACGACCTCGGACATGCCGCCGTGGAACGACTCGACGACGGCGTAGACCTCGACCCGGTTGCAGGTCGACACGACCATCGCCTCGGAGACGCTGGGGGCGGCGAGCAGCTGACCGAGCACCTTGGGCAGGTCCGGCTCGGCCACGGTGACGCGTTCCAGGACCGGGACTGGGGCGGTGCGGTGCGACAGACCGACTACGAGCACACTCATGCACTCACCACGTCTGCCGGAGCCGTCTGGCTCACGCTCACGGGCGAATCACCATCCCGTCCACACCGAGTCCGTTGTTGCCGACCGAGACGCCCGCAGCCTCGTCCGCACGTCGAGCGACGTGGAACGACAGGATCTGCATCTCGACCGCCAAGTCAACCTTGCGCACCTCGACGTTGTCTGGAACCTGAAGGACAACTGGTGCAAAGTTCAGAATGCACTGGACGCCCGCAGATACCAAACGGTCGCAAACCGACTGGGCCGCGGGCGGCGGTGTCGCGATGACCCCGATCGAGACCTCGCGTTCCACGCAGACCGCGGTGATGTCGTCGATGTGACTGACGGGAATGCCCCCAACAGGGATTCCGACGAGATCGGCGTCCACGTCGAACAACGCGGTGACCGGGAAACCACGGCCGGGGAACCCGCCGTAGTTGGCCAGAGCGTGACCAAGGTTACCGATGCCGACGACGGCCACCGAGTGGTTGCGGGTGAGGCCCAGGATGCGCTCGATGTGGCTGACGAGGACCTCGACGTCGTACCCGACGCCCCTCGTGCCGTACGAGCCGATGTAGCTCAGGTCCTTGCGGAGCTTGGCCGCGTTGACGCCGGCGGCCTGGCTGAGCTCCTCGCTCGACACCGCGTTGACGCCCTGGTCGGCCATGCCGGACAGCACGCGGAGGTACACGGCGAGCCTGGCCACCGCCGCCTCGGGAATCGCACGAGCGCGCTCCCTGTCGGCAGGCTCTGCAGGGGTGGTGTTCATCTCACCTTCGCCCCGCTGTGATGCCACGCTCTCCGACCTCCGGGTGTGCTTCACCGCAGGGACCCGCGGCGTTGGTGATACCCACACCGTACCGCTTGTGAACGCATGCACAAAGTCGGCGCTCGGGCGTCACAGCGCTGGTCACAGGGCGTGACCAGCACCGAAGCGCCGTTCACCGTGAGGTTGTCACCGGATCCCGCGACGCCCTACTCGACCGAGAACGAAATCGAGTGCCACCCGGTCGCCCCGTCCGGAACGGGATCCAGCCGCGCCTGGTCCTGGGTGTAGCCGCTCTTGTCCGTGGCCCGGCATTCGACCGAGTGGTTCCCCGGCTTGAGATCCAGCTCGATCCGCCACATCCGCCAGGTGCTGTCGCTGACGTCCGCCCCGAGCTCGGCCTCCTGCCAGGCGCCACCGTCCGCGCGGACCTCCACCTTGGCCACCCCCTTGGGCTGGGCCCAGGCCGTCCCCGCGACCACCGTCTTGCCCTGCACCCTGGCGAACCCCTTGGGCCGGTCGATCCGCGACATCGTCTTGATCGGCGCCCTGGCGGCCCACCCGCGCGGGATCCAGTACCCCTGTTCCTTCGCGAACGTGGTCACGTTCAGATCCGTCACCCATTTGGTGGCCGACACGTATCCGTACAACCCGGGCACCACGAGCCGGGCGGGGAACCCGTGCTCGGCGGGCAGCGGCTCGCCGTTCATCCCGATGGCGATCATTCCGCGTTCGAGCACGTAGTCGAGCGGGCTGCCGGCCGTGAAACCGTCGTCGCTCGTGCTGAACAGCTGGTCGGCGCCGGCCTTGACGCCCGCCTCCCGCAGCATGTCACCGATCTTGACCCCGACGAACTTCCCGGTGGAGATGTACGGCCCGCCCACCTCGTTCGAGACGCAGGTCAGCGTCACCGTCTCCTCGACCAGGTCCCGCTGCCGGATCTCCTCGAAGGTCAGCACCATCGGCCGTTCGACCATCCCGTGCACCCGCAGCGCCCACTCCTCGGCCCGGATCCGAGGCACGCTGAGCGCCGTGTCGATCCGGTAGAAGTCCTTGCCGCTGGTGATGAAGCTGGGCGTCCCGTCCTTGACGAAGTCGGCGCCGATCGGGATCTCCGGCGCCTTCGTCCTGGGCGTGAGGTCACCGACGGCCCTGCGCGACCCCTCGACGTCCGTCCGGCTGCCGAACAGCTGACCGGCGACACCCGCCGCAACCGCGAGCCCGGCCGTGACGAGGAAGTCGCGCCTGGTCTCGCTCGGCTCGGCCTCCTTGTGCAGGAACCGGAACACGTACAGCCCCGCGGCGAGGCTGGCCAACGGCGCCAGCACGGCGAGCTGACCGACGTCCGGCCTGGTCAGCACGGCCGCGACGCCCACGATCCCCAGCACCACCGCCACCACGGACCCCGGCGTGGCGCTCCGGCGGCTGGCGAGGCCCGCCGCGACGCCGAGGCCGGCCAGCACCAGCGCCATGCCGGTGAGCAGCACGAGCTTGTCGTAGGTGCCGAAGGTCGTGACCGCGAAGTCCTTCAGCCACGACGGGGTGAGGTCGATCGCGGCGTTGCCCACCGCGAGGTAGGGCGAGGCGCTGGGCCCCACGAAGGCGGCCACCAGGTGCCCGGCCGCCAGCGCGGCGATGATCGCGAGCAGTCCGGTGAACGCGGCCTTGAGGGGCTTCATGCCTCTAATTCGACACCGTGAAGGCCCTGGTTTGCTCAGGTCGTAAGACGGCGGTAACCACCTACGGTCGACAACCAGAGCCGGCTACCCCGCGAGAGCCGCCCGCAGGCGGTCCTCCTCCACCTTCCAGTACCCGTGCTCGGCCCCGTCGACCAGGAACACCGGCACCCGGTCGCCGTACTCGGCCCGCAGCTCCGGGTCGGCGTCCACGTCCTCGACGGACCAGGTCGCGCCCATCTCGCCGCAGATCCGCTCGATCTCGGCCTCCGCGACGTGGCACGAGTGGCACGACTCGCGGCTCATCACGGTCACGTGGTGCGCCATCGTCAGGCTCCCAACGGCTTGCGCAGGACGGCACGGGCCAGTTTGCCGGTCGGCGAGTGCGGCAGGGCCGGCGCGAACTCCACCGCCGTCGGCACCTTGAACTTCGCCAACCGCGCCGCGCAGTGCGTCACGACGTCCTCGGAGGTCAGCTCCTGGCCGTCCTGGAGCACCACGACGACCTTCACCGCCTCACCGGTCTTCTCCGACGGCACCCCGACCGCCGCGGCTTCGAGCACGCCCGGCATCTCGCCGATGACCTGCTCCACCTCGTGCGGGTAGACGTTGAACCCGTTGACGATGATCAGGTCGCCCGCGCGGTCCACGAGGTGCAGGTCGCCGTCGGCGTCGATGAAGCCGACGTCCCCGGTCCGGAACCACCCGGACGAGTCCGGCCCGTACGCGCCGTCCGGCCAGTAGCCGCTGAAGAGGTTGTCGCCCTTCGCGGACACCAGCCCCGTGCCCGGCTCGTCCTCGTCGATGTCGAGCACCGAACCGTCCGTGTCCACCAGGCGGATCTCCACGCCCGGCAGCGCCTGCCCCACCGATCCCGGCTTCGGCACGCCTCCGACCAGCGTGGACGTCAGCACCGGCCCGGTCTCGGTCAGGCCGTAGCCCTCGTAGATCGGGATCCCGATCGCCCCGCGCATCTCCGCGATGACCGCCGCGGGCAACGGAGCCGCGCCGGAGGTGAAGAGCCGGACCGTCGCCAGCTTCTCCCGCAGCAGTTCGACGGGGTGGGCCAGCAGCGCCCGGTACATGGGCGGCACGCCGACCATCGTCGTCACCCGGTGCTCCTCGATGACGTCCAGGGCGTGGCCAGGCTCGAAGCGCTCCAGCAGCACCGCCGTGGCCCCGGCCCCCGCGACCTGCAGCAACCCGGGCCCGAGCCCGTAGACGTGGAACAACGGCAGCGCGAGCAGCACCCGGTCGCCCGCGGTGACCGGCGCGGGCCGCAGCGAGGCGCACTGCGCGACGTTCGCGAGCAGCGCCCGGTGGGACAGCATCGCCCCGCGCGGCACGCCGGACGTCCCGGAGGTGTACCCGAGCACCGCGAGGTCCTCGCCGCCGCGCACGGCCTCGAAGGGCTCCGCGGTGGCCTTGACGTCGGGAAGTTCGAGAACGGTGGCGTCCGATCCCTCCCCGTCGCCCACCAGGAGGGTGGCGCCGGAGTCCGCCAGGATCCGCTGGAGCTCACGCGGCGGGTTGCCGGGCCCGGTGGGCACGACGACGCCGCCCGCGCGCAGGATCCCGAACACCGAGACCACGAACTCGGGCCCGGTGGGCAGCCGTACCGCCACTCGGTCGCCCGGTTCCAGTCCGGAATCGGCCAAACGGCGGGCGAAAGCATCGATCGCACCGTCGATGGTTTCCCAGGTGAGGCTCACACCGCTCGCGACGTCGACCAAGGCGACGTGGCTGGGCCCCCTCTGTGCCGAGGCACGGACCAGATCTGCGACATTGCGAGCGGAAGTCAACATGGCCTCCTCATGAACAACTGAACGCTTCGAGCAGTCTTCCACGCGTGACGAGCGTCATGAAGCCGTGGTTCGTGCGTCTCCACTTCGCAACCGTCAACTACCTACTACGGAGTAACCACACGTATGCTGCCGCCACGGCGACTCTGTGGAGGTGCCGCCAGCCGATGACCGCACGGGCGCGACCGAACACGATCAGGACCACCCGAACCATGGCGGGAGGTCAGCACGACAACGCGGGCGACGAGCCGTGGCAGCTCGTCAAGGCCGCCCAAGAGGGTGACACCGACGCGTTTGGCGTGCTTTACGACAAGTACGTCGACATGGTGTTCCGCTATGTCCTCTTCCGGGTGGGCGGCGATCGCGCGTTCGCCGAGGACGTGACGAGCGAGACGTTCCTGCGCGCGCTGCGGAGCATCGGTTCGGTCAGCTACCAGGGCCGCGACGTGGGGGCGTGGTTCGTCACGATCGCACGAAACATCGTGTTCGACCACGTGAAGTCCAGCCGGTACCGGCTCGAGGTCACGACCGCCGAACTCCAGGACAACCGCGAGGAGACGAGCGGCCCCGAGCAGGAGGTCATGACCGAGGCGACCAACGCGGAGCTGCTCCGGTGCGTTTCACAACTAGGTGACGACCAGCAGGAATGCATCCGGCTGAGGTTCATCGAGGGCAAGTCGGTGTCCGAGGTCGCGGAGCTCATGGACCGCAACGAGGGCGCCGTGAAGGCGTTGCAACACCGGGCCGTCCGACGGCTCGCGCAGATCCTCCCGTCGTGGTTGCGGTGATCGCGATCGCAGAGGCGTAACCCAAAGCAGATCAACTTCGTTACTCGGGCTGAGATGGACGGTAAGGGAAGCACACCGCGTTGGCGGCACACAGAGCACGAGCGCTTCGCCCGTGCGGTGGAAGGCGGTCCGCAGCCGGTCGGCCGCGACAACGACCTGGCCGACGACCTGGCGATCGTCGAGCTGCTCCGGACCATGGACGTGGGCCCGGACGCCGAAACCCGCGCGCGCATGAAGCAGCGCATCCTCACCTCGCCGCCACCGGAGAAACCGCTGGTCCTCCCGTCGGTAAGACGCGTGGGAGCGCGCGCTCGCTTGGCAGTGGCGGCCGCAGCCGTGCTCTGCCTGCTGCTGTCACTGGGCGGAATGAGTGTCCTGCTCAGCCGTGACGCGCTCCCGGGAGACCCGCTCTACGGCATCAAGCGCACGACCGAAAGCGCCTCACTGGGCCTGACCTTCGGCGACGAGTCCCGCGCCCTCAAGCACCTGGAGTTCGCCGCCACCAGGGTCACCGAGATGGAGACCCTGGCAGAACGCGCAGCCGAACCCGCAGCCCAACTCACCGCGCTGGCCGACCTGAACACCGACGCCGTAGAAGGCGCCCGCCAGCTCACGACCTACGCCACCTCGTCCGACGAGAGCGCCCTACCCGCCCTCCGAGACTGGGCACTGGCCCAATACGTGAAACTCGGCACCCTGCGCCCCCGCCTCCCAGGCGACGCGGGCGCCCACGCCGACACCACCATGTGGCTGCTCGCGAGCATCGCCCAACGAGCCCACGACCTGGCCGCCCGAGCCAACTGCAGCACCGTGATCAGCGGAAACTCCGACACCCTTGGCCCACTCCCGGCCAAGGACGAGTGCGCCTCGGCCACCACCGACCCGAACGCCTCCTCGGGCCGCAACCCGTCCTCCGTTGCGCCCACCCAGCCCGGCCAACCAGACCCGTCAGGCCAGGCACCGGCCTCCACCCAACCCTCGCAGTCGCTGCTCCCCGGCACCTCCACCCCACCAGCCTCCCAGCCGGGCGCCACGACCCCACCCACCTCGGGCAAGCCGGAAATCACCATCCCCCTCCCCCTCCCGCTGCCCAGCATCTCGCTCCCGCTACTGCCAGGCATCAGCTTCGGCTGAGTCGGGCTCTAACCGCGCAACCTGATCGCTAGGCTTGTCACATGGCAGGCAACCGTGAGGTGGAGAGCGACCGGCTGGCCCAGCTAGCCGGCGAGGCATCGGCTGAGGCGGCGATCAGGGCTGCCGCAGCAGCGCCCGAACTCGAAGCCTCACTGGCGGTCCCGACCGACCTGACCGCGGCAGCGTTCTTCGACGTCGACAACACGATGATGATGGGCGCCTCGATCTTCCACTTCGCCCGAGGCCTGGCCGCGCGCAAGTACTTCTCCTCCCACGACCTGGCAGGCTTCGTCTGGCAACAGCTGAAGTTCCGCGTAGGCGGCCGCGAAGACCCGGAATCCGTCAAAGCCAGCCGCGAACAGGCCCTCTCGTTCGTGGCAGGCCGCAGCGTCGCCGAACTGGTCTCCCTGGGCGAGGAGATCTACGACGAACTGATGGCCGACCGCATCTGGAAGGGCACCCAAGCCCTGGCCCAGATGCACCTGGACGCGGGCCAACGAGTCTGGCTGGTCACCGCCACCCCCGTAGAGCTGGCCCAAATCATCGCCCGCCGCCTGGGCCTGACCGGCGCCCTCGGCACAGTCTCCGAATCGGAAGACGGCATCTACACGGGCCGCCTGGTGGGCGACCTCCTGCACGGCAAGGCCAAAGCCCAGGCAGTCCGCTCCCTGGCCGCCAAAGAGGGCCTGGACCTGCGCCGCTGCACGGCCTACTCGGACTCGTCGAACGACGTCCCGATGCTTTCAGTGGTCGGCACCGCAGTAGCCGTGAACCCGGACTCACAACTGCGCGAAATCTCCCGCCGCAAGAACTGGGAGATCCGCGACTTCAGAACGGGCCGCAAAGCGGCAAAAATCGGCGT
The DNA here is from genome assembly GCF_011067745.1 of Lentzea alba. Lineage (GTDB taxonomy): Bacteria > Actinomycetota > Actinomycetes > Mycobacteriales > Pseudonocardiaceae > Lentzea > Lentzea alba. The sequence continues at coordinate 1,586,744 of NZ_JAAMPJ010000001.1, forward strand.
CCCGTCAGTCCTGGGCGCAGGTGCCCTGGCAGGAGCAGTAGCAGCCACCCTCGCATACCGACGCCGCGTGAAGTAAAGGCGACGACGAAGGCGGGGGACGACCTACGCAACCGGCGCGTCACCCAAAATCCCCAACTGCCGCCAGCCCTCCTCACCCACCGACGTGAGCGCGACCGCCCGGCTACTCCCGATCCGCTTGACCCATCCCCGCTCAAAGAACACCGAACACAGGTGAGTCCCGGCAGCCCCAGCAAGATGCGGCACCCGCTCAGTCCAGTCCAAACAGGCCCGACTGACCACCCGCTTGGACGCCTCGAACCCGAGCTCCTTCAGCCACACCATCCCCGGCTCGGTCACGACGAGCTCAGCCGAGACCACCCCCAGCTCAACCAGCCCAACCCGCAACGAAACTCCAAGCCTCCCTGCCAGGTGGTCGTAACAGGTCCGCCCCCGAACCAGTGCCTCCGAAGCAGCAGCCGCCCGCAACCCACGCGGCGCCGGCCCAGGCCCGGCAAAAGAAGTCATCGTCTCCAACAACTCCGCCACATGCGGCCCAGCGAGCGCCACATACCGGTGCCGCCCCTGCCGATGCTCAACCAACAACCCACCCTCGACCAGGCGGGTGAGGTGCTCGCTAGCAGTAGAAGGCGCAACCCCAGCATGCGCGGCCAACTCACGAGCAGTCCAAGCACGCCCATCCAGCAAAGCCGAGCAAATCGCCGCCCGCGTCCGATCCGCAAGCAGCCCGGCAACCGCAGCAAGTCCCTCCACAACACCCATTCTGAGCCCGCAACACTTCGGCCCACACCGAACAGTCCCCGCCCTACCGTCACCCCATGACCGAAGAGCTGCTGAGCCTTCCCGTCCCGTCCGTGTCCATCGCCGATCACGGCGTGGCATGGCTGCGATCTCACGTGGTCCGCTTCAGCAGCGGCCCCGACCACACCCGCAGGCGCGCGCTCACCATCAAGCTCCTCGAGAACATCACCGCCACCACCCTCGACGAACTGGCGGCTGCGCTGAACCTGCCAGGCTCGCTGGACGACATCGCCAAGATCGCCGCCTGCTACCAGCCACACCTGCCGACCACGGCAGAGGCAGACGCGGCCGTAGAACGGCTGGCACGAGACCACGACGAGCAGACGGCCGCACGGATCGGGTTGCTCGTGCAGGCCTGGGCTGCCACGAACGCGCTCGCCGAGCGGCTCGGCACCGGCAACCCGGCGCCGCCGGTTCCGGTCACTCGGAGGGTCGCTGCACATGGTGTGATCGAGGTCAGCCTGGAAACCCACCCCTTCGGCCACGGCCGACACGCCTGCCCGGGCCGGCAGCTCGGTATCCAGATCGCCAAGAACATGGCGTTCCAAGCCATGCACCACCAGAACGAGCCGCTGATCCTCCCCAATGCCTGGGACTACGCATCGGCAGCCGCGCTACACGCGGCAGGGTTCCTGGCGATCGGCACGACAAGCCTCGGCGTGGCGGCCGCGCACGGCATTCCGGACGGGGCCGGGCTGGCAGGAGAACAAGCCACGGCACTGGCCAAAATGCTCGCCGACCTACCCTGTCCGGTCACCGTCGACCTGGAGTCCGGCTTCGGCAAGGCACCGGCCGAGGTCGCGGACCTGGTCAAAACCCTGGGCGCAGCCGGCATCAACCTGGAAGACGGCAGGCCAAACGGCCTGTCCACCCCCGAACAACAAGCAACCCTGATCACAACCGTCAAACAGCACGCCCCAGGCGTGTTCCTCAACGCCCGCGTGGACACCCACTGGCAGGGCACAGCCATCGAAGAAACCCGAGACCGCGCCAAGCGCTACGTGGACGCCGGCGCAGACGGCATCTTCGTCCCAGGCCTCACCGACCCGCACGACATCGAACAACTAGCGGGCCTGGCCCCGCTGAACGTCCTGGCCCAGCAGCGCACACCAAAGGAACTGGGCAACCTGGGCGTCAAGAGGATCAGCACCGGCTCACTGCTGTTCCGGGCCGCGCTCCACCACACCGTCGCGACCGCGAGGGCCGTCCGCGACGGAGGAACCGCGGCAGCGTTCAGCTACGCCGAAACCCAGGCCCTGATCAGCCCAGGAACACGTTCCGACGCTGAGTGAGCAGCCGGTACAGCGTCTGCTGGATCGTCTCCCGGATCTGGTCGGTGAGGTTGAAGACGAGCATCGGGTCGTCGGCCGGGTTTTCGCCGAACACGTCGGTGCGGATCGGCTCGCCGAACTCGATGTACCACTTCGACGGCAGCGGGATGGCGCCCAACGGTCCCAGCAGCGGGAAGAACGGCGTCACCGGGAAGTACGGGAAGCCGAACAGCCGCGCCAGCGCCTTGATGTCGCCGATCATCGGGTAGATCTCCTCGGCCCCGACGATCGAGCACGGGATGATCGGCACGCCGGTCTTCAACGCCGCCGACACGAAGCCGCCGCGGCCGAAGCGCTGCAGCTTGTAGCGGTCCTTGAACGGCTTGCCGATGCCCTTGAAGCCCTCCGGCCACACGCCGACGAGCTCACCGGACGACAGCAGCCGCTCGGCGTCCGGGTTGCACGCGAGGGTCTGGCCGGACTTGCGGGCGAGCGCGCCCAGCAACGGCGTGCGGAACACCAGGTCCGCGCCGAGCATGCGCATGTGGCGCTGCGCCGGGTGCTCGGACGCGATGCCGTAGGAGGTCATCAGCGCGTCGAGCGGCAACGTGCCGGAGTGGTTCGCCACGATCAGCGCGCCACCGGCCGTCGGGATGTTGGACAGCCCGATGGTCTCGACCCGGAACCACTTCTCGTACAACGGCTTCAGCGGCGGCATCAGCACGTTCTCGGTCAGGTCGCGGTCGAACCCGAACTCGTCGATCTGGTAGTCGCCCGCGATCCGCCTGCGCGCGAACGACAGCAGGTCGGCCAGCCTGCGTTCCCAGTCCGGTGTCTCGGACTGCTGCTGCGCGGGTTCGGGGACCACCTCGACATGGCGTGATCTGCGCGCGGCGTCGCGCTCCGGGTCGTGCAGCGGGATAACGCGTGCTCCTGCCACTGCGTTCATCTCCTCAAGGCAAAGATCAGCGGAAACGAGCGGCTGCGTCGAGGATTCCCCGTTCGGCCGCCGCAATCGTCTCCGGATCGACGAACGGCTTCAGGCCCCGGCCACTCACGTAGTCGTCGAAGGCCTGCTGGGTGGTCCACCGCGGCGTGAACCCGAATTCCTTCTTCAGCTGGGTCGTGTCGACCACCCGGCCCCAGTTGAGGAACCTCATCTGGTCCGGCGAGAAGTCGACGAGCCGGGCGCTCCGGAAGAAGCCGCCGACAGTGGGCACGGCCATGCTGGGCACCGGCAGGTTCAGCCTGCCCGCCCGCCGGATGGCCTGCGACAGCAGCAGCACGCCGTCGCCTCCCACGTTGTACACACCTGGCAGGTCGTGCAGCGTCGCGCGTTCCAGGACCGCCAGCGCGTCCTCGGAGTGCAACAGCTGCACACGAGCGTCGTAGCCCAGGACGGTGGGCACGACCGGTAGGGCGAAGTAGCGGGTCAGCACGGTGTCGATGCGCGGACCGATGAAGTTCGTGAAGCGCAGTGTGGTGACGTTCACGTCCGGCCTGCGGCGGCCGAACCCGCGGACGTACCCCTCGACCTCGACGGCGTCCTTGGCGTAGCCGGACGACGGCAGGTCCTTGGGGCCCATGTCCTCGGTGAACACCGCGGGGTCGCGACTGCTGGACCCGTACACGGCGCTGGTGGACTTCACGACGAGCTTCTGGACCTTCGGCGACTTCTGGCACGCGGCCAGCAGCTGCATGGTCCCGATGACGTTCATCTCCTTCATCACCGTGCGGCCGGTGGGCCCGGCCGGGTTGGCGGTGACGGAGGCGTGCACGACCGTGTCGACGTTCGCCGTGGAGATGACCTTGCTGATCAGCGGGTTGCGGATGTCGGCGCGGACGAACTCCGCCCGGCCCATCCGGCGCAGGAGATCACGTGGCGGCGGTTCGGTGTCCACACCGAGCACGCGCTCGATGTCCGGGTTCGCGGCGAAGCGCGCGGCGAGGTGGCCGCCGAGGAAGCGGCTGACTCCGGTGACGAGGACGACCTTGGGCGTCATGCGACTCCAAGCACGAAGGGCGTTGCGATTGGTCGATGCTACAGACCGGATGTGAAACCGGAGGGGGCCGGAACGCCGTCTTGACGCAGGTCACGCAGGCTTTACTGGCTAATCACCCGATCGGCGGCGACCGTTCCCGTGTTTCCCGCCGCTCGTCTCAGTGGGTGATATCCGTGCTGCCGCAAGCACCCCGCCAGGTCTGTGCCAGACCTGGGAAACGCAACCGCCGCCGACCCCCTTGGGAGGGACCGGCGGCGGTAAGAGCGCACGCGGGCTTACTTGCCGCGCTTCCTGCGCTGGACCCTGGTCTTGCGCAGCAGCTTGCGGTGCTTCTTCTTCGACATGCGCTTGCGGCGCTTCTTGATGACCGAGCCCATGCGGGTTCCTTAGCTCTAGACGTTGCTTTGACTGGCGCGCCCCAGCCTTGGCCGTGTCAAGCACGGCGCGCCGGTAAGCACGATCGGCCTACCAGTCTACCCGGCGGGGTTCGCCAGCCTTCAGCCAGCGTCGAAGTACGCGTTCTCGAGGTAGGCGTGCACCGCTTTTTCGGGCACCCGGAACGACTTGCCGACCCGCACCGCGGGCAGTTCTCCGGAGTGCACCAGCCGGTACACGGTCATCTTCGAGACCCGCATCATCGAGGCCACTTCAGCCACGGTCAGGAACTGGACCTGAGCGAGACCTGTTCGTTCGTTCTCCTTCGCAGGCATGTATCACCGCATCCTTCGACACGTGTCGTGCCGTCGGTCTTCCCCACCGACGGTTCGACACGCACGTGCTGCCTCTGAGAGTAGCGGGACTGGTGTGACTCCTGCGACGTCCAACTAGTCAGTTTCAGGAAACGCGGGGCCCCCGCGTTCCCCTGGACGGCACGCGGGGCCCTCGCGTGCGCTCCAAGTGAACGAAAGCTCCCCGCGTGCACTCCTGGCGCACGCGGGGACCCCGCGTACTGTCACGTAGTACGAAAGCGCCCCGCGTGCGGGTCAGTCTTCGTGCTGGCGGCCGAGTTCGACGGAGCGGTCGCGCGCCGACTCGATCGCGGCCAGGAGGGCGGCGCGGACGCCGTGCTTCTCCAGCTCGCGGATCGCCATGATCGTCGTGCCCGCCGGCGAGGTGACCGCCTCACGCAGGATCACCGGGTGCGAGGAGCCCTCGGCCAGCATCGTCGCCGCACCGACGGCCGACTGGATGATCAGCTGGGACGCCAGGTCGCGCGGGATGCCGAGCAGGATGCCCGCGTCGATCATCGCCTCGACCAGGAAGAAGAAGTAGGCCGGACCGGAGCCGGACAGGGCCGTCACCGCGTCCTGCTGCGACTCCGGCACCACTGCGACCTTGCCCACGGTCGAGAGGAGCTCCTCGACGATCTTGAGGTGCTCCGGCGTGGCGTTGGAGCCGCCGGAGACCGCGCTCATGGCCTCGCCGACGACCATCGGGGTGTTCGGCATGACCCGCACGACCGGCGTACCCGCGGGCAGCCTGCGCTCGTACAGCGCCGTCGGCAGGCCCGCGCACAGCGACACGATGAGCGTGCCCGCGCGCAGCACCGGCTTGAGCTCGGTGAGCAACGGCTCGATGTCCTGCGGCTTCACCGCGACGATCAACACGTCGGCGTTGGCGGCGGCGCCGGGGACGTCCACCGCCTCGAACCCGTACTGCTCCGTCAGGGAGCGAGCCCTGGCCTCGTGCTTCTCGGTGAACATCAGATCGGCGGCCGAGCGGCCACCCTGCAGAAGCCCGGACAGCAGCGCCTCACCGATCTTGCCCGCGCCGAGCACCGCGATCTTCGTCATCGGTCAAGTCTCACACAGCAGGTGTCAACGCCAACTGCCGTGCCTGACACACCAAGCGGCCGGCCGCGTCGATCACCGTGGCGTCCTCGTCGAACCACTGCCCGTGCACCGCCTGGCAGGTGACGTGGATGCGCAGCCACCCCGGCGCCGGCCGGGCCCGCAGCAACGCGGTCAGCTGCACCGTCGGCGACCACCCGAACCGGCCGAGGTTGAACGTCACCGGCATGGACAGGTCGCCCGCGAGCAGCGCGAAGTACGGGTCGGGCTGCTCGTCGATCGGCCGTGCCCACAGCTTGAGCGTCAGCGGCCCGTCGGTGCGCCGGTCGAGGAACGTGGCCGACTCCCGGTCGATCCGCAGGTCGCAGAGGCTGCCGACCTTGTAGACGCCACCGGTCGGGAACGTCGCCAGCTCGACCGAACCGGGCGGCGGCGCGGCCGGGATCGACGGCAGGTTCACGTAGTCGGCCCGGTGCTCCGGGATCCGTCCCGTCGTCACCGTCGCCTCGACGCACACCTGACCGCGCTGCTCCAGCGTCACGGCGACGACCGTTGCCGTCCGCCCCGCCTTGCGCACATCCGTCCTGACCAGCACCGGACCGACCTCCGGCGCCCGCAGGAACTGCGCCGACACGGCCAGGGGATCGCCGTCGGCGACCTGCGCCGCCGCCCGGGTCATGACCGCGAGCAGGAACCCGCCGTGGGGTTTGGGGCCGACGGTCCACTCGGCGGGCAGGGACGCGGTGAAGGTTCCGTCACCGAGCGACCGGACCGCACTGGACTTGGTGAAGGTCATGAGCGGCTGGCCAGCGACCGCAAGAAGAAAGTCACGTTGGCAGGCCGTTCTGCTAGTCGCCGCATGAGATATCCGTACCACTGCTCGCCGTAGGGAACATAAACGCGAGCCCCGAGACGCTTCTGCTCATCGGGCCGGATGCCGTACAGCATCTGGTACTCGAAGTCAGTTTTGTCATACCAGCGGGCTCGCTCGCCAATGATTTCAATCAGTCGAGGGTCGTGCGTGGCGAACATCGGGTAACCCTCTCCAGCGAGGAGAACGTTCAGGCACCGCACGTAGTTCAGGTCGACCTCGTGCGGATCCTGAATCGCAACCTCTGGTGGTTCCGCGTAGGCGCCTTTGACCAGCCGGACCCTGCTCCCGGGCCCCGCGAGTTGCTTGCAGTCGTCCAGCGTCCGGTACAGGTACGTCTGCAGCACCGCGCCCACCCACGGCCAGCTGCGCCGCAGCTCCAGCAGGATCCGCAACGTCGAGTCCGTGGTGGTGTGATCTTCCATGTCGAGCGTCACCGTCGTGCCGCACTGCTCGGCCGCCGCGCAGATCCGGCTGGCATTCGTCAGGGCGAGCGACTCGTCCAGGTTCTGCCCCACCGCCGAGAGTTTGACGCTGACCTCTGCGTCCTCGGCCAGTCCGGCGGCGTGCAGCGCGTCGAGCAGCTCCAGGTACGCCTGCACGATCTTCTCGGCCTGCGCCTTGTCGGTGGTGTCCTCGCCGAGGTAGTCCAGCGTGACCGGCAGCCCGAGCCCGCGCACCACCTCGACGGCGTGCCGGGTGGTCTCGCCCGCGACGAAGCGCTTCACCACGTCACGGCTGATCGGCGCGTTGGCGACGAGGTGGCGGACAGTCTCGTTGCGAGACGCGGCCATGATCAACGCTCGCAGCGGGTTCACACCCCGAACCCTAACTCGCCGGTCGAACTACCGGTGTCTGGACACCGCGACATCAGTGCGGCAACGCGGAACGGCTCTTCCCCTGAGTTCCTTCGGTCGGAAACTCCAGGTGCAACCGGGCGAACAGCAAGGCCTCCGCGAGCATCTCCTGCCGGGCAGCGGGCGACCCCGCGCGCCGGGTGTTGACCTCCAGCACGACCTGCCCGTCGAACCCGCCCCGAGCCAGCATCTCGCACAGCTCGGCGCACGGCTGGGTGCCGCGGCCGGGCACCATGTGCTCGTCCTTGGGCGCCCCGGACCCGTCCGCGAGGTGGATGTGCCGCAACCCGTCGCCCATCCGCTTGGCCAGTTCCAACGCGTCCATGTGCGCGGCAGCCGAGTGCGACAGGTCCAGGGTGTAGTTGCGGTGGCCCACGTCGGTGGGGTCGATCGACGGCTTGAACGCGGTCATCTGCACCGACCGGCCCCGGCCCAGCGGCCGCCGCACCGGGAACATGTTCTCGACCGCGATGGCGATCCCGCTCTCGTCCTCCAGGGACGACACGAGGTCGGCGAACCCGTCCGCGTACTTGCGCTGCCACCGGAACGGCGGGTGCAGCACCACGGTCGGCGCGCCCAGGTCCTGCGCGGCCTGCACCGACTTGCGCAGCCGCTCGGCCGGGTCCGGTGACCAGACCCGTTGCGAGATGAGCAGACAGGGCGCGTGCACGGCCAGGACCGGCATGCCCGTTCGGGACGACAGGCGGTCGACGGCCCGGATGTCCTGCGACACCGGGTCGGCCCACACCATCAGCTCGACGCCGTCGTAGCCCAGGTCGGAGGCCATGTCGAAGGCCGCTCCGGCGGGCTGCGGGTACACCGACGCCGTGGAAAGCCCGACCGGGATGCGCGCGGTCAACTCTTCACCAGCAGCATCGCCGCTGGTGAGACGGTGACGATGAGGCCCACGAGCACGGCCAGGACAGTGGTCTGCAGGTCGTCCGCTCGGCGGATCTTTCTGACTAGCAACACCAGACCAACGGTAACCGCAAGCGCCACGACGAGTGCGGCGGCGGGTACGGAGCGCCACAGGAAGTTGAACGCGAGCCACAGGGCGGCGCCGCCGAGCACGCCGACGGCGAGCTGGCCGATCATGATCAGCCATTCCTTGCCGGCCGAGCGCTGAGCAGCCTCTTCCGGCTCTTCCGATACCTCGTCGGCGTCGTCGAGACCGGCCGGGCCGTCGTCTTCCTCTTCGTCGTCGTCCGCGAGGTAGTCGTCCTCGGGGCGGTACGCGGCGTACTCCTGCGAGTCGTCGTCCACGTACGGGCCGGGGTGGGCCGCGGTCGACTCCATCGGCTCCATGCCCAGGTCCGTCTGGGCGGCCATCTCGTCGTCGGAGAACCAGGCGTCGGGCTGGTTGTTCGGCAACGGTTCCGGCAGCTTCGGCGGAGCGGGCGGCACGATCAGCACGGACTCGGTCTCGAGCGCGGCGATCTGGTCCACCGGCGCCTTGGCCGGGATGCGCGGGAGCTGCTCGGTCATCGCCTCGCGCGGCGGCAAGCCCGCCGGCGTGGGAATGGGTCCCGAAGGCGGCGGCGGACCCGGCTTCGGCGGCCGGGTGATGTTCGTGCGCGTCGGGGCCGGTGCGGGCGGCGCGCCCGCCTCCAGGCGCGAGCTCAGGTCGGGCCGGGGCATGTCCGAGCGCGAGGGCGCCTCGGGACGTGCGGCCTCGGGACGCGGCAGGTCGGAACGCGACGGCTGGTCGCGGACCTGCGGCACCTGCCGGGTCTGCTCGGCGGCCGCGACGGGCGGCGGCACGACGGGAGGAGCCGGCGGAGGTGTGGGTGCCGGTCTGCGGACCTGCGGCGGCTGGGCGGGCGGGGCGACCGGCGGTTTCGGCTGGGCGACCTGCGGTTTCGGCTGGTACGCGGTTCGCTCGGCAGCCGCTGGCGGCGGTGCGGCAGGCGGCGCCGGGGGTTCGGGAGCCGCGCGACGGCCGGGCTGCGGCTGGTCGTCCTCGCGGATCGCCATCAGCCGGCCGCTGTCGGACAGGACCCGCTCGATGATCGTCTGGGGTGCGGTCTCCGGCTGCTGGACGTCGTCGGTGTCGTCAGCCGCGCGGCGGCGTCGCCGACGTGGCGCACTCTCTGCGCTGCCCCCGTACTGGGCGAGCAGCTCAGCGACTGTGCGCTGCGTCTGGTCCGATCCGCTCTCTCGACTCATCAACTCCACCGTGCCCCGTGCTGGCCAGTCCGTCCAGTATCGCTCTGGTCCGTCCCATCAGTGTGGTCCAGCCGCCGAAGGATGACACCCTCCCGGAGCGCCCAGGGGCAAATCTCCAGCTGCGTGAGTGACAGGGCTCGCATTGTTGCCTCCGCGACCAGCGCGCCCGCGACGAGCTGGTGCGCGCGAGAAGTGCTCACGCCTTCCAGTTCGGCGAGATCACTGGCCGACATCCGGGAGATGAACGCGATCAGCTGCCGCAGGCCCGCGTCGGTGAGCACTCGGCGTGCCCTGGGCCCGGCAGACGATGGCGCGGCCCCGGTGAGCCGCGCCAGCGTTCGGAAAGTTTTTGAGGTCGCAACCACCCGATCGGGTTCACCCGCGCGTTTCAGCTTCCGCGCCACCGGCGCGAGCTGTTCGGCGAGCCAGTCGGTGGTCTCGCGGACCTCCGAGCGCCGGGGCGGGTCCTTCTTGAACCGGGTCCTGGTGAGCCGGCCCGCGCCCAGCGGCACGGAGAAGGCCATGTCGGGGTTCTCGTCGCGGCCGACGGCCAGCTCCAGCGAGCCGCCGCCGATGTCGAGGCACAGCAGTTTGCCCGCGGACCAGCCGTACCAGCGACGGACCGCGAGGAAGGTGTACTTCGCCTCGTCCTCGCCGGAGAGGACCTTGAGGTCGACCCCGGTCTCGGTGCGCACCCGGTCGAGCACTTCGGCGGAGTTGCCCGCCTCGCGCACCGCCGAGGTCGCGAACGCCATCAGGTCCTCGCAGCCGGACCGCTTGGCCGACGCCTTCGCGCCGGCCACCGCTCGAACCAGCTGGTCAGAGCCCGCCTTCGTCAGCTGCCCCTTGGTGTCGAGCTGCTCGGCGAGTCTCAGGATCGTCTTCTCGGACGTCGTCGGGATGGGGTGGGCACCACGATGCGCGTCCACCACCAGTAGGTGGACGGTGTTGGAACCCACGTCGAGAACGCCCAGGCGCACGCGGGAAACGGTACCTGGTCGTGTCCGTCAGGACTCGAACTTGTAACCCAGACCCCTCACGGTCACCAGGTGCCGCGGGGCCGACGGGTCCGGTTCGATCTTCGACCGCAGCCGCTTGACGTGCACGTCCAGCGTCTTCGTGTCGCCGACGTAGTCCGCTCCCCACACGCGGTCGATCAGCTGGCCCCTGGTCAGGACGCGGCCGACGTTGCGCAGCAGGTACTCGAGGAGGTCGAACTCCTTGAGCGGCAGGCTGATGTCCTGGCCGCTGACGGTGACGACGTGGCGTTCCACGTCCATCCGCACCGGACCTGCCTCGAGGATCTGCGGGAGCAGGTCCTCGGACTCGCCGCCGCGACGCAGCACCGCGCGAATGCGGGCGATGAGCTCGCGGGCCGAGTACGGCTTGGTGACGTAGTCGTCCGCGCCGAGCTCCAGGCCGACGACCTTGTCGATCTCGCTGTCGCGTGCGGTCACCATGATCACCGGCACGGCGGAGCGCTGCCGCAGCTGCTTGCAGACGTCGGTGCCGCTCATGCCGGGGAGCATGAGGTCGAGCAGCACGATGTCGGCGCCGTTGCGGTCGAACTCCTCCAGCGCCTCCTGGCCGGTGGCGGCGAGCGCCGCGGTGAACCCTTCCTTGCGCAGCAGGAAGGCGAGCGGATCGGCGAAGGACTCCTCGTCCTCCACGATGAGCACCCTGGTCACAGCTCTCCTCCAGTGTCACCCGCGCCGGTCGGGACGAGGGTCGGGTTGGGTTCGGCCGCCGCGGCCGGAAGCCGCAGCGTGAAGGTGGAACCCGTTCCTGGCAGGCTCCACAGCTTCACCTCGCCGCCGTGGTTGGCGGCGACGTGCTTGACGATCGCGAGCCCCAGTCCGGTTCCGCCGGTCGCCCGCGATCGGGCCTTGTCGACGCGGTAGAACCGCTCGAAGACGCGTTGCTGCTGGTCCTCGGCGATGCCGATGCCGCGGTCGGTCACGGCGATCTCGACGTGCCCGTCCACCAGCCTCCTGCTCACCGAGACGGGACTGCCGGGCGGCGAGTACGCGACGGCGTTGTCCAGCAGGTTCGTCAGTGCCGTGACCAGCAACGACCGGTCACCCGGCACGACGAACCCGCTCGGCTCGTCGGTGGTGATCGAGATGTTGACCGACTCGGCGGCGAGCTTGGACCGCGACAGCGCCTCGTTGATCACGACGTCGATCTCGGTGTCGCTGAGCTCCGGCAGCTTCTCCGCGCCCTGCAGGCGGGACAGCGCGATCAGCTCGGTGACGAGCGTGCCGAGGCGGGTGGCCTCCTGCATGATCTTCGCGCTGAACCGGCGGACCTCGTCCTGGTCGTCGCTCGCGTCCAGCACGGCCTCCGCCAGCAGCGCGAGGGCCCCGACCGGGGTCTTGAGCTCGTGGCTGACGTTCGCCACGAAGTCGCGTCGCGTCTTCTCCAGCCGCACCGACTCCGACTCGTCCGTGGCGTCGACGACGGTGAAGTCCTCGATGAGCAGCCGGACCTCGGCGTGCACGGCCTCCGGCTGCCGCCCGGTCCGGTAGCCCTCCAACGGCGAGAGGTCGACGTACACGACCTCGTTGCTGTTGCGGACGCCCTCGGCGGCCTTGCGCGCCCGGTCGTCGACGCGGTTGTTGCGCACGATCCCGAGGTGTTCCGCGCGGGGGTTGTGCAACACGACGTCGCCGAAGTGGTTGAGCACCACGATGCCGTCGTGCGAGTCGTGCACGATCTGCTGGATCAGGTCGGCGACCGTGAGGCCTTCCGGCTTCTTGGGGTGCCGTGGAGCGGTGAACCGGCCGATGAAGAAAGCGGCCATCGCGCCGATGAGCGCGAGGCCGATCGACACAGCGAGGTAACCCGTTGTGGTCACGAAGCGAATGGTAAGCAGCTCAGAGGTGTCTTGGCCTAGTGCGAGAGCGTGAACCGTGATACCCGCGACACCTCAGTGGACGGTTGTTCCGCCCCAGGTCAGCCACCGTTCACCCAACCGTGATGCTTCCCGGGAACGCGGGGGCCCCGCGTTTCCCGGGAGGAAACGCGGGGCCCCCGCGTTACGTACTAGCGGCCCTGGTTGGCGACGGCTGCGATGGCGTCCTTCGCGGCCTCGGGGTCGAGGTATTCGCCGCCCGGCTTGAGGGGCTTCAGGTCCTCGTCCAGGTCGTAGCGCAGCGGGATGCCCGTCGGGATGTTCAGGCCCGCGATGGCCTCGTCGGAGATGCCGTCGAGGTGCTTGACCAAAGCGCGCAGCGAGTTGCCGTGCGCGGCCACGAGAACGGTCTTGCCGGTGCGCAGGTCCGGCACGATCGCCTCGTCCCAGTACGGGAGCATGCGCTTGACGACGTCCAGCAGGCACTCGGTCAGCGGCAGGTCGGGGCCGAGGCCCGCGTAGCGCGGGTCGGTGTCCTGGGAGTACTCGCTGCCGGGCTCGATGGGCGGCGGCGGGGTGTCGTAGGACCGGCGCCAGAGCATGAACTGCTCCTCGCCGAACTCCTCCAGCGTCTGCTTCTTGTTCTTGCCCTGCAACGCGCCGTAGTGGCGTTCGTTGAGGCGCCAGTCGCGGCGGACCGGGATCCAGTGCCGGTCGGCGGCGTCGAGCGCCAGGTTCGCGGTCATGATCGCGCGGCGCATGAGGCTCGTGTGCAGGATCTCCGGCAGCACACCGGCTTCGCGCAGCAGCTGGCCGCCGCGGCGGGCCTCCCGCTCGCCCTTCTCCGACAGGGGAACGTCCACCCAGCCGGTGAACAGGTTCTCCGCGTTCCACGTGCTCTCGCCGTGGCGGAGCAGCACCAAGGTTCCGACAGACATGGCAGCTAGCCTGCCATGCCGACCCTCCTGCCGTACCCCGGCCGGTCACCGTGATCCACGCCATGGGACTCGCCCCCAGCAATGAACTTGCCGGGGGCGTCCGTCCGAGACTTGCGCGTCAGGCCTGCTCGCGAGCCCTGAGGTCCTTGCGCAGGATCTTGCCCGCGGCCGACTTCGGGATCGCCTCGATGAACTCCACCGCGCGCACCTTCTTGTGCGGCGCGACCTGCGAGGCCACGAACTCCATCACGGCGTCGCCGTCGATCTCCGACTCGGCCTGCCGCACCACGAAGGCCTTCGGGACCTCCTCGCCGTCCGCGTCGCGCACGCCGATGACCGCCGCGTCGGCGATCTCCGGGTGGGTCAGCAGCACGGCTTCCAGTTCGGCCGGCGGGACCTGGTAGCCCTTGTACTTGATGAGCTCCTTGACGCGGTCGACGATCGAGACGATGCCGTCGGCGTCGATCACGGCCACGTCGCCGGTGTGCAGCCAGCCCTCGTCGTCGATGGTGGCGGCGGTGGCCTCGGCGTTGTTGAGGTAGCCCTTCATGATGTTCGGGCCCTTGCACCACAGTTCGCCGCGCTCGCCCACGCCCACGTCGGCGCCGGTGGCCGGGTCTACCAGGCGGCACTCGAGGTTCGGGATGATCACGCCGACGGTGCCCACCGAGATGTCGTCGCGGGCGTCCGGGATCGCGTGGCTGACCGGGGACATCTCGGTCATGCCGTAGCCCTGCGAGACGCGGCAGCCAAGGCGCTTGCGGACCGCGTCGGCGAGCTCTACGTCGAGCGGTGCGGCGCCGGAGAACAGGGTGGCCATCGCGGACAGGTCGTAGTTGTCGACGATCGGGTGCTTGGCCAGGGCGACGGCCACTGGTGGTGCGATGTAGACGCGGTCGGTCTTGTGTTCGGCGATCACGCGGAGGAACTCGGGCAGTTCGAACTTCGGCAGCGTCACGACGACACCGCCGATGTACAGGCCGTTGTTCATCAACACCTGCATGCCGTAGATGTGGAAGAACGGCAGAACAGCAAGAATTCGGGTGTGCGGGCCGACATCCGAAAGAATCGGGCCGCACTGGACGAGATTCGCGACCAAGTTGCGGTGCGTCAGCATGACGCCCTTCGGCAACGCGGTCGTGCCGGACGAGTACGGCAGCACCGCGATGTCCTCGGCCGGGTTGATCTCGACCGACGGCACCGGGTGATCGTTCGCCAGCAGCTCCGGCAGGGACGGGTAGCCCTCGGCGCCGTCCAGCACCACGACGTCGGTCACGCCGGCTTTCGCGGCACCCGGAGCGGCGTTCGGCAACAGCACGGACACCGTGAACAGCATCTTCGCGCCCGCGTCCTGCAACTGGTGCGCGACGTCATCAGCCGTGTAGAGGGCATTGAGCGTGGTCGCCGTGGCGCCCGCACGCAGGATGCCGTGGAAGACGACGGCGTAGTAGGGCGTGTTCGGGCTGAGGATGCCGACCACGTCGCCCTTGCCGATGCCGCGCGCGGCCAGCGCGGCGGCCATGCGGTCGATCATCGCGACAAGCTGGCCGTAGGTGATCGAGGCACCGGACATGCCGTCGATCAACGCAACCCGGTCCGCCCGATCGGCGATGTCGCCGAACAACAGCTGGTGCAGCGACACATCAGGGATCTCGACATCGGGGAACGGACTGCGAAAGACCATGCGGCGACCCTCATTCACTTTGAACACCCAGCCTGTGGGGTCATCGTGATCCAGCCCACTGAACAGGTCAAGGACTCCCTGATCGCTACAGAGACGTTACTTTGCGCAACTAAATCCACTCGAATGGAGTAATACAAGCACTTGTGAACGCAAGGACGTATCTGGGAAGTTGATACCGCCTCCGCGAGTCGGCTCCCACGCTTACTCGACGAGCGGACGCACCTTGCGCGGTTCGTCATCCCCCGTCGAATCGCGTGGCCCGCTTCGGATCCGCAGGCTCCCCCCGTCCACGGATCCACGCAGCGGGGACCTTTGACGCGGGACGGCTCGATGCGACTCCCCCTCTCTCCCGAGCCGTTCCGCGCATCATCAAAGGGCTACTCTCAGTAGAACTTGATCATGTTGCTTCGTTCATTCGAGTGACACGCTTCCGGCGCCGCAGGACGTAGATCACCACCGCCGCGGGCACGCCGAGCGCCACCGCGAACGGCAGCACTGCGCCGACCGCGATCAAGATCCCGCCGAGCACCGCCAGCAGCGCGTTCCAGCCACCGGCGAGGGCGCTGAGGAACCCGGCCTTCTCCGGCTCGGGCGGCGCGATCGGCACCGTCGCGACCTGCACCGTCAACGTGGCGAGAGCGACCTTGCCCTTCAACGACTCGCTGCGCCGCTGCATCGACTCGAGCTCGCTCTGCCGCTTGGTCAGCTCGCTCTCGATCTGTGCGATCTCGGCCGTCGTCGCCGCCCGCTCGAACAGCACCCGCAGCCGCTCGACGCTGGCCTTCTGCGTCGCGATCCGCGCCTCGACGTCGACCAGCTGGTCGGTGACGTCCTCGCTGCGCACCTCGCTCCGCGTCACCTCGCCGACGCTCGCCAGATCGCGAACGACCCGGTCCAGTTCGGAAGACGGCACCCGCACGGTCACGGATCCGCGTTCCTCGGTCGAGTTCTCCTGTCCCGCGAACCCGCCCACGGCCTGTGCGCGGTCCTTGATCTGACCGATGGCCTTCAGCACGTCGTCGCTGCGCAGGTCAACAGTCGCCGTGCGCACCAACTGCCGTTCCTGCTGCTGCACCGGCTGCACGCCCTGTGCGTTCGGTTCGGTCTTCGCGTTCTCCTGCTGCGGCGCCTTCTGCTGCGCCGCCTGCGGTGGAGCGGCGTCCAAGGCCGCCGACCCGCTCATCTCCTTCGAACTGTTGCTGCACCCCGCGGAAACCAGGGCCAGCAACGCGACTCCCACCCACAGCACTGGTCTGCCCATGCCAGTCAGACGGGGCTGGGTGGACCAGGGGTTGCCGCCTAGTCCGAAACGAGATGTTGGAATGCCTGCAGGTTCGCGAGCGACTCGCCGCGCGACACCCGCCACGCCCACTCCCGCCGGATCGCGTCGGCGAACCCGATCTCCAGCAGCGGGTTGAAGTCGCCGTCCGCCGCCTCCAGCACCTGCCCGAGCACGCGGTCCAGTTCGTCGGCCGTCACAGCGTGCTTCCCGACCCGTCCGACCAGGTAGATGTCACCCTCGGCGTCGATCGTGTAGTGCACGCCGTACAGCCGTGCGTTGCGCCGCAACAGGAACCGGTAGACGTCCTCGAACGACTGGTCCGGCCGCCGGCACACGAACGCCTCGACCAGCAACGCGTGCGTCGTCTCGACCAGCCACACGTTGGTCTGCAGCTTCTTGGTGCCCGGCAGCGTCACGAAGAACTTGCCCTCGTCGCGACGGTCGTACTTCAGCTCCCGTTCGTCCAGAAACGCTTTGATCACAACGTCAACAGCAGAGTCACTCAAGCGAAAACCTCCCGGCGGAACACGTCTGCCGCCTCTTGATACCCCGCCAGCAGGGCATCAGTCGTGCGATCCCACGAGAAGCGTCGCGCATGCCCCACCGCGTTGCTCGCCAGGTGCTCCCGCTGCGGCAACGCCGTCCCGCTGATCGCCGCCGCCCAGGCGCCCGGTTCGTGCCCGTGCACGAGCACCCCGGACATCCCGTCGTTGACCGCCACCGGCAACCCGCCGACCGCCGCCGCGACCACCGGCGTCCCGCACGCCTGGGCCTCCAGCGCCACCAGCCCGAACGACTCGTTGTAGCTCGGCACGGCCACCAGATCGGCGGCCCGGTAGACCTCCGCCAGCGTCGGCCCCGGCTGCGGCGGCAGGAACCGCACCACGTCCGCGATCCCCAGCTGGGCGGCCAGCTCCTCCAGTGCCTTCGGCCGTTCCGTGCCGGAACCCGAAGGTCCGCCGACGATCAGCACGATCAGCCGCGAACGCAGTCCCGGATCGCGGACCAGCATCTCGGCGGCCGCGCGCAACAGCACGTCAGGAGCCTTCAGCGGCTGGATGCGGCCGACGAACGCCAGCACGACCGCGTCCCGCGGGATGCCGAAACAGTGCCGCGCGTGAGCCTGGTCGCCCGGCGTGAAGCGGTCGAGGTCGACACCGGGCGGCACGACGGCGACCTTGGACGGTTCCGCGTCGTAGAGCTTGATCAGTTCGCTGGCCTCGATGTCGGTGTTGGCCACGAGCCGGTCCGACTCGGCGACCACCTGCTCCTCGCCGATCACCCGCATCCTGGGCTCCGGCGCGTCCCCCTCGGCCAGCGCCAGGTTCTTCACCTTGGCGAGCGTGTGCGCGGTGTGCACGAGCGGCACGCTCCAGCGTTCCCGCGCGAGCCAGCCGACCTGCCCGGACAGCCAGTAGTGCGAGTGGATCGCGTCGTAGTAGCCGGGCTCGTGCCGTGCCTCGGCGCGCAGCACCCCCGCCGTGAACGCACAGAGCTGACCAGGCAGTTCTTCCTTGCCCAGCCCTTCGAACGGTCCCGCGGCGACGTGCCGGACGCGCACCCCGGGAGCCAGTTCGGCGACCGGTGGCAGCTCGGACGACGTGGCGCGGG
Source organism: Lentzea alba (assembly GCF_011067745.1). Classification (GTDB taxonomy): domain Bacteria; phylum Actinomycetota; class Actinomycetes; order Mycobacteriales; family Pseudonocardiaceae; genus Lentzea; species Lentzea alba. Next base: position 1,604,890 of record NZ_JAAMPJ010000001.1, read on the forward strand.
TGAAGATCTCGACCTCGACGCCGCGCTGGGCCATCCGCGTGGCCGTCTGCACGATGTAGACGTTCATCCCGCCCGCGTCGCCCGTCCCCGGCTGCTCCAGCGGTGACGTGTGCACCGAGAGCACCGCGACCCGCTTCACCGGGCCACCCGCTTCAGGTCAGACAAGAACTGCGCCGGCCGTTCCAGGAAGGGCGCGTGCGCGGTGTCGGGATAGAGGCTCAACTCGGCTCCGGGGATCAGGGCGGCGGAGTACTCGGCGGCGGCAGGGGCGACCACCTCGTCTTGAGTTCCGTGCACGATCAGCGTCGGCACGTCGACGCCCTTCAGCACGTCAGCGCTGCCCACATCCCTGCGGAACAGCTCACCTCGCACTTTATGGCTCACCGAGGTCGCGGAAGCTGTGAGTTCGGCGACCGTCTCGGCAGGTAGCGCGGGTGCCATGGCCCGGCAGAACGCCGCCATCACGGCGTCGTCGGTGATCGCGCCGGGCAACGCGGCGCGCATCACGGGGCCGGTGGCACCACCGGGGCGATCACGGCCGATTTCCGTGATGGCGCTCACGAACACCAGCGCGTTGATCAGCGCGGTGCCGTGGAAGCGGAGGTAGTCGGTGATCACCAGCCCGCCGTAGGACCATCCGACGACCGTCGCGGGTCCGGTGTGATCAAGCACTGTCTTCAGGTCTTCGGCCCACCGGGTGGAATCACGATAGTCGCCGAAGTCGTCGGATTCGCCGTGTCCTCGCAGGTCAACGGCATAAGTCCGGAAGTCGGGCAGGTTCCAGACCGCGCCGGTCTGCGCCCACCCGTGGACGAGCACCACCGGTGGCGCGTCGAGCGGTCCTGCCTCACGGACGGCCAGTCGTCCCCCGCCGGCCGCCGTCACGTGTGTTAGGTGCACACATCTGCGAACGACCTGGTCGGGGGACGCATTCCCGCCGGTCCTACTTCACCGCGGACTTGGCCTTCCACTGGTCCCACGGGATCTGCCAGTCGTACCAGTCGAACTGCGCCGGCAGCGTGGTGATGGAGCCGGTCACCTCGACCGGGTCACCGACCATCGCCGAGTCGTAGTACGCCTTCGCGTCGGCCTCCAGCAGGTTCGCGCAGCCGTGCGAGGTGTTCGCCTTGCCGATGTTGCCCGCGTTGTCGTTGTTCTCGTGGATGAACTCGCCGTGGTTCGAGAACCGGACGGCCCACTTCTTCACGACGTTGGTGTAGCCGTAGCGCGGGTTGTCGAACGAGAACGTGTCGTTCTTCGACATGACCACGAACGTGCCGTTCGGCGTGGTCAGCTCGGGGTCGGCGTCCTTGCCGAACGACGCCGGGTACGAGGCGACCTGCTGGCCGTCCCGCAGCACCACGAGCTGGTGCGTCGGGTTGTCGATCTTCACGACCTGGTTGCGGCCGATGGTGAAGTCCGAGGTGACGTCGGCCTTGCCGAACGCGCCACCGCCGTAGTTCACGCCGTAGAGCTTGGCCTCGACCTTGATCGTGGTGTTCGCCGGCCAGTACTTCTCCGGCCGGTAGTGCACTTCCTGGGCGTTGAGCCAGGCCCAGCTGCCGGTGATGTTCGCCGAGTTGGTGACCTTGAGCGCCTTCTCGACGGTCGCCTTGTCCTCGACCGGGGCCTCGAACTTGACCATGATCGGCGCCGCGACGCCGACGGTCTGGTTGTCCCCCGGCCACAGCGTCGCGCGGGTCTGCGAACCGGGCGCGACGGTGGTGAACGAGCCCTTGAGCTCGACCGGCCTGCCGTCCTTGCCGACGACCTTGCCGGAGTAGCTGTACGTCTTGCCGTAGCCCAGCGGCTCGGCGATCGTCCAGCCGGACTTGTCCTCGGTGAGGGTGCCCTTGACGTCCTTGCCCTCCGGCGACTTCACCGAGACGGACTCGATCGTCCCGTCCACCACGGTGACCTGGACCGGGGTCGTGACCTGCACGTCCTTGGTGCCGTCGACCGGGGACAGGGTGACCTTCGCGGAGGGCTGCGACGTGTCCGCCTTGGGCGAGCCCGTCTCGACACTCGAGCAGCCGGTCAGCAGCGTCAGCCCGGCGACCAGCGCGACAAGTGTTCTTTTCACGGTTTGACCTCCCACCATGGTGGACGTCCAGCGCCACCCCGAGGTGCGAGTGACGTCCGTCACATCCAGGCCTGCCGCCTACGATCGAGGCCGTGAATCGACCTGTCGCAGTAGTGACCGGAGCAAGCGCGGGCATCGGCGAGGCCACCGCGCGGCGGTTGGCCGCCGAGGGTTTCCACGTCGTGCTCGGCGCACGTCGCCTGGATCTTCTCCACGTTATCGCGAAGGAGATCGACGGGACGGCCGTCGAGCTGGACGTCACCGACGAGACCTCCGTCGCCGCCTTCGCCGACCGGGTACCCGAAGCTCGGGTCCTCGTGAACAACGCGGGTGGCGCGCGCGGGCTCTCGACCGTGGCCGAGGGCAGTCCCGAGGAGTGGCGCTGGATGTGGGAGGCGAACGTCCTCGGCACCCTTCTGGTGACCAAGGCGTTCATCCCGAAGCTGATCGCGTCCGGCGACGGGCACATCGTGTCCGTGACGTCCATCGCGGCGTACGAGGCCTACGACAACGGCTCCGGGTACACCAGCGCCAAGCACGCGCAGTCGGCGCTCCACCGGACGCTGAGGGGCGAACTGCTGGGTCAGCCCGTGCGGATCACCGAGATCCAGCCGGGCATGGTCGAGACGGACTTCTCGGCCAACCGGTTCGGCGGCGACACCGAGCGCGCGGCCAAGGTCTACCAGGGCCTCACGCCGCTGACCGCCGACGACGTGGCGGACGTGATCTCGTTCGCGGTCACCCGGCCGTCGCACGTGAACCTGGACACGATCGTGCTCAAGCCGCGGGCTCAGGCTTCCGCGACTCGGGCACACCGGGAGTGACCAGCTCCACGTCGAGCTGACGCAGGACGGGCTCGATGGGGTTGGCGAACCCCGTCGAGCCCGAGCCTGCGACGTACAGGCCCACCACCCGGTTGTCGGCGTCGACCAGCACCGCGCCGGAGTCGCCGTGGTCGCCGAAGCGTTCGGACGAACGCACGCGGATCTGGTCGCGCAACGTCCGGACGCCGAGGCCGTCGCCGAAGTCCAGGCGCAGCGTCGAGTCCACCGACGTGACCATGCCGTGGGTCAGACCCGTGGTGCGGCCGGTCTTGCGCACGGTGGAGCCGATCTCCGCCGGCGCCGTCCCGGTGAGCGCGCCGATGTCGAGCACCTCCGCGCGGAACGGCCGGTGGCCCATCCGCAGCCCCGCCGCCGACACGGATCCCGCGAGCGCCGCGCGGTCCAGCACCGCGACCTGGTCCGCCCCGGGAATCCCACCGTCCACTCTGGACGGATGCACGAACTCGTCGCCCACCGCCCACGAGTCGTCGACGCAGCCGACGTGGAACGTGGTGAGCCCCAGCACCTTCCTGGCCTCGTCGCGGGTGACCACGAACGCGCCGAGCGTGCCGGCGATCACGTACTCACCGGCCTTCTCGACCTCGGGCGGCACGACCCGGAACGACCGCGCGGGCCCGATGCTGATACCGCCGCGCAGCACCGGATGCCGTTGCACCTCAACGGGTTGCTCGTCCGACGTGCGGGTGATCCGGGCGCGGTGCAGCACGATCGACTCCGCGACGACGTCCGTCGGCACGCCGCCGACCTCCGGCGGGATCTGTTGCGGGTGCAGAGGCCCCTTGGCGCACACGTAGACCACGATCGCGGCCCGGCCCGTCGGGCGTCCGCCGGTGACCTTCTCGCCGATGTCGACACCGATCACGCCCGGCCGGGACAGGAACTCGTCTTCGACCATGCGCTTGATCGGCCTGATGACCTCGCGTGCGCTCTCGTCGAGGTAGCTCATAGCGACCTCCCGTTCCCCTGACCTCCATGAAACACGCCGGGTAGCGATTGGTCACATAGAGTCACCCGAACAGACCTACAGCTGAACGCCTACAAAAACGGGTTCAGGGTGCAGTTCCACGCCGAACGCGGCCCGCACGCCGTCGCGCACCTCGCGCGCCAGGTCGAGCAGGTCCTCGGTGGAGGCGCCGCCGCGGTTGGTCAGGGCGAGCGTGTGCTTGCCGGACAGCGACACCCGGCCGCCGGGACCCTGATGGCCCTTGCGGAAGCCGGCGCGTTCGATCAGCCATGCGGCGGAGAGCTTCTTCTGGCCGGGGCCCGCCGGGTAGACCGGCACGTTCACGTCGGCGCCGAGGCGTTCGGAGATGCGGAGCAGCACGCTCGTGAAGGTCGAGTCGTCGATGATCGGATTGGTGAAGAACGAGCCGGCGCTCCACGTGTCGTGGTCCGCGGGGTCGAGCACCATGCCCTTGCCGCGGCGCAGTTCCAGCACGGCCTTGCGGGCCTCGTCGGCCGGCACGCGATCACCTTGTGCCACCCCGAGAACGCGGGCGAGCTCGGCGTAGCGGATCGGCGCGGACATGCCGCCGGCGGTGAGCGAGAACCTGGTGCGCAGCACGACCGCGTTGTCCGTGCCCTTCAACACACTGGTGCGGTAGTCCAGACCCAGCTTGGCGGCGGGCACCTGATGCACCTTGCCGCTGCGCCGGTCGAGAAGATCCACCGACTGCAGCACCTGGGAGATCTCGATGCCGTACGCGCCGACGTTCTGCACCGGCGTGGCGCCGTTGAGGCCGGGGATGCCGGAGAGGCACTCGAGGCCGCCGAGGCCCTGCGCGACCGCCTCGGCGACGACCGCGTCCCACTCCTCGCCCGCCTCGACGGTGAACTGGACGATCCCGCCGCCCAGCGGGTCGAGCCGGAAACCCTTGGTGGCGACGTGCACGACGGTGCCGTCGAAGCCGCCGTCCGAGATCACGAGGTTCGATCCACCGCCGAGCACGAGGACCTTCTCGTCGTCGGCGGCGTCGGCTGTTCGCACGGCTTCGACCAGCTCAGCGGCGGTCGTGGCGTGGACGAACCGCGCGGCCGGGCCACCGAGTCGGAGCGTGGTGCGCTCGGCCAGAGGTACGGACTGCGTGGTGGTCACAGACGTCAACGGTAGCCTCCGCGACATGGCACGCCGCATCGAGCACCACACCACGTCACCCCATTCGGCGGAGAAGGTCTTCGGCGCGATGGTCGACGAGACCTATCTGCGGGACCGGCTGGCCGCGATCGGCGGCACGAACGCCGAGCTCGTGTCGTTCTCCTACGCCGACGGGAAGGCGTCCTACGAGCTCAAGCAGGGTGTTCCGGCCGAGCACCTGCCGTCCGTGGCGAAGTCGCTGCTCGGCGGCGACCTGGTGATCAAGCGCGTCGAGATCTGGGCGGCCGGCGCGGGCACGGTCGAGGTCACGCTGTCCGGCGTCCCCGGACGGCTCGACGGCGCGTTCACCATCACGGGCAACGGATCCGGCTCGAAGGTCACCCTCACGGGGGAGGCCAAGGTCAGCATCCCGCTCATGGGCGGAAAGCTCGAGAAGGTGATCGCCGAGCAGGTCGTCGTGCTGCTCGACAAGGAGAGCGAGTTCACCACGCAATGGCTCGCAAACCGCGGCTAGCGGCCGGCCGGGCCCGCGCGCTCGGCGTCCCCACCCGCGGCACGACCAACCCGAACCGCCTGCGCCGGGTCGACCGGTGGATGACCGGCACCCTCGCGTCGTTCCTGACAACCGCTGCCGACCCGCTGGTGGTCGACCTCGGCTACGGCGCGACGCCGATCACCACCGTGGAGATGGCCGCTCGGCTGCGGGTGGTGCGGCCGGACGTGCGCGTGCTCGGGCTGGAGATCGACCAGGAGCGCGTCGACGCGGGCAAGGCCGTTGCCTCACCGCCGTTGCTGGACTTCCGGCGCGGTGGCTTCGAGCTGGCCGGTGCGCGTCCGGTGTTGTTGCGCGCGTTCAACGTGCTGCGCCAGTACACCGAGGAGCAGGCGTTCGAGGCGTGGGACACGATGCTCTCGCGCATGGCCCCCGGCGGGTTGATCGTCGAGGGCACCTGCGACGAGATCGGCCGGCGGTGCACGTGGGTGACGCTTTCCGCGGACGGGCCCTTGCGGTTCACGCTGGCGTGCAAGCCGTCCGGCATCGACGTGCCCTCCGACCTGGCCGAACGGCTGCCCAAGGCGTTGATCCACAAGAACGTGCCGGGCGAACGCGTGCACGCGTTGCTGGCCGAACTGGACGCTTGCTGGGCGACGGCGGCACCGTTCGCGCCGTTCGGGCCTCGGGCGCGGTGGGTGGAGTCGGCGCGGCTGCTGGCCGAGCGCGGCTGGCCGGTGGTGGACGACCGGCGGCGCTGGCGGCTCGGCGAAATCTCGCTCGAATGGGCCGCTGTCGCGCCATAGTGCCGCACTAATGTGGTTTTCGTGGACTTCATCGCCCAGATCGAGACCCAGGCTTCGTTGATGCGTTCGGCCGCGTTGAAGGCGGGCCCGGACGCCCCCGTCCCGTCCTGTCCCGAGTGGACGGTGCTGGACCTCGTGCGGCACCAGGCGGCGGTGCACTCGTGGGCGGCGCAGGCCGTCGTCGCCGAACCGGACGCCGGCCGGCCGGAGTGGCCGAAGCCGCCGAAGGACTTCGACGAGGCGCTTTCCTGGTGGGACAACGAACTTTCGGTGCTCATCACCCGCCTGCGCGAGGCCCCGGCGGACCGTCCGGCGTGGACGTTCCAGGGCCCGCTGCAGGCAGGCTTCTGGGCGCGCAGGCAGGCGCACGAGACGTCGATCCACCGGATCGACGCGGAGCTCGCCACCGGCCACGAGCTGCCGTCGCTGGTGTTCGACTCGGAGTTCGCGGCGGACGGCATCGACGAGATGCTCACCGTGATGATCCCCCGCCAGCTGCAGCTGGGCCGCCAGATCGCCGGGACGGGCCGGCTCCTGGTGCACGCCGCCGACGCGGGCCGCACGTGGGAGGTGCACCTCACGTCCGGCGAGCCGCTGGTCGTCACGGACGTGCAGGACTCGGCGGTGGACGCGGACGCCACCATCGCCGGCACCGCCGACGCGATCTACCGGGCGCTGTGGGGCCGTCCGAGCCACGCGATCGTGTCCGGCGACCAGTCCCTGTTGGCGGCGCTGCCCAGGCCGTGACCACCGCAGCGAATACTCTGGGGGCGTGTCATCGCCTGAGCGTCGCTATGTGATCACCTTCGGCTGCCCGGACCGCACCGGCATCATCGCGAGGATCTCGTCGTTCCTCGCGGAGCACGGCGGCTGGATCGTCGAGGCCGCGTACCACACCGACCCGGAGACGGGCTGGTTCTTCACGCGCCAGGAGGTCCGCGCGGACTCCCTGCCGTTCGACGTGGAAGAACTGCGCGCGCAGTTCGGCGAGATCGCTGCTTCGCTGGGCGCGCAGTCGACGTGGACGGTGACCGACACGGGTGTCCGCAAGCGCGTGGTGATCCTGGCGTCGAAGGAGGGCCACTGCCTCTACGACCTGCTGGCCCGGGTGGCGACCGGAGAGCTGGACGTCGAGGTGTCGGCGGTCATCGCCAACCATCCCGATCTGGGCGACATCACGCGCGCCCACGGCATCCCGTTCCATCACGTGCCGTTCCCCGCCAACGACCCCGAGGGCAAGCAGGCCGCGTTCGCCCAGCTCCGGGTGTTGGTGGAGAAGCACGACCCGCACGCCGTGGTGCTGGCCCGCTTCATGCAGATCCTGCCGCCGGAACTGTGCGCGGCCTGGACCGGCCGCACGATCAACATCCACCACAGCTTCCTGCCGTCGTTCATCGGCGCCCGGCCCTATCACCAGGCCCACCGCCGGGGCGTGAAGCTCGTCGGCGCCACATGCCACTACGTGACGGCGGACCTGGACGCGGGGCCGATCATCGAGCAGGACGTCCTGCGCGTGCAGCACGGCGACTCGGTCGCGGACATGGTGCGCAAGGGGCGGGACATCGAGAAGGTGGTGCTGGCGCGCGGGTTGCGGTGGCACCTGGAGGACCGGGTGCTGGTGCACGGCAACCAGACGGTGATCTTCTGAGCCTTACCAGCTCTCCTTGCGGTAGACCGTTTTCTCGCTGAAGTCCTCGTTCTCGGGCTGCGCGGCCTTCCTCGGCTGCTCGGGCAGCGCGGGAACCGACACGTCGGTGTCCAGCTCGTTCGCGTGACTGCCGGTGACCTGGCGGAACTCGTCGAGCACGTTTGTCGCGGCCTGTTCACGAGCCGATCGCACCAACGCGAGGATCTTGCCGGCCAGCTCGGCGTTGCCCTCGATCTTCAGGTCGAGCAGCGCGCCGTTCGAGGCGACCGTGACGGTGACGGACCTGTCCTCGGTCGTCACGGTCGTGCCGGCGGATTCGAGGTTGCGGCGGAAGGCGGCGGCGTTGCGCTGGAGCTCGGCCGTCTTGGCCTCGAAGTCCGCGAGCCATTCGTCGGGCGTCATCGCGTTGCTCATTTCTTGGCAGGTCGGGGGCCGTACTTCTTCTCGAGCGCGGCCGGGTCATCGAGTTCGATTCGTTTCTGGCTGTACGGCTTGCTGGAACCAGTCGGACTCGTCGTCTGCGGATTGGCATCCGAGTAGACGTTGACGTGCAATGAGATGTTCTGCGACGTGCCACGCCAGTAGTCCCGCTGAGCGATTTCCTCCAACTGCTCGACAGACTTCTCCGCAGACTCGTCTCGCACGGTAGCGGTCGCGTAGATCACCTGCCCCTGGTCCAGACCGTGCCGGTACTCGTACTTGGCGTCGACGACCTCTGGTAGTTCCTTCCAGTCGGCCACGATCTGCTTTCCGACCGCTTCGACGTCCTCGTGGTACTGGTCGGTGACGTTGCACCCGGCCAGCACGAAAGCCAGGGAGACCACGGCCAGAGCCTTACGGAAGCTCATTCACGCCCTTCCTCGCGACGTGGTACTTCTGCATCTGTGATTTTTCCGGGTCACCGCCGGTGAAGGCTCCCATGCTGTCTCGATAGCGCTGGATCGACGGATCCGTGCTCTTGTCGAGAGCTCCCGCCGCATCGGTGTAGTTGCCACCGATCGCGTGGTTTCCTCCGGACGTTCCCGTGTTGTTCTCAAAGGTGACGGTCGTGCGATTCGGGCTGTCCGGGTTGTCGCTCGCGTCCAGGTGCGGAACGATGTCGTTGCGGTTCTCGATCGAAAGCACCTGCACGTCGCCAGGAACGTCGATGCGGCCGACCGGCGAGCCAGCGGTGACCACGTGAGTCGCGTTGTAGCCGTTGGCCTTCAGGTCGGTGGTCGCTTGGGCCGCGACGATCCCGCCCTGACTGTGCCCGACCAGCATCACCGGCGCACCGGTGTTGTGGGCTCCGGCGCGATCGAGCGCCTCCTGGATTCCCTTTTGCAGCACGGTGTTGTTGCCCGCCATCGCGTCCACGTTGACACCGAGGTCGTTGGCGCTCTTGGCCTGTCCCGGCAGTGGCCAGTCCTTCGTACCGGGCACGTCCACCACATAACCCGTGACGTTGCCGTTGGCGTCCTTGATGATCCGCACATCGATGTTGCTCGGGTCGTGCTCGTCCGACGGGTCGTTGCGCTCGTTCAACCCGTTGAGGAGGTCCTCAAGGCCACGCGGCGGGTTTTCGTCCTTCGTCGGATCCCCGATGTTCGTGACCACGGCCTCGCCGTCCGGGTAGGTCGCGGCGAGCAGGTCCAGCGTGGTGGCGAGGTCGACCGGGATGCCGAGAGCGCTGAGCATGCCCGGCGACATGCCGATCAGCGTGTCGACCATGCCGGGGTGGTCGACCAGCCACTTCTCCCAGTCGCCGTCGTAGTTCAGGTACACGTCGGTGGCGATCGCACCACCCCCGACCAGCGTGGCTCCGAGCGGGTTGGTGGCCACCGCCAGACCCGCGAACCACCGGCCGGCGTCCAGTCCCTTGGCAGCCAGCTCGTCGGCCATCTCGTAGGCGATCCGGGTGGCCTTCAGCGCCTCGCCACGCAGCCCGATGTCGGCGGAGGTGGCGGTGAGACCGTTCGGTCCGTCGAGCGCGACGGCCATCGCCGCCTCGAACTTGACCACGCCACCGGGGTTGAGCAGCGATGAAGCCAGCACGTCGGGCTCGACCAGGAACTTGTGGCCGGCGGCCGCGGTCTTGAGGGTGTCACCGGCGACGTCGCTGGTGAGGTCGCCCATGGCGGCCAGGTCGTCGTACTAGCCCCCGTTCACTCGCGGTGAGCAAACCATGACGGGGCGAGAGCGCGCACAGGGAACAGGGCGAGATGAGCGGAACTACTCAGCGACCGGGTTCCAGCTCACCTGCTTCGGACCGCGGCCCGTACTCGCGTTCCATCTCGACGACGTCACCGAGTTCAAATTTGACGTCGTCGCTGCTCAACACCTCAGCTCCGGCAGGCGAACTGAACTTGATCCGGAAGTCGACCCGGCGGCCGGTGCCGGTCCAGTAATCGCGTCGGATGATCTCCATGGCCTCGTCGGCCTTGGCGCGGTCCGGCACGGTCGCGGTGACGCTGAGGGACTGCCGGTGGTCCAGGCCGGTCGTGTACTTCACCTCGACCGCCGAGATCCCGTCATGCGCCTTGAGATCGGACTCGATGCGGTCGGTCAGGTCCTCGACGGTGTCGTCGGACGTGCCGCACGCGGTGAGAACGAGCAGCGGCGCCAGGAGCGCGAGACGCTTCACTTGCTCGGCTGCGTCGGTCGGGGGCCGTAGCTGGCCTCGGCGTCGTCGTCGAAAGCGAGGTCGCCCTTGGCGATGGGTTTGGCCTCTCCCGGCTTGTCCGCATAGGGCGGGTCGTCGGTCGAGTAGACGAGGTAGCCGGTGCCGACGTCACGCCAGGTGCCGCGCCAATAGATGCGTTCCGCGATGTCGACCAGGTCGTCGACAGTGGTCGTGGTGATCTTGTCGGCATGCACCATGACCTCGACGGTCATGTGCTCGCCCAGGTCGAGACCATGTCGGTACTCGAACTGCGCGGCGGCGACGTCCGGACGTTGTTTCCACTCGGCGACGATCTGCCTGCCGATCGTGTTGACGTCCTCGTTGAAGTTCTCCAGCACGCTGCATCCGGTCAGCAGCAGGAGAATCGGTAGGAACCTGAGCATCGCGCACCCCCGCCGTGGATCTTGGCAGGGGTGCGCAGTGCGTGCTGGCCGAACTCAGATCTTGTTCGCGGCCCTGCCCACGGCCTCGACCAGCCACCCGGCGTCCGCGGCCGACATGACGGCGGGCGGGGTGAAGCTGACCGTGCGGCCGCGGAAGTCGGCCAGCACGCGCAACCGCAGCAGTTCGCCGGTGAAGATGTCGGCGGTGCGCTTGTCGGGCAGTTCGACGCCCAGGAGCAGGCCTCGGCCGGACGCGTGGGCCTTGCCGGCGACGACGGCCCTGAGGCCGAGCAGCAGTTCGTCGCCCAGCAGCTTGGCGCGTTCGACCAGGCCCTCGGCTGCGGTGACGCGCAGGCAGGCGTTCACGGCGGCGGAGGCCAGCGGTGACACGTCTTCGGAGCCGCGCCACAGGGGTACTTCGACGGCGGCCGTGGCCACGACGGCGGCGATCGGGAGGACGCCGCCGGAGAGGCCCTCGCCCACCAGCAGGATGTCCGGGGTCACGCCGTCGAGGTCGGAGCCCCACCACACGCCCAGGCGGCCCAGGCCGGTGCGGGTTTCGTCGACGATCAGCAGCGCGTCGTGCTCGCGGCACACGTCGGCGATGGCGGTCAGGTAGCCGTCGGGTGGGCACGAGACGCCGCGGACCGGTTCGACGAGCACGCACGCTGGTGGGCCGGACGCCAGGACGGCGCGCAACGAGTCGATGCCGCCGTACGGGACGTCACCGGTGGTCAACACTCGCGGACGGCCATTGGCGTGTGCCAGGGCAACGGCGAACTGGGCGGCCTCGGAGGCCGACGGGAACGTGTGCACGTGGTCGAGGCCGTTGGGCGTGACCAGGTCGAGCATCAGGCGGTCCAGCAACGACGGCCGGCGCACTTGGCCGACGACGGCCTGCACCACGGCCGGGTGGGCGTGGCCTAGCAGCGGAACTCCGTAGCCGCCGCAGTCCAGGTACTCGACGCGGTGGGGATCTACCACTCGGGCGCCACGGGCGGCGCATCCGGTCAGCTGTTCGGTAGCCATTGCGGGGAACCTTTCCTGGGCAGCGCGGCCCGAGGCCGCTCGACGAGACGACGAGCGGACCTGTGTTCCCACTACTCATTCGGATTCCACGACACGTTGGTTCGCCCGGGGCATAGGCTTTTTCTCGTGCGGATCGAAATCACCGACCTCGACCAGCTGCGGGCAGAGCCTGACCTGCGCAAAGCCGTCATCATCGGACTGGACCTGACCCGCGAGGACGTGCGGGTGCCGATCGACGGGGCGCTGCTGCTGGGCTGCACCCTGAGCGAGACGATGCAGCGGCGGGCCGACGCCGCGGGAGCGTTGATCTTCCCGGTCATCCCGGACCTGCCGTACGAGGTGTACCGGTCGAAGCTCTACACGCCGCGGGAGCTGTTCGCGGGCTTCGACCCGGCGAACCCGAAGTCGTACGCGGACACCCCGGACGCGGTGATCTACCAGCACAGCAAGCAGCAGGGCCACCACCCCGACCCGCTGCACGCGCTGGCCGAACGCCTGCACGACCACTCGATCACCGAGGCGCTGGACGAAACGCTGACGGGCTCGCCGGTCGCGGTCATGGGCGGCCACGCGCTGGCCCGCGGCTCGGACGGCTACCGCAACGCCGTCGAACTCGGCGCCGCGCTGGGCCGGTCCGGCTTCACGGTGCTGACCGGCGGCGGACCGGGCGCGATGGAGGCCGTGCCGCTGGGCGTCCGGCTCGGTGAGGCCGACCAGGACGTGCTGAACGCCATCGCGCAGGCACCGTCGTTCGGCAACGACGACGAGTCGATCGGCCGGTGGCTGGCGGCGTTCCCGGAGATCCCCAGCTTCGCGAAGCCGCGCACGATCGGCATCCCCACCTGGTTCTACGGCCACGAGCCGCCCAACCCGGCCTGCGAACTGCACGCGAAGTACTTCGCCAACTCGGTGCGCGAGGAGGGCCTGCTGACCGTCGCGACCGGCGGCATCGTCTACACGCCGGGCAAGGCGGGCACGGTCCAGGAGGTCTTCCAGGACTTCACGCAGAACTACTACGGCAGCGTCGGCCCGGCCGCGCCCATGGTGTTCCTGGGCAAGGACTTCTGGACAGACGAGGTCCCGGCCGCGCCGCTGGTGCAGAAGCTGGCGGCGGGCCGGGAGGCGGAACAGTGGATCCTCGTCACCGACGACGTCGACGAGGCGATCGAACTGCTCGTCAAATACCAGGCCTAGGAGCGTGGCACCGGCTCACTGGTACTGGTAGCCCTCGCGGGAGCACGTGATGACGTCGGTCGCGCTCCGGTCCCAGACGCACGGGAAGCCGTACAGCTGGCTGTCCTCGTAGTAGTTCTTGTTGCACTGGCCCCACTTGTCCTTGCCGAGGCTGGTGATGCAGTGCCCATCGCGGTAGAGGCTGCCGTTGCGGTTGTTCCGCCAGTACACACCTGCCGAGGCGCTGTCGGAGTCCTGGTCCTGCACCCACCAGTGGTCGCCGGCCTTCTCCCAGCAGATCTCGACGGCCACGTACGAGTGACATTCCATCTGCGACTTGGGCGGCGGAGTGCCGGCGACCGCGAACTGCGTCGCCTCGGCAGCGGACGCGGTGGCGGGCATCAAGACGCCCATGACGGCCGCGGCGGCCATCAAAAGAGCTAGCACGAGCTTGCGCATGCGGATACTTCCCTTCATTCGTAAGGGTTTCCGGTTCTGCTACTGGTAGCGGTTGCTCTGCTGGTTGTTGCAGACGATGACGTTGGACGCGCTGCGGTTCCAGGTGCACGCGTTGCCGTACAGACGGCTGTCCTCGTAGTAGTTCTTGTTGCAGTGGCCCCAGTTGCCCTTGCCGAGGCTGGTCATGCAGTGTCCCTGCCGGTAGAGGTCACCGCCGGTGTGGTTCTTGAAGTTCATCCAGTGCACACCGGCCGACGCGCCGTCGTCGCCGTTCTGGTCCTGCACCCACCAGTGGTCGCCGGCCTTCTCCCAGCAGATCTCGACATCCGGGTAGGAACGGCATTCCATCTGCGATTTGGGCGGCGGCGTGCCGGCGACCGCGAAGTTCAGCTCGTACTCGACGTCCGCGGCGACCGCCGACACCGCCTGTACCGGCACGGTCTGCGCGGACGCGGTGGCGGGCATCAAGACGCCCATGACGGCCACGGCGGCCATCGAGAGAGCAAGCAGCAGCTTGCGCATGAAGTTTTCCTCCGGTGTAAGGATTTCCGCCTCGAACAAGGCGGAGGTTCACTGGTAGCGCCAGCCCTCAGGTCCGCATTGGATCGTCTCGCCAGAGCTGCGGTCCCAGACGCACGGGAACCCGGACAGGGTGCTGTTCTCGTAGTAGTTCTTGTTGCAGTGGCCCCACTTGCCCTTGCCGAGGCTGGTGATGCAGTACCCCTTGCGGTAGAGGCTGCCGTTGCGCTCGTTGAACCAGCGGACACCGGCCGACGCGTTGTCGTTGCTGTTCTGGTCCTGGACCCACCAGTGGTCGCCGGCCTTCTCCCAGCAGATTTCGACGTGTTCGATGGAGTGGCACGTGAGCTGAGAGCGGGGCGGCAGCGTTCCGGCGACCGCGAAGTCCCACTCGAAGTCCACGGCCAACGCGGTGGCGGGCGGCATGGCGCCCAGGACAGCCAGCACGGCCATCGAAATGGCAATCACGAACTTGCGCATGAGAGTTGCTCCAGTGGTGAGGCTCAGCCGATCGAGCTGAGCGGCACGGCGAAGATCGCTCGCCGGTCGATGAACGTGCTGCCGTCCTCGGTCCAGGCGTGCTCGGCGACGGTCCAGAGCTTTCCGGCGGTCTCGTTCGCGCCGTGCTCGTGGTAGAGGTCCTCGCCGCCGATGGCCCAGCTGTTGCTGTCCGTGGTGCCACCGACCGAGCCGGTGTGCATCCAGCTGTGGTTGCGGTTCGAGCTGCGGCCGAGGTAGTAGCGGCCATTCCAGGTCTGGACGCCCTGGATGTTGCTGCGCGGCATGGTCACCACGTCCTGCGGGACGGCCTTGCCGTTGGTCAGCACGGGCTGCCTGGTCGAAGCGTCGATCTGATACCTGGCCACGCGGCCTCCGTCGACGGCGGTGTCGGTGCTGCGACCGTTGCGGTATTCGCCGACGACGAGCGTGTCCGGGGTCGTGCTGCGGTCGAGCGACAACGACGAGAAGCACATCCACGTGGCGCTGGGCACGCAGACTCCAGAGGTGGCGTGCGCAGGCTGCCGGTAGGTGGCGACCTGAGGCAGCACGTACTTGTAGTTGTGGGCGTAGTAGGCGTTGCCGCTCTTGCCGATGCTGTCCTGCGCGTCGGACACCTCGAGGAGGCGGTCCATGTCGAACACCCGCAGGCCGACCTTCGTGTCGGCCACGTACAGGTAGTTGTTCAGCCAGGCGATCCCGCCGGCGTGGATCGGGACGGCCTTGAAGTCCGGGGTCGCCGTCTTCGTCGGCTCGACCAGCAGCACGTGCCGGTACTTGCGGTTCTTTATGTCGACGAACGAGATCCGCACGCCCTTGTTCGGCGCTGTCTGGTCGTAGTACCAACTCACGAGCAGCACTCGGTTCTCGCCCCAGAGGCCGTCCTTGTCCGCGTCCGCGGAACCGGTGACACCCTGCGGGATCCAGTACGCGACCTTGCTGTCGCCGGGGTCCCAGCAGAACTTCTCGCTGCTGCGCAGGATCTGATCGGACGACAGCGGGTAGTCCGTCCGGTCGTAGTTCTCCGGGAGCGCCTGCTGCTGCGCGGTGTTGCAGGACGCGATGTCCCGGTTCGCGTCACGCAGCAGGGCGGCGACCGACGTGGTGGTGCCGACAGCGGTCTGCAGCTTCTCCGCGTAGGTCTGCAGACTCCAATCGGGCGTCAATGCGAATGCGCCCGTTGGACGGCTGTGGATTAGGTCGTCTGCCGCATCTTGCGCTTGTGCGTGCAACGCGGCACCCGGCAAAACCAGTGAAGCTGTTAGTAACGCCGCGTACCAGCGTCTGGTCATCGTCACTCCTGCTCAGCCCTGATTTCGTTGCGCCAACAGGTTTAGAGCGAGTTGAGTTGATCAGGCAGTGGCGCAGGCGCTGATCAATCAACTCAGATCAACTGGAGTCCGAGTGGGTAGACGAGAGCGGCCGATCGATCCTGAGGAAGGCCCGGTCCAGCGGTTCGCGTGGGAGTTGCGGCAGCTGCGGGAGAAGATCGGCTCACCGAACTACCGGACGCTCGCCCAACGCGCGCACTACTCCGCCACCGCGCTGTCGCAGGCCGCCGCGGGCGAGCAGCTGCCGTCGCTGGCGGTCGCGCTCGCGTACGTCCAAGCGTGCGAAGGCGATGTGGCCCAATGGGAGCAGCGTTGGCGCGAGGCCGCCAAGGGGCAGGACGACTCGACGCCGTACCTCGGGCTGGCGGCGTTCGGGGTCGGGGACGCGGACCGGTACTTCGGACGAGAAGACCTCGCCGCCGATCTCACCGACCGCATCCGGAGGCAGCGCGTCGTCGGCGTGTTCGGACCGTCCGGGTCGGGCAAGTCCTCGTTGATCCACGCCGGGGTGCTGCCGGCGTTGACGGACTGGACCGTCTTCACCGCGACACCGACGACCTGGCGCGGCGGCCAGGCCGACCTCGTGGTGATCGACCAGTTCGAGGAGCTGTTCACCCACTTCGACAATGCGGTCGACCGGGAGGCATTCGTCGCGTCGCTGCTGGACGGCGACAAACGGGTGTTGCTGGCCGTGCGGGCGGACTTCCTCGGCCACTGCGCCACGATTCCCGCGCTGGTGGAAGCACTGCGCGACGCCCAGGTGCTGGTCGGGCCGATGACCGACGACGAGCTGCGGGCCGCCGTCGAACAACCGGCCGTGCGGGCCGGGCTGAAGGTGCAGCCGGACGTGCTCGCCGCTGTGCTGGCCGACGTGCGCGGACAATCGGGCGCGCTGCCGTTGCTGTCGCACGCGCTGCTGGAAACGTGGCGAAGACGCGAACGCGGCCGGCTGACGCTCGACGGCTATCGGGAGAGCGGTGGGGTCGCCGGGGCCGTCGCCACGACCGCCGAGAGCACCTACGCCGAGCTGTCGAACCGCGGCCGAGCTGTCGCACGGGCGGTGCTGCTGAGGCTCGTGCAGACCCACGACGACGTGAACGACCTGCGCCGCCGGGCCCCGCTCGACGAGGTGCTGGCGGCGGGCAGGCCGACCGACACCGCGCACGTCGTGAACGTGCTGGCGAACGCACGCCTGATCGTCGTCGCGGACGGTGTTGTGGAGCTCGCGCACGAAGCGCTCGTACGCGCGTGGCCCCGGTTGCGGCAGTGGATCGACGACGACCGTGAGTCGTTGCGGCTGCACCGCGACTTCACCACGGCCGCGGCGGCCTGGCAGTCGACCGGCCGTGATCCCGGCCTGCTCTACCGGGGCGCCCGGCTCGCCGCGATGCGCGAACTGGCCGGGCGGCTCGAATGGGCGGTGGCGTCCAACGAGCTGGAGCGCGAGTTCCTGCAGGCGGCGGTGGACGAGGAGAGCGCCTCCAGACAAGCGGCGGACCGGCAGTCTCGCCGGTTGCGCACGCTGGTGAAGTCGCTGGCCGCGTTGACCGTGGCGTGCCTGGCGGTGACGGCGATGGCCGTCGTGCAGAGCAACACCGCCCGCCGGGAACAGCAGGTCGCCGAATCACGCCAGATCGCCGTGCAGGCACAGGATCTCAGCGCGTCGTGGCCGGATGCCGCCGCACAGCTCGCCGTAGCCGCCTACCGCACGTCGGCGACCGCCGAAGCTCGTGGGGCGTTGCTCAGCACGGCGGCGTACAAGCCCGCGCGATCCGTGCTGAAAGATCATCGCGGGCCGGTTCGCGCGGTCGCGTTCAGCGCTGACAGTTCGTTGCTCGCGACCGCGGGCGATGACCACCTGGTGGTGCTGAGGTCATCGTCTTCTGCCGCAGCGCCGACTGTTCTGGCGCAGCACAACGGTTCCGTGCGCGCGCTCGCGTTCATGCCCGGCGGCGCCGTGCTCGTATCTGCGGGCGACGACCGGCGAATCATCTTGTGGGACACAAGAACACACCTGCCGTTGCGAACCATCTCTCTCGACGCCGAGGTACGGGTGCTCGTGCTGGCGGCGAACGGTTCGACCGCTGCCGTCGCGACCTCCGATGGCCTGATCTCCTTGTGGCGCACCGATGACTGGACACGGACGGACATGGTCGTGCACGAACTGGGCGAGGTGCACGCGCTTGCGTTGAACGGATCCGTGCTCGCCGCAGGTGGGGCGAACGGCACGCTGGTGGTGGAGAACGGCACCGCACGCACGTTCACCGATCACGACGCGGCAGTCCGCACGGTGGCGTTGAGCCCTGACGGCCGTACCCTCGCGTCCGGCGGTGACGATCATCAGGTCGTGCTGCGGGTGCTGGCGACCGGCAAGACGTCCGGACTGCGCCGACACGTCGGTGGCGTGCGCTCGGTGCAGTTCGACGCGACCGGCACCAAAGTCGTGTCGACCAGCGATGACGGCAGCATCCGCTGGTGGACGGTGCCCGACGGCGGGTGGCTGACCGGGTTGATCACCCGCACGCACCCGTTCTACGTGGCGGCGCTCAGCCCGGACGGCAACTGGTTCGCGGCGGGCGGCGACGAGAGCGTGAGCCTCTGGAGCCTGCCGCTGCCGCCGCTGACGGGACACACCAGTCCACCGGACGGCATCGCGCTCTCCCCGGACGGTTCGGTGCTCGCGAGCGGCGGGCGCGACCGCCTGATCCTGCTGTGGAACCGGGAGGGCGAGCAGATCGGGCGCATCGACGTGCCGGCGCACGTGACCGCGCTGGCGTTCCGGACCGCGACCGAGATCGTGGCCGCCGACGTGCGCGGTGTGCTGACCTCGTGGCGGACCGACGGCCAGGTCGTGCGCACGTGGCAGGGTCATCGGGGCGCGATCAAGAGCCTGGTCGTGTCCGGCGACCGCGCGGTGACCGGTGGGGTGGACGCCGCGGTCCTCGTCTGGGACCTGAACTCCGCCGAACCGGGCAGGCCACTGCCGTCCGGCCACTCGGGTCCGGTGAACACCGTGGCGTTCCTCGGCGACCAGGTGGCTTCGGGAGGAGCCGACGGCCGGGTGCTCCGCTGGTCCGGTGACCAGGTCGAGGTCGTCCGGGAGACCGGTCCCGCGGTGAAGTCGATCGCGGCCGTGCCGGGCTCGGACCTGTTGGTGGTGGGAGACGCGGGCGGCGAGGTCGCTCTGTGGGGCCGCAACGGCAAGGCGCGCACACTCGTCACCGGCCGTGGCGCCGTCGGAGCGGTCACCGCAAGCCGGGACGGCACGACCGTGGCGGCGGCCGCGAACGACAGCCTGATCACGTTGTGGCAGGTAGCCGACGGCGCGCAGGTCGCGACGCTGACCGGGCACACCGGCCCGGTCAACGCGGTGCTGTTCGACGCCGACGGCGACCTCACGTCGTCCGGACCGGACCCGCGGGTGATCAGGTGGGACCTGGACCCGGACGAGGTGATCGGCCGCCTCTGCGCCTCCGGTTGCTAACGCGCCAGGTCGTCGAGGATCTCGGCGCCCGGCAGCTTCATCAGCACGTCACCCGGAATGAGGATCTTGCTGCCCCGGATGCCGCTGCCCACGACCAGTTCGGGGGCGGCGGCCACCTCGGGCGACACCAGGATCGGCCAGTCCGCGGGCACACCGATGGGCGTGATGCCGCCGTACTCCATGCCGGTCAGCGCGACGGCCTCGTCCATCGGCGCGAACGACGCCTTGCGCGCGTCGAGCCGTTTGCGGATGACGCCGTTCACGTCCGCACGCATGGTCGCCAGCACCATGCAGGCCGCGTACCGGATCTCGCCGCCACGCTTGCCCGCGACGACCACGCAGTTGGCCGAGGCGGTCAGCGGTGAGCCGTAGTGCGCGCAGAACTCGGCGGTGTCGGCGAGCGTCGGGTCGATCTCGGCGACGGCCACCCGATCAACGCCGTCCAGTTCCTTCAACGCCGCCTCAACCGGCCCAGGCACCAAATCAAGCCGCGACAACACAGAAATGGGTTCCAACGACCCAGCGATGGTCCACACCCAACCCATCCTGCCAGCCCGCCACCCCACCCCTGCTTTCCGCACGCGGGGCCCTTTCGTACTGACTGATAGTACGAAAGGGCCCCGCGTGCCGGAAAAAGTCGCGTTGACTTTGACGCTGCGTCAACCTTTACGGTTGGGAAAGAGCGCGAAGGGGGAACCGGAATGGCCTGGTCGATCGCCCAGGTGGCCCGGATGTCGAAGGTGACGTCCAGGACGCTGCGGCACTACGACTCGATCGGGCTGCTGCCGCCGGCCTGGATCGGCGACAACGGTTACCGCTACTACGAGAAGGAACAGGTGCACCGCCTGCAGCAGATCCTGCTGCTGCGCGACCTGGGCCTTGGCCTCGACGTGGTGGCGGACATGTTGAACGGCACGGACCAGCTGACCGTCCTGCGCGACCACCACCGGTGGCTGCGCAAGGAACGCGAACGGCTGGACCGGCTGGCCAACACCGTCGCGCGAACGATCGAAGAACTGGAAGGAGGGGACGAGATGAAACTGGAAGAGCTGTTCGACGGGTTCGACGCGTCGAAGCAGAAGCGCCACGAGGCCGAGCTGGTCGAGCGCTACGGCGAGGGCGTCAAGGAGCACATCGCCGAGAGCAGGCAGAAGCTCAAGGGCTGGACGCGCGCCGACGCGGACGAGTTCATGCAGCAGTGGCAGGACATCGCGCGGGAGCTCGGGGTCCTGTTCACCGCGGGCACGGCGATCGACGCTCCGCAGACGCAGGAGCTGATCGACCGCCACTACCGCTGGATCTGTCTGAGCTGGACGCCGAACCGCGAGTCCTACAAGGGGCTCGGCGACCTCTACGTCGACTCGGACGAGTTCCGGGTGAACTTCGAGGTCAACGGCGACAACATGGCCGAGTGGGTCCGTGACGCCATGGCGCACTACGCCGAGACTCGGCTGCGGTAATACGAATTTTGTTTTCCTAGGCGAATGGCACGGCGGGGCTGCAGACCCGCTTTCCCCATCAGTCCAGCCCGAACGCCTTCAACGCCTCCCGGTTGAACGCCGGCAGGTCGTCGGGGTTGCGGGACGTCACGAGCGTCCACCCGTTCATGTCGCACACCCGGACCTCTTCGTCGGCCCAGTCGCCACCCGCGTTGCGGATGTCGGTCTGCAGGCTCGGGAACGAGGTGAGCATCTTGCCGCGCACCACGTTCGCCTCGACCAGCAACCACGGCCCGTGGCAGATCGCCGCGATCGGCTTGCCCGCCGCCACGAGTTCCTTGACGAGCTGAACGGCGTCGGCGTCCATGCGCAGGAAGTCCGAGTTGGCCACGCCACCGGGGATGACCGCGCCGTCGTAGTCGTCGGCTTTCGCGTCGGCGTACGTCGTGTCGACCGGGAACGCGTCGGCAGGTGTGAGGTGATTGAAGCCGCGGACCTCACCGAGCTTCGGCGCGAGCAGCCGCGGCACTCCGCCGGACTTCTCGACGTGCGTCCACGGATCGGTGAGCTCGACCTGTTCGATGCCCTCCGACGCGACCAGGAATGCGATCTTCTTCTGTTCAGCCATGCCCGTCGGCTACCCGGCGAAGAACGAGACCAATCGGTGCCGCACCTCGGCGCGGTGGGTCAGCATCGGTGACGGCGAGTCGACCAGCCACAACTCACCGTTCGGGAACGCCGCCGCCGTCGCCTTCGCCACGTCCTCGGGGTGCAGCGGATCTCCGACGGCCCCGATGACCAGTACCGGGATCCGCACCGACGCGAGCGCCGAGGCGTCCTCGACGGCGACCTGACCAGGCAGTTCCTCGGCCGCGGTGGTCAGTCGCCGCAGCGCCTCGCGCCGTTCCGCCACGTAGATCGGCGGTCCGACGGTCAGGTCCGAGAGCTGCTGCAACGTGAACGACTGACGCGGCTGGTCCAGCACGGCGGGCAAGAGGAGCGCGACTCGTTGAAAACGATCGGGTTCCAGAGACAGCAGCCGGATCAACGCCCCGGCGCCCAGCGACACGCCCACGGCGTGATCAGCGGGAACGCTCGCGAGGTCGGCGGCGATGCGGCCGTAGTCCCAGTAGCCGGGCGGCGCGTCGGGCGCGTCACCGTGCGACGGCAGCGTGACCACCACGCGGGTGCCGGGCAGCCCGGACGCGGGGATGCGCGCCTCACCGGGCGTGGCACCGAGTCCGTGGGCGACCAGGGTCACCGGCGAGCCCGAACCGTAGGAGTTCGTGATCACCAGCGCGGGCCGCGCTGCACCTCGATCAGCTTCGGGCGCACGTCCACCATGTAGACGAGCACGGCGACGAGGCCGGCGAGCCAGAAGATCGAGCCGAAGCTGTACGGCTTGAACAGCAGCATCGCCGCGGCACCACCACCCGTGATGCCCAGCCAGGCGGGCTTGGTCATGCGCTCGGCCGCCGTGTACGCGTCCACACGCTGGGTGAGCGCGTGGAAGAACGCGAACAGCCCCAGGATGGTGAACCCGAGGTCGGCCACGGAGTACACGACGGTGTCGAGGTACCAGACACTGAAGATCGGCAGATCGAACACCCACCCAGACTACGTGTCGGTGCGGAAACAGGGGAGCGACCCCGACAGGCGGCTCCCCCTCGAACGCGAAAAGGGAGCGCACCGGGTGGGTGCGCTCCCCTTCTCAGCTGACTTCAGCGACTCACTTGGTGGTGTTCGTCGTGGTCGTCTTCTTGGCCGCGGCGGTGGTGCCGGTGCTGCGGGTCGTCGTCGCCGGCTTGCGCGGGGCGGTGCGGTTCGCGGCCTTGCGGGTGGTGCTGCGGACCTCGTGCGCAGCCTCGCCACCGGCCTCGACGATCTCCTCGGCCAGCTTCTCGGCGCCGTCCTCGACCTCGTGGGCGACCTTCTCGCCGATCGAGCGGGTGCGACGGGTCACCTTGCCGAGCACGTCGTCCGCGAGCTCGCGGGCGTCGGCGGCGGCGGACTCGGCGCGCTTCTGGGCGGCCTCGACGGCGTGCTCGACCTGCTCCACGGCCTGCTTGACCTGCGGCTGGGCCTTGATCTGCTCCAGCGTCTGCTCGCCCTGCTCGGCGAGGTAGGTGTACAGGTTCACCGCGGAGGCGGTGTAGGCGTCGACCAGCTTCTTGAGCTCGGCCGGCTGCAGCTTGTCGCGCAGGTCGCCCAGCTCGGTCGGGAGGTCCTTGGCCTGGGTGCGGGCCTCGTCGGCGCGCTCCTTGGCCTTGTTGAGGGCCTCGACGACCGCCTTGGCGGCGAGGTCACCGGCACCGAGCGCGGCGAGCAGCGCCTGGCGTGCGGCGTGGGCGCCCTGCTCGGCGGCCTTGCGGACGTCGTCCTGGGTGAGCTTCGGCATGGGGATCAGTCCTCCTGGTTCTTGGCGGAGTTCTCCCGCCTGAAAGATTCGTAAACGTCGAGCAGCACCTGCTTCTGCCGCTCGGTCAGATCGGTCGCGGCGACGATGGCGTCCGCCAACGCACCGCCTTCGCGCTGCTGGAGGATCCCGGCCTCGACGTAGAGCACCTCGGCCGAGATGCGCAGCCCCTTGGCGATCTGCTGAAGGATCTCCGCACTGGGCTTGCGCAGTCCTCGCTCGATCTGGCTGAGGTATGGGTTGGAGACACCCGCCTGCTTCGCCAGCTCCCGCAAGGAGATCTTGGCGGTGTTGCGTTGCTCGCGGATGTACTCACCGATGTTGCGGCCGAGGTCCGCGACTGCTTTGTCGATGGACTTGTCCACTGTTCCCGCTCCCGTTCCTCGTGCCACCAACTACGTTAGCGACGAGTGCTAGCTATTGCAAGCACCCTGCTAGCAACAGCTGCGTGTGCTCCGCCACAGGGATACCGTGGGAGGTGACATGGACGACGCCGGGGCCTTTCGGACCGAGTTGGCGGACCACCTGCTCGGCGATGGTGTGCTGCACGATTCCAAGTGGCTCAAGGCTTTCCGGGCCGTGCCGCGGCACGAGTTCCTGCCGCACTTCTACCGCCAGACGCACAGCGGCGACTGGGAACGGATCACCGCGAAGCACCCGGACTGGCTGGAACTGGTCTACGCCGACCGTGTCTGGGTTACCCAGTTCGACGGCGACGACACGGTGACCGGCGGCACACCCACCTGTTCGTCGAGCATGCCCACGATCATGGCGATCATGCTGGAGACCCTGGACGTCCACAACGGACAGACCGTCCTCGAGGTCGGCACCGGCACGGGCTACAACGCGGCTCTTCTGTGCCACGCCGTGGGTTCGGACAACGTGACCACGATCGACGTCGACCCGAACATCTCGCAACGAGCCCAAGATCGCTTGCACCGCAACGGGTTCTTCCCGACCTGTGTCGCGGGCGACGGAGCGCTCGGCCATCTGGGGCGCGCACCGTACGACCGCCTGCTCGCCACGTGCTCCGTCGCGACCATCCCGCCCGCCTGGCTGGAGCAGACCCGGCCCGGCGGTCTGGTGGTGACGACGCTGCACCGCCCGATCGGCGCCGGGCTGGTGCTGATCGTGTCGAACGGTGACGGCACCGGCGAGGGCCGGGTGCTCGCGGAGGACGGCCGGTTCATGCCGATGCGCGCGCACGCCCATCCGCCGACGCTCGCGGGCTCCGGCGGGTACGACCGCCGCGCCACCACGTTGCCGCTGAACACGGTGGTCGACCCGGCCAGCCCGTTCGAGTTCTTCGCGGGCATCGCGCTGCCGGGAGTGGCCGCGGGCCAGGACTGGCTGGCCCATCCGGACGGTTCCTGGGTGCACCACCACGGCTCGCACGTCGACCAAGGTGGCCCGCGCAAGCTCTGGGACCTCGCCGAGCAGGCCGTCGTCGAATGGCACGACCTGGGCAGACCCCGTCGGCACCAGTTCGGGATCACGGTCGGGCCGACCGGCCAGTTCCTGACCCTGAACGACCTCCGATGGCCGCTGTGATCAAGAACGAACGTCACGACACGGGTCACTGAATCGACCCCTGACGGATGCGGTGCGTCATGATGCGACGCATGTCCAGATTCCGCCAGCAGGCACTGCTGGCCGGTTGCGTGCTGACCGCGCTGCTCACCGCGGCCGGCCTGTTCGTGACCGACCACGGCATCAACCCGCATTTGTGGCTGATCGTTCTGGCACTGGCGTTTCTGGTGTTCCTGGCGATCCTGGACCCGTGGGTCAAGCGCAGGCACAACGCCGAACTGAGCACCGACGAGCACCTCGACGCCGCGTGCCGGGCGCTCGCGATCGGCCTGCAGGCGCAGTGGAACGACGAGGTGCGCTCGCGCGGCCTCACCGACCCGGACGTGCTCGACCTGCACTGGACCGCGGCCGAGCTGGACGTGAGCGACGAGCCGGACGCGCCGCCCGGACGCAGTGACGCGGTGGTCGGCGCGTTCGAACGGCAGATCAACCGCAGGATGGTGATCGTCGGCGAGGCGGGCACCGGCAAGACGACCGTCGCGATGCTGCTGACGTGCGGCCTGCTGGACCGCTACGACGGCGGCATGGTCCCGGTCCTGCTGCCGCTGTCGACGTGGAACCCGGCGGTCGAGGACATCCGCACGTGGCTCACGCGCAGGCTGTACGAGGACCACCCGGCGTTGCGCAACACCGAGCTGTACGGCAGTTACGCCGGCGACCTGCTGGTCGAGCAGCACAAGGTGTTGCCCGTGCTCGACGGCCTCGACGACATCCCGGCCCACCAGCGCGCGGACGCGCTCGCCCGAATCGCGAAAGCCTTCCCCGCGAAGCGCCCGCTGGTGCTGACCTGCCGCACGGCCGAGTACGCGCAGGCGGTCCACCTGGCCGGACCGATGCCCGGCGCGGACGTCGTCGAACTGGCGCCCCTGGATTTGGACGAGGTCGCCGCCTACCTGCGGGCCAGCGCGGACAGCGTGGGCGCGGCGCGGTGGGAGCCGGTGTTCATCCAGCTGCGCGAGGAACCGGACGGCAGGCTCGCGGACGCGCTGTCCACGCCTCTGACGATGTGGCTGGCCAGCATGGTCTACGCGGACAACGAGGCCGAGCCGACCGAACTGCTCGACCGCGGCCGTTTCCCGGACGCACGGGCGATCTCCGACCACCTCTGCGACGAGCTGGTGTCCCGGGCATTCGGCAACCGCGCCTTCGCGCACCACGCCGGGGCAACTCAGGTCTGGCCACGCGACCGGGCCCGCCGCTGGCTCGAGTTCCTCGCCCACGAGATGCGCGACCGGGGCATCCGCGAACTGGCCTGGTGGGAGCTGCGCCGGTCGGTCGGCAACACGTGGCTCGCGCTGCTCGGCGCACTGGTGCTGGGAGCGATCGGCGGGTTCGGCGTCGGCTGGCTGATGGCGTACTCGATCACGCCGTCGCTCGCCCCGATCACCGGCCTGGTCGCGGGCATCGGTGTCGGGGCGGCCGCGCTGACCGCGTCTCAGGAACGCAAAGCCAAGCCGCGCTTGGGCATCTGGCGCAGTCTGCTGCTCGTGCCCGGCGTGCTCGGGCTCGCCGCCGGACTCGTTTTCGGAGCCCTGTACGGACTTGCCGCCGGCCTGGTGGTCGGCCTCGGCCTCGCCGTGGCGGTCGCGCTGCGGTTCGCGTTGTCGAGCGCCGCCGAGCTGTCGCAGGCTTCCAGTCCTCAGTGGACGATGGCGCGCGACCGGATCGCGGTGTGGACCGGATCTCTGGTGCTGGCCGTGGTGTTCGGTTCGGCGGCGGCGCTGGTGTTCGGGCCCGGCCAGACCGGCATGGTCGGGCTGGGGCTCGCGTCCGGGCTGATGCTCGGTTTCGCGCTGGCCGTGCTGCACCTGCGCTGGTGGTGGTTCACCGTGGCGCGGATCTGGCTGGCGTTGCGCGGAAAACTGCCCTGGGAGCTGATGGTCTTCCTCGAGGACTCGCGCAAGCTGGGCGTGCTCTGCCGGGCGGGGGCCTGCTACCAGTTCCGGCACGGACTGGTGCAGGACCGCCTGGCAGAGCACGAGGTGACTACTCGGTCCGCAACCCAAGTGCTCCGGTCGCCCTTCTCAGCGAAGGCAACGTCAGAGCAGTGACCGCGAACGTCAGGCCGACCACGATCGCGGTGATCAGGCCGAGGCCCGCCCAGTCGTAGGCGACCTCGGCACCGAACACCCGCATGACCAGCACGCCGAGCCCGATGCCGGTGGCGAGCGACACGACCGTGGAGATCGCGAGCGGCAGGGCGTTCTGCCACAGCAACGACCGCGCCAGCGTGCCGCGCGGCACCCCGCTCGCGGCCAGCACGGCGAGCGGCCGACGCCGTTCCCGCACCTGTTCCAGCGCCACGACCAGCAGTGACGCGGCGGCGACCAGCAACGTGAGCAACGTGCCGGCCAGCAGCGCCCGGCGGATCACACCGAAAACCCGTTCCGCCTCAGCGGTGTCGTCCTGACCGACGAAGTAGGTGAAGACCTGCCAGGGACGGGCGACGGTCAACGCGTTGCGCGCGTGCTCGGCCGCGTCGGGCACCGAGGGGTCGAGCTTGGCGATGTACTGCGAGTTGAACGCCACCAGACCCTTGGCCGCGGCCGGAGTGAGCACGAGGCCGGGGAAGGTGGCCTGGGTCGTCTCCAGCGAGGACGGCACCGTCCACTTCTCGCCCGAGTGCCGCAGCGTCAGCACGTCGCCCGCCTGCGCGGTCGGTTGCCCGTCGCCGTACGGCACGACGTAGGCCTTGCCGTCCGTGCAGTTCGGCACCGGCCCCTGGGCGGCCAGCGCCTCGCACGACGCGATGTTGATGGCGATGTGGCCGCCCGAGTCCAGCGTCCCGAAGGCCTGGTCGATCCGATGGACGACGGTCACGCCCTTGCTGCTCTTCAGCGCCGCGGCGATGGCGTTCACATCGGAGTCCGTGCCCGGATTGATGGTCAGGTAGTTGAAGTTCGCCTGTTTCTTCTCGTCGGCCCTCACCTCCTGCTCGACCCCGGCGAGCAGCATCTGCAACGTCACGGTGCCCGCCAGCACGACCGCGACACCACCGACGACACGCGCGGCAGTGCCGCTGTCGAGCTGCAAGCGCCGCACCGCGAGCTGCAACGCCGGTGTGCGGCCCCGCATGAGGAACACGACGCGTTCCACCAACCACGGCAGCAGAACGGGGATGCCGAGCATCAGCAACACGATGCCGAGCACCACGGGCCACTGGTTGGGCCTGCCGTCCGTCTCACCGATCTTCCCGGCCTGGCTGACCAGCAGCGCGATCCCGGCCACGACCGGCACGAGCCGCCACCACACCCGCCGGCGCACCGGTTTCTGGTCCCGCACCACGCCCAGCGGTTCGATGATCGTGCGGCGCATCGCGACCAGCGACGTGACCACCGCGAGCACCGGTACCGCGACCACCACCGTGAGCGTCAGCGCGGTCGTCGGCATGACGTCACTCGGGAACGCCGACAACTCGGAGATGCTGATCCGGTCCAGGGACGGCCGCACGGCGTAGAAGAGGCCGAACCCGACCACCAGCCCGGCCAGCGCACCGGCCAGCGCCTCGCCGGACGCGATCAGCCGCACCCTGCTCGCGGAGGCACCGACCAGCCGCAACGCCGCGAGCCTGCGATCGCGCTGGGCCGCGGCGAGCCTCGTGGCCACCCCGACGAACACCAGCACGGGGAACAGCAGCACCACGATCCCGACGATGCTGAGCAGCCACAGCAGCGGATCCATCCCGCCGCCCTCGTGCGCGATGCCCCAGCCGTAGACGGTGTTGCCGTGCTCGTTCGGCTGGATCCTCGCGTCACCGGCGAAGAACAGCAGCTCACGCGGGTTCAGCAGACCGGCCTGGCTGATCGTGCCGACGACCTTCTGCGGGAACCGCGGCTTGAGCAGCTCCGTCCCCGCCGGTGTCGCGAGCAGGTCCGCGAGCGCCGGCGAGACGAAGACCTCCCCGTCGCCGGGCACCTTCGCGATCCCCTGCGGCACGGGCGCGTCCGGACTCATCGCCCGGAGGTACGTGCCGCGGACGTACTCGGAGCGGAACGGGTGGCTCTGCGACTCGGCCAGCAGCGGGGCGGGCCCGGTCCCCTCGGACACCGCGTTGCGGGCGTTGTGCCGGTCCTGCCGTGCGTCCAGCACGCTCGGCAACGACGCGGCGAACAGGAGCACCGCGACGCCGAGACCGATGCCCAAGCCTTGGAGCGCGAGCCTCGTCCACGACTTCCGGCTGCCCCCGACGGCCAGCCGGACACCCAGGACGAGGTCGCCGATGACCCGGTTCACCGGGCGAACTCCACGTCCCGCGAGCGGCCGTCGCGCACCACGACCTCGCGGTCGGAGTAAGCCGCGACACGGGCCTCGTGCGTGACGAGCACGACGGCGGCACCCGTTTCGCGGGCAGCGGTCGTCAGCAGGTGCATCACGCGCTCGCCGTTGAGCGAGTCGAGCGCACCGGTCGGTTCGTCGGCGAAGATCACCTTCGGGGCGGTGACCAGCGCACGGGCCACGGCAACGCGCTGACCCTGGCCACCCGAGGTCTCGCCGGGACGCTGACCTGCGACGTCCTCGACCTCGAGGCGCGCGAGCCAGTCGGTCGCGGCGCGTTCGGCGTCCTTGCGCTTCATGCCGCTCAACCGGAGCGGGAGCGCCACGTTCTCCAGACACGTCAGCTCCGGTACGAGCTGGCCGAACTGGAAGACGAACCCGAACTCGGTGCGGCGCAGTTCGCTGCGGGTGCTGTCGTTCATCGCCGTCAGGTCCTGGTCGCGGTAGTGCACGGTGCCGCTGTCGGGCGGCAGGATGCCCGCGATGCAGTGCAGCAGCGTGGACTTGCCGGAGCCCGACGGCCCCATCACCGCCACGACCTCGCCCGCGCGGATCGAAATACCCGCGCCGTCGAGTGCTTGCGTCTTGCCGAACGACTTGGACAGGCCCTCGGCCCTGAGCAGGGTCATCGGTTGACCTCCACGGCCAGCTGGTCGATCCGGGCGGCGGTCAGTTCGAGCCACCGCAGATCGGCTTCGAGGTGGAACAGGGCGAAGTCGCAGATGAGCTGGTCGGCGAGGTCACCGTCGCTCTTGCGCCGGGTCAGCTCGCGCATCGTGTCCAGGTGCGCCGACCGTTGCGTGTCGAGCACGTCCGCGGCGCTGCGGCCGGACAGGAGGGCCAGCACCACCTTCGCGTAGAGCGTGTTCTGCAGGTACGGCTCGGGCTTCTCCGGCGTGCTGAGCCAGCGTTCTACATCAGTGACCCCGGCGTCCGTGATCGCGTAGCGCTTGCGCTCCGGACCGTCGCCCGCCTCGACGCCCGCATCGGTCACGAAGCCGTTCTTCAGCAACCTCGACAGGGTCGAATACACCTGTCCGTAGTGCAACGGCCGGTCCTGACCGAAGCGCTCGTCATAGGCGCGCTTGAGGTCGTATCCGTGCCGTGGACCGCCCTCTAGCAGCCCCAACAGTGCGTGTCCGATCGACATGGGAGCGACTATACACATCATGTATACACCGGGTGTATTCATCAGATGCCCTGACGGCCCACCGCCGTGGCGCCTACAGTGGTGGGGTGACTGGTCTGACTGTCGGCTGGGATCACGACGTCGAGCTGGTGCTCGACTTCCTGAACACTCGACACGTACTGGACAGTGAAGCCTCCTGGCGCGCATGGGTGACCGAGCGCGGCCTCGGGCGGAGCGGGGAAATCGCACAGGCGCGCGCCGCGAGAGCGGCACTGCGGTCGTCGATCGAGGGCTCGTCAGGGCCTCAGACCGCGGCCGGTGTGGTTCACATCGAGCTGACCGACG
Source organism: Lentzea alba (assembly GCF_011067745.1). GTDB lineage: Bacteria > Actinomycetota > Actinomycetes > Mycobacteriales > Pseudonocardiaceae > Lentzea > Lentzea alba. Next base: position 1,635,592 of record NZ_JAAMPJ010000001.1, read on the forward strand.
GCGTCCCGATGCTGGCGAGCGCGGACGCTCTCGGCGCGGTGCTCGCCGCGTCGGCCCGCCTCGCCGTGCTGGGCTCCTGGGAGCGCCTCAAGATCTGTCCGGCCGACGACTGCCTGCGTGCGTTCTTCGACCGCTCCCGCAACCGCTCGCGCACCTGGTGCTCGATGCAGGTCTGCGGCAACCGCGAGAAGGCCCGCACGTTCCGAAAACGAACGCGCGCCCAGAACACGGGACATCAGAACAGCACGTTGGCCACCGTGTAGATCACCAGGCCGGCGAGCGCGCCGACCACCGTGCCGTTGATCCGGATGAACTGCAGGTCCCTGCCGACCTGCAGTTCGATCTTGCGCGAGGTCTCCTCGGCGTCCCACCGCTCGACGGTGTCGGTGATCAGCGTGGTGATCTCCGCGCGGTAGTTGCCGACGACGTACCCGGCGGCCTGCTCCAGCCAGCCGTCGACCTTGGCGCGCAGGTCCGGGTCGTCGGTGAGGTTCGTGCCGAGCGTGATCAGGCCCTGCGTGACGCGCTTGCGGAGCTCGCTGGAGGGGTCCTCGGCGGCGTCGATCAGCATCTTCTTGGCCGTGCCCCAAGCACTGTTGATCAGCTTCTGGACGTCCGGGTGCGTGATCACCTGCTGCTTGACCTGCTCGGCCCGCTGCATGGTGGCCTCGTCGGTCTGCATGTCCGTGGAGAACTCGAGCAGGAACTGGTCCACCGCGAGCCGCATCGGGTGGTTGACGTCGGTCTTCACCGCCCAGGCGAAGTTGACCAGCTCCGTGTAGACCTTGTCGCCGAGCATGGCGTCGACGAACTTGGGCGACCACGTGGGCGCGCGGTCCGTGACGATCAGGCTGACTTTGTCGTAGTTGTCCCGCACCCACTCGTACGCGCGGTCGCACATGAGGTCGACGAGCTTGTGGTGCGCGCCGTCGGTGAGCACCTGGTTGAGCAGCTTGCCGAGCGGCGGTCCCCAGGGCTGTGCGGTGATGCGCTTGACGATCGCGTGCTCCAGGACGGCCTGGACCTCTTCGTCCTTGAGCACGGTGATCGCGCCCTTGATGACGTTCGCGAGCTCGTTGGTGATGCGCTCGGCGTTCTCCGGCTGCTTGATCCACGCGCCGGCCCGTTCCGCGATGCCGGCCCGGCGGAGCTTGTCCTGCACGACCTCGGGACTGAGGAAGTTGACGCCCACGAAGTCGCCGAGCGTCTGGCCGAACATGTTCTTGCGTTCCGGGATGATCGCGGTGTGCGGGATGGGCAGGCCCAGCGGCCTGCGGAACAGCGCCGTGACGGCGAACCAGTCGGCGAGCGCGCCGACCATGCCGGCTTCCGCGGCGGCTCGCACGTACCCGACCCAGGCGCCCTCGAAGGCGTGCGTGCCGAAGAAGATGACCGTGGCGCCGACGAGGAAGCTCGTGGCGACGAGCTTCATCTTGCGCAGGTCGGTGCGCTTCTGCTGGTCAGCGACGGTCAGTTGCTCCACAGCACCATTCTCCGTGAAGATCCTGCGTTGTGCGGGTACCAGCGCTAGTTCCCCGGTTGCAGCCGTTCACGTCGACCATCTTCGCGGAGATGACGGCGCTGGCCGTGCAGCACGACGCCGTCAACCTCGGTCAGGGCTTCCCCGACACCGACGGTCCGGCGTCGATGCTCACGGCCGCCCAGTCCGCGATCGCGTCGGGCGTGAACCAGTACCCGCCCGGCCCCGGCATGCCGGTGCTGCGCAACGCGGTGGCCGCGCACCGGTCGCGGTACGGGCTCTCGTACGACCCGGACACCGAGATCCTGGTCACCGTCGGCGCCACCGAGGCGATCGCGGCTTCGCTGCTGGCGCTGGTCGAGGCCGGCGACGAAGTGATCCTGATCGAGCCGTACTACGACTCCTACGCCGCTTCCGTGGCCATGGCGGGCGCGACTCGGGTGACCGTCGGCCTGCGTGAGGACGCTTCGGGCCGGCTCGCTTTGGACGTGGACGCTCTGCGCGCCGCCGTGACGCCGCGGACCAGGGCGATCCTGGTCAACTCGCCGCACAACCCGACCGGGACCGTGTTCCGCTTGGAGGAGCTCCAAGCGATCGCCTCCCTGTGCGTCGAGCACGACCTCTTGGCGATCACCGACGAGGTGTACGAGCACCTGGTGTTCGACGGTCTCGTGCACATCCCGCTGGCCTCGCTGCCGGGGATGTCCTCGCGCACGTTGTCGATCTCCGGCGCCGGCAAGACGTTCAACTGCACGGGCTGGAAGATCGGCTGGGTCTGCGGGCCGGCGGCACTGGTCGGCGCGGTCCGGGCGGCCAAGCAGTTCATGACCTTCGTGGGCGGGGCGCCGTTCCAGCCCGCCGTCGCACACGCGCTGACCACCGAACTGGACTGGGTCGGCGAACTGCGCGACTCGCTGGCGTCGAAGCGTGCGCGGCTGGCCGAAGGGCTGCGCGCGGCCGGGTTCGAGGTGCGGTCGTCCGAGGGCACGTACTTCATCTGCGCCGATGTCCGGCCGCTCGGGTACACGGACGGCTTGGCGCTGTGCCGCGATCTGCCCGCCCGGATCGGCGTCGCGGCGGTGCCGGTCCAGGTGTTCACGGACCGGCCGGCCGACTGGCAGCACCTGATCCGGTTCGCGTTCTGCAAGCAGGACGCGGTGATCGACGAAGCTGTGGAGCGCCTCCACAAGCTGTAGTTGTCCACAGGTGTGGACGAGTTCCTCCACACCTGTGGACAACCCACTTTCGGGTGAGATGGGGAGCCTCGCCGCCGGGGTTCGACTCCAAATGGCATGGACTCGAACACTGAGGTTCTCCTCGGCTGGCGTGCCGGTCTGCACGGCTGGGACGCGCTCGTCGAACGCTACTCGCGCCTGGTCTGGTCGGTGCCCAGATCGTTCCGTCTGAGCCACACCGACGCGGCTGACGTCTACCAGTGCACCTGGCTCTGCCTGGCTGAACACCTGACACGCCTGCGCCGACCCGAGCACCTGGGCGCGTGGCTGGTTCGTACCGCCACCCGGCAGTCGATCGCCGTGGTGCGGGCTCGCGGACGTGAGGTGTCCTTCGACCTGTGGGAGCCGGAGTCCGCGTTGCCGGCGCCCGAAGAGGTCGTTTTGACCAACGATCGGCAGCGTCGGTTGTGGGCCGCGTTGATGACGTTGAACGAGCGGTGCCAGCGGCTGCTGCGGATCGCTGCCCACAGCCCTGAGCTGAGTTATGCACAGGTTGCCGACGCCCTGGGGATAAAGGTGGGGAGCGTTGGCTCGACGCGCACCCGCTGCCTGGCTGACCTGCGCCGGAAGCTGGGTGACCTGCGATGAGGGACTCGTTGCTCGACGAGATCGCCGACCTGTTCGCCTCCGACGCCCCGCCGCCCGTCCTGGCACCGCGCGCGACCGGCCTCGACCCGATGGACCCTGTGGACGAACCCGTCCGCGGCCCGTCCCGGCAGCTGGTGTTCCACGTCGGTGTCGGCCGGATGTACCTGCAGCTCGACGGCCTGCGGCTCACCGGCGTGCTGGACGACAAGGGCGTGTCCGTCGAGGTTCGCTCACCCAGCACCACCCAGGCGCTCCGCCCGGACGCCGAGGGGTGGTTCCGCGCCGACGTCCGGCAGGGACCGTTGTGCGTGACCGTCCCCGAGCTGGGGCTGACGACGGGGTGGTTCGTCGCATGAGCGCCAGCGCCGATCCACAGGCCACGATCGCGTCCACCGAGGTACGCGGCACGAAGGCCCAGCGTGCCGATGCCCTGCACGACCTGAGCATCGCCCACGTCGAGCTGGGCCACCTCGACGTGGCCGCCCGGTTCGCCCAACGCGGACTCCGGCTCACCGGCGAGGCGCGGTTTCACCTCACGCTCGCGTGGATCGACCTGGACCGCGGCCGACGTCAGCGCAGCCTCCGCCACCTGGACAGCGCGACACCGCACCTGAAAGGCCCCGAACTGGTGCGGGCGAGGTGTCTGCGCGGCCTCCACCTCTGCGGCTCGGCCGATCCCAGGCTGGCGATCGCGGAACTCACGTCCGTCATCAGGGACCTGCGGAGGTGCGGTGACCAGCGATGGCTCGCCAACGCGTTGATCGGCAGGGGCATTGCCCGGTGCAGCGCCACGAAACTGGCCGACGCCGATGCCGACTTCACCGCCGCGCAGCACCTGCTGCACGCCATCGGTGAACCGCGAAGGGCGGCGATGTGCCTGCACAACAGGGGGTTCGTGGCGATGCTCGCCGGCGACCTGCCGCTCGCGCTGCGGCGGTACGAGGACGCGGCGAAGGCCGGGCTCGACTCGACCAGCAGACCGGAGGCGCTGGTCGACCGTGCCGAGGCGTTGCTGGCGGCCGGACTCACCGGGGAGGCGCAACGGGTGTTGGCTCCTGCGCTGGAGCTGCTCCGCAGGTGCAAGCGGCACGTGCCGGAGCTGGCGATTTTGAGTGCGCGCTGCTCGTTGCGCGACGGAGATCCTGGGCCCGCGCGGAGACACCGCGGTTCCGACGTCGAGTTCATGCTCGCCGCCGGGAAGTTGGACGCCGTTGCGGCACATCGGTTTCGCGGGCCGGTGCAGACGCGGGCGCTCGGCTGGCTCGCGCAGGCGAGGCGGTCGGATCGACGCGGGGCGCTGGCTGCCTGCCGTGCGGGGCTCAGACTGCTCGACGAACACCACGGTGACTGGCCTCGCCACGAGCTGACCGGTCATGCGCTCGGGTTGGCGCGGACCGCTCGCGAGGTGCTGCACTGGTCCGAGGAGCACCGTCGCTCGGCGCCCTTGCCGCCCAACGATCCCGCGCTTGCGCAGGCACTCACGAGACTGCGGCGGGCGAGGGCGTTCGGCATGTCGTTGGAACCGTTCGAACGTGATGTCCGCCGGTTGACCCTGGCCACGTCACCACGTGCGCGGCACGCCTCAGGCGAGCCGTTCGGGCTGCCGTTGATGAGTTTCATCTTCCACAAAGGACAGATGCGGGTGGTCACCGTGCTGAATGGCCGCGCACGCCTCCGCGACATCCCCGACCCCGCCCGTCTGGTGGCCGAAACCAGGCTGGCCGTCACGGCCGGGCGAACAGTGCCCGACCTGCTGCCGGACGTCGACGAGCTCGTCGTGATTCCGGACGGCGTGTTGCACGACATGCCGTGGGCGGCGCTCGGCCGACGAGTCCACGTCGTGCCATCGCTGCGGCATTGGCGGCCGACAGGTCGAGGCGGACATCGGGTCTGGGTCACGGGTCCGCAGTTGCAGCGCGAGGAAGTTCCTGCGCTGCAGAAAGAACATGGCGGCACAGCAGCGTCCACTGTGGAGGAAACACTGCGAGCCCTCGAAGGCGCCCGGATCGCGCACATCGCGGCGCACGGGCACGTCCACCCGGAGAATCCGTTGTTCTCCTCTCTGGAACTGCAGGACGGACCGCTCTACGGGTACGACATCGCCAGGATCGAGAACCCGCCCGAGATCGTCGTGCTCTCCGCCTGCGCGTCGGGGCTGGCGCGCGCGTTCCTCGACGCGGGGACCAGAGCGGTGATCGCCAGCGTGTTGCCGGTACCGGACGCGCAGGTCAGCGAGGCCATGACGGAGGTGCACCGGCTCATCGACCACCCGGCCGAAGCCGCCAAGGCCGTCGCCCACCTCGGGTTCAGCTGTTACGGCACCGGGACCAGAGTGGCGGCGTGAAGCGCGGCCGCGAACGAGGTGCCGGTGCACAGGGACTGCGTCAAACCCACCGTGGACGGCACGTCCACGCCGTCGACGACGACGTTCACCCACGGACCGTGTCCCGAGAACGGGGCGGAAGCGCCCACGGCCGTCACCGACGGCGAGGCAGCCGGCCACCAGGGGCGGGACGAGCCGCCATTGCCCGCGGCGGCCACCACGTTGTGGCCGTAGGAGGCCAGCACCGGTGGGCATTCGTCGTTGAACGTGTAGGTGCCCGAGGCGACCAGGACGACCGGGAGCGAGCGGGTGGCGCGCAGGGTGGCGGCGAGGGTCAGGTCGTCGCCGAAACCGCTGGCCGAGAGCACCGGGAACGGGCGGACGGTGGCGCCGTGGTGGCGCAGCACGCCGGCCACCAACGAGCCGTGCGGGGCGTCGAGAGGGGTGTCGAGCAACGCGACGGTGCCCTCGCCCAGCAGCTCCGGCAGGCGTTCGCCGACGACCGGGCGGGAAGTGCCGATCATGATCGGGCAGGAGAGGTGGACGTGGTTCGGGGTGGCGCCGACCTCGGTGGCGATGTCCACCACACGCGACCGTTCGGATGCTTTCAAGAACATCCGGATGGCACCGGCCGAGATCTCCTCGTGCGAGTAGACACCTCGCAAGCGCTTGCGCACAGTGGGTGCGTCCACTGCGGGCACGACCAGTTCGCCCGAACGGACCAAGCACTCGTTTGGCCCCTCAGGATCATGCGCGTGCACGGGACCAAGCGCACGAGCGGCGTGATCGACCAGCTCAGAGAGGTTGCTGACCTGCTTCGGCGTGTCCACATCGGACACCATCCCTCGCCGCGACACGGTCCACAGGGGACCGGGGCGCAATGTCACTCGATCCGATGACGACACAGACGGTGTTCATGCCTGATCAGGGCAACCCGGACAGCCGCACGTGACCGCCCTTCCGAGTGTTTTGTGCCGAGTTGGTTCGCAAAGTCACTCACCAGTGCTAGACATAGCTCAACGTCGACCTCCGACGGCGCTGTGACGTTGGCGGTGACCTGAACGGTGGCGGGTGGTGATCCTGTGGCGAGTGGTGGAGCTGGTGCACTGCTGCTGCGGGCCGCCGCGCTCGGCGGACTGACCGCCGCCGCCTGGTTGCTGAGCGGGACGACCGCGTCCGCCAGCCCGGAGGAACCGCCGGCCGTCGAGATCACCATCGACACCGCCACCGCCACCGAGACTCCGCAGCTGCTCGAGGACCCCGCTGGCTGGGCCAAGGCGTTCACCGCCGCGGTGATCGAACAGCACCAGCCGGCCAGGCTCGTGCCGTCCGTTGCGACCAAACCGAGCCAGCCCCAGGAAGAGCCGCAGGAGGACGAGGGCCCGGTCCTCGACTTCACCGGTGGCTCCCAGGGCAACACGCGGTCCGGCACCGTGTCGAACCAGGCCCCGCCCGAGGTGCTCCAGGCCAAGGCCGAGGTCCGCGCCGCCAAGAAGGCCGCGAGGCTCGCCGCCGCGCTGCCGGCTCCTCCGCCGCCCGCGCCGCCCGTCGTGTCCGTCAAGAAGGTCGTACCGCTGCTGCCCGACCTGCCCGTGCCGGCCATCGCGAAGACCGTGCCGGCGCCCGTGAGCGACCTCACCTGGACCACCCCCGGACCGGACGCGCCGCTGCCCACGCCGCAGCAGGCACCGGTAACCGCGACGGCCTCCTCGGCGTCCGGTCACACCGACAACTCCGGCGGCGCGCGCGGCGTGCTCGCCGTTCTGACGTCGCACAACTCGCTGTTCCCGCCCGCCACGTGGTCGGTGGAGGAACGCCGCGACGGACGTTCACCCGGCAGCCTTCCCGGTCTGCCGAGCACGTCACCCGACTGAGTCAGACGGGACATCTCTGCCCTCTGCGCGATTTGTGACCGTCTCGTTCCGTCGCGCCAGTAACTCCTCCTGTCATTTCCCGTTGTACGCAAAGAACCCAGTCTTCCTGACCTGCCAACCGCGCCCTGGCAGGTCGGGTCTGGTCCGAGTGCCGCGCTGCCCCCGCAGTCTCGGACCACACGGGAAACCTGCGGACGGGGGACGTCAATCCCTGGGACGTTCCCCGCCGCAGGCCACCCGTTGGCAAGTTCGTCGGCCCGGTCTTCACCGCTGTGGGAGACCGGGCCGACGTGTCTCACGCGACCGGTACCGCCAGGTCGGCATCCGCCGGAAACCCTGTTCCGGCAACAGTTGCAGCCACCACACCCAAACGGGCTATCGCTTCGCGCAGCACTTCGGATGACTGCGTGTACGGCACTCGGAGCATCTGCTCGCATCCGCCGTGCACCGCGAACCTCGGACCAGGCACGAGACGCAGGCCGTGGTTCTGCGCCACCACGGCGATCCGCGTGCTCACCGGGCCGTCGAGCGTGCACCACACCCCGAGCCCACCGGCCGGCACTATGAAGCTCCACTGTGGACAGTGCTCGCGCAGTGCCGCGACCGCCACGTCCCGCTGCTCCAGAGCCTCCGCACGTCGTTGCCGCAGAACAGGTTCCGGGTTCTCCAGCAACGCGGCCAGCACCAGCTGCTCGAACACCGGCGTGCCCAGGTCGATCGCCGCCCGCGTCGACAGCAGCCGGTGCACGATGTCGGCGGACGCCCTGATCCACCCGATCCGCAGTCCGCCCCAGTGCGACTTGCTCGCGGATCCCAGCGTCACCACGGAATCCTCACCGAACGCGGCCATCGGCAACGGCGCTTCGGCACCGTCCAGCGCGAGTTCGACCAAGGTTTCATCGACGACCAAGGGAGTACGCGCCTTGCGCAGCACGGCGGCAAGAGCCTCCCGCGACTCGGAGGACATCCGCAGTCCGGTCGGGTTCTGGAAATCCGGGATCAGATAGGCCAACCGGGGGCCCGCCTGACGCAAAGCGGCCTCGAACCCGTCCACGTCCCAGCCGTCACTCAGCATCGGCACCGGTACCGGGATCCCGAACGACGCCCGCACCGCCTCCAACGCGTTGGGGTAGCTCGGCTGCTCCACCAGCACCCGGTCGCCGGGCCCGACGAAGAGCCGCAGCACCAACGCCCACGCGTGCTGCGCGCCCGAGGTCACCACGATCTGGTCGGCCGAGGTCGGCAGCCCGCGGGCCGCGTACCGGTCCGCGATCCGTTGCCGCAGCACCAGCAGCCCTCGTTCGTCGTACCCGTGCGACGCGAGATGTTCCGGCATTTGGCCCAGTGCCACGTCCATCGCGAGCCGCACCGACGGCAGCGCGGGAGGCGCGGCTCGGGACAGGTCGATCAACGTGTCGTCGCCACCGGTGATGCCACCACCGGCACCGACGGGTCCGTTGATCCACGACCCGGCCCCGCGCCGCGACTCCACCACCCCCTCGGTGCGCAACTGGTCCAGAGCAGAGGTGATCGTGGTGCGGCTCACCGGCAGCGCGTCGGTGAGCTCGCGTTCGGACGGCAACCGGGTTCCGACGGGCAGCCGGCCGTCCGCGACCAGCAGTTTCAACGCCGCGGCGAGGTCGGCCGACCCCTGCCGGGCACCGCCACGCCGCCACGATCCGAGCAACCGCGCGAGCCGAGCACCCGATATACGTCCACCCGGTGGGAGCATGAGGCCAATTATCCCGAATTGGCTATGGATTACCAGGCCAATCGCAGCTCAGGATGGCCACATGGCCACCATGACCGCACTCCACCAGGTCTCCGTCCGCGTCTCACCCACCCGCCGCCTTCCCCAGCTGTTCGCCGGTCTGTGGCTCTACGGCGCGAGCATGGCGATGCAGATCCGCGCGACGCTCGGCCTCGATCCGTGGGACGTGTTCCACGAGGGCCTGACCAGACGCACCGGTCTGAGTTTCGGCCTGATCACCGCGATCACCGGCGTGCTGGTGTTGCTGGCGTGGATCCCGCTGCGGCAGAAGCCCGGCGTCGGCACCATCGCCAACGTCGTGCTGATCGCCGTCAGCGTCGACGTGTCGCTCGCGATCATCCCTGAGCCACAAGGACTTCTGCCCAGAATCGTGCTGCTCACGCTGGGCATCGTGCTCAACGCCGTCGCGTTCGCCGCCTACGTCGGTTCGCGGCTCGGGCCGGGCCCGCGCGACGGCATGGTCACCGGGTTCTGCCGTCGTACAGGCCTTTCCCTGCGTGTCGTCCGCACCGTCGTCGAACTGCTGGTGCTGGGCACCGGCTGGCTGCTCGGCGGCACCGTCGGCATCGGCACGGTCCTCTACGCACTCGGCATCGGCCCGCTCTCTCAGCTGTTCCTGCCGATGCTCACCTGGCGCGAGCGCTCGCAGCCCGCTTCCTGATCTCCTCGTAGGTGACCCCGCGCTCGGTCAGCACCTCGGCCACGATTCCCTTGCCCTGCAACAACGCCAGCAGCACGTGCTCGGCACCCAGGTAGTTGTGGCCGAGGTCGCGCGACTCGCGCAGCGCGTTCTCCAGCGCCTTCTTGAACGCGGGCTCCAACGGCATCCCGAACCACCGCCGGCGCGGCCCCGGTCGCAGCACACCGGCCCCGAGTGACTGCTCGACCGAGTCGATCACCGCGTCGACGTCGATCCCCAAGCCCCGCAACGCTTCCGCGTCGGCCTTCGTCAGCCCGCCCTTGCGCCGGTAGTCGCGGAACGCCGCTTCCAACTCCTCGCGCGGCAGGTCGAACCCGGCCAGCACCGGCGCGTCGAGCAGCGCCAGCAACAGGAACTCCACCCCGACCTCGCCGGCGTGCACCTTCTCCGCGTCCCGCACTGCGGCCATGACCGCCACACGGGCTTCCTTGGTGAACCGCTCGCCAACCATCATCGACCCCCGTGCTTCTTGTGCACCGCCTGGCGGGACACCCCGAGTTCCGCCGCGATCTCCTGCCATGACCAGCCCTGTGCCCGCGCACTGCGGACCTGGGCCGCCTCCAGATGTTCCAAAAGTCGCCGCAGCGCGGTGACGGCCCGCAACCCGACCTTCGGGTCGCGGTCTCCAGCCGCCGTGGCGAGATCCGTCGCTTCAGTCATGCTGTCAACGTACGTTGACAACCGGGATCCGTCAACCGAAGTTGACACGTACGGTGAGATCGTGAAGATCGAGACCGCTGAGCAGGGGGCTCCCGGGCGAGTCACCGAGGACCGGATCCGCGTGCTGCCGAACGCGGTCGTGGTGCTCGACGGCGTCACCTCGCGAACCAGGCCGCCCGACCGCAACGGCGGTTGGTACGCGACGAAACTCGCCGACGAACTCGCCAGGCTGATCAACGACACCGACCCGCTGACCGACCTCCTCGCCGAAGCCATCACGAACCTCGTGCGAGAACACGACCTCGTGCCCGGCGACTCCCCGTCCGCCACCGCGTCGATCGTGCGCTGGACCGCGGACAGGATCGACGCCCTCGTCCTGTGCGACACCCCGGTCGTCGCGTTCGGACGGACGACCCATGTGCTCGAAGACACCCGGCTCGAAGACCTCCGGCCGCAGCCGGACATCCTGGCGTGGAAGAACAAGCCGGACGGCTGGTGGGTCGCCGAGGCGGAACCCGTTGCGGCGCATCAGGCCCGGACGGCAAGCTGGCCGCGGTCGGAGATCAGGAAAGTGATCGCTCTCACAGACGGTGTCTCCTGTGGAGTGTCCGACTACGGACTCTTCTCCTGGGAGGACCTCGAAGAAATGCCACTGGGCGAAGTGCTGGACCGAATCCGCGAAGCAGAGCGCGGTGATCCGGAGCACAAACGTTGGCCCCGCTTCAAAACGCACGACGATCAGGCCATCGCCCGAATCACCGGGTAAACGAAAGAAGCCCCGCAGCACCCTGCGGGGCTTCTTTCGAAGAAGGATGGCCAGGGGCGGGGTCGAACCGCCGACCTACCGCTTTTCAGGCGGTCGCTCGTACCAACTGAGCTACCTGGCCATGAAACAAGAAAGCGACCCAGACGGGACTCGAACCCGCGACCTTCGCCGTGACAGGGCGACGCGCTAACCAACTGCGCCACTGGGCCTTGCTCTTGCAGATCTTACTCTATCTTACTGCGTGCCCCCAACGGGATTCGAACCCGCGCGACCGCCTTGAAAGGGCGGGATCCTAGGCCGCTAGATGATGGGGACTAGCTGGTCTCTGGAAGCATCGTAAGCATATGACATAGGTCCGCGCACCTCCAAAACGGGGGTCCCACTTGTGGGCTGACCTGCCCAAACCACCTTCAGGGCCAGCGCGTCCCGATCAACAAATGCCTGTTCACGGCCCACCAGCCCCGTCAACCGCGTTTTGTGATCCAGACAACTTCCACTCGGCTGCCGCGACGCACGGCAACACGTGCCCCATCACCTCGCGGATGCGAGCCGGGAAGTCGGCGCACGCCGTCGTCGCCGAAGAGATCAGCCGGGCACCGAGGGCGGCCCCGCACAACGTCCGCGCCACGGCCTCCGGATCAACGCCGGCACGGAGGTCTCCGCGCTCCAGCGCCTCGGCGAGATAACCGCCGATCAACTTCTCCCACATGACGTGCGTGCTCGGCACACCGGGATAACCGATCTCGCGGTCGGCGTTCAGCCGCACACCCGCGCGCAGCACGACGTCCGCGGCCATCCGGTCGGCGGACTCCAGGAACATGCCGTGCAGGGCGCTCAGCGGATCGACGCCACGCGCCCGCCACGACTCCCTCACCTGCGCCCACAGGTCGCTCTGCCGCTCGATGAGGGCACCGGCGACGGCTTCCTTGGAGGCGAAGTGGAAGTAGAACGCGCCCTTGGTCAGCCCGGCGCGCGCCAACACGGCGGTCAGCGACGTGCGCTCGTAACCGAGCCGGTCGAACTCCTCCGCCGCGGCGTGGAGTATCGCCTCTCGCGTCGCGTGCGCCCGGTCCTGCTGGGGCATGAGTAGAGGTTAGCCGTTGCCGCTAAAGAGACCCGTGGGTATGTTTCGAGATGCGGCCCTGTCCTGCAGACGCGCTCCGGGGGGTGCGCGTCTGGAGTCAGGGCCGCATTCGCGTACGCATCACTTCACCGTTGCACCGGTGGTGTGCCGCCGTCCTCGCCCGGCGACAGACCCAGCATGTCGAGCAGCATCCGGCAGTCCTCGGCGCCCAGGGCGCTGCGCGCGACCGCGAGCCTCGCCCGGTGGACCTGATCGTCGGAGATCCGTGAAGGTTCCCCGCTGCGCTGGGCCGGCACGTTCGGCCCGCCCTGTCGCGACATGCTGTCGTCCTGTGTGAACAGGAACTTCCGCACTTCCAGTGACCCGCTCATAGCACCCTCCCCGACTTGAGGTGTGGCGCGAGGCTAAGCGACCTGGGACAACGGCCGCAGCCCCCCGCAGAGTGATTCCACCGCCACCCAGCGTTACTTTCCGTACAGGTGCGGTCCGTGTCTCGTGGGGATCTGGCCAGGGGATGATGGACCGATGACCGACCCCACGCCGGAGCCTTCCCCCGATGCAGAGGGCCAAAACGCATCTCAGATACCGCCCGCGGTCGACCAGGAGGCCATCTTCCAGGCGATCAGCGGCATCGACCTGAACACCATCGAGGCCGACATCGAGTCCGCGTTCGGCTCGCGGATGGCCGAGCTCGACAAGATGCTCGAGGGCCTGGACGACCTGGTCAACAAGATCGAGTCGGACATCCAGAACCTGGACCAGCCGAAACCTGACAGTCCTCAGTAGATCCCGCTACCCCAGGGGGGTATAGACTCGGAGACCCGTAGAGAGAAAGGGCTCCGATGTCCGTCACCTCCACCTACACCGTCACCGGCATGACCTGCGGTCACTGCGTCAGCTCCGTCACCGAGGAGCTGGGCGAGGTCGCCGGCGTCACGGGCGTCGACGTCGTCCTGGAAACCGGCGCGGTGACCGTGACCAGCGACCGCGAGCTGGACCGCGCCGAGGTCGTCGCCGCCGTCACCGAGGCCGGGTACCAGGTCGCCTGATGACGACGACCGAGCCTCGTCACGTCGAGCTCAGCATCAGCGGCATGACGTGCGCCTCCTGTGCGAATCGCATCGAACGCAAGCTGAACAAGCTCGACGGCGTGTCCGCCACCGTGAACTACGCGACCGAGAAGGCCAGCGTTCAGTTCCCGGACCACGTGCGCGTGGACGACCTGGTGTCGACCGTGCGCGCGGCGGGCTACGACGCGGAGGAGCCCCGGCCCGAGGCTCCCGAGGTGGACGAGGCCGGTGAGCTGCGACTGAGGGTCGTCCTCGCCGCGGCGCTGGGCGTGCCGGTGATCGCGTTCTCGATGGTTCCGGCGTGGCAGTTCCCCACCTGGCAGTGGGTGTCGCTGGCGCTGGCCAGCGTGGTCGTGTGGGTGTGCGGCTGGCCGTTCCACCGTGCGGCCGCCGTCAACGCACGGCACGGCGCCAGCACGATGGACACCCTCGTGTCGATGGGCGTCACGGTCTCGTACCTGTGGTCGCTCTACGCGCTGGTGTTCGGCGAGGCCGGGACGATCGGCATGCGGCACGAGTTCAGCCTGCTGCCTCGTCCCACCACCTCCGGCGACATCTATCTCGAGGTCGCGGTCGGCGTGACCGTTTTCCTGCTGCTCGGGCGTTGGCTCGAGGCCAGGTCCAAGCGCAGCGCGGGTGCCGCCCTGCGGTCGCTGCTCGCGTTGGGTGCCAAGGACGTGGCGGTGCTGCGCGACGGCGTGGAGACCCGCGTGCCCGTCGGACGGCTCCAGGTCGGCGAACACTTCGTGGTCCGTCCAGGTGAGCGGATCGCCACGGACGGCCTAGTGGTCGAGGGCAGCTCGGCGGTGGACCGTTCGATGGTCACCGGGGAATCGGTGCCGGTCGAGGTCGGCGCCGGCGATGCGGTCGTCGGCGGGACGGTCAACGCGGGCGGCCGGCTGGTCGTGTCCGCGACGTCGGTCGGCTCGGACACCCAGCTCGCCCGGATGGCTCGGCTGGTCGAGCAGGCCCAGGCGGGCAAGGCCGAGGTGCAACGGCTGGCGGACCGGGTGTCGGCCGTGTTCGTGCCCGTCGTCGTGTTGATCGCGCTGGCGTCGTTCGGTGCATGGCTGCTCGCCGGACGGCCGCTGGAGTTCGCGGTGACGACGGCCGTGGCGGTGCTCGTGATCGCGTGTCCCTGTGCGCTGGGGCTGGCGACGCCGACGGCGTTGCTCGTGGGCACCGGGCGCGGTGCCCAGCTCGGCATCCTGGTGAAGGGCCCCGAGGTGCTGGAGTCGACGCGGCGCGTGGACACCGTGGTGCTGGACAAGACCGGCACCGTCACCACCGGCCGACTGACGCTGGTCGACGTGATCGCGGCGGACGGCGTGTCCCGCGACGAGGTGCTGCGGTTCGCGGCGGCCGTCGAGAACGCGTCCGAACACCCGATCGCCGCGGCGATCGTGCGCGAGGTCGACGAAGTGCTTCCGGTGTCGCAGTTCGTTTCCACGGATGGCATCGGTGTCAGCGGAGTCGTGGAAGGTCGACGCGTTGTCGTCGGACGACTGCGCAACGTTTCTCTTCCTCGGGAATTGACCGAGGCCGCAGTTGCACAAGGCGCGCGAACCGTTGTCGCGGTTTCCTTTGATGACAAGGTTGTCGGACTCGTCGTCGTGTCGGACGTCGTCAAACCCACGTCCGCACAAGCGATTCGTTCGTTGCGCGAACTGGGCCTGCGCCCGGTGCTGCTGACCGGCGACAACGCCGAGGTGGCCGCTTCCGTGGCCGCCGAGGTGGGCATCGACGAGGTCATCGCCGACGTCCTGCCCGCCGGCAAAGTCGAAGCGGTCCGGAATCTCCAGGCACAGGGCCGAGTTGTGGCCATGGTCGGCGACGGCGTGAACGACGCGCCGGCGCTCGCGGCCGCGGATCTGGGGCTGGCCATGGGAACCGGCACCGACGTCGCGATCGAGGCGAGCGACCTGACGCTCGTGCGCGGCGACCTGCGCGTGGCGGCGGACGCGATTCGCCTGTCCCGCAAGACTTTGGGCGCCATCAAGGGGAATCTTTTCTGGGCGTTCGCCTACAACGTCGCTGGACTTCCACTCGCGGCGCTGGGACTGCTGAACCCCATGATCGCGGGGGCCGCGATGGCGTTCAGCAGCGTGTTCGTTGTTACCAATAGCTTGCGACTGCGGGGTTTCCGTCCATCGGCAAGTTAAGAATCTTGAGTGTGAAGTCTCCCCAACAGCCTTGTGCGCGTGCAACAATCCAAAAGCTGACACACCCCCGGTCAGCGCCTGTGGAGATCCCCTCCGGCCCCCGCGTTCCTCCCCCTGGCGCGGGGGCCTCTCCATGTCTTCGGCACCGTCCGGGGAGATCCACTCTGAGTAGACCCATTTACACCTTGGAGTGACTCAGGTCACAGGGGTTTGGCTTCCGTGACCGAGCCGTTATCGTGTCCCGGTGCCCATAGGATCCCTCGGACGTTCCAAGTCCGGCCGTCACCGCCCCGCGGACGAACCGCAGCAGCAGGAGACGTTGCCCGACGAGGAGCTGACCTCTTACCTGGCCGCCCTGGCCCCGGACGCGGACAACGAGACCACCGCATCGGGCTTCGGCAACGCGCAGGTGTACCAGCTGCGGCTGCAGCTGATGGCGAACGAGCAGCTCAAGGAGCTCGCCGCCGAGCGCCAGACCTCCCCGCAGGCGCTCGCCACGGAGTGGGTCATGCAGCGACTGGAGTGGGAAGCGCGCCAGCGCGGCCACTAGTCGTTCGAAAGCCCCCGAACAAACGAAGAAGGACCCTCGGCCGAGCCCGGCCGAGGGTCCTTCTCACTTACGACTCAACTGCGGCTTGAATCAGACGGCGCGGACGTTCTGCGCCTGCGGGCCCTTGGTGCCCTGCCCGACCTCGAACTCCACGCGCTGGTTCTCCTCCAGGGTGCGGAAACCCTGACCCTGGATCTCCGAGTAGTGGACGAAGACGTCTGCGCCGCCGTTGTCCTGGGCGATGAAGCCGAAGCCCTTCTCGGAGTTGAACCACTTGACAGTGCCCTGTGCCATGTACCTGCCTCCATCGCAGGAAAGCTTGGGGCTGCACCGTGCAACCCCGGCCGTCCCGGGGGCGTTCAGCTCGCTCGGTGAGAGCGCACAGCACGCCCGCGTGTCGTTCCGCGAGCGTGTGAAGCACGAACACAGAAACCACGGCCTGCGCGGGTCAGCCTAACGTGTGATGCGTCATAGCACTACAGGTCATTACTGGCCAGTTGGCTGCCTCAATAGGAGGAAACCCGCTGGTCCGGGTGGGTGATCGCAAACGCCCATGCAACTCGCCGGTACCCCTGCGCGTCTCTGAGGCATTGCACTGGGGATCTTGGGGAGAGAACGTGATCCGGCCACTGATCTTGGCTGTACTGCTGGGGTTGACCGCTTGCAGCGCCGCGCCCGACGGACCGTCGGCGCCTGCTGCTCCGGTCGTGGAGAACAAGGCGAAGGCGGCACTGACCGTGTCGCCCGCGCAGGGCGAGGGGATCAGCCCGGCGGGGCCGTTTCAGGTTGAGGTGACTGGAGGTTCGCTGACCGCCGTCGCTTTGACGGGCGCGAACGGCACCGTGGTCAAGGGGGAGCTCACGGCCGGCAGGTGGGTCGCCACCGAGGATCTGGGCTACGACAAGGTCTACACGTGGTCCGGTTCGGCGAAGGGCGAGGACGGCGCGGACGTGCCGGTCAGCGGTTCGTTCCGCACGGTCAAGCCGCAGCGGCTCGTCAACGTGGAATCGAACGTCGGTGACCACCAGACCTACGGCATCGCGATGCCGGTCAAGATGACGTTCAGCGCGCCGGTGCAGGACAAGGCCGCCGCCCAGAAAGCCATGACCGTCACGACTTCCGTGCCGACCGAGGGCGCGTGGGCGTGGTTGTCGGACACCGAGGCGCACTGGCGGCCGCGCGACTACTGGAAGCCGAACACCGAGGTTTCCGTTGACGTCAACGTGTACGGGGTGCCGTTCGGGGCCGGCGCTTACGGTGCGAACGACCTGCACGTGCAGTTCAAGATCGCGGATCGCGCGCTGGTGGCCAAGGCCAACACGCAGACGCACCGGTTCGAGGTCTGGCGCGATGGCGTGCTGCTGCACGACTTCCCGGCGTCGTACGGCAAGGCGGACGAAGCCATGTCGACGACGCGCTCCGGAACCCACGTGGTGATGGGGAAGGAAGCCAAGAAGCTGATGGCAAGCACCTACTTCAACTACCGGGACATCCCGGTCACGTGGGCGGTGCAGATCTCCGCGAACGGCGAGTTCGTGCACGAGAACAACGGCACGATCCCCAGCCAGGGCAAGAAGAACGTCTCGCACGGCTGCGCGAACCTGTCCGGCGACAACGCGAAGCGCTTCTACGACCTGACGATGACCGGCGACCCGGTGGAGGTCGTGGGAACCGCGATCCAGCTCGGGCCGGAAGACCGCGACTACTGGGACTGGGCGCTGGACTGGGCGGCCTGGACCGCCAAGTCCGCGGTCACCGGCTAGGACTTCTCGGTGATCTGGGGTGGCTGCGGGATCTCGTAACCCGACGGTCCGACGTTGCGTTCGAGGGCCCGCTTCCACTCACCGCTCGAAATCATCTTCTCGATGGCCTCGTTCACGGCGTCGCGGGACTTCCCGTCGCCCTTCGGCACGCCGATGCCGTAGCGCTCCTTGGAGAACGGCTTGCCGACCAGCTTGAGCAGCTCGGGGTTCTCCGCGGCGAACCCGGCCAGGATGACCTCGTCGGTCGAAACGGCGTCGACGTTGCCCGCCATGAGAGCGATCACGCAGTCCGAGTACTGGCCGTACTCGATGAGCTGGGTGCCCTGGGAGTAGTCGGTCTTCACCTTCTGCGCGGAGGTGGATCCCTTGACCGAGCACAGCTTGCGGCCGTTCAACGTCTCCGGCCCCTGGATCGACGCCTCGGTGAAGCGGACCAGCATGCCCTGACCGGTCTCGAAGTACGGACCGGCGAAGGCGACCTTCTCCTTGCGGGCATCGGTGATCGAGTACGAAGCGATGATCAGGTCAGCCTCGCCGTTCTGCAGCATCGACTCGCGGGCAGCGCCGCGGGCCTCCTTGAAGGTGATGCCGCTGTCCTGCACACCGAGCTCGTTCGCCACGTACTTGGCCACGTCGACGTCGAAGCCGACGAAGCGGCCGTCGAGCCGTCGCTCGCTCAGGCCCGGCTGGTCGTAGCGGATGCCGATCGTCAGCTTGCCGGAGTCGGCACGTCCGATGACTGTGCTCGTGTCACCGCTCCCACAGGCGGTGGCGAGCACCGCTACGGCAGTCAGGAGCGCAGCACGACGAATCACGACAAGCCTTCCGGGGGTTTTGTGGAGTCGTGAGCAATGCTACGGACCTGCGACGATGATCGACTGTGATGTATGACATCTACGGCAGCCTTGTTTTGCTGGGTGTCACATGGCGTCCGTGCCGCTCGATCGCGCGCTTGAGGTGACCGGGCGGAGCGAGCCTCCTGATCTTGCCGGGCACCAAAAGCGCAGCTCGGCGCATGATTCGCAGCCACGTGTCGGCGTGCACGTAGGGTTGGTGACCGTGTAGTTCGAGCGCCCAATCGGGCAGCACCGAGTACGCCAGGTGGCCCACCAGCACCCGGTAGACGGGTAGTCCGTGGCGGACCCAACCTTGCACGGGAGGACCGTGCAAGAAGGTGTAAATCACGTCGGAATCGGCCGTTCGGCGCAGCTCAGGACGCATCCGTTCGAAGTACTCGGTCATTTCTCGCCGCGAGCCAGGGACCTCGTCCTCGTGCAGACCGACGAGCGTCGCGGCAAAACGCTGCTCCGCGTAGTACCGGTCCTTCTGCCGATCGGTCAGTCCGTACCCCGCGCGGTCCAGAACGGTTTCGAAGCAGTAGACCTCCGAGCAATGCACCCACAGCAGCAGTTCGGGCTCGTCGACGCGGAACGTCCGGCCGTCGACGACGCCGCGCAGGCTGCGGTGGGTGGCGCGGACCCGTGCCGACGCGGTGGCGATCTCCTCGTCGGTGCCGTAGACGCCGAGCCCGACGAAGTCCGCTGTTCGTTTCAACCGGCCGAGCGGGTCCGCCTGGAAGTTCGAGTTCTGCACCACCCCGGCGACGGCCTTGGGGTGCAACGCCTGCAGGTAGAGGCTCGCGATCCCGGCGATCCACATCGTCGGGTCGGCGTGCATCTGCCAGCTCACGGAGTTCGGATCGGGCATGCGGACATCGTCTCGTCTCGCGAAGATGATGGCCATGGACCTGGATCAGGCACGGGAAGTGCTCCGCAGTCAGCACCGCGCGGTGTTCTGCGCGCTGAAGGCGGACGGGACGCCGGCCATGTCGCCGGTGCTCGTCGCGTTGGACGACAACGGCGACGTGCTCGTCTCCACACGAGCGACGGCCTACAAGACCAAGCAGGTGCAACGTGATCCGAACGTCGCGCTGTGCGTGCTGCCGGACAGCTTCTTCGGGCGGTGGATCCAGATCAACGGAACGGCGACGGTCGTGGCGTTGCCGGAAGCGATGGATCTGCTGGTCAAGTACTACCGGACGATCTCCGGCGAGCACTCCGACTGGAACGACTACCGGGCGGCGATGGAACGCGAGCAGCGGGTGATCCTGCGGATCTCGCTGACCGGTGCGGGACCAGACCGGACGGGGTGAGTAACACCGTTAGCGGGCGCAACGATTCCACGGGGACGGCGGCTACCGGGCAGGCGGAACCTGGGGAGCGGAAGCGATGACTGGTGTCAGACACCGCGGCTACTTCACGGCCGCGGTGGCGGTGATGGGCGCTGCCCTGGTGGCAGCGCTGTTCGCCGCACCTCTGAACAGACCGGTGGACATCCGTTTGGTCGCGCCACCTCCGCCACCTCCTCCGCCGATCGTCGCAACGGCCACCACGACCGTTTCGGCTGTCGGTCTGGCGCCGGCGCAACCGCCGCCCCCGCCTCCTCCGCCGCCGCCACCTCCACCGGCCAAGCCGCTTCCCCGGCCCAAGCCGGACCCCACGTCGGGCAAGCCACCGTCGAAGCCCCGTCCGCCGAGTCTGGACGACCTGCTTCGCTGTGACACGAAGTTCTTCGGGGACGACGACTTCGAGCGCTGCCTGGAGTGGCCGTTCGACGACGAGCAGTTCTGCGACTTCCTGGAGAAGCACCACCTGAGGTTGATCGACCTGCGCGGGCCGGACGGGCGTGACCCGGACAGGTTCGACCTGGACTGCGACTAGTGGCGTGGCTCGCAACGTTGCCGGGGGAATTCGCGCTCAGACGGGCGCATCACGGTGCCGCCCCCACTTCCTCATCCTGGTTGGCTGTGGGAGTGGGGGCGGTGCCGTGAGGCGTCCTGCTGAGCGTGAATTACCTCGCCAACGTTGCGTGACGCGCCACTAGCCTTTCAGCTCCCTCAACCTCGCGAGGTTCGCCTCGGCGCGGGTGCCGAGCAGCTGCGCCTCGCCCAGGTAGTGGTCGTCGATCAACGCTTCGACCTCGTCGTCGTTCATCGCCGGCACGATCCTCGCCGCCATCCGGTTCATGTTGCGGTAGCTGCCCTGCAGGAGGAACTCACCGCCACTCGCGGCCGACGCGATGTACTCCTGGTTGACCGCGAGCACGACTTCCTGGATCCGCTGCAGCTTCCGGACCACGGACAACATCCGGTCCAGCTCGACGGTCTCGTACTCGTGCCGGACGGTTTCACCGTTCGCCAGACGCACCAGCGGTTCCACGTCGACGCCGTTGAGGGTCGGGTTCGACGCGGACGCGTTCTCCAGGTAGCTCAACGCAAAGAGGGCGTCGCGGCCCGACAGCACGTCACCGAGGTTCCACACGTCCGCGCGGTTCGCGAGCATGTCCGGAACGCGGAAGGCTCGACCGGTCTCGGTGTACGGGTTGCCCGCCATCGACACCGCGAAGCGCTTGCCCCGCAGGTCGAACGTGCGTGCCTCGCCGTCCCAGACGCCGTCAACGCGTCGTTGTGCGTCGCACAGCGAGATGAACTTCTGCAGCAGCTCAGGCGATGTGTGCTGGATGTCGTCGAGGTGCAGCAGAACGTTGCTGCCCAGGGCGAACGCGAAGTTGATGCGCTCGACCTCCTGGCGTGCGGTGGCATTCGGGGCCTCCTCCGGGTCGAGCGAGGTGACGCCGCTGCCCAGCGCCGGTCCGTTGACCTTCACGAACACCATGCCGAGCCGGTTCGCGACGTACTCCATCAACGTCGTCTTGCCGTAGCCGGGCGGGGAGATCAGCATCAGCAGGCCGGTGCCGTCGTTGAGCTGCTTCGCGAGGTTGTCGCCGATCAACGGCAGGTACACCTCGTTCAGCAACCTGTTGCGCACGAACGTGTTCAGCACCGCGGGGCGGTAGTCGTCCAGCCGGAGCCGTTGACGTTCCTCGGTGATGAGCGCGTCTCGTTGCCGCTGGTAGGCGCGGAAAGCGGGGACCTGCGTGTGTTGGAACGCGCGCAGCCTGGTCAAAGTCTCGTCCAGGCGCAGGTCCAGGGACTGGTTCGTCACGCGGGGGTGCGTGCCGAGCAGGCCGGTCACGGTCTCGGTCAGCGCGGCACTGGAGTCGTACCGCGGCAGGTCGGTGAGCAGGACCGCCACGACCTCGGGGAACTCGGGGCAGTCCTCGTCGCCGAGGAACGCCTTCAGCCACGCCTCGATGAGGTCGCGGTCGCCCAGGTCCTCGGTCACCACGGCCTTGAACCTGTCGATCACGGTCCGAGCGGCCTTGCTGGTGACGAATCCCCTCGGCTCGCAGGCCAGTTCCTCGAACAGGTACTCGGCGGCCAGGTCGTCGATGCCGAACTGCCTGGTCAGCTCCGGAATGCCGTGCGTGCCACCGAAGATCGTGCGGGCCCGGGCCAGCGACTCGGCTTTGCGCGCCCACACCGACCGTTGGTCCTCCGGCTGTTCGGACCAGAAGATCTGGGCCTGGGCACGGGTGGCCGGCGGATACCTCAGCAGCCCGGCGCCGGCGTGCAGTCGTTGCAGGACAGCGAGGATCTTCTCGGCGTCGTGGTCGTGGACGCCCTTCTCGTAGCCCTCGTCGTAGCGTTCCGCGGCGGCGGACACCACGTCCGTGCGGCCTTCGGCGAGCAGGCACCCGGCGAGGTGCTCGGACCGGTAGACGTCCTGGGTTTCCGAGACCAGCAGCTGGTCCCAGAACGGCCGGGTCGCGGCGAACGCCGGGTCGGTGACCTCGCTGCGGTAGTCGGTGCCGGTGACCGCGTAGAACAGCCGGCCGTCGCGCGGGACCAGGGTGAGGTTCATCGGCTCGGTCGTCACCGGGAAGCGGTGACGACCGAGCACGATCGACGCGCCGTCGAACAGATCGGCCCGGTCGCGCAGTGCCCGGCCTCCCTCTTGCCGGGCATCGCGCAGACTCGCGTCGAGCTCGTCCGCCCGCACGTCACCGAGTTTCCGGAGCTCCTCGGCGACGTTGCGAACCTTGGCGACCATCGGGTCGCCCGCGAAGTACGTGTTGATCTCGTCGGTCGAGGTGAGCTTCCCGAGGCGACGGCGGATCGTACCGAGCACGCGTTCGGCGGACTGCACGAGCCTGTCGGCCTTGCGCGCACGTTCGTCGAGCAACGTCTGCTTGCGAGCGGAGAAGGCCTCGTAGACGTCCGTCCGCTTGGCGCCGATCTGGGCCAGGAAGTCGTCGAACTCGCCGAATCGCGACTCCAGGTTCTCCAGCTGCAGCAACAGCCGGCCGAGCTGGTCGTCGCAGCGCTGTGGAGAGTCCGCGACCGACAGCGCGCCCGTGATGGCCTGGCCGAGCAGCGCGAACTCCGCGGCGAACTCGGCCCTGCCCTCGGCATTCGCCAGAGCCTGTCGACGACCGTCCACAGTGGCCCGTGCCCGGTTGACCGCGGCCAGCACCTCGCCGATGCTCGCCAGGATCGCCGTGCGGGTGGTCGTGTCGGCGGCGTCGAGCGTGCTGACGACCTCGGTCAACACTTCCAGCCCGGCCTGCTGCTGCTCCAGCCGTTCCTTGAGCGGCTTGGCCTCGGCGGCTGTCTTCAGCTCCGCGGCCGCGATCTGTTCGATTTCCTCGTGGTACTGGGCGAACGCGCCCTCACCGCTGAGGAACGCGACGGCCCGTCGTGCGGACGCGCCGAGTTCCTCGACGAGTTCGGCCTCGCGCCGGTCGATCTCGGCGAGGTCGACGTACTTGAGGTCCTTGAGCGTGATCAGCCGGCCCTGCGCGGACCGCAGATCGGCCAGCAGCCGCACCCACTCGTCTGCGCTTCTCGGTGCCGCCGACCTGGCGAGCCTGATCAGCGAGGCGAGCTTCTCCGAGGCCGCGTGGAGCTGCTGGGCCGCGTGCTCGGTGAGCGTGCGGACCGCCTCGAACTCGTCCAGCACCTGCTCGGCGGTGGCGCGGACGGCCACGACGTCCTGTTTCAACCCCAGTTCGTCGAGCCAGTGCACGCCGTCGATCACTCTGGTGCACAACGCGATCAGGCCCTCGAACACCGGCGCGCTCGGCGTCATCTCGGCGCTCATCCGGGTGATCGACAGGCAGTCCGAGATGCCGCGGACGAGTTCGGCGTTGCCGATGCGGGCGAGCGGGCCTGCCTGGTCCGGCAGCTCCTCGTCCTGCACGAACGGTGTGCGCCAGACCTGCATCGGGTGCACGCGCACGGGTTCGGAGCTGGTCTCGCGGAAGATCACCAGGGTGCCGTCGGCGAACAGCGAGTAGCCGTGGCAGGTGATCGGCGTCGCGACTTCCTTGCGAATCACGTTGTAGGGCAACAGCAAGCTGCGACCCTCGCGACGCGCGTGGTAGACGAACAGCACGTCCTCGCCGTTCGCGGACCGGACGACCCGTTCGAACTCCAGGTCGTCGGTCTCGACGTCGAACGTCTTGTCCGCACCGGTGACCAGGTAGTAGCCGCCGGGGAAGATGATCCCCTGGTCCTCCGGCAGCCGCTGGCAGGCCTGGCCGATGCCGTCGAGCCTGGCCACGGTCTTGGTGCGGGTGTTGAAGACCAGGTGCCGCCACGCGGTCTCGTTGTACGGGCGGATCCTGAGCAGGATCAGCGGGCCGACGCGGGCGTAGTGCACGTCGGCGTCCGCGAGGCTCTGCAACGGCTCGTCGACGGGCTCGGAGTAGATGCCCTCGCCGACCTCGGTGTTGTTCTCGATCTTGACGGTCAGCGTGCCGCCGACCGTCTCGACGAACACCTCGTTCTCGATCGCGATGTGCGGGTGCCGGCCGAGCACGTGCTGCTCGCGGGTCGTCTCGACCCACGTGACGTCGTGCGAGGGCGGGAACACGTGGTCGCGGTCGCCGCGGTTGTCGACGTAGGTGACCGAGCCGTCGACCGCGACGTCCCAGCGCAGCACGCGGATGTCCTCGATCCGCGCGCCGGTCTGGAACACCGCGAGCAGCCGTGACTCGACGATCCGCAGCTGGAGCAGCCGCGTTTCGCGGTAGTACCGGTAGAGCTCGGCGAAGTCGTTGCGGAACCTCGGGTCCTGCAGGAACTCCGCCTCGACCGCGCTGAAGTCCCTGCCGTGCACCGCGAAGACGTCGCTGACCGTCGTCTCGGGCTTGAGGCCCATGAACACGTTGTAGCCGAACAACATCTGGTCGCCGAGCGCGACGATGTCCCGCGGCACGCAGTTGTTCTCGGTGCGGATGCGTTCGGTGGCGAGGAGTTCGAGCGCGGTGCTGCCGAACGTCTCGACGCGCTGGGCGTTCAGCGCTTCCGTGCTCCGGGCGAGCCCGGCGGCCTGTTCGGCCAGCCGGGCCCGCAGCACCTCGTAGGTGCCCGCGTCGAGTTGCGTCATGCGTTCTGGCCGTTGTTCTTGGCCATCTGGGTCAGCGCGATCGCCGCGGCGATGTTCTGCGCGTCACCGGTCGTGAACGAGCTGAGGATCTTGGTCAGGTCCTCCGGGAAGTTCGAGCTTCCGTCCATCCACTTGGAACCCAGCGCCTGCACCACGTCCGAGTTGCCGACGAAGCTGTCGACCTGCTTGCCTGCGGTGATGGCGTTCGCGATCTTGTCGAAGAACATCGTGTCGCCACCGACGATGTCGATGTCGGCCTTCTCCAGGCCGGCCGCGAGGACCACGGCCTGGGCCTCAGCGATCTGGCGCTGCACGTCGATGCCCTTGAGCCGGATCTCCTTCTCGGCCTCGAGACGCAGGCGGTACTCCTCGTGCTCGCGGGTGGCGGTGTCGAGCGCGGCCATGGCCTCGGCCTTGTGCGACAAGCCTTCCGCTTCGCCCTTGAGGCGTTCCTTGATGCCCTCGGCGTCCGCGAGCGCCTTCTCGCGGTCCACGACGGCCTCGGCGCGACCGACCTTCTCGATGGCGTCGGCGTCGCGTTCCTTGACCATGACGTTCGCCAGACCGGCCGCGGCGGACTCGGCCTGGATGCCCTCGGCGAGGCGGATCTTGGCGCGGGCGTCGAGGTCGGCGGCCTGTTGACGGGACTCGGCGAGCACGACGACCTCGCGGGCCTTGTGCTGCGCGGCCTGTTCCGCGGCCTCGGCGGCCTTGATGTCCTTGACCAGGGACTGCTGCGCCTCGGCCTCGGCCATGATCACGATCTGCTGGCGGTCGCGTTCGGCCGACTCGACCGCACGCAGGCGCTTGATGTTCTCCTCCTGCTCGGCCACGGTCTTCTCGACCGCGACCCGCTCGCGCACCAGGTCGGCGATGGCACGCCGCTCGTGCTCGAGCTCCTTGTCCTTCTCGATCATGCGCAGCGACGTCTCGCGTTCGCGGGCGATGACCTCCAGCATGCGGTCCTTCTCGATGCGCTCGGTCTCGACGGCGATCACGCGCTCGCGGTTCTTCTCGGCCACGGCGATCTCGCGGGCCTTGTTCTCGGTCTGGATGCCGAGCTGTTCCTCCGTGCGGATGAACGCGGTGTTGGCCTTGAGCCGTTCCTCGGCCTGGACCTTCTGGGTCTCGGCCTCCTGCTGCGCGCGCGCGGTCTCGATCTCGCGCTTCTGCCGGATCTCCGCGTCCGCCTGCCTGCGCTGCAGTTCGAGGATGGCCTCACGCGCGCTGACGTTCTGACGCGTGATCTCCTTCTCCTCGTTGCGGGTGAACTCGTTCGTCTTGACGTGTTCGATCGCGGTCAGTTCGGTGATCTTGCGGATGCCCTGCGCGTCCAGGATGTTCGCGGGGTCGAGCTGCTTGAGCGGCGTCTGCTCCAGGTAGTCGATGGCCGCGTCCTCGAGGCTGTAGCCGTTGAGGTCGGTGCCGATGACCTGGACGATCCGGTCGCGGAACTCGTCGCGGTGGGTGTAGAGGTCGACGAAGTCCAGCTGCTTGCCGACGGTCTTGAGCGCCTCGGAGAACTTGGCGTTGAACAGCTCCTGCAGCGTGGCCTCGTGGCTCGCGCGCTCGGTGCCGATCGCTTGCGCGACCTTGATGACGTCCTCGACGGTCTTGTTGACCCGCACGAAGAACGTGATGCGGATGTCCGCGCGGATGTTGTCCTTGCAGATCAGGCCCTCGTTGCCGGCCCGGCGGATCTCGATGGTCTTCACCGAGATGTCCATCGTCTCGCATCTGTGCAGGACCGGTAGGACGACGGTGCCCGTGAAGGTCACGTCGACCTTTCTCATCTTCGAGACGATGAGCGCCTTGCCCTGCTCGCACTTCTTGAACAACCTGCTCAGCGTGATCGTTGCCAAGATCAGCACGACGACGATCACGGCGATCAGCACGAGCAGTCCCGTTGAGATCGCACCCATTGTCAGCCCCCTGTGGTGATGTCCACGACCCAGAAGAACTCGCCTTCGGTGTCGTAGTCGAAGATCAGCGCGGTTTGTCCCGCTTTCAGTTCGGTGCTCTGTGCCGCTCGCACCTGCACGACCGCAGTGCCGCCGTCGTCGGCGGTGACCTCGGCCTGCCCGTAGTTCTCGGTGACCCGCGCTGTCTTCACGATCGCCGTGCGGCCCACGAAGTCGTTGCGGGACGCGGGTTTTTCCGGCTTGGTCCAGTTCCTGACCGGGATCAGGAAGATCTTGGTGAGCAACGCGCCCACGAGCAGCGCGCCGAGGAGGACGACGTACCGGAGCTTGCCCTCCGGCGTCATGACCGTGCCGACCAGCGCCGCGAACCACGTGATCAACACGAAGAGCGAGATCGAGATCGGCAGCACCGGGGCGTGGAGGTGGTCCATGCCGATCAACGCCGCCGTGAGCCAGTACGCCAGCACCACGAGCACCAGAAAGCTGAACAGCACAGTCGGGAACGCCAGCGCGGCAGCAACGAACTCGGTCATCCTCGCCCCCCTTCTTGCCCCTCAGATGTTCTGGAGGCGTGATCCGTTGCACTGATACAGAACTTTTCGCGGGAATGACAGAGGTCACTCGGCAGTTGTCCGGATCATGGACATCGGGGTGCAGGGGTTGAACATCGGCGACACCGCCGGACCTGACGAGACGCGACGACTCGCCCAGTTGGCGGAGTCGCTCGGCTATCACTCGTGGTGGGCGTCCGATCACGTGGTGCTGCCATCGCCTCGGGTCGATCCGTCACCGTCCGAACCGGACACGGTGATCGTCGATCCGCTCGCGCACTTGAACTTCGTGGCCGCGGTGACGTCCCGGCTGGAGCTCGCCACCGGCATCCTGATCCTGCCCCAGCGCAACCCGCTGGTGCTCGCGAAGCAGGTGGCGTCGCTCGATCTGCTCAGCGGCGGGCGGTTCACGTTGGGCGTCGGCGCCGGCTACCTGGAGTCGGAGATGACCGCGATCGGCGTGTCCTTCGAGGACCGCGGCGCGCGGACCGACGAGTACCTGGACGCGATGGACCAGCTGTGGCATTCGCCGTCGCCGTCGTTCGAGGGCAAGTTCGTGTCTTTCTCGGACATCGAGGCCCACCCGCAGCCGTCCAACGTCCGGGTCGTGGTCGGCGGGCACAGCGCCGCGGCGTTCCGGCGAGCGGTGGGCCGCGCGCAAGGGTGGTTCGGCATCGGCACGCCCGACGACATCCGCGGCCACCTCGCGCGTTTCCCTGAGCGCCCTTCCGGGTTCCGGATCAGCGTGTCGGCGCAGGTTCCGCTGTCCGCCTCGGTGATCAGGGAGTACGAGGACCTCGGCGTGGACGAGCTGGTGATCTACCCGCCGATGTTCGACGGCACCGTGGACGAGGTGCTGCACAGGTACGCGGAGTTCACCGGCTAACCTCGGTCGGCGTGATCCCCGTAGTCGTGCTCGCCGGCTTCCTCGGTGCCGGCAAGACCACCTTGCTCAACCACCTGCTGCGCACGTCCGGCGGCACGCGGATCGGCGTCGTGGTGAACGACTTCGGGCAGATCAACATCGACGCGTTCGCGGTGTCGGCCCAGGTCGACTCGATGGTGTCGCTGTCGAACGGCTGCCTGTGCTGCGCGGTCGACGGGACCGAGCTGGACGGGATGCTGGCGAAGCTCGCCACGGCGGACCTGGACGTGATCGTGATCGAGGCTTCCGGTCTGGCCGAGCCATCGGCGCTGGTCAGGATGGTGCTGCAGGCACCTGGCGTGTCGTACGGCGGGCTGATCTACGTGGTCGACGCCGTGGAGTTCGCCGCCGTGCCGCACCTGTCCAGGGATCTCGAACTGGCCGATCTGGTGGTGCTGAACAAGGTCGACCGGGTCACCTCGCTGCCTTCGTTCGACGTGCCGGTGCTTCCGGTCTCGTTCGGTCGCATCGATCCGGCCTTGCTGTTCGAGGTGCGGCCGCCGGACATGGGACCGCGCCAGCTTTCGTTCGACGATCTGGACGACCACTCCACGCACGCGCACGCTTCCTACGACAGCGTGACTTTCTCTTCGGTTGAGCCGTTTCACCCCAAGCTGTTCATGGACTTCCTCAAGGCACGGCCCGAGGGTTTGTTCCGCGCCAAGGGTTTTGTGCAGTTTCCGGGTGAGACGTTCATGCTGCACACCGTTGGTGGGTACGTCTCGTTCACGCGAGTCGACGACGCCCCGACGCAGCTGGTGCTGATCGGGGCGGGCATCGATCCGGACTCGTTGACCGACTGGCTGACGGCCTGTGTCGCGGACGGACCGGTCACCGAGCAGGACATGCTCTGGGTGCTCCGGTTCGTCCGCGACTGATCACTTCCTCACTTGGCGCCGCACAAGGCAGCGTCCACAGTGGCCAGAACCGCGTTGTGCGCCTTCTCTCCTGCTTCCGGCGTGCCCTGAATCGTGCCAGGCAATGCCGTGACAGCAATGGAAAACGCCCTGCCGTCCGTGGTCACGCCACCACGCGTCTCGTACCCGTGGATGTCGCCGCCGTGACCCCAGTACCGGCCACCGCACGTGAGCGGCACACTGGCGATGCCCAGCCCGTACTCGGCGCCGGGCAACATCTCGCCGTTGGTGTCCACGGTCTTCTGCATTTCCTTGAGCTGGGTTGCGGGCAGAAGGTCACCCTTGAGCAGCGCGCGGTAGAAGGTGTTGAGGTCCTTCGTGGTGGAGATGATCTGCCCGGCGGCCCAGCCCCACGAGGGGTCGAGCTCGGTGACGTCCTCCACGCCGTTGCTGGTCCTGGCGTACCCGTGCGGGTGACTGCCTTCGATCGTCTGGTCGCCGACGCCGGGCCAGTAGGTGTCCTTGAGGTTCAGCTTCCTGATGATCCGCTGCTCGACGTTCTCCGCGATCGGACGACCGGTGACCTTCTGCGTCAACAACCCGAGCAGCACGTAGTTCGTGTTGCTGTACTTGAACTTCTCGCCCGGCTGGTTGGTCGTTTCGTGCGCGTTCGCGATGTCCAGCAGCTCGCGTGGCTCGAAGTACCGGTGCCGCACCTCCTCGAACTTCTCCAGCCCCATGTAGTTCGTGTAGTTCGCGAGCCCGCTGGTGTGGTTGAGCAACTGCCGGACGGTGATCCGCTCGTCCTTGATCGCACCCGGCAGGTACTTGGTGATCGGCTGGTCCAGCTCGACCTTCTTCTCCGCGACGAGCTGCATGACCACGGTGGCGACGAACGCCTTGGTGTTGGACCCCACCCGCACCTGCCCGTTCTTGGGCACCGGCACACGTTTGTTCAACTCGGCGGTGCCCGACGTGTGCGCGGTGCTCCTGCCGTTGGCCTCGGTGACCGTCGACAGCGCCGCCGGGAACTCGTGCTGCTTGACGAGCCCGTCGAGCTGCTTCTGGATCGTCGTGGCCGGCGCGGCCATCGCCGTTCCGCTGCACAACATGGCCGCCGCCAACACGCCCACCAGCGTCTTCTTCATCCTGTGCCTCCCTGTTTCGTGGTTGAGGCAAGGCTTTCAATTCCGGGTGCGCGGCACAGTCAGGCACACTGCCGTTGATCAGGTGGAGCAGGCTCTACCGTCAGTACCGGACGCTGCTCTGCAGCAGCGGCGGGTAAACGCCGGACGCTTCGCCATCCACCGTCGTGCCCGCGAACTGCAACATCGCCCGCAACTCACCGTGCAGCGGAGCGGGATAGTTGAGCTCGGGCTTGGAAACCTGGTCGAGCCGGTCGAGCTGATCTTCGGAGAGCGTGACCTCTTCGAGGTTGCTCTCCAGGTGCTCCAGTTTTCGCGCCCCGATGATCGGCACCACCGTGCCCTCACGCTTCTTCAGCCAAGCCAACGACACCGCCGCAGTCGTCGTGCCGAGCTCCTCGGCGATCTCGTTGGCCACGTCAATCACCTTGAACTCGTCCTCGCTCGGCGGATTGACGTACTTCGCCCGCTCCGAGTCGCTGACCTGCACGTTCCTCCGATACTTGCCACTGAGGAACCCGTTCTTGAGGGGACTCCACGGCACCAGCGCCATGCCCAGTTCCCGCGCCATCGGCGCGATCTCACCCTCGACCGTCCGCGCCAGCAGCGAGTACTCGACCTGCAAGGCGATCAACGGCGTCCAGTTCCTGAGGATCGCCGTGGTCTGCGCCTGGGCCGTCACCCAGGCCGGCACGTTGGAGAACCCGATGTACCTGACCTTGCCCGATCCCACCAGGTCGTCAAGCGTCCGCAACGTCTCCTCGATCGGCGTGTGCCGATCCCAGTTGTGCATCCAGTAGAGGTCCAGGTAGTCGGTGTTCATCCGACGGAGAGTCTCGTCGAGCTGGTCCCTGATCGCCTTCCTGCCCGCGCCGCCCCCGTTCGGATCGCCGGGGTGCATGTTGAAGAAGAACTTGGACGCGAGGACCACCCGGTCCCTTGTGCTGTTCGTGAAGAAGTCGCCGAGGATCTTCTCCGAGTGCCCGTTGCTGTAGAAGTTGGCGGTGTCGATGAAGTTCCCGCCGCGGTCGAGGTAGGCGCCGAGGATCCTCTCGGACTCCTCAACACTGCACCCGGCGGACCCGGGGTCGTCGCCGAAGGTCATGGCGCCTAGGGCGAAGGGGCTGACTCGGAGGCCGGACCGGCCGAGCGTGACGTAGTGGTCGAGAGGCATCTTCTTGGCTCCTTGGAGTCGTTCTGGGGGTACTCCAATGGAAGCTCTTGCGTGTGCGTGGCGGTACGAGGATCCGCTCGCGCTCTTGCCCAATCCTCCCGATGGCGGCCTTGTTGGTCGTTTGGGGGCGTTAGGTGGGTGAGGTTCGACATAGACAACCCGAGCGACATCCGGTGACGGCGATCGGTAGGCTGTGCCGTCGAGGGCTGCTAGCTCAATTGGCAGAGCAGGAGACTTTTAATCTTCGGGTTCAGGGTTCGAGTCCCTGGCGGCCCACCATCGCAGCTGGTAGCGGGTGCGGAGGGAGAGATCCTCTCA
Source organism: Lentzea alba (assembly GCF_011067745.1). GTDB lineage: Bacteria > Actinomycetota > Actinomycetes > Mycobacteriales > Pseudonocardiaceae > Lentzea > Lentzea alba. The sequence continues at coordinate 1,667,802 of NZ_JAAMPJ010000001.1, forward strand.
AGATCAAACCCCCCGCTTACCCCTCATTTACTGCCTTCTCCATCGACGGCCGGGCGTGCCCGAGGATGTCGGCGATCTGCCGGGCAGTCAGCCCTCCTCATCGAGCAGGGTTGTGACCATCCGGCGGAACGTCCAGAACTCCGTCGCCAAAGCGGTCAAGTGGTGATGCGAGGCGGTGCTGCGCCGGACGAACCCGTTGGTGTCCTCGGCCCGGCACCAGGTCAGGTGGCTTGTAGAACGTGCCTCGGGCCTATCCCGTGCTCGCGGTGACCACCACAGGCGGTCAGTGGCTGTGCGGTCCTGAGACATCAACTGTCGGCGAAGTCCTGACCTCGGACACTGACGACACCGAACACAACCGCTCACGAAGCAGTTGTGGCGGGCGTCCGCTGGTCAGTGCCGTTTGCGGGCAGTCGCACGAGGGTAGTCGATTCCATGGTCATCCTCGCTGACATATCTGGGCGATATGATTGGATCCCGGACACCCGCTGGTTCCTTCTCCTCCCTGTAGGCCTCTTCGCCGTGGCGTTCGCCGTGAAGTGGTGGAAGCGGCGCCAGGGACAGCGTTGACGTTGTTGGTCCTTCAGGCGATCGCGGCGCCGACAGCGCGACTTGTCATTGAGTCAGGGGTTCTGAAAGCCGGCCGCACGTCGGGCGGTTAGCCGCTGGAGGTCCGCCGCCACCCCTGTTCCCGGCGATCATTTAGCACCAGGCGGCGATTCGTCCTGCTCAGGCAGGTCGAGCGGCCCTTGCAGCGTGAGAGCGCCAGGTCTGCCAGGCTGCCGTTTCACAGTGTCGGCACATCCTACGAGCTCGCCGAGTGGGAGGGCGCTCGTCCCTCAGACGACGCGGATGCCCGAACGACGCTCGACAACTTGTACGACCGAGGTGCGGCAGGAAGTTGCCGCACGCCAGACATCCCTTGTGTTCACCGGTCATCCGCGGACAAGGGCAAGACTTCTTCCACGGCTGCGGAAGCCGAGCTGATCGGGAATTGACCTCTACCAAGGCAGAGGTTGCATCGTGGCGTCCAGCAGGGCGACGACGATGCGAGGAGCGAATCATGATCTTGGTGACCGGAGCCACAGGGCGAGTCGGTGGCAGTGTGATGTCCCAGCTGCTGGACAAAGGTGAGTCGGTACGTGCGCTGGTCCGAGATCCACAGCGGGCGGCACTGCCCGACGGCGTGCAGGTCGTGCGTGGTGACTTGGCCGACCCTGCCAGCCTCGGCCCTGCCCTGGACGGGGTCGACTCGGTGTTCCTGGTCTGGCCCACCATCGCGGCGGACCATGCCGCGCCGCAGGCCATCGCCGAGATCGCCAAACGCGCGCAACGCATTGTCTACCTGTCCAGCAACGGCGTGTCCGAGGACGTGACTGAGGGGATTCTCGGCTCCCACGCCAAGCTGGAGCGGCTGATCGAGGACTCTGGCGTGGAGTGGACGTTCCTGCGGCCGAGCGGGTTCGCGGCCAACACCCTGGCGTGGGCGGAACAGATCCGTGCCGAGGGCGTGGTGCGGTGGGTGCACGGCGCCGCCCGGCGGGCGTTGATCCACGAGGGGGACATCGCGGCAGTGGGGGTTGTGGCACTCACCGAGGAGGGGCACGTCGGGGCCAGGCACACGATCACCGGGCCTGAGGCGATCACGCAGTTCGAGCTGGCTCAGGCGATCGGCCTTGCGATCGGCCGCACCGTGAGGTTCGAGGAGACCACCCCGGACGATGCCCGGCAGGGATTGTTCGCCGATCTTCCGCCGCAGTTCGTCGACGAGATCATGGCCGCGCACGCCGCCATGGTGACCCAGCCCGAGAAGGTCACCGACACAGTGGAACAGCTCACCGGGACTCCGGCGCGCACCTTCGGCGAATGGGCGGCCGACCACGCCGCCGACTTCAAGCCGTGATGAGCGCACAACGTCCGGTGAGCGGACGGTCATGCTGAGCAGTTGGCATGGAGCGGCAAGCCAAACTGTCCACTGTGGACCTTTGAGCAAAATCTAGAACTTTGCGCTTTCTCCTGACTCGTCAAGCAACGACATCCGGAGACCCGCAACGGTGGAGCAGGCGCAACCTCGCGGTGCGTGGCTGCGGTTCCCGTCGCTGCGGCGACCTGAAATTTGCGTGCAGGTACGGCTTCTCGGTGAGTAGGGTGCGCGAGACCAAAGGGGGGTGCGGCATGACGAAGCTGAACCAGATCATCGCGGTGGAGAAGAGTGTCAAAGGGGGCACGCTTCGGGACCTCACCGACGCGCATCACGGGTTGCAGAAGCCCGCGCTGCTGGCCGGTATCTCCCGGACGTACCAGCCGAAGGACGAGGACGGCGAGGTGCTGCCGCCGGAGTCCACTCGCGTGCAGGTCAAGGCTGAGGACGTGCTGCGGAAGACCGCGGACGTGATGACTCGGCTCTTCGACGTCACGGCTACCAAGGACTGGGCCAACTGCGTTGCGAAGGCTGATGTCGTGGTCGACGGGCGGACGTTGCTTTCCGACGTGCCCGTGTCGTACCTGCTCTTTCTCGAGAAGCAGTTGACCGACTTGCACACCTTCGTGAAGAAGCTGCCTTTGCTGGACGCGGCCGAGGACTGGAACTTCGACGAGTCCGCCGACTACTGGCGCACTGAACAGGTTCGGACCATCCGCACCAAGAAGGTGCCGCGCAACCACGTCAAGGCCGAGGCCACGGAGAAGCACCCGGCGCAGGTCGAGGTGTACTACGAGGACATTCCGGTGGGTTACTGGACCACGGTGAAGTTCTCCGGTGCGCTGCCTGCCCGGCGGGTGAACGAGCTCGTCGACCGGGTGGAGAAGCTGCAGCACGCGGTGAAGTTCGCCCGGGAGGAAGCCAACGGCCTGGAGATCACCGACCAGCGGGTTGGTGACGTGGTTTTCGACTACCTGTTCCGGTAGCGTCGACAGACTCCCCCGCTGGAGCGCGGGGGTGCGCTCCCGATGGGAGCGTGAAAGCTGAAACTGAAACGTCAGCCTGAACCACTCGGTCACAGGTGGGGGGTTCGAATCCCTCTCCCGGCACCATCGCGCCGGGGTAGCCCAATTGGTAGAGGCAGCCGGGATCAAGCTCAGACTCTCGCTCCAGGTTCAGCATTTCCGCCGAACGCCAGATCGCCCGAGTACGGACAAGACTCGCCGAGGTGGGGGTTCGAATCCCTCTGGCCGCTTCATCATGCGGCCGTAGCTCAACGGAAGAGCGCGGCGACCTAAGGACTGATCCGACTCTTAAACGTCGCTGGTGTGCGCAAATGGGCGGCCAAACGGGGCCCCGGACTGGACATGTCCGGGGCCCCATCCGCGTTCAGGCGAACGGGTGCCCCGTCGGACGAGCGGTTGTTCGGGTACGCGCTGGAAGACCTGGCGCAGGGCACAGCCAGCCAGCGGCAGACCATCGTCAACGTGTTGTGTGCGTATCTCCGCATGCCTTACGACCTGCCTGCGCCGTCTGAGAACGCCATCGGCGAAGGGACGGCGGAGGCTGAAGCTGGTGGAGCTCAGTCCCTCGCGTTGGAAGGGTTCAACCAGGAACTCCAGGTTCGGCTGACGGCTCAGCGCATCCTTGCGGATCATCTGCGCCCCGGCTCCAGGCCACGCCGGTCTGTGAGCACCTACTGGGGCGACTCGGAAACGGACGACCTTTATGGGCGACGCCGAGTTCGCCTGGGCGACGTTCAGCAGGTTGGCCTGGTTTTCGGGGGCGAGCAAGCGGAACTGGCCGAACGTTCTGGTCGTGGTCGAACCCGTCGACGACGAAGAGGCACAGCTGCCCGACCGCAACGGCAAGTGGGGCCAACTGGCAGCGGTGCCAGATGAAGTTCCGCCGGTTGCGGGAGCGCTCGAGTAGTCGACGAGGTGACGGCCGGTGGGCGCCTACCATCGGCGCGATGGGGATCAAGGTTCTGGGTTGGATCACTCCTGTCCGGATCGCGCTGACGGGAGCCGTGCTCGTCGCGTTGCTCCTGGCGGCTCCGATCTCGTTCCGGGCGCCGGGCGATCATGAGATGACGAACTGCGGCAGCACGCTGATGTTCGATCCGCAGGGCTACGCAAAAGCGGGCGAGCGCCACTACTGGGACGACTTCGTCCACAGGTGCACGATGGGGCGGACCACCCGTCTCGCGCAGGCACTGGGTCTGCTGGCCGTGACGGGTGTGCTCGTGACCTTCGCCCTGACAAGGCCGCCGAACCGGCGAACGGTGGTTGCTGCCGACGACGCACAGGCCGCCTGACAGAACGACGGCGCGAGGCCTCCCGTTCAGCGAACGGGAGGCCTCGCGCGGCGGGTCAGTGGGCGGTGGTCGTGCTGGCTCGGTTTGGCAGCAGGGCCGCGGCGACGATCGTTGCCACGGCGAGGACGGTGGCGATCACGAAGGCCAGTTTCATGCCGCTCAGCTGCGCCGCTGCCTCGGTGGCGCCGTCGGCGACCAGGGAGCTGGCGCGGGCGGACATCACGGTGACCACCAGCGCGGTGCCGAGGGCTGCTGCCACCTGTTGCAGGGTGCCGAGGATCGAGCTGCCGTGCGGGTACAGGTTTGGCGGCAGGGCGCCCATGCCCAGGGTGAAGATGGGGGTGAAGGTCGCGGCCAGGCTCACCATCAACAGGGCGTGCAGGCCGAGGATCTGCCAGTACGGCATGGTCGTGGAGACCTGGGTGAAGCCGGCCAGGGCGAGCACGATGGCGATGGAGCCGGGCAGGACCAGGGGGCGGCTGCCGAAGCGGTCGTAGAGCTTGCCGACGGTCGGGCCGAGCAGGCCCATGGCCAGGCCGCCCGGCATGAGCAGCAGGCCGGTTTCCAGCGGGGTCAGGCCGCGCAGGTTCTGCAGGTAGAGCGGCAGCAGGATCATCGAGCCCATCATCGCCAGGAACGCGACGCACATGAGGACCAGTGCCAGGGCGAACGTGCGGTGGCCGAGGGTGCGCAGGTCCATCAGGGGCGCGCCGGTGCGTTGGAGCTTGAGCTGGCGGAACACGAAGATCGCGATGATCGTGGCGCCGGCGGTCACGAAGGCGATGCTCTGGCCCAGGTGGGCGCCCTTCTCGCCGAACAGGCTCAGGCCGTAGACCAGGCCGCCGAAGCCCAGGGTGGCGGCGAGAGCGCTGAACCAGTCGATGGAACTGACCTGGGGCTCGCCGATGTTGGCCAGCTGGCGCAGGCCGAAGTAGGTCACGGCGCCGGCGATCGGGAGGACCGCGACGAACAGCAGGCGCCAGGAGCCGAGCTGCAGGATCAGGCCGGACACGGCGGGCCCCAGGGCGGGTGCCACGGAGATCGCCAGGGTCACGTTGCCCATCACGCGGCCGCGGTCTTGTTCGGGCACGACGGTCATCAACGTCGTCATCAGCAGCGGCATCATCACGGCGGTGCCCGCGGCCTGCACGATTCGGCCGAGCAGCAGGACTGTGAAGGTCGGCGCCACGGCGGAGATGGTCGTTCCCGCCATGAACACGCCCATGGCGATCGCGTAGCCCTGGCGGGTGGTGACGCGCTGCAGGAACCAGCCGGTCACCGGGATCACGGCGGCCATGGTGAGCATGAACGCGGTGGAGACCCACTGCGCCGCCTGCTCGGTGACCTGCAACGACTCCATCAGGCGCGGGATCGCGTTGATCATGAGGGTTTCGTTGAGGATCACCACGAACGTGGCCAGCACCAGCAGGCGGACCACCAGTGGTGTTCGGGCCCCTTGCTTCGTCGGCCGGTCTTCGATCACTGCAGGCATGTCAGGCCCTCACTAGGTTGCTGGCACGGTCGTGTCGCGGCCGAGGCCGCCGGTGTCGAGGTGACACAGGTGGAGACCTGCAGTTCTGACAGAACTCATCGGTCTACCCGAGTGTTCCTCATAGCCGCGTCCCTCTCACCCGAATTTCGCCTTCGGCGGACCGGGTCCTCGTCGTCCCTCTGACAATGCGTCGAACGGCGAGAGCGCGAATCGACACACTCGGTTCGCGAGATCTGGGTTCATGATCCGGCAGGCCCCACCATCGAAGCTCCGGTAAGCTCCATGGTTCACGACGTCCCGTGCCGACAGGCTCAACGGCATGAGAACCGCAGTTGTCACGATCATCGCCGCCGTCGCGGCCGCCATCAGCGCGGTGCCGGCAGGAGCGGCGACCCCGGTGCCGCCGCCCAACGACGCCGCGCTGCGCGCTGCGATCGGCGGGTTGCCCAACCCGGAGACGACCGGGGCGCTGGTCCGGATCACCGGGTCGGCGGGTACCTGGTCCGGGGTTTCCGGGGTGTCCGACATCAAAACGAGCGCGCCGGTGAAGGCGGATGGGCGCTTCCGGATCGGGAGCATCACCAAGACCTTCACCGCTGTGATGGTGTTGCAGCTGGCCCAGGAGCGACGCATCGACCTCAACGAGCCCCTGCAGCGGTACCTGCCGGGTGTGTTGCCGGTCAGCTATCCGGCAGTTCCGGTGTACACGCTGCTCGATCACACGTCCGGGTTGCCGACGGTGGACATCCCCGGGTTGACCGACCCGCGCTGGGTCCTCGAGCACCGCTTCGACCACTGGAGCCCGCAGCAGGTGCTGGACACCGCCCTGCGGCATCCGATCGACTTCCAGCCGGGCATTGCCCAGAAGTACACGAACACCTCCTACGTCGCGGCCGGCCTGCTCGTCGAGAAGGTGACCGGGCGTTCTTACCCGCGGAACCTGCGTGAACGGATCACCGGACCGCTCGGGTTGCGCCACACCTACTACCCCGGGGACGACCCCAGCCTGCCCAACGCGGCGGCTCGTGGGTATCTGGACGTGGACGGTGAGCTCGTCGACGCGACCGTGATGAACCAGTCGATCCCCGGTGCGGCGGGCGGGATGATCTCCACGGCGGAGGACCTGGACGGGTTCATCACCGGTCTGTTCCGCGGACGGCTGCTCGGCCACGAGATGATGACCAGGCTCTTCACCGTTCCGGACGTGCCCACGTTCGACGGCGGCGGGCCCGCCCTCTACAGCCAGGGCCTGTCGAGGATCGTGCTGAACGGCGTGGAGCTGTGGGGAAAGACCGGCAGCCGGCACGGGTACTCGAGCGGTGTGTTCGCCACCCGTGGCCTGGAGCGGAAGATCGTGCACTCGGTCAATCCGACCGTGAAGTCGCCGGACGGCCAGCCGAAGATCGTCATGAAGATCGCCGCCGCGGCCACGAGCTGACTCGGACCGTGGTCTGAGTCACCGGGCCGGACCGTGGGCCGATCCGGCGGAGCGCCGGCGGTGACAACGTTCAGGTATGAGACTTCCTGGGGCGTGGATTGGTGGGGCGGCGCTGGTGCTGGGGCCGGCGCTGCTCCTGGTCGGGACGTTGTTGCGGTCGCCGTTCAACTTCTTCTTTCCGGACCAGCTGCGGGCTGTGGCGGAACATCCGGGTCTGATGACGGCGGCTTACACGTCGTTCTTGGCGGGAAACGTCGTCATGTCGGCCGCGGTGGCTTCTCTCGCGCAGCGGATCGGGGCGACGCGGCCGGGGTGGGCAGCCTGGGCCGGGGTGCTGGTGGTCGTCGGGCTGTTCGGGCGGACGTTTCACGCCGGGGTGGACCACGCGGCGTTCAGCGCCACGAAGCAGCTGGGCGTCGAAGGCGCAACGGAGCTGGTGGCCAAGGGGTACGGCGACCTGCACCTGTTCAGCTTCCTGTCGTTCACGATCATGTTCGGGTGGTTCGTGCTGGCGTTCGCGGCCTATCGGAGCGGCGTGCTCGGGGCCGTCCGATCGACCGCGCTCGCGACCATGGGGCTGTTGCCGCTCGGGGTGTTGAAGGGCACCGAGCTGGTGTCCATTGTGGGCACCGCTGGACTGTGCGTCGCGTTGGTGCCGTTGGGGATCCGAGTGCTCGCCGAGCAATCCCGGCCCACTCGGCGGCAGGTGCTGATCGCGCTGCCGGCGGCGGTGGGGCTAGGGGCGCTCGCGGTCCTCAGCACCATGGGATGAGATGGACGGCAGGGCGAACCAGAGGCCCGTGAAGACGACGAACGCCACCACGCCGACGATCACCGCGAGCCAGCCGCCCAGGATCACCTCGGCGAGCAGGAGGACGGTGCCGGTCATGGCCAGGGCCAGGAAGGCCAGGCCGATCAGGGCGAAGGTGTTGCCCTTGCGGACCACGTCCTCGCGGCGGCCCTGGCGGAACAACATCCGGTGCCAGGCGGCGGGGGCGGTCAGGAAGGCCACGGCGACGGCGGCGCACATGACCGTGATCAGGTGCGTCGCCCGGACATAACCGCTGGTGGAGGCGTACTTCTCGGTGAAGGCGATGGAGAGCAGGAAGCCGAACAGGATCTGCACGCCGGCCTGGGCCACGCGGAGCTCCTGCAGCAGCTCGTTCACGTTGCGGGCGAGTCTGCGTTGGTCGGACTCCTCGGCTTCGCTCACGTCGCACACGTACCCCATGTGAGCCAGTTTGAAACGCCGTTCGTGTCTCAAAAATGGCGGCGTGGTCCGGATACCACTATGCAAGTGATCCATGAAGACGATCGCGATCGCGGTTGCCGCCGCGTTCCTGTTCACCGGGACCGCGCACGCCGAACCGGCGAGGGTGGCCCACACGTCCGGCAAGTTCGAGAGCTTCAGCGACAAGGCAAAAGCCGTCACCTACGACGCCAAGGTGCCGAGCGGCGCGAAGGTGACCGTCGTCGGCGTACCGACCCTCAGCGGTGGCACGACTGTTTTGCTGGTGCTGAAGGGATTGCTGCCGCATCGGGCGTACGGGGCGCACGTGCACGTGAAGAAGTGCGGTGCGGCGCCGGCGGACTCGGGGCCGCACTTCCAGCACGTGGTGGACCCGTTCCAGCCGTCGGTCGACCCGGCGTATGCCAACCCCGACAACGAGATCTGGCTCGACGTGCACACCGACGGCAACGGGTTCGCCCACACCAGGTCCACTGTGGACTGGCAGTTCACCGAGCGGCACGCGCAGTCCGTGATGCTCCACAACGAACACACGCACACCAAGCCCGGCGAGGCGGGCACCGCCGGACCCCGCCTCGCGTGCGTGAACGTGCAGTTCTAGAAGCGGTTGATCACAAACTAGTGTCGTGCGCCGGAAATCCGCCAGGTAAGTCTAGTGTGGGTTGATGGCGCGGATTGGACGTCCTCCTGCTGTGGTGACGTTGACCGAGCAGGAGCGGGAGACGCTGCAGCGGTGGGCGCGGCG
>NZ_JAAMPJ010000010.1 GCF_011067745.1 Lentzea alba
CGTCGCCGACCACGACGTCGCCGACCACGACGTCGCCGACTACGACGTCGCCGACCACGACGTCGCCGACTACGTCGTCGCCGACCACGTCGTCGCCGACCACCACGTCGCCGACCACCACGTCGCCGACCACCACGTCGCCGACCACCACGTCGCCGACCACCACGTCGCCGACCACCACGTCGCCGACCACGACGTCGCCGACCACGACGTCGCCGACCACGACGTCGCCGACCACGCCGACCACGCCGACCACGCCGACTACGACCACGCCGACTACGACCACGCCGACTACGACCACGCCGACGCCGACCACGCCGACTACGACCACGCCGACCACCACGTCGCCGACGTCGACCACGCCGTCGCCGACCACGCCGACTACGACCACCACGTCGCCGACGCCGACCACGACCACGCCGACGCCGACTACGCCGTCGCCGACCACGTCGTCGCCGACCACGACCACCACGACGCCGACCACGACGGACCGCCCCGCCACAGGCCCGACCACGCAGGAACGCCCGACCACCTCGGGCGCCCGTCCGACGACGACCAGCGGCACCGAACAGCACAGCACGACTGCGGCCTCGCACGGTTCCGGGAAGCCCTCCGTGCGGCCCACCACGGAAACCGGCTCGTCGACCCCGCCGGTCACCGAGCCCAAGACGAGCACGTCCGGTGGCGAGCCCAAGACGACCCCGCAGACCACCGAGTCCAAGCCGACCTCGCCGGTCACCGAGTCCAGGCCGGTGAGCCCGGCCGCGCGCCACGACGACCGGCACTCGGGCGACCAGACCGTGCCCGTGCCCGGGCCGTTGGATCCCTTGGCGCAGCAGCCGCCGCACGTCCGGCGCCCTGATGAGCCCTCGCACCCGGACCAGACGCACCCGGTCGACGAGATCACGCAGGAGCCGGTGCAACACCCCGAGACGCCGCCGGTGCCCAACGAGCGGCAGAACTCCGCGGAACGGCCGCGGCCGGTCACGCCCACCAGCAGGGTCGAGCGCGCTCGGGTCGAGCGGCCCAAGGTCGAAGGCGACATCGACGGCAAGTCGGTGCGCGAGGCCATCGTCGGCATGCTCAACCTCAAGGACAGCCGCGGCGATCGGGCGCTGAAGGCGTTGGTGGAGCAGCAGTTCTCCGACGAGAACCTGAAGGCGCACTTCCACCGCGCGCTCGACGGCGGGCTCATCGTCGACCTCGGCTCGCGCCGGCGCAGTGCTCCGCAGATCCGGCTCGACATCACGTCGCTCGGCTCGCCGCCCAGCAGCCCGACCCGGACCACGACCGGCATCACCGGCTCCCACTCGCGCGACCAGATGAAGACCAGCCTGAGCAACGCTCGGTTGCTGGTCTCCACGGGGGAACGCAACTTCCGGATTCCGTTCAAGATCGCGGCGCTCACCGTGCGGGTCGGTGGTCTGTTCAACGCGCGGGGCTCGGATCTGACGTCGAAGACCCTGTCCAAGGGGGAGACGAAGGTCGAGCAGACCGACGTGCCCGGTGAGAAGTCGCTGCACGACGTTCAGTTCACGATCACCGCGCGCAAGCCGCGCACGCCGAGTTTCCTGCCGTTGAATCCGGTCAAGAAGACGGACAACGTGTCGGTGCCGGTCACGCTGCTGTGGCCGGAGGCGCCCCGCTCGGTGGACCCGGGCAACGCCCACACGACCAAGCTGGAGCGTCCGCAGGACGTCGTGCACGCCGACTTCGCCGGGCTCGGCGACGTCTACCACGCCGTGGAGTCCGAGCTCGGTGGTTTCCCGCCGAGCTCGGAAGGGGCGCGCCGGCTGCGCGACTGGCTGCACACGCTGCCCGCGACGGCACCGGAACTGCTCAGCGGCAAGCCGCAGCGCTCGTCGTTCAGGTTGCCCGGCCGCAGTGGCCGCACGGAGATCATCGTCTCGGTCACCGAGCCGAAGGTCACGCATCCGCACAGCGAGACGCCCGGCACCATCACGCGGTCCCGTGAGGCCAGTGCCGAGACCAGCAGCGGTGAGTCCATAACGCGGCGCCGAGGTGGTGCGGTCGGCCTGCAGTTCGGCACCTTCAAGAAGGGCATCAACCCCGGCGGGGGCATCGGTCCCAACGTCGGCTTCTTCCGCAGCACCAAGACCGAGACGCGTGTCACGCAGAAGGTCCACGACGAGTTCTCCGCCACGTACACCGGGCCGGTCACCAAGCAGGACGTCCAGTTCGAGTTCGTCGTGAGGGTCGGCGACGGACAGCACAAGGTGGACGCGCCGACGGCCGGGAGCCGCGACGGCAGGCCGGCCATCGCCGGCGAGCACGACATGTCAAAGCCGGAGAACTTCCACGACGAGAGCGCCACGCCGGAGGAACGGGCGAAGGTCAAGGCCGCCAAGCCGGTCGACCCCGCGAAGGTGCGTCACTACGAACCTGACGTCGTGCTCAAGGTCGACGGCAAGGCGACGGTGTGGAGCAAGCCGCACGACGCCGGTGACGCCGCCGCGCCGTCAACGTCGACGGTGCACGACCCCTCGACCTCCGGCGCGCCGTCGACGGTCAGTGCGCCGGACCCGGCCACGCGACCCGCACACGAGGCACCGGCCATGCCGCCCGGTTTGGACGCGGCACGGGTGCTGGACCGGGTGGACGCCGACCACCGGCTGCCCGAGGAGACGCTCTCCCACCTGACCGGCGCGGTGCTGCACCGGCTCGAGGTCGACGGTTTGGTGCGGGCCGGTGACCTGGCCGAGGTCGAGCAGCGCTTCCGGCGTTTCCTGGAAGACCACGCCCACGACCTCGTCCGCGGTGGCGACGGCGTGCGGTTCCCGCTGGAAGGCTGGCACGGCAAGGCGCCCGACGTGTTCGTGCGCGCCATCCCGGACCTCTCACAGCCGAAGTACGCCGGTGTCGTGCCGAGCGAGACCGGGACGGGCAAGCGCCGGGCCGAGCAGATCGACAGCGTCGAGGTCGGCAAGAGCACCGAGGTGACCGGTGGCGTCACCGCGTCCGGTTTCAAGTCGGTGAAGAACGAGTACTCGCGCAGCGGCACCGTCGGGGTCGGTTACGAGGGCACGTTCAAGGACTCCAACGAGATCAAGCACCAGGTCGGTCACGAGGTGCAGACCGAGAGCGACCGGCCCCTGCACCGGGTCCGCTTCCCGGCGGAGTTCGAGATCCGCTTCGGTGGCCGGTGGGCCGACCCCGGCGAGCCGATGCACGCGGAGGACGCCCACAGGTTCCACAGCGAGATCGAGGTCGTGGCGAGCGAACGGCCCGTGCCACTGGACGAATCGGTCACCGAGCGCGGCGACACCACGCCCGTGTGGCACGAGGGTGAGCCGCCGGAGTCCCAGCAGCAGCAACGGCGCGCGTACCTGCCGCCGCGCGTCGAGCTCGACTCGCTCAAGCCGATCCCGGAGATGCTCGGCACGGTCGCGAAGATGATCGACGCGCCGCGTGAGGCGAGTTGGCTCACCTTCGTGACGTCGCCGCTGGCCGGCAGCCGTCCTGCTCGCTTCGACGAGCACAAGGGCCTGGGGCCGTTGAGTCGTCAGGAAGGCGAGCTCGACGAGCGCAACGCGGCCCGCGACGCGCTGGAGAACTTCACGAGCTCGCCGGCGCGGGTGGCGAGGTTCGAACGCGCGGCGCGCGGCTCGGACTTCGTCGTGCTCAAGAGCCACAACCGGCCCGGTGCGGTGGCGAACCGGGAGCGGACCGCGCGGGTCGAGCTCGAGACGGAGCTGGCGAACCCGAAGATCCTGACGGTCGACGAGGCGCACCGGTTCTCGGCGGGTGACATCCACGGCACCGAGGTCACGCGGACGAAGACCGACAGCCACGGCGTCAAGGCGCGGGTCGACTTCGGCAACACGTTCCCGGTGGGCAAGGACAAGGTGACGCCCACCGTCACCGCTTACGCCAGCGGCGGGTTCCTCTGGGGCAAGGAGACCTCGCACGGCGACACGGTTCGGTCGACCGAGACCGCGACCCGGTCCGAGCGCGGCTACCTGGTCAGCTTCGACGCCACGCACAAGGTGCACACCAAGGCGCAGCACGTCTGGCACGACATCGCCGGATTCGGTCACGAGTGGCCGGTGCCCACCCGCGAGGCGACCAAATGGGTCCACGTGCCGGACGCCGCGACGGTCTGGGTGCCCGCGAGCGAGATCCACCGCATCGGGCACCTGCTGGACGGCGATCTCGCCAAGCTCGACCCGGCCGACGCCCGCCGGTACGAGCGGCAGGCGGCTTCCGACAGTGCCACCGAGGGTGCCTCCAGCGGCGCTTCCGAGCATTCTGCCCACAGTGACACCGAAAGCGGCATTGAGACCGTTGCGGACAGCACCACCGGGACCACTGCCGGCGATGAGGGACCGAGCAGGCGCCCCGGTAAGGAGCCGATGCACGACCTCGGCGAGGAACCGGTCAGCCGTGGCCAGGAAACGCCGGTCGACGAGCTGCCCGAGCGCGACGACCTGCGCCCGCCCGCCGACGTCGGCAGGGGAACCGGCCGGGTCGAGGTGTACCGGCCGGAGTCCGGCAAGGAGCTGCTCACCCAGATCGCGGCGCACCTGGCGGACTGGACGAAGCAGCCCGAGGCCTTCCGGCCGGCGGGACTGGTCGATCTGGCCCGGCAGCTGGTCGGCGGGCCGAGCAGGCGGCAGGCCGAGTTCGAGCCGATCAACGACCGGCTGGTGTCCGACGTGCTCGGCCCGAAGCTCGTCGGGGCGGACTTCAACGCCGCGCTGCGGGATATGCTCGGCAACGGTCTGCCGATCTTCCTGCCCGGCCACCGCCCTCTCGGCAAGATCGAGCAGCTGGTGGTGCTCACGGCGGAGCTGGGCGACGGTGCCTACCACCGGACCGTGGAGAAGGAGAACGTCGAGGTCGACCTGAGGTCGAGCGACAAGTCCGGCACGAAGACCAACCGCGGCTGGGTCGTGGAAGGCGGGCTCGGCTTCACCGCGGGCCAGGCCAGGCAGGGCCAGATCGGCTGGGGCCTGAGCCAGGGCGGCGCGCTCGCCCACACCCGCAGGAACGAAATCGAGCTGGGCCAGGAACGCGGCGAGAAGGTCAAGTACGCCAACGAGTCCGACAGCGTCGAGTTCCTGCACGACCTCAAGGTCAAGATGGAGGTCTACTCCTACGCGCGTTCCGGCGCCTACCGGATGCTGCTGCCCGGCTCACGCAAGCTGGCCGAGCACTTCGAGGGCAGCTTCGAGTTGAAGGGTGCGGTCCGGTCGACCGTGCCGGTCGACGAGGCCGTCCCGCTGACGGGCCGGGAGCCACGCCCGCCGATGACGCAGTCCGAGGGTTCGCTGCGGGACCTGCCGGAGCAGGAAGGTAAGCCGGCCGGTCTGTCCGACGACGCCGTGATCCGCCCGTTCGACGCCCCGAAGCTGAACGACGCGATCCGCGAGCTGGCGGGCGGCGGCAACGGCCGGCCGATGATGTCGCCGCGCGCGATCCACGAACTGCAGGCGGCGACGACGTCACCGATGCTGCGCGCGCACCTGAAAGACCTGATGTCGCCCAGCGGCCACGAGGTGAAGTTCTCCAGCGGTGGCGTCAAGAACGTGAAGATCTCGGTCGACGTCGTCAAGCGCGAGCTGGTCGAGGTGCTGGACACGCCGGCCACCCTGGACGTGACCGAGACGGGGACGGCGTCGGTCAAGCACTCGGCCAAGACCGAGCTCAAAGGCACCTCGTCGTCGGCCACCAACGAGCCACAGCTCAGGGGCGCCGCCCAGCGGCCCAGCGAGATGATCCACGACACCACGCTCAAGCGGGAATGGGAGACCTCCAGCACGGGTGAGTCCTCCACGACCAAGGAGTCGACGCCGGCGAAGCCGAAGGACGATCCGTCCACTCCGGACGGTCCGGACAGTGTGGAGAACCGCCGGTACCTGGTGCGCCTGACGCCGGCCTGGGAGATCACCCCCGGCTACCGCAGCTCGCGTGCGCCGCAGGCGTGGAGTGCGCCGGTGCGCACCGAGGCGGACCGGCCGGTCCTGATCGAGACGAACCGGGAAGGCTTGCGGCGCCTCGGTCTGGACGACCCGACCGCACCGGTGATCGAACGGCCCGCGGACCCGTCGACCACGGCGGACCCGTCGACCACGGCGGACCCGTCGACCACGGCGGACCCGTCGACCACGGCGGACCCGTCGACCACGGCGGACCCGTCGACCACGGCAGACCCGTCGACCACGGCAGACCCGTCGACCACGGCAGACCCGTCGACCACGGCAGACCCGTCGACCACGGCAGACCCGACGGTCACGACGGACACGACGGAGACGTCGCGCCCTGGGGCTCCCGCCCGGCTGGAAACCATCCCGGAAGGCGACGAGCTCCACGCCCTCAACGAGGCGGACAACGCAGGCAATACGGCGGAGACGACGCAGGAGACCGCCCAGCCGGCCCCGCGCCGGTCCGGCCTCGCGGCCTTCCTGCAGCGGCAACCGGAAGCCGAGCGGACCCCGGAGACGAGCAGCCGCCCGTCGCGGACCGAGCGGGCCACGCACTGGGTCCAGGAACGGCTGGGTCTGCGGACCGCGACCCGCGAGAACGTCGAACTGCACGGCGAGGGCGTCGCCGACGGCACGCGCAGGACGTTCCACGCGGCGGACGTGAAGGCCACGCGGGTGTCGCGCAACGGCCGCGATGTCGGCCTCATCTTCTACCGTGGCCAGGACAAGGCCGATGTGCGTTCCTGGTTGCAGCGGCACGACCCGTCCGAGACGACCCAGCTGTTCCCCGCGGGCGTGCGGGACGGGGAGGGCATCAGCCAGGCCCGCGCGGCGGGCGAGTTCGAGAGCGTGCCCGCGCCGTGGCCGAGGAACTCGCTGCACGTCTTCGCGCACGGCGGCGAGAACCGCGCCCGCGTCGCGCTGCGCGACGGTACGGAGGTCAACGTCGACGGCCGGACGTTCGGCCGGTTGGTGAACGACCTGAAGACGTTCCACAAGGCCCTCAACCGCTCGCAGACCGAAGCACTCGTCATGGTGGTGTGCGACCCCGTCACCCTCGACGGTCCGTCCGGCACCGCGCGCGACTTCCACCAGGCGCTGTCCGAGTCGTTCCAGCCGCCGCGCGTGTTCGCGCCGAACCGCGACGTCTACTCGCGGCTCACCGAGAGCACCGGCCAGGTGGAGTACTCCGTCGCGGACGGCGGCCGGTGGCACGAGTTCCCCGAGCGACAGTCCACTGAGGACCCGGCCACGACCGCCGCATCCGGGCCCGGGCCGCAGGACCCGCCGTCGGGCGGCGGGCGCGACCGGGAACCGCGGACCAGCCGGTGGTCGTCGGTGACGCGTCCGATCAGGCGTCTGCTCGGACGCGACTCCGCCACGCTGCGGAACCTGGACGACACCGGCGCCACGCCGCCCTTCCAGCGTCCGAACGTGGTGTCCCAGCCGCAAACGTCCGGTGCGCACACGGTGGGTGCGTCCTTCCACGCCGGCGGCGACGCCGGTGGTTCGGCCACACGGCCGGCGACCGCCGAGCCCGGTGTGGTCCACAACGCCGACGTCGACGCCAACGTCACTTCGACGGAGAACCGGTTCGTCCTGCGGCATTCCGACGGCAGCACGGTGTCCATGGACGCCGCGACGTTCGCCGGTGTGACTGAGCGGATCGAGTCCTTCCGGCCAGTGGTGGCTCATGGCGATCTCACCGCCGTGGTGGTGCCGGGCTCCCTCGTAGACGGCACGGCCGCACACGACTTCCAGCGTGCACTGAACGAGCGGCTGGGCGCCGACCTGCCGATCGTGAGGCTTGAGGCGCAGCCACTCGCCACGCCGGCGAACCTGTCCCACGAAATCGTTGCGCCGCACCACGATCCGCGGATCGTTCCGGCCGCCACGGCACACGTGCTCCTGCCCGCCGACGGCAGCGTGTTCTCGGTGCTGGCACCGACCGGCCGGGCTGTCGAGGTCACCGTCTTCACCAGGGACGGCGGGCCGGTCGCGGGTAGGACGCAACTCGAGGGTTACGTGCAGTTGCGGTGGGCCGGCGACGTGCGCTCGGTGTCGGACGTGTTCCCGTCCGCCGGGCTGCCCCGGGGCTCCGTCTGGCACACGCTGGTCTCCGGGCCGTTGCCGGTCACGGTTCTGAACAACGAGCACGGTTCCAAGGGGTTCGTGCGCATCGACGGCGAGACCGCGGCCCGGCTGGTCGCCCAGGTGGAGCCGTTCCGCCACCTGCTGGGCAACCGCGGCCCGGATGCGCTCACCCTGCCCGTCCAGCACGTTCGCCACGTCGAAAACCTGTCCGGTCCGCAGCGCGTCGAGCCGGCCGGGACCATTCCGCGCCAGCTGAACGACACGGACGCCGGCGGCACCAGCCAGGTGAACGAGATCGAGAGCGAGTCCGGCGGGTCCTCGCCGGAACCGCAGCGCAGCGGAGACGGGTTCACCGACCCGGCCGAGCGGGCGCGCCGGGCCAAGGCCGACGGCGTCAAGGTGGAAGGCGACGTCGACGGCGCCCAGTTGCGCGACAAGATCGTCGGGCTGCTCGGCAAGAAGGCGGGCAAGCCGGGCAGCGTGCTGCGCCGGATGGTCGGCACGGCGTTCTCCGACGGCAATCTCAAGGAGCAGTTCAACCGGATTCTCGACGGTGGGCTGACCGTCGACTTCGGCGGGCGCCACAAGGGGCCCCAGATCACCGTCGAGGTGGTCTCGGTCCACTCGCCGGTCGAGCCGAGGCACGCCACGTCGACCGTGGTGCACGAGCAGTTCCGCCAGTCCACGCGCACGGACGTCACCACCGCGCGCAAGCAGTCCGGCCTCGACCCGCGGTCGATCCGGGTGCCGGCGCCGTGGGTGATCTTCTCGGCGAGTGTCGGTGACCTGGTCAACACGCGTGACGCGACGCTGACCACCGCCACCGAGCACACCCGCACGGCCGACCTGGAGGAGCCCGGCCGCCCGGTCACGACCGCCCAGCACGACGTCGCCTACCGGATCACCGTGCGCAAGCCGGGCCGCTTCCCGTGGAGCAGCGATGTCACCAGGACCGACACGCACGACGTGCGGATGGAACTCACCTGGCCGCAGCAGCCCGAGGTGACGGACGCACCGGCGCGGTTGCGGCCGGAGACCTTCGAGCACGTCGAGCTCAGCGGGCTGGGCACGGTCTACCGCAAGGTTTCCGAGGCGCTCGACCTGCGCATCAACGACCCGGCCGCGCGCGACTTCCGCGCGTGGTTGCAGACGCTGCCCGCACGGGCGAACGAGCTCTTCAGCGGCGGGGCCGTCCACGAGCGGTTCGCCTTCAACGGCAAGAAGCCCGTTGACGTGGTGGTCGGCATCGCCGCCCAGGGCGAGATCAGCAGGAGCACGGTCGAGGCGAAGCTCACCCGCACCGAGTCGACCTCGTCGGAGATCACCGACGGGCAGACGAACAAGCGCCGTCGCGGCGCCGGTACGGAGATCAGCATCGGCGACATCGTCAGCGCCGACGGTGGTTTCGGCGGCTTCACCCTGAGCCGCTTCGTCAACACCACCACCGGAACGAGCACCACCCACCGGCACGCGGCCGAGCTGAGCACCGTCTACTCGGGACAACTGGACAAGCACCGGACCGGGCTCACCTACGTCGTCCGCATCGGCGAGGGCGTGCGCAAGACCGACGCGCCGGCTGACGGCGGCATCGCCACCGACCACCAGGGCGCCCCGGACACGAAGCCCGTCGATCCGGCGAAGGTGCGGCACTACGAACCCGAGGTCGTCGTCCGGGTGGAGGGCTCGGCGACCGTGTGGGCCGGACCTCAGGAACCGGTGCGCACGGACACGAGTTCGCCTGCGGCGGAACGGCTGGACGTGCCCGACCGCGTCGATGCGCGGTACCGCCTCGACGACGCCACGCTCGACGACGTCGCGGGCACGGCGCTGCACAAGCTGTGGGGCCGTGGCGAGATCAGCGGCGAGGACCTGCCCAGGCTGGCCGACCGGTTCCGCGACTTCCTCCGCGAGCACGCCAGGGAGGTCGCGAACGGCGGCGACGGCGTGCGGTTCCCGCTCAGCGCGTGGGTCAAGGGAGCACCCGACATCTTCGTGCGCGGCTCCCTGGTGCGCGAGGACGGACAGCACGTCGGCCCGGTGCCGTCGCGGACCTTCGAGGGCAGGGTCGAGCTCGGCCACACCCACACGACGACGGTCACGAAGGGCAGCGAGACGACCGTCGGGCTGTCCGGGAACGCCTACGGCACGCCGCACAAGCCGATGGCGAACCTCAAGCCGGGCCAGGTCGACCCGAACGCGCCCAAGCAGCCGGTCTTCCCGTCCGGGAGCCTGTCGCTCACGAGGGACCAGAGCGTCACCGACACCCGGACGACCGAGCAGCAGGTGCAGTCCGAGCGGTCGCTGGTGAACGCGGAGCCGGTGCACCGCTACACCTACCCCGCGAAGTTCGAGGTGCACGTCGGCGGTCGCTGGTCGGAGCCGGGCGAGCGGCTGCACTGGCCGGAGGGCCAGCCGCCGGTGCTGCTGGTGAACCACATCGAGGGTGCCGTCGACATCGACACGCCACAACGCGGCGGCACGGTGCTGGAACCCGACTCGGGGGCATCGCACGCCGAGGATCCGGTGTGGCTTGACAGCGATCCCGGCCTCGACACCGACTCCGGCACCGGCCGCGGTCCGCTGGGCGAGTTGCCCGCCGGTTTCGAGCTGGAGTCGATCAGGCCCGTGCCCGGTCTGACGCAGACCGTGTCCGCGATGGTCGGCCGTCCGGAGGGACCTGGCCTGCTGGACTGGCTGGCCCGTCCGTTCGTCGGCTCGGCGCCGCCGCGGTTCGACGAGCACAAGAGCAGGCACGCCTTCGACCGCAGGACCGGTGAGCCCGACGAGCGCAACGTCGCGCTCGGCGCCCTGGAGCAGTTCACCAGCCCGCTCGCCCGTGCGGCCGGGTTCGACCGCGCCGCGCTCTTCCAGGACACGCTCCACCTGCGCAGCCACAACAACGGTGGGCTGGCCGGTGGCCGGGAACACGACGCGAGGGTGGACTTCTCCACCACGCTCGGGGAACCGCATGTCGTGGCCGTCGACGACGCCCACGTCTTCCGCTCCGGCCGGCGGCTGGGAACGAGCGGCGAGACCAGGTCGGAAGCCCGGCACGGGTACCAGGTGAGGATCGGTGCCGCCGTCGCGACCCCGATCACCAAGAAGATCGGCTTCAGCGGCTCCGTCTCGGTGGGCGGTGGCGTCCACCGCTCGGAGGGGGCGGGCCAGACGCGCGGTACCCCGGTCGAGTCCAGGGAACAGCACACCGAGCGCGGCTATCTGGTCAAGTACGACACCACGCACCAGGTGCGGGCGTCGGTGCGCCACAACTGGGGCGACCTCACCGGCATGTGGCACCAGGGATCCGCCCGCGAGCAGTCGAAGTGGATCCACGTGCCCGACGGCGTCCGGATCTGGGTGCCCGCGAGCGAGATCCACCGCGTCGGTGCGCTGTCCGAGGCCGACCTGGCCAAGCTCGACCCGGCCGACGCCGAGCACTACCGCACTCACCGGCAGGAGGAAACTCCGGCCGAGCACGACACCGTTGAGACGCCGGAAACGTCCACGCGCGCCGAGGAACTCGACGCACAGCCGCTGCGCGCGCCGAGCGACGTCGGTACCGGCACCGGCACGGTCGAGCTGTACCGGTCCGCCGCGGGCACCGAACTGGTGCGGCAGGTCGAGGACCGGTTGCGCCACTGGACCCGGCAGAACGGCGGCATGCGCGCCACCCGCGTCGTGGAAGGTGCCGCGGCCACGCTGGGCGGTCCCTTCAGTCAGACGACGCGCCACCCGTTCGAGCCGATCAACGAGCGGCTGGTGCAGGACGTGCTGGGGCCGACGCTGTCCGGCGCCCTCGCCAACTCGATGCTGGACGACATGCTCACCGGCGGCCGCGCCGTCTTCGTCGAGGGCGACCTCGCGTTCGGCCGGGCCGAGCAGCTGATCGTGCTGCGGGCCACGCTGGGGGAGGGCCGCTACCAGCGCGTGATCACCGAGTCGTCCACCACCGACCGGGTGGAGACCTCGCAGGGCAGCTCCGCCTCGGCGGGCAGGGGCAGGCGGTTCGACGGCGGCGTGCGGGGCTTCGTCGGCTACTCGACGAAGGGCAGGCCCGCGGTCGGCCTGACCGTGAGCCCGGTGACCGGCACCTGGCGCCGTGAGGACACGACCGAGCTCTCCACCACCCGCACGGACGCCGTGCAGGTCGAGCACACCAGCGACGCCGCCCAGTTCGTGCACGACCTGCACGTCACGATGGAGGTCCACCCCTACGCGCAGCGGGGCTTCTTCAGCAAGCACCTGCCCCTCTGGCTGCCGACGCCGGGACCGAGGGCGGTGCGGGAGAGCTGGAACACCGAGTTCACCCTGCCCGGAGCAGCACGCTCGACCGTGCCGGTCGAGGACGTCGTGCGCGCCGACACCGAACCGCCGCGCCCGCTCGACCGGGCGGAGGGTTCGCTGCACGAGCAGCAGCGTGCGCAGCTCCAGCCGCTCGGCCTGCCGACCGACGTGCCGGTGCACGTCCGCCCGTTCACCTCACCACGCCTGCGTCACGCGTTGCACGAACTCGCGACCGGCCTGGGCGGCCGGCCGATGCTGCACCCGAGGACGATGCAGCAGCTGGTGGCCGAGACCGGCACCGCGCCGCTGCGGGCCCAGATGGCCGATCTCCTCTCGCCGACGGGCCACGTCGTGCGCCTCGGCAGCGACCCCGTCTCGCACGTGCGCGTCGGCGCCGACCTCGTCGACCGTGAGCTCGTGCGTGTGCTGGACAAGCCGCTGAGCCGGGAGCACAGCGAAGACAGCAGCCTGACCGCCACCACCTCGCGCACCGGACAGCTCAGCGTGGCGGTGGCAGGCGCCGTGAGCTCCATACCGATCGAACACGCCCGTCCCCGCCCGACGCTGCCGATCGCCGAGACATCCACCCCGGTGCTGCCCTGGAGCATCGAGGACCTCAGCACCGTCACCAGCCGCCACGACGTCCCCGCCACGACCGGCGATGCCGGGGAGCGGTACCTGGTGCGGGCCAAGCCGGTGTGGCAGATCAAGCCCACCTACACCGGCAAGCGTGCCCCGGCCGAGTGGTCGGAGACGGTGCGCACCGAGCCCGACGAGCCGATCCTGCTCGAGGTCGACCGCCGCGGTCTCGAAGCTCTCGGCCTGCACGATCCGAACGTTCCCAGCCCGACCTCCGGCACGACGCCCGACGTCAACGCCGCACTCGGGGAGTTCTCGCCCGGCCGCGGCCAGTCGCACTCCACCACCGGGTGGACCACGTGGGACCTGCCGGCCACGGTGTCCGGCCGGGACCGCCTCGGCCGTACGCACCACTTCGACCCCGCCGAGGTGCGCACGCAGCCGGTCCTCCGCGACGGCCGCACCGTCGGCATCTCGTTCCGTACCGAGCCCAGGCGACTGCCGGAGGGCGCGTCTCCGGACGCCTTCCACGTCGACGCCAACGCCAGGCGCGGCGGCTTCGAGGTCAGGCTGGCCGACGGCTCCCGCCGAGTCGTCGACGGCGCCACGATGGCCCGGCTCGTCGCCGAGGCCGAGCCGTTCCAGCGCGCCATCGGCTCCCGTCCCGTCTCGACGATCGTGCTGCAGGCCCCCGGAACCGGTGCCACGCGGCGTGGCAGCAGTCCCGCGGAGGACTTCCAGTCGGTGCTCTCGGAGCAGTTCGGCCACGACCAGGTCGTGGTCGCGCCGCTGCGCAGCACTGTCCCGAACCGTGTCGATCCGAACGCCGAGGTGCTGCGCCCGGACACGGGCTGGACGGTGTTCAGCCCGGAGAGCCGCTCGTCGGCCGACACGTCGCCGAGCGAGTCGGGTGACACGTCGCCGCAGCATGAGTCACAGCCGGCGCCCTACGTTCCGCCGCAGCCTCCGGTCCGGTTGGGGCGGACCAGTGAGCGTCCGCTGCACCGCATGCAGCGGATCGACGAAGGGGACGAGGCCGCCGCGCTGGCGGAGAGCGACGCGGAGACGCCGAGCCGGATGTCCACTTCGGACAGTTCGATCGGGCGGGTTTCCCGTGGGGATGGGGAGGGCAGCGGTCGGTCCGTGTCGACGGAGGGTGGTGTCGAGACGCCGGGTCGGGTGTCTGACGCTGACTCGTCCTCGTCGACTTCGCGGTCGGATGGTTCGACCGAGGACTCCCAGCCTTCTCGTGGCGAAGGGGAGGGCAGCGGCCGAAGGCCCACGTTGGCGTCGCTTTTCGAGCAGACCGACGGGCGTGGGTTCCATGAGCCGGGCAGGACGGACGGGAGCGCCCACTCCGAGCACGCCGACGCGTCGGCGGAGAGCGGCGGTCGGTCCGAGGAACCGACCGGGCAGACCGGGCAGCGGCGCGTCACGTTGGCCGAGCTCATGGAGGAGACCGACGGGACGGCGAACAGCGACGGCACCGCGCACGCGGACGGCACCCAACACGCCGACAGCACTGGGAGCGCCGACGGTACCGAGCACGCCGACAGCACCCAGCACGTCGACAGCACCGGAGCCGAGCCGAGCCACAGCCAGGACGCCGAACCCGCACGGACGCCGGAACGGACTCCCGCCGCCCGGACATCGCCGTCGCCGCTGCGGAAGCTGGCGCAGCAGGTCCGCAGGGTGCTCGGCTTCGATCGGAGCAAGGTCGTGCAGGGCGTCACCCTCCGGGGCATCGACCCGGAGACCGGCCAGCACTTCTCCTTCACCAGCTCCGACGTGAAGTTCCGCCAGCTCAAGTCGAAGGACGGCAGCACGGTCGGGCTGTCCTTCTCCGACGACCTCCAGACCGAGGGCGACGGCCACCTCAGCACGCTGACCCACCGCGAGACGACGGTCCTCCTGCCGGAGGGTGTGAGGACCCCCGAACAGAGTTCGCGTGCGGCCAGGGAGGGGCGCGCCCGCTTGACGCGTGCGCCGTGGCCCGAGAACAGCTTCTACATCAGCACCCACGGCTACCCGAACGCGTTCGGTGTCGACCTGAAGGACGGCCGGTGGCTGCACGTCTCCGGTGAGGACTTCGGGCACCTGCTCAACGACCTCCGCCCGTTCCACAAGGCGGTCGAGCGCAACCAGTCCGAAGCACTGGCGCTGCTCGTCTGCAACGTCGGCGACATCGACGCGCCCGGTGGGGCCGCGCACGACCTCCAGCACGCCCTGGGACAGTTCGGCCGGCGGCAGCCCGTGGTCGCGGCCACCAGGCCGATGGGCACGACGTCCGATCCGCGCGCCGGCACCTGGGGCACCTACGTCACCGACGGCGGCAAGTGGCGGGTCATGTCGTCCGGGATGGCGCAGGTGCTGGGCCAGGACCCGCAGGGCGGACGCCGCGCCTTCGACCCGGACGGGGTCGAGTCGATCCCGCTGGTCCGCGACGGGCGCACGATCGGCGTGTCGTTCCGCGCGCCCGGCCCGGAGCGTGTCGACGCGACCGACTGGGTGGACTCCGGTGCCCACGTCGCCGACGGTGCGCCGTTGCCGGATCGCACGCTCTTCGTCGACGCTGATCCCTCGGGCGATGGCCGGTTCGTGGTGCACACGCCGGACGGTCCCCTGGCGGTCGACGGCAGCACGCTCGGCCGGGTGGCGGCGAGCACGCAGGTGTTCCGCGACGCGATGGCGCACGAACGGCCGGAGGCGCTGGCGCTGCTCACGTCGGGAACCGAAGGCACGACGCGATCGCACACCGATCCCGCCGGCGACTTCGCGGCCAAGATGCAGCAGGAGTTCGGCACCACGACGCCGGTGTTCGCACCGAAGGACGGCGCCGAGATCGTGGACAGCGGCGGGCGCTCGGAGCTCAGCGCCGACGGCGGCTGGACCCTGCACAGTCCCGCGGGGCCGATGGTGTCCGGAGTGGACGGTGCCGGTCTGCGGCGGCTGGTGCACGCGGACGACGTGCGGGCCACGCCGCTGCACCACGGCGGTCGTCAGGTGGGTGTGTCCTTCCACGACGAGTCCGCGCACCGGGGCCTGTCCCAGTGGATCGAGCAGAACGGCCCGCAGCATCCTGACGTCCCGCGGTCGGAGGACTCGTTCGTCATCGCCGCCGACGCGACGCCGGACGCGGTGCAGGTGCGTCTGCACGACGGAACCACGCTGCGGCTCGGCGGCGAGGAGTTCGCGGATCTGGTGGCGACCACCCGGACGTTCACCGACGCGATGTCGGATCCGGCACGAGCCGGGGACGTCACCGGGTTCACCATGTTCACCTCCGGTGCCGGTGCCGGTCTCGCGGGCGACTTCCAGGCCGCGCTCGCCGGCGTGCACGGCCACCTGCAGCCCGTCACCGCGCCGACCGAGTCGCTCCGGCACGGCGGTGGCGAGTGGCGTTCGTTCCCCGAAGGCCCGCTGGAGCCGATGCGGGGCTTCGACCCGGTCAGCGGGACGCACGGCTGGTTCTCGCCCAACACGGTCGACGCCGTTCCGCTGGAGGTCGACGGTCGCGTCGTCGGCATGTCGTTCCACCCCGAGCCGCGCCTGGCCCAGGACTGGGCCGAGGGTTCGGGCAAGGACGTCACCCAGCGCACGCCCCGCGCGAACGCCGATGTCGAAGGCGCACAGCACATCGACGACGCGCCGTCCAGGCCGTCGCCGTGGACGGACCGGACGTTCTTCGTCGACACGGCGGGCAGCGACGGTCGTTTCCTGGTCACCTCGGACGGGTCGCACCGGTACGTCGAGGCTGACGACTTCGCCCGGCTGGTCGCCCATTCGGAGATGTTCCAGCGCGCTGTGACCGACGGGCACGCCGACTCGGTGACCCTGCTCGTGTCCGACGCGGGGCACGGCCCGACGGCCGAGTCGTTCCAGCGGACGCTGGCCGACGAGTTCGGCTTCGACGGACAGGTGCACGCGCCGACCTCGGAGCTGGAACTGCGGACCTCCGGCGAGCATGGGGAAGACGGCACCGTCCTGCACGATGACGGCGACTGGCGCACCCTGCCCGAGCCGGAGGGAGTGGCTGTCCGGACGGAAGGCGCGTTCTTCGACGCACCGCGCGGAGACACGCGGCCTGCCCCGCGTCCGGGTGACGGCGCGGGTCCGTCCCACGCGGCGGAGACGCCGGCCAAGCGGCCACGGGAGGAGTCGGGTTCCGGCTCGCCGGTGCCGGGCGACGAGCAGTCGGCCAAGCGGACGCGGTTCGAGGACGTCGTCCTGCACGGCCCGGAAGTGTCGGTGGCGTCCCTGGACGAGGCGCGGGTCGTGCACAACGCGGCGTTCGACGAGCTGGCACCGGGTCCCGTGCGGCTGCCGTCCAAACAGGACTACCTCGACCTGATCGCCACCGGCATCGACGAGCGGAAGCCGGTCTCGTTCGTGGTCACGGCGATCGTCGGCCAGAACACCCTGCACGAGCTGCCCGCCGTGCTGGACGGCATGCTCGCCGGTGCGCGGGACGCCGAGGGCAAGGTCGCGTTCGTCTTCGGCGTGAACGTGAAGGCGGGCGGCGAGGCTGATCTGGCCCGGGCGCTGGAGCAGGCGGCGCCGATCGTGCGGTCGCGTACCGAGCCGGTCGCGTTGGTGCCGTTGGTGTGGGATGGCAAGAAGTTCCCGTATGGCGACATGCGCAACCAGACGATCGACAGCCCGGCCGGCAAGTGGGCGATCGGGGCGATGGTCGCCAAGGGCACGCACCCGTACCTGGCGGCGCAGGACTTCGACGCCGGCTCGCGCGCGGTGCCCTCAGGCGATCACGTGTTCACGCACGTCGCCGGCCTGCTGCGGATGGGTCAACTGGGGGAGCGCGTCGATCCCGGCCGGCCGTTGATGATCAGCGGTGGTTACCGGATCAGTGATCCGGCGCAGTTGGTCCGCGACACCCTGGGCCGGATCGACAAGAGCGAGGCGAAGGCCAAGCAGGAACTGGCCGAGCTGACCCAGAAGGGTGCTACGGCCAAGGACATCACGGCGAAGAAGAACGAGATCGCGGCGCTGGGCAAAGCGCGGACCAAGGTGAACAAGCCCGGGTTCGCGGACGAGTTCGCGCAGTTGATCGACGAGGACATGCGGGCGCGTGACCGCCAGGTCGGTACGCACCCGTTGCTGCCGTACACGCCGGAACCGAACCTGTTCATCGACGGTCTGGCGTTCGTGGCCGACGACACCGTCCGCTTCGGCCACGGTGCCGCCGAGTACACCAACCTCGGCAGGAACATCAACAAGCTGTACGCCGAGGAGCTCACCCGGATCCACGGCGAGGAGTTCCAGCGGCCCAGCGCCGACCCGGACCACCGGGCCGAGGTCGTCGAGCGGGCGCGGGTGGACGCGCTGAACAACCGGCATCCGTTGCGGGGTGAGGCTTTCACGACCGACTTCACCAACGGCGCGATCGAGACCGACCTGTCGCGGCTGGCGGCGGGCTGGGCGACGGACGGCAAGCTGCCGCAGTCGCACCTGGACCTCACGACGGTGGTGAACCGGTTCTTCGGAGCTGCGGACCCGAAGGACGACAAGGCCACCAAGAAGGACACGAGCCTGGCCACGTACCGCAAGGACTTCCCGAAGAAGTCCCACGTGGAGCGTGAACCGCAGACCGCCCGCAGCGGCCCGTGGCAGTGGCGGGCGTCCGGTCCGGACCTGGTTCATCTCGGCGTCCAGGACCACAACACCCTGAACCGGGCGATCTCCGCGCCGCTGTCGGGTGTGCTGGCCGATCTGACGGCGGGCGTGGCGAGCGAGCACAAGACCGTCGCGGCGCACCACCTGGCCACCTCGGATCTCACCACCACCCTGACCAGGGCTTTCGGGTCGATCAAGCACCAGGTCCTGCCGATCGCCCCGTCGCCTGCGCCCGGCAGTCTCTACCGCGCGGTGGACGCGGCCAACGCTGACCGGTTGCGGGCCAAGGTGCTCGACGTGGCGGCGGCTGGTGCCCCGAAGAAGCTCGTGGACAGCGTCGTGTCGTTCGTTCAGAGCCATCCGATCGTGGACTACGGGCATCTGGTCAACTCGTTGGTCCAGCACCACACCCGCGCCGCCGGCCCGAACCTGACCGAGAACACCAGGGCCGGCCACGCCGACGAGCTGGCCGCGCGGTTCATCGCGACCGAGCTCAAGAACGACGTCGTGATCCACCACCCGGATGGCACGACCACCGTGCACGAGCCGTTCACGGGTAAGGGCGGGCGAAAGCCGGTCCACATCACGCACCACGTCGACGAGGACGGCCGTCACACCTTCGAACCCGGCGGTCCGGCGCGCACGCGTCCGGCGCCGCTCGACGACGCGGACCCAGGGCCTTCGCGCACGGTGTTCGACGACGAGTCGTGGCGGCACAGCACGGCCGAGACCGCGGACTGGTTCGCTCCGCGGCCGGATGCGGTGACGCCCGATCAGTGGGCGTCTCGACGCGACGACGCTCACGTCCGCACGGTCGACACCGAGGTCGCCGACGTCACCACCGACAGCACGCCGAGCGACGTGCACGCCTTCACCGGCGTGGTGCGCTACGACGTGCGCCGCATCGAGGCCGCGCCCGGCCAGTGGGTGCGCGACTTCACCGTCAGGGTCCACCTCCGGCCCGGCGCGGGGGTCGACCCGGCCGCGTTGTCCGCCGTGCGCGACAACGCCCGCGCCGGTGTCGACGCGCTGTTCAACGGCGGGCACCGGTTGCCGGGCGGCGACCAGTTCCACGTGTCGCTGGAGTTCGTCGACAACCCCCGCGCGGCGCACACGACGATCGAGGTCGGCGACCACCCCGTCGACCAGACCCACTGGCGGTCCGACGCCGAACCGGCCGTGCTCGCCCACGAGACGTTGCACTACCTGGGCGTACCGGACGAGTACCGCGACGCGTCGCGGGTCTTCCTCGCCAAGGACAGCCGGTCCGGGGTCGTGCCGGACTCGCAGGGTGTGATGGGCACGGGCGTGCTGCGGCCCGACCCCCGGTTGCGGCCCCGGCACCTGTGGATGGTCGAGCGCGTCGCCGACAGCCAGGTCGCTGTGCCGGACACCCCTCTGCACAGCCGTTCGCCGCAGTCGGGTCCCGCGCGGCCGGACTCCGGTCTCGGCGGTGTGGACCAGGACGTGCGTCCCGCGCCCGGTGACGACGCGCGGCCCGCCAAGCGGGCGCGGTTCGGCGACGGGGACCTGGAGTCCGCTGTCGGTGGCGGATGGGGCGGCAGGCGAGCGCGGACCGGCAGCCGGCCGATGGACGACGTCGTGGCACCGCGTCGGGAGGAACCGCCTGTCTCGCAAGAGGTTCAGCCGGGTAAGCGGGCGCGGGACGATGACGCGGAGCCCAGCCGGGGCGAGCCGTCCATCTCGCAGGAGGCTCAGCCGGGCAAGCGGGCGCGAGACGACGTTGCGGAGCCCAACCGGGATGAGCCGTCCACCTCGCACGAGGCGCAACCGAGCAAGCGGGCGCGAGACGATGACGCGGAGCCCAGCCGGGGCGAGCCGTCCACCTCGCACGAGGCGCAACCGAGCAAGCGGGCGCGGCACGACGACTTCGTCTTCGAGGGACCGCAGGTGTCGGTCGCGTCGTTGGACGAGGCAAGCATCGTGCACAACTCGGCGTTCGACGAGTTGGCGCAGGGGCCGGTGCGGATGCCGACCAAGACGGACTACCTCCAGCACCTGGCCGCCAGCGTGGAGGGGAACAAGCCGGTTTCGTTCGTGGTCACCGCGATCCTCGGCCACGCCGCTCTGCGGACCCTGCCCGCGGTGCTGGACGGCATGATGGCCGGCGCGAGGGACGTCGACGGCAAGGTGGCGTTCGTCTTCGGCGTGAACGTCAAGGCGGGCGGCGAAGCCGATCTGGCCCGGTCGATGGAGCAGGCCGCGTCGGTCGCGCACTCGCGCCCTGAGCCGATCGCGTTGGTGCCGTTGGTGTGGAGCGGCAAGAAGTTCCCGTACGGGGACATGCGCAACCAGACGATCGACAGCCCGGCCGGTCGGTACGCGGTCGGCGCGCTGGCGGCCAAGGGCACGCACCCCTACCTGGCCGTCCAGGACTTCGACGAGGGCTCGCGCGCCGTGCCGTCCGGCGACCACGTGTTCACCCACGTCGCCGGCCTGCTGCGGATGGGCGATCCGGCGGAGGGCATCAACCCCGGCCGGCCGTTGATGATCAGTGGTGGCTACCGGATCAGCGATTCGGCGCAGTTGGTGCACGACACCAACGTGCGGATCGACAAGGACGAGGCCAAGGCCAAGCAGGAGCTGGCCGAGTTGCGGGAGAAGGGCGCGCCCGCCAAGGACATCGCGGCGAAGCGCAAGGAGCTTGCGGCGTTGGAGAAGGCGCGGGCCAAGGTGAGGGAGCCCGGGTTCGCGGACGAGTTCGCGCAGTTGATCGACGAGGACATGCGGGCGCGTGATCGTCAGGTCGGTGCGCACCCGTTGCTGCCGTACACGCCGGAACCGAACCTGTTCGTGGACGCCGTCGCGGTGATGGCCGATCCCGGCGTCCGGTTCGGACAGGGCATGGCCGAGTACACCAACCTGGGCAAGACGATCAACAAGCTGTACGCCGAGGAGCTGACCCAGCTTCACGGTGCGGAGCTCAGGCAGTCGCGCGACCGCCAGATGGTGGTCGAGCGGGCGCGGGTGGACGCGCTGAACAACCGGCATCCGTTGCGTGGTGAGGCTTTCACGACCGACTTCGTCAACGGCGCGATCGAGACCGACCTGTCGCGGCTGGCGGCGGGCTGGGCGACGGACGGCAAGCTGCCGCAGTCGCACCTGGACCTGACGACGGTGGTGAACCGGTTCTTCGGTGGCGAGACCTCGCAGGCGGACAAGGCGGCCAAGAAGGACACGAGCCTGTCGGAGTACCGCAAGGGTTTCCCGAAGAAGTCCCACGCGGAGCGCGAACCGCAAGGCGTCAACCGCAAGTGGCCCGTGCCTGCTTCGGACGTGCGTCAGCTCGGCGGTCAGGACCACAACACGCTCAACCGGGCGATCTCCGCGCCGCTGGCCGGAGAGTTCGCATCCCTCACGGCGGGCGTGCCGAGCGGGCACAAGGTCATCGCTGCTCACCACCTGGCCACTTCGGACATCAACACCGCCACGGCCAGGGCGATCGGGTCGCTCAAGAACGAGGTGCTGCCGACCGCGCCGCCGCCCGCACAGGGCAGCCTGTACCGCGCCGCGGCCCCGGCGAACGCTGATCAGTTGCGCACGCGGGTCTTCGACGTCGCCACCGGCGCTCAGCCCAAGATGACCGGCGTGCTCGGCGCGTTCGTCCAGAGCCACCCGATCGAGCACCACGGCCACCTGGTCAACGCACTGATCCAGCACCGAACGCGCATCACCGACGCCGACCCGCGCGAGAACACCAGGGCCGGCAACGCCGACGACCTGGCCGCGCGGTTGATCGCGACCGAGCTCAAGAACGACGTCGTGATCCACCACCCGGACGGCTCGACTACCGTGCACCCGCCGTTCACGGGCAAGAGCGGGCGCAAGCCGGTCCACATCACGCACCACGTCGACGTGGACGGCCGCCACACCTACGAACCCGGCGGGCCCGCGCGCACGCGGCCCGCACCGTCCCGTTCGGACGTGGAGGGCGTTCTCCACGGCGGCGAGTGGCAGGCGCCTCTGCACATGCCGGTGGCTCAGCACGTTTCCGTGACGTCGCTCGGCGGCGTGCGGGCCGACGTGCCGCTGTCCGGGCTCGACACCGAGACCGGGCGGGCGGTGAGCTTCCGGACGTCCGAGGTGCAGATCAACCCGTTGCGGGACAACAACAACCGCGTCGTCGGCGCCACCTTCTGGCAGGACGGCGAGGCCGTTCGCGACGAGAACTGGGTGAACAGCCGGCGGGCCCAGATGTGGCCTGCGAACACGTTCTTCGTGTCCGGGCCCAGCAATGCCCAGGCGGTGGGCATGTGGCTGGGGGACGGCCGGATGGTGTCGGTCGACGGCGCCGGTCTCGCCCGGGTGCTGAACGACGTCGAGTTCTTCCGGTCGGCGGTGGACGCGAACCGGCCGCCGACGTTCGGTCTGCTGATGTCCGAAGCATCCGCTGTGGACGGTCTGGGCGGCCTGGCGGCGGAGTTCCAGGCCACGCTGGCGACCGACTTCGGCTACCGGCAGTCCGCGATCGGCCCGTCGCAGCTGATGGACCGGGCCGCGCTGGACGGCTTCGCCACGCACGACGGCGGTCCCTGGCGCGAGCTCAACGTCAGCCCGGTGGTGCACGACGTCGTGCTGTCGGGCCGCGACCTGCGTGGCGCGCTGGTCTCGTTCCGCACCTCGCAGGTCGACTTGACGCCGATCGAGTACCGCGGATCGGTTATCGGCGCGGTGTTCCTCGACGGACCGCTGCGCGGCCACGACGTGCGGTGGGGAAGTCGCGAACAGGCCGACTACGCCCTGCTCAAGCGCGCCGCGGACGACCCGCGCGGTCCCGGCGGCCCGGACGTCGTGCCCACCCCGTGGCCGAAGAACACCTTCTACATCGCCACGCACGGCTCGCCGCAACAGAATGCCGACGTGCACCTGGTCGACGGCACCGCGCTGCACGTCGACGGCGCCACCCTCGCCCGCCTGCTCGGCGACTTCACGTTCTTCCACAGGGCGATGGAACGCAACCAGGCCGACGCGCTCACGATGATCATCTGCTTCGCGGCGCAGGTGGCCGGGTCCGGTGGTCTCGCGCACGACTTCCAGTCGACGCTGTCGTGGCAGTTCGGCTACCCGCAACCCGTGCACGCGACCACGGACGTGGTCGGCACCGCCGTCTACGAGGACGGGACCTCGGGCACGATCGTGGAGAACGGTGGCGTGTGGCGCCGGTTCCCCGCCGATCGGGTGGAACCCAGCGGTCTGGCCACCGACCCGTTCGGTTCCAGCGGTCTGCCGGCCGATCCGTTCGGTTCCCCAGACGCGTTCGACTCTGCACGGCTTCCTGAGTCCGACGACCTCTTCGCCCCGGCGGGGCTGCCGGACCTGGATGATCTGCTGGGGCCGCAGAGCCCGCGCGACCTCGACAACGCGGCGAATCTGCCTGAGCTGGACGATCTCTTCGACCAGGTGGGCGCGCTTGGGCTCGACGACCCGGTGCGTGGCGCGGGTGACCGTTCTGATGGGTTGAACCTGCCGGATGAGGATGATCTGTTCGGTGGGGCGCCGGTTCGTGGCGCGGGTGACCGTTCCGACGGGTTGAACCTGCCTGACGAGGACGACCTCTTCCACACGACCCGCGACGAGTCCTCGCTGCCGCTCTCCGGCGACACCGGCCTCGACAGCGGACAACACCTGCACAGCCGCTCCGGCCCCGACGTGAGTCCTGCCCACAGTGGCGAGACGCGGAGTCTCTCGCTTGCCCCCACCCCGCAGCACGTCACCGTGGGCTCGCTCGGCGGCGTGATCGCGGACGTCCCGTTGTCCGGCTTCGACACCGCGACCGGGCGGCCGGTCGGTTTCCACACGGCCGACGTGCAGATCAGCCCGCTCGTGAGCGGCAGCCGGATCGTGGGTGCGACCTTCTGGCAGGGCGGCGAGGCCGTTCGCGACGAGAACTGGGTGAACAGCCAGCGGGCGCAGTCGTGGCCGGCGAACACGTTCTTCGTGTCCGGGCCCAGCAACGCCCAGGCGGTGGGCATGTGGCTGGCGGACGGCCGGATGGTGTCGGTCGACGGCCCCAACCTCGCCCGCATGCTGAACGACGTCCAGTTCTTCCGGTCGGCGGTGGACGTCAACCAGCCGCCGACGTTCGGTCTGCTGATGTCGGAAGCGTCCGCTGTGGACGGTCCGGGTGGGCTGGCCGCGGAGTTCCAGGCGACGCTGGCCAACGAGTTCGGTTACCGGCAGTCCGCGATCGGCCCGTCGCAGCCGATGGACCGCGCCGCGCTGGACGGTTTCGCCGCGCACGACGGCGGTCCCTGGCGGGAGCTCCACGTCCGGCCGGTGATCAACGACATCATGCTGGGGGGTATCGACAGAACCGGCGCGCCCGTCACGTTCCGCTCCTCTGAGGTCCTCGTCACGCCGATGGCGCATCGCGGATCGGTCATCGGCGCGATCTTCCTGGAGGGACGCGAACGGAACTTCCAGCTCAAGTGGGGAAGCCGCGACAAGGACGAGTACGCCCTCCTCGACCGCGCCGCCGACGACCCGCGCGGCCCCGGCGACCCGGACGCCGTGCCCACCCCGTGGCCGCAGAACTCCTTCTACGTCACCACGCACGGCACGCCGCAGCGAACCGCCACGGTGAACCTGGTCGACGGCAACCTGGTGCACATCGACGGCGACTCCTTCGCCCGCCTGGTGGGCGACCTCGCGTTCTTCCACACCGCGATGGCGCGCAACCAGGCGGAAGCGCTCGCGCTGCTGGTCTGCTACTCGGCTCTGGACGACGGCCCCGGCGGTCTCGCGCACGACTTCCAGGCGACGATGTCGTGGCAGTTCGGCTACTCGCAGCCGGTTCACGGGGCGACGGAGGAGGTCGTCGCGCATCTGCGCGAGGAGGGGACGTCCGGCACGAGCGTGGCCAGGGGCGGCGTGTGGCGCCAGTTCCCCATCCGCACCCCGCGTCCGGGTGCACTGCCCGCCGACCCGTTCGGCTCCGAGGGTCTGCGCGACTCCGACGACCACGCCGGGCTTCCCGATTCCGACGACCTCTTCGATCCGGCGGGTCTGGTGGATCTGGATGATCTGCTGGGGCCTGAGGGTGGCGACGTCCGGCGGCAGGTGGACGACGACGCCGATCCGGGGCGGCTTCCCGATCTGGACGACCTCATCGGACGGGTGGATGGGCTTGATCTCGATCGCCGGGCGGGTTCGGAGGACGCTGCCGATCCGGTGAACCTGCCGGACGAGGACGACCTGTTCGGTTCGGTGAGTCCTCGACGTGCTGGTGACGACTTCGATCCGGTGAACCTGCCGGATGGGGACGATCTGTTCGGCGGGGCGCCTGTCCGGGACGCGGGTGACCGTTCGGACGGGCTGAACCTCCCCGACGAGGACGACCTCTTCGCCTCCTTCGGCAACCACACCTGGCTGTCGCACTCCGGCGGCGCCGGTCTCGACGGCGGACAGCGGCTCGCGCTCGGCCACCCGGCCGCACCGGAACTGGGCGCCCGGTTCGACACCGCCCTCGCACAGGCGGAACCGGTGCGACTGACCGGCGCCGACCTGCTCGCGGTGCCTGGCAACGGCGACCTCGCCCGCACGTTGCACGCGACGTTCCAGGAGTCCGCGTTGCTCGACGGTGCGGACTCCAGCCGTGGCCGGTCCACCGGAGCGCGGACCGCACCATCCACTTCGGACAGCACGCGGACACCCGACGCGCACGGCCCCGTGTTCGATCGCTCCGGTACCTGGACGCCGGCGGACGTGCGGCTCGCCGGAGAGCGCCCGGTCGTCCGGCGGCCCGCGCTCAACCCCGCCGACGTGCTGTCGACGCCGCTGGAGCACAACGGCCGGACGATCGGCGTGTCGTTCCAGACCGGGGAGGGCCTCGTCCAGGCCAAGGCCTGGGCGCGGGGTGACGGCAAGGACATCTCGGAACTGCTCGATCGCGGTGTGATCAGCGAGGCCACCGCCGGGAGCCGGCGTCGCCGGGTGAGTTCTCCGTGGTCCGACAACGTGTTCTACGTGCACGGTCCCGGCACGCGGGACCGCATGGAACTGACCCTGAGCGACGGTCGTGGCGTCAGCGTGGACGGTGCTCGCCTTGCCGTGGTGCTGCACGAGTCCGAGACGTTCCGCCGGGCGATCGTCCCCGGTGGGCGCCTCGGCCAGGAGATCGTGCTGCTCGCGTCCCACACCGGCGCACGCCGTTCCGAGGGACTGGCACACGACTTCCAGCGGGCGATGGCGGACTTCTTCGACTTCGACCGCCCGGTGCTGGCACCGAGCCATGGCCTGGAACTGGTGCACACCAGCGCCAGCCGGTACAGCGGAACGGCCGTGCACGACGGCGGAGCCTGGCGTGTCTACCCGGACGTCGGCGTCGTGGCGACGGGACGCACACCTGGCGGGCAACGGGTCTGGTTCCGCAGGGACGCTCTCACCACGACGGAGCTGACCCGTGGCGACGCCGTCGTCGGCCTGACCTTCCGCAGCGAGGCCGATCCGGTGGCGCGGCAGTGGGCGGAGCAGGAGCGCACGGGTGACGCCGGCGCGGAGGCCTCCTGGCCGCAGCGGTCGTTCTTCGTCGACGCCCCCGGCGGCGCGGACCACGTCGCCGTGCTGGTGGGCGGGCGGCCGGTGCGGCTCGACGGGCACCAGTTCGCCGCACTGATCGGGGCTTCGGAGCAGTGGCGTCGCGCGGCGGCTGACCGGCACGTCGAGTCCGTGGTGTTGCTGGTGTCCGAGAGCGGACGCGGCACCGGGCCGGACGGTCTCGCGCACGACTTCCATCGGACCCTCGCCGGGCAGTTCGGTTTCCGCGGCCGGGTGCACGCGCCCGTCGCCGCCACCCGCGGCGAGGGCGGCTGGCGCGCGGTGCCCGCCGACGTGGTGCAGGGAACGACGCTGCAGGGCCTCGACATGCGGACCGGCCGGCCGGTGTCGTTCGGGTCGTGGGAGGTCCGCACGACCGAGATGCGCCGCGGTGGCCAGGTGCTGGGTCTCGCGTTCACGGTGGCCGGGGACCGGCAGGTGGATCTCCAGATCTCCGGCCAGCGGCACACGGGCGAGACGCACAGGTACCCGGAGGGAGTGACGACCTGGGCGCAGCGCCGGCAGAACCCGCGCGACGACGTGCTGACCTCGCCGTGGCCCGACACCTCGTTCCTGATCAGCACGCACGGTCAGGCCACCTCGGTCGAACTGAACCTCCGCAGCGGTCGTCAGCTGGCGGTCACCGGCGCGACCTTCGCCCGAGTCGCTCACGATCTGAGCGTGTTCCGCGACGCGCTCGGCAGCACTCGGACCGACGCGATCACCATGCTCGTGTGCTACGCGGCCGCGGTCGCCGACTCGGGCGGTGTCGCGCGGGACTTCCAGCGGGTGCTGGGAGATCTCGGCTACCGGCAGCCCGTGGTCGCGGGCAGCCGCACGGTCTTCCTGTTCCCCGACGGTCAGGCCGGTCGGTGGGACACTGGCATGACCGACGGTGGCCTGTGGCGGTCGTTCTCGTCGGGACCGGCTCGGGTGCTGGTGCAGGAGACCCAGACCGGGCAGTGGCGGCTCACCGGGCCGGACGACGTGCGGGCCCACGCGGTCAGCATCGAGGGCACGCCGGTCGCCGTGACATACCGGATGCACGATGCGGCGGCGGTGGCCCGCCTGCAGCAGACCGTCAAGCGAATGCTGCGCGATCCTTCCACCCGCGACACGTTCCTCGTCGACGCTCACATCGCCGACGACGAGCGGTTCGTCGTGCGGACCGGCGACCACCGGCCCGTCCTCGTGGACGCGGGCACGCTGGCCAGGATGGTGTCGACGTCCATCCCGTTCACGCAGCTCATGTCGGGACCGGACCAGCCGGGCCGCTTCGAGATGCTGGTGGACCGGCGCGGATCGGCGGGTCGTCGCACGTTCCTGCGTGCGCTGGAGGACTTCGCGCACAACCGCGACGCCCACGAGGCGCCGTACGTCGGCCCCGATCACCGGCGCGTCCTGGAGGCGGAGGCCGGGTTGCCGCCGCGTCCTCCGCGCACCGCGCCGCCCGCCGATCTGGGGGCGCCGAGCACGAGCAGGTCGCTGGAGCACGACGGCGGGACCGAAGAGTCCACTTCGGACGGTGTGGCGGACGACGACTCGGCGACGACGAAGAAGCTCAGGGCGTGGTTCGACCAGGCCGACGAGAAGTCGGCCGCGGAGCTCACCGGCAGGACCGCCACCGGCGAGGGAACGCGCGCTGACGCGGACGTTCTGCCGGGTGACGACCAGACTGCGGCCCGCGCGCCGGAAGCAGACGTCACGCTCGACCAGACGCGCTCGGCGGGCCGGCGGGCGTGGGTGCCCGGCGAGAACCGGCTGACGTCGATGAGGCGGCGGCTCGGGGCCCTGATGGCGCACCGCGCGGACGCCGTGGCAGGCGTCGAGATCACCGGTCACCACGAGACCCGTGGCGAGGTCACGTTCCGCTCGGCTGACGTCCGGGTTCGGCCGCTGGTCAGCGACGGTCGCACGGTGGGTGTCACGTTCAACGTGGACGACGCCCGCAAGCAGGACCGCGCCGCCGTGCGGGAGCGGTACAGCGGGGAGACCGAGTACCACGACGCTCCTGGCGATGCGGGTCGCACGGAACGGGCCCCCTTCCCGCGTGACACCTTCTTCGTCTCCGCCACCGCGGCCGGCGAACGGGTCGAGGTGCACCTCGCCGGCCGTGGCCGGGTGACGCTCGACGGACACAACCTCGCGACACTGGTCAGCGACCTGCGGAGCTTCCGCGGCGCCGGTGAGACGGCCGGCGCGCTCGCGCTCGTCGTCCGCGAGGCCGGGCTGCGCGACGAGCCCGGCGGCACGGCGCACGACTTCCAGCGCGCCCTCGACGGGTTCGGTCACCGTGCCCCGGTCGTCGCGGCCACTGGAGATGTCGCGCTGCGCGCCGACTCCGGGACCTGGCGCACGGCGGTCACGGCAGGACAGTGGCGTGCCTTCTCCTCTGGTTCGGCGCGGGTGCTGGGCCGGGACGTGTACGCACGCGAGTGGCACGGTATCGACGTGTCCGATGTGGACCATGCGCCGCTGGTGCGCCGGGGTGAGCCGGTCGGCATGACCTTCCGCTCCGGCGGCGAGCGGGCGGCAGGTTCGTGGCACACGCCTGGATCGTTCGCGGTCGACGCACCCTCCACTTCGGACGGTCACTTCCGCGTGCGGACCGCCGGCGGAGAGCACGTGCTGCTCGACGGCCGCGCGCTCAGCCGGGTGATCACCGCGTCCGAGCTGTTCCAACGGGTCGGCAGCATGCCCCTGGAGCTGTTCCACGACGTGCACGACCACGGGATCACGGTCGACCGCACCGGCTTCGCGGCGGTAGGCGATCTGCGCGTGGCCGCGCCACATCCGTCCGCTCGGCGGCTGGGCTTCGATCCCGCCGACGTGCTGTCCGCGCCGCTGAAGCACCGCGGCCGGACCATCGGCGTGACGTTCCAGACGGGCATGGGCCGCACCGAGGCGGAAACCTGGGCCGGCGGTGACGGCAAGGGCTTCACGGACGTGCTCGACCCTGGTGAGCACAGCGAGTTCGACGCCGGCGACGCGCGCCGCTACCTGAGCTCGCCGTGGTCGGAGCAGGCGTTCTTCGTGCACGCCGACAGC
Source organism: Lentzea alba (assembly GCF_011067745.1). Taxonomy (GTDB): domain Bacteria; phylum Actinomycetota; class Actinomycetes; order Mycobacteriales; family Pseudonocardiaceae; genus Lentzea; species Lentzea alba. The sequence continues at coordinate 30,138 of NZ_JAAMPJ010000010.1, forward strand.
ACGTCGGGCCAGGTCGAGCTGACGCTGCGCGGCGGCAGGAAGGTCACCGTGGACGGCGCGGGCCTGGCCGAGGTGCTCGCCAAGTCGGAGCCGTTCCAGCGGGCCCATGCCGGTGGCGAGATCGTGTTGCTGTCCTCGCACGCCGGTGAGGGTCCGGCGCACGACTTCCAGCGGGCGCTGGCGGACCTGCACGGCGTCGACCGTCCCGTGCTGGCTCCCTCGACCGGACTGGAGCTGGTCCACAAGCGCGCCGGGAAGTACAGCACGACGTCCGTGCACGACGGCGGCACGTGGCGGGTCTTCCCGGAACTGGACGTCCCGGTGGCGGGCCGGACGGCCGACGGGCGGAACCTGTGGTTCCGGCCGGACTCGGTCGCCCTGACGGAGCTGACCCGTGGCGGTGACGTCGTCGGGATGTCGTTGCGCAGCGAGGTCGACCCAGCGGCGGTGAGTGGCCCGCCTCGGTCGTTCTTCGTCGACGCGCCCGGCAGCGGTGATCACGTGGTCGCGCTGGTGGACGGGCAGGAGGTCCGGCTCGACGGCCGTCAGCTGGGCTCGCTCGTGGCGCGGTCGCAGCAGTGGCGCCAGGCGGTGGCCGACCACCACGCCGAGTCCGTGGTGCTGCTGACGTCCGGAAGCGGCCGCCTGGCCGACGACTTCCACCAGGTGCTGGCCCAGCAGTTCGGCTACCGCGGTGCGGTGCGCTTCCCGGCCGAGGGCGGGTGGCGTCAGGCACCCAGCCACGTGGTGGAGGGTGTCGAGCTGACCGGCCGCAACCCGCGGACCGGCGAGCCGGTGACCTTCCGGTCCTGGGAGGCGAGGACGGCCGACCTGCGGCACGACGGCAGGCCGATCGGCGTTTCGTTCGGCGTGGCCCAGTGGCGGCAGCTGGCACAGCGAGCCGCTGAGCACACCCACGAGGGCGTGACCTACCGGTTCCCGGAAGGCGCGCACAGCAGGATGCAGGCGGGCTCGCGCCAAGAGCGGTTCACCGCGCCGTGGCCGGACAACTCCTTCCTCGTCAGCACGCACGGAACGCCTGCCGGGCTGGAGGTGCACCTCAACGACGGCACGAGGCTGTGGGTCTCCGGCGCGACCGCCGGGCGGCTCACGCACGACCTGCGGGTGTTCCGCGAGGTGGCCGGGCGGGACGAGGCCGACGCGATCGCCATGCTGGTGTGCTGGGCGGGTTCGGCCGCCCAGCCCGGCGGACTCGCCAGGGACTTCCAGCGGGTGCTCGGCGGGCTCGGGTACCGGCAGCCGGTGGTCGCGGCGAGCCGCGAGGTGGTTCTGCGTGACCACACCGAGCAGGGCACCTGGGACACGAGCGTCGTGGACGGCGGCTTCTGGCGGTCGTTCGCCTCGGGACCTGCCCGCGTGCTGGCCCAGGACGTCGAGACGGGCCAGTGGCGGCAGCTCGGCCCCGACGAGGTGCAGACCCGGCCGCTGGTCGTCGAGGGCAGGACGGTCGGCACGACGTTCCGGTCGGCGGACGAGACCGCGGTGGTCCCGGACGGCGCACAGGACAAGTTCCTGGTCGACGCCCAGATGCAGCCGGACGACCGGTTCGTGGTGCGCACCAACGACAACCGGGCCGTTCAGGTCGATGCCGGCACGCTGGCCAGGCTGGTGGCCGAGGTCCCGGCGTTCCACCGGGCGGTGTCGGGCGCACAACGGTTCGAGCTGCTGGCGGACCGGCCGGACTCGGTCGGGCGGCGCAGCTTCCTGAGCGTGCTGACGGACTTCGCGGCCGGTGATCGCGGTGCCGTCGACGTGGTCGATCCGGTCACCAGGGCGCGCGTGGAGACGGCGGCGGGGTACCGGCATGGTGATGACGCCGGGACTTCCGGGCAGGAGGGTGTGTTCGGCCCGTCCACCGGAACCGGACCGTCCACTTCGGATGTTCCGCCGGACGCCTCGCCCGACGCTTCGCCGGACGCCTCGCTCGACGGCGATCCGGAGGTCGGACGCAGGCTCGGCGCGTGGCTCGACGAGGCCGAGAACTGGTCGGTCGGCAGGCTGACCGGGTGGACCGACTCGGGCGAGGTGCGGCACTTCACCGCGGACGACGTGCGGGTGCGTCCACTGACCAAGCGCGGCCGCACGCTCGGACTGGCGTTCGAGACGGGCTCCGAGCTCAAGCACACCCAGCGCTGGGCGGCGGCCCCGCGGGCGAACCAGGCTGTCACCAAGATCCGCCCGGACGGGGCGGGCGGGGCGCAGCGCGTCCGGTCGCCGTGGACCGAGGACGGGTTCTTCGTCTCGGCACCGGGTTCCGCCGACCGGTTCGAGGTGCGGCTGGCCGACGGCACGCGCGTCTCCGTGGACGGCCGGAACTTCGCCCGGCTCGTCGGGTCACTCGACGCGTTCCGCTCGACGGTCGCGCCGGACGCGCGCACGTCCGTCACGTTGCTGACGGCCGATTCCGGCGCTGGTGAACGTGGTGCGGCAGCGAGCTTCCAGCAGACGCTCGCCGGGGAGTTCGGTCACCGCCAGCCGGTCGTGGCGGCGACCAGCGACGTGCACCTGAAGGCACCGCTGATCGGCCGCCGCGGGCGGGTCACGCTCGGCCGCGGCGGTGAGTGGCGGGTGTTCTCCACCCGGGACGCCGACCTGCTCGGGCTGCACGAGGGCACGCCTCGGGTGTTCGCCGCGACCGAGGTGGCGACGGCGCCGGTGCGCGCGGACGGCCACACCGTGGGTGTGTCGTTCCGGCCGGAGCACACCCCCGAACCGCTGCCGACCGGGCAGGAAGGCTTGCCCGCCAAGGCGTTCCAGGTTGATGCGGGTGTGTCCGGCAACCGGTTCGAGGTCACCCTCGCCGACGGCCGCACGGTCGCGGTCGACGGGCGCACGCTCGCCCGGCTGACCGCCGAGTCGCAGCCGTTCCGGGACGCGGCGGACGCGCACCACGTGCAGGCGGTCGCGCTGCCCAGCGGACGGGACGCCGGCGGGTTCGGCGCCGCGCTGACCCACCTGACGAGGGACGACCGGCCGGTGGTCAGCCCGGAGGCGGCCGGTGGCTGGCAGCGGACCGGCGGGCGGGCACCACTGTCCGGTGTGGACGGTGCGGGCCGGGTGCACTGGTTCGCTCCTGCCGACGTGCGGTCGCGGCCGCTGGACACCGATGGCCGCGCTGTCGGCGTTACCTTCCGCGACGAGCCCGGTGCGCCGGTGACCGTCACGTCATCGCACGGCTCCGTGGCGCACGTCGACGTCGATGCCAGTGCCACGCACTTCGCCGTGCGCCTGACCGATGGCACCGAGGTCACCGTGGACGGCGGCACGCTCGCACGCGCCGTTGCCGGGTCGCCGCTGCTGCACTCGGCTGACGTGATCGCACTGCCCGGTGCGGCGGGCGCGCTGGACGGTCGCGGTGCCGCGCACGACTTCGAGCGGGCGCTGTCCGAGGCGGCCGGTCGCGACCTGACGGTGGCCGCCCAGGACGCGGCGGGCCGGTGGCGGGTGCTCGGCGACCGGACCGACTCGGTGATCGGTCACGACGCGCACGCCGGTGTTCCCCACCTGTTCACCGTCGGAGACGTGCGTGCGAATCCGTTGCGGCAGGGCGACACGACCGTCGGTGTCTCCTTCCACGAGGACGGCCAGCAGCAGGTGCGGAACCTGCCGGACGAGACCGGTGTGCCGGTCGCCGTGAGGGCGATCCCAGGCTGGTTCGAGGTCGACCTCGCGGACGGTCGCCGGGTAGGCCTGCCCGGCGCGGAGTTCGCCACCGTGGTGGCCGGGTCGGAGCTCTTCCGCGCGGCGCTGGGCAACCGCGAGGGCGCGATCACCCTGCTCGCCTCCGGAGCGGGCGATCCCGCCGGACGCGGTGGTGCCGCCCACGACTTCCAGTCCGCGCTCGCCGGTCGTCTGGGCATCGACCGCCCGGTCGCCGCGCCGGCCGGACCCGTCGACCTGAAGGGCTTCCTGGGCGGTGGCGCGCCGGTCGAGACCGTGACCGAACCGGCCGGCTCCGCCTGGCGGACGTTCCCGCTGGAGCGGGCGGGCGGCGAACCGGTGCGCGGCTTCGACACCGGCCTGAACTGGCACACCTTCGAGGTCGGTGACGTGGACGCGCACTCGCTGGTCCGCGACGGCCGGGTCGTCGGTGTCTACTTCGACAGCCCCGGCATCCTCACGGTCGACGACCCGGCGCAGCGGCTCGCCGCCGCCCGGACGTGGGCCGAGCAGGCCGACCACGGCCAGGTGCACTTCCTGCCGGAGGGACATGAGTCCATCGCGGACGTCGAGGCGGCCGGGCTCCACAGCGAACCGAGCCGCGCGCCGTGGCCGGACGACACGTTCTTCGTCGTCGCCCACACCTTCAACGACAGCAAGCGCGGTCAGGGCGGCTTCCGGGTGCGGCTGCACAACGGCACCGAGATTTTCCTGCAGGGCAACGCGTTCGCGGATCTGGTGCAGCGCACGGACGCGTTCCAGAGCCGGTTCCGGGACGGCGACAGCCCCGAGTCGATCGCGCTGCTCGCCTGCTACGCCGCGCAGGGCCGTGGTCCCGGCATGCCCGCGCTGGACTTCCAGCACGCGCTGGCGAACGTCTTCGGGCACCGGCAGCCGGTGGGAGCGCCGAACACCAGCCTCGGCGTCGGCCGGCACACCACGGTCGCCGACGGCGGCGGCTGGCACACGTTCTCCACTGGTCCGGCCGATCTGCTCGGTTGGGACGTCACCGGCCGGCCGACGCTGTTCTCCGCCGCTGACGTGCGGGCGAAGGTGCTGACCGAGGGCGATCACCGCGTGGGCGTGTCGTTCACCGGCGAGACCGGTGGGACGGCCTCCCGCACGTGGCCGGAGGGCGCGCTCGGCGTCGAGGTCGCCGGTGCGGGCGACCGGTTCCAGGTCACCCTGGCCGACGGCAGGCGGCTGACCGTCGAGCCGAGCTCGCTCGCGAAGGTGATGATCCACTCGCGGCGGTACTGGGACGCCGCGGGCAGCGAGATGCCGACGGCGCTGACGCTGCACTCGTCGGTCGCCGGCGGTGCGGCCCGCCGCTTCGAGGAGGCGCTCGCCCGCGACTTCGGCCATGCGGAGCCGACCCTTGTGCGGCGGGACGGTCACTGGGAGACGGTGGTTCCCGACGCCGACCGGCTCGCAGGCACCGACGCGGACGGCCGGACCCGGCTGTTCACGTCCGACGAGGTGGAGATCCACTCCGCTGGGCACGCCGGGATCTCCTTCACGGGCCAGGTCACCCGGTCCACCGGCACGGATGTCCCGATCACCGTGGACGCCACGGCCGACCGCTTCCACGCACGGCTGAGCGACGGCTCCACGGTGTCGTTGTCGGGCACCACCCTGGCCGAGCTGGTGGGCCGCTCGGGGCTGGTGGACGCGACGCACGCCGAACGGTTCGTGCTGCGCACGTCCCCGGACGCAACGGGGATCGCCGCCGACTTCCAGCGCGCGCTCGCCGACCAGTTCGGGTTCTGGCAGCCGGTCGTCGTCGGCACCCGCGAGCTCGCCACGCTGCCGCAGCCGTTGCGCGGCTTCGACGGTGAGCGCGTGCAGCGGTTCCAGGCCGCTGAGGTGGAGATGGGCGTCCTGCGGCACCAGGGCCGCACCATCGGCGTGAGCTTCCTGCCGGGACAGCGCCAGACGATCGCGGGGGAGTGGGCCGCGGCGCCGGCCGGGCACGAGTCGCTGGTCACGCCGGACGGTACGACGCGTGCGCCGTGGGGCGAGAGGACGTTCTTCATCGACGTCTTCGGCACCGAGCACGCGGCGGTGATCAGGTTGAGCGGCAACCGCGTGGTCGAGCTGAACGCCACCGCGTTCGCCGACCTGGTGCACCGCTCGGAACCGTTGCGCGAGGCGCTGAACGGCTCGGCCGCCATCGCGTTGCTCGCGTCCGAGGTCGGGCGCTTGGACGGACGCGGCGGCTTCGCGCACGACTTCCAGCGTGCGCTGGCCGAGCGGTTCGACGGAGACCGCCCGGTGTTCGCCACCCGTGGCGAGGTCGACCTGAGCGTCGCCCCCGACGGGTCGCGCGCGGTGACGACGGTGTCCAGTGCCGCTGCCTGGCAGCGGTTCGGCGGTTCCGAGTCGGTGACGATGGGCGGCGTGCGTCCGCTGCCGTCGGTGGTGACGCGCAAGCTCGGCGCGTTGTTCGGCCGTGGCGGTGCCAAGGCGGTCGACCGGATCATGGCCGAGGGCCGTGACGTGGTGACCGACGAGGACGTCCGGTTCAGGTCGTCGCAGGTGCGGGCGTACGCGTTGGAGCACGGCGGCCGAACGATCGGCATGACCTTCGACGTGGGCCCGGAGCGGCGGATCCAGCGTGACTGGGCGCGGGCGACCGACCCGGCGATGTCCGACGGCGCGCGGGCGCCGTGGGCTCGCAACACGTTCTTCGTGGCGGGTCACGCGGAGGCCGGCGAGGTGCACCTCACGCTGTCGTCGGGGCAGCGGGTCGCCGTCGACGGCCCGACGCTCGCGCAGGTCACGCGCGACCTGAAGCTGTTCCGCGACGCGGTCACGCGCACCGGCCCGGACTCGCTGGCGTTGCTGATCTGCGACGCCGCGGTGGTGGGCCGCCGTTCCGGGCTCGCCCGCGACTTCGAACAGGCCCTGGCCGGGGAGTTCGGCAGGCCGGTGTTCGCACCGACCACGCAGGTCCGGTTGAGCGCGGAGGGGCGGACCTCGGTGCTCGGCGGTGGCACGTGGAAGGCGTTCTCGTCGGCACCGGATGCGTTGCTGGGCACGGATGTCCGCACCGGTGAGCGGCGATTCGTCGACGCGGGCGAGGTTCAGCGCCGGCCGCTGGTCGTGGACGGTCGCGAGGCCGGGATGTCGTTCCGCGACGAGTCGGCGGCCGAGTCGTCCGCCGCGGGCGGGTCGCGCGGCCGGCCCGTGGTCGGGGACGGCACGTCGGAGCGGGGTGAGCGAGCGTTCAGGTCGTCCGCCGCCGACGAGTTCCAGGTCGACGTCGACGCCACGGCGACGCACTTCGGCCTGCGGATGGCCGACGGCGCCCAGGTGTCGGTCGACGGCGCGACGTTCGCGCGGGTGCTCGGCCGGGCCGGGCTCCTGCCCCAGACGACCGCGCTGGTCCTGCCCGACTCCCGTGCTGGTGTGCTGGCGCGCGAGGGCGGTGCGGCACACGACTTCCAGCACGTGCTGGCGACCGAGTTCGGCCACCGGGCACCGGTGGTGGCCGGTGACGGTGCCGGTGGCCATCGGATGTTCCCGGACACGGCACCCCAGGCAGGTCCGGCGCGTGCCGACGCCGTGACGCTCGCGGGTGGTCTGCGGCCCGAGGACGTGTACTGGCGTCCGCTGGAGCACGACGATCGGGTCATCGGGGTGAGCATCGCGCACCGCAACGAGGTGTCCTGGACGCAGGGCTGGGCGGTGTACCCCGGCCGGGACCAGGTGTTCGAGCTGCCCGGCGGGCACGAGCGGCCCGAGTCGGCACAGGCCGCGGGTCAGCCGCTGATCGTGCACTCCGCGCCGTGGCCGGAGAACACGTTCTTCGTGAACCTGCACAGCAACGGCCGTGACTTCGGGATGTTCGACCTCAACGACCGGCCGCACACCATCACCGGTGCGCAGCTGGCCGGTCTGCTGACGCAGCTTGAGCCGTTCCGTGCCCGCTTCCGCGGTCCGGACGCGCCCGAGGCGCTGGCGCTGCTCGCGTGCTTCAGCGCGACGACGACCCGTGCGGAAGGCGCGGCGCACTCGTTCCAGACGGCACTGGCCTCGCTCGGCTACCAGCAGCCGGTGCTCGGCGCCACCCGCAAGGTGTGGGCCGCACCGGAACGCCACCCGGTCACGGGCAGGTACACGGCGGCCGTGATGGCGGGCACGGGCAACCAGTGGCGCGGGTTCTCCGGCGGTGCCGCCCACGTGCTCGGCCAGGACGTCATGGGTGCGGTGCACGCGTTCGATCCGGCCGACGTACGCTCGCGTGCGGTGAGTGGCGGTGTGTCCTTTGTGGATTCGACCGTTGCTTCGGTTGTGCCGCAGGGCGCGGTCGCGGTGCACGTTCAGCCGGCCGGTGACGGGTTCGCGGTCACCCTGGCCGACGGACGGCCGATGACCGTGGACAGCAGGGCGTTCGCCGCGGTGCTCGCGGCCTCCCAGACCTTCCGTGACGTCACGCGGCACGGTGAGCAGCCGTTGCTGCTGCTTCCCGCCGCCGCGGGCGATCGGGCGGCCGACGTCCGGGACGCGTTGGCGCGCTCGTTCGGCCACACCGGACGGGTCGAGCTGGACTCGCACGCCGTCACGGCACCGCGGCCGGCGGACGTGGTGATCGATCAGACCGGCTGGGAACCCGACCGGTACGTCACCGCGGGCGCCGGGCAGCGTCCTGCCTTCGCGTTCGACGGCGACGGGGTGCTCCCGTTGCCGCACGACCCGGTGGGCGTGTCGTTCCGCTCCGAGGACTCCCCGGTGGTCGACGACGGCCTGCCGGTGGTGGGCAGCACGAGCGGGTTGCTGCGGGCGCTGGTGCTCCAGGCGATCCAGCTGGAGGTGGGGAGCCTCTTCGGCCGGGACGGGCACGTCGTGGCGTCCGCCCTGACCGGGCAACCCGGCCAGGGCGACGCGGCGGAGGAGCTGGAGCGTGAGCTGGCGCGGTGGCTGGGAGTGCACACCCAGGAGCCGGGCTGGCGTCGCTTCGCCGCGCCGGACGAGGTGCCGGCCGAACCGGTCGTGCTCGTGGTACCGGGTGTCACCGGCCACGACTCGGTGAATGATTCCCCTCAGGCTGACGACACGCCGCCTGCGCGTGCGAAAAGCCTTCGCGAGTTCCTTAATAGTGAGCAGGGCCGATGAAGTTGCGCGCGTGGCCGAGGAGGCTGTGATGGCGAAGACCGCCTCGACGAAGGAGACCCCGGTCTCGACGGAGGAGGAGACTCCGGTTCGTCTCGAGGGTGACCAGTGGGTGTTCCTGATCGATCCGTCCTGGCAGGCCGAGGCCGCCGAGAAGAGCGAGGGCGCCGATCCGGAGAAGCCACCGCTGGAGGCGGTGCTCGGCGGCTGGTTCGTCGAGGAGAGCGGCGTGACCAGCCGATTCCACGCGAACCCCTCGTACGAGCCGACGACGCCGGACTCGCCGACGGACCCGGTGGACGCCGTGCTGCGACTGGTCGTCCGCGGCGAGTCCGAGCCCGACCAGCTGCTCGACGTCATGGCCGAGTCGGTCTTCGGGCTGGCGGTGAACGCCGAGAACACGCCCGTGGTGGTGATGTCACCTGACGACGTGCCTTGTGTGATCGCCGCGACCGCACCGGCGCACAGCCGGCGCATCGCCGAGGTCGAGGGCCTGCAGGACGTCGAGGCGTGGGCGGAGGTCAACCTCGGGCAGCTGGTCGGCGTGCTGCCGGACGAAGGCGTGGACGTGCTGCTCAACCCCGGCGCCTCCTCGTCCATGCGGCTGATCGCCGCGACCCTGCGGGAGGTCGCCGCGAAGACCGCTGACACGACCACTGGCGAGACCGCCGCGCCGACGGCCGAGGCCTGAACGGCCTTCAACACGCGCGGATGACGACCGGCCCCGTCTGAGGTGGAAGACGGCGGGGCCGGGGCAGGTTTCCCGTTCTGCGGGATGGCCCCTTGCGGTGGGTCGCTAGCGTGAAACGCATGATCTCTCGGCGCGGTGTCCTGATCGCGGCAGGGCTCACGGTGCTACCGTCGCGTGCTGTGGCGTCAGCTGCTCCTGCGATCGTGAAGCCGTTGCCCGCCACTGACTTCATCGTGCACGGCACCAACGCCGAGACGCGCTGGGAGGCGCTGCGCGACGTCGGCTCGCTCGTGCCGGTGTCGAAGTTCTTCGTGCGCAACCACACTTCGACGCCCGTGCTGGACGCTGATTCGTGGCGGCTCCGAATCTTCGGTTCCGGCGTCTCGCGGCCGTTGTCGTTGTCACTGCGCGACTTGCGGGCGTTGCCGTCGTGCTCGGTCGAGGCGGTGATCGAGTGCGCCGGCAACGGGCGGAGCTTCTTCGTGTCGCAGCAAGGGCAGAGCGTGACCGGTACACCGTGGACGCTCGGCGCCGTCGGCAACGCGCGGTGGCGTGGGGTGCCGTTGTCGGTGTTGTTGCGGCTGGCCGGGATCCGGCGGTCGGCTCTGGACGTCATGCCCGCCGGGCTGGACGCCGAGTACGTGACCGGTGGGGTGAACCTCGGCAGGGTGCGGCGGCCCTTGCCCGTCGCCAAAGCTTTGGACGACGTGCTGGTCGCTTACGAGATGAACGGTGAGGACCTGCCGGCCGACCACGGGTTTCCGGCCCGGCTTGTGGTGCCGGGGTGGGTCGGGATCGCGAGCATCAAGTGGCTGGGGTCGCTGGAGGTCTCCGAGGCGCCGCTGCACTCTCCTTGGGACACGCAGTACTACCGGCTGCTCGGGCCCGACTATCCGGCGGACGGGACGCTGGTGACCACGCAGGTGGCCAAGAGCGCGTTCGAACTCGGCTGGGACGCGACTGTTCCGGCGGGACGCCAGGTGCTGACCGGACGTTCGTGGGCTCCTGGTGGGGTGCGGCGGGTTTCGGTCTCCACCGACGGGCGCACGTGGCGTCTGGCCACGCCGGTGTCGCGTGGAGGGTGGACCCGGTGGCGGATCCCCTGGCAGGCGACGCCGGGATCGCACGTGTTGCGGGTGCGGGCCGACGACCAGCCGGACGAGGCGCCGTACAACACGCAGGGCTACCTGTTCGGGGCCGTGGTCAAGCATCCCGTCACGGTCGTTTAGGCGCTTTCGCGCACGACGAGCCTGGAAGGGAAGAACGTCACCGGGTCGCGGCCGTCGTGGTCGAGCACGGCTCTCGCCGCCGCCGCGGCGATCTCCTCCACCGGGTGCGTGGACGTCGTGAGCGCCGGACGGCTGAGGCACGCGAACGCGATGTCGTCGAACCCGGCGACCGCCACGTCCGCGGGCACCTGAACGCCGAGCGCGTGCAGTCCGTCGAGGACACCGAGTGCGGTGAGGTCGCTGAGGGCGAACACCGCGTCGGTGTCCGGCCAGCGGCTCATGATCTCGGCCGCCGCCGTGACACCGCGGGCCGCGGTGAAGTCACCGGCAACGACCCTGGTCTCGCTGCCGCAGTCCTGCATGACCCGCCGGTAGGCCTCGACGGCGCGGTCGCCGCACGGCAGCCAGGACGGGCCGGTGACCATCGCGATCCTGCGCCGCCCGGTGCTCACCAGGTGGCGTACGACCCCGTCGGTGCCGGTGCGGTTGTCCACGTCGAACGACGGCACGTCGCGCGTGCCCACCCCGATCGCGGCGACCCGCCCGCGCAGGGCTCGTGGCACGGTCTCCAGGGCCGGTCGCGTCGGGTTGACCACCACCAGCCCGCCGAGCCCGCGGCTGCCGGCCAGCCCGGCGAGTGTGACCGGGGCGTTCAGAGGCACCCAGTGCAGTGAGACACCGACTTCGCGTTCGGCGGCGATGTGCGCGGCCGTGGTCAGGACGCGGCCGACGTAGGGATCGCCGAGCACGGCGGCGGTGCGGCCGATGACGGCGATGGCGAGGCGGGTGCCGCTGCGGGAGGCCAGTGCGCGGGCCGCGGCGTCCGGAACGTAGCCGAGCTCGGCCACGGCCGTGGCGACCCGGTCCCGCGCCCTCGCTGATGCCGGGCCCTGACCGGTCACCACCCGGGAGGCGGTGGCCCGTGACACGCCAGCGGCCCGTGCCACGTCGTCCAGTGTCGCGCTGCGTTGTCCCCTCATCTCCTCAGTATTGCCGTGGAAGCGCTTCCACGTGTGGGGTATGTACTTTGTGTATCGAGAAAGGGGACAGAATGACGGTCACGGTGTCGCGCAGGGAAGTCCGGGCCGCCGCGGCGGGGGTGGCGGTCACCTTCGGGCTCAACGGCGTCGCCGTGGCGACCTGGTTCGCCCGCGTACCCGCGGCCCGGGACGCACTCGGCCTGTCCGCGGGTGCGTTGGGGCTGTTGCTGTTGTCGATGTCCCTGGGCGCGTTCCTGGCGATGCTCACGGCGGGGGAGGTCACGCATCGGCTCGGGCCCCGGCGCACGGTGTGCGTGTCGGCGGTGGTGGTCGCGGCGGGTCTCGCGCTGGCGGGTGTCGGGATCGGCGCGTTCCCGTCGGTGGCGCTGACGGCGATCGGGATCTTCGTGCTGGGCTACGGATCGGGTACCTGTGACGTGGGGATGAACGTCGAGGCGGCCGAGGTGGAGCGCGCGCTCGGACGGACCGTGATGCCGCGCTTTCACGCCATGTGGAGCCTCGGCACGGTGGCCGCCGCCGGACTAGCGTCCCTGGTGGCGTGGGCGGTCCTGCCGGTGACCGCGCACCTGGCCGCGGTGGCGGTCGTGGTCGCGGCCGGCACCTTGATGGCGGCGCGGACGTACCGGTTCGGAGGTGACGCGGAGCACGGTCGCGGCAGCGGGGTCATGGCGGCGTGGCGGGAACCTCGCACGTTGCTGATCGGGTTGCTGGTGCTGGTGCTGGCGTTCACCGAGGGCACCGCGAACGACTGGGTGGCGGTGGCGTTCATCGACGGGCACGAGTTCGACCCGGCGACGGGCGCGGTGGTGTTCGGCGTGTTCGTCACGACGATGACGTTCGGCCGGATCTTCGGCACGATCGCGCTGGACCGGTGGGGCCGGGCGCCGGTGCTGATGATCACCATGCTGCTGGCCGCCGCCGGGGTGGTGCTGGCGGTGTTCGGCGGGTCCCCGGTCGTGGCGGTGGCGGGCGTGGCCGTGTGGGGGCTGGGCACCGCGCTGGGCTTCCCGGTCGGCATGAGCGCCGCGGCGGACGACCCGGCACACGCGGCGGCTCGGGTGAGCGTCGTCGCGGTCATCGGCTACACCGCGTTTCTCGCCGGTCCGCCGCTGGTCGGCCTGCTGGGGGACCAGGTGGGGGTGCTGCGCGCGCTGTTGGTGGTGCCGCTGCTGTTGCTGCCGGCACTTGCGCTGGTGCCTACGTTGCGGCGGCCTGAGGGCCGCTAGGCGCAATGTCCTGACGAGCCGGGTCATTTCATCGCCGCTGCGCGACGATTGCGATTGGGGCTTGACTTCGGGGCCCTTGCGAGGTGCTTATCGGCCTGTAAAAGCCGGGCTGATAGAGCGCCCGGCCGATCCGAACACGGTAGCACCTCGCACCCAAAGTCAAGCCCCAATCGAGCGGTGGTCGCCTTATGACCGCTTGTCCGGCGCGATATAGAGGAAGACGGCTCGCTTCGCTTCGCCACGGCTTTCCCGTGCGATCAGCCGGCGGCATGGAGAAGATTTCTCCGGGGCTTGCGATACTCGCCCATCCAGCGTGGCGCGTAGAAGGTGGGGATGCCGTGCTCCATTGTCACGTCCCATTCGCTTTGGTGGATGAGCGTGTGGTGATGTCGGCAGAGGAGGACGGCGTTGTCGACGGAGGTGTCGCCGCCGTCTGACCAGTGGCGAATATGGTGGCCGTCGCATTGTCTGGGTGGTCTGCCGCAGCCGGGGAATGCGCAGCCGCGGTCGCGGGCGACGAGGGTGCGGCGGATTCCGGCGGTGAAGGTGCGGGTCTTGCGGCCGATGTTCATCGGCTGGGACTTCGCCCCCAGCAGCAGCGGGATGATGCCCGCGCTGCACGCCAGCTGACGGACCTGTTCGGCCGGGACGCGTTCGCCGTTGTCCAGCGTCGCCTGACCGACCCGCTTGGCGAGGTCGTCGTAGCGCATCGTCACGGTGAGGGTGACCGGTTCGCCGCCGTGCTCGGGCAGCTGGTCGGCGCGCAGCATCAGGTCGACCAACTCAGCCAGCGCGTCGCCTTCACGCACGGCACGTGACCGCAGGTCGGGACCGTCCTCGACGGTCTCCGGGCGCGGCTTCGCCAGCGGATCGAGCAGCGCCTGGTACTTGGCACCGGTGACCGTGTCCAGCAGGGCCTTGATCTCCAGCATGCCGTTCTTCCACTGCATCACATGCTGATTGACCTGCGGCACGGGCTCGGGCTCACGCGGCTCCGGATCGTCCTGGTAGAGCCGATAGGCCAGTTCCATGCCGAACGCCCGCACCGCACTGGGCTCATGCTCCCGAGCGAAGCCCACGACGGAGTCTTCGGCCTCGGCGGGCAGCGCCTTCATGACCTCGGCCACCACCGCGACGTGCTCGACCGACAACGCACCCTCGGCCACCGCCTCGGCGGTCACCGGAAGCTCGGCCGCGAGCTCACTGCCGGTCGGCGTGATCTCGCGGCCCAGCAACCCGGCATTGGCGACCCATTTCTTGGCCGTCGCGGGATCCCAGCGGACCGCGTGCCGCAACACCTGCGGCAAATTCTTGTACCCCAGCTCGCTTGCAGCTCCGCGCCGTTCCAATTCGGCGATCATCTGCAAGGCGTCATTCTCGTGAACCCGGATTTCCGTCACCTTGTTGACGAATCTGCGGAGCAGCTCGTCGGTGGGGAGGAGTTGGGTTTCGATCACGTGTTCTACTTTACCTCAAGATCACGACGGGATAACGCCTAAAGGCGACCACGATAGAGTGAACCGCTGGCCAAGCGGCGATAAGGCGACCATCGCGCGATTGGGGCTTGGCTTTGGGTGCGAGGTGCTACCGTGTTCGGATCGGCCGGGCGCTCTATCAGCACTGCTTTTGAAGGCCGATATGCGCCTCGCAAGGGCTCCGAAGTCAAGCCCCAATCGCAATCGTCGCGAAGCGGCGATGAAACGACCCGGCCCGGTAATGCTAGACGCGAACTCGATGCTCTGATCGCCTACGACCGCGCTGATCAGTTAGGAATTACTCACCGTGTGTGCCGTGCGTGCACACCACACACACGACGCTGGCCGGGTACCCCCAAATTCGATTCTAGAGAGTGGGACCGACAGTTCGGCACGGGTCGGGTGGGGATGTGAAGATCGAACGGTGACAGTCTCCGCGTGGGCTCCCCTGCGCCGCAGTGCCTTCCGGGCACTGTGGCTCGCCCAGTTCGCCTCCAACGTCGGCACCTGGGCCCAGACCGTCGGTGCCCAGTGGCTCATGGGTGACCTCGGCGGTTCCGCGCTGCAGGTCGCGCTCGTCCAGACGGCCACCACGCTGCCGGTGTTCCTGCTGGTGGTGCCGTCGGGAGCGCTCGGCGACATCCTTGACCGGCGGCACGTGCTGATCTCCGGCCAGGCTCTGATGCTGGCCGGTGCCGCGGGGTTGGTGTTGCTCGCGGGGACGGAGAGGGCCACGCCGTCGAGTCTGCTCGGGCTGCTCGCGCTGATGGCGATCGGGCAGGCGCTGTCGATGCCGTCGTTCCAGGCCATTCAGCCGGAGCTGGTGTCGCGGGAGGAGATTCCGCAGGCCGCGCTTCTCAACGGTGTCAACATGAACGTCGGCCGCGCCATCGGACCGGCGCTCGGCGGGTTGCTGATCGCGCTGGCCGGGTCGGAGGCGACGTTCGCGTTCAACACGGTGTCGTTCCTCGGGGTGCTGATCGTGCTGGCGCGCTGGAAGAGGCCGTCGGACAATCGTCCACTTGGGGCGGAGCACGTCACCACGGCGGTTCGGACCGGGGCGCGGTACGTGGCCAGTTCGCCGTTGTTTCGGCGGGTGTTGACGCGGTTGTTGCTGTTCATCGTGTTCGGCAGCGGGTTGTGGGCGCTGCTGCCGGCCATCGCGCGTGGGCCGTTGAAGCTCGACGCCAGCGGGTACGGCGTGTTGCTCGGCAGCGTGGGGGCCGGGGCGATCGGTGGCGCGTTCGTGGTGCCGAAACTGTTGCAGCGCATGAGCAAGAACCGGATGGTGCTGTTCGCGACGTGGCTCTACGCGGCGGCCACGAGCACGGCCGTGCTGACGGAGAACTTCGCGTTGGTGATCGTGGCGATGCTGCTGACGGGGGCTTGCTGGATTGCCACGCTGTCCACGTTCAACGCCACCGCGCAGGTGCTGCTGCCGTCGTGGACTCGTGCTCGTGCGCTTGCCTACTACCAGCTGATTCTCATGGGTGGGCAGGCGTTGGGCGCGGTGGTGTGGGGTGCGCTCGCGGACGCGTACGACCTCAGGGTGGCCATGATCGTGCCCGCGGTCGCGATGGCGGTGGGCGTGCTGGTGGCGACGAAGTGGTTGCCGTTGCTGGACCGTTCGCTCGACATCAGCCCGGCGACCTACTGGGACGCGCCGCCGGAACTCGACGACACCGAGGCCGGGCCGGTGCTGGTGACGGTCGAGTGGCCGGTGGCCGCGGAGAACGAGGCCGCGTTCATCGACGCGATGCAACGCGTTGGGCGGGCCAGAAGGCGCACGGGCGCCACGATGTGGGGGCTGTTCCGGGACACCGAGAAGCCCGGGACGTTCCTGGAGACCTTCACGGTGGCGACCTGGCAGGAACATCTGAGGCAGCACATCGAGCGCGGCACGGTCGTGGACCAGCAGAACCAGGCGGCCGCACGTGCGCTGGCCGAGGGGGACGCCCACGTGCGGCACCTGTTGTACGCCGAACCGACGAAGCCCGGAAACCGATGAGTCCATAGCAGCGAGCTATGAGCGGAAGGGATGATCCCGGGCCCTCGGCTGGTGTGACGCTCCTGAGCACCTCACATCACCCCTGCGGAGGACTCGATGCGATTAGCCGCACTGGTTCTGGCTCTCGTAACAGGACTGCTGGTTCCCGCCACGGCCCAGGCTTCACCCGGCACGCCCACCAGCCCGTTGCTGCCACCCGAAGTCGCGCGGAACCTGCACCACGCGACACCCCTGTCGACGATCTACGCGGCGGTGGCCGACTACCCGGCCGAACTGCGTGCGTTGACGCATGTGCTGGACAACTACACCAGCGCCGACGACGCCACCGTGCACGCCGGCATGATCATGCTCTACTACGGTCACAGCCACCCCGAGTTCCTGGCCGCGGTGCGGACCGAGCCCGAGATCCTGCGGGCGCTGCGCCGGTTCGTGGTGCGGAACCTGGCCCTGTTCGGCACCGATCGTCAGTACCTGGTCCACAACGCGACCCGCGAACTCGGCAGATTCCTGCAGCACAAGGACATCGCGGCGACGATCCGCCCGTTGCTCGCCGACCTGGCGTCACGCGGTGACGTCGTCGGACGGCTGGCACCGTTGTGGGTGGGCGTCGCCGAGATGGTCGACTGGTACGACAAGGCGAACTGCCGCCGTTACCGCACCTGCGACTTCCGCGCGACGATCGACCGCCGGGTGCTCACGGTCCGGCACACCTGCAGCTCGACCCTGCGCATCAGGGCCCAGCAGCTGACGCGGACCCAGCTCCGCCAGACCTGCGCGTCGCTGGCGGGTCAGGACGCCGCGTTCCACCGCGTGGCGAACGATCCCGGACCCGTTGCCGGAGACAACAACACCTCGCTCGAGGTCGTCGTGTTCAACACCAGCAACGACTACCGGGCGTACGCCGGGGTGCTGTTCGACATCGACACCAACAACGGCGGCATGTACCTGGAAGGCGACCCCGCGCTGAACCAGGCGCGGTTCATCGCGCACGAGGCCGACTGGCTGCCGGCGTTCGCGATCTGGAACCTCAACCACGAGTACACCCACTACCTCGACGGCCGGTTCGACCTGCACGGCGACTTCGAGGAGAACATGACCACGCCGACCGTGTGGTGGGTCGAGGGCTTCGCGGAGTACCTCTCGTACACGTACCGCAACGAGGTCTACACCGATGCGCTGGCGGAAGCGAAGAAGCAGACCTACGCGTTGAGCGCGCTCTTCGACACGACCTACGACCACGACACCAAACGCGTCTACAACTGGGGTTATCTGGCCGTGCGATACCTGGTCGAGAAACACCCGGAGGACGTCGCGGCGGTGCTGGCGGACTACCGCGTCGGTGACTGGGCTGGAGCGCGGGACCACCTCACCCGCATGATCGGCACCCGGTACGACGCCGACTGGTACGGCTGGCTCACCGAGGTCAGCTGACGCTCAGCCCGCGCCGAAGCAGACCAACGGGATCCGGCTCGCGGCGGGGGAGGCGTCGGCCAGCGCCCTGGCCGGTGCCGCCCCCGCCGTCAGCGCGCGGTGGTAGACGCTCATGACGTCCACCACCAGGTCGTCCGGCACGCGGGCGACGCTGGCGATCACGCTGCTCGTGCCGGAGTGCAGCAACGCCGCGGTGAAGCCGAGCGCCTCGTCACCGGCCCGCACGGTGGCCTGCCCGACGTCGCAGGCGGACAGCACGACGTGGCGGGGCGCGACCTTCAACCGGGCCAGGTCGTAGGCCATCAACGGGCCGTCGGCCAGGTCCAGGCACGAGAACAGCACGTTGTCCGGTTCGTGGTGGCCGTGCGCGACCAGGTGCGCGACGTCCACGCCGTCGAGGGCCTCCAGCACGGCCTCGACGGTCGCGGTGTCGCGGGTGAGACAGCGCGCCGCCGGGTGGATCGCCCCGATCCCGATGATCTCCTTCTCCGCGTGGTGCAACCGGGGCCCGCTCGCGAGCAGCGCACCCCCACGCCTCGGTGCGCGGGCGGCCTGTCTGCCGAACGACCACGTCGACGCCGACAACGCCACCGTCACCGGCCGGCCGCGGAACTCCGGCAACAGCCCCCACGGCAGGGCGCTGAGGTGCTTCGTCGGCACGATCACGACGTCCCGATCACCGAGAAGACCGCGCAGCGGCGCCACGACGGCGGCGCTGAGCGACTGCACGTTGTCGTCGATCGACGCCGCCACGGCCGCTTCGAGCCGGGCCGGCAACCGCCTGCCGCACATCACGTCGAGGTCGTTGAGCAGCCGGACGACCGTCTCGACGACCGCGCCGGTGCCGCCGAGCGGGACGAGCCGCAGCCGGCTCCGGTCGGCGACCAGCGCGAAGAGGTGGCCGGCGCGGTCGAAGAAGCTGACCATCACCTGGTCCGCCTCGGCGAGCTGCGCCTGGACCGCACTCACGCTGACCACGCGCCGTGCCGCGCCGTCGCCCTCCCACTGCCAGGTCCGCTGCTGGATGAGCCGTTCGAGATCAGCGCACCGCGCTCGCGTCGCCGGGTCGCGCTGCCCGCGCACCTGGGCTTCGCGCAGGTTGTGGCGCAGCTGCCGGAGCTCGGCCAGCGCCTCCCGCACGACCGGGTCGGCGGGCGGCCGCACGGGGGTGAGCCGGAACGACTGGGCCCGGCAGCGTTCGGTCCACGAGAACACCAGCCGGGGCGATCCGCTGGCCAGCGCCACGTCGAGGCCTCGCACCGCGAGATCGGCACCGGTGGTGGCGAGCGCGGCCCGCAGTTCGGTGCTGCCCCACCGGCTGCGCTGGGCCTGCAGCAGGTCGAGTCCCGAACGCAGCTCGCGCAACGCGGGGCCGGGGGCCAGCTGCCCGGCCCGGACCAGCCGGCGCAACACCCGGACCTCCACCGGCCCGCCCCGCCCGGCCACGACCGTGACCGGGCGTCCGGCGTCGAGCAGGGCACGGGCGGCGAGCAGATCCGCGAGTTCCGCGTCGTGTTCGAGGCCGAGCGCGCGCAGCCGGACCGCCAGCTCCCCGCACCGCGCGGCGAGCCGCACCGCGGACCGGCCGGTCGCGAGGCGCGCCCGCATCGCGGTGAGATCGGCGATGGCAGCCCACGCGTGGTCGCCGTGGCGGCGGAACCGGCGGCCGGCGCGCACCGCCCAGGTCCGGGCGACGTCCGGCTGCCCGGTCGCGAGCGCGGCCTGGGCGCGGGTCAGCTCGGCCCAGGCGTAGTCGACGCTGAACCGGTCGGTCGTGAACATCGCGAAGGCCGCGTCCAGTTCCCGGCCGGCCTCCGCGGCCAGACCCGCCGACAGCAGCGCGCGAGCCTTGTCCATGCCCAGCACCGGCAGGTAGCCGGGGCCGTGCTCCGCGTACCCGGCGGCCGCCTGTTCGAACGACCGCAGCGCCGCCGGGATGTCGCCGTCGAGCACGGCGCAGTAGCCGAGGTCGTGCGCCACCTTGGCCGAGGTGAGCGCGAACCCCTCTCGTGCCGCGATCTCCTCGCACACCCTCAGGTCCTCACGCGCTCTGCCGGTCCGCCCGACCCCCATGCCGATCGCGACCCTCGTGAGCAGTGCGGAGGTGAGCGGGAACGGTTCCCCGGCGCGGGCGAGTCGCGGCACGGCGGCGTCGAGCAGCCGCAGCGCCTCGGTCACCCGGCCCGCGCGGTGCAGCACCAGGGCGCGTTGCTGCCACAGGATCGGACGGTCGTGGTCGGTGACCACGCGGTCGGCGGCGTCCAGTGTCGCGAGACCGCGGGCGGTGTCGCCCAGCTCGGCCTCGGCGAGTCCCAGGCTGATCAACACGTGCGAGGTGAGCACCCGGTGAGGCAGCGACTCGGGGCACATCTCCGGCGACCAGCCCAGCAACCGCAGCGCGGCACGCAGCTTCCGCGCCCCCGCGCCGGGTCTGCCGCTGTTGGTCAGCAGCGAACCCTCCTCGCGCATCCGCCGCACGCGGTCCTCGTCCACCGTCCTCATAGGACGATCGCGGGGGTGACGACGGTGGCGTCCTGGGTGCGGACGACGAACTGGACGAGGCCGTGGCCGAGGTCGTCGACGACGAAGCGGCCGCCGGCCGACGTTTCCACCGGAGTCGTGCTCGTCGCGGTGCGCAGTTCCAGAATGCTGCCGGGTGGGGTGAGCCAGCCGTCGATCCGCACGTGCCCGTCGTCGTGGACCTGGAGCTGCACCATCAACGCGACCTCGTCGCCGCACTCGAACGTGACCTGCCGGGCGGGCTCTCCCCGCACCCCGGTGAGATCCTCGGCGGGCCCGATCCGCGCGATGTCGAAGTCCGCGTCCAGGTCCACGGCGAACTGAGCGCACGCGACGAGTTCGGGCGGCATCGGGTCGAGCGCGGTGTGCAGGTCCCGCAACTCGTCGAGGACGCGCAGATCGTCGGGGTCGAACGGCGAGGTCATGACGTGCCTCCGCGCAGCTGGCCGTGCAGCTTGTCGAGACACCTCGCGCGCGTAGGGCCGACGCTGCCGTGCTTCATGCCGAGCGCCTCCGCGATCATCGCGTAGTCGGGCCGCGGAACGAAAGCCACGTACCGCAGCAGTTCCCGGCACCGCTGGTCGAGCCGTGCGACCGCGTCCCACAACCGGCGCTTCTGGTCGTCGAGCCCGGCCAGCTCCTCCGGGCCGGGCGCGGGATCGGGGCGGTCCAGCTCGTCCGCCGTGACGACCTCGGCGCGGCGGCGGTCCCGCACCCGCCAGCACTCGCGTTTGGTGGTGGTGATCAACCAGCCGGCGAGGGCGACCGGGTTGCGGATCTGCCGCAGGTCGCGCACAAGAGAAAGCCAGGCCGTCTGCACGACGTCCTGGCTGGTCTCCCGGTCGAGGCCCTGTGATCTGGCCACGTGCCACAGCATCGGGCTCAGCGCCGCGACGAGGTCCTGGAACGCTTGACGATCGCCATCGCGGGCCGCGGCGAACAAGGCCGCGGCGCTCGCGAAGGTGCGATCGTCGACGTTCACGGAGCCGGTGGCTGCGCCGCTTTGATGACCGCGGCGACCGCGTCCGCCGCGCGTTCACTCGCCTGCTCCGCCTTGGTCGTGGCCTGCGTCGACGGCATGACGCGCAGGGCGTTCGCGAGGTGCGCGGCGACGTGCGGTGCCGAGAACGAACTGCCGGTCCAGACCGCGAACGGGCTGAGCGTGTGGTCGTCCACGTCCGGCGACTGCCGGTACTGCGGCAGGTCCTTCCGGTTGTCCGTGCCCACCTGCACCGTCGGCTGGCGGCTCGCGTTGGCGTCCTGGGGGAACGTGCTGACCACGTTCGTGCCGGTGGCGTAGCACGTCACCGACAAGCCCTCGTTCGTGAACAACGCCTTGCTGCCGTTGGGGTTGAGCGCTCCGACGGAGATGACCGGAGGCGTGGTCAGCCCGTTGCTGACGGTGGACAGGCACGCGGGGAAGAACCGCTGCGACGAGGCCGAGTTGCCCGCCGCGGCCACCACGAGCACCCCGAGCCGGCGCAGCGCCTTGATCTGCACGGCGACGCGGTTGCTCTGCTCGTCCGCCGGGGGACGCTCGAACAGGTAGCCCATCGACAGCGAGACGACGTCGACCATCTTCGTCATGTCGCCGGTGCTCTGCGCTTCCTCGACCCGTTCGACGATCGCCTTCAGCGCGGCCACGACGGCGCTCTCCCTGGCGACACCGTCGCTGCCCATGACGCGGACGGCCAGCACCGTCGCCTTGGGCGCGATCTGCGCGACGATGCCCGCGCAGAACAGGCCGTGCCCGAAGCACCACGCCTGCGTTCCGATCAGCGGGTTCCTGGACAACGGCTCGTCCTTGGGGTGCGTGATGACCTCGACGCGGTGGCCTTGCAGCCGCAGGAACAGGCCCGCGTCCTCGACGGCCTTCTGGATCTTCGCGTCCACCTTCACGTGCGGCCCGGTGTCCCACTTGGAGATGTCGCGCTCTTTGGTGTCCAGCTTCGGGATCTTCAGCCAGGTGTTCTGGCCGATCCCGGTGTCGAGCACCGCGACCACCGCCCGCCGGCCCAGGGCGAGCGTGCCCGTGTTGTCGATCGGCGGGAGTTCCACCGCGACGGGGCCGTCCAGGTAGCCGGAGACCCCCGTGCCCGGACCGGTCGGCACGAAGCCCTGGATGGCACCCGGAACGCCGGTGAGGTCCCCGCTCCACCGGGACGCGAACATGAGGTGGTCGAGCGAGATCACGCTCGCGAGATCCGGGTCCGCCGCGCGGACGGCCTGCAGCGCGGTCCACGCGTCGACGTCGGCGGGCTGCCCGACCGGCCGCAGCACGACGGGCACGTCCTCCATGTCTTCCGGCAGCTCCGGCAACGTGGGCAGGTCGTCCCGGCCACCGGTGAAGTCCGGAACCTGCATCCCGAGCGGCGCGAGGACGCTGTTCAGGGTCTCGTTGTTCCGCGAGGTCAGCTCCGCTTTCGGGATCAGCAGCACGGACGCGGCGTAGGCGGTCGGCCGCAGCGCCGGTCCGGCCGCGGAGTTCGCGGCGGTCGAGGGCTCCAGCAGGCGTGCGCCATGCCGTCGCAGCACCTCGTCCGGTACGTCGAACGTGAGCCCGTCGTCGTCCCCCGAATCGGCGGCGTACGGTGTTTCTGGCCAGTAGATCGTCATGTGGTTTCCCCTCCGAACCAACCGTGACTCGCCGCCGCACCTGGATGGTGGCCGTGTCGCCCGAGCAGGGCAAGGCCTTGGGGGCCAACCGGGTGACGGGAGTCCTCACGATCGACACGGGTGGGTGGCGCCGCCGCCAGATACATCGGATTTCCCGATGGCGGCGGGGGTCAGGCGCGAACCGGCTGGTTCGCCTCCCACCACGGCCGGAACGACGGGCTCGCCAGCGCCTGCGCGGCGTAGGCGTCGACGATCGCGGCGAACACGCGGTTGGTCTGCTCCCAGGTCAGCCGTTCCCGGCGCCACGCGAACACCAGCCGCATCCGCATCGGCGCGCCCGCCAGCGGCCGGACCGCCACCCCCGGACCGCCCTGCGACGTCGGTTCGACCAGCTGCACCGCCTTGCCCGCCGCGATCAGCTGCCGGCCGGCGCCGCTCGGCATCTCGAACCGGATGCGCGGCACGTACCCGACCGCCCGGCAGGCCGCGCGCAACGCCGTCAGCGAGCCGTCCTCGGCGCCCGGCGGGCCGACCCACGCCTCCCCGGCCAGGTCGGCCAGCCGCACCTCGGGCTGCGCGGCCAGCGGGTGCGTGGCGGGCAGTGCGATGTAGACCGGCACCCAGGGCACGACGATCCGCTGCGCCACGCCGCGCGGCAGGCCAAGGTCCTGTTCCTCGTCGACCGCGATCACCGCCGCGTCCAGGTGCCCGTTCGCCAGGGCCAGCGCCAGGCCGGTCGACGACGGGTCGACCGCCAGCGTCACGTCGTCGAGCACCTCTTCGAGCCGGGCGTACAGCGGTGCCACGCACTCCATGTGCACCGAGCCGAGCCGGACCGGTCCGTCCCGGCCGGCCATGTCCGACCCGAACGCCTCCAGCTCCACCAGCAACAACCGGGCCCGCTGCAGCATCTGCGTGCCCAGCGCGGTAGGAAGGGCACCGGCGCGGCCGCGGTCGAACAGCCTGCCGCCGACCAGCCGCTCGACGCGTTGCAGCAGGGTGGTGAGCGACGGCTGGGAGATGCCGAGCTGCGTCGCCGCGCGCGAGAGGCTGCCCGCGTCGCCGATGGCGCAGATCGCGCGCAGGTGCCGGATCTCCAGTTCCATAGGCTGAGGCTATCCCCGTTCCGGATTGGCGGGACCCCTCCGAGAGACGGGAGGCTGGGCAGAAAGGACGTTCTCGAAGGGACCGGAATTGGCTCGGACACGCCGCGACATGGCGAAACTGGTGGACGCGGACGGTTTCCGCACCTACATCCGTGACGGCTGGGGCGAGTGGGACAGCGCCATCGACCTCCCGGCCGGCACCGCCGAGGCGGCCGCGGCCCACCGCGCGAGGCTCGCCCAGGCGCTTCCCGGCAAGCGGATCGCGCTGGCCGCGGGACGGGCGCACGTCCGGTCGAACGACACGTTCCACGAGTTCCGCGCGGACAGCGACTTCGTGTGGCTGACCGGCTGCCAGGTCGAGGGCGCGGTGCTGGTGATGTCCGACGAGGACACCACGCTGTTCGTGCCGGTGCCGTCGGAGAACCACAGCGTCGACTTCTTCGGCGACGCCGACCGCAGTCCGTTCTGGATCGGCGCCGCGGCCGGGCCGAAGGAGTGGGGCGACGCCCTCGGCATCACGGCTCGCCCGCTCGAAGACCTCGCGCACGCCCTGCGCGGCCGTCACCCCGAGACGCTCGCCGCCAAGGGTCTCGACCCGCTGCTGGACGCCCTCACCGGCAGCCACAGCGACGAGCTGCGCACCGTGCTGGCCGAGCTGCGCCGGATCAAGGACGACTGGGAGATCGACCAGCTGCGCCAGGCCGTCGACGCGTCCGTCAAGGGGTTCGCCGACGTCGCCATGGAGCTCGGCCAGGCCGTGCGCGGCGGGGGAGAGCGGTGGCTGCAGGGCACGTTCGACCGCCGGGCCCGCACCGAGGGCAACGGCCCCGGCTACACCTCGATCGTCGCCGCCGGCCCGCACGCCCCGGTCCTGCACTGGACCCGCTGCGACGGCCGCGTGAACGAGGCCGACCTGCTGTTGCTCGACGCCGGTGTCGAGATGAACAGCCTCTACACCGCGGACGTCACCCGCACGTTCCCGGTCAGCGGCGAGTTCAGCGCGGCCCAGCGCCAGGTGTACGACCTGGTGCACGCCTCGCACGTGGCCGCGTTGGCGGAAGTGCGGCCCGGCAACGACTACAGCGCCTTCCACCACACCGCCATGCGGGTGCTCGCGGAGGGTCTGCACGACTGGGGCCTGCTGCCCGTCAGCGTCGACAAGGCCCTCGACCCGAGCGGCCAGCACCACCGGCGCTACATCGTCTGCGGCACCGGACACTTCCTCGGCCTGGACGTGCACGACTGCGCCGACGCCCGCCAGGAGGCCTACCAGCAGGGCATCCTGGAACGCGGCATGGCGCTGACCGTCGAGCCCGGCCTGTACTTCCACCCCAACGACGAGACGCTGCCGCCGGAGCTGCGCGGCATCGGCGTGCGCATCGAGGACGACCTCGTCGTCACCTCGACCGGCGCGGACATCCTCTCGGACGCCTTGCCCATCGAGGCCGACGACGTGGCCGCCTGGGTCCGCAAACAGCGCTCCCGTTGACGATGAAGGGACCCTTCATCCACCTCACGTGGATGAAGGGTCCCTTCATCGTTCTAAGTGGACGGGGTGGAGCGGGCCCAGGCGAAGGTCAGTTCTACAGCTCGCTTCCAGTTGGCGTATTCGTTTTCGCGGTGGTGGGCGTCCATGGCGGGGTTCCACCGCGCGGCCAGGTGCCAGTTGCGGCGCAACCCCTCCAGGTCCGGCCAGTAGCCGGAGGCGAGCCCCGCGGCGTAGGCGGCGCCCAGCGACACGGTCTCCGCCACCAGCGGCCGCACCACCGGGATGTCCAGCACGTCCGCGATGAACTGCATCAACAGGTGGTCGGCGGTCATCCCGCCGTCCACCTTCAACACCGGCGTCGGCGCCCCGAGGTCGGCGTTCATCGCGTCGACGACCTCCCGGGTCTGCCACCCGGTCGCCTCCAGCACGGCTCGCGCGAGGTGGCCCTTGTTGATGTACGACGTGAGCCCGACGACGAGCCCGCGCGCCTGCGCGAGCCAGTGCGGCGCGAACAACCCGGAGAACGCGGGCACGATGTAGCAGCCGCCGTTGTCCTTCACCGTGCGCGCCAACGTCTCGATCTCCGGCGCGCTGTGGATCAGCCCGAGGTTGTCGCGGAACCACTGCACCAGCGACCCCGCGACCGCGATCGAGCCCTCCAACGCGTAGGTGGGCTCCGCGCCGATCTGGTAGCCGATCGTCGTCAGCAACCCGTGCTTCGACCGCACGAGCTCGTTGCCGGTGTTCATCAACAGGAACCCGCCGGTGCCGTACGTGCCCTTGATCGACCCCTTCTCGAAGCACGTCTGCCCGAACAACGCCGCGTGCTGGTCGCCCAGCGCGGCCGTGATCGAGATGCCCGGCACCACCCGCGTGGTCCTGCCGTGGATCTCGGACGACGGCCGGATCTCCGGCAGCATCGACGCGGGCACGCCGAAGAAGTCCAGCAGCATCGGATCCCACTGCCGGGTGCCGAGGTTCATCAGCATGGTCCGCGACGCGTTGGTCACGTCGGTGACGTGCAGGCCGCCGTTGACCCCGCCGGTGAGGTTCCAGATCAGCCAGGTGTCCATCGTGCCGAACAGGACGTCGCCGCGTTCGGCCTTCTCCCGCAACCCGGCCACGTTGTCGAGCTGCCAGCGCAGCGACGGCGCCGAGAAGTAGTTCGCGAGCGGCAGGCCGCAGCGTTCGCGGACCTCCTCGATGCCGGGCTTCTTCTCCAGTTCCGCCACGAGTTCCTCGGTGCGGATGTCCTCCCAGACGATCGCGCGCGCCACCGGGACACCGGTGTGCCGGTCCCACACCACGAACGTCTCGCGCTGGTTCGTGATGCCCAGCGCCACCACCTGCTCGGCGGTGATCCCGGCCTGCCGCAACGCCTGCGGCATGATCCGGTCGACGTTGCGCCAGATCTCCACGGCGTCCTGCTCCACCCAGCCGGGCCGCGGGTGGTACTGCCGGTGCTCGCGCTGGGCGACCGCGACCAGTCGGGCGTTCTGGTCGAACACGATGCAGCGCGTCGACGTCGTCCCCTGGTCGATCGCCATCACAAACCGTTGCACGCCGAGCCCTTCAGTTCTCGTCGACGAGAGAAGTGGTGACCGCCTCGGCGGCCTGGACGACCTGACGCACCAGCGTCGCGCGCGGCCGTCCGGTGGAGTCGCACAGCCGGTCCACCGCACCGGAGATGCCGATCGCGCCGACGACGAGCCCGCCGGGGATCCGGATGGGCGCGGCGATGCTGGCCTCGCCGGGCATGTACTCCTCGGCCTCGCCCGCCCAGCCCTGCGACCGCACCTCGGTCAGCACCCTCTCCAACGCCTGGGTGCGGGTGATCGTCCGGCGGGTCAGCGACGTGAGCTCCCGCCGGCGTGCGGCCGCCGCCAGGTCCGGGTCGTAAGCGAGCAGCACCTTGCCGAGCGCGGTGGCGTGCAACGGCAGCATCGCGCCGATGCCGAGGGTCTGCACGGAGTCGTCGGGCCGGAACACGTGGTGCACGACGAGCACGGCGGCGTCGTGGTGCATGCCGATGCGCACCTCCTGGCCCGACCGCGCGGCGAGCGTGTCGGCCCAGTTGATCGATCGAGAACGCAGTTCGTTCGCGTCGAGGTAGGACGTACCGAGGTGCAGCAGTGCCGCGCCGAGCCGGTAGCGGCCGGTGGCCTGATCCTGTTCGACGAACTCGACCCGTTGCAGCGTACGGAGAATCCCGTGTGCGGTGCCACGCGCGAGACCGAGCGAGTCGGCTATCTCTGTGAGACCGTGGTGGCCGGAGCCACGCGCAAGTAGCCGCAGCACGGCTGCGGCGCGTTCGATCGACTGGATGGGTCCCGGCACGCGAGAAACGTAATTCAGACGACCCGTGTCGGCAATGTCGAACAGGTAGCGCCGTCATCACCCCTGGACACAGGCCTGAAACGCCTTGTCTGCGCGCAGCGTGACCGGTCGGTCACAACTTCGGGGGCACGGGGTGTCGACATTGTCGAAACGTGCCCGTTGAGCAGGCGTGACGCAGGTCATTACGTTCCGCGTCAATCACCACGGGGTGATCAGCCGTTCTCAGACGATTGGGAGGCCAGCGTGGGTCTCGGGTCAGTGTTCCTCAGCGAGGTGCTCGGTACGGGCGTCCTGCTGTTGCTGGGTGCGGGCGTGGTGGCCAACGTGCTGCTCGCCAAGTCGAAGGGCTTCGACGGCGGTTGGCTGTTGATCAACTTCGGCTGGGGCCTCGGCGTCTTCGCCGGTGTGTACGTCGCCTACAAGTCGGGCGCGCACCTCAACCCGGCCGTCACGGTCGGCATTCTGACCAGCGGTGCGGCCGAGTACGCGCCCGGTGTTCCGGTCAGCGCGGGCTCGACGATCGTGTACTTCGCCGGTGAGTTCCTCGGCGCGTTCCTCGGTGCCGTGCTCGCCTGGCTCGCGTACAAGCCGCACTTCGACGAGACGCCCGACGAGGGCCTCAAGCTCGCTGTCTTCTCCACCGGTCCGGCGATCCGCAGCTACACCTGGAACCTGGTGTGCGAGGTCATCGGCACGTTCGTCCTGGTCTTCGTGATCCTCGCGTTCGGCAAGACCCCGACCCAGATCGGCCCGCTGGCCGCGGCGCTGCTGGTCGTCGGTATCGGCGCCTCGCTCGGTGGCCCCACCGGCTACGCGATCAACCCGGCTCGCGACCTCGGCCCGCGCATCGCGCACGCCCTGCTGCCGCTGTCCTACAAGGGCACCGACGGTGAAGCCGTGGGCAAGAAGGACTCGGACTGGGGCTACTCCTGGATCCCGGTCGTCGGCCCGATCGTCGGCGGTGCCATCGCCGGTGTCGTCGCCTCGCTCGTGTTCTGACCATCCTGAAAGGACAAACTTCGATGACGCAGTACGTTCTCGCCGTCGACCAGGGCACGACCAGCACCAGGGCGATCATCTTCGACCACAGCGGCTCCATCGTCGCCGTGGGCCAGAAGGAGCACGAGCAGATCTTCCCGCGGGCCGGCTGGGTCGAGCACAACCCGGTGGAGATCTCCGAGAACACCCGGTTCGTGATCGGCCAGGCGCTCGCCGCCGCCGACCTCAACACCGGTGACCTCGCCGCCGTCGGCATCACCAACCAGCGCGAGACCGCGGTGGTGTGGGACAAGAACACCGGCGAACCCGTCTACAACGCGATCGTCTGGCAGGACACCCGCACGCAGGCGATCGTCGAGGAGCTCGGCGCTCTGGGCGGTGGTGCCGAGCGCTACAAGGCGAAGGTCGGCCTGCCGCTCGCGACCTACTTCTCCGGCCCGAAGATCCGCTGGATCCTCGACAACGTCGAGGGTGCCCGTGAGCGCGCCGAGGCGGGCGACCTGCTGTTCGGCAACACCGACACGTGGACGCTGTGGAACCTCACCGGCGGCCCCAACGGCGGTGTGCACGCCACGGACGTCACCAACGCGTCGCGGACCATGCTGATGGACCTCGACACGCTGCAGTGGGACGCCGAGATCGCCGGCGAGATGGGCATTCCGGTGTCCATGCTGCCGGAGATCCGTTCCTCCTCCGAGGTCTACGGCAACGGCGGTCCGGGCGGCGTGCTCAAGGGCGTGCCGATCGCGGGCATCCTCGGCGACCAGCAGGCGGCGACGTTCGGCCAGGCCTGCTACGAGCCGGGCACCGCCAAGAACACCTACGGCACCGGCAACTTCATGCTGCTCAACACCGGTACCGAGAAGGTCGCCTCGAAGAACGGCCTGCTGACCACGGTCTGCTACAAGATCGGCGACGAGGCCCCGGTCTACGCCCTCGAAGGCTCGATCGCGGTCACCGGCTCGCTGGTGCAGTGGCTGCGCGACAACCTCGGCATCATCGGCTCCGCCCCGGAGATCGAGACGCTGGCGCGGTCGGTCGAGGACAACGGTGGCGCGTACTTCGTGCCGGCGTTCTCGGGCCTGTTCGCCCCGTACTGGCGGGCGGACGCGCGCGGCGCGGTCGTCGGCCTGACCCGGTTCGTGAACAAGGGCCACCTGGCCCGCGCCGTGCTGGAGGCGACGGCGTTCCAGACCCGCGAGGTCCTGGACGCGATGAACGCCGACTCCGGTGTGCCGCTGACCGAGCTGAAGGTCGACGGCGGCATGGTCCAGAACGAGCTGCTCATGCAGTTCCAGGCCGATGTTCTCGACGTGCCGGTCGTGCGTCCCGTCGTTGCCGAGACGACCGCGCTGGGTGCCGCGTACGCCGCCGGTCTCGCGGTCGGCTACTGGTCGTCGCTGGACGAGCTGCGCGCGAACTGGGCCGAGGACAAGCGCTGGACGCCCGAGCTGGCGGCCGACGAGCGCGAGCGCGAGTACCGCAACTGGAAGAAGGCCGTCACCAAGTCGTTCGACTGGGTCGACTCCGACGTCCGCTGATTTCCTTCTGAGGAGCTGAAGAAGTTGTTCGCGAGGCTGGATCCGGCTCGGCGTGCTCGGTCCCTGGAGACCTTGGACAGCACGGAGTTCGACGTTCTCGTCGTCGGAGGTGGTGTGGTCGGTGCGGGCGCTGCGCTCGACGCGGCGTCCCGCGGCCTCTCCGTCGCGCTCGTCGAGGCCGAAGACTGGGCGGCGGGCACGTCGAGCCGGTCCAGCAAGCTCGTCCACGGCGGGCTGCGGTACCTGGAGCAGCTGGAGTTCAAGCTGGTCCGGGAAGCTTTGAAGGAACGCGGGCTCTTGTTGCGCCGGCTCGCACCGCACCTGGTGCGGCCGGTGCCGTTCCTCTTCCCGTTGAAGAAGCAGTGGGAGCGTGCCTACGTCGGCGCGGGCGTGCTGCTGTACGACTCGATCGGCGGCGCCGGTGCCGTGCCGATGCACCGGCACTTGTCCCGCCGGAAGATGGCATCTCTTGGGCCGTCTCTGGATTCCGACGCCTTCGCCGGCGCGATTCGGTACTACGACGCGCAGGTGGACGACGCACGGCTGGTGGCCACGCTGGTCCGCACGGCCGCGCAGCACGGCGCGACGGTGGTGTCGCGGGCTCGGGTCACGTCGTTGCTTCGCAGTGATGGCCGGGTTTCCGGCGCCTCGGTGCGCGACGAGCTGTCCGGCGTGACGCACGTGGTGCGGGCTCGTCGGGTGATCAGCGCTACCGGTGTGTGGACGGACTCGCTGAACTCGCTGTCGCCGGGCGCACCGCCGTTCCACGTGCGGATGTCCAAGGGCGTGCACGTGCTGGTGGATCGTTCGAAGATCCAGCTGGACGGCGGGCTGATCACGCAGACCGAGAAGTCCGTGCTGTTCGTGATCCCGTGGGGTGCCTACTGGATCATCGGCACCACGGACACGCCCTACTCGGGTTCGCCCGAGGACGTTTCAGCGACTCCCGAGGACATCTCGTACATCCTCGACCACGTCAACGCCGTGCTGCGGTCTCCGCTTTCGGCTGACGATGTCGTTGGCACGTACGCGGGTCTGCGGCCGTTGCTCGACGGGGCTTCCGGGGACACGGCGAAGCTCTCCCGCGAACACGCCGTCGCCCAGCTCGAGCCGGGGTTCTTCGTGATCGCCGGCGGCAAGTACACGACCTACCGCGTGATGGCCGCCGACGTCGTGAACGCGGCTGTCGCCGGCCTGGGCCGTGCCGTCGCACCGTCGCTGACCGCCCGGCTGCCGTTGTGCGGCGCGGTCGGCTACCAAGAGCTGTGGGCGGACCGGACTCGAGTCGCCGCCGAGTCCGGCCTGCCCACGTCCACTGTGGAGCGTCTGCTGCGCCGCTACGGCTCGGCGGTGTCCGATCTTCTGGCGTTGATCGCTCAGGACTCCTCGCTGGCCACGCCCGTGGCGGGGTATCTGGCGGCGGAGATCGTGTACGCCGTGACGCACGAAGGTGCGCTGGGGCTGGAGGACGTGCTCGCTCGACGGACTCGGATCGCCATGGAGCACCTGGACTTCGGTGCGTCGGTGGCGGATCGGGTGGCTGACCTGATCGCGGGTCCACTGCGTTGGTCGGCTGCCGAACGTGATGCGGCTGTGGCGGCCTACGTGGCGAGCACGGAGTTGGCGGCCCAGGCGGGAATGTGACAGTGAGATGGACAGCGCGGAGCTGATCGAGAGGTTGCGGCGAGAGGGCGGCTTCCGGCTGCTCCCGCTGCTGGGGAACACCGGGCAGGTCGCGGGCGTGCACCTGACCCGGTTCCTGCCCGGCGGGCACCTCGACGTGATCCAGGCCTGGGACGACCGGTGGGCGGCGTACGCCCGGATGCCGGACACCCTGGATGCGGGAGCGCCGTTCGCGGGGCCGGTCGGCGGGATGGTGCGCAGCGGTCCGTTCGCCCGGATCGTGGCCCCCTTGCTGCCGATTCAGTCGGGACTTACCGCCCCTTAGGCGCACTGCGCGAGTGTGTTGGTCATGATGAGAGCACTCGCGTTGGCCCTCCTGGCCGTGGTGGCGACGGCCCCTGCCGCGCACGCCGCCAGCCCGGTCAGCCTGACCGACGGCTTCTACGTCGACCCGGACTCCAACCCCGCCGTGTGGGTGCGAGACCACGCCGGCGACGGCCGTCAGGCCGCGATCAGGACGAACATCTCCACCAAGCCGATCGCCCGCTGGTTCGGCAACTGGAGCGGTGACATCAAGACCGCGGTCAGCGGTTACGTGAACAAGACCGGCACCAAGTTGCCCGTGCTGGTCGCGTACAACATCCCCAGCCGTGACGCGTGCGGCGGGCACTCCGGCGGTGGCGCCGGCACGCCCGAGGCGTACCGGACGTGGATCTCCTCCTTCGCTTCCGCCATCGGCACGCGCCCGGCCGTCGTCGTCATCGAGCCGGACTCGCTGGCGGACTTCAACTGCATGGACAGCGCCAAGATCGCCGAGCGCACCGCGATGATCAAGTACGCCACCGAGCAGTTCAAGGCCAAGGCGCCCAACACGTGGGCCTACCTCGACGCGGGCAACGCGCAGTGGGTGCCCGCGGGCACCATGGCGGCGCGCCTCGACAGCGCCGGCGTGCGCAACGTCCGCGGGTTCTCGATCAACGTGTCGAACTACCACACCACGGCCGCGTCGACTTCCTACGGCAACTCGGTCAGCGGTTCGCTGCCCGGCTACACCAAGCCGTACGTCATCGACACGAGCCGCAACGGCAACGGGCACAACGGGGAGTGGTGCAACCCCGGCGGGCGCAAGCTCGGCACGCCGGCCCGGACCGGTGGTGGCGCGGAGATGCTGCTGTGGGTGAAGGTGCCGGGTGACTCCGACGGACGGTGCGGCAAGGCGCCGAACGTGGACGCCGGCAAGTTCGACCCGCAGCTCGCCTACGACCTCGTGTTCGGCTACTGACGGCTCGTCAGGGCGTGGACCGGCGCGAGCTGGCTGGTGTACTCGGTCAGCTTGCGCCGCGTCCGTTCCTCGTCCAGGGCCACGGAGTCCAGCAGGTCGAAGAGCTTCTCGGCGCGGTCGACGGCGGCCTCGTCCTGGGCGAACACCTTGGCGTGACCGGACTCCGCGTAGACGATCGGGGTCGCCTTCTCGAACTCGAACAGCGTGCACTTCGACTGGAACGCCGCCGTGGTCGCCTCCAGCGGCACGATGCGCACGATGTTCGCGTGGGCCAGCAGCTTGGTGTGCTGTTCGTGCATGACCTGGACGCCGCCCAGCCGCATCCGCAGCGCGATCTCGTGCAGGTAGAACACGCACTCGGGACTCGCCGGGCGCCGCATGACCGCCTGGCGGTCGCAGTCCATCGCGCTGTCCTCGTGGGTCGCGGCCTGCAGCGCGCGGGCGTAGGCCGGGGTCTGCAGGAGGCTGTGGACCGCGACGATGTCGTAGGACGTGATCTTGGTGGCCGACGCCTCGGTCAACAGGAGCGTGCGGAGGTTGTCCGGCGTCTGCGCGAGGTAGGGGTCGAAAGCGTTGCGGTAGCGGCGGAAGAAGTCCTCGATGAAGTCGATGTCCTTGCCGCAGGCGGCGAGGTACTGCGCGAGGTCGATCTCGGTCGCCCGGATCTTGCCGTGCTCCATGTTCGAGACCTTGCTCGGATCCCAGCCGAGCTGGGTGGCCAGGCCGCGGCCCCGCAGACCGGTGAACCTCTGCCGCATCCGGCGCAGTTCGTCGCCCAGATCGCGGCTGTACGCGGTGGAATTGATGGTCGTCACGAGTACGACGCTATGGCTTGGAAAAACTCCATGACATAGGCGCGTTCGGGCTCGTTCGGGTGAAAACCGTGCGCTTGATCGGCTCGCTATGGTGGGGGAGAGGCCGCCGCCCGACGAAGGGACATGCGTTGATGAGGCGGCCCTGGATCCCCGCTCTTCTCGCAGCCGTGCTGGCGTTGACCGGCGTGGCAGCGCTCGACCCGACACCCGCCGCGGCACAGAGTTCGCCGCGGTCGGCGATCTACGGCGGTGGCCCGTTCTACGCGGACGGCCAAGCCGTGATGAACACCCTGCGCTCCTCCGGGTTCACCACCGTGATCCTCTGGAGCATCCACGTCCACCCCAACGGCGACCTGTACTACAACGACGTCCTGATCGTCTCGAACGGCCGGTACGTCGGCGACGCCGGCTGGCCCGCGCGGCTGCGCACGTTGAAACAAGCACCGACGTCGGTCAACCGGATCGAGGTGAGCATCGGCGCCTGGGCGGTGCCGGACTGGGAGAACATCGCCAAGCTGATCAGCGCGCAGGGCACCGGTTCTTCGAGCGTCCTGTACCGCAACTTCCAGGCGTTGAAGACGGCGACGGGAGCGGACGCGATCAACAACGACGACGAGTCGTTCTACCAGGTGGGCCCGACGGCGGCGTTCGCGCGCATGGCGGCCGGGCTGGGCTATGCGAGGTTCACGTTCGCGCCGTACACCAACCAGTCGTTCTGGGCGAGCCTCAAGAACAACCTCGGCGCGCTGGTCGACCGCGTGTACCTGCAGGGCTACGCGGGCGGCGCCGGCAACAACCCCGCCGCCTGGAGCCGCACGCTCGGCATGACCGTGGATCCGGGCCTGTGGAGCAAGCACGGTTCGGGCTGCTCGGCGGGTGACTCGCCCGCGACCGTCGAGAGCAAGATGCGGTCGTGGCGTTCCAGCGCTGGAATCACCGGCGGCTTCATGTGGCTGTACGACGACATGAAGAAGTGCTCGGCACAGGGGACCGCGGCGGCCTACGCGCGTGCGATCCGCAACGGCGTCAGCTAGACGAGCAACTCCACATCACTGACCCTTGGAATCACCCGTCTGGTCGAGGAGTCAAGGGTTTCCTTCAGGACACCTCGGTCGACGCCGGGGGAGGTGTGCGCCGCAGCAGGAGAACGACGAACCCGAGAAATCCGCGGTAGCCGCCCAGCCAGCTGGTGCGGTGGGCCGCTGACATCTGATGGGCGAGGCCGCTGGCGGGGTGTTCGGGATTGTCGAGAGCCCACTGGGCGAGGGTGCCGGTCCAGCACCATTGGTACTCGTCCCACTCCGCCATGGTGCTGATGTGTCCGTAGATCGGTGTCCATCCGTCGGCGACGACTTGGGCCACGGTGGTCGGGAGATCCGCGAACTTCTGCGGACCGTTCTCCATTTCCGCTCGGACGTCGGCGTCGGGCTCGCGCTCCCAGAAGCAGTCGCCGAGCAGGAACATCCCGTCTTCGGCGAGATGCTCTCGAGCGGCGTCCAACGTCTGGAGCAGCCCGCCGAACGCGTAGGCGGCTCCCACGCTGAGCACCAAGTCCGCTTTCCTGGTCGACCGGTACTCGGCGACGTCCTGGCGGCGCAGTTCGAGCCGATCTTCCAGACCGAGCCGGGCGGCCTCGCTGAGGACGTGGTCGAAGCCTTCACCCGAGATGTCGACTCCGACAGCCGTTACGCCGCCGTGCGCCTGCAGCGCGCGCAACAACCAGGTGCCATCGCCGCAGCCCAGATCGAGCAGGTGATCGTCCTGCCCGCGGATGGCCCGGTGGAGGAGGTGCTCCACTGTGCTGTCGCTCAGCGGAGCCGAGATCGGATGGTCTGCGTGCGCGAGAGCGCTGAGTTGGCGTCGATCCACCAGCCCTGTCTAGCAGAATCTGGATCTTGTGTCGCAGGATTCGGCGGTGGTGATCAACCGTCTAGTCGAGCAGCTTGCGCAGTTCGGCGTCGAAGTCGACGTAGTCGTTCTCGCAACCGGGGGCGACTACGTCGTAGGTCGAGTTCAGGAACTCCTGCAGCTCCGTCGACTGCACGTGGAACACCGCGCGCGAGATGTCGGACTGCAGCTCGAGCACCGCCGTCGTGGAGTTGTGCGGACGCAACCGCACGTCGCCGGCGCCGCTGGTCGTGAGCAGACCGTCGGCGAGCAGGTCGCGGCTGACCAGCCACACCGTCTCCTGGCGTCCCATCCGGAACGTCATGGTCACGGCGTGCGGGTCGTCGGCGCGGTACCCGAGCTCGACCTCGACCGGCATGGGGCGCCCGGAGGGGGCGATGAAGGCGAAGACGGACTCGGCGCCCACTCGTGTCACGTTCGTCATGCCCCCTTAGACGTGTGGCACCCCTCGTGGATGCCTCGCTCAGGAAAAGCGATCAGAACGTGATTTTCAATGGTCCCGAAGTATGACTTTTGACATGTGAGGATCTTGACCAGCTGAGACAGGTTCCGGCACCCGTGCTGACCTGCTGGTTGGTTCTCGTTGGATCCGGTCGTGTCCGGACCTCTTCGGACGTGTGACGGCCTGGTGACGGCCTGAAAGGCGGGCGAACCGAGCCCCTCGACCTTCATTCGGCGTAGAGGTCGAGGGGCTTTCCGTAGTCAATTCCGCACGGAAAGTGATTGCGGTGGCGGCGGTCTTGAAAGCGGGCATCAGCCGGGGAGTGGGTGCTGGCGGTCGGCTGGGCTGACGGCTCGGCGCGGTGGCGCTTGCTCATGATCGGCCGCATCCAGGGCGGCGTGTTGGAGCTGTTAGGCGGGGTTGCCGCGCGGACGCAGACGGCCACCGGGCAGCGGTGGCGCGGGCAGGCGGGCGCCGGCGTAGCCCTCGACGCGGCCGAACCTGTCGGTCTCGGCCTGCCACTCGTCTCGGTAGGCGGCGATGTCGTCGTGAGTGCGTCCGACGAAGTTCCACCACATGACGATCTCCTCGCCGAACGGCTCGCCGCCGAGCAGTACAACGCGTGCGCCGTCACGGGTTGAGAGCGTCAGCGTGGAACGGCCGGTGCCCACGTAGCCGAGTGCGCCGGGACCGAGGGCGGTCTCGCCCAGGGTCACGTCGCCGGTGTCGAGGAGGACTCCGTGCTCGAAGGAAGGGGCCACGTCGAGCGTCAGGGTCGCCCCTGCCGGCAGCGTGATCTCGGCGCCGAGCAGTGGGGTGAACGTGGTCACCGGAGAGGTCGAGCCGGCCAGGGAGCCGAGGAAGACGCGGACCGACGAGCCGTCGAGAACCACCGTCGGCGGGGCGTAGTGCTGGAAGTCGCGCGGGGCGTCGCGGTGGGCGTCGGGCAGGGCCAGCCAGAGTTGCACGCCGTGGAGCACCGAGGACGTTGTCGTGGACACCTCGGAGTGGCAGATGCCGCGGCCGCCGGTCATCAGGTTGAGTTCGCCGGGGCGGACGAAGGCGTGCACGCCGTGGCTGTCGCGGTGTTCGATCTCGCCGGTGAAGAGCCAGCTGACGGTTTGCAGGCCGGTGTGGGGATGCGGGGCCACGTCCATGCTGACGTCGTCGGGGCCGTAGTGGTCGCAGAAGCACCAGGCGCCGATCAGTGAGCGTTGCTTCTGGGGCAACGTGCGGCGCACCGACATGGCGCGCGGGCCGCCCAGTGGCACGTCGCGCGGTTCGAGGACCTCGACGGTGCCGGGGGTGGAGGTGCACGTCACTTCTGCGGGTTCGGCCTCGACATTGCTCACGGGGTGGATCGTAGGCTGGCGCGGGGGTAACAGTGGATCTTCGCGCACATGTGTCGAGCAGCGGGTACGAGCTCGACGACGCACAACTGGAAGTCATCGCGAGGCTGGAGGAACTCGGGAAGAGGCGCCGGGGTGTCTACCTGCACGGACCGGTGGGGCGGGGGAAGAGCTTCCTCGCTGACGCGTTTTTCAACGCCCTGCCCGTGAAGCGCAAACGGCGAGTGCACTTCCACTCCTTCTTCCAGGAGCTGCACGCCAGGATCTCCGAACGGCTGCACGAACCCGGCGCGGTCAGGAAGGCCGTCGACGAGCTGATCGGTCGAGCTCACGTGCTCGCGTTCGACGAGTTCCACCTGCACGACATCGGCGACGCGATGCTGATGACCAGGCTGCTGGAAGCGCTCGAGAAGCAGAAGGTGATGGTCGTCGCGACGTCCAACTACCCGCCGGACGGGTTGCTGCCGAACCCGCTGTACCACGAGCACTTCCTGCCGGGCATCGCACTGGTCAAGGAGCTCATGGACGTCGTGGAGCTCAAGGGCGGCGCCGACTACCGGTACCTGCACGGCCTGCCGAGGTCGCGGTTCGAGACCGGCGAGCTCCTCACCGAGGCCCCTCCTCCGGACACCACGGGCAGACAGGTCTGGTTCCACTTCGGCGACCTGTGTGAGAAGCCGACCTCGACGCGGGACTACCTGGCGCTCGCCGAGACCTACGACGACTGGGTGATCACGCACGTGCCGCGGCTGGAGACGTGTGATCGTGAGACCCAGCAGCGGTTCGCGAACGTGGTGGATGTGCTGGTGGACAAGGACGTCAGGCTGACCCTGGTGAGTGATCACCCGCTGGCCGAGATCGTCGGCGGGAGCGCGCTCGACCTCGCCCGCACCGCCAGCCGGTTGGAGCTGATCAACACGACCGGGTGATCAGCTCGGGGTCCGGTCGGCCGATAGAGCCCTTGTCCCCCCGGCAAGGAGTAGTCAGGCATGACGTTGCGCGCCCGCATCGGTGAGGTCGTCGAGAGCACGCGGTTCCAGTGGATGATCATCTGCGTGATCGTCGTCAACGCGATCACGCTGGGAGCCGAGACCTCACCGTCCCTCGTCGCGAACTACGGTGACCTGCTCAGCATGGTCGACCACCTGGCGCTCGCCGTCTTCGTCGGTGAGCTCGCGGCCCGGCTGTACGCGTTCGGCTGGCGGTTCTTCCGCGACCCGTGGAACGTCTTCGACTTCGTCATCGTCGCGGTGGCGCTGCTGCCGGCGGCCGGTCCGCTGTCGGTGCTGCGGTCGTTGCGGATCCTGCGGGCGCTGCGGCTCGTGGCGATGGTGCCGAGCATGCGCCGGGTGGTGACGGCGCTGGTGAAGTCGGTTCCCGGCCTGATCTCGCTGACCGGCCTGCTGATGTTGCTGCTCTACATCGGTGGTGTGATCGCGAGCAACCTGTTCGGCGACTCCGGCGACCCGCGGTTCGGCGACCTCGGCTCCACGTTGCTGACGCTGTTCCAGATCACCACCGGCGACGGCTGGTCGGACGTGATGCGCGACCTGATGGTGCACCAGCCGCTCGCTTGGATCTTCTTCCTCTGCTACCTGATGGTCGGCACCTTCACGATGCTCAACCTGTTCATCGCCGTCGTGTGCAGTGCGATGGAGTCGGACGTGCAGCACGTGCCCGCACCTCGGGCCGCGACGCACGACGACCTGCTGCTGCAGGAGGTTCGCGCGCTGCGGGACGAGGTGCGGGCGCTCAAAACTACGGCGTGACCGGGATGTTCGTCAGGCCCATCGTGGCACGGGTGACCGTGTTGGAGGAGTGCACGACGTTCGGCCTGGCCGCGCACTTCGAGGTCGACGTGATCTTGATGGCGTACTCGCCGACGCCGCCGAGATCGGACCTGTTGCCGCGCCACACGTTGCCGCAGCCGTTGAGGAACGACGGCGTGGTGCTCGGGTTGTGCGTCTCGTAGCCGTTCAGGAACGTGCCCGGCGTGGTGAAGGTGCCGGTGTTGTCCTCGATGCGGTAGCCGATGCCCTTGACGTCGATCCACGAGTCGGCGGAGTTCTGGCCGGAGATGCCGCGTCCGTCGAAGGTGTTGCCGGAGATCACGCCGTGGTGCGTGCCCTCCTTGACGTCGATCGGTTCCGCGGCGATGCCGGGGCCGATCCGGTTGCCCAGCACCTGGACGCGGTCGGAGCGGTCGACGCCGCCGGAGTTGCCGTGGCAGGCCCAGTTGGAGTTCGCCGAGCCGATGTAAACGCCCTCGCCGTAGCCCTTCTGCACCAGGCCCGCGTCCGTGATCGTGGAGTTCTTGATGACGCCGTCCGCGGACGACCGCCGGAAGTGCACGCCCTCCTCGTCGGTCTTGTTCACGCGCACGCCGTCGATCGTGACGTGGTGGGAGTTGTCGAGGATGATGCCCTTCTTGGACTCCGTGACGCTGAAACCCTTGAGGTTCCAGTACGGCGCGTTGAACAGCCACAGGCCGTAGCCCGAGTCCCAGCCCGCCGTCGGCACCGGGCAGGACGGCGCGTCACCGGACGGGCCGTCGTTGATCAGCACCGCGGTCGACGGACCGGTGAGCGTGATCGGCGCGCTCGCTGTGCCCGCTTTCGTCGTCACGAACGAGCCGCGGTAGGTGCCGGGCGCGAGAGTGATGGTCTCGCCGGGTTTCGCGTTGGTCAGCGCGGCTTTCAACTGTTCCGCGGTCGTCACGGTGCCCTCGGCGGGCGGAGGCTCCGATCCTGGCACGTTCTTGAGGAACAACGACTTCGCGGAGTCCGTTCTGGACACGTCCACGCCGTGGCCGCCGGTGTAGTCGCGCTGCTCGTTCTTCGCCCAGTCGGTGATCGCGGTGCCGTTGATGTCGAGGTGTTTGTAGGCGCTGCCGTTCCAGCCGAACTGGTAGACGCGCTGCCGGTCGTTGTAGAACGGCTCGTACGCGCCACCGGTGGACAGTTGCTTGGTCATCTCGTTGTTGAAGAAGACGTTGCGCGGCCCGGAAGCCCCCGACCACTTCACCGCCTTCTGGCCGGCGCCCCACCAGATCGGGAACCAGTTCGAGTCGTCCGGACCGCCACCGCCCTCCTCGCCGCAGTTCGCGCGGCAGTTGCCGGAGCGGTGTGCGTAGGAGACGCGAACGGTGTTGAGCTCGAACAGGTTGTTGCGCTCCCAGCCGCCGTGCAGGTTCAGGTCGGAGTCGAAGTCGTTGCCCACCACGACGTTGCCCGAGGCGGACCACTGGAAGGTGAAGTGCCGCAGGTTGCGCGAGGTGTTGCCGGCGTAGAGCGAGTCCCACACCCGCGAACCGCGGAAGTAACCGTTGCCGCCCTTGCCCTTGTTCCACGAACCGTCGAGGTGGTTGTCGACGATCTGCAGGTTCTTGGCCTCCTCGGTGACGATCGGGTGCGACCCGATCATCTCCGCGCGGATGCCCTTGACCCACGAGTTCGCCGCCCACTTGAAGACGATGCCGTGCATCTCGTCCGCGGGAGCCATGTTGCCGTAGTTGTTGACGGCCTCGGCGGGGTCGAGGTCCGGCATCGCCTGCGTGAAGCCGAAGTTCTCGAACCCGACGCCGAGGACCGGGTCCACCAGCGGCGACACCTTGGAGTCGTAGGTCGCCCCGGCTATGGCCGGTGAACCGTCCGAGGTGGAGTTGACCGGGACGTCGAACTCCAGCGGCTTGTCGAGCGTCACCGTCGTGCCGGAGACCGAGGCGACCGTGAAGATCTGCTGCCGCATGTGCATGTTCAGCAACGGGTACGGCGTGCCCGTCGCGAACTGCTGCTCGTAGAACTTGACCGAGTTGGCCGCCCGGACGTTGACGAGCATGCCCGCCTTGATGTTCGTGACGGACGCGACCTTGATGGCGCGGTCACCGGCCTTGGCGGCGGCGCTGACCTTCGCGCCCGCCTTCCAGTGCACGTTGATCGTGCCCTCGAAGATGTCCTTGCGGTTCTCCGGCGCTGAGGCGTAGTCACTGGCGTAGGCGGTGTGCACGCCGCGCGACTGGACCCGGAACAGGCCGCGGCCCGGCCACAGCCAGCCACCCTTGCCCTGCCCGAACGTCATGCCGTCCTCGTCCCAGTCGGAACCGTCCGGCGTGAGCGCGTCGTAGCGGGTGTTCGCATCGGGCGTGTAGACGACCTTCGTGGCGGTCGCGCCGGCACCCCTGATGATCAGGTGGTCGGCGTCGACGTGGACCTCCTTCGACACCTTCAGCTCACCGGCGGGCAGGGTGATGAGGCTGAGCTTCGAATAGCTCGCGCCGGGTGAACACTGCGTCCGGATCGAGTCGATGGCCGCCTGCAGACCGGCGGTGTCGTCGGCCGCGTCATTCGGGCGGACGTTGAACTGGGAGGCCAGTTCCGTTGCGGTGATCTGACAACTCTCGTTCGGGTTCACATCATTGTTTCCGGGCAGCACACCAGTTCCCCGATACCCCGCTTTCGACCAGTCGTAGAGGCCGGAAACAGGGGAACGTCGGTTGCCTGACGAGACATCTAGGCCTGTCAGTGCAGGTGCGGCCGTCGCCGTGGACACCGGAACGGCGAGTGAACCGAGTAAGAGCAAGGCGAGCAGGGATGTGGAGGTTCGCGTCATCGACAACCTCTTCGGGCAGGGCGGGGCTTTTTCTTTGTAGTCGATGGTTGCATTTGTGTCAAACATTCACGTTCTTGAAATAGGTAATGTTGAAATGGTTTTCAATGACTGAACTGCTTTCCATTCGGCCTGGAATGACCACTGTGAGACGCGGTTCCACACACCCATTCGTGGCCGAACCAACCCTGAACGGCGGATCGCCGCCTGCTCCGAAGGCTGCAAAGGTCGATTGCTGTTCGGCAGCGAGCGTTCCAACGAACAGGAGCACCACTGGTCATGGCGAGCCCCACTGTGAAGCCGGTCCTGCGCACCGACTACCAGCGTTCCGTGGCTGACTACTGGAACAAGGAGAAGGACCCGGTCAACATCAAGCTCGGCGAGGTCGACGGCCTCTACCACCACCACTACGGGCTCGGCGCGTACGACCCGGCCGTGCTGGAGGCTCCCGCCGAGGTCCGCGACCAGGCGATCATCGCCGAGATGCACCGGCTCGAGACCGCGCAGGCCGAGGTGCTGCTCGACGCGTTCGGCGACCTTCGCCCCGGCGCCCACCTGATGGACGGCGGCTCCGGTCGCGGTGGCACGAGCTTCATGGCCAACGCCCGCTTCGGCGCCAGGATCGACGGTGTCAGCATCTCCGAACAGCAGGTGGCGTTCGCCAACGACCAGGCCGTCGAACGCGATGTCGCCGACAAGGTCCGGTTCCACTTCAAGAACATGCTCGACACCGGGTTCGAGACCGGCTCGTTCGACGGCATCTGGACCAACGAGACCACGATGTACGTGGACCTCCAGCAGCTCTACGGCGAGTTCGCGCGGCTCATCGCGCCCGGCGGCCGGTACGTCTGCATCACCGGTTGCTACAACGACCTGACGGGCGGCCGCTCCCGCGCGGTCAGCCAGATCGACCAGCACTACATCTGCAACATCCACCCGCGCAGCGAGTACTTCAAGGCGTTGGCGGACAACGGTTTCGTGCCGATCAGCGTCGTCGACCTGACGCCGGAGACCATTCCGTACTGGGAGCTGCGCGCCAAGTCGTCGGTGGCGACCGGGGTCGAGGACCCGTTCCTCACCGCCTACAAGGAGGGCAGCTTCCACTACCTGCTGATCGTCGCGGACCGGATCTGATGAAAGATCTCCTCACCGGGCCGTCCGGGCTGGGCACTTCAGCTGCCCGGCTCGGGCGGCCCGAGGCCGCCCCTCTGCCGGTGGAACCGGGCTACGCGGAACGACCGTGGGGCGACGGCACGGCGCCACCGATGTACGTCCCCGTGGTCGAGCGCGAGGACGCCCTGCTGG
The DNA here is from genome assembly GCF_011067745.1 of Lentzea alba. Taxonomy (GTDB): domain Bacteria; phylum Actinomycetota; class Actinomycetes; order Mycobacteriales; family Pseudonocardiaceae; genus Lentzea; species Lentzea alba. The sequence continues at coordinate 73,932 of NZ_JAAMPJ010000010.1, forward strand.
CCGCCGCCGTCGACGAGCGCCTGATCGCGTGGGCGGGAGACTGCGGGTTCGAGGAGCCGGAACGGTTCCTGGGCGGCATGTTCGGCCGCCTCGCGGTGCTGACCCACGTCGACACCGACGACGTCGACCAGCTGCTGATCGCGGCGAAGCTGAACGCGGCGTGGTGGGCGGCCGACGATCTGTACGCCGACAGCACCGAGATGGGCGCCGTCCCGGCCGAGCTCCCGCCGCGGCTGGCGCTGGCGATGGCCGCGATGGACCCGGTCGCGCCCGCGGCCGAGTTCACCGAAGAACTGGAGGAGACCCTCGCGGCCGATCCGGTGCTCGTGGGGCTTCGGTCCGGCATCGCGCACCTGACGTCCCGCAGCACGGCGACGGTGGTGCAACGGGTCTGCTACTCGACGTTCGCGATGTTCGTGTCGTGGAGCGCCTACGCGGCCTGGCGGCACACCGGCAACTACCCGCCCGCGTGGCAGTACCTCGCCACTCGCCAGCACGACACCTTCTACACGTCGATGACGCTCATCGACGCCGTCGGCGGATACGAGTTGCCGGCGCCGTTGTACTACGACCCGCGCGTGCGGCAGCTGCTGACCGCGGCGGGCACGGCGTCGGTGATCGTGAACGACCTGGTGTCGGTGGAGAAGGACGCCGCCGACGAGAAACCGGTGTGCAACATGGTGCTGCAGATCGCGGCGGACCGCGGCTGCTCGATCGCCGAGGCGACCGCGCGGACCGTCGAGCTGCACAACCAGGTGGTGCGCGACTTCGAGGCAGGCCACAAGGCGTTGCTGGCCGTGCCCTCGGTGGAGCTGCACCGGTTCCTGAAAGGAACGAAAGCCTGGATGGGTGGTGGCTTCGAATGGCACACCACCCATCCGCGCTACAAGTGATCAGTCCCGGAAGTCAGTCCTTGACGTAGGTCCGCAGGTGCCGGGCGGTCAGCGTGTCGCCCGACGCGATCAGGTCGTGCGGCGTGCCGGTGAACACCACCTTGCCGCCGTCGTGCCCGGCACCGGGACCCATGTCGATGATCCAGTCGGCGTGCGCCATCACGGCCTGGTGGTGCTCGATGACGACGACGGTGTTCCCGTTGTCCACCAGGCGGTCCAGCAGTCCGAGCAGCTGGTCGACGTCCGCGAGGTGCAGGCCCGTGGTCGGTTCGTCCAGCACGTAGACCGAGCCCTTGTCGGTCATGTTGATCGCGAGCTTGAGCCGCTGGCGCTCACCGCCGGAGAGCGTGTTGAGCGGCTGCCCGAGGCCGAGGTAGCCGAGGCCGACGTCGACGAGCCGGCCCAGAATCGCCTTGGTGGGGCCGTCGGAGAAGAACTCGGCGGCTTCGGCGATGGGCATCGCCAGCACTTCGGCGATGTTCTTGCCCTGCAGCTTGTACCCCAGCACCTTCGGCGTGTACCGCTTGCCGTCGCACTCCTCGCAGACCGTCGCGACACCGGCCATCATGGCGAGATCGGTGTAGATCAGGCCGATGCCCTTGCAGTTCGGGCACGCGCCGTCGGAGTTCGCGCTGAACAGCGAGTCCTTGACGTTGTTGGCCTTGGCGAACGCCTTGCGGATCGAGTCCAGCATCCCGGTGTAGGTGGCGGGGTTCGAGCGCTTGGAACCGCGGATGGGGGACTGGTCGACCTTGACCACGTCGGCCCGCGACCCGAGCGAGCCGTGGATCAGCGACGACTTGCCGGACCCCGCGACGCCCGTGACGACGGTGAGCACCCCGAGCGGCACGTCCACGCTGACGTTCTTGAGGTTGTGCAGCTTGGCGCCCTTGACGCTGATCTTGCCCTTCGGCGTGCGCACCTGGTCGCGCAGGCCGACCTTGTGGTCGAGGTGGTCGCCGGTGAGCGTGCCGGACCTGCGCAGCCCGGCGAGGTCACCGGTGTAGCAGAGCTCACCGCCGTTGACGCCCGCGCCGGGGCCGAGGTCGACGACGTGGTCGGCGATCGCGATGGCCTCGGGCTTGTGCTCGACGACGAGCACGGTGTTCCCCTTGTCCCGCAACATGAGCAGCAGGTTGTTCATCCGCTCGACGTCGTGCGGGTGCAGCCCGGTGGTCGGCTCGTCGAACACGTAGGTGACGTCGGAGAGCGCGGAACCCAGGTGCCGCACCATCTTCACCCGCTGCGCCTCACCGCCGGACAACGTGCCGGACTCGCGGTCCAGGCTGAGGTAGCCCAGGCCGATCTCCACGAGCGAGTCGAGCGTGCCCAGCAGGTTCGACAGCAGCGGCGCGACCTCGGCGTTGGTCACCTTGCGCAGGAACTCGGCCAGGTCGCTGATCTGCATCGCGGACAGCTCGGCGATGTTCTTGCCCTTGATCTTGCAGCCGAGCGCGGCCTGGTTCAGCCTGGTGCCGTTGCAGGCGTTGCACGTCGTGAACGTCATCGCGCGGTCCATCCACGCCCGCACGTGCGGCTGCACGGTGTCGCGTTCCTTGCCCGCGTAGATCCGGTTGAACTTGACCAGCAGACCCTCGTACTTGAAGTTGAACTTGTCCCGTTTGAGCATCTCCGCCGGGGCGTGCAGGAAGAGCTCCCACTCCTTCTTGGTGAAGTTCTTGAGCTTCTTGTCCATGTCGAAGAACTCCGACATGTTGTAGGTCTGCCAGTACTGCGACCGCGGGTGGAAGTTCGGGATCGTGATGGCGCCCTCGTTGAGCGACTTCTCCACGTCGTACATCTCGTTCATGTCCAGGCCGCGGGCGCTGCCGATGCCTTCACACTCCGGGCACATGCCCTCGGTGGAGTTGAAGCTGAACGCGACGGACGTGCCGATGTGCGGCTTGCCGAGGCGGCTGAACACGATGCGCAGCATGGTGTGCGCGTCGGTCGCGGTGCCGACGGTGGACCGCGAGTTCGCGCCCATCCGTTCCTGGTCGACGATGATGGCGGCGCTGAGGTTGCGCAGCTCGTCGACGTCCGGCCGGCCCAGGTTCGGCATCATGGCCTGCAGGAACGCGGTGTAGGTCTCGTTGATGAGCCGCTGCGACTCGGCGGCGATGGTGCCGAACACGAGTGACGACTTCCCGGAACCGGACACACCGGTGAACACGGTGAGGCGGCGCTTGGGGATGTCCAGCGAGACGTTTCGCAGGTTGTTCTCCCGCGCCCCGCGCACCTCGATCACGTCGTGGCTGTCGGCGGCGGACTTGTCAGATCCTGGTGCTGGCTTGCGATCACGGCCCATGGCACGAGCGTCCCGCGCGCCGGTCGAACGACGCTCGAGCCGGGATGGGGCGGCGGGCCACCGCGGTTCGGGGTCTGCCACCCCATCCCGTCGATCACCCCTTCACACCCGTGTGCGCGAGGCCCTCGATGAACTGCCGTTGGGCCAGCACGAACACCACCAGGATCGGCACCGCGGTCATGGTCGCCGCGGCCAGCTGCACGTTCCACATAGGACCGCCGTAGATGTCGACGAACTGGGTGAGCGCCTGCGGCAGCGTGAACATGTCCGGTGTGGACAGGTACACGATCGGTTCCAGGTAGAGGTTCCACGAGTGCAGGAACGTGAAGATCGCGACCGCGCCCAGAGCGGGCCGCGCCAACGGCAGCGCCACCTGCCAGAAGATCCCCGCGCGCCCCAGACCGTCCATCCGCGCGGCCTCCTCCAGCTCGGCGGGCAGGGCGATGAAGAACTGGCGCATGATGAAGATCGCCAGCACGCACGGCGCCCCGAAGACCGGCACGATGATCAACGGCCAGTGCGTGTTCGTGAGCCCGAGAGACTGGAAGAGCTGGAACAACGGCACGATCGTCACTTCGCTCGGGATGAGCAGGCCGGTCAGCACCACGACGAACAGCACGTTCTGGCCGGGGAACCTGATGCGTGCGAACGCGTAGCCGGCCAACGCCGCGACCGCCATCGTGCCGACCGTGACGATCACCGCGATGTAGAGGCTGTTCCAGTACTGCTGCCCGAACGGCTGCATGCGGAACACCTGCTCGTACGTGGAGAACGTCCACTCCGACGGCAGCAGCGACTCGGAGAAGATCTCGCTGATCGGCTTCATCGACGAGGTGACCATCCACCACGTCGGGAACACGAACGGCACGCACAACAGGCACAGCAGTCCGTAGAGCGCGACCTTACGATTCATGCAGCACCCACTTCCGGCGCATCCGCCACTGCACGAGGGTCAGCGCGGCGACGATGACGAACAGCAGCACCGAGATCGTCGCGCCGTAGCCGAAGTGGTGGAACTGGAAAGCCTGCTGGTACAGGTAGTAGATCAACACGGTCGTGGACGTGCCCGGACCGCCCTGGGTGAGCACCGCGATCTGCGCGAACACCTGCAGCGAGCCGACGATCGTGATGATCGACGTGAGCAGGATCGTCGGGCTGATCAACGGGATCGTGATGCGGCGGAACCGGGTCCACGCGCCGGCCCCGTCGATCTTGGCCGCCTCGTACAGCGGTGCCGGCACGCCCTGCAGAGCCGCGAGGAACAGCACCATGTTCAGGCCGACGTTCTTGATCACCTGCACGACGATCACCGAGATCATCGCGGTGGACTCGCCGCGCAACCAGTTCGGGCCGTCGATGCCGAAGAACCCGAGCAGGCCGTTCACGCTGCCCTCCGGCTGCAACATGAGCTGCCAGACCAGCGTCCACGCCACCAGCGACACCAGCACGGGGGAGAAGAACAGCGTGCGGAACAGCGTGGTACCGCGCAGTTTCTGGTTGAGCAGCACCGCGAGCAACAGAGCCAGCGACAGGTTCAGCACCACCAGGCCGACGGCGAACCAGGCGGTGGCGACCAACGCCGAGCGCAGCTTCTCGTCGTTCAGGAGCTGCTGGTAGTTCTCGGCGCCGATGAACTCGAACGTGCCGCCGAGCACGTTCCACTCGTTCAGGCTGTACCAGCCGACCAGGACCAGCGGGATCAGCACGAACGCGAGGCTGCCGAGCAGGGCGGGCGCGACGAACAGGTACCCGACCAGGTTGTCGCGCCTGCGATACGTCCAGAACGTCACTTGCGCTCCAGCAACGGCTTGATCTTCGCGCACACGTCGTCGAGCACGGCGTTCACGTCCGCGTCCGGCTTCCACAACGGGTCCAGCGCCGCGCGGATGGTCTGGTTGAGCTCCTCCTGACCCTGGTGGCTGGGCTTCACCACGCCCTTGCTGATGCCCTCGACCACGACCGACTGCAGCTGCTCCGGCCTGATCAGCGGGTTGCTCTTGGCCAGCGTCTGGGCGTTGAGCAGCGACGACCGCACCGACGGGAAGAACTGCGCGAGCTTCGCGGAGTTGGCCTCGTTGGTGAAGAACCCGAGGAAGTCCGCGGCGGCCTCGGCGTTCTTGGACCGCTTCAGCACGCCGACACCGGCCTGCCCGATCACCGCGTAGTCACCCTTGGGGCCGGACGGCAGCGGCACGAGCGTCCAGGTGAACTTGGCGTCCTTCAACGCACCCGCCCGCGAGATCTGGCTGACGGCCATCGCGGCGTTGCCCGCGAAGAAGTCCACGGTCGTGCCGGGGCCCGGGATCGCCTTGTCGGTGAAGATCGCCTTGTGGAGGAACGACATCGCGTCCTTCATCTCAGCGCTCGCGAACCCGCACGACCGGCCGTCCTCGCTCCACGCGTTGGCGTCCCAGCCACGCCAGATCGCGGAGAGCACCGCCCAGTTCTGGTATTTGAAGTCCGGCAGCACCAGGCCCTTGCCGGACGCGGCCGCGGCGGCCATCGCCTGCTCCCAGGTCCACTTCGCCGGCACGTCCTTCACCAGGCTGGTGTTGACGAAGAGCCCGAACGGCGAGGTGGAGAACGGGTACGCGTAGAGCTCGCCGTCCTTCTCCCACAGCTTCGTGGCCGACGGCACCAGTTCGTCCGCCTTCTCGACCTTGCTCCTGATCGGGGCGAGCGCGCCGGAGGAGACGAAGTCCGGTGCGGACTCCTCCAGGATCCAGGCCAGGTCCGGCGCGTTGCCGCCGGCGATCTGGGTGGTGAGCGTGGTCGTGTAGCCGTCCGCGGGGATCGAGTCGAACTTGATCTCGGTGACGTCCGGGTGCACTGCCTTGTACTCGGCCGCGATCTCGTTGAGCAGCTTGAGATGCGCATCGTTGGCGGTCCACACGGTCATGCGCAGGGTTTTCGGTCCGGACGCGGCTGATCCGCTGCACGCGGTGAGGGCCAGCAGCGCAGTGACGATCAACGCCAGAAGTCTCGACATCGTTGTCCTCCTTCTAGTAACCGGACACGTCCGGCCAGCGGAGCTCGACCCCGTCGCGGTCCAGCCGGTGCTGGAAGTCCGCGAGCAGGCCGGGGGTGTTGCGCACCTCGTGAGGGGTGACTCGGTGCGCCAGGCAGAAGTCCGCGAGCGCGCCCGCGACCTCGCCGACGTTCCACTCGACCGGGTGCAGCCGGTGGGAACCGTTGGTGATGTGGGTGGTGCCGATGTTCTTGCCGGCGGGCAGGAGGTTCTCGACGCGCTGGGGGATGAGCGCGCCGAGCGGGATCTCGAACGGGCAGCTCGCGACGTCGAGGTAGTTGTCGCCGCCGGTCGAGGGGTGCAGGTCGATGCGGTACATGCCGACACCCACGGCGTCGGCGTGCTGCACCGCGCCCTTGTCGCCGCGGACGGCGAGCGAGAGGTCCTGCTCGACGATCGTGTACTCGGCCTTGATCCGCCGCGACTCGCGGATGTACGGCGCCTGGGCCAGGCCGTCTTCGGAGCCCGTGACGTCGCCGCGCAGGCGCAGACCGGGGAAGCCGGTGCCGCCGTCCGCACGCGGGGCCTCGGTCTGCAGCCAGTACAGCACCGACCGGGAGAGCTCCCGTGCCGCGGCGATGTGCACGTCCGCGTCCGGGACGTCGATCACCGGCGACTCGAAGTAGTCGATCATCGGCCAGTTCACCAGGCAGATGTCGCTGTCGTAGGCGCCGTCGACGAAGTTGCGCCGCGCGGCAATGCGCCGGAACGTCCACAGGTTGCTGTCGCCCGCGCTGAGCCGCTGGTCGGACAGCACGGTCAGCGGGTCGTCGTCCGGGTTCGGGGTGAAGGTGCGCTCGGCGGTGTCGAGCGTGCGCGGGTCGGGGGAGCGGAACGACAGCATGCGGTCGCCCCAGTACTCGGGCTGGTAGTTCCGCCAGAAGTCGTAGCGCGCGGGCCTGTCGACGGTGTGGTCGCCGTCGACGTGGTCGATCGCGAAGCACACCGACATCGCCTGCATGTTGGCCGGTTGCGCGGTTTCCGGTGCGCTGGGCTCGCCGGTGTCCAGAGTGGACTCGAAGCCCGTGACGTACTCGGTGCCGGACAACGGAAGCAGCTCGCCGGTCTCGGTCGCGTCGAGGACGTACGGCGCGGACAGCTCGATCTCGGCACCGCGGTGCTCCACGGTGACCGAGACGATCCGGTCGCCGTCGGTGCGCGCTCCGACAGGTCGGCACGGTTGCAGCACGGTGAGTTTGCCGCTGCCCCGGTACGGCGCCAGCATCTCGTCGATCACCGCCACGGCCACTCGCGGCTCGTGGCAGAGCCTGCTCACGTTGCCCGCGCCGGGGTTCAGCTCGCGCCACGCCCGTGCCCGCGAGGTCAGCGGATAGTGGCGGCGGTAGTAGTCGCGGATCCCGTCGCGCAACGCCCGGTAGCTCGCGGTGACGCCGAAGCGTTCGACCCAGCTGTGCTCGTCGGGCGGCACGGCCTGGCTGGTCAGCTGACCGCCGAGCCACTCGAACTCCTCGGTCAGCACGACCCGGCGACCGGCGCGCAGCAGGGCCAGCGCGGCGGCGACCCCGCCGAGCCCGCCGCCGACGACCACAACGTCCGCGTTGTCCAGCAAAGCATTCCTCCTGATCAACCCTTGCCTGATTAACCCAGCGTCGTGCCCGCGACGAACTCGCAGGGCAGCAGTTCCTGTGGCGTGGCGGCCTTCTCCAGCACCTCGGTCAGCGCCTGCACCGCCCGGCGTCCCATTTCGCGCCGCGGGATGGTGAACCCGGTCAGGCCGATCTCCTCGGGAGCGGGCCGGGTCGCCGCTCCCAGCGTCATCACCGACAGATCGCCGGGGACCGACAGGCCGCGGTCGCGGGCGGCGAGAACGAGTGCGGCACCGTCGGAGACCTCCTCGGCGAGCACGGCCGTGAAACCCGCCAGCTGATCGAGGCTCGCGAACGGCACGTGCGTGCCCTCGACGCCATGTGCGGCAACGGCTTCCCGGAACCCGCGCAGCCGGTCGGCCGACGACTCCGCGCCCTTGCCGGCGCCGACGTAAGCGAACTTGCGGTGGCCGAAGGCAACCGCGCGGTCCACCAGATCTCGCACCGCGGCGCGGTAGTCGGCGCCGACGTGCGGCACGGGACCGCCCGCGTCGTCCCGCCGTCCGATCGAGACGAATGGGATGCCCTCGGTCAGCAGTTGCGCGAGGTCGTCGCGGTCGAGCGAACGACCGAGCAGCACGCACCCGTCGGCCAGCCGGATCCTGCTGTCGTCGCTGAAGATCCGCCGCCTGCCGCCCGCCGCCTTGGCGCTGGTGAACAGCAGCAGGTCACAGCCGATCTCCTCGGCCTGCTCCTCGATGCCCTCGAGGAACGGCTGGTAGAAGTCCGCGCGGGTGCTCGGGAACACCGCCTCGTAGGTGAACACGCCGAGGATGCGGTTGCGGTGGTCGTGCAGCCGGCGCGCGATCGGGTTCGCGACGTACCCGGTCCGGCGGATCACCTCCAGCACCCGCGCCCGCGTCTCCGGCGCGATGCGGACGCTCGCGTCCTGCCGGTTGTTGAGCACCAGCGACACCGTGGCCTGGCTGACGCCTGCCATCCGGGCGATGTCCTGCTGGGTGAGCCTCTTGGCCATGAGCACCTGCCAATTCGAATTGGCAGGGAGTTTGCGGCAGCGTCCGGCCAGCCGTCAAGCCTGTAATAATTCGAATTAGCATCTTGACGGGTGGCGGCCGGGCGGGCGAGGGTGCCGAGAGTCTCCCCCAGGAGGTAGGCCCGTGAACGCATTCAGTCGTCGCAGCCTGATCACCGGTGCCACCGCGATCGGACTGCTCGCCACCCTGCCGGCGTCGGCACGTGCCCTGCCGGCACCCCCGCCCGTGACCCCGAACCGGCGTTCGTTCGCACCGGACGAACAGCGGTTCGCGCAGTACCTGATGCTGGTCTCGCCGATGGTCGCCGACATGAACTCGAGCGGCTTCTTCGGCGGTGGCTGGTGGCGCAGCCCCAACGCCCCGTACAACGCCCGCGTCCAGGAACACGTCTACACGCTGGCGTGGTTCGCCACGCAGGCCCGCTCGTGGAACCCGTATCGCGGCAACGCGCAGGTGCTCGCCGCGCTCGACGCCGGGCTCGGCCACTACCTCGGGCTGCAGCACGCCGACGGTTCGTGGCCCGAGTACTCCAGAGATCAGCACTCGCTGGCGGCGACCGGGTTCGCCCTGGGGTACCTGAGCAAGACCAACGCGCTGCTGCGCCGGTCGAACGTGCTGCCGCAGCGCCAGGCCCAGATCACGGCCTCGCTGCGCCGCGCGATGACGTGGTTCCTGAACGGGTCGAACGGTGGCGTCTGGCAGAGGCCGCTCACCTGGGCCAACCAGACCACCGCGGGTCTCGCCGGGTCCGCGCTCGCGTTGAGGCAGGACCCGGACGCGGGGCTGCGGCAGCGGCTGACCGAGGCGTTCGCGCGGCTGGCCGCGACCGGGCAGAGTCCGGCAGGGTTCTTCTACGAGGAGTCCGGCGCGGACACCAACTACAACTTCGAGGTCATGCTGCCTGAGCTCGCGGACGCGTGGCGCCAGTCGGAGGACCCGAACCTCGTCGCCATGACCCGGAAGTACACGGACTGGTTCGGTTACAACCTGCTGCGCGAACCGGACGGGTCCGGCTGGTTCACCAACGTCGCCCCGAACTCGCGCACGTCGTCCAGGTTCTACGCCGACGTCCGGCCAGATCCCGAACGGACCGCGCTCAACAACCAGTTCGTGCCGGTGGTGCCCGACCTGGCGGCGTTCGTGGCCGGCCGGGAGGACCTGGCCGCGGCGAGGTCGGCGTGGGCGGCGAACCCGGCGCCGGTGCCGGCGTTGGTCAAGCCCGACACCTCGCCGCGCATCCTGGCGCACGCGATCTACGGCGAGCGGTACCCGAGCCGTGCCGAACGGACGGCGGCGATCGCGCGCCTGCCCTACCAGCGGGCGAGTTTTGTCGAGCGGCGCAGCGATCAGGGGCAGGACTTCCTGTTCGTGCGGCGGCCGCGGTTCTACCTCGGCGGCTACTTCGGCACCCGCCGGGCGACCTCGCTGGCGCGCACCGGCCTGACGTTCCTGTGGCACCCGGTGGCGGGCACACTCGTGCAGTCCATCAACAACAACAATCATGCGTGCTGGGCGACGGTGTTTCCGGGGCAGGTGCCGGATTCGGACGGGGCGCAGCAGGCCGAGTTCCTCGGTGGTGAGCCGTACCGGTTCCGCTACCGGACGCCGTCGGGTTCGGTCGTGACCGAGGTGACGGTGGGGGACCGGATCACGCGATCGGTGCGCGCCGGTTCGGCCGCGACCGAGCAGATTCCGTTGGTGGTACGGGATTCCGACACCACCGTGCTCGACTCGCGCGGGCTCACGCTGACCCGCGGGCGGGTGGTCATCCGGTTCGACTGGGCCCAGTCGCTCGATCCCGCGCTGCGGCCGGCGTCGACGATCACCTATCCAGGCCGTCGCATGTTCATCCTCACCGTGCCGCACAACGGCACGTTCACCCTCGCGATCTCAGCGCGTTAGTCCATTGTGGACAAATGGTTCACTCTTATGTCGCAACGACTCAGCGCATGTTCGCGCTGATCACGGGGTATTCGGTGATCCCAAACCCCGCTGGCCCCGGCCGGCTGCACCCGTGAGGGAGTGGTTGTGATGGCACACCTGCGTCGTCTTGTCGATGTTCGCACCGGTGACGAGTTCGATCAGCCGGTTCCTTTCGGCCTGGTGTATCCGGTGTGCACCGCGGACGGTTCCGCGCCACCGAGTCAGCGCGGCCGGACCTGGGAGCACCTCGTGGCGAGCGACCGCGAGCTCAGGCAGGTGTCCTGATCCGTGTGAAGGGTTCCCGCACCGGGTACTGCCTGGTGCGGGACGCCCGGTCGGGCGCCCGCGTGAAGGGAGTTCGACATGGACTTCAGCCAAGGGCTGACCGACGCCTGGCGGGCGGTGGCGACATTCGTTCCCAAGCTGGCGGCCTTCCTCCTGATCCTCCTGGTCGGCTGGTTCGTCGCCAAAGCGGTGGCGAAGCTCGTCGACAAGGTGCTCGAACGGGTCAAGTTCGACCGGCTCGTGGAGCGCGGCGGCATCCACCGGATGCTCGCGAACAGCAAATACGACGCCTCTGACCTGCTGGCGAAGCTGGTCTACTACGCGCTGCTGCTGATCACCTTGCAGATCGCGTTCGGCGTGTGGGGTCCGAACCCCGTCTCGGAGTTGTTGACCGGCATCGTGTCGTGGCTGCCGAAGGCCGCGGTCGCGATCATCATCGTCGTGGTGGCCGGCGCGATCGCCAGTGGTGTCAAGGACTTCATCACCGGCGCGCTCGGCGGGCTGTCCTACGGCCGGGTGCTGGCGAACATCGCGTCGATCTTCATCTGGGCGCTCGGCATCATCGCGGCGCTGAACCAGATCGGTGTCGCCACCGCGGTGACCACGCCGGTGCTCATCGCGGTGCTCGCGACGGTCGGCGGCATCCTGGTCGTCGGCGTGGGCGGTGGCCTGGTGCGGCCGATGCAGCAGCGGTGGGAAGGCTGGCTGGGCCGCGCGGAGCAGGAACTGCCGCAGGCGCAGGCTCAGGCGGAGGCCTACCAGCGCGGTCGTGAGGACGCCGTGCGGGCACGGACCGAGACCACGCCGGTCGAGCCGGTCTCGTCCGCCGAACCAGTGGAGCCCGTCCCCGTCACCGAGCGATCGGTGCCGGCGCAGGACCCGGTACTCGGCTCGCGGAGGCCGGAAGACCGCTGAACGATGTCATACGACGAGGCGCATCCACGACGGGTGCGCCTCGTTTTCAGGTGAGCTCAGGCAACGCGTACACGTCGTCGGTCAGCGGCTTAACGTCGTGCACCTGAGCCAGCTGACAGACCGCCATCAGCCGGACACCGAGCCACGACGCCGGTGACCACTCGGCGTCGGCCGCGTCCTCCAGCAGCCCCCGCCCGTACGCGGCGAGCAGCACGACCGCGCCCACCGCGCCGACCCCTTCGACGCCGAGCAGCAGGATGTCGCGCACCGCGGCGCCGTGCTGGTCCACTTCGGCCGCGAGCGCCGGCGTGACGGCGAGCGCCGCCCACCCCGCCACGCCGATCCGCTCGGACAGCTCGGAGATCCATTGCCGAGCGTTCTTCTCCCGCCAGGTCACACGCATCCCGCCACGGTAACGGCGCCCGGTGAAGTCCTGGTTTGAGGGCGGTGGAACCGGGTACCTCGCCCAGTGCGTCAAGCAGTCGGCGCGGAGAATCGACTGTGGAGGCGAGTGATGACTCTTGATGACATGTCGTTGCAACAGGTGCGGGTGACCGCGTTGGAGAAGCTGGACAACGCCGTCTGCACGGCGCTCGCCGACATCGAACCCGACGAGGCCCGCAGAGGACTGCACGAGGCGCTGGCCGACTGCGCGACCGCTGACGCCACTGTGCCCCACCAGATCCTGGCGTGCGTCGAAGCCGCCGACGAACACCTCGGCTACAGCGAACGGATGGAGGCGCGGACGTTGCTGACCGTCGCCCACCGCATGCTGGCCGGGCTGCGGCGCCCGGTGGTCGTGCCGAGCCCCGCTCTTCCCGGAGACGTCACCTTGCGTGGTTGATCCCTCGCCGCCCTGGGTATCTCGAACGGGCGTTCGAGTGAAAGGGGACGACAGTGAACCGCACGCCGGAGAAGGACCCGGAGGACTGGACGACCGGTGACGAGCCGATGACCGGTCCGCAGGAGTCCTACCTGCACACCCTGGCCCAGGAAGCGGGCGAGGAGGTGCCCGATGAGCTCACGAAGGTCGAGGCCTCGCAGCTGATCGACCGGCTGCAGGAGAAGACCGGCAGGGGTGGCTGATCGTGTCAAACGTCCTGTTCGCGGGTAACCGTTCGGTGTGGACATGGAGCAGAACGTGACCGAGCAGAATCTGACCGAGTCGAGCCTGCTGGCGACCTTCACCGGCTACCCGGAGGCCCAGCGGCTCGTCGACCGGATGTCGGACGACGGGTTCCCGGTCGAGAGCGTGCGGATCGTCGGCGAGGGCGTCCGGACCGTCGAACAGGTCACCGGGCGGATGACCCGCGGCAGGGCCGCGCTCGCCGGCGCGGTGAGCGGAGCGTGGTTCGGTGTGCTGATCGGACTGCTGTTCGGCCTGTTCACCGCCGGTGCCGCGTGGATCTGGCTGCTGCTGATCAGTCTGTTCATCGGTGCGTTCTGGGGCGCGGTCTTCGGGTTCGTCGCGCACTGGAGCACGCGTGGGCAGCGGGACTTCTCCAGCGTCATGACGTTGCAGGCGCAGCGGTACGAGGTCCACGTCGACAAGGCGCGCGCCGCTGAGGCGGCGCGCTACGTCCTCTGACGCCCATGCAGACGTTCTTGCCTTGTCCGGACTTCACCGCGACGGCGGCGCTCCTGGACAGACGCAGGCTGGGCAAGCAGCGGGTGGAGACGTTGCAGGTGCAGCGGGCGCTGGTCGTGCCGGGACACGGCTGGCGCCACCACCCGGCGGTGCGGATGTGGGCCGGCTACGAGGAAGCGCTCGTGCGGTACGGCCTGGAGATCTGCTCGGTGTGGCGGGCGCACGGGTTTCTCGACACCTGCGAGGCGACCATGCGGTCGGATCTGGCGCGGGCCAAGGGCATCACGGTGGTCCGGACGCAGGAGGAACTGGCCGCGGCGGGGCAGTTGCCCGGCTGGCTGGGGGACGACGCGGTGCACCGCAGTCATCAGTCCGCGTTGGTGCGCAAGGATCCCGAGCACTACCGGAGGTTCTTCCCCGACGTGCCGGACGACCTGCCGTACGTGTGGCCCGCCTCCGCCGTGGCGTGAGTCAGGCCGCCTGATCGGACCCGCCGACGCTCACCCGGACGGTGAAGCCGTCCTCGTCGCGTGCCATCGACACGTAGTCGCACGTGCGGTGCAGGATCCACAGGCCCAGACCGGCCGACCGGGTCGCGGCGGTCGGCATCAGACCGGCGAGCGGGTCCGCCGGCCCGCGGCCCTGGTCGGTCACCGTCACGACGACCCGCGAGTCGTCCGCCCACAGCCGGAACCGCACCGGCGCGACGCCGTGGCTCAGGCCGTTCGTGACGATCTCGCTCGCCGCGTACACGACGTCGTGCGCGCTGTCCTCGGCGAGCCGGGTGCCCGCGATCGCCGCGTGGACCGCCTCCCGCACGGCCGCGGGAGTGGGGTTGACCAGCGACACCCGTGGGGCGCCCTGTTCCAGCACGTCCGGGACGGGCCTGCCGAGCAGCAGGCCGTTGCCGAAGTCCGGGTTCGGCAGGTGCTCACCCGCGGCCGTGGCGATGTACTCGTGGGTGCGGGCGACGTCGGCCAGCACCTCGGGCGGGGTGATCCTGGTGTCGTACGGGCACAGCCCCCACAGCGGGAACTCGGCGTACGCCTGGTTGGCGGCGTTCTCGTAACGGCCCCACCAGTCCCACGGCACGCCGTAGCCGGGGTGCGGCACGTCGCCGATCGTGCGGATCTGGGTCGCGCCGGCCTTGGCGAGCCCGCCGAAGATGTCGCGGTAGCTCGCGATCGCGTCGGCCGGTCGCGCGTACTGGTCGGCGCCCGGCAGGTAGGTGACGGCGTCGTCGTCGCTCAGCGCGCCGCGCAGCAGGGCGGTGTTCTTCTCCGCGCAGGCGATCAGCGTCGGCTGGCCCGCGCGCAGCCCACCCTCGACGAACGGCACGGCGATCGCCAGGAACTCGTCGTCGGAGCCGCAGAACGCGGTCTCGTGGAAGAAACCGGTCATCGAACGCACTCTTGTGGCGCGGGACGGCGGCGGTCGTCGGGGTGCCGACCGACCACCACGTCGGTCACACCGGACGTGCGCATGGCGCCTGATCCTACGCTCGTTTTCGGTGGGCCATCCGAGGGAACCTCTACCTCGATAGGCGTCGCACGGCTCCTGATACCGCGATCACACGGGCACTGCGCTACGGTCGTTGCGGGTTGAGCTGACAGCCCGTGGCGGTCGTGCTGTCCCAGCGAGAGGTTGCCGCATGCACACCGACGACCAAATCCCCTTCCGCGCCACCAGTGAGAACGTGGGCGCCACCGTCGTCGTGCGCGTTGCCGGTGAGCTGGACTGTTCGACAGCCGAAGAGCTGTCTCTGCTGCTGAACGGTGCCGTCCTCGCGGCCGACCCTCCCGCGCCGGTCGTGGTGGACCTGACCGGCCTGGCCTTCCTCGGTGCCCGCGGCATCGGACTGCTGCTCGACCACCAGGACATGTGCCTGAGACGGGGCAGCGAACTGGTCGTCGTCGCGAACACCGCCGCCGTGCTGCGCCCGTTGCGGGTGCTGGAGCTGACCGACGTGCTGAGCGTCCGGCCGGGCGTTCCCGAGTTCGCGCCGCCGGAGGTGTCCGGCCTGGGGTGACCGGTCCGCAGCGGAGCCGAGGAGGAACGCCACGGAAGACGAGTCGTTCGCCATGCTCGCGAGCCTGCTCGAGGACAGCCACCTCGCCACCCTGGAACGGTTGCCGGAGCTGGTCGAGAAGCGCGCCGCCGCCACGGGGCTGTCGGAGATCCTGATCATGCTCGCGGACCTGCGCCACGAGTCGCTGGTGGCGCTGCACCCCGGCGAGACGCGCTCGTTCCCGGTGGACGCGAGCCTCGCGGGCCGGGCGTTCCGGGACGTCACGCTGATCGCGACCGCGCGCGACGACTCCCACCACTTCTGGATCCCGCTGCTGGACGGCACGGAACGCCTCGGCGTGCTCGGTGCGTCCGCGCGGAACCGCGATCCGTCCACGGTGGACCGGTTGCGGGCGCTGGCCTCGCTGGTCGCCCTGATGCTGGTGAGCAAACGCTCGCACAGCGACACCTATCACCGGCTCGTGCGCGCCAAACCGATGGCCGTGGCCGCGGAGGTGGTGTGGCCGTTGATGCCGCCGCTCACCTTCGCCACGGACAACCTCGTGCTCACCGCCGTGCTGGAACCCGCCTACGACATCGGCGGCGACGCGATCGACTACGCGGTCGACGGCCACGTCGTGCACCTGTCGATCTTCGACGCGATGGGCCACGACCAGTCCGCCGGTCTGACCGTCGCGCTGGCGACCGGGACGTGCCGCAGCTACCGGCGCCGCGGCGCGAACCTGCTCGACACCAGCGTCGCGGTGGACGAGGTGATCGGCGAGCAGTTCGGCGGGCGGCGGTTCGCCACCGGCGTGCTCGCCGAGCTCGACTTCCGCTCCGGCCGGTTCCAGTGGGTCAACCGCGGCCACCCGCACCCGTTGCTGATCCGCCAGGGCCGCTGGGTGCGTCAGGTGCGCTGCCGGCCCGCGCCGCCGATGGGGTTCCGGCTGCCCACGACGCCGATGTTGTGCCAGGAACAACTCGAACCCGGCGACCGGCTGCTGTTCTACACCGACGGCATCGTCGAGGCGCGGGACAGCCGCGGCCGCCAGTTCGGCCTGCGGCGGTTCGCGGACTTCGTGATCCGCCGCGAGGCCGACGGCTGCTCGGCGCCCGAGACGTTGCGGCGCTTGATGCGCACCGTGCTCGAACACCAGGGCGGGCGGTTGCAGGACGACGCCACCGCGCTTCTCGTCGAGTGGAACCACGACCGCGAGAAGCTCTTGCTCGTCCGCTGATGGCGACGTTGATGAGGGGAGCTTTCACAAACCTGAGGTTTGTGAAAGCTCCCCTCATCAACGTCCCGGACACTCAGAGCATGGGCGGCATCAGGCGGTAGCTCTCGGTGTAGTAGTCGTCCGTGCGCTTGCGGTAGTCCTCGTGGTTGTCCGGGTCGTACTCGGGTGCGTTCTTGATCTGCTCCTTGGTGCGGTCGACGTAGACCTTGCCCTCCTGGTGGTCCACGCGCTGCACGGTGCCCACCGGCAGCACGACCTTGCGTCCGAAGATCCACGGGCCGGTGTCGACCATCAGGCAGTCGTGCGGCACCTTGGCGTTGTCCTCGTCGATCTTGCCGATGCTTCCGTCGGTCGCTTCGACGTCGTAACCGATCAGGCCCGTGTCCGGGCGCTGGGCTAGCTCTTGCTCGTCGTGTTCGGGCTGGCCGGTCCAGGACGGATCACGCCACACCCACGGGACGAACGGGACTGGCTGCATGTCGGCCTCCTCGTCTGGTGGAGGGTCTGCTGGAGACGGGGTACCCGGATCAGTCCTGGATTACGTCGTCGAGGACGAGCGAGAGACCGATGCCGAGCATCCAGACGTCCTTCGCGAGCCCGATGCCCTGCTCGGTTGGCCAGATGCTGCCCTCGCGGCGCATTCCCGGCGTCTTCGCGTAGAGGCCGAGCAACGCCCCGGCGAACCCGCTGAGCGCGACACCGGCGACGGCGGCCGGCACGAACGGTGCCAGCAGCACCGCGCCGGTCGCGATCTCGCCGGCGGCCAGCAGCTTCGCGAACCGCCGTGCGTCGATCTTGCCGAGCACCGGGTAGGTGCCCGCGGCCCAGCCGTGCAGGTGTTCGGCGGTCTCCTGGTCGGCGTTGCGCTTGCCGAGCCCGGAGTGCAACACGAACGCCCCGGCGGCGACGCGTGCGGGCAGCTGCCGCAGAAGCGAGCGGCTGATCATCTCGTGACCTCCTCGGTGGCCTCTGGGAACCGAAGACGCTGGGTACCCGAGGAGGTCGTGGCCGAACATCCAGGCCCTGCCGAGGAACTTCGCGGCGCTGCCCGCGTCGCGATCATTAGGCTTTCACCATGTCCCGCCCGAGACCCGATGACGCACAGACGCTCGACGAGCTCATCGCGGCGTTGCGCGCGCTGAAGGTGTGGGCGGGGAACCCGTCGTTGCGGCAGATGGAGAAGCTGTCCGGGCTGGCCCGCAGCACCCTGGCCGACGCGCTCAGCCCGCGGCGCAAGACAGCGCCGGCGCTGGAGGTGTTCCAGGGGCTGCTGAAGGCGTTCCACACCACGGATGTGGAGCCGTGGCTCGCCGCTTGGCGCCGGGTGCAGGCCGAACCGGCACGCCCTGCTGCGGGCGCCTCGGTGCCCCGGCAGTTGCCGGCGGTCGTGCCGGGCTTCAGCGGCCGCGCCAAGGCGTTCAAGGAGCTGACCGCGCTGCTGGAGGGCGGCAGCAGGCTCGCGGTGGTGTGCGGGATTCCCGGTGTGGGCAAGACGGCGCTGGCCGTGCAGTGGGCGCACCAGGTGGCGAACCGGTTCCCGGACGGTCAGGTGTACCTCGACCTGCGCGGGTACTCGGCGGGCCCGCCGGTCACCCCGGACCAGGCCCTCGCGCTGGCGATCCGCGCGTTCGGCGTGCCCGGCGAGGACATCCCGCTGCAACAGGACGCGATGGTCGGCATGTACCGGTCGATCACCTCCGACAAGCGTGTGCTGGTCATGGTGGACAACGCGCCGAGCGCCGCACACGTCCGTCCACTCGTGCCGGGCGGTCCGGGCTGCATGACCGTGGTGACGAGCCGTGACCGCCTCGCCGGTCTGGTCGCCCGCGACGGCGCGCACCGGCTGGAACTCGGCGTGCTCACCCCGGAGGAAGGCCCGGCCGTGGTGATCAGCGTGCTGGGCGCGGAACGGGTGCTGCGCGAGGAAGACGCCGTCGAGGAGCTCGTGCGGTTGTGCGGCTACCTCCCGCTGGCCCTGCGGATCACCGCCGCGAACCTCGCCGACCGTCCACATCAGACGATCGCGGAGCTGATGACCGAGCTGACCGCCGGTGACCGGCTCACCGCGCTGGAGGTGGAGGGCGACGAGGACGCCGCGGTGCGCACGACGTTCGACCACTCCTACGCGGCGCTCGATCCGTTGGCACAGAAGTTGTTCCGGCGCATGGGGGTCGCGCCGGGTCCGGAGCTGCCGGCGCGCGCCGCTGGTGCGTTGCTCGACCTGCCCAGCGCTGAGGCCGTGTTGCGCACCCTGGTCTCCGCGCATCTGGTGGAGGTTCGGGCTGCTGGTCGGTACGGGCTGCACGACCTGTTGCGGCTATATGCGCGTGAGCGTTGTGCCGCAGAGGAAAGCGGCTCTGAGTCGCTCGACCGGCTCTACGCGCAGTACCTGGACATGGCGGTCGCGGCGGCACGCGCCGTGCGGCCGGACTTCTCGGTGCTCGCTTCCGTCACCCCGCAGCACGTGTTCGCCGGTGCCACCGAGGCGTTGCAGTGGTTCGACACCGAGCGCGCGACGTTGGTGAGCCTGATCGAACAGGCGGGTGCGCCGATGGCGTGGCTGCTCACCGACGCGCTGCGCGGGTGCTACTGGCTGCGCCGCCACACCGCGGAATGGCTGGCCGTCGCACGGGTGGGCCTGGCCGCCGCTGCGGAACACGGCGACGCCGGTGCCTCGGCGGCGATGCACCTGTCGCTGGGCACCGCGCACTGGGGCACGGGTGACTACCGTGCCGCGGCCGAGCACTTCGAACACGCCGTCGAGTTCAGCCGGGCGGCGGGGGACCGGTTCCGCGAGTTCAGCACGCTCGGCAACCTGGGCGGCGTCTACGCGGAGCTGGGTTCGCTGGAAGAAGCGGTCCAGTGCTTCCGTTCGGAACTTGCCTATTACGCCGAGATCGGCGACACGGCCAGGCGCGCGCGTTCGCTCGGAAACCTCGGCCAGACCGAGATGCGTCTCGGCCGGTTGGTCGAGGCGGCCGCCGACCTGCAGGCCGCCGTGGAACTGCGGGAGGAGATCGGCGAGACGCGGTCGGCCGCGAACTCGCTGGGCGCGCTCGGTGTCGTGCACCGCTATCTCGGCGACCTCGACCGGGCCGCGCACTTCCTGACGCGGGCCCGCCAGCTCAACCACGACCACGAGGACCGGATCAGCGAGGCCGCCGCCCTGGACGACCTCGCCCGCGTGCACCGCGACGCCGGCCGTCCGGAAGAGGCACTGCGGTGCGCGGAACAGGCGTTGTCGCTCGCGAAGGGCTCCGGACGTGTGGAGATCGACGCGCTCATCACGGTTTCGGCCGTGCGTGGCCGGCGGGACGATCTGCGCCGTGCGTGGCGCACGGCGGTGGAGATCGGGTACGGGCACGGCGTGGCGGACGCGTTGGTCGAGCTCGCGTGGCTGGACCTCGCCGCCGGTGACGTCGACGCGGCGTTGAGGGACGCGTCCGAGGCGTCCGATCGGGCGGCGGAAACCGGTCAGAACATCCTGGCCGGCCTGGCGCTCGTGGCGTTGACCAGCGCACATGAGGCTCACGGTGATGCCGCGGCGGCCGCGGAGACCCGTCGGCGGGCCGGTGAGGTGCTGGCGGCCGCGGGCTATCGGGGTGTCCGGGATCGTCCGAACAGCTTGTGAGCCGGTGCCGCGCTTGATAGATCCGTGAGCACAAGGGGGACTCATGAAGAAACTGATCGTGTCGATGGCGGCTGCGCTGGCTCTGGGGACGCTCGTGGCGCCGGCCGCGCACGCCACCTGTGATCCTGTTTACGACCCGGGATCGGGTTGTCCGGGCATGTTCGAGCTGCGGCCGGACACACCCGTCGGCAGCGAGGCGTACGCGCAGGGCCAGTTCGCCGAGAAACTCTCGGTGGTGTTGCGCAAGACGACGTTCGTCAAGGACACCGCCGACGACGGCCTCGACGCCTACCTGTGGGTGCTCTACGGCCAGTGGAACGGGGACAAGTACAAGGAACCGATCGCGGTCGCGTCAGGACCCGGCGCGCAGACCAGCGTCGAGTGGACCTCGCCGCCCGGTGTGTCCGTGACGTACTTCCAGGTTCGGGTGTGTCTGGGGCCTGGGGAGGGCACCTGCTCCCGGTGGGTCGGTTGACCGTGAAGACGCTGTCCGTCTCCATCTCTCTCGCACTGGTTCTCGGGCTGTGCGCCGCACCCGCCCACGCCACGGTCAAATGCGGCGGCGATCCCGTGTACGACCCTGGCGCCGACGACCCGTGTCACTTCACGATTCCCGTGTCCATGCCCGGTGCCGAAGCGACTGTGTACGGAAGGTTCTACGGCTCGGCGGCGACCGTGCGCGAGCCCTCGTACCTCAAGGACACCGCCGACGACGGGCTGGACGCGTACCTGTGGGTGCGCGCCGTCTGGCGCGGGGAGACGTACGAGAAGCAGGTCGCCGTGGCGTCCGGGCCTGGCGCGGCGGTGGACGCCTACTCCTTGTTCGGCAGCGCCAACGCGATGTACGCGAGGGTGTGCGTCGGAGCGGGCACGGCGAACTGCTCGCCGTGGAGGCTCTGACCGGCTGACCGGATCTGTCCGGGGTCGTCCGAACGTCTTTCCAGGTCAGGTGGCCGGGAGACACGCTCGGACCATGCTGAAACCGTTCGTGCACTGCCGGCCCGGCCTGGGGGTCCGGACCGGCAGCGCCGTCGTCCCGTCCATCGTCAACCTGCCCCGCAGCAGCTAGACCGATGAGTTTCGGCCGTCCGGTTGGTCCACCCTCTCGAACGGAACCGGGAGGGTGGACCGAGTGGACCTGCACAGCGTGATGTGTGTGAGCGACCTGGCCAGGTCGCTGGAGTGGTACGAGGTGTTCTTCGGGCGCGAGGCCGACGAGATCATCGGCGAGGAACACCTCTGGCAGGTGGGGGAGAACGCCTACCTCGTGCTCGACGCCCGCGACGTGCGGTCGTCGCGCGTGGGCGGCTCCATGATCACGTTCGGCGTGGGCGGCGGCGAGTTCGACGCGGCGTTGGCCCGGCTCGCCCGGCATGGCGTCGCCCACGAACCCGTCGAGACCTACTCCAACGGTGTCCGGCACGTCGAGGTGCTCGATCCGGACGGCAACAGCCTGTCGCTGGCCGCGCTGCCTTAGCGGTCCCGGTCGGGTCAGGGGACCGCCGGAACGCTGTCGCAGGCACCTGGGACGCAGGTGCCGAACCCCGTCTCCAGCCAGAAGATCGGCCAGAGCACGAACGGACCGACGGACAGCAGCACGACGGGAGCCAGTGCGCAGAGCTCGATGATCAGCACGGTCTCGAAGTGGGACTCGAGGAGCCGGGGGACTGATCGGAATCCCTTGGTCCAGAGGGCGATGCCGCCCAGGAGCACGGCAAGGCCGACGAAGATCAAGGCCACCACGGGTGCGAGAGTGACCGACATCCAGGCCAGGGCGGTGAACGCCCAGCCGAAATCGGCGGGTTCGGCGAGGCTGAACCCGCGCATTCCCGCGCCGCAGCCGGCCAGCAGGCCGAACACCGCGGCCACGATCGCCGCCAGGATCAGGACGGATCGCCCCAGGGAAGGCCATTCGGTGGCGCGGGTGGGTGGTGCCTGGGCCATGGGCCACCTCGCAGCAGATGCTCCGTTTCAGAGTATGTCTATACTCCGAAACGGAGTACCTGACAAGGTGAGGAGGCGGGCTTGGCCGGCCGGACCAAGAAACTCACCACGGTGTCGTACGGGATTCTGGGTTTGCTCGGACTGCGCCCGCACACGCCGTACGAACTGGCGCAGCAGTTCAAGCGCAGCGGCACGTTCTGGGCCTCGGCCGAGAGCGTGGTCTACAACGAGCCCAAGGCGCTGGTGGCCCACGGTCTGGCCACGGCGAGCGCCGAGACCAACAGCGGACGGCGCCGCACCCGTTATTCGATCACCGAGGCCGGGCGCCAGGAGCTGCGCCGCTGGCTGTCCGATCCCGCCGTCGAGCCGCAGTTCCAGTTCGACGCGATGATGAAGGTCCTGTTCTCCGACCTCGGCGACAAGGACGACCTGCTCGGCGCGATCGAGGCGATGCGCGCCTGGGCCGACCGAACCCAGGCCGGGGCGGCCATGATCGCGCACGACTACACGACCGGCGACGAGCTCTACCCCGGCCGGGCGCACATCGTCGGCCTGACCCAGGCGTACCGGGTCGGCCTGGCGCAGATGACCCGGCAGTGGGCGGACTGGGCCGAGCAGCAGGTCAGGCACTGGCCCGACACCGGCAGCGGCCCCGCCCCCGTCGACCTGTTGACCGGGCTGGGCGCCGGCCGGATCCCCTGGTAGCGCGGAAGCGTCCTTTCAGGACAGTGCGTCGATCGGTGCGACCGTCACCAGCTTCCTCGCCGCGTGGGCGAGTTGGTCGTCGAGCGTGATCAAGGCGTCTGCCTGGAGCTGGGTCAGAGCGACGTACTCGGCGGCGAACGTGTCGGGCCATCCGAGCTGGTCGGCGACCTTCCAGGCGGCGGCTTGAAGGACACGGTCCCCGAGCAGCCGGATCCGCAGCCCGCGGAGGTAGTCGAGCCGGCGCTCGGCTTCCTTCTTGGTCAGCTCACCGCGCTGCACCTGTTGGTAGAGAAGCGACAGCGTGTGCGAGCGGAGCAGCGTCGGGGCCACGACCTGGTGTTCGGAGCCGATCACGACCTGGTCGTGGGCCAGGCGAAGAGCCACGTCCGGGCCGATCACGTACCTGGTCATCAGGCGGTCGCCGCCGCCGCGAGGAGCCGGGCGAGCTCGGCCGGCCTGGTGTGCATGGGCCAGTGGCCGGAGTCGATGTCGACGAAGTCGAGGTGCTTGACCCTGGCCAGTTCGGGCACGTCACCCGCGTCGATCCACTCCTTGGCCTGAGCGGGGGAGAACTCGGGGCAGATGACCATGACCGGGACGTCGAAACGTCGTTCGTCGGTCAGCCGCACGACACCCGTGGCCACGTCCCCGGGAACGGGGATCGCGGCAGCGTCGAACGCGCGCCTGGCTTCCTCGTCGAGGTCGGCCGAGTCCGGTCCTTCGAACGGGGCCCAACCGGGGAAGGGCATGACGCCGTCCCGCAGTTCGAAGAAGTCGGCGTAGGGCTTCCCGTCGGAGGCAGGGAACCCGCCGACGAGGACGACCTCGGAGATCTTGTCCGGTCGCGCGTCCGCGGCCAGCCAGGCCAGGCTGCAGGCGGCCGAGTGCCCGACCACCACGGGCTTGCCCGAGGCCGCGTCCACGGCGGCGAGCACGGTCGCCACCTGGTCGTCGAGCGTGGCGGAGGTGGATCCGTCGCCCTGGCCGGGCAGGGTCAGCGGCACGGGGCGGTGGCCGAGCGACCGCAGTGCGGCCACGACGTCGTCCCAGGCGGATCCGTCGAGCCACAGACCGGCGATGAGCAGGATGTCCACGATCAGTTCTCCTTTTCCCGCGCGGCGAGGTCACCGCGGTGCGTCGTCACGCTAAGGCCAATTCCGGACGATCTGCTTCCGGTTCAGTGGGAAGATCGCCTAGCCTGCCCGAGTGCCGAGTGATGTCAGTCCTACCGCCAGGGCACTGCGCGCGCTGGAGATCCTCCAGACGCGTCCTGGCACGACGGCTGATCAGCTCGCCGAGAAACTGGGCGTCACGGAACGAGCCGCCCGCCGCTACATCGGGATCCTGCGAGAGGCAGGCATCCAGGTCGAGTCGGCCCGCGGCCCGCACGGCGGCTACCGGCTCCGGCGCGGAACGCGACTGCCGCCGATCGTGTTCACCCAGGCCGAGGCGCTGGGCCTGGTCATGGCGGTGCTCGACGGCCAGCCGGCCGCCACCGAGGCCGACGACCCGGTCGGTGCGGCGCTCGGCAAGGTCGTCCAGGCGCTGCCCGAGAACGTCGGCCGGCAGGCGGCCGCACTGCGCGAGCACGCCAAAGCCGCGCCCGACCGGCAGGCGGCCCGCCCGGACCCCGCCACGACCAGCGCCCTGGTCGCCGCCGTCGCAGCGAGGCGTCGGGTGCTGATCACGTACCGGAGTGAGACCGGCAACGCGTGGCAGGCCGAGGTCGACCCGTGGGCGGTCGTGGTCCGCTACGGCCGCTGGTACCTGCTGTGTCATTCCCATCGGGCGGACGCGATCCGCACCTATCGGGTGGACCGGGTGCGCGCGGTCCGGCAGACCGCGCACGAGTTCGAGCCACCCGACGACCTCGACCCGGTCGCGGCACTGGAGGCGAACCTGGGCACGGGCTGGGAGTTCCCCACCCACGTCGTGTTCGACGCGCCGCTGGCCGAGGTGGCGCCCTGGATCCGGCCTCCGATGGGACGGCTCGAACCATCGGGGGACGGATGCGTGCTCGTCGGCAGCACCAGCAATCCGGCGATGTACGCGCAGGAGTGGTTGGCGGCCGTGCCGTTCGCCTTCCGCGTCCAGGGCGGTGATGAGCTGCGTGCAGCGGTTGCGGCGGTCGCGAAGCGTTTTGCCGCAGCCTTGATGCCTCAGGACGGGTAGCGGCGTCCGCGGAGGACTCAGCCGGCGGGAACCGGTTCGGGCGTGGGCCGCCACTCCCGCCTGAGCAGCCCGTACACCCACGAGTCCGACACGTCGCCGTTGACGACGCAGTCTTCCCGCAACGTCCCTTCCCGCACGAACCCGAGCTTCTCCAGGACGCGGGCAGAAGCCGCGTTGCGCGTGTCGGCCTCGGCCTGGACCCGGTTCAGGTCCAGCGCGTCGAACGCCCACCGCAACAGAGCGCGCGCGGCCTCCGTCGCATAGCCGTGGCCCCACGCCGCATCGTCGAAGCAGTAGCCCAGCGACGCGCTGCGGTAGTCCGGGTTCCACCCGGTCAGACCGCACCAGCCGATGAACGCCCCATCGGAAACACGGTCGACGGCCAGCCGCGCCCCGGTGCCCTCATCAGCCATCTGCCGGCACGCCGCGACGAAGCGCCCGGCGCGCGCACGTTCGTCCCAGGGCGGCGAATCCCAGTAGCGCAGCACGTGGGCGCTGCTGTGCAGGGCGAAGAGAGCGTCCGCGTCGGCGTCGACGACGGGCCGCAGGCCGAGGCGAGCGGTGTGCAGCGTCGGGGTGGGCAGCGGCTTGGGCGTCATGGTCACTCCGGTGATTGGTGGCCGATCAACCTGACATCCGCTGCCGGCCATTCGCAACGGGTTTTCTGCGGACAAGAACTTGTTGCACTACGCCCGTTGTGCGAAACGAAATTTTATGGCTTCTGTGGCAGGCCAATAGCTTCGAATTCATGGAATGGAGCTTTCAGTCAGCCGAAGAGCTCGTTGCCGCGTTGCGCACCGGTGCGGTGACCTCGGTGGAACTGACCGACGAGGCGATCGCCCGCATCGAGCGCGACGACGAGGTGATCAACGCGATCTGCGTGCCGGACTTCGAGCGCGCGCGGGCCGCCGCACATCGTGCCGACCAGGCACGCGCGCAGGGTGAGGACCGGCCGCTGCTCGGTGTTCCGGTGACGGTCAAGGAGTCGTACAACGTCGCCGGGTTGCCGACGACCTGGGGCATGCCGCTGCACCGGAACTACCTGCCGGCCGAGGACGCGGTACAGGTGTCGCGACTCAAGGCCGCGGGCGCGGTGGTGCTCGGCAAGACCAATGTGCCGTTGGGGTTGCAAGACATCCAGAGCTTCAACGACATCTACGGCACCACCAACAACCCGTGGGATCACGATCGCACCTCGGGCGGATCCTCCGGCGGGTCGGCGGCGGCCCTGGCATCAGGGTTCGGCGCGCTGTCCATCGGCTCCGACCTCGCCGGCTCGCTGCGCACCCCCGCGCACTTCTGCGGCGTCTACGCCCACAAACCAACGCTCGGCCTGGCAGCCAACCGCGGCATGGTCCCGCCGTCCGAGCCGGCGTTGCCTGTTGATCTCGACCTCGCCGTCGTCGGTCCGATGGCGCGCACCGCCCGTGACCTCACGCTCCTGCTCGACGTCATGGCCGGACCGGACCCGCTGACTTTCGGCGTGTCGCACCGTTTGGCCCTGCCGCCCGCCCGCCACGAGCGGCTCCGCGATTTCCGAGTCCTTGTCCTCGACGAGCATCCGCTCATCCCGACCGGTTCCGCCGTGCGCGCGGGTGTGAACCGGGTGGCCGCCGCGCTCGCCGACGGTGGCGCCCGCGTGCGACGGCACAGTCCGCTGCTACCCGATCTGACCGAAGCCGCGACGCTTTACATGCAGTTGCTGATTTCGGGCTCGGTCGCGCGTTTTCCCATCGACACACTGCTGCCGACCCGCGCGGACGACCAGAGTCTCGACGCCGTGCGGCTGCGCGCGATGACGTTCAGCCACCACGACTGGATCGAGGCGAACAACCGCCGCGAGCTGCACCGCCACGGCTGGCGACAGCTGTTCGCCGAGTTCGACGCCGTGGTGTGCCCGATCACGCCGACGCCCGCGTTTCCGCACGACCACCACCCGAATCCGTTGGAACGTCTCATCGACATCGACGGTGTCGAGCACCCCTACTTCGACCAGCTCGTCTGGGCCGGGTTGGCCACCATGCCCGGTCTGCCTGCCACCGCCGTACCCGCGGGCCGGTCGCCTGAGGGGCTGCCGGTCGGCGTGCAGCTCATCGGCCCGATGTTCGAGGACCGCACCCCGTTGCGGCTGGCCGAACTGCTCGAGCAGGAGATCGGCGGCTTCCGGGCGCCGAGGTAGGGCGAACCGGCCGGTGTGGTCAAGGTTTGGCGGCGTTGGTGATCCATGCCTGCAGAGCGTCGGCCTGCTCATCCTGGCCGAGGTTGCGCAACGCCGTGACGAGATTGCGTGCCGTACGCAGAGTGTTGGGGTGATGATCGCCCAGTACACGGCGTCGTCGGCTCAGGGTGTCCTCGTTGAGTTCGCGTGCGGCCTGGTGCTCACCCAACGCCGACAGATCGACAGCGAGGTTGTTGGCGGAGCTGAGGGTGTTGGGGTGGTCTTCGCCCAGTACGCGGCGTCGTCGGGTGAGGGTGTCCTCGTCGAGTTCGCGTGCGGCCTGGTGTTTGCCCAACTGCCGCAGGTTGATGGCGAGGTTGTTGGCGGAGGTGAGGGTGTTGGGGTGGTCTTCGCCCAGGACGCGGTGTCGTCGGGTGAGGGTGTCCTCGTTGAGTTCGCGTGCGGCCTGGTGTTTGCCCAACTGCCGCAGGTTGATGGCGAGGTTGTTGGCGGAGGTGAGGGTGTCGGGGTGGTCTTCGCCCAGGACGCGGCGTCGTCGGGTGAGGGTGTCCTCGTTGAGTTCGCGTGCGGCCCGGTATTTGCCCAACTGCCGCAGGTTGATGGCGAGGTTGCTGGCGGAGGTGAGGGTGTCGGGGTGGTCTTCGCCCAGGACGCGGCGTCGTCGGGTCAGGGTGTCCTCGTTGAGTTCGCGTGCGGCCTGGTTCTCATCCAACTGCCACAGGTTGAGGGCGAGGTTGCTGGAGGAGACGAGGGTGTTGGGGTGGTCTTCGCCCAGTACGCGGCGATAGCGGGTGAGAGCGTCTTCGTCGAGTTCGCGTGCGGACCTGTACTCGCCCAGGGCGCGGAGCCGGAGGGCGAGGCGGGTGTTGGTGCCGATGGTTGTGGTGTGGTCAGGGCCGTGGTGGTCGTGCGCGAGTTGGTGCGCGCGTTGAGCGTGCGGAAGGGCTTGGCGGGGTTGCCCGCTGGTTTCCAGGTAGTCGGAAATGCTGCTGAGCAGAGTGATGAGGGTGTCGTGGTGGGTGGTGAGGAGATCGTGACGGTCGGGTGCGGTGGCGGTGAGCAGGTGGGGCAGCAGCCGCTGCCACTGCGGCCAGACCGCGGGGTTGTTCCACGGATCGTCGGGCCGACCGCGGCGCAGCACGAGTGCGGCGGTGACCGGCCAGTTGTGTTCGGCCGTGGTCTGCTGGTCGGCAGGGACCGCGCGCAGGAGGGCTGCGGGGATGCGGTGCAGCAGCAGGCTGTCGGCATCGACCCGTGCCAGCGCGCGTTCGCGCAGCAGTCGCATCGTGTCGGCCATGCGCAGTGGATCAGCGGCGACGACCGCCAAGGGGTCGGGGAGAACGTCGGGATGGTTGGTGATCAGGGTGAGAGGAACAGGTTCGGGGGCCAGCCAGGCGAGCAGGGTGAGCAGTTGCAGCGCTGCTGGGTCGCGCTGAGCGAGGGCGTCGAACGCCAGCGACCAGGACGCCGCCACCGGCATTGCGGTGTCACCGTCGGCACCGCGGTGGAGCAGCTCACGGGTCCGTGAGTCGAGCAGGCTCAGGTAGTCCGGCACGGTGACGGCGCCGTCGGCGAGCAAGGCGGCGGCCTGATCCAGCGCCGAGGGCAGGTGACCCAGCGTCCGGGTGACTCTGGTGATCTCGTCCGCGGTCAGGTGTGGTGCTCTGGCGGCCAGGAACCGGGCGGACTCCGGTGGGATGAACACGTCGATCGACACCGGCGCGGCCACTCCCGCCCAGAACGGGTACCGAGAGGTGATCAGCACCCGCGCCTGTCCGCCGGAGAGGTAGGGGGCGAGGGTTTGGGGATGTTCGGCGTTGTCGAACACCAGCAGCACCCGCTCCCGGCTGCGCAGCGCCCCCAACACGCGCGGCACGGCGGCGCCGACCGGCTCGTCGGGTGCGGTCAGGCGTAACGCCTGACCAAGTTCGGCCAACTGTTGGGGGATGAGGTCGGGGTTTTCCGCGGCGATCCACCACACCACGTCGTAGCCGGCGGCGTGCCGGTGCGCGTACTCGATCGCGGTGCTGCTCTTGCCGACGCCGCCCATTCCCTCGATGGCCCGCACCACGACCGGACCTTCGCTCAAAGAGCTCGCCAACTCCTGCAGCAGTTCCTCGCGGCCGGTGAAGCCGTGCAATCGGGCCGGCACCTTCCACACCGGCCCGCCTACCGGCTTCGCACTCCCCGCAACGGCCGGTTGGGCCCGCAGTTCCGCCATTGCCTGGGTGACCTCGGCATCCAGCTCCGCCGGCGTTCTCACCGTCTTGACGGTCAGGCCGCTGTCGAGCAGCAGCCGTCGCCGGAACGCTTCCTGGCGATCCCCGAACTCCGGGTCCAGGAACAGCCCTCCAGGTCCCTCGGCCTGCTGGTCCAGCAGGAAGACCAACCGCGGCTTGCCGAGCTCCGTCGCTGCCTCGAACTCCAGCTCCGTGTACGACAACGACGGCCGGTCCACCACCGGTGACCCGTACCGGAATCCCGCCACCAGCACGTAAACGTCGCACTCGGCCACTCGCTTGCGGCACAACGCGGCCGGGGCGAGGTCACCGGCGGTGAAGTGCGCCATGTCCACCGGCGCATCCCGGCACCGCAGCACGGCCTTTTCCAGCGCGTCGACGAACGACCCGCCCTGGGGATGGTCCCGCAGCTCGGAGGTATGGCTGAGGAACACCCGCCGAGGCGACACACCCACCAGCACACCCCCGAGGTCCAGAACGCGGTTACCTCCACATCGTTCCGACGCCCCACCGCGTTGCACCGCACGACACGCGGACACCGGCATGGGAGGGTGAAGCGGTGGACACCGCTGAAACCCTGGGGGCTGTGGCACATCCGGGCGGCTTGCTGGTCAGCCGGCCGGAACTGACCGTGGGTGTCGTGCGTGCGGTGTCCCGGCTCTCGGGTTTGGAGATCGAGCTGCTGACCCGCCGTCCACTGGATCGGCGTAGCGCGACCGAACGGCAGCAGGACATCCGCGCCGGCCGATCGAGCCAGCCGACGGTCGCGTCCCGCCGGTTGCTGCCGCCGTACGACGAGGGCATCGACCTGCGCGTCGGCTGGCTCGATCACGCCGGTCATGCGCACTGGGAATTCGCCACGTCTTCGTCGTCGAGCAGCGGCGACCACTTCCTCGGCACGTCCGGTCCGACCTACCGGGCTGCGTTCCGGTTTCCGCCGGCGTTCGACGAGATGTCGCTCGTGCTCGCCTGGCCGGAGATCGGCTTCCCGGAAACGATCATCACCATGCCGCTACCCGACCGGGCCACCGTCGAGCGAGCCACGGCCTCGATCTGGCAGGCACCGCTGGAAGTTCTTTCCGTGCCGGAAGGGTTGACCCACCACGCCGACCGCCGCCACGACGCACCGGCCATCGAAGCGGGCACGATCGTCGCGCCACTCCGAGTGCTGCACCGCGATGATCACCGCGTGGCCGTCGTGCTCACTCGGCTGACCGCCATGAACTCCGTGCTGTCCATGGAACTGCTCAGCATCGCCGAGGGCGATTCCGCGGACGCGATCAACGCCCACGTGTTCACCCCCGCCCGACGAGCCTCGAGAGCGCTGGACGACCCAGCCCAGATCCGGGTGGCGGGCAATGGTGCCTCTGTGGCAGTCGTCCGAGGACACGAGGCCTTCTGGATCCGGCCGGGTGACGGCTCCTCCTCCGGAGGCGACCAGAGCTTCTCCTGCCTCCAGGAGTTCACCCTGGACCGCCCGCACGACGACCTGCTCGACCTCATCGTGGCCTGGCCTCTTGCCGGACTCCGCGACGTGCGAGTGCAGATCTCCCTCAACCCGAGTTGAACACATCGAACGGGCGGGTCGGCCATGATGCTGGTGTGCCGGGTCGAGGGTGGGTGGTGTCGGGTGACCACAACGTGCTCGCTGAACGCGGTGGGATCGCGGTTGGTCAGGTGCACGTCGAGCATCACCACCACGCCGCCGAACCCGTCCGCGTGCCGCGGCAGTTGCCCTTGCCCGGCAAGGACTTCGTCGGGCGGGAGGCGAACCTGCAGGACCTGGACGCGAAGCTGCTGTCGCCGGGTGCGTCCTGGCCGCTGCTGTTGACCGGAAGTCCGGGGGTGGGCAAGACGACGCTGGCGCTGTACTGGGCGCACCTGCGGGCGGATCGGTTTCCTGACGGCCAGCTGTACGCCGGCCTGCAGGGATTCACCCCCCGGCGGTTCGAGGGGATCGTGCTGAGCAACGTGGCGATGAGCTACGTCTACATCGGACGGTTCGACAAAGCGTACGGGCTCTTCGAGGACAGCCTGGCGGCCGCGCGCGAGGTCGGTGACCGGCACGCCGAGGCCTGGGCGTTGACCAACCTCGGAGCGGCGCAACGCCACAACGGCGTGCTCGACGACTCGCTGTCGGCGTTGCGACGTGCGGCTGAGATCCGCACCGCGATCGACGACCTCGACGGCGAGGCGTGGACCCGTGCCGAGCTCGGTCGGACCTGCTCCGACCTGGGGCTGTCCGACGCGGCCGAGGCGGCGTTCGAAAGGTCCATCGCGCTGCATCTGGCGCACGGCAACACTTACGGTCGGGCCAGGGCACTCGACCAGCTGGGCCAGCATCTCCTGCGAACCGGCCAGTACGCCCGCGCGCGAGAGGTCTGGGAGGAGGCGCTGCCCCTCTTCACCGCACTGCGCGGGTCCGACGCTGCCCGGCTGCGGTTGACCCTCGCCAGCCTCAGGGATTTCCAGTGAGCCCGAGAACCTCAGGCTGGTGCGGGCATTGCGTGGACTTCGGCGTTGTCGAGGATCAGTGGCTGCCAGCTGGTGGCGCCGGTGCGGCCGTGGCGGGGGTCGACTCCGATGAACAACCGCCCGCCGACGCGCACCCGGACGTGGCGTGCGGGCCAGTCGGCGGTGGCGCGCTGGCGGATTCGGCCGTCGCACTGCCAGCGCTGGTCGCCGAAGTGCACGATCGTGGAGTGGCCGTGGATCTGGCCGAACGGGACGATGCCTTCGTAGCGCATCCACGGTTCGTGCAGTGCGGCACCGGATTCTGCCCACAGCGGGCCTGCTTGTTCATCGCGGGCATGTGCACCCATGTACCAGATCAGCTCAGGGCGTTCGTTGAGCAGGTATGCCGCTCGCGCGGCCGATGCCGGCTCGCCCAACTGCCGCCAGGCCGCGAGCGTCAGCCCTGCGTGAGTCAGCAAGAACTCCTCGCCATTTGCCGTGATGGCTGCAGCGACCTGCATTCGTCCGTCAGCCCACCACTCCCGCAACGTTTCCACGCCTCGTCGGGGGAGGGGCTCAGGCCAGAAGATGGTCGAGCCGGGCAGGTACTGCGCCTCGTGATTGCCTGCCAGTTGCACCCAGCGTTCGGTGAGGAGCGGCGCGACGGTGTCGAGGACGCCAAGGCTGTCCGGGCCGCGGTCGACCAGGTCACCGACCTGGATCACGAGCAGATCGGACGGCAACTGCCCAATCTCGGCTTGCAGTTCCCGCAGCACCTTCCGCAGCTGGTCTGCGTGCCCTCCGACGTCGCCGATGACAGCAACTCTGGTCATGACCACCCCCATCACACAGTCTCCACACTACGGAACACGCCCGCTCGGGAGATGCGGCGGCAGAACCGGTTCCCCCCTCGAACGGCCCCCCGTGATCTGCCGCCGCGGTGACCAGGGTGCGCGGCCGGTGTCGTCCGAACACATCAGAATCGTGGAATCACCAGGTCCTGGGCGTGTCCGACGCCGAGCAGGATTCGAGTTCCCGCATGGCCGCGAGTTCGGGAGGCGGTGGGCCGAGGTGCACGACGCCCAGCCGGTGGGTGGCTCTGGTCATGGCCACGTACAGGTCGTTGTGGCCGAGTGGGCTGGTGAGGACGGTCGCCGGGTCGATGATCAGCACCGAGTCGAACTCCAGCCCTTTGGCCTGGTCAGGGGTGAGCAGGACGATGCTGTCGGTCAGCTCCGGCGGAACGGTGAGACACGACGTCGCCGCCAGGAGATCGATGTGTGGTGCCGGGGCGATGATCGCGAGTTGGCCGTCGGTGTGCGTTCGGCTGAGTTGGGCGATCACGTTGGGCAGGTCGGCGTGGGTCGTGCGGACGCGCCACGGCGTGTGGCCGGTGGAGCGGACCGACTGGGGTGGACGCATTCCGGGGTGGTGAGCGGCGAGCAGGTCGGCGGTGGCGGCCATGATCTCCGCCGGGGTGCGGTAGTTGACGGTGAGCCGGGCGAGGCGCCAGCGGTCGTCCAGGTGCGGGCGCAGCACGCGTTCCCAGGACGCGGTGCCTGCTGGATTTCCGGTTTGGGCGAGGTCACCGACGATCGTCATCGATCTGGCGGGACAGCGCCGCATCACCATTCTCCAGTCCATTTCGGACAGTTCTTGAGCTTCGTCGACGATCACGTGCCCGAACGTCACCACGTCTTCGCTCTGACCGATCAGGGCGGCGGCCTCGTCCAGCAACGGGATGTCCGCCACGCTCCAGTCGGCCTGCACGTCGAGCAGGTCCGACACAACGCGTTCCGGACTCAGCGGCGGCCACAGTTCGTCGAGCGCGACCTGGACGTCGGCGTCGGCGAGCAGTGCGTTCCGCAGCGCGGCCTTGTCGGTTTCGTCCAGCAGGTTTCTCGGGCCGTCGTCCTGGCCGATCACGACACCCGCGGCCGCCAACGCGCGCAGGTCGGCTTCGCCCAGCCGGCCGTCGGGACTGCCGCCGTCGATCGCCTCGCCGGTGTCGGTGAGCACGACAGCCTCCATGCGGTCGGCCAGGCGCTGTGCCAGGACGTCCACGATCTCCCGCTGAAAGACCAACCTGGCCTGGTTGTGCGGCAACCCGGTCTGCCTGGCCCTGTGCACGGCGCGGCGACAGGTTCGCGGGTCGAGGCGCAGCACCTGTTGCTCGAACTCGACGTCGACCGGCTCGCCGGGCATCCGCACCCGCGACCGCACCGCGGCCGCCAGCCGGTCGGCCATGCTCGCCCGGCCCTTGAGTTCGGCGGTCTCCGGCGGGTCCACTCGGCTGACACCGAAGCGCGGACACAGGTCTGCGATGGTTGCCGTGACCACGCTGTTCTCGCCGAGGCCAGGCAGCACCTGGCCGATGTAGTCGAGAAAGATCTGGCTGGGCCCCACGACCAGAACACCGCGGGCGCGCAGGTGCTGGTGCCGGTAAAGCAGGTAGGCGGCCCGGTGCAACGCGACAGCCGTCTTGCCCGTGCCCGGACCACCCTGCACCACCAGCGCTCCGCGGTACTCGTCCCGGATGATCCGGTCCTGCTCGGCCTGCAGCGTCGTCACGATGTCGCGCAACCGCCCGGTTCGGTCCGCGGTCACCGCCGCCAGCAACGCGGCCTCCCCGACCAGGCTGTCATCGCCGGCAGCGTCTGGGGCCAGCAGTTCGTCGTTCAACGCGACGACAGTCCGGCCTTTCGTGGTGATGCGGCGTCGTCGTCGGACGCCTTGAGGCGCGGCCGCGGTCGCCGTGTAGAACGCCTGGGCCGCGGGAGCGCGCCAGTCCACCAGCAACGGCTCGTCGTCCTCGACCCGGAACAGGCCCAGCCGCCCCAGATAGACGCGGCGACCGTCGTTCAGGTCCAGTCGCCCGAAGCACAATCCCTGTTCCACCGCGTCCAGACGG
Organism: Lentzea alba; assembly: GCF_011067745.1. Taxonomy (GTDB): domain Bacteria; phylum Actinomycetota; class Actinomycetes; order Mycobacteriales; family Pseudonocardiaceae; genus Lentzea; species Lentzea alba. Next base: position 108,958 of record NZ_JAAMPJ010000010.1, read on the forward strand.
TCTACTTCCGCCTGCCACACCGCTGCCGCGTCCCGGTCCTCGCCGATGTGCTGCACGGCTGCCAAGCGCGCTGCGGCGTCTCCGCGCATGGCGTCCACACGGGCGTACAAGACCAGCAGGTATTCCTGCTCAATGTCGATTTCACGGCCAGTCAAACCGCTGCGCTCCCCACGGATCCGTGATCAGTGGCACCGAGGGTGCGCGGTGAAATCGGGGAAGAACAGTCTTGTTCTTTCCGGCCGCCTCAGCCGCTCAGCGGTGTGCGCACATGCCGGTGTGCGCTGTTCGGGAAAGCGGGAGGCGCGGCCGGCAGCAGATCGTGCAGGAGATAGCCGCACTTCTCCGCCACCCGGCAGGAGGCGTGGTTGTCCTTCGCGTGCAGCAAGTCCAAGCGGGTCAGCTGGACCAGGTCCTGCCCGCCCAGCGCCCAGCGCGACACGGTGTCCAGGGCACGGGCGGCGACGCCTTGACGCCGGGCCGCGGCCGCGGTCCAGTAGCCGACCTCTGCCACGCCTCCGGTCCCGGCTTTCACCACCACGTGGCCGATGGGCGGTTCGTCGTCGTCTTCGTCGGCCACCACGGCGAAACTGAACCGCGTTGCGGAGGCCCAGCCGGCGGCTTGTACGTCCAGCCACTGCCGGGCAGCGGGCTCGTCGGCCAGCGACGTGGCCAGCCAGCGGCGCAGCGCCGGGTCACGATGCGCCGTGAGCAGTGCCGGCAAGTCGTCCAGCCGCCACGGGCGCAACCGCAGGGCGTCTGCAGACTCGGTCTTCGGCACGGACAGCGTGATCGTCATGGTCGCCCATTCTGCGCTGTCGGGCAGGTAACGGTGCCCTCGCCGCCCTACCAGGGCAGCGGGAACTGGGACCGCCAACGGGTTCACCGTCGCCAAGCCGACACCAGGCGCGGAGGGGTTTGTCTTCGCCACCAAGAAATAGCGGCCAAGGCGCACCCACTGGCGTTTCGACGTAGAGTCCTGGGATGACCGACGAATCCGTGCTGGGCCGCATCAACGAGCTGGTCGACGAGGAGCACAAGCTGCGCGAACGCGTCGTGGCCGGCGAGATCTCCTCCGCCGAGGAGAAAGACCGCTTGCGCGCCCTGGAAGAAGCTCTCGACCAGTGCTGGGACCTGCTGCGGCGGCGGCGCGCGGCCAGGTCGCAGGGCGAGGACGCGGACGACGTTCCCGCTCGTTCCGTCGGTGAGGTCGAGGGCTACCTGCAGTAGCCGTTCTCCAGCTTTCGCACGTGCGCCACTGGGACATTTCCCGGTGGCGCATTTTTGTGTCTCGCCAGCAGCGGTGGAGTGATCTGGATCCCGTTGCCCTAGGGGTCGCTTAGGGGGATCGACGGCAGGGATTCCTGGACAGGCTTGGACGCACCGAGACTCGACGGAGGTGTGCGTCCATGTTGCGTGCCGAACTGATCCGGCCGTTGCCCGAACTGCTCAGGGCCCACGCCGCGCACTTCGGTGACAAGGTCGCGTTCTCCGACCCGTGGCGCTCGGTCATCTACGCGGACCTGGAGCCGCGCACGCGGCGGCTCGGCGGTCACCTCGCCGGTCTGGTGCCGCGCGGCGCACGGGTGGCGATCCTGCTCGGCAACCGGGTCGAGGTGATCGAGAGCTGCCTGGCGATCACGCGGGCCAGTGCTGTCGGGGTGCTCCTGAACCCGGATTCCTCCGTCGCCGAACTGGCGCATTTCCTGACGGACAGCGGTGCTTCGGTCGTGATCACCGACGCGGCGCACGTGGATCGGTTGCGCGGCCTGGGTGTTCGCTCACTGGTCGTGGTCGGTGACTCGGTTCCCGTTGACACGCTGTCGTTCGCCGAGCTGGCCGCCGGTGGTTCGGCTCCGGCTCGAGACGATCTCGGGCTGGACGAGCACGCGTGGATGCTCTACACGTCCGGCACCACCGGCAAGCCCAAGGGTGTGCTGTCGACTCAGCGCAGCTGTCTGTGGTCGGTGGCGGCTTGTTACGCGCCGATCTACGGGCTGTCGTCGTCGGACGTGGTGTTGTGGCCCGCGCCGTTGTTCCACAGCTTCGCGCACAGCTTGTGCGTGCTGGGCGTGACCGCTGTCGGTGCCACGGCACGGATTCAGAGCGGGTTCTCCGCCGAGGGCGTGCTCGCCGAGTTGCGTTCGGACGTCACGTTCCTGGCCGGCGTTCCGGCGATGTACCACCAGCTCGTGCGCACCGGCGGCACCGCTTCGGGGTTGCGGGTCTGCCTCACCGCCGGCTCGGTCTGCCCGCCCTCGCTGTGCGCGGACTTCGAGGCGGCCTTCGGTGTTCCGCTGCTCGACGGCTACGGCAGCACCGAGACGTGCGGCATGATCGCCGTGAACTGGCCCGCCGGTCTGCGCGTTCCTGGTTCGTGCGGCCTGCCGGTGCCGGGCGTGAGCGTGCGTCTCGTGGACGCCTCCGGTGCCGACGTGCCGTGCGGGTCCGAGGGCGAGGTGTGGGTCAGCGGACCGAACCTGATGGCCGGCTACCACGGCCGGCCTTCCGCGCTGGACGACGGCTGGTACCACACCGGCGACCTGGCCCGTCGCGACCCGCAGGGATATCTGACGATCACCGGGCGCACCAAGGAACTCATCATCCGCGGCGGAGAGAACATCCATCCCGGCGAGATCGAACGCGTGCTGCTGCAGCTTCCCGGCGTTCTCGACGCGGCCGTGGCGGGCCGGCCCGACGAGGTGCTCGGCGAGGTGCCCATCGCGTACGTGGTGCCTGGTCCCGATTTCGACCCCGCCGCTGTGCTCGCCGGGTGCCGTTCGCAGCTGTCGGCCGCGAAGGTTCCGTTCGAGCTGCGGTCGACCTCTGCCGTTCCGCGAACTCCGTCCGGCAAGATCTTCCGCCATCGGCTGGCCTCGCAACCTTCTCGGCTGCGTGCGTCGCTGCAGCCGCTCTACGGCGTCGAGTGGGCTCCCGTTGCCGCCGCGGGGCAGAGGTTCGACCTCACGATCGTCCACAATGGAGCATTGGGCTTGGATGCCTGGCTGGCTTCGGATCCGTCGCCTTCCGCGCGGTTCGTGATCGTGACGCGTCGCGCGGTCGCGGTGAACGACACCGAGGGCGTCCTGGATCTGGAGCACGCTTTTCTGTGGGGTCTGGCGCAGCGCGACCGCATCGTGCTGGTCGACGTCGACTCGGATTCCGTTGACCTGCCGTCCGTTGTCGCGTGCGGGGAGTCGCAACTCGCCGTGCGGGACGGTGTTGTGCTCACACCCCGTCTCACCAGGTTGCCCGCGGTGCACGAGCCGCTGGGACCTGTCGCGGTTCTCGGGTCCGGCCCGATCGCGGACGAGCTTCGTTCGGGTTTCGACGTCTGTGCCCCGGAATCCGCCGCCCTGATCGTGCACACCTCACCGCTTGCCGCCGATCTCACGGTTTCCGCACCGCTGGTGCTGTGCTGGCCCGCCTCCGATCCCGGATTGGGCGCCTTCTGCGACGCGGCGGCCCGGCACCGCCGCTCGCAGGGCTTGCCCGCGGTGTCGCTGGAGTGGGGCGACGGTGCTATCTCCGTGCTCGATGCGCTCGGCTCCGCGCATGCCTGCCAACGTGTTTCCGCGCCCGTCCTCGAGGCGTCCGGGGTGCCCTTGCGCGACCGGCTGGCGCCGTTGTCGGCTGCTGAGCGCGATGTCGTGCTGCTCGGCCTCGTCCAGTCCGCCGCTGCTCGCGTCTGCGGCTCCGCGGTATCGGCTTCCGTTCCGTTCAGTGAGCTCGGCCTGACCTCCGCCGGCGCGGTGGAGCTGCGCAACGACCTGGTCGCGTCGACGGGCCTGCCGCTCGCCGCGACCTGCGCGTTCGATCATCCGACCGGTGCCGCTTTGGCTACTCATCTGCGGGCTTTGCTGTTCGGTGCGGCTGACGTCGCCGTTGATCAGGTGGCTTCGGACGAGCCGATCGCGATCGTGGGCATGGCGTGCCGCTATCCGGGTGGTGTGCGTTCGCCGGAGGACCTGTGGCGCCTGGTGGCCGCCGAGGTCGACGCGATCGGTTCGTTTCCTGGCGATCGCGGCTGGGACGTCGACGCCGGCTACGGGGGCTTCCTGCACGACGCGGCCTCGTTCGACGCCGACTTCTTCGGCATCTCCCCGCGCGAAGCTCTGTCGTTGGACCCTCAGCAACGCTTGCTGCTGGAGGTCTCCTGGGAGGCCTTCGAACACGCGGGCATCGACGTGTTGTCGTTGCGCGGCAGCCAAACCGGCGTGTTCGCCGGCGCCATGTACCACGACTACGGCTCCGGCGTCGGCACCGCGGCCAGCGTCATCTCGGGCCGCGTCGCCTACACCTTCGGCTTCGAGGGGCCCGCGATCACCGTCGACACGGCCTGCTCCTCGTCCCTGGTCTCCCTGCACCTGGCCGCTCAGTCGCTGCGCGGCGGCGAATGCTCGCTGGCGCTGGCGGGCGGAGTGACCGTGATGTCCACTCCTGCCACGTTCGTCGAGTTCGCGCGACAGGGCGCCCTGTCGCCGGACGGCCGCTGCAAGGCCTTCGCCGCGTCCGCCGACGGCACCGGCTGGTCCGAGGGCGTGGGCGTGGTGCTGCTGGAGCGTCTGTCGGACGCCCGCCGCAACGGCCACCGGGTGCTCGCCGTGCTGCGCGGCTCCGCGATCAACTCCGACGGTGCCTCGAACGGCCTGACCGCCCCTCGCTCACCGGCGCAACAACGCGTGATCCGCGCGGCCCTGGCTTCGGCCGGCCTGTCCGCCGCGGACGTCGACGTCGTCGAGGCACACGGCACCGGCACGGTCCTGGGTGATCCGATCGAGGCGCACGCGTTGCTGGCCGTGTACGGCCAGCGGCCGGATCCGGTGTGGCTCGGGTCCTTGAAGTCGAACATCGGCCACACGCAGGCCGCCGCGGGGGTGGGCGGCGTGATCAAGATGGTGCAGGCGCTGCGGTACGGCGTGTTGCCGCGGACTTTGCACGTGGATTCGCCTTCGCCGCATGTGGATTGGTCTTCTGGCGCGGTTGAGCTGCTGACGTCCGCAAGGCCGTGGCCGTCGGTGGACCGTCCGCGTCGGGTCGCCGTGTCGTCGTTCGGCATCTCCGGCACCAATGCGCACGTGATCTTGGAATCCGCGGACGCTCAGGAATTGTCAGACCTGCCTGAGACGATTGGAGTGGGGACCCGATCCCCCCAGGGGGCCCGCCAGTCCGAATCGATTCCGAGGGGTGGGGACGGCGCGGCGGTTCCGCGGGGTCGGGGTAGCGAGGCGATTCCGAAAGGCGAGAGCAGCGCGGCGAGGTTGGTGCCGTGGCTGGTGTCGGCCAAGACCGAGGCGGCGTTGCGAGACCAGACGCAGAGGTTGCTCGCATGGGTGGACAGCCACGAACCCGATCCCGTGGACGTCGCCGCCACGCTCGCGACCCGTTCGACGTTCCCACACCGCGCGGTGCTCCACGGCCACACCGAGATCGCGTCCGGCACCGCGGACCATCCCGAGGTCGTCTTCGTCTTCCCTGGCCAGGGCTCTCAGTGGGCGGGCATGGGCGTGCAGCTCCTCGACGAGTCCCCGGCGTTCGCGTCCCGCATAGCCGAGTGCGCGCGGGCGCTGCAGCCGCACGTCGACTGGGACCTGTTCGAGGTGCTCGGAGACCCGGCCGCGCTGGAACGCGTCGAAGTCGTCCAGCCCGCGCTCTGGGCGGTGATGGTGTCGCTGGCCCACCTCTGGCAGACCCAGGGCGTGGCACCGACGGCCGTCGTGGGCCACTCCCAGGGTGAGATCGCGGCGGCGGTCGTGGCCGGAGCGCTGTCCATTGAGGACGGAGCGCGCGTGGTGGCCTTGCGTGCCAAGCTGATCACCAGGCTCGTCGGCCGGGGCGGGATGACCGTCGTCGACGCGCTGCCCGAGCCCCTCGACCCGCGACTGTCCGTGGCGGCGATCAACGGACCCGAGTCGTTCGTCCTGTCCGGCGACCTCGAAGCGCTCGACACCGTGCAAGGCAAGCGGATCCCGGTCGACTACGCCTCGCACTCCGCCCGCGTCGAGGAACTCCGCGACGAACTGCTGGCCGTTCTCGCCGGCATCGAACCTCGTGAGCCGGCGATCCCGTTCCTCTCCACCTGCGGCGGCGGACCGCCGGACCCCGAGTACTGGTACCGCAACCTGCGCGAAACGGTCCGGTACGACCAGGTCGTCCGCGAGCTCGGCGACAAGATCCTCCTCGAAGTCAGCCCGCATCCGGTGCTGCTGACCGGTTTCGGCACACTCCGCCGTGACGACGGTGGCGAGGACCGCCTCCTGGCCGCCGCGGCACAGCTGTGGGTGCGGGGTGTGGAGGTCGACTGGCGTTTCGACGGGCGTCACGTCGACCTTCCGACCTACGCGTTCCAGCACCAGCGGTACTGGGTGGAACCGGACGGCCACCCGTTGCTGGGCGCGCCCTTCGAACTCGCAGACGCCGCCACCACGATCTTCACCACGCACCTGTCACGGCGAACGTGGCTCGCTGACCACGCGGTGTCCGGCACGGTTCTGTTGCCCGGCACGGCTTTCGTCGAGATGGCGCTGGCGGCCGGCCGCCAGGTGGGCGCCCCGGCGATCGACGAGCTGATCATCGAGGCACCGCTGATCCTGCCGGAACGGGGCAGTGTCGAAGTGCAGGTTGCGGTGGCGCGGGACCACACGTTCACCGTGCACAGCCGCGGCGAGCTGTGGCAGCGGCACGCGAGCGGCACGCTGACCGCCTCGGTCTCGAAGCCCCTCGGCCTGCATGAATGGCCTCCAGCGAACGCCACCGCTGTCGACCTCGCCGGCGTTTACGACACGTTGACCGCCGAAGGGTATGAGTACGGCCCGGAGTTCCAGGGCTTGACCGCGTTGTGGCGGCGGGGCGACGAGCTGTTCGCCGAGGCGCAACTGCCGGGTGATCCTTCCGAGTTCGGGCTGCACCCCGCACTGCTCGACGCCGCGCTGCACCCCATCGCATTGGCAGGCTGGGGAGAAACGCAGCCAGGACAAGCGCTCTTGCCGTTCGCGTGGAACGGCGTCGAGCTGTTCGCGACGGGCGCGACCACCCTGCGCGTCCGGCTGACCCGCAACGGCGACAGCATCTCGGTGCAGTTGGCCGACGGCGCCGGACTGCCGGTCGCGGCCGTGAAGTCCCTGATGCTGCGACCGACGCTGCTCAAAGACCTGCTGTACCGGGTCGAGTGGGCACCCATCGCGTTGCCGCGCGTCACCGAGATGCCTGACGACGTCGTTGTGGTGTCGCCGCAGAACGTTCATGCGGCGTTGGAACAGCTGCAACAATGGATCGGCGAGAACACCCGGCTCGTCGTGCACACCTGCGGCGCGGTTGACTCCGACCTCGACGGCGCCGCGGTGTGGGGACTGGTGCGATCGGCGCAGTCCGAACATCCGGGCCAGATCTTCCTCGTCGACGCTGACGACTCGGCGCTGCCCGCTGCGGTCGCGTCCGGCGAACCGCAGCTGATGGTGCGAGACGGTCAGGCGTACGTCCCACGGCTGCGGCAGGCTCAACCGTCCACTGAGGACAGTATGCTCGGCAGTGGCACTGTTTTGATCACCGGCGGAACCGGTGCGTTGGGTGGCTTGATCGCGCGGCATCTCGTTGCCGCGCACGGCGTCCGGCGGCTGGTGCTGGTGAGCCGGCGGGGCGTTGGCCCTGAGCTGGAAGCCGAGCTCGCCGCGCACGTCACGGTCGCCGCTTGCGATGTCGCCAACCGTGCCGAACTGGCGGCCTTGCTCGAAGGCATTCCCGATCTTTCGGCCGTGATCCACGCGGCGGGGGTGCTGGACGACGGCGTGATCACCTCGCTGACGCCCGAACGCCTCGACACCGTGCTGCGCCCCAAAGTCATCGGCGCGATGAATCTGCACGAGCTCGTGCCGTCCGTGCCGTTGGTGCTGTTCTCGTCGGTGGCGGGCGTGTTCGGCAGTCCGGGGCAGAGCAACTACGCGGCAGCCAACGCGTTCCTGGACGCCCTCGCGCGGCACCGCCACGTGCGCGGACTGCCCGGCGTCTCCATCGCGTGGGGACTGTGGGAGCGAACCAGCGCGCTGACCGCCCACCTCCCTCGGGCCGGCGTCCACGACAACACCGTCGCGATGTCCGACGAGACCGGCCTCACCTTGTTCGACGCGGCGTTACGCGCTTCCGAACCCGCGTTGATCGCAGCCCAGTTCTCAGCGAACCCGTTGCGTCGCAACGCTGACATGCGCTTGCCGACCCTTTCTGAACCGGACCAGCGGCAGAGCCTCCTGGATCTGGTGCGCGCCAGCACCGCCGCGGTCCTCGGCCACGCCGCGAACGCCGTCGAGCCCACCCGCGCCTTCGCCGAACTCGGCTTCGACTCCCTGACCGCTGTCGAACTCCGCAACCGCCTGTCCGCCGCCACCGACCTCCGCCTGCCCGCGACCCTCGTCTTCGACCACCCGACTCCACTGGCCCTGGCCGAACACCTTTCCGGGGAACTGCGCGGCTCGCACACCCCGGTCACCGCTGCCTCGGTTCGTTCGGACGAGCCGATCGCGATCGTGGGTATGGCGTGCCGCTATCCGGGCGGTGTCCGTTCGCCCGAGGACCTGTGGGACCTGGTGCTGAACGAGGTCGACGCGATCGGCGAGTTCCCGGCGGACCGCGGCTGGGACGCTGTGTACGACCCGGATCCTGATCGTCCCGGCAAGTCGTCGACGCGCTACGGCGGTTTCCTTTACGACGCGGCGGAGTTCGACGCCGAGTTCTTCGGGCTGGCGCCCCGCGAGGCGCTCGCGATGGACCCGCAGCAACGGCTGTTGCTGGAGGTCTCGTGGGAGGTGCTCGAACGCGCCGGCATTGACCCGTTGTCGTTGCGCGGCAGTCAAACCGGCGTGTTCACCGGCGTCATGTACCACGACTACGCCTCGCGTCTCGACTCGATTCCCGAGGAGGTCGAGCCCTACCTGGGCCTGGGCACGGCGGGCAGCGTGGCGTCCGGCCGTGTTGCGTACGCGCTGGGCTTCGAGGGCCCGGCGATCACGGTCGACACAGCGTGCTCATCGTCTCTGGTGGCTCTGCACTGGGCTGCGCAGGCGTTGCGCAACGGCGAGTGCTCGCTCGCTCTGGCCGGCGGCGTCGCGGTGATGGCCACGCCCGCCACATTCGTCGAGTTCAGTCGCCAGCGCGGGTTGTCTGCCGACGGGCGGTGCAAGGCCTTCGCCGCGTCGGCTGACGGGACCGGGTGGTCGGAGGGCATTGGCGTGCTCCTGGTCGAGCGCCTTTCTGACGCGCAGCGCAACGGACACCGCGTGCTCGCCGTCGTCCGGGGTTCCGCCGTGAACTCCGACGGCGCGTCGAACGGCCTGACCGCGCCCAACGGCCCGTCGCAACAGCGCGTGATCCAGCGGGCTCTTGCTTCGGCCGGACTGTCTGCTGCCGATGTCGATCTCGTCGAGGGGCATGGCACCGGGACTGTTTTGGGTGATCCGATCGAGGCGCAGGCGTTGATCGCTGTCCATGGCCAGCGGGTGGATCCGGTGTGGCTGGGGTCGTTGAAGTCGAACATCGGTCACGCTCAGGCTGCGGCGGGCGTTGGTGGTGTGATCAAGATGGTGCAGGCGATGCGGCATGGAGTGCTGCCGCGGACCTTGCACGTGGACTCGCCTTCGCCGCAGGTGGATTGGTCTTCGGGGGCGGTGGAGCTGCTGACGGCGGCTCGGGTGTGGCCGTCGGTGGATCGTCCGCGGCGGGCGGCGGTGTCGTCTTTCGGGGTGTCCGGCACGAACGCGCACGTGATCTTGGAGGCTGGGCCGGTTTCCGCTGGCCAGGAATTGTCGGACCTGCCTGAGATGATGGGAGTGGGGACCCGATCCCCCCAGGGGGCCTGCCAGTCCGAATCGATTCCGGACGCCGCGCTGGGCGAGGTGCCGTTGGTCGTGTCGGCGAGGAGCGCGGACGCGTTGCGGGCGCAGGCGGGTCGGCTGCTGGAGTGCACGGACCGGCGTTTGGACCTCGGGTACTCGCTCGTCACCACGCGGGCGGCGCTGGAGCACCGGGCCGTGGTCGTCGGGGACGGGCTCGGGGCGCTCGCCGAAGGCAGGGTGAGTCCGCACGTCGTGGAGGGCGTCGCGGTGACCGGGCGTCGGGTGGCGTTTCTGTTCAGTGGGCAGGGCAGTCAGCGGCCGGGCATGGGGCGAGAGTTGTACGAGGCGTTCCCGGTGTTCGCGGCGGCGTTCGACGAGGTCTGCGCGCATCTGGGCGACGGTCTGCGCGATCTGGTCTTCGGCGGAGGGCCGCTCGACCGGACCGCCGATGCGCAGTCCGCGTTGTTCGCCGTCGAGGTCGCGCTGTTCCGGCTGGTAGAGGCGTTCGGGGTGCGGCCGGACTTCCTCGTGGGGCACTCGATCGGCGAGCTGGCGGCAGCGCACGTGGCAGGAGTGTTGTCGCTGGAGGACGCGGCAACGCTCGTCGCGGCGCGCGGCAGGTTGATGCAGGCGTTGCCCGCAGGTGGCGCGATGGTGGCGGTTCAGGCGAGCGAGCGGGAAATCGTGCCGTTGCTGACGGGCCGGGTCGACATCGCGGCGGTGAACGGGCCGGACGCGGTCGTGATCTCCGGTGATGAGGACGAGGTGCTCGCGATTGCCGCGCGGTTCGCGACGTCGAAACGCATCGACGTCAGTCACGCGTTCCACTCGCCGCTCGTCGAACCGATTCTCGACGAGTTCCGGCGCGTCGCGGAGGGCCTGACCTACCGGGAGCCGTCGATCCCCGTGGTGGCTGGGCAGGTCAGTTCGCCGGAGTACTGGGTGGAACACGCGCGCCGGACCGTGTGCTTCGCAGACGCCGTGCGCACCGTGGCGGACGAAGGCGTCACGGCGTTTCTGGAACTCGGTCCGCGTGGCGTGCTCACAGCACTTGCCGCCGACAACCTGTCTTCAGTGGACGGGTGCGTGTTCAGCGCCGCCTTGCGCGACGCGCAGGAGCCGGCGGGGCTGCTGACGGCGCTGGCCGAGTTGTACGTGCGCGGCGTTCAGGTGGGTTGGGAGCGGTTCTTCGACGGAACGGGCGCGCGCCGCGTCGACCTGCCCACTTATGCCTTCCAGCGCAAGCGCTACTGGTTGGACGGTTCAGCGCCAACGGCCGTGGCGAGCGCATCGGAACGTGACCTGCTCGACGTGGTGCGCGCACACACGGCGGCGGTGCTCGGCCACGAGAGCCCGGACGCCGTTGACCCCGCACGGGCGTTCAGCGAGTGCGGATTCGACTCGTTCATGGCGGTGCAGTTGCGCAACCGGCTGGCGACGGCCACCGGTATGACCTTGCCGGCCACTTTGTTGTTCGACTACCCGACTCCGCGGGCGCTGGCGGAGCATTTGCGTGGCGGGCGCAGGGATTCCGTTGTGGTGACCCGTGCCGACGAGCCGATCGCGATCGTCGGGATGGCGTGCCGGTATCCGGGTGGGGTCGCCTCGCCGGACGACCTGTGGCGGCTGGTGGCCGAGGGGCGCGACGCGATCAGCGGCCCGCCGGTGGACCGTGGCTGGGACTTCGCGGAGTCGTACGTTCGTGAGGGTGGCTTTCTGCACGACGCGGGACGGTTCGACGCCGAGTTCTTCGGGATCAACCCGCGTGAGGCGCTCGCGATGGACCCGCAGCAGCGGCTGTTGCTTGAGGTGTCCTGGGAGGCCGTGGAACGTGCCGGGATCGACCCGTTGTCGTTGCGCGGCAGCCAAACCGGCGTGTTCACCGGCGCCGTCTACCACGACTACGCGTCACGGCTGTACGACCGCGCGCCCGACGACGTCATGGGCTACCTCGGCACCGGCGGCGCGGCCAGCGTTGCGTCCGGCCGGGTGGCTTACACGTTCGGGTTCGAGGGGCCGGCGATCACGGTCGACACGGCGTGCTCGTCGTCTCTGGTGGCTCTGCACTGGGCCGCGCAGGCGTTGCGCAACGGCGAGTGCTCGCTTGCCTTGGCGGGGGGCGCGACGGTGATGCCGACACCGATGCCGTTCGTCGAGTTCAGCAGGCAGCGCGCGCTCGCTCCTGATGGCCGGTGCAAGCCGTTCGCGGCTTCTGCAGATGGCACCGCATGGGCAGAAGGTGTCGGTGTGTTGTTGGTGGAGCGGCTCTCCGACGCCCAACGCAACGGCCACGAAGTGCTCGCTGTCGTGCGTGGGTCGGCGGTGAACCAGGACGGCGCGTCAAACGGGCTGACGGCGCCCAACGGACCATCGCAGCAGCGGGTGATCCGTGCGGCGCTTGCGGCGGCGGGGCTGTCCATGGCCGATGTTGATGTCGTTGAGGCGCACGGCACCGGCACTGAGTTGGGCGACCCGATCGAGGCGCAGGCCGTGATCGCGACTTATGGGCAGCGGACTGAGCCGGTGTGGCTGGGGTCGCTGAAGTCCAACATCGGCCACTCGCAGGCGGCGGCGGGCGTCGGCGGCGTGATCAAGATGGTGCAGGCGATGCGGCACGGACTGTTGCCGGCGACCTTGCACGTGGACTCGCCGACGCCGCACGTGGACTGGTCGGCGGGCGCGGTCGAGTTGCTGACGGAGGCTCGGCCGTGGCCCGCCGGGTCCGGGCCGCGCCGGGCCGGGGTGTCGTCGTTCGGGATGAGCGGCACGAACGCGCACGTGATCTTGGAGGCCGCTCCGGTTTCGGCCGGTCGGGAATTGTCGGACCTGCCTGAGATGATTGGAGTGGGGACCCGATCCCCCCAGGGGGCCTGCCAATCGGGATCGATTCCGGGCGCCGCGGCGGACGCGGGCAGCGACGCCGCGGATGGGATTGCCGCGGATGGGATTGCCGCGGATGGGATTGCCGCGGATGGGATTGCCGCGGATGGGATTGCCGCGGATGGGATCGCGCCGGATGACCAGGTGGATTCGGCGAAGGACGTGGTCGTCGGTGTGAAGGGCGTAGCTGCGATCGGGTCGGACGTCGTGGGCGGGCAAGTCGCCAAGGACGTGACGAGTACCGCGGCTCGTCGATCGGAGCTGACGAGTGACCCGGTGAGCGTCGCGGTTGGGCCGGTTCCGTGGGTGGTGTCGGGCAAGTCCGAGGCGGCGTTGCGGGCGCAGGTTGAGCGGTTGGTGGCGTTCGCGGGGGAGCATCCTGAGCTCGACCCGGCGGATGTTGGCGGTGCGCTCGCGGCCAAGGCGGTGTTCGGGCATCGGGCGGTTCTGTCGGCGGACGGGGTGGAGATCGCTTCCGGGGCGGCGCAGGGCGGCGAGCGGGTGGCGTTCGTGTTTCCCGGCCAGGGCTCGCAGTGGGTGGGCATGGCGGTGGAACTGATCGAGCAAGCGCCGGTGTTCGCCGAGCGGATGCGTGAGTGCGCGGTCGCCTTGAGTCGGTGGGTCGACTGGGATTTGTTCGAGGTCGTGCGGGACGCCGAGGCGTTGGAGCGGGTTGAGGTCGTGCAGCCCGCGCTGTGGGCGGTCATGGTGTCGTTGGCCGGGTTGTGGCGGGCGTACGGGGTTGAGCCGCAGGCCGTTGTCGGGCATTCGCAGGGGGAGATCGCGGCTGCGGTCGTTGCCGGGGCGTTGTCCCTTGAGGACGGTGCTCGGGTGGTTTGTTTGCGCAGCAAGGCGATCGCCGGGTTGGCGGGTACGGGTGGCATGGTGTCGGTTGCACTGCCTGTGGACGCGGCCGGCCAACTCGCGCGAAAGGTGCACGTTGCGGCGGTTAACGGGCCCGCTGCCACGGTTCTCGCCGGGGAGCCGGAGGCGTTGGAAGAGCTGTTGGCGGTTTGTGAGGCTCGGGGGGTGCACGCGCGGCGGATTCCGGTGGACTACGCGTCGCACACGCCGCAGGTCGAGGCTGTTCGGGAAGAGATTCTTGAGGCGCTGCAGGGGATTGAACCCCGGCGAACCGGGATCGACTACTACTCGACGTTGACGGGGGAACGGTTCGACACGGCCGGGCTCGATGCGGGGTACTGGTACGAGAACTTGCGCGGCACCGTCAGGTTCGCAGGGGCGATCGAGCAGCTCGCGCAGGACGGGTACGGGGTGTTCGTCGAGGTCAGCGCGCATCCGGTGTTGACGATCGGGATTGAGGACGTGGTCGAGGGGACCGTGGTCGGGTCGCTGCGCAGGGACGACGGCGGGTGGGGGCGATTCCTGGGGGAGTTGGCGCGGGCCTGGGTTGGTGGGGCGAACGTCGACTGGGCGCGGTGTTGTCGCGGGGCGCGGCGGGTCGAGCTGCCGACGTATGCCTTTCAGCGCAAGCACTACTGGCTGACAGCGGCCGGGCATCCGTGGCTGGGGAGTGCGATCAGCTTGGCGTCGGGCGGGTTGCTGTTCAACGGGAAGATGTCGCTCGCGGCGCATCCATGGCTGGCTGATCACGCGGTGCTGGGGTCGGTGTTGTTGCCGGGCACCGGGTTCCTCGAGATGGCGTTGCACGCCGCGCGGGAGGCCGCGTGTGGCGTGGTGGAAGAGTTGACCATCTTGGCGCCGTTGGTGGTGTCGGAGGCCGAGCTGCAGGTGGTGGTTGGCAGTCCGGACGAGGTGGGGCGGCGGACGATCGAGGTGTTCTCGCGGGGTGAGGAGTGGGTTTGCCACGCGAGCGGGGTGCTGGCGCCCGGTGGGCCGCCGGAGGTGGAGATCGCGTGGCCGCCTGTCGGGGAAGAGGTGGCGGTTGGCGATTTGTATGAGCGGTTGAGCGGTATCGGGTTCGTTTACGGGCCGAGGTTCCGAGGGTTGCACCGGGTTTGGCGGGGCGATGGCGAGGTGTTCGCCGAGGTGAGGTTACCGGAAGGGGAACCTGGGTTCGGGGTGCACCCGGCGTTGTTCGATGCCGCGTTGCACGCGATCGCGCTGGAGAACGACGAGAGCAGGGTGCCGTTCGCGTGGAGCGGGGTGTCGCTGGCCGCGACCGGTGCTTCGGTGCTTCGGGTGCGGTTGAGCGAGATCGGGAGTGACGTGGTGTCGCTCGTCGCGGTCGATGAGAGCGGCCGTGCCGTGGTGAACGTTGATTCGTTGGTGATCCGGCCCGTGTCGTCTGGTCAGCTCGCGCCCGAGTCGCTGTATGCGGTGCGGTGGAAGCCGATTCCGGTCGTGGATGCTGAGCTGTCGGGGGAAGTTGTTGAGCTGCACCACGTGCGCCAGGCGTTGATGGTGTTGCAGAAATGGGTCGCGGGTGTGCAGGAACCGCTCGTGCTCGTCACGAAGAACGCGACGGGGGAGGATCCGGACCTGGCCGGCGCGGCGGTGTGGGGACTGGTGCGGTCCGCGCAGTCGGAGAACCCCGGCAAGATCGTCCTGGTTGACGTCGAGGGTGAGGTGCGCCAGGAGGAGTTGGCGGCGGCGGTGGCGTCCGGGGAGCCGCAGCTTGCGTTGCGCGGCAACGAGGTGCTGGTGCCGCGGCTCGCCAGGACCACGCTGGGGGAGCAGGCCGTCAGGTTGGACGGCACGGTGTTGATCACCGGTGGCACGGGCACGTTGGGCAGGCTGGTGGCGCGGCATCTCGTCACCGCGCATGGGGTTCGGCGCCTGGTGCTCGCCAGCAGGCGAGGTGGGGACGCTGAACTGGAAGCACTCGGTGCCGAGGTTGTGCGGTGCGATGTGGCGGATCGGGCGGCGTTGGAGCGGTTGTTGGCCGAGCGTCGGGTGGACGCCGTGGTGCACATGGCGGGAACGCTCGACGACGGCGTGATCTCGTCGCTCACGCCCGAGCGCGTTGATGGGGTGTGGCGGCCCAAAGCGGATGCGGCCTGGCATCTGCACGAGCTGTTGCCGGACGTGCCGATGGTGTACTTCTCGTCGGCCGCGGGCACGTTCGGCGGGCCGGGGCAGGCGAATTACGCGGCGGCGAACGCGTACCTGGACGCATTGGCGAAGCATCGGTGGGCGCGTGGGTTGCCGGCTGTGTCGCTCGCGTGGGGGCTGTGGGCCGAAGAAAGCGGCATGACCGGGCACCTCAGCGAGGTCGACCGAGCCCGGATGGCTCGTAGCGGCATCAGGCTGTTGGGTGCGGAGGAAGGCTTGCGGCTGTTCGACGCGGCCTTGCGGTGCGGGGAACCGGTGTTGGTGCCGGTGCCGTTGGCTACTGCTGCGCAGGTGGTGCATCCGTTGTTGCGCGGGCTGGTTCGGGAGCGGGAGCCGGAGATCGAGGCGTGGCGGCCGACCGGGGAACCGGGGCAGGTGCTTGACCTGGTGCGCGCTGAGGTGGCCGGGGTGCTCGGGATTCCGGAGCGGGTGCCGGCTGAGCGGACGTTCAAGGAGCTCGGGTTCGACTCGCTCACCGCGGTGGAGTTGCGCAACAGGCTGAGTGCCGCGATCGGCGTGCGCTTGCCGTCGACGCTGGTCTTCGACCACCCCAGTCCGGGTGCGCTGGCCGAGCATCTGATGGCCGAGTTGCTGCCGGACGTCGGGGCGGAGGAAACCGACGTGATCGACGACATGGACGCCGACGACCTGGTGCGGCTGGTGCTCGGTGGGCGCTGAGGCGGAGGGGCACGTGGACCAGGTCGTGAAGGCGCTGCGCGTTGCGGTCAAGGAGAACCAGCGGTTGCGGCGCGAGAACGACGAACTGCTGGCGCGGCTGAACGAACCGGTCGCGATCGTCGGGATGGCGTGCCGGTATCCGGGCGGGGTGCGGTCGCCGGAGGATTTGTGGCGGGTGGTCGCGGACGAGGTGGACGCCATCGGGCCGTTCCCGGGAGACCGCGGCTGGGATCTGGACGCGTTGTACTCGCCGGATCCGTCGGTGAGCGGGACCTGCTACACGCGGTCGGGCGGGTTTCTTCATGACGCTGCGGAGTTCGATGCGGGATTCTTCGGGATCTCGCCGCGGGAGGCGCTGACGATCGATCCGCAGCAGCGGTTGTTGCTGGAGACGTCGTGGGAGGCGTTCGAGGACGCCGGGATCGACGCGTTGTCGTTGCGGCGCAGCAGGACCGGGGTGTTCGCCGGAGTCATGTACAACGACTACGGGTCGCGGTTCTCGGGGCGGGTGCCGACGTTGCTCGAGGGGCATCTGGGGATCGGCAGCGCGGGGAGCGTGGCGTCGGGGCGAGTGGCCTACACGTTCGGGTTGGAGGGGCCCGCGGTCACGGTGGACACGGCCTGCTCGTCGTCGCTGGTGGCGTTGCACCTGGCGGTGCAGTCGTTGCGGGCGGGGGAGTGTTCGCTGGCGTTGGCCGGCGGGGTGGCGCTGATGGCGAGTCCGGCGGTGTTCGTGGAGTTCAGCAGGCAGCGCGGGTTGTCGGTCGACGGGCGGTGCAAGGCTTTCGCCGCTTCGGCTGACGGCACGGGGTGGGCTGAGGGAGTCGGGGTTTTGCTGCTGGAGCGGCTTTCCGATGCTCGGCGCAACGGGCACGAGGTTTTGGCGGTCGTGCGCGGGTCGGCGGTCAACTCGGACGGGGCTTCGAACGGGCTCACCGCGCCCAACGGACCGTCACAGCAGCGGGTGATTCGTGCGGCGCTGGCGCAGGCTCGGCTGGAACCATCCGATGTGGACGCGGTGGAGGCGCACGGCACCGGGACCTTGCTCGGGGATCCGATCGAGGCGCAGGCGTTGATCGCTGTGCACGGTGAGCGTTCTCGGCCGCTGTGGCTGGGGTCGTTGAAGTCGAACATCGGTCACGCGCAGGCTGCGGCCGGGGTCGGTGGCGTGATCAAGATGGTGATGGCGATGCGGCACGGTGTGCTGCCGCGGACCCTGCACGTGGACTCGCCTTCACCACACGTGGAGTGGTCGGCTGGTTCGGTCGAGTTGCTGACGTCGGCTCGGCCGTGGCCGTCGGTGGATCGTCCGCGCCGGGCGGGGGTGTCGTCTTTCGGCGTGTCGGGCACCAATGCGCACGTGATCTTGGAAGCTGCGAGCGCGCAGGAATTGTCAGACCTGGCTGAGATGATTGGAGTGGGGACCCGATCCCCCCAGGGGGCCCGTCAGTCCGAATCGATTCCGATTGCCCAGGCAGGCGAGGTGTCGCTGGTTGCTGGCGCGGGCGGGGTGCGGCGCGTCGCCGGGGCCGGCGGGGTGCTGCGGGTTGCCGAGGCAGGCGAGGTGCCCCTGATTGCCGGCGTGGGCGAGGTGCCGCCGGTCGTCGCGGCAGGCGGGGTACCGCTGGTTGTGGGGGCGGGCGGGGTACCGCTGGTTGTGGGGGCGGGCGAGGTGCCGCTGGTCGTGTCGGCGAGGAGCGCGAAAGCGTTGAGGGCGCGGATCGAGCAGGTGCGGGACCTGGAGCCGACCGCCGACGTCGCGTTTTCGCTGGTCACGACCAGGGCGATGCTGGAACACCGGGCCGTCGTCGTGGGCGGTCGGGTGGTCGAGGGTGTGGCCGACGTCGAGGGCGAGGTCTGCTTCGTCTTCCCGGGCCAGGGCGCGCAGTGGGTAGGCATGGCGCGCGACCTGATCAAGGCCGAACCGGTGTTCGCGCAGCGGATCCGGGAGTGCGCGGAAGCCCTGGAGCCGGAAGTCGAATGGGACCTGTTCGAGGTGCTCGGCAACGCCGAAGCGCTGGAGCGGGCCGACGTCGTGCAGCCCGCGCTCTGGGCCGTGATGGTGTCGCTCGCGCACCTGTGGCGGGCCGGAGGGGTGGAACCGAAAGCGGTCGTCGGGCACTCGCAGGGGGAGATCGCGGCCGCGGTCACGGCCGGGGCGCTGTCCGTCGAGGACGGAGCCAGGATCGTGGCGCGGCGCAGCAAGCTGATCGCGCGGCGGCTCGCGGGCAGGGGCGGCATGGTCGTCGTGTCGGAGCTGCCGCGTGATCCGCGGTTGGCGGTGGCGGCGATCAACGGGCCGGGGTCGATCGTGGTGTCGGGTGATCTGGATGCGATTGAAGCCGTGGCGGGCAAGCGGATTCCGGTGGACTACGCGTCACATTCCCACCACGTCGAGGAGTTGAGGGACGACCTGATCAGGGTGCTCGACGGCATCACGCCGAAGAAGGCGGCGATCGAGTTCTTCTCGACGGTGGACGAGAAGTGGCTCGACACGACCGAGCTGAACGCCGAGTACTGGTACCGGAACGTGAGGCAGACCGTGTTGTTCGAGTCGGCGATGAGGACGCTGGCCGACCACGGGTATCGCAAGTTCATCGAGATCAGCCCGCATCCGGTGCTGACGGTCGCGGTCGAGCAGACGGTGGAAGGCGCTGCCGTCACGGGGACCCTCCACCGCGACGACGGCGGACCGGACCGGTTCGTGCGGGCGCTCGGCGAAGCGTTCGTGCGCGGGGTCGAGGTCGACTGGGCAGGGATGTTCCCCGGAGCGCGGAAGGTCAAGTTGCCGACCTATCCGTTCCAACGGCGACGCTACTGGCTCGACGCGAACCACCCGGCCGAACAGCCGGAGGAAACGGCCGAGGATCTGTTCGAGCTGGTGTGTGCGACGACGAAAGCCGTGCTCCGGCTGGAAGACGACGAGTTCGACGCCGCGAAACCGTTCAAGGACATGGGCGTCGACTCACTGCTGGCGGTGGAGCTGCGCAACCGGGTGGCGACGGCGAGCGGGCGCAGGCTGCCGGCCACCATTGTGTTCGACCACCCCACGCCCGCTGCGCTGGCGGCGTTCCTGAACGGCGGCAGCGCGATCACGGAGATCGACTTCGCGGAGGAAATCGCGCTGGATCAAGACATCCAGCCGACCATCCGAGCAACCGGTGAACCGCGAGAGATCTTGCTGACAGGCGCGACTGGCTTCCTCGGGGCGTTCCTGCTGCGCGACCTCCTCGACCAGACGACAGCCCGCGTGCACTGTCTAGTGCGGGCCGACGACGACACCACAGCGTTGGCCCGCCTCAAAAACAACCTCGACTGGTATGGCCTCGACGTCGATCTCGACCGCGTCCGAACGGTCAGAGGAGATCTTGCCGAACCCCGACTGGGCCTCGACGAGCAACGGTTCGACAACCTGGCGCGAAAAATCGACGTCGTCTATCACGCGGGCGCGCAGGTCAACTGGCTGCAGCCGTACCAGGATCTCAAGGCGGCCAACGTCAAAGGCACCGAAGAAGTGCTGCGCCTGGCCGCGAGACATCGCACAGTGCGAGTGCACTACGTGTCCACCACGGGAGTGTTCGCGCAGCCGGGAGGACCGAAGTCCACGGATGCCGAGACCGGGCCGGCCGAGCAGCTGCCAACGGGGTACCAGCAGAGCAAGTGGGTCTCCGAGGAGATCGTGCGAGAGGCACAACGGAGGGGTCTGCCCGTCACGGTGTACCGGCCGGACACGGTGTGCGGCAGCCAGGTCGACGGCGCCTGCCAGACGAACGACTTCGTGTGGCGCAGCCTCAAAGGCTGCCTGCAGGCCAAAGCTGTGCCCGCACAAGCAAAAGGGCTGTTCACGATCGCGCCGGTCGACTACGTCAGCGCCGCGATCGTCGGACTGTCGATGGAACCCAGGCAAGACACCTACCACCTGTACAACCCCGAACCGGTGAGCCTGAACAACCTCATCGACCGCCTCAACCACCACGGCTACGACCTCGAAGAAATCCCGAGAGACCAGTGGAACGACCGCGTGAGCAGCGATCCGGACAACGCCGCGAACGCCCTCCTGGACGTGTTCACCGCAGCGACCCAGGCCGAAGAACTGCGCATCACCTACGACATCGAGGAAACGGTCGAAGCAGGCTTCCCGTGCCCGGAGATCACCGACGACCTGCTCGACACCTGCATCCGGTTCTTCCAGCGCACCGGCTACTTCCCCCAGTGAAAGGACCACCGATGTACGTCTTCACCTGCCTCTACCACCACCCGGCCGACCCGGAAGCGTTCGACGAGCACTTCTTCACCGTCCACGCGCCGCTCGCCCGCAAGGTCGTCGAACTGGGACTGCGCGGCGCCACCGCGACGAAGCTCGCCCCGAACCCGGACGGCACGCCGCCGCCGTTCTACGTCAAGGTCGACATCACCGCCGACTCCGCCGAGGCGTTGCAGGCCGCGATGAGCACGCCGGAAGGGCAGGCCGCGCAGGCCGACATGGCGAACTTCGCCGGCGCCGGGGTCGTGGTGTTCACCGGCGAGGTCGTCGATGAGATCCGGCCGGAAGTTCACTGCGGTGCTTGATGTCCAGCTTCCGGTAGACGTGCGTGAGGTGTTGCTCGACGGTGCTCGTCGTGACGAACAGTCTGCGCGCGATCTCCCGGTTGGTGTGACCGTCGGCGGCCAGCGCCGCCACCCGGCGCTGGGCCTCGGTCAGGGCCTCCACCTGGCCGGCCTCGTCCGGCACGTCGGCGGGGAGCAGCGGCTGGGCGTCGCAGTCGTGCGCCACGTGCCACGCCCGTCGCGCGATCATCCGGGCTCGCGGGTGGTCGCCGAGGGCGGTGCTCAGGTCGGCCAGGGTGTGTGCCAGACCGAACCTGTCGCCGCGGTCTTCGAGGATCTCGGCGGACTCCGCGAGCATCCGCGTCCGGACGGCGGGATCGCAGAGAGGAGCCAGCACGCGCAACGCGAAACCGCGCGTGCGTGATCGACTGGTGGTCAGCTCCAGTTGGTCGATCAACAGGTGCCGAGCGGGCCTGCCCAGAGTCAGCAGTGCCCGCGCGGCCTGCACCCGCCACGGCAGCACGCCGGGATGGTCCTGGCCCCACGCCAGCATCAGCTCACCACACGCGCGGAAGTCGGCCAGCGCGAGGTCAGGCCGGTCGGTCGCGAGGTGGTACTCGCCCCGCGCGTACAGGTAGTGCGGCCCGAACCGGGTCTGCAACGCCGCCTCCGGAACGGGTTGTCCGACGTATTCGCCGGCCTCCGCGTACTGGCCGGACCTGGTGCAGGCGAGAACCAAGCAGCTCAACGGACCTGCGACCGCGGTGCCCCACGCGTGGGGCGGCAGGAGCCCGAACGCGACCATGGCCAGGCGCCGCGCGGCACGCAGATCACCCTGGCGCAGAGCGACTTCCGCCCGCAGACCCGAGAACATCGCCTGCCACGTCACGTTGTCACCGGCCTGGTGCAGCAACCGCTCGCACCACGCGGCCGCGCTCTCCAGACGATCGGCGTAGATCAGCGTCAGCACCGCGAACACCGCCGCCCACGGCATCTCACCGGCCAGCCGCGAGCCCCGCAGCACCCTCTCGGCACGGCGTGCCGCGGCGCTGTCCTGGCGGCCGAGCAGATCGGTGAGCGGCGAGTTCGAGTGGCGCCGCCACCGTGCCAGCGCCGGGTGCGCGGAGGCCAGGAACCGCTCGGCGTCCGGGTCGTCCCGCGCCAGCACGAGCGCGTCGTCGGTCCGTCCGTGCCACAGCAGCTGGCTGACCACCGTGACCGTCGCCGAACGGTCGAGATGACCGGCCCGCAACGCTTCTCGCAACGCCGACAGGTGACGGCCGGCCGCCAAGGGGTTCGACCGGAACTCCCGCTGGGCGAGATCGGCGGTGATCGCGGCCTTCTCCGCCGGGTCCACAGAGGACTTCCGGGCGAGCTCCAGGCACCGCGTCGCGAAGTCCGCCCGGCCGCGTTCGGCCGCCGCCCGCAGCACCGGCACGACCCACTCGTGCCAGCGCGGCGGGCCTTCGAGCAGGTGCCAGGCGACGACCTCGGCGGCCTCGCCCCGGTCGTGCAGCATCCGCGCCGCGCGGGCGTGCAGGCTGCCGCGCTGGGTCGGTGGGGCGTCGGCCAGCACGGTGTCCCGCGTGCCGGCGTGCCGGAACCTGCCACCGCCCAGCAGGCCGGCCGCGGTCAGCACCCGTAGGGCGTGCGTGATCGCGTGCCGGTCCACGCCGATCAACCTGCTGATCGCCGTCGGTGTGGAGCGCTCGCCGAGCACCGCGATCGCCCGTGCGGTGTGCCGCACGAGAGGTCCGCCGCGGTGCAGGCAACGCAGCACGGCCTGCGGCAGGTCGTCTTCGGCGATGGCCCGCGCCAGCAACGGGTTGCCGCGGCTCAACGAGTGGATCCGCTCGGCGTCGGGCAAACCGAGCAGGGTGGCGACACCGCGTTCGGTCAGCGGGTCGATGACCACGTGTGCGCACTGCGGCAGGCGGAGCAGTTCGATCCGGAACGACGACCGCGGCTGCGCGGACTCGGTGAACAGGAACAGCACCCGCGCCGACCGCAGTCGCCGGGCCAGCGCCAGCAGACAGTTCAGCGACGCCTGGTCGGCGAGGTCCACGTCGTCGACGCCGATCACCAGCGGCACCCGGTCGGTGATCTCCAGCAGGCCGAGGCAGAGCGCGTGCAGCGCCGGGCCCAGCAGGGCGCTGCGCTGCAGGACGGCGCTGACGACCCGGCGGCCGAGCACGGACACGGACGCTTCGTGCAGCAGCTGGCTGACCACCCCGTACCGCAGGCCGCGCTCAGTCCACGACCCCACCGCACTGACGAAAGCGGCTCCGGCGAACGCCACCCGCTCACCGAACTCCTGCAGCAACGCCGTCTTCCCGCTGCCGAGCGCGCCGCTGACCAGCGCGATCCGACCGCGGCCCGCCAGGCAGTCGGCGAACATCGCCTCGAGGCGAGCGAGCTGTTCTTCTCGTTCCACCAGTCGCATCAGCCGGTCCTCCTGGCGTCGCGCACCGCCGAGGTGGGCTACGCCGTTGACGGAGAATGACTGGTTATGAACCTAAAGTGACGACCTTGAGCTGTCACGGCATGGCATTGATTTGGCATGGATTGCCGGGGACGTCAGCCTGACGAAATCACCGGCTTGTGGTGTCGCGGAAGATGATCCAGCGCATCACGCTGTACATGAAGGCGGCCTCGCACGCGCCGGCGACGACGCGGGAGAGCAGGTACTGGACGCCGATCGCGGTCAGCGCGCTGCCGAGGCCGAGGATGAACGCCAGGTAGTTGATCAGGATCGCCACCGCGTACAGCCCCGCCTGCGGGCCGACCGGCGCGTGCGAGCGGAAGTTCAGGGCGCGGTTGAGGACGAAGCTCAGCCCGAACGCCACGACGTAGGCGATGGTGAAGGCGATCGGCACCGGCAGGCCCAGGCCGCTGCGCAACAGCGCGAGCAACAGCAGGTCGATGCCGAACGTGCAGCCGTTGATCAGCGCGAAGCCGAGAAGACTGGGAGCGACCACCCTCGCGAGACCGAACGGCAGCCGCCGGACGACGACCTCCATCAGGTCGTGGAACCTCGTCCCGAGGTCGCTTTCGTTGGTGCTCAAGGTGGTCTGCTCGCCGCCGGTCACAGCACGACAGTGCCACGACCGGGCAGGGCGAAGCCGACGAAACGGCCACCGCGCGCCAGGCCGTTCGCGAGAGTTCAGCGGGCGTTCACCCTCCGCCACGACGTCGGGCTCATCCCGTGCACCTTGCCGAAGGTCCGGGCGAAGTACCCGGCGTCCGGGAACCCCACCTGCCGCCCGATGTCACTGATGGTCAACTCCGTGACGCCCAGCAACCGCCGCGCCTGGACCATCCGGCGCTCCGTGATCCACTCCTGGACCGTGCGGCCAGTGCGCTTGCGGACCGTCGAGGTCAGGTGGCCGGGGGAGATGCGCACGGCCTCGGCGACCTCCCGCAGCGACAACGGTTCCGGGTAACGGCGTTCGATCACGTCGAACACCTCGGCGAGCATCGGTTCGGCGTTCTCGCGCAGGTCACCGACCACGTCCGCGGCCAGCCTCGACACCCCGACCAGCAGCAGCACCAGATGAGCGGACACGGCTTCGCGGTAGCCCTCGCGGCGGTGCGTCAGCTCGTCGCGCAGCGCCTCGACGCGGGCCGCCCACTCGCTCCGGTCCTGCGGCGGCACCTTGAGCCGGAGGGCGTCGGTCGCACCGCCGCGCACGAACGGGAACAGCAGCGGATGGGTGCGCCACGCCAGATGCGCGCCGGGAGTCTCCGGGCCGAGCACGTCGGCGGTGAAGAACACGCCCCACCCCTGCGCGCCGACGAGGTCGTCGCAGTGAGCCTGACCCATCACGTCGCCGGGCGCGATGACGAACAGGTCGCCCGCCTCGACGTGCCGGACCTGCTTCCCGGTCCGCACGATGCCGCCGTCGCCGGAGAAGAAGGCGAGGCCGGGGAAGTCGTGCGAGTGCGCCTCGTGCGCGCCGTTGATGTCGGCGTCGTGTCCCAGGGTCATGACCGCCACGGACAGCTCGCCGGGCACCGGCTGCCAGGTGTAGGTCGCCGGTTCGTCCGCGCGCACGGGCGTTCGTCGGGTTCGCACCGTCAAATCATCCCACTCAAACCGTGGATCGACACAGAAACGGTGCTGGAAGCCCGGTCACAATGGAACACATGGCCGAAATATCGTCCCAGGAGCGGGACTACCTGCCGGGTATGGGCAAGCACTACCTGTTGCCCTTCTACGACGTGCTGCACCGGGTGTCCGGACTCGGTCGAGTGCACCAGGAGATGATCGCGCTGGCCGGTCTGCGGGACGGCCAGCGCGTGCTGGACGTCGGCTGCGGGACCGGGAACCTGTTGCGGGCGACCGGAAAGCGGCACCGCAACGTGGAACTGGTGGGCGTGGACCCGGATCTGAAGATGCTGGCACGCGCCGAGCGCAAGATCCGGCGGGCCGGGTTGACGGCACAGCTGGATCGCGGGTTCGCCCAGGAACTGGCGTTCCCGGACGCCTCGTTCGACGTGGTGTTCTCCAGTTTGATGCTGCACCACCTGGAAACCTCGGCCAAGGACGAGATGCTCGCCGAGGTGCGTCGCGTGCTGCGGCCGGACGGCGTGCTCGTGCTGGCCGACGCCGTCCTGCACGACCACGACCACGACCACGGCCACGGGCACGGGGCCCGCAAGCGCGGCGCGAGCGGAGAACTCCGCGTCCAGCTGAAGGACAACGTCGGTGACGCCGTGGCGAAGCGGATCGCTGCAGCCGGGTTCACCGTGGAGCCGACCAGGACGCTGAAACTGCGGATGTTCGGGGAAGTCGGGATCGAGGTCGCGAAGGTCCACTAGCGACAGGTCTATTGCCGACCGATTGAAGACGCACAATGTTTCTTTGCTGCCAACAGTTCCGGTACTTCCCGAACTTGAGGGATACGCACGAAATCGGACGTGTTCCCATCTAAGCTGCGCGCCGTGACACACGCGATGGGAAGTCTGGTGGCGCAGCGCTACCGGCTGGTTCAGGTGATCGGCACCGGCGGCATGGGCCGGGTCTGGCTCGGCCGTGACGAGGTCATCGGCCGTGAGGTGGCCATCAAGGAGCTGCTGCTGCCCGCCGGTCTCGACGCGCAGCAGCGGGCGTTGCTGTGCCAGCGCGCCATGCGTGAGGCACAGCTCGCCGGCCACCTCAACCACCCCGGCATCGTCACCGTGCACGACGTCGTCGAGTACAACGGCACGCCGATGATCGTGATGGAGTACGTGCGCGGCGGCTCGCTGTCCGACGCGATCAAGGCGCAGGGCGCGCTGCCCGTCGACCAGGTCGCCTACGTCGCCAACGCGATGCTCAGCGCGCTCAGGGCGGCGCACGAGGCCGGGATCGTGCACCGCGATCTCAAGCCCGCCAACGTGTTGCTGTCCGGCGACCGGGTCGTGATCACCGACTTCGGCATCGCGCGGCTCACCGGCGACGTGCCGCTGACCACCGACGGTTCGATCGTCGGCACGCCCGCGTACATGGCGCCCGAACAGGGCACCGGCGCGCCGATCACCCCGGCGACCGACATGTGGTCGCTCGGCGCCACCCTCTACGCCGCCGTGGAGGGCCGGCCGCCGTACCAGGGCCAGGACTTCATGACGACCCTGTCCATGCTGCTGACCCAGGAACCGGCGCCACCCCAGCGCGCCGGCCAGCTGTCGTCACTGCTGGGCGGGCTGCTGCGGAAGAACCCGGCCGAGCGCGCGACGATCGACCAGGCCTTCGCGCTGCTGGCCGGCGCACCCGTCGTGCTGGCGGTGCCGACCATGAAGAGCTCCGGCCCCAGCAGACGCACGCTGCTGCTGGCCGGCGTCGGCGCGCTCGCGGTGGCCGGTGGCGGCACCGCGTGGTGGCTGACCTCGCGGAAGAACGACGGCGAGGGCGCCCAACTACCGTCCACGAACGACAACAAGCCCGCCGCCGACAAGGAGGGCGGCTCCGAGGAGTCGACGACCTCGCAGGTCGCGCAGCCCGGACGGCCCGAGGAGATCACCGAGCACATCCAGCTCTCCGACCACAAGGACACCGTCACCTCGATCGCGTGGAGCCCGGACGGCAAGATCCTGGTCAGCGGCGACGACAGTCTCGACGGCGCCATCGTCCGCATCTGGGACACCGAGACCGGCAAGGTGCTCGGCACGGTCCAGAACCCGGACGGGCCGGGCGGCGCCTCGGCGTGCGCGGTCGCGATCAGCCCCGACGGCAAGATCCTCGCGGCGGGCGGCAACCGCACCGGCGACAGCACCACGTACCTGTGGAACCTGGCCGACCGCACGCAGATCGGCACGCTGGAGGACGCCAGGGCGATCATGAAGACCCTGCGTTTCCACCCGGACGGCAAGACGATCGTCGGCCTGACCCACGGCGGCGGCCTCAAGGTGTGGGACGTGGCCTCCCGCAAGGTGAAGATCGGTCTGACCGAGGCCGACGGCGGCAGTGAGCTCGCGTTCAACAAGGACGGGTCGCTGCTGGCCTACGGCGGCACGAAGTACCAGGAGATCAAGCTGGTCGACCCGGCGTCCGGGAAGACCGTGAAGATCATCAAGGACTCCAGTTCCCCCGGTGCGGCGTTCTCCCCGGACGGCAAGACCCTCGCGGTTCCCGACGACGACGGCTCGAACAGCATGCAGCTGTGGGATGTCGCGACCGGGCAGAGCAAGGCGGTGTTCGACCGGACCGAGGGCGACGACATCATCACCAAGGCCCTGTACCACCCGGACGGCAGGACCATCGCGACCTGGGGCCACGGCAACGCCGTGCAGCTGTGGGACGTGGCCTCGAAGTCGGTTCGCGCCACGGTCATCGGGGCCGGGGCGCGGATCGAGGACGTGGCGTTCGACCCCAAGGGCGAACGGATCGCGTGCGCCGGCGCGGACAAGTCGATCCGGATCTGGAAACTGCCGGCCCGCTAGACGGGCTCAGACGGGATCGGTGAACGAGATCGGCTTGCCGGTGGCGCGGGCATGTGCGCTCTCCCCGCTCGTGGCCTCGCCGATGTATCCGCCGGGGTTGACGACCAGAACCCGGTCAGCCAGGTCGATCTTGCGCAGGTGGAGGGCGTTCAGCGCGGTCCTCTGCTCGTTGGTGATCAACTCGCCTGCTTCGGTCGGCGCGACGACGATGGCACCTGCGAGGGTCAGTTCACGGTTCGCCGCACGCATCTCGTCCACGAACCGGGTGGAGCCGCAGATGCAGACGATCTCAGGCCGGTCGGGCACGGCTCAGAGCCCTTCGAGTTCGGTGACGTCGATGCCGTTGCGGTCCAGCGTGTCCGCGAACGCCTCGATGACGTTGTCGAGGATCCACTCGCACCGGGCCATCAGCGCGGCACCCTCGGCGGTGCGGAACGCGGGGATCGTCGCGGTGAGGCGGGCGGACATCGGCCACTCGTTGTCGTACTGCCAGAGCTCCCCGCTCGGGGTGAGGAGGATCCCGGCGTCCTTGAGCACGCCGGGATGCGAGCCGCTCGGAGTCCGCGTGGTGAGCACCAGCCAGCCGGCGGCGATGCGGACCTTCTGGTCGCCGACGCGGTCGTAGAGGGTTTGCCCGGCCGGGATCTGGTGGCTCGTCAGGAGGGACGCGACCTTCTGGGCCCACGCGGTGATGGTGGCGGAGCGGGCGGCCCAGGCCTGTGCGGCCGCTTCGTCGGCGCGGCGGCGTTCCTTCATGAACTCGACCAGGTCATCCATGATCGGTGAACTTAGCGTCACACGTCCGTCACACAAGCGGTGATCGCCTGAAACGCGGGTTTCTTAGCGTCGGCAACTATGACGGTTGACGAGGTTGTGGAGCGCGCGCCGGCTGCCGCGTCCAAGGAGACGCTGGAGGATTACACGCTGCGGTTCGCGCCGCGGACCTACCGGCGCTGGACGCCGTCGGTCGTCGGGGCGTCGGCGCTGGGCGGGATCGCCTACATGGCCGACTTCTCGATCGGCGCCGGCATCGGGCTCACGCACGGCACCGGGAACGCGTTGCTGGCCATCGGGTTCGCCGCGATCGTCATCTTCGTGACCGGGTTCCCGCTGGCCTACTACGCGGCCCGGTACAACATCGACCTCGACCTCATCACGCGCGGATCCGGGTTCGGCTACTACGGGTCGGTCATCACCAGTGTGATCTTCGCGAGCTTCACGTTCATCTTCTTCGCGCTCGAAGGTTCGATCATGGCGCAGGGCCTGCGCTACGCGCTCGGGTTGCCGCTGTGGCTGGGCTACGCGACGTCGACACTGGTGATCATCCCGCTGGTGATCTACGGGATGAAGGTGCTGGCGAAGCTGCAGAGCTGGACGAACCCGTTGTGGTTGCTGCTGATGGTGGCTCCACTGCTGTACCTGGTGATCGCCGACCCCGACTCGGTGAACCGCTGGCTGGCCTACGGCGACACCGGGGTCAACACGGCGGCCGTGATGCTCGGCGCGGGCGTGTGCCTGTCGTTGATGGGGCAGATCGGCGAACAGATCGACTACCTGCGGTTCATGCCGCCGCGGACCGCCGAGAACAAGCGGGCCTGGTGGACGGCGACGATTCTGGCCGGACCGGGCTGGGTGGTGTTCGGCGCGCTCAAGCAGGCGATCGGCGTGTTCATGGCCGTCTACGTGCTCGACGCGGTCGGGAAGGTCGCCGCCGTCGAGCCGATCGAGCAGTTCACCGGGGTGTTCAAGCAGTTCATGCCGCCGTGGCTGGTGGTGCCGCTGGCGCTCGTGCTGGTGGTGCTGAGCCAGGTGAAGATCAACGTCACCAACGCCTACTCCGGGTCGCTGGCGTGGACGAACTCGTTCACCCGCGTCACCAAGCACTACCCGGGGCGGCTGGTGTTCGTGCTGGTGAACCTCGCGATCGCGCTGGTGCTGATGGAAGCGGACATGTTCAGCTTCCTGAACAACCTGCTGAGCTTCTACTCGAACTGCGCGATGGCGTGGGTCGTCACGGTCGCCGCGGACATCGCGATCAACAAGTACCTGCTGAAGCTGTCGCCGAAGCTGCCGGAGTTCCGCCGGGGCATGCTCTACGCGGTCAACCCGGTGGGCGTCGGGTCGTTCCTCGCCTCGTCGATCCTGTCCATCTCCGTCTACTTCGGACTGTTCGGCCCGGCCGTGCAGCCCTACTCACCGCTGGTGGCGGTCGGCATCCCGATCGTGCTGACGCCGTTGCTCGCGGTGCTCACGCGTGGCCGGTTCTACCTGCGCCGCACCGACGACGGCATCGCGGAACCGGTGCTGGACGCGGACGGGAACCCGAGCGGGACGCTCTACGAGTGCGTGGTGTGCGGGGAGTCCTACGAGCGGCCGGACATGACGGCCAGCGCGATCGGCGGAGAGATCTGCTCGTTGTGCCTGAGCACCGATCGCGAGGGCCGTCACGTCCTGCCCGCCGCCGGCTCACCTCGGGACTGATCGCCCACACTCCACGGGCAAGATCGGTCTCCATCAGACAAACTGCACGTCATGCAGGAACTGGCGATGCTCGCGGTCGCGGGCGTGCTGATCATCGTGGCGGTGTCGTACTTCGCTCCGAAGCTGGGCGTCGCGGCGCCCGTGCTGCTCGTGCTCGTCGGCATGGGGTGCAGTCAGCTGCCCGGCGCGCCGCACGTGTTCGTGGAGCCGGAGTGGATCCTGACGGTCGTGCTGCCGCCGATCCTGTACTCGGCGGCGGTGAACGTGCCGGTGGTGGACTTCCGGCGCAACTTCGCGACCATCGGGTCGCTGTCGGTGCTGCTGGTGGCCGTGTCGGCGTTCGGGACGGGACTGCTGATCTGGTGGCTGCTGCCGGAGATCGGGTTCGCGGCGGCGTTGGCGCTCGGTGCGGTGGTGAGCCCGCCGGACGCGGTCGCCGCCACCTCGATCGGCAAGAAGCTCGGTCTGCCACCGCGGCTCGTGACGATTCTCGAAGGCGAAGGGCTGGTCAACGACGCCACCGCGCTCGTGTTGCTGCGCACGGCCATCGTCGCGATCACCGCCAGCGTGTCGTTCGGCGGTGCTTTGGGCGACTTCGCGTTCGCCGTATCCGTGGGCGTGGTGATCGGGGCGGCGGTCGGCATCGGGTCGGTGCTGGTGCGCTCGCGGATCCAGGGACAGCCGGTGCTGACGACCGCGATCTCGTACGTCGTGCCGTTCCTCGCGTTCATCCCGGCCGAGGAGGTGCACGCGTCCGGCGTGCTCGCCGTCGTCGTGGCCGGCCTGATCACCGGACACCTGAGCGCCCGCCAGTTCGCCGCGCACGACCGCATCTCCGAACGCACGAACTGGCGCACGATCCAGCTGCTGCTGGAGAACGGCGTCTTCCTGCTGATGGGCTTCGAGCTCACCTCGGTCATCAGCGACGTGGCGAAGGAGGGGCTGGCTCGGACCCTCGTGATCGGCCTGCTGGTCACCTCGGCTCTGGTGTTGCTGCGAGGGGTGTTCGTCATCCCGCTGATCGCGCTGCTGCGCCGTCAGCAGCGGCGCGCGGACGCGTTCGCCGACAAGATGGAGTCCTTTTTGGACCGTTTCACCGCGCGCGGCCCTCGTCCCGGTGAGGAGCGCAGGTACGACCGGGGAGTCCGTGCGCTGCAACGCAGGCAGGCCGACGTGGCCTTCTACGCGAGCGAAGGACTCAGCTGGCGCGGCGGTGCCGTGCTCGCGTGGTCGGGGATGCGCGGTGTCGTGACGCTGGCCGCCGCCCAGACGTTGCCCACGGACCTGCCGCACCGGCCGGAGTTGATCCTGATCGCCTTCACGGTCGCAATCGTCACGCTGGTCGTGCAGGGCGGTTCGCTGCCGTTGGTGATCCGGTGGCTCGGGGTTCGCGGTAACGACGCCGAGCACGAGCGGCGGGAGTACGCGCGACTGGCGGGCGAGCTGATGACCGCCACCCACAGTTTGCTGGGCAATCCCGAGTTGTGCCGGGAGAACGGGAAGGAGTTCGACTCGCAGTTGCTGGAGCAGACTCGGGAACGCACGCTCGCGATGAGCGAGGGTGTCGAGAAGATGTTCGTCGAACAGGATCCGGACAGCCCGATGCACCAGCGCCGGGAGCTGCAACGGATGATGATGGAGGCTCAGCAGAACGCGCTGCTGGAGGCGCGGGCTGGTGGCACCTATGCCTCGCACACCTTGGAGCGCGCGCAGACGTTCATCGACAGCCAGAGCGCGCGGTTCCTCTAGCGAGTTCCAGTGCGGCATCAAGCGCCTGATCCGCCGGCACCGCGACGTCCGGGACGACCCCGACGCCCTGCCAGTTGCCGTTGGTGATCGGGTTGATGGATCGGGATTCGGCCAGGCACAACACGAAGTGCGGGTGCAGCCGCCGGTACTCGAACGGGTGCGCGCCTCCGCCGCTGCGCTCGCCCACCACCACGGCCCGGCCCAGCGCCTGCAGGTCGTAGGCGAAGTGCTCGGCGGCGGAGAACGTCTTCGGAGAAATGAGGAGGTACACCGGCTTGGTGGCGCCGTACCGGCGCCCTGGGACCCAGGCCGGTGTGTTGCTGGTGGTGAGCCGGTCTTCAGGGCGGTGGTAGGTGCTGCTCAGCGGTTCGCTGTGGTCGAAGAGGTAAGCGGCGAGCAGGGCCACCATGTCGCTGTGACCACCGCCGTTGCGACGCAGATCGACGATCATCGCGTCGGCCTGGGCGAGCAACGTCATGGCGGCGGCGGCCACGTCGCCGGCCATGGCCGACGGCGCGAACACGCGCAAGCTGAGGTAGCCGATGTTGTCCGGCAGCAGCTCGAACTTCTCGAAGCCGTGGTTGACCCGCCGGCCGTAGTAACGCTCCGCTTCCTCCTCCGAGTAGGCGTCGCCGGCGGTGATCTCGACCGCCGGCAACTCCGCCGCGGAATAGGTCACGGCCAGGTGCCCGTCGTCGGAAACAGCCCGAAGTTCTTCGGTGAGCGCCGCGGCGAACTCACTGGCGTCGGTGAGCGCCTGCCAGCGATCGGCGGCGGCGTCGCGCCGGAGTTGCTGCGCCAGCGACCGGCCGACCTCGGTCAGGACGTACCGGCCCTCCAGCAGATCGGCCGCACACTCCAGCACACCGCGCCGATCCTCTGCGCTCACCGTCGGATGTTGATCAGAGACGACCATCGACGGAACCTATCACCGCGTTGCGTCAGAACGGGTTCGAGTTGCCGATCTTCGCCTGCACGTCCACCGTGCTGCGCGGCTGGTCGCCCAAAGTCAGCTTCGACACGATCCGGTACCGGTCACCCCGGTAGATCGAGTGCACGTACTCGACCTGCCGCCCTTCGGAGTCGGTGGTGAGCCGCTCGAACAACAACGCGGGCGCGAGCTCGGGCACGCCCAGCAAGGAAGCCTCGGACTCGTTCGTCACCGTCGGCTCGATCGACTGCACCGCCTCGGAAACGTGGACGCCGTGCTCGCGCAGCCGTTCGTAGAAATCGCCGGACTCCATGTCGTGCAACGTCAACGAGGGCGCGACGGCCGCGGGGACGTGCAGGTACTCCAGCGCCATCGGTTCGCCGTCGACCAGGCGCAGGCGGGCGATGTAGTGGATCTCGGCGGCGGGCGAGAGGTGCAGGCGACGGCCTACTCGGGCGCCCGCCGGGATGCGGGCGTGTTCCAGCACCCGGGACGACCACGTGCCCGAGGCCTGGGGCAGGGACATGGAGCCGGTGCCGGAGACCATTTCCTGGGTGATCTTGGCGCGGGCGACGAAGGTGCCGCGGCCGTGCTGGCGGACCAGCAGGCCGGTGTTGACCAGTTCCTCGACGGCCGAGCGCACCGTGGGGCGGGACACCGAGAGTTGTTGGCACAGCACGCGTTCGGCCGGGATCGGGGCTCCCGCCGGGTGGGTCTCGATGAGTTCGAGCAGGTGGTCGCGGACCCGCTCGCGCTTGAGGATCGCTTCGCCCATGCCTCTCCGCTTCGTCGGCGGCCAGTATGGCATACCAGTGGTAAGCAACCAGACAGTGCAAGATCGGGAGCGTTCTCACGCCTTCGAGCTGGGGCTTGACCTGAGAAGTGGTCTATGCCACTTTCTACCCACTCCATCGGACCTGACCAATTGGTCATATCCCCCAGCGAGAGGTGAGTCGTGTCGCGCTCCGCTGCCTTGCTCGTTCTTGCACTCGCGTTGTCCGCCTGCGGCACGTCCGCGGGAGGGGGTGATGAGAAGCAGGAGATCACCGTGTGGCTGATGAAGGACACGGCCACGGACGACTTCGTGACGAGGTTCGAGAGCGAGTTCGAACGCGAGCACGCGAACCTCGACGTGAAGATCCAGATCCAGGAGTGGAACGGCATCACGCAGAAGGTGACCAGTGCGCTGGCCAGCACGGATCCGCCGGACGTGATCGAGGTCGGCAACACCCAGGTCGCCCAGTACGTGGCCAGCAAGGGCGTCACGGACCTGACGAACCGCAAAGCCGAGCTTCACGGCGAAGACTGGATTCCTGGGCTGGCGGAACCCGGTGCGGTGGACGGCAAGCAGTTCGGTGTTCCGTTCTACGCGGCCAACCGGGTCGTGATCTACCGCAAGGACCTGTTCGAGGCGGCGCAGGTGACGCCACCGAAGACCCGCGAGGAGTGGCTCGCCGCCACCGCGAAGCTCGACCAGGGTGATCAGCAGGGCATCTACCTGCCCGGCCAGAACTGGTACACGCTCTCGGGCTTCGTCTGGGACGAGGGTGGCGACCTGGCTAAACAGGACGGTGGCCAGTGGAAAGGCTCGCTGAACACGCCGGAAGCGTTGGCGGGCATGGACTTCTACCGGCGGCTGCAGACGCTGGGGGACGGGCCGAAGGACTCCGACGAGGCCAAGCCGCAGCAGACCGACGTGGTGGCGGGCGGCAAGGTCGCGCAGTTCATCGCGGTGCCGGGCGCGGCCAAGCTCGTCGTCAAGGCCAACCCGGCGCTGGAGGGCAAGATCGGGTTCTTCCCGATCCCCGGCAAGACGGCCGATCAGCCCGGCGCGGTGTTCACCGGCGGTTCGGACCTGATCATCCCGCTCGCGTCCTCCCGCCAGGAAGGCGCCTACGAGGTCGTCAAGGCGCTCGCTGGCGAGAAGTGGCAGGTCGAACTGGCGAAGGCGATGAACTACGTGCCGAACCGCAAGTCGCTCGCCAAGGAGGTCGGTGGCGATCCCGGCACGGCGGCGATGGCGGTCGGTGCGGCCAATGGACATGCCACGCCGAACTCGCCGAACTGGGCGGCGGTCGAGGCGCGCAACCCGATCAAGGAGTTCCAGACCGCGGTTCTCACCGGCGCCGATCCCAAAACTGCGGCCGCGAAGGCCGACGAGGTCATCACCCAAGCGCTGAACTCCGGCAAATGACGCTCCTGGCGCAGCGGCCGGTGCGGGCGACCGCGCCGGCCACACCCAGACGCCGCAAGCGCCCGATCCTGCCGTATTTGCTGATCGCGCCCACGTTGCTCGCCACCGCGTATCTGCTGCTGTACCCGCTCATCCGCAACGTGATCATCTCGCTGCAGGAGTTCGGGCTGCCGCAGCTGGTGCGCGGTGACGCCGAGTTCGTCGGGCTCGCGAACTACGCACGAGTGCTGTCCGACCCGGAGTTCTGGGCCGTGGTGCGCAGGACGTTGTGGTTCACCGCGATCAACGTCGTGCTGATCATGGTGTTGTCGACGCTGGTCGCGCTTCTGCTGGTACGCCTGAACAAGTGGCTCAGGCTGCTCGTGATGGGCGGCCTCGTGCTGACCTGGGCGACGCCGATCATCGCGGCGACCACGGTGTTCCAGTGGCTCTTCCAATCCCGGCTCGGGGTCGTGAACTGGGCACTGGTGACGTTGGGTTTCGAGGAGTACCGCGACTACACGTGGTTCGCCGACGGCGAGGCGACGTTCGGGATCCTCGTGACGCTGATCGTCTGGCAGTCGATCCCGTTCGCCGCGCTGTCGCTGTACGCGGCGATGATCACCGTGCCGCAGGAGCTCTACGAGGCCGCGCGGATCGACGGCGCCGGCGCGTGGCGGGTGTTCTCGACCATCACGTTTCCCGTGCTGCGCGCCATGTTCGGGCTGATCACGTGCCTGGAGGTGATCTGGGTCGTGAAGGCGTTCGTGCAGATCTGGGTGATCAGCCAGGGTGGTCCGGGTCAGGCCACGACGACGTTGCCGGTCTACGCGTTCCAGGTCGCGCAGTCGTTGCAGCGCTACGACCTCGGCGCGGCCGTGTCGATGCTCATGGTGGTGCTGCTCGTGCTCGCGTTGCTGGCGTACTTCCGCGAGCTCTACCGGCAGGAGCGGGAATCATGAGCCGGTTCGCGCGCACCACGGCGGCACTCCTCGTCTTCGTGATCTCGGTCTTCCCCGTGTACTGGATGGTGCTCACGGCCTTCAAACCCACGAAGGACATCCAGAGCGCGACACCGACGTTCTTCCCGGCTGCGGTCACGTTCGACCACTTCGGCACGGCGATCGCCGCGAAGGGGTTCTTCTCCTTCTGGCGCAACAGCCTGCTCGTCGCGGGCGGAGCGGTGCTGCTCTCCCTGGTCATCGCCCTGCTCGCCGCGTTCGCGATCGCTCGGCTGCGGTGGAAGGGGAGGAGAGCGTTCGTGCTGATGGTGTTCGTCGCGCAGATGACGCCGTGGGAGGCGCTGCTGATCCCGGTCTACGTGATCGCCAGGGACACCGGCATGCTCGACACGCTCTGGATGCTCACGCTGGTCTACTTCATGATGACGCTGCCGTTCACCATCGTGACCCTGCGCGGGTTCCTGGCGGCCATCCCGGTCGACCTGGAGGAGGCCGCTCAGGTCGACGGCTGTTCGCGCGGACAGGCGTTCCGGCGGGTGGTGTTCCCGTTGCTGGCGCCGGGTTTGCTGGCAACCTCGCTGTTCGGGTTCATCACCGCGTGGAACGAGTTCGCCTTCGCCAACGTGCTGATCATCAAGGACCAGGACGACCGGACACTGCCGGTCTGGTTGTCGTCGTTCAACAACACCTTCGGCACCGACTGGGGCGCCACGATGGCCGCTTCGACGCTGTTCATGCTGCCGGTGCTGCTGATCTTCGTGGTGCTGCAGGGCCGGGTGACCACCGGCATCGTCGGAGGGGCGGTGAAGGGATGATCGTCCCGCTCCCGACCAGAGTCGTGCGGCGCGGCAGGGGTTTCACGTTCGACCGCGGCACGAGCGTGCGGGTCACGCCCGGCGCGGAGCAGGCTGCCGGACTGCTCCGCACCCTCCTGCGGCCGGCCACCGGGCTGCCGTTGCCGATCGCCGACCACGGCCAGGTCGTCATCGCCCTGGACGCCAAGCTCGTCGGGCTCGGCGCGGAAGGCTACGCGCTGACCGTGAACGAACACGGCGTCCTGCTGCGCGCCGGCACGCCGAACGGCCTCGCGCACGGCGTGCAGACGATCCGCCAGCTCCTGCCGGTGGAGGCGCTCCGGTCGAGCAGGGTGTCCGAAGTGGACTGGACGCTGCCCGGTGTCGACGTCCGCGACGTGCCCAGGTTGCCGTGGCGCGGGTTCATGCTCGACGTCGCCCGGCACTTCCAGCCGGTGCCCGTGCTGCGGCGGTTCATCGACCTGATGGCCCTGCACAAGCTCAACGTCCTGCACCTGCACCTGACCGACGACCAGGGCTGGCGGATGCCGGTGCCGCGCCGCCCGAAGCTGGCCTCGATCGGCGGCTGGCGCACCGAGACCAACGGCGACGGCACGCCCCACGGCGGCGTCTACACCCGCGCCGAACTGGAAGGGCTCGTCGCGCACGCGGCCGAGCGCGGCATCGCGATCATGCCGGAGATCGAGATGCCCGGCCACGCCCGCGCGGCCCTGGCCGCCTACCCCGACCTCGGCATCTCCCCGGAACCACTGCCGGTCTGGACCCGGTGGGGCATCAGCGATGCCGCGTTCGGCCCGCACGCCGCCGGCTTCGTCCGCGAGGTGCTGGCCGAGGTAATGGAGGTCTTCCCGAACGAGCACGTCCACCTCGGCGGCGACGAATGCCTGCTGCCGGAGGACGTGCACGGCCGATTCCTCAACCAGGCCGCCGAGTATCTGCTCGACCGCGGCCGCATCCCCGCGGCCTGGGAACCGACCGGTGATCCACGGTCCGTCATCATGCCGTGGAAGGACGAAACCCAAGCCGCGAAGGCACTCGAGCAGGGCCAGCCGGTGGTGATGACCCCGCACACGGCCACCTACCTGGACTACCCGCAGTCGGACGGCGGACACGAACCACCCGGCCAGCCCGGATTCGTCGTCACGACGAAGGACGTCTACCACGTGCCGCTGCCCGACGGCGTGCTCGGCGCCCAGTGCCAGCTGTGGACCGAGCACGTCCGCACCCGGAAACACCTGGAATACCTGGCCTTCCCGCGTCTCGTCGCGCTGGCCGACACCCTCTGGTCGCAGCGACCGGACTGGGAGGGCTTCACCACCCGGATGCGCTACCACGCATCAAGGCTCGCCGCACTGTCCATCCCTGCCGAAGTGAGGAGAGAACCTTGCGAGCACTCATAGCCGTTTCCTGCGCGGCGCTGACCGTGGCCGCAGTGGCCGTCGCGCCCAACGCCTTCGCCGCCGACGCGATCACCGCGCAGTACCGGACCAGCGCGTCCGGTGCGACCACCGATCAGGTCGAACCGTGGTTCAAGCTGGTCAACTCCGGCACCACGAGCGTGCCGCTGTCCGACGTCAAGATCCGCTACTACTTCCGCGGCGAGACCCCGGACGTCGGCTACCGGTTCGCCTGCTCGTGGGCTGTCCGCGGCTGCGCCAACGTCACCGGCCAGTTCGGCACCCTGACCGGAGGCTCGGCCGACCGCTACCTGGAGGTCGGCTTCACCACCGGGGCGGGCACGTTGAACGCCGGAGCCGACACCGGCGACCTGCAACTCCGCTTCTACCGCACGAACTGGGGCCCGATCACCCAGTCCGACGACTACTCGTTCCGCGGCGAGAGCACGTACTCGGCGTGGCACAAGGTGACCGTCCACCGCGGCGGCACCCTGCTGTGGGGCACCCCGCCCGGTGGCAGCCCGCCCACCACGACCACCACGACGTCCACACCGCCGAACCCCAACGGCCCCAAGATGTTCGACGACTTCAGCTACACCAGCTCCAGCGACTCGCGCATCGGCCAGCGCGGCTGGACCGTCCGGTCGGGCGGTGGCGGCCCCGGCGTGCCCGGCGCCGAATGGGACCCGTCGCGCGTGACGTTCCCGACCGTGGACGGCCAGAAGGTCATGCGCCTCGACTCGTGGAACAACGGTTCCGCGGCAAGGCAGACCGAGCTGTTCCACCAGCGGAAGTTCTTCGAGGGCACCTACGCGTCCAGGGTGAAGTTCAGCGACGCGCCCGTCTTCGGCCCGGACGGCGACCACGTCGTGCAGACGTTCTTCACCATCACCCCGCTCAACGCCCCGATGGACCCGAACTACGGCGAGATCGACTTCGAGTACCTGCCCAACGGCGGCTGGGGCGAACCGGCCAACATCATGTACGAGACCACCTGGGAGACCTACCAGAACGAGCCGTGGGTCGCCGACAACATCCACAACGAACAGCGCGCGAGCTACCACGGTTGGCACGACCTGGTTTTCCAGGTCGCGAACGGCCGCGTGAAGTACTACATCGACGGCACGCTCGTTGCCGACCACGGTGACAGGTACTACCCCGAGACGCCGATGTCGATCAACTTCAACCTGTGGTTCATCTCGGGCGGTCTGCAGGGCAGCAGCGCCGAGCGGGCCTACCAGCAGGAGGTCGACTACGTGTACTTCGCCAAGGACCAGGTGCTCAGCCCGGCCGAGGTGAAGACGGCGGTGCAGAGCTACCGCAGTGCCGGCGTGGAGCACGTCGACAACGTGTAGCTCACCCCAGCAGTTTGTCCAGTGTGATCGGCAGATCGCGGACCCGGACACCGGTGGCGTGGTGGACGGCGTTCGCGATCGCGCCGGCCACGCCCACGATGCCGAGCTCGCCGATGCCCTTCGCACCGAGCCCGCTGACCAGCGGGTCCGGGTGGTCCAGGAACCGGACGTCGATGCGCGGGACGTCGGCGTGCACCGGCACCAGGTACGAGGCGAGGTTGGCGTTGGTGAACCGGGCGCTGGCGTCGACCTCGGTGGCCTCCAGCAACGCCTGGCCGATGCCCATCACGACGGCGCCCTGGATCTGGCTGCGGGCCGCCTTGGTGTTGACGATCGTGCCCGCGTCGCACACCGACAGCCACCGGGTCACCCGCGGTTCGCCGGTCAGCCGGTGCACGCGCACCTCGCAGAAGTGCGCGCCGAACGAACGGTAGCCGTGTTCCGGGTCGACCAGCCTAGGTGAGGTGCCGATCGCTTCGACGCCACCGACGTCGCACGTCGTGAGCAGCGTGCCGAAGCTCATCGTCAGGCCGCCGGACGACACGCTGCCGTCGCGGTACACGATCGACGCGGGATCCTTGCCGTGGAACGGAGAACGCGGGTTCGTGACGGCTAATGTGATCAGCTCGGTCTGGACGGACCTGGCCGCGACCTGGACGGCAGGGCCGTTGGTACACGTGGAGTTCGAACCACCCGCGTTGGCCGCGGCGGGCGAGGTGGAGTCGCCGAGCTCCGGGCGTACGCGGGCGACCGGGATGCCCAGCTCGTCGGCGGCCAGGATGGCGAACACGGTGTACTGGCCGGTGCCGAGGTCGGCCGCGGTGCCGGACACCGACGCCGTGCCGTTCGGGTACAGCCTGACCTTGATGGACGCCTGCCCGCGGGACGCGCCGTAGGTCGCGGTGGCCATGCCGGTGCCGACGAGCCAGTCGCCGTCGACGGTCGCGCGGACCTGCTTGGCGCGGCGCGACCAGCCGAACTCCTCGGCGCCGCGCCGGTAGCACTCGTCGAGGTGCTTGCTGGACCACGGTTTCCCGGTGTTCGGCACGAGGGTCGCGTAGTTGCGCAGCCGCATCTCGACGGGGTCGATGCCGAGCTGTTCCGCCAGTTCGTCCATCGCGCTCTCCAGGGCGAACGAGCCGTTCGCCTCGCCCGGTGCGCGCATCACGGTCGCGGCGCCGAGGTTGAGCGGCATGATCGTCTTGGTCACGCGGATGTTCGGGCTCGCGTAGGTGGTGAGCGTCCAGTTCGCCACGGACTCGGACCAGTTGCCGCCGAGACCGCGGCTGGTCACGCCGTCGTTGACGATCGAGGTGAGTTTGCCGTCCGCGGTGCACGTCATCGAGATGGTCTGCCTGGTCATCGGCCGGTGTCCCGCCATCGCGAACACCTGCTCGCGGGTGAGCACCGCCTTGACCGGCCGGCCGAGCGCCCTGGACGCCGCGCACGCCAGCGGCACCTGCGCCCAGTTGCCCCACTTGCCGCCGAACCCGCCGCCCACGTGCGGGCTGAGCACGTGGATCTTCACCGGGTCGACGCCGAGCGTCTCGGACAGCCTGCGCTGCACCAGCAACGCGCCCTGGGACACGGTGTAGACGGTGAGGTGGTCGTTGTTCCAGGTCGCCACGGTCGCGTGCGGTTCCATCGCGCAGTGGTGCTGGAACGGTGTCGTGTAGCTGGCGGTGAAGGTGATGTCGCCCAGGGTTTGGGCGCCGACGACCTCCTCGACCTCGTCGAACTTCTGGAGGGTGCGGCCGGGGAACTCGGTGATCGGCGGTTGCTGCTGGTAGGTCGTCGTGATCAGGCCGGCGGCGTCGCGCGCCTGTTCCCACGTCTCGGCGACGACGAACCCGATGGCCTGGCCGAAGAACCGGATCTCCTTGTCCTGCAACGGAGGCAGCCGCTCATCGTTCTGCTCCTGGACGTACGCGAAGAGCTTGAGCGGATTGAACGGTGTGTACACGGCGAGCACGCCGGGGGAGGCGAGTGCCGCGGCCGTGTCCATGCCGGTGATCTGCCCGCGGCCGACGGTGCTGGTCACCAGGTAGCCGTAGGTGACACCGGGGATCTTGGTGTCGGCGGCGTACGGTGCCGCGCCGGTGACCTTGATGCGGCCGTCGACCCGGTCGACGTCGTGCCCGATCACCGCACACCCGCCGCGTCGAGCAGGGCGCGCACGATGGAGCGTTTCAACAGACTTGGTTTGAACGCGTTGTGCGCCAATGGCCGTGCTCCGTCCACTGCGGACTCGACGGCGTCGGAGAAGGTCCGTTCCATCGCCACACCGCCTTTCAGGGCTTCCTCGACGGCTCGCAAGCGCCACGGTTTCGTGCCCACCCCGCCGGCCGCGAGCCGGACGTCCTGCACCACGCCCCGTTTGAGGCTGATCGCCGCCGCGACGGACGTGAGCGCGAACTCGTAGGACTGCCGATCACGGATCTTGAGGTAGGTGGAGTGCCGCGCCCAGGACAGTGTGGGCACGACCACCTCGGTGATCAGCTCGCCCGGTCCGAGCACGTTCTCCCGTTCCGGAGTGCTGCCCGGCAGCCGGTAGAAGTCCTCGAGCGGCACCGTCCGGTCGCCGTCGGAGCTCCGGAGCACGACCTGGGCCTCCAGCGCGACGAACGCGACGGCGACGTCACTGGCGTGGGTCGCGACGCAGGAGTCGCTGGTGCCGAGGATCGCGTGGCCGCGGTTGATCCCGGTCAGCGCGGGGCAACCACTGCCCGGCAGGCGCTTGTTGCACGCCGACGTGACGTCGCGGAAGTAGTCGCAGCGCGTGCGCTGCATCAGGTTCCCGCCGATGCTCGCCATGTTCCGCAACTGCCCGGACGCGCTGAGCAGCAACGCCCGCGAGATCATCGGGTGCACGGACGTGACGACGGGATGGGCGGCCACGTCACCCATCCGTTCCATCGCCCCGATGTGCAGGGCACCGTCCCGCAGCTTGATCCCCTTGAGCGGCAGGGCGTTGACGTCGATCACGCGGTCGGGCGTCATGACGTCGAGCTTCATCAGGTCGACCAGGGTGGTGCCGCCGGCCAGGAACGCGGACCCCGGCCTGGCGAGCTTCAGGGCGTCGCTGACGGTCGACGCCGTGGCGAAGTCGAACGCGCGCATCAGCTCTCCTTGGCCTGCTTGATCGCTTCGAGGATGTTCGGGTAGGCGCCGCAGCGGCAGATGTTGCCGGACATGGCTTCCCGGATCTGGTCGTCGGTGCGCACCTCGCGTTCCTCGACCACCTTGACCGCGGACATGATCTGCCCGGACGTGCAGAACCCGCACTGGAAGCCGTCGTGATCGATGAACGCCCGCTGCACGGGATGCAGCTCGTCGCCGTGCGCGATGCCCTCGATCGTGGTGACCTCCTTGCCCTGCAAGGTCGCCGTCAGCGTCAGGCACGAGAGCACCCGCCGGTCGTCGACGTGCACGGTGCAGGCGCCGCACTGCCCGCGGTCGCAGCCCTTCTTCGTGCCGACGAGCCCGAGTCGTTCCCGCAGCGCGTCGAGGAGCGTCACCCGTGGATCGAGACTGAGCTTCTGGCGCTCGCCGTTCACCTTGAACGCGACCTCGACCAGGCCTGGGGCATCGGGCGCGGCCCCGTTCGCCAACGCCTCGGCCGCCGGTGCGGACAACGCGACGCCGGCCGACACCGCCGCCGCCTGGCCGAAGAACTGCCGCCTGCTGGTTGTCATCTGTGACCCCCTGTGCTCGGGGCCACACAAGCAGTATCGATCCGATGGGTCAAGGCGCCAACGTGCCGAATCTGGCCGGTAACGGGAGTTCCGGTACTAATAGATCCGATGTATCACGCTGTTTCGTCCTGTTTGTGGCTGTATACCGGTTCATCAGGCTGAATTCACGAATTGGCCAATAGAAGGACAATGCGTGGACGCGTCTGTCTGGAGCAGTGGTCGCGGGGATAACTTGCGGCATGTCGTTTGGGCCCTCTGGCTTCTTCCTCTCGTACACGCAGGCGGACGCGGCCTACGTGAAGCGGCTGGCCGAGCACCTGGAGGCCGCCGCTCTCCCGGTCTGGCTCGACGCCAAACTGCGGTGGGGCGCAAGGGTTCCGGTCGAGATCCGCGACAGGCTGTCCGCCGCGCCGGGCATCATCGTGATCATGTCGCCCGCGTCCGAGCGCTCGGAGTGGGTCGAGCGGGAGATCCTCGAAGGTCAGCGGTTCGGGCGGCCGTTCCTGCCGATCCTGTTGCGCGGGCATCGGCACTTCCTCCTGGCCGCCACCAGCTTCTTCGACGCGAGGGACGGCCGGCTGCCGGGTACGCGGGAGCTCGACGACCTGCGCGACCTGCTGGAGGAGCGCACCCCGCCGGCGCCGAGGCCGAGCCCGGTCGTGCCGGTGACCGCGGTGCCGGCCGAGACC
Source organism: Lentzea alba (assembly GCF_011067745.1). Classification (GTDB taxonomy): domain Bacteria; phylum Actinomycetota; class Actinomycetes; order Mycobacteriales; family Pseudonocardiaceae; genus Lentzea; species Lentzea alba. Next base: position 153,086 of record NZ_JAAMPJ010000010.1, read on the forward strand.
TCGCTGCGGAAGTTGCGGCACGCGCTGGAAGAACGCCAGTTCGCGCACGCCGACATCCTGACCACGTCGCTGCTGCTGGACGCCGCGCGGCGACTGGACAAGGGATGGCTGCGCCGGACCGACGGCGCGAAGCTGCCCGCCCGGCTGCTCGCCGACATCGACGCGCTGTGGGCGAAGTTCGCCCAGCAGGGGTTCGCCGTGCAGCTCGCCCGGCACCCCGGACCGCCGCCCGGCGCACCGCCCGGCCGCCACCGCGACTTCCTCGCGCTGGCGTTGTCGGTGGGGTGGAAGGGCCTGCGGGGCGAGGTTTCCCCGCTGTACGAGGAGCTCGTCGCCGCCGACGACTTCCCGCCGGGCTTCTTCCCGACGATGCGCAACCCACAGCTCGAACGGTACGAGAGCTGGCACGACAAGTGGACCGACACGGTGATGGCCGTGCACACAAGACTGCGGAACAGCGAGGTTCGATGACACCCTTCATCGTCGTTCTGGTGATCGCCGCCATCGCCGCTCTGGCGGTGGCGCTCACCGGCTACCAGTCGGTGCCGACCGGCAAGATCGGCCTGGTCCACCGTCGGTTCGGCAGCCTGAAGAGCGAGAAGTACCCGGTGCGCGTGCACGGCGGCCAGGGCGTGCAGGCGGCGACCTTGCAGGCCGACCGCCGCTACCTGTTGCCACCGCTGCTGTTCCGGATCAGGAACGTCGAGCGCACCCACGTCCCCACCGGCACGATCGGGTTGGTCATCGCGAAGGTCGGCGCCGTGCCGCCGGTGGAGCGGACCCTGTGCGACCACGTGGAGTGCGACTACTTCCAGGACGGCCGTACGTTCCTGTTGAACGGTGGGCAGATGGGCAAGCAGCCCATGGTGTTGCCCGGCGGCGCCTACTACGACATCAACCCGGAGCTGTTCGAGGTCATCACGACGGAGACGCTGGGGGAGGAGGAGAAGTACGAGCTCACCCGCTCGGACCTGATGGACATCAGCATCCCGGAAGGCGCCACCGGCGTCGTCATCGCCAAGGAAGGCGCGGCACCGGACGACGACGACAACGCGGTCGGCCCGATCGTGCCCGGCCACGCGAGCTTCCAGAAACCCTGGGTGTTCCTGGCGAACGGCGGCCGTCGCGGCGCCCAAGCCGAAACGCTGTCGCACGGCGGTGTCTACCGCATCAACCCGTGGTTCGCCCGTGTCGTGATCATCCCGACCCGTGAGCTGACGCTGGACTGGCAACGCAGCGACACCAAGACCGCCGACCGCTACGACGCCGCGCTGGACCAGATCGTCGCCAACGTCGAGGGCCACCGGTTGCTGTTCACGATGACCCAGATCATCCGCATCCCGGCCAAAGCAGCGCCACGGCTGGTGCGCCGGTTCGGCGAGGACCGCGACATGACCGGTCTCGGCGACGTGCAGAGCCCCGCGCCCGTGCAGCGGTTCGTCGAACGCGTGCTGGGCCGCACCGTGAAGGGCTACTTCGAGAGCTGTGCCTCGGAGTACGAGGTGCTGCAGTTCATCGAGGGACTCAACGAGGTCCGGATGGAACTGGAGTCCAAGGTCGCCGAGGCGCTCGCCGAGTGGGGCGTGGAGGCCGGCCGGACGACGCTCAGCGACTTCGAGTCGGAGGACCCGGAGCTCGATGCGCGGCGCCGTCAGCGAGCCCGCGAACGCGACGAGCAGGACTCGCTGGCGTACCGGCTGCGCAACGCCGAGGTCGAGGAGAAGATCAAGCGCCTGCGCCTCGAGACGGCGCGCGAGGAGGCCGCGGTCCCGGTGGCGGAGAACGAGGCCAGGGCCAAGGTGTGGGGCGTGCAGTCGGAGGTGCTGTTGCAGTCACTCGGGCAGCTGAAGGACTTCAACACGCCGAGCGTGGTGACCGACGCCGGCGCGGCCAACGGCGCCATGCCGCTCGTGGTGGGCCAGCAGATGATCAACCAGACCTTGAAGAACCTCCCGCAGGACCCACCGCCGCAGCTCGAACCGGGCGACGAGGACGAGCCGTCCGCGTGATCAGCCGGCGGTGACGGCCTCGCAGGTGACCTTCTGGCCGGGCTTCGCGGTCGCGGTCGCCAGTTCCTTGATGCCGTCGAGCAGGATGCGGCAGGTCAGCACCTGGTCGCCCTTGGGCGTGGCGCTGACCTGCGCCTTCTCGCCCGCGTTGATGACGGCCTCGTACTGCCACGGCAGCGGCTTGCTCGTGGTGAAGGTCTTCGGCGTTTCCTTGCGGTACCGGTCGGCGTTCTCGGCGTAGGTGACGTCCACGGCCGTGTCGGCGGGCTGGGCCTTGACCTCGTAGGTGATGGCCCAGGCCTTGCCGGTCAGCGTCGACCAGCCGCCTTTCTGGTTCACCAGGAACACCGTGCCACCACCGATCACGGCCAGCACGGCGAGGACGATGAGTGTCTTCACAGGACAGACGTTAGGGCGTCACGGGTGCACCGGCATCGTTCGGGAGTGGGACTCCGGGGTCATTCCCCAGGACTACCCGCTCTCACTTGAGCAGCAGGCGCACGGTGAGTTCGAGGCGGTTCGCGACGTCCGTGGCCGTGGCGCGGCGCGTCACCCAGGCGACCAGGTTCGACAGCCACACGTCGCCGATCACGCGGGCGATCGCCTTCTGCTCGTCGGTCGGCTCCTCCTCGCTCATCGCGCGGGTGAACATCGACTCCATGAGCCAGGAGACGCGGTCGATCTCGGCGCCGGCGGAGGCGTCGGCGAAGGTGAACGCGCGGGTCATCGCCTCGGTGAGGTGCGGGTTGCGCTGCAGGCCGCGGGTGATGCGGCCGAGCACGAACAGCACGCGCTCGTAGGGGCTGTCGCCGGGGACCGTGGTGCGGTCCATCTTCTCCTGGGCGCGCTCCAGTTCCACGGCGAGGCTCGACACGAGCAGGTGGACCTTCGACGGGAAGTAGCGGTACAACGTGCCCAGCGCGACGTCCGCGCGGTCCGCGACGGCGCGCATCTGGACGGCGTCGAACCCGCCCTTGGACGCCAGCGCGATGGTCGCGTCGACGATCCGCTTGCGCCGTTCGCGCTGGGCTGCGGAGCTGAGCTCCTCGCCCGCCATGAGCGCGTCCGTGCGCGACTTCGAAGGTGACACGGAGATGATCCTCCTGGAACGTGTTGCAGCTGCCCTCGCATCATACTCGATCGGTTTCGCGGCCATGATCTGTTGCCGGAATTAGAACACGTTCTATAAACTCCTTCACGTATTCGAGGAGGCCGCATGCCGATCGCCACGACCGGGGAACAACGAGCGTTGCGGGACAGCGTGGACGCGGCCAAGGGCGAGTGGGCTGATCTCGTCCGGGTCGGGTTCTTCGAGGTGACGCGGGAGGGCGGCACGGTCGCCGATCTCGCGGTGATGCTGGAGCGGGCGGCGGAGAACCTGGTACCGGGGCCGTTGCTGCCCACGGCGCTGGTTTCGGTGCTGTTCCCGGATTTCGACGGGGTCGCCGGGTTCGGATTTTCGCCACAGCACGTGGTGGGTGCCGCCGAGGCGACGCACGTGCTGGTGCGCGACGGCTCGTGGAGACTCGTGCCGGTCGGGCAGGTGACCGGGCTCGAAGCCGTCGACCTGTCCCGTTCGCTCGGATCGGTCGTGGTCGACGCGCCTGGGGTCGAGGTCGACGATCCGACCGACCTCGCGGTGACGCTGATGGCCGCCGAGGCGAGCGGGGTGGCCACGTGGTGCCTGAACACCGCGGTGGAGTACGCGAAACAGCGGCAGCAGTTCGGGCGTGTCATCGGGTCGTTCCAGGCGATCAAGCACCTGTGCGTCGAGATGTTGTGCCGCGCCGAGCAGGCGAGTTCGGTCGCGTGGGACGCGGCGAGTTCGGTCGGTGACGACGAGCATCCGCTGGCGGCGGCGGTCGCGGCGGCGGTGGCGTTCGACGCGGCGGTGCGCAACGCCAAGGACTGCATCCAGGTGCTCGGCGGGATCGGGTTCACCTGGGAGCACGACGCGCATCGCTACCTGCGGCGTGCGTTGGCGTTGCAGCAGCTCGCGGGCGGTGTCGCGCGGTGGCGTCGGCGGGTCGCCGAGCTGGCGCTGGAAGGGGCGCGCAGGTCGCACTCCCTCGACGTCGAACGGGACGACGAGGTGCGGGCGTTCGCCGAGGAGATCGCCGGGCTGGACGCGACGCGGCAGCGGGAACGGATGGCGGACAGCGGGTTCCTGGTGCCGCACTGGCCTCGGCCGTACGGGCAGGACGCCTCACCGGCCCGGCAGATGGTGATCGACGACGAGCTCGCGCGTGCCGGGGTGCGCCGGCCGGACCTGATCATCGGCGGCTGGGCGGGGCCGACGATCCTCCGGCACGGCACGGCCGAGCAGCAGGAACGGTTCGTGCGACCCACGTTGCGCGGCGAGCTCACCTGGTGCCAGCTGTTCAGTGAACCGGAAGCCGGCTCGGACCTGGCCTCGTTGCGCACCAAAGCGGTCAGGACTGAGGGCGGCTGGCGGCTCACCGGGCAGAAGGTGTGGACGTCGCTCGCGCATCAGGCCGACTGGGCGATCTGCCTGGCCCGCACGGACTCCAGCGTGCCGAAGCACAAGGGCATCACGTATTTCCTGGTCGACATGCGTGCTGAAGGCGTCGACGTCCGGCCGTTGCGGGAGATCACCGGCGACGCGCGGTTCAACGAGGTCTTCCTCGACGACGTGTTCGTGCCGGACGACTGCGTGGTCGGCGCGGTCAACGACGGCTGGCGGCTGGCGCGCACGACCCTCGCGAATGAACGCGTCGCGATGGGGTCGTCGCTGGGTGAGGCGCTGGAACGTGTTCTGCGCCAACCGGAAGCCGCCGAACACCCGGAACGGCTCGGCGAACTGGTGGCCCAGGGGCTCGCGGTGTCCGCGCTGGACCTGAGGGCGAGCCTGCGGGTGCTGAGCGGGCAGGAGCCGGGCGCGGAGTCCAGCGTGCGCAAGCTGGTCGGGGTGCGGCAACGGCAGGACGTCGCCGAGTTCGCCGTTGAGCTGCTCGGGCCCGATGCGGCGGCCGACAACGAGCTGGTCCACGAGTTCCTGCTGACGCGGTGCCTGAGCATCGCGGGCGGCACCACGCAAGTGCTGATGAACCTCGCCGGCGAACGGATTCTCGGATTGCCCAGGGAAATTTGACGCAGTGAGCCCTGATGGACTTTCAGCTCGACGAGACCCAGCAGGAGATCGCCGCAAATATCGAGGAGCCCTGATGGACTTCAAGCTCGACGAGACCCAGCAGGAGATCGCCGCGCTCGCGGCCGACGTGCTGGGCAGGGAGAGCGACACCCCCTGGAAGGCGTTGGGGGAGGCGGGACTGCTGGCGCTGGCCGTTCCGGAACGGCTCGGTGGCGACGGGCTCGGCGTCCTGGAAACCGCCGTGCTGCTCACCGAGGTCGGACGGAAGGCGGTGGACGTGCCGGCGCTGGCCACGCTGGCGCTCGGCGTGCTGCCGATCGCCAAGCACGGCACGCCGGAGCAACAGGACGAGCTCCTGCCGCTGGTCACCGAGCACCACGGCGTGCTGACCGCCGCGCTGAGTGAACCGTCCCGTCCACTGCCGGCCTCGCCGAGCACGACGGCGGGCCCGGACGGGATCACCGGCGTGAAGATCAACGTGCCGCACGCCGCCGAAGCACGACGGATCCTGGTCAGCACCGACACCGGCGTCTTCATCGTCGACCCGGCGCAACCAGGTGTGTCCACATCGGACGGAACCGTGCGCTTCGACCGCGCCCGTGGCGAAGAGCTGGCCGGCGCGGCCGCGGATCTGCGGCGATTCGCCCTGGCCGGGGCGTGCGCGGTCGCGGACGGCGTGCTGGCCGGAGCCCTCGACCTCACCGTCAAGCATGTCGGCACCCGCCACCAGTTCGGCAAACCCATCTCGACCTTCCAGGCGGCGGCGAGCCAGGTCGCGGACGTCTACATCGCCGCCCGCACCCTCCACCTGGCCGCGCTGACCGCCTGTTGGAGCCTCGACGACCGCGACCTGGACACGGCCGCGTACTGGCTCGCGGCCGAAGCCCTGCCGGCCGTGCACACCTGTCACCACCTGCACGGCGGCCTCGGCCTCGACATCACCTACCCGATGCACCGGTACTACGGCATGGCCAAGGAGCTGACGCGGTTCGTCGGCGGAGTGGAGCACCGCTTGGGAGCCATCGATGTTCATTGACCTCACCGCCGAGCAGGTCGCGCTGCGGGACGAGCTGCGCGAGTACTTCGCGAACCTCATGTCCGCCGGGGAACGCGAGGCGATGCTCACCGAACGGCACGGCCACACCTACCGCGAACTCGTCAAGAGGCTCGGGCGCGACGGCAGGCTCGGTGTCGGATGGCCGCGGGAGTACGGCGGCAAGGGGTTCGGGCCGGTCGAGCAGCAGATCTTCGTCAACGAGGCTGCCCGCGCGGACGTCCCGCTGCCGTACGTGACGCTGCAGACGGTCGGGCCCACGCTGCAGGCGTTCGGCACGCAGGAGCAGAAGGACTTCTTCCTGCCGCGGATCCTCAAGGGCGACATCCACTTCGCCATCGGCTACACCGAACCGGACGCGGGCACCGACCTCGCCGCGTTGCGCACCAAGGCCGTACGCCAAGACGATCACTACGTCGTCAACGGGCAGAAGACGTTCACGACGGGAGGGCACGACGCGGACTACGTGTGGCTGGCCTGCCGCACCGGAGCGCCGGACTCGCGGCACAAGGGCATCACGATCCTCATCGTCGACACCACGGATCCCGGCTACTCGTGGACGCCGATCATCACCTGCGACGGCGCGCACCACGTCAACGCCACCTACTACAACGACGTGCGGGTGCCCGAAAACAGGCGCGTCGGCGAGGAGAACAAGGGCTGGCGGCTGATCACCACCCAGCTCAACCACGAACGCGTGATGCTCGGCCCGTCCGGCCGGCTCGGCGCGCTGATCGAACGGGTCCACCGCTGGGCCGCGGACCGTCAGCTGCTCGACGAACCGGACGTGCGCAGGGCGTTCGCCGAGGCACGAGCCGTGCACCGGGTGAACGAACTGCTCAACTGGCAGGTCGCCAGCGGTGAGGTGGAGGTCGCCGACGCCAGCGCCACCAAGGTGTTCGCCGCGGACCGGACCCAGCGCATCGGCCGGTTGCTGGAAGAACTGGTCGGGCGCCACGGCGCCGACGCGGAACTGGTGCGGTGGCTGGACGTGCAGGCGCGGCGCAACCTCGTGCTGACCTTCGGCGGGGGAGTGAACGAGATCCAGCGCGAGCTGATCGCCAACATCGGACTCGGACTACCACGGGTGGTGCGATGATCGACATCGAGAAGGAAGCCGCGCGCATCGCCGAACAGGGCGAGTCGGCGCCACGGTTCGCGCGTGACCCGGTCAACCTGCCGATGATCAACAACTGGCTGGAGGCCATCGGCGACCAGCACCCCGGCTACACCGAGGTCGCGCCGCCCGCGATGGTGCAGGTGTGGACGATGGCCGGGCTGCACGGCCAGCGCGCCCTCGACGACCCGCTCGGCGCGATGATGAAGATCCTGGACGAGGCCGGGTACACGTCCGTGGTCGCCACCAACAGCGACCAGACCTACCACCGGTACCTGAAGGTCGGCGAGCACCTGTCGGTGACGACGAGCCTGGAGGACGTCACCGGCCCGAAGCAGACGGGGCTGGGTGAGGGCTGGTTCGTGACGACTCGCAGCACCTGGTGGGTCGGGGACGAGGCCGTGGCCGAGATGCGGTTCCGGGTGCTGAAGTTCAAGCCCGCTGCGCGGAGCCCCGAACCGGCGTCGGAAACCCCGAAAGCCCAGGCGATCCGGCCGTCCATCAACCGCGACACCGAGTACTTCTGGGAAGGCTGCCGGGTGGGCGAGCTGCGTATCCAGCGCTGCGGTGGTTGCGGGCTGCTGAGGCACCCGCCGGGCCCGATGTGCCCGGAATGCGGTGCCACCAAACCGAAGTACCTGGTTTCGGACGGCCGCGGCGTGGTCTACAGCTACGTCGTGCACCACCACCCGCAGGTGCCCGGCAAGCAGACCCCGTTCGTGATCGCGCTGATCGAACTGGACGAGGGCGTCCGGATGCTCGGCGAACTGGACGGCGAGCCGAGCATCGGCCTGCCGGTCGAGGTCGTGTTCACGAAGGTCGACGACGAACTGACGATGCCGAGCTGGAGGCCCCGTGCGGATCGGTGATTCCCTGCCCGAGTGGCACGTCGAGGCCACGCCGACGTTCGTGATCAGCACCGCGCTGGCCACGCGCGACTTCCAGGACGTCCACCACGACCGCGACCTGGCGATCCAGCGCGGCTCGAAGGACATCTTCATCAACATTCTCACCACGACCGGCCTGGTGCAGCGCTACGTCACGGACTGGGCGGGCCCGGAAGCGTTGGTGCGTCAGGTGAACATCCGCCTCGGCGCGCCTTGCTTCGCCTACGACACTTTGAAGTTCTTCGGCCAGGTGATCGAACGCTCGCAGCAGGACCTCGTCGTCGAGGTGGTCGGCCGGACCGCGCACGGTGACCACGTCACCGGCACCGTGAAGATCGAGGTGCCGGCATGAACGCCGCGATCGTGGGAATCGGCGCGACCGACTTCTCCAAGGACTCCGGCCGCAGCGAACTCCAACTGGCCGCCGAGGCCGTGCGAGCGGCACTGGCGGACGCCGGCCTGGAACCGTCCGATGTGGATGGCCTGGTCAGCTTCACCATGGACACCAACACCGAGATCGCGGTCGCCCGTGAGCTGGGCATCCCGGAGCTGACGTTCTTCAGTCGCGTCCACTACGGCGGCGGAGCGGCGTGCGCGACCGTCCAACAGGCCGCGATGGCGATCGAGACCGGCGCGGCCCGGGTAGTCGTGTGTTACCGGGCGTTCAACGAGCGGTCGGGCCACCGGTTCGGCCAGGTCCAGACCGCGGCCGCGGCGAACATCGACAACAGCTGGTCGTACCCGATGGGCCTGGGCACACCGGGCGCGATGGTCGCCATGTTCGCCCGCCGGTACATGCACGAGTACGGCGCGACTTCGGAAGACTTCGGCCGGATCGCGGTGATCGACCGCAAGCACGCCGCCACGAACCCGCACGCGTGGTTCCACGGCCGCCCGATCACCTTGGAGGACCATCAGGCGTCGCGGTGGATCGCCGAACCGTTGCGGCTGCTCGACTGCTGCCAGGAGAGCGATGGCGGGGTCGCACTCGTGGTGACCTCGGCGGAACGGGCACGCGACCTGCCGCACAAGCCCGCGCACATCAAGGCGGCCACTCAGGGCAGCAGTGTCGATCAGTTCATCATGACCAGCTACTACCGGGATGATCTGACCGGCCTGCCCGAGATGGGTGTCGTGGCGCGCGGGTTGTGGGAGAAGTCGGGCATCGGTCCGTCCGATGTGGACGTCGCCGTGTTGTACGACCACTTCACGCCGTTCGTGTTGGTGCAGTTGGAGGAGCTGGGGTTCTGCGGCAAGGGCGAGGCTCGCGACTTCGTGGCGTCGGGTGCTCTCGAACTGGACGGCGCGCTTCCGCTCAACCCGCACGGCGGCCAGCTCGGCGAGGCCTACCTGCACGGGATGAACGGCATCGCCGAGGGCGTGCGCCAGGTGCGCGGCACCGCGGTGAACCAGGTGGCGAACGTCGAGCACGTCCTGGTCACCGCGGGTACCGGCGTCCCGACCAGCGGCCTGGTCCTGGCCCAGTCCGTCGAACCGGTTCGACCATAGTTGGTGCCGTTCGACATGGGTGCCTTGCTGAATACCGTCATTTGCGGGACGTTGTGCAGTTGACGGTATTCAGCTTTGTCCTCGGATCCTGCCGAACCGGTTCGACCTGGGGGCAGCCCACGGAAGGCATCGGCAGGCATGAGAGGTCGATCAGCCCGTCTCGGCATCGTTGTTACGGCGTCACTCGCGCTCGCTGTCCCCGCCATCGCTCTGTCCGAGGAGTCGAGCGCACTCGCGGCGGCATCCGGTCCGTGCGACATCTATACCACCGGCGGCACACCCTGCGTGGCCGCGCACAGCACCACGAGGGCATTGTACGGCAACTACAACGGCCCGCTCTACCAGGTCAGAAGGTCCTCGGACAACACCACGCGGGACATCGGTGTGCTCAGCGCGGGCGGGGTGGCCGACAGCGCCGCCCAGGACGCGTTCTGCGCCACCGCGACCTGCCTCATCAGCGTCATCTACGACCAGTCCGGCCGGGGTAACCACCTCACCCAGGCGCCACCCGGTCACTTCCCCGGCCCCGCGCCCGGTGGATGGGACAACCTCGCCGACGCGAAGGCCGCGCCGGTCACCGTTGGCGGCCAGAAGGCCTACGGGGTCTACATCTCTCCGGGCACCGGCTACCGCAACAACAAGACGAACGGTGTCGCGACGGGTGACCAGCCGGAAGGCATCTACGCCGTCGTCGACGGCCAGCACTACAACCAGTGGTGCTGCTTCGACTACGGCAACGCGCAGACGACCAACACCGCCGACAGTCCCGCCATCATGGAGACCGTCTACTTCGGATCCAGCAAGCAGTGGGGCTACGGCGACGGCCCTGGCCCGTGGATCATGGCTGATCTGGAGTGGGGGCTGTTCTCCGGGGTGAACGCCGGTTACAACAAGAATCCGACCATCAACCACCGCTTCGTGACGGCGATCGTCAAGGGCGAGCCGAACCACTGGGCCATCCGCGGCGGCAACGCGCAGTCGGGCGGTCTGTCGACCATGTTCGACGGTCCGCGCCCCAAGGGCTACCACCCGATGAAGAAGCAGGGCGCGATCCTCCTCGGCATCGGCGGTGACAACAGCGTCACCGGCGCCGGCACGTTCTTCGAGGGCGTGCTCACCTCCGGCTATCCGTCGAACGCCACCGAGGACGCCGTGCAGGCCAACATCGCCGCGGCCGGCTACGCCCCACCGGGAGGGGGTAACCCGCAGCCGGGCGTGCAGATCGTCGGCGGCCAATCCAACCGGTGCGCCGACGCGCCGGCCAACACCAACGGCACCCAGGCGCAGCTGGCGGACTGCCAGAGCACCGACCGGCAGCGCTGGACCTACACGGCGGACAAGAAGCTGCAGGTCTACGGCAACAAGTGCCTGGACGCCAACGGTCAGGGCACCACCAACGGCACCCAGGTGATCATCTGGGACTGCCACGGCGGTGCGAACCAGCAGTGGAACGTCAACTCGAACGGCACCATCTCCGGCGTGCAGTCAGGTCTGTGCCTGGACGCCAACGCCGGTGGCACGGCCGCCGGCACGAAACTCATCCTCTGGTCGTGCCACGGCGGTGCTAACCAACGGTGGACTCTGCGAGGCTGAGCACGGCATCAGCGAGCACGGGACGGTCCGCGGCGAACGTCGTCAACACGAACCGTGGCCCGTCCCGCCACACCCGCGTCGTCAGCGTTTCGCCGGGAAAGACCACGCCCGCGAACTTCGCCCCGAACGACAGCACCTGCTCCGGCCCGTCGAGCAGCGCGTCGATCACCGCCTTGCACACCACCCCGTACGTGCACAGGCCGTGCAGGATCGGCGCGTCGAAGCCCGCCCGCTGAGCGAACTCCGGATCGGCGTGCAGCGGATTCCGGTCGCCACAAAGCCGGTACAGGTAGGCCTGCTGCGGCAGCGTCGGGGTCTCGATCACGGCATCAGGCTCCCGGGAAGGCATCTCGACCTTGCCCGACGGGCCACGTGAGCCACCGAACCCGCCCTCGCCGCGCGCGAATATGCTGGACCGGGTCGTGTAGAGCGCGGCTCCGTCCAACGAGAAAGCCGTGGCTTCCTGCACGATGACCGCGGCCTTGCCCTTGTCCCACACGTCCGCGATCCGCGTGCGCAGCACCGCCTCGCCCGAGGCGGGCAACGCCCCGTGCACGGTGATCTCCTGCGTGCCGTGCAGCACCCGCGCCAGGTCGATGTCGACACCGGGGAACGACACGACGGGCGGTGCGGTCTCGTGGAACCGGGGCGCGACGACGCCGAACGTCGGCAGCACCCGCAGGCCTTCCTCATACACGTAACGGAGTTCCGTTGCCCCCAGTGCGAGGTGGTAGAGCAGCACGTCCGACTGGGTCCAGGAGAACTTGATCTCGGGCAGCTCCGCCCCGACGGCGACGGCAGGATCGATCGGCATCAAGCGCCCCTCACTCGTAGGTGATTTTCACCGTGTCGGTGACCGGAACCGACTGGCACGCCAGCACGATGCCCTCGGCGATGTCCTCGGAGTCGAGCACGTCGTTGTTGAGCATCTTCACCTCGCCCTCGACGAGTCGGCACGCGCACGCGCTGCACGCGCCCTCGCGGCACGAGTACGGCGCGTCCAGTCCGTTCTCCAGCAACAGGTCGAGCAGTTTCTGACGTGCGGGCCAGGCGAACCGATGCTGCGAGCCGTCCAGTGAGACCTCGACCACCGCGTCCGGTCGATCGTCCGCCACCGGCACTACCTCGGAGAACGGGTCGCTGGACAACGACACGAACTTCTCGATGTGCACGACCGGAACATCGTGCAACGCCTTGCGGGCCGCCTCCATGAACGGCCCGGGCCCGCACACGAAAGCCTCGTCGCACTCCCGGACGAACGCCCGCAGCGCGCCCGCGTGCGGCAACCCCTGCACCGACTCCAGCCAGTGCACGACAGTCAGCCGATCCGGGCAGGAACGGGACAGCTCGTCCAGCTCGCGAGCGAAGATCACCGAGCTCTCGTCCCGGTTGGCGTACACCAGGAACACCCGCCCGGAGCCCTGGGTCAGCACAGCCCTGATGATCGACATCACCGGTGTGATCCCGCTGCCGGCCGCGAACGCGAGCAACGAGCCGTCCAGCGAGGATGGCGTGAACACCCCGGCCGGTGCCAGCACGTCCAGTTCCATGCCGACGGACAACGAGGAGCACATCCACGCCGAGCCGTAGCCGTCCGGCGTGCGCTTGACCGTGATCTTCAACGGCTCACCCGGCGCGCTGGACAGGGAGTAGCAGCGCGCCACGTCACCCGCCCGCACGGTGAGGAACTGGCCGGGACGCGGAGAGAACGAGGCGCCGGACAACACGAAGGAGCGCGCGTCGGCGGTCTCCTCGATCACGGCGTCGACCCGCAGCCGGTGCACCTCAGCCATCGGCGACCTCCAGCGTCCCCTCGCGCACGGCCTTCTCGATGCTGTCGCGCAACCGCAGGCAGGTCGGCACCAGCGCGAGCCGCGCCCCGCACAGTTCCGGACAGGAGCTGGTGTCGGACAGCCACTGCACGCTCGTGTGCTGCGGGCTGTTCTTCTTCACCAGCACCCGGTTCCCGCAGTCGCAGCGAACCGGCACCATCCCGCCGACCAGGAACTCGTCGCGCTCGCTCACGTCGCCTGCTCCTGAGGTGCCGGTTCCCGCCTGGCGAGGTTCTCGGCGACCTCCTTCTCCCAGACTTCGACCGCGCGGCTCGTGTCGACCTCGAACTCGAAGCGCCGCACCATGTCGTCGCTGACGTCCTCCACGTCGACGTAGAACTGCTCGTACCAGCGCCGCAGCTGGTAGACCGGCCCGTCCTCCTCGCACAGCAACGGGTTGTCGATCCGCGTCTTGTTCTGCCAGATCTCCACGTCCTGCAGGAACCCGACGCCGATGCCGCGGGCGAACTTGGCCGCGATCTTGTCGGCGTGCACGTCGTCGACGCCGGGCAGCTTCTTCACGATCGCGCCCCACTGCAGCCGGAACGAGTTCGGCGTGATCGGGTAGTGGCAGTTGATCAGCACGGTCTCGATCTCGATACCCTTGTAGTCGTTCCACAGGTAGTCGATCATGTACGACGGCCCGTAGTACGCGGCCTCGGACCGGACTTCCACGTCACCCGTGTAGTTCGAGCCCATCGCGACGTCCGGCCGGCCCCGCGTGGTCAGGTACTGCGAGGCGACGTGGCCCTCCATCACGTTCTTGAAGTACGTCGGGAACGCGAAGTGGATGTAGAAGAAATGGGCCATGTCGACGACGTTGTCGATGATCTCGCGGCAGTTCGCGCCCTCGATCACCACCGAGTCCCAGGTCCAGTTGCTCCACTCGGTGCTGAACGCGGCGTCGATGCGCGGGATCGTCACGTGCTCGGGCGGCGGGTTGCCCTGCGGGTCGTTCCACACGAAGAGCTGTTTGTTCTCCTCCATCGTGATCCACGACCGGGTGCGCGCCCGCAACGGAACCCGCTTGGCGTAAGGGATGTCGACGCACCGGCCGTTGCCCGCCCAGCGCCAGTCGTGGAACGGGCAGGCGATGTTGTCGCCCTTGATCGTGCCCTGGGTGAGGTCACCGCCCATGTGCCGGCAGTACCCGTCCAGCACGTTGATCTTGCCGTCCTCGCCCGCGAACACCACGAGCTTGGTGCCGAACGCCTCCACGGCGTGGGGTTTGCCGTCGCGGAAGCTGCTCGCCAGTCCGAGGCAGTGCCAGCCGCGCGCGAACCGCGCTGGAGGCGCGCCGGTGTCGATGTTGCGTACGGCGTCCTGCGTCATGGCTCTCCTCCAGAGATGTCGAGGCCGGCGAGATAACCGAAGGTCATGGCCGGTCCGAGGGTGGCGCCCGCGCCCGCGTAGGTGTGACCCATCACCGACGCGCTGGTGTTGCCCGCCGCGTACAGGCCTTCGATCACCGAACCGTCCTCGCGCAGCACCCGCGCACGGGTGTCGGTGCGCAGGCCGCCCTTGGTGCCGAGGTCGCCGGGCACGATCTTCACCGCGTAGAACGGGCCGGTGGTCAGCGGCGCCAGGTTGGGGTTCGGGTGGTTGCGCGGGTCGCCGTAGTAACGGTCGTACGCGCTCTCGCCGCGCTGGAAGTCGGCGTCGTTGCCGTCCACGGCCAGCGTGTTGAACCGCCGGACGGTTTCGATGAGCTCGGGCAGGTCGGCTTCCTGGGCGAGTTCTTCGAGGCTCGGCGCGGTGACGAAGGATTCCTTCCAACGCCGGGGGAGCGGGCGGCGGGGCGGGACGCCGCAGAACGGGTAACGGCTGCGGTAGGTGTGGTCGAAGACGAGCCAGGTGTCGCCGGTCATCGCGTTGACCACGTCGATGTAGGGCGCGGCCTCGTTGACGAACCGGCGGCCGATCTTGTCGACCAGCACGCAGCCGGGCAGTGAGCGTTCGGCGAGCAGGAAGAACGGGCCGCGCGGCAACGGGACCGACGGGCCCCACCAGGCGTCGTCCATCAGACCGACAGCGGCACCGGCTCGCACGCCCGCCTCGATGCCGTCGCCGGTGTTGGCCTTGGCGCCCACTGTCCACTCCGTACCGATGCCCTGGTGTTGCTTGCGCATCCTTTCGTTGTGCTCGAACCCGCCTGCTGCCAGGACCACGTGGTTCGCGAGGATCAGCTTGTCGCCCACCAGGATTCCGGCGACCCGGCCGTTCTCGTAGTGCAGGTCGGTCATCGCGGTGTTGAGCCGGACCTCGACGTCGAGTGCTTTCAGGCCGGTGCGAAGTCCGGCGGCCAGTGCCTGGCCCATGGTCAGCCGCCTGCCCGGCAGGAACCGGCGGGCGAAGACCTTGGCGGCGGTGACCAGGCCGCGCGGATGCCGTCCGACCAGCGTCAGCCACTTGTAGTCGGACTGGGTGATCACGATGCCCGCGGGGGTCGGCACGTACGGCGGTTCGAGGTTCTTGAGCTCGTCGCCGAGGAGGGTCGCGTTGAACGGAAGGGGCTCGACCGAGCGGCCCCGCGGCTGGCCGCCGGGTGCCTCGGGGTAGTAGTCGGCGTAGTCGCGGACCCAGCGGAACTTCAGCGGTGTGTGCGCGACGACGAACGCGAGCATCGCGGGTCCGGAGTCGAGAAACGCCTGACGGAGCTCGGCGGGCACCTCCCCGGCGATGTGCCCCAGGTAGGTGCTGGCCTGCTCTGGTGAGTCGGCGACGCCGTTGGCGGTGAGCACGCCGTTGTTCGGCACCCAGATGCCGCCGCCGGACCGCGCGGTCGAGCCGCCGTAGTGCTCGGCCTTCTCCACGACGAGGGTGCGCAGGCCGTGTTGAGCGGTGCAGAGCGCGGCTGTCATGCCCGCCGCGCCGCTGCCGACGACGATCACGTCGTACATCGCACCTCCCCGGAAGTCAGACTAGAACAGGTTATAGTTCTGGGGCGCTTTGGCGCTATGGTGTAGGAGTTCCAGGCAAGTCGACTCACCGAGAACACGTTTCGGGAGGGTTAAGCGTGGACGTCTCCGCGGACGTGGTCGTCATCGGTTTCGGTGCTGCTGGTGCGTGCGCCGCCATCGAGGCCGCTGCCGGCGGTGCGTCCGTGGTGGTCCTCGACCGGTTCGCCGGCGGTGGCGCGACCGCGTTGTCCGGTGGAGTCGTCTACGCGGGCGGTGGGACGCGGCAGCAGGTCGAGGCCGGTGTCACCGATTCGGTCGACGCGATGGTCGAGTACCTGCGGCACGAGGTCCGCGACGCGGTGTCCGAGGCGACGCTGCGCCGGTTCTGCGAGGACAGCGCGAAGATGCTGGCCTGGCTGGAGGACCAGGGCGTGCCGTTCGACGCCCGCGTGTCCCCGTTCAAGACCTCGTACCCGACCGACGACTACTACCTGTATCAGTCCGGCAGCGAGGACGCCTGGCCGAACCCGGCCCCGCGCGGGCACCGGACCAGGGCGAAAGGCACCTCGGGCAAGGTCTTCTTCGCCCGGTTGGCGGAAGCGACCCGCCGGGCGGGCGTGCGGATCATGCCGCAGGCCCGCGCGGTCGAGCTGGTCACGACGGACGGCCGGGTGACGGGCGTCCGGTGCCGCGTGCTGTCCGGGCTGCCGAAAGCCCTGCACGGGGCGTTGTCCCGGGCCGGCGCCAAGCCGTGGCTCTACTACCCACCGCTCGGCAGGAGGCTGTTCGGGCTCGCGGCCTGGTTGGAGCGGTTCGCCCGCACGGTGACGGTGACCGCACGCCAGGGCGTGATCATCGCCGCCGGTGGGTTCATCGCCGATCGCGACCTGGTGCACGAGAACGCTCCGGCGTACCGGGGAGGACTCGCGCTGGGCACTCCGGGCGACGACGGTGGCGGCATCCGGCTGGGCATCGCGGCTGGTGGGAAGACCGCGCGGATGGACAAGGTCTCGGTGTGGCGGTTCATCACGCCGCCCAGCGCGTTGCAGCGCGGGGTGCTCGTCGACAGCGAGGGCCGGCGGTTCGGCGACGCGACGCGGTACGGCGCGGCCATCGGCAGTGAGATCGTCGCGCGCGGGGGCAAGGCGTGGCTGCTGATCGACGACGACGTCCTGCGGACGGCGCGCGCTCAGGTGCGGACGCAGACGGCGCGGTTCCAGCGCTGGCAGGTCCGCCACCTGCTGGGCCGCGGCCTGGTCACCGCGCTGACCGTCGAGGAAGTAGCTGCGAAAGCGGGAATCGGCGTACCGGAAGCGTTCGGGAGGCCGCCCTATTCGTTGATCAACGTGTCGGTGCGTGCGGGGTTCGGTTACCCGTGCCCGATGCTGACGCTCGGCGGACTCGTCGTCGACGAGGAAACCGGCCAGGTGCAGGGAGTTCCCGGACTGTACGCCGCCGGGCGGTCGGCAGTCGGGGTGTGCTCCGAGTCCTACGTCAGTGGACTCGCGCTCGCCGACTGCGTCTTCTCCGGGCGTCGCGCTGGGCAACACGTCTCGAAGGAGGCCAGGTGCTGACGATCCAGAAGAGGGAGGCGGCCGCCGAGCTGCTGCGCGTGGCGGAACGCGACCGCGTGCCGATCAAGCCGCTGGTCGAGCTGTATCCCGAGATCGACGTGGTGGACGCGTACGAGATCCAGCTGCTCAACGTCCGCCATCGCAACCGCGACGTGATCGGTCACAAGGTCGGGCTGTCGTCGTTGGCGATGCAGCAGATGATGGGTGTCGACGAACCGGACTACGGCCACCTGCTCGACGACATGCAGCTCGCGGGCACGGCCGACGCGTCGGCGTACCTGTACCCGCGGGTCGAGGTGGAGATCGCGTTCCTGCTGGCTCGTGATCTGCCGGGTGAGGGCTGCACGGTCGAGGACGTGCTGGCCGCCACCGAGTTCGTCGCGCCGGCCATCGAGCTGATCGACAGCCGGATCGAGAACTGGCGGATCGGGCTGCAGGACACCATCGCGGACAACGCGTCGTCGGCCGGGTTCATGCTCGGCTCCGAACGCGTTCGTCCGTCCGAACTGGACATCGGCGCGGTGGCGGCGACCTTGCGCCGCAACGGTGAAGTGGTGGCCGAAGGACGTGGTGACGCGGTGCTCGGCGACCCGGCGATCGCGGTGGCGTGGCTGGCGGAGAAGGTCGCTTCGTTCGGCGTCCGGTTGCTGGCAGGCGACATCGTGCTGCCGGGATCGTGCACGCGGGCGATCGACGCGCGGCCGGGTGACGAGTTCCACGCCGAGTTCGCCGGACTTGGTTCTGTCGACCTGAAATTCGAATGAGGTGAACGGGTGAAGGCGGCCATCGTCGGCTCCGGCAACATCGGCACCGACCTGCTCTACAAGCTCCTGCGTTCCGAAGTGCTGGAACCTCGCTGGATGGTGGGCATCGACCCGGCCAGCGAGGGCCTCAAGCGCGCGGCGTCGCTGGGCCTGGAGGTCTCGGTCGACGGCGCGGAGTGGTTGCTGTGTCAGGACGAGCTGCCGGACGTCGTGTTCGAGGCGACGTCCGCGGCGGTGCACCGGGCGAACGCGCCGCGCTACGCCGAGGCCGGGATCCGGGCGATCGACCTGACCCCGGCCGCGGTCGGGCCGTACGTCGTGCCGCCGGTGAACCTGGGCGACCATCGCGACGCGCCCAACCTCAACCTGATCACGTGTGGTGGCCAGGCCACCATTCCCGTGGTGTACGCGGTGTCCCGGGTCGTGCCGGTGTCGTACGCGGAGATCGTCGCGAGCGTGGCGTCGGTGTCGGCGGGACCGGGGACGCGGGCCAACATCGACGAGTTCACCCGCACCACCAGCCACGGGATCGAGGCGATCGGGGGAGCGGAACGCGGCAAGGCGATCATCGTGCTGAACCCGGCGGACCCGCCGATGATCATGCGCGACACGATCTTCTGCGCGATCCCCGAGGACGCCGACCCGGATCTGATCACGGACTCGATCGCCCGGATGGAGACCGACATCCGTTCGTACGTCCCGGGTTTCCGGTTGCTGAGCGAACCGCAGTTCGACGCCGGTCGCGTGTCGATCTTCGTGGAGGTCGCCGGTGCCGGTGACTTCCTGCCCGCGTACGCCGGGAACCTCGACATCATGACCGCCGCCGCGACCAAGGTGGGGGAGGAGATCGCCAATGCAGCTGCGGCTGACCGACACGTCACTGCGTGACGGCTCGCACCACAAGCGCCACCAGTTCACCGTCGAGGACGTGCGCTCGATCGTGGCGGCACTGGACGGCGCCGGGGTGCCGGTGATCGAGGTGACCCACGGCGACGGGCTCGGCGGGTCGTCGTTCAACTACGGCTTCAGTCTCACGCCTGAGCAGGACCTGATCAAGGTCGCGGTGGAGACCGCGACCCAGGCCAAGATCGCCGTGCTGATGCTGCCCGGGGTCGGCGTGAAGGACGACATCCTGGTGTCGCAGGACAACGGCGCCTCGATCGTCCGGATCGCCACGCACTGCACCGAAGCGGACGTCTCCGTCCAGCACTTCCAGCTGGCTCGCGAGCGTGGGCTGGAGACTGTCGGGTTCCTGATGATGGCCCATTCGCAACCGCCAGAGGCGTTGGCGAAGCAGGCGCGGATCATGGCGGACGCCGGTTGCCAGTGCGTCTACGTGGTGGACTCGGCCGGAGCCCTGGTGCTGGAACAGGTTTCCGATCGCGTCGAAGCGCTGGTCGCGGAACTGGGGGACGACGCCCAGGTCGGGTTCCACGGCCACGAGAACCTCGGCCTCAGCGTGGCGAACTCGGTGGCTGCCGCGAGGGCCGGCGCCAAGCAGATCGACGGCAGCGTGCGCGGATTCGGTGCGGGCGCGGGAAACACGCCCCTGGAAGCGTTCGTCGGCGTGTGCGACAAGCTCGGGTTCGAAACCGGCGTCGACTTCTTCAAGATCGTGGACGCGGCCGAGGACGTCGTCCGGCCCGTCATGCCCGAGGAGTGCCTGCTCGACCGGATGGCGCTGATGATGGGCTACGCGGGCGTCTACTCCAGCTTCCTCAAACACGCCTACACGCAGGCGCAACGCTATGGCGTGTCCGGCGCGCAGATCCTCATCCGGGCAGGCGAACGCCGGCTCGTGGGCGGGCAAGAGGACCAGCTGATCGACATCGCACTGGAGCTGAGCAGGGAGAAAGTCCGATGAGCGAGGAAATCCTCGGCAAGGTGCGGGAGCTGCTGCCCAGCCTGCGGGAACGCGCGGCGGAGGCGGAAGAGCTGCGCAAGGTGCCGCCGGAGTCGGTGAAGGCGTTGCAGGAGATCGGGTTCTTCCGGATGCTGCAGCCCGTTCGGTACGGCGGTTTCGAGTCACATCCGCTCGACTTCTACACGGCCGTGAAGCTGATCGCGAGCGCGTGCGGGTCGACGGGCTGGGTCGCGTCCGTGCTCGGCGTGCACCCGTGGCACGTCGGGTTGTTCGACGTCCAGGCGCAGGACGAGGTGTTCGGCGAGGACCAGGACACCCGGATCTCGTCGTCCTACGCGCCGACGGGCCGTGCGACGCCGGTCGAGGGCGGGTTCCGGTTCAGCGGCAAGTGGAGCTTCTCGTCCGGCTGCGACCACGCCACCTGGGTGCTGCTCGGCGGCCTGGTGATGAACGACGAGGGCAAGCCCGTCGACTTCCGCACGTTCCTGCTGCCGATCGCCGACTACACGATCAACGACGTCTGGGACACGGTCGGCCTGCGCGGCACCGGCAGCAACGACATCGTGGTCGAGGACGTGTTCGTGCCGGAACACCGGGCGCTGAGCATGCTGCACACCGCGCGGTGCGTCTGTCCCGGCCAGGACGTCAATCCCGGCCCGCTGTTCCGGATGCCGTACGGGACGATCCACCCGTACGCGATCACCGCGCCGATGATCGGCATGGCGGCCGGCGCGTACGACCTGCACGTCGGCGCGACCCGCGAACGCGTCCGGGCCGCTTACCTCGGCGAGAAGTCGGTCGAGGACCCGTTCGCGCAGGTGCGGATCGCCACCGCGGCCAACGACATCGACACCGCGTGGTGGCAGCTCGAGAAGGACATCAACGACGAGTGGGAACACGCCGTCGCCGGTACGAAGATCCCGATCGACCTGCGCCTGCGGGCACGACGTGACCAGGTGCTCGGCAGCGCGCGGGCGATCTCCGCGATCGACCGGCTCTTCGAGAGCGCGGGTGGCAAGGCCATCAACCAGAGCGCGCCGCTGCCCCGGTTCTGGCGCGACGCCCACGCCGCACGCGTGCACGCGGCCAACGACCCGGAGCGCGTGCTCGTCCTGTACGGCAAGAACGAGCTCGGCATCCAGGTCCGCGACGGGCTGTTCTGAGGGGAGTGCTGTGAAGGTTCGGTTGCACTACCACGAAGCGGGCCCAGAATCGGGCACGGACCACGCGGAGACGCTGGTCCTGTTGCACGGCGGCGGGCCCGGTGCGTCGTCGCTGAGCAACTTCGGCCGCAACATCCCGGTGTTCGCGAAGTCGTTCCGCGTGCTGGCCGTCGACCTGCCCGGCTACGGGCAGTCCGACAAGCCCGCGGAGCACGACCAGTACTTCACTTTCGCGGCAAGGGCTTTGAAGGACCTGCTCGACGATCTGGGCGTTGAGCGGGCGCACATCCTGGGCAACTCGCTCGGAGGCGGTACCGCGGTCCGGTTCGCGCTGGACCACGGCAAACGAGCGGGCAGGCTCGTGCTGATGGGGCCGGGCGGGTTGTCCCTCAACGTGTTCTCCCCGGATCCGACGGAGGGCGTGCGCAAGCTCGGCGCGTTCGCCCGCACGCCGACCCGGGAGAAGATCGAGGAGTTCCTGCGGATCATGGTGTTCGACCAGTCGCTGATCACCGACGAGCTCATCGACGAACGGTTCGAGGCCGCGCGCCAGCCGGAGGCGTTGCGCGCCATGGCCGCGCTGGGCAAGTCGTTCGCCGGGCCCGACTTCGAGCAGGGGATGCTCTGGCGGGAGGCGTACAAGCTGCGCCAGCGGGTGCTGCTGGTGTGGGGCCGCGAGGACCGGGTGAACCCGCTGGACGGCGCGTTGCTGGCGTTGAAGCTGATCCCGCGCGCGCAGCTGCACGTGTTCGGCGGGTGTGGGCACTGGGCTCAACTGGAGAAGTTCGACGAGTTCAACCGGCTCGCGACCGACTTCCTGACGGAGGCGTGATGGGGATCCGTTCGCTGGGCTATCTCCGGATCGAGGCCACCGACATGGCTCGGTGGCGTGAGTTCGGGTTGAAGGTCCTCGGCATGGTCGAGGGCAAGGGGGCCACCGAAGGCGCTTTGTACCTGCGGATGGACGACTTCCCGGCGCGGTTGGTGATCGTGCCCGGTGAGTCCGACCGGTTGCTGGCTTCCGGGTGGGAGGCCGCGACCGAGGCCGAGCTCGACGAGGTGGCGAAACGGCTGGCGTCGGCCGGGGTTTCCTACGTCGAGGGATCGGCCGAGGACCTGGCCGAACGGCGGGTGAACGGGCTGATCAGGTTCGAGGACCCGTCCGGCAACACCCTGGAGGTCTTCCACGGCGCGGCTTTGGAACACCGGCGGGTTGTTTCGCCGTACGGACACCGGTTCGTGACCGAGGAGCAGGGCCTCGGGCACGTCGTGCTGTCCACTTCGGACGATGAAGCCGCGCTGCACTTCTACCGCGACGTGCTGGGGTTCCGGCTGCGCGACTCGATGCGGCTGCCACCGCAGTTCGTCGGTCGCCCGGCCGACGGACCGCCCGCGTGGCTGCGGTTCTTCGGCTGCAACCCGCGCCACCACAGCCTGGCGTTCCTGCCGATGCCGACGCCGAGCGGGATCGTGCACCTCATGGTCGAGGTCGAGAACACCGACGACGTCGGGCTGACGCTGGACCGGGCGATGCGCAAGAAGGTACCGATGTCGGCGACCTTGGGCCGGCACGTCAACGACCTGATGCTGTCGTTCTACATGAAGACACCCGGCGGGTTCGACGTCGAGTTCGGCTGCGAGGGACGGCAGGTGTCCGATGAGGACTGGATCGCACGCGAGAGCACGGCGGTGAGCCTGTGGGGACACGACTTCAGCGTGGGCTACCAGAAGTAGTGCAGTCAGAAGTAGCCCGGTTCCGATCTGTTCTCGGACACTTCTGCACCGGGGTGACCGTGGTGACCGGCATGTCCGCGGACGGGCCGGTCGGGTTCGCCTGCCAGTCGTTCGCGGCTCTGTCGCTGGACCCGCCGCTGGTGCTGTTCTGTCCACAACGGACTTCGCGCAGCTGGGCGGCGATGGCGTCGTCCGGCGTGTTCTGCGTGAACGTGCTGGCGGAGGACCAGCGCGAGGTGTCGACGGTGTTCGGGAAGGCCGGCGCGGACAAGTTCGCCGGCGTGTCCTGGACCCCGTCGAGCACCGGTGCTCCAGTGCTCGACGGGGCTCTGACGTGGGTGGACTGCCGGGTGTCGGTGGTGCACGACGCCGGCGACCACCACGTGGTCGTCGGCTCGGTCGTCGAGCTCGGCCCGACGCGCGAGGCACAGCCGCTGCTGTTCTACCGCGGCCGTTACGCCTCGCACGCCGAACTCGACACGCGCGGCTGGTCCGGCGAAGTGCTCGACAACCTGATGACGTGGCAACGCCAATCAGAGTGGATTTGAGGCCGTGACCTGCCAACACGCGCCGGGCACGCGCACCTCGTCGCCGTGCACGAACTCGTCGAACGCACCCCGGACCCGCGCCAGGATCTCGGCCGGGTCCTCGGCCTCCTTGAGAGCGCGGGAGATCGGGCCGAGGTTGCTGAGGTACGGCTCCAGCAACGCCTCGGGCATCGTGCAGATCCGGTCCACCGCGCTGATGTCGATCCCGCTCCACCCGGCCTGTTCGAGGATCCTCCGGGTCTTGGTGGCGTCGGCGAGGGCGAACGGTCCCGGCGCGTCGGGATCCGGTGCCGGCGCGTCCGGCAGCAACGACGCGGCGGCGCGCGTGGCCGTCGTCATGAACGGGTTCTCTTCCGGCGTTCGCCAGGTGATGAAGCACAGCTCACCGTCGGGCGTGGTGGCACGCAGCAGGTTCGCGAAGGCGGCGATCGGGTCGTCGAAGAACATGACCCCGAACCGCGAGACGATCAGGCCGAAGCTCTCCTCGAACCGGTGGACCTGCGCGTCGGCCCGGACGAACTCGGCTTTTCCGTGCTCGCGCGCCGCGACCAGCATCGACTCGGAGATGTCGACGCCGACGCAGCGGGCCCCGGTGGCCTCCGCGATCGCCCGCGTCACGGCTCCGGTGCCGCACCCGACGTCGAGCACCTGCTCGCGCGGCCGTGCCCGCGCGGCTTCGACGAGCAGGTCCTGGAACGGCCGAAGCACCAGGTCCACGATGTCCTGTGCGCGGGCCCAGCCCTTGCCCGCGTCGTTCCACCATTCGGCCTGGGCGCTGTTGACCTCTGATGTCATGCTCACACCGTCCCGCTTCAAGTCGGCTTGAGGTCAAGTGTCGTGGACGAGATCGGAATCGGCGAGGTGGTGCGACGCTCCGGCGTGCCCGCGTCCACCCTGCGCTACTACGAGGAACGCGGCCTGATCACCTGTGTGCGCCGGCGGGGCCTCGCGCGGGTGTTCAGGACGAGCGTGCTGGAGCAGTTGGCGTTGATCGCGGTCTGCCGCTCGGCCGGGTTCTCGCTGGAGGAGATCCTGCTGATGTTCGCCCCGGACGGCCGCCCGAGCCCGAACCGCGCGATGCTCGCGGCCAAGGCGGACGAGCTGGACGCGACCATCCGCAAGCTCACGTCCATGCGCGACGACCTGCGGCACGCGGCAGCGTGCCCGGCACCGTCGCACATGGAGTGCCCGTCGTTCCGGAGGGTGCTGGGTCAGTAGTGCTCACTTCGACCCCGCGGCGACCAGCTTCGCGGTGATGGGTTCGAGCACGGTGACCAGCTCGTCGAGTTCGGCCGGCGACAGCGCGTCGTACGGCGGGGCGGCGAGCTCGTCGGTGAGGGCTTCGACGCGTTGCTGGAGCTCGCGTCCGGCGTCGGTGAACCGGCCGTCCACGACGAGTCCGCGCTCGCGCAGGCCGTCCACGACCTCGGCCAGCCGCTTCTTCGGCAGGTGGTGGATGCGCCCGAACGACTCCGGCGGGTGGATGCCCATCGCGATCGCGCTGAGGACGTGGGCCTCCGTGCCGCCGATGCGCGCGCTGACAAGAGCGGCGATGTGCCCGTCACCGCGGTGTTCGCGCAGCATGTTCGCCGAGTGCCACAGCCGCGCGACCGGGTCGCTCGGCACCGGAAGGCTGCGCAGTCCGGCGTACATGATCCGGCCCGCGGTGGGGGCGCTCGTGGCGGCTTTGGTGACCAGGTCGGCGGCGCGCACCAGGCCGGGGGAGCTGACCAGTTCGTCGCCGAGGATCCGCCGCACGGAAGCCGCGCTGCCCCGTTCGCGGGCGGCGAGGGACGCCTCGGGCGTGATCTTCTCCCACGCGCTCGGGATGTGGCGCGCGGCCTCTCCGTCGGCGAAGCTGTAGAACGCGGCGTGCACCACCTCCGCCGGCACCCGGCCGAGCGGCGCGGCCCGGCTCGCGAAGTAGCCGGCCCAGTAGTTCGGGTGGCCGAGCGCCGCCAGCTCGTCACCGCACTCGTCGGCGAAGAAGGTGACCAGGCAGATCGGTTCCAGGAGATCGTGCAGCCGACGGGCGATGCTGGTCACGGCTCACAGGCTCCAGACCTGGGGGGCCACGGTCACCGCGGCGGCTTGGTAGGGCGGTAGGAGCTTGCCCTCGACCACTACCTCGAGCGGCCACTTCTCCTGCAGCACCACCCACAACCGCCCGGAGAGCCCGGCGAACGCGCCCAGCAGGTTCGCGTTCTCGTGCGCCTGCAACACGTACACCCACTTCGCCACGTCCGGCGCGCCGTCCAGCGGCTCACGCCAGGCCCGGCGCAACCGGCGGCCGCCGTGACGTGCGGCGTCGGCGGACAGCACTACGTCCGCCTTGCTCGGGTCCGGTGCCGAGGCAGGAGCCTGAGCGCTGAAGCGGTAGGGGACCGGTGGCACGTCGTCGATGCTCGGCACGGCGGCGAGGTCGTCGCTGTGCGGATCATCCAAAGTGGACGCGATGAGCTCGCGTTCCTCGGCCGTGATGCCGATGTTCTCGTACGCCATGGACAGCAGCAGCGTCGCCTCGGCCTGCGCGGGCTCGCCACCGAAGTAGTCCTCGCGCACCGAACGCAGGGTGTCGTCGGCCAACCGGCCGGC
Organism: Lentzea alba; assembly: GCF_011067745.1. Taxonomy (GTDB): domain Bacteria; phylum Actinomycetota; class Actinomycetes; order Mycobacteriales; family Pseudonocardiaceae; genus Lentzea; species Lentzea alba. The sequence continues at coordinate 179,341 of NZ_JAAMPJ010000010.1, forward strand.
GAGCCGCGCGCACAGGTCGGTGACCGTCGCGTAGGTCTTCACGTCCATGGTGTTCATTTCTTCTTGTACGGGCCGAGATCGGTTTTGGTGACGTTACCCTGATCGTCCTGGACGATCCTGATGACACGGTCGCCCTTCGGGCCTTCCCAGGTCCAGCTGCCGTCACCACCGGCGGCGGGGTTGCTGTAGCGCGGCGGGTTGCCCTGCGGAATGCCCTGCGGCGCCGGGGTGGGGGCGGGCGGGTTGAGGATCACGCCGGGGTTCGTCGCGTCGGGCGGGAACGACGTGCGGATCTCGCCGTTCGACAGCACCGTGGTCCGGACGAGGACACCGTCGACCGTGCCCTCGTAGTTGTAGGCCCACGCCGGGTCGCCGTTGGCGTCCTTGGTGGGCATCGGGCCCGCCACCGGTTGTCCGGACTGGGTGACCTTGTGCGCGGCGTCGAGGATCTTGGCTTCGTCCCAGGACTTCGGGAACTCCGTCTTGTTCGAGAACCCCGTGCCCGCGAGGTGGCCGCCCTGTTTGCCGCCGTCGCCGTGGATGATGTGCTCTTTGGACGTCGCGCTGTGGTGGATGTCGTCGGCTTTGGGCGGCGCGGTCGGCTTGGTCGGCAGGGGTTTCTTGGTCGGCGGGGTGTTCTGGTTGCCCGGTTTGTTCGCCGGGGTGCCGGTGCTGCCCGAGCCACCACCGGGCGTGCCGGCCGAGGCGGACGCGGCGGCGGCTTTCGTCGCGCTGGTCAGACCCGCGCCCGCGTTGATGTTGCCGTGTTGCTGCGACGGCTTCTTCTTCGGCGTGCCCGGAGGGTTTCCGCCGCCGCCCGGAGTCCTGGGTTTCCCGGTCATCGAGCCCTACCCGTTCAGCAGCTTCATGAGGTTGGACAGGCTGTTGACCAGCGCCGTGGTGTAGGTGAGGATGCGCCCGGCCCACTTCACCACCGCCGCGACGATCTGCGGCACGATCGCCGGGATCGTGAACACCAAGATCGCTTCGGCGACCCACACGATCACCCTGGCCACCAGGTCGGCGATCAGGTCGCGGACGATCTCGCGGGTCATCTCGACCAGGCCGCCCGCGCCCTCCGTCGCGGCCGCCATCGCCGCCGAGATCGCGGACAGCCCGCCGATGGCGTCCACGTTGTTGACCATCAGCCGCTGGTAGGCCTCCGACGCGGTCCCCTCCCAGCCGAGCAGGTCGCTCTCGAGGTCCGCGCGCAGGTCGGTGGCCATGTCGGCGAGCTCGGTCGCCATGTTGTTCCACGTCGCGGCGTGTGACCTGACGACGTCCTGCTTGCCGGTCAGTTCGTCGAGCATCTCGCGCAACGGCTCGAAGTACTCGATCGCCCAGCCGAGCCCGTTGGCGAGCAACGCGCTGATCGGGTCCATGACGGTCGACGCCACCTCGACGCCGAGCGACGCCCCGGCGATCGCGTCGTCGACCCAGCCCTCGCTCTTGATCGCGTCGACGAGCCCCTCGATGCTGTCCGCGAGGCTGGAGCCCGTCCAGACCTCGCGCGACGACTGGACCGGCGCGACCAGGGATCCTTCCGTCACTGCCCACCACCTCCGGCCGCGCGGACCCGATCGGCGTTGTCCTGGTCGGCCGCCGCGTAGGTGTCGGCGCTCGCGCGCAGTTCCTTCGCGACGAGCTCGAGGTTGCGCTCGACGGTGGCGATCACGGCGTCGATGTCGGTGTGCCGGCCCTCCAGCACACCGGAGATCCACCCGCACAGCTTTCCGTACGCCTGGGTGTCGGCCGTGATGTGGGCGCTGGCGGACTTGACCTTCGCGAACCGCTGCTTGATCTTGTCGATGTTGGCGGCGTGCGAGCGCAGCTGTTCCGCTTCGACGTTGAACCCGGTCACCAGCGCTCCTCGGTGTAGATCTCGGCGCTGTCGTCGTCATCATCTCGTGGGGGTCGGCGGACGGGTTTCTCCTCTTCCACGCCCAGCGACCGGCTGACGCTCTCCACGATGGCGCGCCCCGCCGCGGTGTCGGTGCCGATGGTGTCCGCGACGATCTCCTTGGACCGCTGCGCGAGCTGCCTGCGCGCGTCGGCGAGCGTGGCCATGATCGCCGCCGCCACGGCCTCCGGGCTGGCCGGGGTGATCCGGTCGGTGAGCTTCAGGTTCACCATCGCGCCGGTCGAGTCGATGGTGACCTCGGCCATCCCCGCGGGGTCCTTCGCGACGATCCGCACCCCCTGCAGCTGCTGGCTCATCGACAACGTGTCGTCGGCCAGCTTGTCGATCCGGCCCTTCCACGCGGCCAGGCGTTCGCGCGCGCCGTCCGGATCCAGGATGCGTTCGTCCACGAGGCCGCAGTGTAGGCAGCGGAACGATCACTTTCGGGTATAGCGGGACAGTCGCTCCAAGTGGACGCGCGGACTGCCGAACAACTGGCCGCTTCCGTGCGCCCGCTTGAAGTAGAGGTGCGCGTCGTGCTCCCAGGTGATCGCGATCCCGCCGTGCAGCTGCACCATCTCGGACGCGACCTTGAACAAGGCCTCGGAGCAGTACACCTTCGCCACCGCCGCGGACACCTCGTCGGTGGCGGCCGCCGCGGCCGACCGCGCTGTTTCGACGAGGACGTGCATGTCGGCCATGCGGTGTTTGAGCGCCTGGAACGAGCCGATGGGTTTGCCGAACTGGACCCTGGTCTTGGTGTACTCGACGGTGAGTTCGAGAGCCCTCGCGGCGGCACCGACCTGTTCCGCGCTCAGGGCGGCCAGCGCGATGTCGCGGACTCGGGGTGACCAAGGGCCCAGACGGTTCGCTGACGCGGCGGCCAGACGGATGGTGGCGAGGCGGCGGGTGAGGTCCATGGTGGGCGTGTGCTCGCGGGTGACGCCGGGCTGGTTCAGGTCGACCTCGTACGTCGAGACGCCGTCGCTCACCAGGAGGATCTCCGCGAGATCGCCGTCGAGGACGTAGTGGGCCGTGCCGTCGATGCTGATCTCGGAGTTGTCCCACGGCCAGACGAGCGCCGCGACGGACCCGTTCGCGATCCGCGGCAGCAACCGCCCGCACGCTTCCTCGTTACCAGTGGCCAGGAGCGCTTGGACGGCGATGGTCGACGACAGCAGGGGTGCCGGTGTGAGGGTGCGTCCGAGTTCTTCCAGCGCTACAGCGGTTTCTTCGAGGCCCGCTCCGGATCCGCCGTACCGCTCGGGGATCGGCAGCACGCCGACGTCGCACAGCCTGGCCCACAACGCCTTGTCATAACCGTGCGGGGTCTCGATCGCCGACCGGACGTCCGAGTGCTTCTCCAGCAGGCTGCGGACGGCGGCGCGGAGGGCCTCTTGTTCCGGTGTCACAACGCCTCCAGCACGCGCGCTCGGTGCATCGACGGGCTGCCCCACGCGGTGCGCAGGGCTCGGGTCTGCAGCAGGAACCGGCTCAGCTCGTGCTCGGCGGTGTACCCGATCGCGCCGTGCACCTGCAGAGCCGTGCGGGCAGCCTGCCAGGCGGCGTCCGAGACGGCGACCTTGGCGGCCGAGACGTCACGGGTCGTCATGGTCACGGCGGCGCCGAACACCAGCGGGCGGGCCAGTTCGAGGCCGATCAGGACGTTCGCGAGGTGGTGCTTCACGGCCTGGAACTGGCCGATGGGCCGGCCGAACTGGGTGCGCGCGAGGGCGTGGGCGGTGGTCATCTCCAGCAGGGCGCGGCCCAGGCCGAGGAGTTGGGCGGAGCAGGTGAGGACGCCGAGGTTGAAGGCGTGGGCGGCCGGGACGTCGGTGGCGATCACCGGGCCGGCGCTGAGTTCGACGAGGCGGCGACCGGGGTCGACCGAGGTGATCTCGGTGGTCGGGGAGGCCTCGCGGAGAGTGTCGCCTTCGACGAGGAAGTATCGATCCCCTTCGACGGCATGCGGACTCTCCGGCGGGAACGCGATCGAACCGCTTCCGAGACCGAAAGCCGGCAGCACGGCCAGCGACTCGATCAGAGGTCCGGTCACCGCGTGATGCCCCAACTCCTCGAACACCACCACGAGGTCGACCGGATCGGTCACCTCGTCGACCCCGAGCGCCGCCAGATCCCGTTTCCCCGCCCCGAGGAAGTCGTGCAGCACCCCGGCGAAGTCGATCTGCTCGGCGGACAGCGTGAACATCATCGCGGCAGCCCCAGGATCCGTTCGGCGATCACGTTGCGCTGGATCTCGTTGGTACCGGCGTAGATCGGCCCCGACAGCGAGAACAGCCACCCGTCCTGCCACCCCGGCGCGACCTCCCCGAGCAGGTCGAGCGCCGTCTCGTGGATCGACACGTCCAGCTCGGACCAGAACACCTTGGTGACGCTCGCGGCCGGTCCGGACGGCGGGTTCGCCAGCGCACCGAACGTGTGCAGCCGGTACGCCTGCGCGCCGATCCACGCGTCCACGACCCGATCACGCAGCGCCGGATCGGGGTTCTTCCGGTACAGCTCGACCAGTCGGCCGGCGGCGGCCAGAAACCGGCCGGGGCTGCGCAACGTCAACCCGCGTTCGTTGCCCGCGGTGCTCATCGCGACCCGCCAGCCGTCGCCGACCGCGCCCACGACGTCCCGGTCGGGCACGAACACGTCGTCCAGGAAGATCTCCGCGAAACCAGGCTCGCCGTCGAGCTGGTTGATCGGCCGGACCGTGACACCGGGAGCCCGCAGGTCGAACAGCAGGTAGGTCAGGCCGCGATGGCGTTCGCCCGGACCGGTGCGGAACAGCCCGAACGCGCGGTCCGCGAACGCCGCCCGCGAGCTCCAGGTCTTCTGACCCCGCACCAGCCAGCCGCCGTCGGTCCGCACCGCCGTGCTGCGCAACGACGCCAGGTCGGACCCCGCTTCGGGCTCGGACCACGCCTGCGCCCAGACCTCGTCGCCGCGTGCCATCGACGGCAGGATCCGCGCGCGCTGTTCGTCGGTGCCGTGTGCGAACAACGTCGGTGCCAGCAGGAAGATGCCGTTCTGCGAGACACGGCCCGGTGCGCCCGCCGCGTGGTACTCCTCCTCGAACACCAGCCACTGCAGCAGCGACGCCTCCCGGCCACCGAACTCGCGAGGCCACGAGACCACCGACAGCTGAGAAGAAGCCAGCAGACGTTCCCACGAGCGGTGTTCCTCGAAGCCCACCGCGGTGTCCATAGAGGACAACGGCCGCACGTGCGCGACGAGCCACGACCGCACTTCGGCCTGGAACTCGAGAGTCGAAGCGTCCAGAGAAAGATCCATCAGCTGGAGGCCTTCTTCATCGCACGGGCGTCCATGCCGCCCAACGCGTCCGTGCTGACCTCGGCGTTGTGCGCGTGGGCGAAGTGGTGCAGCCCGAACACCGAGTCCATCCCGGCCCGCAGGCCCATGAGGTCCTCGGACTGGTTCACCGCCTTCTTGGCCAGCGCGAGCCCGAACCGCGGCATCGCCGAGATCCGACCGGCCAGCTGGAAAACAGACGACTCCAACTCCGAGCGCGGCACGACCCTCGACACCATGCCCCACTCGTAGGCGCGCTGGGCGGAGAAGCGGTCGCCGGTGAACAGCACCTCCTTCGCGGCGCGCGGCCCGAGCACCCACGGGTGCGCGAAGTACTCGACACCCGGAATCCCCATGCGCACCACGGGATCGGCGAAGAACGCGTCCTCCGCGGCCACGATCAGGTCGCACACCCAGGCGAGCATCAGGCCGCCCGCGACGCACGCGCCCTGCACCATCGCGATCGTCGGCTTCGGGATCTCCCGCCACCGCCGGCACATCCCGAGATAGACCTCCATCTCGCGGGCGAACCGGAGATCACCGCCCTCGCGGTCGACGTGGTCCCACCACATCACGGCCTTGCGTTCGAAGGACACGTCGACGTCCCGGCCGGGTGAGCCGATGTCGTGGCCCGCGGAGAAGTGGTCGCCGGCACCGGCCAGCACGATCACCTTGACCTCGTCGTCGTTCACCGCGCGCGTGAAGGCCTCGTCCAACGCGTAGGTCATCGCCGAGTTCTGCGCGTTGCGGTACTCGGGGCGGTTCATGGTCACGACGGCGACCGCGTCCCGCCGCTCATACGAGACTGTCACGCGTTCTCCTTGCGCAGTAGGTGTTTGAGGACCTTGCCACCGGCGTTGCGGGGGAGCACGGGGTGGAACTCGACCGCGCGCGGCACCTTGTAGTTCGCGAGCCGGCCTCGGCAGAACTCGATGATCTGGTCCTCGGTCAGCTCGAAACCGGGCAACGTCACGACGTGGGCGACGCCGACCTCGCCGAGCCGTGCGTCGGCGACCCCGACGACGGCGGACTCCGCGATGCCCGGCAGCCGGGCGAGCGCCTGTTCGATCTCGGCGGGATAGACGTTGAAACCGCCGCAGATGTACATGTCCTTGAGCCGGTCGGTGATCGAGAGGTAACCGCGTTCGTCCACGCGCCCGACGTCGCCGGTGTGCAGCCACCCGTCGGTGTCGATCGCCGCGGCGGTCGCCTCCGGATCGTCGAGGTACCCGAGCATCACGTTGGGCCCGCGCAGCAACACCTCGTCCTGCTCGCCCAGGCGTAGCTCGAACTCCGCCATCGGGCGCCCGCACGTGTGCGCGACGGTCTCCGGCGAGTCGCCAGGGCGGCACATGGTGGCGACGACGGCCTCGGTCAGCCCGTAGGCGGTGAGCACGGTCAGCGAGAGCTCGGACTGCATCCGTTCGATCATCGCCACCGGCACCACCGCCGCGCCGGTCACCGCGAGCCGCAGGCTGGACAGGTCGAACGAGCCGCGTTCCGGATGGTCGAGCAACGTCTGGAAGATCGTCGGCGGCCCGGGCAGCACGGTGATCCGTTCCCGTTCGATCAGCCGCATGGTCTCCACGACGTCGAACACCGGCTGCGGCACCATCGTCGCGCCGGTCAGCAGGCAGGCCAGGATGCCCGCCTTGTACCCGAAGGTGTGGAAGAAGGGGTTGACGATCAGGTACCGGTCCGCCGAGGTCAGCTCACCGCACGCGGCCCACGCCTCGGCCACCCCGAGCGACTGCCGGTGCGCGCTCATCGCTCCCTTGCTGCGCCCGGTCGTGCCCGACGTGAACATCACGTCGCAGAGCTGATCCGGCACGAGTTCGGGCAGTTCGACGGCGGCCGCGACCCAGTCGACTGGTAATCGCACGGTGTCGGGCAACTCCGGCGACAACGCCTCCAGTTCCGCGAGCCGGTCGCGGCCGAGGAACTCGCCTTCCACGATCAAGACGCGCGCGGCACTGCGTTGCAGGACGTCCAGCGTCTCGGCGGCGGTGAACCGGGTGTTGATCGGCACCAAAGCCGCCCCCGCGTGCAACGCCCCGAGCGCGGCGACCACCCAGTGATAGGAGTTGGGCGCGCACAAAGCCACCCGATCACCCGGCCGCACGCCCATCCCCACGAGCGCTCGAGCGGCCGTGCGCACCGCTGACCGCAACTCGGTGTAGGTGAGGCGAACCTGCCCGTCCACCAACGCTTCCGCGTCGATGTACGAAGCAGCCGCCCGGTCGAGCACGGCTGAAACCGTTTGCCTGCTTGGATCCATGGCCACAGCGACCTCCAGAAGGCCTCCAAAGCAAGTGCTTGGTAGGTTAGAGTATGGCGCATGGAGTCCTTCCGGCGCGAGGTGCGGGAATGGTTGTCCGCCAACCTCGTCGGTGAGTTCGCGCAGCTGCGCGGCCTGGGTGGACCCGGCCGCGAGCACGAGGCGCTCGAGGGCCGGTTGCGGTGGCACCGGCACCTGGCGGCGCACGGGTGGACTTGCCTCGGCTGGCCCGGCGAGCGCAGCGTCGAGGAACAGGTGATCTTCCACGAGGAGTACGCGGAGGCCGACGCGCCCGCGAAGGTCGACATCGTCGGCGAGGGTCTGCTCGGCCCGACGCTCATCGCGTTCGGCACCCCCGAGCAGAAAGAGCGCTTCCTGCCGAAGATCCGCAGCCTCGACGAGCTGTGGTGTCAGGGCTACTCGGAGCCGAACGCGGGCTCCGACCTCGCGAACGTGCGGACGAAGGCTCACCTCGAAGGCGACCGGTGGGTGATCAACGGCCAGAAGATCTGGACGTCGAACGCGCACTACTCGGACTGGATCTTCGTGCTGTGCCGCACCGAACCGGGGTCCGGGCGGCACCAGGGCCTGTCGTACCTGCTCGTGCCGATGAACCAGCCGGGCGTCGAGGTGCGGCCGATCCGCCAGCTCACCGGCACGTCGGAGTTCAACGAGGTCTTCTTCGACGGCGCCGTCACGGCCGCCGAGAACGTCGTCGGGCAACCCGGCGAGGGCTGGAAGATCGCGATGGCCACGCTCGGGTTCGAACGCGGCACCGCGATGCTCGGCCACCAGGTGAGCTTCCGGCGCCAGCTCGACGCGATCATGGCGAAGGCCCCGGACGACGAGCGGCTCACCAGGGCGTGGCTCGAACTGCACGTCATGCGCTCGCACACGTTGAGAACGCTGAACGACGAGCCGGGACCGGAGGCGTCCGTGCTGAAGCTGTTCTGGGGAGGCTGGCACCGCAGGCTCGGTGAGCTCGCGATGGACACCCTCGGACCGGAGTCGATGATCGACGGCGCCGAGTGGCAGCGCCTGTTCCTGTTCAGCCGCGCCGAGACGATCTACGGCGGCTCGGACGAGATCCAGCGCGAGATCATCGCCCACCGCATCCTGAGGCTGCCCAGAGGGGAACACAGGTGAACGGCCACGACCTGCTCAAGGACAAGATCGTCGTCGTCACGGCGGCCGCGGGCACCGGCATCGGCTCGGCCACGGCGAAACGCTGCCTCGAAGAAGGCGCGACGGTGATCATCAGCGACTGGCACGAGCGCCGCCTGAAGGAAACCCACGAGGCGCTCGGCACCGATCACGCGATCCCGTGCGACGTCACCAACGAGCAGCAGGTGCAGACGCTGATCGACGACACGGTCGAGCGCTACGGCCGGATCGACGTGATGGTCAACAACGCCGGCCTCGGCGGGGAGAAGTCGGTGCTGGACATGACCGACGACGAGTGGTCGCGGGTGCTGGACGTGACGCTGAACGGCACCTTCCGCTGCACCAGGGCCGCACTACGCCAAATGGTCGGCCAACGAAGCGGTGTTGTCGTTAACAACTCCAGTGTGATCGGCTGGCGTGCCCAGCAGGGCCAAGCCCACTACGCGGCGGCGAAAGCAGGGGTCATGGCGCTGACCAGATGTGCCGCGATGGACGTCGCCGAGCACGGCATCCGGGTGAACGCGGTCGCTCCGAGCTTGGCGGCGCACCCGTTCCTCGCCAAGGTCACCAGTGAGGAGTTGCTGACCGAACTGGCGTCCCGAGAAGCTTTCGGGCGCGCCGCCGAGCCCTGGGAGGTCGCGAATGTGATCGTGTTCCTCGCCAGCGACTACTCGTCCTACCTGACGGGCGAGGTCGTCTCGGTGAGCAGTCAGCACCCATGAGGAAGGAACGACCGGTGAGCAACAGGAGAGCCGAGCTGCTGGAACTGGCAGCGCGGATGTTCGCCGAACGTGGCTACGGGCAGACCACGGTCAGGGACATCGCGGACGCGGCGGGCATCCTGTCCGGCAGCCTCTACCACCACTTCGACTCCAAGGAGTCGATGGTGGACGAGATCCTGCGGACGTTCCTGGACGAGCTGTTCACCCGCTACCGGGAGATCGTCGACGCCGGCCTGGAGCCCAAGCAGACGTTGAAGGCGCTGGTCGTGGCGTCGTTCGAGGCGATCGACTCCCGGCACGCCGCGGTCGCGATCTACCAGAACGAGTCGAAGCACCTCATGCCGCTGGAGCGGTTCTCGTACCTGGAGGACCGCAGCGTGGAGTTCCGCAAGCTGTGGACGGTGTTGCTGGAGGACGGCATGGGCGCGGGCGTGTTCCGCGCCGATCTCGACGTGGATCTCGCCTATCGGTTCATCCGCGACACGGTGTGGGTGGCCGTGCGGTGGTACCGGCCGGACGGCGGACTGTCCGCGGAGACGGTCGCCGACCAGTACCTCGCGATCCTGCTCGACGGCATTGCCACGGCTCGGCAGCCAAAACGGAAACCGGCACGGCCGAAGAAGTAGAGGAGGGCCCTCGTGGCCGAGGCGTACATCATCGAGGCTGTGCGGACTCCGGCGGGCAGGCGCGGTGGCGAGCTCAGCCGCGTGCATCCCGCCGATCTCGGCGCGCACGTGATCACCGCGCTGCTCAACCGGGTGGACGTCGATCCCACGGACGTGGACGACGTTATCTTCGGGTGCGTGGACACCGTGGGACCGCAGGCGGGCGACATCGCGCGCACGTCCTGGCTGGCGGCGGGTTTCCCGGAGCAGGTGCCGGGCGTGACGGTCGACCGGCAGTGCGGGTCGAGCCAGCAGGCGCTGCACTTCGCGGCGCAGGCGGTCATGAGCGGCACGGCGGACGTCGTGGTCGCGGGCGGCGTGCAGAACATGTCGCAGGTGCCGATCGGGTCGGCCATGACGTTCGGTTCACAAACAGGCAGCCCGTTCGAGGGGTGCGAAGGCTGGCAGCACCGGTACGGCGACGAGGAGGTCAACCAGTTCCGGGCGGCCGACCTGATCGCCGTGCGGTGGGACCTGTCGCGGCGGGAGATGGAGGAGTTCGCGTTGCAGAGCCATCTGCGGGCGATCACCGCGATCAAGGAGGGCCGGTTCGACCGCGAGATCGCGCCGGTCAACGGCGTCGCGGCCGACGAGTGCCCGCGTCCGGACACCTCGGCCGAGAAGATGGCCGCGCTGCAACCGTTGCGGCCGGGCGGGCGGACGACGGCCGCGTTGTCGTCGCAGATCTCCGACGGTGCTTCGGCGGTGCTGGTCGTGTCGGAACGGGCGGTGCGCGAGCACAAGCTGACGCCGCGGGCTCGGGTGCACCACATGTCCGCGCGCGGTTCGGACCCGATCTACATGCTGACCGCGCCGATCCGCGCCACCCGCTACGCGCTGGAACGCGCCGGGATGTCCATTTCGGACATCGACCTGTTCGAGATCAACGAGGCGTTCGCCTCGGTGGCGCTGGCCTGGGCGAAGGAACTCAAGATCGACCTCGGCCGGGTGAACGTCAACGGGGGAGCACTGGCGCTGGGGCACCCGATCGGGGCGACCGGGACGAAGCTGTTCACGACGTTGCTGCACGAGTTGGAGCGGACCGGTGGCCGGTACGGGTTGCAGACGATGTGCGAGGGCGGCGGTCAGGCGAACGTGACGATCATCGAACGTCTTTGAGCCGGTCGATCGCGGTTTCGGCGTCTCGGACGATGTTCTCGATGAGTTCGCGACACGTGGGCAGGTCGCCGAGCAGGCCGGCGACCTGACCGGACGCGAGCACGCCCGCGTCGGTCCTGCCCTCAACCAGGCCGGCGCGCAGCAGCATCGGCGTGTTCGCGGCCATGATCACCTGCGACCAGGTGAGGTCCTTGCCGTGCTTCATGGCCAGGCCTTCTTTGATCATCGCGCGCCAGGACAGGCCGGTGTGCTGCCGGAACTTGGCCGCGTTGGTGACCGCCCTCGTGAGGCTGCTGAGGCGCCCGGACTTCTCGAGGTGGTCGACGAGGTCGGTGCGCAGGACCCGGTGCGGCAGCCCGTCGACGCGGGTGGTGACGACCGTGCCGTTCAGATCTCGTTGCAGATACGCCTGTTTGACCGCGTCCGGGACCGTGCTCTCCTGGGTGAGCAGGAACCTCGTGCCCATCGCGATCCCGGCCGCGCCGTACGCGAGCGCGGCGGCGAGACCTCGTCCGTCGAAGAACCCGCCCGCGGCGATCACCGGGATGTCCACGGCGTCGAGCACGCTCGGGAGCAGCAGGGTCGTCGCCACGCCACCGGTGTGGCCGCCGCCCTCGCCGCCCTGCACGATCACCGCGTGAGCGCCCCACTTCGCGACCTTCTCCGCGTGCCGCGCCGCGCCGATCGACGGGATCACGACCACGCCGGCGTCGTTCAGCTTGGCGATCATGTCGGGTTTCGGGGCCAGCGCGAAGGAAGCGACCTTCACCTGTTCGCGGATCAGCAGGTCGACGCGTTCCGGTGCGTCCTGGGCGTCGGCGCGCAGGTTCACGCCGAACGGTTGTGCCGTGCGGGAACGGGTTTCCTTGATGGCGGCTTCGAGCTCGGCGTAGGTCATCGTGGCCGACGCGAGGATGCCGAGCCCACCCGCCTCGGCGGTCGCGGACACCAGGCGCGGCCCGGCGACCCAGCCCATGCCGGTCTGCACCACCGGATGCCGGACGCCGACCAGGTCGGTCAGTGCGGTCCTCACGACGGAACTTCCTTGTCCCGCTTGCTGTCCGGGTCGAGTTTCGTGCGGAGCAGGTCGAGCTCCTCCTCGGTCGGCAGCCGCGTCTCGGTGACGTTGTCGGCGGTGAGCGGGAACGACGTCTGCTTCTGCACCTCGTCTATGGAAACGCCTGGGTGGACCGAGAGGATGCGCATCGAGTGGTCCGGCGTGTCGAAGTCGAGCACGGCGAGGTTCGTGACCACGCGGTGGATGTCGTGGAACGGCCCGACGGCGTGGTCGTAGCCGACGCCGGAGATCACGTCGACGGCCTCGACCAGCACGCGCGGGCTGTGCCGCGGCACCCAGTAGCTGGTGCGGTGGTTGATCGTGTTGCCGGGCGCGCCGCGGAACCCGAGCAGCTGCCGGGTGGGCCGGGCGTGGTCGCCGATCGCGGAGATGTTCTGGTTGCCGAACCTGTCGACCTGGTTCGCGCCCATCACGACGTGCCGGCGGCCGTGCGCGACGACGTCGAACACCTTGCGGTACGGCAGCCAGCCCTCCACAGTGGACTCGGGGGTGAGCAGGAAGGCCTCGCCGTCGCTCAGCAGCAGGTCGGGTTCGGTGGTGAGGCGGGCGAGTTTCGCGCCGAGGGACGGGATGAGTCCCATCGGGCTGGCGAGCGTCTCGCCGGCGCCGAGGAACAGGTCGGCGCAGGCGGTGACGCAGACTTCGGCTCTCGTGATGTCGCTCAACCCAGGAACCTCTCGTAGAAGTCCGGCCATTTCTCCAGGTCACTGGCCGCGTCGGCGTACTCGCGCTGGAGCTTTTCGTCGCGCGGGTAGTCCGGGACGCAGCTCGTGAACCCCGCTCCACCGGGCGCTTCCACGACGCCGTCGACCATCATCCGGTTGAGCAGCAAGGTCTGCGGTGGTCCGTCGAACGTCTCGACGATCTGTTCGCACGAGACGTAACGCCGGTCCGCGGCCAGGCAGAACAGGTCGTCGAAGTACGGGTCGGGCCCGAGGTACTGGGCGTTGCCGTGCTTGTCCGCGCGGTTGAGGTGCACCAACGCCACGTCGAGCTTCAGCGCGGGCATGGCGACCAGCTCTTCACCGTCGTCATAGGGTGATCGAACCGTCTTGAGCTGCGGGGCGTACTTGAGGACGTCCGAGCCGAGGCCCGCTCTGATCGGCAGGAACGGCAACCGGTGGGCCGCTGCCCTCAGCCCGGTCTGGAACATGCCCTCGTCCAGCTCCAGCACCTCGATCGCGCCGGTCTCCCTGGCCCGCTTGAACCACGGGTCGTACGGGATGGTGTCGAGCGAGACGAACCCGTAGACCAGCTTGCGCACCTTGCCCGCCGCGCACAGCAGACCGGCGTCCGGTCCGCCGTACGTGACGATCGTCAGGTCGCTCAGATCTGACCGCAGGATCGCCTTGACCAGGGCCATCGGTTTGCGCCGGGAACCCCAGCCGCCGATGCCGACGGTCATGCCGTCCTTGATCTGACCGACGACCTCGTCAGCTGTCGTTCGCTTGTCGCGCATGGTTTCCGTCCAGGAAGGCCTGCCGGGCGTGGTCCGACACACCGGTGAGGTTCAGCTCGAAGGTGAAGCCCTGCTCGAAGCGGTAGCTGGTGTGCACTCGTTGCGTGTCTATGCCGTTGATGGCTTCTTTGGCCGCGCGGATCACCGTGGTGTCCTTCTTCGCGATCTCCTTGGCGATCTCGCGGGCAGCGTCGTCGAGCTGTGCACGCGGCACGACCTCGACGACGCTGCCGTGGTGGTGCAGGGTCTGCGCGCTGACGTTGCGGGCCGTGTAGTAGAGCGTCCGCATCAGGTGCTGCGGCACGAGCCGGGCCAGGTGCGTCGCCGCGCCCAGTGCTCCTCGATCGACTTCGGGCAGTCCGAACGTGGCGTCGTCGGACGCGACGATGATGTCCGCGTTGCCGACCAGCCCGACGCCGCCGCCGAGGCAGAAGCCGTTCACCGCGGCGATCACCGGCACCTCGCAGTCGTACACGGCCGCGAAAGCCTTGGCACAGCCCCGGTTCGCGGCGATGAGCGCCTCGTGACCGGTGGTGCGCTGCATCTCCTTGATGTCGACGCCCGCGCAGAACCCGCGGTTCTCGGCCCGCAGGATCACGACCCGCGCGTCCCGGTCCTCGCCCGCGCGGGTGATCGTCTCGGCCAGCTCGAACCAGCCGCGCGAGGGGATGGCGTTGACCGGGGGATAGTCGATGGTGACTTCGATGATGCCGTTTTCGGTGTGGCTGCTGGAGATTCCCATCGCGCCGCCTTCCGAACCAAGCGATTGCTTGGTAATTTAGCAGTGCCGGAGCGACCGGGGTAGGTGCTTGTGGAACTGGACCTCGACGGAGCAGTCGTCCTCGTGACGGGCGGGGTGCGAGGAGTCGGTCTCGGGATCACCCGCGCGTTCCTCAGCGCTGGAGCCGTCGTCGTGACCTGTGCTCGGCGTCCTGCTGAGGTGGCTGGTGCTTCTTTTGCGGCGTGCGATGTCCGGGATGCGGACCAGGTTTCCCAACTGGTGGCCGGGATCGTGGCCGAGCACGGCCGGTTGGACGTTGTCGTGAACAACGCGGGTGGTGCGCCGTTCGCGTTGGCCGACCAGGCCTCGCCGCGGTTCCACCAGAAGATCGTCGAGCTGAACCTGCTGGCGCCGCTGCTGGTGTCGCAGGCGGCGAACGCGGTGATGCAGTCGCAGCCGTCCGGCGGGTCGATCGTGAACGTGAGCAGCGTGTCCGGTCGCCGTCCCTCGCCCGGAACCGCTGCTTATGGCGCCGCGAAGGCCGGGCTGGACAACCTGACCGCGTCGTTGGCCGTCGAGTGGGCACCTCGCGTCCGTGTGAACGCTCTGGCCGTTGGCATGGTGCGCACCGAACAGTCCCACCTGCACTACGGCTCCGAGGAAGGCATCGCGGCCGTTGCTCGCACCGTGCCGTTGGGCCGTCTCGCGTCACCGGACGAGGTCGGCGCGTGCGCGGTGTTTCTCGCTTCTCCGTTGGCGTCGTATGTCAGCGGTTCGACTTTGGTGGTGCACGGCGGGGGAGAAGTCCCCGCGTTCCTCGCCGCCGCCGACACCGATGGGGGTTCGTCATGAGCCGGGTCGTGATCGTGACAGGCGCCGGACGGGGCATCGGCCGTGCGCACGCACTGGCGTTCGCCGCCACCGGGGCACGGGTCGTGGTGAACGACCTGTCCGCGGAGGCCGCAGGCGAGGTGGCCGCGTTGATCGGACCCCGAGCGGTCGCCAGCACCGACGACGTCGGCACCTGGGCGGGCGCGCAGCGGCTCGTCGACACGGCGGTGTCCGAGTTCGGCGGCTTGGACGTGCTCGTCAACAACGCCGGCATCGTGCGTGACCGCATGATCGTGAGCTGCGGCGAGGACGAGTGGGACGAGGTAGTGCGTGTGCATCTGAAGGGCCACTTCGCGCCGTTGCACCACGCCGCGGCCTATTGGCGTGGCGTGGCGAAGGCCGGCGGGCACGTCTCCGGCCGGGTGATCAACACCTCGTCCGGCGCCGGACTGTTCGGCAGTGTCGGGCAGACGAACTACTCGGCGGCCAAGGCGGGTATCGCCTCCATGACCCTGGTCGCGGCCGCGGAACTGGCCCGGTACGGCGTCACGGTCAACGCGATCGCCCCCGCTGCCCGCACCCGGATGACCGAGGCGACGTTCGCGGACGCGATGGCGGCGCCACAGGACGGGTTCGACGCGATGGCCCCCGAGAACATCTCGCCGCTGGTGGTGTGGCTCGGCAGTGAGGAAGCCGGGGACGTCACCGGGAGGATGTTCGAGGTCGACGGCGGCCGCGTCTGCGTGGTGCACGGCTGGCAGCGCGGCCCGGAGGTCGACAAGGGCGCGCGCTGGTCGCCGGACGAGTTGGGCGACGTCGTGCGCAAACTCGTCGCCGACGACCACCCGGTGCCGGTCTACGGGGCCGAGTAACTTCGATCATGTGACCCGCCTGCACACCCACGCCACCCTCTCGGCCGCCTTGTCGCGGCTCGGCGATCAGGATTTGAGTGATCTGCTGGAACGGGCCGAGCCGGGTGGGGCGGGGATCGGCGGGCCGACGGCGTTGCTGGAGGTCGGCGGCACCCCGGTGTTCGTGAAGCGGTTGCCGCTGACCGACCTGGAGCTGCGGCCGGAGCACATCGGGTCGACCGCGAACCTCTTCGACCTGCCCGTGCACACGCACTACGGCGTCGGGTTGATCGGGGCAGCGGGCTTCGGGGCGTGGCGCGAACTGGCCGCGCACACCATGACCACGAACTGGGTGCTGCAGGGCGAGCACGACGGCTTCCCGCTGATGTACCACTGGCGCGTGCTGCCGCACCCAGGCCAGACGCTGCCCGAGGAGCTGGACCAGGCGGTCGACTACTGGGGACCGGAGATCGGCCCCCGGATCGAGGCACTGCGAGCGTCGAAGTGCAGCATCGCGCTGTTCCTGGAGTACTTCCCGCACAACCTGCACGACTGGCTGAACCGCCAGGACGACCTCGAAACCGCCTGCGAGATGGTCGAACGGGAACTGGCGGCCGGCGTCGAGTTCATGAACTCCCAGGGCCTGCTGCACTTCGACGGCCACTTCCAGAACGTCCTGACCGACGGCGAGCGCCTCTACTTCGCCGACTACGGCCTCGCGATCTCCTCCGAGTTCGACCTGTCCGAGGAGGAGATCGCGTTCTTCACCGAGAACCAGGACTACGACCGTGCCTACACCGTCACACACCTGGTGATGTGGTTCGCGTACGCCCTGCGCTACCAGGGGGTTCCGCCGCGGGTCGCGGCGATCCTGAACCGCCACAACGAGGTCGCCGCGGTGATGAAGGACTTCTACCGCAGGTTCCAGCACGAGAGCAGGCGGCCCCCGTACCCCGCAGCGGACCTCAGATCCGTTCGATGATCGTGCCGCTGGCCATGGCCCCGCCCGCGCACATCGTGATCAACGCCGTCGTCGCGTCCCTGCGCTCCAACTCGTGCAGCGCGGTCGTGATCAGTCGGGTCCCGGTGCTGCCGACGGGGTGGCCGATCGCGATCGCCCCGCCGTTGACGTTGACCCGGTCCAGGTTCGGCCGATGCACCGCCGCCCACGACAACACGACCGACGCGAACGCCTCGTTGACCTCGAACAGGTCGATGTCCGCCATCTTCATGCCACTGCGTTCGAGCAACCGCGCGGTCGCGTCCACCGGCCCGTCCAGGTGGTAGTACGGGTCCGACCCGACCAGGCACTGCGTCACGATCCGTGCGCGTGGCTTCAGCCCGTGCGCTCGGGCGAACTCCTCGTCCACGACCATCACGGCTGACGCGCCGTCGGAGATCTGCGACGACGTCCCGGCGGTGTGCACACCGTCCGGCACGACCGGCTTCAACGCGGCCAGCGCCTCGAGCGAGGTTTCCCGCAGGCCCTGATCGATGTCCACCAGGTCCTCGCCGACCTTGACCGGCACGACCTCCGCGGTGAACCGCCCGGCCGCCCACGCCGCCCGCGCCCGGTTCTGCGACTGCACGCCGAACCGGTCGACCTCCTCGCGCCCGATGCCGCGCCGCGCGGCCACCCGTTCGGCGGCGACGAACTGGTTCGGCAGGTCGATGGTCCACGAGTCGGGGCGCGGCATGCCGGTCTCGCCGATGTTCGACCGCAGCGGAACCCGGCTCATGGCCTCGACCCCGCACGCGATGCCCGCGTCGATGGCACCCGCCGCGATCAGGCCCGCGATCAGGTGCGTGGACTGCTGCGCCGAGCCGCACTGCGCGTCGACGGTGGTGCAGCCGGTGGTCTGCGGCAGGCCCGCGTGCAGCCAGGACGTTCTGGTGATGTTGTTCGACTGCTCGCCCGCCTGCGTCACGGTGCCGCCGATGACCTGTTCGACACTGGACGGATCGACACCGGTCCGGTCGAGCAGACCTCGTTGTGCCGCACCGAGGAGCTCGGCGGCGTGCAGGCCGGACAGGCGGCCGTTGCGCCTCCCGATGGGCGTGCGCACCGCTCCCACGATCACCGGACTGCCCACGCGAGCCTCCTCAGACCAGAAAACTAGAACACGTTCCTGTGAGTCTCCAGATTGGCCGCACGAGGGCTTCAACACAAGGCGCAACCGTGTTTGAATCAGATAGAACGCGTTCCACCTAGGAGGTTCCTGTGGGCAAGCCGCGCATCCCGGAAGGCTTCGACTTCACCGACCCCGACATGTACGCGAATCGTCTGCCCGTCGAGGAGCTCGCCGAACTGCGCAAGACCGCGCCGATCTGGTGGAACTCCAAACCGCACGGCCAGGGCGGTTTTCCCGACGAGGGCTACTGGGTGGTGACCAGGCACCACGACGTCAAGGAGGTCTCGCGCAACAGCGAGGTCTTCTCCAGCCGGGAGAACACCGCGATCATCCGGTTCAAGGACGACATGCCGCGCGACAACATCGAGATGCAGCGGCTGCTCCTGCTGAACATGGACCCCCCGACGCACACGAAGCAGCGCGGCATCGTCTCCCGCGGCTTCACCCCGAAGGCGGTCAACGCCCTGCGCGACGCCCTCACCGAACGCGCGGAGCGGATCGTGTCCGAGGCGCTCACGAAGGGGAACGGCGACTTCGTCACCGACGTGGCGTGCGAGCTGCCGTTGCAGGCGATCGCGGAGCTGATCGGCATCCCGCAGGAGGACCGCCGCAAGATCTTCGACTGGTCCAACCAGATGGTGGCCTACGACGATCCCGAGTTCGAGATCGAACCGCTCGCCGCGGCCACCGAACTGCTCGGTTACGCGTGGACGATGGCCGAGGACCGCCGCAAGTGCCCGCGCTCGGACATCGTCACCAAGCTGGTCCAGGCCGACGCGGACGGTGCCTTCCTCGCCTCGGAGGAGTTCGGGTTCTTCGTGCTGCTGCTGGCCGTCGCCGGCAACGAGACCACGCGCAACGCCATCACGCACGGCATGAAGGCGTTCTTCGACCACCCCGACCAGTGGGAGCTGTTCAAGTCCGAACGGCCCGCGACGGCCGGCGACGAGATCGTCCGGTTCGCCACGCCGGTGATGTCGTTCCAGCGCACCGCGATGGTGGACACCGAGCTCAGCGGCGTGGAGATCAAGCAGGGCCAACGGGTCGGGATGTTCTACTCGTCCGCCAACTTCGACGAGGAGGTGTTCACCGATCCCTGGCGGTTCGACATCCTCCGCGACCCCAACCCGCACCTCGGGTTCGGCGGCAGCGGCGCGCACTTCTGCATCGGCGCGAACCTCGCCCGGCTGGAGATCGACCTGATCTTCAACGCGATCGCCGACGCCATGCCCAACATCAGGCAGGTGGCGGAACCGCGCCGGCTGCGGTCGGGCTGGCTCAACGGCATCAAGGAGTTCCAGGTCAAGTACGCGTAGGCGACAAGGCGTCGAGCTCACGCCGCACCCGCTCGGCGTCTTCGTCGCGGCCCTGTTCCCGGTACAGCTCCAGCGCCTCCTGCCACGCCTCGCGGGCTTGATCGCGTTGCCCGAGGGCGGCGTGAGGGTGGCCGAGGTTGCTGAGGGTGTCCGCGGTCTCCCAGGAGTTGCCGAGGCTCCGGTAGAGGTCGAGGGCCTGGCCGTAGCGGGTGAGGGCGTCCTCGTGGTCGCCGGTGCGGTGGGCGATGAACCCGAGGCTGTCCAACGCTGCCGCCTCGCCTTCGACGTACCCGTGGCGCCGCTGCAACGCGAGGGCGGCGCGGCAGTGGTCGCGCGCGGTGTCGAAGTCGCCCAGACGCGCGGCGCACCAGCCCACCGTGTTGAGCGCGTCGGCTTCCTGCACGGGTCGGCCGACGGCGCGGTAGAGGTCGAGGGCACGTCGTGCGTGGTCGAAGGCCTGCCGGTCGTCCCCTCGCAGCTCCCAGGTGAACGAGAGCACCTGGTGGGAGCGTGCCTGTCCGGCGAGGTCGCCGTGGCGCACGGTCAGGGCGAGTGCCTGGTCCAGGTGCTCGACGGCCTCCTCGTGCAGGCCCAGCCGGCAGCAAGCGTCGCCGAGCAGTCGGTGGGCCACGCTTGCGGCGGTGGGGTCGGGCAGGTGAGCGGCGGCGTCCAGCGCGGCACGCCACACGGCGATCGCGTCACCCAAGTTCCCCTGCCGGTAGTGGAACGTGTCCAGTGCCCGGGCGAGGTGCCAGACGACGTGGTGGCGGCCCAGGAGAGTGGCGGTGCGCTGGGTGGCCAGGAGGATGGCGTGTTCAGCCTCCAACCAGGCCAGTGCGGCCGCTGCGTCCGGTAACGGGTGCGGGCGGACACCCCGTGCGAGCGGATCGAGTTCCACGAGCGGGCGGGAGGGGGACAGGAGGCGGTCGGCGGCGAAAGCCGTGTGCAGGTGGAAGTCCATCACCCGCACCAACGCTGCCTCGCGTATTTCGTCGGGCAGATCGTGAGCGGTGCTCGCGGCGTAGGCGCGGATCAAGTCGTGCATCGCGTACCGGCCGTTCGATCGGCGTTCGACCAGAGACGCCTCCTGCAACGCCGACAACGCCTTGCGGGCGCGGGCCTGCGGCAGGCCGGTGAGTGCGACCACGGCGGGCAGGGTCGTGTCGGGGCCGGGGGTGATGCCCAGCAGCCCGAACAGGGTGCGTTGTTCGTCGGTGAGCCGACCCAGGGACAAGGACAGCACCGCCGGCAGGCTCGCGGCGGGGTCCGTGTCGTGATCGAGTGTCTCGAGGCCCACCTCGCGCAGCTCCGCGGCCACCTCGGCCAGGGAGTGGTCTGCGGCCTGGCGGATGGTGATCGCCAGTGCGAGCGGGTAGCCGCCGCACAGGTCGATCAGCTCGTCGACCGCGTCGGGCTCGGCCGTGACGCGACTGTGGCCCAGACGTGCGGCCAGCAGTGCACGCGCCTCGCCGCGGTCCAGCACGTCCAGCCGGAGATCCCGCGCGGCGTGCCGGTCGATCAGGGAGGCGAGTCGGGTGCGACCGGTGATCAGGACGGTGCAGCTGGTACCGCCGGGCAGCAGCGGTGTCACCTGGTCGGCGGTCGCCGCGTTGTCGAGCACGATCAGCATCCGCCGGTCAGCGACGGTGCTGCGGTACAACGCCGACTTGGCATCCCGGTCGACGGGTACGCGATCCGGGGCGATGCCCAGTGCGGTGAGGAAGCCGAACAACGCGGTGTCGGGCGTGACAGGTCGTTCGGTCGGGCTGAAGCCGCGCAGGTCGATGAACAGCTGCCCGTCGGGGAACCGGTCGGCGTGCTGGTACGCCCAGTGCAGCGCCAGCCAGGTCTTGCCGATTCCTCCGGCACCGCCGATCGCCGAGATCACCACCGTGTCCCTGTCCACCAGCGCCTCGTCCAGACGGGCCAGTTCGGTGCCGCGGCCGGTGAACCACCGCGGCCGCCCCGGCAGCTGCCGAGGCACCGGCGTCTCCGGCGTGGACCGGGTGAGGGCGGCGTCGGCGTCGAGGATCCGTTGGTGCAGTTCCCGCACTGCGGTGCCGGGGTCGGTGCCCAGTTCGCCGACCAGCCGGTCGCGCAGTTGCCGGTAGTGCGCCAGGGCGTCGGCGGTGCGGCCGGCGCGGTGCAGGGCGAGCATGAACTGGGCGGCAACTCGTTCGTCCAACGGCCATTGGGCGGCGCGAGCGGTGAGGGCGGCCACGAGGTCTTCGCCGTGTCCCAGCCGCAGCAGAACCTCGGTCAGGTCGCATTCGGCGTCGAGGCGTTGCTGGTGCAGCCGATCGCGTTCGGCTGCCGCCCAGTCACCCTCGACACCTGTCAGTGCCTCGCCCTGCCACAGGTCCAGCGCCTGCCGCAGCAGCGCCTCCGCCTGCCGGTCGTCAGCAGCACGGGCTCGGACGCACAGGGCGCTGAACTGGAGCAGGTCGACATCGGATCGGTCGACCTCCAGCGCGTAGCCCCCAGGTCTTCGCACCACGGCTCCGCCGAGCAGCAACCGCAGCCGGGACAGGTAGTTCAGCAACGTCGCCCTGACCCGCAGCGGTGGCTCGTCGCCCCACACCCGTTGCATCAGCCGATCCACCGACACCACGCGGCCCGCGTCCACCGCCAGCGCGGCCAGCACGCACCGCTGCCGCGCCGGTCCGAGATCGAGTGCGGTGCCGTCGGCGAGCACCGCTGTTCCACCCAGAAGAACAAATTCCATCTGCTCGTTCCAGAAAAGGTGACGAGTTCGCGTGTGTGTGATCGGTGATATCAGCTCTGAGCAGCGGATTGTGGAAAATCGCTGAAGATTCACGGGGACGGCGGCACACAGTTGGGGAGCGCACCGCGGAAGGCAGGCGTGGCCGCCGTGCTGGTCGCCGCCCGGCATCGGCGCCGGCCACCGATCCAGAGCATGGCCGGCTCGCGGTGCGTCGCCGGGGACTGGCACGTCGGAGGGGTCGTGCCAGTCCCTCAGCCGTCCTGGCGAAGGGTGGCCATCGCGCGTTCGGTCTCCCAGAACGCCCGCACGGATCGGATCAGCCCGTCCTCCCCGACGCGGTAGACGAACACGCCCTCGGTGTCGACCCGCATCCCGCCCGGCAGAAACGCTGAAATGGTCCCGACGTTGGCGCACTCGGATCCGGCCGCGAACGAGTCGTGCATCGCGAACTCGAAGCGTTCGACGCCTGCGATCGCGAGATCCCAGAACGCGGCGATCGCCTCCTTGCCGTGGTGGCCCTTGCCCTCGGCGTCGAACATCGACGGGCCGACCGGGTCCTCGACCACGGCGTCCTCGGCGAACAGCGCCAGCCACTCGTCCTTCGCGCCCCGCGTCACCGCGTCCATCGACCGCCACGACGCCACGCGCGCCGGCGTCTCGGTCTTGGAAGCCTTCCACGTCACGGCAGTCATGCGAACTCTCCGATCACCTCGTCGGCGAAGCGCCGAAGTCCGTCCTTCTTGGCCTCCAGGCTGCCGTCGAACCCGACGCCGTAGAACAGCCAGGGCACCACGATCACGTCCGTCACACCGATCTCGTCGAGCTGCCGGTAGCCGTCGAGCCCGAACCGGTCGATGCACACCGCCTGGATCTCGAACGGCCGCTCGAACGCCCCGAGGTCCTCCAGCTGCGCGATCACCGACTTGAGGTCCGCGAACTTGATCATCGCGGACGTCCAGCCGTCACCGACGCGGGCGGCGCGCTTCAGCGCGGCGGGGGAGTGGCCACCGACGTAGAACGGCACCGGCGAAGTGGGTGCCGGCGACATCTGCAGCCGGTCGAAGTCGAAGTACTCGCCGTGGTACTCGACCATTCCGCCGCCGAGCACGAGTTTCAGAACGTCGATCATCTCGTCGACGCGCGGACCGCGGTTCTTGTAGGGCGCGCCGCACCACTCGAACTCCTCCGGCGACCAGCCGAGTCCGACGCCGAGGCCGAAGCGGTTGCCGGTCAGGTGCGCGACCGAGCCCACCTGCCGGGCGAGCAGCAACGGGTTGCGGGAGCCCAGTTTCAGGACCTGGGTGTAGAAGTGGATGCGGGACGTCACGGCGCCCATCGCGGCGGCCGCGACGAACGGGTCCACCCACGGCGTGTCGGCGTTCCACATCCGGGAGCCGTCGGGGGTGTAGGGGTAGTCCGCGGAGACCTTCTCCGAGAAGAAGAGCGAGTCCGGCAGGGCGATCGACGAGTAACCGCACTCCTCGGCGCACTGAGCCAGCGACGTCAGCTGGTCGAGCGGGCTCATGGCGATACCGACGGTGAACTTCATGGCCTCTCCGATCCGACGACCCACATGGCGAAGAACTGCGAGCCACCGCCGTACGCGTGGCCCAGCGCGACACGTGCGCCGTCGACCTGGTGGTCACCGGCGGTGCCCATGACCTGCATGGCCGCCTCGGCGAACCGCAGCAGGCCGGACGCGCCGATCGGGTTCGACGAGAGCACCCCGCCGCTGGGGTTGACCGGCAGCCGGCCGCCGATCTCGGTCTCGCCCGCCTCGGTGAGCTTCCAGCCCTGACCGACGTCGGTGAAGCCGAGGTTCTCCAGCCACATCGGCTCGAACCACGAGAAAGGCACGTAGATCTCGGCGGCGTCCACTTCGGACAACGGGTCGGTGATCCCCGCCTGCTGCCACAACGCGCGGGCGGCGTCCCGGCCGGCCTGCGGGTTGACCTGGTCGCGTCCGGCGAACGTCGTGGGCTCGGTGCGCATCGCGGTCGCACGGATCCACGCGGCTCGCGAGGACGTGGGCTCGGCGGAGATCACCACCGCGCAGGCGCCGTCCGAGGAGGGACACGTTTCGTCGTACCGGATCGGGTCCCACAACATCGTGGACGCTCGAACCGATTCGACGGTGATGTCGGGTTGTTTCAGGTGTGCGTACGGATTCAGCGAACCGTTTCGACGGTCCTTGGCCGCCACCATCGCACCCACGTGTTCGGGAGCGCCCGCACGGCGGATGTAGGCGCGCACGTGTGGTGCGAAGTAACCACCCGCACCGGCGTGCACGGGCATCGTGAACGGTGTCGGCACGGACAGTGCCCACATCGCGTTGGACTCGGACTGCTTCTCGAACGCCACGGCCAGCACACGGTCGTGCACGCCGGACTGGACGAGCGACGCAGCGACGTTGCCGGTGCTACCACCCACCGAACCGGCGGTGTGCACGCGCAGCAACGGTTTGCCGACCGCGCCGAGCGCATCGGCGAGGAACAGCTCGGGCATCATCACGCCCTCGAACAGGTCCGGTGCCTTGCCGAGCACCACGGCGTCGATGTCCGGCCAGTCCACGCCGGCGTCGGCCATCGCGCGGTCGATCGCCTCGCGGCACAAACCCGCCATCGACACGTCGAGGCGCTTCGCGGCGTGGTGCGTCTGGCCGGTGCCGACCACAGCTGCCGGTCGCATCTACTCCCGCCCTTCCATGACGCAGACGAGGTTCTGTTGGAGCAACGGCCCGCTGGTGGCGTGCCCGAGCACCTTCGAAGCGCTTCCGTCGTGCACGCGCCGGGCCGCCTCACCGATCCGCGCCAGCCCGGCCGCGAACATCGGGTTGCCGGCCAGCACGCCGCCGGACGGGTTCACGGTGATGTCGCCGAGACCGAGTGCCTGGCGCAGCAGGATCTCCTGGTGGCTGAACGGCGCGTGCAGCTCCGCCACCTCGACGCCGTCCGCACCGGCCGCCTTGCCCGCGGCCACGGTCGAGGGAGACGTCAACAGGTCGCGTGCGCCGAACGACGGTGAGTCCACCCGATGCTCGAACCCGGTGATCCACGCCGGCCGTTCGCACAGCTCCCGCGCGCGGTCACCGGCCGCGAGCACGATCGTCGCGGCGCCATCGGTGATCGGCGCGCAGTCGTGCCGCCGCAACGGGTCCGCGACGTAGTCCGAAGCCAGCAGCTCGTCGACGGAGACGTTGCCGGACAGCTGCGCCAACGGGTTCGAGAGCGCGGCCGCACGACTTCGTGCCGCCACGGATGCCATCGCTCGTTCGTCCCAGAACCCGGCCTCGATGCCCACCCGCGCCTGAATTCCGGCGAGGCCAATGGAATCAGGCCACAGTGGCGTCACGACGTAAGGATCGAGCTGCATCGCCATGACCCTGCGCAGGTGACCGGCCGACGACTTGCCGAAGCCGTAGACGAGGGCCGTGTCGATCTCGCCGCACAGCAGCTTCACCCAGGCCTCGTACAACGCCCAGGCGGCGTCCATCTCGACGTGCGACTCCATGATCGGCGGGAACGCGCCGATCGCGTCGACCGCCGACACGAACGAGAAAGCGCGTCCGGCCAGGTAGTCCGACGAGCCCGAGCACCAGAACCCGATGTCGGACTTCGTCAACCCCAGCGAGCCGAGCACCTCGTGGAAGATCGGCACCAGCATCTCGACACCGTTGGTGGTGCCGTCGGTCTCGCGCACGCAGGGCGTCTGCGCGAACCCCACTACCGCGACGTCACGCATGCGAGCCTCACAGGTGCTGGGAGTAGGAGTCGAACGACGCGTCCGGCTCGCCGGAAGGCTTGAAGTGGTCGATGTTCCGCATCGTCGGTCCCCACTCCTCGCGCGGCTTCCACACCGCCTCCACGCGCATGCCCATCCGCACGTCCTCGGGCGCGACGCCGAGCAGCAGGTGCAGGAACGGGATGTCCGCGCCGTCCAGCAGCACGTAGGCCGAGACGTACGGCGGCGGGATCCGCTGGCCCAGGAACGGCACGTTGACCACGCAGAACGTCGTGATCGTGCCGCGGTCGGACAGCTCGATCTGCTCGGTGGTCGGCACGCCGTCGGTGGGGCAGGCCGGTCGCGGCGGGAAGTAGACCTTCGAGCACGCCGGACAGCGCTGCGCGATCAGCCGGCCGTCCATCAGGCCGCGCAGGAACGGGTCCTCGGTCGGTGACGCGGAATGCGTGTAATGGAGGTTCACCGGTGTGGTGACCATGGTGACGTCGTCAGCTTCCACCGGATCGGCCGCGGGACCGTCGGAGAGTTCGAAGCACTCGATGTCGGTGATCGCCCCGACGCGTTCATCGCGCCACCGCACCCGTACGCGCGTGCCCGTTGCCATCTGGTCCGGGGTTCCGGCGTCGACGGCGTGCAGCAACGAGGTGTCGGAGCCGTCGAGCTGGATCAGCGCCCACGCGAACGGCCGGTCGAGCGGCTGACCTTCGAGCGGTTCGGGAATCCACGACCACCCGCGCACGACGCCGGTCGCCGCCACGTCCACGAACTCCGACAACCGCTCGGCGGTCACCGGGTCGTACTCGAGCGGCGGCACGTGCACGCGGCCGTCGGAACCGCGGATCCCGGTCACCTTGCGGCGGCGCAGATCCGAGAGGAACCGGCCCAGCGTGGGGCCCGTCGAGCGCGTGTAGTCGAAGCCGACGTCCAGTGGTGCACTCAGCGGCCTGGTCACAGATCAAAGTGAAACAGGTTCTCGAAATGGTGGCAAGATGGCTGCATGAAGCTCGGTCTGCAGCTCGGCTACTGGGGTGCCGCGCCACCCCCGAACGCCCCCCAACTCGTGGCGGCGGCAGAGGAATTCGGCTTCGACGCGGTGTTCGCCGCCGAGGCGTGGGGATCGGATGCCTTCACCCCGTTGGCGTGGTGGGGATCCGACACCCAGCGGGTCCGGCTCGGCACGTCCGTCGTGCAGATGTCGGCCCGCACACCGGCGGCGTGCGCGATGCACGCGTTGACGCTCGATCACCTCTCGGGTGGACGGTTCGTGCTCGGTCTGGGCGTGTCCGGGCCACAGGTCGTGGAGGGCTGGTACGGCCGGCCGTTCGCCAAACCCCTTGCCAGGACCAGGGAATACGTCTCGATCCTGCGTCAGGTGCTGGCGCGCGAAGCCCCGGTCGCCAACGACGGTCCGCACTTCCCGTTGCCCTACCAGGGGCCGGGATCGATCGGGCTCGGCAAGCCGTTGAAGCCCATCACCCACCCGCTGCGCGCCGATCTGCCGATCTGGCTCGGTGCCGAGGGGCCGAAGAACGTCGCGCTGACCTCGGAGATCGCCGACGGCTGGCTCGCGATCTACTACGCGCCCAGGCTCGCCGGCATGTACGACGAGTGGCTTGACGAGGGTTTCGCGAAATCTGGTCGCACCAGGGAGAACTTCGAGGTGGCGGCTACCTGTCAGGTCGTCGTGACGGACGATCCGGTGGGGGTGAGGGCCCGGCTCAAGCCGTTCGTCGCTTTGTACATCGGCGGAATGGGCGCGCCCGGTATGAACTTCCACGCCGAGGTCTTCACCCGGATGGGATACGGCGAGGCGGTGCAGGACATCGGCAGGCTGTTCCTGTCCGGCCGCAAAGAGGAGGCCGCGCAGGCGGTTCCGGACGAGCTGGTCGCCGAGATCACGATCGTCGGCAGCGCCGAGCACGTCCGCGAGGAGGTCGGCCGCTGGGAGAAGGCGGGTGTCACGATGCTGCTCGTCGGCTGCCGCGACGTTGCCTCGATCAAGGCCGTCGCGGAGGCTTGTCAGTAGGTGAAACGCGTTCTACTTTTAGGGTGTGGTCACAGGACTCTGGAACATCGCCGCCGATCAGCCGGACCTGACCGCGCTGGTCGATCCGAGCGGTCGCGAGATCACCTACCGAGAGCTCTCGGCGCAGGCCGACCGCTACGGGCGCGGGTTCGGGGCCCTGGGGCTGGAACCCGGCGACAGCATCGTGCTGATGCTGCCCAACAGCGCCGACCTGGTCGCGGTGTACTTCGCCGCGTACCAGACCGGCCTCTACGTCGTCATGGCGAACTGGCACCTGACCGGCGCCGAGGTCGCGTACCTCGTCCAGGACAGCGGCGCCAAGGCCTTCGTCTCGCACGAACGGTTCGCCGACGCCGCAACGGAAGCGTCCGCGAGCCTGCCGGCGAACGCCCGGTTCGCCGTCGGCGACATCGCCGGGTTCGAGCCGCTGGCCAAGCTCGGCGAGGGCGAGCAGGGCAGGCCGGACGTCCGCACCGCCGGGTCGCCGATGCTCTACACCTCCGGCACGACCGGGCGGCCCAAGGGCGTGCGCAGGCCGTTGACCGGCGCTGACCCGGATGTCGTTCCACCGTCCGCCCCCTGGTTCTTCGGCATCTTCGGAATCAAGCCGCACGACGGGCACGTGCACCTGTGCGGGTCGCCGCTCTACCACACGGCGGTGCTCAACTTCGTCGTCATCTCGATCCAGCTCGGCCACACCGCGGTGTTGATGGACCACTGGTCGCCGGAGGAGATGCTGCGGCTGATCGACCGGTACGCGGTCACCCACAGCCACATGGTGCCGACCCAGTTCCACCGCCTGCTGGCGCTGCCCGACGACGTGAAGGCCAAGTACGACCTGAAGTCGTTGCGCGCGATGATCCACGGCGCCGCGCCGTGCCCGGTGGAGGTCAAGCGCCGGATGCTCGACTGGTGGGGTCCCGTGGTGATCGAGTACTACGCGGCCACCGAGGGCGGCGGCACCGCGATCACCGCGCAGGAATGGCTGCGCAAGCCCGGATCCGTCGGCCTGCCGTGGCCCACGTCGGAGATCAAGATCCTGGGCGAGGACGGCAGCGAGCTCCCGGTGGGTGAGCGCGGCCTGGTCTACATGCGGATGGGCGACGCGACGTTCGAGTACCACAAGGACGCCGAGAAGACCCGTGCCGCGCGAGTCGGCCGGCTCTTCACGTTGCAGGACATCGGCTATCTGGACGAGGACGGCTACCTGTTCCTGTGCGACCGAAAGAACGACATGATCATCTCTGGTGGCGTGAACATCTACCCGGCGGAGATCGAGGGTGAGCTCGTCTGTCACCCCAAGGTGGCGGACGTGGCCGTGTTCGGCGTGCCGCACCCGGACTGGGGCGAGGAGATCAAGGCCGTGGTCCAGCCCGCGGACGGGGTGGTCGGTGACGACGCGCTGACCGAGGAACTGCTGGAGTTCGCCCGCACGCGGCTCGCGAAGTTCAAGCTGCCGCGCACCATCTCCTACCTGGCCGAGTTGCCGCGCGACCCGAACGGCAAGTTGTACAAGCGAAAGCTCCGCAGCCAAGAAGGAAGCTCAACCGGTGCCTGACCCCCGGAAGACGATGTCTGGAGCGACCCCATGACCCTGAACCGCCGCCAGGTGCTCGCCGGAGCCGGTCTCGCGCTGGCCTCCGGACTCGTCAAACCCCCTGCCGCCAGCGCGGACCTCGGCGAGTTCGACGTCGTGGTGGTCGGCGCGGGCGCGGCCGGCATGACCGCCGCGCTCACCGCGGCCAAACGCGGCCTGAGCTGCGTGGTGCTGGAGAAGGCGCCGACCTACGGCGGTTCCGCCGCCCGGTCCGGCGCGGGCATCTGGATCCCCAACAACGAGGTCATCCTCGCCGCCGGAATCCCGGACACGCCCGCGAAGGCAGCGCAGTACCTGGCCGCCGTCGTGGGCAACATTCCGTTGGTGCGGCAACAGGCCTACCTGACGCACGGGCCACGGATGCTCTCGTTCGTCATGCGCAACAGCCCGCTGCGCTTCCGGCACATGGACGGCTACAGCGACTACTACCCGGAACTCCCCGGCGGCATCGCCCAGGGCCGCTCGATCGAGCCCGAGATGCTCGACGGCCGCATCCTCGGCGCCGAGCTCGCTCACCTGAACGCGCCGTACCTCGCCACCCCGGCGGGCCTGGTCATCTACGGCGCCGACTACAAGTGGCTCGCCCTGGCCCTGGTCAACGCCAAGGGCGCCGCCACGGCGGCCGCCGCCCTGGCCCGCGGCACGGCGGCCGCGTTGGCGGGCCAGAAGCCGTTGACGATGGGCCAGGCGTTGGCCGGCGGCCTGCGGGCGGGCCTGATGCAGTCGAACGTGCCCGTGTGGCTGAACACGGGCTTGGAAGACCTGCACGTGGTGAACGGCGCGGTGCGCGGCGTCCAGACCTCGCGCGGCCTCGTGCGCGCCCGGCGCGGCGTGATCATGGGCTCCGGCGGCTTCGAGCACAACGCGTCCATGCGCGCCCAGTACCAGCGCCAGCCCATCGGCACGTCCTGGACCGTCGGCGCCAAGGAGAACACCGGCGACGGCCACCGCGCGGGCCTGCGCGCGGGCGCCGCACTCGACCTGATGGACGACGCTTGGTGGGGCCCGGCCATCCCGACGCCCGGCTCCCCGTACTTCTGCCTCGCCGAACGCACCCTGCCCGGCGGCCTGATGGTCAACGCCGCCGGCCAGCGGTTCGTCAACGAGGCCGCGCCCTACAGCGACGTCGTGCACGTCATGTACGACAAGAACCCCACCTCGCCGTGCATCCCGGCGTGGCTGGTCGTCGACCAGAACTACCGCAACAAGTACCTGTTCGCCGACATCGCCCCTGCCCTGCCGCTGCCCGACGGCTGGTACCAGTCCGGCGCGGTGGTGAAGAACTGGTCGCTCGACGGCCTGGCGTCGGCAATCGGGGTTCCCGGCACCGCTTTGAAGGACACCGTCAGCCGGTTCAACAATCAGGCGATGACCGGACGCGACCCCGACTTCAAGCGCGGCGATTCCGCCTACGACCACTACTACACCGACCCGGCGGTGTTCCCGAACTCCTGCTTGGCACCGTTGTGGGCACCGCCGTTCTACGCCTTCAAGATCGTGCCGGGTGATCTCGGGACGAAGGGCGGGATGGTCACCGATGCGCGCGCTCGCGTGCTGCGGCCGGACGGGTCGGTGATTCCGGGGTTGTACGCGGCGGGCAACGTGAGTTCGGCCGTGATGGGGCGGAGTTACGCGGGGGCCGGATCGACGATCGGGCCCGCCATGACGTTCGGGTACATCGCGGCCAACGACATCTAGCCTGGTCGCCCGACATACGATCACCGCGGACGCAACGGTGATCTTTGGGGGCGAACGTGGGCGAAGTCGTGCTGATGTCGGATGCGCGGATCACCGCGATCCCGGTCGTGGATCGCGGTGATCCTCTGCTCGACGTGCGGCAGCACCAGGCGATCGCCGTCGACGCGCGCAAGCACGATGATCGAGGCGCGTTCGCGCATCTGAGGGAGAACCTCCTGAAGCGCCTGCTGCGCGCTCAGGAGTTGCTTCCGGAAGGTGTCCGGCTCCTGTTCGTCGAGGGGTACCGGCCACTCTCGCTGCAGCGCTTCTACTTCGAGCGCTACGCCGACGAGTTGCGGGCGGGCCACCCGGACTGGTCCGCGGAACAGGTGCGGACGGCCGCGAGCAGGTACGTGTCGCCGCCGGAGATCGCTCCGCACAGCGCCGGCGCCGCCGTCGACCTGACTCTCGTCTCCCGTGACGGGCAGGAGCTCGACATGGGGACTCGCGTGAACGCCAGCCCCGAGGAAAGTGACGGCGCCTGCTACACGGCGGCCCGGAACATCGGCCCGGCGGCCCGTGCCAACCGGACGCTCCTGGCCGACGTGCTGGACGGAGCAGGGCTGGTCAACTATCCCACCGAGTGGTGGCACTGGTCCTACGGCGACCGGTACTGGGCCTACGCCACCGGTGCCGACCACGCGATCTACGGGCCGGTGGACCGCTAGGTGTACTGACCCGAGAGGTTAGGAACGCGGCTGGCGGGTGGTAGGCCTGCGAGCGCGGTGTGGCCGCGGTGGTGATTGTAGGTGTGCAGCCACCGCGGCAGCTCGGCTCGTCGTTCGGTCTCGGTGCGGTAGGGGCGGGCGTAGGCCCACTCGTCGAGCAGGGTGCGGTTGAAGCGTTCGACCTTGCCGTTGGTCTGTGGCCGGTAAGGGCGGGTGCGTTTGTGGGTGATCCCGGCGGTGGTCAGTGTGTCGCGCCAGAGCAGGGACTTGTAGCACGCGCCGTTGTCGGTGAGTACCCGTTCGACGGTGATCCCGTTGGTATCAAAGAAGATCTGGGCTCGCTGCCAGAACGCGACCGCGGTTTCCTTCTTCTCGTCGGGCAGGATCTCGCTGTAGGCGAGCCGGGAGTGGTCGTCCACGGCGTTGTGCAGGTAGCTGTAGCCGACGTGACTGTTGCCGTTGCGGTCGAGGGTCTTGCCCGGTGTGCGGGTGCGGTGACGCTTCCCGGCCTGACGGCTGGTCACCCGGTGCCCGCCGCCGTCGGGGATGTTGCCGAGCTTCTTGATATCCACGTGTACCAGCTCGCCGGGCGTCGCGCGTTCGTAGCGGCGCACCGGTTGCGCGGTGGCCCGATCGAGATAGGCCA
Organism: Lentzea alba; assembly: GCF_011067745.1. Lineage (GTDB taxonomy): Bacteria > Actinomycetota > Actinomycetes > Mycobacteriales > Pseudonocardiaceae > Lentzea > Lentzea alba. The sequence continues at coordinate 212,035 of NZ_JAAMPJ010000010.1, forward strand.
GTCGCGCCAGGCCGAACCGGGTCAGCACACGGTGCACGGTCGAGGGCACCAGTCGCAGCAGGAACGCGATGCGGGCCGGCCCCCACCGCCGCGCCAGGCGGACCTTGATGATCCGCCGTTCGATCCGAGTCGGAGTGCGGCCCGGACTCGTGTGCGGACGCGACGACCGGTCAGCCATGCCCGGCTCGCCCTCGTCCCGGTAACGATCGGCCCATCGTTTCGCGGTGCTGACCGAGACCTGGAACCGCTCCGCGGCCCGCCGCAGCGGCCAGCCCTCGTCCACGACACACCGGGCCAGGCGCAGCCTGCCCACCGGAGTCAGCGGTGCGTTAGCGTGGGTCACGAGAGCCTCCGTTGGTCGGTGTAGACGTCGCAATCCACACCGAACCCGGAGGCCCTCCTCATTCCAACATCATCCGACTACGTGTCGAACCGTTCGCAACCTCAGTGGGCAGTACAGCTAGGGCCTGTCCTCAAAGCTGGTATGGCTGACGTGGTTTGATCTTGTGTCGTGGTGCGCAGGCATGAGCTCACTGATGAGCAGTGGCGTGTGGTCGAGCCGTTGTTGCCGCCGTCAGGGGCGAAGGGCCGTCCTCGTATGGACGACCGGCGCGTGATCAACGGGATGTTGTTCAAAGCCAAAACCGGGGTGTCGTGGCGTGATCTACCGGAGCGATATGGGCCGTGGAAGACGGTCTACAACCGGTTCTGGCGCTGGTCACGCAACGGCACCCTGACCACGCTGGTCGCCAAGGTGCGGGTGATCGCGGAGGCGATCGATGAACTCGATCGTGAGGTCTCGATCGACTCGAGCATCGTGCGCGCCCACCAGCACGCTGCCGGTGCCCGCCGCCCCACGCGTGCTCACACAGGGGGCGAGCGGGTCGTGTGGCGGGCAGACCGAACCAGATGATCATGCTATCGGCCGGTCACGCGGCGGCGCCTCGACCAAGATTCATGTGGCCTGCGACGGGCACGGACGCCCGCTCACGACCGTCTTGACCGGCGGGAACATCAACGACTGCACCATGTTCGAGACCGTGCTGGCGGGCGTGTGGTTCCCGCCGGCACGATCGGGCCGGCTCACGACGCGGCCAGCGCGGGTGATCGCGGACAAGGGCTACTCCAGCAAGTCCATCCGCACTCACCTGCGCCGCCGCGGCATCCGGGCCACGATCCCCGAACGCCGCGACCAACGCGCCAACCGGGCCCGCCGCGGCCGGGCAGGTGGCCGCCCACCCGCCTTCGATTCGGTGATCTACAAGCGCCGCAACGTCGTCGAACGCTGCTTCAACCGGCTCAAGCAGTTCCGCGCGATCGCCACCCGCTACGACAAGACCGCCCTGTCCTACCAAGCCATGATCGACCTGGCCACCCTCACCCTCTGGCTTTGAGGACAGGCCCTAGCAGCGACACGCTGCTAGCGGCCCTTGAACTCCGGCTTCCGCTTCTCGGCGAAGGCGCGCGGCCCTTCCTTCGCGTCCTCGCTCGTGAACACCTCCATGCCCAGCCGAGCGTCCACTTTGAACGCCTCGTTCTCGTGCATCGCCTCGGTCTCCCGCATGGTGCGCAAGATCGCCCGCACCGCCAGCGGTCCGTTGGCCGTGATCAACGCGGCCAGTTCGAGCGCCTTGGTCAACGCCTGGCCGTCCGGCACGACGTGACCGATCAGGCCGATCTCCTTGGCCTCGGCGGCGAAGATGTGCCGCCCGGTCAGCAGCAGGTCCGCCGCGACCGTGTACGGGATCTGGCGTGGCAGGCGGACGGCCGAGCCGCCCAGTGGGAACAGGCCCCAGCGCGCCTCGGAGACGCCGAACCGGGCGCTCTCGCCGGCCACGCGGATGTCCGTCGCCTGCAGGATTTCGGTGCCGCCGGCGACCGCAGGGCCCTCGACCGCCGCGATGAGAGGTTTCGTCAATCGACGACCTTTCAGCAGCGGTTCGATGACCGAGAAGTCGTACTTGCCCGCCGATTCGCTGGGGTGGTTGGACGTCATGGCCTTCAGGTCGGCGCCCGCGCAGAAGGAGCCGCCGGCGCCGGTGAGGACGCAGACGCGGACGTCGGGATCGTTGTCCACGCGGTCCCACGCCTCGCGCATGATCGCCATCATCGGGCCCGACAAGGCGTTGCGGACCTCCGGGCGGTTCATCGTGACGACCAGAACGTTGTCGACCAGGTCCACCAACGCGTGTGGTTCTGTCGTGGTGGTCATTTCGGGCGCCTCCTGGATCGAGTCTGACCGCACGGGGGATTGTCCAGAACAGTAACACGTTCTACTTTGCTCACCATGGCCCTCAACGTCGCAGACCTCGTTGAACACGCCGTCGACACCGTGCCCGACCGGACCGCGCTCGTGTGCGGCTCCAAGAGGGTCACCTACGCCGAGCTTGAGGAGCGAGCCAACAAACTGGCTCACCACCTGGCAAAAAACGGCGTCACGCAGGGTTCGCACGTTGGGCTCTACGCACGCAACTCGATCGAGCTCGTCGAGGCGATGCTCGCGGTCTACAAGCTGCGCGCGGTGGTCATCAACGTGAACTACCGGTACACCAAGAACGAGTTGCAGTACCTGTTCGGCGAATCGGATCTGGTCGCACTCATACACGAACGGCGGTACTCGCCGCTCGTGGCGGAAGTGGGCGCTCCCGGCCCCACCGTCGTGATCGACGACGAGTCCGACGAGGACTTCGCCGGAGTCGACTACGAAACGGCGCTGGCGGCGGAGTCCGGCGAGCGCGACTTCGAGCCGCGCAGCCCTGACGACCTCTACATCCTGTTCACCGGCGGCACGACCGGCATGCCGAAGGGCGTGATGTGGCGGCACGAGGACGTGTGGCGCACGCTCGGCGGCGGCATCGACTTCGTGACCGGCGAACGGCTCACCGACGAGTGGCAGCAGGCCCGCGCCGGCAAGGACTACGGGCTGGTCCGGCTCTGCCTGCCCCCGCTGATCCACGGCGCCGCCCAGTGGGCCGTGCTCGGCGCGTTGTTCTGCGGCAGCACGGTGGTGCTCGTGCCGAAGTTCGACCCCGCCGAGATCTGGCGCGTGATCGAACGGGAGAAGGTCCAGGTCGCCGCGATCACCGGCGACGCCATGGGCCGGCCGCTGATCGAGGAGTTCCAGCGAGGCGAGTACGACGGCTCGTCGCTGTTCATCATCAACAGCAGCGCCGCGTTGTTCTCCTTCACCGTGAAGAAGCAGTACCAGGAGCTGCTGCCGCACACGACGTTGCTGGAGTCGATCGGGTCGAGCGAGACCGGGTCCACCGGCATCGGCGCGGTGCCCAAGGAGATCGAGAAGACCGACGGCACCAAGGTGAAGCTCAACGAGGACACCATCGTCATCGACGAGGACGGCAACAAGCTCGAACCGGCGCCGGGCGTCATCGGCAAGCTGGCGCGCGGCGGGCACATCCCGCTCGGCTACTACAAGGACCCCGAGAAGACCGCGCGGATGTTCGTCGAGGTCGACGGCAAGCGGTTCACGGTGCCCGGCGACTACGCGCGGTTCGAGGCCGACGGCGACATCACGTTGCTGGGCCGCGGCAACACCTGCGTGAACACCGGCGGCGAGAAGGTGTTCCCCGAAGAGGTCGAGGCGGCGCTCAAGTCGCACCCGGACGTGTTCGACGCGCTCGTGATCGGCATCCCGGACGACCTGCTCGGCCAACGCGTCGGCGCCATCGTGCATCCTCGTGAGGGGGCGACGCCGACACTGTCCGAACTGGACGCTCACGTGCGCGAGACGCTCGCGGGCTACAAGGTGCCGCGGTCGCTGTGGCTGGTCGACCAGATCGGCCGCACCCCCAGCGGCAAACCCGACTACCAGTGGGCAAAGCGCCACGTGGAGGAACATGCGCACCAGCCTGTGTGACCAGTTGGGCATCGAGCACCCGGTTTTCGGCTTCACGCCGTCGGAGCACGTCGCGGCGGCCATCAGCCGGGCCGGTGGGCTCGGTGTCCTCGGGTGCGTGCGGTTCAACGACGCGGAGGACCTCGACCGCGCGTTGACGTGGATGGACGAGAACACCGACGGCAAACCGTACGGTGTGGACATCGTGATGCCCGCCAAGGTGCCCACCGAGGGCACCCAGGTCGACCTCGCCGGACTCATTCCGCAGAGCCACAAGGACTTCGTGCAGCAGACGCTGCTGAAGCTCGGCGTGCCCCCGCTGCCGGACGGCGAGGGCGGCGAGGGCGTGCTCGGCTGGCTGCACTCGGTCGCCCGATCCCACGTCGACATCGCGCTGGAACACCCGATCCGGCTCATCGCGAACGCCCTGGGCTCGCCGCCTGCCGACGTGATCGAACGGGTGCACGCGGCCGGGGTTCCGGTCGCGGCCCTGGCCGGCAAGGCGGAGCACGCGCGCCGGCACGTGCAGAACGGCGTCGACATCGTGGTGGCGCAGGGTTATGAGGCCGGCGGACACACCGGCGAGGTCGCCACGATGGTGCTCGTGCCGGAGATCGTGGACGCCGTGGACGTTCCGGTGCTGGCGGCGGGCGGGATCGGTTCGGGACGGCAGGCCGCCGCGGCGATGGCTCTCGGTGCGTCGGGTGTGTGGATGGGCTCGTACTGGCTGACGACAGCCGAGTACACGCAGAGTCCACTCACCCAGAAAGCGTTGCTGGCAGCCAGTTCGAGCGACACCGTGCGAACGCGGATCTACACCGGCAAACCGGCGCGGTTGCTCAAGACCCGGTGGACCGAGGCGTGGGCCGAGCCTGGTGCGCCGGAGCCGTTGCCGATGCCGTTGCAGAACCTGCTGGTCAGCGAGGCGCACCTGCGCATCGCCCGGTCCGACGACCCGTCCGTGGTGTCGATGCCGGTCGGTCAGGTCGTCGGGCGGATGAACGAGGTGCGCCCGGTCGCGGACGTGATGACCGACCTGCTGAGGGAGTACGGCGAGACCGTCGAGAGGCTGAACAAGCTCTCCCGTTGATCACCACGAGGTGCTGAGCTTCAAGAGCTGGGCGGTCGCCCCGCCCAGCTCGAACTCGTTGCGCTTCGCCGCGGTGAAGTAGCGGTGCACCTCGTGGCTCATGTCGATGCCCGTCCCGCCGTGGACGTGCACGGCGGTGTGCGCCACGCGGTGACCCGCGTCGGCCGCCCAGAACTTCGCGGTCGCCACCTCGGCGTCCGCCTCCAGTCCCTCAGAAAGCCGCCAAGCCGCCTGCCAGAGCGTCAAACGGATCGCGGCGACGTCGATGTACGCGTCAGCGAGCCGTTGCGCCACCGCCTGGAAGCTGCCGATCGGCCGATCGAACTGCACCCGAGTCCGCGCGTACTCCGCCGTCAGCTCCAACGCCCGTTCGGTCACGCCGAGCTGCAAAGCACACAGTCCCAACGTGTAGCGCGTGACCAGCCACTCCGGGGTGAGGCCCGGCACGACCTCGCCGGCACCCGTGAACTCGAACCAGCCCGCCTCGGACCCGTCGACCAGCTCCTGCGCGGTGATCGACAGCTGGTCGGCCTCGACGAGGAACACCTGCTCGCCGTGCGCCACCAGGAACGCGGCTGCTGCCGAGGCGGACGGCACGGTCGTCTTCGCGCCGCCGGAATCCTGAGCGAGTGCCACGGACAGCACGGTTCCGGGCGTCAGCCAGCGAGAACGCTGCTCCGGCGTGCCGAAGGACGCCAGTGCGGAGGACGCGACCACGGTCGGCAGATAGGGGACGGCGGAGACCGCACGGCCCAGTTCGACCAGCACCGAACACTGCTCCAGGACACCGAACTCGTCCGGGGACTCGGGCAAGACGCCGGACTTGACCAGGTCGAGCCACGGCGTGTCCGACGAGTCGAGGATCTTCCGGGTCAGCGCGGCCAGCTCGCGCTGCGCCTCGGTCAGCGTGAAGTCCATGGCGTCTCCCGACTATCGAGGCACGGCGGGAAGACCGAGGCCCGCCCGCGCGATGATGTCCCGCTGGATCTCGTTGGTGCCGCCGCCGAACGTGAGGATCAGCGACGAACGGTGCATGCGCTCCACACGGCCCTGCAGCAACGCACCCGGCGAGCCGGTCCGCACGATTCCGTTGGCGCCCAGCACCTCCATCAGCAGCCGGTAGCCCTCGGTGGCGAACTCGGTGCCGAACACCTTGGTGGCCGAGGCCTCCGCGGGGGAGGGCGCCTCGTCACCGCCGGACGCGATCCGCCAGTTGATCAGCTTGAGGAACTCCGTCTTGGCGTGCACGCGAGCCAGGTGCAGGCGCACCCACTCGTGTTCGGCGGCACCGGTTTCGTCAGCCCATTGACGAACCTCGCGCAGCGCGGTCTGCAGCGGCGCGGCGGAGCACAACGCGACGCGCTCGTGGTTGAGCTGGTTGGTGATGAGCTTCCAGCCCTTGTGCTCCTCGCCGATCAGGTTCGCCGCCGGCACGCGCACGTTGTCGTAGAAGGTCGCGCTGGTCGTGGGGCCGGACATCGTCGGCACCGGGGTCCAGGAGAAGCCCGGATCCGTCGTCGGCACGATGATGATGCTCAAACCCCTGTGCCGCTGCGACTCCTGGTCGGTGCGGCAGGCCAGCCAGACGTAGTCCGCGTACTGGATGAGGCTGGTCCACATCTTCTGGCCGTTGATGACGTAGTCGGAACCGTCTCGCACGGCCCGAGTGCGCAACCCGGCCAGATCGGTGCCCGCCTCGGGTTCCGAGTAGCCGATCGCGAAGTGGATCTCGCCGGACGCGATCTTCGGCAGGTAGAAGGCCTTTTGCTCGGGCGTCCCGTAGGCCATGATCGTCGGCCCGATCGAGTTCAGCGTCAGGAACGGCACCGGCGCACCGGCCGCGGAGGCCTCGTCCAGGAAGATCAGCTGCTCGATCATCGGACGGTCGCGGCCACCGTACTCCTGCGGCCAGCCGATGGTCAGCCACCCGTCGAGACCCATCTGACGGACGGTGTCCTTGTACACCTCGGCATCGCCGTAGTCGCTGCCTCCGGCGAGGCCGGCTCGGCGTTCCGGCGTCATGAGCGCGGCGAAGTACGCCCGCAACTCCTGGCGCAACTGCTCCTGTTCGGGCGTGAAACCGATGCGCATGACGGCTACTCTAGAACAAGTTCTACTTGATGTCAGGAGGCCGGGATGAAGGTCGCCGTCGACCCTGCGCTGTGTGAGGCGCACGGTGAGTGCGTATCAATCTTGCCCGCGGTGTTTGACCTTGACGACGATGAGGTTCTGCAGATCCGGGAGGGTGAGCTGGCCGATGACGAGGTGGCGGCGGCGGAACGTGCGGTCGCGGCCTGCCCGATGGGCGCGCTGCGCCTCTCACGCTGATGGGTCTTGTCATGAACAAGAACAGATTCTAGTGTGCGACGGGTACCTCAGCCGTGAGCTCAGCGAGGAGTGATCCCGGTGAAGGCAGCCGTGCTCAACCAGGTAGGCGACGACAAGCTAGAGCTCCGGGACGACGTGACGACGACCGCGCCGGGGCCTCAGGAGATCCGCATCAAGATCAAGGCGTGCGGGGTGTGCCACAGCGATCTGTCCGCAATGGACGGAACCCTGCCCGCGCTGACGCCCGGCATCGTCGGCCACGAAGGCGCCGGCGAGGTCGTCGAGATCGGCAGCGCCGTGACGCAGCTCGCGGTCGGCGACCACGTGGCGATCACGTTCGTGCCGCCGTGCGGGAAGTGCGCTCAATGCGTCACGGGCCAGTCGCATCTGTGCCTCGTCCACACGCTCTCGGCGTTCACGTCACCGAGGTTCGTCGTCGGTGGCAACCCGGTCTTCGGGTACGCGGGTCTCGGCGCGTTCGCCGAGGAGATGGTCGTGCCCGCCGACGCCGCGATGAAGATCGACGATGACGTGCCGTGGGAGATCGCGGCACTGTTGTCCTGCGGCATCCTGACGGGTGTCGGTGCCGTGCTGAACACCGCGAAGGTCGAGGCTGGCTCCAGCGTCGCGGTGATCGGCTGCGGTGGCGTCGGCGTCGCGGTGATCCAGGGCGCGCGGCTGGCTGCCGCGGCGCGGATCGTCGCCGTGGACCCGGTTCTCGAAAAGCACGAGGTGGCGCAGAAGTTCGGCGCGACGCACGCGACGACGCCCGACGGGGTCGCGGACCTCAACAACCAGCTGAACATGGGCATGGGCTTCGACTACGTGTTCGACGTGGTCGGCATCCCGGCCACCATCCGCCAGGCGTGGGACCTGACCCGGCGCGGCGGCCACACGGTCGTCGTCGGCGCGGGACGGGCGGACGCGATGGTCTCGTTCAGCGCGCAGGAACTCTTCCTGCACGACAAGACCTTGCACGGATCGTTCTACGGGACGGCGAACTTCCGCCGGGACGTGCCGCGCATGATCGCGCTGTGGCGGCAGGGCCGGCTCGACCTCGAAGGCATGATCAGCAAGCGGATCAGGCTCGAGGACGTCAACGAGGGCCTGCAGGCCCTGCGCGGCGGAGGTTCCCTGATCCGCCAGGTCATTCTCTTCGACTGACACGTTTTCCATTGGAGTCTTCTGTGGACCTTGCGGGGAAGGTCGCCGTCGTCACCGGCGCGGGTGCCGGACTCGGCCGGGCGGAAGCACTGGAGCTCGCGCGAGCCGGTGCGTCCGTGGTGCTGAACGACCTGCCGGGGTCGGCCGACGCCGCCGCGGCCGAGATCGAGGAACTGGGCGCGAAGTGCGTGGTGGTCGAGGGTGACGTGGGGGAGCGGAGCACCGCGGACGCCCTCGTCACCGCGGCCGTCGAGCAGTTCGGCGGCCTGCACGTCGTCGTGAACAACGCCGGCGTGCTGCGCGACCGGATGCTGTTCAACATGTCCGACGAGGAGTGGGATCTGGTCGTGCGGGTGCACCTGCGCGGCCACTTCCTGTTGTCGCGCAACGCTGTCTCGCTGTGGAAGCAGCAGTCGAAGGCGGCGGGCGCACCTGTCTACGGGCGGATCGTGAACACCTCCTCCGAGGCGTTCCTGCTCGGTTCCGAAGGCCAGGCCAACTACGCGGCGGCCAAGGCCGGCATCGCCGCGCTGACGGTCGCGACCGCGCGAGGCACGTCCCGCTACGGCGTGCGCGCCAACGCGATCTGCCCGCGCGCCCGCACCGCGATGACCGCACACGTGTTCGGGGACGCACCGGACGGCGACGACTCGCTGGCGCCCGAGCACGTCGCGAAGTTCGTGGCGCACCTGGCGGGGCCGTCCGGCGACAAGATCAACGGACAGGTCTTCGTCGTGCACGGCGGCATGGTCGCGCTGATGGCACCACCGACCGTCGAGCAGAAGTTCGGCGCGTTCACCGATCTCGACGGCTACTTCGCCGATCGCGATCCACAAAGGACCTTCGCCTGTACGGAAACGATGTCTTTGTAGGAGGAGCTGTGACGCTCACCGTCCAACCGCACCGCGAGACGCTGGGTCTGAAGGACGGCCGGCTCCTCATCGGGGGCGAGTTCCGCGAGTCCGACGAGACCTGGACGCACCACCACCCCGCGACAGGGGAGGAGATCGGCAGCTTCGCCGTCGCGTCCGAGAAGGACGTCGACGCCGCCGTCCGCGCCGCCCGCAAGGCGTTCGACGAGGGCACGTGGCCGCGGTCCAAGGCCGGCGAGCGCATCAAGGTCCTGCGCAGGTACGGCGACCTGCTGCGGGAGCACGCCGACGAGCTGAAGGGCCTGCAGGCGCTGGACAACGGCGTGCCGCTGACGTTCGGCCAGATCTACGCCACCTCGGTCGGCATCGCGGCGGACATCTTCGACCACCACGCGGGCTGGATCGACAAGGTCGGCGGTCAGACCCTGCCGCCGTACCAGGGCGGCGACCACCTGGCGATGACGTTCCGCGAACCGGTCGGCGTGGTCGCGGCCATCCTGCCGTGGAACGCGCCGTTCGTGCTGTTCGCCCAGAAACTCGCGCCCGCGCTCGCCGCCGGGTGCACGGTGGTCGTGAAGCCCTCGGAGTACGCGTCGTTCTGCGTGATCCGGATGGTCGAGCTGCTGATCGAGGCCGGACTCCCGGAGGGCGTGGTCAACCTCGTCACCGGCCCCGGCAACCCGACCGGCGAAGCGCTGATCACGCACCCCGGCGTCGACAAGATCAGCTTCACCGGCAGCCGCGCGGTCGGCCGCCGGATCGTCGAGGCCTCCGCGGGCACGATGAAGCGCGTTTCCCTGGAACTGGGCGGAAAGTCGCCGGCGATCGTGTTCGCGGACGCCCCGAACGTCGGCCTCGCCGCGATGACCTGCATGGGCATGGTGACCATGGGCCTGTCCGGGCAGGCCTGCGTGGCGCACACGCGGGCGCTGGTCGCGCGGGACGTCCAGGAGGAGTTCGTGGCGACCGCGTCGATGCTCGCGGGCGCGGTGACGTTCGGCGACCCGTTCGACCCCGCCGTGCTGGCCAGCCCGCTGATCAACGGCAAGCAGCTCGAACGCGTGCTCGGGTACATCGAACGCGGCCAGGAGGACGGCGCCCGGCTGGTCACCGGCGGCACCCGGCTCGAAGGCGACCTCGCGGCCGGAAACTTCGTTGCACCGACGATTTTCGCCGACGCCAGCAACGACATGGCGATCGCCCGGGAAGAGATCTTCGGCCCGGTGCTCACCGTCGTGCCGTTCGACGACGAAGAAGAAGCCATCCGGATGGCGAACGACACCGAGTACGGCTTGGGCGCGGGCGTCTACACGAACGACGTGCGCCGCGCGTTCCGCGTCTCGAAGCGGTTGCGCGTCGGAATGGTCGGCATCAACGGGTTCCAGCTCGAACCGCACGTGCCGTTCGGCGGCTTCAAGCAGTCCGGCCTCGGCCGTGAGGGCGGCCAGAGCGCCTACGAGGCCTACACCGAGCTGAAGACCGTGATGATGCCGCTGACCGACGAGCTGATGTAGATGCGGCTGGACGGCAAGATCGCCCTGATCACCGGCGCCGCCCGTGGTCAGGGCGCGGCGGCCGCGCGCCGGTTCGTCGCGGAGGGCGCACGGGTCGTGCTCACCGACGTGCTCGACGACCAGGGCAAGGAACTCGCCGCCGAACTGGGCGCCGAGTACTGCCACCTCGACGTGTCCTCGGAGGAAGACTGGGCGTCGGCCGTCGCGTTCACGGTGGAAACGTTCGGCGACATCACGGTTCTCGTGAACAACGCGGGGATCCTGCACTTCTCCGCGCTGGCCGAGACCACGCTCGCCGACTACCAGCGGGTGATCGGCATCAACCAGGTCGGCACGTTCCTCGGCATGCGGGCGGTCGTGGAGTCCATGACCAGGGCGGGCGGCGGTTCGATCGTCAACGTGTCGTCCGTCGAAGGCCTGGCCGGCATGCCTTACCTGGTCGCGTACACGGCGTCGAAGTTCGCGATCCGCGGCATGACCAAGGTCGCCGCGCTGGAACTGGGCCAGCACGGCATCCGGGTCAACTCGGTGCACCCCGGCGCCATCGACACGTCGATGGTGAGCGAGACGCTGGGGCACCCGATCGACATCTCCCCGATCGGGAAGAAGGTGGCGCTGCGCCGCATCGGTCAGCCCGAGGACGTCGCGGGCGTCGTCCTCTTCCTGGCGAGCGACGACAGCGCCTACTGCACGGGTGCGGAGATCGCGGTGGACGGAGGGGCGACCGCGACCCACGCGCTCAGCCGCTGAACCGCCGCCAGATCACCGGCCTGCCCAGCGCCGAGTTGTTCCCTTCCTCCCTGGCCACGCCGACGATCGCGCCGGTGTCCGAGACCAGCTTCGGATCGATCGACGGGTGACCGGCGGGGGACGGGAGCAGTCCGGTGTGTCGGCCGTCCTGCCAGACCGCGTACCTGCGCGGCAGGCCGCCCGCGATCTCCTCGTCGCCGAGCACCAGGCGGTCGCGGTTCATCGCGAAGGCCCACTTGCAGCCGGGCAGTGGTTGCGGGCGGACGTCCGGCGCCGGCCAGTAGAGGCACCCGGTCCGGACGGGCGGGACATCGGTGACCCTGGCGGATCCGATGAACTGACCACCGTCGACCGCGCCCGCCGTGGTGCCCGACAGGTCACCGGTCACGTAGGTGGGCAGCGGCGTGAACCTGCCGTCCTTCCACCGTCCCGCGCCGTCCTGCGTGTTGTAGATCAGGCTGCCGTCGTGGTCGATGTCCACGAAGCCGTGGAGCCGCTCCGCGAACTCACGTGGCAGCACAACGGCTTTCGGCGCCGCGGGGTTGTCCGCGGGCCACACGAAGGCCTCCCACGTGTCCCCGTTCCTGCTCGCGCCACCGAAGACGTCCCCTCGGTCGTTGAGTGCGGTCGCGTAGGTCCAGGCGTATCCCTCCGGCACTGTGAGCAGGGTGAATCCGCGTGTGTCGAACGTCCAGGCCCGTGCTGTGCGAGGTTCGTCGAGATCGAAGGAGAGACCGATGATCGTCCCGGCCCTGTTCTGACCCGTCACCTCGGCCGAGGTGAAGCCGGGCGGTCTCCCGTGCACGGTGGCGGTGCTGTCGGTCCAGGTGACGAGCACGCTGCCCTCGTCGGTCAGGATGTCGCCCGAATAGTTCCCCTTGTGGTCCGTGCCCGAGATGTACGCCTGCGCCGGATATCCCTCGGGCATCGGCAGAAAGCCGACCGCCCACCCGGTCAGGTCGGCGGCGGCTGGTGGTGCCACCGCGGCGGTCAGTGCCAAGGTCACGGCGAGCGCCCCCAACGCGCGTCTCATCGAAGCCCCCTCAGTCGACGTCCAACTGATCACGCCGCAGACCGGAAAGCGGTTGCCCGGCGAAGGCAACCCGTTCGGTTCAGATGGCGTCTTGATGATCGGAGAGGTCAGACCTGGGGAGCTGTATTTGAAATCGATATTGGTGACGGCCGCGCTGCTGATCGGGCTGGCACCGGCCGCCGTCGCCGCGGAAGAGGCGCAGACACCCGTTCTGAGCTGGCAGGACTGTCAGGACGGGTTCCAGTGCTCGACCGCGAAGGTGCCGCTCGACTACGACCAGCCGTCCGGCACGAAGATCGACCTCGCGTTGATCAGGCTGCCCGCGACCGATCCGGGCAAGAAGATCGGCTCGCTGTTCGTGAACTTCGGCGGCCCCGGTGCGTCCGGTGTCGACCGGCTGCGGGGGCGCGGCAAGTGGGAGTGGCTGTTCTCGCCGGAGCTGCGGGCGCGGTTCGACGTGGTGTCGTGGGATCCGCGCGGCATTGGCCGTTCCGCGACCGTGCGTTGTTTCGACAGCGTTGAGGAGCAGCAGGCGTTCCTCAACGCCATTCCGGTGTATCCCAACACCGCGGCGGACGAGCCCGCGTTCTACGACTCGTACCGCGAGTTCGTGCGCCGCTGTGAGGAGAAGTCCGGCGATCTGCTCGACCACGTCTCGTCCGCGAACACGGCACGAGACCTGGACCTGCTGCGCAAGGCCGTCGGCGACAAGAAGCTGACGTACCACGGCATCTCGTACGGCACGCACCTCGGCGCGATCTACGCGAACATGTTCCCGGACAAGGTTCGCGCGCTCGCGTTCGACGGCTCGCTCGACTTCGTCGGCAACGCGACCGGGCACGGCGACCAGGGCACGACCGTGCCGCTGGACACGCGCCAGGACGTGCCGCGCGGTGTGGCCGAGACGTTCGACCAGTTCCTGAAGCTCTGTGCGGCACCGGGCGCGAAGTGTGCGTTCGCGGGCGGCGACCTGAAGCAGAAGTGGGCGGACCTGGTGGCGAAGGTGACGGCTTCTCCGGTCACCACGCCGGACGGCCGGTTCGACCGCGTCTCGCTGATCACCCTGCTCTGGGACGCGCTGGCGCAGCCGGACACCTGGCAGGACACCGCCCGGATCATGCAGGGCGTGTGGGAGGCCCAGCCGTCGTTGACCGCGTCGGCCGACTACGTCACGAACCGGTTCGAGGGGTTCAACGCGGTTCAGTGCTCGGACAGCGACTTCCCGCGTGATACCGCCGCCTACACGAAGTACGGCAAGAGCGAGGACGAGCGCGTTCCTTACTGGGGTCGCGCCGTGGTCTACGACATGATGGCCTGCGCGTTCTGGCAGGGCCGTGACGACGACCGCTACACCGGTCCGTGGAACCGCTGGACGTCGGCGCCGATCCTGTTCATCAACAACAGGTTCGACCCGTCGACGCCGTTGCACGGTGCGCACGACGGTGCCGCGGAGATGGCCCGCACCGGGTTCCTGACGGTCGAGGGCTACGGGCACACCTCCATGTACGTGCGCAGCGCGTGCGCGGAGAAGGTGAAGCGGGAGTACCTCTTCACCGGTGTCCTGCCGGTGCAGAAGACGTGCGGCATCGACAAGGGCCCGTTCGCCTGACCGTCTCGTTGCGCTGATGTTGATGAGGGGAGCTTTCCTAAACCTCAGGTTTAGGAAAGCTCCCCTCATCAACAGCCTGTCACCGCCAACCCATGACCTAACTTGGGTTCATGATGAACCCGCTGAGCCAGGTGCCGCTCGAACGGTTGCGGCGGCGCACGAGCGTGAAGTGGCGCCGGTACCCGGAGGACGTGCTGCCGCTGTGGGTGGCCGAGATGGACGTCGACCAGGCCGAACCGGTCGCGCGGGCGATCATCGAAGCGGTGCGCGACGGCGACACGGGCTATCCGGCCGGCACCGCGTACGCCGAGGCGCTCGCCGGGTTCGCCCGGTCCCGCTGGGGCCACGAGATCGCGATCGAGCGCACGGCGATCGTCCCGGACGTGATGCTCGGCGTCGTCGAGATGATCAAACTGGTCGGCGGCGACCTCGTGGTCGTCACCCCGCCCGTGTATCCGCCGTTCTACATGTTCGTGCGCAGCATGGGCCTGCCGATCGTGGAGGCGCCGCTCAAGGAGGATCGCCTCGACCTCGAAGTGCTGGAGCGGACCTTCCAGCTCATTCGCGCCGAACGGCCGGTGTTCCTGCTGTGCAGCCCGCACAACCCGACGGGCACCGTCCACTCCGCCGACGAGCTCACCGCTCTCGCCGAGCCCGCCCGGACGTACGGGGTTCGTGTGATCGCGGACGAGATCCACGCGCCGATCGTCTCCCCGGCCACGACGTTCGTGCCGTACCTCAGCGTCGACGAGCACGGGCTGTCGCTGATGTCCGCCTCGAAGGGCTGGAACCTCTCCGGGCTCAAGGCCGCGGTCGCGATCGCCGGTCCGGCGGCGGCCGGTGACCTCGCCCGGTTGCCCGAGGAGGTCAGCCACGGCCCCAGCCACCTCGGCGCGATCGCCCACACCGCGGCGCTCAGGGAGGGCGGGGAGTGGCTCGACGCGGTGCTCGAAGGCCTCGACGACAACCGGAAGCTGCTGGCCGGTCTGCTGGCAGAACACCTGCCGGAGATCGGCTACCGGCCGTCGCCCGGGACCTTCCTGGCGTGGCTGGACTGCCGGAACCTGGGGTTCGACGATCCGGCTGCGGTCTTCCTCGAACGCGGCCGCGTGGCGTTGACCTCGGGAAACGACTTCGGCACCGGCGGCGCGGGGTTCGCGCGGCTCAACCTCGGAACAACCCCCGAGGTCATCGCCGAAGGTGTGCGCAGGATGGCTGCCAGCCGCTGACAGCCCGCTGTGCGCGTGCTGCCAGCGGCCACGCGCACAGTTCTCCCCGACACAGGGAGGAACGAACGATGTCGCTGGCCATCAGGGCGGAAGGCCTGGTCAAGCACTACGGGGAGACCAAAGCCCTGGACGGGGTGGACCTCGAGGTGCCGGAGGGGAAGGTCGTGGGTGTGCTCGGGCCGAACGGCGCGGGCAAGACCACGGCGGTGCGGGTGCTGGCCACGTTGCTGCGCCCGGACGCGGGACGCGCCACGGTCCACGGGCACGACGTGGTGAAGAACCCGAGGGAGGTCCGGTCACTGATCGGGCTCACCGGGCAGTACGCGTCGGTGGACGAGGACCTGTCCGGTCGAGAGAACCTCGTGCTCCTGGCCCGGTTGCTGGACTTCTCCCGTGCGGGGGCGCGGGCGAAGGCGGCCGAGTTGCTGGAGCAGTTCGAACTCACCGACGCCGCGGGGCGGGCCGCCAAGACGTATTCGGGAGGGATGCGGCGCAGGCTCGACCTCGCGGCGAGCCTGGTCGGCAACCCGTCCGTGCTGTACCTGGACGAGCCGACCACCGGACTGGACCCGCACGCGCGCAACGAGGTGTGGGCCGTGGTCCGCAAGCTCGTGGCGAACGGTGTGACGGTCCTGCTCACCACGCAGTACCTGGAGGAGGCCGACCAGCTCGCGGACACGATCACGGTGTTCGACCACGGCCGGGTGGTCGCCGAGGGACGGCCCGACGAGCTCAAGCGGCGGGTCGGTGGTCAGACGCTGCAGGTGCGGCCGACGTCGGCACGCGATCTCGACGTGGTCCACCGGATTCTCGGTGACCTCACCGGGGTCCGGCCGACGCGCGACGACGACACCGGCCTGCTGACGGCGCCGGTGAACGATCCGGTGCTGCTGTCCACTTTGGTCCGCAAGCTCGACGAGGCCGGGATCACCGCGGACGAACTGGCGCTGCGGCTGCCCTCGCTCGACGAGGTCTTCCTGGCGCTGACCGGCAAGCGAGAAGGGAGCCTGGTATGAGCACGATCGCACTGGACCGCGGGGTGCGGCACGGGTTCTCGCTGGCCTGGCGCGGCATTCTGAAGATCCGCAAGAACCCCGAACAGCTGGCGGACGTGACGATCGCGCCGATCGTGTTCCTGGTGATGTTCACCTACCTGTTCGGCGGGGCGCTCGCCGGGAACACCGACGCGTACCTGCAGATGCTCGTGCCGGGCATCCTGGTGATGAACATCCTGCAGGCCAGCATGACGGCGGGCGTGCAGCTGAACACGGACGTGTCCAAGGGCGTCTTCGACAGGTTCCGCGCCATGCCGATCACCCGGTCCGCGCCGTTGATCGGGGCGGTGCTCGCGGACGTCGTGCGGTACGTGGTCTGCATCCTGGTGTTGCTGGTCGTCGCGACGGTCATGGGCTTCCGGGTGCAGACCGGCCCGGCGGAGCTGCTGATCGCGGTCGGGCTCGCGCTGGCGTTCGGGCTGTGCTTCTGCTGGGCGTCGGTGTTCGTGGGCATGCTGCTCAAGACACCGCAGGCGGTGCAGGGCGTGATGTTCGTGCTGATCATGCCGTTGACGTTCGGCAGCAACGTGTTCGTCGGCACCTCGACGATGCCGGGCTGGCTGAAGGCGTGGGCGGACATCAGCCCGGTGACGCTGATGGCGGACGCGCTGCGCGGGTTGCTGAACGGCGGCGCGATCGCAGGACCGTTGGCCGGGTCTCTGATCTGGATGGTGGCCGCGGTCGCGGTGTTCTTCCCGCTGGCGATGTGGGCTTACCGCCGGCGGGTGTGAGGTGAGGCGGGCATCAGTCGCTGATGCCCGCCTCCGCGCGTATTTCCCGCACCGTCTCTGCCTTGGTGAGCTGCACCGGTTCCGGCTCGCCCAGTTCGGCCACCAGCATCCGCACGTCCGGATCGCCCAGGTCGAGCCGCCCGCGGATGCGCTTGGCCAGTGCGAGCAGCCGGGCCGCCGAGTCGCGGCGGCCCTCGGCGAACCGCACCTGGGCGAGCAGTTCCGTGACCGTCGCCAGGTCCGGCATGTCGCTGCGGTCCGACGTCGTCCCCACCGCGATCGCGATGCGCGCCTCGGCCTCGGCGGGATTGCCCTCGGCGACGGCGAGGCGGCTTTCGAGCATGGCCGACCACTCCGTGACGAACGAATGCAGCACGGCCGAGGTGGTGGCACGCCGTTTGAAGCGGTCGCTCAACTCGCGTGCCTCGGCGAGCCGGCCCGCGCGGAGCAGGACCTCGGCCTTCGCGTAGTCGATCATGATGGACATCTGGTCGTTGCCGATGGCCTGGACGTACCGCTCTGCCTCGATCGTCTCGCGTTCGGCCGCGGCGTGGTCGCCGAGCCGGGCGTACTCGACCGCGAGCCGCCACCGCTGCTGCACGGCGTCGTCCTGCGACCGCAGTTCCAGCGCCACCGCGAGACCGCGCTCGAACAACTCGATCGCCGCCCGGTTGTCGCCGGTGTGCGAGATGAACGTGGCTTTCATGCCGAGTGTCATCGCCGAACCCCACCGGTCGCCCACCGCGATGAACTGCTCGTACGCCCGGTCGCGGGCCTCCTCCGCGAGGTCGAACTCGCCCTCGTCGACCAGGATGAAGCTCAGCGCCCAGTCGGCGGCGGCGCGCGCCCAGGCGTCCTCGCTCGCGGCCGCCCGCTTCACCTCACGGCGCGCGAGTTCGGGGTTCTGGCTGAGGAACGCGAGCATCGGCAGCGCGATCGCGAGCGGCGGCCACTTCTGGGTGGCGCCGGTGTTCACGCAGTCCTCGATGACCTGCGCGGCCTCCTCCGTGGCGGGCAGGCCGGGCATCGCCGCCATGATCAGCTGCATCGCCCGGAACGAGGCGTGGACGTCGTCCGGCAACTGCCCGCCGAGCGCGAGCAGGTCGCGCACGGCCACTTGTGCGCGTTCGTTGTCGCCCTTGAGCAGCCAGTACCAGAACACCCCGCCGAGCAGGGCCGCCGCCAGGTCGACGTCGCGGTCGTCGATCGCGCCGCGCAACGCGGCCGCGATGTTGTCCTGCTCGGCCTCGTAGACCGCGATCGCCTCCAGCTGCCTGGCCGTGCGGTTGAGCGGTTCCCACTTCTCGGTCAGCTCGCGGTAGTAGCGCCGGAACCGGCCGACGATCTCCTGTTGCTCGCCGGACGCCTCCAGCTGCTCGGCCGCGTAGACCCGGATCGTCTCCAGCATCCGGTACCGCGGTTCGGCGTCGAGCTCGATCACGTCCACAATGGACTTCTCGACCAGCGAGGTCAGCACGTACAGCGAGTCCTCGACGCAGACCTGCTCGATCGCGGCGAGGTCGGCACCGGCGGGGAACACCGAGATCCGCCTGGCGAGCCGGAGTTCCTCCTCGGTCAGCAGGTCCCAGCTCCACTCCACGACCGCGCGCAGCGTGCGTTGGCGGGGCAGCGCGGTGCGGCTGCCCGAGGTGAGCAACCGGAACCTGTCGTCGAGGCGCTGGGTGATCTGCCGGACCGTCATCGACCGCAGCCGCGCGGCCGCCAGCTCCAGCGCGAGCGGCATGCCGTCGAGCCCGCGGCAGATCTGCCGCACGTCGTCCACAGTGGACTCGTCCAGCAGGAAGCCCGGCTTCACCGCGCTCGCCCGGTCCAGGAACAGTCGCACCGCGCCGAACCCCGACACGTCGGCTTGACCGTTGGGCACGCTGAGCGGGCCGACCGGGTACAGCGACTCGCCGTCGATCGCGAGCGGTTCCCGGCTGGTCGCGAGCACGCGCAGGTTCGGCACCCGGCGCAGCAGTTCGGTGGTGAACTCGGCGGCCGAGCTGATGAGGTGCTCGCAGTTGTCCAGCACCAGCAACGACTCGCCGGCGCCGAGCACCTCGGCGATCCGGTCCATGCCTTCGCTCGCGCGCCGCAACGGATCGCCGCCGACCCTCAGTTCGAACGCGCCGAGCACCGCGCCGGCCAGGTCCTCGGCCGCGCGCACCCCGGCCAGTGCGGCGAACCACACGCGTCCCTTGCCGTGCAACGGATGCCGGGCCGCCGCCTCCGTGGCGAGGCGGGTCTTGCCCGCGCCGCCCGGTCCGACCAGCGTCACCAGCCGGGCCTGGGCGAGCAGTCCGGCGATCTCCGCGAGCTCGGCGTCGCGCCCGACGAAGCTGGTGAGCCGCACGGGCAACCGGTCGACCACCGGGCGCGGCCCCAGCTCGCCGCGCAACGCCGCGACGTGGATCTGCTGCAACTCGGCCGACGGGTCGACGCCCAACTCGTCCGCGAGCCTGCCGCGGACCTGCTCGTAGACGTGCAGCGCGTCGGACTGCCGGCCCTGCTGGCACAGCGCGCGCATCAGCAGCCCGGCCAGGCGTTCCCGCAGCGGGTGCTTCTCGTGCATCGCGGTGAGCGCGGCGACGTCGAGCTCACCGGTCCGGAACCGGTCCTCCTCGGCCGCGACGCGTGCTTCGTCCAGCCTGGTGGCCGCGACCTGCGCGAACGGCGCCTCCCGCACGTCGGCCAGCGCATCGCCCCGCCACAGGGCGAGTGCCTCGGCCGGCCGGCCGGCGGCGCGCAGCCGGTCGAACTGGAAGACGTCGACGTTGTCGGGCGCGATGCCGAGCCGGTACCCGCCCGGTTCGAGCGTCACGTCCGGGCAGACCTTGCGCAGCCGCGACACGAGCGACTGCAGCGCGTTCGCCGCGTCCGCGGGCGGCTGTTCACCCCACAGGTCGTCGATCAGGGTCGCGGTCGGCACCGGGCGGCCGGGGTCGAGCGCGAGCCTGGCCAGCAGCATCCGGACGCGGGCACCACCGATGTCGACCGGTGTGCCGTCCTCGGCCACCACGGTCGTCGGTCCCAGCAACGCCACGCGCACAGGTCCAGCTTTCCAGATCACTCGCGGTGTCCGTCTCACTTCCACGGATGAGATGATTGAGGCATGGCGAAGTACTGGGGGACCGCCGAGGCTGCTTGGCGATGGGTGCTTGATCAAGTTCGATATGACGACGACGCCGTCTGGATGCCGGTGTCGGTCGGCGAGGATCCGGTAGCGGGCGTGCGCGACGGCATGCACGCGGGCGTCGGGGGACTGGCTCACACGCTGGCCGAGATCCGGCTGAGCCGCGAGTGGACGGCCGAGGAACACCGGCTCGCGGACGCGATCGCCGGCCAGGTCCGGGCGGGCATCGCCACGATCAGCGAGGTCAACTACTTCAGCGGCCTGGTCAGCTCGATCGGCGTGCTGACGGCACTGGACGCGCCCGGAGCCCACGAGGTCGTCGCCCGGATCCTCGAACTGTCCACACCGGACGGATGGCCAAATGAGTGGCTGGTACCGCCGAACTTCCTGGAGGGCGCCCGGGACCACGACGTCACGGTGGGCACGGCGGGAGTCCTGCTGGCAGCGGTGTGGGCCCGGCGGCACGGGGTGGCGGGCGCGGAGGAACTCGCCAAGGTGTCCGCCGACATCCTGCTGGCCGAACGTGAGGAAATGCCAACCGGCCTGAACTGGCGTGCGGTGCCCAAACGCTTCTGCGTCGTGCAACGCGAGTCCCCCAACTTCTCACACGGCCTGTCGGGCATCGCGACCGCGCTCGCCGTGGCCGGTGTGGAGTTCGATCGCCCTGACCTCGTCGATGCCGCTGCCGCGGGCGCCGAGCACCTCGTGGCTCTGTCGGATCAGAGCGACGGGGGTTTCCGGGTCCAGCTGCGCATTCCGCACCTGGAGGAGTTGGAGCGGTTCAGCTACGGCTGGTGCCACGGCCCGACCGGGACGTCGTTGTTGTGGCCGGCTCTACACCGTGCAGGCGTGCGAGAAGTGGCGAACACACCGGTGATGGACTGGCACAGCCGTTGCATGCACAGCATCCGTGTGTCCGGTCTGCCCGAAAGGCGTTATCCGGGCTTCTGGGACAACGATGGTCGTTGCTGCGGAACCGCGGGCGTGGGTGACGTCCTTTTGGACTCGGGGGAGCGGGAGTTCGCGCTGCACCTCGCCGACGTGCTGGTCGAACGGGCGATTCCGGACGGCGACGGCGTGTGCTGGCGGTTCATCGAGCACCGCAACGAAGAGCCGCTGCTGCCCGCGGGCCTCGGCTGGATGCAGGGCGCGGCGGGCATCGCCGGGTTCCTGTTCCACGCCGGCCGCGCTGCTCAGGGCGACTTTTCTGTGGTGCCGCGCCTGGACACCTGGTGGGCGCAGTCAGCGGGAAACTGACTGGGCGAACGCGAACACCCGGTCCGGGTCGTACTTGGCGGCGACCTCCCGCAACCGCGCGAGGTTGCCGCCGTAGTACGCCTCGGCCCAGTTCGGCAGCTGCGGGTCGAGGTAGTTGACGTACCCGGTGTCGCCGACCAGCGCGCCGAGCCCGTCCCGGGCCTGTCCCATCGCCTTGGCCGCCTCACCCGCGGCGTCGGGCGGCGTCTTGAAGTAGAGCTGGGCGCAGGCGAGCGCGGTGCGGTGGGGGAACGCGGTGGCGTCCGGCGCGACGTCGGACACCGCGCCGCCGAGACTGTCGAAGATCAGGTACGACTCGTCGGACTGCCCGGCCATCAGGTTCGCGGCCCAGCCGGGGTCGGCGATCGGCGTGCTCACGATCCGTGACGACGCCACGAACGACTCGCGGTCGACCGGGGCGCCCGCGAAGTAGCGGGTGGCCTCGGGGTAGCTCCTCGGCTGGACGAACCGCTCGGGAGCGGCGGGCAGCGCGGCCAGCAGGTCGGCCGCGGCGCCGGCGGACCCGATGAGGCAACCGCCGACCCGGCAGGTCGGCTGCGGGCCGCCGCGCAGCACGACGTTCGACCAGAGCTCACGCGGTGCCTGCGCGATCCACCCCTGCCACGCGCCGAGCACGTCCGCGGCGGCACCGGCGGGGTACTGCAGGGAGAACACCGTGACGTCGGGGGCGGGCAGCGTGGCGAACACGAACGACGTGACGATCCCGAAGTTGCCGCCGCCACCACCGCGCAGCGCCCAGAACAGGTCGGGCTCCTCCTGCGCGGAGGTGGTGAGCTGCCGGCCATCAGCGGTCACGACGGTCGCGGAGACGAGGTGATCGCAGGTCAGGCCGTACTTGCGGGCGAGCACGCCGATGCCGCCGCCGAGCGTGAGACCCGCGACGCCGACGGACGGGCACGTGCCGGTCGGCAGGCAGCGGCCGGACTGCGCGAGCACCTCGGCCACCTCGCCGAGCAGGGCGCCGGCACCAATGCGGACCTGGTCACCGGGCAACGCCTCGACGCCGGCCAGGCCGCGAAGGTCGATCTGCAGGCCGTTCTCCGGCGAGGAGTACCCGGCGTAGCTGTGGCCACCACCGCGGGCGGCGACGGGGACCCGTGACCGTGCCGCCGAGACGCAAGCCTGGACGTCGGACGCCGAGGCGCAGCGGGCGACGGCGGCGGGCTTGCGGACGTCCCACACGGGGTTGAAGCCCTGGTAGGTGAAACCGTTGTCGCCGGGCAGCAGCAGCCGGCCGGAAAGCTTGGCGCGCAAGGCGGTCCAGTCCGGCGGTCCACTTGGGACGGACGAACCGGACGGAGGTGCCGGTGAGGTGGTGCACTTCGAGATCGCCGCACCCGCGCCCGCCAGGCCCGCGACTCGGAGAAACCCGCGGCGGTCCACGTCGGCCATGGTGGCACAAGATCGGCTCGGTGCAGCGGAGGCCGGTTTCTCAAGAGGCCCTAAACTCCGCGTGTGAAGCGACTCATCGTGGCGTCCCTGTGCCTGCTCGCGGCCGCGTGCGGCACGTCGGCGCCGACCGGCACGTCCACCCCGCCCTCGCCCCCGGCCTCCACGCCCGCCGACGAGTCGCCGGCCGTCACCGCGGCCTTCGAGACCTACACCAAGGCCGCGCTGGCCAAGGACGGTGCCACCGCCGTGTCGGTGGTGGCGACCCCGGTCTTCGCCTACTTCGAGGACGTCCGGAAGCTGGCGCTCACCGGGACCGAGCAGGAGCTCGCCGCGGGCAAGCTGAGCACGCGGGTCACCGTCTACACCATGCGCGGCGGCCTGGACGCGGCGACGCTGCGCACCGGGTCGGCCCAGGACGTCGTCAAGGCCTCGATCGACAAGGGCCTGGTCGGTGAGCAGGGCATCGGCAATCTCAAACTCGGCAAGGTCACGGTCTCCGGCGACACCGCGTCCGCCGAGGTGACGTCCCAGGGCCAGAAGGCACCGTTCGGCCTCAAGTTCGTCCGTGAGGACGGCAAGTGGAAGTTCGACATGATGCCGGTGCTCGACATGGCCGACGCCGCCTTCACCGGGCTGGCCAAGGAGAAGAACCTGACCCCCGACCAGCTGGTCGAGCAGGTGCTCGTCTCGATGTACGGCCCGGCGAAGGCCGCCGAGGTCCGCAAACCGCTAGGCGCCTGACGAGCCTCACCTCAACGCCGCCTCTTCGAGTGAACCGCCGCCACCCCCCATCACACTCCGCAACCCACCCTCGCTTGCCAACGGCCACGCGGGGCCCTCTCGTCCGCTCTAGTAGTACGTGGGGTCCCCGCGTACCGAAAAATGGGGCTGGTGGGGGTTGTGTGGGTGAACGGGTGCGGGTTCGGCGTCGGCCTTGGCGGGGCAGGCTGAGCGCGAGGTCGGTCGGGTACGCGGGAGCCTTTCGTCCGCTGTAGTGGTACGCGGGGTCCCCGCGTGTCGAAAAGTGGGGCTGGTGAGGGTTGTGTGAGTGAACAGGGTGCTGCTTCGGTGCTGGCGTTAGTGGCGGGGGAGGCCGAGCGCGAGGGTTAGTTCGAGCACGCGTTGTGGTGAGGCCAGGTCGGGGAAGAGATCTCGTAGCTGGCCCATCCGGTAGCGGACGGTCTGCGGGTGCACGAACAGCGTGGTCGCGACTTCCTCCCGACGGCCGTGGTGCAGCAACCACGCGCGGAGCGTCTCCTCCAGCCGTCGGGCCGTGGTGGCGGGCAACGTCCGCAACGGCGCGAGCGCGCGCGCCCGCAGGTCTGCGTAAGCGTCCGCATCAGCGGTCAGCACCAGTTCGACCAGGTGGTTCTCGGTGTCGCGGATGTCAGGCGAGACCAGGCGCGCGCGCATCGCACGTGCGTAGGAAGCGGACGCACGCATCCACGGGCGGGCAGGACCGACAACGGCCGTGCGATCTTTCAGCTGCCGGAGCAGGTGTGCGCGGTCGGTGTCGGGCACCAGCAGCACTCCCATGGCGTCCGGCAGGTCGTCGAGCACCAGGGTGGACGAGTCGAGCAGCCGGTACGCGGGCCGGGTCTGCGCGGCGGGCAGCAGGACGGCGGTCAGCGAGTTCGGCGGCTGCCACCCGGCCCGTTGGGCGTCGGCGAGCAACACCTCGGCGCCGGCGGCCGCGAGCAGGTCACGGGCCAGCTGTTCCAGGTGACGCTCGTGGGCGAGGCCACGGGCGGCCAGTTCGTCGGCGTGCCCGGCGGCGCTCGCGGCGGACAACTCGTCGATGTAGGCGAAGGTCAGCTCGGCGAACTTCGCCACCTCCGCGGCCGGCAGACCCGCCGGCACCGCGCCCTCGGCCAGCCCGCGCCACGCCACCCGCGCGCCGACGCGATAGGCGCTGAGCAGCGCGTCCATGGACCGGCCGTCCCGCACCTCGCCGCGTCCCAGCTCGTACGCGGCGTCGCTGGCGTCACCACCGGTGGCCTTGCCTCCAGCCAGGTCCAGGTAGTGTCCTAGCGCCGTGCGAACCGCACGGCGGATAGTGCC
Source organism: Lentzea alba (assembly GCF_011067745.1). Taxonomy (GTDB): domain Bacteria; phylum Actinomycetota; class Actinomycetes; order Mycobacteriales; family Pseudonocardiaceae; genus Lentzea; species Lentzea alba. Next base: position 237,130 of record NZ_JAAMPJ010000010.1, read on the forward strand.
GCCCATGCGTCCGGACAGCGCGTTGGCATAGCTCGGGACCTCGTCGATGATGGCCTGGACGACCTCGTCCGCCGTGGTCCTCAGCACCGCCCGCAACGCGGTGACGGTCTTCTCATCGAGGGCCAATTCGGTGGCCCTCTGCATTGCGTGACTCACGTTTTGTTCCCTGCGAACAATTCGGCTGGCCAGATTCACGTCCTACGGACAGGACTTTACGCCCTGGGGCGCATCAAGCTGGAGTCATGACGAGTGCCGCCCTCCGCAGCAGGGCGTGGAAACTGCTTGAGCTGGTCACGACGCCGCTGCTGCCGTCCGACTACCTCGACCTGGTCAGCCCCCTCCGTGCGGGTGCTGACCTGCGAGGACGCATCGAGGCCGTGCATCGGGAGACCGATGACGCCGCGACCATCGTGATCCGGCCCGGCAAGGGCTGGCGCGGTCACGTCGCCGGCCAGTACGTCCGGATAGGCGTGGACGTCGACGGCGTGCGCCTGTGGCGTGCCTACTCGGTGACCTCACCGACCAGCCGGACAGACGGCCGCATCACGATCACCGTGAAGGCCATCCCGGACGGCAAGGTCAGCAACCACCTGGTCCGCAGGATGAAGCCGGGCACGGTCATCCAGCTCGACCAGGCCTGCGGCGAGTTCGTGCTGCCGAAGGCCAAGCCCGCCAAGGTGCTCTACCTGACCGCCGGCAGCGGCATCACGCCCGCCATGGGCATGCTGCGCGACACCGAGTTCGACGACGTCGTGATGGTCCACTCCGCGCCGCGCAAACAAGACGTGATCTTCCGCAACGACCTGCACGACCTGGTCGCGGACGAGAAGCTGCGCCTGGTCGAGCTGCACACCGACACCGACGGCATGCTCGACGTCACCCGCCTCGAAGAGCTCGTGCCCGACTGGGCCGAACGCGAGACCTGGGCCTGCGGCCCGGCCGGCCTGCTCGACGCCGCCGAGGAGCACTGGGCCCGGCACGGCGTCACCGAGCGTCTGCACACCGAACGCTTCCGGCCCACCGTCGTCGTCGCCGGCGAGGGTGGCGAGGTCACCTTCAGCACCACCGGCAAGACCGTCGCCGCCGACGGCGCCACGCCGTTGCTGAACGTGGGCGAGGAGGCCGGCGTCCTGATGAAGTCCGGGTGCCGCATGGGCATCTGCTTCGGCTGCGTCACGCCGCTCCGCTCCGGCGCCGTCCGCGACCTGCGCACCGGCGAGATCACCGAAGGCGACACCGGCGTCCTCATCCAGACCTGCGTGTCCGCCGCGGCGGGCCCTTGCGACCTCGAACGCTGACCCACCACAAACTTTCCCTCCCCCGCGAAGTGGCCCCATCCCCAGCCACTGCACTCCGAAAGCGAGCTTCATGACCGCCATCGACCCCACCGCCCACCTGACCGCGGAACAGATCGAGGAGCTCGGCCGCGAGCTCGACGCGATCCGCGACGAGGTGATCGCCAGCCGTGGCGAAAAAGACGCCGCCTACATCCGCAAGGTCATCTCGGCGCAGCGCAAGCTCGAGCTGACGAGCCGCGGCATCCTGCTGTTCTCGTTCTTCCCGCCGGCGTGGCTGATCGGCACCGCCGGTCTGTCCGTCGCGAAGATCATGGACAACATGGAGATCGGCCACAACATCCTGCACGGCCAGTGGGACTGGATGCGTGACCCGAAGATCCACTCCACCACCTGGGAGTGGGACCACGTCTCGCCCGCCGAGCAGTGGAAGCACTCGCACAACGAGCTGCACCACACGTACACCAACGTGATCGGCAAGGACAACGACCTCGGCTACGGCATCATGCGCGTCGACGAGGACCAGAAGTGGCACCCGATCCACCTCGGCCAGCCGGTGTGGAACTTCATCAACGCCTGCTTCTTCGAGTACGGCATCGCCGCGTACGACCTGGAGCTCGGCAAGAACCTGCACAAGCGCCGCCGCAACAACCCCGAGTTCCGCGCGCGGGCCAAGGCGGTCGGCCGCAAGATCCGCAAGCAGGTGCTCAAGGACTACGTGATCCACCCGCTGCTGTCCGGCCCGTCGTTCCTCACCACGCTCGCCGCGACGTTCACCGCGAACCTGATCCGCAACCTCTGGTCGCACTCGGTGATCATGTGCGGGCACTTCCCCGAGGGCGTCCAGGTCTTCGAACGCCGGTCCATCAAGGGCGAGACGCGTGGCCAGTGGTACCTGCGCCAGATGATGGGTTCCGCGAACATCAGCGGCAGCAAGGCCATGCACTTCATGACCGGCAACCTGTCGCACCAGATCGAGCACCACCTGTTCCCGGACCTGCCGAGCAACCGGTACGCCGAGGTCGCGGTCAAGGTGCGCGCGCTGTTCGAGAAGTACGAGCTGGAGTACGTCACCGGCCCGCTGCCCAAGCAGGTCTTCTCCGCGTGGCGCAAGGTGTTCCGCCTGTCGCTGCCGAACAAGAAGGTCAAGACGCCCGAGCCCGAGAAGGAGCTCGTCGCCGCCTGATCCCGGTAATGATTTAGATCTTTCGGCCGTACCGGCGACACCGCCGGGTTCGGTGAGATCCGTTCGTGGGGCCCGGATGTTGTACCCCTGCTGCTTGACCGGGCCCTCCGACGGAGGAACTCATGCGAAGGGTCCATCTCGTCGCGGCTGCCCTGCTCACGGCCGCGACGATCATCACGCCTGTCTCGAACGCGAACGCGGTCCCTGCCGCGATCACCGAGACGGTGTACGTCGAGTCCACAATCGACAGTGACGCGGACGGCAGGCTCGACCGGATAGCCGCGGACGTCATGCGTCCGGACTCGGCCGAGCGGGTGCCGATCGTGATGGAGGCCAGCCCCTACTACGGGGAGCCCACCACCACGGCGATGAACGTGCCGCGCGGTTTCAAACGCTGGTACGACGAGTACTTCGTGCCGCGCGGCTACGCCGTCGTGGAGATGGAGATGCAAGGCACCGCGCGCTCGACCGGCTGCCCGACCACGGGCGGTCCCGAGGACACCGCGAGCGTGCGTGCGGTCGTCGACTGGCTCAACGGCCGCGCCAAGGCGTTCTACGCCGACGGCAGTCCCGCGGTCGCGAGCTGGAGCACCGGCAACGTCGGCATGCTCGGCGTCTCCTACAACGGCACCCTGCCCAACGCGGCCGCGGCGGCGAACATCCCCGGTGTCAAGACGATCGTGCCGATCGCGGCGATCTCCAGCTGGTACGAGTACGCCCGTGACCAGGGCATCGGTTACAAGGGCTGGGACACCAACTATCCGACCTACCTCGCGAACTACGTCGTCAGTTCGACGCAGAAGGCGAAGTGCAAGCCGGTGTTCGACAAGCTGTCCGCCGATGACGGCGACGAGTCCTACGACTACACGTCGTTCTGGAAGGCCCGCGACTACCGGGTGGGCGCGCGGAACGTGTCCGCGTCGGCGTTCGTGGTGCACGGCCAGTCGGACTGGAACGTCAAGCCGTCGCAGTTCGGCCGCTGGTGGAAGGAACTCGCGGACCGCGACGTGCCGCGCAAGATCTGGCTGCACCGCGGCGGTCACCTCGACCCGATCTCGTTCCGCCAGGCCGAGTGGCAGCGCGTGATGGGCCTGTGGATGGACCACTGGCTCAAGGGCGCCGACAACGGGATCATGAACGAGCCCATGGCCGACGTCCAGAAGCCCGACGGCAGCTGGGAACAGGCCGCCGCCTGGCCGCGTCCGGACACCAAGGACACCACGCTGTACTTCGGCCCGGCCGCCGAGGGCATGGCGGGTTCGCTGACCGCCACGCCGGTTGCCAGCGGGACGCAACGTCTGGGGGACAACGCGAACCTCAGCGAGTCCATCATGATGGCCAACCCGGAGACGGCCGACTCGCGCCGGCTCGTCTACACGACGGCACCGCTCACCAAGGACGTACGGCTGTCCGGTGAGGTGCGCGTGACCGCTCAGATCACGTCGAACCGGCCGTCGACGCCGCTCACGGCGTTGCTGGTGGACTACGGTCCGAGCACCCAGGCCGTGCTCACCGACCGCAGCCCGTTCCAGCTCTCCACCGAGACGTGCGGGAAGACGGACCTGCGCAACCGCACCGGTTGTGCCCGTCCACCGGACGTCTCCGTGCAGGCGGTCACCGCGACGATGCTGACCAAGGGCGCCATCGACGCCAAGAACCGGTTGTCGCTGGAGTCACCGACGCCGGTGCCCACCGACGGGACCGCCGAGGTCAGCTGGCGGTTGCACCCCAGGGACGCGCTGATCCCCGCCGGCCACCGCATCGGCATCGTGATCGTCACCAACCACAACGGGTACATCGGCCGGGACACCGGCGCGAGCGGTATCGCGCTGAACCTCTCGCTCGGCGTGAGCAAAGTGGCCCTACCGATCGTCGGGGGCGCGCTGAACACCGAGTGAGGTTGATGAGGGGAGCTTTCCCAAACCTGAGGTTGAGGAAAGCTCCCCTCATCAACGTCGTGGCCGGACTAGGGTGGCGCGATGGTTTTGGGGGAAGCGCTCGCTGTCATACCGAGTCCGACTCAAGGGGTCTGGCACCTCGGACCGGTGCCCATCCGGGCTTATGCCTTCTGCATCATCGCCGGCGTCCTCGTCGCGGTGTGGCTCACCGAACGACGGTGGGTGCAGCGCGGCGGCAGACCCGGCGTCGTCAACCAGATCGCGACGTGGGCGGTGCCGTTCGGGATCGTCGGCGCCCGGCTGTACCACGTGGCCACGTCCTGGCAGCCGTACTTCGGCCCGGACGGCGACCCGATCAGCGCCCTGTACATCTGGGAGGGCGGCATGGGCGTCTGGGGCGCGATCGCGTTCGGCGCCCTCGGCGGCTGGATCGGCGCGCGCCGGGCCGGGGTGAGCCTGCCGCCGCTGGCCGACGCGGCCGCGCCGGGAATCGTGCTGGCACAGGGGATCGGGCGCCTGGGGAACTGGTTCAACAACGAGGTGTACGGCGGCCCGACCGACCTGCCGTGGGCGCTGCGGATCTACGAGTGGGACCAGGGCGCCGGCCGTGCCGTCGTCGGAGCGGACGGACTGCCGGTCGTGCTGGGCACCTTCCACCCCGCGTTCCTCTACGAACTGCTGTGGGACTTCGGGGTGGCGGCCGTGGTGATCTGGGCGGACCGCCGGTTCCGGCTCGGGCACGGCCGGGCGTTCGGGCTGTACGTGGTGCTCTACACCGCGGGCAGGCTGTGGATCGAGGCGCTGCGCGTCGACCCGGCGAACACCGTGCTGGGCCTGCGCCTGAACATCTGGACCTCCCTGCTGGTGGGCCTGGGTGCCGCCGCGCTCACCCTGCTGTCGGCACGGCGGCATCCGGGCCGCGAGGAGCTCAGCTCGGCTTCGGCGCCGAGTGGCCCGGCGGGCGGCTGATCGCGTCGGTCAACTCAGCGAGCTTCCTGTTCTTCGTACTTGAAGCTGCGTGACTCATGCGCCGGGCGTGACGAGACCGGTCTCGTAGGCGAGGACGACGGCCTGCGCGCGGTCCCGCAGTTCCAGCTTCGCGAAGATGCGCGCCACGTGCGTCTTGACCGTCGCCTCGCTCAACGTCAGATCGCCGGCGAGCTCGGAGTTCGACCGGCCGTGCCCTACCAACGTCAGCACCTCCCGTTCCCGCGGGGTCAGCACGGCCAGATCCCGGTGCACAGCGGGTGCGGGAGGCGCGTCGGCGGCGAACCGTTCCACCAGCCGGCGGGTGATCGACGGCGCGAGCAACGCGTCACCGGTCTCGATCAGGCGCACGGCCGCGACGAGGTGTTCCGGCGTGACGTCCTTGAGCAGGAACCCGCTGGCGCCCGCGGCGAGCGCGTCGTAGACGTAGCGGTCGAGGTCGAACGTGGTCAGCATGAGGACACGGCAGTCACTCGACGAGCGCATGATCTGACGGGTGGCCTCCAGGCCGTCCATGGTGGGCATGCGGATGTCCATGAGCACGACGTCGGGTTTCAGGTCGCGCACGGCGGCCACCGCCTCGACGCCGTCGGCCGCCTCGCCCACGACCTCGATGCCGCCCGAGGTGAGGATCATGCGGAAACCTATGCGCACGAACGCCTGGTCGTCGGCGATCACGACGCGGGGCGCGGTCACGGGCGCTCGATCGGGATCTTGGCGCGGACCCGGAACCCGCCGCCGAGCCGGCGGCGCGCGTCGAAGTCGCCGCCCAGCACCGCTACGCGTTCGCGCAGGCCCAGCAGACCGCGACCGGGTCCGTCCTCAGTGGACGGCGGTGCGCCCGACAGCACGCTCGGGCCGCTGTTGAGCACCTCGATCCTGAGGTAGTTGTCCTGGTAGCGCACCATGACCTCGGCTTGGCCGTGGCCGTGCTTCAACGCGTTCGTCAGCGCCTCCTGGACGATCCGGTACGCCGTCAGGTCGACACCGGACGGCAGCGGCCGCGGTTCGCCGGAGATGCGCACCTCCACCGGCAGGCCGGCGAAGCACATCCGGTCGATCAGGGAGCTCAGCCGGCTCAGTCCGGGTTGGGGCGACAGCAGATCATCGCTGTCGGCGGCCGGGGCGAGCAGACCGAGCATGTGCCGCAGCTCGGTCATCGTGTCGCGGCCGGCGCTCTCGACCGCCAGCAACGCGTCGGTCGCCTCGCCCGCGCTCGTGTCGAGCACCCGGCGCGCCGCCCCGGCCTGCACCACCATGACGCTCACGTTGTGGCTCACGATGTCGTGCAGTTCGCGCGCGATCCTGGCGCGTTCGGCGTCCACGGCGGTGCGGGCGGCGGTTTCCCGTTCCCGTTCGAGCAGCCATCCTCGTTCTTCCACCGCACGGGTGTACGCACGTCGTGCCGCTGCCAGCCGCGTCGCGAGGAACACCGCGACCACACCGGCGACGACCGCCACCACCAGCTCCCACACCCCGCCACTCTCCCAGAGCGGGCCGCGGCCGCGCATCAAACCCCGGATGCAGCCCCTACATCTCCAGGATGACCCCGGCCGCGAGATTACCTCCCCGGACTGACGCTTCCCGCCGCTGAGCTGAGCAGGATGGCGGTCATGCAGAACGGGGACGCGGTCGTCGAGATGACGAACGTGCGCAAGGAGTACAGCGACTCGGTCGCACTGGACGGGCTGTCGCTGACCGTCCGGGCCGGGGAGGCGGTCGCGGTCATGGGGCCGTCCGGCAGCGGCAAGTCGACGCTGCTGAACATGATCGCGGGCCTCGACCGGCCGTCGTCCGGCTCGGTGGTGGTGCACGGCACCGATCTCGGGGTGCTCAGCGAGACGGGCCTCGCCCTGTTCCGGCGGCGCGGCATCGGCATGGTCTTCCAGTTCTTCAACCTGCTGGACGACCTGTCGGCGCTGGACAACGTCGCGCTCGCCGCGCAGCTGACCGGCACGTCGGCGGGGCAGGCGCGCAAACGCGCGGTGGAACTGTTCGGCGAGCTCGGCATCGCGCACCGCAAGAACGTCTACCCGGCGCAGCTCAGCGGCGGAGAACGGCAGCGCGTCGCGGTCGCGCGGGCGTTGATGAACCGCCCGGCACTACTGCTCGCCGACGAACCCACCGGTGCGTTGGACAGCAGGTCCGGCGAGCAGGTGATGGACCTGCTGCTCGACCTCAACCAGATCGGCCAGACGTTGTTGCTGGTCACGCACGACGAACGGCTCGCCACGCGGTGCGCGACGCGGTTGATCGAGGTCGTGGACGGACGGATCGCGCGCGAACACAGCTTGGAGCGCGCTCTGTGAACGCCGTCTGGCAGGCGGCCTGGGCCGCGGTGCGCCGCCGCAAGCTGCAGACGATCGTGATCGGCGTCGTGGTGTGCGCCGCCAGCGCGACCCTCGTGATGGCGCTCGGTCTGCTGGAGGCCGCGGCCGCGCCGTTCGATCGCGCTTTCGCCGCCCAGCAAGGCGCGCACCTGTCCGCCGCCTTCGACCCCGAAAAGGTCTCCGAGGCCGACCTCGAACGCGAAGGCACAGATTCGGCCGGGCCGTTCCTCCAGACCACTGTGGACACTTCCAGCAGTGATGTCTTCCTGGGCTCCCTCACCGTGGTGGGACGGCCCGATCCCGGCGGCGCGGTCGATCGCGTCTCGGTGTGGCAGGGGAGATGGGCGACCAACCCCGGCGAGATCGTCCTGAACCGTGCACCGGGCACCACCGGCCGGACCGAGGTGGGCAGCCGGATCTCGCTGCCGGACCGGCCGGCGCTCACCGTCGTGGGATTCGCCCACTCGGTGACCGGGTCCGCCGACGCCTGGGTGACTCCGGCACAGGCGAGGGAACTCGGACCGACCGCGCTGCAGATGCTGTACCGCTTCGCCAAGGCGGACACCGCCGCCGACGTCGACGCGGGCCAGGCCCGCGTCACCGCAGGGCTCCCCGCGGGCGCGTTGCTCGGCACGCTCTCGCACCTGACCGTCAAGGACAAGGCGACGTCCGAGCTCGGCGTGTTCATCCCGTTCCTGATGATCTTCGGGGTGCTCGGGCTCGTCGTGGCGGTCCTCATCGTCGCCAACGTGGTGAGCGGAGCGGTGGTCGCGGGGCTGCGGCACATCGGGATGCTCAAGGCGATCGGCTTCACCCCGAACCAGGTCATGGCCGTGTACCTCGTGATGGTCTCGATCCCGGCGGTCGCGGGCTGCGCGCTCGGCACGGTCGCGGGCAACCTCTTCGCGAAACCGGTCGTGCAGGACGCGGTCGACGGGTTCGGCGTGGACGAACTGAGCTTCGCGCCGTGGGTGAACGTGGTGGCGGCGCTGGGGATGCCCGTGCTCGTGGCGTTGGCCGCACTCGTCCCGGCGCTGCGGGCGCGCCGGCTGCCGGCCGCGCGGGTGATCAGCGCGGGCACCACCGCGCACACCGGGCGGGCGCTGCGGATCCAGCGGTGGCTGAGCGGCACCCGGTTGCCGCGCTCGGTCAGCCTGGGTCTCGGCCTGCCGTTCGCACGGGCGGGGCGCAGCGCCTTGACGCTGGCCGCGGTGGTGTTCGGCGTGATGACGGTGACTCTGGCGGTCGGCGTGACCATGTCGATGACCGCCTACAACGAGGCCGTCCGGCCGAACCACGCCGATCGGGTCGAACTGCTGGCCGGACCACCACTGGGGCTGCGCGTGCCGGGCGAGGAGGCCCCGGCCGCCCGGTTGAGCGACGCCGAGGACGAGTCGATGCTGCGCTCGTTGCCCGGTACGACCGCCCTGCTGGCCATGTCGCAACTCGAAACCGAGGTCGCCGGCGGCACCCAGAAGGCCATGATCTCCTTCTACCGCGGCGACGGCGCCACGCTCGGCCCGCGCGTGCTCACCGGTCAGTGGCCGGACGGGCCAGGTCAGGTCGTCGTCCCGTCGCGGTTCCTGAACCAGCGCGGCCTGTCGGTCGGCGACACGATCACGGTGGCAGCGCGCGGCAACCGGACGCAGGTGCGGATCGTCGGTGTCGTGCTGACCAACAACGCCGACCAGATCTTCGCTGACTGGTCCACTTTGGACCGTCTCGTACCTGGTGCTCGCGCCGACTCCTACCAGGTTCGGACGGCACCCGGCACGAACCGCGACACCTTCACCGCCGCGGTGCTCGCGCGGGATCCGGGACTGCGCGTTCTGCCGCCGCGTGACGGCACGTCTTCGACGGCCGTGATCATCATCAGCGCCGCGGTGATGCTGACGCTGGTGCTCGGTGCGGTCGCGGCGCTCGGCGTGTTCAACACCGTTGTCCTGAACGCCCGCGAACGGCGTCGTGATCTCGGCATGCTCAAGTCCATCGGCATGACCCCACGTCAGGTCACCGTGCTGCTGGTGACGTCGATGGGCGCACTGGGAGTGGTCGGTGGCCTGATCGGGGTGCCGGTCGGCATCGCCGTGCACCAGGTCGTCGTACCGGCCATGGCACGTGCGGGCCAGGCCGACGCCGTCGACATCCTCATGAACGTCTACCACGCACCCACGCTCGCTCTGCTGGCACTCACCGGGGTCGTCATCGCGGTGCTCGGCGCCGTCGTCCCGGCCAGGGGAGCGGCTCGGCTCTCCATCGCCACCGTCCTGCACAACGAATGAACCAGGGGGAACTCAAGTGGGTCGATCACTGGCGTTGTCACTCGTATTGGCCGGAGTCGTGGCCACGTCGCCGCCCGCCACGGCCGACGGCGGCACGAAGATAAGGAGGACCTCGTACGGCATCCCGCACGTCCTGGCGTCGGACTACCGGAGCCTGGGGCTGGGTCTTGGGTACGCGTTCGCCGAGGACAACGCGTGCGTGATGGCCGACATCGTGGTGACGCTGTCGGCGGAGCGTTCGAAGTGGTTCGGTCCGGAGAACCTGGACCGCGACCTCTACCACCAGCGGCTCAACGAGTCCAAAGTGGTCGAACGGGAGATCCCCGCCCAGTCGAGGCAGGCACGGGACCTCGTGCGCGGCTACGCGGCCGGGTTCAACCGCTACCTCAGCCAGACGCCGAACGCCTGCGGTGGCGCGAAATGGGTGCGGCCGATCACCGAGCTCGACGTGTGGCGGCGTGCCCACCAGATCGCCGGTCTCACCGGCAGCGAGGGGTTCCACGACGCCATCGCCGCGGCCCAGCCACCGGGCGCTCCCGTTGCCGCCACCCAGCTGGTGCAACGTTCCGAACAACGGCCGGGCAGCAACGGCGTCGCGCTGGGACGGTCGGCGACCGCGGCCGGAACCGGCATGGTGCTGGGCAACCCGCACTTCTACTGGGGCGACGACTACCGGTTCTACCAGCACCACCTCACGATCCCGGGCGAGCTGAACGTGAGCGGCGCGGGCCTGTTCGGCGTGCCGCTGGTCAACATCGGCCACAACGACAGGCTGGGCTGGACCCACACGGCGTCCGAGGCGCAGACGATGACGCTCTCGAAGCTGACGCTCGTGCCCGGTGACCCCACCAGCTACGTCGTCGACGGCCAGGCGCACAAGATGATCGCCGAGCAGGTCACCGTCGGCGGCACCACCAGGACGCTGTACCGCACTCCGGACGGCCCGCTGGTCGAAGACGCCGAGGCACTGCAGTGGACCGACACCACGGCCTACGTCCTGCGCGACGCGAACCGGGGCAACCTGCGGGTGATCGACCAGTGGCTCGCCATCGCCCGTGCGCGCAGCGTGCCGGACCTGAACGCCGCACTCGTGCGCCACCACGCACTGCCGTGGGTCAACACGATCGCCGCGGACGCCACCGGCACGACGTACTACAGCGACGTGCAGGTCGTCCCGAACGTCACCGACGAGCTGCGGACGCGGTGCGCCACCGGTCCGAACATCGGCTTCGTGATCCTCGACGGCAGCCGTGCGTCGTGCGGCTGGGAAGGCCGGCTCAGCGCGAGCAGCCTGCCGAAACTCGTCCGGAACGACCACGTCAGCAACATGAACGACAGCCCGTGGCTGGCCAATCCGGCCGCACCGCTGACGGGCTACCCGTCGATCGTCGGTGACGTCGGCACCGAACGCTCGGCGCGCACCCGCATGGGGTTGGACATGATCACCAGCGGCACGCCGTTCACGCTGTCCTCTTTGGAGGGTGCGATGTTCGGCAACCGCAACCTCACCGCCGAACAGGGCCTCGCGGCCGTCGTGGCGATGTGTCAGGCCAACCCGACGTTGCCCGCGAGCGACGGCCGTCCGGTGGACGTGCGCGCGGCCTGCGCGACGCTGTCGACGTGGCCCGGTACCGGGGACACCGGGAAAAGCAGCCGAGGCGCCTATTTCTGGCGCACGTTCATCCAGTTCACCGGCCGGGCCGGAGCCACCAGGTGGCTGGTGCCGTTCGACCCCGCTGACCCGGCGCACACCCCGCGCGGTCTCAACGCGGCCGATCCCGGTGTCCAGCGGGCTTTCGCCGACGCGGTCAGGGCGTTCGAGGTGGCGGGCCGGCCGGTGGACCTGCGGTTGGACGACGTCCAGCAGTACGAGGGCATCCCGATCCACGGTTGCCGCGGCCCGGAAGGGTGCTTCAACGTCATCTCGGTACCCGGTGCACCACAACCGGTCGGCCCGATCACGCACGGATCGAGCTTCGTCATGGCGGTCGAGCTGACGAAGAACGGCCCGCGGATGAGCTCCTTGCTGATCTACGGCCAGTCCGCTGATCGTTCGTCACCGCACCACACCGACCAAGCACACCTCTACGCGCAGAAGAAGTGGGTCACCGGTGCGTTCACCGAACGGGAGATCGCCCGCAATCCCGATCTCACGGTGAAAGTGCTCAGGGGATGAGCACTACTCGGCCGTGCGTGGTGCGGTGCCAGGCGTCGGTGACGTCGTCCAACGGCACCACCTCGTGATCGACGACGAGCTCACCGCGCGCCGCATGCCGGGCCACGGTCGAGATGGCCTCCGCCCGCTGCTGCGCGGTGAGCTCGTTGTTGGTGTAGCCGGAAATCCGCAACGACCGGCTGCGCAACGTGGACGAGCTGATCGGACACGTCTCGCCCGCCGAGCCGCCGAGGTTCACCCACCGTCCGCCGGGACGCAGCGCCTGGGCGGCCGCGGCGGCGGGGGCGCCGAACAGCGGGTCGAGCAGCAGGTCCGCGCCCTCGGCGGCCTCGACGAACTGCAGCGCCAGGTGATCGCTGTCCAACGACACCACCGCGTCGGCACCGGCGCGCACGGCCCGGCGGCGGCCGGCCTCCGAACGGGCCGCGGCCACCACTCGGCCGGCTCCGGCCAGGCGCGCGAGCTGGATCGCGGCCTGGCCGACCGCGCCGACGCCGAGCACGATCACGCACTCGCCGGGCTTGAGCTCACCGCGCCACGTCAGCGCCAGGTGCGCGGCGACGGCGGACAGCCCGAGCGCGGCCAGCGCGGCCGGTTCCACGCCGTCCGGCAGGAAGACCAGATCCTCCTTGCGCACCACCGCCTTCGCGGCCATGCTCCCGTCACCCGCGGCCATGCCGGCGCTGGTCGGGAACCACACCGCCCGTCCGTCGACCGTCCCGACTCCCTGCACGCCGGGCACGTACGGCGTCGCGGGCACGCCGAAGTACGAGGTTCCCGTGGCGCACAACAGGTCCAGCGGCGTGATCGGCGCCGCGAGCACGTCGACGAGCACCTCGTCGGGCTGGGCGGCGGGCTCGTCCCGGTGAGCGAGCGACGGAGGCTGACCGGGACGCGTGATCAGTGCGGCGCGCACGGCTGCAACACGAAGTCGAACCGGGCCTCGACCCACGGCACCGCGCTCGTGCCGCCGTCCGGCGTGGGACCGGGCTCGCGCGGTTCGAACCTGACCACCAGCTCCTGCTTGGTGCCGAACACCACGTCGCTGTCGAGGTACTCGGCGCCCTCCTCGAACAGGTGCGTGATCAGCGGCTCGAAGCCCTCGGCGGTGAGCAGGAAGTGGACGTGCGCGGGCCGGAAGTGGCTGATCTCGGTTTGCCCGATCAGGTCGCCGACCGGGCCATCCATCGGGATCGAGTACCCCTTGGGCGTGATCGTGCGGACGCAGTAGGAGCCGTCGGCCTCCGCCCGGTACTTCGCCCTCAGTCTGGCCTCGTCGACGTCGAGCTGGGCCTCGTAGGCGCCGTCCGCGTCGGCCTGCCAGACGTCGAGAACCGCGCCCGGCACCGGGGTTCCGTCCAGCGACCGCACGGTTCCGGTGAGGTAGAGCGGGGTGCCGGGCACGTCGTCGGACATGTCGCCGCCGAAGCCGAGCTCGGGGGAGCCGTCGATGTGGAACGGTCCGAGCACGGTGGCGGGCGTGGCGTCCGGGGCGAACCGGTGGTTCATCTGCACGATCAGCATGCTCAGCCCGAGCACGTCCGAGGCGAGGATGAACTCCTCGCGTTTCTCGTCGCTGATCTGCCCGGTCGCGGTGAGCCACCCGATCGCGGCCATCCACTCGGCCTCGGTGAGCCGGACCTCGCGGGCGAAGTCGTGCAGGTGCCGGACGAGCGCGGTCATGAGCTGCGCGGTCCGCGGGTCCTTCGCGGTGGCCCAGCGCTGCTCCGCGAGTTCGGTGATGTTGTCCTCGGTGACCAGCTGCATGCCTACTCCTCTGGAGGCGCGACGGACCGCGTGTTCGTGTCCACGGAAAGGAAGATGTCGTTCGCGACGGGATGCCGCAACTCCTCGGCGAGTTGCCCGATCAACCCGGCCGTGCGGGCCAGCAGGGCGAAGCCGCGCAACAACTCCAGCGGCAGCCCGAGATCGGCCAGCGCCGCGCCGCACGTCCCGGCGCCGTTCAGCGGCAACGTCTTGCCGAGCGCCTGGGGGTGGACGCGGCCGATCGCGGCGAAGAGCTTCAGGTGCGGGCCGGTCACGCCTTCCTCGGCCGCGATCTCGAACAGCCGGGCGGTGCGCGGGTCGCCGTTCTTGTGCACGTGGTGGCCCAGCCCGGGGATGCGTGCTTTGCCTTGTGCTTTCACGGTTTCCAACGCCAACGCGTCCCACCCGTCATCGTCGGTGGGCAGTTCGGTTCCGCTGATGACGGCGTTCAGGAACCGGCCGGCGTCCTCCGTGACGCCGAGGAACCTCGACCCGCCGCCGAGCAGCCCGGCCGCGAGGGCGCCCTGCACGGAGTCGGGGGCGGAGAGGAACGTGAGACGGCTGACGATCGCGGTCGGCGTGAACCCGTGGTCGGCGAGCGCGGCCAGCACGGCCTCGAACACCCGTGTCTCACCGGGGCTCGGCCGGCGCTGGGTGGCGAGCCAGAACGCCAGCTCGCCGAACCCGACGTTGCCCATCACGTCCTTGGCGAGGTCGTGGCCCAGCAACGTGATCGTGTCGGGCGTGGACGCTCCCAGCGCGGTCTCGTAGGTCACCGGTCCTCCTTCAGCCACGCCCGCAACTCGTCACCGTGCTCGTTCAGCTCTGGTGGCGGCAGCCGGTACACCGCCGGTGTTTCCGAGAACCGGATGGGATGCCTCGTCGTCGGCACGTCACCGACCACGACGACGGGGTCGAGACCGAACCGTTCGGCCATCGCGAACCCGCCGTCGATGGTGTTGATCGGCCCGCACGGCACCCCGGCCGCGACGAGCAGGTCGAACCACTCGACCGCGCCCCGCGTCTTCAGCCGTTCGAGCAGGATCGGCCGCAGCTCCTCGCGGTTCTTCGTGCGGTCGGCGTTGCGGGCGAACCTCGGATCGTCCGGAACGTCTTCGAGGCCGAGCACATCGCACAACTTGCGGAACTGGCCGTCGTTCGCCGCCGCGACGATCAGGTCGTTATCGGCGGTCGGCAGCGGTTCGTAGGGGAACACGCTGGGATGCGCGTTGCCCATCCGGAACGGCACGGTGTCGCCCGCGACGTAGGCGGAGCTGTGGTTCACCAGCCCGGTCAGCGCCGACGACAGCAGGTTCACCTCCACGAGTTGGCCCTGCCCGGTGGCGTCGCGGTGGCGCAGTGCCGCGAGGATCCCGATCACCGCGTGGTTGCCCGCCATGACGTCGAACACCGAGATGCCCGCGCGGTACGGCGGCCCGTCCGGATCACCGGTGAGGCTCATCAGGCCGGAGATCGCCTGCACCATCAGGTCGTAGCCGGGCACGTGCCGGCCGTCGCCGGAACCGAATCCGGTGATCGACGCGTAGATCACCTTCTGGTTCTCGGCGCTGACGCTCGGGTAGTCGAGGCCGTACTTGGCCAGGCCGCCCGGTTTGAAGTTCTCGATCACGACGTCCGCTCTGCGCGCGAGCTCGCGGCCCAGTTCGGCGTCGGTCTCGTCGCGCAGGTCCAGTGCGATGGACCGCTTGCCGCGGTTGATGCCGAGGTAGTAGGTCGAGACGTCGTCCCGCACGGGCGGCATCCACGTGCGGGTCTCGTCCCCTTGCGGCCCTTCGACCTTCACGACCGACGCGCCCATGTCGGCCAGCAGCATGGTCGCGTACGGGCCCGCGAGCACGCGCGAGAAGTCGGCGACCAGCAGGCCTTCCAGTGGGCCCATCAGACGGACGTCCGGGTGTCGCCGCGGTACTCGGTGTAGGTGTAGGGGTTGTCCAGCACCTTCGATTCGGGGATGTCCGGGTTCATGCCCTTCTCCCACGCCTCGTCACCGAGCTGCGCGCGGAGGTGCTCGACCGTCTGCTCGACTTCAGAGCGGATCTTGGGCAGGTCGACGCCGACGAGCCTGTGGTCGCGTTTGACGATCCGGCCGTCGACGATCACCGTGTCCACATCGGACCGTTGCGCCTGGAACGCGATGTGCCCGTACGGGTTGAGGATCGGGAACATCGCGGGGGAGTGCTCGTTGCGCAGCAGGACGAGGTCGGCCTTCTTGCCGACTTCGACGCTGCCGATGTCGTCACGCTTGAGTGCGCGTGCACCGCCCATGGTCGCCCATTCGACGACGTGCTCCGCCCTCAGCGACGAGTGGGTGACGGTGTCGTTCTTGGCGTGTGCGGCCATGTGCTCGCGCGCCCGGTCGGCGCCCAGCGTCGACCGCATCGCGGAGAACAGGTCGCCGCTCCACCACACCGAGGTGTCCGTCGACAGCGACACCGGGATGCCGTGGTCGCGGATCGCCCAGGTGGGCGGGTAGCCCTGGCCCGCGCTCTGCTCGCTCTCGGTCGACACGGAGATCGACCCGCCGGTGGCCGCGATCCGGTGGTAGGAGTCGGCCGACAGCGTCGCGGCGTGCACGTAGATGGACTGCTCGGTCATGAACCCGTTGTCGTACATGAGCCGGATGCCGTCGTCGTTGGTCGCGCCCCACACACCCGCGTGGGTCGTGACGGGGACGCCGAGCTCGCGGGCGACCTCGAACGCGGGCTTCTCCGGGAACTCGGGGTCGCCGGTGACGTCGAAGGCGAGCTGGAAGCCGAGCATGTCGTCGCCGGTGATGCGCCTGCTGACGAAGTCGCGGAACTCCGGCTTGGCGGTCCAGGACGCCGGGCTGTCCTGGATGTTGCCGTAGGCCAGCACGAACCGGCCGGGCACTGCCCGCAGCGCGTCGACCGCGGCGTCGGCGTGATCGGGCGTCTGCAGCCCGTGCGACCAGTCGACCGTGGTGGTGACCCCGGCGTCGAGCGCCTCGGCGGCACCGAGCAGGTTGCCGGCGTGGATGTCCTCGGGCCGGAAGACCTTGCCCCACTCCAGGTAGTACCAGACGAAGTACTGCGTGAGCGTCCAGTCGGCGCCGTACCCGCGCATCGCCGTCTGCCACATGTGCCGGTGCGTGTCGATCATGCCCGGCATGACGATGCCGTTCTTCGCGTCGATCTCCTCGGTGCCCGCCGGCACCACCAGTTGCGGCCCGATCGCGGCGATCTTGTCGTCGACGACCAGCACGTCGTGGTCGGTGAGCACCCTTCGTTGGCCGTCCATCGTCAGGACAGTGCCGTTTCGCAGCACAACAGAACGTCGTTCGCCGACCATCGGGAGCCTCCTCGACCGGCATGCGGACAAGTGTCCGTTGAATCGTCAACCTTCGCCGGGCGCGCGTCAACCCCGCTCAGGCCCCCGGCTCAGGCCACGACGATGTGCGGCACCGTGTCGAGCCGCGCGAAGTCCGCACTGATGTCGCCGGCGGCCTGCAGCAACAGCGGCAGGTGGTGGTCGAGCATGAACTCGAGCGACGTCTCGGCGGCGTGGCAGTTGACGTTGAGCCCGGCCACGACCGTGCCGTTGCCGTCCCTGAGGGGCGCCGCGATCGACCGGATGCCCGGCGCGAGCTGTTCGTCGGTCATCGCCCATCCGCGCGCCCGCACGTCCCGCAGTTCGGCGTCGCGCTCGGCCTGGTCGGGCTGCCACCTCGGGGTGAGCCCGGACCGGGTCGGTTGCTTCAGGACCTCTTCGAGCTCGGCCGGGGTGAGCGCCGCGAGCTGCACCTTGCCCAGCGAGGTCTGCAGCGCCGGGAACTTCGTGCCGATCTGCACGGACAGCGTGACGATCTTCGGCACCGCGACCCGCGCCACGTAGACGATGTCCGACCCGTCGAGCTGCGCGATCGAGCAGGACTCGTTGGTGCGCTCGACCAGTCGTTCCATGTGGGGCCGCGCGACCTCCCACAACCCGGTCGACCTGATGTACGCGACGCCGAGTTCGAGCACCTTCGGAGTGAGCGCGAAGCCGCTCTCGCCCTGCCGCACGTACCCCAGCTCGACCAGGGTGAGCAAGATGCGGCGCGCAGTCGGCCGGGCGAGCCCGGTGGCCGCGGCGACCTCGCTGAGCGGCATCACCGGGCGCCGGGGCTGGAACGCGCGGATCACGTCCAGCCCGCGGGCGAGCGCCTCGATGAAGTCGGGGCCGGTGTCAGGACGCGCAGGCATGTGGACACGGTAGCGGACACTTGTCCGTTCAGTTCGTCAATGCCCGTACGAGCGAGGCGCGCGGCGTGAGAACGTGTAGCGGTGACGCGCTTGACGTACCGGGACGCGGTCAAGATCCTCGGCGCCGGCCAGAGCCCGCTGGTGTCGGCCTTGGACAAGATGTTCGGCGGCCTCCTGCTGGGCGCCACGCCGCTCGCGCCCGACCTGCTGTCGCTCTTCGACGCGAAGAGCGAGCTCGTCCGGCTCACCTACGAGCTGGTGGCCAAGGGGATCGACCGGCGGCACCGGCTGGGCCAGTTCGACCGGATCCAGCGGCTGCACGCGGCCCGCGGCGTGCTGATGGTCGTCGCGTACTTCGAGGCCCTCGAGGACGCCGACCTGCCGTTCCGGCTGGACGACGCCCGGATCTCCCGCGCGGAGGCGGTAGGCCTCGCGACGGACGCGTTCGAGGGCCGAACCCTTGCGGACGTGGCGACGTCGCTGCTGGACACGGACCTGCCGCTGCTCGGCGTGCAGGCGGCCAGCGTCGATGCCCAGGAGCAGCTCGGCCGGTTCTACGAGAAGTTGCACGTGAACGTCACGCGGTTCCTCCAAGGCCTGAGCCTGTGGGAGGACCTCGGTTTGATCAAGCAGTTGGACACAGTTGAAGCGCTGGATCGCGTTGCGCCGAAGGCACTGCGGTTGTTCGAATCCTCGATTTACCGGCTCGGTGGCGAGTGTCCGGAGTTCGCGATCTGGTTGACCCTGTCCGGTCAGCGCACAATTGGTGACGCCGTGCGGGAGCTGCTCGACCGGGCGGAGCCGGTGGAGTCGGTGTCGCCCGTGCTGCAAGGGATCGTGCGGTTCAACCGGTCGGCACTGACCAGGACGTTGCTCCCGGCGGAGGAACTGCCCGACGGCCTGGCGACGCCCGAGATCGGCCGCGCGTACATCGACCCCGACTTCCGCCTGGTCGAGGTCACCGCCCAGGCACCGATCAACGACGAGGACTTCTGGGCACAGGTAGACGTTCGCAAGGACTTCAACGAGTTCCTGCTCGGACACCTCTCGACGCCGTGGGCGTGGACCAGCCCGCTGCTCATCCTCGGGCACCCCGGCGCGGGCAAGTCGCTGCTCACTGAGGTGGTGGCGGCGCGGTTGCCGTCGCCGGACTTCGTGTCGGTGCGCGTGCCGCTGCGCGACGTCCCCGCGGACGCCGACATCCACGAGCAGATCGAGCGCGCGATCAGGCTGTCGACCCACGAAACCGTGTCATGGCCCGACTTCGCCCGCGCCGCCGGTGACTCGCTGCTGGTGGTGCTGCTCGACGGGTTCGACGAGCTGCTCCAGGCCACTGGGGTCAGCCGGTCGGACTACCTGATGAGGGTCAGGAAGTTCCAGCAGGTGGAGGAGACGCAAGGGCGGCACGTAGCGGTGATCGTGACGAGCCGGGTGACCGTGGCCGATCGGATGCAGGTCCCCGCGGGCGTGCTGGCGGTGCGGCTCGAACCGTTCGAGATCGGCCAGGTCGAGGACTGGCTGGAGGAGTGGTACCGAACCAACGGTTCCTACCTGCGGGAGCTCGGACGCGGCTGGTTCGACCTCGAGGTCATCGAGAAGTATCTGGACCTCGCCCAGCAGCCGCTCCTCCTGCTGATGCTGGCGATCTACGACGCCGAGAGCGGCGCGCTGCTGTCGGACAAGCACAAGTTGAGCCAATCGGAGTTGTACGAGCGGTTGGTGCGCCGGTTCGCCCACCGTGAAGTGTCCAAAACAGACAGCCAGGCCGCCGATTCCGCCGTCGAGCGGGAGCTGCTGATCCTCTCGATCGTTGCTTTCGGCATGTTCAACAGGTCCGTGCAGTGGGTCACCGACGCCACGGTGGCTCACGACCTCACCGCGTTGGGCATCACGCCGCCTGCGGGTCAGGGCGTCACGGCGGCGCACCAGCGGCTGGCCGGTGAGGCCAAGGACGCGCTCGGGCGCTTCTTCTACATCCACCGTGCCAGGTCCATACTCGAAGACGAAGTCTTGGGGACGTACGAGTTCCTGCACGCCACTTTCGGCGAGTTCTTCGTCGCCCGGCTGACGTGGCGCTGTCTGATGGAACTGGTGGAGCAGGCCCGAGCGGAGAAGGCGCGCATGTTCTCCGGTCATCAGGGTGTCGACGACACCCAACTGCGGACGTTCCTGTCCTGGGCGCTGCTCTCCACACGCACGACCACACTCGACTTCCTGTCCGAGCTGGCGGCTCGCGCCTCCGGGGCGGAGCTCCAGGACATCGGTGAGGCGCTGCTGACCGCGTTCCGGAACGTGCACGAGCCGACGGTCAACTCGGTCTACCAGAATTACCGGCCCTTGCAGAGGACCCAGACCGCACAGATCGCCACCTACGGCGCCAATCTGCTCCTGCTGCTCATGACTGTTCGCGACGAAGTGTCATCGGCCGAACTCTTTCCCGGTGTGGTCGACCACGCCGCCGAGTGGACCAGGTCAGTGCACCTGTGGATGTCCCAGCTGAGGACGGGTGAGTGGGACGGCGTGACAGAGCTGTTGAGAGCCGACCGTGATCGTGATCCGGACGAGAGGCAGTCCGTGAGGCTGAGCTGGCGCCGTTCGGCGTCCGCACCTCGTGTTGAGACGATGTGGGCACGGGATCCGAACATCTCTGGCGTTGTCACGGATTACGGGTTCAGCATCAACTTCTTCCGGTCCGCTGAGCTCCTGTGCGAGTGGGACACGGACGTTGTGGTGACGGCGCTCAACGGACCGGGCACGTTGTTCACCAGCCTGCTTCCGTACTACATGCATCGTGACGATCAACTTCGATCTGTCGCCGCTGACCTGCTCCACGCATCGTTCTTCCACACCAACCAGACCGCGTTGGAAGAGCGGATGGTCGTGTACGACCGGCTCGCGGACTTCGCCGGGGCGCCGTATCTCGGCCTCGATGTCGTGGTGGACGCCGAGCTGGAGAGGTATCTCGTCCAGTTGCTGGTCAACGATGAACTGGTGACGGCGGAGTATGTCGTCGACAAGCTGACCGGGTTGCTGATCCTGGACGAACCGAGCGGGCCGGAGAACCTCGCGCTCTTCCTGCGGCTCTTGGCGCGGACCGAAGAACATTGGTGGTTCATGGACTTCGTGAACGGGTTGCTGGATCGCGAGGCGGTCAACGTCGAACAGGTGGCCGAAATCTGGTGTGCGCTGGCGGACAAGGGGATCCCGAGTTCGGAGTATCCGGAGGCACTCCTCGACGAGGCCCACCGCCTCCGTTGGCCCGCGCGCGAGGAGCTGCTGGCGCACCGGCCGGACCTGCTGACGAGGTTGTCGAAGCTGGAGG
Organism: Lentzea alba; assembly: GCF_011067745.1. Taxonomy (GTDB): domain Bacteria; phylum Actinomycetota; class Actinomycetes; order Mycobacteriales; family Pseudonocardiaceae; genus Lentzea; species Lentzea alba. The sequence continues at coordinate 258,596 of NZ_JAAMPJ010000010.1, forward strand.
ACGACGAACTGCTCTAGTTGCGGGTAGCGCATGCGCGCGCCGAGCTGCTTCGGTTGCGCGGCATCGGTTAGCGCGTGTCGCCGAACTTGCCGTGCCGCCCGGCTCCCGCCGCGAAGCGGGCAGCCCCGTCAGCACCTTCCCGCGCCACGATCGGCACCCCGGCCGCGCCCTCCGCCCGCAGTGCCTCCGCCAACGTCAGGTCGAGCCCGGCGTAGGTGGAGGCCCGGTCCGCGAGCACGCACTCGAACGGGAACGCGGCGATCTGCTCGGCCAGGTCGATCGCGGCGGCCACCGCCTGGCCGGGTTCGACGACGCGGTTGGCCAGGCCCATCGCGAGGGCCTCGTCGGCGGCTACGGGACGGCCGGTGAGGATCAGGTCCAGGGCACGGCCCAGCCCGACGATCCGGGGTAGCCGGGCGGTGCCGCCGTCGATCAGCGGCACACCCCACCGCCGGCAGAACACCCCGAACACCGCGTCGCTCTCGGCGACCCGCAGATCGGCGAGCAGGGCCAGTTCGAGCCCGCCCGCGACGGCGTGGCCGCTGACGGCGGCGATCAGCGGTTTGCCGAGGTGCAGCCGGGTCGGTCCCATCGGGCCGTGCCGCCGCCGTCGGGATCGAGGACGTTGCGTCGAGGAGGATCGTTGACCGCCGTCAGGTCCGCGCCCGCGCAGAACGTTCCGCCTTCTCCCGCGAGCACCGCCACGCGCTGGGCGGGGTCTGCCTCGAACGCCTGGAACGCGTCGTGCAGCTCAGCGGCCATCCGGCGGTCCACCGCGTTGCGCCGGTCCGGGCGGTTCATCCAGATCACCGTCGTGGTGCCCGCGGTCTCCACTCGCACGTCTTCCATTCGTCGAGGTTAGTGGTGCGCATTTGAAGTCGGTGCTGTGTACTGACGCCATGCCGATCGTCTCTCCCGGCTTCACCGGGCGACGCCAGTCACCAGACGTGCAGCTGCCGCCCGGCCAGTACCTCACCGAGGACTTCCCGGTGCTCACCGCGGGCCCGACCCCGCGCGTGCCGACGGACCGGTGGGAGTTCACCGTCAGCACCGAGGCCGGGCAGAAGCACACGTGGTCGTGGCAGCAGCTGATCGAGCTGCCGGCGGAGAAGATCACGACGGACATCCACTGCGTCACCAAGTGGTCCAAGCTGCGCACCCGGTGGAAGGGCGTCTCGCTGGACGTCCTGCTGGAGGACGTCGAGACGGCGGCGGACTTCGCGCTGGTCCACTCGTACGGCGGCTACACGACCAACCTGCCGCTGGAGGACCTCCTCGACGGCCAGGCGTGGATCGCCTACCGCTACGACGACGATGACCTCACGCCCGAACACGGCGGCCCGGCGCGGTTGCTGGTGCCGCACCTGTACTTCTGGAAGTCGGCGAAGTGGGTTCGCGGGATCCAGCTGCTGCTCGAGGACGAACCCGGTTTCTGGGAAACCGCCGGCTACCACGACTACGGAGACCCATGGCGCGAGCAGCGGTATCAGGGCGACTGACCTGGCGGGTGTCGTCACTGGCCTCGTCCGATGAGCTGACTTCGAGTGCGCGCAGGCTCGTGTTCGAGGTGCCCGGCTGGCCCGGCCACCTGCCCGGTCAGCACGTCGACGTGCGGCTGACCGCCGAGGACGGCTACTCGGTGCAGCGCAGCTACTCGATCTCGTCGGCACCGGACGGCAACCTGGTCGAGCTGGCGGTGCAGCGGGTCGACGACGGCGAGGTGTCGCCGTACCTGTGCGACGTGCTCACCGTGGGCTCCCAGCTCGAACTGCGCGGCCCGGTCGGCGGCTGGTTCGTGTGGCGTGCAACGGATCCCGCGCCGGTGACGCTCGTGGCGGGCGGCTCCGGCATCGCGCCGCTGATGGCGATGGTCCGGGTGCGGGCCCTGGAAGGCAGCCGCGTGCCGTTCCGCCTGGTCTACTCGGTGCGCACGCCCGAAGACGTGATGTTCGCCGACGAACTGCGGCGGCGCGCCCGCGAAGATCCCGGCCTCGACGTCCGGCTGGTGTACACCCGGCGAGCTCCGGAAGGTTCTCCGGAGCCGCCGGGCCGGCTGGGTGTGGCCACCCTGAACACGTACGGCTGGCCCGCCGAGTTCAATCCCCACGTCTTCGTGTGCGGACCGACCGGGTTCGTCGAGACGGTGTCCGACGTCTTCGTGGCGCTCGGCCACGACCCGCGCCGCGTCCGCACCGAGCGTTTCGGCTGACAGGAGACCGACGATGAGCGATCACGTGGACGGCAACGCGCTCGCGGGCGACCTGCGGGAGATCTTCGCGGTGGACCTGACCGTGGCGACCGGGCAGTGCGCGGGCTGCGGGTATCGCGGGTCGGTGGCGACCTTGCGGGTCTACCAGAACGCGCCGGGGTTGGTGGCGCGATGCCCGCACTGCGAGGAGGTCGTGCTGCGGCTGGTGCGTGCGCCGGGGCGGGCGTGGCTGGACCTGCGCGGCACGGTGAGCCTGGAGATCCCGCTCTCGTCCTGAGGGCCGTCCGCGGACAACCGGGGGTTGTCCGCGGCGACCGGCTTGTCCGCGCGGACAAGGGCAAGAGGTCCCGTTTCCCGGCGATGCTCTGCGCTACCAGAGCTCGTGACGAGGAGAGAAGGACACCATGACTGCTGTTGTCCGCGAGATTTGCCGAACCCTCCGACTTGCGCTGACGACGTGGAATCACACGTTTCGCCTGTGCGCCATCGCGTTGGTGATGGGGCTGATCTACCTTGTCGTGTTCCGCCCGTGGTGGTGAAGGCCGGACGGTTCGCTGGTCCCGGTGTGGATGAGGAAGGTGGGTCATGCGTTCTGGTCGTCCGTGGGGACAGCTGAAAGGGGACGACCCCGCGCTGCACGATCTGGCCCGCTACCTGCGTGGCCTGATGGACAGTTCGGACCTCACGTCGAAAGAGGTGGGCAAGCGCTGCGGCTGCAGCGACTCGACCGTGTCCAAGATGCTGGGTGGAGATCAGCTGCCCCACTGGGATTTCGTCGCTGCTCTGATCGAGGCGTGCACGTCCTCCGGGTCGCAGGCGGAGGACCGCAGGATCGCGGCGCGCGGCATCTGGAATCGTGCGGCCCAGTCGCACTACCGGCGACCGGCGTCCGAACCCGTGCCGATCGAGGCGCACGCCATGATCGTGCAGGCCCAGGCGGCAACCATTTCGGCACAGCAACAGCTCCTCAAGGTCACCGAGGAGCTGAGCAGGGCGCACAAACAACTCGCGGAGAGCGCACAGGTCGAGTTCCAGGCGTCGCAGGTGATCCTGGTCCTGCAGATAGTTCTTTCGCGGCTCTCCACCCTGATCTCGGGCCTCACCGGCGACCGCGACCGTTATCGAGCCGAGGTGACCAGGTACCGGGCCGAACTCGACGCGACCCAACGCCGGCTCGACGAGGCCCAGCACGAGCGTGGACGCGCGGAAACCCAGCTGGACCAGGCCCAGGAGGAACGGCGGCGGGCGACCGCGCTGACCGGCGAGGCGCGCGCGAAGATCCGCTTGCTCGAGGAGCGGCTCGGCGGTGAGGACGGTCCTGTCGGTGTGCAGAGCGGTGATCTCGCGCTCGACGTGGTGGCGCCTTCTCCCGATGACGTGCTTCTCGACATGGCGGCAGGCCTGGATCGGGTGCAGCGACTTCTGGACCAGCAGGACAGGGAACTGACCGAGCTCGAGACCGAGCGTCCCGAAACCGGAACAGGGACGCGCGCCGGTGAAGGCACCAGGTATCGCGCGATCTTCACCGATTCGGTGACCGGGATGGCCGTCCTGGACCTGGAGGGGCGGATCCTCGAAGTCAACAGTGCCTTGCAGGACATGCTCGGGTTGGACGAGCGGGAAATGTGCGGGCGGAACGTCCGGGACGCGTTGCTTCCCGGACAGTCCGGAGCCCTGCGCAGCTACGAGGAGTTCAGCGCGGAGGAAAAGAGCATTCTGCGCACCGAGGCAGACCTGTACCGGCCTGACGGCGAAAGACTTTGGACGCTGTGCACCTTCTCGCTGGTGCGCGACGATCACGGCGAGCCGCAGTACCAGGTCGCGATGGTCGAGGACGTCACCGACCGCCACCTGCTGCAGAACCGTCTGCGGTACCAGGCTCTGCACGACCCGCTGACCGGCCTGCCGAACCGCGCGCTGCTCCTCGAACGCCTCGGACGGGTGATGAACAACAGGACCGAGCACGCGCGTGCCGGTCTGTGTTACCTGGACCTGGACGGCTTGAAGGTCGTCAACGACTCGCTCGGCCACGACGTCGGCGACCAGCTGCTGGTCGAGATCGGCCGTCGGCTGGACGAGTGCGCGTCCGGCGAGGGCAGGCTGGTCGCGCGCATGGGCGGCGACGAGTACATGATCCTGGTCGAGGGCACAGCCGGCGTGCAGGACGTCATCGACGTGGCGGACCGCGTGCTGGCCGAACTGGAGGTGCCGATCCGCGTCGGCGGCCACGATTTGGCGCTCTCGGCGTCCATCGGCATCGTCGAACGGCAACTGTCCGGTACCACCTCAACGGACCTGATGAGGGACGCGGACGTCACGCTGTACTGGGCGAAGGCGGACGGCAAGGCGCGTTGGGTGCTCTACGACCCGGAGCGCAACGCCCGCGAGGTGGCCAGGTTCACCATGTTGTCCAGCATGCCGAGGGCGCTGGAACGCGGAGAGTTCATCGTCGAGTACCAGCCAATGGTGCGGCTGGAGGACACAGCCGTGCTGGGGGTGGAGGCGCTGGTGCGCTGGGAGCACCCCGAGTTCGGAAGACTTTCGCCTGATCGGTTCATCCCCCAGGCCGAGGAGACCGGTCTCATCGTGCCGCTGGGCCGCCGGGTGCTGCACAGGGCGTGCGTGCAGGCGCGACGCTGGCTCGACGAGTTCGGCGCTCGGGCGCCGTTCGTGTCGGTGGACGTGTCCGCGCGCCAGTTGCGAGCCCTGGATCTGTTCAATGACGTGAAGAGCATCCTGGACGACTGTGCGCTACCGCCGCATCTCCTCCAACTGGAGATCACCGAAAGTGCGATCACCGCGGCGGACCACGACTTGCTCGATGGGATGGAAGGGTTGTCCGACCTGGGAGTCCGGATCGCGATCGACGACTTCGGTGGCGGCTCCTCGAACCTCACCATGCTGAAACACCTGCCCGTGCACGAGGTGAAGATCTCCGGCGCTGTGCTGCTGGGCCTGTCCGCCGACGAGGTCGACCCGGTCGACGCGCAGGTCGTGGCTGCGCTCGTCCAACTCGCACACGCTCGGCGTCTGGGCGTTACCGCTGTCGACGTCGAGACACCCACGCAGGTGAAGCGGCTGCACCGCATCGGTTGCGACGCCGGACAGGGCTGGTACTTCGCGCGCCCCACCGGGCCAGAGGACATCGCCGAACTGCTGCGCGGTCGATAAGTCCTGGAGATTCTGTCCTGTTTGACCTGTCCGATGCCTCCGAACGGCCGTATCCGGCATCCGTTGCCTGTGCCTGGATAGATGGGAGCGCTCTTACAACGTTGTAAAACGAAGGGGATCTCGCCGATGAGAAAAGCCGCCCCCGTACTCGTCGCTCTCCTGCTGGCGCTGGGCGTCGCGCCCGGCACGCCGCCGGCGGGTGCCGCCGAGCCCGTGCACGGCCTGAAGGGCGAGTACTTCAGCATGTCGGCGCCGGGCGCGCGGGACTTCGCGAACCTCGCGGGCACCGTGCTGGACGCCGAGGTGAACCACCAGGACCTCACCGGTGTGTTCGGGTTCCTCGCCGGACGCACCGAGCACACCACGGCACGCTGGACCGGAAGCATCGCGGTGCCGCAGACCGGCGAGTACACCTTCCACGCCATCGGGGACAACGGGTTCCGGCTGTTCGTCGACGGCCGGCCGGTGATCGACCACTGGGTCGGCGACTGGGATCGCGAGCAGACCAGCGCGCCGGTCGCGCTGACCGCCGGCAGGCAGTACGACTTCCGGCTGGAGATGTTCCAGGACACCGGTGGCGCCAACATGTTCCTGCGCTGGTCGAGCGCGACCACGCCCAAGCAGATCGTGCCGGAGTCGGCGTTCACGCCGCCGGCGGACTTCCAGGTCGTGCCGCGCGCGGCGGGCGTCTCGAAGGACGGCCGGGTGCTGACGGCGGACTTCGGCGGCCGCGTCTCGGGCACGGGCGACCTCAAGGAGCACCTGCGCGTCGAGGTCGACGCGACGCCTATGCCGGTCTCGGTGATCACGGCCAGTCGCGGCCGGGCCACGGTCCGGCTCGCCGAGGAAGTGTTGAAGGACCAGAGGGTCAGGATCTACTACGACGGCGCGGGCGCGTTGGCCGTCGACGGCAAGAAGGTCGAGAAGACCGCTCGCACCGTCAAGAACGCCTCTGTGGAACGGCTCAGGACGCCGTGGGGTGAGAAGGTCGACACGCGCAACCCGTTGCCGGAGTACCCGCGGCCGCAGCTCGAACGGGACAGGTGGGTCAACCTCAACGGCCCGTGGGAGTTCGCGGCGGCGAAGGCAGGGCAGCAGCCCGTGTTCGGGAAGCGGTTGCCGGAGAAGGTGATCGTGCCGTTCCCGATCGAGTCGCAGCTCTCCGGGCTGGAGCGGCACGAGGACCACATGTTCTACCGCCGCACGGTGACGGTGCCGCGGGACTGGTCCGGGCAACGGGTGAAGCTCAACTTCGGCGCTGTCGACCACGAGGCGAAGGTGTGGGTCAACGGCAAGCTGGTCGCCGAGCACTCCGGGGGCTACACGGCGTTCAGCGCGGACATCACCGATGCGCTCAAACGCGGTGAGCAGGAGATCGTCGTCGCGGTCACCGACACGACCGGCCCGCACCAGCCGAAGGGCAAGCAGTCGCGCAACCCCAGCGGCATCTTCTACACGCCGTCGTCGGGCATCTGGCAGACGGTGTGGATGGAACCGGTGCCGGACAAGGGGATCGACGAGATCAAGACGACGCCGGACCTCGCCACGAGCTCGCTGGCGGTCACCGTCAGGTCCGCCGGGAACGCCACCGTCACGGCGGTCGCGAAGGACGCGCGCGGCAGGCAGGTCGGCACGGTCACCGGACCGGCGAACTCGAACCTCACGCTGCCGGTGCCGAACCCGCACCTGTGGACGCCGGACGACCCGTACCTGTACCAGCTGGAGATCAGGCTGGGCGGCGACCGAGTCAAAAGCTACTTCGGCATGCGGTCCACCGGGATCACCACCGTCGGCGGAACGCCCAAGCTGACCCTCAACGGCCAGCCGATCTTCTCGCTGATGCAGCTGGACCAGGGCTTCTACCCGGACGGGCTGAACACGGCGCCGAGCGACGAGGCGCTCGTGTTCGACCTGAAGGCGCAGAAGGACCTCGGCTTCAACTCGGTCCGCAAGCACATCAAGGCCGAGCCCGCCCGCTGGTACTACCACGCGGACCGGCTGGGACTGCTGGTGTGGCAGGACTTCGTGTCCATTGAGGACGGCAACAACCCCAAGGCACAGCAGGCGTTCCTCAACGAGAGCCGTGAGCTGATGCAGCAGCTGCACAACTACCCGTCGATCTACGCCTGGATCGTGTTCAACGAGGGCTGGGGCGAGTGGGACCGCACCGTCACGGGACAGATCACCGACGAGGTCAAGGCCGCTGACCCGAGCCGGATCGTCAACGCGCACAGCGGCGTGAACTGCTGTGCCTCCAAGGGCGACTCGGGCAAGGGCGACGTCATCGACCACCACGACTACAACAACACCGACCCGGCGCGTCCGGACGGCAAGCGGGTCGTGATGGACGGCGAGCACGGCGGCTTCACGTTGCGCACGCCTGGACACCAGTGGCCCGGTGCGCCGATCGCGATCTACAGCGGTGTGGCGAGCAAGGCGGCGCTGACGGCGAAGTACGTCGACAACACCCGCACGTTCTACCTGGGCCAGGCCCGCGCGGAGCTGTCCGCGTCGGTCTACACGCAGGTCACCGATCTGGAGGGCGAGCTCAACGGGCTCTGGACCTACGATCGCAAGCGCATCAAGGTCGATCCCGGCCCGGTGCGCGAGATCAACCGGCGGGTGATCGAGGCAGGAGCGAACGCCGGCAAGCCGTACCCGTACGCCGAGCGCGGCGAGTGGAAGCTCAACGACGGCAAGGGAACGGCGGCGAAGGACTCGAGCGGTGGCGGCAATCCGCTGACGCTGAGCCCGACCGGCGCCACCTGGAAGGACGGCGCGCTGGAGTTCCGCAACGGCTCGGCGGAGACCTACGGCCCGGTCATCGACACGACCGGCGACTACTCGGTGTCCGCGAAGGTGCGGCTGGACGAGCTGCCGGACAACTACGCCACCGCGGTCAGCCAGGATGGCAGGGAGCGCGAAAATCCGTTCTACCTGCAGTACGGGCAGGGCGCGTTCGCGTTCAGCACGCCGGGCGGCAACCGGGCCCGGTTCGAGATCACGCCGGAGCTCGGCCGCTGGTACGAGCTCAAGGGCGAACGGGTCGGCGACGAGATCCGGCTCTACGTGGACGGGTCGTTGGTCGCCACGGCTCCGGCCGGGCCGGCGATCGTGAGCACCGGCGCGCTCGCGGTGGGGCGGGCCAAGTTCGGAGGTCAGAACGTCGACTTCTGGCGAGGCGCGATCAAGGACGTCCGGGTCACCTCTTGATGTTGTCGCGGTCGGCCTCACCGGTGTCGTCGGATCAGCGCCCACAGGATCAAGGCTGTCACCAGTAGGCCGAGGCCGGCCGCGACTCGGAAGTCCAGCACCCACAGGAGGAGGCTGAACGCGCAAGGCCCGGCGACGAGCAGGAACCGCAGCCCTCCGTCCGCCGACGGTGCCGGTGGGGTGAGGTCGTGGGCGGACGTTTCCGGCGGGCGGCTGACCGCGGCCTGAACAGGCAAGACGGTCGTGTCATCCGAACGCCGGATCCCGCAACGGCGGTCGTCGAGCATCTTCTGCGCTTTTCGGTGCATGTCACCGTCGAGGTCGGCGAAGATCTCGACGGCCTTCTCGAGATACGGGGTGGCCTTGAACGTGTCCGCGTTGGCGAGATCCCACAGCGCCCACGCCTCGGCCAGTCTGTTCTTCGACTGCTGGTGGGTCTTGAGACTCTCCAGCAGGTAGCTGATCCGCTCGTCCGTGTCCCCGACGACCGATCTCGGCAGGCGTTGTGGCAGGAAGTCGTCGTACCGCACGTGTGCGGCGGCCAGTGCTTCGGCCGCCTCGTGGTGCTCCAACGCCTGATCGGGTTTCTCCTGCAACCAGTAGTAGTAAGCAAGTGCGTGGTGGGCGATGGCGACGCCACTGGCGTCCTCAACGGACTGCCAGAGCTGGAGAGCCGTTTGCCATTGCTCTTCCGCGACTCTGAGGTTGCCCATGTTCCACGCCGCCACCCCGCAGCAGTACGTGCTCATCGCATGACCGCGGAGGTCGTCCAGGGCCTGCCACCGCAGGGCGGCCTGGTCGTAGAGATGCGCTGCCTTCTTGAACTCCCGGTAGCCGTGGTAGACGTCGGCCAGGATCTGGTGTGACCACGCGTGTGCGTGGCTGTCCGCGAGCGCGCCGGCGACGACGAGCGCGCCTTCGGCAACTTCGAGGAACTCGTTGCGCGGCAAGGTGTTCCCGAAGAATCCACGCAACGCGACGGGGATGCGCCACGCGGCCTCGTCGGTGAGGCTCTTCGCGAGCTGCAAGGCGGCGATGAGGTTCGCGCGTTCGGACTCGCACCAGGACTGCGCCTCGCGGGCATCGGTGAACGAGATCAGCGCCGCTGCATCGGGCGCGAGCTTCGGCGGCTCGTGGGGCTGATGTGGAGTTGTGGCGGCGGCCTCCTCGGCGCCGTTGCGGTAGAAGGCGAGCATCCTTTTCACCGCATCGGTGGTGTCCTCGGCCGAGTCGTCCGCGTGTGCCATCTCAGTCGCATAGGCGCGGAGGAGGTCGTGGAAGCGGAATCGGCCCGGGGTGGGTTCTTCGACCAGGTGTGCTCGCGCCAGTTCCTCGAGACCGGTTTGGGCGTCCGGCACGCTGATGCCCGCCAGCGCGGCGGCGACGGGGCCGCCGAAGTCCGGGGTCACGTGCAGTCCGAGGCGCCGGAACAACAGGGCGGTCTCGTCTGAGAGCGTCTTGTAGGACCACGAGAAGACCGCACGCACGGCGACCGTCTTGTCCTCGGGCGAGGACAGGACCCGAAGGCGCTCCCGCACGTCGGCCAGCTCCGCGACGAGAGCCGCGATCGGTCGTTGGGGCCTGAAGGCGACGATCTCGCCGGCGATCCGCAGTGCCAGGGGGAGATGGGAGCACAGCGCCGCGAGCTCCGCGAGGATCGTGTCGTCCGCGTCCTCGTGGACGACACGGAGAACCTCCCGCAGCAGTGTGACGGCCTCCGCCGTGGACAGGAGGTCGAGTGTGATGCGCCGGGCTCCGTCCCGGCTGACCAGACCCGCCAGCGCGTTCCTGCTCGTCACCACGACCACGCAGCCGGCGTTCCCGGGCAACAGCGGCCGGACCTGGTCCTCGGAGGAGGCGTTGTCCAGAACGACGAGGATTTTCCGGGACGCCAGCAAGGACCGGTAGAGCGCGCTCTTCTCCGCCACACTCGGGGGAATGTCGGAAGCGGGTGTGCCGAGTGCCCGGAGAAAGTGGCTCAGGGCTTCTTCCGAGGTGACCGGCGGCTCCGGATCGTAGCCTCTGAGGTTGATGTACAAATCCCCGTCGGGGAATTCTTTCCGGACGCGGTGCGCCCAGTGCAGGGCGAGGGCGGTCTTGCCGACGCCCGCCGTGCCGGCGATGGCGGAGATCACCAGCGCCGAGGTGTCCGCCCCGGCGATGTCCTGCAGGAAGCCTTCCAGCCGGCCCATGTCGTCCACTCGTCCGGTGAACAAGGCGACGTCGGCCGGCAATTGCCGCGGGACGACCGTCGTGGGTGAGTCGGTGGCGAGGCTGACGTCGCCGCGGACGATCCCGATTTGGACGATGTTGCCACCGACATTGGAATTCTCGGTGACCAAGGAGGTCGAGTCGTCCTCACTCACTTCGAACCTCACATCAGCTCACGCCGGACCGCTGGAGGTCGAACAGGTTATCAAGCGGCGAGCGCCGCCCCATTCGTGTTACCGGGAAGGTGTGAATCCGAATTCCGGTCGGCGTGGATTCGTGCTGGTTCGAGAACTCGTCACCGCCCCGGCTGTCTTGTTCCCACGAGTCCGTTGACGTGCGCGTAGGCGACGGCGTGCACGCGATCCCGTAGTCCCAGCTTGGCCAGCACCCGCGAGACGTGCGTCTTCACGGTCTCGTCTCCGACGTGCAGCTGAGCCGCGATCTCGGCATTGCTGTGCGCCGCTGCCACCAGCAGCAGCACCTCCCGCTCGCGTGCGGTGAGCAGGGCGAGCTCCGGGGGAGTGGGTGGTGTGGCGAGGCTGACGGCGAAGCGCGCGATGAGCCGTTGCGTCACGGACGGGTCGATCAACGCGTCGCCTCGTGCCGCCACCCGGACCGCGGAGATCAGCTCCTCGGGCGGAAGCGACTTCAGGAGGAACCCGCTGGCGCCCGCGGACAGCGCCCGGTACACGTACTCGTCGGTGTCATACGTGGTCAGCAGCAGGACCTTCGTGCGGTTCGCGGGATCGGCCAGGATCATCTCGGTCGCGCCCAGGCCGTCCAGCTTGGGCATCCGGATGTCCAGCACGGCCACGTCCGGGCGCAGACGGGCCACCTCGGTGACGGCGGCCCGGCCGTCGGCCACCTCGGCGACGCACCGCAGGTCGGGCTGGGTGTCGAAGATGGCGCGCAGGCCCGAGCGCAGCATCGCGTGGTCGTCGGCCAGCAGCACGGTGAGGGTCATGACGCCTCCAGCGGGAAGGTGACGACGGTGCGCCAGGTCCGTCCGTCGGTGGCCAGGCCGGACTCGGTGGTGCCGGCGAACATGCCCGCGCGGTTGCGCATGCCTGCCAGGCCTCGGCGCACCGAGCCGGAGCGCCCGTTGCCGTTGCCCACGGCGTTCGAGGCCGAGATGGTGAGCGCGTCCGGGGCGTAGTCCAAGGTCACCGTCACGCCGGACGCGTCGCCGTGCCGCAGGGCGTTCGTCAGCATCTCCTGGATGATCCGGTAGACCGTGATGTCCAACGACTCCGGCACGTCTCGGGGCGAGCCGCGGACCTCCAGGCGCGCCGGGGTGCCGGCCGCGCGCACGCCGTCGAGCAGCTCGTCCACGTTGTCCAGGCCCGGTTGGCGGGCGCCTTCCGACTTGTCGCCGTGCAACAGGTCCAGGAGGTGGCGCAGGTCGACCATCGCGGCACGGCTGGAAGTTTCGACCGAGCGCAACGACTTCTCCAGGCCGCCGTTGCCGTTGGGCAGACCCAGGCGGGCCGCGCCGGCGTGCAGGCCGATCGCGCTGACGTGGTGCACGATCACGTCGTGCAGGTCGCGGGCGATCGCGCTGCGTTCCTCGGTGATGGCCTTGGTGACGGCTGCCTGCGCGTCCGCCTGCTCCATCGCGGAACGCTTCTCGAGTTCGGCGAAGTAGGAGCGGCGGGCCGTGGTGTAGCGGCCGACGAGCCACGGCAGCACCGCGATCTTCGCCACCACCAGCAGCGACAGCACGACCTCCGTGCGCATCACCAACGGGCAGATGAACGCGCTCACGGCCAGCACGCCGAGAGAGGCGTAGGCCGGTGTGCCGCGCAGCCAGGCGCCGGCGCGGTAGCCGGCGATCAGCAGGCCGGCCTCGTTGGCGTACATCTGGTCGCCGACGGCGAACAGGACGATCAGCGGGACGGCCGCCTGGGCCGCGGCGACCCAGCCGGAGTACCTGGTCGGGCCCGCGAGCATGAGGTCGACCGCCAGGGTCATGATCAGCACCCCGGCCGTCTGTCCCGGCGTGCCGTCGGAGAACAGCACGAAACCGCCGTCGGCGAGCATGCAGGTGGCCGCCACCAGCCACGACTGGTGCTTGAGAGGGAGCTTGATCGGGTGCATCGCTGAGGAATCTTGCCGCATCCGGGCGCCGGGTTCGTCATCCTTCGCGGGGGCCGGAAATCCCCCGCGCGGGGGACCCGATTTCCGTCGCGGCAGTGACGCTTCGGGCCGGTGGTGATCGTTACGTTCGGCCACGATGAAACGAAGCGTCTCGATCCTGCTGCTCACGCTGGGTGCGATCCTCGGAATCGCGGGCCCGGCGCTCGCCGACGGCGCCCAGGCCGGTGCGGACGTCCACGTCGCGCAGACGCTCGGCGACCGCGACCTCACGGTGATCATCCGACGGGTCGCCGAGGTGCCCGGACCAGTGCACGTCGACGTGGTCACGCACGCCGGTTCGCCGGCGGGGGAGATCACGCTGACCGCGCGGGCGGCGGGCGCGGCGACCAGCACCACGAAGGTGGTTCTGGGGGAGAAGCCCGGTTTCCACTCGGGTGTCCTGCGGATCGACCGGCCCGGGCCGTGGGAGCTGGCGGTCGACGAGGCGACCATTCCGTTCGTCGTTCCGGCGCTGGTGCCGTCGCCGTGGGAGAACGCGACCTACGGCGGGTTCATCGCGGCCGGCGTGCTGTTGTTCGTGGCACTGCTGTTGGCGGTGTTCGGGAGGCCCGGACTCGCGCTCGTGCCGACAGCGGGCGTGATCGCCGCGGTCGCCGTCGCGGCCACGGCGGCGTTGCTCTCGCCGAGCATTCCGCCGCTCGCGCCGCCCGGCACGCAGCTGGATCCGACGTTCGACAACGTCAACGATCCCTACCAGCGAACGTCCATAGTGGACTTCTCGCGGCCGCCGGTGAACCTCGTTCCTGGTGTTCGTGGCGATGATCTCGTGCTCAGTCTGACGGACGGGTCGTCAGGGCGGCCGGTGGACGACCTGCTGGTGCACGACAGCGCGTTCATCCACCTCGTCGTGGTGTCGCCGTCCGGGAATCTCCTTCACCTGCACCCGATTCGCACGGCACCGGGCGAGTACCGCGCCCGGCTGAAGGCTGCGGAACGGGGCACGTACGCGCTCGCCGCCGAGATCGCCCGGCGCGGCGGGGGAGTGCAGCTGCTGCGGTCCAGCATCGAGGTCTCCGGCACGTCCGCTGCTCGGCCGCAGGACGGAAAGGCAGCGCTGGCAACGGAAATCCGGGAGGCGGGCCGGCCGAGCACGATCACCGCGGGCTTCGGTGAACGGGATCTGCAGCCGTGGCTGGGCATGCTCGGGCACATGATCGTCATCGGGCCCGTCACCGACAGCCCCGCGAAGGCACCGATCTGGGCGCACGTGCACTCGATGATCCCGCCGACGCCGGGCCTGCCCGACAAGCCGGACGAGAGCGTGGCCGCATACGGGCCGGACGTGCCGTTCACCTACTCGTTCCCGTTGCCGGGCAAGTACTTCGTGTGGATCCAGGCCGAACGGAACTACGAGATCGTCACCGTGCCGACGGTCGTCGACGTTCCCGCGGCGAAGGGGGTTTCGGAGAAGTGAAGCGTTCTGCGCTCGTCCTTCTGGCCGCGGTGATCGCGTTGGCCGGCGTGCTCGTGGTGGTGTGGCCGCGCACCGTGGAGGCACAGCCGCAGCTCGCGGAAAGCGCGCAACTCCGGTTCGTGCTCACGCCCGCGAGCACGAAGTCCGGCAGGAACTCGTTCGACCTGCGGGTCACCGACCGGTCGGGTCACCCCGCCCAGGGCGCGGTGACGGTCGAACCGGCGATGCCGCAGATGGGCCACGCGCTCGCCCCGATCACCGCGGGCCCGGCGGAACCCGGCCGCTACGAGGTCGGCGACGTCGACCTGCTGATGGCCGGGCAATGGGAGATCACCGTGTCACTCAATGCGGAACGGGTCGTCATCCCGTTGCTGCTCACCTGAAAGGGGAGGATCAGTGGCAATCGCCGCGACAACGACGACGCAGGCCAGGTTCGTCGTCCCGAGGGGGTTGGTCCCGGCGAGCTTCGTGCTCGGCGGAACCCTGCTCTCGCTCATCGGCCTGACCTGGGACATCCAGTGGCACTCCGACGTAGGGCCGGACACGTTCTTCACGATGCCGCACCTGTTCCTGTACACGGGCAGCGCGCTTTCCGGCATCGCGAGCCTCGCGGTCGTGCTGATCACGACCGCGAACGCCAAGCGCGACAAGGCGATCGACCCGATCGTCGGCGGCCGCGCGGTCGGCGTCTTCGGCCGCACGTTCGCGGCACCCGTCGGCTACCTGATCTCCGGCACCGGCGCCGCGTTGTTCCTGGTGTACGGCCTGTGGGACCAGTGGTGGCACGGCCTGTACGGCTTCGACGCGGTGATCGAGTCACCGCCGCACATCGGCCTGCTGCTGTCGATCTCGATCACGATGGTCGGCACGGTCATGATCTTCGCGGTCGCACGTGACCAGCGTTGGGGCGTCTACGGTGTGGTCGCGACCGCGGCCGTGCTACTGGTGTTCAGCATGGTGACCGTGCTCGGCCTGCGCGCGGTGCCCGACGGCCTCGCCAACCCGGTCGCCGCGGGCACGGCGTTCACCTCGGTGATGATCCTGTTCATGGCGGCTCACGCGCTGAACCGGCGCGGTGGTGCTCTCGCCGTCGGTCTGTCGGTCGCGGTGCTGCAGGCGGTGTTCTGGTGGTTCTCGCCGTGGGCGGCCAGGGTCTACGCGGACGCCACCGGCCTGCCGCTGCGCGACTACGCCGACGGCATCCCCGGCCTGCCCTACACGATCCCGATGTGCCTGATCGTCGTCGCGGTGGCGGTGGAGCTGCTGCACCGGCTGCCGGCGTGGATCCCCGGCGCGCTCGGCGGCGCGCTCATCGCGGCCTGCGTGCCGCTGCAGGCCGTCCTCGTCTACGGCGCCCCGTTCCACCCCAACGGCAGGTACCTCGCCACCGTCGTGCTCTCGGCCGCGTTCGGCGCCGGCGCCGCGCTGCTCGGGCGGCGGTTCGGTCAGATGCTGCGCCACCTCGCACCAGCAAAGGAAGATCGCCATGCGTAAGACGTTGCTGGGACTGTTGGGGACCTGCTTCCTGCTGCTCGGCCTGGCCTCTCCGGCGCTCGCGTTCGAGCCGGTGAACGTCGTGCACACCGAGAAGGTGCAGGCGGGCCCGTACAACCTGACCGTCGGCTTCAGCACGTGGCCCGTGAAAGCCATGCAGTCGCTGGACTTCACGTTCGCGCCCGAGGACGGCATCGCGGGCAAGAAGGGCACCTTGACCATGGTTCCGGCCCATGGCGAGCCCGACGACACCCCGCTCGCGCGCCATCCCCGCAAGCGGGACGTGTGGGGGCTGGACATCCACGCGCTGCCCGAGCCGGGCACGTGGACGTTCCGGTTCGACATCTCCGGCCCGGCGGGTCCGGCTTCCGGTGAGCTGAGGAACCTCCAGGTGATGGAGCAGCCGGGACCGCCGATGGGCCTGTCGTGGGCGATCAGCACCATCCCGTTGTTCGGCCTGATCGGACTCATCGTGGTCGCATGGCGCCGGACCCGGGTGAATTCGAATTGACCGCAAAGGCGGACTGACGCAGAGTCCATCGGCGGTGGACAGCGAATCGTGGTCGAAGGCCACACTCAGGGTGTGGGCCGACGGGCGCACCGCTGCCGAAATCCATTCCGCGCTGGGAATCGGAGAACGGTCCTCTCGGCTGTGGATGCTCGACGTCGGGCCGCCGGACGTGCCTCTCGACGACAGGTTGCAGCTGGTGGAGGCGGTCCTGGCGGAGAAGAGGGAGGTTTTCGTGGAGCTCGCGGCCACGTGCGAAATGGACCTCTTCGTTTCCTGGACGCCGAAGGACGGCCAGGACCACCTCCTGATCAGTGCGAACCTGATGAAGCTGCTCGGCGAGATGGGCGCCCACGTCAAACTGGACACCTGGACCGGCTCCTGACCGGACCGGCCGCGAAGGTAGTGTCGATCCGGTGGGAAAGATCGTCCGCATCGGCGTGTTCTACGACGGCACCTGGTTCGCCTATCTGAGCGACTTCTACGCCACCGCGCACCGGCGGGCGGCCCGGATCTCGCTGGACGGCCTGCACGACGCCGTGCGCTGGTACGTCCACACCGAGACGGGCCTGCCGCTCGACTCCTGCGTGATCGCCGAAGCGCACTACGCCCGCGGCCGCATCGACACGCCGGCTCAGTCGTTCGACGCGGCCTTGGCTGCCGCCGGGATTGCCCGCCACGACCTGCCGCTGCACGGCGGCAAGGAGAAGGGCGTCGACGTCCAGCTGGCGCTCGAAGCGTGGGACCGCGCGATGTCGGTGCCGCTGCAGTGGGTCGTGCTGCTCACCGGGGACGCCGACTTCACCCCGCTGGTGACGCGGCTCGGCGACCGCGGTGTGCACGTGGTCGTGCCGGTTGTGGACGTTCCGGCGGTGGAGGCGCCTGCTTGGACGCCGCGCACCGCCGCGCCGCTGCGGGCGGCCACGCATTTCACGCCAGGGTTCGACTCGTTGTTCGCGCCTGCTGATGCTGCCGACTATCCGTTGCGGCGGGCGTTCGTGCGGTCTTCGGAGGCGGTTGCTTCTCCGGTGGGGGCGCCTCGGGGGCGGCGGCGGGGGACCGTTGCTACTTGGAAGTCCGGGCAGTCGCACGGGTTCATCACCGATACGCGGGGTGGGTCCTGGTTCGTTTCTCGGGATGACTTGCCGGAGGGGTTGACGTTGTTGCTCGCGGGGACGCCGGTGTCGTTCACCGGGTCGCCGGTGCCGGTGGCGGGGCGGAAGTACCCGCGGGCGCAGCTGGTGCGGCTCGACGATTCTGGGCGATCAAGTATTCCGCAATGAGGCTGCTGGCAATTTGCTCGGAATGATCGCGGGCCCCTCGGCATTCGCCGAGGGGCCCGCGATCTTCAGTTGTGACCTTCAGTCACAGCGCCACCGGCGCCGAGTCCTCAAGGCCCTGCTCACCTCGGTGCCGTCTGCTGATCTCGTCGACCTCGACCTGCTCGAGTTCCGGCGCCACCCAGCTGCGGGCTGCCATGCGGTCGAGGAATTCGCGAGGCAGTTCCACGTGATAGTTCCGCACGTAGTACGCCAGCGAATTCGGCCAGATCCATTCCCCGTCCGTCCTGAGCGCGAGCTGGCAGATCTCTCCCGCCTGCTCGTCCAGCAGATCGTCCTCCCAGCTGGGTGAGGCCATGAAGACCGTTCCGTGTTCGAGGTAACGGACCGCCGACGACTCCCAGTCGTGCTCAGCAGCGGCTCTGGCGGCGGTCACCTCGTCCGCGGACTCGAAGAACCCAGCTCGTTTCAACGGAACACCGGGGTTCACCTGCGACGCTCCTCTGGTCGGAACATCTTCCACCTGCCGCCGCTGTCGCCGTTCTTCTTCAACGGGGCACCATCAGGACCGATGTTGTGGCCACCATCCGGCCACACGTAGAGATAGCCCTCGGGTGCCAGGACGTTCTGCCCCAGGGCGTTCGCCAGATGCTGGGCGAACGAACCACGTGCCGAGCCCGTGTTGCAGGAGCAGAGCCGTACCGGACCTCCAGGGTAGTTCGACGACGCCCGGATCGCGCGGGCGAGCGACCTGGCCTTGATCGTGTTGTTGTTGGACTCCGCCGAATCGTAGTCGGGGCTGACGGCGTCGATGTTGCCGTGAATCCACACGTCGTGGTAATCCCCGAAGCCCTTCAGCGACTTCTGCCGCGGAATGCTCTTCTGCACCGGGTCGTCCGGCGTCATGAAGACGGTCGGGCCACAGGGGTTGCCGTTGGACTTGCGAGCGTCCTCGTTGTGGACGAGGACGGGCGCCGACTCCTGCGAGCTCGCGACGTAGTACGTGTGCAGCTCGTCGACCGCGAAGTTGTGGACCTTCTCGATCCCGCTCCACGTCCGCGTTCCCGAGATCTCCGCCGGTCGGTTGTCGGCGGCGAGGAACCGGTACGTCGGCTTCAGGTCGATCGCGTTGACCCAGCGCTTCTCCGACTCCACCCAGAACGGGTGCTCATCGGTCACCTTGATCTTGCCGCCCGACGAGTCGGACACCTCGACCATGGTCCGCTTGGACACCTTCGTGCGGACCTGGGTGACCTTGCGGGCACCGGACTTGCCGGTGGTCGGGTCGGTCGCCAGGACGAACTCGCCCTTGCGCAGGTCTTCGATCTTCTTGCGCGAGCCGTCGGCCATCAGGACCAGCGTGCCGGGCACGAAGCTGTTCGAGTCCCAGGAGACGGGGCACGACGCGCCGCCGGACGCTTCCTGCTTGGCGTTCGAGACCTTGTCCTGCGTGCGTTTCTTCTTCTTGCCGCCACCCGCGAGATCCAGGATGTCGCCGAGATACGGAGCCCCGAGCATGTTCAGGGTCTCCGACACCTGGGCCTGCGCGGCCTCCTTCACGACCTCCTTGCCGACGCCGAGCATCGCGGTCTTGATCGTCTCGTAGACCTTGTTGAGGTCCTGCACGTTGGTGACGACCGTCTGCACGACGCGCGCAGGAGCGTTGGGCATCGCCGAGATGATGTTCTTGGCGTTGGCGATGCGCGGCTTCAGGGCCGCCTTCAGGGTCGGGATCGGGTTGGACTTGACCGCCTTGGCGACCGCTGCCTTGGCCGCGGCTGTTCGCCGGATCGCGGCTTGTAGCGCTGCTGCCGCCGCGGCGGCTTGGCGGGCTGCCGCTTCGGCCGCCAGTTTGCGCGGGTCTGGCAGCGACTTGCCGGCGGACGGGGCATCTGCCTTCTTCAGCGGCATGCCGTCCGGGCCCTTGCCCGCGTTGGGGCCGTCCGGGCGCCTCGGGTGCGGGGCGTCGGGGGTGCGCGGGGTCGGGACGTTGTCGGCTCCGCGCAGGGCGTCGTAGCCGCGGTTGCCCCACTTCGCCGCGGTGGCTCCCCAGCCGCCGAACGGGATCATGCCCGCCGCCGACAGGGCCGCGTCGGTGTAGTTGCCCTCGGCGAGGTACCAGACGGCGTTGATGCCGTCGGCGATCTCGCCCAGGCCGGGCACCAGGCCCGCCACGTCCAGTGCGGTGTGGCCGATCGTCGAGATGTTGTCGCCGACCCACGAGACCGCGTCGCTGAACCAGCCGTGGCCGTCCGGGTCGAAGCCGTTCACGGGGGAGCCGACGCCGTAGGCGTAGCGGTTGAAGCCGCCGGAGCCCGGGCCGCCCTGGTCCACCGAGTCGCGCGACACGAACGAACCGGAGGTCGGTTCGTACCAGCGGGCGCCCATGTTCACGTGGCCGCTGTCGGGATCCGTCCAGTCGCCCTGGAAGCCGACGTTGCGCTTGGCACCGGAGGACGCGGTGACCTTGCCCCACGGGTCGTAGGACGTGGAGTCCTTGACCTCGGCGCCGTCCAGGCCGCCGATGACGTCACCGTGCTTGTCGGACAGCAGCACGCGCTTGTCCGCACCGGACGCGAGCGACAGCAGTTCGCCGAACAGACCGCGGGCGTAGGTGGCGTCCGAGTCCTTGACGGCGTCCATCTCGATGCCCGCGTACTTGAACTGCTGGCTGCCGCGGGTCACCGGGCGGTCCAGCGCGTCGTACGCGTAGGTGGCCGCGCCGACCTTCGTCAGGCGGTCGAACGCGTCGAACTCGAACTTCTCCTCGTGGCCCGAGCTGGTGCGCGAGTCACGGGTGCCGCGGGCCGAGTACTTGTAGGTGTAGTCGCCGTCCGACAGCACGCGGTTGCGCTCGTCGAACGTCGACGTCTTGGCACCGTTGCGAACCCGGTTGCCGGACTTGTCCCACGCGTACTCCGTCGTGGTGCCACCGGACGTCCACGACGTCATGCGGCCCAGGTCGTCGTAGCCGTAGGTCTGCTCACCGGCACCCGCGGTGCCCGCCGAGACCTTCTTCTTCAGCCGGTCGGCCAGGTCGTAGGAGTAGGCGACCGACGCGATCACGCCACCGGTGGAGTTCTTCGTGACGTCCGAGGTCTCGCGACCGAAGTCGTCGTACCCGAACGTGCGCACCCGGCCGGCGCCGTAGTTCATCGTTTCGATGCGGCCGGAAGCGTTGTAGCCGAACGCGATCCCGCCACCGGTGATGCCGTCCGCCACGGACGACAGGCGCCCCGAGGTGTAGTTGAACGACGTGGTGCCCGCCGCGTCGGTGCGGGAGGTCAGCCTGCCGACCTCGTCGTAGCCGAACGACGAGTCACCGGACGGGCCGGTCGCCGAGGTCATCAAACCCCGGTTGTTGTACTGGTAGGTGTTGACCCCGCCGGGTGCGCTGACCGACGTCGGACGGCCGACGAGGTCGTACGCGATCTCCCGGTCCGAAGTGGACACCGCCGCGCCCGCGCCGGTCTCCTTGGTGAGGCGGCCGAGAGCGTCGTAGGTGCGGGTCCTGGTCACGCCGCCGGGTGCGGTGAGCACCGTCGGCCTGCCCACGCCGTCGTACGCGGTGGTCCACGTGCGGTCGGCCGCGTTCGGGTGAGCCGTGGTCGACGGCTCGACCACCGACTCCGGCTTGCCCAGCGAGTTGTAGGTGTAGAACGTCGCGTTGCCACGGCCGTCGGTGACGCGGGTGCGCCGGCCGGACGTGTCGTAGCCGTACGACGTGGTGATCGTCTCCGACGCCGAGACCGGCTCCTCCATCGAGGTGAGCTGGCCGAGCGCGTCGTAGGCGTACTTGGTCACCTTGCCCAGCGCGTCCGTGGACGTGAGCCGGTTGCCGGCGATGTCGTAGGTGTACCTGCCGGTGCGGATGACCTGGCCGGCCGGGTTCAGGTCGGCGTCGACCGTCTTGTTCCCCGCCTGGTCGAGCATCTGGTACGAGGCACGGCCCTCGCCGTCCTTCGCGTACACCTGGTTGCCGAAGCTGTCGTAGCCGAACTGGGTCGTCACGCCCGCCGCGTCGGTGACGCTGGTCTTCTGCCCCAGCTGGTCGTACCCGATCCGGGTGATCTCGTTCTTCGGCGACGTGACGGTCGACAGGTTGCCCGCCGCGTCGTAGCCGAGCTTCGTCTCGTACGCCGCCGGCTGCGGGCGCAGTTCGAGCACGGTCTGCGTGATCGGCCTGCTGAACTGGTCGTACGTGCGCCGGTTCTCGCCGCCCGTCGGGTCCGTTGTGGACAGCAGCTCGCCGTTGTGGGTGTAGCTGTACCGCCAGCTGCCACCGGCCTCGCCCGGTGCCTCCGGGTTCGGGTCGCGCTTCTCCACCAGGCGGCCGCGCTGGTCGTAGTACATCCAGATGGTCGCGCCGGACGGGTCGGTCGTCTTGACGGGGTGGCCCATCGCGTCGTACTCGGCGAGCACGGTCGCGGTGGTCGTCTGGCTGGAACCCGGTGCCTGGTAGCCCGGCGACTCGGTGCGGACCGTGCGGCCCGCCTTGTCGTACGCCATCTTCATGACGCCACCGGCCGGGTTGCGCACCTCGGTCACGTCACCGAACGCGTTGTACCCCGTGGTCGTCGTCGGCCTCTTCACCGACGGCGCCGTGTCGTGCTCCTCGGTCATCACCGGCGGCGAGAGGACGGACGTGACCCGTCCGCGCTCGTCGTAGCGGTAGTCCGTGGTGTGGTCGGCCACGGTAGCGCCGCTCACGTTGCCGCGCGGCGCGGTCACGGCCGTGACCAGGTCGCGCTGGTCGTAGGACTTGCGCGTGGTGACAGGGCCGTTGGCGCCCTTCAGGGTCTCCCTGATCTGCCGGCCGTGCGCGTCGTACTCGAACTCGACGGTCTCACCGAACGCCGCGCCGAACGGCCCGGTGTTCGAGTGCTTGCCGGTCCGGACGACCTGGGTGATGTTGCCGCTCAGGTCGTAGCTGTAGTCGGTGCGGCGGCGCAGGGTGTCCGGTTCCTGCGTGGTCGACTTCAGGCGACCGGTCGCGTCGACCTCGTGCACGGTGACCTTGCCGCCCAGGCCGACCTGACGGATCAGGTTGCCCGCGGCGTCGTAGGTGTTCTGCTGGATCGTGACCGGGTCGGTCTCGATGCCGCCGTCCGCCCTGGCCTTGATCTCCTTGACCAGGCCGTCGCGGTAGTAGGTGTACTCGGTGCGCCGGCCCATCGAGTCGGCCTGGATCAGCAGCCTGCCGTTGTGCTCGTACTGGTTCGACTCCAGCACCAGGTCCGGCAGCGGGTCGTCCGGGTCGAGCGGCTCGAACCCGGTGGCACCCGGCGTGATCGCCTTGCCGTGCCAGCCGACCAGCCGCACCTGCGCCACCTTGTTGCGGGCGGTGTAGGTGTAGACGGTCTTCACGCCGTTCGCGTCGACCGCCCACGTGCGGTTGCCGAAGTTGTCGTAACCGAAGGAGGCCTCGTTGCCCTCCGGCCCGACGGTCTTGGTCATCCGGCCGAACTCGTCGAACTCGAACGTCGACTTGCGCGGGTTGGTGGGGTCGGCCGAGTCGACCAGCTCGGCGGACAAGGTGTTGCCGTCGTCGTCGTACGAGGTCTTCGCCGTCTCGGTGTGCGTGGCACCCGAGACCGCGTTCTTCGTCGACGGGTAGGTCACCTCGGTGACGCGGCCGAGCTTGTCGTAGGTGTACGACGTCCGGACGCCCTGCGGCTGCGCGTCCGAGAACTCGGTCGCGGTCTTCTTGCGGCCCAGCACGTCGTAGGTGAAGACGGTGCGCAGACCGGACGGGGACGTCGTCTCCGCGAGGTCACCGTTGGCGTAGTACTTGTTGATCGTCGCCGCACCGCGCGGGTCGGAGGTCGACTTCAGCAGTCGCGCCGGTTCCTTCGCCGTCGTGCTGCCGTACGCCAGCGTGCTGCCGTCGGTGTAGGTGTGGAACGTCGACCCGCCGTCCGGGTTCGTCTCCTGCTGGAGGTCACCGAAGTCGGTGTAGACGGACCTGGTCAGGTACGTGTCGTCGGTCGGCCCGGACGACCGCGCGTCCCGGGTTTCGATCAGCTTGTCGGTCTTCGGGTCGGTCGGGTCGGCCGTCGGTGCCTGGTAGGTGTAGTAGGTCGTCTGGCAGTTGTTCTCCTCCCGGCAGCTGATCTTGCGGGAGAGGTTGCCGCGGTCGTCGTGGACGAGGGTGGCCGTCTCGCCGTTCTCGTCGATGATCTTCTGCTGGAAGCCCGACTCGTCGTAGTCGAACAGCCGGACGCCGAGCGCGACCACGAGACCGGAGCAGGTGACGAAGCCGTCGGCGTTCGTGGTGCAGTCGCGGCCGACGATGTCTTCCGGCCTCGTCGCGGCGCCGAGTGGCGTGACCTGGCGCAGGATCCGGCCCTTGAGGCCGTCGAAGTCGAAGTACTGCGGGCGGCCGCCCGGATCGACGATGCGGACCGAGCGGATGATGTTGCGCTCGTCGCCGCCGACCGTGGGCACGCCGAGCTGCCAGCGACCACCGTCGCTGTCGACGTACTCCCGCATGCGGTCGTGGACGTGGTCGTAGCTGACGGTCGCCGTGACCCGCTGGCTCGGCAGGCGCACCGACGTGATCTGGTCGCCGGGGTTGCGCGCTTCCCAGTGCGTGCGCACCTGGTTCGGGCCGAGCGGGCGCGCGTAGAACGCGAGCTCGTCGACGTCACCGCTGAAGTGCGTGCGGCCACCGCTGATCGCCGGGAACGAGCCGACGGTGAACGCGGTGCCGACGTAGGCGTACTCGAGGCGCGGGTGGTCGATCACGCCCTGGCGGCTGGCGACCTCCTTGCCGTCGAGGTACATCGTCTGGGTGGCAAGCGAACCGGAGAGCACCACGTGGTGCCAGTTGCCGTCGTTGACCGCCGCGGACGAGGTGATCGGGTCGATCACGCCGTTCCAGAACTGGCCGCGCAGCTTGCCGTCCGAGCCGACGTACAGCACGGGCACACCCGCGCCCGGCGACTGGTCGACCGCCTTGTCGTGGTAGGCGAACAGCGGTCCGGCGGACGTGCCCTTGAACCACAGCTCGATCGACAGGTCGCGGTGCTTGTTGACGTTCTTCTCCGGCAGCTGCACGAAGCTGTTGCCGTTCAGGTGGACCGCGCGGTCGTCGCTGCCGCCCAGTGCACCCGACTT
This sequence comes from Lentzea alba, assembly GCF_011067745.1. Classification (GTDB taxonomy): domain Bacteria; phylum Actinomycetota; class Actinomycetes; order Mycobacteriales; family Pseudonocardiaceae; genus Lentzea; species Lentzea alba. The sequence continues at coordinate 283,372 of NZ_JAAMPJ010000010.1, forward strand.
GTAGTAGTTCGAAGCGTCGACACCGACGAACTTCGCCACGTCCTTGCCGAGCTTGACGCCGATCTGGCTGTTCGCGTCGGCGCCGCCGGCCTCACCGAGACGCCAGTACGAGTCCGGCCGCGAGTCGAGCACCGTGCTGCGGTAGTGCGAGCCGTCTTCGTAGGTGTAACGGGTGCACTTGCCGGTCGGGTTGCAGGCCTCCAGCAGCCGGTCGTTGTCGTAGACGTACTTCCACTCCAGCGCGGAGCCGTCCACCGGTTCGGTGCGGACGTACTCGACGTGCTTGCCGTCAGCGGTCCACGCGAACGTCAGGGTGCGGTTGCTGGTTCGGCTGATCGCCTTCCACAGCCTGCCCTCGGTGTCGTGCGTGAGGTCGACCAGCCGACCGGCACTGTCCTTGATGGACACCAGCGCGCCGTCGAAGCGGAACGTGTAGACCGTGCGGTCCTTGTCGATCAGCTTCCAGTCCGCGTCCACTCTGGTGAGCGTCGCGGCCCGGCCGGGCGGCGCGGTGTAGCTGCCGTCCGGGTTCTGTCCGAAGCGGACCTGCTGGCCGTCCGGGTAGGTGACGACGACGTTGCCGGAACCGTCCGCGTCCGGCACGACCCGCATGTCGTAGCGCGACGACCAGCCGCTGCCGAACGTCAGGTCGGCGCGCGGGTCGAGGCTGTTGTAGGTGCGGGCCACGTTGAGCTCGGGGCCGACGGTCGCGGCCGCCGCGTCGACGGCGGCGGTGGTGTAGTTGCCGACCATCGGGTCGAAGCCGAGACCGTTGCCGGTGTACGGCGCGTTGCCCATCCGCGAGGTGACCTCCGGCTGCGGCACCGAGGTGATCAGCGCGGAGAACTTGATGGGTTCGCTCTCGCCGCCGGCGGTGTCGTAGGCGAAGGTGCGCCAGTAGTAGACGCGGTCCCAGCGCAGCTTGCCCGCGGGAACGGTCCAGTAGACGTTCGGCTGCACACCGGAGTCGAAGCAGCGGACCGGGTTGCCCGCCTCGTCCTGCTCGCAGACCTGGAACTTGTAGGTGAGCGGGTCGTTCTCGTGGTCTTCCGCCTTGGCCCACAGCTGCGGCTGCAGGGTCTCGGTGCTGTGCCCGGCGAGCGGGTACTGGCCGGTGACGACCGGCGGGATGTTGAAGACCTCCAGCGTGATCCGCGCCGGTGCGACCTGTTCGTCGGTGAAGGTCTTGGTGCCGTGGCGCATCGTGAACTCGAGGATGTAGCTGCCGATCGGCAGCTTGCCGATCGTCGCCTCGAGCTCGACCGACTCGTTGCGCGCGATGGTGCGCGGCAGCGGCGCGGCTTGGGGTGTGCCCTCGTGCTGGTTGTTCTTCTTCGTGTTGAAGATCTTGTACGCGAGGTTGTAGCCGGAGTCCCAGGTGTTCGCGCCGGTGTTGGTGACCTTGACCTTGATCTTGCCGTCGAGCTGGCTCGTCACCGGCGGGTCCGGGATCGGCTGGCTGATCTCGTACTTCGCGTCGTACGGGCTGTGCGTCACGTACAGCTTCGGCGGGTTGGCCGACGCCGTGCCGGTGAACTTCTTGAAGCCACTGGTGTTCGCGTACGTGCCCGCGCGCAGTGCGATGCCGTTGTCCGGGCCACCGCGGACCCACGACTGCACCATGTCCGTGCCGCCGTCGCCCAGGGTGATCAGCTCGGGCGCCGCGGGGCAGGCCGAACGGGTCTGGCCGGTCGACATGTAGCCGTGCGAGAACGACGCGCCACCGATGGCCGGGCCGAGCGGCGGGGCGCCGTCGGGGCCGTTGGTGCTGGACCAGCCCGCAGCGACCTGGTGCACGGTCATCGGCGTCGGCTTGCAGGTGGTCGAGTCGTAGTTCACGACCTGCAGCGAGGCGCCGAAGATCTTGTGGTTCGCCAGGCGCTGGGCGACGGTCGGGAACTTGATGAGCGCGGTGTTGTTGCCGCCGCCGGTGTCCCGTCCGATGTGGAGCTCGCTCGCGCCGGGCGCACCGCCGCCGGTCCGGATCCGCTTGCTCTCGGTGGCACCGCCCTCGAACACGCTGGGATCGACCAGAACCGGGTAGACGCGCGCCGGGTCGTCGAGCCACGCGGAATCGAGCGACACTCGCAAAGTGCGGCCGCTGTCCACGATCTCGTAGCGCACACCGTGGGACTGCGACGCCTCCGCGCCCTCCGCGCGTCCGGCCGAGTCGGTCATGAAGCCGGCCGGGATGCGCAGGCGTTCACGGCCGCTCTGGTCGGTGAGCGTCACCGCGCCGTCGACGACCTTGGCGCTGAGTCCCTTGAGCCGCAACGGGAAGTTCCACGTGCGGGCGGCGGCCCGGTCGTGCAGGACGAGGATTTCCTTGGCACCGCCGGGAGCCGACTCGACCCGCAGGTCGGTGTGGTCGGCGACACCGGGGTAGGTGACGGTCGTGCCGTTCTGCCGGCCGGCGACGTTGCGGGCGCCCGCGAGGCCGTAGGCGAACTCGTGGTCGTCGTCGAGCTTGACCTTGACCAGGTCTGCGGCGTTCGCGGCACCGGCGAGCCGCACGTCGACGCTGTCGGCCTTGTTGTGCCACTGCCCGTTCTCCGCGACCAGGGCCGGGTCGACGGGCGCCCACTTGCCGTCCGGGAGCTGGAAGTTGAGGGGGCCGTCGCTGAACTGCGTGGTCAGCGTGCCGTCCGCGTTGCGGTAGGTGGTCTCGTGCCGGCCGCGCTGCTCGGGGACCTCGACGCTCGTCTTGGCGTCGAACCCGGTGCGCGTGGTGGGCCCGGTGACGATCTTCGCGACGTTGCGCGCGCCGTCACCGGCCTTTTTGTACTCGGGAGAGCTGTACTTGGACTGCTCCGAGACGGGCATGCCGCGGTTGCCCTCGCGTCTGTCGCTTTCGGACGCGAGTCCGTCGGGGCTGCTTCCGTCTTGTTTGGCGGCCAGTCCGCGGGCGTTCTCGAGCTGCTTCTCGAGCTCCTTCGCGGCGGAGCCGAACCACGGCAGCAACGACGTGAACCCGGGGCCGGCGACACCGACGACGAGCGTCACGGTCAGCAACAGTCCCAGCAACGGCACCAAGTATTTGGGCGCGCGGAAGCGCCCGGCTCTCCGGCCGACCATAGTGATCTTCCCCCAGGCAGTGAGGCCCCAACGTGCAGGCGGTCCGGAGCATAAAGTCCTAAACGCCGACTTCACAAGACATGTGCGCCTGGTCACTTTGTGTAACGAAAGTGCCGAGTGAGAGGTGCGGCCGCAGGATTCCACTTGGGCTGTTTCGTCTGGTACAAACCCTTCCGTCAGCATCCTGTGGGGGATGTCAGCTACTACCGGACGCGCGAACCGCGCGTGTTTTGGCGTGTCCGGATTGGGGGGCCTTCGAGCTATGAGCAGACCCGCGCGCCGGTCGTGGAGACGACTGGTGCAGATCTCACTCGCGGCGGCCATCGGAATCGTCGGCCTGCCCGTGCTGAACAGCGCCAACAACGTCGCGAACGCTGTCGAGACGGTGTCGTGCGCGCAGACCGCGAACGTGTACGTCGGCATCGCGAACAGCAACGACTTCCGGCTGCGCAAGATGACCTACCCGGCGGACGGTTATCCCAACTGGGTTTCCGACGACGGCATCGGCTGGGGCTGGAACGAACGCTTCATGAGCGGCCCCAACGGTTATCTGTGGTTCATCGAGACTGACGGCGAGCTGCGCCGGCACCAGTGGACCGGTAGCGGCTGGGCCAACGGCGGCATCAGCGAGCTGATCGCGAGCGGCTGGGTCGGCTGGGACCAGGCGGCCTACCACTTCCGCGTCACCGTGGACCAGAAGAACAACATCTACGCCGCCGAGGCGAGTGGCGAGCTGACCTTCCACAAGTACGACGAGGCCACGAAGACCTTGCCGCGCAAGGTGATCGCGACCGGCTGGAACAGGTACGACCAGATCTTCGCGGCGGGCGACGGCGTCATCTACGCGCGTGACCGGAACATCAACGATGGCACGCTCTACCGCTTCAAGTACAACCCCGACACCAACCAGTGGTTCAACTACGACGCCAAGGCGTGGCAGGCCGAGCCGTGGGGCCGCTCGATCGGTACCGGCTGGAACGGCTACAAGCAGCTCAGCTCTCCGGGCGGCGACATCATCTACGGCACCTTCCCAGGTGGTGAGACCTGGTGGTACCGCTACCTGCCGAAGGAGGGCAAAGAGGGGCTCAACGCCAGCGGTGACTGGAAGTCGCAGATCACGACCTGGAACAACGTGGACGAGATCGCGCCCGCGATCGACTCCTGCACGCTCGGCGACTACGCGACCGATGTGGACTGTGCGGTCAACGCGAAGCTCTGGGGTTCGCAGAACAACGACCAGCTCTGGATGCGTGCCCTCAACGAGCCCGAGACCGGCGTGAACAGCTGGCAGAAGCCGCAGCACCTCGGCAACGGCTGGAACAGCTGGCGCTTCATGGCGGGAGCCAAGGGGTACAAGTTCTTCATCCAGCCGAACGGTGAGTTCCGCTTCCACCGCTGGATGGAACCCCAGGGACAGCCGGGTTACTGGGACAACGGCGGCATCAGTCAGGTGGCCGAGACCGGCTGGGTCGGCTGGGACAACCCGGCTTATCACAACCGCGTGACGGTCGACAGCAACAACCACGTCTACGCCGCGCTGGCCAACGGCCAGCTGGAGTTCAACGTCTTCGACGAGGTGTCGAAGAAGCTGACCCAGAAGCAGATCATCGACGACGGCTGGGGCAAGTACGACCAGGTCTTCGCCGCGGGTGACGGCGTGCTCTACGCCCGCGACCCGAGCATCCAGGACGGCACGCTTTACCGCTTCCACTACGACTGGAAGAACCGCCGCTGGATCGACTACGCGCGCAACGTCGGCTGGGGCTGGAACCCGTTCACGCAGATTCTGTCTCCGGGCGGCGACGTCGTTCTCGGCAAGTGGGGCAACGACATCTGGTGGTACCGCTTCGACAACACGAAGAAGGAGTTCACCACCACCGCCGAGGGGGAGCCGAAGAAGCGGATCGCCTGGTGGGCCGATCTCAAGGAGGTCATGGTCGACATCGACTCCTGCAAGCTGACGACCCCGGAGAAGATCACGCCGCCCGCCTCGGTGCCCGCACCGCAGAACGAGCGCGCACAGATGATCTACAACGAGGCCAAGTCCCGGTTCGAGGTCGCCTACGTGACCGACGCCGGCGTTCTGCGCCGCGGCTGGCAGAGCATCTCCGGTGCCGAGGAGATGATGTTCCAGGGCATTCCGGGTGCCAACTTCACCGGCCGGGCGAGTGTGGCGTTGCAGAACGACAACAGGCTCGTAGCGGCGGCCCGCGGCACCAACGCGCAGGCCAGGTCGTACACGCAGAAGCAGGGCGGCCTCGACACTGACTGGAACCAGCCGCAGGACCTGAACGGCGCGCTGTTCACGGATCCGATCGTGGTGCGCGGCAAGAACAAGGTGCTCACCGCGTTCGCGCTCGACGGTGCCAACAAGCTCTGGTTCGCCGAGCAGTACGGTGTGGACGGTGCGTTCAAGACGTGGCGCAAGGCCGAGTACACCACCGACTACAACATGACGTCCGACATGACGATCCTGCCGGTCACCGGTGGCTTCGAGATCGCCTACCGCAACCCGACGGGCACGCTCGCGGTGAAGAAGTTCGCCAACGGCAAGCTGGAGACCCAGCGGGTGGCGGCAGGCATCGCGGGTGCCGGCACGCCGGGTGCGGTCGTGTTCGACGACGGCAAGGTGCAGCTGGTGAGCCGGGACGTGGACGGCAAGCTGTACACCACCAGGGAAGGCGCGAACGGCGTGTTCCCGGCGTGGACGAACATCGGTGGCGCGCTTGAGTTCACCGGTTCGCCCGGTGTGCTGCTCAACGCGTTCGGCATCGTGGAAGTCGTGATCCGCGACAACACGAACGTGGTGCACCGCGGCGGTCAGACCGCCCCGGGCTCGGCCACCTGGCGGGTCTGGGACAACACGCTGCGCACCGCGCCGATGGACCCGTCGTTCGCGGCGAGCCCGAGTGGCGAGCAGCGGATCTTCTGGCGGGAAGCTGCTCAGTACTACCTGCTGGACGCTCCGGCGTACACGTCGGACCAGTCCGCGGCGATGTCGGCTCAGGCCGCGCAGTCCGAGGAGCTGTCGGCGAAGGAGGTGACCCCGGAGGTCACCCAGGGCGAGCTCAAGTAGCCCTGATCTGACGGAAGGGGGCCTTTCCTGTCGCTTCGGCGGCGGGAAAGGCCCCCTTCCGTCTTTTGTAGACGGTCAGACGGGCAGGTGGACCGTGACGACGAGGCCGCCGCCGGGACGGGGCGTGAGAGCGAGGGTGCCGCCGTGAGCGCGGACGATGCTGTGCACGATGGCCAGCCCGAGTCCGACTCCAGCGTGTTCGTCCGTGCGGACGCGCTCGGTTCCGCGTTGGAACGGCTCGGTGAGCGTGGGCACCAGGTCGGGTGGAAGCGGCGGGCCGGTGTTCTCGACTCGCAGCATGCTCGTGTTCCGCCGCGCTTCGGTGTGCACCGTGACGGTGCCGCCGGCGGGGAGGTTGTGCACGATGGCGTTCTGGACGAGGTTCGTCACCATCCGCAGCACGAGCGCCGGTGAGCCGGGGGTGTGGGCCGTCCCGCCGGTCACGTCGAGCGTGATTCCACGTTGTTCGGCCAGGGGGAGCAGGGTTTCGGCGGCTTCCTCGGCGACCAGGGACAGGTCGACGGGCTCGCGGGCGAAGTTCCCGCGGTCGCTGCGGCTGAGCAGCAGCAGGGCCTCGGTGAGGTCGATCGCCCGCGCGTTGACGGTGTGCAGGCGTTCGACGACTTCGCCCTGGTCCGCGGTGGGGTCCTTGCGGGCGACGTCGAGGAGGGCCTGCGAGATCGCCAGCGGGGTGCGCAGCTCGTGGGAGGCGTTGGCGGCGAACCGTTGTTGTTCGGCCACATGGGATTCGAGCTTTTCGAGCATGGTGTCGAACGCGTCGGCGAGCTCGCGGAACTCGTCGTCGCGGCCGTCCAGCCGGATCCGGTGGGACAGCGAGCCGTTGGTGGCCGTCCGTGCCGCGTCCGTGATCTTGCGCAGCGGTGCGAGCACGCGGCCGGCGAGGAACCAGCCTCCGGCCAGGCCGAGCACGAGCAGCGTCAGCAACGCGATGGCGGCGGCACGGCCGAAGATGCGCGACAGCAGGTAGCGGTTGGGCGAGATGCCGAGCAGGCCCTTTTCGGTGTTGGGCACGTGGCGCAACAGGAACAGCCACACCACGGCCAGCAGGACGGCTCCGGTGACGAGGACGAGCCCGGCGTAGCTGAGGGTGAGCTTCAGCCGGACGCTGTGTCCCGGGCGCCTGGTCACGTGACCGGACCGGCGCTCGGATCCGCCGCCACCCCAGGTTGATGAGGGGAGCTTTCCTGAACCCCAGGTTGAGGAAAGCTCCCCTCATCAACGTCGCCGGGCCGGGTGTCGATCCGGTAGCCGACGCCGGGGACCGTGGCGATGAGCCAGGGTTCGCCGAGGCGTTTGCGCAGGGCGGACACGGTGATCCGCACGGCGTTGGTGAACGGGTCGGCGTTCTCGTCCCAGGCCCGTTCGAGCAGCTCCTCGGCGCTGACGACACCGCCCGCGGCCCCGACGAGGACTTCGAGCACGGCGAACTGCTTGCGGGTGAGCGCGACGTAACGCCCGTCTCGGAAGACCTCCCGGCGGAACGGGTCCAGCCGCAGCCCCGCGATCTCGCTGACCGGTGGCCGCACGTGCGCCCGCCGACGGTCGAGCGCCCGCAGTCGCACCACCAGTTCCCGCAGCTCGAACGGCTTGGTGAGGTAGTCGTCGGCGCCGAGCTCGAACCCCGAGACCTTGTCGTCGATCCGGTCGGCGGCGGTGAGCATGAGGATCGGGATACCGCTGCCGGACGCGACGATCCGCCGGGCCACCTCGTCGCCGGACGGGCCGGGGATGTCGCGGTCGAGCACCGCGAGGTCGTAGGAGTTGACGCTGAGCAGCTCCAGGGCCGTGTCACCGTCCCCCGCGACGTCGGCGGCGATCGCTTCCAGCCGCAACCCGTCCCGGACGGCTTCGGCCAGGTAGGGCTCGTCCTCGACGATCAGCACACGCACTCCACGCACCCTAGACGGGCTGGTATATCGCCGCCGTATCCTCCTCGCGGGCTTTGGCGCGCCACCAGGGCCAGGACACGAGCGCGGCCAGCCCGGCGCCGGCGGTGTTGAGCAGCACGTCGTCCACAGAGGACACCCGGTCCAGCCGCAGCACGAACTGCAGGATCTCGACCAGGGCCGAGGAGCTCGCCGCAAGGATCACGATCCGCTGGAACGACGCCAGCGCCGGGAACCGCAGCGGGGCGAAGCAGCCCACCGCGGCGAACACCAGCAGGTTGCCGACGATCCCGAGCGTCTTCATCTCGAGCAGGTCCGCGAACGGCACCAGGCTCACCCGTCCGGTGACCTCTCCGGCGTACGTGCCCGGCATCATGACGATCCACAGCCACGGCACCGTGCCGTAGACGAGGCCGACGTCGGCCAGCGAGTTCCGCCACGGCGACGTGCGGCCGGCGCGGCGGCGGTGCAGCGCCAGGGCGCACATCACCAGTGCGGCCAGCGGCAGCGCGAGCACCGTGAGGACGACCGCCCCGGTTTCCGTGGTCATCCAGTACCAGCCTCTGAACATGCGTCCACTCAAGACGGACGCCGGTTGCCGGGGCGTATGGGTTTTTCGATATGCCCGCGATACGCCGTGCCACGGCGTGTCGTGCCTCGACACGCCGTCACTGGAGTGCACGCGGGGAGCTTTCGTTCGCTCTGACAGTACGAAAGGGCCCCGCGTGCCGTCAGCGACGAGTTGAGGCGCGGAGCTAGGGACAGATGCTTTCGACCAGGACCTGCCAGCTCGCGATGAGGTCGTGCACCACGGAGCCGGGCTCCGGGGCGTCCGACGCCCGCAGGTAGAGCAGGATCGGTCCCTCCAGTGCGGCTACCAGCTGCAACGCCAGGGTGCCGCTCGCTGCCAGGTCTGGACGTGCCTCGCTCAGGAGCACCTGCACGTGGAACAGCGACGGGCTGTCACCGGCGGGCACCGGCTCGGCGGGGTCGAGCGAGGCGCGGGCCAGGACGGTGTGCTCCACCAGGAACTCCAGCCGCGCCCGGCCGAACGCCACGAGCCGCTCGGCCGCCGGCGCGCCCGGACCCAACGGCGGTGGGCCGCTCAACAGCCGTTGCTGGAACCGCTTCTCCTCCTCGTCGAGCAGCGCGTGGAAGATGCCCGCACGGGTGCGGAAGCGGCGGAACACCGTGCCCTTGCCGAGCCCGGCGCGTTCGGCGAGGCCGTCCATGGTGACCTTGTCGGCGCCCAGTTCCGCGACCATCTGCCGGGCGACCTCGATCAGGTGGGCGCGGTTGCGCGCGGCATCGGCCCGTTCCTCGCGCGGGCGGCCCCACGGCAACGCGACTGGTTCCACGGACCGAACGCTACCCGCGGGGGTTCAGCGCCGGGCCGATCCAGCGGCGGACCAGCTCACGCAGCTGGTCGTCGGTGTGCGGTGGCGTCGAGGGGGAGCGCAGGAACGACAGGAACAGTCGCATGAGGACCTCGGCGAGCCCGGCGAAGTCCTCGTCGGTGGTGACACCGGCGGAACGCCAGTCGACCGGCACGTTGCGCAGGATCCGGGCGCCGAGCGCGAGCCACTCGCGGGACGTGACCGCGCCGGTGAAGAAGTCGCCCTCGCCCGCCTGCAGGAGCAGGCTCAGGTAGCGCTCCTCGGGCACGGCCCGGACACCGAACACCACGGACTCCGCGGCGACCTCGGCCGGGCTGTCGAACGACGTCAGGTGACGTTCCATCCGCACCGCGAACTCCTCGACGCCGGCGATCGCCACGGCGCCCAGGATGTCGGCCAGGCCGGGGAAGTAGCGGTAGACGGTCTGCCGGGTCACCCCGGCCTCGGCGGCGATGTCGGACAGGCTGGTCTTGGCGAGCCCGGCGCGGTCCAGGCACGCCGTCGCCGCCTCGACGATCCGGCGGCGTGCCTCCTGCTCGGTGCCGGGCGGGTTGCCCTGCCATCCGTGGTGCCCCATGAGCACCATCCTTCCTCACCTGGAGGAGGCAGGTGCCACCCGATACAGCTTGAACAGCACGAACCCCGCCCCGGCGAGGCAGACGAGCGCGTAGATCCCGCTGCTGACCAGCTTGCCGCCGGCGACGAGCCAGCACACCGCCATGACCGCGAGGTAGCACGCCGGGTAGTACCGCGCGAACGGCGACGGCGGGTCCGCGACCGCTCGTGCGACGAGCCACAGACCGGCGACCCAGATCAGGGCGAGCTCGGCGCCGAGGATCCAGGCCTGCGCGGTGATGTTCGTCCCGGCCAGACTCGACGGGATCCCCGCGATCATCATCGTGAACGGCGTCAGCACCCCGGCCGCCAACGCTCGCCACCTGCCCGGTATCCGCACGACCAGGTAGGTCATGGCGGCGAGCGAGACCGAGGCGAACAGCAGCGCGCTCTTCAACGGCACCGAACCCATCGCGGGCTGGTTGACGATGACGTTGTCCGGGTTCCACGCCCACCACTTGAGCTGTGGTCCGATGTGGTCGAACACCTCGTAGAAGACCTGGCACACGAACGCGACGGCCACTGCCCCGGCGAGCGCGCCGCGCTGCCGGAAGATCCCGAGCGAGCGCACGACCTCGTAGGCGAGCTGGCTGATCATCGGGTAGAACGCCACGATGTACAGGGGCAGCCGGTCCCACATGAACTGCACGGTGAACCTGTTGTGGGCGAAGATGAACCCGTAGATGTCGTCGAGCCCGAACCACTCCGGGAAGTACAGCGGCGGTTCGATCACGAACAGGTAGACCAGCGAGGCCCACCACAGCGCCAGGTTGATCGGGTCGCCCGCGCGCCGTCGTCGAATCGCGTGCACCAGCGCGAACACGGCGCCCGCGATCACGAGCAGTTCCAGCAGCGGCATCGTCCAGTGCGTGAGCTCCCAGGGCGGGCGCACCGAGACGACGGGGGAGACGTCGTGACAGTCGAACCCGAGACCGCGGGTGACCGCTTCCGCCTCCGGCCCGCACTCGGTGATCATCGCGTCGCCAGGTTCGAGTAGTCGGTGGCCGGCGGCTCGGCGTGCGGATCGAACCCGAACGGAACCCGCTGTCGTCCCAACGCGGTGCGCACCCGGTGCCGCAGCAGGCCCACGATCACGCGCGGGTTGGTCATCATGTCGCCGAGCGACTCGTCGAGGTTGAACACCTTGGCGAAGTGCTCGTCGATCACCGCGTCCTCCCGTGCCGCGCCGACGATGAAGGTGAACGCCGGCCCGGACACCGCGGCGATGAGCCTGCGCCGCCACTCGGGCAGCTTCTCCGTGCCCTCCGCGCACTCGTAACCCTGGTCGCGCGCCATCGCGAGGCCCCACGGCACCTTGAGCAACTTCCGTTGTGCCGCCAGGAATTTCTTGGAGAAGTCGTCGTCGACCCGCGTGGCGTTCTCGAGATGCCCGCGCAGCAAGAGCGCCGAACTCGCCGCGGAGCTGATGCCCTGGGCGTAGAACGGGTTGAACGCACAGATCGAGTCACCGACGAACGCCAACCGTCGCGGCGGTGTCCGCCACCGGTCGTAGCGGCGCCACTTGTTGCCCGTGGACCTCGTGAGGTGCACCTCCGAGGTGGGCGTGCACCGTTCCATCGCCTCCGCGAACAACGGCGTCCGCACCCGCCGGGCCGATCCGACGAACGCGTCGGTGGTGCGGGGCATCTCCAGCCCCCACGACCCCATGCAGGCGATCACCCGGTTGCCCTCGATGGGGAAGAAGTTGACCAGGAACTCGTGCTCCGGCGGGTGCTCGCCCTTGTCCAGCGTCGGCATCACCACGATGTGTCGCCACCACCACGAGTCCGGCGGTTCGTCGGGCAGTTCGTACCACCGCGACGTGTAGGTGACCTTGGCGTCGAGCGTGCGCACCTCGGGCTCCGGCCAGCCCGCCGCCATCAGCCAGGTGCCGACCGACGAACCGCGCCCCATCGCGTCCACCACGAAGTCGGCGGCGATCTCCTCGTCTGCGGTCCGAACCCCGACGACCTCGCCGTCCCGGCAACTCAGCCCGGTGACCGAAATCCCTTCGCGCACAACGACGTTGTCCAGCGCGCGCACCTGGTCGCGCAACACCCGTTCGATGAGGATCCGGGAGCTGTAGATCATGGTCATCGACGCCCGCTTGCGCGCCGACCACCCCTCCCCGTCGAGGTAGGCGGCGTCCATCGACGGCATCAGGTGCAGCCCGCCCGCGTCGATGAGCACGTCCTCGAAACCGGGGAACAACGCCCCGATCGCCCGGCGCCCCGAGTTCAGCAGGAAGTGCGGATGCTTGCTCTGCGGCACCCCGCGCCGGTGCTCGGCCTCGGCCGGCAGCTCGTCGCGTTCGAGCACCACCACCTCGTCGAAGTGCGCCGCGAGCGCCCCCGCCGCGCAGAGACCGGCGGCGCTGCCGCCGAGAACGACCGCGGTCCTGCCGAGCCTCATGCGGACCAACTCCCCGGGCTCATTCATACAAAGTGCCCTCGAATGTATGAATGACCGGCCGGGGGTGTCAATCAGCCGATCGGCAGCGGTCGCGGCTACCGCCAGCCGTTCACTCACCCGAACCCCACCAGCCCCACTTTTCGGTACGCGGGGACCCCGCGTACTACAGGAGCGGACAAAAGGGCCCCGCGTGCCGGCTGGCAGGCGGGTGAGGGACTACGGAGTGTGCTGTTTGTGGGGTAGGTCGGACCAGCTGGGTGACGCGGTCGGGTGTGTTCAGGGGCGTGCGTGTGGGCGCTACAGCCAGCCGCTGTCCTCGGCGTGCTTGACGGCTTCTGCCCGTGTGCGCGCGCCGGTTTTGCCGATTGCCGCGCTGAGGTGGTTGCGCACCGTGCCCTCGGACAGGTGCAGGACCTTGGCCAGGTCGGCCACCGTGCCGCCGTCGCGCGCGACCGCGAGCACGTCGCGTTCCCGGTCGGTCAGCGGACTGTGGCCGGTCGCCAGTGATTCGGCGGCGAGCACGGGGTCCACCACGCGCAGGCCGGCGTGCACCCGGCGGACGGCGTCGACCAGCTGTTCCGGGGTGGCGTCCTTGACCACGAACCCCGCCGCGCCCGCCTCCATCGCCCGCGCGAGGTAGCCCGGCCGTCCGAACGTCGTGCAGACGATCACCCGGCAGCCCGGCACCGCGCGGCGGAGCTCGGCCGCGGCGGTCAGGCCGTCCTTGCCGGGCATCTGGACGTCGAGCAACGCCACGTCGGGCTTGGTGCGCTGGGCGGCGGCCACGACCTCGTCGCCCGCGCTGACCTCCGCGACCACGTCGATGTCCGGTTCCAGGCCCAGCATCGCGGCGAACGCGCCCCGCACCAACGCCTGGTCGTCGGCCAGCAACACCCTGATCACACCATCTCCTCGCACACCGTGGCGGCCGCCTCCAGGGTCGCGCCGCCTTCTCGCACGCTCACGCGACCTCGGCGCGCAGGCGGTAGCCGCCGTCGGCCATCGGTCCCGCGAGCACGGTTCCACGGAAGGGGGCCAGCCGCTCGGCCAGCCCCCGCAACCCCGTTCCCGGGGCACCCACGCCCGTGCCGCGCCCGTTGTCCCGCACCTCCAGCCAGGTGTCACCGAGCCGGACGGAACAACGGGTCGCGGCCGCGTGCCGGAGCACGTTGGTGATCGCCTCGCGCAACACGTACCCGAACACCCCCTGGAGCTCGGGTCGCACGTTGTCCACCGCGTGCGGCAGGTCGGCCTCGACCCCGGCCGCGCGCAACGCCGCTCGTGCCCCCACGACCTCGGCCGACAGCGACACCTCGCGGTAGCCCGAGACCGTCGCGCGCACGTCGCCGAGGGCCTGCCGGGTGAGGTGCTCGACCTCGCGGATCTCCTCCAGCGCCCGTTCGTTCTCGGCGCTCTCCAGCAGCCGCCGGGCGACTCCGGTCTTCAGCGAGATCGTGGTCAGGCTGTGGCCGAGGATGTCGTGCAGGTCGCGCCCCAGCCGGGCGCGTTCCTCGGTCCGCGCGAACGCGGCGATCTCCTCCTGGGCCTTGGACAGCGCCCGGTTCGCCCGCATCATCCTGCCCACCGCGAGCATGCCCAGCGAGATCGACGACAACGTAGCGAGCTGGCCGCCGTCGCGCGGCAGGTCCTGCGTCACGTACATGGTGGCCGCGAGCACCAGCAGCACCGACCCGTCGATCGCGATCGCCCGCCAGGCCGGCAGCGCCACGGCCACCGTCGACATGATGTAGACCAACAGTCCCGCGTACGACATCCCCAGCCAGAACACGACGAGCAGGCCGACCGCCGTCAGTCCCAGGCACAGCACCGTGTTGAAGTTGTCGCTGCCGCTGGACCACAACCAGCGCGGCGCGATCATCCAGCCCACGCCGTACAGCACGAGCAGCAACACCAGCACGACCCGCGCCGCCACGCCCCGGTCGCTGACGATGACGTCGTAGATCACGCTGGGGACGTAGAGCAGGACGAACAGGATGGCGAACCAGTGCCACCTGCTCCCGTCCTTCTTCTCGCGGCGCACGAGGATCAACCTAGCTCTGCGCGCGGTAACGCCGCACGGCGATCAGCGACAGACCGGCCACCCACAGGCTGATCACCAGCAACGCCTGTTCGACGTCCACCCCGGAGACGAACGGTGCCTGGGTGAGCTGCTTGACCCAGTACGTCGGCAGCGCCTTCATCAGCGTCGCCAGCCAGTCCGGCGCCACGTCCGCCGGGATCCAGATCCCGCCCAGCAGACCGAACACCATCGACGCCAGCCCCGTGATCGCCTGCATGCCGTCCGGGCTCGCGATCAGCCCGATCACGATGCCCAGCAGCACGAACGGGATCGCGCCCAGCCACAGCGTCGCCAGCACGCCGAGCCACTGCGGCACGTCCATCCGCACGCCCTCGACCGCGCCGATCACGCACACCAGCAGGATTCCCGGCAACGCCACCAGCATGCTGAGCGCGCCCTTGGTGAACAGGTACCCCGAGCCGGTCAGCGGGGTCAGCCGCAGTTGCCGCTGCCAGCCCAGGCCGCGCTCGACCGCGATCCGGGCGCCGATCGACAGCGGTCCGGCCATCACACCGAACAACGCCATGTTCATCATCAACGACGTGGTGACCGGCAGACCGTTCGGGAAGGTGCCCTCGCCGCCGCCGTACAGGCTCACGAACAGCAGGAACATCACCGACGGGACGACCACGGTGAAGATCAGGTACCGGCCGTTGCGCATCGCGCGCCGGAGTTCCAGAGCCAGGAAACGGGTGTTCATCGGTTGTCCTCCCCGGTCAGCGTGAGGAAGGCCTCCTCGAGGCCGAGCGCGGTGATCTCGATGTCGTGGGCGTTCGGGTAACGGGCCAGCAGCGCGCGCACCGCGGCGTCGGAGTCCGTGCAGGTCAACGTGATCTGGTCGCCGCGCTGCTCGACCGACCGCACACCCGGCAACTCCAGGTCCAGTGCTCCGGGCACCACCGCGCGCAACGTGCGTCCGGACACCGCGGCCCGCACCTGCGCCACCGACCCGTCGGCGACGATCCGCCCGGACCGCATCAGCACCACGCGGTCCGCGTACTCCTCGGCCTCGTCCAGGTAGTGCGTCGCGAACAGCACGGTTCGGCCGGTGTCGGTGTACGCGCGCATCTGCTGCCAGAACGCCCGCCGCGTCTCGACGTCCATCGCGACGGTCGGTTCGTCGAGCACCAGCAGGTCCGGCTCGCACACCAACGCCAGCGCGAACCGCACCCGCTGCTTCTGCCCACCGGACAACTTCGTGCACCTGCGGTCCGCCAGGTCCGTGATCCCTGCCTGCGCCAACGCCTTCGCCACCGGCATCGGCTTGCGGTGCAGCGCCGCGATCAACCCCACGGCCTCGGCCACCGTCGCGTCGTCCAGCAGCGCCCCGCTCTGCAGCATCGCGGAGATCTGCCCCGCGACCACCGCCTCGCGCGGTGCCTTGCCGAACACGCTGATCCGTCCACCGTCCGGAGTGGACAGACCGAGCACCATGTCGACCGTCGTGGACTTGCCGGCGCCGTTGGGGCCGAGCAACGCCACCACCTCACCGGGAGAGATCACCAGGTCGATCCCGTCGACGGCCTGGACCTCGCCGAACCGCTTCCGCAGGCCGCTCAGCGCCACCGCGGCGCCCGCTCGCACAGCTGTCTCTGTCATGTACTCCATGCTCGCGACCCGCGCCCGGTCGAGCGGGTCTCAGCTGTCACGACCTCGCCATGACAGATGTCATGGCACTCAGCGGGTCAAAAGGTCGCGAATCGCATCCGCCACCTGCTGCGGTGCCTCCTCGGCCATGAAGTGTCCACAGGAGACGGTGCGGTGGTCGAGATCGGGTGCCCACGCCCGCCACAACGCCTCGGCGTCGAACCCGAGCGCGGCACCCCAGTCCTGCTGCAGCACCGTGACCGGCATCTTCAGCTGCGCGCCTGCCTCACGGTCGGCGGTGTCGTGCTCGACGTCGATCGTGGCCGAGGCCCGGTAGTCCGCCACGATCGACGTGACGGCTTCGCGGCTCGCCCGCAGGTATTCGGCGCGGACGTCGGCGGGGAACTCCGCCGTGCTCCAGACGTCCAGGAAATGGCCGAAGAACGCGTCGGGACGGGCGCTGATCAGTTCCTCGGCCAGGCCGGGCGGCTGCGCCATCAGGAACAGGTGGAACCCGACGGCGGCGGACGTTCCCCGCATCACGTCCCACATGTCCAGCGTGGGCAGGACGTCGAGGGATGCGAGGTGGGTGACGTGCTCGGGGTGGTCGAGGCCCGTCCGGAACGCGACGAGCGCGCCGCGGTCGTGGCCGACCAGGGCGAACCTGTCGTGGCCGAGCGCCTTCGCGACGTTCACGACGTCCTGGGCCATCGTGCGCTTGGCGTAGGTCAGGCCGGTGTCCGCCGGTTTGTCGCTGTCACCGTATCCGCGCAGGTCAGGCATGATCATGGTGTGGTCGGCGGCCAGGTCGGCGGCGACGTGCCGCCACATCAGGTGGGTCTGCGGGAAGCCGTGCAGCAGCACGACGGGGCTACCCGCGCCCGTGGTGGCCACGTTGAGCTCGACGCCGTCGGCGACCTGGACGCGCTGGTGTTCGAATCGGTTCACGCCCACACCCTGCGCGCGTCCGATCAGCAACGAATCAGCGTTAGGGTCAGCGGGTGGTGACGTTCGGGGTGCTCGGCCCGCTGACCGCGGGATCCGCCCGCCTCGGCGGCCCGAAGCAACGCGCCGTGCTGGCCCGGTTGCTGATCGCCCGGCGTCGCGTCGTGCCGGTGCGCGTCCTGGTCGCCGACCTGTGGGAAGACCCGCCGGACGGGGCGCTCGGCACGGTGCAGACGTTCGTCGGGGCGCTGCGCAAGGCGCTCGAACCCGATCGTCCACCCCGGACCCCGTCGACGCTGCTGGTCACCGAGGGCGCGGGCTACGCGCTGCGCGCCGACGACGTGGACGCGTGGCGGTTCGAGGAGATGCTCGGCGGGGACCTGTCCGTGCTGGACAGCGCACTGGCGTTGTGGCGTGGTCCTGCCTACGCGGAGTTCGCGGACGAGCACTGGGCGCGGGCCGAGATCGACCGGCTGGAGGAGTTGCGGCTGGTCGGGGTGGAACGGCGGGCCGAGGCCGCGCTGGCACTCGGTCGGTCCGCGGGGGTGGTCGCCGATCTGCGTGCTCACCTGGCAACGCAGCCGTGGCGGGAGAAGGCGTGGAGCCTGCTCGCGCTGGCGTTGTACCGCGAAGGACGTCAGGGCGAGGCGCTGGAGGCGGTGCGCGCGGCCCGGCACGCGCTCGTCGAGAACCTCGGTGTCGATCCGGGTGTGGAGCTCCGCTCGTTGGAGTCGGACATCCTCGCCCAGTCGCCTCGGTTGTCGCCTGCCGTCGAGACTTCGCTGGTGGGGCGGTCCGCCGAGCTGGCGGCGCTGGAGGCGGCCGTGCCGGGGGCGGGGCTGGGGATCGCGCTGGTGACCGGCGAGGCGGGGGTGGGCAAGACCGCGCTGGCCGAGGCGTTCTCGTCGGTGCTGGCCTCGCGCGGCTGGACGACGGTGTGGGCGCGGTGCCCGGAGGACGCGCCGGTGGCGTGGCCGTGGCAACAGGTCGTGGAAGCGTTGGGGGAGAAGCTGGTCGTCTCCGATCGCTTCGGTCTTCGCCGCGCTGTGGTGTCCGTTGTGGAGTCCGCCGCGCCGGTGCTGATCGTGCTGGACGACCTGCACCAGGCCGACGACGAGACGCTCGCGGTGCTGGCGGCGTTCACCCGGGACAAGCTCTCCGGGCGAGTGCTGATCGTCGCCACCGCACGCGCTGCTGTGCTGTCCGAAGCGCTGGCGCGGGCCGAGCCGGTCAGGGTGGAGCTCGGCGGTCTGGAGGAGGAGTCGGTCGCCGCACTCGTGAAGTCGATGGTCGGCGGCTCACCGGACGTGCGGGTGATCTACGAGCGCAGCGGCGGTAATCCGTTCTACGTCAAGGAACTCGCCCGGCTGTACGCGGCCGGTGGCGATCTCGGCGCGGTGCCGGCGGGCGTGCGGGACGTGATCCGGCACCGGCTGTCCGCGCTGCCCACCGACGTGCGGACCGTGCTGCACCAGGCGTCCGTGCTGGGCCGAGACGTCGAACTGGACCTGCTCGCCGCTCTGGCGGGCGACGTCCTCGACGCGCTGGACGTCGCCCTCGAAGCGGGTTTCCTGGTCGAGTCCGCGCCCGGTCGCGCTCGGTTCACCCACGCGCTGGTGCGTGACACGGTGTACGAGGACGTGTCCCTGACTCGGCGGGCTCGCTGGCACGCCGTCGTCGCGGCGGCGCTGGAATCCACACGGCCGGACGACGTCGAGTTGCTCGCGCACCACTACCTGTTGTCCGGTGCGCGCGGTGATCAGGTGGTCCGGGCACTCGCCGCGGCAGCCGAGTCGAGCCGGTCACCCCGTGCGGCGGCGCGGCTGTGGCAGGCGGCGATCGAAGCGGCCGGCGGCACCCGGCTCGACCTGCTCACCGGCCTGGTCAGAGCGCTCGCGGTCAGCGGCGACCTGGAAGCGGGCCGCACCCGCCGCTCGCAGGCGCTGCGGGTGGCCCGTGGCGCGGACGAGACGGCGGCGGTGATCGGTTCGTTCGACGTGCCGGGCATCTGGACCACGAACGACGACCCGGCGCACTCCGCCGAACTCGTCGCCGCCGCCGAACGCACCCTGGAGGCTTTCCCCGATCCCACGGTGACCCGTGCCCGGCTGCTCGCGACGATCGCGATGGAGCAGCGCGGCACCGGTGATCGTCTGGCCGAGGCGGTGGAGGCCGAGGCGATCGCCCGTGACCTCGACGATCCCGCCCTGCTGGCGTTCGCGCTGAACGCCCGCTTCATGCACACGTTCCACCGCACCGGCCTCGCTCCGGAACGTGCTGTGATCGGCCGCGAACTGCTCGCGGTCGCCTCGGGCCTGGTCACGCACGAGGTCCTCGGCCACCTGATCCTGGTCCAGGCGCATGCGGCGCTGGCCGAGTTCTCCGTGGCCGACCAGCACGCCGCGGCTGCCGACGAGCTGGCCCGCCGCCACGACCTGCCGCTGGTCTCCGTGTTCACCGAGTGGTACGCGGCCTTGAAACTCGCGGCCTCTGGTGAGGTGGCTTCAGCTGATCGCGCCTACCGTGCCGCTGCCTCGCGGGTGCGGGGGACCGGCATGTGGGGCATGGAGCGCGGACTGCTGCCGTTGGCGTTGCTGAGCCTGCACGGTCCGTCCACAGTGGACCTGTCCGACGACTGGGGTCCGCACCTGGACTGGGTTCGCCCGCTGGTGCTGCCGGTTGATGAGGCGCTTGTTGCCGCGCGGGCGTTGCCGGACGGCCCCGCCGATCTGCTCAGCGAGGTCCGCGCGTGCCTGCTGGCGATGGCGGCTGTGCGCTTGCGGGACCCGGGGTTGCGCTTGCGTGCTCGTTCACTGCTTCTGCCGGCTTCGGGCGAACTGGCGGGCGCGGGCACCGGGTTGTTCACGTTCGGCCCGGTGGCGCGGTATCTGGACTCGGTGAATGGCTGAGGTGGTGCTGGAGGACGGACTCCTCGCTTCCGTGTCCCGGCTCGCCGGCCCGATCCGTGGTGCCGGCGTGGTCCTGATCAGCGTCTTCGGCGCCTGGTCGGTGGGGTCGTCGCTGGGCTGGGCACTGCTCGCGTTCGTCGTCCTCACCTCGATCGCCGACTTCCGCGTGCCCCGCGTGGCGCTGCCGGTGGCGTTCGTCCGCGTGGTGGTGCTTTCCGTGCTGTTGGGCGGTGTCGGCGAACAGTGGACGCTCACAGTCCTCACCACCACTTTGATCACCTGGCAGTGGCAATGGCCTCTGCGGGTCACCGTGCCTCTTTCCGCGCTGCTCATCGCCTTGCAGGTGGTGGTGGCCGGTCCTGGCGTGCTGGTTCGCGCGGTGTTGGAGCCGGTGCTGGCGCGAGTTGCTTACCTTCTGTTGCGACGTTCCAGCCGCCGCGTCGACGAGCTGCGCTCCCAAGCGGCGGCGCAGCAACGTTCTGCGGCGCTGGCTCTGGAACGCGGTCGTCAGGAACGCGAGTTTCTGGCTTTGTTGCACGACACCGCTGCCGCCACGTTCCTGATGGCCGCGCACGACGGTGATCCTTCGGCGGTCGCGGTCCAGGCGCGGCGTGATCTCGTGGCGTTGTCCGAGCGGGACAACGCCAAGGGAGCGGTGGACCTCGCGGCCGCCCTTGCGGTGGTGGCGCGGGACCGTGCCCTGACGGTGTCGGTCGAGCCCGCGCCGGTGCCTGCCGCAGTGGCGCTGGCGTTCGTGCGGGCTGTGGGGGAGTTGCTGACGAACGTCGAACGGCACGCGGCCGCTTCGGCGGTGTCGTTGAGCGTGGCGCGGGTGGGCCGGGGCGTTGTTGTGGTGGTGGAGGACGACGGTCGTGGGTTCGTGCTCGCCGAGGTGTCCTCGCATCGGCGCGGGTTGCGCGGGTCGGTGGTCGATCGGCTGCGGGCGGTGGGTGGGGTCGCCGTGATCGAGTCGACGCCGTCGCGCGGCACGACCGCACGACTGGCCTGGCCTGCTGATGACGCTGTGGTGCCGCCCGCCGTTCGACCGCCCCGGCCTGCCGATGACGCTGGGGTGCCGCCCGCCGTTCGACCGCCCCGGCCTGCTGATGACTGATCACGCCGTCCTCGCCACCGCCCGCCAGGTCCTGCTGGTCGTGGTCGTCGCCATCCAACTCGGCCTCACCCTGCCCGCCCTCGTCACCCACGACCACGCCCCGGCCGCCTGGGTCGCGTTCGCCCTCCTGGCCGCCGTCCTCGCCCTGGTCAGCGGCTCCGTCGCCGCGGGCCGTGCCGAACTGCCCGCCGCCCTCGCGCTGCCGGGTGCCGCGGCGGCGCTCACCTCGTCGTTCCTCGCGACCACCGCCCTGCCCGGCGGAGCGTCGTTCGGCCCGGCGGACTGGGCGTTCGGGCTCGTCGGCTGGTACCTGCTGCTTCTGCTGGCCGAGCGCCCCAAGATCCTGGCCACCGCACTCGGCGCGCACATCGCCTTCTCCATCGCGTGGTTCCTGCACGACGGCAACGGCGACGCGGGCACCGCCGGAGTGGTCGTCCTGAGCGGCACGAGCGTGCAGCTGGGCGCGTTGGTGATCATCCGCGTGCTGGTGCGCGATGCCCGGCTGGCCGCGCAGGCCGCCACCGAGCACGACGCCGCGCGCACCCGCGAAGAGCTTGCCCGGCAACGGGAACAGGACCTCCGCACCGGGTTCGCCGGTCAGCTGGGCGCGGTGCTGCCGTTGCTCGCGGACCTGGCCGACGAGGTGGTGAGCGCGGGCGATGAGGCCACCCGGCTGCGGTGCTCGGTGGCGGCGGTGCAGTTGCGCAGGTTGTTCGCGGAGAACGACGACGTGCCGGATCCGTTGCTGCACGAGCTGACCGCGTGCGTGGACGTGGCCGAACGGCGCGGTGTGGTCGTGTCACTCGCGGTGAGCGGCGTGGCGACGCCGGTGCCGACGGAGGTGCGCCGCGAGCTGGTGGCGCCGATGGCCCGCGCGCTCGCCGTGGCCGACGGACGTGCGAAGGTGAGCCTGTTGCGCACGCCGGACGAGGTGCGCGTGGCCGTGGTGACGCAGGCGAGCGGCGCCCTGCCGGACCAGGACGCGCCGGCGTCGGTCGCGGTCGAGACGAGTGTCCACGGTGGACTGGTGAGGAGTGAGGCGAGATGGCGGACGACGTGACGGCGGTCGTGGTCGACGACCATCCCGTGGTGCGGGCCGGAGTGGCGCACTGGCTGTCCACCTCGGAGCCACCGATCACCCTCGTGGCCCAGGGCGACCACGCCGAGGTCGCCTGGACCGGCCCCGGAACCGCTGCTCAGGTGGTCGTGCTCGACCTGCACCTCGGCGGCTCCACACCGGCCCTGCCCGCGCTGCGCAGGCTCGTCGAGGACGGCCGCAACGTCGTCGTGTACTCGATGCGCGCGGACGACGAAACCGCGCTGCAGTGCATGGAGATCGGCGCGCTGAGCTACCTGACCAAGTCCGAGGGCGCCGACCACCTCGTGCAGGCCGTGCGCGCGGCAGCGGCCGGCCAGTCGTACACACCGCCGGCGCTCGCGGGCGCACTGGCGGGCGACAGGTCGGAAACGCGGCCCGCGCTGTCCCCGCGCGAGACCGAGGTGCTGGTCGAGTGGTTCCAGTCGGAGTCCAAGGAGTTCGTGGCGCAGCGGCTGAACATCACGCTCAGCACGGTGAACTCCCACCTGGAGCGGATCCGGGTCAAGTACGCCGCCATCGGCAGGCAGGCACCCACGAAGGCCGCACTGGTGGCGCGGGCCGTCCAGGACGGCCTGATCGGCCTCGACGACCTCTGACCCGTGTGGTGTGAACGACCGATACCGCCCTGATCACCAGCGACCTAGCCTCCTCGGCGACCCGGCTTTCCGCCCTGAGGAGTTCCGCAGTGAAGCACGCCCTGTTCATCGCCGCCGCTGCGGGACTGCTCCTGTCGGGCTGCGGTTCCGAAACCACCGGCACGGCCGCACCCGCGTCCACCACTGCCGCCACTACCACGACGACGTCGTCGGAGACCAGTTCGGCCGCGGTGCCTGCCGGCGACGCCACCGCACCCGGCACGAAGCTGAAGGTCGGCGCCCGCGCGGTGCTCCCGTACGCCGCGACGGACAAGAACGGCACCATCGCCGTCACCGTCACCGCCATCGAACCGGGCGCGAAGGAGGACCTCGCGAAGTTCGGCGACAAGGCCAAGGGCATCACGCCCTTCTACCTGCGCGTCCGCGTCGAGAACCTGAGCGGCACCGACCTGCGCTACACCTCCGTGGCCCTGCGCGGCCTCGGTGCCGACGGCAAGGGCACCGGCGTGATCATCTCCGGCGACACCCCGAAGTGCGACTCCACCAGCGCGCCGAAGACCTTCACGACGGCGGGCGCGTCCTACGAGACCTGTGTGCTGACGGCGGCACCGGACGGTTCGAAGGTCGCCGCGGCCGAGTACAACCGCGGCGACGGCTACGACAAGTCGCCCGTGATCTGGGAAAGCTGACGAATCAGGAGCGCGTCGACCTGGAATAACAACGCCATTGGAAAAACTGATGGCAATGGTATTGCGGCGAATGCGAGATCAGCGCCTTGTGTCACTGAGTTGAGGAGACTGAAGCACCCGAACGGCCTATCCGTGCGCGCGTGTTGATCTGTAACACGTGAACGGGTTGGTGCGACGGATTCGGCAGGTTCGTCGAGGCCGGGGGTGAGATTTGCACGAGATCGATCACCTGTCGCTCACCTTCGGAATTCGTCTCAACGCGCAATCCTGGGACGCGGCAATGGCCCGGTTCACCGAGGAACTGGGCAATCGGCTCCACGATCTTTCGGGAATCACCGTGCGCGTCGATCTCACCGAGACCGGCTTCACGGACTTCGTCACCCTGGGCCATCTGCTCGTGTTCATCGACAAGATCGTGAACGCCGGCGCGACAGTGGTTCTGCTCCGCCCGACCGAGGGTCATCCCGATTCCCTCGACGCCGAGTCCGCCCGGCGGCAGCGGCAACGGCAACATTGCCGGCTGTTCCTCAAGCAGTCGGGATTCACCGCCGCGCTGCGCACGGCCGGCTGGCCGGGGCAGAACATCGACCTCACCCAGCAGGCGCCACCTCACAGCGGTTCCGCGGCGGCCGGCGACGAGCAGATCGAGGAACCGCGCCCGCCGAGAAAGCTCCGGCGGATGGTTCCGTACCGGTGGCTGGCCGCGCCGGGTGGGGCGCCTTCCGATGTCGCCGTGCTGGAAACCGCTCTGCTGGACATGGGGCTCGCCCCGGAGACCGCCGCCGCCGTCGCGGAGGGGTTGTTCGCCGAGCTGATCGACACCCCGGTCGCCGCGGAGAACTCGGTGCCCCACGGCAAACTGCTCGTCGGGGTGTGCGTCGTGGCCCCGGGCAGCTACGAGCCCCAGCACGAGGACTTCGACGCCGGACTGCGCCCGTTCGTCGAGTGGGCGAGCAGCCGGGAGAGTCCTCTTGTGCGGATCTTCGTCGGTGGCACGGACCGCCCGGAGGCGTTCGACCGGGTCGTGCACCACGGGTCGTCACGGTGGAGCGGAGACAGGGCGCAGCGCGTGCGCTCGAAGGTCTCGCAGATCGTCCGCAGCTATCAGGGCGCGTTCCTCGTCTCGTCCGACGGTTTCGCGAGCGGCATGACGTTCGGCGGGGTGGCGGGTGAGCTCCTGCCAGGCCGTGCCGTGCCGGGGCCTCCCACCGCCGTCTTCGAGTGCGACCTCCTGGTCTCGCCCGGCCCGGACGCGATCCTGTCGGACCACGAGGTCGAGGCGAAGGAGGAGGTGGCCGGCAGAGACCGGACCAGCCTGGGCTGCGTCACGGTGGCCATGCGGGCCGCCGGTGGGCTGGACGACGACGCCCTCGCCACCGTCCGCGACCACCTCGACCGACTGACGATCACCTCCTCGCTCGGGCTGGTGCTCGCCATCAACGCGGACTTCGGCGGCGTGGGCCCGGGACACCGGGAGATCCTCGCGACGCTGCGCCAGGTGCTCGACATCGCCCGCCAGACGACGAGTGCCGCCGTGCTGGTGGCGGCGCTGCCCGCCGTGAACCGGCGTTTGCTCGCACTCGCGGTCGACGACCTCCTGGCTGAGGACGCCACGTCCGCGGATGCGCCGCTCCGGCCCGTGCTGCTCATCGCACCGGAGAACCGCCATTACTGGATCGGCGCGGATGACGCCGCGCGGGAAGTTCTCAACCACCTGTCGCACGCCGGGCAGGGTTGCGTGCTCGGCGCGCTGGTGGAGTCCGGTTCGCTGGCGTCCAAACTGGACGGTGTCAGGCGCATCCACGAGCAGACCGTGTTGTTGCTCGTCCACGAGGACTACGTCCGGCTGCAGGTGACCCCCGAGGACGCGATCAACGCCCTCACCAGCCACCTGACCCGGCAGATCGAGAAGGCGATCGAGTCCGGAGACCACGCCGGTGTCGAACGCGGGCTGTTCCTGACGCCCGGCCTCAGGTTCACGACCCGCTGGTGCGACATCCACACGCTGCTGGAGCACACCGAGACCGAGCAGCTGGCCGGGTTCGCGCTCGGGTGCAAGGTCAAAATGATGATCAAAGGAGTGGACCGCCCGCTGCCGCCGTCCGTCCTGAGGCTCGGCACGGTCTCCCGCGAGTTCGCCTCGGCGTTCGCCCGGTCGCTGACGGGGTCCGAGCGGTACTTCAACTCGGCCGCCAGCCTGAGGCTCGATCGCGCGAGCGGCACCCTCCCGTTGTCCGCGCAGGTGCTGATCCTCACCGGACTGGTCGCCACCGAGGACGACATCGCGATCGTCCTCGACGAACTGGCGGCGCTCGGCATGACGACCGTCGCGATCGCGGCCGTGGTGGACGCGCGGAGCAACCAGGCGAGCGGGACCGGGACCAGGGAGATGACCTTTCACACCTCGCGGCCGCGACTGGTGAGCCTGGCCTCGGTCGACATCGAGCCGAGGGACGAGGTCGGCGATTCCCGTTATGTCGTCGTGGATCCCCTGCTCGACCGGCCCGACGGCACGGTGAAACCGGAGCTTCAGGCCTTGATGGGCCAGGAGTACTACGTCGAGACCCTCAAACGCACCCGCGCGGCGAGGCTGGCGCACATCGCCCGGCCCGCGGGCAGGCACTACACCGCGTACGTCGACCCGACCTTGCTGTTCCGCGACGAGAAGTGGGCCCAGCGCTTCCGCGCGAGCGCGGTGCGGACGATCTTCGAGGCCCAGGCGACGCTCGACGACGGCCGAGGCCCGGTGGAGACCGTGTGCATCGCCTATCCCGCCGAAACCACCGACAACATCGCGGAGGTGGCACGCGATCTTGCTGATGCGGTGGCGACGCAGAGCCGGCTGCGGCCGCCCGAGGTCGTCCCCATCCCACGAGCCGTCCTGGGCACCCACTGGTTGCTGCCCGCCTCGGTGACCTTCTCCGCCGCACAGCACGTGGTGATGCTCGACTCGGCGACGGGAAGCGGCCGCACCATCCAGCAGATGCTCCGCGTCGCGGCCGCGCCGGACGTCCGGTTGATCACCTGCATCATCCTGCTCAACGGGCTGGACGATCTCGACGCCCTCGCTTTCCAGCAGATCACCGCGATGTCGGCGCCGAGGTTGAGCGAGACGTCCAGTCATACCGAGGTGAAGTCGATCCCGGTGCGGGTCCACTTCGTGGCCAGATCGGCCGTGAGCAGTCTCGACGCCCGCGACTGCGACGTGTGCGAGCTCAGGAGCGCGTACGAGACGATGCCGTTGCTGGCCTCGCTGCCGGTCAAGCTCGAGAAGCAGCGCACGTGGATGTTGCGGAACCTGACACCCCGGTCCAAGCGGCGAGCGTTCGAGGAAGAGGCGTCGGACCTCGCCGGAATGCACATCGGCCAGGACGACTGCGTGGCGTACCTCGACTGGAAGTTCGACCTGAGGGAAGCCGCGACCAGCACGCGGCACCGGCAGTACGTGGTGGAGAAACTCGCCCGCGCCCGCACCGATCCGCAGGTGGGCGACGCGCTGGTCCGGCTCCTCGCGGCGGAGACGAGCTGGCTGCGATCGGCGCCGCTCAGCTTCGTGTCGGTGCGCAAACAGGTGGGCGAACTGGCGAAGAACCTGGTCCTCGGCGACGACGCCCTCCCCGTGGACCCCTCGTTGCAGACCCAGGCGCTGATCCTGCTCGCGGCGGTGCAACCCCTCGAGTTCATCCGGCACTTCGCGGAGCTGATCTCGAGCACCGAGCACAGGGTCGTCAGTGGCCAGATCCTGCTGGAGGCGCTCCGGATCATCGTGGGACCGGCCGCGCCGTGGAGAACCTCTCGGGAGGAACTGGTTCAGCTCTTCCTCCACGAGCTCAACATGATCGAGGCGGACCTCAGGGGCCGGACCGGCGGTCAGGCGGTGACCTACGGTCGCGCGACCCTGTCCGACATCCGCTACCTCATCTCACACGCACGCCGCAGGCTGCTGCCCGTCCCGATCGACAAGCAGAGCGCCTGGGCGGGACTGCGCAACTACCGCCGGTCGGTCGACGAGCACACGTACGAGAACATCATGTTCCTGGTGATCGGGACCATCGACTACCTGGCGAAGGGGGTGCCGGCTGATCGGCGTGCGATCAGCGACGACTGGCGCAGGTGCGCCAACTTCCTGACCCTCGACGTGCTGCCCAACCTCGTGCCGCTGCGCGAGTACCTGTTGAGCAGGCAGGTGCTCAGCGGGTTGACGGGAGCCGACGTGAGCCGCTGGGAGGACGTCGTCAAGGGCGGCGGGGCGCAGCGGGTCGACAGCATCACCAACAACATCGAGTCCATTCTGGACAGTGCGGACGGGTCGGAGGTGTCGGTCGGCACGCTCCTGGCCGATCTGCGGTGGTGGGACCGGCACTTCCTGACCGCGATCGTCGAACCGGGAGTCTCCGACAAGGGCGCCTTCCTCACGGAGATAGTGCAGAAGTGCCCGGCCGACCCGGTCGCGGCGCTCAAGCACGTCTTCGCGGACACGAAGGTCGTCGTGGACCGCGGTCGCGAGCAGGTGCCGGCGTCGTCACTGCTCGCCTTCTGCACCGACGACCTCCTGCGCGAGGCGTTCGGGCACGTGCGTGTGAACGCCGAGAAGTACCACCGGACCGACGGAGCCGACGAGCTGGAGTTCGAGATCGTCGTCCGGGTTCCGGAAGACCGGCCCGGGCAGATCGCGGTGTCGATCCGCAACACCAACAGCGTGCCCGGAACCCAGGGCAGGGGCCGGGGCCTGCGCACGCTCCGGGACCGGCTCAAGGCCTTCGACGCCCGCCTGGAGACGATCGACGACGTGGCGCCGCCGTGGTCGTTCGGAGTCCTGATCACCCTCGAGCGCTGGAGGATGCACTGATGCGCGAAATTCGCGGCTTGCTCGTGGAGGACCTCAAGCAGAACGTCGAACTGATCAAGTCAGCCCTCGGCTTCGAGTTCGGCAAGGCGTGGAAGTGGACCGTGCAGTGGAGCGTCTGCAACGACCTGACCAGCGCGCGGCTGAAGATCGCCGAGCCGGAGGTGTACGACTTCGCGATCGTCGACCTCCACCTCGGCGAGGGACAGCTCCAGGGGGTGCCCGCCGTCGAGGACCTGGTGAAGCGCAGCGAGCGGACCTTCGTGGTCGCCGTCACCGGGGACCAGGCGATGTTCGCCGAGCACGCCGCCAGAATCGCCGGCCTCGAGGTTCCGCTCATCATCCGCAAGCAGCTCACGAACGACCAGGGTGACTGGGCGTTTCCCGCACTCGCGGCGAAGATCAGGAAGCGCGTGATCACCCATGATCCCGTCGACAGCCGGACATTGCTCTACGACGACGACAAGATCGGGATGGTGTCGGTCCTGGAGAGCCTCGGCGGACCGGAGGGCGACATCGAGCACGGCGCCGCCGTGGCACGAAGTCTCGCGATGAGCTGCCTGGAAGACGTCAACATGCAGAACCCTCGTTTCCACCTGGGTTATCTCACGGCGGGCAAGTCCGGCGCGCACGTGTGCAAGGTCGACTACAGCGACGAGAACAGGTCGCCCCAGTCGTTCGTGCTGAAGATCGGCCTCGACAAACGCGCGCTCGAACACGAGCTGCAGGCGAACCGGAGAGCGGCGGAAGCGCTACCGGAACAGACACTCGTGCGGATCCTCGGCGAGGTGCGGACGGACAGGTCGGGCTATTCCGCGATCATCGCGCGGGTCGCGGACCGGGCACAGCCGCTGAGCGACTGGTTGCGGTCCGGAGCCTCGGCGACGAGTGCGCGGTCCTTCGCGCACATCCTCTTCGACGAGGTGCTCGGGAGACTTTCCGCTCCACACCTGAAGGACGAGATCCCGATCAGCCAGTGGCTCCGCTCGTCGGCGATCATGCGGCTGCGCGCCAGGGCGATGGTGGACCGGATCGCCGAGATCCTCGAACACCCCGCCGGGGCGAACCGAGCCGACGCGGCCGTCCTCCGCCGCGAGATCACGGACTTCGTCGAGCACGGCACGCTGCCCGTCGAGCACCCAGGGCGGTTGGACGGCTCGGTCGTCCTGGTGTCCGGGTTCGGCGACCTGCACTCCTCGAACGTCCTGGTGCAGCAAGGCCGCAACCCCAACCCGGTGCTCATCGACGCGTCCAGGTTCGGCAGGCACCACTGGGCCGCCGATCTCGCCCGGATGACCGTCGACGTCTTCCTCCGGGTGCGTGGTACGGGGGTGAAAGCCTTGCTGTGGGAGGACTTCGCGGAGTCGGCGGACGTGGCCGGCCGGTTGTGCCCGCGATGCGACCGGACCGAACTCGCCGGCGACGAGGCCGTCGACCACTTCCTCGACGAGGTCGTCACCCAGCTCCCCGGCTACGTGCAGTTCGAGGGCCTCGACATCAGCGCGGAGAGGTGGCACTGGCAGTGGCACGTCGCGCTGGCGAAGGAGTGGTTCCGCCAGGGATGTCATCCCGACCTGCCGCTGCCTCGCGGTGTTCTCGCGTTCGTGGCAGGGGCTCATCATCTGCGCACGGCACGAGAGCTCGTCGATCAGCTGACGTTCTGACCGCCTTTCAGTCGTGGAGCCAGTGCCACAGCGCGTGGAACGGCGAGCCGCTGTCGAGAGCGGAAATCCCTCCAGGCCAGCCGGTGAAGGTGTTCAGCCGGTGGCGCAGTTCCTCCGTGGTGAGTGGCCTGAAGGGCTGGTGGGAGTGGTCGAAGTCGACGTCCCCGGGCCGCGGGTTCATGGCCCGGGACTGAAGCTCGCCGTACCACGCGAGAAGCTCCTCGTCGGACATGTGTGAGAAGTAGGGCGGAACCTCGGACTGCCCGACGGCGGTGCTCCGGGACTGGCGCTCACGGCGGCCCGCACCGTCCTCGGGAGACTGCGTGGGCTGCATGGGCTGCTCGGGCTGGCCGCCAACGGTTCTCGCCGATGACGCCGGGCGCGGCACGGTGACCGTGCCGGTGCTGATCTTCTTGGCGGCCTCCGCGCTGTCGTGACGCCACTTCCGGGCTTCCTCGTCGCGTCCGAGTTTCTCGAGCGCGGTCGCCGCTCGGGCGAGGCTGCGGGCGTGCGTGAGGTGGTCGGCGATGCGCGCTGCCGAGTCGCGTGCCGACGTCTGGACGTGGACCACGTCCTCCCAGCGGCCCTGCGATTCGAGATACGGCGTGACCGCGAACGCGAGCAGGCACACCTGCTCGTGGAGGCCGGCGCGACCGGCTTCACTGATCACCGCTCGCAGGACCGCTTCCTCCGAGGCGATCCACTCGTTGCCCGCGTTGGCACTCGCCTCGACGTAGTAGGTGAACATGCGGCGCTCGGCCGCTTCTCGTTCCTTCCTGCTGTCCATCAAATCCCGCGCGTACCGCCGGAGCAGGTCGTGAACGCGGTACCGGTTCGGCAGGTGCTCCTCCAGCAGATGCTGATCGTGGAGTTCCGCTGTCGCGACGTCGGTTGCCCGGTCGGGTAGCGAGGAGACGGCACGAACGGCGCCGATGCCGATGTCCGGTCCTGGATGCACACTGATGTCGCGGAACACCCGTTGAGCGTCCGGGCTGAGGTGCTGGTACGACCAGTCGAAGGTGGCCCGCACGGTGGTGTCGGTCGACACGGACCACCTGGCGCGCATCGCCTCGACGACGTCGGCTAGTGGCACGGTCGAGCGACTGCGCACGTAGGCGGCTGCCACCGCCAGTGCTACGGGCACCTGACCGCACATGGCGACCAGTTCCTCCGCGGCCTCCGGCTCTTCGGCCACGCGTTCGGTGCCGACGCGATCCGCGAGGAGCTTCATCGACGCTTCCTTCGACAGCACGTCCAACCGCTGCGTCGAAGCGCCCCACAGCGTGATCGCCTCACCGAGGTTGGAACGGCTCGTCACGACGACCTTGTTGCCGTCGCTGCCCGGCAGCAACTGCTCGATCTGACGGACGTCGACGACGTTGTCCAGAACCACGAGTGTCCGGCGTCCCGACAGCAAACTCCGGTACAGCGCCGCGCGTGACGTCGTGTCAGCCGGGATGCGGTGACCGGGAACTCCGAGGGCCGTCAGGAAACCGGCGAGGGTGTCAGCCGGATCGGTGTCGTCGTGGAGCACCGCGAACAGCTGACCGTCCGGAAAGCGGTCGGCCGCCTGATGGGCGAACCGCATGGCCAGCGTCGTCTTGCCCACGCCGCCCATACCGCTGATCACGGCGACACTCGAAGAATCAGCGCTGATGACCTGAGCCCGGAGCTTCTCGAGCTCCTGGTCTCGTCCGACGAACCCCGACACGGCCATCGGGACCTGCATGGGCACCGGCATCTCGGCCCAGCCACCGGACTCCACGCGCTCGGGAAACCGCGGCAACGGCCGCAGCGTGACGGTGATGAACCCCTGCTCCTGCAGCACGGTCGGCGCGGGAACGCTGGTGCCGTCACACTCGCTCAGCACCGTCGGAATCCCGGAACCCTCACCCTCCACCAGCCGAACCCAGGACAGCACGTGCGCGAGCCGGAAGTTGCGCTTGATGGAATGTCCGACGAGCGTCGTCAGGTCCAGGGGCACACCGACCGGCACGTCGCGGCCGAGCCAGGACCCCGGGCTGCTGATCTCGAGACGGTCGCTGAACAACCGGACGTGCACGCACGCGTGGTCGACGGAGTAGTCGCGATGCACCAAGGCGTTCGCGATGATCTCGCGCACCGCGATCATCGGGTAGTCGTACACCGGCACGGACTCGGCGCTCACGCTGGACGGCCGCTCACCACGCTGCACCCGCCGGGCAACGAAGTCCCGGGCGGCGATGATCTGCTCCGCGATCGGACCCTCGAACGTCAGGCTTTCCCGTTGCTCGGCGCGAGTCGCCCCGTAGTACCGCACGCATTTCACCATCGCGGTCGGGCAGGCCGCGGCGGGGCGTTCACCGAACAGCAGGGCGCCGGTGCGGGTGAGCCTTCCTTCCAGCACGAGCATGCCTCGCTCGAGGAACTCCATGGGGGTCAGGGCAGCCGGGTGGCGGGCGGCGATCTCCTCGCGCATGGTGTCGCGGAAGTGTTGCAGCGCCGCGTGGTCCAGTCGTACGTCGGTGCTCTGGTCGAGGAACTGCAGGTCCCGCTGGTCCGGGGCGTCGGCGGTGACGGGCAGGACCATGCCGGGCGGGAAGTGCCTGGCCAGTGCGGCGACCAGGTCGCTCATGCCCTGCACGGGGTCGTCGCAGTAGCGGGCGACCTTCGTGTTCATGGACAGGTGCTCCACGTAGGCCGACTTCTCCATCAGGACCACGAAGACCCGGTTATTGACCCGCCCCGCGTTGACGATCTGGTGCGACCACGTGCTACCGACCGACTTCACGGTCGCGCACAGCACGATGGGTGCGCCCGAGGCGACCGCGGCGTTGGCCGCGCCGATCAGCGAGTCACCGACGGACACAGTGTCGTTGTGGGCGACGTCGTACCCCGCCTTGCCCAGCGGAACAGCCAGTTCCCGCGCGAGCGATTCCTCGCCTTCCGCGCAGACGATGTAGACGATCTGGGCCACCGCGCATCACCTGATCGCGGCGAGCAGCGCTCGGACGCCGGCCGCCCAGTCCGTGGTGAGGTCCGCGTACTTCAGATCGGCCAGGATCGCGGGCGGTTCGCCGCCGGTGAGCCGGACGGGCAGCAGCTTGACGCCGTGGCCGTTGAGCTGCCGCGCCAGCGCCGACATCCACTCCCTGCTCATCCACGGGCTCGTCGAGCCGGAACTGGAGTAGCACAGCACGACGTACGCCGAGCCGGTCAGCCCCTCGTCCATCTTCCCGATGATCGAGTCGCCCAGGTCGATCTCCCACGTGTCGAGCCAGACGTCGTGGCCGGCTTTGCGCAGGTCCTCCGCGAGCAGTTCGGCAGGACGCTCGTCGGCGAGCCGGTGACTGACGAAGACCGTGCTCACGACGTCCTCCAGGTTCAAGGACATCAACAATAACCCGCGGCAGAATTCCAGCCCATTCATTCCTGATGGACTGGAATTCCGCGCGACTGCTCAGATTCAGGAGTGCGGGCAGGTGTCGCGGTACTCCTCGATCAGCGTGCTGCGGGCCGGCGGCGGGCAGAGGAACTGCTCGTAGCGGGTGTCGTTGTCGATGAACCGCTTGAGCCACGAGATGCTGTACTTCGCGATCGTCGTGTTGGACGAGATCGGCGCCAGGTGCGAGGCGTTGTTGAGCTCCAGGTACGCCTTGTCCAAGGTGGACGGCAAACTCGTGTAGAACGGCTCGGAGTGCGACGCGACAGGGGCGATGGAGTCGTTCTCGGCGCCGATCACCAGCGTCGGCACCCGCACCGACGACCAGTTCTTCGTGGTGTGCCAGCCGGTCAGCGGGATCGCCGCCTGCAGGGCCGGCCGCTGGCTGGCCGCGCGCAGGGAGCCGCCACCGCCCATCGAGTGCCCCATGACGCCCAGCCGGGTGGCGTCGACCCGCGTCCGCACGGTGCTCTGCTGGGTGACGTAGTCGAGCGCTGCGAGCAGTTGCGACGCACGGCTGTCGGGCTGGTCGAAGATGCTGTTCGTGTCGATGGTGATCACCACGAAGCCCTGCGACGCGAGCCGCGGGCCCAGCCACGAGATGGTGGCCTGCGTGCCGGTGTAGCCGGGGGAGATGGCGACCGCACCGAACGTGCCGGACGCGGTGCTGGTCGGGTAGTAGATGGTGCCGCCGCCGAAGCCGCCGACCAGGGACGACACGGTGGTTTCGGACACGGCGAACGGGCCGCGTGACGCCTCGATGCTCGCGACGGTCGGCGCGGGGCCGCGTTCGTACGGGTTGGCTGCGGCTTGGGCGGTGGCCTGGGAGGTGCCGGTGGCGAGCACCAGCGACAGTGCGAGGGGGAGCAGGGTGCGGAGTTGCACGGCGTTGTACACCTCTATTCGGCAGGGGAACAGGGGAACGTTTCGACCCTGCAGCGGCGGCGCGCGGGTCCGCATCGGTGCAACCACCGGTCTCGGCGGGGAGCTTCGGCGGGAAAACTAACAGCGGTAGGTGAAATTCGCTCGGAACCCTTCCGTCGGTTGTCAAGGGGCCGCAAGACTGGCCGGATGCTGTGTGGGCGTGACGGGCAGCGCGTCGGTGTGGACGCGTTGGGCGGCTGTGCGCGCGTCGGGGATGGCGGGTCGTTGGGGTTGCGTGGGCGTGATCGGCAGCGTGTCGCCGTTGACGCGTTGGTCGAGCGTGCGCGCGCGGGACGTGGTGGGGCGTTGGTGCTGCGCGGCGAGGCCGGTTCGGGCAAGACCGCGCTGCTCAACGCGGTGAGGCACACCTACGACGCGTTACTTTGCGTGGACGTCCTCTCTCTCGACGACGACCTTGTACAACTCGCCCATGACATCCACGGCACGCGCGCCGCGCTGCTGATCGCTACCGAAGGCAAGCCGCGCGGGCTGCCGTGCATCACCCTCGACCCGTTGGACCGCGCGACGAGCATCAGCGTTCTGCGCGATCTGGTGCCCGGCGTGCCCGGCACGCTTGCCGAGGAGCTCGCCGACCTGGCCTGCGGCAACCCGCTGGCGCTCGTGGAGCTGGCGGGCTCGCTCACGTCCGCGCAGCTCGGGGGGACCGCGCCGGCGCCGGACGTGTTGCCGGAGAACAGCGAGTTGCGCGGCCGGTGGCGGGCTCGGTTCGACGCGCTGTCGCCCCAGGCGAAGCACGTCGTCGCGCTCGCGGCGGTGGACGAGGATCTTGACGCCGAGGCGTTGGCGATGCGGGACCTGGACGCGGTGGTGGAGGCGGGCGAGCTGCTCGACCTGCGCAGGCTGGTCCGGTCGGCGATCGCGGCGGAGGTGCCGATCGATCTTCGGTGGAAGGCGCACGCCGAGCTCGCCGCGACGTTGCCGTTGGGGGCCCGCTGGGCGTGGCACCAGGCGGTCGCGAACCAGGACGCGAAGCTCGCGGACGTTCTTACGACGCACGCCGAACGTGCCCGGCGCTGCGGGGACTTCGCCACGGCCGCTCGCGACCACGGCCGGGCCGCCCAGCTGACCAGCGATCCCGAGACGAAAGCCCACCGGCTGCTCAAGACCGCCGCCGATCACTGGGCTCATGGCGCGTCGCACCGGTCGCGGGCCGTTCTGCGGACCGCGGCGAGGTTGACCGACACGACCGAGCTCAAGGCGCTCATGGACCTGGTCGTGGGCGGCATCGACCTGGGCGAAGGACTCCCGGACGTCGCGGCTGACCGGCTGGTGCGCGCCGCGAAGGGGCTGGTCGGCACCAACCGCGGGCTCGCGGTCGCCGCGCTGGGGTTCGCGGGTGAGGCGGCGAACATCGCTGGCGACCCGCACAGGTACACGGCCGTTGCGGAGTTCGCGCGCGAGATACGCCGCAGCGACGAACCGCCGGCCACCCGGCTCACGCTCGACCACCTGGTCGGGATGTCCGCGACGCTCGAGGGACGGCACGACGAGGCGCTGCCGGAACTGAAAGAGGTCGTCCGGCTGGCCGACGAGGTCGCTGGGCCGCAGGCGCGCATCTGGGCCAGCCAGGCCGCCTACGTGCTGGGGGACGCCACCAGGTCGCACGAGATGGCGACCAGTGCGGTGACGGCTGCGAGAGAGAGTGGGCTCACGGCGCTCGTGCCGTGGGCGTTGGTGTACCGGGCGTTGTCGGCGTTGCTCCTGGACCAGCACGCCGCCGCCCTCACCGCCGCGACCGAAGGCGTCCACGCGGCTACGGCGATCGGGCAGCACAACGCGGTGGTCGACCACTTGACGATCCTCGCTCTGTTGGCGGCGCTCAGAGGTGACGCGGAGACGGCGGTGCACCGCATGGACACCGCCACGGAGCACATCACCCAACGAGGACTGACGAGACCGGGCACGTTCGGCGCGTGGGCGTTCGCGTGCGTCGACCTGGCCCGCGACCGGCCCGCCGACGCGCTGGACCGGCTGCGGCTGCAGCCCGGCCACGCCGGCATCAAGGTGATGGCGGCACCGCAGGTCGTGGAGGCCGCGGTCGCGTGCGGCCGACCGTCCACAGGGGACAGAGCGTTGCGGCGGTTCGAGAAGTGGGCCGACACCACCGGCAGCACGGCCCGGATGGCGCTGTCCCACCGGTGTCACGGCCTCCTGGAAGCAGGAACCGCCGACGAGCACTTCGAGGAAGCGATCCGGTTGCACCGGGCCAGCGGCACCGCCCTGGAACTCGCCAAGACCGAGCTGCTCTACGGCAACCGGTTGCGCCGAAGCCGCAAACCCAAGGCGGCGCGGGAACATCTGCGGGACGCCGTGCGCATCTTCGAGTCCTACCAGGCTGATCACTGGGTCGCCCGTGCTCAGGCGGAACTGCGCGCGGCAGGTGATCCCACCGGCGAACCGAAGGACCACCCTGACCTGACGCCGCAGCAGGCGCAGATCGCCCGGCTGGTCGCCGAGGGTGCCACGAACCGCGAGATCGCCGCGCGGTTGTTCCTGAGCCACCGCACCGTCGAGCACCACCTGCGCAACATCTTCGCGCGGCTCGGCGTACGGTCACGGGTCGAGCTCACCCGGAGGCTCGACTGAGGAAGATGGAGGTCGTGTGCGTGACGACTACCGGCACTGGCAGCGGATTCCGACCCGGTGGGCGGACAACGACGTGTACGGACACGTGAACAACGTCGTCCACTACGCGTTCATGGACACCGTGATCAACACGTGGCTGATCGAGGCGGGCCTGGACATCCAGGCCGGTCAGCAGATCGGGCTGTGCGTGGAGTCCCACTGCAACTACCGCGCCTCCGTGTCGTTCCCGGACGCGCTGGACGCCGGGCTGCGCGTCGGGCACCTCGGCCGGTCGAGCGTGCGTTACGAGGTCGGGTTCTTCCTCGAAGGAAGCGCCGACGTCGTGGCGGAAGGCCACTTCGTGCACGTGTTCGTCGACCGCACGACCCGCAAACCGGTGGAGATCCCCGCGAACCTCCGCACGGCGATGGAAGGTCTGGTGGTCGCGTGAAGACCCGAGGCGCGGTGCTGACCGGCGTCGGTGGTCCGCTCGAGATCGTCGACCTCGAGCTCGATCCGCCCGGACCCGGCGAACTGCTGGTGCGCGTGCACGCCACCGGGCTGTGTCACTCCGACCTGTCCGTGATCGACGGCTCGCGCATCCGGCCGTTGCCCATGGTGCTCGGCCACGAGGCGGCGGGCGAGGTCGTCGAAGCGGGACCGAACGCCGAGTTCAAGCCGGGCGACCACGTCGTGATGTCGTTCGTGCCCGCGTGCGGCGCCTGCCGTCGCTGTGCTGCAGGGCGGCAGGCGTTGTGCGAACCGGGCGCCGCCGCGAACCGCGACGGCACCCTCCTCAGCGGACACCGCCGGTGGACGCTCCCGGACGGCACCCAACCGCACCACCACCTCGGCGTGTCCGGGTTCGCCGAGTACACCGTCATCTCCGACCGGTCGGCGACCCTCGTGCCACCGGACCTGCCGCTCGACATCGCCGCCCTGTTCGGCTGCGCGGTGCTGACCGGCGCGGGTGCCGCGTTCTACAGCGCCCAGGTCGTGCCGGGGGAGAAGGTCGCGGTGTTCGGCCTCGGCGGCGTAGGCCTGGCCGCCGTGCTCGCGGCCGTCACGGCGGGCGCGACCCAGGTCGTCGCGGTCGACGTCGTGGCACACAAACGGCAGCTCGCCCTCACCCTCGGCGCGACGCACGAAGCCCCGGGCGGACCGGACGTCGTCGAACACGTCCGAGAACTCACCAACGGTGGTGCCGACAAGGTCATCGACACCACCGGCGTCGCGGCCGTGCTCGAACAGGCTTACGCCGCAACAGCTGTCGGCGGCACCACGGTCACGGTCGGCCTGCCGCACCCGGATCGCACCGTCACCCTTCCCGCGCTGAACCTGGTCGCCGAGGAACGCACGCTCAAAGGCAGCTACCTCGGCTCGTGCGTGCCGCGCCGGGACGTGCCCCGGTTCGTCGACCTGTACCGGGCGGGGCGCCTCCCCGTGGACGGCCTGCTGTCCGGGCGACTGAGCCTGGACGAGGTCAACGACGGGTTCGCCAGGCTCGCGTCCGGCGAGGCGGTGCGGCAGGTCGTGATCATGGCCTGAGCCGTTGCCTGATCTCGGTTTTGAGCACCTTGCCCACCTTGGACCGCGGCAGGTCGGGCCAGATCTCGACCTGCTTCGGCGCCTTCACGCTGCCCAGGTGCTCCTTCACGAACGCGATCAACGCGTCCGGGTCGGCTTGACCAGCGGCGCGAAGCTGGACGACCGCGGCCACCCGTTCACCCCACTTCTCGTCCGGCAGACCGACAACAGCGCTGTCCTGGACCGCGGGATGGGCCTGCAACGCCTTCTCGACCTCGGCCGAGTAGACGTTGAACCCGCCGGTGATGATCATGTCCTTGGCCCGGTCGACGATGTAGAGGAAGTTGTCCTCGTCGAGATAGCCGATGTCACCGGTGTGGTGCCAGCCGTGCGCGCTCACCTCGGCGGTGGCCGCGGGGTTCTCGTGGTACCCGGCCATCACCAACGGCCCGCGGACCACGATCTCCCCGCGCTCACCGGGAGGCAGCAGCGCGCCGTCCGCGGCCATGATCGCGACCTGGGTCAGCGGCGTCGGTCTGCCCGCCGACGACAACCGCGCGGTCGCGATCGACCCGTCGGGCAGGAAGTGATCCGCGGGAGCGAGCGTGGCGATCATGTTCGGCGCCTCGGTCTGCCCGAACAGCTGACCCATCACCGGCCCGATCCGGTGTAGCGCCTCGGTCAGCCGCACCGGGGACATCGGCGCGGCGCCGTACCAGAGGCAGCGCAACGAGGTCAGGTCCGTCGAGTCCAGCGCGGGGTGGTCGAGCAGGCCGTAGATCACCGTCGGCGGCAGGAACGCGTGCGTGATGCGGTGGTGTTCGATCAGCCGGAGGAACTCGCCGAGATCCGGCGCCGGCATGATCACGGTCTCGCCGCCGAGTGCCATGATCGGGAACGTGAGCACGCCCGCCGAGTGCGTGAGCGGCGCCAGCGCCAGGTAGCGCGGCCGCTCGCCGAACGGGTAGCTCATCAGGGTCAGCGCGGTCGCGGTCTCCAGGTTGTGGCCGGTCAGCCGCACGCCCTTGGGTTTGCCGGTCGTGCCGCCGGTGCCCGCGAGCACGCAGAGGTCGTCCGGCAGCGTCACCAGATCCGGCTCCCTGCCGTGGGCCGCCAGCCACTCGTCGAACGTGACCGCGCCGTCGACCTCACCGTCCAGGCACACCAGCGTGGTCAACGCCGGCAGGTCACCGCGGATGCGTTCGACGAGAGGCGCGAACTTCGCCTGGAAGAACAGGCACCGGCAGCCGAACAGATCGAGCAGCTCCCGGTTCTCCGCCGCCTCGTTGCGGGGGTTGACCGGACACCACACCGCGCCGGCCCGCGAGGTGCCGAACACGCAGGTGAGCGCGAGCGGGTCGTTCGCGGACAGCACCGCGACCCGGTCTCCAGGCCCGATTCCGCTGTCCTGCAACGCTCCCGCGATCGTGCGGGAGCGTTGCTGCACTTCGGCGTAGGTCTGGTAGACGTCTCCGATGGTCAGACAGGGGGCGTCGCCGCCGAGCGACGCGCCCTTGTCGAGGTAGCCGTGGAGCCGCATCAACGGTGCACCTCGACGATCGGGTCGAGCACGAGACCGAACGACCGCAGCGCGCCCAGCAGCTCCCGGTGGCCGAACGCCTGACAGCCCGACGCGAACCCGACCCGGCGCGGCGCGTCCTGCAACAGGTGCACCGCGGCGTGCACGTTCAACAACGCCGTCTGCTTGTAGTTGCAGTTGCCGTGGATGACGCAATGCGCGCGCCCGAGCGGTCCGGAAGCGTGCACGGAGTCCAGCGAGATGTTGATCCGCGGGTTCTCGCGCGGCGGCATCTCACTGCGCACCTGCGCGGAGAACTCGTCGACGATCCGGTACTTCTCCTCGTCCGACTTGCCCTCCATCTGCTGGAGAGCGGCGGTGACGATCTGCGGCACCCCGAGCATCAACGGCCGGTTGAACACACCACCGAGCGCCCGCACCGACGCCACCCGCGGATCCTTCTTGAACCACACCGGATGCGCGGTGCCGCCCCACGGCAGTGCCAGGCCCAGTTCGTGCTGGCCGGGCACGACGAGCTCGTACAGTCCCGCGTCGGCCGGCCATTCGACGTACTGGTTCTGTTCGAGGTAGTAGGCCTTCGCGAACGCGGCGTTCGTGAGGATCGTGTTGGTGGAAGCGACGGTGGGATAACCCTTCCAGAACACCCCGATGTCCAAAGTGTCCAGACCGGGCTGCTCCAGGCAGATCTGCGCGGCGATCTCGCCGACCGTGTACATCTGGGCGATGCCGGGCGACAGCAACAGGTTCTGCTTCGCGAACTCGGCGCCGTACCGCGCGTCGGCGTCGATCATCCAGTCCTGCTCACCGTTGGTGTCGGTGTAGTGCGCACCGACGTTGAGGCTCGCCCGCACCGCTTCGTGGCCATAGCGGGAGAACGGCCCGACGGTGTTCAGCACGACCTTGGCGCCGGTGAACGCCTCCGTCAGCGCCGCCTCGGTGTGCTCGACCTCCAGGACCTCGTAGTCGACGGTGTCGATGCCGGGCACCGCGTCGACGGCTTCCTTGACGCGCTTGCCGTCCCGACCGGCGGCGAGGAACGGGACCCCGTACTCGCGCAGGTATTCGCAGATCAGGCGGCCCGTGTAGCCGGAGGCGCCGTAGACGACGACAGGCTTGCTCATCACATTCCCATCCCACCGTCGACCGGAAGACCAGCTCCGGTGATGAACTTCGAGGCGTCCGAGGCCAGGAACACCACGGCGTCGGCCATGTCGTCGACCTGCCCGAGCCGGCCGAGCGGGGTCAGCTCCACCACCGCGCCCGCCGCCGCCTCGGGTGAGGGGAACAGGCCGAGCTCGGCGCAGTCGACGGCGAGCTGGTTGCCCATGGCAGTGGGTGTGAGACCGGGGTAGATGCAGTTGACCCGCACGCCGTAGCCGAGCTTGCCGGACTCCGCGGCCGCCACCCTGGTCAGCCGGTCGATGGCGGACTTGGTCGCCGAGTAGACGCTGATGCCGGGGAAGGCGATGGTCGCGGCGACGGAGGCGACGCTGATGATCGAACCGCCGTTGCCCGCCGCGCCGCCCGGACGCATCGCGCGCAGCCCGTGCTTCATGCCGAGCGCGGTGCCGAGGACGTTGACGTCCAGCATCCTGCGCACGTCGGCGGGGTCGAGCTCGGTGATCAGGCTGGTGATCTCGATGCCCGCGTTGTTGACGAGGATGTCGAGCCCGCCGATCGCGTCGACCGCGGTGTTCACGGCGGACGCCCAGCTGTCGTCGTCGGTGACGTCCAACGGCACGAACTCCGCGGTCGCGCCCGAGTCACGCAGTGCTTGGGCGGTCTGCTTGCCTTCCTCCTCCAGGACGTCGCCGATCAGCACCGCCGCGCCGGCTGCGGCCAGCGCCTCGGCCATGCCCGCGCCCAGTCCTCGCGCACCCCCGGTGACCAGCGCTTTCCGTCCGTTCAGCTGATAGCTCGTCATGGCGACGCCTCCTCGGTGAGTTGGCTCACACCCTAGCTGCGGCTTGACAGTCGTCAAGTTTTTCCTTGACGACTGTCCAAGATTTTTTGGACGAGTGGTCAACTGTTGTCGAGATCAGCGTTAGGATCCGAGGCGTGACAGACGTCGCTGAGAGCAAGGTCGCGGAGAGCAAACAGGACCGCATCGCCCGCCGGCAGGTCGACAAGTTCGACGCCCGGCGGACCGAGCTCGCCGTGGCGACCCTGCACACGCTGGCCGAACTGGGGTACGCCCGCACCAGCCTGCGGGAGATCGCGCAGAACTCCGAGTTCTCGCACGGCGTCCTGCACTACTACTTCGCGGACAAGCGCGACCTGATCACCGAGGCCGTGCGCCAGTACGAGGTCGTCTGCGTGACGCGGTACGACGAGGTGGTGGCGCACGCCGTCACGTCGGAGCAGCTGCGGGCCGAGTTCGTGGCGATGTTCTTCGACACCCTCGGCCAGGACGCCACGCTGCACCGGCTCTGGTACGACCTACGCAACCAGAGCCTGTTCGATGCGTCGTTCCGGGCGGACGTGCTGGAGATCGACACCCACCGGGAAGCCATGGTGTGGCGGGTGATCAGCCGCTACGCCGAGCTGCTGGGCGGGGTGGTCGCGGGGTCTTCTGGCACTGTTTACGTGACGCTGGACGGCGTGTTCCAGCGGGCTTTGCTGCACCACCTGGCCGGCGACGCGGAGACCGTGGCGCGGTTGCGGGCCGAGCTGCCGGACGTGATCGATCTCCTGGTGTCCAAGGCGGACTGAGCGCGACTACGGTGGTCGGGGCAGGGGCTGCGGAAGGCGGGTGACGTGCTGACGACCACGAGCGTCGAGGCGCGGCGGCAGGTGGACGAGCGGATCAGGCGCCTGGAGTCGCGGCT
This sequence comes from Lentzea alba, assembly GCF_011067745.1. Lineage (GTDB taxonomy): Bacteria > Actinomycetota > Actinomycetes > Mycobacteriales > Pseudonocardiaceae > Lentzea > Lentzea alba. The sequence goes on from NZ_JAAMPJ010000010.1 coordinate 326,209, forward strand.
GGTCCGGGAGCACGACGAGGTGCCGCCGAGCCTGGTGCACGAGTGGATCGAGCGCGCCAACGCGCGGTTCGGTGACGCTCGGGTGCGGGACTTCGTGCCGTTGCTGGTGGAACGCGCGGTGCGGGCGTCCGTGCTGGGCTTCTCGGCTGACCCGCCGGAGATGTCGGGGACCTGGCTGTCGGACTGGGCGCGGAACACCGCGCGGCGGTTGCTCGCCGCCGAGCTGCCGCGTCGCTGGGCGCACACCGCCGGAGTGGCGCGCCGGGCTGGGCAGGTGGCGCGCGTGTTGCCGGTCGAGGAGCGCGAACTGCTGGTCGCGGCCGCCTGGGTGCACGACATCGGGTACGCGTCGGAGCTCGTCGACACCGGACTGCACTCCCTCGACGGGGCGCACTACCTGGTGCGGGCCGGGCTCGATCGGCGGGTGTGCGGGCTGGTCGCGCACCATTCCGGGGCGTCGGCGGTGGCCGAGCTGACCGGGTTGGGTGAGCGGCTCGCGGAGTTCGGCGACGAACGTGGCCGGCTGCGGGACGCGCTCTGGTACGCCGACATGACGACCAGCCCGGACGGTCATCCGACGACGGTCGAGGCGCGGCTCGCCGAGATCCGGCGGCGGCGCGGGCCGGACGATCCGGTGGTGCGGGCGCTCGAGGTCAACGTCGACGAACGGCTGGCGGCGGTGCGGCGGGTTCACCGGCTGCTGCGGCGGACGTACCAGCCGGTTCGCGACCGCGGCTGATGCGCGTCGCGGTCGTCTCCGGGGGCGATCCTGGGCACGTCGTGCCGGCGATCGCGTTGTGCCTGAGGTTCGCGGAGGCCGGCGACACGCCGGTGCTGCTCACCGGTGATCGGTGGGTGGACGCCGCGAAGGGCGAGGGGATCACGGCGGCACGGGTGACCGGGCTGGCGCTGGCGGACCTGCGAGATGCCGCTGATCTCGGCCGCGCGCTGCACGACCAGGCCGCGGAACTGGCGACCAAGCTCACCCCTCAGCTGGCGGCGATCAGCCCTGACCTGGTGGTGTGCGACGTCCTGGCGTTGGGCGCGAGCATGGCCGCGGAACTGCTCGGCGTGCCGTGGGCGCAGCTCTCCCCGCATCCGCTCTACGAACCGTCGAGGGCGCTGCCGCCGATGGGCAGTGGGCTGGCCGCGGGCCTCGGACTCAGAGGCCGGCTGCGGGACTCGGTGCTGCGGGCGATGACGGCCAGGTCGCTCCGTCAGGGCGAGCGGCAGCGCGCGGTCGTGCGGCAGCGGATCGGTTTGAGCGCGCGGGGAGCGGGGCCGGCCGTGCGGTTGATCGCCACGTTGCCCGCGCTGGAGGTGCCGCGCCCGGACTGGCCGGGCAACGCGCACGTGGTCGGGCCGCTGTTGTGGGAGGCGAGCCGGGAGCGGATCAGCCCACCGGGGGGCGACGCTCCGCTGGTGATGGTCGCGCCGTCGACGGCGTGGACCGGGGCCGCCGACATGGCCGGGATGACGCTCGACGCGCTGCGGGAGCTGGGTGTGCGGGCCGTGGTGTCGACGTTCGCCCCGGCACCGGGCGAGCTGCCGGCGTGGGTGCGGTCGGGGCCGGGCAGGCAGGACGAGTTGCTGCGCGCGTCGTCGGTGGTGGTCTGCGGTGGCGGGCACGGCATGCTGGCCAAGGCGTTGCTGGCCGGGGTTCCCGTCGTGGTCGTGCCGGGTGGCGGCGACCAGTGGGAGATGGCGAACCGGGTGGCGCGGCAGGGGAGCGGGGTGATCGTGCGTCCGGCCACTGTGGACGGTTTGCGTGCCGCGGTGGCGCGGTTGCTGGGTGACTCGCGGTTCGCTGCCGCGGCGGCGCGTGCGGCGGCGACGGTGGCCGAGGTTCGCGATCCCGTCGAGGTGTGCCGCGCCGTGCTGAGGGTTGCCACCTGACCGGGTGAAGTTCTGTCCAAACGGTGGCAGCGAGTGGATTTTCGGCAGCGCGGTCCGGTAATCCCTGCGCCGTGCGTCTTCCTCACGCGGTTTGGATCAGCGGACTGTTGGTGCCCGCGCTGCTCGCCGCCACCGGCGTGCTCGTGTACGGCAACGACGTCGAACGGACGTTGTACGCCGATGTGCGTTCTGCGCTGAGCAAGGCCGGCTATCACGGCGTGGTCGAGGTGAACGGCCGTTCGGTCGTGGTGAGCGAAGTGTCGCCGCGGTCCGTGGACGCCGTACGCGCCGTGGTCTCCGACGTGTCCGGTGTCAGCAGCACCGACGTGCGTCCCGCGGGCCCGGAGCAGCTGCTCGTGGCCGTGCGCGGTGGCGAGATCCTGTTGTCCGGCGCGGTGGCGGACGACACCGAACGCGTGGCGCTGCTCAACGCCGCGAAGGCCGACGACCACCGCGTGACGGCCGCGCTCCGGCTCGGCGGCACCCTGCCCGTCCCACCGGTCGTGGTCGGGCGCCTGGTGTCGGCGGCGCTGTCCGCCAAGGTGTCCGAGGTGACCACGACCATCCACAACGGACAGCTCGCGATCGCCGCCCGCGTCCCGGACGAAGCGCGCGCGACCGCGGTGCGGGACGCCGTCAAGCAGGCCGCGAACGGACTGCAGATCACCGACCGCGTCGAGGTCGGACCGTCCACGTCCGCCGGTGATCTGAACGTCGCGGCGTTGCACGACTCGATCAACCGCCTGGTGAACGGCAACGGCGCCATCCGGTTCGTGCAGGGCACCACCGGGTGGGAAGGCCACGGCCCGGTGCTCGTCGAACGCGTCGGCCGCATGCTTCTCGTCGCACCGCGCGCCTCGATCACGTTGGTGGCGCACGGCACCGACCCCGCGATGGCCGCGAAACGCGCGGAGATGGTCCGCGACGTGCTCGTGGGTCAAGGCGTGTCGCCCGCGCTGATCGCACTTGAGACCCGTCCCGCCCCCGACGGCGAGTACGACCCGGCACTGCGCCAGGTCGACGTCGTAGTCCGCTAGGAGTTCGTCGTGCTCTGGTTGTTCGCGCAGATGTTCGTGCTCTGCCTGGTGTCGTTCGGTGTCGGTTCGCTGATGACGTGGCTGTCCGTGCGCAACCGGCTGCGTCCCGAGCCGCCGAAGCCGCGGCTGGCCCTGCCCGCGCCGAGGCGGGCCGCGCCCGAGGACGTGGTGGTGGAGCAGCCGCCGGTCCGGCAGTCGTTGCCGCTCAAGGGGAACTCGAAGACGATGGTGTACCACACCTCCGATTCCCCTTACTACAACCGGATGAAGGGCGACATGGCGTTCGCCTCGGAGGCGGAGGCCGTCGCCGCCGGGTACCGGATGTGGACCACCAAAGCTCGCGTGAAGGTGTGACCGTCACACGAGCGAGATGACCATCATGGGTGGGTTGGTCGGAGTCGCGGACCCTCCCTGCGGCTCCACCGTCACCGCCACCTTCTGCGCGCCGGACACTCCCGACGCCATCATCGGAGCCGACCCGGTCGCCGGCAGCAGCCCCGCGGGCCGGGGGTCGCCGGCATCGAGGAACCACAGCTGGTAGACCCGGTCGGCGGGTGGTTCGGGCAGATCCCGGCTCAGGAACAGCAGTTCGTCCCGGCTCGCCGACACCACCGCGGTGCCCGTGGCGCCGTCCGGACCGGCCGCGCTGACCAGCTTGACGTCCGGGGTGGACAGGAAATCGGTGAACTGGCTGTACTCGCGGGAGATCTGGGCCAGCGTGTCACTGTCCTTCGTGGACCCCAGGCCCTGTGCTGTCACGACGACCGCCGCCACCAGACAGGCGGCGACGAGCAGACCGCCCGCCTCGCGCAGCCTGCGAATCCGGGGCACGCGGGCGGTTCGCGGTGGCAGCTGCCGGGTCTCGGCGGCGGCCTTGAGCACCCGCGCGCGCAGGTGTGGAGGCGGTGGGGAGTCGACCGCCGTGCCCAGCCGGCTCGCCGTGGCGGTGAGCTCGGCAACCTCAGCGGCGCAGCTGCCGCACCGGTCGAGGTGAGTCTCGAACGCCGTTCTTTCGGTGTCCGCCAACGCGTTGACGGCGTAGGCGCCGGTGAGCGTGTGCAGTTCTGCGGATGTGCTCCTCATCCGGTCACCCCCATGCAGTCGCGGAGTCGGATCAGGCCGTCGCGCATCCTGGTCTTGACCGTGCCGAGCGGCAGCCCGAGCAGGCTCGCGACCTCGGGATACGAGTAGCCCTGGTAGTAGGCGAGCAACACGGATTCGCGCTGCAGGTCGGTCAGGTTGCCGAGGCAGCGGCGCACCTGGCGTTGTTCCAGGCGGCCGTCGACCTGTTCGCTGACCTCGTCGAACGGCCTGGTGGTGTCGAGACGTGCCACGTGTTCCTCGCGGTGCGTGGCGGCCTGGGCGGATCTCACGCGGTCGACGGCGCGCCGGTGCGTCAGGGTCAGGATCCAGGTGTTGGCGCTGCCCTTGCCGGGGTCGAACCTGGTCGCGGTCCGCCACACCTCGAGCATCACCTCCTGGAACACCTCCTCCGACTGCGCCTGGTCGCGCACAACCCTTCTGATCAGGCCGAAAACCGAGCCGGACACGTGGTCGTACAACCGCTCGAACGCCGCCTCGTCGCCCCGTGCCACCAGGGCCAGCAGGTCGTTGGCAGTGGGTTCGGCCGGGCGGTCGTCGTCGCGTGGAATGCTTTGCAGCGACCGCTCACGCTTCGGCATCGGGCTTCCTTTCCACGGCGTCGTCCTCTGGTGTTCGCGGCAGAGGCGTCTGTGGATCGGTGTTGAACGGGTTGTTCTGTTTTGGTCCATTGTGGACAGGCGGATTGGTAACGGATCGGTAACCGCACCCATCCGTTCTCCGAGTGGTGGCGAATCACGTGCAGCAACCGCTCGACCACTTTTTGGAGATGTCCTGTCATGAACAAGACCGTCCGCAGCACCGCCCTGGCCATCGGCGCCGTCTCGTTCACCCTGTTCGCCGGCGCCTGTGGTTCGGGTGACATGGCGAGCAGTGGCAACACCAGCTCCACGCCAACCTCGACGACCTCGTCCGCCGCGATGGCCGACCCGGCCCGTGACCTCGTCGGCCCCGGTTGTGCCGACTACGCCAAGCAGGTCCCGTCCGGCGCCGGTTCCGTCACGGGCATGGCCGCCGACCCGGTCGCCGTTGCCGCGAGCAACAACCCGTTGCTCACCACGCTCGTGAGCGCGGTGTCCGGCAAGCTCAACCCGAAGGTGAACCTGGTCTCGACGTTGAACAGCGCCGAGTTCACCGTCTTCGCGCCGGTCGACTCGGCGTTCGCGAAGATCGACGCCGCCACGATCGAGAGGCTCAAGACCGATGACGCGCTGCTGACCAAGATCCTGACCTACCACGTGGTGCCCGGTCAGATCGCGCCCGACGAGATCGCCGGGGACCAGAAGACCGTGCAGGCCGGCGTGGTGAAGGTGTCCGGCTCGGGTGACGCGCTGAAGGTCAACGACGCCAACGTGATCTGCGGTGGCGTGCGTACCGCCAACGCGACCGTCTACCTGATCGACTCGGTGTTGCTGCCTCAGTGATCTCGGCGCTGTTGCGGCAGTGATGGTGTGCGGCAACGCTCTCAGGAGTGGAACGGATCGGGCCCGTCACCCGGCAGCCAGCTGATGCCGGGTTCGGTCCAACCGCTGCGTTCCAGCATCAGGGCGGCTTCGGCGGCGTGGGGTTCCAGGAGCCGCGACAGGTAGAGGCGACCGGCTAGGTGGTCGGTCTCGTGCTGGAGGCACCGGGCTGAGAACCCGGTGCCTTCCACCTTCACCTCGGCGCCGTGGAGGTCGACGCCGGTTACGCGGGCCCAGGCCGCTCGGCTGGTCGGGAAACGCTCGCCGGGTACCGAAAGGCAGCCTTCGTGTGCGGTCAGCGGGGGTCCGGAGGTCTCCAGGACCGGGTTGATCACGTGGCCCCGGTGATGGCGGCCGGTGTCGTCCGGGCAGTCGTAGACGAACACGCTGCGGCTGTCGCCTACCTGGTTGGCTGCTAGGCCCGCGCCGTTCGCGGCGGTGTTGGTGTCGAACAGGTCCTCGACGAGTTGTGCCAGGTCGTCGTCGAACTCGGTGATCTGGGTGGTGGGGGTGTTTAGGCGCGGGTCGCCGGCCACGAGGATCGGGCGGATGGTCATGGCTTGACCGCGGGTGGCATCACGATCCGTTCGGCGACCACTGGGGGTGGGGCGGCTCGGCCTGGGCCGCCCGCGTTGATCCAGGCGATGACGCCGTGTATCGCGTCGTCGTTCAGCACGGAGCCCACCCAGGCCGGTTTGGCTCCGGCTGCCCGTGCGGCAGGGGTGGGTTGCACGACGACGATGTTCGACGACTCGCAGGCGTCCAGGCAGTCGGCCACGCGAACGGTTGGGAGGGCTGCTCGCAGGACCTCGAGTTGGTGGTCGTGGTCGACGTTGGGGTGTTTGCGGGTGGTTCCGCAGCAGCATCCCCGGCAGACCGTGATCCGTGGCGTCATGATCTGGATCTAACTCGATTGTGCCGGGCTGGTTTCGGTGTCTGTGTTCAACGTCGCCAGTGGCACGACCTTGCGGGTGGTCGCGGTTGAAAAGCGGCTCGGCTGCGCCTTCGCTTCGCCTCGCCTGCACCATCGCGTGCGGAGCTACTCGCTGGGTGAGCAGCCTCGGTTGGCGTTGATCTCGTCGCGGTGCTCGATCGCCCACTCGGCCAGCGCGATCACCAGCGGCACCAACGTCTTGCCGAGCGCGGTCACCTCGTACTCGACGCGCGGCGGCACTTCCGGGTAGGCCGTGCGGCTGACCAGGCCGTCCTCGACCAGGTGCTTCAGCGTCAGGGTGAGCATTCGTTGGGAGATGCCGCCGATCGCCTTCTCCAGCTCGCCGAAGCGCAGCGGGCCCGACCGCAGGGCGCCCAGGGTCAGCAGGCTCCACTTGTCGCTGATGCGGTCCAGCACCTCCCGGACCGCGCCGCCGTCGTTCAGCAGCGGCGGACAGGTGCGTGTGCGTGTGATCCCGGCCACAGCTCGCCTCGCTTTCCTGGACACATACATCGATGTGCCTTTTGCGGCGCTTCAAAACTTACACAGCATGTGGCTACGCACAACTCGTAAGGATTGGAGACTGCGGTGAACATCGCGTTGTGGGTGGTGCAGGGGCTGCTGGCGGCGGTCTACCTGGCGGCCGGCGTCATGAAGGTGGTGCGCCCGCGTGAGCAGATGGTCGCGTCCGGCGGGTTCGAGTGGGCCAAGGACATGACGGACGGGGCCGTCAAGGCGATCGGTGCCGTTGAGGTGCTCGGTGCGCTTGGGCTGGTCCTGCCGCAGCTGACCGGCATCGCGCCGGTGCTCACGCCGATCGCCGCCGTTGGGCTGGTGATCGTGCAGGTTTTTGCGATGCGGGTGCACCTGAAGCTGGGGGAGACCAAGTCGTTGCCCGTCAACGTGGTTCTGTTGCTCCTGGCCGCGTTCGTGGCGGTGGGGCGCTTCGCCGTTGGATGATGGGGTGCATGCGCCTGCACGAAGGTGAGGTCGAGGCCGCGGGATGGCGGGTCGAGAAGCTGGCGGACCTTGTGGGACGACTGCGTGCACCCAGACGGCCTGTTCTCGTCGCGGTTGACGGACGCGGCGGCGCCGGGAAGTCCACCCTCGTCGAACGGATGCGGCAGGTTGTTCCCCGGTCCGAGGTCGTGCACACCGACGACATCGCGTGGAACCAGGCGTTCTTCGACTGGGCGGATCTCCTGGCCCACAACGTGTTGCGGCCTCTTCGCCGGGGTGAGGCGGTCGAGTTCCGGCCGCCCGCCTGGATCGAGCACGACCGGCCGGGGGCGATCCGCGTCCCGGCCGGGGCGGACGTCGTGTGGGTTGAGGGCACCGGGATCATCCGCGACGAACTGACCGCGTGGTTCGACGCGTCGATCTGGGTGCAGGGCGACCTGGATGAGCAGGAACGTCGGTTGGTGGCGCGGGACGGTGATTCGGCGGCGCAGCGGCGTCACGTTGCCGCGTGGCTGGCTGAAGAACTGCCGTTCATGCGCAGGGAACGGCCGTGGGAGAAGGCGACGATTGTTGTGGCCGGCACGACCGGACTTCGCCACGATCCCGAGACCGAGGTCGTTACAGGTTCTTGTGGAAGATGAGGAAGTCGCACGGGCAGGCGAGGTGCGGGGCCAGTTGTGGGAAGGCCTCGCCGAAGTCGTCCGTGCGTACGACCTGGTAGCCGATGCGCGTGTACCAAGCCCGCAGGAAGTTCTTGACCGGATGCGTCCAGGTTTGGGGGACCAGCAGTTCCAACTGCAGGCGGGACAACCCGCGCTCGCGCGCCCAGGCCTCGGCGAAGGTGACCAGGTCGCGGCCGAGGCCGGTGCCGCGTTCTTCCGGTGCGGCGACGAGCATGCCGAACTCGCCGGTGTTGTCGTCCAACTGCTGGATGCGGATTGCGCCGACAAGACGCCCGGACGATCGGGCCACCGCGATTTGCCCGGCGTCGACGAGGCTTGCCATCTCGGACTCGGTGGTGCGGGCCGTGTCGCCGACCCACAGGCCCTTCTCGGCCTCGGCATAAACGCGGTTCACCAGGTCGGCTAGTTCCGCCGCTAGACCGGGAGCGGCGGAGGCGAAGGTCACCACGGGGACGGTTGGGTGGTCTCGGCGAGCTTGTCCGCGTGTTGGAGCACTCCCAGTTCGCGCAACATCCGGTCGCGCTGGGCGGGGTCGTGCGCTACGTGCGAGACGTGCAGTGCCTTGCGCAGGCGGGCTTTTCGCCACGGCGTCCAGCGGCTGGCCAGGGCCAGCTTGGCCGCGCGCAACGCCGCACGGTCGCGGGTGCGCGCCAGGGCGTCGCGGCCGTCGTCGCCCAAGCCCAGCAACGACAACACGCGTTCCCGCAGTTCACGGCCTACGCGTGCCCAGGTTGTCGTGCGTTGGCGGGACGCGCGGATCTCGATGCCGAGCGCCAGGTGCAGCATCACCAGGCCCAGCACCGGTCCTAGCAGGACGCGGGCAGTGCCGGCGATCGGGCCGGACAGGCTCAGGGCGGCGAACGCGGCGAACGCCGTCAGCGCCCACGCCACCAGTCGTGCCGGACCGGGGCGGCCGTCGCGGCGCACGCCACCGCGCATGGCCCAGCCGCACGCGATCAGCGCTGCCTCCATCACGGAGAACAGGGCGACGCGCTCCCAGGTGTCGGTGATGCCCAGCCGTTGCTCGAAGAACCGCCACGAGGTGTCGACGCTGACGCCGATGCTCAGCAGTGCGACCGCGTAGAAACCCTTGGCACCATCGGGTTTCGGGGGCTCAGCCGGTTCGGGGACCTCGCGGTCGGCCTCGTCCATCTCGGCGATCAGTTCCGGGGTCAGCAGCACGTGGCCGCCGGTGTCGGTCACGCCGTTGCGCGCACGCCACTCGTTCACGATCGCTGCGGCGTAAGGCCTGCCCGGTTCCTTCTGGCCGTGTTTGAACAGCCACCTGCGCACGTCCTCGACGGTGCACCCGCGCGGCATGTGCTCCAGCGCGTACAGGATCTGCGACTTCTTGGTCTTCAAGCGGCCTAACGCGGCGGCGTGGTCGGTTAGTTGGCCGACCTCGTCGGTGGTCACTCGTGCTCTCCGTCCTTCGTGTGGATGTACAGGGGCACGCGGACCCGCGGAACCCTACCGGGTGACTGGACAAGATCCACACCAGGTTTAGGACGTTGACACTGTCACGGTTGCAGTGTCACTATCGAGTGGTGTGGACGCTCGACGAGTTGCTGGAACGTGTCTCCGCCGCGCTGACGGCGGAGTACTCGGGCGCGCCCAACGGTCGCGTGCGGGACGTGCCCGACCGGCGGGCCGTTCGCTGGTACGCGACGACCGGGCTGGTCGACAGACCGTCCGCGATGCGCGGCCGCACGGCGTTGTACGAGAAGCGCCACCTGCTCCAGCTGGTGGCCGTGAAGCGACTGCAGTCGGAGGGGAGGGCGCTGGCGGAGATCCAGACCGAGCTCGCGGGCGCCACCGACCAGACGCTGGCGGCGATCGCCCGAGTTCCCGAAGAACTGCTCGAGAGCGGTGATCCGGCACCACCGGAGGCAGTCCGTCCCCGGTTCTGGGCCGAACCCGCCGCCGCACCGGCTGCGGCGCCACCACCGGCGCAGGCCGTCGCGTTGAACGGGGTCGCGCTCGGCGGAGGCGCTGTCCTGCTGGTGCCCGGTACGCCCACCGCCGCCGACTGCGCGGACCTCGCGGCCGCCGCCCGGCCGTTGCTCGACCTGCTCGCCGCCCGTGGTCTGCTCACGAATGAAAGGGAGTCCTGATGACCATCTCCGTCGCCCCGATGACGTCCACCGAAGCGGACCGCATCGCCCGGACCAGCGAGGACGCGGGTGTCGGCGCGCTGCGCACCGAACGCGGCAACCTGCCGCTGGAGCGCCTCGACGTGCGGGCGACGATCACCGGTCTCGTCGGCCGCGTCGTGCTGACGACCGGCTTCGTGAACACCCACGACACCGCCCTCGAAGCCACCTACGTCTTCCCGCTGCCGGACCGCGCCGCCGTCACCGGCATGAAGATGACCGCCGGCGACCGCACCGTCGAGGCCGAACTGCAGGAACGCGGCGCCGCGCGCCAGGCCTACGACGACGCGATAGCGGCGGGCCGAAGAGCGTCCATCGTGGAGGAGGAGCGGCCCGACGTCTTCACCATGCGGGTCGGCAACATCCCGGCGGGCGAACGGGTGACCGTCGAGCTCAGCCTGGTCGGGCCGCTGGTGTTCGAGGACGGCGCGGCCACGTTCCGGTTCCCGCTGGTGGTGGCGCCCAGGTACGTGCCGGGCTCGCCGCTGCCGGGGCCGTCCGTGGGCGACGGGTACGCCGACGACACGGACCTGGTGCCGGACGCGTCCCGGATCACGCCGCCGGTGCTGCTGCCGGGCTTCCCGAACCCGGTGCGGCTCGGGATCGGCGTGGAGATCGACCCGGCCGGGCTCGAGCTCGGCGAGGTGCGGTCGAGCCTGCACACGGTCGTCACCGAGGGCAACACGGTGTCGGTCGTGCCGGGAGAGCGCGTCGACCGGGACTTCGTGCTGCGCCTGGCCTACGCGGGCAACAGCTCCGCGGCTGTGTGCGTGCCCGATCCCGACAACGCCGACGAGGGCACCTACCAGTTGACGGTTCTGCCGCCGGACCTGTCCGGCCAGGTCCGCCCGCGTGACGTCGTGCTGCTGCTGGACCGTTCCGGCAGCATGTCGGGCTGGAAGATGGTCGCGGCCCGGCGCGCGGCGGCTCGGATCGTCGACACGCTGACCAACGACGACACGTTCTCCGTGATCACCTTCGACGACCGCGTGGAACGGCCGACGGAGCTCGGCAGCGGGCTCGTCGCGGCGACCGACCGGCACCGCTTCCGCGCCGTCGAACACCTCGCGGGCGTGCAGGCGCGCGGCGGTACCGAGATGTTCGAGCCGCTGCGGCAGGGCCTGAGCCTGCTCTCGGACGTGCGGGAGGGCCGCGATCCGGTCCTGGTGCTGGTCACGGACGGGCAGGTCGGCAACGAGGACCAGCTGCTGCGCGACATCGATCCGGTGCTCAACCGGACACGGGTGCACGCCGTCGGCATCGACACGGCGGTCAACGCGGGGTTCCTCGGCAGGCTGGCCGCGGCGGGCGCGGGCCGGTGCGAGCTCGTCGAGAGCGAGGACCGCCTGGACGAGGCGATGGCGCACATCCAGCGGCGGATCGGCGCGCCGTTGATCACCGACGTCGTGGTGGCGCCCGAGTCGTCGTTGCCCAAGCAGCCCACGGCGATCTACCCCGGTGTGCCGCTGGTCGCGTTCGGCCGTTACCGCGGATCGGCGCCGGAGTCGTTGAGCGTGCGCGGCCGGACCAGGGACGGTTCGGACTGGCAGGAGACCGTGCCGGTGGTGCGTCTCGCCGAGCCCGCGGTCCGGGCGCAATGGGCCCGTGCGGCGCTGCGCGACCTCGAAGATCGGTACGCGACCGGTGAGCGGGCGGTGGAGCCCGAGATCGTACGGACCTCGTTGCGGTTCGGTGTGTTGTGCCGCTTCACCGCGTTCGTCGCGGTGGACGAGCAAGTGGTGTCCGACGGGAAGGTGCATCGGGTGGTGCAGCCGGTCGAGTCGCCTGCGGGCTGGGAGATGCCGGTGGCACCGTTCGCCGCCGCGCCGATGGTGAGTTTTGGCGCGGCGCCCGGCGGTGGGTACGGCGGTGGCCCCGTGGCGCGGTCCGCGTTCGACGGCGCACCTCTGCCTCCTCCGGCACCGCAAGCCGCCGCGGGACGCACCCGAGGCCGTCCTCTGGCGTCCAAGATGATGCCCGCACCGGCACCCGTGCCGTCGCCCGACGACCCGGCGGAGCTGCGCAAGATCGCCGCGTTGGAAGTCGGGCGGCTGGAGCAGGACGCGGGACGGCCCGACTGGGAACGCCGGGAGCTGCTCGCCGACCTGGCCAGCCGGCTCGGCACCCTCGTCGCCTCGCGGCAGGGGCCGGCGTACGAGCCGCTGCGGCAGCTGGTCGTGGAGCTCACGGCGGGCGGGGACGTGAACCAGTTGTGGGCACGGGCGCAGCAGGTGCTGCGGGAGTTCGCCCAGCAGCCCGCCGCACCGGAGCGCCGGCGGAGTTTCTGGCGCTGATCGGACGATTGCCCACCCGTGGCGCTGCCGGAACGCTGCTACGGGTGAGCGCGTTCGGGGAGTGGACGACGGCCGAGGGCCTGCCCGCGTTCGACTACCGGGCGGGCCCTGCGCCGTGGGATCCGATCCTCGACCCGCCGAAGTCCGTGCACCGGGTGCACTTGGGCAACCGCCGGATCACGTTGGTGGCCGGCAGTGACGGGCTCAGCAGCGTGTGGGACGAGCACCTCGGGTGCCGGTGGCTCGCCGAGAACACCGGCATCGCCCGGTTCGGCGAGCTTTCCACCGACGCCGCCACGACAAAGCTGTTCGGTCCCACCTTCTTCCGTCTCTCCGTGGCCGATGCGCACGCCGAGGTCGAACGCACGATCATGTGCCCGGAGGGCGAGGCGCCGTGGGTGCTCATCCGGGTCGACGTGGTCAACCGAGCCGAGACGACGCTGCACCGTTCCCTGACCGAGGAATGGGTGGTGCGCCAGCGCTCGGTGAACCTCGAATTCGGCCCACCCGCTGTTGATGAGGGGAGCTTTCCTAAACCTGACGTTGATGAAAGCTCCCCTCATCAACAGCGGGTGGGGCTGGAGGTGTGCGGGGGCGAGCGGGTGGAGAGCGTCGACGGGGCGTTGACGGTCGGGGTTGCGGTGGAGGTGCCGCCGGGCGGGCGGAAGACGGTGTGGTTCCGGTTCGGTTTGCTGGACGGACCGGTGGAACCGGCGGTGGTTTACGCCGACAGCTTGGCCTCGCTGCGGGAGCGGCTGCCGGCCGAGACTCCTGAGATCACCTGGCACGCGGCGATGCTCACCGGTGGCGCCTGCGTTGATGGCGTGCTTGGCGGTCACACGCTGAACCAGGGGTCCGCCTATGCGTTCCGGCACGGATTCAACGGCGCGGCAAGGGATCCGTTGCAGCACGCGCTCCCGCTTGTCCACCTCGAACCGGACCTCGCGCTGTCGGTCCTGCGCAACACGTGTGCCTGGGGGAGTCCTGACGGGGATCTGCCGTACGCGCTGGACGGTCACAAGCAGCCCTGGACCCAGCTGTTCCGGCCGTCCGACCAGAACCTGTGGGCGCTCTGGCTGGCCGCCGAGTACGCCGCGGCGACCGGCGACCTGGCCGCGTTCGGCCAGCCGGTGCCGTACCACCCCTGCCACGGCGCCGATCCCGTGCCGCTCGCCGAGAACCTGCGGCGCCAGTTCCGGTTCTTCGTCGACGAGGTCGGCGTGGGGGAGCACGGGCACGTCCGCATCCTCAACGCCGACTGGAACGACCTCGCCATCAGCGAGTCCGGCGTGGACCGCGACCTGATGATCGAACGCGGCGAGTCGGTGCTGAACTCGGCGATGGCCGCCTGGGTGCTTCCGGTGTACGCGGGCCTCGCCGAACGGCTGGGTGATCACGCGACGGCGGAGGAAGCGCGTGAACGTGCGGCCGATCTGCGTGAACGCGTTGCGGGGGAGTGGAACGGCCGTTGGTTCCGTCGCGCGCATGCCCCAGGTGGTAACCCCGTGGGCGATCACGACCTGTGGCTGGAGGTGCAGCCGTGGGCGATCCTCTGCGGTGCGGCCACTCCGGAGCAGGCACGGTCGTTGCTGCACACGATCGACGAAACCTGCCGAGCCGGCTCACCGCTGGGGGCGCGGCATCGGTGGCCCGTCAGCGGGCAGGGCCAGGTGTGGTTCTCGGTCAACATGACGCTGATCTGGGCGGCCTCCCGATACGACCCGGACCTGGCGTGGGACGAGTGGCGGCGCATGACCCTGCACGCGCACACCGCCGCCTACCCCTCGACGTGGACGGGCACGTTGTCCGGCCCCGACTGCTACCTCGCGCCGGAGAGCGATCGGCCCGGTGAGACGTGGGCCCTGCCCGATCTCGGCGTCGCCATGCAGGCCTACCCCGTCGCCAACCTGCACAGCCATTCCCAGCCGTTGCTCGCCCACCTGCGGCTGCGAGGCGTCGAACCCAGGTTCAGCTGAGCGCGAGCAACGCCGTGAGCAGGTCCTCCGGCGTCTCGACCTGGGGCAGGTGGCCGGTGCGGGGGAGCAGGGTGAACGTCGCGGACGGGATCGCGGCCGCGTACGCCTTGCCGTAGCCGGGGTCGACGATCCGGTCGCTCTCGCCCCAGAGCACGTGGACGGGAAGGCGCACGTCGCCGAGCCGTTCGAGCAGGGTCGGGTCCGACATGGACGGTCCGGTGTAGCCGATGAGCGCCTGCACGTCCGGGCTCGGGCCGCCCCCGGTGGGTGCGGGCAACCTGCTGGGGTCGTGGAACGAGAAGGACCGGATCTCGGCGACGGACATGCCGCTGACGTCGGTCATCGGGTGGCCGGCGACCTCGACGCCGATCCCGTTGACGATCACCGCGCTGCTCACGCGGGGGCTGGCGCCCAGGGCGATCTCGGCCGCCAGCCAGCCGCCGAACGAGTTGCCGAGCACCGTCACGTTCGTGAGGTCCAGCTGGTCGAGCATCGCGATGTAGTGCCGTGCGAGGTCGGGAACGTTGGTGAGCCCGGCCCGCGAAGTGCCGCCGAAGCCGGGATGGGTGGGTGCCAGCACCTGGGAACCGGTGCGTTCAGCCAACAGGTCGGCGAACGTCGTCATCGTGGCAGCGCCGCCTCCGCCGTGGAGGAGCAGGTAGGTCTGAGTCATATAAGGAACCTTAGATAAGCATGCTTAGATAAGCAAGATGGTTAAGATCGCCGCTGTGAAGCACCGTCCCGCCGACGTCGCGCTCGCCGTGAAGCGCCTGCAGCACCGCCACCACCGGGCGCTCAGCCAGGCGCTGGCCCCGCTCGGGCTGTCGCTCGTGCAGTGGGACACCCTGCGTCACCTGCACCGCAAGCCGGACGCGTCGCTGCACGACCTCGCGGTGCTGACCTTTCAGACCGACCAGTCGTTCGGCTCCCTGGCGGTGCGCATGGCCGAGCGCGGGCTCATCGAACGCGTTGCCGGACCAGGGCGAGCGGTGCGTCATCGGCTCACCGACGAGGGTGCGCGGCTGCGGGCCGAGGGGCAGGACCTGGTCGACGGCGTCGTCGAGTCGTCGTTCAGCGCGCTGTCGGCCGCGCAGCTCCAACAACTGGGTGACCTGCTGGACACCGCACTCGGTGGCGATCTCGCGGATCAGTAGTCCGTCATGCGGACCCGCGGTGTGGCCCATACCGTCGATTTGTGATCGTGGTGGTGGGAGCAGGCCTTGCGGGGTTGAGCGCTGCGTTGGAACTGACCGCGGCCGGCGTCGAAGTCACGGTGCTGGAGGCCGGTGACGAGGTCGGTGGCCGCGTGCGGACGGACGTCGTCGACGGCGTGCGGTTCGACCGCGGCTTCCAGATCATGCTGCCCGCCTACCCGGAACTGGAGCGCCTGGACCTGGGCCCGTTCCCGTTGCGGCACCTGAGGTCCGGCGTGTTCGTGCACGACAACGGCAGGCACGACCTGCTCGCGGACCCGCGCAGCGGATCCGCCGCGTGGGACGGGATGCTGCGTCAGCACGTCCTGGGCGCGCGTGATCTGGCCGCGCTGGCCGCGTTCTCGGCACGGGACGCGTTCGGACCTGTGTGGCCGCTTCTCGCTGCAACGGACCGCACGACACGAGAAGAGTTGCGGCGCCTCGGTGTCACCGACCGGGCGGTGGACGCGGTGTTCCGCCGGTTCCTCTCCGGTGTGTTCCTGGAACGGGATCTGAAGACGTCGTCGCGCTTCTTCCACCTGGTGTGGCGCAGCTTCGCGCGTGGTGGTGCGGCCGTGCCCGCGCTCGGCATGGGTGAGCTGCCGAAGGCGTTGGCGGCGCGGTTACCCGACGGGACCGTTCAGCTGGAGACCGCGGTGCGAGCCGTGCGCGACGACGGAGTGGACCTCGAAGACGGCGGACGCGTGTCCGCCGACGCGGTGGTCGTGGCGACGGACGGCGCGACCGCGGCCACCCTGCTGCCGGGGCTCGCCGAACCCCGCTGGAACAGCGTCACCACCTGGTACTTCCGGCCGCCGCGATCCCCGCTGCGGGACGGGTGTCTGGTCATCGACGCCAACGGCGGCCCGGTCGTGAACACCGCCGTGATGTCGGAGGTCTCGCGCCCGTATTCGCCGTATGCCCCGCTGGTGCAGGCGACCGTGCTGGGCGAAGCGTCCGAACAGGACGTTCGCACGCACCTGAACCGCTTGTACGGCACCGACGCCAGTCGATGGGAAGTCCTGCGGAGGTACGAGATCGAGCGGGCGCTCCCGGCGATGAACGCGCCGCACCGGTTGCGGCAGTCCGTGCGTGCGGGCGGACGCCGTTACGTGTGCGGCGACCACCGTGACACCAGCTCGATCCAGGGCGCGCTGCACTCCGGTCGCCGAGCCGCCCGCGCGGTGCTCGCCGAGGTTTACAAATAGCCGACCCTTGTCAAATCAACTTTACAAGCCCTATCGTTCTGTCAACCTCCTGAGGAGCGTGGCATGAGCGACTTGAAGGCAACGGTGCCCGTCGGCTCAACCGAGCAGTGGACCGACGGCAAGCGCTACCTGTGGCTGCTGGGACTGGTCGTGCCGTCCCTGGCGTTCCTGGCGATAGGCCTGCACGCGGCGACCGGCTGGGGCATCTGGTTCTGGATCGGCCCGATCGTGGTGCTGCTCATCGTCCCGGCCATCGACCTCGTGGCCGGGCTGGACCGCAGCAACCCTCCCGACGACGTGATCGAGCGGCTGGAGAACGACCGCTACTACCGCTGGATCACCTACCTGTTCCTGCCGATCCAGTACGCCGGGTTCGTGCTGGCGTTCTGGCTGATCGCGCGCGGGGACCTGTCCGTCCTGGACAAGATCGGGCTCGCGGTGTCGATCGGGTGCGTCGGCGGCATCGGCATCAACACCGCGCACGAGCTCGGGCACAAGAAGGAGAGCCACGAGCGGTGGCTGTCCAAGATCGCACTCGCGCAGAGCTTCTACGGACACTTCTACATCGAGCACAACCGCGGCCACCACGTGCGGGTCGCGACCCCGGAGGACCCCGCGAGCAGCCGGGTGGGGGAGAGCTTCTACCGGTTCTGGCCGCGCACCGTCGCCGGCTCGGTGAAGTCGGCGTGGCGGCTCGAACGCAAGCGGTACGCGCGCCGCGACCGGCACCCGTTCCGGCTGGGCAACGACGTGCTCAACGCGTGGCTGATGTCGGCCGTGCTGTGGGGAGCGATGATCGCCTGGCTCGGCGTCGGGATCGTGCCGTACCTGCTGATCCAGGCGATCATCGGCTTCTCGCTCCTGGAGGT
This sequence comes from Lentzea alba, assembly GCF_011067745.1. Lineage (GTDB taxonomy): Bacteria > Actinomycetota > Actinomycetes > Mycobacteriales > Pseudonocardiaceae > Lentzea > Lentzea alba. Next base: position 343,976 of record NZ_JAAMPJ010000010.1, read on the forward strand.
CGTGAACTACATGGAGCACTACGGGATGCTGCGGCAGAAGGTCGGGGCGCCCGATCGCCGCCGGTACGAGCGGGTGGATCCCAGCCACAGCTGGAACTCCAACAACATCGCCACCAACGTCCTGCTCTACCACCTGCAACGGCACAGCGACCACCACGCCAACCCGACCCGCCGCTACCAGACGCTGCGCGACTTCGCCGAGTCGCCGGTGCTGCCGACCGGGTACGCCGGGATGATCCTGCTGGCGCTGGTGCCTCCGCTGTGGCGCCGGGTGATGGACCCGCGGGTGCGTGCTCACTTCGACGGTGACATCGGCCGTGCCAACATCCAGCCGAGCAAGCGCGAGAAGGTGCTCGCGCGGTACGGAGGCGTCGGCACGTTGGAGGACGTCGTCGCCGACACCCGTGGCGACGCAACGGCCGGTGGGATGTGTCCCGGCTGTGGTTACGTCTACGACGAGACGACCGGCGATCCCCGTGAGGGCTTCCCCGCGGGCACGCCTTGGTCCGCGATCCCGGACTCCTGGTGCTGCCCGGACTGCGGGGTCCGGGAGAAGATCGACTTCGTCGCGCCGGGGCGGGTCGGCACAGCTTAGGATCGCGGGCATGACTTCTCCGGCCGCGAGCGGCCAGCGCCGGCAGCCGATCGTCGAGGCGGCGATCGAGATGACGGCGCGCAACGGCTGGGCCGCGGTCACCATGGCGCGGCTCGCCGAGCAGGTCGGGGTGAGCCGCCAGACCGTCTACAACGAGATCGGCTCCAAGAACGCGCTCGCCGACGCCATGCTCGCCCACGAGCTCGACCGGTTCGTGAAGGCGATCGGCGACGCGTTCGACCGCCACGCCGACAACCTGGTCGAGGCGGTCTACGACGCGGTGCGCGACGTGCTCGAACTCGCCCGCGGCAACCAGTTGGTCCGCGCCATCGCGTCGGCGACGCACGGCGCGGACACCGAACTGGTGCCGCTGCTGACCACGCAGGCCGAGACGCTGCTGGCCGGGGTGAAGGCGATGCTCGTCGAACGGGTCGCGTCCTACCGGACGGGGCTGACGGGTGACCAGATCGACGTGGTCATCGACATCGTCACCCGCACGGTGCTCAGCCACGTGATCCAGCCGACCGGCACCCCGGCCGCCACGGCCGACGGGATTGCCTGGCTCGCCTCGCGGATCCTCGAAGAGCCCGCGCGCAAGCCCCTCCGCTACGGCTGATTCGGGGGAGCGTCGAAGCCCTCAGCCGCGCAGGTACCGCGTCACCATGTCCACGAGCTCGTTCTCGAAGGTCTCGATCGAGCCGGTCTGCGGAGAGGCCGCGAGCCGGTGGGTGTTCAGCTCGACGGTGAACACGATCAGATCGGCCGCGGTGTCGAGGTCCCGCACGTGGACGTCGGGGTGCCGGGCGAGCAGCTCGCGGACCTGGGCGACGCGCTGCGCGCCGTGGCGGGTGATCGTCTCGCGCAGCTCGTCCGAGAACTGTCCCTCCTCGACCATGATCCGGAGCAGCTGCGGGTCGTCGCGGTGGTTGTCGACGGCGTCGCGGACTAGTGCCCGCACCACCTGTTCCAGGGTTCCCGGCGAGAGGTCGAGCCGGTCGCCCTGGTCCCAGCGACCGCGGTCGACGTGGCGCACCAGCAGCTCGGCGAGGATCGCGTCCTTGTTCGGGAAGTACTGGTAGAGCGAGCCGATCGAGACACGGGCCTGTTCGGCGATGCGGTTGGTGGTGCCCGCGGCGTACCCGTGCTCGCTGAAAACGTGAGCAGCCGCGGTCAGGATGCGGTCGCGGGTGAGCTCCGCCCGGACCTGCCGAGGCTTGCGACGTGGTTCGACGTGGCGGTTGGACGACGGCACGGCGGGCCCCTCCTGACGCGGGAAAAGCGAGTACGCAAAACCTGAGCAAAAGCTCATAATAGTGTCATGACCAGCGAAAAGAAGGGTTCAGGGCGAGAATCTGCGCATCGGCTGGCGACGGCGGACGAGATCGAGGCCGTCGTCGGCCGCCCGGCGTCGATGATCGTGCTGAAGCAGGTCGGCGCGCTCGACGAGGGCTGCGTCGACGTGCTTGGCCGCAGTCCGATCGCGGGGTTCGGTCATCGGGACGCGGACGGCACGAGCAGAACGACGTTGGTCGGCGGCAAACCTGGTTTCGCGCGCGTGCACTCGCCGACCCGCATCTCCTTCGCGCTGAGCGAACCCGCTGTCGGACCGGCGTCGCTGCTCTTCCTGTTGCCGGGTGTGGGGGAGACCTTGCGGGTCAACGGTTCCGCGTCCGCGGGCCGGGGCGGCGAGGTGCTCTTCGACGTCGAGCAGGTGTACGTGCACTGCGCCCAGGCCGTCCTGCGTTCCGGGCTGTGGCAACCGCCCGTTCCGGCGGTGCCCGCGCCCGAGGTCGACGGTGGACCGCTCGCGCTGCCCGGTGTCGCGGACTTCCTCGCCACCGCACCGTTCCTGCTTCTGTCCACATGGGACTCATCGGGCGGGAGTGACACCAGTCCGCGTGGAGACCAGCACCCGGTCGCGCGGATCGTTGACGGCCGCACGCTCGTGATCGCCGACCGGAAGGGCAACAAACGCGCGGACACGTTGCACAACCTGCTCGAAGACGACCGGCTGTCGTTCGCCGCGCTGGTCCCGGGGCGCATCGGCGTGCTGCACGTCCGAGGCCGCGCGACGATCACCGTCGATCCCGCGCTGCTGGAGCCGTTGTCGTTGCGGGGCGCACCACCGCACGCCGCGGTGCTCGTCGACGTCGAGTCCGCCGAGCTGACCACGAACAACGCGGTGGCGCAGGCCCGGCTGTGGACCGCGCACGTCGACCACGCCGAGGTGCCCGACCTGATGGCGCTCGCCAGCCGGCACCTCGCCGCGAACACCACGAGCAGGTGGGCGAGCGTCTCGCGCCTGGTTCCGGTCAGGTGGCTGCGAGCGATGATGAACCTGGCCTACCGCTGGGGGCTTCGCAAGGAGGGGTACGAGGTTGCTGGCCTCGGGCGGCGTGCCGCTGCCGCCGACCCGTTGCGCGAGGTTCGTGTCGTCGAGGTGCGCCGGGAGACCGCCAGCGCCGTCACGGTGGTGCTGGAGGACGCGGGGAGGCCGTTCGACTTCCGGCCCGGCCAGTTCTTCACGCTGGTGACCGACATCGACGGACGTCAGGTGCGCCGGCCCTACTCGGCGTCATCGGCGCCGGGCTCGTCCCGGTTGGAGATCACGGTCAAACACGTTGAGGGCGGCAGGTTCTCCACTCATGTACACCGCACTCTCGCGGTGGGGGACACGTTGTCCGTGCGCGGCCCGTCGGGTTCCTTCCACGTGGAGACCGGGCACGACGTCGCGCTGATCGCGGCGGGCAGTGGTGTGACGCCGATGATGAGCATGATCCGGTCTCTGCTCGCCGAGTCGACCGACCGCATCGCGTTGCTCTACAGCAACCGCAGCCTGGAAGAGACCATCTTCGCGGCCGAGCTGGAAAGGCTGGCCGAGCACGACCGCCTTTCCGTCACGCACGTGCTGACTTCCCGGGACGGACGGCTCGACGTTTCCGGTGTCCGGGAATGGGCCGGCAGCCTCGCGTCGCCCGGCACGCGGTTCTACCTCTGCGGACCGGAACCGTTCATGGACACCGCCCGGCAGGCGCTGGACGAGCTCGGTGTCCCCGACGACCACGTCCACGTCGAGCGCTACACCACCGGACCGGTCGCGGCGGCCGGATCCACCACGCCGCAACGAATGCTCGTCGAGGACGGCGGGCGACCCGTCGGCGCCGCGGTGGCCGAACCGGGCCAGACGCTGCTCGACGCCGGGCTCGCGGCCGGGTTGGCGTTGCCGTTCTCCTGCACGGTGGGCAGCTGCGGGGAGTGCGTGGTGCGGCTGCGCGCCGGAAAGGTCTCGCAGCAGGAGCCGAACTGCCTGACCGCGCGGGAGAAAGCCGACGGTCGGATTCTGACCTGCACCAGCGCGCCGCTGACAGAGGTCACCCTGGACGTCGTCCGGTGATCGCTCCCGCTCTTCCGCAGAGCTGATCACAGGGTGGCGCTCACGTCCTGTCGCACCGGCATCGAGGTGGTGGTCGTACCGGAAGGTGGTTGCTTGGTGACTCCGTGGACGAAGACCCATTCGTAGCCGAGCAACAGCATTGCGGCGGCACCGAGGCAGCAGTAGATGAAGACCGTCGCCGCAGTCGTTCCGTCGGCCGCGTGGGTGATGAGTCCAATCGTGGCGAGCTGACCGACGACGCCGGCGATCGTCGCCGCGGCGGCGACGGCGACACCCCAGCAACGCCCTTGGACCGTGAGTGCTCTGCTGCCATCAGCGAGTGTTTCCCAGCCCCATGTGCTCGATGCCGAGTACACGATGGGTGCGGCGAGCACGAGTGCTCCGAAGAGGAGACTCAGGCCGATCAGACGACCGGTTGTCGTGCCGGGGATGATGGCGTCGAGGAGGCCGGTCGCTGCCAGGACCGCCGTCAGCACCGCACCGAGGGCTGCGACGTTGGTGACCCAGCTGTCCTTGAACGACCAGCTCGACGCGACGTGCACCGGCTCGCTGAGGGAGGCGCTGGCGGCGGCGAGCCCGATGACGGCGGCCAGCACGAACCCCGCGAGGGCCACCCAGACGGGAATCCACAGGCGGTTCTCGGTGAAGTCGCGGGTCACGGAGAATCTCGCGCTGGCTGCCTGCGCACCGTCGACCATCAACGTCAGGGTGCCCTTCTGCCCAGCACATTCGTCTGGAATGGACAGCGCGATCGGTTGTGCCCGCGTCTCTTTCGGCGCGAACGTGGCGGCGTCGCCGTCCAGCTCCACCTCGGGCGCCGTGCACCCGTCGCGGTGGTGATCGAAGTTCACGTTGGCGGTCACGTTCACGGCGGCACTGCCGTTGTTCACGATCATCGGGAGAATCGTGGTCACGTTGCCCGTGACGTGGATGGAGAGTTCCGCCGGGGTGATCGAAATCTTCGGGGCGGACGGTTCGGCGCTCGGGTGAGCCTGCGCCTGCAGGGCGCCGAGCACGCCCCAGACGACAACGAAGCCGAGGACCAGAAGTAGCCGTACCCAGGGGCAACGAGTGGTGGCTTTCATGGCGCATCTCCTCACCTCGGCCGAAACGACCGGCGTGTCAGAGGAGATCGGCTGGGCCGTATGGCCCGTTACCGCGTCCGGCGTTTGTTGTCCTTGATGGACCCGAACAGACCAATATCAGGCGGAGTGCCGTTGATTTTCACAGACTCTATCGCTTCAGTGTTGACTAAAAAGAACGCCCTACCGGTCATCGCCACGAGCTGGACACACTGCTCATACCGCAAATTCGCCGCCACGACCTCGAGTCGCAGCGGCGAATCCGCGGTGTGGAAGGCCCATCCCATCGGTCGGTTCACCGACGCCGCCGAGGACGTCCTCACCTCCCCGGTGCGTTCTCCGGACTGACCGCGGGTGCCAGCGGCAACCGGCGCAGCGCGGGCTTGAGGACCTTGCCGGAACCCGTGCGCGGCAGCTCGGTCACCACTTCGACGTGCACGGGGATCTTGTACTTCGCCAGGCGTGGCAACAGGAACTCGCGCAGCCCGGCCGCGTCGACCGCCGCGCCGGCCCGTGGGCGCACGAACGCCCGGCCGACCTCGCCCCAGCGTTCGTCGGGCACGCCCACGACCGCCACCTCGGCGACGTCCGGGTGGTCGGTGATCGCGTTCTCGACCTCGGCCGGGTACACGTTCTCACCGCCGGAGATGAACATGTCCTTGAGCCGGTCGACGACGTACAGGTGACCGTCGTCGAGCCGCCCGATGTCGCCGGTGCGGAACCAGCCGTCCTCGGTGAACGCGGCCGCGGTGGCGACCGGGTCGTTCCAGTAGCCCGGAGTGACGTTGGGACCCTGCACCTCGATCTCGCCGGTGTCGGCCAGCCGCACGTCGGTGAAGAACACCGGGGTGCCCGCCGAGCCGGCCTTGCGCACGCTGTCCGCCGCCTCGAGGAAGGTGGCGCCCGGCGCGGTCTCGGTGAGGCCGTAGCCCTGGCAGAACACCAGTCCACGTTCCTGATAGGTGTGGATCACCGCGTCCGGCACGGACGCCCCGCCGCACAGCAACACTCGCAGCGCGGACAGGTCGGCCGTGGGCCACCGCGGTGACGCGGCCAGGTCGGCGTACATGGTGGACACGCCGAACATCCACGTCACCCCGTAGCCCTCGATCAGGTTGAGGCACTCGTCCACGTCCCAGCGCGGGGTGATCACGCTGTGCCCGCCCTTGATGAAGGTGGGCAGCAGCGTCTGGGTGAGCGCGGCGACGTGGAAGAGCGGGGCGGCGACCAGCGCGATGTCGTCGGTGGTGACGTCGACGCCGATCATCAGGTTGAAGGTGTTCCACAGCAGGTTGGCGTGGCTGAGCACCGCGCCTTTGGGCCTGCCGGTGGTGCCGGAGGTGTAGAGGATCAGGGCCGGTTCGTCGATGGTGACCGGCACGTCGAGCGGTTCCTCGGAACCACCGGCGAGCCAGTCCTCGTACGAGTCGAGCGAAATCGCGCGCTCGTGCTCCACCTGGTGCGACGGCGCGTGGATGAGCACGCGCGCGCCGCAGTCGGCCAGCTGGTAGTTGATCTCGGCGGGGGAGAGGCGGAAGTTCAGCGGGACGAAGATCGCGCCGAGCTGGTGCGTGGCGAACATCGTCTCGGCGAACGACGGGTGGTTGGCGCCGAGGTAGGAGACGCGGTCACCGGGGCGGACACCGAGTTCCTCGAGTCGCCGCGCCAGTTTCGTGGTGCGGACGGCGACTTCTTCGTAGGTGGTGGAGACTCCGTCGTAGGAGAACGCCTCACGCTTCGGCGCCATGCGCGCGCGGCGGTGTGGCCAGCTGCCCAGTCCCGCGTTCCGCATTCCTGTCTCCTGTCAGGCTGGTGTGGCTGGTCTCGCGCAGGGCGAGCGTGCAGACGACGGTGAGCACGCAGAACGCGGCCAGGATGATCGGGATGGCGCCGGTGCCGGCGGTGCTCTGCACCTGGGCGAACAGCAGTGGCGCGAGGCCCGCGCCGAGGCCCGCGAGCTGGTAGCCGAGGGAGGCTCCGGTGTAGCGGCTGCCGGTGCTGAACAGCTCGCTGTAGAGCGCGGCGAGCGGGCCGTACATCATCGGGTGGATCACGGCCTGGCCGAGGACGAGTGCGATGACGATGAACCCGTTGTCCACCAACGGGAACAGGGCGAACCCGAAGGCGGCCATGAGGACGGCGCCGGCGAGCACGACGGGCCTGCGGCCGAACCGGTCCGAGGCCGCGGACCAGCTGATGATGCCGATCACCGCGAGTGCGGACGACAGCGTCAGGGCGTTCAGGATCGCCTGCCTGCTGTTTCCGGCCTGGACGCCGTAGGCGAGGATGAACGTCGTCAGCGTGGACTGCGCGACGAACGCGGCGAGGCCGACGCCGATGCCGAGCAGCAGGGTGCGCGGGTGGTTGCGCAGCACGTCGAGCAACGGCATGGAGGTGCGCTTGCGCTCGGCCTTGAAGACCGGCGTCTCCTCGACCTTCATGCGCACGAACAGGCCGATGCCGAGCAGCACCAGGCTGAGCAGGAACGGCACCCGCCAGCCCCAGCTGAGGAACGCCTGCTCGCCGACCAGTGCCGCGGTGCCGGTGAGCGCGGCGGTCGACAGCACCATGCCGCACGGCGCGCCCGCGTTGGTGAAGCTCGCCCAGAGCCCGCGTCGTGAGGTGGCGTGTTCGGCGGACATGAGGACCGCGCCGCCCCATTCGCCGCCGACGGAGATGCCCTGCAGGACTCGCAGCAGGATCAGGCCGGCCGGGGCGAGCCAGCCGACCTGGGCATAGGTGGGCAGCAGGCCGATCAGGAAGCTCGCCACACCCATGAGGCTCATGGTGAGCACGAGCATCTTCTTGCGTCCCAGCAGATCGCCGTAGTGTCCGAAGAGGACTCCGCCGAGCGGGCGAGCGAGGTAGCCGGTGGCGAAGGTGCCGAAGCTGGCGATCGTGCCGACCAGCGGGTCCAGTGAGGAGAAGAAGACCTTGTTGAACACGACCGCGGAGGCGGTGGCGTAGAGCAGGAAGTCGTAATACTCGATCACGCTGCCGAGGAAGCTGGACGCGACGGCACGGCGTAACTGCGTTGTTGTCGCCATGGCACTCTCACTTCACGCGTAGTGGCGGTAAACGCCGCGTGCGACGCACGCGGGCTTGTCTGATCCCTCGATCTCGACGGTGAAGTCGATGGTGATCTGCACGCCGTCGCCCTTGACCTCGTCGACGGTCGCGACCTGGCCCTTCAAGCGGATCTTGGCGCCGACCGGCACGGGCGCGGGGAACCGCACCTTGTCCAGGCCGTAGTTGAGGCTCATCCGCACGCCCTCGACGACGAGCAGATCGCTCATGAGCGGGATGAGCAGCGCGAGCGTGAGGTAGCCGTGCGCGATCGTGGTGCCGAACGGACCGGTGGCGGCGCGTTCCGGGTCGACGTGGATCCACTGGTGGTCGTCGGTCGCGTCGGCGAAGGTGTTGACGCGGCCCTGGTCGATCTGCAGCCAGTCGGTGTACCCGAGGTCCTGTCCTGCCAGGGCTTTGAGCTCTTCGAGTCCTTGCACGGTGGTGGTCATGCTTCCTCCTTGACGAGTCCGAGCAGGCGGGCCGCGTTGTGCTTGAGGATCTTGGGCCGGACGTCGTCCGAGATGTCGAGCTTGGCGAAGTCGGCGAGCCAGCGGTCCGGCGTGATCACCGGGTGGTCCGAGCCGAAGAGGACCTTGTCCTGCAACAGGGTGTTGGCGTAGCGGACGAGTTGCGGCGGGAAGTACTTCGGCGACCAGCCGGACAGGTCGATGTACACGAACGGTTTGTGCGTGGCCACGGCGAGGGCTTCGTCCTGCCACGGGAACGACGGGTGCGCGAGCACGATCTTGAGGTGCGGGAAGTCGACCGCGACGTCGTCGACGAGCATCGGGTTGGAGTGCTTGAGCCTGATGCCACCGCCGCCGGGCACCCCGGCGCCGATCCCGGTCTGTCCACTGTGGAACAGCGCGGGCGCGCCGAGCTCCTCGATCGCCTCGTAGAGCGGGTAGGCCATCCGGTCGTTCGGCGAGAAGTCCTGCAGGCTGGGGTGGAACTTGAAGCCGCGCACTCCGTGTTCCTCGACGAGCCGGCGGGCTTCCCTGACCGCGGCGCGGCCCTTCCACGGGTCGACGCTCGCGAACGGGATGAGCACGTCGGCGTGCTCGGCGCAGGAGGCGGCGATCTCCTCGTTGGCGATGCGCGGGTGGCCGGTGGCGTGTTCCGCGTCGACCGTGAAGATCACCGCGGCCATCTTGCGTTCGCGGTAGATCTGCGCGGTCTCGGCGATGGTCGGCTCGCGGTGTGCTGCCTTGAAGTACTTCGTGGACGCCTCGATCAGCGCCGGGCTGAGCGAGTGGTGGCCGTCCTTGGAGATCTCGGCGTGCGTGTGCACGTCGATCGCGACGAGATCTTCCACGTTCAGGTCGAGGCTCATGGCGCCACCGGGGCCGGGATGCCGTAGGACTCGGCGTCGAACTCGTGCCAGTGCTCGGCGATCTGGTCGGCCTGCCAGCCGCCGTCGGCGAACTGGACCTGCTTCTCGGCGGGGTGCGCCCACAGCGCGAGCCGGTCGCCGCCGATGCCGATCGCCTGGCCGGTGATGCCCTTCGCCGCGTCCGAGGCGAGGTAGACGATGAGCTCCGCGGCGTCCTCGGCCGTGCCGAGGCCCTCGTCGCGGCGCACCCAGGCAGGCAGCGGGGTGCCGGTGCGTTCCGACTCCTCGATCAGCGGCGCGAACGCCGGGATGGTCCTGGTCATCTCGGTGGCGGCGACCGGCACGACCGCGTTGACGGCGATGTCCGACCGCGCGAGTTCGAGCGCCCACGTCCGGGCCATGGCGGCGATGCCGGCCTTGGCGGCGGCGTAGTTGGTCTGCCCGAAGTTGCCGCGCTGCCCGGCCGGTGACGAGATCAGCACGAGCCGGCCGCCAGTGCCCTGTTCGCGCATCCGGACGGCGGCCGCGCGCGCACAGGTGAAGGTGCCGCGCAGGTGCACGTTGATCACCGCGTCGAAGTCGTCGTCGCTCATCTTCCACAGCACGCGGTCGCGCAGGATGCCCGCGTTGGTGACCAGCACGTCGAGCTGCCCGAACGCCTCGACCGCCGTGGCCACGAGTCGTTCGGCGGTCTCGGTGGACCCGACCGGTGCGATGACCGCCCGCCCGCCGATGCTCGCCGCGACCTCCTCGGCGCTCCCGTCCACGTCGTTGACCACGACCTGGGCCCCGTTGCGCGCCAAGGCTTCCGCGTAGGCCCGCCCCAGTCCGCGGCCGGCTCCGGTGACGATCGCGACCTTTCCCGACAGATCCATCCGACGAGTTCCTCTCCGTTGGGCTCGCGGCTCAACGTACGGCACATTCGTGACGCTCGTCTAGATGCTGCCCAACATGTATCGTGTCAGGTGTGACGCCGCAGTCGTTGATGCTGAACTTCCTCGGTCTGTACGTGTTCGGCCGCGACATCGCGGTCTACTCGGGCAGCGTGATCGACGTCTTCGCGCGCGTGGACGTCTCGGAGGAGGCCACCCGCTCGACCCTGACCCGGATGACCTCCCGGGGCCTGCTCGCCAAGCACCGCAACGGCCGCAAGGTCTACTTCGGACTGACGCCGCGCGCGAAGGACGTCCTTCAGGACGGCGAGCGGCGCATCTGGCAGCGCGGCGCGGTGAACAGGGACTGGGACGGCACCTGGACGCTGGTCGGCTTCTCCCTGCCGGAAGGCCGCCGCAGTGACCGTCACGACCTGCGCTCCCAGCTGCAGTGGGCGGGCTTCGGCCCCGTCCAGAACGGCCTGTGGATCGCCCCCGGCACCCGTGACGTCACCGAGATGGTCGCCGACCTGGGCCTCACCGGGAACGTCACGGTCTTCACCGCCCAGCACGCCAAGCCGACCGAAGCCGCCGACCTGGCCGTCCGCGCCTTCGACACCGCCGCCATCGCCGCGCGCTACCAGGACTTCCTGGCCCGCTGGCGGCAGCCGCCTGCCGAACTGCCGGACGACCTCGCGCGTCAGCTGCTGCTGCACGGGGACTGGCTCGATCTCGTGCGCCAGGACCCCCATCTGCCGGCCGAGCTCCTCGCCGGCGACTGGCCCGCGATCGAGGCGGAGCAGTTGTTCCAGACGCTCGCGACGCGGTACGTCGAGACGGCCACGCCGCTGGCCGCCGCGGCGATCGAGTCGATCGAGGTGTGACGGCCGGAACGATTGTTCGTGCAGAAAGAATGTGGCGGACCACCCCAGCCACCTGCGCAGAGCGTGCGGAATCAATCACAGCGCGCGTTCTGTGAAGGACGTCAAGAAATTCGATTGAACCTTTTTCGTTCTTGACGGTGTCGATCTCGGATGACAACACTTCGTCGACGACAGCGACCAGCGCGTTTGTGTCAAGGAGTGTTCGTACCTCAAGAATTCGGGATCGCCATTGCTCAGCCCAGTTGAATCCGACGTCAACCGGAAGTCTCCGGGAATCGCCCGCCGTCTCTGGTGGCGCACCAATCAGCCCGCGCGGGTCGCGATCATGGGAGTCGGTGTGCTCACCGTGCTCGCGACGACCGGAGCGGCGGGCTTCACCGGTGGTGTGGACCGGCAGGGACCGGGGAACGCCAGATCCGACGTGGCGGTGCATCGGGGCGACGACTTCGAGGTGACCGTCCGCTCGGTGTCCGATGTGGACACGTTCGAGGGGATCGAGCCCGCAACCGGGCTCTCCTTTCAGGCCAAGGTCGCCGGGATTCGGGTGATCACCCAGTGCTGGCTGGCGGAGTCCCGGGCCACCGCCGAGCACCTGTTGCTCGGCAAGACCGTGTGGCTCACCGTCAAGAAGGACGGTATTTCCGGGGAAGACGAGATCGCGGTCGACGTGCGCCTGCCGGACGGGGCGGACTACGGGCAGACCGTCGTGCAGGACGGCATGGCGACGGCCGACATGGCGACCCGCGGTGAGCTGCTGTCGGTCGAGGCCGCCGCACGGGTGGAACGCCGCGGTGTGTGGGCGGCCTCCTGCGCCCCCGGCGCGGTGACGGCGACGTCGTCGAGCGCGCCGTCCTCCACCACGACGGCCCCGACCACCACGACGACGACCACGGCCCCGCCCACGACGGAAACCACCGAAGAGCCACCTCCGCCGCCGTCGAGTTCCCTCGAACGGCCGCCTGTCAACGACGACGACGAAGAGTGGATCGGCGCCAGGCAGGGAAAGCTGTGCCTCATCGAAGGCGCGCGAAGGACGTCGCCGGGCGGCACCGAACTGATCTGCGCCCGCAACAACAACAACGTGCTGAGGTGGCGACGTGCGGACTGACGATCAGGTCGACATGTTCAGCAAACCCGTCGCCGACCCGCCGCCCGCGCTCGCGGACGGCACGCCACCGCGCGGCCTGACCGAGGCCGGCTGGGTGCGCACGACGGGCTGGCTCCAGGTCGGCGACCACCCGGTGAGCTCCGCGCACATCGCCGCGGTGGTGGGACTGCTGTGGTCCGCGGTCGGTGCGGCCGTGCTGGTGAGCAGAGCGCCGGTGGTCGCCGGCCTGCTGGTGCTCACGGCTCCGGCGCTGTGCGGTGTGTCGTGGTGGCTTCTCGTCACACGGGTGCGGCCGGCGTCCGCGGCCCGCAACGTCGAGACGGTGCACGCGGACGAGCTCGCACCAGGTGACCTGGTCCGGCTGTACGGCTCGATCGGGCCGGTCGGTCAGGTCAACGAGGTCACGCTCGGCGACGACGTCCGGGTCGCCTTCCACGGCGGAACGCGGCAGTCGTGGAGTCCCAGCCAGGTCGTGCACCTCGCGGAGTTGCTCAACTGAGCCGGTTCCGGGCCACACCACTTGGTCACACGTGCGTCCTGGCCGCGGCACTGTTGCGGTCGCGCGCCTTCTCCTGACGCCTGCGGTCGAGCAGCCACATCACCGGCGACGCGGACAGGCCGTGCACGAGGACGGAGCCGATGACGACCAGCCCGACGATCCGCCACACCGCGCCCTGCTCGGCGAAGCGGCCTTCCTGCAGGGCGTAAGTGATGTAGAACAACGACCCGACGCCGCGGACGCCGAAGAACGAGATGACCGCTCGTTCTCTCGGCCCCGTGCAGCCTCCGAGCAGCCCGAGCCAGCCGGTCAACGGGCGCACCACCAGCAGGATCGCCGCCGCCACCGCCACCTCGACCCACGTCGTACCGGCGAGCAGACCCGTCACCGCCGCACCGCCGAGCAGGAACACCAGCAGGACCGTGAGCATGCGCTCGGCCTGTTCGACGTAGCGGTGCAGCACCTGGTGGTAGCCGTGGTGCCGCTCGGCCGCTCTGATCGCGCAGGCGCACACGAAGACGGCGATGAACCCGTACCCCTCGGCGAGTTCGGTGATCCCGTAGGCGAGGAAGGTCGCGGCGAGCGCGACGAAACCCTCCGCGTGCTCGGCCAGGCGGAACCTCTCCGACGGCGCGGAGAAGAACAGCTTGCCCAGCAACCAGCCGACCCCGCCGCCGATCGCGAGCGCCGCGATGACGCGCCAGAGCACGTCCACCGCGAGCCAGTGCGGGAGCCAGAGCGCCGGAGCGGCACCGGCCACGCTGATCGCGATGGCGGCGTAGGTGAACGGGAACGCCAGGCCGTCGTTGAGCCCGGCCTCCGAGGTGAGGGCGAACCGGGCCTCGTCCTCGTCCTCGTTCGACTCCGGGTGCTCGGCGGGTTCGGCGACCTGCACCTCGCTCGCCAGCACGGGATCGGTGGGCGCGAGCGCCGCCGCGACCAGGACCGCGGTGGCGACCCCGAAGCCGAGCACCGCCCAGCCGAGCACGCCGACGAGGAGCATCGACAACGGCATCGTGATCGCCAGCAGCCGCCAGGTCGTGGCCCAGCCACGCGGGCTGACCGCGCGGTTGAGCGCGAGCCCGGCGCCCATCAGCGAGATGATCACGCAGATCTCGGTGAGGTGCAGGAGCACGGGAGCGTGCGCGACCGGGTCGGGATCGGGCAGCGGTTCCACGACCGCGAACGTGAGCGCGCCCGCGCCGAGGAACAGCATCGGCATGGAGACCGGGGCGCGGTCGAGCAGCCGTGGCAGCAGTGCGGCGGCGAGCGTTGCGAGGCCCGCGCCGGCGTACAACAGGGGAGCGGGGTCCACGTCGCGCCTTTCGTCTCGACGCCACTGGTACCCGGCGGGGTGCTTCGCAAACCCGCGCTCGGTCCGGTCAGGAATCGAGAAGCACCGGCCGCGGGGCGCCGCCTAACGTTTCCGGCATGACCTCAATCGACGCGATCACCCTCGAAGTGGCCGACCTCGCGGCCGCCGAACGCTTCTACGCCAACGCTTTCGGACTCGGCTCCCGGCTGCGGCTGCGGGCCGCGCAGGAACCGGCCACCGGTTTCCGCGGCTTCACCCTGTCGCTCACGGTGGCGCAGCCCGCCGACGTCAACGCCTTGATCGGCGGCGCGGTGGACGCCGGTGCCACGGTGCTCAAGCCCGCCGCGAAGTCCATGTGGGGCTACGGCGGTGTGGTGCAGGCGCCGGACGGCACCATCTGGAAGGTCGCGACCTCGGCGAAGAAGGACACCGGCCCGGCCACCGGGCAGATCGACTCCGTCGTGCTGCTGCTCGGCGCCACCGACGTGGGCGCGAGCCGGCAGTGCTACCTCGACCAGGGCTTCACCGTGGCCAAGAGCTTCGGGCGCATGTACGTCGAGTTCGCCTCGTCCGGCTCGGTGAAGCTGGGGCTGTACCGGCGCCGCGCTCTCGCCAAGGACGCCGGGGTGTCGCCGGAGGGCACGGGATCGCACCGGATCGTGGTGAACGGCGCCGGTTCGTTCACCGACCCGGACGGGTTCGCCTGGGAGGCGCTCGCGACGTCAGGGCAGGCGGGCGGCCAGCTCGGCGCGTGATCTGATGCCGAGCTTCGTGTACACCTTGCGCAGGTGGTACTCGATGGTCTTGGGGCTCAGGAACAACGCGGCGGCCACCTCGCGGGTGGTCTTGCCCTCCACGAGCAGCAGTGACACCTGGAGTTCCTGCGGCGTAAGGGTTTCGCTCGGCGTGCGACGCTTGATCGTCTCACCGGTCGCGCCGAGCTCGACCGCGGCGAGGTCCGCCCAGCGGGCCGCTCGCAGGTTCTCGAACGTCTCCAGCGCGGCGTGCAGGTGCGGCCGGGCGTCCACCCGCCGCCGGGCCCGGCGCAGGCGGGCACCGTAGGCGAGGCGGGTGCGGGCGGTCTCGAAGTCGTCCAAGGTCCTTTCGTGGCACCGCAGGGCCGCCTCGAAATGCGTGTCGACGGAGGCGTTCTCGCTGAGCACGCCGATCGCCCGTTCGGCACGTCCCATCGCCCACGGCTGGCCCTTCGCCGCCGCCTCGGCCCGGAAGCGTCGCGCGACCTGGTGAGCCTCGTCGCGCCGGCCCAGCCGGACCAGCGCGTCGGTGAGTTCGGGCGCGGGGGACAGGTCCGGGTCGGTGAGCCGCAGCTCGCCGAGCAGTCCGGCGAGTTCTTCCAGCCGGGTCAACGCCCGGTGCGCGTTGCCGAGGCCGAGTTCCAGCTCTCCCAACGCGAACAGCGACCAGACGCGTCCGATGTGGATGTCGCGGGCGCGGCAGATCGGCAACGCCTCCGCGACGAGCGCCCGGCACTGCTCCTCGTCGCCCAGGCGGGCCCGCAGCCACGCCAGCCCGGCCAGGCACATCGCGAGATCGGTCTCCTGCCCGGTCTCCCGTGCCAGCCGGGTCGCCTCGTCGTAGGTCGCCTCCGCGCGGACCCACTGGTTGGTGGTGGCCTCGTCCCTCGCGACGTGGAACAGCAACGACGGCAACGTCCCCACGGCCGCTTCGGCCCGCGCTTCGCCGACGATGCGCCGCAGCTCCACCCCCGAGGAGGCGTCGCGCAGGAACAGCGGGCCGATCATCAACCACGGCAGCCGGCGCCGGTCGTCGTGCAGCAGGCGAGAGCCGGCGAGCAGGTCGGCCGCGGACCGGACCTGGTCGGCGCCGCCCAGGTTCGCGAGAATCCGGGCGACGCCCGCCGCCATCAGACCGAGCCCGCGAGCCCGCGGGGTGGTCACTCGCCCGAGCAGGTGCTCGATGTCGTGGGCCAGTTCGACGCCGCTCGTGGTGTCACCGAGGTAGAAGCAGGCGTGCACCGCGTCGGCCAGCAGCACGACGCTGTCGTCGGGGTCGCCGGACCGGTGGGCGGCGCTCCGGCACAGGTCCCGTGCCTCGGTCAGGGAACCGGTGCGGGCCGCGATCGCACCGCGCAGTTCGAGCGCGGTCTGTTCGGCCGGCCCCACCTCGTCGAGCAACGCGACGGCTCTCTGCGTGGTGCCGGCCAGCCACGCCGACTCCGCCGCCGCCACGCACAGAGCGCGGTGCCGTCCGGCGTCCGGGCTCAGCCGTGCGGCCCGCTCGTACGCGGCCGCCGCGACGTCGTGCGCGCTTCGTTCGTGCGCTCGCTGGGCGGCCAGGACGAGAAGGTCAGCGGTATGGGCGTCCGGTCCCAGGGTCGCCTCGGCCAGGTGCCAGGCGTGCCGGTCCGCGTCGTGCGGGCCGAACACCTCCGCCACGGCGCGGTGGATCGCGCGGCGGCGTTGCGGGGTGGCGTCGCCGTAGACCGCGGCCCGGATCAGCGGGTGGCGGAACTCGACGCGGCCGTCGGTGATCCGGACGAGCGTGGCGTTCTCGGCCTCCGTCAGCGCGTCGACGTCGACACCGAGCAACCGGCACGCGCCCGCGACCACCCGCAGATCGTGGCCCGCCACGGAAGCGACGATCAGGGCCGCGCGCCCGGCCTCGGTCAGCGACCTCGCCTGCTCGGCGAACTCGTGCGCCAACGCCGCGGACACCGGCAGCGGGGCCTCCGGCGACGCGTGCTCCAGCCGCTGTGCGCCCGCGGCCAGTTCGATCAGCGCGAGGGGGTTGCCCGCGGTCGCCTTGTGCAGGCGCGCGACCAGTTCGTGCGACACGGCGACGTCCGAACGGCTCGCCACCAGCTCGCCCGCGGCGGCGAGGTCGAGGCCCGCCAACGGCAGCGTGGGCAGCGGCGGATCGGGCGAGCGCGAGGTCGCCAGCAGCACGATCGGGTCGGCCACGAGCCTGCGGGCGGCGAACGCCAGCGCGTCCGCGGAGGGCCGGTCGAACAGGTGCAGGTCGTCGAGCAGCACCGCGACCGGCCGGTTCTCGGCGAACCGGCAGAGCAGGCTCAGCGTCGCGGCGCCGACCGCGAACCGGTCACCGGTCGTGCCGGGCCGCAGGGCCAGCGCGACGGACAGCGCCTGCGCCTGAGGTGCCGGGATCTCGTCGAGCCGGTCCAGCGCGGGCCGCAACACCTGGTGCAGAGCACCGAACGGGATCTCCCGCTCGGGCTCGCTGCCGGCCGCGCGCAGGACGTTCATGCCGGTGGCGCACTCGGCCGCGTGGTGCAGCAACGCGGTCTTGCCGACCCCGGGATCACCGGTGATGGCCAGGACGCCGCCGTGCCCGAGCCGAGCGCCCGCGACGAGCCGCTCGATCTGTCGACGCTCGGACTCGCGCCCCATCAGCACACGGCGCAGTCTAGGTCGGCTCGCCTCCCGAAACGGATGCATCGGGCGACTCGGGCCAGCAGCTCGCCGGCGAAGCCGCACGGCGCGTCGTGCTCCGACACGCCGTCGCCGCAGTGCACGCGGGGAGCTTTCGTATCGTGTAACAGTACGAAAGGGCCCCGCGTGTCGTCAGTTCGCCGGCGAGGTCGCTCCCAGTCTCGTGGCGCGTTGTGGTTCGGCACGCTGTTGCTGGAGTGCACGCGGGGAGCTTTCGTGTCGTGTGACGGTACGAGAGGGCCCCGCGTGTCAGCAGCGACGGGCGGGCGGGGGACTAGGTGGGGCACCTGATGCGGTTGGGTTGTTGGCGCTCATAGGTTGCGGACCCTCAGCAGGAGGGAAGAGCGATGACCACGACAAGACCCGAGGTCGACACCGACAAGCTCATGCAGTTCGTGTTCCGCGCCGTCGACGAGGTGGGGGCCACGTTGAACGCGGCGCTCGTCGTCATGGGCGACAAGCTCGGCTACTACCGCGCGATGGCGTCCGGTGACCCCGTCAGCCCCGCCGAGCTCGCGGACCGCAGCGGCACCGCGGAGCCCTACGTGCGCGAGTGGCTCAACGCCCAGGCCGCCGGTGGCTACGTGACCTACGACCCCGCCACCGGGCGGTACGCGTTGCCCATCGAGCACGCGGTCGCGCTGACGGTCGAGGACAGTCCCGCGTTCCTGCCCGGGATGTTCCAGATCGCGCTCGGCACGGTGCACGACGCCGGACGGGTCCTGGACGCGGCCCGCAGCGGGGCCGGGGTCGGCTGGCACGAGCACAACACCGACGTGCACGTCGGCTGCGAGCGGTTCTTCCGGCCCAACTACGAGGCGAACCTGATCGAGGGCTGGCTGCCCGCGCTGGACGGCGTCACCGCCAAGCTGCGCGCCGGTGCCAGGGTCGCCGACGTCGGTTGCGGGCACGGCGCGTCGACGATCCTGATGGCGCGAGCGTTCCCGAACTCGACCTTCGTCGGCTCCGACTACCACCCCGAGTCGATCCGCGTCGCCCGCGAACGGGCGGCGGCCGCCGGGGTCGGCGACCGGGTGACGTTCGAAGTGGCCTCCGCCAAGGACTTCAGCGGCACGGGCTACGACCTCGTGACCATGTTCGACTGCCTGCACGACATGGGCGACCCGGTCGGGGCCGCGCAGCACGTCCGCAGCGCGGTGGCGGCCGACGGCACGTGGATGATCGTCGAACCGATGGCCGGCGACCACGTCGAGGACAACCTCAACCCGGTCGGCCGCGCCTACTACGGCTTCTCCACCCTGCTGTGCACGCCGGCCTCGCTGTCCCAGGACGTCGGCCTCGCGCTGGGCACCCAGGCCGGCCCCGCGCGGATTCGGGACGTGGCGGTCGCGGGCGGGTTCACCCGGTTCGCCGGGGTGGCCCAGACGCCGTTCAACCAGGTCCTGGAAGTCCGGCCGTGACCGCCGAGCCGCGCCCGGTCCGCGAGGCCGACCAGACCGGTTTTGCCGAGCGGGCCGGGGTGCGGCTCGCGTTCAAGGTCTACGACAACCCCGGCAGGCCAACGGTTCTGCTCATGCCGACCTGGTCGATCGTGCCGTCGCTGTTCTGGAAGGCGCAGGTGCCCTATCTCGCGCGGCACCTCCGGGTGGTCACCTTCGACGGCCGGGGCAGCGGCACCTCGGACCGCCCGGTCGGCGGTGAGTCCTATGTGGACTGCGAGTACGCCGAGGACGCGATCGCGGTTCTGGACGCGACGGCGACCGGACGTGCCGTGCTGGTGGCGTTGTCGCGCGGGGACGCGTGGTCGGTGCTCGCGGCCGCGCGCCACCCGGACCGCGTCACCGGCATCGTCGCCATCGCCCCGGCGAGCGGGTCGCTGATCGGCGCGCAGGCCCAGGAACAGCAGGCCTGGGAATCCACCGAGGACGGGATCAAGTACAACCGGAGGTACTGGCTTTCCGGAGGGTACGACGACTTCGTCGACTGGTTCTTCGCCAGGATGTTCCCCGAACCGCACTCCACCAAGCAGATCGAGGACGCCGTGCGGTGGGCGCACCAGATCGAGCCCGCCACGCTCGTGGACACCACGGCCGGACGGTTGGCCTCGGAGTCCGTCGTCGCGGCCTGCGGCGAGGTGAAGTGCCCGGTGCTGGTGATCCACGGAACCGACGACCGCGTCCGCCCGCACGCCATCGGCGAACGCCTCGCCGAACTGACCGGCGGATCGCTGGTGCTGCTGGAGGACTCCGGGCACGGCGTGCCCGCCCGCGAACCGGTGCGGATCAACCTGCTGATCAAGGAGTTCGTCGACCGCGTGCACCCGGTGGCCTCCCAAAAGAGGTCGTCCAGAGCGCTCAGCAGACCGCCACGGGCGTTGTACCTGAGCTCACCGATCGGCCTCGGTCACGCCCGGCGCGACCTCGCCATCGCCTCCGAGCTGCGCAAACTGCGCCCGGACCTGCAGATCGACTGGCTGGCGCAACATCCCGTCACCGAAGTGCTCGGCCCGGCGGGCGAACGGATCCACCCCGCGTCCGCGTGGCTCGCCACCGAGTCGGCCCACGTGGAGGACGACGCGGGAGAGCACGACCTGCACGTGTTCGAGACGTTCCGGCGACTGGACGCGGTGCTGGTGAACAACTTCATGGTGTTCGAGGACCTCCTCGCCGCCGAGCCGTACGACCTGGTCATCGGCGACGAGGCGTGGGAGGTCGACTACTTCCTGCACGAGAACCCGCGGCTCAAGCGGAGCGCCTTCGCCTGGCTGACCGACTTCGTCGGCTGGCTCCCGATGCCCGACGGCGGCGCCCGCGAGGAACGCCTGACCACCGACTACAACCTGGAGATGATCGAGCAGCGCGCCCGCCTGCGGCGCGTGCGCGACAGGTCGGTGTTCGTCGGCAACCCGGACGACGTGGTCGCGCTGCCGTTCGGTCCTGGCCTGCCCGCCATTCGCGAGTGGACGGAGGAGAACTTCGACTTCTCCGGCTACGTAACGGGATTCGACCCACCGGACACAGGCGAGCGCTCGGCGCTGCGCAGACGGATCGGCGTTCGGCCGGACGAAAAGCTGTGTGTGGTCACGGTCGGCGGCTCCGGCGTGGGCGAGTCGTTGCTCCGCCGCGTGCTCGACGCTGTGCCGTTCGTGCGCAAGCTGGTGCCGGGCTTGAGGTTCCTCGTCGTCACCGGGCCGCGCATCGATCCGTTGTCGCTGCCCCGCTGTGACGGCGTGGCGGTGCACGGCTTCCTGCCGGACCTGCACCGGCACCTCGCCGCGTGCGACCTGGCGGTGGTGCAGGGCGGCCTGACCACGTGCATGGAGCTGACCGCCAGCCGCCGTCCGTTCATCTTCGTGCCGCTGCGCCACCACTTCGAGCAGAACTTCCACGTCCGGCACCGGCTCGCCCGTTACGGCGCGGGCCGGTGCATGACCTACGAGGACGTCGTCGAACCGGAAGCCCTGGCCGCCGCCATGGCCGCGGAGATCGGGCGGGAGGTCGGCTACCGGCCGGTCGAGACCGACGGTGCCGTCCGCGCCGCCGCCCTGCTGGCCGACCTGCTGTGACCTCAGTGGCGCTTGGCGTAGTCGTCCGAGCCCTGCCAGTCGATCAGCACGCACGGTTCGTCGCCGACGACCCACGCGTCGTGTCCCGGCGCGGCCATCATGAAGTCACCAGGTCTGATCTCCTCCTCCTGGCCGTCGTCCATGACGATCATCATCCGGCCCGACACGCAGTAGCCCTTGTGGGCCACCTGGCAGCTGTCGGTCTGGGCGAGCGGCTTGACGTGCTCGGACCAGCGCCACCCCGGCTGGAAGACGGCCCGCCCCACCGGGCCGGCCTCGAGGTTGAGCAGGTCCAGCTGACCCATGTTCTGCTCGAAGGGACGGGTCTCCTCAGGGGTGTCGAAGCTCTTGACGAGCAGACCGGACATGGCCGCCTCCTGGTGATCGGCGAAGGGTGGTGGATCGAGGACAACACGCGGCGAGCACCGGGCGCACGTGGCGCAAGGCCCGTTCGTCAGGGCCGAAAGACGGAACCTGTTAGTAGCTTCGGGCTAACTCAGCGTCAGTCCGGCTGCTCGATCACCGCGTGGTGTGGGCCAGCCCGGACAGGTCGAGGATGCGGGCGGGAGCACTGCCCGCACCGGCCACGATGGACAGAATCCGGCCGCGTTCCTTGGCGGACCCCAACGCCTGCAACAACAACGCGACACCGGAACTGCTGAGGTAGTCGAGACCGCTGAGGTCCAGCTCGATCGGCCGGTCGTCCGCGGCCTCGACGCGGGCGAGCAGCTGCACGCGCAGGTCCTCCACCGTCGCGGTGTCGAGATCGCCGGTCAGCAGCACCAGCTGGACGTGGTCGTCCGCCCCTTCGACCAGGCCCGTCGCCGCTGTCGTGAGCCGCACCCGAGGCGGTGTGGCCTCGATGTTCGGTTCGGCCGGCACGTGGAAGCGGATGGTCGTCCCGTCTTCGCCGGTGTCCAGCTCCACCTCCTCGCCGATCGTGCCGATCAACGTCAGGCCGCGACCCCGATAGCCCTTGTCCTGCGGCGCCGGACGCCAGCGGCCGTGATCGGCGACGGTCACCCGGACACCACGGCCGGTGCACTCCAGCGTGGTGTCGAACGCACCGCCGCCGACCGGGTAGGCGTGGTCCACCACGTTCGCCGCGGCCTCGCCCAGCGTGAGCTCGAGGTCGTAGATCGCGTCCGCGGACAACCCCGCCTCCGCGGCCCACGTCGTCGCGGCTCGCCGCAACGGCGACAGCTCGACGGACAGGGCGGGCAGGTGGCGGTGCAACGGCGGGGGCAGGTGCCGTGCCACCACGAGTGCCACGTCGTCGGTCTGACCGTCCGGCAGCATCGCGGCGATGATCCGCCGCACCAGCGCGGCCGGGTCGAGGGCGGACGCGTCGTCCACCACGTCCGCGAGCCGTTGCATGCCCTGGTCGAGCAGTTCGCCGCGGCGTTCCACCAGGCCGTCGGTGTACAGCACCACCGAGGCACCCGGCGGGAACCAGACCGTATGCTGACGGCGCAACGTCGGACCGACCGCCCCCAGCACGCCACCGACGTCGGCCGGCAGCACCCGCGCCCCGGACGGCGCGATCACCACGGGCGGCGGATGCCCGGCGGCCGACCAGCACAGCTCCCCGATGGCCCAGTCGAAGATCACGCACGCGCACGTGCTGCCCACCGCGCCGTTCACCCGAGCGGCGAACGCGTCGAGACGCCGCAACGACTCCGCGGGGGAGTGGCCGTCGATCAGGTAGCCGGCCAGCGCGCTGCGCAGCTGCCCCATGACCGCGGCGGCCGCCGGCCCTTTCCCGACGACGTCGCCCACCGACAGACCCACGCGGGTCGCGCCGATCGGGACCACCTCGTACCAGTCACCACCGATCTGCGAGTGCCGCGCGGCGGGCAGATACCGAGCGGCGGTCGTGAGCCTGGGCAGCACGGGAAGTTCGCGGGGCAGCAGGCCTTCCTGCAACGCGGCGGCGATCTCGTGCTCGCGTTGCAGCAGCAGCTCCCGTTCGGCCTCGGCCCGCCGGCGCTCGGTCACGTCCCGGCCGATCGCCTGCAGACCCGTCGGCGTGGGCTGGACGCTGAGTTCCAGCGCGATCTCCGTGCCGTCCGCGCGGCGCATGGTCACCACGTGCGACGCGGAGAGATCGGCCGGGAGCCCGTCGACGACGAGGTCGGCGACCGGAGTGCCCAGCAACTGGTCGGGTGGGTAGCCGAGCAGGTGGCCCGTGGCCGGGTTGACGGCGGCGAACCTCAGGTCGTGGTCCAGCAACCAGATCGCGTCGGTCGCCCGTTCCACGAGCCGCCGGTGGCGTTGTTCGCTGTCGCGCAACGCACGATCGGCGTGCGCGCGTTGCATCGACTCCCAACAGCGGTTCACCACGACCGAAACCAGGTCGATCTCGTCCTGGGTCCACCGCCGCACGCTGGCCTGGTGCACCGCCATCGCGGCGACGAACCGGCCGCCGCGCAACAACGGCAGGCAGATCACCGCGCGAATGCCGGTGAGCCGGTACGCGGCGAGGTCTTCTGCGTCGAGCCGCGGGTCGTCGAGCGAGTCGACCACCACCCACGGCTCGCCCGCGCGCATCGCGGCCAGCGCGCCGTTGCCGAACTCGCGCATCGCGAACCGCCCCGGCAACGGAGGCAGCCCGGTCGCGTGGTCGCCGCTCATGACGAAGTGGTTCTCGTCCGCTTCCGTTCTGGCGTAAGCACACCGGTCGACGCCCAGGTGTTCGCCGAGCAACCGGGTCGCGAGCGACATCAGCTCTTCGGCGTCGTCGAGCAGTTGCGACTCGCGGTCGAGGAGATCGAGGAACTGCTGCCGTTGCAACGCCGCCTGCCGTTCGGTCACGTCGATCAGCACGCCGCTGCGACCCGTGCCGTGCACCCGCGTCTTCTCCAGCAACCACAGGAGATCACCGGACGCGGTGGTGACCCGGTACGTCGACTCGTAGTCCGCTGCCGACTCCCACCTGAGCCGTTCGCTCGCCTCGCGGTCGTCGGGATGCGTGATCCCGGCCCAGAAACCGGGATCGTCGAACCAGCGCTGCCGGGGATGACCGAGGAGCCGCTCGGCGGAACGGGACAGGAAGGTGATGACACGAGTGCTGGAATCACCGCGCCACACCACGACCGCGAGATCGTCCACCAGCGCGGCGAGCTCCGAGTCGTTCATGTCATCCCCACGTCCCCCACAGCGGCTCCAGTGGAGGTGAACACCTGTCGGCTCAAGCGCACCTCGGCGAACGGGAACGACACTACTGGGAACACCGGTCGCCTGCCTTTCGGTTCAGACACGTCGCAACAGCACCAGCGCGATGTCGTCCTGCTTGTCCGCGCCGAAGTCCGCGAGCAGCCGATCGGCGAGCTCGTCCATGTCACCGGTGGGCGACACGGCGGCCCTGAGCAGCTCCATGCCCTCGTCCAGGTCGGTGCCGGGACGTTCGACGAGCCCGTCGGTGGTGAGCAGCACCGTGGTCCCCTTCGGCAGCGGCACCTCGACCTCGTCCGGTCGCGCCAGACCCAGTCCCAGCAACGGACCTTTGACGGGCAGGTACCGCGCGCCCCGGTCGTCCGCGACGAGCGGCGGCACGTGGCCCGCGTTGGCGACGAGCATCGTGCCGGACCGCAGGTCGACGCTGAGCAGGCACACGGTGGTGAGCCCGCCCACCGGGTGGAAGCGGGCGAGCACGGTGTCGAGCCGGCGCAGGATCGTGGTCGGGGAGTGTCCTTCGACCGCGTAGGCGCGCAACGTGTGCCGCACCTCGCCCATGACGGTGGCCGCCTCGATCGAGTGCCCGCACACGTCGCCGATGGTGATCAGCATGCGGCCGTCGAGCTCGACGACGTCGTAGAAGTCGCCGCCGATCTCCGCGTTGCGCGACGCGGGCAGGTAGCGGGCCGTCATCGGCAGCTCGGGGTGTTGCGGCAGCGTCCTGGGCAGCAGGCTGCGCTGCAGCGTCAGAGCGAGGGAGTGCTCCTCCGCGAACGCGCGCAGGCCTTCCGCGGCCAGCGCGGTCGCCTGGGCCAGCTGCCGCAGCAGGTTGCGGTCGTCGTCGGTGCGCACGGTGTCGGCGGCCACGAGGATGCCGGTCGGCGGCCGCGGCGGCTGCGTGCGGGCGAGCGCCGCCACTGTGGGCGCCGAGTCCCCTCGCCGCGGTCCGTCGACGAGCTTGGCGCCCACGCCCTGGTGTGCGGCGGACAGCCAGGTCCCGAGTTCCTCCGGCTCGGTGCGCGGCGTCGGCGAACCCCGCCGGCCGCCGGCCGAGGCAGCCCGGACCGCACCGGACGGCGTGACGAGCACGGCGGTCGTCTCGGCGTCGAGGACGTCGGCGGCGCCGGCCGCCGCTGCCTGCACGAGCGCGTCGAACGTGGCGGCCGCGTTGATGGTGAGAGTGGCGGTCGTCAGGCGTTGGAGCCGGTCGGCCAGGTGTTCGGCGAGCGCGCGGGCGCGGTGGTAGCGCAACGCCGCCTCGACGTTGGCGATCAGCTCACCGGGATCGAGCGGTTCGACCAGGTAGGCGTCCGCGCCGCGGCGCAGCCCGCTGATCTTGTCCTCGGTCTCGATGTGCATGGCGGAGATGAGCACGACCGGGATCGAGCTGGTGCGGGGATCCGCCTTGATCCGTTCCGTGACGTCGAACCCGCTCATGTCCGGCAGATGCACGTCGAGCAGGACCAGGTCGACCCGATGCGCCGCCAGCGCGCTGAGCGCCTCGGCCGCGGTGGCCGCCTCGATGACGGTGTGGCCGCTGCGGCGCAGCCAGCTGGCCGCGATGAACCTGCTGGCTTCGAGATCGTCCACGACCAGAACGTGGGCGGCGGTGGTGTCGGGCGTCATCGGATGTCCGTCCTTCGTACGGCGAACTGAGCATCTCGGACGGCGCGGCGCACGGTCTCGGAGGAGATCAGCGAGTGGTGCAGCAGAGCGGCGCCGAGGCCGTGGACGCCGCGGGCGAGACTGCCCGGGTCGTTGTCGCACACGACGACCACGGGGACGTCCCTCAGGACGGGGTCGAGGCGCAGCACCGACAACACCGCGCTGCCGCTCATCAGCGGTGTGCTCGCGTTGAGCAGGATCAGGTCGGGCCGCCGCGACTTGGCCAGCGTCAGCGCGGTCCGGCCGTCGTCGGCTTCGAGGACCTCCTTCGCCAGGTCGCGCACCGCGTCGTGCAGCCGGTTCCTGGCGCCCGCGTCGCCGTCGGCGATCAGCACGCAGTCGACCGGCGCCGGCTGGACGGACTCGTCCTTCGCCGCGGGCAGCGTCACCACGACCTGCGTGCCGACGCCGGGAGTGCTGTCCAGCGTCAGCGTGCCGCCGAGGATCTCCGCGAGCTTGCGCGCGTACGGCAGACCCAGCCCCGTGCCTCCCGCCCGGACCTGCAACGGGCCTGGTACCTGGTAGAACTCCTCGAAGACCAAGCTCTGCTCGTCGGCGGGGATGCCGACGCCGGTGTCGGCGACCACGAGCTGGATCTCGTCCGCGCCCGGCCCGTGGCGCGCGGAGCAGCGGATCTCGCCGCGTTCGGTGAACTTCACCGCGTTGGAGACCACGTTGCGCAGCACCCGGACCAGCATCGTCTCGTCGGTGACCAGCAACGGCAGGTCCGGCACCGGGTCGACGACCAGCCGCACGTCACCGGAGCGCAGCAGCGGCTGGGTGGAGGCCCGCAGCCCGGCCAGCACGTGTTCCAGCGACACCGGCGCCGGCTTCGGCCGCAGACCGCCGGACTCCGCCTTCGCCGTGTCCAGGAGCTCGTTGACCAGCGACAGCAACGTCATCGCGGACTCGTTGATCAGATCGACGTGATGGCGCTGGTCGTCGGTCATCGGATCACCGCCCGGCGCGGCGAGCAGCCGGGCCAGGCCCACGACCGAGTTGATCGGCGACCGCAGCTCGTGGCTGATGTTGGACCAGAACCTGATCCGCGCCGCGGCCGCCTCGCGCAGCTCGGCCGACTTGGCGTCGAGCTCGGCGTAGAGCGCGACCACGCCCTGGTTGGTCTGCTCCAACTCCTCGGACAGCTCCTGGTAGAGAGCGACGACACCGCGGTTGGTGTCCTCCAGCTCGCTGTTGAGCCGCTCCAGCTCCTTGCTCTTCTGCTCCAGGTTCTCCAGTGTTTCCAGCAGTTCCTGGTTCTGCACGCGCAGCTCGTCCAACGCGCTGCTGCCGTCCAGGTCGGCCCGCAGCGCGTGGCACTGTCGGGCGATGCGCGGGACGTCGGCGGGCTCGAAGTGCGCGTTCTTCACCAACGTGGCGCCGGTCGCGGTGACGAGCACGTCGTCCATCAACCGGCGCGCGGTGGTCCAGCCCGTGCCGGAGTCGGCCGACGCGGGGCCGTGCCAGTGCAGCTCGACCAGGAGCGCGGGCTGCGGTGCCGTCCGCAGCCGGAACACCGCCGTCGTCGTCACGTCCTGGCGCACCAGCTCCCGGCCGACGTCGCTGAGCGCGGTCGCCGTCCGGATCTGGTTCTGGCCGTCGAGCCCGGCGGCGGCCGCCACCTGACGCCCGCGCTGGCGCAGCAGGAACACGTCGGGCTCGGCCTTGATCACGAGCCGCAGCAGCTCGTCGTTCATCCCGGCTTGCCCACCAGCACGCAGGCGTCGTCGTTGCGGACACCCGCTTCCCGCAACAGCGTGGCCGCGATCAGCAGGGGAGTGTCGGCGGCCAGGTCGCTGCCGTGGTCGGCACCCCACCGCTCGGTGAGGCCGTCGGAGTGCAGCACGACCACCGCCCCGTCCGGCACCGCGTAGTCGAACGACCGGATCGTGCGCGCGTGATGCCCGGCGACGCCCGGCACCGAGATCATCCCGTGCTTGCGGCCGTCGGCGAGCACGGCGGCGGCGATGTTGCCCAGCCCGCAGAACCGCGCGGTCCGGCGCACGAGGTCGATCTCGGCCACCGCCACCGCGCCGCCCCTGGTGCCGCGCAGGGCGCCGTGAATCCGCCGGACCACCTCTTCCGGCGAACCGGTCGGCTGGTCGCGGAACACGCGGACCGCGGTGCCGGAAGCGGCGGCCGCCAGCGGGCCGTGACCGGACCCGTCGCACACCATCAGCACCAGCCGGTCCGGCGTCCGGCACACCGCGTAGGCGTCACCGCACATCTCCAGCCCGCCGAACGGCCTGGTGACCCCGGCCGCGATCTCGTCGTCCCACTCCGGTTCGCGGTGCGCCGAAGGGAGAAAACGCGCCGTGAGGACCGTTCCCGAGCCGACGCGTGAGGTGATCGCGCAGGTGCTCGCCAGCCGGGCGACCGCGCCGAGCCCGACGCCCAGCGTCCCGGTGGTGGACTGCCCGTCCTGCTGGGCGAGGCCGAGGTCGGCGATGCCGGGACCGCGGTCCACCGCGACTATCTCGACCGCCGCCTCGCGCGTTCCGCGCACCGACCGGAGCAGCACCACGCCTCGCTCGGCGTGCTTGACCAGGTTGGTCCCGACCTCGGTGACGGCCAGCCCGATCTCGGCCGTGCGGGTGGCGGCGAAGCCGAGTCGTTCCGCGAGCGACGTCGCCGCCCGGCGCGCCCGGCCGACCTCGGCGGGCTCCTCCACGGTCAGCCAGGCCACGTCCTGCACCAGTGGCAGGCAGCTCACACCGCTCACCGCTTCCACTTGACCACCGTCACGACCGTGCCCCGTCCGACTTCCGTGTCGAGATCGAACTTGTCCACCAGCCGGCGCGCCCCGGACAGGCCCAGGCCGAGTCCCTGCCCGCTGCTCCAGCCGTCGGCCAGAGCCAGGTCGAGGTCCGCGATGCCGGGCCCGTCGTCGTGGAACGAGGCGCGCACACCCGGTCGCGGTCCGTCGTGCACCTCCTCGACGAGAGCGAACCCGCCACCGCCGTAGACCAGGGTGTTGCGGGCGAGCTCGCTGGCCGCCGTCACCAGTTTCGTCTGGTCGACCAGGGAAAGCTTCATCCGCTGCGCGTAGGCGCGCACCAGTTGCCGCACTCGCACGACGTCGTCGTCACCGGTGATCGGTACGCGCTCAGGCCCCTGCGTCGGGGACGGCATCACGCGTCCCGCCCGCGCCGGGCGGTGAGCTGGCCCAGGATCTTCATCCCGCGCTCCAGGTCGAGCGCGGTGCGCACGCCGTCCAGCGTCAGGCCGAGCTCGACCAGCGTGATGGCGACCGCGGGACGCATGCCCACCACCACGGTGTCCGCGTCGAACAGGCGCGAGATGGACGCGATCGTGGCGAACATCCGTCCGATGAACGAGTCGACGATCTCCACGGCGGAGATGTCGATGACCACCCCGTGCGCACCGGTGGAGCTGATCTTCTCCGCCAGGTCCTCCTGCAGCGCGAGCACGCTCTGGTCCTGCAGGTCGATCTGGATGGAGACCAGCAGGACGTCACCGATCTTGAGAATCGGCACCCGCTCCATCAGACGTCCTCGCCGGCCGGCCGGCGCACGACGTGAACGCCCTCGCGGCGCAGCGCATGCCGCAGGGCGTCGGCGAGCGACGCCTTGGTGACGATGTCCCCGAACTCGATGCCCAGTGCCACGATCGTCTGGGCGATCTGCGGCCGGATGCCGGACACGATGCACTCGGCGCCCATCAGCCGCGCGGCGACCACGGTCTTGAGCAGGTGCTGTGCCACCTGGGTGTCGACCGCGAGCACACCGGTGATGTCGATGATCGCGTGCTCGGACCCGGTCTCCACCAACGCTTCGAGCAGCTTCTCCATCACGATCTGGGTCCGCTCGGAGTCCAGCGTGCCGACCAGCGGCACCGCCAGCACGCCCTCCCACAGCTTGACCACCGGCGTGGTCAGTTCGAGCAACTGCTCGGCCTGCTCCCGGATGATCTCCTCGCGGGCGCGGGCGTAGGACTCGAACGTCCACAACCCCAAGGCGTCCAGCAACCCGGAGAACGTCATGAGCTGCCGGAACAGCTGGGGGTCTTCGTCGTTCTCGGCCAGGTCGAACACGGTGCGCTTGAGGGAGAACACGCTCGACGCCGTTTCCGACGGGGTGAAGCCCGCCCGCACCCGTGCGCGGGAGTACTCCTCCAGCAACGCCCTGATCTCGGCGAAGTCGGCTCCGGCGAGGTCACGGCCGTCGGTGCCGACGAGCGGCAGCACCACGTCGTAGAGCTCGCGGAAGTCCCTGGCCAGCTCCTGCCGCGTGGCCCGGCCGCGCAGCACCGCCGCCACCTCGGCCACCCACTTCTCGACCACCGTGTCGGCGTTGGCACGCAACAACTCCGTCAGTGCCTGTCCGTGTTCCACGTCTGCGGTCACTCGAGCCTCCTCAGGCCCTGACGCGCAGGCAGACGTCCGCCGGCTGAGCGCAGGGCAACGGTTTCGTGGCCGGCTGCGTTCTCAACCTCGGCCGCCACTGCAGCGACCGTCACGGATCAGCGCATCCTAATCACGAGCGAGCTCAGCGGCCGTCGGTGGCCGCCGTTCGGGCGAGTGCTCGGCCGGCACGTCGCGCGTGCGGGCCGCGTGTTCGTGCCAGCCTCGTTGGTCGCGCCGGAACACCGGGACGGCGAACGCCGCGAAGGCGAACAACGCCACGACGACGACGTCCAGCCGGCCGATGTCGATCAGTGGTGACACGACGATCGCGTAGGTGAAAAGCCCGGTCACGCCGAGCAGTTCGCGTACCGCGATCTGCAGCGGGTTGGCGGGCGACCTGTCCTCGCTGCGGATCCGGTAGCGCATGAGCCATCCGCCGATGGTCTTGCCACGCGCCACGGCCGGCAGCACCACGCGGAACGCCACCAGCACGCAGAGGGCCCAGCGCGGGTCGGAGTGCAGCACCAGCGTGGTGATGACGAGCACCAGCATGAGCTCGGTGACCAGCCCGAGCAGCCTGCGGGGCACGGTCACGGTGTCGGCCGGGGCGGTCGACTCGTCGGATCCGGGGACCTTGGGCACCACGAGCGCGGCCGGCCCCACCATCCACCCCAGCAGGCCGCCGAAGGTGTTGGAGATCAGGTCGTCCACGTCCGCGATCCGGTACGGGCAGGCGTAGTAGCCGAAGTTGCCGGTGTACTGCACCACTTCCACGGCGAGCGACACGCCCAGCGCGATGGCGATGACGGCCAGTGGGCCCTTGCCGTAAGCCTTGCGCAGCACCACACCCAGCGGCACGAACAGCGCGACGTTGAACAACTGCTGCAGGAACGCCTGCGACCGCACCATCGCCGCGACGCCGGAACGTTCGTTGGCCGCCATGTTGTTGTTCATGTCGGTCCACCACTGGAACGGAACGGTGGACAGCATCTGCTCGCCCTGGCACACCCGCGCCGGGTCGTCGGGGAACGGCAGGAAGATCAGCGCCAGCGCGACGAGCCCGTAGGCGAGCAGCCCGTACAGCACGAACGCCCGCCGCGGCTCCACCCGCCCGAAGCGCCAGTAGTGCAGCGACACCAGGGGGACGAGCACCAGCAGGCCGATGCCCACGAACGCCAGGAAACCGGTCCGCGCGGTTTCCCAGTACGACGCCATCATGAGCGGTCCTGTGCCCGGTGGCGTTCTCCGGCAAACCAAGATCGGCGAGAATGCGCCGAACGGGTCAGCCGCGTTTCGCGAGATACACGGTGTTGGTGGAGTCCTTGCCCTGCAACGGGTTGGGGAAGCTCACGACCTCCGCCCGGACGTCGGTGAAGACCGTCGCGAGAGTGGCGGTGTACTCGTCGTCCGGCGGGTCGTTGGACCACAGCGCGAACACCCCGCCGGGACTGAGCAGGCCGGCGAGGCGCCGCATGCCCTCGGGCTCGTAGAAGTCCGCGTTGTCCGGGTGCAGCAGGTGGCGGGGCGAGTGGTCGATGTCGACGACGATGGCGTCGAACCGCCTGCCGGGCGCCTCCGGGTCGAAGCCCTGCCCGGAGCGGAGCAGGGCGAAGAAGTCACCGTGGACCAGCCGGCACCGCGGGTCGGCCGAGAGCGTTTTCCCGGCCGGGATGAGCCCCTGCTGGTGCCATTCGATCACCTCGGCGAGGGCGTCGACGACCAGCAGCGAATCGACGTTCTGGTGCTCCAGCACGGTTTGCGCCGTGTAGCCGAGTCCGAGGCCGCCCACGACCACCTGCGGTCGTTCCGCCGCCAGTTCCGCGAGGGCGAGGTGGGCCAGTTCGACCTCGGCGACGGTGAACAGGCTCGACATCAGGAACTCGTCGTTGAGCTTGATCTCGTGGACGTCCGCGCCACTGCCGGGATCGCGCCGCCGCCGCAGGGTGAGTTCGCCCAGCGGGGTCTGGCGGTAGTCGAGTTCCTGGAAACGAGCACTCATGCGCAGGCACGGTACCCCGCGCGCCAGGACACGTTCGGGGGACCACCGCACTTCACAACCCGGCCACCGGCATCGGTTTGCCCAGGAGGAACCCCTGGGCGTGGTCGCATCCGAGCGTGCGCAGGATCTCCAGCTGTTCTGGCTGCTCGACTCCCTCGGCGATGACGGTCAGATCGACCGCGTGGGCCATGGCGATGATGCTCGTGACGATCGCCTCCGCCTCGTCGGAACGGCCCAGCCCCGCCGTGAAGGAACGGTCGATCTTGAGCGTGTCCAGCGGCAGGGTGAGCAGCTGGGCGAGCGAGGAATGACCGGTGCCGAAGTCGTCGATCGCGAGCCGCACGCCCAGGTCGCGCAACGCCGTCAGGGTGCGCGCCGCCACGTCCGGGTCGCGCATCAGGGCGCTTTCGGTGATCTCCAGGCACAACGAGCTCGGTGCCAGGCCCGCCTTGTAGGTGGCGTTGCGGACGGCGGACACGAGCCACGGGTCGTCGAGCTGGCGGGCCGACAGGTTCACGGTCAGCAGGAGGTCCGGCGCCAGTTCGGCGATCTCGCGGGT
Organism: Lentzea alba; assembly: GCF_011067745.1. Taxonomy (GTDB): domain Bacteria; phylum Actinomycetota; class Actinomycetes; order Mycobacteriales; family Pseudonocardiaceae; genus Lentzea; species Lentzea alba. The sequence continues at coordinate 376,850 of NZ_JAAMPJ010000010.1, forward strand.
GGCGGTGTGCAGCATGTGGGCGCCGACGATGTTGATCAGATCGCTCTCCTCGGCGAGCGTGATGAACTCGCCGGGGAGGATGAGGCCGTAGCGGGGGTGCGTCCAGCGCAGCAGACCCTCGACGGCCGTGCGCCGGTTCGTGCGGAGGTCGACGATCGGCTGGTAGGCGAGCCACAGCTCGTCGCCCAGCGGCGCCATCCGCAGGTCCTGCTCCAGCTGCAGGCGGCGCTGGATGCGGTCGCGCAGCTCGACGTCGAAGAACGCGACCCGGCCCCGGCCCCTGGTCTTGGCCTGGTACATCGCGAGGTCGGCGTCGCGCAGCAGGTCGGCGCCGTCGCGGGGGTCGCCGGGTTCGGCGATCACGATGCCCACGCTCGCGTCGACGTGGAGTTGTCGGCCCTCCACCAGGATCGGCTTGGTGAGCTCGGTGCGGATGTGCTCGGCGAGCGCGGTCGCCTCGTCCGGGTCGGCCACCCCGTAGGCGATGACGGTGAACTCGTCACCGCCGAGCCTGCCCACCACGTCGCCGCGGCGGGTGCTGCGGCTCAGCCGCGTGCCGACGACCCGCAGCACCTCGTCACCGGCGCTGTGGCCGAGGGAGTCGTTGATGACCTTGAACTTGTCCAGGTCGATGAACAGGACCGCGGTGAGCCCTGACCGGTGCGCCCGCGCGGCCGGGCTGAGCCGGTCGATGGTGACGGTGCGGTTGCGCAGGCCGGTCAGCGCGTCGTGCGTCGCGTCGTGCTCCAGCCGGTTGTCGATCATGCGCCGTTCGGTGATGTCGGTGAACGACACGACCGTCGCCGACGGCAGGTTTCCGTCCGGGTTGAGGGCGCGGGCGCTCAGCGAGAGCCAGACCCGGCTGCCGTCCGGCCGCCGCGCGCGGACGATCCGCTTGTGCTGCGACCGGCCGGTCGCCCTGGTGATGGCCGACGGGAACTGCGCGGGCGGAATGGGATGGCCGGTCTCGTCGTGCAGTTCCGTCAACGTCGACGGCTTGCCGATCGCCTCCTGGGCGCGCACGCCCAGGATCCGTTCGGCCGCGGGGTTGACGGACTCGACCAGGCCCGTGGCGCCGACGACGAGCACGCCCTCCTCGATGGCGGCGACCACCGCGGTGAAGTGGTGCTCCGCGCGTCTGCGGGCGGTCTCGTCCGCGCAGATCAGCACGTACCCGCGGTCCATCCGGGCGACCGACACCCGCACCACCAGCGCCTCACCGTCGGATCTGCGGTGCTGCGCCTGGGCCACCCCGCCGGCCTCCAGGACCACCTCCGGGTCCAGCGGCGCGCCCACCACATAAGCGATCGGCCGCCCGATCGCCTCGTCCGCGGGATGGCCGTAGACGTGTTCCGCGCTGGGGTTCCAGCTCGTCACGACGCCGTCGGACGTGGTCGCGATGAGCGCGTCGCTGACGTGCGCGACGAGCGCCGCCTGGTAGCACATCGCCGCCGCGGCCGACTTCTGCGCGGTGATGTCGCGCATGATCACCTGGAAGGCCGGCCGGCCCTCCCAAGTCGTGCGCACCGAGACCGACTCGATGTCGGTGGTGCCCCCGTCGAACCGGACCAGCACGGCCTCCGCCGGGTCGCTCGTCGCCCCCGGCACGGCCAGCTGCGCGATCCGCTTCAGCATCTCCGGCTGCGAGTCCGGGTGGACGAAGTCGGTGATCGGCCGCCCGAGGACCTCGTCGTCGGACCTGGCTCGCACGAACTGGACGGCTGCCGGGTTCGCGTACACGAGCCGGCCCGCCTCGTGCACGACGATCGCCTCCGGCGCGAGCTCCACCAGCAGCCGGTAGCGGTCGGCCAGATCCGCCAGTTCCTGCTGCTGGGCGTGCCGCCGGGTCACGTCCGCGACGACGCCGACCAGGGCGCGGGCGGTTCCGTGGGTCGAGACGCGGGCCCGGAACTGGAGCCAGCGCGGGCCGGCCGGGGTGTCGAGCGGCTGCTCGAGGTCGAAGTCCTGCCACGCGGGTGCCTCTTTCGCCGCCACGGTCAGCGGCGCGATCAGCTCGGCCAGCCGGGCGCGCACGGTGGCGGGGTCCGCGCCGGGCACGCCGACCACCACGTCGAGACCCGGCATCCAGCCGAGCCGGTCCGTGCCGAGGTCGAGCCACCACACCACCGCGGCACCGACCGAGAGCGCGAGCTCGGCCAGCAGTTCGTGGTCGAACTCGGCATCGCCGATCAGGCTGCTCACCTCGTGACTCTCAGATCCGACGGTTCCTCGGATTCGCGGTGGCGTGGCCATCGTGAAGTCCTACTACACATTCGACCAGAGCCGCATCCGTCTGGTGTGAACATGGTGTGCCGTTATATCCCGTGGCCGGATCCGGCCGATGATCAGGGGGCGATGTCCATTGTGGACTAATGGAAACCCGTCCGGGATCGGGCGGTTTACACCGTTATCCTTGGGACAGAGGTGTCATCCCTCGGTGGTGGAGCTGGATATGGTCGCGCGAGATGTGGGTGTCTGCGGAATCGGCGTGGTCAGCGGATACGGCTGGAGCCGTGAGTCGCTCTGGGACGGGTTGGTGAGCGGCAAGCCCGCGGCCGAAGTCGTTCCCGGGCTGGGCCGTTTCCCCGGTGACACCGTCTGGGCGGCGCGGGTCGGCGAGGGCGGTGACCCGGCGGACGGGCCCAGCAGGTTCGCGCAGGCGATGCGTGCCGCCGCCAGAGAGGCCATCGTGGACGCGGGCACCCGCGGCTGGCAGCCCGGCCGCCGGGTCGGCCTTCTGCACGCGGTGGTGCTGGGCGAAGTGGACCTGTGGCGCGACTTCTACGTCACGCGCGGTGGCACACTGCCGGTGCACGACTACCTGGCGTTGATGCCGTCCACTCCGATGTCGACGTTCATGCAGGAATACGGTTTTCACGGTCCCGCGATGAACGTCTCGGCGATGTGCGCGTCGGGCAATGCCGGCCTGCTCACCGCGAAAGCGTGGCTGGACGCGGGAATCGTCGACGACGTCGTGTTCGTCGCGACGGATCTGTCCCTCACCCCGGAGAACGTCGCCCACTTCGTCCGGCTCGGTGTCGCGATCGTGGACGCGGAGCCGCTCGACGCGTGCCGGCCGTTCCAGCAGGGCAGCAGGGGGTTCGTGCTGGGCGAGGCGTCGGTGGCGTTCGTCCTTTCGCGACGAGCCACGCGCCCGTACGCCGTCACGCTCGGTGGCGCGATGTCACACGACGCCTACCACGTGACGTCGATCGACCCGCGGCTCGACCAGGTCACCGCGTGCTTCGCCGACGCGCTGGACAACGCCTCCGTGAGCGCGGCCGACGTGCGCTACCTCAACGCCCACGGCCCCGGCACCGCGCAGTGCGACGCCGCCGAGGCCGCCGTGCTGGAGCGGTTGTTCGGGCCGGAGACCGAGATCTACTCGGTGAAACCGCTGACGGGCCACTGCCAGGGCGCGGCGTCGGCGATCGAGGCCGCGGTGACCGCGATGGCGTACGACCGCGGGGTGATTCCGGCGCCACCGGTGGTCGCGTCCGGCCATCCCCGGCTGATGAACGGGCTCACGCCGGTCGTCGACGGCGTCACGATCAAGTCGTCGCTCGGCATGGGCGGCCACAACTCGGTGGTCGTGCTGGCGCCGCCGGGCTGAACTGTCACCGTCCCAGTGATCGGGCGATGAACCCGGTCGCCCGCAACTCGTCGACGACGTCGCTCAGGAACCGCACGGTCTCGGGCCGCCGGGACTTCGTCGTGCCGACCGCCTGCCGGATCTCCATGAACCGTTCGTCGATCAACCGCACGTCGGCGTTGCCGGCCGCGAACGCGGTCATCGGCTCGCGGATCCCGGCCGCCACGTCGAGTTCCTGCTCGAGGAAGACGTCGAGACCCTCGTCACCGCGCACGACCAGTGCGTGCCGCAGGGTCCGCGTCAGGTACAGGTCGTACGCCGAGCCCTGCTTCACGCCGATCCGCACACCGGGCTGGTCGACGTCGCCGACCGTCGTGATCGCCGAGTCGACCGGCACGGCGAACACGCCCTCGATCACCACGTACGGCTCGGTGAACGCGACTTCCGCCTCCCGCGCGGGTTCGATCGCGAGGAAGCAGATGTCCGCTCGGCCGTCCTTCATCGCCTCGAACGACTTGCGCGCCGCGTCGAAGCAGACGAGTTCCACGGGCAGATCCAGCCGGGCGCCGATCTCCCGCGCGATGTCGACGGTGACGCCGGCCGGTTCGTCCGGAGTTCCCCTCGCCAGCACGGGATTCCCCAGGTTGATCGACGCTCGCAACACGCCCGTCGGTGCCAGGTCCTCGGCCACAGTCATGATCACCAGCCTACTGAGGCTGTTCCCTCACGCCAGTCGGGCGCGCAGCGAGGCCATCAGCTCGGACCGCCCGCTCACCGCGAGCTTCTGCCGGATCTTCGCCACGTGCTGTTCGACGGTCTTCGGCGAGATGTAGAGCCGGGCGCCGATCTCCTTGTGGGTCAAGCCTTCCATCAGCAACTCGCCGACCGCGCGTTCTCGCTTGGACAGCCCGTCGCCGGGCTTGTCGTGTTCGGTGCCGATCCGAGCCCGCAGCGCACGCCCGGTGCTCAACAGCTCACGCGCCGCTGCCGGATCGCTCAAGCGGGCGGCCGCCGCGCCGCACAACGCCATCGCGTCCCACGGCTGACCCGCACGGGCCAGTCGATCGGCAACCCCGGCCACCACCAGCGGATCGACGTCACCGGCGAGGATCGACGCCCACATCCGCGCGGCGGAGGCCCGTGGTTCAACGGTCAGTTCCACCACCACTGACGCGTCCCCCGCGACCACGGCCCGTTGCACGCGCCACCAGTTGTCCGTCTCCGTGCACCAGCCGGCATCGACCCGAGCGACCGCGGCGCTCATCGCGTCGACGATCGTGTCGCGTTCGAAGACGCTGCCCGCACCGGCGGACAGTTCGCCCCACGCGTCCAGCAGCAACGGTTCCACGTCCACCCCGGCCACCACGGGCGCGACCCGGCGCCAGGTGGTCCGCAACGCGTCCTTGTCACCGGCCCGGCGGGCCAGCCCGATCGTCACCGCCGCCGCCAGCACGGCGTCGCGGCGCAACACCGGCGCGGTGCAGGCGGCGATCTCGGTGCGCGCGGCCGACAACCGCCCTGCCCGCAGGTGCAGCCACGCCGTGAGCAACCGGCGGCGCGCTGTCGGGCGATCCGCGAACATCAGCAGCAACTCTTCGGCGGTGGCGTCGTGACCACCGGCGATCAGCGCCGTGATCGCCAGGTCGCCCCACTGCTCGGCGGCCATCGGGTCGGCGGGCACGGTCGCGGCGGCCAGCCCGGCCAGCTTGCGGGCAGCGGGGGAGAACCCGCCGCGCACCGCCTCCAACGCCGCGTCCACGCCGTCCAGCAGCACCGTCAACCCCCGCGGCGCGGCACCGGACAGCCGGGCCCGCGCGTCGGCGAGGTCCGCCGCGGCGGCGTCCAGGTCGCCGGCCAGACAGCCGGCCAGTGCGGCCCGGGCTGCCGCGGCGACACCGGGTGCGCCGCTGAGTGAACCCGCGATGACGCGCCACCGTGCGGCGGCGTCGAACAGGGCACCGTCGGCGGCCGCTGCCGCGGCGGCGACTCCGGCCGCCACGCAGTCCTGGTCCGTGCCCTCGGTGAGAATCCGGTCGGCGGTCTCGATCGCCGTCGCGGTGTCACCCTCACGCCACGCCAGCTCCGCTGCGACCGCGGTCATCTTCGCTTCCCCTTGAACCAAGCGTTCGACTTCGGCAGGAACATCAACACACCCGCACCGACAACCCCGATCCCCACCGGCAGCGGCGCCTGAGAAACCAGTACTCCGAGAACTCCCAGCACTGCCAACAAGATCCTCGCCCAGTTCCGGCCGCCGTGATACGCCCACAGCACTCCCAGCTGCACCAGGCCCACCAGCACGCCCGGCCCGAGCAACACACCCAACCCCGCGAGCACCACCTTGTCCTGTGTGGACTGATCAACACCGCGCGCCGTCACCTCCGCGACGAGCGAGGCGCGCACGTCACCGAACGCAACAGCGACGACCACCAACTCAACGACCACCACGACCAGCCACAGCCAGGCGGACACCGTGACCAGTCGCGGTCGCGGCGCCTGGACCAGCTGAAACTTCGTCTGGACAGGTCTCGGAGGCAAAGCGGTCATGGCGCACCCACCTTGGTGGCGGCCTTGCTGCTGGGCACGACAGGCGGGGGACTGGCCGACTTGCTGACGCTCGGCGCCGAGCTCGACGGCCGCGTGGTCGTCGTCGTGGTGGTGCGCTTGGTCGGCGGAGGTGGAGGCGGTGGCGCGACCGTCTTCTGCGGTTGCGTCGGTGCCACGTACGTGGTGGTCACCGGTGCCACAACCGTCTGCTCAGTCGTCGGTGTCGGCGCCGTGGTCGTCGGGTCCGGGGTGGCGTTGCCCGCGAAGTAGGTGTTCATCGCGAGACCACCGCCGACCGCCGCCGCGAGCACCGCCGCGGTGATGTACGGGGTGAGCTTCTTCCGCTTGTGCGGCAACGCGGGCGCGGCGGGCTTCGGCGGCCGCGACCACATGACGGTCGCCACCTCCGGCGCGGGTTCGCGCACGCGGGCGGACAAGGCGGCGCCGACCGCGACCATGCCCTCGGAGGCGGGCGTCACCGAACGGCCGAGCAGGGCGGAAACTTCCTGTGTCACCAACGGAGTTCGGGCCGCGCCGCCGACCAGCAGCACGGCGGCGAGATCCTGAGCGGTCACCTGGGCGTTCTGCAACGCCCGCAGCAGCGCGGCCGTCGTCTCGGCGAGTGCGGGCCGGATCATCTCCTCGAACTCGGCTCGGGTCAGCCGCACCTCGCGGACCGAGATCCCCGGCACGGCAACGGGAATCCGCACCTCGGTGTCCGACGAGAGCTGTTCGCGGGCGGCCGTGCAGGCCCGCCGGAGATCGGAAACCGCCGCCAGCACAACAGGGTTCTCGGTGTCCAGCGAGTCCCACTCCAGCGACTCGACGACGTGCCCGAAGACCGCCTCGTCGAAGTCCAGCCCGCCGACCTCGGCCTCCTCGGGACGGCCGGCCAGCGCGCAGGAATCGGCGAGCTTGCGCACCACCGCGGCCTCGAAACCACCGCCGCCGAGGTCGTACACGGCGACGACGGAACCCGGTTGCAGCCGGGCCCGCTCGTCGTACGCCACGACCGCGGCCTGTGGTGCGGGCACGAACAACACGTCGGAAAGTCCCGCTCCGCGCAGGGATTCCAGGCGGTGTGGACCCCAGGACGCCGGATGCGCGATGGCCACCCGGCCGTTGTGGGGTGCGAGCAGACGTGTGACGAAACGCGCGGTGAGGACGTCGGCACTGAGCGCGACTCCACCCAGCCGCAACGGCGTCGGGTCGCCGACGCGCCGCAGGAACCGGCGGGCCACCCGGCTCGGGTCGGCGGACGCGCGGCGTTCCGCTTCGTCGCCGATGACCAAAGAGCCATCAGGATTTGCGATGACGACGGTCGGAATGACCGATTCCAGCCTCGGTACCTCGCGGCACGTGGCGACTGCTGTGCGGGTGGATCCGAGATCCAGCCCGATCTGGTAGTTCATCGGACACTCCCGGTAGCGGCGGACAGGGGCGGACGTCAGTACACGTGCGTCTCATATGGAGTGGTTCACCTTTTCGGAAATACAAGGGTGAATCCCCTATAGCGGTCGGGATCCCTGTGTGCGCGGTCGGTGACGAACCGGGAGCGACCCAGATGGCAAGGGGCGCAAGGGTCCCTAACTTTGTTGGCAGCCGGTCGAAACGTCGTCCGGCGGACCAGACACTTAGGAGCCCGACATGAGCAACCCCATCGACCTCAACGCCTTCCTCGCCGACCTGACCGCCGACCTGGACGCCGACGGCACCCAGGCGAGCGAGCAGCAGGTCCAGTCGGCACAGGTCGCGCCGCAGACCTCGGCGCAGGACGCGAGGCAGGACCAGGACACCACCACCGTCACGGAGACCGAGGCCGGTAACGGCGGCAACGGTGGCATCGCCGTGGCCGGCGACGGCGGCAGCGCGGACGGCGGCAACGGTCTCGGCATCGGTGGCGCCGGCGGCGACATCGACCAGGACGGTCTGGTCAACGTCAACTTCGGCAGCTCCGCGGGCGGCAGCGGCCTCGGGGTCGGCGGCAACGGTGGCGTCGCGGGCAACGGCGGCAACGCCGACGCCGGCGGTGGCAACGGTGGCGACGCCCGTTCCGACGTGGACGTGGACGCCGACCAGGACGCCGACCTCGACTCGGACCAGTTCTCGAACCAGGACGCCGACCAGACCGCCGTCTCCGACCAGGACCAGGACTTCGACCTGGACGTCGACACCCAGATCGACAACGTCCTCGAAGACCTCGACCTGCCCATCTGACCGCCGACCGGCCCCGCCGCCTCGGGGCCGGTCTCCTCGGTGAGGAGACACCACCATGCTGGAAAAGCTCATCGACTTCCTGATGAACATGATGAAGGACCCGAAGGCCCAGCAGGCGTTCGACGAGAACCCGCAGCAGGAGCTGGCGCGGGCCGGCCTGGCCGGGGCGACCGACGCCGACATCCGGGACGCGAAGCTGATCATGGCCGACCGCCCGGTGCGGGAGGTGCACCACACCGAGGTCGTGCACGACCGTCCGGTCCAGCAGATCGACCAGACGTTCAACATCGACGACCGCGACACCGTGCTGATCGACGACTCGTTCAACTCCGACGACGACACGGAGGTCAACTCCGTCGCCATCCAGGACAACGACACCGAGACCAACGTCGTGCAGGTGAAGGACTCGTTCAACGACATCGACGTGGACCGGACCGACGCCGCGGCACCTGCCGAGGAGGACGACGAGCCGGAGCCCGCGCTGGAACTGCCGGCCGAGCCGGAACCGGAGCCGGAGCCCGTGCTGCTGGACGAGCCACCCGTCGAAGAGCCCGAGCCCGTCGACACCGTCGGCTCCCTCGCGGGGACGGGGTGACCAGTGCCGACCACACCCCAGCAGGCCGTCGAGCTCGCGCTGGCCGCCATCGAGCGCTACGGCCGGCCCGACCTGGAGCGGCGACTGCACCAGGCGAGGGCCCGGCTGGCCGACGACCACGTGCGCCTGCTGGTCGTCGGCGAGTTCAAACAAGGCAAGAGCATGCTGGTCAACGGCCTCGTCGGGGCACCGGTCTGCCCGGTGTCCGACGACGTCGCCACCGCCGTGCCGACCGTCGTGAAGCACGCGGAGGTGCCGACGGTGACGGTGGTGCGGGCCGAGGGCCGCACCGAGGTGCCGCTGCAGGAGCTGTCGGCGTTCGCCTCGGAAGAGGGCAACCCGGGCAACCGCGAACGCCTGCTGCACGTCGAGGTAGGCCTCCCGCGGCCGTTGCTGGCCGAGGGACTGGTGCTCGTCGACACCCCCGGTGTCGGCGGGCTCAGCTCGGTCCACGGCGCCGCCACGATGGCGGCGCTGCCGTCCGCCGACGCGGTGCTGCTCGTCTCCGACAGCTCGCAGGAGTACACGGCGCCGGAGCTGGAGTTCCTGAAGCAGGCCATGGCGGTGTGCCCGAACGTGGCCTGCGTGCTCACCAAGACCGACCTGTACCCGGACTGGCGCTCGATCGCCGACCGCGACCGGTTGCACCTGGCGGACGCGGGCATCAAGGCCGAGCTGTTCACCGTGTCGTCGACCCTGCGGTGGCACGCCCTGCAGTCCGGCGATCAGGCCGTGAACGCCGAGTCCGGCTACCCGGCGCTGGTGACTCATCTGCGCAAGAAGGTCCTCGCCCAGGCCGACCTGCTGGCCCGGCGGTCGACGTTGCACGACGTGCTGACGGTGATCGGCCAGGTCGTGGACGGCCTGCGGGCCGAGCAGTCGGCGCAGGAGAACCCGGAGTCGGTGCAGCAGCTGATCCGGGAGCTCACCGAGGCCGAGCAGCGCGCGGCGGGCTTGAAGGAACGGTCGGCGCGCTGGCAGCAGACGCTGAGCGACGGCGTGGCCGACCTCAACGCCGACGTCGACTACGACCTGCGCGACCGGATGCGGGAGATCGTCCGCGAAGCCGAGGAGGCGTTGCTGGCCGGTGATCCGCAGAAGATCTGGGACCAGTTCTCGGTGTGGGCGCAGCAGGCCGTGACGTCCGCGGTGTCGGCGAACTCGGTCTGGGCGACGCAGCGAGCGCGCTGGCTGGCCAAGCGCGTCGCGGAGCACTTCGACTCGGAACGCGAGCAGATGCTGCCGGCGTTGCGCGTCGGCACCGCCGATCCGCTGCGGTCGGTGCCGGAGCTCTCGGTGCGCGAGTCGGACAAGTTCGGCCTCGGCAGCCGCCTGCTCACCGGTCTGCGCGGCGGCTACGGCGGCCTGCTGATGTTCGGCCTGATCGGCACGGTGATCGGCATGACGCTGATCAACCCGATCTCGGTGGGCGCGGCGCTGTTGCTGGGCGGCAAGGGGATCGTGGACGAGCGCAAGCGGATCACCACGAAACGCCAGAACGACTGCAAGGTGGCGCTGCGCAAGTACGTGGACGACGTGTCGTTCCACGCGGGCAAGGACTCCCGCGACATGCTGCGCGGCCTGCAACGCGACCTGCGCGACCACTTCACGACCTTGGCCGAGCAGCTGAAGCGCTCGCTGCAGGAGTCCATCCAGGCGGCGCAGAAGTCCGTGAAGGCTTCACAGAGCGAGCGCGACGCGCGGCTCACCGAGATCAAGGCGGAGCTGGCGGCGTTGGAGCGCGTGGTGAAGCAGGTGACGGCATGATCACCGATGAGGTGCGGCGGACGCTGCTGGCCGCCGTCGACCTGTATCCCCAGGCGAGGGAAGTGCTGCGGCGCCAACTGGTCCGGCTCGACGAGCCGTTGCGGGTCGCCATCGCCGGCAAGGTCAAGGCGGGCAAGTCGACGCTGCTCAACGCCCTGGTCGGCGAGGAGATCGCGCCGACCGACGCCGGCGAGTGCACGAAGGTCGTCACCTGGTACCGCGACGGCCCTTCACCGCGCATCGTCCAGTTCCCCCAAGGCAGATCGCTGCCGGTGGTCCGCCGCGACGGCGCGCTGGAGATCGCGCTGGACGGTCCCGCCGACCGGCTCGTGGTCGACTGGCCCTCGCAGTCGCTGCGCTCGACCACGTTGATCGACACTCCCGGCATCGCGTCGCTCACCACGTCGAACTCGTTGCACGCCACCCGCTTCCTCACGCCGGACGACTCGACGCCCACCGAGGCCGACGCAGTCATCTACCTGATGCGGCACCTGCACTCGGCCGACGCGAACTTCCTGGAGTCGTTCCGCGACCAGGGCGTCGCGCGGGCTACCGCGATCAACACCGTCGCGGTGATCTCGCGGGCCGACGAGATCGGTGGCGGCCGGGTGGACGCGATGATCTCGGCCCGCGGCATCGCCAGCCGCTACCGCTCGGACCCCTCGCTGCAGGGCCTGTGCCAGAACGTCGTGGCGGTCGCCGGCTTGTTGGCGTTCTCCGGTCGTTCGTTGCGGCAGAACGACTTCGTCGCGTTGTCGGCGCTGGCCGCGGTGCCGCGCGAAGAGCTGGAGTCCTTGCTGCTGTCCGCTGACCGGTTCGCGGACGGCTCGGTGGAACGGCGGGCACTGCTGGGCCGGTTCGGCGTGTTCGGCATCCGGCTGGCGGTGACGTTGATCAGGCAGGGCGTGACCGAACCGTCGGCACTGGCCGCGGAACTGGTGGCGCGCAGCGGGTTGGGCGAACTGCAGAAGGTGCTGCACACCCAGTTCAGCGAACGCCGGCACCTGCTGAAGGCGCGTTCGGCGTTGCTGGCGCTCGACGGCGTGCTGCGCTCGGTCGGCGACTCGCGGCTGACCGGCGCGGTCGAGCGAATCCTGGCGGGCACGCACGAGTTCGCCGAGCTGCGGCTGTTGAGCGCGTTGCGATCCGGCACGGTGAAGGTGCCCGATCTGGAGCTGGCCTCCCGGCTGCTGGGCGATGAGGGCGCACATCCGTTGGTGCGTTTGGGCTTGCCCGACGGCTGCGGCCCGCGCGAGGTGGGACAGGCCGCGTTCGCCGCGCTGCAACGCTGGCAGCGACACGCCGAGAACCCGATGCTGACCAGGCGTGCGGCCGACGCGTGCCGGGTGCTGATCCGCACCTGCGAGGGCCTGCTGCCCCGCCGCTGAGTCCGCCGCGAGCTGCCAGCGGAGATCCGCGTTCAGCCGAACCGCGACCTGGACGCCAACGACCGCGCCGCCGCCGTGCTCAACGCCAGCGGAATTCCTCCGCACCGGGACAGAATCGCACTGACCGCCACCGGCTCGCTGGCGATCCGCCGTTCACCGATGTGCCCGGCGATCAGTTGCCGCGCCTGGTCCGCCGGCAACGCGTCCAGCCGCACGCTGTGCGCCCCGTGCGTCGCGATCAGCTCGATCAACGGATCCCGGCTCGTGATGATCATCGTGTTGGTCGCGCTTCCCGCCAGCAGCGACAGCACCTGTTCCGCGTCGGTCGCGTGGTCGAGCACGATCAGCATGCGCCTGCCCGCCACGAGGCTGCGGTACAACCCCGCACAGGCGCAGAGATCCGCGGGGATCTCGGAAGGCTCGACGCCGAGCGCGTCCAGGAAGCCGCGCAACGGGTTCTCGGTGCGCAGGTCCGCGTACAGCTGCCCGTCCGGGAAGAGGTCCACTCTGGACTGTGCCCAGCGCAGCGCCAGCGCGGTCTTCCCGATGCCGGGCGGGCCGTGCACCACCGCGATCGGCGCCGCGGGTGAAGGGGCACGTCCGGCGCCCAGGTAGCCGTCCAGCGCGGCGAACTCGCTCGCGCGGCCGACGAACAACCGGGGCGGCGTCGGCAGCTGGCGGGGCACCGGCCGGCGCGGTCCACCGGCGGGAGGCAGGCACAGACCGGGATCGGCGTTCAGCACCCTGCGGTGCAACGTCCGCAAGGCCTCGCCCGGATCCGCGCCGAGCTCCTCGGCGAGGTGTGCGCGGATCGCGGCGAACCGGTGCAACGCCTCGTCCTGCCGGCCGCAGCGGTAGGCAGCGAGCATGAACTGATGCGCGAGCCGCTCGTCCATCGGCAGGTCACCGGTCATCGCGGCCACCACGGGCAGCAACTGCTGATGACGTCCGGCACGCAGCCAGGCGTCGTTGCGGTCCAGTTCGACCGCCAGCTTCTGTCTTCGCAGGTCTTCGCGCACGGCGTCGAACCACGGCGACTCCAGGCCGGCCAGCGGTTCGCCCTGCCACAGCGCGAGCGCCAGGTCGAACAGCACGCACTCCCCGCTGGCCCACCCCTGGGCCGCGAGTCGCGCGAACCGGTGCACGTCCACGGACATCGGGTCCACCACGAGGCGGTAACCCTCCTCCCGCGTCTCCAGCCGCGCCCCCGTGGCGTCCAGCGCGCGGCGCAGGTGGTGCACGTAGCCGTACAACGTGGTGCGGGCGCGCAACGGCGCCTCCGCCGACCAGATCCGGTCGATCAGGTGCTCGACCGGCACCGGCCGGTTCGCGTCGAGCAGCAGCACCGCCAGAACACTGCGTTGCCGGCGGTGACCGATGTCCAGCGGGACACCGTCGACCAGGCACGAAACATCCCCGAGCAGCTTGAACTGAACCCCCACGGTTTCGCCCCCCTCAGAGCGACATCGTGCCACTTCCGCCGCCCGCGGACATCGGCCGAAGGTCCTCCCTGCCAAGGGAACCGGTGTTGAGCAGCGGGTCCAAGAGTTGTCCAAGGCCAGGCCAATGTCGTTGCGGCAGCCTCATGACCGCTGGAAACGGCAAACGAGAGGGGAAGACGATGAGACGAGTTCTGCTCGTGCTCGCCGCGGTCGCGATGGTGTTGTTCGGTTCCGCGGCCGTCGCGAGCGCCGAGCCGGTGCAACGGTCGACCGAGGAAGTGGCGCCGATGGCCCCGCCTCCGGGTTGCACGTCGACGAACGTTTGTTTCTGGGTCAACAACAACTACAGCGACGGGCCGGGCAGGCTGGCCGGCACCAATCCAGACTGGCGCCGGTTCGCGCACCGCACGTGTGGCGGAGGCACGTGGAACGACTGTGCCTCCTCGGTCTACAACGCCGGCACGAGGTGCTGGGCGTACCTGTGGGACGGCTTCAGCTACACGCTCGGTGCCCGCGGCAACATCGGCCTGAACCGCAGCGTCGGCATTCCCAACCTCGGGGCGTGGGGCTTCGACAACGCCGCCAGCTCCAACTCGTGGTCGAACTGCGTCTGATCCGTCCGAGTCTGATCCGTCTGGGTCTGGTCCGTCGCCCCGCCGGCCACTGGCCGGCGGGGTCACCCCGGGAGGTCGTCGTGCCGCTCCGCCTGCTGGTCGTCCTCACCCTGCTCCTCGCCGGATGCGGACGCACGCCCGATGACCGCACGTCCGATGACACGGCTGCGTTCGACCTGCTCACCCAGACCGGGTCGTACGACCGCGTCAACAGCGTGCTGGTGTCCGCCGAGCACCGGCTGATCGGTGAGTGCATGTCGAAGCGCGGCCGGTCCTACCTGCCGCCGGACCAGGTTCCCGCCACCCCGGACTCCACAGTGGAGGGTCGCAGAGCCGGTGGATATGGCCTGTACGAGCAGTACACCGGCACAAAGCAGGACGTGACGGCGAACGACGCGCACGTCAGCGAACTCGCACCCGCGGATCAGGACGCCTACGAGGAAGCCCTGGTGGGCACCGACGGTGAACGCCGCGCGATCAAGCTCAGCAACGGTGGCACGGTGTCGTTCGCTGGCGGCGGTTGCCAGGCCGAAGCCCAACGAACGCTGTACGGCGACGTCGTCGAGTGGGCGCGGATCACCTATGTGCCGCAGGCGTTGCACCTCACCCTGGCCAAGCAGGTGGAGAAGGACCAGGAGTACCTGGCGGCGATCCGCGAATGGTCGAGGTGCATGTCCGGCAGGGGATTCCAGGTCACGTCACCAGAAGCGGCGCAGGACGAGCTGAAAGACCTGTACGGGCGCCAGGGGCCGTCGCCGGAGCTGCGCGCACGAGAGATCGCCACCGCGGTCGCCGACGGTGAGTGCGCCGAGCAGGGTGGCGTCCCGGACCTCGTGCTGCGGATCAAACACCGCCTGGTGGCCGAACTCCCCGAGGTGGACCGAGTCGACCTGCACCGGGTCGCCAAGGCGTGGACCGAGGCGGCGGCGAAGGCTTGAGCCGTCCACACCGCGAAACCGGGAACACCAAGTGAGACGGCGCGGTTTCTGCCTGCGGCGCACCGGAAACCCAGTGGGGCCAGGCCTGACACGTCACCCCGCGAGAGGCGTCCGATGCTCCACACCAAGGAGAACGTGGCCCGAGCAGTCGCCATCACCGGCCTGGCGGCGTTCATGGCGGGCCTGGACAACCTCGTGATCGTGACGGCGCTGCCCACCATCAGCGTCGAGCTCGGTGGCGCGCTGAACGACCTGGAGTGGACGGTCAACGCCTACACGCTGTCGTTCGCGGTGCTGATGATGCTGGCCGCCGCCACGGGGGACAGGTTCGGCCGGCGCAAGGTCTTCGTCGCCGGTCTGCTGATCTTCACCGGCGCCTCGGCCGCGGCGGCGCTGGCACCGGGCATCGGGTGGTTGATCGCGGCCCGTGCCGTGCAGGGCGTGGGGGCCGCGGTGATCATGCCGCTGTCGCTGACGTTGCTGACCGCGGCGGTCCCGGAACGCAAACGCGGTGCCGCGCTGGGCGTGTACGCCGCGGTCAGCGGTGTCTCCGCCGCGGCGGGACCACTGGTGGGCGGACTCGTCGTGCAGGAGTTGTCGTGGCACTGGATCTTCTGGCTCAACGTTCCCGTCGGGCTGCTGCTCGCGCCGGTGGCGTTGTGGGGCCTGGCGGACAGCCGTGGACCGAACGCCCGGCTGGACGTGGCCGGCACGGTGCTGGTGAGCCTGGGGATGTTCGGGTTGGTGTTCGGGATCGTGAGCGGCCACGTGGACGGGTGGAGTTCGGCCACCACGCTGACCATGCTCACCGGAGGCGTCCTGGCGCTGGTTCTGTTCGTGTGGTGGGAGAAGAGGACCGATGAGCCGATGTTGCCGCTCGCCCTGTTCCGCAACCGGGCGTTCAGCGGGATCAACGTCGCCAGCCTGTTGATGGGTGTCGGCGTCTTCGGGGCGATCTTCCTGCTCACCCAGTTCCTGCAGACGGTGCAGGGGTACGACCCGATGCAGGCGGGGGTGCGGATGCTGGCCTGGACGGCGGCGCCGATGGTGGCGGCGCCCGTGAGCGGAATGCTCGCGGACCGGTTCGGGGGACGGCCGGTGGTGCTGGTCGGGCTGGTCCTGCAGACGCTCGCGCTCGGCTACTACGCGGTGGTGATCACGCCGACCGTGTCGTACGCGGCGCAGTTGCCCGCGTTCGTGCTGGCGGGGTTGGGCATGGGACTGTTCTACGCGCCGATCGCCCACGTGCTGATGGGGTCGGTGAGGGAGGACGAGCAGGGCATCGCCGCTGGTGCCAACGCGGCGACCAGGCAGCTCGGTGCGACGATCGGGGTCGCGTTGCTGGCGGCGGTCTTCAGCGGGTGGGGCGGGCTCGAGTCGCCGCAGCGGTTCGTCGACGGGCTGCAGCCGGCGTTGTGGGTGGGGGCGGGCGCGATGGCGCTGGCGGTGGTGGCGATGGCGCTGGTGCCGCGGTCACAGGTGGTTGCGCAGGAAGTCCGTTGAGACGCCGCCCTGACGGAACACGGGGTGCCGCACCAGTTCCCGGTGGAACGAGGCGGTCGTGTGCACGCCGGGGCCCTCGACCCGCAGTTCGGTGAGCGCCCGGTCCATCCGGTTCAACGCGGCCGACCGGTCGGTGGCCCACACGATGACCTTGCCGATCATCGAGTCGTAGTGGGGCGGAACCGTGTAGCCCGGCGTGCAGTGCGAGTCGAACCGCACCCACGGGCCGCCGGGAGGTTGACAGACCTCCAGCACACCGGGAGTGGGGGCGAAGTCCCGTTCCGGGTCCTCCGCGTTGATCCGGCATTCCACGGCGTGGCCGCGCAGCACGACGTCTTCCTGCTTCACCGACAACGGTTCGCCCGCCGCCACCCGCAGCTGTTCGGCCACGAGATCGACGGACGTCACCAGCTCGGTGACCGGGTGCTCCACCTGGATCCTGGCATTCATCTCCATGAACCAGAACCGGTTGTCCTCGTCCAGCAGGAACTCCATGGTCCCCGCACCCCGGTAGCCGACCGCGCGGGCACCGCGGACGGCCGCCTCGCCGAGCTGGAAGCGCAACTCCTCGTCGACGACCGGCGACGGCGACTCCTCCAGCAGCTTCTGGTTGCGGCGCTGCACCGAGCAGTCCCGTTCACCGAGGTGGATCGCGTTGCCGTGGTCGTCGCAGAACACCTGCACCTCGATGTGCTTCGCCGGGCTCAGGTAGCGCTCCAGGTACACCGACGGATCGTTGAACAACGTCTGCGCCTCGGCTCGCGTCGCGCGCACCGCGTCCGGCAGTTCGGACTCCGACGGCACGATCGTGATGCCCCGGCCGCCGCCCCCGGCGGAAGCCTTGAGCAGCAACGGAAACCCGACATCGGCGGCGGCCTCGACCGCTTCCTCGACCGACGCGGGCGCGGACAGCGTGCCCGGCAGCAACGGCAGTCCGGCGTCGGTCATCAGGCGCCGCGCGGTCGCCTTGTCGCCCAGCGCCTCCATCACCTGCGGCGGCGGGCCGATGAACGTGATGCCGTGGTCGGCGCAGATCTCGGCGAAGTACGGGTCCTCGGACAGGAAACCGTAGCCGGGGTGCACGGCGTCGGCGCCGGTCTTGACGGCGGCACCGATGATGTTCGGGATGTTCAGGTAGCTCTGCTTGGCGGGCGACCCGCCGACGTGCACGGCCTCGTCCGCGAGCCGCACCGCCATCGACGACTCGTCGGCGGTCGAGTAGATCGCGACGGTGCGCACCCCGAGCTCGCGGCACGCCCTGATCACGCGCACGGCGATCTCACCGCGGTTGGCCACGAGCACCTTGCCGAACATGGACCTCAGCTCCCGTCGCGGGCCAGCAGGATCAGGGGCTGGCTGAACTCGACCATCTCGCCGTCCTCGACGAGCAGTTCGGCGACCGTGCCCGACTGGGTCGCCTCCACCGGGTTCATCAGCTTCATGGCCTCGACGATCCCCACCTGCTGGCCCTCCGCGACCACGTCACCGACCTCGACGAACGGCGCCTCGCCGGGACCGGGCGAGCGGTAGAACGTGCCTACCAGGGGAGCGGTGATCCGCGGCCCGGCGGGTTCACCGTCGTGGGACGGCGCTGGTTCGTCCGGTGCACCGGCGGGATCCGCGGACGTGTCCCAGTCGACCTCGACAGCGGTCCCCGCGGCCTCGACCTTCATCCGCTGTGGTGTGCCGGGCAGTTCGTTGGCCAGTCGCACCACCTGGGCCGCGACGGCCTCGGGAGCCACGCCCTGAGTCGTTTCCTCGGTCATACCGGCACCTCGCTCTCAACGGGAGCGCCGTACCGCGAGAACCGCGCGTAGCGGTCGTCGGTCAGCTGCTCCGGGGTCATGCCGTCCAGCTCGGTGAGCGCCTGCACCAGGCCGGAGCGGACGTTGCGGGCGGTGGTCTCCCAGTCGGACTGGGCACCGCCGGGTGGTTCCGCGACCACGCCGTCGACGAGACCGAGCGCGAGCAGCTCGCGCGACGTGATCCTGAGCGCCTCCGCCGCACGGGACGCCTCCGCCGACGTGCCCCAGAGGATCGACGAGCACCCCTCGGGACTGATCACGGAGAAGTAGGCGTTCTCCAGCATCAGCACGCGGTTGCCGACGCCCAGCGCGAGCGCGCCACCGCTGCCGCCCTCGCCGGTGAGCACGACCGCGGTGGGCACCCGCAGCCGGGACATGCGCATGATGCACTCGGCGATCGCGGTGCCCTGGCCGCTGCGTTCGGCGTCGGCGCCGGGGAACGCGCCGGGTGTGTCGACGAGCGTCACCACCGGGAAGCCGAACCGTTCCGCGTACCCCATCAGCCTGCGCGCCTTGTGGTAGCCACTCGGGTTCGGCATGCCGAAGTTGTGCCGCACCAGCTCCGGCGGTGAATGTCCCTTCTGCAGGCCGATGACGACGACGGTGCGCCCGGCGAGGCGGGCCAGCCCGCCCACCACGGCCCGGTCGTCACCGGAACGGCGGTCGCCGTGCAGTTCCACGAGACCGTCGTCGAACACGGTCGCGCAGTAGTCCAAAGTGGTCGGGCGGCCGAGGTCGCGGGCGGACAGCACGACGTCCCACGCGGCCCGCTCGGGAATCCGCTCCGGGTCGGTGATCAGCGTGCGCGGGGCCTCAGGCGTGGGGTTCGACTTCGTGTGCATGCCCAGCAGCCTGCCGAGCAACGGCCGCAGCGCGTCCCTGGACACCACCATGTCGAGCATCCCGTTGGCCAGCAGGAACTCCGCGGTCTGGAACCCGTCGGGCAGCTCCTCCCGGATGGTCTGCGCGATGACGTTGGGGCCGGCGAACCCGATGCGCGCACCCGGTTCGGCGATGACGACGTCACCCAGCGTCGCGAACGACGCCGTCGCGCCGCCGTAGGTCGGATCGGTGTTGAGGTTGAGGCACAGCACGCCCGCCTCGTGCAGCCGCGCGACCTCCTGGCTCGTCTTCACGAGCTGCATCAACGACAGCGCGCCCTCCTGCATCCGCGCTCCACCGGACGCGCAGATCATCAGCAACGGCGTGCGCTCGTCGAGCGCACGCCGGGCGGCCAGCGCGATCTTCTCGCCCGTCGTGCTGCCGATGCTCCCGCCCATGAAGCCGAAGTCCACCGCCGCGACGATCACCCGCACCGTGTCGATGGCTCCCGACGCGCAGATGCACGCCTCGGCCTCGCCTGTGCGCCGTTCGGCATCGGCGAGCCGGCGGGTGTAAGGCTTGCTGTCGTGAAATTCCAGCGGGTCTTCCGGCCGCAGCCCGGCACCGAACTCCTCGAAGGACCCGTCGTCGAACAACAGCTCCAGCCGTTCGCGCACCGGCATCCGCCAGTGGTGTGAGCACTCGGGGCACACCTTGGCGTGCTTGTCGAGCCGCTTCAGGTACACCAGCGTGGTGCAGGACGGGCACTTCGCCCACCGCACGTCGTCGTCGCTCATCGCGGTTCACCTCCCGGTTCGGAGCTCTTGGCGAGGGCGAACTGGCGGTAGCCGAACGAACGGTTCTCCCGGTACAACCTGAGCATCACCGCCGCTCCGGCGTCCACATCGGACTCATCGATGACGGTGTCGAGCGGGTGCAACAGGTGCCACAGCCGTTGCAGGCACAGCAGCAACGGCTCCGGGCCGACGAGCGGTTCGCCGATCCACGTCGACATGGCCCGATGCGCCAGGCAGCACGCGGCGGCGTGCACGACGCAGTACCGTTCGGCCAGCACGAACAGTTCGGCCGAGTCGCCGTACCGGCGGCCTCGCGTCTCGCGCAGTGACGCGCACTCCTCGCGCATTTTCTCGATCTCACCGGCGAACAGCTCGCCGAGCCGGACGCACTTGTCCCAGCCTCGGTGCCGCAGCAGGTCCAATGCGTGCGGCAACGTCAACAGCGCGTCGTCTCCGGTGCGGCTCACGGTCTGCGCGGCCCACGGCCGGATCGGCGGCAGCTCGGCGTCCCAGTCGAACACGACGGACGCCCTTGCGATGTCGGCCTCCGCGGGTTTGAGCAGGTTGTGCAGCTGCAGCGCGACGTTCTTGAGGTTCACCACCGTGTTGCCGTCGGCGAAGTTCGCCACCAACAGGTCGCGCTTGGCCTTCTGGAACGCGCCGTACCGCGGGTGCGCCCGCAGGTAGTGCCGCGCGCCGAGCACGACGGCGAGAGCACTGACCGTGCGGTCGAGCACGGTCGGTATCAGGAACTTCGCCACCGACGACCACACCGAACTCTGGTCGGGTGAAGCCTGCAACCCGCGCGCGGCGCAGTTGGCGAGCACGTCGCACAGCAGCTGGTCGGCGAAGCACTCGACCAGCTTGCGCCGCGAGTACGGCACGTCGACCACTTCACGCCCGAAGATCCGCCGGTGGGTGGTGAAGTCGAGCGTCAGCCTCAAGGCCGTGTCCGCACAGCCGAGCGCGATGCCGGTGATCATGACGCGGACGGGGTGTGAGCTCTTGAGCGCGATCTCCAGCCCCTGTCCCTCCGCGCCGATGCGGGCGGACTCCGGGATGAAGCACCGGGTGAGCCGAACGCCGCTCATGTCGATGCCGCGCAGTCCGTGCAGCTGCTCGTCCGGCAACGCGGTGATGTGGTGCGCCGGCGTGGACCGCTTGTCCAGCACCAGGATCGTGAACCCGGCGGGCCCACCGCGGTCCTCCGTGCGGACGAACAGCACGATGTAGTCCGCGAGCGTGGCGTTGCCGATCAGCCACTTCTCGCCGTCGACGACATAGCCGCCTTCCGCGCGTCGGGCCGTCATCTGGTTGCCCAGCAGGTCGCTGCCGTGTTCACGTTCGGACAGCCCCCAGGACACCTTGGCGCCGTTGCAGACCGCACGCCCGTAGCGTTTCTTTTGCTCGTCGGTGCCGCCGACCCAGATCGGCAGGTACGCCAGCATCGTGATGCTCAACGCCGTGGCCGCCGTCGCGTCCCGGCGGGCGATGGCCGTGCCGAACGCGATGGAGTCCTGGGTGGCCACCCCGCGCCCGCCCGCGCTGACCGGCACGCCGAACTCGTGGCACCGCCAGGCTCTGAGGTGGTCGAGCAGGACGTGCGGGTACTGCTCGCGCTCGTCGAGGTCGAGGATGGTGGCGAAGGAGGCCGGGCTGTTCGGGTCGTGCGGGTCGCCGAGGTGGCGTTCGAGGTCCTCGGTGAGCGCGGCGAGGTCGGCGACGCGGGTCATGACGCGCCCTCCCGCAGCTGTACAGGTGCGGCGCTGAACAGCCGGCCATCCGCGTGCAGCGCCTCCGCCAGCGTGAACGGTGCGGCGGCGATCTCGGGTTCGAGCCGGCCGCGCGGTCCGCCGCCGCGGTTGCGCAGCACGTCCAGGGCGGCGACGAGCCAACCGGTCGAGGCAGGCGCCTGACCGAACAGCGGCCGGTGGCGGTTGAACCACCACAGGTGCACGCAGCTCGCGGCGGCGTGCAGCTGGGCGAAGCGTTCGGCCAGGTCGAGCAGCTCGGCCGAGCGGCCGCAGTCCTTGCCGAGCGCGTCGGCCAGTTCGTGCACGTCCCGTGGGATCAGGCTGAGCGCTGCCTGCAGGGACCCCAACCGGCACAGCAACGGGCCGGCGGACGGCTCCCCGGCGAGGAGGTCGCGGATGTCGTGCGAGACCGCGGGCAGTGCGGCGGTCACGTCGTCCCGCCCGCGCCAGGACAGCGCGAGGTCGCTCAGGCGGAGTTCGGGCAGGGGTGCGTCGAGGCTGAACGTCGTCGCGAGCTCCGGGCGAGGTGGCGGCTGGTCGAGCACGTCGTGGGAGGCGAGCCGACGCAGTTGCTGGGCGATCAGGCGCAGGTTGCCGACGGGGTCGATGTCGAGGTAGCGGACGACCGCGTTGTCGCGGCGGGCCACGCCGAACGCGCCGGTCGGGCCGTCGGCGAGTTGGCCGCGGAACGCGAGTACGTCGGCGCAGCGGGCGAACACGTCCTCGGACAGGTCCGTCACGACCGACTTGGCGACGCTCGACCACAGGCTTTGCTGACCGGGCAGGGTGTGCAGGCCGCGGGCGCAGGCGGTGGCGACCACGTCGGCGACGGTCAGGGCCGCGGCGGAGGCGCCGAGTTCGCGGCGCACGTACGGCATGGCGGTCAGGGGCGCGCCCTCGAAGCCGGCGGTGGTGGCGTGGTCCATCGTCAGGCGCAGCGCGGTGTCGGCGCAGCCGAGGTTGGCCGCCGTGCTCATGGCGCGCACGAGTTGCAGCGCGCGCAGCACCGTTTCCATGCCCTCACCGATGCCGCCGACGACGTCCTGCACGGGCACCAGCAGGTTGTCGAAGCAGAAGTCGGCGAACTCGATGCCGCGGAAGCCCTCGGTGCGGTGCACGTGCCGCTTGGCCTTTGCCAGGTCCTGGTCCCGCAGCAGCACCAGTGTGAAGGCCGCGGGGCCGCGGTCACCGGTGCGCGCGAGGACGAGCAGGGCCGAGCACCGCGGCCCGAGACCGACGCGCCACTTCCGTCCGGTCAGCCGGTAGTCGCCACGGCCGTCGTCGAACAACGAGCAGTCGCCCGCCAGCAGGTCGCCGTCGTGCTCCTCCTCGATGAGGGCGAAGCCGATGGACTGGCCGTGCCGCGCCATCGTCACGACCTCGGCGCACTGCTCCGGGGTGCCGGCCAGCAGCACGCACGTGGTGGCGGTGATGCCGAACATGGTGGCGGGCATGGCCGTGCCGTCCCGGCGGGACGCGAGCCTGGCCGACATGAGGGTGTCGTCGGCGGTGAGCAGCTCACCGCCGAAGCAGCGCGGCACGAACGCGAGGCGCAGATCCGTTCCGGCCTCATCTGCGAGGGCGGTGAGGTCGGCGCGCTCGTCCCGTTGTCTCATCGCGGCGAACCCGTAGGGGTTCTCGTCCGCTCGCGGGTCGCCGAGCCGGTGATCGAGCTCGGCACCGGCGGGGTAGCGGGTGGCCTCCGGTCCGTTCAGCGTCGCGGACATGGGACCACTCCGTTCTCCGTGCTGGGGTCTGTGCTCGGGGTGGCGGGCATCAGGCGTCTCCGGGATCTGTGGACAAGGGGGTGGGGTGGTAGGTGGTGCACGACGGGGGTAGGCGTACGCCGGCCAGCTTCAGCTGCCACACCCGTGAGGTGTAGGCGGCGCCGCGCATCAGGTGGGTGGCGACGTCGGCGGCGGTGCGGCGGGCCGGGTTCGCGAGGTAGCTGCCGCGCACCCAGTCGTTGAACGCGCCCATCGCCGGGCCGCACCAGATCTGGTAGTCCTGCGCCCGGTCGGGTTCGCCGGTCACCGCCCACCGCGAGGCCATGCCGAGGTACCAGCGGAAGATCAGCGCCATGCGGCGGCGCGGGTCGGCCGCGGCGCGTTCCAGCTGTGCCGGGTCGCGCCGGGTGAAGTACGCGACCACGTCGGCCCACACCTCGTCCAGCGGGCGGCGGAAGATCTGCTGTTCGAGCCGCAGCCGTTCGCTCACGGGCAACGCCTCGACACCCTCGTACGTCCGGTAGAGCTCGTACAACTTCTTGGCGCGCATGGGGAACAGCGTTCCCTTGCGCAGCACCTGGAGTTCGACGCCGAGCTCGAACATGTCCGCGGCGGGCGCCATCTCGCAGTCGGCCACGTCCGCCTCCGCCAGCAGCCGCCTGGCCGCGTCGGACGTGCCGGACTCCACACAGGACTGGTTGACCGAGCCGGTGACGGCGTAGTCCGCGCCCATCGCGTACACCGCAGCCAAAGCGGCCGGCGTGCCGAGCCCGCCGGCGGCGCCCACCCTGATCGGCCAACGGTGGCGCGCCTGCTCGGCGTCGCGCAGGCCGAGGATCGTGGGCAGCAACGCCCCCATCGGCCTGCGGTCGGTGTGGCCACCGGAGTCGGCCTCGACGGTGATGTCGTCGGCCATCGGCACCTGCTCGGCGAGCTCGGCCTGCTCAGGTGTGACCAGGCCGTTCACCACGAGGTCCGCGACCACGGCAGCGGGAGCCGGACGCAGGAAGTGGGCGGCCACCTCGCTGCGGGACACCTTGGCCACCAACCGGTTCCGTGCCACCGGCCGGCCCTGCTGATCGCGGCACAGCCCGGCCACCCGGTAGCGCACCACGTGCGGAGTCAGCGCCATGAACGCCGACGCCTCGACGCATCGCACGCCGTACTTCAGGTAGAGCTCGACGGCGTCGCGTTCCAGCGCGTCCTCGCTGGGGCTGTGGATCAGGTTCGCCGCGTACGGCAGGCCGGGGATCTCGTCGCGGAACCGTTGCAGCGCCTTCTCGATGTTCGTCGGCAACACGCCTGCCGCGCCGTAGGTGCCGAGGCTGCCCGCTCGCGCGATGGCGATCACCAGGTCTGGCGAGGCGATTCCGCCCGCCATGGCGCCGCACATGTAGGCGTACTGCACGCCGTGCGCCTTGCGGAACGCGGCGGAC
Organism: Lentzea alba; assembly: GCF_011067745.1. GTDB lineage: Bacteria > Actinomycetota > Actinomycetes > Mycobacteriales > Pseudonocardiaceae > Lentzea > Lentzea alba. The sequence goes on from NZ_JAAMPJ010000010.1 coordinate 401,794, forward strand.
CCGAGCCGGTCGGCGGTCAGCGGCGCTGCCACGGCGATCACCGCGCTGTCGTCGGCGGGTCGTTCGGTGGTCAGTCCGATCCGGCCCTGTCCGCGCACGACGTAGCAGGGCAGGTCGAGGCGCATCAACGCGTGCCGCATGCCTTGCCCCTGGGCCGCGGGGCGATCGGTGGTGAGCGTCATCTGAAGTCCTCCTCGCCCGGCCGCACCTCGACGGCGAGGCCGGTGAGCTCGTAGATCCGCAGGCCGGGGGTGCGCCAGAGGCTCGCGTCCGCGATCACGATCACGCTGTCGTCCTGCCGGCGCACCTCGCGCACGTGCAGGTCGAACGTCATGGCCGGGTCGGTGCGCAGGATCTGGCCGCGGTAGCGCCAGGCCATCTCCACGTCCCGTGCGGTGGTGAACACCGGCCGGGGGATCCCTTCGGCCAGGCCGGTTTCGCGGATGAACACCTGGAGTCCCTGGATGATCGCCTCGACGCCGAGCGAACCGGGCATGACCGGGTCGCGGTGGAAGTGGCAGTCGAAGTACCAGTCGTCGGGGGAGATGGTGCGCGTGCCACGCACATAGCCCTTGCCGTGTTCGCCGCCGTCCGTGACGATGTCGACCTCGTTGACCAGGCGCAGATGGCCGTCACCGAGTGCGGGCGCTTCGGTGAACCAGCTGTCGTCGAGCTGCAGCCTCCTAGAATCCACATTGGACTGTTGGTCGAGCCACGGTGGCACGTAGGTTCCGTTGTCGAGGCCGACCTGGTTGCTCAACGCGTCGTCGGTGAAGTACCCGAACAGCGACTCGCCGGTGTAGAAGACCTCGCCGTCTGCGGAGAGCTCGTACCGGAAGTTCTGCAGCACCACGCCTTTCACGGACTGGCTGGACAACATCTCCGAGTGGTGCCGGATCGTCTTGCCGCGCAGGTCCAGGTCGCGGACCAGGGTGGCGCGGCCGTCCAGGTTGCGGATGCTGAGCTCGGTGTCCGGGAAGTCCAGCGTGGCACCGAGGTAGTAGCCGAGGAAGATCGCCGCCTGCAGCGAGGTCTCCATCAGCACGCAGTTCGGCACGTCGCCCGCCGGGTTCTCGTGGAAGTACCAGGCTTCCGGCGGTGCGTCGTACTCGCTGTCCATCGTCGCGCCGGGGACGAGCTTGCGACGGGTGCCGCTGAGCTGCATCACCCGGTCCACGAACCGGAAGTCGCCGTTCGGGATGTAGGGCGCGCGCAGGTTGCGGTAGATCTCGAACTCCGGCCCCATCGTGACGTCGAGGTCGCCCTTCGCCGCGTGCGCGAGGTGCAGCTCGTTGACGAACGCCTGCTCGCCGGTGTGGTTGCGCCGCCCGAAGAACGGCGGCACGCCACCAGGTCCCGGCCGGTACGGGGTGCCGGGCTTCTCGCACAGCCGGATGCCGAAGTCGTGGATGCTGATGATCGGCTTGTCGCCGTCGTAGATCACCAGGTCGGCGACGAGCGTAGGCCTCGGCAACATGGTGATCTCGATGATCTCGGCCTCGTAGCGGATCGCCGGAGTGCCCGGCGTGATCTGGCCGCGGACCTTGATCGTGGTCCGGAGTCCCGGCACCGGCTGGAACTCCGCGTCCGGGAGCACCAGGTGCAGTCCGAGGTACATCGCGTAGACCTGCAGCAACTGCACGCCGCCCTCGGCCACCAACGAGCCCGCGAGCACGGGGTCGCCGGTGAAGTGGCAGGCGAAGTACCAGCCGTCCGGGTCCAGGTTCGTGACCGCAGAGAGCGCTCCCAGGCCGCGCGGACCACCGAGCCGGTCGATGCGGGTGATCTCGTCGATCATCCGCAGCCGGCCGTGCGGCAGGCGGATCGACGGGTTGCAGCCGTCGGCGCTCTGGTTCCAGCGCTCACCGAACACCTTGGCGGGCTTGCCGTCCGCCAGCAGGTCCAGGTCCGTTGTGGACAGTGAAGTGCGGTCGGTGCGTTCCAGCGGCTTGAACCACGTGCGGGTCATCGCCTCGCGCCGTTTGCGGTCGGCCTCGCTGGTGACCACGCCGAGCGAGTCGTCGAGTTCGTCGGCGGTGAAGAAGCCCGCGCAGGCGTCGTGCAGCGAGAGGATCAGCTCGTCGTCGGCGAAGCACTGGTAGTTGAAGAAGAACAGCAGGGTGTCGCCGTTGCGGACGAACCGGTCGATGTTGATCTCGTACCGCAAGGTCTGGCCGGCTCGCGGGAAACCCCCGTGGAACACCAAAGTGCTGTCCAGCAGCCGGTAGACCCGTTGCCCGCGCGTCTCGAAGTCGATGCCGAGGTAGCTGATCAGCATCAGGTCGCACTGGCCGGCCTCGACGGTGACGGCGGTCGGGGCGACGCCGTCGACCAGGTACCAGGCGTCGGCGGGCACGTCGTACTCGGTGGTGATCGCCGACGGCTCGAACCTGCCGGTCTTGGCTTTGAGCTCGGTGACCCGGCTGACGAAGAGGTAGGGCGGTGCGGGCAGCCGCACCCGGTAGGCGAAGCCGTCGACCTCGGCGAAACGCGGGCCGAACACCTTCGCCACGCTGCCCGTCGCGAACTCGAGCAGGTCTGCCTCGCTCCAGATCGCCTGGTCGCGTTCTTGAGGTATGAGCTGGTCGAGCATCCGCTGCTGAACAGCGTCGTGGGCGCGCAGTGCCGCGCGGTGCGCTTGGGCCACCGTGGTGACGAGCGTCCGCACCGGGCTCTTCACGGGCCGGGGAATGCGCCGGGCGGTGACCTCGATCGGTTTCGGTTCCAGGTGTACGAACGGGTCTCCGTCGATCACGATCTCGTCGACGCCGTCGTGCTCGGCAACGGGCACCGGATCAGCTGTTTCTTCCTGCTGCACCACGGCTTCCGCCGCCTTGCGCACCTGCTGCACGACCGACTCGGCGCCACAGACGACGGGCACGGTCAGCCGGCCCGTCGCCTGGTCACCGGAGTCCGAGCCGGACAGCACGGAGAGGTCGATCGGCAGCCCGTGGCTCACGAGCCGGGCCAGCGCGGCCGCGATCGCGACCCCCGCCGACGCACCCCTGCGGTCGACGGAAACCGCCACGTGCGGCCGGTCGGTGAGCGTCTCGCCGATCCAGCGCGTGCAGGTGGCGCCGGGTCCGACCTCGACGAAGTACCGGAACCCGCGGTCGTGCGCGGTCTCCACCAGCCGGACGAAGTCGATCGTCCCGCAGAGCGTCCCGGCGATGTGCTCGGCCAGCTCCTGCTGGTCGGGTGCGCCGATCCGGTCGTAGTTGTAGGCGGACAGCAATTCCACGTCGAGTTCGGGCTGACCGAGCGGGTAGCTGTTCAGCTCCGTCAGCCCGTCGAGCACCGGGTGGATGAGCGGGCAGTGCATGACGTGGTTGGCGGGCGCTCGCGCGGCTTTGCCGCCGGTGCGCGCGATGACCTCGGCGCACTGCTCCGGATCTCCGGCGATCACGACCTCACCGGGCGTGTTGATGTGCGTGACCCACACGCGGTCCAGCTCGGCGATGGCGTCCTGCACCTCGGGTGCGGCGGCGAGCAGCACGTGGGTCGACCAGACCTTCTTGTCCGTCGTGTCGTCCGGCAGCTCCCACGCCTGTCGCACGAACTCCTTGCGGCCGCACAGCTGGTCGCGGAACAGCGGGGTGGCCATGAGCGCCGTGTCGTCCCGCGCGGACTCGGCCCACACGCGGGTGGCGAACAGCATGCTGCTTTCACCGAGGCTGTAACCGAACGCGCCGTGCGGCTTCACGCCGAGGACGTCGCGCAGCAGTTGGGTGGTGAGCACTGCCAGGTTCGTGCCGGTGGCCAGCACGGCCGGGATGTTCTCGATCAGCTCGGACTCGTGGCGCATCAGTTCGGTGCGGTCCATGTGGTGCGTCGCCATGGGGTACAGGGCGTCGAGCTTGAAGCGTTGTGCCGGGTGTTCCTCGTGGTCCTCGAACTGGGCGAGCAGGCCGGGGAAGAGCCGGAACAGGTCCCGTCCGGCGCCGGGGTAGGTCGTGAAGGCGCCGGGATAGACGAACGCGACCTTGCCTTCCGGGCCGATCGGCCTGGTCGTGCAGTAGCTGCCGGACGGGGTGCTCCACTCGCCGTCGAGGTTCGGGAGGTCCCGTCGTGCGGCTTCGAGTTCGCGTTCCAGCCCGGCTGTGTCCGCGGCGACCAGCACGGCGGTCAGCTCGCCCTGGTCGGACCGGGTCAACCGGTGGGGATCCGCACCGGATCGCAGTTGGTCGAGGAGGTCGCCGGCGCGGCTGGCGAGGCCAGGGCCGTCGTCCGCTCGCAACGGAAGGAGCAGCGGACCTGCGTTCCGCCAGTCGATTTCGACTTCGCGGGCTCGTTCGCTCACGCCGGACAGGACGATGTGGGCGGCGTGCCAGCCGTGTGGGCCGTGGTGTCCGATGGCGCTGATCGCGGCGGTGCGGGGACGGTTGTGGTCGCGGCGCAGCCACGGGACGGGTTCGCCGGGGAGGCGGAACGGGCTGTCGTCCAGGGTGAGGGTTTCCGGGGCGGCGGGGAGTTCGGCGCGGTGCAGGCAGAGGGCGACCTTCACGAGCGCTGCCAGCACGGACGCTCGCTGGACGTCGCCGGTGAGGTCGCCGAGCCTGCCGACCACGCACCCGCCCGCCTGGTTGCGGCCGGGTTGGCGGTTCGGCGTGGCCGTGGGGGTCTTGCGGGGTTCGGGCGCGCGCGTGGTGGGGAAGGCTTCGGCGGGTTCGAGTGCGCGCGTGGTCGTGGAGGTCTCGCCGGGCTCGCGGTTCGGCGTGGTGGGGGAGGTCTTGCCGGGTTCGGGTAGGCGGGTGGCGGGGGAGGCTTCGCCGTCCATCGCGGCCGGAGGGGTCCCGCGGTTCGTGTCGGCAGCAGGGGCTTCGCTGTCCTCGGCCGCCCCGTAGACGTCCGCGAGTCCGTCGACTTCCGCCCCGCTCGACGCCGCGGTCATCCCTCCCAGCTCCAGGTAGTCCACAGTGGACGCGTCCAGCCCGGCCGCCGCGAGGCTGTCCCGGGCCGCGCGCCCCACCGAGTCCTCGCCGCGGTGCGAACCGACCGCCTCCACGGTCGCGTACACCCGCCGGCCGTCCGGCACGTCCTGCGGCCGCATCACCACCACGGCCGCGGCGCCGTCACCGAGCGGGGGCACGGAGTCGGAGCCTTCGGCGAGCTGCTGGCGGGCCAGGGTGTTCTCCGCGCCCGCGGCCAGGTCGACGCCGCCGACCAGCACCGCCTCGATCGTGGGGTCGAGCAGCAGCAGGCCCGCGATCTCCAGCGCCACCGCCCCGGCCACGGAGTCGCTGGAGATGGTGAACGACGGGCCGGTGAAGTTGTGCGCGGAGCACACCCGGCTCGCCATCACGTTGCCGATGTAGCTCAGCACCTCGTTGGCGCCGAGGTCCGGGTGGATCGCCCGGCGGGCCGCGTCCTCCAGCCTGGTGAGGTCCTGCTCGCCGAGTTGGACGCCGGCGCGGTCGACCTCCGCCCGCACGTGCGCGCCGATGTCGAACCGGGCGCGGTGGGCGTGCGTGTGCGGTTCCATGTCCATCGCGATGAGCGTCGCCACCCGCCGCGGCGCCTGGCCGGCCGTCGTGGTGAAGCCGGCGTCAGCCAGTGCCTCGTCGGCGGCCTCGAAGAAGACCAGGTGCTGCGGGTTGGCGTGGCCCAGTTCGGCGGGCGGGATGCGGTAGGCGCGCACGTCGACGTCGACGGTGTCCACGTGACCGCCCTCGGTGTCCGGCACGTCGGGCAGGTCGTCGATGCCGTACCACCGCTGGTCCGGGCGCTCGCCGAGGACCGGCGTCGCGGTGCGCACCGCGTGCGCCAGCTCGTCCTTGCCGGACAACGGTCCCAGCCGCACCCCCAGTCCCACGACCGACAGCGGACCGGCCTGCGCGGGTTCGGCGGGCTGATCGGAAGCCGAAGCGGAGAAGACCACGTGCGCGTTGGTCCCGCCGAACCCGAACGCGGAGACACCGGCGCGGCGGTGTTCGGAGTCCGGCCACGGCTGCTGCGTGCGCACGACGCGTTGAGGTGCTTGCTCGCACTCGGGCACGCGCAACGGCTCCCGCACACCGGGCGTGGCCGGGATGATCCCGTGCCGCATCGCCAGAATCACCTTGAGCGCACTGCTGAACCCGGCCACGGTGAGCAGGTGCCCGAGGTTCGCCTTGACCGACCCCAGCGGCGGCACCTGCCCCGCGTTCTCGACGAAGAACTCCTCCAGCCCGCGCAGCTCGGTCGAGTCACCGAGCGGCGTGCCGGTGGCGTGGCACTCGACGTAGTCCACAGTGGACGGATGAATGCCGGAGTCGTCGTAGGCGCGGCGGTAGGCCTCGATCTGGCCGGCCAGGTTGGGGCTCAGCACGTGCTTGCCCGCGCCGTCGTTGCTCAGCCCGATCGCGTCGATCACCGCGTGGATCCGGTCCCCGTCGCGCTGGGCGTCGGCGAGGCGCTTGAGCACGAACACCCCCGCGCCCTGCCCGGTCACGATGCCGCGGGAGGTGTCGTCGAACGGTTGGCTGACGCCGTTGTCCGGGTAGGCCTGCAGATCCGAGAAGGACAGGTGGATCAGCAACGGGTCGGGCGCGCACACCGCACCCGCGAGCATCACGTCGGCGCGGCCGGTCGCGAGCTGATCGCGGGCCAGCGCCAGACTGTAGAGGGCCGACGAACACGCGGCGTCCAGCGACCACGCGGGCCCGCCCAGGGCGAACGCGTCGGCCAGCACGGTGGCGGGCAGCCCCGCCGCCCACAGGTTGTGCGGTTCCACCTCTTCGGGTGCGTCGTGCCGCGGAACGTCGATGCCCGCGCGCCGCAACCCCTCCGACACCGCCTCCTGGTGCAAGGGCAGCGACATCCGCACCGACTCCTCGGTGGGGAAGGAGTAGTTGCCCAGTGCCAGTCCCGTGCGCGCGAGCACCGGATCGTCCAGCTCGATCCCGGCGTCGGCGAGCGCCTGTCGCGTGACGTGCAACGGCCACCGCACCACCCGGTCGAGCCGGGCGAGCTCGTCCGGCGGGACGTGCAGGCCGGTCAGGTCGATCTCGGGCTCGGTGACGAAGCCACCCCGGGTTTCGGTGATCCGGTGCGCGTCGTCGCCCCATCCGCCGGGCTCGCTGGGGTCGGCGCCGAGCTCGTCCGGGCCGCCCGGGGTGCGCAGGTCCGCGCCACTCAGGAGGTGCTGCCAGAACTCCTCTGGAGAGGACGCTCCTGGCAGCAGACACGCCATGCCGATCACGGCGATCGGCCGCTGGGTTGCGGTTCGCATGGCTCCTCACTCACCTCGGCTCGTGAACTGCTCGGCCAGCCCTTCGCTGCACACCACGTCGACGTCGGTGAACCGCAGCAGCACCCGGCCGTCCGGGGCGCACGCGGTCACGGTGCAGCGCGCGGAGTCGCCGTTGGTGGCCACGTCCCGCACGACGACGACGAACGGCGAACCGTCCGGCAGGACGTCGTGGACGTCGATCGCACCGACCGCCGTGGGCAGGCAGTTTCGGCCGCTGCTCCGGTGCACGCGGACCAGCGCGGCCTGCAGCAACAGGTCGGCCAGCACCGGGCTGTACCGCGCAGTCCGGTAGCCACCATCGCCCAGCGAAGCGTCGGTCAGCTCGCAGCGGAGCACCAGGTGCTCGTCGTCCTCGGCCAGCAGCGCGTGGATGCCGCGCAGCGCCGGTCCGTGGAACAGAGCACCGTCGTCGTACGGACTCACCGGTGCACTGGAGAACGCGGGCAGGTCCACCGTCTCGGGGGCAGGCGCATCGGCCACCACCTCGGCGCGGTACCGGGGCTTTCCGTCCGGATCGCGAACGAGAACCTCGGCATCGGTGAGCGCGAACTCCAGCTGGTCCGGGGCGTCGTCGAACCGCAGCCCCCGCAGCACCGAGAAAGAGCGCAGCCGCAACGGTTCCGTGCGCACCCGCGACACCACGTTGAGGATCGCGCCGAGAGCTGCGGTCGCGGGCAGCACCGGAGTGCCGCCGAGTGCGTGCGAGGCCAGCACAGGATCGTCGGCCAGCGAACGGATGTCCCGTCGCAGCACGACATCGGAAAGCCCGGAAGCGTCCGGTGTGGACAGAGGAGTGGTGGGGCCCGCGACGCAGACCACGTCACCGGACCGTTCCGGCGTGAACTGGTCGGCGAACAGCCGGACGCCCTCGTCGAGCGGGATCAGCGGGATGCCGCGCGAGGCGAACATCCTGGCCAGCTCGGGCGTGACCATGCCGCCCTCCCACGCACCCCAGTTGATCGCGGTCACGGCGGCCGACGGCAGCGAGCGCTTGAGCGAACAGGCGATCCGGTTGAGCGCCTCGTTGGCCATCGCGTAGTCGGACTGCGCCCGGTTGCCGAAGAACCCGGCGACGGACGAGAACAGCACCACGTGCCGCAGCCGTTCCAGCTCCAGCGCGTCGAGCACGGACGCGAGCCCGGTGAGCTTCGGCGCGAGCACACGCGCCACGTCTTCGGGTGTCTTGTCGGCGATCAGCTGATCGGCGAGCACACCGGCGCCGTGCACCACACCCGTGATCGGCTTGCCTGCCAACACCTCAGCGACAGCACGAGCATCGGTCACATCGACCGCCACGTAATCAGCCTGTGCTCCATGGGAGCGGATCGAGGAGAGGGTGTCGCGGATCTCGCGCTGGGCCAGGAGATCCCGCGCGATCCGGTCGACCTCCCGCGGCTTCGGTTTGCCGTCCGAGTTCTGCGCGATCACGCCGCGCAGCTCGCGTTCCGGCACATCCGCGGCCCACGACGGTTCGTCGGCGAGCGCGGTGCGGCCCAGCAACAGCAGGCCGGTCCGGTACCGGCGGGCGAGCTCGACGACGCAGGCCGCGGTGACGCCACGACCGCCTCCGGTGACCACGAACAGGTCGTCGGGACCGGGGGAGTCGACGGGCGGTCCGGACGGCAGCAGGTCCGACCGCGAGTCGGACACGGTCACCACGCGACGCACACCCTCAGCGTCGTAGGCGATTTCGGGCAGGAGCTGTGCGTCGTGCAGTTCGGCGAGCAGCAGCGCAGCGCAGCGCTCGTCGGTCAACGACGGCGCGAGGTCGACCACGCGGCAGAACAGCGACGGCGCCTCGATCGCCAGGGTCTTCACCAGGCCCGGCAGACCGCCCAGCACGGCGGTCTCCCTCTCGACACCGCCGAACCCGAGCAGTCCGTCGAGCCTGGTGACGACCAGGAAGGCCGCCCGCCCGCCGGCGGCTGCCGCTGTCAGCCGCTGGTGGGTGTCGCGGGCGAGCAGCAGAGCTGACGTGAGCGTTCCGTCCGCGTGCACGACCAGGTCCAGGTCAGCGTCGTCGGGCACGTCCTGCGGTGCGCCCCAGGTGGTCCACCCGGATTCCGCTAGAGCAGCGGCGAACGGCGCCGAGCCCACCACGAGTGCGTTGCGCGCGCGGAAGGGAGCGTCCAGCTGGTCGGGAGCGGGAACGGCCAGGAGGCACGCCTGCTTCCGGCCGATGCCGGGCGCTCCCTCACGTGCTTTTGGGGTGGCCGTCACCTCGCCGGCCTGCTCGGTGACGAACCGGACGATGTCGTCGAGCGTCCGCAGTTCCGCCAGCTGCTCGGGGCTCGCCTCCTGGGCGTCCGGGAACTGTTCCCGCAGGCCACCCATGATCTCGACACGCTTGATCGAGTCGATGCCGAGGTCGGCCTCGACGTCCATGGCGGGGTCGAGCATGTCGGTCGGATAGCCGGTCTTCTCGGCCACGATGGCGAGCAGCGCCGAGCGGACGTCGTCAGCCGATCCCGCCGGTGCCGATCCCGCCGGCGTGAGGTCACCGGCAGGTTCCGGGGCTTCCTCGGGCTCGTCCGTGACCACGATCTCCTCGTCCGCCACAGGCGCAGCGACCGCGGCTGGCTCGGGAGAGGCCGGTTCCAGCTCGACCGGCGGCGCCGGCTCGTAACGACGGGGCGCGGGAGGCGCGGCCGGCGGATCCACCGTCGCACCCGGCGTGTCGAGCTGCACCAGGCTGCGCAGCACCTCGCTCGCGTGGATGTGGCTCTGCCCGATGGCGACGCTGTGCTCGGTCACGGCGTTGATGCCGCTGATCACGCTGTCGTCCGGGGTCTCGCCGTCGGCGTGCTGCTGCAGCACCTCGGTGAGCCGCTCGGCCACTTTCAGCTGGCTGTTGAGATATTCCTCGTGCATCGACAGGTGGCCGCCCACCGCACCGGAGACGTCCGCCTCCGGATTGGTGATCAGCTCGCCCTGCTGCGGCTCGACCCTCTCCGCTGTCGGTTGGCTTTCTTCCATGGCCGCGCGATGCGCGCGCCGTTCGTCGGACACGTGGTTCACCCCGTTCATGGGAATCGTCATTCCGCCGACCGGTTCGGACGGCTCCGCGGGTGCGGTGAAGCGGTTGAACCCGGCGAGCGGTACGCCGAGCACCGCGAGCTGGGCGGCGGTCTGCTTCAACGTCCGGTCGCCGTCCGCGCGCGGGCCCGCGTCGGCCGAGAGCACGACGACGTCGTCGTGGTCCGCGAGCGTGCGGCGGACCAGGCCGCCGAGCACCTTCTTCGGCCCGAGCTCCACGAACACCCGGAACCCGTCGGCGTACATCTCCTCCACGCGCGGTGCGAACAGCACCGGCTTCAGCAACTGGTCGACGAGGACACCGCGGTTGGCCGCCACGTCCGGGCCGTAGCGAGCGTTCTCGCTGTTGGCGTAGACCGGGAACGACGGCTCGGCCAGCGCGATGTCCTCGACCACCGAACGGAACTCCGTCACGGCGTGCGCCACGTGGTCGGTGTGGAACGCCGCCGCCACCGGTAGCCGCTTCGCCTCGGCACAGGACTCGACGAACCGTTCGACCGCCTCCGTGGCACCTCCGACGACCACCTGCTCCGGGCTGTTCACGTTGCAGATGCTCAGATCCGGGTGCTCGGCGAGCAGTTCGCGCACCCGCTCCAGGCCACAGGAGACAGCCGCCATCGCGCCGGAGTCACCGGTGCCGGCCATCGCCCGGCCGCGCGCGGCGGCGAGCCGGAAGAAGTCCGAGTCGCTGAGGCTTCCCGCACACCACAACGCGGTCAGCTCCCCGAAGCTGTGGCCGAGCGCGCCCTCGGGCTCGAACCCCAGCACGTGCAGATAGCGGAAGTGCCCCACCGACAGGGCTCCGATCGCGGGCTGCGCGAAGTCGGTGCGGCGCAGCGAGGTTTCCTGTTCCTCGGCTGTGCGCTCGTCGAACGCGGTCGGCGGGAACACCACCGCCGCGAGGCCAGGAACCGCGGCCTCGTCGAACGCGGCTCGGACCGGAGGAACCGCCAGCGCGGCACCGGTTCCCATGCCCGCGTACTGGCTGCCCTGCCCCGCGAACAGCACCGCGACCTTGCCCGGCACCTCCGCGCGCCGCCGGTAGTAGATCCCCGGCAGCTCGAAGTCGTCGGACGACTCCCGCAACCGATCGATGGCCTGTTCACGCAGCCGCGCGAACTCGTCGTCGCGAGCCACGATCGCCAGCCGCGCGTGATCCTCGGGCACGGGCCCGTCGGACTCCTCCGCGTCGACCAGCTCGGCCGGATCGGCGGCGTGCCACAGATGCACCCGGCACACGCGGTGCAGGACCTGGGCAGCGGAGTCGTGCTCCTCCAGCACGCAGTGGAAGTTCGTGCCACCGAAGCCGAACGACGACACCGCCGCCCTGCGCACCGGCCTGGCCGGGTCGAGCACCCACGGCCGCGCGGTGGCACCGAGGTGGAACGGCGAGTCGTGCAGCCCCTTCGCGGGCTCGGTGACGTTGATGGTGGGCGGCAGCACCTTCTGGTGCAGCGCCAGACTCAGTTTGATCAACCCGGCGGCGCCCGCGGCCGCCTTGGTGTGGCCGATCTGGGACTTGATGCTGCCGACCGCGACCGAGCCGGGTGCGACGCCCGCTTCCTCGTAGACCTCGCGCAGCGCACCGAGTTCGGTGTCGTCGCCGACCGCGGTGCCGGTGCCGTGACACTCGACCAGCCCGATGTCGGCCGGGGTGAGCCCCGCGTCGTCGTAGGCGCGGCGCAACGCGACGGTCTGCCCCTCGGCGCGCGGCGCGTAGATGCTCTTGAACCGGCCGTCGCTGGACGAACCGATGCCGCGCAGCACCGAGTAGATCCGGTCGCCGTCGCGCTCGGCGTCGGCGAGCCGCTTCAGCGCGAGCATCCCGATGCCCTCACCGATCAGGGTGCCGTCGGCGTCCGCGTCGAACGGCCGGATGCGTTCGCTGGGGGAGAACGCGGGCGTCTTGGAGAAGCAGAGGTACATGAAGATCGTGTTCTCGGCGTCGCACCCACCGGAGATCATCAGGTCGGCGCGCCCGGACACCAGTTCGGCCGCGGCCATGTGCACCGCCGCGAGCGAGCTCGCGCAGGCCGCGTCCACCGTGCAGTTGGTGCCGCCGAGGTCGAACCGGTTGGCGATCCGGCCGGCGACGACGTTGCCGAGCATGCCGGGGAACGAGTTCTCCTCCCACGGCGCGAGGGCCGCGACGAACTGGTCCGCGATCTCCTCGGCCTGGGTGTCGGTGAGGCCGCAGTGCCGGGCGACGCGCCGCAGCAGCGGGGTCTGCAACCGGGTCGCGAGCGGCTGGGTGAGCGAGTTCGCGCCGGTGATGCCGAGGATCACGCCGGTGCGCGACCGGTCGTGCTCAGGAGTGTCGGCCAGCGTTTCGCGAGCCACCACCAGGCTGAGCAGCTGCAGGACGTCGGTGACCTCCAACGTGGCGGGAGGCATCCCGAACTCGACCGGGTTGAAGTCCGTCGTCGGCAGGAACCCGCCCTTGCGGCAGTACGTCTTGTCCGGCGCGGCCGGGTCGGGGTCGTAGTAGTCGTCGATCCGCCAGTGCGTCTGCGGCACGTCGGTGATGCAGTCGACCGCATCGGCGATGTTCGACCAGAACTCGCGCACGTCGCGGGATCGCGGGTACAGCCCGCCCAGCCCGACGACGGCGATCGGTGTGTCGCACAACCTCACGTGGTCACCCATCATCAGTCCCAAGGCAAGTCAGGCGGAGATCTCGGCGAAGCACCGGATCGCCGCGGGATCGCGCAGCATCGTGTAGTGGTCACCCGGACAGCGCAGCACTTTCGGCGACTCCGCCACCTGGTCCCAGCCCAGCGCGCCCGGCCGGTCGACGAGACCTCGTTCGGGGCGCAGCACCACCATCGGCAGATCAGTCCACTTCGGACTGTGACCGAGCACGAGGTGGTTGTTGCGCAGGAGTCCGTCCCGGTAGGTGGTGAACACCTTGCGCAGCCCGGCGGTGGTCGTGCCCGGCAGCAACGCCCCGCCGGCGACGGCCGCGTCCAGCACTTCGGCGAGCGCGGGCTCGAACTCCCTGCCGTGCAACCGTTCCGGCGGCACGTCGACGGTGCCGCCGCGCTTGGCGGCCAGGTACATCGCGAACCAGCCCAGCACCTGCACCGGGTCGAGCTCACCGTCGCGGGCGGTGAACTCCGGCACGGGCGCGAGCGCGTCCAGCACCAGCACCCGTTGGGGAAGTTCGTCCTCGTCGAGCAGGCCGAGCAACGCGTGGCAGATCGTGCCTCCGAACGACCACCCGGCCAGCACCCAGTTCCTCCCGGAGACGGGCAGCTCCCGCAACGCGCGCGCGACGTCGGCGGCCATCTCGTCGATCGTCGTGGTGACGCGGCGGGTCAGCGCCGCCTCGAAGTACGCCGGCATTTGTTCCAGATCCACGATCACCAGGCCTCGCAACGGGTCCACGCCCTCGGCCAGCTCCCGGTAGTGGCTCACCGGAATGGCGCCGGGGTGGACCAGCACGACTGGATCTCCCGCCTGGCCCGGCGTCCGGACCAGCAGGGGACGATCGGGTCTCGTCGCCGTCACGTGTCCTGCTTCAACGAGACGATGTACGGCGCCAGCTTGGCGATCGTCGGGTGGTACCAGAGCGCGGTCGGCTCCAGCTCCATGCCGAGCCACGCCTCGAGCTCGCCGGAGAGCACCAGCGCCTCGGTCGAGTCGAGCCCGAACTCGTCGAAGTACTTGTCGGGATCCACCCGGTCCGGCTCGACGCCCAGCCGCTCGGCGAGCTTGCCGGTGAGCCACTGCTGCACGTCCTGCGCGGTCAGCGTGCCCGTGTGCGGTGCGGAGGGTTTCGTCATGTCACAGCCCTTTCGCCTGAACGTGGAGGTCTTCGGTGAAGCGCTCGAGATCGGCGATCACCCGCTCGGCAGCGCTGAACCCTGACCCCACGGCGGTGTCGTGGTTGCCCAGCGAGTCCGGCCCGTACCGGCGGGAGTGGAAGTAGGAGCCCGCGAACTTGATCCGCGATCGTGAGTTGAGCGAGTCGATGTCCTGCTGGATCCGGCGCGCTCCGAGGTCGAAAGTCGGGTGCTCGTAAGGAATTTCGGCGATCACCAGGTCCGCGCGCGGCTCGATCGGGCACGCCACCGAGACGAAGTAGTCCGTGGAGCTGGTGAAGCAGTGCAGCTCGTTCAGGTAGTACACGACCCACGGCACCGGCTTGCCGTCGACGTCCTTGCGGCCGTAGTTCCAGCTCCGCCAGTCCGCGCGGTCGCGTGGCATGACCGCGGGATCGGTGTGCAGCACCGCCGTGCTCGGGTGGTACCCGATCGCGCCGAGCAACCGATGGTGTTCCGGTGTGGGCTCGGCGAGCAGTCGGAGTGCCTGGTCCGCGTGCGTCGCCACCACCACCTGGTCGAACCGCTCGGAGCCCTCCGCCGTTCGCACGGTGACCCCCGAGGCGTCCTCGGAGACGGACTCGACCGGTGTGCGGAGCCGCAACTCGCCACCGGCGGCGCGGAGCTCTTCCACCACCCGGCGGACGTAGGTGACGCTGCCGCCGCGAACGGTGCGCCACGGCACGCCGCTGCCACCCAGCGGCTGGGCGCCGTGCGCCATGAAGAAGGCGATGATCGTCGCCGCGGGCATCTCCCAGATCTTGTCCGCGGGCACGACCCACGCGGTGGAACACATCATCACCACGAAGCCGTGCAGGAACTCCTCGCTGTAACCGTTGCGCACCAGGTACTCGCCGAGCGGCATGTCCACGCGGCCGCGCACGAAGTCCCGCGGCGACTCGGCGTGGAACCTCCTGGCCTCGCGCCAGAGCCCGAGGAACTCCGGCGGGCAGTGCGCGCGCACTTCGTCCTCGGTGCGCTGGAAGTCGTCGGACACGTAGCAGGAGCCCGTGTCGGTGTCGTAGAAGCTGAACCGGCCCGGATGCTCGACGCCCTCGACCCCGAGTTCGGCGAACAGGCGCATCAGCTCCGGATAGTTCGGTTCGTTGTAGACGATGAACGCGGTGTCGAGTCCCAAAGTCCGTCCGTCGTCCGAGATTTCGACCGTGTGCGCGTGTCCTCCCGGTTGGTCGCCCGCCTCGAACAGCGTGACCTTCGTGGACGATCGCAGGCCGTGCGCGGCCGAAAGCCCGGCCGCACCACTGCCTATGACAGCTACCTCTGGTTTCACGCTTCCTCCCGTGCCGTCTTCCGTCACCACAGTGCGGAGGTCGCGGCCCGGGGATACGAAAAGGGGCCTATTTGGTCCGTTCGGGCAGACAATTGAATCTTAGGTTTGAGTTGAGCGTTTTCTGGCAACCACGCCGACTTGGTGAATTATCAATAATTCAGGGGTTCAACCCAGTGTGATCTTGCGCTACGCTTTGTTTTGCGCCCGCCTCGACCGTCACCGAGCCGTCTTCCGCAATTGGTTCGTGAGCGAGGAAAGGACCGCGACGTGGATGCGCAGGAGTGTGCGCGGGTGACCCGTGAGGTCGTCGTGCACCGCGGCGGGCGATTCATGGTGTCGCCCGAGCTCGCCACCCAGGAGCGCCTGCTCGGGCTGCCCGCGCGCTCGCTGTACTTCCGCGGGCGCTCGGCCGTGCTCGGTGACCCACCGCCCGCGGTGGTGACCGAGCTCTTCGGCATCTTCCCCGCCTGGCTGGTCGACCTCGCGTTGTCCTCGCCCACCGGGAAGCTGGCCGCGGAACGCGCCGTCGAGGCGTACACGGCGGCGTGCTGGGAGTGGGGGCGTCACCACCTCACCGCCGTGCCGGACCCGGCTGCCACCGCTGACCTGCTGTTCACCGTGGTGGACGCCGCGGACGGCAGCGGCTTCGCGTTGTTCGCCGGGTGGCGGCACGCCCCCAGACCCGCTGATCCGCCCGCCCGCCTGGCCCACGCGCTGATGGTCGCCCGCGAACTGCGCGGCGCGTTCCACTTCGCCGCCCTGAGAGCCGGCGGACTCGGCATCGCCGAGGCGGTGTTCACCGATCCCGACTCCGGCCCGCAGCGCCTGCGGCAGACCGGCTGGCGCGAGGAGGACGTGGCACCCGTCCGGGAACGCCTCCACGGCCGGACCGACCTGGAACAGCGCTGGCACGAGGCACAACGGACCACCGACGAGACCTTCGGCGCGTGCCTGGCCGTGCTGAGCGCGGACCAGCGCGCCGAGCTGGCGACCGCACTGCGCACCGCGGCTTGAACCAGAGGAGAGAAGCACTCGTGGCACGAGGAACTCACTGCGTCATCGGGGCCGGGTTCGCCGGTCTCGCGGCGGCGCGCGCACTCCTGAAACGCGATGTCGACGTGCACGTCTACGAGGTCAGGCCCGAGGTGGGCGGCAACTGGCTCGACGGCGTGTACGACTCGACGCACCTGATCACGTCCCGCCGCAGCACCGGCTTCCCGGAACGCCCGCTGCCGGCCGACCTGCCCGACTTCCCGCACTGGACGGTCCTGCGGGACTACCTGAAGGACTACACCGACGAGTTCGGGCTGCGCGAGCACATCCGGTTCGGCACCGAGGTCACGGCCGTCGTCCCCGCCGGGGCGGCCGACGGCACCGACGGCTGGCTGGTCACCAGCCGTGCCGCGAACGGCGAGCAGACCAGGCACTACGCCGGGGTCGTGGTCGCCAACGGCCACCACTGGGACAAGTTCGTACCGGACAAGCCGGGCTCGTTCACCGGGGCCCAGCTGCACGTCAAGGACTACAAGCGGCCCGAGGACCTGGTGGGGCCCAAGGTGTTGGTGGTCGGGGCCGGTGTGTCCGCGTGCGACCTCGCCGTGGAGGCGGGCCGGACGTTCGGCACCGCGTGGATCTCCATGCGCCGCACGCACCACTTCGTGCCCAAGACGGTCTACGGCAAGCCCGTCTCCGAGCTCAACAACCCGTGGATCCCGGCGTGGCTGCAGCGGGTGGTGAGCACGGCGATGCTGCGGGTCGTCAACGGTCCGTACAGCCAGTACGGGATGCCCGAGCCCGACCACAAGCTCTTCACCGAACAGGTCACCGTCAACACCCAGCTGCTCTACCACCTGCGGCACGGCACCGTGCGCTACCGGCCGGACATCGAGCGCTTCGACGGCCGGACGGTGCGGTTCGTCGACGGGACCGCGGAGGAGTTCGACAGCGTCGTCTGGGCGACCGGGTACCTCAACACCTTCCCGTTCCTCGACCGCGGGCTCTTCGAGTGGGAGAACGGCGTGCCGCGCCGGGTGTGCGGGCTGCTGCCGGAACGGGTCGCGGGCCTCTACGTGTTCGGTCTCATCCAGCTGCGCGGCGGGGCCGGGCCGATGCTCGCCCTCAGCGCCGAGCTGCTCGCGGACATGGTGCAGGCGCAGGCCCGCGCCGGCCGTCCGATCAGCCTCGACCTGGCGCGCGAACGCAAACCGGACGCCAGATTCTACGCCTCCGTGCCCGAGATGACCCGCCAGGTCGAACGGGAACGAGCCCTGCTGGCCCGGTTGCGCCGGCGCGAGCACTGGCTCGACACCGACGAACAGGTGGGGGAGCGGGCCGACGGGGACCTCGTGCGCGTGCCGGCGAACACCGCCGCACGGTGAGGAGTGGAAACCATGCAGATCCTGCAGTCCTTGCTCGTCGGAGCGCATCTGCTCGGCATGGCCGGGTTCATCGCCGCCTACTTCGTGCAACGCCGCACGCAGCCGGACGGCCCGCTGATCGCCATGTGGGCGTGGTCCGTGCTGATCGTCAGCGCGTCCGGGTTCGGCCTGGTTGGCGTCGGCATCGCGACCGACGACCACCACGACCCGGTGAAGATGATCATCAAGGGCGGCCTGATGACGGTCCTCGGCGTCGCGGTGCTGATCGTCTACTTCCGCCGCAGGGCCATCCCGCGGCAGCTCCCGGCGGTCTTCGCCACAGCGGTACTGGCCGAGGTGGCGGTGTCCGTCCTGATCACCTGACCTGGGGGAGGAGCCATGCCGACCGCACTGGTCACCGATCCCCGCACCAGACTCGGCACGGCGTTCGCCCGGCGCTTCGGCGCGACGGGCCACGACCTGGTGCTGGCGGGCCACGGCGAACGTGAACTCGGATTCCTGGCCGCGGAGCTCGCCGACCGGCACGACATCACCGTCGAGGTGATCGTGGCGGACCTCGCCGACGCCGCTCAGCGCGCCCTCGTGGAGGACCGGCTGCTCGACGACGACCGCGCACCGGTGGACCTGCTCGTGAACAACGCCTCCGCCGACGCCTGCGCGGGCTTCCTCACCACGCCGGTGGACCGGGTGCAGGCGGACTTCGACCTGCGGGCCACCAGCGTCCTGCGACTCACGCACGCGGCACTCGCCGGCATGATGCGCCGACGACGTGGCGCGGTGATCAACGTGTTCGGCTCCGGCCGGGCGTGGTGGGGCCTGGGCAGGTGCACCGTGCAGGACGCGTTCATCCGCACGTTGTCGCAGAACCTGGCCGACGCGCTGTGCGGCACACCGGTCCACGTCATGGCGTTGTGCGTCGGCACCACCACTCCGTGGCTGACCAACGGCGGCGCGGACGAGGTCGTGCGGCGCGCGCTGCGGGATGTGGCACAGCGCCGGACGGTGTCAGGCAGCCGCCTCCAGCTGATGGCGCGCTGGCTGACCTCCCGGTGAAGTTGATGAGGGGAGCTTTCCTAAACCTGAGGTTTGGGAAAGCTCCCCTCATCAACCTCGCGCGGGGGTTAGGGGGAGGCTTCGCCGGGGGACTCGTCGGTGCGGGAGAGGCCTAGCCGGTTTCGCAGGGCGACGGACTGGTCGCGGTAGCGGGCCGCGGCCTCCGGGCCGTGCAGCACGTGGGCGACCCGCGCGACGCGGTGCAGCAGTTGTTCCTCGGCCCTGCGGTCACCCAGCCGGCGGGCCATGTCCAGGGACCGCTGGTAGTGCTCCAGCGCGTCGGCGTGCTGCTTGAGCCGCTCCAGCACGAGTCCGTGCCGGGCGTGTGCGAGCACGTGTGCGTCGCACAGCGGTACGTCGGCCAGCAGCGCGAAGGCGCGGTCCAGGTGGTCGAGCGCGTCGGTGGTCGCCCCGAGATCGGTCGCGACCCGGCTGAGGTTGCTGAGCCACTTCGCTTCCAGGTAGGGCTCGCCGAGCTCGCGCGCGATGCGCACGGCGTCCTGCAGACAGGTGTGCGCCTCGTCGACGCGGCCGGTGAGCAGGTGTGACTCGCCGAGGTTGTTGAGCACCGTGGACTCGGCGAGCCGGTCGCCGAGGTCGCGGGCCATCACGAGCGCCTCGCGCATGCTCGTCACGGCCTCGTCGTGGCGGCCCAGTTCGGCCAGCGCCAGGCCGGTGTTGCTCAGCAGCAGCCGCTGGGCGGGCCGGTCGCCGAGCAACCGGGCCGACTCCAGGCCCGGTTCCAGCACCTCCAGCCACCAGACCTTGTTGCTGCACCGGTAGTGCAGCACCCCGGTGCGGTAGGCCAGCCGCCACGCGCGCTCGTGGTCGCCGTAGCGCGCCGAGGCCTTCACCAGTGCGCGGATGTTGGGCTCCTCGGCGTCGACCCAGGTCAGGATGTCGGTCGCCGACCTGAACGGGGGCAGCGTCGTGGGCGGGTGCTCGACCGGCCCGTCGAACAGCGGCGGCCGCGGTTCCAGGGTCAGCCGCGCCACGCCGACGGTGTGCAGGAAGTAGTCGACCAGCCGCCGGCCCGCCGCGGCGCACTCGTCGTCCTCGCGCGCGAGCTGCGAGGTGTAGAGCCGGACGAGGTCGTGCCGGCTGTACCGGCCGGGGACCGTCTCGTTCACCAGATGCGCCTCCGCGAACTCGTCGAGGTGACGGCGGGTCTCGGCGATGCCCGCGCCGAACAGCGCCGAGGCGGCGAACCGGTCGACGTCCGGTCCGGGATGCACCCCGAGCAGCCGGAACGCCCGCTGGGAGCGCGCCGGCAACGCGCGCACGCTCAACGCCAGCGACGCGCCCACGGCCCGATCGGCGGTGACGAGGGTGCTCGCGCGTTGCTGCTCGTCGGCGAGCTCGTCGACCATGCGCTGGACCTGCCAGCGCCGATGCGTCGCGAGCCGGGCGGCGACGATCCGCAGCGCGAGCGGGAGCCGGTCGCACAGCCGGACCAGCACGCGGACGGCCTCCGGTTCCGCGGCCACCCGCGGCCGGCCGATCACGCCCGTGATGACGTCGAGCGCGTCCTCCTCCGTCAGCACGTCCAGGCCGAGATGGGCCGCTCCTTCCCGCGCGACCAGGCCCTCCAGCCGGCTGCGGCTCGTCACCAGGGTGAGACAGCCGGGCGTGCCGGGCAGCAGCGGACGGACCTGGTCCGAGTCACGGCAGTTGTCGAGCACGACCAGCATCCGGCGCCCGGCGATCGACGACCGGTAGAGGGCCGATCGTTCGTCGGGGTTCGAGGGCACGTCGGCTTCCCGGACGCCCAGCGCGTGCAGGAACCCGACGAGCACGTCCGCGGGTGGCTGCGGTTCCCGCTCGTCGTAGCCGCGCAGGTCGGCGAAGAGCTGACCGTCGGGATACCGGTCGCTGATCTCGTGGGCGTACCGCAGGGCCAGAGTCGTCTTGCCGATGCCGGCCTGTCCGCTCAGCACGACGATCCGCCGGGTGCTCTCCCGCAGCTCGAGCAGCTCCTGGCCCCGGCCGGTGAAGCCCGCGGCGCTCAGCGGGAGCTGCGCGGGTGCCGGGCCGGTCGTGGGGACGGCCGGTGCCGGAGCCTGGCCGGTGACCAGCGCCTCGTGTTCGCGGCGCAGTCCCTCGGACGGCTCGACGCCCAGTTCCTCGGCGAGCGCGTCCTGCGTGCGCTGGTAGATCTCGAACGCCTCGGAGCGGCGGCCGGTGGCGTGCAACGCGCGGATCGCGAGCTCGGCGAGTTCCTCGCGCAACGGGTGCGCGGACACGTGTTCGTCGAGCAGCGTGCTGGCGTCGGTCGGGCGGCCGAGTCGCAACAACCGAGCGGCCAGGTCCTCGACCGCGTGCAGCCTGCTGTCGGTGAGCCGGGCCGCTGCCGCGGTGAGGTAGAGGCTGTCCGCGGTGCCCGCGAGCGCCGGGCCGCGCCACAGTCCCAGCGCCTGCTGCAGCAGCACCACGGCCACGTCGTCGGACCGGTGCTTGGCGTCGGCCAGCAGCCGGTCGAACAGCTCGGCGTCGACCGCGTCCGCCTCCGTGACCAGCTCATATCCCGACGCCCGGCTGGTCAGCCGCGCGGGTCCGGTGATCACCTTGCGCAGCGCGGAGATGTGTCCCTGCAACGCGGTGCGGGCGTGCGCGGGCGGGTCCTCACCCCAGACCCGGTCGATGAGCGCGTCGGTGCCGAGCAACTGGTTGGGAGTGAGCGCGAGCGCCGCGAGGACCGAACGTCGTTTCGGTGCCCCCACCGTGAACATGGAGCCTTTCGCCGTGACGACCTCCACGGGGCCGAGAAGACGGAATTTCATTCACGTTCCCCCCGTGATCGACCCTTCGTCAGCGACATCGGCAGCGTGGCGAGGTACCGGGAACGTTGCTTTTGACAACTATTCTGATTCCGGCTCGCCGGACGCGGTCATTGTAGATTCGCAGATACCCGATGGAGGCGTGATTGATTCAAGAATCCCGTAATGAGACGCTTAGGCTGGCATTAGCCGCCCATTAACGCGCTCTGCGACGGTGTTCGAGGAGAGAACCAGTCCGTCGCGAGTGGGTGGGTGCATGACCATCGTTCACGAGAAAGGTGTGGTCGACGCGATTGGGGCACCGGGGGACCGGGAAGCCCGACAGGCGGTGGTGTTCCAGAACTGCCGCAGCGGAGTCGAGGGGGCGTGGAATTCGGTGGTCGAGGAGTTCACGCCGATAGTGTGGAGCGTCGCGAAGTCGTTCGGACTCCTGCCCGACGACTGCGCGGACATCTGTCAGTCGACGTGGGCGCACGCGGTCAGGTCGATCGACCGCATCAGGCACCCCGCCCGGTTTCGCACGTGGATCGTGACCGTGGCGAAACGGGAAAGCATCAAGCTCCGCCAGTTCACCGCCCGGCACGTGCCGGTGGCCGACGTGGAGAGCGGCGTCACCGGCGCCGACCTGTGCGGACCGGAGGAGGTCGCGGTCGAGCGGGCGGACCACCTGAGGGTGCGGGTCGCCCTGAGTCAGTTGCCGAGCCTGCACCAGGAACTGTTGTGGATGCTGATCTCCGACCCGCCGCCGAGCTACGACGAGATCAGCCGCACGTTGCACATCCCGCGCGGATCCATCGGCCCCACCAGGGCAAGGGCGCTGCAGCGGATGCGCGAACTGCTGGAGGAGGACTCGCCGGCGACGGAATTCCGGGTCGCCTGAAGGGAACCGATCATGCCCACAGCTCTGGTGACAGGACCGACGGCGGGCATCGGCGCGGCGTTCGCCCGCAGGCTCGCGTCGGACGGCTACCGGCTGGTGCTGGTCGCGAGGTACGAGCAGACGCTGAAGGAACTCGCGGCCGAACTGGACGGTGACCACGAGGTGCTCGCCGCGGATCTCACCGATCCGGTGGCGCGGCAGCGGGTCGAGAACCGTCTGGCCGACCAGGATGCTCCGGTCGACCTGCTGGTGAACAACGCGGGAATCGGTGCGGTGGGCCGGTTCTGGGAAGCCGACCCGGACGTGCTGCTGGCGCAGTACGAACTCGGCACCACCGCGGTGTTGCGGCTGACCCGCGCCGTGCTGCCGGGGATGGTCGCCCGCGACCGCGGTGCCGTGATCAACGTGGCGAGCTTCGGCGCGTTGCTGCCGGGCCGCAACGGCGCCGCCTACACCGCGTCGAAGTCGTACGTGGTCTCGCTGACCGATCGCATCGCCGCCGAGCTGCAGGACACGCGGGTGTCGGTGATCGCGGTGTGCCCCGGCTGGACCCGCACCGAACTGCACCGGCGCTCCGGCAACGACTGCCCGGACCCGGAGTCGGGCTGGTGGCTCGACGCGGACGCCGTGGTGGACCAGGCGCTGGCCGATCTCGCGAAGGGGAGAACCCGGTCGGTGGCGGGGTCGCGGTACCGGCTGGTGTACCGGGCGACCCTGTTGCTGCCGCGCGGACTGAGCCCTCGCTGACGTCATCGGGAGAACCCACGTGAACCGCATCGAGCAGCGCGCCTGGTACCAGTACGACTGGGCGAGCGCCGCCTTCCCCACGCCGATCCTGACCGTGTTCCTCGCCGTCTACCTCACCGGTGTCGCGGAGACCGCCGCCCGTTCGTCCGGCCAGCAGTGCCTCGACTCCGCACTGGTCGACTGCGACGTGAGCCTGTTCGCCGTCGGCTTCCCGGCCGGTTCGCTGTGGGGCTATCTCCTCGTGCTGGCAACGGTCGTGCAACTGCTGACCCTTCCGCTCGTGGGTCTGGTCGCGGACCGGACCGGCCGGTGGTCCGCGGTGTTCCTCGCGTGCGTGATCATGGGAGCGGGCGGAACGGCGGGACTCGCGTTGGTGTCGGCGCCCGACTGGCTGCTGGGGTCGCTGTTCTTCGTCATCGCGAACGCGGGTTTCGGTGGCGCCCAAGTCATTTACAACTCCTATCTGCCCTGGATCGCCACCGAGTCGGAGCGCGACGCGGTCACCGCCCGCGGAACCGGTCTCGGCTACCTCGGTGCCGGGCTCGTCCTGGTCGCCCAGCTCGCGCTCTACCTCGGGCACTCCGCCATCGGCCTCGGCGAGGCGACGTCCGTGCGGCTGTGCTTCCTGCTCTCCGGCCTGTGGTGGGCGCTCTTCTCGATCCGCCCGTTGCGCGTGCTGCGCCGCTACGACCCCGCCAACCGTCCGGAGTGGACGGTCGGTCAGCACTCGATCTCGTTGCCGGCCACCATCCGCACGATGACCGGGCATCCGATCGTCCTGCGTTTCCTGATCGCGTTCTTCGTCTACACAGCGGGCATCAACACCGTCAACGCGGTGGCGTCGCAGTACGGTGAACGCGAGATCGGCCTGACCCAGCAGACGCTGGTCCCGATCCTGGTGACGGTCCAGTTCGTCGGCGCGCTCGGCGCGTGGCTGCACGGCAAACTCGCGGTGCGGCTGGGCACCCGCAACGCCGTGCTGGTCAGCCTCGCCTGCTGGTCGGTGCTGATCTGCATCGGCTTCTTCGTCCCCCGCGGCGCGACCTTCGGCTACGCCGCGCTCTCCTGCGGTGTGGGCCTGGTCATGGGCGGCACGATCGCGTTGTCCCGTTCGCTGTTCAGCAAACTGGTGCCGGTGGGCCAGGAAGCCCGGTTCTTCTCCCTGTTCAGCGTCTTCGAACGGGCCGGCTTCATGCTGGGCCCGCTGGCGTTCGCCGCGATCGGCCAGCTCACCGGTTCCTACCGCCCCGCCATGATGTCGACGCTCGTGTTCTTCGTCGGCGGCGCGGTTCTGCTGTGGTACCTGCCCGCCCGAGACCGCGCCGAGGCCAGGTGACCGGCCGTGCGCATCGGTGAACTGAGCAGCACCAGCGGTGTCCCCGTCTCGACCATCAAGTACTACCTGCGCGAGGGTCTGCTCCCGACCGGCCGGTTGACGTCGGCGAACCAGGCCCAGTACGACGAGCACCACCTGCGGCGGCTGACCCTCGTCCGCGCGCTGGTGGACGTCGGTGGCCTCTCCATCGCCACCGTGCGCGAGGTGCTGGACGCCGTCGACGCCTCGGACTCCGGTGCGGTGCGCATGGTGCACGACGGGATCACCGCGGTCCCGGCCACGGACCCCGACGCTGCCGCCGAACAGGAAGCCTCGTCGTTCCTGACGCGCTGCGGACTGCCCTATGAGCCCGACAATCCCGCCACCCGGTCCCTGGTCGCCGTCATCGCGACCGCCCGCCGCCTCGGCCACCCGCACTTCACCGACCAGCTGGGCGTGTACGCGGACGCCTGCCGCCGAATAGCAGAAGCCGACGTGGACCGCGTGATGAGGCATTCCTCGGTCGAGGACGTTCTCGAAGGCGTTGTCGTGGGGACCGTGCTGGGCGATGCCGCCATGGTGGCGTTGCGCAGGCTCGCCCAGCTGCAGGAGTACCGCCGCCAGTCCGGCCCGAGGTAGTGCTCAGGCGCGCAGGAGCCCGATGCCGAGCAGCACGGTCGCGACTCCGAGGCTGAGCGCGCCCAGGTAGATGAAGACGATCATCTTGTTGGGCCGCTGGGCTTTGGGCGACACCACCGCGAGGAAGAACCCGAGCGGGGTGAGGATCGGCCCGGCCGCGAAGCCCCACCGCACGATCGTCCGCGCGGTCTCGGACAGGTTCGCCTTGTCCACGTAGAGCAGCGCCACCAGGGCGAAGATCACCCACACGCCCGCGTGCGCGTGTCCGGCGCGGAACATGTGCCGCCGCACGGAATTCTCCAGGTAGCCGGGGTCTCGTTTGGCGATCATCCGCAGCAGGGAGTAGCCGCCGAACTCGATGGTCGGCACGACGATCAGCAGAATTGCCGCCATGGTCAGGGATTCTGGGGACATGTGGTTCCTCGCAGTCTCCGGCGGTGGCCTCCACTCTATTTCAGCGGCCCGGCCGGCGCAGATCGCGACGGCCGGGTCCACTGTGGACATCAGCTCTGGTGTGGTCGTCAGCAGTGGTCGAACGCGTAGGCGGAGTCGCCGGGCCCGACGAGGTAGCGGTCGCGCAACGTGGTGGTGGCCGGGGTGTCAGGGTCGTTGCACACGTCCTCGAACGTGCCGCGGAGGTCGTCGGTGTACTCGATGTCCATCACGTGCGTGCCGTACACGTCCGAGTAGGAGGCGCACTCTTCCCAGCGGTGGCACTCCTCGGAGACCGCGAAGTCGAAACCGACCTCCGCGCGTCCGCGTTCGGCCTGCTCGGAGGAGTTCTTCTGACCGATGGCGAGGCCGCGGCTGTGCGTGCGGTCGGCGAGCAGCTTCGCGTAGGCGAGGTTGTTGTTCACGCTCAACCGGCCGCGGGACCGCAGGTAGGAGTCGAGGTTGTCGACCTCGACGGCCTTGAAGCCCTTGTTGGCGCACTGGTCGATGGTGGCGCCGATGATCGTGGCGAGCTCGGTGCGCTTGGCCGCCGTCGACGTGTCGAGCAGGAACTCGTCCGGCCAGTTCGGGTCGATGATCGGGTTGCCCGACGAGTCCTCGAGCAGCAGGTGCTTGCGCTGGTTCAGCCAGGTGGAGCGATCGGCGGGCTGCGTCTGGAACCCGTTGACGTAGCAGATGTTGTAGATGCCGGGAGCGGGAGAAGCGGTGCTGTCACGGGTCACCAGGTTCACGCCGGAGGGCGGCGGGTACGCGGCGCCGAGCTGGTAGTCGAGGACCGCGTTGGCGGGCGGCAGCTGCACCGCCGCGGCCGAGGTGGTGTCCGCGTGACTCGACGAGGTCAGCGACCCGGCGACGCAGGCCGCCAGGGCGACCGCGGCGAGGGCGCGGGCAGGGGAGGTCATGAACGCAAGACTCCTTGATCGCTCAGAGCCTGTTGGCGAATGGTTGCGCAAGGTCGGCGCCTCCATCGACGCGGCGGAATGGGTGCTGCTCGGCGAGCTGGCCAGGGGCGCGAACCAGCTCAAGGGCAAGGACCGGCCGATGGTACTGCCCGCGGACAAGCTGCCAACCGAGCTGCGCTACCCGAATCAGCGATTCGGCGTGGAGCTGGCGTGGGACGAGCGCGGTCAGCCGCACGTGTCGCCGCAGGCGGTCCCGGTGTTCCCCCGGGCCACCTCGCCAGCGCAGGTGCCGGACGCCGACGGGCGGATGCCCCGGCGGCGGTTGGACTTCGAGCCCGACCGTCGGCACGCCCGCAGGCACAACGAGATCTACCGGCGCGGCGACCGGCCGTGGCTGCGCACGGTCGCGGTGACCGGAACGCTGCTGGCGGTCGGTGGCGCACTGTTCGTCCTCAGTGGACAGTGGTGGGGTCCCGCTCGTATGGCCCGCAGGTGAAGGAGTCCCACGAATCGTCGAGGGACTGGAACACGATGACCCAGGGCAGGTCCTCGATTGGGGAGCCTTCCTCCGGCTCGCTGATGATCACACCACCCATGTTGGGTCCTCCTCGGTCCGTGCCGTGTCGGGGCAATGTCTACCGCCCCCGCTCAGACCCCCGTCGCCGCCCCTCGGTGTTCACCGGCCCGTTCTCCCGCCGTGGCCGGGGCGTCCGGCTGAATACGTCCGACTGACACATTTCGGCCGCAAGGCCTACCAGCGCTCCGGCGCGCTGAGCTCGGTCGAGGCCCAGATCACCAAGCCGGATCAGCTCACCAGCGCGACGAGCTTCGACACCAGCTCCGATGGCAGGGGGCGTGCGGCGTTCTCCGCGCGGAGTCGCTCGCACGCCGCCCTGATCTCCTTGTCCTCCAACAGCTTCGTGAGATGCGAAGCGTCCACAGTGGTGTCTTCGAGCCACAGGCCGATACCAGCGTCGCGGACGAGTGTCGCGTTGTCGAACTGGTCGGCGCTGTGCGGAAGCAGCAACTGCGGCACCCCGGCGGCCAGCGAGGTGAAGGTGCTGCCGGAGCCGCCGTGGTGCACGATCGCGTCGCAGTGCTCCAACAGGGCGTTCAACGGGATCCACTCGACGAGGCGCACGTTCTCCGGCAGCTCGCCCAGTTCCGCGACGTCGAAGTCGCCGAGCGCGAAGATGAATTCCGCGTCGATCTCCTTGGCCGCCTCGACGATCTGGCCCAGCGCGCCGACGGACATCAGGCCGACCGCGGTGCCGAGGGTGACGCACACCCTCGGCCGTTCCCGCTTGGCGAGCAGCCACCCCGGCAGCACCCCGCCCGCGTTGTACGCGACGTAGCGCATCGGCCACCCGATCTGCGGGGTGCCGAGCCCCTCGGTAGCGATGTCGATGATCGCGTCGGCCTCGGTCGGCCGCGTCACGCCATGCCGGTCGTAGGCGTCGGTGTACTTGGCGTACAGCGCGAGCTCGTCGGTCCCGCGCGCCGAACCGAAGTTGTGCTGCACGGCGGGAATTCCGAGCTTCGCGGCGATGAACGGGCCCGCGGAGTCCATCTGCTCGAAGACCACCAGGTCCGGCCGCCAACCCTGGGCGGCGGCGAGCATCCCCTCGGTGAGCCGGTCGCCGAGCGCGGCGAACACCCGCGCGACGAGCTCCATCGCCCGCCGCGGGTCCTCCACGAACAGCTCGTGGATCGAGGCGAAGTCCCCGAACCGCTCGTTCTCCCGCACTGTAGTCCCGAAGAACTTCATCACGTCCAGCCCCGGCGCGGCCTCCACCGCGGGCAGCCCAGCTTGCGCGGCGCGCTCGACGACGTCACCGGTGCTGGCGACCAGCACGTCGTGACCCCCGGTCCGCAGCGCCCAGGCGAGCGGGATCATCGGAAACAGGTGGCCAAGCCCCGGCGACGACGAGAAAAGAACTCGCACGACTTCCTCCCTAGGAGTCTGTTGGCGAATGGTGTGGGTTGGTCGTGAGCGTGAGGGCATGAAGGTGGGGCTTCTGGTAATCGAGATGTACCACCAACTTGATCATTAAAAGCCCCAGGATGTCTGTCTACCGTGTCGAGGCCGCGAAGGCGAGTTGTGGCGTGTCTGGTTGCGCATGTCGTGACCGGACACGTCGGTATCCGTCTGATCTGACCGATGAGCAGTGGCAGGTGTTGGAGCCGCAAGCGCGGGCGGTCATGGCCGAGTTGCGCAAGAGCCCTGCCGGAGCGCCAATGAAGCATGACCTGCGTGCGATGGTGGACGCGATCGGCTATCTGACCCGCTATGGCATCGAGTGGCGGGCGTTGCCGGTCGACTTCCCGCCCTGGGAAGCGGTGTATGCGTTCTTCGAACGGTGGAGCGAACGGGGCCTGCCGCAGCGTCTGGTCGACCGGTTGCGGGGACGCATCCGGATCGCGTGTGGCCGGGCCGAGTTGCCTACCGCAGCGGCCATCGACGCCCAGACCGTGCGCGGTGCCGACACCGTGGCAGCCGACGGCGCCGGTTATGACGCGGGGAAGAAAACCAAGGGGCGTAAGAGAAACATTGCCACTGACTGCCTCGGACTCCTGTTAATGGTGACCGTCACCTCCGGCGGCATGCAAGACCGCGACAGCGCCCACCGGCTGCTGGCACTGCTGCGCGAACACTTCTCCACCATCACCCTGGTCTGGGCCGACGGCGGCTACGCCGGACGCCTCGTCACGTGGGCCAAAGCCGTGCTGTGCCTGACACTCACCGTTGTCAAACGCACCGACGACATAAAGGGCTTCGTGGTACTGCCCCGCAGATGGGTCGTCGAGAGGACGTTCGGCTGGCTGACCCGCCATCGACGCCTCGTCCGGGACTACGAACGCCGACCAGAACACCACGAAGCCATGGTGTGGTGGGCCACCGTCACGATCATGACCCGCCGCCTAGGGCGTGTCCTGCGGATCTTCACCTGAGGTGGAGGACGATGCAGGCGAGGACGATCTCCGCGCGATGGTAGGCGGCTCGTTTCGCGAACCTGGTGGCCAGGCCACGAAACTGCTTGAGGCGGCTGAAACAGCGCTCGACCACGTTGCGCAGCTTGTAGAGGTCGGGGTCGAAGGCCGGTGGCCTGC
>NZ_JAAMPJ010000011.1:0-180635 GCF_011067745.1 Lentzea alba
AGGCCAGAGGTGGAAGACCGGTAACGGTTGGAGCTGACTGGTACTAATAGGCCGAGGACTTGTTACAAAGACGCTACGCATCCACTGTGCGGTTCTGGAAGAACAACCAGGACCGATCGAACCCCCGCTGGATCGGGGTTCAGGTTGTAATTTCATAGTGTTTCGGTGGTTATAGCGTTGGGGAAACACCCGGTCCCATTCCGAACCCGGTAGTTAAGCCCTTCTGCGCCGATGGTACTGCACTGGTTACGGTGTGGGAGAGTAGGTCGCCGCCGAACTTTACTTCCCTGAAGGGGCTTGTGATCGCGGGGCACAACTACAGTGCTTCGCTCACAGGCCCCTTTCAGCGTGTCCATAGGAGGATTTGGTGTCCAGGTTCGGGGATCGTCCCGGCGACCGTCAGCGTGGCCAGGGAGACCGACCGCGCCATTCCGACGGTGGCCGATCGACAGGCGATCGCAAGTTCAGCAACAACAAGCGTGATGATCGCGCCGGCGCCGGCCGCGACTCCAAGCCGCGCGAAGACCGCGGTGGCTACCAGCGTGGTGAGGGCTCCGGCGACCGCAACCGCAGCGGGGACCGTCGAGACGACCGAGGCGGCTACCGCAGCGACCGGAGCGGTTCGAGCGACCGCGGCGGCTACCGGGGCAACGACCGTTCCGGCTCCGGCGACCGTCGCGAAGGCGGCTACCGCGGCCAGGGTTCCAGCGACCGCAGCAGCTACCGCAAGGACGACCGGTCCGGCGATCGCGGCGGTTTCCGCGGCGAGCGCTCGGGTGAGCGTCGTGACTTCAAGCCCCGCGAAGACCGCGGCGGTTCTCGCAGTGAAGGTTCCGGCGATCGCGGTGGCTACCGCGACCAGGGCTCCAGCGACCGTGGCGGCTACCAGCGTCGTGAGGGTTCCAGCGATCGTGGTGGTTACCGCGGTGGCGAGGGTTCCGGTGACCGTGGCGGCTACCAGCGCCGTGAGGGTTCCAGCGACCGTGGTGGTTACCGCGGTGGCGAGAGCTCTGGCGACCGTGGTGGTTACCGCAAGGACGACCGGTCGGGCGACCGTGGTGCGTACCGCGGTGAGCGCTCCGGTGAGCGTCGTGACTTCAAGCCGCGTGATGACCGTGGCGGCTCGGGCGACCGTGGCGGCTACCAACGTCGCGAGGGTTCCAGCGATCGTGGTGGATATCGCGGTGGCGAGGGTTCCGGCGATCGCGGTGGCTACCAGCGTCGTGAAGGTTCGAGTGACCGTGGTGGGTACCGCGGTGGCGAGAGCTCTGGCGATCGTGGTGGCTACCAGCGTCGCGAGGGCTCGGGCGACCGTGGTGGGTACCGCGGCGAGCGTTCGGGTGAGCGTCGTGACTTCAAGCCGCGCGATGACCGTGGCGGCTCGGGCGACCGTGGCGGCTACCAGCGCCGCGAAGGTTCCAGCGACCGCGGTGGATATCGCGGTGGCGAGAGCTCCGGTGACCGTGGTGGCTACCGCAAGGACGACCGGTCGGGTGACCGTGGTGGGTACCGCGGCGAGCGCTCCGGCGAGCGTCGTGACTTCAAGCCGCGCGATGACCGTGGCGGCTCGGGCGACCGTGGCGGCTACCAGCGCCGCGAAGGTTCCAGCGACCGTGGCGGGTACCGCAAGGACGACCGCTCGGGTGACCGCGGCGGCTACCGGGGTGGCGACCGTCGGGACGACCGCGGTGGCTACCGCGGCGAGGGTTCCGGTGACCGTGGCGGGTACCAGCGTCGCGAGGGTTCCAGCGACCGGGGTGGCTACCGCAAGGACGACCGGTCGGGTGACCGCGGTGCGTACCGCAAGGACGATCGCGGTGGTGACCAGCGCGATGACCGTCGTGACGAGCGCAGCCGCGAGCGTGCGGCGCGGTTCCAGGAGCGGGTCGCCGAGCAGGGTGGCGCCGACGCCGAGGGCACCGAGAACACGTCGGGTGTGACCGAGGCCGACGAGCGCGCCGGTTACCGCCTGGGCGACGGCGCCGCGGCCACGCGTGCCGCCGCCGGCCGCGAGCAGGCCGTGACCGACTCCGGCGACGAAGATGCCGACTCCACTGACGCAGTTCAGGCCGGCGAGACCACGACGGCCGATGACCGTGCGGCCGAGGCCGGCGAGCGCGACGCGGACGTCGACTCCGATGACGATGTCGTGAGCGCCGACCGCGACGCCGACACTGACGCCGACCGCGGCGCTCAGGCAGCCGACCGTGACGCCACCGACCGTGACGCCACCGACAGCGATGCTGCCGGCCGCGATTCCGGCGACCGCGACTCCCAGGACCGCGCTGCCGACGCCCGTGGCGACGGCGACCGCAGCGAGCGGGAAGACCGCGGCGAGCGCGAGGACCGCGACGAGGCCCCCGCGCCCCGTGGCGGACGCCCCGAGCTGCCCGAAGAGGCCGACCTGTCGCTGCTCGACCCGGAGATCAAGGCCGAGCTGCGCAGCCTGCCCAAGGGGCTCGCGGAGATCGTCGGACGGCACCTGGCCGCGGCCGGGCTGCTGATCGACGAGGAGCCGGAGCTGGCTCTGGAGCACGCCCGGTACGCGCGCAGCAAGGCGGCGCGGGTCGGTGTGGTCCGGGAAGCGGCCGGGCTGACCGCGTACTTCGCGGACGAGTGGGCCGAGGCTCTCAGCGAGCTGCGGGCCGCGCGCCGGATGATGCCCGGGCCGGGCCACCTCGCGATCATGGCCGACTGCGAGCGTGCGCTCGGGCGGCCGGAGCGGGCGATCGACCTGGCCAAGGACCCGTCCGCCAAGGACCTCAGCCAGGAGGACGAGATCGAGCTGCGGATCGTCGCGGCCGGTGCTCGCCGGGACATGGGCCAGTTCGAGGCGGCCGTGGTGGCGCTGCAGGGACCGGACCTCGATCCGGGGCAGCGCACTCCCTACTCCGCACGGCTCTTCTACGCTTACGCCGACAACCTGGCCGCGGCCGGTCGCATCGAGGAAGCGGTCAAGTGGTTCCTCAACGCCGCCGAGGCTGACGACGAAGGGGAGACGGACGCCGCCGAGCGCGCGTTCGAGCTGACCCACGAGGAGACCGTCCCCGAGGAGATCGGACAGCAGTGAGCGAGACGTTGGTCGACCGGTACGACGCGTTGCTGATCGATCTCGACGGCACCGTCTACCGCGGCAAAGAGGTCGTGCCCGGCGCCGCGGAGGAGATCGCGAAAGCCAGAGCAAAAGGCCTCGGAATCCGGTACGTCACCAACAACGCGTCTCGTTCACCGCAGGCGGTCGCGGATCACCTCGTCGAGCTCGGGTTCGACACGAGCATCGACGAGGTGAGCACCTCCGCGCAGGCAGGCGCGGCCATGCTCGCCGAACGCCTGCCGAAGCGCTCCACCGTGCTCGTGCTCGGCACCAAGGCTCTCGAAGCCGAGGTGCTCAAGCGCGGACTCATCCCCACCGACACCGCCGACGGCGCGGTGGCGGTGCTGCAGGGCCTGAGCATGGACCTCGGCTGGCGTCAGCTGGCCGAGGCCGCCGTCGCGATCCGCAACGGTGCGCTGTGGGTGGCGTGCAACGTCGACGTCACCCTGCCCACCGAGCGCGGTCTGCTGCCCGGCAACGGCTCGTTCGTCGCGGCTCTCAAGGCCGCGACCGACGCCGAGCCGCTCGTCGCCGGCAAGCCCGCCACCCCGCTGCTGCAGCAGGCGGCGAAGGACCTCCAGGCGAACCGTCCGCTGGTGATCGGCGACCGGCTCGACACGGACATCCTGGGCGCGGTCAACGCGGGCATGGACTCGCTGCTCGTGCTCACGGGTGTGTCGACCGCGGCGGAGGCGCAAGCGCTTCCGGATGAGCAAAAGCCCACGTATGTCGGCGCCGACCTGTCGGTACTCCATCGGCTACCGTGATACGAGTGAGCTACCCCCTGCCCGGACCTCCTCCCAACCCGGCCGACGCCATCGACGGCGCGCTGGAGAGGCTCGACGGGCTCGAGAACGTTCCCCTCGCCGAGCACGTGGCGCGGTTCGACGCCGTGCACGCGACGCTCACCGAAGCACTGTCGAGCATCGACAAGGTGTGATGCACAGTGCCTCGCAGGGTGCGGCTCGACGCCGAACTCGTGCGCAGGGGGCTCGCCAAGTCCCGTGAGCACGCCAGCCAACTCGTCGCGGACGGACGCGTCACGGTGCGCGGCACCGTCGCGACCAAGCCCGCGACCGCCGTGGAGACCTCCGACGCGGTCGTCGTCAAGGACCTCGCCAACGACCCGAACTGGGCGTCGCGCGGGGCGCACAAGCTGATCGGCGCGCTCGAAGGGTTCAAGATCGATCCCAGCGGCCGGCGCTGCCTGGACGCGGGCGCGTCCACCGGCGGTTTCACCGACGTGCTGCTGCGTCACGGCGCGCGCCAGGTCGTCGCCGCCGACGTCGGACGCGGGTTGCTCGACTGGAAGCTGCAGACCGACGACCGGGTCGTGGTGAAGGACAAGACCAACGTCCGCACCCTCACGCCGGAGGACATCGGCGGGAAAGTTGAACTCGTCGTAGCGGATCTTTCGTTTATCTCGTTGAGGCTTGTGCTTCCCGCACTGGCCGCGTGCCTCGACGAGGAAGGCGACCTGCTGCCGATGGTCAAGCCGCAGTTCGAGGTCGGCAAACAACGTCTGGGCTCCGGTGGCGTCGTACGCGACCCGGAGCTGCGCGTTGCCGCCGTCCTCGAAGTGACCGAGGCAGCAGCCGAACTGGGTCTGGCCGTGCACGGCGTCGTCGCGAGCCCGCTGCCCGGCCCGTCCGGAAATGTCGAGTACTTCCTCTGGCTGCGCCATGCGAACCCGTACCCACAAGGATCGGACGCAGTCGCAGCGATGGTGCGCACCGCCGTCGAAGAAGGGCCCCAATGAGGGAAGTCCTGCTGGTCGTCCACACCGGTCACCAGAGCAACATCGATCTCGCCCGTCAGGTCGCCGGCCGTCTCGCGGTCGGTGGTGTCACGACGAGGGTGCTGGACGACGAGGCGCGTGACCTCGGCCCGTCGTGCTGCACCAAGGTCGTGCCTGCCGACGACCACGCGGCCGAGGGCACCGAGCTCGTCCTGGTGCTGGGCGGTGACGGCACGTTGTTGCGCGGCGCCGAACTCGCCCGCCCCGCGCGGGTTCCGGTGCTGGGCGTCAACCTGGGTCGCGTCGGGTTCCTCGCCGAGGCCGACTCGGACGCGTTGCACGAGGCGGTCGGCCACGTGCTGGAGCGCGACTACTTCGTGGAAGAGCGGATGACGCTCGACCTCGTCGCGAAGGTCGGCGGCGAGGTCGTCGTGAAGACGTGGGCGCTCAACGAGATCAGCGTCGAGAAGCTGATCCGCGAACGCATTCTCGAGGTCGTCGTCGAGGTGGACGGCCGGCCGGTGTCGGCGTTCGGCTGCGACGGCGTGCTGTGTGCGACGCCGACGGGCTCGAC
This sequence comes from Lentzea alba, assembly GCF_011067745.1. GTDB lineage: Bacteria > Actinomycetota > Actinomycetes > Mycobacteriales > Pseudonocardiaceae > Lentzea > Lentzea alba. Next base: position 5,407 of record NZ_JAAMPJ010000011.1, read on the forward strand.
GGCGTACGCGTTCTCCGCGGGCGGACCGGTCGTGTGGCCGGACGTGCAGGCGATCCTGGTGGTGCCGAGCAACGCGCACGCGCTGTTCGCCCGGCCGCTGGTCGTCTCGCCGAAGTCGCACGTGGCGTTCGAGATCGAGTCGACCGGGCATCCGGCGGCGCTGTCCGCGGACGGGCGGCGCACGTTCGAGCTGCCCGCGGGCGCGCGGATCGAGATCGTGGAGGGCGCGGTGCCGCTCAAGGTCGTGCGGCTGCGCAAGGCTCCGTTCACGGACCGGCTGGTCGAGAAGTTCGACCTGCCGGTGAAGGGCTGGCGGGGACCATCGGCAGGCTGACCGCGCCGCTCGGCGCAGCGGCACTCGCTCGTTACGGTGCCCCCAGAGCAAGGCCCAATCCGGAAATGTCGGACCCGACAAGTAAGGTTCGCCCTGTGCTGGCCGAGATGCGCATCAATGGCCTTGGCGTGATTGACGAGGCCACTCTCGAACTCGACCCCGGATTCACCGTCGTGACTGGTGAGACGGGCGCGGGCAAGACCATGGTCGTGACCGGGTTGCACCTGCTCGGCGGTGGCCGGGCGGAGGCGTCCCGGGTGCGCACCGGTGCCGACAAAGCGGTGGTGGAAGGCCGCTTCCAGGCTCCGGCGGGCAGCCCTGCCGCGAAGGTGGCGGAGGAGGTCGGCGGCGAGGCGGACGAGGACGGTTCGCTGATCGCGATCCGCACCGTCGGCTCCGACGGCCGCTCCCGCGCGCACGTCGGCGGTCGCTCCGTGCCGGTCGGTGTGCTGTCCGAACTGGCGGAGCAGCTGATCGCCGTGCACGGTCAGAACGACCAGCTGCGGCTCATGCGCCCGACCGAGCAGCGCGGCGTGCTGGACCGCTTCGCGGGCGACGACGTGGGCGAGCCGTTGCGCGCGTACCAGGCCGTCCGCGAGGAGTGGCTGCGCGTGTCGACCGAGCTCAAGGAACGCACCGAGCGCTCCCGTGAGCTCGCCCGTGAGGCCGACCTGCTGCGGCACGGTCTGTCCGAGATCGACGCCGTCGCCCCGTTGCCGGGCGAGGACGTCGAACTGCACGACGAGGCCCGCCGTCTCGCCGACGCCGACCAGCTCCGCGAAGCCGCCCAGGGCGCGCAGTACGCGGTGAGCGGCTCGCTGGAGGGCGACCCGGACAACCCCGGCGCGCTCGGCCTGATCTCCGAGGCCGCCCGCCGCCTGTCCACCTCCGAGGACCCGAAGCTGCGCGAGATGGAACCGCGGCTCGTCGAAGCGGCGACGCTGCTGGCCGACGTCGGCGCCGAGATCTCCGGCTACCTCGACCACCTCGAAGCCGACCCCGGCCGGCTCGAGGAAGTGCTGCGACGCCAGGCCGACCTGAAGGGCCTGACCCGCAAGTACGCGGCGGACGTCGACGGCGTCATCGCGTGGGCCACCGACGCACGTGCTCGCCTCGACGGGCTGGACACGTCCGAGGAGGCGTTGAGCGCGCTCGCCACCCGCCGCGACGAACTGGCCGTGGAACTGGCCGCGCTCGCCGAGCAGGTCACGGCCGCGCGCGTCGAGGCCGCTCTGGAACTGGGCAAGGCCGTCACCGAGGAACTCGACGGTCTCGCCATGCCGCATGCGTCGGTCGAGCTGGTCGTCCGGCCCCGCCACGCCGAATCCGGTGACGCGCAGGCGCTGCCGGTGGGCCGGTCGATCCTGCACGCGGGCTCCTCGGGCGTCGACGACGTGGAGCTGCGCCTCATCTCGCACCCAGGCGCACCCGCGCTGCCGGTGCACAAGGGCGCGTCCGGCGGCGAGCTGTCGCGCGTGATGCTGGCGCTGGAAGTCGTGCTGTCGCACTCCGACCCGGTGCCGACGCTGGTGTTCGACGAGGTCGACGCGGGCGTCGGTGGCCGTGCCGCGGTCGAGGTCGGCCGCCGCCTGGCCCGGCTGGCCCGCTCGCACCAGGTCATCGTGGTGACCCACCTGCCGCAGGTGGCGGCGTTCGCCGACCGGCACCTCGTGGTGGACAAGTCCGCCGACGGCACGTTCACGCGATCCGCGGTGCGCAAGCTGGACGAGACGCAGCGGGTGGTCGAGCTGGCCCGCATGCTCGCCGGCATGGACTCGACCGACACGGGCCGCGCGCACGCCGAGGAACTGCTGGCGGCGGCCAAGGCGGACAAGTCGGCGACGCCGGTGGTGCGGCGCCGCAAGAAGAAGGCCTGAGAGGGGGGCTCGCTCGGGTGAGGTGTGTCCGCGGAAAGCGCGGACCGCGTCGCTCGCTCGGGTGAGGTATGTCCGCGGAAAGCGCGGACCGCGTCGCTCGCTCGGGTGAGGTATGTCCGCGGAAAGCGCGGACCGCGTCGCTCGTCGTGTCTTCTGGGGGGCGACCCCCAGACCCCCGCCGGTTCGGGCGCTGGCGCCCGAACGACCTCCGTGGAGGGTGCGGATCACGTCGTTCGTGGTGCCGAATGGGGACGTCCCAGGCCTTCGCGGGTGTGGCGCTGGGCGCCCGAACGACCTTCGCGGAGGGTGCGGATCACGTCGTTCGTGGTGCCGAATGGGGACGTCCCAGGCCTTCGCGGGTGTGGCGCTGGGCGCCCGAACGACCTCCGTGGAGGGTGCGGATCACGTCGTTTGTGGTGCCGAATGGGGACGTCCTCAGGCCCCCGCGGGTTTGAGCGCTGGCGCCCGAGCGGGCCTGTGTGGGCGAGGTTGGGTTCGCAGAGAGTGCGGACCACGTCGTTCGTCATGTCTTTTAGGGGCGACCCGTCAGGGCTCCGGCGAAGTCGTTTCTGCTGGTGGGCCGTCTGCAAGTACTACCAACTCTTGATCAAATCGCCGCCAACTACACCCAACATGTTCGGCAGTTGCCGAACATGGCTGAGTCGGGCGCGGTAGGACGGCGGGATCGACGAGGTCAGTTGGTAGTAGCAAGGTGCTTGTTGATGTTGGGTTGGTGGTACTTGCACACGCCATCGGCAGCCAGGCGGATGGCCTGACGGGACTCTGTCGCGTTTCCCGCACCGCCGTCAGCTCCGGCGTTCGGCATGATGGGAACGTGACCGAGTACCGGTCAGCGGACGCACACGGTGGTGCGGTGGAAGGTGGACCGGATCTGTGACCACGCGCCGGGTGCTCGGGGCGGTGCTGGTGTTCGTCGCGGCCGGCTTGGCAGTCGCGGCGTCGTTCCTCGCCGCCTACGCCGTGCAGGTCGAGTTGCAGGGGCGGACGTTGCGGTTCGAGGCCACGTCCTGGCTGGTGGAGCGGGACGACTTCCGCGGGGCGTTGCTGCTCGGGCCGATCGAGTACGGCGAGGGCGCGGTGGGGGCGGCGCTGGTCATGGCGTTGTCGGCGGTGCTGGCGTTCCGGATGCCCGCGGCGAGGGTCGGGTCGTTGCTCGGGGCCGGGTTGCTGGCCGGGGTGGCGTGGTCCGCGGTCACGTCCGTGCAGGGGATCGTGAAGAAGGTCGCCGACCTCGGGGCGCCGGTACCGTTCGACGTGGAGCAGGGGGAAGGCATCACCCTGCTGGTCGTGGCGGCCGGGGTGGCCGTCGTGTCGGCGGTGTTGCACCAGGAGTTGCCGAAGCGGGTCGTCGAGCCCGAGGGGGACGGTGCGGTGATCCACCAGGTCGAGGCGGACGACAGTGAGACGCCGCCGTACGGCTTTCCAGTGATCGTCGAGCCGGTGGAGCCGAAAGAGCAGAAGAGTGATTGATCGTCGGAGGATCGCGCCGATCCTGCTGGTGGTGGCGGCGGGGCTGGCGGCTGTCGGGAGTTTCGAGGACACGTACCGAACCTCGTACCCCGGATACGGCGGTTCTGGCGAGCAAGTGCTGAGCACCAACTTGTGGATCGTGACGGCGGATCCGCCGGTCGGCCTGCCGCAGGAGTTGTACAACGCCGCCGGGTTTCCGGTGATCATCACCGCCGTGCTGATGGTGGTCGCCGCGGTGTTCCTGATGAGGCGGCGGACGTCGTTCGCGGCGCCCGTGGCGATGGGGGCCGCCGGTGCGCTGGCAGGCATGGTGTTGCTGTACGTGCTTCAGGTGCGGCGCGAGAAGGCGGCCATTCTCTCCTGGCCCGTGGCAGAAGAGGAGAAGCCGGAGCTGAGCATCCTCGGCGGCACCTACCTGCTGGTGGCGGCCGCGCTCGTCGGACTGGTCGGTGCCGCGCTGGCCCAGCGCGGGCAGCAGCCCGAAGAAACCGAAGAGGAAGTGGACGAGGAGGCCGTGGTCGTGCACCAGCTCGACGATGACGACGACACGCCTCCCTTCGGCATCGCCATCATCGGCGAAGAGCAGCAGGAGACGCGGTGATCGGAAGACCGACGGCGGTGGCGCTGATCGCGGCCGGCGTGGTGCTGACCGCGACGGCGATGGTGTTGCCGTGGTACTCGACCGCGTACGCCGGCGGGGTCGAGGTCGTGGTCCGGGCGTGGGGCACCGAGGTCGTCAACAAGCCCGGCGACTGGCCGGCGGGTGACCTGTCGCCCTGGTACGGCCTCCCCGTCGCCGTCACAGCCGCGCTGTTGGTCGCCGGCATCTGGGTCAACCGGGCCGCGCTGGCCGGAGCGGCGGCACAACTGGGCGCACTGGGCATCACCGCCGCGCTCGTCGTGTCGGACCGCGGTCACGCGATCGAGCAGCAGGGTGACTTCGCGCTCGGCTTCGGGCTCGTGTTCCTCGTGATCGGCACGCTGACAGCTCTGGTCGGGGCCATCTCGGTGCAACGGGAGGCAGCGTGAAGCTCCTCAGCACGGCACTTCTGGTGGCCGCCGCCGCAGCAGCGGTGGCAGCGACGTTCCTGCCGCTCTCGGAACTGCTGATCCGCCTCACCCCGGACCAGCCGCAGACCGCCTACGTCACCACCGGCTGGGCCACGCACTTCGGTGGCACCAAAGACGAACACGGCCCGTTGTTCGGCATCCCGGCCGTGGTGGCCGCGGCGGCGATCCTCACCGGTGTCCGGTGGCGGAAAGTCGCATTTGCCGGAGCAGCGGCACTCGCCGGAGTCACCGGAATGCTGTTCGTGTATTTGCTGAACGCGATCAGCTTCCACAAAGCGGGCAACATCGCCATCGATCCGGGTCTGCAAGCCGGGTTCGGCAACGGAGTCTGGGTGCTGATCGCCGCGGTGGTTCTCGCGTTTGGAGCCGTAGCAGTTCACCCCGACGACTGACCAGCGAGAATTGCCCGGCGTGCCTCACCTGTCCCGCCCGCACCGTGGGTCACTATCGGCGCATGAAGCTTTCCGGGCTGCTGAGCCGCTCCAACCACGAACTTCCCGGTGTCACGGGCGTCGCCCGGGTTGATCGGCGCGTGAGCGACCTGGTGCGGCGCGTCAGTCCCGGAGACGTCGCTGTTTTCGACCTCGTCGACCTCGACCGGCGCACCGCGGAAGCACTTGTCGCGGCCGAGGTGGTCGGCGTCGTGAACGCGTCGCCGTCGATTTCCGGCCGTTTTCCCAACCTCGGCCCGGAACTGCTGATCGAGGCGGGCATTCCGCTGATCGACAACGTCGGTGCCGTCGCGCTGCGGGAGATCAAGGAAGGCACCAAGATCCGGCTGCACGAAGGTGTCGTGTACGCCGGGGAACGCGAGCTCGCCAAGGGGATCGAGCAGAACGCCGAAAGCATCGCCGACGCCATGATCGAGGCGAAGGCCGGCATGTCGGCGCAGCTGGAAGCCTTCTCCGCCAACACCATCGAGTTCCTGCGCCGCGAACGCGCGTTGGTGCTCGACGGCGTCGGCGTGCCCGAGGTGTACGTGCCGATGCGCGACCGGCAGGTGCTCGTCGTCGCGGGCGGACCGTCGCACGCCGAGGAACTCCGCAAGCTCCGCAAGTACATCCGCGAGTACCGGCCGGTGCTGATCGGCGTCGACACCGGCGCGGACACGCTGCACGACGCCGGGCTCAAGCCGGACATCGTCGTCGGCGACCCCGACGGCATCGGCACCGCGTCACTGCGCGCGGCCTCCGAAGTGGTCGTGCCCGCGCAGACCGACGGCCACGCGCCCGGCCTGCAACGGATCCAGGACCTCGGCATCGGCGCGGTGACGTTCCCCGCCTCGGGCAACGCGGAGGACCTCGCGTTGCTGCTCGCCGAAGCACACGGCGCGTCCCTGGTCGTCACGGTGGGGCTGCGCGCGACGCTGCGCGAGTTCCTCGACCGCGGGCACTCCGGTTCCAACCCCTCCACGTTCCTCACCCGGTTGAAGCTCGGCAGCAAGCTCGTCGACGGGGAGGCCGTCGCGACCCTGCACCGCAGCCGGGTCTCGCTGGGCGTGATCGTCCTGCTGGTGACCGCCGCGATCGTCGCCATGGCGGCGGCTCTCGCGGTGTCCGGTGTCGGTCACGTCTACGTCGACATCGTGGTCGACGGCTGGCAATCCGTCGTCAACTGGTTCAAGGGGTTCTTCTCGTGATCACGCTGCGATACCACATAGTTTCGATCACCGCGGTCTTCCTCGCGCTGGCGGTGGGGGTCGTGCTGGGGTCGACCGCGATCAGCGGCCGGCTGCTGTCCGGGTTGAGCGACGAGAAGAACTCGTTGGCACAGCAGGTGAACGACCTGCAGAACGACCGCAACGCGTTGAACGCCAAGCTGACCGAGGCGGACAAGTTCGCCGCGTCCGTCGGCCCGCTCGCGGTCAAGGACCGGCTCACCGACCGCACGGTCGTGCTGGTGACCACCTCGGACGCGCGTCCGTCCGATCGGGACGCGCTGAGCGGTCTGCTGAAGTCCGCGGGCGCCACCGTCACCGGCGAGATCCAGCTGACCGACGCGTTCGCCGACCCGTCCCGCGGCGACCAGCTCCGCGACCTCGTGGCACGGCTGCAGCCCGCCGGTTCACAGCTGCCCACGGCCGCCGACCCCGGCACCCGCGCTGGTGGCCTGTTCGGCACGTTGCTGCTGCTCAACGCGTCCACCAACCAGCCGCAGTCCACCCCGGACGAGGCGGCCTCCGCCCTCGCCGGGCTCTCCAACGCGGGTTTCGTGAAGGCGACCTCCGCGATGAAGCCCGCGCAGCTCGCGATCGTGCTGACCGGCGGCGCCGCGATCGGTGACTCGGCCGCCGACCGCGCCTCCACCGTCGCGCGCTTCGCCACCCAGCTCGACCGGGCCGGCGCGGGCGTCGTGCTGGCGGGTGCGAACGGCTCGGCGAACGGCACCGGCGCGATCGGCGTGGTCCGCGCGGACACCAACGCGACGTCGATCCTGTCCACGGTGGACAACTCCGACACCCCGGCCGGACAGGTCGTGTCGGTGATGGCGCTGCGCGAACAGCTGGAGGGCCGCTCCGGTCGTTACGGCGTGGCGGGCAACGCGGAGGCGTCCTCGCCCGGGACCGCCGGTTAGCGCTCCCAGGCGCCGGGGAATCGCTCCACCAGCTGTTCGAACGCTTCCGGCGTCCGGGCGCAGGCCCACAGCCACGCCCGGTCGTCCTCGCGGATGATCACGTCGTCGGAGACGAACCACCGGCTGAGAGGACTGTTCAGCGGTAGGAGCGTGAAGTGCTCGTCGAGCAGGGGGAGGTCCGCGTCTTTCCTCTCCCTGTCCGCTGTCTCGCCGCCGTCGCCGAACACCGCCATGGACAGCACCAGTTCCACACACGCCAGCGAGAAGCGCGGCATCCACGGGTTCCACGGGTACTGGTGCTTGTCCCGGGAGTCGTGCCTGACCAGCACTTCCGGATCGGCGCCGGCGAGCCGTACTCCCCAGGCCTCGATCCACTGGTCGCTGCGGAAGACGAGGACATCACCGTCCAGCCACAGCTCGGCCGGCGCGAGCAGGCGGTCGTGGTTGCTGGTCACCTCCGGCCGTGTGCCGAACAACGCCAGCGCCTCTTTCAACGCCTCCGGGAGACCGACGCCGAGCCGGTCCTCGGCCTCGGCGAGCTCCCGGCGGGTCCAGCCGTCCTCAGGCCCGATCGGCTCCGTCCACGCGGCCAGGAAACCCTCGATGAATCGCCACGCCGCGGAACGGTCGTGCATGGCTCTGGCGACGCTTCCAGCCACGTCAAAGGTCACGTGACAACGATTCCTGATCTCGGCGCGTGCTGGGGGAGGTTCGGGGAAACCCCTCACTGCGCCGATCGGGTGATGTGATCTGCCGGGTCGTGGTGCGCTGAGTGACCGGCGGCGTGTTAGCGTTATGGCCCGTGGATAGGGGGATTTACCCCCACGATTTTCACGGGAGCCCCGTTGGTGCAGCAGGCACGTACGACCAAGCACGTCTTCGTCACGGGAGGCGTCGCCTCCTCCCTGGGCAAGGGGCTCACCGCCTCCAGCCTCGGCCAGTTGCTCACCTCGCGCGGCCTGCGGGTAACGATGCAGAAGCTCGACCCGTACCTGAACGTGGACCCCGGCACGATGAACCCGTTCCAGCACGGCGAGGTCTTCGTGACCGACGACGGCGCGGAGACGGACCTCGACATCGGCCACTACGAGCGGTTCCTCGCGCGGGATCTGAGCGGCGACGCGAACGTCACGACCGGCCAGGTGTACTCCGAGGTCATCGCCAAGGAGCGGCGCGGTGAGTACCTGGGCGACACGGTCCAGGTCATCCCGCACATCACCGACGAGATCAAGCGCCGCATCCGGGCGATGGCCGAGCCGGACGCCGACGGCGTCACCCCGGACGTGGTCATCACCGAGGTCGGCGGCACCGTCGGCGACATCGAGTCGCTGCCGTTCCTCGAGGCGTGCCGCCAGGTCCGGCACGACGTCGGCCGCGACAACGTCTTCTTCCTGCACGTCAGCCTCGTGCCGTACCTGGCGCCGTCCGGTGAGCTGAAGACCAAACCGACGCAGCACTCCGTCGCGGCACTGCGCAACATCGGCATCCAGCCCGACGCGATCGTGTGCCGCGCGGACCGGGAGATCCCGGACGCGCTGAAGCGCAAGATCGGCCTGATGTGCGACGTCGACACCGACGCCGTCGTCGCGGCCGTGGACGCACCGTCGATCTACGACATCCCGAAGGTGCTGCACGCCGAGGGCCTCGACGCCTACGTCGTGCGTCGTCTCGACCTGCCGTTCCGCGACGTCGACTGGACGGTGTGGGGCGACCTGCTGGAGCGCGTGCACAACCCGACCGAGACGGTGAAGATCGCGCTCGTCGGCAAGTACGTCGACCTGCCGGACGCCTACCTGTCGGTCACCGAGGCGCTGCGTGCGGGCGGGTTCGCGCACCACGCCAAGGTCGAGATCAAGTGGGTGCCGTCCGACGAGTGCCAGACGCCTGAGGGCGCCGCACGGGCGTTGTCCGCCATGGACGCCGTGCTGATCCCCGGTGGTTTCGGTGTGCGCGGCATCGAGGGCAAGATCGGCGCGCTGAAGTACACCCGCACGCGCGGTGTGCCGACGCTGGGCCTGTGTCTCGGCCTGCAGTGCATGGTCATCGAGGCCGCGCGCAACCTAGCGGGCATCGAGGACGCGAACTCCAGCGAGTTCGAAGAGGGCGGTTCGCCGGTCATCTCCACGATGGCCGACCAGGAGGACGTCGTCTCCGGTCAGCGCGACATGGGCGGCACGATGCGTCTCGGCGCGTACATCGCCAAGCTCACGCCGGGGTCGGTGGTCGCTTCCGCGTACGGGTCCACCGAGGTCTCCGAGCGGCACCGGCACCGTTACGAGGTCAACAACGCCTACCGCGGCAAGCTCACCGAGGCCGGTCTGGTGTTCTCCGGTGTGTCGCCGGACGGGCGCCTGGTCGAGTTCGTCGAGCTGCCGGCCGACGTGCACCCGTTCTACGCGGCCACGCAGGCGCACCCGGAGCTCAAGTCGCGTCCCACGAAGCCGCACCCGCTGTTCGCGGCGTTCGTGAAGGCCGCGATCGACTACCGGGTGGCTGACCGCCTCCCGTTGACCGCCGGAGCGGCGAAGTGACGTCCAGGCACGACTTCCGCACGGTCTCCAGCGAGGACCTGCACGTCGGACGGGTTGTCGCGCTGCGGATCGACGACGTCGAGATGCCCGGTGGCGGCACGGCCAAGCGCGAGATCGTCGAGCACATGGGCGCGGTCGCGGTCGTGGCCGTGGACGCTTCCGGTGAGGTCGTGCTGATCCACCAGTACCGGCACGCGCTGGGCAGGCACCTCTGGGAGCTGCCGGCCGGGTTGCTCGACCACGACGGCGAGGAACCGGTCGTCGGTGCCCGCCGTGAGCTGGCCGAGGAGGTCGGGCTCGACGCCGCGCGCTGGGACACGCTGGTCGACGCGGCCGCGTCACCCGGTTTCACCGACGAGGTCGTGCGGGTGTTCCTGGCGCGCGATCTGTCCGATGTGGACCGTGACGTGCAGGGCGAGGAGGAGGCGGATCTGGAGATCCACCGCTTCCCGCTCGACGAGGCCGTGCGGATGGTGTTCTCGGGTGAGATCGTGAACGCCTCGGCGGTGGCCGGTCTGCTCGCGGCCCGCGAGGTGCTGGAGGGACGCGCCACCCCGCGCCCGTCCGACGCCCCCTTCCGCGACAAGCCCACCCGTTTCGCCGCGCGCAAGAAGTAGGGACGTGATGTTGATGAGGGGAGCTTTCCCAAACCTGAGGTTGATGAAAGCTCCCCTCATCACTTTCGCGGCGGGGGTTGCGGGGGCCGCGGTTTTGCTGGTCGTGGATCCGAACAAGCCCGGGAACCTGTTGCCGAAGTGCCCGTTCAACTGGCTGACAGGGCTGAACTGCCCGGGGTGTGGGGCCACGCGGATGGTGCACGCGTTGTTGCACGGGGATGTTGTCGCGGCGTGGCACTACAACGCGGTGTTGTTGGTGCTTGGCGTGCCACTCGCCGTGTGGCTGTTCGCGCGGTGGACCAAAGATCGCTGGACTGGGGAACGGCGATCCGTGCCGAAGTCGGTCGGTGTCGCCGTTCTCGTCGTGGCGGCGGTATGGGGTGTTGGGCGAAATCTCGCCGGGATCTAGTCGCGGAGCTTGCGGCCCTGGGCGTCCGTGCCGCCGCTGACCAGCAGGATGATCCCGTCGATCAACGACCAGATGCCGCAGCCGCCGCACGTCAGCAGCTGCGCGATGGCGATGCCGACGTGGCCGGTGTAGAAGCGGCCGACGCCGAAGCCGCCCAGGAACAACTGGAGCACGCCCGCGGCGACCTTCGACTTGTCCGACAGCGGTACGCCGGTGATCGGGTCGAATCCGTACGGGGCGGCTACGTAACCCATGACGGGAGGCGGCGGGGCGTACTGCGGCTGCGGTCCGGTGGGCGGCGGGTAGTACGCCTGGGTGGGCTGGGGCGGGAAGCCCGGCGGGGGCGGGGGCACGGCGGCGAACGGCACCGACGGTGGCGCGAGGAACGGCGGGTGCGGCTGGGGCAGGTCGCGGAACAGCTCGGCCAGCTCGACGTAGGTCTGCGCGCCGGACGCGCGGTTCACCCGCTCCTGGTACTCGGAGATGTCGAGCCGCGCCAGCGCGAAGTGGTCGTTGAGCGCGGTGATTGCCTCTTCGCGCTGCTGGTTGCCGATGCGCTGCTGTTCTGGCCCGAATGCGTCTGACACGGCTGAGCACGTTATCCGATGCAGCAGATCGATATCGGGAATACGCTGCGACGATGCTGGTCGGTGTCCCAAAGGAGATCAAGAACCACGAGTACCGCGTCGCGATCACGCCCGCGGGTGTCGTCGAACTGGTGCGCCGCGGGCACGAGGTCGTCATCGAGCACGACGCCGGTGCGGGCTCGTCGTTCCCCGACCACGAGTACACAGCGGCGGGTGCGCGCATCGCCGCGACCGCCGACGAGGTGTGGGGTCTCGCGGACCTGGTGCTGAAGGTCAAGGAACCGATCGAGCCCGAGTACCACCGGATGCGGCGCGATCAGGTGCTCTTCACGTACCTGCACCTGGCGGCGAGTGTGGAGTGCACCAAGGCGATCGCTGATTCCGGCATCACGGCCATCGCGTACGAGACCGTGCAACTGCCGGACGGGTCGTTGCCGTTGCTGGCGCCGATGAGCGAGATCGCCGGGCGGATGGCGGCTCAGGTGGGCGCGCACTGCCTGGAACGCGCGCAGGGCGGGCGCGGGGTGTTGCTGGGCGGAGCGCCCGGTGTCGCCGCGGGCAAGGTCGCGGTGATCGGCGCGGGCGTGGCGGGGATGAACGCGGCGACGATGGCCGTCGGCATGCAGGCCGAGGTGGTCGTGCTGGACAACAACGTCAACCGGTTGCGGCAGATCGACTTCAGCTACCGCGGGCACCTGCAGACGATCGCGTCGAACGCCTACGAGGTCGAGAAGGCCTGCCGCTGGGCGGATCTCGTGATCGGCGCGGTGCTCGTGCCGGGGGCGAAGGCGCCGAAGCTCGTCAGCGACGACCTGGTGTCCCGGATGCGGCCCGGCAGCGTGCTCGTGGACATCGCGGTCGACCAAGGTGGGTGTTTCGAAAACACTCGACCGACGACGCACGACGATCCGACGTACCGGGTGCACGACTCCGTGTTCTACTGCGTCGCGAACATGCCTGGGGCGGTGCCGAACACTTCGACCTACGCGCTGACGAACGTGACACTGCCGTACGTCGTCGCGTTGGCCGAAAAGGGTTTCGAAACGGCCGTGGCGGAGGACCCCGCACTGGCGAAGGGCGTCAACGCGCGGGACGGCGAGATCGTGTTGGAAGGGCTGGCGTGATTCAGGACCTGGTGGCCACCTATCTGGACCACCTCGCCGTGGAACGCGGCACCGCACGCAACACACTCGATTCCTACACACGAGACCTGCGCCGCTACACCGAGCACCTGGAGTCCATCGGTGTCACGGACCTGAGCGCTGTCACCGAGTCACAGGTGAGCGAGTTCCTGGCGGCGTTGCGGGAAAGCGGGCTTGCGGCGTCGTCGGCCGCACGGACGTTGGTCGCTGTACGGGGATTGCACCGCTTTGCGCACCGTGAAGGCGTGGTGCCGCACGACGCCGCACGCGCCGTGCATCCGCCGTCGCCGCCGAAGAGGTTGCCGAAAGCATTACCGGTCAATGAGGTTCTCACCCTCCTGGAAACTGTGGGAAACCTCAGGGACAAAGCCCTGCTCGAGCTGCTGTACTCGACAGGAGCGCGAATTTCCGAGGTCGTGGGGCTGGACGTGGACGACATCGACGCTGCCGAGCGGACGGTGTTGCTGGACGGGAAAGGAGGAAAACAGCGACTGGTACCTGTTGGGCGGCCGGCGTTGGCGGCTGTCGACGCGTACCTGGTTCGGGCGCGCCCCGCGTTGGCGGCAAAGGGGCGTGGGACTCCTGCGTTGTTCTTGAACGCGCGCGGCGGAAGGCTCTCCCGGCAGAGCGCGTGGACGGTGTTGAAGACCGCTGCGGAGGAAGCGGGAATCTCTGCCGCGGTGTCTCCGCACACGTTGCGACATTCGTTCGCCACCCATCTGCTCGAAGGGGGTGCGGACGTTCGGGTGGTGCAAGAACTACTTGGGCATGCATCGGTTACGACCACTCAGGTGTACACACTGGTAACCGTTACGACTTTGAGGGAGGTCTACGCAACTGCACACCCTCGGGCCACTGGAACATGAGGCTTCCACGGGTACGGTGGTCAGGTGCCGAACTTGGACGAGCCGTCCCCACAGGCCATTGATCTAGCCGCTGTGCTGCACGCGCTGAGTGACCCGACGAGGCTCGCGGTCGTGCGTCAGATCCAGTTGAGCGGCGAGCGGTTGTGCGGGGCCTTCGAGGTTGACGTCGCGAAGTCGACTCTCTCCCAGCACCTGCGCGTGTTGCGGGAAGCGGGCATCACCCGAACACGCTGCCGGGGCAACCAGCGCTGGGTGTCGCTGCGCAGGGACGACCTGGATCTGCTCTTCCCGGGTCTTCTCGACGTGGTGCTTTCCGCCGCTGACCGACGCACACGAGCGGATGTTCCGGCCTAACAAAGTCTTGACAAACACCGGCGAGGCGCGTTGCCGCTCGCACGGGTGCGGCCTAGGCTGCGCCCCGAGAGACGACTACGACCAGTGAGGGAACGCCAGCCATGTCGACACCGGAGCACGCTTTCGCGCCCCGTGCCGATCTGAACCTGGCCCCGCACGCCGCGCCGGTGGACGATGTCGCTCAAGAGCAGGTCGACGGCATCGGCCCGACCGGCCGGCCGCGCCGCCACATCCCGGATCCGCCGCCGTTGCTGCACCACGGCCCGGCGAAGATCCTGGCTGTCTGCAACCAGAAGGGCGGCGTCGGCAAGACGACGACGACCATCAACCTGGGCGCGGCGCTGGCCGAGTACGGCAGACGTGTGCTGCTCGTCGACTTCGACCCGCAGGGCGCTCTCTCGGTGGGCCTCGGCGTGCATCCGCACCAGCTGGAAACCACGATCTACAACGTCATCATGGAGAACGACACCGCCGTTCCCGACGTCATCCGCAAGACCATGGTCGACGACATGGACCTGCTGCCGAGCAACATCGACCTCTCGGCGGCCGAGATCCAGCTCGTCTCCGAGGTGGGCCGCGAGCACACGCTCGTGCGCACCCTTCGTCCCGTCATCGACCACTACGACTACGTGCTGGTCGACTGCCAGCCCTCGCTCGGCCTGCTCACGGTGAACGCACTCGCGGCCGCGGACGGAGTGCTCATCCCGCTCGAGTGCGAGTTCTTCTCGCTGCGCGGGGTGGCGCTGCTCATCGACACCATCGAGAAGGTCAAGGAACGGTTGAACCCCAAGCTCAACATCACCGGCATCCTCGCCACGATGTACGACCCGCGCACGCTGCACTCGCGCGAGGTCATGGCCCGCGTCGTGGAGGCGTTCGGCGACATCGTGTTCGACGCGGTCATCAACCGCACGGTCCGGTTCCCGGAGACGACCGTCGCCGGCGAGCCGATCACGCGGTGGGCACCGCGGTCTTCCGGCGCCAACGCGTACCGCGCGCTGGCTCGCGAGGTGATCGCCCGGTGAACCGTCGCCCTTCACTGCCAGGGGCGGCCGAGCTCTTCCGGCTGACCGCCGCTGCCCCCGCTGCTCCGGAGGAGGCCGTCGACCCGCCGGTTCAGCGGCGCGGTTCCGGTCGCACCAAGCACACCACGAAGATCACGGTGTACGTGTCCGACGAGGAGCTGATGGCCCTGGAGCAGGCGCGGCTGTCGTTGCGCGGCTCCTATTCGCTGGGCGTGGATCGCGGGCGCGTGGTGCGCGAGGCGATCGCGATCGTGCTGGACGACCTGGAGACGCACGGTGACGCATCGCTGCTGGTACGCAGGTTGCGCGAGCAGTGACCGAGGACGTTCCTGCTGAAGTTGCTGTTCCGGACGATGGCAAGTTCAAGGTCAGGCTCACGAACTTCGAGGGTCCGTTCGACCTGCTGCTGCAGCTGATCTCGCAGCACACGCTGGACGTGACCGAGGTGGCGTTGCACCGGGTCACCGACGACTTCATCGCGCACATCCGCGGCATGGGCGAGGCGTGGGACCTCGACGAGACCACCGAGTTCCTGGTCATCGCGGCGACCCTGCTGGACCTGAAGGCCGCCCGGCTGCTGCCGACCGGTGACGTCGAGGACGAGGACGACCTGGCGTTGCTGGAGGCCCGTGACCTGCTGTTCGCGCGGCTGTTGCAGTACCGCGCCTACAAGCAGGTCGCTGCCCTGTTCGCCGAACTGGAGCAGGGCGCCTTCCGCCGGTACCCGCGATCGGTGTCGCTGGAGCCGCGCTTCGAGGGCCTGCTCCCCGAGGTGATGCTCGGCGTGACGCCCGCCAAGTTCGCGCTGATCGCGGCCGCCGCCTTCCGGCCGAAGGAGAAGCGGACCCTGTCGGTCGCGCACATCCACCAGCACCGCGTGTCGATCCGTGAGACCGCCGACGAGCTGCGCGCGCTGCTGATCGAGAAGGGCACGGCGTCGTTCTCGGAGATCATCGCCGACTGCACCGAGACGATGCAGGTGGTGGCGCGCTTCCTGGCGCTGCTGGAGCTGTACCGGGAGAAGTCGCTGGCCTTCGAGCAGGAGGACCCGCTCGGGCCGCTGCAGGTGACGTGGGTCGGCGGGACGTTGGAACAAGCGCAGTCGCAGGCACACGCCGGCGACGAGGATGAGGACTACGGCGGTTGAACGAGCCACTGATCGGGCCAGACGCGGCGGAGATCGAGAACCCAGGGCCGGCGTTCGACGGGGACGGTCGGGTGGACGACGCCGCGGCGGACGTGGCCGAGCCCGAGACCGCGTCGGACGCGGCCGAACCGGAGCCCGCGCGAGACGTGGCGGACGCAGAACCTGGGGAGCCGGAGTCCGCGGAGCCTGAAGCGGCCGCTGAGCCTGCCGCCGACGCGGAGCCTGCCGACGCGGCCGCGGAGCCTGTCGACGCCGACGCGGCCGCCGAGCCTGCTGCCGCGGAGCCCGGACCGGAGCCGGAGTCCGAGCCCGACCTCCAGGCCGCCGCCGACGCCGCCGCCCTCGAAGCCCAGCTCCTCGCCGCCGCCCCCGAGGAAGCCATCGAGGACAGCGGCCTCCCGGACCTCGCCGACGACGCGGAGTTCGAGGCCGCGCTCGAGTCGGTGCTCCTCGTGGTCGACAGCCCGATCGCCGAAGACCAGCTCAGCAGTGCCCTTGACCAGCCGGTTAAGCGAATCAAGGAGGCACTCCGTAGACTGTCGACCCGGTACACCGAGTCCGGCAGTGGCATCGACCTGCGCAGGGCGGGGGACGGCTGGCGGTTCTACACGCGGGACCGGTACGCCCCGTTCGTGGAGAAGCTGCTGCTCGACGGCCAGCGCGCGAAACTCACCCGCGCGGCCCTGGAGACGCTTGCGGTGATCGCCTACCGGCAGCCTGTCACGCGGGCGCGGATTGCGGCGGTCCGTGGCGTCAACGTGGACGGTGTGATCCGGACCCTGGTCGCGCGGGGGCTCATCGAGGAGACGGGCACGGACAGCGACACGGGTGGGATCCTGTACCGCACGACCGAACTGTTCCTGGAGCGGTTGGGGCTGTCGTCGCTCGCCGACCTGCCGCCAATCGCGCCGCTGCTGCCCGAAGTGGATGCGATCGACGATGTCTGAGAACGAGGGCGTGCGCCTGCAGAAGGTGCTCGCGCAGGCGGGGATCGCCTCGCGCCGTGCTTCCGAGGAGCTGATCGAGCAGGGCCGCGTCCAGGTCGACGGCAAGGTCGTGCGCGAGCAGGGCCGGCGGATCGACCCCGAGACGGCCGTGGTGCACGTCGACGGCGTGCGGGTGCAGATCCGCGAGGACGTCGTCACCATCGCGCTGAACAAGCCGTTCGGCATGCTCTCCACGATGGAGGACGACCTCGGCCGCCCGTGCGTCGGTGACCTGGTGCGCAACCGCGCGGAGCGGCTGTTCCACGTCGGGCGCCTCGACGCCGAGACCGAGGGGCTGCTGCTGCTCACGAACGACGGCGAGCTCGCGCACCGGCTGATGCACCCGAGCTACAACGTCAAGAAGACCTACCTCGCCGAGGTGCCCGGCCCGGTCGAGAAGGGGCTCGGCAAGAAGCTGAAGGCGGGCATCGAGCTCGAGGACGGTCCGGTCAAGGTCGACTCCTTCAAGCTCATCAGCGCCGTTCCCGGCAAGGCGCTGGTCGAGGTCGTGTTGCACGAGGGCCGCAAGCACATCGTCCGCCGCCTGCTCGAACACGTCGGCTACCCGGTGCAGTCGCTGGTGCGCGTGGCGGTCGGCGACGTGTCGCTCGGCAACCAGCGCCCCGGCTCGATGCGGGTGCTGAACCGCCAGGAAGTCGGCGGTCTTTACAAGCTCGTCGGTCTCTGATCAGAATCTGAACCCGCTCGCCCCTCCGGCCCTCCCCAGTTCCGGAGGGGCGACCTGCGGTGAACCCCCATTCACCTTGCAACGAGAACGCTACGGCGATGACGTTGTAAGGGGTCGAGCATGCGCATTGAACAACACGGGGTAGACAATCGGTCACAGGGGGAGACCGACATGCCACGCACCGAACGTCCGTTGGAGAGTGTTGACACCGAACTGGGCAGTTTCGCCGCGGACCTTCGCAAACTCAGGGAGAAGGCGGGCAAACCGTCCTACCGAGCGCTCGCTTCACGCGCGCATTACTCGGCCGCCACGCTTTCCGACGCCGCGGGTGGCAAGAAACTGCCCTCGCTCGCCGTGACCCTCGCCTACGTCAAGGCCTGTGACGGCGACGAGCAGGAGTGGGAACAGCGCTGGCGCGCGATCGCGGCCCCGCCCGAACCGACCGGCGAAGCGCCCTACGTGGGGCTGCAGGCTTTCCAGAAGGAAGACGCCGACCGGTTCTTCGGCCGCGAGAAGCTCACCGCGAAGCTGGTCGAACTCACCAACGCACGGCCGTTCGTCGGCGTCTTCGGCGCGAGCGGCTCCGGCAAGTCCTCGCTGCTGCGCGCCGGGTTGTTGCCACACCTCGACCGGGCCCTGATCTTCACGCCGGGCGTGCAGCCGCTCGACGAGTGCGCCGTCCGCATCGCTCAGGTGACCGGCGACTCCGCGGTGGTGCTGAGCTCCGAGCTCACCGACCCGGCCGCGCTGGGCCTGCTCGCCAGGCAGCACGACCTGGTGTTGGTCGTCGACCAGTTCGAGGAGATCTTCACCCTCTGCGGACCCGAGCAACGCGACTGGTTCGTCCAGGCCCTGGTCGGTGTTCCGCGCGTGGTCATCGGGGTGCGTGCCGACTTCTACGGTCACATCGGCCGCCACCCGGAACTCGTCGAGGCGCTGGAGGGCGCGCAGCTCCTCGTCGGCCCCATGACCACCGACGAACTCCGCCGCGCCATCGTCGAACCGGCCCAACGCGTCGGCGCCACGGTGGAGACCGCCCTGGTCACCCGCCTCGTGGCCGACGTGGCCGGCCAGGCTGCTGTGCTCCCGCTCGTCCAGCACGCGCTCGTCGAAACCTGGCGTCGCCGCCGGGGAATGACCCTGACGCTGGTCGGCTACGAGGAGGCAGGAGGCGTCGAGCACGCCATCGCCCGGACCGCTGAGGCCGTGTACTCCGAGCTCACCGACGAGCAGCAGCGGACCGCCCGGCGGATCTTCCTGCGGCTGATCGCGCTGGGTGAAGGCACCG
This sequence comes from Lentzea alba, assembly GCF_011067745.1. GTDB lineage: Bacteria > Actinomycetota > Actinomycetes > Mycobacteriales > Pseudonocardiaceae > Lentzea > Lentzea alba. The sequence goes on from NZ_JAAMPJ010000011.1 coordinate 24,394, forward strand.
AGGACACCAAACGCCGCGCCACCCGCGTCGACCTGGATGCCGAGGTGCTGGAGCGTCTCGCGAACGCCCGGCTCGTCACGCTCACCGAGCAGCACGCCGAGCTCACGCACGAGGCGTTGATCCGCTCCTGGCCGCGCCTGCGCGACTGGATCGCCGAGGACCGCGACGCGCTGCGCGTCCACCACCAGCTCACCGAGGCCGCGACGGAGTGGGACGGCGATCGCGACCTCCTCTACAAGGGCGCCCGGCTGGCCCAGGCGAGCGAGCTGAGCCCGGACTCGCTGACCGAGCCCGAACGCATCTTCCTCACCGCCAGCCAGGCCGACGGCCGCCGTCGCGCACGCCGGACCAAGATCGTGGTGAGCGTGCTGTCGGTGCTGGTGCTGCTCCTCGCCGGCACCGTCGTGTTCGCGATGGACAAGGCGGGAGAGGTGTCGAGGCAGCGAGATCTCGCCGTGGCGGGGGTGGCGGCTGCCGAGGCCCGCAGGCTGGCGTTGCTGTCACACGAGAGCGGACAGGCGATCCGGCTGGCCCTCGCCGCCTACCGGGTCGCGCCCGACGACTTGACCCGCGACCACCTGCTGAGCGTCGACGCCTCCGCCCGGCGGGACAAGTTCCTGCGGGGGATCTCGCTCTCAGCGGTGAAGAAGACGAGTGGTGGCCGGTTCTTCATGGACTCCGACCGGACGGTGTTCGCCACGAACCTGTGGGACCTCCGTGCCCGGAAGGTGGTCCCGAGCGTGCGTCTCCTGGGGAGGGTGATGGCGGTCAGCGACGACGACCTCCGCCTGGTCGCCCTCACCGAGGAAGGGGTGGTGCTGATGGACATCACCGATCCCGCCCGGCCGCGCAAGCTCGCCCTGATCTCGGCGATCCCCACCGACATCACGGCGGACAGCACTCTCACCAGGTTCGCCGGGGTCGTCTCCAGCCGGCCCGGCGTGCCGAAGGTCTGGACGTACGACGGTTCCGGCGGACTGCGCGAGACCGTGGTGCCGGGCGCCGAAGAGGTGATGAGCATGCGCCTCTCGCCCGACGGCAAGACCCTCGCGGTGTTGCGGTTCGGTCCTGGGACGGCGGAGTTCTGGCGGCTTGAAGGCGAAACGCTCGTCCGTGCGGGCGCGATCTCCGAGCGGGGGGACTACGCCTACTTCAGTCCGGACAACCGGCTCTTCCTGCTGATCAACACCACGCTGGGCGTCGCGCGGGTGGGGGACGTCTCGGACCTCGCGCGTCCGGTCGACTGGGCCCAGTTCCCCGTGCCGCCCGACACGGGCCTCTCCGTCGTGTTCGCCGCGGACAGCAGCCAGGTGCTGATCGGCACCGAACGGTCCGCGCACGTGTGGAGCCTCGAGAACCGGCGGGAACCCGTCTCGCTCGCCTCGTTCGAGAACTTCCCGCAGGACGTCACGGCTTTCGACTACTGGCCGGGGAGAAAGGAGTTCATCGCGGTGACCGAGGACGCGGTCTGGCCGTTGCGCGCGGACGCCGAGCAGGTCGCGCGGGACATGTGTTTCGGCGGGGCACAACTGTCCGACGAGGACTGGGCGAAGTACTTCCCGGACATCGAGCGCGTGCCCGTGTGCTGAGCTTGATCCGTGGGTGGCACCTGGGGGCGGCCACCCACGGCCACACCGGCGCCGGTTCGGGGCGCGAGCACCGGGTCTTCCCCAACGTGGACGTTAGGGCGAACGGGTTGTTCACGGTCATGCGTTGCCCGCTGAACAAAGTTCTCTGAACAATGACGGGATGCCGAGACGGGAACGCCCTCTCGACGAGGGCGAGAGCGGTCTCCTGCGGTTCGCGGCGGATCTGCGCCGGCTGCGGGAGCGTGCGGGCAGCCCCACCTACCGGGAGCTGAGCCGGCGGGCGCACTACTCGGCCGCGGCGTTGTCCGAAGCGGCCGGTGGGCGGAAGTTGCCCAGCCTGGCGGTGACGAAGGCCTACGCCAAGGCTTGTGACGCCGATCCGGACGAGTGGGCGCGGCGCTGGCGTGAGGTCGCCGAGTCCGCACCGCACGCGGCCAACGACAGCCCGTACGTCGGGCTGGCGATGTTCCAGCCCGGTGACGCGTCGAAGTTCTTCGGGCGGGAGCGGTTGACGGCGGAGCTGCTGACCACGCGGAACCGGTTCACCGGGGTGTTCGGGCCGTCCGGGGTGGGCAAGTCGTCGCTGCTGCGGGCCGGGTTGATCGCCCGCACGCGGGAGCCTGTCCTGTTGTTCACGCCCGGCGCGGATCCCGTGGAGGAGTGCGCGGTCGCGCTCGCCCGGCTCACCGGACAGGACGCGGTCGAGCTCGCCGACGAGCTGAACGACCCCGAAGCGTTGCACCGCAGGCACGGGCACCTCGTGGTCGTGGACCAGTTCGAGGAGCTGTTCACGTTGTGCCGCAAGGAAGAGCTGAGGACGTGGCTCATCTCGGCGCTCACGAGGTGCGCGAAGGTCGTGATCGGTGTGCGGGCCGACTACTACGGCCATTGCGCGCAGTACCCCGAGTTGGTCGAGGCGCTCGCCGGCAGTCAGGTCATGGTCGGCCCGATGACGCCGGACGAGCTGCGCCTCGCCATCACCGAGCCCGCCGCCGTCGTGGGCGCCAAGGTCGAGACGGCGCTGCTGGCCAGGCTGATGGCGGACGCGGTGGGGCAGGCCGCGGTGTTGCCGTTGCTGTCACACGCGCTCGCGGAGACGTGGCAGCACCGCCGCGGCATGACGCTGACCCTGGCCGGCTACGAGGAGGTCGGCAGTCTCGAACACGCCGTCGCCCGCACCGCGCAGGAGGTCTTCGACGGCTTCGACGCACGGCAACAGGCGCAGGCGAGACGGATCCTGCTGCGGCTCGTGACCGCCGAGGACACGAAACGCCGCGCGCACCAGGACGAGCTCGAAGCCGACGAGGACGTGCTGGCGGCGCTGGCGGCGGCCCGGCTCGTCATCATCGACCGCGACGGTGTCGAGCTCGCGCACGAGGCGTTGCTGCGGAGCTGGCCGACGTTCCACGACTGGGTCGAAGAGGACCGCGAGAACATCAGGGCACAGCGCGAACTCACCGACGCCGCGCGGACCTGGGAGTCGCTCGACCGCGACCCGGGCGCGCTGTTCCGGGGCCGCCGGCTCGCCAACGTTCCCGAGGGACTGTCCTTGAACGCCGGGGAACGCGCGTTCCTGGCCGCGAGCCTGGCCGCCGAACAAGAGGTGTCGGAGAGCGCCCGAAGACGCACCCGCCGCCAGCGCCAGCTGCTCGCCGTGCTCGCGGCGCTGATCGTCGTCGCCGCCAGCACGACCGTTTTCGCCTTGCAGGCCAGCAAAACCGCCGACGAACAACGCACCGCCGCCGCCGTCCTGAAAGCCGTGGGCGAGGCGTCGGAGCTGCGTCCCACGAACCCCGCGCTGGCCCAGCAGGTCGCGCTGGCCGCCTACCAGCTCGCGCCGTTGCCCCAGGCGCGCAACGGTTTGCGGCAGGAGGACGTGCCGTCCCAGGTGCTCCGCGAAGCCCAGTCCGAAGTGACCGCGCTCGTCGTGGGACCGACCCGGCAACAGGTCGCGACCGGTCACCGCGACGGCACGGTCGTGCTGACCGACCTCGACGACCTGCCGTCCCCGCGCACCTCGCACCAGGCCACCGAACACACCGGCGCCGTCACCGCCCTGGCGATGGACACGACCGGCGGCCTGGTCGCCTCCGCCGGTGACGACGGCGCGGTCCACGTCGTCGACGTGTCCCTCGGCAAACCCCGCGAACTGGCCGCGCTCCCCGTGCGCGCCTCCGCGATCGCCTGGCAGGGCAGCACGCTCGTCACCACCGACCACGACGGTGCGCTGAGCTTCTGGACCGACCTCCACCTCGACCGCCCGCGCCTGCTCGTCACCACCCAACTGGGCCTGGGACCGCTGGCGGGCATGGCGTTCCGCGCCGACGGCCAGGTCCTCGCCGCCGTCACCACCGGCCACGCCGTCCACCTCGTCGACGTGAGCGACCCGCGCGACGTCAAGCTCCTGTCCCTGACCAAGCAGTTCGCCGGCGGCGCCCAGTTCGGGGGCCACGGCCTCCTCCTGACCACCGCCGACAACGCCGTGCACCTCTGGGACGTCACCGACCCGCGCGACCCGGTCCAGCGCGCCGAGATCCCGTCCGGCGGCGGCGAGGTCACCTCGGCCTGGCTCGGCGCCGAGCACGTCGCGGTGGCGACCGACGACGGCCTGGTACGCCTGTGGCAGCTCAAGGACCAGCAGGAACCGGTCGAGCAGGCGCTGCTGCGCGGGCACGCGGGGCCGGTCACGGCGGTCGGCCTCACGCCCGAGGGCGACGAGGTCGTGACCGGTGGCGCCGACCGGGCGGTGCGGTTGTGGGACGTCGACCCGCGCGACCCGGCGGTGCGGATCTGCGAGCAGGCGATTCCGCGGATGAGCCGGGAGGACTGGGGCCGGTTCTTCGGTGACCTCCGCTTCACGCCGCCGTGCCGGGACTGAGGCGCACGTCACCGCAGGTTGAACGATCACGAAGCACGCGGCCGGATGGTGGCTGCTTAGCAGGGTGTTAGACGGCGGGCGAAGCTCTGGTGGACAATCCGGCGGGGAGGCGGCATGCCACGAGGGGAACGACCGCTGGGTCCGGAGGACACCGCGTTGCTGCGGTTCGCCGGTGACCTGCGGAGACTGCGCGATCAGGCGGGGAAACCGAGCTACCGCGAGCTGGCCAGGCGGGCGAACTACTCGCCCACGGCGTTGTCCGACGCGGCCGGCGGGCGGAAGCTGCCGTCGCTCGCCCTGACGCTGGCGTTCGTCCGGGCCTGCGAGGGTGACGCCACGCCGTGGACGAAGCGCTGGCGTGAGGTGGCGGCCGAGTACTCGCTGCCGTTGCACCCGAACGCGCCGTATCCCGGCAGCGCGCCCTTCACCGAGCACGACGCGAAGAGGTTCTTCGGGCGTGAGTGCCTCGTCGAGCAGATCGTCGAGTCGGTCAAGGCCAAGCCGCTCACCGTGGTCGTCGGCCCCTCCGGATCGGGCCGCACCTCGCTGCTCCAGGCCGGTGTCCTGCCCGCCCTCGACGACGCCGTGGTGATCACGCCCTCGCAGAACGCGCTCGAAGACCTGGCGAAAGCCCTCACCGAGGTCTTCGCCGACACGACCGCCGACCAGCTCGCCGAGGACTTCCGGCGGGACCCGGACCACCTCCGGCTGCGCCTGCGGCAGCACCGCCCCGGCCTCGTCCTGCTCGTCGACGACTTCGAGCAGGCGCTGCACCAGGACGACTTCATCGCCACCCTCACCCGGTGCCCGCGCGTGGTGCTCGCCCTCCGCGCGGACCACCGCGCCCAATACCTCGCGAAGGGCCTGGGCGGCAACGAGATCACCATCGAGCCGATGAGCGCGGACCAGCTGCGCCGCGCGATCACCGAGCCCGCCGCCAAGATCGGCGCGACCGTCGAGACCGCGGTCATCGCGCGACTGGTCGCCGACGCCGCGAACCAGCACGCGCTGTCGTTGGTGCAGCAGGCGCTCGTCGAGACGTGGCGGCGCAAGCGAGGCATGACGTTGTCGCTGGCGGGCTTCGAGGAGTCCGGCGGCATCGAGCACGTCGTCGCGCAGGCCGCGGAGACCTTCTACCACGCCCTCGGCGACGACCGCGGCGATGTCCGCAGTGTCTTCCTGAGGCTCGTTTCCGTGCAGCGCAACGGAAACGTGCAACGTAGGAGCCGCAGACTGGAGGCCTGGCAGCCGCAGCTCGACCTGCTCGCCAAGGCCAGGCTGGTGACGCTCACCGAGGACGGCGCCGAGCTCACCCACGACGCGGCGCTGCGCTGGCCGCGGCTCGCCGAGTGGATCGGCGAGGAGGGCGACCTCCTGCGGACGCACCAGCAGCTCGTCACCGCGATCGAGCTGTGGGAGGCGAGCGACCGCGACCCGCTGGCGCTGTACCGGGGTGCCCGGCTGCGCAAGGCCAAGGAGCTCGGCGAGTTCCTGACGGCCCAGGAGCGCAGGTTCGTCGAGAAGAGCAGCAAACGCGAGACGCGGCGTTCGACGGCGTTGATCGCGGTGATGGCCGTGCTGCTCGCACTGGTGCCCGGCACCGTCGTCTACGCGCTGTCCAACGAGCGCAAGCTCACCGAGGCGTACGACCGGGAGCTCGGCGGCAAGGCGATCACCGAGTCCGAGACGTTGATGGAGCAGCGCCGGCCGTACGCGGACAAGTACGCGCTGGTCGGGTACAAGGTCAACCCGTCGCCCGAGGCGGAGAAGGTGCTGCGGCTCGCGAACGCGGTCACCCGCGGCATCCCGTTCACCGGCACGTCCAAGGACGACGCCGACGTGCTGGTCGGGCCGCGCGGCGAGATGGCCGCGGTGACCGACGAGGACGGCACCGACCGGATGTGGGGTCTCGACGAGGACCGCGCGGTGCCCGGCAAGCGGTTCGCCGACCACCACCGGGTCGTCAAGCTCGCCGAACGCCGTGCCGTCACCAAGGACAACACCGGCCGGCAGCACCTGTGGGCCGTGAACGACGCCGACGACATCACCTACCTGGCCCCGCTGCCCGACCGGTTCCAGACGCTCGACATCAGCGCCGACGGCTCGCGGATCGTCGGCAGGATCGGTGACGCGGTCTCGGTCGGCCTCCCGACGCCGGACGCGTCCGAGCGCACGGTGCTGCTCGACCTCGCCGACCCCAGGCAGCCGCGCAAGCTGCCGGTGCCGGTGCGCGACGCCGAGACCGTGGCGCTGAGCCAGGACGGCCGTGAGCTCGCGACCGCCGTCTGGGACGCGGCGGCGGGCCTCACGACGATCGAGTTCTGGCACATCGGCGGCACCTTCGAGCGCGCCGCGCCACCGTTGCCCCAGCACGTCTACGTCCGCGGCATCACCTACAGCGGTGACGGCCGGTGGCTCGCCGTCGAGCATTCACCCGAGTCGGTCATCGAGGTGTGGCAGCGCGTGCCCAGTGGCACGCCCGTGCTGCGCGCACGGCTCGACAGCGCGTTGCGGTACGGGGCTCGTGTCACGTTCTCCTACGACGACCGCGTGGCCGTGGTCCGCGACAACATCTTCGAAGTCCAGCGGCTCTACACCACCGGACGCCCCGCGGACCGGCTCGTGTACGTCGTCGGGCACGGCAACTCGATGGGCGCGGTGTACCGGCCGCAGCACGACGACTTCCTCGTGCGCAGCGGGGGCCAGGATCCCGAGCTGCTGCCGTACGACCTCGACAGCGGCCGGATCATCAAGAAGATGTGTGAAAAAGACGGCGCGCGGCTCACCGACTCCGAATGGGTGAAGAGCTTCGGCGAAGTGGAGCGCGTCGACGTCTGCTGAACCGCCGCGATGTGACGGAACAACGCGGAGTTGAGCAAGCACGCATTGTGAACCAGAGATCCACTCTCTAGGGTGACCGAGTGCGTGCGTTCACACGGGGACTCATCGGCATCGCCGGGTTCCTCGCGCTCTGGGAGCTCTTAGGACGCTCCCCCCTCATACCTGCACACGCGCTTCCGCCACCGTCTGTCGTGTTCGGAGAGCTCGTCACGCAGTTGACGTCCCCTGCCTTCATCAGTCATGTCGTGGCAACGGTCCTGGCAGTGCTGATCGCCATCGCGATCGCGATCGCCATCGCGGTGCCGAGTGGACTCGTCCTCGGCAGCGTCCCGGCGGTGCGGCACGCGACCCGCGCGATCATCGAGTTCCTGCGCCCGATCCCTTCTGTGGCACTGATTCCGCTCGCACTGGTGATGCTCGGCTTCGGACCGGAAACCAAGATCACGCTCGCCGTGTACGCGGCACTGTGGCCGATCCTGTTCAACACCATTTACGCGCTGGACGAACTGGACCCGTTGCTCGTCGAGACCGCAAGGGTTTTCGGGACCCGGCGGGTCGGTGTGCTGTTCCGGGTCGCGTTGCCCAGCGCGTTGCCGTTCGTCCTCACCGGAATCCGGCTCGCGGCGACGACGGCGCTGATCGTGATGGTGAGCGTGGAGCTCATGGCCGGCAGCCAGGTCGGCCTCGGCTACTTCATCATGGAGGCCCGCAGCGGACCGGGCCGGATGGACCAGGTGCTGGTCGGCACCGTGGTCGCGGGCGCGATCGGCGTCCTGCTGAACAACGGTCTCGAGCGCGTCCGCCGGCGTTGGGTGGCCTGGTGAACAAGTTCTTTCAACGGTGGACCGTGTTCGCCGGTCTGGTTGCCGTTTGGCAGTTGCTTGGCTGGCTCGCCGACGACCCGTTCTTCCCGCCGCCTTCCGAGATCGTGACGGCCGCGTGGCAGTGGTGGGTGGTCGATCCGCGGAACTTCACCGAGCACGTCATCCCGTCGATCACGCGGCTGCTGTCCGGCTGGGCGATCGCGTCGGTGATCGGCGTGGCGCTGGGCCTGCTGCTGGGCCGCTCGGACCGGGCGATGGAGTACGCGGGACCGCTGCTGGTGTTCCTGCGCTCGATCCCGCCGCCCGCGCTGGTGCCGGTGTTCCTGCTGCTGTTCAAGGCGGGCCAGTCGATGCAGGTCGCGACGATCGTCTTCGGCGTGATCTGGCCGGTGCTGCTCAACAGCGTGGACGGCGCCCGTTCCGTCGACGTGACCAAAGTGGACACCTCGGCGGTGTTCCGGATCCCGCGCTGGCAGTGGGTTCTCGGCGTCGTGCTGCCCGCGGCCTCGCCGAAGATCTTCGCCGGCCTGCGGGTCTCCCTGTCGCTTTCCCTGGTGCTGATGGTGATCTCCGAGCTCGTGGGCACGGACAACGGCATCGGTTCGCAACTCATGCAGGCACAGCGCGAGTTCGACTACACGCGCATGTGGGCCGGGATCGTCCTGCTGGGCGTGCTCGGGTACGGACTCAACACCGCGCTTCTCGCGGTGGAACGCAGAGCGTTGGCGTGGCAACCGAGGAGTCGGGATGAGCAACATGCTTGAGGTGGCCGACCTCGGCCACACCTATGGTGACTACGAGGCCATCGGTGGCCTCACGTTCACCGTGCGCGCCGGCGAGCTGGTGTGCGTGGTGGGCCCGTCGGGATGCGGCAAGTCGACCTTGCTGCGCACGATCTCGGGGCTCATCGCGCCTTCGCGCGGTGACGTGTCCTTGAAGGGATCACACCTCGCGGTGGTGTTCCAGGACTACTCGCGTTCGTTGTTCCCCTGGCTTTCGGTGCAGGGCAACGTCGAGTTCCCGCTGCGCGGGCTGCCGCGCGCCGAACGCCGTGCTCGTGCCGCCGAGGCGCTGGAGTGGGTCGGCCTCGGTGCGGCCGCGCGCAAGCGTCCGTGGCAGCTTTCCGGTGGCATGCAGCAACGTGTGGCGATCGCGCGCGCGTTGGCGTACCGGCCGTCGTTGTTGCTGATGGACGAGCCGTTCGCCTCGGTGGACGCGCAGACCCGGTTCGAGCTGGAGGACCTGTTGCTGCGCGTGCGTCGTGAGCACGACACGACCGTTCTCGTGGTCACGCACGACATCGACGAGTCGGTGTACCTGGGCGACCGGATCCTCGTGCTGAGCGGTTCTCCGGCGCGGCTGGTGGCGGACCTGGAGGTGCCGTTGCCCGCCGAGCGCGACCAGGTGACGACGCGGACGGACGAGGCGTTCGTGGCGCTGCGGTCCAAGGTGGCGCGGCTGCTGAACGTCGGCGGGAAGCCCGCGATGGACGTGGAGAAGTGGGCCGCGGCGGAGCGGGAATCGCTCAGCGAGACCGTCTCAACCTGACAGAGCGTGTTCGAAACCCTGCTCTGACTGGGAAAATCTGGGAAGAACTGGGAAGAACTGGCAAAAAGATCTGGGCATGAATCAGCCCCGGACCCGCCGTGGTCCGGGGCTGATCTGTGTCGCACGGTGACAGTGCCGCGGGAGGGCTCCCACAAGCCAACGAGAAGCCGCCGTACGAGGTTTTGATGTGACGGGCGCCCGCGCTCGGGGGCAGAGCGCAGGGCGCCCGTCATGCTTCTTACAGGTGGATGTCGATGTTGTTGTGGTTGCCGATGCCACCGTCGAGCAGGTCGATGCCGCCGAGCTTGACATCACCGATGACCTGACCGAGGTCGTGGTGCACGTCGCCGACCTGCGCGACGTTCTGCACGACGTTGTCGGTCACGTTGGTCACGTGGGACACGTCGGCGACGTCCGAGACGTCCAGGTGCGCCACGTCGGCCGCGCCGATGACGTTCTTGACCAGGACGTCGGTGTCGACGTCCTTGACCAGCACGTTCGTGACGTCGTGCACGTTGCCGAGACCGTCGATGCCGTTGACGCCCGCGAGGTCGGTGACGCCCGCGAGGTCGGTGACGTTGCCGAGGAGCGCGTTGTCGGAGGCGATGTCCGTGACGTGCGAGACGTCCGGAACGTTCGGGACGACGTTGGTGACCTGCGACAGCGTGCCGTCGAGGGTGCTCGACACGTCGCCCAGGCCGGAGAAGTCGGAGACCAGCGCGGTGAGGGCGGAGGGGTTGGCGATGCTCGTGATGCCGGCGACGTCGCCCACACCGACGGGCGCGCCGACGACGCCTTCCACGTTGTCCGCGATCTGCAGGAGGCTGTTGACGGCGGGCAGCTCGTCGCCGCCGAGGACGCTGTCGAGCACGTCGACGTTCGGGACGGAGGCGGCGTCGAGGACCAGCGGCAGGATCTCGTGCACGTCGCCCGCGGTGATGTCACTGAGGCCCGCGGCCTCGAGGCAGCCCAGCGGGTCCTGCTGGAACGCCTCACGGGCGTCCAGGTCGGTCAGCAGGCCGAGGGTGAAGTCGTGCAGGGTGGTCGGCTCGGCCTGCACCGTGGTCGGGCCGGTCTCGACGGTGACCGGGGCGGCCTGCGCCGTGGTCTGGCCGGTCTGCACGGTGGTGGTCTCGGTCTGCTGCATGGAACTCAAGCTCCTGTGAGTGCATCGGGGGATGTCTTGTTCAACCGTATGGATGAACGGCATCCCCCGGCATCGGGAGTTGGCCCCAGATCGTGACGAAATGAGATCCCTAGGGGGATCGGTTCACTCGTTAGGGGAGGCGGGGGACTCACCCCACAGGGGGAGATGTGCCCCGTCACGGGCCGACGTAGTTCTCCGCGAACGTCGCGCGGTAGGCCGGTGACTCGGCCAGGTGCTCCAGCCTCGCCTGGGCCAACCGTCCGAAGAACGGTGAGCTCACGTCGGTGTGGATCATGTTCACCATCCACTGGGAGAACTCCTGGGCCCGCCAGACGCGGCGCAGGCAGTCCTCCGAGTAGGTCTTGAGACCGGTCTCCGATCCGGTCGCGTAGAACTCCGTCAGTGCACGTCCGAACGTTGCTGCGTCGTTCATGGCGAGGTTCATGCCCTTGGCGCCGACCGGCGTGATGATGTGGGCTGCGTCACCCAGCAGGTACAGCCGGCCGTACGACATGGGCTCCACCACGTGGCTGCGCATGTCGAGGACGCGCTTTTCGATGATCTTCCCCTCGGTCAGCGACCAAGTGGAGTCGTGCAGTGCGAACCGTTTGTGCAGTGCTTCCCAGACCTGTTCATCGGTCCAATCTGACGCTTTTGTTCCGACCGGCACCTGGAGGTAGAAGCGAGAAACGGTCGGCGACCGGAGCATGTGTCCCGCGAAACCGTCCTCGTGCAACGCGTAAATGACGGCTTTAGTCGACGGAGGAGCCTCGGCAAGAATGGTGAGCCACTCGATTCCGTGCTGATGCGTGAATTCCGTCAGCACCCCCTCGGGAATGGATGGCCGGCACACGCCGTGGAATCCGTCACATCCGGCCACGAAGTCGCAGCCGATGGTCTCGCGTACCCCGTCCGCGCTGGTGAAGGCCACGGACGGCGTAGAAGACGTGAGATCCCGCAACTCCACGTCGCTGACCGAGAACCGGATGTCACCCCCGGCGTCCAGGAATGACCCGATGAGGTCCTTGACCACTTCCTGCTGCGGGTAGACGTAGTGCTGGCGGTTGCCATACAGGTCGCTGTACGCCACCTGGAACGCCCGGCCGCTCACGCGGAATTCACACGTTCCGTGACGGTCTGCTTCCATCAGCAAACGATCTGCCAGACCGAGTGACTCCAACATGGTTACAGAGCGATGTTCCAGGACACCTGCCCGTGGCCGGGTTTCCACCTGGGTGCGACTAGCTTTTTCCAGGACCACGCAGTCGATACCTGACTGCTGGATCAAGTTTGCCAAGGTCAGACCGGCCGGCCCCGCGCCGACGACGGTCACAGCGCTCTTCAACTGGGTTCTCCTAGCCCTAGACCTGCTGTGCTTAGATGCTCACCGCAGGTAGTGGACTGGAACCTGCTCGTGTCGGTCAACTGGGGTCTTTTGGAGCAGCATCACTACTCTGAGTGGTTGACCGTCGCGATCTCCCCGCAACGACGACACCGCTCCGACAGGAGAGTGCTCCCGATGACTCGAAGAGTCCGCCGCATCGCCGTCCGTGGCATCGCCCTTGCCACGCTGCTCGCCACCGTGGCGAGCTGCGGACTGCTCGGCGGCAAAGAGCAGGCGCCCCCGGCCAACTCGAACGGCCAGGTCGAGAAGGCCAAGATCACCCTGGGGGTCCTGCCGATCCTCGACGTGGCGTCCGTCCACGTCGCGATCAAGAAGAACTACTTCAAGGATGAAGGGCTCGAGGTCGAGCTCAAGACCATCCAGGGTGGTGCTCAGGCGATCCCCGGCCTGATCAACAAGGAGCTGGACTTCACGTTCGGCAACTGGGTCTCGTTCTTCGCCGCCCAGTCGAAGGACACGGCCAAGGCGGTCGAGGGCATCAAGCTCATCGCCGATGGCTACCAGGCGAAACCCGACATGTTCCTGATCTTGGCGGCCGGTGACTCGGCCATCAAGGGCCCGGCTGACCTCGCGGGCAAGACCATCGCGATCAACACGTTCAGGAACATCGCCGAACTGACCGCGAAGGCGACGCTGGAAGCCGCGAACGTCGACGTCAGCACGGTCAAGTTCAAGGAGATGCCGTTCCCGGACATGCAGGCGGCGGTCGCGAACAAGACCGTTGACGCGGCCTTCATGGTCGAGCCGTTCATCACCCGCGCTCAGCGCGTCGCCGGCCAGGTCAAGGTGCTCGACGCGGCCTCCGGCCCGACGGACAACATCCCGATCGCGGGCTATGCGACCAGCGGTGACTTCGCCAAGAACAACCCCAAGACGGTGGCTGCCTTCCAGCGCGCGATCGCCAAGGGTCAGGCCGACGCCGCCGACCGTCCCACGGTCGAGCCGCTGCTCGTCGAGTACGCCAAGGTCGACAAGGAAACCGCAGGTCTTGTCCACTTCGGCGCCTTCCCGACCACGCTGGACCAGACGCGGCTGCAGCGCGTCGTGCAGCTGATGCAGCGGTACGGGCTGCTGGACAAGGAGCTCGACGTCAAGCCGATGCTCATCCAGCCCTCCGGTAGTTGACGAACCGCGCGGGTGGCTGTGATCGAGTCGTGATCACGGTCGCCCGCGCACATCGTTTCGTCCGTATGAATTATCGCTTAGGGGCCGTTTAGCCGCGCTGGTCAAAGTTGTTGTTTCGCGAACCAGCTGTTTTGTCGTCCGAACGGCGGTATGAGAACAGCGTGTTTTACTCCAAGATCCACCAGGTTTGCAGCTATTAAACGGGGCGGGGAGTGTTGACGGTGCGCGGTCGTGAGGACCAGCGAGGCATCGACCGGTTCCGCCTACGCAACTGGCGGCTGCGGAGCAAGCTCGCGGTGGTGTTGTTGGTTCCGGCGCTGAGCACCGCGACTCTCGCGGGTCTGCGCCTGAACACCCAGCTCGACGAGGTCGAGCTCTTCGGCACCGTCCAGCGCGAACTTGCGGTGAGCCACCAGGCCGCGAAGGTGGAGAACGCGCTCCAGGTCGAGCGCGACTGGGCAGTGCAGTGTGTGGCCGCCGGCAGGCAGAACGCGTGCCCCGAGCACGCCGCCCGCACCGGCCTCACGGACAACGAACTCGGCAAGTACCGAGAAGCGGGCGCGACGGCCACGGTCCTGAGCGCGCCGCTCAACGAGGCGATCAACAAGTCGCTGCAGTCGCTCGACGGACTGGCGGCCCTGCGCGTCACGTTGCTGAGCACGAAGTATCCCGAGATGGCCGTGATCGGGGCGTACAACCAGATCATCGCCTCGCTCGTCCCGGTGCACCTCGCCGCGATCTCGAGCCTCAGCAACCCGGAGATCGTTCCGCTGGTCGCCGCCGCGCAGGCGCTCTACAAGGCCCAGGAACAGATCGGCCAGCAGAACGCGATCCTGACCGCGACGGCGTTGCGCCGGAGTTTCGCGCCCGGTGCCGCGGACGAGCTGCGGGCGGCGCAGTCCCGGTTGGACGCCGCGTTCACCGAGTTCACCAGCGCGGTGACACCGCAGAACAACCAGCTGTTCCAGGACAAGGTGTCCGGGTCCGCGGTGGACGGCCGCAACCGGCTGGTGAAGCTCGCGCTGGCGCAGGACGCCGGGAACAAGCCGGTGACCATCGCCGACGCCGAGGTGCTCAAGGACGGTGAGGGCACCGCGAACCTCGTTCGCGAGGTCGCGACCGAGCTGGAGCGCCAGGGCGACGCCACGGCCACGCGCCTGGCCGGCGACGCTCGCGCGGCCGCGTGGCGCGACGCCGCACTGGTCGCCATCTCGCTGCTGGTGGCGTTCGGTCTCATGGCGATGGTCGCGCAGTCGATGCTGCGGCCGCTGCGCATCCTCCGCCGCAGCGCCCTCGACGTCGCCCGCAACCAGCTGCCCGACGCCATTCGCCGAATCCGTTCGCACCGCGACCCGGAACGCGCCGCGGAAGAGGCGATCGTCCCGGTGCCGCTCAACACGACCGAAGAGGTCGGCCAGGTCGCGCGGGCGTTCGACCTCGTGCAACGCGAAGCCGTCCGCCTCGCCGTCGAGCAGGTGGCCCTGCGCGCGAACGTCAACGACATGTTCATCAACCTGTCGCGGCGCTCGCAGGCGTTGGTGGAACGCCAGATCAGCGTGATCGACCGGCTGGAGCAGGACGAGCAGGACCCCGACCACCTCGCGTCGTTGTTCGAGCTCGACCACCTCGCCACGCAGATGCGCCGCAACAGCGAGAACCTGCTGGTGCTCTCCGGCACGACGGTCAACCGCCGCGTCACCCGCCCGGTCGCGATCGCCGAGGTGCTCGGTGCCGCGGTGTCCGAGGTGGAGAAGTACGCGCGCGTCCAGATCGCGCCGACGCCGGACATGATGGTGCAGGGCCGCGTGGTCAACGACCTCGCGCACCTCATCGCCGAGCTGCTCGACAACGCGACGGCGTTCTCCAAGCCGACCACCAAGGTCACCGTGCGCACGATCGAGACCCGCAAGGGCGAGATCGCGATCCGCATCCACGACCGCGGTGTCGGCATGCAGGAGGACGACGTCGTCGAGTCCAACGCGAAGCTCGCCGAACCGCCGGAGGTCGACGTCTCCGTCGCCCGCGAGATGGGCCTGTACGTGGTCGGCCAGCTCGCGAAGCGCCACGAGATCCGGGTGACGCTGGCGAACAACGACGACATCGAGGGCGGTGTCACCGCACAGGTGATCCTGCCGGTGTCGTTGCTGCACAAGGGAGCGCCGCCCGCGCTGCCCCTGCCGTCCGCCCCTGTTCCGTCCTCCGCCGAGACGACCGGCGTCGAAGGCCTCGCCGGTGTGCCGAAGTGGACGCCGGAGCACCCGGTCGTCGTGCCGTCGCAGGCCGACGCCGACGAGAACTCCGGCCGGCACCGCATCGAGCAGACGTCCGCGGACGGCCTGTTCACCGCTCGGGTCGAGGCGAGCGAGGAGTCCTCTGAGGACGGTTACTCCTACGAGCCGCCGATCGAGCGTCCGGCCGAGCCGGCCACCGAGATCTTCCCGGTGATCTCCGACGACGAGCTGGACATCTCCCACGACGCGCTGTCGCGGTGGTTCCAGACCCCCGCGGCCGACGTGCCGGCCACACGCTCCACAACGGACGTTCCGGCACCGCAGCCGGAACGCGCCGAGGAAGAGGACGCGGAACCCGCGACGGTGAACGGCCTGCCGAAGCGCCAGCGTTCCGCGGACACCGTGAAGATCGAGGCACCAACGGCGGTGCCCCGCGCGGTTGCCGACTTCGCCGAGTCCGACTGGGGGGCGGCGGACGACGGTTGGCGCGCCGCGGGAGCGCTGGACAAGGGCGCACCCGCGCAGACGACGGAGAACGGCCTGCCCAAGCGTGTCCCGAAGGCACGCCTGGTGCCCGGCTCGCTGCCGAAGCCGTCGTCACCGGCACCACAACTGACGGCCGCCGCCGCCATCCCCGGCCGGTCCGCCGACCGGTTGCGCCAGCGGTTCGCCACGTACCAGAAGGGCGTCCAGATGGGCCGTGAGTCGCTCTTCGACTCGGCCGTCGGAGGCATCCCCGTGATCGCAGAAAGGGAACACCAGTGACCACCGCGACTGAGGAACTGGACAACTTCAGCTGGCTGGTCGAGGACTTCGTCAGCAGGGTCGCCGGTGTCGCACACGCGATCGTCGTCTCGGCCGACGGACTGCTGCTCGCTTCGTCGGACCGCCTGCCGCACGACCGCGCGGAGCAGCTCGCCGCCGTGTCTTCCGGCCTGGTCTCGCTGAACCTCGGCGCGGCGCGCTGTTTCGAAGCAGGTGAGGTGAAGCAGACTGTCGTCGAGATGGAACGGGGCTACCTTTTCCTGATGTCCATCAGCGACGGGTCGTGTTTGGCCGTGCTCGCCGCACCCAACTGCGACATCGGGCTCATCGGTTACGCGATGACCCGGCTGGTGGAGCGGGTCGGTCTCCAGCTCACGCCGGAGATCCGTGCTCAGCTGCACGTTTCCATGAGAGCCTGAGTAGAGAGAAGTTCCCATGAGCAACGGTGCTCCGGGTCGTCCGGGGTCACCTGGGGTCGACCTGACCGCGATGTCGGCGAAGATCGTCGTCGCGGGTGGGTTCGGTGTCGGCAAGACGACGTTCGTCGGGTCGGTCTCCGAGATCACCCCGCTGACCACCGAGGCCGTGATGACCCAGGCATCGGTCGGTGTCGACGACCTGTCCGCGGTCCCCGACAAGGTCACCACCACGGTGGCCATGGACTTCGGGCGCGTGTCGTTGGACAAGGACCTGATCCTGTACCTGTTCGGCACACCCGGACAGCACCGGTTCTGGTTCATGTGGGACGACCTGGTGCGCGGCGCGATCGGTGCCGTCGTCATGGTCGACACCCGCCGGATCGACGAGGCGTTCGCGCCCATCGACTTCTTCGAGGACCGCGACCTGCCCTACGTGATCGCGGTCAACTGCTTCGACGGCCTGATGCACCACCGGGCCGAGGAGGTGCGGGACGCGCTGACGATCCCGTCCTCGGTGCCGATCATCCCGTGCGACGCGCGAAACCGGCAGTCGACGAAGCAGATCCTGATCGCGCTGGTGGAGCACGCGCTGCGCCAGCCGTCGTTCGCCTGAACCGCCCTCGCTCGTTGACGCCCTCTGGACCATCAGTTCCAGAGGGCGTCAAGAGTTATTCCTCCGACTGGCGGCGACCTGTTCGTGGCGCCGGGCGGTGAGAACATCACTAGTAGGTCGTGTTTCCGCTAGCCGCAAGGCATGCGCCGCTCTCTGGACGCGAGGAACACCTACGAACGCACTGAACCACATCGGTGCTTTTGACACTTGACTCTTCTTGTGCGCCAACGCTGCGCCGATACAGTCGGGGAGCAATTACCCTGCATTGCGAGGAGATTCCTGTGTCCCTGCGCAAACAAATCGTCGTGGTAGCCAGTGCTGTCGCCCTAGCGGCCGGCTTCATCGGCACCGCGGAAGCTGCGCCCCGCATCGTCACTTACAACTCGAGCAACACCGGTGAGTTCCAGGCGGCGATCGACAAGGGCGCGCAGATCTGGAACAGCAGCGTCGTGAACGTGCAGTTCCGCAAGGTGACCGGCTCGGCGAACGTCACGGTCAGCGTGGACAACCAGTGGCCTCGTGCCTACGTGTCCAGCCTCGGCCGCGGCCGGTGGGTCATGGGTCGCCAGGCCGTCAACGAGGGACATGACACCGTCCGCATCTCGGCTCACGAGTTCGGGCACCTGCTCGGTCTGCCCGACCGCCGGACGGGGCTGTGCACCGACCTGATGTCCGGTGCCAGCGCCGGCACGTCGTGCAAGAACCCCAACCCGAACGCGAAGGAGAAGGCCGAGGTCGAGGCGAACTTCCGCACGCTCGTGACCGTCCAGGCGACGACCTTCGAGGACGCTGCCTAGGTGATCGATGAGTGGTTGTGGTCTCCCTGACGGCCACAACCACTCACGACACCACCAGGTCCACGCCCAGAGCTCGAAGTTCGTCCGGATCGCCGGGCCCGCCGATCACGTGCACGCCCGCCGACCGCAGCAGCGGCACCAACAGGGCTAAGCCTTGCCGCGCAAGCCTTTCCGACGGCGGTCGCGCCAGCCGTACGCCCCACACCGGACTGCGGTCCACAGTGGACAAACCGGTGAACCCGCCGCCGAACTCGTGCAGCAGCACGTGCACGCCCATGTCGTGCAACACCTCGAGGTTCTCCTCGCCCTCGGGCATCGCCCGCAGGTCGAGTGCCAGGAACAGCGAGGAAGCCGGGAACGCGCAGGCCCGCAGGTTCGACCGCACGTGCGCCGCCAGGTCCGGATCGCGTGACTGGTCGCGGGACAACCGGACCAGCACCGGCTCTCCGCGCGAACACGCGTCGTGCAGCACCAGTTGGCCGGCCCGCGCGGCCAGGCCGAGAGCGTCGGCGTAGGTGACGACCTCGTCGTGCCGGGTCGTTCCCCACCGCAGCGAGGCCTCGACGAAGGCCAGGGATCCCGAGATCCACGACACCGGCGAGTACTCCACGGAGATCTCGCCGTTCTCGAAGGCACCGGGCATCGCCGCGATCCGGGCGAAACGAGCACGATCGGCGACGTCGGCCTCGTGGTCGTAGATGCCCCACTGTCTCTTGCCGCCGATCTCGGCCTTCCGCAACGTCGAGTGCGCCCGCCGCAGCAGGGCTGTCGGGTTCACGCCGGGGCCCGCTGCGTGCACGAAACCGATCGACGTCGACACCGCGACGCCCGCGCCGTCCAGGTACACCGGTTCGGACAGCTCGTCGTCGATCATCGCGGCCAGCGCGGCGACGTCGGGCGATCCCTGGATCAGCACGACGAACTCGTCACCGCCGACCCGTGCCACCACGGCGTCCGGCAGCGCGACCCGCAACCGCCGGGCGACCTCGACCAGCACGGCGTCGCCCGCCGCGTAACCGAGACCGTCGTTGACGATCGTCAGGCTGTCGACGTCCAGGTATCCCAATGTGTGCGGCTGGCCGGTCGCGAGCGCCGACTCCAGCTTGTCGGCGAACGAGGCCCGGTTCGGCAGACCGGTCAGCAGGTCCGTCAACGACTGGTGCCGCAACCACTCCTGCAGCATCCGCTGCTCGGTCACGTCCTCGATCAGCGCGACGTGGAACTTCGGCAGTCCGTCCGACCCGCGCAGCACCGACAGCACCACGTTCGCCCACACCGTGTCGCCGTTGTTGCGGGTGAGCTCCCGCTCCCGCCGGTCGGTGTCCACAGAGGACGCGAGCATCCGCGCGCAGGCCGATGCGAGTGCCACCGCGTCGGCCTCGGCGAACAGCTCCTTCGGCATCTCCTCGTGGCCGAGGATCGTGGCCAGCGCGTCGTTCGCCTCCACCACCGCGCCCTGGAGATCGAAGATCGCGATGCCCACCGCCGTCGACGCGAAGACCTGGGCGAACCGGGCCTCGCTGTCGTGCAGGTCGCGTTGCGCGTCCTCGACGGCCTTCAGCAACGAGTTCTTGACCTTCTCCTGCTCGGCGAACAACTGGTCGCGCGTCGCCCACACGTACCCGGACGCCAGCGCGCCGAGCACTTCGGGGGAGAACTCCGGCCCCAGCACCTCCAGCGTGCGCCGCAACGAGTCCGGACCGGTGAAGTGCTTGCGCACCAACCACTCGCCGACGGCCGGCACCTCCTGCCCAGCACGCAGCCGGACGGCGTGTTCCTCGAGGTGCTGCGTCAGCTTCCGCCGTGACATCGGCGAGTACGCGCTCTCGATCAGAACCGCCGCCCAGCGCTGAGCGAGGGCCGAGGTGGGCATCAGGGCTTGCGACCCACCGCGGCGTAGAGGTTGGCCTTCGTCGGGTCCTCGCCGACGTCCTCCGGTGACTCGGGCCGCCACTCGGGCGTGAAGACGATGCCGGGTTCCACGATCTCCAAGCCCGCCAGCATGTCCGCCACCTGAGCCTTGGTGCGCGGTGTGATCGGCTCCGCGGTCTTGGCGAAGATCTCCTTACCGGCCGCCATCGCGGCCGGCATGCTGTCCGCGGTGAAGTGGGACAGCGCCAGGTACGAACCGGCCGGGAGCGCGTCGACGTACCGGGCCAGCACACCCCAGGGGTCGTCGGAGTCCGGGATGAACTGCAGCACGCCGACGACCAGCAGCCCGATCGGCTGCGAGAAGTCCAGCAGCTCCCGCGCCTGCGCGATGACCTTCTCCGGTTCGCGCAGATCGGCGAGCAACGCCGTCACGTTCGGCTCGTCGGCCAGCATCAGCTCGGCGTGCGTGATCGCGACGGGTTCGAAGTCGACGTACACGACCTTCGAGTCGGGAGCGACCTCGTGCGCCACCTCGTGCACGTTGCCGACCGTCGGGATGCCCGAACCGAGGTCCAGGAACTGCCGGATGCCGAGATCGGCCAGTTCCAGGACGGCACGGCGCAGGTACGCGCGGTTGAGCCGCGCCATGCCTCGCACCGGCAGCACCTTGATCAGCGCTTCCGCCGTCTCGCGGTCCGCTTCGAAGTTGTGTCCGCCGCCGAGCAGGTAGTCGTAGATCCGGGCGGAGCTCGGGACGTCGACGTTGACACCTTCCGGGACCCAGCTGACGCGATCGACCACAGCAGCACACACCCTCTCGAAGTGCGAATTCTGAGCGTCGATAACCCTACTGGCCGCAGGTGTAGGCCGAACGAATGAATTCCACCATCACTCGAATGGTGAGTCAGAGGATAAACCAATCGGTGCAACCGTTTGCGAACCGGAACTTCACCGGTCCGCGCGGCGCACTCCCCATCACGAACATCCCCAGTTCGTCGACCACCGCTGTTTCGTGGTCACCCGAAGGCGTCACCAGCGTGACCGATCCGGACGCCGGCATCAGCTGCCCGGTGATCCCGGCCGCCGACACCTCCACCTGCAGCGACACGCCGTCCGCGTCGAACACCAGCTGCCGCGCCGTCGAGGTCGACCTCGCCCTGGCGAACAACGTGTCGTCCAGCACCGAGTCGTACGACGTGATCAGCAACAGCTCCTCGTCGATGTTCCGCCAGGTGAACGCGGCCTTCGCGGCCTCGACGAACTCCGGCGGTACGTCGTCGGAAGGTGTGCTCAACGCGTCGCGCAAGGCGTCGAGCAGTACTTCGTCACTGTCCCAGTCGTGCCGCACCCAGCACACCTCCTCTCGTCTGCTGTGCGAGTCCCTTCTTGGCAGACCCCAGGAAGGTCGAGATCGCAGGAGTTTTGCGCAACTTCTCCAGACAACGGATCCGCGTCGGGCCGATGCTGCCGACCGGCATCGCGAGCTCTTCGCTCACGACCTGGTAGCTCGGCGGCGGATCGGTCATCAGCTTCGTCAGCAACCGCTTGCACTGATCTGTGAGCTCGGCGAACCCGTCCCGCAACGCCTGTCGCCGTTCCACGGCCAGCAGGTCCGACTCCACGTCCGCGTCCATCTGTTCCGACTCCAGTGCGTCGGACTCGGACAACGGGTCGTAGAGGTGCGTCCGCTGCTGCACGCGCAACACGCGCAGACATTCGTTGCGGGTGGTCGTCATGATCCAGCCGGGCAGTGCCTCCGGCTCGCGCAGCCGTCCGATCTGCTCCACGAGCCGCAGCCACAGCGTCTGGTTCACGTCGGACGCATCCGCTGGGCGCAGCCGGTGCTTGTAGATCACCGACACCACCAGTGGCGTGTAACGGTCCACGATCTCGTTCCACGCCGACTGGTCGCCCTCGGCCGCCGCGCTCACGAGCGCGGCGATCGGGGAGGCAGAGGTCACGTCGACTCCTTGCGGTCACAACTGGCGGAGGCGGAGGTTGCCTCCCAGATACAACTATTTGACAAAAACTCCGTAGCCGGGTGCGAACTCGTCACCGGTCAACAGTTTGTCACGTGCCTGAGCTGCGGTGATGCCCTCCGAGACCATCGTGGCGGCGATCCGGCCGGTGACCAGGGGAGCGGCGAACGAGGTGCCGTACCAGTAGGCCCACAGCGCGAACGGCGTCGCGGCGGCCTCCCCCGGCAGGTGCCACTCGCCCTTGAGGTAGGTCGAGGCCCGGTTGCCGATCGCGCACGCGTCGACCCAGTGGCCCCAGTTCGAGTAGAAGGCGGGCCCGACGGAACCGTCGCGCTTCTGCTCGGCGGCGGCGACGGCGGTGACCCCGCACAGCGCGGCGGGCCAGCTCGGCCGCTGGGTGCCCTGGTTGCCGGCCGAGGCGACCACGACGATGTCGTCGGGCAGTTCGTCGATCGTGCGCCGCAGCGGTTCGGACGCCACGTCGTCCTCGGTGAAGCAGCCCAGCGACAGGTTGAGCACGTTGATCTTCTTCTTGCCCAGCTCGGCGATCTTGCGGCAGAGCCGTTCCTCGTCGCCGAACCCGTTCTGGTCGAGCGCGACCTCCGGGTCGAACGTGACGCCGGGCGCCGCGTTCTGGATCACGCCCGCGACGAACGTGCCGTGGCCGCCCTGCAGCGCGAACACGGCGCCGCTGCTGTAGGCGGGATCGACGTCGTCCGCCTCCTTGGTGTAGCGCTCGGCGAACCAGTCGGAGTGGTCGCTGTCGGCGCCGGAGGAGATGCCGGTGTCGATGATGCCGACCCGGACGTCCCTGAGCCGGTCGTCGGTCTTGGGCGCGGAGATCGGTTCGGCGGGGTAGGGCCGGTCGCCCGGGTTGCCCATGATGAGGCCGCCGTGGCCGACGATCACGTGATGCGGTTGCACGAGCGGCACCCGCTGATTAGGCCAATTTCGTTGATCTCTCAACAACCGAACGATGCGAGGAATGTCCTCGGCGTTGTTCGGCAACGTCAGGCGGACCATTCCGGCGAATCCTTCGCCGGGCCGGGCGACGATGTTGTTTTCGCGCAGCTTTTCGATCACGCGTTGCTGATCCTCGGCGCTGACGAGCAGCTGGCCGGGTCGATAAAGGAATTCACGCCCGCGTTCGGCGTGGAAGCTGATGTTCTTGTCCTCGGCGATGAGCTGCAGAAAAGCTCTTTGGTAAAGCTCCGCGCTTTCTGGCGTTTTCGACACCACGGCCTCACTAAAGCAGCGTTGACGGGCACCCCGACCGAGCTTGATCAAGCTACCACAGCCGATAAAGTGACGCCGTGACCGACTTTTCTGCGGAGGACGCGCTGGAGGCCAGGCAGCGCAACCCGCGCGCGGCCGTCGAGATGGCCCGCGCTGTCCTCCGCAGGACGGAAGATCGCGCGGAATGGTCGATCGCCGAGCGCGCGATCGGCCTCGCGTTGCGCGAGATGCACGACTTCCCCGGTGCGGCTCGGCATCTGCGTCGCTCGATCAAGATCGCGGTCGACGCTTCGCTGCCCCGTTTGTCCGCGTTGGCGCAAATGAGCCTGGCCTGGGTGCTCGTCTACACCGGTAAGCACAAGCAGGCGTTGAAGGCGCTCGACGACGCGATGCCGGAACTCGCCGGCGCCGACGCGGTGGCCGCGTTGATGCAGCGCGGCGTCGTCTTCCACTACCTGACGCGTCATGACGACGCCGAGCGCGACTACACCGCCGCCATCGCCGGTGCCCGCCGCGTCGGGGACAAGCTCGTGGAGGCACGGGCGTTGAACAACCGGGGCCTCGTGCGCGCGTACGTGGGCAACATGCGTGAGGCGTCGGCGGACTTCGCGCTCGCCGCCACGTTGCTGGGGGAGCTCGGCCAGGAGCTCGGCGTCGCGGACGTGCACTGGAACGCGGGCATCATGGCGACCCGCTCCGGTGACGTCCCGGCCGCGCTGATGTTGTTCGACAAGGCGGAGGAGGTGCACCGGCGGCTCGACGTGATGCGTCCCGTGCTGCTGGTGAACCGCCTGGAGCTGCTCGTCTCGGTGCCGCTGCTGGACGAGGCCCGCGCGGCGGCCGACCGGGCGATCGTCGAGCTGAAGGCGTTGAAGAACCCTTTGGGCGTCTCGGAGGCGCTGTACTTCCGCGCCCGGATCGCCCTGCTGGACGACGATCCCTCCGCGGCGCATTCGTTCGCCGCCGAGGCGCGCCGCCGGTTCCGCCGCGAGCAACGTCTGCTGTGGGCGGCCGGTGCGCGGTACCTGGAGTTGCACGCGGCGGTGTTGCGCGGCGACCGTTCGAGGCCGTTGCGGCTGGCGTTGTCCCGGGTCGCGGCCGAGCTGGACGCGATGGACTGGCGGCTGCCCGCCCTGGAAGCGCGCATCGACGCCGGTCTGGTCGCCGCGGACCTCGGACATCGGGCGCGTGCCGTCGCGGAGTTGTCCGTCGCCGCCGCCGCGCGGTTGCGGGGTCCGGCGGGGCTGCGGGTGCGCGGCTGGTACGCGGAGGCGTTGCGGCGCAAGCTCTCCGGTGACGTTCGCGGGACTTCTTCCGCGCTGCGTCGCGGCATCGGCCTGCTGGACGAGTACCGGGTGTCGTTGGGCGCGGCCGAGCTGCGGGCGTCGACAGGTGTGCAGGGTCAGGCTTTGGCCCTGGAGGGCCTGCGGCTGGCGGTCGCCTCGGGGAACGCGGCGCGCGTGTTGTCGTGGACCGAGAGCTGGCGCGCCGGTGCGTTGCGGATGAAGTCCGTGTCGCCGCCGGACGATCCTCGGCTGGAGGACGCGCTGGCGTCGCTGCGGGCGGTGGCGGCTGACGTGGAGTCGGCGCTGCTGGCCGGGAAGCCTGCCGGTGCGTTGCGGATGAAACTGGTCCGCGCCGAGCAACGCGTCCGCGACCTGACCCGGCAGACGTCCGGTGAGGTGGCGGTGTTCAAGCCGCCGTCGGTCGCGGCTCTGGGTTCCGCCCTGGGGTCGTGGGCTCTGATCGAGTTCGTCGAGTACGACGGCGTGCTGATGGCGGTCGTGCTGGCCGGTGGCCGGGCCTCGCTGCATTCCTTGGGTGCCGTGGAGGGCGTGGTTCGCGAGATCCGGTTGCTCCGCTTCGCCCTGCACCGCCTGGTGACTCTGCCGCCACAACTGCCGAACCTGGCCGTGGCCCGGTCTTCGGCTGCGCACGCCGCTTCGCTGCTGGCACAACGGTTGTTGGCGCCGTTGGCGTCCCGGACCGACGGCCGACCGCTGGTCGTGGTGCCGACGGGTGCTCTGAACAGCCTGCCGTGGGCGGTGCTGAACCGCCAGGTGACCGTCGCCCCGTCCGCCTCGGTCTGGCTGCGCGCTTGTTCCGTGGCTGACGCTTCCGGCGAGGCCGTGCTGGCCGCTGGACCACGCATGGCTGCCGCTCCCACCGAGATCAAGGCCATCAGCGCGCACGTGCCGGGCCGCGTTCTCGTCGGTTCCGAGGCGACGGTCAGCGCCGTTGCGTCCGCAATGGACGGTGCGGCGCTGGCACACATCGCCGCGCACGGGTCGTTCCGCGTCGACAACCCGTTGTTCTCGGCTCTGGAACTGGCTGACGGGCCGTTGACGGTCTACGACATCGAGCGGCTGCGGCAGCCTCCTACGCGGGTGGTGCTGTCGGCTTGTGACACCGGGCAGTCCGCGGTTCGTCCGGGCGACGAGTTGATGGGGTTCACGGCAGCTTTGCTGGGGCTGGGCACCCGTACGTTGATCGCGCCGGTGGTGCCGGTGCCGACGGATGGCACGGCACCGGTGATGGTGGAGCTGCACCAGAAGCTGGCGGCGGGGATGGCGCCGGCCGAAGCGCTGGCGGCGGTGCAACGGGCTGCCGCCGATGACGCTTCTTATGCCGCGGCCGTCGGGTTCGTCTGCTTCGGCGCCGGGTGATCATCCCGCCTCGATCGCGACGAGCCAGGCTTCCAGCGCTTTGAGGTTGGCCCTGGCGGTGACGGTGAGCCGGTCCTCCGCGAGGCCCGTCCTCACGGCAGTGATCGCGTGACCCCCGTGCAAGCACCGAACGAGCTTGGACGCGGCCTCGATGCCCTGTGCGGTCATGTCACCGTGCCGGCGCACGACATCCATCCACAGGTCGGTCGCCTGCCGCAGCAGGCCTTGCTCGGCCAGCTGTTGTGCCACGGCCAGTCGTCGCCACACACTGACGTTCGCCGCCAGGACCTGTTTCGCGATGAACGCCCCGACCTCGACGCCGCCCACCTTGAGCAAGGTCTCAGCGCACTCCTCCACGAAGAGGCTGCCGAATGACCTCAGGAACGCCCGCCTCGCGACTTCGATCGCTTCGTCGGTGCGCCCGATGCGGTGCAGGACCGGCACGAGCGCCCGTGCGGCGGCGGTGTCGCACTGGTCCACGTGTTCGAGCACGACCTCCAACAGACGCTCCGCCACCTCAGGGACCTCCTTGGAGACCAGGTGCCCGAGACACGTCGCCAGCACCTCCACGTCCACCGGTGTGCCGAGCATGCGTTCGACCAGGTCGACGGCCCGGTCGCGGTGCATCAGCGGTGCCGCCTCGGCCCAGTGCGAGGGCGGCCCGGCCACGGCCGCGGTGTACACCTCTTCACTGAACTCGCCGAGACTCAGCGCCTGGCGAGCCGTGCGGGCGAACTCCCACTTGTCGCCTGTCCTTCGCGCCAGCGCGAGCCGGACGAGGTGATCGACGTCAACGCCCACCTCCGCCAGCTCTGCGGCGATCATGACGATGTCGTCGGAATCCAGCGTGGCGCGCTTCTCCACCAGTTCGGTCACCAGCACCGGATCCGCGGCCGCGAGCGCTTGGCACGCTTCGACGAAGTCGCGGTCGTCGACCGCGGGGTTCGTCGCGACGCGCCGGGTGAGCTTGACGGCGAGCTCGGGGTCGGCGACCTGCAGTGCCACGCCGGTCGTCAGCACCTGCTTCAGGGAGCCGGATTTCGCGCGTTCGGCCACGGTGAGCACGGCGGCGTCCCCACCGGAGGCGATCAGCGCCTCGACCGCCTTGGCGAAGTCGTCGAGATCCGCGTCCGGCAGGGCCAGCACCCGTTCGGCAGCCCACACGGCCTCCTCCACACAGCCCGCGCGGACCGCCTGCTCGGCGAGCACGCCCCAGCCGGGTGGTTCCTCGTCCGGATTGCCGTGCGGTTGCGGCACGTGCGGGCTGTTCGGCGAGATCGTGGTGTCGGCCCGCAGCCGCGCGACCAGCCCGCGCAGCAGGCGTGCGGCCGGTTCCTGGCGTTCCAGTTCCGTCAGCAGAATCTGCACTGCGGCCATCACGATCACGTAGCTCTCGTGTTCGGCCCGGAGCAGGATGTTCTCCGCCAGTTCCGTGCCGGTCGGCAGGATTTCCGAGAGCCCGTTGACGATGGCGCGCAGTGCCAGCGGGTCGTGGAGATCGGCGAACTCCTGCAACCAGTGCGCGGACTCGTCCGGGAAGCCGAGGTGTCCGAGGGCGATCGCGCAGCAGATCCGCGTCGCTGGTGGCAGTTGGGGCTTGTCTCGCAACGTGTGCAGCGACTTGGTCAGCTGGCCGGTGGGCTCTCCGGCGAGGCCCGCCAGTACCCGGCCGATCTCACGCGCCGGCTCCCAGGGAGCGTCGTAGCTGCCAATGCTCAGCACGAGTGACACCAACCGGTTCACCACGTGCTTGGCCAGCTCTTCGTCCAGCGCGACCTCTTCGGCGAGCAGCTTGCCCGCCAGCAGGACGTGGTCGGGGCCGCCACTGGTCAGCCTGCGGAACACGAGGTTGAGGTCGTTGCCGGGTTCCCGCCCCCACAACGCGAACGTGAACAGCACCGAGGTCTCGCGAGCGGGCTGCATCCCCTGATCCACCCAGTCGTCGAGGTCGGGGAAGTCCGCGGGGATCTGGGCGGCCCGGTGGCGTGCCGCCAGGAACTCGGCGAACGAGTGGTGCAGGAACCGCAGCCCTTCGTCGAACTGCACGAACAAGCCGGTGCCCGCCAGGACCGTCAGCACGTCGCCGCGCCGGCACTCCGACCACTCCACCGCGATGTCCAGCAGCGGGCGTTCGGACTCCAGGCGTTGGTGCGCCATGTGTTCGATCAGGGAGCGGCGGTTGGCGTGCAGGTTCTCAACCTGCTTCAGACGGGTCGGGTTGTGGTGCAGCGAGTGGCGGAGGTCCGCGAGGGTGTCGCGGCCGCTGGCGGTGTCCTCCAGCAGGTAGCTCATGAACCGCTCGTACAGGTCGACCCGGTTGTGCGGCAGCTTGCGCTGGGGTTCGAGGGTGTTCGCGATGGCCGCGATCGTGGCGAGCAACGGGTTGCTGACCAGCTCCCGCAGCCGTCCGTCGTGGACCTGCCGCACGAACTCCTCGGTGCGGGCGATGGCGCGGGTCGGGTCCTGGGCGCGGAACCAGCCCGCCGCGAACGCCTGGAGCTCGACCGGCCCGAACGGCTGGATCGTGTAGAGCTCTACCTGCGGCCCGTGCACCTTGCGCAGCTCGTCCGGCGGCAGCGGTCGCGTGGTGATCACCAGCCGGTGGTCGCTGCCACGCCGGATGCGGGACGCGATCGCGTCGATCACGCGTTCCCGGCGTTCGGGTTCGGCGATCTCGTCGAGACCGTCGACGAACACCAGCCACCTGGCGCCGAGCGCGCGTTTCGCGAACACCTCCGGCTTCAGCGGGGCGTTCAACCTGCGGTCGCGCACGGCGTTGGCGAGAAGTTCGCTCCACGACAGCTCTTCCGCCAGCGCCTTGGCGGGGATGCGCAGCGGCAGCACGGGTTCCGGCAGCGGTGGGTTGCTGCTCGGGTCGAGCCACTCGCTCGCGAGGAGCCGCACGTACATCTGGCCGAGCGTCGACTTGCCGGCACCCGGATCGCCGGTGATCAGCAGGTGCTTGCCGGTGGCGAGCGCTTCCTCGATCGGGACGACCCGTTCCACCGGCTCCGGTTTGCGTTCGCCGGGCTTGCGTTCGGGTTCGGGCTTGTCCGTGCGCACGCTCTGCTGCACGTAGACCTTGGTGAGCTCGGGCTGCTTCACGCCCAGCAGCCGGTAGGGGAGAGCTTCGGCCGCGTCGCGCTGCACGTGCAGGAGGTCTTCGAGTTCCGCGGTGAGGCTCGGCCGGTCCTGCCACGAGGTCAGCGGCGGGTGCGGGACCGCGTCGCCGTGCAGGTGCAGCTCGTGCGCCTGGAACACGTGACCGTGCACGATGCTCTGGCTGACCGTGCTTCGGCTGACCTCGTCGGGCATGAGGAACGTTCTACCGGAAAGGTGTGTGCCCGTGATCGGTTTGCTGTTGTTGTGGGCGACGCGCCTGCTGGTGGCCGCCGTGTTCGGCTGGGCGGGCGTGACGAAGCTGCTGGACCTCCCCCGGACACGCCGGGCGGTGGGCGAGTTCGGCGTGCCGGACCGGTGGGTGCGCGCCGTCGCGATGGCGTTGCCGGTGGTCGAGCTGGGCGTGGCGGCCGGCGTGCTGCTGCCGTGGACCGTCGTGGCGGCCGGGGTGGTGGCGCTGGGGCTGCTGGCGGTGTTCTCCGCGATGGTGGCGTGGTTGCTGTGGAGGGGAAAGCGGCCTGCCTGTGCCTGTTTCGGGGCCGGTTCCGGGGTGATCAGCGGAATCACGTTGGCGCGCAACGGGTTGCTGGGCGCTCTCGTGCTGGTCGCGACGGTGGGGGCGAACGACGCGTTGCCCGTCGAGTACGCGGTCGGCACTGCGGTGGCTGTGGCACTGGGGACCGTGCAGCTGTGGCAGGGGCTTTCGCTGCGGCGGTTGCGCCGGCCCGTCGATCACGGTGACGGTTTGCCGATCGGGGTGCCCGCGCCGTCGATCGACCTGCGGTACGCGGCGGGTGGGCGCGGCAGCCTCGCGTCGGCGCTGTCGGCGGGACTGCCGGTGGTGCTGTTGTTCGTGCATCCGGGATGCAGCCCGTGTTCGCGGATCGTCGCCGAGTTGCCGCGGTGGCGTACGCGGTTGAGCGGCAAGGCGACCATTCTGCTGATCGGCCGGGGCGCTGCGGAGAGCCTCGCGGCGTTGGACGGTGAGATCCTCGTGCAGCACGGGACGGAGGTCGCCGAGGGATACCTCGTGCGCGGCACGCCGGCTGCGGTGCTCGTCGACGCGCGGGGGCGGATCGCTGCACCGCTCGCGGTGGGCACTTATGCCATCCGTGAACTGCTTGAGGCCACCGGTCCTGACGCCGTCAGGCGGTGATGTGCCGTATGACCGCGGCAAGGGACCGCTCACGTGGTTGAACGGTGTCCACCGAGAGCGCCTCCCGTCCCCAGGAGGGAAAACTCGCCAGTCGCTGCTGCACATCGGACCAGTCACTGGCGTCATGCCAGCCGGGGATTCCGCGGCTGCGACCTTCGAGCCTGGCACGGTGGACTGGCGGGTCGGAGCACTGGCACACGACCGCACGGAACTCCGCACCGGCCCGGCGGGCCAGGCTGCGCCAGCGTTCCCTGGTCGCGACCCGTTCGGTGGGGTGATCGAGGATGACGGACCGTCCGGCGGTCAGTTGCCGGAGAGCGAGCGTGGTCAGCACCTCTTCGGCAATCTCCAGCGGGGCCTCGAAATAGCGACCGCCGAACGGGGTCAGCGCGCCGAGCAGCCAGTCGGTGGCGAAGACCGGGATTCCCAGCTCGGCGCCCGCGGCGTCGGCCAGGGTGCTCTTTCCGCTGCCGGGCAACCCGGAGAACACGACCAGCCGGGCATCCGTGGCGACGGAAGGCAGATCGTGGTCGGTGAAATCGGCCGGCAATCTCGGTGTCAGGTCGGTCGGCACCAGTCCGGCAACCCACGTGGAGGCGATTCGATGCGGCCGTGCGGCCTCGACGACGCAGGTGACGACGTCGACGATGCCGTCTTGGCGCAGGATCCGCGCCCGCGCGGTGGTCTCGTCGACGTCGAGACCGACCACGACGACCGGCGCGTAGTCGGCAGCTCGACCGCGGGTGACCTCGACGTACCTCTCGGGCGTGACGACGGCGGTGAACGCGGCCGCGAGCACGTCGGACGCGTCCGCTCCCCAGCCGGGTTTCCCGTCCAGGCCGTCGAGAATCCATTCCAGCCGCGCCAGGGCAGGACTGGCTGCGAAACGGTGCACTGTTCCCCCAGGCGAAGTGGTCGAGCCAGCCTAGCGAGCCTGCCAGGAGACAGGCCGGACGTTCGCCCACGACTGAAAGAGGCATACCGGAACGTCGTCGTTTCGCATAGGTTGCACGCCATGACAACGAGGTCGTGGTGGGGCTGGGGCACCGTCGAGGACGCCGTCACCCCTGATGAACGCCGTGCGCTGGTCGACCGGGTCCGGGCGGTGCTGCCGGACGCGGACCTGACGTTCCACTCGCCACCGGACCCTGCGTCGCTCGACGTGCCGTCGTCGCGGATCCAGCCGCCGAGCGATCTCTACTCCACCGACGCGGTAGACCGGCTCGGGCACGCCCGTGGGCAGGCCTATCGCGACGTCACGCGCAACCTCGCCGGGGACGTCGGGCCGTTGCCGGACGCCGTTGCTCGTCCGCGCACCGAACAGGACGTCGTCGACGTGCTGGACTGGTGCGGGTCGAACGACGTTGCGGTGATTCCGTTCGGCGGCGGCACTTCCGTCGTGGGCGGGGTCGAGCCGCGTGACCTCGATCGGGTTGTGACGCTGGATCTTTCAGCGCTGGATCAGGTGCTGGAGGTGGACCGGACCAGCCGGGCCGCGCGGATTCAGGCCGGCGTGTTCGGGCCGTCGCTGGAGGCTCAGCTCAAGCCGCACGACCTGACGCTGCGGCACTTCCCGCAGTCGTTCGAGTTCTCGACGCTCGGCGGCTGGCTCGCGACCCGGGCCGGCGGCCACTACGCCACGCTCTACACGCACGTCGACGACCTGACCGAGTCGCTCAGGGTCGTGACGCCGCAAGGGATCAGCGAGTCGAGGCGATTGCCGGGATCGGGCGCGGGACCGTCGCCGGACCGGCTTTTTCTCGGCTCCGAAGGCACTTTGGGCGTGATCACCGAGGCGTGGATGCGGTTGCAGGCGCCGCCGCTGTACCGCGCCGGGGCCTCGGTGCGGTTCGTTTCCTGGGAACGGGCGGTCGAGGCGACGCGGTTGATCGCGCAGTCCGGGTTGTACCCGGCGAACTGCCGTCTGCTGGACCCCGCGGAGGCGTTCCTCAACGCCGGGTCGGCGCAGGCCGTGCTGGTGCTGGCGTTCGAGTCCGCTGATCATCCGGTCGACGGGAAGCTCGCCCGTGCGTTGGAGCTCTGCGGTGACGGCGAGGTCGTGGAAGGCGCGGCGCAGCAGTGGCGGAAGTCGTTCCTGCGCATGCCTTACCAGCGGGACGCGATGGCGCAGCACGCGATGATCACCGAGACGTTCGAGACGGCCTGCACCTGGGACAGGTTCTTCGAGCTGCACGCGTCCGTTGTGGAGGCTGCGACCACGGCGCTGCGCGAGGTGTGCGGCATCGGTGTCGTCACGTGCCGCTTCACCCACGTCTACCCGGACGGCCCCGCGCCCTACTACGGCATCTACGCGCCGGGCCGGTGGGGCAGCCTCACCGCGCAGTGGGACGAGATCAAGGCGGCGGTGTCCGAGGCGCTGGTGGGTGCGGACGGCACCATCACCCACCACCACGCCGTCGGCCGCGACCACATGCCCTGGTACACGCATCAACGTCCGGACGTGTTCGGGGCGGCGTTGTCCGGCGCCAAGGCCGCCCTGGACCCTCAGGGCCTGCTCAACCCGGGCGTTCTCACCACACGATCGACCTGAGGATCAGCGCCGCGATGAACACCACCGTGAACGCCAGGTCCAGCCCGAACCCGCCGAACCGCAGCGGCGGCAACACCTTCCGCACCGGCGCGAGCACCGGTTCGGTGATGCCGTGCGTCACCTGGCGCACCTTCCACACCCAGTCACCCCGTGCCTGCAGGGTGACGGCCCAGTCCACGATCATCCGGCCGATCATCACGATGATGAACAGCGTCAAGAGCCACCCGAGCACGAAGCCGACAACGCCGAACAACATGGCCTCCTAATGTCCTGTACGTCCATGAAGCCACATGAAACTGAGAGGCGCCTGTCAACTCGCTGAGACAGTATTGAAAGCGTGGCGTACGACGAAGGCCTGGCCCACCGCCTGGGCGACGCGCTGGGACCGCTGCCGGGCATCGGCACCAAGAAGATGTTCGGCAGCCTGGTGTTCATGTGGAACGGAAACATGCTGGTGGGCGTGCTGGGCCCGGACCTGATCGCGCGCGTCGGCCCGGAGGCGCAGGCCGACGCGCTCGCTCAACCGGGCGCACGCGTCTTCGACTTCACCGGCCGGCCGATGAACGGCTGGGTGGTGGTCGACGGCGGCGCGGTGGCGGAGGACACGGCGCTGGAGGACTGGATCGCGCGGTGCCGCGAGTTCGTGGAAGCGCTGCCGCCGAAGTGACGCTCGTGGACCGCGTCCGGGCGGCGCTCGAGGGGTGGGGGAACGTCCGCGAGGTCGAGATGTTCGGTGGCCTGGTGTCGGAGGGAACGCCGAGAACGCCCTGATGGACATCGAGTCGTTCGTCCCCGACGCGCTCAGAACCTCACCAACGGACCTCCCGTGAAGAACTCGTAGACGAAGTTCACGAAGAAGAACCCGAAGAACACCACGTTCAGCACCAGGATCACGTGGTGCCACCACCGCGGCCGAGCCGGGCGCGGCAGCCGGGAGTTCAGGTACATCAACGCGAACGGGAACATCAGCGCGCCCAGGTTCGACATGTTCGCCGAGATCTGCACGAGCTCCACCGGCAGCGCCAGGTGCAGCGCGACGCCGATGATCACCAGCACCAGCAGCATGAACGGGTAGTAGAACCGGCGCGGGTCGTCCTCGATCCGCTGGCGCAGCCGGGGCGAGACCGCGTGCGCGGCGTCGGTGAAGTTGCGCACGAGTGCCTCGAAGATGCCGAGTTGCGTGGAGAACAGCACCAGCACGCCCACCACCAGCATCAGGTAGAACATGCCCTGGCCGTACAGGATGCCCAGCTGTTCCGCGGAGAAGGTCGGCACGTTCGCCGCGGTCGGTTGCTGCCCGGACACCGCGACGATGTGCGCCATCAGCACCGTCGGCAGCAGCATGCCGAGCATCGCGCCGACGAAGAACACCGCCCACTGGTCGATCAGCAGCAGCCGGTACCAGCGGCGCCACAGCGACGCGTTCGCCGGAGTGTCCACAAAGGTCACACCGACCGGGCGCAGCTCCTGCTTCCCGCCGCGCAGGCCGGAGAGGAACCCCACGCGGTGGCCCATGCCGTAACCCTTGTCGCGGTAGTGGCTCATCGCGTACCAGTTCAGACCGGACGCCAGCGCCGTGAACCCGGCCAGGCCGCCTAGTTGCGTCGCGGTGATGCCGGACGGCGGTGCGGCTGGGGTGACCAGGCCGCGCAGGCCCTCCGACCACACCGACCACGGCACGATCGCGAGCGTCACCACGATCAGGATCAGCAGCAGCGTGCCGACGAGCACCCAGTTCGTGAGCTCCAGGGCCCGCGACACCTTGCGGGCGCCCGCGGTGATCAGGAAGACGACGACGAGCAGGCCGATGGCGAGCAGCCGCACGTACTCGATCTCGTCCGGCCGGTAGCCGCGACCGGTGATCAGCGCGAAAAGTCCCTGTCCGGCGCCCGCCGCCCAGCCGCCGAAGATGAACGCGAAGTAGAAGACCAGCAGTGACACCGGCACCCAGAACTTCCAGCCCGGCGGCACCCGGCCCCAGCCGACGACCGGGACCTCGCCGGTCGCCACGACGTAACGGGCGATCTCCACGTTGTAGAACGTCTGCAGCAACGCCGACACGGTGATCACCCAGCCGATGCCGACGAAACCGAACTTGCCGACGGCCTGCGGGCCGAGCAACCACTCGCCGCTGCCGATCGAGATGCCGAGCGCGATCAGGCTCGGGCCGATGACGAACTGGACCACCTGCCGCGGACCCAGTTTCCGAACCTTGAAGACTTCCTCGGGTTCTGGCAGGTCAGCCACGTCCAGCGGCGGCCTGCTCACTCCGATTTGCATCGACGACACGGTCGACCTCCCGACACGTCGGGGAACGGAAGCTCCCACTCTCCCGACGTGCCGGGTGATCGGTCAACAGATCGGCAAACCTCAGCCGGCGGCGTTCACCGCGTCGTCCGCGAACACCCAGCCGTGCCCGATGGCGTCCGCGCCCCACGTCTCGACCAGCGGAGCACCGTTCCGGTGCGTCACGGTCACCGAGCCGGGTGCCAACGGCGTCGCCGAGGCCTCCAGCCGGCGTTCCAGCTCACCCGGACCCCACGACGCGGGATCGGTCAGCGTGCCGAACTGAGCGTCCGCATTGGACAGTCCGGGGTTCGCCTCGAGCATCAGCGCCACCACACCTGCCACCGCGGGGCCGGAGAAGCTGGTGCCGCTCATGAAGAGGTACTGGAACGGCGCGGCGGACGCGTTGTCCGGTGCGGCTTTCGACGCGCAGGTGCGGTTGTTCGTGGACGGCGTGGCCTGGCCGTCCTTGTACAGGTTCGCGCACGGGTACGGCAGCAGCAGGTATCGGCCCTCCGACACGACGTCCAGGTACTGGCCTGCCTTCTGCCGGGACGAGAAGCCCGTCACGTACACCTCGGACACGCCGGTCTCCGGCACGTCGTCGAGCCACCAGGTCTTGTCCGGGTAGTTGTTCCACTGCTGGGTCCAGCCGCCCGCGCCGACCGAGACGACCGGTTCGTACGCGGCCGGGAAGCCCATGCCCGTGTCACCCTCGTTGCCCGCGGACGCCACGAACACCACGCCCGCCTTGATCGCCGCGTCCAGCGAGGCCTTCTCGACCGCGTCGAGGCCCGGTCCACCGATCGACTCGTTGATCACGATCGGTTGCCGCGGGTTGGCCTTCTTCAACGAGGTCACGTAGTCGACGGCGGCGTTGATGGCGCTGCCGAAGCAGCCGATGGGCTCGCACACCTTGATCGGGATGATCTTGGCCTCCGGCGCCACGCCGGGGATCCAGCGCGTGCCGGGGGAGCCCGTCGCGTAGCCGGTGCCCCAGCCGCCCTCGTTGAGGTCGTCGGCGAAGCGGTGGCCGGTGATGGTCGCGGCGACCGCCATGCCGTGCGGGTCGCTGCCCGCGTCCCACTGCCCGGCGTTGGG
This sequence comes from Lentzea alba, assembly GCF_011067745.1. Classification (GTDB taxonomy): domain Bacteria; phylum Actinomycetota; class Actinomycetes; order Mycobacteriales; family Pseudonocardiaceae; genus Lentzea; species Lentzea alba. The sequence goes on from NZ_JAAMPJ010000011.1 coordinate 60,543, forward strand.
GTTGCCCAGCACGCCGGCGAACGCGCGTGCCTTGTCCGTGAGGATGTCGCTCTCGACGAAGTAGTCGCGCCAGTTCGGGTAGAAGCCGGTGTCGAGCACCGCAACCCACACGCCCGCACCGGTCCGCGTCACGTTCTCCAGGTCCATCTGGTCGTGCCAGTAAGGCTCGTTCGGCAACGGTGCCGCCGCCGGATCGGAGACGGCCGCGAGCTTGCGGATCGGGTCGGGGCTCACCGATGTCACGAACGGCAGCGCGCGCACCGCGGCGAGCTTCGAGCTGGGGATCGCGGCGGCCGCGCCGCCGAAGTTCCGGTACGCCACGTGCACCTGGGCGCCGGCGGCGGCCAGCCGGTCGAGTTGGGCGGAGGTCAGCGGCGAAGCACTGCCGACGAGGTAGCCGGACGGGGCGGGGGCGGCGGACAGCGCCGGTGCCCCCGCGGCGAACAGCACCAGGGCAGCGGCAGCCGCGATGAGACGTCTCATGTGGACTCCCTGGATCAACCCCGACCCGCAGACGGTTATACGCCGAACGGCTGCCAACCGAAAGGCCTAAGAGGGGCCAGGTGTCGACACCCGACTTTCGGACGTGTCGAGCTACCGGTCAACTACGTAGCGTGCCGTCCGGATCCGAGAGGGGACGAAAGTGCGAAGAGTTCTGGCGGGGGCAGCGGCACTCGCGCTCATCACGACCGGCCTGGTCACACCAGCCACCGCGACGCCGCCCGCACAGCCCGAGAAGCAGGAGACGCGGCAGTCCGACGAGCAGCCGCACGAGCTGGAGATCAAGCGCCGCGCGTTGAAGCAGCAGGCGCTGGCCGACGTGCTGACCGGTCAGGCCACGACCGAGAAGCGCGGCACCAGCACCGTCGCGAAGGTCGGCAAGAAGCAGAGCAAGGACCAGTACGTCGAACTGAAGCGGGAGAAGACCGACAAGATCTTCGTCATCCTCGCGGAGTTCGGCAACGAACGGCACCCCGACTACCCGGACCGCGACACGAACCCGAACACGCCGGGCCCGCAGCGGTTCGACGGGCCGGTGCACAACCAGATCCCCGAGCCCGACCGGGCCGTCGACAACACCACGATCTGGCGCCCGGACTTCAGCCGCCAGTACTTCCAGGACCTGTACTTCTCCCGCAAGAAGGACGCCAACTCCGTCGCGAACTTCTACGACAAGCAGTCCTCCGGGCGGTACACGGTCTCCGGCACCGTCACGGACTGGGTCAAGGTCAAGTACAACGAGGCCCGCTACGGCCGCAGCAACGGTTACCCGTGCGGCGACAACATCTGCAACAACTCGCGTGAGCTGATCAAGGACGCGGTCACGCAGTGGGTCGCCGACCAGCAGGCCGCGGGCAGGACCGCCGACCAGATCAAGGCGGCGCTGGCCGAGTACGACCAGTGGGATCGCTACGACCACGACGCCGACGGTGACTTCAACGAGGCCGACGGCTACATCGACCACTTCCAGATCGTGCACGCCGGCGGTGACCAGGCCGACGGCGACCCGTGGCAGGGCGAGGACGCGCTCTGGAGCCACCGCGGGTACGCGTTCAAGAACTACTCGACCGGTCCCGGCACCAACAAGCTCGGTGGTGCGCAGATCGGTGACACCGGCATCTGGGTCGGCGACTACACCGTGCAGCCCGAGAACGGCGGCGTGAGCGTCTTCGCGCACGAGTACGGCCACGACCTCGGCCTGCCGGACCACTACGACACCGCCGGCGGCGCGAACGGCGTCAACTGGTGGTCGATCATGGCCCAGAACCGGGTGAACGGCCCCGGCGAGGTGCCCGGTGAGCGCGCCAACGAGTTCTCCGCGTGGGACAAGCTGCAGCTCGGCTGGCTCGACTACGAGGTCGCGGTCGCGGGCCAGGAACGCGTCTTCGAACTCGGTCCGCACGAGTACAACTCGGCGAAGGCCCAGGGCCTTGTCGTGGTGCTGCCGGACATCTCCAAGTCGTTCGACTACGGCGCGCCCTTCGCGGGCACCAAGATGTGGTGGAGCGAGAAGGGCAACGACCTCGACAACTCCATGACGGTGCCGCTGGACCTGCGTGGCAAGACCACGGCGTCGCTGTCGATGAAGGCCCGCTACGACATCGAGGCGGACTACGACTACCTCTACGTCGAAGCGTCCAATGAGGACGGCAGCTGGACCCAGCTCGACGGCGTGGCAGGCGGCGTGCCCTTCCAACGCGACTCGGCCGACGCGCCCGCGTTGAGCGCGTCGTCCGGTGGCCAGTGGGTCGACCTGACGGTTCCCCTGGACGCGTACGCCGGCAAGCAGACCAAACTGCGTCTCGCCTACCGGACCGATGGTGCCCTTGCACTGCAAGGCTTCTTCGCGGACGCCATTTCAGTCGTCGCCGACGGCACTCCGGTGCTGACGGACGGCGGCGAGACCTCCGGCGTCTGGACCACGCGTGGGTTCCGCACGACCGAGGGCAAGGAAACCAAGGCGTTCGACCAGTTCTACATCGCGTCGAACCGGACCTACGAGTCGTACGGCAAGTACAACAAGACTGGCCCGTACCGCTACAGCTTCCCGGACAAGCCCGACTACGTGGAGCACTTCCCGTACCAGGACGGCCTGCTCGTGTCGCTGTGGAACACCTCGTTCCTCGACAACAACGTCAGCGAACACCCCGGTGAGGGCCTGATCCTGCCGATCGACGCCAACCCGGCGCCGCTCTACAACCTGGAGGGTCAGCGCTGGTCGCCGGCCGTCGGCGGGTACGACGCGCCGTTCTCGCTGCAGAAGTCGGACTCCTTCACGTTGCACGTCAACGGCAAGGCGTCCTACGTGCGTGGCGCCGCGGCCCAGCCGACGTTCGACGACACCAAGCAGTACTGGTACGCCGAGCAGCCCAACGCGGGCGTGAAGCTGCCGGCGGTCGGTGTCGGACTCCGCGTGCTTCGTCAAAGCGGCACGTCGATGACGGTGAAACTGTTCAAAACGAAGTAACTTGAGCGGTATGACCGCTGCTTCAGACATGCTGGCCGTCGCCGTCGAAGAGGCGCGGATGGGACTCGCCGAGGGCGGAATCCCCATCGGCGCGGCACTCTTCGACGGCGACGGCCGTCTGCTGGGCCGGGGCCACAACCGTCGCGTGCAGGACGGCGACGCCTCCATGCACGCGGAGACCTCGGCCTTCCGCAACGCCGGCCGCCAGCGCAGCTACCGCGGCACCACCATGGTCACGACCCTGTCGCCGTGCTGGTACTGCAGCGGCCTGGTCCGCCAGTTCGGCATTTCCCACGTGCTGATCGGCGAGGCCACCACGTTCGTCGGCGGCCACGACTGGCTGGCGGAGCACGGAGTGGGCATCACGGTCGTCGAGGACCCCGAGCTGATCTCGTTGATGACCGACTTCATCGCCGAGCGGCCCGAGCTCTGGTACGAGGACATCGGCCAGGATTAGGTTTCTCGGGTGGCTTCTGTGCTGATCACCGGCGCGGACCAGGGCCTCGGCCTGGAGGCCGCCCGCCAGCTCGTTCGTGCCGGTCACACCGTGTGGCTGGGCAGCCGTGACCTCTCGCTCGGGGAGGCGGCTGCTGAACGCGTGGGTGCGCGGCCAGTCCAGCTGGACGTCACGTCCGACGAGTCGGTGGCCGCCGCCGTGAAGACGGTGGGGCCGCTGGACGTGCTGGTCAACAACGTCGGCATCGCTCCCGAGCGGAGCGAGTCGGGCGTGGCCGCGGATCCGATGCGGGAGACGTTCGAGGTCAACCTCTTCGGGATGGTCCGCGTGCTGGAGGCGTTCTTGCCGTTGCTGGAGCGGTCTGCCGCTCCGGTGGTGGTGAACGTCAGCAGCCGGTTGGCGTCGATGGCCACCATGGTGACCCTGCGGTACGCGGAGGCGTTTCCCGGCATGCGGATCAACGCGGTCGAGCCCGGCACCACGGCCGAGATCATCGTGCGGATGGCGCAGATCGGTCCGGACGGACCAACGGGCGGCTACTTCGACGCCCGCTGATCAGGACGAATAGCGCTCCACCGCCTCGTCCACCGACCCCAGGATCGTGAACACCGAGTCCAGCCCGGTCGCCTCGATGGGGCGCAAAGCCGCCCGAGTGGACGCGACCACGACGAACTCGACCGAAGCCCGCGAAGCGCGTTGCTGGCCGAGCACGAGGGCCTCCAACCCGGCCGAGCCCAGGAACTTCACCCCGCCGAGGTCCACGACGACAGCCCGCTGAGCAGGCACCACGTGACTGTCCAAGGGCGAGGTCAGCTCGCTGCTGGACGTGGTGTCGAGTTCGCCGGACACGTGCAGCACGACGACGTCGGGTGCGATCCGGTCGACGACCACGGAGGCCAGAGCGGTGGGGTCGGGCACGCTGTCTCCCTTCGAGAAAAGCTTCAGCACCCCACGTTAACCCGGCCCTGCGGCACCAGCCAGCGACCCCTCAACGAAGTGCGGCCCGCCTGCAGGGACGAGTGGACGTGCTGGGTCAAACGTGCGTGCAGTTCGTGGCACACGGTGAAGCCGAGGCGGACGTCGTCGGGCGGACATTGGACGGGCAGGAGCTGTGCGAACGGGTCACCGCCGATGGTGTCGACGGCGGTCAGGAAGCCGACCAGGGCTCCCACCAGGCGCTGGTGCAGGCCGAACAACGACATGGCGTTCACCAGCGCGAGCGTGGGGGCGGGCATCTCGTCCACCCCGACAAAACAATCCAGGTCGCGCAACGTCACGGTGAACAGCACTGAGTGCGCGCGTTCGGACCGTGCGCCGTATGCGTCACCCTGGATGTCGCGCAGCACTGAGCGCATTTCGCGGCGCGGCTGCCAGAACGCGTGGTGCTTGCGGAGCTCCGCATGGCCCTCGTCCGACAACACCGCGGGCTGCGTCGACTCGGTCAACGTGCGCAGCGCCGCTTCCCAGCGCGCTTCCAGTGCCAGGTGGAACTGGGCCAGGAAGGAGTTGTCCTCCCAGGCCGGGTCGGCGTCGTCGAAGCCGTGCGTCCGCAGTTCGTAGCAGATCCACAACGACAGCTGCAGGTCGTCGTCCAGCCACGCGTCCCTGGTGCCTCCGCTGACCAGTAACGCCGGGCTCGGCAGCGGCTTCGAACGCAGAGCGGCGACCAGGGCGGCGCTCATGTGGCCACGGGGTGCAGGGAGGCGCATCAGTCAGGTTTCCTCACGCGTTCGGGCGATCAGCATGTCCACTAGGGACTCGGGGTCCGGGCAGCGTCGTTGCCGAGCGGCACCGCAGCCGTTGTGGCGCAACCAGTCCATCTGCTGCTCCACAGTAGACAGAGTGCCGCGATCGCGCAGCGCGACCGAGACGTGCTCGACGAGCTCCACTGCCCGGTCGAACGCGGGGGAGAGTTTTCCGGTTTGTGGATCGGCGGCCAGTCCGTCGACCCCGTCGCGCGACGCCCGCCAATATGCCGCTCGCAGCACGGAATCGTCCACCCTCTGTTCGGAGGGTTCCGTCACGACGAGCGCCCGGATCAGCTCCGCGAGAACCGCGACTTCCGTTGCCAGTTGCGGAATGTCCGCGACGCGCACCTCAACCGTCGGATGATCGGCCGACGGTCGCACGTCCCAGTACACCATCGCGCGGTCCAGCAACGCCTGCGTCGAGATGATCGCGTCGACCGTCTGGTCGTAGTGCGCGGGGCCGTCCCACCACGGCGGTGGCCCGCTGACCGGCCAGCGCGACCACACCATCGACCGCCAGCTGGCGTAGCCGGTGTCCTCTCCCTCGTAGATCGGGGAGTTCGCGCTCAGCGCCAGCAACGTCGGCAGCCACGCCCGCAGTTTGTTCGACGCCGCCAGGGCTTCGGCCTTCGACTCGACACCGACGTGCACGTGCAGCCCGCAGGCACCCTGCCCGAGGACGAGCCGCCGGTGGGAGTACTCGATCTGGTGATACCGGGGGTCGTCCGATCCGGGAGGGGGCCCGGCCTCGCCGATCGGCGGCATGCCGGTCGCCACCAGCCGGCACCCGGCTTTGTCGGCGGCGTCCACCAGCACCCGGCGGCCCTGCCTGACCTGCTCGGACAGTTCTTCGAAGGAGTGCGTGACGCCGGTGGCGATCTCGATCTGGAACGGGGTCAGCTCACCCTGGACGTCGAGGTCACCGGGGGCGCGGGAGAGCTCCCTGACTCGGGGCGCCAGTGCTACCGGCCGTCGCGACTCGGGATCGACGAGCAGGAACTCCTGCTCCACACCGACCGTGTAGTGATTCATCGGCGAGCGGGTACCCGCATCTCGTGCTGATCAACCACGAGGTGGCCGAATGAGACTCCGCCGCAGCGCCACGTCCGGTCCAGGCTGGACGCGTGTGAAGCACGGCAAGGGCTTCCGGTACCTCGACGCCCACGGCCGGCCCCTCTCGCCTGAGGACGTCTCGCGGGTGAAAGCCCTGGTCATCCCACCTGCGTGGCGCGAGGTGTGGATCTCCCCGCACCCGAACGGACACATCCAGGCCGTCGGTTACGACGACGCGGGCCGCCGCCAGTACCTCTACCACGAGCAGTGGCGCACCGACCGGGACGCGGAGAAGTTCGACCGGGTCCTCGAACTGGCCCCACGCCTGAACAAGTTCCGCGAGCAGATTTCCCGGGACATGAAGTCACGCGGCCGCAAGCGGTTGCTCGCCATCGCCCTGCGGATGCTCGATCTCGGCGTGTTCCGCGTCGGTCACGAGCAGTACGCCGAGGACAACGGCACGCACGGCGTCGCCACCCTGCTCTGCGAACACCTCAGCGTGCGCGGCGACCGCGTCCGGTTCCGGTTCCCCGCCAAGCACGGCGTGGAGGTCGACGAGGAGATCACCGATCCGCAGCTCGCCCGAGCCGTCCGGACGTTGCTCAAGGACCAGACCCCGGACTGCCGCGTCTTCGAGCTCACCGCCGACGACATCAACGAACGGTTCCGCGAACTGGTCGGCGAGCAGTTCAGCGCCAAGGACCTCCGCACCTGGCATGCCACCGTCCGCGCCGCCCAGGCTTTCGCCGAGGCCTTCCACGAACGCGGAAAGCCGTCGAAACGAGCGATCAGCGCGGTGATGAAGGAAGTGGCCGAACACCTGGGCAACACGGCGGCCGTCGCGCGGAAGTCCTACGTGGACCCACGCCTGATCGAAGCGTTCGAACGCGGTGAGGTCATCGGCAACGGGGACCCGGAGCGGGCGGTGCGCAAGCTGCTCACCCGGTGAGTCAGGCCCGGTGAGCCAGGCCCGGTGAGTCAGGCGGCCTTGAGCGCCGCCGCCCGGTCGCACTGCCGGCACCAGGCGGCACCCTGCGCCGCCGCCAGCGCGGCGAACCCGGTGAACAGGTGCAGCGCGTTGCTCCCGGGGTTGACGTTCAGGAAGTTGACGACCTGGTCGTCGTAGCGGGCCAGCCCCAGCCCGAACACCACCAGGAACAACACGGCCGTCAGCAGCCCGACACCGCTCAACGCCTTCAGGCGCGGCGCCGCCAGCAGCAGGGCCGCGCCGAACACCAGGTGCAGCGTGTTCTGCAGGGGGTTGACCCGCAGTCCGAGGACCCAGGTGTCGGACTCGCCGGCGAACGACGAGAGACCGGTGACGAAGAACCCGGCGATCCCCCAGAGCGCGAGCAGGGCGCCAGTGCTGATCGCCAGCTTCTGGGGCCACCGCAACCGGTTCATGCGGCCAGTATCGCGAAACCGGGGCATTCCCGCTCGCTCATTTCAGTCCTCCGCCAGAAGGTCGTGGCGCAACTGCTCCAGCGATTTGGTCAACAGCCGCGACACGTGCATCTGGGAGATCCCGACGCGGCGCGCGATCTCCGTCTGGGTGAGGCGGCCGAAGAACCGCAGCACCACGATGGTCCTCTCGCGTCGAGGGAGGCCCCGCAGCATCGGCTGCAGGGCCTCGTGGATCTCGACGCCTTCGAGAGCTGGGTCGTCCGCTGTCGAGCCTTCCAACGCGTCGAGGGACGCGAACGAGACGTTCTTCTCGACGCGCAGGCCCTCGTAGACGTCTGACAGCGGAATCCCCAGGTGCCGGGCGATCTCGGAGGGAGTGGGAGATCGCCCGGTCTTGTGCGACAGCTCGGCGGTCGCGCCGTCGATCGAGTCGCACAGTTCTTTCAACCTCCGCGGCACTCGCACCGCCCAGCACTGGTCGCGGAAGTGCCGGCGCACCTCGCCGGTGATCGTGGGCACGGCGTAGGACAGGAAGTCCGTCTGCCGGCCCACGTCGAACCGGTCGATGGCGTTGATCAGCCCGACCGCGGCGACCTGTGCGAGGTCTTCCATCGGTTCGCCGCGTTCGCTGAAGCGGCGGGCGATGTGCCGGGCGAGCGGGAGGAACTCGCGCACCAGCCGGTCGCGCAACGCGTAATAGCGCGACGAGTCACGCGACGTGCGCGCGAGTTCCTCGAACGCCGAGTGTTGGTCGGGCGTCAACTTGCACCGCGATCAGACCTGGGGCGGCGGCGTGACGTCGCCTCGCCAGGCGCCGGTCTCCGTGCCGCGGTTCTCGATGAACTCCTTGAACCGCTTCAGGTCGCCTTCGACCCGATGGCCCACGACGCCGAGCGCCGCACCGGCCTTCTCCGTGAGGGTCTCGGGGTCGTACTCCATCTGGAGGTGCACCCGAGTCGTGTCGTTGTCGAGCCGGTGGAACGTCACCACACCACCCTGCGGCGGTCCGTCGACCGTGGTCCACGCGACGCGCTCGTCCGGGTGCTGTTCGGTGATCTCCGCGTCGAACTCGCGGACGACACCGCCGATCTTCGTGGTCCAGTGCGTCCTGGTCGGCGTGACCTGGTCGATCTTCTCGACGCCGTCCATGAACGCCGGGAAGGATTCGAACTGGGTCCACTGGTTGTACGCGGTGCTCACGGGCACGTGGACGTCCACCGACTTCTCAATGGTGGTCACGAAACCTCCTCCTTCAATTGGTGTCGACAACTGAGTACCCGTGTCACGCGCCGTTACACATCGGCCACAGGTCCACACTGGACGGTCACGCAAAGTGCTGGACCAATCGCGATCTGCACATCACGAAATCACCCACAGTGGTCAAATCGGCTGTGATCCAAGTCATAGCCGCTGCATACTGCTCGGTATGTCAGGGGCCCTAGGAGGCGCTGGTGCTCGAGGCGAACAACCTTGAGGTTGTCTACGACGACGTGATGCTGGTGCTCCGAGGCGTGAGCCTCAAGGTGCCCCAGGGCAAGGTCGTCGCCCTGCTCGGAGCCAACGGAGCTGGGAAAACAACCCTGATGAGGGCCTTCAGCGGGCTCCTCGACGTGCACGACGGCAAGGTCACCAAGGGGTCGATCACGCTCGACGGTGAACCGATTCACCGCCTCTCACCGGCGAAGATCGCCGACAGGGGCATCAAACAGGCGCTGGAGGGCCGCAGGATCCTCGCCGAGCTCACCGTCGAGGAGAACCTCAAGGTCGGCGGGCACGCCCGCCCCAAGAGCCTCAAGAGCAACCTCGAACGATGCTACGAGCTCTTCCCGCGGCTAGAAGAACGGCGAAGACAGAGTGCCGGCTACCTGTCCGGCGGCGAGCAGCAGATGCTCTCGATCGGCCGGGCCCTCATGTCCGAACCCTCCTACCTGCTGCTCGACGAGCCGAGCCTCGGCCTCGCGCCGCTGCTCGTGCAGCAGATCCGCGACCTCGTCGTGAAGATCAACGAACAGGGCACCACGGTCCTGCTGGTCGAGCAGAACGCCAGCATGGCGTTGTCCATCGCCGACCACGGGTATGTGCTGGAGACCGGCAAGGTCGTCATGGACAAGCCGGCCGAGGCGCTGCTCGCCGACGACGACATCCGCGAGTTCTACCTCGGCCTCGGCACCTCCTCGTTCCGTGCGGTCAAGCACTACAAGCGCAGGAAGAGGTGGCTGTCGTGAGCGTCCTCGAAGTCACCGGCATCAGGCTCGCGTTCGACGGCGTGGTGGCCGTCGACGGGGTGTCGTTCAGCGTCGAGGAAGGCGAGCTCTTCGCGATCATCGGACCGAACGGCGCCGGCAAGACCTCCATCTTCAACGTCCTGAGCGGCGTCTACCGGCCGCAGCAGGGCACTGTGCGGTTCCTCGACCAGGACCTCGTCGGCATGCGCCCGCACCGGATCGCGGCGGGCGGCATGGCCCGCACGTTCCAGAACATCGAGCTGTTCTCGCATCTCACCGTCGTCGACAACCTGATGCTCGGCCGCCACAACCACATGAGGTACGGCGCTCTGTCGGCGTTCTTCTGGCTCGGCAAAGCACGAAACGAGGAGCTGAAGAACCGGGCCGCGGTCGAGGACGTGATCGACTTCCTGGAACTGGAGCAGTGGCGCCGGTTCCCGGTCGGCCTGCTGCCCTACGGCGTGCAGAAGCGCGTCGAACTGGGCAGGGCGCTCGCGATGGAGCCGAAGCTGCTGCTGCTCGACGAGCCGGTCGCGGGCATGAACGTCGAGGAGACCGAGGACATGGCCCGGTACATCCTCGACGTCCGCGAGGAGCTCAACATCCCGATGATCATGGTGGAGCACGACATGGGCCTCGTCATGGACCTCGCCGACCGCGTGATGGTCATGGACTTCGGCCGCCCGATCCGCACCGGCACCCCCGCCGAAGTGCAGCAGGACCCCGACGTCATCCGCGCGTACCTCGGCGAGCAACACCGGAGCGTGACGCCATGACCACGACAGTCGTCACGAGGGTGAAGCACCGGGCGGCCACCACGCCAAACCAGATCGCGTTGCGCGCCAAGGACTTCGGCATCTGGCAGGAGGTCGACTGGGCGGGCTACTGGGCGAACGTCGAACTGGTGGGCCACGCGTTGCTCGCGCTCGGCGTGCAACCCGGCGACCGCGTGGCCATCCACTCGGAGAACCGGCGCGAGTGGCTCTACGCCGACCTCGGCATCGTCGCGGCACGCGGCATCACGGTCGGCCTGTACCCGACGAACCCGGCGTCCGAGGTCGCCTACCTGCTGTCGCACTCCGGCGCGCGGATCCTCATCGCCGAGGACCAGGAACAGGTCGACAAGGCGTTGCTGGTGCTGGAGGACACGCCCGACCTGGAACGGATCGTCTACCTCGAACCACGCGGCATCAAAGGACGCTACGACAACCCGAAGCTGCTGTGGTGGGACGACTTCCTGGCGCTCGGCGCGGCACACCGGGACGAGTTCGGCGGCGAGCTGGCCGAACGGATGGCGCAGACCGAGCCGGACGACGTGATGACGTTGATCTACACGTCGGGCACCACCGGGCCGCCCAAGGGCGCGATGCTCACCGTGGCGAACGTCGAGTTCGCCGTCCACGTGCTGGTGGAGGGCGGCGGTTTCACTTCGCCGCCGCCGTCCTCCGCCGATGTCACGCTGTCGTACCTGCCGTTGTGTCACGTGGCCGAACGCATCTTCACCACGTGGTTCAGCGCTGCTTCCGGCGTTCAGGTGCACTTCGCCGAGTCGATCGAGACGGTGCAGGCGAACCTGCGGGAGGTGCAGCCGACGATCCTGTTCGGCGTGCCGCGCATCTGGGAGAAGGTGCTGGCGGGCGTCACGATCGGCGTGTCGTCGGCGTCCTGGCTCAAACGCTCGGTCACCCGGTTCTGGCTCAGGCGCGCGGAGAGCATCGGCTCGACCTTGGTGCGGACCGGCGGCAAGCACACCTCCCAAAGCCGGTTGATCTACGGCTTGGGGTGGCTGTTCTGCTTCCGCGCGCTGAAGGCCCGGATCGGCATGCGGTACGTGCGGTACGCCGCGTCCGGTGCCGCCCCCATCGCGCCGGACGTGCTGAAGTTCTTCATGGGCATCGGGGTGCCGATGCACGAGGTCTACGGCATGACCGAGAACACCGCCGTGGCCACGGGAAACCGGCCGGGACGGGTCAAGGTCGGCACGGTCGGCGAACCGCAGCCCGGGATCGAGCTGCGGATCGACGAGGAGACCGGTGAGATCCTCACGAAGCACGGTGGGACGTTCGCCGGCTACTGGCGCGATCCCGAAGCCACCAGCCGGGTGGTCGAGGACGGCTGGCTGCACACCGGTGACGTCGGCGAGTGGGTCGACGACACGCACGTGAAGATCACCGACCGGATGAAGGACATCATCATCACCGCGGGCGGCAAGAACATCGCGCCGTCGGAGCTCGAGAACGCGCTGAAGACCTCCCCGTACATCAAGGAAGCCGTGGTGATCGGCGACCAGCGGGCGTACCTGGTGGCGTTGATCGGCATCGAGTACGAGACCGTCGGGCACTGGGCGCAGCAGCGCAAACTCCCTTACACCACTTACCGGGACCTGTCGGAGAAGCCGGAGGTCCTGGAGCTGGTGCAGAAGATCGTGACCGAGGTGAACTCCAGGTTCGCCGGTGTCGAGCAGATCAAGAAGTTCCGGATGTTCCCCAAGGAGCTCGACCACGAGGACGGCGAGCTGACCGCGACCCAGAAGGTGAAGAGATCCGCGCTGGGCAAGATGTTCGACGACCTCGTGGAGAGCATGTATGGATGAGTTTCTCCAGTCGTTGATCCGGGGTCTCGGCACCGGGTCCATCTACTCGCTGCTCGCGCTCGGCTTCGTGATCATCTACAAGTCGACGCAGGTGATCAGCTTCGCGCAGCCGGCGTTCATGCTGGCGGGCGCGGTGCTGGTCTCGTACCTCTCGCCCGCCGTCTCGTTCCTCGGGGCGGTGCTCGTGGCCGCCGTGGTGATCGCGGTGCTGGCGTTGGGCGTGGAACGCACGGTGCTGCGGCCGATGGTCGGCAAACCGGTGTTCGTGGTCGCGATCATCACGATCGGCGTCGACGTCGTGGTCAGGGTCGTGACGAACGCGTTCATCGGCCTGGACGTGCGGCAGGTCGGCGATCCGTGGGGCTTGAACACGGTGTCGTTCCTGGGCGCCGAGGTGCAGCAGCGGTACCTGGTGATGATCGGGACGACCGCGGTCGTGACGGTCGCGCTGTTCGCGTTCTTCCGGTACTCGCGGATCGGGCTCGCCATGCGCGCGGTCGCCTACGACCAGGAAGTCGCGCTGGCGCAGGGGATCTCGGTCGGCTCGGTGTTCGCGCTGTCGTGGGCGCTGGCGGGAGGGCTCGCGGCGTTGGCCGGAGTGTTCGTGGCGACCGGGGCCGGTGTCGACCAGCAGCTGTGGATCGTGGCGCTGAAGGCGTTGCCCGCGATCATCCTGGGCGGCCTGGAGTCGTTGGGCGGCGCGGTCGTCGGCGGGCTCGCGGTCGGGGTGGTCGAGTCGCTCTTCGGCACCTACCAGAGTGATTTCGCGCCGTGGCTCGGGCCGAACTTCGGGCTGGTCGCGCCGTACGCGTTGATGCTGCTCGTGTTGCTGGTCAGACCGTACGGGTTGTTCGGCAAGAGGGAGGTGGAGCGGCTGTGAAGGGTCGTCCTGAGCTGTACACCTCTTACGGGCAGGACATGGCGTTCCTGAACACGCGTCCCAAACGCGCGTGGTCTGGTGGGCTGGTCGTCGTCGCCCTGCTGATGCCGTTCCTCATCACGGACGACCTGTTGCAGCTGCTCGCGACCGGGTTCGTGGCGGCGATCGGCGCGATCGGGCTGAACATCGTCACGGGGTTCGCGGGCCAGGTTTCCCTGGGACACGCGTTCTTCCTCGCGATCGGTGCGTACACGGGTGCGGCGCTGAGCGGTTCCGAGACCGGCCGGGTGATCGGGTTCGGCATCACGTCGCTGCCGATCTGGCTGCTGGCCTCGGGGTTGGTGGCCGCGTTGTTCGGCGTCCTGGTGGCGCCGGTGGCGGTGCGGTTGCGGGGTCTCTACCTCGCGATCGTGACGCTGGGGCTGGTCTTCCTGGGAGAGCACGTGTTCCGGGAGTGGACGTCGCTGACCGGCGGGCCCGGTGTCGGGCGGCCCGCGGCGATCCCGGAACTCTTCGGGGTGCGGCTGGACCGGGACAACGCGATGTTCACGGCGGCACAGCAGTTGTATCTCGTGATGTTCGTGCTGCTGGTGATTTTCGGTGTGCTGGCGCGGAACCTGGTGCGTTCGCGGGTGGGACGGGCGTTCGCCGCGGTGCGGGACCGCGACCTGGCCGCGTCGGTGATCGGCGTGGACCTGACGAAGTACAAGGTCCTGGCCTTCGCGGTGTCCTCCTTCTACGCGGGCGTCGCGGGCGCGTTGCTGTTCGTGATGAACGGGTTCTTCGATCCCGGCTCGTTCAGCCTTCTGTTGTCAGTGCAGTACATCGCGATGGTGCTCATCGGCGGCGCGGGCACCATCTCCGGCGCGATCATGGGCGCGCTCTTCATCACGTTGCTGCCACGCATCACCAGGGAACTGCCCGCGGTGCTGCCGTTCATCAGTGGTGACGCGACCGGCGGGATCACGGTCTTCCAGGTGGAGGCCGTGCTCTACGGCGTGCTCATCATCGTGTTCCTCATCGTCGAGCCACGCGGGTTGTTCGGCATCTGGGTCCGCGTCCGCAACTACTGGCGCACCTGGCCGTTCTCGTACTGAGGAGAGAGATCACCATGTCCGGTAAGAGATTGGCTGATCGCAAAAAAACAACACTGTACGTCGGGGCGTTGGTCCTTGTACTTGCGTCGTGCCGGGGTGGGGACGGCGCCGCGCCGCAGGAGGGCGCGGGTGGCATCAAGATCGACGCCGGGGTGACCAAGGAGGCGTGCCCCAACGCCGTCGACAAGTCCAAGGGCTGCATCTACCTGGGCACCATCTCGGACCTCACCGAGGGCCCGTTCAAGACGCTGGCCGTGCCGATCACCGACTCGCAGAAGGCGTTCTGGAAGCGCGTCAACGACAAGGGCGGCATTGGCGGCTACGAGATCGACGTCACCAAGTACGTCAAGGACAACAAGTACAACCCGCAGATCCACAACCAGGTCTACCAGGAGATCAAGGGCAACATCCTGGCCATCACCCAGACGCTGGGTTCTCCCACGACGGCCGCGATCCTGCCGGACCTCGAGAGCACCCAGATGGTGTCGGTGCCCGCGTCCTGGACCTCGTTGTGGGGCTTCGAGGAGGTCGTGCTGGAGTCCGGCGCGAACTACTGCGTCGAGTCGATGAACACCGTCGACTACGCCGTCGAGAAGCTCGGCGTGAAGTCCGTGATGGCGGTGCACCTCGCCGGTGACTACGGCGACGACGCCGCGGCCGGCGCGAAGATCGCCGCCGAGAAGCGCGGGCTGACGTTCGACAACGTGACCACGCAGACCGGCCAGGACAACCAGGGCGGCGCCATCGACGCCGTGGTGTCGAAGAAGCCCGACCTGGTCGTGCTGACGACCGGCCCGACCGACGCGGCCGTGATCATCGGACAGGCCGCGGCCCGCGGGTACAAGGGCAAGTTCATCGGCACCTCGCCGACCTGGAACCCCGGTCTGCTGAAGTCGCCGGCCGCGCCCGCGATCAAGGCGCTGTACCTGCAGTCGGCGCCGTGGAAGGCGTGGGGCACCGAGTCCGTCGGCCACACCGCGATGCGTGCCGCGCTACCCGGCGTGACGCCGAACGACGGTTACACCGCCGGTTGGGTGTGGGCGTACCCGCTGAAGGCCGCGCTGGAGAAGGCGGCGGCGAACAAGGACCTGACGCGTGCCGGGGTCCTGAACGCGGTGCGTCAACTCACCTCGGTGGACTACGAGGGCATGCTTCCTTCAAATGCGGGAAATTTCTCCGCTTCCGCGCAGGACGCCTTGTTCCGTCAGACGCTCATCTACCGGCCTGACGACGCCGCGCCGACCGGAGTGACGCTGGTAGAGGACTTCTTCACCGGATCGACAGCGAAGGATTTCAAGTTCGAGAAGCCCTGTTACCAATGAACCGAACGGGTGACATCCACCGTTGACGGACTGCGTTTTTCGCTAGTCTCGCTGGTGAGATGTTGCTAGGAGGTTGCAGCGGTGTTGACGTGCGTTGAAGTTCGCCGATCCGCAGGAGGCCTCCGGTTGTTCGTCCGTCCCCCGGCCGCGCTGCGCTGGAACGCGCGGCTGGGGTACGAACGGGTGTCGGAGCTGTTGACCGCGATTCGTCAGGCGGAGTCGTGCACGGTCCGGGACGTCGCCCAGCAGGATGTGACACTGCGGTACGTGCCTGACCAACGCACCGGAGAGGCGGTCTTGGCCTGCGCCACCGGGTCCGTCGTGCTGGATGCGGACGAGGTGATGTTGCTGCACGACACGCTGCGCGCGCACATGCCGGACCGGATGCGGCCGCTGCCCGTATAAACGCCATGTGACGGTTGAACAGACGAGCCAGGCATACGGGAAGCGGGCCGACGAGTACATCGACGTCGTCGGCACCATGGCGGACACCTCGCCGATCGACCGCGACCGGATCGGCGCGTGGGCCCGGGATCACTCGGCCGGGCAGATCCTGGACGTCGGGTGCGGGCCGGGCCAGTGGACGAACTGGTTGCACCAGCAGGGGATCGACGTGATCGGCGTCGACCCGACACCCGAGTTCCTCGATCGGGCTCGGCGGGACTACCCGGACGCCCGGTTCGTGGCGGGCCGTGCCGAAGCGCTCGACTTCGCGGGCCTGTCCGGCATCCTCGCCTGGTTTTCGTTGATCCACACGCCTCCGCACGAGGTGCCGGCGATCCTGGCGCGGTTCGCCGGGTGCCTCGAACCCGGCGGCGGGCTGTTACTGGGGTTCTTCGAGGGGCCGGAGCTCGTGCCGTTCGACCACAAGATCATCACGGCCTACTACTGGCCAGTCGACGAGCTCAGCCGCGTGGTCTCGGAGGCCGGTTTCACCGTCACCGGACGTTTTGCGCGCGGTGAGCCCCCGCAGCGGCGGCAGGGCGTGATCACCGCGATCCGCTGCCCATAGGGGCAGCCAACGGTGTCCTCGGGGACGTCGGTGCGCTGATGGTTCCCGGTGCGGCGGCGCGCGATCGTGGACGGTGTGATCCACGAGGTTGACGAGGCTCTGCGCCGCCTGGTCCGGGACGAGGCGTTGCGCGGTTCCGATCTGGACGTCGCGTTCGACGCGCCGACCAAGGACTGGGCCGCGCGGCGCAACGCGCCCACGGTCAACATCTACCTCTACGACATCCGCGAGGACATCAGACGCCGCCAGCGCGGGCTGCTCAACGAGTACGACGCGCAGGGACAGGTCGCGGCCCGGCATCTGCCGCCGCGGCACATGAAGCTGTCCTACCTGGTGACGGCGTGGACACAACGGCCGGAGGACGAGCACCGGCTGCTCTCGGACCTGCTCATGGGGTTCCTGCGCTACGACGCCGTGCCTCCCGGGCTGCTGAGCGGGTCGCTTGCGGAGTTGGCGCTGCCCGTGCCGATGACCGTCGCGTTGCCGCCGCCCGAAGATCGCGCGTTCGCGGACGTGTGGAGCGCGCTGGGCGGCGAGCTGAAGCCGTCGCTGGACGTCGTGGTGTCGGCGCCGGTGTCGTCCGGGCGCAAGTTCGCCGCCGGGCCGCCCGCGCGGGAGGGCGTGCAGCTGCAGACCGGCAACGATCGGGTGCGGCACAGCGTCTCCGACGACGGTGTGTCGATGCGCAAGGTGGCGCAATGATCTTCGAGCGCATGGCCGGGCTGGAGCGGCGGATCCGGATGGCGGTGGCGGCGCGGCGGTCGACGGATCCGAACCCGGACGACCCGTTCCGCGGGCTGTACCTGTCGGACGAGGTCATCGAAGCGTTGCTGGACAGCGGAAGGGAGCCGTTCGCGCCGTTCACGGAGACGGTGGCGGACGGCCGGCTGGGGCGGCTCGCGCGCGTCGCGCAACTGTCCGAAGTGGACGTGGAGCTGCTCCTGGTCGCGCTGGCCCCGGACGTCGACAGCAGGTTCGAGCAGTTCTACGGCTACCTGAACGACGACGTGACGCGGCGCCGGGCGACGATCGGCCTGGCGCTGCGGCTGTGCGGGCTCGCGGAGGCTTCCTCTCCTGGCCGTGCGCGACTCGACCACGGCAGCCCGCTCGTCCGCTGCGGACTGATCACCGTGGAGGACCAGGAAAGGCCGCTGCTCAGCCGGTCGCTGCGGGTGCCGGACCGGGTCGGCGCGCACCTGCTCGGCGACGATCGCCCGGACCCGTTGCTCGCCGATTTCGTGACGTTGCCGGGAGATCCGGTGCCGATGCCGGGCGCGGACCGGCTCGCGCGCGGTGTCGAGCGCGGTGTGCGGCTGATCTACCTGCGCGAACATCCCGGCGGCGGCGCGGCGGAACTGGCCGCGGCGGCACTGGCCCAGGCCGGCTTCCCGGCGTTGCTGGTGGACGCGGCGCGCCTGACGGATCCGCTCGCGGTGACGCGGGAGGCGTTGCTGCGCGGCGCGGGGATCATCGTCGGCCCGGTGGACGCCCAGTTCACGCTGGATCCGTTGCTGCACGACGAGATCCCGGTGGTCGCGTACGGTTCCGGGGCGTGGGAGCCGCGCTGGACGCGGATGCCACCGCTGCAGCACGACGCGGTGCAGGTGCCGTTCGACGTGCGGGTGGCGTTGTGGCGCACCGAACTCGACGGCAAGCTGTCCGACGGCATCGACCCGGCCGAGGTGACCGCGCACTTCGTGCTGGGCCCCACCCAGATCAGCAGGGCGGCGAGCGCGGCCTCGGTCTCGGCGCTGGCGGACGACGGCCTCGTCGACGTCACGCACCTGCGGGCGGGCGCGCGCAGCCAGAACGCGGGCGGCTTGCAACGCCTGGCCCGCCGCATCGAACCCGCGGTGTCGTGGCCGGACCTGGTGCTGCCCGTGCCGATCACCGCGCTGCTGCGCGAGCTGGCGGCCAGGGCGAGACACCGCGACCGCGTGATCGACGAGTGGCGCATGCGGCCCGGCGGCGGCAGAGGCCGTGGCGTGACAGCGTTGTTCGCGGGCGACTCCGGCACCGGCAAGACGATGTCGGCAGAGGTGATCGCGGCATCACTCGGCCTCGACCTCTACACGGTCAACCTCGCGACGGTCGTCGACAAGTACGTCGGCGAGACCGAGAAGAACCTGGAACGGATCTTCGTGGAGGCGGCCGGCGTGAACGGCGTCCTGCTGTTCGACGAGGCCGACGCGATCTTCGGCAAGCGCTCCGAGGTCCGTGACGCCCACGACCGGTACGCGAACATCGAGAGCGCCTACCTGTTGCAGCGCATGGAGTCGTTCGACGGCATCGCGGTGCTCGCGACGAACCTGCGCGCGAACCTCGACGACGCTTTCACCCGCCGCATCGACGTGATCGTGGACTTCCCGCTGCCCGACGCGGACCTGCGCCGCGGCCTGTGGGACCGCTGCCTCGGCGGCGCGGTGCCCCGATCGTCCGATGTGGACCTGGAGTTCCTGGCGGCGTCGTTCGAACTGGCCGGCGGCCACATCCGCTCGGCAGCGGTGACCGCGGCCTACCTGGCCGCCGCGGCCGGCCACGTCGTCGGCATGGTCGAGCTGATCGGCGCCGTGGCGCGCGAGTACCGCAAGCTGGGGCGCCTGGTGGGAGAACGCGAGTTCGGCCGGTACTTCGAACTGGCCACCGAACGTCTGGTGGGTTAGGACCTTTGTAGGGAGCGGAGATGCGGGGACACGAACACGAGCAGGAAACTTCCTTCCGCCCCAAGGGCGACCGGATGCCACACGAGGAAACCGACCTGCTGGGCCGCGCGGCCGTGGCAGGCCGCCCCGACGTGCTGGGACCGACGGGCATGCTCGGCCTGCAACGGGCCGTGGGCAACGCGGGCGTCGGCGCCGTCGTGGAGGAGGAACGCTCACCCGTGCACGACGTCGTCTCGTCCGGCGGCTCGCCTCTGTCGGCGGACGTGCGCGAAGACATGGAAGGCCGCTTCGGCCAGGACTTCTCCGACGTCCGCGTGCACACCGGCGCCGCGGCACACGACTCGGCGAAGTCGGTGAACGCGCAGGCTTACACCGTCGGGTCGAACATCGTGTTCCAGCGCGACAAGTACGACCCCTCCTCGGACACCGGCAAGCACATGCTGGCGCACGAGCTGACGCACGTGGTGCAGCAGCGGTCCGGGCCGGTGGACGGGACCGATGCCGGAGGTGGGGTCAAGGTCAGCGATCCTTCGGACCGGTTCGAGCGGGAGGCCGTGTCGAACGCCGACCGGATCATGTCTGCTCCTGCCGCTCCCGTGCAGCGGTGTGCGGACCACGGTGGTCATGGTGAGGCGGCTGTTCAGCGTGAGGAAGCTCCTGCTGAGGAAGAGGAGACCGCGCAGACGTTCGTGCAGCGGGCGGAGGAAGAGGAAGAAGCCGCCGAGTAGGTCACCGCAGGCCGTTCGGACCGGTGAAGGTCGCGCCGACCTCACGTTCGAAGTTCTCGCCGCCGCCGCCCTTGAAGCCGTTGCAGGTGGAGCACAGGATCTGCAGATTGCCGAGCCGCTGGTACCACTCTTCGCGGTCCCCTTGGCTTTCGTTGCGGCCGTTGGTCCTCCAGTGCGAGACCACCGGGGTTTTGTGATCCACCGCGCCGTCGGCCTGGGACATGAGATGCGCGGGCTTGGTCAGGCCACCGCGACTCGCGCCCGGACAGACGTAGGTGCCCTGGCCGAACATCGGGTTGGAGGCCCACTGGGGCTGGCTGTGCATGAGCGCTATCTGCGCGGCCATCAGTGTGTTGCGGTGCGCTTGGTAGGCGGACTCCGGGCCGTAGAAGGTGCGGCGGATGGACGCGTCGTAGTCCGGGTGCACTTTGTTGTCGAGCACGTACACGCCGCCCTTGAGGATGTCGATGTCCATGACCCGGCCGATCATGGCCAGCTGACTGATCATCTGCCTCGAGTACGTCTCCACCTCGGCACGGACCCTGTTCAGCTCGCGCTCGTTCGGGGCTACCCGCTCGTGTTGGTGGATCTTGTCCTCGTACTCGCGAAGGCTGGCCTGCACCCCGTGGAGGTGCTCGACGACCTGCGAGTTCTTCTGCACCTCCTGGTCCTGCAGCGCTCGGTACAGCTTGGCGGAAAGGCGTTCCTTCTCGCTGGCCATCATCACGACGTGACTGCCGTTCTGTTTCTCGAGCGTCACCGTGTGGGTGTGGCCCTTCATCGCCACGGTCTGGCTTCCCATCAACCCGCTGAGATCCCTGGTCTGGTTCCCCTGCGGGGACTGGCCTTCCGCTGCCGGAGCACCACCTCGTCCGGTCAGCCTGCGCGCCACCCCGGACACCCAGCCGATCACCCGGTCCGCCGCCCGATCCACCGCCCCCCGGATCCGCGTGACGACGTTGCGCACCGGCGCCGCCACGTCCCCGAGCCCGATCAGCCGCGCCAGGAACCCGAGCACCACGGGCACGGCCCGCCCGAGCGCCTGCTCCACCGCGTTCTTGGCGGTGTCCAGGCTGCCGGAGGCGATCGCGGCGATGGAACCGAACACCGACTCGGCCAGGGCGCCGAGTTGCTGGGCGCGTTCGATGAAGAAACGGATCGTGTTGTACACGGCCAGGATTGCCTGGATGACGGCGCCGGCCGGGTTGAACATCGAGATGAGGCGGGTGATCGCGGCGCCGACGATCGAGTTCGCCACCCAGTCGCGGATGCCGCCGATCACCGTGTCCACGAAGCCGGACGCCATGTCGCCCAGTCGTTGTGACACCGCGGCGAGGCCTCGGGTCGCTATGTCGCGCACCCAGTCGACGCCGGTTTCCACCAGGCGGACGGTGCGTTCGCCGAGGGTGCGGACCAGGCGTTCGCGCAGCCACTGCCAGGTCAGGCCCAGCATGCTCGCGACCATGGAGAGGATGCCGCCGAAGTCGAAGCGCTGCGGGATCTGGACCGCGCCGCGCAGGGCTCCGGTCAGCCAGCCGAAGAGGCCCGTGCGCAGGTGGGTCAGGACGTTGGTGACGAACTGGCCGAGGCCGCCGCGGACGGCGGTGACCAGGTTGCCCGCGAAGCCGATCGGGTTGCGGACGATCGTGCCGATCACGTCGCCCGCGCGGTGGATGATGCCCATCACCTGGCCGCCGATGCCGCCCGCGCCGCCGAGCACGCCTTCGAAGACGAGCTCCATCAGCTTGGTGCCGGCGGCGCTCGCGAAGGTGCGCAGCCGGGCGATCGGGTCGCTGAAGATGCCGGACAGCCGGTTCCAGACGGCGCTCGGGTCGATCAGGTCGGTCACGCTCACCGCGTCCCACGCCCTGGCGAACAGGGCGCGGATCGATTCCCAGGTCAGTCCCAGCTTCGGCAGCTCCGCCGAGAGCCACTCGCCCGCTTTGGCGACCGCGCCGGACTGCTGCAGGTTCTCCCACAGCGCGGCGCCGCCGGGCACCAGGCCGACGAGCGCGCCGACGATCGCGGTGGCGTCGCGCGCGACCGGTTGCTGGGTGATCGGGTCCTTGCCCAGTGCCACGCAGAGCACGCCGTAGCCGGGGATGCGGCGCGCCCAGGTGCCGAACTGGCCCAGGACGCGGCCTTTGACGTCACCGGCCACGCCCGCGACGTCGTCGAGAATGCCGCGCTGCAGCACGGTTTCCTGCGGCGCGGACGGGACGAGGCTCGCCACCGCGCGGTTGCCGGCCTGACGTTGCAACGCCATCGCGGCCGCGGCGTTGAGGTGATGCCTCGGCGGCGGCTTCGGTGTGGGCGGCGCTGGGGCGGAACGGGTCCCACGTGCGTCGGCGGGCCGGTCGCGGCCGGGCACAGCGTGGGTCATTTCTTCAGTGTTCGCACCGGTTCAGCAGCCGTCGAGAGCTGCGTGGTCGGCCACTCGTGCACCGGCGGGCGCCCGTTCGGGCAATCACCAGGGGGCGGGGGAGTTCGCTTCGGGCACCAGCACCGCCGGGGTGCCGGAGCCGTCCGCGGGCACGGCCCACACGTCGTTCAGGCCGTCGTCGCGCTGGATCCCGTACGCGACGGTCCTGTCGTCCAGCCACGCCGGCTGGTCGTCGACGCTGCGGGTCTCGGCGAGCGGCGTGATCTTCTTCGTCGCCAGGTCGAGCACGGACACCCGCCAGCCCTGCTGGGGATCGCCGTTGACCGCGGCCTTGTAGGCGATCCGGGTGCCGTCCGGGGACAGCGACGGGCACTCGACGTTCTCCTGGCCCGTCAGACGGACCCTGCGGGCCGCGAAGTCGCCTTCGAGCAGGTAGCGGTGGCCGCCGGTGGACATGGTGGCGTAGAAGCGGTTGTCGTCGGCGGTGAACGTGACACCCCAGAAGTTCACGTCCACGGGCCGTTGGGACATGCCCTCGACGGCGAACTCCTCCAGCGAGTGCACGAGCGTGCCGGTCTTCGTGTCGAGGATGCCGGTGCTGGTCGAGAACCCGTTGGCGGCGTAGGAATGCCCGTCGACGAACAGCGTCCAGGCCACCATGCGCCCGCTGGCGGACACCCGCGTGCGGTTCGGGAAACCGGTCAGCGGGACGGTCTTCAGTTCCTTCAGCTGACTGTCGAGCACGGCCAGTTCGCCTGCTTTCAGCGCACCCACCGGGCGCAGGCACGAGATGGTGCCCGCGGCGGCGTACACGCGGTCGCAGCGCTGTTCGGTGACGTCCCGCGAGCCGGCGGGATCGTTGCGGGACACCGTGGAGAGCTTGCCGTTGCTGAGCATCATCAGCCGCGGGCCGTCGCCCGTCGGGACGGAGTGCGCGGCCTCTTCTGGCGAGGCGCCGGACAGCACGGTGTAGCCGACCGCGACGCCACCGAGCAACACGGCGGCGATCACGGTGATGAGCAGGCGGTTCTTCATGAGCGGCGACGTCCCAGCAGTGCGGCGGTGGTGAGCAGGGCCAGGACGACCGCGACCGCGGCGATCCTGGTGGCGGTCTCCGGGCTCCAGAACTGCCAGGCGAGACCGAACAGCACGGACGAGCCGAGGTAGGCGAGTGCCTGTCCACTTTGGATCAGCGCGATCCCGGTGGTGCGCAGGCGTTCCGGCAGGACCGGCCCGGCGAGCGCCATCAGCACGCCGTCCGTGGCCGCGTAGAAGACGCCGTAGAGCAGCACGACCAGGACCAGCAACGGCCAGCCACCCAGCGGTCCGAAGAGCAACAGGTAGACCAGCGTCAGCGCGCCGTAGCCGCACAGCATGACCTTCAGCCGGCCGACGCGGTCGGCGAGCGCGCCCAGAGGTGCGGCCAGCAGCAGGTAGACCAAGCTCGTGCCGACGGCGAGCAGCGGGAACCAGCCGAACGCCAGCCCTTCCCGCTTCTGCAGCAACAGGTACACGAACCCGTCGCCGATGGTGACCAGGCCGAGCAGGGACGCGGCCGCCACGATCCTGCGCACGGCCGGGTCCTTGAGCAGCGCGAGCTTCAGAGGTTCCTTGCGCTCCACCGGTTCCGGTCGGTCGCGCACGTAGAGCAAGAGCACCAGCACGCCGAACGCCGCGATGCAGAAGCTGGTGACGAACACCGCGTCGAACGACTGTGCCGAAGCAGCCAGCACCGCCATCGCGACGAGCGGCCCGGCGAAGGCACCGATTCCGTCCATCGCGCGGTGCACGCCGAACGCCCGGCCCAGGTCGTCGCTCGGCGTCGAGAGGGTGATCAGCGCGTCCCGTGGCGCGGTGCGCAGACCTTTGCCCGCGCGGTCCGCGGTGATCACGAACCCGAGCGCGCTCAGGGAGTTGCCCGCGGCCAGCAGCCCGAGCTTGGCCGCGGCCGAGAGCCCGTAACCGAAGCCCGCGACCGCCTTGCGCCTGTTGGTCCGGTCGGCGAGGTAGCCGCCGGCGAGCCTGAGCAACGTGGTGGCGCCGGTGTAGACGCCGTCGATCAGCCCGTACGCGGCCGGGCTGAGCTGGAGGCCGATGACCAGGTACAGCGGCAGGATCGCAGCGACCATCTCCGACGAGACGTCGGTGATCAGGCTGACCGTGCCGAGCGCGAAGACGTTGCCGCTCAGCCCTTTCCAGTTCGCCGTCCTGGGTTTGTCTAAGGTGGACAGGTACACATCGGCCTCCAGCGGTCCGTCAGTGGCAGTTCGTGGTGCCGCTGTCGGTGTAGGTCTTGCCGGCCTCGGGGACGAACTGCCAGTCGAAGCTGTTGCTGTGCAACGTCAGCTTCAACACGCCTCGGGTGCCGGTGTTGCGCGCCTCGCTGTTCGGCTTGATCGTGCCGAAACCGTAGGCGCCCGCGCCGCCCATGCCCGCGACGAACGTGCGGATGCCGCGTGCGTTGTCCAGCCCGCCGTTGGGGTTCTGCGGGGCGAACCGCTCGTACTGGTGGTTGTGCCCGAAGAGCACCAGGTCCGCGTTGGCGTCGTACAGCGCCTGGAACAACGGCTTGGTGGCCGCCGAGGGCGCGTGGTTGGCGCCGCTGGTGAACAGCGGGTGGTGCCAGTACGCCGCGGTGCACGGCTTCGTGCTCGCCGCGAGGTCCTGCCGCAGCCACTGCTCCTGCGCGCTGCCCGCGGACATGCTGATGTTGGAGTTCAACGCCACGATGTGCCAGTTGCCGAGGTCGTAGGAGTAGTAGCCCTGCCCCGACGGTCCGGCCAGTGACCCGAAGTAGTTGTAGTACCCCGTGGCGCCACTGGTGTGGTAGTCGTGGTTGCCGGGCGTCGGACGCGTGCGCGCCTTGTGCCGGCCCCACGTGGGCTCGTAGTAGCTCGTGAACTGCCCGGCGGTGCCGTCCGGGTAGACGTTGTCACCCGTGGTCCACACCGTGCCCTGGATGTTGTCCAGCAGCGCGGCGGTGGCGCTGTCACCGGAGCCGGAGTCCGCGATGTCACCGGCGCCGACCCACACCGGGTCGCCGGGCGGTTCGGTGGTGCCGCTGGTGATCACGAGCTGTGGCGCGGTGGTGGCGCCGGACTCCCGCGAGTCGTAGTCGGCACCGTCGGAGTTGCTCGACGTGACGCCGATGCTGAACGTGCCGTTGCCAGTGACGTAGCTGGTCACGTCGACCTCGTACCAGGCGTTGCGCACGACCGCGCCGAGCGAGCCGAGCGTGGCGCCGTCCACGGCGGGCTGGTTGTTCCAGGTGACAGCGGTTTCGGTCCAGCTGACGTTGCTCATGGACCGGAACGTGCCGCCGTTCGGGCTCTGCGCGTCGGAGACGTCATCGGTGTGGATGCGCAACTTGGCGTTGCTGACCGCGCCGCTGATCCCGGAGACGGAGAACTTGAGGAACGACCGTTTGGTCGACGAGTTGTCGATGCCGAGCTGTCCGGACGTCCCGTAGTTGGTGCCGGCGGCGGCGCTGTCGACGTAGGTGTCGGCGGTCGGGGTGAAGGTCGTTGTCGCCGCTTGGGCGGTGGTGGAGGCAGTGAGGGTCGCCGCCGTGACGATGATCGTGGAGAGCACGGCCAGGGGCGCTCTGCGACGTGACATGCCAGTCCTTGCAGTGGTGGGCGGACATGGGCCGTCGCGAAGAGTAGGGGTGCGGAGCACCGCTCTCCAACGGTCGTTCGTAGGCAGTTCGGTGAACGGCGGGAAAACCCCGCCACAGGGTGACTGCCCTTTCGGGCAGTCACCGGCTCCCTCCGGCACCGCCGCGCGGTCGTGTCGCGTTTTCCCTGGTCGCAGCAGCATGTGTCGGACAGGGTTCCGTACGACATGGGAGGCCGTCGATGCCCACCTATCTCTCGCCGGGCGTGTACGTCGAGGAGGTGGAGGCAGGTGCCCGCCCGATCGAGGGCGTCGGCACCGCCGTCGCCGCGTTCGTCGGGTTCGCGGCCAAGGGTGAGTACAACACCGCGACGCTGGTGTCGAACTGGGCGCAGTACACCGAGAAGTTCGGTGACTTCGCCGAGGGCTGCTACCTGCCGCTGGCCGTCTACGGCTACTTCCTCAACGGTGGCAACAACTGCTACGTCGTCCGCGTCGGCGGGTCGAAGTCCGCCGCCGCGCTGCCTGCCGGTCCGCAGGCCCAGCTGGGCGCGTATCGCGTCTCGGCGCGCGAGCTCGGCGCGGGTTCGCTCTCGGTCGAGGTCGGTGACCCGGCGGGGGAGAACGCGCCGGACGACCGCTTCTCGTTGCTGGTCAAGGACAACGGCAAGGTCGTCGAGACGCACCAGGTCTCCGCCAAGCGCGGCAAGGAGAACGTCGTCACCGTCGTGAACACGGCCTCGAAGCTGATCACGATCGAAGAGGTCGCCGGAGCTTCGGTCGCGCGACCGGACAAGGCTTCCGTGGCGCTGCGCGAGGCCCCCGCGCCGCCTCCGGTGCCGCGCAAGGTCGTGGCGGACGACTACGTGGGCGACGTCGCCGACCGCACCGGCTTCGGTGGTCTGGAGGCGATCGACGAGGTCACGATGGTCGCGGTCCCCGACCTGATGAGCTCCTACCAGCGCGGGCTGATCACGCTGGAAGCCGTGAAGACCGTGCAGGCGGCGGTGATCGCGCACTGCGAGCTCATGGGCGACCGCATGGCGATCCTGGACCCGCCACCGGAATTCTCGCCGGACGAGATGAAGAACTGGAAGCAGGTCGAGGCGGGCTACGACTCGAAGTACGCGACCCTCTACTACCCGTGGATCAAGGTCTACGATCCGTCCACTTCGGACAACATCTTCGTGCCGCCGTCAGGTCACATGGCAGGCGTGTGGGCGCGCACCGACGCGACCCGCGGCGTGCACAAGGCTCCCGCGAACGAGACCGTGCGCGGTGCGGTGGCGCTGCAGACCCAGCTCACCAAGGCCGAGCAGGAGCTGCTGAACCCGATCGGCGTGAACTGCATCCGGTCGTTCACCGGGCGCGGCATCCGCGTCTGGGGCGCGCGGACGTTGTCCTCCGACCCGGCCTGGCGCTACCTGAACGTCAGGCGGCTCTTCAACTACCTGGAAGAGTCCATTCTGGACGGAACGCAGTGGGTCGTCTTCGAGCCGAACGACGACGCCCTGTGGGCCAGGATCCGCCGCACCATCGCCGCGTTCCTGGTGATGGAGTGGCGAAAGGGCGCGCTGTTCGGCCTGACGCCGGACGAGGCGTTCTACGTCAAGTGCGACCGCGAGACCAACCCGGCCGAAGGCATCGACCTCGGCCAGGTCGTGTGCGAAGTCGGCATCGCGCCGGTGAAGCCCGCGGAGTTCGTCGTCTTCCGGCTCGCCCAGTTGCAGGGCGGCACCAGTCTGGTCAACGAGTAAAGGCGGTTCATCGACATGGCACTCCCCGATCTCGACACGTCGGTAGGCCACTCGTTCGGCCTGGAGGTCGACGGCATCACGATCAAGCAGATCTCCGAGGTGACCGGCCTGAAGATGGAGCAGGACGTCATCGAGCTCAAGCAGAACATGGCCGACGGCAAGTACGTCATCAAGAAGCTGCCCGGCCGCCAGAAGGCGGGCGAGGTCGTCTTCACCCGCGGCCTGACGGGCGACAACTCGTTCGAGAAGTGGGTGAAGGACTCCCGCTTCGGCAAGATGGGCGCCGCCCGCAAGAACGGCGTGGTCGTCGTCTACGACTACGAAGGCTCCGCGATCAAGCGCTACAAGATCATGCGCTGCTGGCCGAAGGCGTTGGAGATCGGCTCGTTGAAGGCCGGCGACACCTCCGTGCTGACCGAGAAGCTCACGGTCACCTACGAGGAGATGGAAGTCGAGTGAAGCGGGCTGCTGCTGTCGTTTCGATGCAGACGGAGTTCGCGTTCGAGCTTCCGCGCGGTTACGTGGACGACTCCGGCGTGGTGCACAAGTCCGGGGTGATGCGTCTGGCCACGGCACGCGACGAGCTGATCCCGTTGCGGGACGACCGCGTTCGCGAGAACGCGGCGTTCCTGACGGTGGTGCTGCTCGGGCGAGTGGTGGTGCGGATCGGTTCGGTCACCGACGTGCACGCCGGGATCATCGAGAACCTGTTCGCCTCGGACCTGGCTTTCCTGCAGGACATGTACCGCCGCATCAACAGCGAGGGGCACACGCGCTCGGCGGTGCTGTGTCCCTCCTGCGGGCACGGGTTCGAGGTCGACATCTCAGGTGGGCGCCTGGGGGAATCGTGACGTACGCGCCGGACCGGCTGTACTCGGAGGTCGCGTACGTCGCCTACCACTTCCACTGGTCGCTGGAGTCCATTTTGGACCTGGAGCACCCCGAGCGGCTGCGGTACGTGGAGGAGATCGGCCGCATCAACACGCGGATCTCGGCTGGTTCTGGTTCGGGGAGGTGACTTGTCGTGTGGCCCTTTCGACGGCGTTCTGCTCCTTTGCCCGTGGTCCGGGCCGACTGGCGGACGTTGCCGCCCCTGCAGCGGGTCGTCTCGCCGCATCCGCTGATCAACCCGGTGTCGTCCTTCTCGTCGCGGCTGACGTCGTGGCAGAACCCGTCGTTCCTGGCGCCCTTGGCCCACGCCGTGGGCCCGGCCGAGCCGTCCGGCTCGATCTCGGACGTGGCTGCTCCTGCTGCCGCGGAACCTTCGGGCTGGACTCCGGTGTGGAAGTCCGAACCTGCCGCGGTGCCGGTGGTTTCGCGGCTGGCGGTGGACAGCGCGCCCGCGGTTTCGCCAGGTCACGTTGAGGTTGCACCTGAACCGCGGCCGGAACCCGTGCAGGAACCCGCATTGCCGGAACTTGTGACCGAGACCGCGAACGAGACCGGGCCGGCGGCGGCGGTGCAGCGCTCGGTGCCGGAAGAGCCGCCTCGCCCGGCCCGGCCGCGGAGGCTGGGCCTCGGTGAGCCGATCTCGCCGGTCGTGCAGCGATCTGTTGTGCCGTCCGCGCCGGAACCGCCCTCCGCCACCCGAGTGTCTGCCCAGAACGAGCCGGGAACCGAACACGTGGTGCACAGCCCGGAGGAGTCTGGTGACTCGGCGTCGGCCCCGATACTGGGCCTCGCCGAGCAGGTGCCGGCAGGGCCTCAGCAGTCCGCCGAATTCCACGAGGACACGCCGGAGCGAGCTGTCGGGCCGGTGGTGCAGCGCCTGGCCGATGTTCGCCCGAGCACTGCTGAACCCGTCCGAGGCACCGCAACGCCAGCGGTGCAGCGAACCGCGCAGGGGCCGTCCGAGGTTGCTCGGAGTGCGGATGCGCCGACACTGCAGCGCGCGCCTGACGTCCGCCAGACCGGACCCGTCGAAGGGGCTGGGTCGCCGACCGTGCAGCGGACCGAGCTGGGTCCGTCGGTGGTCGGCGAGGTGGGCAGTTCTGCGGATCGGCCCACGTTGCAGCGTGCGGCTGATGTTCGTCAGGGTGGCAGCGTCCCCAGGCCGGTTGAGAGTGCTGTGTCGGCGACGGTGCAGGGGCCCGAGCTGGGGCCGGATGTGCCGACGTTGCAGCGCGCGTCTGACGTTCGTCAGACCGGCATCGGTCCCGGACTGGTCGGCGGTGCTGTGTCGCCTGCGGTGCGGCGGACCGAGCAGGGGCAATCCTTGGTTGCTCGGAGTGTGGATGCGCCGACCTTGCAGCGTGCGGCTGACGTCCGCGAGACCGGCGCTGTCCCCGGCTCCGTCGAGGGTGCTGTGTCGGCGACGGTTGCTCGGAGTGCGGATGTGCCGACGTTGCAGCGTGCGGTTGATGTCCGCGAGACCGGCGCTGTCCCCGGCTCCGTCGAGGGTGCTGTGTCGGCGACGGTTGCTCGGAGTGCGGATGTGCCGACGTTGCAGCAAGCCGACATCCGTCAAAGCAGCGTCACTCCCGAACCCGCCCGCGATGTCGCGTCCTCGACGGTGCAGCGGGCAGCAGAACAACCGGCTGATGTCCGCCAGACCGGCCCCATCCCCGGACCTGTCGGCGGTGCCGTGCCGCCGATCGTGCAGCGGACCGAGTCGGGCCCGCGCTCGGCTGCTCGGAGTGCGGACGCGCCGACGCTGCAGCGCACGGCTGACATCCTCCAGACCAGCACCGCCCCCGGACCCGCGTCACCGATGGTGCAGCGGGCCGAGGCGAACGCGCCGACACTGCAGCGAGCAGTGGATCACCCGGTGGACGTCCGCCGGCTCGGCCCGATCCCCGGACCCGCCGAGGGTGCCGTGGCGTCAACGGTGCAGCGGACCGAGTCGGACCCGCCCTCGACTGCGTGGAGTGCGGATGCGCCGACGTTGCAGCGCATGCCTGACATCCTCCAGACCGGTGCCGTCCCCGGACCCGCGTCACCGATGGTGCAGCGGGCCGAGGCGGATGCACCAACGCTGCAGCGAGCAGTGGACCACCCGGTCAATGGTGGCCAGAACAGCCCCGGAACCGCCGCACTTCCGACGGTTCAGCGCCTCTCCACGGTGAACCACACTCCAGCCTCCCCGAACACCCGGATTGGGGATCCGCCCACGTTGCCACAGGCCAGTTCCCCAGTGGTGCAACGGCTTGTCGGCACCGCGCCCGCCCTGCCGGTCCTCACCCACCCCGAACCAACCGGCGCCCCAACAGCAACCACGACACTCGCCTTGCCCCGGACAGACTTCGCCGAGCCGGTCGCACAGCGGTTCGCAGGTACCAGCCCGCCGGCCGTCCAACGGGCAACACCTCCAGCGCTGCCGGTCGTCGCCACTCCCGAACCCCCGGCGCCCGAACTCGTCCAGCGGATCGTGGAAGTCCAGCGAGTCGAAGCACCCCAGCCCGAACCGTCCCAGCCCGAACCACCCCAGCCCGAAAAGGCTCAGCCCGCCGCGGCACCGTCGGCGCAGAACCCCGAGGAACTGCTCCGCAAGTTGTACGACCCCCTGCTGCGCCGGCTCAAGGCCGATCTGTGGCTCGACCGCGAGCGTCGTGGGGCGCTCACCGACCTGTGAGGACAACGCCATGACCGCACCAGAGGAAGCCGTCGCCGTCTGCTTCAGCGTGCAGGTGGACAAGGACGACCTGGGGTCGTTCAACAGCTGTGAGGGGCTCGGGTGCGAGTTCGTCATCGAGCAGCGGGAAGAGGGCGGCAACAACGGGATGGTCTGGCAGCTGCCGACGCGCATCAAGTATCCCAACGTCAAGCTCACCCGGCCGGTCACCAGGGACAGCCAGAAGATCACGAAGTGGATCGCCGGCATGGCGTCGGGCGTCAAGCGGCGGACGGCCGTCATCGAGGCGAAGACGCTGGAGGGCAAGACGATCGCCAGCTGGTCGCTGAGCGAGGTCATCCCGGTCAGGTGGACCGGGCCGCAGTTGAGCGCGGAGCAGACCAAGGTCGCCACGGAGACGCTCGAGCTGGCGCACCACGGGTTCTTGGACGCGCGATGACCATCACGTTCACGAGCGCGGGGCCCGCGACGACGTCCAAGAAGATGGTGCACGCGATCCTGGTGGTGCACGAGCCGCCGAAGCGCGGCAGCGTGCAGAAGCCGGGTGCGTGGATCGCCGACATCGAGTTCCAGTTCAACCCCAAGGAGTTGACGCTCGCCAAGAACGCCAAGTGGCAGCGGCAGACGCAGCCCAACGCGGCCAAGGCCGGCGTGCCGGAGTTCAAGGGCGCCGAACCCGCGAAGCTGAGTCTGGAGATCTTCCTCGACTCCACCAAGGACATGGGCGACTCGACCGTCAAGATGGTCGAGCAGCTGTTCAAGCTCACCGTGCCCACGAAGGACAGCCGCACGGACGGCAAGGGCAGCCCGCCCTGGGTCATCTTCCAGTGGGGCACCACGAAGGGCTTCCCGAGCTACGTCTCCAGCGTCACGGCCAAGTACACGCTCTTCACCCCCGGCGGCATGCCGGTGCGGGCGGTGTGCACGGTCAACCTCGAAGAGGTCAGCGGTGAACCGGGCGGGCAGAACCCGACCAGCGGCGCGCTCGCGGCCAGGGACGTGCACGTCCTCACCGCCGGCGACTCGCTGCAGAGCCTGGCGTACCAGGCGTACGGCAATCCGGAGCTGTGGCGCCACATCGCCGAGGCCAACGGCATCGACGACCCGATGCGGCTCAAGCTCGGCACGACGGTCCTCGTTCCGGCGTTGGAGGAGATCCAGCATGGCTAACGAGAGCTTCGCCAACAACCTGGTCGTCGAGGTCGAGGGCCGGCCGTTGCCCGCGGACGTCAAGCTGCTGTTGACCTACGCGTACGTCGACGACAGCCGGAACCTGCCGGACATGTTCGTGCTGCGGTTCCGCGACCCCGGCCACGTCGTGCTCGCCAAGGGCGGCTTCAAGATCGGTGCGAAGGCCGCGCTCAAGGTGCAGACGGCCGACCCCGGCGGGCCGAAGTCGTTGATGAGCGGCGAGATCACGGCGGTCGGCGTCGAGCTGGACGGGCAGGGCACGTTCACCGAGGTCAGAGGGTACGACGAGGCGCACCGGCTGTTCCGCGGCACGCGGGTCGCGGTCTACCCGAACATGACGGTCAGCGACGTCGTCAGGAAGGTCGCCGAACGCGCGAAGATCAAGCCCGGCGAGATCGACAACGTGCCGGGCTTCGGCGGCCGGCCGGACACGCAGCTCAGCCAGGACAACGTCAGCGACTGGGAGTTCCTCAGCCGCCTGGCCAGAACCGTCGGCGCGCAGATCGCCGTCCGCGAGGGCAAGCTCGACTTCAAGCTGCCCGAACCACCGGCGGCCGCGCCGAAACCCAACGCCAAGGCCAAGTCGAACCCGCTCGTCCTCGAGATGCACAGCACGCTCGTGGCGCTGCGGGCCGGCATCACCACCGCCGGCCAGGTGCCCGAGGTGCAGGTCAGGGGCTGGGACTTCGAGAACAAGCAGGAGGTCGTCGCGACCGCCACCCCGAACACCGCGGGAGTCGAGGTGGCGCAGGCGAACCCGGTGGAGCTCGCGGGCAAGTTCAAGGCCCCGCCCCACCTCGAAACCGGCCTGCCCTACCGGACGCACGCCGAGGCCAAGACCGCGGCGGAAGCGATCGCGGCACAGCTCGGTGGCTCCTGCGCCGAGCTCACCGGGGTGGCGAAGGGAAATCCGGAGCTCAAGGCGGGCGTGGCGGTGGCGCTGGCCAACGTCGGTGAGCCGTTCCAGGGCAAGTACACGCTGACCAGCACCCGGCACCTGTTCGCCGAGCACACCGGCTACACCACCGAGTTCACCGTGTCCGGCAGGCAGGAACGCTCGCTCTACGGGCTGGTCCACGGCACCACGGCCAAGCCGCTCAACGGACTCGTCCCCGCGATCGTCACGAACGCCAAGGACCCGCTGCAACTCGGCCGGGTCCAGGTGAAGTTCCCGTGGCTCGCCAACGACTTCACCAGCGTCTGGGCCAGAACGGTGCAACCGGGCGCCGGGGCGAATCGCGGCACGGTGATCCTCCCCGAGGTCGGCGACGAGGTGCTGGTCGGCTTCGAGCACGGCGAGTTCGACGCGCCTTACGTGCTCGGCGGCCTCTACAACGGCAAGGACAAGCCGCCGAAGCTGACCAAACCGCCGGTCGACGGCGCCAGCGGCGAGATCGCGGCCAGGGGGTTCGTGAGCCGCAAGGGCCACAAGGTCGAGTTCGTCGAGGACGACGGCATCGTGATCTCCAGCGGTGACGGGAAGTTCGTGGTCAAGCTCGACCAGAAGTCGCAGAACGTCGAGATCACCAGCGGCAAGACCATCAACGTCAAGGCGCAGAACGGCATCACCGTCGACGCCGGCACCGGGCCGCTGGAGCTCAAGGGCCAGAAGGTGACCGTCAAGGCGCAGACCGAGCTCAAGGCGGAAGGCGCGCAGGTCAAGATCGCCGGCCAGGCGCAGACCGAGGTGACCTCCAGCGGTGTCCTCACCGTCAAGGGTTCCATCGTCAAGATCAACTGAGGAAGCACACATGCCACCCGCAGCCAGAGTCGGAGACATGACCGGGCACCCCGGCGTCGTCATGCCGCCCGGTGTCCCGACCGTGCTCATCGGCGGACTGCCCGCGGCGACGGTCGGGAACATGCACACGTGCTCGTTCCCGCCGCCCGCCGTGCACCCGCCCACGCCGATCATCCCGCCGGGCTGCCCGACGGTGCTGATCGGCGGCAAGCCCGCGGCCCGCGTGGGCGACATGAGCGGCTGCGGCGCGCCGATCCTCCCGCCGGGGTGTCCGACCGTCCTGATCGGAGGGTGAACCGGTGGACTTCATCGGCAGGGGCCTCAGCTTTCCCGTCCGCACCGACGCGACCGGCTCGGTGGCGCTCGTCGACGGCGACCGCGAGATCGTGGAGAGCATCCGGCTGATCCTCGCGACCGCGCCGGGGGAACGCCCGATGCGGCCCGAGTTCGGCTGCGCGATCCACGACCTGGTGTTCGCGCCCGCCGACTCGACGACGGCCGGGCAGATCGCCTACGAGGTGCGGGCGTCGCTGGAGCGGTGGGAACCGCGCATCGACCTCACCGACGTGGTCGTCGACTTCGCCGAGGCCGGCAACGGCACCCTGCTGATCGACATCCGCTACACCCTGAGCAACACCAACGATCCGCGCAACCTCGTCTTCCCGTTCTACGTCATACCGCCGCACGAGGACGGTGCGTGATGCCGCTTCCCTTGCCGAACCTGGACGACCGGCGCTTCCAGCAGCTCGTCGACGAGGCCAAGCGCCGCGTCCAGCAGCACTGTCCGGAGTGGACCGACCACAACGTCTCCGACCCCGGTGTCACGCTGATCGAAGCCTTCGCGCACATGGTCGACGAGCTGATGTACCGGCTCAACCGCGTGCCGCGGCTGCACTACCTCAAGTTCCTGGAGCTGATCGGAGTCGAGCTGTTCGCCCCGACCGCCGCTCGCGTGGACGTCACCTACTGGCTGTCGGCACCCCAACCTGCCCCGGTCGAGGTGCCGCAGGGCAACCAGGTCGCGACGCAGCGAAAGGGCCTCGAGGAGCCCGTCGTCTTCACGGTCGACCGCCCGCTCACGATCGTGCCCTGCGAACTCACGCACCTGGCCACGGCCACGGCGAACGGCCAGCCCGTGGACCGCACCGACGACCTCAAGGCCGCCAAGGAACCGTCGGCGTTCAGCGAGCAGCCGGAACCGGGGGACGCCGTGCTGTTCGGCCTGTCCGCCGCCGTTCCGGGCTGCGCGGTGCTGCTCAGGTTCGACTGCGAGCCGATGGGGTCCGGCATCAACCCGGCCGACCCGCCATGGGTGTGGGAGGCCTGGACGAGCGAGGGCTGGACCGCGTGCGAGGTCGACCACTTCACCAACGGCGGCTTCAACTCCGCCGGCGACGTCGTGGTGCACGTCCCGCCCGGCCACACCACGTCGATCCTGGTCCGGCAACGCGCCGGCTGGTTGCGCTGCCGCGCCGCCGAACTGTGGCAGGACCAGCCGTTCTACCAGCGCTCGCCGAAGATCCGCGACGTCACCGCGTCGACCATCGGCGGCACCACCGAGGCCGTGCACGCCGACGTCGTCCAGGCGGAGACCATCGGCGTCTCGGAAGGCGTGGCCGGGCAACGGTTCCCGCTCGCCCGCACCCCGGTCGTCGCGGGGGCGCCGATCACCGTCGAGGTCGCGACCACCGACGGCTGGGACGAGTGGGTCGAGGTCCCCGCGTTCGTCGAGTCGGGGCCGGACGACCGGCACTTCCAGCTGGACAACATCGGGGGCCAGATCATCTTCGGCCCGGCCGTGCGCCAGCAGGACGGGACGTTGCGGCACTACGGCGCCGTTCCGGCGAAGTCGGCGGCGATCCGCGTGCCCGAGTACCGCACCGGCGGCGGCCTGCGGGGCAACGTCGCGCGCAACCTCGTGACCGTGCAACGGGATCCGGTGCCGTTCGTGAGCAACGTGACCAACCGCAAGGCCGGTCGCGGTGGTGTCGCGGGTGAGTCCGTCGAGGACGCGGCACTGCGGGGGCCGCTGTCGTTGCGGACCCGCGATCGGGCGGTGACGGCCGAGGACTACGAGATCCTCGCCCGAGAGGCCGCCCCGGAGGTCGCGCGGGTCCGGTGTGCGCCGGGGGACGACGGGGTGCGCGTGCTGGTCGTGCCGGCCGTTCCGGCGCACGAGGAGCCGAACTTCGCGGCCTTCGAGGTCGATCAGGAGACCCTCGAAAAGATCGCGCGCCACCTCGACGCGCGGAGGTGCGTCGGCGCGCGGGTGAGCGTGGAGCCGCCGTTCTACCAGGGCATCACGGTCGTCGCGGACCTCAAGGCGCGGACCGGTACGCCGACCGAGGCGGTCCGGGCACGTGCGATGGACGCGCTGGGGGACTACCTCGACCCGATTCGCGGCGGCGCGGACGGCGACGGGTGGCCGTTCGGACGGCCGGTGCACTCCGGCGAGGTCTACGCGGTGCTGCAACGGATTGCGGGTGTGGAGCTGGTGGAGGACGTACGGCTGTTCGCCGCGAACCTGGTGACGGGGGAGCGCGGGCAGGCGGTGCAACGGGTGGACCTGCCGCCGAACGGGCTGGCTTTCTCGTACGGGCACCAGGTCCGCGTGGTGAGGAGCTGACCATGCGAAGTGCGGTAGATGACCTGATCTCGCCCCACCCCCTCGGCGAGCGCATGCCCGCCGTCTACACCGACGACGACTTCACCCAGCGCTTCACCCAGGCCCTCGACGAGGTCCTCGCCCCGGTCTTCACCGTCCTCGACTGCTTCCCGGCCTACCTCGATCCGCGCCTC
This sequence comes from Lentzea alba, assembly GCF_011067745.1. GTDB lineage: Bacteria > Actinomycetota > Actinomycetes > Mycobacteriales > Pseudonocardiaceae > Lentzea > Lentzea alba. The sequence continues at coordinate 97,750 of NZ_JAAMPJ010000011.1, forward strand.
GCGCCGCCGGACTTCGTCGACTGGCTGGCCGGCTGGGTGGCGCTCGACCTCGACGAGAGCTGGTCGGCACCCCAACGCCGCGAACTCGTCGCGCGCGCCGTGCGGCTGCACCGGTTCCGCGGCACCAGAAGGGGCCTCGCCGAACACGTCTGGCTGCTCACCGGCGGCCGTGTCGACATCGCGGACAGCGGCGGCACGTCGGTCTCGCAGCATCCGCAGGGCCCGATGCCCGGCAGTTCTCCCGCGCACGTGCTGATCCGCATCCGGGTGGCGAACCCGGACGGTGTCGACCGCGCGCGGATCACCGCGGCGGTGCGCCGGATGGTGCCCGCCCACGTCGCCACGACCATCGAGGTGACCACATGATCGTCTGTCAGACCTGCGGGGAGCACAACGCGCCCAACGCCGAGTTCTGCGGCAACTGCGGCGACTTCCTGAAGTGGACCGGCGCCCAGGTCCAGGCCGGGCCCGTCCGCCCGGACGCCGCTCCCCAGCAGCAGCCACACCACCGTCCACAACAGACGTTGCGACGCCAGCCCCAGCCCGGCGACCTGATCTGCGGGCAGTGCGGGTCCGGCAACGTGCCCACCAGGAAGTTCTGCAACGTCTGCGGCCACTCGCTGCACGACGCGATCACGCAGAAGCAACCCTGGTGGAAGCGCTGGCTGCCCACCAAGGGACCGAAGATCAGGGAACGCGGCAGCCGGCCGGGTCGCGTCCGGAGAACGACCAAGGTCCGCCAGGGCATCGGCAAGGCCTTCCGGTGGGCGCTCGCGGTCGCGGTGCTGCTGTTCGGCGGCCTGTACGCGTTCTCCCAGCCGTTCCGGAGCAACGTGAACACCCAGGTGATCGACGCGAAGGACACGGTCGTCGGCATGTTCGTCGAGAAGCCCGTTCCCATCCGGCAGAGCGCGATCGCGGCCTCGTCGGAACTCCCGGACCACCCGGCGAGCTTCGCGATGGACAACAACACCGCCACCTTCTGGGCCGCCAAGACCGACCCGAAGACCGCCGCGCTGACGATCCAGTTCGACCACGCCGCGGACCTGCGCCGGATCATCGTGCGCAGCGGCGACCCGAAGAAGTACCTGGGCTCCCAACGGCCGCAGCGCCTGACGCTGGTGTTCGACACCGGCAAGACCCACGACATCCCACTCATCGACACGCCGGAGGAGCAGCAGCACGCCATCAAGAACGGTGACGGCGTCAAGCAGGTCCAGGTGCTCATCGCGGGCGTTTACCCGTCCGCCGAGAGCACCGACACGGCGATCAGCGAGATCGAACTGTTCCAGAAGCAGGTGAATTGACCGTGCGCGCACTTCCGTTGTTGCTCGTGGCGTTGCTGACAGCGCCAGTACCGGTAGCCGTTGCCCAGCCACCGCAGACCGAGCCGTTCACCATCGGCTTCACCGGTGACGGCGACATCCTCACCGTCGACAGCAACGGAAACACGCGCACCAACCTGACGAACGACCGGCGTGAGCAGTACGACCCGGCGTTCTCGTTCGACGGCACCAAACTCGCCTACGTCGACGACAGGCACGTCATGATCGCCAACGCCGACGGGACGAACCCCAAGCGGCTCAACGACGAGGTGCTCGCCCAGTCGGAACCGGCGTGGTCCCCGGACGGCACGCAGATCGCGCTCGTCACCTGGATCCCGATCGGTGACGGCTCCCGCCCGGTCGTCGAGATCTACCGCGTGGCCGACGGCGTCAAAACGGGCGAGATCCCGGTGCCGAAGCACCTGAGCGCCGACGACACCCAGCCGGACTGGTCCCCGGACGGGAAGACCATCGCGATCAGCCGCCGTTCCAGCACGATCACCCCACCGCCGCCGCAGATCACCCAGCCCGACACCGATCGTCCCGGCCGCCAGGGCAGCACGTTCGACCTGGAACAGGTCGTGCACACCTCGCGCATCCCGCCGAACCCGGACGTGGTGCTGCTCATCGACGCCAGCAAGTCGATGGGCGAGGAGCTGCAGGCGGTGAAGGACCAGCTCGAGGCGATCGTCAAGGACGTCAAGGACGTGCAGTCGGAGACCAGGTTCGGCGTCGCCACCTACGCGGGCCCCGAGAACAACCGGATCAGGCTCTTCAAGCGCGAGGTCGAGCTGACGCCGGACCCGGTGGCCGCGGTCCAGGGCGTGAAGCTGGTCGACGAGGACAACTCGGAGGAGATGTGGTTCAACGCGTTGATCGAGACCTCCAGCGGCGAGTTCGACTTCCGGCCCGACTCGAGCCGGGTCGTCGTGCTCATCGGCGACGAGCCGACCCTGCCGGGGCCTGACGAGGACGACACGTTCGACGACGCCGTCACCGCGTTGAACAAAGCCAATGTCCGCGTCATCGGGGTCGACACCGGCCCCGCCACCGGGCGCCGGCTCGACTCGGAAGAACAGGCCACGCAGATCGCCGCACGCACCAACGGTGTGGTCAAACACCTCACCAGCGGCGCGAAGGAGATCGGCCAGGCGATCCTCAAGGGCATCGACGACCTCCCGGTGAAGGTCATGCCGACGGCGAAGTGCGACACCGGCCTCAGCGTCGAGCTCACCCCGCCGGGGCCGGTCGAAGGTCCGAGCGGGCAGGACTTCACGTTCGCCGAGAAGTTCACCATCGCCCCGAACGCCACGCCGGGCAGCACCTTGCGCTGCACCATCGAGTTCCGGCTCAACAACGAACCCGACGTCCGGCCAGGCCACGTCCAGACCGTCACCGTGCGGGTGGCCGATCTCGTCGATCCGCTGGTGCGCGTGGACGACGTGACCGTGCAGGCCCCGGACGGCCCTGGCGTGCCGGTCACGTACCAGGCGAGTGCCACCAACAGCCAGGGTCAGCCGCTCACGCCGGCCTGCACGCCGCCGTCCGGCACGGTGTTCCCCATCGGCACCACCACGGTGACCTGCACCGCGACCGACGCCCAGGGCAACACCGGCACGGACACCGCCGTCGTCACGGTCGTCGCGAAGGACTCCGAGGGCGCGCGGATCTGGCTCGTCACGCCGGACGGCAGCAGTCAAACCGATCTGTCGGCGCGCTTCGCCGAACCGTGCGACGCCCGTGACGACAAGGATCCGGCGTGGTCCCCGGACGGCAAGAGCCTCGCGTTCAGCCAGGACAGCGAGCGGATCTGCACGGTCAACGCGGACGGGTCCGGTGCCCGCCAGGTCGTGGAGGACGCCGAAGACATCATCCGCCCGCGCGACCCCGCCTGGCTGCCCGACGGAACCAGGCTCGTGTTCCAGATCGAAGGCATCGAGCAGCCACCGGACCTGTACACCGTGCCCGTCCAGGGCGGCACCCCGCAGTTGCTGACCCGCAACGCCGGTCAGCCGACAGTGCAACGACTTCCCCGGCTCGCCGTGACCACCACGGCCACACCTGCCGAGATACCGTTCAACGGCAAGACGACCATCGAGGTGGCGGTCACGAACTCCGGCTTCGCGCCCGCTCCCGCCACGGTCACCGTGACCGTGCCGCCCGGCCTGCAAGGCGGACCGGCGGGCACGAACCTCGGCCCGATCGCCCCGGGAGAACGGAAAACGGTGACCGGTGAGGCCACCGGCATCACCGCGGGCGAGCACGTGGTGACGGCGGCGGTCGGCGCGATCACGTCCCAGGTCACCGTGAAGGTCCTGGAACGCACCGGTTCCCTGTCGCTCGCGGTGTCGGCGAACCCGGTGCCTGCGTTCGTCGGCGGTGACGACGTCAGCGTGACCTTCAAGCTGCTCAACAGTTCCGGGTCGACGCTGACGAACGTGCGGGTGGTCGCTTCGGCGTTCGGCTGCCAGCCGGAGTGCCTGGTCGGCACGCTGGGGCCCGACGGCCAGGCCGAGGTCAAGTTCACCGTCCCGGCCACCCAGGCCGTCGACCGCGAACTGGTCGGCGTCGTGATCGCGACCGGTCCGGACCAGAACGCGCAGGACAACCTCGCGGTCACCCGGATCGTGATCAAACAGCCCACGCTGACGGTCGACCAGCAGGCCGGACCGCTCGGCGGCGTGGTCTCGCTGCAGGGCAAGGACTTCCCGGCGGGCGCGAAACTCCGGCTCGGCTGGACCACCGGCATCTCCGAGACACCGGGAGAAGTCACCACCGCCGACGGCACGTTCTCCGCGCAGCTGCTGGTCTTCCACAACGACTCCGAAGGAATTCGCCAAGCGCAGGCCGTTTCCGTCGAGGGCACGAAGTTCGGCGAGGTGAAGTCCGCGGACTTCCTCGCGCTGCCGAGCACCGTGCAGCCGTCGGACTTCGTCGAGCGCGGCTGACCTTCCGCGCAACTGCACCAACGGGCAGAGATGAGCGCACCCGCCCACGTCTGAACCGCCGCTGCCACAGGGCCGCTGAAGAAGGAGACTTCAAGTCATGGGAGCAACAGCGACACTGTCCACTTCGGACCTCGCGGTCGCGCCGGGCGGGGACGTCACCTGTCAGGTAGTGGTGCGCAACGCCGGCGAGCTGGTGGATCAGTTCACGATCGACGTCGTCGGCGATGCCGCGTCGTGGAGCCACGCCGAACCGGCCGTGGTCAACCTCAACCCCGGCGAGTCCGCGCCCGTGCTCGTCCGGTTCGCACCACCCCGGGACGCGGGCGTCTACGCGGGCTCCGTCCCGTTCGGCGTCCGGGTGATCTCACGCGAGGACCCGCACGGGTCGGTCGTCGAAGAGGGCGTCGTCGTGGTCGGCGCGTTCACCGACGTGGCCGTGGAACTGGTGCCAGCCAAGGCGGAGGGTGCCCGCAAGGCCAAGTACGAGGTCGCCGTCGACAACGTGGGCAACGCGCCCGCGCTGCTGCGGCTGCGAGCGATCGACCCCGAGGACGATCTCGACTTCCGGCTGGACCGCACGGAGATCTCGCTCCCGCCGGGCACCACGGCGTTCGTCGGCTTGCGGGCCAAGCCGCGCAAGACGTTCTGGCGCGGTGAGCCCCAGCGGCGCCCGTTCCAGGTCGAGGTCGTCCCGGAGCAGGGCGAGCCGCTGGTCGCCCAGGGCACGATGGTCCAGCGCCAGCTGCTGCCGAAGTGGTTGCTGCCGGCCCTGATCGCGCTGCTGTTGCTCGCGGGAGCCCTGGTGGCGCTGTGGTTCTCGGTGCTGGCGCCGGCCGTGAAGTCCGCGGCCCGCGAGGCGATGCAGCAGGAGAGCAAGGAGATCAAGGAGAAGGCCGACGAGGCGGCCAGCGCCGCCGGTGCGGCCAAGAACGAGTCGAAGGAGGCGGCGGCCAACGCCGGACAGGCCCTGGACGCGCTGGGCATCAAACCGGGTGACACGAGTGCGACGCCGACGCTGCCCAAGCCCGCGGAGAAGGGCGAACCGGTGACGTTCCGGCTCGACTCCACCTCCGCGATCGTCGCGAACGCCGGCACCTTCACCGAGGTCACCTTCACCCCACCGGACGACAAGAAGACGTTGCTCATCAAGGACATCTTCTTCGAGAACGCGAAGGGCGACACGGGCACCGCCCAGCTCGTCCGGGACGCGGGCGGGACCCGCAGCGTCATCCGGGTCATCGGACTCGGGAACTTCCGGGACCGCGACGAGCACTTCCAGGAACCGCTCCGGTTCCAGCCCGGCGAGAAGATCGTGTTCCGGGTGAGCTGCCAGAACCCGCAACCGAAGGGCGCGTGCACGCCCTCCGTCGTCCTCAACGGGCGAGCTGAGTGACCAGCTCAGATGAGGCCTTCGCGCAGGGCGAAGGCCACGGCGTGGGCGCGGTTGCGCAGCTGGAAGCGGTTGGTGATGTCGTGCAGGATCGACTTCACCGTCCGCTGCGAGTAGCACAGCCGCTCCGCGATCTCCCTGGTCTCCAGGCCGTCGGCGATCATGCGCAGCACCTCGGTCTCCCGGCTGGACATGCCGGCGAGGTTGAGCCCGTTGGGCCGCAACACGTTGCGCTGCAGCTGCGACACCCGGCCCAGCAGCCGGCCGAGCAGGTCGGCGGGCAGCGACCCCTCCCCGGCGTGGGCCGCGCGGATCAGGCGGACCAGCGTGTCCGGCGTGGCCTCGGCGCGGCGCAGCACGGCGGACACCCCGCTGCCGACGACGTCGAGCAGCTCGGAGTCGGCCACGTCGCCCGTGACGAGGACGATGCCCGGGTTGGGCTGGCACTGCAGCTTTCTCAGCAGTTGCAGGACGTTCTCGTCGAGACGTTCCGCGACGACGAGGGCGACGCAGCTCTCCGCGGTCTCCGGTTCGACGAGCCGGATCTCCGGGCGCGAGCGCAGTGCGACGGTCACGCCCGCGCGAGTGATCGAGTCGGCGGCGTGCAGGACAACGGTTACCGGTTCGGCGTTCATCAGCTCCCCTTCTGACGTCTGCCTGAAAATCATCCTTCCTGGGACGTCCCGGCTGACAGGGGCAGTTATCCCGAACTGTCCCGGAACAGGTTTATCGCCTGGGCGCGATCAGCTACCTGCAGCTTGCGGAGGATGTTGGACACGTGGTTGCGCACGGTCTTGGTGCTCAGGAACAACTCTCTGGCGATGACGGCGTTGCCCTTGCCCGCCGCCATCAGACGGGCGACCTCGCGTTCGCGCCCGGTCAGCTCCGGCAGCGTGCTCGGACGTGGTGCGGTCGCGAAGAACTCGAGCAACCGGGTCGCGACGGCCGGGCTGAAGATCGCCTCACCCTCTCCGACCGCACGCACCGCGTCCACGATCTGCTGCGGCCGCGAGGACTTCACCAGATACCCGCGCGCGCCTGCTCGCATCGCCGCGAACACCGACTCGTCATCGTCGAACATGGTCAGCACGAGCACGCGGGCAGACGGCCGCGCGGCCACGATCCGTCGCGTTGCCTCGACACCGCCGAGGTCGGGCATGTTGAGGTCCATGACGATCACGTCGGGTTGCAGCCGGGCGGCCAGCTCGACCGCCGACGTGCCGCCGGAAGCCTCACCGAGGACGTCGATGCCGTTGTCGGTCAGAGCCGCCATGACACCGCGGCGGAAGAGCGGGTGGTCGTCCACGACCAGGGCGCGCAAGATCATGATCGTGTTTTCATCTCAGCGGGATGGCCGCGGCGAGTCTGGTGCCGCCGTCGCGTCCGGGCTCGACGCGGCAGGTGCCGCCGAGCTCGCCGGCCCGCTGGCGCATCGACGCGAGCCCGACGCCGTTCGACACCTCAGCGGTACCGACGCCGTCGTCGACCACCTCGACGTGCAGCTCCGAGTCGAACCACAGCCGTACCTGGCACGTGCGCGCGTCGGCGTGCGTGACGACGTTCGTGAGCGCCTCGCGGATGATCCGGTACGCCGCGACGCTCACCGCGTCCGGCAGCGGCGGGAGGTCGCCGAGCACCACGACGTCGATCGTGACGTGCAGCCGTGACCTCAACGCGGCCACGAACTGCTGGACGGCGCCCGCCAGGCCGAGCCTGGTCACCGAGGACGGGCTCTCGTTCGCCACCAGCGCCTTGATGTCGCCGATCGCGGAGTGCATCTCGTCCTCGAGCAGCGCGAGCAGCCTCGCCGCGCCGGCCGGGTCGGTGGTCAGCAGCTGCCGCGCCGACCGCAACCCGAGGGCTACGGCGGCGAGCGATGGGCCGACACCGTCGTGGAGGTCGCGCAGCACCGTGCGGCGTGCTTCTGCCGCACTCCTGGCGCATGACTCCGCGGGCACGATGAACTGGCGGCGCATGCTGCCTCCCCTCCAACTAGGACGTCGCTTGGACGTCGGTACCCGTTTCCGGCGTTCCCGATGGTGTGGCGGCAAGTCGCCTGATCGGCCCATCCGAGCAGGTGGCCCACCTGGGCGACTGGTTCGTTTGCACTCTGATGGAAGCGCCGTTCGCCGTGATACAGCCAGATGAGAAAACCAAATGGCCCGATGAGCGGTACGGAGGTATTTGTCGGCCGAATGGACGCTCCTTACGGACATGGGAGTCGAGGTCCACGACCCTCGCTGGCTCACGGCCGTGCCGGGAGCCGAGCTCGTGGTGGGGTTGGACGATGTGGGTGAATGCGCTGCCAGCGGCCACCGGACGACGGTGCTGATCGACCTGGTGCCGGACAACGTGTCATCGCTTCGGCGCATGGCGGCCGAGGCGGTGGGGGAGGGCGCGCGCAAGGTGCGCGTGCGCCCGCACGGCGTGGACCGGGTCGACCTCGTCTACGCGGCGGTCGAGCTGAACCGGGTCGCCGAGGACGACGCCGTCGAGGTCCAGTTCGACGTCACGTCCGCCGCGCTGCTGCGGGCGGACCCGTCGGCGTTCGTGCGGGTCGATCCGCTGGTCGTCAAGCCGGACGGGACGGTCGTGCCGATCTGCGCCGGACTGGAGCGGTACGCGCTGGGATCTCTGGGGACGATCGACGAGCTGTTGTCCGGGTGGGATCCCGAGCCCGTCCGGGACCTGTGCCGGGTCGCGCTGAGCCGGGCGCTGGCCGACACCGGGCCGTTGGTCTCCTGGTACGAGCACCTCACCCGGACAGCAGCCGAGATGCGGGCCGGGTGTTGATCACGAGGTCCGGCGTGACACCGCACTCCTCCGCCCGCGCACAGCCGTAGTTCAGCCAGTCCAGCTGGCCGGGCGCGTGCGCGTCGCTGTCGATCGAGAACGTGCAGCCGGCGTCGACGGCGAGGCTGAGCAGCCGGCGCGGGGGATCGAGCCGCTCCGGACGTGAGTTGATCTCGACCGCGGTGCCGTGCTCGGCGCACGCCTCGAAGACGCGTGCGGCGTCGAACTGCGACTCCGGCCGGCCCTTGCCCACGACCAGGCGGCCCGTGCAGTGGCCGAGGATGTCGACGTGCGGGTTCGCGACGGCGTTGACCATGCGCGCGGTCATCTCGGCCTTCGGCATCTTCAGTTTCGAGTGGACGCTCGCGACCACGACGTCCAACCGGGCCAGCAGGTCCTCGTCCTGGTCGAGCGAACCGTCGTCGAGGATGTCGACCTCGATGCCGGTCAGCACGATGAACGGCGCCAGCTCCACGTTCAGCTCGGCGACGACCTCCAGCTGCTTCTCCAGGCGCTCCCTGGTCAGTCCATTCGCGACGGTCAGCCGCGGCGAGTGGTCGGTCAGCACCATGAACTCGTGGCCGAGATCGCGGGCCGCCTCCGCCATGTCCCTGATCGGGCTGCCGCCGTCGGACCAGTCGGAGTGGACGTGGCAGTCGCCCTTGAGCTGCGCGCGCAGCTCCTCGCCGCCGGTGATGTCGACGTGCCGGAGCTTCGCGAGATAGGCGGGCTCACGGTTCGCGAGCGCGTCGAGGACCACGCCCGCGGTGGACTTCCCGACGCCCTTCAGGTCGGTGAGCGTGCCGAGTTTCGCGCGTTTCTCCACGTCCGCGGGGTCCAGCTCGGCGAGAACGGCCGCCGCGTTGCGAAACGCCTGGACGCGGTAGGTCGGCTCGCCCGCCCGTTCGAGGTGGAAGGCCACCTGCTTCAACGCCTTGACCGGATCCATACCTCTTCCTACCCCATCCGCACCGCGCACGCCTTGTGTTGTTGGGGTCGCGGCGATCCACGATGATGTTCGCCATGTCCCCAACCGGCTCGCGGCGCAAGCGCAGCAAGGGCGATCTGACGTCGCAGGCCATTCTCGACACCGCCGAGCGGTTGCTCGAGACGAAGTCGCTCGACGAGATCGCCGTCGACGAACTGACCTCCGGCGCGGGAATCTCCCGGTCCACGTTCTACTTCCACTTCGAATCGCGTGAAGCCGTGCTGTACGCGTTGTCGGAACGGGTCGTGGAAGGCCTCTACGACAACGCGGCGCTGTGGTTGCGGCGGGGCAGCGAACCGCCGGAGGACTCGATCCGGCGGGCGATCGCGGGCACCGTTTCGTTGTGGCGGGCGCACGGTCCCGTGTTGCGCGCGGCCGTTCGTGCTCGCGACACCAGCGAACTGGTGCGCGGGTTCTGGTCCGGGGTTGCCCGCAGGTTCATCGACTCGACCGCGACGCAGATCGAGATCGAACGCGACGCCGGTGTGGCCGTGCCGGGGCCGCCGACCGCACGTTCGCTGGCCACTGTGCTGGTCTCGATGAACGAGACCATGTGTTACAGCCTGTCGCTCTCGCGGAAGTCGGCGGCTCGTGACCGTGAGGTCGTCGACACCCTGACCGCGGTGTGGCTGCGGTCCGTGTACGGGGTTTCCCGGTAGATAAGCGGTGGCCGTTGTTGAATCGACACAGTGTCGAATAATTTCGCCACCATGTCGAGCAACCCGTTTTCGCTGATCGGACACGTCGCGCTGGTCACCGGCGGCACCCGTGGCATCGGCCTGGAGTCGGCGCGGGCGCTGGCCCGCGCGGGGGCGAGCATTGTCGTGGTCGCGCGCACCGCCGAGGCCACCAAGCCGGTCGCGTCGGCCCTGGAACGCGAGTTCGAGGTCGAGGCCCTGCCCGTCGTCGCCGACCTCGGGCACGACGACGAGATCCCGGGCGTCGTGTCGTCCGTCGTCGATCGCTTCGGCCGGATCGACGTGCTGGTCAACAACGCCGGCGCCGCGCCGCCGTTCGGACCGCTGATCGATGTCTCCGCTCGCGCTTTCGACAAGATCATGGCCGTGAACGTGCGCGCGCCTTTGTCCCTGACCCGCGCTGCGGTTGCGGCCGGGCTCGGCGACGGTGGCGGCTCGGTCGTCAACATCGTGTCCGCAGCGGGTTTGAAGGCCGAGCCGTTCATGGGCCTGTACTCCGCGGCCAAGGCGGCGATGATCAGCGCCACCCGGACTTTGGCTCGGGAGTTCGGTCCCGCCGGGATCCGCGTGAACGCCGTCGCGCCAGGCGTGATCAGGACTGACTTCTCCGCGGCGATCGTGGCTGACGAGCGGCTGCACGCGTCCGTGGTCGCGAAGACCGCCTTGGGACGGGTGGGTGAGGCCGCCGAGGTCGCCGGTGCCGTGGCGTACCTGGCTTCCGCGGCCGCCGCCTACACCACAGGTTCGATCATCGTCGTCGACGGCGGGACGGTGGCGTGATGGAGCTCGTGCCGTTGGGAACGATGACCGCTGTCTTGCGAAAGCCTTACCGTCTCCCGAAAACTCCATCCGGTGATCGGTTGATCTACGAGGTCGAGTCCGGTTCGTTCGTCGGTGACCGATTGCGCGGCGAGATGCACGGCACGTCGGCCGCCGACTGGCTGACCATCGGCCCGGACGGCACCGCGACGCTGGACGTCCGCTCTGTGCTGCGCACGCACGACGGCGCCTTCGTGTTTCTGCACTACTCAGGGCGGATTGACGTCTCGGATGGTTTCGGCGAGCCGTTGTACGCGGCCCCGCTGTTCGAAACCGGCGACGACCGCTACCGGTGGCTGAACCGCGTCCAGGCGGTCGCGAAGGGCGTTCTGGACGGCCTGGTGCTGACCTACGAGGTGTGCGAGGTGAGGTGAAATTCACCCGACCTTTGGGGGTGTCGATCGGGTCGGCGACTGCGGAAGCGTCTGTCGCTGACCGATGATCGGGAGGGGTTCTGCGGTGAGGAAGCGTTGGGGTGGAGTGGCTTTGGTCGCTCCGTTGGTGGTGTCACTGGTGGGGACGGCTCAGGCTGCTGGGCCGTTGGACGAGTACTACGACCAGACCGTCGCCTGGGGCGAGTGCCCGGCCGGCTGGGTCACGCCCTCGACGGGCATCGACTGCGCCACGGTCATCGTGCCGATGGACTACAAGAACCCGGGCAACGGCAACCTGGAAATCGCGATCTCACGTAAACGTGCCTCGGATCCCGCGCGCCGCAGAGGCGTCCTGCTGACCAACCCCGGTGGGCCTGGCGGGTCCGGACTCGGTGCTGTGCATTGGTTCAACGCGCAGACCGAGGTGTTGAAGATCTACGACGTGATCGGCATGGACCCGCGCGGCGTCGGGCGGTCCACCCAGCTGCGGTGCATTTCCACGTCGTCCGACGACGTGATGCCCACGCGTCCGACGGATTCCCAGCTCTCCAACTGGTCCGAGTACTCGCGGGCGGTTGAGGAGAACTGCCAGCGTGGCGGCGGTGAGATGCGCCGGTTCGTCTCGACCATGAACACCGCACGCGACATGGACGTGATCCGAGGGGCGTTGGGGGAGAAGAAGATCTCCTACGTCGGGTACTCGTACGGCACGCAGCTCGGTGCTGTGTTCGGCTCGATGTTCCCGAAGTCGTTGGATCGCAGTGTTCTGGACTCCGCGTTGGATCCGTTGAAGACTTGGCACGAGCAGGACGTCGACGTGGTGGACGCCATCACGGACAACCTTCGCAAGTGGACCGAGTGGACCGCTGCTCGTCATGGGACGTACGGGCTCGGGGCCACGCCTGCTGCTGTGCGGTCGGTGCTGGACGGGATCGCGGAGAAGTTGAAGGCTGGGCCTTTTGGTGGGTACTCGGATGTTTCGTCGTTCGACTACGCGGTGGGGGCTACTCGGTATCGCCGGTCTTGGGCGGCGTTCTCCAGGCACATCGCTTCTGTCGTGGCCGGGACTGGTGATCCTGGGGAGGCTTCCGCGATCGTGGCCGCGTTGAAGAAGGGTGACATCGAGCCCACTTCTGCTGGTGTGTACCAGGCTGTCACTTGTGAGTGGGACTGGTTCACCGATGTGAACACGTACTACAACGACATGAAGCGGTGGCGGGACACGAACCCGTACGGTGGCACGGTCGACTACATGGCGCCGACGAACTGCACGTTCCGGGCGTTCAAGCGGCCGGAGAAGATTCCGGCGATCACGCGGAAGTACCCGGCCGGCTTGGTGGTCAACTCTGATGGTGACACGCAGACTCCGCTGGCCAACGGACGGGTCATGGCTGAGCACCTGGGCATTCCGCTGATCAACGTTTCCAACGACGGTCAGCACGGGCACTACGCGTTGCGGCGCAACGCTTGTGTGGACACGATCGTGAACAAGTACCTGGTGTCGGGAATCTTGCCGGCTTCCCGGGTCACCTGTGCCGGTACGGACATCGCCGAGAACGTCCCGCCGGGTGCGGCCGCCGCGCTGTCGACGCAGTCTTCGGTCCCGCTCAGCACCATCCTCGACGAGATCGCCGCAGAACCCAAACCCTTCTGATCCGCAGCGTGAGTTGCCATGGGGGTGACATTCATGGACCTCAGGTCCATGAATGTCACCCCCATGGCATAACGGCATGGGTCAGGCGCAGGCGAACCAGGTGTCGTGGCTTTGGCGGTAGCCGAGGGCGCGGTAGAGCGCGTCGACCAGCGACTGGCCGCGTGCGTTGAGAGCCAGGCCTGGGCCCTGCCTGTTCATGGTGTAGCCGAAGGAGATTCGGGCGCGCGGGTCGGCGAAGCCCAGTGAGCCGCCCATTCCGGTGTGGCCGAACGCATCCTCGGGCATTTGCAGGCCCTCGGCGTCGTTGGCGGGCAGGTAGGAGTTGTCGACCTGCTTCTGGAAGCCGAGCGCGAATCGGGACGGGACGCCGACTACGGCGTCCAGGCCGGAGACGACGGTGTTCGACATCTGGGGGATCTGGGATTCGTCTACCAGGCGCACGCCGTTGTAGGCACCGCCCAGGGCCAGTGGGCGGTACATGCCGGCCAGACCTCGGGCGTTCGAGATGCCGCCGATCGCGCCCATCTCGGCGGAGTGGGCGGCGCGGGAGTCGGATTCGCCTGGGGTCATGTAGCCGCCGTTGTTGAGCAGCATCAAGGCGGGCATCGAATCCGGCTGGGTCATGGCGGTGAGGAACAAGGAAGGTAGAAGGATGCCGGGTTGAGTTGGGTCGACCGGGATCGTGTGCGCCACGTGGGGTTCCAGGTCGTCGGGCAGGCCCATCCAGAAGTCCAGGCCCAGGGGGCCGGAGATTTCCTTTTCGAAGAACTGGCCCAGGGAGAGGCCGCTTACCCGGCGGATGATCTCGCCTACCAGGAAGCCGAACGTCAGGCCGTGGTAGCCGTGTCTGGTACCCGGTTCCCACAGAGGTTTCTGGGCGGCCAGTGCTGAGGTGACCAGGTCCCAGTCGTAGAAGGCGCCGGCGGGTAGCCAGTCGGTGAGTGCCGGTAGGCCTGCTTGGTGTGAGAGGACGTGGCGGACCAGCGTCGTGTCCTTGCCCTCGGCGGCGTACTTGGGCCAGTACTTGACGACCGGTGCGTTCAGGTCGAGCTCGCCGCGTGAGGCCAGGATGTGTGCGCACAGCGAGGTTGCGGCTTTGGTGCACGACCACACGTGCACGATGGTTTCTTCGGACCATGGTTGGCCCGTGGAGGGGTCGGCGATGCCGCCCCAGAGGTCTACGACGGGTTCGCCGTCGAGGGTCACGTGCACGGAGGCGCCGACTTCGCCGCGTTCGGCGAAGTTGCGTTCGAACTCGGTGCGCACCTCGGCGAACTGCGGGGTGCAGGTTCCCTGGATCGACATCTACCCCTCCTCGTGGCGGCGGCTTGGCCTCTTCAGGTCATCACTCAGAGGAACGACGGATTAGTAGGGAACACTCAATGGCTAACGTGTTGGGCCTCATAGAGAGCGAAAGTGCTACTGAGAGTGAGTGATCCGGTACGGAAAGCGGCACTTGCCTGGGTGCGACACCCACATGGAAGACTCAGCGCAGCTCCGCCGAAGTTCGCCGGGAGGCCGTCATCGCCGACACTCCGCTCCGTGGTGCTCCCGAGCTGTGGGGGCGGGAACCGGAACTGCGCGCCGTGCTCGACGCCGTCGAGCAGGCGCCCGCTACGGGGCTTGTCGTGGTTCAGGTCAGCGGTGAGCCGGGGATCGGCAAGACGTCGTTGCTCGCGGAGGTCGCGCGGCGGCTGCGGGAACGGCAGTGCGCGGTGCTGACTTCGGCGTCGGACGTGCTGGGCAAGCGGATTCCGTACGGCGCGGTGGTCGCGTTGATCAGGTCACTCGGTGCGGACAAGAGTCGCACGGATGCCTTGGCGGCGTTGGAGATCTCGGTTGCCGAGGACTCCGGTGCGTGGTTCGGGCGTGCGTGTGATCGAGTTGTGCGGGTGCTCACCGAGCTCACGGCTGCGCGTCCGGCGGCGTTGTTGATCGACGACCTCGACCACGTGGACGACGACTCCCTGGCCTTGCTGACACTGGTGCTGCGGCGCGTGTCGGCGGCGCCGCTCGTGCTGGTCACCGCTAGCCGTTCGCACGTCAGTGAGCCAGGTGCGGAGAGCTTGTTGGATCGGGTTGAGCAGCATGCGGAGGTCATGCGGATCGAGCTTGCTCCGTTGTCGGGGGCGGATGTCGCGCGGATCGTCGAGTCGGTGCTGCAGACGGCCGTGGACGAGGGGCTCGCGCGCGAGGTCCGGCAACGATCCGACGGCAACCCCTTCTTCGTCACCGAGATCGCGCGCTCGTTGAGAGAACTCGATCTGGTGACGGTCGACGGCAACCGCGCGCGGCTTGCGGTGTCGCCGGACGCGATTCGGCTGACTCGGCGCGAGGCCGTGCTTCGGCGGGTCGCACCGCTGGAGCACGACACACGGCTCGTGGCGCGTGCGGTTGCTGTGTTCAGAAGGGTTCGCCTCGACCAGATCTCTCTCCTCGCGCGTGTCGCGTCACTGCCAGAAGAGACTGTTGTCCAAGCGTTCGACGAACTGCTGCGCGCGCACATCGTGGTGCACGACGACGACCGCGGTTATCGCTTCTCGCACGCGCTTGTGGGTGAGGCGCTCTACCACGAGGTCGGCCCGGCTCAACGGCGTCACCTCCACAGCCTGATCTCCGCGCGTCTGCTGGACGACCGGGATCAGGGCCTTCAGGTCGACCTCCTGCAACTCGCCTGGCACCTCGCCGAGTCCGCCGCACCCGGTGACCGCGTGGCCGTCGGGGTTCTCGCCGAGGCCGCCTCGCTCGCTCGTGCGACCGCACCCGAAACCGCCGCCGCATTGTGCGGCAAAGCCCTGCAGTTGTTGCCGCGCAACGCACCTGAGCGTGCCGAGTTGCTCGCGCTGCAATGCCGTGTGCTGGCCAGAGCTTCCCGCCCGGCACTGGCGATCGAGCCTGGGCTCGCCGCCTTGAAATCATTGGAAACCGGCCACGAACGCGCTCGCGTCGCCACGGCCGTGATCTCGTCGCTCTTCTCGGTCGGTCGCACGGCAGAAGCGATGGAACTGGCAGACGTCGAAGTTGCGCGCGGTTCGGTCCCGGCCTCGTTGGAAGCCCAACGCGCCGTGCTGCTCATCTACAACAACCGTTACGAGGACGCGGCAAAGGAAGTCGCGCGCGTAGAGGCGTTGCCGATCAGCTCACCGGCCGAGGGCGTGATCGTCTTCGAACACCTCGCGATGCTGACCTCGTTGCTGTTCCAGCACGACAAGACCGTCGAGTTCGCCAACCGCGCCCTGTCCTGCAGCGACGGCCAGCCGATGCTCGAACTGCAGGCTCTTTCCGTCTGTGCGTCGATCACCTCGCTCGCCGGCCTGGTGCACGACGCGTCGTGGCGGGTGCGGCGGGCCGAGGAGCTCGTCGACCAGGTCGGCTCGCACGGCTTCCGCGCGGAACGTGCCGCGTCCCGCATCGCCCTGGACTGGCTGGGCGGCCGCTGGGACGCCGCGCTGGACGGCATCGGCCGCTGGCTCCCCGACGTCGAGGCGGCGCAGGCCGATCAAGCCCTCGGCGTGCTGCACGCGATCGAACTGTCGATCCGCACCTGGCGCGGCGAGCTGGACGTGGCGGCCCGGCTGGCCGCGCTGCCGGCGCCGCAGTCGATCAACATCTCGAAGCTGCACGCCATCGCACTGGCCGAGTACCTGATCGCCCGAGGCGAGCTGACCGAGGCCTACGACCTGCTCGCCGAGGCCGTGGGCGAACGGCTGGAGTCCTCCTACTCCTGCGTCCTGGTCGCGCGGATGATCGAACTCGACCTGGAACGCGGCCGCGCGGAAGCCGCCGACGAAGCACTGGAGCGGCTGGCCGCGGTGTCCGCCACCAGGGTGTCGCCCTGGTCGCGCACCACGATCCGCAGGGTGACCGGCGTGGCGAGGCAGGACGTCGAGCTGCTCAGGGAAGCGGTGTCCGAGGCCGCGCTCGGCGGGCTGGAGTTCGAGAAGGCCCGCGCACAGCTGGCTCTCGGCGAGGCGTCGAAAGACGAGGTACCGGTGCTCGTCGAGGCCTACACGGCGTTCCAACGGCTCGGTGCGCACGGACTCAGACGTCAGGCGGGCAACCGCCTCAGGACGTTGGGCGCCAAGGTGCCCAGGGCCCGCTCGAAGGCGCCGGGGCTGCTCACCGAGGCCGAGGAGAACGTGGCACGGCTGGTGCAGCAGGGCATGCGCAACCGCGACATCGCCGCAGCCCTGCACTACAGCCCGCGCACGATCGAGGTCTACCTGTCGAGGATCTACACGAAGCTGCACGTCTCATCACGTCTCGAACTGGCCCGTGTGCTGGACGCGATGCAACAGCGTTAGTGCAGCGCTAACCGGGCGGCACGACCTTGCCCAGCCGCTTGCGCACGCCCTCTTCCTGGTACCGCGCAACGGTTTCCGCCAGCTGCTCGCACGCGCGCTCGATGGCCTCCCTGGCCTGGTTGCGCTCGCTGGTGATGGCGCTCAGGATCAGCCCGGTCAGCGCCACCGACCCGTTGAACGCCTGCAGCACGATCATCGTGGCCAGCAGGTCGTTGTTCGCGAGGTGCCCGCCGGCCCCCGACATCACGGCGGCCACCGAGATGATCGCGGCGCACGGTGCGGCGATCGCGTGCTGGAACCTCAGCGCGGCCCAGATCAGCATCGGGAACACCAGGAACAGCAGCCGCAACTGCGACGTCGTCACGAAGGCCGCGAGGACCGCGGTGACGATCAGCAACGCGCAGGCTTCCGCGAGCCGCAGCGGCGAGGCGTGCCACTGCCGGGGCAGCGTGAGCAGCAGCGGCGTGAACACCAGCACGCCCATCGCGTCGCCGGTCCACCAGACCGCCACCACGGCCGGCATTTCGTGCCACGGGATGCCGCCGTCGATCTTCAACGCCGCCGAGCCGATCAGCGCGCTGATCAGCATCGCCCCCAGCGCGCCCGCGAAGACGAGCAGCAACGCGTCCTTCAACCGGTCGAGCTGCGGCCGGAACCCGAACCGCGTCAGGAGGTACCAGGCGGCCAGCGGGGCGGCGGTGTTGCCGATCGTGATCACCACGACCGCCCACGGGCCCGAGTCGAGCGCGATGTTGGCGGTCAACGCACCGAGCGCGATGCCGGGCCAGATCTTGCCGCCCGACATCAGCAGCGCCGCCACCGAGATCCCGGTGGGCAGCCACAGTGGAGTGACCTGGCCCTTGACGAGCGCCAGGACCAGTCCCACCTTGGCCGTCGCGTAGTAGGCGACCGCCACCGCGAGCACGGTGAGGGTAGTGCGCAGTCCGGCGTTCACCGGCACATGCTCCACCCGTGCACACAGGACCGCCAGACCCGGCCACAGGGCGTACCCACTCGGACTCACTCCGTGGGTAATGGCTTAGTTGTCGTGGAAGCCGCACTACAGCCCGGCGCCGCCAGAACGTGAGATGGGCACATGCGCACAGCCGAGGCGGCCGACGAGGTCCGGGTGGAGGACGGCGGACGTCGCGTGGTGGTGGTCGCGGGCCGTCTGCACCTCCCGGTCTCCGCGGGCGTCACCGACGACCAGGCGCTGACACTGGCCAGAGCGGGCACAACGGCTTGGCACCTCCTACGCACGTGCGCGCACCTCAGGCCGGACGAGTCGATCGTCGTGCACGACGCCGCGAGCGAGGTCGGCGCGATCGCGGTCCAACTGGCCCGCAGTTTCGGCGCCGGACGCGTGATCGCCACGGACTCCAGCCAGGCCCGCCGGCGCAGGGCTCTCAAGCTCGGCGCCGACGTCGCCGTCGAATCCGACCGAGACGGGCTCGCCGAGCGGCTGATCCAGGCGAACGAGGGCAAACATGTCGACATCGTGCTCGATCCGGGTTACACCATAAAACCTTCGTTAGAGGCTCTTGCACCTTTTGGCAGGATCGTCTGCTACGGCGCTGACCAGGAAGAATCCATCAAGATGACCGGTCTGCTCAGCGGCTCACGCGCGGTCATCGGCTTCCGCTTCGAGCACACCCTCGAACGACCCGACATGATCGCAAGGGCGGTCAGTGAGCTGTTCGGGTTGACCTCGGCCGGCCGGTTGCGTCCGATGGCAGCTGACTAGTACTCGTTGGTAACAAGCTGGTGGAGGGGACCCCATGAGGACCGTGTTCACGACCTGCCCGCTGTGCGAAGCGACGTGCGGGCTGGAGCTGACGGTCGAGGGCGACCGCATCACGAAGGTGCGCGGCGACCGCGAGGACGACTTCAGCAGGGGCTTCATCTGCCCGAAGGGCGCCTCGCTCGGCACGCTCGACGCCGATCCCGACCGCCTGAGCACCCCGCTGATCAAGCGCGACGGCGAGTTCCGGGAAGCGACCTGGGACGAGGCCTTCCGGTACATCGACGAACGGCTGAAGGACTTCCCGGACCGCAACGCGGTCGCGATGTACCTCGGCAACCCGGTCGTGCACTCGCTCGCCGGCGGCCTCTACGCCGGACCGCTGCGCAAGGCGCTGGGCAGCCGCAACGTCTTCACCGCCAGCACCGTCGACCAGATGCCCAAGCACGTCCAGTGCGGCCACATGTACGGCAGCATCTTCTCGATCCCGGTGCCCGACATCGACCGCACCGACTTCATGCTGGTCCTGGGCGCGGACCCGTTCTCGTCCAACGGCAGCCTGTGGACGGTTCCGGACGTGCCCGGCCGATTCAAGGACCTGCAGAAACGCGGTGGTTCGTTCGTCGTCGTCGATCCGCGCCGCAGCCGCACGGCCGCAGCCGCCGATCAGCACGTCGTGATCCGCCCCGGCACGGATGTGTTCCTGCTGCTGGCGTTGATCCACGAGCTGTTCGCGCAGGACCTGGTGAACCTGCGAGACCTCGCCGAGCACGTCACCGACCACACGGGGATCCGCCAGCACGTCGCGCCGTTCAGCCCTGAGGCCGTTGCGGAACGCACGGGCGTTGAGGTGGAAACGATCCGAGCGCTCGCACGGCGGTTGGCTGAAGCGGACCGTGCTGCTGTGTACGGCCGTATCGGCACCACGACCGTTGAGTTCGGCACGGTCGCGTCGTGGGCGGTCGACACGCTCAACATCCTGACCGGCAACCTCGACCGGCCGGGCGGCGTGATGTGGCCGTTGCCCGCGCACAGCAAGCGCGGTACGGGCCGCGGCAAGGGTTTCGGCATCGGCCGCTGGCACAGCCGGGTCAAGGGACACCCCGAGGTGATGGGGGAGTACCCGGCCGTCACGATGGTCGACGAGATCGAGACGCCCGGCGACGGCCAGGTGCGGGCGCTGTTCACGATCGGCGGCAACCCCGCGCTGTCGTTGCCGAACTCGGCCCGCGTGAACGCCGCTCTGTCCGGGTTGGACTTCATGGTCAGCGTCGACCCGTACCTCAACGAGACGACCCGGCACGCGGACGTCATCCTGCCGACGCCGCCGCCGTCCCGCCGCGACCACTACGACATCGCGTTCCTCAACAACTCCGTGCGCAACGTCGCGAAGTACTCGCGCGCGGCAATTCCGCTGGAGGAAGGCAGGGTCGACGAGACGGACATCTTCTTCCGGCTCGCCACGATCTTCAGCGGCCTGGGCCCGGCAGCCGATCTCGACGCCATCGCGGCCTTCCAACTGGCCGACCTGAAGCAGAAGGCCGGTGTCGACTTCGAACCCGAGGGCGAGACGCGCGAGGAACGCTTGCTGGATCTGAAGCTCCGCACCGGCCCGTACGGGGTTTCGCTCCGGCAGTTGCTCGACCACCCGCACGGCATCGACCTCGGCCCGCTCACCTCACGCCTGCCGGAGATCCTGCGCACGGAGTCCGGCAGGATCGAACTGACCCCGCAGCCGATAGTGGACGACTTCCCGCGCGTGCTGGAAGCGTTGGAGCACCCCGAGACCGAGATGGTGCTCGTCGGCCGCCGGCACCTGCGCACCAACAACTCCTGGATGCACAACGTGCCCGCGCTGGTGAAGGGCAAGCCGTTGTGCACGCTGCTCGTCAACCCCGGCGACGCCGACCGCCTCGGACTGCGGGACGGCGGGACCGCCCAGGTCACCTCGCGCGTCGGCAAGATCGAGGTGCTGGTCGAGGTCACCGCCGACATCGCGCCCGGCGTCGTCTCGATGCCGCACGGCTGGGGCCACGACCAGCCCGGCACGCAGCTCAGCGTCGCCCGTGAGCACGCTGGCGTGAACGTCAACCTCCTCACCGACGACCTCCGCATCGACCCGCTCTCGGGCACCGCCGTCCTGAACGGCACCCGAGTGCAGGTCGTGCCCGCCTAGAAAACCCGCCGATTTCCTAGGAGCCGCCATGACCGCCGGAGTCACCAGCCCGAACGCGGTGCAGACCGTCCGCCGGATAGCCGACCTGCCGTTCCTCGCGGAGCAGGCGTACGGCGACGCGGTGGCGTGGCGGTTCAAGCAGAACGGCGAGTGGCGCGACCAGACCTACGCCGAGGTCTCCGAGCTGGTGCTGGACCTCGCCTCGGGGTTCGTCCACGCCGGACTGAAGGCGGGCGACCGGGTCTGCGTGCTGGCGAACACCCGTCCTGAGTGGACGGCGGTGGAACTGGCCGTGCTCGCGGCGGGCGGCATCGTCGTGCCGATCTACCCGTCCAGCACGTCCGAGGAGATCGCCTGGGTGGTCGGCGACTCCGGCGCGTCGATCGTGGTGGCCGAGGACGAGGCCCAGTGCGTCAAGGTCGACGCGGTCAGGGGCGAACTCCCGGAACTGCGAACAGTTTTCACGATTGACGCGGCCGGTGATCGCCCGAGCCTGGCCGAGCTGCAGGACACCGGCCGCACCGCGCCGCTGGCCGCCGAACTGGACACCCGTCGGGCCGCGATCAGGCCCGAGGACCCAGGTCTGATCATCTACACCTCGGGCACCACCGGCCCGCCCAAGGGCTGCGTCCTGACCAACGAGAACTGGGTCGCGTTGTGCCGGCTCGCCGAAGAAGCCCGCATCGACGCGATGACCGGCACCGTCTACCTGTTCCTGCCGCTGGCGCACGTCTTCGCGCAGATCGTCATGTTCGGCACCATGTACCGCGGCGGCGCGTTGGCGTACTTCGGCGGTGACATGGCGGCGATCGTGCCGGAGCTGGCCGAGGTGCGGCCGACGTTCCTGCCTTCCGTGCCGCGGATCTTCGAGAAGATCTACACGTTCGTCACCTCGGCCGTGCCGCCGGAGCAGCTCGCTCAGGCCGTGACGCTGGGTCTGGAGGTGCGACGCCGGCGCGCCGCGGGTGAACCCGTGCCCGCGGAGATGGCGGCCGCGTTCGAACAGGTCGACGCGCTGTTCGCCAAGGTGCGCGCGGTGTTCGGCGGCCGGCTCGTGCAGGCGCTCTCCGGTGCCGCACCGATCTCTCGCGAGGTGCTGCAGTTCTTCCACGCGGCCGGCGTGCCGGTGCTGGAGGGTTACGGCATGACCGAGTCCACGGCGGTGGGCACCATCAACACGCTGAGCCGCTTCAAGCTCGGCTCGGTCGGCGCGTCCGGCATCTCCGGCCTGGAAATGGCGGTGGGGGAGGACGGTGAGCTGCTGATGCGCGGCCCGCACGTCTTCGCCGGGTACTGGCGCAACGACGAGGCGACGGCTGCCACGATCAAGAACGGCTGGCTGCACACCGGCGACCTCGGCGAGATCGACGCGGACGGTTTCGTCACGATCACGGGGCGCAAGAAGGACATCATCATCACCGCCGGTGGCAAGAACATCGCGCCGGCGAACGTGGAGAACGTGCTGCGCCAGTCGCGCTGGATCTCGCACGCCGTGTTGTTCGGCGATCGCAAGCCCTACTGCGTGGCCCTGATCACACTCGACGCCGACGAGATCGTGCCGTGGGCGACGGCACGTGGTTTGCCGTCCGACCTCGAATCTTTGGTGGGTCACCCGGACGTGCGAACGCTCGTGCAGGGAGTTGTTGACGAAGCGAACTCGCACTTCGCCAGTGTTTCCCAGGTGAAGAAGTTCGTGCTGCTCACCCGCGACCTGTCACAGGAGGAAGGTGAGCTCACCCCGACGTTGAAGGTCAAACGCAACGTGGTGCACCGCCTTCACTCTGCGTTGTACGAAGGGCTCTACGCGTAACCCGTACGTACGAGAAATCCAAAAACAGGTACATCCACCCTGGCGGATTCCGTCCGCTCAGGGCAGAGTGGAACACCAAGCGGCGCCAGGCCCCCTCCCCCCTCGGGCCCAGCCGCTTCGCGGCCCCGGCTCACGGCGTACTCCCCCCAGACGCCCTTGCCGGGGCCGCCTTGTACGTTGATGAGGGGAGCTTTCATAAACCTCAGGTTTATGAAAGCTCCCCTCATCAACATCACTTGCGGGGCGGGGTTGTGGTGCCCCGCACGATGAGTTGCGTCTCCGCCACGATCTGTGGGACCTCGGTGTTGTCCGAGTCCAGCCAGTCGAGCAGCAGGTTCACCGCCGTGCGTCCCGCCTGTGCCACCGGCATCGCCACCGTGGTCAACGCGGGCGAGCACAGCGCCGCGTACGTCAGGTCGTCGAACCCGGTCACCGACACGTCACCGGGAACCGAGATGCCGCGGTCCCTGAGCCGCGCTAGGACGCCGAGAGCCATGATGTCGTTGTAGGCCACGATCGCGGACGTGTCGGCCGCCACGGCCAAATCAGCGGCCTGCAAGCCGCCTTCGTAGCGCGGCGCGAACGGTCCGAGGTCCACCAGGTCCACCCCGTGCTGGGCCACCGCCGACAACAGGCCGCGGCGACGCTCCTGGTTGGACCACGAGGTGCGCGGCCCGTTCAGGTAGGCGATCCGCCGGTGCCCCAACGCGACGAGGTGGTCGACGATCGCGTGCATTCCACCCGCCGAGTCCATCAACGCGGCGGGCACGCCCGGCAGGCGCCGGTTCAGCAGCACCAGCGACGTCGCGCCCGCCATCTCGTAGATCTGCGAGTCCTCCAGGCCCGGCGCGCACAGCACCACGCCGTCGACCTGCTTGGCCATCGCGTGCACGAGCTTGGCCTCGGTGACCGGGTCCTCGTCGCTGTCCGCCACGAACACCGCGTAGTCCGCCTGCATCGCCCGCGCCTGCACGGCCTTGAGCACGCCCGTGAAGAACGGGTTGTCGAGGTCCGGCACGACGATGCCGATGTTGCCGGTCTTGCCGGTGATCAGCCCTCGAGCCGCCCGATTGGGCTGGTAGCCGAGGTCCGAGGCGGCAGCCAGCACCCGTGATCTGGTCTCCGGGCGGACCAGCTCGGGAGATGTCAGCGCACGCGAAACGGTGGCGACCGATACGTGCGCCCTGCGTGCCACGTCGCGGATGGTGACTGCCACTGGTTACCTCACCCTCAACTGCCGGTTGAAACAATCATGACGGGTCAGGTGTCAAGCCGGGTCTTTGAGTCTGGTGACGAGCTGGGTCGGGTTCACGAACCTGAGCGCGATCACCAGCAGGACCAACATGGACGCCGTGTAGATCACGGCCATCGAGTCGACCATCTGTTGTGGTCTGATGCCCGCCGACGACATGGCCTCGTACAGCGAGACCACCAGGGTCTGGCTGGTCGGACCGGCCGTGAGGAACGTCAGTTCGAACATGCCCACCGTGCGCACGAGCACCAGGATCGACGCCGCCAGGATGCCCGGTACGAGCAGCGGCGCGAGCACGCGGGTGAAGATGGCGAACGTGTTCGCCCCGCACATCCGGGCCGCCGACTCGATCTTCGTGTCGATCTGCTCGATGAACGGCGTCATCGTCAGCACCACGAACGGCACGGCCGGCACGAGGTTCGCCGCGATCACGCCGAACATGCTTCCCGCCAACTGGAACTTGTACAGCACCGTCGCGAGCGGGATGCCGTACGTCATCGGGGGCATCAGGATCGGCAGCAGGAACAGCACGTTGAGCAGCTTCTTTCCGGGGAAGTCGCGGCGCGCCAGAGCATAGGCCGTAGGAACTCCGATGAGGACGGAGATGACGACGACCGCGATCGCGACCTGGAACGTCACGACCAGCACGTCCAACAGACGGTAGTCGCGCCATGCCTCGCCGTACCACTTGCCCGTGTAACCGTTGGGCAGCCACGTGCCGAACCACGACTCGGCGAACGAGTTGGTGACCACGGCACCGACGATGCCGATCAGGTTCAGCATGAAGAAGATCAACGCGCCCCACGTCAGCCACACCACCGGGCGAGCAGCGAGCTTCATCCCTTACCTCCTGTCGCACCGCGGTAGAGCGTCGTGCGCCAGACCAGCACCACGCCGATCACGATCAGCATCACCAGCGCCATCAGCATCGCGATCGCCGAGCCCATCGCGAAGTCGTTGTCCCGCAACGCCGTCTCGTACGCGGCGATCGACATCACGTGCGTCTCACCGGCCGGGTTGCCGACCATGACCGCACTCGGGAACACGGAGAACGCGAGCACGAACGAGAGGCAGAACGTGACCGCGAGCCCCGGCGCGAGCAACGGCATGGTGATCGTCCGGAACCGCTGCCTCCTCGACGCTCCCAGCGTCGCCGCCGCCTGTTCGAGCGTGGGGTCGATGCCGGACAGGTAGGACAGCGTCAGCAGGAACGCGAACGGGAAGCCGGTGATGATCAGGCTGAACAGCACGCCCCAGTAGTTGTGGGTGAGCTTCGCCGGTTCGTCCGCGCCCAGTGCCATCCAGATGCGGTTGAACCACCCGGTCGGTCCGAAGAAGGCGAGGAGTCCTTCGGCTGTCAGCACGGTGCCGAGGGTGATCGGGACGACCAGCAACGTGGTGAGCGCTCTCTTGCCGCGGAACCGGCCGCGCATCCGGAACGCGATCGGGATGGACGCCAGCACGTTGAACAGCGCCGCCGGCAACCCGAGCCGCAGCGTGATCCAGACGGTCTCCGCCAGGTACTCGTCCTGGAAGAAGGTGACGTAGTTCTGGAACGGGCTGCCGCCGCCCTTCGGCTGGAAGCTCAGCTGCAACCCGTACAGGAACGGGTAGACGAACAGCAGCACCACGAACACCGCTCCCGGCACCAGCAGCCAGAGGACGCGGTCGACGCCCTTCTCGGCCAGCCGATGCTTCAGCGACGCCCGATCGGTTACCGCGGTCATGTGAACACCAGCACGCGCTCAGTCGGCACCTTCAACCTGATGGTGTCGCCGGGAGCGAGTCGTGAGTTCGTGCGGACGTGCAGCTGTTCGCCGTTCTTCAGCCGTGCCTCCACGGCTTGCTCACGTCCGTGGTACTCGACGATCTCGACGGTGGCTTCCAACGTGTTGTCGCCGGCCTCGCTGACGACCGTGAAGTCCTCCGGCCGGACTGCCGCCACAGCCTTGTCGGACAGCTCTTCCCGTTTGACGCCAACGAGTTCGATGCCGTCTTCGGTGCGGACGGTCGCTTGATCGTCGTCTTGAGCGCTCACGCTCACCGGGATCATGTTGCGGTAGCCCATGAACCCGGCGACGTACCGGTTCACCGGATGTGCGTAGACCTCCTCCGGTGAACCGACCTGCTGCACCTCGCCGAGCCTCAGGACCACGAGACGGTCGGCGAGGGCCAGCGCCTCCTCCTGGTCGTGCGTGACGTAGACGGTGGTGAGACCCAGGGACTGGTGCAGCCGGCGGATCTCGGTGCGCATTTCGAGCCGCAGCGCTGCGTCCAGATTGGACAGTGGTTCGTCCATCAGCACCAGTGGTGGCTCGAGGACGATCGCGCGGGCGATCGCCACGCGCTGCTGCTGGCCGCCGGAGAGTTGTGCCGGGAACTTGTGCTGGTGTTCTTCGAGTTGGACGAGCCGCACCGCCTCGTCCACGCGCCGGTTCAGCTCCGCCTTGGCCGTCTTGCGCATGGACAGCCCGAACCCGATGTTGCGCCGCACCGACATGTGCGGGAACAGCGCGTAGTTCTGGAACACCATGCCGAACCCGCGCTTCTCCGGCGGCAGGTCGTCGATGCGCTTGCCGTCCAGCGTGATCCGCCCGCCGGTCAACGGCAGCAGCCCCGCCAGGCAGTTCAAGGCGGTGGACTTCCCGCAGCCCGACGGCCCGAGCAGGGCGACGAACTCGCCGCCCTTGATCGTCAGGTCCATGCCCTGGAGGGCAACGGTGTCCCCGAACGCCCGCCGCACGTGGTCCAGGTGCAGCTCGGCAAACCGTTGTCCGGTCATTTCTTGCCGATCTCCCTGTCCCACCGCTGGAAGGCCTTCACCTGCTGCGCCGCCGGAAGCGAGGTCTCCTTGGGGTTGTCCTCGATCAGTTTGTCGTACTCGGCGCGCCCGAACTTCGCGATCGCGTCCTGCGACTCCTGCGGCGCCATCTTCAGCGTGACGTCCTTGACCGCCGGGCCGGGGTAGAAGTAGCCCTTGTCGTAGGCCTTGGCCTGCTGCTTGGGGTCCAGCATGAACTTGATCAGCGCGAGGTTCGCCGCCAGCACGTCGTCCGAGACACCCTTCGGCACCACCGCGTAGTGCGCGTCGGTGACCCAGTGGAAGCCCTTGAAGGTCGCGATCTTCATGCCCTCCGGCACCGAGCCGAGCACGCGCGGGTTGATGTCCCAGCCGGTGGTGGAGGCGACCATCCACGACGTGCCGTTCGCCAGGTTCTTCATGACGTCGGTCGTGCCACCTGGGTAGTTGTCGACGTACTGCCCCAGTTCCTTGAGGTAGGCCCAGGTCTTGTCCCAGCCCTTCTCCGGGTCCTTGGGGTCCGAGTCGCCGAGCAGGTACGGCAGTCCCATCAGGAACGTCCTGCCAGGACCGGAGTTCGCGGGCCGCGCGTACTGGAACTTGCCGGGATGCGCTTTGGCCCACTCCAGCAGTTCGGCGGGAGACGTCGGCGCGGTGGGCACCTTGGCCGGGTCGTACTCCAGCAGCGGTCCCGCGGGGTAGTAGGTGACGGCGACGCCCTGGCCCTGGGCGAGCTTCTGCATCTCCCAGGCCGGCGGGAGGTAGGTCTTCTCGAGGTCCGGCAGCTTCGCCGAAAATCCGGGGAGCAGTTCGTAGACGAGTTTCTGCTCGATGACCGACGACAATCCGTCGGTACCGGTCAGCACGAGGTGGGTCTGGGAGGTGCCGGAGTTCTGCTCGGCCTTGAGCTTGCCCGGCATGTCCGGCGCGGTCGCCTTGGTGTAGTTGACCTTGCTCACGAAGTCCGGGTTGGCCTTCACGAACTCGTCGATCATGCCCTGGGTGAGCTGCAGGTTGCCGGCCACGTCGAGGACGTTGAGCTCGACCGGTTTCGACGGCTTGTCCGGGACTGTCGTGGGGGCGTTCTGCGCCTGCGGGGACTCCGGCGCACCACACGCCGTGATGACCAACAGGGCGGGGATGACGAGCTGTAACTTCCTTGTCCAGCGCATCTCGGGGCTCCCTAACTGACTCTGGACCTGGCGCTCGAAAACGTTTACGGTTTTTCTGTAACACTCGTACACCCGCCGCCAGTCGAACGCAATGCCCGCCGCCGCATCCCCTGTTCCCAACGAAAGTGGGAGGCTCCTGTGGCACCCCGTTCACGGCGGCTGCCGGTCACCAGAACCGGCATCCTGGCCACTGCGCTCGCAGTGGCGGTGACCTCGCTCGTGTCCGCCGCGCCTGCGGCGGTCGCAGCTGATGTCCTGCTGTCCCAAGGCAAACCCGCGACCGAGTCGGCGTCCGGCGGGGCGAACTACGCGCCGCGCAACGCCGTCGACGGCAACTCCGGCACGCGCTGGGCCAGCAAGTCGAACACCGATCCGGCCTGGATCCGCGTCGACCTCGGCGCGTCCGCGAACATCAGCCGGGTCCGGCTGCAGTGGGACCTCTCGTGCGCCAAGGCGTACCGGGTCGAGACCTCTGAGAACGACTCGACGTGGACGTCCATCTACACCACCGCGGACGGCAAGGGCGGCGTCGAGGACCTGACGGTCACCGGGCGAGGCCGTTATGTCCGCGTGTACGGCACCACGCGTTGCCGCACCGGCACGTCGTACGGCTACTCGTTGCAGGAGTTCCAGGTCTTCGGCAACAGCGGCCCGGCCGACGTCGAACCGCCGTCGCCGCCCTCAGATCTCGTCGCCTCGGACATCAAGCACGACTCGGCGAAGCTGACGTGGAAGGCCGCGACCGACAACGTCGCCGTGGCCGGGTACGACATCTACAACCTCGGCCAGTTCCAGAAGTCGGTGCCGGCCACCGACCTGACGACGGTCATGACCGGGTTGAAGCCGAACGTCAACTACGGCTTCTACGTCAACGCGCGGGATGTGGCGGGCAACGTCTCGCAGGCGTCCAACACGGCGGAGTTCAAGACGCCGCCGGCTCAGGACGACCCGATCCCGCCGACCGCGCCGAAGAACCTCCGTTCCACGGGCGTGACGGCGAACTCGGTCTCGCTGGCCTGGGACCCGGCGACCGACAACATCGGCGTGACCCGCTACGAGGTCTACACCGGTTCGACGAAGGTCGGTGACGCGACCGGCACGTCCGCCACGATCGGCGGGCGCAGCGCCAACACCGAGTACACCTTCACCGTCAAGGCTTTCGATGCCGTCGGCAACGCCGGCCCCGCGTCCAACGCCGTGACCGTGAAGACGCGCTCCGGTGGCGACCAGGTCGGCGCCGTCACGCAGATCGCGACCGACAACGACGTGCCGTGGGGCCTCGCGTTCCTGCCGGACGGTTCGGGGATCTACTCACGCCGTGACGCGCAGGACATCGTGAAGATCACGCCTGCTGGTGTGAAGACCACACTGGGCAAGGTTCCCGGCGTCTCCGGCACCAACGGCGAGGGCGGTCTGCTCGGCATCGAGCTGTCGCCGACGTTCGCCTCGGACGGCCTGATCTACGTCTACCACACGGCTTCCGGTGACAACCGGATCGTGCGGGCGAAGATCGAGGGCAACTCGCTGACCGGGTGGACGACGTTGCTGACCGGCATCCCGCGCAACAAGTTCCACAACGGCGGCCGCCTGCGCTTCGGTGCCGACGGCAAGCTCTACGCGGGCACCGGTGACGGCCAGTCCAAGCCCAACGCCCAGAACAAGCAGTCACTGGGCGGCAAGGTCCTGCGCCTGAACCCGGACGGCACCGCGCCCTCGGACAACCCGTTCTTCGGCGAGGGCGGCAACGCCCGCTACGTGTGGACCTACGGCCACCGCAACGTCCAGGGCCTCGCGGTCGACTCGCAGGGCCGCATGTGGCAGGCCGAGCTCGGCGACGGCAACATGGACGAGATCAACCTGCTGCAGAAGGGCGGCAACTACGGCTGGTCGAGCTGTGAAGGCACCGCAGGCAACTGCAGTGGTTACATCGCGCCGAAGAAGACCTTCTCGGTCGGCTCCGCCTCGCCGTCGGGCCTCGCGATCGTGAACGACGTGCTGTTCCTCGCCGCCCTGCGCGGCGAGCGCCTGTACCGCATGCAGATCAACGGCTCGTCGGTCGGCACCACCACGTCGCACTTCCAGGGCACCTACGGCCGGCTGCGGACGCCCGAACCCGCTCCGGACGGCTCGCTGTGGGTCACCACGTCCAACGGTGACAAGGACTCCACCGCGGGCAACAGCAACACCAAGCTGTTGAAGGTGGCTCTGAACTAGCTCCCGCGCGAACGGAAGAGGCCCCGGACGCGATGTCCGGGGCCTCTTCCCACTTCAACATATAGCGCATGGGGGGCCTTGCGGCAAGACCCCGTTCATGCCGCAAACTCTGCGACCTCGACAGGAATCGGCGAGGACTGGGGAGTCGCGAAGTGCGTGTTGTACTGGCCGGATACGGATCGCGTGGAGATGTCGAACCGCTGATCGGCCTTGCGGTGGCGTTGCAGGCCGCGGGCGCGGAAGCGGTGGTGTGCGTGCCACCGGACGAGGAGTTCGAGAACAGGTTGGGTGACTTCGGCGTGCCGTTCGTCCCCTTCGGACAGTCGGTGCGCGAGCTGGTGACGAGCGGGCGCGCGGACCCGCCCGCCGTGGCGGCGGCGCTGGTCGGCGAGTGGTTCGGCCCGGTCGCCCGGGCCGCCGAGGGAGCCGACGTGCTGGTGGCGACCGGCCTGATGCCGGCGGGCGCCCGGTCGGTGGCCGAGCACCTCGGCCTGCGCTATGTGCTCGCGATGTGCCACACCATCTCGCTGCCATCGGCGCACCGCAGGCCGTCGCAGCGCCCCGGCAAGCCCTACCCTCCGGACGAGACCGACAACCGGGTGCTGTGGGCGATCGACGCGGAGAACGTGAACGCGATGTACGGCCCGGCGTTGAACACCCACCGGGCGGCGCTGGGCATGCCGCCGGTGGACAACGTCCGCGACCACGTCTACACCGGCGAACTGCTGCTGGCGGCGGACCCGCTGCTGTGGCCGTCCGAGGAGCTGCTCAACCTCGACGTCACCCAGACCGGTGCGTGGATCCTGCCGGACACCCGGCCGCTCGCACCCGACCTGGTCGCGTTCCTGGAAGCGGGCGAACCACCGGTGTACGTCGGCTTCGGCAGCATGCCGATGCACACCTCGAAGGACGTCGGCCAGGTGGCCGTCGACGCGGTGCGCGTCCAGGGCCGCCGCGTGCTGCTGGCTCGCGGCTGGGCGGACCTGGCGCAGATCGACTCCGGTGACGACTGCTTCGTCGTAGGTGAGGTCAACCAGCAGGAACTGTTCCGCCGCGTCGCCGCCGTCGTGCACCACGGCGGGGGCGGCACCACCACGACCGCGGCCCGTACCGGTGCGCCGCAGGTGATCGTGCCGCAGATCGTGGACCAGCCGTTCTGGGCCCGTCGGGTGGCCGAGTTGGGCATCGGCGCGGCCCACGACGGTCCGACGCCGACGTTCGAGTCGTTGTCCGGGGCGCTCAAGACCGCGCTGGCGCCGGAAACCGCGGTTCGCGCGGCAGAGGTGGCGAGCAACGTCCGGGCGGACGGTGCTGAGGTGGCCGCGAAGTTGTTGGTGGGCTAGCAACGCCTTGAGAGGCACTCCGGGTCGAGTTCTCGGCGTCTGAGCAGCGGCCAGGAGCCCTGTCCGCACTCTCCCGGCGAACCCGACGCACGCTCCCGCCCCTGGCCACTACCGGGCGTGGGGCTTGGTGGATTCGCCAATGGAGTCGTGCAAGTACTACCAGCAGATGATCGAATCGCCACCAACTGCACCCAACTGGTCGCCGCCAGTCAGCCGGTGCACCCGTGCAGACGGCCTCCTGTTGGCAGGGAAAAGTGCCTGTTGATGTTGAGCTGGTGGTACTTGCAGACGCCATCTGCGCCAAACGCAGGGATGTTCAGCGGGTTAGAGACACGGTGAACGCGTGCGGGACGAGAACGGCATCGACCGCATCGTCAAGATTTTCTGATCGCGAGTCCGTCCAGCAGCAACTCGATCAGCCGCCGCGGGTTGTAGCGCGGGTCGTCATCCCTGCCGATGCAGAGGTTCCCGATGCCGCGCATCAACTCGTACGGCTGGATGTCCCTGATCTCGCTCGCCTCCAGCAACGAACCGCACACCGGTCCCAGCCGGTCGAGGAAGTACGCGTGCAGCGACTCGAACCCGCTGCTGTCCGACTGCAAGGCGTTGGCGAGCCCGTGTTTGGTCACCAGGAAGTCCACGAACAGGTCGACCCACGCCCGCAGCGCCGCGAACGGTGAGTCCGAAGTGGACAGCAGCTCCGGACCGGCGGACGCGCACGCCTCGACCTGGTGCCGGTAGACCGCCACGACGAGGTCGGCGCGGGTGGGGAAGTGGCGGTAGATCGTGCCCATGCCGACGCCCGCCTCGGCCGCGATCTCGCGGATCGGCGCGTCGACGCCGGACCTGACGAACACCTCGGCGGCGGCCGCGAGCAGCGTCTGCTCGTTGCGCACGGCGTCCGCCCGCTTGCGTGGTGGCACGCGCGACTCCCCTCGAACAAGGTTGACAAAGCGGAACAGTGCTCCGTATCGTTCCGGAACGTCGCTCCACTTAAGCGACGAGCTTACCCGAAGGGAACGTCATGACCGTCTTCACGGTTAGTCCTGTCGTGCTCGAAATCCCCGGAAGGCCTGTTGACCTGCAGTTGAAAGTCAGCGCGCCGACCGAGGGCACCGGGCTGCCGATCATCCTGCTGTCCCACGGCCAGGGCTACTCGAACCACCTCTCCTCGCTGAACGGCTACGCGCCGCTCGCGAACCACTGGGCCGAGCAGGGCTTCGTCGTCCTGCAGCCGACGCACCTGAGCTCCCGCACGATCACCCTCCCCGCCGACACCCCCGGCGCGCCGATGTACTGGCGCTCCAGGGCCGAGGACATGTCGGCGATCATCGACCGGCTCGACGAGATCGAGAAGGCCGTGCCGCAGCTGCAGAACCGGCTCGACCACACCAAGATCGCGGTGGTCGGCCACTCCATGGGCGGGCACACCGCGAGCCTGTTGCTGGGCATGACGACCGAGGGCGTCAGCCTCAAGGACGAGCGGATCAAGGCGGGCGTGCTGCTCGGCTCGACCGGCCGCGGCGACGGGCTCACCGACGTCGTCAAGGAGCACTACTCGTTCATGCTGAGCCCCAACTTCGCGGACATGACCACCCCGACCCTCGTCGTCGCGGGCGACAAGGACGGCTCGGAGCACCTCACGACCAACGGGCCCGAGTGGCACATGGACCCGTACCACCTGTCGCCCGGCCCGAAGGACCTGCTCGTGCTCGAAGGCGCCGAACACGGGTTCGGTGGCGTCTCCGGCTACGACGTCGCCGAGACCACGGACGAGAGCCCGGAGCGGGTCGCGACCGTGCAACAGCTGACCACGGCCTACCTGCGCAGTCAGCTGCTCGGGACGGCTGACTGGCAGCAGGCCTCAGTGGGCGTTGGGTTCCGGGTTGACTCCCGGCCGTGACAGGAACTCGAAGTCGCAGCCCTCGTTGGCCTGCGTGATGTGCTCGTAGTACAAAGCGCCGTAACCGCGTTCGAACTTCGGCGGCGGCTCGATCCAGGCAGCCCGACGCCGGGCCATCTCCTCGTCGGAGATCTCGACCCGCAACACGCGTTCTGAGACGTCCAACGTCACGAGGTCGCCGTCGCGCACCAACGCCAGCGGACCGCCCACGTGCGCCTCCGGGGCGACGTGCAGAACGCATGCGCCGTAAGAAGTTCCGCTCATCCGCGCGTCCGACACGCGCACCATGTCCCGGACGCCCTCGCGCAGCAGCTTGTCCGGGATCGGCAGCATCCCGTATTCCGGCATGCCGGGCCCGCCCTTGGGGCCTCCGCCGGCGAGCACGATCACCGAGTCGCGCGTGACCTCCAGGTCCGGCGAGTTGATCCGTGCCAGCAAATCCTTGTAGCCGTGGAAAACCACGGCGGGTCCGGTGTGCTTCCACAACGCGGGTTCCGCGGCGACGTACTTGATCACCGCACCGTCCGGCGCCAGGTTCCCGCGCAGAACGGCCAGCCCGCCCTCGGCAGAAATGGGGTCGTCCACAGCACGAATCACCGACGAGTCGAAGACCTCGGCACCTTCGAGGTCTTCGCCGAACGTCCGCCCGGTCACCGTGATCCGGTTGAGGTGCAACGTTTCCCGCAACCGCGACAGCAGTCCGCGCAGCCCGCCCGCGTAGTAGAAGTCCTCCATCAGGTGCTCGCCGGCGGGCTGCACGGACGCCAGCACCGGCACCTCGCGCGACAACCGGTCGAAGTCGTCCAGCGACAACGGGATCTGCGACCGCCCGGCCATCGCGATCAGGTGGATGTAGGAGTTGGTGGACCCGCCCAGCGCCAGCACGGTCCGGATCGCGTCCTCGTACGCCTCCGCGGACAGCACGTCACCGATCGTCAACCCCTCGCGCACCATCTCGACGACCCGCGTCCCCGCCGCGGCCGCCATCCGGTAGTGCGCCGAGTCGACGGCCGGAATCGACGACGCACCAGGCAAAGTGAGGCCCAACGCCTCCGCCGCCGCGGTCATCGTCGACGCCGTGCCCATCGTCATGCACGTGCCGGGGGAGCGGGCCAGCCCGGACTGGATCTCCGCCCAGTCGGCCCCCGAGATCGTCCCCGCGCGCTTCTCGTCCCAGAATCGCCACATGTCGGTGCCGGACGCGAGCTTCTGGCCGCGCCAGTTGCCGCGCAGCATCGGCCCGGCGGGCACGAAAACCGTGGGTAGACCGGCGGAAGCGGCGCCCATCAGCAACGCTGGCGTGGTCTTGTCGCAGCCACCCATCAACACGCAGCCGTCGACCGGGTACGACCGGAGGATCTCCTCGGTCTCCATCGACAGCATGTTCCGGTACAGCATGGGTGTCGGCTTCTGGTACGTCTCCGACAGCGTGGAAACCGGAAACTCCAACGGATGTCCGCCGGCCTCCCACACCCCGCGCTCGACCTGCTGGGCCCGCTCGCGCAGGTGCATGTGGCACGGGTTGATGCCGCTCCACGTGTTCAGGATCGCGATGACCGGCTTGCCCAGGTGCTCGGCGGGGTTCATCCCGAGCTGACGCATCCGGGCGTTGTGCGAGTACGCCCGCAGCCCTTCGCCCTCGAACCACTCCGCGCTGCGAAGTTTGTTTTGGGAAGGCTTCACAGCAGGCTCCACGAGTTCAGCAGCACGCCAACAGCCGACCGATCAGCCTCGGCCAGCAGCGAAGCCGGCGGCCGCACGTCCCGGCGGCACAACCCCAGCTGTGCCAACGCTTCCTTCACCACGGACACGTTGTTCGCGGACTCGTTCAACGCCCGCAGCTCCTCGAACTTCCGGATGAACTCCCAGAACTCCATCGCCGCCCCGAACTCCCCGGCCTGCAGGGAACGGAACATCTGCACCGACAGCTGCGGCGCCACGTTCGCCAGCCCGGACGTGAACCCCGTCGCCCCCACCGCGAAATAGCCAGGCGCCGACAGCTCGGCCAGCCCCGCGACCCAGGTCAGCCGATCAAGCCCGGCATCCCGTGCCACCGCGGCGAAGCGAACCGGATCCGGTACCGCGTACTTGACGCCCACGACGTTCGGGCAGGAATCCGCCAACGCCGCGATCTGCGCGCCCCCGATCCGCGGGTTGCGCACGTACAGGATCACGCTCAGCTCGGGCACCGAAGACGCGATCGCCCGGTGGTAGTCGACCCACCCGTCCAGCGACACGTACGGATGCACCGGCTGGTGGATCATGATGCCCTGAGCGCCGGCCCGATCAGCGAACCGAGCGGCCGTCACCGCCGACGCGACGTCGTGCCCGACGCCCGCCACGATCGCGGCCCGGTCCCCGACGGTGTCCACGGTGATGGACAGAGCGCGCTCGGTCTCGGCGGACGACAGCGTGTAGAACTCGCTCGTGTTGCCGTTCGGCGTGACGACCGAGACGCCGCCCTCCACCATCCGGTCCACGATCGCGGCGTAGTTCTTCTCGTCGATCGCACCGTCGGCGTCGAACGGCGTGACGGTGATCGCCACGACGGACGCGAGCTGTTCGGAGAGGTCATCGAACGCCATCGGGAAGCTCCTCAACTACTCGGTCGGCGAAGGTCTGGATGTGGCGGCGGAGGAGTTCGAACGCGAGGTCGCCCTCGCCCGCGACGGCGGCGGCGAGGATCGCGCGGTGTTCGGCGGCCTCGTCGTCCCAGGTCGGACAGATGCCCCAGCCGGCGACGGTGATCAGCGCGGCCTGGTCGCGCAACCCGTCCAGGATCTCGATCATCAACGGGTTGCCGCACCCGGCGTACAGCGCGCGGTGGAAGCGGCGGTTGGCCAGCGAGCGCGCAGCGAGGTCGCCCACGTCCCGCAGCGCCAGTGCCGCCTCGTCGAAGGACGCGCCCAGCAGAACCGCGCGGCGCAACGCCTCGGGCTCCATCAGCATGCGCACGTCGTAGACGGAGCCGGCCATCGCGGCGTCGACGGTGCGGACCGCGGCGCCTTTGTACGGGCTCATGACGACGAGTCCGGACCCGGCGAGCGTCTTGAGTGCCTCGCGCACCGGCGTCTTCGAGACCTTGAGCGCGGCGGCGAGATCCGTTTCCACGAGCGCCTGACCGGGTTTCAGCTTTCCGTTGAGAATCGCTTCTTTGATCGATTCCAGAACAAAGTCGGTGCGCGACGCAGGAGGCGCTTCCACCCGGTCATACATCATATATGAGACCCTAGGAGCCTCCGGAGGCCCAGGTCAAGCGTCTTCTGTGGGCTGTGCAACCTCGTTGTATCTGGATTGAACCAACTCTCTCGCGCACTCGTTTTGAAGGTGTCGGTCACCGCAAGTACGCGGGGACCGGAGATGGAGAAAATTGAGTGCATCGTTCCGCGTGACCGTGTCCATTGCCGCGTCCGCCAGCGCATGGCACCGAACGTCCCTGGGCACCAACGAGTTGAACGAGATCGACACATGCTGATGGAAGAACTGCCACCGGAGGCCGCGCTGGACGGGCCTCCGCAGAACGCGGACCACCTGCTGCGGCGCACGCTGGGCACGGTCCGCGAGGAAAGACATCAGGCCGTGCGCCGCCGAGGCCGCATCACGGCCCTGACCTCGACCTTCATGGTCGCCGGAGTGCTCGCTGGGGGCGTCTGGATGGGCCAGGGCATGGGGGTCGGCGGCGTGGACGACGTGGCTGCGGTCCTGCAGGGGACCTCGCCGGCCGGAGCGCACCTGGCCGTGAAGGTCACCGACACCGAGGGCGGCCTCAGGCTGGTCGCCACGGTCGACGGCATGCAGGACGGGGAAGCCTGCTGGCTCGTCGTGCACACGAAGGACGGAAGGACGTTCACCGCCGGCTCGTGGAGGGCGCACGACGGTGAGGTGACCCTGGCCGGGTCCGCGATGGTGCGGGCCGGCGACGTGGCCGGGGTCAGCGTGGTGAACCACGATCACCAGCCGCTGGTGACCGCGAACTAGCTCTTGATGGGGGGAGCTTTCATCAACCTGAGGTTGATGAAAGCTCCCCCCATCAACCTCGTGGAGCCAAGGTGAGCGCTCGATCTGAGACACCCCCCTTGGGGCTCGGCATGCGGCTTGGCAAGCTGTAGCCGTGGCCCCGAACAAACCGATGACCCTGGTGGTCGCGGCGGTCGTGGTCCTCGTCATCGGGGCCTCCGCTGCGGTGTTGTACGGGACCTACAACGCTGACCAGTACGTCAGCGAGCTCGACCAGGTGCTGACCGAGCCGGACACGCCGAGCGTCGTCATCCAGTGCGGCACCAACGAGGAGCGGCACCTCAACGCGGACAACCCGGTCGTCTCGCCGGGCATCCCGTTCGGCGCGCACCACACACACGAGTACGTGGGCAACAAGTCCGCCGACGCGAGGTCGACGAACGCCTCTCTCGCGGCAGCGCCCACCACGTGCGAGAAGGGCGACCTCTCCACGTACTACTGGCCGGTGCTGCGCCTGACCGACCGCGCGGGCCACGACGCGCACGCCGACGGTGGCGGGCTGCACGGCAACACCGGTGAGGTGCTCAAGCCGAAGAGCGTGGAAATCCGGTACGACGGCAATCCGGTGAGCGGTGTGCTGCCGATGCCGCGGTTTCTGCGCCTGATCACCGGCGATCCGAGCGCGTTCACCAACGACCACGGCCCGAACACGCGGGCGCGGTGGGGTTGTGCGGACAAACCAGGCCGCTACACGACGAAATACCCGTTGTGCGGAAACGCCACCACGGTGCGCAGCTACGACTTCGGCAGCTGCTGGGACGGCAACAACACCGACAGCGCTTCGCACCGCACCCACGTGGTCTTTCCGCTGGTGAGCGGCGCGTGCCCGCCCAAGACGTTCCCGATCCCGCGGCTGCACGTCACGGTCGGCTACGACATCCCGGCGGGCCGTCCGTTCGCGATCGACAGTTTTCCCGAGGAGATGCGGGACCCGGCGACCGACCACGCGATGTTCATCAACGTGATGCCGGAGGCGTTGATGAGTGAAGTCGTCCGGCAGCTCAACCGCTCCCGCTAACATCCCCAGATCTTTATTCGACTTTCGTTGAACCGAAGCCCGTCTCTGCTCGTGTGTCGGCTGAGGTCTGGGAAAGAGAACGCCCGCACGAGGTGTTCGCGGGCGGGGAGGAGTGGGTGGATGGCGGCTTTGTTCTCCCGCAAACGGGAGACCGCGGCCGACGAGGCACTGATCCGGTCGCTCTACGAGGAGCACGGTCGGGCACTGCTGGCGTACGCGACGCGGTTGACCGGTGATCGGGCGGCTGCCGAGGACGTGGTCCAGGAGACCCTCGTCCGAGCGTGGCGCCATCCCGACGCCCTCGTGAACGGCAAGGGATCGGTGCGCGGCTGGTTGCTCACGGTGGCGCGCAACATCGTCACCGACCGGGTGCGCGCCAAGGCGGCGCGCCCGCAGGAGGTGGCCGAGTCTCCGGCGACGCCACCGATCGAGCGGGACCACGCCGACCAGGTCGTCGACTCGGTGGTGGTGCTGGAAGCGCTCGACAGGTTGTCCTCGGACCACCGCGACGTGCTGATGGAGATCTACTTCCGCGGTCGCAGTGTGACGGAGGCGGCGCAGGCGCTCGGGGTACCACCGGGCACGGTTAAATCAAGATCGTATTACGCGTTGCGAGCCCTGAGGGAGACGTTCGTCGGTCAACAGGTCGCACTGAAGGGGGTGGCCGGATGACCACGCAGCACGACCCGCAGCTGCTCGGTGCCTATGTTCTCGGAGCACTGGACGAGCAGGAGGTGCACGCCATGGACGAGCACTTGGCGTCCTGCCCTGACTGCACGCGCGAGCTCGACGAACTACGGGCGATGGAGGCCTACCTCGGTGAGGTGCCGCCGGAGGCCATGCTGGACGGGCCGCCAGAGGGCGGCGATCTGTTGTTGCAGCGCACCTTGCGCCAGGTGCGCAGCGAACGCGGCGGCGTCGCCCGACGTCGTCAGTTCGCTCTCGGCGCCGCGGCGGCCGTGGTGGCCGCGCTGGTGCTCGGCGCCGGTGTCTTCGTCGGCAAGGCCACTTCGCCCGATGCGGAGGTAGCCCTTCCCACTCCGACGGTCGCACCGGATCCGACGGGTACCAAGCTCGCCACCTTCACCGACCCGGTGACCAAGGCGTCGATGACCGTGAAGGTCGTCCCCGCCGCGGGCTGGGTGCGGACGAACATGTCGATCAGCGGCATTCCCGAGGGCGAGAAGTGCCGGATCTTCGTCGTGGCGAAGGACGGCAGCCGGCAGGAAGCGGGCTCCTGGGTGGTGTCCAAGAAGGGCGCCGCCGAGGGCACGAATCTCGACGGTTCCGCGCTCGTGGCACCGGCCGACGTGCAGTCGGTCGTGGTCGAGAACTTCGCGGGCAAGAAGTTCGTCGAGGTGCCGGTCCAGGCGTGACCGAGGGGAGGTGATGGGGTCGTCCACTTCGGACGGCCCCATTACCGTGTTCCCCATGTCGGCCATTTTCATCATCGACCACCACGAGCCGCCCGCGGGCCACGAGGACGAGACGTGGAACCCGTCGCGTGGTGTGTTCGTCTGGGTCGTCGAAGTGCTCGCGGACCGCGTCCGTGACGACGAGCTGGCCGGTCTGCTGCGCGAGTTCCTGAAGGGCGGCTACGCCTGGCTCGCGTTGACCTACTACACCCCGGACCAGGGGGCCGAGATCGTGCGGGTCGTCCGCGAGGAGCTGAAGGACGCCATCGAGGCGGAGCAACCGGCCGCGGTGGCCCGGAACGCGGCCGTGCACCACATGATCGACGAGCTCGTCGGCATGGCCGATCGCTGGGCCGGCTCCTCCGGTGTCACGGCTTGAGCACCACTTTTCCCACGGTGGCACGGGATTCCAGCGCCTCGTGCGCCTTCGCGGCGTCTCGCAGCGCGAACGGCGGGTTGATCAACGGTACGAACCGCCCGCTCGCCAGCCCCGCCATCGACTCGTCCTCCAGCGCCCGGATTCCGCGCCGCATCAGCCCCGGCCCGAGCGCGACGGTCGCGGTGAGGCTGTTGGCGAACAACGCCGGCGTGCTGATCTGCGTCATCTCCCCGGACGCCCAGCCGTAGATGATCTGCCGCCCGCCCGGCCCCAGCGTCTTCAACGCCTGCGCCCCCGCCTCGCCGCCGACGCCGTCGAGCACCACGGTCATGTCCTTGATCCCGTCCGCCCAGTCCGGCCGGGTGTAGTCGATGGCGGCGTCCGCACCGTTGGCCATCACGTGGTCGAGCTTCTCACCGCTCGCGAGCCCGATGACCCGCGCGCCGACGTTGCGCGCCTCCTGCACGAAGAGTGCGCCCATGCCGCCGGCCGCCGACGTCACCAGCACGACGTCGTCCGAGGTCAACCGTGCCGCGTCGAGCACTCCGACGACCGTGCGGCCGGTGCCGATCATGGCGACCGCCGCCTCGAACGACACTTCGTCCGGCAGCGCGTGCAGTGCGGTCACGTTGGCGACGGCGAGTTCGGCGTAACCGCCTCCTGCCTGGCCGAGGTGCGCGACGGCGCGGCGGCCGAGCCAGTCGGGGGAGACGTCGTCGCCGAGTGCCGTGACGACACCGGCGACCTCGCGGCCCGGCGTCATCGGGAAGTCGACAGGGCCGAAGCCGCCCTTGCGGATGGTGGTGTCGACGAGGTGGACACCGGTGGCCGCCACGGTGATGCGGACCTGGCCGGTGGTGGGCTCCGGGTCGGGGACCTCTTCGTGCAGGAGGTTCGAAGCCGGGCCGAACTCGTACTGCCGAATCGCGAACATGCCCGCGACGCTATGAACTCCACCTAACTGGAGGTCAAGGCATGTGCACTGGCGGTTTATGACACGAGTGTGCTAAAAACACGGTCGTGTGGAAAACCGTCATCGCGAGCCTCCTCCTGGTCACGTCGGCGCCCGTCGCGCAGGCCGAGCCGGAGCAGGTGCCGCACGTCGTCGCGGCCGGCTACCGCGGTCTGGGGGAGGGCATCGGGTTCGGGCAGGCCGAGGCACGCCTGTGCGAGCTCGCCGAGCTGTTCACCGGCTTCGCCGCCGACCCGCAGTTCCGAGATCTCGAGAAGAGGAGGGTGGTCGAGGGGATAGTCGCGCAACCGCCGCCGATCGGGCCGACCCAGCAGGTCCGCGACCTGTTCGCCGGCTACGTGCAGGGCTACAACCGTTACGCCGCGACGCACCCGAAGTGCAACCGGCAGATCAGCGAGGCCGAGCTCTACCGGTTCAACTACGTGGCGTTCAACGAGGGGATCTTCCGCGCGTACGAAGGCATCTGGCCTCAGCCGAAGCCTTACAAGGAGCGGGGCAGCAACACCATCGCCGTTGGTTCGAGGGGTACCAACGGAGGGAAGGGCGTGCTGCTCGGGAACCCGCACGTGCCGTGGAACGGCATGATCTCGTTCTGGCACGCGCGGCTGACCATTCCGGGCAAGGTGGACGTCGACGGCGCGATGCTGCTCGGCATTCCCGTTGTCTTCAACGGATACAACCGCGGCGTCGCGTGGTCGGCCACGGTGTCCACGGCGGCGAGCTACTCGCTGACGAAGCTGAAGCTCGTCGACCGGTACACCTACCTGGTCGACGGCAGGCCGGAGAAGATGATCGACCGCGGCACCCACTGGGACACCCGCTACGGGCCGGTCACCCGGCTCATCCGCACGAACCCGCACCTCACCGGCCACGAGATGACCGAGTTGCCGTGGACCGAGACCGAGGCCTACGCGGTCACCGACGGCGCGGCCGACCGGCTGGCGGCGGTGAACGCGACGGCCGGGTTCCTGGAAGCGCGGACCACGGCGGACCTCAAGGCGAGCCTCGACCGGCACGGCGGCACGGTGCGCACCAACGTCG
This sequence comes from Lentzea alba, assembly GCF_011067745.1. GTDB lineage: Bacteria > Actinomycetota > Actinomycetes > Mycobacteriales > Pseudonocardiaceae > Lentzea > Lentzea alba. The sequence continues at coordinate 140,297 of NZ_JAAMPJ010000011.1, forward strand.
TGGCGGCGGACAAGCGCGGCAAGACGCTCTACGCGGGCATCCAGGTCGTGCCGGACGTGGCCGACGAGTGCGTGGTGGACCAGGAGTTCCTCAAACGCAACAGCGTCGCGATCGTCGACGGCACGCGGTCGCGGTGCAAGCCGGGATTGCTGCCGATGGACAAGATGCCGTGGATCGAAAGCGACACCTACGCGACGAACTCCAACTCCACGCACGCGTTCGTGCGGGCCGACAAACCGCTCACCGGGTTCCCGCGGGTGTTCGGCGACGAGAGCGTGGCGAACATGCGCACGTCGTTCGGGCTCGAGGAGATCCCGCGCCACCTCGGCCGGTACGACGCGGCAACCATGCAGAAGCTGGTGCTGGAGAACAGGAACACGGCGGCCGAGATGTTCCTCGACCAGATGCCGTGCACGCGAAAGGAGTGTGAGGTACTCAGGAAGTGGGACCGCCGCAACGAGATCGGCAGTGTGGGGGCGTTGCTGTTCGACCGGTGGTTCGCGAAGGGCGGTACCGAGCAGGCGTTCGACGAGGTGGTGCGCGAGCTCGGGCCGAAGATCCACCAGCCGTTGGGGGAGGTCCAGTACGTCGTGCGGAACGGCAGGAAGATCCCGCTGCACGGCGGTCCCGGGTCGTCCGGCGTCTACAACCTGATCAACATGGACTGGCAGCGCCAGGAGGTCTCGGACGGGTCGAGCTTCATCTTCGCGGTCGAGTACACGGACAAGGCGTGCCCGACCGCGTACACGCTGATGGCGCCCTCACGTCCCGATCTCTACTCGGCCAAGAAGTGGCAGAAGGGAGCACTCTGCCGGTAACTCGATCAGGTAATGATCATCGTCGGACGGCTCGGCGCGCGGGATGATCATGGTCGTGACGCTGGGACCGGAGTCGGTGACGTGGCGGCTCGGCTGGTACACCCGGTTCGAGCTGGTGGTGCTGGGCAGGGCGGTGCTGATGCAGGTCGCCCACCCGGTGATCGCCGCCGCGGTGAACGACGGCTACCGCGCCGACCCGTTCGCCCGGCTTTCGCGGACGATCACCTCGTCGCAGCTGCGGTTGTTCGGTGGCGAGCTGGCCGCACCCGAGGCGGAACGGCTGAAGCGCACCCACGCCTCGATCCCCGGCGCGGACGAGGAGCTGTTCCGCTGGGTGCACGCCACCAGCTTCGACTCGCTGCTCACGGCGTACCGGCTGCTGCGGCCCCGGCTGCCCGCGATCCACGAAGCACGGCTGTACCGGGAGTGGCGCGACACCGGCAGGTCGCTCGGCATCAGGACGATGCCGAGCGACCTCGTGGCGTTGCGGGAGTACGTGGACGAGGTGATCGAAACCCAGCTGACCCGCACCGACGGCGTGCCGGGCCTGTTGGAGGCCTTCGCACTGCGGACCGGCCGGGCGCCGGGAGGCGAGCACCTGCCGAGCGTGCTCTGGCCGTTCGTGCGGCCCGTCGCGGCACGGGTGCTGCCGGACTTCGCGGTCGGCACGCTGCCGCCGGTGTTGCGGACCAAGCTCGGTCTGGAGTGGACGGACGGCGACGAGCGCAGGCTGGGCCGGTGGATCAGGACGATCCGGTTGGTCTCCGCGATCGTCCCGACCCGCCTGCTGCACTACCCGATGCCGTACCGCGCGATGGTCAGTGCGCGATCATCACGTGCTTGACGCGCGTGTAGTCCTCAAGTCCGTGCATCGAGAGATCCTTGCCGTAGCCCGAGGCGCCGAACCCGCCGTGCGGCATCTCGGACGTCACCAGGCCGTGCGTGTTGACCCACACGATGCCGAAGTCGAGCCGTGCCGTCAGTGCCGCGACCCGACCCGTGTCACGGGTCCAGACCGACGACGCGAGTCCTTGCGGCACACCGTTGGCCAGCGCGATCGCCTCGTCGTCGGTCGCGAACGACTGCACGGTGATCACCGGCGCGAACGCTTCTTCCTGGACCAGCTCGTCTTCCTGCCCGAGCCCGGAGATCACGGTGGGCTCCAGGAAGAAACCGGCCGAACCGTGCTGCTTTCCTCCACAGTGGACGGTTCCGGAAGACCTGCCGAGCAGCCCGAGCACGCGGTCGAGCTGAGCCTTGCTGTTCAACGGACCGAAGTCCTGCCCCGGCACGGACGCGGACGCCGCCTTCGTCAGCGCCGCCACGAACTCGTCGTGCACGCCCGAGTGCACCAGCACACGGGTCGCGGCGGTGCAGTCCTGGCCCGCGTTGTAGAAGGCGGCGCCGACGATGCCTTCCGCCGCGGCCGTCACGTCGACGTCGTCGAACACCAGAACCGGCGCGTTGCCACCGAGTTCGAGATGCGTGCGCTTCACGGTCGCGGCCGCGCTGCGAGCCACCTCGACGCCGGCCCGCGTCGAGCCGGTCAGCGACACCATCGCCGGCACGGGGTGTTCGACCAGCAACCGGCCGGTGTCCCGGTCGCCCAGCACGACGTTGAACACGCCCGCCGGCAGCACCTGCGCGGCGAGCGTGGCCAGCAGCACGGCCGACGACGGCGTGGTGTCGGCGGGCTTGAGCACGACGGTGTTGCCGGCCGCGAGCGCAGGGGCGATCTTCCACACGGCCATCATCAGCGGGTAGTTCCACGGCGTGATCTGCGCGATCACACCGACCGCCTCACGCCGCTGGTACGAGGTGGCACCGGGGAGGTACTCACCCGCGGCGGCGGTGCCCAGCGCACGGGCGGCACCGGCGAAGAACCGGATCTGGTCCACGCACTGCGCAATCTCGTCGCCGAGCACCACCGAGCGGATCTTGCCGGTCTCGCGGACCTCCGCGTCGGCGACCGCTTCCGCGTTGGCCTCCAGCAGGTCCGCGAGTTTCAGCAACGCCAGCTGGCGTTCGCCGGGGGTCGTGCGGGACCACGCGGGGAAGGCGGCCTCCGCTGCGCGCACCGCCGCGTCGACCTCGGCGGCACGGGAGACGACGGCGCGGCCGAACTCCTCGCCGGTCGTGGGATCGATCAACGCCGAGGTCTCCTCGGCGGACGCCGAAGCGCCGTTGACGAAGTTCGCGACGGTCACGTGTGCTCCAGATGCGTCGGGGCGAACATGCGCAACACCGCGGGCAGCACCACCACGTGCGGGCCGTCCCCGGCGAACGCCTTGGCGAGATCTTCGCGCAGCGACTCGGGCGTGCTGCGGGTGGCGGGCACACCGAACGCCTCGGCGAGCGCCACGAAGTCGGGCCGGGCCAGCTCGGTGGCGGTGGCCTGGCCGAACGCGTCGGACATGTACTCGCGCAGGATGCCGTAACCGCCGTCGTCGACGATCAGCCACACTACCCGCGAACCGTGCTGGGCGGCCGTGGCCAGTTCCGAGATCCCGTACATCGCGCCGCCGTCCCCGGACACCGCGAGCACCGGCCCGTCCACCGCCGCGGCGACTCCGAGCGCGGCCGGGAAGCCGTACCCGAGCCCACCGGCGCCCTGGGCCGAGAAGTGCGCCCCACCACGGGGATCCCACGCCGACCAGGCCCAGTACGCCAGGATCGTCATGTCCCAGCAGGTCGGCGTGCCGTCGGGTACCGCCGATCGCAGCGCATCGAGCACTTGCTGCTCCAGGTCGAGCCCCTGCCCGTCGAGTCGCGCCCGCACCAGTTCCAGCAGCCTGCTGACGAGCGACTCGGAGACGCCGTCCACCGCCCGTGCCGTCACGCCGGAGGTCAAGGCGCGCACCGCGTGGCGGGCATCGGCGTGGATGCCGAGTGCCGGGTAGTTCGACTCCAGCTTGCCCAGGTCGGCCTCGATCTGGACGACCTGACCGGTGGGGCGGAAGGTCCGGTAGTTGCTGGACAGCTCGCCCAGCCCGGACCCGACGACGAGCAGCACGTCGGCGGAGGCGAGGAACTCGGTGGTGTGCCAGTCCTCCAGCCACGACTGCGCGGAAAGCGGGTGGTCCCAGGGGAAGTTGCCCTTGCCGCCGAACGTCGTCACGACCGGCGCCCGCAGCTTCTCGGCCAGCTCCAGCAGCTCGTCCGCGGCCCCGGCAGCGCCACCGCCGGCGAGGATCACCGGCCGGGAAGCCTCGTTCAGCAACCGAACCGCCTCGGCGACCAGCTCCGCCCGCGGGTGCAGTTCCCGCACGGACCAGGAAACCGACGCCACGGGTGGGATGGCCGCCGGCCCGAGCAACACGTCCTGCGGGATCTCGACCCACACCGGTCCGAACGGCGCGGTCAGCGCGATCTCCCACGACTCGGCCAGCGCGGACGGGATCTGCGACGCGTGCCGCACCACCCGAGCGTGCTTGACGACGTCCCGGAACGACGCCAGCTGATCGGTCAGCTCGTGCAGGTACCCACCCCGCACCCCACCGAGTCCGGCGGACGGGATCTGCGACGAGATCCCCAGCACCGGCGCCGAGGCGGCGGCGGATTCCTGCAGCCCGGCCAGGGTTTGCAGCGCGCCAGGGCCGGTCGACACCAGCAACGGCGTCACCGAGCCGGTGATCCGCGCGTGCCCGTCGGCGGCGAAAGCGGCGTTGACCTCGGTCCGCGAACCGACGTACCGCAGTTCTGACCGGCGAAGGGCGTCGAACAGCCCGAGCGCGTGCTGACCGGGGATGCCGAAGACGGTGTGCGCGCCGAGCGCTTCGAGCGTCTCGACGACCACATCACCACCGTTGCGGATGGTCACTGTCCCTCCTTGAGAGACAACAAGCTCACCAGGTCGTACGCCACGTGCGAGGCTGCCACGGACGTGATGTCCGCGTGGTCGTAAGCAGGCGCCACCTCGACGACATCCGCCCCGACCAGGTTCAGTCCCCGCAGCCCGCGCAGGATCTCCAGCAGTTCCCGCGAGGTCATCCCACCGGCCTCCGGCGTCCCGGTACCCGGAGCGTGCGCCGGATCCAGCACGTCGATGTCGATCGACACGTACAACGGCCGCGACCCGATCCGCTGCCGCAGCGCGTCCACGGTCTCGTCGACGCCCCGCCGCATGACGTCCGACGAAGTCACGATCCCGAACCCGAGCCGCCGGTCGTCCTCGAGGTCCTTCTTGCCGTACAACGGACCCCGCGTGCCGACGTGCGAGATCGCCTCGGTGTCGAGGATCCCGTCCTCGACGGCGCGGCGGAACGGCGTCCCGTGTGTGTACGGCTCGCCGAAGTAGGTGTCCCACGTGTCGAGGTGCGCGTCGAAGTGCAGCAACGCCACCGGCCCGTGGATCCGCGCAACGGCCCGCAGCAACGGCAACGCGATCGTGTGGTCACCGCCGATGGTCACCAGCCGGGTCCCGTCGCGCTGCAGATCGGCAGCAGCGCCCTCGATCGTCTCGATGGCCTCGCCGATGTGGAACGGGTTGACCGCGATGTCCCCGCCGTCCGCGACCTGGATCCGTTCGAACGGCGACACGTCCAGGCCGGGGTGGTACGGCCGCAGCAGCCGGGACGCCTCCCGCACCGCCGAGGGCGCGAACCGCGCACCCGGCCGGTACGAGACGCCGGTGTCGAACGGGACTCCCACCACCGCGACGTCGGCGTGCGCCACCTGGTCCAGGCGGGGCAGCCGGGCGAAGGTCGCCGGGCCCGCGTAGCGCGGGACCTGGGAGGAGTCGACGGGGCCGATCATGCGCTCACCAGTTCCTCTTCTTCGGTTGCTTCCCCCGCGACCCGACGGTCCCACCGCGCGAGCACGGCCGGATCCGTCGCCGGGGTGGCCAGGCTGACCACCACGTACGTCACGAACGACGCGCCGAGGCTGTAGTAGATGGCTTCGTTGGCGTACACGTCCACGAACACCATGAACCCGATGGCCGTCAGCGACCCGACCGCCATCGACACCATCGCGCCGAGCCGGGTGCCGCGCTTCCACACCAGACCGCCGATGATCGCGACCAGCAGCCCGCCGACGAGGATGTTGTAGGCGACGGTCAACGCGGCCACGACGTCGTTCAAAGCCACCGCGATGGCGATCGCGACGACACCGATCACGAGCGTGAACATCCGGTTGTCGTGGACGTCGGAAGCAGCGTTGCGGCCAGCCTTGGCTTTGCGCCGCCAGATGTCGTTGGACGCCACCGTGGCGCAGGCGATGAGGGCGCCAGAGGAGGTCGACATCATCGCGGCCAGCGCGGCGGCGAGCACGAGGCCGCGCACACCGGTCGGCAGCAGGCCCTCGACGATCGTCGCGAACGCTTCGTCGGAGTTGACGATGTCGGGGTACAGCGCCTTGCCCGCGAGGCCGATCAACGCACCCGCGACCGCGTAGACGAGGCAGTAGAGGCCGGAGGTGATGCCGCCCCAGGTCGCGACTTTCGGCGACTTCGCGGTGAACACGCGCTGCCAGATGTCCTGGCCGATCAGCAGGCCGAACACGTAGATCAGCAGGTAGGTGACGATCGTGCTCGCGCCGATGTTGCCGACGTCGAACATCGCCGGGTCGTCGAGGCGTTCCCGGATGCCGTCGAAGCCGCCCGCGGTGGCGAGGCTGATCGGCAGCAGCAGGAACAGGATGCCGACCGTCTTCACGACGAACTGCACGATGTCGGTGAGCGTGATCGACCACATGCCGCCCAGAACGCTGTACAGCACCACGATGCTGCCGCCGATGATCACGCCGACGGACTTCGGCAGTCCGAAGAGGACGTTGAAGATCGTGGAGTACGCGATCGTGGACGTGACGGTGAGCATCAGCGTGTAGGCCGCCATCACCAGACCGGAGATGGCGCTGGAGTTGCCGCCGTAGCGCAGGTCGAGCATCTGGGAGACGGTGTAGACCTTCAGCTTCACGATCCGGCGCGCGAACAGCGCGCTGAGCAACAGGATGCCGAGACCGATGGCGAACACCATCCAGGCGCCGGAGATGCCGAACTTGTAGCCGAGCCCGACACCGCCGATGGTCGACGCGCCGCCGAGCACGACGGCGGACATGGTGCCGGAGTACATGCCGAAACCGAGCCTGCGTCCGGCGACCAGGTACTCGCTCTTGCTGGTGGCGCGGCGCATGCCCCACCAGCCCATGCCGAGCATGCCGAGCACGTAGGCGGCGATCACCGCGTAGTCGAGAGCCACTGTCGGACCTCCTTGGGTTGCAGGTCACAGTAGGAACGCGGACTGGCGCTGATAAGTGGTCGTTGTGCACAATCCTGGACTTGTGGTTGTGCAAACCGTCCCGCTCAAGGACCTGGTCGCGCGAGTCGATCTCGGGCTGACCGTCCTGTGTGGAGCCGACGGGCTGGACCGGCCGATCCGCTGGGCGCACGTGTCCGAGCTGGAGGACCCGACGCCGTACCTGGTCGGGCAGGAGCTGCTGCTCACGGCCGGGGTGCGGTTCCCGTCGGACGTGCCCGCGTACGTCGCCGGCCTGGTCTCGTCCGGGGTGTCGGCGATCGGGTTCGGCGTCGAACCGGAGTTCCCGACGGTGCCGCTTTCGCTGGTGGAGGCGTGTGCGGCGCAGGGGATGCCGCTGCTGGAGGTGCCGCCGTCGACGCCGTTCCTCGCGGTCTCCCAGGCGCTGGGCGCGCTGCTCGCGGAGATCGCCGTGCGCGAACAGCGGATGCTCGCGGACAGCCAGCGCGCCCTGACCCGCGCGGCCACCCGCGTCCGTCCTGTCGAGTCGGTGCTGACGACCCTGGCCGTGGTGCTGAACTGCCGCGCCGATCTGGTGGATCCCGCATCGGCGCCGGAAGACGTCGCAACGCTGGCCCGACGGGTCGCCTCCGGCACCGGGCCCCGTTCGGCCTCGACCCAGGTGGGTGAAGACCACGTGACGCTGGACCCGGTCGAGTCCGCGGTGCTCGTGGTGCGCCGATCGATGCCGCTGTCACCCGCCGAACGGGCGGTCGTCGCGGTCGCGCTCGCGTTGCTCGGGCTGCTGCGCCGGGACCTGGAGAGCGAACGCGGTCAGATCGCCCGGCTCGCGGCGTCGGCGTTGCTGCGCTCGCGGGTGACCGGAGTCGGGAACGTGCTGGGGCCTGGCCCGTACCGGGTGATGGCGGGACAGTCGCGGGCGGACTACGACGTGCTGGCGCAGCGGTACGGGCCGCTGGTGTCGAAGGTGGAGGACGGGTTCCTGGCGCTGGTGCCGGCGGGGTTCGAGGTGTCCGGTCCGGTCGGGGTGTCCGCGGAGGTGTCGGAATCGGACATCACGAGTGCCGTTGAGGAGGCATCGGCGATGTTGGCGCGAGCGCTGGCCACCGGCTCGCCGGCGTTCCCCGCGGCCGAACTCTCGTCGTTGGTCGACCCGGTGGCGGCCCGCGCGTTCGCTCGCCGGGAGCTCGCCGCCCTGCTCGGACGCCCCGAGCTGGTCGAGACCCTGCGCGCCTGGCTCGGGCAGCACGGCAGCTGGGACCGGGCCGCGGCCGCGCTCGGGGTGCACCGCAACAGCGTTCGGCACCGAATCTCGCACGTCGAACGGCTGCTCGGTCGTGATCTTGGCTCGGCCGACGCGCGGGCCTCGCTGTGGCTCGCGCTGACGTGGCTCGATTAATTGCTTTGCGATGTCCGCGCCTGCTCGGTCATCATTGTTCCATGATTACCGCAGAGGAATGGGCCGGAGCGCCCTCGAAGCTGTGAGCTGCTAGTTCGCTTTCTTTCTGACTTTTGCGAGCATTTTGTATCAGTGCTCGTGTTTGGCGTGTTCGTCTAGTGGTCAGGACGCTGGACTCTCAATCCGGAAACACGGGTTCGATCCCCGTACGCGCTACGTGGCCCGGTCTTCGTGGGGTGGACTGGGCCCGCTCTCCACGGGTCGATGTCAGACGGACCCAAAGAATCTTGGCAAAACTTCGCCCGAATGGTCTAGACGCCAGTTACGCTCTGCGAATGGCAGCGGTCCCCGCCTTCGCACGCTACGAGGTCGACGTACGTCGGCCGAACGCCGCGCGGATCCACGACTTCTACCTCGGCGGCGCGCACAACTACGCCGCCGACCGGGCGTTCGCCAAGCAGGCCGTCCGGATCGACCCGGAACTGCCGCTCGTCACCCGAGCCCAGCGGACGTTCCTGCGGCACGCCGTCCGGCACTGCTGGGCTGCGGGCGTCCGCCAGTTCCTCGACCTCGGTTCCGGCATCCCGACGTGCGGTGCGACGCACCAGACGCTGCCCGACGCCCGTGTCGTGTACGTGGACTCGGACGCGGTGACGGTGGCGTTCGCGCGCGGGCTGCTGCGCGGCGAGCCGCGGACGTGCGCGGTGGAGGCCGACCTGCGCCGTCCCGAGCAGGTGCTGCGGCATCCGGGCGTGATGTCGCATCTCGACCTGCGCGAGCCGTACGCGGTGCTGATGGTCGACGTCCTGAGGTACGTCGACGACGCCACCGGGCCGGGACGGGTGGTGCGTCGGTACCGGCACGCGTTGCCGGCGGGCGGGTTCCTGGTGGTGTCGCATCCGGCCCCGGTCGAGCAGCTGATGGAAGGGCTGTTGATCGAGGCGCCGATCGTCGTGCCGGGCGCGTACGCGAGCATCGGGCGCAAGGGCCGTATCTGACTCGGGTTTCCCGCCTCCTTAAGGAACGTGCGGGAAGCGCTGGAGCGAGCGAAGGCGTTGCGGTGGGCGGGCAGGCCGGAAGACGCGGCGTTGGAGCTGCGCAAGGCGCTCGCCGGTGCCGGTGACCGCTGCGAGCTGCTGTACCTGTTGTGGGACTGCCAGTTCGTGCTGGGTGACCGGGCCGCCGCGCACGAAACGTTGCTGGAGGCCAAGGGATTGGCCGAAGGGAAGATGGTCGCGCGCGTCGCGGTCGCCGAGGCGAGCTGGCTCATGTCGCAGGGCGAGTACCGCGAAGCGATGACGCTCGCCGGTTCCGTGGACACGGACGACGATGCGGTTCGCGCCTATGCGTTGAGCGTGCGGGGTGTGTGCGAGGCGTTCCTGGGGGATGTCGACCTCGGCATCGCCACGTTGGAGGACGCGCGCACGGCCGCGCATCGCAGCGGCTGCGTCCGTGAGCTCACCAGGGCCGTGGGCAACCTGACCTTCGTGCTCGGCAGTTCCGGGCGGCACGAACGCAGCGCGCGCATCGGCAAAGAAGCGTTGACGCGCCTCAGGATCCAGGGGATGGCGCCGACGTTCAGCGCGGTGATCCGCTACAACCTCGCGGCCAGCCTGTTCGCGCTCGGACGGTGGCAGGAGCTGGACGAGCTGGAGGTCCCGGACTCGATTCCGGGCAACAAGGCCGCGCGGATCCTGCTGTGCAAGGCGGAAGCGGCGGCGTTGCGCGGGCAGGATCCCGACGACCTGATCGAGGAAGCCGAGAAGATCATCGACGGACCGGACGCGTTGTTCACGGCCCAGTGCACCTACGCCAGAGCCGTTGCGGCCAGGGCGAAAGGTCAGTACCGGGCGGCGGTCGAACTGTGCCGCGAGACCGTGGCCGACGCACCGGAGGCGATGACCCGCGGCGAGGTGCTGCGGCTGTGCGTGGAAGGTCTCGGCGCCGCGCGTGATCTGCGGACGGCGCCCGGCCGGGTGACCAGACTCGATGATCCGGAAGCGACGGAACAGGAGCTGCTCGCCCGGTTGCCGTTGCCGCACGGCCCGGAGGACGAGGTGTGGCGCCGGGTGGCGTTCGCGGAGGCCGGACGTGATTCCTGGGCCGAGATCGCACTCGACTGGGACCGGCTGAAGATGCCGTACCAGGCCGCCTACGCACGAACCCGTTGTGGCGAACCGGAAGCGCTGCGTCACGCCGACCGCACGGCGCTTCGGCTCGACGCGCGGCCGCTGGCCAAGATGATCGAACGACAAGCCCGCAGGCAGCGGATTCCGTTGCTGCACGAGGACAAACCACAGCTCGGCACGCTGACCCCGCGCGAGCGCGACGTGCTGGAGCTGCTGGGATGGGGCCGCACCAACAAGGAGATCGCCTCGGAGCTGGTGCTGAGCGTGCGGACCGTCGGGCTGCACGTGTCGCACGTGCTCGCCAAGCTCGGCGCGGGCAACCGGTCGGAGGCGGCGCGGATCGCGCGCGACCAAACCTAGGTATTGCTCTGGATGTGCCGGTGGTGCCGTCTGAGTTTTCCTTGAGGGGTAACAGAAACCCTGCTGAAGGAGAACCAGATGAACCTCAAGCGCGTCGCAGCCGTGATGTCTCTTGCCGGCGCAATCGCCGCCGCCACCGCGGGAACGTCGCACGCACAGGTCGCCATGGCCGGTGGGTGCGAACTGCGCATCACGGAGGTGCGGGCGCTCGACCTGCAGGAGACGCCCACGGACGAGATCTACCTGCGAGTCGGTGACGAGAGAACCGGAACCCGCACCTTCACCGAAGGTCAGACGAGAGAGGCCGCGGAGCTCGGGAACCCCGACCAGATCACGGAGTTCATCGCGCCCGGAGGTTTCGTGGCGGTGTCCGTCGTCGAAGACGATCCCACCATCGACACCGTCATCGGCTCGTTCCGCGCGCCCTGCCGTGCGGCTTCGGTGGAGCGTGACGTCGCGGGCGCCGGTGCGTTCTACCGGGTCTCGTACGTCGTGACCCAGCTGCCGTAACAACTACTTCCGGGGGCGCCGAGCGGTGGGCGCGGCGTTCCCGGAGCCCACCGTCCATCTCTGAGGGGGATGTGCAGATGAATCCGATCGATCCACCCACCAACACCGAACTCTGGGCCGTGCTGCACGTGGACGAGTTCCAGTTCCGCCTGGTCAAACCCTGGAACCTGGACACGCTGGCCGCCGCCCTGCGCAACGCCGCCGCCCGCGGCACGCAGGTCGAGGTCCGCGCGTACAACGAGCAGAACGCCGAGATGACGGTCCTGGTCAACCCGGCACGCGCGCGCGTCGTCCACATCGGCAAGCGCAACGTCGTCGCGGTGCGCAACGGCATGCCGGACGTGTCCGTGAACGGTTTGACGGAGGTCAGCGCGGGGTAGTCCGCCGGGCGACAAGAATGGAGCCTGGAGGGCGTCATGACCCACCGCGTCACTGTCAAGGTCGCCGGTCTGCAACCGGTGCAGATTCTGGCCGCGCTGGCCGGCATCGCGTTCATCGTGTTCGGCGTCGTGGGCTTCACCCGCACCGGGGTCGGCGACTGGGCCACCCACTCGTTCGTGCTCGGGTTCTCGGTGAACCCGCTGCACAACACGGTGCTCGTGGCCGTCGGCGTGCTCGGCCTGCTCATGGCTCTCGGGTCGGGCCTCGCCCGGCTGTACGGGTGGCTGCTGTTCGTCGGTTGCGCCGCGATCTTCGTGTGGGGCCTGATGATCACCGGCATCCTCGCCCAGAACCCGGCGTCGCAGTTCGGCAACCCGTTGGCGCTCAACACCAACGACAACTGGCTGTACCTCGGCCTCGCGCTCTTCGGCCTCCTGCTCGCGGTGCTGCCCGCGCGGCGGAAGCTGATCGAGGAGGAGGAGCCGGTGCTGCCGGAGCAGAGGTCCAGGGCGTTCGACGGTGTCGACGACACCCGCGACACCCGTGTTGGCGACACCCGCGAGCACCGGATCGAGGAGATGGATCCGACCGTGAGCCCGCGTGAGCGGGAGCCGATCACGAAGGAGCAGGCCGTGGTCGACCCGAAGACCGAGCGGGTGAGCAAGGACAAGATCAAGCACTAGTTTTCGGGGCGAAAGGCACGTAGGTACGTCCAGGGCGTACGTACGTGCCTTTCGCCAAGCCCCGGACGGTCCCCCTGTCCGGCTCAGGCGCCCTGTTGGAGCCCACATGCGGCTCTAACAGGGCGTCTGTTTCGATGTCGCGATGCCTTCTGAGTTGCTGACCCACGAAGTGCTGATCACGTGGGGGACCGCGCTGGCCGCGTTCCTCGCCGTCGCGTTGCACGGGATCTGGAGAGTCACGCGCAACGTGATCACCATCGCCCATGAGGGTGGGCATGCGTTGGTCGCTGTGCTCACCGGGCGGCGGCTCAGCGGGATCAAGTTGCACTCCGACACCAGTGGGCTCACGGTTTCCCGGGGGAAGCCTCGGGGGCCTGGGATGGTCTTGACCGCGCTGGCCGGGTATGTCGCTCCCTCGTTGCTCGGGTTCGGGGCGGCTGTGTTGATCACGAACGAGCAGATTCAGCTGATGTTGTGGATCAGCATCGGGTTTCTCGCGGCCATGCTGATCATGATTCGCAACGTGTTCGGGGTGTTGTCGATCATCGTCACGGGTGGGTTGTTCCTGTTCGTGTCGTTTTACGCGAGCACCGAGGTCCGGGATACCGCTGCGTACGTGTTTGCCTGGTTTTTGCTGCTTGGTGGGGTTCGGCCGGTTTGGGAGCTGCAGGTCAAGCGGTGGCGGAGGCAGGCTCCTCGGTCGGATGCTGATCAGTTGGCCTGGTTGACCGGGGTGCCGGCGTTGGGGTGGGTGACGTTGTTCGGGGTGGTCAGCGTTGCTGCGCTGGTCGGGGGTGGGGCGTTGTTGCTTGGGCGGTGGTGACGCGGGGCCGGTTGCGAGACGCGACCGTGCGGGGGGTCGCCTTGCGGGCGGCGACCATGCGCTTGCGTCCTTCGCGTCGCCTCGGCTTCGCCATCGGCTTGAGTGGGCGGGGGTGTATTCGGTTTGGCGGCTGGTGAAATACTTGGGTGAACTAGCCGTGGTGAAAGGTGGGTTCAGTGCTGCGTGGGGATGTCGGGCTTGAGCTGGGCCAGCGGGTCGCGCTTGCGTTGCGCGCTGCGCTGGACGTGGACATCACCGCCGAGGAAGCGCTGATCCGACCGTCCAACCGCGACGGTGCCGACTATCAGTGCAACGTGGCGATGAGTCTCGCGAAGAAGGTCGGGAAGAACCCCCGCGAGGTTGCCCAGTTGATCGTGGAGCACCTGGACGCGGCTGATGCGGTGGAGGCTCCGGAGATCGCTGGGCCCGGGTTCATCAACCTGAAGCTGAAGCGTGAGTGGCTGGAGCTGGAGACCGCGAAGCTGCTCGGTGACGAGCGGGTCGGCGTGCCGGTCACCGAGGAGCCTCGGCGGATCGCGATCGACTACAGCAGCCCCAACGTGGCCAAGGAGATGCACGTCGGGCATCTGCGGTCGACGATCATCGGGGATGCGTTCTGCAAGTTGCTGACGTTTGCCGGGCACGAGGTCATCCCGCACAACCATCTCGGGGACTGGGGGACGCCGTTCGGGATGCTGATCGAGCATCTGACGGACGAGGGGCACGGGGCCGATCATCAGATCGGCGACCTCAACGCGTTCTACCAGCAGGCTCGGCAGAAGTTCGACGCTGATCCGGAGTTCGCGGACCGGGCTCGGCGGCGGGTTGTGCTGTTGCAGGGTGGGGACGAGGCCACGCTCAAGTTGTGGCACGAGCTGGTGGGGGAGTCGCAGCGGCACTTCAACCAGGTGTACGAGCTGCTCGAGATCGGGTTGACGGCCGAGGACAACTACGGCGAGAGCTTCTACAACCCCTATCTCGCGGACACGATCACCGAGTTGCAGCAGAAGGGGCTCGTCGAGACCAGCGACGGCGCGCTGTGCGTGTTCCCGCCTGGGTTCACCAACCGCGAGGGTGATCGGTTGCCGCTGATCATCCGGAAGAGCGACGGCGGGTACGGGTACGCCACGACGGACTTCGCCACGGCGCGGTACTGGGTGCGGGAGCGCAAGGTCGACCAGCTGATTTACGTGGTCGGGACGCCGCAGGCGCAGCACTTCCAGATGATTTTCGCGACGTCCAAGCAGGCCGGGTGGCTGGACGACGCGCACACGGCGGTGCACACCGGGTTCGGCACGATTCTCGGGTCGGACGGGAAGACCATCCGCACGCGGGCCGGTGGGACGATCAGGTTGATCGATCTGCTCAACGAGGCGGTCGAGAACTCGTACAAGGTGATGCCCGAATCGTCCGAAGTGGAGGGTGCGGAGAAGGACGCGCTCGCCCGCACGATCGGGCTCGGCGCGGTCAAGTACGCGGATCTCTCCAACGACCGGGAGAAGGACTACGTCTTCACCTGGGAGAAGATGTTGGCGACCACGGGTGACACGTCCGTGTACATCCAGTACGCGAACGCCCGGATCCTCTCCATCGGGCGCAAGGTCGGGCGGGAGGCGCCCGCTGACGCGCCGCTGGTGTTGCAGGAGCAGGCCGAGCGGGATCTTGCTCTGAAGTTGCTGCAGCTGCCCACGGCGGTTCAGGCGGCCATCGACGAGCTCGCGCCGCACAAGCTGACGAACTACCTGTTCGAGACGGCCACGGCGTTCTCCACGTTCTACAACCACTGCCCGGTGGCCACCGCGGAGAGCCAGGAACTGCAGGACTCGCGGCTGCACCTGCTCACGCTGACGTCGCGGGCGCTCACGCTGGGACTGTCTTTGCTGGGTATCGGAGCACCCGAAAGGCTCTGACAGGTTTATCCCTGGTCAGACCACGGGTACGCAGTGATCGCAACTCTTCCGCCCATCCAAGGGAGTCGCGATGACCTGCACGACCCGTCTGCCCAAGCCGGTCACCGACGTGTGGGACTGGCAGATGGAAGGTCTGTGCCGCGGCCAGAACAGCGCGGTCTTCTTCCACCCCGACAACGAGCGCGGGTACGCCCGTGAGGCTCGGGAGGAGAAGGCGAAGGCCATCTGCGCGCACTGCCCGGTGCTGACGCAGTGCCGCGCCCACTCGCTCGAGGCTCAGGAGCCGTACGGCGTGTGGGGCGGCATGGGGGAGGACGAACGGCGCCAGATCATCGCGGCCACCCGGCGCCGTGTCCGCGTCGCGTCCTGAACACCTGGCGGGCTTGGCCATGAACGGCGCTTTTGTGGACCCCAGGTCCACAAAAGCGCCGTTCATGGCCAGTCCTACTCTTCGAGCACGTCTCGCAGCTGCCGCAGCGTCTTCGCGAGCAGCCGCGAGACGTGCATCTGCGAGATCCCGACCTTCTGCGCGATCTGAGTCTGCGTCATGTTGCCGAAGAACCGCATGATCACGATCTTGCGCTCCCGCTCGGGGAGCTTCTGCAGCAGCGGGTGCAACGCCTCCCGCTGCTCGATCATCGCGATCTCGGGGTCTTCCTCGCCGATGGTGGAACCGAGCGAGATCGACGAGTCCTCGGACATCAGCATGTCGTCCAGAGACGCGCTCTGATAAGCGTTTCCGGCCGCGAGTCCTTCGTGGACCTCCTCGCGCGACAGTCCCAGGTGCTCGGCCAGTTCCGACGGGGTCGGGGCGCGGCCGAGGGACTGCGACAACCGCGAGGTGCCCGCGTTGATCGCCAGGTGCAGTTCCTTGAGGCGGCGGGGCATCCGCACCGACCAGCTGGAGTCGCGGAAGTACTTCCGGACCTCACCCATGATCGTCGGCACGGCGAACGAGAGGAAGTCGCTGCCGCGGTCCGGGTCGAACCGGTCGACGGCGTTGATCAGGCCTACCGTCGCCACCTGCACCAGGTCCTCGTGCGGTTCGCCGCGGTGGCCGAAGCGGCGGGCGATGTGCTGGGCGACCGGGAGGTGCTCGGTCACGAGCCGGTCCCGCAGCGTCTCGCGCGACGGCCCCGGCGGGGTCACGGCCAGCTCGGCGAACAGCGGTGCCAGGTGGTCGTAGTCACCGCCCGAGCGCTTGGGCGCCTCCTCCTCAGGGGAGGTCTTGGTCGCCTCCTCCGAGCTCGTCACGCATCCACCGCCCCTGCCGAAGACTTCACGAGGCCGATGTGGACCACGAACCCTTCGGTCTCCTCGACTCTGGTTTCGACGGAGTCCACGAGCGCGGTCAGCACGCGCCAGCCGAAACTGCCCTCGTCGGGCCCGGCGGCGGACTTGCCCGCGATCTTCGCCGCCACCCGGACGGCGCCCTTGCCGTCCACCGCGAAGTGACAGCTGAGCACCGCGTCATCGGCGGCCATCGTGATCAGCGTCGAGCACGTCTCGTCCACGGCGAGCTTCAGGTCCTCGATCGAGTCGAGGTCGAAGTCCTGTCGCATCGCGATGTCCGCGGCGACCGCGCGCACGATGGACAGCTGCGTGGGATCCGCGGCCATCCGCAGTTCGACCCCTGACAATTGCGTCACACCCACCTTGTAGTCCGTTCTGCTGAAGGCCGGCATGTCATTGCCGTACCCGAATCGATCCCGTTTCACACGTGTATTGGCGGCGCTCCCCGGGAAATCACCTGCTGGAGGCAAGCGACCACGGGAGGAGCGCTGTGCTGGTGCACGAGGACTTCCTGGCTCTCCGCTTCCCCGCCGACCCGCGTGAGGTGGCGCCAGTGCGCCATCAGTTGCGCGAATGGCTCCAGGACAGCGGTTTCACCGAGGACGAGGCGATCGACCTCGTTCTCGCGGTCAGCGAAGCGGTCAACAACTCCGTCGAACACGCCTATCCCGGGCCTGCCCGGGGCACCGTCGAGGTCAGCGCGCGCATCGGCGACGACGGAGCGGTCCACGTCGACGTCACCGACCACGGCCAGTGGCGCGTGCCGCCACCCGCGCTCACCACGCGCGGCCGGGGTCTCCTGCTCATGCGGGAGAGCGTGGACGAGGTCGAGATCGACCGCTCGGCGAACGGCACCACCGTGCGGCTCACCCGCGCGCGGATGCCCGCGCCCGCCGAAAAACCCGCTCCGCCGGAATGCGAAGTGCACGTGTACGAGACCTCCTCCGGTGTCGTGGCCGTCGTGCGCGGGGACGTGCCCGTGGCGGCCGGCCCGTCACTGCGCCGGACGCTCATCACGGCCGCACGCGGCGGCAGTGTGCCGTTGACCGTCGACCTCACCGGGCTCGGTGAGCACCGGGGCGGCGTCGAGCAGGCTCTGCGGGCCGTCTCCGGAGCACTGGAGGCGGCGGGGAACCGTCTCACCGTGTGCTAGGTGAGGGCGGCGTCCACGGACTCGTGAATGCTGAACACCTCGCCGAGGCCCGTGGCCTCCAGCGGCCGCGTCACGGCCCGCGCCTTGGCGACGACCTTGAGGTTCGCGGAGTGCTGCGGTGCCATTCTCGCGGCCTCCACGAGCACCGCCAGGCCGGCGGAGCCGAGGAACGTCACGCCGGTCATGTCCACCACGAAGATGCCGCCGTCGGCCAGGCCGTTCACCAGGGCTTCGCGCAACGCGGGCGCGGAGACCATGTCGACCTCTCCGGAAACGGCGAGGACGGAGACACCGGCTGCGGGCTGTCGCACCGACAGCTCGATGGTCTGGTCCGCTCGCGGGTCCTGCACAGTCACCGATGTACTCCCTCTCGGACATGGGGAGCCGCCACTGCAGCGGCACCCGACGCGGCTGCTGGCTCAACCGCTGCGGTCTCACCGTACGGGAGAGACCGCTCAACAGGACAGGTCGAGCAAGCCTTACCCAAACGGACCGGTGCTCAAACGCGCGGAAGTCACTTCCTGAGGCCGTCCCAGAGTCTTCGCGCGGCGTCGAACGCGACGCGCGGCGGCTCGACCGTCTCCTCCGCGCTGTCCTCCAGCGCTCCGCCCACGACCAGCACCAATGCCGTGGCGACGTCCCGCAGTTTCACGTTCGCGTGCTGGCTGGCCCGCACCAGCAGTTCGAAGGCCTCACCGGGTGCGCACGGCCGTGCTCCCATCACCAGACCCTTCGCCTGTTCGATGTAACGGCGGTGCTGCACCATCCGGACCATCTGATCGGCCCGCAGCACCTCGCCCGCGCAGAACTCGACCACCGAGGCGGCGGTCGCGACGAGCGGTTCGATCTCCTCGATCGCCTTCAGGTCCTCGCCCCGCGGCGCGTGGTCGAGATAGACGGTGAGGACCACAGGCCCGCCGTTGCCCCAGCTGCCCGGCACCGCGACCACGTCCACGCCGCCGACCTGGCCGACCGTCTGCCGCTCGTCGCGGGAGGCGACGACGAGCGGTCCGTCGGCACCGTCGAGCTGCAGCTGGTCCAGTTCGGCCGCACGGCCGACGGCCCGCATCAGCCTGCCGTCCGGCCACACGCTGAGGCCCACACCCACGCACCCGTCGAGTTGTGACGAGAGGTGGTCCATCAACCGGGAGATGAGCTCAGTACCGAATTTCACCTGGTCCACCCACGAAGATTAGGCCCTGCCGAACGCGGACGGACGTTGTGCGGTCGTCGGTGTACGACGAACGGTTGCGTAGGCAAGCAACCCGCCATCTGTCGAACTTCGGGCCCGAACAGCTCGGCGCGCCGTTTGATCCAGTTAACGCTAAGGACCCAAACAGGACACGTGTTCTGAACCACAGTCCGCCAGAATTCGTTCTCAGGGATAACGCCGGAGCCCCGGTGCGCGACATCCCTGATGTCACGGAGGGACTGAAATGAGAACCGCCATGGAAACCCAGCCGCAGCAGGACGCAGAGTCCGATTCCGCGCTGCCCACCACGCCGTGCAGCGTGGTCTGGAGCCGGGGCCACGCCTACGTGCTCGAGGGTTTCCGCGCTCGCTGGGTGGGCCGCGACGACCGGGGCCGCCCGCACGCCATCACCGGTGCCGAGATGCAGCGCCGGGGCTGGACGTTCACCCGGACAGCCTGAGCTTCACCCGTAAGAAACGAACGCCCCGCACAAGACTCGCAACAGTCGCAACCGCGCCGTGACGCCATCCGGCAGCCGTTGCGCAGTCACTCGTTTAGAGTGCGGGTGTGCGTGATCCGGCTGATCGCCTGCTGACGATTCCGAACCTGCTCAGCGTGTTGCGGCTGGCCGGTGTTCCGCTCTTCCTGTACCTGTTGCTCGGACCCCGCGCGGACGGCTGGGCGCTGCTCGTCCTCGTCTTCGCGGGGCTCTCCGACTGGCTGGACGGCAAGCTCGCCCGCTGGCTGAACCAGATGAGCAACCTGGGCGCGCTGCTCGATCCCGCCGCCGACCGCCTCTACGTGTTCTGCACGCTGCTGGCGTTCGTGATCAGGGACATCGTCCCGCTCTGGATCGCCCTCGTGCTCGTGGGGCGAGAGGTCGTCGTCGGCATCTGCCTGCTGGTCCTGCGCGGACGGGGCTGGGGCCCGTTCGAGGTCACCTATCTGGGCAAGGCCGCTACGTTCAACCTGCTGTACGCGTTCCCCCTGCTGCTGCTGGCGCAGGGCGACTCGGCGTGGGCCCAGGTCGCCCAGCCGTTCGCCTACGCGTTCACGGTCTGGGGCGGGGCGCTCTACCTGTGGTCGGCGCTGCTGTACGTCTACCAGTTCTTCCTGGCCCTGCGGGTCACTCCCGACCGGGCCGCGTGAAAAGATCACCCCATACAGGTTCAGCACGAGGAGCGCAGTCAGTTGATTCCCGAGGAGCTTCGCTACACCGAGGAACACGAGTGGGTCGCCAGCACGGGCGAGAACACCGTGCGTGTCGGCATCACCGACTACGCCCAGGAACAGCTCGGTGACGTCGTCTTCGTCCAGCTGCCCGAGGTCGGCCACACCGTCGCCGCCGGCGACACGTTCGGCGAGGTCGAGTCCACCAAGAGCGTGTCCGACCTCTACTCGCCGCTCGACGGTGAGATCGTCGCCATCAACGACGCGTTGGTGCAGACGCCGGACTCGGTCAACACCGACCCGTACGGCGAGGGCTGGATGGTCGAGATCCGCCTGAACGACGCCGACGCGCTGGAAGGCCTGCTGGACGCGGACGGCTACAAGGCGTTGGTGGAGAAGGAGTGACGTCGATCTTTCGCCGGATCTTCGGCCGGAAGGGGAGCCGCTCCTCGGGTGGCGACCCGAACGCGATAGGTTTTACCGGAAGTGACGGATCCAGCAGCAGGAGGAGAGCTCAGGTGAGCACGAACGACGGCCCAGGCGTTCCGCCGGAGCAGTCCCCGGAGCGGACCTCCGTCTTCCGGGCGGACTTCCTCCAGGAGATGGAGGGCGGCGCCGAGGCGCCTGCCCAGGAGCCGGCCGTTGCCGGTGTTGACGCACTTCCCGCCGGTTCCGCGCTGCTCGTGGTGAAGCGCGGCCCCAACGCCGGGTCCCGGTTCCTGCTTGACCGCGACACGACGAGCGCAGGGCGCCACCCCGACAGCGACATCTTCCTGGACGACGTGACGGTCTCGCGCCGCCACGCCGAGTTCCGCCGGGAGAGCGGCGAGTTCGTCGTCATCGACGTCGGCAGCCTCAACGGCACCTACGTCAACCGCGAGCCGGTCGACCAGGCCGTCCTCGCGAACGGTGACGAGGTCCAGATCGGCAAGTTCCGCCTCGTCTTCCTGACGGGTCCTGGCTCCGCGGGAGCCTGACGCGTGACGGCCGGGCGGCCACAACGTGGGGGACTGAGCATCGGGGCGGTGCTCTCACAGCTCCGCCCCGAGTTTCCCGAGGTCACCATCTCCAAGATCCGCTTCCTGGAAGCGGAGGGGCTGGTCCGCCCGGCACGCACGGCCTCCGGCTACCGCCAGTTCTCCGTGGCGGACGTCGAGAGGCTGCGGTTCGTGCTGTCCGCACAACGCGACAGGTACCTGCCGCTCAAGGTGATCCGCGAACAACTCGACGCCGCAACGGACTTCGCCGTGTCCACTGGGGTGTCGCGGATCGATCTGCTTTCCCAGACCGGAATCAGCGCGGAACAGCTGTCCCAGCTGGAGCGCGACGGTTTGCTGCGGCCCGGCCCCGGTGGCCGTTTCACCACCGACGACATCGCGACGCTCCGCACGATCCGGACGATGACCGGACTCGGCGTCGAGCGCGAACACCTGCGCGCGGTTCGCGCGGCAGCGGATCACGAGGTGGTTCTGCTGAAGTCCTTCTCAGATCCCGAGACGGTCCGGGAATTGACTGACCTGTTCACCTCGTTGCACACGTTGTTGGTAAGAGCAGGCCTGCGTCAATCATCTTGATCACGTTCTGCCCGCAACAATTGAGCACACGGCCCGCTTGGCGGGTAGCGTCGAACGCATACGCCGGGGGATGCTCGGGAGACGAACCGGGTACTCCCCAACGAGTAAGAGGGAGGCGAGACCCGATGAGCGAGATGCGCGTCGTGGGCGTCCGGGTGGAGCTGCCCCAGAACCAGCCGATCCTTCTTCTGCGCGAAACCGAGGGTGAGCGGTACCTGCCGATCTGGATCGGGTCCGTCGAGGCCACGGCGATCGCACTCGAACAACAGGGTGTTCGCCCCGCTCGTCCGCTGACGCACGACCTGCTGAAGGACGTCATCGGAGCACTGGGGCGCAACCTCGAGCAGGTGCGGATCACCGACCTGCAGGAGGGCACGTTCTTCGCCGAGCTCGTGTTCGACGGCGACGTGCGGGTGTCCGCGCGGCCCTCGGACTCGGTGGCGCTGGCGTTGCGGGTGGGGGTGCCGATCCACGCCGAGGAGTCCGTGCTGGCCGAGGCGGGCCTCATCATCCCGGACGAGCAGGAGGACGAGGTCGAGAAGTTCCGCGAGTTCCTCGACTCGGTCTCGCCCGAGGACTTCCGCGGAGCGGATACGTAGGCACAGTCGGGGCGCTGACACCTGATTTGCTGCGTGTCGCTGTCTGTCTCGTTTGGAGCCGATGTAACCCGTCAGCGCGTCGCTCATTTGGGCT
The DNA here is from genome assembly GCF_011067745.1 of Lentzea alba. Taxonomy (GTDB): domain Bacteria; phylum Actinomycetota; class Actinomycetes; order Mycobacteriales; family Pseudonocardiaceae; genus Lentzea; species Lentzea alba. The sequence goes on from NZ_JAAMPJ010000011.1 coordinate 162,600, forward strand.
ACTTCCCAGACCCTTTGGCCGCTAAACGATCACTAAACGTCACCTGAACCTCCCGGTTCGGGTGACGCTCTGACTCTCCACCTGAGGTTGAGGGTCAACACTCCCCGCGCGTCGCGTTGACCTGCCCTCTGACCGGTCTTACCGTCGAACTCGAGTGGACGTCACCGGTTCGTGCGAGCTGACGTGGTGGCTTGACGGCTTCGACTTTCGTTGCCGTTTGCGAGGGGAGGCAGGCGTGGCCGAGGAAGCGCCCGTGAGGGCCGAATCCGGGCAGCAGGGTGAGCTGTTCCCGGACTCCTCGCTGCCGGACGAGCTCGTCGGCTACCGGGGTCCCGCGGCGTGTCAGATCGCGGGCATCACGTACCGGCAGCTCGACTACTGGGCCAGGACCGGACTCGTCGCCCCGACGATACGGATGGCTCACGGCTCCGGGAGTCAACGGCTGTACTCCTTCAAGGACATCCTGGTCCTGAAGGTCGTGAAGAGACTGCTGGACACCGGCGTCTCGCTGCAGAACATCAGGGTCGCCGTGGACCACCTGCGCCGCCGCGGCGTGCAGGACCTGGCGAAGATCACCCTCTTCTCGGACGGCACCACCGTCTACGAGTGCACCTCGCCGGAAGAGGTCGTCGACCTGTTGCAGGGCGGCCAGGGCGTGTTCGGCATCGCGGTCAGCGGTGCGATGCGGGAGATCTCCGGAACCATCCACGAGTTCCCGGCCGAACGTGCGGACGGCATGGAGATCGCTCCCATGACCGAGGACGAGCTGGCGCGCCGCCGGCGGGAACGCGCGACCGGCTGAGCAAGATCATGGCCGACTGGCCGTCCTGAGTGGCCGGTCGGCGCAAGCGCCGGGACCGCGTCGGTCCCTAGTGTTGTTCGCATGATCATCACTCCCTCCTCGCAGGTCGTGACGGTGCTGGCCGCCGCCGTGAAGCGGGCGTCCCGGCTGGGGTCCGGCCTCGTCGGCACCGAGAACCTGCTGGTCGCCCTGGCGGACTCGATCGGCCGCGGTCGCAGGCTGGGCGTGAAGTCGGTGCGAGCAGAGGCGATGGCCGAGGAAGCCGGGAACCGGTCCGGTGACGACGGTGGTGCCGTCGAGGCTGATCCGGGCGTGGCCGCACTGATGCGCACAGCCCACGACCGCGCTCTCATCGAGCCCGCGATCCCGGTGAGCCGGGCGCTGGACGAGTGCTTGCGTGCGGCGATCGCCGAGGCCGGCGACGGTGTGCTGACCACGACCCATCTGTCGGTGGCGTTGCTGTCACTGAAGTCCGGACGCGCCGCCGACCTGTTCACCCTCCTGCGCGTGGACGTCGGGGCGACGATCGAAGCCGTGCGGAAGGCCGCGAAACCGGAAGAGGCTCCCGCCGTGCGGCTGCTGCGCAAGGCCGGGGCGTTGGAGGGTGACGCCGGTGGAGGCTACGTGCGCTGGCTGATCCGGTTCGTCGTCCGCGGTCAGGGGCTGGGCGGACCGGTGCTGACCGTCGTGCGCAACGAGGCGGAGAGGCTCGCGGTGATCGCCGGACGCCAGGTCACGGCCGCGGACCTGGTCGCGGCGGTGCTGACGGTCGACGACCAGCTGACGGCCGCCGGGCGGCGGCTGCGGCCGGAGTTCTCCTCCGGCGGGGCGGCGGCGCTGCGTGCGGCGGGAGTGGATCCGGCCACGTTGCCGGCCGCGACCGGTGCCGGGGTCGGGAGGTTCGTGGAGAGCGCGAAGCTCGTCGCGGCCCGTCGTGGCGACGAGGTCGTGAACACCGAGCACCTGCTGGTGGCGGTGCGCGACGACCTGCTCGACCCGGTCGGCCGGGTGCTGCGAGGTCTCGCCGTTGAGACGTAGGTCGCGTCCCTAGGGACTAGCTGGGCTGCCTGCGGGTATTCTTCGCGGGTAGTCGCTGAACTCAGGCGGGAGAGACCGGGTTTCGAGCCCGGCGCCGAAGGAGCAAGTCCCTCCCCGGGAACCTCTCAGGCATCCAGGACCGCGTGAGCGAGACGCCTCTGGAAAGTGGACACCCAGGTGGTTTCTGGGGATCCCGCCGACGGTGAAAGCCCACTCTCTTTTGTGGTGGGTGAACCTCTCAGGCGCCCCTCGGGGTACGGACAGAGCGGGGAGGGCACCAGGACACGTGTGCCCGCAGCCACCCCGGAGGCGTTTGATGACGCAGGACCGCATTCCGCTCGCCGCTCTCGAGCACGGCACCCCATTCGCCGACCGCCACGTCGGTCCGCGTCCCGCCGAACTCGCGCGCATCCTCGACGTCATCGGCGTCGGATCGCTGGAGGAGCTGGCGCAGCGCGCGGTGCCTTCGTCGATTCACGAGCGCGACCTCGTGCTGGACCTGCCCGCCCCGGCCACCGAGACCGAGGCGCTGGCCGAGCTGCGTGAGCTCGCGGCGCAGAACCGCCCGATGACGCAGATGATCGGCCTCGGCTACTACGACACCGTCACGCCGGGCGTGATCCTGCGCAACGTGCTGGAGTCGCCCGCCTGGTACACCGCGTACACGCCGTACCAGCCGGAGATCTCGCAGGGCCGCCTTGAGGCGCTGCTGAACTTCCAGACCATGGTCGGCGACCTGACCGGGCTGCCGGTCGCGAACGCGTCCATGCTGGACGAGTCGACCGCCGCCGCCGAGGCCATGACGCTGGTGCGCCGAGCGGGTCGCTCGAAGTCGAACAAGTTCGTCATCGACGCGGACACGCTGCCGCAGACGCTGGCCGTCATCGAGACGCGCGCCGAGCCGCTGGGCATCGAGATCGTCGTCGCGGATCTGTCGCAGGGCATCGAGGGCCTCGGCCTGGGCGGCGACTTCTTCGGCGTGCTGCTGTCCTACCCCGGCGCGTCCGGTGTCGTGCGCGACCAGGCCGCGTTGATCGAGGAGATCCACGCCGCCGGTGCGCAGGCCGTCGTCGCCGCCGACCTGCTGGCGTTGACGCTGCTGCGCGCGCCGGGCGAGATCGGCGCGGACGTCGTCATCGGCACCACGCAGCGCTTCGGCGTGCCGATCGGCTTCGGTGGCCCGCACGCCGGTTACATGGCCGTCCGGTCCGGGTTGGAGCGTCAGCTGCCCGGTCGTCTCGTGGGTGTCTCCGTCGACGCCGACGGCTCGCTGGCCTACCGCTTGGCTCTGCAGACGCGCGAGCAGCACATCCGCCGCGAGAAGGCCACGTCGAACATCTGCACCGCGCAGGTGCTGCTGGCCGTGATCGCCTCGATGTACGCCGTCTACCACGGTCCCGAGGGCCTGCGCGCCATCGCGACCCGCGTCCACCGCCTGGCCACCGTGCTCGCCACGGGCCTGTGCGAGGCCGGTCTGGACGTCGTGCACGGCGAGTTCTTCGACACCGTCGAGGTGCGCGTTCCCGGTGAGGCCGCCGCGGTCGTCGCCAAGGCTCGTGCCGTCGGCATCAACCTGCGTCTCGTCAACGACGACGTCGTGGCGATCGCCTGCGACGAGAAGACCACGCGTGCGCACGTCGTCGCGGTGTGGGAAGCCTTCGGGGTCACCGGGTCCGATGTGGACGCGATCGACGCCGACACCGCGGACGGCATCCCGGCCGACCTGCGCCGCACGTCCGACTACCTGACCCACCCGGTCTTCCACGCGCACCGCTCCGAGACCGCGCTGCTGCGCTACCTGCGTGCGTTGTCGGACAAGGACGTCGCGCTCGACCGCAGCATGATCCCGCTCGGTTCCTGCACGATGAAGCTGAACGCGACCGCGGAGATGGAGTCCATCACCTGGCCGGAGTTCTCGACCCTGCACCCGTTCGCGCCCGTCGAGGACGCCGCCGGTCTGCTTCGCATCGTTTCGGATCTTGAGGCTTGGCTCGCCGAGGTCACCGGCTACGACGCGGTGTCGTTGCAGCCCAACGCCGGTTCGCAGGGTGAGTTCGCCGGCCTGCTGGCGATCCGCGCGTACCACCGTTCGCGCAACGAGGAAGCTCGCGACGTCTGCCTGATCCCGTCGTCCGCGCACGGCACCAACGCCGCGTCCGCCGTCATGGCCGGCATGCGCGTCGTCGTCGTGAAGTGCGACGACAAGGGCAACATCGACATGGGCCACCTGCGTCAGACGGTCGCCGAGCACGCCGACGACCTCGCCGCGATCATGATCACCTACCCGTCGACCCACGGCGTGTACGAGGACACCGTCCGCGAGGTCTGCGGCCTGGTCCACGACGCGGGCGGCCAGGTGTACGTCGACGGCGCGAACCTCAACGCGTTGATCGGCCTGGCCCGCTACGGCAAGTTCGGCTCGGACGTCTCGCACCTGAACCTGCACAAGACGTTCTGCATCCCGCACGGCGGCGGTGGCCCCGGCGTCGGCCCGATCGGCGTCCGCTCGCACCTCGCGCCGTTCCTGCCGAACCACCCGCTGCAGCCCACCGCGGGCCCCGCGACGGGCGTCGGGCCTATCAGTGCCGCCCCGTGGGGTTCCGCGTCGATCCTGCCGATCTCGTGGGCCTACGTCCGCATGATGGGCGGCGACGGCCTGCGCCGCGCGACCCTGACCGCCGTGGCCGCCGCGAACTACGTGGCCCGGCGGCTGGACGAGCACTACCCGGTCCTCTACACCGGTGAGGGCGGTTTCGTCGCCCACGAGTGCATCCTCGACCTGCGGCCTTTGACGAAGGCCACCGGCGTGACGGTGGACGACGTCGCGAAGCGTCTCGCCGACTACGGTCTGCACGCCCCCACGATGTCGTTCCCGGTCGCCGGCACCCTGATGGTCGAGCCGACCGAGTCCGAGGACCTCGCCGAGATCGACCGGTTCATCGACGCCATGATCGCCATCAAGCGCGAGATCGACCGCGTGGGCGCGGGCGAGTGGCCCGTCGAGGACAACCCGCTGCGCAACGCCCCGCACACCGCGGCCTGCGTGACCGTCGGCGAGTGGAACCACCCGTACACCCGCGAGGAGGCCGTCTACCCGGCCGGTACCGGTGCTCCGAAGATCTGGCCGCCGGTCCGCCGCATCGACGGCGCGAAGGGCGACCGCAACCTGGTCTGCTCCTGCCCGCCGCTCTCCGCCTACAACAGCTGACCCAAACCATGGGGGGCACATTCATGGACCTCACGTCCATGAATGTGCCCCCCATGGCAGTTCAGGCTGATGGGCAGGCGGGGTCGCCGCAGTCCTCGGTCTCGCTGAGGCCCGGCTTGTTCAGGTCGTGCTCGAACGCGAAGTGGAAGCACTCGGGGTGCATCCGTTCGAACAGCTCGAAGTCTTCCTGGCTCAGCTCGACGGTCTCACCGCACCGCTGGCACGTCTGTTCCTCTGACACGGCGCAGATGGTCTCACCTGCGCCGTGCGAAGAGCACGGCCCCGTCTGCACCCAACAACAACTGCGCCTCAACGGTGAACCCGACGGCTTCCAGCCACTCCGCCACGCGCTCCGGCCGTCGCAGGTGGACGTTCACCCGCATCGGATGCCCGCCGTAGCCCTGCGTCTTGCGGTTCGTCCGGTCCCCGACGTGGAAACCGAGCTGCAACAGGCCGTTGGGCTGCAACGCGTCGTGGAAGTGCTTGAAGACGGTGGGCACCTCGTCGTCCGGCACGTGGATCAACGACCACCACGCGAGGATCCCGGCCACCGCGACGCCGAGCGGTTCCGTCATCGACCCGACCTCGAACCGCAGCGCGGGGTGGGTGCGCCGGGCGAGTTCGATCATCCCGGGGGAGAGGTCGATCCCGAACACGTCCATCCCGAGCCCGTGCAGGTACGCCGTGACCTCGCCGGGCCCGCAGCCGACGTCCACGACCGGTCCGTCGACCAGGTCCGCGAACATCTTGAGCGCCGCACGCACGTACGGCAGGTCAGCCAGCAGTCCGCGCGTGTACTCGGCATAGCTTTCCGCGACCGTGTCGTAGGAATCGCGGGTGTCGGTGAGCCAGTCACTCACTGAACGGCTCCGCGCGGTGCCGTCCGAACAACGCCAGCGCGGCGATCCAGGTGTCCGGATCGCCTTCCCAGTCCAGTGCCTTGATCTGGTCCGCCGACCGGCGCCCGCCGATCGCCCGCATCAGCTCGAACGACGTCGTCCGCAACGTCCCGGCCGGTTCGCCGTGGCCGAGCACGCGATCGCCGTGCTCCAGCGTGATCCGCAGCGCCGGCACGTCGTTGTCCCGCATGCGCTGATCGAGCTGCTGCAGCGGTTTGGTGAGCGCCGCCCGCACGTCGACGCTGTCGCGCTCGCCGGGAACTCCCAGTGCCGCACGGAGATCGTGCTCGTGCGCGATCACCTCGGAGATCAGCACGGAGCCCATGGGCGAGTCGAACAACGGCTCAGCGCGTTCCCGGTTCGCGTCCCACTCCGCGAAGGCGTCCGCGAGAGAGTTGTCGCGGCGGTCGCGCACCTGCCGTTCGCCCCACTCACCCGACTCGACACCGTCGAACCGGCGGTCCACGAAGTCGCGCAGACCGCCGGCGAGGTGCGCCACCACGTCCTTGACCGACCAGCCGGGCGTCGCCGCCACCGGCGTCTGCGGATCACGGCCCTCGACCAGCGAGGTGATCCGCTGCTTCGCCGCGTCGTAGATGGGGGCGTTGGTCATCGCTCAGACCTCGTACTCCAGGGTGTAGGTGCCGCTGCCATCCTCCGCCCACTCGATCGTCGCCGCACCTTTCGCGTTGAGGAACTCGCCGGTGCCGTCCACGATCTCGATCACGGCCTCGACGGACGACCGGTAGGCGCCGACGTGCCGCAGCACCAGCGAGCCCTGGTCACAGGTGATCTCCTCCAGCGCGGTCGTCCAGGCCACGTCGTCGCCGTAGTACATGAGGTAGCGGCAGCTGCCGGTCCCGCTGATGTCGCCCGCATAGGTGAACTGGACGTGCGCCTCGGTCAGCTTGCGTCCCTCGACCTCCTTGTAGGAGCGGCCGTCCCAGGTGTTCTCGTCCCAGCTCTTCACTTCGATGGTTCCGGTTGCCTTCATGTGGACCACTCTGCTGGCTGTTCCTGACAGTTCGTGTCAGGTTTGGTCCGTGAAATCCAGCAGGCTCATCCAAGTCCTCCTGCTCCTGCAGTCGAGGGGCCGGATGACGGCGGACGAACTGGCCTCCGAACTGGAGGTCTCGCCGCGCACGATCTACCGCGACATCGAGTCGCTGAGCGCTGCCGGCATCCCCGTCTACGCCGACCGCGGCCCCACCGGCGGTTACCAGCTGGTCGACGGCTACCGCACGCGCCTGACCGGTCTGACGGGCGCGGAGGCCCAGTCGCTGTTCCTGGCCGGACTCCCCGGTCCCGCCGAGGAGCTGGGGCTCAAGGAGTTCGCTGCCGCGGCCCAGCTCAAGCTGCTCGCCGCGCTGCCGACCGAGCTGCGGACGCGGGCCGAGCAGATCCGGCAGCGGTTCCACCTCGACACCCCGACGTGGTTCCGCGGCGACGAACCCACCTCGTATCTCGCGACGATCGCCGACGCCGTGTGGGAGCAACGGCGCGTGCGGATGAGCTACCAGCGTTGGGGCAACCAGACCGTGCAACGCGAGGTCGACCCGTACGGGCTCGTGCTGAAGGCCGGCACCTGGTACTTCGTCGGCAGCGGCCGCACCTATCGGGTCTCCCGCGTGCTGGCGTTGGAGGTTTTGCCGGAGACGTTCGAACGGCCCGGGGACTTCGACCTCGCGCGGTATTGGACGGAGTGGTCGGAGCAGTTCGAGGCCCGCATGTACGGCGAGCGCATCACTGTCCGCATGACACGAGCAGGCCTCGACAAGTCCCAGTACCTGCTCAGGGGGTACCAGGCGCGGGTCATCCGGGAGACCGCGCCGCAGCCGGGGGAGGAGTTCGGATTCCCGACCGAGTCGACCCGGCACGCCCTCGCTGACCTGCTCAAATTCGGTGCGGACGTCGAGGTGGTCGCGCCTGGCGAGTTGAGACGCGAACTCATCGAGACGGTGAAGGCGATGCAGGACGTCTACAACGATGCGAAGCTACGCGCATGGTTCCGCTGATCTCGTTGAACAACGGAGTACGGATCCCTCAACTCGGCTTCGGCGTCTACCAGGTGCCGGAGGACCAGGTGGCCGGTGCGGTCACGACGGCGATCGAAGCCGGCTACCGAAGCATCGACACGGCGGCCGCCTACTACAACGAGTCCGGGGTCGGCGACGCCATCGCGGGCGTCCCCGACCTGTTCATCACGACCAAGCTGTGGAACTCCGACCAGGGCTACGACTCGACGCTGCGCGCGTTCGACGAGAGCATGCGACGGCTGCGCCGCGACGTGCTCGACCTGTACCTCATCCACTGGCCCACTCCCTCGCGCGACCTGTACGCGGAGACCTGGCGCGCGTTGGAACAGCTCTACGCCGACGGCCGGGTCCGGGCGATCGGCGTCTCCAACTTCCACCGGCGACACCTGCAGCGCCTGCTCGACGAGTTCCCGACGGTCCCCGCGGTGAACCAGATCGAGCTGCATCCGTTGCTGCAGCAGGAAGAGCTGCGCAAGGTCCACAGTGCACACCGCATCGTCACCGAGGCGTGGTCGCCACTGGCCCAGGGCACTCTGCTGGGCCGCGTGGAGATCGCCGGGCTGGCCGAGAAGTACGACCAGACCCCGGCCCAGATCGTGCTGCGCTGGCACGTTCAGCTCGGCAACGTCGTGATCCCGAAGTCCGTCACGCCGTACCGGATCAAGGAGAACATCGACATCTTCGACTTCGAACTGGCCCAGGACGACATGACGGTGATCGCCGAACTCGACAACGGCACCCGCACCGGCCCGGACCCCGACCGCTTCAACGCCGCTTGAGCCGTTCGACGAGATCCGCCGCCTTGGTCGCGCCACCGGCCGCCTTGAGCTGTTCTCCCAGCTCACGGGCACGTTCCCGGTGGCTCGGCTGAGCCAGCACCTGCTCCACGGCCTGTGCGAGTTTGGCCGGCTTCCTCCGGACGATGCCGGCGCCCGCCAGTTCGACCCGGCGCGCCACCTGCTTCTTGTCCAACTCTCCCGGCACCACCACCATCGGCACGCCCGCTTCGAGAGCCGCCAGCACCCCGCCCCACCCGCCGTTGGTGATCATCACGTCGGTCCGCGGGAGCAGCAGGTCGTGCGGGATGAACTCGGCCGCGCGCACGTTGTCCGGCAGCGCGCCCAAGGTGTCGATCGGCGCGCCTCCGGTCGTGGCGACGACCAGGGCGTCGTGGTCAGCGAGTTGCTCGATCGCGGGCTTGAGCAGGTCGTCCGCGCCGGTCTCCAGCGTCCCCTGGGTCACGTGCACGACGGTGCGTCCGTCGAGATCGCTCCACCACCGCGGCAGACCGGTCGGCTTGGCCGGGCTGATCAACCGTCCGACGAACTCGACCTGCCGCGGCGCCTGGACGGTCTCCAGGTTCCGCACCCCTTGTGCCAGCACGAGTTCCGGTGAGTAGAAGGCCTCCAGCGCTGCTGCCTTCGGCTTGAGCCCGACCTCCGCGCGCATCCGGTTGAACATGCCGTCCACGATCAGCCTCGACACCAGCCGGGCGAGCGGCCGGCTGACGACCAGCGGTGTCACCGCGACCGTCACCCACGGCACCTGCCTGAGCTCGGCGCCCATCGCGGCCCCGAACGCCAGGTGATCGGTCACGACCAGGTCGAAGTCCGCTTCCAGGACATCGCGTGCCTGCGCGGCGCCGGTGCCGACCAGCACGTCCCGGACGTTGGCGAAGTTCGCCCGCATGCCCTTGCCGTCGCCGATGCTCGGAAACGTTTGCGCGAGGTGGGCGTCGTCGAAGTCCGGCGCGTGCTGCCACGGCAGCCACTCGGCGCCCTCGAACTTGCCCTGGTACTTCGCGCCCGTGTGCACCACGACGTCGTGACCGCGCCTGACCAGCTCGTTCGACACCGCGGCCAGTGCGCCGACGTGGCCTGCGAACGGCATGGACGCGACCAGGATTCTCGGTTCCCCCACGCCAGGTCGAACGATGCCGCCCTGGTGGGGGTTCCCGTCAGGCCTTCGTCGACAGCGCCTGCCCCAGCGCCGCGTCGATCCCGTCCACGTTCTCCACCACGGACACCGACCCGCCGGTGGTCTGCGCGATGTCGGTCAGCGCCGCCTTGTCCACGTCGCCGCCGATCGCGATGAAGCTGATCGCCAGGTCCGTCCCGTGCAGCTGGGACTTCAGCGCCGCCAGGTCGATCCCGCCGTCCGACGAACCGTCGGTGATCACCACGACCCGGTTCACCCGCCCGGCGACGAACCCGTCGTGCGCCGCCTCGTAGCAGGCCGCCAGCGCGCTGTAGAGCTGTGAGCCCTCGGTGGTCTTGAGGTTGTCGACGGCCTTGCGCAACGCCTCGCGCTTCTCCGTCACCGGCCCGGTTCCGACCAGTTGCTTGTAGGGCTTCGAGCCGTCGAGGTCGCGGGCGAACTCCCACAGTCCGAACGACCCCGACACCGATCTGTCGATCTGGCCGCGCAGTGCCGCCTTCACCTTGTCCAGCCGGGGTTTCATCGACGTGGAGACGTCCGCGAGCACGGTGACGACCTGCCCGCCGCGGTCCGCGGACGCCCAGGCCGAGGAGATCTGCTGCGTGGTCGTCGCGTCGGCGGCCACCAGGTTCTCCGTGACGGGAGCCCAGGAAACGCCGGGCGACGGTGACGGACGGTCCTGAGTGGACTCGACGCGCAGGCCGCCGCGCGCCAGGATGATCTGCTGCGCGGGTTCGGTCATGAACTCGCGGAACGCCTGCGCCGCACGCTGTTCGGTTTCGCCGACCACGGAGCCGCCCAGTGCCACGTACGGGAAGTCGGCGACCGGAGCCGGTCCGGCGGGCAGCACGCCGACGAGCGGTTTCGAGGGGGCTTCCTTGCCCGTGTTGTGCTTGAACAGGTCCACTTCGGACACCGGCGTGACGGAGAAGCCCGCCGCGTTGACCGTCGCGCTGTCACCCAAGCGCGCCAACGCATCGCGCGTCGTCGGCGGAACCTCCGGCGGCACCGCGGCCGCGAGCTTCGTCAGCGACGCCTTCGCGGCGTCCGAACCGAGGGTCTCCGGCGTGACGGGACCCTTGCCGCCGGCCAGTGCCGACTGGATCGCCAGCGCGGACGCCGTGTTGGTGGCCGGGTCGGGCATCGCGACGCTGAACCGTCCCCAGGACTGGCCGAACTTGCTCCAGTCGGTGACCTCGGGCATGTCCGTCCAGCGGAAGTCCTTCAGCACGGGCGCGGCCGCTTCGGGGGCGGCCAGCAGCACGGGCGAGGTGCCGACGGACTTGGGCGCCGCACCGACGAGTTTGGCGTTCAACGCCGACAGCCGGTTAGCCCACAACGTCGAGTCAGGAAGCCACGCGTGTGGACGCTTGCCGAGCTTGTTCTCGTCCCAGTTCGTGGTCAGGCCTTCCAGCACCGCTGAGGAGTCCGCGGAAGTCACTTCGATCGCGATGCAGTGGTCGTAAACAACGGGCCGTGTCTTGCTGTACGCGCGTGCGACCTCTGCGACAGATTCCGCGACACTCGGGGTCGCGGCGACGCGCAGCACTGAGTCGCCCTCGCTGCAGTTCTGCGCGAGAGCCTGGGAACGCCTGTCGAGCACCCCGCCGGCCCACGACAAGACGAGCCAGCCGAGGCCGATCAGCACCACGAACACGACGATGAGCACGGGCCACTTGGCGATTCCACGCTTCACCTTCGCCCGCAGGGCGCGGTGTCGAGACATCGATCCCTCACAACTACTCAGCGGCCCCCGACGACCGCCAGTCACGCTAACAGGTGAACTCCGTCAGCGAAGTGAAGTCACTGTAAGTATCGACTGGCACACGAAAACGAGCCGGTCTCGCAACGGTCGCGCCCGTTCGGCGAACTCGGCCTGCCTGCGCGCGTACTCCGAACGGCCCTCGGCAGACTCGATCCGCACCGGCTGGTAGCCGAGTTTCGCCAGGTCGTAGGGCGAAGCCTGCATGTCGAGCTCGCGCACGTCAGCGGCCAGTTCGAAGCAGTCGGCCACCAGGTCCGACGGCGTCGCGGGTTCCAGCTTGTACGCCCATTTGAACAGATCCATGTTCGCGTGCAAGCACCCCGGCTGCTCGTTCGCGACCTGGTCCTCACGCGTGGGCTGCAGCGTGTTCCGCGGCCGCGCCGGTTGGGTGAAGAACCGGAAGGCGTCGAAGTGCCCGCACTGGATCCGGCTGGCCTCCACCACCTGGTCGGTCCCGTCACTGCCGAGCCGCAACGGCCACGCGTTGTGCCGGACCTCCTCGGGCTGCTGCCGGTAGACCATCGCCCACTCGTGGAGCCCGAAGCACCCCAGCCGCGCCGGTCGGCTCAGCGTCGCCGTGAGCAACGCCCGCACGAACTCCAGCGTCTTCTCACGCTGCGCGAAGAAGCTCTCGACGTCGAGCGTGACACCGTCCGCGGTGGCCTTGTAGTGCGGAAACTCCAGGTACTCGGCCGCGTCCTCCAAGACGACGCCCGGACCCGGATGCCACCGTTCGAGCCGCACGGGCCGATGGCTGTAGTACGTGAAGAGGAAGTCCATGACCGGGTGCTTCTCTTTGCGAAGCTTCCGCTCCTGATGAGGTCCGGTGAACCGGCGCATGCGCGCGATGTGCTCGTCGCGCAATTGGTGCCATTCGGCTCGGGTCAGGACCTCCACGAGCGATTACCGTACGCGCATGGTGAAGAGCCAGGCCTCCACGGTCGCCGAGTACCTCGCCGAACTGACCGATGAGCAGCGTGCCGAGGTCAGCACTGTGCGCGACGTCATCCTCGCCAACCTCCCCGCCGGCTACGTCGAGGTCATGGGCTGGGGACTGATCACCTACGCCGTGCCGCTGGAGGTGAGCGGCCCGACGTACAACAAGCAGCCGCTCATGTACGCGGCCCTGGCCGCCCAGAAGAACTATTGCGCCGTCTACCTGACCACGGTGATGGACGAGTTCGAGGAGTCGTTCCGCACCAGGTGGGCCGCCACCGGCAAGAAGCTCGACATGGGCAAATCCTGCGTGCGCTTCAAACGAGCCTCGAACCTGGCCCTGGACATCATCGGCGAGGAGGTGGCCCGCCTGTCGGTGCCCGAGTTCCTCGACTGGCACGACGAGCACCGCACTAAAGGGGCGGCACGAGTCCGTTGAACGTCCGCGCGCCGTTGCAGTGCGGGCACTCCCGCCCGTTGTCGACGGTCCGCGGCGCCCCACCGATGATCGCGAGCGTGGGCGCGGCGATGTAGCTCGCACCCCCGCACAGGTGGCAGACCGTGCGCGGCTCGGGCGTGACGGCGAAGAGGTCGTCGACGTCTTCCTCGTCCTCGAACTCGTCGTCCTCGGCGAACTCGTCCTCGTCGTCCTCACTCATGGCGATCAACCTACTCGGTACCGAGCCCACCGCCGCGCAACGTCCGCCAGCCCACGCGGCTTGCCCCGCTGGGCGTTGTGCAACCACACGCCGTAGACCGCCACCACGAACTCGTCCGGCACCTCGTCGTCGTGCGGCTCGTGCCCCGCGAGCACCAACCGAAGATGCAGGAACGCCCGGTCGACCCACGGCTGCCCCTTGCGCGCCCACGCCCAGTCCACGATGCGCGGACGGTCGCTCACCAGCACGTTCAACGGATGCAGATCGGTGTGCAGCAACGTGTCGCCCTCGGCGAGGTCGAGCGCCTTCTGCTCCATCTCCCGGAACCGGTCGACGTGCTGCCGGGTCCACGGATCGACGTCATCGGGGTCGATGCGCTGCCACGCGGACAGCTGCCGCCAGTGCTCCGCGAAGCCCGCCACCTTCGCCGGACACGGCGTGAGCGTCGCATGCAGGTCTTGGACGGTCTCGATCAGCGGCGCGATGTCCGGCGACCCGGCGTGGAAGTCCGGATGACGTCCGTCGACGTGCTCGAAGCCCAGCACCAGCCAGTCGCCCGTGTCGACGTGCCAGTGCAACGCGGGAGCGACGTCCGGCAGGTGCGGATGAACCGCGAGCTCGTTGCGCAGCATCCACGCCGTGCGGCTGGCCGCGCTGGTGGCCTTGCAGAAGAACCGGCCGCTCCCGGTGTCGAGCCTGGCGGTGAAGTCGGAGTTGACGCCACCGGTGACCCGCTCGGCCGCGGTGACCCCGCCGACCCGGCGCGCGATCGCGTCCCGGACCTCAGCGGGCAGGTCTTCCCAGCGCATCAGGCGGCTCCTCGGTAGGGCGGAATCGGCGGTGGGTCGTCGTGACAACCGCTGGCGCACCCGTGGCACTTGTCGGTGTCGCACCGGCCGGGACCTTCCCACAGTTCGACATCGACGTCGTAGCCGGACGCGATGATCGCCGCGACCGTGTCGACCATGTCCACTTTCGGGGGACTGCTCGGCCCGTCGGTCGGCACGTGGTGGATGAAGCGACCCGCCACCTGATGACAGAACTCCGCGTACTCCCGCGTGTACAAGAGGAACGCGTGCCACCCCACGTCCACGTGCCAACTCGGCGACAGCGGCACACCGCGGTTGTCCGCGCACGCCTTGAGGAACGCGAGCGCCTGGTCCACCACCCGCTCCGCGAGCGATCGGGCGAAGCCGTGGTCGGCCCGGACTCTCGCGACGAGCCGCTCGAAGAAGGCGGGGGAGACGAGTGTGCGAGCGCGTTGTCGTTGCTGAACGTGCATGAGATGTCCTCTCCAGAAGCCGATGTGACTAGTGAAAGGGCCGGTTCCTGTACTGGGAGTCACGCGATCGGCCCTGATGAGAGCACTTGGGTCGCAAGGGTCCTACTTCCGTCCCACTTCGTTCGGAGGTCAGGTTTGGAGGCGAACGAAGCGTTACCGTCAGTGATGTGGAGAACGTGGGACTGCGTGCGTTGCTGGCCGAGGCAGGCCTGAGCAACTGCGCGCTGGCGCGCGCGGTCATCGAGACGGAAGCGAAGGAAGGCGTTCACCTCGGCACGACGACAACATCGATCAAACGGATGCTCGAGGGTGCCCAACCACGCTGGCCGGTGCCCCGGATCGTCTCGAAGGTGCTGACAGCGCGTCTCGGCTATCAGGTGAGTGTCGACGACTGCGGATTCGCTGATCGAAGTCCGGTCGCCGACACGTTCGACGGATTCGCCTGCGCCTCTAGTCTGGGTGGCACGATCGAGATCGTGGTCGAACTCTCCGGACGCGACATCAACAGGCGGAACTTCCTCATGGGAACCGCCTTCAGCGCAGCGGCGTTCGCCCAGCCGGCCTGGTTCGCGGTCACCGCGACCCCAGCCCGCGCGACGGCACGGGTCGGGAACACGGACGTCCAGATGTTGCTCGAAACGGTTCGCCACTTCGAACGACTGCATCGCCGCCACGGCGGTGGACCGGTTCGCCAGCAGCTCATCCACTTCGTGCACCACCAGGCACGAGCCGCGCTGCACGGCAGTTGCTCCGACGCGGTCCGCCAGGACCTGTTCTCCGCAGTGGCGCAGGCGACCTGGATGGCGGGGCTGACCACCGTGGACAGCGGGCGGCACGCGCTCGGCCAGCGCTACTACACCCAGGCCCTCAACCTCGCCGTTCAGGCAGGCGACCGGCTCTACGCCGCCAACGCCCTCGCCGAGATGAGCCGCGTGACCATCGACGTCGGCCAGGACCCCCACCACGCCGCGGCGCTGGCCAGGTCCGCTGTCCAGCTCGCCAACGGCGATGCCACCCCGGCCCTCGGCGCCTACCTGCACGCCATCGAGGCGCGCGGCCTCGCCCTCCTCGGCGACGTCAAAGGCACCCAGACCGCGCTCGACAACGCCCAACGCTCGTTCGACCGCGACGGCACCGAACCCGACTGGTTGAGCTTCTACGGCGCGTCCGACCTGATGTCCGACATCGGTCAGTGCCTGCGCGACACCGGCCGTCCCCAGCAGGGCGTCGCGCTCCTGGAACGTGCGCTGGACACCCTTCCCGAACACCGGGTCACGGCGCGTGCCAAGACGCAGATCCACATCGCCGCCGCCTACCTGGAGCTTCGCGACTACGAGAAGGCCGACCAAGTCACCGCTGACGCGCTCGCGGCGATCAGCACGTTGTCGTCGTCCAGGATCGTCGAACGCGTGAAGGGCTTGCGGCGCCGCGCCAACCGCCGTCACAACGATCTCGACGAACGCATCGCCGACTTCCTCACGTAGGCCGGGACGCCCGCGCGCGCTCCGCCCATCGCGGGTCCAGCGTGCCGAGCAACTCCTCCTGCCGCCGGAACGTCGTGAACCGCGTCTCCTTACCCTCGACGGGGTGCTGCACGGCCCAGCGGTACGCCATCGTCCACGTCACCTCGTACAGCGCCCAGTACAGGATCTCGTCGAGCTTCCGCGTCTCCTTGGACATCAGCCGCCGGCCGCGCTCGTAGGCCACCAGCCGATACACCGGCCCCTCGGAGACCTCGATGAACGGGTGGCCGCCGTCGAAGTTCTCGAACCCGACCATCCACGTGGCGCCGACCTGCTGTCCCAGCGCCTCCAGCCGTGCGGCGAGATCTGTCATGACACCGCGGTAGCGGCGGGAGAGAGCGACTCGGGTGTGGCCTCTTCGCCGCATGCCGCGCACACGACGCGTGCCTCCAGCACGTGACCGCACGAGTGCTCGTACACGAGGGGGAGGGGCCCCTGCGTCACGTAGGCGTCGCCCCATTCCTTGAGCATCAGCACCACGTTGTGCAACGCACGCCCCGCGTCGGTGAGGTGGTACTCGTGCCGTGGCGGGTGGTCGGAGTACTGGTGCTTCTCCAGCACGCCGGCGGCGACCAGCTTCTTCAGCCGTGCGGCGAGCACGTCACGTGACGCGCCGGTGTTCGCGACGATCTGGTCGAAGCGGGTGTTGCCGAAGAAGACCTCGCGCAACGCCAGCAGCGACCAGCGTTCGCCCACGACCTCCAACGCGTTCGCCATGGAGCAGGTTCGAGGGGCCATGTGGCCATCCTATCAGTGAGTTGGCAAATCCAACTTACTCGGCTAGGGTCGGTTTGGAAAACCAACTTAGGAGGTAGTGATGGACATCAACGGTGCTGTGGTGCTCGTGACGGGGGCCAACCGCGGACTGGGCCGGGCGTTCGCGCGGGAGCTCGTGAAGCGCGGGGCGAAGGTCTACGCCGGCGCGCGCAACCCGGCGTCCGTTGTGGACGAAGGCGTCATCCCGGTCCAGCTCGACGTGACCGACGACGCGTCCGTCGAGGCGGCGGCGAAGGAGCTCGGCGACGTCTCGATCGTCGTCAACAACGCCGGCGTGATCGTCCCGGGCGTGGGCGTGGACAGCATCAGGACGGAATTCGAGGTCAACTTCTTCGGAATCGTCCGGACGACGGACGCGTTCGCGCCCATCCTGAAAGCCAACGGCGGCGGTGCGATCGTCAACGTGTTGAGCGTCGCGTCGTTCACCGGCTCTGCGGACTGGCGGGGGTACGCGGCGTCGAAGGCGGCGGCGTGGTCGCTGACCAAGTCGACGCGGGATGCGTTGCAGGAGCAGGGAACCAACGTCATCGCCGTGCACGCCGGGTTCATCGACACGGACATGGCGGCGAGCGTCGACGCGCCCAAGATCACGCCCGAGGACGTGGTTTCCCAGGTGCTGCAAGCGATTGAGAACGGTGACGACGAGGTGCTCGCGGACGACAACACGCGTGCGGTGAAGGCCTCACTGGCCTCTTGAGACGGTCCGCCCCGCACATGTGAGCAGATCTCCGAACTAGGGGCCAGACCGGAAACAGTGCCGCGGACACGCCTGATGCCCGTGTCGCCGGCGCTCAAACCACTCGTGGATCGGCATGATGGCGCAGCCCGAAATCGCCCCCAGCGCCATCGCCCTAGCGCCGCAACTCCCACACCACGTCCACCCCGACCCGGTTGCCGAACGCCGGTTCGCGCGGCGGTGTGCGGCGGCCGATCTTGGTGAACCCGAGACGCCGCGGCACACCGCCGCTCGCGATGTTGGCTTCGTCGTGCCAGATCTGGACGCCGCGCACGCCGTCCAGCGCGAAGGCGAACTCGACCAGTTCCGCCGCCGCGGACGTGGCGTGGCCGCGTCCGGTGTGGCCGGGGTGCAGCCAGTAGCCGATTTCCACCAGGTCGGGGGGGGCGGGGCGGGGCCCGCCGGGCCCCCCCACGATCGCCGCCCCCCCCGGGGTG
>NZ_JAAMPJ010000011.1:180645-395874 GCF_011067745.1 Lentzea alba
GTGGGGTCGCCCCTTTCGTTGTGACCCCCGTGGGGGGGGGGCCGGGCGCGGTCCGCGCCGGCCACCCCGACGATCGCGCCCTCGACGGTGATGGCGTGGTTGAAGAAGGTTCCGTTCTCCCAGCCCTCCGCCGTCGCGGTGAGAAAGCCGGCCGCCGTGGACGCGTCGTAGTCGTCGGTCGCCCAGGACATCCACGGCTTCAGGTGTGCGAGCGACTCCCTGATGACTTGCAGCAACTCCGCCGCATCGGTGTCACTCAGCTTGCGCAGCCTCATACTTCACCTTGTACCGCAGATGCGTGACCGAAGCGCTCTCGATCACCGAGAGCGGTCCCTCCAGCTCGTAGCCCTTGCCGGGCGCGAAGAACGGCGTGCCGCCGCCGAGGATCACCGGCACCAGGTCGAGGAAGATCTCGTCCACCAGTCGAGCGTCGATGGCCTGCCGGGCGATCTCGCCGGAGTTCAGGCCGACGCCCTTGTCGCCCGCGTGCTTCTGGGCCACCGCAACGGCTTCCTCGATGCTGCCGTTGATGAACGTGAAGTGCTCGTTGTTCTCCAGCGGGCGGTGGGTGAGCACGACGGTGTGCACGCCCATCGGGTGCTGGCCGCCCCAGCCGTTGGTGAAGTCGTAGAGCCTGCGCCCCACGACCAGTGCGCCGGTCGTCTGGATCAGGCCGCCGAAGTAGGCGGCGCTGGCCGGGGTCAGGTGGACGGTCATGGCGCCCGTCGGCACCGTGAACGCCACGTCGCCCGCCTCGTACCAGGCGAACAGCTTGTCGAAGCCGGAGAAGTCCGGACCCGAGACGTAGCCGTCGATCGAGGTGCTGGCGCCCGTGTAGACCTTGCCCATTTCGTGTGCCTCCCTGTGTGTGTCCGTCACCTACAGGTCGAACAGCCGACCGGGAATTCGACGGGCCCCGGAAGTCACATACCGGTCCGCATACTCGTCTGCTCCTGTTCGCTGGCCCGCGCGCTGCCTCGTTACGCGAGGGAAACGTAACGGCGTTTCAGGACACCTCGATCGGGTGAATCGTCTGGCCGGTGCCGCCACAAA
Source organism: Lentzea alba (assembly GCF_011067745.1). Classification (GTDB taxonomy): domain Bacteria; phylum Actinomycetota; class Actinomycetes; order Mycobacteriales; family Pseudonocardiaceae; genus Lentzea; species Lentzea alba. The sequence goes on from NZ_JAAMPJ010000011.1 coordinate 181,699, forward strand.
CGCCAAATCCGCAGCTCAGGCTACTCGGAACAGCGGCGAGCCTGTGGAAGTTGTCCACAGGCTCGCCACCAGCTCAGACCCAGCGCACGTGCGTGCCGTCGCGCACGGTGCCCACGTACTCCTCCAGCAGGTCCTCCAACGCCACGACACCCAGCACGGTGCCGTCAGCGGACACCGCGCGCGCGAGGTGGGACTGCGCTCGACGCAGCGCGGCCAAGGCCTCGTCCAGACGGGCGTCCGCAGGCACCTCGGGCAGGCCGCGGACCCGAGTGCGCGGGATCGGGGTCGCCGCGCCCTCCAGGTCCAGCACGTCCTTGACGTGCAGGTACCCGATCAGGCCGGCGTCCGACAGCACCGGGAAGCGGGAGAAACCGGTCGCGGCGACGGCGGCCTCGATCTCGCCGACGGTCGGCGAGGCGGAGACGGTCGTCAGGCGGTCCAGCGGCACCAGGACGTCGGCCACCGTGCGTTCGGCGGACGACAGGGTCTGGGCCAGCCGGCGGTGTTCGGAGTCCTCCAGCAGGCCTTCGGAGCGCGACTGGCCGATCAGCAGGGCCAGTTCGTCCGGCGTGTAGGCGGACTCCAGCTCGTCGACGGGCTCCACGCCGAAGCGGCGCAGCACCCACCGGCCCACCGCGGTGAACAGGGCCAGGGCCGGGGCGATCATCCGCGAGAACGCGTAGTGCACCGGGACCAGCCACACGGCGGCGCGCTCCGGGCCGGCGATGGCGAGGTTCTTCGGCACCATCTCGCCGAGGATCGTGTGCAGCGCGACGACGATGACCAGCGCCACCGCGAACGCCACGCCGTGCACCACGGCCAGAGGCAGGCCAACGGCGCTGAGGGGCCCCTCCAGCACCGAAGCCAACGCGGGCTCGGCGATCGCACCCAGGCCCAACGAGCACAAGGTGATGCCCAGCTGTGCGCCCGCGATCAGCAACGGCAGCTGCTGCGACGCCTTGATCGCGGTACGGGCCCGCGCGGAGCCCTTGTCCGCCAACGCTTCCAACCGGTCGCGGCGCGCGGTGATCACCGCGAACTCGGCGCCGACGAAGAAGGCGTTGCCCGCCAACAACAACACGACTATCAAGAAGTTCACGACGACACCACCCGCAGCTCGGCCACGCGGTGCTTGTCCATCCTCATGACGGTGACCCTCCAGCCGTCGACGCGGATCTCGTCGCCGACGTCGGGGATCCGGCCCAGCCTCGCCAGCACCAGACCGGCCAGCGTCTCGTAGTCACCGGACGGCATGAGGAACCCGGTCGCCTCGGCCACCTCGTCGTCACGCAGCAGCCCGGACACGAGCCAGCTGTCCTTGCCCAGCGAACGCACCGGCGGCGCCTCGCCCCGGTCGTGCTCGTCGCGCACGTCGCCGACGATCTCCTCGACGACGTCCTCCAGCGTCACCAGGCCTGCGGTGCCGCCGTACTCGTCGACGACCAGCGACGCCTGCAGGCCCGAAGCGCGCAGCCGGTCCAGCAGGGCGTCGCCCTCCAACGTCTCCGGCACTGAGTAGACCGGACGCGTCAGAGCAGACAGAGGAGTGGACACGCGCAGAGAAGACGGCACGGCGAATGCCTGCTTCACGTGCACCATCCCGCGCACCTCGTCCAACGATCCGTCGTGCACCGGAAATCGCGAGAACCCGGTCTCGCGGGCCTTCAGCACGAGGTCCGCGACCGTCGCGTCGGCCCGCAGCGCCTCGACCCGCACGCGCGGCGTCATCAGCTCGCCCGCGGTCCGGTCACCGAACCGCAGCGACCGGTCCAGCAGCACCGCGGTGCCCTGGTCCAGCGTGCCGTGCTCGGCGGAGGTCCGGACCAGCGCGCCGAGCTCCTCGGGCGACCGCGCGGACGCCAGCTCCTCGACCGGCTCCACGCCGAACCGGCGGACCAGCCAGTTCGCGGAGTTGTTCATCGCGTTGATCAGCCACCGGAACACGGTGGAGAACGCCGCCTGGATGCCGACCACCAGCCGCGCGGTCTCCAGGGGCTTCGCGATCGCCAGGTTCTTGGGCACCAGCTCGCCGAACACCATCGACAACGCCGTGGCGATCGCCAGCGCCAGGGCCAGCGACAACCAGTCGGCCACCGACAGCGGCACGCCCAGCGACGTCAGGCCCGGCTCGATCAACGACGCGATCGCGGGTTCCGCGATGTAACCGGTGATCAGCGTGGTCAGCGTGATGGCGAGCTGTGCGCCGGAGAGCTGGAACGAGAGAGTGCGATGCGCACGGTCGATGGTGCGCGCCTTCGCATCGCCGACCTCGGCGACATGACGCTCGACGGTGCTTCGTTCCAGCGCGGTCAGCGAGAACTCCGCCGCCACCGCGATGAAGGTGCCCGCGGTCAGCGCCAGGACGGCGACCAGACCGAGCACGCTCAGAAGGATTCCGGTCACCTAGGCGCTCCACAGCGACAAGAGACCGGGTTGGTATGCCAGCCAGGGCCAGACCCCATGGGGACGGCTCAACTCCTCATGACTAAGTACGTGAACAGCCAGACGAGTCTAATTGTGAGCAGTCGACGCCCTGAGCACCACCTCGCCCGCCACGCGGACGGTGCGGACCTCGTCACCACCCGCGTCCAGCACCAGACCTGCGGCGATCTCGCCCATCTCCTCCAGTGGCAACCGCACGGTCGACAACGCCGGAACCGTGTCGCGCAGCGTCGGGATGTCGTCGAAACCGGCGATCGACATGTCCTCCGGCACCCGCACGCCACGCTCGCGCAGGGCGGCCATCGCGCCCATCGCCATCACGTCGGTCACGGCGAACACGCAGGTAGCGCGCGTTTTCGACGCCAGCAGCTCCATCGCCGCCGCATACCCGCCGTCACGCGTGAACGCGCCGTTGACGACCGCGGGCGGTGCGATGCCGGCGTCCGCGAGCCCCGCCTTGAACCCCGCGAGGCGGTCGCGCGCCACCACGAGTTCGGAAGGTCCACCCAACACAGCGAACTTCTTGTGTCCGAGCTCGGTCAACGCACGGGCGAGCGCGCGCCCACCCGCGCGATTGCCCGGAACGACCGTGTCGGTGCCGAGCTTCGCCTGCGACACGCACGCGACACGCCCACCTTGCTCGGTGAACGCGTCGATCTCCGCGGCCAGCCGGGACTGCGACGCACGGTCGGTCGTCCGCGAACCTGCCAGCACGACCGCACGGGCCCGATGCGCACGCAGAGTAGAAAGCAGCTCCACCTCACGCTCGGGACGGCGACCGGTCGTGCCGAGCACGACGACGAGCCCCGCCTCCTCGGCCACCCGCGTCACGCCCGCCGCGATGCACGAGAAGTACGGGTCGGTGATGTCGTGCACCACCAGCCCGACCAACGAGCTCGAGTTGCGGGCCAGCGCCTGCGCCGAGGCGTTCGGCACGTAGCCGAGCCTCTCGGCGGTGCGCAGGACGCGGTCGCTCAGCTCCTCGCTCACCTGGCGCGTGCTGCCGTTGAGCACGCGAGAAGCGGTCGCCAACGACACACCCGCCTGCTTCGCCACCTCGGCGAGCGTCACCTGTCGGGCGGACACGACCACCTCCGTCAAACGTGCATGTGAGCGCTGAGACTAACTCGCGCGGAGGTTGACGGCCGTCAAGTGCCGCGATTAGCGTGGCGGGAAAGCGCTTTCCAGCGCTCCTACCAGGGAGGTGCGATGGCGGTTCGGACCATCGGGGTCGCGGTCAACGGCGTCACCGGGCGGATGGGATATCGCCAGCACTTGGTCCGGTCCCTACTCCCGTTGCGCGACGAGGGCGTGCGGTTGCAGGACGGGACCGTGCTGAAGGTGGAACCGGTCCTCGTGGGCCGCAACGCCGACAAGCTCAAGGAGATCGCCGAGCGCCACGATCTCGCGCGTTGGACCACGGACCTCGACGCGGCGCTCGCGGACCCGTCGGTGGAGATCTACTTCGACTCGCAGGTGACGTCGAAGCACGTCGAATCGATCACCAAGGCGATCGACGCCGGCAAGCACATCTACACCGAGAAGCCGGTCAGCGAGACGGTCGAGGAGGCGCTGCAGCTCGCGCGCCTGGCCGACGCGAAGGGCGTGAAGCACGGTGTGGTGGCGGACAAGCTCTACCTGCCGGGCATCCGCAAGCTGAAGCGGCTGATCGACGGCGGCTTCTTCGGCCGGATCCTGAGCGTGCGCGGCGAGTTCGGCTACTGGGTGTTCGAGGGCGACTGGCAGCCCGCGCAGCGCCCGAGCTGGAACTACCGCGCGGAGGACGGCGGCGGCATCGTCTCGGACATGTTCTGCCACTGGAGCTACCTGCTCCACGACCTGTTCGGCCGGGTCGAGGCGGTGACGGCGCGCGCCGTGACGCACATCCCGACGCGCTGGGACGAGCAGGGCACCGAGTACGCCGCGACCGCCGACGACGCCGCTTACGGGATTTTCGAGATCGAGAACGGCGTGATCGCCCAGATCAACTCGTCCTGGTGCGTGCGGGTGCGCCGCGACGAGCTCGTCGAGTTCCAAGTGGACGGCACCGAGGGGAGTGCGGTCGCGGGGCTGCGGGAGTGCTTCGTGCAGTCCCGCGCCGTCACGCCGAAGCCGGTCTGGAACCCGGACCTGCCGGTCACGCACCCGTTCCGCGAGCAGTGGCAGCCGGTGCCGGACAACGAGGACTTCGACAACGGCTTCAAGGTGCAGTGGGCGGAGTTCCTGCGGCACGTCTACCAGGGCACGCCGTTCCCGCACGACTTCCGCGCCGGGGCTCGGGGTGTCGCGCTGGCGGCCGCTGGTCTGCAGTCCTCTTCGGAGGGTCGGCGGGTGGAGATCGAAGATGTCTAGCCAAGATCAATACAACCGGATCGTGTTCGCCGCGGCACACGTTGTGGCGAAGGATGAGCGCACGGTGGACTGGGACGCGACTCTGGCGTTCCGGCACCACCTCTGGTCGCACGGCCTGGGCGTCGCGGAGGCGATGGACACGGCACAGCGCGGCATGGGCCTGGACTGGCCGACCGCGGCCGAGCTGATCCGCCGCAGCGCCGCGGAGAAGGCCGGGCGGATCTGCGCGGGCGTCGCGACTGATCACCTCACGGGTGAGGTCGACCTCGATGACGTGCTGAACGCGTACTTGGAGCAGCTCGACATCGTGCAGGAGGCGGGTGCACAGCCCGTGCTGATGTGTTCACGTCAGCTCGCGGCGTGCGCGCGCGGACCCGAGGATTACGAGAAGGTCTACGGGACCTTGCTCGACCGTGTGAGCGAACCGGTGGTCCTGCACTGGCTCGGCACGGCGTTCGACCCGGCGCTGGAGGGGTACTGGGGCTCGACCGAGGTCGCCCAGGCCACGGACAACTTCCTGGCGATCATCGCCGCGCGTCCGGACAAGGTCGACGGCGTGAAGGTGTCGTTGCTCGACGCCGACCACGAGATCGGGCTGCGCCGCCGGCTGCCGGCCGGGGTGCGCTGCTACACCGGTGACGACTTCAACTACCCGGACCTGATCGCGGGCGATTCCCAGGGATACAGCGACGCGTTGCTGGGAATTTTCGATCCGATCGCACCGGTGGCTTCCAAGGCGTTGCAGAAGCTCGCACTTGGTGACACCGATGAGTTCCATCGGATCATGGCGCCCACGGTTCCGTTGTCGCGCCACCTGTTCAGCGCACCGACCTACTACTACAAGACCGGTGTGGTGTTCCTGGCGTGGCTCGCCGGGCATCAGGAACGATTCCTGCTGCTCGACGGCCTGGAAACCGCCCGCAGCGTCGAACATTTGGCCGAGGCCAAGCGACTGGCGGAGATCGCCGGTGTGATCGACCCGGACTTCGCGGAACGGAGGTGGCAGCAGTGGCTCGCCTCTCGCTGAACCAGGCCACGATCAAACGCGCGACCGTCGTCGAAGCCGTCGAGGGATGTGCCCGGCACGGCATCGAGTCGATCGGTCTGTGGCGCGAACCGGTCGCCGATCACGGCTTGGAACGCACCGCGAAACTCGTCGCGGACGCCGGACTGCGCGTGTCGTCGTTGTGCCGCGGAGGGTTCCTCACGGCCGTGGACAACCGTGCTGCGTTGGACGACAACCGCCGTGCGATCGAAGAAGCAGCGGCGTTGCGCACGGACACGTTGGTCATGGTCGTCGGCGGCGTGGCGGCTGACAAAGACCTGGTCGGAGCACGTCAGCGCGTCGCGGACGCCATCGCCGAGCTGTCGGTGTTCGCCGGGGAAGCGGGCGTGACACTGGCTCTCGAACCGATGCATCCGGTGTTCTGCGCGGACCGCGGCGTGCTGTCGACGTTGGCGCAGGCGGTGGACCTCGCGGAGAAGCACGAGTCGGTCGGTGTCGTCGTCGACGCGCTGCACGTCTGGTGGGACCCCGACCTCGATGCGCAGATCGTGCGCGCGGGGGAGCACATCGCGTCGTACCAGGTGTGCGACTGGCTCACGCCGGTGCCGGCGGACGTGTTGCTGGGACGCGGTTATCCGGGCGATGGAAACATCGATCTCGACCGGCTGACCAGGCACGTTGCCGCGACCGGATATTCTGGAGATGTCGAAGTGGAGATCTTCAACGCCGACATCTGGGCGGCGGACTTCGACGAGGTGATCGGGGAGGTTTCACGCAGGTACCACTCCATTGTGGAACCGGCGCTTTAGATAACGCGGGGAAGCCGGTCGTCGACGGCGGCGACGACCGACCCCGGCGTTGGTATGTATATATCCGAAAACTGGACCTCTTTGGTCCAGTTTTCAGAGAAATCTCAGGTATCAGCCGCCGTTGACGAACCTGTAAACCTTTGCACGATGTTTCGGCTTCGTCGTCGTGATCTTGATGACGGCGTCGAACATCGACCGGCCGAGCTCGGCGCGAGCCGCGACAGCCGGGTGCGTGGTGCTGAAGTCGGCGTCGTTCGTCGCCTTGTCGCCGTCGAACTGACCCGACGCGAACATCGAGTAGATCAAGATCGCGCGGTTGTCCTCGCTGAACATGATCCCGGCCTCGTTGCGGCCGTCCTCGAACCAGCCGGCCTTCGTGGCGACCCGCAGCCGCTCGTTGGTCGTCAGGTTGAGCCGCACGCCGTCGGTGAAGCTGGCCGTCGCGCGCAGGATGTTCAGCAGGTACGCGGTGGACGCGGGCGTGAGCAGCTGGCCGTCGACCAGCTTCTGCAGCAGCGTGTGCGTCTCACGCGCGGTCGTGGTGCCGAGGAAGAACCGGTTCGGGTTCGCGACCGGGACGACCTGCGTGTGCACGAAGCCCTTGTCGCGGAGGATCTGGTTGATCTCCAGCGCCGGCGCGACCAGGCCGCACAGGCGGACCGCGGTGTTGTCCGAGACGGTGAGCAGGTTCGCCAGCGCGTGGCCGACGGTGATCTCGCTCGGGTACGCGCCGTCGAGCGCGAAGATGCCGTCGGTGTCCTGGATGACGATCGCGGCCGACACGGTGACCGTCTGGTCGAGCTTGATCAGCCCGCGGTCCACCTTGTCCAGCACGGCGACCGCCACGGCCACCTTGTTGACGCTGTAGGCCTCGACGACCTTGTCCGCGTTCTCGTCGACGGCGGACTTCGTGGTGCCGTCGAGGTCGGCGACGGTGATCAGCGACGACCAGCTGCCGCGCGCCTTGCGGGTCTGCCTGCGGTAAACCTGTGCCACGCGCTTGCGCGACCTCTCGGCGGAGGCCGGATAGCGTTCGATCTCGGCCTCCGCGTCTTCCTGCGCCTGTGCTGCACCGGTGGAGCCGAGCACGGCCGTCGCGGCCGCGACGGTTCCCAGTCCGAACACGGACCTGCGGTTCAAAGTCATACGGCACATCAAAACAGGCGGCACTGACACTTCCCTGACTAGGGTTCCGATCATGGAAAACGTCTTCCTGGTGACCGGCGCCTCCCGCGGAATCGGCGCGGCGACCGCCGCGCTGGCCGCCGACGCGGGGTATCGCGTGGTCAGGGCCTCGCGCTCGGCCGAAGAATCTGTCGGTGACCGCGGCTGGGACGCGAAATGTGACGTTTCCTCGTTTGATTCCGTGCAGGAACTCATGTCCCGTGTGGAGTCTCGTTGGGGACGAATCGACGTGGTGTTCGCGAACGCAGGAGTCTCCGTCGACACGTCGTTCGTCTCTTCGGCCGGTGCCAAGCCTTCCGAATGGACGGACATGGTGGTGACGAACGTCTGCGGCCCGGCCTTCACCGCGCGCGCCGCGATGCCCGCGTTGATCCGTTCCGGCGGTCACCTGGTGGTGACCGGGTCCGCCGCGGGGCGCGGGGTGCGGCCCGGCAACTTGTATTCGGCGACGAAGTGGGCGGTCACCGGGCTGGCGCAGGCGATCCGGGCCGAAGCGGTGGGGACCGGCGTCCGGGTCACGGTCGTCCAACCTGGACTCGTCGACACGGACGCCATCCCCGCTTCCAGGGTCGGCGATCCCAAACTCGCGCCGGAGGACGTCGGCAGGGCGGTGCTCTACGCGGTTTCGCAACCGTCCACCGTGGACGTCAACGAGATCCTGATCCGGCCCACCGGACAGGCCGCCCACCGCTGAACGTCAGGTGCTGACCTTCGCCGGCACGATGTTGTGCCACAGGTTGAACAGGTTGCCGGGCGGATCGTCCAGCATGGACTGCAGGTCGGCGTAGGGGATGTCGGTCAGCACCCCGTTCAGTAAGAACTTCCCAACACCTCGGAACACCTCTGCAGGAGCGCGCGAAGCTGCGTGCGCTCCTCCTCTGTGAACGCATCGGCCAGCTTCTGCTCCACGGCGACCGCGCCCTTGTCGGCCTTCTTGAACGTCGCGTAGCCCGCCTCGGTCAACCGGTTCTCCAGGACGTTGCGCTGCCACTGGTGCGGTGTGCGCTCCACGAGCCCCATGGCGACTAGGTTCTGCAGGATCGTCGTCATCGTCTGTGGCGTGACCAGGCACAACCGCGCGAGTTCGGCAGCAGGCGCGCCGGGGTGGTCGCTCAACGCCAGCAGCGCCGAGTACTGCGGCACAGTCAGTCCCGCCGGCCGCACCGCCGCCGCCTTCGCGGTCATCAGCTCCAGCTCGGCGCGCTTGATGTCTCCGCCGATCCGATCACCGCTCCGCATCCACCCATCGTAGAAGTGTGGTAAGAGTATTGATAGTTATCAGAACCCTGATATCTATCAGTGCTCTTACTGGAGGGAAGCAATGCGCGTCGCGCTTGCCGTCTTGGCGGCGTTGTTGCTGGTCACGGGCACGGCATCGGCCGCGCCGAGGTCCGTCGTGGCGTCGGCACCGTCGCTGCACCCCGAGGGCGTGCGGTGGGATCCGTCGCGTGGCCAGTTCCTGGTCAGCTCGCTGCGCCACGGCACGGTGTCGCTGGTCGGCGTGGACGGCCGGGTCCGGCCGCTGGTCAGCGGAACCCGGATGGTGTCGACGTTCGGGGTCCAGGTGGACCGCGGTCGGCTGTTGGTCGCCTACGGGGACATCGGTTTCGGGGAACGGTCATCGCCTGGGCAGTCCGGGCTGGGGATCTTCGACCTGCGGACCGGTCGTCCGTTGAAGTTCGTCGACATCCCCAACGGCGCCAACGACGTGGCGGTCGACCCGTTCGGCAACGCCTACGTCACCGGCACGTTGGGCGACACGATCTGGAGGGTCGATCGGGCGGGCATCGTCACGGCGTTCGCGCACGACTCACGGCTGGGCGGGGCGTCGTTCGGGAACAACGGAATCGTCTGGGACCCGAGGGGATTCCTCATCACCGGGCACTACACGAACGGCACGTTGTTCAAGGTCACGCGGGGACACGTCGAGGAACTGCCCGCGCCGAAGCTGCCGGGGGCGGACGGGCTCACGTTGACGCCTGCTGGGCTGGTGGTTGTCACGAACAGCCTTAGTGCGCCTGGGAAGAACGCTGTGACCGTTTTGGACACACGGACGTGGCAGGTGAAGTCCCAGCGTGACTGGGGGACGGCACCTACTACGGCGGCTCGCACGCCTTATGGGACGTACGTGTTGAGTGGGCGCCTTGATGTGTTGATCAAGGGGGAGACGACCGACGTGTTCAGCCTCGACCGGTGAGCAGCACCGTGCGCCGCTTCTGGTCGATCTCGGCGACGACCACGGTGATCTCGTCGCCTGGCTGAGCGAGGTCGGGTACGGGCACCAAGCCCTCGACTCCGTCCGCGATCTCGACGAAGACGCCGAACGGGACGAGCATCGTCACCCGGCCGCGAAGTTCCTGTCCGACGGTGACGACATCGGAGAAGGTCCGCAGGGGGTCCGGCTGCGTTGCTTTCAACGACAGCCGGGCTTCCATGTTCCACGTGTCGTACTGGAGGAACTCGGCGGTGACGCGTTGCCCGAGCTGGACCGCGTCCGACGTGCTGGAGATGCGGCGCCACGAAAGTTCGGCGGGCGAGACGAACCCGACGCCGGCGAACAGCGGATGGTCAGGACCGTCGTCGAGTTTCACGAACACGCCGAACCGCTCGATCGCCGCGACCGTGCCGGACATCAGCCGGCCCAGCTCCAGCGACGACAGGAACGCGTCGAGCTCCGGGTGCTCGTCCGGGCTCACGCGCCACCGATGAACTCGAGGAGCAGCCGGTTGATCTCGTCCGGCCGCTCCAGGTACCCGATGTGCCCGCAGTCGGCGACCTCGACGTACCGGGCGCCCGGGATCGCGTTCGCCACCTCGCGGGACAGGCGGGGTGGCAGGACGAGGTCGTCCGCGAACCCGATCACCAGCGAGCGCGTGCTGATGGCGCGGTAGGCGTCCAGGCGGGATTCGTAGTCGCAGAGGCCCAGCTGGACGCGTTCGCCGGCTCCCACCGAGGAGCCGGCGAACTCGTACATCTGCAGCCAGTCGCGGGCGATCGTCGGGTCGGCCAGCGTCGCCGGCGAGACGTTGCGGGTCACGGCGGCGGCCGCGTAGAACGCCACCGGCAGTTCGGCGCCCTTGTCGTGCAGGTCGCAGAGGGCGTGCGACCAGGCTTGCTGCAGCGGTTCGGGGCGGCCGGCGGTCGCCATCATCACGGCCGAGCGGACCAGCTCCGGGTGCTTCAGCGCCAGTTCCTGGGTGATGCGGGCGCCGAGCGACGTGCCGATCACGTGGGCCGGGGCGCCCAGGTGCGAGATCAGCGCGGCGGTGTCGGCGACCATGTCGTCGATCGTGAAGCCGGTGGCGCACTCGGACGACGGCCTGATGCCGCGGTTGTCGAAGTAGGCGACTCGGTAGCCGGCCTTGACCAGCGCGGGCACCTGGTAGGTGCGCCACACGCGACCGGGACTGCCGGTGCCCATGACCAGCACCACGAGGTCGCCGGAGCCTTCGGTCTGGACGTTCAGCTCGATGCCGTTGAGCGGGACGATCGCCATTCCGATGATCCTAGAAGCGACACAAAGGCTTGATCGCGTCGGCGTGAGAGGGATAACGCGCGCACAGGTCGTCGGCGTGCCCGAATTCCACGATGTCGTCGGTGTACGGCGGCACCACCACCGTGCCGACCAACGACCAGTCACCGGCCGGCGCGCTGCCCTGCCACACGCCCGGAGGGACGACGACCTGCGGGTTGGACGCGCTCAAGAGAGGCTCCTGCACGGTGCCGTCCGGGAAGAGCAGCAGCATCTGCAACGGCGAACCGGCGTGGAAGTTGTAGATCTCCAGGTGCTTCAGCACGTGCATGCCGGAGAAGTCGGGCTTGCGCAGCAGGTACGCGATCGCGGAAACCTCGTCGGACCGGTGGGTCTGCGCGAAGTAGCCGCCCTCGACGGGGAGCTCCTGCATGCCCAGCGAGGAAATCAACTGCTCAGGTGTCACGTCATCTCCGGAAGCGGTGAACCGTGCACGACGACCATGCCCTTGCCGAGCCGTTTCGCCGTGTACATCGCGGCGTCGGCGGCACCGAGCACGTCGTCGGCAGTGACCGTGGGGTCGTGCGAGAACCGTTGTGCCACACCGATGCTGGCGTGCACATGGTGCACACGGCCGTGCACCACGTGCGGGTGCGCGAGAGAGGCCAGCAGCCGCGCGCCGATCTCGTCGGCGTCGCCACCGTCGATCAGCACGCCGAACTCGTCACCGCCCAACCGCGCGACCGTGTCTTCTGACCGGACGCTGTTCTCCAGCCGTGCGGCGACATTACGCAGAACGATGTCGCCCTCGGCGTGCCCGTAGTTGTCGTTGACTGCCTTGAACCCGTCCACGTCGATGAACAGCAGGATCAACGGCTGTGTGCGATCCCTGACGGCCAGCGCGCGCTCCAGCCGTTCGCGGAACAACGAGCGGTTCGCGACGCTGGTCAACGGGTCGTGCGTCGCCTCGTGCCGTAGCTGTTCGCGAGAGACACGCAGCTGATCCATCAAACGGACGTTGTCCATCATCGTGAACAGCTGACGCACGATCACGAGACACACGACGGCGAGACCGACGTAGATCTCGACCGGGTTGAGGCGCCCGCCGGTCGCGGTGTTCCACATGATGAACAGGCCGGTGATCGCGAGCGGCAGGTACGGCACGAACAGGTGCAGCAGGTCGGCCATGCGCATGCGGCCGGACGTCGGTTCGAGGTTGCGGGTCGGGGCCAGCGCGCCGAGGAAGAACAGCGCCGGGCACAGCATGAAGCCGATGTCCGCGGTCGCCGGGATCTCCGTGATGCCCTTCGAGATGTAGAACGCGAACACCCAGCCCGACGACGACTGCGCGATACCGGCCAGTGCCACGAACAACATCGGCCACTGACGCACGGAGTGATGCGTCCACGACAGCACAACGATCGCCACGAGCAGCACGAGGTATGCAGCGGGATGTGCGACAACGGTGGCGAAACCGGGTCCTTCGGTCGCCCACGCGCGTGTGAGCGATTCCAGTGCGGACACCCATGTCAGCACGAAGAGCGACCCGATCACGATCAGCCCGTCGAGCACCACGACCGTGCGGCTGCGGTAGTTCGGCAACAGGTCGTCGGCGCGGCGTTGTTGTGCCTTCACGATCAACGCGGCCAGGCACAGGATCGGCACGAGCGTGAAGCCGAGGGGCGCGATGGTCGACGTCGGCAGTTGCACACCGAGGATCTGCTGGCCCCAGATCCACGCGGACAGCCCGACCGTCAGGCTCGTCATCGCCGCCGTCATCCACTTGTTGCGGCGGCGCGCGTACGCGATGAGGGCGGCGATCGCGAACACGAGTTGCACGACTTTGTCGATCGCGACGCCGATCTCACGCGGCGCGGCGAGGGCGGTGAGGATGGTGATCGCCATGAGGGTGCCGACGCACCCCACCACGAGCCAGAACCTCTTCACCGTCACTCCCGTGATCGAAACCCGACCACCGTAGTAACGCCGACCTGGACTTGTCGAACCGTGTCGGTGCTCCGCGACTTCAGGCGCACCGGATATGGTTCGAACTGTTGTTCGTTCGGCGATCCGGGGAGCTGTTGTGCGGGTGTTCGGGGTCGACCCCGGTCTGACCAGGTGCGGCTTCGGCGTGGTCGACGGTGGGCCTGGGCGCGTGGTGCGCGCCGTGGCGGTCGATGTCCTGCGCACGCCCGTGGACGCTCCACTGTCCGTGCGACTTCACGAGCTGTACATCGGTGTCTGCGAGTGGCTCGACCGTTATGAACCTCAGGTCGTGGCGATCGAACGGGTCTTCGCGCAACACAACGTCCGCACCGCGATGGGGGTCGCGCAGGCGTCCGGGGTCGTGGCTTTGGCCGCGGCGCAACGGAACCTGCCGGTCGAGTTCCACACGCCGTCCGAGGTCAAGGCCGCGGTCACGGGGTCGGGGCGCGCGGACAAGGCGCAGGTGACGGCGATGGTCACGAAGCTGCTCGGGTTGAAGGTGGCACCCAAGCCGGCGGACGCGGCGGACGCGCTGGCGCTGGCGATCTGTCACCACTGGCGCGCGCCGATGCGGTCGCGGCTGGAAGAGGCCCAGGCCCGCGCCGCCGAACTCGCCCGCGTGCACAAGGCCAAGCTGGCCGAGGCGGCGCGGCGGACCGCGCCGTGACGAGCGCGGTAGCTTCAGCGGCCACCGAAATTGTCAGGGTCGGCTGGAAGAATGAAATCAAGGGGTCCCCTTCGCGAGGGGACGCCTGCGTGAGCGTGAAGTCCGGAGGAACCAGGTGATCTCGTCACTGCGCGGCCAGGTGCAGCATGTCGGCCTCGACCACGCCGTCGTCGAGGTGGGCGGGGTCGGGTTCGCCGTCCAGATGACCCCCACCACGCTCGCCACCCTCCGCCGCGGCGAGGAGGCCAGCCTCGCCACCACTCTCATCGTCCGCGAGGACAGCCTCACGCTGTTCGGGTTCGCCGACGCCGAGGCCCGCGAGCTGTTCGGGCTCCTGCAGACCGTCAGCGGCATCGGCCCGCGCATCGCCCTGGCCACCCTGGCCGTGCTGGAGCCGGACAAGCTGCGGCACGCGCTCGCCGAAGGCAACATCACCGTGCTCACGCAGGTGCCGGGCATCGGCAAGAAGGGCGCGGAACGCCTCATCATCGAGCTCCGCGACAAGGTCGGCGCCCTGCCGACGCCCACCACGCCCGCGCACAGCCAGACGCGCGACCACGTCGTCGAGGCATTGCTCGGTCTCGGCTTCCCGGCCAAGGCGGCGGAGCAGACCGTCGACGGTGTGCTCGCCGACAACCCCGACCAGTCCACGTCCGCCGTCCTGCGCCGGGCCCTCGCGTCCCTGGGGCGCAAGTGACCGAGGACGAGCTCAGCCCGTACGTCGCGCCGGCCGAACGCGATGTCGAAACCTCGCTCCGGCCCGCTGACCTGCACGAGTTCGTCGGCCAGCAGCGCGTGCGCGAGCAACTCGAACTCGTGCTGCACGGCGCCATGCGACGAGGGACGGCGCCAGACCACGTGCTGCTCAGCGGCCCTCCCGGCCTGGGCAAGACGTCGCTGGCCATGATCATCGCGAAGGAGCTCAACTCCGCCATCCGCATCACCAGCGGCCCGGCCCTGGAGCGCGCGGGCGACCTCGCCGCGATGCTGTCCAACCTGGTCGAGGGCGACGTGCTGTTCATCGACGAGATCCACCGCATGGCCCGGCCGGCGGAGGAGATGCTGTACCTCGCGATGGAGGACTTCCGCGTCGACGTCGTGGTCGGCAAGGGGCCGGGAGCGACCAGCATCCCGCTCGACATCGCGCCGTTCACGCTGGTGGGAGCCACGACGAGGTCGGGCGCGCTGACCGGGCCGCTGCGCGACCGGTTCGGCTTCACCGGCCACATGGAGTTCTACAGCGCCGACGAGCTCGACCTCATCGTGAAGCGCAGCGCCAAGATCCTCGGCGTCGACCTCGACGACGAAGGCGCGATCGAGATCGCCGGCCGGAGCAGGGGCACGCCCCGGATCGCGAACCGGCTGCTGCGGCGCGTCCGCGACTTCGCCGAGGTCAGGGCCGACGGCAGGGTCACGGAAGACATCGCCAAGCAGGCCCTCGAGGTCTACGACGTCGATCAGCTCGGCCTCGACCGGCTCGACCGGGCGGTCCTGCAGGCGCTGGTCAAGAGCTTCAACGGGGGACCGGTCGGGGTGTCCACGCTCGCCGTCGCCGTCGGCGAGGAGCCGACCACGGTGGAAGAGGTGTGTGAACCGTATTTGGTGCGAGCTGGCATGCTGGCCCGGACACCGCGCGGCCGGGTGGCGACACCTGCGGCGTGGTACCACCTGGGTCTGGAACCGCCCGCCGGTGATCAACTGTGGTGACCTGGCACAATCGGTGAAAGCACCTGGACATATCGGACGTGCGTCGAGCCGCGTCCACTTGATCGGAGAATGATGGGCAGCCTTGGCAATTTGATGTTCCCGTTGCTGCTGGTTCTGCTGGCGGTGCCGCTGTTCCTCAGCGCGCGCAAGCAGAAGCGCGCGATGGCCGAGCAGCAGTCTCTGCAGAACTCGCTCGAGCCCGGTGACAAGGTGATGACCACTTCTGGTCTGTACGGCACCGTTGCCGACGCGAGCCACGACACCACCATCGACATCGAGATCTCGGAGGGTGTCGTCACGCGCTGGCTGCGCGCCGCCATCCGGGAGAAGGTCGCCGACACCGACGAGGCCGTCGTCGAGGAGAAGGCGGACGAGGCCGAGGCCGAGGCGACCACCGCACAGGTCGCTGAGCCCCTGGACCACAACGCCAAGAAGTAACCGCCAAAAAATCGGATACTGCGGCTCGCACTCCTGGAGTTGGCAACTGTGAACCCCGCCAACTCCAGGTAGTGACGCGCAGCTCACGCGGCGCGCGTTACGCTGCGCGCTCGGAAACCATCGCTACTAGGAGACGGACGGATCGTGGCACCTCCGGCCGGGCAAATTCGCCCTGCGAAGTATTTGGCGAGTTTTGTCCTCATCGTGGTCGCGCTCTACGCCCTGGTGTTCCTCACCGGGAACGGTTCGGCCAAACCCAAGCTCGGAATCGACCTCCAGGGCGGCACCATCGTCACGCTGACCGCGCGTCAGGAAGACGGGGCCCAGCCCAGCGAGGAGGCGCTGAACCGCGCACGTGACCTCATCGAGGTCCGCGTCAACGGTCTCGGTGTCTCCGGTGCCGAGGTCGTGCGCGACGGCAACAACCTGACGATCACCGTGCCCGGCGCGGACAGCGAAGGCGCGAAGGGCCTCGGCCAGACCGCCCGCCTCGCGTTCCGCAAGGTCATCGGCCAGCCGGTCCCGGCGGGCACGCCGGCGACCGCGCCGGAGACCTCGTCGAGCACCCCGCCGTCCGGCAACGCGAGCACGCCGCCGTCCACGCCGCCGAGCCAGAGCGCGGGCACCCCCTCGTCGAGCAACGCTCCGCAGGGCCGCCCCGCGCCGAACCTGGCCGCGCAGCCGTCCAGCACGCCGCCGTCGGGCAGCACCGCTCCGTCGAGCAACGCCAGCACGCCGCCGAGCACGCCGCCGGCCCCCTCCAACGTCGACCCGAAGGTCGCGAAGGAGATCCAGGAGGCCAAGGCGCTCCGCCAGAGCACGGACCCGCAGATCCTGCAGCAGGCCGCGCTCATGCTCGACTGCTCGAAGCCGGACCCGTTGCGCGGCAACGACGACCTCGACAAGCCGCTCGTCACCTGCGACGAGAAGGGCGAGTTCAAGTACACGCTGGCTCCGGTCAACCCTCCCAAGGAGGACACCCAGACCAAGCCGGACGACTACGAGAACTACTCGCGCCTCACCGGTGAGGACATCAACAACGCCGCGGCCAACAACAACCCGAACGGCACCGGCTACGTCGTCAACCTCGACTTCAAGTCCGAGGGCGGCTCCAAGTGGGCCAAGTTCACCTCGGCCAACGTCCAGCAGGCCGTCGCGGTCGTGCTCGACGGCGAGGTCATGTCGGCGCCGACCATCCAGTCGGCCATCGAGGGCGGTTCGACCGAGATCAGCGGCAAGTTCACGCTGAAGGAAGCCCAGAACCTCGCGAACACGCTGAAGTACGGCGCGCTGCCGCTGTCCTTCGACTCCTCCGAGGCGCAGACGATCTCCCCGACGCTCGGCCTGCAGTCGCTCAAGGCGGGTCTGATCGCCGGCGGCATCGGCCTCGCGCTGGTGTTCGTCTACTGCATGTTCTACTACCGCCTCCTGGGCATCCTGACGATCCTGTCGCTGGCCCTGTCCGGCGTGATCATCTACGCGGTGCTGGTCCTGCTGGGCCGGCTCATCGGCTTCACCCTGGACCTCGCCGGCATCGCGGGCTTCATCGTCGCCATCGGTATCACCGCGGACTCGTTCATCGTCTTCTTCGAACGACTGAAAGACGAAGTGCGTGAAGGCCGCACGTTCCGTTCGGCCGTCCCGCGCGCGTGGGTCCGCTCCCGCCGCACGATCCTGAGCGCCGACGCGGTCAGCTTCATCGCCGCCGCCGTGCTGTACGTCATCGCGGTCGGCCAGGTGAAGGGCTTCGCGTTCACGCTGGGCATGTCGACGGTCCTCGACCTCGTGGTCGTGTTCCTCGTGACGCACCCGCTGGTCGCGATGGCGTCGAAGTCCAAGTTCCTGTCCAACCCGAAACTGTCCGGGCTGGGCGGCGCCTTCCGCGAAGGCGCTGCTCACCGTGCGGGCACGTCCGGCAAGACCGCTGCCGTGAAGGAGGCCTGACATGAGCAGCGTGTTCACGCGCCTCTACGTGGGCAACGGCGCTTTCGACATCGTCGGCAAGCGCGTCCGCTGGTACATCGTGTCCAGCATCATCCTGCTGGTCTGCATCGGCTCGATGGTGTTCAACGGCTTCAACCTGGGCATCGACTTCAAGGGCGGCACGAAGATCTCGATGCCGTCGGTCTCGGAGTCGAGCCAGACCATCTCGACCAACGCCGTCGAGGACGCGTACGCGAAGGCCCTGCCCGGCAAGAAGCCCACCGCCGTGCAGGCCGTGGGCTCCGGCGCCAGCGCGACGATCCAGATCAAGTCGCCCGCGCTGAACGTCGCCGAGGTCGCGACCCTCAAGACGGCCATCGCGCAGGACACCAAGCCGCAGGGCGGTCAGGGGGCGATCTCCGACAGCGCCGTCTCCGCGTCCTGGGGCGGTGAGATCAGCGGCAAGGCCCTGTGGGCCCTGTTCTGGTTCTTCGTCGCGGTCACGGCGTTCCTGGCGTTCTACTTCGAATGGCGCATGGCCGTCGGCGCGCTCGTCGCCGTCTTCCACGACGTCATCATCACCGCGGGCGTCTACTCGCTCATCGGCTTCGAGGTGACGCCGGCGACGGTGATCGGTCTGCTCACCATCCTCGGTTTCTCCCTGTACGACACGGTCGTCGTGTTCGACAAGGTCAAGGAGAACACCCGAGGCCTGCTGGGCCTGACCCGCCGCACCTACGGCGAGGCCGCCAACCTGGCGCTGAACCAGACCCTGATGCGCTCGATCAACACCTCGCTGATCGCGCTCCTCCCGGTCATCGGCCTGCTGGTCGTCGGCGTCGGCATCCTGGGCGTCGGCACGTTGCAGGACCTCGCGCTCGTGCAGCTCGTGGGTATGTTCATCGGTGCCCTGTCGTCGATCTTCATCGCGACGCCGGTGCTGGTCGACCTCAAGATGCGCGACCCGAAGTACGTCGCGCAGGCCAAGCGCGTGGCCGCCCGCCGCGCCAAGGCCACGGGTCCCCAGGTCGCCGAGGGCATCGAGTCGGTGGACGAGGACGCGCTCGCCTCGGACCTGCGCAAGGAAGAGGCGATGGCCGCCGCCGCGTCGGTGCCCCACCGCACCGCCAAGGCCGGCGACGCCCGTCGCCGCCCGACCGGAAAGCGTCAGCGTTGAAGTTGGATCGCGCTCTGGGATTGATGCGTGAAGTCCCCGACTTCCCCCAGCCGGGGGTCGTCTTCCGGGACTTCACGCCCATCCTCGCCGACCCGGACGCCCTGCGCGCCGTGGTCGACGCCCTTCAGGACAAGATCGACGACAGCACCCAGGTGATCGCCGCCATCGAGTCGCGCGGCTTCCTCCTGGGTGCTGCCCTGGGCTACGGCTGGCGCTACGGCGTCGTGCCGCTGCGCAAACCGGGCAAGCTCCCGGTGGTCGCCGACTCCCAGTCCTACGACCTGGAGTACGGGACCGCGTCGCTGGAACTGCCCGCCGACGCCATCCAGCCCGGCCAGCGCGTGGTCGTGGTAGACGACGTGCTCGCCACCGGTGGCACCGCAGAGGCCGCGTGCACTTTGGTCGAGCGCGCGGGCGGCATCGTGACGGGTGTGTCGGTGGTGCTGGAGATCGCGGCGCTGGGCGGACGCTCACGGCTCGCGGGCCGCGAGGTCAGCGCGCTGCTCGCCGTCTGACCGACGAGCAGCGCGACACCGTCACATCTGGTTCAGCATGAACAGCGTCACGCCTTGAGGCGCCTCTTCATCAGCCGGTCCCCTTCGCCAGCGCGGCGCCGGTGTACGCGGCGATCACCACGGGTGTGCCCTGCGGAGCGGGCCGCGCCATCGACGGCGGCGGTGGTGCGAACGGATTCGGTTGCAGGTGGTCCCCCCAGACCTGTCGTCGACTCACAACGAGTGACCAAGGCATGTCAGAGGGTGGGCGGCGGCGCTATGAACCGGTAGGCGACGACGACGGTGATCGCCCACAGGAAGTAGAAGATCGGCAGTCCCAGCAGGATCAGCCGCCACGCCTTCATGCCGCCGTGCGCGACCCGCCACAGGGCGGCGGAGGCACCGAGCCAGGGCACCACGCCCAGTGTCGCCGCGCGAATCGCCTCGCCGGCGCCGTTGGTGGACAGGTTGAGCACGACGATCGCGACGTACCAGACGCCCGCGAACCCCAGGCTGTGCCAGATCGGACGATGTTCGTGCACGAGGCCCCCAGACCGTTGAACTGGCCTGATTGTGTCAGTGGGGTTCAGGCGAGAGGGGGCGGGGCGACGAAGGCGGCGCCGATGCTGACGAAGACCAGCGTGACGAGGGACGCCGGAGCCGTCACCACCGCGAACTCCCACAGCTTCGGGGATTTCGCGCGGCGCAGCACCAGCCAGCTCAGCGCGGTCGCGATCACCCAGCCCACGGTGGAACCGATGATCGACCTCTGGTCGATGTAGTTCGGGTCGTCCAGGGCGAGGTACGCCATCGTGCCGAGCCACACGAACGACATCGCGGCGCACCAGAACAGGGTCCTCACGGGTGCGAGTGTGTCAGGCGGCTTCGCCGGGCCGGCACATGCCCTCCTTCGTCGGGCGTGCGCCGGAACTAATTTCTGTGGCCCATTTTCGTTGTTGGTTGCGGGGTGTGGTGCGTTTGCGCGCATCGTCGTTTTTTGCGTGCGTGGTTGCTAGTGGTTGCGTTGCGTCTAGAGAGATGTGCACTAACGGAGCCTATGGTCGTTGGCTAGATGCTTCACCCGAACGTGTGGCGTCTGACGTGGGTTTTCATCATGATCTTGCGGTAATGTCGAACGCGTGATCGAACCGGACTTTCGACTTCTCTCTACCGGCGAACTGCTCGATGCAGTCGCCGGAGACGTGTTGGAAATTCGCGTTCTTGAGAATGTGATGATGCAGAAGATCGCCGAACTGGGGCGGCGCGGCGCCGCAGGGGAGTTGGGGTACAAGAATGTGGCGCATGTGTTGCGCCACGCGGTGCGGTGGGATCTGAAGACCGCGCGGCAGTGGGTCGCGCGGGCAGCGCTGCTCGCCCGTGAGGTCACGCCGACCGGGTCGGTGCTGGAGCCGGAGTTGCCGGCCACCGCTGCCGCGGTGGCCGACGGTGCGCTCTCGGCTGAGCACATCTCGGCGGTCGCCGAGGTGATGAAGGACCTGCCGCCCGAAGCCGAGCAGCCGGTGGTCGAGTTCGCGCTCGCGCACGAACCCAGCGCGGTGCGCTCGTTCGCCAAGGAGTTGGCGTACCGGCTCTACCAGCAGGACGCGGAGTCACGCGAGACCGAGCCCCGGTTGCCGGTGAACAAGCTGCGGATGGAGTGGAAGGGTGAGCAGCTGGAGGTGTGGGCCCGGCTGGACAAGGTCAGCGGCGCCAAGTTCGAGGCGATGATCGATCCGCTGGCCAAGCCCCGTTCCGCCACACCCGAGGAAGGCCCGGACCCGCGTTCGCGCGCCGAACGGCAGGGCGACGCCTTCGCCGACCTGATCGACCTGATGCTGCGCGCCGACCAGCTGCCCGAGCACGGCGGCGAACCCGTCACGCTGACCCTCACGATGGCCTACGCCGACCTGGCCGAGAAGACTGGCCTGGCGCTGCTGGACAGCCGCGAGCGCGTCCCCGCCGCGCTGGTCCGGCGCCTGGCCTGCAACGCCGGAGTCATCCCGGTGGTCATGGGAGGCCGGTCCGAGCCGATGGACATCGGCCGCAAGTCCCGCACCCTTCCCCGCCGCGATCCGCCGCCTGCTGGTCGTCAGGGACGGAGGCTGCGCCTTCCCCGGCTGCGACCGGCCAGCCAAGCACTGCGACGCCCACCACGTCAGGTTCTGGTCCCACGGAGGCGAGACCTCGGTTGGCAACGCGGTGCTGCTGTGCCGCCACCACCACACCTTGATCCACCAGAGCGATGGGGAAGTGGAGCTGATCCACGGCACGCCGGCGTTCATCCCGCCCGCGTGGCTGGACCCTGCCCGCACACCCAGAACCAGAGAGCGAACGAGAGAGGAGCACGAATGGCCTGCCGCCTAGCAGCCGTTTTCATCCGAACGAGTTGGTTCGTGGAGGAGGGTCAATGCCTACCGTCGGACGAATGACTGCGATCACTTCCACCGCCTACAGCCGCGACCTGGGCGACGAACTGCGCCGGCTGCGCGAGAAGCACACCAGGCTGACCGGGTTCGGCTTCGCCGAAGAACTCGGGTGGGATCCGAGCAAGGTGTCGAACATCGAGAACGGCAAGGCGCGGGCGAGCGAAATCGACCTCGTCCAGTACCTGATGATGTGCGGCCGGGACTTCGTGTTCTTCGAAGCCTTCCGCGACCGTTACCGGTACGCCTTTGATCCGTACGTCGTGGTGGTGCCGGACAACATCCGCACACTCGCCATGGCCGAGGCGAAAGCCACGAAGATCACGACCTACGACGTTCACACCATCCCGGGCCTCATCCAGATCCCGGAGTACGCGCGAGCGTTGTTCGTCGATGGCGGCCGAGTAGCTCCTGAGGACATCGAGAGGGGCGTTCAGCTGCGTACGGAACGCCAGGCGGTCATGAGGCGCCAGAACCGTCCGGAATGTCTCTTCTACGTCCACGAACTCGCTTTGCAGCTGAAGGTCGGCGACGACCAGCTCATGGAGGAGCAGTACCTGCGCCTGCTCTTCAACACGCACCTCCTGCGGATCGTGCCGATGTCGGCGGGCTCTGCTCCCCTCAGGCAGTCGGCCCGCATGCTTTTCAACTTCGAGAAGCACCCGCCGGTGGCGTACAGCGAGAACGGTCTTGGCCAGGTGTTCGCGCACGACGGCGGCGCCATCCGGGACAGCCGTGAGTTCTTCAAGTGGTTGGATGCCTGCGCTTTGGATGAGGGACAATCGCGGAGCCTGCTGGCGAACTACGTCAGCGGACCGCGAAAGGACCTCGATGAGCCACCATCGGACCTGGCATAAGAGCTCCTACAGCAACGACACGATCGAGAGCGCGTGTGTCGAGGTGTCGCTCGCCCACGACGCTCTCGTGCGTGACTCGAAGGCCACTGGCGGTGACGCCCTGGTCTTCTCGATTCAGGCGTGGCGCGCGTTCGTGGTGAGCGTCGCCTGATCGGCCCAGCAAAAGTTTGGGTGGCGTTCACCGTGTGAGCTGCGCCGCTCAGCGCGCCATCGGAAGTTTCGTCAGCGTAAACGCGTTATCCTCGGTACTCGCGAGACCCGAGGAGCGTGGGGTTGAGTCAAGACACCGAACCCGCTGCGACGGTTGTTCAACCGTCGGCTACCCGGCGTGTGCGCGCCCGCCTTGCGCGGCGCATCACCGCCCAACGTGCGGCCCCGGTGAAGCAGGTCCTCGAACCTCTCGCCGCCGTGCACCGTGACCTCCATCCCAAGGCCGATCTGGCGCTTCTGCAGCACGCATATGACGTTGCCGAGGAGAAGCACCGCCCGCAGCGCCGCAAGTCCGGCGATCCGTACATCACCCACCCGCTCGCCGTGGCGACGATCCTCGCCGAGCTGGGCATGGACACCACGACGCTGGTGGCCGCGCTGCTGCACGACACCGTGGAAGACACCGATTACTCACTGGGGCAGCTGAAGGACGACTTCGGCGAGGAGGTCGCTCGTCTCGTCGACGGCGTCACGAAGCTCGACAAGGTCAAGCTGGGGGCAGCGGCCGAGGCCGAGACCATCCGCAAGATGGTCATCGCGATGGCGAAGGACCCACGGGTCCTGGTCATCAAGCTGGCCGACCGGCTGCACAACATGCGCACCATGCGGTTCCTGCCGCCCGAGAAGCAGGCCCGCAAGGCCCGTGAAACGCTCGAAGTGCTCGCGCCGCTGGCCCACCGCCTGGGCATGGCGACCGTGAAGTGGGAGCTGGAGGACCTCGCGTTCGCGATCCTGCAGCCGAAGAAGTACGACGAGATCGTCCGCCTGGTCGCGAAGCGCGCGCCGAGTCGTGACACGTACCTGCGGACCGTCGTCGACGAGCTGAACACTCAACTCGAGAGTGCGCGGATCGTCGCGAAGGTCGAGGGGCGGCCGAAGCACTACTACTCGATCAACCAGAAGATGATCGTCCGCGGCCGGGACTTCGACGACATCCACGACCTCGTGGGTGTGCGGATCCTGGTGGACGAGGTGCGCGACTGCTACGCCGCGATGGGCGTCGTGCACGCCGCGTGGCAGCCGATGCCCGGGCGGTTCAAGGACTACATCGCGCAGCCGCGGTTCGGCGTGTACCAGTCGCTGCACACGACCGTGATCGGTCCCGACGGCAAGCCTCTTGAAGTGCAGATCCGCACGCAGGAGATGCACCAGCGGGCCGAGTACGGCATTGCGGCGCACTGGCGTTACAAGGAAACCAAGGGCACGCACAACGGCAAGTCCGTCGAGATCGACGAGATGGCGTGGATGCGCCAGCTCCTCGACTGGCAGCGGGAAGCCGCGGACCCCGGTGAGTTCCTGGAGGGCCTGCGCTGGGACCTCGCCGCGCGCGAGATCTTCGTGTTCACCCCCAAGGGTGACGTCGAGACGTTGCCGACGGGCTCCACGCCGGTCGACTTCGCCTACTCGGTGCACACCGAGGTGGGTCACCGCTGCATAGGCGCTCGGGTGAACGGTCGCCTGGTCGCTCTCGAACGCAAGCTCGAGAACGGCGAGGTCGTCGAGATCTTCACCTCCAAGGCGGAGGGCGCGGGTCCGTCCCGCGACTGGTTGAGCTTCGTCGCGTCCCCGCGGGCCAAGGCGAAGATCAAGCAGTGGTTCGCCAAGGAGCGCAAGGAAGAGGCGATCGAGCAGGGCAAGGACGCGATCACCAAGGAGGTCCGCCGGGTCGGCCTGCCGATCCAGCGCCTCGTGTCGGTCGACTCCATGCAGGCCCTCGCGAAGGAACTGCACTACCCGGACATGAGCGCGTTGTACGCGGCGGTCGGCGAGGGCCACACCTCGGCGCGGCACGTCGTGCAACGTCTCGTGGCCCAGCTCGGCGGGGTCGACCACGCCGAGGAGGAGCTGGCCGACCGCGCCACCCCGTCCACGGTCACCCGGCGCCGCCCTACCGGCGACGCGGGCGTGATCGTCAAGGACGCGGGCGACGTGTGGGTGAAGCTCGCCCGTTGCTGCACTCCGGTGCCGGGCGACGACATCCTCGGGTTCGTGACGCGTGGTGGCGGTGTCTCCGTGCACCGGACCGACTGCACGAACGCGGACGAGCTGCTGAAGTCGCCGGAACGCCTCCTCGACGTCGAGTGGGCTCCGAGCGCGTCCAGCGTGTTCCTGGTCGCCATCCAGGTGGAGGCGCTCGACCGGCACCGGCTGCTCTCGGACGTCACGAAGGTGCTGGCCGACGAGCGCGTGAACATCCTGTCGGCGTCGGTGACGACGTCGCGGGACCGTGTGGCCGTCAGCCGGTTCTCGTTCGAGATGGGCGACCCGAAGCACCTGGGCCACGTTCTGAAGGCCGTGCGGAGCGTTGAGGGCGTCTACGACGTCTATCGCGTGACGTCAGCCTCGTAACCAGCACACACGAAAAAGCCCCCGGCTCCGAACCGGGGGCTTTTTCGTGTGAAGAACTAGTTCGCTACCAGAGCCGACTTGATGTCGACCGGGGTCTTCGGCTTGCCGTCACCCTGGCCGGGCGACTGCGAGATCGCGCCGGTCTTCGCGACCTCGTCGATCTTCTTCAGCGACTCCTCGTCGACCGTGCCGAACACGGTGTACGCGGGCTTCAGGTTCGCGCCGTCGCCGTAGACGATGAAGAACTGCGAGCCGTTGGTGTCCGGGCCCGAGTTCGCCATGGCGAGCACGCCGCGGCCGTAGGTCAGCTCGGGGTAGACCTCGTCCTTGAACGAGTAGCCGGGGCCGCCCATGCCGTTGCCGCCGGGGTCGCCGCACTGCAGGACCTGGATGCCGGTCACCACGAGACGGTGGCAGGTGGTGTTGTCGAAGTACTTCTGCTTCGCCAGGTTGATGAAGTTGTTCACCGTGCACGGCGCGAGCGCGCGGTCCAGGTTGAACTTCAGGTCGCCGATGGAGGTGCCGAGGGTGACGCCGACCGTTCCGGTGGCGGGCTGCTCACCGTTCGCGGGCGGGGTGTTCTCCTTGGCCGCCGGCTCCTGGCCCTTCGTGTATTCACAGTTCACCTTTTCCGGCAGCGCGGTCGGACGCTTCGGAATCTGGTGCATCGCGGTGGGGATCTTGTCCGCCTTGTCCACCGACTCCTGCGCGGGAGTCTCCGACGCGGCGGCGTCGCCGTTACCGAAGTCGTGGGTCGCGAGCCACCACACACCACCTCCGACGAGCGCAACAACGACGACCGTCGAGACGACGGCGATGATGCGACGCTTCTTGGCCCGCTCCTGGCGGTACACCATCTGACGCTCAAGCTTGCGCTTGGCGTTCGCGCGTCGCTGCTCGTTGGTGGGCACGTGCTCCCTCCCCAGGGACTCATGCGAATAGGGCGGTCGGCACGGCAGTCTAGGGCCTGGGCATATGAGCTTTGTGTGGTGGTTAGGCTGTGGTTGAACAGGGAGGTCATTTTCGTGCTCGTGATCGGGTTCCCCACTGGTGCGCTCCAGGCGAACTGCTTCGTCCTGGCGGCCGGTGAGGGCGAGCCCTGCGTGATCATCGACCCCGGTCAGGACGCGGTCGAGCCGGTCGAGCAGGCGCTGCGGGAGTACAAGCTCGCGCCGGTCGCCGTGCTCCTCACGCACGGGCACTTCGACCACACGTTCTCCGTCACCCCGGTCTGCGACGGCAACGACATCCCCGCCTACATCCACCCGGACGACGTCGCGATGCTCTCCGACCCGCTCAAGGGCGTGAGCCGCGAGTCGGCCGCGTTCTTCGGCGGCAACCTGGAGATGCGCGAGCCGTCCGAGGTGCGCGAGCTGACCGACGGCGCCGAGCTCGACCTCGCCGGGTTGCAGATCACCGTCGACCACACGCCGGGCCATACCGGCGGGTCGGTGATGTTCCGCTCCGGCGTGCAGGAAGGGGGTCGCCTGGTGATCTCGGGTGACACGCTCTTCGCCGGTTCCATCGGACGCACCGACCTGCCCGGCGGTGACCACTCGCGCATGTTGTCGTCTCTGCAGAACAAGGTCTTGACCTTGCCCGACGACACGGTGGTGCTGCCGGGCCACGGCCCGTCGACGACCATTGGCCGAGAGCGTGGGACGAACCCCTACCTGCTCCAGTTGCAGGACGCACCGGCCGCCCCGCACCGAGGACTTTGAGAGACGTGTTTTCCGCACCCAAAGGCGTTCCCGACTACATCCCGCCGACGTCCGCCGCTTTCGTGCACGTTCGGTCGACCCTGACCCGTGCCGCCGAAGTCGCGGGCTACGGCTACGTCGAGCTGCCGGTCTTCGAGGACACCGCGCTGTTCTCGCGCGGCGTCGGCGAGTCGACCGACGTCGTGACGAAGGAGATGTACACCTTCCTCGACCGCGGCGACCGGTCCATCACGCTGCGCCCCGAGGGCACCGCAGGCGTGATGCGGGCCGTGATCGAGCACAGCCTCGACCGCGGCTCGCTGCCGGTGAAGCTCTACTACGCGGGCCAGTTCTTCCGCGCCGAGGCCCCGCAGGCCGGGCGGTACCGGCAGTTCCACCAGGTCGGCATCGAGGCGATCGGCGTCGACGACCCCGCGCTGGACGCCGAGGTCATCGCGGTCGGTGACGCGGGCTTCCGCGCGCTCGGCCTGACCGGGTACCGGCTGGAGCTCACCTCGCTGGGTGACGCCAACTGCCGTCCGGCGTACCGCGAGCTGCTGCAGGCGTTCCTGGCGAAGCTGCCGCTGGACGAGGCGACCCGTCAGCGTGCCGAGCTGAACCCGCTGCGCGTGCTCGACGACAAGCGGCCCGAGGTGCGCGCGCTGGTCGCGGACGCGCCGTTGATGGTGGACCACCTGTGCGACGGGTGTCGTGAGCACTACGAGCTGGTCAAGGGTTACCTGACCGAGCTGGGCGTGAAGTTCGTCGAGAACCCGCGCATGGTCCGCGGCCTCGACTACTACACGAAGACGACGTTCGAGTTCGTGCACGACGGCCTGGGCGCGCAGTCGGGTATCGGCGGCGGCGGTCGCTACGACGGCCTGATGGCGCAGCTCGGCGGCCAGGAGCTGTCCGGCGTCGGCTTCGGCCTCGGCGTCGACCGGGCGCTGCTCGCGGCACAGGCCGAGGGCGTGCTGCCGGAGTTCAGCCGGGTCGACGTGATCGGCGTGCCGCTGGGCGAGGCGGCGCGGGCCCGGCTGGTGGCGATCGCCGGTGAGCTGCGGGCGGCCGGGGTGCGCACGGACCTGGTGTACGGCGGCCGGTCGATGAAGGCCGGGTTCAAGGCGGCGGACAAGTCCGGTGCGCGGCTGGCGCTGGTGCTGGGCGAGCGCGACCTGGAGGCCGGGAACATCGGCATCAAGACGCTGGCTACCGGTGAGCAGGTGACGGTGCCGCTGGCGGACGTGGTGTCGGCGGTGCGGGACGCGTTGAAGCCGGGCGATCTGCTCGCCGGTGTGCCGGGTGGTGCCGAGGCGCTGGCGTCGGACGCGGGCGCGACAGTGGCCGAGGCGGTGCGGGAGACCCCGTGAGCGACGACAAGCTCGTTCTCGACCTGCTGGACAAGACGACGGTCCGCAAGCGGGCGCGCATGGTGGCCATCGGCGGCATCATGGTCGCGCTCGCCTTCGGCGGGATCGTGGGCCTGATCGGCGGGCGCTGGCCGGGCGTCATCGCCGGGTTGATCGTGTCGGTGCCGGTGATCCTGCTGGCGCTGTCCGAGGCCCGCCGCACGGTGTGGCTGGAGGGCACGACCGTGTACGTGCGCGCGTTCGGCACGCGCAAGGTCGACCTGGCCACCGCGACCGGACTCGACCTGCTGGTCACGGACCTGCGCGGGGCGCGGACCGTCGGGCTGTTCGTGCGCGGCGGCAAGAAGGCGATCAACGTCGCGCTGTCGATGTACGCGGGCACCGGTGGGCGGGAGCTGGGGATCTACCAGCTGCGCCGGCTGGCGGACGCGCTGGCGGCCCGCGGGGACACGCCTGGGCTGGTGTTCTCGGAGCTGCTCGTCGCCCAGTTGCGGGCGGAGGCTCGCGGGCTGGCGGCAGCCGAACGGCCGTTGTACCGGCTGGGATCGTTGGCGCCTGCTGGTCGGATGGCGCAGAAGCTCCATCCGGAGGCCGTGTCGAAGTTCGTGACCTCGCTGGACTGATGTCGGCTCAGGTGCCCCACAGGCCGGACGGCGGCGCGGGCGACAGAGTCGCGGTGGCATCGGTGGTGACTGGCGCGCCACCGATGAACTTCGTCAGGCCCGTGCCGTGTTCGACCCGCCCCGGGAACGGATCGCCGGCCGTCGCGCGGGTCAGCTGCTGCATCGGCAGCCCGTTGTGTGACGCGAGGATCACGAAGTTGCCGAACCTGCGACCGCGGAACACGCCCGGTTCGGCGAGCACGCAGACGTGTTCGAACACCGCGCGCACGGTGGCGCACTGGGAGCGGGCGAACTGCAGGCCGTTGCCGTCACCGATGTTCGCGGCGTAGATGCCGTCGTCGGCCAGCGCGGCGGACGCCTGGCGCACGTACTCGACCGACGTCAGGTGGGCGGGGGTGCGGGCGCCGGCGAAGCAGTCCGAGACGATCAGGTCGAACGAGCCGGGGCGTGCCTTCACGAGCACCGCGCGGGCGTCGCCGGTGGTGATCCTCAGCCGTGAGGGCGGGGGCAGCTCGCGGCGGATGAACGCGATCAGGCCCGCGTCGATCTCGGCGACCTGCTGAGACGCCCGAGGCAGTAGATCCGCCACGTAGCGCGCTAGCGTGAGAGCGCCACCACCCAGGTGGAGCACACGCGAAGGCGCGGTGAGATCGACGATGTGACCCAGCCTGCGGACGTACTCGAACTCGAGATAGGTCGGGTCGTCCAGGTCCACATGCGACTGTGGGGTTCCGTTGACCCGCAACGTCCACGAGTTCCGTCCACCGAGATCGGGGACCAGTTCGGCAACACCGGAGTCGATCGACTCGGTGATCGCCTCTGTGTCGGGCCGCTGTCTTCCCACTGCTCTATTGTCTCATCGGGTGTGTCAGTCCAGAGGAGGACCTACGTGCAGGTTATCGCGAACATCCTGATCGCCCTGGTGGCGTTGATCCACCTCTACATCGTGGTGCTGGAGATGTTCCTCTGGACGACACCGCGCGGCCAGAAGGCGTTCGGTCTCACGCCCGAGTTCGCGCAGGCGTCCAAGGCGCTCGCCGCGAACCAGGGCCTCTACAACGGCTTCCTCGCCGCCGGTCTGATCTACGCGCTGATCCGGCAGGACTTCGGCGCGTCCGTGCTCTTCACGGTGTTCGTGATCGTCGCCGGCGTCTACGGCACGTTCACGGCGAGCCGGAAGATCTTCTTCGTGCAGGTGGTGCCTGGCGTGCTGACGCTGCTCTTCGTGCTCTTGGCTCGCTAGGTCGTTCCCACGGCCCCTTGTCGGGGTCGTAGCCGATGAAGAGGTCGCCCTCGATGCGCGCGGGCCTGGGTTTCACGGGCTTCGCGCGCTTCACGGTCTTCGGTTCTGGCTCGGGCTCCGGCTCGGGTTCAGGTGCTGCGGCCGGGGCGACCTCTTGGCGCACGGCGACCAGGGCGGCCAGGGCCGTGGTGACCGGGACCGCCGCCACCAGGCCGATGCTGCCGACCAGCGTGCGCACGATCTCCTGCGCGATCTGCTGCGCGGTCAGGATCTCGCCCATCGACCGCCCGGACAGCGAGATCGCCAGCAGCAACGGCAGCGCCGCGCCCGCGTAGGCCATCACGAGCGTGTTCACGACGGACGACATGTGGTCGCGCCCGATCCGCGAACCGGCCGCGAACAGCTCGCGCCAGGTCAGCTTGTCGTTGGCCCGCCGAAGCTCCCACACCGCACTGGTCTGCGTGACGGTCACGTCGTCGAGCACGCCCAGCGCGCCGATCAGCGTGCCCGCCAGCAACAGCCCGCGGGTGTCGATGTCGGTGCCGAGGATGGTGACGAGGTTGATCGTGTCCTCGTCGAGGCCGGTCAGCGAGGCGAACGCCGAGAACAACGCGCCGAGCACGCCGATCAGCGCGAGGCTGACCAACGTCCCGAGCACGGCTGTCGATGTTCGCGCGCTGACGCCGTGGGTGAGGTAGAGCACCACGAACATGATCAGCCCGGCGCCGACCACCGCCACCATCAGCGGGCTCTTGCCGGCCAGGATCGACGGCATCACGAACAGCACGAGCACCACGAAGCTCAGCAGCAGCGCACCGAGTGCCGCGAGGCCCTGCCATCGTCCGAGCAGCAGCACGGCCGCGGCGAAGAGCACCGCCAGGATCACGAGTGACCAGTCGCGCTGGAAGTCGACGATCTGGTACGACTCGGCGGCCTGCGGCTGGCTGCCCGAATAGGACAGAACGACCTCGTCGCCGACGTTGAAGCGCGGGGCTCCAGGGCCGTTCACGCTCGGGATCGTGATGCTCTGCCCGTTGGCGTCACCGTCGGTCATCTTCACCGTGATGGCGACGCACTTCTCGCCGCAGTTCGCCTGCACACCGGTCACGACGGCGTTGACGGGCTTCTGGTGCAGGCCGATCTCCGCGCCGGTCTTCTGCTCGTGCCCGAACGGGTAGAGCAGCGCCGCGCCGACGAGCGTGGCCAGTGCCAACGGCACCAGCAGCCACATCAGCAACGTGCGTACGCGCTCTGATGCGGGTTCTTCGTCCTTCAGCGCGTGGCTATGCCCGTGACCGTGACCCACACGAGACATCCTGCCTCATCAGTTGTGCGACGGCCGTGATGGCCGTCGCGAACCTGTCCTCGGTCAGCTTGAGCCACGGCACACCGCGCCGCGTCAGCTCCTGTTCGAACAGTCCGGTCATCCACTCCCGCAGGTGCTCGCCGTCACGCCAGCCGTCCTGTTCGAACGGAACGCCGACGTGGTCGGTCAGCAGGTAGAGGTCCGGTTCGGACCCGAGGAAGATCTCCGGCCGGAAACCGAGGTAGCGCTCTCCCCAGACGGTCGCGGCGAACGCGTCGTTGTCCGCGACGACCAACGGCGCGGTCGAAGCCCGGATGCGGCGTTCCTGTTCGTGCGCCACGTCCTCGAAGTCACCCAGCGTCCACACCAGATCATCCACAGTGGACGAAGGCGCGAACGCTCGTGCGGCGGCCAGTTTGAGCTCGGTGTGCTCGCGGCCGTACTCGGCGATCCACGGCGCGGAGAAGTGGTCCGCGAGCTGCCGCGACAGGGTGGTCGTGCCGGTGCTCTCGGCGCCGACGACCACGACCTTCCACCCCAGACCGCGCTGCGTGGCGGGCGCGAGGTGGTGCCAGTTCGCGATCGGGTCGGTGCGGACGGCGGTGCCGGAGACCGGATGCGTCAGGCGGTCCAGGTCGACGAGGACGTGCTGCGCGCCCAGCCGGCGAGCCAGCTCGTC
Organism: Lentzea alba; assembly: GCF_011067745.1. Classification (GTDB taxonomy): domain Bacteria; phylum Actinomycetota; class Actinomycetes; order Mycobacteriales; family Pseudonocardiaceae; genus Lentzea; species Lentzea alba. The sequence goes on from NZ_JAAMPJ010000011.1 coordinate 214,117, forward strand.
GCCGTACTTCTCGCTGGAGAACACGACGTCGACCGGTGCCTTCGAGGGATCTCCGTCCGCGATCGCGCGCCGGGCGAGGACCGCGCGGGTCAGTTCGACGTGCAGGTTCCAGATCTCGTCGGAGTCGAAGTCCATCGGGTGGTCGTCGAGGTCGCCGATGATCCGTACACCCGGCGTCGCGCCGTGTGTCTCCGTCAGCCAGTGCACGCGGTGTTCGAGAGGGATGGTCTCCGACGACGCGGCGAGCACGGTGACCGTTGTGCGTGTACTGCGTGCGGCCGCCGTCTCGATGAGGTGGTGGTGTCCGTTGTGCGGCGGATAGAACTTGCCGAGCACCAACGCGTGTTCGAACTCCTTCACACGCGCACCTCGTCCTTGAGGTCCTTGAGCCACGAGCGCAGGCCGATCACGCACAGCACCATGAACCCCACGTACAACACAGCCGTCAGGTACAGCTCCTTGTAGGCGTAGAGCGGCACGTAGATCACGTCCGCGGCGATCCACAGCCACCAGCACTCGATCTTCTTGCGGGCCTGGCCCCAGGTCGCGAGCAGCGACAACACCGTTGTGATGGCGTCCCAGAACGGCACGGTCGACTCGGTGAACGTCACCAGGACCCAGTGCAGCAACCCGGTGCCGAGCACGCCGGCGACCGCGAGCCAGATCCACTGCTGCCGCGTCGTGCGGCTGACGTGCAGCGTCGTGTGCTGCTCGCCGCCGCGCAGCCACGCCCACCAGCCGTAGACGGCGAGCACGACGTACACGATCTGCAGCCCGGAGTCGGCGAACAGCCCGCTGCCCCAGAACAGCACGAAGAACGCGATGTTGTTGGCGATGCCGATGGGCCAGTTCCAGGGGTTTTGCCGGGCGACCAGCCACACGCACAGTGCGCCGGTGACGAAGCCTGCTACCTCAATGGGTGACACGCGATCTCCTTGACCGCCGTTCGAACATGTGTTCGAATCGATGGTGTGCGATGGGACGGACAGAAACTCGAGGCAGAGCCGCAGCAGGCACTACCGGGGCTACCGGGACTGGTGCGCAGCGTACGAACTCCTGAGTTCGCGGACGTGGTGTTCCACGAGGTCCGCGCCAAATCCGTGCTCAACGGGGTACCGGGTTCGTCGCTGCCCTTCTCGTGGACCGTGAACCCGTATCGGGGCTGCTCACACGCCTGCACCTACTGCCTGGCGGGCGATACCCCGATCCTCATGGGCAACGGCCGCACCAAACCGTTGGCCGAGCTGCGGGAGGGCGATGAGATCTACGGCACCGAACTCGTCGGCAACTACCGGCGTTACAAACTCACGACCGTCCTCGCGCACTGGGAGACGCGCAAAGAGGCGTACCGGCTGACGCTGGAGGACGGCACGTCGGTCGTCGCGTCCGGTGATCACCGCTTCCTGACCGACCGCGGCTGGAAGCACGTGACCGGCGAGACCGCGGGCACGGGCCGCCGTCCGCACCTCACGACCGGCAACAAGCTGATGGGCACGGGGGCTTTCGTCGAGCAGCCCTCCGTGACCGACGACTACCGCCGCGGCTACCTGCGCGGCATGGTGGACGACGAGAACGAGTTCCGGATCCCCTTGGCCGACATAGAGGCCATGGACCGCACACAGGAGTATCTCGACTACTTCGGTGTGCGAGAAGGGAGGGGATTTCTGCACCAAGTGCGCGACCTAGCGCACTGGCAGATAGCCCCGAACCCGGACTGGCTCAAGGGATTCCTGGCCGGTGCGTTCGACTACCTGGGGACCTGCTCGCGCAGCATCCTGCGGTTGTCGACGCGCAACGCCACCGTGCTCGAAGCGATCTGCCTGGCGCTCAAGCACTTCCACTTCGACTTCGCGATCGAGGAACTGCGCCGTCGTCGTGGCGTGCGGGTCGTGCGACTGCGCGGCGGACTGCGGGAGAACCTGCGTTTCTTCCACACCGTCGACCCGGCGATCACGCGCAAGCGGGACATCGACGGCGTGGCGATCAAGTCGCAGCAGCCGTTGGGCGTCGTGTCCGTGGAACCGTTGGGGGAGATGACGCTCTACGACATCTCGACCGGCACCGCCGACTTCATCGCGAACGGTGTGGTGTCCCACAACTGCTTCGCCCGCAAGACCCACACCTACCTGGACCTGGACGCGGGCAAGGACTTCGACAACCAGCTGATCGTCAAGGTCAACGCGGCGGAGGTGCTGTCCCGCCAGCTGCGGTCGTCCAGGTGGAAGCAGGAGCACGTCGCGCTCGGCACCAACACCGACCCGTACCAGCGGGCGGAGGGGCGGTACTCCTTGATGCCAGGGATCATCGAGGCCCTGACCGCCTCCCGCACGCCCTTCTCGATCCTGACGAAGGGCACCCTGCTGGCGCGCGACCTGCCGCTGCTGTCCGCCGCGGCCGAGGTTGTGCCGGTCGGGATCGCGGTGTCGCTCGCGTTGATGGACCGCGATCTGCACAGGTCGCTGGAACCCGGCACGCCGACGCCGGCCGCGCGGCTCGACCTGGTGCGGAAGGTGCGGGAAGCCGGGTTGCCGTGCGGGGTGTTCGTGGCGCCGGTGCTGCCGGAGCTGACGGATTCCGTTGAGCAGCTGGACTTCCTGCTGGAACAGATTGCGGATGCCGGCGCCACGGGCGTCACGGTGCTGCCGTTGCACCTGCGTCCGGGAGCGAAGGAGTGGTTCGCGGCCTGGTTGCGGCGCGAGCACCCGGATCTCGTCGAGACGTACCGGCACCTGTACGGCAACGGGTCCTATGTGGACAAGCGGTACCGGAAGTGGTTGACCGCGCGGGTCGTTCCGTTGATCGAGAAGCACGGGCTGGCGCCGCGTGGGCGGTCCACCGACGCCGTCACCGGTGTGCCCGGTGACGACGACGGCGTGTGGCCCGATGGCAGCCTGCCGGTGGGTGTGCCGGCGCCGCGCGTGGATCAGGAACAGCTCACCCTGCTTTGAGAATCATCACGGTTGGCACCCTCTTCCCCGGGGTGTCCTTCCGGGGCTAGGCCCAGCCGCCCTGGACCATCGTCTGGAACTTCCACTCGCCGCCGACCTTCACCAGCAGGTCGCCGTAGCGAACCGTCATCCCGTTGATCGTGCCGTCGGTGATGACGAAGACCAGGTTGTCGTTGATGAAGTGCGGTGTGCGCACCGACTCCATCTTCACCTCACCGCCGCCGCCCAGCTGGGCCCCCATTTCCTGCACGAACCGCTCCCGGTCCCACGACGTCGCCGAGCCGTCGGTGACGGTGTTGATCGGGAACAGGGCCATGTCGGCCATCTTCTCGACCTCTCCCGCCACCGCCAGCTCGTCCCAGCTCGCGAACCACTGCATGACCTCGTCGTACGACATACCGTACATTGTACGGAACGCTGCGCGAGCTGTCGAACTACTGGGTGAAGATCACGTCCACCCAGTAGTTGAGGGCCCGATAGGTCTGGTTCGGGAAGTTGCTGCCGAGGGCGTAGACCCCGTTCCCGCCACTGGCGACGGACGACGGCGCCGTGAGCGGACCGCTGGTGCGGGCCTGGTTGAAGTAGTCGTAGTCGTACGAGTAGCGGCCGCCGGGGCAGAAGTACGACGCGATGTAGGTCTGACCCGCGGTGACGTTGAGCGGCGCCGGCAGCGCCACGGTCTGCCAGCCGGTCGGTGTCTCGTTGGTCGCGGTGGCTGTGGCGAGCCGCGTGCCGGTGGACGACCACACGCTCACGGTGTGCGTGCCGAGGTTCTGCGGGCCCTTGTGGAACTTGACGTGGGTGATCTTGCCGTTCACCGCCGGGACGAACTTGAAGCCGAGCTCGCCTGCGCTGGTGTCGGTCGTGGTGACGTTCGTCGGAGTGGACTGGGCGAAGAACGACGCCGGGAACGTGTGCGGTGTGTAGGCCGCGCTGAAGTTCCCCGACGTGGCCGGGAACATCGCGTACGTGACGCCCTTGATCGTCTCCTGCGTGTAGGCGACGGCCGAGCCGTTGCGGGTGAGTCCTGTGAGCGCGCCCTTGACCGACTGCACGGGCAGCATTCCGCGCAGCATGCCGTTCGTTCGTCCGTCCACAGTGGCCGTGAACGTCAGGTTGTTGCCGCTCCACGCGATCTGCGAGAAGAACGAGGCGTTGCGGCCGTCGGTCCAGTCGAGGATCTGCTTGCCGGTGATCATCGGAACGCCGCGGGCCTTCGCCGAGTTGATCACGTGCGTGCCGAAGTTGTCGCCGCTGATGTAGTAGTGCGTGCCGAAAACGCCGTAGTAGCCCTCAGAACCGAGGGCCTTGTCGAGCATGGCGTCGATGCCGCCCGGGTAGGTGATGCCGTTCTCGTCGACGAGCTGCGAGACGACCTGGTAGACGTCGATCATCGAGCCGTCGAGGTCGGCGAACCGCATGGGCAGGCCGGAGCCGGTGAACATGCCCGGCCGGTTCTGCACCCACCAGTCCGGTGCGTAGTAGTAGTTGAGGTCCATCCGGATGCCCTTGCTCAGCTCGACTTTGGGTTGCGTCGCCCAGTCGCTCCACACGATGCAGTGCGTCCGGTTGCCCGTCTGCGCCGGCAGGCTGGGATAGGTCGACGCCCACAACGCCAGTTCCGAGGTGAACGACGCCGCCAGTGAGGCGGGCGTCCAGTCGGCGCAGCCGGTGTTCACGTGGATGCCCAGGTCGAAGCCCTGCGAGTGGTACGTCGCCGCCTGGGCGTCGGTCATGGTCGCGCCGTCGACGAACATCCAGGACGTGGCGCGCAGGGCTTCCCACTGGTTGAGCTGCGCACCGGCGGGCGTGTTGGCGTTGAGCTGGTTGAAGTACGTCTGGGTGCCGTTCGGGACGCCGTGGTCGTCGAGTGCCATGACGATGGCGGCCTTGAGGCCCTTGGGCAGGTACCAGGTCTTCGGGATCGGCTTCTTGGCGCGGTTGACCAGCGCGAGGACGTTGGTCAGCAGGCGCTGCTGCTCGTCCGCCTGCGGGATGGCGACCTTGCCGAAGTCGATCCAGTCCGGCTGGACGTCACCTTGCTTCGCGCCGAAGAACAGGTCCACCGGGCGCAACGGGTCGTCGCCGTCGCGTTCCATGCCCGCCCACGCCGGATTGCCTTGCCTGGTCTGCACCACCGAGCGGGCCAGGTCGTAGGTGAACGCCACCGCGTGCCCGCTGTTGACCTGCCGGATCGTGACGGCCGGGCTGTTGGTCGCGGTCGTGGCGTTGCTGTAGAGCGTGGCCACGGTCGTCGCACTCGTTGCGGTGTAACGGTCCGCGGTGCTGTGGAACTGCAGGGTCGTGTTCGGCAGACCGGGCACCTGCGCGGGGTCGATCAGCAGGTACGCGTTGCTGAGCGTGGCGTTCTGGTCGGTCAGCCCGAGCAACCCGCTGAGCTTCTTGTCCGGGCGGGACGCGATGAGGTTGCCGCCGGCGTTGACCCAGTCGGTGAACATCGTGGCCTGCGCCTGGGTCAGCGGGATCTCGCCGAGGATCGCCACGTCGTGCTGCCCGAGCACGGTGGCGGTGACGGCGGCCAGGTCGACCGTCGTGAACGAGCCGATGCCCTCGGCGCGCAGGATCTCGCTGAAGTACCGGCTGAACGGGTGCGCGTCCGACTTGATCAGCAGCACCGGCCCGCCGAAGCCCTGGTCAAGCGGCACCGACTCGAAGATCACGTCGACCCAGTAGTTGGCGCTCAGGTGCGTCGAGTTCGGGAACGCGCTCGTCGCGCCGTAGCGGAAGACGCCGTTCGGTTCCGCCGTCCTCGACGCGGGCGCGGTCAGCGGCCCGTTGACCCTGGGGGTGGTGAAGTAGTTGTAGCTCGCGCTGTAGCGGCCCTGCGGCGCGAAGTACGAGGCGATGTAGCTCGTGTTGGGCTGAACCTGCACCGGCGTCGCGAACGTCGCCGTCTGCCAGCCCGTGGCGGTCTCGTTCGTGAAGGTCGCGGTCGCGAGCCGGATACCGTCCGCCGTCCACACCGACCCGGTGTGGGTGCCGCCGTTGCCGGCGCCTTTGTAGAACCTCACCCCGGTGATGCGACCGGCGGTGTCGGCCCGGAATCGAACGCCCAACTCGAGCGAGTCGGTGTCCGACTCGGAAATGACCGCGGGCGTGTCGGTCGGTCCCCAAATGCTGTACGGCCCCGCGGCGGCGACCAGGTTTCCCCCCTGGGCGGCGGCCACTGAACCAGTCGTGTTTTCAGCTGCCATGCCGGACCTTACCTCGGCAAACGCGCTGGTCGCCCGCAATGTTGCCAAATCAATAGATTTGGCTGCGCCGATTAGGTGACTATTTGTTCGACCGGATAACGCTCTTGCCGCAATAGCGATACCGACCGTTCAACTGCGACCGACAACCGCGGTCGAGTCTTCTTCGGTGATCAATTCTGCGGCGAGTCCGGCCGCGGTGAATGCGTCGAGCGCTGCGGGTGCCTGGCGGGAGCTGGTCTCGCTCATCAGGTGCCCGCCGGGCCGCAGCCAGGTCTTCGCCTGGGTGGCCACGCGCCGCAGGACTTCGAGGCCGTCCGTGCCGCCGTCGAGGGCGACGCGTGCCTCGTACTCGCGTGCTTCAGGGGGCATGAACTGGATGTCGTCGGTCGGCACGTACGGGACGTTGGCGACCACGACGTCGATGCGTCCCTTCAGGTGTGCGGGCAGTGCGTCGAACAGGTCGCCCTCGAGCACGTTGGTCAGGTTCTGGCGTGCGCACTGCACGGCCGTGGGGTCGATGTCGGCCGCGTAGACCGTGGCGTTCGGCAGTCTTTGTTGCAGCACCGCGCCGACCGCGCCGGATCCGCAACACAGGTCGACGACCAGGGCGGGCTTGAGCTCGGTGGCGAGGTCGACGAGCAGTTCGGTGCGGTGGCGCGGCACGAACACGCCCTTCGTCACCACGATCCGGTGCCCGCAGAACTCCGCCCAGCCGACGACGTGTTCCAGCGGCAGGCCGCCGACCCGCTCGGCGACCAGCGCTTCCAGGTGGTCGGGAGAGGTGGCGGTCTCGGCGAGCAGGGCGGCTTCTTCCTCGGCGAACACGCAGCCCGCGGCCCGGAGGCGATCAACGACGTTCATCGGCACCGACGCTAACACCGGCATTTACAAGCAGGCTTGACTGTTTGTTTGTGGGCCGGAACACTCGGGACCGTGGAGACGAGGCAACGCCAGGCCGACCGCAGCCGCGGCACCAAGCGGAAGCTGATGGAGGCGACGGTCGAGTGCCTGGTGGAACGTGGCTGGTCAGGCACCACGACCACCGAGGTGGCCGAACGCGCCGGAGTGTCACGGGGCGCGCAACTGCACCACTTCCGCACGCGCGGTGAGCTCGTGGCGGCGGCGGTGGAGCACGTGGGCGCGGAGAGCGTCGAGGTGCTCAAGCGGCGCGCGGAGATCGCGGACAAGAGCACGCACGCCGTGGTGGAGCTGATCGCGGACTTCCACGCCAGCGACCTGTTCACCGCGGCCCTGGAGCTGTGGGTGGCGGCGCGCACCGACCCCGAGCTGCGCGAGCAGGTGCTGGAGCTGCAGGCGCGGCTGGGGCGTGAGGTGTACGGGCTGGCGCTGGAGCTGCTCGACGTCGACGACACCAAACCCGGTGTGAAGGACGCCGTGCAGGCGACCCTCGATCTCGTGCGCGGGCTGGCGCTGGCCAACCAGCTCGCCGACGACGCCAAACGCCGCGCGCACGTCGTGCGCTACTGGGCGAGGATGCTGGAGGAGCAGCTGTGATCACGGAACTGCTGGCCGACCTCGACGCCGAGTCGCGGGAGCTCGACGACCTCGTCGCGGGCGCGCCGGACTGGTCGGTGCCGACACCCGCCGAGGGCTGGACGATCGGGCATCAGATCGGCCATCTCATGTGGACGGACCGGGCGGCGATCCTCGCGATCACCGATCCCGAGGCGTTCCAGGCGCAACCGCTGACCGGTGACATCGTCGACCGGACGGCCGCTGAAGGCGCCGCCATGCCGGACCTGGTGGAGCAATGGCGATCCGGGCGCGAGGCGTTGCGCGAACACCTGGCCGTCGCTTCGGGGAAGATCGTGTGGTTCGGGCCGCCGATGAGCCCGGCGTCGATGGTGACCGCGCGGATCATGGAGACGTGGGCGCACGGGCAGGACGTCTTCGACGCGCTGGGCGTGGTGAAGGAGCCTTCCCCGCGGATCAGGCACGTGTGCCACATCGGGGTGCGGGCCATGGGGTTCGCGTTCCTGCTCAACGGCTTGGCGGTGCCGGAGACCGAGGTCCGCGTCGAGCTGACCGGGCCGGGCGGCGAGGTGTGGACGTGGGGGCCTGAGGGCGCGGAGAACCGGGTTTCCGGGCCCGCACTGGACTTCGCGTGGCTGGTGACGCAACGGCGCAACCGCAAGGAACTGGCGATCGAAGCCGTCGGGCCGATCGCCGAGGAGTGGGTGCCGATCGCGCAGGCCTTCGCGGGGCCGCCCGGAGGTGGCCGGTGATCCGGATCGGCAACGCCTCGGGGTTCTACGGCGACCGGCTGTCCGCGATGCGCGAGCAGCTGGAAGGCGGGCACCTCGACGTCCTGACCGGTGACTACCTCGCCGAGCTGACCATGCTGATCCTCGGCCGCGACCGCATGAAGGACTCCTCGCTGGGCTACGCCAAGACGTTCCTGCGGCAGATGGAGGACTGCCTGGCTCTCGCGCTCGACCAGGGCGTCAAGATCGTGGTCAACGCCGGCGGGCTCAACCCGGAGGGGCTGGCACGCAAGCTGGACGCCAAGGTCGGGTACGTCACGGGTGACGATCTCAAGGCGCGGTTCCCGGAGGCGTTGACCGCCAACGCCTACCTGGGCGCGTGGGAGATCGCGGAGTGCCTGAACCAGGGCGCGCAGGTCGTGGTCACCGGGCGCGTCACCGACGCGAGCCTGGTGGTCGGGCCGGCCGCCGCGCACTTCGGCTGGGCGCGGGACGACTGGGATCGGCTCGCCGGGGCGACGGTCGCCGGGCACGTGCTGGAGTGCGGAACGCAGGCGACCGGCGGGAACTACTCGTTCTTCACCGAGATCGACGCGACCCGGCCGGGGTTTCCGATCGCGGAGATCGACGAGGACGGGGCTTGCCTGATCACCAAGCACGACGGCACGGGTGGCGCGGTCACCGTCGACACCGTCACGGCCCAGCTGCTCTACGAGATCGGCGCGCCGGAGTACCTGGGGCCGGACGTGACCACGCACTTCGACACGATCCGGCTTTCCCCCGACGAGCGCGGTGTCAGGATCAGCGGCACGAGGGGGAGTCCGCCGCCGGACACGCTGAAGGTGTGCCTGAACACGTTGGGCGGCTTCAAGAACGCCACGACGTTCGTCCTCACCGGACTCGACGTCGACGAGAAGGCCGAGCTGGTCAAGCGGCAGCTGCACGACGCCATCGGTGAGGAAGGCCTGCACTGGACGTTGGCGCGGACGGATCACGCCGACGCGGACACCGAGGAACGGGCCAGCGCGTTGCTGCACGTGACGATCAAGACTGCGGATCTCAAGCGGGCGAAGGGTTTCAGCAGGGCGGCGATCGAGCTGGCGCTGGCGAGCTATCCGGGCTTCCACGTGACGGCGCCGCCGAGCGACGGGACGCCGTTCGGGGTCTACCGGGCCGCGTACGTGCACCGTGACGAGGTCAGCGCCAAGGCGGTGTTGCTGTGAAGAGGCCGTTGGGAACGATCGCCGGGGCGCGCAGCGGGGACAAGGGCGGTGACGCGAACCTCGGCGTCTGGGTTCGCAGTGAAGAAGCCTACGAGTGGCTCAACGGGTTCCTGACGACGGAGAAGCTGCGAGAGCTGCTGCCGGAGGCCCAGGAAGTCAGCCGGTACGAGCTGCCGAACCTCAAGGCGCTCAACTTCGTGCTGCACGGACTGCTCGGTGAAGGCGTGGCCGGCAGCACCCGGTTCGACCCGCAGGCGAAGGCGCTGGGCGAGTGGTTGCGCAGCAGGGAAGTCGAGATCCCCGAGGAGCTCCTGTGATCACGAAGGACCTGTACGAGCGGAAAGAACTGAGGGAGCTCGTCCGCGACTTCACCCGCAAGGAGATCGCGCCGCACCTCGACGAGTGGGAGCAGCAGGGCGAGGTTCCGCGTGAGTTGCACGAGAAAGCGGCCGAACTCGACCTGCTCGGCATCGGGTTCGAGCACGGCGACCTGCTCGACTCGGTCGCGCTGACCGAGGAGATCATCTGCAACGGCGGGTCGTCCGGGGTGATGGCGGCGTTGTTCACGCTCGGCATCGCGATCCCGCACATCTGGCAGACCGGGAACCAGGACCTGATCGACCGGTTCGCGAAACCCGCCATCCGGGGCGAGAAGATCGGCAGCCTCGCGGTCACCGAGCCCGGTGCGGGCTCCGACGTCGCGGCCATCAGGACCACGGCGGTCCGGGACGGCGACCACTACGTCGTCAACGGCACCAAGACGTTCATCACCTCGGGATACCGCGCGGACTTCGTCACGACCGCGGTGCGCACCGGCGAGAAGGGCCACAAGGGCATCTCACTGCTCGTCGTCGAGGACGGGTTCACCCGCCGCAAGCTCGACAAGATGGGCTGGCACTGCAGCGACACCGCCGAGCTGCACTTCGACGACGTGCGGGTGCCGGTCGCGAACCTGGTGGGCGAGGAGAACCAGGGGTTCGCGCAGATCATGCGGCAGTTCCAGGTCGAGCGCGTGACGATGGCGGTCGAGGCGTACGCGACGGCACAACGGGCCCTGGACCTGACCGTCGAATGGGTGCGCAACCGGGAGACGTTCGGCAAAGCGCTGATCAAGAACCAGGTGGTCGGCCACAAGCTCGCCGACATGGCGCAGCGGATCGACCTGGCGCGGACCTACACCCGTGAGGTCGCGGCGCGGATCAACCGCGGCGAGGACTGCGTCACGGAGGTCTGCTTCGCCAAGAACGCCGCCGTGGACGCGTGTTCGCACGTGGTCGACGCGGCGGTGCAGTTGCACGGCGGCATGGGCTACATGCGGGAGTCCGAGGTGGAGCGTCACTACCGGGACGCCCGCATCCTCGGCATCGGGGGCGGGGCGAGTGAAGTGATGACCGAGCTCGCGGCACGACGATTGGGGTTCGCCTGATGGGCAACAGGGAGGCGCTGCTCGCGAAGATCGCGCAGCTGGACGCCGAACACGCCAAAGCGCTCGCGGGTGGTGGGCCGAAGTACGTCGAACGGCACCACAAGCGCGGCAAGCTGCTGGCCCGCGAACGGGTCGAGCTGCTCATCGACGAGGACAGCCCGTTCCTGGAGCTGTCGCCGCTCGCCGCGTGGGGCACGGACTTCCCCGTCGGCGCGTCCGTGGTCACCGGCATCGGGCGGGTCGAGGGCGTCGAGTGCGTGATCGTCGCGAACGACCCGACCGTGCGCGGTGGCTCGTCGAACCCGTACACGCTGCGCAAGTCGTTGCGGGCCAACGACATCGCGTTGCAGAACCGGTTGCCGCTGGTCAGCTTGGTCGAGTCCGGTGGCGCCGACCTGCCGACGCAGAGCGAGATCTTCATTCCCGGCGGGCGGGCATTCCGCGACCTGACCAGGCTTTCGGCCGCGGGCATTCCCACGGTCACCGCGGTGTTCGGCAACGCCACGGCCGGTGGCGCGTACGTGCCGGGCATGTCGGACTACGTGATCATGATCAAGGACCGGTCGAAGGTGTTCCTGGGCGGTCCGCCGCTGGTCAAGATGGCGACCGGGGAGGATGCGGACGACGAGTCGCTGGGTGGCGCTTCAATGCACGGCGCCACGTCCGGGCTGGCGGACTTCGTGGCGGAGGACGAGACCGACGCGATCCGGTTGGCGCGCAGGGTGGTCGCCCGGCTGAACTGGCGCAAGCTCGGTCCGGAGCCGGCCCCGGTCGAGGAGCCGTTGTTCGACGCCGACAGCATCCTGGACATCGTCTCCGAGGACCAGCGGGTGCCGTTCGACCCGCGGGACGTCATCGCGCGGCTCGTCGACGGGTCGCGGTTCGACGAGTTCAAGCCGTTGTACGGCAACAGCCTCGTCACCGGGTGGGCCAGGATCCACGGCTACCCGGTCGGCATCCTCGCGAACGCGCGCGGCGTGCTGTTCAGCGAGGAGTCGCAGAAGGCCACGCAGTTCATCCAGCTCGCGAACTCCAGCGACACGCCGCTGGTGTTCCTGCAGAACACCACGGGCTACATGGTCGGTGCCCAGTACGAGCAGGGCGGCATCGTCAAGCACGGCTCGATGATGATCAACGCGGTGTCCAACAGCCGAGTGCCGCACCTGACGATCACGATGGGTGCGTCGTACGGTGCCGGCAACTACGGCATGTGCGGCCGGGCGTACGACCCGCGGTTCCTGTTCACCTGGCCCAACGCCAAGTCGGCCGTGATGGGCCCGGCGCAGCTCGCCGGTGTGCTGTCGATCGTCGGGCGGCAGGCGGCGATGGCGAAGGGGCAGGAGTACAACGAGGAGCACGACGCGGCCATGCGCAAGATGGTGGAGGCGCAGATCGAGGAGCAGTCGCTGGCGCCGTTCCTGTCCGGGAAGCTCTACGACGACGGCGTGATCGACCCGCGCGACACCAGGACCGTGCTCGCCCTCTGCCTCTCCGCTGTCCACAGCGGACCGATCAAGGGCGCCGACGGCTTCGGCGTCTTCCGGATGTGATCCCAAAGATGAGCACTGTGATCAAGACTCTGCTGATCGCCAACCGCGGCGAGATCGCCCGCCGGATCATCCGCACCTGCGACGGCTTGGGCATTCGGACCGTGGCCGTGTTCTCCGATCCGGACGCCGACGCGCCGCACGTGCGGGAGGCCGACTTCGCGGTCCGGTTGCCCGGTGCGTCGCCGACGGAGACCTACCTGCGCGCCGATCTGCTCGTCGAGGCGGCGACCAAGGCCGGTGCGGACGCCGTGCACCCCGGCTACGGCTTCCTGAGCGAGAACGCCGACTTCGCGCGGAAGGTCCAGGCGGCGGGCCTCACCTGGGTCGGCCCCGAACCGGACTCGATCGAGGCGATGGGTTCGAAAGTCGCCGCGAAGAAGCGGATGGCCGCCGCGGGTGTGCCGACGCTGCCCGAGCTCGACCCGGAGACCGTCACGTCGTTTCCCGTGCTGATCAAGGCTTCCGCCGGTGGTGGCGGACGCGGTATGCGGATCGTGCGGGAGAAGGGCGAGTTCGCGGACGCGTTGGCCAGCGCACGTCGTGAGGCCGAGTCGGCGTTCGGCGACCCGACGGTGTTCTGCGAGCCGTTGCTGGAACACGCACGGCATGTCGAGGTGCAGATCCTCGCGGACTCGCACGGCACGGTGTGGGCGCTCGGCGAACGCGAGTGCTCGATCCAGCGCCGGCACCAGAAGATCGTCGAGGAGTCGCCCAGCCCGGCGGTGCACGACGACGTCCGCAAACGCTTGTTCGCGGCGGCCACGGCAGCGGCCGAGTCGATCGGGTACATCGGCGCGGGCACGGTCGAGTTCATGCTCAAGAGCGAGGACTTCTACTTCCTGGAGGTCAACACGCGGCTTCAGGTCGAGCACCCGGTGACTGAACTGGTCCACGGCGTCGACCTGGTCGAGTGGCAGCTGCGGATCGCGGAAGGCGCCGCGCTTCCGGCCGAGGTGCCGCAACCGCGCGGGCACGCCATCGAGGTGCGGCTTTACGCCGAGGACCCGGCGAACGACTGGCGTCCGGCGAGCGGCACGCTGCACCGGTTCCACGTGCCCGGCGACATCAGGCTGGACAGCGGAGTGGAGGACGGCTCGGTCGTCTCCGTGCACTACGACCCCATGCTGGCCAAGGTGATCGCGTACGCGCCGACGCGGACCGCGGCCGCCCGCAAGCTCGCGACGGCGTTGGAAAGCGCGCAGATCCACGGTCTGGTCACGAATCGCCCGCTGCTGGTGGACATCCTGGAGAGCGACGCGTTCCTCAGCGGCGACACGCACACCGGGTTCCTGACCGAGCACGACTTCATCCGAGACGTTGACCCGCAACCGTTTGCGCTCGCGGCCGCTCTCGCTCTGGCGGCCGGCCGGAAGATCGGGCACCTGCCGCTCGGCTGGCGCAACGTGCGGTCGCAGCGGCCGAATGCGAGGTTCCTGTTCGGGGAGGAGCTGGTCGAGGTCGAGTACGACCCGGCGCAGGCCACTCCTGGCGTGGTGGTCCTGGACCTGGACGGGGTGCGCACGCCGTTCCACGTCGCCCGGTACGGCGATCAGGTCGAGGTCGACTCGCCGAGCGGCTCGGTGACGTTGAAGGTCGTGCCGCGCTTTCCCGAACCGGAGACCAGGCTCGCACCCGGTGCGACCGTCGCGCCGATGCCCGGCACGGTCGTCCGGGTCAGCGTTGCGCAGGGTGATGTCGTCGAAGCCGGTGCCGAACTCCTGGTGCTGGAAGCGATGAAGATGGAACACCGGGTGCTCGCCACCAACGCGGGCACCGTCACCGAACTTCTCGTCTCGCATGCCCAGCAGGTGAATGCGGGCGACGTTCTGGCTGTAGTAGCCGAAGAGAGTGGAGACGAATCGTGAGCTTCGTCGAGTCCGAAGAGCGGATCGCGCTGCGCAAGGCCGTGTCCGAGTTCGGTGCCAAGTACGGCCACGACTACTTCATCGCCAAGTCCAGGGCGGGGGAGAAGACCACCGAGCTGTGGGAGGAGGCCGGCAAGCTCGGCTACCTCGGCGTGGCCGTGCCCGAGGAGTACGGCGGCGGTGGCGGCGGCATCGGTGACCTCGCGGCGGTGTGCGAGGAGCTGGCGGCGGCGGGATGCCCGTTGCTGCTCATGGTGGTGTCACCGGCGATCTGCGCGACGGTGATCGCGCGGTTCGGCACCGACGAGCAGAAGTCCAAGTGGCTGCCCGGTTTCGCGGACGGCACGCTCAAGATGGCGTTCGCGATCACCGAGCCGGACGCGGGATCGAACTCGCACCAGCTCAAGACGCACGTCCGCCGCGACGGTGACGACTGGATCCTCAAGGGCAGCAAGACGTTCATCTCAGGCATCGACGAGGTCGACGCCGTGCTCGTGGTCGCGATCCAGAAGACCGGACCGGTGCTCGTGGTCGTCCCGACGAACGCCGAGGGTTTCACCTGGCACCAGATCGAGATGGACCTGGTCGCGCCGGAGAAGCAGTTCACGCTGTTCTTCGACGACGTCCGGCTGCCCGGTGACGCCGTGGTCGGCTCGCCGGACCAGGGACTGTTGCAGGTGTTCGCCGGCCTCAACCCCGAGCGGATCATGGGCGCGAGCATGGCCACTGGCTCGGCCCGGCTGGCGATCGGCAAGGCCGTGACCTACGCCCAGCAGCGCAAGGTGTGGGACAGCCCGATCGGGGCGCACCAGGGCCTCGCGCACCCGCTGGCGAAGATCCACGTCGAGATCGAGCTGGCCAGGCTGATGACGCAGAAGGCCGCCGCGCTGTACGACTCGGGCCGCGACAAGGAGGCGGGTGAGGCCGCGAACATGGCCAAGTACGCGGCCGGTGAGGCCATCGCGGCGGCCGTCGACCAGGCGATCCAGACGCACGGCGGCAACGGGCTGACGTCCGAGTTCGGGCTGGCGTCGATGCTCGGCATGTCCCGGCTGTCCCGCATCGCGCCCGTCAGCAGGGAGATGGTCCTCAACTTCGTCGCGCAAAACAGCCTGAAGTTGCCCCGGTCCTACTGACAGACTGCGGGGCATGGGGACCTTCAAGACCTTTGACGGCATCACGCTCGCTTACCACGGCCCGGCAGGAGACGACCCGCTCGTCTGCCTGCCGGGCGGGCCCATGACGGCGTCGTCCTACCTCGCACCACTGCCGTTGGAGAACATGCTCAGGCTCGACCTGCGCGGCACCGGCGAATCCGAGAAGGCGCCCGCCGAGACCTACCGCGTGGACCGCCAGGTCGACGACGTGGAGGCACTCCGGCAGCACCTGGGGCTCGACCGGATCAGGCTGTTCGGGCACTCCGCCGGCGGCACCCTCGCGATCCTCTACGCGACGCGATACCCGCAGCACGTCGAGGAGCTCGTCCTCGTCGCACCGAGTCCGCGCGTCGTCGGCATCGACGTCACCGACGACGATCGCCGGGTGATCGCGCACAGCCGCAGCGGCGAACCCTGGTACGCCGAAGCCATCAAGGGGTTCGAGGAGATCTGGGCGGGCAACGCGACGCCCGAGGCGTTCGACACGATCGCCCCGTTCTGGCACGGACGCTGGGACGACGAGATCAGCAAGCTCGACGACGACCATCCGACCAACACCGAAGCTGCCGAGATGTTCTACGCCGAGGGTGCGCTGGACCCCGAGGCGACCCGTGCGGCACTGAAAAACCTGGACGTGCCAACGCTTCTGCTGTTCGGCGAGGTCGACGTGGCGATCCCTCTCAACCGCGCGCACGAGTACGCGGAACTGCTCCCGCACGCGCGGCTCGTGGTTCAGAAGGCAGCCGGTCACGCCCCCTGGCTCGACGACCCGGACGCCTTCGCGGCGGCGGTCCAGCGCATCCCGTAGAGGCCCGGACCGAAGTCGAGGGCGGCGGCGTGCGCGTATCCCCACGAGTCCACCGGGGCCGGCCGCGCGCCGCCGAACATTTCCGTTCCCGCCGGACCGGACGCGAATTGCTCACACGAAGCAGGCAGTGACTCGGCCGGGAATTTGATCTCCAGCACGTAGTCGTGCACACGTTCGGGGAACCGGCGGAAATGCGTGTGCTCGACCGTCGGATGTGGATAGATCAATTCGTACTCGAGCGCGACCGACTCGCCGGCGGAGATCGGTTCGTCGAACAACAGCTCCGCGACGAGCACGCCGTTCGTGCGTTCCCTGGCGATCCGGCCGACCCGGCAGGACCGCACGGCGGTCAGCGCGGGCAGCGCGGTTCCCCTGGCGGAACCCGTCTCGTGGCACAGGATCCAGCGGTCCACATCGGTCGCCCTCGCCTGCATGACCTGGCGTGACCGGACGCCGCGCACACCGCCGCAGGGCGCGACGTCGACCCGGTCGTGCTGGGCGGTCAGGACGAGCCCGGAACCGTCCCACGCCGCCCGTGCCGACGGCTCCCGCCTGCGGGAACGCCCGCGCGGCCGGGGCGGGCCGAGCAGCCGGGACAGCGCCGCCTCCGGCAGTCCGAGGACGTCCTCGAGCTGGGTGAGCGCCATCAACGACTCGGGTCTCTCGGGTCTGCGGCGACCCGACTGCCAGTAGCTCAGCGCCGTGACGCTGATCGGTGCGCCGCGCACCTTGAGCCGGTGCTGCAGCCGTTCCAGACTGAGCCCCCGCACCTGGATCGCGACCCGCAACGCGTCCGCGAACGGACCCGTCACCAAGAGGTCGGCGAGCTCCTCGCGCGGTGGGTAAATCGTCAGCATCCACCCCTCCGTTTCCCGGGGTCAAGCTGGGAAGGCTATCGGCAGCAAAGGTGGCGCGGTACAGCCGATCGGCGGTTTCGGGCCGCCGGTAAACCCGGAAAGTTCTGATCTCGGGCCTATTACGCCGCCAATAGTCCCGATTGGGTTCCTGAGCATCCCTGCGACGAACAGGACTACGCAATGCGCAAGACAGCAACCCTGCTGGGGTCGGCGGTCATGATCGCGGCCTTCGCGGCACCCGCCCAAGCCGCCGTGGGTGAGATCCTCACCTTCCAGGGCGTCCAGAACATCCCCGGCAGCTTCGTCGTGAAGCTGAAGGACAACGGCGTCACCGCGAGTGCCGCAACTCTCGGTGCGCGCTTCGGCGGCCAGATCGGGTACGTGTACGACGCCGCCTTCAAGGGCTTCTCGGTCAAGATGTCCGACGCCCAGGCACGCAGACTGGCCGCTGACCCCTCGGTCGAGTACGTGGAACGCGACCAGGTGCTCAGCATCCAGGCCACCCAGGTCAACCCGCCCTCGTGGGGCCTCGACCGGATCGACCAGCGCAACCTGCCGCTCGACCAGCGCTACACCTACAACTCCACCGGCTCCGGTGTGAACGCCTACGTCATCGACACCGGTGTCCGGATCAGCCACCAGACGTTCGGCGGCCGTGCGAAGAACGGCCGCGACTTCGTCGACAACGACGCCGTCGCGCAGGACGGCAACGGCCACGGCACGCACGTCGCCGGAACCATCGCGGGCTCTCAGTACGGCGTGGCGAAGGCCGCGAACATCATCGCGGTGCGCGTGCTGAACAACTCGGGTTCCGGCACGCTCGCCGGTGTCAACGCGGGCATCAACTGGGTGGCCGCGAACCACGTCAAGCCCGCGGTGGCCAACATGTCGCTCGGTGGCGGCGCGAACGCCTCCCTCGACAGCGCCGTGCAGGGCGCGATCACCCGCGGCGTCACGTTCGCCGTGGCGGCCGGCAACTCGAACACCAACGCCGCCAACACCTCGCCCGCACGGGTGGGCGCGGCGATCACGGTGGGGTCGACCGACCGCACCGACGCGCGGTCGTCGTTCTCCAACTACGGCCCGGTCGTCGACGTGTTCGCGCCCGGCCGCGACATCACCTCGGCGTGGCACACCAGTGACACGGCCACGAACACCATCTCCGGCACCTCGATGGCGACGCCGCACGTCGCCGGCGTGGTGGCCCGGTACCTGCAGGGCAACTTCAACGTGACGCCCGCGCAGGTCTCGGCCGCGATCACCTCCAACGCCACCAACGGCAAGGTCACCAACCCCGGCGCCGGCACGACGACCAGGCTCCTGTACTGGCCGCCGACCAGCTGATCGGTTTCAGATGTGCGGCCCCGGTTCCCTGTGAACCGGGGCCGTTTTCCCTGCAAACGAAAGGAAGTCTGCCTGTGAGAGCCCTGCTGGCAGTCGCCGCCCTGGCGGCAGCGGTCGTGGTCGCCCCGGCGTCCGCGGCCACGTCCTCGTACATCGTGGTGCTCCGTGATGGTGCCGTGTCTGCCTTCGGCGGCCCGGTCGAGCACACGTATTCGAGTGTTTTCAACGGTTTCAGCGCTCGGATGACCGCTGCACAGGTCCGTGCGCTGAAGGCCGACCCGAACGTGTCCTCTGTGGAGCGTGACGGGATCGTGCACGCCAACAGCGTCCAGCTCAACCCGCCCTGGGGACTGGACCGGATCGACCAGCGCGCACTGCCGTTGGATCAACGTTACGAGTACACGAGCACTGGCCGTGGCGTGAACATCTACGTGATCGACACCGGTCTTCGCGTCACGCACACGGACTTCGGCGGACGCGCCCGCAACGGGTGGGACACCGTTGACAACGACGCGATCGCCCAAGACGACAACGGTCACGGCACGCACGTCGCCGGCATCGCCGCGGGCACCAAGCACGGCGTGGCCAAGCATGCGACCGTGTGGGGTGTGCGGGTGCTGAACGGTTCCGGTTCCGGCACCGTCTCCGGTGTGATCGCGGGCGTGGACTGGGTGACGCGCAACGCCGTGAAGCCCGCGGTGGCGAACATGTCGTTGGGCGGCAGTGCTTCCGCGGCGCTGGACACCGCGGTGAAGAAGTCGATCGACTCGGGTGTCTCCTACACGGTCGCGGCCGGCGGCAGCAACACCGACCCGGGGAACTCGTCGCCGCAACGGGTTTCGCAGGCGATCTGCGTGGGTGCGTTGACGCAGAACGACACCAAGTCGTCGTCGTCGAACTTCGGCCCGCTGGTGGACATCTGGGCGCCGGGCGTCAACATTCCCTCCGCCTGGAACACTTCCGACACGGCGACCGCGACGCTGAGCGGTTCGTCGATGGCCGCACCACACGCGGCCGGTGTCGCGGCCCGGTACCTGGAGTTCAACCGCGCGGCCACGCCCGCGCAGGTGGAGCGCGCACTGGTTACCACGGGCACTCCGGGGACACCACCCGTCACTCGTATCCTTTACTGGCCGCCTTCGCTGTGAAAGGTCAATTGTTCGATAATTGAGGCGCGTCTTAACCTTTAGGACACCCTTGGCAGGAACCGGATCTCTCCATAACGTCGAAAGCGCTTCGTTCCCCTGCAAAGAACGGAATGCACATGACGCGTAAGATCCGGTTCCTCGCCGGTGCCGGCGTGGCGAGCCTCGCCCTGTCGGTTCTCATGGTTCCCAACGCAAGCGCCGCGGAAGGCGAGGTCCTGTCCCTCGGCTCCCCTGACAAGATCGCCGGCAGCTTCATCGTGAAGCTGAAGGAGGGCAAGGGTTCTTCCCACGCCCTGGCGTCGCGGTTCGGTGCCAAGGTCGAGCGGGACTACACCAGCTTCGGCGGCTTCAACGTGAAGCTGACGGAGAAGCAGGCCAAGCGCCTGGCCGCCGACCCGTCCGTCGAGTTCGTCGAGGCCGACCAGGTCGTCCACGTCCAGGCGACGCAGACGAACCCGCCGTCGTGGGGTCTCGACCGCATCGACCAGAAGAACCTGCCGCTCAACCAGTCCTACAGCTACACGTCGACCGGCTCGGGCGTCACCGCCTACGTCATCGACACGGGCGTGCGCATCAGCCACTCCACGTTCGGTGGTCGCGCTTCCAACGGCCGTGACTTCGTGGACAATGACAACGTTGCCCAGGACGGCAACGGCCACGGCACGCACGTCGCCGGCACCATCGCGGGCTCGCAGTACGGCGTCGCGAAGGCCGCGAAGATCGTCGCCGTCCGCGTGCTCGACAACGCCGGCTCCGGCACGCTCGCCGGTGTCGCGGCGGGCATCGACTGGGTGGGCGCCAACGCGGTCAAGCCGGCCGTCGCCAACCTGTCCCTGGGCGGCGGCGCCAACGCCACCCTCGACACGGCCGTGAAGAACGCGATCGCCAAGGGCGTGACGTTCGCGGTGGCGGCGGGCAACTCCAACGCCAACGCGAACACCTTCTCCCCGGCCCGCGTGGCCGAGGCGATCACCGTGGGCGCCACCACGAACACCGACGCCCGCGCCTCGTACTCGAACTACGGCGCGATCCTGGACATCTTCGCGCCGGGCAGCAACATCACGTCGGCGTGGAGCACTTCGGACAGCGCCACGAACACCATCTCGGGCACGTCGATGGCCACGCCGCACGTCGCTGGGGCGGCGGCTCGTTACCTGTCGACGAACCGCGCGGCGACGCCGGCTCAGGTGGCTACCTACCTGATCGGGCAGTCGACGCCGTCGAAGGTCACCTCTCCGGGATCCGGTTCGCCGAACCGGCTGCTGTACCTCGCGCCTACCGCGTGAGCTGAGTTGCTGTGAGAAGGCCGCGGCTTCGGTCGCGGCCTTCTCCTGTGCTGAGCAGGTTGCCGGAGGTCGTGTCCGTCACCCGACCGAGCGGATCAGTGCCTGCTCCTGACGGCGTCCGCAAGGACACCAACGCGCCCACCCCCCCGGTGGTCGTGAAGGGGGAGTGCGGTTGGGTTCGCGGTTAGAGGACTTGTTCCGCGATTTTGAGCGACACCACGTAGAGCGCGATGATCAGGCCTGCGCCGATCCACGGCCAGTACGCGCGGGGTGCGCGCAGGGCGCGGAACCACGTTGCGAACATCGTGGACAGCCAGATGACGGCGGTGCCCACCAGGACCAGAACCAGCGGAGCGTGGCACGAGCCGGTGCACGGGGAAACAGGCGTGAAGCCGAGGATGCCGAGGAAGAGCACGCCGATGCTGAGCACGAACATGACCAGCGTGCCGAACAGTGCCACCGCGATCCGCATGATCGAAAGCTAGCGGCTCCCGCTGGAAAAAGCCCTGCGTGAAAATCTGTCGGCGGGTCCGGCTAGCCTTG
Source organism: Lentzea alba (assembly GCF_011067745.1). GTDB lineage: Bacteria > Actinomycetota > Actinomycetes > Mycobacteriales > Pseudonocardiaceae > Lentzea > Lentzea alba. The sequence goes on from NZ_JAAMPJ010000011.1 coordinate 235,712, forward strand.
ACGGTAAAGCTGACTTCGTCTACAAGGAGCCACCACCGTGTTGCGCACGCACGAGGCCGGATCACTCCGGGCCGAGCACGCCGGGCAGTCCGTCACCCTCACCGGGTGGGTCGCTCGCCGGCGTGATCACGGCGGTGTCATCTTCATCGACCTCCGCGACGCGTCCGGTGTCGCCCAGGTCGTGTTCCGCGAGGGTGAGATGGCGGAGCGCGCGCACCGGTTGCGCAGCGAGTACGTCATCAAGGTCACCGGCGAGGTGAGCAAGCGGCCCGAGGGCAGCGAGAACCCCGACCTGGCCACTGGCGCGATCGAGGTCTACGTGAGCGACCTCGAGGTCCTCAACGAGGCCGCGCCGCTGCCGTTCCAGGTCGAGGCCGAGGGCGAGATCGGCGAGGAGGCGCGGCTCAAGCACCGGTACCTCGACCTGCGCCGTTCCGGCCCGGCCAAGGCCATCCGGCTGCGCAGCGAGGTCAGCCGGATCGCCCGCGAGGTTCTCCATCAAGAGAAGTTCGTCGAGGTGGAGACGCCGACGCTGACCCGCAGCACGCCCGAGGGTGCGCGTGACTTCCTGGTGCCCGCGCGGCTGCGTCCGGGTTCCTGGTACGCGCTGCCGCAGTCGCCGCAGCTGTTCAAGCAGCTGCTGATGGTCGGTGGCCTGGAGCGGTACTACCAGATCGCGCGCTGCTACCGGGACGAGGACTTCCGCGCGGACCGCCAGCCGGAGTTCACCCAGCTCGACATCGAGATGAGCTTCGTCGAGCAGGACGACGTCATCGGCCTGACCGAGAAGCTGCTGGCCGCGATCTGGAAGGAGACCAAGGGCGTCGAGCTGCCGCTGCCGTTCCGCCGGATCTCCTACGCCGACGCGATGGCCAAGTACGGCTCGGACAAGCCCGACCTGCGCTTCGAGCTGGAGCTCACCGAGCTGACCGAGTACTTCAAGGACACGACGTTCCGCGTGTTCCAGGCGCCGTACGTCGGTGCCGTGGTCATGCCGGGTGGTGCCTCGCAGCCGCGGCGCACGCTCGACGCGTGGCAGGAGTTCGCCAAGCAGCGCGGCCACAAGGGGCTCGCATACGTGCTGGTCCAGGAGGACGGCACGCTCGGCGGGCCGGTCGCGAAGAACCTCACCGACACCGAGCGCGAGGGTCTCGCCAAGGCCGTCGGCGCCAATGCCGGTGACTGCATCTTCTTCGGTGCGGGCGAGGCTCGCGACGCGCGCGCTCTGCTGGGTGCGGCTCGCGTCGAGATCGCGCACCGCGTCGGCCTGATCGACGAGAACGCCTGGGCGTTCGCGTGGGTCGTCGACTTCCCGATGTTCGAGTCGGTCGACAAGCTCGACGCGGGCGACGTCGCGGTCGGTGGCGGCAACTGGACGGCGCTGCACCACGCGTTCACCTCGCCGACGCCGGAGTGGATCGACAACTTCGAGTCCGACCCGGGCAACGCGCTGGCCTACGCCTACGACGTGATCCTCAACGGCAACGAGCTCGGCGGTGGCTCGATTCGTATCCACCGCGCGGACGTGCAGCAGCGCGCGTTCAACGTCATGGGCATCGGTGCCGAGGAGGCGCAGGAGAAGTTCGGCTTCCTGCTCGACGCGTTCAAGTTCGGCGCCCCGCCGCACGGCGGCATCGCGCTCGGCTGGGACCGCCTCTGCATGCTGCTCGCGGGGGTCGACTCGATCCGCGAGGTCATCGCGTTCCCGAAGTCCGGCGGCGGCTACGACCCGCTGACCGCGGCGCCGGCACCGATCACGCCGCAGCAGCGCAAGGAAGCGGGCGTCGACGCCAAGCCCGACCAGAAGTAGTGCTCCGGCTGCGGGTGGTCTGCCCGGCAGACCAGACCGAGGCTGCGACGAAGATCCTCCGCGACCACGCGGGAGCCACCCACCTGGTGCTCCTGCGTGGCGCGGCGATCGATCCCGAAGGCGACCTCATCACCGCCGACGTGGCCCGCGAGGCCGTCGACGAGCTCGTCAGCGCGCTCTGCGACCTGCACATCGACCACACCGGCGGCGTCACGATCGAAACGATCGACACGTCGTTGTCCGACCACGCCGACCGGGCTCAGGAGGAAGCGCCCGGTGACGGGTCGGACGCGATCGTGTGGGACGAGCTCATCGCGCGCACCGGTGAGGAGTCCAAGCCGAGCGTCACGTTCCAGGCGTTCCTCACCATCTCGTGCCTGCTCGCGGCGGTCGGCATCGCCACGAACTCGACGGTGACGCTCGTCGGCGCGATGGTGGTGGGGCCGGAGTTCGGGCCGCTCGCCGCGATCGCCGTGGGACTCGTCGCGAAGCGCTGGGACCTGGTGCGACGGGCCTGCGCGGCGCTCGCGATCGGGTTCCCGCTGGCCATCGCGTTCACGTCGGCACTGACCTGGCTCGGCGCGCACGTGGGTCTGCTGCACCGCGAGACGCTGCTGCACGGCACCGAGTCGGAGTTCATCTACCAGTTCGGACCGTTTTCGCTGATCGTCGCACTGCTGGCGGGCGCGGCGGGCATGCTGTCGATGACGTCCGCGAAGTCCGCGGCGCTCGTCGGCGTGTTCATCTCGGTGACCACGGTTCCGGCCGCCGGGTACGCCGCGCTGGCCGCGATTCTCGGAGTGTGGGACAGGGTGGGACCCGCGGTTGCCCAGTTGGGCATCAACTTGATCGGTATTGTCGTCGCCGCCGCGCTCGTTCTGTTGATCCGCAGGCGCCGGGCAACGGATGGTGTTTCCACACGTCCACTGTCCAAGGGGTGATGGGGGAGCGGCGCGAGCCGTTATCAACGAGTGGTGGTGGTCGCAGCCTGGCCGGATTAGCGTCGGTTCGGCTCACGGACATGGGGAGTAGGGTCGGAGGGGATGAGCGTGGAGATCACCGCGGGCCCTCCTGACACGACTTCACCTGAGATCGCCGAAGCTGTCGATGCGGCCGAGCGGGTACTGACCAGGCGTTTGGGCGCACAGGTGCGTCTCGCGGACCCCGAGGCTCTCGGGGGTACCGGTCGTTCCGTCGTCATTCGCGTGAGAGTCGCGTCTTCGCCGTTCTCCATGCCGCGCACGCTGGTCGTGAAGCGGTATCCGGCGGGCAGCGGCGACCGCGACCCGTGGGCGCACGAGGCCGTCAGCCACCAGTTGCTCACCGCGCTTCCGTCCGAAGAGCGCGCTACGCCAGAACTGTTCGCACACGACGCCGAAGCGCGTCTGGTCGTGCTGGAAGACCTGGGCCGTGCGCCGCGGCTGTCCGAGAAGCTGCACGCCCCGGACGCGCGCGCCGCCGAACGCGGGCTGTTGTCGTGGGCACATGCCATGGGCCGCCTGCACGCCACGACGGCCGGCCGTGACGCGGACTTCGACGCGTTGATGCGCCGGGCCGGTGCGCAGTGCTGCCAGGATCCGATCGCGGTCGACGTGCACGCGGCGATCGCGGGCTTACCGGCGCTGCTCGCGTCCACACTGGGCATCGAGACGTCCCCGCACGCCACCGAGTTCGCCGCCGACGCCGCACGGGCGTTCAGCACCTCGCGCCGTCGTGCGTTCAGCCCGTCGACGTCCTGTCCGGACAACCACCTGGTCACCTCGCGCGGTGTCCGGTTCGTCGACTTCGAGGGCGGCTGCGTCCGCGACATCGTGTTCGACGCCGCCGCGTTGCGCGTGCCGTTCCCGTCCTGCTGGTGCGGGTGGGGTCTGCCGCCGGGCATGTCCGAGGCCATGGTCGCCGCGTGGCGGGCCGAGGTCGGGTCGGTGTGGCCCGAGATGGACGACGACGCGGTGCTCTTACCGCGTCTGCTGGAAGCCCAGCTGCTGTGGGTGTGGCTCGCGACGTGGCGGGCGCTGTCCAAGCCGATGCCGAGCGTCGACAACGCGCCGCCGCGCAGCGTCGTGCTGACCGGTCGGTGGGTCAGGCTGCGGTCCGACGCGCTGATCCTGGGCGAGAAGACGGTCGCCTCGCACGCCGACGCGGTGATCGGCGCTCTGGCCGACCGCTACGGCCCTGAGGTGCTCGAACTCCCGCTTTACCCAGCATTTCGCTGAACCGTTCCCACACGGTCATTCGCGGCTCACCGGGCCCGCTGATCCTGAGTCGTGTGCTGGTGTTACTCGGTGACTCGACAGCGGTCGGGATCGGCGACCTCGTTCCCGGCGGCTGGCGCGGGTTCGGTCCCCTCCTCTCGTCCGCCTTCCCGGACAACGGCTACCGCAACCACGCCGTCTCCGGCGCGCGGCTGGCCGACGTCAGGCGCACCCAGCTGCCGCAGGCGTTGCGGGACAAGCCCACCGCCGCCGTCGTCATCGCCGGCGTCAACGACACGCTGCGCTCGGACTTCTCCGCGCGGCGGATGCACGAGGACCTCGACCACGTCTGCCGCGAGCTGACCGCCGCCGGGGCCTCCGTCGTCACCGTGCGGTTCCACGACCAGGGCCGCGTGTTCAAACTGCCCGGCAAGCTGCGGCGGGTGCTGAAGGACCGCATCGACGAGTACAACCGGGTGATCGACGTCGTGGTCGCCCGGCACGGTGTCCGGTGCGTCGACCTGCACACCCTGCCGGGCGCGTACGAGCTGGAGACGTGGGCGGTCGACCGGCTGCACCCGTCCGAGCTCGGCCACCGGATGCTGGCGCGGGCGTTCGCCGGCGAGTTGCGCGCGCTGGGGCACCCGGTCGGCGAGGTCAGCCTGGACTGCTCCGGCGGGCGCGAGCTCACGGTGTGGCACCACGTCGCGTGGCTGATGCTGAAGGGGATTCCGTGGCTGTGGAAGCGGGGCGCGGACCTGCTGCCGTTGCTGTGGGCCGACGAAGCGCCGGCCGAGGTGTTCCCGGCCGGCGCCGATGATCAACCGGTGACCGTCAGGTCGTAGATCGTCTCGCCGCCTGCCGTGACGGCTTTGAAGTTCGCCGCGACCCACTCGCCGATCTCGCTGCTGCCGCCACCGGGTCCACCGCGTCCACCCTCGACGTAGTAGCGGACCTTGCCCTGCGCGACGAGTGCTTTGAACTCGTCGAGCGTGGGCGCGGGATCGCTGCCGTTCCAGCCGCCGATCGCGATCACCGGCCGTCCCGACGACAGCTGCAACGACGCCGCGCTCTGGGCACCGATCGTGGCGGCCGCCCACTGGGTGTCCGTGGCCTTCAACAACTGCACGACCTCTGTGGATGACGTGCCCTCGCGCATGCCGCCGCCCTGCTGGCTGCGCGGCCCGGACAGCGGGATCGACCCGCTGTGCGTGGTGGCGGCGGTCGCGAACGCGTAACCGGAGGTGCCGAGCAACGCCGTCACCAGCAGTGTGGCGGCGACCCAGCGGCGCGCGTGCACCCCGAACACCAGCGCGAACACCGCGACCGCCGTGACGGCCAGCAGAACCCAGCGCAGCCAAGGCATCCAGGTGGGCGTGCGGTCGAGCAGGATGAAGCCCCAGACACCGGTCGCCGCGACCATCGCCGTCAACGCCATGCGCACCGGGAAATGCGCCCTGCCGCGCCACAACTCACGTCCGGCGACGCCCACGAGCGCGGCGATTCCGGGTGCCATGGCGACCGTGTAGTAGGGGTGCGTGATGCCGCTCATGAAGCTGAACACCAGACCGCTGACGACCGTCCAGCCACCCCAGATCACCAGCGCCGCACGGGTGCGGTCGGTCCTCGGCGCGCGGCGACTGAACCACAACCCGGCGATGAGCCCGATCAACGCCGCGGGCAGCAGCCACGAGATCTCCGGGCCCATGCTGGCGCCGAACAACCGGCCGATGCCCGTCGAGCCGCCGAAACCGATGTTCCCGTTGCCGCCCATGCCTCCGCCGCCGGGTCCACCGCCGGAGTTGCCGAAGATGCGGCCGAGGCCGTTGTAACCGATCGCCAGCTCCCACAACGAGTTGTTGGTCGACCCGCCGATGTACGGGCGGCTGTCCGCCGGCCACAGCTCGACCAGCGCGATGAACCACCCGGCCGACACGATCACGGCGAGACCGGCGCCGAGCAGGTGCATGAGCCTCCTGAGGGGCGAGGTCGGCGCGGCGATCAGGTAGGCCAGCGCGAGCGCGGGCAGCACCAGGAACGCCTGCAACATCTTGGTGAGGAACGCGAACCCGATCGCCGCGCCCGCGAGCGCCAGCCAGAGCGGGCTCGCCTTCTCCAGCGACCGCACCGTGCAGTACGCGGCCGCGACCATCAGCAGCACCAGCAACGCGTCCGGCAGGTTGAACCGGAACATCAGCGTGGCCACCGGGGTCAGCGCGAAGGCCGCTCCGGCGACCAAGGCGGCGACCGGACCGGACGTGCGCTTCACGGTCGCGTACAGCAGTCCTACCGCCGCGACGCCTTCGAGGGCCTGCGGGGCGAGCACGGTCCAGCTGGAGAAGCCGAACGCCTTGGCGAACAGCCCGCTCACCCACAGGAACGCGGGCGGCTTGTCGACGGTGATCGTGTTGCCGGGGTCGAGCGAGCCGAACAGCAACGCCTTCCAGCTCTGAGAAGCCGCCTGGGTCGCGGCCGCGTAGAACTCGTTGCCGTAGCCGGACGCGGTGAGGTTCCACAGGTACAGCACGGCGGTGCCGGCGAGCAGCCCGAGGAAAGCGATGCGGTGCAACGTCTTCGCGTTCACCTTCCGGCGCTCGGCCGGTGCCGGCGCGGCGGGCGGCGCGGGTGCGAGGGTGGCGGTCATGAGGCGTCCAGTTGGTAGAGGGTGGTACCGGCGACGGTGGTCGCGGTGTAGTTCTGGGCTACCCACGCGGCGATGTCGTGGGCGGCGTCGCTGCCGGTCTCGCCCTGCATCATCCGGCCGGCCGAGACGTAGTAGTGGATCTGTCCATTTCGGACCATCTCCTGGAACTCCTCCAGGGTCGGTGCGGGATCGGTGCCGTTGAAACCACCGAGCGCCATCACCGGCTCCCCGCTCGCGAGCTGCAGGCCCGCCGCGTTGTTGGAGCCGATCGTCGCCGCGGCCCACCGGTAGTCGTCCGCGTTGTCCTGCAACAGGGTCACGACCTCGGCGTCCGGCGTCGTCGCGTCGAGCAGTCCGCCGCCCATACCGCCCATCCGTCCGCTCGACGGGCCCGCGACCGGCAGCGCGCCGGTGTGCGGAACGGTCACCGTGGCGAAGGAGTACGTGGTGGGGCCGAGCAACGCGGCGACGAGCGCGACCGGGATGGCCCAGCGCATCGACAGCACCAGGCCCACCGCCGCGATCAGGCCCGCCATCAGCGCCAGCAGGGCGACGGGCGTGGAGAAGGCGTTGATCAGCACGTAGCACTGCAGCGCGCTCAGTGCGACGGACCCCGAAAGCACCGCCGCCGCAACGGGTTCGCTCCGGCGCGCCCAGAGCTCCGTCGCCGCGATGCCGATGATCGCGGCGATCGCGGGAGCCAGCGCCACGGTGTAGTAGGAGTGGATGATCCCGTTCATGAAGCTGAACACCACGGCGGTGACGACGAGCCAGCCGCCCCACAACGCGAGCGCGGTTCGGGCGCGGCCCTTCGTGAGCCACAGCGCGGCGATCAGCAGCACCAGCGCGGCGGGCAGCAGCCACGCGATCTGACTGCCCATCTCCGCGCCCAGCAGGCGGCTCCACCCGGCCGAACCCCAGCCGCGGCCACCACCGACGCTGCCGACCTCGTCACCGGTGAGCCGGCCGAGACCGTTGTAGCCCAACGCCAGTTCGAGCACGCTGTTGGTCTGCGAGCCGCCGATGTACGGCCGGTCCGGCGTGAGCTCGACGGCGAGGATCCACCAGCCGCCCGCGATGATCATCGCGCCTGTCGCGCCGAGCAGGTGCAGCAAGCGTTTGCCCGGAGAGGCTGGTGCGGCGATCAGGTAGATCAGCGCGAACGCGGGCAGCACCAGGAAGGCCTGCAGCATCTTCGTCAGGAACCCGAACCCGACGGCGACACCGGCGAGCGCGAGCCAGAACGGACTGGCCTTCTCGACCGCGCGGGTCACGCAGTACGTGCCCGCGATCAGCAGCAGCACCAGCAGCGCGTCCGGATTGTTGAAGCGGAACATCAGCACCGCGACCGGCGTCAGCGCGAGCACGGCGCCGGAGATCAGCGCGGCGGCAGGGGAGAACCAGCGACGGACCGTCGCGTACAACAGCCACACGCTGCCCACGCCCATCAACGCCTGCGGCACCAGGATGCTCCACGCGTTGACACCGAACAGCTTGGCGGACAGGCCCATCACCCACACCGAGGCGGGCGTCTTGTCGACGGTGATCGCGTTCGAGGCGTCCGACGAACCGAAGAACCACGCCTTCCAGCTCTCGGCACCGGCCTGGGCGGCGGCGGAGTAGTAGGCGTTGGCCCAGCCCGAGTCCCCCAGCCGCCACAGGTACAGCGCGCCGGTCGCGATCAGCAGGACCGCCAGCGCCAGGCGTTCTCGTCTCATGGGGACGAGAATCGCGGCTCACCCTGGGTCGGTCGTGTGCTCTCGCTGTGAACGAGCTGTGTGGAGTGTGACGGTGAAGGTCGTGTGACCAGGCACGCTCGTCACCGACACGTCACCGTTGTGCGCGCCGACGACGGCGGACACGATCGACAACCCCAGCCCGGTGCTGCCGGCCGCCCGCGAGCGTGAGGAGTCCCCGCGCGCGAACCGTTCGAACACTTCCAGGCCGTGCGGGATGCCGGGGCCGTCGTCCGTGACGGTCAGGTCGACCCGTCCGTTGTGGACGGACAGCCCGGTCGTGACGGTGGTGCCCGGCGGCGTGTGGGTGCGGGCGTTGGACAGCAGGTTGCCGAGCACCTGGTGCAGCCGTTGCACGTCACCGGGAACGACCACGGGATCGCCCGGCAGCTGGAGTTTCCAGCTGTGGTCGGGGCCCGCGATCCGGGCGTCGCCGACGACGTCGAGCACCAGCCGGGAGAGGTCGACGTCCTCACGCTCCAACGGACGGCCCGCGTCCAGCCGGGCCAGCAGCAACAGGTCCTCGACCAGCGAGGTCATCCGCAGCGCTTCGGACTCGACCCGGTTCATCGCGTGGGTGACCTCGGGCGGCAGGTCCGCGCCGGTCCGTCTGGTCAGCTCGGCGTAACCGCGGATGGCCGCGAGGGGTGTTCTGAGCTCGTGCGAGGCGTCGGCGACGAACTGCCGCACGCGCGTTTCGCTGTCGTGCCTGGCTTTCAGCGCCTGGTCGACGTGGCCGAGCATCCGGTTCAGCGCGAGGCCGACCTTGCCGACCTCGGTCGCCGGGTCGGTGTCCTCCTCCGGCACGCGTTCGGCGAGCGCGACCTCGCCCTCGTGCAACGGGAGTTCGGACACGCGGGTGGCGGTCTCGGCGACCCGGTCCAGCGGTACCAGCGCGCGCCGCACGACCACCCGGCCGGCCAGCGCGACCGCCGCCGCTCCCGCGACGATGAGCCCGGCGAGGATCCAGACCATCTGCCAGACGATGCCCGTGATGGGGGCCAGTGGCAGGCCCCTGATGCCCCGCACGTCGGTGAGCACGCGGAACTCGCCCGTTTCGCCCATGTCGATCGTGTGCAGGCCGGACGGCCCCGCCTCCAGCGCCGCGATCTCGTCGTCGGTGAGAGGGCGCGGCTGCTGCCAGCCGGGCAGTTCGATCGTGCCTTCGATGGTGCCGCCGCGGAAGACCGCGTTGAGGCCCATGGAGTACGGCGAACCCGGTGGTGGCGGTCGCAGCGTCGTGACCTGGCGGTCGAGGTTGTCCATCAGGAACGCGTGCAGCGCGAGCACCGCGATCCCGCCGATCACCAGGCACAGCGCGGTGAGCAGGACGATCTGGCCGGAGACCAGCTGGGCCCGCAGGGTTCTAGGTCGCAGGCTTGAGGACATATCCGGCGCCTCGCATCGTGTGGATCATCGGGGCGCGCCCGGCGTCGATCTTCTTGCGGAGATAGGAGATGTAGAGCTCGACGATGTTCGCCTGGCCGCCGAAGTCGTAGCTCCAGACCCGGTCCAGGATCTGCGCCTTGCTGAGCACCCGGCGCGGGTTGCTCATCAGGTAGCGCAGCAGTTCGAACTCCGTCGCCGTCAGCTCGATCGCGGCACCGCCGCGGTTGACCTCGCGCGTTTCCTCGTTCAACGACAGGTCGCCGACGACCAGCCGGGCACCCGCGTCCGCGTCGGTCACGCCCGTGCGCCGCAACAGTGCGCGCAACCGCAGCACGACCTCCTCCAATGAGAACGGCTTGGTGACGTAGTCGTCGCCGCCCGCCGTCAGCCCCGCGATGCGGTCCTCCACGGCGTCCTTCGCCGTCAGGAACAGCACGGGCAACGCGGGGAAGTCCGCGCGCATCTTGCGCAGCACCTCGAAGCCGTTGAAGTCCGGGAGCATCACGTCGAGCACCACGACGTCCGGCCGGAACTCGCGCGCGGTCCGCACCGCCGTCTGACCGTCGAGCGCCGTGCGGACGTCCCACTTCTCCATCCGCAACGCCATCGACATCAGCTCCGCCAGAGTGGACTCGTCGTCCACCACGAGCACCCGCACGGGCTGCCCGTCGGGCCTGCGGAGTTCGGTTTTCATCGCGCGCATGGCTCCCATCGTGAACGCCGATCCTGTGTACCAGCTGTGAGGGAGCCGCACAGCTCAGGCCTACGTCAGGCACAGGTTCGGCACAGGCAACGCCGACACGGTGGCTGACATGACCGAACAACAGCCCCCGGAGTGGGGCGCAGCACCCGCACCCGAGTCGGAAGCGCAGCGGCCGGCGTGGACCGCGAAGAAGACAGTCGCCGCCGTGGCCATCGCCGTCGGCATCGCGGCGGCCGGTGGCGTCGCGATCTACGCGGCCAGCGGCACGAACCAGCAGACCGGCGGCATGGGTGGCATGGGCCCCGGTGGCTACGGCATGGGCGGCATGCGGCAGGGCGGACCTGGCTTCGGCCTCGGGGCCGGGTCGGCCACGCACGGCGAGTTCCAGACCGGTGAGGTCACCGCGATCAGCGACACGTCCGTCGAGGTGAAGTCGACCGACGGGTACACGAAGACCTACGTGATCGACGCCGACACCGTGGCCGAAGGTGTCGAGAAGGGCGACACGGTGACGGTGATCGCCACCACAGAGGACGGCAAGACTGTCGCTTCCAGCGTCGTCGAGCCTGGTCAGCGCGGGCAACAGGGCCAGCGGGGACAGCAGGGTCAGCAGACGCCTCCGACCCGGTAGCTGGCTGCTTGGTCAAGTGTGAGTGGTTATGGTCGGGTTATGCCCGACCACAACCGGAGGTGAGCGGTCTGCGCACGTTCACACTGACTGTGTTGGGCACCACCGACCTGCACGGCAACCTCTTCAACTGGGACTACTACCTCGATCGCGAGTTCGACGACTTCGCGCACAACGACGTCGGGCTCGCGAAGGTCTCGACGTTGGTCAACGAGGTGCGTGCTGCCGTGGGGCGCCATCGGACGTTGCTGCTCGACGCCGGTGACACCATCCAGGGCACACCGCTCGCCTACTACTACGCGAAGGTCGAACCGATCACGCGTACGCACGTGCACCCGATGGCGGCCGCGATGAACGCCATCGGGTACACGGCGGCGGCGCTGGGGAACCACGAGTTCAACTACGGGCTGGACGTGCTGCGGACGTTCGAGCGGCAACTGGAGTTCCCGCTGCTCGCGGCCAACGCGCTGGACGTCACCACGGGCCAGCCGGCCTTTCCGCCGTACGTGATCCACACGGTGTGGCGGACGGACGGGCCGCCGTTGCGGGTGGGGATCCTCGGGCTCACCAACCCCGGCATCGCGGTGTGGGACCGCGCGCACGTCGAGGGCGTGCTGACGTTCCCCGGTCTGGTGGAGCAGGCGCTGCACTGGGTGCCCGAGGTGCGGTCGAAGTCCGACCTGGTGATCGTGGCGGCGCATTCCGGGGCCGATCTCTCGTCGTCGCTGGGCGACCAGGTGCCGTTCCCGGAGAACTGCGCCGAGCTCCTGGCCGAGACGGTGCCGGGGATCGACGCCGTGCTGGTCGGGCACGCGCACGTGGAGATTCCGGAGCGGTTCGTCACGAACAAGGTCACCGGCCGGCCCGTGCTGCTGACCGAGCCGTTGTACTGGGGCAAGCGGCTGTCGCTGATGGAGTTCGACCTGCGGTTCTCGCAACGGTGGGAGCTGGTCGCGTCGCGGTCGTCGGTGCTCACCTCCGCCTCGGTGGAGGAGGACCCGCGGATCGTGCGGTTGCTGCGGCACGACCACGAGAAGGTCGTTTCCTACGTGAACGCGCACATCGGCACGTGCTCGGCGGCCATGTCGGCGGCCCGGTCGCGGTTCGAGGACACGCCCGCGCTGCGGTTCATCAACCACGTGCAGGCGTTGGAGCTCGCGAAGTCCACGTCGCTGCCCGTGGTGTCGCTGTGCGCGCCGTTCAACCGCGCGGCGGCGATCCCGTCCGGCGAAGTGTCCATCCGGGACGTCGCCGGGCTCTACATCTTCGACAACACGTTGGTGGGCGTGCGGCTGACCGGGGCCCAGCTGCGCGACTTCCTGGAGGAGTCGGCGCGGTACTTCGTCTCGGTGGACGGTCCGGGGCCGTTCTCGGCCGACGAGGTCTCCGCTGACGTGCCGGACTACAACTTCGACATCGCGTACGGGCTGTCCGCGCCGTTGACCTACGACATCGACATCTCGCAGCCGGTCGGGTCGCGGATCGTGGGGCTGGCGTACGGCGGGGTGCCGGTGGCGGATTCCTTCGAGTTCGCGGTGGCCGTGAACAACTACCGGCAGGCCGGCGGTGGCGACTTCCCGCACATCGCGTCCGCGCCCGTGCTGCACAACCAGCAGCAGGAGATCCGGCAGCTGCTGATCGACTGGGTCAAGGCCGCGGGCGTGCTGAACCCCGCCGACTTCGCCGGTTCGGACTGGCGTCTGGTGGCCGACGGCACACCAGTGGTGATCTCCACTAACGGGTGAATTCGGGCGGGTTGTCCAGGGCGTTCCGCGGCAGGTGGTGGCAGCCGATCGCCCGGATGAGATAGGCCAGGCGCGTGCAGTTGCCGCAACGCGTCTTCGTCGGCGCTCTCATCGTGCCCGCGTTGCTCGCCGCGGTGGGTCTCGCGGCCCATCCCGCGCCGGACGTGACGCCCGGCCACCTGGTGTTCGCCGTGCGGTCGTCCGAGATCGTGCTGGCCGGCACCGCCGCGTCCGCTCGGGAACGGCAGGAGGTCGTGGACGCCGTGCGCGCACTGACCGCCGCCCACCGGATCACCGACATGATCACCCCGAACGCGGGCGAACGCATGCCGGTCAGCGCGTCGGCGGCAGCGGGCCTGCTGGAGGCGGTGCTCGACCAGGACGTCACCGACTTCACCGGCGTAGTCCACAAAGGACACCTGACCGCGTCGGCACGCGTGGCGGACCCGGACCGCGCGGGCGCCCTGAGCGACGCCCTGCGCGCCGCCGTCCCCGGCTTGCGCGTCGACGAGGACTTCACTTCGGACTAGGAGCTGTTCGTTGTTCGGGTTCTTCTTCCAGATGTTCCTGCTGTGCGCGGGCGCCTTCCTCGCCGGCGTGCTGCTGACCTGGCTGACCATGCGCACGCGGGTGGAGGCTCCGGCGGAGACCCGTCTGACGATCATGGAGGAGCCGGCGCCGGCGGTGCCCGCGATCAAGGCGAACTCGCGCACGATGATGTACCACACGCCTGAATCGCCCTACTACAAGCGGATGAAGGGCGACGCGTTCTTCCACTCGCCGGAGGACGCGCGGCGAGCGGGCTACACGATGTGGACGCCGCGGCCGCGCGTGCCGGCGGTGCCCTAGTTGGCGCGGAGCCAGGCGTCGAGTTCGAGGTAGTCGGCGTCGGTCAGGCCGTGGCGCGGGTCGACGCGGTGGAGCAGCGCGTTTCCGTGGTGCTCGGTGACCCAGGCGCAGTCGTTCTCGGTGAGCTCGTCGTCCACCCAGGCGAACGGCCTGGCCCCGGCCAGCGCGACCAGGCCGCGGGTCTTCCAGTGCAGGCCGTGCTGGAGGTCCGCGGCCTCGGTGGCCGGGTCGTCCGGCCAGGTCGCGACCGGCAGGGTGGGGAGGCCGAGCAACGGGGCCAGGTGTTCGTTCGCGTTGTCCATCCACGTCGTGGCCCAGATCAGCTCGCACGGCAGGGATGCGAGCCACGGGCCGTGCATCGGGTCGAGGCGGGAGAGGCCTGGAGTGCCTGCGACGCCGTCACCGAACGGGAGCAGCGGGCCGTCGACGTCGAGGAAGAGGATGGGGAGCCCGGCCATGGCGGGCACGGTAAGCCGCGTCTCGTAGGCTCGGCGAGTGATTTCCGATGTGATCAGGCCTGGGCTGGACGTGCTCTTCTGCGGCATCAACCCCGGCCTCGTGTCGGAGGCGACCGGGCACCACTTCGCGCGGCCCGGAAACCGGTTCTGGCCCGCCCTGCATTTGTCCGGTTTCACGCCTCGGCAGTTCGCGCCGGCCGAGCAGGAGGAGTTGCTCGCGCTCGGGCTGGGCATCACGAACGTCGTTGCGCGGCCGAGTGCCAAGGCCGACGAATTAACAATTGACGAACTCAAGACCGGTGGGGCCGAGCTGGCCGAAAAGGTCGAGCGGTATTCACCGAAGGTTCTCGCGGTGCTCGGCGTGACGGTGTACCGGGCGGCGTTCGGCCGCAAGAAAGCGCAGGTCGGGCCCCAGGATGAAACCGTGGGTGGGGCGCGGGTGTGGTTGCTGCCCAATCCGAGCGGGTTGAACGCGCACTGGCAGCTTCCGGCGTTGGCCGAGGAGTTCGCGCGACTCAAGGCAAGTCTCTAAAACAGAACAAAGGTTCACATTCATGCCCACTGAAAGTGGGCTGGACGGAACCTGCTCTGGTCTGGTTGCATCCAGCTCTGCGTCCATTCGAGTGCATTCACCCAGAAGTGGAACCTGGTCACGGCGGCCTGCGTCAGAATTTGGCGATTCCGCGGAGAACTTTGTGAATCTTCAACACTGGTGGGGGCACAGTGGAGGTCAGGATTCTCGGGCCGGTCGAGCCGTCAGTGCCGCCGAAGCCCGCGCAGATCCTAGCGGTCCTGGCGGTCGAATGCGGCAAGATCGTGCCGGTCGAACGCCTCATCGATCTGATCTGGGGTGAGGAGCCGCCGCCGCAGGCACGCAAGTCGCTGCAGGTGCACATCTCCAGCCTGCGGCGGGCCGGGTTGCCGGTCGAGCACCGGGCGGCGGGGTACGTGCTCAACGCCGAACTCGAGAGCGTCGACCTGCACCTGTTCCGCAAGCTGGTGGCGAAAGCGCACGACGAGACCGACCTCAAGGTCAAGGCCGAGGCGCTCAACAACGCGTTGCAGCTCTGGCGGGGCGTGCCGGTGGTGTTCGCGCAGACGCTTGACGTGCAACGGCTCGCCGCCGCTGAACAGCTGGTCGACGTCGAGCTCGCGTTGGGCCGGCATGCCGAGCTGATCGAGAAGCTCGGCACGTTCGTCGCCGAGTACCCGCTCGCCGAACGGCTCCGCGGGCAGCTGATGACCGCGCTGGCCAGGGCGGGACGGCGGGCGGACGCCATGCGGGTGTTCCGGGAGACGCGCAAGGTGCTCGTCGACGAGCTGGGGGTCGAGCCTGGCGAGCAGCTCCAGCAGCTCTACCGCGACGTGCTGGAGGGCGCGCGGGACAGCCGGCGCAACTACCTGCCGCGCGACGCCGGCGACTTCACCGGGCGGGACCGGGAGCTGAGCAGGCTGCTCGACAGCGACGGTGGCGTCTGGTGGATCGAGGGGCCCGCGGGCGTGGGCAAGTCGGCGCTGGCCGTGCACGCGGCGCATCGGCTCGCCGAGCGGTATCCGGACGGGCAGCTGTTCGTCGACCTGCACTCGCCGTCCGGGGCGCTGGACGCGTTGCTGCGGGCCATGGACGTGCCGAGCGAACGGATTCCGGAGTCGGCAGAGGAACGCGCGGCGCTGTGGCGGGCGACGGTCGGCGGGCGGCGCGTGGTGATCGTGCTGGACGGCGTCACGAGCGTGTCGCAGGTCAGGCCGCTGCTGCCGGGCAGTCCCGGGTGTCTGACGCTGATCACGAGCCGCAGCCGGCTGTGCGGGCTGGAAGGCGTGCGCCGCGTCCCGCTCGACGTGCTGAGCGGCGACGAGGCAGTCACGCTGCTCAAGCGCATCCTCGGCGACGACCGGGTGTCCGACGAACCCGACCAGGCCAAGGAGGTCGCGCGGCTGTGCGGGTACCTGCCGCTCGCGGTGCGGATCACCGGCGCGCGGCTGGCCGGGCGGTCGCACTGGCCGGTGTCCAAGCTGGTGCGCCGCCTCTCCGATGAGCGGTCGAGGCTGGACGAGCTGGTCGCGGACGACCTCGCCGTGCGGTCCAGTCTGGAGCTGACGTACCGGGCGCTCGACGAGAACGTGCGCAGCGCCTACCGGATGTTCGGGTTCCTCGGGCTGCCCGAGCTGCCGAGTTTCCTGTGGGCACACCTGCTCGACGAGGACGTGCTCGACCAGCTCGTCGACGCCCGGTTGCTCGACGTCATCGGCAGTGCGCGGTACCGGATGCACGAACTGGTGCGGTTGCACGCCCGTGAGCTCGCCGAAGCCGAAGACCCGCAACACGAACGCGAGGACGTCGTCCGGAGGGCCGTGGTCGCGGCGCTGTCCACTGTGGATGGACTGACCGAGCAGCTCTTCCTCGCCGTGCCGCGCATGCAGGACTCGCTCGGTGTCGTCACGACGGCAGTGCGTCCCGCGGACAAGGACGCCTGGTTCGCCCGCGAGGAGTCGTTGCTGACGAGGCTCGTGGAACGCGCGGCGGAGCTCGGGCTCGCGGAAGTGGCCTGCCAGCTCGCCGAAGTGCTGGTGTTCGCCTGGTTCGGGCTGCGAAACCGGTACGAGGCTTGGGAACGAACGCACACAGCCGCGCTGGAAGCCGTGTGGCAGGCCGGGGACGTGCGGCTCGAAGCGGTCCTGCGCTGCAGCCTCGGGCAGATGCACTACAAGCGCGACAACCTGATCGAGGCGCGGTCGTGGTTCGACACCGCGCAGACGTTGTTCGTGAACCTGGGCGACAAGCACGGCGAGGCCGTCGCGATGAACGGCATCGGCATGGTGTGCCGCGATCTCGGCGAGTACCCGTGCGCGCTGGAGGCGCTCGGCAGAGCCCGCGAGCTGCTGGAGTCGCAGGATCCGGAAGGCATGGCGCACGCGCTCTACGGAATCGGCTCCATCAAACGAGAATTCGGCGACGACCAGGGTGCGTTCGACACCTTGAAACACGCGGAATCGGTGTACCGGGAGGCGAAGAGCAGACGCGGCGAAGCGCTGGCGGCCCGCGGGATCGGGCTCGTGCACCGCGCTCGCGGCGAGCTGGACCTGGCCGAGGAGCACATCGTGCGTGCCTACGAGATGGTGGCGGGCACCGGCGACGAACTGCTCGGCTGCTACACCGCCCAGGCGTGGGCGAAGGTGTTGCTGCGCAAGGGTTTGTTCGACCCAGCCGAGAAGCTGATCGCCACCGCGATGAACGGCTGCCGCGACGTCGGTGACCGGTTCGGGGAGGCGCTCGTGCGCCGCACGCTGGGGGAGTGGAGGCTCGCGTCCGGTGATCTGCCGGGCGCGACGATCGTGCTGACCGAGGCCCTGACGTCGTTCGCCGACCTGGGACTGCCGTTGTGGAGGGCCCGGACGCTCAGGGACCTGGGAGCGGTCCACGCCTGCCTGGGGGACATGGCAGGCGCGGACCGCCTTTGGGACGAGGCTGCCGGGCTGTTCACGCGACTGGGCACCCGCGAAGTGGGGGAGGTGCGCCAGTGGCCAGCGCAATGGGGCCTCGCGATCAGCTGACGATCAGCCGGTGATCTTCTTGTACTTCCACGGGGCGTAGCCGCCGTCCTTCAGCGTCGCGAGCGACACCGTCTCGTGGTCCATGTCGGTGGCGGTGCTGCCCTCCTCGTAGATCCACACGGAGGTGTGCGCCGCGTTGGCCCACTTCTCGAACAGCTTCACGTGGCCGTTGCGCAGGATCATGTCGCCCGGCTTGAGGTTCGCCCAGGAGATCTTCGTGGCGACTTCGTCCAAAGTGGACGTGTTGCGGCTCGACGTGAGCTTCCACGCCATGGACACGAAACCGGAGCAGTCGGTGCGGTACTTCTTGCCCTTGTTGATGTCGTAGGCGTACTTGCTCTGGCTGTACGGGATCTTGCGGTCCCACCAGTCCTTGGCCCGCTTCATGACCTCGGTGCGGGTGATCGAGCCGCCATATCCGGCCGCCGCCTCGACCTGCGAGATGGAGCCCTCCGGCTCCGAGGGGCCCTCCGGGGCGGCCTGGGCGATTCCACTGAGGCCGCCCAGCAGCCCGAGAGAGATAGCGGTCGCCGCGACGGCGTGGCGAATGCGCATCGTTGTAGCTCCGATCGACTTGCCTTGTTGGTGACCGGGACTGTCCACGGGCGCGCCAAAGATCGGCCAAAGGTCGATTTAGGCGTCTCTTTACCGCTTCTCCCTAACTTCGCCGCACCTTGCTTTGGGCATAAGGAGAGAGAGCATGTTCGTTCGCACGATCGCCGCTGTGGTCGCGATGTTCGCCGCTTTGCTGATGGGCGCGTCCATCGCCTCGGCGGCCCCAGCCAAGTACACCCACGCGCAGGCGACCGCGCAGCTGCGCGCGGCCGGCATCACCTGGACGTCCAGCGGTGGTTGCAGCGACCGCAACCGTCCGAACTGCACGTCGTTCGAGCAGATCAACCAGACGACCATCGCGGGTGCCAAGACGTTCAAGCGGGCGTCGGGCTGCGCGCTGACCATCACCGGTGGCACCGAGACCGGCCACGCGTCGGGCACCTACTCGCACTGGAACGGTTACAAGGTCGACTACCGGCTGTCGAGCTGCGTCACCAACTACATCAC
Source organism: Lentzea alba (assembly GCF_011067745.1). Classification (GTDB taxonomy): domain Bacteria; phylum Actinomycetota; class Actinomycetes; order Mycobacteriales; family Pseudonocardiaceae; genus Lentzea; species Lentzea alba. The sequence goes on from NZ_JAAMPJ010000011.1 coordinate 254,483, forward strand.
CCGGACCTTCACGTCCATCGGTGGCAACAAGTGGAAGTCGGCCGCGGGCAACATCTACTACCGCGAGTCGAACCACTGGGACGTCACCTACCACAGCGCCGGCTGAGCCAACTCTGTTGCTGACCGCGGCTGGGGCAGGTAGTAGTTGTCGGGTGACCACACTCGGCGCTGTCTACCGGCCCCAGCTTCCGCCTGAGAACCTGCGTTCCGTCGTCCTCGCGGCCGAGGAGTCCGGTGTGGACTCGTTGTGGCTGTGGGAGGACTGCTTCCTGGAGAGCGGCATCGCGACCGCTTCCGCCGCGCTGGCCTGGACTTCCCGCTTGAACGTCGGTGTCGGGCTGCTGCCCGTGCCGTTGCGCAACGTCGCGCTGACCGCGATGGAGATCGCGACGCTGGACCGGTTGTTCCCCGGACGCGTCACGATCGGCGTCGGCCACGGCGTGCAGGACTGGATGGAGCAGGTCGGCGGGCGGGTGGCGTCGCCGCTGACGCTGCTGCGCGAGTACACCGAAGCGCTGAAAGCACTTCTGGCGGGCGAACGGGTCACCCGCGCCGGCCGGTACGTGCGGCTGACCGACGTCGCGCTGGGCTGGCCACCGGCGAAACCCGTGCCGATCCACGTCGGCGGGTTCGGGGTGAAGACGCTGGACCTGGCAGGCGAGGTCGGTGACGGCACGATCCTCGACGCGTCGGCCGATCTCGACCAGATCCGGGCCATCAGCGCGTCCCGTGAGCACCCCGTGGTCGTCTACGTCGAGACGGACTCCCGGGACCGCGCGTTCGTCACGGATCTCGTCGCGTCGGTGGCCGGAGCGGGCGCCACCAGCGTGATCTTGCAACAGTCCGCCACGAGCGAGGACCCCGAAGGATTCGTTCGTTTCGTGGGATCACTCGATGGAGTGAGTGCATAGCGCGCTAGATAACGGCGGATACCTCCTTGCGATGGAACGGGCATGGGCCTTTCGTCGCTGTTCGGGGAGGTAAGCATGCTCGGGCGCAAGAACCGCCGGATCGCTGAGCTGGAGCGGGCCGTGGAAGGCCTGCAGGAGCTGCTCGCTCGAATCGGTGACGCCCGAACAGCGCAAACACACGCGCTGGAGGAGGTCGACCGGGCCGGCGCCGAGCTCGTCGCGCTGCGGCACCGCATCAAGAACGCGCGGGCCGAGCTGCAGCCGTTGAAGGAGGAGCTGACCTTCCAGCGGGCCGGTGTCTTCCGCACCGACGCGAACGCGGACCACCAGGCCCAGCTCGACCTGATCCACGACGAGATGAAGACCCTGATCAAGAACGGCGCGGCGGTCGAGGGTGGCGGGCAGGTCACCTACAACGGGTCGGACGCCACGGGGCGCCGGCTCGTCGACGACTGGTCGGCGCTGATGCTCCGCTCGTACAACTGCGAGGCCGAGAACTGCCTGCGCATGTTGCGAGCCGGTGGCCTGGACGCCGCCCGCAGGCGGCTCGATCGCGCGGCGTCGGCGATCGAGCGGCTCAGCGGCACGTTCGCCCTCCGGATCTCGCCGCGCTACCAGGCCCTGCGGTCGTACGAGCTGGAGCTCACCGCCGACCACCTGCAACGCAAGGCCGAAAGCCGCCGCACGCGCCGGATTGCCTCCTGACTCACGGGGTACCTCGTGGGCGTGGCTGAGGTTTCCCTGAACGTAGAAGCGCCCATCGACGCCGTGTGGACGGTGCTCGCCGACGGCTGGTCGTACGCGGGCTGGGTGGTGGGCGCGTCGCACATCCGCGACGTGGACACCGGCTGGCCCAAGTGCGGCACGCGCATTCACCACAGCGTGGGACCGTGGCCGCTGGTCATCCAGGACACCACCGAGGTGGTGCGCTGCGAACCGGGGCAGATGCTGGAACTGGACGCACGGCTGTGGCCGGCGGGTGCCGCGCGGATCACCATCACCCTGCGGGCGCGGTCTGAGTCGATCACGCACGTGCACATGGGTGAGCGCGTGGTGCGCGGTCCGACGGCGCTCCTGCCGGCGTTTCTGCAGGACCTGCTGCTCACTCCACGCAACAAGGAGACCCTGCGGCGCCTCGACGCGCTGGCTCGTGGCCGGGTCTGATGCCGGCGCGTCAGCAGATCGCTTTGTGCAGGCCCTGGATCAAGGTCCGGTACAGCTCACCAGCGGCACCCCAGCGGGTGAGGGCCGCCCGTGCCGCGTTCGCGCCCGCCGCGCCGTGCACGCCGCCGCCCGGCCACGCCGACGACCCCGCCAGGTAGAGGCGGTCGAACGGGGTGTCCGCGCGGCCGAGGCCCGGTACCGGGCGGAAGATCAGCTGCTGGTGGATGGCCGCGGTGCCGCCGTTGACCGTGCCGATCTCGTCCGGGCCGAGCACCGATCGCTTGAGGATGCGGGAGCGGAAGCCCGGGGCGCGTTCCTCGATCATCAGCTCCATGCGGTCGGCTCGGCGCTTCAGGCGGTCTGAGGTCCAGTTGCCGTTGAGCGGTACGTGTGTGTACGCCCAGGCGGCCTCCGTGCCGGCGGGGGAGCGTGACGGGTCGGTCGTCGTCATCTGGCCCATGACCATGAACGGGTTGCGCGGGACTTTGCCGCACGCGAGTTCGTGGGCCGTGGTGGCCATGCCGTTGACGTCGCCGCCGAGGTGGACGGTGCCCGCCCGCGCGGCTTCCTGGTTGGCCCACGGGATCGGGCCGGACAGCGCCCAGTCGACCTTGATCGTGTCGCCGTCCCACTGGAACTTCTTCAGGTCGTCGGCGAGCCTGCCGGGCAGGGCGTCGCCGCCGATCAGGTCCAGGTACAGGTTCGGTGCGGGGATGTCGGCCAGGACGGCGCGGCGTGCGCGTACGACCGAACCGTCTGCCAGACGCACGCCAACGGCTACACCGCGCGCGTGGAGCACCGAGGCCACACGCGCGTTGGTTTCGATGCGGCCACTGAAGCGGCGTACGAGAGACGCGGTCAGCTCGCCTGCGCCGCCGCGGGGCACCGGGTTGCCGACGTCCTGGCCGAGCATGGCCAGCAGCCAGCCGAAGCCCGCGCCGCCGGCCTGGTCCGGGCCGAGGTCCGTGTGCATCGTGTTGCCCGCTAACAACACACGGGCGCCTTCGCCGTCGAACAGTTCCTCGCCCAGACGGCGCACCGGCAGCGTGAGGGTGCGCGCGAGCCTTAAGGCGTCACCGATTCCGGCGGCCTTCAAGAGAGACAGCGCGCCACGCACCGGTGGGAAGGGGCGCAGCAGTGAGCCGAGCACGGCGTCGCGTACGCCGCGCCAGCGCGCGTACTCCGCCTGCCAGCGGTCGGCGTCGGCGTGGGCGAACGCGCCGACGGACTTCGCCGTGGTCTCCACCTCGCGCGAGAGCAGCGCCACCCGGTCGTCGGGCAGCACATGAGCGAGCACGACAGGTGCGTGTTGCCACTGCACGTCGAGGTTCAACGCGCCGAGGACGGGCGAGCCCAGTCCGAGGGGGTAGAACGCGCTGTAGACGTCGTTGGTGAAGCCGGGTGCGGTGATCTCGGCCGACGTGACGGCGCCGCCGGGGGTGCCGCGCTGTTCGAGCACCAGCACGTCCCAGCCCGCGTCCGCCAGCAGTGTCGCCGCGACCAGGCCGTTCGGGCCGGAGCCGATGACGACCGCGTCCACCTCGTTCACGCACGCCCTCCCATTGCCGTGACGACCTCGCGCAGCACATCACGCGCGTCGTGTTCGGGCCACCATTCCAGATCATCGTGCGCGCGAGTGGTCCGCACGAGAGGTGCCTGATCGGCCATCCGGACCCACTCCGGGGTCAACGGCTGCAACCGGAGGCGTGCCGTCGCCCCGGCCAGCTTCTCGACCAGCGGGTAGGGGACGGACAACCGACCGGCGCCCACGCGTTCGGCGATCATCGGCGCGGTCAGCACCGGTTCGGCGGCGAGGTTGAACGCGCCCAACGCCCTGCGGCGCACTATCTGCACGATCGCGCGCGCCACGTCGTCGGAGTGCACGAGCTGTAGGCGCAGGTCGTTCCACAACGGGATCGGCAGCAACGGCAGCAGTCGCGTCGGGAACAACGGGCTGAGCAACCAGCGGCGGACCTGGTCGGCGGCGGAGGCCTGCCCGATGAAGCACGGCCGGATCACCGCGCACGGCAACGGATAGCGTTTGATCATCTCCTCCAGCCGCACCTTGTGCGCGCTGTAGGTGTTGCCGGGGATGCCGTTCAGCGGCCACGACTCGTCCACGCGTTGATAGCGCGGCGCCGGCTCGTACGCGGCGACGGACGACGCGCAGACCAGGTGGCCGACCTCTTCTTTGACGCACGCCGTCAGCAGGTGTTCGCTGCCGTCGACGTTCGTCGCCTGATCGGTCGGCTTGATCGCGAATGCGAGATGGATGACAACGTCGGCACCGCGGATGGCGTCCCTCAACGACGACAACTCGCGCACGTCCACACCCACGTCCTCGAAGTCGAGGTGACGGCGCAGCGCGGTGCCGACGTTGCCGGAGCCACCGGTGACGACGATCTTCATCGGAGGACCCTCACCCGAGCACCTTGCGGATCGCGTCCCGTGCCTTGTCCACCACCGCCACGACCGGGCCGAGCGCCAGGTTCGCGATCGGGCTCTCGACGCCGGGGTGCGGGCGGGTCGGCGCGATCGCTTCGGCGGCTTCCACCGCGCGCGCCATGCGTTCGAGGCGCTCCTGGTCGTGCACCTCGCGCAGCAGCGGGAACTCCATCTGTTCCTCGTGGGCTGCATGGGCGAGCACGTCGTCACGGAGTTGCACGAGCAGAGTGTCGAAACCCTCCGCGTCGGGCCCTATGTCGTCCATCGTGCTGAGGAGTTCCTTCGCACGGTGTTCCTCCGCCACGCGTGCGTCCACGATCGGCTCGCCACCGCTCACGCGTGAGACGGCGGGATGCACGATCTCCTCCTCCGCGGTCTCGTGGATGGAGAGCAGCCGCACGAGCTCATGCCACGCGTCCTTGCGTTCGGCGCCGCTGGCGGTCTCGACTTCGGCGAACAACGTGCGGATCGTTTCGTGCTGCTTCTGCAGCAATGTGATCACGTCAGCCATGCCGTCCGTATACCCGAAATGTGGGCGATCACGCCGTATCTCAATTCGTTCGGCACCGAAGAGCTAGCACACCGAGTAGTCGAGCGGTAGTCACATGAACCTTACGTATCTGTGTTCCGTACCACATAGAGACGCAATATGTGACGACGAAATCAATACTGAGCTACCGCTTAGTATGTCGAGATCACTGGGACAAGGACTGCTGCATGCCCTTCCGCCGCCGTGTACCGCCCGCCGCCTTGGCGCTCGCCTTGCTCGTGGCCGGCTGTGGCGCCAAGAACGACGAGAAAGCCCAGGTCAAAACCGGACCGGGCGTGACCGCCGACACGATCTCGCTCGGCATCCTCACCGACATGACCGGTCCGTTCAAGGCCTCCGCGCTGACCCGCATGAAGGGCTACGAGCTGTACCTGAAGCAGGTCAACGACCGCGGGGGCATCTGCGGCCGGCGGGTCGAGCTCAAGCAGAAGGACCACGCGTACGACGTGCAGAAGGCGCTCGACGCGTACTTCGACCTGGAGCCGCAGGTTCTGGGTCTGCTGGAGCTCGCGGGCACGCCGATGACCGCGGCCATCGAGCCGGACATCATGCAGACGCGCACGCTGACCGCTCCCGCGTCGTGGGCCGCGTCGTTGCTCGGCAACCCGCACATGATGATCGTGGGGACGACCTACGACCTCGACGTGATCAACGGACTCGACCACTACAAGCGCCGCGGTGTCATCAAGGAGGGCGACACCATCGGCCACGTCTTCGTCCAGGGCAGCTACGGCGACAACGCCGTCGAGGGCAGCCGGTTCGTCGGGGCGCAGTGGAACATGAAGGTCGCCGAACAGCCCATCGGTGAGACCACGGCCGACCTCACCCAGCAGATCGCCGCGCTGAAGGCCCAGGGCGCCAAGGCCGTCATGCTGAGCACCACGCCCGCCCAGACGGCCGCCGCGGTCGGGGTGGCCGCCGCGCTGAAGTGGGACGTGCCGTTCATGGTCAACGTGGTCGGCTTCGACACCGCGATCCTCGACTCGCCTGTCGGCGCGGCCGTCGAGAAGCAGGTCTCGGTGGTGACGTCCGTGGCGCCGTTCACCGGCACCCAGGCCGGTCCGCGCGAGGTGGCGGCGGCGTTCAACAAGAACTACCCCAACGACAAGCCCGCGATCTACGTCGACCACGGCTACACCGTCGCGAAGGTGTTCCTGTCGGTGGTGGAGAAGGCCTGCAAGAACGGCGACCTCACGCGGGACGGCGTGCTGAAGGCGTTCCACGACACCAACGGCCTGGACACCCAGGGCCTCACCGGCGCCCTGCACTACTCGCTGGTGGGCCGCCCGTCCTCGACCCAGTCGTACGTCACCAAGGTGGACAGGTCGGCGCCCGGCGGCCTCACCACCGTGGAGGAACTCTTCGAGTCCGAACTCGTGAAGGCGAAGGGCACCCGCGCCAAGTAAGCCATGAACGGCGCTTTTGTGGACCACAGGTCCACAAAAGCGCCGTTCATGGTCTGCCCGTGCAGCTGCAGGGCAGAAATGTCAGGGGTGCTGGGCACGATGGGGGCATGGACAGAGGAGAGTGGGATCGCGTTGACGGCGAACTGTGGCAGCACAGCAAGTTCGGCGTTGTCAGAGTGTCGGAGCTCGAGGCGCTCGGCGTAGGACGGAAGACCGCGTACAGGCAATGTCAGCCAGGTGGTCGATGGCGCTACCTGCTGCCGGGAATCGTGATGCTCGACCGAGCACCACCTACCCCGCGTCAGCGAATAGAGGCCGCGCTGATGTTCGCCCGGCACGAAGCCGTTGTCACCGGTTTTCAGGCGGCGCGCTGCTATCACCTCCGCACTGGCCCAGATCCGGAGTTCGTACATCTCCTGATACCCAACAGGTATCGCGTGCTCAGCTCGGGTTTTGCGGTTGTCGAACGTACGGTGTTCTTTCCTCGTACGGTCCTTCGCGACGGCATACCGCTTGCCCCTCCCACACGTGCTGTTCTGGACGGCGTGCGTCGCGTACGGGACCTTGATGTTGTTCGAGCGGTGCTGATCGAATCAGTTCAAAGCGGGCTGACGGATGTGGCTGAGCTACGCCGTGAGCTGGACACCGGCACCAAACGTGGGACCGCGTTGGCGAGACGAGTGCTGAACGAGATCGATCTTGGTGTGCGCTCCGTGGCAGAGGCCGACGCGCTGGAGATCTGGCGTCTGGCCGGCCTGCCCACGCCTCACTGCAACTCGGTTGTCGTCGATGCCGCAGGCGGCTATGTGGCCATGCCTGATGCCTGGTGTGATGAGGTGGCACTCGCCTGGGAGATCGACAGCAACGAGTTTCACTACAGCAAGCAGTCGTACGCGAAGACGCTTGCGCGTAACTCAAGGTACGCGGCGAACGGTATCGGCGTAGTGCAGACGCTTCCTTCGCGTCTACGCACCGAACCTGAGGCAGTGATAGCTGAACTGCGAGCCGCCTATGCCGTCGCGCTGGCGCGTCCCCGTCCGCCCGTTCACATTAAGGCATGAACGGCGCTTTTGTGGACCTGTGGTCCACAAAAGCGCCGTTCATGGTCTGCCTTACTTGCCGAAGCCCGCCTTGCGGAGCGCGTCCGCCATCGAGCCGCTGGCGGGCGGAGGCGAGTTGCGCTGCTGGTTGCCGCGCTGAGGCTGTCCGCCGCGCTGCGGCCGGCGGTCACGACCGCCACCGCCGCCGCCCTGCTGCTTCGGCGCGGGCTTGCCCGGCTCGTCGGTCAGCCGCAGCGTCAGGCCGATCCGCTTGCGGGCCTCGTCGACCTCCAGCACCTTCACCCGCACCACGTCGCCGGACTTCACGACGTCGCGCGGGTCCTTGACGTAGTTGTTGGACAGGGCCGAGATGTGCACGAGACCGTCCTGGTGCACGCCGATGTCCACGAACGCGCCGAACGCGGCCACGTTCGTCACGACGCCCTCCAGCACCATGCCGGGCTTGAGGTCGGCGATCTTCTCGACGCCGTCCGCGAAGGTCGCCGTCTTGAACGCCGGGCGCGGGTCGCGGCCGGGCTTCTCCAGCTCGCGCAGGATGTCCGTGACGGTCGGCAGACCGAACTGCTCGTCCACGAACTTCTCCGGCCGCAGCTTGGTCAGCACGGCCGTGTTGCCGATCAGCTCCTCGCCCGCCTCGGCCTGCATCCGCCGCACGACCGGGTACGCCTCGGGGTGCACCGAGGAGGCGTCGAGCGGCTCGTCGCCACCGCGGATCTTGAGGAAGCCCGCGCACTGCTCGAACGCCTTCGGGCCCAGCCGGGCGACCTCCATGAGCGACTTGCGGGTCTTGAACGGCCCGTTCGCGTCGCGGTGCAGCACGATGTTCTCCGCGAGACCGGCGGTGATGCCGGAGACGCGGGTCAGCAGCGGCACGGACGCCGTGTTGAGGTCCACGCCGACCGCGTTCACGCAGTCCTCGACCACCGCGTCGAGCGAGCGCGACAGCTTCGCCTCGGCCAGGTCGTGCTGGTACTGGCCGACGCCGATGGACTTCGGATCGATCTTCACCAGCTCGGCCAGCGGGTCCTGCAGGCGGCGCGCGATGGAGACCGCGCCGCGGATCGACACGTCGAGCCCCGGCAGTTCCGAGGACGCGTACGCGGAAGCCGAGTAGACCGACGCGCCCGCCTCGGACACCACGATCTTGGTGAGCTTGAGCTCCGGGTGGCGCTTGATCAGGTCTGCGGCCAGCTTGTCGGTCTCGCGCGAGGCCGTGCCGTTGCCGATCGCGATCAGGTCGACGTTGTGCTGCTTGGCCATCACCGCGAGCTTCGCGATCGACTCGTCCCAGCGGTTCGCGGGCACGTGCGGCTGGATGACGCCGTGCGCGACGACCTTGCCGGTGGCGTCGACGACCGCGACCTTCACACCGGTGCGGTAGCCGGGGTCGAGACCCATCGTGGCGCGGGTGCCGGCCGGGGCGGCCAGCAGCAGATCGCGCAGGTTCGAGGCGAACACCTTCACGGCCTCGTCCTCGGCGAACGCGCGCAGGCGTCCGCGCAGGTCGATGCCCAGGTGCACGAGGATCCGGGTCCGCCACGCCCAGCGCACGGTGTCGGTGAGCCACTTGTCGCCGGGGCGGCCGCGGTCGTCGATGCCGAAGCGCGCGGCGATGCGCACCTCGAACGACGACGGGCCGTCCTCGACCGGCTCCTCCGGCTCCAGGACGAGGTCGAGGACCTCCTCCTTCTCGCCGCGGAACAGCGCCAGGATGCGGTGCGACGGGAGCTTGTTGAAGGGCTCGTCGAACTCGAAGTAGTCGGCGAACTTGGCGCCCTCGGTCTCCTTGCCCTCGCGGACCTTGGAGACCACGCGGCCGCGCGTCCACATCTGCTCGCGCAGCTCACCGATGAGGTCGCCGTCCTCGCCGAACCGCTCGACCAGGATGGCCCGCGCACCCTGCAGGGCGGCCGCCGCGTCGGCGACCTCCTTCGCGGGGTCGACGAACTTCGCGGCTTCTTCCTGCGGGTTCAGCGAAGGATCACCCAGAAGTGCGTCGGCCAGCGGCTCGAGACCGGCTTCCTTCGCGATCTGGGCCTTCGTGCGGCGCTTCGGCTTGTACGGCAGGTAGAGGTCCTCGAGCCGTGCCTTGTTCTCGGCGGCGAGGATCTGCGCTTCGAGTGCCTCGTCGAGCTTGCCCTGCGACCGGATCGACTCGAGCACCGCCGCGCGGCGCTCCTCCAGTTCGCGCAGGTAGCCGAGCCGCTCCTCGAGCGTGCGCAGCTGCGCGTCGTCGAGACCGCCGGTCGCCTCCTTGCGGTAGCGGGCGACGAACGGGACGGTCGAGCCACCGTCGAGCAGTTCGACAGCGGAGCTCACCTGGCCCGCGGCCACGCCGAGCTCGTCAGCGATCTTCTGGTGGATGAGCGTTGTCACAGCGCGCCATTCTGCCCGCTGTCGGATTCGACGTGGCACGGTGTCCTGGTGACCATCGCCGAGGTCGTCCCGTCGCTGCTGTCCGGCCTGGAAGTGCCGGGTGTGGACAACACGCTGAACCTGCCGGTCGCCCGGCGTGTCGTGCTGCTGCTCGTCGACGGGCTGGGGCACGAACTGCTGCGCGAACACGCCGAGCACGCCCCGTTCCTGTCGTCGATGGCCGGCCGCGAGACCTCGGCGGGCTTCCCGTCGACCACCGCCACGAGCATCGCCTCGATCGGCACCGGCCTGCTCGCCGGCGAGCACGGCATCGTCGGTTACACGTTCTGCGTCGGTGACGAGGTGCTCAACGCACTGACCTGGTCGCGCGTCGGCGACCACCGCCACGACCTGCGCAAGGCGCTCGTGCCCGAGGTCGTCCAGCCGCACCCGACCCTGTTCGAACGCGCCGCGGCGGCCGGGGTCGCGGTGAGTGCGGTCGCGCCGCGCGATCATCGCGGCAGCGGCTTGTCCCGGGCGGCGCTGCGCGGCTCGTGGTACCGGGGCGTGGTGGGCTTCGGCGACCTCGCGCTGGCCGCGACCGCGGCACTGCGGCAGGACCGCTCGTTCTGCTACGCCTACCACCCGGACCTGGACACGATCGGGCACTTCTACGGCCCGGGCTCCGAGGAGTGGTTGCTGCAGCTGGAGTTCGTGGACTCGCTCGCAGAACGCATCGCGGCCCGCCTGCCGTCCGGCGCCGTGCTCGCGGTGACGGCGGACCACGGCATGATCACCACGGGCGAGCGGATCGACTTCGACACCGAACCGTTGCTGTGGCAGGGAGTCCGGGTGATCGCCGGCGAACCGCGGGTGCGCTACCTGCACACCGAGAGCGACGAGGTCCTGCACGTGTGGCGGGAGTTCCTCGGCGACCGGGCCGACGTGCTGTCGCGGGAGGACGCGGTGGAGGCCGGCTGGTTCGGCCCGGTCGGTCCACTCGCGCTGGACCGCATCGGAGACGTCGTCGTGGCGATGAAGGACACGGCGGTGGTCGTGCGCAGCCAGGCGGAACCGGTGCTGAGCAAGCTGATCGGCATCCACGGCTCGCGGACGCCGCCGGAACTGTCCATCCCGGTGCTCTGGCACGTCTCGCCTTAGGATCATCCGACGTGACGATCTCTTTGCCCGGACCGATCGCCTTCGTACTCGGAGGTGGAGGCAGCCTCGGCGCCTCGCAGGTCGGCATGCTGCGCGCGCTGCAGGAACACGGCGTCAAGCCCGACCTGGTCGTCGGCACGTCCGTGGGCTCGGTCAACGGCTCGCTGCTCGCGCTGGACCCGGAGAAGGCGGCGGAACGGCTGGCGGTGATGTGGGAGGGCATGACGCGCCAGCGGGTGTTCCCCGGCGGGCCGATCGCGCAGCTGAGGTCGTTCCGCACCAACAAGACCTACCTGTTCCCCAACACCGGTCTGGCCGCCGTGCTCGCCGAGGGTCTCGACGGGGCCACGTCGTTCGCGGAGCTGACGCTGCCGTTCGGCGCGGTGTCGGTGGACTGCGTGACGGGCGAGGCGGTCAACATCACGTCCGGCGAGCTGGTTCCGGCGATCATGGCCAGCGCGGCGATTCCCGGCATCTATCCGCCCGTGCGCATCGGCGAGCGCGTCCTCTACGACGGCGGTGTGCTGGCGAACGTGCCGATCCGGCAGGCGCTGGCGATGGGCGCGCAGTCGTTGGTGGTGCTGGACTGCGCGTTCCCCGGCCACCTGCCGACCGTGCCCGAGACGCTCGCCGAGACGCTGTTGTTCTGGGCCACCCTGGGCATGCGCAACCAGGCGGTGCTGGAGGTCGAACTCGCCTCGCAGCACGCGCCCGTGCTGTACCTGCCGGGGCCGCCGGTGCAGGCCGTGACGCCGCTGGACTTCTCGCACACCGCGGAACTGGTCGAGGCCTCCTACCAGGCGTCGTCCGCGTTCCTCACGACGCTGGAGATCGCCGGCGCGGGGCTTTACGGTCACCCCTCTCACGGCTGATCGGGTGAACATTCGCTTGTCGGCTAACAACTCGTCACCTGGGGCGGACTAACCCGACACATCAGATCGCGTCCATCACCCGCGGTCGCGGCCTTGGAGTGCGCGCGACATGACGCCAGCGGAGCTGGAGCTTCTCGAAGAGATCGAACCGGACAAGCGGGTCGAGTTCCACGGCGGTGGCCGGGAGATCGGAGCCGAGTTTCTTGCGCGGCAACTGATCCGTGTGATGGGCGAGCGACCGCGCAAGCTGTCCTTGTTCAACGTGGTCGTGGTGGGAAAGCTGGACCTGGAGGCGGCGGACGTCGGTTTCCCGGTGGAGTTCGAGGGGTGCGATTTCGACGACGTGCCCAACGTCGAACAGGCGGCTCTGGCGGGCCTGTACCTGGTCGACTGCCGACTGCCCGGGCTGAGTGCGTCACAAGCCCGGTTTCGGGATGGTTTGGCGCTGCACGGTTGTGTTGTGAGGGGGTGTGTGCAGCTCAACGGTGCTCATGTGGCCGGACAACTGGACATGGAGGACTGCGTGATCGACGGTCCGCCGGACGGCGCGCTGAAGGCCGACGGGCTGCGGGTGGAGCAGGACTTCTACTGCTCGCGCAAGTTTCAGGTGACCGGACTGACACACATGATCGGTGCCCACATCGGCGGTCAGTTCATTTGCGACGGTGCGACCTTCCGCAATCCCGGTGAGGACCGGACGTTGGAGCTGAGTGGTCTGGTCGTGCAAGAGCACGTCTTCTGGCGCAACGGTTTCTCGGTCCAGGGCGATGTGAACCTGAACGGTGCGGACATCGCCGGACGACTGGTCTGTCACCGTGCTCGCTTCACCAATCCGGGTAGGACGGCGCTGAGTGCGATCGGGATGACCGTGCGGCAGGAGGTGGAGTTCTCCGAGACCTGCGTGGTGAGGGGCGAGTTGAACCTCGTCGGCTGCAAGTTCGGCGGCTGGCTGAAGTTCACCGGCGGGAAGTTCATCAACCCCTGTGGCGTCGCGATCAACCTCACCCGCTCGGTGACTTCTCTGAACCTGGTGTTGCGCAGGGGAACTGCCGTGCGCGGCGAGCTCCGCCTGGCGGGGGCGCGGATCAACGGTCTGCTGGGCGCCCAGGGGGCTCACTTCGAGAACGAGGGCGGCGTGGCGATCAACGCCACCGGGTTGAGAGTGCGCAACGACCTGAGCCTGTCCGTCCGTGATCGCAAGCGTTTCCGAGCGCGCGGCCAGGTCGTGCTGAGCGGAGCGCACGTAGGCGGCAACCTCGACTGCACAGGCGGGCGCTTCGAAATCGACGAGGGAGACGCGTTGGTCGCCCACGGCATCAACGTGGCCGGGGACGCGAAGCTCTGCGGATCGTTCTTCGCGCGTGGCAAGGTCGATCTCGCGGGAGCGTCGGTCGAAGGCAAACTCGACTTCACTGGGGCCAGGCTGGAGCACAACGGCGACGCGGTGCGATGCGATCGAGTGCGGGTCAAGCACGCCGTGAAGTTCGACAAGGTGCGTGCGACTGGATGCGTGCGGATGTGCGATGCGAGAGTCGGTTCCGAGATCACGTTCCTCAAGGCCGTCCTGCAGGGCAAGCCGTCGTTGAAGCTCAAAGGCACCCAGGTCGTGGGGTCGTTGCGGCTGGGGTTCGCGGAGCGCCCGTCGGGCTCGGTGGACCTGCGCCTCGTGCGCGCGGGGTCGTTCGGTGACAGCGAGCGTGACTGGGCGCACAAGAGCAGGCTCGACGGCTTCGTCTACGGCGCGCTGCGCGAAGACTCGATGGAGTTGGACAAACGACTCACCTGGCTGCGTGACCGTCACGCTTACGTTCCGCAGGTCTACCTGCAGCTCGCTTCCACGTACGCGAACGCCGGCCAGCACGATGAGGCGACCGACGTGCTGATGGCCAAGGAAGACGCCCGGCGCCGCTCACTGGACGGGATCTTCGGCAGGCTGCACCGGATGGTGTGGTGGGTGCTCAACCCCACCGTCGGGTACGGGTACCGGCCGCTCCGAATCGTGTGGTGGCTGGGCGTTCTCACCGCTGCAGGAGGCGTGATCTTCCACTTCCTCCGGCAGAACCCGGACAACTTCGCGAGGGCGAGGCCTGGGCTGGAGGCCTACTGGTTCGACCCGTGGCTCTACACGATCGATCTGCTGCTACCGATCATGAGCTTGAACCACAGTGAGCTCTGGGTGCCGCTGCACGGTGCGAGGTGGGCGTCGCTGGCCTTCACCGTGCTGGGTTGGGTGCTCGCCGTCTGTCTGGTGACCGGGGTTGGTCGGCTCTTCAAGCGAGACGAGCGTTAGACATCGGCTCATTTGGAGCCTTTATCGATTCGGTTTGGTGTTTAACCCGGTCATACCTCCGAGGACCTATTGAACGTCGCCGCAGATTGGCGTAGACCTTTGCGCGGTAACACCGAGCACGTCTTCCTTCCGCCGCAGGAGGCGTCCACCAGGAGGCTGGCTCGTGCGCAAAACGTTGCGTCGTCTCGGCGTGTTGATGACCGCCGCTCTACTCGTTGCAGGCGTGAGCACTCCGGCGCGCGCCGAGGTGCTGCATCCCCGGCAGGACTGGCTGCGGGCGTCGACCTCCGGGTTGTTCCTGCACTGGGGGATGCGGACGAATCCGGGCTACACCAGTTGCAGCGCTTGGGAGGCCGCTGTCACCAACGGCGGCTGGACCGCGAAGTACTGGGTCGACGAGGCGAAGAAGTTGCACGCGCAGTACCTGGTGCTGGCGTCGTTCCACAGCAGGCTCGGGTACGCGCGGGCGTGGCCGAGCGCGATTCCCGGTAGTTGCTCGACCAAGCGGGACTTTCTCGGCGAGTTGATCGACGCGGCGTCTGCCGAGGGGTTGAAGGTCATCAACTACATGACCGACGACCCGCAGTGGCACGACGAGGGCGGGCACGAGTGGCTCGACTCGGCCGGGTACTCGAAGTACAAGGGCAAGACGGTCAACCTGCAGGAGAGGCCCGGGTTCGGGCAGTTCAGCTACGACAACTTCGTCGAGGTCATGCAGCGGTACCCGAAGCTCGCCGGGTTCTGGATCGACAACGACAACGCCTACTGGGAGCAGAACGGGCTGTACGAACGGATCCGGCGTGATCGTCCGGACATGGTCCTCAGCAACAACAACGAGGACACGGCGATCATGGACACGATCAGCAACGAGCAGAAGACCGGCATGACGCCGAACTACGACTACCCGCAGGCGGTCTACACGGCGGCGCCGCGGTTGATCGAGGCGTGCTTCAAGCTGCCGAGCACCGGGGCGTGGTGGTACTCCGGCTCCAACTCCGCCGTCGACTACAAGCTCACACTGGGACGGCTGATCACCAACGCCGGCAGTGACGTCAAGGCGTTGATGGCGGAGACCGCGATGGTCAACGGCAAGTTCCCGTCGAACCAGGCTGCCTTCAACAACTTCACCAACACCTACCTCGGCGACATCTGGGAGTCGATCGGCGGCACGTACGGCGGCGGGTACCTCAACGGCGGGCTCAAGCCGGGGTTCTGGAACGACGGCGCGCACGGCGTCACGACGGTGTCCAAGAGCAACCCGCAGAACCACTACGTGCACGTGATCACCAAGCCGTCCGGCAGCACGTTGAAGGTGCGGGACAACGGTTACAAGGTCAGCAAAGTCACGAACCTGCGCACGGGCGCGGCGGTGAACTGGGCGCAGTCCGGCGGCACGATCACGTTGAACGGCATCACGAACTGGGACCAGTACGACACCGTGTTCAAGGTCGAGACCACCGGGCGTGAGGGGATCATCCCGGCCTCGTCCTACACGATGAGCGCGTCGGCGTCCGGCTCCGGCCACCCCGCCTCGCACGCGGCCGACGGCAACTACCAGACCTATTGGGACGCAACGGGTGCGGGCACGGTGTCGCTGCGGTTCGACCTGGGCTCGGCGAAGAAGGTCTCGTACGTCGCGCTGAACCAGCGCGAGGACTCGACGACCTATCCGGCGTCGAACTCCGCGCGCATCAAGAACTACAACGTCTACATGTCCAACGACGGTTCCAGTTGGACGAACGTGAAGTCCGGGTCGCTGGCGAACCACCGCGGGGTGCAGTTCATCGACCTGCCCGCGAACACGACCGCGCGCCACGTCCGGGTGGAGAAGACGTCCACGCAAGGCAAGGCGCAGTTGCGGATCGACGAGGCATGGCTGGGTTCGGCGTATCCGGGTGCGGGCGGGCCCACGCCGGAGTCGCGGTACGAGGCCGAGAACGGCGTTGTGTCGCAAGGGGTCGTGGAGTCGAACCACGCCGGGTTCTCCGGCACCGGGTTCGTCAACTACGACAACGTCGCGGGGTCCGCGGTCGAGTTCAAGGTCTCCAGCGACGTCGCCGGACCGCGGCAGGTCACGCTGCGGTTCGCCAACGGCACGACGGCGAACCGGCCGCTGGACCTCTTGGTCAACGGCCGGCTCGCGGTGGACGAGCAGGCGTTCGCGGGCACCGGCGCGTGGACGACGTGGCAGTCGGTGACCGTGACGTTGAACCTCGACGCCGGAGAGAACATGATCCGGGCGGCCGCGACGACCGCGAACGGCGGCCCGAACCTGGACTACCTGGAGATCTAGCAGGACAAGGCGCGCTCGATGTTGTGGTCGGCGATTTCCCGCATCGCCTCGCGGTGCGGGAAATCACCGTCCAGCAAGCGAAGCGGACCCTCCACGAGGGACAGGTACTGAGCGAGGCGGTACAGCGAGAGACGGGCGGGATCGAGGCCCGGGACCGGGCGGTAGTGCGGGCCGAACCGCAGTTCGAGGAACACGTGCTCCCACTCGACGTCGAAGAACATCACGCCCTCGATGTCGATCAGCACCGGTCTGCCGTCGGCGACGAGCACGTGGTCCGGGCCCAGCTCGCCGTGGAGCAGGCCGTACGACGTGCGCGGCTCGATCAGCGCGTGCCGTTGGTGCAGCTCGGCTTCCAGTCGTGAGCGTTCGGCGGCGATGCGTGGGACCCGTTCGCAGCACGCGTCGAGGTGCCCGAGAGCGCGCTGCAGCACGACGTCCGGCACCGGGGGCGCGTCGGCGGGCTGGAGGGCGTTCGGGCGACCGTAGCGCGGGCTGAGTCGCTGGTGCATGGCCTGCACGTCGTCCCACAGCCGTTCGAGCACCTCGGTGTCGTCGTCGAGCAGCTTCTCCAGGAAGTCGCCGCCCAGGTCCTCGACCACGATCACGTCACGGTCGACCAGCACCAGCCGCGGCACGCACGCCCCGGCCTCGGACAGCGTCGTGTGCGCCGTGAGGAACAGGTCGCGTCCGCTCGCGTTGCCGAACAACGGGTCGTGCTCGTGCTCCGGCCAGTAGTCCTCGGACGCGCGCCACACGTAGGCGACGCCCGTCGTGCCGTCGTCGAGCGTCAGCCGGTAGACGCCCTTCTTGCTGCCGCCGCGCAGACGTGCCACATCGCGCAGCTCACGGCCGTATGCCGCGTGCGCGATGTCCGTCAGGTCGGCCACCCCCAGATGTGCCACGCTCGGGAACGTTAGAGAGCGGCGCGTGAAACTAGTGCCAGAAAGGTGCCAACACCGACCGGGCGAGCGGACACGAACAGGTATGACAACCGAAGACCCTGACGACCGCGCCTTGTGGTCGCAGGCCGCCGAGGGCGGTGCGCACGCCTTCGGGGTGCTGTTCGACCGGCACGCGAAGGCGGTCTACAACCACTGCTTCCGGTTGACCGCCTCCTGGGCCGAGGCCGAGGACCACCTGCAGGCCACGTTCCTGCTGGCCTGGCGCAAGCGCGCCGACGTGCGGCTGGAGCGCGAGTCGGCGTTGCCGTGGCTGCTCACGGTGGCGACGAACGTGGTGCGCAACGACCAGCGGTCCCTGACGCGACGGCTGCGCCACCTGCGGCGCGTCGGCGAGGAGCGGCCGATGCCCGACCACGCGGACCAGGTGGCCGAGCGGCTCGACGACCAGCTGCGGATGAAAGCCCTGCTCAACGCTGTGGCGAAGCTGCCGCGCAACGAACGCGAGGCGCTCGCGCTCTGCGTGTGGTCCGGGGTGTCGTACGCGGACGCCGCGGCGGTGCTCGGCATCACCGAGGGCAGCGTGCGGGCGCGGGTCAGCAAGGCCAAGTCGAAGCTCCAGCAGGACCGCGAGCTCGTGCACACCGGGGAGGACCGATGACCAGCATGCTTCCACCCACTCGCGACCTGCCGCCGGGCCGGCACATCCAGATCCGCGCCGAGCTCGAACGGGCTGTCACCGGTCGCCGCAAGTCGTCCCGGCTCGCCGTGCCGATCCTCGCCGCCGCTGCCGCGGTGGCCGTCGTGGCGACGGGCGTGATGCTGTTCAGGCCGGGGACCTCGGAGCCCACGCCGGCTGTGCAGATCACCCCGTCCCCGACTTCGGCGCAGAAGGTGCGCGAAACCTTCGGCCTCGCGCCGGAGCGGATCGCGGCGATCGAGGAGGGCTGCACCAAGTCCTCGGGCGTGCCGGGCAAGCTGACGTTGCACCAGTTCGACCTCGTCGGCACCGACGGGTTCGCGTTGCTCTACACCGACAAGGCCTATGTCGCGTGCCAGATCGACCGCGGCGGAAAGCAGTACAAGGCGGGCGGCTACCAGCCCATGTACATCGGCTATCTGGCCGGACACTTCGCCATGGACGCCGGCGGCAGCTATCCCGGCGGTGACACGAACCCGAACTTCCCGGAGCTCGCGGGTGCCCCCGGCTACCGCGTCCTCGCAGGTCGCGTCGACTCGTCCGTCGCACGGATCACGTACCGGGCACCGGACGGCAAGACGGCGGAAGCCAAGATCGCCAACGGCACCTACCTCGTGCGCATGATGTACCCGTCGACGTGGAAGGCCACCGGCGACGAGAACGGCAGTTCGGAGATGCGGGTCTACGACGCGGCCGGGAACCTGCTCGGCGGCACCGGCTTCGAACAAGAGGAAAAGTGCTGGACCATGCCCGGCACCAACATCACGCTTCCCGACCACGATCCGATCGAGAAGGTGGAGACCGCTACCAAGAAGTGCCAGCCGGCCCCGCGCTGGGAGTGGCTCCAGTAGGCGCTACCGATCAGTAGCCCCAAGCGACATACTGGTTGGTATGACGACTGTGGCGAACTTCGGCGGCACCAGCCACTACGCGGACCTCGACGGGCCCGTGCACTGGGTCGACTTCGGCGGACCGGAAGACGGTCCGCGGGTCGTCCTCGTGCACGGGCTCGGCGGCTCTCACCTGAACTGGGCGTTGCTGGCGCCGTTGCTCGCGAAGAAGGCACGCGTCGCGGCCGTCGACCTCGCTGGGCACGGGCTGACGCACCCGGAGGGCCGCCAGACCACGGTCCAGGCCAACTCGCGGCTGCTCGGCCGGTTCATCACCGACGTCGTGGGCGAGCCGGTGATCCTGGTCGGCAACTCGATGGGCGGGATGATCTCCCTGTTCCACACCGCCCACAACCCAGGCCTGGTCAGGGGCCTGGTGCTGGTCGACCCGGCGCTGCCGATGGTGTTCGGGACGCGCCCGGACCCGACGATGCTGGCCACGTTCTTCATGTACTCGGTGCCCGGACTGGGGGAGCGGTTCCTGGCCAAGGCGAAGACCGCGCCGCCCCGTGCCCAGGTCGACCGCCTGCTGGAACTGGTCTGCGTGGACCCGTCGGGCATCCCCGAGGAGCTCAAGCTGGCGTCGGAGCACCTGATCGGCGAACGCGCGAAGGTGCAGGGGCTGGACACGGCGTTCCTCGCGGCTGCCCGCAGCACCGTGTTCACGACGTCCAAGCGCGGTGCCTACTACGCGGCGATGTCGAAGGTGCGCGTGCCGGTGTTCCTGATGAGCGGCGACCGGGACCGGCTGGTCAACGTGGCCGCGGCCCGGTACGTGGCCCGCAGGCACCCGCACTGGCGCTACGACGAGTACGCGGGCATCGGTCACGTGCCCCAGATGGAGATCCCCGGCGTCGTGTCCGAGCGGGTCCTGGACTGGATCGACGCCAACCGCTTGAGCACCTCCGCGAGCTGACCGAGCGTGAGCCGCTCCCGCAGGACGGGGGCGGCTCCGGTCAGCACGAAGTGGTCGTCGAGTTGCTCCACGCCCGTTAGCTCGATCCCGCGCGGGAGTTCCGGCACGGCGAAAACGCGCGCCGGCAGCCACTTATGCAGCTTCACGTGCAGCTCTGAGCCGACTAACCGGACGGTCAACGGCAACCAACTGACCGGTTGTAACTCCGGAATGTCGGAAAAGTTCACTTCGACGCGGAACTCGACCGGGGACGACACCAGCACCGCGGGCGGGTTCACGTGCACATCCCGGCACACGACGGTCGCGCGGCGGGCACGCCAGCGCGACCATCGCACGTTCTCCAGCTCGATGCGGACGTCGTCGACCTGGCCGAGCGCCAGTCCGAGGGCGCCCAGCCGTGCGTCGAGTCCTACTACGGTCAGGTGCAGGTCGTGCGCGCCCGCCTGAACCGTCAGATCGTGTCTCAGGCCGTCGTCTCCGGCTTCACTCCGTTCACCGAGGTCTTCGGTGCGGCCTTGGTCGTCGAGCGAACGGTCCGCGGCTTGGGAGCGGGCTTCGCAGCGGCCTTCGCAGCGGGCTTCGTGGCAGCGGGCTTCGCAGCAGGCTTGGCCTCGACGACCTTCTGAGCGGTCTCGGTCTTCTCCTCGGCCTCGGCGGCCAGCGCGACCATCTCGTCGAAGCCGGCGCGGATGCCGTCGGCGAGCAGCTGGACGTCCGGCACGCCGTCGAAGTCGGCGTTGATGCCGAAGGTGAACCTGTCCAGGTAGGAGAAGATGCCGACGGTGATCCGGATCGTCGAGGCGACCGGCACGTACGGGAACATCTCCACCAGCGGGCGGCCGAGCATGTAGAGCGGGATGCGCGGGCCCGGCACGTTCGTGGTGACGGTCTGCAGGATCTGCTGCGGGAACCGCATCGCGGTCCGCGACCCCAGCGCCATCAACGTCGGCGCGGCGAAGTTCGACAGGTTCGTGATCACGTCGGCACCGGCGGCCTGGCGCGAGCTCTTCAGGTCGTCCATCTGCGCGCGGATCGACGCGAGGCGCTTGACCGGGTCCGCCTCGCCGACGGGCAGGTTCACCAGCACGGCGCTGACGCGGTTGTTCAGCTCGTTGTGCTGGTCGGCCTTGCGCATCGACACGGGCACCATGGTCCGCACGACCATGCCCTCGGTCAGCTCGCCGCGCTTCTCCAGCAGATCCCGGAAACCACGCGTGATCGCGGTGAGGATGACGTCGTTGACCGTGCCACCGGCGGCCTTGCGGACCTGTTTGATCTCAGCCAGGTTCGCGCGCGCCCACACCCAACGGCGGTGTGGCCCGATAGGACCGTTCAACGAGGTGGCGGCACGCGTGACCAAACGGCGCGCGGTGCCGGGAAGCGAACCGAGCACGGTCTTGCCGAAGTCGACGATCTCGTTGAACGACCGCAGGTTCCGCGCGAGAGCGGGCAACGCGGAGAGGTGCTGCACCGGCGTCACGACGGCGTCGCGGACACCGTCGACGACCAGGTCGAGGGTCGACGGCTGCGGCGCCGGCTTCCACTCCTGCGGCTCCGGGAGAACGCTTTCCCTCTTGAAGTCCAGCATGAGCTGCAGCATGTCCGTTCCGGACACTCCGTCGATCATGCAGTGGTGGACCTTGGAGATGATGGCCCAGCGGCCGCCCTCCAGCCCCTCGACGAGCCAGGCCTCCCACAGCGGCTTCTTGTCGTCGAGCTTCTGCGCGAAGAGCCGGCCCGCGAGGTTGCGCAGCTGGTCCTCACCGCCCGGCGACGGCACCGCGGTGTGCCGCACGTGGTAGAGGATGTTGAAGTGGTCGTCGTCGACCCAGACCGGACGGCCCACGTGGAACGGCAGGGCCTTCACCTTCTGCCGGTAGCGGGGGACCTGGTCCAGCCGCGACACGAAGAGGCGGATCACGTCGCCATAGGACGGCACCGGGCCGTCGAAAACCAGGACGGAACCGACGTGCATGGGCACGTTCTCGTCCTCGATGAAGTAGAAGCCAGCGTCCAGAGAGCTCATCCGATCCACTCGAAAAAGGGTAGAGCAGCTTTGTGTCTGAATCGACGTCCATGCAGGTGAGAGGCACTGCACAGGTGTGAGGTTGCCAACGTGTTACCTGGAGGTGGCGAATCGAGACTCGAAAGTACTGGCGAAAAGATCGTTCACGAAACATCATGGAGTACCTGGGCAACGCCGCCCAGGACGCCGGCTCGGGGTTGTCGACGTGTGGGGAGGCTCCTATGTCTGCCGTACCATCAGACGAAGTCTTCGATGTTCCCGCTTCTCCACTGCACCTCGTCAGAGGAAGCGCGCCCAGCCTGTTCTGGTACCTCACCGAACCCACCCGCTGCGCTCTGGACGTGAGCGAGTTCGTCGCCACGCGCTCGATGCTGCGCGGTGCCCCGTCCGGTGACGGTCACCCGGTCCTGGTGTTCCCCGGCCTCGGAGCCGCGGACTCGTCGACGGTGATGCTGCGCCGGTTCCTGTCCGGTTTGGGCTATGACGTCCACCGCTGGGGCCTGGGCCGCAACATCGGCCCGACGCGCCGCGCGGTCGACGGCATGCACGCGTTGGTGAAGAAGGTTTCCGATGCGCACGGCGGCCCGGTCTCCATTGTGGGCTGGTCACTCGGCGGGATCTTCGCGCGCGAGATGGCGCGCGACCACCCGCACCGCGTGCGCCAGGTGATCACGCTCGGATCGCCGTACAACATGTCGGATCCCGTGCAGTCACGGGCGATGCCGGCCTTCGCACTGTTCTCGCGCCTGCACATCCCGCGTGAGGAGTTCCCGCCGCTCGAGTCGACGCGGCCGCCGATCCCGGTGCCCGCCACGTCGATCTACTCCAAGACCGACGGCATCGTGTCCTGGGAGTCGTGCATCGAGGAGCCGGGAGCGCGGCGGGAGAACGTGCAGGTGTCGTCGTCACACCTCGGATATGGCTTCAACGCCACCGTTTTGTGGGTGGTGGCCGACCGGCTGGCGCAGGCGGAGGGCACGTGGGCGCCCTTCGCCGCGCCACCGGGGATGGCGCGCATGTACCCGAGGGCCGCCTAGCAGGGCCTCGGGTCAGGTCGTCGATCAGGCGGGTGAACCGCGCGTCGCCGGGGTGCCGGCCGGCTGCCCAGAGCTGGTCACTTGGTCATCGGTTTGCCGTTCGCGGTGACGTTGGTGAACTTCAGGCCGTCGACGTTCTTGACGGTGTTGGTGGTGGAGCTGACGGTGAACTTGGAGTCCCGCAGCTCCAACCCCTTCACGTGTTCCTGCGGCAGGCCGGAGACGTCGAGGACCTTGGCGGCCTTGGTGCTGCCGCAGTTCGAGATGAAGAACGGGCCGAACTTCGGCACGTTGCTGCCCGTCTGCGAGTTGTAGGTCGTGGTGACGTAGACGAACGCGCGCGCGAACGTGCCGGACACGCTGTCCAGGTTGATGTTCTGCGAGAAGCCGCCGCGCTTGGTGTTCGACTTGACGTACAGGGCGAACTTGGTGGCGTTGACGCAGTTCAGCTTGTAGCCGTAGACGTTGCGGATGCCGCCGGTCTGCTCGGAGCCGCACGTGATGGCGCCCCAGTTGCCGTTCATGCGGCAGTTGACGACGACGAGGTTCTGGCACGGCACGTTGATCCGCCGGCCGTCCTCGTCGCGGCCGGACTTGATCGCCACGTTGTCGTCGTGCGCGCCGAGGTCGCTGTTGGAGATCACGACGTGGTCGCACGATTCCGGGTCGCACGCGTCGGTGTTGTTGGCCGACGTCGTGGGGTCGGTGTGCACGTCGTCGACCGTGACGTTCTTGCAGAGCGTGGGGTGGATCTGCCAGAACTTCGGGTTCTTCAGCGTGACGCCCTGGATCAGCACGGTGTCACACGAGTAGGGCTCGATGAACGTCGAGCGCATGTTCTTGCCGGAGCCCGGAACGACCCGCTTCTCCGGCGGGGTTCCCTTGGCCACCAACGACTCCAGGTACGAGCGGTCGCTGCCCTTGTTCCAGCTGCCGGTGGCGCCCGCGTCGAGCGTGCCCTTGCCGGTCAGCGCGATGTTGGTCTGCTTGTGGGCGTAGACCATGGGG
Source organism: Lentzea alba (assembly GCF_011067745.1). Classification (GTDB taxonomy): domain Bacteria; phylum Actinomycetota; class Actinomycetes; order Mycobacteriales; family Pseudonocardiaceae; genus Lentzea; species Lentzea alba. The sequence goes on from NZ_JAAMPJ010000011.1 coordinate 278,467, forward strand.
GAGCGGTTCATGCACTCGATGCCCTCGTAGCGCGTGAGCACGGTGGGGAACTTCGAGGCATCACCGGAGAACTTGAGCAGCACGCCGTCCTCGAGGTGGAAGTCGACGTTGCTCAGCAGGTGGATCGCGCCCGTGACGTAGGTGCCCTTCGGGACGATCACGTGGCCGCCGCCGGCCGCGTTGCAGGCGGCGATGGCCTTCTTGAACGCTTCGGTGTTGTCGGTCTTGTTGTCGCCCTTGGCGCCGTACGCGGTGGCGTCGAAGTTCTTGTCGGGGAACGACGGGAGCTTCGTGTTCCGCACGATCTCGTTGGCAGCGGGCCAGGGCAGGTCGGGCACCGCGACCGAATGACGCACAGCCGCGAGCGCGGTCCGGGTCAGCGCCGGGGTGGCGACCGCGGCCACGACGGTGGACTTCATCAGCAGCCGACGGTTGATCCTGCCGTCCATTCGACGTCCTCTTCCACAGTGAAGGCAACGTTGAGCGGCGGCGTTACAGAAAGACTGTAAACGTTTGCGACGGGCCTCACAACAGCCGGAAGGCCGCCAGCGCGAGCTTGACCCGTGCCAGGTCGGACACGTCGAGGCTGATCTGCTCCAGGCGGCGGGAGACGCTGCTGTGGTGCAGGTGCAGCAGGTCGGCGGCACGGCGCAGCGACCCGGTGGCGCAGTAGGCGTCCAGGGTTTCCAGGTCTTCGGCGGACAACGCGGCCACCGCGGCCACGTCGGCGTTCGCGCGCAGCGTTTCGGCGGGGAGGTGGGCGAGCAGGGCCAGCGCTCCGAGGTCGGGGTGGTGGATGACGGGCGTGCGCGCGGTGGTGAAGCGGAGGGCGACCTGGGCTTCTGCCCAGGCTCGGGCGGGGTGCGGATCGGCACCGACGCCCGCGCGGACGCCGGGAGGGAAGTCGTTCAGCTTGGTGGCGAGCAGGACGCCCACGTTCGCCATCGGCGCGGCCTTCACCAGGTGCGCGGGGCACACGGCCGCCGCGACTCGGTCGAGCGCGAGGTCCGAGCTCACCGCGGCGACGTTGACCCGTTGATCCGGCGCGAAACCCAGCAGTCGCAACGCCCGTGCGCGGCCCGCCTCGTCGCTGTCGGCACTGATCACGAGCTCGACCAGCGCGGGATCGGCCATCGTCGTGCGCGCCGGGCCGTAGCGCTCGACCACGGCGGCGACGGCGATGGCGAGGCGGTCGAGCAGCACTTCGTCGAGAGGACCGGCTTCCGCGCGTTCCAGCCAGACCTCGCCGATCTCCTCGTCGTCGAGCGTGATCGGGCTCCGCGAGGACATCGGGCTGGTCGCGGCGGCTTCGGTGCCGCACGGCGACCTGCGGATCACCTTGCCGGTGCTGTGCAACCGGATCCCGGCGACGCACTCGGCCAGGCCCGCCGACGCCCGTGCCAGGGCGGGGAGGTCGACCCGGCGGCGCATCAGCGTGTCGTAGAACATCACGACCCTGATCGCGCCCTCGACGTGCGAGTCCAGGTTCGACAACCGCGTCGCCAACGCCTCCATGTGGACGACGATAGCGACGAACGTCGCGCGACCGGAGCGGATTGCGCGACATCCGTCGGCTGAACGGAGGCAGGGAGATCGTGAGGATGGAACGCATGGATCCCGAGTTGGAAGCGTTCATCCCGTTCTTCCCGAAAGCCGAGCTCACCGATGTGGCGAAGGAACGGGAGTTCCTCGCCAAGCTCGCCGCCGGCATCCCCGCCGAGACCGACGACATGGAGATCGAGGACCTGCTGGTGCCCGGTGACCCCGAGGTGCCCGTGCGGATCTATCGGCCGCGTGAGGCGCACGGCACCGTCATCTGGATGCACGGCGGTGGATGGTGCATCGGTGACGTGGAGACCGAACACCCGTGGGCGTCCCGTGTTGCTGCGCGATCGGGAGCGGTCGTGATCTCCGTGGGGTACCGGTTGGCTCCGGAGAACCCGTTCCCGGCCGCGCTGGACGACGCCTGGACGGTGTTGCGGTGGGCGCACGAGCGCGCTGACTCCATCGCGGTCGCCGGGCACAGCGCGGGCGGCGGGCTGGCCGCGGCGCTGGCGTTGAGGTCGCGCGACGAACAGGGCCCGCCGATCCGGTTCCAGCTGCTGCACCAGCCGGGGCTCGACGACCGGCTGACCACGTGGTCGGCCCGGCACTTCACCGAAACGCCCTGGTACAACCGCGCCAAGGCCGTTCAGGCGTGGACGCACTACCTGGGCGGACAGCCCGCTACGCCCTATGCGGCCCCAGCGCGGGCCGAGGACCTGTCCGACCTGCCGCCCGCGTACATCGCCAGCGCCGAGTTCTGCCCGAACCGCGACGAGAACATCGCCTATGCGGTGCGGCTCATGCAGTCGGACGTGCAGGTCGAGCTGCACCAGTGGCCCGGCACGTTCCACGGCTCGCAGGCGCTGCTGTCCGCCGACGTGTCGCAACGCCAGTTCGCCGAGATCGGTGACGTACTGCGCCGGGCGCTGGCATGAGGGCCGCGCTGGAGAAGATCCACCACGCCGGAGTGCCGGGCGTGTGGGCGGAAGTGCGGGACAACGGCCAGGTGTGGCGCGGTGCCGCCGGCGAGGCCACACCGGACATGCGGCACCGCGTCGGCAGCGTCACCAAGACGTTCACCGCCGCCGCGATCATGCTGCTGGTGGAACGCGGCAAGATCGACCTGGACACGCCGGTCCACGGCACCAGCACGGTCCGGGAGCTGCTGAGCATGACCAGCGGCCTGGCCGACTACCGGTTCCTCGCGTTCCCGTCGTTGCTGGAGGGCTCGCCGAAGAGCTTGGAGGACAACCAGTTCCGGCACTTCTACCCGCGCGAGCTGATCAAACTGGGCGTCGAGGCGCCCGCTGTCCCGCCCGGCACCTACTCCAACACCGGTTATCTGTTGCTGGGCCGGCTCATCGAGAGCGTGACCGGCATGACGGCCGAGCGGTGGATCACCCGGAACGTCATCGAACGAGCGGGGTTGCGCAACACGATGTTCCCGACCGGGACGCGGATCGAAGGGCCGCATCCGCAGATGTTCGAGGCGTTGTTCGGGCTGCTCGATCCGCCGCGCGACTACAGCGTCTACGACATGTCGTGGGTCGGCGTGTCGGCTTCCCTGATCTCGACCGTGGAGGACCTCAACCTGTTCTTCGCCGCGCTGCTCGACGGTCGGATCGTGTCGCGGGAGTCGTTGGCGTTGATGCAGAAGACGGGTCCGGTGGTCGCTTTCGACGGCTCGACGGTGCAGTACGGCCTCGGCCTGCACGAGCACAGCGGTTTCTGGGGGCACGACGGGTCGGCGTGGGGCGCGGGCACGTGGTCGTTCCACAGCGCGGACGGCACACGACAGGCGTCGCTCGCCGTGAACCTTCAGCGCTGGAACAACAAAGCGATCGACGAGGCGTTGGCGGCGTTTCAGCGCAAGGCGTTGCTCGGGTAGGCCGGCTAGCTGTAGATGGTGACGGTCAGCCGCGGGTCTGAACGAAAATCGATCGACTCGTAGGAAACGCGCGCGAGCGGCATCGAGCCCGCGGCGGCCGTCAGCGTCGTCTCGATCTCGTTGCGCTCGTCCTCGGTGAGGTACGGCCAGAACGAGCTGTGCCAGATCACCGTGTACGTGCCGCGGTCGTCCGGCGGCACGAGGTTCTCGCGCAGCCACCGTCCGGCCGGCGAGCGCTCGACCTTCACCCCGACCTTCGCGGCGAGCTCGATGGCGTCGTCGAGGTCCCACCGCAGCGCGTCGTGCTCGGGCGGGATGAACGAGTGCAGGATCATCGCGTGCTTGGCGTCGCCGGGGTCGCGCGGCTGCAGGTCGCATCCCGCCCGGTCGACGATCTCGAGCTTCGGCGGCTGCGGCCCGACGGCGGCCAGGCGCACGGGCGAGTCCTTGTCGCCCCACTCCCAGCCGAGGCCGAACCAGCGGTAGTGGTCCAGGATCAGGTTCAGCCCCGCGCACGCCCCGAGTTCGAGCAGCCGCACTTTGGGCGCCCCGATCATCGTCAGGCCTCTCAACAGGAACCCGGCGGTCTTCGGTTGGTGCTGCTGCACCGTGCGGTCCAGCGCCGCCAGGATCTCGCCCGGGTTCTCGACGATCGCCCGGCGGGCGGCCAGCCAGGCGAGCAGCGCCGTGGAGTCGGACTCGCCCGCCATCGCCGCCGCGTGCGCGCTGGCGAAGCGCTGGCTCAGCTCCGGCGCCCTGCCCGACAACATCAGCAACCGCACCCCGGCGAGCGCCTGGATGCCGAACAACGGGCTGTGCACGGCGCTGTGCGAGCAGAGCAGGTCCGCCACCGGCCCGCCGCGGTCGAGCTCGCTCGCGAGTTCGGAGAGGATGCGCGCGGAGACCGGCGCGCTGGTGCGCAACCGCACCGCGAACGTGCGGAGGGTGGAAGCACCGATGCCGGCCGCGGTCACACTTCCTCCCCTCTTCGGCAAAGGACCTTACAAGGGCAGGAAGGTACTTCCGCCCAACTGAGACCGGGCGAGCCGCCGGAACGCGGTGGGTATCGTGCGGCGGGTGAGCGAGTTCCTGGAACTGTCCGCGACCGGCCCGGTCGCCACGTTGACGATCAACCGACCGGCCAAGCGCAACGCGATGAGCTACGAGATGTGGTCGGCCCTGCCAGGCCTGCTCGCCGGTGTTTCCGCTGATGAGAGCATTCGTGTACTGGTCATCCGGGGCGGCGAGCACTTCTCCGCGGGCGCCGACATCGCCGAGTTCTCGACCTTGCGCCGCGGTGCCGAGGGCGCCGCTCACTACGGCGAGGCCGTGCACAACGGGGAACGCGCGATCGCCCAGCTGGGCAAGCCGACGATCGCCGCGATTTCCGGTTTCTGCGTCGGCGGTGGGTGCGAGATCGCCCTGGCCTGCGACATCCGGGTGGCTGCCGAGAACGCCCGGTTCGGGATCACGCCCGCGAAACTCGGCATCATCTACAACTTCACGTCCACCAAGGCGCTGGTGGACGCCGTCGGACCGGCGTGGGCGAAGCAGATCCTGTTCTCCGCCGATCTGATCGACGCTGCGACGGCCCTGCGGATCGGGCTCGTGAACGAGGTCGTCGAGTCGGTCGAGGCTCGGGTGAAGGAGTTGTCGGAGCAGATCGCCGGGCGGGCGCAGGTCAGCGTCCGAGGCGCGAAGAAGATCATCAACTCGATCACCGACGGCGGGCACGAGGACGACTTCGTGCGGGCGTTGTACGCGGAGGCCGCCTCCAGTGCCGACTACGCGGAAGGCGTGTCGGCGTTCCTGGAGAAGCGGCCGCCGCGGTTCTAGTGCGCCACTAGAACACCTCTGCGGCGATCGTGGTGTCCGGGCCGTGGCCCGTGTGCACCACGGTCTCGCCGGGGAGCGTCAACAGCTTCTCCCGGATGGACTTCTCGATCGTCGGCCGGTCCGAGAACGACCGCCCGGTCGCACCCGGCCCGCCCTGGAACAACGTGTCCCCGGTGAACACCGCGCCCAGCGACGGCACGTAGAAGCACACCGCGCCCGGCGAATGCCCAGGCGTGTGGATCACGCGGATCTCCTCACCGGCGACGGTCAGCACCTGACCGTCTGCCAACGCCTGGTGCGGGATCACGCCGGTGTGCGTCAGCGACCAGACGACGTGGTCGTCCTGGTGCAACGCCAGCGGCGCACCCGTCGCGTGGGCGAGATCCGGCGCGACCCGGACGTGGTCGTCGTGTGCGTGGGTCAGGAGAATCGCCACGACGCGGCGGCCGTCCACGACCTTGAGGATCGCGTCGACGTCGTGCGGCGCGTCGATGACGACGCACTCCGACGAGTCGCCGACGACCCACACGTTGTTGTCGACGTCGAAGGTCTCGCCGTCCAACGAGAAGGTGCCGGACGTGACGGTGTGATCGACCCGCAGCGACATCAGAACACCACGACCGATCGCAGCACCTCGCCGTGGTGCATCTTCTCGAAGGCCGCTTCCACGCCGTCCAGCGGGATCTCCTCGCTCACGAACGCGTCGAGGTCGAAGCGGCCCTGCTGGTACAGGTCGACGAGCATCGGGAAGTCGCGGCTGGGCAGGCAGTCGCCGTACCACGAGGACTTCAACGAGCCGCCGCGCGAGAAGAAGTCGATCAGCGGCATGTCGAGCTGCATGTCCGGCGTCGGAACGCCCACCAGGACAACGGTTCCGGCGAGGTCGCGGGCGTAGAAGGCCTGCTTCCACGTCTCGGGGCGGCCGACGGCGTCGATCACCACGTCCGCGCCGAACGAGTCGGTCAGGCGCTGGATCTCGGTCACCACGTCGTCGACGTCGCGGACGTTGATCGTGTGGGTGGCGCCGAAACCCTTGGCCCACTCCAGTTTCTGCGGGTCGGTGTCCACGGCGATGATCTTTGCGGCACCGGCGAGGCGGGCGCCCGCGATGGCGCCGTCGCCGACACCGCCGCAGCCGATCACGGCCACCGAGTCGCCGCGGGTGACGCCGCCGGTGTTCATGGCGGCGCCGACGCCGGCCATCACGCCGCAGCCCAGCAGGCCGACGGCGGCGGCGCGGGCGGACGGGTCGACCTTGGTGCACTGTCCTGAGTGGACCAGGGTCTTCTCGACGAACGCGCCGATGCCCAGAGCCGGCGAGAGCTTGGTGCCGTCGGCCAGAGTCATCGGCTGCGAGGCGTTGAACGTCGAGAAGCAGTACCAGGGCTTGCCCCGCTTGCACGCCCGGCAGGTGCCGCAGACCGCGCGCCAGTTCAGCACGACGAAGTCGCCGGGCTCCAGGTCCTTGACACCCTCGCCGACGGACTCCACGACGCCCGCGGCCTCGTGGCCCAGCAGGAACGGGAACTCGTCGTTGATGCCGCCCTCGCGGTAGTGCAGGTCGGTGTGGCAGACGCCGCACGCCTGGACCTTCACCACGGCCTCGCCCGGACCGGGATCGGGCACCAGCACCGAGGTCAGTTCGACGGGTTGACCTTTGCCCCGGGCGACGATGCCCTTGACCTCTTGCGCCACTGCGGATCCGTCCTCACTTGATCAGGGTCGTACCTTCGAACTCGCCGAGTTCTTCCCGGTAGAACTCAATCCCTACACCGTTGGGGTCGCGGATGTACAGGCTGTCCTCGACGCCGCGGTCGGGGCCCAGGTACTCGATCCCGGCCTCGTCCAGCTTGGACTTGATCTCGTCGAACCGCTCGGGCGAGATGGACAGCGCCAGGTGCTGCACGGCGCCGATCGTCTCCATGAACGCCGGGTGGTCGTGCCCCGGGAAGTCGAAGAACCCCAGCAGGTTCTTGCTGCCGAGGTCGAAGAAGAAGTGGCTGGAACCGCGGTAGTCGCGGTTCTCCACCAGCTCGACCAGCGGGAAGCCGAGGAACTCCTGGTAGAAGCGGATCGTCTCCTCGACGTCCTTGCAGATCAACGCGATGTGGTGCACGCCGCGAGTGGGCGAGCCACCTCGCTCCTCGAGCGGCTTCACGAACTGCTTGCGGAGCTCGTCGCGCTTGGCTCTGATGGCTTCGAGCTCGGCACCCTCTGGCTGTGGCATGCGAGCTAGAATAGTTGAGTGTTCAAGCGTCCGCAGGCCTAACCGGCGACGCCCTCGAACTCCATCGCCGGCTCGTCCTGCAGCAGGGTGGCCTGCAGATATGCCACGTTCGTCCCGGGATCGAGCCGCGGGTCGGCCAGCACAAGATCACCCGGTTGGCGGCCGTAGATCTTGAGCGACGTGATGTCGTGCAGCCCGAACCCGTCGTCGACGCCCCAGTTCGCGAGGTTCGCCGCGCTCATCAGCTTCTCCGCGTCGTCCAGCGACGGCGCAGAGAAGTAGAGCCGCCCGTTCAGGTAGACGCCGCGCGCGCCGCTCGGCGAGATGATCGTGACCGGCCTGCCCGTGCGGCACGCGAGGAAGTGGAACGCGATGCCGCCGCCGCGCGAGCCGACCACCGTGGCCGCGGTCAGGCCGCTCCACGTCACCGGCCGCCGCGCGAACGCCTCTGCCTGGCCCAGCAGGAAGTCGCGGTAATTCTGCGGAGTGAGGTCCTGCAGATAGTTCCACATGCGAAAGACGTGGCGATAACCGAGTTTTCCGGCGAGTTCGAGCGCCGCGCGGTACGCGAGCCGGCCGGCGTAGGTGTGTTCGTCGCACGGTGGAATCCGGCCGGCGCAGAACAGGTATTCGCCGTCGTGCGCGTAGGCGATCGCTTTGTGCTCGCCGGATTCCACGCTGCGCGAACTGGTCCAGACCTCAGCGAAACCGTGGCCCTCTTCCGCGAGAAAAACCGTCAGTTCCGGATACCCGGCCGTCAACACGGGGTTGAAGGACGTGCCGGCGAACCGCACGACACCCAGCCGCGATCGAGCCGGGTCGTCCGGAACGACGGTGAGCGGCTCGAACGTCGAGGACAGCGCGCGAGCCCGCAGCTGACGAGTCATCGCCGGTCAGGTTAGGTCGCCGGACCGGTGGTGTGAACCTTCGCGTCTCGTTTCGCGGCGCTCAATGCTCGGCGCTCAATCCTCTTCGTCACCGGGCCATTCGCCGGTGAGCTTCTGGAAACCCTTGGCGCCGCCGCGGTCGATCGCGGCTTTCACCAGGCCGAAGATGGCTCCCTGCAACGCCGCGGCCAGCAGGACCTCACGCCAGGTGCGGTTCCGCATGGTGGCGCTGGGTGCTTCTTCGTCGCCCGCGACGAGTTTCCACACCTGGCCGAAGATCGCGGTCGCGAGGAAGCCTCCCAACGCGCCGAACAACATTCCCAGCGGGCGGTACAGGAACTTCATCCATTCCTCCTGGAAAGTTTCCAGATCACGAGGAGCACCGTGATCAGCACGGCCGCGATGGCCGCGGGGTGCCGGCGCGCCTTCTCGATCTGCGCGGCCACGGGTTCGGGCAGCGCGTCGACCGCCTGGTTGGTCGCGGCGGTCATCCGCACGACCGTCTCGTGGGCCTGCTCCTTGACCCGTCCGGGCACGTCCACCTTGTGCGCCAACGCTTCCACGGTCTCACCGAGCTCGCGGCGGGTCTGCTCGACGTCGCGCTGCAGCTGGTCTTTGGGATCGCTCATCGGTGGGCACTCTCCTTGATCGTCGCGATGTCCTGCTGGACGTTGTCCATCGCCTGGCGGGGCACCGGCGGAGCTGCCTGCTTGACCTGGCTCCTGCCCACGAGCGCGAAGATGCCCGCGAACAGCAGAAGGGCGGCCGCGACGATCAACGCGGCCGCCCACGGCGGTAGTACGAGTGCCAGCAGCAGGATCAGGCCAGCGACGACGCTGAGCCCGCCCCACCACGCGAACACGCCGGCCGCGCCGAACATCCCGGCGCCGACACCGGCGTGCTTGCCCTTGTCCTTCAGCTCCGCGACCGCGAGACGGATCTCATCGCGGGCGAGCCTGCTCACCTGCTCGGACAGCTGGTGGACCAGCTGCGCCGTCGACGTGTCGGTGTTCATGCCGATCGGCTACCCAAAGCCGATCGGGCGCAATCCCTGGTCAGCCCTGCTGGGCCTGAGCCTCCGCCACCTTCGCGTGAACCTCTTCCATGTTCACCTCACGCGCCTGCTCGATCAGGCTGTCCAGCGCGTTCCCGGGCAGCGCGCCCGGCTGCGAGAACAGCACGACGCCTTCGCGCACGATCATCAGCGTCGGGATCGAGCGGATCCCGAACGTCGCGGCCAGTTCCTGCTGCGCCTCGGTGTCGACCTTGCCGAACACGAGGTCGTCGTGCTTGTTCGACGCGGCCTCGTAGGTGGGCCCGAACGCGCGGCACGGGCCACACCACTCGGCCCAGAAGTCGACCAGGACGATGTCGGATCCGCCGACCACCTCGTCGAAGTTCTCCGTGGTCAGCTCGACCGTCGCCATGTGGTCCTCCTCGTTTGCTGGGGGTACTTGCTTCCAACGAAGCAGGTGTCAACGGAATTCCCCCGCGTGCCGCCGGTCACCCATCGCTTCAACTTTTTGTGGACGTCTTCAACTCGACGTTGTACGGTCCCCGCCATGATGCCGCGCCTGCTCGTGACCTCGCTGCTCGTACTGGGGCTCGCCGCCTGCGGGTCCACGTCTGACACCACGCAGACGTCCACGCCCCCGCCGTCCGACCTGGGCTCGGTCAAGAAGGACGACGCGCTCGCCGCGCTGGTGCCGCCCGCGATCGCGTCGGCCGGCACGCTCAAGGTCGGGTCGAACATCCAGAACCCGCCGAACAACTTCTACGACCAGGACGGCAAGACGCCGCTCGGGTCGGAGGTCGACCTGATCAAGGCGATCGCCGCCAAGCTCGGGCTCAAGGCCGAGCACAGCGACATGGCGTTCAGCTCCCTGATCACCAGCCTGGAGACCGGCCGCGTCGACGTGACGATGGCCGCGATGAACGACACCGCCGAGCGTCAGCAGAAGATCGACTTCGTCGACTACTTCACCTCCGGCATCACGATCATGGTGCAGAAGGGCAACCCGCAGGGCGTCAAGGGCCCCGACGACCTGTGCGGCAAGGGCATCGCGGTGAACCTGGGCAGCTCCCAGGAGCAGTTCGGCAAGGAGCAGAGCCAGAAGTGCGTCGCCGCGGGCAAGCCGGAGGTCCAGCTCAGCGTGACCGACAGCGACACCGGCAACCAGAACCAGCTGCGCACCGGTCGCGTCGCCGCGATCCTCAACGACCTGCCGACCGCCGTGTACGTCGCGAAGACCGCGGGTGACGGCCAGTACTTCGAGGTCGTGCCGCTCGCGCCGATCAACGGCGGCCCGTACGGCATCGGCGTGAACAAGCAGAACGCCAAGCTGTCCGAGGCGATCAAGGGCGCGCTGCAGTCGTTGATCGACGACGGCACCTACGACAAGATCCTCACCACCTGGGACATCAAGCAGGGTGCGATCACCAAGGCCGCGATCAATGGCAAGTGATGTGCGCTCTGATCTGGAGGTCGTGCCGCTGCGCCACCCCTGGCGGTGGTTCAGCGGCGCGGTGATCCTGCTGGTCATCGTCGGTCTCGGCTGGGCGATGGCCGAGGCGCAGATCCAGTGGGAGGACGTGCCGGGGTTCTTCACCCACCCCGTGATGCTCGAAGGCCTGCTCAACACCATCGTGCTCGCCGTGGCCGCGCAGGGCGGCGCGATCGTGCTCGGCGTGATCATCGCGTTGATGCGGCTGTCCGCGAACCCGGTCGCGCGGTGGTTCGCCGTCGGTTACATCTGGCTGTTCCGCGGGCTGCCGGTGCTGCTGCAGATCCTGATCTGGTTCAACCTCGCGCTGGTGTTCCAGAACATCAGCATCCCGATGCTGTTCTCCGTGCCCACCAACGTGGTGATGACCGCGTTCGTGGCGGCGCTGCTGGGGCTCGGCCTGAACGAGAGCGCCTACATGGCCGAGATCGTCCGCGCGGGCCTGAGCAGCGTCGACCCCGGCCAGACCGAAGCCGCCAAGTCGATCGGCATGACGCCGCTGACCACGCTGCGCCGAGTCGTGCTGCCGCAGGCGATGCGGGTGATCATCCCACCGACCGGCAACAACTTCATCAACATGATCAAGGGCACCTCGATGGCGTCGGTGATCGCTTTCCTGGAGCTCATCCACGCCGCGAACAACATCTCCTCGCGCAACCTGGAGATCATGGAAACCCTGTTCGCCGCCGCGGCCTGGTACCTCGTGATGGTGTCCCTCGCGTCGATCGGGCAGCACTACCTGGAGCGTGCGTATGGCCCTCGTTGAGGCGGTCGGGGTCCGCAAGTCGTTCGGTCACACCGAGGTGTTGCGCGGCATCGACCTGACCGTGGACCGCGGTGAGGTGGTCTGCCTGCTCGGGCCGTCCGGAGCGGGCAAGTCGACGTTCTTGCGCTGCGTGAACCACCTGGAGACCATCGACGCCGGCCGGATCTGGGTCGACGGCGTGCCCGTCGGGTTCCGTTCGTCCGGCGGGAAGTTGTTCGAGCTCCGCGAACGCGAAGTCGCTGCGCAGCGCCGTGACGTCGGGATGGTGTTCCAGCGGTTCAACCTCTTCCCGCACCGCACGGCGCTGGAGAACGTCATGGAAGGCCCGGTCCAGGTGCTGGGCCGGGGCCGCGCCGAGGTGCGCGCCGAGTCGTTGGCCCTGCTGGAACGGGTGGGCCTGGCCGAAAAGTCTGGTTCTTACCCGGCACAGCTGTCCGGCGGCCAGCAGCAACGTGTTGCGATCGCGCGCGCTCTGGCGATGAAGCCCAAGCTGATGCTGTTCGACGAGCCCACGTCCGCGTTGGACCCGGAGCTGGTCGGCGAGGTGCTCGACGTGATGACCTCGTTGGCCCGCGACGGCATGACGATGATCGTGGTCACTCACGAGATCGGCTTCGCCCGCTCGGTCGCCGACCGCGTGGTGTTCCTCGTCGACGGAGCCGTGGTGGAGAGCGGCACCCCGTCCGACGTGTTGGACAATCCGCAGCAGCCGCGCACGCAACAGTTCCTCGCAAAGGTGCTCTAAGTTGATCGACGCCTCGTACCTCGCCCAGTTCCGCGAACCGGAGGGGTACCTCGACTTCGCCCGCTTCGGCCCGCCGTCGCTCCCGGTGGTGACGGCCACCTCGCGCCTGATGGAACAGGCCTCGCTGGCCGGTCCATCCACAGTGGACACGCTGATGCGCGAGGAACAACGGGTGAAGGCCGCCGTCGCGCGGTTGACCCGTTCGGACACCGACCACGTCGCGCTGGTGCCGAACACGTCGATCGGCCTGTTCCAGGCGGCGTTCGGGTTGTCCGGCACGGTCATGTACTCGGCGTCGGAGTTCCCGTCCAACACCTATCCGTGGGTGCGGGCGGGCCTGCCGTCGGTGGTGTTCGAGGGGCCGGTCGCCCCGGCCGCGGTCGCAACTCGCTTGACAGACGAGGTTTCGGCTTTGTCAGTGTCCGCTGTGGACTTCCGGACCGGCTATCGCGCGGATCTGGCGGCGTTGCGCGAGGTCGTCGGCGACCGGCTGCTGATCGTGGACGGCATCCAGGGCTTCGGCGTGGTCGACGAACCGTGGGAGCTCGCCGACGTCCTGGTCGTCGGTGGCCAGAAGTGGCTGCGGGCAGGGTGGAGCACCGGTTTCGTGGTGCTGTCGGACCGGGCTTTGGAACGGTTGTCGCCTGTTTTGTCGGGTTGGACCGGCGCTGTGGACGCGGGCTTGTTCGACAACTCGGTGCACGACGCTGCTGCTGATGCCGCCTCCTGGAACATCACGAACCTCTCGCCGGTCGTGTCCGGTGCCTTCGCGGAGGCGCTGGAACTGGTCGAGCTCGCCGGGGTTTCGGCTTTGGAGTCCGCGGTTTCCGCGGTGGTCGCGGAGCTGGAGGAGATCGTGCTGTCGTGCGGCGGCAAGATCGTGTCCGCCCGCGAGCGCCGGGGCGGAATCCTGGCGTTCACCATGCCCGAGGCCGCTTCGGTGGTGGGTGAAGCCTTGAACGCCTTCGGGATCGCGGCCACCGTGCGCCCCGAGCACGTCCGGTTGTCGCCGCACGCCACGACCTCGCGCGGCACGGTGGAACGAGTGCGCGCGGCCTTGAAGTCGCTGTCCGGCTCGGCAGTGTCGCCGGTGCCGGCAGCGTTGTCGGCTCTGGTGCCGACGGTGGACTCGTTGGCGTCGGCTCTGGGACCGGACACCGAGGTCGTGGTGCACGACCTGTCCCGGCTGCCGAACTCGATCATCGCGATCGCCGGGTCGCTGACCGGCCGGCAGGTGGGCGGGCCGATGACCGACCTGTTGCTGGGGCTGGTGCGGCGCGGGACCACCACCGACATGCCCGGCTACGAGACGTACGCGCCGGACGGGCGGGCCATCTGGTCTTCGACGACGTTCGTGCGGGATGCGGCTGGGGTTGCGGTGGGCTGTTTGTGCGTCAACAAGCTGGCGGCGCACGAGGCTTCCGGGCCGGTGGAGTCGTTTCCGCAGGACGTGGACACGTTGCAACGGGTGTTGGTGGAGAAGGCGATCGCGGACGTGGGTGTGCCCGTTGAGCTGATGAAGAAGGTGCACAAGTCGCAGGTCGTGCGGGTGTTGGACGAGGCCGGGTTCTTCCTGATCAGGGACTCGGTCGACCACCTGGCGGGCGTCCTGGGGGTCACCCGCTACACGATCTACAACTACCTCAACGAGAACCGAGGGACCTGAGCGACCAGATGGCTGATTCCAAGGAGTGTGCCCGCACCCCCGCTGTTGCCGATGGCGTCTGCAAGTACCGCCAACTCAAGATCAGCCAGCGTTTTCCTACAGCCAACTCGCTGGCCGCCGTGGCGGCCGGTTCGTGGCGGCTGCCAGGTTCGCAGGGCAGTTGGGTGTAGTTAGCGGCGATTGGATCATGAGTTGGTGGTGAGCCTTTTCCAACTTGTTCGTGCTGGTCCGCGATGTTCCCTCACCAGCAGATCGGCCGCGCGGCACCTCTGGCGTCACCGCGGCCCACGAGCCGGATTCCGCACGTGATGAACGCGCTCCCACGCACACGCTGATGGCGAGTTGGTAGTAGAAAACTGCCGACGCAAGCGTTTGCTGATCACGTCAGCTACTACCAACTTCCCTCATCAACACCATGAGAGCGCGACCAGCCCGACACTCCCGCTCCGATGGCATGACCAGCTGAAACAGGATGGAAAAGGCTCGGTACTTGCAGACGCCAACAGGGCCATCCGCGGTCACTGCTTTGCGATGAAGCCGAGTAGCTGCTGCCAGGTGGGGGGCGAGAACGCGAGGACGTCGCCGCTCGCCTTCTCGGATTCCCGCAGGTTGAGTCACGGGGCATTGATGTCGTTGTGGCGGTGGGCCTTGCAGCCGGCGGACTCAACCCATGTTGATCGGCCGGTTGATGTACTGGCTCAGCTTCTGGCGTGTTCGTTCCACGTCCAACGCGACCTTCGACAGTTGCTTGAAGTGCTGCCTCGCCTTGGCGATCGCGCCGAGGTCCTGGACGAACACGCGCGTGCGGAGGTTGCCGGGCAGTTGCACGATGTACTCGTCGAACGCGTGCTGGTAGCGGCTCTTGAAGTCGTTGACGAAGTCGATGTCCTTGCCGCACATGGACAAGTACTGGGGGTGAGGTCGACCTCGCTGGCGCGCGCTTTGCCGTGCTCTACCGTGGAGATCTTGCTGGGTCCCAGCCGAGTTTCTTGGCGAGTTCGTGACCCTTGAGGCCCGTGCAGGTCTCGCGCAGGTGCCGGAGTTGGTCGCCCAGGTCCCTGCTGTAAGCCGTGGAGGCAGTCATACGCCAACGCTATGGCTTGTATTCGGTTCAAGCCTCTGCTCGTTCGGGTGAAAACAGTTCCGGTTCGGGTTCCGGTGGAGTGCTGGGCCTCTCCTGAAACTTTTGTCTTCCCTTCCCCGGCATCCGGGCTTTACCGTTCAAGGTGTGAGAGCGCTCTCAAAGGTGAGATGGCGGCGTGGACTTGCCGCCGTAGCGATTGCCCTGTCGTCATTGGCGACGGTCGGGGCTGCCCAGGCAGCCGACGACTACACGCAGAACGTGACCGCGATCGACGCGACTCAAGCTCGGATCAACTTCACGCCGACGACCCCTGCCCTGTACGTCGACGTGCACTACCTGATCACCGGCACGCCGCAGCAGAACTTCCGGATGACCAACAACGGCGGGACCTGGCAGAAGACCGTCGGGTCGCTGTCGGCCGGCACGGTGATCGACTACTGGTTCACCTACGAGAAGAGCGGGCCGCAGTACGACACGCCGCACTTCAGCTACACCCACAACAGCGCGCCGCAACCGGTCGCGACGCCGACGTTCAACCCGCCGGGTGGCACGTACGCGACGGCGCAGACGGTGACGATCTCCACCGCCACGTCCGGTGCGACGATCCGGTACACCACGGACGGGTCGACGCCGACCGCTAGCTCGCCTGTCTACAGCGGGCCGATCTCGGTGCCCAGCAACAGGACCGTCAACGCGATCGGCATCAAGGCCGGCCAGCCCAACTCGGCGGTCGGCAGTGCGTCGTACGTGATCGGGACGCCGGTTGCGACGCCGACGTTCAGTCCGCCGGGTGGGGCGTACGCGTCCGCGCAGACGGTGACGATCTCGACCACGACGTCCGGTGCGACGATTCGATACACAGTGGACGGATCGACGCCGACGGCCAGTTCGCCGGTGTACAGCGGGCCGATTTCCGTGTCCAGCAACAGGACTGTCAGCGCGATCGGCATCAAGTCGGGGCTGGCGAACTCGGCGGTGGCGAGCGCGACCTACACGATCGGCACGCAGCCGGGCTGCACGCAGCCGGACAACCCGAACTTCGGGCCGAACACGCGCGTTTTCGATCCGAGCATGTCCGCGCAGAGCATCCAGGCGCAGCTCGACACCGACTTCAACAACCAGAAGGACACGATCACCGCGCAGATGGCACCTCGCCGGGTCGCGCATCTGTTCAAGCCGGGCACCTACAACGTGCACGACGACGTCGGCTACTACACGTCGGTTTCGGGGCTCGGCAAGAACCCCGGCGATGTCGTGATCAACGGTGACATCACCGTGGACGCGTTCAACGAGTCGGACAAGGGTGTTGCGCTGCAGAACTTCTGGCGTTCGGCCGAGAACATGGCGGTCAACCCGAGCAACGGCACCAACCGCTGGGCGGTCGCGCAGGCGGCGCCGTTCCGTCGCATGGACATCCGCGGCAACCTGGCGCTCTACCCGGCAAGTTACGGGTTCGCGTCGGGTGGCTACACGGCTGACACGCGTGTGTCTGGCCAGACGGCGTCCATCTCGCAGCAGCAGTGGTACACGCGCGATTCCAACTACGGCAGTTGGAACGGCGGTGTGTGGAACATGGTGTTCTCCGGTACGCCGGGTGCGCCGCCGAACACGTTCCCGAACCCGCCCGAAACCACGCTAGCGACGACGCCTATCTCTCGTGACGTGCCGTACCTGTACTTCGAGAACGGCGCGTACAGGGTGTTCCTGCCGTCGCTGCGCACCAACGCTTCCGGTGCGTCGTGGGTCAACGGCGGTACGCCCGGCACGTCGTTGTCGATGAACCAGTTCTACGTCGTGAAGGCGGGCGACACCGCGGCCACGATCAACGCGGCGCTGGGCCAGGGCTGCAACCTGTTCTTCACGCCCGGCATCTACAACGTCAACCAGACGATCAACATCACCCGGCCTAACACCGTCGTGCTCGGCATCGGGTACGCGACGATCGTGCCGCAGAACGGCGTCACCGCGATGCAGGTCGCGGACGTCGACGGCGTGCGGATCAAGGGCATCCTGTTCGACGCGGGCACGACCCTGTCGAACTCGCTGCTGACCGTCGGGCCGGCCGGCTCGTCGGCGTCGCACGCGGCGAACCCGACGACGTTGCAGGACGTGTTCTTCCGGGTCGGCGGGGCGGTCGCGGGCAAGGCGACCAACAGCCTGGTCGTCAACAGCAACCACACGATCATCGACCACACCTGGGTGTGGCGCGCCGACCACGGCAACGCCGGCACGTGGGGCTGGAACGAGGCGATCGGTGACACCGGCGTGGTCGTGAACGGCAACGACGTGCTGGCCACCGGGTTGTTCGTCGAGCACTATCAGAAATACCAGGTGATCTGGAACGGCGAGCGCGGGCGGACGATCTTCTTCCAGAACGAGATGCCCTACGACGTGCCGAACCAGGCGTCCTGGAACAGGCCGAACGGGCAGGCCGGGTATGCGGCCTACAAGGTCGGCGACAACGTCACCACGCACGAGGCGTGGGGGCTCGGCAGCTACTGCTTCTTCAACGTCAACCCGTCGGTGCGGGCCGAGAACGCGTTCGAGGTGCCCAACCGGCCCGGGGTGAGGATGCACAACCTGCTGACCGTCTCGCTCAACTACCAGGGAACGATCACGCACGTGGTGAACGACGTGGGTGGGGTGACACCGCCGGGGACTGTGCCGGTGAACGTCGTCAGTTACCCGTAGTAGCACTCGAATGACGGCCCGTCGGTGATTGCCGGCGGGCCCGATTTCGTTTCAGGGGCGTGGCATTGCATGATGCGTGACATGTCGATCGAGCGGGGCGCCGAGTTCGCCGAGTTCTGGGCCGAGCGGCACCTGTGCACGCTGTCCACCGTGCGTCCGGACGGGACCCCGCACGTCGTGCCGGTCGGGGTGACGCTCGACCAGGAGAACGGCATCGCGCGGATCATCACGCACGGGGCGTCCTGGAAGGTCAAGCACGTGCGCAAAGCCGGGTACGCGGCGGTGTGCCAGGTGGACGGTCGGCGCTGGTCCACGGTGGAGGGTCCGGCGGTCATTCGTGACGACGCGGAATCCGTCGACGAGGCCGTGCGGCGGTACGCACTGCGCTACAAGCAGCCTCGGGTCAACCCGGAGCGCGTGGTGATCGAGATTCAGGTGAAGCGTGTCACCGGAACCGTCTGACCGCGCTGATGTCGTCGTCGTCGGCATCGGTGCCGACGGGTGGGACGGGCTGTCGCCCGCCGCGCAACAGGCGGTGCGCGGCGCGAAGGTGCTGATGGGCTCGCGGCGGCAGCTCGATCTGGTGCCCGGCGAGTTCGAGCGGGTCGCGTGGCCGTCGCCGCTGGTGCCGGCGTTGCCCGCGTTGTTCGAGAAGTACCGCGACGTGTGCGTTTTGGCTTCGGGCGATCCGATGTTCCACGGGATCGGTACGACTTTGGTCCGTTTGCTGGGTTCGCGGGTTACGGTGATTCCGCACCCGTCGTCGGTGTCGCTGGCGTGTGCGCGGCTCGGGTGGGCGTTGAACGAGGTCGAGGTCGTCTCGCTGGTCGGGCGGCCCGCTGACCTGCTGCGGCCCGCGTTGACGCCGGGACGCCGGGTGCTCGTGCTGGGCGGGGATCCGGCGGTCGTGGCCGGGATCGCCGGGCCGATCACCGTGCTGGAGCAGTTGGGTGGGCTTGCCGAGCGGGTCTACCAGTGGTCCGGGGAGGTTGCGGACCCGTTGTGCGTCATCGCGATCGAGTGCACCGGGAGTGCGTATTCGCGGGTGCCGGGGTTGCCGGACGACGCTTACGAGACCGATGGCCAGCTGACGAAGCGTGAGGTGCGGGCGATTTCGCTGTCGACACTGGGGCCGTTGCCGGGCCAGCTGTTGTGGGACGTCGGGTCCGGGTCGGGTTCGATCGCGATCGAGTGGTCGCGGACGCATCCGACGTGCCGGGCGATCGCGGTGGAGCAGTCCGCTGAGCGGGCTGAGCGGATCATGCGCAATGCCGCTTCCTTGGGGGTTCCCGGGGTCGAGGTCCACATCGGACGGGCACCGGAGGCGTTGGAGGGGCTGGAGAAGCCCGATGCGATCTTCATCGGTGGCGGGCTGACGGTTCCCGGCGTGATGCAGACGTGCTGGGACGCGCTGGGCGCCGGTGGGCGGCTGGTGGTCAACGCCGTGACGCTGGAGTCCGAGGCCGTGGTGGCGCAGTGGTACGCGAAGGTCGGTGGTGACCTGGTGCGGATCTCGGTGAACCGGGGTTCGGCGGTCGGCAAGTTCACCGGGTGGCGGCCGCACATGCCCGTGACGACGTGGAGCGTGACCAAGTGACTGTGCACTTCATCGGCGCTGGTCCGGGGGCCGCCGACCTGATCACGGTGCGCGGGCGGGACCTGATCGCCGCGTCGCCGGTGTGCCTGTACGCGGGTGCGCTGGTGCCCGTCGAGCTGCTGGACTTCTGCCCGGACGGCGCGCGGAAGGTCGACACCGCCGAGCTGACGCTGGACGAGATCGTCGCGGAGCTCGCCGCCGCTGACGAGCAGGGCCTGGAGGTGGCACGGCTGCACTCCGGGGATCCCGCCGTGTTCAGCGCCATGGCCGAGCAGATGCGCCGGCTGGACGCGCTGGGCATTGCTTACGACGTCACACCGGGCGTGCCCGCGTTCGCGGCTGCGGCGGCGTCGCTGCGGCGCGAACTGACCGTGCCGGGTGTCGGCCAGACGGTGATCCTGACCCGGACGTCGCAGCGCGCCACGCCGATGCCGCCTGGCGAGGACCTGGACACGTTGGGGCGTTCGCACGCCACTCTCGTGCTGCACCTGGCTGTGCAGCGGATTTCCGAGGTCGTCGCGGAGCTGGTGCCGAACTACGGTGTGGACTGCCCGGTCGCGGTGGTCGCGTACGCCTCCCGTGAGGACGAGATCGTGTTGCGGGGCACGCTGGACGACATCGCCGCGCAGGTCGAGGCCGCCGGGATCAAGCGGACCGCGGTGATCATCGTGGGCACCGTGCTGGGCGCGACCCAGTTCCCGGACAGCCACCTGTACTCGGCCACGCGCGTTCGATGATCCTGATCCTCGGCGGGACGGGCGAGGCGCGCGAGCTGGCGGCCCGCGTTCCGGCGATCTCGTCGTTGGCCGGGCGGGTAAGTGCGCCGCGTCTTCCGGCCGGTGAGGTACGGGTCGGCGGGTTCGGCGGCGTGGACGGGCTCACGCAGTGGTTGCGGGACAACGACATCCACGCCGTTGTCGACGCCACGCACCCGTTCGCGCGGCAGATCACGGCCAACGCGTTCGAGGCCTGCGGGCGGGCCGGTGTGCCGTTCCTGATCCTGCGGCGGCCCGGGTTCACTCCGCAGGAGGGCTGGCTGTGGGTGGACAGCGTGACGGAGGCGGCGCGTCACCTGCCCGGCTCGAGGGTGTTCCTCACCACCGGACGGCAGGACCTCGCCGAGTTCGCCGCCTGCCCTCAGTGGTTCCTGGCGCGGATGGTCGAGCCGCCGGAACCTCCGATGCCGCAACGGATCGAGGTCCTGCTGTCACGCGGTCCGTTCACCGTGGACGGTGAGCTGGAGCTGATGCGGTCACGCGAGATCGACGTGCTGGTCACCAAGGACAGCGGCGGCTCGATGACCTCGGCCAAGCTGGAGGCCGCGGCTCAGCTCGGTGTTCCGGTCGTGATCGTGCGCAGGCCACCGCTGCCGCCCGCCGAGGTGGTGCCCACGGTGGAGGACGTGCTGCGCTGGCCGGGACTCGCCGGAACCGGAAGGTCAGGACTGCTCGGGTAACTCGGTCCGGTCCGGTGCGGCCTGCACCAGGATGACGTATTCCACGGGGCTGGACGCCACCGCGGGGGTGGCCATCAGTGCTGTGGCGACGAGTGCCACGACCGCGCTTGCGGCAACTGCGACCTTCATCTTCATCTCCTCGTACTCGCGACAGTCAGATCTGCATCAAACCCCAGGACGGGCGCCACGTCTGCCCGCTGAGCGGCGGCAGGTTCCTCAGGTGGTCGATGATCGGCCGCAATCCGGGATGCGCGTTCTCCGGCAGCAGCAACGAGATCGGGTAGACGAGCAGCGGATCAACGATCGGGATGCGGCGCAGGTCGTAGCCCGCCGGCCAGAGGTACCGGTCGCGCGCGCCGACGAGCGTGGCCACGTCGGCGGACTCCGCGAGGGTGTCGAGCAGCACCTCGTTGCCGAAGTGCGGGCCCGCCCCGTCGACGCGCAGGTCGAACGTGGTGGCGAGCTGGTCGTAGAAGTCCGCCCACTCGCTGCGGGGCGCGATTCCCGGCACCCAGATCCGGTGCCGGCGCAGCTCGGCCGGCGTCAGGCTGTTCGCCGACGCCAGCGGATGCCTTGGTCCGACGAGGAGTTCGAGCGGGGAGTCGAACGCGTGGATCATGCGTACGTCGTGCGGGAGCGCGGCCGGCTCGGTGACGGTGCGGAACGAGGCGTCGACCTCGCCTGACCGGAGGGCGGCGACCACCGCGCGCGGGTCGTTCTCCCTGAGGGTCACCACGTCGAGGTGGATGCCGGGACGCGATCGCCAGTACTCGTGCAGGACGACGGCCTGCGCGCTGCGGAAGCCGAGCACGTCGATCCGGAGGGCACCCGGTGTGATCGCGGTGATGGCGCGGTCGACGCCCGTGACGATGCCCCGTGCGTGCGGCAGGAACGCCTGACCGTCCAAGGTCAGCTCGACACCTCGGGCGGTGCGGGTGAACAGCTGGACGCCGAGCCGCCGTTCCAGGGTGGCGATCCGCTTCGACACGGCCTGTTGCGTCACGCCCAGCTCGTCGGCCGCGTGTTGCAGCTGCCCGAGCTCCGCCGCGAGGACGAACGATCGCACTGCCTCGGTGTCCATGGCACGAGCCTAGGCAGGTCCAACCGATCGTTGTGGCTCGCCGGGAGGCGGTTGTTTGATCTTGCCGCTGCTCAGGACGGATAGCGGCGCGGCGTGAAGACCACGCCCGCGTCCGTCACGATGGTCTGCGACGAGCCGATGATCAGCAGGCAGCGCATGTCGATCGTGTCCGGGTCGAGGGTGCCGAGCGTCAGCACGCGGATCTCCTCCTCGGGGCCGCCGACGTCGCGTCCGACGACGACCGGGGTCTCCGGTTCGCGGTGCTGCAGCAGGAGATCCCGCATGTCCGCGACCTGGTGCGTGCGGGCCTTGGACGCCGGGTTGTAGATCGCGATCACCAGATCGGCCTTGGCGGTGGCGCTGAGGCGTTCGGCGATGACGTCCCACGGCTTGAGCCTGTCGCTCAGCGAGATCACCGCGTAGTCGTGGCCGAGCGGGGCGCCTGCCTTGGCCGCGACGGCGTTCGCGGCGGTGACGCCGGGGATGACCCGCACCGGGATGTCGTCGGCTTCCGCGGCGACCTCCAGCACGGCGGTGGCCATCGCGAAGACGCCGGGGTCGCCGGACGACACGACGGCGACGCGGGAGCCGCGGCGGGCCAGGTCCAGGGCGAAGGCGGCGCGTTCCGACTCGACCTGGTTGTGGGAGGCGTGTTTGGTCTGGCCGGGGCGGTCGGGGACGCGGTTGAGGTAGGTGGAGTAGCCGACCAGTTCGTCGGCGGCCTCGAGTTCCTGGCGGGCTTCCGGGGTGAGCCACGCCCGCGAGCCGGGCCCGAGGCCGATCACCACGACTTCGCCCTTGTCGCGCGCGGGCTTGGAATGGCTGGGGAGCAGGGCCAGGGAGAAGTACGGGACGGTGTCCGGGTCCACGTCGGCCAGGGGCGAGGTCCGCTGGCGGCCGGTGGTGGCGCGCTCGACGTACCAGGCGTTGTCGAGGCGGCCTGCTTCGTCGAGGGCCTGCTTCACGTTGCCGAACGTGCGGCCCAGCTTGAGGATCGCCGCCGAGTCGGTGTCGGCGAGGCGTGCGGCGAGTTCGGCGGGAGGCAGGGTGCCGGGCAGGATCGTCAGGACCTCGTCGCGTTCCACCAGCGGGGTGCCGAGGACCGCACTGGCGCCGCTGACGCTCGTCACGCCGGGGACCACTTCCCATTCGTAACGGTCTTTCAGACGTTTGTGCATGTGCATGTAGGAGCCGTAGAAGAACGGGTCTCCGGCGGCGAGGACGACGACGTCGCGGCCGGCGTCGAGGTGGGCGGCGAGCGTGGCCGCGGCCTCCTCGTAGAAGGCGTCGATCTCGCCCTGGTAGTCGTCCGTGTCCTCGGTCGTCACCGGGTAGACGAGCTGTTCCATGATCTGGTCGTCACGGAAGTACGGCTGCGCAATGGTTTTCGCGACTGACCTGCCGTGCCGGGCGCTGTGGAACGCGACGACGTCGGCTTCCTTGATGAGTCGCGCGGCCTTGACCGTCACGAGTTCGGGGTCGCCGGGACCCAGGCCGACGCCGTAGAGCTTGCCCGTCATTCTTCCTCGCTCGCGATCGCGTTGATGGCCGCTGCCGTCATGGCGCTGCCGCCGCGCCGGCCGTGCACCACGAGGTGCTCCAGGTCCGTTGCGGCCAAAGCTTCCTTGGACTCCTGCGCGCCGATGAACCCGACCGGGATGCCCAGGACCGCGGCGGGCCTGGGCGCGCCTGCGTTGATCAGGTCGATCAGGTGGAACAGCGCGGTGGGGGCGTTGCCGATCGCGATCACGGCGCCTTCGAAGCGGTCTTGGAGGAGCTCCAAGGCGGCGGCGCTGCGGGTGTTGCCGATGGTCTTCGCCAGCTCGGGCGTGCGCGGATCCTGGAGGTGGCAAAGGACTTCGTTGTCCTTCGGCAGGCGGCGGCGGGTCACGCCGGACGCGACCATGTTGGCGTCGCAGAGGATGGGCGCGCCCGCTTGGAGTGCCGCGCGGGCGTGGCGGACGACGTTCGGCGAGAAGGCGACGTCGTTCGGCAGGTCGGTCATGCCGCACGCGTGGATCATGCGGACGACGACTTTCGCGACGTCGTCGGGGAACCTGGTGAGGTCCGACTCCGCGCGGATGGTGGCGAAGGACTGGCGGTAGATCTCCGCGCCGTCCTTGATGTACTGCGTCAACGGATCTCCTCGTAGCCGTCGCCGGTCGCGACGAACTCGATCACATCGCCGGCGGGACGACCACAGCGGCGTGAGCAACCCGACCAGTGCACGGGGCGCCGAATCGATTCTGACTGGCGGGCCCCCTGGGGGGATCGGGTCCCCACTCCTATCGTCTCAGGCGGGTCTGACAATTCCTGGCGGTCGAGCCAGTCGCGCACGTCGGAGCGCACGTCGGACAGCGATTTCGCGCAGCCGGGGCGGCCGGTGCAGGCGCTCACGCCGTGCCACGGGGACGCCGGGTCGGTGATCAGGCCGGAGACGTCGGTGCCGGCGGGCACGACCAGGCTGCGCCACGGGGTCAGGCGGAGTTGGACGCCCGGAAGCTGGTGCGCGTCGAGCCTGCCGAGCGGGACTCCGGGAGTGGTGAGCGAAGGTGCGACAGGCGTCACAGTCGGGGTGATGCGCGGGGCGTCGGTGGCGCCGAAGTGCTCGGTGATCTTTCGCACACCGTCGTCCACTTCGGACAGGCGCCAAGCGGTGCCGCGCAGCTGCTGGAACAGGCGCGCGGCCACCAGGACGGCGTCGACCGGGTTGGAAACCCGCACGCCTGTGTCGGTTCCGGCGAGCAGGAGCACGTCGTCGACCAGCCCGAAGTCGCCGCCCAGCCCGCTCACCGAGCCACCCACCGTGACCAGGAATCGCCCCGGCAGCGAGGCCAGCGCCGGGTCCGCGCACAGGGCCGCGTCGATCTCGTCGACCAGCGCCTGGTTGTCCTCCAAGGGCGCGGCGATGATGTTGCGGATACGTTCGTGGGTGGCGGACGGCAGCAGACCCGCCGCAGCCAGCCGCGCACCCAGCTCCACACCGTCCGCGACCCCTCTGAGCTGCAGGTTCGCCCGCGAGGTCAGCTCGATGACGCCGGAACCCAACTCGAGTACCGCGAGCCGCACGACGTCCCACTGAGCAGCGGAAAGAGTGCCGCCCGGCACCCGGATGCGCGCCAGCCCGCCGTCGGCCGCGGCATGCAGCTCGACGGCGCCGGGGCAGGCGTCCGGGTGACTACGCATAGGTCGGACTGTAGCTCGCCGGTTAGGGTGAGCCCGAACGACGAAGCGCAGGAGGAAGCCGGTGTGAATCCGGCGCGGTCCCGCCACTGTGACCAGCGAACTCGCTGGGAGTCAGGAACTCCGCTTCCGAGTCACCCGCACTTTGGGGCGAGGACCCCACGAGGGATGGAGCCTGCGTGATCCTGCTGCTGTCGACCTCCGACACCGACCTGCTGTCGGCGCGTGCGAGCGGTGCCGAGTACCGCCTCGGCAACCCCGCGCGCCTCACCGCCGACGACCTTCCCGCGCTCGTCCAGGACGTCAGCCTGGTGCTGGTGCGCATCCTCGGCGGGCGGCGGATGTGGGAGGAAGGGCTCGACTGGCTGCTCGCCAGCGGGTTGCCCGTGGTGGTGCTGGGCGGTGAGCAGCAGCCCGACGCGGCGCTGATGGAGCTGTCGACGGTGCCCGGTGGCGTGTGTGCCGAGGCACACCTCTATCTCGCGCACGGTGGGCCGGCGAACCTAACCGAGCTGCACAAGTTCCTGTCGGACACCGTGCTGCTGACCGGCCACGGCTTCGAAGCTCCCACGGCCACGCCCACGTGGGGTGTGCTCGAACGGGAAACCACGGGTGAAGGCCCGACGGTCGCGGTTCTCTACTACCGCGCGCATCACGTGGCCGGGAACACGGCGTTCGTGCACGCGTTGTGCGACGCGATCGAGGCCAAGGGCGGCAAGCCGCTGCCGGTCTACTGCTCGTCGCTGCGCACCGCCGAGCCCGAGCTGCTCGACACGTTGCGCCAGGCCGA
Organism: Lentzea alba; assembly: GCF_011067745.1. Taxonomy (GTDB): domain Bacteria; phylum Actinomycetota; class Actinomycetes; order Mycobacteriales; family Pseudonocardiaceae; genus Lentzea; species Lentzea alba. The sequence continues at coordinate 304,413 of NZ_JAAMPJ010000011.1, forward strand.
CGCGTTGATCGTGACGGTGCTCGCGGCCGGTGGCACGAACCCGGCGAAGGCGTCCGCCGGTGGCGACGACGACGCGTGGGACGTGGGGGCGCTCGCCGCGCTCGACGTGCCGATCCTGCAGGGGTTGTGCCTCACGTCGAGCCGCGAGTCGTGGGATGAGAACGACGACGGACTGTCTCCTTTGGACACCGCGACCCAGGTCGCGATCCCGGAGTTCGACGGCCGGATCATCACGGTTCCCTTCTCGTTCAAGGAGATCGACTCCGACGGCCTCACCGTCTACGTCGCCGATCCGGAACGGTCGCTGCGCGTCGCGGGCATCGCGGTCCGCCACGGCAAGCTGCGCCACATTCCCGTGCGGGACCGCAAGATCGCGGTGATGTTGTCGGCGTACCCGACCAAGCACTCCCGCATCGGCAACGCGGTCGGCCTGGACACGCCGGCGTCGACCGTGCGGCTCCTCAAAGCCATGCAGGAGCACGGCTACGACATCGGCGACGAGCTGCCGGGTGTCGCGGAACTGGACGGCGACGCGTTGATCCACGCGCTGATCGCCGCCGGTGGCCAGGACGCGGACTGGCTGACGCAGGAGCAGTTCGAGAGCAACCCCGTGCGCATCGCGGCGGCCGACTACCGGGCGTACTACGAGACGTTGCCCGAGGACTTCCGCGAGTCGATGCAGGAGCACTGGGGCGAGGCGCCGGGTGAGCTGTTCGTCGACCGCAGCAAGTCCAAGGACGGCGAGATCGTGCTGGCCGCGTTGCGGTCGAACAACGTCGTCGTGATCGTGCAGCCGCCGCGCGGGTTCGGCGAGAACCCGATCGCGATCTACCACGACCCGGACCTGCCGCCGTCGCACCACTACCTCGCGGCGTACCGGTGGATCGAGTCGTCGTTCGGCGCGGACGCGGTCGTGCACGTCGGCAAGCACGGCAACCTGGAGTGGTTGCCCGGCAAGACCGTCGGCATGTCGGCGTCCTGCGGCACGGACGCGGCGCTCGGAGACCTGCCGCTGATCTACCCGTTCCTCGTCAACGACCCCGGTGAGGGCACGCAGGCGAAGCGGCGCGCACACGCCACGCTGGTCGACCACCTGGTGCCGCCGATGGCCCGCGCGGACAGCTACGGCGACATCGCGCGGCTGGAGCAGCTGCTCGACGAGTACGGCAACATCTCCGCGATGGACCCGGCGAAGCTGCCGGCGATCCGCGCGCAGATCTGGACGCTGATCCAGGCCGCGAAGCTCGACCACGACCTGGGCCTCGACGACCGGCCGCACGACGCCGAGTTCGACGAGTTCCTGCTGCACGTCGACGGCTGGCTGTGCGAGGTCAAGGACGTCCAGATCCGCGATGGCCTGCACATCCTCGGCGAGGCGCCCACCGGCAGCGTCCGGGTCAACCTCGTGCTCGCGATGCTGCAGGCGCGGCAGATGTGGGGCGGCCAGGTCGCCGCGCTGCCGGGGCTGCGGGAAGCGCTGGGACTCACGACGACCGCGCGTGAAGACGTTGACGCCGTTGAGGAACAGGCCCGCGCCCTCGTCCAGGCGATGGAAGACGCGGGCTGGGACCGTGCCGCGGCCGCTGGTCTGCACGAGTCCGAGGACGTGCGGAAGATCCTGGAGTTCGCGGCCGTCGAGGTCGTGCCCAGGCTCGCCCGCACCACGGACGAGATGACGAACGTGCTGCACGCGTTGGACGGCGGCTACATCCCGGCCGGCCCGTCGGGTTCGCCGTTGCGCGGCCTGGTGAACGTGCTGCCGACCGGCCGCAACTTCTACTCGGTCGACCCGAAGGCCATCCCGTCGCGCCTCGCCTGGGAGACCGGCCAGGCGATGGCGGACTCGCTGCTCGCCAGGTACCGCGACGAGAACGACGGCGAATGGCCGCCGTCCGTCGGCCTTTCGGTCTGGGGCACGTCCGCGATGCGCACGGCCGGCGACGACATCGCCGAGGTGTTCGCGCTGCTGGGCGTGCGACCGGTGTGGGACGACCAGTCCCGCCGCGTCACCGGCCTGGAAGTGATCGCGCTGGAGGAACTGGGCAGGCCGCGCATCGACGTCACGGTCCGGATCTCCGGGTTCTTCCGCGACGCGTTCCCGCACGTGGTGTCCCTTTTGGACGATGCGGTGCAGCTGGTGGCGTCACTCGACGAGCCCGCGGACCAGAACTTCGTGCACGCGCACAAGGTCGCCGACCTCGCGGAACACGGTGACGAGCGCAGGGCGACGCTGCGGATCTTCGGCTCCAAGCCGGGCGCGTACGGCGCGGGCGTGCTGCCGCTGATCGACAGCCGCAACTGGCGCGACTCGTCGGACATCGCCGAGGTCTACGCGGTGTGGGGCGGGTACGCGTACGGCCGCGGGGTCGACGGTGTCGCGGCGCGCGAGGACATGGAGTCGGCGTACCGGCGGATCGCGGTGGCGGCCAAGAACATCGACACCCGCGAGCACGACATCGCCGACTCGGACGACTATTTCCAGTACCACGGCGGCATGGTCACGATGGTGAAGGCGCTGACGGGCAAGGCGCCCGCCGCGTACGTCGGTGACAGCACGCGTCCCGAGGCGGTCCGGACCCGCACGCTGACCGAGGAGACTTCACGGATCTTCCGGGCCCGCGTGGTGAACCCGCGCTGGGTCGGGGCGATGCGCCAGCACGGGTACAAGGGCGCGTTCGAGCTGCAGGCGACGGTCGAGTACCTGTTCGGGTACGACGCCACGACCGGCGTGGTCGCGGACTGGATGTACGAGAAGCTGACCGAGACGTACGTGCTCGACCCGGAGACCCGCAAGTTCCTGCAGACCTCGAACCCGTGGGCGTTGCACGGCATCGCCGAGCGCCTGCTGGAGGCGGCGGAGCGCCAGATGTGGGAGCACCCGGAGCCCGCCACCCTCGACGCCCTCCGCGCCGCCTACCTGGAAACCGAGGGCGACCTGGAAGACGGCGCCTGATCCTCACTCGTCCGGCCCAACGTGTGTGGACACGCGGGGGCCCCGCGTGCCCTCATTCGGCACGCGGGGACCCCGCGTGCCGCTCGGAAACACGATCGAGGCGGACGCAGCAGTTGGGTGGTGACGGAGAGAGATGGGCGGTGTGCGTTGTTGACGCCAGGCCGTCCAGCAGGCCGCTGATCAGACAGAGGTTCATCCCGCACACCAGTTGAGTGTGTTTTTGGGCGAGGCTGTGGAACGGGCAGTTGCCCAGCACGACCGTCGTGCCGTCCTGCCGCGGTTCGAAGCCGAGGTTCTCCAGCGCCTGGACGACGTCACCGTTCGCCGTGGAAGCCAGGTCCTCGCCCCACTCGTACGCGCGCCGGTTCAGGATCTCGCGCGGCGGTTCGCCCGTGGTCTGGGCTTCCAGCAGCGAGTCGGTGAGCAGGTGGCTCGCTGCCTCGTACCGTCGATCCGGCAGCGACACCTCGATCTGCTCGCCGGACCGCAGGTAGAGCTTCGCCGGCCGTCCCGCGCCCGGCCCGGTCCGGCCCGAGCGCCGTTCGTGGACCACGTCCAGCAGCCCCATCTCGACCAGCTTGTCGAGGTGGAACGCGGCGGTCGTGCGCGGCAGTCCGATGGCCTCGGAGGCCTCGTCCTTGCTGATGGGCGCGGTTTGGCGCGCCACGAAGTCGTAGAGCTTGCGCCGGTTCGGCTCGTCGAGGGCCGCGACGGCGGCGACGTGGTCGGCCATCTCTAAAACCTACTCCAGTTGACGAAATTCGGCACCTAGTTCTAACGTTGACCAAAGTTGTCGTTAGAAGGAGGAGTCATGGCAGTCCTGACGCGCACGGATCCGGCTGCGCAGGCGTTCGTGTTGCTGCGCACGGTCTTCACGGTGGCGCCGATCCTGTTCGGGCTGGACAAGTTCTTCAACCTGCTCGTGGACTGGCCCGTCTACCTGGCGCCGTGGATCGACTCGATCGTGCCCGGCACCCCGCAGACTGCGATGTACATGGTCGGCGTGATCGAGATCGTGGCCGGTGTGCTCGTGGCGCTGCGGCCGAAGTGGGGCGGGCTCGTCGTCGCCGCGTGGCTGCTCGGGATCATCGTGAACCTGGTGACCGGGCCCGGCTACTACGACATCGCGTTGCGCGACTTCGGCCTGCTGGTGGGCGCGCTGGCGTTGTCGAGGCTGGCCGCCCGATGACCGACCCGATCGACACCGAGGCGGCGCGGCAGGCGGTGACCGACCTGCTGAAGGCACTGGGGAAGGACCCGTACTCGGTGCACCTGGCCGACACGCCGCGCCGCGTCGCCGAGGCTTACGCGGAGCTTCTGACGCCGAGAGAGTTCAACCTCACGACGTTCCCGAACGACGAGGGGTACGACGAACTCGTGCTGGCGCGCGGGATCCCGGTGCAGTCGTTGTGCGAGCACCACATGCTGCCGTTCCACGGGGTCGCGCACGTCGGATATCTGCCGGGCGAACGGATTCTGGGCCTGTCGAAGCTCGCGCGGGTCGTGGAGATGTTCGCCCGCGACCTGCAGGTGCAGGAACGGCTCACCAAACAGGTCGCCGACTGGTTGCAGGAACACTTGCAACCCAAGGGAGTCGGCGTCGTGATCGAGGCCGAGCACATGTGCATGACGCTGCGCGGCGTGCGGGCCAACGGATCCCGCACCGTCACGTCGGCGTTGCAGGGCGTGCTGCGGCACGATCCCGCGTCACGTCAGGAGTTCTTCACCCTCGTCCACTCCTAGCTCTCGCTGGCCATGAACGGCGCTTTTGTGGACCTGGGGTCCACAAAAGCGCCGTTCATGGCCAGAGGTGGCTAGACCGGGCCGAAGACGTAGGTGCCGGCGGCCTCCGCGTTGTCGCCGGCCCAGAACTCCAGCCACAGCTGGGCGAACTCCTCGCGCGACAGCCTGCCGTCGCCGTCGAAGTCCAGCGCGGCGAAGTCGGTGACGCCGTCGTGCCCGAGCCACGCGGTGATCATCGTCCGGTACTCGTCCGACGAGATGTAGTCGTCCCGGTTCTCGTCCACGGCACCGAACATCGCTTCCGCCGTGTCGGTGACCGCCTCCGGGGTCTTCGGGAGCGCGTCCACGATGGTCAGGACGTCGTCGACGGTGACCCGGTCCTGGCCGGCGGCCGCCGAGAGGGTCGCCCACCAGCCCATCATCACGCCGGACAGCAGTTCCTCGTCGCCGCCGCGCAACGACACCCAGCGCGCGGTGAGCGCGCGGAAGTCGCTTTCGTCCAGGTAGCCGTCGCGGTTGGCGTCCATCGCGCCGAACACCACCGACACCTTGCGCCTTTGCAAGTCACTCGCCATGCGCAGCACGATAGGCCGAACGTCGCAACGGAAACCATCGGCCGAACGGGTCCGAACTAACCGAAATCGAGTGCGTCTGCCAGCTGCAAGCGGCCGGAAACACCGAGCTTGCGGTAGGTGCCGGACAGCACGCCCTCCACCGAGTCCGCGGGCATCAGCAACGTGGCGGCGATCTCCTCGTTGGAACGGCCGCGCGCCGCCAGCGCCGCCACCTGGTGCTCGGTCGGGGTCAGCGCGGTCGGTCCGGTCTGGCGCATCCGCCGAGGTCCGGCGCCCGTCGCCACCAGTTCGGAGTAAGCCCGCGCGGCCATCGCGGAAGATCCGCACTTCTGCGCGAGATCCACCGCCTCACGCAGATATGCCCGCGCACAGGACGAATCGCTCTGACGACGGACCACGACGCCGAGGTCGACCAACGCGCGCGCCAGCTCCAAACGGGCGGGTGACGAGCGCAGCACCCGCACGGCCTCTTCCAGCAGCGTGCGTCCGGCCGTGCCCGCGGTCACCCGGCCCGCCGCGCGCAACGCCATGCCCAAGGCCCGTGGCGCGCCCCATTGCCGTGCCAGCGCGACCTCTTCCAGAGCGAGTTCGCGCGCCCGTTCGCCGTCGCCCAGCGCCGCGCAGGCCAGGGCCGCCCCGGAACGCCAGGCCAGCGGCGCGGGGTTGCGGTAGGGCCAGCCCTCGCAGTGCCGTCCGGCCGCCAGGAACGACTCCAGCGCCTCGTGATCCGCGCCTCGCACGGTCAGCATCCGGCCCTGAGTGGTGAGCAGGCTGGCGTAAGTCCACGTCCGGCGCGCCTCGTCGGTCGAGGCCTCGGCGATCACCGACGCGGCTTCGTCCGTGTGTCCTTCCTCGAGCAGGATGTCGGCGAGCAACGCCGCGTGCCACGCGGACATGGCGTGCCAGCGCCGATCCTGCCGCAGGTGGTCGCCGGCCAACTCCAGGTCGGCGCGGGCCGACACGAGATCTCCCTTGCGGCGCTGGACGTTCGCCCGCATGACGTACGTCAGCGCGCGCACCGCGGCAGGCTGCGTGCGATCCACGTCGTCGAGCAGTGCCAGCGCCGCGTCCGGCGAATCGGCCAGGTTGAGGATCATCGCGGACGCCAGCGACGACATCGTGCCCTTCGCCGACACCAGCGGAACCGCTTCGGCGGCACTGATGTCACCGACCATCACGTGGTGCAGCACCCCGGCGGGCGTGTCGAGCGAGACCGACGACGGCACGGCCTCCTGCCACACCAACCCGTGCACGGCCAGATGTGCCTGTGCCCACGGCGAACCGGACAGCACCGCCGCCATCTCGGCCGGTTTTCCCTCGGCGTGCAGGGCGTAGGACAGCGCGACGGCGGCCTCCGGATCGTCCGAACTGGACTCGAAGGCCTCGCGCAACCGCGCGGAAGCGCCCGGCAGGTTGCCGACCAGTTCGGCGACACCCAGCAACCGCAACGCCCGCGACGGGTTAGCCACCGGTTCGCGCAGGGCCCGCCACAGCAACCGCGCGGCACCCGAGGTGTCGCCCTGGTTCACCGCCTCCTGCGCGGCCCGGTCGAGCACCTCGCCCGCCCACGGCTCCAGCCCCGGCGAGGTCTCCAGCAGATGGTCGGCCACGACTCGGTCCGACGCGCCGTGCGTGCGCAACGACCGTGCGGCCCGAAGATGCAGCGCAGCCCGCGATGAGGCGGGCATGTCGTTGAGCACCGCCGGCCCGGCCACCCCGAGCAGTTCGACCGTCCGGACGGCCTCGGCCAGCTCGACCGGCGACAGCCCCGTCAGTTCGGCCAGCACCCCGTGCTGCGGGGACGGCCCGAGCACCGCCAACGCCTGCGCCGCGGCCACCACGGCGGCCGGACGGCGCCGCAGCCGGGCAGCCATGATCTCGCCGGACACCTCCGCGCCGCGTTGCGCGACCCGCCACGCGGCCTCGGCGGTCGGCGGCACCCCGTCCTCTGCCAACGCGCTGACCAGCCGGGTCACCGCCAGCGGATTGCCGCCGGTCGCGTCCAGACACGCGGCGACGAACTCGGGAGCCGGGGCGGGGGAGATCAACGCGGCGACGGCGTCCGCGGACAAACCCTCCAGCGTCACCCGGCCGCACCCGCCCATGATCTCGCCATAAGAAGGGTCGTCGCACCGCTCACCGGCACCCACGGTCAGCACGACCGCGATGGGCAGCCGTTGGACCCGCAACGTCAGATAGGCGAGCCAGCGCAACGACGCGGCGTCGGCCCAGTGCGCGTCGTCCACCGCGATGAGCAGGCCGGACGCGCCCGCCAGCGTCGCGGCCAGCCGGTACACGCCGTGCAGCACGGCGAAGCCGGCGGTCGGCGCGGTCAGCCGCAACGCGCCCAGCGCCTCCGCGGGCACGACGTCCGGGTCGATCAGGTCGAACAGCTGGGCCACGATTCCGAACGGCAGGTCGCCCTCCAGCGCACTGCCGCGGGCCCGCACGACGTGCCGGCCGGTGGCTTCCCAGCGTGCGGCGAGATCGTCCAGCACCGCGGTCTTCCCCGTGCCGGGAGCACCTTCCACCACGGTGGTCGTGCCCGGCGTCACTCGGTCGCTGATTCCGGCACACCACGCTTTCAGCCGGTTTTCCAAGATCTCTCCGCAATCCGTGGGTAATGGATCAGCGGAATTCATGCTAGGAGAAAGAGCACCACTTGCCCAGGTAAAGGTTCCTGAGCCAGGAGGCGTCTCAACAGGGTGACGGCCCGTATGATCCGCCGGGCAACTACCCGAATGGGTAGCGGCAGCCGGGCGGTGACCTCAGGTGATCATCCCAACGGCCCAGGGGCGCTGCCTCGGGGCTGGTCGGGATGTGGGTCGTTGTGGTAAGGCAGCGCTTGTTCTCCGCCGCCGCGGAGCGAAAGGAAAATGGGTGTCGGGGAATCGTGACGGTGTGTTCCGCGGCCGTGCGGGAGAACGAGAACTCCTCAGCGGTGTGCTGGACGCGGGCACCGGTGTGGTGTTGGTCGACGGCGCGGCGGGAACCGGCAAGACGCGGTTGCTGACCGAGTTCGCCGCCCTCGCCGCGCGCCGCGGTTTCGAAGTCGCCGCCGCGCAGGACGAACTGGATCAGCCCTTTTTACTGGCTCGCCTGGCCGAACGCGCGCCCGACGGTCCCGCGCTCGTCGTGCTGGACGATCTCCACCTGGCCGAGCCCTCGACGCTGGCCGCGCTGCGCGCTCTGCTGTCCGCCGCCACCCACGAGAAGGTCGTCTGGCTGCTGGCCCGCCGCCACGGCGAAGGTGCGGACCGCCTGTTCGCCGCCGCCGCACAGCGCGGGGCCGTGCGGATCGAGCTGCGGCCGTTGCCGGACAACGTGGTCGTGGACCTCGTCGCCGATTTGACCGGAGGAACTCCGGATCACGATCTGCGGGCGCTGGCGGCGACCGCGCAGGGAAATCCCGGCGCACTGGTCGGTCTGTTCACCGCGCTCGACGAAGACGGTCAGGTGGTGATCACCGGCGAGCACGCCTCGCTTCGGACCGACCGCGCACCCCGGCGCACCGAGTCGCTGCTGCGCGACCAGCTCAGTTCGTTGAGCGGCAAAGCAAAGCACCTGCTGCAGGTCGCGTCCGTGCTCGGCCTCCGCTTCGAACCCGGTGACGTCGCCGAGATGCTCGCCTCCAGCACGGCGATCCTGTTGCCCTCACTGGACGAGGTCATCGGCGCTGGCGTGGTGACGTCGCTGGACGACCGCCTGGCGTTCCAGCACGAGCTGGTCTGGCGGCTGGTCGCCGACTCCGTGCCACCGCCCGTGCGCCGCGCGCTGCACCGCGAGGCCGGCGAGATGCTGCTGGGGCGCGGGGATTCCGCCGTCAACGCCGCCAAGCACCTGCTGCACGGCGCCCAGCGCGGTGACGTGCGGTCGATCGACGGGCTGGTCGCCGCCGCGAAAGCCGTGCTGTGGAACGCACCTGACGCCGCGGCCGAGCTCGCGGTGCGGGCCCTCGAGCTCACCGACCAGGCCTCCGCTTCGCTGGTGCACCGCACGGTCATCGCGGTCCGCGCGCTGATCGCCGCCGGCAAGCTCACCGCCGCGCAAGCGCTCGCGCAGGACGCGTTGTCCCGTCAGGTCTCCCCGGAGCCCGCCGCCAAACTGCGGCACTGCGTGGCCACGACGATGTTGCTGACAGCGCAGCACGGCGAGTCGGCGGAGATCTCCGAGGCGTTGCTCGCCGAACCCGACCTGCTGCCGGAACTCGCGCCGTGGGTGGAGATCACCCGGATGATGGCGCTGCTCAGCCACGATCGGCGCCGCGCGGAAGAAGTGGCCGAGGCGGTCGTGCGCAACCACACGGGTTCACCGGACGACGTGCTGGCCACGGCGCTGGCGGTGCTGGCGGCGATCGCGCGCGACGCCGGACAACCCGCTGCCGCACTGGAACTGGCGCGCGAGGCCGCGCAGTCCGTGACCTCCCACGATCTCGGCGCCTACCCGCAACTGCTGCTGGCGACGCTGCACTCGGGCATGCGCGAGTTCGCCGAGGCCGACAGCGTGGTGCGGCGGGCGCGCAGCGGGCCGTCCGCGGTGGTGACCAAGGAACTCATGACCGCGGTCGTCCAGGCGCGGATCCTGTTGCAGGCCGGGCGGATCGAGGAAGCAGCCGCCGAGGCCCGCTGCGCGCTGACGGTGGCGGAGGAGACCGGGCACACCGCGCTGGTCGCGCCGGCGTTGGCGGTGCTGGCCATGGTCGCGATCCACACCGGTGACCTGCCCGCCGCGATCGAGCACGTCGAGCGGTACCGCGAGCGCGTCCCGGTCGACGGGATCATCTTCTCGCGCGCCTACTACCAGTGGGCCGACGTGCTGGTCACGTACGTGGCCCACGGCCTGGACAAGGCACTCGCGCTGCTCACCGACGAGTACCCGGGCCTGGTGACGTCCGGGCTGTTCGCCGAGGAACCCCGCGCCGCCGGGTGGTTCATCCGCCGCGCGGTGGAGGCGGGGGACGAGCGGCTGGCCAAAGCCGTGGTCGACCGCGTGGAACGGCTCGCCGAGGAGAACCCCGGACTGCGCGCGGTGGCGGCGGCCGCGCTGCACGCCCGCGGCCTGTTCGACGCCGACACCTCGTTGCTGGAACTGGCCGCGCAACAGCACCGCGACCTGTGGGCCAGGGCCAACGCGGCCGAGGACCTCGGCGTGCTGCTGACGACGGCGGCCGATCGCGCGGCCTCGGTGAAGGCGCTGGAGGACGCGCTCGGGCTGTATCGGGAGATCGGCGCGTCCCGAGACAGCGCCCGCGTGCTGGGGCGGCTGCGCAAACTCGGGCGGCGCCGACGCGCGGCGCCAGTGCGGCCTGCGTCCGGATGGTCCAGTTTGGACGACACCGAACGGGCGATCGCGAACCTCGTGGCCAAGGGTCAGACGAACCGGCAGATCTCCACGCAGCTGTTCATGTCACCGCACACGGTGAACTTCCACCTGCGCAAGATCTTCCGCAAGCTCGGGATCAGCTCTCGCGTCGAGCTGGTGATGAGGTCGCGGGACGACCAGTGACCCGCTTCGCCTGACGGCGCAGCTGCAGGATGCGGGCCGCACCGACGACCGCGACCAGCAGCGCGCCGCCGATCGCGCCGAACAGCAGCGCCACCCCGAGCGGAAGGCTGAACTCGCCCCACAGGAAGCGGATCGTCGTGTTGCCGCCGTTCTGCAGGATGAACACGAGCAGGAAGATCAGTACGACGATCGCGATCAGCACCGCGATCCACGTGCCGCTGATCCGGGTGGGCCGCAGCTTCTTCGGTGCGGCCGCCACCGGAGGCGCGGTCGGGATCGGCTCGGTGATCGGCGTCTTCGGGGTCTCGTCGCTGGGGGTCGCCACAGTGCTGATTATCGGCGACGAGGCGTGCTCTCGCGCGTTGGCAAAAGGGTTACAGCCTGCGCAAACCTGAGAGAACCCGTTCGAGCAACGCCATGTTCGGCTTGTCACCGGGCTCGTGCACGGCGACCAGGTTGAGCGTGATCAGGTCGCTCAGCAGCACGCGCGTGACACCGAGCGGGATCTTCATGAGCGCGGAGATCTCGGCGACCGACCGCGGCTGCAGGCACAGCCGCATCATCGCCGCCTGGTCGTTGTTGGCGTGGTACAGCCGGTCCTCGTCCGTGGAGAGCAGCGTTTCCAAACGGAGGTCGTGGCGGGCGGTGGTGCGGCCGCCGGTGCGGGCGTACGGACGGATGAGCGAGCTGTCCCGCGCGGGGGCGGGTGGTGGATCTTCTTCCTGCATCGGCCACTCCGGTGGCGGTTCCGGTGGGCGTTGGCGCAACGGTTGCTGACGGGGCAGTTGTTGCGTCTCCGCGCCGTGCGGGTCAGGTCTTTGATCGGCGCGCAGTCGTCTACGGGTCGCCGGAGACCCGAAACGCGCCCCCGTGTAACCGATTTCCGTCGCTTCCTCGTCGTGCACGTGCTCAAGCTATAACGAAGACGCCCAAATGTATGTCGATCACGTTGCCTTTTTGTTCCTCAGATCGAATCTGACCTGGATTGCGGTGCCCGACGACGTCGTTTGGGTGCGCACGAGGTCCGCCAAACGGTTCACCAGCAACAGTCCGCGACCACCTGGATCGTTTGCGTGAACTGGTGTACGCCCGGCCAGCACGTCGGTGATGTGCCCGTTGTCGTTGACTTGGCAAACAATACTTTCGCTTTCCGTCCAGACGCGAACCGTGCACTCGCCGCCGCCGTGCCGGACGCTGTTCGTCGCGAGCTCGGTGACCGCGAGCGCGAAGTCGTCGACGCGGTCGCGCGGCAGACCGAACTTCGTGGCCTGCTCACGGGCGAACGTCCGCACCGCGGCCATCGCACCGGCGCCGACCAGCGTGCTCGCCGCGTCCGCGGGGGTCGCCAGCGGAAGCGAGTGAGCTGCGAGGACGACCCGCGCGGGGTGGAAGTGGTCGCTCGGACGGTGGCCGCTCGCGTCGATGACGACCGGGTGGGTCTTCTCGGCGTCGGCCAGGATGTCGTGGTTGAGGGCAGAGATGTCATAGGGGCACAGAATGCTGAGGTCACGGCCGCTGAACGCGTAGTTGACCAGCGCTTCGTGCAGCGTGCACGCCGGGTACTCGACGTCGGTGCGCAGGTCCCACACCGGCTCGCTGATGATCCGGACGGCTCCGCGGTGCCGGTCGGCGAACGCGCGGAGCTCGGGGATGATCCGGCCGGGGTTGCGGCCGGTGTCCGCCATGTCGATGAACGTCACGAGGTGGGAGAACCCGCTCAACGCCTCTTTCAGCAGCTCCAGGTTCCTGCCGGGCACCGCCACGGTGACCGGTTCGGCGCTCGCGAGGCCCTCCACGACGAACGGAACGGTCCCGTCGATGTAGGACTCCTCGTCGGAGTAGAACAACGCCGGATGTGCGAACGTCATGAGCCACCTCTCGCCAACGCCCAGGATGCGCACCCGGCACGTTGCTCAAACCATCATTTCTTGACCCTGACACCGTGTCAGCCCCTACACAGGAGCAGTCATGTTCACCATCGGAGACTTCGCCCGTCTGGGGCGTGTGTCGGTGCGGATGCTGCGCCATTACGACGTGGTGGGTCTGCTCCCGCCGGCCCACGTCGATCCGTCGTCCGGCTACCGCTTCTACACCGCGGCCCAGCTGCAGCGACTCAACCGGCTGGTCGCGTTGAAAGATCTCGGTCTCACGCTCGACCAGGTGCGAATCGTGCTCGACGACAAGCTTTCCGTCGAGCAGCTGCACGGAATGCTTTCGTTGCGGCGCGCGGAGCTGCGGCAGCAGATTCTTGCGGACGAGTCGCGTTTGCGGCGGGTGGAAGCACGTCTCCGCGCCATTGAAAGGGAAGGCGCCATGCCCACCGACGACGTTGTTGTGAAACCCGTTCCCGCCACCCGGGTCGCCCGTTTGACCGCGACCGCCGCGTCCTACGGGCCCGAGGACATCGGTCCGGTCATCCAACCGCTGTACCCGGAGCTGATGGCGCGGCTCGACCGCGCCGGGGTGCCCATCACCGGGTACGGGATCGCCACCTACGAACCCGCCGAGGGTGACGCCGTGGTCGTGCACGCCGGGATGACGGTGTCGGTCGAGCCGGCCGCCGCGTTCGAGTTCGAGGTCGTGGACCTGCCGGCCCTGGCCTCCGCCGCGACCGTGGTGCATCGGGGGCCGATGGACGACGTCGACGCCACCTACCAGGCCGTCGCGTCGTGGGTCGAGGCCAACGGCTACCGGCAGAACGGGTTCGCCCGCGAGGTCTACCTGAACTACGGCCACGGGGACCCCGCCGAGTGGACCACCGAGCTCCAGTTGGAGATCACCAAGCCGTAAGCGCGATCACGACGGCCAGCCCGAGCAGGCCGACCGGCAGCGAGGCGACCGCGGCGAGCCCGCCCGTGACGAGCGGGCCGCCCGCGTCGCCGAGTTCGCGGCCCACCTCGGCGCTGCCCATCGTCTGGCCCATCCGTTCGTCCGGTGTGGACTTGGCGAGCGCCGTGAACGCCAGCGGGGTCACGGCTCCCGAACCGGCACCGATCAGAACGGCCGCGACGAGAGCGCCGGCGAGTCCGGGGATCGCTGCGGCGGCGACGAAACCCGCTGCCGCGGTGAGGATGCCGGCTCGGGTGCCGCGGCGGGTGGCGATGCGTCCGGCGTCCAAGGCCTTGCCGACGCGTGGTTGCACGAGTGCGGCGGTGATCGCGAGGAGGCTCACGACGGCGCCGGTGACGATCGGGCCGTGCTCGGCGGCTTTCACCGGCAGGAAACCGACTCCGGTGGCCAGTGCCGCCGTGGACGCCGCGAGTGCCGCCGTCGGCCTGAGGAAGTCGCTGTGGGACAGGCGTTTCGCCAGGTCCTTGACGGTCTGCCGGTGGCGGGGCAGGGGTGGTAGGGGTGGCACCGCCGCGGCCGCCCAGACCGCGACCGCCACTGCCAGTGCGGCCATCGTGAGGAACAGGGCGTCGAAGCTGCCGAAGTGGATCAGCAGGCCGCCGAGCAGCGGGCCGGCGGTGTAGCCGATGCCCTTCCACGCGCCGTACCGCCCGAACGCCTTGCCGCGGGCGTCTTCCGGGGTCAGGCGGGCGACCATCGCGCCGGCGGCCGGTGAGAACGCCGCCGCGGCGACACCTTGACCGAACCTGGTGACGGCCACGTTGTCGATCAGCACGAACGCGGCGCTCGCGACGGCGAACGCCGCGAGTCCCGCGAGCAGGACCGGGCGGGGGCCGATTCGGTCGGCCAGGGAACCGAACACCGGTTTGAGGATGATCTCGGCGCCGTCGTACACGGCCAGGATCAGGCCCAGCGCCAGCAGGTTCGTCTGGAGGAAACCCAGGCTGGAGGCGACGCTGTGAGCGCCGAACGCCGTCACGAAACCCGCGGCGCACAGCGGCAGGACGTTCTTCACACGTCTTCTTGGTGGATGCGCCGGTGCAGCGATTCCATCCGGTCGTCCAACTGTGCGGCGATCATCGCCGACGACATCAGCTCGTCCACGAAGTCGGCGGGCGGGCTGTCGTCGTACTTGTAGAACAGCTTGTGCTCCAGCGTGGCCCAGAAGTCCATCGCGATGGTGCGCAGCTGCACCTCGACCTTCACGTGCTCGACCCGGTCGGACAGGAACACCGGGATCTGCACGATCAGGTGCAGGCTGCGGTACCCGTTCGGCTTCGGGGAGGCGATGTAGTCCTTGGTGCGCAGGATCTTCACGTCGTGCTGGCGGGAGAGCATCGCCGACACCCGGTACACATCGGACACGAACGGGCAGATGACGCGCACACCGGCGATGTCGTCCAGGTGGTCGCCGATCCGGTCGACCTCGAGCGGGAAGCCCTTGCGCCGCAGCTTCTCCAGGATGCCCTCCGGCTTCTTCACCCGGCTCGTGATGTGCTCGATCGGGTCGTGCCGGTGGACCGAGTCGAACTCCTCGCTCAGGATCCGGAGCTTCGTCATCAGCTCCTCGATCCCGAACTTGTAGACGAGCAACCGCCGTTCGAGGTCGCGAAGGAGGCTCAGGTCGTCGGCCAGGTCGGTCACGACTCCAGGGTACTGATCACGCGGATTCATCGGCCCACAGGTCACGCAGAGCGACGGCGGTGGCCAGTTCGGCCGGTCGTTCCCGGCGCTCCCACAGGGCGATGGCCTCGGTCAGGGCCTTGATCGCGGTGGTCGGGTGGCCGGCGTGGTGGGCTGCCCGCGCGTACTGCACGAGGGTGGCGGCGAGGTGCGGCTCGAACCGTTCGGACGACGCCTGCGCGGCGCGTCGGTAGAGCTCCACCGCCTGTTCGACCTGGGGCAACGCGTCGGACACCAGCGAGGCCAGGCAAGCACGTGCGGCGGCGTAGCGGTGGATGTGCGCCCATTTGTTCTTGCGGTAGAGCTCCTCGGCCAGTTCCACCGCCTCCTGCGCGGCGGACAGCGCGAGGTCGGCGCGGTGTGCTTCCGCGGCGCGTTCGGCGAGGTTGACGAGCGCCTCGGCCAGTTCCGGTGAGTACTCGGCGGACTGGGTGGCGGCGAGGCTGCGCAGGATCCGCACGGCCTGCAGAACGTCCTGCAGCGCGTTCGGCGCGTTGCCGGCGCGGGCCTTCTGCCTGCCGAGGTTCGCGAGCGCGGAGCCCAGATTCGCGTTCGGGCGGGCCCACTGCCGCAGCTGCAGCTTGCGCAGGCGTGTCTCGGCGTCCTCGGCCACGGTCAGCGCCTGCGCCGGGAAGTCGAGCTCGCCCAGCAGTTCGCTCTGCAGGATCAACGCCTCGCACAGGTTCGGCGTGTGCACCCGCGGCTCGGTCAGCACGAGACGGCGGTACTCGGTCGTCGCGCGTTCGGCCGACGCCAGCGCGGCTTCCGGCAGGCCCGCGCGGGCCTGGCTGTGCGCCAGCCTCAGGAACAACGGCGCGTCCCGGACGGGACCCGCGTCGGCCTGGCGCAACCTGCGCCGCACCAGCAGGTCTTCCAACTCCGCGATCGCCGGGGCGAGACGCACGTCCGGTTCGTCGCGCAACGCGTGGCTGATCACGTCGAGCAGGTCGGTGTCGGCGTGCCCGACGACCGACAGGATCGTGGGCGCGCCCGCCGCGGCCAGCAGTCCCGGCCGGGCCCGCACGAGCGGCTTGAGGTGATCGGTGGCGATCTTCGCGAACCTCGTCGCGGCGTGGCCGAGCGCGGTCAGCGCGTGCGCCTCGGCCTTCGCGACATCGGGGTCCTCGCGGGGAAACGTGCCCGCCGCGATCGAGCTCACCAGCCCCAGCGCCCATCCGGGGTCGACGCCGAGGTCCGCGTCGCGGTCGACCAGCACGCCCGCGAGCAGGTGGTCCGCGAGCTGGCAGCGGCCGAGCGGGTCGAGCGCGTCCTGGTCGAGCGGGTAGAGGCGTTCGTAGGCGGCGAGCAACGGCCGCCAGTCGTCCTCGGAGTCGATCAGTCCGAAGTGGAGGCTCAGTTCCCTGGCCACGCCGACGTGCAACGGCCGCAGCAGCGTGGCGAGCAGGACGAGTGCCGCGAGCTGGACGGCGTGCGCGGACTCGCGTTGCTCGCGGTGGAGATGTTCGTGGCGCAGCACCGCTTTCGCGGCACCGGTCTTGCCCACCGGTCCCTTCAGCACGTCCAGCGCGGCCGCGACCGCCGTGAGCTCCGCGTCCTCGGCACGACCCCGGTCGCGGGCGCGCAACGACGACAGGTCCTCGCCCGCCGCGTCCGCCACGACGTCGACGATCGCCGCGAACAGGTCGGCCGAGGCGCGATGAGGCTGTTCCGGCAACAGCTTCTGCACGCCCAGGTCCACTCCGGACGCTTCGAACGAGCGGGTGATCGCGTTCCACCAGTGCCCGGCGTCGGGCGAGAGCAGCAGCACGCGGGTCGGTGTGTCGTCGTCCAGCAACGCGCTGAGCATGCCCAGCAGGTGCTGCGGGTGCCACGAGTCCGCGCGGTCCACCACGAGCAGGACGCCGCTGCTGCCCGGCTGCGGCTTGTCGGCCCGCAACCACTGTGCGGCGGCCGGGTCCTGCCGGCCGCGGTAGACGTGCCAGCCGTGTTGCTCGCTCTCCGCAGCGATCTGGGTGGCCAGCCGGATCCGGTGCTCCTCGGTCCACCCGTGCAGCAGCCGGATCGCCGACCGGGTGTCCCGCGCGAGCCACTTGTGCAGCCTGGTCAGCGCGTTCGGGTCGACCGGGATGGTGTCGAGCACCTTCATCAGCAACGCCACGGGCTGCCCCTGCCGCGCCCGGCCACCGGTCTCGAACCGCACCGGCTGCAACCAGAACCGGGCGGGTTCGCCCTGGGCGCCCTCGACCTGGACGAGCACCGGTGACGCGTGCACGGCGCCGCCGATCGCCTCGGGGATCTCGAACACCCGCCCGTCGAGCGTGCGCAGCCGGACCGCGCCGGGGCGCTTCGGCCGGTAGTGGGTGATCTTGCGCAGGGACAGCCACCGCGACCGTTCGCTGCCGTTGTCGAACACTTCGACGAACGGCGGCACGTGGTGCGGCAGCTTGATCGTGATGCCGCCCTCGACACCCTCGCCGAGCACCAGCACGCCGTCGTCCCAGCGCACCCCGATGATCCGGCGCATGGTCGTGTCGGCGCCGCCGTGCGCGACCGGGACGAGGATCTCCTCGATGACCTTGCGGTCCATGCCCTTCGGCTCGGCCGAGATGTCGTCCGACCGCAGCTTCCGCGCGTTCAGCACGAGGTGCCAGCCGTCGTTGCTGTGCAACACCGGCGCGGGCAGCCGGGACATCGCGTCGATCACCCAGCCGGCCACGCCGTCGCGCAGCTCGACCGTGATCGCCTTGGAAGCGCTGCGCAGCAACGCCTGCGCCTGCGACAGTCCCTTCTCCCCGCCGGTGCAGGCGAGCCACGTGACCTGTTCCTCCAGCGCCAGCGCGGGGGAGAGGTTGACGTGCACGCGTTCGACGGCCGCCCGCAACGCGGCCAACGCCCGCGCGTCGAACAGGTCGAGCCGAGCGCGCAGGGGTTCGAGCAGGTCCGGCCGCAACGCCACGACCTGCCGTTGCCGGGCCCCGACCCACTCGCTGAACCAGAAGTCGGACTCCGCGCCGACGTCGAGGTGCGGCAGCACGGCCAGCCTGACCTCGCGGACCAGCTCCGCCTCGATCCGGGTCGCGGTGCTCAGCGCGACGGCCAGCAGCACGTCCGGCCGCGGCCGCTCGCGGGACAGCTCGGCCCGCAGCCGTTCGCGGATCACGACGCCTTCCCCAGCGCCGCCCGCACCACCCCGACCGTGGTCCCGCGATCCCAGCAGACGACCGGCATCAGCGCGGTCAGCCAGCCGGGCCACCGGTCCCGCGGGAACGGCACCAGGGCCACCACCCGGCACTCCCGCTGCCGCAGCCGGCAGACGTAGTTCTCCCACGCGTTGCGTTCCACCCGGCCCCAGCGGATGCCGAAACCGGCGAGCACGAGCACCGCGCGTCCCGGCTCGGGATCCCGGTGGCCGCGGCGCATCCGGCGCGGTGAGCCGTCCAGCACGCTCACCCCGGTCAGCGCCTCGCCGACGACGCCGCGGATCGCGCCGAGGAGCGTCTGCTGGTCGCGCCGGAACAACGACATGCCCTCGGACTGGTCGACCAGCACGTGCGCCCCGAACCGCAGCGTCGGCCGGGGCAGCCGCGGCAGCTCGCGCACCGCCCGGGCCGACGCCGTCTGCTCGACCAGCGCGGGCACGTCGATCTCGCTGTCCGGCGCGTGCCGCGACAGCAACGCCTGCACGACGGCGGACGTGGTCGCGCGCCGCAGCAACGGTTCGTGCGGAGGGTCCGCGATCAGCTGCTTCTCGGTGATCCGCGGGAGATCGGGCACGGCGTCGGTGGTCCACGGCTGGTCGGGCCTCTCCGTCCACGACTCCTGCAGGCCGACCATCGGGCCCTGCTCGCGTGCCTCCGGCTCACCGGTCGCGCGGCTGCTGCGGACCACGCGTTCCGCGGTGGTGGCAGGCTGCTCGTGCCATGGCTGTTCGGCCACCTCGGTGGCGTGCAGCCGCGTCGGCGCGAAAACGGGCTCAGGTTCCTCGATCTCGGCCCGGCGGTGGGGGTCGAGGTCCACGCCGAGCATGCGCGCGATCTGGCGCACCAGCTCGGGATCGGGGGTGGTGCCCGGCGGTGTCTCGGCGGCGACCGCGCGCACCACGTCCCCGAGCCACGTCGCGGGCGTCACAACGACCTCTGCGCCGAGTCGCTCCCGGTCTCCTTGTTGAAGATCATCTTGAGGACGGGTGTCAGCTCCGCGTGACCGGCCGAGGTGATCCCCACGCCCAGGCACGCCCTGATGGCGTCGATGAACTCGGCGGTGCTCGGCCGCCGGCGCCGGTCGGTGTCGGCCTTCGCCCGTGCCTTCTCCAGCGCCTTGATCAGGTCGTCCAGCGGGTAGTCCACCTCGGTGCCGACGTGCATCGCGGCGATCTTGCGCAGGTCCTGCTCGTCGTGTTCGCGCACCTGGTGCACCACGCAGCGCCGGACGAACGCGGGCGGCAGCTCCCGTTCCTGGTTGGAGGTGATGATGATCAGGCACGGCGGGTCGGACGTCTCCTGCACGACCTTCGCGTCGCTGAGGTCCGTGATGGTGAAGTGCCGGCCCGCCAACGGGACCAGCAGGCTGTTCGGCACGTCCGGGTCGGCCTTGTCGATCTCGTCGATCAGCACGACGGCGCTGCGGTCGCGCCGCTTCTGCACCGAGTTCCAGTCCTGGTACGGCTCCGTGGGCCGGGGCAGACTCAACGCGTCCGTCCGGTCGAAGGCCCACCACAGCACGCCCGGCGTGACGTAGTCGTCGTCCCGCACGCCTTCCCGGCGCACCTGGGCGTCGCCGAGCCTGCGGACGCTGTCGAACGACCACAGCAGATCCCGCGCCGTGGTGCGGGCGGTGACGACGTGCTCGTAGTAGCGCAGGTCGTAGTCGAACGCGATGTTCTTGGCCAGGCTCGACTTCCCCGAACCCGGAGCGCCGAACAACAGCAGTGGCCGGTTCGTCGCGCGCGCCACCCGCACGGCGAGACTCAGGTCCTCGGACCGGACGTACTTGCGGCCGTGCTCGGCGATCTGGGTCGCCCCGGTCCCGATGCTCATGACGCCTGCCTTCCCACCCCGAGGTGCGTGCGGATGCGTTCCATCGCGAGTTGCGCGGAACGCTCGTCCTGTTGCGCCACAACGGTGTGGCAGTAGTTCTCGCCGAGGTGCTTGGCGAAGTCCTCCGGGGTGAGATCGGTGTCCGGCCCGATCACCAGCACCACCATGACGTTCGGCCACGCGTCCCGCGCGGCGAGCACGAGATTCAGCCGTGAGCCGGGGCTGATGCCCTCCTTCAGCACGAGGTAGTTGTCCTGGTAGTCGAACCACTCGTACTGGTCGAGCAGGGACAGCTTTCTCTCCTCCCCGAACTCGCCGACCGGCACGTCTCCGCCCGTCTTCACCTCGACCTGCACCTCGTCCCAGTGCGTCGCCCGGCGGACGAGTTGAACGCCCGTCTCCACCCCGATGCTCGTGCTGAGCACGCAGACGTGGCGGCGGCTGTGCGGTGCGTCGGGATGCTCCTCGACCGCTCTGTTCGCCACCTCGAGGTCGATCCAGCTGGACGACAGCATCTTGGCGAACATCTCTCGCCCGTCGTCGCTCACCTTGGTGAGGAAGTGGTGTTTGGAGTCGACGATCAGGTCCGTGACGGGTCTGTCCAACTTGGACCGGAGGATGCGGAAGGAGAGCTCCTCCTTGGGCAGCAGCGGTGGCGGCTTCGGCTGGTCCTTGAGCTTGCGGTACATCTTCGCGAGCTTGACCTGGTCCTCCGGCAGGTACTCCGTCATCCGCTTCACCAGCGACATCTCACCCTCGTCGATGCCGCCGAGCACGTCGAGCCGCAGCAGTTCGACGAGCCGGCGCACCGCCTCGTCGACGCCGTCGGCCGTGACCATCTGCGCCTGCAACGTGTTCACGAGTTGCGTGAACACTCGGTGCCGTGCCCGTTTGACCCGTGCGGTGTCGATCCCGACGAGGATGGGGATGATCCGGTAGTGCTTGTCGTCGGGCTGGTCGAGCATCTGCTGGACCTCGCGGCGCACCCACTTGCTGCGCAGGGCGTTCTCGTCGATCAGGACGACGCCGAGGTGGCTGTCGTTGATCGCCCGGCGGATGCCCTCCTCCCACCGCGTGCCCTCGTGCAGGAAGTTCCGGTCGGCCTGGATCCGGCACGACTCGATCGGGAACCGGGCGATCAGCTCGTCCAGCAGCCGCGACGCGGTGCCGTCCGGCGCGGACGAGGTGCTGTGGCTGACGAAGACGTCCCACAGGTAGTCCGTCACGGTTGCTCCTTTCCCGCCAACGGGGTGAGGTGCGCGTGCCAGTCGTCGTTCTGCTCGACCAGCACTCGTTCGCAGGCCGCGACGAACGCGTCGCCGGCCGCGTGATCGGGGTCGTCCGGCAGCTCCTTGAGCAACCGCCGCAACTCCTTCGCCGTCCTGCGATACCGGGCGCACAGCCGTTGGTAACCGATCTGCGTGACGTGCGCGGCGACGATGCCCGCGATGGCGGTGCACACCCCGGCCCACACCGCGATGTCCTGACCCCACAGCGGTGCCAGCAGCGACAACATCGCCGCCATGAACCCGAACCCGACCTCGACGACCTTCGCGATCTCCAGCCCGGTCTCGTACCTGTCCGCTTTGGACTGGTGGTAGTCGATCTGCCCGGTGACGCGGACCCTGACGTAGCTGTCCAGGTCGTGGATCTTCGGCGGGTGCTCCCGGCGCCGGACCGGCCCGCTGACCCCCTCGTGGGTGATGAGCAGCTTCTTCAGCAGCTGGGCGGCGTTGGACGTGCGGTACCGGCCGGCGCCGACGAGGTACGTGCACAGTTCGGAGGTGATCTCCTCGGACGACCGGCGCGCGTCCGCCCACCGTTGCCGTTCCCTCGGCTCCTTCGAGGTGCGCAACCAGGTGCCGATCGAGACGACCGCCGCCGTGGTCACGCCCACGACGATCATCCAGGCCTGGTCGACCGGCGCGAGCTGGGAGGCCAGCACGGCGCCGATCGCGCCCATGATCAGCGCGACCAGCCCGAGCAGCCGGTAGAGGAAGACCTTCGTCTTGGACCGGCTCGCGGTTTCCGACCACTGCTGCTGCCGGTGCCTCACCTCGTCGACCAGCTTCGCGTCGATCTCCGGCCGGGCGGGAGGCGCCGGTGCCGTCACGGCAGCCGGTTCGTACACCCGCACGTCAGCGCGCGAACGGCGGCCGAGAGCCTGGTCGACGGCGTCGCGGTCGAAGGGGGTCAGGTGTTCGGCGAGGTAGTTGACGCGTGCCGGGTGCACCCGTGGATCGGCGATCGCCGCCAGTCCGCGCTCGCGCACCTCGATCCGGTCCGTGGTGCGGACGAGTTCGGCGAGCCGGGAAAGTCCGTCCAGCAACGGTGCCTCGTGGTGCAGGACGCGGTCCCACTCGTCTTCGGCGACGGGTGGCGGCGGTGGCGGGACCGGGGTGGCCACCGGTCCGATGACCATCGTCGGTTGCTCGTCCGGTGCGGGCCGGTCGTTGTCGCTCTGCTGCCGGTCGCCGTCCAGCAGTGCTTCCGCCTGTTGGTAGGCGTTGTGCTGGGGGCTCAGCTCGATGGCGACGTTCGTCCGCACGCGGCCGGACTCGGGACCGAGGAAGTTGCCGGGCGGTTCGGAGAGGAAGACGAGCCGCGGCAGGAACCGCCGGGGAGCGTCGTCCTGTTCGTAGGTGGAGAACGTCCACACCTGGTCCGGCAGCACCTCGCGGATCCGCCAGACGACCGGCAGGCGTAGCTCGTCGGGCACGCCGATGACGGAGAAGGAGCCGTTCTGCCACGACCGGACCGTGGCCAGGATCGACACCAGCATCTCGCGGTCCACTTCGGACGACCTGTTCGTAGTGGTGAAGTCGTGCGGCCCCAACACGTCCAGCTGGTCGCCGGCTGGTCGTGCCTCCTGCCAGCCGTCCCAGGCCGTCAGCTGCGGCGCCATCCGCGCGATGGTCTCGCCGGAACCGATGAGCGCGTGTGCCACGCCACGGCCTTTGTCGGCCGGCCGGGCCGACCGGCGCACCAGCGCCGCCGTTCCGTCGCCGAAGTCGAGGTGGCTGAACGCCGCGGCCGGTGGTGGCACGCGATCCGGCTGGCTGAGCAGCCGCACGTGCTCGCGCAGCTTGTCGTGCCACGCGAACCGCGCTTCCCGGCCGCTGAACGACCACGCCACCGGCGCCATGCCCGCGTCGTCGGTGAACGCGACGATCATCTGGTCGAGCCGGCCGGTCATCTGCCGACCTCCGCGGCGGCGGGGTGCTCGACGAGCCCGATCATCGCGAGCAGGGCGAGCAACGGTTGCAGCACGCGGGCGGGGCGGACACCTCGCGGGTAGCGGCCGTTCTCGTCGACCGGCGATCCGGTGGCGGACACGGCGTGCAGCGTGCCCCTGGCGAACGTCTCGAAGGCCTTCAACAGTTGGGGCGCGCCGTGCTGGTCGAGGAACGCGTAGAGGTCCCGGCTCTCGGCCCGGAACGGCGCGGCGTCGAGCGGCGCACGGGTGTCGTCGCGGCGCAGCCAGTGATCGACGGGATCGGCGTACCGGATCTCGTCGGCCTTGGTCAGCACCACGGCGACCGGCAGGTCCCGGAACCCGGGGCGCTGCTTGATCCGCTTCAGCGCGATGTCGATCGCGGGGTTGAGCTCGTTGTCGGGCAGCCCGAACAGCGACGGCAGCGCGGACGTCGGCTGGTCGACGAACATGAGCGCGGTGGCCGCCAGGACGAACTGGCCGCCGAGCTTCTGCTTGCCGGGGTTGTTGAAGTCCTCACCGGCGACGTCGAAGAACACCACCGGCCGAGCCCGGTCTCCCGGCGTCCGCACCAGCAGGTAGGTCGTGAAGTCCTGCTTGAGGTCCTCGGTGGCGCCGAGCTTCTCACCCTGCATGAGCGCTTTGACCTGTGCCTCGAACTTCTCGTGCCGCAGTTCGTCCGCCGGCTCGAAGTCGAGGCCGTGATGGCGCAGGCCGCCGCGCAACGCGGCGTGGATCATCGTGGCCAGCAGGTGGGTCTTGCCGGACCTGCCGGACCCGATCAGCCCGATGATGATCGGCTCGCCGTGGTCGCGGTAGGTGATCGGCAGGAAGTGCTCCTGGTGCTCCCGGCCGGGGTTCGGGCACTTGACGTAACAACTCCCGCGCCGGTCCGTGCGCACGATCGGGTTGTTCAGGTGGGCCAGATCGACCTTCACCCACCGGCCACCGACGTTCTGGTCGGTTTCCGGCCGGTACAACTCGTCTTCCCGCCAGGGGAAGAAGCCGAGGCAGATCGGGCACAGGACGTGCTGGGGTTCCGGGGGAGCGGTCATCACATCACCAACAGGGTCACGAGGGTGGCGGCGGCCACGATGGCGAAACCGACGGCGAGCGGGAACAAACGACGCAGCAGGGGGCGTCGTGGCGGGGTCGGGGGGAGAAGTGGTTGCGCGGCACCGGGTTCGGCGTGCGGCGGGCGCAGGGCGTCGAACCGGTCGTAGCCGCGTTGCAGGGCCGACCGCACGTTCACGGGCGGTGGCAACGGTTCGCGGTCGTTGAGCCGGGCGAGCATCTCCACCGCGGTGGGACGGTCGCCGGGGTTCGGGGCGAACACGTCGCGCAGCAGCGTCGCCAGCTCCTCGGGTTCACCGGACAGGTTCGGGGTGTCCGCGGGTCCGATCCGCTTGCCGGTGAACAGTTCGTGCACCACCCGGCCCGCCGCGCGGACGTCGTCACCGGGGTGGGCCGGAGCGCCGCCGTGGGACGGCTCGCCCGTGCGGACGGCCTGCTCCAGGTTCACCAGCTGGGCGGTGCCACCGTCCCAGCACAGCGACGACAGCTCGACCGACCCGTGCACCAGGTCCACCGCGGCGAGCTGCGCGAGCGCCCGGAACAGGCCGATCAGGAACCGGCGCCGCTCGTCGATCAGCAACGTCCGGCTACCGTCGAGGAACCGGCCCTTCGGCGGTTCGATCAGCACGAACGGCGTCGCGGAGTCGAAGTCGTAGCCCACGATCGACGGCAGCTCCGGCACCGGCGCGCGGTAGCGGGCGTGCAGCCGGGTCAGCGCGCGGATCTCGTTGTCCAGCAGCGTTTCCGCTCGCGCGCGGTCGGTCGGGTGTTTCACCGGCGGCAACGACCTGCGCACCAGTTCCGGCCCGTCGTGGGTCTTCACCCGCTCGGCGACGAGCACCGAGCCGGGGAACGGCGCGGGGCCGGCCACGTGGATCTGCCAGGACGCGGGACCGCCCGCCGGGTCGCGGCCGTCGACCGGGTCGTAGTGCCTGTCGGTCACGGGAGGTCTCCTTCCGGGGTCTCGGCGTGCTCGGCGGCCACGTGGACCTCTCGCTCGACGTAGCGCCGCAGCAACGGGGTCAGCCTGATCGCGCCCACCGCGTCACCCCTGGTGCGGATCACCTCGGCGCCGTCGGTCGGCGGCAGGTCCATGTCGGAGGAGGCGAAGTGGACGACGACGGCGCCGTCCGCCTGCAGGCGCCGGACGTCCTCGGCCGCGCAGAGCTGGGTCATCCGGCTGCGTTCGGTGAGCAGCAGCACCCGCCGGCTCGCCGCCGAGCTCTGCCACAGCGTCGCCGCGAGCCGCCGCCGGGGGCCGTCGTCCGTCACGAACGGCGGCAGCTCGCGCAGGCCGACGTGTTCCAGGTGGTCGTTGTAGTCGGACACGAGTTCCTGGGCCCGCAACAGGGAACGGTGCGAGTCACCGGACAGCGGCATGCGGGAGGCGATCTCGTCGAACGACGGCCGCAGCACCTCCAGCGCGATCGCCACCAGGTCGCGGTGCAGCACCTCGGCGAGGCCCTCCGAGCTGTCGCCGCTGACCGGCTGCCCGCCGTCGTCGTCCGGCCGGTTCTTGATCACGTCGGCGAAGACCTCGGCCACCGCGTCGATTCCGCCCGCCACCACCAGCAGCGCGTCGGCGAGCCGGCGGGTGCGGTCGGCGGGCGTCCACCGGTGTTCGATCAGGCGGGTGACCTGGTCGGCCAGGCGTTGGTGCGCGCCGGCGGTGCGGCGCAGGGGAATCGCGGCGGTCCACGCATCCACCGCGCGGTTCCACCCGATCACCGTGCCGGCCACCGCCACCACGACCAGCAGGCCCAGCACGCCACCGGCGACCGGCCTGCTCACCTCCACCCCTGGCACGAATCCGCCGGCCACCGCCCCGGCCGCGGCGGCACCGGCGGTCGCCACGAACGGCAGCCAGGCGGACTGCCGGCCAGGCGCCCTGCCCGCCCGCACCAGCCCGCCGGTCGCCGCGACCGGCGGCCGGGCGGACTGTCCGCCGGCTGTCCTGCCCAACTCCATCTCGCCGGCGACGGTCCCGGCACCGGCGAGCGGTAGCCAGGCCGACTGCCGGCCGGGCGCCCTCGACGTCAGCAAACCCAGCAGCAGCAACCACGTCAGGCCCAGCGCCGCCGCCGGCCACCAGCCCATCCCCGGCAGCCACGCGGCGACCAGGCACGTCAGCAACACCACCGGCAGCAACCCGGCGACCGGAGCGGGCCACAGCCGCATCGGCGGTGGTGCGAGCGTCCACACCTCGGCGTCGGTGTGCCCGCCCACGACCGCGAGGCTGCGCGCGGCGCCGAGCTGGTTGCCGAGGCCGCGGGCCTGCTCGGCGAGGCCGGGCAACGTCCGTCCGCCCGCGAGCTCCGTGGTGATGGCCTTGCGCAACGACTCGGCGAGCTCGGCGGAGTTCACCGGCGCTGGTGACGGCAGGCCCTGTTCGACCAGCTCGGTCGGCGGCGGGTACCCCTCGGCGAGGCTCGAGTCGGCGTCCTCCAACACGCGGCGCGCCACCTGCTGGTGCCGCGTCACCGCCTCGCCCGCCTCGGCCAGCCTGCTCAGCACGACCCGGTGCGCCTGCCGGGTGCCGAGCAGCCCGGCCCAGCCGCGCAGCGCGGTCACCGCCCTACGAGCCTTGGCCAGCCGGTCCTGCGCCAGCTTGGTCGCTTCGCTCAGCGGCGAGCCGGGCTTCAGCGTCGCCGTCTCGTCGCCGGTCGCACCGCGCACCACGGAGGTCAGCTCGGCCGACTCGCGGTCGTGCTGGCGGGCCGTCACACCGGTCGCGACCAGCTGCCGCAACGCCCGCAGCCGCAGCGCGCGCATCATCGCGGGCTCGACCGTCGCGTAGTCCACCGCCAGACCGGGGTTCGCCGCCTGGTGCGGCATGTGGCTGATCGTCTCGAAAACGCGGTCGAACACGCTCGGAAACCGCAGTGCCGTCAGCAGGTCGTCCAAGCCCGCGGTGCCGAGCCCGGCGCCGGGCCGTTGCGATCCGCCCTCCCACGGCACGCCGGGACCGTCGCCCACCCACAGCGTCACGCCCACGCCGGTGAACGCCGACGGGGTGCGCAGCATCGGCCCCGACTCACCCGTCTCCAGCGCGCCGACGGCGACCAGCACGACCGAGGTCACCTGCGGCAGCCTGGCCAGGCGGGCGAACCAGTCGTGGTGCGCGCTCACCCCGGTCGTGGTGTCGACGACCAGCACCCGGCTCGACGGCCCGAGCTCGCTCGCGTCGCGGCGGCGCAGGTTCTCCGCGTAGACCTGGCCCTCGGTGGAGCGCAGGTCCAGCGTCATCACCGGATCCGGTGTCTCGAAACGCTTCACGGCCGCAGCCACTCCGGGTCGCGGGCGACCCACTCGCGGAGGTCGTGCAGGTTGTCCTGCAACGGGTTGTTGACCCCGCGGAACGGCAGCCGCACCGCGCCCGGCAGCGTCGTCTCCCAGAACTCGCGCACCGCGAACAGCCGCCGTGAGCCGCTTTCGCTGCTGCGCCGGGCGAGTTCGGTGTCGACGCGGTCGAGCTCGCCCGCGGCCATCTCGACGATCCGGTCGTAGATCCGGGCGGGCTTGTCCGGCCTGCGGTCCACGCCGATCGGGGTCGTGCCGATGAGCTTCGAGCAGAAGTCGCGGCGGATCTGTTCGTCGTCGGTCAGCACCCACGCCTCGTACGCGGACAACACGCTCGCCCAGCTGGACAGCCGGCCGAACGGCTGCAGCTCCAGCCGCATCGTCGCCTGGGCGTTGTCGCCGAGCCGCACGACGATCGCCGACGGAGAGTCCTCGTCGCCGACCACGGAGATCTGGTCGTTCCAGGCCGCGCACAGCAGGTGGTGCAGGATGCGTTCGCGGTGCTCGGGAATCGTGGCGAGATAACCGAAGTCGTAGCCCAGCCGTTGGCGCCAGCGCAGGAAGTCCTGCTGTTCCTCGTTCTTCAGCGCGTCCGACCAGTGTTTGAGCACCTCGCGGACCTCGGGCACCTCGGTGAGCCCCATGGAGCTGCGGAACAGCACGACGGCGATCGACTCGGCCGCGATCGGCCGGAACTCCACCACCGCCCCGCTGCGCGGCAGCGACACCTCCTGCTGCAGGAACTTCTCCAGCTCGAAGTCCTTGGCGGACGCGGGATAGGAGAACAGGATGCGCAGCCGTCCGGTGCCGCTCGGGGCGAACCCGCCCGGCACGAGCCCGGCGAGCTTCTCCCGGAACTGCTGCAACTCGTCGTCACCGACCGCCACACCCGGCTTGCCCGCCGCGGCCGCGAGCAGGTCCTGCAACGCGGGCAGCAACGGCCGGTGCTGCCCGTCGCGGTAGGAGAACAGGCGTTTCACCGCCTGCTTCACCCGGTCCTTGACGTGCGCCACGGCCATTCCCGCGCCACGGCCGTCGAGCACCATGTCGAACGCGTGCCGCCAGCCCTCGTCGCCGAGGATCTCCGTGACGAGGTCGCCGGGCGTCGCGGTCGGCCGCAGCCGTCCGCCCTGGTGCACGTAGTAGTCCACGAACCGGCGCACCACGGCCTGGTAGAACGGTTCGAGATCACCCTGGCGCGGCAACAGGTACGTGACACCGACCCGCTGCTGGTACAGCTCGCGCGCCCGCGCCGTGAACCGCCGCTCGCTCTGCCGCGCCTGGTCCTCGAACGCCTCGACCAGCCCGGCGACCTGACCGCGCACCGCCTTGAGCTTGAGGTCCCAGCGCACCGCCTGGTCGTTCCACGCGGCGTGCCAGACCCGCTTGGCCCGCCACTCGTACCACTGGTCCTGACGCGCGATCGCCGCCCGCACCACGGGATCGGACCACTGCAGCTTGCGCAGGAACTTGCCCTTGATGCCCGCCGCCGCCGGTGGGTTCAGCGTCATGCCGACGGGCGCCTGGGGTTCGCCGCGCCGTTGCTCCAACAGCTTCGCGAACCCGATCTCGCTCGCCTGGTCGTGCAGTCCATCGTGCCCGTTCAGCACGCGCCGCAACCGGAACAGGTCGATCTCGCCCAGCAGCGACCGCACCGCGCGGCTCGCGTCGAACGTCGCCACCAGTTCGGGGATCTGCCGGGACAGCTGCTGGTCGAGCGTGCGCAGACCGGACTCCATCGTGCGGGCCCTGGTGTTGAGCGCCCGCTGGACGGCCTCCGCGCCGACCGCCGGCGCCGGCTCGCTGATCGGCACCGGTGCCCGCAGCCGCAACGGGTCCAAATTGGACTCGGTGAAGAACCGCTCGATGTGCCCGGCGTTGTTCTCGGCCTGCCCGGTGGGCGGTTCGTCCAGCTCCAGCACGGCCTCGGCGAGCAGCCGGGTGCTCACGATGTCCGCGATGTCGTCGACCGGCACCGTCATCGACGCCACGGAGCTCGTTGACACACCACGGTTTCCGATGCCGGTCGGCGCGGGCACCTCGCGTTCGACGGCGCTGTTGATGAAGCTGTCCGCGAACGACATGTAGGTCTGGGCGACGGCGCTGCGGCCGCCGTCGCCCTCGGTGCCGAGGTCCGTGCCGATCAACGACAGCACCAGCGACACGATCGACCTGTGCAGGTCCTCGCGCTGCACGCCGGCGCCCTTGCCGAACAGGAACGCGGTCTGCACCGTCGAGGCCCGCAGCCGGATCTCCTCGCGGTCCGGGTAGCGCACCGACAGCGTGCCGTTGATGCCGGAGCTGTCCAGTTCGGTGCCCGCGACCTGGGCGTTCTGGTCGTCGACCAGCCGGAACAGGTCGAGCAGCGACCGGCCCGCGTTGAGCCGGGCCGCCCGGCCGCCGCCCAGGCCCTCGTCGAACGCCGACGGCATCAGCACGAGCGGGAAGATCCGGGCGCGGTAGTCCTGGTGCGCGAAGACGTCGCCGATCAGGTGCAGGAAGTCGAAGAAGATGCCGCTGCCCGTGCCGCCCGCGACGGAGAACGCCACGAACACGTCGCACGACAACGACCTCTTGCCGCCACCGAGCATCGCGAGCTCGCCCAGCGAGTTGTTGATCTCACCGACCGCCTTGGCCAGCGGGGCCTGCGCGGCCGACGTGCCACCCCGGAAGGTCTCGAACAACGCGGCCCGGCCCACCGTCGGCAACTGGCCGGCGCCGCGGGCGAGCGGTCCGATCCGCGGCTCGCCCTGCGGCGGTGGCAGCCACGAGTCCACGTACCGCGCCGCACCGAGCCGGAGACTGCGGGCCACCTCCGGGTAGGTGTCGTGCTGCGGCACCAGTTCCCGCACGAGGTGCATGGTGCGTTCGGCGGCGGGCAGGTACTCGGGGTCGGGCACGATCCGGCGTTCCAGCGCGCCGAACTCGTCCTCGCTCAGGTCGGCGTAGACGAACTGCAGGCACGACGGCAGCTGGTAGGGCAGGAAGTTCTTGCCCTGCATGCGTTGCTGGAGCTCCCGGCCGTCCGGTCCGCACAGCTCCTCGCGCAGCCTGCGCTCCAGTTCGGCACCGACCCGGCAGCCGGTCCCGCCCAGTCCGACGTACAGCATGGGCTGGTAGATCTGCATGGTTGTCCTTCCGCTGCCGCTAGAGCAGGCCTGAGTCGCGCGGTGACGGGGTGGTGAGCGGGTCCTGCTCGTCGGTGAGGCCGAGGGGCGCGTGCTCGTCCAGGACCTTGATCGCGAGCGCCGGGGTCACGTCGACGAGATCGCCCACGTGGCAACGGGTGTCCTCGCCGTAGGGCGTGATCAGCCGGAGCCGGCCACCGACCCGGCGCAGCACGTAGGTGTCGTCGCCGCCGGTCGAGTGGGTGAGCAGCGGAACTCCGGGCGCCGCTTCGGTGAGCGTGAACCGGAACGCGCTCGACGGCTGTTCCGGCGCCGCCAGGTCACCGCGCGGCCGGTGGCCCTCGTACAGGTGGACGACGAGCCCGCGCACGTCCCGGCGCCGGCGCCGGAGGGCCAGCCCGGCGAGCGCGGCCGCGGCGACGACCGCGCCACCGATCGCGAACCAGATCAGCGGGGACGGCGGTTGTTCGACGTTGGCGGTGAGCCGCCACTCGTAGATGACGTCGTCGGGCTTCTCGTCGTCGACGACCTTGAGCGTGACGGCGTTCGGGCCCCGCACGGTGTCGTCGGCGAAGCGCAGGTCGAAGTCGAACGTGCTGGTGCCCGACGGCGGCAGCGACAGCACGGTCTGCTCGCCGGGGATCGACACGAGCGTGCCCGGCGCGGGATCGGTCGCGATGATCCGCGCCTTGCGGGCCCGCCCCGAGTTGTTCGTGACGGTGACCGAGCCCTTCATCGACCCACCGGGTGCGACCGTGCGGTCGGAGTTGCCGAACGTGCTCGCCGCCGTCAGCGCGGGCGGACCGGCCACGAGCGGTGCCTCGACGGTCCTGGTGTCACCGCTGATGCCGACGCCGGCGATCGTTCCGGAGAACTTCACCGAACCCGTGGCCTCGGCGGGCACCACGACCTTGCCCGTGTAGACGCCGTCCTGGCTCTTGTCGTCGCCGTCGCGGGCCTCGTCGTTGAGCGAGATCGGGGTGGTGAAGCCGGTTCCGGCCGCCTCCGCGGTGAACGACAGCTCCTTGAGCGCCGCCGGGTCGGTGATCGAACGCGTGCGCGTCTGCAGGCTCAGCGCGACCGTGACCTCCTGACCGGCCCGCGGCGACGGCGGGTTGACGATCATGGTCGACCGCACCGCGCCCTGGTACATCACGACCGTGCTGACGTCCTGCTCCGGCACGTCCGGCGTCGAGCTGATCTGGACCTTCCACCTGCCCGGCACCGGATTCACGATCCGCAACGCCTCGACGGACCCGTTCTCGCCGCTCACCTGGAACGTGGACTCGCCCTGCGTGCCGTTCTTCGGCACGGTGGTGCCGTTGGGGTCCACATAGGACACCGAGATGCGCGAGTCGTGCTTGGTCACCACGATCGAGCCGTCGGTCGCGATCACCGGGATGACCACCTCGGCGGTCTGGCTGCCGCCGCTGCCGACCGTGGTGCGCTGGACGTCGCCGATGCCCGCGCAGCGCGCCGCCCCGAAAGCCTTGAGCAGCACCTGTTCCACGTCCGCGCTGCTATTGACGATGGACGCGGACGGCGTGGGGGAGCGGGCGCCGCACTTGCCCTGGTAGGCGTTCTTCGCGAACTGTTCCAGCCGGGTCCCGTCGACGTCACCGAATCCCAGCGGCCAGATCTGCACCTGCTCCTCGCGTGCTTTGACCAGCAGCGTGTCGATGATCCCCGCCGCGATCTTGTTGCGCTGGTCGCCGACGTTGTCCGGGGCGTAGCCGGGGCTGTCCTCCACGTTGAGCTTGCCGTCGGTCAGCAGGAACACCAGCTTGGCACCGTCCTTGCGGCCCGAGAGGTGGTTCAGCGCCTGCTGCAGGGCGGCCGCGTGGTCGGTGCCGTCGCCCTCGGCGGCCGTGCGGCTGTGCAGCTGCTTCACGCAGTCGCTGAGCCGTTGCTGGTCCTGCGCCGTCGCCACCTTGCTCGGCGAGCACACCTCGTTGACGGCCTTCTGCCCCGGCTGTCCGTTGTTGCTGCCGAATCCCGCGACCGTCACCGTCGAACCGGGCGCGAACTCGCCGAGCGCGATGACGGCGGCGGCTTCGCGTTCCCGTTGCATGTCGTCGGGGCTGATGCTGCTGGACTCGTCGACGAGCACGACGATGTTCGCGGGAGTGATGACGGGCTCTTGTTCCGACTGTTGTGCCACGCCCGCCGGTAACGGCACCAGCAGCGCGACAACCGCTGTCGAGGCGAGCACTGATAGACGCATGGCTCAATTCACCCACTGACGCTCGTGGAATGGTGCACTGGCGGGTCGCGGTATTTCGATCGAGCGCGCACGCTGAGTTGTTACGCCGCTGATCAGAGGTGTTGCCGCAGGTCAGAGGATTCCAGTGGGCATGGATTTCTCGCGGATTGCGCCGGTGGAGTGAAAAATTGGCAGCGCTGAAACGTAGTCGTGCATGAGCGCGATTATGCCCGTCCAAATGACCGGAAATCATGGACAAAACTTGGTCAATTGGCAACCTATGCATGCCGGGCACGCCGAGGAAACGCATCGATAGGATGCGTTGATGGGTGACCGCGCTCAGAACTCGGCGACGGCTTCCGGTGCGTAACCGAAAAAGCCCGGGAGACCACCCGTGTGGACGAACACCACGGGCACATCGCTGTGCAGCGCGAGCTCGCGGAACTTGACCGCGGCCTTGCCCGTGTAGACCGGGTCCAGGATCACGCCCTCGGTTTCCGCGAACAGCTTCAACACGCTCCACATGTCCGGCGTCGGCACGCCGTAGCCCGGTCCGATGGTGTCGTCGGTGACGGTGACGTGGCCGAGTTCGGGTTCCGGTCGGCCGAGGAGGGCCGCGGCGTCGGTCGCGAGGGTGCGGAGCTCCTGCTCGGCGTCCTGCGCGGAGTGGGAGACGCTCGCGGCGTGGACCTTGCCGGGCCAGCCCAGCAGTTCGGTGCCGAGCGCGAGGCCGGCCGCCGTGGCGCCGCTGCCGTCCGGCACGACGATGGTGGCGTTGTCGATGCCGCGCTCGTGGAGCTGGCCCACCAGTTCCGCGGCGGCGGCGACGTAGCCGAGCGTGCCCAGACCGTTCGAACCGCCGACGGGCAGCGTCACGGCCTTGTCGTGGTTGACCTTCTCGTACGCCTGCACGGTCTCGTCGGCGTCCGCGCAGGTGTGGACGTTGGCGCCGAACATGTGGTCCAGCACGACGTTGCCGGACCTCTCGTACGCGTCGCCCTTCATCGGCACCTTGGCGGTGAGCACGAGCTCGCACCGCAGCCCGAGCTTCGCGCACGCGGCGGCGGTCTGACGCCCGTGGTTGGTCTGCAGCGCGCCGAACGTGATGATCGTGTCCGCGCCCTGCTCGATCGCCTGGCCGAGCAGGAACTCGAGCTTGCGCAGCTTGTTGCCGCCCGCGCCGAGCCCGTTGACGTCGTCGCGTTTGATCAGGACCGGCGGGCTGCCGAGCGCGGCCGCGAGCCTCGGGGCGTCGTCCAGCGGGGTCGGCCAGCTGCCCAGTGCGACTCGGGGGAACGCGCTCAGATCCATGCCCGCGAGCTTAGAACGCCGTTCATGGCCAGGCCGGGAGGCCTGGTCAGACTTCGCGGCCGAATTCGGCGTAGCGGGTGGTGCCGCTTTCCAGTGCGGCTACGGCGAGGGTGAGGCGCCGGTGCAGCGACGGGTAGATCTTGGGTTTGGCGTCGTCGAGCGTCAGGTAGACCACCCCGGACAGTTCGGGGTCGTGCGCCACCGCATCGTCCACAACGCCACCGTCGAACACGAACTGGTGGCAGTCGCGCCAGATCCCGTTGCGCGGCGTCCAGTCCACGACGAGCAACCGTCCGAGGGGCCGGGACAGTCCGAGCTCCTCCCGGATCTCGCGGATCGTCGCCGCCTTGGGGGACTCGTCGTCCTCGGCCATGCCGCCGGGGATGTCCAGCACCGCCTTGTAGATCGGCACCACGAAGAGCACACGTCCCGTGGAATCACGGATCAGCGCGCCACCGGCACACGTCTTGGTGGGCCTGCGCGAGGCCACGCCCGGCTCGTACTCGAGCTCGGCCGGACCCTCGTCCAGGACATCGGTGGCAAAAGTGGCGGGATCTCCCGCGTGCAGAGCGGACACCCGGTCGATGATCACACCACGGGGTGAATCGCGCATCGGCTGGGCTGCGGTTATTCGCAGTTCCGCAGATCTGCCGAAGATGACGGAATGCAACCAAACGACCAGAGAGTACGCTGAGACCTGTAACTCCGTGCGATCAATCGCCGATGTCCACGACAACATCGGTGGAGGTGACGCCAATGGGGGCAACCGGTGCCGCCAAGCGCAGAAGCGACGGTAGATCGGCCCCGTGGTCGGTGGTCGGACTCACTGTCGTCTTCGTCGTGGTGGCCCAGGTCCAGTTCGCCATCGCGGTCGCGGAATCGGTCTGGTGGCCGGCCGTGGTCGGGGTGTTGCTGCTGGCCGCGGCGGTCGTGTTCGTGAAGACGGCGCGCAGGCTGCGTTGGGAAGACAGCGACTCGTACGAGGCACCGCCCGAGGTGGCCAAGCCGCTTCCGGCCGTCGAGTACGAGCACCACGTCGACGCCGACGGAAGCCTTGCTCGTGCGGTCGGCGAAGTCGTCCACGCGTCCAGGCGCTGGCGGGCCTGACCACCTCGTAGAGCGGAGACCGGGCCAAGCAGGACGGCCCGGTCATTTCGTCGTGTGCGCAGGACCCGTCTCCGTACCTCGTGCCGGAAATCTCCGTACCGCTCCACGGATGTCCGCTTCCACCCCTCGCGGCTGAAATGTCGAAGTCACATTTCACCAAATGCGAGGGGGATTCGGATGCGCAGGCTCATCGCGCTGCTGGGAATCGGGCTGCTGGCGATGGCAGGAACGGCTCAGGCGGCACCGGTGTCCGTGCAAGCGGTCACCACGGAGCACGTACCGGTCGTGAGTGAGATCAACTCCGTCAGTCCGAAGAGCAGGACCGCGAACTGCCCGCCGGGCATGGTCGTGGTCGGCGGAGGGTTCTCCACCGCGACCGGCGTCGGCAACGACGGGTCCGTCGTCATGAACGAGCTGATCATGAGGGACACCTTCGTCACCGGCACGGCCTACGAGGACGCCAACGGCACCTCGAAGAACTGGGGCATCACGGTGATCGCCGTGTGCGCCAACCCGTTGCCCGGTTACGAGATCAAAGTCGGCCGCAGCGTGAACATCGGATCGGAGTTCGAGAAGCCGGCGGTCGCGACCTGTTCACCCGGCAAGGTGGTCGTCGGTGGCGGGTTCGACGTCGTCGGCGGGCTGGGCACGGTGCTGGTCGACGAACTGCTGCCGACCACCAACCAGGTCTCCACCAAGGCCTTCGAGGGCAAGGCGGGCACGTCGTCGAGCTGGTTCCTCGACGCCTACGCGATCTGCGCGTTCCAGCCGGCGGGCTGGGAGATCGTGAACAAGCCCGGCCCGATCCACTCGGCCGGCAAGATCACCACGAAGGAGTGCCCAGCGGGCAAGAAGGTGCTGGGCCCGATGTTCGACCTGACCGGTTCGCTCGGGCAGGCGCACATGCTGTCGGTGCTCCCGTCGGACTTCCCGCGGCAGGAGGTGTCCATCGGCGCCCTGGAGGACGACGACAACACCGAAAACTCGTGGGGTCTGAACAACTGGCAGGTCTGCGCCAGCTGACTCCACTGTGGACAGTGCGAGCGGTTTCGGTGAAATCGCTCGCACCGAGCAGGCGCGGCTGTCACCATCCGAGGCATGAACCCTGTCGCGGAGCTGGCGTTGCGCAGATGTCCCACGGCTGACGCCACCACCGGACGGCGGTGGCGTCAGCCGCAGCTCGACTACGCACTCGGCCGGATCCGCACCCGAGGTGTGCTGGTCACCGGCGAACCCGGGGTCGGCAGGACGTGGTTCGCGCGGGCCCTCGCGGAGCTGACCGGCGCCGAGGTCCACTGGGTCGTCGCGACCGAGAGCAGCCGGTCGATGCCGTTCGGCGCGCTGGCCGGGCTGTTGGAAGACCTGCACCCGGTCGCGGTGCTCAAGGAGTTGCGCAGGAGGCTCGGGCCGCGGTCGTTGCTCGTCGTGGACGACGCCCACCTGCTCGACGAGGCCTCCGCGACCACGTTGCTCGCGCTGGCCGTCGGCGGGTCTGCGCGGATGCTCGTCACCGCCCAGCTCACCGGACCGGTGCCGGACGCGGTGCTCGCGCTGGTCAAGGACGGGTTCCTGGACATGATGCCGTTGCAGCCCTTCGGCCGCGACGACACGGCGGGAGCGTTGGCGGAAGGGCTCGGCGGCGAGATCGCGCCCCGCACGGCCGACCTGCTCTGGCGGTGGAGCCGCGGCAACGGGCGCCACCTGACCGAACTGGTGCAGCGCGGCCTGATGGACGGCACGCTCACCCGCACCGGCGACGTGTGGATGTGGCGCGGCGACACCGACGTCCCGCCCGTCGCGGCTGCCCAGCCGATCACCGGACTGTCGGCCGAAGGTGTCGAGGCGTTGTGCGCGCTGGTGCTCGCCGAGCCGGTCACCGTGGACGTGCTGTGCAGGACCGCCTCGCCGGAGGGGTTCGCGGAGATCGAGGAACGCGGCCTGGTCGACGGAGCGGCGGGCACCGTCCGGTTGTCGCACCCGATGCTCGCCGCGGCCGCCGCACCGTTTCTCACGCCGTTGCGCCGACGTCGGCTCGTGGACCGGCTGCTGGCCGTTGACCCTGGCCGACCGCATCTGTTGCTCGACTCGGGCGTCACCGACCCGGCGCAGTTCGTGGCGGCGGCCCGGACGGTCCTGCTGGACCAGCCCAAACTGGCCGTGCAACTCGCTGAACGGGCTTTGTCGTTGGATCCCGGCCCGCACGCGGCGCTCGTGCTGGCCGATGCTCACGCCGAGTGCGGTTCGCCCGGATCGGCGTGGCAGGCCTATCACCTTGCGTCCCAACGAGTTCGTGACGACGACGACCGGCTTGCCGTCGTGCTCACGCAGGCGTCGCTGACGATCTGGTGCGACCGCAAGCCGTTGGCGGCGGTCGATCTGCTGGAGAAAGCCCCACTGCCCGAACGGTTTCACGCCGACCTGGAATCAGCCGCGGCGGTGGCGACGCTGTTCTCGGCCCGCCCGGCCGAAGCGCTGACTCGTGCCGAGAAGGTCCTCGCGGGTGCTCCGTCGCGGACGGCGTGGGGCCGGGCAACCTTGGTCAGCGCGGCGGCTTTGGTGATGGCGGACCGTCCGCGCGAGGCCGCGGAGGCGATGGCCGCGCTGACCTCCGCGACGGACATATCGCCGTACTACCGAGGTCTCGCCCGCTCGGTCGCGGGGCTGCTCGGACCGGACGGTGACATGCCCTCCCTGGCCAGGCTGCGCGAGGCGCTGGTGGTGCAGAACGCGGGCAGAGGAGCGTTCCGGTCCGAGGTGATCGCCAACCTCGCCGTGGCCGAAGCGGCGGCAGGGCTGCCGGCCAGCGAGAAACCGGACGAGGTCGCGGTGTTGCCCGCGCTGGCCACGTGGGTGGCGGCGGCGTCGGCCACCGCGCGACAGGAGCCGGCGGCCGCGTTGTACCTCGCGGCCGCACGGGAGGCCGCGGACGCGGGATCGTTGCGCTGCATGGTCTACTACCTCGCCGCGGCGGCCGAGCAGGGCGCTGCCGCCGAGGCCGTGCACGCGCTCGGCGACCGTTCGTTCGAGGCGCCGGAGACCAGGGCCCGCGCGATCGGGATCTGCGCCCGTGCGTCCCGGTCGGCCTCCGACCTGCTGGCGGCGGCCGAGGCCTACCGGGCAGCCGGGATGCCCCTTGAGGCGGCGAAGTTCGCTGAACTGACCGAACGCAGGCACGGGCTCACCAGACGTGAGCTGGAGGTCGTGCGGCACGCGGCGGCGGGCAAGACCGACCGGGCGATCGCCGAGACGCTCGTGGTCTCGGTGCGCACGGTGGAAAGCCATCTCGCGGCCGCGTACCGGAAGCTCGCGATCAGCTCCCGGCAGGAGCTGGCCGGCCTCTTCGCCTGACAATGGGGGCATGCCGACGTCTGCCGAGTGGCTCGAAGTGCGCGCTCACCTGCTGGAACACCGCCACGCCCTGGCGCTGGAGGCCGCTACGGAGTACCCGGACGTGCCGAAGGTCGCCGGCACCCCGCTCCTCACCGCCCAGCACTGGACGCCGGCGGCGCCCGTTCCGTTGTCGGACCTGACTTTGGAGCTGCGTCGGTCCGGTGAGGTTTTCCAGCCGGTTTCGGGTCTGCTTCCCGATGGCTTCGGCAGTTACTCGGAGGCGATGGCCGCTTTGGCCGCGCCCACGGTGTTCCAGAACCGCGAGACCTACCGGTTGCTCGACTTCAGCGGTCGGCGGTTGACGTTCGGGATCGGCTCCTACTTCGACGGCATCGACGTGGGCGAGGCCTGCGCGCACGAGTACGCGGCGCGTTCGCTCGGGCGGGTTTCTGAGTTGCCGCTGCGTGCGTCGATCGGCAATCCGTGCGATCTCACCCGTCGCCCGGTCAACGTCGCCATCAGCACGCTCACCATCCGCCACTCGCCACTCGGCTCGACGTTCTTCCTGCACTGGCGCGACCCGAAGCGCGTCGGCCATGCGGGCGGGATGTACCAGGTGCTGCCCGTCGGTGTCTTCCAGGGCGCGCAGGACAGCGACTTCTCGTTGTGGCACTGCATGATCCGCGAGTTCGCCGAGGAGCTGCTCGGGGCGCCGGAGATCCACTCCGCCGACTATTCGACGTGGCCGTTCGCACTGGAGCTGACGTCTGCGGCTCGGGTGTTCTACCTCGGCATGGGCGTGGATCCGCTGACGTTCGCCACGGACATGCTGACGGTGGCGGTGATCGAGGCTGCGCGGTTCGACGAGCTGTTCGGGGATCTGGTGTCGCACAACGAAGAAGGCCGCGTTCTGGAGGGGCTTTCGTTCACCGCCGCGAACATCGAGCGGTTCGTGCGTGCTGAGCCGACTCAGGCGGCGGGTGCGGCGCTGTTGTCGTTGGCGTGGCAGCACCGTTCGGCGTTGCTGGGCTAGAACGGGTTGGACAGGTACGCCCATTTCGTCGTCTTCGGGTCGAGCCGCATCAACGTGAGCGGTTTGGCCGGAATCGGGTCGTGCAGCAACGCGTGCCTGTCAGGCGTGTCCGGGACTGTCCTCGCGATCGTTTGCCACAGCTCGGCTTCAGGTGCGTCGAGGGCGTTGACGATGCCGGTCAGCGCGGTCGCGAAGAACGTCGCGAACGTCTTGGCGCGCAGGCCTTCCGGGCTCCCGTGCAGCCGTTCGGGGAGATCCGCGCGCGGACTGACGCGGATGTCCGCCAGGTCGCGGTAGATCAACCGGTGCGGTCTGCCGTTCACGAGACCGATGACGAGATTCTGTTCGTGCGCTTCCAACGCCACGCCACGCGCGAGCAGCGTCATCAACGGCGGCACGGCCAGCTCGGCGAACTCCTTCAACCACGCGACCGGGTCGCCGAGCGCGCGGATCGGGGGAGGGCCGCCGTCGACCGGGCGCGCGGTCAGCGCGGCCAGCGGCAGCAGGGTTTCGTGGTCGCCTGGCACGGGTTTGTCGCGCAGGATCACGCCGAGCGCGCGGTCCGGCTCGCCGTCGGTGCGAACCGCCGCGGACGCCCGGTTGTGCTGCAGCTCGATGCCCTCGACCCGCGCGGTGAGGAAGTCGGAGACCGTGGTCGCGGTGACGATCGAGCCGGCGGAGATGTCCCGCACGGCCGAGGTGATCTGCGCGCTCAGGGTCGTCTTGACGTGCCAGTTCTCGGTGGAGAGGGTCCGCAACGCCATGAGGGGGCTGGCGTCGAGCGTGCCGATCGTGGGGGTTTTAAGTCGTTCAGCCTGCCACGGGTGCACCGGCAGGAGGAGCTGCGCGCCGTCGCGGAGTTCGTCGGGCCAGTCGCCGAACACGACGTGGTCCGCTGTCGGGTGGAGACGTAGCGCAACGGTCGTCCGGTGCTCCGGGCCGTACGCCAGGTGGTCTCTGGCGGTGAACCCGGTGCGGTTGCGGCAACACGGGTGCAGCGGATGGCCGTCGACCACGCTCTGCTCGTGCTCCTCCAACGACCGTTCGAGGAATGGAGTCGTGAGCGCGCTCGTTGTGCGGGAGAGCGCCAGTCCGGCCACGCTGTGGGCGACTTCGGTGATGAGGCTCTCAGCGTGGGGCCAGCGCAGTGCGGTGAGGAGGTCGACCGGGTGGAGATCCTCCGCTGGATCGACTCTGACCTGAGGCAACGGCTCAACCGCGAGGGCTCGGCGCAGCCGGGCGAGCACAGCCGCACGCGCCCCCGGCAATGCCGCGAGAAACCGCTCGGCGCGTTCGGGTGGAAGCGTGGCGGCGAACTCGGTCTCGATCGGCGTCTGCGTCAGAATGATCAGATCCTGACACATCGCCTTCAGGAAAGCGGACACCGGTGGAAGCGATCACTGACCCCGACGGCATCACCACGACCGCGCTGCTGAACTGCCTGCGCCGCGAGGTGGCAGAACCAGGCCCCGGCGGCACGATCCGGCTGCCCCGCACCGACGTCCTGCTGCGGGCGAGGGAGGGTCGCTGGCTCACCGAACCTGAATTGTTTTCCGGTTCGTGGCAGCCGGTTTCCTGGCAGGAGCTCGCGGTGCTCATCACCAAGGAGCTGGGCGACCCACCGGTCGGCTTCCTGGACGAGATAGCGGGCTCGCGGGCCGCGATCGCCGCCGTCCTCGACGCCCGTCCCGCCCCACCGCCCGACCTCTACCAACGCTCGGAGCAAGCGCTGATCGCCGGCCACCGCTACCACCCGGCGCCGAAGGGCCGCGGCGGGCTGCCCGCGTCGGACTGGCTGCCGTACGCGCCCGAGGTGCACGCGCGCTTTTCGTTGGCACACCTGGAAGGTTCCTTCATCGACGACGGCGAGGTGCCGTTGCCCGCCGGGGTGCTGCCCGCGCATCCGTGGCAGCTTTCGTTGCTGGGGCTGGAAGGTGCCTCGGCTGATCACGAGGTGTGGCCGACGTCTTCGGTGCGCACGGTCTACGACCCGGTGGCCGACCTGTTCTACAAGTTCAGCCTCGACGTGCAGATCACGAACGACGTGCGCCGCCTGTGGGCTCATGACCTGCGCTGGATTCCGCCACTCGCCCGTCTGTTGAGGCCGGTGTTCGCGGACATCGCTTCGGTGTTTCCCGGTGCGGCGTTCCTGATCGATCGCGGCTACCGGACTTCTGCGGAATCCTTTGAGGGACTTGCTGTTGTCGTGCGTGACGGTGTTCGGCAGCGCACGTTGCCCGGCGTTACTCCGTTGCTGGCGGCCGGAATCAGCGAGGGGTTCGACGGCAATCCGTTGGACGGACTGGACCCGTCGACGGCGTTGGAGTGGTTCCGTCAGTACGTTTCGGTCGTCGTTCCGCCTGTGCTGCACGCGTTTTTCGCGCACGGTGTGGTGATGGAGTGCCACCTGCAGAACGTGCTGGTGGGGGTGGATGCATCGGGGATGCCGGTTCAGGCGATCTACCGTGATCCGGAAGGCATGCGGTTGTTGCCTCGGCACGCGCAGCTGTTGTCCGAAGTGGACGGTGATGGTCGCGGGGTGTCGGAGGCCAAGGGGTGGGAGCGGCTGCAGTACTGCCTCGTTGTCAACCATCTCGTGGAGATTGCCGGTGCGGTGCTGGAGCGGCATCCCGGGTTGGATGTCTGGGCGGAGGCGCGGGCCGTTTTCGTTGCTTATGCCCGGGACTACGGGTGTGAGCTGGCTTTGTTGGAGAACCCGTTCGTGCCGGCGAAAGCGAACCTGTTGCTGCGGTGGACGCGGGCGGAGGGCGCGGCGAGCCGGTACGTGGACTTCCCGAACCCGTTGTACCGGAACTAGTACCTTGTGCGAGAGCTGGGGGAGCACCGATGAGGACGACGATTGTTGCGTTGCAGTCGAAGCAGCCGTTCACCGTGGCGCCGGCCGTGGCGTTTCCGCCTGACGAGTTCGACCTCGTCGTGGTGACCGACGGTCCGGCGGGCGCGGTGGTGCGCGAGGACGTCACCGGGGTCATGCCCGAGGTCACCGTGGTGGCCCGGGAGAAGTGGCTCGCGCACCTTCGCAGGTTCGAGGGGCCGGTCGAGGTTGTGACGAACGACGAGTACTGCCTCGCCGAGTGTGCGCGGTTGCGGGAGGAGCTGGGCCTCGCGGCTCGGCATCCGCGGCGGCCGCTTGCGTATCTGGACAAGGTGTTGATGAAGCGGTTGCTCGCGGCCGGTGGTGTTCGGGTGCCGCGGTTTCACGCCTTCGAGCCTGTTGTCACCGAGGCGGCGGGGGTGTTGGTCGAGGAGATCGGGCTGCCCGTGGTGGCTAAGCCTCGGCAGGAGGCGAACTCGCGCGGCATCGCGATCTTGCGCACGCCGCAGGAGGTGCGGGACTGGTTGGGTGCGCACGACGGTGAGGCCGGGTGGCAGGTTGACGAGTTCGTTGACGGCACGTTGCACCACGTCAACGCGCTGGTGCGGGACGGTGTGATCACGCCGGTGCAGGTGGGGCGGTACCTGGGGCCGCTGCTCGGTGTCGACGTCGGGCGCACGCTCGGTGGTGTCACTGAGCCGGTGTCGCCGTTCACCGCGGCCGCGCACGAGTTGAACGAACGCGTCGTGCGGGCGTTGGGGGGTGAGGGGAGTTTCGTCGTGCACACCGAGTTCGCGGTGAACGGCGACGGGGAGCTGGTGGTGCTGGAGGTTGCCGGTCGGGCGCCGGGGGCGTTGGTGTCGGAGCTGGCGCGGTTGCACGCCGGGGTGAACCTGGAGGTGGCCAACCTCAGGATGCAGGCGGGACTGCCTGTGTCGGAGCCGGTTTCGCAGG
The DNA here is from genome assembly GCF_011067745.1 of Lentzea alba. Lineage (GTDB taxonomy): Bacteria > Actinomycetota > Actinomycetes > Mycobacteriales > Pseudonocardiaceae > Lentzea > Lentzea alba. The sequence continues at coordinate 348,209 of NZ_JAAMPJ010000011.1, forward strand.
GCCTCCACGCCGGCTGGCTGTGGCCGCCGGTCATGCCGGGCGCGCGGTTGCACGCGCCGGGACCCGACCTGAGTGGACTTGAGAGTGAGCACGAGGTCCACGTTCGCAGGGTCGGCTGGGAGGGGAACGCCAGCGATGGCGGACTGATCGGCGCGTCGGTGCTGTTGTGGCACCGCGATCCTGTTCAGCTCGCCGAGGACATCGCCCGCGCTCGCGACCTGACCTGGTTCAGCTAGCGGTGCGACCCGAGGTGGTTCACGGTCAGCAGGGCGCCTCGCGGCACCCGTCTGACCGCGAATTCCCACGGCAACGTTGCGAGCCACTCCACCAGTTCGCTGGGTAGCTGGGCGGACCAGGTGACGACGTGGTGAGGGCTCCGCGCCTCACAGCAGGCGCTTGATTTCTCCCCTCGCTCGGTAGAAACCGCCGCTCGCCGAGGTGTGGATCTCGGTCACCAGGTAGCGCGCGCCGGGGATGCGGATGTCCTTCGGGAACTGCACCGCGCGGGCGCGGTCGTAGCCGTCGGAGATCACGTGCACGCGCAGACGGCCGCCCTCCTGCACGCACTCCACGATGACGCCGCCCTGCGGAACCGTGCTCGCCACCACGGTTTCCACCTCGGTGGTGGCCTCGACGCGCTGCCAGTGGTCGGCCTTGATGTCGCTGGGCTGCGGCACCTCGCCCTGCTCGGCGGCGTGGATCGCGGCCGGGCTCGCGTCGATGCACGCCAATGAGCCGTCGGTGGTGACGATGTACAGGCGGTCGTCGCGGTACTGCATGGAATACGCGGAGCCGCAGCCCGTGCCGAGCTTCCACAGGCGCGTGCCGTCGGCGGCGAAGCAGTAGACGGACGAGTGGTTGTCGCCGGCGAACACGTAGTCGCCGTCTGGTGACGTGGCGCACGAGAACACCGCTGCGTCGCAACGGTAGCGGCCCGTCTCCGCGCCGGTGGCGCGCGTCAACCGGTGCACCCAGCCGCGGCTCGTGCCCGCGAAGACCTCGGTCGGCTCCTGCCAGCCGAACAGCACCGCGCCGACGGTGTCGGTGTGCCACACGGGATTGCCGGTGCGCGCCGCGTAGTGCGTGACGCCGCGCGAGTGGCCGTGGAACACGCCTTCCGGCGCGCACCGCACCATCCACGCGCCTTCGCCGCTGCTGCGGCGCGACCACTGGAACTCGTCCTCGTGGTCGACGATCGTGATGCCGCCCTGCCGGTCGGACACGCCGAGCACGCCGTCGTCGATGTCGAGCCAGTAGATGTCGACGTCGGTCGCGATCTCGTACGCGACGCGGGGAACCTTGCCGCCCAAGTCGTACACGCGGCCGTCGTCGCAGCCCGCGTAGATCCAGAAGTCGTCGGCGACGATGCACTTGACGCCGTCCGGCAGCCCGTAGCGGCCGGTGACCTGGCCGTCGTGCGCGAGGGTGAAGACGTCGCCGCGCTCGTTGCCGACCCACGCCTCGTCTTCGCCGATGAAGATGCCGAACGCGGGCGCGCCGGAGTGAAAACGCCACAGCACCGGAGCCTGCCGCGCGCTCGACCGGACGCTCGTGATCTCGCGCCGGGTGATCGGGCGCCGCTGCCGGGCGCCCTTCACCGCGGGCGCGTAGCCCTTGCGCACCTTCTCGCCGATCTTCTTCTCGGCCGCCTGCACGGCTTTGACCTCATCGGCGAAGGTGGACGAGCGAATCGACCCCCGTTCGCCGATGCGGCCGAACGCGATGGTGACCGTCGTGCCGTCGACGATCACCTCGTAGAACTTGTGCGCACCCCCGCCGGCCTCGGACAGCTCCAGGTACGTGGTGGCAGCAGCCACGGTCTCCCCCTCGGTTTGATCACCTGGTCCGACCGTAGCAAGGGGGTCTGACAATTTTGGACGCCTCGAATCGGCGCTCGAAGCGGCAAGGGCCTGATCCGCCGGTCAGCGGATCAGGTAGCAGGACTTCACGGCCCCGAACACCGGGTCGGCGCCGAACGCCGCTTCGGTGCAGGGCGTCGATCCGGTGAAGGTTCGGTACACATAGGACCCGTTCCGTCCGAACGCGACGGTCTGCTCGCCGGTGAACGAGCAGGTTCCTTTCTCCACCGTGCATTCCGTCGTGAAACCGGAGGGCTTGCCCGTCCAGGCGTAGCAGGACTTCACGAAGTCGACGAGCGGGTCGACACCGAAAGTGGCGACCGCGCAGTTCGCCGTGCTGTCCGACTTCGCCGTCCAGTACGAACCCCTGGCGCCGAACGCCTGCGTGCCCTCGACCACGCACGGGGTGCCCTCGTCCACGCACTTCTCCCACGCGCCGGCCGGTGCGTCCGGCAGCACGTAGCACGACTTCGCCACGCCCTGCAGGGGATTGGCACCGAACGCCGCGGCGTTGCACTTGGCCGTGCCGTTGACCGTCATGAACCGGAACGCGCCGTTCGCGCCGAACGCGACCGTTCGCCTGCCGTCCACCTGGCACACATCACCCTCGGAGGCGCACTTGGCTGAACCGGAGGGCCCGCCCGCGGGGGCGAGGTAACAGGACTTGAGCACGTTCGGCGCCGGATCCTTCCCGAACGTGCCGATCTCGCACTTGGCCGGGCCGCTGATCGTCCGGTACGCGTGGTCGCCCGCGCCGAACGAGAGCACCTGTGTGCCGTTCGGGGTGCAGGTCTGGCCCTCGGTCGCGCAGAACGTGTAGCCGGGCGGCAGGTAGTCGGGCAGCACCGCGACGTCGAACGAGTCGGGCTTCACGACGCCGGTCGCGGTGACGGTGTAGGTGCCGCCGCCCGCGCCGGTGAGGTAGACGTAGGCGCCGTCGGCCGAACCACCGGAAAGGCCCGCGCCGGGCTGGAACTTCCCGCCGCTCCACACGGTGGCGCCGTTCACGGTGACCTCGACCGACGAGGAACCGTAGGTGGGGACGCCGATCCGTCCCGTGGTGCCGGCCGGAGCGGTGAGCTTCGAGGTGAACGTGCCGGGCGTGTAGTCCCAGGTGCCGTGCACCGCGCCCTTCGGCGTGGTGATGTTGCCTTCCACGTGGCTGAGGTCGCCGAGGTGCGGCACGAAGTCGTAGTGCGTGGCGTCGCTGGGATTAAGCCCCAGCACGAAGAACGTCAGCGCGTTGGTCGGGCCCGTGGCCCAGCCGTGCGCGGCGCTCATATACGAGTTGCCGTAGTACGGGCTTCCGTCGTACTTGAAGCTCTCCCAGAAGGTGCTGTTGGTGCCGTTCGGGGAGTTGAGCATGAAACCCCACGCCCGGCGCATCAACGCCAGCGCGTCGACGTCGTCGTTCGCCATGAGGCGCGCGGTGAGTTCCATCGATCCGGTGAACGTGCCGACCAGGTTGCCGGCCTCCGGTGTGACCGCGCCGATGTCGGTCCAGTTCGCGGTGAGCGTCCTGACGATCGAGGCGTTCTTCGCGGGGCTGTCGGTGAGCCCGAACCAGATGGCCATCGAGTTGCCGTCCTGCGGGTGCAGAGCGGCCCCGGGAACGTCGCGGTACAGGCCGGTCGCCGGGTTCCACAGCTGCGCGTTGGCCGCGGTCTTCACCGCGGCCGCCCGCTCCCGCCACGCGTTCGCGTGCGCCGTGTCGCCGTGTGCGTCGGCGAGCTTCGCGCCGGAGGTGAGCGCCGCGTACAGCAGCGCGTTCGCCGTGATCTTGTGCCCTGGGCTGAACGAGCGGCCCCAGTCGAGCAGCCCGGAGACGTTCAGCAGCCCGGTGCCGTCGACCTTCGCCAGGCTGAAGTCCATCGCCTTGACGTACCTCGGCCAGATCCACCGCACCCAGTTGGTGTCGTCGGTGTAGCGGTGGTACAGCCCGGTTCCCACCAGCGTCCACAGGTGGTAGGTGTCCGAGACGTACGTGTCCCCTTCCGTGCTGTCCAGGCGGCTGATCTCCGGACCGGCGTACGGAAGCATGCCGTCGCCCCGCTGCAGCCAGTACAGCGCTTCGAGCGCGTTGCGCGAGGACTTCGTGTCGTTGAGCGACGCGTACGCGGTGGGCAGTGCGACGCCGAGATCGCCGGGCCACACCGTGCGGTCGCGCTTCGCCCCGTCGGTCAGCACGCTGGTGCCGGGACCGATGACGGCGGAGTTCTGCCAGCCGGGGTTCGGGGCGACCTTGTTTCGTCCCGTGTCGGGCGCGATGGTGTTGGTCTGCACCGTGTACGCGCCCGCGTACCAGAGCTTGTCGAGCAGATCGTCGTTGGAACGGAAGTAGTTCGGGTAGTCGCGCGGGTTGGCGCGGTCGGGGTCCGGCGTGAACTGCAGCGTCACGTCGTTGACGTCGACCCAGCCATCGCTGCCGAGAAACAGCGTCAGGTAACGGAATCCGCCCCGCAGCTTCTCCTTGGGCATCGTGTAGGTGCCGGAACCGCCGACGGCGGCGAAGATCGCGCCGTCCGAGCCGAAGTGCTGACTGCTCCGGTCGCTCTCCACGCCGACGAACGCGGCGGTTTCGGAGAACGCGAGACCGACCTGCCGGCCCGCCTCGCTCGCACCGGCGAACCCCAGGGAGACCAGGCCGCCGACCTCTTTGCCGAAGTCGAGCACGACGTAGGAGTCCTTGCCGGACAACCGGGCCGAGCCGCCGTTGAGGAGGTTCTCCGGCGTGGTCACGGTGCCGGCCGTCCTGTGCACCGAGACGGGCTTCACCGTGCGCGACGCGGGTGCGAAGTTGTGGGGATCCGACGCGGCCGGCGACTCGGCGGCCAGCACCGCCGTCCCCGACGAGGTGGTCGAGGCCAGCAGCAGCGCGCCGACCGCCAGCAACGCCAGTCGTCGGACGCGTCGGAACCCTCTACCGCGAACGCGGGCATGCGTGAGCTGCACGTGACTCCCCCAGAGCTCTGGTCACCTCGAACCGTTCCCGGCGACCGGCCGAGCATAAAGGGGAAGAGTCCCGGGCTAGATGCGGTCGCCCACCTGGTCGACGAACCCGGACACGCCCTGCGGCTGGTTCTTCGTGCCGAGGTACTCGTAGGTGTCCTTGTCGAACACCATCACCGTCGGCTCGGCCGACGGCGCCGAGCCCTTCGGCACCGGCCAGGTGATCCCGATGCCGGGACGGCCGGACGAGACGTTCTCCACCAGCGTGAGCCCCGGCACCTTGGTCGCCGCCTCGAACAGCGCGGCGCGCTGCGGCCCCGGCAGGTACGAGAAGGCGAACATGGACAGCACGTCCTTGCCGTACGAGTTGACAGGCCGGTCCTTGTCGTCGCCCTGCAACACCTTCAGCATCTCGTCGGGCGTGGTGGGCAGGTCGTCCCGGTACCGGCGCTTCGGCGTGCACGGCTCGGTTTCGCCAGTCGGCCGGTCGTACTTGTCGAACACCCTGCTGCGACCGTCGACGCAACCGGGCACGGTGCTCGGGTCGGAGCTACCGGTGCTGATCCGGCCGTCACGGGTGCCGTCAACGGAGAACCACGCCTCCCACTTGCCGTCGCGCAAGTAGTAGAACTGGTCGGGCCGAGGCACCACATCGGGCTTCGAACGGGCTGCCGCCGCGGCGTGGTTCAGCAGTTGCACGGCGGCGTCCACCGGGGCCTTGGGCTCGGTGATCGCGGCGTCAGGGCTGGTCGGGTCCGGTGTGCCGGACGGCAGCACCACGGCCACGGCGGCGGCTGCCGCCGCCACGGCGATCGTCGCCACGGCGATGATCCCGGCCCGGCCGCGCCTGGCCGGTTTCATACCCGCCACGAGCTGCGCGCGGGCGGCCGCCAGCTGGTCGGCGGACTTGAGCGGGGTGTCGTCCAGATCCCGGACGAGCTGAAGGTCATCCATTGTTGAGCAGCTCCTCGACCTCGGTGTGGTTGTCGGTTCCCAACGCCGCCCGGACCTTCCGGCGGGCGCGGTTCAGCCTGGATCGCACCGTGCCCACCGGAACCGCCAGCGCTTCGGCGACCTCCAGATAACTGAGCTGTTCCCACGCGACCAGCAGCAGCACGTCCCTGTCCTCGACGGACAACGCCCCCAGCGCGCCGCTCAGCATCGACCGCATGGCCTGCGCGGTGACGTCCGCGGCCACCCGGTCGGCGTGGTCGTCCACGTGGGACCCGACCGGGGGCATCCGGTGCCGGCGCACCTCCTCCCGCCGGTGCTGACCGACCAGGTTGGTGGCGATGCCGTACAACCACGGCCGGGCGTCGGGGCGAGACGAGTCGTAGCGCTCCCGTTTCGTGAACGCCGCGAGAAACGTCTCGGCGAGCAGGTCGTCGGCGATCTGCTGACCGAGGCGCCGGGCGAGGTAGCGCTGGATGTGTGGTGCGTGCCGGTCGAAGAGGAGAGCGAACTTCTCCGGCACGCGCAGCGACGCCTCGATGAGCTCCGCGTCGGTTGCTGTCATGGTGGCCTTTCGGGCGAAGGGTCTTCACCCTGTTATCCGCAGAACGCCCCGACCGAGTTCACGGCCGGGGCGTGGGAGCAGATCAGACTCAGACCGTGCGACGCGTGAACTGCTGGTTGGTGCCGGTGCCGCAGGTCCACTGGATGAGCCGGCCGCCGTCGGCCGTCGACGCGTCCGACACGTCGAGACACTTGCCGCTGTGCCGGGCGACCAGGCGGTAGTAGCCGTTGCCCTGGTCCTGGAACGACCACTGCTGGTTGGTGCCGCTGCCGCACCTGTACTGCAGGACGGTCGCGCCGTCGGCCGTCGACGCGTCCGAGACGTCGAGGCACTTGCCGCTGTGCTGGGCGATGACCTGGACGTAACCACCGCTCGTGGCGGTCAGCCGCCACTGCTGGTTGAGCCCGCCGCGGCAGCCGTACTGCAGCACGGTCGCGCCGTCCGCGGCCGAGTTGCTCGAGACGTCGACGCACTTGCCGCTGTGCCGCGCCACCAGGTTGTAGTAGGGGCCTCCGCCGACGCCGGTGATCGTGCCCGCGGCGGTGTCGATGGACAGCTGCGGGTACCAGGGCAGGGTGATGGTGGTGTTGGTGGGGAAGGTCAGCGGCAGCCAGACGTACTGGGAGTCGTTGACGGTGCCGCCCATGGAGTTGCCCCACCGGTCGCCCAGGTACAGGTACGAGGTGCCCGACGTGCCCTGGACGGGGAGGACGAACGTCGTCTGCGAGCCGTAGGTGGTGGCGTTGCCGGCATCCGCCATGGCCGTCCACGGACCGGTGATGCTGGTGGCGGTGGCGTAGCGCTGCTGGTTCGGGTTCCAGCCGCTGGTGCCCGAGGTGAGCATGAAGTACACCCCGTTGCGCTTGAACAACGCCGGCGCCTCGCGGAACTGGCCGGGCCACGGGTTCGCGACGAGGGCGTCGTAACCGGTGTGGGCGGCGTTGAGCCGGAAGATGCTCAGGTCGGCGTTGTTGGCGGTGGCGGTGATCTGGTACGCGGTGCCGTCGTCGTCGGTGAACAGCGTCTGGTCACGGGACGTCGTGCCGCTCGGCGGACGGAAGCTGCCCTGCCACGTGTAGTTGCCGTCGACCGTGTCGGACACGGCGACCGCGGCGCGAGCCTCGTTGTAGTCCTTGCCGTTCTCCTTGTGCATCCACATGACGAACTTGCGCGTGGTGCTGTTGTAGATGACCTTGGGCCGTTCGATGTTGGCCACCTGCAGTTCCGCGGCGCTGGACTGGGTCAGCGCGTGGTTGCGGAACTCCCAGTTCTTCAGGTCGGTCGAGCGGTAGACCGACACGGCCTTGAAGGTGTTGTCGGGATTGCGGTTCTCGCCGAACCAGTAGTAGAACGCGCCGACCTTGAGCACGCCACCTCCGTGGGCGTGCACCGCGGCTCCGGTGGTGTCGGTGAACTGCGTCGCGTTCGTGATGACGACCGGCGCGGCGGAGGCCGGCCCGATGATCGTCATCTGGGACAGGAGAACCATGGCGACGGCCACGGCGCATCTGCGGAACATCATTGTTCTCTCCGGATGTGTGCGTGGGAACTCGTGCTACAGACCGACGATGCGCCAGTCCTGGTTGGCACCGCCGGTGCCGGGCCACTGGACGATCTTCGCGCCGTCCACTGTGGACGCACCGTCGCCGTCGACGCACCAGCCGAGCGGCAGGGGACTCGTGAGGGTGGCCGCCCGCGCGAGTGGGGAAGGGAGCTGGCTCGTGGCGGTGGCGGCGATGACGAGCGCACCGGCGCCCGTGATCAGGCTTCGACGACTGATGCCTTCGGGCATGCGATACCTCCGATCAATGAAGGTTCTACGCGAGGCTCCCGAACATCTGGCTGGTTCGTCCGCTGGAGCACTGGCGCGAGACATTGGCACTTGTTGTGCTGTTTGAGCAAGAGTTTGTTGAATCTTGTTTTGTCTCGTCGCCAATGATTGGTCGGATGTATGGAATGGAAATGCTGAAAACGTTTTCTCGCGTCGGTTGACCACCGGTGAGCAGATGACACCGGAAGAAGCCACCGAGGCCGCTCTGGCGATCTTCCTCGGCGGCGCGCGAAACCCGGTGCCCGCGAACCTTGCGTGAACTGAACAACTGTTCAATACTCTGAACATGCGTTCAGCCTCGGACTTGACCGCGCGTGCGCGGATCCGTGACGCCGCCCTGGCCCGGTTCGGTGCCGATGGCATCGCCGCCACCTCGGTGCGCGCGGTCGCCGCGGACGCCGGGGTGTCGGCGGCGTTGGTGCTGCACCACTTCGGCTCCAAGGAGGGGCTGCGCCAGGCGTGCGACGAGTACGTGCTCGATGCGATCCGAGCCGGTGGCGATGCCGACATCAGCGCGTTGGGCGAGATGTTGCAGGCGGCGACCCCGTTGCGCCGGTACCTGGCGCGTGCCCTGCTGGACGGTTCGGAGGCGGCCACGACCTTGTTCACGGAGGTCGTGGAACGCACCGAACGGTGGCTGGCCCAGGGCGAGGCGGAGGGCTGGGTACGCCCGGCGGCGGATGCGCGGGCGCGGGCGGTCACCTACGTGTCGTGGCTGCTGGCGCCGTTGGTGCTGGGTGACCAGGTCGGCCGGTTGCTGGGCGGTGATCCGGCGGAGACCGCGACGGCGGTGCGCAGTGCGCGGGCCGGGCTGGAGATGCTCACCGGCGGGTTGTTCGCCGACGACCGGTGGCTCAAGGCGTTCACGGCGGTGGACGAGCGATGAGGGCGTTGGCGGAGACCGGGGAGGGACCACGATGGACCTGAAGGAAGCGGTGGCCAAGGCGTTCCGGATGGACGAGGAGGCCTGGCGCCGGCACGCGAACCCGTGGAGCGTGTGGACGCGGTTCGCCGCGATTCCGTTGATGCTGCTGGGGATCTGGAGCCGCGACTGGATCGGCTGGTGGTGCCTGGTGCCGATCGCGGCCGTGATCGGGTGGCTGTTCGTGAACCCGTCGGCGTTCCCGCCGGTCGAGCCGCGCGGGTGGGTGGCCCGCGGGATCTACGGTGAGCACGCGTGGGTGCGGGACAAGTCGCTGGTGCCGCCGAACCACCTCGTGGTGCTGCGGATTCTGGTGGTGCTCGGGCTCGCCGGGTTCGGGCTCATGGTCTGGGGGCTGGTGCGCCTGGAGGTGTGGCCCACCGTGTTCGGCACGGCGCTGCTGGTCGTGGCGCAACTGTGGCGGATCGACCGGTTCGGCTGGCTGTGGGAGCGGGTCGAGCAGCGCGACCGGATGACCGCTGGTTAGCCCGTAGACGTCGTCGGTCAGGGCGCCCGACCGACGACGCGTACGGGCAGACCGTTCTGACTACCAGAGGTGCGCGACGTCGACGACCATGCGTGACCCGGTGCCGGGCCCGTCGAGCAGCAGCACCCGGAACGGCAGCCGCGCGCGGACGCCCAGCCCGATCGTCGTCTGCCCCTCGAACTGGCCGGCCCACGCGACGTGCCGGAACGTGTTGTACGCGCTGACGTCGGCGAGTTCGCCGTTCGGCAGGAAGATCGCGTCGGTTGCCATCGTCGGCACCTTCGCGACGACCTCCAGCCGTGCACCGCCGCGCACGGGCACGAGCTCGCCCGACCCGTCCTTGCGGATCTCGTCGACGTAGCGCACCGAGTAGCCGTGCACGTCGCCGTGCACGTCGAGGACCATCCGGTCGAAGCAGTCGTGGCGGCCGGTGCGGATGCCGTACAGCTCGTCGGTGGAGCCGGGACCCGCTTCCTTCGGCAGGGACCCCCAGGTGATGCCGCAGTACGGGGTACTGGCCCCCGCCGTGGCGGGCACCCCCAGCAGCACACCGAGGACGATCGTCATCAGCACTACGAGGGAACGCCTCATCGCGGCCTCCTGACCGAATTGTTGCTGCTCCCATGACGTCTGTCCGGGTGGCCTGGTTGCCTGCGCGCGGGCACCGTTCGAGCGGTGATCGCTACCATGTCACCCGATGTCATTGACCGATGAGGCCATCGCGCGAATCCGGGAGCTGGTCAGGTCCGGTCGCTTCCCGGCTGGCGCGAAGCTGCCGCCCGAGCACGAGCTGTCCGCGGAGCTCGGCATGTCGCGCAGTCCCGTGCGGGAAGCGGTGAAGGCGCTGTCGGTGGCCGGTGTGCTCGACGTGCGACGTGGTGACGGCACCTACGTCACCAGTTTGGCTCCGGGTCTGCTGCTCGCCGGGCTGGGCGCCGCGGTCGAACTGATGCGGGCCGACACCCTGCTCGAACTGATGGAAGTGCGGCGGCTGCTGGAGCCGGGCGCGACCGCGCTCGCCGCGACCCGGATGTCGAAGGCCGATCTCGCGGTGGTGCACGGGCATCTCGTGGCGATGCACGCGGCCGCCGACGACGTCGAACTGCTCAACCTGCACGACGCGGCGTTCCACCGGGCCGTGGCCGCCGCGACGGGCAACGAGGCGCTGACGACGGTGCTCGACGGCATCTCCAGCTCCACGCTGCGTGCGCGGATGTGGCGCGGCACCGTCGACGACGACGCCGCCGCACTCACCCTGGCTCAGCACGCCGCGATCCACCAGGCGCTGGCCGACGGCGACGCGGCCTCGGCACACGCGGCCGCGCTGCTGCACGTCGTCACCTCCGAGCGCTGGTTGCGCACCTATCTGGCTGAGGCTGAACTACCCAGCTAGAGATCTGATGATTGAGTGCACCAGCCTCGCGCAAGGCCGCATGTGAACGTTAACATCTGGACATCTGTGGCCGGTTGCGTTGGCATACATGTGATGTTTCGCGCTCGGGTGAGCCGTTCCAGCGCGGGTCCATCCACCATCAGGAGATCGCAATGACGCATCCTGCTGACAGCCCGTTGTCCCGGCGGCAGTTCGGCGCACTCGCCGCTGCGGGACTCACGGCCGCGATGTCGCCCGACGCGCTGGCGGGTCCGGCCGCCGCGTCCTCCCGGCGCGAGCCCTACGAACCCACCTGGCCCTCGGTCGACCGGCACCTGGCCGCCCCGGAGTGGTTCCTGGACGCCAAGTTCGGTGTCTACTGGCACTGGGGTGCCTTCACCACGCCGGAGTTCGGCAGCGAGTGGTACGGCCGGAACATGTACATCAGTGGTGGCCGGGAGTACGACCACCACAAGGCGACCTACGGCGACCCCGCCGTCTGGGGCTACGACCGGTTCATCAACGGTGGCACCGATGTCGCGGGCAACCACGTCCAGTTCGCGCCGAAGCTGGCCTCGCGGGGCGGTCAGTTCGATCCACGTGAGTGGGCGCGGATCATCAAGGCGTCCGGCGCGAAGTTCGCCGGCCCCGTCGCCGAGCACCACGACGGCTACTCGATGTGGGACAGCTCGGTCAACGAGTGGAACTCGGTCGCGAAAGGTCCCCGGCTGGACCTGATGAAGCTGTTCGCCGACGCCGTCCGCGAACAGGGGCTGAAGCTGCTGGTGGCGATGCACCACGCGTACAACTACAACGGCTTCTTCGACTACGCGCCACAGCAGACCGATCCGAGCCTGCGCAAGCTCTACGGCCAGCTGCCCCGTCCGGAGATGGACGCGCTCTGGCTCGCCAAGCTCAAGGAGGTCGTCGACCGCGCCAAGCCCGACATCCTCTGGCAGGACTTCAGCCTGAACTCACCGGGCTACTGCCTCAACAACGGGCCGTGCGCCGTCGGTGAGCGGGAACGGCTGCAGTTCCTGGCCTACTACTACAACCGGGCCGAGCAGTGGGGCAAGGAGGTCGTCGCCACCTACAAGCACTTCGACCAGGGGTTCACCAACAAGGGTCAGGTCGAGGACTACGAGCGCGGCGGACCGGCCGGCATCGTCACCCCGTACTGGCTCACCGACGACGCGATCAGCAGCAGCAGTTGGAGCTACACCAAGGGCATCGGTTACTACTCCAGCACGCAGATGATCCACGCGCTGATCGACCGGGTCAGCAAGGGCGGCAACATGTTGCTCAACATCTCGCCGACCCTGGAAGGCACGATCCCCGCCGAGCAGCGCGCCGTGCTCGCCGACATCGGCACCTACCTCGGCCGCCTCGGCGAGTCGATCTACGCCACGCGCGTCTGGGACTCCTACGGGGAGGGGCCGACGAAGATGGGCGGCGGTTCGTTCGTGGCACCGAAAGTGGGCACTGCCAAGGACATCCGCTTCACCCGGGACAAGGCCGGCCGCGTGGTCTACGCGACGGTGCTCGCCTGGCCGGGGGAGTCGCTGACCATCACCACGCTGGCCGGCGACCGGATCCCGTTGACCGGCCTCCGGCGGGTCGAGCTGCTGGGCACCAGGACGGTGCTGAGCCACACCCAGGACACGGCGGGGTTGCACGTCGCGCTGCCGGCGGCGAAGCCGTTCGAGTCGCCCGCGTACGTCCTGAAACTGACCTTCGGCGACCGGATTCCCGCGCTGCGGCCGGAAACCGGCGCCAAGGCCTACGCGGACCGCGACTACCGGGGCACGGCGGCGACCCTCACCGTCGGCACGTACACGGCCGCTCAGCTCACACCCCTCGGTCTCCAGCCGAGGACCGTGTCCGCCCTCCTGCCCGCGAAGGGGTACGAGGTTCGCGGCTACACGGACGACAACTCGGGCGGCAGCGCGTCGACGTACACCGCGCCGACGCCCGATCTGCGGACGAGCGGCTTCGACAACGCCATCGTCTCGATGCGAGTCGCGTTCGACGCGACGAAGTGGTTCCGCGTGGTCAACGTGACCAACGGCCTCGCGATCGACGGTGGCGGCGCGGTCGCGGCGGGAAGCCGGCTGAAGATCTGGACTCCCGACGACAGCACGAACCTCCAGTTCCGGGCGGAGAACTCGAGTGACGGGTTCTACACGCTGACCAACCGCACCAACGGTTTCGTGGTCGACGGGGCAGGCGCCACTGTGGACGGTGGCTATCCGGTGCAGTCGGTGTACACCGGCGCCGCGAGTCAGCAGTGGTCGATCACCGACACGGGCGGAGGTCTGTTCAAGATCGCCAACCGGGTGACGGGGCTCGTCCTCGACAGCGGCGGTCAGGTGGGTTCTGGATCGCCGTTGAAGGTGTGGACCGACGACGGCAGCCCCAACCTGCGCTGGCAGTTCCTGGTGAGCTGAGCACGCTTGAGGGGCGACGGCTGCGAGGCCGTCGCCCTTCCCGCGCACGTTCTCAGACGGAGACGCCGTCGAGCTGGAACGTCTGCACCTTCGGGCCGGCCGCGCCTGCGGTCACGGTGAACTGCGCAGCGGCGCCGATCGCGTTGTCGCCGTTGCAGAATCCGCTGCCGGAGTAGCCGGCGTGGTTGGACTCGATGGCACCGGCGCAGGTGGCCGGCGCGGCTTCCGCCTCGTACCGGGTCGCCGCCGCCGAAGCCGCCGAGACGACGAGACCGTTGCCGGCCAAGGTCAAGGCGACGACGCCTGCGGCGAGCGGTGTGGCGCGCCGTCGATGCAAGAGCATGGTTGACCTCCAACAGAAGAGTTGAACGCCTGGGTCAGCGCAGATAGCCGGTCAGGGGCAGGTTCAGCTCGCGGACGCCCTGCACGACGAGGCCGGCCATCTCCGCGCCGCCGCGTGCGGAGAAGTGGGTGTTGTCGCCCGCTTCTTTGGTGAGGAACAGCGCCTCGGACGCGGACGGTCCCATCGACTCGACCAGGTTCTTGCTCTTGGTGGTCAGGTCGATGACCGGCACGCCCGCGCTGCGGCCGAGTGCCCGGATGACGGCGGGCAGGTCCACGCCTTTGCTGTTGACGTGCAACGCGGTTGCGGTGAGTTTGGTGCCGCTGAAGAGCCTGCGCACCGGTGGCGTCATCAGCACCGGGACACCTCCGCGTTCCCGGACGCCGTCGACCAGCCGGGTGAGGTTGTCCCTGAAGGCGGTCGCGGTGGTCTCCTTGTCGTTGTGCCCCAACTGGATGAACACCAGGTCCCTGCTCTTGACCAGTGGCTTCATCGTCGGGAACAGTGCGCGGTTGGACAGGAAGCTGCCGGAGCTCTCGCCGGAGTCGCCGTAGTTCGCGACCACCGCGCCGTTGCGCAGGTGGGTGGGCAGGTACTGGCCCCAGCCGGTGTAGGGCGCGGTGGGTTGGTCGCAGACGGTCGAGTCGCCGGCGAGGTAGGCCACCAGCGGGGCACTGGCCGGTGTCACGGTGAGCGTGCCGATCGCGGGAGCGGTGCCGCTGAAGGTGATCTGCAGGCCCGCTGTGCCGGTGCCGCCCTGGCCGGTGGGCTGGCCTTCAGGGCTGCGGACGTTGACCGTGGCCGTGGTGCGCACGAGCTGGCCGGCGGTGGTGGAGACGGGGTTGAGGATCTGCCTGCGTGCCTCCACCGACATGGAGGTGTTGGCGGCCTTGGTGCTGCTGCCCAGTTCGACGGTGACGTCGTAGTTTCCTGGTGCGACGGCGAAACTGCACTTGATCGGCGCCGAGCCGGAGCACTGCGGCGGCAGCGCGGCCGCCGAGGGGACCGGGACCAGCACGGCCGCGCTCAGCGCGGAGGTGAGGAGCGCGAGGCGCTTGAGAGACACGGATTCTCCTGTCACACGTTATGATCGTTTGGCCCAGACCTGACCGGTGCCACCGGTGCAGGTGTTCACGACGACCGGTGCGTTGTCAGCGGTGCCGGAGGTGTCGAGGCAGCGTCCGGACGCCGCGTTCGTCACCGTTCCGTTCGTGTTGACCGTCCACTTCTGACTGTTGCCCCCAGTGCACGAGTTGATCGTCACCCGTGTGCCTTGGCCGGAAGCGTTGGCGTCCATGCACTTCGCGTTGTCGTAGATCCGGAGCTCGCCCGCTGCCGTCTGGGTCCACTGCTGGTTGACCGCGCCGTTGCAGGTCCAGAGGATCAGCCCGGTGCCGTTGGTCTGGACCCGGCCCGGCACGTCCACGCACTTGCCGGAAGCCGAGCCCGCCAGGCCGAAGGTGGTGCCGGGAGCCGGATCGCCCGGCAGGAGCGGGCAGGTGTTGCGGGACGTCCTGATGCCGGTCCAGTCCTGCACCGGGCACAAGAACTGGGTGTACCGCGCGTCCTGGTCGATGAAGATCTTCATCCACGGGATGACCTTGCGCGTCATCACCGAGTTGTTCGAGGTCGGGAAACCGTGCCCGGCGCCGGAGAGCTCGAGGTACGCCTTCTCGGTCGAGGCCGGGATGGTGTTGTAGTGGTTGAGAACGCTCGCCGGCGTGCTCGTTCCGTCGTTCTGCCCCGCCAGCAGCATGGTGGGCACCTGCAGGCCCGACGTGTTCTGCGACGGGCTGAACGGCGCCAGTCCGATGGCTGCCTTCAACGTCGGCCGGCGCAGGGCCGCCGAGATGGTTCCGCCACCACCCATCGAGTGGCCCATCACCGCGAGGCGGTTCGGGTCGACCCTGGTGCGCACGGAGCTGCGCTGGGTCAGGTAGTCGAGCGCCGCCAGCAGCTGGGTGCCCCGCGCGACGTCCCAGTCCTCACGGCTGATGGTGTCGATGCCGATGACGACGAACCCGAACGAGGCCAGCCAGTGCCCCATCCACGCACCTTCGGCGGCCCAGGTGGCGGTGTAGCCGGGCGAGACCGCGATGGCACCGAACGTGCCCTGGCTGGTGTCGGTCGGATAGTAGATCTTCGCGGCACCGAAGCCGTTCCCGCCGCCCACGCTCGTCTCCGTGGTGGCGAACGTGCCGCGGTTCGCGGCGACGCTCGACTGGGTCGGGTTCGGGCCCCGCTGGTAGGGGTTGTCCGCGGCAGCGGCCGGTCCGGGCGCCGCGGTGGACGCGAGGACGCCGAGGGCGGCCGCGAACGCGATCGCCACTCTCCGCAGCGGACCAGGGAACAGTTGGATTTGGGACATGGTTCGGTACCTCTTCTTCGGCAGGGACGGTGAAGAGAAGGGCTGAGCGGGGTTGTGGTCAGGGGGTCCAGCGGATGCCGGGCAGCAGGCGCCCGGTGCGGTCGAAGACGGCCTGGTTCTCCCAGCCGTTGCCGGAGTTGGTGATGTCGGCGGGGTCCCAGCCGTTGCCGGGCACCGCGTGCCAGGTCGGTTCCCAGTAGAAGATCCCGATCGCGCCGGCGTTGCGGACGGCGTTCTGCACGGCGGTGAAGTTGGCTGCCTGGCCCGCCGGTGTCGCCGGGTAGCCCGAGCACGGTTGCGACGACGTGATGACGTTCGCGGTGCCGTCGTGGTTCGCCGTGGTGTACGGGTACGCGGTCTCGGCGAGGATCACCGGCTTGCCGTACCGGGAACGCATGTCCGACAGGACACCGGCCATGGAGGACATGCTGCCGTGCCAGTAGCAGTAGTACGACAGGGCGGTGATGTCCCACTGGACGCCCTGAGCCCGGATCCCGTCGTAGAACCAGCGAGCGCCGCTCTCCACCAGTGCGGTGTGGACGATCACCTGTGTGCCCGCGTTGCAGGCTTTGGTGGCGTTGTAACCGGCTTTGAGCAGCCGTCCGAGGTTGGTGAAGTTGTTGTTGACCACCTTGCCGTCGTCCCACAGCATGCCGGTGTTGATCTCGTTGCCGATCTGCACGCTGTCCGGGACGGTGCCCTGGGCCTTCAGGCTGCTGCAGACGTCGTGGGTGTAGTTGTAGACGTCGGTCTGCAGCTGGCTGATGCCGTGGCCGGCCCAGGCGGCGGGCTTGCCCTGCTTGCCGGGATCGGCCCAGGTGTCGGAGTAGTGGAAGTCGACCATCAGCTTGAGGCCCTTGGCTTTCACCGTCCGCGCGTACTGCAGGACCTTGGCCTTGTTGTTGTAGCCGCTGCGAGGGTTGTTCCAGATGCGCAGGCGGACGTAGTTGACGCCGGCGCCCTTGAGGACGTCGAGCGGGTCCTTGGCGGTGCCGTTCGCGTCGTAGTACTTCGCGCCGAGCTCCAGTGCTCGTTGGGCCGTCGAGACGTCCGCGCCCAGCATGCTGAGCGAGTTCGCCGCGGACACGGCAGGGGTCAGCAGCGTCGCGGGAAGGGTGACGGCCGTCAGCAGAAAGGCGAGCTTCCCTGCACGGCGAATACCGCGTGCGGTCATTCGATCTCCCTTGATCGAGTGAAGCAGGGCTCGCGCGTACCCCAGAACTGTGAACGTGCACAGTCCGCAAAAACGCACGATTCACTCTGATAGAACCGTATTCAGGTGATCGTCTCAAGAGAGAGTTAAATGCATTTCTGTGAACGTGCACAGAACCCGTCGAATTCGACGGCACATTCGACGAAGCCGGGTGATTCAGGCCGATTCGCGGACGACGAGCTCGGTCGGCAGGATCACCGTGGCCGCCCCCTCGCCGTCGATCTGGGCGAGCAACTGGCGCACCATCATCTCGCTGATGCGATCCCATGGCTGCCGGATGGTGGTCAGCGGGGGATGGGCCGCAGAGGCGACCGGTGAGTCGTCGAAACCTCCGACCGCGATGTCCTCGGGGACGCGCAGGCCCGCCCGCTCGATCGCGGTCAGCGCGCCCTCGGCCATGAGGTCCGACGCGACGAAGACCGCGTCGATGTCCGGCACGGCGGACAGCAGCTGCTGCATGCACGCCTCACCGCTGGCCCGGCTGTAGTCGCCGACCGCCACCAGCCGCTTCTGGTAGGTGATGCCGTGCTCGGCGAGCATCTCGCGATAGCCCTGCAGCCGTTCGAGCCCGCCGGGGGTGTCCTGCGGGCCGGTGATCGTCGCGACGCGCTTGCGGCCGGACTCGAGCAGGTAGCGCACCATGGCCCTGGCGCCCGCACGATCGTCGGCCGCCACATAGGACACCGCGTCGCGCTCACCGAGCGGCTTGCCGCAGCACACGAACGGCAGGTCCGCCCGCCGGAGGTGGTCGATCATCGGGTTGCCGCGGTGCGAGGAGATCAGCAGCACGCCGTCGACGTGGTGCGGGGACAGGAAGGGGGCGACGCGGCGGCGTTCGGCCTCGGTGCCGGCGGTGATCAGGATGAGCGGGATGTCGTGCTCACCCAGCGCGGTGGTGCAGCCGCGCAGCAGGGTGGTGAAGTTCGGGTCCTCGAAGAACCGGTCCTGGGTCTCCGACAGCAGGAACGCCACCGAGCCCGCGCGCTGGGTCACCAGGCTGCGGGCCGCCCGGTTCACCACGTAGCCGAGCTTGCGGATCGCGGCGTGGACCGCCTCCTGGGAGGCCGGGCTGACGTTGTGCCCGCCCTGCAGGACGCGGGAGACGGTGCCGCGGGAGACGCCGGCGTGCGTGGCGACGTCGATGATCGTCGGCGGTCGCTTCGTCCGGGGGCGCGCCCGCCGTTGTGGCGTGGTGTCCGTCATCTGGCCTCATCTGCGGTGACTGGTACTACGACTTTACGGCCCCGGACAGCAGGTCGACGCGCCAGTAGCGCTGCAGACCGAGGAACAACGCGATCAGTGGAATGATCGACAGCAGCGCACCGGTGATCACGAGAGTGTAGAGCGCCGGTTTGCTCGCGCCCTGCTGGAGCAGGCTGTAGAGGCCCACGGTGACCGGGAAGGTCGTGTCGTCGGCGAGCATCACGTACGGCAGCAGGAAGTTGTTCCAGATGGCGACGAACTGGAACAGGAAGATGGTCACGAGGCCCGGCCGCATCATCGGCAGCGCGATCGAGAGGAAGAGCCGCAGATCGCGGGCACCGTCCACCCGGGCCGCCTCCAGCACCTCGTCCGGCACCGCCGCGGCGGCGTAGACGCGGGCGAGGTAGATGCCGTAAGGGCTCAGGACGCTGGGGAGCAGCACCGACCAGTAGCTCCCCGCCAGATCGACCTTCGCCAGCAGCAGGTACTGCGGCACGGCGAGGGTGATCGGTGGCATCAGCACCCCGGCCAGGATCACGGTGAAGATGGCGCCGCGACCGGGGAAGGAGTACTTGGCCAGGGCATATCCGCTCACCGCCGACACCGCCGCGGACAACAGGGCGCCCACACCGGCGTACAGCCCCGAGTTGAGCATCCAGAGCCAGTACACCCCGTCGCGGTAGGCCGACAGCTCGGAGACGTTGGCCCAGAGGCCGCTGCCGGGCAGGAAGGTGAAGGTGCTGAACAGCTCGCTGCGGCTCTTGGTGGCGGCCATCACCACCCACAACACGGGCACCAGGCAGTAGATGGCTCCCAGCAGCAGCAGGAACGTCGCCAGCCACGAGGTGCGGCGGGTCGCCCGTGCCGACACCGACGGCTGCACCCGCGGCCCGACCAGCAAGGCGCTCACGGGGTGCGCTCCGCGGTGCGCCTGTTGACCACCTTGAGGAAGCCGAACGACAGCACCAGCGTCACCACCGCGATCACCACCGCGGTGGCGGCGGCCGAGTGCAGACCACCCTGGACGAAGGCGTCCCGGTAGACCTTCATGTACGGGCTCCAGGTCCAGCTCAGCGAGTTGGTCAGGGGACGCAGCGTCATCGGCTCGGCGAACACCTGCAGCGTCGCGATGGTGGAGAAGAAGAAGGTGAGCACCAGGGACGGCATGATCAGCGGGATCTTGATGCGCAGCGCGATCTGCGTCTCCGAGCAGCCGTCCAGCCGCGCGGACTCGTAGAGCTCCGGCGGGACGGCCCGCAGCGACGTGTAGATGACGATCATGTTGAAGCCGGTGCCGCCCCACACCGCGATGTTCGTCAGCGCGAGGAACAGCCAGTCGCCCTGCAGCAGGTCCGGTCCGCTGAAACCCACTGCCCTGAGCAGGAAGTAGCCGGGGCTGACGCTCGGCAGGTACAGAAAGCCCCACAGCAGTGAGGCGACGATGCCGGGCACCGCGTACGGCAGGAAGATCGCCAGCCGCGAGAACGCCCTGAACCGCGTGCGGGGCAGGTCGAGCAGGAGCGCGAACAGCAGTGCCAGGCCGAGCATGGTGGGCACGAGCATCGCCCCGTAGCGCAACACCCGGCCCGCGCCGGCCAGCAGTTCGGGATCGGTCAGCGCGGTGGTGAAGTTGTCCAGCCCCACCCACACCTCCTCGCGCGCGTTCCGGCCGATCCCCAGGCCCTTCACCTGAACCGAGTGGAGGCTCAGGTGAAGGGCGTAGCCGATCGGCAGCGCGAAGAAGAGTCCGAAGAGGATGATCGCCGGAGCGAGGAAGCCGTACGGCGCGAGCCGTCTGCCGGTTCGGGTGGACGCCATGGATCAGCCCTCGATCTTGAAGCCGCTCTTCTTCATGTCCGCGACGGTGGAGTCCTGCACGCTCTTGAGCGCGACCGGGAACGACGACTTCTCCGTGGCCGCCTTGCCGAAAGCGTCCTTGAAGGTGTTGTAGGCGACGTTGACGTTCGGTCCCCAGCTCGCCGCGGCGGTGCCCTTCGCGAGCTCGGCGACCTGCTGGTAGAAGTCGGGCTGGTTGGGGAAGAACTCCGGCGTGGTCAGCGCACCGCTCATCTGCGCGGCGGTGGCGGCCGGGTAGACGCCGGCCTCCTTGACCAGAGCCGCCACGGCTTTCGGGTCGGTGTTGAGCCAGGTGGCGAACTCGGCGGCGGCCTTCGCGTGACCGTTCTTCGCCGCTTTGGCCGTGATACCGGTGGCGGAACCGCCCCAGCTGCCGGTCGCGCTCGAGCCCGCGGTCCACTGCGGCAGCTTGGCCATCCGCCACTTCCCCTTGGTGTCCGGCGCGCTGGTGGTCAGCACGCCAGGTGCCCAGACCGCGCTCACCCAGGCGACCTGCGTGCCGTCGTTGAGCGCCGCGTTCCACGCGGGCGTGTACATCGGCTGGTTGTCGATCACGCCCTCGGCCACCAGGTCGCCCCAGAACGTGGCGACCTTGCGGGACGCCTCGGCGTCGATGGCGATCTTCCACGTGTCACCGGAGGCCGACCACCAGGTCGCTCCCGCCTGCTGGGTCAGCCCGGCGAACAGGCCGGCGTCGTTGCTGGAGAACGTGGTCAGCGCGCGTTTCGGGTCCTTCTGCTTGAGCTGCCGCGCGACGTCCGCGAACTCCGTCCACGTGGTGGGCACCTTGAGTCCCAGCTGCGTGAAGACGTCCTCGCGGTAGTAGAACGCGAGCGGAGCCGTGTCCTGGGGGATCGCGTAGACCGCGCCGTCCAGGGTGACCTGCTTCCAGACGTTCTCGGTGAACTTGTCCTTGGCTCCACCGCCCTGCTCCGTGATGTCGGCGAGCACGTCGTTGGACACCAGGGTCGGGATCATCTGGTATTCGGCCTGCACCAGGTCCGGCCCGTCACCTGCCTTCGCGGCGGTGATGACCTTGGTGACGAGCTCGTCGCCACCTCCCTGCTCCTGCACGGTGACCTTGATGTCGGGATGGTCGGCGTTCCAGAGGTCCGCGACCTTCTGCAAGCTCGCCCAGGACCACATGGTCAGCTCGACCGGGCCGTCGGCCGCGGGTGTGCCGCCGCCGCTGCACGCGGCGAGGGTCAGGGAGCCGATGAGGGCGAGGGCGGTGAGGGCGGTGCGGCGCTGCATCCGTTCCTCCGATGTCGGGGGGAGGTGCTGGACTGTGCACGTTCACAGTAGTGACGCAGGCTCGACACTTTCAATAGCCGAAATGTACGGTTGTAAGCGGGAAGTTCGGCGGAGCGTTCACTGTGCACGATCACAGAGATGGGGGCCGTGAATGAAGCGGCGGCACTGGCCCACTGGTTTGGACACGCTCGCGTACGGCGGTGACTACGCCCCCGAACAGTGGCCGAAGCCGCTTTGGCAGGAGGACGTGCGCCTCATGCGCGAGGCCGGCGTGACGATGGTCAGCGTCGGAATCTTCGCCTGGGCACTGCTGGAGCCCGAGCCCGGCCAGTACGACTTCGGCTGGCTCGACCACCTGTTGGACCTCTTGCACCACAACGAGATCCGGGTCGACCTCGCCACCCCGACGGTCGTGCCGCCCGCGTGGTTCTACGAGCGTCATCCCGAAGCGCTGCCGGTGAACCGCGAGGGCGTGCGGTACGCGTTCGGCAGCAGGGGCGCGATCTGTTACAGCTCGCCGGACTACCGGCGGGCCGCCGTCTCGATCACCGAGCAGCTGGGCCACCGCTACGGCGAACACCCCGCCGTGGCGCTGTGGCATGTCCACAACGAGTACGGCGCCCCCATCAGCGCGTGTTACTGCGACACCTCCGCCGCCGAGTTCCGCACCTGGCTGGCCGACCGCTACACCACGGTCAAGGAGCTCAACGAGGCTTGGGGCACCACGTTCTGGGGCCAGACCTACAACTCCTGGGACCAGGTGCGGCCGCCGCGCCTCACCCCCACGGTGGGCAACCCGACCCAGCAACTGGACTGGGCCCGCTTCACCAGCGACGCCCTGCTGGCGAGCTACCAGCGGGAACGCGACGTGCTGCACGCCCTGTCGCCGGGCATCCCGGTGACCACGAACTTCCACGCGGCACTGACCCAGTGCGACTCGCTGGACTACTGGGCCTGGGCGAAGGAGGTCGACCTCGTCACCAACGACCACTACCTGCCCGCCGACGGCGACCGCAAGCACGTCAACCTCGCGATGACCGCCGACCTCACGCGCTCGCTGGCCGGCGGCCGGCCGTGGCTGCTGCTCGAACACTCCACCAGCGCGGTGTCCTGGCAGCCCCGCAACATCGCCAAACGGCCGGGAGAGATGGCGCGCAACAGCTTCGCGCACGTCGCGCGCGGTTCGGACGGTGCCATGTTCTTCCAGTGGCGCGCTTCCCGGTTCGGTGCCGAGAAGTTCCACTCGGCGATGCTTCCCCAGGCCGGCACCGAGAGCAGGATCTGGCGCGAGGTCGTGCGGCTCGGCCACGACCTCGGCGCGCTCGCTCCCGTCCGCGGCAGCCGCGTGGTGTCGGACGTGGCGATGCTGTGGGACTGGCAGTCCTGGTGGGCCCAACGGCTCGAATGGCGGCCGAGCGTCGACCTCGACGCCCGCGAGCGAGCAGAAGCCTGGTACGCCGCGGCGTACGACCGGCACCTCACGGTGGACTTCGCCCACCCGGAAGCAGACCTCGGCGACTATCCGCTGGTCGTCGTGCCGGCGTTGTATCTGATGACGGACGCCGCAGGGGCCAACCTCCGCCGCTACGTGCAGGACGGCGGCACCGTGGTCGTGTCCTGCTTCTCCGGAATCGTGGACGAACGCGACACCATCCACCCCGGCCCTCATCCCGGAGCGCTGCGTGACGTGCTGGGCCTGACGGTCGAGGAGTTCACCCCGCTGCCCGCCGGCCACCAGGTGCGCCTGGACAACGACACGGCGGGCAACGTGTGGTCCGAAGTCGTGACCCTTCGCGGCGCGGAGCAGGTGTGGTCCTATGTGGACGGACCAGTGGCTGGCCTTCCCGCCGTCACCCGGCACACCTACGGGTCCGGCAGTGCCTGGTACGTCTCCACATGTCTGACCGCGGCCGGCCTCGATGCCGTGCTGCGCGCCGCGATCGCACCCACCACGCTCACCCCGCGCGAGCTGCCCCGCGACGTCGAGGTGGTCGAACGCGCCGGAACGGAGGGGCGGTACCTGTTCGCGATCAACCACACCGGTGACGACGCCGAGGTCCCGATCGGGCCGGGCGCGGAGCTGCTCACGGGTGATGACGTCAGCGGCAGCCTGCACGTGCCCGCGGGTGAAGTCCGCGTCGTCTTCCGACCGTGGTGAGCGTCCCTCAGATCCGTGCGGAGATGATCGGGGCGAGCCGATCGGCGATCTTGGCCTGGCCCTGGTCGTTGGGGTGGCCATCACCGTCGACGTAGTCCGCGTCCGCGGTGAGCCAGCCCTCGGTGTTGACGAAGTACACGCGGCTGTCGCCCGCGTTGTTGCGAGCCGTGACGGCGGCCTTGGTCTCCGGCACGTACCGGCGCTTGAGCGTCTCGAACGCGAAGATGGCCGCGTTCGGGTACTTGGCGCGGATGTCGCTCAGGAACTGCGTGTAGGTGGACTGGAACGTGCTCGCCGCGACCCCGCGCCCGGCGTCGTTCGTGCCCAGGTTCACCACCACGGCAGCGGCTTGGTACCGGCTGAAGTCCCACGAGGTGGTGCCGGTGCTGGCCAGGCGGAAGAACTGGGTGCTCTGTCCGACGCAGCCGTCCTTCGCGACCAGGCAGTAGCCGGCACGGGCGACGATCGTGCGCGGCAGCCCGAGCTTCTGGCCGACCAGCCAGCCGTACGAGGACAACGCGAGCTTCGAGTCGAGGTATCCCGCGGTGATCGAGTCGCCGACGAACTCCAGCACCTTCGGCGAGACGTTCGGATTCGTCGTCCGCGCACCGGAATCCAGCACGAGCCCGCCGAACACGGTGTCACCGGAACGGAACGCGATGCGCAGCCGGTGCGTGCCTGATGCCAGCGGAGTCGGCGTGAGGTTGACCGTGCCGCGCACGCCCTGGTGGAACACGTCGGCACCACCGTCGATGCTCACGTAGATGTTGACCGCGTCCCGCAGCTTCACCCGGACCGTGGTGCCGGTGAACGACGTCTGGACGTACGCACCGGCCCAGTTGGGCACCCGCAACGAGCCGTCCGCGTGCCATCGGCCCGCGTAGTGGAGGTTGGGATCCGTCACGCCGACGTCCGTCGCCGCCACGGCCTGCGGCGCGACGAGCGCAGCCGACACCGTCGCGACCAGTGCGACAACCAGACTTTTCAGCATGAGTTTCCTTCGGGCAGAAGGGGACACGAGGCCGGCCGACGCCGGACAACGGTTAGTCACGATGAACCGTTTCAATTGGTGGCGCAAGGGTCAACTCTGGCTCAACCTGGTGAGGTAATCGCTTTCCGGATGAGCCGACGATGAGCTGCCGCCGACCCGGCGCAGGCCTTCTTGAAACGATTCAAGCAGCTCGGGGGCCGTGGCCCGCGCGTCGTGCCCTGCGGAAGAGTCCTTTTGGGATGATCAATCTGCTGCCGCGAGAAGTTCGGTCGCAGGCGAACGCCGCGGCAGTCGAATCGACGCGACGTTCGACAGGTTCACGTCGAGCGCGGCAACAGGTAGCCGTGACCCCCGCCGGGCAACGGCTGGACCGGCCAGTCGTTGAGGGCGGCGACGGTGTTGGTGTCGGGACCGCCCGCGCGCCGGCGGGCGGGCAGGATCGTCAGCGTGCCGGTCGGTGTGGAAGCCCGCGGCGACGTCCGGTGCGCTGTCGGGCACGAACAGGTCGGTGTCGTGGCCGCGGCCGCCCAGCACGAGGTGGGCCTCGTCCGACGTGCCCATCGCCGTTTCGGAGCGGTCGACCAAGTTGCCGGAGTGGTCGACGGCGTCGATCGCGCTGGTCGTCACGGGACGACGGGAGGATGCCCTGGCAGCTGCGAGGGAAGCCGTCACCATCGTGCGCGTGATCGAGGAGAGGTACCCGCCGACCATGCTTGAGTCCGCCGTGAGCTCGACGGCAAAGGTGTGAGAGGCGGCTGGGGCGCCTGTCTTCTGAGTTCGGTGCACACCAACACTTTGCTCACCAGCACCAGCTCACTCCCGGCGAAGGCACCTGACCACCTCGGCCCCGACCGCCTTCACCACGTCGGGAAGCAACTCACCGACTTCTGCCACCAGCCGGTTCCACGTCGGGCCTTCGCCAAGCCGCAACGCCTCCGCCACCACAGGGTGTGCTCGCGCCACGTTCCCGTCGCGCAGCAACGTCGCCGCGATCTGCAGCAGCGCATCCGTCCGGAAGGAAGTGTTGGTGGAGAGCATCGCCGCGAGTTCGAGCGCACCGTCGAGATCGCCGGCCTTCATCATCGCCGTCACGACCGGTCGAGCTAGATCGTTCTGCACGAGGTAGTCGAACCTGGTCGCGTCATGGCGAATTCGGGCACGGACTCGATCGACGAGGTGTCGTGCCTCGCTGAGATCGAGCAATGCCAGCACACCTGCCGTCAGCGACGCGAGGTAGACGCTGTCGGGCTGCGGGTCCGGAGTCGCGTCGAGATACGCGAGCACCTCTTGGACGATCTCGTTCGCGCGACGGGTGTCGCCCGTCGCCACGAACGGTTCGACGAGGGACGCACGCTGGTGCAGCCGTTTTACGGGTTCATCGGCTGGTTGGGCGTCGGCGGCCTGAACGAGTTCGGCCGCGAGGGCGTGCTCGCCTGTGACGAGCATGGCCTCGTACAACGGCCGCCAAGCCGACATCTCGTGCTTCAGGACGAATTTCAGGGCGCGCTCTGGTTGGTGGAGACGCAACATCGCTATTGCGAGTGCTGGGCAAGCACTGCGATTCAGCCAGTTCTCACCGACCAGAGTCTCCGCTTCGTTCAGCAACCAGTGCGCCTGTTCGAGTCGTCCGGCCGACGCCATCGCTTCGGCGGCCCAGGCGAGGACTTGTGCCTTGGAGCCGCCGAACTCGGTCTTGGCAGCGAGTTCGAACAGCCGGTCCGGTGCATCCGCCTCCGCCACTCCAGTGACGACTTCGGCATGGAGCAGTTGTGCTCGGTCCCGAGGTGCAGGCAGGAAGTCTGCGATGGTGTGGGCACTGTCGATGTCACCGATGGCGCGCAAGGTCTCGGCGAGGGCCAGGTACGGGCCGGACTGCTCCTCCAGCATCTGCTGACCGAGTACCGCTGTTTCCGCCTGCCGGAGCAGCTGCGCGGCACGATCCATCTCTCCTGCCGCGACCAGCGCCTCGGCCACCGCGGTCAGTGCCTCGGCTTGGGAGCGGACGGGGGCGATGGATCGCGCGGCCGACTCGGCTTCGTCGAGGTCTCCGGTGCTGCAGAGGATCTCCACCGCCGCCACGCTCATGATGCTGCCGTCGATCTCGCCGAAGCCGAGCCCGACCTCGTCCTGGTACCGGGCGATGGCTCGTGCTTGATCGAGATCGCCGTTGCGAGCCGCGGTCATCCCGACCTCGAACCACATGTCGAGCAGCTTGGACCGCCGGCCCCACCGTGCGATGACATCGGCCGCGGCGTCGTAGTCACGGCGGCGTGCATGGGCGAGCGCCACGTATGCCGCGCACGTGGACCGGGAAAACCCGCTGTCGACGTGGGTGATGAACCACTCCGCCCGGAGCAGCAGTCCGGCATCGGCCAGTACCCGCACTCCGGTCTCGAAGGTCCAGGGTGAGTAGTCGCCGGGGTGGGCGGCCATGGGCAGCACAGCCTTCCTGGCGAACGAGCGAGCACGGTGATGCGCCCCGAGCCCGTTGAGGCATCGGACCACGGCCAGCGCCCCATTGGCGCGCCACCAGTCGGTGCTCTCGGACAGGACCAGGGAGCGAGCGCGCGCGGCGAGCCGACGTGCCCGGCGGCGTCCCCCGGTCACGGTGAGCACCGCGGCGATCTTCGCGAGCTCGCCGCCGTGTTCCGCCGGGCTCCGACACTCGTCGAAGGGGAGTGACTCGACGTGCCGCACCAGCGATCGCGCGGCGGAGCCTGCCAGTTCGCCCGCGGCGTCCAGCAGCGCCTCACGCATTCCACCCGGCCGCTCGACCATGTGGCCCACCTCGGCGGCACGGTCCATCTCGCCCGCCTTGGCCAGCACCTTCACCACCGACATCAGGTAACCGTCCCGGTCGTACGACACGGCCTCCGCGTGCGCGTCTGCCACCAGGTGGTCGACGGCTTCGTGGGCGTACTCGCGATGACCACCCGTGAACAGCGCGTCGGCGACCTTCAGCACCGCGTCGTTCCACATGCCCGGCACACCGATCGATCGCGCCAGCGAGAGCGCCCGGCCGGGGAAGCCCAGCGCCACCCACACCGCGGGCAGTTCGAGAGGAAGGCCGATCCACCGCGAGAGGAGGTGATCACGGCGCACGGTCAACCTCGCCATCGTGGCCAGGTCGGGGGGCAGCTGATCGCCGAGCACGTCGAGCAGGGCGGTGATCTCCTCCGCCGCGTGCACGTCACCGCCCGACATGTCCAGCATGCGGTCGTGGCGGTCGCGGTCCACGCTGAGCGCCACGGCCCGCGCGAGTTCACCGGTCGCGAGCAGCATCGGGTGATATCCGCGCAGGAGGTACTCGGGCGTACCGGTGGGCCACCGTCGATCGCGGTAGCCGTCAGCCCACTCGTGCACCCGGTCCCGGTACCCCGCCAAGCGTTCCCCACCGAGGGCGGCGAGGACGTTCACGTGCAGTTCCTCGTGGCCCAACAGGTAGACGTCCGGGAACTCACCCGGCCGGAACCGGCTGTCTCGCCTGGTGAAGCTGCGGCCGGCAACCGTCCGCAGCTGGTCGCTGACCTGCTTGTGGGTGCGGCCGGTGAGCTCGGCGAGATCGTCGCCGGTCAGGCCACCACCGGCGGCGACCAGCAGACCGAGGAGGTCCTGTTCGACGGACGTGCCGTGCAGGAGGCGCTCGAGTTCCCGTTCCATGTCACCGCGCGCGACCTGAGCGGCGGCCGAGGCGGACAGGGGACGTACGACGGCCGATGCGCGCAGCGGGTGGTGTTCGGGCACATCGCCGGGAACGGGAGGGTTCGGGCGACCGGACACGACCACGCGCATGCCCGCGGGAGGGCCCATCGGCAGCAGCGCCGCGATGCTGCGGTCCTCTCCGGCATCGGCGTCGGCGCACTGGTCCTCGTCCAGGCCGTCGACCAGGAGCACGAGCGTCTCGCCCGCCGCCTGGCAGGCGTGGGCCGCGGTGTCGAGAAGCCCGAGCAGGCGGGTGACGCGGGTCGCGTCGGTGACGGCGACCGGCCCGCCGACCAGCGCCTGCAGCTGCTCCAGGACGTTGTCGACGAACGCCATGCGGTCGTTCTGGCCGGCCAGCCGCGCCGTGACGAAGAACGAGATGATCCGCACGCCGGGAGGTGGGTTGAGCGCGAACCACGAGAACAGCGCGGTCTTGCCGGACCACGCGGGCGCCCGCCACCAACGGTAGCCGCCCGCGAAGGCCGGGTCGGCGCAGAACGAGGCCAGCTCGGCGAGCTCCTCGTCACGCCCCACCAGCTCACGCGGCGCGATGCGGCGGACCTGGTGCAAGTACCCGCTGCGCACCGGGCTCCCCGGCGACAGGTACACGTCGCCGATGTGGACGCCGGTGTTGGCATACCCTCCGGGTCCCGCGACCGCGTCGCCCGTGTCCGAGGCCTCGATGCGCCGAGCCATGCGTCAGTCGAGGCGGACGCCGCTGTTTGCGTCACCGTCGTCGGCGACCGCATCACCGGTGTCCTCGACGCGCACGGGACCGGACGTCTTGCCACGCACACCGCTGTTGGCGGAGCCACCACCACGGGCCTCCGCCCGGCCAGTGCGCCGCACGGTGACCTGACCCGATCCCGAGGTCCGCAACGCGGCCCAGACCGCCACACCGACAGCCGCGACCGCACCCAGTGCCGACGCGAAGGCCGCGACCTTGTTCGCGTCGTCCCACCGGGCGATCGCGAACCAGCCGGCCAGGCCCGCGACCACCAGACATGTCAGGAGCAGCACCGCACGTCCCGTGTTCACTCGATCACGATCCCACACGCGACCGGGACGGTTCGCCCGATCGCCGAGTTCACGCTCGTGCCGGCACGCAGGACACGGCTGAGTCTCTGGTTACAGCAGCTTCGCCAGGGCGTCGGCTGAGGGACCGCTGGCTTCCGGCTGGTAGACGATGATCACCTGGTCCTCGGCTCCGGCGATGGTGAGGGTCTGGCGGCGAAGGGTGAGCCGGCCCGCGTCGGGGTGGTCGAACCGCTTGATCTCGTCGCGGGTCGGGCGTACGTCGTGCCGGTCCCACAGCGCGCGGAACTCGTCGTGGGACTGCAGTTCCGCCACGAGCACCTCGCCCCTGGCCTCGCTGGGCTGGTGGGGCTCGGCCGGCGGGGCGGCGAGGGTGCGCAGGTGGGTCGCGGCGTCCGAGTCGGGGCGCAACCGAGTTGATGCCCGTCGACGTAACAGTTCCGGATCAGTCGGCGCTTTCGTCGTTGTGGCAACGGTTGTTGCAGCACGACCATCCTGATGAGACGGTCACGGTGGTTGGGGTGTCGCTGTACGAGTGTGTTGACGGGCTGGAGAAGTTGATCGTTCAGCCTGACCTCGAGGTCGTGCATCGGACGGTGTTGGTCACCCGGCGGAGCTCAGTCGGCGGTCTGGGCCTTGATCGTGTCCGTCGGTGGTGACGACGCCGAGGCCCGCGTCCTCGGGCGTGTACATGTCCCTGAACCCGAAGGCGCTGGGCGACGGGCCGTGCGCGCGCAAATGTTGCAGCCGCTCGACCGCCTCCTCGACGGTGGGTACGTGGCCGGCGGGGATCCACCACATCACCTGGAACGCCGTCTTCGGCAGCTCGAACCACTCGGCGCGGCGCCGGAGGACGTCCAGGTGGCCGCTGCGGTAGACGTAGTCCCACAGGCTGTCGCGACTCTCCCAGACCGACATGTTCACGATGACGTCCGCGCCGAGGGGGGTCTGGATCGCGGTGGCGTCGTTGCTCCCGTCGCCGACCAGCCGCCACACGAACCCAGGCGCCCGGTCGGCGACATCGTTCAAGGTGTCCAGCATCGACGTGAAGCCGTGCGTGCGCGGGTCGTCCAGCGGATGTATCAGGGTGCCCACGTTGAGCTGGGCGAGGTGGTGTCCGGCCATGCAGCCCACCTCACCATCCTCAATCCCTCTATGTCAATCACCATTATTTTTAGAATTCTCGACGGTGACGCAGCACATCCCGGGCTGCGGATCCATGCGGGCCCGCAGCCCTTCGGTGTCCTCGAGGAGGCCTTCCAGCAGCGCCAGGTTCATGCCGCAGATCAGCGCGGGATGCCGCTCCGAAAGGACGTGGAACGGGCAGTTGACCAGGCGAAGGAGGGCACCGTCCGTGCGCGGCTCGTAGCCACGCACGGCCAGAACGGCCCGCACCGCGTCGAGGTCCTCGATCGGTCCGGCGGCGACCCGCGCGGCCCGGCCTTCCCGCGCGGCAGCGGCCCGCAGCTCGACATCCAGCCGGGCGCCGTCCGCCACCTCGGCCAGCAGGTCGGCGGCGGTGCGGTAGTCCCGGGCGGGGACCGAGACGTGGTGTTCGGCGCCGGACCGGCGGTAGAGCTTGGCCGGCCGCCCGGCGCCTGGGCCCGAACGCCCGGTGAGTCGCCGGCTCTCGGTGGCTAGCAGCCCGGCGTCGACGAGCTTGTCGAGGTGGAACGCGGCGAGCGTGCGGCTGATCCCGGCGCCCTCGGCCGCCTCGTTCCGGCTCACCTCGTGGTCCTGGGCGACCACGTACTCGTACAGCTGCCGCCGGACGGGGTCCTGCAGCACGACGATCGCCTCGATGTCCTCCATCCCACCATTCTAAGAACAACACAGGTTTTCGTTAGAATCCGTGGTGACGCGCCACGCGGAGCTGCTCCCAGTCTGCTCCCACTTCGTGCTCCCAAGGCTCATCAGTTCTGTCGCGTCTGAGGTCGGCGGGGACGCTCGGTGGCATCAAGTTGCGTTGCCGGATGCGCACACGGTGGTGCTACGACTGCTGTGCCTCATCTTCGTCCGACTTGCTGACTGGCCGGTTCTGCTCGGCCGTTCCTCGGTGGCCAAGGACGTGGAGTTGCTGGGGCTGCGGCACAGGTCGCTGTGTTGCGCCGTGCTCATCCCCGACGAATCTGCGGCAGCCTGATGTGCAGGTCAGACCGTTGGGCGGCGTTGTGGTACCCCACACCCTCGCCGATCCGGAATACCGACACGTCGTGGCGGCGGTTCCTGCGTGCTCAAGCGGCGAGCATGCTGGCATGCGACTTCTTCCATGTGGATTGCGTGGTCACCCTGAAACGGGTGTACGTGTTCTTCGTGATGGAGGTCGGCACCCGCTACGTCCACATCCTCGGCACCACCACCAATCCTGACGGGCACTGGACCACCCAGCAGGCTCGCAACCTCCTGATGAGCCTCGGCGCCAGGGCCAGTGACTTTCGATTCCTAGTTCGTGACAGGGCCGGTCAGTTCACCGCGTCGTTCGATTCCGTTCTCGCGGACGTCGGCACCGACGTCGTGAAGATCCCGCCGCACTGTCCGCGGGCGAACAGCTACGCCGAACGTTTTGTCGGCACCGTCAGACGCGAGCTCACCGACCGACTGCTCATCATCAACGAGCATCACCTCAAGTCAGTGCTGAACCGCTACGTGTCCCACTACAACCACCGGCGGCCACATCAAGCGCGACACCACACTCCACCGCGACCCGATCGCCCGATCGCGGTGCCCGGCCGTAGGTCCGTACGTCGCCGACAAGTACTCGGCGGCTTGATCAACGAGTATGAACCTGCGGCCGCCTGATAGACCAGGTCAGACCCACCGGACCGTGTTTTGGCACCCCGCACCCGGCGTCATCGCGCACTACAACACCTCGAGTCCGCTCGGCAGGATGGCCGAACCGCGCGAGGTGGCGGCCTGGCTGCTCAGCGACAGGGCATCGATGGTGCGCGGGGCGCTCGTGCTCGTGGACAGGGGAGCGGGCGCGTAGCGTTGTGCGCCGTGAACGATCGTGCGGACGTGCCGGACCGGGTCTTGGACGAGGTACGGGCCATTTGCGCCGCGCTGCCGGAGGCCACCGAGCAAGCGGCGTGGGTGGGCATGCGGTGGAGCATCCGCAACCGCAGCTTCGTGCACGTCTTCACGGCGCATCCCGGTGAGACCGGGGCGTACAGCCGGGCCGCCGAACTCACCGAACCAACAGTGATCATGACGTTCCGCGCCCAGCCCGAGGAGTTCGACGCCCTGGCCGGAGCCGGGGAGCCGTTCTTCCGGGCGGCGTGGGGCAAGGACGTGGTCGGGCTGAAGGTGCGGCCGGACGTGGACTGGGACGAGGTGCGGGAGTTGCTGACTGAGAGCTACCGCGTGCTGGCGCCGGCGAAGCTCGTGAAGCTGCTCGGTTGAGCGGTCAGGGCTCGCGGGTGCTGGGGACGGCGGTCCACGTCCGCTCGTGGCGATTGGCGGTGATTTCGGCGAATGCCTGGTTCGCGGCGGCGGCGGACGGTTGCTTGCGCGGGTGGTTCCTGGTCAGCAGGGCGGACATCGCGGAGGCGAGCGACTTGAACGCCACGTATTCCTTGGATCTGTCGGACGTCCAGAGAATGGTCAGGCTGTAGGTCCGTTCGTCGTCGGCGAGTACTCGGCGGCTTGATCAACGAATACGAAACCGCGGCGGCCTAAGGCGCAGGTCAGACCGCTAAGCCTAGTTTTTGGCACCCCACAGGCGTTCCCAAAATCACGGTTCACGACGGCCGGCGGAGTTGTGCCTCGTTGCTCGCGGAACTGAATGTGCACCCTCGGGTGATCATGCGCATCCTGCGGCACGCGAATATGAAGGTCACGATGGAGATCTACACCGAGGTCTCGGACGAGGAGACGCTGAAGGCTCTCCGGCAGCTCAGCGAAAGCCTCGACATTTGAGGTGCTGCTGTACTCCGCTGCTTGCAGCAACGCCAGAGGCCCGGAACCGTGAATGGCTCCGGGCCTCTGACCTGCAATGGGCGATACTGGGATCGAACCAGTGACCTCTTCGGTGTGAACGGCACCGGCTACGTCCGTGGTGGACGACCGAGTCTCAGTTGTCGCTCTCTGAACTGCGGGTTTGTACCGAGAAGTCTCGGCGCGTCTCGATGGTTCGTCGTAGTGGAGCGCCGTCCCGGCTACAGATCCGGGTACAAGCCGTCGGCAGCCAGCAGACCGGGTTCCCTGCTGATTGGTCCACCCTGTGCCGCCGCCATAGGATTCCCTACTTGAGAGGTTCGGACTCGTGCTCGGTGAGTTCCTCCCAAGTGTCCGAAAGGATCTTGTTTTCGACCTGGCTGATGTGTGCTGGTGTGTTGGATGCTGCTGCAGCCACGACGACTTCTCCCGT
The DNA here is from genome assembly GCF_011067745.1 of Lentzea alba. GTDB lineage: Bacteria > Actinomycetota > Actinomycetes > Mycobacteriales > Pseudonocardiaceae > Lentzea > Lentzea alba. The sequence goes on from NZ_JAAMPJ010000011.1 coordinate 382,082, forward strand.
GGTCTTCAGCTTCGCTACCTTCTTCGTGCCGTTCTTCTCCTGAAGGAAGCCCGTAATCCGGATCCAATGCTTGCGGTCGCGCCGCCAATCGATCTCAGCCAAGCGGTGCTTGAACTCCTTGAGCGTAACCTTTGGTTTGGGCTCTTCAAGGCTGGACACAGCTTCGGTGAACCTCTTCTCGAGGTCCTCGACGGTATCGTGATCCGTCGTCTGCTCCTGGCCCATGACCTCCATAATTGGCCCGAGCTTGTCGCGGCGTACCTGGTTGTAGGCGAGTGCGAGTGCCTTGAGAGCGAACGCCCAGCCGTGGACGTACAGACGTCGGTAGGTGTCAGCCTGCTTGGTGTCACGCCATACGTCGCCAAAAAGGTCGTCCAGCATCTGGAGAAACTCACGACAGTAGGGCAGGACGATCGGCACGTGGTGGTGCTTGAGGTGCTCGCGTTTGCGATTGCCGTGCGAGATCACGTTAAGGAGCATCTGTTCGAGTGTTGAAGCGTCAACGATGTTCTGGACCGCGGTGAGCGTTGCTCCAGTGCTGCGGCCGTCTGCCACTCGATCTTCGAAGACGGTTCCCTTGATGGCTTGGTTGCGGAGTCTGGAGAGCGCAGACGAGGTGTCGTAGGTAGCAACAAGATTCGCGTTCTTCTTGGTACCGCGGCCGTTGCGGTCAGCAAAGCTCTGCGCGGCAGCGTCAACGCTGACATTAAGCTCGATCTCGAGCGAGACGAAGAACGAATCGAGAGCGCCGCTCTTTATCGCGATTCCGCTCTGCGCAGCCTCGAAGAGGGCGGCTGTCTGTGTCTGGCCGTCGGCCTGCATGACGGGTCGTTTCGGTAGCCAGATTTCCCCGTACAAGACAGCCGGGTTTGCTTCATCGAAGGCTACGAAGATGGGTTGAGGATCCTCTTCGAACTCTTCGACGGACTGCCAGCCGGTCACGGTTGGCAGGTAGGCGGTACGTTCGCCCTGAACCGCTTCGAGGATGTACCGACGGAAGTCAGTGCGGTTCGTTGCCTTGGCGCCTTTGAAGTCACTTTGGGTCTTCTCATGTGCGGACTTCATGCCGATGGCCTCGTAGTCGACCGTTCGCGGTGGATCGGACGGGTTGTACTTCACGATGTCGGTGAACTGGCGCAGGCTGGGATGCAATGAGACGCATATGCGCCGACCCTTTTCTGAGCCCTTCAGGCAGAGCATGCCGCGCATAACGTGCCGTTTTTCGGTTTCATGCTGAAATCGATACCGGCGGTTCTCGAAGTTCTCGCGCTCATCGTCATTCGAGTTGACGCGAAGGATGCGCATGCCGCTGAAGCTCTGGTCCTCAGGGATCTCGTCGGTGTTGATCAACTTCTGCTGTGCAATAAAAGGGGTGCTCACTTCGGGTACTCCTGTCGCTTGGCTGGCTGATGGTTAACGTCTAGCGAGAACGAGTGTGAGGTGAAGCTGGGAATTACAGGGATGGCAACGGGCGAATGATTGGTTGGAATGCGCCCTGCGAGCGCGAGAACTCGTGGCAGAGTGACCAACTCGATGTTGAGGTTTAATCGCTCAACGGTGTCAACGAGTTCTGGCAGGAAATCAAAGGCGGCTATGACGCCGCGGATGAGTGGATCGTATCCTTCTGCACGCCGCGCCATCGCCACGTAAACCAAGATCTGCCCGAGGGCCTCGTAGCTTGCGTGGATCTTGAACTCCCACAAGCGGACCGTGTTGGTGCGATCGATGGTCCGCATGTCTGCGCGAACGGTCGTACCCGCGTAGCTGTTCTCGCGCGCAACCAGCCTCTCGTTAGGGCGATGCCGCTCGAGTTCGGCGGCGTAGTAGTCGCGAATCCGGCACTCGTGCTCGTAGCTGTGCTGACCTGCGTTCTTCACCCTGTCGTCTCTCGTCGAGGTTGGCAACGATAGTGGAGATGCTATCACTACTCTCTGCTTCTAGCCAACTCATCTCCGAGATGCCAGTCCAGTTGGTGGAGATCGATCGATGGAGACGGAGATGATCTGCGTAATGAGCTGGGGCGATGTCACTTCAACCAGGTGGATGGCCGTGGTCGTCGCCGAACGGGGTGTGTCAAACGAGCGGTGTAACTCGGGTTGAAGGAAACTACTTGCGTCCGGCGGCCAGGCGGCCGTCGAAGGCGATCTCGAACGCGTTCAGCGCGGGTTTCCACCGCATCGTCCAGCGTGCTCGGCCGGTGCCGGTCGGGTCCAGGCTCATGATGGCCATGTAGACGCACTTGAGCGCGGCCTGCTCGTTGGGGAAGTGCCCGCGTGCCTTGACAGCGCGGCGGATGCGGGCGTTGACGCTCTCGATCGCGTTGGTCGAGCAGATCACCCGCCGGATCTCCGGGTCGAACGCCAGAAACGGCACGAACTCCGCCCAGGCGTTGTCCCACAACCGCACGATCGCCGGATACCGGCCGCCCCAGGCCTCGGCGAACTCGCCGAACCGTTCACGCGCGGCGGCCTCGGTCGGCGCGGTGTAGACCGGCTTGAGCGCCTTGTCGATCGCGGCCCAGTGCTGACGACCCGCGTAACGGAAACTGTTGCGCAGCAAGTGAACCACGCAAGTCTGGGTGATCGTCTGCGGCCAGACGGTGGTGATCGCGTCCGGCAGGCCGGCAAGTCCGTCGCAGACCACCATGAGCACGTCGGCCACGCCCCGGTTCTTGAGCTCGGTCAGCACATGCAGCCAATATTTGGCGCCCTCGCCGCCGTCGCCGGCCCACAACCCGAGGATGTCGCGCCGTCCTTCGCAGGTGACCGCGAGCGCGACGTAGATCGGCCGGTTGGCGACCTGCCCGTCGCGGATCTTGACGTGGATAGCGTCGATGAAGATCACCGGATACACCGCGTCCAGCGGCCGGTTCTGCCATTCGACCATGCCCTCGATCACCTTGTCGGTGATCGTGGAGATGGTCTGCCGCGACACCTCCGCGCCATAGACCTCCGCCAGATGAGCGGAGATCTCCCCGGTCGTCAAACCCTTGGCGGCCAACGAGATCACCATCTCGTCCACGCCACCCAGACGCCTCTGACGCTTCGCGACGATCTTGGGCTCGAAGCTCGCGTCGCGGTCACGCGGCACATCGATCTCGACCGGGCCGACATCGGTGAGCACGGTCTTGGACCGGACGCCGTTACGCGAGTTACCGGTCCCGCGGCCGGCTGGGTCGTGCTTGTCATAGCCGAGATGGTCGGTGATCTCGCCCTCGAGCGCGGACTCCAGCACCAGCTTGGTCAGCTGCTGCAGCATCCCGCCCTCACCAGTCAGCTTCAGCCCGCTGGCCTTCGCGCTGCTCAGCAGCTGCGCGACGAGCTGCTCATCCAGGCCATCCAGGCCAGTCGCGGGCTTCGAGTCCTCGGCGTTCTGCACGCCGGACATCATGTCGGTCATCAGGTGCACTTCCATGATCGGGAGTTACACCGCTCGTTTTACAGGCCCCACGTGGGAGCCCGAACAGCTGACGAGGTTCCTGGAGGTGGCTCGACCGGAACGGCTGTATGCGCTGTGGGTGCTCGTCTCCGCCACTGGGATGCGGCGCTCCGAACTGTGCGGGCTGACCTTCGCCTCACTTGACCTCGATGCCGCAGTAGTTCGGATGAAGGCGACGCGTGTCGTCGCGGGAGGCTCGGTCAGGAGCGGAACCGGGAAGAGCACGAAGAGCCGCCGACAGATAGCGCTCGACAAATTCACCGTGGCGGTGCTGCGCCGGCACCTTGCACAGGTGGAGGAGGAGAAGGAAGCGTTCGGCAACGGCTATCAGGACCACGGTCTGGTCTTCTGCTGGGAGGACGGCCGTCGGATTTACCCGGACACGATCACCGAACAGTTCAACCGGCTCGTGGACCGCGCCAAGGTGCCGCTTATTCGACTGCACGACGTTCGGCACACCTACGCCACGATCTCACTGCGGTCCGGTGTGCACCCCAAGATCGTGAGCAGTCGGCTTGGGCACGCGACGGTCGCGTTCACCCTCGACACCTACACCGAGGACATCCCGGACCTCGATGCAGGAGCGGCGGAGAGCATCAGTGGTCTATTCCTGCCGAGGGAGATCGACTGACGTTGTAGAGCCCGTTTGTGTACAGATTTGTGTCCCGCAGGCCAGTGCGGGGAGTTGTTGGCGTGCGCCGAAAGCCAGAAGGCCCCTCATCTGTGCAGATGAGGGGCCTTCTGGCTGTAATGGGCGATACTGGGATCGAACCAGTGACCTCTTCGGTGTGAACGAAGCGCTCTCCCGCTGAGCTAAACGCCCGTGTTCTGTTGTGTTGCTGTCCCGCTCTCGCGGTGTGGCCATAGCCTACAACATCATCAACGAGAACCAAAAATCGGGCTCTGCAACCAGCTCCACTCGACGCCGAACCAGCCGCCGACCAGCGCGAACACGTTGAGGAAGTAGCAGGTTGCCAGGACGATGGCGCAGACGCCGGCCATCACCAGGCCGCGGACCCAGCTCGGCTGGCGCTTGAGCCAGGCCACCCAGCGGTCGTAGTAGCGCTTGGCGAACTTGAGGACTCGGCCCGCCCACTCGAACTCCGTCGCGAGGATCGCCAGGCCCGCGAAGACCACCAGCCAGCCCGGGCCGGGGTACGGGATCATGATGACGCCCGCGACCAGCACCAGGCCGCCGATCACGCCTACGCCGATGCGGTAGGCCAGGTTCAGCGCCGGGTTGCGGTGGAACCAGTGGCGCCAGCCCTTGTGCTCGTCGGGCTTCACGTCCGGCTTCGTCATGTGTCGATCATCCTGTTGGGACTCAGGCGGGTGCAACCTGGCCTCCTGCCAGCACCTCCGAGGGTTTCGGCGGGGCTTGGCGGCCTGGTTCGAGCGACACCGCGAACGTCGTGTGCTCGTGCGCGCCGGCGGACCAGTTCAGCAGTTGTGGGTCGGTCGAGCCCGCGCGTACGTCGAACAGCGCCAACGGTACCGGCGCTTTCGTACTTGCACCCCAAACTACGTAAACGTGATCTGAGTCGTTCGGTTTCAGGTTCATCGGCATCACCGCGCCGGAGGTGGGGTTCGAGAACACCACGGCGACTTCTTCGCCGGAACCGTTGCGCAGCACCGCCCTGTTCGTGGCCGGGTCGGCGGCCAGGGACAGGGCCTTGTTCAGGTCGTTCGTGCGGGCCTCGGAGGCCGCTACCTCGCCGGACAGCTGGTTCACGCGCACGCCCAGGTAGCCGCCGCCTGCCAGGACCGCGGCGGCTGCCGCGGCGGCCAGCAGGACGCGGCCGGTGCGGCGGCGGTGTTGCGGGCGCAGGGGAGTGGGGGCGGCGTGGCGCGGGATGTGCGGGGCCGGCGTCTCCTGCGGGATGTGTTCGATCTGTTCCATCAGCCTCGCGCGCAGGCGGGGCGGTGGCTGCTCCTGGCGGACTGCGCCGCCGATGCCCGCGAGGACCTCCTGCGTCGACCGCACCGTGTGCTGGCACGTGGCGCAGGTCGGCACGTGGTCACGGGCCAGTGATTCCTCGTCCGGCTCCAAGGAGTGCATCGCCCAGCCGACGGCGAGCTCCTCGTGAGGGCACAACTCGCCGTTCACCGGTGAACTCCTGTCGTCTCGCCGGTCTCGCCGGCCCACAAGTTCCCCAACGTGCCTCTGAGACGTCTTATCGCGGCGAACGTGCGCGATTTCACAGTCCCCAATGGCACGCCTGTCAGCTTCGCCACTTCGCACTGCGTGTAGCCGCCGAGATAGGCCAGTGCGATGACTTGGCGCTGTTCTTCCGGCAACGTTCGCAATGCCGCTCTGACCTCGGCGCTCACCACGCTGACCAACGCTGCGTGGTCGGAGCCCTCGGCCGGTGGTGACACATCGTCGGTGAGGGGAACAGTACGACGACGCTGAGTGTTCTCCTTACGTACGGCGTCCACCGCGCGGTGGTGCACCAAAGTCATCAACCAGGTGCCGAAACTTCCGCGGGTGGGGTCGAACCTGGCGGGGTGCCGCCAGAGCGCGAGGAAGGCTTCCTGGACGACGTCCTCGGCTAGTTCGGGGTCTACGCAGATGCGTCTGGCCAGCGAATATGCTGGGGTGCCGTACCTGTCGTACAGCTCACCGAACGCCGACCGGTCGCCCTGTGCGAGCCTTTGCACGAGGTCGGAATCGGTCGGCCGGCCGTCGCGTGACGCAACGGGTGGACCGGGCGAGTCAGCCACCAGAGATGTCCTCACGTCCAACATTCGCGCAACAGCCGGTACCGGGTTCAGGTTAGACCCAGCAAGATGGGAGTCGCTGAACGCGGGCTAACGGGTGAGGAGGACACGGAGCGCGTGCAGACCGTCGCGTTACGCAGTGAGGCTGACCCGATGGGGTGATCTGCGCCCGTTTCGCGAGCGTTCCTCGCCACATGCACGTCACAACTAAGGTGCTCGGTCGTTTCATTGACCGGGAAGGGAGAAGAGGGTAACGACGATGCGCAACGATCACGTGACGCTCCGCTCGACAGCGGTCTTCGACCTGCTGGCACCGAGGACCCCCGCGGTCCCGGTTCAAGTGGAGCTGCGATACGACACGAAAGACCCGTACGCGGTCGTCGCCGCGTTCCGCACCGGCCGAGCCGGTTGGGTCGAGTGGGTGTACGCCCGCGACCTGCTCGCAGACGGTCTCATCGCCGACGCCGGCGATGGTGACGTTCGGATTCGCCCCGCCGCCGACGATCCCGAGGTCGTCGTGATCGAGCTGAGCTCGCCTTCCGGGCACGCCATGTTCGAGGCGTCCGCCCAGGAACTCGCAGACTTCCTCGACCGGACCTACGACGTCGTCGTGCCGGGCAACGAGCACCTCTGGGTCAACGTCGACGAGGCGCTCACGCACCTCATCTCGAACGACCTGAGCTGAACAACCCGAGGTAGGGGGCCCGCGAAGGTGGTGCGGGCACCCCCGGTGAAACCCGCTTGAACCCCTCGTATAAGCTTCGTTTCAACATCATGAAGTCAGTGATGTACGCGGATGTAGCGCAGTTGGTAGCGCATCACCTTGCCAAGGTGAGGGTCGCGAGTTCGAGTCTCGTCATCCGCTCTGTGGGTCCTCAGTGGATAGCTGCTGTGGACTCATGCTCCTGGCGGAGTGGCCGAGTGGCTTAGGCAAGGGCCTGCAAAGCCCTGTACACGGGTTCGATTCCCGTCTCCGCCTCGGACGATTAGCTCAGCGGGAGAGCACTACCTTGACACGGTAGGGGTCACAGGTTCAATCCCTGTATCGTCCATTCGGATCACCAGTGGGGCCAGGTGCACGTCGCGCCTGGCCCCACTGCTGTCTCAGGGCGCTGATGGTGGTGCGGGCGGCCTCAAGATCAGCCGATTTGGAACTTCGGGGGACCGTCGGATAAAGTTCCTCTCGCGCCAAGGGAAACCCTGGGGCACGCGGATGTAGCGCAGTTGGTAGCGCATCACCTTGCCAAGGTGAGGGTCGCGAGTTCGAGTCTCGTCATCCGCTCGGACGATTAGCTCAGCGGGAGAGCACTACCTTGACACGGTAGGGGTCACAGGTTCAATCCCTGTATCGTCCACTCTTCAGAGAAGCCCTCGATCTACCAAGATCGAGGGCTTCTTGCTGTTCGTGGCACAGTCCAGCGCGCACCCAGTTTTTGTCCAATTATTGGTCGGAACGGCCGAAAATGCCCACTTTTTTGTCTTTTATCGCGGGATAGGCGCATCTACTGTTGGTCGCTGTGTCCGGCTACAAGTACGACTTCTTCATCAGCTACTGCCGATACGGCAGCGTGCAGAGATGGTTGCTGAACCACTTTCTGGACAAGCTCAAGGAATGTCTGGCCGATCAATACGCACCGACTCCCACGGTGTACGTCGACCGCACGATGGAGCGCGGCGTGCACTGGCCGTCGAACCTGCAGGACGCCCTGCGGCACAGCAAGATCATGATCCAGCTCCTGACCCCGCAGTACTACACCTCGCGCTGGTGCATGGCTGAGCAGAAGAGCATGCGGGCCAGGGAGGACAGGCTAGGGCTCGCCAGCTCGGAAATCTCGCAAGGGCTGATCTACCCCATCCTCTATTCCGACTCGGAGAACTTTCCGATCGAGGAGAAGGAACGCTCGTGGGTGGATTTGAAGGACGTGGCCCACCCGGATCCGGTGTACCAGCAGAGCAGGAAATACCTCCGATTCCACACCAAGGTGAACGATCTTGCGGCCGACCTCGTCAGGTTGGCCAAGCAGGCACCTCCGTGGCAGTCGGATTGGCCTGACGTCGATCCACCGGAACCTCCGCTCATGCCACCACCGCAGATACCGAGGTTCTGACCATGGCTGGGACCGTCATCACCTTCTACTCGTACAAGGGCGGCGTCGGACGCAGTTTCACGATGGCCAGCATCGCGGTGCTGCTCGCCAGGTGGGGTTATCGGGTGCTCACGATCGACTGGGATCTGGAAGCTCCTGGCCTGCACCATTACTTCGCGCCGGTCATGTCGGAGACGCCGGAGGGCGGCGTGATCGATCTCGCGCACGATTTTCTCGCTGGAGCGAAGAGACCCACCCCGCACGTCCTAAAGGTCGGCGTCGAGGGCAACGGATCGCTCGCGTTGCTGGCCGCGGGGAAGATGGACCGCTCCTACATGGGCCGGATGCAGTCGATCGACTGGGAGAGCCTGTACGCGCAGGGGTTCGCGACCTTTCTCGAGACGTGCCGCGAGATCTGGACCGCCGACCACGACTTCGTGCTGATCGACAGCAGGACCGGTATCTCCGACATCGCGAGCATCTGCACCGCTCATTTACCGGACCGTCTGGTCGTCGTCTTCACCGCCAACGATCAGAACCTCGACGAGGTCGTCGACATCGCCAGGCGCGCCGACGACGCGAGAGACCGGATGCCCTACGACCGGCCTCGGCACACCGTGCTCCCCGTGTTGTCGCGACTGGACAACCGGGTGGAGTACGAACGCGCGGACATGTGGCAGCGCAAGTGCGCCGCCGTGGTCGCTCCGCTCTTCGAGAACTGGCTCGTCAAGAGCGTCCCCGAGGACCTGATGCTGCGGCATCTCACGGTGCCGTACGTCTCCTACTGGAGTTTCGGCGAGCAACTGCCGGTGCTGGACGAACTCGTCCCTTCCCCCGACCAGATCTCGTACGCGCTGGAAACCATCGCCGCGGTGATCGCGCAGGGATTCGACCGGACCGACGTGCTGGAGGACAACCGCGACGCCTATGTCGCGGCCGCTCGCAACCACCACCGGGACTTCGACCTCGACCTGCTGGTGTCCAGTCCCCGGACCCTGTTGAAAGCCACCGAGACGCTCATCGCCGAACTGAACGCGCTCGGCCTGCGAGCAGAGCGTTCGGTGTCGGGTGACCCGGAAATCCTGGAGCAGGCCGGCGAACCGGCGAAGCACCTGTGCCTCCTGGTGGACGGACGGGCCAGCCGGTGGCAGATCACCGAAGCCGAGCGCTTCCTGCGGCACGCGATCGGTCCGGAAGGCGATCAACGCCAGTTGTTCTGCGTGCTGTCGAAGAACAGCGAACGGGACCAGCTCCCGGGCTTCCTGCGCAATCTCCGGCACCTGGAACTCGGCTCGCAGCCGGAGCTGGTCGCGCGGCAGCTTCACGCCCTCACCCAGGGGGTCCCCGAACACGAACCGAACCACGAGGCGCTGGCGACGGCCGCCGCCGCGTTGCGCGGGCTTCCGGACGAGATGCCCTACGCCGGACGGTTCGCGCTCGTCCAGGAAACCGTGCACGGCATGACGACAGCGCTCGACGGCGGCGACGTGGAGCTGCTGCTCGATCACTCGGCCGACCTCGCGCTCATCAGCAAGGCACATGGCAACGGCGCGCAGTCCGTGATGCCTCCTGAACTGCGAGCTGCGGTGGATGACCTGCTCGCCCGGATCGATCGACGACTCAACGCGTTCACCGACTGAGAGAGGCGGCGTGATGCCGGAGAAGTTTGGTGCTCCAGAACGTGCGGTGCTGATGGTCCTGATGCTGGCGAACCGCACGATGCCCAACACGGAACTGAACGACCAGGCCAGGCTCACGAAGCCTGGTCGAATCAAGCTGAACAAGGCCGGTTTGGTCAAGACGGACGAAACCGTGAAGCCGATGGTTCACGAGATCACCAATGAAGGCATCGCGTGGTGTCTGCAAGATCTCGTCAGGGGCGAGCTGCCGCCACGATCGACCTCGCACGCGAAGGCCACGTTCGGCCTGCTGAAGAAGTTCATCCTGCACCACGAAGCGCGCGGCACCCTGATCGAGGTGATCAGGTCTCGGGACCTCGAGTCGTTGATCCGAAGTGTCTACGAGGACCTCGCCGTCGAACCGCAGGACTGGATCCGGCTCGCGCGCATTCGGCCGCGGCTCAACGGTGCGCAGAAGGACGAGGTCGATGAGGCGCTGGTGAAGATGATGAAGACCGGGACCGTCCACCTGGCGCCGGAGTCCAACACCAAGGTGCTCACCTCCGAAGACCACGCCGCGGCGCTTCGGGTCGGCAGCGAGGATCTGCACCTCGTGGCGATGGAGGAGTCATGACCGCGCAGCTGCGGGAGGCGCTGGCGGCGTTGCGCTTCAACTCCGCCGAGACACCGGACGACGTCTGGCGCAGGTCGCCGTCCCATGTGGACGGTTTGCACACGAGGGCGGAGCACCGCATCAGGACGGCCATCGCGGACGCCAGGGACAGCACCGGCTCCAACCCCATCGGGCTCGTGTTGCAGGGGCGCAAAGGCGTGGGCAAGACCCATCTGCTCGGCACGGTGCGCAGCATGGTGCAGGAGGCCGGTGGCTACTTCTTCCTGATCGAGGTCTCCACGGCGGCGGTGTTCTGGGAGGACGTCGCGGACGCCATGCGCAGCGAGTTGCTCAGGACCGATGACGGTGGCGAACTCCAGCTCCTGGTTCTGCTGCGGCAGTTGTGCCGTGGTGCCGACGTGTCCGAAGAAGTCGCTCGGGCGATCGTGAAGGAAGCGCCGCTGAAGCCCGAACATCTGAACGCGCTCATCAGTGGACTGTGGAAGGTCGACGCGCGGATCGCGAGCGAGTGCGAAGACGTCATCCGTGCGCTGGTGCTCTACGCGTCCAAGCACACCGCCGTTGGGCGCACCTATCTTGAAGGGCTCGACGACACGGAGGGCGATCGCGGTACCTGGGGACTGTCGGCCAGGGCCAAGTCCGCCCAGCACATAGTGCGGGACATCTCCCGTGTGCTCGCGATGACCGGCCCGTGCGTGATCGCGATCGACCAGCTGGACACCGTGGTCAACAAGAGCCAGGAGGCCATCGAGGACGAGATCAGTCCCGAGGCGGCGCGGGAGATCGCGCTCATCTCGGACGGGTTGATGCAGCTACGCGAAATCACGCGGCGGACGTTGACCATCGTTGCCTGCTTGCCGACCACGTGGAAGAAGCTGCGCCAGGTCGCGAGTGACACGGTCGGCGATCGGTTCACGACGACTCCGATTCTCGGCGCCATCGTGGAGCCGGCGATCGCCAGGACGTTGGTGGAGAAGTGGCTGGGGGTGATCTACCAGAGCCACGGGATCACGCCTCCTCATCCGACCTGGCCGGTGGCGCCGGAGGCGTTCGGTGACGGATGGCAGGCGGAGACTCCGCGCACTCTGCTCAAGCGGGTTCACTCGCACGCGGAGACCTGCCTGCACGGTGAAATCCGCGAGCTGCGCTCGTTCCAGGAGAAGTCCGAGGAGATGTCCGAGCCGGTCGCACCCACGCCAGTTGCCGCGACAGGGCCGGAGCCGGACTACCTCGTCGAGCTCGACGCGAAGTTCGCCCGGTTGCGGACGAAAGCCGCGCTGGCCGCCGCGGACGTCAAGCCGCACAACGAGGACGACGTGATGCCCGCGTTGTTGCTGGCCGGGTTGAGGTCGTGGGTCACCGAGATCGGCAACGACGACCTCGCGTGGCATCCCGAGCCCCAGTCCGAGGACAACAGCCTGCACGCGAGTCTGCGGCACACCGTGGACGAGGAACGCGATGTGGAAGAGCGCTGGGTCTTCCGGCTCATCGCGAGCAGCCACGGCAACCGGGTGCTGCGCAGATTGAGGGACGCGCGGGCGGCGGCGGAGGACGGACGTGGCCGGCACCTGGTGTTGATTCGCAACGGCTCCAAGGGCTGGACCGGTGCGAAGACCAAGGGTGAGGTCGCGGAGTTCGAGAAGCGCGGCGGCAAGAGCATCGACGTGTCGGACGACGACCTGCGCACGTTCATCGCGCTCAAGGAGATGTGGTCGTCGCAGTCGCACCAGCTGCTCGCCTGGCTGGTGGCGCGGAAACCGGCCAGCAGCAACACCTTCCTGCAGGCGATCCTGCCGGACCCGGCGGGAAGCGGTGGCAGGAGCGGGCACCAGGAGACCAGGCCTCCGCCCAAGGCGGCACCGAAGCCCCAGCCGCGTGCGTTGAAGCCGCAGTCGGCACCGAAGCCACAGGCGCGGCAGCCGGTCGAGAGTGACGACGCGATCGTGCTCGGGATGGACGGGGAGATCCGGATCGAGCTGGAGTCGTTGCGCAAGCACGCGATCGTGTTCGCGGGGTCCGGGAGCGGGAAGACGGTGTTGTTGCGCCGGATCGTCGAGGAGTGTGCGTTGCGCGGGGTTTCGGCGATCGTGCTGGATCCCAACAACGACCTGGCGCGGCTTGGTGATGCCTGGCCCGAGGCGCCGGGGGAGTGGCTGCCGGGGGACGAGGCCAAGGCTGCCGAGTACATCGCGGGCACCGAGGTCGTGGTGTGGACGCCGGGGCGGGCCAGCGGTCGGCCGTTGGTGTTTCATCCGTTGCCCGACTTTGCCGAGGTCCGGGGGGACGAGGACGAGTTCGCGGCGGCGGTCGAGGCTGCGGTGGCGCGGTTGGTGCCGCATGCGCGGATTGCCAACGAGACCAAGTTCGCTGTTCGAGGGCGCGCTGTGTTGAAGGAGGCGCTCAAGCGGTATGCGCGGGAGGATCGGCGGGATTTGAACGGGTTCGTGGACCTGCTGGCGGAGTTGCCGGAGGGTGTCAGCAAGTTGAACTCGGCGGCGGCCACGGCTGCTGATCTCGCGGAGACGCTCAGGGCCGCGATGGTGAACGATCCGTTGCTCGGTGGGCTTGGGGAACCCACGGATCCCGGGGTGTTGCTCACGCCGGCCGAGGGCAGGCGGGCGCGGGTTTCGGTGATCAGTTTTGTCGGGTTGCCTTCCGAGGAACAGCGGCAGGGGTTCATCAGCCAGTTGCAGCTGGAGGTGTTCGCCTGGATCAAGCGGAATCCGGCGGTGGATCGGCCGCTCGGTGGGTTGATGGTGATGGACGAGGCGCAGACGATCGCGCCTTCGAGTGGGGGCACGGCGAGTTTGCAGACCACGATCTTGCTGGCCTCGCAGGCTCGCAAGTACGGGCTCGGGTTGGTGCTCGCCACGCAGGCGCCCAAAGGGGTGCACAACCAGGTGACCGGGAACGCCACCACGCAGTTCTTCGGGCGGTTGAACAGTCCCGCGCAGATCGCCGCGGCCACGGACATGGCGCGGGCCAAGGGGAGTTCGGTCGCGGACATCTCGCGGTTGGAGCGCGGGCAGTTCTACGTCACCGGCGACACGTTCGGGTTTCGGCGGATGCGGGCGCCGTTGTGCCTCAGTCATCATCCGCCCAGTCCGCTGCGGCTCGAGGAAGTGGTCGAGCGGGCCAGGAAGCAGTGAGAAAGGGCGGTGTCCCCGGTGAACTGGTCCCCGGAAGTTGGACTGGCTAGCTGAAGGTTAGGCCGCGAGGGCCTGGGCTCGGTATTCGACCGGGCTCAGGCCCTTGAGCGTGGTCGAGATACGGGTGGTGTTGTACCAGTCGATG
>NZ_JAAMPJ010000012.1 GCF_011067745.1 Lentzea alba
AGCCGCCTCAAGCAGTTTCGTGGCCTGGCCACCAGGTTCGCGAAACGAGCCGCCTACCATCGCGCGGAGATCGTCCTCGCCTGCATCGTCCTCCACCTCAGGTGAAGATCCGCAGGACACGCCCTAGACAGCGCGCTTCTCCACGAGCCAGGTCGCGACCTCGTGCAGTTTGATGTTGGCCGCCTGGGAGGCCTCGACCAGCATCCGGAACGCACGTGCGGCGTCGACGTCGTGACGTTCCATGAGCATGCCCTTGGCCGTGGAGATGATGTCGCGGCTCTCGATGGCCACGCCGAGTTGCGCCTCGCGTTGAGCGCCCATGAGCGCGATCGCGGCGTGCGTGGCGAACAGCTGACCTTCTTCTTCGGTGCGTTGGCCGAAGGCGTTGACACGGCTGGAGTACAGGTTGAGCGCGCCGATGGTCCAGTCCGTCACGAACAGGCGGAAGGACAGCATCGAGCGAATGCCGTGGTCGGCGGCGGCGGGACCGAAAGCCGGCCACCGGGCCTCCTTGCCGACGTCGCCGACGCGGTAGGTCTGGTGCTCGGTGATGGCGTCGACGCACGGGCCTTCGTGGAAGTCGTACTGCAGCTGGTCGATCGTCTCGACGAGGGCGCTGGTCGGGGCGACGGTGCGGATCTTGCGATGTTCGGCCAGCGAGATACCGGCGTGTTCCGCGCCCCCCACGTAGTCGACGGCGGCCTTGACGATCGCCTGCAGCGTCGTCTCGACGTCCGGTTCGGCTTGCAGTGTTCGGGCGATGCCACCGAGCGTCTCGGCAAGCCCCCGGAAACCGTCGTCGTCAGTCGCTCTCATTGACGCCTCCATCACCAAGGTCGACGCTCTTGATACTTCTACCCCACCGGAATCCCGGGTGAAACGTGCGCTGCGCGGGGCATCACCCAAGTAGCGGCGCCCGGTTCTCCTCGACCGGCGCGAAGAGGTCGCCTACGGCGGCGACGCGGTCGAGCACCTCCTCCGCGGTGAACATCAGCTGCGCCGGTTTCCGGCAGCCGCGGACCTCGTCCCAGGTGACCGGCGTGGCCGCCGTCGGCTCGTCGCGGCCGCGCAGCGAGTACGGCGTGATCGTGGTCTTGGCAGGGTTGTTCTGGCTCCAGTCGATGAAGACCCTGCCTTCGCGGCGGGCCTTCGCCATCGTCGCGGTCACCAGCCGGGGCGTCTCCCGCTCGAACGCCACCGCGACGGCCTTCGCGTAGACCGACGGAGCCTGCGCGCTCGTCGCGGCGATCCCCGCGTAGACCTGAAGGCCTTTGGCCCCCGACGTCGTCGCCACCGGCGTGAGGTCGTCGCCGGTGAGGACGTCGTACAGGCGCTCGGCGACCCGGCAGCAGTCGACGACGGTGGTGCCGGGGCCCGGATCGAGGTCGAACACGAGCCGGTCCGGGAGGTTCGGCGCGCCGTCACCGGTGACCGTCCACTGAGGAACGTGCAGTTCGAGCGCGGCCAGGTTGGCGGCCCAGACCAGCGCGGCGAGCTCGTGGATGAGCGGGTAGCGCACGATCTCGTCGCCACCGCTGCGGGAACCGCCGCCCCGCAACGGCACGGTCGGCAGCCAGTCCGGCGCGCCGGCGTCGGCGTTCTTCTGGAAGAACCGCTGCCCGCGCACACCGTTGGGCCACCGCACGAACGTGACGGGTCTGCCGCGCAGGTGCGGCAGCAGGACGGGAGCGATCCGGCTGTAGTAGGCGATGACCTCGCTCTTGGCGGTGCCGTCCGGGTACAGCACCTTGTCCAAATTGGACAGTGCGAGTGTGCGTGCACCCGCTTTGACCGTCACCCGGCTGCCGGTCGCGGGCGCGGGCGGAGGGCCGGGGCGGCCGGGTTGTGGTGCGATCACCTCGGCCGGATCGCGGTCGGCCCGCAGGCCTCGCCAGGCGGTGTGTCTGAGCCGGCCTTCCTCGCCTCGGGTGAACTGCCGGAACCGCACCTCGCCGACGAGGACCGGATCCACCCACCGGGCGCGCACGACGTCCTCGCGCGGGGGAGAGGCCGCGAACGGGTGACCGGCCCGCTCCAACGGCAGCAGGCGGTCGCGCAGCTGGTCGCGGTCCTGGCGGGTGAAGCCGGTGCCGACGTCGCCGATGTACACGAGCGCACCGGTGTCCGGGTCGTGCGCGCCGAGCAGCAGACCGCCGACCGTGCCGGTGAAACCGCTCTGGCCGGGCCGCCAGCCGCACACGACGACCTCGCGGGTCTGCACGAGCGGGTGCTTGCACCAGAAGCCCGGCCGCTTGCCGGGCAGGTAGGGGGAATCGAGGCGCTTGGCGACGAGTCCCTCGTGCCCCTCGTTCGCCACGCGTTCCAGCAACCGCTGCGGCGTGAGGCGGTCGGCCGCCAGTTCGGCGGCGGTGAACGAGGGCACGACGGTCACCCGGAACGGGTCGGGCATCGGCAGCGCGGTGAGCAGCCGCCGGCGCTGTTCGTACGGCTGGTCGAGCAGCAGTTCCCCGTCGAGCAGGAGGAGGTCGAACGCCAGGAAGCGCACGGGGACGTCGATGAACGGCTCCTCGCGGCGGGCCGTGCGGTGCTTCTGGAACCGGCCTCGCCGTTGCTGCAGCAGCCCGAAGTCGATCTGGCCGGCCTCGTTGTAGACCACGACCTCGCCGTCGAGCACCGCGGCGCGTCCCCGCACCGCCGCGCCCAGCACCTCGGTCAGCTCGACGAACTCGACGGTGAGGTCCAGGCCGTTGCGACTGGTCAGCACCGTCGTGCCGTCCGGGGCGATCCGCGCCGCCACGCGGTAACCGTCCAGCTTGTACTCGTACGTCCACTGGGGACCCTCGCGGAGGCGGCCGCCGTCGGGTTTGGCGAGCATGGGGTCGATCCAGGCGGGAACGGAGTCGTGCGCCGCGCGCATGGCCACCTCCGTACCTGGTGTGTTGCCCAGTCACCAGGAATCTGAAGGTAACCCGATCGGCCTAATTACGCCCGTTGGCGCAGCTCAGCACGTCACCGTCCGTTCAGCAGCAGGAGCATGTCCGGCAGCTCGAAGTACCGCGCCACGTCGAGCGCGGACCTCGGCCCGAGGGCCGGGTCCGCACCCGCGTCCAGCAGCAGGCCGACGGAGCGCTCGGAGCGGCGGAAGACCGCTGCCCCGAGCGCCGTCTGACCGCGGTCGTTGACCCGCCCGGTGTCGGCGCCGCGCTCCAGCAACGCCCGCACGGTGTCCGGGTGGCCGTGGTAGGCGGCGAGGATCAGCAGGGAGTCGCCGGATCCGTTGGTGAGGTTCACCGGTATCCCCGCGTCGATCGCCTCGACCAGCCGGCCCGTGTCGCCGGTGCGGGCCAGGTCGAACATCGAGCGCAGGAAGGTGAGCTCTTCCTCGGTGAGCATCAGGAGATGGTCGCGGGGAAGCGTTCCCACACGCGGTGGGCTCCCAGCAACGCGGTCACCGACTTCAACACCTGCGAGGCGTCGTCGTCGACCACGACCCCCGGCCCGGCGCACCCCGCGGCCTCGACGGCGGCGCGGCCGGTTCCCCAGGCGCCGATGGCTTTGGCGTGGCGGAAGCACTCCTGGATCATCAGGAGCACGCGCGGGTCGACGGTGCCACCGGGCGCGCCGGCCTTCGCGTCCCTGGCCGGCACGGCGTCCGCACCGGGCGGCGGGCCGCCGGCGAGCAGCAGGGCGTCGAACTCGACCGAGCGCGCGGTGAGGAACGTGCGCTGGGCGACCAGGCCGCTGTCGCCGATCGGACCGCCGGTCGGGGCGATCAGCAGCGGCACCATGCCGCCGGCCAGGATCGTCTCGCGGACCGTTCGCACGCCGTCGAGGTCGGCCGGGTCGACCACGATGCCGATCAGCCGGCCGTCGGTGGGCCACGTCTGCCCGATCTGCGACAGGGCGGGGCTCGGCGCGACCTTCTTCGGTCGCACGGTGGGGCTCGGCGCCGGCAGCCCGAGACCCTGGGCCACCTGCGCGCACAGCGTGGCGTCGACGTTGGCCAGCACGCGCAGCTGACGTTCCTTGACGGCCTGCTCGTAGCACTTGCCGAGCTCGAAGGTGAACGCGCGCACGACGTGCTCCTTCTCGACCGGCGAGAGGCTCAGCCAGAACAGCCTCGGCTGCGTGAAGTGGTCGGCGAACGACGCGGGCGCCTGGCGGACCTTCACCGCCTTGGGCAACGGCTGAGCCACCTCGACCAGCGGCCGGTCCTCGGCCGTCGCCTCGAACGGGTTGCCGCCGTCGAGGGTGTTGGGCCGGTACGGCGCCACACCGGCGTGCACGGCGTGCTGGTGGAACCCGTCGCGGAACATGTCGTTCACCGCCGTGTGCGGGCGGTTGATCGGGATCTGGTTGAAGTTCGGCCCTGCCAGCCTCGTCAGCTGGGTGTCCAGATAGGAGAACAGGCGTGCCTGCAGCAGCGGGTCGTCGGTGACGTCGATGCCCGGCACCAGGTTCCCGAGGTGGAACGCGACCTGTTCGGTCTCCGCGAAGAAGTTCATCGTGTTGCGGTTGAGCGTGAGCATCCCGACCGGCTGCACCGGCGCGAGCTCCTCCGGCACGATCTTCGTCGGGTCGAGCAGGTCGATGCCCTCGAAGGTCTGCCGGGGCGTGTCGGGGAAGATCTGCAGACCGAGCTCCCACTGCGGGAAGGCGCCGGACTCGATGGCGTCGGCGAGGTCGCGGCGGTGGAAGTCGGGGTCGATGCCGTTGATCAGCTGGGCCTCCTCCCACACCAGGGAGTGCACGCCCAGTTTCGGCTTCCAGTGGAACTTCGCGAGCGCGGTCCCGCCCTCGGCGTTGACGAGCCGGAACGTGTGGACGCCGAACCCCTCCATCGTGCGGTAGGACCGGGGGATCCCGCGGTCGGACATGTTCCACATGACGTGGTGGGTGGCCTCGGTGTGGGTGGACACGAAGTCCCAGAACGTGTCGTGCGCGCTCTGCGCCTGCGGGATCTCGCGGTCCGGGTGCGGCTTGCCCGCGTGGATGACGTCCGGGAACTTGATGCCGTCCTGGATGAAGAACACCGGGATGTTGTTGCCCACCAGGTCGAAGTTGCCTTCCTGGGTGTAGAACTTCGTCGCGAACCCGCGGGTGTCGCGGACGGTGTCGGCCGATCCGCGCGAGCCCAGCACCGTCGAGAACCGCACGAACACCTGTGTTTCGACGCCGTCGCCCAGAAAACCGGCCTTGCAGACGCTCGCGGCCGTGCCGTAGCCCACGAACACGCCGTGTGCGCCGTACCCGCGTGCGTGCACCACCCGCTCCGGGATGCGCTCGTGGTCGAAGTGCATCACCTTCTCGCGAAGGTGATGGTCCTGCAGCAACGTCGGTCCGCGCTCGCCGGCCTTCAACGAGTGATCGGTGTCGTACAGCCGTGCGCCCGCCGAGGTGGTGAGAAAGTCGCCCTGTTGCCCCTGGGACAGTTTCGGCGCGCCGGTCGGTGCGCCTGTTGGCGACACCGTCTCCGGTCCGGTCTGGTCCTGCTTGGGCGGCAACGGCCCGCGCGGCTCGGTCGGTTCATCGAGGGACGGCGGCTCGCTGTTCGGAGCGCCGGGGATCGGCGGGTTCACCAGTTCGGTGACCTTGTCGACCGCTTTCTCGAGCGCGGCCTTCACGAGCTTGCCCGGCTTTTGGCTCGCCACTGCATCCTCCTCGGGGCGGGGTTGTCGTACAGGCAGTACCCGCGCTCGGGCTGGATATGCGTTGCCGGGATGGGCCGTCTGGATTGGAAAACGTGGCGAAGTGGGTATTCGTCGTTACCGGCGCGTGCCGGCGTTCACGAGCGGGATGGTGAGACGTGGAGAAAGCGCCATCGAAGGACGTGTGGTGTCCGACGGTCGGTGTCGAGGAGGAGTTCCTCCTGGTGGACCCGGAGACCGGTGTCGCGGTCAACCGGGCGGACGAGGTCGTCGCCGTCGCGCGGGAGCGGTTGGGGCTCGCCCTGGAGCACGAGCTGACCGGGGCACAGGTGGAGATCAACACGACGATCTGCCGTGACGTGGAACAAGCGCGCCGTGAGTTGCTGGAGACACGCCGGTTGGTCGCCCAGGCCGCGCGGACGGCGGGGTGCCGGGCGATCGCGGTCGGAGCGCCTCCGCTGGGCCACGCGACCGGTGAGATCACGGACAGCCTGCGGTACCGGCGGATCGCGCGCGAGTTCGGTGCACTGGCCGAGCAGCAGCTGATCTGCGGCTGTCACGTCCACGTGGCCGTGCCCGACCGGGAGACCGCCGTGCAGGTGTGCAACCACGTGCGGCCGTGGCTGCCCGTGCTGGCCGCCGTCACCGCGAACTCGCCGTTCTCCGGCGGGGAGGACACCGGGTTCGCCAGCTGGCGTTCGACGGTGTGGTCGCGCTGGCCGGTGTCCGGCCCACCGCCGTACTTCACCTCGTGGCAGCACTACGAGGAGGCCTGCGACACCATGATCGCCGCGGGCACCGCGCTGGACCGGGCGATGGTCTACTGGGACGTCCGGCCCGCCACCGAGCTGCCGACCGTGGAGGTGCGGGTCTCCGACGTCGCGGCGAGCGTGGACGACGCGGTGCTGCTCGCGGCGCTCGCGCGGGCGCTGGTCGCCCAGGCGGTCGTCGACGTCGGACGCGGCGTGCGGGCGGAGCCGGTTCCTCAGGACACGCTGCGCCAGGCTTGTTGGAGCGCGGCAAACGTTGGCCTGCCGGGCACGGTCCTGGACGTGCTGTCCGGCGAACCGCGGCCGGTGCGGCAACAGCTGGACGAGCTGGTGCGGCGACTGACCCCGGTGTTCGAAGCGAACGGTGATCTGCCTGCGGTGCAACGAGGTCTGCGGCTGCTGGACCGTGACGGCGGTGGCGCGGACCGGCAGCGCCTGGCGTTCCGGGAAGGCCGGGTGGAAGCGCTGCTGAGCCTGCTCGACGTCGACCGTGCCGACTCGCGGGAGGTTTCCGCGTCCTGAGGTCCGCACCCACGCAGTAGTGTCGACGACACGATCGGCGCGGGTGGAGGTGGCATGGCAGCGGAAGGCTCGTCGATCCGCCTGCGCGTCCTCGACGCCGTCACGGACGGCACGCTCAAGCAGCTTGACCTCGACAAACTGCTCGAGGTGCTGCTGGAGCGCTCCCGCGAACTGCTCGCCGTCGACACCGTCACCGTCCTGCTGGTGGATCGCGGCGGCACGCAGCTCGTGGCCAAAGCGACGTCCGGACTGGAGGAAGAGGTCTTCCAGGGCGTGCGCGTGCCGGTCGGCAAGGGTTTCGCGGGCCGCGTGGCCCAGCTCCGGGAACCGGTGCAGATCGAACACGTCGACCCGTCCACAGTGGTCAATCCACTGCTGTGGGAGCACGGGCTGCGGGTGCTGCTCGGCGTGCCGATGATCGCCGAGGGCGAGCTGACCGGGGTCCTGCACGTCGGCAGCACCACGCGCCGCCGGTTCACCGATGACGAGGTCGACGCGCTGCAGCTCGTCGCCGACCGTCTCGCGGTGGCCGTCTACGTGGACCGGTCGCGGTCCGAGCGCGCCGCCGCCACGATGCTGCAGGAAAGCCTGCTGCCGTCCCGGTTGCCGAGCACCGACGGCTGGGAACTCGCGGCCCGCTACGTCCCCGGCGCGGAAAGCGGCGTCGGTGGCGACTGGTACGACGTGTTCGAGCTGCCCGGCGACCGCATCGGCGTGGTGATCGGCGACGTCGTCGGCAACGGCCTGCGGGCCGCCGTCGTGATGGGCCGGCTCAGGAGCGCCTTGCGCGCGTACGCGCTGGAGTACCTCGATCCCGCGCAGGTGCTGGGCAAGCTCGACCGCAAGGCCAGCTACTTCGAGCACAACACCATGGCCACCGTTGCGTACGCGATCATCGACACGGCGACGCACCGGATGAGCCTCGCCGTGGCCGGGCACCTGCCCCCGGTCCTCGCCGTGCCTGGGGAGGAGGCCGGGTTCGCGTCCGTGCACGTCGGCCCGCCCATCGGGTTCGACCTCGGCACCGCCGGGCGCCGCAGTGCCGCCGTGGACGTACCGCCGGGCACGTTGATCGTCCTCTACACGGACGGTCTGGTGGAACGCCGGGAACAGGACCTCGACGTGGGCCTGGAGCGGTTGCGGCAGACCGTCAGCCCGATGGGGCCGGAGGAGGCCTGCGTCCGGATCATGGCCACGATGGTCGGCGACCGGCCGGCGACCGACGACATCGCGCTGGTGGCGATCCGCCACAGCGGCTGACCCCGCTGTGCCGCTGCCACGCGGGGCGCCTTCGTACTGTCAGAGCGAACGAAAGCTCCCCGCGTGTACTTCGGTGACGGGTGTCGGGGGCGGTGTGCCGTGGGGTGGCGGGGTTGCTTCGCGGGCGGGCTGGCCTTGCTGTGCCGCTGCCACGCGGGGCGCTTTCGTACTGTCAGAGCGAACGAAAGCTCCCCGCGTGCACTTTGGTGACGATGGCTCACGGCGGCGGTTTACGGGTCGCGCTTAGCCGATCGGGCGGCGCGGCGGGACAGGTCGGCGAACGCGTCGCGCAGGGCGGGTGGGCCGACCACCTCGATCTCGGTGTCGAAGCGCGCCAGTTTCGCGGCGAGCGCGGCCCACGACCACGAGCCGGTCAGGAGCCTGGTGCGGGCGGGGCCGGCCTCCGAGGCGGTGTCGTCGCCGGTGAACGGGGCCACGTCGGCCAGCGGCAGGTCGAGGATCACCTTGCCGCGGCAGGGCCAGGTGTGAGTGTCGGCGCCTTTGAACCGGGCGGCCAGGAACGCCGAGACGTCGCCGCCGGGGACCTGGCGGGGTGTGAAGCGCGGTCCGTTGGGGATGCGCGGCGTCATCCGGTCGGCGCGGTACGTCCGCCAGTCCTCGCGCTCCGGGCTCCATCCGACGAGGTACCAGCGGCCGGCCCGCACGACCAGGTGGTGCGGCTGGACGCGGCGAGGTGGCCGTGCGGAGTCGGTGCGGCCCGGCGCGTTGTAGTCGAAGCGCAGTTCCTCGCGGGCGCGAATGGCGTTGCTCAGCGTGACCAGCAGGTCGGTGTCCACCTGGGTGCCGCGGCCGGACGACTCGATCTCCAGCGCGTCGATGCGCTGACGCAGCCGTGACGGCATGACCTGACGCACGGTGGCCAACGCCCGTGCGGCGGCCTCCTCGATGCCCGCGCCGGTGCCGACGGCGATCCTCAGCGCCACGGCGAGCGCGATCGCCTGTTCCTCGTCGAACAGCAGGGGCGGCACCTGGCTGCCCGCTTCGAGCCGGTACCCGCCGTCGGGGCCCTTGACCGCGTGCACGAGGTAACCGAGTTCGCGCAGCCGGTCGACGTCGCGGCGCACCGTCCGTTCGCTGACGCCGAGGCGCTGAGCCAGCAGCAGGCCCGGCCAGTCGCGGCGGACCTGCAGCAGGGACAGCAACGACAGCAGGCGGGCCGAGGTGGTCGTCGACGTGGCGATCGGCATGGTCTCAGCCTCGCACGAGTAGCGGACGTTCCCTGTCCGCTACTGCTGACATCGTGCACTCATGTCATTGAACGCAGTTCCCCATCTCAACTTCCGCGGCCAGGCCCGGGAGGCGCTCGAGTTCTACCGGTCGGTCTTCGGCGGCCGGCTCACCGTCGTCACCTACGGCGACTTCGGGATGCCCGCCGAGGTGCCCGGCGCGCAGAACGTGGTGTTCGGCGAGGTCGTCGCGGACAACGGCTTCCGCGTCATGGCCTACGACGTGCCCGGTGCGGACGAGCCGATCGTCGCCGGTGAACCCACCACCCGGCGGGAGAACGGCACCACGATCACCGCGGAGCCCTTCTTCCTGTCCGTGCGCGGCGAGAGCGCCGACGAGGTCGCCCCGATCTGGGAAGGACTCGCCGACGGCGCGACGGTGATCGAGAAGTTCGGCCCCTCGCAGTGGACGCCCGGCTTCGGGATGCTGGCCGACCGGTTCGGCGTCACCTGGGTCGTCGACGTGGCGGTCGCCCACGCCTGAGCCGTCACGGGCAGGACGCGACGGCCGGAGGTGTGGGGGCCACCTCCACCTTCGGCCGCTCGGCCCGCACCGACGCGATGCCGCCGAGGATCAGCACACCGCCGGCCAGTTGCAGAGGCGTGAGTTCCTCGCCCAGCAGGAGCCAGGCCAGCACTGACGCCGAGACGACCTCCATCAGGCCGATGAACGACGCGAGCCGCGACCCGAGAATCCCGGAAGCGGTGATGCCGGTCGCGTAGGCGAGCGCGGTGCCGACGACCGCGACGATGAGCAGCGGCACCCACCAGGCCGCGGGGGTGCCGAGCAGCGGCACGTCGCCGAACGTCGCGGTGAACGGGAGCAGGCCGGTCGCCCCGATGAGCGCCAGGACGGGTGCGGCCACCAGGAGTCCGGTCCCGGCGAGCGCGACCGGCGGCAGGCCGTCGTTGGGGCGCGCGGCGATCACGAAGTACAGGGCGCACCCGATGGCGGCACCGAACGCGGCCGCCAGGCCGATCGGGTCCACGGCCTGGATCGCGCCGGGGCCGATCACGAGCACGAGGCCGCCGACCGCGAGCACCGAGCCGACCAGGACGACCGGCGCGGGCGTGCGCCTGCTGACCGCCCAGGTGAACCCGACCAGGATGAGCGGTGCGAGGAACTCGATGAGCAGCGCGGTCGCCACCGGGATCCGCCCGATGGCGGCGAAGTAGAGGACCTGGGTGAGCGCGACCCCGGCGAGGCCCATGCCCAGCACGGACCACCTGGCCCGCCACAGCAGGTCCCACCGGCCGCGCAGGGACACCACGACGAACGGGAGCAGCACGAGCCCCGCCGCGAGCGCGCGGGCCGTGACGGCGGCGGCCGGGGACCAGCCGGCCGCCAGCAGCGGTTTGACCAGCACTCCGGAGGTGCTGAACGAGATGAACGAGACCGTGGCCGCGATCAGGCCGGTGGACGTCGCCGGAACACCCATGCTCGCCTCCGCGTGCCGTGAGTTGTCATGACCTATCGTTGTTACGGTCCTGACGGTAGGCCGGTCGCGGTAAGGAGTCAATTTGCGTTTTGCCCCTGACACGGAGGAGTCGCTCGCCTTCGTGGTCGCGCTGTGCAACACCGACCCCTCGGCGTCGCGCAGCGGTGCCGACGAACTGGCCACGGTCGACCAGCTCGCGGCCCTGTTGAGCCACTTCGGCTACACCGGACGCATCGACCACGACGAGGCGGAACTGCGCGACGTCCACCGCGCCCGCGCACTGCTCCGCCACGTCTGGACCCTCGACCGCGACGACGCTGTCGGAGCCGTGAACAAGATGCTGCGCGACGCGAAGGCGCTCCCGCACCTCGTGCGGCACGACTCGCAGGACTGGCACATGCACGCCACCGAGCCCGACTCCCCGCTGGCCGAACGGATCCGGGTGGAGGCCGCGCTCGCCCTCATCGACGTGATCCGGATGAACGAGATGGACCGTCTGCGGATCTGCGCGGCGGACGACTGCGCCGGTCTGCTGCTGGACCTGTCCCGCAACGGCCTCAAGCGGTTCTGCACCGTGCGCTGCGGCAACCGGATGAACATGATCGCCTTCCGGGAACGACGCGCGGACCGGTGACGACCGGTGTCACGGCGCCTGGACGTACGGCGGCGCCACGCCCCAGCCCCACTTCGGCACCGGCGCCCCGTGGAAGGGCTTGGCGTCCGGCGCGGAGTTCTGCACCGCCAGCCGGGTGCCCCACTCCAGATAGGACACGAACGCGGCGCGGAACTCCGGGTCGTCCGGCAGCGCCACCTCGTCCGCCGCGTCCATGATCAGGTTCAGCCAGCGACGACGCTGCTGTTCGGTGATGGCCCGACCGAGATGCTTGGCCAGCATGAACTCGTAGCCGCCGCGCTCTGCGGTGTACGCGGCCGGTCCGCCGAACACCTCGCCCAGCCACAGCGCCACGTACCGCGCGTGGCCCGGATCCATTCCGGCGAACACCGGCGCCAGCAGCTCGTCCTGCGCGACCTTCCGGTAGAACGCTTCGGTCAGGCGCAGCAACGCGTCCGCGCCACCGGCCCAGGTGTAAAGAGAAGGTGTCGGCTCGTCGTTGATCACGACGCCCACTCCAGCAGCACGCGCGAAGTCAGGCAAGTACGCACCTTTTGGTGAGGAGCGCCCATGTACCACTGTCCTGTCGAGCTGGCCCTCGACGTCATCGGAGGCAAGTGGCGGGCGGTGATCCTGGCCCACCTCAAGGAAAAGTCCCACCACTACGGCGAGCTGCGCCGCAAGGTGCCGGGCATCAGCGAGAAGATGTTCGGGCAGCGGCTGCGCGAGCTGCAGGACGCCGGTCTGGTGTCGCGAACCGAGGTGCCACCGTACGTCGAGTACGCGCTGACCGAGGAAGGCCGCAGCCTGGGACCGGCGCTGCAGGCCTTGTACGACTGGGGGCTCGAGCGCGCGGCGCGCACCGGCGCGGTCATCGCGCCGCCGGATGCCGCACGTGCCGATCGGCACCCCTCACCGCATGACCTTTGACGTCCGAAGTGGCCGGTCGGGACTTCGGAGCACGGTGTCCGCGCTCGTAGCGTCCTCGGTGTGACGGATGACAAGATCTTCTTGCCGAGGTTCGGCGCGGTGTGCGGGATCCTTCTCGCCCTGTCCATCGGGGTGCCCGGGGCCGTCGAGGCGTTCACCGGGGAGACGGCGGCGACCAGTCTGGCGATCGGGTTGGGAACGGCGTTCGGAGCACCCGCGGTGGTGGCGTTCCACGGGCACCAGGCGCACGCGTCGGGGAGGTTCGGCGCGTACGCGTTCGCGGTGAACATGATCGGGCTGGGGCTGTTCACGGGGGTGGCGTTCGCGCTGAACCTGGTGATCTTCTTCCAGGAGCCGGGGCAGCTGGCGGTGCTGACGGAGGTAGTGCTGAAGGGGGCGTCACTGGTGTTCGTGCTCGGCACGGTGGCGTTCGGGGCGTCGATGGTGCGGGCGAAGGTGTTTCCCGCGATCCCGGCCTGGGGGTACGGGATCAGCTTCGCGCTGCTGGCCGTGTTCGCGGCGCTGCCGGACACACCGTGGTCCGCGTTGCTGCACGTCGCCTGCGCCGTGGTGCTGGGATGGTTGTCCGCTGCGGTGTGGCCGCCGCGCCCGGTCACGGCACTAGCCTGAGCGGCATGCACATGTCGCGACCGGCGTACTGGGTCTCGCCGCTGCTGTGCGTCGCGGTGCTGGTCGCGGGTGTGTACGCCGCGGTCTCCGGGCTCGGCACCACCACGTTGCCGCTGTTCGTCGGCGGACTGGTGGTGCTCGTGGTCGTGGACCTGGCGGAGTTCCGCCGCTACCCGGTGCGCACGCCGAAGCCGGTGGCGGCGGCCCTGTTGGCGGTGCGGGCCGCCCTTTACGCGGGGCTGGCCCTCGTGGACGGTTCGGGGCTGGTACGGGTGTTGCTGGTGCTCGTGCCGTTCACCGCGTACTTCGCGTTCGGTCGGGCAGTCGCGTTCGGGCTGGCCGCTCTGTGTCTCGCGGCGGCGGTGGTGAGCGTCCCGGACTGGTACGCCCACGTGGAGCGGGTGTCGGACCTGGTGATGCTGGCCGTCGGGCTGGTGCTGACGCTGACGATGGCGGCGGTGGCGGTGCGGGAGCGCGACGGGCGGATCCGGCTGCAGGAGTCGCATCGCACGGTGGCGGAGCTGTCGGCGGCGGCGGAACGCGCCAGGGTGGCCAGGGATCTGCACGACGACCTCGGCCACCACCTGACCGCGATCGTGGTGCTGCTGGAGAAGGCCTCCGCGTTCCACGACCGCGAACCCGCCGCCGCGAAGGCCGCCGTTCTCGACGCGGAGCAGTCGGCTCGGCGGGCTCTCGGCGAGGTGCGTGAGTCGGTGCGGTCACTGCGTTCGTTCCACCTGCTCGCCGCCCTCGACGAACTGGTGGCGGGCCAGGACGAAGTCACCCTCACGGTCAGCGGTTCCCCGGACGGCCATGCCGTCGGTGCCCTGCACGCGTTGTACCGGGCCGCACAGGAGGGCATCACCAACGCGCGCAGGCACGCCGGCGCCACGCGCATCGCCGTCGCGGTCGACCTCGACGCCGAACGGGCCCGGCTGGCCGTGGCCGACGACGGGCGCGGCATGGGCGCGGCGGCGGAAGGGTTCGGGTTGCTCGGGATGCGGGAACGGGTCGCGCTGTCCGGCGGACGGGTCGACCTCGCCAGCACCTCGTCCGGCACGAGGCTGACGGTGACGATCCCCGCGGCGAGGACCGCATGACCCGCGTGCTGGTGGTCGACGACCAGCGGCTGATCCGCGAGGGCATCGCGTCGTTGCTGAGCCTGCAGCCAGGGATCGAGGTCGTCGGCACCGCCCGCGACGGGCACGAGGCCGTGGAGCTGGCGGTGACGCTGACCCCGGACGTCGTGCTGATGGACGTGCGGATGCCGGGGATCGACGGCGTGGAGGCGGTGACGCTGCTGCGCAAGCGGGCACCCGATTGCCGGGTGGTCATGCTGACCACGTTCGACGACGAGGACTACGTGGTGCGCTCCCTGCGCGCGGGCGCGACCGGCTACCTGCTCAAAGACCTGCCGTCGCAGGAGCTCGCGGCGGCGGTCCGGCTCGCCGCGGCGGGCGTGGCCCAGTTCGACCCGGCCGCGGCGGCCAGGCTGGCGGCGGTGCTGAGCCGGTCGGACAGCCACCGCGAGCCGCTCACCGTGCGCGAGGTGGAGGTGCTGCGGCTGGTCGCGGCCGGGGCGACCAACCGGGAGATCGCCGGGCGCCTGCACCTGTCGGAGGGCACGGTGAAGAACCACCTCTCCCGCATCCTCGGGCGACTCGGGCTGCGCGACCGGACGCAGGCCGCGCTGTACGCCCAGTCGCACGGTCTGGTGTGATGAGGCCGCCCTCGACCGCGGGCGGCCTCATTCCGATGTGGACAGTTCAGACCTGAGTGGTGGCAGGAACAGATGACTCCCGCGCCGAACGCCCGAGCTCCGCGGTCGGACGCCGGAACGTCTCGCGTCCCGTCGCGATCGCGGTCGCGCTCAGCGCGCACACCGCCGCCGTGAAGATCGCGACCCCGACCCAGTCGTCGCGGCCGGAGCCGATCGCCGACACCACGCTCGGCGCGAGACCTGCGATCGCGAACCCGAACTGCGTGCCGATCGCCATGCCCGACAACCGGACCTCGGTGCTGAACATCTCGCCGTACAGCGACGGCCAGATGCCGTTGATCGCGGAGTAGGCCACGCCGAACAGCAGGATGCCGAGCGCGAACACCAGGCCGTACGCGCCGATGGAGATCGACCACAGGTACGGGAAGATCAGGATCGCGCACGCGCCGCACCCCGCGAGGAACACCGGCTTGCGGCCGATCCTGTCGGAAAGCCCTGCCAGCAACGGGATCGCGGCCAGCGCGACGACGTTGGCGAGGACGCCGACCCACAGCATGGACGTGCGGGCCAGGCCGATCGTGTTCACCGCGTAGCTCAGGGCGTAGACGGTGAAGATCGTGCTGACCGAGGCGATGGTGGCCGCGAGGACGACCCGCAGGACGTCGGCCCAGTGCGTGCGGAACAACGTGGCGACCGGCAGCTTGGCCACCTTGGTGCGCTTGAACACGGCGGTCTCGTCGATCTTGCGGCGGATGACCAGTCCGACGATCACGACGACCGCGCTGCACCAGAACGGCACGCGCCAGCCCCAGCTCAGCAGGTCTTCCTGGGGGAGTGCGGCCACGGGCAGGAAGATCGCGGTGGCGAGGATCTGGCCGGCCTGCGTGCCGCTCAGGGTGAAGCTCGTGAAGTACGCCCGGCGGTGTTCCGGTGCGTGCTCGAGTGACATCGAGTTCGCGCCCGCCTGCTCGCCCGACGCCGAAAGTCCTTGCAGCAGACGGAGAACGACGAGCAGGACCGGCGCCAGCACGCCGATCGAGGCGTAGGTGGGCAGGCAGCCGACGGCGAAGGTCGCCACGCCCATCAGCAGCAGGGTGAAGACGAGGACCTTCTTGCGGCCGAAGCGATCGCCGACGTGGCCGAGCACGAACGCGCCGAGGGGCCTGGCGAGGTAGCCCACGCCGAACGTGGCGAGCGCGAGCAGGGTGCCCGTCGCCGGGTCGGCGGCGGGGAAGAAGACCTTGTTGAAGACCAGTGCAGCGGCTGTGCCGTAGATGAAGAAGTCGTAGTACTCGAGGGCGCTGCCGATCCAGGCTGCCAGCGCAGTCTTGCGGGCCATCGATGTGGTCACGGCGTACTCCGATGTACGATCTAGTTAGTTAACACAAAATCGGACACGCCACCCCTCTGTGTCAAGGGTTTGGTTTCAGCTGGTCAGATAGTCGATCAGCATGTCACCGAGCATGCGCCGGTAGTGCTCGCGGCGCGCCGGGTCGAGCATGTCCCGGCCGAAGATCGCGGCGAACGTGTGCCGGTTCGCGAGCCGGAAGACGCAGAACGAGCTGATCGCGATGTGCACGTCGAGCGGGTCGACGTCGGTGCGGAACCGGCCGGCCGCGCGGCCTCGTTCGAGGATCTGCGTCAGGCAGTCGAGCGCCGGGTTCGCCAGTCCCGCCAGCACTTCCGAGCGCGCGATGTGCTCGGCGCGGTGGATGTTCTCGATGCTGACGAGCCTGATGAAGTCGGGATGCGCCTCGTGGTGGTCGAACGTGAGCTCGGCGAGCCGGCGGATGGCGTCCTCCGGCTCGAGGTGTTCCACGTCGAGCTCGGCTTCGAGCGCGCGGATGGCCAGGTAGGCGCGCTCCAGGACGGCGATGTAGAGCTGTTCCTTGCCGCCGAAGTAGTAGTAGATCATCCGCTTGGTGGTGCTGGTGCGCTCGGCGATCTCGTCGACCCGCGCGCCTGTGTAGCCCTTGTCCGCGAACTCCCGGGTGGCTACGTCCAGGATGTCGGCGCGGGTGCGGTCCTTGTCCCGCTGGCGCTCGGCATCGGCTGACGGTGCGGCCACCGGGCCCCCTTCGATCTGCGGACGACCAGCCAACTCTAGTGCAGCCCTTTGCTGCGGGTGGACCAGTGCGCTAGCGTTAACTCACTAGTTCGTACATTAGGTGGGAGACCTGGTGACCAACTACCTGATCGGACTCATCGGCTCCGGCATCGGTCCGTCGCTGAGTCCGGCGCTGCACGAGCGCGAGGCCCGTGAGCTCGGGTTGCGCTACACCTACCGCCTGCTCGACCTCGACGTGATCGGGCAACCGGCGGGGGACGTGCTGGCCGCAGCCAGGGCCGAGGGGTTCGCCGGGCTCAACATCACCCATCCGGTGAAGCAGACGATCCTGCCGCACCTGGACGAGATCGTTCCCGAGGCGGCCTCGCTGGGAGCCGTCAACACCGTGGTCTTCGCGGACGGCAAGGCGATCGGCCACAACACCGACGCCACGGGCTTCGCGCGCAGTCTCAGCCGTGGCCTGCCGGACGCTCGCCTGGAGAACGTCGTGCTGCTCGGCGCGGGCGGAGCGGGCGCCGCGGTGGCTCACGCGCTGCTGTCGCTCGGCACCGGCCGGCTGGGCGTCCACGACGTCGACCTGAGTCGCGGTGCGGGCCTGGTGGCGGCATTGCAACGCCGGTTCGGCGCCGACCGGGCCGTCATGTGCCGGCCTGATGCCGTCCGGACAGCCGACGGTCTGGTGCACGCGACCCCGACGGGCATGGCGGCGCACCCCGGGCTGCCGATCGACGAGTCGTTGCTGCGCGAGGAACTCTGGGTCGCCGACATCGTCTACCGGCCGCTGGAGACGGCGCTGCTCGCGGCCGCGCGGGCACGGGGCTGCCGGGTGCTGCACGGCGGCGGGATGGTCGTGCTCCAGGCCGCGGAGTCGTTGCGGCTCTTCACCGGCGTCGAACCGGACGCGGACCGGATGCTCGCGCACTTCGAGGAGTTGGAGGGAGAACCCGCTCATGCGTCCTGACCTGCGTACCGCCATCGCCACCGTGTGCCTGTCCGGCACGCTCGACGACAAGCTGGCCGCGGCCGCCGAGGCGGGGTTCGACGGCGTCGAGCTGTTCGAGAACGACCTGCTCGCCGCCCGCCGCGGTCCGGCGGAGATCCGGCGGCGGTGTGCCGACCTCGGGCTGAGCATCGACCTGTACCAGCCGTTCCGCGACTTCGAGGCGGTGCCGCCGGACGTGCTCGCCGCCAACCTGCGCCGCGCCGAGCACAAGTTCGACCTCATGGCCGAACTCGGCGTGGACACCGTGCTGGTGTGCTCGTCGGTGTCGCCGGACGCGATCGACGACGACGATCTCGCGGCCGAGCAGCTGCACCTGCTCGCCACACGTGCGGGCGAACGGGGACTGCGCATCGCCTACGAGGCGCTGGCGTGGGGGAGGTTCGTCAACGGCTACGAGCACGCGTGGCGGATCGTGCGCCGCGCCGCGCATCCGGCGCTGGGTGTCTGCCTCGACAGCTTCCACATCCTGTCCAAAGGGGACGATCCGCGGGCCATCCGCGCGATCCCCGGCGAGAAGATCTTCTTCCTGCAACTGGCCGACGCGCCGACGCTGCCGATGGACGTCCTCCAGTGGAGCCGCCACCACCGGCTCTTCCCCGGCCAGGGCGACTTCGACCTGACGACGTTCACCCGCAACGTTCTCGACGCCGGCTATCGCGGACCGCTCTCGCTGGAGGTGTTCAACGACGTCTTCCGCCAGTCCGACCCGTACCGGGCCGCGGTCGACGCGATGCGATCACTGGTCGGTCTGAAGGACTCCTTGGGGCTGCTGGACGTTCCGGCCGCACCCGTCTCGGACGGCTACGCGTTCGCCGAGGTCGTGGGGGAGTCGAACCTGGCCGCGCTGGGCTTCACACGCACGGGCGTGCACCGCTCGAAGCCGGTGGAGCTGTGGACGCAGGGCGACGCACGAGTGTTGGTCAACGCGAACGGTGAGCCGGGCGCGATCGGAGCACTCGGCATCTCCGTGCCGGACCCGGCAGCGGCGGCGCAGCGCGCGAAGGTCCTGCTCGCGCCACCGCTGTCCCGGACGGCGGGCCCCGGCGAAGCGCCGCTGACCGCGATCGCCACCCCGGACGGAACGCAGATCTTCTTGTGCGCCAACGACGACTGGCTCGGCGACTTCGTCCCGACCGGGGAGTCGGCCCCCGGCGCGGGAATCACCGGCATCGACCACGTCGCGTTGACGCAGCCCTTCGACAACTTCGACGAGGCCACGCTCTTCTACCGCGCGGTGCTGGGCCTGGAACCCGGTGCCACCGCGGAGTTCGCGGCACCGTTCGGGCTGGTGCGGGGCCGCGGCGTGAGCGGTGGCGGCGTCCGGCTCACGCTGGACGCCGCACTGGTCCGCCGCGGCGGCTGGGCACCCGCGGTCGAGGAGCCCCAGCACATCGCCTTCACCTGCACCGACGCCGTCGCGTGCGCCGAGGCGTTGCGGCAGTCGGGCGCGCGGCTGCTGGACATCCCTGGCAACTACTATGACGATCTTGCGGCACGGACCGGGTTGCCGGCTGATCGCCTCAGCGCGTTGCGCGAGCACTCCGTGCTGTACGACCGCGACGAGCACGGCGAGTACCTGCACTTCTACACCGAGCTCGCGGGCGCCAGGGTGTTCTTCGAGGTGGTCCAGCGGATCGGTGGCTACCGCGGGTTCGGTGTCACCAACGCACCCGTGCGCATGGCGGCACACCACGACGCACGGGGCCGAACCGGTCAGTTGTCGAAGTAGAGCGTGGCTCCCTGGCAGGAGTACGGGCAGTTCTTCCCCGCGCTTCTCGACGTCACGGCTGACCTCCGGGTCACCGGGCAGGTCGAGGTTCCGGAGGAGGATGAACGAGTTGACCGGGTCTGGCCGTCCAGGTCTTGGTCCTCGCGGGGTAGTTCAAATTTGCACTAGGATTCGGATCATGGAGACCCGGTGGCTGGACGACGGGGAGCACCGCGCCTGGCGTGCCTACCGGGCGCTCACCCTGCTCATGGAGGACACCCTCGACCAACAGCTCCGCCGGGACGCGGGCATCAGCCACATGTACTACTCCGTGCTGGTGTTCCTCACCGAGGCACCGGGCGGACGGCTGCGCATGACCGATCTCGCCGAGGCGCTCAAGATCGCCCGCAGCCGGCTCACCTACACGATCAGCCGCATGGCGGACGACGGCCTGGTCCGGCGGGAAGGCGATCCGAGCGACCGCCGCGGCCAGTTCGCGGTCGTCACCGCGGTCGGCAGGTCCACTTTGGAGCGAGCGGCGCCTGGTCACGTCGCCACCGTCCGGGGGGGTGGTGTTCGACCGGCTGGATCCCGACCAGATCCGGGTCCTCGGAGACGTCTGCGAAATCGTGCTGAACGGACTCTCCGGCCCCGACCGCCCGTCAACGGCGAACCTGCCCTGGCGGCGTTGACGCGTTCCGTGCGGCCGTAGGCTCGGGCGATGCCCGAGCTGAAGCCGCTGCAGGCCGGCCACGCCCAGGCGGTCCTGGCCTTCGAGCTGGCGAACCGCACCTACTTCGCCGCCTCGATCCCCGACCGCGGCGACGACTTCTTCGACCAGTTCACCGACCGGTACAACGCCTTGCTGGCCGAGCACGAGGCCGGCGTCTGCGCCTTCTACGTGCTCGTCGCCGAGGACGGCTCGGTACTGGGCAGATTCAACCTGTACGACTTGGAGGACGGCACTGCCGTACTCGGCTACCGGGTCGCGGAGCAGGCCGCCGGCCTCGGCCTGGCGACCACGACCGTTCGGGAGCTGTGCCGGACGGCGGCGGTGACGTACGGCCTGCGCACCCTGCGGGCGGCCACCTCCCACGACAACGCCGCATCCCGGAAAGTCCTGACCAAGACCGGGTTCGTCCCGGTCGGCCCTGCCACCCCGGCTGATCTCGGCGGCAAGTCAGGAACCTGGTACCAGCGCGACCTCCAGTCGTAGAGCTCGCTCTCGCTCGTCGATCGGCTGAGGGAAGGCGGCGGCCACCGCTGATCATCGGTGGCCGCCGCCTTCCCGCCTGCCCTCGGGCTCAGCCGACCCGGACGAGCCGCCACTGCTGGTCGAACGACCCGTTGTAGGCGCGCTGCACGATCTGGGCGCCGTCAGAGCCTGACCCGTCGAGCACCGACAGCGCGTTGCCGCTGTGCCTTGCCACCAAACGGTAGTAGGCCCCGACCGGTACGAGCTGCCACTGCTGGTCGGCACCGGCGTTCTCGACCCACTGCACGGCGCGGGCGTTGTCGGCGGTGCTGGTGTCCCAGATCGACAACACACGGCCGCTGTTGCGGTTGAACAACGTCCGGTAGTCACCACCGACGTCGGTCACGTGCCACTGCTGGTTCGCGCCGCCGTTGTCGGCCCACTGCACCAGATCGGCGCCGTCCTGCAGGCTCGACTGCAAGGTGTCCAGGACCTTGCCGGTCTGCCGGTTGACCAGCTTGTAGTAAGCGCCGGCCGAGTGGCCGAGGTCGACGTCGCCGTAGCGGACGGCGTTGCGCTCGTTGACCCAGAAGCCCTCCACCGACAGGATCAGCACCCGGCCGGTGCCCGCCACCGGCTGCAGCATGCGGCTGTAGCCCGTGGGCATGGTCGTGCGCACCGGCGTCCACGGGCCGGCGCCGTTGCCCGTGTTGACCCGGACGTCCCCCGAACCGTGGGAGTTGTAGACCAGCCGCCCGTTCGGCAGGGTGATCACCATCGGGCTGCCGCCGTGGTCGATCGTGGTGCCGCCGTCGAGCGCGTTCCACGACTCCGGATCCGCCGAGATCTTGAAGTTGTTGGGCGTGTTCGGTTGCCCGACCATCTCGAACACCATGAGGTACCGGCCGTCGGCCATCCGCGTCACGATCGGCATCCCCGGTCGCAGCGCGCGGTCCGCCATCGCCACGTCCTCGACCACCGGGCCCCAGCGCAGACCGTCGGTGGAGGTCTGGTGCACGAGCTTCTGGTCGTGGTTGTCCTTGTCGCGTTCGTCGGAGTAGTAGACGATCAGCCGGTTGTTCGCCACGAGCAGGTACGGCTCCCAGATCGGCTTGGGGTTCGGGCTGCCCCACTGACCGCCGCCGAGGGCCACCTCGCTGACCCACCGCCAGGTCGCGCCGTCGTCGTTGCTGCGGTAGAGCTGGATCGCGGTCGCCGACCGGTCCGGCGGCGAGGAGATGCCGGCGAGCAGCAGGGTTCCCGCGGGCATCGTGCCGATCCGTTGGGGCAGCACGTAAAGGTGCGGGTTGGTCCAGTTGCCCCACTTGCGCGGCGACGTGTCCGCGACCTTCGAACGGCGCGACCAGGACCTGCCGTTGTCGATGCTGCTCCAGATCGGGAACGTCATGTTCTCGAGCGGCTGGTTGTTGTCCTCGTACGTGGCGACGAGCCGGCCGCTGGGCAGTTGCGCGGACTTGGCGTAGGTGAAGCAGTACGGGCGGGTGCAGTCGCCGGACGGCGCCACGAGCACCGACGGGCCGTAGGCCAGGGCGGGTGACGCGTTGAGCGTGCCTCCCACCAGGACGAGCAACACCGTCAGCAGCCACATCCGGTGTCTTTGCAGGGAAAACATCGTGTGCTCCTCACTCTGTCGAATCGGCGACGAACACGCGCACGTCCCAAGCGCCCAGCTCCAGCGCTTCGCCGGCCGGGACGGAACGGTCCGCCAGGACGTCGGTGAGCTGCACGGGTGCCTTGGCGTGCACGGGTTCCCAGCTCCAGTTGTGCACGACGTGCACGCGGCGCCCGTCGGTCGCGGTGCCGGTGGACGCCGTGACGGACGCCGGCAGGTCACGCCATCCGCTGACCGGCAGGGGGACCAGCCAGGAGGCCAACGCGCGCGCCAGGTCGCGGCCGGGCACCGTGCCGACGCACGTCACGCGGCCCTTGCCGTGCGCGCGGGCGGTGATGGCGGGCCAGCGACCGAAGTGCGGGTGGTCGTACCGCGCGAGCACCTCCGCGTCGATCACGGTGAGCCCGTCGACCCAGTGCGTCGCGGTGGCGTGCTCGGTCAGGCCGTGCACCGGGATCGGCGCACGGAGGTTGCTGAACTCGTCGTAGTGGACCCCGGCGGCTTCGACGAGCCGGGCCGGCGCGACCTCGGGCCGGGCGCGGGCCTCATGATCGGCGTACGCGGTGCGGGGCCCGAGCACCAGATGACCGCCTGCCTCGGCGTAGGCCGCGAGCCAGTCGATCGTCTCGTCGTCCACCACGTACAGCGCGGCCGCGATCAGCACGGGATGCCGCAGCGCGGCCTCCTCGGGCGTCATCCGGTCGCGCAGCTGCCGGGCGTGCACGAGCCGCACCTGCCGGCCCGCGTCGACGGCGCCGCGGTAGAACGGGTCGATGATCCGGTGGTAGGAGGCGAAGTCCGGCTCCCCGTCCGAAGTGGACAGCGGCGGGTACTTCTGCATGAGCCACTTGCTGGGCGTCGAGTAGACCATGGTGATGTCGGCGTCCGGTTCGAGTCCGGCGACCAACGCTCCCGCGGTGTCGAACTCGGCGCCCAGCGCGGCCAGTTCGGCGTAGGTGCGGCCCGGTTTGCCGTGGTGCGGCAGGATTCCGCCCCAGTAGGTCTCGGCGCCGAAGTGCAGGGTGTGCCAGTGCCAGTACTCGATCATGCGCGCGCCCCGCGACACCAGCGCCCACGCGGCCTGCCGCCACTGGCCGTCGAAAGCCGGTCGGTTGTCCCAGGCGAAGCCGATGGAACCGGCGTTGGTCTCGGTGACCAGGAACGGTTCCTGACGCGAGGAGAACATCCAGTCGGCGGTCTGGAACAACGACCACACGCCGGTCGTCTTCCACTTCTGCTCGAAGTCGTCGGGAGTTCGGTCCGGCAGGGCGAGGCCGTCCTGCATGTCGTAGTACGGGTTGCCGGAGGCGATGTCGAGGCTCGCGCTCAGCTCGTCGTCGGCCACGGCACGGCGCGTGTAGGAGATGCACGTGGTGACGAAGTGCTCGGGGCGGGCGTGCTCCCGCACGATGCCGGCCTGCCAGGCGATGAACTCGGTGACCTGGCGGGCCTGGAACTCCCGCCACGCGACGTCGTACTGCGGCTGGAAGTTGCCGTCCGGGGTCCACAGATCGGCCCACGTGGACAGCCGGTGCGACCAGTAGACCAGGCCCCACTCGCGGTTGAGCGTCTCGACGTCACCGTACTTCTCGCGCAGGTGGTCGACGAACCGCTGGAACACCCCGTGGTTGTGCAGGAGCTCGTTGCCCGGCTCGTTGTCGACCTGGAACCCGATGACGGCCGGGTGCGTGGCGTAGCGGGCGACGATCGCGCGGATCACCCGCTCGGCGTGGAAGCGGAACGCGGGATGCGTGAAGTCGACCTCCTGCCGGGCGCCCCAGCCGATCCGCTGCCCGGTGGCCCGTTCGCCGGTGATCTCCGGGTACTGCCTCGCGAGCCACGGCGGCACGGCGTAGGTGGGCGTCCCGAGGATCACCGAGATCCCGCGCTCGTGGGCACCGTCCAGCACGGGTCGCAGCCACTCGAGGTCGAACTCGCCGTTCTCCGGTTCCCAGGTGGACCAGACCGACTCACCGACCCGGATGACGGTGAAGTTCGCCTCCACCATCAGGTCCAGGTCTTCCTTCAACCGGTCGCGGAGCTGGTACTCGTGGTAATAGGCGGCGCCGAACAGCACACGGGCGGGCAGAACCGCCATGGGCAGAACCTCCGAATCGACTGTCATTGTTTGACCGAGCCGGCCGCCAGACCGGACTGCCAATACCGTTGGAGCAGCAGGAAAGCCGCCATGAGCGGGAGCACGGAGAGGGTGGACCCGGTCAGCAGGAGCGCGAGGATGTCGCTGTTCCCGCCGGAGCCTCCTCCCGCGGCCTGCGCCGACCACGCCGCCAGCCCGACCGTGACCGGGTAGAGGTTCGGATCGTTCAGCATGATCAGCGGCAGGAAGTAGTTGTTCCAGGTCGCCACGAGCGTGAACAACACGACCGTGACCAGACCGGGCGCCAGCAGTCGCAGCCCGATCTGGAAGAAGATCCGGACCTCGCCCGCGCCGTCGAGCCGGGCGGCCTCCAGCAGGCTGTCCGGCACGGCGTCCTGCGCGTAGACCCGCATGAGGTAGAAACCGAACGGGCTGACCAGCGAGGGCAGGATGATCGCCCACGGCGTGTTGACCAGCCCCACCTGCGCGAACAGCAGGTAGGTCGGGATGGCCAGCGCGGTGGCGGGCACCATGATCGCGCCGAGCACCGCGCTGGACATGATCGCTTGGCCGCGGAACCGGAACTTGGCGAACCCGTACCCGGCCGCGGCGGCCAGCAGGGCCGCTCCCGAAGCGCTGACGACCGCGTAGATCACGGTGTTGCGCAGCCACCGGACGAACACGCCGTCGTCGTAGGTGAGCGTGCTGCCGACGTTCGTGAGGAACTGCGGCGCGTCCGAGAACCACAGCCCGAACGTGGTGAACAGGTCCTCGGTGCTCTTCGTGGACGCGACGACCAACCAGAACAGCGGCAGCAGGAAGTAGGCGAGTGCGGCCAGCATCACGATCGTCAGCGGCGTGCTGCGTCTCATGGCGTCCTCCGGCGGTTCGCGGTCAGCAGCACGACGTAGGAGACGATCACGATCACGAGGCCCAGCAGGAACGACACGGCCGCCGCGTAGTTGGGCTGCTGTCCGATGAACGTCAGCGAGTAGGCGTAGAGGTTCGCGGTGTAGGCGCTGTCGATGACGTCAGGAGCGATGGCCTGCAACAGTTTCGGCTCGTTGAACAACTGGAAGCTGCCGATCACCGAGAACATCAGCGTCAGCAGCAGCGCGGGCCGCAACGCGGGCAGCTTGATCGACCAGGCGATCCTCCACGCACCTGCGCCGTCCATCGCCGCCGCCTCGTAGAGATCGCCGGGAATCGTGCGCAGCGCGGCGTACAGGATGATCATGTTGTAGCCGACGAACTCCCACGTCACGACGTTCGCGAGGCTGCCGAGCATCCAGCCCTCGCTGAGAAACCGCGGCACCGGCAGGTCCACCGCCCGGCTCAGCTGGGCGAACGGCCCGTAGTCCGGCCCGTAGAGGTAGCCCCACATCAGCGTGGCGACGACGCTCGGCACCGCGTACGGGACGAAGATGCCCAGCCGCACGACCCGTGCGAGCCGCATCAGGCCGCTGTCCAGCGCGAGCGCGAACAGCAAAGCCAGCAACAACATCACCGGCACCTGGACGACGAAGAACGTCGCGACCCGCAACACGCCCTGCAACAGCAGGGGATCGGCGACCGCCCTGGCGTAGTTGTCCAGTCCCACGAACTTCGTGCCGCCGACCAGCTTCGTCTGGAACAGGCTGAGGTACGCCGCGTACGCCAGGGGAGCGAGGAACAGCACGACGAACAGCACCAGGAACGGCGTGGCGAACAGCAGTCCGGCGGAGCCACGCCGATCCTTTGTGGACGACAACGTGCTCATCGGACCGTGAAGCCCTGCCCCTGGGCGAACGTGGTGATCCGCGACTGCCACTGGTCCAGCGCGGCCACGGCGTCGGTCTTCGCCGTCAGCGACTTGCCGACCGTCTCGGTCCAGTCCGTCACGACCTGGTCGAGGAACGGCGGCCACCCGAACGTCGGGTCGACCGTCGAACCGACGTCCGCGAACACCTTGTTGACCTGCTGGCCGCCGAAGAACGCCGGCGTGTCACCGACGAAGCCGGGGTCGGCGACCAGCGCCTTGGTCGCGGGGAAGAAGAACTGCTTGGTGGCGAACAGCTTCGCGCTCTCCGGGTCGCTGTTGAGGAACTGCGCGAAGATCGCCGCCGCGATCGGGTTCCTGGTCGTCTTCACGACGGCCGTGGTCGAGCCGCCCCAGTTGCCGGAGGCGGGCTT
The DNA here is from genome assembly GCF_011067745.1 of Lentzea alba. GTDB lineage: Bacteria > Actinomycetota > Actinomycetes > Mycobacteriales > Pseudonocardiaceae > Lentzea > Lentzea alba. The sequence continues at coordinate 26,618 of NZ_JAAMPJ010000012.1, forward strand.
GGCGGCGTTCCACTGCGGCAGGGGCGCCGCCCGCCACAGGCCCGCGGTGGACTTCGCCGCTCCGGCGAGGAAGACCGGTCCCCACGCGGCGGTGATCCAGGTGGCGTACTTGCCGTTGTTCAGCGCGGCGTACCACCCGTCGGTGAAGTCGGCCTCGGTGCCGATCACGCCTTCCTGGGCCAGACCACCCCAGAACTTCGCGAGCTTCTTGGAGGCCTCGTCGTTCACCTTGATGCTGATGTCGCTCGCACCCGAGACCGTGTACGGCTTGGCGCCGGTCTGCCACATCAGGCCGTGCCACGCCGCCGCCTGGTTGCCCGCGAGGTTGGTGAGGAAGACCTGCGGGTCGGCGGCGTGCAGCTTCCTCGCCGCGTCCGCGAACTCGTCCCACGTCGCCGGGGGCTTGAGGCCGTGCCGGTCGAAGATGTCCTGCCGGTACAGCAGTCCCAGCGGGCCGGTGTCCTGCGGGATGGCCCAGACCTCGCCGCCCTGGCCGCTGACCTGGCCCCACGTCCAGTCGATGAACTTGTCCCGCAACGCTTCCGCGCCGTACGGCCGCAGGTCGAGCAGGCTGTCGGTGATCGTGAACGTGGGGATGTACTGGAACTCGATCTGGGACACGTCGGGAGCCCCGGTGCCGGCCTGCAACGCGGTGCGCAGCTTGGTGTACGCCGGCGTGCCACGACCCGCGTTGACCACGGTGACCTTGATCGCCGGGTACTTGCGCTGGAACAGCGCGACTTCCTGGTCGATGTCGGGCACCCACGTCCAGAACGTCAGTTCGGTGGGCGTGGCCATGGCCTTGTCGATGTCCGCCTGACTCACCGGAGCCACCGCGGCGGCGGGCGCCGTGCCGCTGGAGCCGCAGCCGCCCAGGGCGGTGCCGAGGGCCGCCACACCGGTGGCCGCGAGGAACGAACGACGGGTGAACTGGGGTGATCCGGGCATGGTGAACTCCTGGAGGCGGGCAGGGGTGACCGGCACGCGAGCAGGCGCGGCGTGCTGGGAGGGGGAGGTGCGCGAGCGGTTACGCGGGTGGTGGCGCCGTGGAGGCGCGGACGACCAGGTCGACCGGTTGGCCGACCGCCGCCGGGACGACTTCCGCGGGTTTTTCGATGGCGTGCACGAGAAGCGCGAGCCCTTCCCTCGCCACGGCGTCGAACGGTTGGCGCACCGTGGTGAGGGGAGGGGTGACGTAGGCGGCGACCGGGACGTCGTCGAAACCGACCACGCTGACGTCCTCCGGCACGCGCAGGCCGGACTCGGTCAGCGCGCGGATCACGCCGATCGCCATGTCGTCGTTCGCCGCGAAGATCGCGGTGACACCGGGAGTCCTGGCCAGCTGACGACCCGCCGCGTGGCCGGAGTCCGGTGACCAGTCGCCTTCGAAGACCGGTGGTTCGGCGGCGTTGCGCGCCTGCAGAGCGGCCCGCCAGCCGTCCAGCCGGTCCTTGCTGGCGAACCAGCGTTGCGGACCTGCGACGTGGTGCACGGTCGCATGACCGAGATCGAGCAGGTGCTCGGTGGCGATCCGAGCCATGTCGTACGCGTGGACGCTCGTGTTGATGACTCGCGGTCCGCTGAAGGACGGTGGTGCGCCGAGCACGAGCACCGGGACGTCGATCTTGACCGGCACCGGGCCGTCGTCGATCGGCTCGGAGATCACGATGCCGTCCACGCCCTGGTCGAGCAACGAACTGATGGCGCCGGCCACCCCGGTCGGGTCACCTTCCACCGTGCTCACGACGCGGAGCGCGTAGCCCGTGTCGCGGGCGGCCCGTTCGATGCCGATGAGCAACGAAGCCGGGCCGTACAGAGCGGTGCCGAGCGCGACCACACCGATGGACCGGGTACGTCCGGAAGCGAGTGCGCGCGCGGCGTTGTTGAGCCGATAGCCGAGCTGGTCGGCGGCCTCCAGCACACGGCGGCGCACGTCAGCGGAGACGTACGGCTCGTCGTTGAAGACCCTGGACACGGTCTTCTGCGAGACCCCGGCCAGCTTGGCGACGTCGACACTGCGCGGCAAAGCAGAGCTCCCACCCGGACTCATCTGTCGCATGGTAGCTCCCGCGGCGGCGTCGCCGATCTTGTCCTGACCTGTATGACTGCGCAGTCATACTGCGTCGGCGGAAGCTCGGCGTCAAGGCCGAGTTCTCAGACGAACGTGTGCCAGCCCCGGTCCGGAGCCGGTAGGCGACCTGCGCGGCCGCGCCCGCGGGCAGGCGCCACGACAGCCTCGCTCGGTGAGGTGTTCGACGCGAGCACTTTCGAGCACTACGTGCCCGCCGCGCTGCGAACCGGTGAGTTCCGGCTCCCGGAGGACGGGCCCGTGTCGTGGACCGCGCATGCCGACCTCGTCGTGGCGGACGTCGCCGCCCTGATGCGTCCTGGTGTGCTGGACGGGGTGACACCGCCGTTGACCGCCGCCGAGATGCTCGACTTCTCCGACGTGGCAGGCGTTCTGAGTGAGCTCACCGGGCGCACGATCACGCGGGTCGTCGTGGACGACGAGGAGTTCCGCGCGGCGCGAGCCGGTCAGTTCGCGGTGACCGACCCGGCCCTGGAAGACCTGCTCGGCCGGCCGGCCATCCCGGCTCGCGCCATGCTCTCGTCGTTCGTGACGCAGCGCCAAGAACACTGAGTCCACAGTGGAGTCAGCGGATAATTTTGTTGTGCCCCAACGGAAATCTTACAAGTTTCAGCTATGGTTGAGGTATGTCGACCATTACCACTGAGCCGAGGCTGAACCTGAAGTCGGTCACCCCGGACGTGTCCACCGCGATGCGGTCGCTGCACCTCGCGGCCGCGGACGCCGCGGCACGGGCCGGACTGCCCGCCCCGCTGCTGGAGCTGCTGCGCCTGCGTGCCTCGCAGATCAACGGGTGCGAGTTCTGCCTCGACCTGCACGCCCGGGACGCCAGGGCCGGCGGCGAGTCGGCGGAGCGTCTCGACGCGTTGAGCACCTGGCAGGGCTCCGCCCTGTTCGACGCACGGGAGAAGGCCGCTCTCGCGCTGACCGAGGCGATCACCCTCGTGCACGACGGACAGGTGCCGGACGCGGTGTACCGGGCCGCCGTCACCGAGTTCGGTGAGGCCGGGACCGCCGCGCTCATCTGGGTCAGCACCGTCATCAACGCCTACAACCGCATCGCGATCAGCACCCGCATGGTTCCGCCGTCACCGGCCCCGGCCGGGTGACGCGACAGAGGGCGGGTCGAGCGGCAGGCGCAGCCGTTCGACCCGCTCCCGCCACTGCGTGAAGTGCCTGCCGCCGCCCGGAGTCACGCCGGAGCCGATCAACCCGGTCACCAGGCGGACGCCGTGCAGGGCGTTGAGCAGCCACACCTCCCGGCCGTCCAGCTCGTCGATGCGCCGGGCCCGCCGGGCGGTCCGGATTCCCCGCGCGGCGGCCAGGTCGAGCACGAGCCCGGCGGTCGTTCCCGGCAGCGCCGGGATCTCCTCGGGCGGCGCGCACAGCACGTCGTCCTCCCACCACAGCACCGACGAGCTGGCCGCTTCGACCACGACGCCGTCGGCGGTCCGCAGGAGTGCTTCCTGGGCGCCGTGGCTCGCCGCTTCGGCCCGCATTTCGCCCAGCGCCAGCAGATCGGGACCCTTGCAGGCGGGCTGCCGCCGGTGATCGGGCCCGTCGGGCACCCACACCCGCACGTGTTCGCCGCGCGCGGGTGCCGGGCGGATCCGCAGTCGCAACGACGGCCGGTGGCCCACGAGCTCGACCCGCGGGAACCAGGCGCCCGTGCGCGGCAGGGCGGCGATCGTCCGGCGCCAGAAGCGGTTCAGCTCTCCCGGCGTGACGACGCCGAGTTCCAGGCAGGACCGGCTGAACCTGGTGACGTGCCGGTCCAGCGAGCGCACCGAGCCGTCCAGCACCAGCCAGGAATCGGCCACCAGCAGGGGAGTGTCCGCGGTCGTCATCAGTGCCCCATCGCCGCTCGTGGCCCGTACGGGGCATGTTCCAGCCACTCTCCGAACCGAGGCACCACGGGCGCCAGGGACGCCGCGGCCCGGCGCCGCAACCGGGCCGCCGTGCTGGGTGGCCGCAGGTGCCGCAGAGCCGCGCCCGCGGCGGCGCTGTTGACCTCGGCCGCCGCTCGCCTCGCGGTGGCGAACCCGGTGACGGCGTCGGAGTTCGCCGCGGGGGACCGACGGCCGGCCGCGATGGCGTCCGCTGCCGCGTGTGCGTCGACGAAGCCGCTGTTCATGCCGCGGGCGCCGAACGGGGGGAACAGGTGGGCTGCCTCGCCCACGAGCAGCACCCGGCGGTGCGGGTCGGTGAAGTCATCGGCGATCAACTGCAGGAACCGGTAGACCGAGATCGCGGTGACGCGCTCGACCGGAGTCGGTCCGATCAACGCGGGCAGCCACCGCAGCACTTCCTGGGGCGAGGCGATGACTTCCGGTGAATCCCCGGCACGGCTCTGCACGTCGACCTGGAAACCCTTCGCATAGGGCACCACGAGCACGCCACGGCCCTCCGCGGCGGGATGCTCGTAGTGCATCACCCGTTCCAGACTCGGCGGGGTGCCCGGCTCGTCGGCGACGTCGACGACCACGTGGAAACCCTCCGCGGCCGAGCCGTCCAGCGTGGTCCCCGTGCACTTGCGCACGGTCGACCTGGCGCCGTCGGCTCCCACCACATGACTGCCCGACCAAGTCTGGCCATCGTCGGTCGCGACGGTGACGCCATCGGAGTGCGCGACGACCTCGCTGACCGGGTGGCTCCACCGCACGTCCACGCCCGCCTTGGCACAGGCGTCGAGCAGGACGCGTTCGGTCTCGCTCTGCCGGAGGCTGGTGAACGGGGGCAGGCCGCGGGAGCGGTCGTGCGGCGGGAACTCCCGCGCATAGACCTCCCGCCCGCGGTACAGGGTGCGGCGGACGTTCCACAGCACGCCCCGGGACGCGAGCTCCGCGCCCAGCCCTTCACTCGTGGATTCCAGCAGTGCCAACGACTTTCCGTGCACGTAAAGCGCGCGGCTGCCGGTGCGGTGCCGGGACGCGGGGTCTGCCTCCAGAAGGACGACGGGCAACCGGTGGGCGCGCAGGGCCAGGGCGGCGAAGAGCCCGACCGGACCCGCGCCCACGACGATCACCGGTGCCTCGTCAGCCACGGGCCACCACGCTGTCCCCGGAGGCGATCAACTGGGCGAGCGCCACGCGCTTGATCTTCCACGTCGACGTCCTGGGCAGGTCGTCGAAAGCCCACTGCCGGGGCGTGCCCAGGGCGGGGAGGTCGGCCGTCGCCCGTTGCCAGCGGTCCGGTGCCAGCGGCGCGCCGCTGCGGGTGCACACCACCGGCACCGCGACGCCGTCCGCGCCGGGGATCACGACCACCTCGCGCAGTTCGTCGAGCCGGGACATCAGCACGTCCTCGATCCGCAGGTTGCTGTCCACCTCGTCGATCTGGTCGATCTCGCGGTCGATCAGGTTCAGGCCGCCCCACCAGCTACGGGTGCCCATGTCGCCCATGCGCCACCAGCCTCCGTTGAGCTGGGCGGCGAACCTGTCCTGGGCGCCCTGGTAGGTGACGATCCGGCCGCGGGTCTGCGCCTCGATGTGGCCGACCGTCCCGCGCGGCACCGGGGCGCCGGAGTCGTTGGTGATCCGCACCTTGGTGAAACCGGGGATGCCGATGCCGACCAGTCGTCCGTTGCCGCGCGCCGCACCTCGTTCGGTGAACATGCGCACGGACACCGGGCCGGTCTCGCTCTGGCCGTAGAGCTGCATGAGGTACTTGCCGCGCCGTTGCGACGCGCCGAGCAGCCGTTGCACGGTGCGCGGGTGGATGGCGTCGAAGGTGCTGCTGAAGCAGCGGACGTTGCGCAGCGGTGCGCCGGGGGCGTCCGCCAGGTCCTCCCACAGCACAAACGTGTTGGGGTGCGTCTCCACGACGCCCGGCTGCCACCGGGCCAGCAGCGGGCCGACCGAGGCGGGGTCGTGGTCCACCAGCAGGAGCAGGCGACTGCCGCCGGACAGGAACGTGCCGAGCGCGTGGTAGAAGCGCGAGTGGACGAAGGACATGCAGAAGGCGGCCGTCTCCCCGCGCACGGGCAACGCCATGATCTTCTGCGGCACCAACCTGTTCCACAGCGCACGGGCGCAGTGCACGGCGAGCTTCGGCACATCGGTCGTGCCCGAGCTGTGCGTGATCATCGCGGGCTCGTCCGGATGCAGCCGGACCGGCGTGGCGCGGCCGGTGACCTCCAGGTTGCCGAGCGTGGCCGCACCGGGGAACGCTCCGGTGACGACGACCCGCTTGCTGGTGAGCCTGGAGATGTCGGTGTGCGTCATCAGCCGGGACAGCGTCGCGTCGTCGGTGACGAGCATCGGCCGGTCGAGCCGGCCGAGCAGGATCCCGACCACGCCGGCGTCCAGGCCGGACGACAACAGCACCGGGATCGCGCCGAGGCGGGACACCGCACAGCCGAGCAACGCGATGTCCACGTTGTCGCGCTTGTGGATGACGACGTGGCTCGCGGGCCTCACCCCGGCGGCGTGCAGCTGGTCCGCCAGCCGGTCGACGAGGTCGGCGAGCGAGCGGTAGGTGTGCTGCAGCCCGGTGTCGGGAGCCACGTCCAGCGGCCGGTCCAGGACGACCGGGACGGCGCCGTGCCGGGACGCCGCCGCGCGGAACATCTGTCCGATGTAGAAACCGCTGCCGGAGAAAAGGGTTTGCTGCAAGGGAAACTCCTCAGTCGGTTACCAGGATCCGGTGCGCACGACGTGGCGGCGCAACTTGCCGGTGGCGGTCCTCGGCAGCTGTGGCACGAGCCGCACGGTGCGGGGGACCTTGAACGCGGGCAGCCGGGACCTGGTCCAGGTGATCAGCTCGTCCTCGAGCCCAGGGGTGTGGCGGGCCGGCACCACGAACGCCCGCAGCCGCGAGGCCTCGTGGTGGTCGAGCACGGCGGCGACGGCGGCCTCGCGCACCAGCGGATGTGCCGCCAGCACTTTCTCGATCTCCAACGGCGACAAGGAGATCCCGCCGACCATCTCCATGTCGTCGGTGCGACCGAGGTGGCTCAGCGTGCCGTTGGAGTTGAGGCGCACCCGGTCGTGCGTCGTCAGCCAGCCGTCGACCAGCGTGCTGCTGGTGAGCTCCGGCTGGTTGAGGTAGTGGGAGAACAGCGTCGGGCCGCGCACCCACAGCTCGCCGTCGCCGCGGGTCGGAAAGCCCTGCGCGTCCCGCACCTGCACCTCCCAGCCGGGGACGGGACGGCCCAGCGTGCCGGGGACGTTGTCGCCGATCCCGTTGGCGCAGAACGCGTGCCCGGCCTCGGTGGAGCCGATCTGCTCGAACACCTCGATCCCCAGCCCGTCGCGCAGCCGGGCGTCGAGCGCCTCCGGCATGGGCTCGCCCGCCGACACCGCGGCTCTGAGCGAAGACAGCGCACTGTGTGTTCTGGTGGACGCCAGCGCCGCGTACGAGGAAGGCACGGAGTACAGGAGGTTCACCCGGTGCCGGGCGATCAGCTCGACGAACTCGTCCGCGCCGGGCCGGTGCGGGGTGAGCACCGCGGACGAACCCGAGTGCAGCGGGAACACCAGTGCGTTGCCGAAGCCGTACGCCCAGAACATCTTCGACACCGACAGCGCGACGTCACCGATGCCGATGCGCAGGACGTCACGTCCCACCGTCGTGCCGTACAGGGCGAGGTCCTTGTGCGCGTGCACGACACCTTTCGGCTTGCCGGTGGTGCCGGAGGTGTACTGCACGTAGAGCGGGCTCGTCGCGGTGACGTCCGCGACCGGCCCGGCGGCGGTCGTCCAGGCCAGGTCGAGCAGGTGGTCGACGTCGATCCACCCGCGGCCGGAGAAGCGGTCCTCCAGGGCCGCGTCCGTCACGCAGGCGCGGGCGCCGCAGTCCGCGAGCAGCAGCCGGTGGTCGGCCTCGGTGAGCTCGGGGTTCACCAGCACGGCGACCGCGCCCAGCCGGGTGATCGCCAGGAAGGCGACGACCCACGCGACCCCGTCCGGCGCGGCCAGCAGCACGTGGTCGCCCTTGCGGACACTGCGGTCGTACAGCACGCCCGCGGCTCTGGCCGCGAGGTCGTGGATCTGGCCGTGCGACCACGTCTCGTCGCCCACCAGGTAGGCGGGCCGGGACGACCAGCTCGACCGATCGGCGTGCGCCGCCAGTGCGAAGGCGGCGTTGTCGACTCTGCTCATCAGCCGGCCTCCACCTCTGCGCCCACCACAGCCGTGCGACGGCGACGGCGCGCGTGCCTGCCCTGTCGATGGACGCGTGGCTCGGCGGACAGCACGGCGGCGGGCCGGTGCGCGCCGGAGCTCCAGTACGCCCGCATCGGCGCGGCCAGCTTGAGCAGCATCTCCTGGTACTCGCCGTCGGGGTCGGAGTCCAGCACGACCGCGCCGCCCGCGCCGATCCGCACCCGTCCCGCGGCGAAGACGGCCGTGCGGATGACGATGCTCAGGTCGGCGGATCCGTTGCAGCTCAAGAAACCCAGCGCGCCGGAGTACACGCCGCGGGCGCTCGGCTCCAGCTCGTCGATGATCTCCATCGTGCGTTCCTTGGGAGCGCCGGTCATCGACCCGCCGGGGAAGCAGGCCCGGACGACGTCCAGCGCGTCGAGGCCCGGCCGCAGGTCGCCCCGCACCGTCGACACGAGCTGGTGCACGGTCCGGTACGTGCGGGTCCCCATCAGCTCCGGCACGTGCACGGTGCCCACCTGGCACACGCGGCCCATGTCGTTGCGCAGCAGGTCGACGATCATCAGGTTCTCGGCGCGCGTCTTCGGGTCCTCGGCCAGCGCGTCGCGCAGCGCGGTGTCGGCTTCCGGCGTAGCGCCGCGGGCGGCCGTGCCCTTGATCGGCTCGGCCTGCACGACACCGTCGGCGCCGACCCGGAGGAACCGCTCCGGTGAGGAGCTGGCCACGTCGACCTCGCCGAAGCGCAGGTAGGCGGAGTACGGCGCCGGGTTGACCCGGCGCAGCACCCGGTAGTAGTCGGCGGAGGCGCACGTCGCGGGCAGTTCGACCGCCGTGGTCAGGCAGATCTCGTAGCTCTCGCCGGCACGCAGTTGTTCCTGGCAGGCAACGACATCGGCGCGGTAGTCGGCGGCCTCGCGCAACAGCCAGCGCTCGGTGATCTCCACGGCGTCCTCTTCCTGCGGCCACGACCGCAGGGGCGGTGCCTCGTGGGACGACAGCGAGGAGAGGAAGGCGAGCGTGGCGTCGAGCCAGCCGGCGGCCTCGTCGTGGCCCGAACGCGTGTCCTCGGCCAGGCAGAGCAGATGCGCCGTGTGTTCGTGATGGTCGATCACGATGACGCGGTCGGCGAACAACCAGGCCGCGTCCGGGGTGCTGCTGCGGTGGGCGGCCTGGCCGCCGAGCGCCGCCTTGAGCTCGTAGCCGAAGTACCCGACCCAGCCGCAGGTGAAGTCGAACGGGAGGTCTGGCTGGGCGTGCGCGCGATCGGCCAGGCCGCGCCGCAGGTAGGTGAAGATGTCCTCGCGCAGCCTGGTCGCCGGTCGGCCCGCGCGTTCCACGGTGACCACGCCCGCCCGCACGTCGTAGCTGCAGTACTCGGCGAGCGGACCGGTGTCGTCGCCCAGGTAGGAGAACCGCGCTCCGCGTTCGCCCGCTCCGGCGCCGTCCAGCCAGAACGCGCGTTCCGACGCCGAGTGCAGTTCCGCGAACACCTGCTCGGGGTCGACGACCCCGTGGAACACGGCGGTGTGCAAGCGGTGACCGGTGTCCTGTGCAGGCGCGCTTTCGTTGTCCACCACCGTGTTCGTGGTGCCGCGCACGGTGATGGACGGCCGCGCCGCCTCGGAGAGCGTGCGGAAGTTGGCCAGCAGCCGGGTGCCCCACTCGGTGAGGATCGACTCGGGGTGGAACTGCACTCCCCAGTGCGGCCGGGTCCGGTGCCGCAGCCCCATCAGCACGCCGTCCTCCGCCCAGGCGGTGGCCTCCAGGCCGGGCGGCAGCGGTTCGGGTACGTACAACGAGTGGTAGCGCACCGCCGTGAAGCCCTGGGGGATGCCGTCGAACAGGTCGCGACCGTCGTGCGTCACGGTGGTCGGGTGGCCGTGGCGGGCCTGCGGTGCCAACGCGATCCGCGCTCCCGCCTGGAACCCGAGTCCCTGGTGACCGAGGCACACGCCGAGCACCGGCAGCACGTCCTGGTCCAGGAACCTGGTGGAGCCGGCGAGGTCCCGGCTTCTGCCCGGTCGTCCGGGACCGGGGGAGATCACCACGTTGTCCACGTCGCCGAACGACAACCTGGCGAGCTCCGGGTCGTCGTTGCTCAGCACGAGGGGGTCTTCCCCGTTCACGCTCGCGACGAGGTGGAACAGGTTGTAGGTGTACGAGTCGTGGTTGTCGATCAGGAGAGTCCGCACTGAATACGCTCCGGTGCTCGGGGGCGGCGGCGACTGGTGCTGCGGCGGCTGTTCAGCGGCGACGTGAGCGCGACTGCGGCGCGCTGGGGAAGGTCGCCGGGGCTGCGTGCCGTGACCGTGACGCTCTGGGGGGTCGTGAGCCCTGGCGGGCTTCGGTGTCTTGCGGCACGGCCGGGGGCCGGAGGCCGGGTGAGTTCGAGGTCGGCGCGTCGGCGACGGCGGGCAGGCTGGTCCGGATGGTCTGCAAGGTCCCGCCGGTGGGCAACGGGTCACCGGCGGGCGCCGCCACGGGGACGGTGCCCCGGCGCAGCCACGGACCGAGCACCTTCATCACCTGCGGCATGAGCACCCAGGTCATCAGCCCTGTCACGCAGACGCACAGGATCAGCGTGCGCGCCAGCAGCGGGAGACCGGTGACGCGCGGGATGACGGTGACGTTGACCAGCAGCACCGCGGGGAACACGCCGATCAACGTCACCAGCGCCGTCTTCCACTTCGGTGGAGGTTTCGGTGGTCCGGCGGCCGGTGGTGCCTGCGGTGTCTGTCCTGCCTGTCCTGTCTGGGCTGGCCGGGGCGGTTCGACTCGGGAGGAGAAGCGCCCGACGTACTCGCGCCACGTCGCGTGAGACCGCGAACTGTCCCACTCGGCGGCGCTCTCGGGGCTGTCGAACCAGCAGATGACCAGCCAGGTCGCCGAATCGCCCGATGCTTTCTCCATTCTGCCGTCGAGATAGCCTTGTGATCTGGATGCCGCGCTGAGCAATCCCTTTACCGACGTCGAGAAACTCGCCATCCTGCCCGGCATCACCCGGTGCGTGCTGATGACGACGCCCTCGTTTTCGTCGGACATCGGACCGAATGCCTCCTTCGGTGCGTCGACTGCTCCGTTCGACGTGGCTGGAAAGCGCGTACATGGATTCATACGGCCGTCTGTAGGTGAGGGTTCAACCGAACTTGTGAGCGCTAACTTCACGTCCGCTACACACTCTCAGGCGTTCTGTTGGCGGCCCGCATGCCTGGAAGTGGGTAAATCCATTTTGGAAGAATATAGTTCGGCTATCGTCGGCATGGGTCCGCGAGGCCTCTCCGTGTTGGAAAGAATGTGCGCCAATTGGTTGCCTGCTGTTCTTGGTGATGAGTTGGTGGTGCACGTGGTGGACCCTGCGGAACACGGTTCTGGAAATGTGTGGAACACCCGGCAGTCGAGCGGATTCCTGATGAACACGGTGTGTTCTCAGGTCACGGTTTTCCCTGATGACAGCGTGCGGATGGAAGGTCCGGTCCGTCGTGGCCCGTCGTTGTACGAATGGTCGCGATCGGTCGCGTCCACCGCGAGCCTCGACGACGGGAACGACACGATCCGGAGCGAAGCCAGGCGCCTGGGGCCCGACTCCTACGCCACGCGTGCGTTCTACGGGCACTACCTCGTGTGGGCGCTGAAGGAGATAGCCCGCACCGCTCCCGTCGGGGTGCGCATCGTCCACCACCGCCAGCTCGCGGTGGACGTGACCGAGAACGAGACCGGGCACGCGGTCCGGCTGGCCGACGGACAGGTGCTCGACAGGTTGGGCGCGGTAGTCCTGGCCCAGGGGCACCTGCCGTCACGGCTGGGCGTCCGCGAGCGTGAGCTCACCGAGTTCGCCGCGGCCCGCGGTCTGCGGTACGTGGCACCGGGCAACCCCGCCGACGCCGACCTGACCTCGGTCGAACCGGACGAGCCGACGCTGTTGCTGGGCCTGGGACTCAACTTCTTCGATCACCTGGCCGTGCTGACCACCGGCCGGGGTGGGCGGTTCGAGCGCAGCGACGGCGTTCTCGTCTACCACCCTTCCGGCTCCGAGCCGCGGCTGTACGCGGGGTCGCGCCGCGGTGTGCCGTTGCACGCGAGGGGCGAGAACCAGAAGGGCGCGCACGGGCGTCACCAGGCAGCAGTGCTGACCGAGGACGTCGTGGCGGCGCTGCGATCCGCGCCGGTCGACTTCCGCGCCCACCTGTGGCCGTTGATCGCGAAGGAGGTCGAGACGGTCTACTACGCGACCGAGCTGGCCTCGCTGGGCCCCGCTCGGGTGGCCGAGTTCTCTTCTCGGTACCGGTCGTGCGCTCCGGGTCCTGAGGAAGCGGCGCTGCTGGACGAGTACGGCGTCGCGGAGGGTGCGCGCTGGGACTGGACGCGCGTGGAGAACCCGGTGGACCGGCTCGGGTTCACCTCGATCGAGGAGTTCCGCCCGTGGCTGCTGACGCACCTGCGCGAGGACGTGGCCAGAGCCGCCGAGGGCAACGTGCGCGGCCCGGTCAAGGCGGCGCTGGACGTGCTGCGCGACCTGCGCAACGAGATCCGCGCGGTGGTCGACCACGGCGGACTGCGGGGCCGTTCCCATCGCGACGACCTGGAGCACTGGTTCAGCCCGCTCAACGCGTTCCTGTCCATCGGGCCTCCCGCCCGGCGGATCGAGGAGATGGCGGCGCTGATCTCCGCCGGCGTGCTGGACGTCCTCGGCCCCGGCACGCGCGTCGAAGCCGTCGAGGATTCGTTCTTCGCGGTTGCCGACCTGATGCCGCAGCCGCTGCCCGTGCGGGTGGTGATCGACGCGCGCATGCCCACGCCCGATGTCCGCACCACCGACGACTCACTGCTGCGGCGCCTGCTCGCCGCCGGACGGTGCCGGCCGCACCGGGTTCCGGACGGTGAGGGCGGGGTGCTGGAGACGGGCGGGCTGGACGTGACTCCCCGGCCGGCCAGGGTGATCGCCGCCGACGGCGCGCCGAACCCAGGGCTGTACGCGCTGGGGGTGCCGACCGAGTCGGTGCACTGGGCGACCGCGGTGGGGATCCGGCCTTGTTCGGCTTCGGCGACGGTCGGTGACGCGGATGCGATCGCGCGGGCGGCGCTGGGGTCGCGTTGTGTGCCTCGGCGTGGGCGCGAGGGCGCAGGGAGGGCGATGTGACGCATGCGTTGAGCGGCAAGGGATTGATCGGTGACGCGGATGCGGTCGCTCCGGCCGTGCTCGGTGCGTGTTGCGTGCCTCGGCGTGTTCGTGGGGACGCGGGGAGGGCGATGTGATCCAGACGTTGCGTGACAAGGGATTGCCGCCGCCGGTGCGGACGGCGCTCGGCGCGTGTTGCGTGCCGCGGCGCGGGCGCGGGCGCGTGGGCGTCGGGAGGGCGATGTGACGCACACCTTGAGCGACACGGGATTGCTGTCGCCGGTGCGGGCGGCGACCGAGGTGGAGGCGATGACCTCCGACGAGGCGTGGCTGCGGGCGATGTGCGCGGCCGAGGCCGGACTCGCCCGCGCCCAGGCCAGGGTCGGCACCGTGCCCGCGTTCGCCGCCGAGGTGATCAGCCAGGTCGCCCGCGACGGGTGTTTCGACGTTGCCGGGATCGCCGCGCGGTCGCGTGGCGCGGCGAATCCGGTGGTCGCGGTGGTCGGGGAGCTGACGGCGGGTGTTGCCGCGGTCGACGCGGCTGCGGCCGAGTACGTCCATCGCGGCTCCACCAGCCAGGACGTACTCGACACGGCCTGTTGCCTGGTCATCGCGCAGGTGGTGGTCCGCGTCCGGCAGGACCTCGCCACGGTGATCGGCGCACTGGAGGAGCTGGCGGACCGGCACCGGCGCACCGTCATGGCGGGGCGGACGCTGACGCAGCACGCGGTGCCCACGACGTTCGGACTGAAGGCGGCGGGGTGGCTGCACCTGTTGCGAGAGGCGGACTCCCGAGCGGCACACCTCGTGCGGCGCGGGCTGCCCGTGCAGATCGGTGGTGCGGCCGGGACGATGGCGGCCTACCTGGAGCACGCCCGGCTGCACTTCGGCCGGTTGCCCGCGGACTACGCCGCGAACCTCATCACCGCCTACGCCGACGAGATGGGGCTGGCCGAGCCCGTGGTGCCGTGGCACGTGCTGCGCACGCCGATCGTCGACACCGCCGCGTGGTGCGCGTTGCTCACCGGGGCGCTCGGCAAGATCGCCGTTGACGTGCAGTCGTTGTGCCGCACCGAGGTCGCCGAGCTCAGCGAGTCCGGGGCGGCCGGCAAAGGGGTCTCCTCCGCGATGCCGCAGAAGCAGAACCCCAGTCTTGCCACGATGATCCGAGCCGCGGCGCTGCAGGTGCCCGGGCTCGCGGCCACCCTCGCGCACTGCATGCTCGCCGAGGACGAACGAGCCGGCGGCGCCTGGCACGCGGAGTGGCAGCCGTTGAGGGAGTGCCTGCGGCTGGCGGGCGGCGCGGCGCACACGGCGGTCGAACTGATCACCGGTCTGCGGGTGCACGCCGACCGGATGCGGGCCAACCTGGAGATCACTCGCGGGGCGATCGTGGCCGAACGGCTGTCCGCGCGGTTGACGCCACAGCTGGGAAAGACGAAGGCGATGCAGGCGGTCGCGGCCGCCGCCGGCCGGGGCGGGGCCCTCGCCGACGCGCTGGCCCAGGACGCGGTCGTGGCGGCGGTGCTCGACGCCGGCACGCTGAAAACCTTGTGCGACCCCGCGGACTATCTGGGTGCGGCCGACCACCTCGTGCAGCGCGCGTTGGACGTCGAATGACGGCCGCACGGAGCTCCGCCGCCTGGGAGTGGAATCCGTCGACCTGGCGCGACCTGGTCGTCACCCACCAGCCGGACTGGCCTGACTCGTGCGAGCTCACCCGCGCGCGGTTGCGGCTGGCCAGTGAACCGCCGCTGACCAGCCCCGAGGACGTCCGCGAGGTCCGGCAGGCGCTCGCTGAGGCCGCCGCGGGCCGGGCGTACGTCCTGCAGGGCGGTGACTGCGCCGAACCGTTCGGGGTCGCCGCACGCCGTGGCGCACTGGCCAAGGACAAGATCCTGGGCGTGCTGGCGGAGCGGATCAGCCACGCGATGGACGTACCGGTGCTCACGATCGGACGACTGGCCGGCCAGTTCGCCAAACCGCGCTCCGAACCGACCGAGGTGATCGACGGCGAGGTGATGCCGACCTTCCGCGGGCTCGCGGTGAACAGCCCGCTTCCCGTGGCGTCCCAACGGGTTCCGGACGCCCGGCGGATGGTCACCGCCTACCACTCGGCCCGTGCGGTGATGGACGACCTGGCCCGGCGGCGTACCGGTGACCACCACGGCCGCACCAGCCGCGACGGCCTGAGCTGGCGGCACAACGGCATGTGGGTGAGCCACGAGGCGTTGCTGCTGGACTACGAGGAGGCGCTCGTCCGGGTCGACCCGAACACCGGCGGCTGGTACCTCGCGTCCACCCACTTCCCCTGGATCGGCGAACGCACCCGTGCCGCCGACGGCGCGCACGTCGAGTTCCTGTCCGGCATCGCCAACCCGGTCGGGTGCAAGATCGGCCCGGACGCCGTTCTCGACGAGGTCGTCGCACTGTGCGCGAAACTCGACCCGGAACGCCGGCCGGGCCGGCTCACGCTGATCTGCCGGCTCGGCGCGCACCGGGTCCGGACCCTGCTGCCCCCGTTGGTGCGCGCGGTGCGGGACGCGGGTCACCCGGTCGTCTGGATGTGCGATCCCATGCACGGCAACACGAGGACCACCGGCACCGGCGTCAAGACCCGGCACCTGGACGACATCACCGGCGAAGCGGAGGCGTTCCACGAGACCCTGCACGAACTGGGCGAGTGGCCGGGAGGCCTGCACCTCGAACTCGCGGGGGAGGACGTGACGGAGTGCCTCGGCGGCTCTGGCGTGCCCGACGAGACCGTGCTCCCGCGCCGGTACACCTCGTTGTGCGATCCGCGGCTCAACAACGAGCAGGCCCTGCTGACGGTCGAGGGAGTGCTGCGCAGCGGCCTGCCCCTGCGATCATGAAACCCCATCATCACTCAATGTATCATTGCTGTTTCGAAGAGTGACGAGTAAGATAAATGTTCTGGGAGCGCTCCCATTCCGCCGCTGCTGTTCGGTCATCGGAGAATGGAGGCTCAATTCATGCGTGTGCGCAGCACCACCTCCTGGTCCGCCGCCAGACGACGTGCCGTCGTCGCCCTGATCATCGGCATGCTGGCCTCGACGTTCGTCTGGACGCCGACGGCCTCGGCGCACGGCACGATCGTCAGTCCCGCCACCCGCGCCTACCAGTGCTGGAAGACGTGGGGGAGCCAGCACACCAACCCCGCCATGCGGGAACAGGACCCCATGTGCTGGCAGGCCTTCCAGGCCAACGCCGACACCATGTGGAACTGGATGAGCGCACTGCGGGACGGTCTCGGCGGGAACTTCCAGGGGGCCACGCCCAACGGGCAGCTCTGCAGCAACGCCCTGTCGCGCAACAACTCCCTGAACACACCGGGCCGGTGGAAGACCACCAGCATCGGCGCCAACTTCCAGATGCACCTGTACGACCAGGCGAGCCACGGCGCCGACTACATCCGGGTCTACATCAGCAAGAACGGGTACGACCCCACCACCCAGAGTCTCGGCTGGGGCAACCTCGACTACATCATGCAGACCGGCAGGTTCGCCCCGGCCAAGGACATCAAGTTCAACGTCCAGACGTCCGGCGCCTACCGCGGCCACCACGTGATCTTCACGATCTGGCAGGCCTCCCATCTCGACCAGGCCTACATGTGGTGCAGTGACGTGAACTTCGGCTAACGCCGCAGGTTCTCGCCATGAACGGCGCTTTCGTGGACCTCAGGTCCACGAAAGCGCCGTTCATGGCACGGGGTTCGCCCGCGTCCAGTCGTCGACGTGGAAGGGCGCGTCGCCCTGCGGCACGACGGTCGACGCGTGCGCGACCACCTCGGCCGGCACCTGGCCGCCGGTCAGGCCGAGCCGGTCGCGGTAGTCCGTCTCGAACGCGGCGGCGACCGCCTCGGCGGTCAGTCCCGGCACGTAGTCGGCCAAGCCCGCGATGGAGCTTTCGCGCAGGTCGTAGCCGAGCGCGGCGGACACGTCCGTGATCACGGCGCGCACGCGGTCCGAGACGACGATCTGCACGACGGTGCTGAACAGGGAACCGGTCGCGGTGACGCGTTGTGCCGAGCCCACGACCTTCGTGGTGCCACCGACGTTGATGCTGTACTCGCCGGGGCAGTACTCGCCGTCCACCTCACCGACGCGGGCGTCGACGTCACCGAGTCCGCGCAGCACCCGGACGTGGCTCTCGGCGTTCGCGGCGAAGGTCGCGCTGCCCGCGTGCCGGATGCCGGTGGTGCGGTCGAGGTGGTCGATCACCACGGCGCCGCTGTCGTAGGCGACCATGCGCCCGCCCGGCGACCGGACCACCGGCTCGAACCCCGCCGCGCGGGCCACCCTCGTTGCCGCGGCGATGCCGGGTGAGCGGAGGTCTCGGCCGCTGAAGGCGACCGTGGGGCCGTGCGGCACGTAGATGTGGACGAGCTGCGACCACTCCGCGGCGGGGGCGCGCAGCAACAGTGCCGGGATCACCAGCTCGGTGACCGCACTCCCGGTGCTTCCGGAGACCAGCAGCCGGGGTTGGTCGAGGTTGTTCGCAGTTGGCACGCCGTGATTCTCGACCACGACGGGCAGAAGCATGCCCTGGCATGCTCGCACCCATGCGACAGGTCACCGTGCTCGGCAGTTGCGGCGCCTATCCGGAGCCGGGCCGCGCTTGCAGCGGCTTCGCGATCGACTGGGACGGCTACCGGCTGGTGCTCGATCTCGGCTACGCCACGCTGCCGCGCCTGCTCGCGCACTGGCCGGACGGCGCCGTCGACGCGGTCGCCATCACGCACGAACACCCCGATCACTGCGTGGACCTGCACGGCTTGTTCCGGATGAGGCTCTACGGCGGCAAAGCTGAGCCGAGGATCCCGTTGTACTGTCCGCCGGGCGTGCTCGCCCGGCTCAGCGGTCTGGAGCCCGACGTCGACCTGGAAGCGGTCTTCGACGTGCATCCCCTGCCCGGCTCCTACCGGGTCGGGCCATTCGAGCTGACGGGTCTGCCGCTCCCGCACTTCGTGGACAACGCGGGCATCCGCTTGCAGGCGGGGGAGATCGCCCTGGCCTACACCGGGGACACCGGTCCGGACGCCGCACTGGCCGAACTCGGGCGTGACGCGGACCTGTTCATCGTCGAGGCCACCGACCGCGAGGGCGAGACCCTGCGATCCGCACGCAACCTGATGACCTCCGCGGAGGCCGGCCACTGGGCGAAGCGAGCAGGAGCCCGCAGGCTGATGCTCACCCACTTCTGGCCGGGCAACGACCGGGAGGTCTCGCTGGCCGCCGCTCGTGCGGAGTTCGACGGCGAAGTGCTGGCAGCGGAGGAAGGACTCGTCGTCGCGCTCGGGCCGTGCTGAGCGGAGGGGCCCGCACAGCACGTGTGCGGGCCCTCCCGTTCTGCCAGCCGCAGTGCGAGGAACCGGAGTACAGGGCGCTCTGTGAACAAGTTCAGGAACGCGCTGTCGATCACCACGGTCACGCTCGCCGCCGCGGCTTTGACGAGCGGCACGGCGCACGCGGCGCCGTCACCGTTCTTGTAATCGCGGAAGCTCCCGTCCGACTCCTTTCTTCGTCGAACGTGTGGGGAGCGCGGTTACGCCTTGAGGCGATACGCGCGCAGAACCGTTTGGTCGACGGTGTTTCCGTCGCTGTCGCGGGCGGTCACCCGCAACGACACGAACCCACCTGCCTTGCCCCCGGGAGGAACCACGCCGGTGACCGGCGTCCAGGTCGCACCGTCGTCGAAGGACGCGTAGGCGCGCAGTTCACGCACCACCGCCCGGTCCGCACCCGCTTGTCGTGCCGCGGTGAACTTCGCGGGCATCGGAGCGCCCGCCTTCCAGCTGTTGCGCAGGTCGAGCGGCAGCGCGTAGTCGACCTCCAACAGCGGCAGCTTGCCGTCGGCCGGTGACGAGAACTCCCACGTCGTGCGCACCTCGGGCGACAGCGCCACGAAGTTGCGCGTCGCGTGCAGGTCCAGCGTGAAGCGGCCGTCCCGGTCGGGTGCGTAGAACCGGCTGTTGTACAGGAAATCCGTGCCCAGCGAGACGCCGTCGCGCTTGAGCTCCATGGTGAGGCTGCTGTTGCGCACCCGGCCTTCCACCGCCTTGGAGGTGCCGAACGGCGAGACGTTCGCCTCCAGGTGAGGGTACAGGCGGGACACACCGCCGCCGTGCGGCCACGGCGCCTCCGCCTTGCCGAGCCTCGGGGCGGCGATCCCGCGCAGGATCGAGCGGTCGTACTTGCGGCCCGGCGCGAACTTCTCGACGCGCAGGTTCGACCACGAGTCCGCCCGCACGTCGTCTCCATCGCCGAAACGACCGACGGAACCCTCGTTGTACCAAGCGCCCGGCGAGAAGTACTCGACCCGAGTGGCGGGTGAGCCGAGCGGTTCCTCGATGAACAGGTCGGAGTTCACCACGCCGCCGACGACCGGGTAGTTCCGCGTCGTCACGGTGCTGTCCTCACCGGACGTGTGATAGCGCGCCTTGACCTCGGCGAGCGCGGAACGCTTGACGGGGTAGGTCTTTCCGGCCGGCAGTGCGCCCTTCTCGGCCTGGTGCAGGGTGTACGAGACCGGGGAAGTCGTGACGGAGCGGAACGTCAGCCGCGCAGGCGTTTGCGGTGCGGCGTGCTTGCCCACCGTGATGACCGGCAGCTCCATCCGGTCGCCCCACGCGACGTCGGGCGGACCCGCCCACAGCACCGCGACGGCACCCGCCTGCTTCAGCTCCCTGGCCACGGTGAACGCGAACTCGTCCTGCGGACGTACCAGCACCATCTTCCCGCGCACGTCACCGCCGCGTTCCACGACGTCGTAGGTGTGGTCGCCCTGCGGCAGGTAGGGGCTGTCGCCGTCGTAGCTCACCGGGAACCCGCCGACGACCGCGATCTTCGGCTGGGCGGCGACGAGCACCGTGTCGTAGGTGAGGTCCGGCAGCGGTTCGCCGAACGACATGCCGTACACCGGCACCCGCCCGTCGATCCGCGACCAGATGGAGTCGGGGAAGGACGGGTTCACCGGCACCTTCATGGTGGTCAGCCGGTACAGCGGCGCCACCCGGTCGTCGTCCAGGGCGAACGCGATCGGCTTCGCCTGCTGCAGGTCGAGGTGCACCGAGACGTCCGACGCCGTCGAGAAGCGGCCCGACACGTCGGTCACCGACGCCGGCGAGTACCAAGTGCGGCTGTCCTCGCCCTCCGCGAACCGCGCCAGCACGGTGTAGTCGCCGACCGGCATGCGCGCGTCGAGCGTGCCGTCCTTGCCGAGTTCGAGCACGGACGCGTTCTTCGTGGCCAGGTCGATCAGCACCATCCAGCCGTTGCCGACGGGCTTGCCGTCGCGGCCGGTGACCCGCAACGACAGTCCGTGGCGCTCCTCCTCCACGGTCCCGCCGACGGAGGTGGTCAGCTCGACACCGGTGGCGGTGGCCCGCAGGCGTCCGGAGAACGCGCCGATGCCCTTGGCCGGATCGAGCACGACGTCGACGGAGGCCGATCCGTGCGCGGGCACGACGACCGACGGTGCGACGGTGAACCGGGCGCCCAGATCGTGCTGCAGGGCAAGGGAAATCGGCTGGTCACCGGCGTTGGTGTAGGTGACCTTCTTCGTGATCGGCGCGGTGTGCGGCCAGGTCACGAGTCCGAACGACAGGCTGCCCGCGTCCGCCCGCACCTGCTGCGTCACGGCGCGGCCCACGTTCAGCAACCCCGTGCCGCCGTCGTCGGGCGAGAACCCGAGCGTCTTCACCGTCGTCATCAGCCGCGTCTTCAGCTCGGCCGCGGTGAGGGACGGGTCGCGTTGCAGCACGATCGCCGCCGCACCCGCCACGTGCGGGGCGGCCATGGAGGTGCCGGACAGCCGCGCGTGCAGGTCGTCGACGGCGGCGTCCGGGAGCGTGCCCGCCGCCCGTGCCGCCACGATCTCCTCGCCCGGTGCCGCGATGTCCGGCTTCATCGCCAGGTCACCGACGCGCGGGCCGCGCGACGACGACTCGTGGACCTCGCCGGACTTGGTCAGGTTCGCCACCGCGAGCGCCGCGTCGGCCGCCGCCGGGCTGCTGACCTTCTGCCAGCCGCCGAAGTTGCCCGCCGAGATCACGAACAGCGCGCCCGTCTCGGCGGTGAGCTGGTTGACCTTGAGCGACAGCGGGTCCTGGCCGTCGCTCTCGTAACCGCCGAGGCTCATGTTGACGACCTTGGCCCCGACCTCGCGGGTGGCCCACTCCATGCCCGCGACGATCGCGCTCTCGGTGCAACCGCGGATCTCGCACACCCGGCCGACCGCGAGCTTCGCGCTCTTGGCCACACCCCGGAACTTCTCGCCGCGCCCGGCGATGATGGACGCGACGTGGGTGCCGTGGCCGGCGTTGTCCTGGACGCCCATTCCCGTGAAGTCCTTCGCGACCGTCACGACGTCCTTGAGCTCGGGATGCTGCTGGTCGTAGCCGGTGTCGAGCACCGCGACCGTGACGCCGGCGCCGTCGAACCCCGCCTCCCACGCGGCCGGTGCGCCCACCATCGGGACGCTCTGGTCCAGCGTCACGTGGGCCTTGCCGTCGAGCCACAGCTTCTCCGCGCTCAGCGTGTTCGCCCGGCGCTGGGCCCACTGCTGGGCCGCTTCCTTCTTCTGCACGACGCCGGCAGCGCGGAAACCGTTGTTCAGCAACGGAATCCGGTCAGTCTTCTGGTCGGTGTAGCCGTACGAGTACAACGCGGTGATGTCGAAGAACCGCTTGTCGATGCGGTTCTGCGTGACCGCGCTGACCGCGTCGGCGGGCACCACGTACTGGTGGCCGTTCTGGACGTACTGGGCGAACGACATGCCCGGCCGGCCCTCGACCCTGACCAGCTCGCCCTTCTCGTTCACCACGACCTCGTCACCGCTGATCAGCGTGATGACGTCGGCCGGTACAGCCCCAGGTCCGGCGGTCGCCGGCTCCGCTTCCGCGGTCACCGCCGGGCTGAGCAGCCCCGCGGTGAGCACGGTGATCGTGAAACAGCGTGCTATGCGCACGTGTCCTCCCCACAGTGGATGAGACGGCGTCAGCCGCTCACTTCCACCAAACTGAGAAAGTGCTCCCCAGGTTGCACAAGATCAGGATTCGAACTTCTCCCGCCGTTGTGCAGACCCGCCGCGCCACCCATACGGTCGAGGTGGGAGGTCGGTGATGCGAAGCCAGTTCGAGTACCTGGTGGTGCTGGGTGCGTGCGTGCTCATCACGGTGCCGCTGGAGTGGATGGGACGCGGCGTCTACCGGCGTGGCCCGGAGCTGGCGCGCGCCATCGCTCCGGTGCTGCTCGTTCTTGCGGTGTGGGACGTCATAGCGATTCTGCGTGGACACTGGAGCTTCCACCCCGAGGCCACGACCGGCGTGACGATCGGTGGCGTGCTGCCGATCGAGGAAGTCCTGTTCTTCGTGGCCATTCCACTGTGTGCGGTGCTGACCTACGAGGCCGTGCGCGGACGTTCGGAACGCTGGTTGCGCGATGTTTAGGGAGTACCTGTTCGCCGCGGCCGCCGCGGTGGTCGTGGTGCTGCTGCTCGAACTGTGCGTGCTGCGCACGGGGTTGTTCAAGCGGCCCGCTTACTGGGTCACGATGCTGATCGTGCTCGGTTTCCAGGTGCCGGTCGACGGATGGCTGACCAAACTGGACGCACCCGTCGTGCTGTACGCGGACTGGGCGATCAGCGGGCTGCGGGTGCCGTGGGACATCCCGGTGGAGGACTTCCTCTACGGCTTCGCCATGGTCACCGCTGTGCTGCTGCTGTGGGAACGGGGAAGGCTGGCACGTGAACAAGCTTGAGGTACCGGGGAAGTTCACCCGCGCCGCTCGTGGGTACGACTTCCTCGTCGGACTCAACCCCGGCTATCACCAGGCGTTGCGCCGGTCGGCCCGGGCGCTCCGCCTCCGTCCGGGCATGCGGGTGCTCGACCTCGGCTGCGGTACGGGCGCCTCCACGGCGGCGCTGGTCGCGGCGTCACCCGGCGTGGAGATCGTGGCCGTGGACGCGTCGGAGGGCATGCTGGCGCGGGCCCGGGAGAAGCGCTGGCCGGACCGGGTGAGGTTCGTGCACAGCCGCGCCGAGGACGTGGACGAGGGACAGTTCGACGCGGTGTTCGCCGCGTACCTGGTGCGCAACCTGCCGGAGCCGGACGGGTTGCTGCGGCGGGTTCGCTCGTTGCTGAAACCCGGTGCGCCGTTGGTGTTGCACGAGTATTCGGTGCGGGACTCGATGGTGAGCACGGCACTGTGGACGGTGCTGTGCGGGTTCATCGTCCCGGCCGGGTGGCTGGTCACCGGCGACCGGTCGCTCTACACCTACCTGTGGCGCAGCGTGATGGACTTCGACGGTGCGACCGCGCTGCGCGACCGCTTGCGCCGCAACGGGTTCGTCGGCGTGCGCAGCGCACCCGTGCCCGGTCTGCAACTCGGAGTGGTGCACACGTTCGCCGGCCACAAGCCAGAGCAGGAGCAACGGTGAGGGATCGCAAGGCCGTTCGGATCCCGGCGCCGGCCGGGCGTGCGCAGTTCAACGGGGACGCCCCCGCGGTCGTGGTGGTCGGCGGTGGCATCGCCGGACTGTCCGCGGCGACGCTGCTCGCCGAACGCGGGGCACGGGTCGTGCTCTGCGAACGGGAGAACTACCTGGGCGGTCGCGTCGGCGGTTGGAGCACCAGGCTCGCCGACGGCAGCGAAGCCACGATGACCCGCGGCTTTCACGCGTTCTTCCGGCAGTACTACAACTTGAGGGCGTTGCTGAAACGCGTCGACCCGGCAGGCCGCGCGTTGACCGGCTTGCCGGACTACCCGCTGCAACACGCCTCCGGCCACCGCGACGGTTTCGCCGGGCTGCCGACGGCCGTGCCGTGGAACGCGCTCGCGTTTCTGCGCGGCAGCCCCACGTTCCACTGGCGAGACCTGCCGCAGGTCAACGCGCGTGTGGCGCTGTCACTGCTCGACGTGTCGGTGCCGCGGGTGTACGAGGAGCTCGACGGCCTCGACGCCGCCTCCTACCTGGAACGGATCCGGTTCCCGCAAGCCGCGCACGCCCTCGCCTTCGAGGTGTTCTCCCGCAGCTTCTTCGTGCACCCCACCCAGATGTCGGCAGCCGAACTCGCGGTGATGTTCCACATCTACTTCCTCGGTTCCGCCGAGGGCCTGCTGTTCGACGTCGCGGCCGACCCGTTCCCGCACGGCCTGTGGGAGCCGCTGCGCCGCCACCTCGCGTCGCTGGGCTCGACGGTCTGCACCGGCGTCGAGGTCGGTTCTGTGCAGCCGGGCGAGCACAAGCGCTTCTCGGTCACCATCGGCGACGGCTCGATCGAGGCGGACGCCGTGGTGCTCGCCGCCGACGTCCCCGGCCTGCGCGCCCTCGTCGGAGCGTCACCAACGCTGGCAGACGCGGCGTGGCGCTCCCAGGTCGGTGAGCTGCGCACCGCACCCCGGTTCCTCGTGTCGAGGTACTGGCTGGACACGCCGGTGGACCCGGACCGGCCGGGCTTTCTGGGCACCAGCGGGCACGACCTGCTCGACAACATCAGCGTTCTCAACCACTACGAACACGAGGCGCGGGCGTGGGCCGCGCGCACCGGTGGCGCGGTGGTGGAGCTGCACGGCTACGCGTTGCCGTCCGATGTGGACGAAGAAGCGGCCCGTGCTCGGCTCTGGGAGCAGTTGACCGAGGTCTATCCCGAGACGAAACGGGCCGGGATCGTTGACGAACGGCACGAGCTGCGTGAGGACTGCCCGTTGTTTCCGGCCGGTGGCTATGCGCGCAGGCCGGGAGTGACGACACCGGACGATTTCCTCGTGGTGGCGGGTGATCTGGTGCGGATCGATCTGCCGGTTGCGCTCATGGAACGGGCGGCGACCACGGGATTCGCTGCGGCGAACCAGCTGTTGAGCCGTTGGGGCGTGGCGGGTGCTGATCTGTGGACCGTGCCGACCGAGGGGCGCGTGCCGGTGCTGCGTGCGGTCGCCCGCCGCTGGCGAACGTGCTAGATGGTTGCCCCGCCAGACGGCCATCGACGGGCCGGGTCATTTCATCGTCGCTTCGCGACGATTGTGATTGGGGCTTGACTTCGGGGCCCTTGCGAGGCGCATATCGGCCTGTAAAAGCCGGGCTGATAGAGCGCCCGGCCGATCCGAACACGGTAGCACCTCACACCCAAAGTCAAGCCCCAATCGCGCGGTGGTCGCTTTATGACCGCTTCCCGGCGTGGCATCAGACCTTTGACGGCTCGGCTTCGCCTTCGCCCCACCGAGGCCGGTGGGGCGATCAGGCGGCGGTATGGAGAAGATTTCTCCGGGGTTTGCGGTTTTCGTCGAGCCAGCGGGGAGGGTAGAACGTGGGGATGCCGTGCTCCATTGTCACGTCCCATTCACTTTGGTGGATGAGCGTGTGATGCGAGCGGCACAGTAGGACGGCGTTGTCGACGGACGTGTCGCCGCCGTCCGACCAGTGGCGCACGTGGTGGCCGTCGCATTGTCTGGGTGGTCTGCCGCACGCGGGAAAAGCGCAGCCTCCATCTCTGGCGACGAGGGTCCGGCGGATTCCGGCGGTGAAGGTACGAGTCTTGCGGCCGATGTCCATCGGCTGGGACTGGGCGCCCAGCAGCAGCGGGATGATGCCCGCACTGCACGCCAGTTGGCGGACCTGGTCGGCCGGGATGCGCTCGCCGTTGTCCAGCGTGGCCTGACCGACCTGATTGGCGAGGTCGTCGTAGCGCATGGTCACGGTGAGGGTGACCGGTTCGCCGCCGTGTTCGGGCAGCTGGTCGGCACGCAGCATCAGATCGACCAGCTCGGCCAGCGCGTCACCTTCACGTTCGGCCCGTGGCCGCAGGTCGGGGCCGTCCTCGGCGGTCTCCGGGCGTGGCTTGGCCAGTGGGTCCAGCAGCGCCTGGTACTTGGCGCCAGTCACCGTGTCCAGCAGGGCCTTGATCTCCAGCTGGCCGTTCTTCCAGCTCATCACATGCTGGTTGACCTGCGGCGCGGGCGCGGGATCACGCGGCTCGGGGTCGTTCTGGTAGAGCCGGTAGGCCAGGTCCTTGCCGAACTTGCGCACCGCATTGGGCTCGTGCTCGCGAGCGAAGCCCACCACGGACTCTTCGGCTTCGGCGGGCAGGGCCTTCATCACCTCGGCGACCACTGTGACGTGCTCGACCGACAACGCACCCTCGGCCACGGCCTCGGCGGTCACGGGTAGTTCGGGGGCGAGTTCGCTGCCAGTCGGGGTGATCTCACTGCTCAAAAGCCCGGCATTCGCGACCCATTTCTTGGCCGTCGTAAGATCCCAGCGGACCGCGTGCCGCAACACCTGCGGCAAATTCTTGTACCCGAGCTCGCCCGCGGCCCCACGCCGATCCAACTCGGCAATCATCTGCAAGACAGCATTCTCACGAACCCGAATCTCCACCACCTCATCAACGAGACTGCGCAGCAGCTCGTCGGTGGGGAGGAGTCGGGTTTCGATCACGTGTTCTACTTTACCGCAAGATCACGACGGGATAACGCCTAAAGGCGACCACGATAGAGTGAACCGCTGACCAAGCGGTGATAAGGCGACCATCGCGCGATTGGGGCTTGACTTTGGGTGCGAGGTGCTACCGTGTTCGGATCGGCCGGGCGCTCTATCAGCCCGGCTTTTACAGGCCGATAAGCACCTCGCAAGGGCCCCGAAGTCAAGCCCCAATCGCAATCGTCGCGAAGCGGCGATGAAATGACCCGGCCCGCGAGATCCGTTCGGTGCGCCCAGATCAGCACCGCGGCGGGGCCTGGCTTGGTCACCGCGTCGCACAACGCCTCGGCCGGCGCTCGCGCGCCGAGGTTGTGTCAAAGACAGTCCTGTTCGGACAGTGCGGCGCCGAGTGCTTCCAGTCGGCACGTGTTCGTCCAGTTCCGCCAGACACGGCACGAGCACCGACTCCAACGCGGGCACGACGCCGTGAGCGGCGATGAGCTTCGTCGGCGCTGATCGGTGCGGGTGGACGGTCCCAGGTCGTAGCGCTGGTCCCACGTCTTCGGTGTGGTGGGGGCGTTGTCGAGCATTCCCGCTACCGCGCGCGGTGGGTGGGTCGCGGTTTGCGGGCGCGTTCCGCGAGCATCGCTCTCAACTCGCTTTCCCCGAGTCCACCCCAGATGCCGAAGGTTTCGTGCACCTCCAGCGCGTGTGATCGACATTTCTGCATGACCGGGCAACGTTGGCAGATGGCCTTCGCCGTGGCCTCGCGCTGGTCGCGGGCGGCGCCGCGTTCGTTGGGCTGGTGGAAGAAGTAGGTGCTGTCCATGCCGCGGCACAGGCCGGCGAGCTGCCAGTCCCACGACTCCGCGACCGGCTGAGGCAGACGGGACAGTTCAGGCATGACGCACGTCCTCTGTTGGGTCGACCTCGATGACATCTGCCATCGTAAAATCGACTCAGAATCGGTGCAACTTGAGCCGGGTCAGTCGGGGAACCGGCCCGTCCGGCGCAGTGCGTACCGGCGTTCGGCGTAGGCGAGGTCGTCGCGCCACAACCGGGCCGCCGCCCAGCGCATGACCGGGCGCAACGCGCCGGCAGCAGGCCTGGCCAGCGCGAAACCGCGTCGGTCCGAGTGCGCGATGGTCGCCTCCACCACGGCGGTGCGGCCGTCGCGGATCGGGGTCGCGTGCGTTTCGACGACGCTGCCCGCACCTTCGCCCTCGACGATGTGCATCACGACGGTGCGCGGTTCCGGGCAGGTGAACGCGGCGACGACCGGCACGCCGACGCGGCCGGCCAGCCGGAAGGTGACCTCGACCAGGAAGCGGTCCTCGGCCTCGGTCGGGGTCTCCAGCACGTGCAGGTTGGCGAACGAGTACGGGTGGAACCAGGCGCCGTGCCAGGGATCGAGCCGGTTGGCGACCACGTCCTCCGGGTCGCAGCGGCCGGCCAGCGTGGCGACGGCGTCGATCGAACCCGCCGGCGGCCGCTCCGGCAGCACCGGAGCGGGCAGCGGCTCCTCGCCCCCGGCGCGGTCCAGCCGGACCCACACCAGCACGCCGTCGTCGTGTGCGGGGTAGGGCGTCCACGCGCCGAAGCGGGTGCCGTCGAGCGCGAGGCCGTGCCAGCGGCAGATCAGCTTTCCTTCGGCCACGGCACCGTCGCACAGCGGAGCGCCCAGATGCGGGCACGCGCCGGAACCCGCCATGAGCGCGTTGTGCGGCCCGCGCCAGAGCACGATCTCCTGTCCGGCGATGGTGCGGCCGCACGGTTTGCCGCGCACGACGTCCCTGCTGGCCCCGGCGACGAACCAGTTGCCGGACGGGCGCGCGATGGCCCGTTTGAGCGCGGCCTCGATCAGCGCCGGCTTCGCGTCCTGCCAGGTCGGGCGCTGATCGCGCCACGGCGGGCTCGAGTAGACCCGCAGTGGAATGCGGTCGCGCATGGAAGTCCTCTCGTCAGGCGGCACGGGCGAACACCGCCCTGGCCAGGGCGGGCAGGGCGACGGCGAGGCGCCTGCCGTTGGACACGGCGACGCGGCGCGACAGCACGTCGCAGTCCGCGTCCTCGACGAGGTCGAGAATGCGTCCGTAGAGCCGATAGGCGGTGAGCACGCACGGCCGTGAGCGCGGCGCGAGCATCCCGATGCCCGGCCACGCCCGCGCGTAGACCTCGCGCGCTCGCCGCACCTGGTCGCGCAGCGCGGCCCGGACCTGCTGGTCCGCCCGGCCTGTGGCGCGCGCGTGCAGCAGCCGTTCGCGATCGACGCCGAACGCCGCGAGCTCGTCGGCGGGCAGGTAGACCCGGCCGCGGTCGAGGTCCTCTCCGACGTCGCGGATGAAATTGGTCAGCTGGAAGGCGACGCCGAGCGCGGCCGCGGCGGGTTCGGCGTCCGCGCGGGGCACGGTGGTCCCGAGCACCGGCAACACCTGCAGGCCGATCACCGCGGCGGATCCGTGCACATATCGTTCGAGATCGGCGAAAGCGGGGTAGTCGGTGACGGTGAGATCCATCCGCATGGACGCCATGAAGTCCTGGAAGTGCCGGACCGGGATGTCGTAGCGGTGCACGGTGTCGATCAACGCCGCCAGCACCGGGTCGTCGGTCGACCGGTCGGTCAGGGCGGCCCGCAGCCGCTCGTCGATCGCGCCGAGGGCCGCCGACTTCTCATCCGGTCCACTGTGGACGTCGTCGACGACGTCGTCCACCCACCGGGCGAACCCGTACAGCGCGTGGACGGCGGGACGTTGCTCCGGACTGAGCAATCTCGTTGCCAGGTAATAGGTACGTCCGTGCTGTGCGTTGAGCGCACGGCAACGCCGGTACGCGTCGCGCAGCGCCGGTGCGGTGACACCCGCGGCGTCCAGTTCGCGCTCAGCCGACATCAGCAGTCCCTTCAAGGAGAACGTGCTTCAACGCTAAGTCTGCGAGTTGCTCCCCGCACAACGGCGGCGCTCATCATGCAGACCCCCGGCCGCGCTGCTTAGCTCGGAACACCGAACTCCCACCGACTCCCGAGGGAACGCCGATGTCGCTGCTGACCAGCGTGGACACCTGCCCGTCGCGGGTGGACGACTTCCGCGTCCTCCTCGACGAGGCGCTGCACGACTTCCTGCGGGCCAGGGAGGACCTCGCGCCCGAGCTCGCCGGGGAACTCCGGCAGTTGATCCTGGCCGGTGGCAAGAGAATCCGGCCCACCTTCGCGTGGTGGGGATGGCGGGCCGCGGGTGGCCAGGCGCAGGCCGACGCCGTGGTGCGCGCATTGGTGGCGTTGGAAATGCTGCAGTGCTGCGCGTTGGTGCACGACGACGTGATGGACCGCTCGAAGACCAGACGGGGCAGGCCGTCGGTGCACGAGTCGTTCGCGGCCCGGCACCGCCACGAACGGTGGGCGGCCAGCGCCCGCCAGTACGGCGACTCGGCGGCGATCCTGGTCGGCGACCTCGCCCTGGCGTGGGCGGACGACGCGCTGGTGACCGCAGGTCTGCCCGCCGACGCGCTGGGCCGCGCCTGGCCGCCGTGGCAGGCCATGCGGACCGAGATGATCACCGGGCAGCACCTCGACCTGCTGGCCGTGGCCCGGCGCGAGGAATCCCTCGAACACGCCGTCCGGGTGGCCGCGTTGAAGACCGCCGCCTACACCGTCGAACGGCCGCTGCACCTCGGGGCCGCGCTGGCCGGTGCCGACGACGACGTCGTGCGGTGCCTGCGCGGGTACGGTCACGACATCGGGGTGGCCTTCCAGCTGCGGGACGACCTGATCGGCGTGTTCGGCGACTCCTCGGTCACGGGCAAGCCAGTGGGGGAGGACCTGAGGGAGGGCAAGCGAACGCCGTTGATGGCGATCGCCCTCTCGCTCGCTCACGGCAAGCCCGCGGCCCAGAGGCTGTTACGACGATGCCTCGAGGGGTCGGCGATCGGCGAACGGACCGTTGACGACGTCCGCGCGTTGCTGGTGGAGCTCGGTGCCGTCGCGGCTGTGGAAAAGCACATCGGGGCACTGGCCAGCTCCGGCCTCGCGGCCCTGGACCGCGCGGTGATCGACGACGGCGCGCGCCACGAGCTGATGCGCCTCGCGAGCCGTGCCGTGGCGCGGACGACCTGAGCGAGGAGAGCGCAGTGGTGCACGTGGTGAAAGGACGCACGGACCGCGTGGTCGTGGTCGGTGCGGGTCTCGCGGGCCTGTCGGCGGCGCTACATCTGCGCGGCGCGGGCCACGAGGTGACCGTGCTCGAACGGCAGCCGCATCCGGGCGGGCTCGCCGGCCGTCTCGACCTGGCCGGCCATCGGATCGACACCGGCCCGACCGTGCTGACCATGCCGGAACTGCTGGACGAGGCCTTCGCGGCGGTGGGGCAGCGGCGCGAAGAGCACCTCGAACTGCTGCCGTTGCACCCCGCCTACCGCGCGACGTTCGCCGACGGCACCGCACTCGACGTGCACACCGACGCGGACCGCATGGAACAGGCGGTGCACGACTTCGCGGGCGGGCGAGAAGCCCAGGGATATCGCGATCTGCGGGCGTGGCTGACCAAGCTGTACGGGGCCGAACGCGACAGGTTCATCGGCGCGAGCTTCGACTCGCCGTTCGACCTGGTGGGACCGGAGCTGGTCACGCTCGCCCGGCTGGGCGGCTTCGGCTCACTAGCCCGTGCCGTGGGGAAGTTCCTGCACGACGAACGGCTGCGGCGCGTCTTCACCTTCCAGTCGCTCTACGCCGGCGTCGCACCGCGAGACGCCCTCGCTGCCTACGCCGTGATCGCCTACATGGACACCGTGGCCGGCGTGTGGTTCCCGCGCGGAGGCATGCGTGCCGTGCCACAGGCCCTGGCCGACGCGGCTTCCCGCGCCGGGGTGCGGTTCCACTACGGCGTGGAAGTAGAGGAGCTCGAACGCAGGGGACACCGGGTCGGCGCCGTGCGCACCGCCGACGACCGTTTCCCTTGTGACGCCGTCGTTCTCGCGACCGGACCGGCCCAGAGCACCCGGTTGCTGCACGGCGAGCCACGCCGGCTCAGGCCGTTGCGCTGGTCGCCGTCCGCGGTGGTGGTGCACCTGAGCGCCGCCCGCGTGGCCGACGACCTGGCACACCACACGATCTCCTTCGGCGAGAGCTGGGACGGCACGTTCGACGAGATCATCCGGCAGGGCAAGCTGATGAGCGATCCCTCGCTGTTGCTCACCACCCCGACGCTCACCGACCCCGGCCTCGCGCCGGAGGGCAGGCACCTGCAGTACCTGCTGGCCCCGTGCCCCAACCTGGACAGCGCCGCGATCCGCTGGGACGCGCTGGCACACCGGTACGCGGCGGAGCTCGTCGAGGAGATGTCCGCGCGCAAACTCCTCGTCGACCCCGAACCGCTCGCCGTGATCACGCCGGACGACTGGGCGCGCGACGGCCAGGCCGCGGGCACGCCGTTCTCCGCCGCCCACACCTTCGCCCAGACCGGTCCGTTCCGGCCGGGCAACCTGCCGTTCCGCGACGGCAACGTCGTGCTGGCCGGCAGCGGCACCACACCCGGTGTCGGCATCCCGCCGGTGCTCATCTCGGGCCGGCTCGCGGCGGGCAGGCTGCGGCGTCAGGGATGAAGCCCGGGGCCCGGCTCGGTGCTGGGCGCGATGGGGGTGGGGCTGAGCGCGGTGTCG
The DNA here is from genome assembly GCF_011067745.1 of Lentzea alba. Taxonomy (GTDB): domain Bacteria; phylum Actinomycetota; class Actinomycetes; order Mycobacteriales; family Pseudonocardiaceae; genus Lentzea; species Lentzea alba. The sequence continues at coordinate 59,013 of NZ_JAAMPJ010000012.1, forward strand.
TCCTCGCCCTCCTCCAGCAGCGTGGCCGCGGGCCCGACGACGCGAACGTCCGGCGTGCCGACCACGTCGAGGTCCTTGTCGTCGTAGTCGAAGCGGGCGAGCACGCTGCGCATGGCCTCGATCCGGGCGCGCTTCTTGTCGTTGCTCTTGACGACCGTCCACGGCGCGATCTCGGTGTCCGTGGCGCGCAGCATGGCGACCTTCGCCTCGGTGTAGTCGTCCCAGCGGTCCAGCGACTTGATGTCGTTGGGACTGAGCTTCCACTGCCGCACCGGGTCGATCTGCCGGATGACGAAGCGGGTCCGCTGTTCGTTGCGGGACACCGAGAACCACAGCTTCACCAGCAGCACCCCGTCGTCGACGAGCATCCGTTCGAAATCCGGTGCCTGCCGCATGAACAGCTCGTACTCGTCCTTCGTGCAGTACCCCATGACGTGTTCGACGACCGCGCGGTTGTACCAGGACCGGTCGAACAGCACGATCTCGCCCGCCGTGGGCAGCTCGCGGACGTAGCGCTGGAAGTACCACTCGCCCCGCTCGCGCTCGCTCGGCTTGCCGAGGGCGACGATCCGCGCGCCGCGGGGATCGAGGTGCTCGGTGAACCGTTTGATGGTGCCGCCCTTGCCGGCGGCGTCACGGCCCTCGAAGAGGATGACGAGACGTTGTCCGGTCTCGGTCACCCAGTACTGGAGTTTCAGCAGCTCGATCTGCAACCGCCGTTTGAGGCGTTCGTACTCGGGACGGGACATCCGTTCGGTGAACGGGTAGTTCTCCTGCCACGTGAGCACCTCGCGGCCGTTCGCGTCGCGCAGCACCGGTTCGTCGGCGTCCGGGAACTCGGCCGTGTACCCCTTGGTCAGGTCGGTCAGGTCGGTCACGAATTCGTACATACCCGGCGTAACGGCGGTGAAACCGTGGCCGGGTCTGCGGAGGTTTTGCACGGAGGAGCAAAGGCTTCTGCGCGGGTGGCTCGCACTGTTGACTGCCCGCCATGATCTCCAGAACCTTCAGCAGGATCGCTGGCCGGGTCGCGGCCACCGCCGTGGTAGCGCTCTCGGCCGCCCTGGTGACCGCGCCTCCGGCCAGTGCCGCCGTGTCGGACTTCATCTACTCGGCGCAGGACTACGGCTACGCCGGGGCGTCGTTCGACTGGACCGGGCGCAGCTCGATCGCGAACATCGACCTGATCGTGTCGGACTGGGGCTGCGACGCCAAGCCGGTCTACGCCTACTTCCTGTTCTACAACGGGTCGCTGCACCCCGACACGACGCCGACGCGCCGGTACGACCACTCCGGTTGCGACAAGGAGGACAACACGAAGTACAACGACCTGAAGTGGTCGATCAGCGGTGACTCGATCACCTATTTCGGTGTCGTCGTCTGCCGTGACGCGGCGAACGGTCCGTGCAAGGTGGGCGGGCTTTCCGGGCGCAATCCTTACGCGTAAAGCGCGACCGAGCGGTTCTGTCGACAACTCGTTGCACAATGCGCACATTCCGCGCGCGGGCTGGGGACATGACTCCTGCAGTGTCAGTGGTGCCGGACTTCGGCACCACTGATGAGGAGGGCAGACCGTGGCAGGTGGAGCTCCTGGCAGCAAAGGACTTCGGATTCCGTTCGTCGCCGCGCTCGTCCTCGTGACCGCTGCTTGCGCGTCAGCGCCTGATGGTGGCCCGGCCGGTGGAGGCCCGTCCGCGCCCACGCCGGTCCGCGTCGCTGGAGACGGCAGCATTCCGAAGAACGAGAGCATCTCGTTGAACGACAGCGGGCACGCCGCCATCGCGAACCTCGACCCGGCGTTGCTGGCGGCGGTGCGCGAGGCCGCGGTGGACGCCCAGGCCCGTGGCGTGGAGCTGAAGGTGACCTCCGGGTGGCGCAGCGCCGAGTACCAGCAGCGGCTGCTGGACGAGGCCATCGCCCTGTACCGCAGCGAGGCGGAAGCCCGGCGGTGGGTGCACCCGCCGGAGAAGTCGAAGCACGTGACGGGTCAGGCCATCGACATCGGCCCGACCGCCGCCGCCGACTGGCTCGTCCAGCACGGCGCGGACTACGGGCTGTGCCAGGCGTACGCCCACGAAATGTGGCACTTCGAGCTCCTGACGACCCGTGGTGGCCAGTGTCCCCAGCCGATCAGCGATCCGCCCGGCTGACCGGCGACGGTGCGCCGAACCAGCGGGCGAGGTGGTCGTTCAGGTCCTGCTGGTGTTCGCCGATCCAGGCGACGTGTCCGTCGGGACGCAGCAGAACGGCCGGAACGTCCAGTGCCGCGGTGGGATCCGCGATGACGTCGACCCGGTCCGACCAGCCTTCGGCGGTCAGCCGTTCGGTGCGGTCGAGCACCAGGCCGCGACCCCGGCGCAGCCGGTCGTAGAGGCTGCCCTGTAACAGGTCGACGTCGGGCAGGCGGCGGCCGAGCAGGTCGGGGCCGGGGCCGAAGTCGTAGCGGATCCCGATCGCGATGATCTTCTCGATGAGGTGCCGGTTCACCTCGTCGAAGTCCATGAGCTCGGTGAGCAGTCTGCGCACGGCCCGCGCGCCCGGTTCGGGGGAGTGCAGCGCCACCTGAGCGCGGGTGTTGTCCAGCACGGCTTCCGCGACCGGATGACGTTCGGCGTGGTAGCTGTCCAGCAACCCTTCCGGTGCCCAGCCGTGGATCTGCGCGGCCAGCTTCCAGCCGAGGTTCACCGCGTCCTGCACGCCCAGGTTCAGGCCCTGGCCACCGGCGGGCGGATGGATGTGCGCGGCGTCGCCGGCCAGCAGCACCCGGCCGACCCGATACTGCTCGGCCAGCCTGGTCGCGTCGCCGAACCGGGACAGCCAGCGCGGGGAGTGCACGCCGAAATCCGTTCCGGCGACGGCGCGCAGCTGCTGGCGGAAATCCTCGATGGTGGGCGGTTCCGCGCGGTCCTCGCTGACTCCCGCGACGGAGACCACGACGCGATAGATCCCCTCGCCGAAGGGGCTGAGACTGAACACCTTGTCGGTCTCGTGGACTTCGGCCACCCTGGCGGCGATCTCCTCCTGGGACGCGGTCGCCGCCATCTCGCCCATCAGCGTGTCGTTGCGCGAGGGCTCGCCGGGAAAGCCGACGCCGAGCGCTTTGCGCACGGTGCTGCGCGCGCCGTCACAGCCGACGAGGTAACGCGTTCGGAGTCGCTCTCCGTCGGCCAGTTCGACGGTGACGCCCTCGTCGTCCTGCTCGAAACCGGCCACCGCACAACCGCGCCGGACCTGTGCGCCCAGTTCGATCGCATGGGCTTCGAGCAGCCGATCGGCGACCGGCTGCGGGATGCCCAGCAGGTAAGCGGAATCCAGGCCTTCGGGCGCGGGCTTGGGGATGGCGGCGAAGACACCGCCGACCGGACGCTGCCTGCCGCGTTCCAGGAAACGGTCCAGCAGTCCGCGCATCGCCATGATCTCCAGGCTGCGCATGTGCAGGCTCACCACGCGGACGAACGACGACACGTGCTCGGTTTCCTTCTCCAGCACGAGAACGCGCACGTCGTGCAGCCGGAGTTCGGCGGCCAGCATCGTGCCGGTCGGCCCGCCTCCGGCAATGATCACATCGAACATGAACCACCCGTTCGTCTTTCCGATCAGCCGATGCCGGCGGCCGATTGTGGGGTCGTCCAGGTGATGCCGCAAGCGATATGCGCGGGCTAACGTACGCGCTGTGAGGGGATCAGGTGGTGAGGTCCGGATCCTCGGGCCGGTCGAGGTGTGCGGCCCGCACGGGCGCGCGGTGTTGAGCGGTGCCCGGCAGCGCAGCATCGTCGCGGTGCTCGCCCTGCGCGCCGGCACACCGGTCCCGGTCGACCGTCTCGTGGACGTGCTGTGGGGCGATGATCCACCGCGCACGGCCGTGCGGTCGTTGCACAGCCATGTCGCGCGGCTGCGGCAAGTGCTCGCCGACTGCGGCATGCCCGGCGCGCTCCTGACCAAGCCGGGCGGCTACCAGCTCGACGCGTCCGTCGACGCGGAGACGTTCGACCGCACCAGGGACCTCGGCCTGTGGCGGGGTGAGCCGCTGGCCGGCACGGAGCTGTTCGGGTGGGGCCGGGCGGAGATCGACCGGTTGCGGGAACAGCGGATCGCGGCGCTGGAGGCGTACTGGGCCGACCGGCTCGACCAGCAGAACGCGATCGAGGAACTGGAACGGCTGGTGGTCGCCCACCCGACCAGAGAACGGCTCGTCGGCCTGCTGATGCGGGCGTTGCACCTCGACGGGAGGCACGCCGACGCGCTCGAGGTGTTCCGACGGCTCAGACACCGGCTCGCCGACGAGCTCGGCGTCGACCCCGGCCCGGACCTCACCGCACTGCACACCGCCATCCTGCGCCGCGATCCCGTGCTGCACAGCGCGAAACCCGCCCAGCTGCCCGCTCGCGCCGGTCACTTCACCGGTCGCACCGCCGAGTTCGCCGCGCTCGCCGGACTGCCGCCGATCGTCGTGGTCTCCGGTGTCGCGGGCGTCGGCAAGACCACGTTCGCGGTCGAGTGGGCGCACCGCGTCGCCCATCTCTTCCCGGACGGGCAGGTGTTCCTGGACCTGCAACGGCTCACGCCGGCCCAGGCGCTGACCGAGATGCTGCACGGCCTCGGCATCCCCACCGACCGGGTGCCCGCCGATCCGGCCGCGCTGTACCGGACGTTGTTGCACGGCAAGAGAGTGCTCATCGTTCTGGACGACGTCCGCCGTGCGCGGGACGTCCTGCCGCTGGTGCCCGGCGACCAGGGAAACCTGCTGCTGATCACGAGCCGGGACACGCTGTCCGCACTCGGCACCCGCCACGCCGTGCACACCGTGAGCCTCGGCCTGTTGAGCGAGCCGGAAGCCCACGCACTGCTGACCGACATCCTCGGCGAGCCGAGGGTGAGCGCCGAGTCCGGGGCGACCTCCGAACTTGCGGTCCACTGTGGACGATTGCCGCTCGCGTTGCGCATCGCGGCCGCGCGGCTCGCGATCCGGCCCGGCAGGCGGATCGCCGACCTCGTGCGCGAACTGACCCGCAACGACCCGTTGGACGTGCTGACGGTCGACGGGGACGACCGCACGGTCCGGACCGTGTTCGCCAGCGCGCACCGCACGCTCAGTCCACAGGCGGCGCGGCTGTTCCGGGTGCTCGGCGAACATCCCGGCGCGAGCTTCTCCGCCGACCTCGCCGACGCGCTGGGGCCTGGGCTGGACGAGCTCGTCGCGTCGCACCTCGTCAGCGAGATGGGCAACGGCCGGTACGCGCTGCACGACCTGATCCGGCTGTTCGCCCGGCAGAGCGGCGACATCGGCGACGGCGTGGAACGACTGCTCGACCGGTATCTCACGATCGTCCACGCGGCCAACGAAGTTCTCAACCCGCGCCACGATCTCGTCACCCGGCCGCGGTGCGACGACCTCCCGTTCATCGCGGACCGCGTGGAGGTGTTGGCCTACCTCGACGCCGAAAGCGAGAACCTGCTGCACGTGATCCGGCTGGCGGCCCGTTCGGGCCTGCACCGCGAGACCTGGCAGCTGGCGTACCTGCTGACGAGCTACTTCGAGGCACGCGGCAACTGGGCGGCGCGCGTCGAGCAGTGCGAGCACGCCGTCCGGGCCGCCCACGCGCTCGGCGACCAGCGAGCCGAGGCCGAGATGTTGCGAGGACTGGGCATCGCCCTGCAGATGACCTCGCGCACCGCCGAAGCCATGGTGGTGCAACGACAAGCGCTCGTCCTGGTGCGCGAAGCGGGCGACCTGCGCGGGGAAGCCCGGCTGCACAACAACATGGCCAACGCGCACTCCGAGCTGCGCCAGTTCGACCTCGCACTGGAGTCCTACCGCGCGGCGATGGAGGTGCACCGGGCCGCGGGCGACGACGTGGGCGTGGCGCTGGCTCGCCGCAATCTCGGCTACACCTACGTCCGGATGGGCCGCCCGGAACTGGCGGTCTCACCGCTGTTCGCGGCACTGGAAACGTTCCGCGCCAAGCAGAACGCAAGGCTGGAGGCGGCGACGCTGATGTCGCTGGGCAACGCCTTCCACCAGCTCGCCGATCTCGAACCGGCACTGCGCTGGTTCGGCGACGTGCTGCGGATCAGCCGCGAGGTCACCGACCACCGCTTCGAGGCCGACGCGCTGACCGGCCTCGGCATCACCCAGCTGGCGCTCGGAGATCCAGCCGTGGCAAGGGAATGTCTTGCCAAAGCACTCGAGGTGTGCCGCATGCTGGGCGACCGCCATCGCGAGGCCGAGACCCTGCGCCACCTCGCCGAGGCTGAGCTCGCACTCGGTGACCTCGCCGCCGCCCGTGACCATCTCGCCGCCGCGCTGACGACCCGGGCCCAGGCGCCGGACGAGTTCGAGCAGGCCCAGGTCCACCGCACGTTCGCCGACCTGGAGGGCCGGTGCGGGCGGTGGACCGAGGCTGCCCGGCACTGGGCTCAGGCGGTCACGTTGTTCAGCTCCTGCCGGCGATCGTGAACACGGCCACCGCCTTGCCGACCTGACCCGGCTTCACCGCGGTGATCTGCAGAGCGAACTGCTTCTTCTGGTCCGTCACCCGCAGCACGGTGTACGGCACCCCGGCGTGGCTCTGGCCTGCCTTGATCATGACCGTTCCGCTCTGCGGAGCCCGGTAGTCCTCACCCTGCTTCGCGGTGCCGTCGACGAACCTGTACGACACCTCGACGTTCTGCTTCGCCTCGCAGTCGCGCAGTTTCACCAGCGCGGTGTAGGGCCCCGTCGACTCGTGCACCGGCCCGTCGATCGCGTCCACGACGATCGGGCAGTCCGGCAGGGCGTAGTCCGTTGCCCCGTGTGCGGGCACGATTCCCAGCAACAGCAGTAACAACACCATGATCGTCTTCATCGACAACCCCTTCGGTGGGTCCGGCTCCGTTCAACGGAGACGGACCCACCGAAGTTGATACTCACTCCTTTTCGTTGACGAGGTACTGCGCCCCACCGAGATCCACGCCCTGAACGTCGACCTGGCGCACGTGCAGCTCGGCGGTACCCGCTTCCTCGCCGGTCTCGAACGTCAGCGCGGTCTGGACGCGTTCCTCGGCCTTGAGCGTCAGCCCGTCGATGCGGGCGAACTTGGGTTCGACGATCTGGACCTGCGTCTCACCCACCTGCTTCACCCCGACGCCCCTCTGGCCGGAGGCCTTCCACCGCTCCGCGAGCTCACGTCCGAGGTCGATCGTCACCTTGCCGGCGAACGGCAGGGGCTGCTCGAAGATCAGGCTCTGCCTGGCCTCGACGCGATCTGGATTGCCCATCGTGTAGGGCACGGTGACGCGGTCGAACGGGCGGATCCGGATGGAGTCGACGTTGCGCCACGCGATGTTGTTGTTCCGCTGCGCGTTGAGCTGGGTGTTGGCGACCTCGCCGAACGTCATCGGATCCGCGCCCGACACCCATCTGGCGAGCAGGCAGAAGTGCCCGGGGCCGGGGACGTTCCAGCCAGGCCAGGTGATCATGACGGTGGTGCCGAACGTCGGCACGCTCGCGCCCGCCGCACCGATGAACGTCCAACCGCCCGGCCACGCCGTGCCGCCGCCGATGTTGCTGTGGTACAGGTAGAGGGCGCCGTCCACGTTGCCGATGGCGCCCGCCTTGCGTCTCAGCGTGACGAAGACGTAGTTGTTCGCTCCGACAACCGGGTTCTGCGACACAGCGCAGAACACCGCCGTGTGGCACACCCTGATGTCAGGGCTGTAGTAGATGCTGCCGGTGCTGGGCTCGTTGCCGACGTCGCTCACGTTGTCGCGCACGAAGACGTCGCGGTAGTACGGCGTGGCACTCGCGGCCGGCGCGACGAGCGCGGCGATCGCCAGCAACGCGGCCAGCATCGTCGCCAGTTTGGCTTTCACCATGTCCTCCTCGGTTGTGGTCTGCCGACCGAAGAAGTACCGGCGTGCCGTTGTGGCGAGGTTGTCGTGCTGTTGCAGGACGTCAGCGCGGCAGCGCCCAGCCGCCGTCATTCTCGTCGTCGGTGCCGAGCAGGACGTCACCGCCGCGCACCAGGGTCACCGCCTCGATCTTGTGCCCGCCGAACGTGCCGAGCAGGTGCGGCCGGCGGGCCAGGTCGACGCCGACGGTGTCCTTGCGCGGCGCCAACCGGCCGATCTCTCGCAGCGTCGAGGAGAACGGGCCGTCGTCGCCGGGATCGACCGCGCCGGACACGAGCAGCGAACCGGTCGGCGTGATCGCGATGTCGGACGCGTGCCGGACGGTCTCCTCGTGCGCGCCGGAGTCGTACTTGATCGTGCTGACCGGGCCGAACTCGTGGTCCTGCAACGAGAAGTACGCCGAGTAGAGCGTGGTCGGCCGGATGCCCGCACCGCGATCGGCCCACACCGCGGCGAGCCGGGAGCCGACGGCCTTCAGCACGAAGCTCTCCACGTTGTCCCGCGGATCGTGCGAAGGCAGGTCGAACGGGGCGAGGACGGTGACGACGTCGCCCCGCACCCGCACGTGGAAGGCACGGCTGCCGCTGGTCACCGCGACGTACTCGCCCGGCCGGTTCGGCACGCGGGTGACCGCTTCCAGGTCGACCGGGATCTCGCCCTGCCACGTCATCGGTCGCACCGCCGTGACGCGGTAGTCGTCGAGGACGATCCTGCGGACGCGTTCCTGCCCCGGCTTCTTGTTGTCGATCACCGAGAGCGCCTCGACGTGGTCACCGCGGGAGGTGAGCACGGCGAGGCCGCTGACGCCTTCGGTGATGCCGGTGCCGACGCGTTGCCACTGGTCCGCGTGGGCGGAGGCGGGGGCAGGGACGACGACCGCTGTGACGGCGAGCAGGGTCGTGGCCAGGGAAGATCGGGTGAACATCTGCCCAACCTGGCACAGGACCGGACCGCGGCCAACGTGGTGAGCGTCCCTTTGCCCAACGGTCAGGCTCAGCCGTGGCACGCGCCGAAGGAGATGTTGACCTGCGTCGAGGTGATGCTGCGGCCCCGTTCCGACGCGACGAACGCGGCAACCGCGCCCACATCGGCCATCGTGGCGGCGCGCTTGAGCGGTGACGCGTCGATGATGCTCTGCTTGGCCCCCTCCATCTCGGGGACGTCCGGGAAGGTGTCGACGATGCCGCCGGTCAGCAACGTCACAGTGCGCACGCCGTGCGGTGCCAGCTCCGCCGCCCACTGCCTGCGCAACGACTCGACGGCGTCGAAGCCGACCTGCACGTTGCCCATGCCCGGGCTGGCGTTCGAGGGGTCCGAGCCGCCGAAGAACAGCAGCACCCCGGACTCCTGCTTCGCCATGTGCCGGGCCGCGGCCTTCGTGGTGATCAGCTGGGTGGTCAGGGCCTTGCCGATGGCCGCGACGAAGTCGGGCGTGGAGATGTCGGACAGCGGCTGGAAGATCCCCTCCAGGGTGATGAGGTTGATCGAGATGTCCACGCTGCCGGTCTTCTCCACGACGGAGTCGACGTGGTCGTTCACCGCGGCGGCGTCCATCGCGTCGACCACCGCCGTCTCGACCTGGCCGCCGGCGGCGCGGATCCGGTCCGCGACCGTCTCCAGTTTCGCGGGGGTCCGGCCGGCCAGGAACACCCGCGCCCCCTCGGCGGCGAAGGCGTCGGCGATCGCGCCGCCGATCGAGCCGCCGCCCCCGTAGATCACCGCGGTCTTGTTCTCCAGCAACATGTTCTGCTCCTCTCGTTGCCGGAGAAGCTATGGCCTGGGCGGCCCGGTCCACATCGGTCACGTGACTGGCGTGCGACCGGTCGGCGGGGCCCGCGACTAAGTCATCCGAGCCCCAGCTGCGCCAGTTCGATCCGCCGGGTGACGCCCAGCTTCGGGTAGGCGCGGTACAGGTGGTGGCCGATCGTGCGGGGGCTGAGGAACAACTGCGCGCCGATCTCCTTGTTGCTCAGGCCCGCCGCCGCCAGCCGGACGACCTGAACTTCCTGCGGTGTCAGGTTCTTCAGCGCGTCGTCGGCAGCCGGTTCGAGCGACGGCCGTTCACCGAGCGCGGTGAGCTCGCTCGTCGCGCGCGCTTCCCAGGTCGAGGCGCCCAGCCTGGTGAACCCGGCCAGCGCGGCGGCGAGTTCGGCACGCGCCTCGCCGCGACGGCGTTTGCGGCGCAACCACTCGCCGTACAGCAACCGCGTTCTGGCCTGGTCGAACCGGCCGGTGGGCAGGTCGAGCGCGGTCCGATAGTGCTCCTCCGAGTCCTCGATCATCGCCCGGCAACGGTGCGCCAACGCCGTCGCGACCGGACTGTCCACGTGCGCGGCCCACCGTTCGAACGCGGTGAGCTGATCGGCGACGAGGCCGGGGCGGCCGTCCCGGACCGCGGCCTCCACCAGGTCCGGGACCGCGCGGACGAGGAAGTCGTACCTGGCCGGTCCGGTGCACACGGCGTGCAGCGCGTCGAACGCCGCCCCGTACCGTCCGGCGGCGAGGTCGAGCAGGCCGAGGCCCCAGGACGTCAGCGCGATGCCGACGGCGTGCCGTCCGTCGAGGACCGGCCGTGCCTCGGCGGCCAACGTCCGGCAGCGCGGTTCGTCGCCCGTCACCGCGGTCAGCCACACCGAGATCGCCCGCAGGACCGCGACCTCCATGTCCATCCCGAACTCGGTGCTGAGGGCCAGCGCCTCGGCCAGCGAGGTCTGCGCCGCGAGGAAGTCGCCGCCCAGAGACTGGGCCAGCGCGAGCACCTCCTGCGCGTAGGGGATCCAGGTCAACGCTCCGCTGGCGCGCACCTCCGCCAGCAGCATCTCCATCACCGCGACGGTCGCCTGGTCCTCGGCCAGCATCAAACCGCTGAACCCGGCCACGATCCGGTGCATGACGTCCTCGTCCGGCCCGCGGCCGATCTCGACCATGGCGCGCAGCGGTCCGGCGGCGTGCTCCGGCCGGCCGCTCAGCAAGTGCCCCCAGCAGATCTGCGCATCAGCGGACGCGCGGGGTCTGGAACTCCGCGGCAGCCGCAACTCGGCCAGCAATCGCGCGCCCTCGGCGATCAGGGGGAGCGCGCCCGCGTCCCGCCCGGCGCACATCATCTCGGTCAGCATGACGACGGCTCGTTCGGGATCGCTGTCCATGATCAGCCGCGCCGCCTCGCACGCGAGCGTGGCGTCCGCTTCGGGCGACGTCCGCTCGTACTCGATCTGGCCGCGCAGCAACGTCGCGTCCGCGATGGTCCGCGGATCGGAGGTGAGGGACGTGACCTCCACGGCCAGGCGTGCCGCGCGGTCGGGCTTGCCCGCGTCGTAGGCGGCGAGGGCGGCCTTGGCGATGCGCCGCGCCTTGAGTTCGGGATCCACGCTCAACCGCCCGGCGCGGTCGTACGCGGCGGACACGGCCATGGCCCCGCCGCGGCGTTCCGCCCGCAGCGCGGTCCGTTCGAGCTCGGCGGCCACCGCCTCGTCCGGCTCGGTGGTGGCGGTCGCGAGGTGCCAGGCCCGCCGGTCGAGCACGTCCGGGGTGACGAGCGCCTCGGCGAACGCCCGGTGCACCGCGATCCGCTGGTAGTGGGTGGCGCACTGGTAGGCGGCGGCTCGCACCAATGGGTGCCGGAACGTCAGCTCCCCGTCCGTCACGCTGATCAGGCCGGCGCGTTCGGCCGCGTCCAGGTCGGAGGTGTCCGCCCCGACCGCACGCGCGACGCGCAGCACCGTGTCCATCCCGGCGAACCGGTCGGCCGCGGCGACCAGCAGGATCGCCTGGCACGCCTCGGGTAGACCGACGATCTGCTCGCGGAACGTCTCCTGCACCCGTCGCGTGACCGGTAGCGGACCGACCTGGTGCGCGGGCTCGGCCCGGCCCTCCCGTTGCGCCGCGAGCCGTGCCGCACCGAGTTCGAGCAGCGCGAGCGGGTTCCCGTCGGCCTCCTCCAGCACCCGCGCCCGCATCGGCGCCGTCAACCCGGGACTGTGATGGTCGAGCAACCGGGCCGCCGCGCCGGGTGCGAGGCCCGGCAGCCGCAACTCCTCGATGCCGGGCGTGTGGAACGGCACCGCGGTGTCGCGCACCGCGAACAGCATCGCGACAGGGTCGGCCTGAAACCGCCGGGCGGCGAACAGCAAAGCGTCCGACGAGCCTCGATCCAGCCACTGCGCGTCGTCGACCACGCACAACAACGGCTGCTCCGCCGCGAGTTCGGCCAGCAACGTCAACGTCGCCGCGCCGATCAGGAACGGAGTGGTCGCGGTGTCGCTGCTCAGCCCGAACGCGCCCCGCAACGCGGCCGCCTGCGGTCCGGGCAGCAGGTCGAGCCGGTCCAGGTACGGGTACAGCAGCAGGTGCAGCGCGCCGAACGCCAGCTCGGCCTCGGACTCGATGCCGACACCGCGCAACACCCGCATGCCGTGAGCCGTGGCCACCGCGTGGTCGAGCAGCGCCGACTTGCCCATCCCCGCCTCGCCACGGACGACCAGCGCCGCGCTGCGACCGGACGACGCCTGCCCCAGTGATCGCTCGACGTGGTCCCGTTCCGCATCCCGGCCGACCAACATGGCGTCGAGCCTAGTTGCCGGTCGCGCGCCACCAGACCACAACTCGAACTAGCGCCGTTCACCCACACACACCCCGCCAGCCTCATTTTTCGACACGCGGGGACCCTACGTACTACGTGACAGTACGAAAGGCCCCCGCGTGTGCGTCAGCAGGAGGGGTCAGGGGCAGGGGGAGAAGAGTTTGCGGGTGCCGGGGGCGTTGTAGGCGGTGTGGTCGGTGAAGCGGCAGCCGAAGGTCGGTGCGGCCACTGTGTTGCGGTTGTCGATCGTGTCGCCGGCCGGTTTGCGGCCGCGGTCGGTCCACGCCACCAGGTCGTTCCACGCCGCGCCCGCCTCCGCCGGCGAGAACTCGCAGTGGTCCACCGTGCGGATCGCCCGTTGCACCAACCACTTCGACTGGCCGTTGCGGGCGACGTCGGTCCGGTAGTCCTGCTCCATCGAGAACGGCACGAAGAGGTCGCCGAGCCCGTGCAGCGAGAGCACCGGCACCCTCGGCTTGCCCGAGATCCTCGGGATCTCGGTGAGCGCGGGGGAGAGGCGGGACCGCCAGTCGCGCGGCGCCACCCGCTGCACCTCGCGGTTGAGGTCGACCGGCGAGTTCGGCTGGTAGCGGGTGCCGAGGTTGGTCGCCAGCCTGCCGGGGTCGAGCGCGAGCGGGGCGTTGTCGGCCGGTGGCGCGGCGAGGCTGAACAGGAAGTCCTTCCAGAACGCGAAAGCGGGCGCCGAGGCCGGTCGGGGGCCGCCGCTGCGTTCGGTCACGACCGCGCGGAACTGGGCGCCCCGGTCCGTCACGGTGTCCGGGCCGCCGGGCACGAGAGTCCTCAGGCCCAGCTTCTCCTGGATCTGCGGCACCACGGTGGTGAGGTAGTCGGCCGGCACCGGGTAGGAGCGGATCCCGGAGAGCGCCTGCGCCGTCAGCTGGTAGTCCAGGAAGAAGTCGAACAGCTCGTGATCGCCGAGCACGCCGCACATCGGCAGCGCGCCGTCGTAGAAGCCGGGGTACTGCTCCAGCGAACGACCGATGACGTGCCCGCCCATCGACACGCCGGCGATGAGGACCTGCTTCGGCTTGGCGACGAGCGTGCCGAAGTGCTTCGCCAGATCGCGGGTCGCTTGGACGCCGGCGCGAACGTCGTAACCGTTGTGGTAGTAGGAGGACGCGGCCCAGGCATACCCCTGGCCGAGCATCCGGGCGCGCAGGCCGTAGGCCGGCGGGTCGACGGTGAGCACGGTGCCGGTGCCGCGGTAGCCGTGCGCCCACATGGCCAGCCGGCCGTTCCACTTCGCGGGCACCTCGACGATGTACGCGGAGTGCTGGTGGATGCCCTGCAGCACCCTGGTCGGTTGTCCGTCGACGACCTCCGGCTTCAGCGGCGGGTTGTTGACGGTGTAGCCGGGCAACGGCTGGTCACCGGGGACAGGCGGGGCGGCCACCGCGGGCGCACCACCGGTGAAGAGCACGAGCCCCAGCAACGACACCACGAGCCGTGTTCGCATGCCACACCTCCGTCGGCTTCCCAGGCCCGTTCATTCCACCCCGGCGGAGGCTCTCCGGCCACCCGCTCATCGGCTGAACGGAACGCTCACCAGCTGGGTGTGGTTGGGTCAAGTCAGGTGTAATCTGCGGGCATGGCCATGCGGATGAACGGGCCACTGGCCGCGCTGGACCAGTGGCGGCCGGACGAGTGCTCGCTCGCGAAGGCACTGGACGTCGTCGGCACCAAGTCGGCGATGCTCCTGCTGCGGGAAGCCTTCTACGGCACCACCCGGTTCGACGGCTTCGTGCGACGGGTGGGCATCACCGAGGCGGTGGCGGCCAAGCGGCTCAAGGAACTCGTCGAGTCCGGCATGCTCGAGAAGCAGCCGTACCAGGAGCCGGGAGCGCGAACGCGGTACGAGTACGTCCTCACCGACAAGGGCCGCGCCCTGCTGCCCGTGATCGTGGCCCTGATGCAGTGGGGCGACACGCACCTGCAGCCCGGTGGTGGTCCGCTGCAGGTGGTGTCCGCCGAGACCGGCGAGCTGGTCCGCGTGCTGGTCGCCCCGGCCGGAACGCCTTCGCTGGAGCCGGAAGAGCTGGCGGTCCGGATCAAGCGCTAGTGCGGCACTAGATCCGCTCGATGACGGTGGCGTTGGCGAGTCCTCCTGCCTCGCACATCACCTGGAGTCCGTAACGGCCGCCGGTCTGTTCGAGGTTGTGCAGCAACGTGGTCATCAGGCGCGCGCCGGAACCACCGAGCGGATGGCCGATCGCGATGGCGCCACCGTTGATGTTGACCCTGGCGAGGTCGGCGCCGGTCTCGGCCTGCCACGCCAGCACGACGGGGGCGAACGCCTCGTTGACCTCGAAGGCGTCGATGTCGTGGACGGTCAGACCGGCTCGGGCGAGGACCTTGTGGGTGGCGGGGATGATGCCGGTGAGCATGAAGATCGGGTCGTCACCCGCGACGGCGAACGAGTGGACGCGGGCCCGCGGCGTGAGGCCGAGGCGAGCGGCTGCTTCCTCGCTCGTCACCAGGACCGCCGCGGCGCCGTCGTTGACGGGGGAGCTGTTGCCCGCGGTGATGCGCCAGTCGAGCTCCGGATACCGCGCGGCCCAGTGGTCGTTGCGAAACGCGGGCCGCAGCGCGGACAGGGCCTCGACGGTCGTGTCCGGACGGATCGTCTCGTCGACGCCGAGTTCGTTGACGCGCGCGATCTGCGAGTCGAAGAACCCGTTCTTCCACGCCGTGGTGGCGCGCTGGTGGGACTCGGCGGAGAACTCGTCGAGCTGGGCGCGGGAGAGGTTCCAGCGCTGGGCGATGAGTTCCGCGCTGATGCCCTGCGGCACAAGGCCGTTGTCGTAGCGCGCGCCGACCTTCGAGCCGAGGAAGTCCTTGCCCAGGGTCTGCGAGCCGATCGGGATCCGGCTCATCGACTCGACGCCGGAGGCGATGACGACGTCGTAGGCGCCGGCGATCACGCCCTGGGCGGCGAAGTGCAGTGCCTGCTGGCTTGAACCGCACTGGCGATCGACGGTGACACCGGGCACCGACTCGGGGAACCCGGCGGCGAGCGCGGCCCAGCGCGCGGTGTTGCCGGACTGTTCGCCGACCTGCCCGACGGCGCCGCTGATCACGTCGTCAACGACGGCGGGATCGATGCCGGTGCGGTCGACGAGCGCCGCGAGGACCGTGCTGTGCAGGTCGACGGGGTGGATCTCGGAGTAGGCGCCACCGGGCTTGCCCTTGGCCAGCGGGGTGCGGACGGCGTCGACGATGACGGCGGTCTTGGTCATGACAGGTCCTTCCTGACTATCCCAGCCCATAGTCAGGACGATAACCCCTGACTATACGTAAGCCAAGTCAGGATGCGTCACATCGTCGGAGGTGCGGCGGAGGTGCGGCGGAGGTGCGGCGGAGCCCCGCCCGCGGACTTGTGCGGAAGGGCGGGCGGGGCCGCGGATCGTCCGCGGTGACTCGTGGGAAGTGGCGGACACGGCCATTCAAGCCACCCCGCGCAAGCGTGGCCATCCGAAGAACGCGGAAGTCCCCGAGCTGCCGCTGACGTGGCTCTTCCGCACTTTGCCAGTCGTTGACTGGTTTTGCAGGCTCCCGCCCCACCACGCCGGGTTCCGGCAGGGTTCCGCCGTTGTCACAGCCGAGGGAGCCGTCCCGCAGGGCCACCTGGACCGGACGCCGACACTGTCCGGAGTGGACGTGCCGCTGGAGTTCTTCGCGGACGCCCTCAAGAACTGGTGCCGTGCAGAAGGATGGTCGTGCCGCCGCCCACCGGCTTCGCGCCCGCCACGACGACCGCCGCCGCGATCGCCTTGCCCCAGAGATGAGTCATCGGTTTGCGCAACCCTTCCTCGTGCTTTCCGGTGTCCGTTGCGAACGTTGGAGGTGAATGCCTCATCTGGTGCGAGGACAGATTTCCTCGATCTTCGGAGGTTGTCGAATCGCGGATGGAGAATTCGTCGAGTGCTGATTGTGGCCCCTGCGTTCGCCTGTTTCGAAGCTGTGGTCGAACCACCGGTCGATGACTTGAATCGAAGGCTGGATCGAAGCGCTTCGACGATGGCGCTCGGTCCAATCGAAGCGCATCCATGCAGGTAGATGCGGTTTAGGCCGCCTGGCAGGGATGTTGTCGGGCCGCCGGGAACGTGGTTACCCTCCCGATCATCTAAGCGCTTCGACACTTCGATGGAGAAGGGTCGGTCCCACAGCATGGGCATCGAGCTGAACCGCAGAAGCTTCGTCCGGGCCGCGATCGCGGCCGCCGCGTTCGGACCGTTGGTGTCCGCCTGTTCTTCCGCTCCCCGGCCGCAAGCCGGTGTCAACTCAGGGGCGGCTCTCCAGGCGGCATTGCCGGCCCACCTGCCGAACACCGCGGTGCCGCCCGACATTCCTTCTGTGGCAGGAGGTCCCGGTGTCCTGACCGATCCCGGCTACCTCACCTATCCGTCCAGCAGGGTCGCCACCGTCTCGGGTGTGCCGGGCCGAGGTGGTGCCTACACGGCCGTCACGCCGCTCTGGGGCACCGTGCCGTCACCGGGAAACTCGTTCTACGAGGCCATGAACAAGGCGCTCGGCGTCAACCTCACGATGAAACCCGCGGACGGCAACAACTACGCCACGATCATCCCGACGATGACGGCGGCGAAACGGTTGCCCGACTGGATCCAGCTGCCGACGTGGTGGAACGCGGCCTTCAACGTCGGTGGGCTGGCCGCGTCCCAGCTCGCGGACCTGACGCCCTACCTGGCCGGCGACAAGGTCAAGAAGTATCCCAACCTCGCCGCCATCCCCACGGGTGCCTGGCAGGTCGGCGCCTGGGGCGACAAGCTCTACGGGATCCCGTCGTTCTCCAGCAGCTTCGTCGTCACCGGCACCACGTACTACCGGCGTGACGTCCTGGACGCGAAGGGCATCAAGGCCGACCAGGTGAAGTCGGCCGACGACCTGTTGAACCTGGGCAAGGAGCTGACCGACGCCAAACGCGGCGTGTGGGCTTTCGACGACGTCTGGACCTACCTGTTCCCGAGCTGGGGCGTGCCGGCGAAGTGGAAGGTGGACAACGGAAAGCTCGTCCACAAGTACCTGATGCCCGAGTTCCTCGAAGCACTCGACTGGCACTACAAGCTGGCGACCGCCGGCTACCTGCACCCGGACGCGGTCGCGGGTGACAACGCGAACGCCAACACCCGCTTCTACAGCGGGAAGACGCTGATCACGGGTGGCGGCACCGGCACGTGGAACCTCGCCGACCACCAGTCGGGCAGCGCGGCCAACCCGGGCTACCGGCGTGGTTCGTTCAACTACTTCGCCGCCGACGGCAAGAGCGAAGCCCGGATGTTCATGGCCACCTCCTCGACGACCGTGAGCTACCTCAACGTGAACCTCAAGCCCGAGCAGATCGAGGAACTGCTGGCCGTCGCCAACTACCTCGCCGCGCCGTACGGCACCGCCGAGTACACGATGGTCAACTTCGGGGTCGAGGGCGTGCACCACACGGTGGTGAACGGCGTGCCCACGGCCAACGAGGAAGGCAAGAAGAACGTCCAGGCGCAGACCTTCCCGTTCCTCGCCTCGCCGCCCGCGGTGATCAGCAACCCCGGCGCGGACGTCGTCACGAGGGACTACACCGCCTGGCAGGCCGCGAACGCAAAAGCGCTCTACAAGCCGGTCTTCTGGAACATGAACGTCAGCATGCCGCAGGCGATGGCCACCGCGGACGCGGCGCAGGCCGTCGAGGACTCCATCAAGGACTGCTACCACGGCAAGAAGAAGGTCTCCGAGGTGCAGGAGGCGATCAAGACCTGGCAGTCGGGCGGTGGTGACCGGCTGGCCGGGTGGATGGACGAGAACGTGCTGCAGAAGTTCGGCACCGGTCAGTGAGCGGACTGAGCCTGCGGATCAGGCTGAGGCGCGATCGATCACTGCTGCTGATGACGGTGCCCACCGTCGCCCTGCTGGTGGTGTTCAACTACGTGCCGCTGTTCGGCCTGGTGACCGCGTTCCAGTCGTACGACCCGCTGGTCGGGGTCGGGCAGAGCGAATGGGTCGGCCTCTACCAGTTCCAACGGCTCTTCAACGACCCGTTGTTCTGGGGCGCGGTGGGGAACACGCTCTACCTCAGCTTCGTGCAGCTGGTGCTGTTCTTCCCGATTCCGATCGCACTGGCTCTGCTGCTCGACTCCGTGCTCAGCGAACGGGTGCGCACCTTCGTCCAGTCCGTCGTCTACCTGCCGCACTTCTTCTCGTGGGTGCTGACGATCACGATCTTCCAGCAGATGCTCGGCGGTGCCGGGGCGCTCAACCAGTTCCTGCGCACCAACGACCTCGCCACCTGGGACGTCATGACCGAGCCCGGCACCTTCGCGTTGCTGGTGACCTCCCAGGTGATCTGGAAGGAGGCGGGCTGGGGGATCATCGTCTTCCTGGCCGCGCTGGCCGCGATCAACACCGACCTGTACGAGGCCGCGGCGGCCGACGGTGCCGGGTGGTGGCGGCGGATGTGGCACATCACGCTGCCCGGCCTGCGCGCCGTCATCGTGCTGATGCTGGTGCTGCGGCTGGGCAACGCGCTGACCGTCGGCTTCGAGCAGTTCCTGGTCCAGCGGGAGGCGGTCGGCCACGAAACCGCGGACGTGCTGGACACCTTCGCCTTCTACTACGGCATCGCGACTGGCGACTACAGCTACGGCGCGGCCGCCGGCCTGTTCAAGAGCGTGATCTCCCTGCTGCTGTTGTGGGGTGCGAACAAGCTGGCGCACGCGTTCGGCGGGGACGGGTTGTACCGGAGATGACAGACACCCTCACGACCGATCGTCCGAGCTCGCCGGTCGCGGCGGCGAAACCCGTTGCCCGCGGCCGGAAACGGAACCCGCGACGCCCGGCGTGGGAGGAGCCGCCGACGGCTCTGGGGCAGGCGGCCAAGGGCGTACCGCTGGGTGTGGTGCTGCTGGCGGTGCTGGGGCCACTGTGGATCATCGTGGTGACCAGCCTGTCCACCAGGGCCGCGGTCAACCGCGCCGGAGGACTGGTGATCTGGCCGGACGGCCTCACCCTGGAGGCGTACCGGCAGATGCTGGGCGACCCGACCGTCCGCACCGCGCTGCTGGTGAGCCTCGGCATCACGCTCGTGGGCACGGCGGTGTCGCTGGTGATCTCGATCCTGTGCGCCTACGGCCTGTCCCGGCCGCGTTCGGTCGGGCACCGCTTCCTGCTGGTATTGCTGATCATCACGATGTTCGTCAGCGGCGGCCTGATCCCCACCTTCCTCGTGGTGACCGGGCTCGGCGGCTACGGGCAGTGGTGGGCGCTGATCCTGCCCGGCGCGGTGTCGGTGTTCAACATCCTGGTCCTGCGGTCGTTCTACTCGGAGACCTCGGCCGACCTGATCGACGCGGCCAGAGTGGACGGTGCGGGGGACTGGCGCATCCTGTGGTCCGTCGTCCTGCCGACCTCGCGGGCCGTCACCGCCGTGGTCGCGCTCTTCTACGCGGTCGGCTACTGGAACTCGTTCTTCAACGTCATGTTGTACATGCCGACGGAAAGTGAGAGGTGGCCGTTGACCTACGTGCTGCTCACCTATGTCAACCGGGGCAACGGACTGCCCGGCTCGATCAACTCCGGCTTCGGCACGGCACACGCGCAGACCGCGCCGTTGTCGCTGCAGATGGCGGTGGTCGTGCTGACGCTCGTGCCGTTGCTGCTGGTGTACCCGTTCCTGCAGAAGCACTTCCGCACCGGAGTGCTCACGGGGGCGATCAAGGGATGAGCGGCGCCACCCCGGTGATCCCGGGCTTCTACCCCGACCCCAGCGTGTGCCGCGTCGGCGCGGACTACTACGTGGCGTGCTCCAGTTTCGAGTACTTCCCCGGCATCCCGATCTTCCACAGCCGTGACCTCGTGCACTGGACGCAGATCGGCAACGCGCTGGACCGGCCGAGCCAGTTGCGGCTGCCCGCGGACTCTCCCTCGTCCGGTGGGATCTACGCACCGACGTTGCGGCACCACGACGGCAAGTTCTGGTTGATCGTCACGAACGTCAGCGACGCCGGCAACATGTTGTTCACCGCCACCGATCCGGCGGGACCGTGGTCCGATCCGGTTCGCCTGCCCGGTGTTCCCGGCATCGACCCGGATCTCGCGTGGGACGAGGAGGGGAACTGCTGGTGCACGGTCGCCGGGGTCGGCCAGATCCGCCTCGACCCGAACACCGGCGAGACGTCCGGCCCGGCGCGTCACCTGTGGTCCGGCACGCCAGGAGCGAAAGCCCCGGAAGCGCCGCACCTGTACCGCATCGGGGACCACTGGTACCTGCTGATCGCGGAAGGCGGCACGGAACGGGGTCACGGCGTCTCGATCGCGCGGAGCCGCACGCCGGACGGCCCGTTCGAACCGTGTCCGCACAACCCGATTCTCACGCACCGCGGCACCGATCACCCCGTGCAGAACACCGGCCACGCCGACCTGGTGCAGGCCCCCGACGACTCCTGGTGGATGGTGCTGCTGGGGGTGCGTCCCGGCGGCGGCACGCCCGGCTGGCACGTGCTGGGCCGCGAGACGTTCCTGGCGCCGGTGTCCTGGGTGGACGGTTGGCCGGTCGTCGGTGCCGTGGGACCGGACCCGTCCGAACTCGGGTGGCCGCACCATCCCACCGCGCCGGAGCCCGTGCGCGACGACTTCGACGCCGACGTGCTGCCGCCGTGCTGGATCTCGCCGCGGGACCGTCCCGAACACCACTACCGGCTCGACGAACGCCCCGGCTGGCTGACCCTGCACGCCCGCGGTGAGTCGCTCGACGATCCCGGCGTCGTGTTCGCCGGCCGGCGCCAGCGGCACCAGTCGTGCCGCGCTCGCGCCCTGATCGATCCGGGCGAGGGCAGCGGCGGGCTCGCCGTCCGGTTCGACGAGCGGCACCACTACGAGATCGAGGTGGCCGCGGGAGAGGTGCGGGTGCTGGCCCGCATCGGCCCGCTGCGCACCGTGGTGGCGTCCCGTCCCGCACCCGCCGGGCCACTGGTGATCGGTGTCCGGGTGGACGCGGTGCGGAAGATGCAGGATCCGCGCACCGGTCCCGACACGCTCACCTTCGGCGTCGAGGAGCCGGACGGCACCTTCACCGAACTCGGCACGCTCGACGGCCGGTATCTCTCCACCGAGGTCGCCGGCGGTTTCACCGGCCGGGTCGTCGGGATGTTCGCCTCGGCCGGGACTGTCCACTTCGACTGGTTCGACTACGAGCAGATCGACAGCTGACAGCCCTGTCATCAAATCGGCTGAGTCCGCCGGGAGGCAGCGGCTTGAGACATTGATTGGTTCGTAATTCTTCCTCCATAGACGGGAAGCTTTCCGCACAGCGCGGAAAGCCCTGTTTCGGGTCCGGAACGCGGTCGATCCTGCGGGGAAAGCGCGGTCGCGGTCGTGACCGGAACAACCATCTGTTGACGAAGAGGTATGAGGAAGTTGAAGCTCGGCAGCTTGGCGATGTGCTCGCTCCTGGCGCTGGCCGCGTGCAGTTCCGAATCACTGGCCCAGGGCGGCACCGGTGAGCAGATCCGCATCGGCTTCGCGGTGTCCACCTTGGACAACCCGTTCTTCCAGGAGATGAAGGACGGCATCGAGAAGGCCGCGGCCGAGCTGGGGGCGTCGGTCGTCGTCCTCAACGCGGTCAACGACGCCGACACCCAGGTCAAGCAGGTGCGAACGCTCACGGAGCAGCACGTGCGCGCGATCATCATCAACCCGGTCGACTCGACCCGCTCGGCCCCGGCGGTGGACGTCGCGGAGAGCGCGCTCGTCCCGTTGGTGACGGTGGACCGAACCATCAACGGCAGCGAGGTGGCCTCCGAGGTGGCCTCCGACAACGTCCAGGGTGGTGCGCTGGCGGCGATCGCACTGGGTCGCGCCGCCACCGGCGAGGTCGTCCACCTGCGCGGAGTGACCGGCGCGTCGGCGACCGTCGACCGCGGCGCCGGGTTCGAGCAGGGCATGAACTCCGGTGGCATCAAGGTCGTGGCGCGGCAGAACGCCGACTTCAGCCGCGCCCGCGCCCTCAGCGTGATGACGAACCTGTTGCGCGGCAACACCCGCATCAAGGGTGTCTTCGCGGACAACGACGAGATGGCGCTCGGCGCGATCGCGGCGCTCGGTGCGAAGGCGGGCAAGGACGTGCACGTCGTGGGCTTCGACGGCACACGGGAGGCCTTCGCGGCGATCGAGGCGGGCACGATGGCGGCGACCGTCGCCCAGCAGCCCGGCCTGCTCGGCCGCAAGGCCGTCGAGCAGGCCGTCAAGGCGGTGCGGGGCGAGCGCGTCCAGCGAGTGGTGGACGTTCCCGTGAAGGTCGTGACGAAGGACAACCTCGCCGAATTCCGGAAATAACCCACTTCGCGCACCTGCTTGATTCTTGAGCTTTACTTGAGCAAGGTTCGCCGTTTGAGGAAAGCGGTCGGTGGCCGGCGGAGAAAAGAGTTCGAAAGCCGGGCGCGGCAATACGCTCCGAGCCATGAACGCAATTGGACGTTTGAACCTGTCAACTGGCCGGCACCCGGTTCTGCTCGGCGCGGTGCTGGCGTTGCTCGCCACGATAGCGCCCGCGGTGTCGACGTCGCTGACGCCGCAGGCGGAGGCCGTCACCAACCGCCGGATCTGCCTGTACGTCTCCAACGCGGCCCAGACGCTCACCGTGCCCGGACAGGGATCCTTCGCGGTGCGGACCTGGGTCGGGGTGAACTACAAGAAGGACGGCGCCTGCCCGACGATCAGTTCGAGCGCCGTTCAGGGCATGCCGGTGAACGCCCAGCCGGTCAGCAAGATCGTCTGTGAGAACTGGGGTTCGCGGATCGGCGCGTCCGGCGGCTACCTCTGGGGCTCCTACGACGTCCAGCCGGAACGGACGGGCGACCCGTGCACGCGCATGGGCGCGGATCGGCTCATCCACTTCCGGGTGCGCGGCAACGGCGTGGCCTACGTTGCTTACGCGGGCTCGGTGAGGTGACCGCGGTGCTCGGGTGGCCGAGGTGAGCCGGCCACCCGGTGGCGCACTACAGGCCCACCACCTCGCGGGCGGACGGCACCCCGGTCTCCAGTGCCTCGTCCAGCGTCGACCTCAGCAGTTCGCCGTACGGGGAAACGGGTTCGAGCTCGTCGAGTTGCGCGTGGGCGCGGTGGTGCAGACTGCGCAGATCGGTGCGGTAGGCCGCCACGACGTGAGGCGAGCGCAGCAGGTCTCGCAGGGTCGCGCGCGTGTACGGGTGCAGTGACGCCTCGCTGCGCAGCCGGGCGAGCTCGACCTTGGCGGCGGGGGCGGCGCGGGCGCAGGCGTGTGCCATCAACAGGTCGGGCACGATCAGGGCCGGGTTCCCGTCTTCGTCCACAGTGGACGATCGGTGGTCGAGCGTGGTCCTGCGGAGCAGGCCGTAGAGCATGCCGAACCTGCGCCACGGCTCGACCGTCCGCGGTGCGCAGATCCGCGCGGTCATGGCCGCGTCCCTGGCGTAGGCGCCGCCGTGCAGGCCGAGGTGGTCCGACAGGACGGCCTGGCGGCTGAACTCGCCGGCGTGGCGGGTCTTCGTCGCGATCGAGGCTTCGAGGGCGGAGTTGGTGGACTTGAGGACGTCCTCCATCCATCCCGTGCGGCGTTCCTTCGAGGCGCGGATGGTGCTGATGTGGTGCAAAGTGAGCAACGCGGCGTTCGGCAGGCCGTCGTCGTCGACGCCGCTCCACCACAGCGTCGAGATGGTCGCGACGGGAAGGCCCTGCACGGGCCTGCCGCCCATCGCGGCGGCGGCGATGACGGCGAACAGGCGTTCGCGGGCGATGCGGAGGTCGTCGTTGCGGAGGAGGCGGGTCGTGAGTTCGCTGCTCAGCCAGGGAAGATCGGCGGTCAGCGAGGCGAGGGCCGTGCTCACCGCCTCGCGCAGGGCGCTCACGTGGTCGTCGACCAGGTTCAGTCCGCGGCGACTCATCCGCCCAGCATCGCCACTCTCCGCCGGAGGCGGTGTGGTGCCGCGGCGGAAAGTTCTCCGAACAGCGCGGAATCAACTTCGGCGTGAGGAAAACCCGGAATAGCGTCTGTCGGCGTTCGGAACAAGAGGAGAACTTCTAGACATTCGTCCACCGTTCCACTGGTAGAACAGTGTTCCACAGGTGGAACGAAGAAGGGCGGTGGGCGGTGCACGACGTCGTCGTCGAGGACCGGCGGCTGACCGGGCTGCTCGCACCGGGCGCGCGGGTCGAACGCCTGGGTGGCGGAGCGACCTGGAGCGAGGGACCGCTGTGGCTGCCCGCGGACGAGGCGGTGATCTGGTCCGACATCCCGGGAAACCGGGTGCTGCGCTGGACCGAGGCCACCGGTGAGGTGACGGTCGACCGCGAGCCCGCCGAGTTCACCAACGGGCGGACGCTCGACCGCGACGGCCGGATCGTCGCCTGCTCGCACGGCCGGCGGGCGATCGAACGGACCGAGAGCGACGGCACCACGCACGTGGTCGTCGACAGGTTCGGCACCGCCCGGCTCAACTCGCCCAACGACGTGGTCGTCGCTTCCGACGGCGCGATCTGGTTCACCGACCCGCCTTACGGCATCGTCCAGCCGCACGAGGGGTATCCCGGCGATCGCGAGTACGGCGCCAACCACGTCTTCCGGTTCGCACCGGAGACCTGGGAGCTCACGTCCGTCATCACCGACGTCGAGGAACCCAACGGGCTCGCCTTCTCCCCGGACGAGAGCCTGCTCTACGTCTCCGACACGTCCTGCGCGCTGCGCGTCGACGGCACCGGCGAGCACTGCATCCGGGTCTACGACGTCACCGACGACTGGAAGTGCGTGAACGGCCGGGTGTTCGCCGAGATCAACCCCGGTGTCGCGGACGGCTTCCGGGTCGACGAGCACGGCAACGTGTGGACCTCCAGCGCGGACTCGGTCCAGGTCTACGCGCCCGACGGCACCCGGCTCGGCAAGATCGCGGTGCCGGAGGTCGTGGGCAACGTGTGCTTCGGCGGCGCCGACGGCAGCACGTTGTTCATCGCCGCCTCCACGAGTCTCTACCGCGTGCGCACGAGCACCAGGGGTGCCGTCGCATGACGGCGCTGCTGCGCATCGAGCACCTCACGACGTCGTTCCACGGCAACAAGGCCGTGGACGACGTGACGTTCGAGGTGCGGCGCGGGGAGATCGTCGCGCTGCTCGGCGAGAACGGCGCCGGCAAGTCCACCGTGATCAAGACGCTCGCCGGCGTGCACGAGCAGGACTCCGGCGCGATCCTGGTCGACGGCGTCCGGTCGCGCGAGGGCATCTCCTTCGTGCACCAGGATCTCGGCCTCGTCGAGTGGATGACGGTGGCCGAGAACATCGCCATGACCATCGGGTTTCCGCGCAGGGCCGGTGTCATCTCGTGGCGTGCCGTGCGCGAGCAGGCGCACCGCACGCTGGATCTCGTCGGCGGTGGCATCGACCCGGACACCCGCGTCTTCGACCTGCCGCGCACCGAACGTTCGCTGCTCGCCATCGCCCGCGGGCTCGTGGGCGAGCCGAAGCTGCTCGTGCTCGACGAGCCGACCGCGAGCCTGCCGCAGGCCGACGTGCAGCGGCTCTTCCAGGTGCTGCACCGGTTGCGGGACCAGGGCGTCGGCATGATCTACGTGTCGCACCGCCTCGACGAGGTGTACGAGATCGCGGACTCCGTCGTGGTCCTGCGCGACGGCCAGGTGGTCGCCGCGCGGCCCACGGGCGAGATCCCGCAGCAGGAACTCGTGCACCTGATCGTGGGAAGGGAGACCACCGCGGCTTCGCCCGGTGAGGTCGGCGACGACGTGCGGCTGGAGCTGCAGGGCCTGCGTGTCAACGATGTCGGACCCGTCGACCTGGAGTTGCGGGCCGGCGAGGTGGTGGGGCTCGTCGGCCTGCGCGGTGCCGGACAGGACGAGATCGGCCGGGCGGTCGCGGGCGAGCTCGGTGTGCGCGCCGGGCGGATGGTGTTGCTGGGTGCGGACTTCCGGCCCCGCGACACCGCCGCCGCGGTGGCCGCCGGGGTCGGGTTCAGCACCTCCAACCGCGAGGCCGACGGCGTGGCCGGCGGGCTTTCGGTGCGGGAGAACATCTTCCTGAACCCGAAGGTCTGGGGGAGCGGGCGGCGGGCCGAACGGGCCAGGGCCGCGGAGCTCGTGCGCGAGTTCGGCGTCCGCCCGGACGACCCGGAAGCCGTGATCGACACGCTCTCCGGCGGCAACCAGCAGAAGGTGTTGCTGGCCAGGTGGTTCGGCGTCGGCCGCGCGGTCGTCGTGCTGGAGGAACCGACCATGGGCGTGGACGTCGGCGCCAAGGCCGACATCTACGCGTTGCTGCGCAAGGCGGGTGAAGAAGGAGTCGCCGCGCTCGTGGTGTCGACGGATCTCGAAGAGGTCGCCGCGATCTGCCACCGCGCGCTCGTGTTCGAACGGGGCCGGGTGATCCGCGAGCTCTCGGGCGGCGCGCTCACCGTGGGAGCCCTCGTCGCCGCTGCTTCCGGGTTGCCGGACAAAGGAGTCTGATGCCCTCGCACACCTCGGTCCGCTCGACCGCGCTGGAGCCCCGCAAGGGCACCTCGGTCCCGCGAAGACTGCTGACGGTCTACGGCATGGTGCTGGTCACGCTGGGACTGCTCGGGTTGTTCACCGCGCTCGCGCCCGAGACGTTCGCCACCGGACTGAACTTCCGGTTGCTCGCCGCGGGCAACGCCGTTCCGCTCGTCCTCGCGCTCGCGGTCACCGTGCCGATGATCGCGGGCAAGATCGACCTGTCCGCCGGATACGCGCTCGGCCTCTGGCAGGTGCTCTCGCTCTCCTTGCAGCTGCGCGGCATGGACTACCGCCTGGTGATCCTGCTCGTGCTGGTCGGCGGCGCGGTCGTCGGCCTGGTGAACGCCCTGCTGGTGGAACTCGCCCAAGTGGACGCGTTCGTCGCCACCCTGGCCACCGGTCAGGTGATCTTCGCGATCACCTACTGGTACACCGGCGGCAAGCAGGTGGTCGACCCGGACGGGGCGCGGGCAGCCTACTTCGACGCGCTGGCGACCTGGTCGCTCGGCCCGGTGCCCGGCCCGTTCGTCATCGCGGTGCTGCTGGTCGTTGCGCTGTGGGTGGTGCTGGAGTTCCTCCCGGCCGGACGCTACCTGTACGCGGTGGGCGCGAACCCGCGGGCGGCCGAGCTCACGGGCATCCGGCGCCGACGTTATGTGGTGGGCTCGATGGTCGCGTCGGGCGTGCTGTGCGCGATCGCGGGCATCCTGTTGTCCGCCAGGCAGGGTGGCGTGGCGCAGGCCAACATCGGTCCCGACTTCCTGCTGCCCGCGCTGGCCGCGGCCTTCCTCGGCTCGACGACGATCCGACCGGGCCGCGTCAACGCCTGGGGCACCCTGCTCGGCGTCACGATCACCACGATCGGCATCTCCGGGCTCCAGCAGCTGCTGCCCGGCCGCTTCTACCTGGAGCCGTTGTTCAACGGCCTGACCCTGGTGGCCGCGATCGTGATCGCGAGCCTCGCCAGCCGCAAACGCCTGGCGGGCGCGGAAAAGCACCAGCTCGAGGAGAAGGCCGCATGAGAACGATCCTGATCGTGGCCGCGCTGCTGCTGACCGGCTGCGCGAGCCCGACCGTGGCGGAGATGCAGGGCCGTTCCACGAGCACCGCGGCACAGCAGCGGTTGACGCCCGACGGACTCACCGACGTGCTCGCCGACGCGCGCAAGCGGGTCGCCGAAAGCCTGGAAGGACGCACCGGTTTCACCCCGCCGTCCGGCTCGGTGGCCGCACAGCACCGCGGCGGCACGATCGCGTTCATCGGAGCCGATCTCGGCAACGGTGGCATCAACACAGTCGGCCAGGCCGTGGCGGAGGCGGCGCAGGCGATCGGCTGGCAGGTCACGCAGCTCGACGGCAAGGGCAACGCCCAGGGCCGCACGCAGGCGCTGAACCAGGCCGTCGCCCTGAGGCCCCTGGGCATCGTGCTCGGCGGGTTCGACGCCACCGAACAGGCCTCGACCATCAAGCAGGCCGCCGAAGCCGGCATCCCGGTCGTCGGCTGGCACGCGGGCGCGACGCCGGGGCCGATGCCCGCCGCGGGGGTGTTCACCAACGTCACCACCGATCCGCTGGAGGTCGCCTGGCTCGCCGCCGCCTACGCGGTCGCGGACTCGGGTGGACGGGCCGGCGTGGTCGTGCTGACCGACTCGCAGTACGAGATCGCGGTCCGCAAGGCCAAGGCGATGGAGGAGTACGTCAAGCTGTGCTCCGGTTGCACGGTGCTGTCCTATGAGGACTCACCGATCGAGGACGCCGACGCGCGCATGCCCAGCCTGGTCTCGACCCTGTTGCAGCGCAACGGAGATCGGCTCGGCTACCTCCTCGGCGTGAACGGCAACTACTTCGGCGGTGCCAAGTCCGCACTGCGCGACGCCGGCCGTCCCGCCACCGGACCGCCGATGTCGGTGGCCGCGGGTGACGGCGACGCCGCGGAGTTCCAGCGCGTCCGCACCGGTGACTACCAGGCGGCCACGGTCGCCGAGCCCATGCTGCTGCAGGGCTGGCAGCTCGTCGACGAGCTCAACCGCGCGATCGCCGGGGCGGCGCCGTCGGGCTTCGTCGCGAAACCCGCGCTGATCACGCGCGCCACCGTCCCCGCCGGTCCGGTGTTCGATCCGCCGTCGGGGTATCGGGAGATCTACCGGAAGGCATGGGGGCAGTCATGACAGAGGTCGGTGTGGCCGGGCTCGGCGTGATGGGTGCCGCCATCGCGCGGCGGCTGCTCGCGACGGGCCACGTGGTCCGCGGGTTCGACGTGCGCGGTGAAGCCGTGCGGGCGCTGGAAGAAGAGGGCCTCGCGGGTGTGCCCGTTCCCGCGGACCTGGCCGCGGCGGGCATCGTGATCCTGTCGCTGAACTCGGCGGGCGTCGTCGACAGCGCGGTGTTCGGCGCGCACGGGGTGCTGGCCGACCCGCAGCCCGGCGTGATCGTGATCGACATGTCGAGCATCGACCCGGTCAACACCCGCGACTTCGCCGCGCGGGCACGGGAAAGAGGCGCCCGCTGGGTCGACGCGCCGCTGTCGGGAGGCGCACCGGCCGCCGCTCGGGGCGCACTGACCCTGATGGTCGGCGGCGAGACCGAGGACGTCGTCGCCGCGCAGGTGGTGCTGCGGTCGTTGGCCGCGCAGATCACGCACATCGGGCCGAGCGGCTCCGGGCAGCTCGTGAAGATGGTGAACCAGGTGCTCGTCGGCTGCGCGTTCGCGGCACTCGCCGAGTCCGCCGCTCTCGTGCGGGCCGCCGGACTGTCGCCCGCCGAAGTGCTGACCGCGCTCACCGGCGGACGGGCGGACTCCCCGCTGCTGCAGGAGTTCTTCACCAAGTTCGCCGAGGTGGACCTCACGCCCACCGGCCGGGTGCGCAACATGGTCAAGGACCTGGAGACCGCGCGCGACTTCGCCCGCACGGCGAACATCCCGCTGCCCATCACCTCGGCCGTGTCCGAACTGCACCGCTGGGCGGTCGCGGCAGGACACGGCGACGAGGACAACGCCGCGCTGATGCACTACTACCTGGAGAACGCATGACCAACTCGTTGTTCGACCTGACCGGCCGGACGGCGCTGGTCACCGGTTCCAGCAAGGGAATCGGCTCGGCGCTCGCGCGGGGACTCGCCGAGGCCGGGGCAGCCGTCGTGCTCAACGGCCGCGACCAGACCGCGCTCGCCGAAGCGGCCGCACGGCTGCGCGACGCCGTCGGGACCGAGGTCCGCACGGCGGCGTTCGACGTCACCGATCCCGACGCCGTGCAGGCCGCGATCGAGGAGATCGGCCCGGTGGACGTGCTGGTGAACAACACCGGTGTCCAGCACCGCGAGCCGATGCTCGACGTGGCCGTGGAGAACTGGCGCCGCGTGATCGACACGAACCTGACGAGCGCCTTCGTCGTCGGCCGCGCGGTCGCCGCGGGAATGGTCGAACGCGGCCACGGCAAGATCGTCAACGTCTGCTCGGTGCAGAGCTGGCTCGCCAGGCCGGGAATCGCGGCCTACGCGGCGTCCAAGGGCGGCCTCGCGATGCTGACCAAGGGGATGTGCGCGGAGTGGGCCTCCTCGGGGATCACGGTGAACGGCCTCGCGCCGGGTTACGTGATCACCGAGCTGACCCGGCCGCTGGTGGAGGATCCGGCGTTCGACGCGTGGATCCGCGGCCGGACCCCGGCCGGTCGCTGGGCGACGGTCGCCGATCTCGTCGGCACGCTCGTCTGGCTCGCGGCACCCGCTTCCGACTTCGTCAACGGCCAGGTCATCGCCGTCGACGGCGGCCTCACGGCGGTGATCTGAGTGGCGACGATGTGGGCGGTGGTCGCGTACGGCCCGGGAGACCTCCGGGTGGAACAGCGCGAGGTTCCCGAACCCGGCCCCGGCGAGGTCGCGGTCGCCGTGCACTACGGCGGAATCTGCGGGTCCGACCTGCACTACTGGCGGCACGGCGCGGTGGGTGACTTCCGGCTGAGAGAACCGCTGGTGCTCGGCCACGAGGTGTCGGGCGTCGTCCGCGAGGTCGGCCCCGGCGTCGACGGGGTGAAGGTCGGCGCGGAGGTCGCGGTGCACCCCGCGACACCCTGCGACACGTGTCCGCAATGCCGTTCCGATCGACGCAACATCTGCGCCAACACGTCGTACCTCGGCAGTGCGGCCCGGTTCCCGCACGTGCAGGGCGGGTTCGCGGGCGTGCTCGTGGTGCCGGCCGCCCAGGTGCTGCCGCTGCCCGCCGGACTGGACCTGCGCCGCGCCGCCGTGGCCGAACCGGCCTCGGTCGCCTGGCACGCGGTCCGGCGCGCCGGAACCCTGACGGGCAAACGGGTTCTGGTCACGGGCGCGGGCCCGATCGGGGCACTGGTGGTGGCCGCGGCGAGGGCCGCCGGCGCGGACGAGATCGTCGTGTCCGACGTGCACGAGGCTCCGCTCGCCGTGGCGCGTCAGGTCGGCGCCACCACGACGGTCCGCGTCGGCACCCCGGAAGCGGTGGTGCTGGACGACCTCCGGGCCGACGTGGCGATCGAGTCCTCGGGCGCACCCGCCGGCTTCACCACGTGTCTGCGCGCGGTGGACCGCGGCGGAACGGTCGTGGGACTCGGTCTGCTGCCACCGGGGGACAGCCCGATCGCCGCGAACCTGTTGGTGACCAAGGAGATCCGGGTCCTCGGAAGTTTCCGCTTCGACCACGAGATGTCCGCCGTGCTGGCGGCGCTCGCCGAAGACGCCCTGCCGGTGGACCCGGTGGTGACGGAGGTGGTGCCGGCCCCGTTCGCCCCCTCGGCGTTCGAGCTGGCCGCCGACCCGCGCAACTCCTGCAAGGTGCTGCTCGACTTCAGCGGTGGGCTCGATGAATGAGGTCCGGTCGTTGCGCGAGGTGGAGAGCAGGTCTCCGGCCGTCACCAGGGCCGTCGCCGTGCTCGAAGAGGTCGCCCGCTCCCGTGATCCCCTGGGGGTGAGCGCGCTGGCCCGCAGGCTCGGGCTCGCGAAGTCGACCATCGCGAACCTGTGCACCGCACTGGAAACGACGGGGATGGTGCGACGGGTCGGCGACGGCTGGTTGCTCGGCTACAAGATCTACGAGCTCGGCGAGCAGTTCCGCGCCGGCACCGATCTCGTCGCGGAGTTCGAGCGGCTGGCGGCGAGACTGCCGGTCGCCTCGGCCGAAACCCTGTTGCTGGCCGTGCTGGACGGCACCGAGGTGGTGTACCTCGGCCGGCACGGCGGCCGTCAGCCCGTCCGGCTGGCGTGCGACACCGGCCTGCGGATGCCCGCCGTGGTCACCGCCCTGGGCAAGGCGATGCTCGCGCAGCTCCCGTGGCGCGAGTGCGAGAGCCGCCTGAAGTCGATCCGCGAGTTGCCCATGCGGACCGAGAGCTCGCACACCACGATCGCGGCGGTGCGCGCCGACATCGAGGAGGCCCGTTGCCGCGGTTACGGGATCGACAACGGCGAGAACATCGAGGGCATCTCCTGCTTCAGCGTCGCGATCCCGGGACGGATGGAGCCGCCGACCGCGGTCAGCGTGACCTTGCTGTCGTCCCGGGCGACACCCGAGCACACGGCCGCGCTGGTGGCGGATCTCAACGTGCTCGCCGGTGAGCTGTCGCGGCTGGTGGATCTGGAACATCGAGAACGGAGCAGGTGAGTGGTGGGTGTGGGGCGCAGGCCGCGGGTGATGGTGTCCAGGGCGGGTTTGCCCGGTCGTGGGCTGGAACTGCTCGCCGAGCGGTGTGAGGTCGTCGAGTGGGATGAGCGGACACCACCGACGGCGGCGGAGCTGCACCGGCTGGCCAAGGACTGCGACGGCGCGTTGGTGCTCGGCACGGACCTGGTCGACTCGGCGCTGCTGGACGCCGCCGGCGCGGACCTGCGGGTGGTCGCCCTGGCGTCCATGGGGTTCGACGCGGTCGACCAGGAAGCGGCGCGGGAGCACAAGGTGGTCGTCACGCACACACCGCACGTGCTCGCCGAGACCACCGCCGACATCGTGCTGTCGTTGATGCTGATGAGCAGGCGCCGCCTCGGCGCGGCGATCGACTCGATGCGGCGGGGCGAATGGCGGACGTTCCAGATGGACGTCTTCCTCGGCTTGGACGTGCACGGCGCGACACTCGGCCTGATCGGCTACGGCCAGATCGCGCACGCGGTCGCGAAACGGGCCGCCGCGTTCGGCATGAACGTCCAGCACCACAACCCGGGCAAGCCGAGCGACTCGCTGTCCCGCTCCGTCGAGCTGGAAGAGTTGTTGCGCACCAGTGACATCGTGTCGTTGCACGTGCCGCTCACGCCGCTCACGCGCAACCTGATCGGCGCGCGTGAGCTGGCGATGATGAAGCCGACGGCCACCCTGGTCAACACCTCACGCGGTGGAGTGGTCGACGAGAGCGCGTTGATCGGTGCGCTGCGCACCGGACGGCTGCACTCGGCCGGGCTGGACGTCATGGTCGACGAGCCGCGCAGTGAACCGACCGACCCGCTGTTCGGCGTGCCGAACCTGGTGGTCCTGCCGCACGTCGGTTCGGCCACCGAGGCGACCCGTGCGGCCATGGTCGAGCTCGCGGCGCGCAACGTCCTGGCCGTGCTGGACGGCTTCGAGGCGATGACACCGGTGCCCGGCACTCCGGCCACCCACGACCGCGGCCGCCCGACGGCCAGGTGACCGCGGTCCGCTCTGGACGTTGATGAAGGGTCCCTTCATCAACGTCGCCACGGGGGCTCAGCCGCGGCCGATGTAGGGCATCGCGGTCGCCATCAGGGTCATGAACTGGACGTTGGCGTGCAGCGGCAGTTCCGCCATGTGCCGGACGGCCTCCGCCACGTGCGTGAGCTCCATCGTGGGCTCGGCGGTGACCGACCTGTCGGCCTGCAGCACACCCGCGCTCATGCCGCTCGTCATGGTGGTGGCCGCGTTGCCGATGTCGATCTGGCCGCATGCGATCTCGTACTGACGTCCTTCGAGCGAGATCGACTTCGTCAGGCCGGTGATCGCGTGCTTGGTGGCGTTGTAGGCGACGGCGTCGGGACGTGGCGTGTGTGCGGAGATGGAGCCGTTGTTGATGATCCGGCCTCCCCGCGGCCGCTGCTCGCGCATCACCCGGAACGCGGCGCGGGCGCAGAGGAACGCACCGGTCAGGTTGGTGTCGATCAGGCGCTGCCACTGGGCGAGGGAGACCTCGTGCAACGGCGTTGCGGGTGCGGAGACACCGGCGTTGTTGAACAACACGTCGACGCGGCCCCACCGAGTCCGCACGGCGTCGAACAGCGCGTCCACCGACTCCTCGTCGGTGACGTCGGCAGGGATCGCGAGCACGTGATCCGGGTCCGCCTGGGCGGCGGTGTCCGCCAGGGCGCCGGCCCTGCGGCCCGCGAGGGCGACGCGGTGGCCCGTGTCGAGCAGTTCCTGGGCAACGGCACGGCCGATTCCCGAGCCGGCGCCGGTGACCACGCAGACCTGGGGCGTGACGTGAGGTGTGCTGCGCATGCGGAACTCCCGGAAACCAGTCGGCCGTTGCTGGAGTGTGAGGGACGCGAAAGAACCGGGGAAGGAGTTCCGCGTCTTTCGGAGATTTTTCCGGGGAGTGCTACCTCAAGCTTGGATCAAATGTTGTTCAATCGCCGCCCTCGGTTTGTCTAATGTTGTCCGCCGTGGGCTGGTTCGCGTTGCGGAGGATTCCAATGAGCGTGTCGCTGACAGATCGCCGGAAATGCGGCCGCGTCCGTTCCGGCCTGGTCGCGAGGTGTTCGTGAGCTCGGAAGGCACCGGGCGTTCCTCGGTCGGTGGGCGGTGCGACGCGGACACCTGGTCGTGCGCGCATCTCGACGCCTCGCTGCGGTTCGTCGACGCCGATCCGACGTTCCGCCTCGAGTTCGGGGACGACGTCCTGGGGCGGGACCTGGGCGACGTGCTGCACCCCGGCTTCGCGGAGTCGGTGCGCGCGCAGCTCGCTGACCTGGTGGCGGGCCGGTTGAGCAGGGTGGCGCTGCACTCGGTGGTGCAGGGACGCGGTCGGGGCCCGGCGGTGGTCGAGGTGACCGCGGTGGCGGGTGGTGGTGGCCGGGCGAAGGTGGTGCTCGCGGTGCGTCCGGAGCAGGGAGAGTGGTCGTTCGAGCCCCGCCGCGAGCCGCTGGTGCTGACCGAGCTCAGGGCCCGCATCCTCGAGCACGTCGCGGCGGGGATGTCCAGCGCGCAGTCGGCGAGAACGCTGTACCTGAGCAAGCCGGGTGTCGAGTACCACGTCGCGTCGTTGGTGCGGAAACTGGGCGCGGCCAATCGCACCGCGATGGTGGCAATGGCCTATGCTGCCGGCGTCCTGATGCCGGATCAATGGCCACCCAAGGTGGATCCAATTCTCATCCTGTGAGAGCGGGGCAGGAATCTTGGACGGTCGACTAGTTGTAGTCACAGTCATGCGAATCATGTGTGCGAAATTGTTTCGACTGGGGTGAGCAATGCTGGAGATCGGGACCGTCGTCACGGCGCCGGACACCTTCGCGAGGCGAGTGCTGCCGGTGTACGAGGCCGCGTTGGCGGGCGAGAACTTCTGGACTGCGGACACCGCGGCCGAGGTGCGCGACGTCGGCGCGCTGTGGGCGGGTTCGGGTGGTGAACTCGACGTCCTGCTGGACACGGTCACCATCATGGCCAGCCAGCTGATGGGCGCGGCACTGCGGGACAACCACCTCGCCCGGCACGAGCACTGCCCGTTGGTGCGCCGGTTCGGTGACGCCTGTGGACGGGTGGCCATCGAGCTCGTGCAGGGCTTCCACCGGGTGGCTGGACGCGACGGCTCGGCCGCCACGCCGCCGACCCCGAGCGAGCTCGCGCTGTTGTTGCTCACCGGCCAGTTCGCCGGTACCGAGACCTCCGGAGCGCGCGTCGCGGCCGCGTACGCCGTGGTGGCGGTCCGCCTCCGGGGCACGACCGCCGACGTGGCGGAAAGCGCTTTCCGTCGATGTGGCGGACCGGGGACGCTGACGTTGCTGAGCGGCGAGAGCGGCTATGTGCTGCTGCCGGCGCAGTCGGAGGAGGACGCGGCGCGGGCGTGCGC
The DNA here is from genome assembly GCF_011067745.1 of Lentzea alba. Lineage (GTDB taxonomy): Bacteria > Actinomycetota > Actinomycetes > Mycobacteriales > Pseudonocardiaceae > Lentzea > Lentzea alba. The sequence goes on from NZ_JAAMPJ010000012.1 coordinate 95,042, forward strand.
GCGAGCCGCCAGTCTGGTGCGTCCGCACGGCATGTGGGCCGCGGTGGTGTGGACGGACAGCGAGGGCGTGCCTCAGGGCCGGGAAGCGGCGTCGGACGTGCTGTCGCTCGTGACCGCGCTGCGGATGCCGCCGGGTGAGTACCGGCGCCGCGACGTGCTCGTCGAGTACGCGGCGCTGCGTTCGCCTCAGGCAGCACGGTTCTGCCGGCGGTTGATCGAACCGGTGATGGAGGTCGACGTGCTGCGTGAGACGCTGGAGGCGTTGATCGCGGAGGACGGCAACCGCACCCGAGCCGCGCAACGGCTCATCATCCACCGCAGCACCATCGACTACCGGTTGCTTCGCATCGAACAGCTGACCGGGCACTCGCCGTCGACCGTGACGGGACTGCGCGCGCTCACCGCCGCCTACGCGCTGCACTCGCTCGTGGCACAGGACCAGGGCGTGGACATCGGTCTCGGGCTGGCCCGCGGAGCCTGAGGCCTGACGCGAGAAACGCCCGGCAGGAACCACCGGGCGTTTCTCCTTCCCGCGATCGCGGTCGTCAGGTGCGGGGAGGGCTCGACGCGACGCCACCGTGCAGCGCGCGGTACGTGGTGAGCGCGGTGGCGAGCGTTTGCAGACCGCGGGCACCGGTGGGCCGGCAGCCGGTGAGCTGCTCGACGCGGCCGAGCCGGTGGTCCAGCGTGCTGCGGTGGATGTTCAGTTCGCCGGCCGCCTTGCTGCGGTTGCCGTTCGCGTCGATGAACACCTCGAGCGTGGTGCGCAGCGAGTCCTGTCGTAGCACCGGGGTGATCAGTTCGAGGAAGGACACCTGCACCGCAGGGTCCTGGAGCACCGCGTACTCCACGAACACGTCCTCGACCCGGTAGGCGCCGGGTGGCCGGCGACCGCCGCGGGCCAGGGCCAGCACGGAGTCCGCCTCCTGCCTGGCCGCGCCGATCTCCTGGCTGGGGCGCCAGGACACTCCCAGCCACAGCTCGCCGCCCAGCCGTCGGCACACCTCGCGGCACAGCTCGGCGGCCGACGCCTCGTCGCTCGTGGGCACCAGCACGAAGCCGTCCTCGCCGGTGACCGACGACAGCGCGCCGTGTCCACCGCAGCTCCAGAAAGCGTGGTCCAGCGCTGTTTCCAGGTCGTTGCCGTCCGCGTTACGGTGCACGGCAACGACTGCGTACGCGTCGGCCGCCCGTGCCCGCAGTTCGGCGGGCAACTCGTCGCCCCAGAGCAGACTCGACGCGAGCAGGCGGCGGTCCTGCGATGCGGACGAGTCCGCGCCGCTGTCGTAAGACCGCTGGAAACCGGTGAGCAGCTCCCGTGCGGCCGCGGCACCGGTGGCCTTGACACGGGTGGTGAGGCCGATGTCGGCGCGGCGGGAGAACACGGCTCGCGCCGCGTCGTCGGTGAGGTGGCGCACCATGTGCAGCACCGGGTCGAGCGGGCGTCGGGCGACGGCCCAGTCCGCACCCGCCTCGCGCAGCGCCGACAGGTCCTGCTCCGGCAGTGTCCCGGTGCTGATCACCTTGTCGTGCAAGGAGAGGACGAGCGTCTGCAGGGCACGCAGCTCGGTGCTGTCGCTGTCGTCCGGTGCCGGGTCGAGCTCGACCAGTACGGGTGGTGTCCTGACATGAGTCATGCGCGCTCCAACCATTCGCGGAAAACCCCGATCGCTTCCGCCGGGCGATCGGGGTTCTCCTGCGGGACCGCGTCTCCGGCTGGAGCCTGCCTCACGAGGGTGATACTGCGTGAGTCCGGCCGGCCGCGGGTCCGGCTGCGCCCCCGGTCTCTGAGGGGAAGGGGGACAAGACCATTCAAGAGGCCGGTACCGCACGCCGCCATCCGAAGAACTCGGAAACCGCTTCGACAGGTGACCCGAGAGTTCCCGTGGAAGCGGAATTTCTCCGGACATCTTCGGAAGCGGGCGCGGCGGTGGTGACATCGGCGATCGGCAGTACCTACGGTCGCCACTTCATGGGGAGTTCACCCGCGACGCGCGCGCGACTGACGGAACCTGGACGAACGTTGGAGCAGAGCCGGGAAGCGAAGGCTTCGGGCAGTTGTCCGTTGCGGGTCCTCATCGTCCGTGAACGGTCAACGGCTGTGTCCAGCCTCGGCGAAGCACTTCGCGCCGCGGGCATGCGGGTGGAGATCGCGCCGGTGGGCATGCGGTGCCTGGAGCAGATCCACTCCCGTCCTCCGGACGTCGTCTTGGTCGAGTTCGGTGAACCGGAAACCGCGGTACTGCTGAGAGAACTGCTGGGGATGGCCACCCGGCCGGGAATCATGTTCGTCGTCGATGCCCTGGGGGACAACGCGGACGCGGACCGGCTGTGTCTCGCCGACGACCACGTCCGGCCGGACTGCGATCCCGGCGAACTCGTCCTGCGTCTCGAAGTGCTCGTGGCCAGGAGGAGAACGTCGACCGGCGGTGCGCGGTTCGAGGCCGGCCGAGTCCAGATCGACCGCGACGCCCGCCAGGTGCTGGTCGGCGGCCGCCCGGTGAGTCTCAGCGCCACCGAGTTCGAGCTGCTCCTCCTGCTGGTGCGCAACGCGGGCCGGGTGGTGACGAAGTCGGCGATCCTCGACCACGTGTGGCGCTACGAGTTCCAGGGCGAGTCGAACATCGTCGAGTCGTACATCTACGGGTTGCGGCGCAAGCTGTCCGACGAGGACCGTTCACTCATAAGGACCATCCGCGGTATCGGGTACCTCTTCGCTGACGAGCGTCCCTCCTAAGTTTGCGGAGTCGTTTTTAGAGAAAAGCGCTCATGTAACACTCATAAAGCTCACCCGATCGGCTGTTACGGTCATCACGAAAGATCCCGGAACCCCCGCGAAGTTGGTTGACAGTCCGGGTTTCCCTGTGGTTGACAATGGTTTAGGAGCTGATGGCCGTGAAGGCACGTCTCGGCGTTTCCTTTGCTTTGAGCATAGCGTCTCTTGCGACGGTGTTCGGTGTGACCGGCACCGCATCCGCGGCTGTTCAGGACTGTCCCGACTTCGGCGTGGCGTGCGCTTACGTGGACAAGGACTACGGCGGCAAGCCGATCTGGCAGGAAAGCGCGCCGGGCTTCTACAGCTTCAGCGGCTCGTTCCGCAAGACGACGGCGCTCATCAACCGGACGTCCTACACGATCAAGCTGGTCGGTTCGAACGAGAACCTGAGCATCTGCCTGATCAGGGGGCACGCCATCCGGGAGCTGCCCCGCGGCTACAACGACCGGCTGCAGTCCGTCGAGGTCAATCCCAACCTCCGCGACAGCCCCTGCACCGAGACGAGGTGACGTGAGATGCGCGCACGTATCGGATTGACCGTGCTGGCCGCTGTCGCGGGAATCGTCGCCTCGGCGGCGCCGGCTTCCGCCGCGCCGATCGACGACTGTCGTGGTTTGCGACTGGTGTGCATCTTCGCCGATCCGAACCACGGTGGGGCCGTCGTGTGGACGGGAATCGAATGGGGTTCGTACAACGCTCCCTATCGCACCCGGACCACGGGTACGAACGTGGTGAACTCGACCGGTGACCGGGTCCAGATCAGGTCGTACACCGGTGGGCGCGGTTGTTATGTGCCGAACGGCTGGGACATCAACCTGCCCAGCGGGATCAACGACAACATCGGCCGGATCGTCATCGGCAGCGACACCGGCGGTCTTCCGCGCTGCTGATTTCCGCTCACCTTTCGATCGTTCCTCAAACGGAGGTTGAACGTGATGTTCGGTAAGGTTTTCCTGCGCACCTTCGCCGTGGGCGGAATGCTTCTCGGTCTCACCGCGGCGGGGCTCGCCGTGCCCTCGTCGAGCCCTCTCGGGACTCCTGAGGCCAGCGCCGCGTGCTCGTCGTTCAAGCGCGCCAAGGTGGTCAACAAGAAGGAGATCCTGAGTCGCGTCGCCTACGGCGAACTGCGCAACAGCACGGGTCGCCCCCAGACGCTGGTCCTGGAGCGGTCGATCACCGACACGAGGACGACGACCAAGACCTACACCGGCGACTGGCAGCTCTTCAAAGCGGTGTTCACCGCTCAGGTCTCCAGGGCGGTGGCCATCGAGCACAAGATCTCGGGAATGCAGCAGGCGCGCATCGAGGTGAGTCCGTGGCGCACCTTCGGCGTCACCGGCTACGTGCGCAGCTGGTGGGTCGAGACCGAGATCACCGAGCGCAAATCCAACTGCGACTACAAGACCTACCGGGTCAGCGGTGACGTCGCGACCACCGACGACGTCATCTGGCAGCCCCGGGACATCGGCGGCGCCTGATTCCGCACCCACCCCTGCACCTGTTCGAACACCGGAGAGTTACATGAAGAAACTGCGAATCCTGCTGCTCACCCTGGCCGCGCTGGCCACTCCGGTGGTCGCGGCGGCGCCCGCGAACGCGGCAGAGCCCTGCAAGCAGGCCCAGGTCTGCTTCTACACGGAGCGGAACTTCGAGGGCTACCGGGCCTTCTACTGGGACAACGCGATGCCGCTGAGCAAGAAGCTCGACGTCCGGGACTACGGTTACGCCAAGACCACGTCGTCGATCAAGAACCTCACCCCCTACTACTTCCACATCTGGAACGCCCAGGGGTCCCACCGCTGCCTGCCTCCCGGCTACAACTTCACCAACGTCGGCACCGCCTACGAGGACAAGATCAGCCACATCGGGTTGTACACCAACTGGTGCTGACCTGATCGACCGAACAGTCCACAGTGGAACGCCCGGCAGGAACTCCTGCCGGGCGTTCCACTGTGGACCTCGGCTCACACGGCGCAGGCCAGCGGACCACCGTTGTAGGCGATGGCGTCACCGAGAGCGGCGGCGATGTTGATCTCGACACCGTCGGCGTCGGCGTAGGCGCGGTGCAGGTTGAGCACCAGCCGTTCGGCGTCCGGCAGGTCCGCGAACTCGCCGAGGTCGGCCTGCCTGGCCGCCTCCAGCGGAGTCCAGCCCTTGTCCCGCCCGGTTTCCGCGGTGTGGCCGACGAACTCGTAGTACCTGCGGTGCGCGTCGAGCACCTCGGCGAAGGCGGCACCGGGAACGACCGGGCCGTGGCCGGGCACCACGACGGCCGGCTCGAACGCGGCCAGCCAGTCGAGCGAGCGCAACGCGCCGTCCAGCGACCCCATCGCGATCATCGGGGTCACCCGGTGGAACACCAGGTCGCCGGTGAACAGCACGCCGTCCTCCGGCAGCCACGCGACCGCGTCGCCCACGGTGTGCGCCGAATACCCGGGATGCCGCACCACGACGGGCTTGCCGCCCGCGTGCAGGGTGATCTCGTCGCGGAAGGACACCGTCGGCGCGCGAACCGCGTCGACGCCCCACTCGGGCGTCGGCGACCACACCGGCGGTGTGTTGGCGAGGATGAAGTCCTGCAGAATGCCCTGCCGGGTGTGCTCGTGCGCCACGATCACGGTCTCGTCCGGCAGCAAGGCGTTGCCGTACACGTGATCCCCGTGCAGGTGCGTGTTCACCGCGAGCCGGATCGGCGCCCCACCGGTGGCGGCGTCGAGCGCGTCGAGGAACAGTCTCGTGCGGCGCGCCGTCGCGCACGTGTCGATGAGCACGACCTCACCACCCGAGTGGACGGCGCCCGCGTTGTTGATCCACCAGGTGCCGTCCGGCTGGATCCACGCGTGGACACCGGGGACGAGCTCCTGCAGCTGGGGTTCTGAAGTCACTTCGGCAATCTACTTCTGGCGGAAGTGCACCGGCACGTAGAGGTCCAGCCGGCGTTCGTCGGTGGCCGTGAAGTCCGCGCGGGTCACCACGGCGCACTTCACGTTCACGTCGCACTCGACGCCGTCGGAGATCTTCGGCTGCAGCGTCAGGTCGACCACGAACGAACCGCCGGGGCCGTAGGGGGAGGTGTGCTCGCCCGTCGCACCGTTCGCGACGCGGTGCGAGACGCCGCCGGAACCACGCGTGCCGAGGCACGGCGTCGGCCGGGACGTGTAGGTGGCCGGCTTGCCCGGCGTCACGCCCTCCGGGACGACGCACAGCGCGACGAAGATGCCCTGCGCCGGGTTGTAGCCGTGACCGGCGATGGTCACCGGCCGGCCCGGCGTGATCGTCGCCGTGGGCGTCGCCAGCGTGAGGTGGAAGCTCGTGCCGTCCATCTCGACGGTGCGGTGGTCGACGGGCAGCGCGGGCGAGAGCGCGGAGAGGGCGGCCGCGGCCGCCGTGATCGTCGTGAGCATGGCGCGAGACTAGGTTCAAGATCCGTGCGACCGCTCGGCGAGCAGGGAGATTTCCGCTTCTTTCTGACCGCGCGAGCCGTGCGTCGCTCCGCGCTTTCACGGCATTTCTGCGCTTTCTTCGGATGGGCGTCACCCTCGGGTGATCACTACTGTCCGCCGTAGCGATCCCGGGGCACGCTCACCGCCGCTACCGGGACACGCAGGTGCGGTTCGCCTCGTTGTCACACAGTCCCCGCACGGCGAACCGCACCGCTCCCATTCGCGCCATCGTCAGCGGGAGATCCGCGAGGCCTTCGTCCTCGGTTCCGCACGCTTCGGAGCCCGTGGCCGCAGCACTAGTACTTGTGCCAGGAGATCATCGCGGTGGCCGGTTTGCGGGAGACGATTTCAGCGTGTCCGCGTTCATGCCATCGCAGCTCGATTCCGGCGGCCTCTCCTGCGAGGAGGTGCTGCGGATCTACCACCGGACCGGCAAACACGGTGCGCCCAGCGTGTTGCGGAGCCGACTCGTGCGAGCGCGCGCACAGCTGTCGCACGCCACACCGGTGCGGACGTTCCTCGACATCGCCCTGGACCAGCACGACGGCACCTTCGACTACAACTCCTACCTGGCACTGGATCTGCTGCCGCTGCCGTCGGCCACCGACGACGCCGCCGACGCGCGACTGCGGCACGATCGGCTGGTCGCCGCTCTCGTCCGGGACACGCTGGTGTTCGAGGCGGAGGCGGCCGAAGGGGCGACGCTGGTGCTCCCGGAGCACCGCCCGCCGCCGTCGGTGATGCTGAAGCGGTTGCGGCACGGCAACAGCAGGCTGCTCACGCTGTCCCGGCGACTGGAGCTCAGCGCGGCAGAGCAATGGGCTCTGCGGTTCAGCGTGGTGCCGGTCGGACGGGCGCACGACGAGTACCTGCTGATCCGGATGCTCCAGGCGTTCGAGACGTCCTTGGCGCTGATCGCGGTCGAGCTGACGGCGGCGGGCGAGGCGTTCCGGCGCGGCGCACCGGCCGGCGCCGCCAGGCACATCGAGGTCGCGGAGAGCACGCTGGGAGCGACGGCTCCGCTGTTCGCTCTGTTGTCGACCGCGCGAGCGGAGTCGTTCCAGGACTTCCACCAATACGCCGAGGGGGCGAGCGCCGGCCAGTCGCGGCACGGCCGGTTGGTGGCGTCGTTGTGCCGCTCCGCCGGGAGTTTCGGGGCGGCTCCGCGGCTGCGCGGCTTCCGGATGGCCTGGGCGAGGTGGCAAAGCCACTACTGGCACGTGTTGCGCGGACTGGGGTATCCGCTGGGCCGGCCGTATGGCGAGAAGCCGGCGGTGCCGGTGGCTCGTCCGTGACCGCACCACCCCAATCGAGATGCCTCCGCGAAGTGCGGAAAGCGTTCCGCCGTTTCTGAAACGCCCTAGTCCCGGATCCTTCTGTCCGAAAAGGATCCATTGTTTTCGCCCTCGTGGATTGACTTCCCGGTGTGCCCGTTCTTAACGTCACGCGGGACGGCGATCATCGGACGGGGGGAAGCCATGACAGCCCTGACAGAAGTGTCGTTGATCACCGGTGGCGGCGGCGTCCTGCTGCACGGCGACGCGCCGAGTTGCGCGTTCCTCGACACGCGCCTCGTGATCAGCAGGGTGAGCGCGGACTTCGCCGAACTCCTCGACGCCACGCCGCACGACCTGGTCGGCAGGGACTTCACCTCCTTCCTCGATCCGGAGTCGCGCGGTGTGGTGCACAAGCGCTGCGGTGAGCTCCTCCCGCACACCGGTGGCTTCACCCAGCAGGTGGACGTCGTGCGCGGTGACCGGCGGCACCAGCGGGCGCAGGTGTGCGTGTACACGTTCCGCGGCGCGTTCCTGGTGACGTTGACGCCGGCACCGCGAACAGCCGCCATCGTGCTGGCGAAACTGGACGCGCGGATCCTGGAGGGACTCGCCCACGGCGACTCGACGGAGTTGATCGCCACGCGGTTGTTCCTCAGCAGGCAGGCCGTGAGCTACCACGTCGCCGCCATGCTGCGGACGTTCAAGGTCGCCAACCGCGCGTCGCTGATCTCCAAGGCCTACTGCGCCGGCGTGCTCGACTCGGCCAGCTGGCCCCCTCGCGTCCCGGCCCGTTTCGTGAAGTGATCGTTCCTCGAAATGAGGAACGTGTTCCGGCGAGGCTGACATTCGCACCGGAACCGTGCGAGCGTGGCACGGATCCGGTGCAAGTCAGTTCCAAGGCGGTTTCGTTGCGCGTCCTCGTCGCCCACGACCCGGGGATCGCTGTGCGGTCGACCGGCTACTTCCTCCGCTCGGCCGGCATGCAGGTCAGGTCGGTGTCCCTGGAGGAGGTGACGCCGAACGAGATCCGCGCGGACCGGCCGGACGTCGTCCTGCTCGCGGGCCGGCCGGACGCGAGAAGCGTGGCCGTGGCCAGAGATCTGCGCGATGAGGCGGAACGGCCGGGCATCATGTTCGTCGCCGAGGGCGGCGAACCGGCCGAGCTCTGCCTGGCCGACGACTACGTGCCGGTGGACTGCACGCCCGCCGAACTCGTGCTGCGGGTCGAGGTCCTCGCGGCCAGGCGGGCGTTGACGAGCGCCGCGACGCCGTTGCGGGCAGGCCGGATCTGGATGGAGCGCGACACCTGGCAGGCTCGGGTGGACGGGCGGCCGGTGCTGCTCACCGTGACCGAGTTCGAGCTGCTGCACCTGCTGGCGAGCAACCCCGGCCAGGTGGTGGCGAAGCGAACCATCCTCGACCGCGTGTGGGAGCACGGTTTCGGGGGGAGCACGAACGTCGTCGAGACCTACGTCAGCAGGCTGCGCCTGAAGCTCTCCGACACCAGGCACTCCATCATCAAAACGGTGCGCGGCATCGGTTACGTGTTGCCGGTGGACGAGCTCGCGGCCTAGCTGATCATCTCGGCCGGTGGCTGACGTCCCGGCGGGTTCGGGCCAAGCCGAACCCGCCGGGACTCCTCGTCGCCGAACCGCTTCGAGCCGGGGAGGTCCCGTCCGCCATGGAGTGCGGCCGGGTCCGCAGTCCTCCACGGCGATGCGGGTGTGAGAGCGGCGAACAGGGTCATTGAAGCGGTCAGGCCGAGTTGATTCCATCCGAAGAACGCGGAAGTGAGCCGGGAAATGAGCGCTGACCGAGCCGTCCGGTGCCGATGACGACCGCGACCGTGGCCGCCGTGGCCGCGACGAACAGGTACCAGCCCGGCGCGAGCGGGCTGCGTGTGACGGTGGTGAGCCAGGTCGACACGAACGGGGCGGTGGCGCCGAACACGGCGGTGGCGGTGCCCAGCGGAACGGCGAACGCGGTGAACCGGATGCCGGTCGGGAACCACGTCATGGCGAGCACCGCGCCGACGGAGTAGGCCGGGCCCAGGAAGATCGAGCACAGCGCCTGGCCCAGCACGGCCCCGGTGAGGCTGCGGTGCTCGGTGATGATCAGGAAGCCGGGCACGGCGGTCACGGCCACGCCGGCCATGACGACGATCGCCATGCGCCGCAACGGGAATCGGTCGACCAGGTATCCGCCCAGGACGGCGAACACCGCGGAGGTGAGCACTCCGGCGAGGTTGGCCGTGTACGCGTCGGCGGGGGAGAGCCCGGTCCGGATCAGGTAGGCGGGCATCGCGACGGACAGCGTGAAACCGCCGATCGTCTGTGCCGCGAACCAGACCGCGAGCACGATCATGCCGAGCTTCGCGGTGGTCAGCGCCTGGACGAGCGGGGTGCGTCCGGCCCGGGCCAGCTCGCCCAGCGCGACGAAGGCCGGGCTGTCCAGCAACCGGGTGCGCACGTAGAGACCGACCAGCCCGATCGGCGCGGCGGCGAGGAACGCGACGCGCCATCCCCAGTCCGCCAGCTGGACCGGCGTGAGCGTTCTGGCCAGGACCAGGCTGACGGTCGCCGCCGCCGCGGTCGCGAGGACGGAGGCCACGTTGGCGATCGCCGCGGTCAGGCCGCGCCGACCGGCCGGGGCGTGTTCCAGCATGAGCAGCATGGCTCCCGGAAGCTCCGCGCTGGCCGACAGCGCCTGCACCACCCGGCAGAGCACCACCAGCACCGGCGCGAGCAGGCCCACGGCGGCGTAGTTCGGCAGCAGTCCGAACGCCACGGTCGCGGCCGTCATGAGCAGCAGCGCGAACGTCAGCGCGAACCGCCTGCCGAACCGGTCGCCGAGGTGGCCGAAGAGGACGGACCCCAGCGGGCGGACGAACGCTCCCGCGGCGAAGACGGCGAACGTGGCGAGAAGGGCGGAGGCCGGGTCGCCCGAGGGGAAGAACTGCGCGGCGAGGACGGTGGCGAGGTAGCCGTAGATGAGCAGGTCGTAGACCTCGATGAACGTTCCGACACCACCGGCCACCGCGACGCGGCGGTAGCTGCCCGTCCGGTTCGTCATGGCTGATTCACTCCTGGGGCGAGGTGTGTTCGGCCATCCACGCGGCGAGCTGGGTCCGGTTGGTGAAGCCGAGCTTGGTCAGGATCCGTTCCACGTGGCCCTCCGCGGTCCGGCGGGCGATCACCAGCCGGGCGGCGATCTCCTTGTTGGTGAGGCCCTGGGCGACGAGGGCGGCGACCTCGCGCTCGCGGCGGGTCAGCGGCGACGCGGCGGGTGGTGCGGGGACGGGTTCGTCGTGGTCGCCGAGTGCGTGGCTGATCGCCTCGCCGAGCCGCAGAGCGCGGCCGCGGCGGAACGCCTCGGTGAAGGCGGCGTCCCCGAGTGCGGCGAGGATCTGCTCGGTGCAGCGGCCGTGCTCCGCGGTCAGCGCCTCGGTGGTGAGCACGGGCTTGCCGAGGTACGACTGCGCCCGGTCGGCGGCCCCGAGCAACACCGCGGCCCGCTGGTGCTGACCCCGGCCGGCGGTGATCCAGGCCAGCACCTCGACGCACAGCGCGGCCATGAGCGGGTCCGGCAGGCCCTGGTCCTTGACGAAGCGCAGGCATTCGCGCACGCGGTGGGCGGCGACGGCGGTGTTGCCCTGCCGCCAGGACACCAGCCCCAGGCCCCACCTCGCCCAAGCCTCGTTGACGCTCGCGCCCTCGTGCTCGGCGATCGACAGCGCCTCCTGGAAACACCGTCTGGCGCGGTCGTGCTCGCCGGTGAGCGCGGCGGCCTGCCCCAGCTGGAGCAGCAACTGCAGGCGGAGAGTGGTCTCCCGCTCCTGGTCGGGCCGGGGGAGCGTGGCCAGGATGTCCAGGCCGCGCCGCGCGAAGGCGGCCACGACCCTCAGGTCGTTGCCCCGCAGTTGCTCCGCCGACCCCCTGATCAGTGCGGCGAGAGCCAGTCCGGGAGTGTCGGACAGGTCGCGGGCCAGTCGCTCGCCCTCCGCCAGACGCGAGGTCTCGACGGCGGTGTCACCGAGCCAGGTCGCCAGGAAAGCGGCCAGCAGCAGGGCCCGGACGCGGGTCGTGGTGGCGGCGCCGGTCTGGTCGAGTGCCCGCTCCAGCCAGATCAGGCCTTCGCTGCAGACGCCGCGCGACCACCAGTACAACCACGGCAGACCGGTGACGACGCTCAGCGCGTGCTCGGCCTGGCCGGGTTCGGTCAGGCAGAACTCGACCGCCGCGCGGATGTTGGGGTGCTCTCTGGTGAAGCGGGCGATCCAGTACGTCTGGCGCCGGCTGATCCGCTCGGCCGCGGCCGTGGTCGCCGTTCGCTCGTACCAGTCGCGGTGCCGGCCACGCCACATCGCCTGCTCGCCCGCCCTGCAGAGCTGTTCCTGTCCGTAGTCGCGCAGCGTTTCCAGCATGCGGTACCGCGCGTGCCCGTCCTGTCCGCCGACCCGCTCCACGATCGACTTGTCGATCAGGCCGGCGATCACGTCCACCACCTCGTCGACCGGCAGGCGGTCGTCGGTGCAGGCACCCTCGAGCGCGTCCAGTTCGAACCCGCCGACGAACACCGACGCCCTCGCCCACAACAACCGCTCCGGCTTGCTGCACAGGGCGAAGGACCACTCGACGCAGGCCCGCAGCGCCTGCTGGCGCTCCGGGGCGTTGCGGGGGCCACGGGACAGCAACGCGAACCGGCTGGACAGCCGCTCCAGCATCTGCGCGGGGGAGAGCGCTCTCACCCTGGCGGCGGCCAGCTCGATCGCGAGCGGCAGTCCGTCGAGCCGGCGGCACAGCTCGGCGATCGCGGCCGCGTTCGCGCCGGTGAGCGCGAAGTCGGGCACGGTCGCGCGGGCTTGAGCCAGGAACAACGCCACCGAGTCGTTCCGGTCGAGGTCGGCGGCGTGCACCGCGCCGTCCGGAGTGGCCAGCGGCGCCACCGGGTAGAGCGCCTCGCCCCGGACCGCGAGCGGCTCCCGGCTGGTGGCCAGCACCCGCAGTCCGGGACAGAAGCGCAACGGCACGTCGGCGAGCATCGCGCTCGCCGGCAACAGGTGCTCGCAGTTGTCCAGCACCAGCAACATCTGCCGGTCGGCCAGGAGATCGGTCAGCTGCCGCAACGGCGGCCCCGCGCCCTGCGGCATGCCCAGCACCGTGATGACGAGGTACGCCAGCGTGTCGGGGGTGTGGACCTCCTGGGCGAGCAGTGCCCCGTCCTGCAACTCGGTCAGGTCCACGAACCACAGACCGTCGGGGAACGCCCGTCGCACGGTGCTCGCGACCCGCAGGGCCAGCCGGGTCTTGCCGACCCCTCCCACGCCGGTCAGCGTGACCAGCCGCGACTCCGTCAGCAGGCTTCTGAGCTCCTCCAGTTCTCGTCGGCGACCGACGAAAGCCGACAGATCCGAGGGCAGGTTCCCAGGCGTGCCTTTGGCGACAGCCGGCATGAACGCAGGGTCACGCGCCTGATGCTCTTGGGTCAATAGTCCGAATCGGCGTCGATTCACGGGATCGGGCGCCGAACTTCACGGAATCAGGATCGTTCTTTCCTGAAAAGTGTTCTGGAACGCGGCACGCCGCCGGTTTCCGGTTCTACGGTCGAGTCGCGGTGTCGCGGCGCGGCGGGTGGGGCGGCCTGTCTGGCAAGTGGGCGTATCGCGGACCGGATGGACCGGAATGAGATACATTGCGGTCCAAGTATCTGGCAACAAGGGAGACGATGGTGGACGGGGCCCGATCCTTGCGGTCGGTGGACAGCAGGTCCCCCGCCGTCACCCGTGCTGTCGCGCTGGTGGAGGAACTCGCCCGGCAGCGGCGGCCACTGGGCATCGCCGAGCTGGCGCGTTCGCTCGACCTCGCCAAGTCGACGGTGGCGAACCTCTGCACCGCGCTCGAGGGCACGCACATGATCCGGCGGGTCGACGGGCGCTGGTCCCTCGGCTACAAGGTCGTCGAACTGGGACAGGCGTTTCTCGCCGGCACGGACATCGTCGAGGAGTTCCGGCGCACGGCCACCACGCTGCCGGTCGGAGCCCAGGAGACCATGCTGCTGGCCGTGCTCGACGGCCTCGAGGTGGTGTACCTCGCCCGGCACGACGGCTCCCAGCCGATCCGGCTCGCGAGCGACATCGGGCGTCGCATGCCCGCGGGGGTGACCGCGCTCGGCAAGGCGATGCTGGCGTCGTTGCCGGACGACGAACTGGACGAACGCCTCGCCGGCATCGCGGAACTCCCCGTGCTCACCCCGCGGTCGCACCGCACGATCGAGGAGTTGCGCCGCGATCTCGAACTGACCAGGGAACGCGGTCATTCGCTCGACGACGAGCAGAACACCGAGGGCGTGGTGTGCGTCGGTGTGGCCGTGCCGGGTAGTGCGGCCGCGACGCCGACCGCGGTGAGCGCGACGCTGCTGGCGGCCAGGCTGACGCCCGAGCTCCGTGAATCGCTCGTGACCGACCTGACCTCGCTCGCGCGGACCCTCGCCCAGACCGCCGCGCTCTAGCAGCACTGACGAGTCGGACTGTTCTGACAACGTAGTCATCTGCACTTTCCGCCCGTCTGCTCAACCCGGCGGCCGCCATCACGCTCCGTAGTCCCCGCCCCGCCGCGACGGATACGCGGGGTCCCCGCGTGCCGTCCAGAGATACGTAGGGCCCCCGCGTGCCGAAAAGTGGGGCTGGTGGGGTTCCTGTGAGTGAATGGGTCCACTTCGACGCCGGGCACTTGGTTGCGGCTGTGGCCGTGCGACGGAACGGACTCTGGACCGAACGGCGTAAGTTGGCGCTGTGTCGTGGTTGCGGGGCGGTACGGACTTGCTACCTCAAGTAGTCATCAAGTCGTTCGGTCTCAATAGGTTGTGTGTAGCCTGAGCCAATTGCTGAACGCTGTACCAAATGCTGTACGACGCATGGGTTCGGACGTGGCGAGGACAGGGGCGCGCATGCGGCGAGGTGAGCCTGACGGCGGTCTGGCGACCAGTCTGCTCGTGGACCGGCCGGTCGAGGTCGAGGCCGTGCGGACACGGGTGCGGGACGTGGTCGCGGGCCGTCCGAGCCTGGTGCTCCTGACCGGTGTGGACGGCATGGGCAAGTCGTCGTTCGCCGAACTGCTTCGCGACTCGGTGCGTGACGAGGCAGAAATGCTGGTCACCACCTGTGCGGGCGGCCCCGGCTACACCGCTGTGCGAGGGCTGTCCGAGCACGCCGCTGGGTTGCTCGCGGAGGACGTTGACGACTACACGCGCTTGTCGAGGCTGACCGCCGCTGTTCTCGATCTCGCCGCACGACATCCGCTGGTGATCGTGCTGGACGACGCCCACCGGTGCGACGCCGCGAGTGCGCGCTGGCTGGGATTTCTCGCGCGGCGCAGCGCGGACGTGCCGCTCTGCGTCGTTCTCACCTGCCCGCCCACCGGGTGCACCTCGCTGGAGACGCTGTTCGGCGACCTGATCGAGGTGCTGGACACGTCCGAGATCCGCGTCGGCCCGTTCAGCGAGGAGCAGGTGCGGGAGCTGGTCTTCCGGCGGTTCGGCAGGGTTCCCGCGCCCGAGTTCGTGCAGGCCTGCCAGGAGGTGTGCGGCGGAGTTCCCGCCGATCTCCGGAGGTGGCTCGACGACATGGCCGGGCAGGGGGTGGAACCCGACAGCGCCGGAGCGGAGTGGTTGCGCGACAAGGGGATCGCCTCGGCGGTCGGGCGCGTCTGGGATCGGTTGGCGGCGCAGGGTTCGCCGGTGCGGCAGTACGCCACCGCGGTCGCGCTGATCGGCAGCAGCGGACCGGACACCGCGGGTGCCCTGTTCGGTTTCTCGGCGGCGGCGGTGAAGGCGGCCAGGACCACCTTGACCGACATCGGGGTGCTCACGGCGGAAGGCCGGTTCGCCTCGCGGGCGTTGCGGGACAGGGTGCTCGTCGAACTGGACCCGGACGAGCTGACCGCTCTGCGCACGCGGGCCGCGCGGATGCTGCGCGACGAAGGCGCCTCCCACGCCGACATCGCCGACCTGCTCCTGGCCCTGCCCGAGCTGAACGAGCCGTGGATGGTCTACACGCTGCGGGAAGCCGCGCGGGCCGTGCCCGCCGGTGCCGACACCGCGATCGCCTTGTTGCGCAAGGCCGTCGCGGCGGTGCCCGATCACGTCGACACGCGACTGGAGCTGGCGGACGCACTCGTCCGCACCGATCCGACTGCCGCGCTGGCGATGTACGCCGAGGTCGTCCGGGACGTTCCGGACGGCGTGACCCGTGCGTCCGTGGTGGTTCGGTACGGCCAGGTCGCGTTGGACGCCCGGCGTTCCCACGAGGCGTTCCCGTTGCTGCTGGGCGTGTTGCGCGAGGCTCCTCCAGAAGACGCCCGGCTGCGTGCTCTCGTCGAGGAAACGCTGATGGTGACCGGCTTCCACGACGTGACCACCGTGCGGCAGGCCCTGACGTTCGCGCGGGACGTCACGCTGTCCGCGGACCTGTCCGCCGGAGAGAACCGGCGCCTGGTCCACCAGCTCGCGTCCACCGAACTGCTGACCGGCGGCTCTGTCGCGAGGGTGCGCGAACTGACCGAGCTGTCGATGCCGCCCGCGCGCGGACCCTACGACTTCTGGGACGTCCTGCCGGCCGCGAACCTGCACCTGTGCGGCGAACCGGTTGAGGCGATGGCACTTTTGAACCGCGTGGTGGAGTCGGCGGAGGTCTGGGACAGCCGGATGACCCTGGCACTCGCGTTGAACGCCCGTGCGGCGATGTCGTTCGACGGCGGCGACCTCGCCGCCGCGGCGGCGGACGCGGAACGGGCGTTGAACCTGGATGTGCCGCGCGAAATGTGCGCGGGCGACACGTGGTCACGCGGATTGCTCGCCGCCGTGGCCGTGCGCCGTGGCGCGAACGACCGCGCCGCGGAGCTGCTCGTCGAGCACACCACGCCCATCGAGCCGATCGAACACAGCTGGGCGACGGCGGCGCGGGCACGCCTGCTGAGCAATCGCGGCGATCTGCGGACCGCGGTCGAGATGCTGCTCCGCTGCATCCGCGACTTCGACGAGATGGGCATCGCGAGCCCGTTGATCGTGCCGTGGGCCGACGCCGCGAAGTTGCTGGTCGAGCTCGGGCGCGAGGAAGAGGCCCTCGACCTGGTCGAGCGCTTCCGCCCGGACCGCCACGGCTGGGACACGGCGTGGGTGCGCGGTTCCGCGTTGCTCGTCGAAGGACTGGCGACCGGGAAGATCGAGACGCTGGAGCACGCGGTGAGCGAGCTCGCGGCCGCCGGTGTCCGGCTCCTGGAGTGCGAAGCGCTGACGGCACTCGGACTGGCGTTGCTGAACGCCGGTCAGGAGAAGGCGGCGCGCAAGCACCTCCGCGCGGCGGTCGACCTCGCGGTGCGCTGCGGTGACGTCCTCGCGGGCAACGCGGCCCGGGACGCACTGGTGAAGGCCGGCGGCCGGATGGGAGTGCTGTCCGCGACGCCGCTCGAGGCGCTCACCGGCGGCGAACGCCGGGTGGCCGAGCTCGCCGCCGGGAAGTTGACCAACCGGGAGATCGCCGACACGCTGTTCGTCGCGGTGCGCACGGTCGAAAGCCATCTGTCCAACGCCTACCGAAAACTGGGCGTGCAGACCCGCACCGAACTCGCCGCCCGGCTGCGGTAGGCGAGCTGATGACCATCGTCGGCGCGGAAGCCGAACTCGCGGCACTGGACGAGGCGGTCGTCTGCCTCGGCCGGGGCGGTGCGCCGTTGGTCGAGATCGCCGGTGCGCGCGGAGCCGGCCGCAGCACGCTGCTCCGCCACGTGATGCGCTCCGCGCGGCGCGCGGGAGCGGTGGTGCTGTCCGCGTTCAGCAACAGCGACTCGCTGACCGACGAGTTCAGCGTTGTCCTGCAACTCATGCAGCTCGTCGACGGGCCCACCGGTGGTTCCGCCGCCACGTCGACGCTGCTCGGTCTCGCGCGCACGACGCCGGTGCTGGTCGCGGTGGACGACGCCGACCGGTTCCACCACTCGTCCCGGGAGTGGCTCGCGGAGCTGGGCGGCCGGGCCGATGGTGGTCTCATGATCGTCACCGTGACCGACGGTGTCCACCCGGTGCTGGACGGCGCGCGACTGCTGGTGCCGCGCCCGTTGACGATCGATCACGTCACCGAGCTCGTGGGCGCGCCGGTGGAGTGCGAGTTCGCGGAGGCTCTCGTGCTGGCCACCGGTGGTCTGCCCGCCGTGGTGCGCGAGGTGCTGGACCGGTGTGCCGCCGAGGAGCTCGCACCGGTGGCGTCCACGGCGGCGATGATCGCCGACCTGGCGGCCGAGGTCGTGGGTGATCGGGTCGCGAGGATCGTGGGCGAGCTGCCCGCCGAGGTGGCTGCGCTGGTGCGGGCGATCGCGGCCTGCGGGCCCGGCTTCGGCTTCTCGCTCACCTGCACCTTGGCCGGACTGCGGGAGTTCTCGCCCGCCCGCGCGCTGGACGTGCTCGTCGGAGCCGGCCTCGTCACCGCGGGCGCGCGGCCGGAGCTGGCGGCAGGCGTCCCGGCGGCACGGGTGGTGCAGGGCATGCCCGCGACCGCGCGGCAGGACCTGTACGCGCGGGCCGCGCGGCTGGGCCACCGCGGCGCGGTCGACGAGATCGAGGTGGCGCGGATCCTCGCCGGGACGCCGCCGCTCGGTGACCCTTGGGTCGTGCCGCTGCTGCGCACCTCCGCACGGCGTGAGATCGCACGGGGCCAGTCCTGTCAGGCCGTCCGTCACCTGGAACGCGCCCTGCGGGAACCCCTCGACCCGGTGACCAGGGCCGAGCTGGTGCTGCGGCTGGCGCTGGCGGAGAGCGTCCGCGCACCGGAGATCGGCGACCGCCGGTTGTCCCGGATGCTGCTGGAGACCCAGCCACCGGAGTGCGCGGAGGTGCGCCGTGCCGCTGCCGACCAGCTGTTCGCACGGGGTGACGGCGTGCTGATCCGGCACACGTTCGGCGCGGTCGCGGAGTCCGCGACCGAGTGGGACAGCGTCACGTCGTTGTACTGGATCAACGGAGACGCACCGGTCGAGGCACCGGAGTACGGCGCGCTGGAGGCACCGGTCCTGGCCGCCGCGCCGGATGACACCGGCAGCGCGGGGGTGGCCGCGTGGGTCTGCGCCGCGCGCGGTGAGGACGCGCAGCTCGTCAGGTCTCTCGCCCGGACCGCCCTCGCTGATCCGTCGGCGATGCTGATGTGCCGGTTGACCGCCGCCTCCGCGTTGTGGCTGACCGACGACGTGGCCGATGCCGTGGCCGGAATCGAGGGCGTGCTGGGCGAGTCGCGCCGGCGCGGACTGATCGCGGTCACCGGCCGGGCGCTGATGCTGCGAGCCGTGGCGAGGACGCAGGAAGGCAGGTTCGACGACGCCGAGGCCGACCTCGAGCGCGCTGTCGCCGAGCTGCCGAGATGGCATCGGGACGTCCGGCTGCTGCTGGACGCGGTGCAGGTGCGGCTCATGGTCGCGCGGGGGGAGATCGATCGTGCCGAGGAGGCGCTCTCGGGGATACCGGAGCTGGGGCTCGGGCACTTCCGCGTCGCCCTCGACTTCGCGCGAGCGACGGTCGCGGTCGCCAGGGGTGACGCCGAGCAGGCGATCGGACACCTGGACAGGTGCGCGATCCGCCTGCGTGCCAGGGACGCGGAGAACCCCGCCCTGGTGCCGTGGCGCTCGCTGGCGGCAGGCGCCTGGCGTGCGCTGGGCGACCCCGGCCGGGCCGCCGCGCTGGCCGCGGAGGAACTGGAGCTCGCCCGGCGCTGGACCGCGCCCAGTGCGGTGGCCAGGGCTCATCTGAGTTGTGCGGCGACCGGCCAGGCGGAGTACCACCTGCGCGAGGCGGTCCGCCTGCTGGACGGCTCGCCGCACCGGCTGCTGCGGGCCGAGGCGTTGCTCGGACTCGCCGAGGTCGTCGGAGCGGCGGCCGGTGCGCCGCTGGTGCGGGAAGCGGGCATGCTCGCGGTGGCGTGCCGGGCGATGCCGCTGGTCACTCGTGCGCGTGGCCTCGGCTGGGCACCGGACGGTCGATGAGAGGTGCGGAACAGCGTGTTGGTGCTGGAGCGGGAGCACGAGCTGGCGGTGGTCGGCCGGGCGTTGCGCGAAGCCTCCGCCGGAGCGGGCGGGGTGATCGTGCTCGCCGGTCCGCTGGGCAACGGCAAGACCGCGTTGTTGCACGCCTTGCGCCGGCATCCCGAGGCGGCGGGGTGCACGGTGCTGACCGCCTCGGCCTCGGCGGCGGAACGCGAGTTCGCCCACGGCGTCGTGCGTCAGCTGTTCGACCCCGTGCTCGTCGGCGCTCCGGAAGAGGTGTGGCGAGGCAGGGCCGCGTCCGCCCGTGCGGTGCTGGCGCCCGCGCGAGGCGCTCATGCGGAGAACGACGGGCACGAGCTGAGTTCCGGCCTGTGCGCGCTGGCGGCGAATCTTGCCGAGGAACAGCCGTTGCTCGTGCTGGTCGACGACCTGCAGTGGGCGGACGCGGGGTCGCTGGAGGTGCTCGCCCAGCTGGCCAGGCGGAGCACGCACCTGCGGGTTCTGCTCGTGGTGACCGTGCGCGAGGGTCACCCGCTCGCCGAGCAGCCCTCGGTGGTGTCGATCATCGGTGCGGCCGTCGAACGGCTGTGGCCGGCGCCGTTGTCCCTCGCCGGGGTGACGGAGGTGGTGCACGACCGGCTCGGCCAGGAGTGCGACGCGGAGTTCGCGCTCGCCTGTCACGAGGCCACCCTGGGCAATCCGCTGCGCGTCACGGCACTGGTGTCGGCGTGGGCGATGGGCGGGCGGGCACCGGTGGCGGCCGCGGCGGAGGAGGTCCGCACGATGCGGACCACGCGAGTGCGGGACCGCCTGGTGGCCTGCATGCGCGGACTTTCGGGACCGGCCAGGGCGTTGCTCATGGCGATGGTGGTGCTGGTGGACGCCGAAGAGCCGCGGATGGCGGGCGAGCTGGCCGAGCTCGACGAGGGCGTGGCCGCGCAGGCCCGAAGATCGCTGCGCAGGCTGGGGCTGCTCACCGGCGACGAGTTCGCGCACCTCGGGGTGCGCGACGCGGCGGAGGAGCTCATCACCCCCGCCGAGCGGGAGAGCCTGCAGCTGCGCGCGGTCCGGTTGCTCTACGACAACGGCCGGCCCGCGGAGCACGTCGCGGATCAGCTGATGCAGATCACCGTGCCGCAGGGTCCGTGGGCGGTGCACGTGCTGCGGGTCGCCGCGGAGGCCGAACTGCGCCGCGGCAACCCGCGGACCGCCGCTCGCTACCTGCGCCGTGCGTTGCTGGACACGTCCGTCGACGGTCAGGACCGGGCGAAGGTGCTCGTCGACCTGGTCGCGGCGGAACACCGCTTCGACCGTCAGGCGGCGATCAGGAGCACCTCGTACGCGGTGTCGTTGCTCCCCGAAGCGGGGGAGCGGGCCGCGGTGATCATTCAGCTCGCCCCGGCGGTGGTCGCCGACGCTCCGCTGCCGGTGGTGTCGTTGCTGCGGGAGGTGGCGAAAGCACTGGGTGACCCGGCGCGGCTGGACGGGACGAACCGCGAGCTGGCGCTGCGCGTGGAAGCGCGGTTGTGGCAGGCGGGCCAGATGAACGCGCTGGAGCTCGACGCCGCGCTGATGCGGTTCGCGGAGCTCGAGCCCGACGTGCCGACGAAGACGAGCGCGGACCGCGAACTGCTGGCCGTGCTCCTGCACGGCGCGACGCTGACCGCCCGCAGGCCGTCGGCCCAGGTCGCGGCACTCGCGGAGGAGGTGCTCGTGCGTGAGCCGGCGGGTGCGCCGCACATCGCCGGAGTCGCGCCGCTGCTGGTCACCTCGCTCGCCGCCGCCGACGCTCCGGGCAGGGCGGCGAAGTGGCTCGGCGACGCGTCCACCGCGGGCGGGCAGTGCGGGGACGCGGCCCATCAGGCGACGATCAGCACCGAGCAGTCGCTCGTGCACCTGTTGTCCGGACGGTTCCAGGACGCGGCCGCCGCGGCCCGCGGCGCGTTCGACCTGGGCGTGTGGGACTGGCGCACGGTCGGGTCCAGCACCTCGGCGATGGCGGGGGTGGTGGCGTTGCAACTGCGCGACCGGATGCTCATCGAGCACGTGCTGGCCACCGTGTCCGCGCAGCCCGAGCCACCGACCGGCTGCCTCGCCGCGATCGTCGGCATGCTGCGCGGGTCGGCCGCGGCGTGGCGGGGAGACCTCAGATCCGCCGTCGTCGCACTGACCGAGTGCGGCCACGTGCTCGACCGGTCCGGCTGGCGCAACCCGGTGCTGTTCCCGTGGCGGACCACGCTCGCGCAGATGCGGCACCGGCTCGGGCACACCGACGAGGCGATCGCCCTCGCGGAAGAAGAGCGGCTGATCGCGCAGGAGTGGGGTGCCCCGTCCGCGATCGGCCGCACCTGGCGGGTGCTCGGCTCGCTGAGCAGCGGCGACCACGCCGCGGAGCTGACGAGTCGTGCGGTCGAGGTGCTGGAGGGCTCGGAACATCGGCTGGAACTGACGCTGTCGTTGCGGCAGTGGGCTGGGCAGTCGGGCCGGGTCGACGTCTGGCGGCGATGTCTGGACGCGGCCGTGGAAATCGGCTCCGGGAAAATCGCCGAGCAGGCCAGGGCAGCACTGGGCGGAGGGGCGCCGGTTTCGGTGGCCCGACTCACTCCGTCCGAGCAGCGAGTCGCGTTGCTGGCGGCGGCGGGCAGCTCGAACCAGGAAATCGCGGAATCTTTGGCGGTGACGTCACGCGCGGTGGAGAAACATTTGACCAACACCTATCGAAAGCTTGGAGTACGGGGTCGGGCGGACCTCGCCGAGGCGCTGCATCAGTTGATGCCAAACGGTTGACGCTGCGCCATTTGATACGAAGCAGTACCCCTGTACGGATTACAGCCCTTACTCCGTTGTGCTGTCCGATTCGCTCGTTTGGGGTACTTCGCGTACTCGGGTGTAGCGGTAACCGACCGAACCGTCACTCTCTGTTCGGGCGCCGACCGAACCATCTGTGGTACGGCACCACAGTATTTGGTACGGCTCGTTGACGGTTCAAGTTCAGAATCCGTATGTTCGGATAGTGGAAAACGGGTGAAGCAAGCTCATTCGCCGGGCTGTCGACCGGTCTCTTGCGAGTTGTGCTCGTTGACGGCGCAACCTGTTTCTGAATCCACCGTTTCAGTGATGTTCGCTCCTTCGGGAAGGTGGGATCGAAATGTCCGAGCCCGCAGTCAGGTGGGATTCGCCGACCGACGCCGGACGCCGGCGCCTTCGTCCGGCGGATGACGACGACCTGCGGCTCGCGGACTTCCGCGCCAGGGTGCGCGCGGCGGGCGAGCGGTGGGTCACCGACCGGCAGGACGGGCTGGCGGCGGTGCTCGCCGAGGCCGCGGCAGGCGATCCCGAACTCGCCGAACTCGCGCGGGTCGGCGGCTCGCTGCTGGAGGACTTCCTCGACGGCTTCCGCCGCCAGGCAGGTGCGGACCAGGCGCTGGCACTGCACCGCGACCTCGCGGGCGACCTGATCCACGGCCGCGACGTGGCACCCGAGGTGCTCGCCGGTCTCGCCTCCCGCTACCTCATCGCCGTCGTGCGCTTCCCCGACGCGGGCCGCGGCAGGCCCGCGTTGCACGAGGCGGCCGGCACCGGCGTGCTGAAGACCCGCCGGGACAACGCGGTGGTGCTGCTCGTGCCCGACGTGGACGCGGACCGCACCGCGCGGATCACCAAGCAGCTGACCCAGTGCCTGGCCGGCAAGGGCTGGCTGGCCCTCGCCGAGCGGCCGAAGGAAGAGATCGCCGACGGCTACGCCGAGGCCGCCGACGTCATGCGGCTCGTCGTCGCGGGCAGGCGGCCAGGCGGCGCGTACCGCATCTCGGACGTGCTGGTCGAGTACGCGGTGACCAGCCACGAGCGGGTCACCGAGAACCTCGCCGCCGTCATCAAGCCGTTGCGGGCGCACGGCGTGCTCTGGGAGACGCTGACCGTGCTGATCGACGCGGACTACAACCGCAACAAGGCCGCGCGCGACCTCTTCATCCACCGCAGCACGCTCGACTACCGGTTGCAGCGCATCGCCAGCATCACCGGGTTCGACCCGACGAGCGGCCGGGGCGCCCAGGTGCTGACCGCGGCGATGATCGCGGACGCGGTCGCCACGGTCAGCTGACTGCGGGTTTGGCGCTGTAGCTGGCACGTTTCGACTCGGTAGTTAAGGACAAAACTGATCGTGTTCCACCGGTTGACGCCCGTCAGCCGCCGCACGACCCTGCGCGCGACGGCGATGATCGGGCTCGGCGGCCTGCTCGGCGGGTGTACCTCGGAGCAGCAGAACCAGCAGGACGCGAAGAAGAGCGGAACACTGCGCCTCGGCGCACTGGCAGCGAGTGCGCCCGCCTCCGACCCGCACGGCGAACTGCCCGGCGCGTTCGACCGGTACCGGATGGCCGCGATCTACGACGTGCTCACGGTGCCGGGCGCGGACGGCACGACGCGGCCGCGGCTGGCGACGTCCTGGGAGATGGATCCCTCCGCCACGCGCTGGCGGTTCACCCTGCGCGACGACGCGGTCTTCACCGACGGCAGGCCGGTTCGGGCGGAGGACGTGCTGTACTCGGTGCTGCGGGCCAAGCGGATGGCCGGCCGGGCGCGGCTCGCGGTGGTGGACGCCGGGCGCAGCGTCGCGGACGGGAACCAGGCGGTCGTCCTGGTGACGAGCGCCCCGGAACCGGAGTTGCCGAGGGTTGTGGGTGGGGTTTTCGTCGTGCCCGCCAGGACGACGGTGTTCGCGGAGCCGGTCGGGTCAGGGCCGTTCCTCCAGGCGTTGTTGCGCGGCAACGACGTCTGGCTGTTGCCCAGCGACACCTGGTGGGGCGAGACCCGCGGCATCGAGCAGATCAACCTGCGGGGCTTCCGCGACTCGATCGCGCTGGAGAGGGCGGTCGCCAACGGGGAACTGGACGCGGCGAGCGACGTCGAACCCGTCGCGGCCGTCGTCGCCGCGCGGGAGCAGGCACGCGCACTGGTCCGCACGCCGGACATGTGGGCGTTCGGCGTGCTCATGCGAACCGATCGCGCTCCGTTCGACCGTCTGCGGGTGCGCCAGGCGGCCAAGCTCGCGCTCGACCGCCAGGCGCTCGTGACCACGGTGCTCGGTGGCGCGGGCCGGCCGGGCAACGACATACCGACGCCCTCCGACCCGTCGTTCCCGGCGGACGTCGCTCCGCCCGGTCCGGATCGGGACAGGGCGCGGGAACTGCTGACCCAGGCAGGCTTCCCGGACGGCTTCGCCGTGGTGCTGCACACCACCGACACCCGTGCGGCGATGGCCGGTTCGGCCAACGCGATCGCCGAGCAGTTGGCGACGATCGGCATCCGGGTGCAGGTCGTCGTGCACCCGCGGGAGACCTACTGGTCGCAGGTGTACGACTCCGAGGCTTTCGTGGTCACGTGCCGTTCCGGGACGCAGTTCGCCGAATGGGCCGAGCAGGTCGCCGCCGCGTGGCCGGACCGGGTGTTCGCCGATCGCGTCGCCGAGGCCTTGGCCGTGGCCGACGGGCCGGCCCGGCGAGCCGCGTTCGAGGCGCTGCAACGGGAGGTGGCCGCCGACGGACCCGAGGCGGTGTGGGGATTCGCCGAGGCGCTCGACGTCACCCGGTCCGAGGTGCGGGACATGCCGACGGGCACGGGCCTGGCGCGGATGATGCTCGAAAAGGTGTGGCTGGCGCGATGATCGTCGAAGACGTTGCCCCGCAGCGGATTCCGCGAAGTTCGGATGTCCGCGACGAGCGGCCGTCGCTAACGTCGTTCGTGAGCCGGAGACGTGGTTTTCGCCGTCCGAAGTCCTCGGGATCAAGGCAATCGTGGAGGTGCGGCTTCGTGAGGTCCCCGCAGCGTCGTGAGGTGAGTCGCCGGGTGTTCCTGGGCGCGGCCACCGCACTGCTGGCCGTCGAGGCGGTGCCGGGCGCGAGTGCCGCGGCGGTCCCGGCAGGGCAGCGGAACGCCCGTGCGTTCCTGGTCGCGGCGATGGACGCGGCGCCGGGACCGGTCAGCCTGTCCCAGAGCTACGCCGACGAGGCCGGCTTGTTCACCACGGCGTTCACCTATGACAACGCTCTCGCGGTGCTCGCCCTTCTCGCGCTCGGCGACCAGGACTCGTGCGCCCGCGCCGTCCGGCTCGGTGACGCGCTGCGGTATGCCCAGCTGCACGACCCGGAGCACGATGACGGACGCCTTCGGCAGGCGTACGACGTGGGGCCGTACACCTTCTACGACGGAACGCCGCAACCGCACGGCTTCGTCCTTCCCGACGGCTCGGCGAACATCGGCGCGCGGTTCGGGTTCGTCGGAACCGCGGTGGGTGACATGGCGTGGGCGGGGCTCGCGCTGACGGCGCTGGCCGAACGGCTTGGCGAGTCCCGGTTCCTCACCTCGGCCGTGACGATCGGCGAGTGGATCGAGCGCAACGCGCACAGTGACGGTCCGCTGGGTGGTTATCGGTTCGGAGCGGACGGACGCGGCAACTCGCTGCCGCAGCAGTCGGTCGAGCACAACATCGACCTGGTGGCGCTCTTCGGCAAGCTCGCCCGGCTCACCCGTGATCGGGTGTGGGCGGCGCGGCGTGAGCACGCGCGAGCGTTCGTGCTGCGGATGTGGAACCCCGACGGCGATTTCTTCCACACCGGCACGAACGACGGCGCGACCGTCAACCCGTTCCCCGTGCCCGAGGACGCGCAGACGTGGGCGCACCTGGCCTTGGGCGGCCATGGCGAGGCCCTCGACTGGGTGGTGACGAACCTGGCGGTGACGGACCACGCGGGACAGCCCAACAGCACCGTGCCCGACGGTCAGCGCTACGACGGCGTCACCTTCAGCACGGCGAGTCTCGTCGCGGACGACTCCGGTCCGGTGCGCAATCCCAACCGCGCCGGCGTGTGGTTCGAGGGCACCGCACATCTCGCCCTCGCACTGCGCGGCCGCGATCGCCGGGCCGCCTCGCGGCTGCTGGCGTCCGTCGAACAGGCGCAGGCGCGGCTCGGCGCGGGCCAGTCCGTCGGGGGCATCGCGTTGCCGGCCGGCTGCGGTGTGGTCGCCGCGAGCAGCCCGATCGACAGCGGCTTCGGTTTCGGCTACTTCCCGCACCGGCACGTGGGCGCGACCGCCTGGTACCTGCTCGCGGCGACCGGGACGAACCCCTTCAGGTGACCGGTGGTCCCGCCCGCGCGGGACCACCGTCCACTGTGGATCAGCCGAGCCCGGCCCGGAACAGGTCCTGCTCCAGCCAGATGGCGGCCTTCGCGCCGTCCGCGGCCGCGGTGATCACGAACGGCGTCGGCCCCGGCGTCTCGGGCTGCCGTGCGGTGTCACCCGCGGCGTACACCCCCGCCACCGTGGTCTGCTGCTGCGCGTTGACCTGGACGCAGCCGTCGGGCGTGAGTTCGCACCCGAGCTTGGCCGCCAGTCCGGCCCGCTGCTGCGACACCGGACGGTGGAACACGGCACCTCGCGCGAGCGGAGCGGACTCCGTGAAGTGCAGTTCCAGCGTCTCAGCCGCACCGGCGACGCGGACGACGAGGTCCTCCCGGACCTCGATGCCACGCTCTTTCAACGTCGCCCGCAGAGTGTCGGGAACATCGAGCGGACCGTTGGCGCACAGCACGACGTCCTCGCTGAACCTGTCCGCGAGGTAGAGCGCCAGCATCGCGTGCGAGAGATCGCCGCCCAGCACGGCCAGCGGCAGGCCGGCGGTCTCGAAGCCGTGGCAGAACGGGCAGTGGTAGACGCCCCGGCCGAACAGGTCCGCGACCCCGTCCACCTCGGGCAGGGTGTCGGCCTGGCCGCTCGCGAGAATCAGCCGCCGGGCCCGTTCCGCGGTGCCGTCCTCGAACTCGACGGTGAAGTCCCCGGCCGAGCCGGAGGCCGAGGCCACGCGCGATTCCCTGACCTCGACGGTCGGGTAGTGCGTCAGTTCCTCCCTGCCGAGCCTGCGCAGTTCGGCGGGGGAGAAGCCGTCGCGGGACAGGAACATGTGCATCTCGGTGGCGGGTGCGTTGCGGTAGTCACCGCTGTCCAGCAGCAACACCTGCCTGCGCTGGCGGCCCAGCGTGAGTGCGGCGTTGAGACCCGCGGGGCCTCCGCCCACGACGATCACGTCGTACAAGGTTCGTCCTTTCGTTTCAGCCGGGTGGCGATGTGCCAGCCGCGGGCGTGCTCGCGCTGTGCGATGAAGCGCGCGTACAACCCGTTGTGCGCCAGGAGTTCTTCGTGGCGGCCGAGTTCGGCGACGCGCCCGTGGTCGAGCACGACGATCTGGTCGGCGTCGCGCACGGTGCCGAGGCGGTGCGCGATCACCAGCAGAGTGCGGTCGTGGGAGAGCTCGGCCATCGCTTCCGTGACCGCTGACTCGGCGTGCACGTCGAGCGCGGCCGTCGCCTCGTCCAGCAGCACGATGGGCGCGTCTTTGAGCAACGCCCGTGCGATCGCGACGCGTTGCCGCTCACCTCCGGACAACCGCGTTCCGCCTTCGCCCACGCGCGTGTGCCATCCGTCCGGAAGCCGGGTGACGACCTCGTCCAGCCGCGCCCGCCGCGCTGCTTCTTCCAGCTGCGCAAGGGAAGCATCCGGCTTGCCGAGCCGGACGTTCTCCTCCAGGGTGGCGTCGAACAGGTAGGTCTCCTGGAACACCGGGGCGATGAGCGCGAGCAGGTCCGGGGTGCGCAGGTCGCGGACATCGGTGCCGCCGAGGCGAACCGCGCCGGAACGGACGTCGAAGAACCGCGCCACGAGCCGCATCGCCGTGCTCTTGCCCGAACCGGAAGCGCCGACGAGTGCCGTGGTCGTGCCGTGCGGGACGGTGAAGCTGACGTCGTCGAGCACCAGTTCGTCGTCGTAGCCGAAGCTGACGCGGTCGAACGTGATGGCGAGCGGTCCCAGGGCACTCGACTGCGCCGGTTCCGGTAGCGGCTGGGCGTCGAGCACCTCCTGGACCCGGTCCAGCGCGACGGAAGCCATCCGCAGCGCCGCACCGAGTTCCGCGGCGGCGAGCAGGGGCTCGGTGAGCCGGACCGCGAGCACCAGCGCGACGACAGCCGCCGCGACGTCGACCTCGCCGTTGGTCAGCAGGATCGCGCTGAGGATCAGCAACGCCGTGAACATCGCCTGCACCGAGAGGACGAAACCGGCCAAGCCGGGCAACACCGTGCGCAGCATCCGCCGGGCCGCGTTCCGCGACCGGACGAGCGCGTCGTCGAGTTGCCGGAAGCCGTCGGCGGTGCGTCCGGCCGCGCGCAGCACGAGCTGGTTGCGGGCGAACTCGACCACCTGACCACCCGCCTCGGCGCTCGCCGCGTCCACCGCCCGGTCGGTGCGGCGCACCAGCCGGTTGGTCCAGCGGTACGTGACGAGGACGGCGGGGCCGGTGAGGAGAACGCCGAGTGCGATCCGCCAGTCGACGAACGCGAGGGTGATCGCGGCTGCCACCGGCGTCACGACCGCGTTCGCGAGCGGTTCGAGCAGATGTCCGGGCACGCCCATGACGCTCATGACGTTCTGCGTGGT
Source organism: Lentzea alba (assembly GCF_011067745.1). GTDB lineage: Bacteria > Actinomycetota > Actinomycetes > Mycobacteriales > Pseudonocardiaceae > Lentzea > Lentzea alba. The sequence continues at coordinate 124,047 of NZ_JAAMPJ010000012.1, forward strand.
CACGCGGCTGAACGTGCCGGTCCTGGCGGCGGTGAACCAGCCGAGCGGCAGCGTGACGACGTGATCACCGAGACGTTCGTGCAACACGCCTGCCAGCGTGTAACCGGCTCGCCGGCCCGCGATCACGCCTCGGCTCTGCACGACGGCGTAGCAGACGGTCAGCGCGGCGAGGATGCCGAGCCAGGGCACCGCGTCCGCCGGTGCACCGGACAGGAGCGCGCGCAGCACGGGTAGCACGAGGGCGAACGAAACGCCTTGCATGGCCGCGGCAACGCCCAGAAAACCGATGGCACGCCACAGTTCCGCGCGTTGGGTGGGAGTCATCAACCGAAGCAGCCGGGAGATCATCGGGTCACCGTCCACATCGACGCGTAGGCGCCGTCTGCCGCGAGCAGGTCGTCATGTGTTCCTCGTTCCCGGATCACGCCGTCCTCCAGCACGACGATCTGGTCGGCCTCGCGCACCGTGGTGAGCCGGTGGGCGATCACCAGCACCGTGCGGCCCACGGCGAGCTCACCGACGGCCTCCTGGATCTCGGCCTCGGATTCGGCGTCGGCGAACGACGTCGCCTCGTCGAGCACCAGCACCGGTGTGTCGGCCAGCAGCGCTCTAGCGATGCAGACGCGTTGTGCCTCACCGCCGGACAGGTGCACGTCGTCGCCGAGCACGGTCAGGTAGCCGTCGGGCAACGCGGTGATGCGGTCGTGGATCCGTGCGGCCTTCGCGGCGAGGACGACGGCGGCTTCGTCCGCTTCCGGGCTGGCCAGCCTGATGTTGTCCAAGACGGTGGTGTTGAGCAGCCGCACGTCCTGCAGGACGAACCCGACCCGTCGGTACAGCTCCGCCGACGGGATGTCCCGCACGTCGACGCCGTTGATCCGGACCGACCCTTCCGACACGTCGTGGAAGCGCCCGAGCAGCCCGGCGAGCGTCGACTTGCCCGCGCCCGACGGCCCCACCAGCGCGGTGACCGTGCCCGGCTCGAGCACGAGATCGATGGACCGCAGCACCTCGGTTTCCGCGTCGTATCCGAAATTCACGGAATCGAACTCCACCCGTGCCGGGGAGATCGGTACTGGCGCGGCGCCGGTTCCTTCGCGCAGTGCCGGAGTGGCGAGCACCGTGCTGATCCGGTCCGCCGCCGCTCGTCCGGCGCGCAGCTCCTGCAGGCTGTAACCGATCGCGAGCGCCGGACCGCTCAACCCGGTGCCCAGCACCAGGAACGGAACCAGGTCTGCTGGAGTCAACAGACCCGCGGCGCTGAGCGCGGTGCCGGCGGTCAGCACGACGACCAGCGCGACCAGGGGTGCCTGGACGATCTGGCTTCTGATCAACGGCGGCGTGACGTGTTCGGCCCAGTCGCTGACGAACTTGCCGTAGGTGCGCGCCGCCTCGCGGAACCTGTTGTGGCCCTTGCCGGTCTGGCCGAACGTCTTCACGACCGCGATGCCGTGGACGAACTCCACCGACGCGGTGTTCAGGCTCTCCGTCGCGTGGTGATATTCCGCCATGCGCACGTGAACGTTCCGCATGGCGCGGGATCGGAACGCGAACCCCAGTGCCAGCGGGACGAGTGTGATCACGGTCATCAACGGGTTCACCGTGACCAGGTAGACCGTGGCGGCGATCGGGATCACCAGTGCTGACACCAGATCCAGCAACGCGTGCGCCACCAGGTGGTGCAGCGCCCCGACGTCGTCGTGCACAGCTTGTTTCACCGCACCGGATCCGCGCGTCGACAGCCAGCCCAGCGGTAACCGGCTGACGTGGCGGGCGAGTTCGCGCCGCAGGTGCAGCTGGAGGTCGTTGTCCGCGAAGTGGGTGAGGGTGGTCGCCGCGGTAAGCGAGATCACGCGAACCGGCAACGCGGCGATACCGACCACTACGTAGAGCAACCATTCTTCACCGCTGAGCAACGCCCTGCCGGTCTCCGCCACGGCGATGAACGGCGTGACTCCCGCCAGCGCAGCTGTTGCCTGGCAAGCGATTCCCAGTAGAAGTCGGCCGCGGACGGTGCGAAGCGGAAGCATGCGTCGAACCCTAGTTGACAACGGTTGTCGTTGTCGACAAGGGTGGGTGAGGTACCCGGCCGGGTGGCCTGGTCGTTCACGTTCTGGAGTCTGAATGCCCTCCGCTGAGACGTTGGTCCGAGAACTCGTCGCCGAGCTGATCGGCTTGCCGGCGCACGACGTCGACCTCTCGCGACGGTTCGCGGAACTGGGGGTGGAGTCGCTCGCGGCGCTGCGCCTGCGCCGGTTGGTGGCCGCGCGCACCGGTGTCGAACTGCCGCTCACCAGCTTCCTGGGTGACCGTCCGGCCCAGGACGTCCTGGCAGCGTTGGAGAACGCCGTGGTGCCGGATCGTCCGGCGGTCGCGGTGGTGCCGTCCGTGTCACCGGGTGACGTCGTCGGCCTCACCGCCGTGCAGGCCGCGTACTGGGCCGGCCGCGGCGACGACTTCACCCTCGGCGGCGTCGCCACGTTCTGGTACCACGAGTACGACCTGGGCCCCGATGTCGATCTCGACGCGGTGGAGAAGGCCTGGAACCGGCTCGTCGCCCACCACCCGATGCTGCGCACGACGATCGGACGTGATGGCAGGCAACGGGAACACCCCTCCGTTGCGCACTACCGAATCGGTCGCACGGATCTGACCGCCATGACGGCCGCCGAAGCCGAGCGTGCTCTCGCCGCGTTGCGGGAAGAGCGCTCCCACCAGGTGCGTCCCGCGCACGAATGGCCGTTGTTCGACCTGCACGCCGTGACGCTGCCCGGCGGTGGCATCCGGTTGTGCGCCGGTTTCGACGTGTTGGTGCTGGACTTCACGAGCTGGCGGCTCCTGATGAGCCAGTGGGGTGCGCTCGTGGCCGATCCGCAGGCGGCGCTACCCGTGTCCTCCGCCGGGTTCCTCGACATCGTGGCGCACCGGGAGACCGATCCGGTGCGGCGGGAACGGCGAGAACGCGACCGGCAGCACTGGCTGGCCCGGCTCGCGGACCTCCCGCCCGCTCCCGCGCTGCCGACGGTCGAGTTCACCGGCGCACCGCGGTTCCGCCGCCGTTCCCAGCGGTTGACGGCGGCCGAGTGGTCCCAGATTCGGGCCACCGCGGCAGCACACGGTGTCAGCCCGACCGCCGTGCTGCTCGCCGCGTTCGGGCTCGTGCTGTCCCGGTGGGGAGCGGGTGAGCGGTTCAGCGTCAACACGACACTGTTCGACCGGCCGGAGGACGTGCCCGGCGCCGAACACCTCGTCGGTGACTTCACGACCACCGCGCTGGTGCCGTTGACCGGAGTGGACCCGTTGACGTGGAACGGCTTCGCGTCGCTGGCCCGCGAGGTCAACGCCGAACTGTGGACCGCCATCGACCACCGGACGTTCGCCGGCGTCGAAGTGCTGCGCGAACTGGCCGCCCGGCGCGGTGACGGCCTCGGCACCAGCGGCCACCCCGTGGTCTTCACCTCCGGTGTCGGCATCGGTGACGGCGGCCGACCGGCGGAATGGTTGGGCACCGAGGCTTTCGGTGTCTCCCAGACACCTCAGGTGCTGCTGGACCATCTGGTGTGGGAGGAGGACGGTGAGCTGCGCCTGATGTGGGACGCGCTGGACGCCGCCTTCCCGCCGGGTTTCCTCGACGGGCTGACCGCGGCCCAGGCTCTGCTGCTCCGCTCGCTCGCCGGGGAGCCGGAGCTGTGGACCGCTCCGGATCTCGGCTGGAATCCGTCGTTCGACCGGCTGCAACCGCTGGACGTCGCACCGTTCGGGGACTGCGGACCATTGCTCGACGCGCCGTTGCGCCAGGCTGCGGTGCCGGACGCGCCCGCGTTGTTGTGCGGAGCGCACGTGATCACCCACGAAGGTCTTGCGCGTGCGGCTGATGAGGTGGGGCGCCATTTGGTCGCGTCCGGGGTGAAGGCCGGGGAGCTGGTGCTCGTGGCCGTGCCGAAGGGTGTGGCTCAGGTGGCCGCGGTGCTCGGGGTGCATCGCTGCGGCGCGGGTTACGTCCCGGTTGATCCGGGCTGGCCTGCCGTTCGCATCGAGGCAGTGTGTGAGCGGGCGGCGATCCGGCACGCGATTGTGCCGGCGGGATCGGACATCGGGCTGCCCGATGGTCTCGCCGTATCCGAAGTGGACAGTTCTGGACGGCCGGTGGAATCGCTCTCCGCCGACATCACGCGGCAAGCCGCGCCCGACGATCTGGCCTACGTCATCTTCACCTCGGGTTCCACGGGCGTGCCCAAGGGCGTCGCGATCGAGCACCGGCAGGCGCGCACGACCGTGGACGACATCACCGACAGGTTCGCGATCACGGCCGCGGACCGCGTGCTCGCGTTGTCCGCGCTCAGCTTCGACCTCTCGGTCTACGACATCTTCGGAGTCCTGGGCGCGGGCGGCGCGATGGTGTTGCCCGATGCCGCCCGGCAACGCGACCCGCAGCACTGGTGCGAACTCATCGGCGCGCACCGCGTGACGGTGTGGAACACCGCGCCCGCGCTGCTGGAGATGCTCGTCGAGTACGCGGAGGCGGACCCGGTCTGCGCCGGCCTGCTCCGCTCGCTGCGGTTGGTGATGCTCTCCGGTGACTGGATCCCGGTGACCTTGCCCGACCGGTTGCGCGCGTTGGTGCCCGGCGTGGACGTGCGCAGTCTCGGAGGTGCCACGGAGGCCTCCATCTGGTCCATCACCTACGAGATCGGTGCCGTCGATCCGGAATGGCCGAGCGTTCCCTACGGCCGTGCGCTGCGGGACCAGACCTTCTACGTGCTGGACGACGACGGACGCCCCTGTCCGGTCGGCACACCGGGCGAGCTGTTCATCGGTGGTGCCGGGGTGGCCCGCGGGTACATCGGTGACGAGCCGCAGACCGCCGCGCGGTTCGCCGTTCACCCCGTGCTCGGCGAGAGGCTGTACCGGACCGGGGATCTCGGGCGCTGGCGTGCCGACGGGGAGATCCAGTTCCTCGGTCGCACCGACCGTCAGGTGAAGGTGCGCGGCCACCGGATCGAGCTCGGTGACGTCGAGTCGGCGCTGGACCGCCTGTCCGAGGTGCGGCAGGCCGTCGCCGCGGTCGTGCCGGGACCCGACGAACGGCCGCGGCTGATCGCCCACGTCGCACTGAACACCCCGCTTCCGGACGCCGACCGCGTGCTCGCCGCCGCGCTCGGCCGGAAGCTTCCGGACTACATGATCCCCTCGCGGTTCGTGTGGCACGAGTCGTTGCCGGTGACGGAGAACGGGAAGGTGGACCACAAGGCGCTGCCGAACCCGTTCCGCGCCAAGGCTTCCGTTCCTTCCGCGCACCCCGTCGAGGCGATCGTGCGCGAGGTGCTGGGGTCGCAGGCGGACTTCTCCGTCGGACTGGTGGCCGCGGGCGCGACCTCGTTGGACGTGGTGCGCATCGCGAACGCCGTGGAGGATCTGAACGGCGTCCGGCCCGCGTTCCGCGATCTCGTCGCCCACCCGACGGTCGATGCCCTCGTTCGATCGCTGTCCGCGCCCGTCTCACCGCCGGTGGAACCCGTTCGGGTTCCGGAGGTGCGCCTCCCAGACGCGGCGCTGAAGCTCGCGGACGCCCTTACCGAGGCCGCCCGCTGGCTGCGCGAACTCCACGACTGGTCACGCCAGACGATGCCGTCGCCGGAGCAGTCGGACGGCTTCCCGCTCACCGAGATGCAGCTGTCCTACCTCGTCGGCCGGGCGGACGACTGGCTCGGAAGCCCGGTCGCGCCGCACTACTACACCGAGGCCGACGTGTCCGACCTCGACGTGGCCCGCCTGGAGAACGCGCTGCGCGCGGTGGTGGCCCGGCATCCGATGCTGCGGGCGGCGGTGACGGAGGAGACGCTGCAGCGGGTGACGGCCTTGACGCCGTCCATCGAGGTGCTCGACCTGCGCGAGCTCGGCCCGCACCAGCGTGAGCAAACGTTGGCGCGGGTACGGGAGGAACGGTCGCATCGAGTGCTCGACCCGCACCGCGAACCGATGCTGCACCTGGCGGTGAGCAGGCTCACCGAGCGCACGTCCCGTGTCCACTTCGGACTCGACCTGCTCTTCTGCGACGCGCGGAGTGCGGTGATCCTCGTGCGCGAACTCGTGACCGCCTATGAGGATCCGGCGCGACTGCCCGCAGCACCGGACGTGACGTTCGAAGAGTGGGCAGGTAAGCCACAACAGGCGGACGAGCGGTCGCTGAGCTACTGGCGCCAGGCCGCCGAACAGCTCGCCGATGGCCCGGACCTCCCGTTGCGGGTCCCGGTTGCCGGCGCGGTCAGGTTCCGCAGGCGCCGTCACGTGCTGGACTCCGCGACGTGGACCGCGCTGCGTGAACGTGCCCGCACCCACGGGCTCACCCCTGCCGGCCTGCTCGTGTCGGCGCTGGGCGACGTCCTGCGCGCCGGGGGAGCGGGTGACCGCTTCACCCTCGTGATGACGGCGTTCGACCGGCCCGCCGGACACGAGGGCGTGATCGGTGACTACACGTCGACGTTGCTGCTCGACATGTTCGCTGTCGGCGGCTCGTTCCTGGACAGGGCCCAGGCCCAGCAGACCCGGCTGTGGGCTGACCTGGAGCACAGCGCCGGTGTGCACGGCAACGTCGTCCTGCGGCAGCTCACGGCTCGGCGCGGCAGGCAGGTCCTGCTCCCGGTGGTGTTCTCGAGCGGCATCGGGAGCACCGGCTCGGACGCGTCCGAGCTGCTGGAGGGCTTCGGCCGCACCGGTTACGCCATCAGCCAAACGCCGCACGTCGTGCTGGACTGCCAGGTCTTCGAGCACGAGGGCACGCTGCGGATCAACTGGGACTGCGTCGACGACGCCTTCCCCGCCGGCTACCTCGACCGCCTGTTCGCCGCGTACACGAGCCTGGTCACCGGTCTGGTGGCAGCGGAAGCCTGGCACACACCCACGCCGGCCGACGGTCTTCGGCCGCGCGCTCACGTCGCACGTCGCCGCCCGGTAGCGCGGCCGCGTCAGGAAGCCGATCCCGCAACGGAAGCAGCGATCGCGGACGTGCTCGGGGGCCTGCTCGGCAGGCCGGGCAGCGAGTTGGAGCGGACCCGCACGTTCTTCGAGCTCGGCGCCACGTCGTTGCTGCTCGTGCAGGCACATCGGGTGCTGCGGAGCACGTGCGCGCCCGAGTTGACGGTGCTCGACCTGTTCTCGCACCCGACGATCCGCGCGCTGGCGGCCCACCTCGGTGACCGCGGGCGTGGCGACACCGAGGATTCGCTCGTCGCCGCCGCCCGTGACCGCGGGCGTAGGCGGACCGCTCGGGTGGCGGGACGGCGTTCGGGGGCGGCGGTCTCGTGACAAATCACGTCGGGGAAGCGGTATCGGCGTCCGGGAACGGCGGTCCCATGATCAATGCGTTGCGGGATGCAGCGTCGGCGGCCGGAGAGAACGCGGTCGCGTCGGCCGACCTGGCCGGGCTCGGCGCGCTGGCCGACCGGCTGGACGAGGCCGCGTTGCTGGTCATCGCCTTCACACTGCGCCGGTCCGGCCTGTTCCCGGATCCCGCTGCCACCCACAGCCTTCAAGACGTGCTCGCCGCGACGAAAGCGGCCCCGCGCCACCACCGGATCGTGCGCAGGTGGCTCGCGGTGCTCCTGCGCGAGAACATGATCACGCTGGCCGACGGCCGGTACCGGGACCTGCGTGCGGTGGAAGCCGCCGAGGTCGAGCGTGCTCTCGCAGGACTCGACGCCGCAGCAAGGGGTTTCGCGCACGGACCTGGGCTCACGAGGTTCTTCCAGCAGTCCGCGGCATACCTGCCGGACCTGCTCACCGACGCGATCTCGTTGCAGGCGTTGCTGTTCGCCGGCGACGACCTGGACGTGGCCGACGACGTGTACCGGCGCAACCTGGCCAGCAGGTACACGAACCAGGCCGCCGCCGCGGTGATCCGCGACTTCGTGCGCCAGCGTCACCACCCCGCGAAGGTGCTGGAGGTCGGCGCGGGGGTGGGCGGTACGACCGCCGAGGTGTTGCCCGAGCTGGACGGGTTGGGCGTCGACTACCTGTTCACCGACGTGACGCGCTACTTCCTCACCGTCGCCGAGGAGCGGTTCGGGTCGAGGATTCGCTACGGGATCTTCGACATCAACGCTGCTGAGCAACAGATTCCGGCTCACTCGATGGACGTGGTGCTGGCGGCGAACGTGCTGCACAACGCGCGCCACGCCGGCCGGGTGCTGGGTGGGCTCCGCGAGCTGCTCGCGCCGGGTGGGCTGCTGGTGTTCATCGAGACCTGCCGCGACCACTACCAGCTGATGACCTCGATGCAGTTCCTCATGTCACCGCCGGCGAGCAGCCCGGACGCCGACTTCGAGGACTTCCGGCGGGGCACCGACCGGATCTTCCCGTCGCGGCAGGAGTGGTTGAGCGAGCTCGAAAGCGCGGAGTTCCGCGAGGCCTTCGCGGTGCCGGAGGCCGACCATCCGCTCACCCGGATCGGGCAGCACGTGTTCATCGCGACGGCCTAAGCAGTTTCACGCCTTTCTGGGAGTACCACAGTGCAAGAGTCCATCGCGGTCGTCGGGTTCGCCTGCCGCTTTCCCGGTGCGCCGGACGCCGACGCGTTCTGGCGCAACCTCGTCGACGGCAAGGAAACGCTCACCCGGTTCACCGACCACGAGCTCGCGCGCCGCGATGTTCCCGCCGGCCTGCGCCGCAATCCGTCCTACGTGCCGGTCGGGGGTCTGCTGGACGACCACGACCGGTTCGACCCGGCGCCGTTCGGCCTGTCGTCGGTGGAGGCGGAGCTCCTCGATCCGCAGCAGCGGGTTTTCCTGGAGTGCGCGTGGCACGCGTTGGAACACGCCGGGCGCATCGGCTCCGAGGACGTCACCGGCGTGTTCGCGGGCGCGGCGCTGTCGGCGTACCTGATGACCAACCTCGGGCATCGCTTCGACCCGCTCGGCGGTGCGGACCCGGCGGGCAACCTCGGTCTGCACACCGCCAACGTCGCGGACTACCTGCCACTGCGCACCGCACACCGGCTCGGGCTCACCGGTCCTGCGGTGGCGGTGGGCGCCACGTGCGCGACGTCGCTGGTCGCGGTGCACGTCGCGGCGCAGGCATTGCTCGCGGGGGAGTGCGACACGGCTCTGGCGGGCGGGACCTCGCTGCGGGTGCCGCAAGGGCTCGGCTACCTGCACGTGCCGGACGGGCCGTTCTCGTCGGACGGGCACACGCGGCCCTACTCGGCGGACGCCCGTGGCACCGTGTTCACCCAGGGCGCGGGTGTTGTCGTGCTCAGGAGGCTTTCCGACGCGCTCGCCGACGGCGATCACGTGCACGCGGTCGTGCTCGGGTCGGCGGTGGGCAGCGACGGCGCCGACCGGGCGGGCTTCACCGCTCCCTCGCCGGAAGGCCAGGCGCGCACCATCGCCGAGGCGCTCGCCGTCGCCGGTGTCGATCCGGGATCCGTGTCCTATGTGGAGGGACACGGCACCGGAACCGTGCTCGGTGACCCGATCGAGGTGCGGGCGTTGCGCCGGGTGTTCGGCGATGCCGACCGGCCGTGGTGCGGACTGGGGTCGGTCAAGGGCAACATCGGGCACGCCGACTCGGCCGCGGGCATCGCGGGCCTGATCAAGGTCGTGCAGTCGTTGCGGCACCGCGTGCTGCCGGCGTCGTTGCATTCGAGTCCGGCGAACCCCGAGCTGGGACTGGAAGGCTCCGCGTTCCGGCTCGTCGAGCGCAGCGAACGCTGGGACGCGGGCCTGCGTCGTGCGGGCGTGAGCTCGTTCGGCATGGGAGGCGCCAACTGTCACGTGGTCCTGGAGGAGGCGCCCTCCGCGCCCGCGATCGATCCGGACGAGCGCGCGCAGCTGGTCGTGGTCTCCGCGGCGACCGCCCGTGCGTGCCGGGACACGGCGTCGTCGCTGGCATCGTCGGCGCCGCTCGAGGACATGGCGTACACGCTGGCGACCGGTCGCCGGGAGATGACACACCGGATCGCGGTGGCCGTCGAATCCAAGGCTGATCCGGCCGAGGCGTTGCGGCGGGCGACGGTGACCGAGGCCGCCGGCACGCCGCCGCGGATCGTGTTCGCGTTCCCCGGCGGTGGAGCGCAGTTCGCCGGCATGGCGTCGTCGCTCTACCACGACGAACCCGAGTTCGCGGGCGTCGTGGACGACATCGCCGAGTTCCTGTTGCCGTTGATCGGCAGTGATGTGCGCACCGTGCTGCTCGACCCGGCCGCGACGGCGGACGCGCGCAGCCCGCGCATCGGCTTGCCCGCGTTGTTCACCGCTTCGGTTGCCACGACGGAACTTCTCGCCACCTGGGGTGTGCGGCCGGACGTCGTGCTCGGCCACAGCGTCGGTGAGTACGCGGCGGCGGTGGCGGCCGGAGCGTTGTCGTGGCAGGACGCCGCACGGCTGGTCGCGGCCCGGTCGAAGCTCATGGAGACGTTGCCACGCGGGGCGATGCTGTCGGTGCCGCTCGGCGAGGACGACGTGCGCGCTCTGCTGGCCGAGTACCCCGACCTCGACGTCGCGGCGATCAACGCGGCCGACTCCTGCGCTTTGTCCGGACCGGTCTCCGTGATCACGGAACTACGCGAAACCCTTGCTGCGCAGGGCGTGCAGGCGCACGTCGTCGGCGTCGACGTCGCCGCGCACTCCCGCCTGGTGGAGCCGGCGATGCCACTGCTGAGCGAGGTGGCGCGGGGCCTGGTCACCCACCCCACCACCGTCGATCTCGTCACGACGGTCACCGGTCAGGTCGCGAGCGAGGCCGACCTCGCGGACCCGGAGCGCTGGGTTCGTCACCTCCGCGCGACCGTGCGGTTCGCGGACGCACTGGACACGGCACTGGGCCACGAGGACGCCGTGCTGGTGCAGTGCGGTCCCGGCGGGATGATCGCCTCACTGGCCGCGCGTCGCCAGTCCGTGCGGGCGGCGGTGACCACCTGCGCCCGCGCTGACGAGAACGTCGACGGCCGGGCGGCGATGCTGGAATCCGTCGGCACGCTGTGGGCGCACGGTGTGCCGGTCGACCTGGCGGCCACTCATACCGGACGCAGGGCCCGCGTGCCGCTGCCGGGCTACGCGTTCGAACGCGAGCGCTACTGGGTCGAGCCCCGCACGACCCGATCGGTGCTCGTCGGGCCTGAAACCGTCGAACCGGACACGATCGAGCCTCTGCAGCTGCCGTCGTGGCGCAGGCTCACGCCGTTGGTGGCCAACCCCGGTCGGCGCTGGGCCGTGGTGGGCGACGGTCCGTGGGCAGAGGCGTTGCGTGACCTGGTGGGCGAGGTCGACGAAGCCGAAGCGGTGATCGCTGTCCATCACGGGACCTCACTGCACGAAGCGGTGCTGGGCTACGGCCGGTTCGGCGACAAACCGCTGGTGCAGCTCACCGTGCGCGGCGAACGGGTCCTGGGCGACGAGGTGGTGGACCCGGTCGCGACCGGTGTCCGCGGCCTGCCGAGGGTGCTCGCCCAGGAGATCCCCGGCCTGAGATGGCGCACGCTCGACGTGGCCGCGGATCAGCCTGATGCCGCGGCACTGGCGGCAGTGCTGGCGGAGACCGCCGACCTGGTGGACAACGACGGCAACAACGCGTGGGAAATGGCTCTGCGCAACGGCGAACGGTGGGTGCGCCACTGGGAACCGTGGCAGCCCGCACCCGTGCCGGACCTGCCGGACGACGCCGTCGTGGTGATCACCGGCGGCACCGGCGGAGTCGGCCGCGCGGTCGCCGAGGAACTGCGGGGACGCGCCCACGTGGTGCTGGCTTCTCGCAGCGGAACCCCGTCGGTGGACGTCACGGATGCCGAGCAATTGCGTGACCTGCTGGCCGACGTCACCGCGCGGCACGGCCGGATCGACGTCGTGATCCACGCTCCCGTCCTCGTCGAGCTCGCCGCGTTGTCCGAAATGGACGAACGCGTGGCGAGGGACACGCTCGCTCCCAAGGAGAGCGGCGCCGTCAACCTCCGCGCGGCGATCGAGTCGCTCGCCGAGGACGTTCGTCCGCGAGCCGTGGTGCTGATGTCCTCGGCCGCGGGCACGATCGGCGGCTTCGGCCTCGGCGCGTACGTCGCCGCGAGCCGCTTCCTCGACGGGTTCGCCACCGGTGACCCGGCCTGGGTGGCCGTGGACTGGGACCGCTGGCGCTTCGGCACCGCACTCGAACGGGAAGCCGCGGCGGAGATCACCATGCGGCACGCGCTGGACGCCCCGGACGCGGTCCGGGCGCTGTTGAGGGTGTGCGCGCTGGCGTTGGCAGGAGTCGCTCCGCGGCAGATCGCGGTGTCCCCGGCCGAACTCAACACCCGGTCGCTGGCGATCGCACAACGCGAGATCCGGGGCGCATCGGGTGGCGCCGGCCTGTCCACCCCGGCGGAACGGCTGGTCGCCGAGGTCCTCGGGGAGGCGCTCGGACGTCCGGTCACGAGCAGGGACGACGACTTCTTCGCGCTGGGCGGGCATTCGCTGCTCGCCACACGGGTGCTGGCCAGCCTGCGCGACCACCACGGCGTCGAGCTGCGGTTGCGCGACCTGCTGACGCGGCCGACGGTCGCGGGTCTCGCGGAACTGATCGGTACGGCGGAGGCGAGCGCCGAGCGTGTCGCACCTGCGACAACCGAATCGAGGCCGTCCTCCGAGCCGTTCCCGCTGACCCGCGTCCAGCACGCTTACTGGCTCGGCAGGTCCTCGGCGTTCGCGCTCGGCGAGGTGGGATGCCACTTCTACCTCGAACACGACTGCGCCGAACTGGACGTGCAGCGGTACCAAACCGCGTGGAACAAGCTGATCGCCCGCCACGAGATGCTGCGCAGCGTCATCACCGCCGACGGCCGGAACCTCGTGCTGCCGGAGGTGCCGACCTACGTGGTGCCGGTGCACGAACCGCGCAACGAGGCGGAGTTCGAGGCGTTGCGCGACCGGCTGTCGCACCGCGTCGCCGATCCCGGACGCTGGCCGTTGATCGAAGTCCACGCCGTCCGGTTGCCGCAGGGAGGCCACCGCGTGCTCGTCTCCGTGGACGTGCTCGTCTGCGACTCGGCCAGCTACCTGATCCTCGACCGCGAACTCCGTGCGCTGTACGAGAACCCGGAGGCCGAGCTGCCTGCGATCGGCACGACGTTCGCCGAATGCGTCCAGGGCCTGCACGCCGAACGCGATGACCGCGCCGCCGGCTACTGGTCCCGTCGCCTGGACGACCTGCCTCCCGCGCCGGCTCTGCCAGTGCGTGCCGCGGACGGGCCGCCCCGGTTCGGACGTCGCGCCGCGCGACTGGCCGCACCTTTGTGGGACACCGTGCGGGCCACGGCGGCGAAACTCGGTGTCACACCGACGGCCGTGCTGCTGACCGCGTACTCCGACGTGCTCGCACACTGGTCGCAAACCGACCACTTCAGTCTCACGCTGACCGTGTTCGATCGGCCCGAGGTGCACCCCGACGTCACCAAGGTCGTCGGAGAGTTCTCGTCGTTGCTGCTCTTCGAGAGCGACCGGCGTGGGCTCGCGACCTTCGCCGACCGCGTGCGGGCAGCCCAGGAGCGGTTGTTCGACGATCTCGACCACCGGGCGTTCTCCGGCCTGGAGGTGCTCGCCGAGCAGGCCAGGCGGACCGGGCAGCAGCGCAACGTGCCGGTCGTGTTCACCGGCATGCTCGGGCTCGACCGTCTCGGTGGCGAGCCGCACGACCACGAATGGCTGGGGCCCGTGGGGTTCGGCGTCAGCCAGACGCCCCAGGTGTGGCTCGACCACCAGGCCTACGAGCACCGGGGCGATCTGGTGCTGCAGTGGGACGTCGCCGAGACGTCGCTCGACGCGGAGCAGGCCGACGCGGCCTTCGCGGCGTACGTGGCGTGGCTGACCGAACTGGCCGGCACGCCGGAGACGTGGAGTGATGTCAGCGCGGGACCGGTGCTGGAGAAGCCGGAAGGCTTGCTCGACGAGCTCCGCGGCATCTGGGCCGAACTGCTCGGCCTCGACCCGGACGCCGTGCCCGCCGACGTGTCGTTCCTCGGCCTCGGCGGTGACTCGCTGCTGGTGGTCCGCATGGCTTCGGTCATCCGGCAGCGGCTCGACGTAGTGCTGGCGCTCACCGACATCCGCGCGGAGCTGACGCTGGCCGAACTGGTGGAGCTGGTGACGTCGCGGGGAGGCCAGGGAGCCCGGCGCCGCGCCCTCGACATCACGGTGAACAGGCGGCTCGACCCCGCCGCGCCGTTCGGTCTGCTGCCGCTGCAACAGGCCTACTTCGTGGGCCAGCAAGGGGAGTGGGAGCTCTCCTACTCGTCCGCGCACGTCTGCACCGACGTGGCACTGTCCGATGTGGACGCCGAACGGGCTCCCGCGGCACTGGCCGACGCGCTGCGCCGGGTCATCGCGCATCAGCCCGCTTTGCGGCTGCGGGTGTCGCCCGACGGCACGCAACGCGTCCTGAGCGCCGATGATCCGAGTACATCGGTGGTCCCGCAGGTGCTGGACCTGCGGGAGGCCACGGCCGAGGTCACTGCGGCCGAGGTGGCCCGCGTCCGGCACGAGATGAGCACGTCGGGCCCGGACCCGGTGACCGGTCCTCCGGTCGAGATGAGGCTCACCCTGCTGCCCGGTGGCGCGGCGCGGCTGCACACGGCCTTCAGCCTGCTGGCCGTCGACGGGTGGTCCGCGGGCGTGTTCGACCGGGAACTGCTCACCTACCTCGCCGAACCCAACGCCGTCCTGCCGCCGTTGATGATCGATTTCGGCGACTACGTGACGTCGTTGCACAACGCACGTGCGGGGGAGTCGTGGCAGGCCGACCAGCGGTGGTGGACCGACCGGCTCGCCCAGCTGCCGCAGGCTCCGGCGCTGCCGATGCGGGCCGAGCCGGACGCGGTCGACGTGTCCTCGATGGCTGCGCGAGAAACGCGCCTGTCCGAGGGTGACTGGGAGTCGTTGCGGGAACGCTGTGCGGCCCACGAGGTCACGCCCACCGCCGCTGTGCTGACGGTGTACGCGATCGTGCTCGCCCGCCTCGCCGGCGAGCGCAGGTTCCTGCTGAACAGCTTGCAGGCCAACAGGTTGCCGCTGCACCCGGACGTGGACCGGATGATGGGCGCGTTCTCCTCGACGGCGTTGCTGTCGATCGACCTGCCGGCGTCGGGCCGTTTCGCGGACCTCGCCGCGGCGGTGCGGGCCGAGATGGCCGACTCGCTGGCGCACAACCTGGTGAGCGGGGTGGAGGTGTCCCGGGAGCTGGCTCGCCTGCGTGGCAGCCGGCGGCCGGTGGCTCCCGTGGTCTTCCAGAGCACGCTCGGCCTGGACGCGGCGCTCGGCGGGGAACGCCCGTTCTTCGCCGGTCCGCTCGGGCAGGTCGACATCTCCGACTACGTGCAGCACATCCGCACACCGCAGGTGCACCTGGAGTTGAGGGTGTTCGAGCTGCGCGGCGAACTGGTGCTCAACGTCGCCGTGGTCGAGGAACTGTTCGGCGCGGACGTCGTCGACCGGTTGTTCACCGAAGTCGTGGGCATGGTGCGCGAACTGGCGGCGGGTCTGGGCTGGCAGGACGTGATCGAGCTGCCGACCCGCGAGACCGTTGTCGCCACGGCACCGCGCTCGGTGCTGCCGGTCGACTCCGGTCCCGCCCGTGACGATCTCGAACGGCGGATCACGACGCTCTGGGCGGACCTGCTCGGACTGTCCCACGTGGATCGATCTGCCGACTTCTTCGCGCTGGGCGGCGATTCGCTGCTCGCGGTGCGGATGCTGGGCCGACTCTCCCGTGAGCACGGGCTGAGTGCCCCGCCGCGGACGTTCCTGGCCGCACCGACTCCGGCCGGGCTCGCCGAGGCCCTGCGCGAGCGGGACATCGCGGTGCCGCTGCGGGACGGCGATGGACCGCCGCTCTTCCTGCTGCACCCGTCCGGCGGTGACGTGCTGTGCTATGCGGACCTCGCCAGGAAGCTGCAGGTGCCGAACCCCGTGATCGGCCTGGCCGACCCCGGTCTCGCCGGGCGCGCCGGACCCGAGTCGATCGCCGAGATGGTGCGCCGGTACCGGGACGTCGTGCGGGCGTGGCAACCCGAAGGCCCCTACTACCTCGGCGGGTGGTCGATGGGCGGCACGGTCGGGCACGAGCTCGCGCGGGCGTTGCGGGAGGACGGGGCCGAGGTCGGGCTGCTGGTGATGATCGACTCCAACAGCCCGGAGCGGATCGTCGCGCTGGAGGGTCTGGACGAGGAGCGCACCGAGGACGAGATGAGGCTGCGGTACCTGCGGTCGCTGGAGGCCTTCCTCGAGCTCGACTGCGGCACCGGACGCGGTGCGGACGAACTGGAAGCGCTTCTCGCCGACCGTGGCGTGACGACGACACCCGTCCGTCTTGAGGTGTTCGGGCGGCACCTGAACGCGTTGGGCGTGCATGAAGCAGCCGCGTTGGACGATGAGGTGCCCGTGTTGCTGTTGCGCGCCGGTCGGCCGTCACCGCGAAATGCTCGTATCGGCATGGGCGTGGACGACTCGTTCGACGACCCCGGCCTCGGGTGGGCGGAGCACGTCCACGGCGACTTCCGCGTGGTGGAGGTCGACGCTCACCACTACTCGGTCCTCGCCGATCCCGCGATCAAGCACGTGGCGGACGAGATCGCCGCCGCGCTGCGCCGGACCGGAGGTGCGGCCTGATGTTGCCCAACTGGCTTTACACGCAACAGTTGTTGACGGTCGAGCTCGCGGCGGCCGTGGCGGATCCGTCCGCCGACCGGGCCGCGCTCCTGGCTCGGCTGCGTGCCTCGCTCGGGGAGCCCGGTCGCCGAGGCTGGGAACAGCACGGGAGGGCGTTCGCGGCGCTTGGTGCCGCGTCGCCTCCGGTCGCGGTCGAGTTCGTTCGTGAGCTTGTGGCCACCGACCTCGTCGACGCCGCACTGCGGACGTCTGTGGCGGTGGGTGTTGCGACGCGTCTCGTGCGTGCGTCGTCGGATGAACCGGCGATCGGTGCGGCCGTGATCGAGGTGCTCACCGCGCAGGCGGCGTTGCTCAGGGTGCTGAGCATGCTCGACCTCTTCCAGATGCAGGGCAAAGAAGTGGACGCGACCGTCCGCGCGAGCTTCCAGACGGTCGTGCGTGGCGCGGCCGCCGCACTCGTGCGCGTCGCCGACCTCCTGCCCGACGGCGCGTGCGTCCGCGCGTTGATCACGGATCTCGTGGACGACAGGGAGTGGTCCGAGCGCGTCGCCCGGACGCTCACCGGTGACTGGACCTCGTTCGAAGGAAGTGCCTGATGTCCTTGTTCTCCAGGAGAACAGCGCTCGTCGCGGTGTTCGGTCTCGTGGCCGCAGGTTGTGCCGCGCCCACCGGGGCGGCGCAGGGCCCGCCGGTGGACGGCGGAACCCTGCGCTACGGCGCCGTCGCCGCGGGCGGTGGCAGCGCGGTGGCCGATCCGCACGGCAGCCTGTTCAACGAGTCCGACTGGGTGCGGATGGCCGCTCTCTACGACGTGCTGACGGTGCCGGGCCGCAACGGTGAGGCGGAGCCGCGCCTGGCCACCTCGTGGTCGTCGGACGCCACCGCGTCCACGTGGCGGTTCGAGCTGCGCACCGACGCGGTGTTCAGCGCCGGCCGTCCGGTACGTGCCGCTGATGTGCTGTTCTCGTTGCGGCGCATCGGGGCCAAGGCCGCGCAGAACGGCGGCCGGCTCGGCACGGTGGACATCGCCGCGTCCACGGCCGAGGGCGACCACACCGTGGTGCTGCGCACCAGCCAACCCGATGCCGAACTGCC
The DNA here is from genome assembly GCF_011067745.1 of Lentzea alba. Classification (GTDB taxonomy): domain Bacteria; phylum Actinomycetota; class Actinomycetes; order Mycobacteriales; family Pseudonocardiaceae; genus Lentzea; species Lentzea alba. Next base: position 141,767 of record NZ_JAAMPJ010000012.1, read on the forward strand.
CGCCGCGCTGGCGGGCGTGACGTTCGTGGTGCCGGACGGAACGGAGAACTTCGACCAGCCGGTCGGCTCCGGCCCGTTCCGCTTGTCCACAATGGATTCACAAGCCGCCGTGCTCGTCCGCAACGACCGGTGGTGGGGACCGCGTCCGCACCTGGACCGGCTGGAGATCCGCGGGTTCGCCGACCCGCAGGCGCTGGCGGGAGCCGTCACCTCCGGTGAGGTCGACGTCGCGGCGAACGTCAGCCCGGCGGCCGCCAAGACCGCGGAGACGACCGGACGGCTCACGGTGTCCCGCCGCCCGGCCGCGGTGGCGTACCCGTTGCTGATGCGGCTGGACCGCGCGCCGTTCGACCGGCCGGAGGTCCGTCGCGCGGTGAAGTCCGCGGTCGACCGGCAGGCGCTCGTCGACGCCGTGTTCCTCGGCTACGGCAAGACGAGCGGTGACGTGCAAGGCGGTACCGACATTCCGCCGCCGTCTTCTGGTGATGCTGGGTCGACGCTCGCCGCCGTTGGACCGGTGGTGCTGCACACGACCACGGCGTATCCGGGCATGGTGAGCGCGGCGACGTTGCTCGCGCAGCAGCTCGGCGCGGCCGGGTTGAAGGTGGAGGTTCGTCAGCACCCGCCGGAGACGTACTGGACCCAGGCCTACGGGGTCGAACCGCTGGCGATGGGGTACTACACCGACATCCCGTTCCCGGTGTGGGTGCGGCAGACGGCGCTGTCCGGTTCGGCGTTCAACGAGACTGGCTGGCGTGATCCCGGCTTTGACGCTTCCTTCGCCTCGGCCATGTCCACTGTGGATTCTTCTCGGCGAGCTGCCGCGCTGACCCAGCTGCGCTCGCGGATGGCGGCCGACGGTGGCTGGCTCGTCTGGGGATACGGCGACGGGCTCGACCTCAGCTCGCCTTCTGTGCACGGGTTGCCGACCGGGGCGGGTTTCGCCCGCGTGTTCCTGGAAGACGTGTGGGTGCGGCGCTGACGATCGCGCGGGCCGCGCTGACGTTCCTGCTCGTCTGCCTGCTCGTTTTCGTGATCACGAACCTGCTGCCCGGCGACGCCGCCGTGATCGCCGCCGGGCAGCGGGCGAGCCCGGAGCGCATCGCCGCGTTGCGTGCCGCACTGCGCCTGGACGACCCGGTCTGGCTGCGGTTCGGCGGCTGGCTTTCCGGTGCCGTGCGGGGAGATTTCGGCCGATCGCTGCTCGACGGCGGCCCGGTCGCTCCGGTGCTGTGGTCCAGGCTCGGCACCACGCTGTACCTCGCGGTGCCGGCGTGGTGCCTGGCGCTGGTGTTCGGCACCACGCTGGCGATCGTGCTGCGCAGTGCGGGTGCCGCGGCGCTGACGGTGGTCGCGGGCCTGCCGGAGGTGGTGCTGGCCGGTGGTCTCGTCGTGGTGTTCGCGACCTGGCTCGGCTGGTTCCCGTCGGTGTCGCTGGTGCCGGTGGGCGGTACACCGGCGGACCGCCCGGAAGTATTGGTGTTGCCGATCCTCGCCCTGGCTCTGCCCGCCACCGCCTGGCTCGCGCGGCTGCTGCGCGGTCCGGTGGCGGACGTGATGGCACGTCCTTTCGTCGCGGACGCGGTGCTTCGGGGTGTGCCGGGTGGCGTGGTGGCGTTCCGGCACGTGTTGCCGCACTTGGCGCCGCCTCTCGCTCAGGCTGGCGCGGTGCTTGCAGGAGGGGTGTTGACCGCTACCAGCGTGGTCGAGGCGGTGTTCGCCTATCCCGGTTTGGGGCAGCTGCTCGCTTCTGCGGTGAGTACGCGGGACACGCCGGTGATTCAGGCTGTCGCCGCTGTGGTCACCGCGGTGGTGTTGGTCGGGGTGTTGGTGGCGGACGCGGTTGGGGTGTGGGTGGTGCGGAGGGTGGGCGCCGGGTGAGGCGGGGTTGGCCGCTCGTCGTGTGCCTGACGCTAGCGCTCACCTTCGTGTTCCTCGGCGGCCTGTTCGCACCCCACGACCCGACCGAGGTGGTGGGCGGCCCGTGGACGCGCGACGGTCTGCTCGGCACCGACGTGCTGGGACGCGACGTCCTGTCCCGTCTGCTCGCGGGCGGCTCCGTCCTCCTCGCAGTCGCGGTGCCCTCCGGCCTCGCCGCCGGACTGCTCGGCACCGCCACCGGTCTGGCCGCGGCCTGGTCCCCGCGGCTTGAGCGCGTGGTGTTGCGGGTGAGTGCGGGTCTGCTGGCCGTTCCGGGGCTGCTCGTGACATTGGCGTGCGCCGTGACGCTGCCGTCCTGGGTAGCTGTGCCCGCGAGCATGGTGTTGCTCGGCACGCCGTTGTCGGCGCGTGTGGTGCACGCTGCCGCGGCGCCACTACGACGTGCCGGATTTGTGCAAGCAGCGGTGGTGCGAGGCGAACGTACGTCGTATGTCCTCGTCGGCGAACTGCTGCCTGCGGTCGCGGCCACCGTGCTGTCCGATCTCGGCCTGCGGATCGTGGCGGCGTTCCAGCTCGCGGTGGCGGTGCACGTGCTCGGCCTCGGGCCCGCGCCACCGGTTGCCGACTGGGCGGTGATGATCCGCGAGAACCTGCCGGGTGTCGTCCTCAACCCGTGGTCCGTGCTGGCTCCGGCCGCGGCGGTGGCGGCGGTGACGACCGTGGTGTTGCTCGGGTTGGATCTGCTCGGCGCCCGGATCGTGCCTCCCGCACGGCGGACGGCACGGGTACCACCACCGGCGAGCGCACGGAGTGGCCGTGGGCTGGTGGAACTGCGTGGTGTCGTCCTGCAGTCCGACGAGGGGATCACACTGTTCGACCTGACCGTCGCTCGTGGCGAGGTGCTGGGCATCGTCGGTGCTTCCGGCAGCGGCAAGACCACGTTGCTGCGATTGTTGTTGGGTGACGTCAGGCCAGGTGCACACGTGGTCGGCGGCGAACTTTTCCTGGACGGTACGCCCGTCGCCTTCGGCAGCACGGCGGCGCGGCGATGGCGGCGGCGGAACGTGGGACTGGTGCCGCAGGATCCGGTCGCCGCGCTGGATCCGTTGCGGCGGATCGGTTCCTCCGCGCCGCTCGCGAGGCTCGGACTGCCACCGGACATCGGGAAGCGCCGTCCCCACGCGTTGTCGGGTGGGCAGACTCGGAGGGTCGTGTTCGCCCGCGCAATACACCGAAATCCCGCACTCCTGCTGCTCGACGAGCCGACCAGCGGACTGGACCCGGTCACCAAAGCCCTTGTGACGGAGGAGATCGCCGCACCGCAGCGGTCGACGGTGATCGTCACCCACGACCTGGAGTGGGCGCGTTCGGTGTGTGATCGGGTCGTCGAGCTGAGGTCGGGCGCGCTGAGGTCTGCCACGGACGCACCCGTAGCGGCGCCGCGCGCCGCGATCGCGCCCGGTGAAGTCGTGCTGCGGCTGGAGAACGTCGCTGTGCCGGCACATTCCACAGGAGAACACCTGCTGCGCGAGGTCAGCCTGACCCTGCGCCGCGGCGAGATGGTCGCTGTGGTCGGGGCCTCGGGAGCAGGCAAGAGCACGTTGCTGCGTGCGCTGGCGGGGCTGCATCCGTTGTCCGGGCACGTCCACCTCGCCGGACGGATGGCGTTGCTGGGTCAGGATCCCGCGGGTGAGCTGAACCCGGCGCACACACTGGCGCACGCGGTCGGCAGACCGCTGCGGCTGGTCGGCGAACATCCCGGACGCGTGCCGGAACTGCTGGCCGAGGCCGGACTCGGCGAGCAGTTCCTCACCCGCAAGCCCGGTCAGTGCTCCGGCGGACAGCGGCAACGCGCCGCCCTGGTCCGGGCGCTGGCGGGCGATCCGGACGTGCTGCTCGCCGACGAGCCGACGTCCGCGCTGGACCGGTCCACGGCGGAAGTGGTGCTGGGGCTGGTGAACAGAAGACGCGCGGCAGGGTTGGCCGTGCTGCTGGTGACGCACGACGAAGTGCTCGCCGAGCAGGCGGACCGGGTGGTCGACGTGGTCGACGGACGATGTGTGGAGAGGACGCGGCAGTGAGGTTCGACGACGTGTGGATCACCGGAACCGGTGGCGTGCACGGGGAACTGGTCCCGATCAGGCAGGCGGTGGCTGACGGGCGTTATGCGCCGTCCGATGCCGCCGAGGCGGGTATGACGTCGGTGTCCGCATCGGCACAACCGCCGCCGGAGATGGCCGTCCACGCCGCACGGCAGGCCCTGGGCGCGGAGGAGCCGGGGCTGCACCTGCACGCGGCGGCGGGCTTTCAGGGCCTCGACCTCTGGTCCGCCTCTTGCTGGATCGCGCACCACCTGTTCGGCGGGCCGCTCCCCGGGCTGTCGCTGCAGCTGAACGCCTTGTGCAACAGCGGACTCGCGGCGGTGGAGGTGGGCGCGACGATGCTCACCGCACGGCCCGACCTCGGCACCGTCCTGGTGACCGCGTCCGACTGGTTCCCGGAACCGGCGATCGACCGGTGGAACCTCGACTCCGGAATCCTGCTCGGCGACGGCGCCGCCGCCGCGGTGCTCAGCCGCGGGGCCGGGCGGCTGCGGTTGCTCTCGTGCTCTTCGTGGTCCGATCCGTCCTTGGAGGGCCTGCAACGCGGCGACCGCGAGTTCGCCGCCGCTTCACCCGCCGCGCTCGAACCGCTGGTGCTGCGACAGTTGGCCAGGGAGTTCTACGCGGTCAGCGGCAGGACACCGGCATCGGTGGTGCAGGCGCACGTTCGCGGTCTGCGCCAGGTCGTGCACACCGCGTTGGACGAAGCGGAAGTGAGTCTCGCCCAGGCACGCTGGGTGGTGCCGCCGTTCGTCGGACGCACGGCGTTCCGCTTCGGTTACGCCGAGCCGCTGGGCCTTGACCCGTCCCGGACGCTGCTCGACCTGGGGCTGAGCCTCGGGCACATGGGCGGCGTCGACCACCTCTACGCGCTGGACCACCTGGTGCGGTCGAACGCGATCGGGGCGGGGGAGACGGTGGTGCTGATCGGAGTCGGCGGTGGCTTCACCTTCTCCTGCGCGGTGTTGCGAGCCTGACCGGTCCTCAAGGACTTCGCACGTCCCGGTGAAACACTTCGACGTCCTCCGCCGCCTGGGCGAGCCGCGACATAGCACCCGTTTCGCCACGGACTCGCCGTTGCGTGGACGATGATCCGGACGGCGGCGGCGATGCGACGAACGGGAGATGTGCGCGTGGTGGACGAGGCTCCGATCTCGACGGCGGCAGAGGCGGCCCAGCACGAGCTGATCCTCGCCTTCGGGCGGCTGCAGGGCGCGGCCAACCGGCTGGAGCACGTGCTGGGGCGGGCGATCGAGGTGGAGTGCGGGATCAGCCACCTGATGTACGAGGTGCTGCTGATCCTGGGACGGTCGGGCGAACCGGGACTGCCGATGGGTGCGATCGCCAGGGAACAGGTGCTCAGCACCGGCGGGGTGACGCGGCTGGTGGACCGGATGGAGGCGGCCGGGCTGGTGGAACGGGCGGCGGATCCCGGTGACCGGCGGGGCCGGCTGGTCCGGCTGACCGAGCTGGGGGAGCAGACCGTGGTGCGGGCTTCGCGGGTGCACGTGGAGAACATCAAGCGCTACTTCGTGGAGCCGTTGCCCGCGGCCCACCGCGAGCAGTTCGCGGAGGACCTGCGGATCCTCAGCCACGCGGCGAAGGAGCTGCTTCCCCGTCCGTCCTGAGCGGGCCGTCCTGATCGGGCATGACGCAGAACACCCCGCGTGGGAAATATCTGACAAGTCAGATACTGTTGTGTCAGGTAGTTGCCCGCGCGGTGCGGGCACGACCTGAAGCGAGGTCTTGTCCGTGAAGCTGGTCTACGTCTTCGACGCGTACTGCGGGTGGTCCCACGGCTTTTCCGGGGTGCTGGCCGAGGTCGCCGGTCGCCATCCGGAGCTCCCGGTGGAGGTCGTCTCCGGTGGTTTGTTCACCGGTGCTCGACGGGTGCCGATCCGCGAGTTCGGTTACGTTCAGGGCGCGAACGCCAAGATCAACGAGCTGACCGGTGCCGAGTTCGGGGCCGCCTACGAGCGGCTGATCGAGGACGGCGAGTTCGTGATGGACTCCGAGGCCGCCGCCCGCGGTGTCGCCGCACTGCGCGCCGCCGCGCCCGACCGGGCCGCCGAGCTGGCCATCGCCCTGCAGCGCGCCTTCTACGTCGACGGGCTCAGCCTGTCCGACCCGGACACGTACCGGCGCGTCGCGGAGGCCGCCGGGCTCGAACCGGGGCCAGTGCTCGCCGCGTTCGACTCGGCGACGGCCGCTGACGACTTCCGCCGTGCCGCCTCGTTCGGCGTCGACGGCTATCCCACTCTCCTCGCGGTGGACGGCTCCCGCGTCACGGTGCTCGCCCGTGGCCACGCCACCGCCGACGAGGTCGACCACCGCCTTTCGGTTCTGTCCGCCCGCTGAGTCCCAGGAGTTTCCATGAGCACCCTCGACTTCACCGTTCTCGATCTGGACTTCCCGGTCGGCAGCTTGAACAAGACCGCCACGCTCGTCACCGGCGAGCAGGAGGCGCTGCTGGTCGACGCCGGGTTCACGCTGGCCGACGGCCACCGCCTGGTCGCGGCCGTGCTGGACGCAGGCAAGACGCTCACCACCGTGTTCATCAGCCACGGCGACCCGGACTTCTACTTCGGCGCCGAGGTGGTCGCCGACGCGTTCCCGGAGGCGGTCTTCGTGGCCACCCCGCACGTCATCGAGCACATCCAGCACTCCTACGAGGGCAAGCTGAAGGCGTGGGCGTCGTCCGGCGTCAACCTGCCCACCCGCCTGGTCGATCTCCAGCCGCTCACCGGCGACCTCACGCTCGAAGGCCACCGCTTCGAGCTCAAGGGCGGCAGCGCCGTCCTGCCCGACCGCCACTACCTGTGGCAGGCAGAGCAGCGGGCACTGCTCGGCGGCGTCCTGCTGTTCCAGCAGGAGCACGTCTGGGTCGCCGACACCGCCAAGCCCGAGCAGCGGGCCGCGTGGCGCGACCTGCTGGACGAGATGGAGGCGCTGAACCCGGAGCTCGTCGTGCCGGGACATCGCCTGCCCGGAACGCCGGCCGACGCCTCCGCGATCATCGCCACCCGTGAGTACCTCCTCGCCTTCGAGGAGGAGCTGGCCGCCGCCGCGGACGGCCCCTCGCTGACCGAAGCGCTCACCAAGCGCTACCCGGACCACGGCATGGTCGTCGCCGCCGTCATCGGCGCGAAGGTCGCCAAGGGCGAAATGACCTGGGGCTGATCGACATGACCGAGACTTCCACGGCGCCCACCGACGTCGTCCGCCGTCAGTACCTCGCCTCGGCGGCCCGCGACCTGAACGCGTTGCGCGCCACCCTCGCCCCGGACGTGGAGTGGACGGAGATGGCGGGCTTCCCGCTCGCCGGCACCTACCGCACGCCGTCCGGTGTCACGTCCAACGTGATGGAGAAGCTGGCCGAGGAATGGGACGACTGGGCCGCGCACGACGACACCTACGTCGCCGACGGCGAGAACGTCGTCGTGCTCGCCCGCTACACGGCCGTCAACAAGGCCACCGGCAAGCCGCTCGCCGTCCGCGTCGCGCACCACTTCGTCGTGCGGGGCGGGCTCATCGTCCGCTTCGAACAGTTCGTGGACACCGCGAAGGTCCGCGAGGCCATGCAGTCCTGACCCTTCCGGTCCAGGCCGTGGGCCTGGACCGGAGGGCTGGTCCCCGAGTCAGTTGCCGCGGGGGCCGAACGCGTGGCCGAGGACGTCACGGGCGACGCCGGCGCCGAGCCGATGTCCGTCCCTGGTGGCGAAGCGGTAGTGCACCCCGGCCCAGATCCTGGCCTGGTCCAGCTCGGCCATGGCCTGGGAGAGGCTGTGGTAGCGGCGGGTGGTGCCGGAGTCGGCGCTGTGGGCGCTGAAGGACAGGTCGTCGCGGCCGAAGAACGCGCGCAGGGCGGCCGTGGTGGCGGCGGTGAAGCACGCGTGCCCCGAGGGGTATTCCGGTGTCGGTGAGGTGGCCCGCAGCGGAGTCCAGGCGGGATCGCCGATGGTGGCCGGGTTGCCGTCGGTGTCGGCCAGCGGGACTGCGGTCACCGGACGCCAGAAGCTCCAGCGCTTCTTCTCCTGGTAGCAGGCGATGAGCGAGTCGGCGGTGGTGATGTCCACCATCGCGAACATGCGGGCCGTGCCCAGAGCGCCGAGCCGGTGGGTGGTGGCGAGCTGACGTTTGATCGCCCACTCGACCAGGCGCGGGTCGTCCCACCAGATCGCCGCTTCGGTCTGGTCGGGGGTGCGCGCCGTGCTGGTGGCCGAGCCGAGGGCCTTGACCTCGTTCAGGTCGCGGGCGTAGGCGGCGCTGGTCAGGGCAGGCGGGCCGGGGGAGCGGTGCGGTCGCGGGTCGACGACGAACGGCTTCAGGGTGGCGAACCAGGCGCCGACTCCGAGGAAGTCCGGCGGGGCCGGCCGCCACTGACCCGGCGCGGTGCCGCTCGGCCAGGTCGCGTCGGAGAACGCGCCGTCGTTGCGGCGGGCGTTGATCATGGCCGCGGCGGTGGCTTCGCCGACCGCGACGCCGCCGCGTTCGGAGGGCCCGTCGGGGATGGCGGCGAGCGACTTCTCGTACTGCGCGCGCAGCGAATCGGCTTGGGCCGGGAAGAGCCAGACGAGCGTGCGGTAGGCCGCGGTGGCGACGGCCGCCGGGGTGGAATCGCCGGGCCTGCTGCGCGGGGCGACCAGATAAGGCTGGTACGGGGTGCCGGCGATCGCGTTGACCGCGTCGTACACCGCGCCCTGCACCATCGCGAAGCTGCGCGTGGACGCGGTCGGCGACTGCCGGGCGACGTCGTGGATGGCGTTCTCCGCGTGGAGGTTCCAGGTGATGACGGCGTCGGGTCGAGCTGTGTCGGCCTGTGCCGCGGTGCCGGTGAACACCACCGGCGCGGTCACGGAAACCGCGGTCAGCAGAGCCGCTCCGCACAATCGGCGAAATTTTCCAGACTCACGAATGCGATGTGTCATGGAATCCCCAGGTGCCAATCGGTGACACGAAGGTTCCAGTGTCCAACCGCGGTGAAGCGTGGGCAACAAGCCTTGTCGCGCAAGCAATTACTCCGTCCACACGAACATTCGCCTTGGTGCGGACCGCATTTCTGGCAATCTGCCCAGGGGAGGTGAGTGTCGTGGCAGCAGAGCTGCGGGTGCTCGGACAGGTCGAACTGCGGGTCGACGGCCGGGTGGTCGACGTCGGTCACGCGCGGCAGCGGTGTGTGCTCGCGGTTTTGCTGGTGGAGGCGAATCGGGTCGTCACGGTGGAACAACTGCTGGACCGCGTGTGGGCGGATCGGTTGCCGTACAAGGCGCGGCAGGTGGTGAGCAACTACGTGTCGCGGCTGCGGCAGGTGCTGCCGGACGACGTCGCGATCACGAGACAGGGCGGTGGACACGTCCTGGAGGTGGATCCGGAGGCGGTGGACCTGCACAGGTTCCGCGGGCTCGTGGCGCAGGCACGCGGCCGGGACGACGCGCGGGCGCTGGCGTTGCTGGAGGAGGCGGCGGGGCTGTGGCGGGGTGAGGCGTTCGAGGGGCTGGACAGCCCGTGGATCGCCGCCGTCCGGGAAGGGCTGGCGCAGGAGCGGTTCGCCGCCGACGTCGACCGCGTCGACCTGGCGCTCGCACTGGGCAGGCACGCGACGTTGTGCGCCGAGCTGGCCGAGCGGGCGGACGCGCACCCGCTGGACGAACGGGTCACCGGCCAGTTGATGCTCGCCTTGTACCGCAACGGCCGTCAGGCCGAGGCGCTGCTGCGGTTCGACGACATCCGGGCCCGTCTCGCCGACGAGGTCGGTGCCGACCCCGGCTCCGAGCTGCGCGAGCTGCACCGGCGAATTCTCAACGCGGATCCCGCGCTGGCCCGCGTCTCCTCGCCGGACGTGCCACGGCAACTGCCTGCGCCGCCCGTGCTCACGGGCCGCGTCACCGAACTGTCGCTTCTCGACGAAACGCTGGCGGAAACGTCCGGCACGGTGCTGATCTCGGCGATCGGCGGGGCCGGCGGGATCGGCAAGACCTGGCTCGCGCTGGCGTGGGCGCACCGCCACCTGGACCGGTTCCCCGACGGACAGCTGTTCGTGGACCTGCGCGGGTTCAGCCCCGCGGAAGACCCGATGGCACCGGCGGTGGCGGTGCGCGGGTTCCTCGACGCGTTGGGGGTCGATCCCGGCCGGATCCCGAACGACCTCGACGCGCAGGCGGCGCTGTACCGGAGCCTGGTCGCGGGCAAGCGGATGCTGGTGGTGCTCGACAACGCCGCCGACGCCGAGCAGGTCGCTCCGCTGCTGCCCGGCAGCCCGGCGTGCACCGTGCTGGTCACCGGCCGCACCAGGCTGGCCTCGCTGATCGACCGGCACGGCGCCCGCCACCTGACGCTGGACGTCCTGAGCCGCGCGGAGGCGCACGCACTGCTCGCCGCCCGCCTGGGCGCCGATCGCGTGGCCGCCGAACCCGGCGCCGTGGACGAGCTGGTCGAGTTGTGCGGAGGCTATCCGCTGGCGCTGTCGATCACCGCCCGCGACGCCGCCGCCGTGTCGCTGGCGGAGGTCGCCGCCGAGCTGCGCGAACTCGGTCTGGAGATGCTCGACCACGACACCGACCCCGCCGCGAGTCTGCCCGCGGTTCTGTCGTGGTCCCTGCGCCGGCTCACCGACGAACACCGCACGGTGTTCGGGCTGCTGGGCATCGCGCCCGGCCCCGACACGACCTTGCCCGCCGTGGCCGCCCTCACCGGCCTGCCGCCGGGGCGTGCGCGCAGGGCGTTGTCGGTGTTGGAGGAGGCGTCACTGGTGGAACGGCGGCCAGGCGGCCGGTACGCGATGCACGACCTGGTCCGCGCGTACGCCGCCACCACCGCCCACGAACTGCCCGACGAAGTGCGGGAGACAGCGCTGATCCGCGTGACGGACTTCTACCTGCACACCGCGTTCGCCGCCGACCGACTCCTGGTGCCGCGCCACCGACTGCAACCCGACGCACCCGCGGCCGGCGTGCACCCGCACCCACTGCCCGACGCCGCGGCGGCGCTGGCCTGGCTGCAGGCCGAGCACGCCACCCTCCTGGCCACCCAGCGCGCCGCGGCCGCCATGGGCCGCCATCACGTCGTCTGGCAGTTCGCCTGGGTGCTGGACACCTTCCTCGTCCGGCGGGTGCATTGGCGCGACGCGCTGGCCACGTGGCGGGCCGCACTCGACGCCGCCGCACACCTGCCCGACCCCACCACCCTGAGCCGTGCTCACCGGCTGGTCGGCCGCGCCTGTTCGCTGCAGGGCCTGCACGGGGAGGCCACCGAACACCTCGGCCAGGCCCTGGATCTGGCCGTGCGCCACCGCGATCTGACCGAACAGGCGCACTCCCACCGTGCGTTCGCCTTCGCCTGGGAACTGCGTGGAGACGACGCACAAGCCCTGGCACACGCCCGACAAGCCCTCGACCTCCACCGCGCCCTCGGCCAGCGGGGCTGGGAAGCCGAGGCGCTCAACTCGGTGGGCTGGTACGCCGCGCGTCTGGGCGAGTTCGACACCGCCCGCGACCACTGCCGCGCCGCCCTGGCCCTGCACCGACACCTCCGCGACCGCGACAGCGAGGCGAACGCCCTGGACAGCCTCGGTTTCATCGCCTACCGCACCGGCGACCACCGGGAAGCCATCGACTACTACGACCAGGCCCTGACCCAGCTCCGCACCCTCAGCGACGCCTTCCGGGCCGCGGACACCCTGGATCGCGTCGGCCACCCCCACGCCGCCCTCGGACAACACGAGCAAGCGCTCAAGGCCTGGCAGGAAGCGTTGGCGCTGTACCGCGATCAGGGCCGCGACACCGACGCCACCCGTGTCCAGCGCCAACTCGACGACCTCGACGAGGAGATCCAGCGCGTCAGGGCGCGCCCCCGCGGCTGAGCTCGTCAACCGCGGACGCCTCGCCCTGCCACAACACCGCGACCGTCCTGTTTCGAACCATTCTTCCTCCCCCGCAACGCCGCCGGCTCAGTGGAGAACCGTGACGACCAGGGTGGGCGGCCGCTGTTGCGCAATTACCTCACAAACCTGGAATCCGCTGGTCAGCGGCCCTGTGCGGGAGGCAGCGTCACTTCCGCCAGAACAGGTGGTGGGTCACGCCGCTCGAGCTCGGCACGACGTCGAGGTGGAACCGGTCGAGCAGTTCGTCGGGCGTCTTCCACAGCGACACCCCGGACCCGAGCTCGACGGGGGACACCGCGACGTGCAGGGTGTCGATCAGGTCGGCGTCGAGGAACGACCTGATGGTGGTGGCGCCGCCGCCGATCCGGACGTCCTTGCCCTGTGCGGCCTGCTTCGCGAGCCGAAGGGCGTCGGCCGGCTCGCCGTTCACGAAGTGGAACGTCGTGTCGGACAGGGTGAACGACGGCCGTTCGTGGTGGGTCAGCACGAAAACCGGGGTGTGGAACGGCGGCTCGTCGCCCCACCAGCCCTGCCAGTCGTGGTTCTGCCAGGGCCCGCGGTGCGGGCTGAACTTGTTGCGCCCCATGATCTCCGCGCCGATGTTGTGCGCGAAGTCGCGGGTGAAGTAGTCGTCGAGGCCGCGGCTGCCACCGGGGTCGGTGCGGTTGGGCCAGCTCGCGGTGGCGCCGGCCCACGCGAACATGGTGCCAGGATCGGCGTGGCCGAACGGCCTCTCGAAACTCTGGTCCTCACCGGCGCCGAACCCGTCCCGCGACACGACGAAGTTCTGGACCTTCACCAGCTGGGTCATGGGGCTTCCTTCCGCTCTTGGTCGATGGTTGGACTGCGGTGGCCGCGTGAACTCATCGGTCCTGGCCGAAAATCATGCTCCTGTGCCGACCGCCGCGCTCAGGGGCGACGGTGATCGGCCCGTCAAGGTCGGCTGGGTCCGGGTTATCAGCTGACATTACCGGGCCGGGTCGTTTCATCGCCGCTGCGCGACGATTGCGATTGGGGCTTGACTTCGGGGCCCTTGCGAGGCGCATATCGGCCTGTAAAAGCCGGGCTGATAGAGCGCCCGGCCGATCCGAACACGGTAGCACCTCGCACCCAAAGTCAAGCCCCAATCGCGCGATGGTCGCCTTATCGCCGCTTGGCCAGCGGTTCACTCTATCGTGGTCGCCTTTAGGCGTTATCCCGTCGTGATCTTGCGGTAAAGTAGAACACGTGATCGAAACCCGACTCCTCCCCACCGACGAGCTGCTGCGCAGCCTCGTTGATGAGGTGGTGGAGATTCGGGTTCGTGAGAATTCCGTGTTGCAGAAGATTGCCGAGTTGGATCGGCGTGGGGCTGCGGGCGAGCTCGGGTACAAGAATTTGCCGCAGGTGTTGCGGCACGCGGTCCGCTGGGATCTCACCACGGCCAAGAAATGGGTCACGAACGCCGGGCTTTTGGGTGGTGAGATCACGCCGACCGGCAGTGAGCTCGCGCCCGTGCTTCCGGTGACCGCTGACGCTGTGGCCGAGGGTGCGTTGTCGGTCGAGCACGTCGCGGTGGTCGCCGAGGTGATGAAGGCACTGCCCGCCGAGGCCGAAGAGTCCGTGGTGGGCTTTGCTCGGGAGCATGAGCCCAGTGCGGTGCGCGTGTTCGGCAAGGAACTGGCCTACTTGCTCTATCAGAACGATCCTGAGCCGCGTGAGGCCGAGGCCGCGCCGCAGGTCAACCAGCATGTGATGAACTGGAAGAACGGCATGCTGGAGATCCGGGCACTGCTGGACACGGTGACTGGCGCCAAGTACGAGGCGCTGCTCGATCCGCTGGCGAAGCCGCGCCCGGAGACCGTCGAGGACGGTCCCGACCTGCGGCCACGGGCCGTGCGTGAAGGTGACGCGCTGGCGGAGCTGGTCGACCTGATGCTGCGTGCCGACCAGCTGCCCGAGCACGGCGGCGAACCGGTCACGCTCACCGTGACCATGCGCTACGACGACCTCGCCAAGCAGGTCGGCCAGGCCACGCTGGACAACGGCGAGCACGTCCCGGCCGACCAGGTCCGCCAGCTCGCCTGCAGCGCGGGCATCATCCCGCTGCTGCTGGGGGCGAAGTCGCAGCCGATGGACATCGGCCGCAAGACCCGCACCTTCACCGCCGGAATCCGCCGCACCCTCGTCGCCCGCGACCGCGGCTGCGCGTTCCCCGGCTGCGGCAGACCACCCAGACAATGCGACGGCCACCACGTGCGCCACTGGTCAGACGGCGGCGACACGTCAGTCGACAATGCCGTCCTGCTCTGCCGCCACCACCACACGCTCATCCATCAAAGTGAATGGGACGTGACAATGGAGCACGGCATCCCCACGTTCTACGCGCCACGCTGGCTGGACGAAAACCGTACACCTCGGAGAAACCTTCTCCATACCGCCGTCTGATCGCCCCGCCAGCCTTGGTGGGGCGAAGGCGAAGCCGAGCCGTCAAGCCCCAATCGCAATCGTCGCGCAGCGGCGATGAAACGACCCGGCCCGGTAATGCCAAACCGGCACTTCCGCCAGTTCCACCTGCTCAAACGTCGGCTCGACCCCGGTGCCCGTCGAGGAACCGCCGGACCACGGCCTCGGGATCCGCGGGCGCCTGGGTGGCTCGCTGATCGACCCGCCGGGCGATGGCCCGCATCATCACCGGGCCGACCAAAGCGAAGAACGTGTGCCGCGGAGGCTCGACGACGAGGGCTCCCCGCCGCTGGTGGTGCAGGATGACCTCGTCCACCTTCTCCAGCAGGGACTCCGGCTCGGTGAGCACCGCCGCCACCTCCGGGCTGAACTTCGCCTCCCGCATCAGGGTGAGCACCACGCCGCCGCGGGTCTCGTAGAGCCGGGCGTAGTAGCTCACGATCGTGAGCAGGTCGGCGGTCACGTCGTCGCCCGGTGTGTCCAGGTCGAGCGCGAACTCCGCGAAGTTGCCGCGCACGGCTTGGCGCAGCAGGTTTTCCTTGGAGCTGAACCGGCGGAACAGCGTCGCCTCGTTGATTCCGGCGGCGTCGGCGATCGCGCGGGTGGTCGCGCGTTCGTAGCCCTGTTCGGCGATCACCTCCAGGGCCGCGTCGAACACCGCCTTGTCGGGCACCCGGCCAGCCACTCGATCCTCCTCGATGCGTCGCCAATGCAAGTGGTCACTTGCATCTAGGTGTCGACATCGCTAGCTTGCAAGTGACCACTTGCAAAAAGCCTACCTAAGGACGGGGCTCATGGCCGACAGCAGCTTCCCCGCTCGCTCCTCCGCTCTCGCGCCCACAGCCGGCGAGGTCGTCGTCGGCCTGCTCGGAGCCGCGGTGGTCTCGATCGCGGTCAACTCGCTGATCGCTCTGCTTGCGGGCATGGTGATTCCGGCCGACGCGGAACGCACGGGGCTGGCGCTGGGGGAGTACGCGCCCGCCACGGTGATCGGCATCCTGCTCGGCGCGCTCGGCTGGTACCTCGTGCGCCGCTTCGCCCGTGCGCCGCGGCGGGTGTTGCGCGTGCTGGTGCCCGTTGTGGTCGCGCTCTCGTGGATTCCGGATCTGGGGATTCTCGCGGCGGGCGCCACCGTGGCGAACTCGCTGGCGCTCATCGTGATGCACACCGTCGTCGCGGCCGCCACGGTGCCCGTGCTGATGCGTGTTCTGCCGGTCGGCGTCAAGTGACGGTCCGTCTGCGTGGCCTGCACTGCGCTGGTCGACGCACTGTGTAGCGGGCACGTCACTTCGCGCGATCAACCTCGGGGGAATCCTCCCCGTGTCGAGCGATCGCGAGGAGAAAACGCATGTCCTGGCAGGACTTTATCGACCCGACCCGCGTCAGATCGGTGCGGCGCAAGGTTTTGGTGGCCGCCGCAACCGTGCTGTTGTTGTCCTCGGGTACCGCTCACGCGGCCGACCCGCTCCCGCGATCCCAGATCTACACGCCCTCGAACAACGGGCAGGTCGAGGTGGGCGAGCCCGTGCTGATCTCGGGCGGCGGCTGGGACCAGCACTACGGGCCCGATCTGCTGGAGGCCTACGAGGTGTCGTTCGACGGCGGCTCGACCTGGGAACCCGGCTACCGGACCGCCGTCGCGCGGCTGGGCGGGGAAACCGGCATCATCCAGGCGCTGTGGTCGTACGAGTTCACGCCGCAGGAGCCCGGCGTCTACACGATCGTCAGCCGGGTCAACACCGACACCCTGTTCGGCGAGGTTTCCGCGCCCCGGAGGCTGTACGTCGGTGTGCCCGCACCCGAGCTCGGCGTCTGCTACTGGTGCACCTTCCGCACGGACCGTCCCTACGAGGACGTGGCCGAGTCGCGACGGGTGGAACTGGGGCTGCGGTTCAAGGTCGACCGGCCGGGCTCCGTGAGCTCGATCAGCGTCTGGTCGAAGCCCAGCCGGGTCAGCAGGGTGCGGTTGTGGCGGGCGGACGGGACGTTGCTCGCCGATCAGGGCGTCACCGGGACGTACCCCGACTCGTTCGCCACGCCCGTGCCGGTGGTGCCGGGCGAGGAGTACGTCGCGTCGTACACCGCGTACCTCGGCGAGTACCAGGCGACCGAGAACTTCTTCCCGGCGACGGTGGTCCACGCCCCGTTCGTCCTGCCCGCGCACGCGGGTGTCTTCAGCTACGACAACGGGTTCCCCACGCAGACCTGGAACGACAGCTACTACTGGGCCACCCCGGTGTTCCAGCCCTGACGCGGTTATTTCTTCGGTTCACATTCATGAATGGGCGTGAGCATTAGCCCGCATGGAACATTGCAACTTTCCGTGGATTTGCGTTAACGTGCCTGGGAGCGCTCCCGGACACGTTGACGCAATTCAGGGACGTGAACAATGAAGCTTTTGCTCATTGCGGCTGGATTAGCCGTGGGTGTTGCCGTGGGTTTGCCGTCCAATGCGGACGCGGCGACCTCGCTGTTCGTCGCGACCAACGGCAGCGACAGCAACCCCGGCACGCAGGCGGCGCCGTTGAAGACCGTGCAGAAGGCGGTGGACCGCGCCCAGCCCGGCGACACCATCTATCTGCGCGGCGGCACGTACGCGCCGAGCACGAACGTTCAGATCCTGAAGAACGGCACGTCGAGCGCGCCGATCACCCTGCGCGGCTACAACAACGAGCGCGTGATCATCGACGGCGAGAACATGCCCCACACGCCGGGCGCGGTCGGCTCCAGCATCCCGCGCGCCGAGCGCGGTGCGATCCACATCGAGGGCGACCACTGGCGGCTCATCGGCCTGGAGATCGTCCACGGGCCGTACGGCATCTTCGGCCTGGACGCCAGCAACAACGTCTACGACCGGCTCGTGACGCGGGACAACTACGAGTCCGGGCTGCATCTCGTCCAGGGCTCGAGCAACAACCAGATCATCAACCTGGACAGCTACGGCAACCGCGACCCGCGCAAGAACGGCGAGAGTGCCGACGGCCTCGCCATCAAGGAGGGCGCGGGCAGCGGCAACGTCGTGCGCGGCGCACGGCTCTGGAACAACTCCGACGACGGCCTCGACTTCTGGATGTTCGAGTCGCCGATCGTCGTGGAGAACAGCCTCGCGTGGGGCAACGGCTTCAACCGCTGGAACCTCCCGAACTTCGTCGGTGACGGCAACGGCTTCAAGCTGGGTGGCAACGGCGTGGCGGCCGGCCACACCGTGCGCAACTGCATGACGTGGGACAACGCCACCGGCGGCTTCGTCGACAACAACAACCCCGGCGGCCACCGGATCGAGCGCAGCACCGCGTGGGACAACCCGAAGACCGGGTTCGCCTTCAACCGGTCCTCCAGCACCCTCACCAAGAACCTCGCCGTCGCCAACGGAACCAACGTCTCGCTCGGCTCCACCTCCACCGGCAGCGGCAACTCGTGGAACATCGGCGGCTCGTGGTCGTTGCAGAGCACGAACCCGGCCGTCGTCACCGGCCCGCGCAACACCGACGGATCGATTCCGTCGTCGAATTTCCTGCGGCCCGCCAACAACGCCGACGTGGGCGCCCGGTTTTAGTCGTACCAACGTTTGTGAAGAGTGCTCCTGATCGCGTCCAACCCTGTCTGACGACGAGTAGATCAACGGAGACCTACTATGCGTTTGAAAGCCCTGTATTCCTGCGTGGGACTTTTGGCCGGTGCACTGGTCGCTGTTTCGTCCAGCGGCGCGCTGGCCGCGCCGGTCCGGCATGAGGCGGAATCCTCGCCGGCGGTCTGCTCCGGCACGATCGATTCCAACTGGTCCGGTTTCAGCGGCGCCGGGTTCTGCAACGGCACGAACTCGACGGGCGGCTATGCCCAGTTCACGGTGACCGCGGCGGCGGCCGGCAGCGCGACGCTGGGGATCCGGTTCGCCAACGGCACCACCACCGCCCGGCCGGCCAGCCTCGTGGTGAACGGGTCCGCGGTGCAGTCGCCGTCGTTCGAGGGCACCGGGGCGTGGTCGACCTGGGTGACCAAGACGCTGACCGTCCAGGTGAACGCGGGCAGCAACACGATCCGGCTGAACCCGACCACCGCGGGCGGCCTGCCCAACGTCGACTTCCTCGACTTCGAAGGCGGTGGCACGACGCCTCCGCCGCCGGGTGGGCTGGTCGGCTGGGCCGCGCAGGCCGGTGGCACGACCGGGGGTGCGGGCGGCTCGACGGTCACCGTCAGCACGTTCGCCGACTTCAAGACGCAGGCGCAGTCGTCCGGTGCCAAGACGATCCTGGTCAACGGCATGCTGAGCGGCTCGGGCACCGTCGAGATCGCCGCGAACAAGACGGTTCGCGGTGTCGGCGCGGGATCGGGCATCTCCGGGACGACCCTCAACATCGAGGACATGAAGCCCGCCAACGTGATCATCCAGAACATGAACATCCGTGGCGTGCGCGGAAACGACGCGATCCAGATCGAGAACGCCAGCCACATCTGGATCGACCACAACACGATGTCCAGCACCATCGAGAACGACCCCGACTACTACGACGGCATGCTCGACATCACCCACGGCGCCGACTACGTCACGGTGTCGTGGAACGTCGTCCGCAACCACTGGAAGACCTCACTGGTCGGCCACTCGGACGGCAACGCCGGTGAGGACCGCGGGCATCTGCGGGTCACGTACCACCACAACTGGTTCGACCGCACGTTCGAGCGCAGCCCGCGAGTGCGCTTCGGCGAGACCGTCCACGTGTTCAACAACTACTACACCAACATCAACAACAACTCCGACTCGTACGCCATCGCTTCTCTGATGAACGCCGGTCTGCTCGTCGAGGGCAACGTCTTCGAGAACGTGCAACAGGCGTGCTGGTCGAAGAGCGGTTATGCCGACTCCGACCCCGGCCGGTTGGTGGCACGCGACAACTCGCTGACCAACTCCGGACCGTGCGAGGTCAACGGCACTGTGGCAGCCATTCCGTACCAGTACACCGCAGAGGCTTCGGGCACCGTCAAGGCGTCCGTCACCGCGGGTGCCGGCGTCGGCAGGATCTGAAGGAGTCCGCGATGACCGAGAACTTCCGGATCACCCGCCGCACCCTGCTCGCGGGCACCGCGGGCGCCCTCGTCGCCGGCAACCTCGCCACACCGGCCACCGCTGCTGCTGCCGCCGCCGTCCCGGACGGGTTCGCGAGCGTGAACACGCTGGGGCAGAACGGAACCACCGGAGGCGCGGGCGGCAGGGTCGTCACCGCCACCACCTCCGAGCAGTTCCTCGACTACATCGACACGGTCGGCGCCCTGATCATCCAGGTGTCCGGCACGATCACCATCTCCAGCAAGCAGGGCGTGCGCCCGAACAAGACGGTCGTCGGCCTCGGCACCTCCGCGGTGATCAACGGCGGCGGGCTGGACTTCTACCGCTCGTACAACGTGATCGTGCGCAACCTCCGCTTCACCAACGCCGAGGACGACGCCGTCAACGTCGGCCAGAACTCCCACCACATCTGGGTCGACCACAACGAGTTCTCGGGTGCGGTCGACGGCTCGGTGGACATCGTGCGCGGCGCCGAGTACGTGACCGTGTCCTGGAACTGGTTCCGCGGCAGCGACAAGTCGATGCTGATCGGTCACTCCGACGGCGCGGCGAGCACCGACAAGGGTCACCTCAAGGTCAGCATCCACCACAACTTCTTCGACGGTTCGCGGCAGCGGCACCCCCGCGTGCGGTTCGGCGAACCCGTGCACGTCTACAACAACTACTTCCGCGCCAACGAACTCTACGGCGTGGCGTCCACAATGGACGGCGGTGTGCTGGTCGAGGGCAACTACTTCGAGAACGTGCCACACCCGATCCTCGTCGGCTACGGCGACAGTGGTCCAGGGCGCGTCGTCCAGCGCAACAACGTCTTCGCGGGCTCGGGCGTCCCGCAGACCGCGGGCACGGTCCAGGAACCGCGCACCTTCTACCCGTACAGCCTCGACAACCCCGCCGACGTGCCCCGCATCGTCCGAGCGGGCGTCGGCGTGGGCAAGATCTGAGGAGAAGCGCATGCGCCACAAGCTCAGGCTCGCCGCGGCGGCGGGCAGTCTCACCCTGGTCGCGACCCTGGCGGCGTTCCCGGCCGCCTCGGCGGCGACGCTGCTCGCCGACGACTTCGGTGACGGCAACTCGAACGGATGGAGCACCAACGGCGGCACCTGGACGGTCACCGCGGGCGCCTTCCAGCAGGCAGGCACGAGCACCGACGCCAAAGCGCTGGCGGGGTCGGGCTGGACGGACCAGGCGGTGCAGGCACGGGTGCGGCCGATCGCGTTCAACGGTGCGAACCGGCACGCGGCCGTGCTCGCCAGAGCGCAGAGCACCAGCAACTACTACTACCTGGCGGTGACCAACTCCGGCGCCGTCGTGCTGGGCAAACGGGTGGGCGGCGGCTTCACCCCGCTCGTCTCCGCGCCCGCCAGCGTGCCGATCGGCACCTGGGCGACCCTGCGACTCGAGGCGTTCGGCACGACGCTGCGCGGATTCCTCGACAACGTCCAGGTCGTCACCGCGACCGACAGCACCTTCGGCAGCGGCAAGGCCGGCGTGTCGACCCACTACACCGGCGCGGCGTTCGACGACGTGCTGGTGACCGACACGCCCGGCACCGGAACACCGCCGACCACGACGACGACCACACCGCCGACACCGGGCACCTGCACCACCACCGGTGCGCCGGCCGGGTTCGCCTCGGTCAACGCCTGGGGCCAGAACGGCACCACCGGCGGCGCGGGCGGTCCCACGATCGAGGTCGACACGGCAGCAGAAGTGCTGAGCGCGATCGGCCAGACGGGTCCGCTGACGATCTGCGTGCGCGGCATGATCGCGTTGCCCGCCGGCATGCACAACGTGGCGTCCGACAAGACGATCGTCGGCATCGGCGCGAACTCCGGCTTCACCGGCGGCGGCCTGAACGTCGGCCTGCCGATCGACGACGCCGTCACCGCGCCCCCGCCGAACGCCGTGCACAACGTGATCATCCGCAACCTGGTGTTCCGCAACTGGTCCGACGACGGGATCAACGTCCAGATGTTCTCCCACCACGTCTGGATCGACCACAACGACCTGTCGAACGGCTACGACGGTGCCGTCGACATCAAACGCGGCTCCAGCTACATCACCGTCTCCTGGAACCACACCCACCACCACACCAAGAACATGCTGCTCGGTCACGACGACAAGAACGGCGCCCAGGACATCGGCCGGTTGAAGATCACCTATCACCACAACTGGTTCGACCAGACCCCGCAACGCAACCCGCGAGTCCGCTTCGGTGAACCGGTGCACCTGTTCAACAACTACTACGTCCGCAACAGCGACGTGGGCGTCGCGTGCCAGGCGAACTCGGGTTGCGTCGTCGAGGGCAACCACTTCGAGAACGTCGAGGAGCCGGTGAGCAACCACTACGCGGGACCGGCGGGCCGCTGCGTGGCCCGGAACAACCTGTTCACCGGCGAGTCCGGGCAGCCCGACTGCAGTGGCACCGTGGAGGAACCGCGCACCTACTACAACTACGTGCTCGACGACCCCGCCACGGTGAAGGCGGCGGTCATGGCCGGTGCGGGGGTGGGCAAGATCAGCTGATGGGCCCGGCGGACGTTTGCACTCGTCCGCCATGTCCGTCCTGTTGCTGTGGGCATGCTCGCGATCACCAGCTCCCCACCGCGGCGAGGGTGCTCGTGTCCACAGTGGCCCGTGCGGCGCAACCGGCCACTGTGGACACCACGAGCGCTGCGGCGAGCAGCTGGCGAAGGGTCTTCATCGGCACTCCTGGGGACGTCGGGCGGCGAGTGGCGCCAAGTATGCGTCCCCCTACTCGAACACTCCGTAGCCCGCGACGGCGTGCGCCCGCACGCCGTCCATGTCGAGCTCCACGCCGATGCCGGGAGTGTCGGGCAGCGTGATGTAACCGTCCTTGACGATCGAGCCGCTCCCGTCGGGCGCGTGGACGTAGCTGTCCCACACCGCGCGCTCGTCGAGGGCGTGCCATTCCTGGACGAGGAAGTTGGGGATCGCACCGCACTGGTGCGACGTCGCCATCGTGCCCAGTGGCGTGGACACCAGGTGCGGTGCGAAGGGAACGTAATGCAGCTCAGCGAGGTTGGCGATCTTCTTGGCCTCGGCGAGGCCGCCGCACTTCGGCACGTCCGGCTCGATGACGTCCACGGCGCCGCGTTCGAGCAGGTCGCGGAATCCCCACCGCAGGTACAGGTTCTCGCCCGCACAGATCGGCGTGCGGGTCTGCGCGCGGACCCGCACCAGCGCGTCGACGTTCTCCGCCGGGAGCGGCTCCTCGAGCCACATCAGGTGGAACGGTTCGAGCTCCCACGAGATCCGGCAGGCACTCGGCACGTCGTAGCGGGCGTGCAGATCGATGGCCAGATCGACGTCCGGTCCGATCGCTTCCCGGACGGCTGCCACGCGCTCGACCATCGACCGCAGCTCGGCGGCGTTGATCGTGTGGTTGAAGGCGTCGAACTTGGCCGGGTGGTGCAGGTCGTCGACGTCGAACTTGAGGGCGGTGAAGCCTTCGGCGACCATCCGCTGGGCTCGGTCGACGCATCCGGCGATCGAGCCCGCCGGGTCGTCGCCGTCGCCGCAGTCGGCGTAGAGGCGGATCCGGTCGCGGAACTTCCCGCCGAGCAACCGGTACACGGGCTGGCCCGCGGCCTTGCCCGCGAGGTCCCACAGCGCGAGCTCGATCCCGGACAGGGCGATCACGAACACCCCGCCCTGGGGACCGGCGAAGACCTTGTTGCGCCGCAGCTTCTCCCAGCACCGCTCGACGTTGCGCGGGTCCTCACCGATCAGGAGGGGAGTCAGGAACTCGATCATGCCGACGACGGCGCCCGCGCCGGCATCGGGATTGGCCTCGCCGAACCCGCTGAGGCCCTCGTCGGTGTCGATCCGGACCAGCGTGGCCTCACCGTGGTAGGCCACCACCGCCGTTGTGACGTTCACGATCCGCATTGCTCTCCCGCCGTCGGGTTGTGCAGGAACGGACTGTCGCGTGGTCCAACTTGTCCTATAAGCTGATGACATGCAAAGGGGACAAGAGTCTCCGGACGCTGTCAAGGTCCGGACCCTTCCGGTTCAGGTGGCGGCACTCCTGACCCGCCGCATCGTCAGCGGCGACATCGAAGACGGCCGGGCCCCGTCGGAGCTCGACATCTCCCGGGAGTTCGGGGTCTCCCGGGTGGTGGCGCGGGAGACGCTCAAGATCCTCGCCTCGCTCGACATCGTCGAGGTCGCGCAGGGCCGCCGCGTCGTGGTGCGCCCCCGTGCCGAGTGGGACTACCTGAGCCCGTTGCTGATCGAGTGGCTGCCTCCGGAGATCGTCGGCGAGCTGCTGCAGGAACTGCACCAGATGCGCGTGCTGCTCGAACCCGAACTCGCCGCGATGGCCGCCGCCGGCATCACCGAGGAGACGCTGAACCGGCTCAAGGATGGGATCGACCGCATGGCGGTGCTCGAAGCGGATCCCAACGCCTACCTCGAAGTCGACCACGAGTTCCACATGGAGATCTGCCGGGCGGCCGACAACCGCATCCTCGACCGGATCATGTACTCCGCCCGCTGGCTCGGCACGGCCAGCCGGCGCATCACCAACGAGGCGCCGGCCGGGCTGCGCCGAGCCACCGCCGAGCACACGGAGATCTACGAGGCGCTCGTGGCACGCGACCCGGAAGGTGCCCGCGCGGCGATGCGCAGACACCTGAGCAAGAACTACTCCACGCTCCTCGCGGAGAAGGGAAAGCAGACCAGGCGGGCCGCCCGGCGCCGCTAGCGCACCTACTCCGTTTCGCCGTTCTTCGCCGCATGAACGACCCGGCAGCGCGGCCTTCGCCTCGCTGTCCCGCCGGTTGCAACGTCGCCCCGTCGGTACGCGTCCGCTCGGCCGGACGCGAGAGGAGTGGTCATGGAAGAGAAGTCGGACTTATCGAGGCGCACGTTCCTCGGGATGAGCGCGTTGGGCGTACTCGGTCTCGCCGGGTGCGGGGGCGGTGGCCCCGCCGCGCCGCAGGTCGACGTCCAGGTGCCCCAGGCGCTGCTCGACCAGGCGGCCTCGCTGCGCGGCGGGTCGGTGGGGATGCTCTCGCAGAAGCTGTACTCGGAGGCCGCCAACAAGGCGCTCGACACATCGCTGCAGGTGTTCGCACAGGCCACCGGCACCACGGTCCGCAACGACCTGGTCTCCGGCGACGCGGGCGACATGGTCGCGAAGATGGACGCCGAGGTGAAGGCGGGCACCAGCCGCGATCTGGCGTTCGTGAGCGACCAGCGGTTCGTCGGCCAGCTCCACAACCTCGGGAACCTCACCGACGTCACCGACGTGGTCGAGGAGATGCGCAAGCTCTACGGGGAGCCCGCGACGGAGGCGACCAACTACTGCGTGTTCGGCGGGCGCTGGTTCGCCATCCCGTACCACTTCATCGCGGCCGGGATGTACCTGCGCAAGGACTGGTACACGGAGAAAGGGCTCCCGCTCAAGCCCCACTACACGTGGGAAGAGCTGCGCGACAACGCTTTGGAGGTCTCCGACCCGGCGAAGCGGCGCTTCGGCTGGGGTCTCACGGTGAACCGCTCGGGTGATGCCAACGGCTTCATCGCGAACGTCATCAACACCTACGGCGGGGCGATCGCGGACAACACCGGCACGAAGGTGGTGTTCAACTCGCCGGAGACCGTCGCCGCCGTCACGTTCATCGGCGACATCTACACGAACCCGAAGTACGCGCCGATGCTGCCACCCGGGATCGGCAGCTGGACCGACTCGAGCAACAACGAGAACTGGCTGGCCCAGATCCTGGGGCTCACGCTCAACCAGTACAGCGTCTACGCCGACTCGAAGACCAAGAACAACCCGGTCTACGCCAACACGCACGCGTTCAACGGCGCCACCGGACCGGCGATCGACAAGCCGCTCGCATACGGCCAGTCCAACTCGTTCGTCGTGTTCAAGGGAGCGAAGAACGCCGACCTCGCCAAGCTGGTCGCGAAGTTCATGGTCAGCGGGACCGCGCTGCTCGGTGTCGCGAAGGGCGCGCCGTGCCTGGTGAACCCCGCGTGGGACAAGGTGTGGGACTCCGACCCGTACTACACGAGCGGTGACCCGGCTTTCGCCGCGCTGCGCGAGCAGACCCGCACGCCACTCCCGCTGACCACGAAGACCGGCTTCAAGTTCCCCCAGGCCCCGAGCCCCGGTGAACAAGCCGCCACCGCCGCCTACCTGCTGACCGACATGATGCAGTCGGTCATCCAGGGCGCCAAGCCGGCCGAAGCCGTTGCCGCGACCCACGCCCGAATCGTGCAGGTCTTCGAACAGCAGGGGTACAAGCAGTGACCGACCTGCGCACGCGGCCGGCGCCGGCCCGTCCGGCGCCGAGCAGGTCGTCCTCGCTCACCTCGTCGCAACGGCTGCTCGGGCGCGACTGGCGCCTCGCAGTGGTGTTCGTCGGGCCGACGCTGCTGCTCGTCACGGGTCTGATCCTCTTCCCGATCGTCAGCTCGATCCTCACCAGTGCCACGGAACGCCACGGTGCGGAGACGGTCTTCGTCGGGCTGGACAACTACACCGCCCTCATCGACGACGCCGTGTTCCACAAGGGTGTGCTCAACTCGTTCGTCTTCACCGCGTACGCCGAGATCTTCAAGGTGACCCTCGGTCTCATCGCGGCGTTGATGCTGCACCACATGCGCCGCGGCCGGGCGATCGTCGCCGGGGTGATCCTGTTGCCGTGGGTGGTGCCGACGGTCGTCACCGCCTTCACCTGGCGCTCGTTGTTCGACCCGATCTTCGGCAGTGTCAACGTTCTGCTCACCGATTCCGGGATCGGGCCTTTTCTCGCCACGGTCGGGCTCGTGGACAGATGGCCCGCGGAGTGGTTGTCCGATCCCGCGCTCGCGATGCCGGCGGTCATCCTCGTCAACGTCTGGAAGGGCATCCCGTTCTTCACGGTGACGTTCCTGGCCGGGCTCAAGGCCATCGACGGCGGTCTCTACGAGGCGGCCATTGTGGACGGTGCCTCGCCGTGGCAGCGCTTCGTGCACATCACGCTGCCGGGCCTGCGCAACATCATGATCGTGACGGTGTTGCTGTCGTCGATCTGGACGTTCAACAACTTCGACCTGATCTGGCTGATGACCCAGGGCGGACCGGGGGACGCCACCGCCCCGTACGTGATGGTGGCCTACTCGAAGGCCATCCAGCAGCTGCAGCTGGGCGCGGGCGCCGCGGTCACGCTGGTGATGCTGCCGATCATCGGCGTCCTCGTGGTGATCCTCGTGCGGATGATGCGCCGCAGCGACCAGCCGGGGGCGAGCGACCTGGGGCGCAGGCGGCTCACTCCCGCTCAGCGCAGGGCGCTGCCGTGGGTGATCGTCGTGGGCTCGATCCTCGTGCTGGTCTGGGCGTCGCCGCACATCGTGTGGAAGGCCGCGCTCGTGCTGGGCGTGTTCGTGGTGCTCGCGGCGGCCGTCGGACGGGTCGTCTCCGTGCTCGCGGCGCGGGGCAACCGGCTGGCCGCACGCCTGGTCGGCGGCACCGGCACCGGCATCGCGCTGGTGGGCCTGCTGGGCTTCGTGCTCGCCCCGCTCTACTGGATGACGGTCACGGCCTTCAAGTCCGACAACCAGATCGTCGCGCGCACCGACGACCTCTGGCCGACCCCGTGGACCACCGAGCAGTTCACCAACCTGTTCACGGGCACGTTCGGCACCTGGTACGTCAACACGATCCTGGTGTCGCTGGCGTCCACCGTGATCGCCCTGGTCTGCGCGGCACTGGCCGGCTACGCGTTGGCACGGTTGAGGTTCCGGGGTTCGGAGAGCTTCACGGTGACGATCCTGCTCACCTACGTGATGCCGGGCGCGCTGCTGTTCATCCCGCTGTACCAGATGATGAGCGGGATCGGGCTCAACGACTCGTTGTGGTCACTCGTGCTCGCCTATCCCACGTTCACGCTGCCGTTCGCGACGTGGCTGCTCGTCGGGTACTTCAAGTCGATCCCGGCCGACCTCGAGGAGGCCGCGCTGGTCGACGGCTGCACGCGGTTCGGGGCGTTCCTGCGCATCGTGCTGCCGCTGGCCAAACCGGGCCTGCTCGCGGTCGCGCTGTTCACGCTCACCAACGCGTGGAACGAGTTCCTGTTCGCGTTCGTGTTCATCACCAAGGACGACTACAAGACGCTGCCCGTCGGCATGCAGTCGATGATCTTCGGTGACGTCGTGCCGCAGGGGCAGCTGGCCGCGGCCTCGCTGCTGATCAGCATCCCGGTCGTGATCATGTACGGGTTCGGGCAGCGGTTCCTGACCGAGGGCCTCACCGCGGGGGCCGTGAAGGGATGACCCCGGCGATCACGGAGGAGCACGTCGCGACGTCATCCCGGCCGAGCGACCTGCGCATCACCGACCTGCGGGTGGCCAATGTGGACGGAGTGCCGTTCCGCTCGTCGATCATCAGGATCGACACCAACCAGGGGCTGGCCGGCTACGGGGAGGTGCGCGACCAGGCCAGCGCCACCTACGCGCTCATGCTCAAGAGCCGGCTCGTCGGCGAAAACCCCTGCAACGTCGACAAGATCTTCCGCAAGATCAAGCAGTTCGGGTTCCACGGCCGCCAGGGCGGCGGGGTCTCCGGCGTCGAGATGGCGCTGATGGACCTCGCCGGCAAGGCGTACGGCGTGCCCGCGCACGCGCTGATGGGTGGCCGGTTCCGGGACGAGGTCCGCTGCTACGCCGACACGCCGTCGCTGCCGGACCCGCACGCGATGGGCGCCCGGCTGCTCGACCGCAGGCGGCGCGGGTTCACGATGCTGAAAATGGACGTGGGCATCGACCTGCTGTGGGACGTGCCGGGCGCGCTGATCGCGCCGCCGGGCGCCCGCGCGAACCTGACGACGATGCATCCGTTCACCGGCATCCAGGTCACCGCGAAGGGCGTCGATCATCTGGCGTCCTATGTGGACACCGTTCGCTCCGTCGTCGGCTACGACATCGCCCTCGCCGCCGACCACTTCGGCCACATCGCCCTCGACTCCTGCATCCGGATCGGCCGCGCGCTGGAGGAGTTCACGCTGGCGTGGATCGAGGACCTGATCCCGTGGCAGCTGACCGACCAGTGGCGCCAGCTCACCGAGGCCGTCGCCGTGCCGACGTGCACGGGGGAGGACATCTACCTGCTCGACGGCTTCCGGCCGTTGCTCGACGCCGGCGCCATCCGCGTCGTGCACCCCGACCCGGCGACGGCGGGCGGGATCGCGGAGACCAAGCGGCTCGGCGACTACGCGCAGGAGCGCGGGATCCCGATGGCGCTGCACCTGGCGGCGTCGCCGATCGCGACGATGGCGTGCGTGCACCTGGCCGCCGCCACGGAGAACTTCCTGGCACTCGAACACCACGCGGCCGAGGTGGAGTTCTGGAGCGACCTCGTCACCGACCTGCCCCGTCCGCTGATCCAGAACGGCCACATCACGGTGCCGGACACGCCAGGACTCGGGTTCGGCTCCCTTGACGAGGAACTGCTGCAACGCCACCTCGACCCGCGCGATCCGGTGTTCTTCGCCGAGACGACGCACTGGGACTCCGAATCGAGCCACGACCGGCTGTGGAGCTGAGAGTCATGCCTTGCCCTGTTCGGCACGCCAGCGCTCGTACTCGGGCCGGGCCTCGTCCGACAGCGGGTAGTACCGCCGCAGATCGCCTCCTTCGGCCAGCCGCATCCGGGAGAATTCCTCCCACTCCGCGTGCTCCCGAGCGACCGCCAGCACCGCGGGCGCGAGCTTCACCGGCACCACGACCGCCCCGTCGTCGTCGGCGACGACGATGTCGCCCGGCTCGACGAGCGTGCCCCCGCACGCCACCGGCACGTTGACGGCGGCCGGGACGATGTCGGTCTGGGCGTGGAAGTTCGGTGTGGCACCACGGATCCACAGCCCGAGGCCGAGGTGCTTGGCCTCGCCGATGTCGCGCAGGCACCCGTCGACCACCACACCGAGACCGCCACGACCCTTGAAGTAGGTCAGCATCATCTCGCCGAACACGCCGCTGCCCATGTCACCACGCGCGTCGACGACGATCATGTCGCCGGGCTGGGCGTGGTACATGACGTGCCGGTGCAGCTGCTTCTCCGGCTCCGCGTACTCGTCGACGGGATACAGGTCCTCCCGCTTGGGCAGGAACTGCAGCGTCAGCGCCGGCCCTGCCACGCGCACACCGGGCGTCACCGAGACCGGGCCGCGGATGAACGCGCTGCGGATGCCCATGCGGCTGAGCTCGGCGCTGGCCGTCGCGCTGCCGATGGCCGCGAGGGCCGCACTGAGTTCGGCGGGCGGGCGAACGATGTCGTGCGTCTCGACCACGTCGGCAGCTCCCTCAGTCGATGAGTCTCCGGTTCGAGCCTAGTGCGGCCAACGCCGGAGCATCTCGTCCACTTCGACCGATCCCTGCGGGTGTTGTCCCGCAAGCGATTCAGTGCTCAGTCACCGGAACTCCTGCTACTACCAACTGGCCTTGCCGATCCCGCCGCCACACCTCGCCCGGCTCAGCCATGTTCGGTGACTGTCGAACCAGTGGCGACGCGGCTCGGTGAGGATGACGTCCACGGCGAGGATCCCCGGGATCGCCGCGAGTTCGTCGTCGATGAACCTGGGGCGCCATCGAGAGCTTCGCGAGTTTCCCGTCGCCGGCCAGGATCCTCACCGGTGCTGGTCGAGGACGACCCGGTCGGGATCGGCCACCCTCCGGCCCTGGTCGCGGCCGGCCCACCAGGCGGTCGCGACGACCAGGACCAGACCTCCCGCCGCGAGGATCAGACCGAGTTGGATGGCCGTCCCGCGCGCGGCCGGCAGGCCGACGGTCCAGCCGAGGAAGGGGCCGAGGAACGCCAGACCGGTCACCACGGCGGCGGCGCTGACCACCGCCGCACGGGACCGGCGCACCGCGCCCTGCGCCATCGTGAGACCGGCACCGATACCGACCAGGTACAGCGCGAGCACCAGCTTGGGCGCGGTCGACGTCCCGGAGTTGGAGGTGAAGAACACCACCGCGCCGGTGACCGGGATGGCCGCCACGAGGAGGAAGACGTGTGGCAGCACCGCGACGAGCACGTGTCCGAGCCGGGCACGGCTGCGGCCGGCCGCGACCCACATCCCGATCAGCAGGGCCAGCAGAGTGATCATGCCGGCGTTGCTGACGTCGTCGCCGATCACCTGGCCGAACCCGGTGAGCGGCGCGGGCCGGATGTCCAGCCCGGTCGCCGCGACCACGACCGGCACGCGACGCCAGGTGCCGTCCGCGCCGCGGACCGCGAGCCCTTCCACGCCGTTGGCCACGATCACCTCGTGTCCGCCGGAGACGGCGCGCACCAGGAGGTCCACACTGGCCACCATGTCCGGGCGGTCCACCCCGCCGGGAAACGGGTGCTGGCGCTTCACGAACTGCCAGCGGGCGGCCGGCACCTCCCAGGCGGTGTGCCAGGTCCGGCCGGTGTCGGTCGATTCGTCGACGCCGAGCAGACGGCCGCCGCGTGGCGTGTCGTCCCCGAAGTCGACGTCGGGGTCGCCGTGCACCCGGTAGCAGTGTGCGGCGTCATCGGGTGCGCAGGCTTCGAACTGCCGGCGCTCGGACAACGCACCGGGCGGCGTCTCGGGCAGCGGCGTCCAGTCGCCGGCACCGGAGGGGGAGCCGTAGAACCGTCCGTCCGCCCTGATCACCACCTGGTCGCCCACGAGCTGCACGGAGTAAACCGAGGGGAGCGTGTAGCCCGGCGCCGAGGTCGCGGCGACCGCCAGCACCGCGAACGGCACCGCGAAGATCACCCGCAACTGGTGGGCCGGGCGGTCCGGCAGCGGCGGCGCCTGGGCTACCCGCCGCCAGGTCCACCAGGCGAGGCCCAGTGCGGGCAACGCGACCAGGTCGCTCGGGTCGGCCAGGACCACCGACGGACCGTTGACGACCGACCACACCGCCGACGCGACCTCGGCGCCCGTGCCGGTCAGCTTGACCCACGCGAATCCGGCGCCGGTCAGCAGTGTCGCCGCCGCGGCGCCGATCCGCCCGGCGCGGAACAGCCCGAACAGCAGCCCCAGCACCGCCGGTGCCACCACCAGTCCGGCGACGTCACTGAGCTTGCCGGTGACGAGACCTGGCCACGCCTGTTTGAAGACGTGGTCGTTGAGTAACAGGACCGCAGTGGCCCCAACAGTCAGTGGATGCGCCACCCAGCGCAGGAAAACCCCAGCTCGCATGAACGCCAGCCTGCGTGGCCGTGATCACGGCAACGACTCGGCCCGGCCCCAGAACGGCGGCTGTCTGCGGCCCTCACAGCCTCCGCACAGCTCTGCCACATCGGGCGCCAATCTCCGCTGCAGACCCTGGCCGCATGAGCCTCGCGACGCCCGCTCCCGAAACCACGGCGACGGCCACCACCGCACCTGTGCTCGACGTGGTGGTCCCCGTCTACAACGAAGAGAACGACCTCGCCCCCTGTGTGCGGAAGCTGCACGCGCATCTCACGCAACGGTTCCCGCACTCGTTCCGGATCACCATCGCCGACAACGCCAGCACAGACGGCACGGCGCAGATCGCCGACGCGCTGGCGGACGAGATGAGCGAGGTGCGGTCGGTGCACCTCGCCGAGAAGGGCCGCGGTCGTGCACTCAAGGCGGTGTGGTCCACATCGGACGCCGCGGTGCTGGCGTACATGGACGTCGACCTGTCCACCGACCTCGCCGCGTTGCCTCCCCTGGTGGCGGCGCTGACGTCAGGTCACTCCGACATCGCGATCGGCAGCAGGCTGGCGCGCGGTGCCCGCGTCGTGCGCGGTCCCAAGCGGGAGTTCATCTCCCGGTGCTACAACGTGCTCCTGCGCAGCACCCTGGCCGCCCGGTTCAGTGACGCGCAGTGCGGTTTCAAGGCCATCCGCGCCGACGTCGCCCGCGGACTGCTGCCCCACGTCGAGGACACCGGCTGGTTCTTCGACACCGAACTGCTGGTGCTCGCCGAGCGCGCCGGACTGCGCATCCACGAGGTTCCGGTGGACTGGGTGGACGACCCGGACAGCCGGGTCGACATCGTGTCGACCGCCATCGCCGACGTGAAGGGCATCGCGCGGCTGTTGCGCGGCTTCGCCTCGGGTGTCATCCCGATCGCGGAACTGCGGGTCCGGCTGGGACGGGCGCCGCTGGAACAGCCACGGCCCGGCGTGCCGGCGGGACTGCTCACCCAGCTGGTGCGGTTCGGCGCGGTCGGCGTCGCGAGCACCCTGGCCTACCTCGCGTTGTTCCTGTTGCTGCGCGGCGGGATCGGCGCACAGGCGGCCAACCTGATCGCGTTGCTGGTCACCGCGATCGCCAACACGGCGGCCAACCGGCGGTTCACCTTCCGGGTGCGGGGAGGCGCGGGCGCGGTGCGCCACCAGTTCGAGGGACTGATCGTCTTCGGCCTGGGCCTCGGTCTCACGAGTGCCTCGCTCGTCCTCATCCAGCAGGTGACCGCGCCGGGTGGCCACGCGGAGATCCTCGCCGTCGTGCTGGCCAACCTCGTGGCCACCGTGTTGAGGTTCCTGTTGTTCCGCAACTGGGTGTTCCGCAGGAGTGCTCGGTGAGACCGGCACGGACTCCGGCCGGAGATCACGGATCTCGTCCTCGGGGATGCCTTGTGCGATCGCGGCATCTACGGTGGCGTCAACGGCGCGGCAGGGAGTTCGTTCATGGTGAGGCTGGACCGTCTGGTCAACGTGCTGGGCGGGTACGGAGTCCGGTTGTGCTGCTGTCCGGTGTCGCGGTCAGCCGAGTTGCGCGGTGTGGTGCTGAGAGATGCCACGGACGATCGGGCCGAGGTGGGCGACGTCTATCTCGCCGTCGGGGCCGGGTCGGTGGTCGAGGCCGTGCGGGCGGCGGTGTCGGCGCGTGCCGTCGTCGTGCTCGTGCGGGGCGGTGAGGAACTCCTGGCGGACGCCGTCGCGGTGGGGGAGGCCGAGGGGGTCGCGGTGATGCTCGCGGATCCGGCCCTGTCGTGGAGCCAGCTCGCGGGTGTCGTCTACGGCCTGGTGCTCGAGGGCAGGGAGACGGAGTCGGGGCGCGGTCCCACCGACTTGTTCGCGTTGGCGGACAGTCTCGCCACCGCCATCGGTGGTGCCGTGACCATCGAGGACCGGTTGTCGCGCGTGCTGGCCTACTCGGGACCGCAGGAGGAGGTCGACGCGGCACGGCTGGAGACCATCATGCGGCGGGAGGTGCCCGCGTGGGTGCGGGAGTTGTTCGATGCGGCGGGCGTGCGGGCGCACCTGCTGGCGTCCGATGAACCGTTGTTCGTCTCCGGCGAACCCGCGCGTGGCCTGACCGGGCGGATGGTGGTCGCGGTCCGGGTGGGCCGGGAGTTGCTGGGGGCGGTCTGGGTGGCGTGCCCGGCGCCGCTGGAGGGCACGCGGCGCACCGCCTTGACCGATGGCGCCCGGATCGTGGCGCTGCACCTGCTGCGCTTGCGGGCCAGCGCCGACCTGGAGCGCCAGGTGGAGTCGGAGTGGGTGATCCGGCTGCTGGAGGGCACGGCGGACGCCGCGACGGTGATCAGCCAGCTCGGGTTGCCGCCGGGGCCCGCCAGGGTGGTCGCGGTGCGCGCGCACGTCGGTGACGAGCGGCACGCGGCCGTGTTGCTGGCGTTCGAACAGGCGACCACCGGGTTCGGCTGGTCGCGACCGGGACGCAGTGCCTTGGCTGGCAACAGCATTTACACCGTCCTGCCGGGCGAGCAGGTCGACGCGGCGCGGGACTGGCTGGCGGCGTTGAGGTCGGCGTTGCCCGGCAACGTCACGACGTCGGCGGGGATCAGCGCGGTCGCCGAGGCCGCGGACCTGCCGGCTGCCCGGCAGGAAGCGGACGAATGCCTGGCGTTGCACGAGATGCGGGCCGGCGACACGGCTCCGCCCGCTTACGACGAGTCGTGGGACGAGATCCTGTTGCAGCGGCTGCGGACCGCGGCGCGGGTCGGGAGGGCGTCCGCGCGCGGGCCGGTGGCGGACCTGCGCAGGCACGACGGCGACCACGGCACCGACTACGTCGCGACGCTGCGAGCCTGGCTCGAGGCGCAGGGCGATCTGGCCGTGGCCGGTGAACGGCTCGGCGTGCACGGCAACACCGTGCGCAACCGGCTGCGGAAGATGAACGAGGTGACCCGGCTCGGGCTGGACGACGCCGCCAAGCGGGTCGCGATGATGATCGACCTCGCGGCAACGGTGTCGGAAACCGACAATCGCTGACCCGCGATTGTAGGAATCGGACAATCGGTTCGGGCCTCCTCCGCCGCATCCTGGCATCGGGACCAGCGATGACAGGAGGCAGGGATGGACGGCGTCGAGCGCCTTGACGGCGGTCCGCGCTCAGCGGTGGTGGTCGGTGCGGGTGTGGTGGGCCTGTCCACGGCGTGGTTTCTGCAGGAGCGCGGTGTCGAGGTGACGGTGGTCGACCGGACCGGCGTCGCGGCGGGCGCGTCGTGGGGCAACGCCGGGTGGATCGCACCGGGGCTCGCGATCCCGCTGAACGAACCGGCGGTGCTGCGCTACGGGCTGCGTTCCTTGTTCAACCCGGCCGCGCCACTGCACATCCCGCTGACCACCGACCCGAAGTTGTGGTCGTTCCTGGCCCGCTTCGCCGCGCACTGCCGCTGGTCGTCGTGGACCAGGGTGGCGAAGGCGAACATCCCTCTCAACGAGGAGAGCATCGAGGCCTACGACGTGCTCACCGCCAACGGCGTCGAGGCGCCCACCGTCGCCGCCCCGATCACCGCGGCCTTCACCTCCGCGAGGCAGGCGCAGTCGCTCGTGCGGGAGCTGGAACGGCTTGCGGCGACCGGACAACCGGTCGAGTACGCGCAACTGTCCACAGAGGACCTGAGGGAACAGGTCCCGCTGGCGTCGCCCGCGCTGGCGGCCGGTGTGCGCGTCGACGGGCAGCGTTTCGCCGACCCCGGCGGGTTCGTGCGGGCACTGGGCAGCGCGGTGGTGGCCCGTGGGGCCACGATCCGTTCGTTCGAGGTGGCCGACGTCTGTGCGGACAACGCCGGAGTCACCGTGAAAGCCGAGGACGGCAACGCGATTTCCGCTGACGTGGCGGTGCTGGCCACCGGCGCCTGGCTCTCGGCACTCGCGGCCCGAGCGGGTGTCCGCATTCCGGTCCGGGCCGGGCGTGGGTACTCGTTCACCGTGCCCGTGCGCAAGCCGGTCCGCGGTCCGGTCTACCTGCCGGAAGCACGCGTGGCGTGCACGCCCTACCAGGACGGTCTCCGAGTCGCGGGCACCATGGAGTTCCGCCACCCGGACGCACCGCTGGACGCGGCGAGAGTGGACGCGATCATCGCCTCCGCCCGGCCGCTGCTCGACGGCGTGTGGTGGGAGGACCGCACCGACGTCTGGGTGGGTCCGCGTCCGGTCACCCCGGACGGTCGCGCTCTCATCGGCGCGACCAGCGCTCCGGGCGTGTACGTGGCGGGCGGGCACGGCATGTGGGGCCTGGCCCAGGGTCCCGTCACCGGACGCTTGCTGGCGGAGCAGATCACCACCGGCAAACAGCCCGCCGCGCTGCGCGAGTTCGACCCCGTCAGGTGAGCGCCACGTGGAAACCGACCCCACCGATCCGCCGCTGACCGACGGCGAGCGAGCCGAACTGGCGTGGCTGCGCAAGGAGAACGACTTCCTCCGCGTCCAGCGCGACATCCTCGTGCGCGTGGCCACCGGCTACGCCCACGACTTCGAAGCCGTGCTGCGCCGCGACAACCACTGACCTTCTTCCTGTCCGTGCGGGTCGTGGACCGACCGAACCCGGCCCACACGGACGCCCCCGCCGTCAGGGCGGGACCTCCCCCCAGACCGCCCTGACGGCACCTAACTCCTGCAACGGAGGCATCATGACGAGCACCGCACCGCGCGTGTGGCTGACACCGCAGGCGCATCACCGGCTCCGCAACGAACTGACGGCCCTGCTCGCGCCGAGACGCGGCAGCGCCGAGACCGGCGACTTCACTTCCCAGCGGGATCGAGAGACGCGCGTCCGCCAGATCAACGACCTCCTCACCAACGCGATCGTGGGCGAAGACCCTCCGGACGACGGCGTCGCCGAACCCGGCATGGTGCTCACCGTCCGGTTCGACGACACCGGCGAGACCGAGACGTTCCTGCTCGGCGCACGCGGCGCGGAACACGGCACGATCGAGGTTTACTCGCCGGACTCGCCGTTGGGAGCGGCTGTCAACGGTGCCCGCCAAGGGGAACAGCGAGCCTACCGGACACCCAGCGGCGTCGAGGTCGTCGTCACGTTGCTGAACGCCGTGCCCTACGGGCAGGTGCGTCGTGCTCAGTGACCGCGAACGCGAGACGTTGTGCGAGATCGAACGCAACCTCTCCGACGACGATCCGAAACTCGCCAAGACGCTGGAATGGCCCTCCGAGCGTGCACACCACCGGCACGTCCATGCGGCCCTCATCGTCCTCGCCGTGGTGCTGGGCGTGGTCGCGTTGGTGCTCGGGCACACGACCGGCGCGCTGGGGTGTGCGCTGGTAGCTGGGTGGACCTGGGGCGCACTGCAACGCCGGAACAGGCCAGAGGTCCGCCGGAGCCAGGTGACCGACTGATCTCCGACGTGTTCGCTACCGCGTGCTTCGCAGGAGCGGCCGCATGAGGTCGTGGATGTGCGGTGACGGTTCGAGTCCGAGCTGCGCGCGCAGCAGCGCCCGGTAGCTCTGGTACTGACGCACCGCCTGCGCGGGATTGCCGTCCGCGAGATGCAGCTCGACGAGGGTCCGGTGAGCGCTTTCCCGCAAGGGATCGGTCTGGACGGCGGCCAGGGCGGCCTGGTGTGCGTGGTGGTGGTCGCCGCAGGACCGGAGCTTCTCGCTCAGCACCTCCAGCGCGCGCAACCGCGCTTGCCACCACCAGTCCCGCTCGGCCTGCACCCACGGCTGGACCCAGCCCGGCAGCAGGTCGGCTTTGAGCAGCGCCACCGCGGCGGGGTTCGCGCCCGGTTCGGCCGTGAACGCGCAGGCGCGCCGGAAGTCGACGTCCACCCCGAGGTCCAGGGTCAGCGCGTCGTCGACGGCCACGACCAGCTGTACCGGTTTGCTCAGCCGCCACAACGACGAGCGCAGGCAGGCGCCGGCGCGGCGGGCGGTGGCCTCCGGCCAGAGCAGGGCCGCGGCGACGGCGCGCGGCACCGGCGCCGCACGCAGGGCGAGGAGCGCGAGCAGTCTCTGGGCGCCGGGCACGACGTGGATCGGTGTCCGGCCGAAGCCCAGCCGGAAACCGTCGAGCAACTGGAGATGCAGCCGCTGGTCCGGTGCGGAGGTCAGCTCGGTCATGGTGGAGGCTCACTCCTCTCGTGGCCAGGAGTCGCCGGATGCCCGGTTGTTGCCGACTCACACACCCCGCGGCGAAATTGCTCCGTCCTGACCAGCGGCGGTGACGCGGCCGTGTCGAGGGAGTGGTGGCAAGGAGTCGGACGGGTCACAGCGGGTGCCTAGCTTCGCCGTGGAGTCACACCCCCACGGGAGGCGAGATGTTCCTGCACACCAGCAGGTTGCAGTTCGAAGCGAAGCCGGACCGTCCGGACGCGCACTACGCGCGCAAGCTCCAGGAGCTGATCGGCGGCGCGTTCGGCGAGATGACGGTGACGATGCAGTACCTGTTCCAGGGCTGGAACTGCCGGATGGAGGGCAAGTACAAGGACCTGATCATGGACGTGGCGACGGAGGAGATCGGCCACGTCGAGATGCTCGCGACGATGGTGGCGCGGCTGCTCGAAGGCGCGCCGTCCGAGGTGACCGCCAAGGCGGTGTCCGACGACCCGGTGGTCGCCGCGATCATCGGCGGGATGGACCCGCAGCAGGCCATCGTGAGCGGTGGCGGGCCCACGTTGTCCGACGCCAACGGGGTGCCGTGGAACGGCCGGTACATCGTCGCGAGCGGCAACCTCATGGCCGACTTCCGCGCCAACGTCGCGGCCGAGGCGCAGGGCAGGCTGCAGACGGCCCGGCTGTACAACATGACCGACGACAGCGGCGTCCGCGACATGCTGAAGTTCAACCTCGCCCGTGACACGGCGCACCAGAACATGTGGCTCGCCGCGATCGAGGAACTGCAGGAGGACGGCCTCGAAGGCCCGATCTCGCCGAGCGCGTTGTTCGACGAGGAACACGCCGAGCACGCCGGGACGATCTGGCACAACTCCGACGGGGCGCTGGGAGCCGAGGGCGGCTGGGCGTCCGGCACCGCGCCGGACGGCGCGCACGAGTTCTCCTACGTGATGGACCCGGAGCCGTTGGGCGGTCACGCGTCCGCGCCGAAACCGGATCCGCTGCTGTACGCCACCAGCCCCGCGAACCTCGGGCTGATCGAGAAGGCCATCCGCAAGCTCACCTGAGGAGGCCTCGAAGATGGTCGGCATCACGATGCCAGCTCGCGTCCGGTCGGCCGCGCTCGTCATGGGACCCGCCTTCGTCGTCGCGGTCGCCTACGTCGATCCCGGCAACTTCGCGACGAACATGGCGGGCGGCGCGACGCACGGATTCCTGTTGTTGTGGGTGATCGTCAGCGCGAGCGTGCTGGCGATGTTCATCCAGTACCAGTCGGCGAAGCTCGGCATCGTGACCGGCCGCAACCTGCCGGAGCTCTGCCGCGAGCACTACCCGCGGCCCGTGACGAAGCTGTTGTGGGTGCAGGCGGAGCTCGTGGCGATGGCCACCGACCTGGCGGAGTTCGTCGGCGCGGCGGTGGCGCTGAACCTGTTGTTCGGCGTGCCGCTGCTGCCGGCCGCGCTGATCACCGCGGTGGTGTCGTTCGGCATCCTCGCACTGGCCCCGCTGCGCCGGCGGCGGTTCGAGTCGGTGATCATCGGCCTACTCGCGATCGTGCTCGGCGGATTTCTCTACCAGACCCTGCACCTCGGGCCGCTGACCGGCGCGGCAGCGGGGCTCGTGCCGGGTTTCGCCGGGGTCGACAGCGTGCTGCTCGCGACCGGCATGCTCGGTGCCACGGTCATGCCGCACGTGATCTACCTGCACTCGGCGCTCACCCAACGCCACCACACGACCTCGCCGGACGCCCAGCGCGGTGCCCTGCGGGCCAGCCGCACCGACATCGTGGCGGCGCTGGGCATCGCCGGAATGGTGAACGTGAGCATGCTCGTGGTGGCGGCCGGGGCGTTCCACCAGGCCGGTGCGCCGCGGGAGTCGTTGGAGGACATGCACTCCGGCCTCGGGCAGCTGCTCGGTCCCGGTGCGGCGCTGGCGTTCGCGTTGGCGCTGCTGGCTTCCGGGCTCGCCGCGTCCAGCGTGGGCACCTACTCCGGACAGGTGATCATGGAGGGGTTCCTGCGCCGGCGGATCCCGCTGTGGCTGCGCCGGGCGGTCACGATGACACCGGCGCTGGCGGTGCTGGCGTCGGGCGTCGACCCGACGAAAGCCTTGGTGCTGAGCCAGGTCGTGCTGTCGTTCGGCATCCCGTTCGCACTGGTTCCCCTGGTGCTGCTGGCCCGGCGCGCCGACGTGATGGGCGCGGCGGTCAACCGTCGCGGCGTCACCGCGGCGGGTGCGGTGGCGGCCCTGGTGATCTCGGCGCTGAACCTGTTCCTGCTGGTGCGGACGGTGACGGGATGAGGTGGGTGGATCGCGCGGCACTGGTGCTGGGACTGGGCATCGGCGGCTTCGTCGACGGCATCGTCATTCATCAACTGCTCGGCTGGCACCACATGCTGTCCGGGTGGTATCCGCTGGACGACGTGCATCTGATGATGCTCGGCGACGGCCTGTTCCACCTGCTCTGCCTGCTGCTGGTGCTCGTGGGCGTCGCCATGCTCAACCGGCGGCCGCCACTGCCGAACGCCGTGCTGGCAGGCGGAATCCTGGCCGGTTGGGGTGTCTTCAACCTCGTCGAGGGCATCGTCGACCACCACGTCCTCGGCGTGCACCACGTCCGGCACGGACCAGGCGAGCTGGCCTACGACCTCGCGTTCCTGGCGGCCGGGTTGGTACTGGTCGTGGTCGGTGTCCTGATGAGCAGGCGCGCGTCGGCGAATCCGCCAGCGCGGGCATGACATCCGCGCTGGCGGTGATCACCGGTGTGGGTTCCGCTCAGCTGACCGCGGGCCCGGATTCGCTCGATCCCGACAGCGCCGCGATGAACTCGTGGCACTGCTTGGCACGCGCCGAATCCTCTTCCATGACACGGCGGAAGAAGTCGGCGATGTCCTGACGACCGGCGTTGTCCGCGTCCCGGACGTACTGGCCGTAGTCGTGCCCTGCCTTGAGAGCGTGGTACTGCACGGAGATCAGGTCGTAGGTGACGTCGTCGAAGCCGGTCTCACCGGTTGCCATCGCTACCTCCCGTGGTTGTCGTACGGGGGTGATACCCGCGCGAATCGAGTTGAACCGGTGCGCCAGGGGTATCCCCGGCACTCGTGCTCCGAGAGAGGTCGGAAACATGAACACAGCAGGAAAAGCGTTTCTAGCCGCGGGAGTGGTGACCGTGGCGGCGGTGGCCAGGCGACGGCGCCGCACCCCGGCCGTCCAGCAGGCCGATCGCTGGCTGGTCGTGACGGTGAACCGCTCACCGGACGACGTCCAGTCCTCGCTGCCGGACGACCTGGCGCGGTGGCGGGACCAGATCGAGATCAGCATCCGGCCGGCGACCGGCGACAAGGGCACCGAACTCAGGGCCAAGCCCGCCGGTGAGGTGTCGCACGACGACGTCAGGCTGGCGCTGCGCAAGGCGAAGGCGGTGCTGGAGGCCGGCGAGGTGATCCAGCCCGACACCGCGCCAACGCATCCGGGCCCGATGGGCAAGGTGCTGCAACGGGTGACCAGCCGGGCCGGTGGCGGTGGTCGGCTGTGAAGGCGTTGTGCTGGGAGGGGATCAACGACGTCCGCGTGCAGGACGTGCCCGATCCCCAGCTGCTGAACGACCAGGACATGATCCTCAAGGTCCGGCTGAGCACCGTGTGCGGCTCGGACCTGCACCTGCTCACCGGCCACATCCCGTTCATGCAGGCGGGTGACGTGATCGGCCACGAGTTCATGGGCGAGGTCGTCGAGGTCGGGCCCGGTGTCACCAGGCACCGGCCGGGTGACCGCGTGGTGGTGTGTTCGTTCATCGCCTGCGGCCGGTGCTGGTACTGCCGCAACGAGCTGTATTCGTTGTGCGACAACACGAACACCAACCCGGCGATCACCCAGCACCTGTGGGGAGCCGATCCCGGCGGCATCTTCGGCTATTCACACGCGATGGGCGGCTTCCGGGGCAGCCACGCCGAGTACGTGCGCGTGCCGTTCGCCGACCACACCGCGATCCCGATTCCCGAGGCCGTGGACGACATGAGCGCCCTCTTCACGTCCGACTCGGCGGCGACCGGGTGGATGGGCGCGGATCTGGGGGGCGTCAAGCAGGGCGATGTCGTGGCCGTGTGGGGCGCGGGCGCGGTGGGCCAGATGGCTGCCCGCGCGGCCCAGTTGCTGGGTGCCGAACGCGTGCTGCTCATCGACCGCTTCGACTACCGGTTGAGGCAGGCGGAGTCGGTGTTCGGCGTGGAGACGATCAACTACGCCGAAACCTCGGTCGGTGACGCGTTGCTGGAGGCCACGGGTGGTCGCGGCCCGGACGTGTGCATCGAGGCGGTCGGCTGTGAAGCGCACTCGACCGGTCCGCAGTACGTGTACGACCAGGTGAAGAGCAAGCTGAAGCTGGAGACGGACCGCCCGATCGCGGTGCGCGAGGCGATCTACAACTGCCGCAAGGGCGGATCGGTGTTCGTGCTGGGCGTCTTCACCGGGGTCGTGGACAAGTTCCCGTTGGGCGCCTTGATGAACAAGGGCTTGACCGTACGCG
This sequence comes from Lentzea alba, assembly GCF_011067745.1. Lineage (GTDB taxonomy): Bacteria > Actinomycetota > Actinomycetes > Mycobacteriales > Pseudonocardiaceae > Lentzea > Lentzea alba. The sequence goes on from NZ_JAAMPJ010000012.1 coordinate 183,947, forward strand.
GCGCGCAGCAGCACGGGCAGCGCTACATCCCGATGCTGCTGGACCGCATCGCGTCCGGCGACCTCGCCACCAACCACCTGGCGACGCACGTCATGCCGCTGAGCGAGGGCGCGCGGGGCTACGAGCTGTTCAAGAAGAAGGAAGACGAGTGCGTCCGCTCGGTCTTCCGCCTGTGATTTCTCGCCTCACGACTGGCGCGGGGGTGGTTCGGAGGAACCACCCCGGTTGCCGACAGGCAGGCCAGGAGCGTGAGCCGATCCTCGGACCAGTTCGGGACTTGCTCGTCTGAGCACCTGGCCGGATGTGCTGTCCGAAACCTCCGCGCCGGGAAAAATGAGGGCGGGGCTGGGGTGGGCATTGGTCTGGTCGGGTAACGGACACAACTTCTGGCGGCCTGCTCAGGGGAGGCATTGGCGGCTGGCGCGAAGCATGGCCTGGTACATGGCGTCGGGCTCGGGTGAGGCGGGCAGTGGTCCGCGGGCGGGAGCCTCGAAGGACTGGATCATCAGCGCGACCACCCGGTGCCAGGCGCCGGGAGCGGCATCGCCGGTCGCGTTGACGACACCGGCGTTCGCCATGTGCAGCAGCACGAGGTCCTCCGGGGTGAAGTCCTGACGCAGGCTGCCCGCGGCCTTGGCGCCCTCGATGAGCCGCACCACGCCGTGGTACGCCTCGTCCCGGCGTTGCTCCAGGCCCTTGGCGGTCGGGAAGGTCATGGTCAGCACGTCGGCGAAGCCGTAGTCGGCGGCCTGCATCGCGCAGACGGTCTCGATGAACTCGGTGAGACCGTGCCAGGGATCGGGGTCGGCGAGGGCGGTGGCGACCGCGTCGGCGTAGGCGTCCATCCGGTCGGAGAAGACCGCGGCGACCAGGTCCTCCTTCGCGGGGAAGCGGCGGAAGAGGGTGGCGAGACCCACCCCCGCCTCGCGGGCCACGGAGGCCATGGAGGCGTTCAGGCCGTCGCGCCGGAACACCGCGCGGGCGGCCGTGAGGATCCGCGCGCGGTTGCGCTCGGCGTCGCTGCGCAAGGACGTTTCGGCGGGCATGAGGGTCAGTCTAACTAACTGGAACACCCTTTCCGTTTTTGGTGTACGGTGGGCCGAGCCGGAACTGGATAGGCCTTTCCGGTTAGGTGAAAGGACCGCTGTGCCCACCATCGCCATCGTCGGAGCGGGTCCCGGAATGGGCCTCGCCATCGCTCGCACCTTCGGCTCCCGCGGGTTCGACGTCGCCCTCGTCGCCCGCAACCAGGCCAAACTCGACAGCCTGGTCGACCAGCTCGCCGCCCAGGGCATCACCGCCGCCGCGTTCCCCGCCGACGTGCTAGACCACGAGGCGCTGACCCAGGCGCTGAAGAACGCCGCCACCAGGTTCGGCGGCATCGACGTCCTGGAGTACTCCCCGGCCGGGACGATCGCCACGACCACGCTGACGACTCCGTCCCAGACCACTCCGGACGACGTGCGCCGCGAGATGGACTTCAACCTGTACGGCGCCATCACCGCGACCAGGGCGGTGCTGCCCGCGATGCGCGAGGCAGGCGCCGGCACCCTGCTGTACAGCGGCGGTGCCGGTTCGATCGATCCGCTCCCGATGCTCGGCAACGCCAACGCCGCCCAGGCCGCGTTGCGCAACTGGGTGATCAACCTGCACAAGGAGCTGGCCGGTACCGGCATCCAGGCCGCGCACGTCGCGATCGGCGTGTGGATCGGCACCGACGGCCCGCCCGGTGCGCCGACGGCCACGGCCGAGGAGATCGCCCCGGTCTACTGGGACCTGCACACCCACCACGACGACGCCGAACGCGTCTTCACCGTCTGATCCGTCCGGAAAGGACCTCTGCCCGATGAACGTGGTTCTGTGGGTCGTGCAAGGCGTGCTGGCCGCGATGTTCCTGATGGCCGGCATCGTCAAGTCCACCCAGCCGCGCGAGAAGTTCACCGCACAACTGCCGTGGGCCAACGACTTCTCCACCCCGGTGGTGCGCCTGATCGGTGTGGCCGAGTTCGCCGCCGCGCTGGGGCTCGTGCTGCCCGCGGCCACCGGCATCGCCACGGTGCTCACGCCGCTGGCCGCCAGTGGCCTGGCCGTGATCATGCTGGCGGCCATGGGAGTGCACGCGCGCCGCAAGGAGCCGAAGGCCATCGCGTTCAACGTGGTCCTGCTCATCGGCGCGGCCCTGGTGGCGTGGGGCCGGTTCGGGCCCTACGCGTTCTGAGCTGACGTAACAGCGGTGCTCGGGTTCTCCCACGAGGAGAACCCGAGCACTGGTGTCACTGCGCGGTCGGTACGGGGTGACCTTCCGACGCCTGCACGACGACGATGCCCTGACCCGACAGCGCGAGCTGGTACGCCTCGCCGGAGCCGCGTCCGATGACGGCACCGAGCTTCGCCGTCTTGCGGATCGAGGACTGCAGCGAGGTGGACCACAGCACCGCGGACTGCATGTCGACGTACGTCGGCACGTCCACGTTCAGCACGACCGGCGTCCCGTAGGCGGTGACGGCCAGCGCTCCGGTACCCGTGAACGTGGTGTTGAACAGGCCGCCGCTGAGCATCGACGCGCCTTCGGTTCGGTTGATGTCCCACTTGAGCGTGCTCTCGAAGGCGAGCACGTTCTTGCCGTTGACGGTGACGCCCTCGTTCTCCAGGTGCAGCACGAAGATCTCGTCGGCGTCCTGGGCGAGGAACACGTCGCCGCTGCCCGACACCTTCATCAACGACATGCCTTCACCGGTGAAGGCCTTCTTGAACAGCTTGCCGAGGCCGCCGGCGCCTTCGTAGGCGAAGTCGACGTCGCCCTGGTAGGCGACCATCGATCCCTGCTTGGCGAAGAAGTGCCCGCCGCTGCCGGTGAGGTCCACCTTGAGCATGCGGTCGTTCTGCAGCTGGAAGCTTCCCGGCTCGACGGACCGTTCTGAGTGGTTGAACAGTGAGCTGCGCATGCGCAGATGATCCAGGTGATCACGAGCTCGTGCACCGCCGGGTGCTTCTGGAGCACTCTCGCTCGCCCTGAGCACCGCACCACCTGCTTGATCACCACGTGCACCTGCCGTGGTGCAGTCCTGTTCGGGATGCGGAGTCGGCCTCGGTCCTCACGCCGGCGCCGGAAGGTGCATCGACGCGAGCCTGCCCGGATCGACCAGGATCTCGATGCCGGTGATCCGGTCGTCGACGACCGTGAACGCGATGATGGAGAGCGGGGAACCGTCCTCGCGCCAGGAGACGTACCCGGGAAGGTCGTTGACGAGCACGGCTTGGTGCTGCGCGACCGAGCCGGCGAACATCTTCGCGCCGGCGGCGACCTCGGTAGCGCCGAGGGTGACGACCACGCCGCCAGGAGTGTCGACCGTCAGCTGCACTTCCGGGTCGAGCACGCGCAGCAGCCCCTCGAAGTCGCCCTCGGACGCCGCCGCGCGGAAGGCGTGGATCACCTTGCGCTGTTCGCGTCCGACTACCGCCGGCCGCTCAGTCGTCCGCACCTTTCCGCGGGCGCGGCTGGCGAGCATCTTGGTGGCGTCGGCGGACTTGCCGAGGATCTGGCCGATCTCGTGGAACGGCACCGCGAACATGTCGTGCAGCACGAATGCCAGCCGCTCACCCGGCCCGAGCGAGTCCAGGACGGTGAGGAGCGCGAGCCCGACCGAGTCGGCGAGCGCCGCGTACTCCTCCGGCGCGGGGCCGTCGTCGATCGTCACCACGAGTTCTGTCAGCCCGTCGCCGTAAGGTGCCTCAGGGCGGGTCTGGCGCGAGCGCAGGACGTCCAGGCTGATTCGGCCGACCACCGTGGTCAGCCAGGCTGCCAGGTTCTGGATGGTCGCCGCGTCCTGGCGCGCGAGCCGCATCCAGGCCTCCTGGACCGCGTCCTCGGCATCGGCGTGCGATCCGAGCACGCGGTAGGCGACCGCACGGAGCCGATCGCGCTGAGCCTCGAACACCTCGGCGACCAGGTTCGCCGGACTGGGGTCGATCATGCTGCTACCTTCCTCGGATCGGCTCGATCCTGGGTGAAGACGGGCGGGATCGTGACGTGGCCAGCACCGGCCACGCGCTTCTGCGGACACTCAGCCGTCGTGGTCACGAAGTCCCCAGGCGCTGCTCGCGGAGCGAGATCCGGTTTCCATCCGGATCCACTGCCTCGATGCGGACGCCGAACGGGTAGTCCTCCGGTTCTGGCTGTTCGAAGGTCACGCCTCGGTGGCGGAACACCTCGACGTCTTTCCTCAGGTCGTCCGACTCGAGGATGAGCGGACCGGGTACCGCGCCCGGCCCTGGCTGCCCCGCGGCGGCCGCGTGCGACCACAGGATGATCTTGACCGGGCTGCCCGCGACGCCCACGGTGAGGAACCGTCCATCAGGCCCCGGATAGTCCGCCTGCTTCTCCAGGCCGAGTCCTTCGGTGTAGAACCTCAACGCACGGTCCTGATCGGTGACGTAGACCGTCACGTACATGATGTTCGTCAGCACCCTGTTCTCCCGCTCCACTTGTCGGTCCGACGACCCGGACTTGCTCGGTCGTCACCTGTATGACGGGCGACGGCGGGAGAAGGTAACCGATGCGCGACCCCCTGCCATCGGCTCGTGGGCCGCGGTCCTGCGAGTTCACCGTGTGAGCCGGTCCTGTCGGCGACAATGATCGGATGCCGGGGTCGGAACACGAGAAACCAGCCGTCCACAACGAGGTGTCCGGTTCGGCGGACAACGTCGTGCAGATCGGCACCGTCATCGGCGACGTGGTGATCGGTGACCGGACCAGGCCGTCCGCGGCTGCTCCGTTCATGGCGCCGCGCCTGCCCGCCGACTTCACCGGCCGCGTCCACCTCGGCGCGCAGCTGCTGGAGGCGTTGCTGGAGCCGGCCGCCGGTGGGGGCCGCCCCGTGGTGTTGAGCGGCCTCGGCGGATTCGGCAAGACGTCGATGGCGACGTGGGCCTGCCACCAGCCGGCCGTCCGCGATCGTTTCTCCGACGGTGTGCTGTGGGTCGAGTTGGGGCGCAAGCCGTCCGAACAGCGGCTCGCGGCGTTGCTCAGCGACGTGACCGCGCTGGTGGCAGGCACCGCGCCGCGCGTGTTCGCGACCGTTCCCGCTGCGGCGGAGGCGTTTCGCGACGTCCTCACCACACGGCGGCTGCTTCTGGTCCTGGACGACGTCTGGGCCGGTGACGCGGTGGACCCGTTCCTGGAGGGCGGGACGCAGTGCGTGCGTCTGGTGACCACGCGCAACCGCGGCGTGGTGGACGGCACCAGCGTGATCGTCGACGCGCTCGACGACGAGGAAGCGCGGGCGATCTTGAGCGCGGACCTGCCGGACGACGCCGCGGCGCACGTCGGTTCACTGGCGGCGCGGGTCGGACGATGGCCGCTGGCGCTGACGATGCTCGGCGGCACCTTGCGGAGTTTGGTGACCCAGCACGGGCTTCCGGTCGCCGAGGCGGTGTCCGGTGTGGTCGCGGAACTCGACCGGCACGGCATCACCTCCGCCGACCAGCTGTCCGACGTGGAGCTGCGTCGTGGCATCGCGACCACGCTGGAGCTGAGTCTCGCGGACCTCGCCGATTCCGCCGGTGTGGCGAGCGTCGACCGGCTCAGGTCGATCGCGGCCTTCCCGCAGGGGACGCTGGTCCCGTTCTCCTGGCTGGAGCAGCTGTGGCAGCTCAGCGCCGTGCAGACGCGGATCGAATGCGACCGCTTCGTCCGCCGTTGCCTGGTCTCGGCGTCCGGCGTCGAGGGCGTCCGGCTGCACGACGTGACCCGCGAGGCGTTGCGCGAGAACCGGTCGATGTCGGCTGTCAGCGCGGCTTTGCTGGACGGCGGCTGCCCGCTCGGCGACCAGCTCGCGTACCACCTCGTGCAGGCAGGCCGTGCCGATGAGCTCGGCCTGCTGTTGCTCGACATGCGATATCAGGTGGAGCGCATGTGGTCGGATGGACCGCTCGCGTTCGAAGCCGACGTCGCCACGTACTTGGCCGCGTGTGCCGCTGATGGACCCGTCGAGATGCTGGCTTCGCTGCTGCGGCAGGAGGCACATCTGCTGGTCGATCATCGTGACCGCCGCGACCTGGCGCTCACCCTGCACACCCGGCTGTTCTGCCGTCCGGAGTTGTTCGAGCGGATCTCCCACGTCCCGGAGGTGGGCGGGGTGACTCCGCTGCGGCCCTTCCCCGACCGCGCCGAGAACGCGCTGACCAGGGTCGTCGCCGGACACCGCGGACCCGCCGCGTCCGTCACGTGCCATCCGGACGGGAACCTGATCGCCACCGCCGGCGCCTACGACACCACGGTCCGGATCTGGGACACGCGCACCTGGAGCGAAACGAACGTCATCGTCGTCCCGGGCGCGGCACTGGACACGGTGCGATGGAGCCCGGACGGCGCGTTCATCGCCGTAGTCGGCATGACGGACCGATTCCGGGACGACAGCGGGCCGTCGCCGCACGTGTTCACCGTCCTGATCTTCGACGCGCGCACCGGCGCCGAGGTGACCGCCTTCGGATCGCGCGGGCGTTCGATCGGCAGTCCCGTGGCGATCGCCTGGGCACCGGACTCGTCGTGGCTCGCGTTCTCCTCGGCGGAGGAAGTCGGGCTGTGGCCGGTCGCGGGTGGTGCACCAGCTTTCCTGAAACCGCCCGTCGACGTCGTGGCGCTCGACTGGCACGGCGAGCACGGCTTGGCCGCCGTGACGACCGACCGGCGGCTGCTGTGGTGGCGTGGTCCGGTCTCGTCGCCATCTGAGGTGATTGTGTGGCAACACGAGGCGTTCCTGGGCGTACGCGTGCGACTTGCCTGGCGGCCCGGAGGCTCCTCCCTCGTACTGTCCACACGCGACAGTTTCCTGATCCTGGATCCGCGCAGCCAGGCCGTGTTGTGGAGCGAGTCGCCTGCTGAACTGCTGGTCTACCACACCGCGGGATGGTCTCCGGACGGTCGATCGCTCAGTTCGTACCGCAGTGACAGGAACCGGGTGGCGAGTCTGGTGACCTGGCGGGTCCCACCTGATCCGCAGCTCGCGGCGGGGTCACCGGAGCTCGTCGGGAGGATCGGCTGCGGCGTCGACGACGGTCTGGACGACGACCTCGTGTGGGTGCGGTCCGGCACGATGGTCGCCACGGTCGGTGCGCCCGTCGTCCGGGTCTGGTACCCCGAGAACTCGGCGGAGCAGGACCTGGCCTGGCGCGAGCTCGACACCGTGCGGTGGAGTCCGGACGGGCGGCAGTTGGCTGTTCGATGTCACCGGGAATGGGCCCTGGTCGACCCCGACCGTCCGGAAGACCCACCACGGCAACAACTTTCCTACCCCTTCGGGACACCTCCGCTCACCGATCGGCACGACCGCGCGGAGGCTGCCGGGATCGAACCCGCCGGCTACGAATGGCACGCCGAGGTCGCGTTCGCGTCCAACTCGCTGCGCGCGGTGGCTTTCTGGTTCGGAGCCGTCAAGATTTTCCAGGCAGGCGGCCCAGAACCCGTGTGCACGCTGGAGAAACCTGCCGCGACGCGATGGGCTTCGCTGTGCTTCACCCCCGACGAATCCCGCCTCGTCTCCCTGGCCGAGGACAGTGGTTACACGACAGCGGAGATCATCGTCTGGGATCTCGACGCCGGTCGGCGGACAGCCACCGCGGAGTTGAGCGCGAGAGACTTCCAGCTGAGCTGCACCACCGACAAGCTGGCCGCGAGCCTGCGCCACGTGGCGGTGGTGACGCGCTCCGGCCTGCTCGGCCTCTACGAGATCGACGAGCTTCGTCCCGTGTGCTGGATCAAGGTCAACGGCCGGCTGCGGGACGTTTCCTTCGATCCCGCGGGGGAGCGGCTGGCCGTCGTGGGGGACGCCGGCCTGTATCTCCTGCGCGTTCGATGAGCTGGGAAATGTCACCACTGCGCCCAGGCGCGTCGCTCGTTCGCGTAGCCTCGTCACGTCGACCGATGATGTTTCGGGGGAAGTGTCGTGACAGACCGCCAGCAACGGATGCAGTCGCTCATGCGCTCGTTCGAGGAGCAGGCGAAGAAAGCCGGTGAGCTCCAGCAGGCCATGAAGGACCTGCGCGGTGTCGGCCGCAGCCGCGACGGAGCGGTCACGGTGACCGCGGCGACCTCGGGCGCGGTGCTCGGGCTGCAGCTGGCGCCGAACGCGATGAACCGCTCGCACGTGCAGTTGCAGCAGGAGATCCTCGACGCGATCAGGATGGCCACGCAGAACGCCGCCCAGCAGCTGGAGCAGGTCGTGGCGCCGATCCTCGGGGACCAGCTGCAGCAGTTCAAGGACGGCATGGCCGCCTCGGGCGTCGAGCCGTTGATGCCGTCGGCTCCGCCTGCGCCCGGTGCTCCGCAGCCGCCGTACCCGCCGCAGGCCCGGCCGCCGTTCCCTCCTCCCGCCGCACCGCGACCCGCGCAGCGGAACCGACCGGCCCAAGATCACGTCGAAGACGAGGAACCACCCAGCACGTACCTGAGGTAGGGGGAGTCAGGTGAATTTCCACGTTCAGCCGGAGGCGCTGACCGCGTTCGCGCGCGGCAGCGACAGCCTCGCGGAGAAGTTCGGTGCGCTGGCGAAGCTGCTCGAACAGGCCAGGGTCGACGACCAGTGCTTCGGCCCGATCGGCGACGCCGTCGGGTTGAGCAGCGGCTACTTCAAGAGCCTGCAGGAGTGCCAGCAGCTCGCGACCGACGCGCAGGGGTTCCTGAAGCAGACCGGTGAGCAGCTGCAGGAGAGCTTCGACGTCTACCAGGGTGTCGACCAGGGCATCTCGCAGGCGTTCGGGCAGATCGGCAAAGGTCTCGGGGGCGGTGGGCGGTGACCGGTCCTGGCACGTTCGCCGACCTCAACGACGGCGACCAGAAGAACTGGTTCCAGCAGTCCGCCGAGCGCGGCAGCTCCGCCTACGGCGCGATGGCGGACCTGGCGGACGCCACCTCGCCGCCGCAGATGACCGCCGCCACGATCTCCGGCCGCATGGAGCTGCTGCAGACGCTGGCCAGCCCCGGTCAGGCGTTGCTGGACAACGGTCTGGGCTTCCTGGTCTCGATCGTGCTCAGCCCGCTGATCGAGCTCGCGGAGTGGGCGATCGGCGACCCCGAGCAGATGCGCGCCACCGGCGAGGGCTGGGAAGAGGTCGCGAAGTGGCTCGACGAGGTCGCCGAGTCCGAGAAGAAGCGAGCGGAGACCACCACCAGCATGTGGGTGGGCGCGGCCGGTGACGGCTTCCGCAAGCAGGTCAACGAGTTCGCCGGCGGCGTCGAGGCGCTGGCCGAGGACATTCGCGGCCTGAAGCAGACCCTGGAGACGATCGCCGAGCTCTTCGACATGTTCGTCGAGTTCGTGATCCAGATCCTCACCGAGCTGATCATCGGCCTGATCGTGCAGTGGCTGGCGGCGCTGGCGGCCTCCTGGATCACCGCGGGCGGTTCGGTCGCGGCGGCGGGTGCGACGACGACCGTGCAGGTCGGCAGCACCGGTGTGCGCATCACCATGCGGGTGTCGAAGCTGCAGATGGAGCTGTTCAAGGCCGTGCAGCAGATCGAGAAGCTGCTGGTGCGCCTGCGCGGCCCGCTGCGCCAGGTCATCCAGCGGATGAACGGCCTGCGCGGCGGCAACATGGCCCAGCAGATGGCCGGCCGCCACCTCGGCTCGAACCCGGTCGTCAACATCCTCACCAGGGCCGACGGCACCTCGCTCGCCTCCACCACCGGCAACCGGTTCATGCAGAACGTGACCGGTGAGGGTGCGCTGGCGGGCAACGTCGCGCAGACCGTGCTCACCGGCATGCTCGGCGGCCAGACCAGGGTCGGTGGCGCGGTGTTCAGCGCCGGTGCCGACGCCGCGGTGGACGGCGCCGTCAAGTTCGGCAGCCAGGAAGCCTACGACGCCGCGCAGAACAAACCGTCCGAAGAGGAGCGTCGCGACGCTCAGGAACGCGGGTTCAACTGGTGAAGCTCGACGGCGTCCTCGCCATCCGGCAGTCCTGGTGCCAGCCGGGCGAACCGATCCTGCTGTGCGTCGGTGCCGACGCCGGCAGCACCCGGTTCGACCTCGCCGGCCTGGACTGGCAGGGCAGGCCGGCGAAGGGCGGGCTGGGCAAGGTCGCCGGGGCGTTCGGCAACGCGGCCGCGGGTGTCGTGGACGCCGCGTTCGCGGGCAGCGGCCCGGAGGACGGGGGAGCCGACACGCCGCACGTCGTGGTGTGGGGCCCGCGTCCCGACGGCATCGCCACCCGGCTGTGCCGCCCGTCCGCGCGGTCCTGGCTGGTGCTCACCCCACGTCGGCTGGCCCAGGTGAGCCTGGTCGAGGAACCCGCCGAGCCCGAACCGGAGAAGAGCCTGCTCGACCGGGTCAGCGGCTTCGCGAAGAGCGCTCGGGACGTGTTCGGTGGCAAGAGCCCGTATCCGCCGCACCAGCCCGTCGCGACCGCCGAGGTGACCACGGTCGCCGAGGTGCCCCGCGAGCAGATCGGCGCAGTGTCGCTGTCCGAGAGGAAACTGCCTCGACAGTACCAGGTCCGGGACGTTCACGCCCTGCGCGTGTCCTTTGTGGACGGATCGGGGCTCGACGTGCTCACATCGGCTCCGGAGAACGCGCAACGGTTGCTCGCCATGGCCAACGGACAAGGGTGATCATGTCCAGGGACAGGTTCAAACTGGCCGAGATCGCCCAGAAGCACTGGGTGCGCGACGGCGAGCAGATCGTGTGGGCCGTCGAACGCAAAGGCCACGTCGGCTCAGCGGGCAAGGCACCGCACGCGCTCGCCGGCGAGGTGCCCCAGGCCGAGATCATCGAGCCCGAGTGGCCGTTGCCGACCACCGCCGTGAGCAGCGGCCGGTTCTGCACCGACGAGTGGGCCCACGACCCGGCCGTGTGGGGCTGGGCGCACGCGCAAAGTCCAGCCCAGGTCGCGGTGCGCTGGGCCGACCTGTTCACCGCGGGACGAGACGAGTGCTGGCTGCTGCTGAGCAACCAGCGGCTGGGGCTCGTGGTGGAGGGTGAGGTGCTGGAGCCTGACCGCGGGGGCCTGTTCGGCCGGGGGCGGGGGTCCCAGCGCGAGGTCGCTCCGTTGGTCACGTGGTGGGAGGCCCCGGTCGGCGTGGCCAGGCGGTTCCTGGCCGTGCCGCTGGGCAGGCAGGTGCGGCCGGAGTGGTTCGTGCGCGTCGAGTTCGCCGACGGCTCCGCCTTCGACTTCCGGGACCCGCAGGCTGAGCAGTCCGTCCGAACGGCTTACGCCAACCTGACGAGTTCGTAGCCACAACCTCAAGGGTTCGCTAAGTCAGCTGTGCTCGGCGTCACATCGCCCCTAACCTCGTTTCATGAAGCTGCTGCTGTGGTTCGGGCTGGCGTGCATGTGTGCGCTCAGCGGTGACCACGTGCTCGCGGCCGTCACGATGCTGCTGCTCGCAGGCTGCGCGACGGACCGCGTGCGCTACTGATCAGGGTGTCACGTGACGTGCAACTCGTGGACTAGATGCAAATGATTGTCATGAGCTAGCGTCCTGTTGTTCACGCTCTCAAGACGACAGGACGCTCCATGCACCCCCGCGCGCCCATGGCCGCCCTCGGACTGATCGCCGTTTCGGTACTTCTCACCGGATGCTTCGCGTCCGGGGCGGGGGAGCCGGCCGGTGAGGCGAGAATCAAGCTGGCCATGATGCAGCCGCCGCGGTCGGGCCTGTCGCCGTTCAGCGACGACGCGTTCAAGCTGTCGCGCTGGTCCACCGCGGAGACGCTGGTGACGCTGGACGCCAACGGGGACGCCCGTCCGGGGCTCGCCACCGAGTGGCGGCGCGCCTCGGACACCGCCTGGGAGTTCACCGTCCGGCCGGGGGTGAGCTTTCACGACGGCAGCACCCTGACCGCCGCGGTCGCCGCGAACTCCCTCACCAGGGCGACCAAGGCAGTGCCGAAGCCGCGCATCCTCGACGGTGTCGCGCTGAGCGCGACGGTGGCGGGGGAGAAGCTCGTCGTCGCGACCGAGACGCCGGATCCGTTGCTGCCGCAGCGGTTGTCGTCACCTCAACTGTCCATTTTGGCCGAAAGCGCGTACGCGGCGGACGGCAAGGCCAGCCCGGTGGGCACCGGCAGCGGTCCGTTCCGGCTGGTGCGGCTCGACGGGACCACGAGCGCCGCCCTCGACCGCTTCGACGGCTACTGGGGCGAGAAGGCGAAGGCCGCGGGGATCGACGTGTCCTTCGTGCCGGACGGCACCGCGCGGGCGGCGGCGATCCGCAGCGGGGAGGCGCACATCGCCGAGGCGGTCCCGGTGTCGCAGGCGGCACTGCTCGACGCGCAGACCATCAGCGAGGTGCCGATGCCGCGCACCAACACGGTGTACCTCAACACGAAGTCCGGTCCCTTCGCCGATCCGGCCGTGCGCGCCGCCGTGCGAGAGACGATCAACCGCGGCCAGATCGTCAGCAGCGTCTACGAGAACCGCGCCGACGTGGCCAAGGGACTGCTCGGGCCGGCCCTGCCGTGGACCGTGCAGGCCCGCAAGGAACTGACCGGCCGCACCGCCGCCGGGCGGGCGAACGGGGCCACGATCACGCTGGCGACCTTCACCGACCGCGCGGAACTGCCCGAGGTCGCCTCGATCGTCCAGCAACAGCTCCAGGACGCCGGGTTCAAGGTGAACCAGGTCGTGCGCGAGTACGCCCACATCGAGCAGGACATGCTGGCGGGCAAGTTCGACGCGTTCATCCTGTCCAGGGCGACCGTGCTCGACTCCGGTGACCCGGTCGCCTACCTGAAGTCGGACTTCACCTGCGCCGGCTCGTTCAACATCGCGCGGCTGTGCGACGAGACCGTCGACGCGGCGGTGCGCAAGGCGGAGGCCGCCGATGCCGGTGACCAGCGTCGTGCGGCGATCCTCGAGGCGGAAGCGGCCGTGCTGCGCACCGACGCGGCCATCCCGATGCTGCACGAACGCGTGATCCAGGGTGACGCCCCCTCGGTCGCCGGCTCGGTGAAGGATCCGCGGGAGCGGACGCTCGTCACCGCAGCCACGCACGTGAAGTGATGGCGGAACCGTTGCGCGGACGCGCGGGAGTCGCGTTCTCCCGGCTCGGCGCGCTCGCGCTGATCACGGTCGTGGTGGGACTGCTGCCGTGGCTGTCCGGGCGCGATCCGGCGTTGTCCGTGCTGCGGGCGCTGTCGGCCGAGCAGGAGCCGACGCCGGAGGCCCTGGCCGCGGTGCGCCGGCAGCTCGGGCTCGACGCCGGGCCCGTCGACATGCTCACCGGTTGGCTGTCCGGACTGCTGCGCGGCGACCTCGGCCGGTCCTGGATCAACGGCGCCGAGGTGCTGCCGGCCGTGCTGTCCGGGCTCGGGGTCTCGCTGACCCTGATGGTCGCGGCACTGGTCGTCGCTTTCCTGGTGTCGTCCGCGCTGTGCCTGCCGGTCCTGCTGCGGGGCGCCCGTGACGGTGCCGCCGGAGGGACCGGTGCCGCGGGGGCGGCGCTCGCCGCGCTGCCCGAGTTCCTGCTCGCCGCGGTGCTGCTGGTGACCCTGTCCGTGTGGCTCGGGTGGTTCCCGCCGTACGGCTGGGACGGTCCGCATCACCTGGTGCTGCCCGCGCTCGCACTCGGCGTCCCCGCGGGCGCCGTGCTGGGCACGCTGTTCGCCGACGCTCTTCCCGCGGTCCTCCAGGAACCCTGGGTGGGTGTGTGGCGGTCGTGGGGTTGCGGCCGCTCGGTTCTCGTCCGGGGTGTCCTGCGGCGCGCGTTGCCTCCTTTGCTGCCTCAGGCCGGCCTGGTCGTGGTCGGCCTGACCGGCGGCGCCGTGGCGGTGGAGGCGGTCTTCGCCATCCCCGGCATCGGCAGGACGGCGCTGGGTGCGGCGCGGGCGCAGGACGTGCCGATGCTGCAGGGTTGTGTGCTCGCACTCGTCCTGCTGGGGCTGGTGGCCGGTGCAGCCGTCGGTCTGGTGCGCCGGCGGATGCTGGGCCCCGCGCTGCGCGATGCCGCCCTGTCTCTGCCCGCGCAGTCCCGATGGGAGCCGAACCGGTGGCACGTCGTCGTTCCGGCGGCGAGCGTGACGCTGACGGCGGCGGTGATCGGCTGGGGCCTCACGCGCGACCCTCTGCGGATCGACCCGGTGGCCCGGCTCGGATCACCGAGCTGGGCACACCCGCTGGGCACGGACGGACTCGGTCGCGACGTCCTGGCGCGCGTCGCGCACGGCGCACCGGCGACGGTCGGGGTGGCTGCCGCTGTCTGCGTGTGCTCCTACGTGATCGCCGTGGCCATCGGGTTCCTGCCGGGCTTCGCGCGAGGCGCGGCGGAGGCGGCGAACGCGGTGCCGCCGGTGATCGCCGGCATCCTCGTGGCCGCGGTGCTGGGCCCCGGCACGTTCGGCGCCTCGCTCGCCGTCGCACTGGTCTCGTGGCCCGCGCTGGCCGCGCACGCCGCCGCGTTGGTGGAACAGACGCGGGCGTCCACGCACATCAAGGCACATCGCGCACTCGGCGGGACACCGTCGCGGATCGAGCTCCGGCACGTGCTCCCGGCGGTCGCGGACCCGGTCGCCCGCAACGCCGTGCTCCGCCTGCCCGGCATCGCACTGGCCCTCGCCTCGCTGGGCTTCCTCGGGCTCGGCACCCAGCCACCCGCGCCGGAGTGGGGCCTGATGCTGGCCGAGTCGCTGCCCTACGTCGAGCGGGCGCCGTTCGCGGCGTTGAGCCCCGCGGTGATGTTGCTGCTCGTCGCCGTGTTCACGATGTCGTTGTCCGCCTTGCTCAGCTCGGGATGGCGGCCTGATCGGGTCGTGCGTGGAAACCGCCGCCGGGCAACGGTTTCCACGCGCGACTGAGGTCACCTGGCGAACGCCGGGACGGGGATCTCGAAGTGCACCGTCTGGTTGCGGTCGGGATCACCGTCGCGCGCGTCGCACACCTCGACCGCGACCGAGCGCCAGAACGCCTCGGCACCGGGCACGCGGGTGTCGGTGTGCAGGTAGATCTGTTCGTAGCCGGGGGTTTCGGCGATGAACCGGACCGCGGCGTCGACCAGCGCACGGGCCAGGCCGAGGCGCCGGTGCGACGGCCGGACGTACACCCGGAACAGCTGCGCGGTCCGGTCGCCCGAGTAGCGCTCGGCGAGCCAGGCCGGATGGGGCGGGCTCGCCGGTCCCTGCGCCCGCACGGCCGTGGTGCCCACGACCTCGTCGCCGTCGACCGCGACGAACAGCGCGTGCCGGGGCGTGTCCAGGTAGGTGCCGGCCAGGTCGATCACGTCGGTGTGCCACTGGGGGCGGTAGCCGTGGCCGAACTCGCGGTAGAAGGTGTCCAGCATGACGCTGCGGGCCCCCGGCAGGTCGGCGTGAGTCGCCAACCGCACCTCGAGGGATCCCTTGTGGTGCTTGTTCACTGCATCCTCTCTTTCGCGCCGTCGAGGGTCGTCGCCACCGGGCCGTGCGCGACGACCCGTCCTTCGTGGAGCACGACCACCCGGTCGGCGAGGCGGGCCACGACCTCGAGGTCGTGGCTGATCAGCACGAGCGCGCACGGCACGCTCGCGAGCAGGTCGAGCAACCCGGCGCGGGTCACCGCGTCGAGGCCCGAGGTGATCTCGTCGCACACGAGCACCTCGGGTTCGGCGAGCAGGGCGCGCACGAGCGCGGCTCGTTGGAGCTCGCCGCCGGACAGTCCGCGCGGCAGGCGCAGCACCGTTTCCTCGTCCAGGCCCACCCGGACCAGGGCGGTGAGCGCCGACGCACGGGCCTCGGCGGGACGGGCGCCGCGCAGCCGCACCGCCGTCCGGGCGACCTGGTCCAGCACGGTGCGATGCTCGTCGAACGAGCCCCGCGCGTCCTGGAACACGTACTGCACGGCGGCCAGAGCCGTCCGCGACCGGCGGCGCAGCGACCTGGCGAGCGGCCGGTCGTGCAGCAACACCTCGCCGGTTGCCTGCTGGTGCAGACCCGCGAGGCAACGGCCGAGAGTCGTCTTGCCGCTGCCGGAGCGGCCGACGACCGCCAGGCGTTCACCGATCTCCAGGTCCACGTCGTGCAGGACGGTGGCGTTGCGGTAGCGGGCGGTCAGGCCGCGCACCCGCAGCCGTGGCGCCCGTTCGGGAACCTCGGCGGACATCGGCGGCGCGGTGTCGAGCAGCGCGCGGGTGTACTCGTCGCGGGGATCGGTCAGCAGTTCGCGCGCGGGACCGGCTTCGACGACGCGTCCCGCGCGCAGCACCACGATCTCGTCGGCGAGTGCCCGCACCACCTCGACGTCGTGGGTCAGCAGCACGAGTGCGACGCCCTGGGCGACGACGGCGGCGAGTTCGTCCACGACCTCGGCGCGGGTCAGCGCGTCCTGCCCGGTGGTGGGTTCGTCGGCCACCAGCACCGCCGGGTCGCCGACCAACGCCTGGGCGAGCACCACGCGTTGCTGCTGGCCGCCGGAGAGCTGGTGCGGATAGCGGCGCAGCAGGTCGGCCGGCACCCGTGCCCGGCGCAGCGCCGTGTCCACGAGTTCGCCGGGATCACCGTCGTGCAGCGCGGCCACCTCGCGGAACACGGAACCCAGCCGGCGCACCGGGTTGAGCGCGGACGCCGGTTGCTGCGGTACGAAGCCGACGCGCCCGTGCACCTCGACGCGTCCACTGACCGTGACGCCGGGGGAGTGCTCGCCGAGCAGAGCCAGCCCCGTGGTGGTCTTGCCGCTGCCCGACGCGCCGACCAGGGCCAGCACCCGGCCCGCGGACAACGCGAAGCTGACGCCGTCGAGCAGCACGTGCCCGTTCGCCTCGGCCCGCAGGTCCTCGACGTGCACGACCGGGGTCATGTCCGCACCTTCCTCAGCGCGCGGTCGAACACCAGGTTCAGCCCGACGGACAACGCGACGATCAGCAACGCGGGCACCACCACGGTCAGCGGCTGCAGGAACAACCCACCCCGGTTGCGGTCCACCATCACGGCCCAGTCCGCCGCGTCGGGCGGTACCCCGACACCGAGGAAACTGGCCGACGCCACCAGGTACAGCGCCGCGGTGAGCCGGACGCCGACGTCGGCGGCGAGCGTGCGCAGCATCGACCGTCCGGTGTAGACGATCGACGTCTGCCACCACGACTCGCCCTGCATGCGCATCGCCTCCAGGGCGGGCCGTCCCGAGATTTCGAGTGCCGCCGCGCGGGAAAGCCGGGCGACGTCGGGAAAGTTGACGAGCGTGACCACGCCGATCAGCACCGGGAGGCCCTGTCCCGCGATGGCGGCCACGAGGATCAGCACCAGCAGTGACGGCACCGCCAGCAGCACGTCGAGCGGCCTCATCAGCACCTCGTCGACCAGCCGCAGCCGGGTGGTGGCCGCGAGGACGCCGTAGGGCACCCCGGCCAGGTACGAGAACGCCGTGGCGATCAACGCCACCAGCACGACCGTCTGGCCACCCGCGAGCACCTGGTACCAGGCGTCGCGACCCACGAAGTCGGTGCCCAGCAAGCCCAACGGCATGAAAGGCGCACTGCGGGTTTGCTGCTCCGGCACGAACAGCGGACCCAGCAGCGCCAACGCCAGCGGTACCGCGATCAGCAGTCCGCCGATGCCCGCCCGTTTCACGCGACCACCTCCGCGCGCGGTGCCAGCCGGAACGCCACCAGGTCGGCCAGCAGGTTCACGGCCACCGTGGTGACGGCGAAGACCACGGCCAGGCCCTGGATCACCGGCAGGTCGCGGGCGGCCACGGCGTCCACCAGAACGGTGCCCAGGCCGGGGATCACGAACACCGCCTCGACGACGATCACCCCGCCCAGCAACCAGTCCGTGGTGCGCGCGACCTGCTGGACGGCCGGCGCCAGCGCGTTCGGCAGCGCGTGCGCGAACCGCACCCGCGTCTCGCCGATGCCCAGCCGCCGGGCGTGGCGCACGTAGTCCGACGCGAGGGCGTCCACCATGCCCGCGCGCACCAGGCGGCTGATCGAGCAGATCGGCCGGGCCAGCAGCACCACCAGCGGCAGCACCAGCACCGCGGGCTGGGCGAACAGATCCGCGCCGACAGCCGTCGGTGGCAGCCACGCGAGCTGCACGCCGAACACCGCGATCAGCACCACGGCGAGCGCGAACTCGGGGATCGAGTGCAGCGCCACGCTGATCGACGTCAACGCCCGGTCCAGCAGGCTGCCCTCGCGCAACGCGGCCAGCACACCGACCAGCACCGAGATCGGGACCAGCAGCACCAGGGTCAGCGCCGCCAGCACGAGCGTCGGGCCGATCCCGCCGGACAGGAAGTCCGCGACCGGCCGCCCGGACACCAGCGACACGCCGAAGTCCAGTCGTGGCAACCCGACCAGCCACTCCACGAACCGCTCGGGCGCCGGACGGTCGAGGCCCATGGCCGCGCGGATCTGGGCGATCCGCGCGGGGTCCGGGTTGTCGCCCGCCAGTGCCACCGCCGCGTCTCCCGGCAGCGCCTGGACGAGCAGGAACACCAGGGTGACGACGGCGAGCACCTGCACCAGCCCGAGCGCGATCCGCCGGGCCGTGTAGGACGCGAGGCTCAACCCAGCCACACCTTGTCGAAGCGGGCCCAGTCGAGCGTGTTGGCGGGTGCGGTGGAGATCCCGCCGACGTTCGGCTTCGCGCCCACGATCCAGTCGGCGAAGCCCCACATCAGGTAGCCGCCCTCGGCGTGCAGCACCTGCTGCATCTCCCGGTACGCCGCTTCGCGCGCGCCCTGGTCCGAAGTGGACACCGCCTTCTCGTAGAGCGCGTCGAACTCCGGCCGGTTCCACTTGGTCACGTTGGTGCCCGCTCCCTTGAGCAGGCGTTGCGCGATGTGGGTCTCGATGGGCATGGCACCGGAGCGGAAACTCGACAGCGAGCCGTTCTTGAGCGTGTCGGCCCAGTAGCTGTCCTTGTTGCCCTGGACGACCTCGATGGTCAGGCCGGAACCCTTGGCCTGGTCGGCGAACACGGTGGCGGCCTCGACCATCCCGGCCGCGGCGGTGGACGTGTCGAGCTTGACCACCAGGCCCTCGGCGCCGGCCTTGCGGATCAGGAACTTCGCCTTGTCCAGGTCGCGCTGCCGCTGGGGGATGTCGCCGGCGTAGTGCTGGTAGTCCTTGCCGAACAGGTCGTTGCCCACCTGGCCGCTGCCCGCGAGCACCGACTCCACCAGCTGCGGCCGGTCGGCGAGCAGGAACAGCGCCTCCCGCAGGTCGCGGTTGTCGAACGGCGGCCGGTCCAGCTTCATGGCGAACGCCTGCACGGCGCTGTTGGGGGAGCGGTGGATCGCCATCCGGTCGCCCGAGGCGTGGCTGCGCGCGGTGGTCGGCGTCAGGTCGTGCGCGTACTCGACCTGGCCGCCCAGCAACGCGTTGGTGCGCGCGGACTCCTCGTTGGCGATCACGAACTCCAGCTCGTCGAGCAGCGGCGCGCCCTCCCAGTAGTCGGGGTTCCGCTTGAGCAGCACGGACCTGCCCGGCTCGAACGACACGAAGCTGAACGCGCCCGATCCGACAGGCTTGGCGAAGTCCTCGGCGCCCTCGGGAACGATGTACGCGCCGAACGCCGCGAGGGCGTTGGGGAACTCGGAGAACGGCCGCTTCAGCGCGAACTCCACGGTGCGGTCGTCGACCGCGCGGCTGTTCGGCAGGTCGATCAGCGCGAGGCTCGACTTGGCGCGGAACGCGCGGTTCGGGTCGAGGATGCGCGCATAGCTGGCGAGCACGTCCTGGGCGCGGACCGGTCTGCCGTCGTGGAACTTGGCCTGGCGCAAGGTGATCCGCCAGCGGGTGAGGTCCGCGTTCGGCTCCCACTTCTCGGCGAGGCGTGGCTGCGGCGACACGTCGTTGCCGAGGTCCGCGAGCTTGTCGAACATCGCCTTGGACCGCGCGGCCTCGACGAACAGGTTGGCCAGGTGCGGGTCGAGGACCTCCTTGGCGCCACCGCCCGCGAAGGCGGCGCGAAGCCTGCCACCGGTGCGGGGCGCGGCGGCAGGGCCGGTCGGGGTGCCGCACCCGGCGAGGGTGACGACCGTCAGGCCGGTGAGGCCGAGGAAACCGCGGCGGTTCAGGGACATGCTGGTTCCTTTCCGGGGTGCCCGCTTCGGCGGAGGCGGGCCACGAGGTGGAGACGGTCGCCGGACAGCGCTGTGCTCAGCGGGGCGTCGGCGGTCCAGGGCTGGTCGGTGCGCGGGCCGGGGGAGTCGAACAGGGCGAGGACGTCGAACCCGGCGAGGTCGAGCAGGTGGCGCAGCTCCTGGGGGAACAGCAGCCGCCAGGCCGACCGCTGCACCAGCGGTTCGGTGCCGGCCCACTCCCAGGTGCGGCGGCGGCGCAACAACTGTTCGGCGTGGTCGATCCACAGCTCGGTGTGCGAGGTGTACTCGGTACCTCGCCACGTCACCGAGCGGGTGCGCACGCCGTCGAGGAGTTCGGTGTTGCCGAGGAAGAACGCGCCGTTGCGCATCTCGGCGACCAGGAGGCCGTCGGCGTTGAGGTGCGTGCGGCACCGGGCCAGGAAGGCGTCGAGGTCGGCGTTGGTGTGGCAGTACAGCATCGCGCTGTCCAGACACGTGATCACGTCGAAGCGGCGGCCGAGGTCGAACGACCGCATGTCGGCCAGCGCCACGTCGACCGCCGGGTGGTGTTCCCGCACGTGCGCGAGCATGGCCTCCGAGCTGTCCAGTCCGGCGACGCGATAACCGTTGCGGGACAACCACCCCGCGTCGCGCCCGGTCCCGCAGCCGATGTCGAGCAGGTCCCGCCCGCCGTCGAACCTCGTGACGATGTCGTGCACGAACCGGGCCGCACTGTGTTCGGGATCGGGGAACTGGTGCTCGTACAGCTCGGGGTTGTCGGTGAGCAGGTTCATCGAACGACCTCCGGCTGTGGTGGCGTGAGCGCGCCGCGGCGGTGCAGCCAGAAGACGCCCGCGGCGCAGGCGAGGCCGACCACGACGCACAGCAGTGACGCGAACCGGTCACCGAACCCGATCACCCACCCGATCGCGGCGTTGCCGAGGGCGGCGGCCAGCCCGGATCCCAGGTAGAACACGCCGAAGTGGGTGCCGGCCAGACTGTCCGGGCCGAACGAGGGGATCAGGTCGTAGACCAGGGGATGCGCGATCATCACGCCGGCCGCGAGCGCGAGCGTGGCGACGAGCACCGGCACGAGTCCGGACCACAGCGCCGGCGCGACGAATCCCGCACCCATGACGGCGAGCCCCGCCGCGATCACCGGTCCGCGTTCCCGGTTCTTCAGCAAGCGCGTGATGCGGACCTGGAACAGCAGCGTGGCGACCGTGGAGACGATGAACAGCGCGGCGACCACGCTCGCGTTCCCGGTGGCTTCCTGTGCCTGGATCGGCAGCAGCAGGTAAAGCTGGTTCTGCAGCACGAAAATCCCGCTGAGCACACACGTGAACGCCACGAACCGCCGGTTCGCCAGACACTCGCGCCAGTCGCCGAGGATCGTCCCGCCCCGGCGCGCGGCCGGTCGCTTCGGCAGCACCACGGCCTGGGCGACGGTCAGCACCGCGAAGATCCCGGCGGCGACCACCGCGGAGACCCGGAAGTCCCACAGCAGCAACACGCTGCCGAGCACCGGCCCGCACAGCGCACCCGCCTGGGCGTAGACGTTGAACCGGGCGAACGCCTCGGCGCGCGCTTCTCCCGCCTCCAACGCGATGTACGCCCGCACCGCCGGGTTGAACAGCGCCCCCGCCAGCCCGCTGAGCACCGACGCGGCCAGCACCACGGCGAACGACTCACCGATCGCGAACAGCCCGAACCCCACCGCGCGCAGCGCGCAGCCGGCGAGGATGGCGGTCCGCGGTCCGAGCCGGTCCGACACGGTGCCGCCCACCAGGAACAGGCCCTGCTGACTCAGCGTCCGCACCCCGAGCACCACGCCGATCACCGCGGCGGACATCCCGAGGCCGCCCAAATGCGCGGCGAGGTAAGGAATAAGCAGATAAAACCCGGTGTTGACAGCGAACTGGTTCACCAGCAACAACCGCACCGGCAACGCGAACCGCTTCATCGCCGCCCCACATCCAGACCTGGCGTCTCACACGGTCGCCGGTAGTTGTGCGGCACAAGGACTTGCATGGAAGACGACGTCATTCGAGTGAAGCGGCACCACGGCGAGCGCGCTCCGTAATCCCCGCCTGCCTGCCAATGTGCACGCGGGGACCTTTCGTTCGCTCCAGTAGTACGAAAGGGCCCCGCGTGCCGAAAAGTGGGGCTGGTGGGGGCCTTGTGGGTGAATGGGTGGCGGTGCGGTGGCAACTGCGGGGACGGGTGGGTCATCGGCGGGTCACCCCCAGGCCCGGGGTGCTGGAGAGGTGCAGGGTGCCGGTTTCGCCGCCGATGCCTGACCAGGGGTCGTGGGACAGCAGCAGGTGGCCGTCCAGGTCGGCCCACCTGGCGTGGCCGGCGAGGTGGACGGCGGGCGCGATGCCGAGTGAGCTGGCGACCAGGCAGCCGAGCATCACGTCCAAGCGGGCGTCACGGGCGGCTGAGACGATGTCCAGCGCGGGTCGCAGGCCGCCGCACTTGGCGAGCTTGATGTTGACGGCGTCCACCGCGCCCGCCAGCTTCCGCACGTCGGCGACCGTGGCGGCGTCCTCGTCGGCGATCAGCGGTGCCGGGCAACGTTCGCGGATCCACGCCAGCGCGTCCGGGTCACCGGGCGGGATCGGTTGCTCCACCGCGTCGAGCACGACACCGGCGGAGGTGAGTCGTTCCACCACCTTCACCGTCTCGTCCGGGCTCCAGCCACCGTTGGGGTCGAGCACCAGCCGGGCGTCCGGCGCGGCGGCGCGGACCGCGGTCACGGTGGCCACGTCCCGTTCCGGATCGGCGCCCGCCTTGACCTTGAGCACGGAGAACCCGCGTCCGGTCAGCGCGGCGGCCTGCGCAGCGGCGTCGTCCGGCGTGGTGATGCCGATGGTGTACGCGGTCGGGGTGTCGTGCCAGACCGGAACCCCGGCGAGAACGTGCACCGGCACGTCACGGCGCAGCCCGAGCAGGTCGTGCAACGCCGCGTCGACCGCCGCCCGCACACCGGCCGGCAGCGCCGAGTCCGCGTGCAGGAGGTCGAGAGCGACCGACGGGGACTCCGCGCCGGCGAGCACCGGCCGCAGACCGTCCAAAAAGGACGTGATCGCAGCGACGTCGAGCTGGTAGTAGGTGCTGGTCACCACTTCGCCGTGGCCCTGCTGACCGTCGTGCTCCACGACGACCCGCACGGCGTCGCGGCGTGACATCACGGAACGGGAGATGCGCAGAGGCGTGCCCAGTTCGAGGCCGTAGACCTCCCAACGAAGCTTCATGTGAGCACCACCGCCTTGGGCGCGACGACCGAACGGCAGCGCGTCCAGCCCGTCGCCTCGACCCGGTGGGCGTCACCGATCTCCACCGGCCGGTCGGAGGCGGCCCCGATCAGGCCGCGGGTGTGGCAGAAGTCGTCGTCGAAGATCGTGCCGAGGTAGCGGTGCGGACCGTCCGGGAAGATCGTCGCCACCACCGCACCGGGCTCGACCCTGGCCGCCCACGCGGCGACCAGCGCGACGGCGCCGCTGCTCCAGCCGCCGGTGACGAAGGCGTCCCTGGCGAGCCGGCGGCAGGCGTCCACCACCTCGACCGGACCCAGCCAGTGCACCTCGTCGAACTCGGCGTAGGCCACGTTGCGCGGGTGGATGCTGCTGCCGAGTCCGCGCATCACCCTGGCCCGCGCGGGTTGTCCGAAGATCGTGGAGCCGACGGTGTCCACGCCGATCAGCCGCACGCCCGGCCAGTACCGGCGCAGCTCCCGCACGACTCCGGCGCTGTGCCCGCCGGTGCCCACGCTGCACACCAGGACGTCGACCGGGTCCAGCTGCTCGACGAGCTCCCTGGCCAGTCCCGCGTAGCCGCGCGGGTTGTCCGGGTTGTTGTACTGGTCGGGCCAGTAGGCGTCCGGGAACTCGCGCAGCACCGCCTGGAGCCGGTCCAGCCGCGCCTGCTGCCAGCCGCCCACGGGATGCGGCCGATCCACCACCTCGAGCCGGGCCCCGTGCGCGCGCAGCAGGGCGCGCATCGACGGCTCCAGTTCGTTGTCCACCACCAGGACCACCGGGTGTCCGAACACCTGGCAGGCGAACGCGAGACCGAGCCCCAGCGTGCCGCTGGTGGACTCCACGACCACGGCGCCGGGACGCAGCTCGCCGCGTTCGCGAGCGGCGCGGAGCATCGACACGGCCGGCCGGGCTTTCATGCCGCCGGCGCTCAGGCACTCCAGCTTGGCCCAGAACCCGCCGTGCCGGTGGGGCAGCGGCGTGGTGATGCGGGTGACCGGGCTCTGGCCGAGCAGATCGAGCAGGTGCCGGTTCTGGCGCGGGATCATCACGACGGACGCTCCGTGTAGTGGTGGATCGTCGTGGGACCGCCGTCGAGCCAGAAGAACGGATACGGCTCAGCGGACACGGCCCGCACACCGCTGCCGATGAACCAGGGCAGGATCGCGGCGGCCGTCTGGGCGAACAGGACCATCGGCGTGCCCGCCGCGACAGCGCGCCGCAGCAACGGCTCGAACGTGCCGTTGCCGACCGTCATGCCCGAGGCCAGCACGAGGTCGCAGCCGTCCAGCTCCGCGTCGGTGGCGATCGGCTCGTCCCACTCGGTCCGGCCGCCCTTGAGGTCGCACGCCACGTAGGTCGCGCCGCGCTCGCGCAGGTGGTGCAGCAGCGAGTTGACCACACCGACCACCAGCACCCGGTCGCCCGGCGCGGGGTCCAGCAGGTCCACCACAGCCTCCGCGCGGGACATGGACTTGGTCAGGGAACTGCCGGGACCGACGGTGATGGACTTGGTGGCGGACAGGTGATGCGGCCGGGCGTGCGCGAGATAGGCGTCGAGCGCGGCGGTGCGGATGGCCGGGTTCGGGTGGTCGAGGAGTTCGAGCACCGTTGAACCGACACAGCCGTGCACCTCGTTGTCGGCGACGTCCTCCACCGCGCAGGAGCCGACCGCGTCCTCCACGCGGAGGCTGACGACGGTGTTGCGGTAGGACTGTCCGCGCGTGGCGTGCCGGGCGCCCTGTCTGGTGGTGAACCCGACGCTCACGGAGCACAGCGCCGGATCGGGACCCAGCCCGCCACCACGCACGAGTTCGACGAGGTCGGTGAGCGTCACGCGGGCTCCTCGGCGTAGTCGACGGACAGACCGCCCACGAGCTGCTCAGCCCGCGCCCGCGCGCCGAGACCGTCCGGGTCGGTCACGACGACGTGGCCGAGGTAGCTGTTGTTGCTGGTCGGGTCGCCCGCGCGGTGGCCGGGCGGCTTGAGCACCCACTCCACGACGTCCGGGGCCGGTTCGGCGCCGTTGATGGCGGCCACCAGCCCGGAGCGCGGCGGCAGGAGGAACGAGATCGCGGCGCTGCGCACCCCGGTGTCCGCCGGGCGCGGCTCAGGTCGTTCGCCCACAGCCAGTTGCGCGTACACGGCGGGAAGGTCGATGCCGGTCACCCGCCGGACCAGCTCCGTGATCTGGTTGCCGGCGGGACGCGGGTTGACCTCGACGAGTTTCGGGCCTTCCGGCGTCAGCTTGACCTCGGTGTGCGCGACGCAGCGGTCCAGGCCCAGCGCCTCGATCGCGGCGACGGCGACCGCCGCGGCCTCGGCGGTGGGCAGGTCGGCGGGGAACATGTGCCCGCTCTCCACGAACCACGGATCACCCGCGACGCTCTTGTCGGTGACGCCGACGACGTGCGTGGTGCCGTCCGCGGTGACGGTCTCCACGCTCACCTCGGGCCCGGTCAGGAGCTCCTCCACCAGCACGGTCCGCACCCTGGGCTGGTTGCGGGCGTTGACGGGGAACGCCTCCATCGCGGCGAACGCCTCGCGCAGCCCCGCCTCGTCGGTCACCTTGCGCACGTACATGCCGGCGCACAGGTCGACCGGCTTGACCACCAGCGGGTACCCCAGCTCCGCAGCGGCCTTGGCGAGTGCCGGCCAGTCCTCGGCGAGGGCGAACCGGGGACCGGGCACCCCCGCCTCGCGCAGGGTGGTGCGGGTGAGGTCCTTGCGGCAGGCCCGTTCGACCGCAAGGGGATCGGAACCGGGCAGGCCCAGGTGCGCGGCGACCCGCGCGGCGGTGGGGAGGTAGTAGTCGCACGAGGAGATCACGCCGTCGAAGCGCAGCACCGCGTGCAGGCGTTCGACGTGGTCGAGCAGGGCGGGCACGTCGTTGGTCTCCGCGGTCAGCACGTTGTCCGCGGCCAGCAACGGATGCGGGTGCGCGGGGGCGGCGCGCAGGTAGTGGTGCAGATCGCGGGTCATGAAGGTGAAGCGGTGCCCTGACTCGTTGATCGCCCTGGGCAGCAGCGAGCTCATCGCGCCGACCCAGCTCTCGATCATCAACAGGTGAGCCACATGTCCTCCTCGTCGGCCGCGACCCCCGCGGCGAGATTGAGGAACATGGTAATCATTGTCGTTGTCGGGTTTGCACCGCCTCTCGGGGACGTGCGATTGCGCCGGTCGAGTGATCAGGCCAGCGGGGCGGTCGCCCTGGCCAGCGTGGTCCGCAGAACGGTCAGCAGCGCATCCCGGACCGACAGCTTCACGCGGGCGTCGAAGCTGATCAGCGGGATGTGGTCGCCGATCGCCAGTGCCCAGCGGATGTCCGCCACGGCGTGGCTGAGCCGGCCGTCGAAGAGGTTGACCGCCACGACGAACGGCAGGCCCGCCTTCTCGAAGTAGTCGACGGCCGGATAGCACTCGTCGATGCGCCGCGTGTCGACGATGACGAGCGCGCCCAGCGCGCCCAGCACCAGGTCGCGCCACATGAACCCGAAGCGGTCCTGGCCCGGCGTGCCGAACAGGTACAGCTTGATGTCGTCGTCGATCGTGATGCAGCCGAAGTCGAGCGCCACCGTGGTGGTGGTCTTGTCCGGGGTGTGCGCGGTGCGGTCGGCGTCCTCGGACGCCGTGGTGATGGCCGCCTCGGTGCGCAGCGGCGTGATCTCCGAGATGGACGACACCGCTGTCGTCTTGCCGACCCCGAAGCCACCGGCGATGATGATCTTGACCGGCGTCGGGGTGCGGGGCTCAGCTGATGGCTTCAAGGCGGCGGATGATCCTCTCGATCATGGCGGGGTCGCCGGCGAGGTCGGCGTTGGGTCGGTGGGCGGCGACGTACCCGAGCGCGGCCAGGTCCGCCACGAGGACTCGGGCCACACCGACGTGCAGCCCGAGAATCGCGGCGATCTCCGCCACCGACGTGGGTTTCGTGCAGAGCGCCACGATGTCGCGGCGCTCGAACGACAGGACCGCGTGGGACGCCGCGCCGAGATCACTGGTCACCACCTGGGTCTCGAGCTCCAGGTTGCGGTCGATCGGCTCGGTCCGCCCGGAGGTGAGCAGGTACGGCCGCAGCAGTGAGACGTCTCGGTCCCGCATGCCCTACCGCCCGACCGTGAACTTGAGTTCCTCGATCACCTGCGGGGTGAGGACGGCGCTGGCGCGGTTGGCGAACATCGCCATCTCGTAGGCGATCGTGCCGAGACTGGCCTGTTTGGACGCCAGCACGCCCAGGGCGCAGCCGATGCTGATGGTGCAGACGACCAGGTAGCCGTGGCCGAGCTCGACGATGACCTTGTCCGGCGCGCCGAGCGGGTGGCAGTCGGAGACGCCGCCCGCAAGGCTCAGCATGGCCGAGGTGATCGCCGCCAGCCGGTCGGCGTTCTCCCGCACCAGGTCTGCCGACATCGCGACGAGCAGGCCGTCGGAGGACACGGCGATCGCGGCCAGGGCGCCGGGGGTGCCCTGGGTGAAACGGGACACGAGCCAGTTGAAGTTCTGGGCCTCGACGCTGGTCCGTGCGGCGGGAAGCGCGCTCATTCACTGCTCTCTTTCGTCTGTTGCGTGCCTGCTCCGGCGGCGGCGCCCAGAGCCAGGCCGTTCGCGAACGCGTCCAGGGCGGCTCGTTCGGCGGCGGGGTCGCGCTGCTGCCAGGCGGCGACGTGCTCGGCAGCGGGGTGGGCCGGCACCGGGGTGATGTCGGTGCGCAGGCCGGGGGAGAGGCTGGCGCCCGGCACCCGCCGGGTCAGGCCGGCGCGTCCGTCGCCCTCCGGGGTGGCCGCGGGCACCGGAAAGGGCTGCGGCAGCACCGCCACGCGGGCGATGGCGGTCGACACCAGCGTGATCTCCGTGGACAGGTCGCCGGACAGGTGGTCGGGCTCGGAGATCGCGGCGGGCAACGTGAGCGTGATGTCGTCGTCGCCCATGAACCAGCCGAAGTCCTGCTCGTGCGTCCGTAGTTGATGAGGGGAGCTTTCATAAACCTCAGGTTTGTGAAAGCTCCCCTCATCAACTGTGAGCAGACCTGGCGGCACGGTGACGCGCGCGGTGACACCGCCGCCGTCGGTCGGGAGGAGCTCGACGGCGAGCGAGTGCCTGCGCGCCAGCCGGCCCACCACGAACAGGCCGAGGACGCTGGTCGGCGTGATGTCCAGCCGCTCGCGTTCCACCAGGCGCAGGTTCTCCTCGGTGAGCTTGGCCTCGGTCATCCCGATGCCGTGGTCGACGATCCGCACGACGCAGGGCCTGCCGGCCGGGCACGTGATGTCGACCTCCACAGTGGACTCCGGCGGAGAGAACGAGGTCGCGTTGTCCAGCAGTTCGGCGAACAGCTGGATCAGGTCCGCGCCGAGTGCGGGCGCCACCGTGACCTTGGCGACGGTGCCGAGCCGGACCCGTTGGTAGTCCTCGATCTCCGCCAGCGCCGAACGCAGGACGGTGCCCAGCTCCATCGGGCCGGAGAGCCTGGTGTCCTCGCGGGTGCCCGCGATCACGAGCAGGTTGTCGGCGGTGCGCCGCAACCGGGTGGACAGGTGGTCGAGCTGGTACAGGCCGGCGAGCAGCTTCTCGTTCTGCTCGTCGCGTTCCAGCTCGTCGACGAGGGCGAGCTGCCTGCCTACAAGGCTGCGCGTGCGCCTGGCGACGTTGGCGAACATCAGGCTCACGTTGCGGCGCGTGATCGCCTGCCGTTCCACGAGCTGCGCCGCGGTGCCCTGCACGCGGTTGAACGCCTCGGCGAGCCGGCCCAGCTCGTTGCCGGACGACACGTCGATCGCGCTGAGCCGCGCCACCTGCTCGTCGGGCACCTCGGTGTCGGTGACGCGCACCAGTTCCCGGCCGGCCAGGTCGGCCACCGCGCCCGCCGCGTCGGTGAGGCTGCGCAACGGGTTCGCGATCGAGCGGCGGACGGCGATCACCAGCCACACGACCAGGGCGAACAGCGCGGCGCCGCCGAGGCCGACGGTCCACACCACCACGGCGGCCTGGTTCGCTCGCGCCGCGGCGGCTGCGGTGATCTCGTCGGTGACCCGGTCCTGCGCGACCCTGCGCATCTCCGCCTGCGCGGACACGGCGGCCAGCGCTTCCGTTGCGAACGACGGGCTCGGCTCGGTCGGCAGCCGCGTGGCGAGCTCGTCGACCTGGCGGGCCTCGGTGCCCTCCTCGACCGTCACGACCAGTGCGGCGTGGTCCGCGTCGGCCTGTTGCACGAACCGCTCGGTGAACGCGCGGGCCTGCATCACGGCGTCGTTCTGCACGGCCTGTCCGGTCTGTCGCCGGGCCGCGGCGATGATCAGGCCGGTGTCGCGCATCGAGTGCTGCTCGGAGGCGCGCAGCAGTGCTTCGAGCGCGGTGAGCTGTCTCGTGCCCTCGGCGTCGCCGGTCTGTTGCGGCACGAGGCGCAGCGAGTCGATGACCGCGGTGATGGCGGCGTGGTAGGTCCGCGCGACGCCGTCGAACGACGCGCTGCCGCGCACGGCGTTCTGCCGCATCCCGGTCAGCGAACCCAGGCGCACCAACGCGGTCGTGAGCTCGTCGGACATCTCGGTGCCGAGCGCCGTGCGCACGTCCTCGGCCGCGGCGTCCACGTTGCCGTGCTGGCGCTTCAGGTTCTCGCCGTCACCGCCGGGCGACGCGAGGTGCGCGGCGGTGAGCACGCGTTCCCTCTGCAGTTCCCAGATCAGGTTGCCCAGCTCGCGCACCTGCCGGGCGGACTCGGCGGTGGCGGCGGCCGATCCGGCGTCCCCGGTCTGACCGAGCAGGAACGGCACCGCCACGAGCACCGCGGCGACCAGCGGAGGCACGATCAGCAGGTTGAGCTTGCGGCCGATGGAGTGCCCGTGCAGCAGCACACTTCGTCTCACCTGGTCACCCCGCAACGGTGCTGGGCGCGGACCATGTCCTCGATGGACGCGCGCAGCCCGAGGAACGCGGGCGTGCGCTTGGTGGCGAGATCCCTGTCCTCCGCGAGCGGGATCCGGGCCTCGGCGGCGACGCGACCGGGGTCGCTCGCGAGCACGACGACCCTGGTGCCCAGGAACACGGCCTCTTCGACGTCGTGGGTGACCATGAGCACGGTCGTGCCCGTGTCGCGCCAGATCTGCCTGATCAACAGCTGCATGTCCTCCTTGGTCTGCACGTCCAGCGCGCCGAACGGTTCGTCGAGCAACAGCACGTCGGGTTCGCAGACCAGCGCCCTCGCGATCGCGACGCGCTGCTGCTGGCCGCCGGACAGCTGGCGCGGCAACGACCGCCGCACGTCCGCGAGGCCGGTCTCGGCGAGGTACCAGTCGACCCTGCGGCGGCGTTCGGCGGCGTCCAGCGCGAGCAGCTCGAGTCCAAAAGCGACGTTGCGTTCCACGGTGCGCCACGGGTAGAGCGACCCGGTCTGGAAGACCAGTCCGCGGTCCGGTCCGGGCCCGGTGATCGGGTGTCCCTCGATGGTGATCTCGCCGCTGGTCGGCGTCGTGAGCCCGGCGACCAGCGACAGCAGGGTCGACTTCCCGGAGCCGCTCGCGCCGACGACGCAGAGGAACTCGCGCGGGGACACGGTGAGGTTCACGCCGTCGAGCGCGAGCTTCGGGCCACCGCGCTGGGGGTAGGACATGGAGACGTCGACGAGCTCCAGCGTCATGCGGCCCACCGCCCCACCCGAGCGCGCACCAGGCGCAGGGCCACGTCGATCGTCACGCCGATGACGCCGATGACGACGAGCACCGCGAAGATCTTGTCCGTCTGCAGGAACCGTTGCGCGCGAACGATCCGGTAGCCGAGTCCGGCCGTGGAGTTGACGAGTTCCGCCACCACCACGAAGTTCCACGCCGCCGCCGCGTTGACGCGAACCGCGTCGATGATGCCCGGCAACGAGTGCGGCACCACGACCTTGCGCAACACCTCACCGCGGCGTGCGCCGAGCGTGTAGGAGACGTCGATGAGCGGGCGCGGCACTCCCCGGACGACGTCGGCGGTCATCAGCGTGTTGAAGAAGACCGTGCCGATGAACAGGATCGCGATCTTGGAGGGCTCGCCGAGCCCGAGCCAGATGATGAGCAACGGGATGAACGCGCTCGCGGGCAGGTAGCGCAGCAGCCCGATGACCGGTTCGAACACCGCCTGCGCGGCGTGGAACGTGCCGATCAGGATGCCGAGCGGCACGGACACCAGCACGGCGAGCCCGAAACCTTCCAGCACCCGCCGCGTGGTCGTCCACACGTCGACCGCGAGCTCGCCCGAGCGGGCCATCTCCCAGCCGGCGGAGAGCACGGCGCCCGGCGACGGCAGGAACGTGGCGGGCACGACACCGCTCGCGCTCAGCACCACCCAGAACGTGAACGGCACGGCCAGGGATGCAACGGTGAGCGTAGTCGTGACGCGGCGGGAGATCGGTGTGCGGATGGTGAGCAGCGTGCGGGGCGGGCGGGTCCGGCGGGGCAGCGGTGGCCACGCGGCGCGGACGTCCGCCGCGCGCTCGGCGAGTGCGGTCTTCATCTCCGCACCGCCTTGACGAACCTGTCGTCGAACAGTCCGTCCAGCGAGGGCCGCTTCTGCGTGAGGCCGGTGCTCACCATGAAGTCCGCGATCCGGCCGGCCTGGTGGTTGAGGTGCGTGGGCGTGACGCCCGGCGTGAACGCGTCGATGTTCTGCCGCAACGTGAAGATGGTGGTACCCGCGTCGTAGGTGCGGTAGTCGTCGGTGCTCACACCACCGCGCTTGGCCATGATCTCGATGGCCTGGCCGTTGTTCTGCTTGATCCAGTCGAGCGTGTCGAACCACGTGTTCACCAACGCCTGCGCCGCCTCCGGGCGGTTCTTCGCGAACTCGCCGGACACGACGAGGTGGTCGGGGATGGCGCCGGGGAACTCGGCGGAGGTCGCGATCGCGCGACTGCCGGGGCGCTGCAGGGCGGTGGTGGTGAACGGTGCGAAGGCGCCGACCGCGTCGACCTTGCCCGCGACGAAGGCCGCGGCCGCCGCGTCGGTGGCGAGCGGCACCAGCTCGATGTCCTTTTGCGACAGACCGGCCTCGGTCAGGGCGAGCAGCAGCAGGTAGTGGTCGACGGTGCCCTGCTCGACGGCGACCTTCTTGCCCTTCAGGTCGGCGACACCCGAGATGCCCTCACGGGCGATCACCTGGTCGTTGCCGGTGGAGTTGTCGTTGACGAGGATGATCGTCTGCTGCGCGCCACCGCTGACCGAGGCGAGCGTGTCGTTGAGCGTCTGGCTGTTGGCGTCGATCGCACCGCTCGACAAGGCGTTGAGGCTGTCGGTGTAGCTGTCGAAGTACTTCAGCTCGACGTCGACGTTGTTGCTCCGGAAGAAGCCTTGTTCGTGCGCGACCTGCCAGGGGAACCAGCCGGGCCACGCGCTCAGACCCAGTGTGATCTTGTCGGTGGACGTGGGGGTCGATGTGCAGGCCGTGGCACACAGCAACACCAGTACGGCCGAGAAACGGCTGATGCGGCGGGAAAACAAACCGAACTCCTGTGAGATTCCGTTGTGGGGGAGGGCTAGTCGCCTGCGGAACGGGGCAGATGGCCCGCGCGGACGAGACAGCCGAGGGTGTCGCAGATGACCCTGGTGGCGATCAACGAGGTGATCTCCGCGTGGTCGTACGGGGGAGAGCACTCGACGACCTCGATGCCGGCGAGCGGCTGCGCGGCCACCAGCTGGATGAACTTGAGCACCTCGCGAGGCAGGAACCCGCCGGGTTCGGGCCAGCCGGTGCCGGGGACGAACGCCGCGTCGAGGCAGTCGACGTCGAAGCTGAGCCAGACGGCCTCGGCACCGTCCCACGCCACGTCCAGCGCCCGTTGCGCGGCGGCCTCGATGCCCATCTCCACGCAGTCGGTCACCGTCATGATCGTGGTACCGCGCTCGCGGCCGATCTTCACCCCTGGGCGGGGCGCCTGCCAGCCGCCGATGCCGATCTGGACGAGGTTGCGGGCCGGCACGTTCGGGATGTCCGTCGCGTGGAACCACGGCGTGGTGTGCATCCGCTCGTCCAGGTCGGTTTCCTGGGTGTCCACGTGCCGGTCGAAGTGGATGATCCCCAGATTTCCGCTCAGATGTTCGGAAACACCGCGCACGGTGGGATAGCCGATCGAGTGGTCGCCCCCGAGCACGACGGGAAAGGCGCCCGAGGAGTACACGTGACCGACGGCCTTGCTGATCTGGTCGAAGGTCTTCTCGATGTTGCCGGGAATGGTGAACACGTCACCGAGGTCCGCGATGGTGATGGACTCGCGCAGGTCCACGCCCAGCTCGAAGTTGTACGGGCCGTACAGCGCGGAGATCTTGCGGATGCCCTGCGGCCCGAACCGGGTGCCAGGGCGGTAGGTGGTACCGCCGTCGAACGGGGCGCCCAGCACGACGACGTCGTACTCGCCGCACGTGCGGACGTCCTCCACGAACGGCGCCTTGAGAAAGGTGTTGATGCCCGCGAAGTGCGGCAGCTCGCCGCGGGAGAAGGTCGGAATGCGCCTGTCCACAACGGAGTCCGCAGCGGGGAGCCCCAGTTCGAGGCCGCGCGCGACCTCGCGTTCCCATCCTGTTGTCGGTAACTCGCTCTCGCGTTCGACGGCGGCGCGTGCCTCCGGGCCGTAATTGTCGTGCAACGGTCTGCCGCTGCTCTCAGTCATCGGTGTCTGCACGCTTCCTGTGCGCATTCTGATGTACCGAAATGCGGAGGTCCCCGGAAACTCCGTGTTCTTTGACATGCACCTGGACGGAATGGCTCGTGATTCCAGTCGCAATTGAGATTCCAAGCTTAGCCGTGTGCGCAACCCCTTCTGCCGGTTCGGGCGTTATCGAATGGAGCAATGACTTCCGATACTTCGCCTTCACGTTGGGTGACGCGTCGCAGGTGGCCTGCGGTGTCGGTCGGCGAATGGTCCGCGCCAATGGCGTGCCAATTCGCATGATTACGATGTTTGGGGCCAATCGGGTGATTCCACGGCGCGCGGCAGAACGGGTCACGTATTTGAAGATCACTCGCGTTCATTGACTGCCGGCGGTCTGCGGGGCTACTGTGCAACTAGTTGCATGTAACTAGTTACATCAGCCGGGAGGGTGCGATGCGGGCTGTCGTGGTGGGTGCCGGTGTCTACGGCGCCGCGGTGGGAGCGGCGCTGGCTCGACGTGGCGCGGAGGTGACGGTCGTCGACGCCCGCGCGCCAGGTTCCGGGACGTCCGGGACGACGTTCTCGTGGGTCAACTCCCGCAACAAACAGCCGCTGATCTACCACGAGCTGAACGTCGCGGGAATGGCGGCGCACCAACGATTGGCGGCCGAAGTCCCGCTCGGCGAGTGGTACCACGGTGGCGGTGGCATCGAGTGGACCTCCGACGAAGCGGCGTTGCGTGCGAAGGTCGACGCTCTGCTCGCGCTCGGCTACGAGGCCAAGTGGCTGACCCGTGCCGAGGCACTGGACCTGGAACCCGGCCTGGATCCGGACCGGGTCCCGGCCGGTGGCGCCGCGTACTTCCCCGGCGAGGCGTGGGTCGATCCGGCGCGGTTGATCGCACACCTGCTGTCGAGCGGTGTCGACGTGGTGGCTGATGACGCGGTGGCCGGGCTGGAGTTGAACGGTGACGCGGTGCGGAGCGTGCGGCTGGAGTCCGGGCGGGTGCTGACCGCGGACGCGGTCGTGAACTGCGCGGGGCCGCGGGCGGACGAGGTCTCCGCGATGGCGGGGCTGGTGCTGCCGATGCGCAACCTGCCCTGCGTGCTCGTGTACACCTCGCCGGTCGCGGTCCCGGTGTCGAGGGTCGTGCACGCCCCGAACGTCCACCTGCGACCGGAGCCCGGCGACCGGATCCTGTTGCACTGCAGCGAAGTAGACCAGGGCGGGCAGGAGGCAGTCGACCGGTTGGTGCGCGACGCCAGGTCGTTGTACCCGGCGATGCGGGCGGCGACCGTCGAGAGCGTGCGCACGGGACAGCGGCCGATTCCCGGCGACGGGCTGCCTGTGCTCGGGCGGGTCGCCCAGGTGCGCAACTACTTCTTCGCGGTCTCGCACAGCGGCGTGACGTTGTGCTTGCACGCCGGCGAACTCGTCGCCGACGAGGTGCTCGGTGAAGATCGCGACGACGCGCTGGCGGCGTTCCGCTTCGAACGGTTCGAGGAGTCGCGATGACGACCGTCCTCCGCGGCTGCGACCTGGTCGACGGCCGAGGCACCGAACCGCGGCGCGGGGTGGACGTCGTGGTCGAGGGCGACACCGTCCGCGAGATCGTCGAGCCGGGGAACGGCGACTACCCATCGGCGGAAGTCGTCGACGCGGCCGGGATGCTGGTGATCCCCGGGCTGATCAACAACCACACGCACGGCACCGCGTACGGCCCGCTGTTCCCCAGCGGCCACGAACCGTTGCCGCTTCAGCAGGTGAACGCGAACCTCGACCGGCATCTGCTGGAGGGGACGACGGCAGTGCTCTGCGTTGACGGGTTCATCACCGCGGAAGCCGTTGCCAGAACCGACGAAGCGCATCCGGTCAACGTGAAGGCGGCCTCCTGCAACACACCCGCGTGCCTGGAGGCGGCGATCGTCGCGGACGGAGGCGGGCTGACCGAGGAGAACAAGGCTTTCACCGCGCGCCAGGCCGTGGCCGAAGGCGCGGTCGCGTTGGGCGAGATCGGCGCGGGGCACACGCTCGGCGGTGGCGGGGCGAGCTACCTGTACATCCCCGAGGAGATCGCGCGGCGCACGGGCGTGCGAGTCACGGCCTGGCAGGCGAACCAGCTGAAGATCGCGGTGCTGGGCCGGCACATCACCACGTCGGCGTTCGACCGCGACGCGGTGGAGGAGGCGTTGGCGGGCGCGAACCTGACCGGAAAGCTGTCCGTCGAAGACGCTCGCGAGATCGTGTCGGGCGTGGTCCTGCCGGCGTTCGACATCGCGTTGCGCGGTCTGGCCGAAGCGGCTGAGCAGGCCCGGGAACTCGACGTCCCGGTGCTCGTGCACAACGCCGCCGCGTCGATGACGCAGGTCGCCGCGATCGCCCGGACGGACGTGCGGCTGATCGCCGGGCACTCCAACCACCCCAGCTTCACGCCACGAGAAGCCCTGGACCACGCGGCGTGGTTGAAGGAACGGGGAGTGGTGATCGACGTGTCCATTCTGGACACTTTCGGAGGCGGACGGCCGGACCTGGGGCCAGAACTGCTCTACGCGATGTTCGAGGCGGGGCTGGTGGACACGATCTCGACCGACTACGCGGCCGGCCACCACGACCCGATCCTGCTGGCGATCGACCGGGCCACCAAGGCGGGCGTGGTCGGCCTGCCCGCCGCGATCGCGATGGCCACGTCCACCGTCGCCGACACGTTCCCCGGCCTCGCGCCCCGGCGCGGCCGGATCGTGCCGGGCGCGGTCGCCGACCTGGTGGTGACCGACCCGGCGGCACTGGACGACGTCCGGACCGTCATGATCGGCGGCAGGATCGTGGTGCGGGAAGGCAGGCGGGTCACAGGATGAAGCGAGTCACGATCGGTGACGTCGCCGCACACGCGGGGGTGT
This sequence comes from Lentzea alba, assembly GCF_011067745.1. Taxonomy (GTDB): domain Bacteria; phylum Actinomycetota; class Actinomycetes; order Mycobacteriales; family Pseudonocardiaceae; genus Lentzea; species Lentzea alba. The sequence goes on from NZ_JAAMPJ010000012.1 coordinate 220,714, forward strand.
CCACCGCGACGGTTTCGCGAGTGCTCAACGGAGGTCTCGTCGCCGAGCCGACGGCCGCCAAGGTGCGGGCGGCCGCCGAGCGCCTCGGCTACAGCCCAAACGCGTTGACCAAAAGCATCTTCGCCGGCCGGTCGAGCACGATCGGCGTGGTCATCCGGGACTTGAGCAGTCCGTTCTACCTGGACCTGATCCGGGGGATCGACGAGGTGGCCGCGGCGAACGGCAGTCCGGTCATGCTGGCCAACACCTACCGCAGCGCCGACCGGGAAGCCGCCCAGGTGCGGGCGATGGACCAGCAACGGGTGCGTGGCCTGGTGATCACCGCCGACGAGACCGCCGACGACCACGCCCGGCGGATGGCGGAGAACGGCACACCGTGCGTGCTCGTCGCGCGCACCGCCCCGGGGTTGCATTCGGTCAGTCTCGACGACGTCGCGGCCGGGCGGTTGATGGCCGCGCACCTGGCCGACTGCGGCCGGTCCCAGGTTGGTGTCGTGAGCGGAGGCACGCGGCCGACGCAGGTCAAGCGGCTGGAAGGGCTGCGGCAGGGCCTCGCCGAGCACGGTCTGCCGCAGCCCGAGGAAGTGCTGGTGGGCAACGAGGACGAGGTGGACGGCGCGGTCGGGTCGTTGCTGCGCCGCAACGACGCTGTGGTGTGCACGACCGGCCGGTTGACCGTGGCCGTTCACCTCGCACTGACCGCACGGGGCCTCAAGATGCCCGACGACATCGGCTTCCTGACCATGGACGACTTCGCGTGGGCCGGCACGCTCGGGATCAGCGTCATCGCCCAGCCCTCGTACGAGATGGGGCGCGCGGCCGCGGAGCTCGTCGTCTCCGAGCCCGCGGCCCCGGCCCGGATCGTCTTCCAGCCCACGCTCATCGCGCGCGGCTCGTGTGAGTGCTAGTCACTATTGCTTCAGTGTTGAGTGAAAGACAGTCAGAGGCATTATCGCCAGTCGACGTCCGCCGCCGGTTCACGGCGCACAGCCGCCCACACGACGATGGCGGCGTACGCGCAGAGCACGACGAGACCCGCCCACCAGGGCAGCGGGTAGTACCCGGCCGAGGGCGCGTAATGCGCGATCACCTGCGGGTACTCCACCGTGGTCTGCTGGACGGCGAACGCGGCGGCCGGCGTGAGCCGCAACAGCCACTCGGAGACCGGGTCGGGCAGCAGCGGCAACGTCGCGACGGCATAGGGCAGTGCGATCAACGACAGTCCAATGAGGACCGCCACCCAACCGCGCCGCACCCACACACCGAGCGCGAGAGCGAGAACGGCACACAGCGCCAGCACGGCGGAGACTCCGACGACCACCCGCACGGTGGTCAGCACGGGGATCGCCGGCACCGCGATGCCGTTGCCCTTCAGGATCGCCGTGCTCAGCGGGAGAACGACGCCGACGGCGACCAGTCCGGTGACGAACGTGGCCCCTCCGACGACGGCTGCACGTGCCGCGATCACCGATCGGGAGTGCTGGGCCGTGCGGGCACCGTGGCGGGCGGCGACGACGATCACGATGATCAGCGCGATCACCAGGCCGATCAGGGAGTTCTCGACGACACGTGCGCCCTGCTCGCTGAGCGGGCCGATGTCGCCGACGCCGCTGACGGTGACGACGCCGTCCTTCTCCGTCGACCCTGACGCGTGGTGGTACTTCTCCCAGTCGGTGCGGTTCATGTCGTCGCCGACCGCCTCGCTCCGCCACGCGCCGGCGGCGCCGCCCTGGACGGTGACGTGGTCGAAGACGCCGACCGCCTGGGTGAACCGGACCTGTTCGGTCGCGCCGCCGAGGCCGACTCGGTGGAGGGTGAGGTCACCGGGAGAGGTCGCGAAGAGGCCGACCTGTGCGGTGGCGGGAAGTCCGTCGAGCCGCACCGTCGCCACGGTGTGCCAGCTCTCGCCGTCGTTCGACTCGGAGCCGGTGATGGTGTCGCCGTCGCGGGTCAGGCGCAGCCAGCGAGGTGACTGGTCCGTGACGCTGCCGCCACTTCCGGCGACGTCGTGGCGGTAGTTGTGCTGGAAGCGCACTCCGTGGGCGCCGGTCATCATGAGCGCCGCGTACTGCGAGCCCTGCCGCAGACCGTCCTTGACGATGATCCCGGCTTTCGCCCACGGCACCAGTCCCGGCACGATCTGGTCGTGGCCGGGCGGGGGATAGGTGATCGTCCCGGTCATCGCGGTGAGCCGGACCGTGATGCTGCCCTGCTCGCCCAGCTCGCGATGCCGGAACCAGAACCTGTCGCTCACGAAGGAGCCGTCATCGGCGGTGGGGACCGCCGGGCAGGGACCGTCGCACGACGAACGGTTGCCCATGGCGTACAGCAGACCCAGCGCGATGATCGTGAGGCCCGCGACCGCCAGGGCGATCAGGCGGCCGAGGCTGCGGAACGCGGTCCACTCCCGGCGGAGGTGTTCGGTGGTTGACATGCGTCTGTTCTAGGCAGCGGCGCACAACACGGGCCGAACCGCGGTTGTCATGCTGTTGTTAGGTCGGCCAGGGCATGCTGACAGCATGGTCGGACAGCGCAGAGGAACCGTGCGGTGGCGGTTCACGATCTTGTACGCCGTCGTGTTCCTGTTGTCCGGTGCCGGGCTTCTCGTCCTGACGTTCCTGCTGTCCGGTGGCAGCGTGAGCAACGTCGCCCCGGCGGGGGATCAGGTCGGGCAGGGCGGTTCCGCCGGCGCGGAGCTGCGGGTCCGGCTGCTGGAGGAGCAGCTGAGGACCGTGCACGAGCAGCAGTCCCGGCAGTTGCTGGTCGGCTCGCTGGTGGCATTGGTCGTGATGGCGGTGATCTCGTTGGTGCTCGGCCGGGGGCTGGCCCAGCGCGTGCTGCGACCGTTGCGGCTGATCACCGGTGCCACGCGACGCATCTCCGCCGACAGCCTGGACCAGCGGCTGGCCGTCACCGGTCCGGCCGACGAGGTGAAGGATCTCGCCGACACCATCGACGAGTTGCTCGAACGGCTGGAAGCGTCGTTCACCGCCCAGCGCCGCTTCGTCGCCAACGCCTCCCACGAACTCCGCACGCCGCTGGCGACGATGCGGGCGTCGCTGGACGTCGCGGTCGCCAAGCCCGACCCGGCCGCCTCGACCCTTCGGCTGGCGGACCGCCTGCGGACCCAGCTGGACCGGGTCGATCACCTGCTCGACGGGTTCCTCGTGCTGGCACGGGCGCAGCACGGCGCGCTGGCCGACGCCGCTCCCGTCGACCTCGGTGAGCTCGTCGACGCGGCGCTGCGCGAAAGGAGCGCCGACGCACAGCACAAGAACCTGACCGTGACGGTGGATCTGCCGCCGGTGATGACGACCTGTGGCAGTCCGGCGTTGTTGGCACGACTGGTCGGCAACGTCGTCGACAACGCCGTCACGCACAACGAGGACAACGGATGGATCAGGATCACCGGCTCGCTGCACGAGAAGGAGATGGTGCTGGTCGTCGAGACCGGTGGGCGGGTCCTCGACCAGCAGGACGTCGATCGGCTGCTGCTGCCCTTCGAACGGCTCGGCGACGACCGCACCGGCACCGCGGGACTGGGTCTGTCCATTGTGGCCTCCGTCGCCACCGCCCACGACGGCCGCGTCGCCCTTCTCGCCCGGCCCGAGGGCGGCCTGCGCGTGTCCGTGCACCTCCCCGCGGTGAGCGCACCGGTGGCGGCATGAGGATCCTCGTCGTCGAAGACGACCACGCCCTCGCCGAGGTCCTCACCGAAGGACTGCGGGACCAGGGCCTGGCCGTCGACCTGGCCCACGACGGACTGACCGCCGCCGCCAAGCTCGACGTCACCGCCCACGACGTGGTCGTCCTGGACCGGGACCTGCCCGGCCTGCACGGCGACACCCTGTGCCAGATGATCACCGAACGGGTGGAACGGCCGATGGTGCTCATGCTGACCGCGGCGAGCGCCCCCGGTGACCGGGTCAGCGGCCTCACGCTGGGCGCGGACGACTACCTCGCCAAGCCGTTCCACTTCCCGGAACTGGTGCTGCGGATCCAGGCGCTGGCCCGGCGCAAACCGCACGCGCGGCCCCGCACGCTGCAGGCGGCCGGGATCGAGCTGGACCCGCTGCGGCGCACCGCGGTGCGAGACGGGCGCCCGCTCCGCCTCTCGGTGAAGGAGTTCGCCGTGCTGGAAGCACTGCTGAGGGCGAGCCCCGGCTTCCTCAGTGCCGAGGCCCTCCTCGAACAGGTGTGGGACGAGAACGCCGACCCCTTCACCAACACGGTCACCGTGACGGTGGGCCGGTTGCGGCGCAAGCTCGGTGACCCACCGGTCATCGCGACGACTCCGGGGGTCGGTTACCGCATTTCCGGTGGCACGTTCAGCGGGCCGATGCCGGGGTAGCCGTTCGGCATGAGCGCCGAGCGGGAGAACCCCGAGCACGAGTACGACGAAGCGAGCCGAGCCTCGCTGAAGGAAGCCGGCACGGACGAGGCCGACACCGTCCCGGGGCGGAGCGGTTCCGGTTCGGTGCATCCCGAACCGAACCCGACGGGCAACGTGGGCCTCTCGGACCACTCGGTCGCCGACGACCCGGACCAGGGCTGACCATGACCGGCTCGCTGCAGTTCGTGGGCAACGCCACCACGGTGCTCCGGCTCGGGCCGTTCACGCTGCTGACCGACCCCAACTTCCTCCACAAAGGACAGTGGACGCACATCGGTCAGGGCGTCGTGTCGCGACGGCTCACCGATCCGGCGATCGAGATCGCCGACCTGCCCGAGCTGGACGCCGTGGTGCTCTCCCACCTGCACGGCGACCACTTCGACCGGGTGGCGAGCCGGGAGCTCGCCCGCGATCTGCCCCTGTTCACCACCCCGCACGCGGCGAAACGCCTGTCCCGCCGGGGATTCCGGGAAGCCGCGCCGTTGCGGACGTGGGAGACCGTCGCGCTGTCCCGCGGCGCGGCGAAGCTGACGGTCACCTCGCTGCCGGGCGCACACGCCCTGGGGCCGTTGGGACGCCTGCTCCCTCCCGTCATGGGCACCATGATCGAGTACCGGGAGGCGGCGGGTGTCCTGCCGTTCCGGATCTACCTGAGCGGCGACACGCTGGTGCATCCGGAGTTGCGCCGGATCCGCGACCGCTTCGACGGCATCGACCTCGCGGTCGTGCACCTCGGTGGCACCAAGGTGCTCGGCGTGCTGCTCACCATGGACGGCAAGCAGGGCGCCGACCTGATCGAGCTGCTCGCCCCGCGCACCACCGTGCCGGTGCACTACGAGGAGTACGGGGTCATGAAGTCACCCCTGTCCGACTTCACCGCGGAGATCTCGCGGCGCCGTGCCGGGTTCGAAGTCCAGGTGGTGGCGCGCGGAGAGACCGTCGCGCTGCCGCTGACCGAAGAGAGGAGTTCGTTGTGACCGAACCAGAACATGACCACGTGGAACGGGGTGCGGCCGAGGAGCAGAGCGGTGCGCCGTTGACGCCCACCGAGGAAGAGGCGGCGAACCGGGCGCCGAGCGACCCCGACGGTCCGGGTGCCGGTCTGGACGGCGGCGGCCGCTTCGGCGACGACGACGGCTGATCAGCGCAGGGAAGGAGCGAGTCGTCATGCCTGTTCCCGTTGACGACTTGAAAAGACTGCTCGAGTCGGATCAGTCGGATGCGACGCTGGTGCTGGTCGAGGGCAGCTACGTGGTGGCGGGCCGCGGGGAGCTCGCGACCGACGCGCTGCGCGGCGCCCTGCCCGTGGTCACGAGAGACGAGCTGCTGCACCGCGTCGGAGGACGGTCGACCACGGACCACGCCCTGGACGAGGTCGCCGCGACGCTGAACGCCGCGGTGGACAACCGAGGAGGGTGACGACGGGCTCGTCTCAGCGGACTCGCTGGGTGGACCGCCGCACCTCGAACGGGATCACGTTCTCGTCCTCCGCCGGACGTTGCCAGCGGAACACACCGGCGCCCTGAGCGTAGGCGAGGTGACCCCCGAGCGCGCCACCCACGCCCATCGCCGCCAGCCCGAGCAGGCTCAGCAGCTTGCCCTCGGCGTGGGCTTCCCGCCGTCGCGCGGCGTAGGAAGCGGTGAAGCAGGCCAGCGCGGTGGTGTTGGCGAGCGCGTGCACCACGCCGACCCGCTGCTGCCGCCGTCCCAGCCGGTCGTAGTCCGCCAGTCCCAAGAGGACGGTCGGTGGCGCCGCCGCCAGCCCGATGCCGGTGAGGCGACGTGCCGCGTCCTCGTTGCCCGCTCGGGCGTCCAGCGCCGACGCGCACACCCAGGCGCCGATGGGCACGGTGATCATCAGGGGATGCAGCGGATGGCCGAGCCACGATCCGCGCAGCACCTCGCGCAGGCGCGACCGCCCCAGCAACCGCCGGGCGACCGCCGCCACCGCGAGTGCCGGCCGGTCGGCGGCACGGAGGTTCTCCACAGCTCGCAACGCGTCATGAAGGTTCATGGCTGCGGGTTACCCCACCACGGGCCGTTCACCGCTTCCGGGGCACGGCTCCTGAGTCACGGCTTTCGGGTCACGACCCGGAAGCTCTTCAGTTCGGAGTCGGCCGGGTCGGGCAGCTGCATCCCGGCGTTCAGGCCGCTGCGGACGTAGTCGACGACCTCCTGGGTGATCACCTCACCGGGCAGCACGGCAGGCGCACCGGGCGGGTAGGGCGTGACCATCTCGGCGCAGATCCGGCCGTCCGGAGAAGTCGCTCGTCACCCGGCATCGCGCAGGTCGAACCTTTCGGCGGCCCACCTGGCGAGGCGCGGCCGCAGGGCGAGGTACACGTCCGGGTCCACCCCCATACCGGTGTGGGTGCTGTGCACCTCGACGCACTCGGCGGACGGGTCGAGGCTGAGCTGCCACGGCACGATGCCGTCCGACTTGGAGTACACCGACACCGCGGGCATCTCCAGCGGGGTGGTGGCCGCGGCGACGTTGTCCTCGAAGCAGGTACCCGACAGGCAGTCGTTGTCCATCAGACCGGGCACGCCGATCGCGGACAGCCCCGCGAGCGCCCTGGCGGCGAGCAGCACGTGCGGGTGCGCGCCCATCGGATCGAGCACCGGGCTGCCCAGCATCACCAGCCCGCACACCAGGTCCGGACGGCGAGCCGCGGCCAGGCGAGCGAGTCCACCGCCGCGGCTCTGGCCCAGCAGCACCACCGGCCCGCCGGTGGCCTCCACGTGCTCCTCCAGGCGTCGTTCGATGCGGTCCACCAGCTCGGAGGTGCAGCCCACGTTGAACCCGACGCCCGCGCCGGTCGGCTCGTAGCCGCGGTCGCGCAGCCAGGTGGTGGCGAGGCTGAGGCTGAAGTCGCCCGCGCCGAAACCGGGCACCAGGACCACGCCGAGGCCGCCGCCCTCGTGCGGGTTCGCGTCGCGCCACACCGAATGGCGCAGCAGACGGGGGATCGTGAAGGCGGCGACGGCGACGTGTTCGCGTGCCAGTGATCGCAGTTGTGCAACAGCACTCATCGTCATCTCTCCGGTCTGTCCGTTCAAGTGCAGAGGAATTAGCCCGGCAGACCGCAAGCAAACACGGAACAACGTCACGTTTCCGGGGCGTGAAACCGTGGTTGAGACCGGCCGTGACGCGGGTATGCGCACTGCATGCGTCTTGGCGTGCTGGACATCGGGTCGAACTCAGCGCAGTTGCAGGTGGTCGACGTGCGGCCGGGCGCTCCGCCGCTGCCGGCCCACTCGGTGAAGGCGCCGACCCTGCTGGGCGAGGAGATCATGCCGGACGGGTCGGTGAGTCCCGAGGGCGTCGAGCGCGTCGCGGTCGCAGTCGCGGACGCCGTGTCCGCCGCTCATCGCCACGGTGTCGACCAGCTGTACCCGTTCGCCACGTCCGCGGTGCGAGACGCGACCAACCGCGACGAGATCATCGACCGCATCCAGCGGACGATCGGCATCCGGCCGCAGTTCCTCGCCGGAGAAGAGGAGGCGCGGCTGACCTATCTGGCCGCGCACCGGTGGTACGGCTGGTCGGTCGGCCGTCTGCTGCTGCTCGACATCGGCGGCGGCTCGATGGAGATCGCACTCGGCCGCGACGCCGATCCCGAGCTCGCGCTGTCGCTCCCGGTGGGGGCGGGCCGGTTGACCCGCGCGTTCCTGCACCACGACCCGCCGAAGAAGGCCGAGGTCAAGGCGCTGCGCTGGCACGTCCGCGACACGCTGGGCGAGGTGGTCGACCGGTTGCGCTGGGAGGGCACGCCCCGCCGGATCGTGGCCACCTCGAAGACGTTCAAGCAGCTCGCCCGCCTGGCCGGGGCACCGCCGCAACGCGAAGGCCCGTTCGTCCGGCGGGAGCTGACCATCGAGGACGTGCGGAGGTGGATTCCCCGCCTGGCCAGGATGTCCGCGGCGCAGCGGGCGCGGTTGCGCGGGGTGTCGCAGCCGAGGGCCAGACAACTGCTGGCGGGGGCCCACGTGACGATGAGCGCGCTGGGCGTCGAGAGGGTGCGGATCTGCCCGTGGGCGCTGCGCGAAGGCATCATGCTGCAACACCTGGAAACCATGTCCGACACCAACGTCACGCTGCCGCTGCAGCCACTGGTGCGCATGCCCGAAGCTCCCACTGCCACCGTGACGCCGTTGCACGACAACCCAGCTGGTTGATCTGGGCGAGTTGGGCACTTGTGCCGCGGTCAGAGGGGCGCGACGCTTTCTCGGTGACGTCCGGAGGGCGGGCAGAAGCGCGGGTGCGCGGTACCGCGGAGCGCATCCGCGAGCTGTCGGCACGCCGTGCCCAGCTCAGCACGCGCGGCGGTAGAGCGTCGACGGCGGGAGATGCCGAAACGGCGGTGGCCGCACTGGCTGAAGCCCTGCACCACGCGGCACAAGCGCGGGAGAGTCTGCGCGAGAGCTTCAACAGCGCCGCTGCCGCACACGAACGAGCAGCGGAAGTCCGCGTCCAGGCGGCGGCCCGAGGTGGCAGCGGTGCCGCGGATCATCGGGCCGCGGCTGCCCGGCACAGTGCCGCCGCTCGGGCTGATCGCAGGCGCGCCGCGGAAATGTGAGGCGGACCCGAGCTCGTCCGGCGACGAGAAGTCGAGCCTCTCGAAGCGCTGCCTCCAGACAGTGGTTCAAGAGTCGCCCGTCAGACCCCGTCCTCCTCCATCACGGTCCGCCCGTCCCAGTCGTCGTCGACCCGGTCCGGCTGCCTAGGATGCCGCGGCGCCGGCGGCTGCCACTCGGCCTGAGGCGGCGGCTGCCACTCCGCTCGCGGCGGCTGCCGCTCGACCTGGGGCGGTGGCTCGGGAAACCGCTTCCTGGCATCGGCCATCACGAGCTCCGCGGCGGGCACGTTCGGTCCGATCGTCTGGAACATGGCCTGCCCCAACAGGTTCGGAATTCTCGCCTGCGCTCGCGCGAGGCACTCCATGATCTGTGCCGCCACCGCACCCGCCGGCTGCGGCTGCTGCCACCGCTCCTTGAGCACCAGACCGGTCAGCACACCGGAGGTCGACACCGTGACCTGAACCGTCCCGTCCCGGGACGACTCGGTCACGGACATTCGGGCGATCCTGTCGTTGAGCTCGCTCCACTTCGCGCTCTCGGGCACAGCGCCTCCCTGTCAGGTGGGAAAACCTGCCGCAGCTGGAACACGCGCCGCAAGCGGGACCAGTTCAGGGAAAAGTCCGCTGGTTGAAGGAAATACTCCGTTCACCGGCTCGGCGGCCGTCCTTCAGATCAGTTCCACGGCCGGATGGTCAACCTGACGGCCGCCGTCTCGCCGAAGACCTGTCGTTGCGCCGCGGGCAGGAGAACGTCGGTTTGCCAGAGATCGTCTGCCGGGTTCTGGTCGTTGATCGGATCGGGGTCCGGGTGGAAGTCGCGAATCGAACCGGGGATCTCGGAGTTCCACCTCGCCGACGCGGACAGCACGCCGTTGCTGGGTTTCAGGTCGACGACGAGCGTGTCGTCGAAGTCGGCCGTCTGCTCGAGATGGCTGGTGAAGTCGAGCAGACCGGTGCGTTCGACGATCGAGAGGAGCCGGACGTGCAGTGCGTAACGAAGTGAGTCGGCACCGATCGGGCGTTCGTCGACGTTGGCGGACAAGAAGGTCGTGACGAGCGGCCACGGCCGGTCGGCGAGGTCGCCCACCTCCGGCCACTCGATCTGGATCGGGCAGTGGTGCGCCGCGATCTGCTCGTGCACGAGGATCGGCAGGCCGCGGATGGCCAGCTGGACGTCGAGCTGCCAGGAGGTGTCGTCCTCACGGGTGCCCGGCAGGTTCAGGTTGACGAGCTCGACGTCGACCCGCAGATCGCCGAACAGGAAGCGCCAGAGGTTCTGGTACCCCTCCTCGGAGTTGACCAGGCCGTAGCGCCCGGAATGGCTGCGGTGGACGAAGGCCCGGTTGGCGTCCGGGACGAAGGCGTTCTCGATCTGCACGAGGCCGTCGCTGCGCACCCCCGCGGCTTTGGAGGACAACCCGAGCGCGACCTCGTAGTCCTGCGGGTTGGTGCCGACGAGGCAGAACACCCGCTCGGGCGGAAACACGTCGGCGGGGATGACCGCGGGATTCCAGCCCGCCGGCGGGTCTTCATCAGGGCGCCGGTGTGGAGTGAGGTACTGGTACATGCGTTCCGGTCCGAAGATCGCGGCGTCGCCGAGGTCGAACGTGTCCCGCAGCTTCTCCAGCAACCCGAAGCCGATCGAGAACTCGATGCCCCCGTGCGGTGTGCCGTAGGTGAACAGCCGGTCGACGTAGTCGAGCGGCGTGCTGGAGCCGTTCTGGTTCTCGGGGATCACCCGCTGGATCATCGATCGGCAGATCAGTCCGCCCATGGAGTGGGCGACGAGGAACACCCTGGGCGCACCGGTCTTCAGCCGCACCAGCTTCACCAGTTCGAACAGGTCCTCTGCCGCCTGTTCGAGCCGGAACTCGACCGGCTTGGGGTGCAGGCTCGACGCTGCCTGGTCGTAGAAGCGGTGCACCCAGATCGTGGCCGGCGGCACCGAGTCGTCCGGCCGGGACTCCAGGTGCCCGCGCTGGTTGCCGTGCACGTGCAGCTCGTACTTCTTGTCGCGGATGAGCCGCAGCAACGGTCCTTCGAACTGGTAGAACTGCGGCTGCGCGTGGCCGTCGACCCGCACGTGCACCGAGCCCTCGTTGAAGCCGTACAGCGGATCGTCGATCGCACGGTCGATCCCGGAAGGTTTTCCGGCGAACCCGCGGACGTAGATCACGGGCAGCCTGCGGTTCTCGTTCATCGGCAAGCCCTTCTGCGGTTCACAGATCCAGGTCGATCCACACGGCGGCGTGGTCGGACGCGCCGTGCTTCGCTTCGGTGATCTCCGGGAAGACCTGCCACTGCCGCGGCGGGTTGACGTTCGTCGGCGTGCCCCACAGGCCGCTGCGGTCGACGCCGCCCGCCGTCACGAGCTCGGCCAGCGCGGGCGAGACGAGGACGTAGTCGAGCCGGTTGCGCAGTGAGCAGGACTGGAACGTGCCGGGCCGGGGGCCCGAGTCGAACCCGGGCAGGCTCGCCGTGTCGACCAGGGGCGTGCCGGGGTCGAGCAGCGCCTCCAACGTGGGGTGGCGCGGCGGCACGTCGTTGGTGGGGCCCTTGTTGAGGTCGCCGAGCACCACGATCAGCTCGGCGCCCTCGGCGCGCAGGTCGTCGTAGATCCGGCGGACTTCCTTGCTCTGCCTGCGCCGCAACGGATCCGGGTTGCCGCTCGAGAACGACTGGCTCTTCAGGTGGTTGAGCAGCAGGAAGAGGTCACGGCCACCGGGCAGCCGCACCTGGTAGACCGGGCAGTCCCGGCTGAACAGCGGCCGTCCTTCCCGTGACTCGGGATCCGGCACGTCGACGTGGCTGCGCATCGAGTGGACGTTGATCGGCGCGGTGGTGAGCAGCCCGACGTCGATGCCTCGCGGGTCGTTGCCGTCGACGAGCATCATGTGCCCGTACCGGCCGTTCAGCAGCTGGCTGTTGAACTGGACCAGCGAGGGGCGGTCCTCGGCCTCGACCACGCACAGCACGTCCGCGCGCACCTCGTCGATGACCTTGCCGGTCATGCGGGTGGCCACCTCGTCGACCGGCTCGGTGATCAGGTCCACCCAGCCGATCCAGCTGCCGCGCCCCTTCGCCACGATCTCCACGTCCGCGTTGCGGCGCTGCTTCAGGAAGTCGCCGCGGTTCTCCCGCAAGAGCGCCCACGCGTCGAACGGCTTCGGGTTGAGCACGCGTCTGTTGTTGCGGGTGCGGACGAGGATCTCCATGACCTCGAGCGCGTCGAGCATGGCGGCCTTGTCGGCGTCGTCGTAATCGGCCTTGGCCGCGATCTTGTTGAACGCGGTGAAGGCGGACAGCACCGGTTCACTTTCGGCGAACGTGGTCGTGGCGAGGGCTTTGGCGCGGGCGAACAGGTTCTCCACGTTGAAGGTCGCGAGGCGCAGCGTCATGGCGACACCCTCGATTCCGTAGGACGAGTTGGTATATGCACCTCGCTTTCTGGTCGGTCAGGGTTACGTCGTTTCACCCGATCGTCGTAACCGCTGGATCGGCGCCTCGATGCAGGTACAACGGCTGCAGGCGGGCGCCGACCGAGCGTTCGAGTGAATCGGTGTGTTGTCGGTTAACGCGGTGTGATCACGAATGTGGATCAGTCGAAGATGTGTACTTCGGCTAGTGAGAGCGGCCGGTCCGAACCGACGAGCTGTACGCGGAAATAGCGCGCGGTGCGGTTGACGGGCAAGGACAGCGAGGTGCCGACAGCGGTGGTCTGGAAGTGGCTCCAGACTCCGGGTTGTGCCGCCGTGGTTTGCGGGTCGGTCGACGTGAAAGGTGTGTCGGAGGCGAAGACGTAGAACTGGCGGAGCCGGTCGGAACAGCAGTCGGTCCGGTTCCACAGCTCGACCGTGCTCACCGCTTTCGAGGCGCCGAGGTCGACCTGCCACCACGGGTTGGTGTCGAGCGGGTTCTCCGAGGTGTGGGTGACCGAGTTGGACCAGAACGCGCCGTTGGTGTTGCCGTCGACCGCCCTGCTCGCGACCGCTCCGGTGGAGTAGGTGCTCGACTGGCTGGCCGCTGCGTTCAGCGCCAGGTTGACGGGCTTCCTGATGGAGCCGGTGGCGCGGTAGGTGCGGCCGGCGGTGGCGGTGAAGGTCCGCCGGTCGCCGGTGCCGGTGGTGGCGACGGGCTGTCCGGTCGAGGTGTCGATCAGCGTGTACTGGCCGGCGAAGATGCCGTTGCGCAACGTCAGCGGCCCGGTGCGCGTGGGTTTCACGGTGAAGTCGAGTCCGCCGGCGGTGGTCCAGGACGCGTCCACGGTGACGTTGCCGCGGGCCTTGAGTCCGGTGACCGAGCCGGAGGTCCAGGCGCCCGGCTTGGCCGGCAGGACGTGGATGTCGCCGTTCTGGCTCTGCAGCAGCATTTCCGTCATGCCGGCGGTGGCGCCGAAGTTGCCGTCGATCTGGAACGGCGGGTGGGTGTCGAACAGGTTGGCCAGCGTGGAGCTCTTGAGCTGTTCGGAGACCATCTTGTGCGCGTGGTCGCCGTCCAGCAGCCGCGCCCAGAAGTTGATCTTCCACGCCTTGCTCCAGCCGGTGCCGCCGTCGCCGCGGTCGAGCAGAGTGGCCTTGGCGGCGTCGCCGAACGTGGTGCCGGCCGCGATCTGGTGGCCGGGGTGCAGGCCGTAGAGGTGCGAGACGTGCCGGTGCTGCGGCTCGCCGGTGATGGCGTTGCTCTTCCACTCCTGCAGCCGGCCGTTGCCGATGCGCAGGCCGGGGTCCATCGCGTTCAGCTTGTCCTGCAGCTGTGCCCGGAACGCGGGGTCGACGCCGAGTTCGGTGGCGGCGGCGATGGTGTCGGTGAACAGGCCCTGCACGATCTGCTGGGCCATGGATCCGCCCGCGGTGAAGGGGCCGTGCTCGGGGGAGTAGCTGGGGGTGACGACGAGCTTGCCGTCGCGCGGATCGGTGCGCAGGTTGGCGATCCAGAACTCGCTGGCGCCCTTGAGGAGGGCGTAGGCGCGGTTGATCAGCGCGGGGTTCTTGCTGAACGCCGACAGGTCGTAGACCTGGGACGCCAGCCAGCCGCCTGCCTCGGGGAACCAGAACGCGGTCGCCCAGTCGTGCACCCCGGTGAAGCCGAACGGGTTGGTCTCGTTGTGCACGACCCAGCCGCCGGTGCCGAACATGGAGTTGGCGGTGACCTGGCCGGGTGCCTTGAGCGCCTCGACGAACCGGACGAACGGTTCCGCCGTCTCGCCCAGGTTGGTCTGCTCGGCGAGCCAGTAGTTCATCTGGATGTTGATGTTGGTGTGGTAGTCGGCCGACCACGGCGGCGAGGTCGAGTTGTTCCAGACGCCCTGCAGGTTCGCGGGCAGCGAGCCGCTGCGCGAGGAGGCGATCAGCAGGTAGCGGCCGTACTGGTAGAACAGCGCTTCCAGGGCCCGGTCGTCCGGCGAGGAGCCACCGGTGTAGGCGGTGCGCAGGTCGTCGGTGGGCTTGTTCGGCATGACCTGGCCGATGTTCAGCTTCACCCGGTCGAACAACGCCTTGTGGTCCGCGACGTGGGCGGCGCGCAACGTGGCGAACGACTTCGCGGCCGCATCATCCACAGTGGACTTGACGCGCGCGGAGGGATCCGAGGTGCGGTAGTTCGGGTAGGTGTCGGCGTAGTTGGTGCCCGCGCCGAGGACGAACGTCGCGCTGTTCGCGCCCGACACGGTCACGGCGTTTCCGTTGCTGGTCACGGTTCCGCCGTCGGTGCGCACCTGGATCTGCGCCTCGAAGATCATGCCGTTGTTGGCCAGCGTGCCGCGAATCGTCAGCCGGCCGCCGGACGCGGTCGCCGTGAAGTCGCTGCGCGGCGAGGTGTAGCGCAGGGTGAACGACACCTTGCCGGGCTGGTCCGCGCCGAGCCGTCCGGCCACCACCTGACCGGGGTAGCTGGCGAAGTACTCGCGGTCGTGGCGGACCCCGTTGTTGGTGTAGCTGATCTTGGCGGTGGCGTCGCCGATGTTGAGCTCGCGCCGGTAGCCGGAGAACGAGGTGGACTGCCCCGCCATGTCCAGGCGCAGGTCGCCGAACGTCTGGTACGCGCCGAAGTTGGTCTTGGGCTGGCCCAGCTTGCCCGCCACCCACTTCGGGTCGGCCTGGCCGTTCTGGTTGATCGAGTTCACGACCTCGTCCAACGCGCCGGGACGCGGCGAGGTCCAGTTGCCGAAGTTGTACCCGGAGGCGCCGGGACCGCCGGTCCACAGCGACTTCTCGTTGAACTGCAACTGTTCCGAAGTCACGCCGCCGAACACCATCGCGCCCAACGCGCCGTTGCCGATCGGCAAGGCCCGGCTCTCCCAGTCGTTGGCCGGCTCGTCGTACCACAGCGTGTGGCCGTCGGCCGCCTGCTGGGCGTGGGCGGCAGGGCTCGGTTCGGAGCCCACGACGAGCCCCGCCGACGCCACGGTGACCAGGACGGCGGCCGACATCCTCGACCTCATGAACGACCTGTGCACGGACACCCTCCGTTGGGTGCTGGGGACAGACCGGATGACATCCGGCCGGTTCCGTCTACTGACCTGCGCAGCATAGGTCCGATGTGTGGGGAAGCGATAGCTCCTGAGGTCGTTTCTGTTTTCGTCTCTCTTCCTGGGCTTTCCCCTGTAATTAGGGAACGTTGTGCACGATTTGCGCCTTTGTGAGGTCGCTTCAGCGGGTGGCTTGCTTTTGATACATCCGATGTTGTTGCGCCGAGACCAGCCCGCGGCCGGTGATCAGGGGCAGGTCGAGCGCGGTGAGCAGGCCGGGCGGGGCTTGGACGACCGCGGGAACGGCGTTCACCAGACGCATCGCCGTGGCCGCCACCCCCGCGGTGTTGTGATCGCCGTCCCCGCCGGTCAGCCGCAGGTCCAGCACGTAGTTGGGCTCGCCGGTGATCTCCACGCGGTAGCAGCCGGTACCGGCCGGTTGCGGCCAGTCCGGCGCGAGGTCCGGGCGCAGCCTGGTGACGTGTTCGAGCACCAGCACGGGTTGGTCCGCGATCATCCCGCTGACGGTGAACCGCAGCGCCGCCATGGTGCCCGCCTCGATCGTGCGGCCCGCGGCCGCGAACGGTTCCGGCGCCGGGAACCGCTCGTGGTGTTCGACGACCGAGTCCAGCTCGACGTCCAGACCGGCGGCCAGCTGGCGGACCACGCTGCCCCAGGCGAGCGTGAGCACGCCGGGTTGCAGCAGCAGGGGAGTGTGGTCGGGCGACGACCCGAAGCCCATGATGTCGAACAGCACCAACGGGTTGTCGTAGGTGGAGTAGTCCAGGATCTCCGAGCAGCGGAGGAGGTCGATGCGCTGGCAGGTTCCGGACAGCAGCAGCGGCAACCAGTCGTTGGCCCAGCCGGGGTCGATTCCGTTGACCCAGAGGGAACTTCCGCCCTCGCTCGCGGCCTGGCGGACGGGCTCGACCACCTCGGGCGGCACCGTTCCGTCCGGATAGGACAGGAACACCGGGCCGCTGGCCACCACGTTGATCCCGTTCCGCAGCAACAGACACAGGTCGTCGATCGCCTCGTTGAGCCGGTGGTCCGCCATCGCCGTGTAGACCACGCAGTCGGGCTTCGCCGCGATCAACCGATCGGCGTCCGTGGTGGCGCGGATCCCGACCGGGTCCACTCCGGCCAGCTCTCCCGCGTCACGGCCGTCCTTCGCGGGGTTGGACACCCACACGCCGGCCAGCTCCAGGCCGGGGTGGTCGATGATGCCGCGCAACGCCCACTTGCCGACGTTGCCGGTGCTCCACTGCACCACGCGATGCGCCATGTGCGGCTCCTCAGAGGTCCGGCAGGTTGAAGTCGAGGTTGGGCGCGCCGATCCCGCCGTCGACCCGCAGCACCGAGCCCGTGGTGTAACCGGACGCCCGCGAGGCCAGGAACAGCACCGCGGCCGCGACCTCCTCCGGGCGCCCCAGCCGGCGCAGCGGGGTCGCCTGTTCCATCGACGTCCTGATCTTCTCGTCGCGGGCGACCACGTCCAGTGCCGAGGTGTGGACCGAGCCGACGTCGATCGCGTTCACCCTGATCCGCGGCGCGAGGTCCGTGGCGGCCAGGCTCGTGTAGTGCGTCAGAGCCGCTTTCGCCGTGCCGTAGGCCAGAAATCCGCGACCGGCGAGCCGCCCCATCACCGAGGCGATGTTGACCACCGACCCGCCACCACCGTCGAGCATGATCGGTACCGCCGCACCGGTCAGCGCGTGCGCGGTGGTGACGTTGAAGTGGAAGGCGTCTTCCAGGAAGTCCGGTGTGGTCGTCAGGAACGTGTTCGGCAGGGTGCCGCCCACGTTGTTCACCACCACGTCCAGCCGCCCGAACCGCTCGGCGGCCGTGTGCGCCAACGCCGCCACAGCGTCCACATCGGACAGATCGGCCGCCACGACCACGGCCCGCCGCCCGAGTGCCTCGATTCGGCCCGCGACCTCCGCCAGCTGTTCGCCGGTACGTGCGCTGATCACCACGTCCGCGCCCGCCTCGGCCAGCGCCACCGCCGATGCCGCACCAATCCCGCGGCCCGCCCCGGTCACCACCGCCACCGCGTCGGGCAGCGCGAACATGTCCATCACCACCCGGCCACTGTTAAGCCCTGGTGCTTAAAAGTCAAGCGCTCGCGCTTTCACGTGTTAACTTGGTGCCGTGGCCAGCGCGGACGCCAGAGAACGGATCATCGTCGCCGCCGAGCGGTTGATCGCCGAGCACGGTCCCGACGTGCCGTTGCGCGACATCGCGACGGCCGCGGGCCAGCGCAACAACTCCGCGGTGCAGTACCACTTCGGCTCCAGGGACGGGCTGATCGACGCCGTCGCGCAGTACCGCATCGCCGACCTGGAGCAGCGTCGCCTGGAACTGCTCACCGAGAGCGAGGCGACCGGCGAGGCGCAGGACGTGCACGCCCTGGTGTCAGCACTGGTCGTGCCGATGCTGACCATCCCCTACGAACACGGCGCCACCCACTACGCCCGGTTCCTCGAGCAGGTCCGCACCCACCCCGCGCTGGCCGCGGACGCCAACCTCGACCGGGCGGGACGAGCCGCGGTCCGGCTGATCATCGTGCGCCTCGACCGCGCGCTGCGGGACCTGCCGCCGGCACTCAGGCGCCGCCGGCTGCGCGTCCTGCCCACCGTGCTGTTCGCTCTGCTCGCCGACCGCGAGCGGGCCGTGTGCGCAGGCGACCTGCCGCCGGACGATCCGCACTCGGCCGCGGAGCTGGTCGACCTGATCATCGGCATGCTCACCGCTCCGGTGTCGACCGCTGCGTGAGTCGCCGAATCGTCAGGCGGGTTTCAGCGGCACGTCCCGCACCGCCAGCGAGTTGGGAGCGCCGGGCTCACCGGCTCCGAACACGTGCGTGAACGTGACCGTCACCGAGGTCGCCGCCGGCTCGAGCGGCTCGCTGAAAGCGATCGTGCCGGTCCTCGATTGGTCAGGTGGAATGTCGGTGTTCCACTTGCTGCGGAACGGTTCTCCTTCGGCGGTGAGGGTTCCGCTGGTCAGTTGCGAGTAGCCGAAGACGGGCAGGTTCACCGTCATCTCGTAGCCGTTCGTGACCGTCATCGTGACCTTGGTGAAGTGGGACGTCACCTCGACCCGGTCCACCGACATGGTCAGCCGGCCCGCGGTCACCGACCGCGGCTCGGCCAGCCGGTCGACACCGGTCTCGTTGCCGGTGACCCAGCCGTAGGCGTAACGGGCGCCCGGCACCAGCACCGCGACGATGACGAGGCAGACCGCGAACCCGATGAGGGCCGCGCGCCCTTTGGACGGGCCACGCGTGCGTTGCCGGGTCCCAGGAGGAGGCGGCGCCTGCCCGGCGCTCATGGCCGCGAGCACGGACAGCACGAGCGTGAGCACACCGACCGCCACCCAGAGCAGCACGTTGTCCGGCACCGTGGTCGCGAAGTTCACCACGACCGCGACCGCGGTGCCGATCACCGGGGTGAGCACCGCGACGACGGTCGATCTGAGTGCCGGACTCCCACCAGCCATGTCGACCACGGTAGATGCGGCCGGTACTGGTGCAAATGCACCAACAGGCTGGTTCACGACGAACGGTCCAGCAGCGCCGGATGCTCAGTCCTCGGCTGCCCTGCGGACAGCCGCGACGATCTTTCGGTTCGGCACGCCCTTGATCACGTACTCGACGACGCCGAGGTCCCTGAGCTCGGTCTCGGACGGGGCGTCGATGAGGCCGCACAGTGCGACCAGCCGGACCGCAGGGGCCTTCTGGTGCAGGCGGCGGATGGCGTGCAGGCCGTCGCCGGGCAGGTGGACGTCCACGACGGCGACGGCGGGCCGGTGCTGCTGGGCCAGGCGGATCGCGTCGTCTGCCGATCCGGCGACGGCGACGACCTCGATGCCGGCGGCGTCGCGCAGCACGTCCCGCAACGTGTCGCGGAACAACGGTGAGGCGTCGGCGACGAGAACTCTCAGCGGGGCGGGAGCTCCGGTCACGGGATGCGGTCCTGTCGAGTTATGCTGATTCGGACTTGCGAAGATTAGCAACTCTTGAAGAGATTTGGGGACGATGAGCGAGTTCGAAGCGGAGTTGCGGAACAAGGTCGCCGAGGCCGAGCGGACTTTGCACGAGGCCCGGCAGGCAGGCCACGACTACGAGATCCACCTGCACACCGCCCGGATCCGCGACTTGCTCGACCTGGCCACCCGGCACGGCATCGACACCACCGGGTGGATCGCCGCGGCGTTGCTGGAGAACTCCGGAACCGGGTGCTGACCGTGGAACACACCGTTGTCGCGGTGGTCGGCGGAATCGGCGCCACCTCCGCCGTGCTGCGCCGCTATGCCGCGCTCGTGGAGGAACAGGCCGGTGCGGTGACCCGCGTGGTCGCGTCCGACTACGGCCTGCCCGCGTTGCCACCCGGCACCAACGCGGTGCTGCTCGTCCGCGCCACGGCCGAGCGCGCTAAGAAGGCCCGCGACTCGATCATCGGCGTTCCGGTGCTCACCGACCAGGACACCACCGCGATCGCGCTGACCGCCGCGCTGCTCACCACGCTGACCCGCGCCGGCCGTTCACCGGAGACCAGTCGGGTCGTCGTCGCCGGTGCGAACACGATGCCGATGCTGAACCCCGTGCTGCTGACCGCGGGAATCCGGGACATCACCACCTGGAACCCGGCCGACGCGCTCGCGTTTCCGTTGCGGCGCATCGCCTCCGACGCCGACGCGGTGATCAACCTGGTCGGCGGAGGAGGCCGCTTCGCGTGGCCGCGGCACGCCGCGCCGGCCGTGATCGTGCCGGATCCCGCCAGGGACCCGGTGCTGGCGCTTCCCGGCCTGCTGCACGCGCTCACCCGGCATCCGCACGCGAGGCTCACGCCGGACGTGCAGCACGCCTGCGCTGTCGCGTTGTCCGCCGCCACCCCGCCGGGCGAACAGGTGCCCCGACGGTCCGACGACGCCCTCACCCGCCAGATCGCGGATGCCGCGACGGCCGCGTTGCACCGAGGCGCCGCCCGATGACGCGTCGGTTGAACCGCATCCCGAGTCGCAACGGCGGGGATCCACGAGGGAGGATCGGCACCATGACGACGGTCGACGGGAAGGGGCACCGATGAGCAGGCCCCTGTACCAGGTCAAGGCGGAGTTCTTCAAAACCCTCGGCCACCCGGCGCGCATCCGCGTGCTCGAACTGCTCAGCCAGCGCGAGCACTCCGTCGCCGAGATGTTGCCCGAGGTCGGCATCGAAGCCGCCAACCTCTCCCAGCAACTGGCCGTGTTGCGCCGTGCGGGCCTCGTCACGACGCGCAAGGAAGGCTCGAACGTCTTCTACTCGCTCACGACCCCGCACGTCGCCGAGCTGCTCGCGGTCGCGCGGCTCATCCTCACCGGAGTCATCACCGGGCAGATGGAACTCCTCGACGACCTCCGCGCCCCCGCCACGACCGCGCCTCGCGGCAGGAGCCGCAGGTCCTGAGCCTGCTCAGGCCTTGCCACGCACACGCGTTCGGCGCGCCCACCGCCAGTCGCCGGACCAACGGGTGAGCAGCGGCCCGATCGTGGCGAGCACGAGCACGTAGGCGGTGACCACCGGGCCGAGACCTGGGCTCGCGGCACCGGCGAGGCTCATGATCACGACGGAGAACTCGCCGCGGGCGATCAGGGCTGTTCCGGCGCGGAGCCGGCCGCGGACGGCGATGCGGTCGCGGCGGGCCGCGTACCAGCCGGTGGCGACCTTGGTGAGGATGCCGATCACGGCGAGGGCGAGTGCGGCCGGCAGTGCCGGGAGCAGGTCGGCCGGGCTGACGGCGAAACCGATGGCGAGGAAGAACGCGGCGGCGAACAGGTCGCGCAGCGGGGCGAGCACGGCGCGGGCGCGTTCGGCGGTGGTGCCGGTGAGCGTGAGCCCGACGAGGAACGCGCCGACCGCGGCGGAAACCGAGACCAGTTCCGCCAGTGCCGCCACGACGAGGGTGCTGCCGAGCACGCGAAGCATGAGCTGCTCGTCGTCCGGGTGGGCGAGCCAGCGGTTGACGTGGTGGCCCCAGCGGTGGGAGGCGACGAACGCCGCCGTGACGCTGCCGATGGCGATGAGCACCCCGATGAGCGCCTGCCACCAGGTGCCGCCGGAGGCGAGCACCACGAGCACCGGCAGGTAGATCGCCATCGCGAAGTCCTCCATGACGAGGACCGACAGCACGGCGGGCGTTTCGCGGTTCGCGAGCCGGCGCAGGTCCGTCAGCAGGCGCGAGATGATGCCGGAGGACGAGATCCAGGTGGCACCCGCGAGGGCGAGGACCCCGGGCCAGCTCAGGCCGAGCAGCCAGCCCGCGACGGCGCCGGGCGTCGCGTTGAGGACGAGGTCGACCACCGCCGACGGGACGTGGCGGCGCAGGCTGTGGGTCAGTTCGGCGGTGTTGAACTCCAGGCCCAGGGTGAGCAGGAGCAGCACCACGCCGATGGAGGCGCCCACCTCGACGAACTCGCCTGCCGCCGACACCGGCGCGATCCCTCCCTCGCCGAGTGCGAGACCCGCGAGCAGGTAGAGCGGGATGGGCGAGAACGACCACCGCCGCGCGGCCGCGCCCAGCACGCTCAACCCGACGAGGATGACGCCGAGTTCGAGGAGCAGCGCGAGAGAGGTGTGCATCGTCAGCTTTCGATGATCTGCCGCACGCCGTTGATGCCGTCGTGGGTGCCGATGACCACGAGGACGTCGCCGGGCCGCAGCACCTCGTCCGGTGTCGGCGAAGCGATCACGTGGTCACCGCGGACGATCGCGACGATGGAGGCGCCGGTGCGGGTGCGTGCCCTGGTGTGGCCGAGTGGCTTGCCCGCGTGGGAGGAGGCGGCGGGCACGGCGATCTGTCCGGCGCTGAGGCCGGGCACCTCCTTGGTGAGGTCGGCGAAGCGTTCGGCGATGCGCGGCGCGCCGAGGATCTCGGCCACCGTGTCCGCCTCGTCCGCGGTGAGGCGGAACAGCGGCTGCGCTTCGTCGGGGTCGTCGGAGGCGTAGCGGCTGACCTCGAAGGTGCCTTCTCTGCGCGCGACGATGGCGATGTGGTCGCGGTCGGCGTTGGTGAACTCGTAGCGCAGGCCCACGCCTGGCAGGAGAACCTCGTTCACGTCCATCTGGTCATCATGGGTGCCTGACGGGGGTGCGGAAAGCCGACCTCGTCACGTGCG
This sequence comes from Lentzea alba, assembly GCF_011067745.1. Taxonomy (GTDB): domain Bacteria; phylum Actinomycetota; class Actinomycetes; order Mycobacteriales; family Pseudonocardiaceae; genus Lentzea; species Lentzea alba. The sequence goes on from NZ_JAAMPJ010000012.1 coordinate 243,311, forward strand.
CCGTTCCATTGACGGGCGTCACGAATGTGCCTAACGTTCTCGGCATCGCTCGCCGTCCTCCCGAGGTAAGGGGCAGAGCACTGTGAAGACTCTTCGACGACTGTTCGTCGCGATGATCACCTCGCTGACCGTGCTGGGCCTGGTGCCCGCCGCGGCCCAGGCCGCACCGGCGACCCGGTACGACGGGGTGCTGCCGAACGGCGCGACCTGGATCGCCGACGTGCCGGCGACCTGGAACGGCACGCTGCTGCTCTACAGCCACGGCTACAACCCCACCCCGGTCAACCCGCCGACCAACAGCCCCAACCCCGCCACCGCGGAAGCCCTGCTGGCGCGCGGTTACGCGCTGGCCGGCTCGTCGTACTCCCGGCCCGGCTGGGTCGCCGACACCGCGGCCCAGGACGGGCTCGACACGCTCCAGGCGGTCACCGGGATCATCGGCAAGCCCCGCCGCGCCATCGCGCTCGGGACGTCGTTCGGCGGGATGATCACCGGCCAGCTCGCCGAACGAGCCGGACGACAGCTCGACGGCGCCGTCGCGACCTGCGGGATGATGGGCGCCGGGATCGACCTGCACAACTACCAGCTGGACGGGTCGCACGCGATCGCGCAACTGCTGCTCGCGGGGCAGCAGGTCCCGCTCGTCCGGTTCACCGGCCCCGCCGAGGCCGCCGCCACATCGGTCCGGATGATCGCCGCCCTCGACCTGGCGCAGGCGAGCCCGGCCGGCCGCGCCCGGCTCGCCCTGATCACGGCCCTGTTCCAGGAACCCGCGTGGGTCGCCGGGCAGCCGAAGCCGGCGCCGGGCGACGTCGACGCCCAGGTGACGGGCCAGTACCAGAACCTGCGCGCGATCATGCCGTTCATCCTGCTCGGCCGCTCCGACATGGAGCGGAGCGCGGGCGGCAACCCCTCGTGGAACAAGGGTGTGAACTACTGGCGGCAACTCGCCGAGTCGGGACGCCTCGGCCAGGTGGCGCAGCTGTACGGGCGGGCCGGCGCCGATCTGTCCGCCGACCTGAACCTGTTGACCCGCACGGCGAACGTGACGGCCGACCCGGCGGCGCTCAGCTGGATGCAGCGGACGTCCACTTTGACCGGACGGTTGGCCATGCCGGTACTCACGATGCACACGACCGATGACGGCCTCCTCCCGGTGCAGCACGAGGAGGAGTACGCGGAAGACGTGCGCGGCAGCGGTTCCGGCGCGTTGCTCCGGCAGGCGTACACCGAGCACGCGGGACACTGCACCTTCACGACCGCCGAACTGGTCGCGGCGGTGCTCACCATGGACCAGCGCATCGAGACCGGTCGCTGGGACGGGCTGGCCGATCCGCGCCGGTTGCAGACCCGCGCCGAAGCGCTCGATCTCGGCCCGGCCGCCTTCGTCGCGTTCCGTCCGGCGGAGTTCCTCGGCGACCGCTGAGCACGAGCTGGCGATGAAGGGTCCCTTCATCCAGGTGAGCCGGCGTCGACGCTCGTGGCAGTCTGCGGTCCACGATGGTGCGCATCGACTCGATCGACAGCGGTGCCGGAGTTCCGGGGATGGCGTTGGTGCCCGCAGTGTCGTGGGCGTACGCCAGCGCGGTGACGGCCGCGAGCGCTCCCTGCACGTGCGGCGTGATTCGCACGAGTTCCCCCGGCTCGTCAGCCTAGAGGCTGAGAGGGAAATCAGGCGGAGGTCAGGGGGAAACCCTGATGGCAGGGACACCCGGCCACGGGCACTCTGGAGGTGTCACGAGAGATCCGCAGTTCGAGGAGAGTCATGAGCGAATCCAAGCCCGAGTACACCCGTACCGCCGTCGACTCGGTGGTCGACGCCGTTCGCGGGCTGGTCAGCGAGGGCCTCAACCGCCACGTGGTGGTGCGGGACAGCAAGGACGACGTGGTCCTGGAGGTGCCGGTGGCTCTGGGGTTGGTCGCGGCGCTGGCCGCGCCGGTGGCCACGACGATCGGTGCCGGGGTCGCGCTGGTCGGCAAGTGCGAGATCAAGCTCGAGAACCGGAAGCAGCCCGGTAGCCAGCCCGCGACGACGGTCGAGGGCGAGCAGGTGTAGTCAGCGCTGCGTTGTGCCGCGGCGTGGTGAGCCACGCCGCGGCACGGCAGCGTTTTCCTACTCGTCGGGCTGAAGGATCATCAGCCGGAACGTCGTCGACGGCGACTCGCGCCCGCACGTCTGCACCATGTGCCAGGCGAGGTTGCCGGGGCCGTTGTCCGCCTGGGGGAGTCGTTCCCTGCTGATGCCGAGGACGCCGTCCGGGCTCTCGTCGAGGAGTTCCGGTGTGCCGACGAGCACCGCCAGGCCGTACGCCAGCACGTCGGCGCGCAGGTCGTCGTCCAGGTCGTCGGTGAGTCCGATCATGCACCGCGGCTCGCCGTTCTTGTCGGTGCCGAGACCGACCAGACCCGCGAGTCCGACACTGCGTGCCGCGGGAATCTCGAACACGCGGACGTTCGTGCCCATCGCCAGTGCCATCAGTCTGGCCACCGGGGTGGTGAGCAAGGGGTCGTGGATGGTGCCGTTGCCATTGCCTGAGGGGTCGTCCGTGCGTTCGCGCATGATGCGTCGGATGGTATTGCCGACGGCGTCGATCGGTGTCCGATCTGCGCGGTATGTCGGCTTCAGGGGCGCGGTGTCACCCGTACGTGGCTACCGTGTCGCCCGATCGCCGCTCACGCCGACGCGATCGGAGTCGTCTGTGCCAGGCCGATCTCCCAGCCGCCGGAGGTTCGCACCACCACGTAGGTGAGGGCGCCGGTGGCGGGCGGAGTCGTCTCGGCGCCGGGACGTTGGTCGTGCACCGTCTTGACGCAGCTGACGAGGACGGCATCGGCGGTGAGCGCCCGGACGTCGATGATCTCAACGCTGGTGCGGACATCCCCGAGGCCGCTGCCGAGGGCCGCGCTCATCGCCGTCGTGAAGGTGTCCCGCCCGAACAGGCGGCGGCCGTAGAAGTTCACGATCACCGTCGACTCGGTGTGCAGGCCCGGGAGCACGGCGGGGTCGGCCTGGGAGCGGTCGGCCAGCGACACCAGATCGCGGATGGCGTGCTCGTCCTCGGCCGACAGCGTGTTGATCGAAGTCATGCAACGCAGTGTTCAACCTCGAGCGTGCTGGAGGTCAACCCCCTTGGATCACAGGTCCAGCCACATGATGCGCAGGCCGACAAAACCTTGGGTGGGATGCCGGAATGCGCCAGGGGCAACGCCGAGCGTGACGAATCCGAGGCTCTCGTAGAGGCGGACGGCGGCTTTGTTCGTGTCGACGACGGCGTTGAACTGGACGGCCGCGAACCCGTTGCGCCGCGCCCAGTCGATCATGTCCGTGGTGAGGGCTCGACCCACGCCCGTGCCCCGCGCCTGTGCGGCGACCATCAGGGTGCCGGACGCGACGTGGCTGCCGGGACCCTGCCGGTTGGCGTACATGTTCGCGGTACCGACCACCCGGTGGTCGTCGGCGGCCACGACCACTCGGGCCGGTGCGGGCAGCTGCCACATCCGCCTGGCGTCGGGTTCGCTCATGCCTGGGTCGTAGGGAATGGTTCGCTGTTCGGTGATGACGTCGCGGATGATCGACCACATCTGTGGCCAGTCGCCGTCGTGTGCCTCGCGGATCGTGGGTGACTGCACTTCTCTCATCCTCCGGCGAGCGCCTCGGTGATCTGGCGGGTGGTCTGGGCGGCGACGCGGGGATCGCCCACGCCGAACGCACCGAAGTCGATGACGGCGCTGAGGCGGCCGTCGGTCGTCAGCAGGTTGCCGGTGTGGAAGTCCCCGTGGCGCCAGGCCGGGTTCCGTTCAGGGGTCGCGAGCGCCGCGTCCCACAGCTCCGTCATCGCCGCGGTGTCGAAGGCGTCGCCGGCTTCCGCGATGACGGATCGCGTCGCCGTGTCCCGTGCGGCCAACGGCCTGCCGGCGAGGTCCTCGGGCGGTTCGGCGTCGAACCGGTGGAGTGCGGTCAAGTACTCGGCCAGCACGCCGGCTGCCTCGTGCGAGCCGGACAGGGCGTCGACGGTCGCCACCTCGCCGTCCAGCCAACGCGACACCGTCCACGGGCAGCCGAAGTCGGGTTCTCCCACCTCCACCACTACGGGGACGGCCAGCGGCAGTTCGGCCCACCGCGGGAACTGGGTGTCGACGAGCCGCCTCGCCAGGACGGCGTCGATCGCCGGGGCTGTCTCGACGGTCAACTGCGGCTCCTGCGGGTAGCGGTGACCCCGGAGTCTGCCAGTCGGGACCTCAGTGACCCACCAATTTTCGGATCTTGTCGCGAGTGCGCGGGGAGAGCCGGCGGCTCTCGGACAGGCCCCGCAGCATCCGCTTCCCGAGCTCCTTGTTGATCTCCATGGCCCTCACGCCCGCCGTGACGAGAACGTCCTCGTGGTCCTGGTCGTCAACGATGTGGCGCAACGCTTCGAGCGCCTGCTTGTCGGGAAGCAGGCAGGCCGCCCTGACCCGGATCTCACCACCCCGGCGCGTCCGGACGATCTTGTTGATCACCTCGGTGGCGAGCCTCCGGTCGATGTCGAGCAGCGCGGCGGCGGCCTCCAACCGCAGTTCGATCGACGGCGTGTGCAGCCCCAGTTGGTGCAACAGGGTCTTGCCCCGCGTGCCGGCTTCTCGGGCGAGGTTCACCTGGAAGGCGGGGTCCGCGGTGAACTTCTTCGCCAGACGCGCCATCAGCTGTTCGCCGGTGTCCTGGTTCATCACGAGGACCTTGCGCGCGGCCGTGCGAGCGTCTTCCTTGTCGCGCGTGGTGATCGCGATGTGTTCGTAGAGCTCGATGGTCTTGTTCTTGCCGAAGAGGCCGAGTTCGACGGTGCTGATGCGGAACGACGCTGGTCTCCGCTCGTCCCTCGCGATGTCCTCGAGCGCTTTCGCGGCGGGGGAGGGCGCGAGTGCGTGGGCCTCCCGCAGTACTTTCAGCTGCGCGGGATCCGTGGACTTGTAACTCTTCGCGATGGCGACGAGCAGTCGGCCACCGCTGTCGGTGTCGACCTTGCCGACCCCTCTGGCGGCCAGGATCCGGCGGTCGCGGCTCTTCTTCGGGTTCGCGGCGAAGTCGTGCAGCGCTGTGCTGGGGCCGCCCTGTTCGACGATGTCGGCCGCGGCGTTGAACTGCGTCTCCTCGTCGGGCACCTCGCGGGAGAGCCGGTCGAGGTCCGCGAACCGGCGGGCGGGCACGAGTTTGCCGATCAGGTGCACCGCTGCCCGTCGCACCGGACCGGGGACCTCACGCCGCGTCGGCCAGGCGATCGCGTCCGCCATGCGCAGCGCGGCCTGCGGGTCCACCTTCCGGATCGTCCTGGCGATCTCCACCGGTGTCGCCTCGTCGGTCGCGGTTTCCGCGAACCGCTCGGCTGTCGTGACGGCCGCTGCCTTGTCGGCTTTCACCAGTGCGGCCAGCAGCCTCAGCCGTGCCTCGTCGGAGATGCCGCCCTCGTCGCCGACCAGCTTCGCCCACAGCGCGAGGTCACCCGTGAGCTCGGCCGCCTCCACGCGCAGATCGCCCATGTCCTGGGCGTCCGCGAGACGTCGGATGGCCACCTCGCCGAGTTCGGTGTCGCGCTGTCCGATCATCTTGGCGACTTCCAGCCGCTCGTACCGGTCCCCGGCGAGTGATTTCGCCAGCAGGCCGAGGTTGTGCTTGCCGCGCACCGGATCGCGTTCGGTCAACTCGTCGACGGCGTCGAGCCGGCGGAGAGCCCTGCGGGATCGTTGCTGGGCCAGGCTTTCCAGCGCGGCGGCGGTCTGCTGGGGTTCGAGCAGCTCCAGCGCGCCCACCGTCGCCCGCCACGCTCCGCTCTCCCTGCGGTCCTCGGCGAGGTGCTGCCGCAGGATCTCGACGGTCTTCTCGCGGAGGTCGTCCGCGCTCACCAGGCCGCGGTGCAGCAGCGCGGCGACGAAGTGCACGTTGGGATCGCAGTGCCTCCGGCTCAGCAGGTCGTTGAGCCGCTTGCGCATCTTGGTCTCCGCGACGGGCCACCACAGCGCCACTTGGAAGAGCGCTGTCTCGCTGTCCTGCCACGGCCAGGTGGCGTGGGGGCGCAGGAACTTGCGGTGCGGGTGCAGCACGCTCGGTCCGCGCGGATGCCGGCGGACCACGTGACACGCGGCGAGGTAGTCCCCGACGCCGTCGGGGACGAACCGGATGCCACCGTCGTGCTCGGCGACCACCCCGCCGTCGGACAGCAGGTCGTGCAGCGAGGTGCCCTCCGGGTCGTCAAGCCGATGAGCCGCTGCCGTTCTCGCCAGTGCGGCAGGGAAAGGACGCTCAAGGCACCGGAAGGCGACCTCTTCGAGGAACGGGCGCGCTTTGCCGTTGAGGAGAGGAGACGCCCCCACCGCCGTGACATGTCGTCCCACAGCCGCTTCCAGCAACGCGATCTGCCCAGCGGCCGGGCTGTGCTCGTTCCGAGGTGGCTCATCGGCTGTCGTCACACGGCACCATGCTAGGTGCGCCCGCCGATCCAATACAGGCCAAGAACATGACAGTTTTTGCCGGGTGTCGCACCGGGCCGTCTTTCGTCCACAGTGGACGAAAGACGGGCGTTGCGACTTTCAGAGGCGCTGGAGTGCGAATCGCACATCACCGAACACCGAACAGGTCGTAGCACACATCAGGAAGACGGGGCCAGGTCAGCCGAAGACGCGACGCTGGATCTCCCGCCGGTAGTCCTCGAGGGTCCGGTCCACGTGCGCGGCGGCGGCCGCCGCCGCGGCGTCCTCGTCGCCGTCGCGGATCGCCCGGTAGATCGCGGCGTGCTCCTCCACTGCTTCCGCGGTGTGGCTGCCGACCGCGCCCTGCAGCCCGATGATGTTGGACTGGCGCTGCAGGCGGCGGGCCTCGCGCACCGCCGCGACGAGGAACTGGTTGTGCGAGGCGGTGGCGACGGCCAGGTGGAACTCCTCGTCACCGCGGTCGAACAGGGCCGCCTGCCCCGTCACGTGCCCGTCCCGGCACAGTTCGGCGGCGACCTCGACGGCACGCAGTTCGGCGGGGGTGGCGCGGGTCGCGGCGTACCGCGCCGCCGCGACCTCCTGGACCCGGCGGAACTCGAAGAGCATGTAGACGTGGTCGAGGTCGGTCGGCAGGAAGAAGCCGCCCCACCGCGGGGAACCCAGCACGCCCTCGTCATCGGCCACGTAGAGCCCGCGCCCTTTGTGTGCGCGCACCCGGCCGAGTGCCGACAGGATCTTCACCGCTTCCCGCACCACGGTGCGGCTGGTCCCCATCCGTCCGGCCAAGTCGTTCTCGGTCGGCATGCGGTCGCCGGGGCGCAGTTCGAGCTCGGCGATGAGCTGCAGGATCCGCTCCGCCACCCGTTCGTAACCCGGCCGGTAGGGGGCGGGTGACACGTGCGCGGCTTCGGTGTCCACCGAGACGGCTCCTTCATGAGTACGACTTTGTCGTCCGTCGAACCAGAATACATGCGTGTCGAACGAGCAGGAAACGAGCAGGACACGCCATCGAACGAGGTGTCGAAGCTGGTCAGGGGCTGATCGAGTAGTCGACGCCGGGCCCAAAATGAGCATGCTCATTCTGTTGACGGTCTCTTCGGCTGGCTGCTCTGATGAACCGCCGGGCACGGCCCGCACTCGACAGATCACGATGAGCGACACACCTGAGTGGAGCAGCCGATGAGTCGACGGAAAGCGCTTACCGCATTACGGCTACTGGCCTCGGCACTGCTGGCCGCCGGCCTGGTGACCAGCATTTCAAGCCCGGCGCGGGCCTCCACGAGTCAGTTCCGTGGAGTGAACTGGGCCGACCAGAGGGACAACTTCGTCAACGGCGTGCTGTACCCGTCCGGACTCGGCGCCACGGACACCTACTCCTCGGCGGCCGTGGTCGCGGACCGGGTGATCGGCGGGCTGTACTCGATCACCGGCGCCAACACGGTGCGGATCCCGATCAACGAGCCGACCGTGGCGAACTACTGGGGCACCTACACCGGCGCGCTCGACACCGCGCTCACCAAGGGCAACGTGATCTTCGCGTACTGGGCGCACACCGGTGGCAGGCCGCCGAACGCGACCGCGTTCAACCGGATGTGGGACGAGGTCATCGCGAAGTACGGCGGAAACCCGAACGCCTACTTCGAGGTCATCAACGAGCCGCACGGTTACAGCACGGCTGATCTCAACAACATGTACAACGGCTGGCTCGCCAGGTACTCGGGCGTTCCGCGAGGCAGGGTGATCCTCGACGGCGCCGGTCTCGCCCAGAACGTCGCCGCGGTCGGCGACGACAGCAGGCTGAACGGCACGCTGCTGGCGGTGCACGACTACTCGTTCTTCGCCGGCTACGAGAGCGAAACCGAGTGGGGGAACCACATCGCGAGCTACATCGGCCGTCACGCGGATCGCACGATCGCCACGGAGTGGGGTGGTGCGATGGGACCGGGCACGAAGAACGGCGTGTACTTCGACGCCATCGACTACAGCATCCCCAGCGGGTCGTACATGGCCGACTACGTCCGAGGTGTCAGTGCGAAACTGCGTGAACTCGGGATGGGCAGCGTGTACTGGCCCGGCTTGCGCGACGGCGACTGGTACAGCATGACGAGCAGGAGCGGCAGCGGCCAGAACATCGCGCTGTCGCTGACGAACCCGTCGGGGCTGCGCCAGCTGCGCCACGCCTGGGGTGTGGGCGACGCGGGCAGCACCACGGTGGAGATCCGCAACATCGGCACAGGCTGGTACGTCGACGGCCTCGGGCGCACCACCGACTCCGCGGCGGGGCAGGGAACCGGCGGTACCAGTGCGAACCAGCGGTGGATCGTCGAGAACGCGGGCTCCCACGTCCGGTTCAGGAACGCGGTCACCGGCCTGTACCTCGACGGTGCCGGTCGCTCGTCCAACGGTGCCGAGGTGGGCCAGCGCGCGGGCACCACCGCCACGAGCCAGCAGTGGACGGTGGTGACCGGCAAGAGCCGGGGCAACGACGTGCGCATCAGGAACCGCGCCACCGGCCTCCACCTGGACGGCATGGGCCGCACAGCGGCCTCCGCCGCGCTCGGTCAGTGGGCGGACAGCAACAGCGCGAACCAGCAGTGGCGGATCGTCGCCGCCGGTTGACGGTTCGCCGGTCAGCGTTCGTGATCATGCTAAAAGTCTGGGAGCGTTCCCACAATTCCACTCAGGTGGAGCAGTCGCAGCGTCCGACAGGCGATCGCGCATGCGCCATGTCGCGGTATGGGCAGCGCTCTTCGGGCTAGCTTCGACTGTGCCACGGGCTCGTTGGCCGTTTAGCAGCGTCGTTACAGTGCCACTCGGTCTGGGAGCGCTCCCAGAGCTGCACAACGTTGACAGACAGGAGATCCGTGGCAATGAAGCTCAACGGACAAAGGCGGTGGGCCGCGGCGGGAGTCGTGGTCGCCACCGCCGTCGCGACGTTCGGGGTGGCGCTGAGCGCGCCTCCCGCGGGTGCCGCGGCGGGCTGCCGAGTCGACTACACGGCGAACAACTGGGGTGGTGGCGGTTTCGGTGGCAAGGTGAAGATCACCAACCTCGGTGACGCCCTGTCCTCCTGGACGTTGAAGTTCACCTTCCCCGGGACGCAGAAGGTGTCCCAGGGGTGGAGTGCGAACTGGTCGCAGTCGGGTGCGAACGTGACCGCGACGAGCATGTCGTGGAACGGCACCCTGGGCACCGGTGCGTCGGCGGAGATCGGTTTCAACGGCAGCTACACCGGTTCCGACAACGTGGATCCGGTCTCGTTCACCTTGAACGACACGGTCTGCACCGGCCAGCAGCCGCCGACGACCACGACGACGACCGGCGACCCGGGACCGGGTCCTGGCAACCGCGTCGACAACCCGTACGTGGACGCGAAGATGTACGTCAACCCGGACTGGTCGGCGAAGGCGGCCGCCGAACCCGGTGGCAGCAGGGTCGCGAACCAGCCGACCGGTGTGTGGATCGACCGCATCGCGGCGATCACCGGCACCGTCGACTCCCGCGGCATCGCGGGACATCTGGACGAGGCGGTGCGCCAGGCGGCGGGCTCACCGCTCACGATCCAGTTCGTGATCTACAACCTGCCCGGTCGCGACTGCTCGGCGCTCGCGTCCAACGGTGAGCTCAAGCCCACCGAGATCGACCGGTACAAGACCGAGTACATCGACCCGATCGCGGCGATCTTCGCCAGGCCCGCGTACAGGGACCTGCGGATCGTCACGACGGTGGAGATCGACTCGCTGCCGAACCTGATCACCAACGTCTCGCCGCGGCCGACCGCCGTGCCGCAGTGCGACGTGATGAAGGCCAACGGCAACTACATCACCGGTGTCGGCTACGCGCTCGCGAAGCTCGGCGCGGTGCCCAACGTCTACAACTACCTCGACATCGGCCACCACGGCTGGATCGGCTGGGACGACAACTTCGGCCCGACGGCCGAGCTGCTGTACCAGGCGGCGAACGCCTCCGGCAGCACCAAGGCGAACGTGCACGGGTTCATCGCCAACACCGCCAACTACGGCGCGGTGCGCGAGCCCAACTTCACGATCAACGACTCGGTGGACAACAAGTCCGTGCGCGAGTCGAAGTGGGTGGACTGGAACCGTTACGTCGACGAGCTGTCCTACGCGCAGGCGTTCCGGCAGCGGGCCGTGCAGGCGGGCTTCGACGCCGGCGTCGGCATGCTCATCGACACCAGCCGCAACGGCTGGGGCGGCGCCGCGCGTCCGGCCGGACCCGGCCCGAGGACGAGTGTGGACGCCTACGTCAACGGCGGCAGGCTGGACCGGCGCATCCACCTCGGCAACTGGTGCAACCAGGCCGGTGCCGGGCTGGGCGAACGGCCGAAGACCGCACCCGCGACGGGCATCGACGCCTACGTGTGGATGAAGCCGCCGGGTGAGTCCGACGGCGCGAGCAAGGAGATCCCGAACAACGAGGGCAAGGGCGCCGACAAGATGTGCGACCCGGCCTACACCGGGAACGTGCGCAACGGCAACAACATGTCGGGCGCTCTGCCGGACGCGCCGTTGTCCGGCAAGTGGTTCTCCGCGCAGTTCCAGGAGCTCATGCGCAACGCCTACCCGGCGCTGTGACGACTGGTTGCACAACGGTAGCGGGCGAGAGGCAGGAGCCTCTCGCCCGCTACACCTGTGAACGAGACTTGCCGAAACGCTAGGCCTTGGCCCAGCGCTGGTTGGCGCCTCCCTGGCAGGTCGCCACGGTCACGGCCGCGCCGTTGTTCGTGCCGCCCGAGGTCAGGCAGAGTCCTGTTTGGACGCTGGTGATGGTGCCGTTGGTGACGTTCCAGTTCTGGTTGGCGCCGCCGTGGCAGTCCCAGATCTGGACCCTGGTGCCGGAAGACGCGTTGTTCGGGACGTCGAGGCACTTGCCGGTGACCTGGAGGGTCTGGCCGTTCTGGGTGTACTGCTGGTTGGCGTTGGTGTGGCAGTCCCAGGTGATCATCTGCGTGCCGTTGGCCGTGCCCGCGCCGTTGACGTCGAGGCAACGACCGGAGGCCTCGCCACGCAGCCGGAACGAGGTCGGGCCGGGAGTCGTGTCGCCGGTGAAGAACTTCCAGACCTCGGTCTTGACCCAGCTGCGGGCACCGCTCTCGCAGCCCGCGCACCCGTCCACCGGTCCCTGCTGGTGTCCGCCGTCGAACGGGGCCCAGACGACCGGGTAGCCGGTCCGGCAACCCGAGTAGGTGGTGGTGATGTGCGTGCGGCTGTTCGGTGCCGGTTCGGGGGCGTTCTGCGGTGTGCAGCCGTTGTTGCGGACCCAGCGGTCGCGTTGGCCGCGTCCCGAGCCGATGTTGTCGTTGATGCCGTGGATGCCCATGTACGCCACGGGTGCGGTGCCGCCGGCGCACCCGCTGATCTCGCCGGGTGAGGCGATGGCGGCGATGGCGCGGAACATCGTCGGGCGCGAGCACGCGAGCGAGATGCTCATCGCGCCGCCGTAGCTGAAGCCGAGCGAGAAGCGCTGCGTGGTGTCGACGCAGAGGTCGTTCTCGATCCGGCTGATCATGTCGTCGGTGAACCTGACGTCCTCGCCGCCGGAGTTGGCCCAGCCGTTGCCGATGCCCTGCGGTGCCACGAAGATCGCGGAGTTGTTCGCCAGCCGCCGAAGGCCGTAGTGGGCGTAGACGTCGCCGTCGCTGCCGCCGCCCGCCACCTGGTCCGCGGTGCCGCCCCACCAGTGGAACCCGAAGACCAGCCGGTACTGGCGGGTGTTGTCGTAGTTGTCCGGGATGCTCAGGATGAAGGAGCGGTTCTTGCCGCTGCTCTGGATGGTCTGGTTGCCGTTGCGCAGCGTGGGAGCCTTGCCGCAGCCGGGGCTCGCGGCGAGGGCCGCGGGCTCGGAGGGCGGCTGCGCGGTGGCGACGCCGGCGCCGGAGAACGCCAGCGCGGCGGCCACGATCAGCCACCACGCCGGACGGGAACTGTTCTTTTGTCGCATGGTTTTGTTCGCACTCTCCTCGATGGTGGTCAGGCGGCCGCGCACGTCTTCCCGTTGAGGGCGAACGAGGGCGGAGCCGAGGTGTTGCCCGTGTGGGTGGCCTGGAAGCCGATGCTGATCGACGCGCCAGGAGCGATGTCGCCGTTGTAGGAGACGTTCCTGGCCGTCACCTGGCCCGACGCCGGGGAGTAGGTGGCGCTCCAGCTGGACGTGATGGCCTGCCCGCCGGGCAGGGTGAAGACCAGCGACCACCCGCTGATCGGCGTGGTGCCGGTGTTCGTGATGGTGATGGTCGAGGTCAGGCCGGTGTTCCACGCGTTGATCGCGTCGCCGACCTTGCATTCGGCGTCACCGGGCGGGTTCGTGGTGGTGGTGGTGGTGGTGGTCGTCGTCGTGGTCGTGGTGCTCGTGGGGCCGCCGCCGCCCCCGAGAGAGGTGATGAACTTCCACGCCTCGCCGGACGTCCAGGTCCGCCAGCCGTCGCCGCCGGAGTCGATCGGGCCCGGCGTGTGCCCACCGTCGAACGCCGCCCACACCACGGGATAGCCCGCCCGGCAGCCGCTGTAGTTGGTGACGATGTGCGTCCGGCTGCCCGCACGCGGTTCTGGCGCGTTCTGGGCTGTGCAACCGTTGTTGCGCACGAACCTGTCGCGCAGCCCGCGGCCCAGGCCGATGCCGAGCACGTTGTCGCTGATGCCGTGGATGCCCATGTACGCGATCGGCTGGTTGCCGCCGTTGCAGCCGCTGAGCTCCGCGCCGGAGTAGACGACCACCGCGCGGAACACGTTCGCGCGAGAGCAGGCGATCGAGTACGACATCCCGCCGCCGTAGCTGAAGCCACCGGCGAAGCGCTGGGTCGTGTCGATGCACAGTCCGTTGTCCAGCAACCGGACCAGGTCGTCGATGAACGTGAGGTCCTGCCCGCCGGGGTTGGCCCAGCCGTTGCCGTTGCCCTGGGGCGCGACGAAGATCGTGCCGTTGTTCGCCTGGTCGGAAAGCCGCCGCAGCCCGTAGTACGACCAGTTGTAGCCGTCGGAACCGCCGGAGTCGACGTCGTTCATGGTGCCGCCGCGCCAGTGCAGGCCGACGAACAGCCGGTACTGGCGGTTGCTGTCGTAGCCGGGCGGCAACCGCAGGACGTACGAGCGGTTCTGGCCGCCACTGGTGATGGTGTGCGGGCCGCTGGTCAGCGTGGGAGCCTTGCCGCACCCCGCTGTGCCCGCCATCGCGCCGACGTGGCCGGGGTCCGGGCCGCCGAGCGCGATTCCCGCCGCACCCAGGAAGACCACGGCACTGGCGGCGGCCAGGGCGATCGCGATCCGTTGCTGGAACATCGTTGTCCCTCCGGTTGTCACACTGGTTGGAGTTGGAACATCTGGTTCTCCGCGCCCGTCCGGGTCCACTGGGACACGCGGACGCCGTCTGCGGTCCCCGCGCTCCAGACGTCCATGGCGAGCCCGCTCTGCCGGTTGACGAGGCTGATCACCCCGCCGGCCTGGTCGAGCACCTGCCACTGCTGGCCGGCCGCGCCGGTGTCGGTCTGCTGGGTGATGTCGGCGCCGGTGCTCGAACTCGCGACCTGGAGCACCAGACCGCTGTGCCTCGCCCGGATCCGGTAGTAGCCGCCGCCGGAGTCGAGGAAGTCGAACTGCTGGTTCAACCCACTCGTCCGCGACCACTGCTGGAGCAGTGCGCCCGGCGCGGTGGACACACCGCTGACGTCGGCGTACTTCCCGCTGTGCCGCGCGACGAGCCGGTAGTGCACGCCTGGTCGAACGACCGATCCCGAGCCTTGGCCCGAAGCGCGGTAGACGTGTCCCGCCAGTACCGGGAACTCGGCGACGTCCGCCTCCGGCTGGGCCGGCTGGATCACCGTGCCGACCGTGGTGTCGCGCAGCTCGAACGTGCCGGTGAAGATCCGGTTCCGCAGGCGGACGGCACCGTCGCGGTCCGGTGTGACGGTCAGGACGATCGCGCCGTCGGCACTCCACGTCGCACCGACCGTGTACCCGCCACGCCCGCGCAGGCCCGTGACACTGCCGGCCGGCCACGCGGGTGGCAGCGCGGGTAGCACGTGCAGCTCGCCGTTGTGGCTGTGCAGCAGCATTTCCGCGATGCCGGAGGTCGCGCCGAAGTTGCCGTCGATCTGGAACGGCGGATGCAGGTCGAACATGTTGGGCGCGAGGCGTTCGGTCGTGACCAGGGACCGGAGCAGGTCGTGCGCGCGCCTGCCCTCCTCCAGCCGCGCCCAGTAGTTGATCTTCCAGGCGAGCGACCAGCCGGTGCCCGCGTCCCCACGCAGTTCGAGGGTGCGGCGGGCCGCGGCGTGCAACTGCGGAGTGCCGCGCTTGGTGATCTGGTTGCTGGGGTGCAGGCCGTACAGGTGCGAGACGTGCCGGTGGTTCGGCTCGGTCTCGACCCAGTCGTGGAGCCACTCCATCACGTTGCCGCGCGAGCCGACCTTCGTCGGGGCCAGCCGCTGCCGTGCCGCCCGCACCTGCGCGCGCAGGTCGGCGTCGACACCCAGCACCTCGGACGCGCTCGCGCAGCCGTCGAACAGGTCGCGCAGGATCTGCATGTCCATCGTCGGCCCGGCGCACACGCTGGCGTTCGCGTGGTGGTTGAGCTCCGGCGAGTTCGACGGGTTGGTGACGAGGTGACCGAGACTCGGCTCGGTGACGAGCGTGTCGAGGAAGAACTGCGCGCATCCCTTGAGCGCCGGGTAGTACGTGCGCAGGAAGGCGACGTCGCCGGTGAACCGGTAGTGGTCCCAGATCATCGTCGACAGCCACGCCCCGCCGGTCTGCCACATGCCCGCCGCCGCGAAGTCGACGACCGAACTACCGCGCCAGGCGTCGGTGTTGTGGTGGGTGACCCAGCCGCGCGCGTTGTACTGCACCTGCGCGGTGCGGGCGCCGGTGACGGTGAGGTCGTTGATCATGCGGAACACCGGCTGGTGGCACTCGGCGAGATTGGTGGTGTCCGCCGGCCAGTAGTTCATCGGCAGGTTGGCGTTGATCGTGTACTTCGAGTCCCACGACGGGGCCATCTGGTCGTTCCAGATGCCCTGCAGGTTCGCCGGTTGCGTGCCGGGGCGTGACGACGAGATCAGCAGGTACCTGCCGTACTGGAACAACAGCACGGAGAACTGCGGGTCGGACGTGCTCGCGTGGCGGGTGATGCGGACGTCGGTCGGCTGGTCGGCCGCCGTCGTGCGGCCGAGGTCGAGCGTCACGCGCCCGAACAACGCCTGGTAGTCGGCGACGTGACGGGCCCGCAGGGTGTCGAAGGCGAGGCCCTGCGCGGCGTTCAGGCGGCTGCGGGCGATTCCCTGGTGGTCGCCGTTGACCGTGCGGAAGTCGACGTAGCTGGTGCCGATGGAGATCAGCAGGGTCACCGCGTTGGCGTTGCTCACCCGCAACGTCGCGCCCGAGCTGGTGACGGAGCCGCCCTCCGCCACGGCCTTGGCCAGGGCGAGGAACCGGACCGTGCCCGCGATTCCGCGCTGGGTACCGGAAATACCGTCCAGCGCGATCGTCGTGCCGTCCGGGCTCGACGTCGTCGTGCGCTGCGGAGAGCCGAACGTCGCGGTGAACGAGATGGAGCCCGGCGTCTCCGCGGTCAGGCGCACGACGATCACCTGGTCCGGCGCGCTCGCGAACACCTCGCGCCGGTGACGCACGTTGTTCGCCGTGAAGGTCACCACGGTCGTCGCTGTGGTGAGATCGAGTGAGCGCTGATACGCGGTCGCGGTCGCGGACGGCAGGGCCAGCCTGAGGTCGCCGACCGGTTGGTAGGCGAGCTGCCCGGCCGGGTTGCCGAGCATCGTCTGGTCGATCAGCGACTGCGCCTGCGTCCACTGGTTGGAGAACACGAGCTGCCGGATCTGGGCCAGGGACCCGGCACCTCGCGGATTGCTGTAGTCGTGCGGACCGCCTGCCCAGACCGTGTCTTCGTTGAGCTGCAGGCGTTCGGTGTCGGTGTTGCCGAACACCATCGCGCCGAGCCGGCCGTTGCCCACCGGCAGCGCGCGCAGCCAGTCGTTGCCCGCGGGACGGTCGTACCACAGCGAGAGGTCGTTCGCCCGCACCTCGGCGGCGGCGGCGGTCCCGGTCGCCGTCCATCCCGCCTGCGTCAGCACGACCCCCGCACCGAGCTTCATGAGCTGCCGCCGGTTCAGGTCGGACATGTCGGTCCTCCAGTGGTCGAGGGGGAGAAGGCGGGGTCAGCCGACGGCGCACTGCTCGCGGTTGAGCGTGGATCCGCTGGCGGACGCGGCCAGTTCGGGTTGCGGCACCAGCGAAAGTGCGACGGCGGCGATCAGCAGCACCAGCGCCGCGACGAGTGCGATGAGGCCGAACCTCTCCGAGCACGACCGGGCGGTCATGACGCCGAACCCCGGCCGAACTGCCACCAGTTCACGTTGAGCAGGAAACCGTTGCCACCGCTGAACCTCAGGTAGAGGTCGCGGGTGCCGGTCAGGCCGTTCACCGGGCACGTGACGGTGGTCCAGTTCTGCCAGCCGCCGGTGTTGGGCACCGAGCAACGGCCCGCGAGCGCCCCGGTCGGGCCACCGCTGCGAACCTCGACGGCACTGCCGGCGACGACGGACGCGACCCGAGCGGTGAACGTCGTCGCGCCGGAACCGAAAGCGACGTTCTTCACCTTGATGTGGTCACCGTTGTCGATGAAGCCGACGTTCATGCCGCCTTCGCTGGAGACCTCGGTCTCGATGCCGCTGCCCCAGGCGATCGTCTCGGCTTCCTGGCGGACATAGGGATCGAGCGTGCCCGCGGCGGGTGGTCCGGCGGTGCTCATGGTGATCGTCGGAATGGTGCCGTCGGCGTTGTAGCTGAACTTCTCGACCGCGACGGAGCGGGTGAAGCCACCACCGCCCGGCAGGGCGCCGTTGTGGTAGAAGAAGTACGAGCTGCCCTTGAAGTCGATGATGCCGGCGTGGTTCGTGAAGCTGCTGCCCTGGGTGGGCATCACGGTGCCGCGGTAGGTCCACGGGCCGGTGGGGCCGGGAGCCGTGGAGTAGGCGATGAACTCCGAGCAGCACTTGGCCGCGAAAACGTTGTAGTACAAGCCGTTGCGCTTGTAGACCCAGGGTCCTTCCTCGTAGAGGGTGGGCCGGTTCGGGTCACCGGTGCGGGTGCCGAACCCGGCCGTGGTCAGCGGGATCCGGTTGACACCGCCCGAGTAGGAGATCATGTCGGCGTTGAGGCGGACGTACGAGAGGTTCGGGTTGCCCCAGTACAGGTACGCCTGACCACCGTCGTCGATCATGACCGTGGGGTCGATCTCGCCGTTCTCCACCAGGGGACGGCCGAGGGCGTCGCGGAACGGGCCGGTGGGGCTGTCGGCGACGCCGACCCCGATGGCCGGGCGGCCGCTGGCCTTGGTGACGACGGGGACGTACCAGTAGAACTTGCCGTTGCGCTCGATCGCCTGCCCGGCCCACGCGTCCTGCTTGGCCCAGCTGAAGGTGGCGAGGCTCATGGGTGAGCCGTGGTCGGTCCAGTTCACCATGTCGGCCGACGACCAGACCCGCCATTCCTTCATGGTGAACCAGGTCGAGTTGTCCTCGTCGTGTCCGGTGTAGAGGTAGACCCGTCCGTTGTGGACCAGCGGAGCCGGGTCAGCGGTGTAGATGTGCTGCACGATCGGGTTGTCCGCCCTCGCCGGGGCGATCATCGTCAGGACCAGGCCCGCCACCGCGGCGATGGTCGTCCAGAACCAACGTTTCGTGGCCATCATCGTCTCCCCGAGGGCGGGGAAGGCACCCGCGGACCGGGCTGTTCGGCCGATCCGCGGGGCGGTCCCCTCCGGTTGTGTGCTGCGGAACGTCAACTCGCGGCGCAGGTCGGGTTGAGCCCTGATCCGCTGCCGGCGCCCTGGAAACCGAACTCGGTCGACTGACCGGCCGGCACGCTGCCGTTGTAGTCCACATTGGTCCAGTTGACGGTTCCGCTGGTACCGCTGCGGTTGGCGCCCCAGGAGTTGGTGACCGTGCCGTTCGACAGGGTCGTCGTGACCCGCCAGCCGCGCAGTGCGGAGGATCCGGCGGTGACCTTGACCGTGGCGACGAACCCCTCGCCCCACTGGTTCAGCGACACCGACGCGGTGCAGTCACCAGGGCCGGGATCGTTCGACGTCGTGGTCGTGGTCGTGGTCGTAGTGGGGCCGGGGCCACCGGCGTTGAGCGCGTCGAGCACCGCGTTGTACGCGGGTTTCTTGGCGCCGGAGCCGGTGAACAGCAAGGGGTTCTCGCCCCTGCGCCAGGAGTCGGTGTCGCGGATGCCCCAGACGGTGATGCCGGTGCAGCGGGTGACGGCCAGGCAGGCTTTGGTGACCGCGGCGTAGGCGTTGGCCTGGTTGGCTCCGGCGATGTCGAGCTCGGTGATCTGGACGTCGACACCGAGGTCGGCGAAACGCTGCAGGTTCGCCCGCATGTCCGAGGGTGCGTTGTTGGTGAGGTGGGCCTGGAAGCCGACGCAGTCGATCGGCACGCCGCGGGACTTGAAGTCGCGGACCATGTTGTAGACGCCGGTGGACTTCGCGTTGATGCCGTCGGTGTTGTAGTCGTTGTAGCAGAGCTTCGCGGCGGGGTCGGCGGCGCGGGCGGCGCGGAACGCGGCCTCGATCCAGTCGTTGCCGGTGCGCTGGAGGTTGGAGTCGCGCCGGCCGCCGCTGCCGCCGTCGGCGAACGCTTCGTTGACGACGTCCCAGGCGTAGATCTTGCCCCGGTAGTGGGTGGCGACCTGGGTCACGTGGTTCAGCATGGCCTGGCGCAGGTCGGAGCCTTCCATGCGCTGTGCCCAGCCCGGTTCCTGCTGGTGCCACAGCAGTGCGTGGCCGCGGACCCGTTTGCCGTTGCTCACGGCCTGGTTGAGGATGCGGTCGCCGCTGGAGTAGGTGAACTGGCCGCGGTTGGGCTCGGTGGCGTCCCACTTCATCTCGTTCTCGGCGGTGACCATGTTGAACTCGGTGTTGAGGATGTTCACGTAGGTCGAGTCGCCGAGTTTGCCCGCCGCGACCGCGGTGCCGTAGTAGCGGCCGGACTGCGCGGCGGCGGCACCGAGAGTGGTGGCCGCGTTCGCGGTGGCGGTCACGACGAGCGTGGCGCCGAGGGCCGCCGCCGCGACTGTTGAAACGATCGGGACAAGTGACACTGACCTCGATGTCAGTTTCATCTCCACACTTTCGGGAACGTGCCCGGAATGCGGGCATGACGGACAGGACCGTTTCCTCGGTCCATGCGACTGGGAGAGCGCCCAGCAGGAGTGTGGCAGCTGCATGTTCACGCTCACAAGAAGGTGCGTACAACTCGGCGGGTAGATTGAGCTGTACGGGTTACAAAAACAAGGGAGCGCTCCCAATGTGCACGTCGAATAGAGTCGAATACGTTTCGATCGGGTTCAACGAATCGATTTTGCTAAAGTTAGCGCTAACATTTTTAGCATTGACCAGGTGTGGTGACGCGGCTAGGTTGACCATTTGAGAGCGCTCTCACTCTGTTCGGCTCATCCCGCACCAGCGACGACGCTGCGAGGAACCTGAATGAGAGCAAGCAAATCTGTCCGGTGGAAGCCTGTGACGGGCGCGTCCGCCGCCGTCGGCGTGCTCGTGGCGGGCACCGTCGCCCTGGCCGCGGGCGGCGGCGTCGCGGTGAACGCCGCGGAGTCGGCGTTCTACGTGGACCCGATGAGCTCCAGCGCCAGATGGGTGGCCGCCAACCCCGGCGACTCGCGGGCAGCGGTCATCCGCGACCGGATCGCCTCGGTACCGCAGGCGCGGTGGTACACGACCACCAACACCTCGTCGATCCGCGGTGAGATCAGCTCGTTCGTCGGGGCGGCCGCCGCGGCGGGCAAGATCCCGATCCTGGTGGTCTACAACATCCCCAACCGCGACTGCGGCGGCGCGAGCGGTGGCGGAGCGCCGTCCCACCAGGCGTACCGGGCGTGGGTGGACGAGATCGCGGCAGGGCTCGCCGGACGGCCGGCGACGATCGTGCTGGAACCGGACGTCCTGCCGATCATGAGCAACTGCCAGAACGCCGACCAGCAGAACCAGACCAAGGCGTCGATGGCCTACGCGGGCAAGAAGCTGAAGTCCGGCTCCTCGCGGGCCAAGGTCTACTTCGACATCGGGAACTCCGCCTGGCTGAACCCGGCGGAGGCCGCCACCAGGCTGCGCGGCGCGGACATCTCGAACAGCGCCGACGGCATCTCGACGAACGTGTCGAACTACCGCACGACCTCCGACGAGGTGAACTTCGCGAAGAACGTGCTCAACGCCGTCGGTGACGGCCGCCTCAAGGCCGTGGTGGACACCAGTCGCAACGGCAACGGCCCGCAGGGCACCGAGTGGTGCGATCCTCCCGGTCGTGCGATCGGCACCCCGAGCACCGTGAACACGGGTGACTCGAGGATCGACGCGTTCCTGTGGGTGAAGCTGCCGGGCGAGGCGGACGGCTGCATCGCGCCGGCGGGTCAGTTCGTGCCGCAGCGGGCCTACGAACTCGCGACGGCGGCGGGACCCGGTCCCACCACGACCACCACGACCACGGGCAACAACCCCGGCGGCGGGTGCCGGGCGAGCCATCGCGTGACCAGCCAGTGGCAGGGCGGCTACGGCGCCGAGATCGTCATCGAGAACCGCGGACCGGCCCTCACCGGGTGGACCTTCACGTTCTCGGCTCCCGGCGTCACCGTCACGCAGGGCTGGAACGGGACGTGGAACGACACCGGTGACGTGGTCCGCGTCGGCAACGCGTCGTGGAACGGCTCGGTGCCGGCCGGCGGCCAGGTGACCATCGGGTACAACGCGAACTACAGCGGGACGACGCCACCGTTCGCCTCACCGGCGTTGAACGGCACCGCCTGCTCCTGAGACCTCCCTGCGGCAGGGAGAAGAACGGTTCCCCGTCCCGGCCAGCGCCGACCGGGACGGGGAACCGTCGCGTGTGGACGGTCAGATCAACTGCGGAGGCTCCATTGCTGGTTCAGGCCGCCGTGGCACGCCCAAAGCTGGATCAGCGTGCCGTTCGCGGTGCCGTTGCCGCTGGCGTCCAGGCACAACCCGGACTGCGCGCCGGTGACGCTGCCGTCGGCGTTGACGTTCCACTGCTGGTTCAGGCCGCCGTGGCAGTCCCAGAGAATCGCGGCGGTGCCGTTGGCGGTGCCCCCGCCCGAGGCGTCCAGGCACTTGCCGCCGATGGTGAACTGCCTGGCGGACGTGTAGCTCCACCGCTGGTTCGCGCCGCTGCCGCAGTCCCAGAGCCTCGCCCTGGCGTTGTTGCCCGTGCCGGCGACGTCGAGGCAGCGGCTCGACTGGGCGCCGACGACGGTGACGTTCTCGCGGCCACCGCCACCGGTGCCGCCCGGTCCGGCGTTGGCCATCACGGCCTGCGCGCCGGCCGGCCAGTTGCCGTTCGAGACCGTGACGTTGCCGCTCACGACATTGCCGCGGTCACCGTTGGAAATGTTGGTGCTGCCGTTGGTCGACCAGTTGTTCGTGACCGTCCAGTTGCCCATGTTCTCGCCACCTCCGTAGTTCGCGGTGGCCCACGTGCCGGTGGCGGAGAAGACGTTGCCGGTCGCGCGGTAGTACTTCGAACCCTCGTCGAAGTAGAGCCCGAAGAATCCGTTGGTGCGCAGGCAGTGATTGCCACTGATCTCCGCGTTCGGGTTCCAGCCGAGCGTGTAGATGCAGCCGCCGTCGGTCATTTGCTGCATCACGTCGTGGACGTAGTTGTTGATGAGCTTGTTGTTCGACGCGGTGGTGGGCGTGGAGTAACGGGGCTGGTAGTTGTACAGGCCTCGGTTGGCGTAGTGGTTGCTGCCGCCCGCGTCGTTGGAACCCCAGCCGTAACCGAGGGAAATGCCGCTGTACGGCAGGTTGTAGACCTCGTTGTGGGCCACTGTCGCGTTGGTGACGTAGGTGTTGAGCACCGACACGATGCCCCGGTACTCGATGCCGAGGTCGTGGACGCGGTTGTAGCTGACCGTGATGTCCCGGTTGACCATCCGCTGGTCGCTCGGGTGGTGCGCGTCGGCGCGCACGCCACCGACCACGACGCCGCCCGCCGAGTTGTGGGCGATCTCCGACCGGGTGATCGTGATGCCGGACGCGCCCAGGCCGACCCCGCTGGCGTGCGCGTTGGCGTCGTTGCCGATGCCGATCGCGGTCTGCCCGAGGTTGACGAAGCGGGAGTCGGTGAAGGTGATGCGACTGGCCGCGGAGATCTGGACGGCGGCGGGCATCTGGAACCAGTGCGGCCGGACCGCCTCGAACAACGGACAGCCGCTCTTGCACGTGTTCAACCGATCGGCGGGCCAGTTCCAGTTGCCCGCGATGTAGGCACCGGTCTGCTGGTCGGCGAACCCCTGGTTGCTGCTGGGACCGAGCCACGAGGTGCCGGTGAAGGTGATGCCGCTGAACGAGATGTCCCGCGCGGGCGCGTCGTAGGTGCCGCCGACGTCGACAAGAGACTGCAACGTCGGCAGTTCGACGCTGACGTTGCTCATGTTCTGCCCGGCGCGCGGGATGTAGTAGAGCACGCCGGTGCCCGGGTTGAGGTACCACTCGCCTGGCGCGTCGAGGAACTCGTACGCGTTCGCCAGGTACAGCGGCCCGGCGCGGAACGGGTTGTTGAGCGCGTCGTAGCCGAATGTGTTGTTGTTCCACGCGGGTTGTTGCATCGTGAGGAAGTTGCCGCTGATGCTCTGCACCGGCGAGTACCTGTCGGTGAACGAGTTGACGCTCTCCACCTCGACCCGGTTCTGGTTCGCCAGGTTGTTCAGGTAGCCCAGCGCGCTGGTCGAGAAACGCATGCCGGTGTCGGTGAAGGTGAAGTCGGACCGGTTCACCTGCGTTCGCGCCCGAGTCGCGATCGTGCCGTCGACGTAGAGCTGGCGGCTGTCCAGACCGGTGCCGACGTTCGCCCGGTAGATGTTCTTGCCGGCGTCGGCGACCGACCACCCGGTGACCGCCTTGGCACCGCTGATGACGGGACGAGCCGACGCGGCGGCCTGCCACAGCACGCGGTGACCGTTGCTGCCCGAGTCGGCCGCGGTGAGCCGGAACGGCTGCGAGAGCCGGTACACCCCGCCGGCCAGCTCCACCACGATGTCGCCGGACATCGTGCTGTTGCGGGACCGCACCGCGGACTGCGCGGCCGGCAACGAGCACGGCTCGGTGGCGGTGCAGGCGGTGCCGGTGCCCGCGGGCGAGGCGTACAGGGTGGTCGTGGCGGCCGAGGCCGGGGGAGCGGTGGCGATCGCGGCGGTCACCACCACCGCGACGGCGGCGAGTGCCGTGCGCCGCCGCGCTGTGGGGAACGAGGACGTGGACAAGTGACCTCCTGAGTCGTGGATCGTTCTCCCGTGGCGGCGGGCGGGGCAGGAAGATGTCCTTTGTGGACTGTGGCGGCCGGGCCGGCGAGGGAGCGCTTCCGCGCAGGAGAAGCCGGCCGTCGGCGGCCGGGTGAATCAACGCGAACGTAACTCGTATGACGTGTGACGTCAATGGTGTTACGTATACTCTGGCCCTGATCGACGGACCGCGGCGCAACGGAGTCAAAGATGACAGCGACAGGTCGCCAACCGGCATCGGACGAGTCCACGACGCCGGGGTGGACGCGGAGACCGGCCAGTCTCGCCGCGGCGGTCACCGCCGAGCTCGTGCAGCGCATCGTCCGCGGCAGCTACGGCACCGGCGTCACCCTGCCCCCGGAGCCGGTCCTCTGCGAGACCTTCTCGGTGAGCAGGACGGTGATCCGCGAGGCGGTGAAAGTCCTGCAGGAGAAGGGTTTGGTCCGGGTGCGGCAGGGCTCGGGCACCACGGTCAACCCACCGGTGCAGTGGAACATGCTCGACGAACTGGTGCTCGCCGCCGCGATCGCCGACGACGAGAGCCTCGCGGTGCTCGACGATCTCGTGGTGACCCGGCGGCTGCTGGAGTCGGACATGGCGCAGGTCGCCGCGCGCACCGCCGGCCAGGACACCGTCGAGCGGTTGCGGGCACTGGTGGACCGGATGGACGAGCTGGTCGGTGACGTCCCGGCGTACGAGGAGCACGACCGCCTCTTCCACGACACGATCATGCAGGCGTCGGGGAACCGCATCGCCCGCGGTGTCGTGCGTTCGCTGGAGGGGCAGGCCATCAACTCCGCCGGCTACCACGGCAAGAGCGGCCGTGAGCTGTGCAAGGCCTCGAACGCGGGGCACCGGCGCATCTTCGAACGCATCGCAGCCCAGGACGCGGCCGGTGCGGCCGACGCCATGTTCACCCACATCACCGAGGCGTGGCTCGTGCGCCGCGGTGACGCAGGGGAGCCTGGCCGACTGAAGCGGTGAGCGTGCTCGCCGGGCGGTTCCACCGCCCAGGATCGCCCGGCGAAAACGGTTGCTCGCAA
The DNA here is from genome assembly GCF_011067745.1 of Lentzea alba. GTDB lineage: Bacteria > Actinomycetota > Actinomycetes > Mycobacteriales > Pseudonocardiaceae > Lentzea > Lentzea alba. Next base: position 268,158 of record NZ_JAAMPJ010000012.1, read on the forward strand.
GCATTTCGTGGAACCCGGCTGCGTGCTGCGCGGCCTGGCCCCGCACGGCAACGGGAGGCGGATCCGCGGTGAGACGGGCGCGCGTGACATTGGCCGACGTCGCGGCGGCGAGCGGAGTCTCGGTCACGACGGCGTCGCTCGTCCTGACCGGACGAGCGCGTGAGCTCCGCATCTCGGCGGAAGCCGAGCGGAGAGTGCGCACGACGGCGCACGAACTGGGTTATCGGCGCAACGTCCTGGCGACGGGCCCGCGCGGAGGCCGATCGCAGACGATCGGGTTCGTGTCCGACAGCGTGACGTCGTCCGGCTGGGCCGCCGACATGATCAAGGGCGCGGTGGACGCGGCGTACCGGCACGGGTTCATGCTGTTCGTGGGGGAGTCCGGCGGAGATCCCTTGGTCGAACGGACGTTGGTCGACGCGATGCGGGACCGGCGCGCGGACGGCGTGGTGATCGCGTCCACGCACACCAGGGCGGTCGTGGTTCCGGACTGCCTGACCGACGTGCCCGCCGTGCTGCTCAACGCCACCTCCGCGACCGCCGTGGCCGTTCCGGTGGTGTTGCCCGACGAGGTGCAGGCCGGCCGTTCCGCAGCGCGCCTCCTGGTCGAGGCCGGGCACGACCGCGACATTCACCTGATCGGCGCAGGGGCGTCCAGGCACGACAGTCCGCCGCAGAGCATCGCCGCCTCCGAGCGCCTCCGCGGTCTGCGCGAGGTCTTCGCCGAGGCGGACGTCGAGGTGGCCGGGGCGCGCTGGTGTCCGAAGTGGACACCGGAACACGGTTTCGCCGCCACCGCGGCACTGCTGAGCGAGCACCGGCCCAAAGCGCTGGTGTGCCTGAACGACCACCTGGCGTTCGGTGCCTACCAGGCGCTCGCCGAGGCCGGGCTCTCGGTACCGGAGGACGTCTCGGTGATCGGGTTCGAGGACCATCCCGTCGCCTCGTGGATGCGGCCGCGGCTGACCACGGTCGCGCTGCCGCACCACGAGCTGGGCGCGTGGGCGGTCAGGGTTCTCGTGGAGATGGTCGTCCGGCGCGCCCGGACGCCGATGATCCACCGCGTGCCGATGCCGGTGCGTGAGGGCGGCTCGGTGGCGGCGCCGCACGGGTGAACTTCATGTTCACGCTAACAGCCCAAGATCTGACAGGCGGGCTTCCGGCCGTGTCGATGATTCGATTTCCCTTGTGTCGAATGAGAATTCGACACTGACGATGTCGAGTAGCTAAAGGTTAACGCTCACATTTAGCTTTGACCGCGTGTGACGGCCGTCGTTACATTGCTGGAAGTCGCCCCTGTTGCTGACTGTCCAGGAAGGCTCACCATGTCGAGCCCGCTGAAGGCGCTGTGCGGAGTGTTGGTCGCCGTCCTGCTGACGGCGACACCGGCTCTCGCTGACCAGTCCATTGTGGAGGAACCGGCCGCGCTCGCCGATCCGGTGCGGGTCATGCCGCTGGGCGACTCGATCACCCAGGGCGGCTCGATCGGTGGCTATCGGCTGGACCTCGGCACGAAACTGCGCGCCGCCGGGCGCACCGTCGACTTCGTCGGTTCGTTGTCGGACGGTCCTTCCTCGATGCCCGACCGCAACCACGAAGGCCATCCCGGCTGGACCATCGCGCAGATCGACGCGAACGTCGTGAACTGGCTGCGCACCTACACGCCGCGCACGATCCTGCTGCACATCGGTACCAACGACATGTACGGCAGCGATCCGGCAGGAGCGCCGCGGCGGCTCTCCGCGCTGGTGGACAAGATCACCGCGCAGGCGCCCTCGGCGGAGGTGTTCGTCTCGACGATCATCCCGATCCGGTTCGCCGACGCGACCGTGCGCAACTACAACGCCGCCATCGTGCCGTTGCTGAGGGCCAAGGCGGCGGCGGGCAAACGGGTGCACGTGGTGGACATGTACCCGGCGGTGCCGGTGTCCGATCTGCCCGACGGCATCCACCCGAACGCCGCCGGCTACAGCAAGATGGCCGCGGTCTGGTTCAACGCCCTGTCGTCCGTGCCGGGCAGCATCGGCGACCCGAACCCGCCGCAGCCCGGCGGACCGTGCACCGCGACGCCGGTGGTGACCGGCAGCTGGAACGGTGGCTTCCAGGGCGAAGTGACCGTCGCCAACCCCACCGCGTCGACCATCACCGGCTGGACGGTCCGGTTCACCCTGCCGGGCGGGTACACCGTGACCCAGATCTGGGGTGGCACCGCCAGCGGTTCGGTCACGGTCACCAACGCGCTCTACAACGGCACGATCAACCCCAGTGGCTCCACCACGTTCGGCTTCCTCGCCTCCGGTTCCGGCACGCCGTCGATCGGCGCCCCGACCTGCTCCAGCCCGTGATCCCTGCCTCCGCCCCCTCCAACGCCGAAGGGTGATCATGTTCTTCGCACGACTGTTCGCATCCCGGCGGGCCCGGCTCGCGGCCGCGGCCGCCGCACCGCTCGTCACCCTGTCCGTGATCACCGCGGTGACCCTGCCTCCCGCCGCGGCCGCGCCGGGTTGTTCGGTGTCCTACGCCGCACCGTCCCAATGGGACGGTGGGTTCACCGCGAACGTCAGCGTCACCAACCTCGGTGACGCGATCGACGGCTGGACGCTCACCTGGAGCTTCGGTGCCGGACAGCAGGTCAAGGAGGCGTGGAACGCCCAGGCGGCCCAGTCCGGGGCCCAGGTGACGGCGCGAAACGTCTCCTACAACGCGGCGATCCCGACCGGCGGGAAGGTGGAGTTCGGGTTCAACGGTTCCGCCACCGGCACGAACAACCCGAACCCCACCGCGTTCACGCTGAACGGCACCCTGTGCACCGGCGACGTCGGCCCGACCACGACGACCACCACGACCACCACGACGGGCAATCCGCCCGTCGGCAACCTGCCGTCGAGCTTCCGGTGGTCCTCCAGCGGCGCGCTGATCAGTCCCAAACCGGACTCGGCACACCCGAACGTCTACTCGGTCAAGGACCCGAGCGTGGTGTACCACAACGGCAAATACCACGTGTTCGCCTCGGTTTACACCACCGGTTACAACATCATGTACACGAGCTTCACCGACTGGTCGCAGGCTGCCTCGGCACAACACCACTACCTGGACCGCACGGCGGTCGGCAGTGGCTACAAAGCCGCGCCGCACGTGTTCTACTTCGCGCCGCAACGCCTGTGGTACCTGGTGTACCAGACGGGATCGAACGCGTCGTACTCGACGACCACGGACATCTCGAACCCGTCGTCGTGGTCGGCGCCGAAGAACTTCTACGCGAACGGCATGCCGCAGATCATCCGCGACAACATCGGCAACGGCTACTGGGTCGACTTCTGGATGGTCTGTGACAACGCCAAGTGCTACCTGTTCTCGTCCGACGACAACGGTCACCTCTACCGCTCCGAAACGACCATGGGGCAGTTCCCCAACGGGTTCACCAACACCGTGATCGCGATGCAGGACTCGAACCGCAACCGGTTGTTCGAAGCCGCCAACGTCTACAAGGTCGCCGGGAAGAACCAGTGGCTGCTGGTGCACGAGGCGATCGGGTCGGACGGCCGCCGCTGGTTCCGCACCTGGACCGCTCCGGCGATCACCGGTCCGTGGAGCACGCTTGCCGCCGAGGAGTCGAACCCGTTCGCCCGCTCGAACAACGTGACGTTCCCAGGTGGACAGTGGACGCGCGACATCAGCCACGGCGAGATGATCCGCGCCGGGCTCGACCAGACGATGGAGATCAACCCCTGTCAGCTCCGCTTCCTCTACCAGGGGATGAACCCCAACTCCGGCGGTGACTACAACAAGCTGCCGTGGCGGCTCGGCCTGCTGACCCAGACCAACTCGACCTGCTGACCCCCAGACCGACGCCGCCGGGAACCCGGATCCCCGGCGGCGTCACCCTGCCAGAGAGGGACCGACGATGCCCATCCGGCCAAGTGCCGCGACCGGCAACCTTCGCCGCGTCTTCCGACGCCCAGCAGGGCGCCTCGCGGCACCGGCCCCACGCCCACAGCCAACCAGGATGAGGACGTGGGGCCGGCACCGCGATGCACCCGTCTGGACGTCGAAATACGGGGCAAAGGCTGCCAGTCGCGGCACTAGACGACTGCCGCACCTCGTCGCCGCCGTGCTGGTAGCCGCCGCGACCATCACCGCCGGCCCCGCCGCCGCACCCGCCGCGCCCGGCAGCCCGGCACTGACCCCGCCGCTGGGCTGGAACACCTGGAACAGCTTCGGTTGCGGCATCACCGAGGCCCAGGTCCGCCAGGCCGCGGACGCGATGGTGTCCTCCGGCATGCGCGACGCCGGCTACCAGTACGTGGTGGTGGACGACTGCTGGTTCGACCCGCAGCGCGACTCCGCGGGCAACCTGCGTTCGCATCCCACGAAGTTCCCGAGCGGCATGAAGGCGCTGGGCGACTACATCCACGCGCGTGGCCTGAAGTTCGGCATCTACCAGGCGCCGAACGAGAAGACGTGCGCCCAGGGCACCGGCGCCCACCCCGGTGCGACCGGCAGCAAGGGCCACGAGGTCCAGGACGCGCGGTCGTTCGCGTCGTGGGGCGTGGACTACCTGAAGTACGACTGGTGTTCGGGCGCCGGCACCCGTGACGAGCAGGTCGCCCGGTTCACGATCATGCGCGACGCCCTGCGCGCCACCGGCCGCCCGATCGTCTACAGCATCAACCCCAACAGCTTCCACCCCATCACCGGTGACAGGTACAACTGGGGTGAGGTCGCCGACCTGTGGCGCACCACCGAGGACCTGCTGGACATCTGGCAGAACGGCAACGTCAACAGCTACCCGATGGGCGTGGGCAACGTCGTCGACGTCACCGTCCCGCTCGCCGTCCAGTCCGGCCCCGGCCACTGGAACGACCCGGACATGCTCGTCGTCGGACGCCCCGGCCTCTCGCTCACCGAGGCCCGCTCGCACTTCGCGCTGTGGTCGTTGCTGGGCGCGCCGCTCATGGCGGGCAACGACATCCGCACCATGTCCGCCGACGTGAGCGCGATCCTGCGCAACTCGCGCCTGCTCGCTGTGAACCAGGACCGGCTCGGTGCCGGCGGACGGCGCGTGCGCGATGACGGCGCCACCGAGGTGTTCGCCAAACCGCTGTCGGACGGCTCGGTCGCGATCGGACTGTTCAACCGGGGCAACGGCACCGCGACCGTGTCCACCACGGCCGCTCAGATCGGCCTGTCCGGCACCGGCTTCACGCTGACCGACCTGTGGACCGGCGGCACGTCCACCACCTCGGGCGCGATCTCCGCCTCCGTCCCGGCACACGGCGTGGCCGCCTATCGCGTGTCCGGCGGCAGCCCGATCACCGGTACCACCGCCCGGCTGCGCGGCGCATCGTCCAACCGGTGCCTCGACGTGGAGAACGGCTCCACGGCGGCCGGTGCGAACACGGTGATCCAGGACTGTCACACCGCGGCGAGCCAGCAGTGGACCACGTGGCCGAACGGCGAGATCCGCGTCTTCGGCGACAAGTGCCTGGACGCCTACAACCAGGGCACCGCCACCGGCACCCGCGTCATCAGCTGGTCGTGCAACGGCCAGGCGAACCAGCGCTGGACGGTGGCGGCCGACGGCTCGATCCGCAACGCCAACGCCGGTCTCTGCCTGGACGTCGAACGGTCCGGCACCGCCAACGGCTCGCGGCTGGTGCTGTGGACCTGCAACGGTCAGTCCAACCAGAAGTGGGCACGATCATGAAGCGCACACGGATCGCGGCGACTCTCGCCGCACTCGTCTTCGCGGCCGGCGGACTCACCGCGAGCACGGCCTCCGGCACGACTCAGGCCGCCTCGTTCAAGAACCCGGTGGTGTGGCAGGACTTCGCGGACGGCGACATCATCCGCGTGGACGACGCGTACTACTACTCGGCGTCGACCATGCACTACTCGCCGGGCGCGCCGATCCTGCGCTCCTACGACCTGGTCAACTGGGAGTACGCCGGACACTCCGTGCCACGGCTGGACTTCGGCGCCAAGTACGACCTCAACGGCGGCCGCGGTTACGTGCGCGGGATCTGGGCGTCGTTCCTGAACTACCGCAAGAGCAACAGAACCTACTACTGGGGTGGGTGTGTCGACTTCGCGCAGACCCACGTCTACACCGCCTCGGCGGTAGACGGCCAGTGGTCCAAGTTGTCCACCATCAACAAGTGCTACTTCGACGCCGGGATGCTGGTCGACGACAACGACACGATGTACGTGGCCTACGGCAACACCCAGATCAGCGTCGCGCAGCTCTCGCCGGACGGGAAGTCCGAGGTGCGCTCGCAGCAGGTGTTCCAGACCCCGTCGAACATCGGAACCCTTGAAGGCGCCCGGTTCTACAAGCGCAACGGCAACTACTACATCTGGCTGACCAGGCCTGCGAACGGCCAGTACGTGCTCAAGGCCTCCAACCCGTTCGGCCCGTACACAGTCCAGCAGGTGCTGCTGAACATGCCTTCCCCGGTCCAGGGCGCGGGAGTGCCGCACCAGGGCGGCCTCGTGCAGACGCAGAACGGCGACTGGTACTACATGGCGTTCATCGACGCCTATCCCGGCGGCCGCATGCCGGTGCTCGCACCGATCACCTGGACCGCGGACGGCTGGCCGCGCATCACCACGGTCAACGGCGGCTGGGGTGCGAACTACCCGATGCCGAACCTCCCGCCCCCACCGCGCCAGGTCAAACCGATGATCGGCGTGGACACGTTCGCGGGCACCAAACTCGGTCCGCAGTGGGAGTGGAACCACAACCCGGACACCACGAAGTACAGCGTCAACAACGGTTTGCGGCTCTCGACGGCGACCGTCACCAACGACCTGTACAACGCCCGCAACACCCTGACCCACCGCATCCAGGGCCCGTCGTCGACGGCCACCGTCGCGCTCGACGTGACGTCGATGCGCGACGGCGACCGCAGCGGCCTCGTCATGTTGCGCGACTCCTCGGCGTGGATCGGGGTGAAACGCGACAACGGCCGCAACCGGGTCGTCATGGTCAACGGCCTGACCATGGACGGCAACTGGAACACCACCGGGACCGGCACGGAGATCGCGAGCGCGAACCTCACCGGCAACCGGATCTGGTTGCGCGTCAACGCCGACATCCGTCCGGGCAGCGGTCGGCAGGCCCGGTTCTCCTACAGTGCGGACGGGGTGAACTTCTCACCGCTCGGGTCGGGGTTCACGTTGAAGAACGAATGGCAGTTCTTCATGGGCTACCGGTTCGGGATCTTCAACCACGCCACGCAGGCGCTCGGTGGCGCGGTCACCGTGTCGCGGTTCGAGCTCTCCACGCCGTGATGTCCGTGCACGGTTCGCGGCGAGCGTTACCGGGCCGGGTCATTTCATCGCCGCTTCGCGACGATTGCGATTGGGGCTTGACTTCGGGGCCCTTGCGAGGCGCATATCGGCCTTCAAAAGCCGGGCATAGAGAGCCCGGCCGATCCGAACACGGTAGCACCTCGCACCCAAAGTCAAGCCCCAATCGCGCGGTGGTCGCCTTATTACCGCTTGACCAGCGGTTCACCCTATCGTGGTCGCCTTTAGGCGTTATCCTGTTGTGATCTTGAGGTAGGATAGAACACGTGATCGAAACCCGACTCCTCTCCACTGACGAGCTGCTGCGCAGTCTCGTTGATGTGGTGACGGAGATTCGGGTTCGCGAGAATGCTGTCTTGCAGATGATTGCCGAGTTGGATCGGCGTGGGGCTGCGGGCGAGCTCGGGTATAAGAATTTGCCGCAGGTGTTGCGGCACGCGGTCCGCTGGGATCCCGCCACGGCCAAGAAATGGGTCGCGAATGCCGGATTGCTGAGTTCCGAGATCACGCCGACCGGCAGTGAGCTCGCTTCCGCGCTTCCGGTGACCGCCGAGGCGGTGGCCGAGGGTGCGTTGTCGATCGAGCATGTCGCGGTGGTCGCCGAGGTGATGAAGGCGCTGCCTGCCGAAGCTGAGGAGTCCGTGGTGGGCTTCGCTCGGGAGCATGAGCCGCGTGCGGTGCGCGAGTTCGGCAAGGACCTGGCCTACCGGCTCTATCAGAACGATCCCGAGCCGCGTGAGCCCGAGCCCGCGCCGCAGGTCAACCAGCACGTGATGCAGTGGAAGAACGGCATGCTGGAGATCAAGGCCCTGCTGGACACGGTGACCGGCGCCAAGTACCAGGCGCTGCTCGACCCGCTGGCCAAGCCCCGTCCGGAGACCGCCGAGGACGGCCCCGACCTGCGGCCACGGTCCGAACGCGAAGGCGATGCGCTGGCCGAGCTGGTCGATCTGATGCTGCGTGCCGATCAGCTGCCCGAGCACGGTGGCGAGCCGGTCACGCTCACCGTGACCATGCGCTACGACGACCTCGCTGAGCAGGTCGGCTACGCGACGCTGGACAACGGCGAGCACATCCCGGCCGAGCAGGTCCGTCAGCTGGCGTGCAGCGCGGGCATCATCCCGCTGCTGCTGGGGGCGAAGTCGCAGCCGATGGACATCGGCCGCAAGACCCGCACCTTCACCGCCGGAATCCGCCGCACCCTCGTCGCCCGCGACCGCGGCTGCGCTTTCCCCGGCTGCGGCAGACCACCCAGACAATGCGACGGGCACCATATACGTCATTGGTCAGACGGGGGCGACACTTCGGTCGACAATGCCGTCCTGCTCTGCCGCCATCACCACACGCTCATCCACCAAAGTGAATGGGACGTGACAATGGAGCACGGCATCCCCACGTTCTACCCTCCCCGGTGGCTCGACGAGCAACGCAAGCCCCGGAGAAACCTTCTCCATACCGCCGCCTGATCGCCCCGCCGGTCTTGGTGGGGCGATGGCGAAGCCGAGTCGTAAACGCCTGATGCCACGCCGGGAAGCGGTCATGACGCGACCACGGCGCGATTGGGGCTTGACTTTGGGTGCGAGGTGCTACCGTGTTCGGATCGGCCGGGCGCTCTATCAGCCCGGCTTTTCTAGGCCGATATGCGCCTCGCAAGGGCCCCGAAGTCAAGCCCCAATCGCAATCGTCGCGAAGCGGCGATGAAATGACCCGGCCCGTCGACGCCGGTCAGGTCAGCTCATGAGCTGCCCCAGAGTCGCCAGGTCTGGTTCAGCTCTCCACCCTGCCCGGAAGGCTTGCAGGACCACTGAATGATCCGGGCACCGGCCGCGGCCGAGACCCCGTTGACGTCGACGCACTTGCCGCTGTGCCGTGCGACGAGCTGGTAGTCGTGGGGATCGTTGCCGCTGTAGGTGACCTTCCGCAGCGTGTACTGCTGGCTGGCCGAACCGGGGGAGCAGGTGTTCTGCGCGACGGTGACACCGTCCGCGGTCGAGGATCCGCTGACGTCGAGACACTTGCCCGACTGCTGGTTCACGACGGTGTAGGTGCCGGTGCTGCCGGACACCGGGGTGAAGTTCCACAGCTGCTGGTCGCCGCCCTCGCAGTAGAACTGCTGCTGCAGGTTGCCGTCGGCGGTGCTCAGGTTCGTGTTGTCGAGGCACTGCTGGGAGTGCTGGGCGGCGGCGACGGTCTGGAAGCCGCTGCTGCCCGGTGGGAGCAGGGTGATGGTGAAGGTCTCGTCGATGTTGTTGTGCGGCAGGTTGACCGTGGTCGCGTTGCCGTTCAGCGTCACCACCGAGTTCTGCACGGTGACCGGGCCCTGGACCGCGCCGCCGTTGTTGTGCGGGATGCGCTGGACGAGCACGCGCACCTGGTTGTTCTGCACGATGCCGGTGGTGGTGTCCAGGCGTTGCAGGGCGACCGCGACGTTGCCGGTGGTGCCGCCACCACCGACGAGGATCTTCGCCACGCCGTTCGACTTCGTGGCGAACGAGTCGTAGGCCTGGCTCGGTGTCGTGGCGACGATCTGGCCGGTTTGCGAGGCGTAGAAGCGGTAGACCCACCACTCGCCCTTGGGCTGGTGCTGCCCGGCCGAGTTGCGGACGAGCAGGTTGCCGAGATCGTTGTGCAGGTTGCCGGCGCTGGCCCAGTTCGCTCGCAGGCCGTCCGCGCCCGCCCGTTCGAGGCGCGTGATGTACCACGCGCCGTCGCCGGGGTTCTGTTCGTCGCCGGCGCCGTACTCGTTGATCTGGTACGGCCGCGGGTGCGGGATGCCGCGCGAGTCGAGCGTCTGGTTCGCCACGTTCACGTTCTGCACCGGGTCGCCCGGTAGCGAGTGCCAGCTGATGATGTCCGGCACGAGGTTGTTGGCGCGCACGAAGTCCAGGTACTGCGGCCACCAGCCGCCGGTCGAGGGGGTGCACGCGCAGCTCGGGCCTACGATCAGCTGGTTGGGGAACGCCGCCCGGACGCGTTGGTAGGTGCGTCGCCACAGCTCGAAGTACTGGGACTGCGGGCGGTTCCAGAACAGCGTGATGTTGGGTTCGTTCCACAGGTCCCACTGCACCGGGGCGCCCGTCGCTCGCACGTCGTCGATCACGCGGGTGAGGAAGTTGTCGTAATCGGCCCAGTTGCCGTTGTCGTCGGGGAAGCGCGAGATCGGATACCCGTCGGCGCCCCACAGGTCGTGGACCAGCAGGATGAACTCGCCGCCCAGCGAACGGGTGCGCAGCAGCTGGGCGCGGGTCGAGTTCCAGCGGCGGTCGTACCTGCCGGACACCCAGCCGCCGGGGCTGTCGAGCTGGGCACCGCCGGCGCGCATGTACCGGAACTTGACGTCCTTGAAGAAGTGGTCGGCGGGACCCGTGCCGTTCTCCGTCATGCCGTAGATCCAGCCGGAGGCGCGGTAGGTGGGGGTGCCGTTGGTGACGGAGAAGTTGACGCTGACGGACTCGTCCGCGGCGTGGGCCGGTGCCGCCGCCGTGAGCGCGAGGGCCAGCGCGGCCAGGACGGTGGTGGGGGTTCGTCGGTGAACCATGAGGACTCCGAAACTGGTCAGGGGAGACGGAGACTCGAACCGGTTCGATCGAAGAGTGAAAGTACGCGCAGCAAGCCATATCCTGCAAGGGACCAGAGAGTCGAACCGGTTCGTCTTCACCCGACGACGGCGGCACCGCCGGTATGTTGGCCGGATGGCATCCGTGCACGCGCTGACGTTGTATCCGATCAAGGGATGTGCCGGGATCGCGGTGGAGCAGGCCGAAGTCACCGCGACCGGACTGGCCTGTGATCGGCTGTTCGCACCGGTCAAGCCGGACGGGACGACGATCTGGCAGGGCGAGGCGCCGCGGCTGGCCGTGATCCGAGGCCGGCTGGTGCACGACGGCGCGAAGCTGGAGCTGAGCGCGCCCGGTGGCGGCGAGCTGGTGCTGGACGTGGCGGCCGACGGGGAAACCCGGCCGGTGGAGGTGGAGAAGTGGCCGGGCAGCGGGATCGACCAGGGTGACGACGCGGCCGAGTGGCTGTCCGAGGTGCTCGGCAGACCGGTCCGGCTGGTGCGCGAGCCGGCGCGGGCGAGCCGGGCCCGCGGCGCGACCGATCCGACGGCGCTGCTGGTCCTCTCACTGTCCTCGTTGGACGACTTGAACGCGCGGATCGTGGCGCGGGGCGCGGATCCCGTTCCGATGGACAGGTTCCGGCCCAACATCGTGATCAGCGGCTGGCCCGAGCCGCACACCGAGGACCGGGTGGGCCGGATGACGATCGGTGGCGCCGAGATCGGCTTCGGCGAGCTGGCCATCCGGTGCGCGGTGACCCTGGTCGACCAGACGACCGGGGTGCGCGCCGGTCCCGAGCCGTTGCGCACCCTGGCGGGCTACCGCCGCGAACCCGACGGCGTCAGTTTCGGTCTGAAAGCGGCCGTGCTCACTCCCGGCGAGATCGCCGTCGGCGACAGCGTCACCGTCACCGAATGGCGTTGAACGCCTTCAGTAGCTGAACGTGGTCGCGGGCTCGTCGCCGATCCACTTCCACAACGGGATGGTGCCGTTGATCTCCGCGCCGGGAATGAGGTTGCCGGCGTCGAGCTGCTTGGCGTTGAAGCAGAGCGGGCAGACGTAATAGCGCCCGCCGGCGGCCTCGTAGCGCTGGAACAGGTCGGCCAGCGGCGGGCAGCCGTCGCACGCGACGCCCGCGGCGGTGCCGGTCAGCGAGAGGCGTACCGCTTCCTTGCTCAGGAACATCATCGTTTCGCGTCCGGTCTCGGCGGCGCCGATCGCGACCAGGAACGCGACGGTCACCTTCTCCGAGTCCTCGAGCCCCGTCGCCAGACTGATGACTGCTTTGTTCGACATGATCTGCTCCTTTTCGTCGGGAACAGGACGTTAGGAGCCGGAAGGTCCCGTGTCGTCGGGCGTTCTCCCTACAGATCGAGCGGGTCGAGCAGGCCGTTGCGCAGCGCGAACAACGTCGCGGTCGAGCGTGACGACGCCCCGGTCTTGGTGTAGATCCGCTCGATGTGCGTGCCCGCCGTCTTGCGGGATATCCCCAGTTGGTCGGCGACCTCGCCGGTCTGCGCGCCGCGCGAGATCAGGATCAGCACCTCGACCTCGCGCGGGGTGAGCCCGGCCGGACCGGACACCCGCCGCCGGGTGCCGTTGCCCGCGGCGGACAGGACGGCCTCGGCCGCGTCACCGTCGAGTGCGCCGGACCGGATCGCGTCCCGCATCGCGCTGACGGCCTGCTTGTCCGTCAACGCCGGTCGGTGCGCCCTCGGTTCGAGCATCGCCCGGTACGTGCACGCCGCGCGGCCAGCAGGCGCCCGGTCATCGGCACCGCCGCGCCGGAGAGGCCGCGGTGGTAGCCGCTGCCGTCCATGCGCTCGTGGGCCGTCGCGGCGATCGCGCCCAGCCTCGCCAACGCCGCCGGCCGAGCGAGGACGCGCTCGGTGTAGTACGAACTGAGCCGCACGCGCTCCCAGTCGGTGGCCGACAGCGGCCCCGGCTGGTCCAGGACCGTCACCGGTACCCCGTGCAGCCCGATGTCGTGCAGCAGGCCCGCGCGCCGGGTGGCGACGACGTCGCCGGCGGGGAGTCCCATCGACCGGGCCGCCGCGCCGGCGAGCTCCGCGACACCGCGGGAATGCCCGGCCCGCGAGGCGCAGCGCAGGTCGGTGAAGTCGGCCAAAGCTTCCAACGCCGTGTCCAGCTCGCCCTCAGTCAGAGGGCGGCGCAGCCGTGGGTCGATCCCGCTGCCGGTGTCGGACAGCACCTCGGGCGCGTGCGCGAGAGACGCGTCGACCACGTCCGGCGCGAACTGACGGCCGCGCCGCGCTCTCGCGACGTCGAGCGCCCCCTCGATGCCGCCGGTCCGGTGCCGGACCTCGACGACGTCGGCCAGGTGCAGCAGGCGAATGGTCGGCGCGATGTCCGTGCCACCGACTCCGTGCGGCACCCCTCGCCCGTCCCAACGGGTGAAGAACTGCCGCAACGCCGTCACGACGTCCGGGCCGAGCCCGAGCCGCTCCGCCAGCGTCGACGTCGTGACGCAGTGCGACTGCATGCCCTGCATGACGTTCTGGCCGCCGGTCGTCAGCATCGTCGTCGCGACCCGGAACCGGTGCCACATCGGCCCGCCGCGGCCGGCACGGCGGAAGAAGAAACCGAACCCCGCGAGCCCGGCGAGATCGACCTCGTAGCTGTCCGCGCGGAAGGCGATGTCATCGCCGAACGACGCCGCCACCTCGGGGGAGTCCGCGATGCAACCGACCCAGGCGAGCATCGAGACGTAGAACAGCGACCGCCGCTGATCCTCCGGCAGGTCCATGCGCTCGGCGAGCCGTTCCGCGATCCGCCACGACCGGAGCACGTGCTCCATCGGCTGACCCAGCCCGAGGTCGGTGGCCAGCGAGAACGCGGCCAGCAGTTCGGCCAGGTCGATCCCGGCGTCTCGATCGACGGCCTCCACCGCGCGTCAGCCCGACGCCCGCTGCTGGGACACCCAGGTCGCGACCTGAACCCTGGACTGGAACCCGAGCTTGGCCAGGATGTGCTCGGTGTGGGTTTCCGCGGTGCGCACCGAGATCACCAGCCGGTCCGCGATCTGCCGGCTGGTCAGGCCCTCGGCGATGAGGTCCGCGATCTCCCGCTCACGCCGGGTCAGCACGCTCGGCGACTCGGCCTGTGCCACGGCCGGTGGCTGCTCGTTCAGGGCGAACGCGACGGCTTCGTCGACGTTCATCGCCTGGCCACGTCCGAACGCCCCCTCGAACCCCTTCGTGCCGAGGCGCTCCCGAGCAGCACGCTCGGTTCCCTCGTGGTACGGGTACATGTGCTGGTAGGTGCGCAGCGGACGGCCCATGATCTCCCAGATCCGATCCGCCGCGCCGAGCAACGTGGCCGCCACCGCGGCGTGCCCCAGCGCGGACTCGATCCACGACAACGACTCCACCGACCACCCGATTCCGGTGAGGTCGCGGATGTCGCGGCGCAGCCGGATGCTCTCCCGTTGCAGCTCGGCGGCCCGGTCCAGCTCGCCCTTGGCCATCGCGAACAGCCCCATGCTCCAGAGCGCGTAGGACCGGTGGAAACACTCGCCGGCCGGTTCGGTGATCCGCAACCACTCCTCGTGGCAGGCGGTGGCGCGGGCCACGTCGCCGACGAGTCCCACCGCGCTCGAGTAGCTCACCATCAGGTCGAGGCGACGCGGCACGTTGACGCCTGGCGGCAGCGCCGCGATGCCCCGCTCGAAGATCGCGATCGCGGTCGGGAGACGACCGCTGTACAGGTCGATGTTGCCTTCGACCCAGCAGGCGAAGGCAGTGGTGGCCGGGTCGTTCACGCCCTCTTCGATGACCCTGGCCTCTGCCAGCCGCTCCAGGCTGATGTCGAACTCTCCGTCCGCGGACGCCAGGCTGGCGTCGGTGAGCAGGGCTTCGGCGCGGAGGATGGACGGCGGACCCGGCTGGTCGAGCGCCCGTGCCAGCCACAGGCGGCCCTCCCTGGCCCACCCGCGGCCCCACCAGTAGAAGTGGAACAGCCCGGACAGCATCCGGAACGCGGCGTCCAGCTCTCCCGGCTGCTTGAGGCAGTAGTCCACGTCCGCCTGGATGTTGGCGTGTTCCCGGTCCAGGCGGGCGAACCAGAACACCTGCCGGGAGCTCACCCAGTCCTCGTTCGCCTGCTCGACCAATCCGAGGTGGAAGTCGCGGTGCGCGCGGAGCAGCCTGGCGTGCTCGCCGGTGCGCTCCAGCTGCTCGATGCCGAACTCGCGGATGGTCTCCAGCATCCGGTAGCGCATCGCGTCGCCGTGCTGTTCTCCGACCAGGATCGACTTGTCCAGCAACGACGTCACGGTGCCCAGCACGTCCTCGGCGGCGAGCCCGTCACCGGAGCACACCGCCTCCGCGGCCTCAAGCTCGAACCCGCCCGCGAACACCGACAGCCGCGCCCACAGCAGCTTCTCCTGGTCCGAGCACAGGCCGTGGCTCCACTCGATGCACGCCCGCAGCGTCTGCTGCCGGGCGGGGAGGTGGCGCAACCGGGTGGTGAGCAGCTGGGACTGGTTCAGCAGCCTGGAGAGGATGTCCTTCTCGGACAGTGCGCGCACCCGTGCCGCCGCCAGCTCGATCGCCAGCGGGAGGCCGTCCAGCCGCTGGCAGATCTCGGCCACCGCGTCCCCGTTGGCGGCGTTCACGGTGAAGTCGCGCCGCACGGACGTCGCCCGCTCCACGAACAGCGTCACCGCCTCGGATCTGCTGAGCTCCTGCTCGGTGACCGGCCGCTCCGGGTCCGGGAGGGTGAGCGGTGGCACGGGCATGACGACCTCGCCCGCGATGCCCAGCGATTCCCTGCTCGTGGCCAGGATCCGCATCTCGTGGCAGTGCCGCAGCAAGGTGCGGGACAGCCCGGCGACCGCGTCGACCAGGTGCTCGGAGTTGTCCAGCACCAGCAGCAGCCGGCGGGACTCCAGGTAGGAGGTCAGCATCTCCACCGACGTCCGGCCCGCCTCGCGCATGCCGACCGCCAGCGCCACGGCGTTCGCCACGAGCGCCGCGTCGCGCAACTGGTCCAGCTCGACCAGCACCACCCCGTCCGGGAAGGCCCGGTGCACGGCGCTGCCCACCTCCAGGGCGAGGCGCGTCTTGCCGACTCCGCCCGGTCCGGTGAGCGTCACGATGCGTGACGCCGACAGCAGGCGCCTGACCTCGCCGACCTCGTGCCTGCGGCCGACGAAGCTGCTCAGCTCCAGAGGCAATCCCGACGGTCTCCTCCGGACGACCGTGCTCATACCAACGCACCGTAGTGCGATGTCACCCGACGCGCAGGGGAGAACAGACAACGGTTTGGCCAACACGGCCCCGTACGGATGTCCGTAGCCATCTACGTACTTCTCCCGATGTATCCGCGGCGCGTGCCCAGCACCCTTTCTACATGTGGCCCGGAACACACAGACCGGTGACATACCGGCCGCCGGGTCCCGCCAGGAGTGTCAGCCATGTGCCAGCACGAGCCACAGTGCCCTGTCGCGGCCGACCCGCGTGGCCAACGGGCCGAGATCGTCGTCTCCCACCCCGAGCAGGGCTGGTACCTGCTGTGCAACGGGATCGTGTTGTTCGACGACGGCGGTCTGATGCTGCCCGACCACAGCGTCGTCGCTCCCGCCGCCTGATCTCGCTCGGGGCGGCTCGAGTGCCCTCAGCCGCTCTCAGCGTGCCCGGTCGTTCCCGAACCCGGTGTCGCCTCCCCCGACAGACACCGGTACGCACCGGGCAAGGCGGGGTGGACGGTCTGCTCGCCGCAGCGCGCCTCTGCGGTCGGACCGTCCACCCCGCAGTCCATCCTCACGAGACCATCCCGGAGAACACGCCGATGACCATCGACTCGCCACCGCAGCCCTGCTTGCGCTGCCTGCGGCCGACGGTGCTCGTCACCCACCGCCAGGGCCGCGAGTGGCTGCACGTCGGCACCTGGCTCGCCAGGTGTGGCCGCGTCGTCGACGCGGTGAAGTGAGCGCTAACACGAGCCTCGCGCAATTGTGATCGTCGAATCCGAAGTGTCAAACCTTGAAGAGTGTGGCGTCTCTGAACCATACTGCGACCCGGTACGCAGAAACGACCACTCACTCCGAGCATGGGAACACCGCACTGCCGCTGGCTGAAATGTTAACGCTAACATCAAGCTTTGGGCAGGTTTTCCGGTTGCTCGGCCGACGAGATGGGTTGGCGATGTTCGGTCGACGAAGACTGCTCGCAGGTGCGGCGGGAGCCGCGGTCGCCGGTGCGCTCGGCACCAGGTTCGCTCAAGCCCAGGCCACGTACTCGGGTTACGTCATGGCCTACTTCACGGAGTCGCCGACGATGGCGGCGGCCAACTACGGGTTGCATCTCGCCGTCAGCTCCGACGGCCTCGACTGGATGCCGCTGAACCAGAACAACCCGGTCGTCACCCCGACCGCGGGCACCGGCGGCCTGCGCGACCCGTTCATCATGCGCCTGCAGAACGGCAGGTTCGTGGTGATCGCGACCGATCTCAAGGGCACGGACTGGTCGCAGCAGAACCAGTACGTGCACGTCTGGGACTCGGTGGACCTGCGGACGTTCACCGGCTACCGCAGGGTGAAGCTGCACTCGATGGCCACGCACAGCTGGGCTCCGGAGGCCTTCTGGGACCCGTCGCGCAACCAGTACGCGATCATCTACTCCGCCGTGTCCGGCGGGCACGACGTGATCATGGTGAACTACACCACCGACTTCGTGAACGTCGGTGCGGCCCAGGTCTTCTACGATCCAGGCCACGCCACCATCGACGGCAACATGGTGACCGTCAACGGGGTCAACTACCTCTACGTCAAGAACAACACGAACAGCACCCTCGTCGGTACGCGCTCGACCTCGCTCAACCCCGGCAGCTTCACCGCCTACAAGACCGGCATCTCACCGGGACGCGGCGTCGAGGCGCCGCAGATCGTCAAGTCGCTGACGCAGAACCGCTGGTACATGTGGGGCGACACGTGGAGCCCCAACGGCAGGTTCTTCTGCTGGCAGATCACCGATCTGGCCGGGGGCAACTGGACACAGCTGGGCGACCGCGACTACACGCAGCCCCTGAACTCCAAACACCTCGGCATCACGCCGATCACGGCGGCCGAGATGTCCGGTCTCACCGCCAGGTGGGGCACGCCGGCGTGGCGGCGCGTCAAGTCCTACAACTTCCCCGACCGGTACGTGCGGCACGCGAGCAACGTCGGCCGGATCGACGCCTATCCGTTCGACCCGTACCAGGACCAGTTGTGGAAGCTGGTGCCGGGACTGGCGGACTCGTCCGGCGTCTCCTTCGAGTCGGTGAACTTCCCGGGTTCCTACCTGCGGCACAGCGACTTCGCCGTGCGGCTCGCGGCCAACGACGGCTCCTCCACGTTCCGCGCGGACGCGACCTTCCGGCAGGTGCCGGGGTTCGCCGACGCGAGCTGGACGTCGTTCCGCTCGTTCAACTACCCGGAGCGCTACCTGCGGCACTACAGCTCGGTGCTGCGCATCGACCCCATCAGCAGCTCTTCCTCCACTGTGGACAAGCAGGACGCGACCTTCCGCGTCACCTACTGAACGCGAAGCCCGTGCCCTTTCGAGGGCACGGGCTCCGCGATCATCAGGACTAGCTGCCCAGCTGGGCTTCCCACCTGGTCCTCGAGCCGGACGCGTCGGCCGGGAGGCGGTCGCGTGCGGCGGTGTCGCCGTACATGGTCCAGCGAGCCCAGTCGACGACCGTCTTCGGGAAGCGCTGGTCGCTCCAGAAGCTGGTGTGGCTGCCGCCGACGAAGGTGAGGAAGGCCTTGGGCCACCTCATCTCGTTGTAGGCCTGCCGGGCGGAGGAGTAGCTCGTGGTGGAGTCCTTGTCGCCGTGGACGAACAGGACCTTGGCGTTGACGGAGCTCGACGGGTTGCCCATGTCGACGCAGGACTGCGGGTTGGCGGAGATGATCCGCTTGTCGGCCCAGGAGGTCAGCAGGCCGTGGGTGACCATGCCGCCGAGGGAGTGACCGGAGACGCCGACGCCGATACCGGTGTTGATGTGCCCCGCCAGCGGTCCGCTGCCGTTGAGGGCGAGCGTGTTGGTGAGGACCTGTGAGACGTCCTTGGACGTGTTGCCGTTGTTGACGTCGCCGAAGTTGTGGTTGAAGTGCGGCGCGGGGACGACGAAGCCCGCCGCGGCCAGGGCTTTGATGATGAACAGGGAGTTCTGCGGGCTGCTTCCCCAGCCGTGGGTGAAGTTGTAGACGGGGAAGACGCCTGCCGCGACCGGGGCGTCCGTCATCGGGTTGCCGCCCGCGGTGCCGGTGGCGGGGTAGTAGACGTAGGTGGTGCACGGCCGGTTGCCGCGCGTCCAGTTGTACCGGCGCACACCGACCGCGAACGGCTTGGCCGGGGCCGTGCCCAATGGGCCGGTGGCCAGGGCCTGGCCGGTGCCGAGCAGGGTCGCGCCACCCACGGCCGCGGCGGCGACCGTGCTCAACCTGAGGAACGTACGTCGTTGCATGGACACTTCTACTCCTTGCAGGGGGACGATGGGTTGGCGTGGAACGGCGCACCCAGTCGCCGTTCCACTTCTCAGGCGTTCGCGGTGGCGGTCGCGAACGACTTCTTCGTCGTGCTCACTCCCTATTGGACCGCCGTGCGGCGCCAACGCTGGTTCGCGCCACCGTTGCAGGTCCACTGGATGAGGCGAGTTCCGCTCGTCCTGCTGGACGAGGGCACGTCGAGGCATTTGCCGCTGGCGCTGTTGACGAGTGACACGGTCGTCGCGTCGGCGCTGCGCACTGTCCACTGTTGACTGGTGCTGCCGGTGCACGTCGACTGGGTGACACTCGCGCCATCCGCGGTGCCTGGCACCTCCAGACACGAGCCGGAGGCGCGGTTGATCACCTCGACGCGGTCGCCCGCCCTGGCGCGGAGCTGCCAGTGCTGGGACTGCGCGGCCGACGGAGTCGACTGCTGGACCGCGGATCCCGAGGTGTCGAGCCGCAGATCGCTGTGCTGCGCGGTGAACGTGGCGAACGGTCCCACGCCGCCGGACGTCTGAGTCACCGTGCGGATCGTGCCGTCCGCGTTGTAGTGCAGGCGATCCATCACGACAGACCTCTTGTACCCGCCGCCGCCGGCGCGAGCGTTCTTGTGATACGCGATGTACGACTGTCCCTGGTACTCGAAGATCGAGTGGTGGTTCGTGCTGACGTTGACGTAGTCGAGGATCACGCCCCGGTAGGTGAACGGGCCCAGCGGGGACGAGCCGGTGGCGTAGTGGATCTGTCCCGGCCAGCCGGTCGAGTACGAGAAGTAGTAGGTGCTGCCGATCTTGTGCAGGTGCGGCGCCTCGCCGTACTGGGTGGAGCCGGTCACACTCAGGTCGATGATCGGCCCGGTGGTGGACACCATGTCCGCGCCCAGCCGGATCACCTTGGGCTTGCGCGTGCCGAAGTACATGTAGGACGAGCCGTCGGTGTCGGTGAAGATCATCGGATCGATGGGCTCGTCGCCGACGTTGGTGTCGCGGGCCTTGTCGATCAGGGCGCTGCCCCTGGCGTCGGTGAAGGGACCCTGCGGTGACGACGAGACGGCCACCCCGATCTTGGTGCGGTCCACGGGCAGGTAGAGGTAGAAGCGGCCGTTCCGCTCCGTCGCGCCGGGAGCCCAGGCGTACTGGCTGGCCCACGAGAAGCCCGCGACCGAGAAGATGTCACCGTGGTCGGTCCAGTCCACCAGGTTCGACGAGGAGTAGGACCGCCACGAGTTCGAGTCCCAGTAGGTGCCGCTGTTCTTCTGGTCGTCGGTGACGTAGAGGTGCACCCGTCCGTTGAACACGTGCGCGGAGGGATCCGCGACGAAGCGGTCGGGGATGATCGGATTGGCCGCACTCGCCGGCTGCGCGCCGCTCACCAGAGCGGCGCCGATGAGTGTGGACAGGGCGAGCAGAGCTCGCCCGCGGCGGCCGTGTCCACTGTGGATCGGTTTTTCCACTGGCTGATCTCTTCCGTTCCGCGCGATGCGCAGTCGTGGGTGTTGCGGCGGCGGGTCATCAGGGGTCTCATCCGGTCCTCAGCGCAGGACCGGCCAGCCCGCGGCGTCGTAGCTCAGCTGGTTGATGCCGAGCCGTGGCGTGCCGTTGTCGGTGTAGTAGTGGTAGAGGAGGACGTCGCCGTTGCCGTCCGCGAGGACGTCCTGGTGCCCTGGTCCGTGGACGCTGCCCTGGCCGGCCAGGATCTCCGTCCCGCCACCGGACGTCATGGCGGTGCCGTCGCGGGCGACGTACGGGCCGGTGACGTTCGTCGAACGGCCGACCATCACGCGGTACGTGCTGGCGGCACCCCGGCAGCAGAAGTCGAACGAGACGAAGAGGTAGTAGTAGGAACCGCGTTTGACGATGTTCGGCGCCTCGATCGGACCGCCGTTGCGGCCGGCGATCGAGCGCAGGACGGAGTCGGACCGCAGGCCCGTGGCGGGGTTGAGCGCGATCATCTTGATGCCGGACCAGAACGAGCCGAAGCTCAGCCACCAGCCGCCCCGGTCGTCCACGACGAGGTCCGGGTCGATGGCGTTGAAGTTGTCCGAGGCGCGGGACTCGACGACCAGGCCGCGATGGGTCCAGGTGCCGGGGTTGCCGCTGGGACTGGTCGCCAGGAAGATCGCCGACTTGTTCGACTCGAAGGTCGAGGCCGAGTAGTACAACAGGTATCTGCCGTCGTGATAGGACAGATCCGGTGCCCAGAGGTCGCGGCCGCCGTTGGTGTAGGGGGTGGTCCACGACGCGCCGCCGGGGAACACCGAACCCGCGGTGCGGAACGCGACCCGGTCGGTGGAGGTCCGGAGCACGATGTCCCGGCCGGTGTGCGCGATCAGGTAGCTGCCGTCGGGCCGCCTGACTGCGCTCGGGTCGTGCACGCCGAAGTCGCCGGTCACCCGGCCCGGCGCGGGATAGGCCGACGCGTGTGGTGCCGCCACGACGGTGACGGACATGATCGTCAGCAGTGCGAGAGCGGCTTTCCTCAGTGCGGCCACGAGATTCCTCGATTCTCGAACTCGCCGGTCGGTCAGGCCAGCGGCGCGGACACGGTGAACGAGGCGTCATTGGCGAACGCCGTGTCGGACGTGCGCCAGTCGACGCGCACTTCGAAGCCGTAGTGGCGCAGGTAGCGTCCGGGGTGGGAGTAGGACTCGAACGACGTGCTGCCACCGCCCGCGAGACCGGCGCGGCCGCAGAACGTGGCGTCGCGGGCGAACACCGCGTCACCGGTGTTGGTGTCCAGCCGGACGCGGAAGTCGTAGTGGCGCAGGTAGCGGTTGGGGAAGTTCACCGAGCGGAACGAGTAGCAGGCGGAGTTCGCCAGACCGGCCACGACGGTGAAGGTCGCGTCCTGCCGGGCCGAGGCGCTGCTCGAGGAGCTCACCGGCTCGACGTAGGCCAGGTTGTCGCGATGCCGGAGGTAGCGGTCGGGGTAGTTGACCGAGCGCAACGACCGGCTGCCCGTCGGCACCGCGGTGCTGTCACCGGAATCCTCCCGCAGCACGGTGAAGTGCCGGGCGGTGCCGGACAGGCCGGCCAGTTCGGTCTTGGCGCCGAAGGTGCTCAGGTTCGTGCTGTCGGCGTAGAAGTAGCGCTTCTGGCCGTACTGGTCGAAGTAGATCCGCCACCGGCCATCGGGCAGCCGCACGAGCGCCGGTCCCTCGAGGCCGGAGCCCCAGCCCGCCCAGTTGCCGGTGCCGACGAACGTCCACGGTCCGTTCAGCGACGTGGCGGTGGCGTGCTCGATGTACTTGGTGGTCTCGTTCTTGAGGAAGTTGTGGTAGGTCGTGCCGGTCTTGACCACGAAGCTGTCGATGTAGTTGGCCGGGATGCCGAGCGCGACCGGGCTGGTCCACGCCGACAGGTCCCCGTTCGTCGCGGTGATCCGGTATGGGCGGAACTGTCCCGCCGTCCCGGCCGTGGACGCGGAGAAGATCACGTGCACGCTGCCGTCGGAGTCCTTGAACCACTCCGGCGCCCACGTGCTGCCGGTGGCGCCGTTGAGGCCGACTCGGATGTTGCGCAGGAAAGTCCAGTTCACGTAGTCCGCGCTGCGGGCGAAACCGATCGTGTCGCCTGTCCAGTTCGTCGTGTAGACGATGTAGTAGTAGCCGTCGGTGTGCCTGATGACGCTGGGGTCGCGGATCAGGCCCGACGGAGGCGTGTAGGCGTTGGCCCTGACCTGGGTGAAGCTGGTCGCGTTCGGCGAGTCGTAGACGTACATGTTCGACTCGCTGCTGTTGGTGAACGCGGTCATCAGGTAGTGCGGCGCGGGGCCCGCGGCCGACGCGACCGGCTGGGTGGCGACGGCGCTGGTCACGACGGCCAAGGCGGTCGTGACAGCGATCAGCAGGGGTGAACGCATGAACCGGCTCCTTGCGACAGTGGGAGGCACCGGATGGTGAGCGCTAACACTATGTGGCTACGCCCGCGCGCATGGCAATGGCCAAATCTTCACTGGCCTGCTCTGGAACAGCACAGAGCGGTCGGATGTGGCCAAATTAGCGTTAACAATCGTGGCGCCGTACTGGACGCGGAGGCCCCGCTCAGAGACCGTTCACGACGCCGGTGGCGGTGTCGATGCTGATCCGCTGGTGCCACCTCATGGTGACGGTGCGGGACGTGGGGAACGTCAGCGGCAGCCACACGTACTGCGACTCGTTGACCGGGCGGTTCCACGCGCCCGCCCAGCGATCGCCGAGATAGATGTACGAGGTGGTCTCCGATCCCTGCACGGGCACCACGAACGCGGTCTGGCTGCGGTAGCCGGTGGAGTCACCCACGTTCGCGAGCCCGCTCCACGTGCCGGTCATGCTGGTCGCGGTCGCGTACTTCTGCTGGTTGGGGTTCCAGTAGGTCGCCCCGGAGGTGACCAGGAAGTAGACGCCGTTTCGTTTGAAGAAGGCGGGGGATTCACGGGAAACGCCTCGCCACAGCACCCGCACCAGCGTGCTGACCTGCGTGTAGTCGGCGTTGAGCCGGTACAGGTGGAGGTCGGCGTTCTCGCGCGCGGCGGAGGCCATGTAGGCGGTCCCGTCGTCGTCCTTGAACAACGTGATGTCGCGGGACATGTGCTGACCGAACGGGCGGAAGCTGCCGCGCCAGGTGTAGTTGCCGTCCACAGTGGACGAGGTGGCGACGGCGGCTCGGGCCTCGCTGTAGTCCCGGCCGTTCTCCTTGTGCATCCACATGACGAACTGGCGGGTGGTGCTGTTGTAGATGACCTTCGGTCGTTCGATGTTCGCCACGCGGAGCTCGGCTGCGGACGAGTTCGTGAGGACGTTGTTGCGGAACTCCCACGTCTTCAGGTCCGTCGAGCGGTAGACCGACACCGCCTTGAAGGTGTTGTCGGGATTGCGGTTCTCGCCGAACCAGTAGTAGTACGCATCGACCTTGATCATGCCGCCGCCGTGGGCGTGCACGACCTTGCCGGACGTGTCGGTGAACTGGGTCCCGTTGGTCACCGTCACCGGAGCGGCCGACGCGGTGAGCGGGACGGTGAGCAGCGCACACACGAGCAGGGCAACACCAGGTAGTCGTGGCATCGCGGGTCCTTCAGGTGAACTCTCGAGAGTGGAGACTGGCCCTGGCGCCGCCACGCCAGGGCCAGCGGCTGGGGGCGCTCAGCGCAGGTGGCCGGCCAACGGCAGGTTCAGCTCACGCACGCCTTGCACGACGAGTCCAGCCATCTCCGCGCCGCCTTGCGCGGAGAAGTGGGTGTTGTCGCCCGTTTCGCGAGTCAGGTACAGCGCCTGGGAGGCCGACGGCCCCATCGACTCCACGAGGGCCTTGCTCTTCGCGGTCAGGTCGATCACCGGCACGCCCGCGCTGCGGCCCAGTGCCCTGATCACCGCGGGCAGGTCGGCGCCGACGCCGTTGACGTGCAACGCCGTGCTGGTGAGGCGGTTGCCGTTGAACTGCCTGCGCACCGGCGGGGTCATCAGCACCGGGACACCGCCGCGTTCCCGGACGCCGTTGACCAGCCGGGTGAGGTTGTCGCGGAAGGTGGTCGCGCTGGTCTGCTTGTCGTTGTGCCCGAGCTGGATGAACACCAGGTCCTTGCTCTTGATCAGCGGTTTCATCGTCGGGAACAACGCGCGGTTGGACAGGAAGCTGCCGGAGCTCTCACCGGAGTCGCCGTAGTTCGCGACCACGGCACCGTCGCGGACCCGCGCCGGCAGGTACTGGCCCCAGCCGGTGTACGGCGCGACCGGCTGGTCGCAGACGGTCGAGTCACCGGCGAGGTAGACCGCCAGCGGGGCCTTGGCCGGGGTGACGGTCAGCGTGCCGATCGCGGGAGCGTTGCCGGCGAACGTGATCTGCAGGCCCGGCGTGCCGGTGCCGCCCTGGCCGGTGGGTTGCCCCTCCGGGTTGCGGACGTTGACCGTCGCCTTCATCCGGACGACCTGGCCCGAGGTGGTGGAGACGGCGTTGATGACCTGCCTGCGGGCTTCCACCGACATGGAGGTGTTGGCTGCCTTGGTGGTGCTGCCGAACTCCACCGTGACGTCGTAGTTGCCGGGAGCGACGTTGAAGCTGCACTTGATCGGCGCCGAGCCGGAGCACTGCGGCGGCAACGCGGCCGCCGAGGGCACCGGGACCAGCACGGCCGCGCTCAAAGCAGAGGTGAGGAGTGCGAGACGCTTGAGAGACACGGATTCTCCTGTCACACGTTGAGGAAACCGTCCATGGCCGCGGTCGGACGCCGGTTGCTGTCCCAGGCGGTCATGTCGTAGCCGGTGAACGGCGGATAGCCCGCCGGCTCCCAGAAAAAGGTGCCCAGGCCGCCGAAACCCTTGGTACCGCTGATGAACTGCCGCAGCCCGTCGCGCACCGTGTTCGCCTTGCCGCGCGGCCCGCCGTACTCGACGTGCATGATCGGCTTGCCGTAGGTGGACTGGATCGTCCGCATGTTGCCGATGATCGGCTGGACGTTGCCGCCCTGGGCGTAGGACGACAGCCCGGTGATGTCCCACTTGCCGCCGTTGCCGCGGTAGGCGTTGAAGAACCGCTGGATGCTGTCCATCTTCTGCGGCTGGGCCAGGTGCACCATGACCGGCGTGGCCGGGAAGACCTGTTTGGACACGTCGTAGGCGCCGTTGAGCAGACCGGTCATCTGGGACGGTTTGCTGACACTGCCGACAGGGGAGCAGATACCGCTGTTCTGCTCGTTGCCGATCTTCACCCAGCCCGGCGTCACACCACCGGCCTTGAGCAGCTGCAACGAATCGTCGACGTACCTGCGCAGGGCGTCACGCATCTGCGCATAGCTCATGTTCGCCCATGCCCTGGGCGGCTTCTGCACGCCGACGGAGTTCCACGTGTCACCGAAGTGGAAGCCCAGCAACACCTGCATCCCCGCATCCCGGCAACGCTGGGCCATCCTCACGGTTTCCTGGATGCTGCAATGCCCGTCGGTGGGACTGTTGGACGGGTTGACCCACGTGCGCAGACTGATCGCGGTGATGCCGTAGCTCTTGAGAATCGTGAACAGGTCCTGCCGCACACCGGACTTGTTGAGCCAGTAATAGCCGTTGGCCTCCATCTGCGGCATCCAGCTGATGTCCGCGCCCTTGACGAACGTCGCCGCGGACGCCTGCGAAGCGCTGCCCAGCGCGAGGGCACCTGCTCCGGCGGCCGCGCCGATCATCAGGCTGCGGCGGGAGATTCCGGTCATGGGCTTACCTCTTCCTCGGCAGGGACGACGAAAGAGAACTCGGATCTTGTGCACGTGCACAGGATTCGATGCACGTTCTGCATTGATAGAACCGCAATTGAGAGATTGTTGCAAGAGATGGAATGTCGAATGCTGTGAACGTGCACAGTCGAATTTGCGTCGAACTGCTCGAAACTGGCAAGAACTGTCAAGTGGGCTCGCAGTGATCCAATGCCTGCTGTCGAACGGTTCGACCGCCGTGTCCGTTCGTGATTGACACGTCCCGACGCTCTCGCGAGACTGGGCCACCCAGTCTGGAAAGTGCTTTCCAGTCGTTCCAGAACGTACCGGGTTCTTCGTGACGGTCAAAGGCACCAAGCAGAACACCGTGATCTTCGCGGGTGACCGCTGGTCGGACTTCGCCTGGAACGGCATCGGCTACAACCAGTGGATGCCCGTGACCAGGACCGGTGCCCGGCCGCAGTTTCACTCCGGCCCGAGCAGCATCGTGACCAACGTGAACGGTGGCGCGAACGGCAGCCGCTTCGGCCTGCAGATCGGCGCGTCCTCGTCCTACGCGGGCGGGGTGCGGCAACGGGTCACCGTGCCGGCCGGCACGTACAAGCTGGCGTTGTCCGCCAAGACCTCCGGATCGCTCAGCGCGGCGCAGGTGATCGTCACCGACGCGGCCGGTGGCACGCGCACACTGACCATCCCGGCGTCGAGCGGCTGGACGCGGCGTGAGCTCGCGAACATCCCGCTGGCCGCCGGTGCCGCCACCGTCACCATCCGGACGGCAAGCGGCAACGGCTTCCTCCACGCAGACGCCCTCTCCCTGGTCCGCACCTCCGCCTGAGGGTTCTGGACCAGCTCTGGTCGCCGTGGCGGGTTCGCCACGGCGACCACGGGCGTCACCGGTCAGGCAGGCTCAGCGAGGGTTCCAGCCGTCGTTGCCGGCCAGGTACTTCTGCGGGGTGTGGTCGGCGGCCTGGGACTCCGGCAACTGGGGCCGGTTGGAGTTCTTCGTGGCGCCGGGACCGGTGTTGTTGTACTCGGAGAACCGGGCGTTCTTCCACGAGTTGGTGCTCATGTCGATCCAGGGCTGGGCGGTCCTGATCGCCGCGGTCAGGGTGGACTCGCGGAAGAGGACCTGGCCCGCGGGGCGCCACGGCCGGCCCAGCTGGGTCGTGTTGTTCGTCGTGGCGGTGACGGTGCAGCGGTAGAAGAGCAGGCCGTACTTCCTGGTGGCCGGGGTGCTGGCGGCGGTGATCGGACCGCCGGTCGTGCGCTTCTCGTGCACCGTGGTGCGTTCGAAGACCATGGTGCCGCCGCCGAAGATGAAGTCGACGGTGCCTTCGACGTAGGAGTCGGCCATGTAGGCGCGGGTCTTCTCGTTCACCAGGAACGTGTCCTGGTCGCCGAGCAGCCGGACGTTGCGGAACACGGCGCGGTCGGCGTTGAGGTGCAGCGCGACCGCCTGGTTCCCCTCGGAGCCGGGCTTCTCGACGTAGTCGTTGGAGATGGTGAGGTTGGTGGCGCCGAAGTCACGGCCGTCGACGAACATGCTGGCGCTGTTGAACGTGCCGTGGCTGGTGGCGCTGTTGTTGAACACGAGGACGGTCTGCGCCGGCGTGGAACCCAGTCCCTGCAAGGTGATCGCGGGCTTGTTGGCAGGCACGCGCACGACCTCGCGGTAGGTGCCCGCCTTGATCGTGATCAGTGTGCGGGCGGAGCTGTTGGCCGGTGCCGCGTTGATCGCGGCCTGGACGGTGCGGTACTGGGCGGTGCCGTCGGCTGCCACCGTGAGCGTGGCCGCGGCCGCCGCCGGTGGTGTCGCGGTGACCACCGCCCCCACGAGTGCGGCGGTGACCGCGGCGGTTGTGCTCGCGACTCTGCTGTTCACCATGTGAACCTCTCCTCGTGCGACGGGGGTTTCGTCGGCGGCGAGTGCCCGGTCGATGCGTCGTTCGCGACAGCGCGGTGGCTTTGTCCGTTCGACGTTCGAATCGATGGTCGAACAGATCGTGCGACCACTGTGGACTGGTCTCAAGTGGACTGTGTGATCCGGTAGGTGACGAGCGAGCGCGCCGGCACGGTGGCGGTGAACGCGCCACCGCTGATGCGCGCGGTGGCCTGCGCCGCCATGTTGCCGGTCGTGTTGGTCAGGTACGGCGTCGCGGTTCCAGTGGTGATGCCGGTGTTCCTCAGCGCGTAGGTGACGGAGTTGGCGCTGGAGCCGTTGTTGAGCGCCACGACGGTGAGGGTGCCGTCGGTGTTGCGGAAGGCGGAGAGCATCAGGTTGCCGTCCGAGGCCGTCGTGCCGATCCTGGTGGCGTTCGGGCGGATGAACCGGCTGTAGCCCGCGAGCGCCCACAGCCGCTTGGACACCCGGTAGCCGTCACCGTTCATCTGGATCAGACCGCGAGTGGCGCCGGTCGAGGCGCCGTACCAGTACACGTAGGCGTTGACGTTGCCCGTGGTGAGCGCGGTGTGCACGGCCTTGGCGATGGTGAGGCCGTCGTAGCCGCCGCCGTCGTCCCAGGCCTCGTTCCAGGTGGTGCCGCTCGGGTTCCACTCCGACATCCAGGTGCGCTTCGACGTCGGCAGCGGGCCCGTGATCTGGCTCGCGTAGGTGTGGCCGGTGTGCGTCGCCACGATGCCGCGCGCGGTCGCGTCCGCCTCGATCGCGCTGGAGTACGTCTTCTGCTGGTTCCAGCCGAACGAGTCGCAGCAGGCGACCTTCAGCCCTGCGGTCGCCGCGATCGGGCCGAGCACCTTGGCGAACTCCACGGCCTGCGCCGGGGTGAACCGCATCGAGGAGTAGTCGGTGGTGTAGTCGGGTTCGTTGGTGAACCCGATGTCGTTGATGGTGATGCCTTCCTGGGCGTAGAACTTGGCGTACTGCACCAGGTAGTTCGCGTACGCGCGCCGCCAGTCGCCGCTCGCGCAGGAGGCTCCGGACAACCCGCACAGGCTGCCGCCGTGCGCCTCGTCGCCGTTGGTCTTCATGTAACCGGGCGCGCTCCACGCGTTGGCGTAGAAGCGGTTCACCCCGTACGCCTTGGCCTGCTGGGCCAGCCAGACCTGGCTCTCGTCGTCGCGGTCCCAGACGTAGCGCGGCGTCGCGTTCGGTCCGCCGGGGTTCGCCGGCTGGATGGACGAGCCCGTCGTCGATCCGATGTGCAGCCGCAGGATGGACAGGCCGGCGCCCGCGGAACGCGACAGGAGCAGGTCGACTATCTCGCGCTGCTTCGCCGCGGACAGGCCCTGGGAACCGTGCATGATCTGCGCACGCCCGAAGGCTTCGGAGAACCCGAACCCGTCGATCTGCTGATGCGTGCGCGCGCCGTCCACCGTGGCGGTCGCGGCCGCCGTGGCCGAGGGTGGGCCGACGACGAGCAGGCCGAGTCCGAGAACAGCGGTGGCGGCCAGTGCGCGGAGTCTTGCGATCATGGAAACCCCATCCGCTCGGTGGCGACCCCGGAACAGGCCGCGCGCACACGGAAATTGCTTCAGACGAATGATCCCGTCGAATTACCCGACACCGGCGCCGACAGGTGAAAAGATAAATTCTCGGCGGTCGGTCCGGCTCGGGGAAAGTGGAAGTGTCAAAGACTGTCAAAGAGCTCGTCGAACCGGATGCCGAGCCGGAGACGCAGTCTCCCGAGCTCGTGGCTCAGCTGGGTGTTGAACGCCGCGGTCACCGCCGGCATGACCGGCCGGGCGACGTTGACGGCGGCGTCGAGGTCGCCGCGGCACGCCTCGCTGTCGGCGAGGCGCAGGGTCAGCAGCAGTTTGCTGCCGTGCATCCGGGAGGGCACGTGGAGCAGTGAGGTCTCCGCGAACGCCACCGCGCGGTCGGCGATCTCCGGCCGTCCGGTGACCTCCGCCAGATCACGCAGGCCACCGGCCAGGTGCGAGGCGATGAAGGTCTCGCCCTCCGCGCCGGTCAGCCACGGTGCCTCGGTCCGGTCCCGCTCACCGAGCCGCTCGGCGCCGCGCCGCGCGGCGTGCGACAGGGTGGTGAACGTGCGGTGGTCGCCGAGCAGCGCGTGCGCGCGGGCCTGGTCGAGCTTCGCCAGCACGGTGGTCCACCGCCGGCTCCGGTCCACCGACGCGGCCGCCCTGGCGTACTCGAGCGCGGTCGGGGCGTCGCCCTCGATCAGTGCGATCACGCTCATGCTGCTCAGTGCCTCGCAGGCGGTCGGCAGGCCGTCGGAGGCGAGTGCCCACTCCACGCTGTGCTGCAGCCACGTCATGGCGATGCCGTGCTGGCCTCGCTTCACCCGCAGCCATCCGGCCAGGTCGGCGTAGCGCGCGGCCAGCTGCAGCAGACCGTCCGCGTGGTCACCGCGTGCCTTCGGGACCACGGCCATGATCGTGCGCAACGCCTGTTCGACGGGAAGCGCGAGGTCGCCGTCGGACGCGCTGATGTCGGCCTCGACGTAGGTCGTGAGCAGCGCCGCGAAACCGTGCAGCGTCTCGGTTCCCACGGTGCGACTGCCGATGCCGGGCACGTCCGCGATCCCGGCGGGCACCGGTGCCGCGCAGCCGGACGAGCCGTGCGAGGGGCAGGTGATGCCGAACGCGGGCAGCTGGACCTGCCGGGCCTGGGACGTCCGCGGCGGACCGTCGCCACGGGGTGCGCGGGGCAACGGAATCGCGGCGGTGCCGATCGGGACGCAGAGGTTCGCGCGGAGTCGCGCGCGGACCTTCGTGGCCAGGGCGAGCAGGGTGCCACCGGCCGCCAGCACGTCGTCCGCACTGCTGGCGAACGCGATGCGCGGCTCGCGGGCGCCGCTCTCGATCTTCGAAACGTAGGTGTGGTGGTAGCCGAGGCGGGCCGCCAGCTGGACCTGGGTGAGGCCCGCCTCCTCACGCAGGCGGCGCAGTCGCAGCCCGAACTCTTCACTGCCCGACGTCGCCATGTGCCCGGTACCCCCGCGCTCATCAGTTCCGGCGCCGGAACGCGGTCTGGTCGCGACCGGCGCGCTGAACGTTAACGACAAATGGGGGTGGTGTCAGCACTCCGAACGGTTGCCGGTTTGTCGCCGGCGACATTGTTCGAATCGAATTCGATGATTTTCCGGTGGTTCGGTCAACCGCAGGTCAGCGTGGGCGCTCCCCAGTCGGCGTGATCGTAGGAAATGCCGTTGCGCGCGTCGGTGACCCTCAGCTCCAGCGTGGCGTGGCCGGTGGTCGGCACGGTGAGGGTGGACGGTCCCTGACTGGCGGTCTTCACCCCGCTGTCGGCCAGCAGCGTCCCGTCCCCGTAGACCAGGAACCTGACCGACGCCGAACCGTTGGTCACCTCGTCGTCGACCCCGACCTGCGCGGTGAAGCGACCGCACGCCCGCCCGAGGTAGAGGTGCACCGCCGAGTCCGCGTGGACGCCGATGCCCTGGCTGTAGGTGGTTCCGTTGATGGTCAGCGTGCGCCCGTCCCCGGCCGCCTGCTCGCCGTTGGACCTGTTGCGCTCGGCGGGACCCCAGCCGTTGGAGGACGCCTGCCAGGTCATGTCGCCGGCCTGGTGCGTGCCCGCGGCCGGTCCGGCGGCGAGGGTGCCCGTCCTGGAGACCCGGTACATGACCACGCCGTGCGCGGCGACGGAGGCCGAGATGGCGCCGGTGCTGCTGGAAGTGCCGCCGGTCCACAGGTTGCGCAGCCCGTACGACGAGGAGCCCGCCAGCCCCAGCTCCGCGGCGGACGTGCTGATCGTCGCGGCCGCCGAGCCGCGGTTGAACAGGACCACCGCGACCGAGCCGTCGGACATGGGCTTGGCCCAGATCTCACCGGTGCCGTCGTCCCGGATCCTGCGGCCCTGCGAACCGCCCCAGTCCTGGTTGACGTCGATCACGTCCTTGTTGCGGATGATGCCCAGGGTGGTGCTGTTCATCGACCGCAGGTCGTTGCCGAGCAGGAGCGGCGACGACAGCAGCGACCAGAGGCTGAAGTGCGAGACGTACTCGGTGGTGGTCATGCCGCCGTTGCCGACCTCGAGCATGTCGGGATCGTTGTAGGCGCCTTTGCGCGCGAACGGTTCCCGCCCGGCCTGCTGGTCGAGCAGGCTCATCGCGCTGTTCCAGTTGTCGGAGATGTCACCGGTGGTGCGCCAGTAGTCGCCGCCCACCTGCGGCCCGAACACCCAGGGCGAGTCCTCGCCCCAGTTGCAGATGCTGTAGACGATCGGCCGTCCGGTGGCCTTGAGCGCGTCGCCCATCTTCTTGTAGCGCTCGACGGTCGGACGGCCCTCGTTGTTGCAGTTGTCGTACTTCAGCAGGTCGACGCCCCACGCCGCGAACGTCTGCGCGTCAACGGTTTCGTGGTCGAGGCTCGCCGGATAGCCCTGACAGGTGCGCGTGCCGGCGGAGGAGTAGATGCCGAGCTTGAGCCCGCGTGCGTGCACGTAGTCAGCGAGCGCCTTGATCCCCGCCGGGAACCGGGTCGGGTGCGGTTGCAGGCGCCCCTGACCGTCTCTTGTGGACGCCATCCAGCAGTCGTCGATGTTGACGTACCGGTAGCCGAGGTCGTCGAGGTCGTTGGCGACGATCGCGTCGGCGGTGGCGCGGATGAGGCTCTCGTTGATGTTGCAGCCGAACCGGTTCCAGCTGTTCCAGCCCATCACCGGCGCGGTGATCGCCGCGGTCTCGGTGGCCTGGGCGGTCTGGGTGGGGGCGATCACCGCCGCGGCCAGCACCAGCATCGCGGGAAGGAGCTTGTTCATGCCTTGCCTCCCTGTCCGAGAAATGCGGCGGCAAAGTGCAGGCAACCACGGAGAGCCCGGACACGGGAGGCGTGACGGCGGAACGTCAACGAACTGTCAAACAAGACTTCTGGCAAGTGGTCAGAAGGCGTCCTCGGTGAAGTCGCTCGGCGCGTCGTCGTCGAAGTCGCCGTGCGACCGCCTGGTGCGCTGCTGACCCGCGGCGACGATCTCGTCGAGGTTCTGCCCCTCCTTGATCGCCGTGTGCGCCCGCTTCAGCGCCGGCATGCTGGTCTGCATCGCGCGGTGCACGTCGGGATCGTTGATGGCCTTGCCGGACGTGATGTCCTGCCAGGAGATCTGGCCCGAGTCGACCTTGCGCTGCAGGTCCTTCAACGCGTTCGGCGCGTCCTTCGACCGCGCGAACTTCTCGATCTCGGCGATGTCCGCGGGCGACAGGTCGGTGCCGCGGGTCTGCACCCTGGACGCTTCCAGAGCGACCTTCTCCAACTGCGCGCCCCTGGCGTCGAGATCCTGTTGCCACGCCTGCAACTGTTGCCGGGCGCTGTCGTACGGGAACGTCAATTCCTCACCGCCTGAACTGGAAGTGGTCTTCTCCGGCTAGCGCTCGAACTTCAACGCCTTGTCGTGCGCGCTGTTCGCCTTGTACGCGCCCTTGGCGGCGCCCCACGCGCCGCTGCCCACGGCGGACATGCCGTCGCCCAGCTTCTCCTGGCCGTCCTGCCACGTGTCGACCACGTCGAAGAAGTCGTTGACGTCCCGCACGTCGGGGATCCTGGACAGCGCGGTGCCCATCAGCTTGAGGCCGTTGATCACGCCCTTGACGCCCTCGATGAGCGTCTGCATGGACAGGATGAGCTTGCGCACCTGGTCGACGATGTTGACCACGTCGTAGACCATCCACACCGCGCGACCCCAGCCGACGAGCGGGATCCACGCGGTCATCGCGGCCTTCATCAGCTTGTCGCAGATCTTGTCGAGCAGGGTCAGCGCGAGCTTCGCCGCCGACCGGCAGGAGCTCGCCATGTTCTTGAACCGGTCGCCGATGAACTTCGCGACCTGCGAGTCCCACTCGATCGCCGTCGTCCACGTGCGGCGCATGCGGTTCTCGAAGCTCTGCGCGGCGCCGCCGTCCCAGCTCGGCGCGAGCTCCTCGATGCCGTTGTTGACGTTGTGGCGCACGTTGTCCAGCGCCTTGGCGATCCGGTCCCACGCGGCGGCGTTCGCGTCGATCTTCTCGAAGTCGCCCGCCAGCGGCATGATCAGGTCGCGCACCAGGTCGTCGCCGGTGACCTGCTGGTAGATCCAGTTGACGCCCTGGATCTTCCACCCGGCGGCCTCGATCAGCTCCTTGACGGTCTGCCGGCCGGGCCGGTCCTCCGGCACGGCGCGCAGCGCGACATTCGGATCTTCGATGTCCTGGTAGCCGTTGCAGACTCCGCCGGTCATTCGCGCGCCCCCAGGAACCGCCCCAGCCAGGACGGGGCCTCCATCCTGCCGGCCGCGGTGTCGATCAGGCAGACCCCGACCTCGTCCGCCTTCTCGTAGGCGCGGGCCGACTTGACCAACGCCTCGGCGTCCTGGCCCATCTTCTTGTTGGCGGCCTCGAGCGTCTCGCCGTAGAGCTGCGCGACCCCGGTCACGACGGGGTCGAGCAGCGACAGCAACCCGGTGAACCCGGACGTGTCCCCACCCTTGTCGATCGCGTGCTCCCGGATCGTCAGGAAGTGCTCGGCCTGACGTTCGAGGAGTCCGCTGTAGCCGCGCAGCTCATCCGGCACGACGTGGAACTTCTCTCCCATGGCGGTCATGACGCCCGGCCCCGACGGGCGGTTCCGTCGCATTCGGCCCAATAGGCAACTCGAATCACGTTCGTCCGCAACTGCCGGTGGACCGCGCGGCGGCCCGATCAGTCTGTCCGCTGTGGACCATCGATCCGGTCGTGCTGCTCGACGTCGGCGAGGTGGCGCCGGACGGCGGTGATGTAGTCGGCGGCCCCTTCGGCGTCGCGGGCGAGCACGACGGCAGACCCGTCCGTCTCGAACGTCACCACCGCGCCGGGGCCCGGGTCCTGGCCGAGGAGATAACCGGCCTCGTCTCCCAGCGCGATCCTGAAGTCCTCCCAGGTCTCGTGGCGGAACCCCTTGAGCCGGTTCGCGCGCCGGATGAGGCGGGCTTTGCCCGCGGGCGGTGTGAAGACGAACAGCCTGCGGTGCGCGCCCAGGTTCCTGATCACCCGGAACTCGTAGCGCAGCTCGGGCCAGACGCCCGGCGTCATGATCACGCACCGGGACCCGGCGACCAGTTCGGCGAACTGGTCGCGCCACGAGTCGTCGGTGGCGTAGTGCCGGTCGATCCCGTCCGGCGGAAGGTAGTCGCGCGGATTGCCCAGGCCGTAGCCGCGTCCGAGGTCCCCGGCGATCGCGGGGGCGAAGTACTCCTCGAACGACATGGGGTCCGGGCGGCGGTTGAAGACCTTCCTCAGTTCCGGTCGGTCGCGCATCTCCTCCTGATCGCGCCGCCGGAAGCCGAACAACCGCCGTTCGTTGCCGAAACCCCGGATCCACACCACGGCCGGGCGCGGGTCGATCGGTGGCAGGGCGTCGATGCGGTCCGCTCGCCGCGCCGCGGTGTGGCACAGGATCGACACCGTCGCCATCGGCAGCAGCAGCTGAATGCCGACCGTCGTGGGAAAGCCGGTCACCGCCAGCGTCACCATCACCAGCGGTGGGGTGGCCGCCGCCAGGTTTCCCAGCACCCGGAACGGTGTTCGTGGTCGCCGTCGCCTGCCGGACCGGACAGGTCGTGCGGGCAGCAGGCGCACAGCCAGCGCGAGCCCGCCCAACGTCGCCACGCCGCCGAACACGACGGCGAGGCCGACGGCGACGACCTTGGTGGCGGCACCGAGTTCGAGCAGGGCCACCAGGACCCCGAGGACGATCCCGCCCATCAGCCCGGTGAAGCCGGTTGTCATGAGCACGATCGACGTGATCGGGCCGGTGTAACCCTTGCCCTGCGCCCGTCGCCACAGCCGGTTGAACGTGGCGATGGCGAAGAAGGTCAGCACTCCGGTCGCCGCCACGAGGGCTGCGACGCCGAGCAGCGCGAGCACCACGCGGATCGTCATCGGGTCCCCTCCCGGTGGCCGTGGAGAAGTCCTGTTCTATGCCCACCGCACGTCACCTGGCACCGCTGAACAGCGGACGCGCAGAACGAGCGCTCTGCGTCAACGAACGCGGCGGGGTTCTGCGGTGCTCTGCCGCAAGATCAGCCCGGGTGGGCGCCAGGGCCATGCCGGGTTCGACCGCTTCACGGCGGATCTGCCGGGCGAACGACCCGGTGGGGCTGGCGACGTGCCAGACCGCTGTCCCAGATCGACGAACCGCTCGCGCGTCGCAGGGCACAGGAACACCTGCCTGGCCCAGTTGTGCTGGTGCGGCGGCAGGTGGGAGAGATCGCCGAAGACGGCGGTGGCGAGCCGGTTCCAGCCGAGGACGTTCCTGCGGCGGCCGACGACGATCCCGGGAGCGCCGAGTGCGTCGAGCAGGTTCCGGACTCCAGGTCGTACCTGCTCGACGTCCGGCTCCGGTGAGCCCGCGCGGGTGGGCTGGGCGAGCTGGAGGAGGTGGCCGTGCTCTTCCCCGGTCAGCCTGAGGGCGCGTGCGACGGCGTCGAGCACCGAGGTGGAGATGCCGTCGCTGTATCCCTGTTCGAGCCGGGCGTAGTAGGTGAACGACACGCCCGCCAGCTGGGCCAGTTCCTCGCGCCGCAGTCCGGGTACCCGGCGCCGCCCGCTCGACGGCAGGCCGACGTCCTCGGGTTTGACGCGGGCCCGGCGCGACCGCGGGAAGTCCTTGAGCTCGGCCTGGCGGTCCGATGTGGACGGTGGCTGGTCGCGCAACGCTGCTCGGACGACATCTGCACTCTCCGGTTGGTGGTGGGGGCACGGGCGGAAACGCGGACGCCGACCGCGACGAGCCCGGTGAGCACCGGGACCGGTCGAGGTCGGCGTCGTGAACCCTAAGGGCCCGCTGGTGACTTCGGAGTGGGCGTCGTCAGGCAGCGTCTCGTTTGGGATCCGCGGAGCGGCTGACCTTCTCCCACGCCCGCCAGGTGGCCATGCGCCCTTCGTGCAGCGCCAGCACCAGGTCGTAGCCGGACGAGGCGAGCAGCAGGCGCGTGGGCGGTTCGACCGCGTCGACGGCCGCGAATAGCGCCTCGACGCTGTCCTCCGCCGTGGGAATCGTGCCCCAGTCACGCTGCTCGTCCCGCAGGAACTGGTACGCGGGGTGGGGCTCGGAGTGCGCCGCGGAGGACGTCGCCCACTCGGTCGCGAAGCCGGCCGGCTCGATCAAAGTGGTCTTGATGCCGAACGTGGCGACCTCCTGCGCCAGGGCCTCGGTGAGCCCTTCCAGCGCCCACTTGGAGGCGTTGTAGACGCCGAGGCCGGGGAACGCCACGACGCCGCCGATGCTCGACACCTGCACGATGTGGCCGCCGCCCTGCTCGCGCAGCAACGGGAGCGCGGCCTGGGTGATCCACAGCGCGCCGAAGAAGTTCGTCTCCATCTGCGCGCGGGCCTGCTCCTCGGTCAGCTCCTCCACGGTGCCGAAGTGGCCGTAGCCCGCGTTGTTGACGACCACGTCGAGGCGGCCGAAGTGCTGGTGCGCGGCGCGGACGGCGGCCATGCCCGCGACCCGGTCGTCGACGTCGAGCTCGATCGGCAGGAGCGCGTCGCCGAACCGGTCGGCCAGGTCGGTCAGCGTGGTCGTGTCGCGGGCGGTGGCGGCGACCCGGTCGCCGCGCTCCAGTGCGGCGGTGGTCCAGGCACGGCCGAAACCGCGGGAAGCGCCGGTGATGAACCACGTCTTGGACATGGCAGATCCCTTCTGGGACCGGCTGGAAGCCGGCGGTGAGGTGACGCCGCCCGGTGGCGGTGTCGTGACTCCTTCACAGTACGCCTAACGCGTCTCACTGTGTCAAGTTTGGCTTTGAGGGAATATTCAGGCCTGTCGTGACAGCTGAGGTACGCTCATCTCGTGGACGAGCCGAAGGTGGGACTGCGGGAGCGCACGCGCAACGCGGTGCGCGCGCAGCTGGGGCAGACTGCCGTGAAGCTGTTCGTGGAACAGGGTTTCGAGGCGACGACGGTCGAGCAGATCGCCGCCGCGACCGGGTTGTCCCGCCGCAGCTTCCACCGGTACTTCGCCGGCAAGGAGGACGTGCTCGCCCAGTGGTTCGCCGAGATGGGTCAGAAGATCGCCGCGGAACTCGAGGCACGGCCCGCGGGGGAACCCCCGTGGTACGCGCTGCGCCGGTGCTTCGACGGTCTGGTGGAAGCCCTGAGCGCCCGGCCGGAGTCGCTGGTCATGACCCGCATGATGCTGAACACCCCGGCGTTGCACGCCAGCCACCTGCACAAGCACGCGCATTGGGCGGCCCTGCTCGCCGACGTGCTCCAGCAGCGGCTCGGCGGACCGGCCAGGGTCGCCGCGGTGGCGCTCGCCGGTGCCGCGCTCGCGGGTCTCGAGTCGGCGCAGACGGAGTGGGTCTCCGAGGACAACGAGCGGCCGCTCGGCGAACTGGTGGACGAGGCCATGAACGCCGTCGCGCCGCTCGAGCACTGATCGGGATCTTTGACAGTTCTTGACGGCGGCGTCCCCGATGGCGTCCGCGGGCTCCTCGCGCTTCTACGGTGATCTTCGCCCTGCAGCGTGTCGTGAGGAGCTGGAAGCCATGAGAAAAGCCCGGCGCTCGGCCAGGTTCGTCGCTGTCTGGCCACTGGTGGCAGCCGCGCTCGCCGCAGGCACACCGGCGGCT
The DNA here is from genome assembly GCF_011067745.1 of Lentzea alba. GTDB lineage: Bacteria > Actinomycetota > Actinomycetes > Mycobacteriales > Pseudonocardiaceae > Lentzea > Lentzea alba. The sequence continues at coordinate 307,222 of NZ_JAAMPJ010000012.1, forward strand.
CAGGCGGCGGACGTCCCGCCGAACCCCCTGCAGAAGCCCGGCTGGGTGCTCGACCGCAACGACGAGTTCAACGGTTCGCTCGACCCGAGCCTGTGGATCACGAACTACCTCGAGTCGCGGACCCCGGAATGGCGGTCACGCGCGCGGTACGGGTTCCGCAACAACGCCCTGGTCCTGCGGATCGACAACGACCAGCCGACCTACTACGCAGGCGGCGACCGGATGAAGGTCTCCAGCATCCAGACCGGGCAGCGGACCGGGCTGCACAAGTCCTCGCCGTACGACCACGCGATCCCGACGGTCTGGAAGTACGCGCCCAAGTACGGCTACTTCGAGATCCGGGGGAGGACGTCGGCGCGCAGCGGCCTGCACGCCGCGTTCTGGACGGTGGGCAAGCAGGACACGCCGCAGCAGAGCGCCGAGATCGACGTGATGGAGCATCCGGGACGGACTCCCCGGAACTTCAACTACAACCTGTTCAAGTGGAACGACCCGAACATCCAGCAGGTCACCCAGTCCGTCGGGGAGGGCTTCGACCTCGCGGGTGGCATGCACATCTACGGTCTGGAGTGGACGCCCACGCAGATCAAGCTCTACGTCGACAACAGGCTGACGAGGACGGTCAACCAGTCGCCGTCCTACGCTTCCGGTTTCCTGCTGGGGATCTACGAGAACGCGGGGTGGACGGGAGACGTCGATCCCAACGACCCGAGGCCGAAGGAGTTCGTCGTCGACTACTTCCGCGCGTACCGCAGATAGTGAGAACCTCGCGCCGCCAACCGCGCGACGCGAGGTTCCAGCCGACCGGCTCAGCTCAGCCGACGACCCACTTCACCGCCCGGGAGCCCGCGGCCCCGACGACCACACCGTTGTTGTTGATGTCCCAGGCACCGGCACTGGTGACACCGGCGGGGAGCCCGAGGGCGAGCCGCTCGCCGCTCCTCTCCCAGAGGACCGGCACCTGGTTGCTTCCGGCCACGGCGGAGCCGACCACCGTGCCGTTGTCGTTGATGCTGTTCGGGACGAACCTCTGCTCGTACTTGTGCAGCGAACCGTCGGCGTTCCACCGCACGCCCCACGACTGGAAGTCGGCGGCCACCGCGGTGCCCACCACCTCGCCGAGCTGGTTCACCGCGGTGGCCGCGGTCGTGGCGTCGATCGCCAGTCCATTGAGGACGGTCACGCTGCCGTCGGGGTTCCAGCGCACCGCCGTGGTCGCGATGCTGGGACCGGTGACGTACCCGGCCACGTACCCGTTCGCCGCGGCGCTCTTCAGGTTGGCCCAGGTCGCGCCCGCCGGCAGCGCCAGCGTGGTGACGACGCCGGCCGGGCTCCAGCTCACCGGGACCTGGCGGCGGGTCACGTCGGTGGCGACGCCGTACACGGTGCCGGAGTCGCTGATCGCCTGACCGATCGCGCTGGTGAAGCCGGACGGCACGGACAGCACCACGTGCGTGCCGTCCGGGTTGAACCGGAGGGCCCTGCTGCCCGACGAGTCGGAGGCGGTACCCACCGCGCTGCCGCCGCTGTTGATCGCCTCCACGGTGGTACTGGCCCCGGCCGGTCCGGCGAGTTCAGCGGCGGTGCCGTTGCCGTCGTACCTCACCCCGCGGCTCGGAAGGCCGTTGCTGTGCGCACCTCCGACCGCGACGCCCGCGTCGTTGACCGACGTGGCCACGTGCGTCGCGGCGCCCGGCAACCCGCCGAGGTCGGTGCTCGTCGGAGCCGCGTGCGCCGGTGTCGTGACGACGGCGGCTGCCAGAAGTGCCGTGGACAGGGCAAAAGAAACTCTTCGGCTCATCTCGTTCCCCCAGGAGTTGGTAAGCCCAGCTCGCAGGAACCTAGTGAGAGGAGATCGTTGTTGACCAACGGAACGTCCGCAGATGAACACGTGGCTAGACCGTTTGTGTCCCCCCGATCGGCTCTGCCTGTCCCGGGCCGATCCTGGGACCGTGCTGTGGCATGGGTAAACGAAGAGTCCTGGTCTTCACCATCGCCCTGGCGGCGATCGCCACCCCGTCGGTCGCGGCACCGGTCGAGACCGGCACGGCGGCCTACGCCGTGAGCGGCGTGCGCACTGTCGAGCAGCGCAGCCAGATCGCGCGGATCGGTGCCGCCATCGACGAGATCGAGGAGCACGGAACAGTCGTGGTCACCGCGACCAAGGCCGAAGTCCGTGCCATGAAAGCACAAGGGTTCGGCGTGGAGGAGGTTCCCGGACGCACGCGGGACGGCGCGGCGGTCGGACCGTTCGACTTCCCCGCGAACGACGCGAACTACCACAACTACGCGGAGATGACCGCCGAGATCGACCAGGCGGTCGCCCGCTATCCCGGTGTGATCAGCAAACGGGTCATCGGCCGGTCGTACCAGAACCGCGAGATCGTCGCACTCAAGATCAGCGACAACGTCGCCGTCGACGAGAACGAGCCGGAGGTCCTGTTCACCGCCCACCAGCACGCGCGGGAGCATCTGACCGTCGAGATGGCGCTGTACCTGGTGAAGCTGTTCACCGAACAGGCCGAACCACGGGTGAAGGCGCTGGTCGACTCGCGGGAGATCTGGATCGTGCCCGACGTCAACCCCGATGGCGGGGAGTACGACATCGCGACCGGCAACTACCGCAGCTGGCGCAAGAACCGGCAACCCAACACCGGTTCCTCGGCGATCGGCACGGACCTCAACCGCAACTGGGCCTTCAAGTGGGGCTGCTGCGGTGGTTCGTCAGGCAGCCCGAGCAGTGACACGTACCGCGGCGCGCGGGCCGAGTCCGCGCCTGAGGTGAAGGTGGTCGCCGACTTCGTGCGTGGCCGGGTGGTCGGCGGGAAGCAGCAGATCAAGGCGTCGATCGACTTCCACACCTTCAGCGAGCTCGTGATGTGGCCGTTCGGCTGGACCTACGACGACGTCGCGCCCGGGATGACGAAGGACCAGCGGGACACGTTCGCGACGATCGGGCAGTCCATGGCCGGCACCAACGGGTACACGCCCCAGCAGGCCAGCGACCTCTACATCACGGACGGCTCGATCCGCGACTGGCTGTGGGGCTCACAGGGCGTGTTCTCCTACACGTTCGAGATGTATCCGGGCTCGTCCGGCAGCGGGGGAGGGTTCTACCCGCCCGACGAGGTGATCCCGGCGCAGACCTCGCGCAACAAGGAGGCGGTGCTGCAGTTGCTCGACCGCGCCGACTGCCCGTACGAGGCGATCGGCAAGGAGGCGCAGTACTGCTGACCGATCGGCGACCGGGGCCAGGTGTGGTGGCCTGGCCCCGGAGCGTCGTCAGGGAAACAGGCTCCATTCCTGGTTCGTGCTGCCGGAGCAGTCCCACAACTGGGGCTGTTCGCCGTTCGCCGGCGAGCTCAACGCGTAGGTCCCGCCCGCGAGCTGGACCACGACGTCACCGGTCATCGCCGGCACGATCGTGCGCACCTTCGCCTGGGCCTGGGTGATCGAACACGGCTGGGCGGACGAGCACGCCGTGCCGGAGCCGGCCGGACGTTCGTGGTGCAGGGAAACCATGTGGCACGTTGAGCTCCCAATCGACAGTGATTCGGACAGTCCGATCAGGACTTCAGGTACGTGTGTTCACACCTTCAGGACGGCGTTCTCGGTTTCGTGGCCGACCGCGACCGGGTGCAGGCGATGGCCGGCGCGTTCTGGCCGGATGTGCGAACCGCCGTACGTCGGGTGGGGGAGCAGGTGGTTCGACGCGGCGATGGCCTTCTCGTCGATGCGCACGCCCAGGCCGGGAGTGCCGCCGAGGACGTAGGCGCCGTCCTCGACGTGCAGGTCGACGGAGACGCCGAGCGGCGGCCGGAGGTCCTGCAGTTCGCTCACCAGGTGGTTGGGGACCGAGGTGGCGGCGTGCAGCAGACCGATCGGTGTGGTGCCGATGGGGCTGACGGGCAGGTCGTGCGCGTGGGCGAGGGTGGCGACCCGGAGGAAGTGGGTGATGCCCCAGACCGCGGCGGTTTGGACGATGTCGACGGCGCCGGCCGTGATGAGCGGGCGGTGTTGTTCCAGCCCGGTGAGGTTCTCCCCGGTGGCGACCGAGGCGCGGACGCCGCGGCCCACGACCGCGTGCCCTTCCGCGTCCCAGCGCCGGACCGGTTCCTCGATCCACGTCAGATCGAGGGTGCGTTCGAGCTCGCTGACGTGCCGGACCGCCTGCTTGCGCGTCCAGGTCTCGTTGACGTCGAGCATCAGGCTCGGCCGGGCGCCGCGGCAGGCCTTGCCGAGGACGTCGCGGACCAGGGTCAGGCGGTGCCTGTCGTGCTCGACGTCGAGACCACCCTTGATCTTGGCCGCGCGCAGCCCGAGGTCGGCGTAGGCCTGGTACACCGCGACGAACTCCTCGTCGTCCAGGGCGATGTCGAGGCCGGAGGCGTAGGCGGGCACCCGGCGGTCGCGGCCGCCGAGCAGCCGCCACAGCGGTTCTCCCGCCGCCTGGGCCTTGATGTCCCACAGCGCGGTGTCGAGGGCGCCGATGGTGCCGAACACCGTGCCGGCGTGACCGGCTTTGAACGTCCGGCGCAGCATCTTGTCGTAGAGGGCGGTGACGCTGCGAGGATCCTCGCCCTCGATGGTGCCGAAGAGACTTTCGATCTCGACGTGCGGGCCGAGTCCGACGCCGGTGATGCCCTCGTCGGTCTCGACGACGACGATCGGGACCCGGACGAGGCCGTCGGCGTAGACGCCGTTGGCGTCACCGACCGGCCTGCCCCAGTCGTGGACCGTGGTGAGGGTCCGGTAGCCAGTGATGCGCATGTCAGCCCTTCGTGGACCCGGCGGTGACACCGTCGGCGATCTGGCGTTGCAGGAACAGGTAGACGACCAGGACCGGGACGGCGGCGATCAGCACACCGGAGGCGAACGTCGGGATGTCGTCGGAGTACTGACCGCGCAACGAGGTGACGCCGACCATGAGCGTGCGGTGCTCGGCGGACGGCATCATCAGCAGGGAGATGAGCACGTCGTTCCAGCAGAACAACGCGTTGAGCACACCGACGGACAGCAGCGCCGGGGCGCCGATCGGGAGCATGATCCGCCAGTAGACGCCGTAGACGGTGTTGCCGTCGATGCGGGCGGCGTCCACGATTTCCGGTGGCACGGTCGCGTAGTAGCTGGTCAGCAGGAAGATCGTGAACGGCAGGAACTGCGCCACGTACGCGAGGACCAGTCCGGGATAGGTGTCCATCAGACCCGTGTCCGCCATGATCCGGGCCAGCGGCACCATGATCACCTGGAAGGGCACGAACAGGGCCGCGAGGATGCCCAGGAAGAGCGCGGACGAGCCGCGGAAGCGCAGCCGGGCGAGCGCGAAGCCCGCCATCGACCCGAACAACAGCAGCAGCGCCACCGAGATCGCCACGACGATCACCGAGTTCAGGAAGTAGCGGGACATCCCGACGGACGTCCACGCCTTGACGATGTTGTCCCAGTTCAGCGAATCGGCGAGGGAGAACCGGTCGAGGACGTACTCGCGGCGGGTCTTCATCGCGACGTTCGTGGTGAACACCAGCGGGTAGACGGTGGCCAGCGCGAGCGCGGCCATCGGGACGGCGACGACCCACCTCGTCAGCCGGATGCCTGACATCAGTCCTCCTTGCCCGCGGAGCGTCGCAGGATGCCGATCTGGGCCAGCCCCACGACGAGCATGATCAGGAACAGCGCGGTCGAGGCCGCGGAGGCGAGCGCGGGCTGGTTCAGCTGGCCCTGCTGGATCCAGATGTAGTACTCGGGCAGGTACGTCGACCCGGCCGGACCACCGGTCGTCATCACGTACAGCAGACCGAACATCGACGTCAGCATGCCGATCATGGTGGTGACGAAGACGAACTGGATGGTGCGGGTCAGGCTGGGGACGATGACGTGCCGGATGGTCTGCGGCAACGACGCACCGTCCACTTCGGCCGCGTCCAGCAACGACGAGTCGAGAGTGGCGAACCCGGCGAGGAAGACGACCAGTGCCATGCCGAACGTCGCCCAGACGTGGACGCCGACCACCGCGAAGATCGCGACGGAGGGATCGCCGAGCCAGTCGACCGGCCCGATGCCCAGACCGCCGAGGAGCTTGTTGAGCGGACCGTCGAACGCCAGCAACAGGTTGAAGATCGCGCCGACGATCACCGGGGAGAGCACGGCCGGGAAGAAGTAGACGCCGCGGTAGAGCCGGTGTCCGGGCACCCGCAGGTAGATGAACGTGGCGAGCAGGCCGGGGATCGCCACCGCCACCGGCAGCAGCAGCACGAGCAGGCCGACGTTGCGCAACGCGGTGCGGAAGAGCGGATCGCCGAACAGCGTCGCGTAGTTCTCGAAGCCGACCATCATTCCGTTGCGGTCGCCGTCACCGGTGAAGGAGAAGTTGACGCCCAGCACCAGCGGCCACAACCGCAGCCCGACGATGATCAGGAGAGCCGGCGCGAGCAGGACCAGGGGTGCGAGGCGCTCGGCCCGCGACCCGGCGCGGTTGCGCCGGGACGGGCCCGCGGGCCGGGCGCCCCCGGCAGGTCCGGCCGGGGCCGGCCTCGCCGGGGACAGCGACTGTGCGGTCACGTCGATCAGCCCGTCTTGTCGGAGGCGGCCAGCTGCCGCACCACGTCGTCCACCGTGGTCGAGCCGCTGAGCAGTTCCTGGGAGAGACGGCCCATGAGGTCGACGGTCTTGGACGGCAGGGCGACGTGCAGGGCGGGCTTGCCGGACTTGAGCTCCGAGACGATGGTCTTGACGGCCGGGCCACCCGCGGAGACGTCGATCGTCGTATCGGACGCGATCGCGCCGCTGTCGGCGTAGAACGACTTGAGGGCGTCGGACGACGTCAGCGAACGCACCAGGTCCGCGGCGAGCTTCGGGTCCTTGGTCCACTTCGCGACCGCGTAGCCGATGCCGCCGTCGTAGGGCAGGCTCGGCAACGCCCCAGGGGTGACCGCGGGCGCCACCATGACGCCGACCTTCTCCGGGGTGAGGAACTCGGCGAAGTCCTTCCAGTGCCCGACGTCGGACATCAGGCCGATGACGTTGGCCGCCTTGCCGGAGTTGAAGATCCCGAACGCGTCGTTGAACATCGCGGTGGAGTTGGCGCCGTCGCTGTTCAGACCTGAGTCACCGGCCTGCTTCCAGAGCTCGAAGACCTTCTTGACGTTCGCGGACGACCAGTCGCGCTTGCCGGCGATCCAGTCGTCGTACTCCCGCGGCGTCAGGACCGCCGATCCCAGGGCGGACAACCAGAACTGGATGCCGATGCCTTCCTTGTTGCCCAGCGCCAGGCACTTCGCCCCGGTCTTCGCGGTGATGACACCGCAGTTCTTGACGAACTCGTCGAACGTCTTCGGCGGGCCGGCGGGGTCGAGGCCGGCCTTCTGGTAGAGGTCCTTGTTGTAGTAGATCGGATGCCCCTGCAGGGTGACCGGCTCGGCGTAGATCTTCCCGTCCTTGGCGAACGCGTCCCAGCCCGCCAGCCGTTGCCTGTCCTGCGCCACGTACTCGTCGAGCGGGGCGAGCGCGTCGGCCCGGTCGCGAATCTTGCCGCCACCGTTGAACATGATGACGTCAGGGCCCTTGCCGGACTGGATGGCCGTGCCGAGCAGCGTGTAGTACTGGTCGAACGGCTGGGCCACGAACTCGACGTTCACGCCGGGATGCTTCTTCGCGAAGTCGGCCTTGGCCTTCGCCACGTAACCGGCGCCCTTCGCGTCACCGGACTTCCAGTCCCAGACCACGAGCTTGTCGCCGGAACCGCCGGACGAGGAGCCCGGTCCCGCGGCACTTCCGCACCCCGCGCTCAACGTCAGCCCCACCACGAGGACGGCCGGCCATAGTGTGCGCTGCTTCATTGCTGCTCACTCCTCGAGACGGTGGCGCCGGACGGCGAACGGCCCGGCGAGGTGGCGCTAACGTAATTCGTATGACGTATCACGTCAACGTCCGTTTGTCGGTACACTCGTCGGCACGTTCCCCAGCGCGTCGGTGGGGGCACATCCGGAGGACAGATGACGGCATCACGCCAGCGACCGACCACGAAGGCGTCCGCCGCTCCGGACTGGGCGCGACGGCCGGCGAACCTGGCCAGGGCGGTCACCGACGAGCTCGTGGGGCGCATCGTGCGCGGCGAGCACCCCTCCGGCTCGTCACTGCCGCCGGAACCGGCGCTGTGCGAGACCTTCTCGGTGAGCAGGACGGTGATCCGCGAAGCGATGAAGGTCCTGCAGGAGAAGGGTTTGGTGCAGGTGCGGCAGGGCGCGGGCACGCAGGTCACCCCGCCGTCGATGTGGAACGTGCTCGACGAGCTCGTGCTCGGCGCGATCGTCACCGAGGACGAGACGCTGGCGGTGCTGGACGACCTGGTGGTCACCCGGCGACTGCTCGAGTCGGACATGGCCCAGGTCGCCGCCCGCACCGCCGACGAGGCCACCGTCGCGGCGTTGCGCGAAGTCGTGGACCTCATGGACGAGCTGGTGGGTGATCCGATCGCCTATCGCGAGCAGGATCGGATCTTCCACGACCGGATCATGCAGGCCTCCGGCAACCGCATCGCGCGGGGCGTGGTGCGCGCGCTCGAGAGCCAGGTCTACCACACCGCTCGCTACACCGGCCGCAATGATCGCGAGCTGTGCACGGCCTCGAACCAGGGGCACCGCCGCATCTGCGAACGGATCGCGGCGAAGGACGCGGCCGGTGCCGGCGAGGCCATGTTCAACCACATCACCGAGGCCTGGGTCGTGCGGCGCGCCGACGCGGGAGATCCGACCAGGCTCGAACGCTAGATCAGTCAGACATCAGATGAACAAGCCTTGCCGTAACCGGGGCACCGGAACCGCGCTCGACGGCGGCGGCAACGTGGCCTCCGGCTCCACGACGATCCTGTGGCTCCCAACAGCAGCACCAACAACCACTGGACGATCTCAGCGGTCTGACCCCTGTGCCGTGGGCGGCTCAGCCGGGCACGTCGTCCAGGTACGCCTGCGCCTGCAGCGTGAACAGTTCGGCGTACCCGGCCTCGGCCGCCATCAGCTCCTCGTGCGTCCCGTATTCGGCGACCTTCCCGTGCTCCAGCAACAAGATCCGCTCCGCCTGCCGCACGGTCGAGAACCGGTGCGAGATGTACAGCGTCGTCCGGCCTTCCGACAGCTCCCGCAGCCGCGAAAACAGGTCGTGCTCGGCCCGTGCGTCCAGCGCCGACGTCGGTTCGTCGAGCACCAGGATCGGCGCCTCCCGCTGGAACGCCCTGGCCAGCGCGATCTTCTGCCACTCACCGCCGGACAGGCTGACCCCCTGGTCGAACCAGCGGCCGAGCGGGCTGTCGTAGCCGCGGGGCAGTCGTTCGATCCGCTCGTCGGCGCCGGCGCGGCGGGCCGAGTCCTCGATGTGCGGCCGGTCTTCGAGCCGCGCCAGGTCGCCGAGGCCGATGTTCTCCGCGGCCGTGCCCTGGTACGTCACGTAGTCCTGGAACATCGCGCTGATCCGCGTGCGCAGTTCGACGGGGTCGTACTCGCGGAGGTCGACGCCGTCGAGCAGGATGCGGCCGCTGGTCGGGTCGTAGAGCCGGCAGAGCAGCTTGAACAACGTCGACTTGCCCGCGCCGTTGCGGCCGACCACCGCCACCGTCTCGCCGGGCCGGATCTCGAAGCTGACGTCGTCCAGCGCGGGTTCCTCGGCGCCGGGGTAGGTGAAGGTCACCGAGTCGAACTCGATGTGTCCCTCCACTGTGGACGGCATCGGCCGCGGTGACGCCGGCGCCGTGATCTCCGGTTTCGTGTCCAGGAACCGGTACAGCGTGTCGAGGTAGAGGTTGTTCTCGTACATCCCCGAAAACGCCGTGAACAGGCCGGACACCGACGCTTGCACGGACGCCGCCGCGGCCGTGTACAGCGCCAGGTCTCCGAGCGTGAGCCGGCCGCCGACCGCTTCCAGCGCGATGTACAACGTGATCGCCGAACCGGCGAGCGTGCTCAGCAGCCCCCAGGACGTCGAGCTGATGTTGCGGTTGATCGTCAGCTTCCGCTGGCGTTCGTAGGAGACGGTGCCGAGCCGGCGGAACCGGTCGACGAAGTACGGGCCGAGCCCGAACAGCTTCGTCTCCTTGGCGTAGGTGTCGGTCGTGACCAAAGAGGACAGATAGTCCATCCGCCGCTTGATCGGCGACATCATGAAGGTCAGCCAGAACGCGCGCGAGCCGTACTTCGACTGCGAGATGAACGCCGGGATCGGCGCCATCAGCGCGACCAGGGCGAGCAGCGGGCTGATCGAGACGAGCAGCGCGATCATGCTGCCGAACGTGATCAGCGTCCGCAGGAGCCCGAGCGCGGAGTTCATCATCGACAGCGGCCGCGTCGGCGCTTCCTGCGCGGCCTGACGCAGCATGTCGTACGACGTCGAGCCTTCGAAGTACGCGAGGTGTAGTTCGCTGGCGTGCGCCATCACCTGGTGGCGGATGGTCAGCGTCATGCGCTCCTGCAGCAGCGACTGCGCGATCGACGTCAGCGCGCTGCTGACCGCGCTCGCGGCGAGCACGCCGAACTGGAACAACGCGACTCTCGCGATGTCGCCCGTGGTGCCGGTGTGCTGGATCGCCGCGACGACGGAGTCCAGCAGCAGCTTCGCGATGTACGCGGTCGCGGTCGGCAGGAGCCCCGACAGGACCGTGATCAGCGTCAGGAGGACGGTCAGGACCGGGCTGGCCTGCCACGTCAGCTTCGCGACCTTCGGCAGACCGCGGACGGTGCCCGCCACGGACGTCCTCGCGCGCTTCAGCCGGGAGCGCAGGTCCTTCGGTTCGTCGTCCTGCGTCGGTTCGGGAATGTCGACCGGTCCGGTGAGCCCGCTGTCCGGCACCGTCGAGGCGCGCCGCCGACGGCCGCGCCGGCCCAGCACGAACTCCAGGCCACCGCCCGGGATCATCCGGCCTCCACGGCGCCGTGGAGGAAGAAGTCGATCATCTGACGCGTGCTGGGCGGGTCGACGTCCGGCGCCAGCCGGCGGCCGCCGAACAACAAGGTCAGGAACAGGGCGGCGAGCTGCTCGGGCGGCAGCCGCAGCCGATCCCTCTCCGGCGTGAACAGCTCGACCATCGCTGTTCGGATGGCGGCCATCGACTCGCGGCGCCCGCCCTTCCACGTGCCGCTCTGGCCCTTGAGGCGCTGGTCGGGGTCGCGGTGCTTGACCCGGCCGGACGCGTGCAGCGCGCTCATCAGCGCGCCCATCCGCTCCAGGTGCGCGCCGAGCGCTTCGGCGGCTTCGACGAGCCGGTCGGCCAAGGGCTGGTCGACGGCGATCTCGGCGATCGCGTCGAGCACGTGATCAGGCCTCAACGCCTCGGCCGTGCAGGCGTCGAACAGTTCGTCCTTGTCCTTGAACGCGCGGAAGATGGTGCCCTCGCCGATGCCGGCGGCACGGGCGATCTGGCTGCTCGTCACGTTCGCGCCGTGCTCCATCAGGAGCGGCAGCACCGCGTGCACGATCATGGCCCGCCGGTCCTCGGCGCTCATGCTCGGCGCTCTCCGCCGGGTTTCGGATGCTGGTGTCACCTACCCATATTGCGGAGTGAGTGCTCACTCCGTCAAATGAGTTCCGGTGGAAGCGGAACCGAAGCGGAACCGAAGCGCGGTGACGGACGGTGTGCGGGCAATGCACTCGGAGTGAAGTGCGGGAGGTCAGGTTGAAGAATTCCTGGATGCGCCGCCCCAGGTCAGTCCAGCCGCTCGGGCGGACTCATCGCGGGGTGATCCCGGCGAGCGGGACCGCGAACACGATCCGCTTGTCGATCAGCGTGCCCGCGGCGTTGAAGGCGTGCTCGGTGGCCGTCCACAACAGACCGTTGCCGTGCTCGTAGTACAGGTCCTCGCCGCCGACCGCCCAGCTGTAGGTGTTCATGTCCGCGGCCCCGGCGAACAGGAAGCTGTGCTTGTCCGCCGAACTGCGGCCGAGGTAGTAGTTGCCCTGCCAGGTTTGTGCGCCCTGGACGTTGCTCTTCGGCGTGGTCACCGCCTTGCTCGGCACGGCCTTGCCGGAAGTGGTCGTGAGCTTGCGGGTGGAGGCGTCGACGTTGTAGTGCACGACGCGACCGCCGTCGATGGACAGGTCCGTGCTGCGGCCGTCCCGGTACTCGCCGACGACCAGTGTGTCCGGGGTCGTGCTGCGGTCGAGGGCCAGCGACGAGAAGCACAGCGCGTTCGGCTGGGGCACGCACGGCGAGGGTGGCGTGGTGGCTTGGCGGTAGGTGGCCACCTGGGGCACGACATAGCGGTAGCCGTAGGCGTGGTACCTGGTACCGATCTTGCCGATCTCGTCGGCCTGGTCGGTGGCCACCTCGAGCACGCGCTCCAGGTCGAACACGCGCAGGCCGCGGGAGGTGTCGGCGACGTACAGATAGCGCCCCAGCCAGGCCATGCCGCCCGCGTGGATCGGCACCGCCTTGAAGTTCGACGAGCTGGTCGGTTCCACCAGCAGCACGTGCCGGTACTTGCCGGTGACGCGGTCGACCAGGGACACCCGAGCGCCGTGGTCCTTCGACGTCCCGGCCTTGGCGGTGTCGTAGTGCCAGCTCACGGCCATGACCTTGTTCGATCCCCACTGGCCGTCGTCGTCCGCGTCGGATGATCCGGTGACGCCCTGCGGCACCCAGTAGGACACCGTGCTGTCGGCGTCGTCCCAGCAGAACCGGGCGCTGCTGTGCAGGATCTGGCTGGGCTGCAACGGGATGTCCGTGCGGTCGTAGAACTCCGGCTGGGCCTGCTCGCGGCTCGCGGAGCAGTCGTTGGTGGACCGGTTCGCCGCGGCCAGCACGTCCGACACGGGCAGGCGCGAACCGAGCGTGGACGCCAGCCCCGCGGCCTGCGTGTCGAGCGACCAGTCCGCGGTCAGCGCGAAGGCGGAGCCGTCCCGTGCGGTGATCTGGTTGGGCGCTGCGGTGGCCGGCGCGGCTGTTGCCAGCAGCATCGCGATGATGAACCCGAGTTGTTTCACGGCAACAACTTCTATGCGGTGGAGGGTTGTCCAGCAACGCCTGAGCAGCCTGGACAATCATCCGCTGTCGATCTGGGGAGGTGTGGTGGGACGTCCTGAACGTCCGCTCGACCCGATGGAAGGCCCGGTCCAGCGCTTCGCCTGGGAGTTGCGCAGGCTGCGCGAGAAGGCCGGATCGCCGAGCTACCGGGAGTTGTCCAGAAAGGCCCATTTCTCGTCCACGGCGTTGTCCGAGGCGGCGGGCGGCAGCCAGTTGCCGACGCTCGCCGTGACGCTCGGGTACGTCGAGGCCTGCGAGGGCGACACCTCGTTCTGGGAACAGCAGTGGCGGGAGGTGGTCGCCTCGGTGCTCGCGCCCGGCGACGAGAGCGCTCCCTATCTCGGGCTCGCGGCGTTCCAGCCCTCGGACGCGGCGCTCTTCCGAGGCCGCGAGGAGCTCGTCGCGCATCTGGTGGGGGAGGTGGGGAAACGGTCGTTCCTGGGGGTGTTCGGGGCGTCCGGATCGGGAAAATCGTCACTGCTCCGGGCCGGTCTGGTGCCGTCGATGTCGCTGTCCTCGGCCGTGCTGACGCCGACCGCCCGTCCGATGCGGGAGCTGACGGCCAAGACCGCGGACCAGCCTGAGCTGATCGTCGTGGACCAGTTCGAGGAGACGTTCACGCTGTGCGCCGATCCGGACGAGCGCGCCTGTTTCGTCGCCGCCTTGCTGTCGTCCGACGCCAAGGTCGTCATCGGCTGCCGGATCGACTTCCTGGACCGGTGCGCGGCGATACCGTCGCTGCTCACCGCCCTGCGCGACGCGCAGGTGCTGGTCGGGCCGATGGCACCCGACGAGTTGCGCCGGGCGATCGTCGAGCCTGCTTGCGCCGCCGGTCTCAAGGTCGAGCCGGAGATGGTCGCGGCAGCGGTGCTCGACGCCCACGGCCAGCCGGGCGCTTTGCCGTTGCTGTCGCACGCCTTGCTGGAGACGTGGCGAAGACGGGAGAACAGCAAGCTCACCCTGGCCGGTTACCAGGCCAGCGGCGGGGTGTCCGGCGCGATCGCCGCCACCGCCGAGCAGGCGTTCACGGAGCTCGACGCCACCGGTCAGGCCGCTGCTCGTTCGCTGCTGCTCCGGTTGGTGCAGACCGACCACGGTGCCTACGACCTGCGGCGGCGGGTCGCGCTGGACGAGGTGATGGGCTCGGAGTTGAACGCCCTGGTCGCCGCGCGGCTCGTGGTGGTCGCCGACGGCAGCGTGGAGTTGGCGCACGAGGCGTTGACCAGGGCTTGGCCGCGACTGCGGGCGTGGATCGAAGAGGACCGCGAACGCCTGCAGCAGCACCAGGACCTCACCACGGCCGCCCTCGCCTGGGACACGGTCGACCGCGATTCCGGTGCGTTGTACCGAGGTGTGCGGCTGGAGGTCGCGCGGTCGCTCGCCGCGGACTCGCCGGTCGCGTTGTCGCCGTTGGAGCGGGAGTTCCTCTCGGCGAGTGAAGCGCACGACACCGCCGAACGGGCAGGCGCTCGACGGGGCGCCCGTCGGCTGCGTCACCTCGTCAAAGCCCTGGCCGTGTTGCTGGTGGCGTGCCTGGTGATCACCGGTGTCGCCGTGTTTCAGCGCCGTGCCGCCGTTGCCGGGCAACAGGTCGCGTTGTCCCGTCAGCTCGCCCTGCGTGCCGAGGACCTCAGCGCGTCCTGGCCGGACGCGGCCGAAGTCCTTGCCGTGCAGGCTTTCCGCACGTCACCGACGACCGAGGCACGCGGCGCGTTGCTGAGCACCGCCGCCTACAAGCCGCCGCGGGTGCTGTTGAAGGACCATCGTGGCGCGGTGCGGGCGGTCGCGTTCAGCCAGGACGGCACGCTGCTGGCCACCGCCGGGGACGACCGGTCCGTGCTGGTCCGCTCGCCCGCCGGGGCGGCTCCGCCGATCGCGTTGACCCATCACGCGAAGCCGGTGCGTGCACTGGCGTTCCACCCTTCCGCGCCGGTGCTCGCTTCTGGTGGTGACGACGAGCAGATCGTGTTGTGGGACTTGACCACGCACGCCGCCGCGCAGGTCGTTTCCGTGCCGCACGGCCGGATCAACAGCATCTCCCACAACGCTGACGGTCTGATGGCGTCCGCTTCGCAGGACGGCACGGTCATCCTGTGGGACGGGGCTCGGGAGGTGTCGCGGGTTCCGCATTCTCTCGGCGAGGTCCACGACGTGTCGCTGGGCGGTGACCTGGTCGCGTTGGCCGGACAGAACGGTGTGCTGGTGCACAACCGGGTCACCGGCGCGCAGCAGGTGTTCCAGGACCATCGCGGTCCGGTGCTCACGGTGGCGCTGAGCCGGGACGGCCGCTCGGTGGCCAGCGGCGGTGCGGACAGCCAGGTGGTGTTGCGGGCCGGGGGAGAGCCGGGTTTCCTGCGGCGGCACACCGCGGGGATCAGGTCCGTCGAGTTCAGCCCGGACGGGCGGATGCTGATGTCCGCGGCCGACGACGGCACCGTGCGGTGGTGGTCGGTGCCCGACGGCGGCTGGCTGACCGGGCTGATCTCCCGCACCGGCGCGTTCTTCGCGGCCGGGCTGAGCGCGGACGGGACCCAGCTGGCCGCGGGCGGCGACGACAGCGTGAGCGTGTGGCAGGTCGCTTTGCCCGCGTTCACCGGACATGCCGTTCCGCCGCTCGGCGTCGCCCTGGCACCCGATGGACGGATCGCGACCGGCGGCGCGGACAGGTCGATCACGATCTGGGACCCGTCCGGGACGCGGATCGCCGAGCTGGCCGCGCCGGCGAAGGTGAAGTCGGTTGCCTTCCACCCCAACGGAACCCTGTTGGCCGCGGGGGAGGACGGCGCGGTCACGGTGTGGGATCCGGCGTCGCGCAGACCGGTGCGCGCCATCGCCGGACACGACGGTCCGGTCACCAGCCTGGCCCTGACCGGCAGCGTGGTCGCCTCCGGCGGTGCCGATCGCACGATCAGACTGTTCGATCCGGCTTCCGATGCGCCGCAACGCAATCTTCCCGTCGCGCACACCGCCGCCGTGGAGGCGTTGGCCTTCAGCCCGGACGGCGCCGTCCTGGCCTCGGGAGGCAACGACGGGCGGATCATCCTCTGGGACGTCCAGCACTCCCGTCAGCTCGCGGTGCTCGGTGAGCTCGGGAACGCGTTGCGGGACATCGCGTTCACCCCCGACGGCCGGACGCTGATCACCGGTGACGCCAGCGGCGCGGTGATCTTCTGGGACGTCGCCGCTCGTCGCCAGAGCGCGACCCTGCCCGGCCAACGCGGTGCCGTGCGGGCACTCGCGCTCAACAGCGCCGGTTCGCTGCTCGCCGTTGCCGGCAGCGACACCGTGATCACGTTGTGGGACACCGGCACCCGCGATCAGGTCGCCACTTTGGCCGGCCACTCCGGTCCGGTCAACGCCGTGGCCTTCCACGGCAGCACACTGGCGTCCACCGGCGCCGACCCCCGCGTGATCAGGTGGGATCTCGACCCGGACGCCGTGATCGCCCGCATCTGCGGCGCACGGGTTGGCCGGTGTTGATTGTCCAGGGCGCTGACCTGCTGCTGGACAACATCGTGACCCCCTACGAATGGCAACGCACAACCCATTCGAGGGAAGGAAACGGATGAAGCGCACCTTCGCGGTACTCGCGGGCCTCGCCACCACGTTGGGCCTGGTGCTCGTGGGCGGTCAGGCCAACGCCGCCGCCCCGGAGCCCCAGCCGAGAGTCGAGGTCAGCATCCAGTCGCAGGGCATCGTGTACGACCTCTACGACGGCGGCGTGCTGGTGGGCACCGGCACGTTCAGGGCCGACCCGTCCGGTGACATCCCCGGCGACTCGATCCAGGCCTGCGACTGGGACGCGGACGGCTGGGGCATCGAGACGCAGCTGGACGTCAACCCGGGCTCCAGCTGGGACACCGACCGCGCGGTCAACACCCGCGGCCACGCGTCGCCGTACTGCAGTGGCTGGAAGAGCGGCAACATCGCGGAGAACACCCCGGTCGCCATCCGGGTCTGCCTGGTGAAGTCCGGCAGCTCCCCGGTCTGCTCGCCGGGGGTCAGGGGCAGCGCCTGATGTGAACCACCTCGTGAGTGTTCTCCTCACCGGGGAACACTCACGAGGGTTGGGCAGCGGCGGGTTCAGTCGGAGATGCGGCGGATCACGCTGATCGGGCCGATCGAGTCGATGTCGGCGATCTTCACCGGCACCCCCTCGGTCGACGCGTGCACGGCGCGCACGCCGTCCACGGCCATGGCCACGTGGGACTGGCCGGAGTAGTAGACGATGATGTCGCCGGCCTTGACCTCGCCGCGGCTGACCGCGCGCCCCTCCTTGGCCTGGGCGTAGCTGGTGCGGCCGATGGACACGTTCGCGTAGCGGTACGCGGCCTGGACGAGCGAGGAGCAGTCCCACTCGTCCGGGCCGTTGGCGCCGTGGACGTACCTGTCACCGCGCTGCTCGAGCGCGAACTGCAGCGCCTTGCCGGCGGTTCCGGGCGGGGCCTGGATCGGCGACAGGTCGCCGGCGTTCTTCAGGGCGTTCCTGGTCGAGGCGCTGAGCGAGTTGTACTGGGTGCGGGCTTCGTTCAGCTGCTTCTGCAGGTCGGCGCTCTTCTGATCGATCTCGGCGAGCAGCTTCCCCGACGCCTCCCTCGCCTCGTCGGCCGTCCTGGTGGCGGCGTCCGCGGCGGTGACGGCGTCGGTGAGCCGTTGCAGCGCCTCGGCGTTGTCGGCCGCGAGGATGTTGATGGCCGACATGCGGTTGAGGAAGTCCTGCTGCGAGTCGCTCACGAGCAGTGCGGAGAGCTGGCTGAAGCGCGCGCCCGAGTAGGTGACCTCGGTGAGGAGGTCCACCTGGTCGCGCTGGGACTCCGCGGCCTTGCGCGCGGTGGCCAGGTCGCCCTTGGCCCTGTCCAGTTCACCCTGCTTGGCAGCCAGGTCGACCTGCGCCTTCAGCTTGTCCTGGTTGAGCTGCGCGGCCTTCTGGGACAGCTCGTTGTACTTCGTGAGCGCGTCCGCGGCGGAAGGCTGTGCGTTGCCCGGCGTCGTGGGGAGCACGGCCGCGACGACTGCCGCCGTCGTTGCGAATGCTCCACGCACGACGCGGCGTGAGGGGTGCGACACCACGTCGCGGTTCTCCTTCGGTGTGCCTGGCGCGCTCAGACGGTGACGCCTCGATCGTTGAGCCAGGAGAGTGGGTTGATCTTCTGGCCGTCCGGGTTCCAGACCTCGAAGTGGAGGTGGGGGCCGGTGGACTCGCCGCGGTTGCCCATGCGGGCGATCTGCTGGCCGGCCTGGACCCGTTGGCCCACGCGGACGTTGTAGCTGTCGACGTGGCCGTAGACGGTGATGGTCCCGTCGGGGTGCACCAGGCGGACCCATTGGCCGAAGCCGGAAATGGGGCCCGCGTCCTTCACGACACCGTCGGCGGCGGCGAGGATCGGGGTGCCGATCGGACCGGCGATGTCGATGCCGAGGTGCGCCCTGCCCCAGCGGGCGCCGTAGGCGGAGGTGAAGTCCCCGACGGCGGGGCGGGCGAACTTCGGGCGCTTCTGCTCGGCCTCCGCCGCCTCGCGCCGCGTCATGATCTGCTGACTGCGCAGGAGTTTGGCAGCTTCCACGGCACCTTCCGACGCCGTCTTCCGCGAGGTCGTGAGGAGCCGCGGGGCGGAGGCGGTGTCACCGCCCGTTCCGTCGAACGTCGCGGTGCCGTCCGTGCGGTTCGCGAGCTGGACGTTGTTGCCGGCGGCGGGTTGCAGGGCCTGGCCCGCGCCCGCCGTGGCGAACGCGCCCACCGCGACGGCGGCGACGACGATGCGTCCGCGCAGCGCAGACGGAGGCGGAGGGAGGCGGTGCGAGGTGATCGTGCGCGTTGTGGTGCGGTGGTGGTTCAAAACCCGCCCCTCCGCTGTCGAGGGGTCTGATCGGCGGTCGCCGCCCACCTGAGCGCGATGGCGCGCGGGGTTCGCATGGCCGCCAAGATCGGGGCACCGTGTTAAGAACTCGAGTAGATGATGTTCAGGTTCCTTCGCGGGGCAGCCGGATCGTGAACGTCGTGCCCTCTCCCAGCTCGCTCGTCGCGGTGATCGTTCCCTTGTGCGCCAGGACGTAGTGCTTCGCGATCGCCAGACCGAGGCCACGTCCGCCGGTGGCACGCGCACGGGAACGGTCGGCCCGCCAGAACCGGTCGAACACGTGTGGCAGGTCCTCCGCCGCGATGCCGTGCCCCGTGTCGGAGACGGTGAGCACGACCTCATCGCCCTCACGGCGGCCGCTGACCACGACCCGTCCGTCCGCGGGGGTGTGCTGCACGGCGTTGACCACGAGGTTGCGCACGACCTGCCGCAGCCGTGCCGGGTCCGCGACCAGCCGCAGCTCCTCCCCGGCGGGTACGTCGAGGACCACCTGGTGGGCGGCGGCGATCCCGGCCAGCAGAACCGCTGCGTCCACCGGCTCCGGCCGCAGCGTCAGCGCACCCGCGTCGGCGGCGGCCAGCTCCTGCAGGTCCTCGACCAGCTGTTGCAACACCAGCGTCTCCTGCAGCAGCAGGTCCAGCAGATCCGCGTCCAGATCGACGACGCCCTCCTGCGCGGCGACCACCCAGCCGCGCATCGTGCCCAACGGCGTGCGCAGCTCGTGCGACAGGTCGTTGACCATGTTCTTGCGCAACGTCTCCGCCCGCGCGAGGTGCTCGGACATGTCGTTGAACGCCGCCGCGACCTCGGCGACCTCCCAGCGCGCCGTGACCTCCGCCCGCGCCGACACTTCGCCCGCGCGCATCCGCCGGGCCGCCTCGGTGAGCACGGTCAGCGGCCGCAGCACGCGGCCCGCCAGCAGGAAGCTCACGGCGATCGCGAGCACCAGCACCAGCGAGGCGGCCAACGCGATCTGGGCGATCCCGGCGGCGGGCAGGCCCACGACGGTGTGGCGGACCACCGGTTGCTCGACGAACAGGAACGCGGCCGGCGCCACGGAGGACGTGAGCACCGCGCGCCGAGAAGACTCCAGGCACTTCTCGTGCTCCGGCCTCGTGTGCGTGGGCGCCACCATCCTCAGCACACCGTCCGCACCGAGATACGCCGGGTTGTACGGCACCCCGTTGCCGAGCTGGCACTGCAGCATGTGCTGGTTGAGCTGGCGGAGAGCACTTTGCTCAGTGCTCGTGTTCAACGCCAGCGACTGGCAGCCGTCGGTGTACGGCCAGGAGTACGAGCGCCCGGCCGCGCTCGTCCGAACCTCGGCCGCGACCCCCTGACGACGGGCGCAGGCGGCGTCGGCGTCGGCTCCCGCGCGCGACGACCGCTGTTCCTCGGCGGTGAGCAGGAACGGACCCACCGCGCGCGGGTCGATGCGGTCCTGCGGAGCGTCCGGTCGCAGATCGAGGTCGACGTTGAGCGGATCGACCACCGCGGCCGGCTGGTTGGCCGCCTGCTGGTCGTCCGCGTCGAACGTGCCGCCGATCAGGGTCCGCTCCGTCGTGGTGAGCTGGACGTGCAACCCGGTCTCGCGGCTGAGGTCCTCGAGCAGCGGCGTGATGCCCGACCAGTTCGGGTGGGCGGCCCCGTACCCGAGCACGGCGTCGTAGACGCGGGCCAGTTCGGCCTGCTCGCGACCTTGCTCGGCGCGCAACGTCCGCGTCGTGCTCTGCACGGACAGCCACGCCGTCGCCGCGATCGAACACGCGGACACCAGCACCGTGCCCGCCAACAACAGCAGTCGCAGCCGGCGAGGCCTACTGGCCACGGTCGCTCCCGTCGGCGATCTTGTAGCCGATCCCGTAGACGGTGAGCAGATACGCCGGTGCGGCCGGGTCGGACTCCAGCTTGCGCCGCAGGTTGCGCACGTGCACGTCGATCGTGCGCTCGGTGATGAACCCGTCCAGCCCGTACGCGCCTTCGAGCAGCTGCGCCCGGCTGAACACCCGCCCCGGCTCGGCGGCCAGCACCGCGAGGATGCGGAACTCGGCCGGCGTGCAGGCGACCAGCCGACCGGCGACCCGCACCTCGTGCCGCATCGGCTCCAGTTCCAGCTCGCCGACCCGCAGTGCGCGCCGCGCCGGTGCGCTGTTCGCCCCGGAACGCCGCAACAACACCCGCACCCGCGCCATCAGCTCACGGGGGTCGTAGGGCTTGGCGAGGTAGTCGTCCGCGCCGAGGTCGAACCCGAGCAGCTTGTCGTCGGCCTCCGCCCGTGCGCTGATCATCAGCACCGGCAGGTCAGCGTCCTCGGCCCGGACCGCCCGGCAGACGTCCCACCCGTCCACACCCGGCAGCATCAGGTCCAGCACCAGCAGGTCCGGGCGCCGGCCCCTGATCTCGTCGAGCGCCTTGCGGCCGTCGTCGACCAGCTGGAACGTGTGGTTCTCCCGAGCGAGAAAGCGCCCGATCAGCTCCGCCTGTCTCGGTTCGTCTTCGGCCACCAGGACGTAGGCGCACATGGCGGCCATGATGCCAGCCGGGGAGTTCCGGTGATCACGAGTGCAGGGCCAGCACGAGCTCCAGGCGGGTGGCGGGGTCGTGCATGGCGTCACCGAAGAGCGTTTCGAGCTGCCGCATCCGGTAGCGCACCGTCTGCGGATGAACGTGCAGGCGCGCGGCCGTGTCCGGGACGTTGGTTCCGCTGAGCAGCCAGGCCAGCAGCGTCTCGCGGAGTCGTTCGCGTTGCTTCTCCGGCACGGCCTCCAGCGGGCCGAGGGCACGTGCGCGGAGGTGCTCCAGGAGCTCCTGGTCGCTGTGCAGCAGGAGGACGGGCAGGTGGTCGGCGCACCGGAGCAGCTTGCGCCGGGGCAGGACGCCGCTTTCCGCGAGGCGAAGGGCGCGAGTGGCCCAGCGCAGGGATCGCCCGGCCTCGGTCAGCGCGACGGTCGGGCCGAGTGCCGCCGGGCGGTCGCGCAACGCGAGGGCGAGCGACTGGTCGCTGAAGTGGCCGGAGCCGTCGGGCGCGGGCAGGAGCAGCCGCGGCGGGTGCGCCTCCAGGTCGACCAGGGCGCCCATCGGCGTCGGCGGCGGGTCCTCCTCGGCGGGGTGGTCCGAAGCGGTCGCGAACACGACGACGGCGACCTGGTCCGGCACGGTCCACTGTGCTCGGTGGGCCAGTTCCCGCACGGCCTCCGGTGGCGCGGGCTGGTCGCCGAGCAGCAGGTCGAGCAGGCGCCGCCGCCGGCGCTCCAGCTCGTGCGAGTCGCGCAGCCGCGCTTCCGCGTACCCGGCCGCGGCGGCCTCCGCGACCTCGTGGACGGTTCGGAACGAGAGCTCGCCCAGCTTCGACATGACGGCTGAGTCCAGCCCGAGTTTCTCCACCGTCCGGCCCAGCAGGCGCCAGGCCTGCAGACCTCCGACCCGCAACGCGGACTGCAGCGTCTCCAGGCTGCGACCCGCGAGTGCCGTGTTCCAGCCCAGCTCGTAGTACGTCGCCGTGATCGCCTCCCCCGAGCGGTTCGGGTCGGCGACGTGTTCGATGAAGAAGGTCAACGCCTGGACCACGCCGGTGCGCAGGTTGCCGCCGTCGGGCTGGGCGAACTCGGGTACCTGCCGGCGGACTTCCCGTTCCACCTCGTCGGCCACGGACGGGAGGTCGTCGCGTAATCGTTGGGCGAGACCGGCAGGAATCGGTGTCATGGCGGCATTGTCGCGCGGACATCGCTGAACTGATGTGTGGTGAGCAACCCGCTGGCGCGCCGCGCGGCCTCTGGATCGAACTCGAAGCGATGCATCCGGTGCCGAAGGGTTCGGGGGTGGATTCCGCTGGACGGCGACTTCCATGCTGTCCTCCATCAGGCGGTTGTCGGTCCGGCACTTTCTCGCCGATCCGGGATGCGACCGATGCCGGCGATGACGTCCACGGACAATTGTCGTCACGGAACACGTCCGGCATCGGTCACACCCAGGGGTGAATTCTCAGACTTTTCCGGCGATGAACGTCGCGGCGTCGTCGGCGTTGAGGAAGTAGCTCAGGTGCGACAGGACGTCGGTCGCGCCGTTCACGCAGACCGGGTCGGTCTTCACGCAGTATTCCTTCGTCCGGCTCTGGTACGTGCCGGTGATGTGCCTGCCCTGCGCCCCGATGGGCGGTCCGAACACCACGACGGCGGCGACCCGCGGCTCGATCGACGCCGGGATGGTCGCCGCGATCGGGGCGCCGACGGCGGCACCGGCGCTGCTCACGCCGATCGCGTTGCCGATCACGTTGGCGCCCTGCGAGTAGCCGACGAGCACGAAGCGCTGGTTGGGACAGGACCTGGCCTGGGCGGTGACGTGGTTGACCACGTCGATGTTGCCCTTGGTCGCCGACATCAGGTCGAGGTTGGCCGGGTAGTTCACCGCGTAGCTGGTCGTCGACCTGCCGGTCAGCTTCCGCTGGACGGACGAGAACACCGGGTCGCCGACGATGACGCCCAGCGTGCCGGGTTCGAACGTGCCACGCGCGGAGACCACGTCGATGTCCGCGCACGGAGCCGCGGCGGCGGGCGCGGCGGCGGCGACCGCTCCACTGGTGAGCAGCGTGGCCGTGGCGGCCACGACGGGAGCGAGTGAACGGAACGGAGATCTGAACATGTCTCGACACCTCTTCGTATCGACGGTGGAAGAAGACTTCCGAGGGAAATACCGCGCCGCGTATTCGGCGGAATCGCGCAGAAAGTCGCGAACTGGCAGGTGCATCACCATAACGAGCCCGTGATCGAGCGTGGAAGTCACGAACGTGAGCAAGCCGGGGCCGCTGTTTGTCACGAAGTTGAGCAATCCGGGCCGGGCGATGTGTGCTGGTTCTCGATTTTCCGCGAGGTGTTGCAGCAGGTTTCCGCCTTGAGTTAGGTGTCGGGACATTGGCCTGTCCCGAGAGGCGGATTGCCTGATGCGAGTCGATCTCCCCGCCCGATTGCCGCCGGTTTCCGGGCACAGCGGGATGAAGGGACGTCTGTTCCCCGCCCTGGTGCTGATCGCGTGGCTCGTCCTGGGCGCGGTCGGCGGCACGGCACCCGGCGGGCTGACCGAGGTGCAGCGCAACGACGGCGAGTCGTTCCTGCCGGCGGAGTCCGAAGCCACGGAAGTCGTGCGGCTGCAGGAACAGATCGCGGGCGGCAAGATCCAGCCCGCGCTGGTGGTGTTCACCAGACCGTCCGGCGTCACCGAAACCGATCTCGCGGCGGTGACGGCGCGATCGGCCGAGGTTTCCCGGCTCACCGGGCTGACCGGTCCGCTCTCGGCGCCCGTGCCGGCTCAGGACGGCAAAGCGGTGCTGGTCAGCGTGCCGGTGTCCGGCGCGGACGGGTTCGAGGCCGGGCGGACGGTGCAGCGGATGCGCGACGTCGTCCGCGCGGATCTTCCCGCCGGCCTGTCGGTGCACGTGACCGGGCCGGCGGGGTTCACCGCGGACTTCGGCGCGGCGTTCGCCGGGATCGACGGGCGGCTGCTGGTCGTCACGGCTCTCGTGGTCGCACTGGTCCTGGTGCTGGTCTACCGCAGTCCGTTGCTGCCCGTGGTGGTGCTGGTGTCGGCGGGCCTGGCGCTGATCGTCTCGGCGCTGCTGATCCGTCCGCTGGCCGCGCACGACGTGCTCACGCTCAGCGGGCAGAGCCAGGGAATCCTGTTCATCCTGGTGTTCGGTGCGTCCACCGACTACGCGTTGCTGCTGATCGCCCGGCATCGCGAAGAGCTGGCGACCGCCGCGAGCCCGCGGCAGGCGGTGACGGCGGCGGTGCGGGCGTCGTTCGAGTCCATCGCGGCATCGGCCGGGACCGTGATCCTGGGCCTGACCTGCCTGCTGTTCAGCGAGCTCTCGTCGAACCAGGGCCTCGGCCCGGTCGCGGCCATCGGGATCGGCGCGTCGCTGCTGGTGTCGCTGACGTTCCTGCCCGCCGCCCTGATCCTGCTGGGGCGCACGGCTTTCTGGCCGCTGCGGCCGCGCCCGGCAGCCCGGCCGCGGCTGTGGGGCCGGGTCGCGAACCTCGTCGGCCGTTACCACACACCGGTCTGGGTGGTCAGCCTGCTCGTCCTGGCCTGGTTCGCGCTCTTCGCCGCATCACTGCGCTCGGACGGCGTGGAGCAGTCCGACGTCTTCCTGGACCGGGTGGAGGCGGTGACCGGACAGGAGGTGCTGGCCGAGCACTTCCCGGCCGGTGCCGGTGATCCGGTGGTGATCATCGCCAGACCCCGGTACGCGGCCGAGGTGGCGCAGGAGGCGAAGGTCGAGGGGGTGGCCGCGGTGAAGGTCGGCCAGCCGGGCGGCGGCCTGGTGCAGATCGACGCGACCATCACGGCGCCCGCCGAGTCGCCAGAGGCGCGGAAGACCTTGGCGGACATCAGGAACGCGGTGCGCAAGGTTCCTGGAGCGGAGGTGTGGGTGGGTGGGCAGACGGCGATCCAGCAGGAGATCATCGCGGCGGCCGAACGGGATCGGCGGGTGATCATTCCGGCGGTGCTGGTGGTCGTGTTCCTCGTACTGGCGCTGCTGCTGAGGTCGGTGCTGGCACCCCTGGTGCTGATCGGGACGGTCGTGCTGTCGTTCGTCGCCGCGCTCGGCGCCGGCGCGCTGATGTTCAACGAGGTGTGGAAGTTCCCGGGTTCGGATCCGTCCGTGCCGCTCTACGCGTTCGTGTTCCTGGTCGCCCTCGGGGTGGACTACAACATCTTCCTGATGACGCGGGTGCGCGAGGAGGCGCGCCGGGAGGGGACCAGGGCGGGAACTCTCCGCGGGCTGACGGTGACCGGTGGCGTGATCACGTCCGCCGGCGTGGTGCTGGCCGCGACCTTCGCGGCGCTGGCCGTGCTGCCGATCCTGTTCATGGTCCAGATCGCGTTCCTGGTGGCGTTCGGAGTGCTGCTGGACACCCTGCTGGTGCGGTCACTGCTGGTGCCGGCGCTCACCGTCCACATCGGACGCGGCATCTGGTGGCCCGGCCGGCTGCGCCGGGAGGCGGTGTGACGTGCGGGTGGCGAGCACGGCCCCGGCCGCGATCACGACCGCGGCGGCGGCGATGGCCGCGTGGAAGCCGGGGATGAACGCGGCGGCGCCGGAACCGAGGCCCTGCGCCGCCTCGCCCACGTCGGTTCCGGCCGGGACCAGCGTGCCGACCCGCCACGACATGACCAGGCCGAGCACGAGGATCCCGGCCACCCCGCCGACCTGGGTGGCCACCTGCTGCAGCGCGGAGGCGAGAGCCGACATCGACACCGGGGCGCCCGCGATGACGACCTGGGTCGCGGCGATCAACGCCACCCCGGTGCCGCACCCGAGCACCAGCGCCGCCGGCAGGATCTTGGCTTGCGCGCTCGCCGGTTCGAGTGCCAGGAACCCGAGCATTCCCACCAGAACCAGGACCAGGCCGCCGACGATCGGCAGGCGGGGCCCGAACCGCGCGGTGAGGGCGCCACCGATCGGCGCGCTGAGCACGAGGACGGCGGTGAGCGGCAGCAGCCATTCCGCCGCGCCGACCGGATCGAGCCCGCGCACGTTGCGCAGGTACAGCGTGAGGAAGAACAGCAAGCCGTACAGGGAGAAGTAGCTCAGTCCAGTGAGGACAGTGCCGAGTGCGACACCGGGAGCGCGGATGAGGTCTCGTGGACGTCCGGGCGGTCCCTCCGCGCGTGACTCGCCGACGGCGGACAACGCGAGCAGGACGGTGACGGCGGCGATCGGCCCGTTGACGAGGAACACCATCGGCCACCCGAGGTGCTGGACGATCAGTCCGGCGACGACCGGTCCCGCCGCGATGGACAGCGCTCCCGCCCCGCCCCACACACCGAGGGCGACGTCGAGGCGTTTGCCGGAGAAACTCGCCCGCAGCAGGGCGAGCGCGGCGGGCTGCAGCAACGCGCCGCACACTCCCTGGCCCGCGCGCAGCACGATCAGCAGCCAGGCGGCCGAGCTCGCCGCGATGAGCACCGAGATCACCCCGAAGCCCGCCACCCCGGCCACGAACACGCGCCGCCTGCCGATCCGGTCGGCCAGCCGGCCGGCCGGGAACAGCGCGACGGCCAGTGCCACCAGATAGGCGTTGGCGATCCATTGCAGCTCGGCCAGTGAAGCGTTCGCCGTGCGCGCGACATCCGGCCCGGCAATGGTGAGCGCGGTGCCGTCGAGACCGACCATCACGCCGCCGAGCGATACCGTCACCAGGGTGAGAGAAGGCCGGCTCAGATTGAATCTCATCATGATGAGCGTCGACGGTAATAGAGCGGACGCGCGGACATCAATAGCGAGGTTCGATGGACATTCAGGTCGTTTCGGAACGTTTTGTCCGGCCGGGGGTGTATCAGCTGGAGGTCCATTCGCCGGCGTTGAACGCGTCGGCCACGGTCATGCTGATCACTCCGCCCGGCTGGGCGCCGGGTGCTCGGCGCACCTGGCCGGTGCTGTACCTGCTGCACGGCGGTGACGACGGTCCGTCCTGCTGGCTCGACCGGACCGACGTCGCGCACCGGGCTCGGGCACATCCGGGTGGTGTGCTCGTCGTGCTCCCCGAGGGTGGCCGCGCCGGGTTCTACACCGATTGGCGGCACCCGCTTTCGCCCGCCTGGCACAGGTTTCACACGGTGGAGCTCAGGTCCCTGCTCGAATCTCGTTACGGCGCAGGCTCTTCCCGGGCCATCGCGGGCGTGTCCATGGGCGGCTACGGCGCCGTCATGTACGCCGCGCGCAACCCGGGGATGTTCCTGGCCGTGGCCTCCTACAGCGGCCTTCTGCACACCACCCGGCGGGGAGTTCCCTTGCTGCTGCGCTACTTCCTGCGCAGTGTCGGCGAACGGATGAGCGCGATGTGGGGGCCTCGGTGGTGGCGGCGCGCGCTCTGGGCCGGCAACGACCCGTACCGGCTGGCCCCGCGGTTGATCGGCACGCCCCTGTACGTCGCGGCGGGTGATGGCACCAGGGTGGCGGGGGATCCGCCGGCGCCGGGCGACCGGTTGCTGGAGCGGCTGATCGGGCCGACGAGCCACGACTTCGCCGAGCGGATGGCCGCGCTCGGTTCGCCCGTACGCACGAGTTTCCGGCCCGGCACGCACGACTGGCCGTCGTGGCAGCGCGAGCTGGACCGATCGTGGGTATTTCTGACGGGGGCGCTCACGGAGGGTTAGAAATGTGTGCGATCGTTCAATTCGCGCACTCCGGGACTGAAGAATCGTGACAAAGAATCGGCTCGTGATCTGAGTCACCCGGATGATTTGTTGTGAGCGGAATTCCGCCCCGGCTAGCCTGCCTGGCATCCTTTCGCCGCTCCCGGTTTCGCTGCGGCTGATCGCACGGTTGGGATCACCATGTCTGATCGAAGTAATGCGCCCTCGAACGGGTTCGAGTCACTGAGTGAGGCGCTCGCCCGGCGTGCCGGCGACAACGGCCCTGCTTTCACGTTCGTCGACTACCGCCACGGTCTGGACGGGGTCGAGCACACCCTCAGCTGGTCCGAGCTCGACCGCCGGGCGCGGGCGGTCGCGGCCCGGCTCACCGAGGTCAGTGCGCCGGGCGAACGGGTCGCGCTGCTCTGCCCGCAGAACCTCGACTACGTCGCCGGGTTCTTCGGCGCCCTCTACGCCGGCATGATCGCGGTTCCGCTGTTCGCCCCCGAGGTGAGCTCGCACGCCGATCGACTGGTCGGCGCGCTCGCCGACTGCGATCCCGAGGTGTGGCTGACGTCCCAGGCCACCGTCGAGGCGCTCGACGAGCTGCCGGACCGGCTCCCGGTGCCCCGGCCGAAGCAGCTGATCGCGGTGGATTCCTTGCCGGACAGCGACTTCGAACCGCTGGAGGTGTCCGCGGAGCAACCCGCGTACCTGCAGTACACCTCGGGATCGACCAGGAACCCGGCCGGAGCCGTCATCACCCACGGCGCGCTCGCCGCCAACGTGCGGCAGGCGGTGGCGGCCTTCGGCGCGGACGAGGAGTCGACCTGCGCGGGCTGGTTGCCGTTCTTCCACGACATGGGTCTGGTCAACCTGGTGGCGTTGCCGGTCGCGGTCGGCTGCCGTTCGGTGTTCACCACGCCGTTCGCGTTCATCCGCAAACCCGTGCGCTGGCTGCGGATGCTGTCCGACCATCCCGACGTGATCACCGCAGCGCCGAACTTCGCCTTCGACTACGCGGTCACCGCTCTGTCCGAACAGGACAGAGCGGGACTGGACCTCAGCCGGGTCGAGGTGGTCATCAACGGCGCTGAGCCGATCCGGGCCGAGACGGTGGAGAACTTCCTGGCCGTCGCCGGGTCGCTGGGCTTCCCGGCGGCCGCGCACCGCCCGTCGTACGGGCTGGCCGAAGCGACGGTGTTCGTCAGCACGACCAAGGCGGGCACGACGCTGAGGACCACGACGTTCGACCTGACCCGGCTGGGACCGGGCGAGCGTGCCGTCGTGGTGCCCGACGACTCCGACCAGGCGGTGAGGCTGGTGGCAGTCGGTCAGCCGGTCGGCCAGGAGCTGCGACTCGTGACCGATCACCACGAGGTGCCCAGCGGCGTCGTGGGGGAGATCTGGGTGCACGGCCCGAACGTGGCACACGGCTACTGGCGGCAGCCGGATCGTTCGGCGGAGACATTCGGCGGGCGCCTGAAGGAGGGCACGCCCGCCACGGGCTGGCTGCGCACCGGGGACCTCGGCGTGCTCCACGAGGGCGACCTGTACGTCACCGGGCGGCTGAAGGACCTGATCATTGTCGACGGGACGAACCACTACCCGCAGGACGTCGAAGTGACCGTGCAGGAGGCACATCCGGCGCTGCGGCGCGACCGGCTGGCGGTGTTCGGCGTCGAGCGCGACGGCCAGGAAGGACCGGTGGTCGTCGCGGAACACGCCGCGCACATCACGATGAACGACGACCTGGCCGCCGAGATCACCCGCGTGGTGCGGGTGGCCGTCTCGCGGCGACACGACCTGAGACTGCTGGACGTCGTGCTGGTGCCACCCGGCACGGTGTCGCGCACGTCCAGCGGGAAGATCGCGCGTTCGGCGACACGCCGTCGTTACCTGGACGGAGACCTGAGGTGAACACGGCTGCACTGCGAGACCTGCTCACCGACGCGATCGCCAGGACGTGCCACCTGGATCCGTCCGAAGTGGACGCCGACCGGCCGCTGCTGGAATACGGCCTGACCTCCAGGGAAGCGGTCCAGCTCGCGAGTGAGCTGGCGGAGGCGCTCGATCGAGAGTTGCCGGCCACCCTGGTGTGGCAGCACTCGAGCATCTCCGCGCTGGTCGCCGAGCTGACGGGCGAAGCCACCGAGGTACCGGCGGCGGCCCCGGCCGTCGTCGGCGAACCGATCGCCGTGGTGGGCATCGGCTGCCGGCTGCCCGGTGGCGTCACCGGCCCGGATCGGTTGTGGGACCTGTTGCTCGATGGCGGGTGTGCGATCACCCAGGTGCCGGACGGGCGATGGGAGCAGTTCGGCCACGACTCGCCCGAGGAGGCCGAGCGGCTGGCGCGGACCACGTCCTGGGGCGGGTTCCTGACCGACGTCGCCGGGTTCGACGCGGACTTCTTCGGGATCACGCCGCGGGAGGCGGTGGTGATGGACCCGCAGCAGCGGTTGTTGCTGGAGGTGACCCAGGAAGCGCTGGAGCACGCCGGGATCGCGCCGGACCGGTTGCGCGGCAGCAGAACCGGTGTGTTCGCCGGGATCAGCGGCAACGAGTACAGCCGGCTCACCCTCGGCGACGTCAGCCGCGTGGACCCGTGGACCGCCACGGGATCGGCGTTGAGCGTCGCGGCGAACCGCCTGTCGTACGTCTTCGACCTGCGCGGGCCCAGCGTCGCGGTGGACACCGCGTGCTCGTCCTCGTTGGTGGCGGTCCACCTGGCCGTGCAGAGCCTGCGCACCGGCGAAAGCGAGATCGCCCTCGCCGCGGGTGCCAACCTCCTGCTGGGGCCTGGTGTCACGGCGACCTTCGACGAGATGGGCGTGTCCGCGCCGGACGGCCTGTGCAAGGCGTTCGACGCGTCCGCGAACGGCATCGGCCGGGCGGAGGGCGCGGCGGTGGTCGTGCTGAAGCCGTTGTCGGCCGCGCTGCGGGACCAGGACCGGGTGCTGGCCGTCCTGCGCGGGTCGGCGGTGAACTCCGACGGCCGGTCCAACGGGCTGACCGCGCCCAATCCCGAGGCACAGCAGGCCTTGCTGCGTGCGGCGTACGCCTCGGCGGGCGTGGATCCCGCGGACGTGGACTACGTGGAGGCGCACGGCACCGGCACGTTGCTCGGAGACCCCATCGAGGCCGGCGCGCTCGGCGCGGTGCTGGGGCAGGCACCCGGCAGGCGGCGGCCGCTGGTGATCGGGTCGGTCAAGACCAACCTGGGGCACCTGGAGGCGGCCGCCGGGATCACCGGGTTGATCAAGGTCGTGCTGGCGCTCGGCCATCAGCGGATTCCGGAGAGCCTGCACTTCAGCGAGCCCAACCCGCACATCCCGTTCGAACGGCTGCGACTGGAGGTGGCGGCGCGGCAACGGTCCTGGCCCACCCGGAAGCGGCCGGGAGTCGCCGGGGTGTCCGGCTTCGGTTTCGGCGGGACCAACGCGCACGTCGTCGTCGAACAGGCGCCCGCGAGCACGCACGGTGGAGGACGCCAACGGCCTGGACGTGGCCAGTTCCTCATCGCCGGGAACACGCAGGGACGCGTCCGGCAGGCGGCTGAGCGGCTCGCGGACTGGTTGTCCGGGCCGGGAGCACACAAAGTGCTCGCCGACGTCGAGCACACGCTCGCGCGCCGGGCGAGCGGCCGGATCCGGGGTGTCGTCACCGCGCGGGATCGGCGAGAACTGGTGTCCGGACTGCGCTCGCTCGCCGCGGGCACGACGGCTCCCGACGTCGCGGTGGGCCGGCGGAGCACGGGCAACGGTGTCGTGTGGGTCTTCTCCGGCCAAGGAGCCCAGTGGGCGGGGATGGGGCAGCAGCTGCTCGCCGAGGAACCCGCGTTCGCCGACGCGGTGGCCGAGCTGGACCAGGCCGGGATACCTCTGCGCCACTTTCTCGCGAACGGGATCGTGCCGGAGGCGTTCGAGGAGCTGCAGCCGGTGTTGTTCGGTCTCCAGGTGGCTCTCGCGCGGTTGTGGCAGCACCACGGGATGCGGCCCGACGCGGTGATCGGGCACTCGCTCGGCGAGGTGGCCGCCGCGGTCGTGGCGGGGGCGGTCTCCCTCGCGGACGGGGTGCGGATCGTGACGACCCGATCCCGCCTGCTCGCCACCACGGCGGGGCAGGGCGCGATGGCCGTGCTCGAGATGTCCGCGGCGGACGTCACTCAGCTGCTGTCCAGGTACCCCGACGTGGATCTGGCCGTGTTCAACGCTCCCCGGCAGACCGTCGTGGCCGGTCCGCTCGACCAGGTGCGGCGGGTGATCGCCGAGGCGGACCTCCGCGGCGTGCCGACCGGCCTGGTCAAGTCCACCGTGGCCGGCCATTCCCGGCTGGTGGAGCCGATCACCGACGAGCTGCGCGCGGAACTGTCCGATGTGGAGGGTCTGACACCGGTCGTGCCGATCTACCCGACAGCGCTCGACGGCACCTGTTTCGACGCCGGCTACTGGGTCGCGAACGTCCGCCGTCCCGTCCGGTTCGCCCAGGCCGTCGAGGCCGCGCACCGGGACGGCTACGCCACGTTCCTGGAGATCTCGCCGCATCCGGTGCTGCGGCACGCGATCGACGAGATCGTTCCCGGTGCCACCGTCCTCGGCACGCTGCGGCGTGAGGAGCCGGACAGCTTCCACGCCAGTCTCGGTGCACTGCTCGCGCACAGCGACCGGTCACCGCGGACGTCCGGACGTCTCGTCGACCTGCCGGGGACGGCCTGGCACCACGTGGAGCACTGGGCACCGCCCGTCGCCGCGGCGGCGCCGGCCGGGGACCACCCGCTGCTCGGGCAGCACTGCGAGCTTCCCGAGCAGGACACCCACCTGTGGCGAGCCGACCTCGGGACGCAGCGGCATCCCTGGCTGGCGGACCACCGGATCGACGGTCAGCCGATCCTGCCGGGCGCCTGCTACGTCGAGATGGCCTTCGCCGCCGCGGCGACGGCCCTCGACCGGCCCGCCGAGAAACTCGGTCTGCGCGATCTCACCCTGCACCAGCCCTTACCGCTGTCCGACCACACCTGGGTCACCACCACGTGCACCAACCAGGAGGTTCGCTTCCACACCAAGGGTTCGGACGGCCAATGGGCGTTGCACTGCAGTGTTTCGATCACCGAGGCGGACGGCACCGAGTGGCGTCCTGGCGAGCACTGTCCCGAGCGGGTCGACGACCTGTACGACCGGCTGCGCTCGTCCGGGGTCGAGTACGGGCCGGCGTTCTCCGGTGTGGTCGAGGCGCATCGGGGCGACGGCCACGCGGTCGTGACGGTGTCCGTGCCCGCGGCCGCACCCCGAGCGGGTTACCTCATCCATCCGGCGCTGCTGGACGCGTGCCTTCAGGGCATCGCCGCGGCCGTGCGGGAGGTCGAGCCGCACGTTCGTCACCTGCCGATGGAGTTCCGCGAGATACGGCTGCTCGGTGATCCGACGGCCGGTGTGTGGGCGCACGTCTCGGTGACGCCGGTGGAGGGAGGGTCGACCAGCGAGGTTCGCCTGGTCGACCGCGACGACCAGGTCCTGCTCGAGATCACTGGTGTATTCCTGCGCAAGGTCGGCCGGTCGCCGTCGCCCGCGCCACTGCGGGACGCTCTGCTCACCCGCGTCTGGCAGCCGCTCGACCCACCGGCCGCCGCCGATCCGAGCGCGGTGCTGCTGGTGGCCGAACCTGGTCATCCTCACGCGGAAGCGGCCGTCGCCGCGGTCGAAGCCGCCGGCGCGCTGTGCCGACTCGTGTCCACAACGGACACAGCAGTGCTCGCAGACGAGCGGCCCTCGGTGGTGGCGTTGCTCTGCCCACCGCCCAAGCGCGACGAGTACGAGTCCGACGATCCCGAGCCCGAGGAGCCGGAGGCCGGTGTGCGGGCCGTGCTCGACGGCGTGGCGTGGGCGCGGGCCGTGGCCGATCTGCCGGGCAAACCGCCGAGACTCTGGCTGGTCACCACGTCGGCCGCGACGGTCCTGCCCGGCGAGCGAGGCCGGCCTGGTCCCGCGTCACTGCGCGGCCTCGTCCGGGTCCTGTCCTACGAGCACCCCGGTCTCCGGGCCGGCTGGCTCGACCTCGACACCGGCGTGGGCAACGCCGCGGCTCTGGCCACCGAGTTGACGGCCGACGCACCCGACGACGAGGTGGCCTGGCGCGACGGGCGTCGTCACGTCGCCCGCCTGACGACAGCTGCACGGCCGGTGCCGGCCGTGCCACCGGTCCGTCCCGACGGCGGCTACGTGATCACCGGCGGCCTCGGTGGTCTCGGCCTGCTGTTCGCGGGGTGGCTGGCCGATCGCGGCGCGGCCAAGCTGGTCCTCAACGGACGGAAGCCGCCGGGTCCCGCCGCCACCGCGATCATCGACGAACTGCGGTCCCACGGCACGACGGTCGAGATCGTGCTGGGTGACGTCGCGACCCCCGGCGTGGCCGAACGTCTGCTCGAAGCGGCTGGAACGCTCCGCGGTGTCGCGCACGCCGCGGCGGTGTTCGACGACCGGCCGGTGTCCCTTGTGGACGAAGAGGTGCTGCGAAAGACGTGGCGGGCCAAGGCGGACGGCGCCTGGCGGTTGCACACCGCGAGCCTGCGACACGACCTGGACTGGTGGCTCGGCTTCTCCTCGTCCACCGCCCTGCACGGACTTCCCGGGCAACCCGCCTACGCCTCCGCCAACGCCTACCTGGACGCGCTCGTCGCGCTGCGACAGGCGAGCGGTCTGCCCGCGGCCGCCGTCAACTGGGGCACCTGGGCCGAGGTCGGTGCCGCCGCGGACCTCGACGTCCCGTGGATCCACCCGGTCAGCCCGGCGGAAGGACTGGAGCTGATCGAGGACGTGCTCGCCTCCGGCGGAGCCCAGCTCGCGGCCGTTCGGCTGGACGTGCCCCGGCTGGTGGCCGAGTTCCCCTACCTGGCCGGCGTTCCGTTCTTCGCGGAACTGCTCGCGCGGCACCAGATCACCATCGCACAACCCGATGACTGGCCGGGCATCGCCGCCGTTCGCGCGGCCGATCCGACGCGGGCGCGCCGATTCGTGCACGACCAGGTCCGGTTCCGGGTGGCATCGGTCACGGGCCTGGCGAGCGACGCTCTCGCCGACGACCTGCCGCTGACGAGCCTCGGCGTGGACTCGTTGCTCGCCATGCGGATTCGCAACGCGCTCCAGCACGACCTCGAGATCAGCCTGCCGGTGTCGGTGCTGCTCACCGGCGTCACGCTGGAGCAGTTGTGCGCCCGTGCGTGCACCGAGGCCGGCATCGCGGAGGTCACGAGGTCGTCGTCGGCGCCCGCGGTCCTGGTGCCGCCCCGGGACGCGGCCGAGCGGCTGGTCACCTCGGTGTGGCGCGACGTGCTCGGCGTTCCGGTCGGCGTGACCCACGAGTTTCCCGGTGACGAACGACAGGCCGAGCAGGTCGCGGCGCTGTTGACGGAGCGGGCCGGGCAGGAGTTCAGCAAGTCCGTCCTGTTCGCGCGACCGACCGTCGAACTGATGGCGAACCTCGTGCGCGCCGCGGATCGCGTGACCGGACCGGTCCGGGTGCTCCGAGCCGGTGCCGACCCGTTGTTCTTCTTCCACCCCGGCGGTGGCGACACGGCGGTGTTCCGGCAACTCGTCGACCTGCTCGGCGTCCCTGCCTGCGGGTTCGACCGGATCGACGACACCAGGACCGTCGAGGCGAGGGTCGAGCGGTTGCTGCCGGAGCTGCGGGCGATCCAGCCGGCCGGTCCCTACCGGTTGGCGGGCTGGTCCTTCGGCGGCTTTCTGGCTTACGAGATGGCGCAACGACTTTCGGCCGCGGGCGAGGACGTCGACGTGCTCGCGCTGATCGACCCGATCCTGCCGTTGCCGCACGACGAAGTGCTGACCGAGCTCGAACTGCTGGAAGCGCGGTTCCAGCGGTTCGGCGAGTTCCTGGAAAGCAGCTACGGCAGCCGGATCACGCTGCCCTACCAGGAACTGGCCGCGCTGGGCGAAGAGGAACAGGCGGATCTGCTCATCTCGACGATCCTCTCGGCCGGGTTGATCAACGAGCACGTCAGCGGTGCGATCCTGGCCCACCAGCGAGCGTCCTTCCTGGACGCCCGGCTGCTGGAGCGGTACGAGCCGAAGCCGTACCACGGCCCGGTGGTGTTCTACAGCGCGCAGTCCGCTGTTCCCGGCGGACTGCGGGACGCGCGGTTCGACCGCGTGGACCCGGCCCGCGGCTGGGACGAGGTGTGCGACGACCTGGAAGTCGTGACCGTGCCCGGACATCACCTGTCCCTGCTGGACCCGCCCAACGTCGACGTGATCGCCGAGCACCTGGCCGGCGTGCTCAGCGCACGGAGGTCAGTCGTCCTTGGTCACGTCGAGGCTGGTGCGCAGTGAGACCGGCCTGAGCAGGACAGCGGCGAGGACGCCCAGCAGCGCGACACCGGCGGAGAGCGCGAAGACGGTTCCGGTGGCCTCGCCGTAGGCCGCCGGAACCGGAAGGCCCGCGGCCGTGTGGTGGGCGACCTGACGAGCGAGCACGGCGCCGAGGACGGTGACGCCGATGGTGCCGCCGAGGGAGCGGAAGAACGACACGGTGGCGCTGGCGGCGCCGATGTCGGCGAGCGGGACGGCGTTCTGCACGACGAGGACGAAGTTCTGCAGCGTCATGCCGACGCCCGTGCCGATGAGCAGCATGGGCACCGCGATGAGCACCAGCGGGGTGAACTCGTCGAGGAACCCGAGGCAGGCGAAGCCGGCGGCGAGGCACAGCGAGCCGATGACGAGGAACGGCTTGACGCGGCCGGTGCGGCTGAGCAGGCGGCCGGCCACGATCGACGAGATCAGGATGCCCGCCATCATGGGGATGGTGAGCACGCCCGCCTCCGTCGGCGTGTGGCCGCGGCTGACCTGGAAGTACTGGCTGAGGAAGACGGCGGCGCCGAACATGGCCGTGCCCGCGGCGAGGCTGCCGAGGACGGCGAGCGCGGTGGTGCGTTGCGTGATGATGCCGGGCGGCACGATCGGTTCCGCGACCCTGGTCTCCACCCACGCCGCGAGGACGAGCAGGAGCACGCTGCCCCCGACCATGGCCGCGGTCTGCCAGGAGAGCCAGGCGAAGGCGTCGTCGACGAACGAGATCCAGATCAGCAGCAGGCTGACCCCGCCGGTGAGCAGGGTCGCGCCCCAGTAGTCGATGCGGACGTTCTCCCTGCGCAGGACGGGAAGACACAACGTGAGCTGCAGCAGGACCAGCGCGGCCAGTGCGACGGGGACACCGATGAAGAAGCACCAGCGCCAGCCGAGCCACGAGGTGTCGACGATGAACCCGCCCAGCAGCGGCCCGCCGATCGTCGACAGGGCGGTGACGCTGCTCTGGTAACCGGCGTAGCGGCCCCGCTCGCGGGGCGGGATCATCGCCGCGATGGCGATCTGGACGAGGGCTTGCAGGCCGCCGACCCCGATGCCCTGCAGGCCGCGCGCGGCGATGAGCTGACCGGCGTCCTGGGCCACGCCCGCGGCGACCGAGCCGGCGATGAAGACCACGGCGGCGGCCTGGACGAGGGTCTTCTTGTCGTAGAGGTCCGCGAGTTTGCCCCAGATCGGGGTGGTGACGGTCGCGGCGAGCAGGGTGGCCGTGACGACCCAGGTGTACTGGGTGGGGGAGCCGTGCAGGTCACCCAGCATCCTGGGCAGCGCGGTCGCCACCACGGTGCTGCTCAGCGTGGAGACGAACAGCGCGAGC
This sequence comes from Lentzea alba, assembly GCF_011067745.1. Classification (GTDB taxonomy): domain Bacteria; phylum Actinomycetota; class Actinomycetes; order Mycobacteriales; family Pseudonocardiaceae; genus Lentzea; species Lentzea alba. The sequence goes on from NZ_JAAMPJ010000012.1 coordinate 344,908, forward strand.
AGCAGGCCGGTGAGTGCCTTCAGGATCGCCCGGCTGGGCGGGGCGGTGGTCGTGCTCATCCGCACATCTTAAGTCAACTGATTGATTTAAGGTGAAGGTTGTGACGCGACAGTCGTCTTGCCTTGATCAGTCGCGCGGGGTGGCGGGCGCCTCGTACAGGCCCGCGAGAGCGTCGACAAGCCCCACCGCGGTCGCGTTCCAGAGCGCCGCGCTGTCGTCGGTCGCGCCCGGTTCCCGCCGGGCGCACACGTGCACGATCAACGTCCTGGCCATCTCGTCACGCTCGGCGCGCACGGCAGGCGGCAGATCGGGCAGGCAGCGGTGCAGCGAGTCGCTGACCGTCCGCTGCAGCGCCGTCTGACCCACCTCGACCAGGCCGAGCTCGCGCAGCTTCGGCTCGGTCATGAGCTGGGCGGTGAAACGGGCGTACCAGCTGTTCGCGCCGAGGGACGTGAGGTGGTCGGTGAACGGGCGCACCAGGCAGGTGAGCCAGTCGCGCAGGTCGGTGCTGCCGGCACACCGGTCGAGCAGCTTCTCGCGCAGCAGCTCCGTCGGTTCGCGGTGGCTCAGGTAGATCGCGCGGACCAGGTCCGCCTTGCTGCCGAAGTGGTAGCTGACCGCGGTGTTGTTGCCCAGGCCGGCCTCGTCGCTGATCTGCCGGTTGGAGACCGAGAAGACGCCGTGCTCGGCGAACATCCGCTCGGCGGTCTCGAGGATGCGTCGCCTCGTGTCTTCTGGGGTTTTGCTGCGCGTCATCCCTGGAGCTCCGGCCGACCAGGCCCGGCGCCGTGCCGGGCTGCTGGTCAGCAGGATAAGTCAGAGCTCACGCGCTTTTCAGATCACAGGGACGGTCGTTCAGCGTGAAGGCCCGCGGGACCGGGCTCTCCCAGCCCTGCGTGGCGTTGAACCGCAGCCACTGCGTGCCACCGGCGGGGATCGTGGCGGAGGCCGCGACGTCGGTGGCCTTCACGTCCGCACCGGACTGCTCGATCTTCGTGTTCCAGGTGTCCGTCACCGTCTCGCCGCGCGTGAACGTCCATCGCAGCGTCCAGCCGACGACGGGCGTGTTCCCGGTGTTGGCGATGGTCACCTCGGCGTGGAAGCCGTTCTGCCACCGGCGCGCGACCCGGTAGGTGACGGTGCAGCCGTAGGTGGGAGCGGGCGTGGAACTCGTGCGCGGTGGCGTGGTCGTGGTGGGCGGGGCCGGGGGAGTGGGCACCTTCGCCTGACCGAGGCACGGCGCGCCCCACAGGCCCAGCCCGGTCCTCGTGGCGGTGGCCTCGGCCGCGCCGAACGCGGGGTCGTGCGGTGCGTCGCCGCGCAGAACACCTTGACTCACGGCGAAAAGCGCGTACTCAGTGCCGTCCAGGAGTTGCAGTGCCGCTTCGCCACCCGGCTGCTCGTCGAGGCGCTCGACCCGGACGGGCTTGTCCAGGAGGAAGGCCTTGGTGAAGGCGGTCGCCGCGGCGGCCCAGCACTCCTCGGCCGCGGCGAGCCCGTCGATGACGATCTTGGTGCCGTCGGACAGCAGGACGGTGCGGCCGTCCAGCACGCCCTGCACGGTCAGTTCGACCGCGTCCGGCTCGTTCGGAGGGGTGATGATCGACGGTGGGGTGACGCTGCGGGTCGGCGTGGTCGTTTCGCCGCTGCCGCAGTTCGCGGTCAGCACCAGCGCGGCCACAGCCGCGAAGCTCCATCCTCTGCGCATCACGGTTCCCCCGTACGGCGGCGATGCGTTGGCCGGATCCGACCAACGGCACGTGAACGTAGGGCCAACGCTCGGCAACGGTCAATACGAGACTGATGGGTTTCGTTCGGCGCCGGCTGTCGAATCGCGTCGAACGGGCTGGTCACGCGATTCATGTGTGATTCGACATATGTGGTGCGGGACAACCGACCTGGCCCGCGCTCGTGCTGCGTCCTATGTGGACATCTTGCGAGCATCCGAGTGAACCTCGGGCCGCACCAGCCCGAGCCGAGCTGAACCCAGTCGCAAGGAGGCGTTCGTGGCCACCGGCAAGATCCTGATCAACGTGACGAACGCGGGCGAGTACGAGGCGGCCGGGTACCGCACGGGGCTGTGGATCCACGGCGGCGGCTACGTGATGGGCAGCGCCGTCGTGGACGACGCCGTCTGCCCCGCCTGACAGCGGCCGGGGTCGAGTGCGAGCTGCTGGTGATCGGCGGCGCCTTCCACGGCTTCGACCTCGCCTCACCGAAGGCGGGCATCTCCCGGCAGTTCCGCGACGCCCAGACGAAAGCACTGGCCAACGCTTTCGTCCCTCACAGATGAGCCGCGGTGCTGCCACCGAGCGGAAGAGCGGGCAGGCCGAGCTTGCGGTGATCCCACGACCGGGTCCGGGCGACGTCGACCCGCACGGCGACGCGTTTGGCGAGCATGAACTCCACCATCGGCCGTACTTCCTCGGTGTAGGGCCCGTTGTAGCGCTCCCACACGCTCACGCCGACCGCCCACAACGCGTCGGGGTCGTCGACGATCGTGGCGTGGCCTTCCAGAGCGACACCGCGCAACGTGTCGTAGGTGTGGCCGGTCTCGATCATCACGGTGACTCTGCTGTCCCGGCGCAGGTTGACGGCCTTCTGCGACTTGGCCTTGGTCTCGAACCACACCACGCCGTCGATCACGGCGTACCACATCGCGACGAGATGGGGCTGTCCCGACGAGGCGATCGTGGCGAGCGTGGCGACCCGTTGTTCGTTCAGGAACCGGGCGATCTCTTCGGAGGACATCACGATCTGCTCGCGCTGGTTCGTTCCCATGAGACCCCTTTGCCGCCGAGCCAACACTCAAGCGGAGGGGCTCGCCGTCCGCAAGAGGCGGTCGCCGAAGGGGGCACCGGCCCGTGGCTCACCCTCGAGTCGATCTCCGTCGGACCGGCGTGAGGGACGTCCACCTCGACGCGGTGGGTGATCAGGCTGGGGAGCCGCCGTGCGCCGCGATCGAAAGGTCCTCTCCGTCGGCCCAGGTCTTGAGCCGCTCGGCGTAGACCTGCTGGATCATCTCGTGGAAGCCTTGGCCGAAGAGCACCCGCAAGGGAGGGTTGTCGGAGTCGACGATCTTGAGCAGGGTCTGGGCCGCGGCGGCCGGGTCGCCGGCGGGCATCGTTCCCACGAGCCCGGCCAGCCGCCGGCGGAGACCGTCGTAGACCGGGTCGGACTCGGCCAGGTGACCGTTGTCGAGCGGGTCGGGGTTCTTGCCGCCCCTGGTGGCGAAGCCGGCGGGCTCGACGATGGTCACCTTGACGCCGAAGTCGGCGACCTCGTGGGCGAGGGTTTCGTTCAGGGCTTCGACGGCCCACTTGGAGACGTGGTAGGCGCCGCCGAGCGGCATCGCGATCAGCCCGGCGACCGAGGACAGTTGGACGACGTGCCCCGCGCCCTGCTCGCGCAGGTGCGGCAGCGCGGCCTGAATGACCCACATCGCGCCGAACACGTTGGTCTCGAACTGGTCGCGCAGTTGCTGCTCGGTCAGCTCCTCGATCGCACCGACCTGGGCGTAGCCGGCGTTGTTCACGACGACGTCGAGCCGGCCGAAGTGGTTGTGGGCTCGCTGCACGCTCTCGAAGACCGCGGCCTTGTCGGTCACGTCCACGGCGAGCGGGAGCACCGCGTCGCCATAGGTGGTGACCAGCTCGTCGAGGCTCGCGGTGTTCCGGGCGATCGCGGCCACCTTGTCCCCGCGAGACAGCGCAGCTTCGACGAAGCAGCGGCCCAGACCGCGCGAGGAGCCGGTGACGAACCAGATCTTGCTCATGATGTTGTCCGTTCCTTCGTTGCCGATGTGCCGACCACGAGATGCCGGTGAACGCGGCCGTGTGACTGTGACCCGCGACACGGTGACTGCGCCTTGAGGCGGTGTCCGCCCACAACCCTTTGGCAGAACGGGTTTCGTCCTCGTGGAGAGCACCGACCGACGTCCGGGCGTGGCACGCTGGAACGCTGGGGTGGGTGTCGACGGTGGGGGAAGTTGAGCATGGATGCGTTGCGGCGGTATCGGACCGTGGTGTCGGACAGCGCCCTGTGGGCGGACTTCCCGTTTCGGGCCGGAGACGTGGTGATCAGCCCGCCGGCGAAGTGCGGCACGACCTGGATGCAGATGATGTGCGCGCTGCTGATCTTCGACACGGCCGAGTTCGACCGGCCGCTCACCGAGATCTCCCCGTGGCTGGACGCCGTCACCTATGACACGGCCGAACAACTGGCCGTGCTGGAGAGCCAGCGGCACCGGCGGTTCATCAAGACCCACACACCGCTCGACGGCCTGCCGTTCCGCGAGGACGTCACCTACCTCTGCGTCGGACGCGACCCGAGGGACGCCATGCTGTCCTTCGAGAACGCGCTGTCCAACCTCCATCCCGACGCCGTGCCCCCTGGCGGACCCGCCGCACCTCCGCCGCCGGACCCGCTCGACCGGTTCTGGCTGTGGGCCGATGCGGACCTCTCCACGAACGGGGAGTCGTTCGGCGTGACGCTGGCCAACCTGGTGAACCACGTGCGCACGTTCTGGGACCGCCGCGACGAGCCCCAGGTCGCGCTGTTCCACTACGCGGACCTCAAGGCCGATCTGCCGGGCCAGCTGCGGCGCCTGGCGAAGGTGCTCTCGATCGAGGTCAGCGAACAACGCGTCGAGGAGCTCGCCACCGCGGCCACGTTCGAGGGCATGCGCGGACGCGCCGACCTGCTGGCTCCCGGCGTGGACCACGAACTGTGGCGCAGCAACGCGGACTTCTTCCGCTCCGGCACCAGCGGCCAGTGGCGCCGGCTGCTGGACCCCGCCGCACTCGACCGCTACGACCGCCGCGTGGCCGAACTGGCCCCACCCGACCTCGTCGAGTGGCTCCACCGCGGCTAGGGCCTGTGTCCTGCGCCAGAAATCCGTGAGCAAAGTCAACGCCCGCTGTTCGCTCCGGACAGCACTCAGCTCACGAACTTCGGGCGCAGGACATCAGGCCTCAGGCGCCACACCGTCAGTTGGCGACCAGGCGCCAGCGGTTGTCCGCGCTGCCGTTGTCGGAGTCCTGCACCACCTGCGCACCAGCGCTGGTCGAGCCGTTGAGGACGCCGAGCAGCTTGCCGCTGTTGACGTTGCGGATCTTGTGGGTGCCGTCGCCGTTGGGGACCAGGGTCCACTTGTGGTCGGCGGTGCCGTTGTCCGACCACTGCAGGACGCGGGCGTTGTCGGCGGTGGACATGTTCTCCACGCCCAGCACCTTGCCGCTGTGCACGTTGCGCAGCCGCACGTCGGAGCCGTCGGTGATCAGCTGCCAGTTGTGGTCGGCGGTGCCGTTGTCGTTCCACTGCACGGCCAGGCCGCCGTCGGCCGTGGACATGTTCTGGATGCCCAGCACCATGCCGGTGGCGGCGTTGACCAGCCGGTGGCTCGTCGTGCCGCCGCCGACCTTCCAGTAGACGGTGTAGTTGAAGCCGTGCGCGTCGTGGAACGGCCCGAGGTTCACCTGCGTGCCGTTGGCCCTCGCGGTGAACGTGAGCGACGTCGTGCTGGTGCGGGTGACGGAACCGACGTCCAGCGAGGGCAACGCCGACAGGGCGGTGTTGCCGTAGTTGCCCGCCAGCACGGCCGGGCCGTAGGTCAGTGCGGCGACGGTGGCGTTGTCGTTGGAGGGCTGGACGATCAGCCGCATCGGCAACCGGAGCGTCACCACGTCGCCCGGCGTCCACGACCGCGTCAGGGAGGCGTAGGTGCCGGGCGTGGCGGTCACGTTCTGCGTGACGCCGTTGACGCTGATCACCGCGCCCGTGGTCCAGGCCGGGATGCGGAGCCGCATGGTCCACGACCCACTCGCGTTGCCGGTGACGGTCAGCGTCGTGGTGTCGCTCGCCGGGTAGCTCGTGGTCTGCGTGACCGTGATGCCGCGCGACGACCACGTCAGCACCGACGGCGTGTACAGGTTCACCGTGAGCGTGGTGCCGTTGTAGAAGTAGATGGAGTCGGCGAGCTTGGTGTTGGTCTCGATCCCGGTGCCCTGGCAGCACCAGAACGTGCCGTAGTCCGTGCTCCAGGTGCCGCCGCCCCACGCCGGGCCGGTGTTGCCGCGCCGGTGGCCGGGGTTGAGGCCGGTGAAGTAACAGATGTGGCCGTGGGGATCCGCCGGGTTCTGCTGGCCGATCAGATGGTTGAGCAGGGCGCGCTCGTAGTAGTCGAAGTAGGCCGCCCGGCCGGGATCGGTCAGCCACAGTTCACGGGTCAGCTTGAGCATGTTGTAGGTGTTGCACGCCTCGCACGTGTCGGTGTTGAGGTAGGCGGCGACGGCGTTGGGCGCGCGGAAGTGCTCGGCCTGGCTGTTGCCGCCGATGACGTAGGTGTGCGCGCCGAGGGTGATGTTCCAGGCGTTGACGGCGATGTCGCGGTAGCGGGTGGTTCCGGTCGCCTTGTACTCGCGGGCCGCGCCGACCCACTTCGGCACCTGGGTGTTGGCGTGCAGGCCGTTCAGCCGGTCCTGGTTGGCGGCCAGCGGATCGAACACCGCGGCGTGGTCGAACCGCTGGGCCGCGGTCAGCCAGCGGGAGTCGCCCGTCTGCTGGTACAGGTCGGCGAGCACGGCGTTCATACCGCCGAACTCGGTGCCCAGCACCCTTTGCATCACGCTGTAGGACAGCCGCGAGGTGCGCCAGTCCACCCATCCGGCGAGGCGCAGCAACACGTCCCGCGCTTGGGTGTTGCCGACGTAGCGCCACACGTCCAGCAACCCGGCGAGCGTCTTGTGCAGGGCGTAGTACGACACGGACTTGGGCGAGCCAGCCTCCATCGCGTCGAAGTCCGACTCCGGAAAGCCCGACAGGTAACCGGTGTTGAACCCGGCCGCCGCGTTGTTCGCCTGGCACTTGGCCAGCTCGGCCACCATGCGGTTCGCCTTGTCGCGGCACGTCGTGTCGCCCAGGACCGCCCACGCCTGCGCCCAGGCCGTGAGGAAGTGCCCTTGGCTGTGCGTGCGGAACGGGAAGTCGGGGGCTTCCCAGCCACCCAGCGCCGCGGCACCGTTGGTGGGCAACCGGTGGTTGGCGCGGAAGTTGTAGAGCAGCCGCTCGACGTCGGCGAAGCGCAGGTAGGACAGCGTCCGGTTCTGGTTGTCCAGCCACCGCCCCGCTGTCAGCCGAACCTCGGACAGGTCGAACGGGTAGGCCGACACACCTGCGTCGCCACGGGCCGGGGGCAGCGTGGCCGCCTGCGCCGAACCCGTCACCAGCGACGGCATCGCGGTCGCGGCGGCGGCCACCCCCGCGGCCTGGAAGAGCTTTCGTCGACTCAACGATGAGGACATTGAACGCTCCGGTTGCTCGGCAGCCCTCAGCGGAATGTAGCCACGAGCGCGGAACGCGGTCAACGCTCAATGTGAGCGTTAACGTTTAGCAGTCAAAGTGCTGGAGACAGCAGCGCGAAGCCTGCCCTGTTAGCGCTCACATGGTCACGCGAGCCTCGCACTGCTGTCCACACAGGACTGGATCAGCGGTAGGAACCGAGATGCCACACGGACGCCCGGTCCAGCCGTACCGAGCCGTTCTCGGCGAAGACCTGCACGCCCTGGCTGGCGGGGTCGGGGAAGACCTGGTCGGTGATCACCGCCTCGCCGTTGCCGCCGAAGACCTCGACGGACGACCAGTCGACGAGGATCCGCAGCTTCACCTTGCCGTTCTCGGCCTTCAGCGGCGCGGTCTGCACGCCGGGGAAGGTGCTGTGGAAGTCCACGGCGCCGGAACGGCTCCGGTCGACGTACAGCTCCTGGGCCGCGGTGTCATAGCCGATGACGGTTTCCTCGCCTCCGGCGCCGGTGCGCACCTTCACACCGAACCGTGTGGCATCCATGAGCGAGAAGGTCGCCTCGACGTCCAGTGCCTTGCCCTTGGCAGCGTTGCCGATCAGCGGTGTGGAGGCGTTCCTGACGATGAGACCGGACGCCGTCGACGGGGGCTGCTGCCGGAGGGGCTTCAGGCTGTCGACCGGTTTGCTGGTGAGCTGGATCCGGCCGTTGACGGTGCGCAGCGCCATTTCCCGGGGGACGCTCTGCGCGCCGCGCCAGGGGGAGGTGGGGACGGCGCCGGCGTAGTCCCAGTTGTTCATCCAGCCGATCATGTAGCGCTTGCCGTCCGGCGAGTTCTCCCAGGACACCGCCGCGTAGTAGTCCTTGCCGTAGTCAGCCCAGTCGGCGCGCTGCACGACGGACCTCGCCGGGACGGCGGCGGCGGTGAACTGGTCGGCGAGCACGTGACCCCAGCCGGCGGTGTTCAGGTCGACGAGCTGGATCCGCGCCTTCTTGCCCAGGTACGGGCGCAGGTCGAACGAGGCCCAGTCCATGGTCTCGCTGTCGGAACCCGTGGCGCTGCGGACGACCTGGCCGTCGACGACCAGGTTGACGGACGCCTCCTGGGACGGCCGTGCCGGTGCGTCGGACAGCACGACGTGGTCGACGTTGACGTGGCCCCAGCCGCCGGTGTTGTCGTCGACGATCCGGATCCGCGCCTTGGCACCCGCCAGGTCGCCGACGTCCCAGGAGGCCCAGTTGAGTGCCTCGGCGTCCTTTCCGGTGGCACTGCGCACGGTTTGACCGTTCACGACGAGTTCGACGGCGGTCGTGCCGGGAGAGCCGGACGGGTGGTTGCCGCCGCCGATGAGGAAGTTGACGTGCTTGCGGTCGATGGTGAACTCGCCGGACGTCAGGGTTCCGGTGGTGGCGTCGCCGTTGCGGAAGGTGTTGACCAGCCCGGCCCCCAGGAAGCCGGAAACCTGTTGCTGGCCGGGCAGGGTGCCGGTCGCCGGCGCGGTGCCGAACGCGTCCCCGGTCGCGGTCCAGGTTCCGTAGGTGCCGCCCTCGAAGTCGGCCAGCACCGATCCCTGCGGCGCGGTCCCGTCCAGGACGGTTCCAGCCTCGTGCGGGTGCCGTCCGCCACCGATCTTGAAGTTCAGGTAGGGCTGGCCGACGGTGAACTCGGGCGACGTGAGGACGCCGGTGGTGCCGTCGCCGCCGTGGAAGCTGTTGGCGAAACCCCTGCCGTCGAAGCCCGTGACGGTCTGCTGACCGTCCACGGCCCCGGCCGCCGGTCCCGCACCGAACGCGGTTCCGGTCGCCGTCCACGCGCCGAAGCCGCTGCCCTCGAAGTCCTGCAGGACCGTGCCGGAAGGCGGTGTGTAGGTGCCCTTGTCCACCGCGGTGAACTTCCTGCCGTCGAAGTCGCCGACGAAGTACTGGGCGGCGGAACCGCCCGCGATGCCGCCGGGGTTGATGTTCACGACGAGCACCCACTTGACGTTGTTCCGGTCCCCGTCGACCGCGAGGGGGAACAGGTCGGGGCACTCCCACACGCCTCCGGTCGCGCCGGCCGGCCCGAACTCGCTCAGCAGCTCCCAGTCCTTGAGGTTGGGCGAGGAGTAGAACAACACCTTGTGCTCTTTGGACAGTGAGACCGTCATGAGCCAGCTCTTGGTCGGCGCGTACCACTGGACCTTGGGGTCGCGGAAGTCCGTGGAGCCGATGTCGATCACGGGATTGGCCTGGTACTTCGTCCAGGTGCGGCCGCGATCGGTGCTGTAGGCGAGCGACTGGGCCTGTTTGCCGCCGTTCAGATAAGCGCTGGTGTAGACCGCCACCATGGGCGGGTTCTGCTTCGTGCCGAAGCCGGTGGTGTTGTCCCAGTCGACGACCGCGCTGCCGGAGAACACCATCTCCCCGGCGTCGTGCGACAGGGCGAGCGGTAACTCCTGCCAGCGCACCAGATCCTTGCTCACCGCGTGGCCCCAGGACATGTCGCCCCAGGAGTTGCCGTTCGGGTTGTACTGGTAGAAGAGGTGGTATTCGCCCTGGTAGTACACCAGGCCGTTGGGGTCGTTCATCCAGTTCTTCGCCGGCGTGTAGTGGAACTGCGGCCGGTAGGTCTCGGTGAACGACGGGGCTTGGGCGGCGGCCTGTGGGGCGAGAGTGGCGGCGACAAGGGTGCACGTGGTGGCCACCAAGGCACACAGGCTGAAGAGACGTCGTCGTCTCACGAAACCTCCCAGGGTTGGTTACGTCAACGTTGACGTAAACCGGGTGACTGCTCGATCTGTCGTACAACGGGAGAAGCAGGGGGGTACACCAAATCGCGACCCCGAACCGAGGCCGCGTACGTCATCGTTGACGCTAGCAGGGTGACGCGCGTCACGGCAAGCAGTCCGCAAGGTGCGGAACCCGCATCCGAATTTGTCGAAACATGGGGTGGTCCGGCACGGCACGTGTTGCCGCCGCGAGCCAACGCTAGTTGCATGATCGCATGTCACCTCGTCCGCACGCCGGCGCGACCTCCACAGTGGACACTGCACGGGTGGGGCCGGCGTTCCTCGTCGTGGTGGCGATGGTCCTCGCGCTGGTGCCCGCCGTGCCCGCCGCCGCGGCAGCGCAGGACCTGGCGCGATGGGTGAACCCGTTCGTGGGGACCAGGCCCGGCGGCGCGGACCACGGCACCGGCGGGGGAGCGGGCAACACCTTTCCCGGCGCGGTCTCACCGTTCGGCATGGTGCAGTGGAGTCCGGACACCGTGAAGGCGCAGCACGGCGGCTACTTCTACGACGACACCGCCCTCAAAGGGTTCAGCCTCACGCACCTTCGGGTGCGGGCTGCTCGACCTACGGTGACATCCCCTTCATTCCGTACGCGGGCGAGGTCACCACCTCGCCGGCGACCGATCCCGGCCGCTACACGTCGAAGTTCTCGCACGCGAACGAGAATGCGACGGCAGGGCGTTACGACGTCACGCTCGACAGCGGTGTCAAGGTGGAGCTCGCGACGACCACGCGCACCGGGTCCGGCCGCTTCACCTACCCTGCGGGAACGACGTCGACGTTGCTGGTCAACACCTCCGGCTCGGTGATGGGCACGGATGACGCGTCCGTGACCATCGGCGGGGACAGCATCAGCGGCTGGGCGACGAGTGGCCGGTTCTGCGGTGCGAACAACAGCTACCGCGTGTACTTCACGGCGAAGTTCGACCGGCCGTTCGCTTCCGTCGGCACGTGGAAGAACGGCGCGGTGACGCCGAACAAGGCGGAGGAGACCGGCGGGGCGAACGCCAAGGTCGAGGTGCTGGACACGTCCCGATCGGCGTCGATCGAGCCGGAGGACACCACGGTCAGCGGGCCGGGCAGCGGCGGGTACGTCACCTTCGCGAACCTCGCGGGCGCGACGGTGAACGTCCAGGTAGGACTGTCCTTTGTGTCCGTCGAGGGCGCGCAGGCGAACCTGAAGGCGGAGAACAGCGGCAGGTCCTTCGAGGAGGTCGCGGCAGCGGCACGGGAGGCGTGGAACGCACGGCTGGGCCAGATCGTCGTGGAGGGCGGCTCCGACGCCGACCGCACGACGTTCTACACGGCGCTGTACCACTCGCTGATCCAGCCGAACGTCTTCTCCGACGTGGACGGCCGGTATCCCGGTTTCGACGGCCGGATCCACCAGGCCGACCAGGGACACGCGATGTACACCAACTTCTCCGGCTGGGACATCTACCGCTCCGAGGCGCAGTTGCTCGCGACGATCGCGCCGAAGGAGATGTCGGACGTCGTCCGGTCGATGGTGGCCTTCGCGGAGCAGGGCGGCTCGTGGGATCGCTGGACCGTGGCCAACGACTACACCGGTGTGATGAACGGCGACCCGTACCACATCATCGTGTCGACGGCATATGCGTTCGGTGCAAGGGATTTCGACGCGCAGAAGGCACTTCTCCTGATGGTCAAGGGCGCGACGCAGCCGACTCAGGGCTATGTCGAACGTCCCGGCGGGGAGGACTACCAGCGGCTCGGGTACGTGCCGGGAGCGGGTGCGGACACGCTGGAGTACGCGAGTGCGGACTTCTCGATCGCGCAGTTCGCCAAGCGGATCGGTGACGGTGAGACCTACCAGGCGTTCATGAAACGCGCCCAGAACTGGCAGAACCTGTACAACCCCGGTTCCGGCCACCTGCAGCCGCGTGGCGCGGACGGTGCGTTCGCCACGCAGTACGACCCAGCCGATCCAGCGGGCTGGGTCGAGGGCAACGGCGCGCAGTACGACTGGATGGTGCCCCACAACCTGCGCGGGCTGATCACCGCGTTCGGTGGTGATCAGGCGACTCAGTCCCGTTTGGACACCTTCTTCACGAAGCTGAACGCGGGCACCTCGGAGCCCTACGCGTTCATGGGCAACGAGCCGAACGCCAACGCTCCGTGGGTTTACACGTATGCGGGGGCTCCGGCGAAGACCCAGGCCGTCGTGCGCCGGGTGATGATGGAGCTGTACAACCCCCGTCCTGAAGGGCTCGTCGGCAACGACGACCTCGGGCAGATGTCGTCCTGGTACGTCTGGGCCGCCCTGGGCATGTACCCGCAGGTGCCCGGCCGCGCCGAGATGGTCCTGCACTCGCCGTTGTTCCCGAAGGCCGTGCTCACCACCGGGAGCGGCAAGAAGATCACCGTCAACGGGCACGGCTCCGGGCAGTACGTGGCCGGGCTCGAGGTCGACGGAGTGAAGTCGGCGCGGGCGTGGCTGTCGGAGTCGTTGATCTCGCAGGGCGCCACCCTCGACTTCGCGCTGTCGCCCACGCCGACGACGTGGGGCAGCGCGCCCGCCGACGCGCCGCCGTCCTTCGGTGACGGGGAGAAGCCCGCCGTGTCGTTCGCCGACCCGGCCCAGGTGGTCACACCGGCGGGCTCGACGGCCACGGCCACGGTCGGGCTGCAGGACCTCACCGGCGCCGCCCGCGAGTGGACCTGGACCGCGACCGGCGTCGACGGGATCACCGTGACACCGGGGTCCGGGAAGGTCTCGGTGGGCGCCGCGGGCAAAGCCACCGCGCAGATCACCGTGACCGTTCCGCCGGGCACCACCGAGGGCCGGCGCCGGATCCCGGTGACGTTCTCCTCGCCGGGCGTGGCGACCACGCCTGCGGTGCTGACCGTGCTCGTCGCCCAGCGGGGCAGCTGGCTGATCGCGGTGAACAACGACGGGATCTCCGCGGACGGCCGGTCGACCTCGGCCGACTTCGACGACTTCGGCTGGAGTTACTCGACCGAAGCGCTCGCCGCCGCCGGCGCGGCACCGGGCGCGGCCGTGACCTTCGACGGGTTCTCCTACACCTGGCCGGCGTTCCCCGCCGGTGAACCCGACAACGCCATCGCGGCCGGGCAGACCGTGACCGTCTCGGGTACCGGCCGGCTCGCCGTGCTCGGCGCGGCCTCGTCCGGGAACGCGTCCGGCACGCTGACCATCACCTACACCGACGGCACGACGTCCACGGCCTCACTCGGGTTCTCGGACTGGACGCTGAGCGGTGGTCGCGGGCAGCTCGCGTTCGGCAACAAGATCGCGCTGTCCACCCCGTACCGCAACGGTTCCGGCGGTCAGCAGCAACAGGTGCGCGCGATGGTGTTCGCCTCCGCGCCGATCGCGCTCGCCGAGGGCAAGACGGTCGCGAGCGTCACGCTCCCGTCCGCCGTGTCGGGAGGAGTCCTGCACGTGTTCGCCATCGCCGCCTCCGGTCAGAGCGGGAGGTGAGGTGCCACGTTGCGCATGGCCCGCGCGAGGTAATCCTCTTTCTCGCCAACGGGAGCGACGTAGCCGATGGCCTCCTCGACGGCGTCGAGGCCGGCCAGCCGGGCGATGATCCAGGCGGCGAGGTAGTGCGAGGCGAGGCAGCCGCCCGCCGTGGCGACGTCGCCCTTGGCATAGAAGGGTTGGTTCAGCACCTCGACCCCGGCCGCCACCACCCACGGCTTGGTCGTGAGGTCGGTGCAGGCGGGAACACCGTGGAGCAACCCGAGTTTCGCGAGCACGAGCGTCCCGGAGCACTGTGCCGCGAGCAGCTGGCGGGCGGGGTCGAGGTTCGCCAGCACGCCCATGATCGCGGGGTCCGCCACGACCTCGCGGGTCTGGACGCCGCTTCCCACGATGACGGCGTCCGCGGCGCAGGCGTCCTCCAGGGTCGCCGTCGCCTCGATCACCAGGCCGTTCATCGAACGAACAGTGGGCGTCGGACTGGCGATCGTCACCCGCCAGTCGGGTCGCGAGACTCGTCGGACGCGGTTGAGGACGCCAAGCGCGATGAGCGAGTCGAGTTCGTTGTATCCCTCGAAGGTCAGGATCGCGATGTGCACGCCGGCGAGCCTAGGAAGCCCAACCCATGACAGTCGAATAATTGTCATGCATACAATCGCTCGTCATGCGGATCCCTCGGTACAAGCGGGTGGTGGACGCGCTGGCGGCGGAGCTGCGGGCGGGACGCTGGCCGGTGGGAACGCGCCTGCCCACCCATCGCGAGCTGGCGGCTCGTGAGGGCATCGCACTGGTGACCGCGTCCCGCGTCTACGCCGAGCTGGAGGCGATGGGCCTGGTGACCGGCGAACCGGGCCGGGGCACGTTCGTGCGGGACGTGGCGCTGTTGTCCGGGCAGGGGCTCGACGAGCGGACGGCGGCGGCCGACGCGGTCGACCTCAGGTTCAACTACCCCTCGGTGCCGGGCCAGGCGGAGCTGTTGCGCCACGCCCTGCGGGACCTGGCCGCCACCGGCGACCTCGGTTCCTTTCTGCACTACCAGCCGCATCGGGGACGGGCCGAGGACAGGGCCGCGATCGCCCGGCACCTGCGCAGCCGCGGCCTGACCGTGAGCGCCGCGCACGTTTTCGTGGTCAGCGGGGCGCAGCACGGCCTCGCGGTGGCGGCCATGGCGACGCTCCAGCACGGAGACGTGGTGGCGGTGGACGCGCTGACCTATCCGGGCTTCAAAACGCTCGCGCACTCGCTGGGACTGGAGCTGGCGGCGCTTCCGGTCACCCCGTCCGGGCCGGATCTTGATGCGCTGGAACGGCTTTGCGCCCAACGGCCGGTCCGTGCGGTCTACGCGATGCCGACCCTGCACAACCCGTTGGGCTGGGTGCTGCCGCGGTCCGCCCGCGACCGGTTGGTGACGATCGCCCGCCACCACGGGCTGGTCATCATCGAGGACGCCGCCTACGCCTACCTGGCCGAGGACGCACCGCCGCCGCTCGCGGCCATCGCCCCGGAGATCACGATCTACGTCTCCAGTCTGTCCAAGAGCGTCGCCACCGGCCTGCGCGTCGGCTTCGTCTCCGCACCCGGCACCCAGCTCGCGGCGATCGAGCGTGCGATCGTGGCCACCACCAGGAACACGCCCGCGCTCAACACCGCCCTCGCGTGCCGCTGGCTCGACGACGGCACCGTCGCCCGCCTCGAAGTCCAGAAGCGCGAGGACGCGGTTGCCCGGCAAACCATCGCCCGGGAGGTGTTCGACGGGCTGCCGGTGGTGAGCCACCCGTCGTCCTACTTCCTGTGGCTGCCCCTGGCCGAGAGCGCGAGAGCGGACCGGATCGCGGCGTTCCTGGCGAGGAAACGCATCGCGGTCTCCACGGCCGAGTTCTTCGCCACCACCGTCCACGTGCCGCAGGCGCTCCGGCTGGCCCTGGGCTCGGTCGGCCTGGCCGAACTGCGCCGAACGTTGCACGACGTCAGACAGGTGGTGGAGGAAGATCCTCACCGATAGCGACGAAAGGACCCGATGACCATGCCGCGTCAACGTTCGTTCGCTCAGGTCGACGTGTTCTCCACGGCGCCCTTTCTCGGCAACCCGGTTGCCGTCGTTCTCGACGGGACGGACCTCATCGAGGAGGAGATGCTGCGCCTGGCGCGGTGGACGAACCTGTCCGAGACCACGTTCGTGCTGCCTCCCACCTCCGCGGAGGCGGACTACCGGCTGCGGATCTTCACCCCCGGCGGTGAACTGCCGTTCGCAGGGCACCCCACTCTCGGGTCCGCACGGGCGTGGCTGGACCACGGTGGTACGCCGCAGCACACCGACCGCATCGTGCAGGAGTGCGGCGCCGGGCTGGTCAGCGTGCGGCGCGGTGACGGCACCCTGTCCTTCGCCGCGCCGCCGCTCGTCCGCACCGGCGCGCTCGACGAGGAGTTCGTCGAGCAGATCGTCGCCGCGTTCGGCATCGAGCGTGACCGGGTCGTCGCCCACCAGTGGGTCGACAACGGACCCGGCTGGGCCGTGCTCCTGTTGCCCACGGCGGAGGAGGTGCTCGCCCTCGAACCGGATCTTTCCCTCATCCCCACCGCGATGGTGGGCGCGATCGGGGCCTGGCCCGACGGGTCCGAGCACGCCTTCGAGCTGCGCACGTTCGCGCCCGGCGTCGGCGTGGCCGAGGATCCCGTGTGCGGCAGCATGAACGCTTCCGTCGGGCAGTGGCTCACCGCGACCGGTGTGGCGCCGTCCACCTACCGGGTGTCGCAGGGCAGGCGGCTGGGCCGGGCCGGGACGATCGAGGTCACCGCTGACGCGGACGGCACGGTGTGGGTCGGCGGCGCCGCCACCAGTCACATCCGGGGCACCATCGTCCTTTGACCGCTGTCAGTCGTCGGACTGGATGATCATCAGCCGGAACGTCGCCGACGGTGACTCGCGGCCGCACGTCTGCAGCATGTGCCAGGCGAGGTTGCCGGGGCCGTTGCCGGCCTGGGGGAGCCGTTCCCTGCTGATGCCGAGGACGCCGTCCGGGCTCTCGTCGAGGACCTCCGGTGTGCCGACGAGCACCGCCAGGCCGAACGCCAGCACGTCGGCGCGCAGGTCGTCGTCGAGATCGTCCGTGAGTCCGATCGAGCACAGCGGCTCGCCGGCCTCGTCGAAGCTCACGCCGACGAGGCCGGCGAGTCCCACGCTGTGCGCCGCGGGTATGTCGAACACGCGGACGTTCGTGCCCATCGCGAGTGCCATCAGTCTGGCTGTCGGCGTGGTGAGCAGAGGGTCGTTGATGGGGGCGTCGCCATCGTCCGCGGGGTCGCGCATGATGGGTCAGATCGTAGGCGGCGACGGGTCGACGAGTTGGAGAATCCAGGCGCTCCAAGCCGTGTCGGCGCGTTGCTCGGACAGTTCGAGCGCGGCGGAGACCGTCTGGACCAGTCCGGTGGCGAAGAACGTGCGCACCTGCCACGCGTCCGCGCCGGTCAGGTCGGCGATCGACTTCATGAGGTCCAGGTGACGTCGCCGCACCGCCTCCTGGACGTCGCCGTCGGCCGCCGCGTAGCCCTGCAACATCACCAGGCCGACGGTTCGCTCACGCTGCAGGAGCTCCACGTAGGCGGCGCCCAGTGCGACCAGCGTCGGTTGCGTGCTTTCGAACGCGGCCTCGATCTTGTTGAACGTCACGTCGACGATCTCCAAGAACAGCTTCTTCTTGGAGCCGAACATCTGCACCACGCGCGGATGCGAGATGCCGGCCCGTTCGGCGATGGCGTCGAGGCGTCCGCCCGCCAGGCCGTTGCGGGCGAACTCGACCTCGGCCGCTTCGAGGATCTGTGCCCGGCGTGCCGCGGCGGGCAGCCGGGCGGGTGTGCTTTCGTTCATCCGCGGACCTGGCGCTCCACGAACTTGTTGTCGTACAGGCACCGGTAGGCGTGGATCAGGCCGTCCTCGCCCACCTCCAGCCGGTCGTCGCCGTGGAACTCGACGCGCCGGTCGGTGCCCGCGACGGTGCCGACGAAGCGCCACGACACCACCACGGCACGCCGCGTCGTCTCGGCGTAGTAGCCCTCGCGGGTGAACACGTAGTCCGGGAAGGTGCGCGCCATGTTCGCCACGAACTCACGGATGGACTCGCGGCCGTACGCCGTCTCGCGCAGTGCGGGCTCGTCGTAGACCAGGTCGTCCGCGCACATCGCCGCCACCGCGTCGGCATCGTGCTCGTTCCACGCCTTCGCCCACCGGTCGCCGAACTCCTCGACCGCGCCGATGTCGGTGGCGGCCGTCTCGGCCATGCTCGTCGTCATGCTTCTAACTTACAAGTAAGTAAGAAGCGGGGCAACGGTGCTACCTGGCCGGGACCGCCGCACGACGGGCCGGCAGCAGGAAGATGGGGAGCGCGGTGATCGCGGCGAGGACGAGCCACGGCACGACCGGGGGCACGTCCAGGTCGAGCAGGGTGCCGGTGGCCGCGCTGCCGGCGAGCACCATCAGACCGGACAGCGAGGACATCGCACCGGTGTAGAGGCCGAGCCTGCCGTCGTCGGCCAGATCGGGGACCCAGGCTCGGGCCGCCGGCGCGACCAGCATCTGGCCGACGGTGAGCAACACGACGAACGCCGCGGCCGGCGCGAGTGCCGCGGCACCGGTCCAGGTCACTGACTGCGCGACGGCCACGACCGCGAACCCGGCGGCGATGATCAGCAGCCCCGTGGACATCGAACGGCGCAGGTCGAGCCGGTCCGCGACCCAGCGGGTGATCGGCAGCTGGGTGCACACGACCAGCAGCGAGGACAGGGCGAACAGCCACGCGAGCGGCGTCTGGGAACCCGCGACGCGCTGCACCTCGTCCGGCAGGGCGAGGTAGAGCTGGTTGTAGGCGAGCAGATAAGTCGCGTACGCGCAGCACACGGCGAGGAAGCGGCGGTTGCGCAGCAAGGTGCGCAGACCACCGGCGGCGCGGACGACGGGGCGTCCGGGGATGTGTTGCGGCAACAGCCACGCGTGTCCACAGAGGACGATCACGAACACCACGGCGCCGGCGAGGCACACCGTGCGGAAGTCCGCGGTGAGCAGGAGTGCGCCGAGCAGCGGGCCGATGAACGCTCCTGCCTGGCCCGCCACCGTGAACAACGCCAGCACGTGGGTGCGGGAACCGCCGGTTTCCTGTTCCAGGCACACCGCCTGCCGGGCGACCTCGGACTCCACCGCGGGGGAGAACAACGCGGCGGCGAAACCGACCAGCAGCACGGCGCCGACGACAGCCGGGGTGCTCTGCGCGAAGCCGAGCCAGACGAAGCCGGCGATGCGCAGAACGCAGCCGGCGAGCACCACCGGCCGCACGCCGTAGCGGTCGGTGAGGACTCCGCCGACCACGAACAGCCCCTGCTGGCTGAAGGTGCGCAGGCCCAGGACGAACCCGACGAGCCAGCCCGCCATCCCGATGGACGTCCCCAGGTGCACGGCCAGGAACGGCAGCACGGCGAAGAAGCCGATGTTGAAGGCGAACTGGGTCAGAATCAACAACCGCAGCAGCCCGGAGAGGGAGCGCCACGTCTGCTTGCGGGTGCGGGAGGTCAGCTGCTGCACACAGGTTCCTTGTCCGTGACTTTCTGCGGCGCGGGTGCCGGGGGAACACGCCTGGGCCGCGCCGATGCCTGCCAGGGCCACCGCACACCGCCCGCCGCGGTCACGGCGAACGCGCCCAGCAGCGCCAGCACGGCGGCCGGAGCCAGCACCGCCCACGGGGCACGTTCGGCGTACGGCTGGTTCTCGGCCAGCAGCAGTCCCCACTCCGGTGCCGGGGGCTGCGCGCCCAGCCCGAGGAAGCTCAACGCTGCCAACGACAGCGCGATCCCGGGAACGCGGATCAGCGCGTGCCGGACGACCGGTGGCAGGACGGCGGGCAGCACATGACGGGTCAGCAGGTACCAAGGCCCCGCGCCCAGAGCGTGCGTCGCGGCCACGTGGGTGGTGGCGCGTTCGCGGCGGAGCAACGCGGAGGTGTGCGTGGCCAGCGGCGACCAGGCGACGGCAGCCACCGCGAGCGCGGGCGTGAGCGGGCCGCTGCCCGCGACTCCGGCGACCAGAAGTCCGGCCAGGACAGGCGGTATGGCGTTCATCGTGTCGACCAGCGGACCGGACGTCCGGGGGAGCAGCCCCAGCAGCACACCCGTCACCAGCGAGACGGCGCTGACCACGAGGGCGACCACGAGCGTGGTCAGTGCGCCGTGCCCGATGCGTGCCAGCACATCGCGCCCGAGGGCGTCCGTGCCGAGCGGATGCGACCACGTCGGTGCCTGGAGCCGCAGGGCGGTGTCGACGGTCAACGGATCACGCAGCAGGCCGGCGACGACCACGGCGAGCAGCGCCGCCCCGTAGAACAGCGGGAGGCGCCGGGGCCGCAGTGAGGTGGGCCGGTGCAAAGACCGGAGTGCTCCCGCCCGCAACGCCGGTCCGAGCAGCACCCAGGCACCGAGTCGGGCGAGCACCCCGGCCGTGACCGCGACGAGGACGAGGGCCAGGGTCCCGGTCTGCAGGACGGGCAGGTCCTGGGCGATGGCGGCGCGCAGGGTCAGCTGACCGAGCCCGGGAATGTCGAAGATCTGCTCGACCGCGACGGAGCCACCGGTCAGTCCGACCACGAACAGACCGAGGTTCGGCAGCGTCCCCGGCAGCGCGAGCCGCAGTGCCTGCCGGGCGATGCTCCGGCTGGGAATGCCACGAGCGGCGGCGGCCAGCGCCCACTGGTCGGTGAACGCGGCCGGCAGCAGGTCGTTGAGCAGCTGCCCGAGGACCGCTCCGGCAGGCAGGCCGAGCGCGAGCGCGGGCAGGACCATCCAGGCCGGCCCGAGCCAGCCGACGGCGGGCAGCCAGCCGAGCTGCACGCCGATGACGGTGGCCAGCACGGAGGCGAAGAGGAACTCGGGCAGCGCCGCGAGGATCGCCGCGCCGCTCCCACCGGACTCGCGTCCGGTCAGCTCGTGTCGCGAGCCGCGTCGCAAAGTGCTGGCGCAGATCGCCCCCGCAGTGCCGACGGCGACCACGAGGGCGGTGGCCATCAGCGACAGCGAGATCCCGAGGGCCTGGACCACCGCGGGCCCGACCTCGGTCCCCGAGACCCAGGAGCGGCCGACGTCGCCACGGGCAAGCCCGCTCAGCCACTGCGTGAGCAGGTGCAGCGGGCCGGCGTCGAGGCCGAGTTCCTCGCGGACTGCGGCCAGCGTCTCCGGTGCGGGGTCGACCTCCGAGGACCGTCCCTTGAGGACGGTCAGCGCGGGATCGGTGCGGGAGAGCCACGGCAACAGGCCGATGCCGCACAGCAGTACAGCGGCGAGCGTGGCCCGCCACAGCACGACCAGTCCGCGTGCTGTGGCGAGACGCGTGCTCAGCGTCGTGTCCCCGTGCTGACGAGCAGACGCTCGTACGGATCGAAAACCACGTTCCGCGCCGAAGGTCCGACGCCGACGATGGTCTTCTGGTGGACCAGCGGCACCACCGCGTCGGTGCCGAGGACGGCCGCTTCCGCTGCCATCGCGGCACTTTGCCGCTGTCCGGGGTCGGCGACGGCCTGAGCCTTGGCGACGGCCTCGTCCACGGCCTTGTCGCACAACCGGGACAGGTTGTAGCTGCCGGCACAGGTGAAGTCACTGGCGAGGACCGACACCGGGTCTCCGGTGTCCAGCATCATGTTCCTCGAGCCGAGGACCGCGTCGAACTTGCCGGCGAGCGCGTCACCCAGCAGCCTCGAGGACTCCCGCACCTCCAGCTTCACCGTGAACCCGGCCCGCTGCAGTTGCTGCTGCAAGACCTGCGCCGTTTCGGGCAGTTCCGGCCGGTTGTCGTAGGTGGCCAGGGTGATCGAGGTGCCCTTGACGGCCGCGGGCTGTGCCTGTCCGGCCGGTGCGACCCGCTTGCCGGCCGCCCAGCTCAGGGCGGGGCCGAACAGGCCCTGGCCCGGATCGGCGCGTCCTTCGAAAACGTCCTTGGCCAGCACCGAGCTGTCGATCGCGGCCCGTGCCGCGGCGCGCAGCGCCGGATCGGTGAAGGGGCCGGCGGTGGCGTTCAGGTGCAGGCTGACGAGACGCGCGGTGGACGTCTCGTTCACCGCGCTCTTGTCCAGGGAACCGGCCTGCGACACCGGGACCGCCTCGGCGATGTCCGCCTCACCGGAGCGCAGCGCGTTGGCCCGCGCGGTGCCGTCGGCGATGAACTTCACGTCGATGCCGGGCGCCTCGGCCCGTCCGCCCCAGTAGCCGTCGAACCGTTCCAGGGTGGCCCCGGTGGCGCCGGCGGTCTGCGTGATCGTGAACGGACCGGTGCCGGTGCCGACCGGACTGACCGAGTCCTTCTTCTCGTACGCCTTGGGGGAGAACACCGAGAGGGTTGGGTTGGAAAGCCGTTGTGGCAGAACGGGATCGGGCGCACCGGTGGTGATCCGCACCTGGTTCGCGCCCACCGGCTCGGCGGTGAGGGTGACCCCGGCCAGCGCGGGCGGTAGCGGCTTCACCTGCGAGGCGCTGGTGAGGGCCGCGGCAGCGGCTGCGGGGGTGAGGTCCGTGCCGTCCTGGAACTTCGCCTTCCGCAGGGTGAACACCCAGTTGCGGCCGTCCGGCTCGCTGGTCCACGACTCGGCGAGGGCCGGTGCCGCGGTGCCGGAGGTGTCGAGCCGGGTGAGGCCTTCGGCGACACCGAGCTTCGACAGGCTGTACGCGTCCAAGCCGTACGGGGAGTAGTTCTGGGTGGGCGGGAAGGCGAGCGCGATCCGCAACCGTCCACTTTGCCCGGAGTCAGAGTCCGAAGAGGACGATCCGGTCGCGGCGAAACAGCCGGACACCAACGGGACGAGCAGCAGACCGGCGGCGAGCCGGCGGCGAGACGATCTCATGAGCCTCGTTCTTCGCGATAGAGCTGAGACAGGGTCACGCGCAGGCTAACATGACAACCGTTATCGTTAGTTCCACGGAATCTCGTAGTGGACGACGCCGTTCCCACCGCCGGTGACCTCGCGGCGCTCGTCGCACACCACCTCGCCCAGTTCCTGCCACAGTTCGGTCGCGCCGGGAGACTCCGGGTTCGTGTGCAGGTACACCGCTTCGTAGCCGCCGTCCGCCTTCGCGAACGCCATGAGCTCGCCCACCATCCGCCGGGCCAGCCCCCGCCGCCGGTGCTCCGGTCGTACGTAGACCCGGCGCAACTGGGCCGTTTCCCCCGACGGGAAGCGATCCGCCAGCCAGCGGGGGTTCGGCGGATGCGCCGGTCCCCGCGAGTCCAGCGCGGCGGTCGCGACCACCTGGTCCGCGTCGTCGACGGCCACCAGCAGCGTGTGCCTCGGGGAGGTCAGGTAGAACGCCTCCGGATCGACGATGTCCGCGTGCCAGCGCGGCACGTAGCCGGTCCCGAAGACGTGGTAGACGGTGTCGAGCATCACCGCTCGCGCGCCGTCGACGTCCTCTGACGTCGCCGTCCTGATGCAATAAGAAGGCACTTGCCCATCATATGCAACAACCGGGCCTCGATGAGAAGCGCCGGTAGGGGGTGCGGCCTGCGCCGCACCCCCCTGGTTGACCTGAGGTCAGGGTCGGCTCATCCCAGCGAGGAGCAACCATGGACTTTCTCACCGACTTCGGCAGTCGTCGCGGGAGGAAGGCCGCCACGGTCAAGGTGGCGACGGCGGCCGAGGGCGCCACCCCGCCGAGGCGTTCCGCGTCCAACGCCGGTCCCTGACTTCGCTTTGTATTGCCCGCGTAACGACTCGGTCGCTCACAGAGACATCAGCCTTGGTGTTCACACGAGGTGAGGGGTGTGCCGATGAAGATCGACCTGTTCAACGAGATCCAGAACCCCGGCCCTGCTTCCGAGCAGTTCCGCTTCCGCCAGGCCCTCGACCAGGCCCGCCTCGCCGACGAGCTCGGCTACGGCTGCTGGTGGCAGGTCGAGCACCACGGCGCCGGCGAGTTCAGCCTGTCCTCCGCGCCTGAGCTGATGCTCGCCGCCTTGTCCCAGCAGACCTCGCGCATCCGCCTCGGCCACGCCGCCGTGCTGGCACCCGGCCGCTTCAACCACCCGATCCGCGTCGCCGAACGCGCCGCCACCCTCGACC
Source organism: Lentzea alba (assembly GCF_011067745.1). Classification (GTDB taxonomy): domain Bacteria; phylum Actinomycetota; class Actinomycetes; order Mycobacteriales; family Pseudonocardiaceae; genus Lentzea; species Lentzea alba. Next base: position 368,522 of record NZ_JAAMPJ010000012.1, read on the forward strand.
ACCTCAGCGGCGGCCGCGTCGAGCTCGGCCTCACCCGCTCCACCATCCCCGAGTGGAACCTCTTCGGCATCGAGCCCGCCGACGCCCGCGCCCAGACCGCCGAGGCGTTCGAGATGGTGCCGAAGATGTGGACCACCGACCACTTCTCCCACACCGGCGAGCACTACGACGTCTCCGACGTCTCGATCATCCCCAAGCCCCTGCAGGCCCCGCACCCGCCGCTGTGGCAGGCCGCCGCCTCTCCGACGTCCTTCGAGGAGGCGGGCCGCCGCGGCGTCGGCGTGCTCGGCACCACGATCTGGGAGTCGATCGACAGGGTCGCCCGCATGATCGACCTCTACCGAGCGGCCGCCGCGGAGTGCACCTCACCGGTCGGGGAGTTCGTCAACAACCAGGTCGCCTACTTCACCTTCGTGCACTGCGCCGAAACCGACGAACAGGCCATGCGCAACGGAGCAGCGGCGGCTGCGGCCTGGTACACGGTGACAGCGTTGCGCTTCTTCAACGCCGCCGCCGAGTTCGCCGCGACCATGCAACGCCACCAGGACATCCTCGCGGCCGGCGACGGTGGCCTCACCGCCGAGTTCCTGCGCGCCGAGGTGGACGCCGTCCCCACCGACGCGCAGCTCGTGATCGGCCGCATCCTCGAAGGTGAGGACGTGCCGGATGACGAGCTGTTCGAGGTGCTGTCGGCGCAGCAGTCGCTGATCGTCGGCAGCCCGGACACGTGCCGCAAGAAGCTGCGGGCCTACGCGGACCTGGGCATCGACCGGTTGATGTGCCTGCAGCAGATCGGGCCGATCGGGGCGGACGAGGTGATGACGAGCATCAGGCTGATCGGGGAGTTGATCCCGGAGTTCGACCGGTCCTGACCCGTGCGGCGGCGTGTCAGTACGCGACGGTGATGCGGCGCCGGATCGCCAGGTTCCGCTCCAGCTCGTCCACCAGCGCCACCGCGTAGTCCTCGGCGCTGATGAAGCTGGTGCCGTCCGCGGCGGTGAGCAGCTGGTCGCCACCGAGCCGGAACTCGCCGGTGCGGTCGCCGGGCGCGATCTCGTCGGCGGGGGAGACGTAGGTCCAGTCGAGATCGCTCACCTCGTCGCGGAGCAGCACGAGCACCTGACGCTGGGCGAGGGACTCCGCCTTGTAGACGGCCGGGAAGTCCGGCTCGTCGACCCGGTCCTGGCCGGAGGAGGTCTTGAGGCTGCCCGCGCCCCCGACCACGACCAGCCGGCGCACGCCCGCGGTGCGCAGGCCCTCGATCACCGACCGGTAGGTGGTCAGCAACGCGGGCGCGGGGTCGGAGCCGTCGCGGGGCGGAGAGATCGCGGACACCACCGCGTCGTGCCCGGTCGCCAACTCGGTCACCTGGGCGGGCACCGACGCGTCGAGCGCCGCGGCGGTGAGGGTGGGATCGGTGGGCAGGGCGTCGGCCTTGCCGGAACGGGTCGCGGCGGTGACCTGGTGACCGCGGCGCAGGGCCTCGGCGGCGACGCGGGAGCCGATCATGCCGGTGGCTCCGATGAGCAGGATCTTCACGGGCGTTCTCCGTTCGTGGGGTGCGCTACCGGACCTCGCGACGAGTGGGCCAGCAGCTTGGTGATCAGTTCGCGCAGGACCAGTCGCTCGACCGGGGTCAGCGGATCGACGATGGCCGCGGTGATCTGGGGGACGTGCGCTTCCAGTGCCCGGCGCAGCAGTTCGTGGCCGTGTGCGGTCGGTTCGAGCAGCACTGCCCGGCGGTCGGCCGGGTGCGGGTGGCGGGCCAGCAGGCCGGCCTCCTCCATACGGGCGATCAGGCGGGTCAGGCCGCCGGAGGTGAAGGACAGGTCCTCGGCGAGGCGGGCGCTGGTGGTCCTGCCGTCGGGGTGCCTGGCCAGCCGCAGCAGCACCTCGAACTCGGACCCGCCGAGTCCTGACGCCTCCCGGATGACCTGGTCAGCCCGGCCGCCCACCGCGTCGGTGAGTCGGAGGACGTCGCCGTAGAGCACGACCGCCTCGTTGTTGAGTTGTTCCTCAGGGACGTCCACCATAAACCTGACTGTACAGCAATATTTGCTGCGATAGACGCACTACAAGGCGTCTATTGGGCCAAATGGCGGTCCGAAATTACCTGACTGTGCAGCTAAGTTGGTGGTGGAATCGAAGCCTGAGGACGGGAGTTGGGGCATGACGATCGGCCGACGTGGACTACTCGCGGGTGGCGCGCTTGCGGCGGCGGGGATGCTCACCGGCCGGGCGGCGGGGCACGCGGCGCCGCAGCCCGGTCCCGCGGTGCGCGAGGAGACCAGGAGCCTGGACCAGCTCTACCGCGAGGCGAAGGCCGAAGGCGGCACGCTCACCGTCTACGCGGGCGGCGACACCGCCACCCAGCAGGACGGCAACAAGGTGGCGTTCGAGAAGGCGTTCCCCGGCATCACCGTGAAGATGGTCGTGGACTACAGCAAGTTCCACGACGCCCGCGTCGACACCCAGCTGGCCACCGGCACGCTCGTGCCCGACGTCGTCCAGTTGCAGACGCTTCAGGACTTCCCGCGGTGGAAGGCGGAAGGGGTGCTGCTGCCGTACAAGCCGGCGGGGTTCTCCCGGATCCACCCCGCGTTCAAGGATCCCGACGGCGCCTGGACCGGGATCTTCGTCGACGCCTTCTCGGCCATCTACAACGTCGAGCAGGTGGGCGCGCCCCCGCCGGCGACTGCCGGGGATCTGCTGGACCCGCGGTGGAAGGGGCGAATCGTCTCGACCTTCCCCAACGACGACGACGCGGTGCTGTACCTGTACAAGCTGATCGTCGACAAGTACGGCTGGGACTGGCTGGCCAGGTTCACCGCACAGAACGTGGCTTGGGTGCGGGGCACCCAGGAACCTGCGGACCGGGTGGAGGCGGGCACCGCCGCCGTCGCGCTCGGCACTGACGGCGCGCTCGTGCCCGGTGCCGGAACGAAGACCCGGTTCGTGCTGCCGGCCCAGGACCCGTTCATGGCCTGGGCCCAGCGCGCGGCGGTACTGGCCGGAGCGAAGCATCCCGCGGCGGCCAAGCTGTACCTGAACTGGTGGGTGTCCAAGCAGACCCAGTCGGACTTCTACATGTGGTCCGTCCGCACGGATGTCGCGCCGCCCAAGGGATTCCGGCCGATCTGGGAGTACCGCAACGCCAACTTCACCGGCTTCGAGCGGTTCATGGGCGACCGTCGTCTGGTCGAGGCCTTCCGTCAGCAGCTGACCCTGTTCGTCGGCGAGGTGCACGGCGCGCCGTCGCCCGGCTGGCTCGGCCTGCACCCCGGCCGGTGAGCTGAACGGAAAGTCAGACCACCGCCTCGAACTTCCAGAGCGAGGCCTGTCCTGCCCGGCACGCCGCCATGCTGGCATGTTCGTTGTGCGCCCCGGAGGAGTTCAGGCAACGGTCGCTCAGGATGTGCCAGACGTACTTGTTGACGGTAGAGCTGCTCGTCCAGCTGGTGAGGCTGGATGTGGTCGTGTACGTCCGCACCGCCGTGCCGTCGCTGCCGAGGTAGCGACGCACGGCCAGGTTCATGAACCTTCCGCTGACGATCTCCCACCGCTGGTTCGAGCTGCCGGTGACGCAATCCCGGGTGTAGACGGTGCCGGTGTCGGTGCCGTGCAGGCAGCGTCCCGTGACCGCGTGCCGGACGCGGTAGACCGTCTCGGCTGCCCCGGAGACCCCGGTTCCGGGCCCGGCCATCAGCAGGGCGGCCGCGAACGTGACGACTCCGCCTGCTGCGGTGAGCCGCCGTGACCAGCCTCTGACGTTCACCGTTCGTCTCCTCGTGTCGTCCGGAAGATCCAGCGGGCACGACCATAGGTGAACGCGGTCGTCCGTGTTGCCGGAACGCGGCACTTGCCCGTGCACGGCAGGGCGACTTTCTGTTCGTCGTGTTCGACTGTCGATTCGACGGAAGATCGCCGCGTTGTGGAGCCTCGAGTCGACCAACACGATCTGGTTCTTCGAACGGCGGCAGGGCTCGCCGCCGAGGTGTCCGTCAGAGATCGAGGACCAGACGGTCGCTCTTGGCCCGGGAAACGCAGATCATCATCGTGTCGCCCGCGGCTCGCTCCTCGTCGTTGAGGACCGAGTCGCGGTGGTCGATCTGCCCGGAGAGCACGGACGTCTCGCAGGTTCCGCAGATCCCTTCCTCGCACGAGGTCATCACCGAAATGCCGGCGCCCTCGACCGCTTCGAGGATGGACATGTCCTCGGAGACCTTGAGCGTCTGGCCGGACTGGGCGAGCTCGACCTCGAAGGTCGTGCGCGGCCCGGCGGCGAGACGCTCCTTCGGGGCGAAGCGTTCGACGTGCAGGGCGTCGCTCGGCCACTTCTCGCAGGCGGCTTCGACCGCCGCGAGGAGTGGTTCCGGCCCACAGCAGTAGACGGCTGTCTTGCGTTGCGGTTTGCCGAGCAGCGAAGGAAGATCCAGCAACCCGTACTCGTCCTGCGGACGAATGCTCACCCGTTTTCCGTACGTCTGCTGCAGAAACTCGGCGAACGCCATCGACGCGCGGGTGCGTCCTCCGTAGACGAGCTGCCAGTCGGCGCCACTCGCGTCGGCCGCCCTCAGCATGGGAAGGATCGGGGTGATCCCGATCCCGCCCGCGATGAATAGGTAACGCTTGGCCCTTTCGAGCGCGAAGTGGTTGCGGGGGCCGCGGATGTGCACCGAGTCACCTTCGGCGAGCACGTCGTGCACGTGGCTCGACCCGCCCCGGCTTTCCGGTTCGCGCAGCACCGCGAGCTGAAGCCGGGACCGGTCCTCGGGATCCCCGCACAGCGAGTACTGCCGGACCAAGTCCTCCCGCAGCACCAGGTCGACGTGTGCGCCCGGCTCCCATTCCGGTAGTGGCCGGCCTTCGGGGTCCCGCAAGGTCAGCAGGACCACGCCTTCGGCAACCGTTTCCTTGCGTTCCAACACGAGGTGGTGATTCAACACTTCGTCTCTCTCTGCCGGTCAGGACGGAAAACAACGGCCGAAGGCACGCAGCAACTGAGGTGAGCCCTGCAGCTTGATGCGGCGACGCAGCAGCGCCCACGGCAACACCGATGGCTTGCTGAGGAAACGCAGCCAGGTGGACGAGTCGGCGGTGACGCGGAGATCCGGTTCACCCTCGTGCCCGTCGGCGATGTCGAGCCGGCGATCGCGGATGGTCACGGTGATCTGCCGGGACTCGGCGCCGGTGAAGGTGAAGTGGTAAGTGGCGGACAGGTCCTTGGCCTGCTCGCGCTGGAAGACCAGTGGCATGCCCTCCACCAGGCCGTCGATGCTGTTGGCGCGCAGGCTCATGCTCACCTGCTTCGTGCGCTTGTGCGGGAAGCGGCTGGCCACGTGCTGTTCGGCGTCGGAACCGGCGACGACGTAGACGGTCTCTTCCTTGTCCGTCAGCGGGCGGACGACCGTGTTCAGGTGGGCCTTGCGGTTGTCCAGCCAGGGCCCGATGACGTCCTCGCCGGCCGGGCAGACCGACATGCAGTTGGCCGCCTTGTAGTTGGCGCCGAAGGAGAGGCTCTGCCACATGGACGCGCTCTCCGCGTCGGTCACGCGTTCGCGGTAGTCGTGGGCGTTGCGGCTTTCGGCGACCTGCTCGGCCCAGTCGCCGAAGCCACCCATGAACTCCCGGTAGTTGTGCGTGTAGCAGGCGGAGAAGTTGAAGTGGCCGTCGCTGGCGATCGCCCCGGTCGGGCAGGCGGTCACGCACAGCTTGCACTCGAGACAGGGGTTGTACTCGATGGGCTGGGAGAGGTCGCTGACCTCGGCATCGATCAGAATCGTGCCCAGCAGGACGAAGTTGCCGAACTTCGGGTGGATGACGTTGCGGTGGATGCCCATCTTGCCGAGCCCGGCCGCCACGGCGACCGGCTTGTGCGAGACGACCCACGCCTTCCTCGGGAACTTGTCCATCTCCATCGGGAACCCCATCGCGGGGTTGATGGCGCGCACGCCCATCGCTTCCAGCTTGGCCACCACCTGCCGGCCGACCTCGTTCGTGTGGTCGCCGGTGTGGTGGAACTCCAGGTTGGCCACGGAGCGCGCCGGGGTGCGGATGTTCTCCCGGTTCATCCGGCACACGATGCTGACCAGCGTCCGGACGCCGGGCAGGGCCGCGTTCAGGTCGTCGCGCTGGTCGGCGATGTCCGGGCGGTCGATCTCGACGAAGCCCACGTCGTCCGCGCCCGCCTCTAGGCAGAGTTCGCGCAGCCAGGCGGTGTCCAGGGGCTGGACGGGACCGGTGGGTTCGGAACCGCGGCGCCGGCGGGCCTCGACGACGGTGGGGTGGTTGTCCAGCTTGGATCGGGTCATCGAGTGTTACCTCACGGGCCGGGGGTAAGTTTCATGAAGCAACTAGAACCCTAACGGTGATAGTTTCATGAAGCAACTCAGCTGTTCGCGCAGCAAAAAGGCGGCCTCATCCCAGTGGGGCGAGACCGCCTCGGTTTCGGGTCGGGGCTCCGCCAAAGCCCCGTCAGGTCATCCGTCTGACTGTCAATGGCGCCTGCAAGGACTTTGTTGGCGAATCCTCACCGGTGCCGCTCGCAGGCGCGAGGGTTGGCCATGGGGGGCACATTCATGGACCTGTGGTCCATGAATGTGCCCCCCATGGCAAGCGCGAGGCGCGGCCAGCCGGACATATCGGGCATCTCCCGGATTCACCAACAGAGTCCTTGCAGACGCCCCGCCGGCAGAAACGACATTGCCGGGGGCCCTGGGTTTCGGAGGTCAGGCCGGGGGAGTGGTCAGTGCGGGGCCGGGGAGCATCTGCACGGCGTCCGGTCGCACCACCTGGCCGCACTCGGTGCAGGCGAGTTGTTCCCGGACGTTGCCGCCGCATCCCAGGTGATTGGTGATCCGCGGCGGACCGAGGGGGTCCTCGGCGTGCTTGTCGCCCCAGTGCATCAACGAGAGCACCGCGGTGAGCAGGTCCTTGGCCTTGTTCGTCGGCCGGTACTCGTAGCGAGCCGGGCGCTCCTGGTAGCGGACCCGTTCCAGCAACCCGTCCTCGACCAGCTTGGTGAGGCGCTTGGTGAGCACGTTGCGGGCGATGCCCAGGCTGTCCTGGTATTCCTCGAACCGGCGCAGGCCGAGCAGTGCGTCGCGCACGATCAGCAGGCTCCACCGCTCGCCGACGACCTCCAGGGTCCGGGCGATGGAGCACAGCTGATCGTCGTAGGTCTGGCCCAGCATCCCGCCAACCTAGCACGTTGCGTCAAGCAACTGACGTTAGGCGTTCCGGATCGCGGCGGCCTCGCCCAGGTCGAGGAGTTGGACGGACTTCTCCCGCATCTCGACCTTGCGGACCTTGCCGGTGACGGTCATCGGGAACTCGTCGACGACCATGACGTAGCGCGGGATCTTGTAGTGCGCGAGTTTGCCGGTGGCGAAGGCGCGGAGGCTCTCGGCCGTGATCTCCCCGGCTCCGTGGCGGAGCGTGACCCACGCGCAGAGCTCTTCGCCGTACTTGACGTCCGGCACTCCGATGACCTGCGCGTCGAGGATGTCCGGGTGGGTGTGGAGGAACTCCTCGATCTCCCGGGGATAGATGTTCTCCCCGCCCCGGATGACCATGTCCTTGATCCGGCCGGTGATGTTGACGTAGCCGTCGGCGTCCATGACCCCGAGGTCTCCGGTGTGCATCCACCGCGCGGCGTCGATCACCTCGGCGGTCTTCTCCTGGTCGTTCCAGTAGCCCAGCATCACCGAGTAGCCGCGGGTGCACAGCTCCCCGGCCTCGCCGCGTGGCACGGTCAAGCCGGTGACCGGGTCGACCAGTTTCACCTCCAGGTGCGGGTGCACCCGGCCGACGGTCGAGACGCGCAGTTCGAGGGAGTCGTCCCTGCGCGTCTGGGTGGAGACGGGGCTGGTCTCGGTCATGCCGTAGCAGATCGTGACCTCCTCCATGCCCATCTCGGACACGACCTGCTTCATCACCTCGACCGGGCACGGCGAGCCGGCCATGATGCCCGTGCGCAGGCTCGACAGGTCGTAGGTCGCGAAGTCGGGGTGGTTGAGCTCGGCGATGAACATCGTCGGCACCCCGTACAACGACGTGCACCGCTCCTGCTGCACCGCTTCCAGGGTGGCCTTCGGGTCGAAGCCCGGCGCCGGGATGACCATCGTGCAGCCGTGGGAGGTGGACGCCAGGTTGCCCATCACCATGCCGAAGCAGTGGTAGAACGGCACCGGGATGCACACCCGGTCCTCCGGCGTGTAGCCGCACAGCGCGCCGACGAGGTAGCCGTTGTTCAGGATGTTGTGGTGCGACAGGGTCGCGCCCTTCGGGAAGCCCGTCGTCCCGGAGGTGTACTGGATGTTGATCGGGTCGTCCGGTGACAGCGCCGCCTGTGCCCGCGCGAGCCGGCCCGCGTCCGCGCCTCGGCCGAGCTCCAGCAGCCGATCCCACTCGCCGGAGCCGATCAGCACCACCGAACGCAGCGCGGGACAGTTCCCGCGGACCTCCTCGATCATCCCGGCGTAGTCGGAGGTCTTGAACTCCCGCGCCGACACCAGCGTCGAGATCCCGGCCTGGTTCAGCACGTACTCGAGTTCGTGCGTCCGGTAGCTCGGGTTGATGTTCACCAGGATCGCGCCGATCTTCGCGGTCGCGTACTGCAGCAGCGTCCACTCGGCCATGTTCGGTGCCCAGATGCCGACCCGGTCGCCCTTCGTCACGCCGGTCTCCAGCAACCCCAGCGCGAGCACGTTGACGTCCTGGCGCAGTTGCGCGTAGGTCCAGCGCCTGCCGGTCGGCACCTCGACCAGGGCTTCGCGGTCCGGATCCGCGGCGACCGTGCGGTCGAAGTTGTCCCCGATGGTGTCGCCGAGCAAGGGCACGTCGGAGGGGCCGGACGCGTACGAGTTCGTCACGCTTGCTCCTTCGCTGGAGCCGGGACCACGGGAAGCACGATACGGGAGGGCCGGGCGGAGTCGTGGGCGATCGACTGGTGGGCGGGTCGCGACCGCGTGCCCTGGTCGCTGGGCTCGCCGGTGTTCAGGTTGCGGTCCCAGCGCGGGAAGCTGCTGGACGTGACGTGCACCCGCAGGCGGTGCCTGGCGCGGAACACGTGGCTGGTGGACCACAGGTCGACGACCTGTTCGGTGAACTCGCCCGGCGTCGCGACCGCGCGCACGATGCCGTCAACGACGTTGCGGGAGACGCCTCCGGGGTCGACGTCGCAGAGGCGGACTACCCAGTCGGTCGTCGGTGCGTCGGTCGCCGCGGTGAGGTGGGCCCGGACGCGGCCGGTGACTTCGAGGTCCTCGGTGAGCGGGTCGGTCGTGTAGACGAGAACGTCCGGCCGGGCCTCGACCCGGGCCTGGTCCAGCGGGCCGGGCGGGAACTCGTTCGACATCAGCAGCGCACCGCCGACGGTCGGCACCGGGTCGGCGGGGTCGTAGGTGAACGCGTCGGCTTCCTCTCCGGCTTCCGGGGCGTCGAAGGCGAGCCGGTCACCCGCGCGCAGGAACAGGTCGGTGTCGACCGCGCGGGAGAGAGGCCACTCCTGCTCCTCGCGCCACTGGTTGGTACCCATGACGAACAGCAGCACCGGCGGCAGCTCGGGTTGCGGTGACTCGGCGTCCGGCGTGAGCCACTGGCGGAACCAGCCGAGCTCCTGGTCGGCGAACCGGCCGCGGAAGCCGAGGAGTTCCGTGCTCGCGGCCATCCCGAAGTTGACGTCGCCGAGGTAGCCCGTGGCGTTGCCGGTGTGCGACCAGGGACCCATGATCAGCTTCGCCGGACGGCCCGCCGCCCGCGCGGCCGCGTAGTTGTCGAGCGTGCCCTGGCAGAAGATGTCGTACCAGCCGCCGGTGTTCAGGCTCGGCAGGTCGACCTCCGCCTGCCGGCCGGCGACGCGGCACGACGCGCTCCACTCCGGCTCCCGGCGGGATCGTTCGTAGCCGAGCTCCGCGATGCCGTGCCGTTCGTAGACGGGATGGTGGCCGGCGGGCAGTTCCCAGTACGTGGTGTTCGCGATCGCGTCGAGATCACCGACCAGCGCCATGAGCGCCTGCCCCAGGGCCATCCGATCGTCGGCGTGCCGGCGCATCAGCGTGTCGACACCCTGCGTGAGCGACCAGGGCACCGTGATCCCGAGCTCCTGCGCCCCGCCGCGAGCGAAGAGCCCGTCGTCCGGTTCGGACCAGGTGACCATCGGGGAGATCGCTTTCAACTCCGGCGGCTTCGCCAGCGCGGCCATCCACTGGGTGTTGCCGAAGTAGCTGGCGCCGAACATGCCGACCGATCCGTTCGAACCCGGAAGCGCGGCGGCCCAACGGACCGTGTCGTAGCCATCGTCCATTTCGGACGTCCACGGCTCCCATTCGCCGTCGGAGGCGGAGCGGCCCCTGGTGTCCTGGACGACGACGAGGAAGCCACGCCGTGCCTTGCCGACCGGGTCCATCAGGGCGGCGAGCATCGGCAGGTTCTTGCCGTAGGGCAGCCGGGTCAGCAACACCGGCCACGGCCCGCCGGTCGTGGGCCGGTAGACGTCGGCCCGCAGCACGACGCCGTCGCGCATGGTGGCCGGCACGTCGTGTTCGATCGTCACGTCAAGAAGCACTGGCGGCCTCGTTCCTCGCACCGATGAGAGGGACGGGACCCTGACAGACCGGCAACACCCGCGGCACACCCGAACGGGCGTAGTGGCGCGAGCGCGACCGGGGAATCGTCGCCGTGACAGACATCGGAGCGGAGTGTTTGATGTGACCATGCGAGCGCACCCGCTCGTCGGACTCGACGAGCACTACGCCGACCTGCTCGCGGCGCTGGACCGCGGCGAGGCGCTGCGGCGCGCGCTGGCGCTGCTCGCCGAAGGTTCGGAGGTCGCCTGGACGGCCAGCCCCGACGCGGACGGCGTGCTGACGCTCGACCAGGTCACCGGCGACTGGACCGGCGTGCTCCGGGCGCTCCAGGTGCCACCCAACACGGGCTTGACCGGCAAGGTGTTCCAGACCGGGCGCGCGGAGTGGGTCGACGACTACTTCGGCAGCCAGGAGATCACCCACGACTTCGATCGCCACATGGCCACCGAGAAGGTGCGGCGAGTGCTGGCGGTCCCGCTGCTGCGCGACGGCAAACGGCTCGGCGTCATGGCCATCGCTCCCCGGCAGAACGGAACGTTCGGCGACCGCGAGATCGAACACGCCTCGGCGATCGCGGCCCAGGCCGCGCTGGCGGTGTCGGTCGCCGAACGCGCCCGGCTGAGCCGGGAGATCGCGGTCCACGAGGAACGCCGGCGGATGGCGGCCGACCTGCACGACAGCGTCGGCGCCCTGCTGTTCGCCATCGGTTCCGGCATGGCCGATCTCGCCGAAGCCACCCAGGCCGATCCCGAACTGCAGGCGCGGCTCGACCGGTTGCGGCGGCAGGCCGTGGACGCGACCACGGCGCTGCGCGAGTCGCTGCGCACGCTGCGTTCCTCGCCGGCCGCCCTCGCTCTCGGCGTCGCGCTGCGGGCCGACTGCGCGGCCTTCGCCGACCGCACCGGCCTGCCCGCGGAACTCGTCGTACTGGACGAGGAACCGCCCGAGCTCGCACCGTCGCGATCGGACGTTCTGCTCACCGCGGTCCGCGAAGCCCTGCTGAACGTGGAAAAGCACGCGCACGCCGGTGCCGTCACGGTGTCGGTGCGGCGAAGTGATCCCTGGCTGACGATCGCCGTGCACGACGACGGCGTGGGACTCGGCCCTGACCACACGCCGGGACTCGGCCTCACCAGCACGGCCGAAGCGCTCGCCCGGCTGGGCGGCTCACTGCGCGTGGTGTCCGATCCGGACGGTGGCACGATCTGGCGAGCGAGGCTGCCGTGCTGACCCGCACCCAGACCCGCATCGTGATCGTGGACGACCATCCCGTCGTCCACGACGGCGTCGCCGCCCAGTTGCAGAGGCACTCCGACATGGTCGTCGTCGGCCACGCCGGCACGGGCGCCGAAGCCGTCACGGTCTGCGCCGCGGAACGTCCCGACGTCGTGCTGCTCGACCTGCGGCTGCCCGACTGCCTCGCCGCCGACGTCGTGCCGCAGCTGCACCGGGTCAGCCCGGCCAGCCGCATCCTGCTGTTCACCGCGTTTCCCGAACATGCCGCCGTAGCACCGACTTTGGCCGCCGGCGCGTGCGGAATCCTGGTGAAACACGCGGGCAGCACGGCGATCCGGGACGCCATCCGCAGCGTCGTCCGCACCGGGACGTTCCAGACCGGCGAGGTCGTGTCGTCCACCGCGCCGGTCACCGCCCGCGAGTACGACGTCCTCCGGCTCGTCGCGGCCGGGCACACCAATCCCGAGATCGGCGCCGAGCTGAACCTGTCGATCAACACCGTGAAGACCTACCTGCGCACGGTGATGCACAAGCTCGCCGCCCGCAACCGGGCCCAGCTCATCGCCAACGCCCGCGGGCAGGGCCTGCTCTGAGTCTCGGCCCGATGCGCTACGGAGACCGCGGCGGACGCCCCGACAGCCACGAGGCCACCTGGGTGCGCGAGGTGAGGCCGAGTTTCTTCAGGATGTTCTCGAGGTGGGACTCCACGGTTCGCCTGCCGATGACGAGGGCGGTGGCGATGTCGTTGTTGGTCATTCCGCGCGCGACCAGTTCAGCGATCTCCTGCTCCCTCGGGTGAACGAGTGGGGGCGTCGTGATTCGGGCGCGGGCCGTCGCCAGTGGCGACGTGGTTCACCTGTGGGCGCTGGATCCGGTCACACCGTGCCTGATCACGCCTTGTGCGGTGTGGCCGGCCCCGCGGTCCACGACCAGACCGGTCAGTTGTGCGCATCCTGCTGGCGGGCCACGGGAGCTTGCTCGGCGCGGCGTTCACCCGAGCGGCTGCTGGCACGAGTGGCGGATGACCCTTTCCGTCTCTTGGTCGGCGACTCGCCCGGCAGGGCGTGTGAGACTCGAATCATGCGAGTTCGTCGGTTTCTCGTGGTTGGTGTCCTCGTGGCCGGATCGACGATGTCCGGAAACACGGTGGCGGCAGCCGATCAATGGGACTGCACGTTCTACCTGATGGCGCAGGGTTACAGCGGCAAGATCGTGGACATCGGTTGCGCTGATGGGGCACAAGGGAATCAGGTCCTCTGCAAAGGATCACTGCGGATTGCCGGGGTGCCGGACGCCATCGCGGAAGAGGCCTGCCGCCGCGCCGCTCTCAGCTGACGCGGATCTCGACCGGCGCGGAGGTGTCCGATGATCAGCACGATCGCTGCCGCTGCCATGGCGATGTCCGCCGTCGTCCTCCCGCCGGCCGGCCCGCCGCCACCCGGTGAGGTCACCGCCGAACTGGTCACCGTCAACGGGTCCGGCTGCCACCGAGGCGCGGTCGCCGTGACGGTGTCACCGGACAACACCACTTTCCACCTGATCTACAGCGACTACCTCGCCGCGGTCGGTGTCGGTACCAGGCCGACGGACTTCCGCAAGAACTGCCAGCTGTCCGTGAAGGTCAACGTGCCGCAGGGCTTCACCTTCGGCATCGGCCAGGTCGACTACCGAGGCTTCGCTCACCTCGAACCCGGTGCCACCGGAACGCTGAGGGCCAACCACTATTTCCAGGGCATGTCGGCGACGCCGTACCTGAGCCACACCTGGCAGGGCCCGGTGGACGACGGCTGGCTGGTCACGGAGACCGTCGACGTCGGGATGCCCGTCGTCCGCCCGTGCGGCGAGGCCAAGGACCTCAACATCAACACCGAGCTGAGGGTCAGCGCCGGCACGTCGGATCCGAAGACGACGACGAGCTACCTGGCGATGGACTCGACCGACGCCTACACCGCTTCAGTCTACCAGTTCGTGTGGACGCGGTGCCCGTCATGAAGTGAAGGTGCGGGCGGCGGCGAGGAAGGCGTCGTTCTCCTCGGGTTCGCCGATGGTGACGCGGGTGCCGTCGCCCACGAAGGCGCGGACGACGACTTTGTGTGCGAGGCAGTGTTCGTTGAACGCGGCGGTGCGTTCGCCTAGTGGCAGCCAGACGAAGTTGGCCTGGGTTTCGGGGACGTCGTAGCCCATGGCGAGTAGTTCGCCGCGGACGCGGGTGCGTTCGGCGACGATGGCGCGGCAGCGGACCATGAGTTCGTCTTCGGCGTCGAGTGAGGCCATCGCGGCGACCTGGGCGAGTGCGTTGACGGAGAACGGTACGTAGACCTTGCGCAGGGCTTCGGCGACGGCGGGGGGTGCGACGGCGTAGCCGATGCGCAGGCCGGCCAGGCCGTAGGCCTTGGAGAAGGTGCGCAGTACCGCGACGTTGTCGCGGCCGGCGGCCCACTGCTGTTTGGCGAGTTCGACGCCGTCGGGGATGTGGGCGTCGTCGACGAACTCCTTGTAGGCCTCGTCGATGACCACGAGCACGTCGCT
>NZ_JAAMPJ010000013.1 GCF_011067745.1 Lentzea alba
AGACATCCGCGCCTGGATCGCCGACTGGAACACCCACCCACGGCCGTTCATCTGGACCAAGACCGCCGAAGAGATCCTCGAGTCACTCGCACGCTTTTGTAGGCGAATTTCTGGCGCAGGACACTAGTGGTGCGTCCCGGAACGTCGGCGAGGTAATCCACGCTCAGCAGGGCGCCTCGCGGCACCGCCCCCGCGCCCCCATACATCCAGTATGAAGGCGCGGGGGCGGCACCACGATGCACCCGTCTGACCGCGAATTCCCCCGGCAACGTTCCAGGCCACACCACTAGAGCTCGTCCTCGTTCAGCAGCCGTGAACGCACCAGAAAACGTAACCCCATTGGTGCTTCCAGGGAGAAACCGCTCCCACGACCGGGTACGACGTCGATCGTCAGGTGCGTGTGGCTCCAGTACTCGAACTGCGCCGCGGACATCCACACCGGAACGACGAACGCGTCCACCTCCAGGTCCCCGAGGTGCACGTCCGACGAGCCGGTCCGGAACTCCCCGGCGGGGTAGCACATCGGGGCGGAGCCGTCGCAGCAGCCGCCTGACTGGTGGAACATCAGGTCGCCGTGGTCGGCCCGGAGGCGGCGGAGGACCTCCGCCGCCTCCGGCGTCAGTGCGACGCGGGGCATCAGAAGAAGCCCTGGGCGTTCTGGGAGTAGCTGACGAGCAGGTTCTTGGTCTGCTGGTAGTGGTCGAGCATCACGCGGTGGTTCTCGCGGCCGATGCCGGACTGCTTGTAGCCGCCGAACGCCGCGTGCGCCGGGTAGGCGTGGTAGTTGTTCACCCACACGCGGCCCGCCTGGATGTCGCGGCCGGCGCGGTAGGCCACGGAACCGTCGCGGGACCACACGCCGGCGCCGAGGCCGTAGAGGGTGTCGTTGGCGGTCTTCATGGCGTCGTCGTAGTCGGAGAACTGCGTGACGGCGACGACCGGGCCGAAGATCTCCTCCTGGAAGATCCGCATCTTGTTGTCGCCCTCGAAGACCGTCGGCGTCACGTAGTAGCCGCCGGACAGCTCACCGCCGAGGTCCGCACGCTCGCCGCCGGTCAGCACCTTCGCGCCTTCCTGCTTGCCGATGTCGATGTACGCCAGGATTTTCTCCAACTGGTCGTTGGAGGCCTGCGCGCCGATCATCGTCTCGGTGTCGAGCGGGTGGCCCTGCTTCACGGCGCGAGTGCGTTCGATCGCGTCACCGAGGAACTGGTCGTACATGGCGCTCTGGATCAACGCTCGCGACGGGCAGGTGCAGACCTCGCCCTGGTTCAGCGCGAACATCGTGAAGCCCTCGAGAGCCTTGTCGTAGAAGGCATCCCGTTCGTTGGCGACGTCGGAGAAGAACACGTTCGGCGACTTGCCGCCGAGCTCCAGCGTCACCGGGATGATGTTCTCGCTGGCGTACTGCATGATCAACCGGCCGGTGGTGGTCTCGCCGGTGAACGCCACCTTCGCCACGCGGCTCGACGACGCGAGCGGCTTGCCCGCCTCGACGCCGAAACCGTTGACCACGTTGAGAACGCCGGGCGGGAGCAGGTCGGCGATGAGCTCCATCAGCACGTGGATCGACGCCGGTGTCTGCTCGGCGGGCTTGAGCACCACCGCGTTGCCGGCGGCCAGCGCGGGCGCGAGTTTCCAGGTCGCCATGAGCAGTGGGAAGTTCCACGGGATGATCTGGCCGACGACCCCGAGCGGTTCCTGGAAGTGGTACGCCACCAGGTCTTCGTCGATCTGCGAGATACCACCCTCCTGCGCGCGGATCACGCCCGCGAAGTAGCGGAAGTGGTCTACCGCGAGCGGCAGGTCGGCGGCCAGCGTCTCGCGGATCGGCTTGCCGTTCTCCCAGGTTTCGGCGACCGCGAGCATCTCGAGGTTGGCCTCGATCCGGTCGGCGATCTTGTTCAGCACGTTCGCGCGCTCGGCGACCGAGGTCTTGCCCCACGATCGCGCCGCGCCGTGGGCGGCGTCCAGGGCGCGTTCGACGTCCTCCGCGGTGCCGCGGGCGATCTCGGTGAAGTACTCACCGGTGACCGGGGTGGGGTTCGCGAAGTACTGGCCCTTGGCGGGCGGTACGTACTCGCCTCCGATGAAGTGGTCGTACCGGTCGCGGTACGTCACCACACTGCCGGGTTGTCCTGGGGCCGCGTACTTCGCCATGGGCTTTGCCTCCCGCATCGTTGCGAAACCGGTGGCGACGCTAGGTAGTGCGACGTTTCACGCACGTTGCATCCGAAAGGAGTAACGCTCGGGTCCAGAAGGCCAGTCATCCTGGGGAGGTGACGGACCTCGGCGAAGCAACGCGGCCGGTGATCGCCGAGTCGTGGCAGCGGTCTCTCGCGGCGCGCGTCGACCCCGACCGCCACGAGGCGCCGGTCGTCTACGCGCCCGACGAGATCGCGGACCTGCGCGGCACGCATCCGCTGGCAGCCGCCGTGCCGCTGCTCAAGCACACGCTGTCGATGGACGACACGATCATGATCGTCACCGACACCGGTGGCCACGTCCTGTGGTGCGAGGGCGACAACGGGGTGCGGCACAGCGCCGAACGCGTCCACCTGACCGAGGGCTCGCGCTGGAGCGAGGACGTCATCGGCACCAACGCGATGGGCACCGCTCTCGCGACCGGCAAACCCGTCACCGTGCACTCCCGCGAACACCTCGTGCGCACCTACCACGGCTGGACCTGCGCGGCGAGCCCGATCCGCGACCCCCACACGGGTCTGCTGCTGGGCGTTGTCGACGTCAGCGGGCCGCTGAAGACCATGCACCCGGCCGTCGCGCAGCTCGTGTCCGCCGCCGCCCGGCTGGCCGAGCACCACCTGCAGCAGTTCGCGCCACGCCAACACGTGCTGACGTTGAACTTCCTCGGCGGCCTGCACGCCGATCTCGACGGACGGCCGTTGGCGCTGACGTTGCGCAACGCGGAGGTCCTGGCGGCGCTCGCCCTGCACCCCAAGGGACTCACCGCCGAACAGTTCGCATTGTTGCTCTATGGTGAGAGAGGGAACCCGACCACGGTCCGTGCGGAGCTGCATCGGCTGCGTGCGCAGCTCGGTGGTGTCCTGTTGACGAGGCCGTACCGGCTCGATGCCGTGGTGCGCGGCGACTTCCTGGACGTGCGGACCGCGCTGAGGTCCGGCGACGCGGGCAAGGCGACCCGGCACTACCACGGCGAGTTGCTACCCCGTTCGGACGCACCGGTGATCCGCGAGGAACGACTGGATCTCGCCGCCGCGGTGCGCAAAGGCGTGCTGGAGCGGGGAGATCTCGACGCGCTGCTGTCGTTCGCGGACAGCGGCGAGGACGCCGAAGTGCTCGAACGCCTCCGGTTGCTCCTTCCGTCCGCGGACCCTCGTCATGCTCTTGTCTCCTCGCGCCTGCGAAGGGCGCTGGAATAGGCTTTCCCAAGGGGGAGGGCGAAGTGAAGCAGTGCATCAACTGCATGACCCGGTTGCCGCGCAAAGAGGTCGCCGAGGTCGCGTGGTGTGCTTTGTGCGCACCGTGTCAGCAGGTTGTGGCCGACCAGATGAAGTTGTTGCACGACCGCCCCGGTGGCGCGCCGGTGCAGATCCACCAGTGCGGCTGGTGCGGTGTCGCGCGCTCGTGCGGCATCGGCTGGCGTACGAGGTGCCTGGTGTGCCTGGACGACAGGTCGGTGCCGGACCCGGCGGTGCAGAAGATCGCGCGCGGGTTGGAGCTCGACGGCACCTGGCGGGAGAACTCGGAGTTCATCGCCGCGACGACGGTGAAGATCCGGCTCGCGAAGTACTTCCAGCCCGGCTGGACCGTGCTCGCCACCGACGTGCACGGGTTGCCCTGGACCGGGTTCCGGTGGCTGACGAGGTCGCACGGCACCTGGGGGCGCAACGACGAGACCGGTGAGGTGCAGCAGCTCAAGCACTCGCGCGGCGAGGCGAACCTGCTTTACCTGGTGCGGTACGGGAAAGTGCTCAAGTTCGGGCGCGGCAACACCGACCGGGTCGGCGCGCACGTCGCCCAGGGCGCGGTACCGGTGCTCGTGCTGTCGGCGTCGAGTCAGGAGATCTCGGTCGCCCGGGACCGTCTGAAGCGCCGGCACCGCAGCGAGATGGTGTCTTTGCGCACGCCCGTCGACCTCTTCGCGGTGCTGCCGGACGGGCTCGACGTCACCGACCAGCTTCCGCGGAACTGACGCTGACGCGCCGGAGGTGCTGCGTTTGTGATCTGACAACGTTGTCATCATCCCAGGCTGGCCGCGGCTGGGTAGCCCAGCGCGGTGGACGAGATCGTCGTGGTGGGACAGATAGCGCGGGACCTGGTCCTCGTCGTCGACGAGGTGCCGGGTCCCGGTGGCACGGCGCCGGTGCGGGAGCGGCGCGAGATGCTCGGCGGCAAGGGCGCGAACATCGCGGTCGGGCTGGCCCAGCTGGGCGCGCCGGTCCAGCTCGTGGGCGTGGTCGGGGACGACGACACCGGCGCACGGCTGATCGCGCGCGCCGCCGCGGACGGGATCGGCACCGAGGGCGTCGTTCAGCGACAGGACTGCCTGACCGGGTTGATCGTCGACCTCGTGGCCGACGGCTGGCGCTATCTGGAGCACCTCCCGGACGGCGTACTGCTGCGCGAGGACGACGTGCCGACAGACCTCATCGCGCGTGCGGCGACCGTGGTGGTGCAGCTGCAACAACCGCCCGAGGTCGCACTCAAGGCAGCACGAGCGGCGCACGGCCGTGTGGTGCTCGACGGGGCACCGGAACGGCTGCGAGCCGAACTGCTGGCGTGCGCGGACGTCGTGCGCGCGGATCACCAGGAGGCCGAGCTGCTGTCCGGCCGCAAGATCGCCGACGCTGCGGAGGCCACGGCTGCCGCGCGTGACGTGATGAAGCACGGCCCTGGGCTCGTGGCGTTCGCCGTGGACGGTGTGGGCAACGTGTTCATCTGGGACGAGGGTGAACTCGTGGTGCCCCTGGGGGACGTCGAGGTGGTCGACACGACCGGAGGCGGTGACGCGTTCGTGGCGGGGCTGACCTTCGCTCTCACGCGTGGAGACGGCCCGGCGGACGCGGCTCGGCTGGCCGTGGCGGCGTCCGGCGCCACCGTCACGCGGCCTGGCGGGCGGCCGGACCTCACCGGATGCTGATCAGGCGCGTTATCGTTGTTGGGTCCGGTGAGGGGAGGTCCGCGTGCGAGTGCTCGCTGTAGTGCTGTTGTTGCTGCTCTCGGCTGCGCCCGCGCACGCCGCGACGGGTACGTACGTCCGTCTCGGGCACTTCTCGATGGACCAGGCGCGCGTCGACGCCACGCTCGACGGGGTCAAGCTCGGCACCCTCGACTACGCCGAGCTCTACGACTACCGGCGGGTCGAGCCGGGGGACCACGTCGTCGAGTTCCGCGCGGCCGGGGCGGATCCCGGCTCGCCGGTGCTGCGGTCGGTGCTGGTGCGGGCGGGGACCGGGAAGGCGTACACCGTCCTCGACATCGCGTCGTCGATGAAGGTGCTGGAGGACGACGTCAGCCTGCCGCCGAACGGGCAGGCGCGGCTGCGGGTGGTCAACGCCGGTGACGCGGAGATGGATCTGTTGCGGGGC
Source organism: Lentzea alba (assembly GCF_011067745.1). Classification (GTDB taxonomy): domain Bacteria; phylum Actinomycetota; class Actinomycetes; order Mycobacteriales; family Pseudonocardiaceae; genus Lentzea; species Lentzea alba. Next base: position 5,571 of record NZ_JAAMPJ010000013.1, read on the forward strand.
AGCGTGTTCGTGCATCGCAACGTGCAGGCGAACTCGACGACCGGGTACGTGGTGATGCTGCCCGGCAAGGATCCGCTGCAGGTGTTGCCGCGCGGCAAGGACTCCACGTCGCTCGACGTCGTGCTGGAGCCCGGCGGGGTCTACTCGTTGCTGGTGAGCGCGCGGCGGATCGAGCTGCGGACCGATGCCAAGGGAGCCGAGGTCGTGCCCGGCGGCGGGCAGGAGACCGGGTTCGGCGGCATGGCCGGAGGCTGGGACTGGCTGACCGCGCTGGTCATCGCGCTCATCGTGGGCGTCGCGATGTTCTCGGTGCGCGGCAGGCTGTTCCGGTTCGGCTGATGAGCAAGGGCAAGCTCGCGATGGGCGCGGTGATCATCGTCGCGCTGATCTACATCGTGAAGGATCCGGGCGCGGAGAAGGCGCCGGAACCGGTGACGGTGCTCATTCCGTCGATCGGTGTCGACACGTCGCTCGAGGCGTTGAAGGTGGACGGTGCCGGGACCCTGGAGCCGCCCAGCCGTGCGGACAAGGCCGGTTGGTACGCCAAGGGAGTGGCGCCGGGGGACGCCGGGCCGGCGGTGATCGCGGGGCACGTCGACTCGAAGACCGGGCCGGGCGTGTTCTTCCGGTTGCCGGAGTTGCAGCCCGGTGCCGAGGTGCTGGTGGAGCGCGAGGACGGCAGCAAGCTCACGTTCGTCGTGAACCACACGTACTCGACGGAGAAGGCCGCGTTCCCGACGGCCGCGGTATACGCGCCGACACCGTTGTCTGAGCTGCGGCTCGTGACGTGCGGCGGTGACTTCGACCGGGTCGCGGGCAGCTACCGCAACAACGTCATCGTCGAAGCGGTGCTGAAAGTCTGACCGTCTCGTCGGCCCACCTCGTGAGCAGCCTGTCGTCGTGCGAGATCGCGAGCACGCCCGCGTCCGTCTCCGCCTGGTACGCGCGGATCACGCCGACCAGCGCGGCCGTGCTGGAGGCGTCCAGCATCGTGGTCATCTCGTCGCAGATCAGGTAGCGCGGCCGCAGTGCGAGCGCGCGGGCGAGGCAGGCGCGTTGCAGCTGGCCGTCGCTGACCTCGTGCGGGCGGCGGTCGAGAAGATCGTCGGTGAGCATGACCAGGTCGGCGAGCTCGGTCACGCGTTCCTGGTTGCCCTTCAGCGGTTCCGCGATGACCCTTCTGAGGGTGAACCGGGGGTCGACGGACAGTCTGGGCTGTTGGAACAGCACGCCGATCCGGGTGCGCTGGGTGGCGCCGAACCGGAACCTGGTGACGGTCTCGCCGTCGATGGTGACGCTGCCCGCGAAAGGCTTGTGCAGCAACGCGAGCACGCGCGCCAAAGTGGACTTGCCGGAGCCGCTCGGGCCGGCCAGGCCGATGGTCTGTCCTGGGTGGACGGTCAGGCTGACGTCGGTGATCACCGGGTTCCGGTAGCCGGCGGTGATGCCGGTGCCGGTCAGCACGGCAGGTGGCACGCGACGGCGTGCGGGTCGTCGGTGAGCACGGGGCGTTCCTCGCAGATCGGGGTGGCCTGGTCGCAGCGCGGGGCGAACGCGCAGCCCGCGGGCAGGTCGGTGAGCAGCGGTGGCTGGCCGGGTACCGGGGTGAATGCCCTGTCCGGCAAGGCGTTCGCGAGGCCGCGACTGTAGGGGTGGCGGGAGTTGTCCAGCACCTCGTGGGCCGGGCCGATCTCCACGATCCGTCCTGCGTACATGACCGCGATGCGGTCGGCGATCCGGTGCGCGGCCGCCAGGTCGTGCGTGATCAGCAGGACGGCGTGGCCGTCGTCGACCAGTCTGCGGAACTCGTCCAGCAGGCCGTCGACGAGGTCGCGGTCGAGGCCGGTGGTCGGTTCGTCGGCGATCAGCAGCCACGGGTTGCCGACCAGCGCCAGTGCGTTCGCCACGCGTTGTGCCATGCCGCCGGACAGCTCGTGCGGGTAGCGGTCGAGGTGTTCGGGTTCGAGACCCGCGCGTTCGGCCGCGGCCACGGCGTCGCCGCCCAGGACCCGCGCGGCTTCTTCGAGTTGAGAACGCGCGGTGCGGACCGGCGTGAGGTGGCTGGCCGGGCTTTGCGGAATGAGGCCGATCTGCCGGCCGCGGATCTTGGTCGCCAGCTCGTGGTCCGTGGCGGCGATCAGGTCGGTGTCGCCGAGCTTCGCGGTGCCCCGGGTTTCCGCGTTGCCGGGCAGGAAGCCGAGGAGTGCGGAGGCCAGCACGGTCTTGCCGCAGCCGGACTCGCCGACCAGCGCCACGCACTCGCCGGGGCGGATCCGCAGCGACACGTCGTTCACGGCCTCGACGGTCGCGCCGGTGAGCGCGAACCGCACCGACAGCCGGTCGATCTCCAGGTTCACCACGTCAGCTCCGTGCGCCGCTTGGGGTTCAGCCGGTCCCGCCACACACCGCTCACCCCGGACACCGCCAGGGTCGTGATGATCAGCAGCAGGCCGGGTGCCAGGGACATCCACCAGCCGCCGATGAGCAGCGAGCGCTGGGCGTCGTTGATCATGTTGCCGACGCTGGCGGCGTGCGGGGGCAAACCCAGTCCCAGGAACGACAACGCCGTCTCGTGCCACACCGCGTGCGGCACCATCAGCGTGGTCGCGAGCAGCACCTGCGGGGCGACGTTCGGCAGCAGGTGCCGGGTGAGCACGCGGGTCCTGCTCGCTCCGCCCACGATCGCCGCGTCGATGAACGGCCTGGCGCGCAGCGAGAGCACCTCGGACCGCACGATCCTGGCCGAGGTGAGCCAGTGGGTCAGCGCGATCGAGATGATCACGGCGGTGAGGCTGGGCCGGAGGATCGCGACGATCACGATGCCCAGCAACAGGTGCGGAACGGACGCGACCGCGTCGACCAGGCGCATCAGGATCCGGTCGAACCAGCCGCCGATCGAGCCCGCGAGCGCACCGACCGCCGTGCCGACGACCGCCGAGATCACGGCGGCCACGATGCCGACGGTGAGCGAGACGCGCAGGGCGTAGACGCAGCGCAGCAGCACGTCCCGGCCGAGCTCGTCGGTGCCGAAGAGGTGCGCGGCGGACGGCGGCTGGTTCGCGATCGCGAGGTCGACGTACTGCTGGTTGAGGTCGACGACCAGCGGGACGACCAGCACGGTCAGCGCGACGATCGCGAGGACGGTCGCGGAGGGGAGGAGTCGCCAGCGCGGGGAGCGTGGTGGGCCGGCTGCGGTGAGGCGGGAGCGGGGGACGGGTCGCCAGGTCAGGTCAGTCATTGTGCGTCACCCTCGGGTCGGCCGGCGTGACGGTCGTGTGGGCGGTTGCGGAGGGGAGGACCGGCCAGCGGGGGACGGGTCGCCAGGTCAGGTCAGCCATCGAGCGCCACCCTCGGGTCGGCCAGCGCGTACAGGACGTCGGCCAGCAGGTTGCCCAGCAGCACCACGCCCGTCGCCATCACGGTCAGTGCCCCGAGCAGGGCGAAGTCGACGTTCAGCGCGGCCTCCACGGTCGCCCGCGCGATGCCCGGCCACGAGAACACCGTTTCCACCAGCAGCGCGCCCGTGATCAGCTCCGGCAGCCGGGCGCCCAGCAACGTGAGGAACGGCAGCAGCGACGTGCGCAACGCGTGCCCGGACACCACCAGGTGGTCCGGCAGGCCGCGGGCTCGCGCGCCGATCACGTGGTCCTGGGTGAAGGACTCCAGCAGGTTCTGGCGCACGAACAGCACGAACCACGGCGCCTGCGAGATCGCCAGCACCGCGACCGGCAGCACCATGTGCACGGCGACACCGCCCACCGACACCGGCTCGGATCCGGTCGTCACGCCGCCGCCCGGCAACCACCGCAGCTGCAGCGCGAACACGTACAGCACCGCCAGCCCGACCCAGAAGACCGGCGCGGCCTCCAACGCGTAACAGCCGCCCGTGATCAGCCGGTCGAGCCACGACCCCTGCCGCCACGCCGCCAGCGTGCCCAGCACGAGTCCCAGCAGGAGGGCCAGCGTGAAGCCGACCGACACCAGCAGCACCGTCCATCCGAGACGGTCACCGATCACGGCCGACACCGGTTGTTGCAACGACAGGGAATCGCCGAGGTCGCCGGCCACCGCGTGCCGCAGCCAGGCCCAGTACTGCGCGACGACGGGTTCGTCGACGCCCCAGTTCGCGCGCAGCTGGGCCACGCGCTCCGGGGAAGCGCCGATGATCCGCACACCGAAGTAGCGCTCGACCGGGTCGAACGGCGAGGCCTTCGCCAGCACGAACAACGCGAAGCTGACGACCAACAGCACCGGGACCGCGAAGGCCAGGCGGCGCAGGGTCAGCCGGCCGATGGAGCGGATCACTGCTTGGGTGTCCAGCGCTCGAGGTTCCACCACACGGCGTGCACCAGGCCGTGGTCGTGCGGTTCGACCTGGGTTTCTTGGCCGTCCCACTTGTCGCGCAACACGTACGTGTGGTCGAGGAACACCAGGAACGCCCAGGCGGGGTCGGCCGCGTAGGCCTTCTGGAAGTCGTCGTAGGCCTTCTTGCGGGCAGCCGGGTCGAGGCTGCGGCGCGCGGTGTCCAGCGCGGTGTCCACAGTGGAGTTCCGGTACAGCGTCATGTTCACGTAGCCCTGCTGGCCCGCGTAACGCGAGTGCAGCAACGTGTAGGCGGCGGTGTCCGGGTCGTACGGGTCGCCACCGCCCCAGATCGCCGCAGCTTCCTTCTGGCGCTGCAGCATGATCTCGAACGTGGTGGCCTCGACGGGCGCGTCGATGCCGAGCTTCGCGATGTCGGAGGCCGCGGCCAGGGCGAGTTCCTTGCGCAGCACGTCCGGCGCCGGGTAGAGCACGGGCAACCGGGCGGGCTGACCGTCCTTCGCGCGCTTGCCGTCGGCACCCTTGCGCCAACCGGCCTCGTCGAGCAGCTTCTCCGCCTCGGCGACGTCGTAGGCGAACGCGGAACCCGAGTCGTACCAGTCCTTCAGGTAGGGCGAGATCGGCGTGGCGGCGGGCTTGCCGGAGCCGGCCAGCACGGCGTCGATCATGGCCTGGCGGTTGATGCCCAGGTTGATCGCGCGCCGCACCTGCGGGCTGGAGGTGAACGGCAGCTCGGACGGGATGCCGAGGCCGCGGTAGTCGGCGGACGGGTTCCGCACGACCCGGTAGCCCGACTTGTCGCGGTAGGTCTGGGCGAGCTTGGGCGGCAGCACGGTGCCGTCGAACTCGCCGGCCGCCATCCGGGTTGCGCGGGCGTTGTCGTCCGGCACGAACACCACGGTGACGGTCTTGATCGCGGGCGTGCCGCCCCAGTACTTCTCGTTGGCCTTCAACACCATCCGGTCGCCCTTGCGCCACGACTCGACCACGTACGGGCCGGTGCCGATCGGAGCGGTGTTGAACGGCGCGCTGTTGATGTCCACGCCCGAGAGCTTCGCCGCGGGCACGATGCCGAGCGCCAGCTGCTGCACGAACGGGGCGTAGGGGTACGACAGCTTGAACTCGACGGTGCCCGCGTCCGGCGCCGTCACGTCGGCCAGCGCGTCGAAGCGGGAGGCGATCGTGGAGTTCACCTTCTTGTCCAGCACGGACTTGTAGGTGAACACGACGTCCTGGGCGGACACCAGGGTGCCGTCGGAGAACGCGATGTCCTTGCGCAGCTTGGCGGTCCACGTCAGGCCGTCGGGAGACGCCGTCGGCAGTGCGGAGGCCAGGGCGGGCTTCAGGGCGAGCGAGGCGTCCCGCGTCACCAGGCCGTCGAAGATCTTCGCGGCACCGTCGGGCGCGTAGCCGAGCACCGGGTTGAGGTTCTCCGGCTCGCTGCCGGCGCCGATCACGATGGACGTCGCTGCTCCGGCCGTCGTCGAGCCGTCCGGTGACGAGCACCCCGCCAGCACGACGAGAGCCAGTAGAACCGCTCGGCGCATCCAGTTCCTCCCCAGTGTCCGTGTTGCCGGGTGCAGCTAACAGCAAGTAACTTGCAACAAGCAAGACCTTGCACCACTGCGCGCTGGTCAGAGCCGTGCCAGGCTGCGCAACATGAGCGTCCACAACCACGAACACAGCCACGGTGACCTGTCCCACACACATCCTCACGAGGCGCACGCGCACGACCACGTCGAGCACACGCACGAGCACACGCACGGCGGCGAAACGCACTCGCACACCCACGTGCACGACGCGGGGCACGTCGAGGAACACGAGCACTCGCACTCCTGAACCGGCCCGGCGAAATATCGGCGGCCGGTCCGCGAGGCCGCCTGAGCCGCTACGCTTGCTCCATCTGCCGCCTTCCACGTTGACGCGGCAGGAGCAGTGCAAGTGTCTCGATTGGCGAAAGTCGTTGCCACGCTGGCTCTTCTGAGCGGTCTCACGCCGGTGGCGCAGGCGGCGCCCGCGTGCTGGCAGGAGTTCTGCGGCAAGTACCCACCGGCGCCTCAGGCCGGCCAGTGGTCGTCCGCCCACGTTTCCTACGACACGGCCGGACGCCTGAAGTACGCCTCCGACTCGGCGCGCAACCGCGTGCCGGACTTCAGCTACGTCGGCTACCACCACGGCGAGAAGCCGCTGCCGGTCATGCCCGACGTCGTCACGATCAGTCCGGTGTCCGGCGACAACACCGCGCATCTCCAGAAAGCGCTCGACCAGGTCGGCGCCCGCACGCCCGACGCGAACGGCCATCGCGGCGCGGTGAAGCTCGCGGCCGGCCGGTACGAGATCCGCGGCACCGTGCGGATCAGGCACAACGGCGTGGTGCTGCGTGGATCCGGGGACACCACAACGTTGTTCGGCCGCGGCGACACGCCCCACCAGCGCACGGTCGTGGTGCTCGGGTCCGACTCGGGCAAGCCGTGGACGACCGGGGCGGCCGTCGAGGTGACCACGCCGTTCGTGCAGGTCGGGTCGTTGAGCCTGGAGGTCGCGAACGCCACCGGGTTCAAGGTGGGCCAGGAGGTCGTCGTCCGGCACCCGTCGTCGCAGAAGTGGATCGACGCGGTCGGCGGTGGCGGCGTGGTGCAGGACGCCAAGTGGACGCCCGGATCCATGGACCTGCACTGGGTGCGCAGGATCAAGGCCGTCGACGGGCGCAGGCTCACGTTCGACGCGCCGATCTACAACCACCTCGACCGGTCGCTGACGATCTCCACGGTCGCGCCGGTGACCGCGCGGAACCTCGTCACCGAGTCCGGGGTCGAGAGCCTGCGCGTCGACGTCGAGACCAAGGGCGGCGAGGACGAGAACCACGCGTGGAACGCCATCGGCGTGTTCGGCGCGGACAACAGCTGGGTCCGTTCGGTCAAGACCCGCTACTTCGGTTACGCGGGCGTGGTCACCGAACGGTCCGTGCGCATCACGGTGAAGGACGCGCAGGCCACGGACCCGGTCGCGATCCGCACAGGTGGCCGCATGTACAACTTCGCCGCGAACACCAACTCGCACCTCGTCCTGTTCACCGGCCTGCACGCCACGAAGGCGCGACACGCGTTCGTCAGCAACGGCGCGAACTCTGTGGCCGGCGTGGTGTGGCATCGGGCCACTGTGGACGGTGGTGACGCCGAGGCGCACCGGCGGTGGAGCCAGGGACTGCTGTTCGACAACATCAGGGAGCTCAGCGGCGGCAACCAGGCCAAGCTGATCAACCGCGGCGACTACGGCACCTCGCACGGCTGGGGCGCCGCACACTCGGTGATCTGGGACTACAACAAGGAAATCGTCGTCCAGAAACCGCCGACCGCGCAGAACTACGCCGTGTCCGGCGAAGGCACGCGGCGCTCACAGCCGTACTTCCCCGGGCCGTGGGGCAGCATCGAGATCAAGACCGGTCCACTGGTTCCGGAGTCGTTGTACGAGGCACAGGTCGTCGACCGCCTCGCCGGGACGTCGGCTAGTGCGACTCGCGGGTGACCTCGCTGCCGCTGGAGCCGACCAGGAAGTCCAGGTCGGCTCCGGTGTCGGCGCCCAGCACGTGGTCGACGTAGAGCCGCTGCCAGCCTCGTCCTGGTTTGGCGAACGCCTCGGTCATCGCCGCACTGGGGGAGCGGTCGAGGAAGTCCGGTGCCTCCACGTCGATCCGCCGGTTCTCCACGTCCAGCACGATGACGTCGCCGGTGCGGACGAGCCCGAGCGGTCCGCCCGCCGCCGCTTCCGGTGCCACGTGCAGCACGACCGTGCCGTACGCGGTGCCGCTCATGCGTCCGTCGCAGATCCGGACCATGTCGCGCACGCCCTGTTCCAGCAGCTTCTTGGGCAACGGCATGTTCGACACCTCGGGCATGCCGGGATATCCGCGCGGCCCGCAGCCGCGCAGCACCAGCACGCTGTCCGCGTCGACGTCGAGGTCCGGGTCGTCGATGCGGGCGTGGAAGTCCTCGATGCTGTCGAACACCACGGCTTTGCCGCGGTGCTGCAACAGGTTCGGTGACGCGGCGGCCGGTTTGACCAGCGCACCGGACGGCGCCAGGTTGCCGCGCAGCACCGCGATCCCGCCCTCGGCGATGATCGGCTCGGACCGGCTGCGGATCACCTCGGCGTCCCAGATCGGGGCGTCGTCGAGGTGGCCGACGAGGGGATTCCCGGTGACGCTCAACGCTTCCGGGTCGAGCAGGTCACGAACTTCCCGCAGCACGGCCAGCAGCCCGCCCGCGCGGTGGAAGTCCTCCATCAGGAACCGGCCCGCCGGCTGCAGGTCCACCAGCAACGGCACGCCGGAGCCGATGCGGTCGAAGTCGTCCAGGGTCAGGTCGACGCCCAGGCGACCGGCGATGGCGAGCAGGTGCACGACGGCGTTCGTGGACCCGCCGATCGCGGCCAGCGCGACGATCGCGTTGTGGAAGTTGGCCTTCGTCAGGAACGTGCTGGGCCGCCGGTCCTTCTCGACCAGCTCGACGATCAGCCGTCCGGTGCCGTGCGAGGCCTCCAGCAGCCTGCTGTCCGGCGCCGGGGTGCCCGCGACACCGGGGACGACGGTGCCGAGCGCCTCCGCGACCAGGGCCATCGTCGAGGCGGTGCCCATGGTGTTGCAGTGGCCGCGGCTGCGGATCATCGCCGACTCGGAGCGGATGAACGCCTCCTGCGACAGCGTGCCCGCGCGCACCTCCTCCGACAGCCGCCACACGTCCGTGCCGCAGCCGAGCGGAACCCCGCGGAACGTGCCGGTGAGCATCGGCCCGCCGGGCACCACGACCGCGGGGATGTCGACGGACGCGGCGGCCATCAGCAGCGCGGGAATCGTCTTGTCGCACCCGCCGAGCAGCACCACGCCGTCGACCGGGTTGGCGCGCAGCATCTCCTCGGTCGCCATCGCGGCCATGTTGCGCCACAGCATCGCGGTGGGGCGGACGTTGGTCTCGCCCAGCGACACCACGGGGAGGTTGAGCGGGATGCCACCTGCCTCGTGCACGCCGTTCGACACCGATGCGGCGACCTCGTTCAGGTGCGCGTTGCACGGGGTGAGGTCGGACGCGGTGTTGGCGATGGCGATCTGCGGCCGGGCGAACGCCGAGTCCGGCGTGCCACGGCGCATCCAGGCGCGGTGGATGTAGGCGTTGCGGTCCTGTCCGGCGTACCAGTGCGCGCTGCGGAGGTTCACCCTCCCGTCGTACGGGGCAGCGTGCGGACGCGCAACCCCCGGCTACCGAATGCTCGCCAGGGCGTCCAGTGCCCGGTCGTCCAACGGGCTGCCGTGGCGGTGGACCATCTTCCACGTGCCGTCCTCGCGGCGGAACACCGTGGTGACGCGCAACGCGTAGGACTTCGTGGCCCCGGACGGGTCGAGGATCTCGGACCGTTCGATCGCGCACACGTACCCGATGTCACCGCTCGACTCCGCGGCCACGACCTCGATGTCGAGGGACCTGCTGCCGTGGAACCACTTCTCGATCGTGTCGAAGACCTGCTCGACCTCGGTCCAGCCGACGGCGCCCATGGCCGCGCCGAACAGCACCACGGGTTCGGCGTGCGACCACATCTGTTTGCGCGGTCCGGCGTCGCCGTTGTGCAGGTTCTCGACATCGCGCTGGAGCAGGGGCAGCACCTCGTCCTGGAAGCTCATCCGACCGGCCTTTCTCGTGCGGACCGGTCCGGACAGCATGACTGCCCGGACCGGTCCGCGCAGGCTCAGGCCACGACGATGTCGTCCCCCTTGATCTTCGTCTTGATCTGCGGCAACGGCTTCTTGGCCGGTCCGGACCTCCGCTTGCCGTCGACGGAGCTGAACCGGCTGTCGTGGCACCAGCAGATGATCAGGTTCTGGTCGACCTCGCTGCACATGCAGCCGGCGTGGGTGCATTTGGCGTCGAACGCCGTGTAGGTGTTCTTCTTCGGCTGGGCCACCACGACTGATGTCTCGTCGTCGAAGTAGACGACGACTCCGCCGTTGAGCGGCACGTCCGCCTTCTTCGCGAGGACCGTGCCGGGCGGCAGTGTGCCGCACGGCTGGGCGTCGGGGGCGGCCGCCGCGGTGCCGGTGGTGACGATCGTGGCGGCCGCGGCGCAGCCACCGATGAAACAGCGGCGGCTGACCGTGGTGGTGGGGTGGTCCGGGAGCTCCATCTCGAAGCGCTCACTTCCTGCCGTACGAGTCGCGGCGGAGGCGGCACCACTCACCTTGGCAACCGAGTCACTTCATGACAAGCCTTGACTCTTAAGAGGAACTTCTGCGACTTCAGCGGAGAGTGAGCGTCTGAGGTTCGCACTCCGTCAACTGGGGTAACCGCTTCGTGCGTCAAGCAGCTGGCGTTGTTGCCCCGGTGGACGGAGGACGGTGACGACGTGAAGACGCTTGCGCTCGACTACGCGCTGAGGGTCACGCGGGAACTCGGCCTGAGCGGCGAGTCGTCCTGCGTGGATCGGGACAGACCGTTGCGGGTGTACATCGCGGTGGACGGCACGCTGCCCGACCACCCGGACTGCCTGGTGGCGCTGCTGTGGACCGAGCGCCGCGGGTGGGCGATCGCGGTCGAGGAACCCGGTGGCGCCGAGCTGACCGTGGTGGCGCACCTGGGCGGTGCGGTGGAACCGCCGCCGCGCACGGTGGCGCGATGGGTGCGCAGGTTGCTGACAGACCAGCGGCCGGCCCACGAGGTGGACCGGCCGCTGGTGCGCAGGGTGGGTTAGCCGACCGCCACCGGCTCCCGCTTCTCCTTCTCGACTGCGGACAGCTCGTCGAGCGCCGTGCCCTCGACGTCGAGCTCCGGCAGCCACCGCAGCCACTTCGGCAGCCACCAGGCGCGCTCGCCGATCAGGGCCAGCGCGGCCGGCACCAGCACCATGCGGACCACGAAGGCGTCCACGAAGATGCCGACGGCCAGGGCGAACGCGATCGACTTCACGGTCGGCTCGCCCGCGGGGACGAAGCCGGCGAACACCGAGAACATGATCAGTGCGGCGGCCACGACGACCGGGGCGGCCTGGCGGAAGCCCGTGGTGATGGCCTCGATCGGCTTGGCACCGCGGTGGTGTGCCTCGTGCATCCGGGACACCAGGAAGATCTGGTAGTCCATGGCGAGGCCGAACAGGATGCCGATCACCAGGATCGGGGTGAGGCTGATCAGCGGGCCGGTGCTGTCGAGGTTGACCGCGCCGGCGAGCCAGCCCCACTGGAACACGGCCACCGTGGCGCCGAGGGAGGCGCCGATGGTCAGCAGGAAGCCGAGCACGCCCACCAGCGGCACGAGCAGCGAGCGGAACACGAGGATCAGCAGGACGAGTGCCAGGCCGACGACGACCGCGAGGTAGATCGGCAGGGCGCGGTCCAGGGACGTGGCCACGTCCACGCTCACGGCGGTGGCGCCGGTGACGTAGGCCTTGCCACCGTCCAGATCGGACAGTTCGGCGCGCAGGTCGGCCACCAGTTGTTCGGTGGCAACGCTGTCCGGGCCGGACTTCGGGATCACGGTGACCATCGCGGCGCTGCCGTCCGGGCTCGGCTGGGCCGGGGTCACCAGGGCGACGTCGGACATCTTCGCGATCGGCTCGGCGGCCTTGGTGGCGGTCGCGGCGGCGCCGTTGCCCTCGACGAGGACGATGATCGGGCCGTTGAAGCCCTCACCGAAGCCCTGCGCCAGGATCTGGTCGGCGCGTTCCTGGGTGGAGTTGGCCGGCGGCTTCTGGATCAGGGTGGTGTCCATGGACGCCACCGGGATCGCGACGATGCCCAGTGCCACGACCGACAGCAGCAGCGCGACGACGCGGTTGCGGGTGATCGCACCGGCCCAGCCGCGGATGACGCCGCGGTCCTTCGGCTCCACGTCGGCGGCGGCGCGTTCCTTGCGGGTCATCACGCGGCGGCCGAGCATGCTCAGCACCGCGGGCACCAGCGTGATGGCGATCAGCACCGCGACGACGATCGTGGCGGCGGCCGAGACGCCCATCTGCGTCAGGAACGGAATACCGGCGATCGCGAGGCCCACCAGTGCGATCACCACGGTCAGACCGGCGGTGACGACGGCGGAACCGGCGGTGCCCACGGCGGTCGCGACGGCGTGGCCGACGTCGGAGCCGCGGCGGAGTTCCTGGCGGTAACGGTTGATGATGAACAACGCGTAGTCGATGCCGACCGCGAGTCCCAGCATCGAGGCGAGGATCGGCGTGGTCGACTGCAGGTCCATGAACCCGGACACGATGGTGATGCCGAGCGTGCCGATGCCGACGCCGATGGCGGCGCTGAGCAGGTTCATGCCCGCGGTCACCAGCGAGCCGTAGGTCAGCGCGAGCACGACCAGCGCCAGCACCACACCGATGATCTCGCTGGGCCCGCCGACGTGCGGCGTCTCCTGCATCGCGGTGCCGGTGACCTCGACGGTCAGTCCGGCGGCCCGTGCCTTGTCGACGGCCTTGAGCAGCTCGGACCGCTGCTCGGCGGTGACCTCACCGGGCTTCACGTCGTAGGTGACGGTGCTGTAACCGACGTCGACGTCGCGGTTCACGCTCGGCGCGGCGGGGTCGAGCGGGTTGGTCGCGGACGTCACGCCCTTGAGAGACGACTCGTCGGCCACCAGGTCGGTGATCGCCTTGACGTGCTGCGGCAGCTTCTGGCCGTCCGGCGCCTTCACCACGACCCGTGCGGTCGCGGTCTCGCCGGAACCGAACTCCTGCTGGATGCGCTCGAGCGCGGTCGTCGACTCCTGGCCGGGGATGGACATCGAGTTGGACGTCTCACCGCCGAGGGTGAAAGCGCCGACACCGGAGCCGATCAGCACGAGCAGCCAGATCAGGACGACGGGGAGACGACGCCTGTGCGTCAGCATCCCCAGTCCGTAGAGCAGTTTCGCCATGATGGTCAGGCCTCCTGGTGCCCGAGTGCGTCGTAACAGGTAGCGAGGATCAAGGGGCGCCACGTCGTCTTGTCGCCTTCCTGGTTGGCCAGGAGGGTGAGCACGGCCATGACGCTGAGCGCGGCGATGACCCGGACCGCGCGAGGCAGGTCCTTCTCGGGGTCGAGGACGAACATCTCGTTGATCATCAGTTCGTCCTGCGCCTGCTGCGGGTCTTCACCCGGCGCCGTCAACGCCCGGAACAGCAGTGAGACCAGGCCGGGACGGTCGAGCGCGACGTCGGTGAGCAGCTCCAGCGCACGCCGATCGCGGGCGGGGCCGGCCGGCATCGGGGCGACCTGCTCGGCCACCTGCCCGCTCAGCACCCGGCTCTGCGCCCAGGCTGCTTCGAAGAGAGCGTCTTTGCTCGGGAAGTGGTGCAGCAGGCCGGCTTTCGACAGACCGACAGCGTCCGCGAGCGACTTCAGCGAGGTCTGCTCGTAGCCGTGCCGCGCGAAGAGCGCGGCGGCGGCGTCGAGGATCGTCTCGTCGACTCCGGTCCTGGGCTGTCGTGGCATGCCGACGACTTTACGACGTTTACCGACCAGTTCGGTAGGTTTACCGACCGAACTGGTCGGTGGCGTTCGTCACCCCAACGGGGGAATGGTGTGCCACTTCGACCGCACCCGATCGACCCCGAGCCACACCGCGCACCCCACCGCGACGCACACGACCCACACGATCGGTGAGGGCACCTCTGGCTGCAGGTGCGGGAACACCGCGTAGTGCGTGAGGTAGATGGCGAGTGACGCGCTGGCCAGCAGGCTCACCGGGGTGAGCAGCCGGCGCGGCACCGGCACGCGGGCCAGTGACAGCAGCACGATCACGCCGGCGATCACGACGATCTCGCGCGACAGGTCCTCCATCCGGCCGGGCACCATCACGACCAGCACCACCACCACGAGGCACTTCTGCCACAACGCGGGGGAGCGGTGGGCGAGCCAGCCGAGGGCGACGAACCAGGCGGCGCCGAGCGTGGTCATGTTGCGCGCGAAGAAGTCGCCGTCGACGGTGAACCTCAGGGCCAGCGTGAGGCCGAGCAACGCCAGCGCGAACGCGTAGCCGTGCCGTTGTTCCCAGCGCCGGATCGCCGGTACGGCGAAGACCAGGGCGCACAGGAGAAGGACGTGCACCACGACCTCGACGAACCAGTACCCGGCCGCGCCGACGCGGGTGAAGTTGTTGACCAGCAACACGTTGTCGATGGTGACGTCGTCGGTGGCCGCGACCCGGTAGGTGAGCCAGAGCGACGTCGGGACCGCGATGAACGCCGCCGCCCGCAGGATCCGCGTTGGGGCGGCGGGCAGCAGGAAGCGGGCGAGGTTCCAGCCCGCGACCACGAGCAGCAGGTGGGCGCCGCCGAGCAGCTTGAAGAAGCCGACGTGCGACCCGACGATCAGCAGGATCGCCAACGCTCGCAGCACGATCGTGGTGTCGATCAGCGGCACGCGACGGTGCCTGGCGCGGAGTTCTTCCAACAACGACACCGGCATCGTCGGCCACGAGGACGGCAGATCGCCCAGCAACCGTTGCAGCTGAACGGTCATCTGGACGTAGCGCAGCGAGTCGCCGCCCAGCGAGTTGAACGTCGCGTCGGACGGCACCGGCCGCACACCGAGCACGGAGGCGAACACCTCGCGCACGGAGTTCGAGCCGCGTTCCGACGGTGCGGCAACGGCCTTGTAGTCGATTTTGCCGTTGGACAGCAACGGAAGGGCTGTCACAGCGTAGGCGCGAACGGCGGTCGCGGGCAGACCGGTCAGCGCGCGGATCAGCCGCACCGCGCGGTCCGCGTCGCCGAGCACCGCGACGACGAGGCCGCTGTCGTCACCCGTGCAGGCCACGCGCAGGCCGTCGGCGGCGAGCGAGCGTTCGACCTGGTCCAGGTCGACGCGCAGCCCGAACGGCTTCACGAACCGGTTCTTGCGGCCGGTCACCGAGAACAGGCCGTGGGACTCCGCTCCCAGATCCCCGGTGCGCAGCTCGAACGTCGTGCGGCCCAACGCCAGGTCGTCCGGGGAACTGGCGTAGCCGAGCATCACGTTGGGGCCGCTGTAGACGAGCTCGCCGTCGTCGACGCGCAGCTTCCCGCCGGGGATCGCGACACCGATCGCGGACGGGTGCGAGGCGGCGAGCTCGGGCGGAAGGTAGGCCATGCGCGCGGTGGCCTCGGTCTGGCCGTACATCACGAAGAACCGCCAGCCGCGCGTGGCACCCAACGAGGCGTACCGGATCACGTCCGCGGGAGCCAGCCGGCCGCCGGCCTGCGTCACGTAGCGCAGTGACGGCAGTTCCATCGACTCGAAGCCGATGCCGTCCAGCAGCCCGAACGTGTGCGGCACGCCGTGCAGGCTGGTCACGCCGTGCTCCCGGACCAGCTCCCAGAACTCCTGCTCGATCACTGACCGCCCGGTCAGCACCAGCCCGGCGCCGCGCGCGAGGTTGCTGTTCACGACCGAGAGGCCGTAGCAGTAGTGCAGCGGCAACGACGTGATCGCGCGGTCCGTCGAACGGATGTCCAGGTACGAGCCGATCGAGGCGGCGTTCGCGGCGAGGTTGTCCGCGCTCAGCCGCACCAGCTTCGGTGACCCGGTCGTGCCGGACGTCGACAGCAACAGCGCCAGCTCGGGGTGCAGCGCGTGCGCGGTGCCTTCGCGCCGTTCGCTCCACTCACCGGAGATCACCACGTCCGGGTCGTACGCGGCCGTCAGCGCGGGAAGCTGCGCCGTGGACGCGAGAACGACGGGATGCTTGCCGCGCAACGCGGCCAGATACGCCACGATCGAGTCGACGTCGTTCTCCGCGGCGAGCAGCACCAGCCGCCGCGTCGTGCCGAGCCGTTGCGCCGCGGCGGTCACCCGCTGGTCCAGTTCGTGATAGGTCAGCGAGCCGTCCGGTGTCACCAGGGCGAGCCGGTCACCGTGCTCGGCGAGACGATCAGCGAACCCGAGGTCCGCCGTGGCCGTCACGGTGTGTCCGCGAAGAACAGGGCGGTCCCGTCGACCGACACCGAGATCGAGTCCCCGGCCCGCACCGGGACCCGGCCCTGCACGCGTGCGCGCACCCGCGTGCCGTCGGCGAGCCGCAGCAGGACCGTCGCGTCGTGCCCGTGGAACCGCACGTCGTCCACAGTGGACGGAACACCGGTGCTCCCGAGGATCAGCTGTTCCGGCCGCACCAGCACCGTGCCGGGACCGTCGCCGGACGTCCGCAACGTCCCGAGCGGCGTCTCCACCAGGCCGGCGCGGGCGACACCGGCGAACGTCACCGCCTCGCCCACGAACAACGCCACCCCGAGGTCGGCGGGGGAGGTGTAGATCGTCTGCGGCCGCGCGAACTGCGCCACGGCACCGTCGCGCAGCACCACCACGTGGTCCGCGATCCCCAGTGCCTCTTCCTGGTCGTGCGTCACGAGCAACGCCGTGGCGCCGGCCGCCTTCAAGGTCGCGCGAACGTCAGCCCTCAGTTCCTCGCGCAGACCGGCGTCCAACGCCGAGAACGGCTCGTCGAGCAGCACCACCGCGGGCCGTGGCGCCAGAGCACGCGCCAGCGCCACCCGTTGCGCCTGGCCGCCGGAGAGCTGGGCGGGCATCCGCGCGCCGAACCCGCTCAGTCCCACGAGGTCGAGCAGTTCCTCGACCCGGTCGCCGCGCTCACCCCGCCTGAGTCCGAACCCGACGTTCCCCGCCACGGTGAGATGCGGGAACAGGGCGCCTTCCTGCGGCACGATCCCGATCCCGCGCCGTTCCGGTGGCACGTCGGAGGTCAGCAGCCGCTCGCCCAGCCACACCTCGCCGGAGGTGACCGGGTGGAACCCGGCGAGGACCCGCAGCAGCGTCGTCTTGCCGCACCCGGACGGCCCGAGCACGGCGAGCAACCCGCCTTCCGGCACCTCGAAGTCGACCTCGCGCAGCACGGGGTCGCCGCCGTAGCCCGCGACCAGGCGCTTCACCGTCAAGCCGCTCACCGCTCACCTCCCAAATAGCGGTCCAGGACGACAGCCGGAATCGCCGCCACCACGAGCAGAACGGCCGCGTAGGGCGCCGCCGCGGCGTATGCGGCGACCTCGGTGCGGGTCCACAGTTCGGTCGCCAGGGTGTCGACGCCGGTCGGCCGCAGCAGCAACGTCGCCGGCAACTCCTTGGCACAGGTCAGGAACACCAGCGCGGTGCCGGCCAGGATCCCCGGCGCGGCCAGCGGCACGGTGACGCGCAGCCCCGTGTGCCAGCGTCCGTGGCCGAGCGACCGCGAGACGTCCTCCAACACCGGAGGTGCCTGCGCCACACCGGTGCGCACGGCTCCCACCGCCAACGGCAGGAACAGCACCGCGTACGCGAACGCCAGCATCGGCGCGGTCTGGTACAGCCCCGGCGCGAACCTGATCCCGAAGAACACCAACGCCAAACCGACGGTGATGCCTGGCAGCGCGTGTCCGGCGAAACTGGCCAGTTCGACCCCTCGCGCGAGCCGGCCCCGGTACCGCGCTGCCAGGATCCCCACCGGCAGTGCCAGCAGCAGCGTCAGCACCGCGCCGAACGCCGACACCGCGACGGTGTTCCCGGTGGTCGCCAGCACGTCGGACACCTCGACCGTCGAGGTCCCCGCCACCAGCCACCACACCAGGCTGACGACCGGAACCCCGAGCGTCAGCACGATCAACACCGCTGTCCCGGCCAGCGCGGGCAGGCGGGCTCGTCCCAGTGGGACGGTCAGCGGTTGACGACGACCGCGATGTGCAACCACACCGCGCGCCCGGCGTTCGCCGACGGTCAACGCGACCGCCAGCACGACCAGGACCAGGCCGAGGATCGCGGCCGGGGTGCGGTCGAACGTCGCCCGGTAGCTGGTGTAGATGCCGAGGGTGAACGCCTCGTACCGCATCAGCGACACGGCGCCGAAGTCGCTCAGCACGTACAACGCCACCAGCAACCCGCCGGCGAGCGCCGCGGGCCGGACCTGCCGCAGCGTCACGGAGAGGAACACCTGACGGCTCGTCCTGCCGAGCGACCTCGCGACCTCCTCCACCGCCGGGTCGGCCGTGCGCAACGCGGCGGCGACCGGCAGCAGCACGTACGGGTACGACACCAGCGTCAGCACCACGAACGCACCCGCGAACCCGGTGAGGTCCGGTGCCACGGAGATCCAGGTGAACCCGGCGACGTACGACGGCACCGCGAGCGGCAGCACCAGCAACACCCCGAAAGCCCTGCGCCCGACCAGGTCCGAGCGGGTCACGAGCCACGCGCTGAGCACGCCGAGGACGAGGCACGCGGCCGTGACCGCCACCGCGAGCGAGAGGCTGCGCAGTGCCAGTTCCGCGGTCCGGGTCCGGGCCAGCACGTCCCACACGACGCCCCCGCCGCGTTCGAACGAACGCACGGCCAGGTAGGCCAGCGGCAGCACGGCCACCGCGGCGACGAGGAGCGAAAGAGTGGTGAGAGCTGGTGCGGCCCGGTGTACGGGCCTCAGGACAACCCCGCTTCCTGCAACAGCTTCACCGTGTCCTGCAGCGACGACAGCTTGGAGAGGTCGATGTCGGGTGCCTGGAGGTCCGTGATCGGCGGCAGCTGGTGCTTGCTCGACTTCACGCCAGGATTGGCCGGGTACTCGGCGGTCACGTCGGCGAAGTGCCGTTGCGCCTGCTCGGACAGCAGGAACCGCACCGCCTTCTGCGCCGCCTCGCTCTGGTTGGAGCCCTGGATGATCCCGACCCCGGCCACGTTGACCAGGGCGAGCGGATCACCGCTGCCGGACCGGTGCAGCCGCGCCTTGACGTTGGCCTCGCCGCCCTTCTCCGCGACCATGGCGTACCAGTAGTAGTGGTTGATCAGTCCAAAGGGGAGCTGACCGTCGTCGACCGCCTTGAGGATGCTGTTGTTGTTGTCGAACCGCTTCGGCTCGTTGGCGGCGAACTTCTTGAGCCAGTCCCTGGCGAAGTCCTCGCCCTTGAGCACGCGCACGGACGTCACGAACGCCTGCCAGGACCCGTTGGTGGGCGCGTAGCCGATCTTGCCCTTCCACTTCGGGTCGACGACCTCCTCGATCGTCTTCGGCAGCGCGCTCTCGTCGACCACGCGCGGGTCGAAGGCGATCACACGGGCCCGGGCGCTCGTCGCCACCCAGCGCTTGTCGCGCGCCTGGTAGTTCTCCGGCACCAGGCCGAGCACGTCGGCGGGCAACTCGGCCAGCCTGCCCTGCGCCCCGACGGCGCCGAGCGCGCCCGCGTCCTGCGAGAAGAACAGGTCCGCCTCGGTGCCCTGACCTTCTTCCAGCAGCTGCGCGGCCATTTCACCGCTGCCGCCGTAACGGACCTCGACGTCGATTCCCACGGCGTCCTCGAGCTGGTCCAGGAGGGCCCCGACCAATTGTTCGTTGCGGCCGGAGTAAATGATCAGGTCGTCTGCGGAACTGCAGGCGGTCAACGTCGACGCCAGCAGTGCTGCCACCAGCGTCACGGTGCGTGCACGACGCCTCACCAGCGGTCCTCCTCGACTCAGCCCAGGTCAGAACGGGCGTCGACAAGGTAAAGCTAACCTAAGGCGGCATTCAAGTCGTGATGCCATTACGTGATGCGACGACGGACACATCACCTGTTCGGCCCCATACTGTGAGCATGTTCGTCTTCGACGCCGAATTGTGGTTGTGGGACGCCCGCCGCATGGACACGTGGACTTTCGTGACACTTCCGGAGGACGTTTCGGAGCAAATCAGAGAACTCGCCACGCCCGGCGCCGGGTTCGGTTCGGTGAAAGTCCGCGTCGGCGTGGGCGCCAGCAACTGGTCGACGTCGGTGTTCCCGGACAAGCAGTCGGGCTGCTACGTGCTGCCGATCAAGGCCGCCGTGCGCAAGAAGAACGACGTGGGGCCCGGTGACGTCATCGAGGTGACTGTCGACGTGGTTTAGAGCGACCAGTCGATGTCGGCGTAGATCGCGGCGTGGTCGCTGGCCGCGTGCACCTCGTTGGTCATGGTTTCGTAGACGTCCCAACGGTTCTTGGTCCGCGGCCCGCGCCACACCCCCTTGCGGAAGACACCGCCGCCGACCGCCTTGGCGAACAGCTCGGGGGTGAGCAGGACGTAGTCGATCTTGCCCTTCTCGTTCACGCCGCGGTACGTGCCGAGACGGTGGTCCCAGTCGAAGTTCTCGTGCTCGCTGATGTCGCGCAGGCCGGTGCGCTGGAACAACGGGCGCAGAGCCTCGCTGTCGGCGGTGTCGTTGAGGTCGCCGACGACCGCGATGTGCTCGTGGCCCTCGTCGCGCAGCCGGTTCACGATGCGGGCGATGCGGACCGCCTGGCGGAACCGGCGGCGCGCGCCGATCGGGTCGCCGGGAGAGCCGTAACCCTTGGACTTCAGGTGGTTCACCAGCACGACGACCTCGGGGCCAGCGGGCGTGCGGACGTGGTACTCGGCGCAGTCGCGGGAGAAGATGACGCCCGATCTGTCCTTCGCGTACACGTGCGTGCGGATGGTGATGACCTGGTGCTCGTCGCGGGTCAGCAGCCCCACGTTGATACCGCGTTCGTCGTTGCCGTCGATGAGGTGGACCTCCTCGTACGGGGTCCAGCCGACGTGCTTGAGCATGCTGGCGGAGAACATGTGCAGCAGCTCGCGGGACTCCGCCTCGACGACGCCGAGCACGTGGGCGCCGACGTCGCGCATCACCTGGGCGGTGTGGCGGGTGGCGAGTTCGCTGATCGGTTCGGTGGTGAGCTCGACCCAGCCGACCCAGGACTCGCGACCGCTTGCCACGACGGTGGTTTCGCCGGTGCGGTGCCGCGCGAGGAACCGGCCGCGGATGCGCCGCAGGATCGCGTACCTGCTCCGGTCACTGCGCAGCAGTTCGAGCGTCGCCAGATGTTCCTTGAGTTCTTCCTTGACTTCCGGCGTGTAGGCCTCGGCGGCGATGAGCTCGTTGAACCGGGCGTGGGCGGCCAGGACCGGAGCCGCGTGCTTGGTCGCGTTGCGGCCCATGACTTTGGGGCGCTCGAACATGTTCTCCACGTTGAACGACCCGATTCGCGTGGTGCTCATCGGTTCCAGGGTCGCATGTGGATATACGGGTCCGCCCAGGGCTGGTCGGGTGATCTTTCGCGGCGGAAGAGTGCGGGGAAGGCCCCTTCGGGCTGGGCTGCCGGTGTCTGGGTGACCGGGGCCTTCCTGCGGGGAGGACGTTGCCCGTTCGATCAAGGAGGAACCTAGGATGAACCTAGAATCCGCTGCTGAGGGGTGATCTTGGAGTTCGGGCTGCTCGGTGCGGTGGAGGTGCGCGACCGGGGCGCGCTGGTCGACATCGGCCACGTCCGGCAACGATCCGTGCTGGTCGCGCTGCTGGTCGAGGAGGGCAGGCCGGTGCCCGTCGACCGGCTGCTGGACCGCGTCTGGGGCGACCGGGCGCCGCTGAGAGCCCGCGAGACGCTCTACGGGTACGTGTCGAAGCTTCGCAAGCTGCTCGAACTGGACATCGAACGCACGCCCGCCGGCTATGTGCTGACGGTGGCTCCGGAGCAGGTCGATCTGTTCCGCTTCCGCGCACTCGTGCGGCAGGGCGCGCTCGACGAGGCTCTCGGGTTGTGGCGGGGCGAGGCGCTGGAGGGGCTCGAGTCGGAGTGGTTCGACGCGCTGCGGGAGAGCCTGCACGCCGAACGCGCCGCCGCCGAGCTGGATCGCAACGACGTCGCGCTCGCGGACGGCCGGCACGCCGTGCTGCTGCCGTCGTTGCGGCAGACGGCTGACGAACGGCCGCACGACGAACGCCTTGCCGCGCAACTGATGCTGGCACTGCACCGGTCGGGCAACGACGCGGAGGCGTTGCGGCACTACGACACCATGCGCAGGCGGCTGGCCGACGAGCTCGGGGTGGACCCGAGCAAGCCGTTGCAGGACGTGCACCAGCTGATCCTGGCCGGGGAACCGAGGGGTGGCGGGCCGCGGCAGCTACCCGCGCCGCACCCGTGGTTCACCGGCCGCGCGGACGAACTGGCCGCGCTGGAACCGGCCGGCACCGTCGTGATCACCGCGATCGGCGGCACGGGCGGCGTGGGCAAGACCGCGCTGGCGTTGCACTGGGCCCACCGCAACCTGGAGGCGTTCCCGGACGGCCAGCTCTACGTGAACCTGCGCGGCTTCGACCCGTCCGCCGAGCCGACACCGCCGGAAACGGTGTTGCGCGAGTTCCTGGAGGCGCTGGGGGAGAAGACGATCCCCGCCGGCCTGGACGCGCGGGCCGCCCGGTACCGCGGCCTGGTCGCGGGCCGCAGGATGCTGGTGCTGCTGGACAACGCCCGCTCGACCGAGCAGGTCGTGCCGCTGCTGCCCGGCTCCGACGTGACGGTGCTGGTCACGAGCCGGCTCAAGCTGGCGGGACTGGTGGCTGCGCACGGCGCGCGCTCGGTGTCGATTGACGCGTTGCCCCCGGCGGACGCCCACGAGTTCCTCACGGCACGGCTCGGGCCCGCGCGGGTCGCGGCGGAACCCGAGGTGGTCGCGGACCTGCTGTGCTGGTGCGGCGGGCTGCCGCTGGCGTTGTCGATCGTCGCCGCGCGGGCCGCGATGGAACCGGACTTCCCGCTGGCCGTGTTCGCCGAGGAACTGTGCGAGCAACCCCTCGACGCGCTCGACGCGGGTGAGATCGGCACCAACCTGCGGGCGGTCTTCTCCTGGTCCGTCGCCGCGCTGTCGGACGAGGCGGCGCGCGCGTTCGGCCTGTTCGGGACCGTCGGCACGGCGGACGTGAGTCTCGCGGCGGTGACGGCGCTGCTGGACCGGCCGGTCACGCGGACCCGGATGGTGATGCGGGAACTGGAGAACGCCCACCTGGTGCAGCAACACGTGCCCGGCCGGTACCGGATGCACGACCTGGTCAGGCGCTACGCGGCGGATCTGCCGGTGGACGCCGGATCGCGGCTGGCCGACTTCTACGCCGCCACCGCGCGGGCCGCGGCGCTGGCGCTGGAGCCGTTCAAGGCGCTGCCGGAACACGAAAGCCGCCAAGCTCTGACCTTCGGCGGCAGTGCCGCGGCCATGGCCTGGTTCGACGCCGAGCACGCCTGCCTGATGACCGAGCAGCGGCAGGCGTTGGAGCGCGGTGCTTTCGACGTGGCCTGGATGCTCGGCCGCACGCTGAACCCGTACCACCTCCGGCGTGGCCGTGCCTCGGACGACGTCGACGCCTGGCTGGTGGCGTTGCGCGCCGCGGAAGCGTTGGGGGACGAGACGAAGCAGGCGAACGCGCACATGTGTCTCGGCACGGACCACGTCGAGCTGGGCGAGTCGGCGTTGGGGCACGACCACCTCGAACGCAGCCTGGAGCTGTTCGCCCGCCACGACGACCACACGGCCCACGGCGCCGCGCACCGGTCGATGGCGTGGGCGGCCGAGTTCGAGGGCGACCTGGAGAAGGCGCTGGAACACTCGTTGCGGGGACTGGAGAAGTTCCGCACGGCCGGGTCGGAGATCCGCGAGGCCGAGTCGCTGAACGAGGTCGGCTGGCGGTACGCGTGCCTGGGCCGTTACGCCGAGGCGCGGACGTTCTGCGAAGACGCCTTGCTGCTCAACAACAAGCTCGGTCACGCCGAGGGTATCGCGGCCACTTTGGACAGTCTCGCGCACATCGCCCACCACGACGGCCGGCACGCCGACGCCGTCGCGCACTACCGCGAGGCGCTGGCGCTGTACCGGGAGCTCGACAACTCAGCCGAGGAGGCCACCGTGCTGGAGCACCTCGGCACCGTGCACGCCGCGGCAGGCGAGGACGCGGAGGCGCGTGAACAGTGGGGACTCGCGTTGAGGCTGTACGAGAAGCAGGGCCGCACCTCGGAGGCGGCGGCCCTGTCCGCCCGGCTCTAGACCCTGCTCAGTTGGCGGCCGCTCTCGATCAGTTCGTCGGTGAAGGAGTCGAGGGCCTGGGCGAAGTCGCGCTGGTCCGGCTCGTGCCAGTCCTCCAGGTGGTCGAGCAGCCAGCCTCGCCACGCCCGCACGAGCTGAGCGAACACGTCCGCGCCCTGGTTGGTGAACCGGTAGCCGTCGTCGCCGAACGCCAGGTGCCCGGACCGGACGAGCTCGCGCGCGGTCGGTTCGAAGATGCCGCCGGGCACCTTGGTCAGCTCGGCGATCTCGTCGAGCGTGGCGACGCCGTCGTCCGTCGAGGCCCGGTACACGCGGCCGAGCAGCCATGCCTGTTCCAGTGGCAGGTCGACGCCCGAGCGCCGCAGCACGGCCAGGCCGGGGTCCTCCTCTGACTTCGCGACCACCGTCGAGACGAGTTTGCGCAGTTCGTCGTAGGAGTTCGACGGCGGCGCGGCGAAGCTCTCGCCCACGCCGCTGTTGCCGGTCGCTGCGGCGCGTGAGGTGTCCCTGAGCTGCACCTGCGGCAGGAAGAACGCGACCAGCAACGCGACGAGCCCGATCGGCGCGGCGATCAGGAACATCATCTGCACCGTCTCGGCGTAGCCGGCGACGATCGGCACCCTCAGCGCGTCGGGCAGAGCGTGCACCGCGGCCGGGCTGGCGATGGCGCGCGGGTCGACGCCCTGCGGTACCACCAGGTGCTGGGGCAGTTGGTTGGCGTAGATCGTGCCGAACATCGCCACGCCGAACGAGCTGCCCATCGTGCGCAGGAAGCTGATGCCCGAGGTGGCCACGCCGAGGTCGGAGTAGTTCGTGGTGCTCTGCACGACGATCACCGGCACCTGCATCACCAGGCCGATGCCCGCGCCGAGCACGACCATGAACGCGCCCATGACCCAGTAGCTGGTGTCCGCGTCCAAATAGGACAGCAGGAAGAGGCCGACGGTGAGTCCGACGGAACCGACCAGCGGGAAGACGCGGTACCTGCCGGTGCGGCTGATCACGTTGCCGGTCAGCAACGCCGTGGACATCAGCCCGGCGATCAGCGGCAGCATCCAGAGCCCGGACGAGGTGGCTGACTCGCCGCGCACGTACTGCAGGTAGATCGGCAGGTACGTGATGCCGCCGAGCATCGCGAACCCGACCACGAAGCTCAGGATGCCGGACACCGTGAACACCCGGCTGCGGAACAACCTCATCGGCAGCATCGGCTCGGCTGCGCGTTGCTCGACGAACACGAACGCCACGAGCAGCACGATCGACGCGGTCGCCATCCACAGGATCGTCGGCGACGTCCACGCGTACTCGGTGCCGCCCCAGCTCGTGACCAGCGTCAACCCGGTCGCGGCCAGAGCGATCAGCGCGATGCCCGCGTAGTCGATCTTCGGGTGCCCGTCGGCCTTGATCGTGGGCAGCGCGGCGAGGGCCACCAGCACGACCGCGATGCCGAGCGGGATGTTCACGTAGAACGCCCACCGCCAGCTCAGGTGGTCCACGAACAGCCCGCCGAGCAACGGCCCGGCCACCGTCGCGATGCCGAACACCGCGCCCGCGAACCCCTGGAACTTGCCGCGTTGTTTCAACGGCACGACGTCCGCGATGATCGCCGTCGAGGTGACCATCAACCCACCCGCGCCGAGGCCCTGGACCGCGCGGAACGCGATGAGCATGCCCATCGACTCCGACCAGCCCGCGAAGAACGACCCGACCAGGAACAGCACGACGCTGATCACGAACATCTTCTTGCGCCCGTACAGGTCACCGAACTTGCCGATGAGCACCGTCATGATCGTCTCGGCGAGCAGGACGGCCGCGACGACCAGGTTCCGCCTGCGAGTGTCGATCATCTCGGGCACCGGGTGATGGTCGCGCAGGTCGCGCGCCCTCGCAGGAGATGACCGCGCCGGCCGCACGCCATAGGGTTGACGGCGCCCACGCGAAGGAGGCCGTCTTGATCTTCATCACCGCCAAGTTCCGCGTCCTGCCCGAACACGCGGAGGCCTGGCCCGAGATCTCCAGGAGCTTCACCGACGCGACCCGAGCCGAGCCGGGCTGCCTGTGGTTCGACTGGTCGCGCAGCCTCGACGACACCAATGAATACGTGCTGGTCGAGGCGTTCCGGGACGGCGAAGCGGGTGGCGCGCACGTGCAGTCGGCGCACTTCAAGAACGCGCAGAAGGAGTTGCCGCCCTACCTCGCGGAGACGCCGCGCATCGTCAGCCAGGCCGTGGAGCAGGACGACTGGTCGCTGCTGGGCGAGATGGAGGTTCCGCCACGCGGGTGAGCCTTGCCCGGATCGTTTGGTGCAGACAGTTCCTCCGATGAGGATGGCCGGATGGACGCCTTCGTGGAGTTGTCCGCCGAGCTGACCGGGTTCTCGGCGGAGGAGCTGAGGTCGACCGGACTGGTCGAGCAGTACCGCGCGCTGGCGCAGGACGCGTCGCACGCCGAGATCATCGAGCTCTGGTACACCGGCGTCTGGCGCGGGGTGATCCCCAGTTCCCGCGCCTACGCCGAAGGGCTCGCGTGGAAGGCCGTAGGGGTCGCTCCGCCAGGCACGCGCGCGCCGGGCTTCGGCAGCTGGGAGCACCGGCCCCGAAGAAGCTCGTTGTGAGGGCCGTCGTCGTCGGCGCCGGGTTCGCCGGCTCGCTGATCGCGAAGGTGCTGGGGGACAACGGGTTCAGCGTGCTCGTGCTGGAGGCGGGTGCGGACACCGACCACGACGAGGCCGTCGAGAGGTTCCGGGCCAGTCGCGTCAAGTCACCGCTGCGGCCGTACCGCACGACCGTCGCCGCGCCGTCGAGCGACTACCTGATCAACACCGGGCCGTTCGACTACGCGAGCCCGTACCTGCGGATGAACGGCGGCACCGGCGCCGCGTGGACCGGGATCACGCCCCGGATGCACCCCGACGACTTCCGCACCGCGGACATCGGCCGCGGCCGCAACTGGCCGATCTCCTACGACGACCTGGAGCCCTACTACCGCGCCGCGGAGTGGGAGATCGGGATCGCGGCCGACGCCGACGAGCAACGCCAGCACCTCCCCGTCGCGGAGGGCTACCGCTATCCCATGCACGCCTTGCCCCGCACGTATCTCGACCGCGTGGTCGCGTCCGTTGTGGACGGTGCCAGCATCGACGGGCACGAGCTGCTGGTCGTCGGCACACCCCAGGCGCGCAACGGAAAACCGGTCGACGGGTACCGGCCGGACGGCAACCTGTGCGCCGGGTACGCGAGCTGCGTGCCGATCTGCCCGGAGCAGGCCAAGTACACGCCGCACCGGACGCAGAAACGCTGGTCCGGCACCGTCGAGCTGCGCACCAGATGCGTCGTGAACCGGGTGCACGCGGACGAGTTCGGACGCGTCACCAAAGTCAGCTATCAGCGCTACGAGGACGACACGACCGGCAGACACACCAGGCACGAGGAAGAGGCAGACGTCGTCATCCTCGCCGCGCACGCCATCGAGAACGCCAAGCTGCTGCTGATGTCCGGGCTCGCGAACAGCAGCGACCAGGTCGGCCGCAACCTGATGGACCACCCCGCGCTGCTCACCTGGGCGTTGATGCCGCAGCCGGTCGGCCCGTTCCGCGGACCGGGTTCGACGACGGGCATCGAGGCGTTCCGCGGGGGACCGGAACGCGGCAGACGGGCGCCGTTCCGGATCGAGATCGGCAACTGGGGCTGGGGCTGGTCGGCCGGAAGTCCCGACTCCGACACCGCGGAGTTCGTCGCGGCGGGTCTGCGCGGCACGGCATTGAGACGAGCCGTGGCGGAACGGGTCAGCCGGCAGTTCGCGCTCCAGGTCGAGGTCGAACAGGAAGCCGACCCCGCGAACCGGGTCACGCTGGCGGCCGAGCGGGACGCGCTGGGCAACCCGCGGCCGAGCCTCCACTACGGACTGTCGGACTACGTCAAGGACGGTCTGCTGGCCGCGAAACGGGTCTGCGACCAGCTCTTCGAGATGCTCAAGGCCGAGGACTACACCTCGTACAAACCGGACGAGGAACGGTACTTCGAGCACAACGGCGAACCGCTGCGCTACTGGGGCGCCGGGCACGGCGGAGGCACCCACGTCATGGGTTCCAGTCGCCGGGACTCGGTGGTGGACCAGTGGCAACGGTGCTGGGACCACCCCAACCTGTACGCGGTGGGCTGCGGCAGCATGCCGTCGCTCGGCACGTCCAACCCGTCGATCACGATGGCCGCGCTGGCGTTGCGCACCGCCGACCACCTCGTGTCCAGCCGGGTCGAGGGAGTTCTCGGCAAAATGTCGAAAGCTCCGTGACGTCGTTCGACGCAGGGGTGGCAGCGGCCGAACGCTGTCAGTCGACATCGAGGAGAGAACATGCGGTTCATGCTCATGCACCGGGTCCAGGAGGACGACCCGGCTTCGTGGGAGCCGAACGCCGAGCTCATCGAGCGGATGAACGGGTTCATCGACAAGCTGACCGCGAACGGCGCCCTGCTGACCGGTGACGGAGTGCAGAAGGCGGGTTCGGTGGTGCGCAGGCGCGGCACCGCGGTCACGTCGATCGACGGGCCGTTCGCCGAGGCCAAGGAGGTCGTCGGCGGGTTCCTGATGGTCAACGCGAAGGACCTGGCCGAGGCCACGGCCCTGGCGGAGGAGTACATCACCTGCTTCGCCGGCGTCGAGGAGATGTCGGTCGAGGTCCGTCAGCTGGTCGAAGCCGAGGACATCGAGCCCTACCTGAACAAGTAGGCCAGTTCGACGACGAACCACTCGCCGTCGAACTCGAAGGACCCTCCCGGATGGAGCCGCACGTCCTCGACGTCCAGAGCAGCGAGGACGTGCGGCCCCTCCAGGTCGAGGGTCGTGTCGAACACCGTGCGCACGCTGACGTCGTCAGCGCGGACGTCCAGCGGTTCCGGGAGGTGCTCGCCCAGGTCCTTCAGCTCGACGAGCCGGTTGCGGTAGAAGGACGTACCGATGTTCGTCAGCCGGTGCACGGGCGAGACCGGCCGGTAGACCGAGCCGCCGCGGTGCTCCGAGATGAACCTGGGTTCCCTGCCGTCGAGCCAGTCCATCCGGCCTTCCGAGCCGTCGATGCTCAGCACGACGTACGGGTTGTGGTGCAGGTGCCACGGATGGGTTTCGCCCGGTTCGAGCTGGACCTCCCACACCCTGATCACCGGGTCGTCGTACAGCACACGCTGGCCGACGTCGACGAGCACGATCTCCTCACCCGTCGGCGACACCACCACGTCACCCCTCATGGCACACCTCCCGCAGATACCAGTCGTGGACGTGCCGCCACGAGTCGGCGGTCCAGGGTTCGACGAACGCCACGTGCCCGTCCGGTCTCAACACCACCACCGCATCGCCGAGGCCGAAGCGTTCCCGCACGACCGAGCCGGGGTCGAAGTAGGCGCGGTCCCGCAGACCCGAGTCGTGCGGCGCGTCCCACCGGCTCACCACGACCTGGCGCAGACCGGCGAGGTCACCGGCCACCGGCGGTCTGCGGCGCGCGTCGGTGAGGTGCAGGGCCACGAACGAGTCGCGGCAGAGCTCGTGCAGGTGCACCGGGCCGCGCAGCCCGAAAACCCGCAGGTCCGGGACCCGGTCGCCGACCCGCAGCGGACCTGGCGGGCGCACCAGCGACCAGTCCTCGCCCAGCCGCACGCCGAGCAACGTGCGGGTCATCGCGTCACTCCAGCCCGCCACCGAGTCCAGCCGACGGTCCATCACCGCCCGCGCGGCCTCGGCCATCGCGCCGGAACCGTTGATCGCCAGAGGTGCCTGTTCACGCTCGTAGCCCTGTAACAGCGCGTCAGAGGCCCACCCGCGGTACACCCACGCGAGCCGCCACGGCAGGTTGGACGCGTCGAGCACACCGGTGTTCAGACCGAGCGCCCACATCGGCGTGATCAGGTGCGCGGCGTCGCCCATCAGCAGCACGCGGCCGCGTTGCCACGACGACGCCACGCGGTGGTGCACGGTGTAGACGTTGCTGCCCAGCACCTTCAGCTCGTCCACCTCACCGATAAAGTGCAGCGCCTTGTCACGCAGCTCGTCGGACGTCGGCTCGGCGCGTCCGGGAGCCAGCGGGAACACGAACCGCCAGCAGTGCGGCTGCCGGACGAGGACCATCCACTCCTCGCGGTCGCCGAAGTAGGCGAGGTACGGGTAGTCGCGCGGGTTGCCGACGTCCAGGTCGCACACGAGGTCGACCAGCATGTACCGCTGCTCCAGCGTGTGCCCGCCGACCTCGACACCGAGCAGTTCGCGCACGGTCGAACGCCCGCCGTCGCAGCCGAGCACGTAAGCCGCTTCGAACTCCTCCGTCCCGTCGAACCGCAGCGTCACGCCGCCGGGGTGCTGCTCGAAGTCCACCAGTCGATGCTTCAGCCGCAACGCTCCGGGCGCGCGTCGCTCCAGCACGTCAGCGAGCACCGGCTCCAGCTCGTGCTGGGGGATGTTGATGACGAACGGGAACCGCGTCTCGTCCGCCAGCGCCGAGGTGAACACGCTCCCGGTCGACGTCCCGGTCGCCCGGTCGAGCTCACCGATCTCGTCGATGCGCAGCGACGCCGCCAGCACCGGGCCCAGCGCGTCGTACCGGTCGAGCACCTCCAGCGTCCGCGTCAGGATCGTGCCCGCCCTGGTCTCGCCGGACAGGTCGTCGGCCGCCTCGAAGACCACCACCGGCACACCGTGCGAGACCAGGCCCAATGCGGTGATCAACCCGATGGGGCCCGCGCCGATCACGGCCACGGGCAGATTGGTCGTGTCCATCCGTCCTCCCCGACCTCTATGTTCGACCACGAGGGCGCCTTCGGGGGAGGGATCATGCAGAAAGCGATTTCATTCGTCGTGCTCGCGATCGTGCTGGCCGTCTCGGCCTGCGGTGGATCGCCGCAGTCCGTCGAGTACCAGCGGACCAAGGTCAACTATCTGACCTCGTTCAACACGTTCGGCCGGGACGCGTACGCGTACGTGGCGCAGGAGAAGGGATTCTTCGGGCAGGCCGGCCTCGACGTCACGATCACGCCGGGCACCGGCAGCGTCGACGTGCTGAAACTGGTGGCGGGCGGGCGCGCGGACTTCGGCATCGCGGACTTCACGGCCACCGCGATCACCGTCGCGAAGGAGAAGCTGCCGGTCACCGCGGTCGCGGCCGTGCACCAGAAGTCGCTCGCCGCGATCGTCGCGCTGGAGGGCAGCGGGATCTCGAAGCCCGCGGACCTGGTGGGCAAGAAGATCGGTGACCAGCCGGGTTCCACGAACCAGGTGATGTTCCCGGTCTACGCCAAGGCGGCCGGCATCGATCCGGCGAAGGTCCAGTTCGTGCCGTCCGCCCCGCCCGCGTTGCCGCAGCTGCTGGCGGCCGGGCAGGTCGACGGGATCGGCCAGTTCGTGATCGGCAAGCCGTTGATCGAGGCGGCCGCGAAGGGCAAGAAGGCGGTCGTGCTGCCCTACGGCGACCTGGTGCCGGACCTCTACGGCAACGCGCTGGTGACGTCGAAGGAGATCGCGTCCACCAAGGCTGATCTGGTCGCCAAGTTCCGAGACGCGCTGCTCAGGGGCCTGGAGTACTCGATCGAACACCCGGACGAGGTCGGCGAGATCCTCAAGAAGTACCAGCCGACCCAGGACGCGGGCGTGGCGAGCGCCGAGATCGGGTTGATGGCGCCCTACGTGAAACCGAACGGGTTCAGCGGCCCGACCGGTGAGCTGACCCAGCCGCGCGTCGAGAAGATCATCAGCACCCTCGTGGACGCGGGCGCGATCCCCGCCGGTTCGGTACGTCCCGACGACCTGGCCTCGTTCGGGCTGGCGCCGAAGTGATCAGCCTGCACGGCGTCTCGCACACCTTCGGCAACGTCGAAGCGTTGGCGGGCATCGATCTGGAGGTGGGGGAGCACGAGTTCGTCGCGGTGATCGGGCGTTCGGGTTGCGGCAAGTCGACGTTGCTGCGCCTGATCGCCGGTCTGCTCACGCCGTCCGAAGGCCAGGTGCTCGTGGCGGGCGACCGGGTGGCGAAACCGCGGCGGGACGTCTCGTTCATGTTCCAGCAGCCGGCGTTGCTGCCGTGGCGGTCGGTGCTGTCCAACGTGTTGCTGCCCATCGAGATCTTCGGCTTCACCCGGCGCGAGTACCGGGACAGGGCGCACGAGCTGCTGGACCTCGTCGGGCTCGGCGGGTTCGAGAAACGGCTGCCGCACGAGCTGTCCGGCGGCATGCGGCAACGGGTGTCGTTGTGCCGGTCGCTGATCCAGAGTCCGCGGGTGATGTTGATGGACGAACCGTTCTCCGCACTGGACGCGATCACCCGTACCGAGCTTTCCGAGGAGCTGCAACGGGTTCAGCTGGAGCTGCCGCGCACGGTCGTGTTCGTGACGCACTCGATCGACGAGGCCGTGCTGCTCGCCGACCGGATCGTGGTGCTCAGCCCGCGCCCCGGCCGGATTCACAAGATCGTGGACGTCGACCTGCCCCGGCCACGGGCGCTGGGGCAGGTCGAGCTGGACCAGGTGAGCCGGGAGCTGCGCGGACTGCTGGCGGAGGTGACGGCGTGAAGGTCGTGCTGCCGGTGCTGGGCCTGCTGGCGATCATCGGCGCCTGGTGGCTCGCGACGATCGTGTTCGGGATCGAGCCGTTCCTGGTTCCCTCGCCCGCCGATGTGGTCGGTGAGTTCCTGGAGGTACCGGGCTATCTGCTGGAACAGGCGCTGATCACGTTGTGGGAGGCGGTGTCCGGGTTCGGGCTGGCCATCGTGATCGGAGTGCCGCTGGCGTTGCTGATCGTCGGGTCGACGGTGCTGGAGCGGATGTTCTACCCGTTGCTGGTGGCGTTGAACGCCGTGCCGAAGGTCGCCATCGCGCCGATCGTGGTGGTGTGGTTCGGGTTCGGCATCTCCTCGAAGGTGCTCATGGTGGTGCTGGTGTGCATCTTCCCGATCGTCATCTCGACCGCGTCCGGCATGAAGTCCACGCCGGGCGAGCTGGTCGAGCTGTTCCGGTCGCTGGACGCCGCGCGCCACCACGAGTTCTTTAAGCTGCGGCTGCCCTACGCGCTGCCGCAGGTCTTCGTCGGGCTGAAGGTGTCGATCACGCTGGCCGTCATCGGGGCGGTGATCGGCGAGTTCGTCGGCGCCAGTGCCGGACTGGGGTTCG
Source organism: Lentzea alba (assembly GCF_011067745.1). Classification (GTDB taxonomy): domain Bacteria; phylum Actinomycetota; class Actinomycetes; order Mycobacteriales; family Pseudonocardiaceae; genus Lentzea; species Lentzea alba. The sequence goes on from NZ_JAAMPJ010000013.1 coordinate 38,815, forward strand.
TGATCTCCCAGTCCGGCGGCAACGCCAACACCTCGCTGGCCTTCGCGGCGATGACCCTGCTCGCGATCATGAGCGTCGCGCTCTTCTACGGGCTCAGCTTCGCCGAACGAAAGCTGCTGCCCTACGCCTGACCGCCCGCGGCGAGCCGCATCAGGTCCGAGTCCAGGTCGATCGACAGCTCGGTGCCGCCCGCGCTGCCGAACTCGTGCTGGTAGCGGCCCCACGACTCGTCGCGCACGGTCTTCTCGAAGCCGGAGGCCATGAGCGCCACCAGTTCGAGGGCCGCGCGGTCGATGCGCTTGTTCAGCCCGGGGTCCGTCCAGTCCTCGGTGGCGGCGAACAGCGACGTCGGCACCACGACGGTGCGCAGATAGGCGAACAGGCCGCGCATCTGGTCGTCGACCACGAGCGCGTGCCGGGCCGTGCCGGCGGTCGCGGCGAGCACGACGGGCTTCGCGATCAGCAGGTCGTTGTCGAGGATCTGGAAGAACGACGTGAACAACCCGCTCGCGCCCGCCTTGTAGACGGGCGTGCTCGCGACGATGCCGTCGGCGTGCTGCAGGGCCGTGATCGCCTGCTGCAGCTTCGGGCCGATGTGGTTGGACACCAACGCGTTCGCGATCTCGCTCGCCAACTCGCGCAGCTCGATCGTCTTGATCTCGACGGTGAGCTCCTTCTGCAGGCCGAGCGTGGCCACGCGCTGGGAGACGCGGTCGGCGAGCAGACGCGTCGACGACGGGTCGCTCGTGCCGGCCGACACCAGGACGAGCTGCTTCTGGGTGGTCATTTCTCCTCGTTCTGCGCCAGCTTGCCGGTGATCGCGGCGAGCTGCGCGAGTTCTTCTGGCGTCAGCACGCTCAGAGCGCGCGTGACGCTGCGGGCGTGCGGGCGGCCGATCTCCCGCTGAATCTCGCGACCGGCCGGGGTGAGCGAGAGACGCACCCCCCGGCGGTCACCGGGGTCCTGGCAACGTTCGACCAGCCCGCGGTCGACCAGGCGGTCGACCATGCGGGACAGGGCGGGCTGACTGAGCAGCACGTGGCGGTTCAGCTCACTCATCCGAAGTGGACTGTCGCACTTGGACAACGTGTAGAGGACGTCGTACTCCCGCATCGTCAGGTCGCCCCAGACGTCCTCCGCGTTGAACTGCTTCATCAGCACGGCGTAGGCCCTCATCAGGGACTCCCACGCCTCGTTGGCACGAGTCACTGTGTCGGCCTCATCGGGAGTCCTGGTAGGGGGAGCCACCCGTGACGTTGTCACCCCGGTTGGCGTTCGGCCTGGGCTGGCGGGCCGGCTGGTCGCCGTACTTCTCCTTGAGCCGCACCGCGTGCGTCGGCGGCTTGGCGGTCTCCGGGTCCTGGCGCGCCTCGATCTCCTTGCGCAGCACCGGGACGACCTCCTCGCCCAGCAGGTCGAGCTGGTTCAGCACGGTCTTGAGCGGCAGGCCGGCGTGGTCCATCAGGAACATCTGGCGCTGGTAGTCGCCGAAGTGCTCGCGGAAGGTCAGCGTCTTGTCGATGACCTCCTGCGGGCTGCCGACCGACAGCGGCGTCATCTCCATGAAGTCCTCCATCTTCGGCCCGTGGCCGTAGACGGGAGCCTCGTTGAAGTACGGGCGGAACTCCTTGATGGCGTCCTGCGACCGCTTCGCGATGTAGGCCTGACCACCGAGACCGACGATGGCCTGCTTCTCCGTGCCGTGGCCGTAGTGCGCGTACCGCTGGCGGTAGAACTTGATCAGCCGCATGTAGTGCTCTTTCGGCCAGAAGATGTTGTTCGCGAAGAAGCCGTCCCCGTAGAAGGCGGCCTGCTCGGCGATCTCCGGCGTGCGGATCGAGCCGTGCCACACGAACGGCGGCAGGTCGTCCAGCGGCCGGGGCGTCGAGGTGAAGCCCTGCAACGGCGTGCGGAACTTGCCCTCCCAGTCCACCACGTCTTCGCGCCACAACCGGTGCAGGAGGTTGTAGTTCTCCAGCGCCATCGGCAGGCTCTGCCGGATGTCCGCACCGAACCACGGGTAGACCGGCGCGGTGTTGCCGCGGCCCAGCATCAGGTCCATGCGACCCTTCGCCAGGTGCTGCAGCATCGCGTACTCCTCGGCGATGCGCACCGGGTCGTTGGTGGTGATCAGCGTCGTCGCGGTGCTGACGATCAGCCTCTTGGTCCTCGCCGCGATGTGGGCGAGCAGCGTGGTGGGCGCGGACGAGAAGAACGGCGGGTTGTGGTGCTCGCCGATCGCGAACACGTCCAGTCCCACTTCTTCGGCCTTCTCGGCGATCTGCACGATCGCGTCGATGCGCTCGGCCTCGCTGGGGGTCTCGCCGCTCACCGGGTCCCTGGTGATGTCGCTCACCGAGAACACTCCGAACTGCACGGCACCCGCCTCCTTCTGTCTCGCTGAGATTCATGCGTTTGCATCTACCTTAACGCACCGGCCGCCGAGCTATTCCCATTAGGCTGATCACATGCTTGAGGTGCGGGATCTCCGCAAGAGCTACGGCGACGACCCCGTGTTCGCGGGCCTGCGCTTCACCATCGCCGCGGGGGAGGCGGTGGCCGTCGAGGGCCGCAACGGTTCCGGCAAGTCCACGCTGCTCAAGTGCCTGGTCGGGGCCGAGACCCAGGACGCGGGCGAGGTGCTGGTCGACGGAGTCGTGCGCGACGAGGCGTCCGCGTCGTTCCGCGCGCTGACCGCGTCGCTGCTGGACGACGCCGATTACTTCCCGGACGTGTCGGTGGTGGAGCACCTGCGGCTGGTCGCCTGGCTGCACGGCACGCCGGAGCCCGAACGCGAGGTGCTCGACGTGCTGGGCGAGCTGGGGCTGTCCGAGGTGCGCGACCAGCTGCCGCCCACGTTGTCGAGCGGGCAGCGGCACCGGCTGGGCCTCGCCTCGTGCTTCGTGCGGCCCCGCGGCCTGCTGGTGCTGGACGAGCCGGAACAACGGCTCGACACGCAGGGACGCACGTGGCTGCGGGAGCGGCTGAAGGCGGAGAAGGCGGCCGGGGTGGCCGTGGTGTTCGCCTCGCACGACCGGGACCTCGTCGAGGCGGTCGCCGACCGGTCCGTGCTCCTGTGATCGCCCCGGAAATGATCCCGACGGCAGGCCAGGTCCGACACCGGCTGAAGCGTCCGCCGCCACCGTGGCGGTTCCGGCTCGCCCGCCTCTACGGGCGGCTCGTCAGCGCGTTGATCGCCGGCGCGGTCGGCTGGGGCGTCGCGTTCAAGGGACTGCAGAAGACCGGGCACGAGGGCGCGAGCGACTGGACCGCGTTGTGGCTGTCCGTTTTGGCGGCGGTGGTGCTGCTCAAGGTGTTGCTGGCGTTCGGGCCGGTGTTCGCGGGCCGCGACCGGATGTTCTGGGTGCTGAGCTCGCCGGTGGACCGGGTCGCGCTGCTGATGCCCCGCTTCCTCGGCCTGCTCGGGTTCGGCGCGGTGGTGGGTGCGGTGTGGCCCGCCGCCGTCTTCGGGGTGGTGGGGGCGACCTCGCCGCCGGGGCTCTCGCTGTTCGCCGGATCCGCCGCGGCCGGGATCGCGGTGGTGGCGGGTGCCGTTGTCCTGCAACGGTACCGGCTGCGTCCGCAGGCGTGGCTGAGCGTGCTGGCAGGGGTGGCCGTGCTCGCGTTGTTCCTGCGGCCCGGTTTCATTGCCGCCGAGGCGGTCTGGCTGACCCCGGTCGCGGTGCTTCTGGTCGTGGTCGCCGGATTGTCGGTGCGGCGGCTGACCCGCGTGGACCTGGCCGCCGGAGCGTCGCTCGCCGCGGTGGTGCGGGTGTCGGTGGCGTGGCTCGACCTGGCGTTGCTGGGCGCGATCCTGGCGGAACGCCGGGCGCGGCTGCTCGGTCGCGTTCGTTCCGCGCGGCTGCGCGGATCCCGGTTGACCGTGCTGGTGTGGACGGACGTGCTGCGCGCTCGGCGAGCACCGAACGCGGTGCTGGTCTGGGTCGGGCTGTTGCCGTTGCCCGCGCTGGTCGCACTCGGCGGTGAGGTCGACTGGGTGCCGGCGGTGCACCTGCTCGCCGCGTTCGTCGCTACCGATCGCCTGGCGGCCGGGCTCAAGGTCGTCTGCCGGTCCGCGGCGATCCGCCGGATGCTGGGGGCGCCGGACGGGTTCCTGCGGCTCGCGCATCTCGTGCTGCCGGTCGTGGGAGCCGTGGTGTGGTGCGTGGCGACCGTGCCGTTCACGCCGCACGTGTCCTGGCTCAACGGCGTGGTGTCCGCCATCGGGGCCGTGGCCGTGGTGTACCGGATCGCGACGCGGCCACCGCTCGACTACGGGGTCGCCGCGATCGACTTCGGGGTGCTCGGACCTGTGCCGATCGGGCTGGTCCTGCAGCTCGGCCGGGGCCGGTGCTGCTGTATTTGTTGTGCGTGCTGCAGGTGATGCTCGGCTAGGGTCAGCCCCTTCGCAGAGGGGGAGGGCATGTACGCGGGTGAGTTCGAGTTGCATCTGACCGGGTCGGAGTGGCAGGTCGACGAGCTGAGGGAGTTCGCCGAGCGCCACGGGCTCAAGTTCAGTCACATCGAGCTGCTGCAGGGTGAGGTGCCGTCACAGCCCATGCTGACGGTCGCGGCCAAGGGCACGATCGACGAGGTCCGGGCGGTGGCCGAGGGCTGGCGCGCGAAGCTGTTCGAGGCGGAGCTCTACCTGGTGCGGGTGAAGATCGAGGCGGCGCCGTGGAACGAGGGCGTGCCGCGGACCGACGACGAGGCCGATCCCGCGCTGTACTTCGAGCACCACGTCAAAACTCTGATGACCGGGACGTGGCACAACTGGCACGCGCGCATCCTCAAGGCGGTCGAGGGCCACGACGCGCAGGTGTCGCGCAACGCCCGCCGGAGGTATGACGACGGCTCGCAGGAACGGTTCATCACGCAGCGGTGCTTCGGGGTGGGGCGGAGCACCGCGAAGGCGAGGCTGGAGGCGTTGCTCGCGGACCTGAACGGGTTCGAGGTGCTCGAGGTCGAGGAGGAGTACGTCGTCCACGACGACGCGCTGCACATCGACAACGGCTGGATCCACGGCGAGTCCGCACGAAGCGACGACGAGCGGCTGCGCCAGGCCCCGCGCTGGGTGCGGGGATTTCCGGCGACCTTCCACCCGCTGGAGATCAAGCCAGGACAGGACATCACGCAACGCGCGGTGTTCGACCCGGCGCTCAAGCAGTTCGACCACGCCTTCCGCGGCGGCGACCCGCGCTTCGGCGACCCCGCCGAGGGCGCGCGGTGGCTGGACGCGCGTCGCAAGGCGATGGCGCACGTCCTGCACCTGATCGGGAAGTCGGACTGGCGCGAGAACCTGGTGCTGCGCGGCAGCGTCGTGATGCGGGCGTGGTTCGGCGACGCCGCGCGGGAGCCCGGCGACCTCGACTTCGTGGTCACGCCACGCGACATCACCTTCGAGAGCCCGCGGGCGCAGCAGCTCATGGACGACATCGTGCAGGCGGTTCACGACGATCCCGGTCCCGGCCTGTGGGCGGCGGGAGCCGAGACCGCGCACATCTGGACCTACGAGCGGGTGCCCGGACGGCGGATCGTGTTCCCGTTCGACGTCCAGGGGCTGCCGGAGGGTGCCGTCCAGATCGACCTGGTGTTCAACGAGGAACTGCCGATCGCGCCGGAACCCGTCGAGGTCGCCGGCACGACCCTGCTCGCCGCGAACCAGGAGCTGTCCCTCGCGTGGAAGCTCCAGTGGCTCGTGACGGACCGCTATCCGCAGGCCAAGGACCTCTACGACGCCGCGCTGCTCGCCCAGCACACCACCGTGGACACGGGTCTCGTCATCGACCTGCTGGGGCCGGAGCTCGGCGACCGCGCGCTCGACTTCGACCGGAAGTCCGTGCTGGGCCTGGACGACGTCGACTGGGACAACGCGCCGACCGAGCTGCCGGTCACCAAGGCCGACGAACCGGCGCTGCTGCAACGGATCGCGGCGGCCCTCCGTTAGAGCAACGAGGCCACGCGGGCAGCGGTGGCCACAGTGGACTGCGGGTTCTGACCCGTCACGAGCCCGCCGTCCACCACCACCGTGCTCGACCACGGCGCACCCGTCGCGAGCCGCGCGCCGAGTTCGGCCAACCTGCTCTCGACCGTGTAGGCGACGTTCACCCCGCCCTGGCGTTCCTCCTCGTCGGTGAACACCGTCATCTCCTTGCCGGCGAACACGAACGTGCCGTCCGCGCGGACGGCGGAGAGCAGTCCGGCCGGTCCGTGGCACAGCGCCGCGACGATCTTGCCGTTGTCGTGGAAGTCGGCCAGCAACGCACCCAGGTCCTGGTCGAACGCGAGGTCCGCCATGGGGCCGTGGCCGCCGGGCAGGTAGATCGCGTCGAAGTCCGCGGCGTTCATCTCGCCGAGCGTCGCGGGAGCACGCAGATCCTCAAGGGACGCGACGGCGTCGTCGAACCTGCCGTCCAGGCTGGCCTTGTCGACGGTGGGCACGACCCCGCCCGGCGTCGCCACGGTCACCTCGACACCGGCCTCGCGCAGCACGCGCACCGACTCGACCACTTCCTCGGCCCAGTACCCGGTGGGGTGGCTGGTGCCGTCCGCCAGCGTCAGCGAGTCGGCGCCGGACACGACCATCAGTAGCTTCTTCATGAGGCCATACCATCACGAATCCTTCAGAGGCGTCGGCCGCGCTATAAGCTGCCTTATGGCTGCGAGCTTGACGGACCTGGATCTGCTGGCGACGTTCCTGGAGATCTACCGGAGCGGCTCGATCACGGCGGCCGCGACCAGGCGCGGGATCACCCAGCCGGCGGTGAGCGGTCAGCTGGCCAGGCTGGAGAAGAGCCTCGGCGAACCCCTGTTCGTCCGGGGCAGCCGCGGAGTCACGGCCACACCCCGGGCCGACGAGCTGGCCCGTCGCGTGGGACCGCACGTCGACCAGCTGCGCACCGCGCTCGACCCCGCACCCGCGCTCGACGGCACCGTGCGGATCGGGGGAGCGGCCGAGTTCATGACGGCCCGCGGCCTGCCCGCGCTGGCCCCGCTGACCCAGCGCGGCATCCGCTTCGAGATCACCCTCGGCCTGGCGAACGACCTGCTCACCGCTCTGCGGTCGGGGCAGCTCGACATCGTGCTGTCCGCGGTTCGCCCCGGCGCCGGACTCACCGTGACCCCGCTCACCGACGAGGAGTTCCTGCTGGTCGGGCCGCCACTGCTGGCCAGGACCGTGGACCAGGCGCTGCTCGCCGAAGACCCGGCGCGCGCCCTCGAACACCTGCCGCTGGTCGCCTACTCCGACGAGCTGCCGATCATCCGGAGGTACTGGCGCAGCGAGTTCGGCAAGCGCCCGAAGAACCCCACGGCGGTCGTCGTTCCCGACCTGCGTGCGTTGCTCGCGGCCGTGATCGCCGGAGCCGGGGTATCAGCGTTGCCCCGCTACCTCGTCGAATCCGCGCTCACCGCCGGTGCAGTCGAGCTGCTGCACCGACCGGAGGTACCTCCGCTGAACACGCTCTACTTGGCAACACGCACATCAACAACCCACGTGGTTGTGAATGCGGTCGTCGCGCACCTGAAGTCACGCGACTGGGGCGTGCTCTAAAAACGATCAAACACTGCGCAGCACCGAGACCACGATGCCGAGGATCACGGCCTTGTCGCCGTCGATCACCGGGTAGTCGGGGTTGCGCGGCTCCAGGTACACGTGGCCGTTGCGGCGCTGGTAGACCTTGACCGTCGCCTCTTCCTCGATCATCGCGGCGACGATCTGCCCGTTGTACGCCTCGTGCGTCTGCCGCACCACGACCATGTCGCCGTCGCAGATCGCGGCCTCGATCATCGAGTCACCGCGCACGCGCAGCGCGAACACGTTGCTGCCGCGGCCGACCAGTCCGCGCGGCAGGTTCAGCACGTCGTCCACGTGCTCGACGGCGGAGATCGGCGTACCGGCGGCGATGTCACCGACGACGGGCACGGAGATCGAGTCGTCGGGCACCGGGCCGGCCGACGGGGTCCCGGTGAGGAACACCCGCACGTCCATCGGCCGCGTCACCGAGGAGCCGCGCTTCAGGAAACCCTTGTCCTCCAAGGCGGACAGGTGCTTGGACACGCTGGAGGACGACTTCAGGCCGACTGCCTCGCCGATCTCGCGCGTGCTGGGGGAGTAGCCGTGCTCGACCACCCAGTCGCGGATGGCGACCAGGATCCTCTGCTGGCGTTCCGGCAGCACCGTCGTGTCGAGCTCAAGATCGTCGTAGGCGGTCACCGGGCTGATAGTAGTAATCCGGTTGCCGGACACGAACGGGTGGTCGTTTGATCAGGCGATGGGGTCTTTCTGGGTAGGAGAACGCGTCCGGTTGCGTGGCATCGAACCGGAGGACTGGGAACTGCTCGCGAAGCGCGAGGAGAACACCACCGACATGCGGAGGGGAGACAAGATCCATTCGCCGTGGTCGGCCGCACGGCAACGCGAGGCCGCGCAGAAGGCCGCGCTCAAGCCGGTGGAAGGCGATCAGTTCGACCTGGCGATCGAGTCCCTTGAGGACGGTGCGCTCGTCGGCACGGTGGGAACGTTCTTGACGGACCATCGGGCCGGGCGGTTCGGCTACGGCATCGGCATCAATCCCGAGCACAAAGGACGCGGTTACGGGTCGGACGCGGTGCCGCTGCTGCTGAGCTTCATGTTCGGCGAGCGGCGGTTCAACAAGTGCGAGGCGACCGTGTGGGCGTTCAACGAGCCCTCTCTCGCGTTCCACCGCAAGCTCGGCTTCACGGAGGAGGGCAGGCTGCGTGAGCACGAGTTCTTCGCCGGACGCCATCACGACGTGGTCGTGTTCGGGATGACCGCGGCCGAGTTCGCGGCCCGGCACCCGTTCCCGAGCGAGATCTGATCTCCGGCCCGACGATGTGGTGGTGAGCACACGCCGGGAACGCTCGTGGGGGCTGCGGCCAGGTGGTCATGTGCGAAGCGACGTGGCGCCAGTGGCGCTGACCATCGACGACGAGCCGCCCGGCGTGCTGGACGAGGCCGCGCTGCTGACTCTCTACGAATCGACGGCCGAGCGGTTGCACCGCTACGTGGCCAGGCGGGTCGGCACCGACACCGCGCAGGACGTGGTGTCGGAGGCCTTCCTGGTGCTCTGGGACCAGCGGGCCGGGCAGACCTACGAGGCCGACGCGGTGCGTGCGTGGCTGTACGGCGTGGCGACGAACCTGCTGCGCGGCCACGTACGGGCAGAGGAACGCAAGCTGCGTGCGTGGAGCAAGGAGCACGCGGCCCGCACGGACGAGGCCGACATCGGTGACCGGGTGAGCGCCGCGGCGGACGCGGACGTGCTCGCCGGCCCGCTCACCGCCTGGCTCGCTGAACTCCGCATCGAGGAACGCGAGGTGCTGCTGCTCCACGCGTGGGCGGACTTCTCGCCGTCGGAGATCGCCGTGGCGCTCGACGTCCCGGTGGCCACCGTGCGCACCAGGCTGCACCGCGGCCGCGCCCGGCTTCGCACCCGTCTCGCCGCGACCGACCACGACCTCACCGGAGACAGCCATGTCTGAGCCGACCAAGTCCGAAACCCTCGACCGAGTGCTCGACGCGGCGCTGTCCCGTGCCGGTGACGAGCCCGTCCAGTTCGACGTCGCCGCCGGCAAGGCCGCGCTGGCGGCCGCGCTTCAGATGCGTACGCCGGTCGCTGCACACCGGCCTCGTCGCCGGGGCCGCTGGCTCGCCGCCGCGGCCGCCGTGACCGTGCTGGCCGGCGGTGGCCTGGTCGCGTCGACCGTCGACCTCACCGGTGTCGGCAGCAACTCGGCGACCGCCGCCGAGGAGCTGATCAAGGCCGCGGACCTCGCCTCCCGCGTCGTCGAACGCCCCATCGCCCCTGGTCAGTACTGGTACGTGCGCAGCCGGTACGAGGGGATCATGGCGGAGTACGGGGGCACGAAGGCCTCGTACACCGACATGGTCCAGGAGGAGTGGGTTCCTGCCGATCGCCGCGACGAGTGGATGTTCCGGAACAAGATCAACTCGGTGAAGTGGCTGCCCGGTCACGAGGGCGACGGCAAGCCGGAAGCCGCCACGTCGTTCCAGGACGGCGCGGAGTTCCGCGCCAAGTGCGGCAACTACTCCTACTTCGCCGAGGGGCAGCCGGACCGCTGCACCGTCGCGTCGTTCCACAACCCGTCGCCGGAGTTCATCGCCGCGCTGCCGAAGGATCCGCGGGAGCTGTTGGCGAAGCTCAGGGCGGAGGGCCACGACAACGACGCGGGCGCGTTCATGGCGGCTGTCGAGGCGTTGCGAACGGGCCGGTACCCGGCGGAGGTGCGGGCGAACATCTTCCGCGCGCTCGCCCTGCTGCCCGGCCTGGTCGTCACCGACAAGCGGGCGAACCTCGACGGCAAGGAAGGCGTCGCGCTCGGCAAGAAGTACTACGACGACTTCGCCGAGATCATCATCGACCCGGCCAACGGTGACTTCATCGGCAACCGGAACGTCGTCGCCGAGGACCAGTCCCCGGACCAGGGCGGGCTCCCCAAGGGCACGGTCCGCAGCTCCTCCGCGGTGACCACTTCGGTCGTCGGCGAGCTCGGCGCCCGCCAGTAGGACATGCAACCCCAGAGTTGCGCATCGTCGGGGGATGTGCAACTCTGGGGTTGCACTTGTTGGCGGACTTCAGGAGTTGTCGTGACCGTGGACCGGATCGAACGCGAGACAGTGATCGAGGCGCCGCTGGAGCGGGTCTGGCGGCTGGTGACCGAGCCGGGGTGGTGGGTGGCCTCGGAGCCGTCGGGCGTCGCCGTCGAGGGTGAGACGACCCTCTGCGAGAACGAGCAGTACGGCGACTTCCCGGTGCTGGTCGAGACCGTGACGCCGCAGACGTTCGTGTCGTACCGCTGGGCCAGCGCGTTCGGCGGGCAGGAGCTGACCTCGGACAACACGACGCTGGTCGAGTTCACCCTCACGCCGGAGGGCTCCGGGACGCGGCTGCGGGTCGTGGAGAGCGGGTTCGCGGCGCTGGCCGGCTCGGAGGAGCTGCGCGCCAAGGCCCACGAGGACAACTCGGGCGGGTGGGTCGAGGTCCTCGCCGCGTTTACGAAGAAGGCCGAAAGCTAATCTCGGGCGCGTGCCCAAGTCTGCCGATCGTGGTCGCCGCACCCGTGAACAGCTGCTCGACGCCGCCGCCCAGCTCGTGGGTGAGGTCGGCTGGGGTGCGGTGACCACGCGGCTGGTCGCGGAACGGGCGGGTGTGAACGCCGCTCTCGTGCACTACCACTTCTCGTCGGTGCCGGAACTGCTGTCGACGGCCGCGCTGCAGTTCGCGTCGAAGGTGCTGGCCGAGTCCGCGGAGGCGTTGTCCGGCGATCCGGCGGACGGCATCGAACGGATGCTCGCCGAACTTTCCCGCTACACCGGCACCGATCCGGAGTCGTTGCTGCTGGCCGAGGCGTTCCTGGCCGCGCACCGGCTGCCCGAGCTGCGTGCCGGGCTGTCCGCGCTGGTCGCGGACTTTCGCGCGAGGGTCGCCGAGTGGCTGCGGAGTTCAGGCGTTGCGGATGCTGACGCGGTGGCGTTGTTGTTGGGTGCGGCCATCGACGGGTTGGTGCTGCACCGCGCGTTGGACGAGTCAGTCGACTTTCACGTGGTCGCGGGTCCGTTCCGGCGTCTCGTCGCGGGCTGACCAGCGAGGTTCGCCGCCGGCCTCGGAGAACGCGTTCAGTGCCTCGACCAGGCCGTGCCGCAGGTGTTCCGGCATGCGCGCCACGATCGTGCTGATCTCGGCTCGCCGCCGGGTCATCACCTCGCCCACGACCCGGCGGCCTTCCTCCGTGACCACGACGACGACCTCGCGTTTCGTGACCGGGTTCGGCTCGCGGTCGACCATGCCGGACGTGATCAGGCGGTCGATCATGCGCTTCGCGGTCGACGGGTTGACCTCGAGGAGGTCGGCGAGCGCGGTGAGCTTCATCGGGCCGCGGCTGTCGAGCAGCACGACCATCCGCAGCTGCGGCAGCGTGAGCGTCTCCTCGACCGCCGCGAGCGAGCGCGCCGACACGGCGATCAGCAGGCGGGACGCGGTGAGGACCGCGTCGGTCAGGTCGTCGACATCGCTCACCCGTCAGTTCTACAGGGTTCGGTTCAGATAACGAAACGATAAACATTGCACTGTGCAACGGTCGTCGGCTCGTCGTCTGTCCGTACCTCTCGGCATGCGGATCCTCCTAGTCTCCTTGCTGATCATGCTGCTCGGTGCCCCGTCCGCGTTCGCCCAACAGGACCTGGGACCCGACTACGTCCAGACCCAGTTCGGGCCGATGGGCCCGGCCGGGCGCGACCTGTTGCAGAAAGTGGCCCTCGCCGGGCTGTGGGAGGGCCCCGCCGGGCGGATGGGCCTGGAGAAGTCGGCGAACCCGCTGGTGCAGGAGGCGGGCCGGCATCTGATCGACGGCCACGCCGACCTGGACCGGCGCACCGTCGAGCTCGCCCGCACGCTGAACGTGCAGCTGCCCACGCAGCCCAGCGAGGCCCAGCAGGGCTGGCTCGACGAAATGCAGGCCGCGCCCGCCCGCAGCGCCGAGTTCGATCGCGTTTTCGCGAACCGGCTGCGCGCCGCGCACGGCGGTGTTTACAACTTCCTCGCCACCGTGCGGACCGGCACGCGCAACACCGCGATTCGCGACTACGCCAAGGTGTGCATGGACACGGTGCTCGACCACATGACGGTGCTGGAGGCGACCGGGATGGTCGACTTCAACGACACCAAGGCGATTCCGCTGGCCCTGGTCGCGCAGCCGGCGTCGGTCGCGCCCACCACTCCTCCCCGTGCTGTGCCCCAGGTCGTTCCGCAGAACTCCGCGCAGCAGCAACAGCAGCAGAACACCGGCGGTGTTCCGGACGGGCTGATCGGGTTGGGCGTGTTGGCGCTGGTCGTGGCCGGTATCTGGTTCTGGAGCAGTGGCCGGAGCAGCCGCAACATGCACCCGTAGTGTTAAATTGGGCATATGCCTAAGTCGAGTGCCCAACAAGCGTTGGTCGTAGGAGCCGGGATCGCCGGGCTTTCCACGGCGTGGTGGCTGGAACGCGCGGGATGGGAGGTGCTCGTCGTCGAGCGGGCACCGTCGTTCCGCGCGGGCGGCTACATGATCGACTTCTTCGGGCCGGGTCACGAGGTGGCGCGGCGGATGGGGTTGCTGCCGGCGTTGGAGTCCCGTCGCGCGCCGATCTCCTCGGTGACGAGCGTGGATGCTCGGGGGAACCGGCGGAGCGAGATTTCCGCGTCGGCCTACGAGTCGGTCGCCTCCGGGGTGATCAGCCTGTTGCGCGGCGATCTGGCCGACGTGATCCGCGCGGACGTGCGCAGCTCGATCCGGTACGGGGTAACGGTTACCGCTCTCGACGACGGCCGGGTGACGTTCTCGGACGGTTCGGTTCGCTCGTTCGACCTGATCGTGGGCGCGGACGGGGTGCACTCGACGGTGCGGAAGCTGGTGTTCGGGCCGGCGGCGGCGTTCGTGCGGTATCTGGGGCATCACACGGCGGCGTTCTCGTTCCAGGACGAGTCGTTGGCCGCTCGGATCGGTTACCGGTACCAGATGTTGACGGTGCCCGAGCGGATGATCGGCTGCTACGCCGTGCGGGACGGCGCGATGGCCGCGCTGATGTTGTACCGCTCGTCGTCGCCGGAGTTGCCCGCGGATCCGGCGGCGGAGCTGCGTTCGCGGTTCGGTGACCTGGGCTGGGTGGCGCCCGATCTGCTTTCCGTGGTGCCTGAGGACATCTACTACGACGAAGTGTCCCAAGTGGACATGCCGTCGTGGCATAGCGGGAAGGTCGTGCTGGTCGGTGACGCGTGCGGGGCCGTGTCGCTGTTCGCCGGCCACGGTGCGTCCCTGGCGATGACCGGCGCGTTCGTGCTGGCGGAAGAGCTTTCTGGTGGTGTCGAGGGTGCCTTCGACCGCTATCAGGCCCGGATGAAGCCCGCCGTCGAGCACACCCAGGCGTTCGGGCGGCGGTTCATCGGCTGGATGGCGCCCCCGTCCCGCTGGCGGATCTCGGTGCGCGACATGGCTTTCCGATTGTCCGGGCTGCCCGTCGTGCGGAACCTGATCCGCGGCTCGGTCATGCCGGACGTGGACGGCGTGCTCACGCCCGCCTAGCGAGCGTCGTACGCTTCGCGGTTCACCATGACCTCGGCGATGTGCGCCTCGGCCCAGCGGCACAGCACCAGCAACGGCTCGTGCAGGTGGCGGCCAGCACGCTCCAGTCCGGCATGGTCTGTGACATGGCGCACATCCATCCATTAGTTACGTTGAGGTAATTGGTTACCTTTGGTGAGCATAGGGCAACGCCAGCGAAAAGGAGAAGCCATGACCACCCCGCTCACCGTCGTGACCACCTACTTCGAGGCCCTCGAGTCCGGCGACTTCGCCACCGTCGCCGCCCAGTTCGCCGACGACGTCGTGTGGCACCAGCCGGGTTCGAACCGCTTTTCCGGCGTCCACCACGGCCCTGACGCCGTGGGCGCGATGATCGGCGGCATGATGTCGATCTCCGAGGGCGCCTTCACGCTTCACCGCAACGGTCCGTTGATGGTCAACGGGGACGTCGTGGCCGCGACCGTGCACTGGACCGGCAAGCGCTCCGGTGCCGAGATGGACGGTGTGGGCGTGGACCTGATGCGCGTGGCCGACGGCAAGGTGGCCGAGGTGTGGCTGTTCACCGCCGACCCGGCCGAGGAAGACGCTTTCTGGGGTGCTGCCTGACCCGTTCGGGTCGTAACGGCATCGGGCCGTGGCGCGAGATCTTTACATGTCCGCGCCACGGCAGTACCCCGGTGTGATGGTGTCGTCGACCTACGCCGACCTGCGCGAACACCGGGCGGCGCTGATGAGCGCGATCCAGGGACAGCAACTCCACGCCGTGGCGATGGAAGACGACACTGCCCGCCTGGTCACCGTCGTCGAGTCGTCGCTCGAGAAGGTGCGGGACGCGGCGGCCTACGTCGCGATCATCGGCCGCCGCTACGGCGCCGTGCCGGAGTGCGCCGCGAACCCCGACGGCCTTTCGCTCACCCACCTGGAATTCCGCGAGGCGGTGCGGCTGGGCCGGCCGATCCTGGTGTTCATCATGGGCGCCGGCCACCTCGTCACCGAGGACGGTGTCGAGCTCGACCCGGTCAAGCGGGCGAAGCTGGAGAAGTTCCGCGAGGAGGCCAAGTTCGCGGGCGGGGACGTGCACCAGGTCTACGACGAGTTCACGGACCTGGCCTCGTTCGCCACCGCGGCCACGAAGGCGGTGGCCGAGTTGCGCCGTGTGCTCGAAACGCCGCAACCTCGGTCCGAGAGCGAAGACCACATCCCGGCCGCGCCCGCCCTGTACGCGAAACCGCGCTATCTCGGGTCGCACGACTTCGTCGGCCGCGAGGCGCAGCTGGCGACGTTGAGCGACTGGGCCAAGCCCGCCGGACAGCACCCGGTGTTGTTGTTCGAGGCGATCGGCGGGTCCGGCAAGAGCATCCTCACCTGGGAGTGGACGAACCGGCACGCGCCGGGTGTGCGCGGGGACTGGGCCGGCCGGTTCTGGTACTCCTTCTACGAGGCCGGTGCGGTGATGTCGGACTTCTGCCGGCACGCCCTCGCGTACATGACCGGGAAGCCGCTCAAAGCTCTTGCCGCCAAGAACCAACCGGAACTGACCGAGCTGTTGGTGCAGGAGCTGGAGTCCAGGCCGTGGTTGCTGGTGCTCGACGGGCTCGAACGCGTCCTGGTCGCCTATCACCGGCTCGACGCCGCCCAGGTGCGTGACGAACAGGCGGGAGGCTCGGACGAGATCGCGCACCGCGACCCCACGACCGCCATCCGGCCGGAGGACGACGACCTGTTGCGGTCCTTGGCCGGTGCGGCGCCGTCGCGGATCCTGGTGACCTCGCGGCTCGTCCCGAGAGTGCTGCTCAACCAGTCCAGCCAGCCGATTCCCGGGGTGCTGCACGAGCGCCTGCCCGGCCTGCGGCCCGCCGACGCCGAGGCCCTCATGCGCAACTGCGAGGTGAGGGGCGACGCCGCGGCGATGCAGTCGTTCCTGCAGCGCCATTGCGACTGCCATCCGCTCGTCACCGGCATCGTGGCGGGCCTGGTGAACGACTACCCGCCTGCCCGCGGCGACTTCGACAGGTGGTCGACCGACCTGAAACACGGCGGGAGCCTGGAGATCGGCGGGCTCGATCTCGTGCAGAAGCGCAACCACGTCCTGAGCAAGGCGGTCCACAACCTGCCGAGGGCGAGCCGGAGGCTGTTGTCCACCTTGGCGTTGCTGTCGGGTGCGGTCGACTACGCGAGGCTCGACGTGTTGAACCGGCGGCGGTCCAGCGCGGCAGCGGTGTCGGATCTGGAACGCAGAGGCCTCCTCCAGTGCGACCGGCAAACCGGTCAGTACGACCTGCATCCGGTGGTTCGCGCCGTGGTGGCGGACGGCTTGGGTGCCTGGGACCGGAGACGTCTCGGCAACCTGGTGATCGACTACTTCTCCGCCCGCAGGACGACCCGGTACGAGGCCGTCAGCAGCCTGGACGAACTTCAGGACGACATCACGCTGGTCCGGACGCTGGTGCGCCGGGGCCGGCTGACCGCGGCCGCCGATGTCTACCTGGGAGGGCTGGACAGGGTGCTGAGGCACCAGTTCGAAGCCGTTGCCGAGATGTCGTCGTTGCTCCGTCCGTTCTTCGGCACGGAATGGTCATCGCCGTCGCCCAAGTTGCCGGCCGGCGTCGCCTCGGCTCTGGTGAACGACGCGGCCAGCACGTTGAGCCGCCTCGGAGACAGCGGCCAGGCGCGGAAGGCGTGGGAGACGGCGTTCCGCCTGGCGATCAAAAGCGGTGACCAGAGAGAGGCTGTGGTGAACCTGTCGAACATCGCCCTCGCAGTGCACTCGGCCAACCGGGTGGCGGCATCGTGGCGCATCAGGCAGTTGAACCTGCAAGCAGCGGATCGCGTCGCAGACGTGAGGTACGTGCACTGCGCCCGGTTGGACGCTTTCGAATGGCTCGCCCAGGCCGGCCGGGGCGAGGAGGCGGAAGAGATGCGGAACACGCTGCCTCCCGGAGGCGGCGAAGACGACTTCATGCGGAGGCAAAGGTGTGAAGCCGCACTTGTGCACGCCCTCTTCCAGGCCGACCGCGGCGTCCTGACCGACGACGAGCTGGCGAAGGTCGAAGCACAAGGCCGCCGGGCCAACCACCGGGAGGTGATTCGGAGTGTGCGTCTGCTGCGCGGCTCGTTGCTCGCGCAGCGCGGTGATTGGCACGGTTCCGCGACCGAGCTGAGCGAGGCGGTGCGGATGGCACGGGAAGTCGGCATCCCCAGCCCCGCGGCGGAAACCAGGCTCGCCTTGGCGCAGTTCCACCTGGGCCAGCTGTCCGACCCGGCTCAAGTGGCCGGCCGGTTGGCCGACCAGCACGGCGGTTCGGATCACCAGGCGCTGGCCGAACTCTGGCTCGCCATCGGTGATGCCGACAAGGCCCGCGAACACGCGCTCATCGCCTGCCGGTGGGCCTGGGCGGACGGCGAGCCCTATGTCCGGTACTACGAGCTGGAACAGGCGAAGCGGTTGCTCGCCGAGTTGGGTGCCCCGATCCCGGTGTTGCCTCCCTACGACCCCGCCAACGACCCGGAACTGCCGATCGAGGCCGAGGCAAGGGCGTTCCTGAAGACGCTCCGGCGGTGAAAACGGCGGGTCTGCCACCCGTTCGGGCTAGATCAGGACAGACTGTGCGGCGTGGAACGGGAACGCAGGTGGGCGGACAAGGGTGAGGCCATCGGGCACGGCGTGAGCTGGCTCGCGCGGTGGAGTCTGCGGGTGGCGCTGGCGGCGCTCGGCTTCTGGATGGTCGTGTGGGTGATCGGCCAGCTCTGGGTGGTCGTGATGCCCGTGTTGCTGGGCTTGCTGATCACGACGGTGTTGTGGCCGCCGGCGCGCTGGTTGATGTCCAAGGGGTTCAACTCGGCGTTGGCGGCGACGATCGTGCTGATCGTCGGCCTGGCGGTGCTGGGCGGGGTGATCGCGGCGATCTCCACGTCGATCGCGTCCGGTGTGCCGGAGATCGCGCAGAGCGCGCAGAAGGCCATCACGCAGTTGCAGGACTGGGCCTCGGGGCCGCCGTTCAACCTCAAGGACACCGACCTCGACCGGTTGATCGCTCAGGGCGTCGAGCAGGTCAAGTCGAGCATCGGGTCGATCGCCAACGGGTTGCTGACCGGCGCCGGCGCGGTGACGTCCGGTGTCGTCACCGGTTTGGTCGCGCTGCTGCTCGCGTTCTTCTTCGTCAAGGACGGCATGCGGTTCACGC
Source organism: Lentzea alba (assembly GCF_011067745.1). Lineage (GTDB taxonomy): Bacteria > Actinomycetota > Actinomycetes > Mycobacteriales > Pseudonocardiaceae > Lentzea > Lentzea alba. Next base: position 57,099 of record NZ_JAAMPJ010000013.1, read on the forward strand.
CGTGGCTGCGCGGGCTCATCGGTGAGCGTGCGGGCGGGCACGTGACGACGGTGCTGGAGCGGGTGTGGGTCACGCTCGGCAGCTTCATCCGCAGCCAGGCGGTCGTGTCGCTCATCGACGCGGTGTTCATCGGGCTGGGCCTGGTGATCCTCGGCGTGCCGCTGGCGGTTCCGCTGGCCGCGCTGACGTTCCTCGGCGGGTTCATCCCGATCATCGGCGCGTTCATCGCCGGCGCCCTGGCGGTGCTGGTCGCGTTGGTCAGCAACGGTCTGACGACGGCCATCATCATGCTGATCATCGTGATCGTGGTGCAGCAGGTCGAGGGCAACGTGCTGCAGCCCATCCTGCAGTCGCGCAGCCTGCGGTTGCACGCGGCGGTGGTGTTGCTGGTGGTCACCGCGGGTACCAGCATCTACGGGATCGCGGGCGCGTTCTTCTCGGTGCCGGTCGCCGCGGCCGTGGCCGTCGTCCTGCGCTACCTGGGCGAGGTCATCGAGGCGAGGTCGGTGCCCGTAATGGATACGTCACAACCTGACGGGGATGATGAGCCCGCCCCCGAACGTTCCCCTGAGTGAACACCGAGCATCAGAGGAGAACCACTGTGACGGAGAAGGCTGTTCTCGCGGGCGGCTGCTTCTGGGGCATGCAGGACCTGTTCCGCCGCCACCCCGGAGTCGTCTCCACCCGCGTCGGCTACACCGGCGACCCCAGCACGCCGAACGCCACCTACCGCCGCCACGGCAACCACGCCGAGGCGATCGAGATCGTGTTCGACCCCGAGCAGCTGAGCTACCGGCAGATCCTGGAGTTCTTCTTCCAGATCCACGACCCGTCGACCCGCGACCGTCAGGGCAACGACATCGGCGCCAGCTACCGTTCGGCGATCTTCTACTCCGACGACGCGCAGAAGAAGGTCGCGGAGGAGACGATCGCGGACGTCGACGCTTCGGGGAAGTGGCCGGGCAAGGTCGTCACCGAGGTCACCCAGGCGTCGGACTTCTGGGAGGCCGAGCCGGAGCACCAGGACTACCTGGAGCGCTACCCGAACGGCTACACGTGCCACTACGTGAGGCCGGAATGGCAGCTCGGCGAGAAGTAGAGATCGTCGCGCTGCACGCTTCACCCGTGCACGCCTACGAGGGTCGTCCGTCGGACGGCCCTCGTCCCGATCCGGGGCCGGTTTCGCAGGGCCACGTGGAGTTGCGGGCCGGCCTCGGGATCGTCGGTGACAGGTACTTCAACCACCCGGCGCATCGCAACGCCGCCGTCACGGTGCTCGCCGCCGAGTCGCTCGATCCCTGGTCGGTGGATCCGTTGGTGGCCCGGCGGAACATCGTCGTGCGCGGGTTCGACGTGGACTCATTGCCGCGCGGCACCGTGTTCAGTCTCGACACCGGCGACGGGCCGGTGCGGTTCGAGGTCCACCGGCAGGCCAACCCGTGCGCCTGGATGGACGTGGTCATCGCTCCGGGCGCGTTCAAGGGATTGCGCGGCAAGGGTGGCATCCGGACGGTGCCGCTCGATGACGGGGTGCTGCGCGTCGGCAGAGCGGCGCTCGACGTGGTCGGCGCGTGAGGGAGTTGTCCCGCACGCAGACGACGGCCGTAGTGGGGGACAGGACAGCGCCACCACCGAGCCGGCCTCAGGAGGTCGGGGTCTCGCCGACCCAGGCGCCGGACAGCAGGTACCGGGGCAGGTAGTCGGACTCCACGCGCACTTCGATGCCCACTTCTTGGGCGAGCACGGCCATCGCCAGCGGCGCCAGCGCGATGAAACCGTCGGGATTCGTCGCCCGGTCAGCAGCGGACCAGTGCTGCCGGTGCAGGTCGAGCGCGCGTTCCAACGACTCGTTGAACCGGTCCGCGTCGCGGTCGAGCACGTAGTACAGCAGCTCCATGGGCGGGTAGATCAACCGCGTGATCAGTTCCTGCGGGGTGTCCGACGCGCTGTTCACCAGCTCCACGGTCGTGGCGAACTTCGCGTCGAGGTCCGGACCGTTGCGGAAGAAGGTCTGCAGGGTGTCGACCCAGGCGTACATGAAGTCGTCGTAGCCGACGTCCGCCGCGCGCATCACCTCCTCCGGGACCGAGGCCAGCGCCGTCAGCCGCTGCTCCTCGCGGCAGATGACCGCGAGCCACGTCGCGGTGAGCCAGTACCCGGCGCGGTTGTGCTGGCCCGGTGGGGTGGTCGAGATGCGCATCCTGCGGCCGACGGTGTACTCGATCGACTCCACGGACGTGTCGACCACCGCGAACAGCGCCGACGCGGCCTGCATCGCGGTGACCAGGTCGTCCCAGGTCAACACGTCCTTGGCGGTGGGGTCGGGCACCGTGCGCAGTGCGGCCAGCTTCAGCGACCTGCGCAGCACGGAGGTCAACGCGAGCGGGGTCCGCTCCACCTGGTCGATGAACGTCGGCAGAATGGCGGATGTCTCCGCGATCATCTCCCCGGCCAGCTCGCGGTCGACTTCATGGCGCGGCAAGGTTGTCACGATTCCGTCCCAGTGGTGGGGTACAGGTTGACGGGCTTGTAGTCGAAGCCTGCGTATGTCGCGGTTCTCGCACCGGTTTCCTGATCGACCCGCGCCCTGACCTCGACATAATCCACTCGTCGATCGTTCAGTGCAATTTCGATCTGAGCCGCGAGGGCCCGCTTGTTCGGGTCCTTGTCGTTGGCCATCGCATCGAGCACGTCCTCCATGTAGTCGCGCCTGAGCTGGTTGACGCTGGTGCCGTCGGGAAGCGTGCGGGCGCTGTATTCGCCCTTCGGGCCCTTGGCCTCCTGGATGACGTAGCGCGGGTTGTCGGCCCCGCGTTCGTGGATCTCGAAGATCTGGTCGAACTCCCCGCTGCCCGCGCCGGTGTTGTGCAGCGGCCGGACCGTCGCCAGCGGCTCGCCGGGATTGTTCGGATCGACCACGTCGAACACTTCGCGGCCAGGGTTGTCCGGATCGGCGCGCCGCACGAAGTCGACGTCGCCGCCGTACTCGCGGGCCAGCCGGTTGCGAAACGCTAGTTCGCCCGCCTCCTCGCCGAGCACCTCACCCGCGTCCCTCCGCCGGGACATCGCGTCCTTCATCTCCTGCGAACCGCCATCGAACGATTTGGAGGTCTTCTCGTGGTGAGCAGCGGCGGCGTTGCGCTCCTCCATGGCCACGCGGATGCGCTCGCGGTGTTCTTCGCGCCACCCGCTCGTGCTGGGTCGTTCCGGAGCGGTTGCGGTGTCCTGCGGCGTGCCGGTGGTGTTCGCGGACGTGTCCGAGTGGTCCGGTGTGCGGGCGTCCTCCGGCTCCTTCGGCAACACCCGCCTTTCGTTCTCGTCAAACCGCTCGTGCCTGCTCTTGTCGAAATCGGGGCGCAACGGGGGCGGAGCGTCCTTGGCGAACTCGAGCCTGCCGTTCCTCCAACGCAAATGGTGCGTTTCTTTCCCGTCCGAGTCCTCGCGTGCCCCAGGCCTGCGCGCGATGATGACTTTGCCGTCGTTGTCCTTGTACTTGATGTAGTGCTTGTCGAAGTAGCTCTGATCGTCGATCTTCTCTCGCGGGGTCTTCCCCGACGGTTGATCCGGTTTTTTCTGCCACGAGTCGTCCGGCTTGCCCCGGTCGCGGGCGCCGGCGGGGTCGAGGTCGGTTTTGTCGGTGTCTTTGGTGCCGGGGACGAAGCCGTCGTCACCGGCTTTGGTGGTGGTGCCGTCGGGACGGTGGGTTTGCCATTCGCCGTTGGGCGGGATTTTGGGTTGGCGGTTGCCGTCTGGGCCGATTTCGGCGTCGCTGGTGTAGACGCGGCCTGATGCATCGGTCCAGGCGGGTTTGGTGGGAGCCAGGACGTCGGCGCCGGTGTGGCGGGAGAGACGGTTGGCGAAGTCGTTGGAGCCGGCGTCGCAGCCGATGAGGCGGATGGGGGTTCTGCCGTCCCAGCCGTTGCGGCGCAGGAGGTCGCCGTATTCCTCGGGCGTGTAGGTGTGGTTGCCGATGCGGGCGCGTCCGTCGGGGGTGACGTGGACGTCGGCGGTGAAGTAGCGCGGGTCGTGGGGGACGCGGTGCGGTAGGTCGCCCATGTCCGGGTCGCCGCGGTGGTGCGAGATGCCGGCGGGAGTGCTTTCGCCGTGACGGGCGTGTGCCTCGTCGATGTCCGGCCGGTCCGCGTCGCGATGGGGAGTGCCGTCCGGATCCTTGTGCGGGGTGCCGGGATCGGTGCCGTCGGGATCTCGCCGGGGTGGGGTCCCCTGCTCGGGGTCACGACGTGGGCCGGGCGTGCCGTCTGGCTCGCGGCGGGGTGCCGGAACGTCGTCGGGCGCACGGCGAGGCGGGTCGTGGTGTGGCGGTGAGGTGTCGTGGGGCCGGGTGCCCGGCACGTCGTGCTGGTGCGGTGGCACGGGGTTGCGGGCCGGAGCATCGGCGGCCCTGGGACGTGCGCCGTCCGGACGGGGGCCGGGTGCCGGCCCGTCCGGGCGGGCGTTGCCCGGTGTCGGTCCGGCGGGCCGGGTGCCGGGTGGTCCGGCCGGGCGGGGGCCGTCGGGCCGGGGGCCAGGGGGCGTTCCACCGGGGCGGGTGCCCGGTGCTGGTAGGTCCGGGCGCGACGAGCCGGAGCCCGCTCGCGATGGGCCGGTGTGCTGCGGTCCGCGCTGCGGTGGCGGGCTTGCGTGGGACTGATTCGCGTGCGGCGGGACCGACTGCGGTCCCCGCTGCGGCGGCTGACCCGCGTTGGTGTGCGGTGGTGTGTAGCTGGACGGGTCGGTGCTTCCAGGGCGGGCGTGGGTGGGATCGACTGCCCTCGGGGGCTGGCCGCCGGGTGCGCTTCCCGGGCCCCCGTGTGCGGCGGGCGAGGTGGGACTGGTGTAGCCGGGACCGTGCGCCGGCGGGCCCGCGTGAGGGGCGGCCGGGTGCGGGGTGGAGGCGGCGGACGGGCTGACGGATGACGGGCGGGCGTTGTCGGGCGTGCGGGCCGACGGCGTGGAGGAGCCCAGGTCGCCTCGGCTCCCCGGAGTTCCGGTCCAACCGCCGCCGCCTGGCCGCGCGCCGCCACCAGCAGGTGCGCCACCACCGGATCCAGTCCCAGCCGGTGCACCTCCACCGGACGGTGCACCGCCGTGGGTCGGGTGCTGGGCGGGTGTGCCGGGCGGGGTGGAGTTCGGTGCGTTGGGGTGGGGTTGGCCGGGACGGCTTGGCGCTTCCGGGGCTGCGGTCGTGGCCGCTGAGGTGCTGTCGGTGCGGGACGGTGTCGGCGCGGTGGGCGAACCACCGCTGTTACCGCCACCATCAGCGCCTCCGCCGTGAGAACCGCCGCTGGTCGTGGGGCCACCTCCACCACCGGCGGTGGTGATCGGCTGTCCCGCCGGCCCGCTCCGGTGGCCGCCCGACGGCGTGGCGTCGCGCGGGGTGGTGGACGGGCCGGAAGCGGGCGCGGTGCCTCGCGGGACGTCGTCGACGTCGGTGCTGCTGGGGTGGCGCCCGGGACGCGGCGCCGTGGTGGGCGTGTCGGCGGGTTCGCTGCGTCCTGGCCGGGTGGCGGGGTCGGCCGTCGGGGTGCCGGTGCTGGAGGTCGAGGTGGTGTCGCGAGGGAGGTTGGAGGACGGCGAATCCGGGCTGGGCGTGTTCGGGCCGGGTGCGGACGAGCTGGACGTGTTCGGGCCGGGCGTGGCCGAGCCGGGTGTGTTCGGACCGGGTGAGGACGCGCCGGGTGAGGACGCGCTGGGTGTGTTCGGGCCGGGCGAGGACGACCCGGGCGCGTTCGGGCTGGGCGCGTTCGGATCGGGCGTGGCCGAGCTGGGCGTGGCCGAGCCGTCGTCTCCCCGACCGGCGGCGCCGGACGGCGCGTCGATGTCCGGCCGTCCGGTCTGCACGAACCCGCCAGGCCTGACGTTGCCCGAACTCAGCGCGTCCAGCCCGGTGACCTTGCGCGCGAGCTTGCCGACCGCCTTCATGATCTTCTCGAAGACCTCGACCAACCGCTTCAGCAGCGGGGAGACCTTCTTGATCGTGTTCAGCAGGTCCTGGACGATCTTCGCGATCTTGGCCGCCCACCTGGAGATCGCGGCCACGGCCTGCGCCACGATCACCGGCGTCCCGAAGCCCAGCGAGAACGCGGCTTCCAACACCCAGGCGATCAACTTGCCGACCAGGTCGGCGATCAGGTCGCGCACCATCTCGCGCACGAAGGCCACGACCATGCCCATCATGCCGACGACCGTGCCCACGGTCCCCGCCGCCGACGCCGCACCGGTCAACGCGTCCCCGTGAACCTTCGAGTTCTCCAGGTACTTCTCGGCCGCCGCGCCGGTCCAGCCCTTGGCCCCGGAGGCGACCAACGCGCCGTACTCCTCGGCGATCTTGCCCAGCTCCTCGGAGACCTTCCCCCACGTCGCCGAGTACGACTCGATCACCGGAGGATCGCCCGCCAGCCAGTCCAGCATGTCCTTGAGCGGCTGCACGTGTTCCATCAGGAACGATGCCGCCGACGACATCAGCGTGCCGAACGGGTCGATGGCCATCGCCGCCGCGTCCGCGGCCAACCCGACCATCCCGAGGCCCGCCTCGACCCAGTTGCCGTCCTTGACGCCGTTGAACGTGTCCATCGCCGACTCCGCGATGGAGATCCCGGTCATCCACCCGTTGTCACCGGTACCGGCGTTGACAAGGCCACCCGGTTCCGCATCGGGCTTGACCACCAGCTCGTTCGGTCCGGTCACGGACACCACCGCGACACGTCGCCAAGACCAGCCATGGCGTAGCCCTCCCGTTTTCCGCCAGGCATTCGGTGCCCAACGATGACGGGAGGCGGACACGGCCGGTTTCAAAGCTCGGCGATGTCAATCAGTTGGAGTAATCCGATCAGGTGGAGACGGACACAGCCGACCAGGCGGGCGGCGTCCGCCGGGGAGCAGGTCCGACCAGTCGCGCCGTTCCTATAGTGATCACATGAAGTGGTTACGCCGCAAGCCAACGATCATCACCGCAGTCAGCCTCGTCGTCGTGCTCGCCGCCGCCGCGGGACTCTGGAACATCAGCAGTTCCCGCACGTTCCAGTTCTTCGGTGAGCTGGTGACCCGCGTCGAGACCACGGAGAAGGTCGTGGCGCTCACCTTCGACGACGGCCCCGATCCGGCCGGCGCCCAGCAGGTCCTCGACACGCTGGACTCCGAAGAGGTCAAAGCCACGTTCTTCCTCATGGGCCGCGACCTGCAGAACAACCCCGAGCTGGGCAGGAAGATCGCGGACGCCGGCCACGAGATCGGCAACCACACGTTCAACCACCAGCGCATGGTCGGCGTGTTGCCCGGCACGGTGGCCAAGGAGATCGAGGACACCGACGCGGAGATTCGCAAGACCGGTTACCAGGGCGACATCCACTTCCGGCCGCCCAACGGCAAGAAGCTCTTCGCCCTGCCGCACTACCTGAGCGAGCACAACCGCAAGACGATCATGTGGGACGTCGAGCCGGACTCCGCGGGAACGCCCACCGCGCAACAGATCGAGCAGGAGACGCTGAACCTGACCAAGCCGGGTTCGATCATCCTGCTGCACCCGATGTACCAGGGCCGCGACCAGACCAGGCAGGCGCTCAAGCCGATCATCGGCAAGCTCAAGGAGCGCGGCTACCGGTTCGTCACCGTGTCCGCGCTCCTCGGCCAGGCCTGACGATCAGATCAGGTCGGCCAGTTCCACCCGGCGGAGGAACTCGCTGCGGACGCGGTCCGCCACCTTGTTCACGACCTCGGCGCCGTCGTCGGACGGGTCGACGTGCACGCGGAACGGCGGCTTCTCCGCTCCCACGACCGAAACGATCGCGTCAGCGACCGCGCCCACGTCGGCCCACGACGGTTCCAGCTCGGCCAGGCGGGCACCGACCTGGTCCATCAGACCCGGGTAGAACTCCTCGTAGGCGGACGCCACAGCGCCGTCGGCCGGGGTGCCGCTGTGCGCGAAGTGGTTGGTGCCGTGGGTGAACGCGCCCGGCACGACGATCGTGGTCTCGATGCCGAACCGCAGCAGCTCGGCGCGGTACGACACCGCGACCGCGTCCATCGCCGCCTTGGCCGCGAAGTACGGCGCCAGGTACGGGGGAGTGCCACCACGTGTTGACGAGGAACCCACCCAGACGACGTGGCCGGAGCGTTGTGAGCGCAGGTGCGGCAGGGCGGCGCGGTTGACCCGTTGCGTGCCGAGGACGTTCACGTCGTACAGCGCCGCGTACTGCTCCGGCGTGAAGGCCTCGGCCGGGCCGGTGACCATGTGGCCGGCGTTGTGCACCACCACGTCCAGGCCGCCCTGCTCGGCGATGATCAGCGCAACGGCCGCGTCCGCTGACTCCTGCGACTGCACGTCGAGTTCGACGGCGTGCACGTCGAGCCCGTGCTCGGCACCGAACGCGCCGAGGTCGGCGACCGCGGGAGCGTTGCGGCCCAGCGTTTCGCGCATGCCCGCGTAGACGGTGTGGCCCGCGCGAGCCAGCGAACGGACGGCGAGCGCGCCGAAACCGCTGGACGCCCCCGTGACCACGACGACCTTCTTCTCCGCGATCCTGCCCATCAGATGATGCCTCCGTTCGCACGAACGACCTGGCCGTTGATCCAGCGGGCCGGGCCCGCCAGGAAGGAGATGACCTCGGCGATGTCGCCGGGGGAGCCGATGCGCTCCAGCGGCGCCTGCTTCGCGAGGTTGTCGATCGTCGCCTCGTCCTTGCCCTCCAGGAACAGGGCCGTGGCGGTGGGGCCGGGGGCGACGGCGTTCACGGTGATGTCGCGGCCGCGCAGCTCGCGGGCCAGGACCAGGGTCAGCGCCTCGACGCCGCCCTTCGACATGGCGTAGGCGCCGTACTGCGGGAAGCGCAGGCCCACGACCGAAGACGAGATGTTGACCAGAGCGCCGCCGTTGCGCAGCCGGCGTGCGGCTTGCTGGGACACGACGAACGTGCCACGGGCGTTGGTGCGCATGATGCGGTCGAAGACTTCGAGGTCCATGTCTGCGACCGTGCCCAACGGCATGATGCCCGCCGAGTTCACGACGACGTCCACGCCACCGAAGGTTTCGACGGCCAGGTCGAACGCGGCGCCGAGAGCGACCTCGTCGGCCACATCGGCCTGTGCGGCGATGGCCTGGCCACCTGCCGCCTTGATCTCCTCAACCGCCTTGTCGGCCTCGATCTTGTTGCCGGCGTAGACGATGACGACGGCCATGCCGTCCGCGGCGAGACGCTCGGCGGCTGCCCGCCCGATGCCCCTCGAACCGCCGGTCACGATCGCAACGCGTGTCATGTCAGTACTCCTAGCTGGTGTTTCCGTTGCTAACGTCATTAACGTATCATCGCTATCGAATCAGCGCTACCTATGATGTGTTATCGTCGTTACATGGACACGAGAGAGCGTCTGGTGAAGGCTGCGGCCGACCTGCTGATCGAGGGCGGCAAGGAAGCCGTCTCCACGCGCGCCGTCGCGGCGGCGGCGGGGGTGCAGGCACCGACGCTCTACCGGCTGTTCGGGGACAAGGACGGCTTGCTGGACGCCGTCGCGGCCTACGGCTTCGCCGACTACCTCGCGACGAAGCACGCGATGGGCGTGAGTGACAACCCGGTCGACGACCTGCGGCGCGGGTGGGAGATGCACATCGGGTTCGGTCTGGCGAAACCCGCGTTCTACCTGCTGATGTACGGCGAGGCGCGCAAGCGCGAGTCGCGGCTCGAGGCGGACGCGATGCTCCGCGAGATCATCAGCGGCATCGCGGCGGTGGGCCGGTTGACCGTTCCGGTCGAGCAGGCCGCGGAGTTCGTGCACGCGGCGGGCATGGGCGTGGTGCTGTCGTTGATCGCGACGCCGGAGGCGGAGCGCGACCTGGGGTTGATCACGTTCTCCCGGGAACAGGTGATCAGGGCGATCACGACGGACGCCTCGCCGGACGAGCCGACGGACATCCCGAGCCGGGCGATCGCGTTGCGGGTGGCACTGGAAGAGGACCCGCCCCTGATGCTGTCTCCAGCGGAGCGGGCCCTCCTGGCCGAATGGCTCGACCGCGTGGCTAAGTGAGCCTCACGCGTTCGGGTCGAACGGGATCCCGGCGGGCTTCGCGATGCCGAGGTTGTGGTTGAACGCGCCGTCCTTGATCGCCAGCGAGGCGCTGCCGAAGTTCGCGTTCACCAGGACGTCGCGCACCCCGGCCGGGAAGCGGTTCCAGCTGACCAGGTCGGGGTACTGGTAGACCCCGTAGTGGTTCTCCGCCTGCTCGTTGAAGCCCGCGAGGCGGAAGCAGTGCGTGCTCGCGCCGTCCTTGTGATAAATGATCTTCGGGTGGGTGCCTTCCCAGGCCACCTTGTCCCGCGAGTAGGTGCTGTACTTGCCGTGCGCCGACGTCGAGACGTACTGGGCCACGTCGTTCTGCACCCAGACGATCACGTGCTCGATGTCGTGGCGGTGGCCGCAGCAGTCCCAACCCGGCACGGCCTGGTCCTTCTCGAAGTACAGGTCGTACAGGTAGGCGCACCAGCCGTTGTTGCACTTGCTGCGGCTGTAGGAGTTCGTGTTGTCCAGATCGGACCGGTCGTGGCACTGGCCGTTCAGCGCGCCCGAGTTCTTCAGGCCGCCCGCCACCTGACCGGTCGGCGAGATCGCCGGGGTCGGGTAGCAGCCGTCACCGTCGTAGTCGAACGCCGGTTGCCACTTTCCGTCGGCCTCCTCGTAGTTGGCGGGGATGGCCTGGGGCGGGTCCGCGAGCGCGATTCCCGGGAACAGCGCCGTGATCAGGACCGCGCCGGCCAGCGCGGGCAGGAGCTTCTTTCTCAACAGGGGCCTCGATTCCGCAGAGCAGGGGAGCCGGAGAGGCTTGCGAGGCAGAAGGTGGTACATGAACGGCGTTCACGTCCAGCTTGTTGGCCAAATCTTTGCCGTCCGGGAATTTCACAACCACGGGCCGGAATCGATCACACATCGACGAGCGGGTTCTCGTTTGGCACCGCTTCTTCTAGAGTTTCGGCCGAGCCTGTTGCCAAGGAGTCGCCGCGGTGAGCTTTCACTGGAAGAGCCCGGTCTACTTCGACGAGTTGGATCCTCACGGCACGCTGCACCATTCGCGTTTTCCCGTTCACGTGGAACGGGCCCAGTCGGCGCTGTTCGAGCACCTGGGCATCGGCGCTGATCTGAACTACGCGGTGAAGGAACTGCACATCGAGTTCCAGACCGCCTTCACCTCACCGGGCGTGCTGCCGGTGGAGATCACGGCCGAACGCATCAGCGCCACCGGTGCCCGGTTCGGCTTCCGCTGCGGCCACTACGCGCACGGCCACCGGGTGATCGTGAAGGTCGATGCTCAGGGCCGGCCCGCGCCGTGGAGCGACTGGTACCGCGTTGCCTTCGAGGGGCTCCGGTGAGCGCATAAATCGACTTGATCAAGGGTTGGTAGCTTGCAGACGCCCACCAGCAGAAACGGCTTTGCGGGGGTCCTCAGGCGCGACTCTCGTCGAACCCAGACTTCGATGCAGGCCCTACATCCGGGCCGAGCCGACCTTCCAGTAGCCGCTGAACATGATCGCCTTCCGGTCCACGCCGCGGTCCTTCACCAGGTGCCGCCGCACCCCGGTCGCGAGCCCGGACTCACCGCAGGCCCACCCGTAGTCCACAGTGGACAGCGCCTTGTCCTGGATCGCTTTCAGCAGTGCGGCACCGGGTTCGGCCGAGCCGCGGAACACCCACTCCGCGTCGAGGTCGGTCCGGTACGACTCGTCGGGCACCTCGACGAACACCTGCACGGGCCGCGTCTCCGTCTCGAGGATCGCGGACAGCGCCGGCAACGCGGTCTCGTCCGCCGCCAGCAGCACCGCGCCGGAGGACGGCGGCCGGTACGCCGAACCGCCCGCGCGGAAGCCCGCCTGGTCGCCCGCGACGGCTCGGCGAGCCCAGCGGGTGCCGGGGCCCGCGTCGCCGTGCACCACGAAGTCGACGTCGATCTCGGCGGTCTCGGGCCGGTGCGCGCGGATGGTGTACCAGCGCAGGTCCGGTCGCGTCTCCTCCGGCATGGCGCGCAGCGAGGAGCGGACGTTGATGCGGTCGTCGGCCGGCATGACCAGGTCGCGGCCGTTCGCGACGAGCAGGCCGAAGTACTCGTCGGGGCCTGTCAGTGCGAACGAGGCGAGCTCCGGCGCGTGGAACGTCACGCGCCGCATGTGCTCGCTGAGTTCGGTCACCGCTTTGACGGTCATGACGAACTGGTCGAAGACCTCGCGTCGGTTGGCCGGGGCCATCATCAGCTCGGCGGCCTTGGTGGCGGCCTTGAGCGCGAACCTGTCGAGGGCGGAGTAGCGCGACATGCCGAGCAACGTACACCTTTGGTTAGGCTTACCTAAACCATCGAGCGAAAGCGGCTCCACATCGTCAGACTGCGAACATGTTTCCCAGGACCGCGCGGGAACGGTGGTGGTGCGCCGAGCCTGAGCAGAAGAACCGCAGCCAGGCGATCGGCCTGCGGCTCGCCATCGCCTACCACGAGAGGGACGCCGAGGGGGTCGCGCACCTGCTGCCGGAGGACGACGACGAGCTCCGGCTGGTGATGGGTGCGCTGGAGAACGGCCTGCTCGCGCTCAACCAGCTCTGCCCGCCCGGTCCGCCGGACGAGGTCTGGGAACGTGTCACCCCGATCATCGATGCTGTTGCACCTAAGGGCGTCGGGCTGCGCATACGGGCGTTGCTCGCCGCGATGTCGTACGCCATGTACGACCCCGCGCACAGTGAGGTCTACGAGCGCAAGGAGCAGGATCCGTACATCGGGGCGCACCTGTGCGCGGCGATCACGGCCATGCGGGCCGGTGAGCGCGATGGCGGTGTCGAGCACATGCTGACCAGCGCGAACGACCTGGATCCCGGCTGAGTCGTAGGTAACAGCCACCCCAACGTGCATGCTCATACATTGTCGTGCATAATTCTCAACGTGTCCAAGGTGCTCACTTCACTTCCGGCCGGCGAACGCGTCGGCATCGCCTTCTCCGGTGGTCTCGACACGTCGGTCGCGGTCGCGTGGATGCGTGAGAAGGGCGCTGTGCCCTGCACGTACACCGCGGACATCGGCCAGTACGACGAGCCCGAGATCGAGACGGTCCCCGGCCGCGCCGGCACGTACGGTGCCGAGATCGCGCGCCTCGTCGACTGCCGTGCCGCGCTCGTCGAGGAAGGCCTCGCGGCGCTGGCGTGCGGCGCGTTCCACATCCGCTCCGGTGGCCGCGCGTACTTCAACACGACCCCGCTCGGGCGGGCCGTCACGGGCACCATGCTCGTGCGCGCCATGCTCGACGACGACGTCCAGATCTGGGGCGACGGCTCCACCTACAAGGGCAACGACATCGAGCGGTTCTACCGCTACGGGCTGCTCGCGAACCCGTCGCTGCGGATCTACAAGCCGTGGCTCGACGCGGCGTTCGTGACCGAGCTCGGCGGCCGCAAGGAGATGTCCGAGTGGCTGCTCGAGCGTGACCTGCCCTACCGCTCCAGCGTCGAGAAGGCGTACTCGACCGACGCGAACATCTGGGGCGCCACGCACGAGGCCAAGTCGCTCGAGCTGCTCAACGAGGGCATCGAGATCGTCGAGCCGATCATGGGCGTCAAGTTCTGGGACCCGTCGGTCGAGATCGCGGCCGAGGACGTGACCATCGGCTTCGACCAGGGCCGCCCGGTCACCATCAACGGCAAGGAGTTCGGCAGCGCCGTCGACCTGGTGCTGGAGGCGAACGCCATCGGCGGCCGCCACGGTCTCGGCATGTCCGACCAGATCGAGAACCGCATCATCGAGGCCAAGAGCCGCGGCATCTACGAGGCGCCCGGCATGGCGTTGCTCCACATCGCCTACGACCGCCTCGTGAACGCGATCCACAACGAGGACACCGTCGCGGCGTACCACAACGAGGGCCGCAAGCTCGGCCGGCTGCTGTACGAGGGCCGCTGGCTCGACCCGCAGGCGCTGATGATGCGCGAGTCGCTGCAGCGCTGGGTGGGCTCCGCGGTCACCGGTCAGGTCACGCTGCGGCTGCGCCGGGGCGACGACTACTCGATCCTCGACACGGCCGGTCCGGCGTTCAGCTACCACCCGGACAAGCTGTCGATGGAGCGCACCGAGGACTCGGCGTTCGGCCCGGTCGACCGCATCGGTCAGCTGACCATGCGCAACCTCGACATCGCGGACTCGCGCGCCAAGCTGGAGCTCTTCGCGGGCCTCGGCATGGTCGGCACGCGGCAGTCGGCGCTCATCTCGGCCCAGGTCGAGCCGACCAAGCTGATCGGCGAGGTGCCCGACGGTGGTGCGGAGGCAATTGCCTCGCGCGGTGAGGTCTCGGACACCGACGTGCTGCTCGACGCGGCGGCCATGGAGCTGGGAACGGACTGATTTCGCTGCGGCCGGCCCCTTCCGAGGGGCCGGCGGCTAGCCCGTCCTGTTGTGCCCGTTGGAACACACCCACGAGGAGACGGACCACTTCGGGCCGTGCGTGCGCCTAATGTGGCGGTCGTCGGGTGGCAGTTCGGCCGGGAGGGCGCTTTGAACGTGTTCGCGTGCACACAGGACGTGCGGCACCCGATCAAGCTGCACGTCGACTGATGGGCAGGCAGGACTGGGCGAGGCCCGCGGTGCTGCTGAACCCCCTGGAGGGCGAGCCGACGGACGCCGACAGCCACATCGGCGGCCCGATGCTGTGGCCGATCGACGAGCCGTGGCCGTCGTGCGACGAACACGGCGAACCGTTCGTCGGCGCGGTGCAGCTCTATCAGCGCGATTTCGCGGAGCTGCCGTTCCCCGACGGCATCGATCTGTTGCAGGTGTTCCTCTGCACGCTCGACCACGACGCCGAGCACGCCTACGGCCCGGACGTGCGGCTGGTGTGGCGCGACTCCACGACGGTGTTCGAGCTGATCGAGGAGGAGCCCGAGCCGTCGGTGCAGGAAGAGCTGTACGTCCCGACCGTCAACGTGTTCGAGCCGATCCGGTACGTCGAGTACCCGACGCCGGTCGAACGTCCCGAGGACCTGCGGGACGAGGAGTGGCCGGAGACGTCGAGCGGCTCGAAGATCGGTGGCTGGACCGCGTGGTGGCAGTCGGGCCCGCTGGAGTTCGAGTGCCCGGAGTGCGGTTCGGTGCAACGCCAGACACTGTCGCTCGCGACGCACGAGCCGTCTGGTGACGACGTCGAGTGGGAGTTCGGGAGCGAGGGCAACCTGAACGTTCTGCTGTGCACCAAGGACGTCCGCCATCCCGCTCAGGTTCTCATTGACTGACCTGAACGAGCTCGCCGCCGAACTCGGGCTGCGGCCCGTCGAGTTCGCCACCACAGGTGCGGACTTCCTCGTGCTGCACGCGAAGGACGACGACGGCGCGGGCTGGATCTTGCGCGCGCCGCGGCGTGACTGGCCGTTGCGGCGCATGGGTCCCGAACGGGCGTTGCTCGACCTCATCGCGGACCGGCTGCCGGTGGCGGTGCCGCGCTGGCTGCCGGAGGTCGAGCACGTCGCCGTTTACCGCAAGCTGCCCGGCGACCTCCCGGAAAACCCGCCGGACCAGTACTTCGAGGACATCGCGCGGTTTCTCGCCGCACTGCACGCGGTGCCGCCGGACGAGGCCGCGCGGACCGGCGTCGAGGTGCGGCAGCCCGGCGCGATCCGGGAGACCATCGCGCGCAAGATCCACCGTGCCCGCGCCGAGCTGGGGCTGCCGGACGCGTTGTGGCACCACTGGCAGGAGTGGCTCGGCGACGACGAGCCGTGGCCGCCGTGGTCGTTGCTGGTGCACGCCGACATCAAGCCGGCCAACACGGTGGTGCACAACGGAAGGCTGTCCGGCGTCATCGACTGGACCGACTCGCTCGTGGGCGACCCCGGTGCCGACTTCCGCCGGCTCGTGCAGCGGTTCGGACGGCTCGACGAGCTGATCGAGGCCTACGAACGGCACGGCGGACGAACCTGGCCGGGGATGCGGCGGCACGTCGAGGAACGCGTCCGGATGGCACCGGTCGACTCCGGGTTGTACGGCATCGACTCGGGCCAGGAGCACTACGTCAGAACTGCTCTGGAGCGGCTCAAGGCTTGGGCCGGTACGCCTCGCACGCCAGCGTGATGAGGTCGTTCAGGTGCTGCGGCGGCTGGTCCTTCCACCACGCCAGCCACACCGGGATCGGCGGTGCGTCCTGCACGGCGCGATAAGCCACGCCGGGCCGTGGGTTCAGGCTGGCGGTCGCCTCGGACGTCATGCC
Organism: Lentzea alba; assembly: GCF_011067745.1. Classification (GTDB taxonomy): domain Bacteria; phylum Actinomycetota; class Actinomycetes; order Mycobacteriales; family Pseudonocardiaceae; genus Lentzea; species Lentzea alba. The sequence goes on from NZ_JAAMPJ010000013.1 coordinate 73,307, forward strand.
GACGGCCTGCCCGGCGGCGATCACGGTCAGCCACTCGTCGACGCTGCGGGTGTTGCGCACGACGGCGGGCGCCTTGCCGGGGTGCCACAGGTCCACAGTGGTCGTCCCGGTCCGGTCGTCGACCGCGAGCCCGTACCGGGCGAGGTCCGCGAGCTTCAGCGAACGCTTGCGCGCCAACGGGTTGTCCGTCGCGACGACGCCGTAGCGGCGTTCGGTGCCGAGCAACTCCGTCTCGAAGCGCGGATCGTCGAGGGCCTTGCGCACCACCGCGACGTCGGCGGCGCCCTCGGCGAGACCGGCGGTCAGCGAGTTCGACTGGACGAACACCAGTGGCAGCCCGGGATGTGCCGCGGCCCAGGCCTTCTGGACGCGCCGGGTGTGCTTGCCCAGCGCCGACCAGGCGTAGCCGATCCGCAGTTCGGTCCGCGACTGCTCGGCGATCCGGTGCAGGTGCGCGACCTCGTCCAGCACCCGCCGCGCGCCGGCCAGCACCTGCGTGCCGGTGGCCGTCAGGGCGACGTGACGCGTCGACCGTTGCAGAAGCCGTACGCCCAAAGACATTTCCAGTGCGGCGACGGCTCGGGACACCGACGCCTGCGTGAGGTCGAGCTCCTTCGCCGCGTCGGTGAACGTGCCCGCGTCCACGACCGCGACGAACGCCCGCAACTGTCGCAGATCCATACGTCCAGCGTATAGCCGAAGCAGTTCATGCATTTCCCGCATCAACGCGGAAACCGCAGGCTGGGCGACATGAAGAGCCTCGGTGGATTCGCGACGATGACCGCCAGTGCCGCCAGCAGCCAGGTCGGCGCCGCGATCGGTGCCCACGCGTTCGCCACGATCGGCCCGGCCGGGGTCGTGGCCGTCCGCCAGTTCGTCGCCGCCGCGGTGTTGCTGCCGGTCGCCCGCCCGAACCCGCGAAGATTCACCTGGGCGCAGTGGTGGCCGACGATCGCGCTCGGCCTGGTGTTCGCCACCATGAACCTCAGCCTCTACACGGCGGTCGACCGGATCGGCCTCGGTCTCGCCGTCACGCTGGAGGTGCTCGGGCCGCTCGCGGTCGCGCTGGCGGGGTCGCACACCCGCAGGGACGTGCTGTTCGTGCTGATCGCGGCCGTCGGCGTCTACGTGCTGGTGCTGCCCGGCCCGAGCAGCGACTACCTCGGCATCGGCGCCGGTCTGCTCGCCGCCGGGTGCTGGGCCGCGTACATCCTGCTCAACCGCCTGGTCGGACAGCGGCTGCCCGGCTTGCAGGCACCGGCCGCGGCGACGAGCGTGTCCGCGCTGCTCTACCTCCCGGTCGCGGTGTTCCTGATCGCCCAGGGCCAGTTCACCGGGACTTCAGTGCTGTACGCGATCGGCGCGGGCGTGTTCTGCAGCGTGGTGCCGTACGCCGCCGACGTGATCGCCCTGCGGAAGGTGCCCGCGCGGTTCTTCGGGCTGGCGTGCAGCGTGCACCCGGTGCTGGCCGCGCTGGCCGGTCTGGTCCTGCTGGGGGAGCAGCTCGCACTCCACCATTGGGCGGGAATCTTGCTCGTCGTCACGGCCAACGCACTCGCGGTGACTTGCTCGAAGTGGCCTGGATCACCTACCGTTCACTCCGAAATGTGAATCCCCTTCACTTAGTGGGGTGTCCATGCGCACTGCAGTCATGACGGTCGTCGCCGCATTGGCCGGAGCCGCGCTGGTCAGCGGCCCGTTCGCGTGGGCAGAACCCGAGCCCTACCTCGTCGGCCGCGGCATCTCGGACGTCACCGGCCCGGCCGCTGAGAACGGCATGATGGGCTACTCCAAGTTCGACCAGAAGACGACGGGCATCGCCCAGCGGCTGCGGTCGCGGGCGTACGTCGTGGTCGACCGGAGCACGAACAAGCGGGTCGCGTACGTCAACGCCGACCTCGCGATGATCTTCCGCGCGGTCCAGGAGGGCGTGCTCGGCAAGCTGCAGGCCAAGTACGGCAGCACCTACACGCGCGAGAACCTGCTGCTGTCCGCCACCCACACGCACAGCGGTCCCGGCGGCCAGTCGCACAACCTCGCCTACAACCTGTCGATCCTCGGCATGCAGCCGCAGGCGCTCGCCGCCGTGGTCGACGGCATCACCGAGTCGGTCGTCGAGGCGCACGAGGACCTCAAGCCCGGCTCGATCAGCCTCGGCGTCGGCGAGCTCACCAACGCGTCGGTGAACCGCTCGCGGGTGGCGTTCGACCGCAACCCCGACAAGGGTTTCTTCCCCGCCGGCATCGACCCGCAGATGACCGTGCTGAAGTTCAAGCAGTCCGGCAACGACGTCGGCGCGATCAGCTGGTTCGCCACCCACAACACGTCGATCACCAACGCCAACACGCTGATCAGCCCCGACAACAAGGGTTATGCGGCGTACCAGTGGGAGCACGACGACAAGGGCGTGCGGTACCTGGACGACACCGCGGGGTTCGTGGCGGCGTTCCCGAACACCAACGCCGGCGACATGTCGCCGAACCTCAACCTGAAGCCCGGTTCCGGCCCCACCGAGAACGAGTGGGAGAACACCCGGATCATCGGTGAGCGCCAGAACCGCAAGGCGCAGGAGATCTACAACGGTCCCCAGGCCGCGGTCTCGGGTGGCGTCGACTCCCGCATGCGGTTCGTGGACATGTCGGCCGTGCAGGTCGAGGGTCGGTTCATGAGTGACGGCAAGCCCGGCACCACGTGCTCCGGAGTCGTCGGCGCGTCGACGATCGCGGGCAGCATCGAGGACGGCCCGGCGATCCCCGGTTTCTCCGAGGGCATGCAGTCTCCGTGGAAGAAGCTCTTCGAGCCGTTGCAGATGGAGGTCCCGCAGTGGCTACGGGACTGCCAGTTCCCCAAGGCCTCTTTGGTGCCAACGGGTCTGATCGGTGCGACGCCGAACATCGTGCCGCTGCAGATCGTCCGCATCGGACAGCTGCACCTCGTCGCCATGCCGGGTGAGGTCACGATCACCGCCGGCCTGCGGATCCGCAGGACCGTGGCAGCCGAGATGGGTGTGCCGGTGCAGAACGTGCTGATCCAGGGCTACGCCAACGACTACAGCCAGTACGTGACCACGCCGGAGGAGTACGACTCGCAGCAGTACGAGGGCGGCTCCACGCTGTTCGGCCGCAACACCACGCCCGCGTACCAGCAGGAGCTGGGCAAGATCGCGGCGTCGATGAAGGCCGGTTCCACGCTGCCGCCCGGCCCGAATCCCGGCAAGCCACCGTTCACCGACATCAACCTGCAGACCGGTGTCGTGCTCGACGACAAGCCCGCCGACAAGAAGTACGGCGACGTTCTGTCGGCACCCAAGTCGTCCTATACGCGCGGCGAGACCGTGACGGCCGTGTTCGTCACCGGGCACCCGAAGAACAACCTGCACCGCAACGGGACGTTCCTGGAGGTGCAGCGGCAGGTGAACGGCCAGTGGGTGCGCGTCGCCGACGACGGTGACTGGTCCACGCGCTACAAGTGGGAGCGGGTCGGCATCGCGTTCTCGAACGCCACGATCACCTGGCAGATCCCGGCGGACACGCCCGCCGGCACCTACCGGATCGTGCACCACGGCGACGAGAAGAGCGGCTGGACCGGCAAGATCACCGGGTTCACCGGCGCGACCGCGGGCTTCACGGTCAGCTGACGGGCATCAGGGGGACCTCGATCGAGGTCCCCCTGAACGGCTCACACCGGAATCCACTCCGTCTTCACCGTCACCGCGTCCAGCGCGTCCGGCAGCGGCGTCACACCCAATCCCGGCCCGGTCGGCACCGCGAGATGCCCGTCGTCCAGCACGAACGGCTCGGTGATGTCCATCGCGTAGTACCGGTCGGACGCCGAGGTGTCGCCGGGCAGCGTGCAACCGGGCAACGCCGCCAGTGCCACGTTCGCGGCCCGGCCGATGCCCGTTTCGAGCATTCCGCCGCACCACACCGCGATCCCGTGCGCGGCGCACACGTCGTGGATGCGCCGGGCCTCCAGGTACCCGCCCACGCGGCCGGGCTTGATGTTCACGATCTGGCAGGCACCGAGCTTGATCGCGTCGGCCGCCGAGCGGGCCGAGGTGATCGACTCGTCCAGGCAGATCGGCGTCTGCACCACCCTGGCCAGCGCGGCGTGCGCCAGGACGTCCTCCTCGTCCAGCGGCTGTTCGATCAGCAGCAGGTCGAACGGGTCGAGCCGGGCCAGGTGCCGCGCGTCGGCGAGCGTGTAGGCCGTGTTCGCGTCGACCTGCAGCAGCACGTCGGGGAACCGTTCGCGGACCGCGCGCACCGGCTTGACGTCCCAGCCGGGCTCGATCTTCAGCTTGATCCGGACGTAGCCCTCGTCGACGTAACCGGTGACCGCGTCCAGCAGTTCGGGGATCGAGTTCATGATCCCGACCGACACACCGCACGGCACGCGCGTACGCACAGCCCCAAGCTCACGGCCGAACGACACGCCACGCGCGCGCAGTTCGGCGTCGAGCACCGCCATCTCCAGCGCGCCCTTGGCCATCCGGTGCCCCCGGAACCGGGCCAGCCGCGGGGCCACCGACACGCCGTCGACCGGGCCGGTCAGAGCCGGGATCAGGAACCGGCGCAGCACGTCCGCGCAGCCCTCCAGATACTCCGACGAGTACACCGGGTCGGCCATCGCGACGCACTCGCCCCAGCCCTCGGCGGAGTCCGTGACGGCACGCAGCAGCAGCAACCCGCGCACGGTCTGAGTGCCGAACGACGTCCGAAAGGGCGACTTCAGCGGCATCTCGACCCAGCGAAGCTCCACTCCGGTCAGCTTCACGACTCGTTCCTCTCCACGACGTACCACCCCGACCTGTCGAACCCGGTGATGCGAGCACCCGCGGCGAGCAGTCCGCCGAGGACGTCCCGCACGGCGTGACGCCACTCGCGCGCCGCGGCCGGGTTCGTGGCCCGCAGCGTCTCGATGTCCGGCGGCACCGCGACCAGCACGCTCTGCCCACTGGCAACGCCGCGCACCGGCAGGCCGTCGGACGAGATCCCCAACGCGACCGCGCCCGTCGCCGCCACCACCCGCGGTTGCCCTGCCTCTGGCGACGAGACGCGCCAGCTGATCAGCAGCCGGTCGCTCTCGGTGCCGCCGTTGATGTCGTCGTGCATCTGGCCGTAGAAGTTCGGCAGGTATTCGGTCGCGTCCGCGCCGAGCTTGCCCAGGTTGAAGTAGGCGTTGCGGCGCACCAGCGGGTCGAACGTCCAGGTGACCTCGCTCAGTCCGCGTTCGAGCGCCCACGCGCGTTGGTCGAGCTTCAACGCGTAGCCGACGTTGCGTCCACGCGCGCTCGCGGCGACACCGGCGATGTGGCTGTGCAACGTGCCAAGAGCGGGCGGCGAGCAGAAGCCGATGCACGCACCGATGAGGTCGTTGCCGTCGAACGCGCCCGCGACGTAACTGCCCGCCTTGGTCATCGCCCGCAACAGCTCGGCGGTGACCGGGGGAGTGTTGCCGCTCGACCGCCAGATCGACTCGTACAACTGTTGCGTGGCAACGAGCTCATCGAACGCAACGAGCTGACGGACGACCACCTGCGTCACGACTGTCATGTCAGCTCCCTCACCAAAGCGGCGAGCAGCGTGGTGCGCGGCACGAGCTCGGACACCAGCACGTGCTCGCTCTCCGCGTGCGCTCCACCGCCGACCGCGCCGAGCCCGTCGAGCGTCGGAATCCCCACGCCGGCGGTGAAGTTGCCGTCGGACGCGCCACCGACCGCGGCCGAGGTGAGCTCGATGCCCATCTCGGCGGCGATGTCGGACGCCACCTCGAACAACCCGGCGGACATCGCGAGCTCCATCGGCGGCCGGTTCGGGCCGCCGGTCACCTCGATCTTCGCGCCGTCGACCACCGGCCGGAGCGCCCGTATCTCCTCGTCGACCCGCAGCTGCTCGGCGAGGTTGCGGACGCGCACGTCGACCATGAACTTCCCCAGCGCGGCAACGGTGTTCGTCGTGGTGCCGGCGGACAGCACGGTCGGCGTGACGGTCGTGCCCGCCGCGAGATCCGTCAGCTTCGCGACCGCCAGAACCTGGTGCGCTGCTTCAACAGTCGCGCTCACACCGCGTTCAGGCTCAAGACCCGCATGCGCCGCACGGCCGTGCAACGTCACCTCGTACATGGACGTGCCCTTGCGCTCGGTCTTCAACGCGCCGCCGTCCGCCGATCCCTCGGTGACCAGCACGGCCGTGTGTTCCCGTGCCTCCGCCTCGATCAGGCCGCGCGACGACGGCGAGCCGATCTCCTCGTCGCCGGTGACCAGAACCGTGACACCGTCCGGGGAGTCCAGCGCCGCCACCGCGTGGAAGATCATCGCCAGCCCGGTCTTCATGTCGAAGCAGCCGGGCCCGCGCAGCACGCCGTCCCGCACCTCGAACGGAATCCGCGCGAGCGTCCCGATCGGCCACACCGTGTCGTGGTGTCCGAGCAGCAACACCTTGCGCGGCCCCGAACCCAGCCGCCAGCGCAGGTGCGTGCGGCCGTCGAGCACGATCCGTTCCGGTGCGGCGCCCAGCAGCGCCGAGCCCACCTCGGCGGTGACGTCCGCGCTGCGGGCGATCGCCGCCAGGTCGGTGGACGGCGACTCGCAGCTCACGAGCCGCTCGATGGTGTGGAGCAGGTTCATGTCAGGACACCTTCGGTGTGGCGCGGAGACCCAGGTGCACGTACTGCTCACCGGTGGGCAGCGGGTAGAACACGAGTGACGCCCAGCTCGCGTCCTCGGTCATGCGGTACAGGAACTGCGAGTCGTCGAGCGGCACGAGGTCGATTTCCGGCGGGTCGGGCACGAGACCCGCCAGCGCACCGGTGACCGTCGTCTTCAGCCGCAGCCCGTTCTCGCCCTCGGTGATGTCGAGGAGCGCGCCGGCCCGTTCGTACCGGCCGGTGTAGCGCGCGAAATCCACGGCCGGAGGTTCCGCGGCCGGTTGCAACGGACTGGGCATGGCGAGGCCGGCCAGTTCGGCGAAGATCTCCCGGTACAGCTCCAGGTACAGCTCGCGGGCACCTTCGCCGTTGGTCAGCAACGTGACCGCGAGGCCGTGTTCCGGCAGCAGGCGCAGGAACGCGGACTGCCCGATGGTGTTGCCGTCGTGGCCGATCAGCCGCTGTCCGTCCCACCCGAACCGGATCCAGCCGAGGCCCCACGAGTCGGCCATGACGTTCGGGTCCGGCAAGTCGGTCTGCTTCTCGGTCATGGCCCGCACGGACGCCTCCGACAGCACCCGCGTGCCGTCGGCGGCGAGCCCGCCCTCCAGGTGCAGGCGAGCGAACGCCAGCACGTCCGCGGTGGTCGAGAAGATCGTCCCGGCCGGGCCGACCGAACGCGGCAGCATCCACACCGCTGTCGGTTCCTTCTTCCCGTCCTTGGTGAGGTGGCCGACGGCGGCCCGGTGCAGGATCGCCTCCTCGGGCAACGTGCCGGTGCGCGTGAGGCCGAGCGGGGCGAAGAGCTTCTCCCGCATCACCGCGTCCCACGTCTTGCCGGTGAGCTTTTCGACCACCCGGCCGGCCAGGGCGAAACCGGAGTTGGAGTAGGAGAACGTCGCGCCGAGCGGGTGGTTCTGCGCGGCCTCTGCCAGCAGGGCCGTGTAGCGCTCCAGGCAGTCGTCGCCGCGGCCGGTGTCGGTGAAGATGTCGCCGTCGATGCCGCTGGTGTGCGTCAGCAGGTGGCGCATCGTGAGCTTCTGCGTCACCACGGGATCCGCGAGGGTCAGCTCCGGCAGCACGTCGACGATCGGCGCGTCGAGGTCGAGCAGGCCCTCGTCGACGAGCCGCATGACCACGGTCGTCGTCCACACCTTGCCGATCGAGCCGATCTGGAAGACCGAGTCGTCGGTGACCTCCACACCGGTCGACGTGTTGAGCACGCCGTGGTGCGCCTGGACGATCTCGCCGTGGTGCAGGATGCCGAGTGCCGCGCCCGGAAGACCGTGCTTCTTCGCGAGCGCGGAAAGCCTGCGCTGCCAATGCTTCGCGTCAAGCGGCACGCGCTTCTCGGCGTGCTCGCGCACCCAGTCGACGACGCGGCGGTTGTAGTCCGCGCGGTGCGAGGGCTTGCCGCTGAGGATGAACAGGTGCGACTCGTCGGGGTAGAGCACGAGCTTGGCCGGCACGTCGTTCTGGCGCAGCGCCGTGAACCACTGCTCGGCCTGGCCGACCGGGCACCTGTCGTCCGCGGCGCCCTGGTAGATCAACGTGGGCGTGCGGACGTCGTCGACGAGCGTGAGCGGGGAGAGTTCCGCGATGTGCTCACCGGGCCCGCCGAGCTCCAGTTCGGTCAGGTGGCGGCCGCCGTCGGACGTGCCCGCCATGCTGGTCAGGTCGCTGATCACACCGCCGGCGACCGCGGCGGCGAACCTGGTGTCACGGCTGGTGAGGTAGCAGGTCAGGTAACCGCCGTAGCTGTACCCGGTGACCGCCAGCTTCGCCGGATCGGCCAGCCCCCCGGCCACCAGCTGGTCGATCGGCTCCAGGAGGTCGTCGGCGTCGGCCTTGCCCCACGCGCCGAGCGCCGCCTGGTAGAAGGCTTCGCCGTAGCCGTCGCTGCCGCGCGGGTTGAGGAGCAGGATCGCCCAGCCCTGCTGCGCCAGCACCTGGTGGTAGAGGTGGATCGGGTCGGCGGTGCCGTTCCACGCGTTGTGCGGGCCACCGTGGATGTCCAGCAGCAGCGGCAACGGACCGGTGCGTTCCGGGTCGCGCACGAGCCAGCCGTGCACGACCGTCCCGTCCGAGACGGTGAACTCGCGCTCCTCGCGGACGAACAGCTCGGCCTTGTTGTGCTCGGTGTGGACGGTCAGTTCGCCGCTCGCCAGGTCGACCGTGGCGATCTCGCCGTACGAGGTGGCGGTGCCGAGGACGATCGCCGCGACGGTGTCGCCGGCGGAAAGTCCTGCCACGACCCGGGAATCCCCGCCGACGAGCAACCTCGGCTCGCCACCGTCGAGGTCCACGGCGTAGAGCTGGGTGCAGCCGCGGTCGCGGGCGCAGAACAGCACGGTGCGGCCGTCCGCGGTGAGCGTGGGAAGGCCGCCCGGATAGCCGGACGTGCCGGGCATGACGTTGCGGTCCAGCGCGGCCGACAGGTTCCGCACCTCGCCGTCGAGCGAGAGGTGCAGCAGGCTGAGGTGCCCGGCGTCGGCGGAGGTCCGGCCGGTGACGAGCAGGCCGTCCGCGGTCCACGTGACCGTCGCGGCCTGTCCGTCCGCAAGCCCGACCAGTTCCGGCCTCGCTTTCCCGCTGACGTTCACGACGTGCACCGGCACCCGGAAGGTCAGGTCGGCGTCCTCGTCCAGCGCCCCCGTGAACGCGAGCCGGGTGCCGTCCGGCGACCACGCGGGCGTGCCGGCGTGCCAGTCGCCGTCGGTGAGCTGCTTGACCTCACGGCTTTCCAGGTCGACCACGTGCAGGTGAGCGCGGACGGAGCGCAGGTACCCGGACCCGTCGGACTTGTAGTCGAGGCGCTCGGTGACGATCGGCGCCTCGGCGTCCGCGATGTCGACGGGCGAGGAGAACGCGAGCCTGGTGCCGTCCGTGCTCCACACCGGCGCGCCCGCGCCGAGCGGCAACGACGTCACCTGCTCGGGCTCGCCCCCGTCGGCGGGCAGCAGCCACACCTGCGCCGGGCCGTCCTGGGCGCGCAGGAACGCGATGCGGCCGCCGTCCGGCGACCACGCGGGTGCCGTGTCGGACTTCCCCCTGGTGAGCTGTTTCGGCTTGGCACCGGACACCCGCCACAGCGCTCGCTCGTCGCGGTCACCCTCGCGGTCGGTCGTGCGCAGCACGTACACGATCTCGGTGCCGTCCGGCGAGAGCGCCGGCTCCTCGGGCAGCGCGCAGCCGTACAGGTCCTCGATGGTCGTCACGATGCGGATCCCCCTCGTCAGCTCGGGCCAACGCTAGCGTCGGCGCCCCCGCGGGCGCCTCGTCCTGATCGACGAATCCGCGGGTCCGGATCTGTCGGGACGGACGAAACCATCCTTTCGGGGTGGAGCAGGCTCTACCTTCGTCCGGGCAGCCTGCGTGATCGATCTCTGAGCGCCCCGAAATTACGTTCTTCGCAGAAGTCGTTGCGAGCCAAGGAGAACGTGATGAGGGCAGACGCGCTGTCGCTGGAGGCGGTGCGGAAGGTGTACGGCTCGGGTGGTGGCGCCGTCACCGCGCTGGACGAGGTGACCGTCGGCATCCGGCCGGGCACCTTCACCGCGGTGATGGGACCGTCCGGGTCGGGCAAGAGCACCTTCCTGCACTGCGCGTCGGGCATGGACCGGCCGACGTCCGGGCGCGTGCTGCTCGGCGAGACCGACCTCGGCCGGTTGAAGGAGGCGAAGCTGACCGAGGTGCGGCGCGACCGGATCGGGTTCGTCTTCCAGGCCTACAACCTGTTGCCGTCGCTGACCGTGCGGCAGAACATCACCCTGCCGCTGCGCCTGGCGGGTCGGTCGGCCGACCGCGGGTGGCTGAGCGAGGTCGTCGGCCGGGTCGGGCTGACCGACCGGCTGGACCGGCACCCGGCCGAGCTGTCCGGTGGCCAGCAGCAGCGCGTCGCGATCGCACGGGCGTTGGTCGCCCGGCCCGAGGTGGTGCTGGCCGACGAACCGACCGGTGCGCTGGACTCGCGGACCGCGCACCAGGTGCTGACGCTGCTGCGGTCCATTGTGGACGAAATGGGGCAGACCGTGCTGATGGTCACGCACGACCCCGTGGCCGCGTCCGCCGCGCACAGTGTGCTGTTCCTCGCCGACGGACGGCTGGCCGGTGAGCTGCACGGGCCGACGCCGGAGAAGGTCGCCGAGCGCATGACGCACCTGGGGGAGTGGTAAGCGATGCTGGACCTCGCCTGGCAGACCGTCAAAGCTCGCACCAGCGGGTTCATCGGCGCTTTCGTCGCCATTCTCTGCGGTACCGCACTGGTGGCGGCCTGCGGAATCCTCATGGAGTCCGGGTTTCGCGGCGGCGTGCCCACCCAGCGTTACGCGGCCGCTGACGTCGTCGTCACCGGCGATCGCACGGTGCGCCCACCAGGCGGTGACGTGCTGGCGTTCGAGCACGCGGCCGAGCAGCCGGCCGTTCCCGCCGCGCTGGTCGGCAAGATCGCCGCGGTGCCGGGCGTGCGGGCCGCGGTGCCCGAGCTGACGTTCCCCGCCGTGGTGGTGGGGCCGGACGGGCAGGCGCTCGCGGACAGGCCGTCGCTCGGGCACAACTGGGAGTCGGCTGTGCTGGCGCCGTTCACGGTGAAGGAGGGGACGGCGCCGAACGGGAACGACGAGGTGGTGCTCGACGCGGGGCTGGCGGCACGCGCCGGGGTTGCGCCAGGTGGTCAGGTGCGGATCATGACCCGCTCCGCGCCGGTGACCTATCGCGTGACCGGAGTGGTCGAAAGCAAGGGAGAGCGCCAGGCCGCGTTGTTCTTCAGTTCGGCGACGGCCACCGCCCTCTCCGGCCACCCGGACCAGGTCAACGCGATCGGAGTGCTCGCCGACGGCGACGTCGCCGGCCGCATCGAGGCCGCCCTCGCCGGCGACCGCGTCACGGTCTCGGCCGGCGCCGACCGCAGCGCCGCCGAGTTCGACGACGTCAGCCAGAGCAAGTCGATCCTGGCGATCATCGCCGGCTCGTTCGGCGGCTACGCGGTCCTGGTCGCGATCTTCGTCGTGGCCAGCACGCTCGCGCTGACCGTCGAGCAACGCCGCCGCGAGTTCGCCCTGCTGCGGGCCGTCGGCGCCACCCCGCGCCAGATCCGCAAGCTGATCGGCGTCGAGACGACGGTCGTCTCGCTGGTCGCCGGGGTGATCGGCAGCCTGCTGGGCATCGCGGTCAGCCTCGGGCTGCGCACGGCGTTCGCGAACATCGGTGTGGTCCCGGCCGACTTCGCGCTCTCGATCAGCCCGCTGCCGCTGGCCGCCGCACTGCTGATCGGCGTCGGCGCGGCCCGGCTGGCGGCCTGGAGCGCGTCGCGGCGCCCGTCCTCGATCAACCCCGTCGAGGCGCTGGGCGAGGCCGCGGTGCAGCGCAAGGACGTCGGCCGGGTTCGGCTGGTCATCGGCTGGGTGCTGCTGGCGATCGGCGCGGCCGCGACCACGGTTCCGCTGTTCCTGCGCGGTCAGCTCGGCGCGGCGATGTCGGTCATGGCCACGCTCGTGCTGATCATCGGCCTCACGCTGGTCGGGCCGCGGGTGGTCGGCGGCGCGGTCCGGCTGCTCGCACCGGCGCTGAGCAGGCTCGGCGTGAGCGGATACATGGCCTCCGCGAACGTCGTCAAGAACTCCCGGCGCCTCGCTGCCGCGGTGACGCCGTTGATGCTGGCCATCGGGTTCGCGGTGGTGAACTACTACAGCCAGACCACGTTCACCGCGGCCGTGGCACAGGAGACGAACCGGTCCGTCACGGCGGATCACGTGATCACCGGTGTGGCGGGTGTGCCGGCCGAAGTCGTCGACGCCGTGCGGCAGATGCCGGGCGTGACCGCCACGTCGTTGGTGCGCACGCAGGTGATCACCGCCAGCAAGACCGGTGACAGCGTCGACGTGAACCGCGGCGCGGCGAACGGCCTGGACGCCACCGCGGGTGGGACGGTCGACCTCGGTGTCGTGTCCGGCAACCTGAAGGACCTGGTCCCGGGCACCGTCGCGTTGAGCAAGGCGCACGCGAGCTGGGAGGACAAGGAGGTCGGGGACACCGTCGAGTTCTGGTTCGCCGACGGCCGGCCCGCCCAGCTGCGGGTGGTCGCGACCTACGAGCACGACCTGGCGTTCGGCGACCACGTGCTCTCCGCGGCCGACGCCCGCGCTCACACCACCGCCGGGATGGACAGCGCCGTGCTGGTGAAGTCCGGTGACGTCACGGCGTTGCGCGAGCTGACCAGCCGTTATCCGGGCCTGACCGTCACCGGTGGCGTGGCGGCACAGGACCGGAGCGACGAGCGGACCCAGTTCCTGCTCAACCTGGTCGCCGTCGGCGTCATCCTCGGGTACGTCGCGATCTCGGTGTCGAACACGCTCGTGATGTCGACCGCGGCACGGCGCCGCGAGTTCGCCCTGCTGCGCCTGGTCGGCACCGGACGCCGTCAGGTCGTGCGGATGATGCGCGCCGAAGCGGTCGTGACCGTGGGGCTCGCCGCGGTGCTGGGCTCGCTGGTCGGCGCGCTGCCGTTGACCCTGCTGTCGATCGGCTTCACCGGCGTGCCGCTGCCCGCCGGAGGGATCTGGGTGTACCTGGGCGTGCTCGCCGGGGCGGCGTTGCTCGGAGTGGTGTCGATCGCCGTGGCCACGCGGTTGTCGTTGCGCGCCAAGCCGATCGACACCATCGGTCTCCGTGAGTAGTTGATGAGGGGAGCTTTCATCAACCTCAGGTTTGGGAAAGCTCCCCTCATCAACATCAGATCCCCTGCTGGAGAGGGCTGTTGTGGCTGCCGAGGTGGACCGGCAGCTTGTGCAGCCCGTAGACGATGGAGAGCTTGCGGAACGACAGGTCGCCCGGTTGCGTCGCAAGCCTCATCTCGGGGAACCGGCGGACGAGCGCCGGGTAGGCGATCCGCAGCTCCATCTTCGCGAGCTCGGCGCCGATGCACCGGTGTGCGCCGTAGCCGAACGCGAGGTGCTGGCCCGCGGACCGTTCCGCGAGGATGTCGTCCGGCGAGGGGTAGACGGACGGGTCGCGGTTCGCCTGGGTCAGCGAGCACGCCACGATGTCGCCGGCGCGCACCTTCGTGCCGGCGATGTCGGTGTCCTTGCGGGCGATGCGCAGGAACGCCACCTGCACCACGGACTGGTGGCGCAGCAGCTCGTCGACCACCCCGCCGATGGCCTCGTCGTCGTCGCGGACCTTGGCGAGCAGGCTCGGGTCGCGCAGCATCGCGAGCGTGCCGAGCGAGATCATGCTGGCCGTCGTCTCGAACCCGCCGGTGAGCAGTCCGTCGGCCAGACCGGCCAGTTCGTCGTCGTCCAGCTCGTCACCGTGCTTGCGGATGAGCTCGCCGAGCAGCCCGTCGTTGGGGGCCGCGCGCAGGGTGCGCACCAGTTCGCGGAAGTAGACGACCGACTCCGACACCGCGGACAGCGAGGCCGTGGCGGCGCCGCCGAGGTCGAACCGCGCGACGCTGCGGCGCTGGAACTCCTCGCGCTCGCTCGCGGGCACGCCGAGCAGCTCGCAGATCGTGAGCGCCGGCACGGGCATGGCGAAGTCCTCGACGAGGTCGACCGGTCCGTCCTTCATGGACATCAGGTCGAGCTGGTCCGCCACGATCGCCTCGATGCGCGGGATGAGCCGGGAGAGCCGCCGCATGGTGAACTCCGGCGTCAGCACCTTGCGCAGCCGCGTGTGCTCCGGCGGGTCGCTGAACCCGAGACCGCCCGGCGCCTCGTCGGCGAACAGGCCCATCTCGCGGAAGTGACCGAAGTCGTTGCTGAACGACTCGCTGTCGACCAGCACTCGTTTGGACGCCTCGTAGCCGGTCACGAGCCACACCGTCACCGGCAGCGGCAACCGCGTCACCGGCCCGTGGGCGTGCATCCGGGCCAGCTCGGGCACGGGGTTCAAACCGTTGCGCCGCAGCGGTGCCAGCACGCGCGCGGGCACGAACCACGACGACCCGAGGTCGAACCCGGTCTTGCTGAGGTGTGCGAGAAAACGCCGCCCCATCCACCCGGTGACGCGGGACCGGACATCTGTTGCTGACTGCAGAACGTCCCTCATGACGCGGCTGTCCCTTCGGCGGAAAAGGGTGACGTGTTGCTGACGACCACCGGAACGGACAATAACGACGCCGCTGCTCGCACGTCGTCATACCCAGGCCTAACGCGCCGTCATACTTTGGTCCAGACGTTCGTCAAAACCAGTGCACGACTCTGAACAGGGTGCTCAGCGACCGAATTCTGGCATGGTCGGCACAGTGACGAGTGCAGAGGACTTCGACCGCTGGTACGCCGACCGGACCGACTCATCGACCGCCGACGAGTTGGTGAGGCGGGTGCTCGGCCTCCCGCCCGGCCTGGAGTCCACCAGCCCAAACGCCGCGTCCTCGCCTACGCGACCAAGCCCCGCTGACCACTCCGTCACTACGTTGATGAGGGGAGCTTTCCCAAACCTGAGGTTGATGAAAGCTCCCCTCATCAACCTCTAGTGGCAGTGCTCGTGTCGGCCCAGCGTCGTCACCGGCGTCGCTCCAGGCCGGGTCCACTGCGGAACAGGCCGGCTGTCCTCGCCCCAGCTGGAGTCGCCGTCCGCGTTCGTCCGCCAGAACCACCCGGCCGGACGGGCCTCTGGCCAGCCCTCGGGGTGGTCCTCCCACGTCTCACCGCGTCCGCGCACGGTCATGTCGAGCAGCCCCAGCGATCCGTTGACCCGCTCGGTCCCGCGTCCGGTGGTGGAGTAGGTGAGGAACACCCGGTCGCCGTCGCGCAGATAGCTGGTGAAGTGGCCCATGTCCCCACCGATCGGCCCCTCGACGCCGCGCACCGAGTACCAGGGCTGGGAGTAGCCCATGAACTCGATGAACGGCGCCACCTCCTCCCAGGCGCCCACGGTCAGGAAGGCGAATGAGACCCCGCGCGCGTTGAGGTAGGAGGCGTCGTCGAAGTGCCACGGCACGTGCGTGCAGCCCTCGCACTGTCCCTGGTGCGGCGCGCCGTCCCACCACATGTGCTTGTAGACGACGAGCTCGTCGCGCCCCTGGAACAGGTCCAGGAACGGCACCGGCCCGTCGGCCCCGACGATCTCGACCTTGCCGTCGAACTCGACCATCGGCAGCCGGCGCCGGGCCGCGGCGATCGCGTCACCCTCGCGGGTGTGGGCCTTCTCGCGGATCAGGAGCTCGTCGCGGGCCCGCTGCCAGGTGGCCAGGTCGGCGATGGGCGGCTGTCCGGTCATGGTTGTCCTCCGTGGAGTGCGGTTTTCGCGCTTGCACAGAGGAGTCGTAGCCGTCGCCGGCACTTCGACATGGTCGGGTCAGCGGTCGTAGAAATTTTGTGGAAGCCACGGCACCCGAGGTAGCGACCGCACTTCCAGCCGCATCGTCCACCAGCTCAGCTCGACCCGTTTGGGACGCCGGGGCAACGGGTCTTCGATGAGGTACGGCCACCGGCCACCGGTGGCGGGGATGACCGGGTGATCCTCCTCGTGGGCCAGCCACTTCCACAGCTCGGCGGAGATCGGCACGACCGTCCCCGCCGCGGGCCACGGTTCTCCGGTCTGCGGATGCCGGGGCACCAGCACGATGTCCGCTTCGCCCGGCATGTCCGGTCCTGCCAGGGCGAGGGTTCTCGCGGGCGGTCCTGGCGGCAGCAGTTCGTCGAGATGGCGCCGGAACGTATCCGCGACGGGCCCGTCCGGCACGGCCACGGGTGCGCCCTCCGACGCGATCAGCACGTGCGCGAGCGCCAGCCCCGCCGAGACCCGCACGCGGTCGTGCCACGAGAGGTCCGCGTCGTCGACCAGGACGGTCCCCCAGTCGAACGTCTCCCAGACCGCGACCGGCTCGGCAGTGCCGACGGCCCGCACCGCACCGGCCTGCAGCCACACCACCCGCCACCGGTCGCAGTCGTCGACGCGGGCCGCGACCTCGCGCCCGCACGCGCAGGCGAGGTTGGGCGTGCGGCGACCGGCCAGCCCGCAGCAGGAGCCCTCGAACCGGCCCTCGATCCACGAGAGATCGCGGACGTCGGCGGGTGCGACCGCGATCTGCTCCGGACCCGCGGCGTACGTACCGGACTCCAGCAGCGCCGACGTGGTCCCGCCGCCGTCCCAGGCCTCATGATCGGCGTGATCGGGCAGCGCGACCTGCCGCACCGGCGCGGTCAGCGCGGCACCACACGCCACGCACTCGAACACCATCATTTCGAACCCCCGCACCATCATCCGGTGCCCGTCCACCGACTTACCGCGCGGACTCCACCAGCTTGCCGCCGTCCAGTCGCAGCCAGCGGTCGATCTTCACCTCGCTGAGGAACCGTTCGTCGTGGCTGACGACGACGAACGCGCCCCGGTACGCGTTCAGCGCGCTCTCCAACTGCGCAGCGCTGACCAGGTCGAGGTTGTTCGTGGGTTCGTCGAGCAACAGCAGCTGCGGCGCGGGTTCGGCGAACAGGATGCACGCCAGCGTGGCCCGCAAACGCTCGCCACCGGACAGCACGCCGACCGGCAGATGGGCCCGCGCGCCGCGGAAGAGGAAGCGCGCCAACAGGTTCATCCGGTCCGCGGGAGGCAGCGCCGGGGCGGACGCAGCCAGGTTCTCCGCCACCGTGCGGGCGTCGTCGAGCAGGTCCAGCCGTTGCGACAGGTACGCGACCCGTCCGTCGGCGCGTTTCACCTCACCGCTGTCGGGCGTCAACGAGCCGTGGATGACGCGCAGCAGCGTCGACTTGCCGGCGCCGTTCGGAGCGGCCAGCGCGATCCGTTCCGGACCGCGGATCGACAGATCCAGCCCGCTGAACAGATCCCGCACCCGCACCCCTGAGCCGTCGAACAGGGTGCGGCCGGCGGGCACGGCGGTCTGCGGCAGTTCGAGGCTGATCTTCTGGTCGTCCTTCAACGCGCGTTCGGCCTGGTCGAGCCGGGTCTTCGCGGCACTGAGCCGGGCCGCGTGCGTGCCGTCGGCCTTGGCGGCGGACACCTCCGCGTTGCGTTTCATGGTGCCCGCGAAGATCTTCGGCAGACCGGCGCTGGACAGGTTGCGCTGCGCGTTCGACGCACGGCGCGCGGCCCGTTCGCGGGCCTGCTGCATCTCCCGCTTCTCGCGCTTGACCTCCTGCTCGGCGCTGCGGATGTTCTTCTCCGCCACCTCGCGCTCGGCCTCCACGGCCTCCTCGTACTCGGTGAAGTTGCCGCCGTAGAACCGGATCTCGCCGCCGTCGAGCTCCGCGACGCGGTCCATCCGATCGAGCAACGCCCGGTCGTGGCTCACCACGAGCAGACAGCCGCGCCAGTCGTCGAGCACGGCATAAAGCCGGTGGCGGGCTTCCAGGTCGAGGTTGTTGGTGGGCTCGTCGAGCAGCAACACGTCCGGCTGCTTCAGCAACTGCGCCGCGAGCCCGAGCGAGACGATCTGACCGCCGCTGAGCGTGCCGAGCCGCCGGTCGAGCGCGAGCTCGCCGAGACCGAGCCGGTCGAGCTGGGCGCGGGTGCGTTCCTCGACGTCCCAGTCGTTGCCGATGGTGGTGAAGTGCTCCTCGCCGACGTCACCGGACTCGACGGCCCTGATGGCGCTCAGCACCGCAGCCACCCCGAGCACCTCGGCCACCGTCAGTTCGGCGGTCAGCGGCAGGTCCTGCGGGAGATAACCGAGCACGCCGTCGGCGGACACGCTGCCGGCGGCGGGTCGCAGTTCTCCCGCGACGAGCTTGAGCAGCGTCGACTTCCCGGCGCCGTTGGGGGCGACGAGACCGGTGCGGCCGTCCGGGACCGTGGCGGACAGACCGTCGAAGACGAGGGTGTTGTCCGGCCACGCGAAGGACAGGTTCGACAGAACGATGGACATGGGTGAGACCTCGGGATGTGCTGCGCGCGATGAGACCGCGCGAGTGGAAATGGGGACGACGAAACGGCCACCGGGTTCGATGGCCTGTCACATCCAGGGCTCACCCTGAGATGTCGTCTTCACCCACCAGCACGTCGAGCTCCTCGTTCGATGATCTCTCCGGTGTCCACGTTAGCAGCTGCTCCGCCGCGAGGGCGCCGACATAACCTGGGTCGGTGACCGAAGCCGTTCTCCAGTTGCTGCGTGACCGCAAGCAGCACGACAGCAAGCCGGGCCAGCGCACCGACGACGCACGTCTGGTGCTGCTGATCGAAGGCGGAAGCTCGCGCGGTGCCTACTCGAGCGGCATGACCGTCGCGATCGAACGACTCGGGCTGCTGCCGATGTTCGACGCGGTCTACGGCAGCTCGGCCGGGTCGCTGAACGCGGCCTGGCTGTTGTGCGGCCGCGCGGACAGCAGCAAGCACGCGTGGTGGGACCCGGCCGTCATGCGCACCACCATCAACCCGATGCGCGCGTTCCGCCGGCAACCCGTCGTGGACACCCGGCACCTCATCCACACCATCTACACCCAGGTCGTGCCGATGGGCTTCCAGGACATCCTGGACAGCCCGGTCGAGTTCCACCCGATCGCCACCGACGCCCTCACCGGCGACTCCGCCGACCTGCACGGGCTGATCCACGACGTGCCGAGCCTGCAGGCCGCGCTGCGGGCGTCCACCGCGATGCCGTTCCTCACCGGACCACCGGTGCTGATCGACGGCCGCCCGTACGTCGACGCCGGGATGAGCGAGATGGTCCCGGTTCGGTCGGCGCTGGCCCAGAAGGCCACGCATCTCGTCGTCCTGCGCACGGTGCGGACCGACGAGATCCCCATGTCGCCGTCGCGCAGTGAACGGATGGTGCTGTCGCGCTGGCTGGCCCGGCACGCACCGGGTGTCGTGGAGGCGTGGTTGCGCCGCAAGGAAGGCAGGATCGAGGAGGAGGAACTGCTGGCGGCCCATCCGGCGTGCCTGCAGATCCGCCCGCCGCTGGGGAGCCTGCAGGTCGGTCGTACCGAACGGCGCCCGGACGTGCTGCGCAGCGTCGTCGACACCGGCATCCGGGCGGGGAAGAACGAGCTCGGGGCGGCAGTCGGCGCGTTACCGTAGCGCGTGGACTTCGACGAGTACCGGAAGTACGACGCCACCGGGCTGGCGCGACTCGTGGCGGACAAGCAGGTGTCCGCGGCTGAACTCCTGGCAGCGGCGAGGGAACGCGCCGAGGCGGTGAACCCGCGGCTCAACGCGATCGTCCGCGACGTCCCCGCCGAAGGGTCGGACGACCTCACCGGACCGTTCGCCGGGGTGCCGTTCCTGATCAAGGACCTCGGCCAGGACTACGCGGGACTGCCGACCTCCAACGGGTCGCGGTCGCTGCGGTCGTACCGGGTCGCCGAGCACTCGACCGTCGTCCAGCGCTGGATCGACGCGGGCCTGGTGATCTTCGGCAAGACGAACCTGCCGGAGTTCGGCGCGAAGGCGATCAGCGAGTCGACCGTGTGGGGTCCCGCGCGCAACCCGTGGGATCTGGAACGGACTCCCGGTGGTTCCTCTGGCGGGTCGGCCGCGGCGGTCGCGGCCGGGATCGTGCCTTGTGCCGGGGCGAACGACGGTGGCGGCTCGACCCGGATTCCGGCAGCGTGCTGCGGACTCGTCGGGCTCAAGCCGGGGCGAGGGCTCACCCCGTTCGGCCCGGAGACCGCCGAGATGATGCACGGCGCGGCGGTGCAGGGCGTGGTGTCCCGGACCGTGCGCGACACGGCCGCGATGCTCGACGTCATCTGCGGCGGCGAGCCGTCGGGGCCGTACACGCCGGGCATGCCGTCGGCGTCGTTCGCGTCGTGCGTCGGCGAGGCGCCGGGCAAGCTGCGGATCGGTGTCCGGGTGCCGTCGGCGATCAACCCGAAGCCGCACGCCGAGGCGTACGCGGCGGTGGAGTCCGCGGTACGGGTGCTGACCGAGCTGGGTCACGAGGTCGAGGAACTGCCCGAAGCGCCGTTCGACGACGCCGCGCTGGCCAAGGACTTCCTGCTCACCTGGTTCGTGAACCTCGCGTGGAAGGTCGCCGACGCCAAGCGGCTGACCGGCGCGCCGGACGTCGCGTTCGAACGGGACACGCTGCTCATGGCCGCACTGGGCCGGGCCACGAGCAGCGTCGACTACGTGGACGCGGTGCAGCGCAGGCACGAGCACACCCGCCGGCTGAGCACGTACTTCGAGTCGTACGACCTGCTGCTCACGCCGTCGCTCGCGACCCCGCCGCCCAAGGTCGGCGCGTTCGACCTGCCGGTGTCGCTGCAGCGCGCGACCGACGTGCTGCTCAGGACCGGCACGGCGAAGTTCCTGCGGCACACCAAACTCGTCGACGACATGATCTCCGACAACCTCGGCTGGGTGCCCTACACGCAACTCGCGAACATCACCGGCCGGCCCGCGATCTCGGTGCCGCTGCACTGGACCGCGGACGGACTGCCGCTCGGCGTCCAGTTCGTGGCGCCGCTCGCCGGGGAGTCGTTGCTGATCCGGCTGGCCGCCCAGCTGGAAGAGGCACTGCCGTGGGCCGACCGGGAACCGGTCATGAACTGAGCACCTGGCCAGAACTCTTGTCCGAAACCTAGGGTCTCGTTGGTGCCAAGTGGCGTCTGCAAGCACCACCAACTCTTGATCGAATCGCCGTGGACTACACCCAACCCGTCCGTGACCCGTCGAAGCGTCGCCGTGCCCTGCGTCCAGAACAGGCATGTTGGTAGTAGAAGAGTGCCTGTTGATGTTGGGTTGGTGGTACTTGCAGACGCCATCAGGACCCGGCGCAGGTTCGCCGGGCGAGTAACGGACACAACTTCTGGCGGCCTGTTCAGAGGAACCGCAGCCGCTCCGCGCCGACCGGATCAGCTCCGGTCGAGCCGGGCGGCGACCACCCCGACCAGCGTCACGATCGCGGTCACGACACCGAAACCGGCCGCCGCGGCCGCCGCGCCGACGACACCGACGAACAGCCCCGCGATGATGGCCGAACTGCCCATGGCGAGGTAGCCGACGAAGAAGATCGCGGTGAACAGCCCCGCGCGTTCGTGCGGCGCGACCTCCGGCACGAGCCCTCGGGTGGTGCCGGCGAACGAGAGGCCGATCCCGCCCCCGCCGATGATCGCGGCGGCCCAGAGCAGCGTCAGCGACGTGGCGCCGATGCTGCCGACGAACAGGACCGCGCCGACGATCATCGCGCTCGTCCCGGTGCTCCGCAGGCGTGGCGGGCGCACCTGGCTGGTGAGCGCCGAACCGGCGGTGGCGGTGCCGAGCGCGACCGCCGCGAGCAGCGAACCGAGGATCGGGCTGCGCACCTCGAACACCGCCACCAGCAGGGCCGGCACCAGTCCCATGAACAGCGTCATCGTCATGAACCCGCCGACGATGCCCGGCACGGCCGTCCAGTACAGCCCGCGCACCCGCACCGGCAGTGAGATCCGTGGGTTCAACGAGGCCAGCGCGCCCGGCTTGCGCGTCGCGGTCTCCGGCGTGAACAGCGCGAACACCGTCAGCGCCGCGATCAGCACGGCGAGCACGAGCCAGACCGCGAAGGGCGCGTCGGTGGCGAACTCGGCCAGCACACCCGCGAAGAGCGCGCCGATCGCCAGCCCCGCGAGCGGCGCCATGCTGGTCATCTGGGCACCGAGCTTCTTGAACCGCTCCGGCGCGAGCTCGACGACGGCCGCGCTGAGCGAACTCGACGCCGCGCCCGTGGCGACGCCCTGCACGACCCGCGCGGCGATGACCCAGCCGATCGAGGGCGCAGCCAGGAACATCAGCATCGCCACCAGATCGAGCGCGAGCGCGCCGATGATCATCGGCTTCCGTCCGATGTGGTCGGACAGCGATCCGATCACGACGATCGAGACCAGCAGCGAGAACGCGTAGACGCCGAACGCGAGCGTAAGCACCCATGGCGGGAATCCCCACTGGTGCTGGTAGATCGGCAGCAACGGGGTCGGCGCTCCGGCCGCCACCAGGATCGCGACCATCGCCGTCGAGATGCCCGCGAAGCCGACACCGCGTGACAGGAACGGCCGCCGCACGGCCGTGTTCGTGCGTTCGAGCAGCGCGGTCATCGCACTTCCTTCACGTTCGGGGGTGAGGGCAACGACGGTAAACATGCTCACTTCATTTTTGCAAGCGTGCTTCTGGTTACGATGCTGGCTACGCATCTGCAAGCTTGCTACGCTGAGTGCGTGAAGCGACGTGACTTCGGTCAGTACTGCGGTCTCGCCCGAGCGCTGGAGCTCGTGGGCGAGCGGTGGGCGTTGCTGATCGTGCGCAACCTCGTCGTGCGGCCGCGTCGCTACACGGAGCTGCAGACCGGTCTGGCCGGGATCCCGACGAACGTGCTGGCCACCAGGCTCAAGGAACTCGAACAGGCCGGCATCGTGGAGCGTCAGGTGGCCCCGGCGCCGCAGCGCGGTGTCGTCTACGCGTTGACCGCGGCCGGCCGCGGTCTGGAACCGGCCCTGCTCGCCCTCGCCCGCTGGGGCTCGACCCAGCTCGGGGAGCCGCAACCGGGCGACGTCATCTCGCCGGAAGGGCTGGTGCTGAGCCTGCGGGCCAGGTTCCAGCCGGACCAGGCGGCCGCGTTGTCGGCGTCCTGGGAGATCCACGTCCGCGACGTCGTGATGCACGCCGTGATCACCGACGGCGAGCTGACGACCGGGCTCGGTGCCGCGCCGGTCAAGCCCGACCTGACCATCACCGCCCGCTTCGCCGACGACGAGCTGGCGTCCTACCGCGGGATCATGAGCGCGGTCCGGGACGGGCTGGTGGACCTGAGCGGCCGCAAGCAGCTGCTCGACACCTTCCTGCGGGTGTTCACCGTTCCACGGGCTGCCTGAGCGCGATCGAGCCGGACAGCAGCAGACCCGCGGCGACCAGCAGGGCGTGCGGCGTGAGCAGGCCGGTGATCGCCAGTGCCAGCGCGATGACGTGGATTGGCCATTGGCGTTCCATGCGTCCAACGATCCGTCAGTGACGCACGCCTGACGATCCGTCGTCCCACTCAACGTGAGTGTTGCCACCCCTCAACCCCTGACCAGCGCGCCCCGCCCGGCCGGCCGAACATGGGTGTTGCCACGGATGGACACGTGGCGCCCTCGCCCGTCAGCCTCGCAGGCGTGGCGGGAAGTGATCACGGAGAGGCGGCGCGCGTGTCGTTGTTCGGGCGGATCTTCCTGCTCAACGCCCTGGTGCTGGTGGCAGCGGCCGCCCTGCTGGTGTTCGGTCCGGTGACCGTGTCGACCCCGGCGCTGCTGGGGGAGGTACTGGTGCTCGCGGCCGGGCTGGTCGTGATGCTGATCGCGAACGCCGTGCTGATCCGCGTGGGGCTCGCGCCGCTGGGGCGGCTCACCCGCGCGATGACGACCATCGACCTGCTCAAGCCGGGGCCGCGGCTGACCGCGAAGGGGCACGGGGAGATCGCCGAGCTGATCACCACGTTCAACAGCATGATCGACCGCCTGGAGGCCGAGCGCGGCTACAGCGCGGCGCGGGCCCTGTCGGCGCAGGAGGCCGAACGGCGGCGGGTGGCGCAGGAACTGCACGACGAGGTCGGGCAGTCGTTGACGGCGGTGCTGCTGGGGCTCAAGCGGGTCGCGGACCAGTCGTCCGGGCCGATGCGTGAGGAACTGGTGCAGGCGCAGGAGACCACGCGCAGCACGTTGGACGAGATCCGCCGGATCGCGCGCCGGTTGCGGCCGGGTGTGCTCGAGGAACTGGGACTGGTCAGCGCTCTCAAAGCTTTGACGACCGAGATCTCGGCCGGCCTGACGGTTCAGCAGTCGTTCGACAAGCACCTGCCGTCGCTCGACGCCGAGACCGAACTGGTCGTCTACCGCGTCGCCCAGGAAGGTCTCACCAACACCGTCCGGCACGCGGCCGCGGACCGCGTCCACCTCAGCCTGCGGGCTCGGCCGTCCGGAGTGGAGCTGCGACTTCGTGACAACGGCCGGGGGCTCGGGGACAACGCCGAGGGCGCGGGGATCAGGGGCATGCGGGAGCGCGCGCTGCTGGTCGGCGCCGAGCTGAAGGTCGGCCCGGCTCCGGGTGGCGGCACCGAGGTCCGGTTGGTCGTGAGCGCATGACCGTGCGGATCCTGCTGGCCGACGACCACGCGCTGGTTCGCCGTGGCGTGCGGCTGATCCTCGACAACGAGCCGGACCTCACCGTCGTCGCGGAGGCCGGCGACGGTACCGAGGCGATCAACCTCGCCAGGAGCGAACAACCCGACCTGGCCATCCTCGACATCGCGATGCCGCGGCTGACCGGGTTGCAGGCCGCGCGCGAGCTGTCGCGGCTGCTGCCCGACCTGCGGATCCTGATCCTCACGATGTACGACAACGAGCAGTACTTCTTCGAGGCGTTGAAGTCCGGCGCTTCGGGGTACGTGCTCAAGTCCGTCGCCGACCGCGATCTCGTCGAGGCGTGCCGGGCGGCGATGCGCGGCGAGCCGTTCCTCTACCCCGGCGCGGTGAACTCGCTGATCCGCGACTACCTGAGCCGGGCGCGGGCGGGCGCCGGCATTCCGTCCCGCGCGATCACCGACCGCGAGGAGGAGATCCTCAAGCTGGTCGCGGAGGGCCACTCCTCCAAGGAGATCGCGGACCTGCTCGTGATCAGCGTCAAGACCGTCGAGCGGCACCGAGCCAACCTGCTGCAGAAACTCGGGCTCAAGGACCGCCTCGAACTCACCCGGTACGCGATCCGCGCCGGGCTCATCGAACCCTAGGAACCTCGCGTGAACGTCGAAGTGACGCCCCTGCCCGGCATAGGGGTCAGGCAGGACTTCTCCATCCGCTCCGGCCGCCGGATCGGCGTGATCTCCTACCGCGACGGGAAGTTCGAGCTCATCCTGTCCAAACAGGACGACCCGGACGCCACGGCCGCGTCGATCCCGCTCGGCCCGGAGGAAGCCGGGACGCTGGCCGGGCTGCTCGGCGCCCCGCAGCTGGTGACGCAACTCGCCAGGCAGCACCGCGACATCACCGGGATCACGACCCGCCAGCTGCCGGTCACCGCGTTCGCGAGCCGCACGCTCGGCGACACCGCGCTGCGCACCCGCACCGGCGCGTCCATCGTCGCGGTCGTGCGTGCGGGCAACGCGCATCCGTCGCCTGGTCCCGACTTCGTGTTCGAGAATGGCGACCTCGCGGTCGTCGTCGGCACCGCGGACGGACTCGATGCCGCCGCGGACATCCTGACGGGCGGCTGAGGCACGTGCACGACACCACGATCGCGCTGATCCAACTGGGTGCGGTCTTCTTCGGACTGGGCCTGCTCGGCCGCCTCGCCTGGAGATTCGGCATCTCGCCCATCCCGCTCTACCTCGTCGGCGGCCTCGCGTTCGGCTCCGGCGGGCTCATCCCGCTGCACGGCATCGAGGAGTTCGCCCACCTCGCCAGCGAGATCGGCGTGGTGCTGCTGCTGTTGTTGCTGGGCCTCGAATACTCGGCGTCCGAGCTCACCACGGGGTTGAAGAAGTCGTGGATGGCCGGCGTGCTCGACATCGTGCTCAACGCCGCCCCTGGCGCGATCGTCGCGTTGTTGCTCGGCTGGGGTCCGGTCGGCGCTTTGGCGATGGCCGGCGTCACCTACATCTCGTCGTCCGGGATCATCGCGAAGGTTCTCGGCGACCTGGGACGGCTGGGCAACCGCGAGACGCCGGTGATCCTCTCGGTGCTGGTGTTCGAAGACCTAGCGATGGCCGTGTACCTGCCGGTGCTGACGGCGGTGCTCGCGGGTGTCAGCTTCCTCGGCGGGCTCACGTCCGTCGGCATCTCGTTGCTCGCGATCACCGTGGTCCTGGTGGTGGCGTTGAAGTACGGACGGGTCATCTCGGCTGTGGTGGACAGTCCCGACCACGAGGTGTTCCTGCTGAAGTTGCTGGGTTCCGCGCTGCTCGTCGCCGGCATCGCCTCGGAGCTGCAGGTGTCCGCCGCCGTCGGCGCGTTCCTGCTGGGCATCGCGATCTCCGGTTCCACCGCCGAGAACGCCACCCGGCTGCTGGAGCCGTTGCGCGACCTGTTCGCGGCGATGTTCTTCGTGGTCTTCGGCCTCAACACCGACCCGCGCACGATCCCGCCGGTGCTGTTGATGGCGGTGATGCTGGCCCTGGTCACGACGCTGACGAAGGTGGCGACCGGCTGGTGGGCCGCGCGCCGGCAGGGCATCGGGCCGATGGGCCGCGCTCGTACCGGCGCCGCGCTGGTCGCGCGGGGCGAGTTCTCCATCGTGATCGCCGGGCTCGCGGTCGCGTCCGGTCATGTGAGCCAGCAACTGGCCGCCTTGGCGACGGCGTACGTGTTGCTGATGGCGATCATCGGCCCGATCGCCGCGCGGTACGTCGAACCGGTCGGCGAGTTCTTCCTGCGCAGGCGGGCAGCGGCGCGGTGAGGTGGCCGGCGCTGCTGCTGGCCCTGCTGCTGGCGTTCGTCGGCACGAGCACCCGGCACGACGCGGCCGACCAGCAGGGATCGGGGCTCAACGCACCGGTCTCCGTCGTGCACGTGGCCTCGACCGCGTCGCCGGACGCCTGTTGGGCACTGCTTTCCGCTTGCGGAGGTCCGCGCCCGCCACAGGTTCAGACGGCCTCCTGGGTGCGCGGTGCTGTTCACGCCGACGCGACTTCTTCAGCTCAGTGGTCGAGCCGGGCGCCGCCTTCGTGGCGGGCTCCCGACTCCGTGTACCCCTGACCTGAGGACTTGAGAATGTCGATTGTCGTAATGGTGTTGCTGGCCGCGTCCGTCATCACCGGTGTCGGTGCGATCGGCGCGATGGTGCTGAAGAAGGAACCGTTCTACGGCGTGGTCGGACTCGTCACCATCTGCGTGCCGAGCTCGTTGCTGGCCTTCGCCTACATCGCCGTCGCCTGACCGGCCTGGTCGAGCTCGGCGATGCCTCGTGCGATGCCGAGCTCGACCAGGTCCTGCGGCCGCAACCGCAGCTGGTCCGCCGTCTCCTTCGTCCGCGCCTGCTCACGCTTCAGGATCGCCGCCGCCAGCTCGGGCGAGATCACCGCGAAGTAGCTGTCCGGCGTCACCCACATCCGATCCGGCGCGGCGAACGCCAGTGCGCCACCGGACCCGCCCTCCCCGATCAGCAGGGTCGTGATCGGCACCCGTGCGGCGGCGATCGCGGTGAACATGTCCGCGATGGCCGCCCCGGCACCCGCCTTCTCGGCGGTCGCGTCGTTGGCCGCGCCCGGTGTGTCCACCAGCGTCAGCACCGGAATGCCGAGCCGGTCCGCGAGGGTCACGAGGCGCGCCGCCGTGCGGAACCCGGCGGGTCGCGTGGCCGTGCCGCACTGTGCGGCATAGGCGATCGTCACGCCGTCACGGTGCCCGAACCCGCACAACACCCCGGGATCGACGCCGCCCGCGCGGTCCCCGTTGATCGGTTCGTGCCAGTCGAAGCAGGCGGCGAGGTAGTCCCTCGCGCGCGGACGGCTCGGCGCACGGGCGCGCAACACCGCGTCCCAACCGGTCTCCGGCAGTGTCGACGCGCCCATCGCTTTCGGCACGGGCGCTTCAGCCGCCGGTGTGGTCAGCAGCTTCAGCCACCGTTCCAACCGGTCGCGCAACTCGTCCGGTGGCACCAGCTGGTCGACCAGGCCGGCCGCGAACTGGTGCGTGACCGAGTAACCGGGCGGCCGCACCCGTGACCCGGCGAACCCGACCTGGGCGCCACTGAGCCCCAGCACGACGTCCGCGCCCGCGCCGAGCGTGGCCCAGCCGCCGCCGGTCGTGGGGTCGCGCAGCACCGCGACGTGAGGCAGGCCGGCCTCGCGGGTCAGCGCGATCTGTCCCGCGATGCGTTGCAGCTGCAGGAGAGCGAGGGTGCCCTCCTGCATGCGGCTGCCGCCGGTCGCGATCAGGGACACCACCGGCACGCGCCGCTCGCGGGCATGGGTGAACGCCTGCTCGATGCGGGCGCCGGTGCGGGTTCCCAGGGAACCGCCCAGGAAACCGAACTCGAACGCCACGACCACCGCCGTGACGCCGCCGATGTCCGCGACGCCGCAGACGACCGACTCGCGCTCGCCGGTGCGTTCGGTCGCTTGTGCCACGGCGAGGTCGTATCCGGGCCACCCGAGAGGATCGGACGGCCCGAGATCGTCCGGTAGCTCCACGAACCCCGACGCCACCAGCTCGATCACCGCGCGGGCCGGCTCACGTCCCGAGGGCACGTTTCATCACCTTGCCCATGTCGTTGCGCGGCAGCGACTCCACGAACCGCACCACCCGAGGCCGCTTGTGCGGGGTGAGCAGCCGGGCGACGTGGTCGACCAGTTCCTGAGCGGGCACCTCACGCGCCGGCACCACCCAGGCGATGATCCGTTCGCCCAGGTCGTCGTCAGGCTCGCCGGTCACCGCGACCTCGGCCACGGCCGGGTGCTCCAGCAGGGCGTTCTCGATCTCGCCGGCGCCGATCTTGTAGCCGCCGCTCTTGATGATGTCCGTCGCCTTGCGCCCGACGATGCGGTAGTAGCCGTCCGGGTCGCGGGTGCCGACGTCGCCGGTGCGGAACCAGCCGTCCGCGAACGCCTCCGCGGTGGCGTCGGGGCGGTTCAGGTACTCGGTGAACAGGTTCGGGCCGCGCACCTGGATCTCGCCGACCGCACCGGGTTCGTCCAGCACGCCGCCGTGGTCGTCGACCAGTCGTACCTCGACGCCGGGCAACGGCACACCGACCGCGCCGGGCCGGCGTTCGGCGTCCGCGCGCACGCTGGTGTTCATCAGGGTCTCGGTCATGCCGTACCGCTCGACCACGCGCTGCCCGGTGGCCGCGGCGATCCGTTCGTGGTCGCGCACGGGCAACGCCGCCGAACCCGACACGAGCAGCCGAGCCTTGCCCAGAGCCGCGCTGAGACCGGTGTTCGAGCCGACCTCCTCCGCGATGCGGTGGTACATCGTCGGCACGCCGAACATCATCGTGGCGTCACCGTCCAGGGCACGCGCGAGTTCAGTGGTCGAGAACTTGCCCAGGTGCCACAGGGTTCCGCCGCGTCGCAACGGGCCGAGCACGCCGAGGATCAGCCCGTGGACGTGGAACAACGGCAACGCGTGCACCAGCACGTCGTCGGAGGTCCACTGCCAGGCCTCCGCCACCGCGTCCAAAGTGGACACCAGGGCCCGGCGCGGCAGCACGACTCCCTTGGGCGAACCGGTGGTGCCCGAGGTGTAGACGATCAGCGCGGGAGCCTCGTCGTCAGGCCCGACGAACGGTTCGAACGTGCCACCGTCGAGCGTGACATCCCGTCGGGGCACCGAGTCCAGACCCGTGGGCAGAGAAGCACCGGGAGCCGCGAGCACCTGAGCCGGCGCGCTGTCCGCCACGATGTGCGCGAGTTCGCGTTCGCCGACCTTGGGGTTGAGCGGGACGGCGGGCACCCCGGCCAGCAGCGCGGCGACCACGGCGACGCACGTCTCGATGGTCGGTGTCGCCCAGATCGCGACCCTGGGCAGCCCGGACAGTTGCCCCGCCAGGGCTCCCGCACAGGAGCCGAGCTCGGCGTGGGTCAGCACGCGGTCGCCGAAGCGGAGTGCGACGCGGTCGGAGGACAGAGCGAACATGAGTCACCAGATTCCGGGGACGACGAGGGCGAGCCAGACCAGCGGCGGCGCTGCCGCGACCATGATCCCGCCGTAGACCATGAGCTGCTTGAAGAACTTGTCGCGGTCGACGTCCTGCGCACCGGCCAGCACCAGCGCGCCGTTGGTGGAGAACGGACTCACGTCGACCACGGTCGCCGACACCGCGAGGGCCGCGATCAGCCCGACCGCGCTGACGTCACCGCGCAACAGGAACGGCACGGCGAGCGGGATGAGCGCGCCCATGATGCCGACCGACGAGGCGAACGCGGACACGATCGCGCCGATGTAGCAGATCAGCAGCGCGGCGAGCAGCGGCGCGCCGACGCCCGCGACCGAGTCGCCCGCCCACTTGATCGTGCCCATCGTCTGCAGCACGGCGACGTAGGTGAGGATGCCGCAGATCAGCAGCACGGTCGGCCAGGTGATCTGGGTGATCGCCTGCTTGCTCGTCTCCGGCCACACCACGCTCAGCAGCACCGCCACGGTGATCGCGGCGAGGCCGACGTCGAGGTCGAACACCAGCGCGGCCACCACCAACGCGACCAGACCGACCAGCGTGGCGATGCGCGGCGCCGTCAGCGTGACCCGTTCCGATGCGGCTTCTTCCTCGGCTGCGTCGCCACCGCCGCCCGAGTGCACCAGGACCTGGACCGGCTGCTGTGCCAGCTTCATCCCGCCCAGCACCACGAACACCACGGCGGCGATCAGCAGGTTCACCACCAGACTGGCCAGGAACAGCACGATCTCGTTGCCCGGCAAGCCTTCCTTGGCCACGATGCCGTTGACGATCGTGCCGTAGATGCTGATGGGGGAGAACCCGCCCGCCTGCGCGCCGTGCACGACCATCACGCCCATCAGCAGCGGGCTGATCCTGTACTTGGCGGCGAACCCCATCGCGATCGGCGCCACGATGGCGACCGCGGCCGGGCTCACCGCACCGATCGCCGTCAGCACACCGGTGATCGCGAACATCACCCACGGCATCAACGCGATCCGCCCGCCCACCAGCCGGATCGCCATGTGCACCAACCAGTCCGTGGTGCCGTTGGCGCGCGCGATGGCGAACAGGAACGTCACGCCGACCAGCACGACGAACAACGAGCCGGGGAAGCCTTTGAAGATGTCGTCGGTCTTCATGTCCGCGACCAGCGTGCCGACCCCGAAGGCCGCGGCGAACGCGAGCGCACCCATGTTGATCGACCTGGTCGTGGCGATCACGAACACCACGACCAGCACGAGTATCGAGATCAGTTCGGCGGACATCAGGGGCTCCCGTCGTTGGGGCTGTCCTAGAGGCTGACACAGTGGCCAAGTGGCTGAGCCACTTTCCGCCCTCTGTCCACCAGCTGTCAATAGGTGGCCTAGTGGCTGAGCCACTTGACCGGTTATCCTGGGCAGATGTCCGAGGCACTGCGGCCGATGGTGAAGTCCCGCCTGTACGAGCAGGTGCTCGAACGCTTGCGCGCGTACGTGACCGAAGCCGGTCTGAAGGCGGGCGACAAGCTGCCCGCCGAACGCGACCTGGCCGCGAGCCTCGGCGTGAGCCGCGCGTCGGTGAAGCAGGCGATCGTCGTCCTGGAGGTCCAGGGCCTAGTCGAGGCCCGGCACGGCGGCGGCACCTACCTCGTCCGCGACACCCTCGACGTCGAACCGGTCGAGCAGCTCGTCGAACGCCGCAAGCGCCTCCCCGAGGTGCTGGAGGCCCGCGAGGCACTCGAGACCAAGCTCGCCGAGCTCGCCGCCGAACGCCGCACCGACGCCGAGCTCGAGGACATCCGGCAGGCTCTGGACTTCATGCGCGACGAGATCGCCGAGGGCGCCAACGGCGTGGAAGGCGACCGTCGCTTCCACGCCGCTGTCACCGCCGCCGCGCACAGCTCACTGCTCGCCGACTTCATGAAGACCATCGCCGGCCAGATCACCGAGAGCCGTACCGAGTCACTGCGCCAGCCGGGCCGCCCGTCCCGTTCGCTGGCGCAGCACACGGCGATCTGCGAGGCCATCGCGGCGGGCGACCCGAAGAAGGCCGCCGCCGCCATGCGCAAGCACGTCCGCACCGTCGCGAAGGTGCGCCTGCTCACCTGGGTGCCCGAAGACTGATCACCGCCCGCCCGTTCGCCCGCACGACGTGGCTGGACCCGTCCGCCTTGTGCACGACGAACGTCCAGTCCCGTGCGCTGGAAGACCGCACGAGAGCGATGTCGCCGCGTTGGACGATTCGGGTGCGCCGGCCGTCTTCGTACAGCGTGAACTCACCCTTCGCACCAGCGGTCACGTGCACGGTCAACGGCCCAGCGGGGTTCTGGACGTCGTTGTCGACGTTCTCGGAACGCTCGACCACCATCCCGCCCGCCCGCAGGAACACCGGCATGGTGTCCAGCCCCGCGCTGACGGTCGCCCAGGTGTTGCCCTGGTAGACCTGCCCGGTGAAGTAGTCGGTCCACTGACCGGGCGGGAACCACACCCGCGTCGACCCGACGTCACCGGGCGTGGTGATCGGCGCGACCAGCACGTCCGGCCCGAGCAGGAACTGACTGTCCACAGTGGAGTACGCCTCCGGGCTGGACGGGTACTCCAGGTACGCCGGCCGCACCACTGGCACACCGGTGCGGTTCGCCTGCTCCGCCAACGTGTAGATGTACGGCACCAGACGTTCACGCAGGTTCAGGAACTTCGTCGCCGAGGCCTGCGCGGCCGGCCCGTACTGCCACGGCAACCGGTCGCCGTGGTTGCTGTGCAGGCGCGTGATCGGCTGGAACGCACCGAGCTGCACCCAGCGCGCGTACAGGTCGTCCGGCAGTTTGGTGGTGTAGCGGACCTGTCCGTTGTCGAGGTAGGTCTCCGATCCGCGAATACCGGTGGTGTCGTTGTGACCGCCGATGTCGTGGCTGATCGCGGACATCCCGGTCGCCACGCCCTCCGCCGAGGTGTACCCGATGGTCCCCTTCATCGCGCCCCACGTCGACGAGGTGTCGCCGGTGAAGTGCAGCGTGGTGCGCTTCTCCGCCCACGGCCCAGTCGGCAGCGGCCCGGAACCGCTGTAACCACCGGCCTGCAGCGAGCCGAACCCGCGTGAGAACGCGAACGCGCCCATCTTCGCGTACTGCGCGTTGATCCACGTGTCCGGCGTGACCCCGCGCAGCGACGAACCCGAGCCGTCGCAACACCAGTCGAGCCACCAGAAGTCGGTGGGCATCTTCTGGTGCAGCTCCACGTACGCGCGCAGCTGGTCCGGGTCTGCCCAGTCGAACACGTAGCAGTCGGCGCAGGATCCCTTGGCCAGCTTGCCCTTCGCGGTCGCCTGCGCCTGCGCGAAGTCCGGGTCGGTGCCCTGGATGCTCGGGTGGATGTTCAGCGTGCTGTGCATGCCCTCGCGGTGCACCCAGTCCAGGAACCCCTGCGGGTCGGGGAACTTCGACTGGTCCATCCGCCAGCCGTTCCACGTGTTGTGCGCCTTGAAGTCGGTGTCGACCACCAGAACGTCCAGCGGCACACCGTGCTGCCGGAACGCGGGCAGGATCCGGTCGCGGTAGTCGGCGGCCGTCCGGTCGATGTACTCCGAGTACCAGACGCCGTAAGCCCAGCGCGGCAACAACTTCGGCCCGCCGGTCAGCGTGGCGAGGTCACCGAGCGCGGCCTTGTGGTCCTGGCCGTAGCCGAACACGTAGCCGTCCTGGTACGGCTGCGCACCACGATCCGGCCGCGGTGTGCCGTTGGCGTAGGCGGAACCCGTGTCGTCCAGCAGGTACCAGCCGTCGCGGTACATCAGCCCGGGAGTGAGCCGGGGATCGCCGCTGTTGCCGGTGTAGCCGTCCAACGAGCGCCGGTAGCCGCCGAGTGGCAGGTGCTGCACCGGGTTGTTGATCCCGATCGTGTCGAGGTTGACGTGGCAGCCGGTGGCCGGACACGTGACGTCCAGCGAGGAAGTGCCCGCGGGCAACGAGAGCTGCGCGGTCGTGGTGGCCCACGTCGCCCAGTTCGCCGTCACCGGCACCGTGATCGGCTGTCCGTTGATCAGGACGGTCCGCGGCTCGTGCTTGCCGTCACCGCCGACCCCGTTGGCATAGCGCAGTACCACCGGATAGGTGCCTGCCGCCGGAACCCCGCTCACGGGCTGGCGCAACCGCGTGCCGCCCACCAGTTCGGCGACGAACCCGGTCCCGGCGAACCCGGCGTGCTCGTCGGCGATCTTGCCCGGACCGGTGAGTGCGCCGTTCTCGGCCTCGCAGCTGGTGCCGAACCGGCAGTCGTCGACGGCCCGGTCAGCGGGATACGGCTGGCCAGACGTGAGCAGGGTGAGGCTGTCAACGTTGACATTGCCCGAATCGGCGGCGCGCCGGGTCAGCGAGACGCGGTGCTCACCGGCGGACAGGTCAACCTCGGCCTCGACCTGCTTCCAGTCGTTCCAGTCCGCGGTGGCGGGCAACGTGAGCTGCCTCGGCGCCTGCCCGTCGACGCTGAGCCCGAGGGTGCGGTTCTCGTGCTTGCCGTCGCCGCCGCGCCCGTTCGCGTACTTCACGACAACCCGGTGCCTGCCCGCACTGGTCGCGCGCACCGTCGCCGTGATCCCGTTGTTGGGGTAGGAGAACCCGGCGACGAATCCCGCACCGGTGTACCCGGGATGGTCGGCCGCGACGAGCAGGGCCTCCCGGTGCTGATCTTCGGCCTCGCACAGCTGCCCGGTCGCACAGACCACCCGCCGCCACGGGGACGCGGTCGTGCCGGCCGTCCGGAGTTCGAGGTTGTCCGCCCGGAACGGCCCTGATCCGACGCGGTAGCGCAAGGTCAGCGCCGAGGTGGTGATGACCAGCCAGCCGTTCTCGACTCTGGAGCGGTAGGGCGTGCGAGCAAAGCCGTGGCGATTTACAACGTTGTAAGTGGACGCGTTCTCGAAGACTCGGTCCCCGGCGAACTCACTTCGCACGAGGGTGGGGGAGAGGATCTGGAACCTGGCCTGCCCGGACACGACCGTGTTGCTCGGTTGAGCGGTCGCGGGGGCGGGCAGAACCAGGCCGAACAGAGCCAAAAGTGGGATGATCGTCGTGCGTTTCCGCATCCGTGCTCCTCGTCTGACGCCGTCGGCTTCCGAGGTGTTCAGGGACGTGAACACCTCTCACCTTGGCCCGGCGATGTGGAGCGATCAAGACGCCGTTCGGCGCACCACGCGATAGGTCACGTGCGTGAAAGCGTTGCCCGCACGCGACTCGACCTGTTCCAGCTTCAGCCCGGGAACGCCGTCGAACAGCCGTGTGCCGGCGCCGAGCGTGATCGGCACGATCCGCAGCCGCAGCTCGTCGATCAGCCCCGCCGCGAGGTACTGGTTGATGGTGGAAGCCCCGCCGTGGATGGAGATGTTGCCGTCACCGGCCGCTTCCCGCGCCCGTTCGAACGCGGCCTGGATGCCGTCGGTGACGAAGTGGAACGTCGTGCCGCCCTCCATCGGCTGCGGATCGCGCGGGTGGTGGGTCAGCACGAAGACGGGCCCGTGGTACGGCGGGTTGTCGCCCCACCACCCGTTCCACGGCCGGTCCCAGTCACCGCGCACCGGTCCGAACATGTTGCGCCCCATGATGAACGCCTTGGTCCGGGAGAGCGTGTCCATCTGGCGCCGGAACTCCGCGGGGTCCTCCATCCACGCGTGGAGCTCGCTGCCCCAGCCGTCACCGCCGTCGTCACCGAACGGCCGGTCCTCGGTCTGGTCCAGCCCGGCCGCGTAGCCGTCGAGCGAGATCGAGAGATCGCAGGTCACCTTGGTCATGCGACCAGCATGGAACGGCCGCCGTATGACGTCCAATGCCAACATCGGCCCGAACACATTGATAACCTTGATGTGTGCTCAACCTCGTGCACCTGAAGGTCCTGGCGGCGGTCGCCCGGCACGGCTCGGTGACCGAGGCGGCGAAGCAGCTGCACTACTCGCAGCCGTCGGTGAGCCATCACCTGGCGAGACTGGAAGCCGCCACGGGCGTCAAGCTCGTGCAACGCGTCGGCCGCGGCATCCGCCTGACACCAGAAGGTCTGCTGCTCGCCAACCGCGCCGCCGAGATCGTCGGCAGGGTCGACGCCGCGACCACCGAGCTCGCCGCCCAGGTGGGCCTGCAGGCGGGCCGGGTCCGGTTGGCGGCCAACGCGTCCACGCTGAGCACGATCGTGCCCCGAGCGGCCGTCGCGCTGTCCGCGAAGCACCCCGGGCTCGAACTGAGCCTGTTCGAGGAGCACCCGGCCGAGTCGCTGGAGATGTTGCGGCACGGTGAGATCGACGTCGCCCTGGTCTTCCGGCACGCCGGCGACCCCGCGGAGGACGGCTTCCGGTTCGTCCACATCGGTGACGACTCGATCAACCTGGTCAGCCGGCAACCCGGCGACAGCCTCGCGAACCACCGCGACTCGGCGTGGATCGGCGGGTGCGCCCGGTGCCAGGAGGAACTGGACGCGGTGTGCCGGCGCGCCGGTTTCACGCCCCGCGTCGTCTCGCACAGCGACGAGATCGTTGTGGTGCAAGCACTTGTCGCCGCGGGAGTGGGCGTCGCGCTCCTGCCGGGCTTCGCGTTGCAGGCGCACCGCAGGCCTGACGTTCACGTCACCGACACCGGGTTCCGGCGTGAGATCCACATCGCGACCTACGGCGAACCGCCCGACCCGCCGGGTGTCGCGGCGGTGATGGCCGCGCTCACCGAGGCGACTGTGCCAGCCTGATGCACATGACGGACGAACCGGCTCAGTCCACCAACGCGATGTCCGGTGAGGTGCACGGTCACCTGGTGCAGGCGGGCGCCATCCACGGCGACGTCCACCTCCACTCGCCGCCGCCGCCGCTGCCGACGACCGGCGACCTGGTGACGGATCTGGTCGACGCCCTGCTGTCGGTTCCGTCGATCCGCGACGAGCCGAGCCGTCGCACGGTGTTGTCCCGGATGCGCCAGGAGATCGCCGATGCCGTGCCGCATCACCAGCGCGCCCGCCTGCACGTGTTCGAACTGGTGGCCACCTGCCGGAACTTCGAAGGCGGTCTCGACGACCTCCTCCGCGTTCTGCGGGAATTGGAAGGCGATTCGATTCCGCTCCGCCATTCGGTTGACGCGGTCCGGCGACTGACGGAGGAACGTCCCGAATCTAGGTAACGTACGGCGTTCTTGAAGCGTTGCAGTGACACCGACCTCGAACAGGAGGCCGCACATGCCGTGGGCGGAACAGAACGCTGATCGCGGTGTGTTGTGGCCCCTGGTGGAAGGCTTGCGTCGGATTCCCTTTCTGAAGGACCGCAGTGGACGCAATCTCGTCGCGCGGATGGTGTGTGAGGAACTCGGTGATCTGCCGTTCGAGGAACACGACCACGCCACCGGTCATCTCTACAGTCTGGCCGAGGTCTGCCGGCAACACCCGGACGGGTTGACGACTCTCGTGGTGGTGCTGGAACGGATCGAACAAGGCTCCAGACACGTGGTCGCACTCCGGGACGTCGTGCAGGCGATGACCGCCCCCAGACTGTGGTCGCAGCAGGAAAGCGCCCGGCTTTTCCGCCTGCTGGACGGGGAGGAGCTGCCGGACGTCGCCGAGATCTACCACGCGGTCCTGGGTGTCTCGGCGCCGAGCCTGTCCGCCGAGGCCGGTCACGTCGACGTTCTGCGCGCACTGGAAACGCTCAACGCCGATCCGAGCGGAATTCCCAAGCCACTCGTCTTCGTCGAACACCTCGCGGTGCGGGTGCGGGCGGAACTGGCGGCGGAGCTGCGGCTGTGGTCCGACCGGCAGGCCGCCCACATGGGTCTGGCGGCCGAGCTCGTCGCCGTGCGCCGCGAGGCAGCGGAAACGCCCGGCAGGCTGATGCCGGAGCCCCGGTCGGACGCCTACCTGATCCTGCAGGTCCAGCGCGAGGGCGCGGCGGGCGACAAGTACCGGCTGTCGCACTGGCGGCAGTTCGGGCAGACCGCCGAGTGGTCACCGGTGCGCGGCACCGACGACGTGGGCGATCTCGAGAGGGTGAAGACCCGCGTCGCCGAACTGGTGGAGGAGGCCGAAGCGGACTGGGCGCGATTTCGCCCGAACATCCGCATCGAGTTCGTGCTGCCGAGCGAGATCATCAACCTCGACGTGGACCAGTGGCCGTGGGAGACGGATTCCCCGATCCCCGAACCCATGGGCTGCCGTTACCCGGTGGTCGTGCGCAGCCTGGAACGAATGGCGACGCTCAAGTGGTACCGGTGGTGGTACGACAGGTGGGAGGAGTTGCTCTCGCAGCTCAGCGACACCGGCGCGGTGCTGCGCGAATCCGCGTGGTGGAGCAGGCAGGCGAACGAGGACGGACTGCGGAAACTCGCCTCGGCCTTCGCGCGCACACCGAAGCTGGTGTCATTGGTGCTGAGCGCGCCACCGTCCGCGGAGATGGTCGGGCGTGATGAAGTCGCCGCGGGTTTGCGCGCGGGTGTCCCGCTGATTCTCTGGCATCGCGAGAAATGTGATTCGGCCGAGTTCATGACCGTTGCCGAAAGTCTTCTGCACGGCGCCGACGATCCCCACGACCTGCTGGAGCGAGTCCGGTTGGCGCGGGTGACCGCGTTCGAACAAGGCACCGTGCCAGGGCACGTCGGCGAGAAACTGTCCATTCTCCTGGACGATCCGGTGAGAGTCGTGGTGCCGCGGTTTCCGGCGCCACCGGAAAGGATGTCGGTGGCGTGAACGGGAACACCGGATGGCAGATCTACCAGGGCACCGGCAAGGTGGCCTCCGCGCCGGTGCGGAGCCTGCCGGAACCGCCGCCGTGGCGAACGTTCACCGGCTCTGGAGAGGTTTTCCGGCCGCACGACGACGGGGGTGAGGGCAACCGCCGCGTCGGCGCGCTGCGAGCGACCAGGCGAAAGCCGCACCCGCGCGAGGTGTCGATGGTGAACGCGGCCATCTACCTGCGCCGCCCGCTCCTGGTGACCGGCAACCCCGGCACCGGCAAGTCGTCGCTGGCCTATCTCGTGTCCAGGGAACTGGGGCTGGGGCCGGTGCTGCGCTGGCCGGTCACGAGCCGCACCGCGCTCAAGGACGGCCTCTACCTCTACGACGCGATCGGGCGGGTGCAGGCCGCGGCGGACCGTTCTCCCGTGATCCCCGCGGACTCCGACCTCGGTGACTACATCCACCTCGGCCCGCTCGGCACCGCGCTGCTGCCGTACGAGCTGCCGCGGGTGCTGCTGATCGACGAGCTCGACAAGGGCGACATCGACCTGCCCAACGACCTGCTCAACGTCTTCGAGGAAGGGGAGTACGACATCCCGGAGCTCGTCCGGTTCGCCGCCAGGCAGTCGGAGATGCGCGTGCTGACGGCCGACCGCGGTGGTTCCGCCGTCGTGCGGGAAGGCGTCGTGCGGTGCCGCGAGTTCCCGATCGTCATCATCACCAGCAACGGCGAGCGGGAGTTCCCGCCCGCGTTCCTGCGCCGGTGCCTGAAACTGCACGTCGACCCACCGGACTTCGACCAGTTGGGCGGCATGGTCGCGGCCCACTTCGGCGAGGCGGACGGCGTCGACCTGGCGCGGCTGATCACGGACTTCCTGGAGCGCAGCGGGCAGCTCGGCGGTCTGGCGTCCGACCAGCTGCTCAACGCCGTCCACCTGGCGACGCAGCTCGCCACCTCCGGAGCGTTCCAGTCCGACACCGACTGGAACGACCTGCTCAAGGCGATCTGGCATCCGCTGTCGGCGGAGCTTGAATGAACGAACGCCGCCCGGACGCCCGGCCACGGGCCGATGACGGCATCGGCACGGCCGACCTCACCTATCACGAGCTGCGCGATGTCCTGTGGCTCAGCGGAAAGCTCAAGCCGCGGGAGGATCCGCGGGAGTCGGCGGAACGGACGCCGCCGGACGAGGTCACGCCGGAGGTGCCGGCCGCCCTGGCAGAGGAGGACGGCACCGGCGACTCGCGGGACGTGCCGGAGGAGCCGGCACCGGAGCCGGACCTGCTGGACGACACCGGGTTCGGCATGATCCCCGTTCGAGCCGACGCCTTTCCGCTCGCCTGGCCGACCCTCCCCGCGCTGCCCGAGGCACGGGGCATCGCGCGTGCCCTGCGCCCTTTCATGCGCACGACGCCCTCGCCGTGGCGCACGGTCCTGGACGAGGAGGGCACGGCGGTCCGCGCCGCGCAGGACGGGCTGTGGCTCCCGGAGTGGCAACCCGCGCCGTGGCGGCGGTTCGACGTCGTGCTCGTCACGGACATCGGGCCCTCGATGGACATCTGGCGCCGGACGGCGCGTGAGTTCCTGGGACTGCTGCAGCGTCAGGGCGCCTTCCGCGACGTGCGGCACTACCAGCTCGACTGCTCCAAGGACTCACCGGACGCCCTGGTGCTGCAGGTCGGTGCGACGGGCAAGTCCTGGCACTGGTCCCACCTCGTCGAACCGACCGGCAGGCGGGTGGTGCTGGTCCTCACCGACGCGATCAGCGCGGCATGGCACAACGGTGCTGCGACAAGGCTTCTGGCCAAGTGGGGACGGACGATGCCGGTGGCCGTCGTCCAGGTGCTCGAGCACCGGCTGTGGCACTGGAGCGCGCTCACGACCCGTCGCGTGCGGATGTCCGCGCCGAGATCCGGCACGCCGAACGGGAACCTGAAGGTCAAAGCCGTCCAGCCCGACGCCGACATCGCCGCGGAGGAACTGAGGAACGCCGTTCCCGTCCCGGTGCTCGGCCTGTCCGCGGACTGGATGACCGGCTGGGCGAAGCTGCTCACCTCCGACGACGGCGGCTGGGTGGAGACGACAGCGACCCTGGTCTCGCCGACCGCCGACGACAACACACCGCCACCGCTGAACGGGAGTGGGGGGCCTCTCACACCTCGCGACCGCGTCCTGCGCTTCCGCACGAACGCTTCGGTGGAGGCCTTCTCACTCGCCGGGTTGCTCGCCGCGGCGCCGTTGAGCCTGCCGTTGATGACGTTGGTGCAACGGCGACTGCTACCGGGATCGACCCTGTCCACCCTCGCCGAGGTGATTCTCGGCGGGTTGCTCAGGCAGGCGGATCCCCCGGACGTCTCCGAGATCGCCTACGACTTCCACGACGGTGTGCGGGACGAGTTGCTCGGCACGGTGACGCGAGCGGACACCGTCAGAGCCGTCATGGTGCTGTCCGACCACGCGGGCGACACGCACCCGGCGCTCCGGGACTTCCGCGCGGTCCTCGCTGATCCGGACGAGGCACCCGATCCTGAACCGACCGTCGGCAACCAGCCGTACCTGCGGGTGCAGGAAGCCGTCCTGAGGGCTTTGTCCGGACCGTACGCGCCGCGCGCTCGCCGACTGGCGAACGCCCGCCTCGAACTGGAAGACACCCGCTTCGAACGAGAAACAGCCTCCGTGGATTCCAGGCACGACGTGGGGGAGGCAGCAGTGGCATTCGAAGCCGCACCTGCCGAACACACGACTGGAGAGGCTGACGTGATCCCTTTGACGGCCTCCGTGGCTCAGCGCCGCGAACTGACCGGTCAGCCGTCGGTTTGGGGCCAGGTGCCACCGCGGAACCCCAACTTCGTCGGCCGCCGGGAGGTGCTGGAGACGCTGAGCCAGCGGCTGCTCGAACCGGGGACGACCGCTGTGCTGCCGGAGGCACTGCACGGCATGGGCGGCATCGGGAAGTCGCAGACCGCCATCGAGTACATCTACCGGCACGCCGCCGAGTACGACATCGTCTGGTGGATCCCCTCGACGCACCCGGCGCAGATCAGGGCGAGCTTCGTGGAGCTGGCCAGAAGACTGAACGTGCCCGGCCCGTCCGTCGCCTCCGTTGTGCCCGCCGACGTCGCGATTCCCGCCGTGCTGGAGGCGTTGCGGACGGGGACGCCCTTCGCCAACTGGATCCTGGTCTTCGACAACGCCGACCGTCCCGAGGACGTGCGGCCGTTCTTCCCCGTCGGAAAGGGACATGTCCTGGTCACCTCACGCAACCCGGAGTGGGCGGCTGTCGCGCGGCCGGTCGCGGTGGACGTGTTCACCCGTGCGGAGAGCATCGAGCTGCTGCGAGTGCGGGACCCGAGCATCGCCGAGATCGACGCGGACCGCCTCGCGGAGGTGCTCGGAGACCTGCCGCTCGCGGTCGAGCAGGCCGCTTCCTGGCGATCGCAGACCGGGATGCCGGTCGCCGAGTACCTCGACCTGTTCGAACAGCACCAGATGGAGCTGTTGGAGGACAGCTCGCCGGTCGACTACGAGATCCCCGTCGCGGCGGCCTGGAACGTCCCCCTCGAGCGGCTGAGACACGATCACCCGGCGGCGTTGCAGTTGCTCCAGGTCTGCGCGTTCTTCGGCCCCGAGCCGATTTCGCGAAGGTGGTTCAGCCGTGTGCCCGACCTTCCCGCGCCCCCCGAGCTGGCGGCGGCGTTCCGGGACCCGATCAAGCTCAACCGGGCGGTGCGGGAGATCAAC
The DNA here is from genome assembly GCF_011067745.1 of Lentzea alba. Classification (GTDB taxonomy): domain Bacteria; phylum Actinomycetota; class Actinomycetes; order Mycobacteriales; family Pseudonocardiaceae; genus Lentzea; species Lentzea alba. Next base: position 115,856 of record NZ_JAAMPJ010000013.1, read on the forward strand.
CGGTACAGCCTCGCCAGGATCGACCACCGGAACAACACCCTGCAGCTGCACCGACTTGTGCGGGAGGTGCTGAGGAGCCGTCTGGAGCCGGCTGCGCAGGACCAGCTGCGACACGCGGTGCACCTGCTGCTGGTCCACGCGGATCCCGGCGGTCCCGAGGTCTCGTGGAACTGGCTGGCGTACTCCGAGTTGCTGGCGCACGCGACGGCGTCGCGTGCGGTGGAGTGCACATACGGCTCGGTGCGGGTTCTGATGATCAATCTCGTTCGTCACCTGCATGCGAGAGCTGACTACCGTGTCGCGCTGGAGGTCTCCGAAGACGCGGCGCGGGTGTGGCGGGAGTCCTTCGGTGAGCGCGACCTCAAGACCATCGAGATGACTCATCTGTGGGCGATGGCTCTGCGCAGGCTCGGCCGGAGCGACGAAGCCGTGCTCCTCAACGAGAGGAGTCTCGAGTTGCTGCGCGAGGAGGTCGGTGAGGACCACGAGCTCTGGTTGGACGTGCTCGACACCGTCGCGGCCGATCGGCGCACGCAGGGCAGGTTCGCGGAGGAACTCGCGCTGCAGCAAGACGTCTACGACCGGTCGTGTCTGCTTCTGGGCGAGGACGATCCCGCCACGCTCAGATACGCGAGCACTCTCGCGACCTGCCGTCGTCTGATGGGTGAGTTCGCCAAAGCGCTGGAGCTCGACCAGGACACGCTGTCGCGCGTGACCGCCGTGCTGGGTGACGACCATCTGTTCACCTACCACTCGAAGAACGCTTTCGCGGTGGATCTCCGCGAATGCGGTGACTACTCAGCCGCGCACCGGTTGCTGCGGGAGACGTTGCCCCGCCAACGAGAACTCCTCGGTGAGGACCACCCGATCGCCGTCGGCGCTGCCCGCACCCTCGCGGTGACACTGCGCAGGCTCGGTGACCACACCGGGGCCGTCGAACTGCTGAGGGACTGCGTCGCCCGGTCCCGCCAGCGGCACGGCAACCGGCACATCGACACGGCGACCGCGTTGTCGAGCCTGTCCGTCGACCTCCGGCAGCTGGGTGAACTGGACGAGGCGCTGGAGGTGGCCTCCACGGGTTACGAGGTGTTCCAGGAGATCCGCGGGACTCACCACCCGTACACGCTGATCGCGGCGGTGAACCTGGCGTCGGTGTACCGAGCGCAGGGCGCGGTGCCGCAAGCGCGTGAACTGGACGAGCTGGCGGTGAACGGACTCCGCGAGAGGTTCGGCGCGGACCACCCGTTCGCTCTGGTGGCCGCCACGAACCTCGCGAGCGACCTCGCCGAGCTGGGTGACGAGGCCGGGGCCAGGACGCTCGACGAGGACCTCGTGGCACGGTCGGCCAGAGTGCTCGGTGCGGAGCACCCGTCGACGCTGGCCGTCCGGCTGAACCTCTCGCTCGATCTGCGCCAGGCCGACGCCGAGTGGGAATCGCTGCACGCGCCGACCGTGGAGCGGCTCCGCCGGGTGCTGGGGGAGGACCACCCGGCGATCATCGCGGCACGCCAGTACCTGCGGGTCATCTGCGACACGGACACCTTGGAGCTCTGAGGCGTTTTCTCGGGCGAGCGTCCACAACGGACTGAGGCTGCCCGCATACCCCCCGGTATCGCCCGATTGGCGGGCGACCGTGTGTGTCCGAACATTCCCGGTTCGTGTGTTAGCACCGGGGCCGTCCGGGTTGTCCGGAGAGGTCCCGAATCGCGACTTCAAGTCCACTACCAGTGCCGGGCTTCCGAAAGAACCGGGACCAGCAGGTAGTGACTTGTTTCCAAAGCACAGGTATAACTTGTTCTCATGCGCCCACAGTGAGGAAGATCACATGACCCACACAATGACGTGTGACAACGGTTTCGAGGGTCCTTCACGCCGCACGTTTCTAACTGGAACAGGTTCTATTCTTGGTGCCGTGGCACTCGGTGGTCTCGCTCCCGCGGCTCGAGCGTCCGCTTCGATCGCGGACGCCGCCGTCATCCCCGCCCTGGTGATCGGCACGGGCTACGGCGGCAGCGTGGCGGCATTGCGTCTCGCCCAGGCCGGCGTCGACGTCCACATGGTCGAGATGGGCATGGCCTGGGACACGCCCGGCGCGGACGGCAAGATCTTCGCCAACACGACGACGCCGGACCAGCGGTCGTTCTGGCTGCGGACGAAGACGAAACAGCCGCTGAGCAACTTCCTGGGTTTCCCGATCGACAAGGCGATCCCGCGCTACACCGGCGTCCTGGACGCCGAGGAGTTCGCCGGCATCACCGTCTACCAAGGCCGCGGTGTCGGTGGCGGGTCGCTCGTCAACGGTGGCATGGCGGTCACGCCGAAACGCGAGTACTTCGGCGACGTCCTGCCGATGGTCAACGCCGACGAGATGTACAACCGCTACTACCCGCGCGCCAACGCCGAGCTCGGGGTCGGCCTGATCCGCCCGGAGTGGTTCGAGACGACCGACGCCTACCAGTACGCGCGGGTCGGCCGGAAGCACGCTCAGCGCTCGAACTTCCCGCACGTGTTCGTGCCGACCGTGTACGACTGGAACTACATGGAGCAGGAGGCGGCCGGGACCGTCCCGAAGTCCGCGCTCATCGGAGAGATCCTCTACGGCAACAACTACGGCAAGAAGTCGTTGCAACAGACCTATCTCAGCAAGGTCAGGGCCACCGGACGCGTCACCATCTCGCCGCTGCACCGGGTCGTCTCGGTCGTGCCGGCGGCGGGTGGTTACAGCGTCACCATCGAGCAGCTCAACACCAACGGCGACCCGATCGCCACGAAGCAGATCACGGCCGCCAAGGTGTTCTTCGCGGCGGGAAGCGTCGGCACGAGCAAGCTCCTGGTCAAGCTCAAGGCCACCGGCGCGCTGCCGAACCTGAACGGCGAGGTCGGCAAGGGCTGGGGTGACAACGGCAACGTCATGTGCGGCCGCGCCAACCACATGTGGGACCCGACGGGCGCGCTCCAGTCGTCCATCCCGACGCTCGGCATCGACAACTGGGTGGCGGGCGGTGCGTTCGCCGAGGTGGCGCCGCTGCCGACCGGCATCGAGACCTACGCGTCGTTCTACCTGTCGATCACCAGGACGCCGAACCGCGCCCAGTTCTCCTGGAACCCCACCACGAGCAAGGTCGACCTCAGCTGGCAGACAGCGTGGAAAGGGGTGTCGATCAACGCGGCGAAGACCATCTTCGACAAGATCAACTCGAAGGAGGGGACGATCTACCGGACCGACTTCTTCGGCGCGTACAAGATCTGGGGCGACCACCTCACGTACCACCCGCTCGGCGGCGCGATCCTGAACAAGGCCACCGACAACTACGGGCGCCTGCACGGCTATCCCGGCCTGTACGTCATCGACGGGTCGCTGATTCCCGGCAGCACCGTGGTGAACCCGTTCGTCACGATCACGGCGCTGGCCGAGCGGAACATCGAGAAGATCATCGCCACCGACCTCTGATGGTCCGATGTGGACGGTGTCAGAACTTCGGCAGCACGCACCTGGCGTCGAGGCCGAACACCCGGTTCAACCTGCCGAACACGAGCCACGCACCGATGCTCATGGTCAGCTCCACGATCTCCACCTGGCTGTAGTGCTCGGCCATGCGGGACCAGAACTCCTCGTCGAGGCCGTGATGATCCAGTGCGTACCGCTCGGCGTACTCCGCGGCCAGCCGCGCGCGGTCGTCGAAAGCGTCGGTGGTGCGCCACTGGGTCACCGCGTCGATGAAGCCGTCCTCGACCTTCTCGCCGTCGCGTTCGGTCCGCCAGTCGAGGCAGAACATGCAGCCGTTGATCTGCGCGATCCGCAGCCGCGCGGCCTCGAACTCGCGCAGCCCCAACGTGGTGTGCTGGTACACGGCCAGTGAGAGGTTCGCGGCGGCGATGCCGATGCCGGGCACCAGCTCGCCCCACACGTATCCGATGGGGTCCTTGCCCTCGGGGATGTCGATGTTCATCGCGGGCTCCTTCCGAGCTTGCCGGCCACAGGCCGCAGCGGGACGTCGAGCGCGTCGTAGAGCCCGGGTTCGGCGCCGGCCAGCCAGTCGATGGCGTTCACGATGCGGCCGACCGCCGTCGCGTTGCCGCCCGCGGAACGGTTCTCGCCCTCGTCGACGGCCTCGACCGACACCTCGATCCGCGGACGTCCCTCGATGATCACCTTGTGCGCGCCGTCGCCCGACGGCGGCATCGGCCAGTCCGTCGCGCACGACGCGTGGATGCGCGTGACGTGCTCGATGACGATGAGCGGTTCGCCGCCGACGACACCCTGCACCTCGAACCGGATCGCGCCCTGCGTGCCTGCCTCGAACTCGCCCATGGTCCTGGTCGTCACGGTCTCGTCGAGCGCGCGCCGGTGCACGGTCTCGCGGATCTCGTCGATCTCGACGCCCAGTGCCCTCGCCATCAGCCGGATCTGCCCGCCCCACACCATGGTCGGCACCGTCGGCATGAGCATCGGCGCCTGGTAGTCGAGCGGCTGCCCGAACCCGATCAGCCACCGCACCGCGTCGGGCTGGTCGTAGGTGGAGTAGTCGAAGATCTCCTGGCAGCGGACCGCGTCGATCCGGCTGCCCAGGCCGCTGATCATCAACGGCAGCACGTCGTTGCCCCAGCCGGGGTCGACGCCCGAGACGAACAGCGATCCGCCGCCCTCCTTGATGGCGGCTAGAACCGGTTCTCGCAACTCGGGTGGCGCGCTGCGGTGGTCGTACAGCGCGTACAGCGACGGCGTGACGACGACCGCGCCCGCCCGGATCGCCCTGGTGATGTCGGCGAGCGCGTCGTCCGGGCGGATGTCGCCGGACGCCGCGTAGACGACGGCGCGCGGGCTCGCCGCCAGCACCGTGTCGATGTCCGTGGTGGCCGCGACCCCGAGTTCGTGGTCCAGGCTGGCGAGATCACCCGCGTCCCGGCCGGCCTTCTCGGGGTTGTGGACGACCACGGCCGTCAGTTTCAGTCCCGGATGGGCCTCGACGGCGCGAATCGCGGCACGGCCGACGTTTCCGGTGCCCCACACCACTGTGGCGATCATGCCGGTAGTTAACTAGAACACGTTTCAGTTTACAAGAGTCCATCAGGTGTAAAGGAACCGCTCCAGCGCGGTGTTGAAGTCCGGCGCCTCCGACACCAGGTGGTCGCGTCCGGGACAGACCACCCGTGCGGCACCGGTCTCGCGGGCGATCGCGCGCCCAGCAGCTGCCGCATGCCCTTGACCAACGTCGGATGCGGCTCGTCGGGCACCTCGACCGGCACACCCGCGATGACGAAGAACCGCCGCAACCCCTCGACGGGGTCCAGACCGGAACCGAGCAGGGAGCGGATCTCGGCGGCGTACTCGTCCACGGCCGGGACACCGCGCGCGACGGCGGTGCACGGTGGTTCGACGATGGTCAGCGACAGCACGTTCTCCGGCCGCGACGCCGCCGCGTACATCGACACGATGCCGCCGTAGGAGTGGCCGACGAGGTGGCTCGGCTGGTCGAGCAGCTGGTCGGCGACGAGCGCGGCCTCTGGTTCGAAGTCCTGCCGGCCGGGCGGCGACTGGCCGTGACCCGGCCGATCCGGGGCGAGCAGCGTCCACCGTTCGGTGAGAGGCGCTGCGCCCAAGGGGTCAGTCCGGCAGGAGCGGTACCGAAATTCCAGGATCGCGGCCGAGCAGCGCCGCCCGCGTCACCGACGAACTGCCGAACCGGTCCCGCACCACGTCCAGCGCGGCATCCAGAGCGGCGGGTTTGGCCTCCTCGAACGGCAACACCAGCTGCATCGGCGTGTCGTTCTGGAGGTTGGTGAGGGAGACGCCCAGCAACGTGATGCCGCGGTTGCGGATCATGGGCATCGCCGCGTCGAGCAGTTGCCTCGCCGCCGACAGCAGCACCTCGGTTTCCGTTGTCGGGTCCTTCACGGTGTGCGAGCGGGTCGCGCGCGTGAAGTCGGCGAACCGCAGGCGCAGGACGACCGTCCGGCACGCGCGGTGAGCCGTGCGCAGACGTCGTGAGATGCCGTCGATCAGCGAGGCGAGGATGGCTTCGAGATCTTCGTGCGTGCGTTCCCGGCGGCCCAGGGCCCGTTGCGAACCGATCGAGCGCCGCCGCCGTTCTGTTTGGACCGGACGCGGATCGTGGTTGTGCGCCAACGCGTGCAGGTGCCGGCCCGCCGCTCTGCCGAGGAGTGAGACGAGGCCGGTCTCGTCGAACCCGGCGACCTCGCCGACCGTCCGGATGCCGAGGCTGTGCAGCTTGGCGGCGGTGACCTCGCCGACGCCCCACAGCCGTTCGACCGGCAACGGGTGCAGGAACTCGAGTTCGCGATCCGCCGGCACGACCAGCAGACCGTCCGGCTTCGCGACCCCGCTGGCGACCTTGGCGAGGAACTTGGTCCGCGCCACGCCCACGGTGATCGGCAGTCCGACCTGCTCCAGCACGGCCGCCCGCAGGCGTGCGGCGATCACTTCCGGCGGACCGGCGATCCGGTGCAGGCCACCGACGTCCAGGAACGCCTCGTCGATCGAAATGCCCTCGACCAGCGGCGTCGTGTCGCGGAACACCTCGAACACCGCCTTGCTCGCGGCCGAGTAAGCGGACATCCGCGGCGGCACGACGATCGCATGTGGACAGAGCCTCCGCGCCCGTGCCCCGCCCATCGCGGTCCGCACCCCGTACGCCTTGGCCTCGTAGCTCGCGGCCAGCACCACGCCACCGCCCACGATCACCGGGCGGCCGCGCAGGCTCGGGTCGTCCCGCTGCTCGACCGAGGCGTAGAACGCGTCCAGGTCGGCGTGCAGGATCGGGGTGCTCACGAACACATGTTCGCATCCGTCACCCGTTCAGAACAGTGGTGTCACATGATCGCGCGGGCGATCGGCCACGCGCCAGGTGCGGTGTTGGAAAGGACGGTGCGGGTGGTGCTGGTGTGACGGTCGTGAGTGGACTTGAACGACACTCCCGCGTCGTACCCGGCGAGGATCACCGTGTCATCGGTTTCGTGCAGCCAGAAACCGAGCCCGTAGCGCAGCGACTCCTCGGGCACGTCGAGGCGCGGCCGCACGATCTCGTCGACGTCGGCCACGATGTCGCCGGCGAAGAACGCCCGCCAGAACTGGGACATGTCGCCGGCGGTGGTGTGGATGCCACCGTCACCGTTCGCCAGGATCGGCAGGTGGAAGACGTTCGAGCGGTCCATCCCGTCGAGGTAACCGACGGCGGCGTCGGCCGGTAGCTCGTCGGCGCGCAGGAAGTCGGTCCGGGTCATCGCGGCCGGGCGGAGCACCCGTTCCCGAACCAGTTGGTGGTAACCGATGCCGCTGACCCGTTCGGCCAGCAGGGCGAGCACCACGAACCCGCCGTTGCAGTAGCCGAACCGTTCACCGGCCTTGAACTTGGTGGGAATCCCGGCCATCAGCGGCAGGAACGCCTCGGTCGTGGTCAGCAGGTGCACCGCGCCGACCATGTAGTCGTTGGCCTCCCAGTCGCCTTCCTCGTCGAGGTAGTCGCCGATGCCGGACGTGTGCGTGAGCAGGTGCTCGATCGTGACGTCGTCGGCGACCAGCGGCAGGTCGTCGCCGAGCAGTGAGCGGGCCGTGGTGTCCAGGCTCAGCAGGCCTTCCCGCACCAGCGAGAGCACGACCAGGGCGGTGAACCCCTTGCTGCCGCTGGCGGTGCCGAACCTGGTGTCCAGCGTGTTCGGCACCTGGTAGGCGCGGTTCGCTAGCCCGTAGGCCTTCGCGAACTCGACCTCTCCGGCGCGGTCGATCGAGACCACCCCGGAGAAACCGGTTTCCGCGGCGATCCTGTCCACGTCCTCGATCGGCATTCCCGCAGGCTAGCGGCACCAGGGCGAGTGTGTGACAACCAAATCGGCGGGCATCCCGTTTCCGGAGTGTTGGGCCTGTTCATCACCGTGAAAGGACCGCCCGGTTGTCGCTCGCGACGATCCAGCTGCCACGCACCGTCGGGGTGCCTGCCGGCGAACAACCACCGGCTGCGCACCGCCGGTGGTTGTTCGCGCTGGTCGCGGTCCTGTTGCTGGCCCAGATGGCGATCGCCATGACCACGACGGCCCTCGAGCAGAGCCCGACCGTCGACGAGCCGGTCTACGTGGGCGCGGCAGCGGTCTACCTGGAGGAGCGGAGTCTTCGGTACAACCCGGAACACCCGCCGCTGGGCAAGCTGATCATGGCCACCGGGCTGGTCTTCGCCGATCTGCACCTTGCTCCTTGGTTCCGTGGGGATCAGACCGAACTCGGCAGACACGTGTTGTACGAGTCGGGCAACGATCCTGGACACCTGTTGTTGCTGGCCAGACTGCCGATGATCGTGCTGACGCTGCTGTTCGGGCTGGTCGTGTTCCTGTTCGCCCGCGACCTGACCGGCCCCACCGGCGGACTCGTGGCGCTCGCCCTGTACGCGTTCTCGCCTGACCTGATCGCGCACGGATCGCTGGCGACTTTGGACGTTCCGGCTGCCGGTTTCGTGCTGACGTCGGCCTGGCTGCTGTGGCGCGCCCGTGATGACGTCGTCTACCTGCCGTTCGCCGGACTGGCCCTCGGGGCGGCGCTGGCCACGAAGATGAACACGTTGGCCGTCGTTCCGTTGCTGTTGTTCTTGGTCTTTCGCACGCATCGGCTGCGCGGCGTCGCCATCACGTCGCTGATCGCGGCTGCGGTGGTGTGGGCGTCGTACCTCGCCGTGGATCCGCTGGCGTCGCTCCCGGGGCCGTATCTCGATGGGCTGCGGCTCCAGTTCGGGTTTGAGAACCGGGTGTGGGGCGGCTACCTGTTCGGTGAGCACTACGAAGGCTCGCGCTGGTACTACCTGCCTGCCGCGTTGCTCGTGAAGACTCCGTTGGGCGCGCTCGTGCTCTGGTTCGCCGGGATCCTCGCTGTGGCGAAGTTGGGGGCGGCGCCGTATGTGTTGGCTCCTGCGGTGGTTCTGCTGGTGGCGGCGATGACGGGCAACCGCGACCTCGGTGTGCGGTACGCGATCTTCGTGCCGATGTTTCTCGCGGTCGCTGCGGCCGCCGTGGTGGCGGCACGTCGTCGGTGGGCCGTTGTTGCCGTCGCGGTGGCTGCGGCCAGTTCGTTGGCGGCCTTTCCGTACTACCTGCCGTATTCCAACGAGGCGTTTGGCGGTTCGGCTCGGACGCACCTGCACCTGCACGACTCGAACGTCGACTGGGGGCAGGATTTGGGGCGCCTGGCTGATCGGTTGAAGCGTTATCCGAGTGAGCGGACCTGGCTCGTCTACAAGGGGGCTGGGGTGCCGGAGTACTACGGGATCCGTGCGGCGGATCCGCGGGGTGTGCCGCCGGAACAGGTGCGTGGGCTGCTTGTTGTGTCTGACACCGCTATTGCCAAGGCTGATGATCGGCTCAAGGCGTTGATCGCCACCAGTACGCCGGTTGACTCGGTTGGGCACTCGATCACGATCTTCCGTCGGTCGTGAGGGTGCGGTTTTAGGGCACGCCTTGCGGCGACCCGACACATGCCCTCCTTCGTCGGGCGTGTGTCGGAACGAATTTCTGTGGGCGCGTTGCGTTGGGGGTTGCGGGGCGTGGTCCATTTGCGTTTTACGCGTGCGGGTGCGTAGGTGGTTGCTAGTGGTTGCGTGTCGTAGAGAGAGAAAAGACGTACGAGCTATACGGCGGCATGTCTGAGCTGCGGGTTCACCTTATCAGGTGGCTGGTTTTGGTCATTTTTGTTTTTGATCAAGAATAGAATTGGGGTATGGAAGCGGTCGAGGTTCTCGATGCTCTGGCTTATCACGAGAGAGAAATTGCCTATCATCAGGCGCAGTCGTTGCGTGTGCTCGCCGACTACGCGATTGCGTGTGAAGGGGAGGAGTTCTTCGACGCCGAGATCGCGGCCGCCATGCGGTGGACGTCGCGGTGGACCACCGACCAGATCGCTTTGGCTCTCGACCTCGCCTCCAAGCTGCCGAACACGTTGGACGCCTTGGAGAAGGGCGAGATCGATCTGTACAAGGCCCGGGTCCTGCATGACAAGACGCTGCCGCTGTCGGCCGATCTCGCGGCCGAGGTGGAGGAGCGGGTGCTGGGCAGGGCGTCGGAGCAGACCGGTGCGCAGATGCGGCAGTTCACCAACCGGGTGGTGATGCGGGTGGATCCCGAGGGGCACAAGGAGCGGGCGGAGGAGCAGAAGAAGCAGCGGTGTACCGGGATTGACGCCCTGGAAGAAGACATGGCGCGGTTCTGGGCTTATCTGCCCGCGCACCTCGCGACCGCGTGCTATGCCCGTGTCGATGCCATTGCCCGTCAGAGCAAGACGCCGACCGATCCGCGGACCCTCGACCAGGTGCGTGCCGACGTCGTCGCCGACCTGATCCTGGCCACGCCGGACAAGACGAGTGCGGTCAAGGTGGAGCTGTACGTCGCGGTGTCCGCGGCCACGTTGATGGGGTTGTCCGAGCAGCCCGGCGAGCTGGCCGGGTATGGGCCGATCACCGCTGACCTGGCCCGTGAACTGGCTGGCGACTCCACCTGGCGCCGTCTGCTCACCGATCCGGTGACGGGTGAGGCGCTGGAGTTCGGCACCAGCACGTATCGTCCGCCCGCCGCGCTGCGCCGGTTCGTCTGGACCCGCGACCGCACGTGCAGGTTCCCCGGCTGCACCCGCCAGGCCCACCACGCCGACCTCGACCACACGGTCCCGTTCCCGCTGGGTACCACCTCGGCGGGCAACCTCGGTGCGTTCTGCCGCAGGCATCACCGGGTAAAGCACCGCACCGCCTGGGAAGTCACCCAGCCGTCACCTGGACGGTTCTGCTTCCGCAGCCCGGCCGGAAAGACCTACCGCCGCGAACCGGAACCAGTGCTCGGCGACCCGCCGCCCTTCTGAGCTACACGTCCAGGTCGAGACCGGTCAGCTCGCAGCTCTTCTGCCACAGTGCTGCGGCGGTTTCGGGGTCGGTCATGTGCGCGTGCGGTCGTTCGAGGTGGGGTTTGCCGCGCAGGCCGAACTGTCGTGGGCCCCAGAGTTGCCCGCCTTCCACATCGGGGTCCAGCACGGCTTTCACCGCGGGCATGGCGCCGGAGTCCTTGCCGTGCAACAGCAATCCGGCGACCCTGGTGGAAGCTGGCCGGGTGTGGACTCCGGGGCGGCTGGGGGTCAGGGAGTCCAGGGCTCCGCCGGGGTGGACGACGACGCTCATCGCGCGGCTGCCCGCGGCGCGCAGGCGGCGGTCCAGTTCGAAACCGAAGATCATCTGGGCGAGCTTGGAACGTCCGTAGGTGCGTTTCGGGTCGTAGGCGTTGATGGACTGCAGATCGTCGAGATCGAGACGTTCGGAACGCGCGGCGAAACTGCCGACAGTGATGATCCGGGCTGTTGTGAGCAGGGGAGCAAGCCAATGCGTGAGCGCGAAGTGGCCGAGGTGGTTGGTGGCGAACATCAGCTCGTGCCCGTCGACGCTTTCCTCGCGGTCAAGCGAATCCAGGGCGACTCCGGCGTTGAACACCACGGCGTCGAGCTTCTCCAGACCGTCTGCTGAGGACTTGAGTGACGACAGGTCGCCGAGGTCCAGCGGCAGGTGGCGGATGTCGGCACCGGGGACGCGGGCACGAATCGCGTCGGCCGCCGTGTCGGCCTTGGTCTGGGAACGACTGCCCAGGACGACGGTGGCGCCCGCTTCGGCTAGTTGTTCGGCGGTGAAGTAGCCGATGCCCGCGTTGCCGCCGGTCACTAGAACGTTCACAGTCCTGGCCATCCTTGCTTGAGGTGAGCGAACGCTTCGGCGAGAGCCGCGTTGCGGTCCGGTCGGGCCGAGGCGAGATCGGGGGTTTCCAGCACGTAGCGGGCCAGGACGTGCAGCGAGTCGTCGGGTTCCGCGAGTCCCGCGGCCTCGGCCAGGAGAGCGGCCAGCGTGCCCTGGCAGGCGACCCAGACCGTGCGGGCGTAAGCCCACAGTGCCGGCGTGGTCAGGACCAGGTCCATGCGGCGCTGGTATTCCTCGGGCAGGTCCTCTCGGAAAGGGGCTCTGTTCGCGAAGAACGCGTGCAGAGCGTCCAGGGCGGAGACGCCGTCGGGGCGCTCGCGGATCGCTGCGGTCAGAGAGGCTTCGCGTTCGCCGCTGTCGTCGAGGATCAGCGCTTCCTTGCCGGCCGGGAAGTGTGCGAACAGCGTCGCGATCGCGGTGTCGGCGGCTTCGGCGATCTCCTTCACCGTCACGTTGTCGTAGCCGCGTTCGAGGAAGAGGTGCAACGCCGCATCGGCCAGCGCCTTGCGGGTCGCCGCCTTCTTGCGGTCACGCCGTCCTGCTGTCATGCACCCACGATAACCAGAACGAGTTCAAAACTGAAATCGTTCTGGTTTTACTCGCCGGGCACCACGATGCCCATCTCGTAGGCGGCCACGATCGCCTGAGCGCGGTCCCGCACCCCTAGCTTTGCGAACACGCGGCTGACGTGCGTCTTCGCGGTCTGTTCGACGATCACTAGTGCGGCCGCGATCTCGCTGTTCGACATGCCGCGCGCGACCAGCCGCAAGACCTTCAGCTCCTGTGCGGTGAGTCGATCCGCACGCTCCGGCTTGACCGTTTCCGGACGTCGAACGTGGTCAGCATGAGCACCCGCACGGCGTCGGCACCGTTGCTCGGCGATGGTGCTTCAGTCGGCGCGCTGTTGGTGACCGCAAGCCGAAGTTGCGCTGAATCCGCCGAGATCTGCACGTCCACAGTGGACCCGGGAGCGTGACGCACGGCGTTGCTCAGTGCCTACCGCCGTAGCCGACAACACGTTGTGCTACCGGGGTAGCACGGCCTTCAGGTGCGCCACACGTCGGCGAGATTCCGGTCGAACATGGTCGCGATCGACACCAGTGCGGCATCGAGGTCGACGTTCGCGGGATCGACGAGAGCCTGCAGGTGGATGCCCAGGAGTGCGCCGTTGAGCGCCACGGCGGCGGTGCGTTCCTGCTCGGCCGCGATCTCGGGGTCGGCATCGGCCGGTCGCCTGAGCCGCAGCAGGACCTCGATGCCCTCGCGCCGCCGGGCGAAGAACTCCCGGTACTGGTCGTGCACGACACCCCGGTCGCCCAGCGCCTCGACCAGGATCATGAACACCAGTGCCGAGTTGCCACTGCGCAACAGTTCCGCCGTCTCGCGGAACACCTCGCTGAGCGAGGGCACCGACTCGTACCGCTCGGCCGGCCAGATACGGTCGACCGCCCGCTCGACGACGGCCATCACCAGGCCGTCCTTGTTCTTGAAGTGCCACGGAATCGAGCCGCGGCTGATGCCGGACCGCCTCGCGATGTCCACAAAGGACGTGCGGTCGAACCCGCGCTCGGCGAAGAGTTCCTCGGCGGCGTCCAGGATGCGGCGACGGCTCTCCTCGCCGATCTCGTCGATCCGGCGCGGCCCAGGGGAGTTCACGGCGATCATCGTAGATCTCCCGCACGTGCGATGTCGCGGAGCAGGTGCCGGGTGCTGGTGAGCAGGACGAGACCTGCGATCACCGACGCTGCCGGGGCCACGACGGCTACCGCGCCCTGGGCGCCCCAGAACTTCTCGGCCACGCCGGTGAGCAACGCGCCGCCTAGCCCGCCGACCAGCGCGGTCAGGACGCCGGCCAGGGCGAACGCCGTCGCGCGGAACTCCTTCGGCGTCACCGAGGCCACGACCAGGCTCAACGGGACGATGCCCGCGAACGTCAAGCCCTGGACGATCATCCCGATGACCACGTAGGTCCACACGTCCGGTGCGTACGCCTGTACCGCGAACCCGATGCCCAGCACGGAGAGCGCGCCGGCCGCGAGGTGCAGGCACCACTTCGGGCTGCGCCGGAACAGCCTGTCGCTCAACAATCCGCCGAGCGCCGCGCCCAGCAGTCCGCCGACCGCGCAGACCGACGTGATCACGCCGCGGGCCGCCGCGCCTTGGCCGAGATGGTCCTCGAGGATCAGGTTCAGGTAGATCGGCACCGTCGTCACGCACATGCCGAACACCCCGAGCGCGACCATCACCCGCACCAGCGTGCTGATCTTCCTGAGGCGCTGGAACGCACCGCGCGGGGTGGCCGTCGAGTGCGCTCGGACCGGTTCCGGCAGGCGCAGCGCGGCCAGGCCGAGCAGAAGTGCAGGCACGGCGAGGAAAGCGAACGCCCACCGCCACGGCTCGTGCTCCTCGGGGATCACCGCCGCGAACGCCGCCGCCAGCAGCGGACCGGTCACGATGCCCAGCGGCTGGCCGCCGCGGTGCAGACCGAGCACCCGTCCACGTCCGGCCGGCGGATAGGCGTCGACCAGCAGCGATGCCTGGATCGGCCCCTCGTTGGCCTTGCCGACACCGGCGACGACGCGGACCACGACAGCCTGCCAGAGGTTCTGGACGAGACCGAGCAGCCCGGCGGCCGCGGCCCAGATCAGCGTGCACACCCCGGCGATGGCGGTGCGGCGGCGCCGGTCTCCGAGCAGGCCGAGCGGTACCGCGGCAAGGGCCACCATCACCCCGGCCAGAGCGCCGACCACGCCGATCGCCGCCGTGCTGAGACCCAGCGAGTCCCGGATCTCCGGCGCGAAGACCACGAACATCACGTTGTCGACGCTGTCCAGGACCTGCAGGCCCACGAGCACGCCGAGCGTGGCACGGCCACCGGTGGACAGGACCTCGTCAAGCGTCATCGCCATGCTGAGCAGGCTACTGTGTTGGCCAGCACAGTGTCATCAGATCAACATAGAGAGGTCGTTCCATGAGGGAATCGGTCGCCTTCATCACCGGTGGTGCGAGAGGAATCGGCCTGGGCATCGCCAGGTCGCTGGCGAAGCGCGGCGTGAGGATCGCGCTGGCTGACATCGACGAGGAGGCGTTGGCTCGCAGTGCGGCGGAGCTGGCGAAGGTGACGTCAGTTGAAGCGTTTCGACTGGATGTGCGCGATCGGGAGGCGTTCGTCGAAACGGCTCGACAGACCGAACGGGCGCTGGGACCGGTCGAGTTGTTGTTCAACAACGCCGGCATCGTGCCGTACTCCACCGCGGCAGAGCTGAGCTACGACAAGTGGGATCAGGCGCTCGCGGTGAACCTGACCGGGGTGATCAACGGGATACAGACGTTCTTGCCGCGCATGATCGAGCGCGGATCGGGTTACGTCGTGAACACCGCGTCGGCCGCGGGGCTCGTGACCGACCCGAACGTGCTGTACACGACGGCCAAGTTCGCCGTGGTCGGCCTGTCCGAGTCGTTGCGGCTCAACGTGGCCAGGCACGGCATCGACGTCAGCGTGCTGTGCCCCGGACCGGTCGACACCGGCATCGTCAGGAACACCAGGGCGTCGAACGCCGGCGTGGCGCTGAGCGACGACCTCGTCCCCGCTGTCGAAGCGTTTCTCCGCAGCGGGCCCGGCATCGACGAGGTCGGCGAGATGGTGCTGGCGGGCATGGAGAAACGCTCGCCGTGGATCTTCACGGGCTACGACGTCCGGCCGCACCTGGAGAAGCGGCTGGAGGACATGCTGGCTGTTCTCAGGCGGTGACGAGCTGGCGGCGCAGGCGGCCGAACAGCTTGGCGTTGTTCATGGCGAGCACCCCGATGGCCAGGCCGGCCCGGCGAAACTCGGCGACGAACTTGCGGTCGTCCGGTGAGCCGTCGATGACGGCGATCTCGTCCGCGCCGCTGGTGTCGCCCGCGAGCTGCAGGCGGATGCCGTACTGGTCGGACCAGACGTAGCCGGACGGCCGGAAGGTCTCCAGGGTCGTGCCCGCGAGGAGGTTGCGGACGGCCACGACCGGCTGTTCCGAGGCGTTCGTCCAGTGCTCGTGCCGGACGTGGCTGCCGGACGGCGTCCGGTAACGGGCGACATCGCCCACGGCAACGACGGACGGGATGGCCGTGACGCAGCCGGTGTCGCACAGGACGCCGTTGTCCACGCCCAAGCCAGAGCCGTGCAGCCAGTCGGTGGCGGGTGCCATGCCGATCCCGGCCACCACGACGTCGGCCGGCAGGTGCGAGCCGTCCCGCAGGACGACACCGGTGACGCGGGTTCCGTTGTGCGCGAAGGATTCCACGCCGATGCCCAAGCGCAGGTCGACGCCGTGGTCCGCGTGCAGTTCGGCGCAGAGCGCACCGAGCACCGGGCCCAGCGCGCGTTCCATCGGCACCGGGGCGGCCTCGACGACCGTCACGTCGTGGCCGAGCGAACGGCAGGTGGAAGCCACCTCGGAGCCGATCCAGCCCGCGCCCACGACCACGACACGGGCACCAGGACGCAGATCTGCCTGCAGTGCAAGGGCATCGTCGATGGTGCGCAGCGTGTGGACACCGGCCAGGGCTTCGGTTCCCGGCAACGTGCGGGGGCGGCCGCCGGTGGCGATCACGACGCCGTCCGTGTGCAGAACTTCGCCGCTCGACAGGTGAATCGAGCTCGACGAGGGGTCGATCCGCTCGGCACGGACGCCGAGGTGCCACTCCGCGCCGAAGTCCTCGTCGGACAGCGAGAGGTCCTCGGCCGGCAACGTGCCCGCGAGGAACGCCTTGGAGAGCGGCGGCCGGTCGTAGGGCGCGTACACCTCTTCGCCGATCACCACGATCCGCCCGTCGAAGCCCTGCCCGCGCAGCTCCTCGACGGAACGCAGCCCGGCGAGCGAGGCGCCGACGACCGCGACCGTTCTCATGCCACGGCCTCGCGGCTGCCCGTGTCCACGTAGATCACGCCGTCCTGGACGACGACCGGGTAGGTGCGCACCGCCTTCTTGGCCGGCAGGCACGTCGGCATGCCGGTGCGGAGGTCGAAGAGCGCCGCGTGCAGCGGGCACTCGACGAAGCAACCCTCCAGCCAGCCCTCGGACAGCGAGGCGTCCTGGTGGCTGCAGGTGTCGTCGATCGCGTAGAACTCGCCGTCCGCGTTGAAGACGGCGATGGCCACGTCTCCAGGTACAACCACGGACTCACCCACGGGCAGGTCGTCCACGGCGCAAGCGGTGATCATCTCAAACCCTCCGTTGCGTATTACGGAACATGGTGTGCGATACGCAACAGCAGAATGACTGAGGATCACGAGGGCCGTCAAGACGGGTTTCGGTTGATCTGAGGTGTTGCGTCAGTCGTTTACAGTTGCGTCATGAGCAACAACGGGGGAGAGCGCGACCCTGCGCTCGTGCAATCGGTCGATCGGGCGGTGGCCGTTCTGGAGCTGCTGGCCCGCAACGGCGAAGCGGGGATCACCGAGATCGCCGCCGAGCTCGGTGTACACAAGTCCTCCGCGTCCAGACTCGTTTACACACTTCAGGCCCGTGATCTGGTGGAGCAGGACGGCGAACGCGGTCCCTTCCGGATCGGCATCGGCATGCTCCGGTTCGCGGGCGCCGTGACCGGTCAGCTCGACTACGTCCGGGTGGGTGGCCCGGTCTGCTCGGAGCTCGCGGACCGGCTGGGCGAGACCGTCAACATCGCCGTGCTCGACAGCGGCGTCGCCCTCAACGTGAGCCAGGCTCGGGGAAGTTCCGCGGTGGCCGCGCAGAACTGGGTCGGCCAGCGCACGCCGTTGCACGCCACGTCGAGCGGCAAGGTCCTGCTCGCCGCCGCGTCGGAGGAGGACCAGGAACGGGTGCTCGCCGGCGACCTGGAGTCCTGTGCCCCGCGCACCATCACCGATCCCGTGAAGCTCCGCTACGTGCTGCGCCGCACCGCCGAGGACGGGTTCGCCACGTGCATGGAGGAGCTGGAGGCCGGTCTGCACGCCGTCGCGGTCCCCGTCTTCGGCTCGCACGGTGACGTCGTGGCGGCGATCAGCGCCGCCGGACCGGCCTACCGGCTCTCGCAGAAGCGCATGCCCGAAATCGTCGAGGAGCTGCGGCTGGCGTCGCGCGATCTCTCCGTGCGGATGGGACACCCCGTCTGAACGATCTCCACCCGCCACGAGCCCCCGGTGAACGCCGGGGGCTCGTGTTGTTTCAGGGCTGTGACCACCTGGAACGCCGCAGTTCCGGATGCCTCCGTCCGTGCGACAGGGGCTTGACAACGCCTCCGGCGAGTCTCACTGTGATGGCCGCCGCAGTTGCATAATGCGAACAACGTTGCGTATTACGGAACTCGCTCGGAAGGGTCGGCCCGTTGTCACTCTCCGTTTCCACCCCAGTCCTGGATCAGCATCTCGACGAGCTCGACCCCGAGGTCGCCGCCGAGATCCGCGCCGAGCTCCACCGCCAGCAGTCGACGCTGGAGATGATCGCTTCCGAGAACTTCGCGCCGGTGGGAGTGCTGCAGGCGCAGGGATCGGTGCTGACCAACAAGTACGCCGAGGGCTACCCGGGACGCCGCTACTACGGCGGGTGCGAGCACGTCGACGTCATCGAGGCGTTGGCGACCGAGCGGGTGAAGGCCCTCTTCGGCGCCGAGCACGCGAACGTCCAGCCGCACTCCGGCGCGCAGGCCAACGCGGCGGCGATGGCGGCGGTGCTCCAGCCCGGCGACACGATCATGGGCCTCGACCTGGCGCACGGCGGCCACCTGACGCACGGCATGCGGATCAACTTCTCCGGCCGGCTCTACAACGTCGTGGCCTACCACGTGGACCGCTCGTCGGGCCGCGTCGACATGGCCGAGGTCGAACGGCTCACGCTGGAGTCCAGGCCCAAGCTGATCATCGCCGGCTGGTCCGCCTACCCGCGGCAGCTCGACTTCGCCGAGTTCCGCCGGATCGCCGACCTCGTGGACGCCAAGCTCATGGTCGACATGGCGCACTTCGCCGGTCTGGTCGCCGCAGGGCTGCACCCCAGCCCGGTGCCGTTCGCGGACCTGGTCACGACCACGACCCACAAGACGCTCGGTGGTCCCCGGGGCGGCGTGATCCTGAGTACGAAGGAGCTGGCCAAGAAGGTCGACTCCACGGTGTTCCCCGGCCAGCAGGGCGGACCGCTGCAGCACGTCATCGCGGCCAAGGCGGTCGCGTTCAAGGTCGCCGCGGGCGAGGAGTTCCGCGAACGTCAGCAGCGCGTCCTCGAAGGCGCCTCGATCCTGGCATCCAGGCTCGCGCAGCCCGACTGCGCCGAGGCGGGCGTGAAGGTGTTGTCCGGCGGCACCGACGTCCACCTCGTGCTGGTCGACCTCGTCGAGTCCTCATTGGACGGCAAGCAGGCCGAGGACCGGTTGCACCGCATCGGGATCACCGTCAACCGCAACGCCGTGCCGTTCGACCCGCGCCCGCCGATGGTCACCTCCGGCCTGCGGATCGGCACGCCCGCGCTGGCCACCCGCGGCTTCACCGCCGACGACTTCGCCGAGGTCGCCGACATCATCGCCGCCGCGCTGCAGCCGTCCTCCGACGAGGACGACCTCGCCGCGCGCGTCGCGAAGCTGGCCCAGAAGCACCCCCTCTACCCCCACCTCTGACAGGAGCAACTCAAGTGGCACATGCGGTGAACGGTGTCGTGGCGGCGGGGCGCGGAGCCAAGGTCTCGGTCGAGACCATCCTCGTGCCGGACCCCGGCCCCGGCGAGGCGCTGGTGAAGGTGCAGGCCTGCGGGGTCTGCCACACCGACCTGCACTACCGGGAGGGCGGGATCAACGACGAGTTCCCGTTCCTGCTCGGACACGAGGCGGCGGGCGTCGTCGAGGCGGTCGGCGAGGGCGTGACCGACCTGGCACCCGGTGACTTCGTGATCTTGAACTGGCGCGCGGTGTGCGGTTCGTGCCGGTCGTGCCTGCGCGGCCGCCCGCAGTACTGCTTCAACACCCACAACGCCTCCCAGCCCATGACCCTGGCCGACGGCACACCGCTGTCGCCGGCACTGGGCATCGGCGCGTTCGCGGAGAAGACCCTCGTCCACAGCGGACAGTGCACGAAGGTGAACCCGAAGGCACCCGCGGAGGTCGCAGGCCTGCTCGGCTGCGGCGTCATGGCGGGCATCGGCGCCGCGATCAACACCGGTGGCGTCACCCGCGGCGACAGCGTGGCCGTGCTCGGTTGCGGCGGTGTCGGTGACGCGGCGATCGCGGGTGCCCGGCTGGCCGGCGCGCGCACGATCATCGCCGTCGACCTCGACCCCACCAAACTGGAGTGGGCACAACGGTTCGGCGCCACGCACACCGTCAACGCCCGTGAGCAGGACGTCGTGGAGGCGATCCGCGAACTCACCGAGGGCAACGGCGCCGACGTCGTGATCGACGCGGTCGGCCGTCCCGAGACGTTCAAGCAGGCCTTCTACGCCCGTGACCACGCCGGCCTCGCCGTGCTCGTGGGCGTGCCGACCCCGGACATGCAGCTCGAACTGCCGCTCATCGACGTGTTCTCGCGCGGCGGTGCGGTGAAGTCGTCCTGGTATGGCGACTGCCTGCCCAGCCGCGACTTCCCGATGCTCATCGACCTCTACCTGCAGGGCCGGCTCGACCTCGGCGCGTTCGTCACGGAGACGATCGGGCTGGAGGACGTCGAGAAGGCGTTCGAGGACATGCACCACGGCCGCGTCCTGCGCTCGGTGGTCGTCCTGTGACCGCGCGGATCGAGCACGTCGTCACCTCCGGCACGTTCAGCCTGGACGGCGGGACCTGGGACGTCGACAACAACGTCTGGCTCGTGGGTGACGACCACGAGGTCCTGGTCATCGACCCCGCCCACGACGCGGACGCCGTTCTCGAAGCGATCGGCGGACGGGTGGTGACCGCGCTGGTCTGCACCCACGGCCACGACGACCACATCAACGCGGTCGTCGAGGTGGCGGACAAGGTCGGCGCCCACATCCTGATCCACGCCGAAGATCGTGCACTGTGGACGGTCGTGTACCCCGACCGCGAGCCGGACGTCTGGCTGACCGACGGCGTGACGGTCGAGGTCGCGGGCACCACCCTCGAAGTGCTCAGCACGCCGGGTCACACCTACGGCTCGATCTGCCTGTACGCGCCGGAACTCGGCGCGGTCTTCAGCGGAGACACGCTGTTCGAGGGGGGTCCGGGCGCGACCGGACGCTCGTACTCGGACTTCCCGACGATCGTCACCTCGATCCGCGAGCGCCTGCTGACCCTGCCCCCGGACACGATCGTCCACACCGGACACGGTCCCACCACGACGATCGGCGCCGAAGCGCCCCGGATCTGACGCCACGCCCACCACAGACGGCAGGAGAGACTTCCATGGCAACGCAACCACGCGTTGTGCTCATCGGAGCGGGCATCGTCGGGTGCGCGCTGGCCGACGAGCTGACCGCCCGCGGGTGGACCGACATCACCGTGCTCGAACAGGGACCGCTGTTCGCGACCGGCGGGTCGAGCTCGCACGCGCCGGGCCTGGTCTTCCAGACCACCGGCTGCAAGACCATGACCTCGTTCGCCAAGTACACCGTCGAGAAGTACACGGCGCTGACGATGGACGACAAGTGGTGCTTCCAGCAGCTCGGCGGGCTGGAGGTCGCCACCACCCCGGAACGCTGGACGGACATCAAGCGCCGGCACGGCTGGGCGACGTCGTGGGGCGTCGAGAGCTTCCTGCGCGACCCGGAGGAGTGCGCGCGGCTGCACCCGTTGCTCGACCCGGCGAAGATCCTCGGCGGGTTCCACATCCCGAGCGACGGTCTCGCGAAGCCGTTGCGCGCGGCCGAGGCGCAGGCGCGCCGGGCGATGGAGCGGGGCGCGAAGTTCCTGGCGCACCACAAGGTCACCGGCATCGAACGCACCGGGCGCCGGGTGAAGGCCGTCGTCACCGAGCACGACACGTTTGCCGCCGACATCGTCGTGTCCTGCGTCGGCATGTGGGGCCCGCGGATCGGGCGGATGGTCGACCTCGACATCCCGCTGGTCCCGATGGCGCACCAGTACGCGAAGACTGCCCCGCTGCCGGCGCTCAAGGGCGTCAACAGCGAGCTCAACGAGATGTCGAAGCCGTTGCTGCGCCACCAGGACGCGGACCTGTACTTCCGCGAGCACGTCGACCGCATCGGCATCGGCGCGTACGGGCACCGGCCGATGCCGATCTCGGCGGACGACATCCTCGACCACGACGTGGCACCCACCATGCCGTCCGAGGTCGCGTTCACCCCGGAGGACTTCGAGACCTCCTGGGACGCCGCCGTCGACCTGCTGCCGGTCCTCGGCGACTCGAAGGTCGAGGAGGGCGTCAACGGCCTGTTCTCCTTCACCCCGGACGGCAACCCGCTGCTCGGCGAACACCCCGGCCTGCAAGGGTTCTGGGTGGCCGAGGCGGTGTGGATCACGCACTCCGCCGGTGTCGCCAAGGCGATGGCCGAGTGGCTGGTGGACGGCCAGCCGAACATCGACCTGCACGGCTGCGACCTCAACCGGTTCGAGGACGCACAGCGCTCACCGGGCTACGTGCACCAGCGCAGCTGCCGGGCCTTCGTCGAGGTCTACGACATCCTGCACCCGTTGCAGCCCGCCGAGGAGCCCCGGCCGTTGCGCAGGAGCCCCTTCTACGAACGGCAGCAGGACCTCGGCGCGGTGTTCCTGGAGGCGTCGGGCTGGGAACGGCCGCACTGGTACGAGGCCAACGCGACCCTGCCCGAGGTCGCCGAGATCCCGGAGCGCAACGAGTGGGCGTCGCGGTTCTGGTCGCCGATCGCCGGTGCCGAGGCGCTCGTCGCCCGCAAGCGGGTCGCGATGTTCGACATGACCGCGTTGAAGCGGCTCGAGGTCAGCGGCCCGGAGGCCCTGACGTTCCTGCAGACCATGACCACCAACCAGCTCGACCGCAAGCCGGGCGCGGTGGTGTACACGTTGCTGCTGGGCGAGGACGGGGGAGTGCGCAGCGACCTGACCATCGCCCGGCTCGGCGAGGACCGGTTCCAGGTCGGCGCGAACGGACCGCTCGACCTCGACTGGCTGCGCAGACGAATGCCACCCAACGGCGGCGTGCACATCTCCGACATCACCCCGGGCACCTGCTGCATCGGCCTGTGGGGACCGCTCGCGCGCAAGCTCCTGCAACCGTTGACCCGCACGGACTTCTCGCACGAGGCCATGGGCTACTTCAAGGCCCAGGAAGCCTTCATCGGCGAGGTTCCCGTCACCGCGATGCGCCTGTCGTACGTCGGCGAGCTGGGCTGGGAGCTCTACACCACCGCCGACATGGGCGCCCGCCTGTGGGACACGCTGTGGGAGGCCGGTCAGGAACACGGCGTCATCGCCGCCGGTCGCAGCGCTTTCACCAGCATGCGACTGGAGAAGGGTTACCGCTCGTGGGGCACCGACGTCACCACCGAGCACGACCCGTTCGAGGCTGGACTGGGCTTCGCGGTCCGCATGAACAAGGGCTACTTCCACGGCCGCAAGGCGTTGGAGGGCCGGTCCGAGGACACCGTGGCGCGCAAGCTCTCGTGCCTGATCATCGAGGACGACTACCAGGTCGTGATGGGTTCGGAACCGGTGTTCGCGGGTGGAGCGGCGGTCGGCTACGTCACCAGTGCGGCGCGGGGGTACTCGATCGGCAAGAACATCGCCTACGCCTGGCTGCCCGCCGAGGTCGCGGTGGAGGGAACCCCGGTCGAGATCGAGTACTTCGGCGAACGGGTCCAGGCCGTGGTGACCGCGGAGCCGTTGTTCGACCCGAAGATGGACCGGATCAGGTCATGACCCACGACGCGATCGTCATCGGGCTCGGCAGCCTCGGCGGGGCGGCCGCACACCGGCTCGCCTCGCGGGGACTGCGCGTCCTCGGGCTGGACAGCCGGTCCCAGGCTGAGCTGCCCAGCTCGGACGAGGCATTCCGCGCGGGCGCCGACCTGCGCTTCGAGGAGACGGTGATCGACTGGCACGTCGAGCCGTCCGGAACGGGTGCCCGTGTCCTGACGCGGTCGAGCACCCACGCCGCACCGTTGCTGGTCATCTGCGCCGGCACGGACGCGCGATCTCTCCTCCTCTGACCTCTCTCTTCTTCACGGAGTGACCATGACCGCGACCGAACTCCCGTCCAGCCTGATCCCCACCCTGCCCGGCCACACCTACACCGATCCGGCGAACTTCGAGCTGGAGCAGGAGAACATCTTCGAGAAGATGTGGTTCTGCGCGGTCCGCAGCGCCGACCTGCCGGACGCGGGCAACTTCAGAACCGTCCAGATCGGCCGCGAGAGCGTGCTCGTGACCCGGTCGCGCGACGGCTCGCTGCGCGCGTTCCTCAACATCTGCCGGCACCGCGGCGCGAAGCTGTGCGTCGAGGAGACCGGCACGGTCAAGCGCAACTTCCAGTGCCCGTACCACGCCTGGACCTACGGGCTCGACGGCAAGCTGGTCGCCGCGCCCAACCTCACCTCGATGCCGGACATCGACCGCGTCGAGTACGGCCTGAAGAAGGTCCACCTGCGCGAATGGCTCGGCTACGCGTGGCTGTCGCTGGCCGACGAACCGGCGTCGTTCGAGGAAACCGTGCAGCAGGACGTGCGGGAGCGGCTCGGCAACCTCGACGCGATCGGCAACTACCAGGTCAGCGAGCTCGAACTCGGCCGGCGGATCACCTACGACGTCAAGGCCAACTGGAAGCTGATCATCGAGAACTTCATGGAGTGCTACCACTGCGCGACCATCCACCCCGAGCTGACCGAGGTCCTGCCGGAGTTCGCGGACGGGTACGCGGCGCAGTACTACGTCGGGCACGGCGCGGTGTTCGGCGAGGAGATCAAGGGCTTCACGATCGACGGCAGCGAGGGCTTCGACCGGCTCGACGGGGTGGACTCCGAGCAGGACCGCCGCTACTACGCGATCACGGTGCGGCCGCAGGTGTTCATCAACCTCGTGCCCGACCACGTGATCATCCACCGGATGTTCCCGATGGCCGCCGACCGGACGATCGTCGAGTGCGACTGGCTCTACGCCAAGGACGTCGTCGCGACCGGCAAGGACGTCTCGCGGTCCGTCGAGCTCTTCCACCGCGTCAACGAGCAGGACTTCGACGCGTGTGAACGGTGCCAGCCCGCGATGTCGTCGCGGGCCTACGCGCAAGGGGGTGTGCTGGTTCCCTCCGAACACCACATCGGGGAGTTCCACCGCTGGGTACAGGAAGCCACAGCAACGAAGAGGTGGTAGCAGCCATGCCCGAACCGAAGTTCTTACCCACCACGGAGAAGACGCACACGGACAAAGTCGTGTTCGTCGTGTCGGCCGTCGTCGCCGGAGCGTTCCTCGCCTGGGGCGTCTTCGGCACGGCAAGCCTCGGCAGTGTGTCCACGGCCGTGCTCGGCTGGGTCATCCGCAACACCGGCTGGGCGTTCCTCACGGCGGCCACCGGGTTCGTGATCTTCGCGCTGTGGCTGGCCTTCAGCCGCTACGGCCGGATCCCGCTCGGTCACGACGGCGAGCGGCCCGAGTTCCGGACGGTCTCGTGGGTCGCGATGATGTTCAGCGCGGGCATGGGCATCGGCCTGATGTTCTACGGTGTCGCGGAACCGTTGTCGCACTTCGTGAAGCCACCGCCGGGCACGGTCGAGGGCGGCACCGACGCGGCGGTCGAGACGGCGATGGCGACGTCGTTGTTCCACTGGGCGATCCACCCGTGGTCGATCTACGCCGTGGTCGGTCTCGCGATCGCGTACGGCACGTTCCGGCGCGGCCGCAAGCAGCTGATCAGCGCCGCGTTCGCGCCGCTGTTCGGTGACCGGGTGTCCGAAGGACCGCTCGGCCGGCTGATCGACGTCCTGGCGATCTTCGCGACGCTGTTCGGGTCGGCCGCGTCGCTCGGGCTCGGCGCGCTGCAGATCGGCAGCGGGCTGAAGGCCGGCGGGTTCGTCGCGGACAACCCCGGCGTCGGCGTGCTGATCGGCATCATCGCCGTGCTGACGGTGGCGTTCGTGGCGTCGGCGGTGTCCGGTGTGGCCAAGGGCATCCAGTGGTTGTCGAACATCAACATGGTGCTGGCGACCGTGCTCGCGGTGTTCGTGTTCGTCGTCGGCCCGACCATCCTCATCCTCAACCTGATCCCCGCGGCGATCGGTGACTACTTCCGCGAGATGGGCGAGATGATCTCCCGGTCCGGTGCGTCCGGCGGCGAGGCCATGGAGAGCTGGCTGTCGTCGTGGACGATCTTCTACTGGGCCTGGTGGATCTCGTGGACCCCGTTCGTCGGGATGTTCATCGCGCGGATCAGCCGGGGCCGGACGATCAAGCAGTTCGTCAGCGGCGTCATCCTGGTGCCGTCGGTGGTCAGCCTGATCTGGTTCACGATCATGGGCGGCACCGCGATCACGTTGCAGCGCGGTGGCACGGACCTGGCCGGCGCGGCGAACCCGGAGTCGCAGCTGTTCGGCGTGCTCGACCAGTTCCCGCTGGCGGCGGTCGCCGGGGTGGTCGTGATGATCCTCGTGGCCATCTTCTTCGTCTCCGGTGCGGACGCGGCTTCGCTGGTGATGGGCACGTTGTCGCAGCGCGGTGCGATCGAACCGCACCGACGGCTGGTGGTGTTCTGGGGCGTCGCGACCGGTGGCGTGGCCGCGGTGATGCTGCTGGTCGGCGGTGGCGGTGCGACCGCGCTGACCGGGCTGCAGAACCTCACGATCATCGCCGCCGCACCGTTCGCGCTCGTCATGGTCGTGCTGTGCGTGGCGCTGACGAAGGACCTGCGCAGTGACCCGATGGTGCTGCGCGAGAAGCATGCCGCGGTGATCGTCGAGCAGGCCGTGGACACGGGCAACGCGGAGTACGACGGCGACTTCTGCCTCCAGGTGGCGCCGACCCCGGTCAAGGCCGAGAGCAACGGCAACGGGCAGGTCGTGGCACCCGTTGTGCTGGAGGAGAAGACCTGATGGCCAGACGCGCCCCGGAGCGGGACGTTGACGAGAACGCCCTGGAGGTGGGTGAGCCCGGCCGTGCGGCGGCCGGGCTCACCGGGGTCGCCGTCTCGCTCGGCCGCAGCTGGGAACAGATGGGCGTGGTCCGCACCGCGCGGACCCTGCCCCTGGTCAACCAGCACGGCGGCTTCCGACTGCCCCGGCTGCGCGTGGCCGGACCCGCAGGGACACCGCAAGGTCGCGGAGTTCTGCGAGAACGGCGCGAAAGCCGTGGCGGAGGAAGCCACCACGCGGCGGATCGGTGCGGACTTCTTCGAGCAGCACTCGTTGTCGGAGTTGGAGGAGAAGACCGACTACTGGCTCGGCCAGCAGGGCAGGTTGACCGAGCCGATGGTCCGCCTGCCCGGCGCCGACCACTACCGTCCGATCAGCTGGGACGACGCGTTCGACCTCATCGCGTCCGAACTGCGTGCGCTGCCCAGCCCGGATGCGGCCGCCTTCTACACCTCCGGCCGCACCTCCAACGAGGCCGCGTTCCTCTACCAGCTGCTCGTGCGGTCGTTCGGCACCAACAACCTGCCGGACTGCTCGAACATGTGCCACGAGTCGTCCGGTGCCGCGTTGAAGGAAACCATCGGCATCGGCACGGGTTCCGTCTCACTGTCCGATGTGGAGCATGCCGACCTGGTGCTCGTGATCGGGCAGAACCCCGGCACGAACCACCCGCGCATGCTGGCGTCGCTGGAGACGGTGAAGAAGCGCGGCGGGAAGATCATCGCGGTCAACCCGTTGCCGGAGGCGGGCCTGCTGCGGTTCAAGAACCCGCAGAACGTCCGGGGCGTGCTCGGCCACGGCACCGCGCTCGCCGACGAGTTCGCGCAGATCCGGCTCGGCGGTGATCTCGCGCTGTTCAAGGCGATCTCCGGGTTGCTGCTGAAGGCCGACGCGGTCGACCACGACTTCGTCGACCGGTACACGCACGGGTTCGCCGAGTTCGCCGCGCAGGACGTCGACTGGGAGCTCACCGAACGCGCGACCGGGCTGGACCGCGAGCAGATCGAACGGATCGCGGACCTGATCGCCTCCGCCGAACGCGTGGTGGCGTGCTGGGCGATGGGGCTCACCCAGCACAAGCAGGCGGTGCCGACCATCCGCGAGGTGGTCAACGTGTTGCTGCTGCGCGGGATGATCGGCAAACCGGGTGCCGGCGTGTGCCCGGTCCGCGGCCACTCGAACGTCCAGGGCGACCGCACGATGGGCATCTGGGAGAAGATGCCCGAGTCGTTCCTCGCCGCGCTGGAGGAGGAGTTCGGCGTCCCGGTGCCGCGTCGCCACGGGTTTGACGTCGTTGAGGCGTTGCACGGGATGCACGACGGTAATGTGCGGGCTCTTGTGGCGGTGGGCGGCAACTTCGCTTCTGCCACACCGGACACCGAGGCGACCGAACGTGCGTTGCGCGGCCTCGCGTTGACCGTGCACGTGTCGACGAAGCTCAACCGGTCGCACGTGGTCGCGGGACGCACGGCGTTGATCCTGCCGACGCTGGGCCGCACCGAACGTGATGTGCAGGCGGCGGGGGAGCAGTTCGTCACCGTCGAGGACTCGATGTCGGTGGTGCACACCTCACGCGGCCGGCTCACCCCCGCCTCGCCGCACCTGCTGTCGGAGATCGCGATCGTCTGCAGGCTGGCCGGGCGGCTGCTCGGTGCGGGGCACGCGGTGCCGTGGGCGAGCTTCGAACGGGACTACGACCTCGTGCGCGACCGCATCGCGCGGGTGGTCCCCGGCTGCCACGACTACAACCGACGGGTGCGTGAGCCGGACGGGTTCGTGATGCCGCATCCGCCGCGCGACAGCCGTGAGTTCCGGACAAGGACCGGCAAAGCCAACTTCACCGTCAACACCGTCGAGCTGATCGAGGTGCCACCCGGCCGGTTGCTGCTGCAGACCCTGCGCAGCCACGACCAGTACAACACCACGATCTACGGTCTGTCCGACCGGTATCGCGGCATCGAGAACGCACGCCGCGTGGTTCTGGTGCACGCCGAGGACATCGCGGAAGCGGGATTCTCCGATGGCGACCTGGTGGACGTCGTGTCCGAGTTCGCCGGTGAAGAACGGTGGGCGCGCGGGTTCCGCGTCGTCGCGTTCCCGACGCCGAAAGGCTGTGCGGCGGCCTACTACCCGGAAGCGAACGCGTTGGTGCCACTGCGTTCGGTCGCCGACGGCTCGAACACCCCGGTCTCCAAGGCCGTGGTCATCCGGTTGGTGCGACCGTGACCGGCTCAGATCAGCGCGCGGATGGCGCGTTCGAACCCGATGACGTGTTGGGAGGCGAGCTCGGAGGCCTTCTTGGCGTCGCCTTCGATGATCGCGGTCAGCAGCGGGACGTGCTCGTCGACGTGACCGGCCATTCCGGACAGTCGCGGCAGGAAGACGCACCAGATGCGGGTCGCCAGGTTGTCGTAGGAGATCAGCGTGTCCTCGAGGAACGGGTTGTGCACGCACCCGTAGATCGCGCGGTGCACGCCGACGTCGGTGCGCAGGAGTGCTGTGTTGTCGCCGGGCCGGGCAGCGGTTTCCAGCTGGGACCGCAGCTCGGCCAGCGCGGCGCGGTCTTCTGCTGTGGACCGTTCGGCGGCGGCGGAAGCGGCGAGAGGCTCCAGCGTGCGGCGAACCTCGGAGATGTGGGAGAGGTCGGAGATGTTGACGTCGGTGGCGAAGGTGCCGCGGCGCGGGAAAGCGACGACGAGCCGTTCCTGCTCCAGTCGCTTCAGCGCTTCGCGGATCGGGGTGCGGCCGACGCCGAGCTCGGTGCGCAGCCTGTCCTCGTTGATGGGCTCGCCCGGCTTGATCTCCAGCATCACCAGGCGATCGCGCAGCACGGCGTACGCCTGCTCGGTGAGTGAGATGGCGGCGGGCTCGTCGTTGACCCGTGCGTTCATGTGACCTACTGTACTGCACAGACTGATATACCAGTAGTCGACCAGATGAATTCGCTGGAGGCGTCGCAATGACCAGCCCGCCCGGAGCACATCTGCCCGAGCACCCGGACTTCCTGTGGGAGAACCCGGAACCGAAGGCCTCCTACGACGTCGTGATCGTCGGCGGCGGAGGGCACGGCCTCGCCACCGCCTACTACCTGGCCAAGGTCCACGGCATCACGAACGTCGCGGTGCTGGAGAAGGGCTGGCTCGCGGGCGGCAACATGGCCCGCAACACGACGATCATCCGGTCCAACTACCTGTGGGACGAGAGCTCCGGCATCTACGAGCACTCGCTGAAGCTCTGGGAAGGCCTGGAGGAGGACCTCGGCTACCCGATCCTGTTCGACCAGCGCGGGGTGCTGAACCTGGCCCACAGCCTGCAGGACGTGCGCGACAGCGTCCGCCGCGTCAACGCGAACCGCCTCAACGGCATCGACGCGGAGTGGGTGGATCCCGCCGGGGTCAAGGAGATCTGCCCGATCGTCAACACCTCGCCGGACGTGCGCTACCCCGTGCTGGGCGCGACGTACCAGCCGCGTGCGGGCATCGCCAAGCACGACTACGTGGCTTGGGGCTACGCGCGGGCCGCACACGCGATGGGCGTCGACCTGATCCAGAACTGCGAGGTCACCGGACTGGAGACCGCTGGCGGCCGGATCACCGCCGTCGAGACCTCACGTGGTCGGATCGCCGCCGGCAAGGTCGCGTTGTGCGCCGCTGGCCACAGCTCGGTGCTCGCGAAGATGGTCGGGCTCAGGTTGCCGTTGGCCTCACACCCGTTGCAGGCCTTGGTGTCCGAGCTGCTGGAGCCCGTGCACCCGACCGTCGTGATGTCGAACGCCGTGCACGTCTACGTCTCCCAGGCGCACAAGGGAGAACTGGTGATGGGCGCGGGCATCGACAGCTACAACGGGTACGGCCAGCGAGGTTCGTTCCACATCATCGAGCAGCAGATGTCGGCGGCGCTGGAGCTCTTCCCGGTGTTCGCGCGCGCCCACCTGTTGCGGACGTGGGCGGGCATCGTGGACGTCAGCCCGGACGCGTCGCCGATCGTCGGTCTCACCCCGGTCGGCGGGCTGTACCTGAACTGCGGCTGGGGCACCGGCGGGTTCAAGGCCACGCCCGGTGTCGGCGACTGCTTCGCCCACACCATCGCCCACGACAAGCCGCACCCGTTCAACGAGCCGTTCACCCTCGAGCGCTTCACCACGGGCGCTCTCGTCGACGAGCACGGCGCCGCCGCCGTCGCGCACTAGTAGGAGCTGACATGCAACTCATCCCGTGTCCGTGGTGCGGGCCGCGCGAGGAAGCGGAGTTTCACTACGGCGGCCAGGCCCACGTCGCGTACCCCGAGGACCCGTCGGCGCTGACCGACGAGGAGTGGGCGCAGTACGTGTTCTTCCGGGACAACCCGAGCGGTCCGTTCGCCGAGCGCTGGAGCCACAGCGCCGGGTGCCGCCGCTGGTTCAACGCCGTGCGCGACACCCGTTCCCACGACCTGCTCGCCGTCTACCGCGCGGGCGAGCCGATGCCGGAGGTGGCCTCGTGACGTTCCGGACTTCCACCGGTGGCGCGATCGACCGCAACACCCTGCTGCACTTCACCTTCAACGGTCAGAAGCTGTCCGGCCACCCCGGCGACACGCTCGCGTCGGCCCTGCTCGCGAACGGCGTGCACGAGATCGGCAGCAGCGTGAAGCTCGGCCGGCCTCGCGGCGTCGTCGCGGCGGGATCCGAGGACCCGACGTCGCTGGTGCAGATCGAGGCGCCCTTCTCCGAACCGATGCTGCTCGCCACGACGGTGGAGTTGTACGACGGTCTGGAAGCGCGCGGACTGGCGGGACAGGGGCGGCTGGCGGCACTGCCGGACCCGGCTCGGTATGACGCCAAGCACGAACACTGCGACGTGCTGGTGGTCGGTGCCGGCCCGGCTGGTCTGGTGGCCGCGCTGACCGCTGCTCGCAGTGGCGCGCGGGTTGTCCTGGTGGACGAACAGAACCAGGCCGGCGGCGCCTTGCTGGGCGTGGAGGAGTACCTCGACGACCGGCCGTCCGCGGAGTGGGTCGCCGACATCGTCGCGGAACTCAAGAGCACGCCCGGTGTGCTGGTGCTGGAGCGCACCACGGCGTTCGGCATGTACCAGGACGGGTTCGTGCTGGCGTTGCAGAAGCGGACCGACCACCTCGGCTTCGCGGCCCCTGCCACGGTTGCGCGGCAACGGGTCTGGCGGATCAGGACCAAGCAGACCGTGCTCGCCACGGGCGCCCACGAACGTCCGGTCGTCTTCGCCGACAACGACCGCCCCGGCATCATGCTGGCGTCCTCCGCCCGCACGTTCCTGCACCGCTACGGCGTGCTGCCCGGCTCGCGGGCCGTTGTCTTCACCACCAACGACAGCGCGTACTGCGCGGCCATCGACCTCGCCGAGTCCGGTGTGGACATCGCGCTGATCGCGGACGCCCGTCCGGAGGCTCCCGCGCGGCTCGCCACCGAGTGCGCGGCGCGGGGGATCGAGGTCCGGGCTGGACAGCTGGTCACCGGAACGGAGGGAACAAGCCGGGTCACTGTGGTGCACGTCGGTGGCGAGAAGATCGAGTGCGACACGCTGCTGGTGTCAGGCGGCTGGAACCCGGTGGTGAGCCTGTTCAGCCAGGCTCGCGGAAAGCTGCGCTACGACGCGGAACTCGGTGCTTTCGTGCCGGGCGAGGAACTCTCCACCGTCCGGGTCGCGGGCTCCGCGACCGGTGAACTGGACCTGAACGCGTGTACTCGGCAGGGCCGGGACGCCGGTGCCGCGGCTGCGGGTGCAGCAGGGTTCGCGTCGGGTGGTCAGGTTCCGCTGCCCGTGTCGGACTCGCGGTGCACGGCGCGGTCCGGTCTGGTGCTGTGGCGGGTGCCGGGCGACGAGGACGCGAGTTTCGTCGACCTGCAACGCGATGCGACCGTGAGCGACGTGCTGCGGGCGACCGGCGCGGGGCTGCGTTCGCTGGAGCACATCAAGCGGTACACGACCATCGGCACGGCCCACGACCAGGGCAAGACGTCCGGCATGATCGCGGCGGGCATCGTCGCCGAGGCGCTGGGCGTCGAACTGGAGGACCAGCGGCCCACCACGTTCCGCCCGCCGTACACCTCGGTGTCGTTCGCGGCGCTGGCCGGACGGGACCGCGGCGAGCTGCACGACCCGGTCCGCGTCACGGCGATCCACCCGTGGCACGTCGCACACGGGGCGTTGTTCGAAAACGTCGGTCAGTGGAAGCGGCCCTGGTACTACCCACAGCCCGGCGAGGACCTGCACACGGCCGTGCTGCGGGAGTGCCGTGCCACGCGCGAGAGCGTCGGCATGATGGACGGCTCGACGCTGGGCAAGATCGACGTGCAGGGCCGCGACGCCGGCAAGTTCCTGGACATGCTCTACACGAACATGATGAGCAACCTGAAGGTCGGCAAGATCCGCTACGGCGTCATGTGCGGTGTCGACGGGATGGTGATCGACGACGGCACGGTGATCCGTGTCGGCGAGCAGCGCTACCTCGTCACCACGACCACCGGCAACGCCGCCAAGATCCTCGACTGGATGGAGGAGTGGCTGCAGACGGAGTGGCCGCACCTCGACGTGCACTGCGCCTCGGTCACCGAGCACTGGGTCACGATCCCGTTGGTGGGCCCCAAGTCCCGGGCCGTGCTCGGCGAGGTGGCGCCCGATCTCGACGTCAGCAACGAGGCGTTCGAGTTCATGACGTGGCACGACACTGTCGTCGCCGGAGTCCCCGCGCGGGTGTGCCGGATCAGCTTCTCCGGCGAACTGGCCTACGAGATCAACGTGACCGCCTGGCACGGCCTCGCCGTCTGGGAAGCGCTGATGGCGGCGGGGGAGAAGTACGGGATCACGCCGTACGGCACCGAAACCATGCACGTGCTGCGCGCCGAGAAGGGCTACCCGATCATCGGTCAGGAGACCGACGCGACGGTGACGCCGCAGGATCTCGGGATGTCATGGGCGGTGTCGAAGAAGAAGCCCGACTTCATCGGCAAGCGTTCGTTCGCCCGCGCGGAGAACAACCGCACCGACCGCAAGCAACTCGTCGGCCTGCTGCCGGTGGACCCCGAGGTGCTGCTGCCGGAGGGTTCCCAGATCGTCGAGACCGACCGGCTGCCCGAACCACCGGTGCGGATGCTCGGCCACGTCACGTCCAGCTACCCCAGCGCGGCGCTCGGCCGCACGTTCGCCCTGGCGTTGGTGCGGTCGGGTCACGAACGCATCGGCGAGACCCTGTACGTGCCCGTCGAGGACACGCTCGTACCGGTCACCGTCACCGAATCCGTGCTCTACGACAAGGAAGGAGCCCGTCGTGACGGCTGACCTGACCAGCCCGCTGGCCGGCTGGACCGATCGGCTGGCGGCGCTCGCGCCCGCGTTGACGGTGTCCGAGGTGCCGTTCCGGTCCCAGCTCACCGTGCGCGTGTCGGACCCCGGCGCCGTCGCGGCGATGGGGTCGGCCCTCGGCGTCGTGTTCCCGTCCGTGCCGTGCACTTTCACCGCAGGCGAAGGAGAGTTCGGCGCGGTCGAGGTGCTGTGGCTCGGACCGGACGAGTTCCTGGTCGTGGCGGCGCCCGGCCTGCAGGTCCCGATCGAGGAGGTGTTGCGTGGCGCGCTCGGTGACTTCAGAGGGTCCGTTGTGGACACTTCGGCTCAGCGCACGACGCTGGCCCTGGAAGGGCCGCACGTCCGGGACGTGCTCGCTCACGGATGTTCCGTGGACCTGCACCCGGCTGCGGCTCCCGTCGGCGTTTGCGTGCAGACGTTGCTCGCCCGGACCGGGATCGTCCTGCTGGTGACCGGCGAGGACCGCGTCATGCTGCTGGTGCGGTCCTCGTTCGCCGAGTACCTCGCGGCCTGGCTGAGCGACGCGTGCGCCGAGTACCGGGCGGTGGCGTGATGCGGAACTTCACCCTGACCCTCGACTGCCCGGAGCGTGCGGGCATCGTCCACGCCGTGACGTCGTTCCTGGTCGACCACGGCTGCGACATCGTGGAACACCAGCAGTTCGACGACGACGCCCGCGGCAGGTTGTTCCTGCGCACCGCGTTCTCCTGTGCCTCCGACGACGTCGGCGTGGACGACCTCGTCCGCGAGTTCGACCCGGTGGCACGGGAGTTCTCGATGAAGTACGGCCTGTGGGACGAGCGCCGCACACGCATCCTCGTCATGGTGTCGAAGGCCGGGCACTGCCTGAACGACCTGCTCTTCCGCTGGCGGGCGGGCAGTCTCGGCGGCGACATCGTCGCGGTGGTGTCCAACCACGAGGACCTGCGCCCGATGGCGGAAGCGGCCGGGCTCGACTTCGTGCACGTGCCGAACACCGCCGACAACAAGCCCGCCGCCGAGCAACGGTTGTTGGATCTCGTCGAGGAGTACCAGGCCGACCTGGTCGTGCTGGCCCGTTACATGCAGGTGCTGTCCAACGACCTGTGCGCCAAGCTGGCCGGCCGGGTGATCAACATCCACCACTCGTTCCTGCCAGGCTTCAAGGGCGCCAAGCCGTACCACCAGGCCTACGACCGCGGCGTGAAGTACGTGGGGGCGACGGCGCACTACGTCACCCCCGACCTCGACGAGGGCCCGATCATCGAGCAGGAGGTGCTGCGGGTCGACCACAGCTTCGACCCGCGGGCGCTCACCTCGGTGGGCCGCGATGCCGAGGCGCTGGCGTTGTCCCGCGCGGTTCGGTGGCACTGCGAGCACCGCGTGCTGCCCAACGGCAACGGCACGGTCGTGTTCCGCTGACCAGTGGCGGTTGAACTGTTCAGCTGAGCCTGTACAGTTCTGCTCATGCTGACCTGTGAGACCCGCGAGGCGGCGCTCGCCCGGCTGGGCCGCGCATTGGCCGATCCGACGCGCTGCCGGATCCTGGTCACCCTGCTCGACGGCCCCGGTTACCCCGCCCGACTGGCGGAGCAACTGGGGCTGTCGAGGTCGAACGTCTCCAACCACCTGTCCTGCCTGCGCGGCTGCGGCCTGGTCGTGGCGACCTATCAGGGCAGGCAGGTGCGCTACGAACTGGCCGACGAGCACTTGCGGCGCGCTCTCGGCGAGTTGCTCGACGTCGTGCTGGCGGTCGAGCCAGGGCCGGAGTGCGTCGATGAGTGACGCCTGCTGCGGGCCGGTCGCGCAGGACTCGCGCAAGATCGCGCTCCAGCGCCGCGTGCGGATGCTGGTGGCCGCCACGATCACCTACAACGTCGTCGAGGCGGTCATCGCGCTCGCGGCGGGCACGGTGGCGTCGTCGACGGCGTTGATCGGGTTCGGGCTGGACTCGGTGATCGAGGTGGCGTCGGCGGCCGCGGTCGCCTGGCAGTTCTCCGGCCGTGACCCCGAAAAGCGCGAACGCACCGCGTTGAAGGTGATCGCGGTGTCGTTCTTCGCACTGGCGGCTTATGTGACCGTCGAGTCCGGGTTGTCGTTGCTGCAGGGGGAGCGGGCCTCGCACTCCACCGTCGGGATCGTGCTCGCCGCGGTGTCGTTGCTGGTCATGCCCGGTCTGTCGTACGCCCAGCGCAGGGCCGGGCGGGAACTCGGATCGGCGAGTGCGGTCGCCGACTCGAAGCAGACCTTGTTGTGCACCTACCTGTCCGCGGTGCTGCTGGTGGGACTGGCGGTGAACAGCCTGTTCGGCTGGTGGTGGGCGGATCCGCTGGCGGCGCTGGTGATCGCTGTCGTGGCGGTCAGGGAAGGTCGCGAGGCGTGGCGGGGCCACCACTGTTGCTGATGTTGCTGAGCAGGTAGCGCTCGTCGTCGATCTGCTTGCCCCACAACGCTTCGTCGACGAGCGGCGTGACCGTCGCCGCGCGGCCGACGAGCTTCAGCGCCTCGGCCGACGTGAGGCCGGCGCCGGTCGACCAGCGGCCTTCCACGAGCAGCAGAACGCCGTCCGGTCGCAGCAGCCGCACCCACCTCTCGACCGCCGCGGCGGGATCGGGCAACGCCCACAGCACGTGCCGCGCCAGGACGACGTCGAACGAAGCCTCCGGATACGGCGGGCAGGCCGCGTCACCGGTGGTGAACTCGACCGGGAGCCCCGCACCTTTCGCCTGCGCGGCTTCGATCATCTGTGCGGAGAAGTCCAAGCCGCGCACGTGGTGGCCCGCCTCGGCGAGGAGTACGGCGAGGCTACCGGTGCCGCAGCCCAGGTCGACGACCGACGCGTTCGGTTTCGGCATCAACGGCAGGAGCAGCCGCGCCCACGCCTCTCGCACCCGTGGGTCCCGGAGGCCGTGGTCAGGTTCGTCGTCGAACGTCGCCGCCTGGGCGTCCCAGAACTCGACGTTCATTTCGTCTTCCTCAACCAGAGCAGGCCCAAAATTGGCAGCACCAACGGGATGAAGCCGTACCCGATGCCGAACAACGACCACACCGTGGCGTCCGGAAACTCCCGGGGCACCAGCAGGCTGATGATTCCGACCGTCACCACTCCGGCGAGCTCGACGGCGCACGCCACGTACGCCACCCGGCGTGCGTTGAGCGCGAGCGTGATGGTCGCCAGCACGTAGACGACGGCGGCGAACGCGGACAGCAGGTACGCGACCGGCGCCTGGTCGAACCGGGTGATCAGCTGCACGGCCGACCGTGAGGTCGCGGCGAGCGCGAAGATCCCGTAGACCGTGATCAGCAGGCGGCCCGGACCCTGCCGGGTGGCCGCGTCACGCATGTCCTGCCCAGATCTGGCCGAGCCGCACGATCATCACCGGCACGCTGAAACACGCGATCGCCAGCACGCCGCCGCTCCAGCGGGTGCGTTCGGAGGCGGCCCACACGAGGGCCAGCGGCAAGATCACCACGGGGCCGACGAGATAGCCGACGAACGAGAACTTGTCGATCTCGCGGTCGAGACCGGTCATCTTCACGATCCCGATCACCGCCTGGACCAGCAACCCGGCCTCGAGCAGGGCCAGCAGCGCGGCCAGGCCCCACTTGGGCTTGGTCACCGGCAGCAGCGGCTTGTTCAGCACGATCAGCGCCACCGCCCAGGCGGCGCCGGCCAGTGCGAGGACGGTCAGCACCGTTGGCAACAGGTCGATCATGCCGCGATGGTGTCACACCCGTGCCGGACGCTTCGAATTGGGAAAGCGTCCATTCTCGACTGAAGCCAGGATTTGGTTGTTGCACTGGATCTGCTGTTGCACCGTCGACGCAAACCTGTGTGCGTGCATATAGTGCGGCCGTGATTTCCGTCCTGCGCAATTCGGCCTACCGAAATCTTTTCGGCGCACAGGTCGTCGCGCTGACCGGGACGGGTTTGGCGACCGTCGCGCTGGGCCTGCTGGCGTACGACATCGCCGGACCCGGTGCGGGGGCGGTGCTCGGGACCGCGCTGGCGATCAAGATGATCGCCTACGTCGGGGTGGCGCCGATCGCGACCGCGCTGCTCGGAGCGTTGCCGCGACGGGCCGTGCTGATCGCGCTCGACGTGGTCAGGGCCGGCGTGGCGGCGGTGCTGCCGTGGGTCGGCGAGGTGTGGCAGATCTACGTTCTGATCTTCCTGTTGCAGGCGGCGTCGGCGGCTTTCACGCCGTTGTTCCAGGCGACGATTCCGGAAGTGCTGCCGGACGAACGCGAATACACCCGCGCCATCACGTTGTCGCGGATGGCGTACGACCTGGAAAGCCTGCTCAGTCCCGCACTGGCCGCGGTGGCACTCGCTTTGGTGAGCTTCCACCAGTTGTTCCTGGGCACCGCGATCGGGTTCGCCGCGTCGGCCCTGCTCGTGCTCTCCGCGCTCGTGCCGCAACCGAAACCGTTGCCCCGCAAGTGGTACGACACCACGACGCGCGGTATCCGGATCTACCTCACCACGCCCCGGCTGCGCGGACTTCTCGCCGTCCACCTCGCCGCGGCGGCTGCGGGCTCGATGGTGTTCGTCAACACCGTCGCCTACGTGCGGGACGTGCTCGGGCGCGACGCGTCCGACGTCGCCATCGCACTCGCGGTCAACGGTGCCGGATCGCTCGCGGCGGCGTTCGCCCTGCCCAGGCTGCTCGACCGGTTCGCGGACCGCGTGGTGGTGCTGCGCGCGGCCGTTGCGCTGGCCGTGTTGTTGTTGCTGGGCGCGATGTTCGCCGGGGACTGGCAAGCGCTTTTGCTGGTGTGGGGGCTGATCGGCGCCGGGTGCTCGCTCGCCCTCACGCCGGGCGCCCGCCTCCTGCGCCGGTCAGCCGATCCCGTGGACCGGCCGGCGCTGTTCGCCGCGGACTTCGCGCTGTCCCACGCCTGCTGGCTGCTCTGCTACCCGTTGGCGGGCTGGGTCGCGACCGCCGCGAACATGACCGCAGCGTTCGTCGTGCTGGGCGCGATCACCGCGGCGGCCGCGATCGTCGCCGTGCGGCTCTGGCCCACGCACGACCCGGAAGTCGTCGAGCACAACCATCACGACCTCGAAGCGCACCACGAACATCTGCACGACGCGGTTCTGGCCGGTGGAGTGTGGACGCACTCGCACGAGTTCCGCATCGACGACCACCACGTGCGCTGGCCGCGCTGACCCCGTGGTCTGTGTCAGGCGGGCTGGAAGAGTTCGACGAGGTTGCCCGCGGGGTCGGTCACGAGGATCTGCTGGCCGCCGGGGCCGCTCACCAGGTCGCTCGCGAAGTCGATCCCCGCCGCGCGCAGGCGGGTGATCTCGGCGTCGAGGTCGTCCACGACGAGGTGGATGCGGTTGCGTCCGGCGACTCGGGAGTGTTCCGGAGTCGCGCGGGCTCCAGAACTCGCGGGGCCGGACAGCAGCAGACGCAGCGGTCCGCGCACGACGTCGGCGAACGCGGGCACGGCGTCGGTGCGCACGGTGAATCCGAAGTGGACGGTGTAGAAGTCGACGGCGGCTTGGACGTCGTCGACGAGGTAACGGACGCTGGCGAGTTGGTCGGTCATCGTTCACCTCTCTTGGCCAGTACCGGCAGCAGATGCCGGACGCGGGTGTCGATTTCCACGGCGGTCGCGACGAACTCCGGATAGCCGGCGGGTTCGGGGATGCTCCAGTGGATCGGCGTGCCCTCGAACTCCGGACAG
The DNA here is from genome assembly GCF_011067745.1 of Lentzea alba. GTDB lineage: Bacteria > Actinomycetota > Actinomycetes > Mycobacteriales > Pseudonocardiaceae > Lentzea > Lentzea alba. The sequence goes on from NZ_JAAMPJ010000013.1 coordinate 155,564, forward strand.
ACCTCGCGAACCTTGTCGCACAAGGTGATCACGTGGTCGAAGCCCGGCCGCACGGAGTCGAGGTGCTGTGGGCTGCGACCGGAGACGTCGATGCCGAACTCCTCCAGCAGTACCCGCACGGTGTTCGGATGGAGCTGCTTGGGGTGGCTGCCCGCACTGGTGACCTCGATCCCGGGCGCGCGCCGTCGCAGCAGTGCTTCGGCGATCGGCGAACGCGCGCTGTTGCCGGTGCACGCGAAGAGCACTCGGACTCCGTTGGGGGACAACGGTGTTGGCGGTTGCAGCTCCAGCGACGGATGCAGGGCTGCCCCCGCTCCGGTCAGCAGCGCGGAACAGCGGTCGAGATCGAGGTGGTAGTAGGTGTCGCGGCCGTCGAACGTGCTGCGCCGCGAGCTCACCAGCCCGCCGTCGCGCAGCAGCCGCAGGTGGTAGGAGACCAGGTTCTGCGGTTCACCCAGGCGTTCGGTCAGTTCGCGCACGCGGTGATCACTGCCGGCCAGCTCGGTCAGCAGCTGCCACCTGAGCGGATGAGCGGCCATCCGCACGAACTCCGGGGCGACCATGCCTCTAAAGATACATCAAATCAGTTTGATGTAAATGGCGGCGACAACCATCCGAACGGCCTGATGTCGTGGCCGGTCGGCGCGGTTACGTTCGCCTGACTCTGCAAACCCCGCAGAACCCTGCGAAGGAGCCCACAGTGCGAAGAAGATCCGTGCTGTCCACCACGTTGACGACCGTCGTGGTCGCGGCGGCGATGGCCATCCCTGCGGCCGCCGCCCCGCTCGCCGGTTGCTCCGGCACCAACGACGGAGACGTGGCGATCGGCGACAACACCACCGTGGAGTCGTCGATCACGATCACCGACTGCCCGTCGGTCCCGTCCGCGGCCGCCACCGTGCCGGTGAAGATCGTGCACACCTACATCGGTGACCTCCAGGTGTCCCTGGTGGCGCCGGACGGTTCGGCGTACGTCCTGCACAACCGCTCCGGCGGTTCGGCGGACAACATCGACCAGACCTACACCGTCGACCTGTCGGGCGAGACCGCGAACGGCGCCTGGAAGCTGCGGGTCAACGACAACGCGGCCAACGACATCGGCCGGATCGACTCCTGGTCGCTGAACCTCGCTTCCACCCCGGCCAACGACTTCTCCGTCGCCACCTCGCCCACCTCCGGTTCGGTCGTGGCGGGCTCGTCGGCGACGACGACCGTGCAGACGCAGACCACCAGCGGTCAGGCGCAGACCGTGCAGCTGTCCGCGTCCGGTCTGCCTTCCGGCGCAACGGCTTCGTTCAGTCCGGCGTCCGTCACGACCGGCACGAACTCGACGCTGACGATCGCCACCAGTGCGTCCACGCCCAACGGCACCTACCCGGTGACGGTCCAGGCCGCGGGCGGCACGACGAAGACCGCGACCTACTCGCTGACCGTCACCGGCGGCACCGGGCCGCAGATCCCCGACATCGGCATCGAGGCGGTCAAGGCGCATCTCGCCCAGTTCGGCACGATCGCGTCCCAGAACGGCGGGAACCGACGCTCCACCTCCGCCGGTTACCGCGCGTCGGTGGCGTACGTGAAGGACAAGCTCACCGCGGCCGGGTACGCCGTGACCGAGCAGGCCTGCACCTCCGGTTGCACCACCGGTGCCGGTCCGAACGTGATCGCCGAATGGCCCGGCGGCAACGCGAACAACGTGTACATGTTCGGTGGGCACCTCGACGGCGTGTCCGCGGGCCCCGGCATCAACGACAACGGCTCGGGCTCCGCGGCGTTGCTGGAGACCGCGCTCGTGCTCGCGCGAACCAACCCGGCCATGGTGAACAAGGTCCGGTTCGCCTGGTGGACCGATGAGGAGCAGGGCCTGAACGGTTCGCGCTTCTACGTCTCGCAGCTGCCGGCCACCGAACGTCAGAAGATCAAGACCTACCACAACTTCGACATGATCGCGTCGGTCAACGGCGGCTACTTCATCAACAACATCAACTCCACCCAGTCGGCGCACATGAAGGCCTACTGGGACTCCCTGAACCTGTCGCCGGAGGAGAACACCGAGGGCCGCAACCGTTCCGACGACGCGTCCTTCACCAACGCGGGCATCCCCGCGTCCGGTTACGCCATGGGCGCCAGCGCGCGGAAGACGGCCGCCCAGGCCACGAAGTGGGGCGGTACCTCGGGGAGCGCGTTCGACCCCTGCTACCACTCGGCCTGCGACACCACGGCCAACATCAGCGACACCCACCTCAACCGCGCGGTCGACGGCATCGCCTACACCCTGTGGAAGTCCGCGGTCGGCACCGGCACCCCCGGCGCCGACTTCTCCGTGGCGGTCTCGCCCACGTCGGGTTCGGTGGCGGCGGGTTCGGCCGTGTCGGCCACCGTGCAGACCCAGACGGTGAGCGGTGACGCGCAGACCGTGCAGCTGTCCGCGTCCGGTCTGCCTTCCGGCGCAACGGCTTCGTTCAGCCCGGCGTCCGTCACGACCGGCGGCACCTCGACGTTGACGATCAACACCACGGCGTCGGTCGCCTCGGGCACCTACCCGGTCACGATCACCGCGGCCGGTTCGGTGTCCCGCACCGCCACCTACACGCTGACCGTCACCGGCGGAGGCGGCGGCTGCGCCGGCACCAACCCGAACGACGTCGCCATCCCGGACGCGGGCGCCGCGGTCGACAGCGACGTCGTGATCTCCGGTTGCGCCGCGACGCCGTCCACCGCGGCCACCGTGGCGGTCAGCATCCGGCACACCTACATCGGCGACCTGACGGTGGCCCTGATCGCGCCCGACGGTTCGTCGTACAGCCTGCACAACCGCTCCGGCGGTTCGGCGGACAACATCAACCAGACCTACACCGTCAACCTGTCCGGCGAGGCCGCCAACGGCACGTGGAAGCTCCGCGTCCGTGACATGGCCGCGCAGGACGTCGGCACGATCGACACGTGGAGCCTCAACCTGACTCCGTGAGGTTGAGCGGGTTCGCGTCTACCCGCCGAAGTGGCATCTCAGCAAAGGTCCTGAATGGTCCTTCTGGGATGCCACTTGGCGCGCGAACATGATCGGTGTGACCATCGAACACACCCTGGCCGAACTGGACGACGCCGACACCGCGCTGGCCTACGACGCCCTGCGCGCCCTCCGCCCGCACCTCACCTCCGTCGAGGAGTTCGTCGAGGTGGTGCGCCTGCAGCGCAAGGAGGGCTACCGCATCGTCGCGTCGTTCGTCGACGGCGCCGTCGTCGCCGCGGCGGGGTTCCGCCACATGACCAACCTCTACGCGGGCCCGCACCTGTACATCGACGACCTGAGCACGCTCCCGGCGGCCCGGCAGCAGGGCCACGCGGGCGCGCTGCTGAAGTGGGTCGACGAGGAAGCCCGCCGCCTCGGCTGCCCGTCGGTCCACCTCGACTCGGGCACGCCGCGGCACGACGCGCACCGGCTCTACCTGAGCTCCGGGTACGTCATCCCGGCGTTCCACTTCAGCAAGCGCCTCTAACGCCGCTTGGCCAGCCAGAGCGCCACCGGCCCGGCGCCGATGCCGTGCAACGCCACACTGCCCAGCACGCAGAGCACGGTGATGGTCAGGATCGTGTCGGCCGCCGATCCCACCGGCAGCCGGTTGAACGCGAGCAACCCGAACACGATCGTCGTCGTGCCGCGCGGACCCAGCGCCCCGACCAGCACCCGTTCCCGCCCGGACAACCTCGACCGCGTGAAGGCGAGCAGCACCGGCACAAGACGGACCACGGTGAGCACGGCCACGCAGAACAGCACCTCCTGCCACGAAACGCCCAGGTAGAAGATGAGGACCGAGGCGATCCCGACGACGAACCACATGGTCATCGTCAACAGCCCGGTGACGTCCTCCAACAGGTGCAGATCGGTGTTCAACGCGTCCGTGCGCACCTCCGCCCGCCCGGCGTGCACGCGGCGCGCCTTGAGCAGCCGGTGCACGTACCGGAACGCGATGCCGCACACGAACGAGGCGACGAACCCGTTGCCGTCGATCGCCACAGTCGCCGTGAAGGTCAGCAACGGCGCCAGCAACACCGCAACCCGCGCCGACTGGTCGGTGACCCACCCGGCCAGGTGCGCCCGGTCCATCAGCCACCCGAGCAGCACACCGATCACCACTCCGGCGACCACTGCCTTCACCGCGAACGGCAGCACCGTGCCCAGCGCCTCGAGCGGCGTGCGCGTCTGCGTGGCGTCGCCCGCCAGGATCAACGCGAAGAGGAACAACGGCGACACGATCCCGTCGTTGTACCCGCTCTCGATGTTCAACGTGCTCCGCACCCGCACCGACAACGCCGGATCACGCACCACCCGCTCCGCCGGCGCGAAGTCAGTCGGCACCGTCACGCACGCGACCAGCAACAACACCGCCCACGACAAGCTCGGGAACAACAGCCAGCCCAACACCGCGGCCAACGCCAAACTGATCGGCATCGCCACGAGCAACACCCTCGCCACCAACCTGGGATACGCACCCCACAACCGTCCCGCGCGCACCTCGGTGGCGTCGACGAACAACAGCACCGCGAGGATGATCTCCGCCGCGTGCTGCATCGACTCGGTGTTCAACCCCTCGGCGATGGAGCCCACGTTGAGCAGCCCGACCGCGGCACCGGCCAGCACCATCACGATCGGCGCGCCCAGGCTCCACCGGTCGAGCCGGGACGCCGCCAGCGACCGGACGACCATGGCGAACGCGGCGGCGAGCAACAACGAGTTCATGCGCACATCTTCGCGCAGGCTGTCCTAAGAGGACATCCAGAGGGTCGGTGCGCCGAGGGCGAGCAGCCTCCGCTGGAACGTGACCAATCCTCTCAAGGTGTGACCACCCGGCTCACGACCGGGCGAGAAGCGCAAGTCCCACATCGTCTCGATCGCCAAGACCATCGCCGCAGCCGGGCCACCACCCCGAGCCCGTACTCCTCAGCATGAGGAAACCAGTTCTGATCATCGCGGCATTGGCGGTAGCAGCCACCGGAGTCCTGGCCTACGTGAACCTCACCGGCGCCCCGCAGGCGAAAGCCGGTGAGTGCGTCGCCGTCACCAACGGCGCGGAGGTGGTGAGCACCGGCTGCACCGCCCAGAACGCGCGGTTCAAGGTCGGCCGGGTGCTGCCAGACTCCGGTGCGAACTGCCCGGTCAGCGACGACGAGTACGTGCAGGTCGTGCCCAGTTCCGGCGGCGGCAAGCTGTGTTTGTTGCCCAACCTCGTCGAGGGCTCGTGCTACCAGCCCGCCGACAACGACGACAGCTGGGGGCCGTCGGCCTGCACGGGCGAGGAGACGATCAAGGTGACCAAGGTGATCGCCGCGGCGGGGGACGGTAGCGGGTGCCCGGAGGTCGATGACCTGGTCTCGATCGTCTACCCGGAACCGCCCACGACCTACTGCCTGGCGCCGGTCCACAAAGTACCCGCCTAAACCGGGACGTGGCGCGGTACGTACTCCCCGGTATGAGCGGATCTCAGCCCTGGACGCCGACCCCGCGGGTCGTGGCGCTGGGGCGTGAGCTCGCTCTCATGGCATTCGTGGGTGCCGTCACCTACACGGCAACCCAGTACGTGACGGTGGACTGGGGGCCGGCGCCGTGCGACGTGCCCGGTGTCGGGGCGCTGGTGGCCGGTGCCGCGGTGGTTCCCGCCGCGCTCCGGCGCCGGTTGCCGGTGGTGGCCCTGCTCGCCGCGGCGGCGCTCTTCGGCTGGTATCCGGCGACCGGGATCGCGCTGGCGCTGGCGTCCTACAGCGTTGCCGCGCGGGTGCGGCGGACGCGGTGGCGGGACGTCGTGGTGACGGTGGCGGCGTTGCTGCCGTTCACGATCGGGCTGATCGGGTCGGGCTACCAGTGGGAGGTCGTGATCATCGAGTTCGGCATCGCCGCGCTCGTGACGGTCGCCGGCCCGGTCGCCGTGCAAACCCTTCTCGCGCAACGGGAGCAGCTCATCGGTGCGTTGCGCGAGCAGTCGCGCTACGCCGGTTCCACCGCACGGTTGCAGGAACGGTCCCGCATCGCGCAGGAGATGCACGACCTGCTCGGGCACCGACTCAGCCTGATCTCCCTGTACGCGGGCAGCCTGGAGATGGACGCCACCCGGCACGTGAGCGAGCCGGCGCGGCTCATCCGGACGACCGTGCGCACCGCGATGGACGAGCTGAGGGCCACGCTCGGCATCCTCCGCCAAGCCGAACCCGCGGCCACCCGGCCGGCCGACCACACCGGCACGAGGGCGGACATCTTCCAGCTCGTGCGGCAGGCCCAGGCCGGTGGCGTCCAGGTGACGTTGCACTGGTCCGGTGAGGATCTGTCCGATGTGGCCAGACCGGTTCGGCAGGCGGTGCACCGGATCGTGCGCGAGGGACTCACGAACGTCTGCCGGCACGCGCCCGGCTCGCGAACGGAAGTCGTGGTGGAGCACGGAACCGACCGCGTCCGGGTCAGCGTGTCCGACGACGGGCGCGCGGCAGCCGCGACGCCCGGTACCGGGCTCGGACTTGCCGGGGTGCAGGAACGCGTCCGGTTGCTCGGCGGAACGTTCGCGGCAGGACCGTTGGCGGGACAGGGGTTCCGGGTTGCCGCCGAGCTCTCCCTCGCCGCGACCGCTCCGCTCGCGCTCGCGGCGGTCGCCCAGGACGAACCGGAGGACGGGTTCGCCCGCGCGGGCATGTCCGCGGTGCTGGCCACGGGGCTGATCGGCGCGGTCGCGATTCTCGTCGTCACGTTCAACACGGCGATGTTCCAGCTTCCCGGCGGCGCGGACGGACAGCTTCCGTTCGAGACTCTCGCGCTCGGCAGCACACGCGATCAGGTCACCCAGAGCGTCGGATCGGACAGTCAGATCGCACGCATCGCGTCCCGCGGCGTCGAGCCGAAACCGCCCGGGAACACCGACTGCTCGTACACCTACTTCGAAGAGGACGGGACCGCCATGGTCGAGCGCTACTGCTTCCGCAGGGATCTCCTGGTCCAGAAGTCCCGCTTCGCGTTGCCGGGAGCATGACCGTGATCAGGGTGATGCTGGCCGACGACGAACAGCTGCTGCGCGAAGGTGTCCGGCTGGTGCTGCGGCACGCGGACGACATCGAGGTGACCGCGGAGGCGGGCGACGGCGCCGAGGCGGTGCAGCTGGCCTGCGCGCAACCCGTCGACGTGGCGCTGGTGGACATCCGCATGCCGGGCACCGACGGCCTGACCGCCGCCGAGCAGCTCGCGGAACGTGCGCCCGAGGTGAAGGTCGTCATGCTGACGACGTTCGGCGAGCAGGAGTACATCACGCGCGCCCTGCGGGCAGGTGCCGCCGGATTCCTGTTGAAGGACAGCGGACCTCAGGAGCTGATCCACGCCGTGCGGGCGGCTGCTCACGGTGGCGCCATCCTCTCTCCCCGGATCACCAAGGACCTGATCGCCACGCATCTGAGCGACGGCCGGTCCGCGAAGGCACAACGGCTCGTGGACACGTTGAACGAACGCGAGCGCGAGGTCCTCGTGATGGTCGGTGTCGGTGCCTCGAACGCCGAAGCGGCCCGGCTGTTGTACATGGGGGAGGGCACGGTCAAGACCTACGTCAGCCGCATCCTCGCCAAGCTGGGCTGCGCCAACCGCACACAGGCCGCGATCATCGCCCACGACGCCGGCCTCCTGCCGGCCGCGTGAGCACCATGTGCGCGCGAAAGAGGTGCACGCGGGAAAGGAGCTCAGGACCGCCGTGCCTGAGCTCCTTCCCGGTGTGCTCGGACGACTCACCGGGTCGTCAGCCGAGCACGGTCAGGCGGCGCACTTGCGCGCCGCGGCGGCGGCCTGGTTGGACTTGTTGTTCTGCTGGGCCGCGACCCTCTTCGCCTGCGCGGCGCGGTTGGCCTGACCTGTCGCCTGCTGCCTGGCCTTCTGCGCCGCAGCGGCCGCCTGGTTCGCCTTGTTCCTGTCGGCCTGCTGGTTGGACTGCTGGGCTTTCTGCGCCGCCGCCTGAGCTGTCTTGGCAGCGTTGTTCGCCCGCTGCTGGGCACGCTTGGCGTTGTTCACGGCCCGCTTGGCCGCACGCTGTGCCCGGCCGGCCTGGTTGCGCGCGTTGTTCGCGGCCTGGTTCGCCTGCTGCTTCTGCTGGGCGTTGCACTGGCGCTGATTCGCGCTCGACGAAGGAGCCGCGCTCGACGAAGGAGTCGCGCTCGCTGAGGGACTCGCGCTCGCCGACGGGTTCGCACTCGTCGAAGGGACGGCGAAAGCCGTTCCGACGGCCCCGAAACTCACCGCCGCCGCCAGTACCGCCACCAGTGCGCCGCGCTTCACGTTGTTCTTCGGCATGTCCGCTTCCTCTCGTCCGGTCCGCTGCACCGCGGAGCCGCTCAACGGGGGAGTACGCGGTCCTGATCACCGGTCGTTCACCGGTTCCGCCGCCTCGAAACGATCGGGGCACCATCCAGTCCGACCGTCTGCGAGATCGAGACGATCGGCAACTTGTCGCTGTCGCACAACGGAATTCACTGTTGGTCCATTCGCGGACTTCACGAGAGGGCACCACATGGGCAAGCACCACAACGACGGTCGCAGGGGCAAGGCGATCGCGGCAGGCATCGGTCTCGTCGCCGTCGTGATCACCGCGACGACCTTCACCGCGAGCCAGGCCGCACAGGACGACCGTGCGAATCCCGCGCAGGCCACAGAAACGTTGCGGCAGAAGGCTTCCATCACCGGCACCGCGTGGGCCGTCGACCCCGCCACGAACGAGGTCCTCGTCACCGCCGACAGCACCGTGACCGGAGCGCGCTGGGACACGCTCGAGGCCACGGTGAAGTCCATGGGCTCCAAGGTGAAGCTCCAACGCACGGAGGGCACCTTCCGGTTGTTCGCGGAAGGCGGCGACGCCATCTTCGCGGGGAACAGCCGGTGTTCGCTGGGCTTCAACGTCGTCACCAACGACAACCGTCCCGCCATCCTCACCGCGGGCCACTGCACGGCCGCCGGACGGCAGTTCTCCCTGACCGCCGGCGGAAGGGCGGCGGCCACCGTGGCCAGGTCCACCTTCCCCGGCAACGGCGACTTCGCCCTGCTGACCTACAACAACCGCAACACCAACGCGCCCAGCGAGGTCGACACCGGCAACGGCACGGTCCAGATCCGGCGCGCGGCCGAGGCACAGGTCGGCCGGCAGGTGCAGCGGATGGGCAGCACGACCGGCCTGCGCTCCGGCCGCGTCACCGGTCTCAACGCCACGGTGAACTACCCGGAGGGCGCGGTGACCGGCCTGATCCAGACGACCGTGTGCGCGGAAGGCGGCGACAGCGGCGGCCCGATGTTCGCCCGCAACGGCGACGCGATCGGCCTGACCTCCGGCGGCAGCGGCGACTGCCGGCGCGGCGGCGTGACGTTCTTCCAGCCGGTCACGAAGGCCCTGGCAGCCGTAGGCGCCCGCATCGGCTGACCCCACCCCGCCCGATTCGTCCGGTAAAAGAGGTTGATGAGGGGAGCTTTCATAAACCTGAGGTTTATGAAAGCTCCCCTCATCAACAACGTGTCAGGCTGGGTGCCAGCCCAGTTCCGGGCCCAGTTTGGTGGCGATGTCGGTGAGGATCTGGACGTAGTCCTCGTGGGCGAAGCTGAACGGGAGGGCGAACGCCACCTCGTCCACCTCCTGGAAGGCGAGGTGCGCGTACAGCTGTTCGGCGATCTCCGCGGAGGTGCCGATCAGGTCGCGGGCGAACATGAACCGGCGCGGCCCCACCGGTGCTCCGGTGCGGGCCGTGCGCTGGTCCACGTAGTCCTGGTACTTCGCGCGCTGCTCCGGCGTGGCCGAGTCGGTGGGGATCACCACCAGACCCTGCGAGACCCGGCCGCCGCCGTGCTCCCGGAACGTCCGGATGTGCGACTGCTGGATCTCGGCGAAGTCCTCCGACTGCTCGGCCTGGACCACATTGCTGCACAACAGGTTCAGCCCGTGCTCGCCGGCCCATTTCGCGGACCGCAGGCTGCCGCCGCCGTACCACATCCGCTCGCTCAGGCCCGGCGAGTGCGGCTGCACGCGGTCCGAGAACACCTCGATGCCCTCGGTGCCGCTGAAGCCCGTGGCCTTCTCGCCGCGCACGAACCCCAGCAACCGCTGCAGCCGGTCGTAGCTGAAGTCCTCCACGTCCGCGGTCTGCGGGTAGAGCGCGTGTTTGACCTCGTCGTAACGCATCGGCGGCCCGACGCTGACGCCGGGGTTGAGGCGACCGCCGGACAGCACGTCGACGGTCGCCAGGTCCTCCGCGAGCCGCAGCGGGTTCTCCCAGCCCAGCGGGATGACCGCGGTGCCGAGGCTGATCCGGCTGGTCCGCTGGGAGGCGGCGGCCAGGATCGCGATCGGCGAGGAGATTCCGAACTGCAGGTGCCGGTGCCGCACCCACGCGCTGTCGAACCCGAGCTCCTCACCGAGCGCGATGACGTCCAGCGTGGTCCGGTGACCCGCGCCCGGATCGTGCTCGTCGAACAGCCCGATGGTGAGAAAACCCAGCTTCCGCAACGGCTCTGACTTCCGCGGCACGGAACCTCCTCGAATCAAGTCTCCCTTCCGAGTTTAGGTGACATCTCAACTAGGTCCACATCGTGGAACGGTCAGGACGTCGCGAAGGTCACCGAGAACGTCGCCTTCTGGGCGTGCAGCCGGTACTGCGGCAGCACGCCCGGTCCGCACGACGCCGTGCCGAGGCCGTGCTGGGCGAGGTCGAGGTTCAGGTACACGTGCTCGCGCGGCTGGAGATCGTCGGTGTGCCGCGCGGCGTCGAGGTCCTCGCTGGTCCAGCGGCGGGCGGTGAAGTCGAACACCGGCTCGCCCTCGATCCTCAGGTCGCCGATCCGCAACCAGCGGGCGTCCGCGCGGTTGCCGTTCTCCTGCGGGAACACGTACGGCGTCTGCAGTCCGTCCACAGTGGACGTGAAACGGCCGATCCTGGCCGCCTGACGGCTGTCCGCGTACGCCTCACCGGGCCCGGCGCCGAACCACTCGACGGTGTCGAGGGTCGCCGGCAGGGCCAGGCGCAGACCGAGCCGGGGCAGCGTGCACGGCCACTCGCCGTCCGGGGTCACCGTGAGCCGCAACCGCAGGCGGTCGCCGTCGGCGGTCCAGTGGTAGTCCGCGAACATGCCGAAACCCCAGCTGGGCGGTGCCACCCGCGTCCGGACGACCAGCGCGGCGTCCTGGACGTCGACCTCGATGACGCGGTGCTGCAGGCGGTGCAGGCCCGCGTCGCGCCAGGCGCGTTCCTCGGGGTGGTCCGAGCCCCGGTCGTTGTCGGTCGGGGCCCGCCACAGGTCGAGTCGAGGGCCGTCGACCGGATGCTCGCCGAGCCTCGTGAGCAGGCCGGTCGCCGGGTCGAACTCGCCGGGGCCGAGCCACAGCACGTCACCCACGCCGACGAGTTCCACGCCACCGATCGGCGTGACCGGCGCAGCTTCCATGATCGAGATCTGACCCCAGGCGACGACGTGACCGGCATCGGCCCAGCTCGTGGCCTCGGCCAGGGAGGCGCGCACGGTCAGCCAGCCTTCTCCCGGCGCGGCGGCCAGCGCGGGCAGTGGGACGTCCGCGTGCTGCCTGGCGGCCACCGACGGCACGTCGAGCGCGCCCGACGCGACCTCCTCGCCGTCGACCTCGTGGATCCAGTCGAACCGCAGGTGGTCGAGCGAACCGTGGTCGTAGTGGCTGGCGATCCGGATTCCGGACGCCGTCCCGGTGATCCGCACCGGCTCGAAGACCTTGGCGAACTCCAGCAGCCCCGGCGAGGGCGTCCGGTCAGGGAACACCAGGCCGTCGATCACGAAGTTGCCGTCGTGCAACGGCTCGCCGAAGTCACCGCCGTAAGCGAAGTGACCGTCGCGCTCCAGCCCGTGGTCGATCCACTCCCAGATGAACCCGCCCTGCACGGTCCGGTGCCGCTCGAACAGCTCGCGGTACTCCAGCATCCCGCCCGGCCCGTTGCCCATCGCGTGCGCGAACTCGCACAGCACGAACGGAATTCCGTGCCTGCGCTCCTGCCCGATGTGGTCGACCTCCTCGGGTGAGGCGTACATGCGGCTGTACACGTCGACGTACTCGCAGTCGAAGTCGCCCTCGTAGTGCACCGGGCGGGACGGGTCGCGGTCGCGGGTCCACTCGGCCATCGCGGCGAGGTTGCGGCCGGTGTGGGACTCGTTGCCGAGCGACCACAACACGATCGACGGGTGGTTCTTGTCCCGCTCCACCATCCGGCGCATGCGGTCCACATAGGACTCCGCCCAGCGCGGGTCGTCACTGGGGTTGCCGGCCCAGCCCAGCTCGCCGAACCCGTGCGTCTCCAGGTCGCACTCGTCGATCACCCACAGGCCGTACTCGTCGCACAGCTGCAGGAAGTACGGGTCCGGCGGGTAGTGGCTGGTGCGCACGGCGTTCACGTTGTGCTGCTTCATCAACAGCACGTCCGCGAGCGCGGTCTCGCGAGGCACCGCACGGCCGAACTTCGGGTGGTGCTCGTGCCGGTTCACGCCGCGGAACACGACCCGCGCGCCGTTGATCGTGAGCACGCCGTCCTCGATCGCGACGGTCCGGAACCCGATGCGCACCGGCACCCGTTCGACCTCGGTGTGCACGAAACCGTCGTACAACCGCGGTCGTTCCGCGCTCCACGGCTCCACCGGCACTTCGGCGACCTCACCGGCGGGCAGCGACTCGACGCCCAGCTCGGGCACGGTGATCAGCAGGTCAGCGCCCTCGACCGACAGCGTGCCCGTGCCGGAGACGTGGTCGTAGGAGGCGTGCACCTGGTAGTCCGCGACACCGCCGCGCGGCCGGGACATCAACGTGACCGCGCGGAAGATCCCGGACATCCACCACATGTCCTGGTCTTCGAGGTAGCTGCCGGACGACCACTGGTGCACGCGCACGGTCAGCACGTTCCCGGACGGGCGGAGCAGGTGCCCCACCTCGAACTCCGTCGGCAGCCTGCTGCCGCGGGTGATGCCGAGTTCGGTGTCGTTGAGCCAGACCCGTCCGCACGAGTCGATGCCGTCGAACCGCAGTGCCGCCGGCTCGTCCGGCCAGTTCTCCGGCAGGTCGAACACCAGCCGGTAGTCGCCCGTCGGGTTCTCGCTCGGCACGAAGGGCGGCTCGACCGGGAACGGGTACTTCACGTTCGTGTACGCGGGCGAACCATGGCCCTGCAGTTGCCAGTGCCCCGGCACGGTGATGGTGCCCCAGTCACCTTCGTCGAGGCGGAAGTCCCAGGTCCCGTTCAGCGACAACGAGGGCGCGTCGGAGGTGAAGAACGCACGCGGCGGCAGCGCGCCGGTGCCGGGATCGATTTCCTCGATGTACGACAAGATGCCCAACCCTTCTGCGGCTCATCCTCCGAAGCGCCCGTGAACGTTCCCGTGAACGTTCACGGCCTTGCTCGAAGCATGGGCCGAATCGAGGGGGAGTGTCAAGGTTCAGGCGGAGTTGCGGACCAGCAGAACTGCGTTGACCTGCAGTTCCTCTGGCGGCAACTGGGCGTCGCCCGCCAGCAGCCTGCCCGCCTGCTCGATCGCGAGCGCGCCGATCCGGGTGGTGTCGAGCGCGACGCTCGTGAGCGCCGGGTCGACGACCGTGCCGAGCTGGAGCCCGTCGAACCCGACCACGGCGAGGTCCTTCGGCACGACCAGGCCCAGCCGCCGCGCGGCCCGGAGCGCGCCGATCGCCACGACGTCGTTGTAGGTGAACACCGCGGTCAGATCGGGATGCTCGGCGAGCAGCTCGGTCAACGCCTCGGCGCCACCGTCGACCGACTGCGCGGTGTGACCGACCACCGTGGCGTCGAGCCCGTGACCGGTCATCGCGTCGGTGAACCAGACGCGGCGCAGGCTGGGGCTGGGCTTGACGCGGCTGACGTGGTCGAGCATGCCGATCCTGCGGTGCCCCGCGGCGACGAGGTGGTCGACGGCCTCGTGGACACCCTTCTCGCCGTCGATGTGAATCGAGCTGAAGCGCGGCGTCTGGTGGTCACGACCGATCAGCACGACGGGCATGCCGCTGAGGTGCTGGTCGAGCTCGGCCTCGGCCAGGCTGAAGTAGCCGACCACGGCGTCCACCTGGGACACGACGACCTCGATCGTGCGGCGTTCCTCGTCGGTGCTGTCGGCGGTGTCGTACACGATCACGTGCCAGCCACGTGCGCGCGCGGCCTCCAACGCACCGTGCGCGACCTCGGTGAAGAAGGGGTTCAACAGGTCGGGGATCACGAGACCGATCGTGGTGCTGTCCTGCCGCACGAGCCCGCGGGCGAACCGGCTGGGCCGGTAGCCCAGCTCGCGCGCGGCGTCCAGCACCCGCTGCTTGGTGCTGCTGTCGATCTCGCCCTTGTCGTTGAGAGCCCGCGACACGGTCTGCCGCGAGACCCCGGCGGTCCGCGCGACGTCGTTGATCGTGACGCGCTTGCCCATGATCACCTCTCGTCCGATTGCGACAGGGTATGCAGAGCGTCAAGTACCACTGTGATCGCCGCGCGCGAATCCCGCCGCACCGCCGCGGTGATCCTCCGCGTCACCGGCAGCTCCCGCGTCACCACGTCGAACCGCCGGTCGACGGCCAGCGCGGGCAGCACCGCGACCGCCAGACCCGCCTCGACGTGTTTCAGAGTCAGCATGTAGTTGCTAAAACGACCGACCACTCGCGGTTCGAACCCCGCCTGCCGGCACAGTCGCGTGGCCAGGTTCGCCATGTAGGAACCGGGGATGTCGAACGCCCACGGCTCGTCCTTGCACGCCGCGATGTCGTTCTTCGGCTGACCGGGCGGCGTGACCAGCACGATCGGGTCCGCGCCCAGCGGCACGACGTCGATGTCGCGCGGCACCGGCAGTTCGACGAAGTCGGTGGTCGTGATGATCACGTCGACCTCGCCGGCCAGCAGCGCGGGCATGCTGGCGTGCGGTTCGAGCTCGACCAGCTCGACCTCGAGGTGCGGGTGACCGAGGTGCTCGATCGCGGGCACGGCGAGGGTGTGGATCGAGCTCTGGAACGCGCCCAGCCGCACCCGGCCCGACGGCTCCTGGCTCAGCTCGCGCAGCTCGGCCTCGACGGCGTCCATCTGGTCGAGGATCGACCGCGCCCGCCGCGCCAGGATCACCCCGGCCGACGTCAGCCGCACCCGCCGCCCGGTGCGTTCGAGCAACTGGGTGCGGGTCTCGTTCTCCAGCACCGCGAGCTGCTGCGACACGCTCGAAGCACTCAGGTTCGCGGCCTGCGCCACGGCCCGCACGGTGCCCAGCGCGTCGAGCTGGCTGAGCAGGCGCAGGCGCCACGGGTTCAGCGTCATGTTGTTAAGTATTTCCGAACAGCGAGCGCGGAAATGTGAGATGGACCC
The DNA here is from genome assembly GCF_011067745.1 of Lentzea alba. Taxonomy (GTDB): domain Bacteria; phylum Actinomycetota; class Actinomycetes; order Mycobacteriales; family Pseudonocardiaceae; genus Lentzea; species Lentzea alba. The sequence goes on from NZ_JAAMPJ010000013.1 coordinate 170,915, forward strand.
GACGCTCACTCGTTCGTAGCGTTCTGGCCATGGACACCTTCTGGGACGACGTCGACCGCCACCTGGTCCGCTACGGCGGAACGTTCACGCGCGAGATCATCGACAGCGCGTCGGGGAGCTTCCTGTTCACCGAGGACGGCCGCCGCGTCCTGGACTTCACGTCCGGACAGATGAGCGCCATCCTCGGCCACTCGCACCCGCGCATCGTCGAGACCGTGCGGCGCCAGATCGCGAACCTCGACCACCTGTTCAGCGGCATGCTGAGCCGCCCGGTCGTGGACCTCGCCCGTCGGCTCGCCCAGACCCTGCCGCCGTCGTTGTCGAAGGTGCAGCTGCTCACGACCGGCGCCGAGTCGAACGAGGCCGCGCTGCGCATGGCCAAGCTCGTGACCGGCAAGCACGAGGTGGTCGCGTTCGCCCGCTCGTGGCACGGGATGACCGCGGCCGCCGCGGCCGCGACCTACAGCGCCGGGCGCAAGGGTTACGGGCCCGCGACGCCGGGCAACTTCGCGATTCCCGCGCCGACCGGTGACTGGCAGGCCCAGCTGGACCTGGCGTTCGACCTGATCGACGCGCAGTCCGTCGGCTCGCTGGCCGCGTGCATCGTCGAGCCGATCCTGAGCTCCGGCGGGATTCTCGAACCACCGTTGGGCTACTTCGCCGCGTTGCGGCAGAAATGCCGTGAACGCGGGATGTTGCTGATCCTGGACGAGGCCCAGACCGGCCTGTGCCGCACGGGTACCTGGTACGCGTTCGAACGTGACGGCGTGGTGCCGGACATCCTGACGCTGTCGAAGACCTTGGGTGCAGGCCTGCCGTTGGCCGCCGTGATCACGTCGGCGGAGATCGAGGAGGAGGCGCACGCCCGGAACTACCTGTTCTTCACGACGCACGTGTCGGACCCGCTGGTCGCGGCCGTCGGCAACACCGTGCTGGACGTGCTCGTCGAGGAACGGCTGGACGAGAGGGCGGCCAAGCTGGGCGCGTTCCTGCGCAACGGGCTGGACGACATCGCGGCGAGGCACGACCTGGTGTCCGACGTGCGGGGGCGCGGTCTGCTGGTGGGACTGGAGATCGCGGACGAGTCGCTGAGCGCGCCGATCACCCAGAGGTGCCTGGATCTGGGACTGCACATGAACATCGTGCAGATCCCCGGCATGGGCGGGGTGTTCCGGATCGCGCCGCCGCTCACCGCGTCCGAAGAGGAACTGGCGCTCGGGCTGAGCATTCTCGACGAGGCGATCGGCACCGCCGGCTGACCACTTGGCCAATCCGCTCGGTCGGAAGGTGGAGGCCACCCGGTCGGCACGGCTCGTACGATCACCGCCGTGGGGGACCTTCGCCTGAAACCGCTCCTGGAACCGTTGCTCGTCGCGGTGCTCTGCGGAGCTGTCTTCACGATCACCGGCCTGACCAGCGGTTTCGGCCGAGCCCTCTACGTGGGCGGTTCCGGAATCGTCGCACCGCCGGAACTCCTCACCCCATCGGTGCGGATCGCCGAGGTCACCGTGGTGCTGGCCTCGGCCTTCGTGCTCGCCTGGAAGTCACCGGCGCTGCGAGCCGCGGTGTGCATCGCGGCGTTGGCGCTGTTCAGCCTGCACGCCGCAGTCTTCCGGACGTCGTTCTACCTCAGCCGTTCCGACAGCGTCGTGCTCATCCTGATGCTCGGTGCCATCGGGGTCGGCGGCGGCGTGCTGCTGCGGATGCGGGAGCGGTCACGGGCGGCGCTGGCGGTTGCGGCCGAGGAGCGGGCCCGGCGAGACGAACGCCTGGACATGGCACGTGAGCTGCACGACGTCGTGGCGCACCACGTCACGGGCATTCTGGTGCAGGCACAGGCGGCGCTCGTGGTGGCCGAGGAGGACAAGAGCAGGGCGTACGACTTTCTGCCGGGCATCGTCGACGGCGGCACGGACGCGTTGGGCGCAATGCGTGCGATGGTCCGGACGTTGCGGGACAACGGTGCCGCGACCGCGACCAGCGATCTGACCGCCGACCTGCACCAGCTCGTGGAGAAGTCCGGTCTGCCGGTGCGCACGAGCATCGAGCTGACCGAGGACGTGCGGCCGGAGCTGGGACGGTCGGTGCTCAGGCTGGTGCAGGAAGCGTTGACGAACACCCGGAAACACGCTCACGACGCGACGAACGTCGAGGTGGACGTGCGGCTCACGGCGTCAGCGGTGCTTCTGTCCGTTGTGGACAACGGCACCGCGCGACCGCCGCACTCGGGCGGGTTCGGGCTGGTGGGCATGCGGGAACGGGTGCACGAGCTGGGCGGGCGGTTCTTCGCGGGCGCCACCGGGGACGGCTGGCTGGTCACCGCCGAGCTGCCACTGGAGGTGCGGGTGTGATCTCCGTGCTCATCGCCGAGGACCAGGACATGGTGCGCGCGGGGTTCCGGTTGATCCTGGAGGCGCAGCCGGACGTCCGCGTCGTCGCGGACGTGGCGGACGGGCTCAGCGCCGTCCAGCGAGCCAAGGAGCTGATGCCGCAGGTGTGTCTGGTCGACGTGCGGATGCCGGGTCTGGACGGCCTGGAGGTCACCCGGCAGCTCGCGCCGCACACCCGAGTCGTGGTGGTCACGACGTTCGACAGCGACGAGGTCCTGAACCAGGCGCTGGACCTCGGCGCGTGCGGGTTCCTGACCAAGGACGCCAGTCCCGGGCTGCTGGTCGAGGCGATCAGGTCCGCCGCGCGCGGGGACGTGCTGGTGTCGCCGCAGGTCGTGCTGCGGGTGCTGCGGCGTTCGGTGCCGCCGGTCGCGACCGCCGAGACCGAACTGCTGACCCCGCGCGAACTGGACGTCGTGCGGCACGTCGCGCAGGGCCTGAGCAACAACGAGATAGCCGCCGCGCTGCGGGTCTCGGTGTCGTCGGTCAAGGCCTACCTGGCGTCGGTGCAGGCCAAGGTGGGTGCGCGCAACCGCGTCGAGATCGTGGCGTGGGCGTTCCGCGCGCACGTGGTGGCCGGCTGACCTCGGCCGAAAGGCTGACCCCCGCCGAGGTTGGCAGCTGTTCGGCCATGATCTTCCGGCTCCTGAGCCGATCCGCCCGCACCGCCTCGCACAGCAGGCTCGTCCACATCGGACCTCCGGTGGACGAAAGGTTTCCCCTGTGCTGGCTCAAGTGTCCCGTGTCGACCTCCGCAAGGTCTGGGTCGCGGCCTCAGCCGCGGCGTTGACGTGGATCTGCCTGCGGAGCTTCAGTTCCGGCCTCCTCGACCTGCGCGTCTACCTGGCGGGCGGTGAGGCGTGGCGGGCCGGCACGGACCTCTACACCGCGGACTTCACGGCCCCGCTCGGTCTGCCGTTCACCTATCCGCCGTTCGCGGCGATGTTGTTCAGCGGCCTCACGCCGTTGCCGTTGCCGATCATCGCCGTGCTCTTCACGGCAGCCGCCATCGCGCTGTTCACGGCGGCGTGCACCGCGGCGGCCCAGCGCGTCCAGGTGGGCCTCGGTCTCGCCGCGCTGTGCCTGGTGCTCGAACCCCTGCGCGGCGGCCTGGACCTCGGTCAGATCAACATGATCCTGATCGGGTTCGTCGCCGCCGACTGCCTGCTGCCGCGCACGCCGTGGCCACGGGGGATGCTCGTCGGAATCGCCGCCGCGATCAAGCTGACACCGGCGATCTTCGTGCTGTTCTTCCTGTCCCGCAAGCGGTGGAGGCCCGCGCTGACCGCCGTCGGCACGTTCGCCGGCGCCGGCCTGATCGGCTGGCTGCTCGCGCCGGACCAGTCGAAGCAGTTCTGGTTCGAGGCCATGCTCGACCCGGGACGCGTCGGTGGTCTCGCCTACACCGCGAACCAGTCGTTGCGCGGCCTGCTGTTCCGGCTGGGCGCGCCCGAGGCGGTGTGGCTGCTGCTCTGCGTGGTCGTGCTGGCGGTGACCCTGGTGGTGCTGCCACGGCTGCGCGACGACCTCACGGCACTGCTGGCCGTCGCCGCCGCCGGGTTGCTGATCTCGCCGGTGTCCTGGTCGCACCACTGGGTGTGGATCGCGCCCGCCCTGCTGCTCCTGCACGGCTGGGTGCGGATCGCGGTGGGCGCGGTGTTCGCCCTCGGCCCGCACTGGCTGCTCCCGGCCACGGGCGACAAGGAGCTCGCGTGGACCTGGTGGCAGCACCTGATCGGCAACGCCTACGTGTGGCTGGGCCTGGCGTTCCTCGGGTGGTGCGCGATCAAGGCCATGCGGGATCGGTCGCCGATCCGCGGCGACGTCGGTGACCCGGCCGGTTACTTGACCGGCACGGGCAGCTTGGCGAGCAGCGCGCGGGCCTTCCGCAGGATGTCGGCCTCCTCGTGACCGAAGTCCGACAGGTAGTGGCGCAGCGCGTGCCGGAGGAGGATCAGCTCTTCCTCGTTCAGTTCGAGGGTCGTGGTACCCATGACTCCATGTTAGGCCTGTTCAGGCGGCGGCGCGGTGTGAACACCACGCCGCCGCCCGCCGGCTGATCAGCTGCCGAGCAGGTACTCCAGCGACCTGTCCATCACCTCGTTGCGGGTGGCCGCGTTGGAGATGCCTTCGAAGCCGAAACCGAAGTACAGGGTGTCGGCGGTCCTCACCACGGCGCCCTCGGGGAACCCGGCGGCGGTGGTGCGGATGAAGTTGTTGCTGTTCACCCCGCTGCCCGGCGGCGGACCGGTGATGGTCCAACCGTCCAAACCGGACTCGAACGACGTGGTGCCCTCACCGGTGGTGACGTCGATGTCGTCGATGAACACGCCGAGCCCCTGCGTGGCCCAGTCGCTGGCGTAGGCGATGGAGACCTCGACCTGGCTGTTCGCATAGCCGGACAGGTCGACCCTCCACTGCTGCCAGCCACCGGACGAGCCGGACGCCGCGTGCCAGTTGCCGGACGAGCCGGTCGGCGAACAGGTGCCGTCGGGGTTGATCGTCTGGTAGTGGTCGAGCTGCGGGTGCAGGTCGCGCCACCCCTCCGGGCAGCTGTCGCCGGTCGCGGTCGTCGTGTGCCCGTTGGTGTCGGGCAGCGTCGTCCAGTCGCTGCCACCGGCCGTGCGGACCTCGACGAACAGGTGGTCCCACGCGATCTCGGTGTCGTACGACGTCCAGAACGACATCTGCGCGCCACCCGCGGGAACGTTGATCGTCCTGGTCAGCCGCTTGTACGACACGTCACTGATCTGCGAGTACACGTAGTGGGTGCCGGCGTGCGGCTTGAACGGGCCACCGGGACGTTCCCACGCGGCGGTGACGTCGCTGGCGAACTGCGGGTACTCGTTCACCGGCAGCAGGCCGCTCGTCGTGATGAACGACGCGGTGTTGACCTGGTTGTCGGCGCTGTCGTTCCCGTTGAGGGACAAGCTGAGGCCGGTGAGGGGGTTCGCGACACCGGTGACCGGGAACGTGGTGCCGGTGTCCGGGTCCTGGCCGGCTCCGCTGTTGAGGACCGCGGTGCCGAACCAGTAGGTGAGGACGTCGTTCACGCTGTCGCCGGAGCCGTCCAGAGGCCGGCACCGCAGCGCCGCGTCGGGCAACGTGCTGCACTGCTTGTTCTCGAACGGGTCGTAGAGCTGGGTGCCGAGCGCGCCGGTGTACTGGTGCCCGGCGAACTGGCCGGTGTAGAGCACCTTGCCGCCCTCGTTGAGGTAGTCGCGGATCTCCAGCAGTTCTGTCTGCGCCAGGCTGGAGGCGTTGCCGATGCCCCAGCCGGGTTCACGCGTGACGACGTCGTCGCCGGTGTACCAGATAACGGCTTTGTAGTGGCTCAGCACGCCGAGCGCGTCAGGTGCCTTGCGGCCGTTGGCATCCACGTCGTACACGTCGTGCGCGACACCGTTCGCGGTGAGCGCGTCGGTGTAGTACGAGAGGTACTTCGGCGCGGTCACACCCTGGTTGGGCGACGCGCCGGTGTAGTCCTCGGCGGCCAGCACGAGCACCTCGTCGCCGGACTCGGTCTCGGCGCGGTAGGTGAACGAGCTGCTCGTCTGCCCGCCACCCTCGAACCACACCTTGACCTGGTCACCGGGGTTCGTGCCGGTCACCGTGCCCCGCACGACGTGGTAGTAGTTCGCGTTGCCGGCGCTGTACCGCTTACCGCCGGTCCACGCCGTCGTCGGCGCGCTCTGCACCGGCCCGGTGCCGATCTGCCACTTGGCGGTGACGGCGCCGAGCGACTTCTTCGCCAGCACACGGACTTCCTGCGGGTCGCCGTACGACACGTCGAAGGTGAAGTCCAACATGGACAGTGGCGTGTTCTCCGGGTCCAGCTCGGCCTGGTCGAGGTAGAAGGGCTTGACGCCGATGCCGACGGCCGACTTCGGGTTCGCCGGGTCGGGTGCGGACCTCGCGAGCGACAGCGAGAACGGCAGCGTCTTCTGGAACTCGGCCTCGACGAGCGCCGGGTCGTCCGGGAACACGAAGCCACAGCCGTCGCAGCCCTCGCTGAGCTCCGGGGTGAACGCCACGGTGCCGTTGCGGCTGTCGGCGTAGTCGGTGGTCTCGCCGTTCGTCACGTACAGCTCGTCGGAGCTGATGCCGGGGTCGAAGCCGGGGATCGCGGGATTGGCGTCGGTGCCGGCCAGCGCGACGTAGATCGGGTTGTCGGCCTCGGGCGAACCGGTCTGCCAGCCCTGCGGGTAGAGGATCCACTGGCCGGCGGAGTGCCAGTTCGACTGGAACTTCGGCTTGATCCGGTCCAGCAGCCCCTGCATGGCCTTGGTCTCGGGCTCGGAGGCCGCACTCGGCCCGCGGTAGGTCTCGCTGGCGGTCGCGGTCGACGAACCCTCGTTGTCGTAGTTGAAGTGCTCGTCGAAGTTGCGGTTCGGGTCCACGCCGTCGCCGACGGTGATCACGCCGTTGCCGTCGTTGTCGCGCAGGTTCTTGCGCCACAACCGTTCCACGTCGAACGAGTACTGGTAGCCGTCCGGGTTGGCGACGAGCACGAACCACAGCTCGGTGGCCTTGAGAAGGTTCTTGATCTCGGCGTCGCCGGCTTTGAAGCGGTTCACGTAGTGGTTGAGCAGCCTGCGGTTCACCTCGGTGCTGATCCACTCACGCGCGTGCTGCGTCGACGAGTAGAGCACCGCGGGCCGGGTGCCGTCCTTGACGCCGTTGGCTCCCTGCGTGACCTTCAGTGCGATGATCTCGCGTCCCTGCCCGGTTTTCCCGAGCACCTCGAGCTTCACGAGGTTCTGGTTGTTGCGCGCCAACGCGTACATCTGGTCGCGGATCCCGCCGGGCTCGTCGTAGGACCGCCACACCGTGAAGCCGTTCGCCGCCTGTTCGGCGGCGAGCTGCCTGGTCGTCTTGCCGTCCTTGGTCTTCTTGACCTTCGCGTCGACACCGCGCTCGGCCAGCTGCTTCTGCTGGGCGGTGTCGAGCACGAGTTCGACCTCGACCTTGTCACCGGACGTTCGGGTGCCGGCGACGTCGAAGCCTTGTCTGGACAGGTCACCCGCTTGCTGAGGCGTCACCTCGGCGACGTAGACGTCGAGCGGGTCCTGCGGCGGGGCGGCCTGGGCGGGTGCCGCGGCCGCGCCGCCGAGCACGAGGGCCAATGCGGACAGGAGAGTCGTGGACCGCTTCATTGCGTTCCTCCGGGGCGTGCGTGGTCGACGCAAGACCAGCCGACGCTACGCCGATCGGCCGTTACTTTGACGAGCCTTTCGGCCCTACTCGTTCGGCCCAACGGTGTCAGGTGGTGATCGGATGACCGCAGGCCGTACGCTCCTGGAGTGGGGAGCTCGGGGGATCTCGACGCAACTGACCGCGACTTCAGCCGCTACCTGTCGGCACGGGTGTTGTCGTTCACGGGTGCCGTGGTGTCCGCGGTGGCCCTGCCGGTCCTCGTCTACCAGCTGACCGGCTCTGCGGGGTGGACGTCGGCGGTCACGGCCGCGGAAGCGTTGCCGTACCTGGTGTTCGGGCTGCTGGCGGGCGCGCTCGCGGATCGGCTGGACCGCCGGAAGATGATGGTGGCGCTCGACTTCACCGTCGCCGCCGTGCTGCTCAGCGTGCCGTTGGCGTGGCTGGCCGGGGGAGTGAGCGCCCCGCACGTCGTGGCGGTGGCGTTCGCGACGCAGACGGCGTTCGTGTTCTTCGACGCGGCCAACTTCGGCGCCCTGCCCGCGCTGGTGGGCAAAGACCGGTTGCCCGTCGCCTATTCGACCCTCTACGGGCGCACGACCGTCGTCGAGCTCGTGGTGCCGGGTGTGACGGGACTGCTGGTGGCGGTCGTCGCCCCGGCGGCACTGCTGGCGGTGAACGCGCTGACCGCCGTGGGATCGGCGTTGTTGTTGCGCGGCATCACCAGCAGCATGGCGAACCCACGTCCCGTGCGCGGCGCCGGTGTGATCGTCGCGGACGTGCGGGAAGGACTGCACTTCCTCTGGCACGAACCGATCATCCGCACTCTCACGTTGGTCGGCGCCACGCACTCGGTCGCGCTCGGCGGCTGGATGGCCGTGCTCGTGCCGTTCGCCGACCGCGTGCTGGGCGTCGCGCCGCGCGGTGACCTGCGGCTCGCGGCCCTGTTCACCAGCTGGGGCGTCGGCGCGATCATCGCGTCCTGGCTGCTGCCGAAGCTGACCGAGCGCTGGGGCGCGGCGCGGCTGGCGCTCACCGCGTTGCCGCTGTCCGTGCTGGGAGGCCTGTTCGTGCTCGTGAGCCCGCACTGGATCGTCACGTGCGGGGCGATCGTGTATTGGGGCGCCACCAGCGCCGCCGTGATCATCACCGGCATCACCTACCGCCAGCAGGTGTGCCCGGAGGAACTCCAGTCGCGGGTCAACACCACCGGCCGGATGATCGCGTGGGGCCTCGGCAAGCCCCTCGGCGCGGCACTCGCGGGTGCGTTGTCGGTCGCCGCGGGCGATCCGCGGGCCGGGCTCCTGGCCGGTGTGGTGGTGCTGCTGGCGGGCGTCGTGATGGCGTGGGTGACACCGGTGTTGCGACGCGCGACGAGACTCAGCCGGTGACGGCCGGTCCGTTCTGGGCACCGCCGAGAACGGACCAGCCCGCAACCGGTCAGCGAGCGAACTGGAACCAGTTCACGTTCGCCAGGTCTCCGCCCGTGCCACCGGTCGCCACCAGGTACAGCCGGTGCACACCGGTCGCGCCGGAAGCCGCCGCGGTACGGCTCGTCCAGGTCTGCCACCCACCGGTGTTCGCCGCGGACACCGTCGCGACCAGGGGACCGGTCGGGCTGTCCAGCCGGTACTGCAGCGTGCCGTTGGCGGTGGAGCCGGACGCGATGCGCGTGGTCACCGAGGTCGGCGGCGTGGCACCGAAGTCGACGTCCGCGTAGGCCACGTAGTCGCCCGGCGTCAGGTAGCCGACGTTCTGGCCGCAACCCGAGTCGGTGCAGCGTTCGACCTGAGTGCCGCGCTGCTCGTCGTAGTAGGAGGCGCCGATCAGCGCGTAGGCGTTCTGCGTGGCGGGGAACTGGGCGCCGAAGCCGTAGGGGAACAGCGGTGTCTTGCCGTCACCGACGTTGATCGGCTGTTGCGAGGCGCTCTGCATCCACGTGAACGGCAGCGTGCCGGTCGGCTTGTGGTCACCGAACAGGACGTCCGCGACGCCGTTGCCCTCGGTGCCCGGCAGCCAGGCCGCCACGAGCGCGTGCCAGCCCGGCAGTTGGGCGGCGATGTCCAGCGGTCGTCCGGACACGAGCACCACCACGACCGGGACACCAGACGCGCGCAGCGTGTTCAGCGTCGCGAGGTCCTCGGCGTCCAGGCCCATGCTGCCCGGCTTGTCACCGGTGCCCTCGGCGTACGGGGTCTCGCCGATCACGGCGACAGCGGCCTGGTACGAACCGTCGATGCCCGTGCCGTTGCGCTGGTGGGTGACGGTGGTCGAGGACGACACGGCCGAGCGGATGCCTTGCAGCACAGTGGTTCCGGGTGTCACCGGACCGCTGCCGCCCTGCCAGGAGATGGTCCAGCCGCCGCTCTGGTAGCCGATGTTGTCCGCGCTTTTACCCGCTACGAACAGTTTCGACGAGGTCTTCGACAACGGCAGCACGCCGTTCTGGTTCTTCAGCAACACTTGCGACTTGCGCACGGCCTCACGCGCCAACGCGCGGTGCGCGGCGTTGCCGACCGAAGGCGTGTACGAGCGGTCGGTCAGGGGCTTCTCGAACAGCCCCAGCTCGAACTTCTTGGTCAGGATGCGGCGGTTGGCGTCGTCGAGGCGCGCCATCGGCACCCGGCCCGCCTGCACCTCGGCCTTGAGCAGCGTGATGAACGAGCGCCACTCGGTCGGCACCATGACCATGTCCAGGCCCGCGTTGATCGACTCGCGCACCTCGGCGGCGGTGAAGCCCGGCTGGCCGTCGATCTGGTCGATGGCGTTCCAGTCCGACACGACCAGCCCGCCGAAGCCCAGTTCGTTCTTCAGCACGTCGGTGATGAGGTACTTGTGGCCGTGCAACTTCGTGCCGTTCCAACTGCTGTAGGTGATCATCACCGAGCCGACACCGCGCGCGACCGCCTCGCGGAACGGCGGCAGGTGGATCGACCGCAGCTCGGCCTCGCTGAGTTGGGTGTTGCCCTGGTCGTCGCCGTCGGTCGTGCCGCCGTCGCCGATGTAGTGCTTGGCGGTCGCGAGCACCGAACCGGAGTCGGACAGCCGCGTGCCCTGCAGGCCGGTGATCAGCGTCGTCATCGACGTCGCGTTCTCCGGCGTCTCACCGAACGACTCGTAGGTGCGGCCCCAACGGTCGTTGCGCGCGACGCACAGGCACGGCGCGAAGTCCCAGTCGATCCCGGTGCCCGACACCTCTTCCGCGGTCGCGCGGCCGATCCGTTGCACGAGCGCCGGGTCACGGGTGGCACCGAGGCCGATGTTGTGCGGGAAGATCGTGGCGCCGACGACGTTGTTGTGCCCGTGCACGGCGTCCACGCCGTAGATCATGGGAATGCCCAGCGGCGTGGCGAGGGCCGCCTGCTGGAAGTTGTCGTACATGTTCGCCCACGAGGTGGCGTTGTTCGGCGACGGCGCGGAACCGCCACCGGACAGCAGCGAGCCGATCCGGAAGGTGGTCAGGTCGGCGTTGCTCACCGCGCCCCGCTCGGCCTGCGTCATCTGCCCGGCCTTCTCGTCGAGCGACATCCGGCCGAGCAGGTCAGCGACGCGCGCCGGAATCGGTTGCGCGGGGTCCTTGTAGATGGGATCGGCCGCCGCGGCGGAACCGGTGGGTACGACGGCACTGAGCAGGAGCGTGGCCGTCAGCAGCATTCTCATGAGGTGCAGGCCTCCGGAGGACGAGGTCCTGTTTTACCTTGCGGCACAACAGGTTCTGTCCAGCGTAGTCCGCACCACCAAAGTGGTGCAGACCACCGGCGAACCGGAACGAGGACCGGTTCGCCCAACAACGGTCAACGGCACCAGGACTGAACGGTCTCGGCGAAGTCCGGGAACTCCGCCCGCGCCGCCGCCAGCACCTCGGCCGGCGTGCGCGCTTCGATGCCGGAGTGCTTCTCGGCGACCGCACGCAACTCGTCGTGCGCGACCCCGCTGTCGGACCCGAACTCCACGGCCTCCTGCGGCCCGACCCCACCCGCCAGCAGCCACAGGAACTCGCCCAAGCTGGCCGCGACGACCCCGACCTCACCCTCGGACCCGAAGAACGCCACCGGCTGCGCGGTCAACGGTCCCGGCCGCACCAGCCACAACGCGGTCAGCCCGCCCGTGCCGTCCTGCCCGAACACCCGGAACGCGTCGCCATTGAGCTCCTTGTTGCCGGTCCAGGACCTGATCCAGTCGGTCGTCTCCTCGGCCGAGTCGAACTCGTCGTAGGCCTCGTAGTCGATGTTGGTCGGCGCCGGTTCCTCGGTCTTCTCGTCGTAGTCCCAGGGGAACTCGATGCCGCTGAGCGCGGCCAACGCGGCAGGGAAGACGCGGTCGTCAGTGATTTCCACGCGCGCACGGTACTTCAACGGTCAGACCGCGATGCCCGCGTCGGCCGCGATCCGGTCCCGCGACTCCAGCAGCCGGGCCTGCAGCGCGGGCAGGTCGACACCCACCAGCGCGCCGTCGCGCTTGACCACGCGACCGGCGACGAGCACGGTGTCGACCAGGCCGGGATGCCCTGCGGCCACGATCGTGCCGGCCGGGTTGGTGAACGGGAACACGCTCGGGTCGTCCTTGCGCAACAGGATGATGTCCGCGGCTTTGCCGGGTGTGAGGCTGCCCGTGTCGAGGCCACACGCCTTCGCGCCGTCGACGGTGGCGAACTCCAGGACATCGCGGGAGTTCAGGCTGCCGTCGAGCCCGCGCTGCACGACGAACGCGGTCCGCATGGTCGCGAACATGTCCCCGCCGGCCGAAGGGCAGTCGTCGATCGAGAACGTCGGCCGCAGTCCCGCGGCCAGCATCCGCCCGGTCATCGGCCAGCCGAAGCCCATCTTCAGCTCGACGTCCGGGCTGACCGACACCGAAGCGCCGGCGTCAGCGAGCATCCGCAGCTCGTCGTCGCTGATCCCGTTGGCGTGCACGACAGTCGTGGTGTCCCGCAGCAGACCGGCGGCGTGCATCTCGGCGATCGGCCGGGCCGTCCCGTCGGACACGAAGTGCACGCTGGAGCGCAACCCGAGCTCGTCCGCCAGCCGCAGGTCGGCCGCGAAAGTGTCCATTGTGGTCATCTGGTGGCCGCGCAGCCCGAACGCCATGGTGACCAGGCCGTCAGCCGGGAGTTCGGCGCGGACCCGCCGGATCTCGTGCTCGACCGAGCCGTCGGTGACCATGAATCCGGCCGCATAGCAGAAGATGGACCGTCCGGGTGCGTCTTTCAGGCCCGCGACGGCGGCGTCGGCGTGCTCGGGGCTGTCGGCGCAGTGGAACCAGTCGAGCACCGTGGTGACGCCGGAGTGCAGTGCCTCCAACCGCCCGAGCAGGTTGCCGAGGTAGACGTCCTCGGGACGGTAGTGCGGCCTGATGGTGCCGTGCATGGTGGCCATGTACTCGGGGAACGTCCAGTCCGCGCCGACGCCCCGCAACGCCGTCTGCCAGGTGTGCCGGTGGGTGTCGACGAACCCGGGCAGGACGACCTTGCCGGCGGCGTCGATCACCTCGGCGTCCGGCGCGTCGATCCGTTCGGCGACCTCGGTGATCACACCGTCGCTGATCAGCACGTCACCGCGGCCGAGATCACCGACCGCGGCGTCCATGCTGATCACGGTGCCGCCGGTCATCAGAGTCCTCATGCTTCAGGACAACACGGCGAGCCCGTCCGTGACGAGGCTTGTTCCGTTCAGAGGACGATCTTCTGGTACTGCTCGCGATCGAGGTCGTACACCTCGAGCGTCACCTGGACCGGCAGCCCCTCGACCGGCTTGAGGTGCTCCCGCGCGAGCCCGATGCTCACCCGCCCGACCTCCTGCTTGAGCTCGACCGGCCGCCCCGACAGCAGCCCGATCCGGATGTGGATCATCGCCGCCGGCGAGCCGTCGCCGATCACGCTCTCCTCGATCTGCCGCAGCCGCGTCTTGAACGCGGCGACGTCCGAGCTGGTCAGCGGGGACAGCGTCTGGTGCAGCGCGAGAGCGAAGGTCCGGCGGTCGAACGCCTCATCCAGGTCGGCGGAGTACTCGACGGTGATCTGTGGCATGAGCTCACGCTACCGACATCGTGTCCACGTCAACGCGTCAGTTGACGGTTCCGGACGTCAACGGATACGTTGACGAGATGCCGGATGAGAACGAGTCGTTGAGCGCGCTGCGGATGATGCCCTGGGCCCGGGAGTCGGTGGACCAGGCTGAACGGGTGCTGATCGAGTCCGTCATGGACAGCGGCTGGACCTGGGAACAGCTCGGCGCGGAGTACGGCGAACGCTCCAAGCAGGCCATGCAACAGCACTACAAACGCCGTGGTGGTCAACGAAGCTGGTCGAAGCGGACAGGCGCGGAACCGGTCGACGTCGAGTCGGTCCGGTACGCGATCACCCGGCTGCTGTCCAACTTCCGTGCTACCGACGAAGCGCTGACCCGCACGATGCGCGACGCGTCCTGGAACGAGAAGAAGCCGGAAGAAGAGGCAGAGCGGCGCCGGTCGTGGGTCGAGCGCCTCAACGACAGCATGGACGGGCTGCACGACTTCATCAACAACAGGCTCGGGCACGTCCCCAGGTGGGACGTGCGGCTGGTGCCCGGTGACCGCACGAAGATCCACGACGACCACGCCGAGGTGGACCGCGCACAGGTCGAGGAGTTCAGAGCCGAGACCGAGAGGGCTCTCGAACGGCTCCGGCAGCACCGCGACGAGGTCGACGCGACGATCGCCGAGCTGACACGCCGTCAGGCCGAACTGAGCTGAGAGCGGCGCTCGGTGAGCGAGGTCGCGAGCAGCCCGGCCACGCCGGCCCACCCCGCGAGCACCGCGGCCCAGGTCGGTTCCCAGCCGGTCTGCCCCAGCCGCAACGCCCAGCTGACCCCGAACAGCACGAGCACCAGGGCGATGCCGAGATCGCGTTTGCGTGAGCGCGTGGCGGGCTCGGCGAAGATGCGGTCGAGCCAGTCGGTGGCCGCCACCGCGATGCCCAGCAGCAGGCCCGCGGCGATCAGGTGCCACGCGGCGGCGGCGATCAGGTCGTTGCCGGTGATCAGATGCAGCAGATCGAGTCCGGCCGCGGTGGCGAGCAGGGCGAGCGGCAGGGCGACGAGACGGCGCGGCATGGTGTTCCTTCCCCCGGATGCTGGGGAACAGAGATACCCGCCGCGGCCGTGTTCTCACACCTCTGATTTCACTTGCCGTGCGGGTCGGTGGCGTTGAGCGCCGCGACGACCTGGTCGTAGTCGCCGCGGGCCTCGCCGTAGCGCAGGAACTTCACCCGCTCGACCTGGATCTCCCGCGCGTCGGGCTGGGTCTCGATGATGTCCATGACCTCGGCGACGTACTCGTCGAGAGGCATGGCGTGCTCGTTGTCGGCCTGGCCGGGCATCAGGTCCGTCTGCACCCACGGCGGTTCCAGCTCCACGACGCGCACGGACGTGTCGGCCAGCTGCAGGCGGAGCGTCTCGCTGAGCATGTGGATGGCGGCTTTGGACGCGTTGTAGCTCGGCGTCACCTTCAACGGCGCGAAGGCGAGACCGGACGAGACGGTCATGATCGTGGCGTCCGGGCGGGTCTGGAAGTGCTCGACGAACGCGGCGATCAGGCGCATCGGGCCCAGGACGTTGGTCGTGATGATGCTCTCCGCCGACTCGAGGAACACCGGGCTGTGCCAGTCCTCCGCGCGCATGATGCCCGCCATGGTGATCAGCACGTTCAGCTGCGGGAAACGGGCGATGACGTCCTTGGCCGCGGTCTGGACGCTGTCGGCGTCGGCCGTGTCGATGCGGACGGTCCCGACACCGGGGTGTTCGGCGGCGATCTTCTCGAGCAGTTCGGTGCGCCGGCCGCCGACGATCACGGTGTTGCCGCGCTCGCTCAGGGCGAGGGCGAGCGCCAGGCCGATGCCGCTGGTGGCGCCGGGGATGAAGACGGTGTTTCCGGTGATGTCCATGCACCGACCTTCGGGCAAGTCCGAAGAGCGCGGCAGAGACCCGTTGTCGGGGGATCGGCGATCCCTGGTCAACGATCTGATGGCCTCCATACTGGGCTTCATGGATCGTGTGGAACTCGCGGCCTTCCTGCGTCGCCGCCGCGAGGAACTGCGGCCTGGGGACGTCGGGCTACCGGTCGGGGCGCGCCGGCGGGCACCTGGGTTGCGGCGCGAGGAGGTCGCGGCGCTGGCCGCGATGTCCACCGACTACTACACGCGGCTGGAACAGCAACGGGGGCCGCAGCCCAGCGAGCAGATGCTGGCCTCGCTGGCCCGCGCGCTGCGGCTCAGCGACGACGAACGCGACTACCTGTTCCGCGTCGCCGGGCGCAACGCCCCGTCGCGCCAGGTCGGTGGCACGCACGTGGCGCCCGCGTTGCAACGAGTGCTGGACCGGCTCGACGACACGCCCGCGCTGATCCTGTCGAACCTCGGCGAGGTGTTGCTGCAGAACAGGTTCGCCGAGGCCCTCTACGGCGACAGCTCGCACTTCACCGGCCTCGCCCGCAGCGGGATCTACCGCTGGTTCACCGACCCGGACGAGCGGCTGATCTACCCCGAGCACGACCGCGACCGGCAGAGCCGCGCGCAGGTGGCGAACCTGCGCGCCGCCCATGCCGCGATGGGCCCGAAGTCACGCGCCGGCGAGCTCGTTCGCGTGCTGCAGAAGGAAAGCAGCGAGTTCGCCGAAATCTGGGACCGGCACGAGGTCGCGAACCGGTTCGAAGACCACAAGGTGCTGGTGCACCCACAACTCGGCGAGATCGAGGTGGACTGTCAGGCGTTGTTCACCGAGGACCAGTCGCAGGCGCTGCTGGTGCTCACCGCGCCACCGCGCACCGAGGCGTTCGAGAAGCTGCAACTGCTCGGCGTGCTGGGCACCGAGAAGTTCGTCACCTGAGGACCAGGATCGTCTCCTCGATCTCCGCTTTCCGGGCTGCCGCATGGGAAACCTCGGTGCCCACGACCTCGAAGCCGGCCTTGGTCAGCACCTTCAGCGAGCCCGCGTTGTCCGAGGCGGCGCGGGCGTGCAACGGCCGGGTGGACACGAGTTCCAGCAACAACGCCACCGCTCGCCCGGCCACACCCTGACCCCAGACCGCGCGGTCGATCCAGTACGTGATCTCGGTGTCGCCCTCCATCACGAAGCAGGCGATCGTGCCCACGACCCGGCCGTCGCCCAGGACGACCTGGTTGATGGTCTCCGGATTGGCCCGCACGCGGCGCATGTGCGCGTCGAACGCCTCGCGGTCGTCCGGGTCCTCCGCCGTGAACGCGGCCATCCACACCGACTCCGGATCACGCATGAACTCGAACACCGTGTCGAGGTCACCGTCTTCCAGACCTCTCAGCGTCACTTCAGTTGTCAACGAGCCAGCCTCTCCGCGAGCCAGGTCAACGAGAGCGGGTAACGGTAGTCGATGCCACCGTGACCCGCGTCGAAAAGTTCGAAATGTGTTCTCTCGTCCGGAAGTCCGGCCTCGGCGATCTTCGCCCGGAACGCCTCCGCGCCGAGGTCCAGGTAGAACTCGTCGCTCTTGCCGGCGTCGATCCACACCGCCCGCAGTGAACGGACCGCCTCCGCGTGAGCGGGCACCATCCGCACCGGGTCCCAGTCGAGCCAGCGCTGCCACACCGCCGGCCGCACCACCCCGGTCACCGGGTCGAACGGCAGCTCCGGAGTGCCGTCCTCGGCCGCGGAGAAGCACGCCGCGACACCAAGAGTGCCGAGCAGCGTCATGTCCTCCGGCTTGGTGAACGACGGCCGGCTCCGGAAATCCGCCCACCACTTCTGGATGTCGTGGTCGTACGCGCGCAAGCCGCGCACCGCCTTGCCGAAGTCCGCGAGGTAGCAGAACTCGTAGAGCGAATCGCCCGCATGGGTGGCCAGTGCGCCGAACAGGTCCGGACGCAGCATCGGCGTGATCATCGCCCCGAACCCGCCCGACGACTTGCCCGCGATCGCCCGCGACTCGCGGTCGGGGATCGTGCGGTAGTGCTCGTCCACCCACGGCACGATCTCGTCGCACAAGTACGAGTGATAGCGGCCGGTGCCGGGGGAGTCGACGAACTGCGAGCCGCCGTACGACGTCCACGCGTCGACGAACACCACGACACACCCCGGCGCGCCCTCGGCGAAGACCGCGTCCGCCGTCTCGATGAACGGCTGGCGGAACGGCATCCGGTTGGCCCACATGGACACGTGGCCGGTGTAGCCCTGGATGACGTACACAGCCGGATATCGCTCGGTACCGGAGTCGTAGCCCGGCGGCACGTACACCCACAACGGGCGCTCGTGCGGATCACCGAGCGGGTTGCCGCGCAGCAGTTCGGAGACGACGGTGTGCCGGTCGAGCCGGCCGGCCAGTGGGCCCTCCCAAGGAAGCATGGGGCCAGTCAACCACGGTGGACCAGCCGGTCCAGAAAACCTAAAATCGAGCACATGGCGATCACGGCGAAGGGGCGCGCGACCAGGCAGCGCATCATCGAGGGCGCGGCGGCCTACCTGCGCAGCGACGACCCCGCGGGCGTGACGCTGGACGACATCCGCGCGATCACCGGCACCAGCAAGAGCCAGATCTTCCACTACTTCCCCGACGGCAAGGAGGAGCTCTTCCTCGCTGTCGCGCGCTACGAGGCCGGCCGCGTGCTCGACGACCAGCAGCCACACCTCGGCGCGCTGACGTCGTGGGCGGCCTGGGACCGGTGGCGGGACGCGGTGGTCGCCCGTTATCGCACCCAGGGCCGGAACTGTCCGCTGGGCGCGTTGATGAGCCAGGTGGGCAGCACGGCGGGCGCGAACGAGGTGGTCAGTGCCCTGCTCAGCCGGTGGCAGTTCCACGTGCAGGAGGGCATCGCCGAGATGCAGGACGCGGGGCTGGTGCGTGCGAGCGTCGACGCCGACCGGGTCGCGGCCGCGTTCATCGCGGGCATCCAAGGTGGTGTCCAGGTGCTCCGCTCGACCGGCAGCGTCGCTCACCTGGAGGCGGCGCTGGACACCCTCATCGACCACCTCAAGGGCTGAACTTCTGGACTTGCCGGTCCAAAATAAGGTGCCTAACTTCGAGGACATGGCACAACGTCTGCAGGGCAGGACCGCCCTCGTCACCGGTTCCACCAGCAACATCGGCCGCTCGATCGCGGTCGCGCTCGCCAGGGAGGGCGCGCACGTGGTCGTCTCCGGGCGCGACGCCGCCAGGGGTGCGGCCGTCGTCGACCAGATTCGTGAAGACGGCGGTCGGGCCGACTTCGTCCGAGCCGATCTCGACGGCACCGCCGCTGCCGGCAAAGCTTTCGCTGCAACGGCCGCAGAAGTGTTGGGAGGCCGTGTCGACGTCCTCGTGAACAACGCCGGCATCTACCCGGCGTCGACCACCCCGACGACCGACGAGGAGACCTTCGACCGCGTCTACGGCGTCAACGTGAAGGCGCCGTTCTTCCTGACCCAAGCCCTCGTCCCCGGGATGATCGGCGCCGGTGGTGGCGTGATCATCAACCTCGGCTCGTGGATCGCCCGGCTCGGCGTGCCGGTCTCGTCCCTCTACAGCTCCACCAAGGGCGCGATGGAGACGCTCACACGCGCGTGGGCGGCGGAGTTCGGGCCACAGGGTGTCCGGGTGAACGCCATCTCGCCCGGTGTCGTCGTCTCGCCGGACTGGGACACCACGACCGACCACCCCGGCGAGGTGATGATGCGCGGCACCCCGGCCGGACGGTCCGGGCATCCCGACGCGATCGCCGCCGCGGCCGTCTACCTGGCCTCGGACGAGTCCGCGTTCGTGCACGGCACCGTGCTCGACGTGGACGGCGGCCGCACCGGAGTGGCGGTGGTCGCAGTGTGACCTGGGTCACCAATTCGCCCGGTTTCTGTGACCTGAGGTGAGACTGCCCGGTCTCCCATGACGTGCGGAAGTCGTCGGCGAAGGGTGCGGAAGTGACGGGTCGGGAGTGGCTGAGGCAGGTGGACGCGGAGCAGGTGGAGGCCGCGCGGGCCGGTGATCGCGAGGCGCTCGACGCCGTCGTCACCGCCTGTCTGCCACTGGTCTACAACGTCGCCGGTCGGGCGCTGAACGCCGATGCCGACGTCGACGACGTGGTGCAGGAGACGATGTTCCGCGTGATCCGCGGCATCGACGCGCTGCGCGAGCCCGAGCGGTTCCGGTCGTGGCTGGTCGCCGTGACGATCAACCAGGTCCGCGAGCACTACCGCCGCCGTGACGCCGCGCCGGCGCCGCTGGAGGAGTACGACCGGGCCGACCCGAGCGCCGAGTTCGTCGAGGTCGCGCTGTCCCGCCTGCACATGGCCCAGCAGCGGCGCGAGGTCGACGAGGCCGCACGGTGGCTCGACCCGGCTGACCGCGAGCTGCTGGCGTTGTGGACGCTGGAACGCGTCGGGCAGCTCACCCGCGCCGAGGTGACCGACGCGCTCGACCTCAACGCCCACGCGGTCACCGTGCGGGTGAGCAGGCTGAAGGGCCGCCTGGAAACGGTCCGGCACCTGGTCCGCGCGCTGTCCGCCGAACCGCGCTGCGCGGGTCTGGCGCAGGCCGCGCAGGGCTGGAACGGCGAGCCGAACCCGTTGTGGCGCAAGCGGCTCCTGCGTCACGTCGACGAGTGCGGCCGATGCGGTCGCGGGGTCGACGACGCGATGCCGGTCGAACGTATCCTGACCGGCGCCGCACTGCTCACGGTTCCGGCGAGCTACCTGCCGCACCTGCTCGAGAACCTCGCCGACCCCGCCCTGGACCAGGTCGCGCACGCCTACCACCTCGGCGAGTCCGCGACCAAAGGCGCCCATCTGGCCGAGCCCACCGGCCTGACGGCCAAGGTCGCCGGTCTGACCAGCAAGCCCGTGCTCGCCGTGGCGAGTGCGGTGGCGGTGTGCGCGCTCGTCGGTGTGGCCGGAACGATGGTCCACTTCCCGTCAGACCCGCCTGCTGCTGTTGCGATTCCCAACAACACGATGGCACCGATCACCACGGCACCGAACACCACGTCGTCCGTCGCCGAGACCACGTCGAGCACGCCGTCGTCCACCACCACGACCACGACCACTCAGACACCCGAACCGGTTCGTGTCGCTACGCCGGAGGAGCGTGTCCTCGCGCTGATCAACGAGACCAGGGCCAAGTCGGGTCTGCCGCCGCTGACCGTGGATCCGGCATTGGTCGTGGCCGCCGAACGGCACACCAAGGCGATGATGAGCAACGGCTGTGGGTTGTCGCACCAGTGCTCCGGCGAGAGCGGTCTCGGCGAGCGCAGCACGGCGGCGGGCGTGAAGTGGAGCTCGGTCGCGGAGAACGTCGGCATGGGCGGTCCGGTGAAGGACACCGTCGAGGCGATCTCCAAGATGGCGCTCGGCCTGACCCAGGGCATGATCGACGAGAAGCCGCCGAACGACGGCCACCGCAAGAACATCCTCAGCAACTCGTCCACCCGCATCGGCATCGTGGTGATCCGCGACGCCAAGGGAACCGTGTGGATGACTCACGACTTCGCGGGACGTTGACCGACTTAAAGCTAGAAAAGATCATCCTCTGGTCGTACGCGCGGACGCGACCGCAGTCGGACGCGTGACGATCTGTCCGGAAAGCACTGTCTCCTCCGTGCAGATGTCGTCGACCGTTGCTCAGCGCACGCCCGTACTCGTCACCACCGGAACCCCTGACGTCCTGCGTTGGACGGGTTTCGGTGGCGCGGTGCTCCTCACCGCGGGAGCGTGGGCCACGAGAGCGGTGCCGGTCGCGCTGGGTGCCGCCATCGCGGGCGCCGGGCTGGTCGTGCTGGCCTGGGCGTTGCTCGGCCGGGTCACACCGGACGCCGCGTGGCTGCGCCGGACGCTCGCGTTGTGGTCCGGGCCGCTGGTGCTCGCACCGCCGTTGTTCAGCAGGGACGTGTTCAGCTACCTGGCCCAGGGCGAGGTGGCGGCGCGCGGGCTCGACCCGAACGTGGTGAGCCCCGCCGTCGGCGCGAGCGCGGAGGCGGTGGCGCGCGTCGGCGTCTACTGGCGCGAGACGCCGTCGCCGTACGGGCCGTTGTTCAGCACCGTGGAACGGGCGATCGCCGAGGTCACCGGCGGCAGTCCGGTGGCGGGCATCGTGCTGTACCGGCTGGTCGCGGTGCTGGGGCTGCTGCTCGTCGTGTGGGCGGTGCCCAGGCTCGCGCAGCTGGCGGGCACGTCCGAGCGTGCGGCGTTGTGGCTGGGCGTGCTGAACCCGTTGGTGCTGTGGCATCTCATCGGCGGTGTCCACAACGACGCGCTGATGCTCGGCCTCATGCTGTCGGGCACCGTCGTCGCGTTGCACGCACTCGACGACCTCAGGTGGTGGCAGTTCACGGCCGGTGTCGTCCTCATCGGACTCGGTGCGCAGGTGAAGCTGCCCGCACTGGTCGCGCTCGCGGTGGTGGGCACCGCGCTGGCCCGGCGACTCGGCGGAGGCCTGGTCCGGTTCGCAGGCGCGGGGCTCGCCATGGTGGCGGCCGCGGTCGGGGTGTCGGTCGTGACGTCGCTGGCCGGCGGGGCCGGTTTCGGCTGGGTGCAGGCGCTGGGGACGCCCTCGAAGGTCAACAGCTGGATGGCGCCGACCAACTGGCCGGGCTTTCTGGCGGGTGCGGTGTTCGGCCCGGAAACCGGTCAGGCGATGATTTCCTCGGCGCGGATCGCGGGGTTCGTGCTGATCCTGTGCGGCGTCGTGGTGGTCTTGAACCGTCACCTGCGCGGCGGGATCTCTGAGGTGACGGCGCTGGGAATGATGATGAGCTTGATCGTGGTGCTGGGGCCGGTGATCCAGCCGTGGTACCTGCTGTGGGCGGTGCTGCCGCTGGCCGCCTGCCTGCCGGCGGGGAGGTGGCGGACCAGGGTCGCCGTGCTGGTCGGCGTCTTCGCGCTGCTGGTGCCGCCGCTCGCGGGCAACTTCGCCGGTCGCGTGACCGAACTCGTCCTCGCCTACGCACTCGGGATCGCCCTGGTGGGTTGCGCCTGCTTCGTCCTGCGCCGGGTGCCCGTTGCCGTCCAGAACTGATCTCGTCCGCTACGGCTCGGCCGCGCTGGCCGGCGGCGCGCTCGCGCTGAGCTTCCCGCCGCGCACGTTCTGGTGGCTCGCGGTGCCGGCGTTCGTCGTGCTGTGGCTGACGCTGAACGGCGCGGGCGCGCGTCGCTCGGCCGGCCTGGGGTTCGTGTTCGGGCTGGCGTTCTTCCTGCCGCACCTGTGGTGGATCCAGCACTTCCTGGGCAATGAGTTCGGTCCCGCGCCGTGGGTCGTGCTCTCGGCGTTGATGGCGTTGTTCATCTGCGGTGTGTGCGCGCTCTTCCCGTTGGTCTCGCGGCTGCCCGTACCGCCGGTGTGGGCGGCGTTGCTGTTCGTGCTCCAGGAGACCGCGCGCGGACTGATCCCGTTCAACGGCTTTCCGTGGGGCCGCGTGGCGTTCGGTCAGGTCGACGGACCGTTCGCGCACCTCGCGGTGATCGGTGGCGCACCGTTGGTGACGTTCGCGGTGGTGGTGACCGGGTTCGGGCTCGCAGCCTGGTTGCCCCGCTTGAAGGCGTCCTGGGCTCTGGTGCCGTTCGCCGCCGCTCTCGCCGTTGGTCCGCTTGTTGCCGTGGACGCGCAGAACGGCACACGGACCGTCGCGGTTGTACAGGGCAACGCACCTGACATCGGTCTCGGCCTGCTGACCGAGGGCAAGACGTTGCGCGCCAACCACCTGCGCAAGACGGAAGAGCTGACGAAGCTGATCCAGAGCGGCGCGGTCGCCAAACCGGACCTCGTGGTGTGGCCGGAGAGCGCGACCAGGACCGGCGACCGCGACCCGGTGCTCGACCGCGCCGTCGACGACCTCGGCGTGCCCGTGCTGGTGAGCGCGCTGCGCAACAACCAGAACTCGGTCATCGCCTGGGAACCCGGACGCGGCGCGGGGGAGTCGTACGCGAAGCAGGAGCTCGTGCCGTTCGCCGAGCACATCCCGCTGCGCCCGCTGGCCCGGCTCGTGACGCCGTTCGCCGATCAACCCGACCTCGACGCCGGCACCGAACCCGGAGTGCTGGACATCGCGGGCACACGCGTTGGCCTCGGCATTTGTTATGAGGTCGCCTACGACTACGTCCTGCGCGAGAGCACCGCTTTGGGCGCACAGGTGCTCGTCGTGCCGACCAACAACGCCTGGTACGGCCGTGGTGAGATGACCTACCAACAGCTCGGAATGGCACGTCTGCGCGCCATCGAACACGGCCGTGCGGTCGTGGTCGCGGCGATCAGCGGTGTGAGCGCGGTGGTTCGCCCGGACGGCAGCGTGGTGCGGTCGACCGGGATGTTCACCGACGACCTGATGGTGGACTCCGTGCCGCTGCGGACGGACCTGACGTTCGCGACGAGGTTCGGCGGCGCGATCCACGTCCTGCTCACGGGAGCGGCGATCGCCGCGTGCGTGGCCGGGTCGTGGATGCGCCGCCGTGCCTCAGTTGGTGCTGCCGAGCAGAGCTGATCCGAGCAACGTTCGCTGGTGCAGCACCGAAATGCCCTGCCTTTCCGTCGTCAGCAGGCCCGCCTCCCTGAGCACGGTCGTGTGCCGGCTGACCGCGGACGCCGAAGCGCCCAGACGCCTCGCCAGTTCGTTGGTCGTGGCCCCGGCACCCACGGCGGCCAGCACCGCGGACCGGGTGTTGCCCAGCAACGCCGCGAGCGCTCCGAGCTCGCGCCGTCCACTCGCGAGCTGCCGCTGCCAGGTCCAGTCGTGGTGCAGCGGGTAGACGACGGTCGGCGGCAGCAGAGGATCAGCGAGCGCGACAGGTGTTCGCCGGCAGAAGTACGACGGCACCAGCCGCAACCCGCGCCCGTTCAGGTGCAGGTCCCGGTCGTAGGCGTACTGCACCTCCAGCACGGGCGGCCGCCAGTTCATCAACGGCCACATGCCCCGCAGCAGTCCTTCGGTCCCCGATGCCGCCCGGTGCAGGCGGTCCGTCTCGACCGCCTCGTCGATCAGGTCGCGGTACGGCTCGATCACCGCGCCGTGATACCGGCGCAGTGCCGCGGTGAGCTCGGCCAAAGCGCCGTCGCACCCCTCCGCCAGCGGACGTGTCCACGTGGGAGTCGGGTTGACGTCGGCGAGCAGCTGGAACTCGTCCCGCAGCCGTGCGCGCGGTGTCGACCGGATCGCGGTGAGGGCGGCCGCGAGACCGTCTGCACCCTCCGGCGGTGTGAGGAAGTCCGGAAAGTACGGACCCAACGGCGCGAGGACGGACAACAGCCGCACGCCTGAACGGATCGTTTGCACGTTTCCGTTGCGACGGATGTCGTGCAGCCACGGTTGCAACAGCATCCCGCTGTCGCCTTCGGTCAGCCGGTTCCGGCTGAACACCATCTCCCAGAGCGGATCGACCCTTTCTGCTATCTGCGTACGCTCCAGATCACCAGCGGAAAAATGGATGCGCAACACAGCAACCTCCCCAGGCCCAGGTCACCGTGGAACACGTTACCCGGCGTGTCACTCCGCCGAATTCCGCAACGAAAACCGGGCGTGCGGCCAATTGCCGCACGCCCGGTGAATTACTGCCCGATCAGTCGCAGAGGCTGCTGGTCCACTGGTGCGAGCGCACCCGGATGCCGGTCAGGTCGCCTTTTTGTCCCTGCCTGGTGCAGCCGATCCGATTGGTGAACCCGGTGTCGCCGTAGAAGGCGACGCCCTGGGCGGAGGAGGTGCCCCGGTTGTAGACGGACCGGACCTCCGCGGCCGTCACCGACGGGCACTTGATGGCGCCGGACATCCAGTCCGCGTCGGCCACCTCCCACGTGCAACGCCCGCCGGTTCCGCCGAAGCCGGTCCAGAAGCAGACGGTGCCGGTGTTGCAGTCCCAGGCGGAGAGAGCCTGGCCGGTCTCGGTGTCGTACGCGGCACCGGCGGTCTGCCCGGCCGGGGCCTGCGCCTGCGCGCTCGGGGCCGCAACCCCGACGACCACGAGCAGCGCGAGCGGCATCAACGTCGACGAGACTCGCCGAACAAAACTCAAGGAATTTCCTCCTTGCCCCCATGAATCGAATGCGGAAACCGGGCGTGCGGCCATTCCCGTACGCCCGGTTTCCGCATCGAAGCGGGATCAGCCGCAGCGGGTCGTGATCCACTGGTGCGACTTCACCTTGTAGGTGCCGGTCAGGTCACCCTTCTGGCCCTGCTTGGTGCAACCGATCCGGTCGTGGAAACCGGTGTTGCCGTAGAAGGCGACGCCCTTGAACTGCGAGGAGGTGCCCCGGTTGTAGACGGACTTGACCTCCTTGTCCGCCGCCCACGAGCACCTCACGGGGTTGCTGTTCCAGTCGTCGTCCTTGTTCTCCCACATGCAGCGGCCGCCCTTGCCCTGGAAGTCGTTCCAGAAGCAGACGTGGCCGATGCTGCACTCCCACTGAGCCAGCGCCTGCCCCGTCTGGACGTCGAAGGCCGCGCTCACGGCGGCAGGCGCGGCCGGAGCCTCCGCCTGTGCGCTTGGCGCCATGATCCCGGCGACGATGAGCAACGCGGCGGGAACCAATGCCAGGAAAATACGCCGAACGAAACTCAAGGATTCCTCCCTCTCCCATTAATTCAGCCGGGATCACCATAGGCAGAAGGAGGAAGTCCGGAAAAGCTATTGCTCCGTGGTGCAAAAGCTCATTTCAGGGCCGTCGGGTGTACCGGTGTTTCACGCCGATCGGGAAGTACTCCGGGTCGCCCTGAGGCCGCAGCACGACCTCGGGCAGCTGCCGTTCGACGGGCACGTAGTGCGCGAACTCGCTGTTGAGCCTCAGCAGCTGGTCCCTGATCTCCTGTGCGATCCGCGTCGCGTCCGCGGCCTGGCCGGGCGCGGTCTCGACGGTGATCCGCAGCGTGCGGTCGCGGTCGGCGTCCTCGACCGACTCGATCACGAACTTGCCGGTCACGGTGTCGCTGACGCCCGGCTGTTCCAGGCCGACCGTCACGTTCTCCGGATAGACGTTCGCGCCGAAGAACGACACGGTGAACAGCGATCGTCCGAAGAGGAAGACGAACGGCAGCTCCGGTCCGGGCGGCGGGGTGAAACCGTGTTCCGCGCAGAACGCCACAAGTTCGTCGTACCCGAAGATGCCGCCCTCGTCGGCGATCCGATAGCGGATCAACGGAATCCCGCCGTCCGCGGTGAACACGAGCGTGCCGTCGTGCACCTCGAAGAACCGGCTGGCCGGGTCGTACTGCACGAGCGTCGGCAGCCGTGCGTCACCGAACACCTCCCGCGCCAGCTCGGGCCGGAGCGCGAAGAACCGGCGAATGCTCACCGACACCGCGGTCTCGTTGCCCAGCACACCGGAATCCGCGGTGCCGTACAGAGAAGCGATGTCGCTGACGGGATCGGCGACACCCGCCCGTTGCGACACCAGGTCACGCCACTGTTCGCTGAACACCTCGCCGGCCAGCACCAGCTTGATGTCGTACGCGGGCCAGTCGACGCCGGGCGTGTCGATGACGTCCTTGACGAACGGCGGATAGCCGAGCAGCACGACCTGCTCGAAGTGCGGCGCCAGTTCGGGCAGCACGCGCAGGATCTCCGCCTTGTTGTTGCCCGGCGCCACGACCGTGATCGGGCAGCCCTTGGCCGCGAGATGCCTGGTGCACGCCTGCGTGAACAGCCCGCCGACCCAGGTGCCGAGCGGAAAGCACACCACGGCGAGCGTCCTGCGCTCGTCCGCGTGGAAGCCGTCCACCAGCACCTGCTCGAACCTCCGCGCCACGTGCAGCTCGTCCTCGATGCCGCGCGGCCAGATCGTCGGCCGGCCGCTCGACCCGGACGACACCGCGATCATGTCGCAGCCCGAGAGGTCGCCGTCACGGCACAGCTCCGGCAACGGATAACGCTCGTGGTAACTGGCTTTGTCCAGCAGCGGCAGCCGCTGGAAGTCCTCGAACGTCGTGATCGTCGCCGGATCGACGTCGTTCTCGCGCAACAGCTTCCGGTACGCGGGCACGGTCTGCGCCGTGTGCTGGAACAGGTCGAGCACCCAGCTCTCGGACTTCGGCTCGGACGGCGCGAAGAAGTCGTCGAATGCCTGGCGCACCCTGGTCTGCCGGCTGGTGTCCATGATCCGAGCCTATCGGCGTTCACCGCACTGGTGCGGGCGCCTTGACGTCCGCCTGGGCCTCCAGGTGGTCGGGCAGGGACGCGCGGTAGATCGGCATGGCCGCGGCGGTCGTGACGATCGCGACCAGGACGAGGATCGCGAACATCTCCGGTGTCACCAGCCCGTACGCCAGGCCGATGTTGATGAAGATCAGGATCATCAGGCCGCGCGCGTTCATCAGGCCGCCGACCGCGGACGCGTAGCGCCACGTGTAACCCTGGGCGCGGACGACCAGGCCGCAGCCGAGGTACTTGCCGGCGAACGCGGCCAGCATGATCACGGCGAGCGGGAACCACAGCGCGCCGCCCGCGCCGAACCCGGAGACCTGCGTGTTGAGGCCGCTGAAGGCGAAGAACACCGGCAGCAACAGGATCGAGTTGAGGTCGGTGAGCTTGGTTTCGAGCTCGTGGCGCACGACCGGTGTCTTGGGCATCGCGAGGCCGGTGATGAAGCCGCCGAACACCGAGAACACGCCGATGAAGTCGGTGAACCAGCCGGCCACCAGTACGACGAGCAGGACGATCGCCATCATGTCGCGGCTGAGCTTGCCGTCGCGTTCCGCGCGCTCACCGAGCTTGCCGAGCCACTTGCGGCCGACCGTGAGCATCAGCACCGCGAAGATCGCCGCGCCGATGATCGTGCGCAGCGCGCCACCGGCGTTGCCCGAGGCGCCGACGGCGATGATCAGGGCCAGGAACGCCCACGCCACCGCGTCGTCGATCGCCGCGGCGACCAGGGTGAGACCACCGATCGGGGTGTTCGCGATGCCGCGTTCCTGCAAGATCCGCGCCAGCATCGGAAACGCGGTGATCGACAGGGCACCGCCGACGAACAGCATGAACACCCACAGGCTCGACCCCTCGGGGCTGAGCGAGTCGAAGAAGATCACCGCAGTGCCCGCGCCGAGCAGGAACGTCGGCACGATGCCCGACACGGCGAGCACACCGGCCTTGCGGGCGTTGGCTCCCGTGGTCAGCTTGTGGTCCAAAGAGGACCCGACGAGGAACATGTAGAACGTCAGCCCGATGGTGCTCAGCACGTACAGGGTGCTCTTGACGTCGGCGGGGAAGAGCTGGGCCTGCACGCCCGGCGCCACCGCACCGAACAGGGCCGGTCCCAGCAGGACGCCGGCGACCATCTCGCCGACCACCCTGGGTTGCCTGACCAGCATGGCGAGGCGTCCGCACACCGTGGTCGCGACGAGCACGACCGCGAGTGCGGCGAAGACCTGCAACGCGAAGTGGATCTGGTTCACGGTGATCTCCTGGGGACTAGTGCCGGACCGGGCAACCCTGCGGGCCGTGCGTGTCGAAGTAGCGGCCCGCCAACCGAAGCCGGCGGGCGTGCAGCACCATCGCGGTGCCGAGCACGAGCTGGACGACGCTGCGCCAGACGTCCTCCCAGCGGTCCCGCACGCGCATCGGGGTGAGGCTCGGCACCGGTCCGTCCCGGACGAGCAGGCACGGGCCGCGGCTCGGCAGCGATCGGGTGTGCGTGACCGACGAGTGCAGCGTGACGCGGCGCAACACCACCCTGGTGGCCGCGCGCATCGCGATGGGGGAGAACCGCCACGCCGGGCAGGGGCGGTTGGCGGCGATGCCGAACGGGATGTGGTGCGCGTGGCGAGCTGTGGAGCGTTCCCAGCGGCCGGGATCGAACTCGTCCGGGTTCGCGTAGCCGGTCGCGTGGTAGACGGGATAGTTGAAGCACAGCACCGAACCCGCCGGGAACGTCGTCTGCTCGTCGAGAGAGATGTCGGCGGTGGTGATGCGGTGCGCGATGCCGAACAACGGGTAGAGGCGGAAGGTCTCGTCGAGCACGTGGGCGAAGTACCTGTCGTCGTCCGGGTTCTGTGCGAGTCGTGCCGCCACCTCGGGGTGCTGGGCCAACGCGAGCAGCAGGTGCGCCATCGCCTCGGACGTCTGCACGACGGCGGTGTTGAAGTACGTGCCCTGCAGGTAGTGCACCTGCTCGGTCCTCGACAACGTCTCGGGCAAGGGATGCCGGACGTCCGCGAGCCGTTGTTCGAGGTAGCGGGTGAGGCGGGCGCGACGGGCCGGGTGGCGCAAACCGGTGCACTTCAACGAGTTCACGACGTCGGTGGCGTGCCCGACGATCAGGTCGCGGGCCGCCCGCGGGCACGGTTCGCCGAACACCAGCTCGTAGAAGTACTCGGCCCAGATCGGCATCATCAGGTCGCGCAACCGCACGCGGGTGACCCGGCCGGTCAGCACCTCGTCGAGCACCCGAGAGGTGCAGTCCCCGGCCGTGGCCGACAGCGATTCCGCCGGCCCGGCGAGGAAAGAGCGGGTCGCGCGGGCCACGTCGTCGTAGCGCGGCCCGGCCTCCAGGTGCTCCTGGTGCACTTCGGGACCGGGGGAGAGCCAGTACCAGAACAGGTCCGACAGCCCGGCGCCCCTGCTGCGGCCGTTCGCCGCGGGATGGCCGTAGAGCTCCTGGAAGCGGTCCGGGCCGACCTGGTCGTTCGGGAACGTGATCGCGTTGTCCCCGTTGAGCTTCTCGAACACCTTGGCGCGCAACGCGACCACCCGTGCGGGCAACCAGTTCACCGGACCACGACCATGTCCGGGCCGAGCTCCCCGCCGCACAGCGCGAGGACGTGCTGGAACTCGTCGCGCAGCACGTCGAGCACCCGCCGCACCCCTGCCTCGCCGTCCGCCGCGAGCCCCCACAGCACCGGCCTGCCGATGCCGGCCGCCGAGGCTCCCAACGCCACCGCCAACGCGATGTCGGCTCCACTTCGGACACCGCCGTCGAGCACGACCGGTATCCGCCCGCCCACGGCGTGGACCACCGCGGGCAACGCGTCCAGAGCCGCCGGTACGACGTCGAGCTGACGACCGCCGTGGTTGGACACGAAGATCCCCGCCACCCCGTGCTCGACCGCCAGCACCGCGTCCTGTCGGTGCAGCACTCCCTTCAACCACACCGGAAGTGACGTCAGCTCGCGCAACCGATCGACGTCCTGCCACGAGCACGCCGCCATCTCGATCTTCCGCAGACCGGTGACACCGGCCAGGTCGCGCATGTTCTCCGCCGCGAGCCCCGCGGGCAGGTCGTGGAAACCGTGCGCGATGTCCCGGCGGTGCCGGCCGAACACCGGCGAGTCGACGGTGATGACCAACGCCGCGCAGCCGGCCCGTTCCGCCCGCCGCACCAGGGCTTCGGTGACACGCGGATCCGGTTGGAGGTACAGCTGGAACCACACCGGCCCGGTCGCGGCCGCGACGACGTCGGCGATCGGCACGGTCGACGCCATGCCGGACACCAGGACCGTCCCGCCGGCCGCCCGCGCGGTCGCCAGTTCGCCGTCGGGGTGAGCGAGCCGGTGGAACGCGGTCGGGGAGATCAGCACCGGGAACTCGGCGCTGTTCTGCTTGCCCCGCAACACCCTCGGCAGCAGGGCCAGGCGCCGGAACGCGGCCTCGTTCTCGGCGAGCACGACCTCGTCCCCGACCCCGCCCGCGAAGAAGTCGTAGTGGACGGGGTCGAGCACCGCGCGTGCCTTGTCGTGCAGTTCCGCGAGCACGGGGTTCACCGGAGGTACGCCCTGAGCGGTGCCTTGTGCACCTTCTCGCCGTCCCACTCGTTCTCGAGGTTCTCGGTGAGGTGGTGCTCGTCGACCAGCTCACCGGCGCGGAACCGCCGGACCACCGGGTGCAGGTAGCGGCCGTCGAGCCCGCTGGTGTCCTGCTGCGAGTTCCGGCCAGCGGTGATGTCGAACGGGTTGACCTTGTCGTGGTCCGCGCCGTACTCCAGCGTCACCGCCAGGTACGTCTCGACGTCGCCGAAGTCGCCCCGCGCCACGGCTTCGTGCAGGTGCGCGACCGGTACTTCCTCGACGTACCGCACGGTGCCGTCGGGCCCTATCAGCACGGCGTCCGCCATGAACGCGAACAGCTGCCACAGCGCGGAAGTCCGGTTGACCCGCTCGATGATCGCCTCGGTGACGTCACCGGGGGCTACTTGACGGCTCGGCCAGTCCACGCCGTGGTACCGGTGTTCCGCGATCCGGTGCAACGCGCGGACGCCGTAGCGGAAGCCGTGGATGAACCCGCTGGTCGACTTCTTGAAGTCCCGCGCCTGCGTGATCGTGCCCGCGAAGAACAGGTCCGGCACGTTCACCGACTCCCACGCCGCGGTCTGGTCCGGGAACCGCGAGTTGATCGTGAGCCGCGGCCGGCACTCCGGCGCGAAGATCGAGGCGTCGAACCGGAACCCCGTCGCGAGGATCACCCGGTCGTACCGGATCTCCTTGATCACCTCGTTGACCCGCTGGAAGCTGACCCGCACCAGGTAGTCGTCGCCGTCGCGCCGGATGCCCTCGATGTGCCCGTCCAGCACCGCGTTCTGCGACTTGAGCTGGTAGGTGTCGAGGAAGTTGTTGTTCACCGCCCGCAGGTGGCCGACGAAGTGCGTCTGCCAGGCCAGTTTCAACGAGCCGGGCCCGGCGACGTGGATGACCGACGCCGTTTCGACGAGGGCGTCGGCGGTCTCGAACGCCGAGTTGCCGCGCCCGATGATCAGCACCTTCTGGTTGGTGAACCCCGCCGGGTCCACCGGCACGTCGTAGTACAGCTCGGCGTGCTCGGCCCCCTCGATCTCCGGCACGTACGGCTTCGACACACCGGTCGCCACGATGACCCGCTTCGCCCGGTAGGCGGCGCCGTGCTGGTCGCGCACCACGAAGTCGTCCGGCCTGCTGACCGACACGACCTGCGTGTCGTAGCGGATCGGGAGGTCGTTCTTGACCGCGAAGTCGCCGAGGTAGCGGACCATGTCGTCGGCATGCGGGAAGTAACGCGGCGTGTAGCCGGTGAACAACAGCTCGGGATCCTCTGACAGCAACGAGTTCCAGTCGACCCGGAGGTTCAGCTCGGGGTCGTCCCAGCCGGTGTAGATCTTGTTGATGGAGATCAACTGACGGTGCCGGGGGAAGCGGGTGAAGAACGTCCCCGCCGCCGGTCCGGCCTCCAGCATCAGATGGTCCCGGCCGTCCCGCTTGAGCAGGTAGGACGCCTGCAACCCCGCCGGACCGGCGCCGATCACGAGACACTCGGTCGAAACCTCGCTGGACACGACGTTCTCCTTCACGCGGTGAGCTGACGCTTGTCGGGTTTGCCGCTGGGCGCGACGGGAGGTTCGGAGATCGCGGTGACGCGAACGGGGGCGCAGGCCGCACCCAGTCGTCCGGTCACGAGCCGTTGGAGTTCGGCGAGTTCAGGAACGCGATCACCCTTCGGCACGACGAACGCGTGCACGGCCTCGCCGGTGTCGTCGTCCGGTACCGCGACGGCGTAGGCCTCGGCGACGTCCGGGTGCTCGGCGATGACGTGCTCGATCGGGCCGAGGTAGTGCAGGTTCGCGTTGACGATCACGACGTCCCTGGCGCGCCCGGTCAGGTGCAGGTGGCCGTCGGCGTCGACGTGGCCGAGGTCGCGGGTGCGGACCCAGCCGTCCACGAAGACCTCGGCCGACTCCTCGGGGTTCGCCCAGTACGCACTGGCCTGGCCGGGGGTGCGGACGAACAGCTCGCCGGCGCGGATCTCCACGTCCACGGGCGGTTTCCCGACCGTGCCGGGTGGATCGGACGGCGTCGCCATCGAGATCATCCCGGTCTCGGTCTGCCCGTAACCGTGGAACAGCACCGGTCCCAGCACGTCGAGGGCTTCGCGGTGGCGTTCGGCGGTCAGCGGTGAACCGGAGACCAGCAGCGCGCGCAACGTCGACAGGTCGGCGGGGGAGTGGCGTTGTGCGGCAACGAGTTTCGCCAGGCCGGGCACGGTGATCACCCGCGCCGTGGCCCTGTGCCGGGTGATCGCGTCGGCCGGGTTGTCGGCGACGACGATCGTGCCGCCCGCGGTCAACGTCAGGATCGCGTACTCGAACATCACCTGGCTCGACAGCGAGCCGAACACGAGGTACCGGTCGAGGCGCGTGGCCAGGTCGCGGATCGCCGGAGGCCAGGCGCTGGGACGGGCCGTCCACGCGTTGGTCATCGAGGCGTAGGTCTGCGCGCACGCCTTGGGCGCGCCGGTGCTGCCGCTGGTGTGGATCAGCCGGGCGATGTCGTCGGGGTTTCCGCTGCAGTGCAACGGTTCTGGGGCGGCCCTGACCAGATCGTCGGCATCGCGGACCACGAGCTTGATGTCGAGCCCGAGCAGGTGCTCGACCTGGGCCTCGGTCAGGCCGGGGCGCACGCCCACCACCCGTGCGCCCACGACGTGCGCCGCCAGGATCGTGGCGAACGCCTCCGGGTGCACGCCCTGGAGCAACGCGACCCCGTCACCGGGGCCGAGACCGTTGGCGCGCAACCCGTTCGCGATCCTGGCGATCAGGTCGAGCAGCTCGTCACCGGTCACCACGCGGGTGCCGTGCTCGAACACCGGCCGGTCCGCCGCGGCGCCGAGCACGTCGAGCACCGCGCGCGGGAACGGCTCGGCGTCACGCGCCGGCAAGACATTCCTTCACGAACACGCCCAGCGGCTGCTGGTGCACCTCTGGGAAGTCCCACTGGTTCTCGAGGTTCTCCGCGAGGTGGTGGGTCGCGGCGAGCACGCCGTGGCGGTAGTAGCGGACCACCGGGTGCAGGTAGCTGGCGTCGGCCGCGTTCACCGCGTCGTTCTCGGCGACGCGCGGGATCATGATGTCGAACGGGTCCACGGTGTCGTGGTCCGGCCCGTACTCCAGCGTCGCCACGAACCGGTGCTCGGCGGGCCCGAGGCCACCGTCCGCCACGTACGCCACCGGCACTTCCTCCTCGTACCGCGCGGTGTCCGCGTCGACCGTGACGACGTCTCCCATCACCGCGAACTGCTGCCACAGGGCCGAAGAGGTGTTCACCCTGGCGATGAGCGCGTCACCGATCGCCTCGGGGGAGAGCTCCAGTTCCGCGCCCGGCCACGGGGTTTCGTGGTTGCGGGCGCTCAGGACGCGGTGCAGTGCGCGAGCGCCGTAGCGGAAGCCGTGGATGAACCCGCTGGTGGACTTCTTGAAGTCACGGGACTGCGTGATCGTGCCCGCGAAGTACAGGCCGGGGATGTTCGTCGACTCGAACGCCGAGGTGAGCCGCGGGAACCGGTCGTTGATGACGAGGTCGGGCCGGCAGTTCCGCGCGAAGACCGAGGCGTCGAACCGGAACCCGGTGCACGCGATGATCCGGTCGTACTCCAGTTCGCGCAGCTTCTCGACCGTGCGGGCGTACCGGAACTGGATGCGGAACCCGCCCTCGGGCCGTTGCTCGATGCGTTCGATCGTGCCGTCGATGACCGCGTTCTCGGACTTGAGCTGGTAGGTGTCGAGGAAGTTGTTGTTGACCGCGCGCAGGTGCCCGACGTAGTGGGTCTGCCAGGCCAGCTTCACCGAGTGCGGCCCGGCCACGTGGATGACGGCGGCGTGTTCGACGAGCGCGTCGGCGGTTTCGAAACCCGAGTTGCCCTTGCCGATCACCAGTACCCGTTGGTCGGTGAACTCTCGCGGGTCGGTGTCGAAGGTGTCGTAGCGTTCGACGTGCTCGATGCCGGGGATCTCCGGTACGTAGAGCTGTGACACCCCAGTGGCCATCACGAGGTTCCTCGCCTGCCACGTCCGTCCACTGTGGTCGGTGGCGACGAACCCGGTGTCGTCGCGGTCGATGGAAGTGACATCGATGTCGTACTCGACGTGGAGACCGGCCGCGCAGTCCCGGAAGTACCGGACGATGTCGTCCGCGTCCGGGAAGTACTGGGGGCTGTAACGGGTGAACAGCAGCTCGGGGTCGTCCAGCAGCAGCGAGTTCCAGTCCATCCGCATGCGCCGTTCCGGATCCTTGGACCCGGTGTGGACCTTGTTGATGGAGATGAGCTTGCGGTGGCGCGGGTAGCGGGTGAAGAACGTGCCGGCCCCGCTGCCGCGCTCGAGGACGGCGTAGTCGCGACCGTCCCGCGCCAGCAGTGCGGCGAGCTGCAAACCGGCCGGTCCCGCGCCGATGATCAGGTAGTCGTACGCCATGGACCGGGAAGCTACCCACGCGATCTCAGAACTTTCTGAGATCGGCTGCCTACCGTCCGTGCGGTGACCACGACTGCTTCAGCCACGTCCGTGGACCTGGGTTCGCCGCTCTCCGTTGCGCATCTGCTGCGTGCTTCCGCACCGCTCGACGTGGTGGTGGGAGCCTCGGTGGCCGATCGGGTCGCACGAGGCCGTGCGTATCTGCGCACCGTGCTCGCTGACGACGAACGTCCGGTGTACGGCGCGAAGACCGGCTTCGGTGCGTTGGTCGGTTTCGCGGGCCGTGCCACCGAAGCCGACCAGTGCGACAACACGCTGGCACACCTGGGCGCCGGGCAGGGCCCCGACCTGCCGCTGGACATCGCCCGCGCCGCACTGCTGGTGCGCACGTGGTCGTTGGCCCAGGGCTTGTCCGGCGTCTCCGCGCACGTCGTGGAGGGTCTCGCGGCGATGTTCGCGACCACCTTCGTGCCGGCGATCCCGCGCTACGGCTCCGTCGGCGCCAGCGGTGACCTGATCCCGCTCGCCTATGCGGCCCAAGCGTTGCGCGGTCGGGGGCACGCCTACCTCGACGGCGTCCGGCTGCCCGCTGCCGAAGCTCTGGCGTCGGCGGGCCTCTCGCCGTTGGAGCTCGACGGCCGTGACGCCCTGGCGTTGGTCAACGGCACGTCCGTCACCACGGCTGCTACAGCCCTTGCGCTGTCGTCGATTCGTGCGTCGCATCGTGCCGTTGCCGACCTGACCTGCCTGCTGGTGGACGTTCTCGGCGCCGATCCCGGCTTCCTCGATCCGCTACTGATCTCCGCGTTCGGTCATCCCGGTGCTTTCGCGGTCTCGGCGGACATGCGTGGACTGCTCGAAGGCACGCGGCCGAGCGGCGAGCGGCCTTTGCAGGAGCCGTACAGCATCCGGTGCTCACCACAACTGCTCGGCGCGGCCGAGGACGCGTTGCGCTACGTGGACGGCGTGGTGCTCGCCGACCTCGGCGGGGTCAGCGACAACCCGTTGTTCTTCCCCGGAGATGACCTGGTGGCCCACGGCGGCAACTTCTTCGGCCAGCCCGCCGCGTTCGCCGCCGACGTGCTGGCGATGGTGACGGCGTCGCTGGGCAACCTGGCCGAACGCCAGCTGGACCTGCTGGTCGACCCGGCCCGCAACACCGGCCTGCCACCGATGCTCGCCGCGGGACCCGGTCAGCAGCACGGGTTGCAGGGCGTGCAGCTGGCCACGACGGCGTTCGTCGCCGAGATCCGGCGGAACGTGCTACCCGCGAGCACCCAAAGCCTGCCGACCAACCTGCACAACCAGGACGTCGTGCCGTTCGGGACCCAGGCCGCGTTGCGCTCCTACGACCTGGCTGAGCTGCTGCGGCTGCTGTGCGGGTCGCTCGCGCTGGGGTTGCGGCAGGCCGTCCACGTGGGCGGGAGGAGGCCGACCGCGCCGCGCTGTGCGGCGTTGCTGGACGCCCTCACCGACGCGATCGAGCCGGTGGACCCGGACCGGCCGCTGGACGTGGACGTGCGGGTGGCCGCCGACGTGGTGACGGGGAGGCAGTGGTGATCACGGGCAGGCGGAGGTGATCCTTTCGCGCAGCCGAGAGGACGACTCCACCGCCGGCGGCAGTCTCAGCGTGAACCGGGCGCCCCTGCCCGGATGCCCGGACGCCCGCACCGTGCCGCCGTGCCCGGCCACGATCTCCCGGACCAGGGCCAGCCCCAGTCCGAACCGCTTCTCGCCCCGTCCGTGGTGGAACCGGTCGAAGAGCCGCTCGGCCTCGACCGACTCGAACCCTTCTCCGGTGTCCGCGACCGTCAGCTCCACCTGCCCGTCGCGCTGCGCCACCCGCACCGAGATCCGTCCGCCTTCCGGCGTGTGCCGGACCGCGTTGGCCAGCAGTTCGTCCACCGCCCGCCGCAACGCGGTTTCCACACCGGACACGACCAGCGGGCCACTCGGAAACTCCACGGACAGCACGATCCGGCGTTCGGCGGCCCGTTCGCTCTCACCCGCCACCGCGGCCTCGGCCACCGCGACGAGGTTCACCGGCGGCCCGTCGAGCTCCCGGTTCAGCCGCGCCGACAGCAACAGGTCGTCCACCACGTCCGACAGCCCGCGGATCGACCTCGCCAACGCGTCGAGGCCGTCCCGCTGGTCCTCCGGCAGGTCCTCGGACAGCAGCTGGGCCCGCAGGTACGCCCGCGCCAGGGGAGTGCGCAGCTCGTGGCTCGCGTCCGTGACGAACTGCCGTTGCCTGGCCAGCGCCTCCGCCAGCGGCCCGACCGTCCGGCGGCTCACCCCGAGCCCGATCAACGCCGCCAGCAGCAGGCCCGCCGCCTGGGCGATCCCCAGCGCCAGCAGCAGGTGGTGGCGATCGGCGAGCAGGTACCGCATGTCGAACACGGCCTGCACCGTCGAGTTCGCGCCCGCGGTCGTGAGGACCATGTACTCCGTGCCGTTGGCGGACACGTCTCGCGAGACCGCGACCCCCGACGACTGGACCGCGTCGAGGTCGCCGCGCAACGGGAACCCGCCGGGCACGGCCAGCACGCCCTCGTCGAGCACGCCGTCCTTGAGCACGAACACCCACGCGCAGCGAGGCGCGACGTCCGGCACGCCGAACCGCGTGTTGTACCGGAGGTCGCGCGCCACCTGTGTTTCCTGTGCCTGCACCATGACCACGTACGCGATCGCGCCGACGAAGGCGATCATCACGGTGATCGCCAGGCCCACCAGCACGCTGACCCGCAGCCGCGCCCGCCGCACCTCCGCCCGCTCGGCGTCCGCCCACGACCTCGCAGACCTCGAACTCACAGGGCCCCCAACCGGTAGCCCACTCCCTGGACCGTCCGCACCACCGAACGTCCCACCTTCGACCGCAGGTAGTGCACATAGGTGTCCACAATGGACGGCGATGGGGCGTCGTGGAACACCGTCCGCCGCAGCGCTGCCCGCGTGTGCACCATGTCGGGGTGGGTGGCGAGCACACGCAGCAGGGCGAACTCCCTGGCGGTCAGCGGCACCCGTTCGCCGTCGGGCAGCACGACCTCGTGCTGTTCCAGTTCGAGCCGACCCGCGCCGATCCGCAGCACGGCGGCCAGTTCCGCGGCCCTCCGGTGGAGCGCTCTCAGACGTGCGCGCAGCTCGCCCAGGTCGAACGGTTTCATCAGGTAGTCGTCCGCACCGGCGTCGAGACCGTCGATTCGATCGCGAACGCTGCCCATCGCCGTCAAAACCAACGCCTGCGTCCACACGGACCGGGAACGCAACCGGGAAAGGAGATCCAGGCCGTCCAGCACGGGCAATCCGCGATCGATCACGACCACGTCATAGGTTCTGGTCAGCGCGAGATGCAGCCCGCGTTGCCCGTCCAGTGCGATGTCGACGGCATGTCCGTCACGCTGGAACGTGGTGGAGAGCAACTCCACCAGCTCTCTGTCGTCCTCCACGAGCAGCAGGCGCACAGCATGGAGAATCCCACGGTTGCCGGGCGTCGGGCCAGGTCACCGAGGTGGTGCAACAGGTAATGGACAGGCTGTGGAGAGGTTCACAAATGTGATCAAATGGTCGGTAGTAGTGCGATTTCTGCGGTTCGTTGCGGCATTCGGCGGAAACGCTGACAAGCCTGTCAACCGCAGAGGTCGAACCGGACCGGAAATTCAACGATAAACATGTGAACGTCGGGCCCGGCTTGACCTGCGAAAAAACGTGGGGTGTGAAGAACTACGCCGGTGCCACGGCCGAAGTGGTGCCCAGACCGCCCACCCAGCCCGCGGTCGCGATGGCGCGCAGTCCGTCGTCGCCCTCGGTGAGCCGGCCGTGCGGGCCCAGAACGGCCGTGCTCCCGTCGTGCCAGCGGACCGGCAGACGGCCGTGGCGGTGCAGCAGCTCGCTGAACTTCGTGGTCAGCTTGGCGTTGCCGATGTGCACCCAGCGGCTCGGGAACAGCTCCAGCAGCTCGATCGTCGCCGGGCTGAGCTCGGGCACGACGGTGATGCCGTGATCGCGGCCGTACTCGACCAGCTCGCGCAGCGCGTCCGGGTCGCCGTCTGGGAACACGTGCAGCACGTTGAGCTTGTAGGCGGCCATCTGGTCGATGGCCCTGCGCATCTCGGCCGGCGGCAGCAGGGCGCTCGACACCCCGCGCCACGCGAACGCGGGCGAGTCCCGCACGTCCGCCGCGCGCACTGTGCCGTCACGGGTCATCAGCTGCCGGAACGACTGCACGCCGTGCCGCAGCCCTGCCTGAGTACCGGCGCGCAGCATGACCGCGTCGTTGCTGACCAGCAGCGCGTAGCCCTCGGGGCCGAGTCCGCGCATGGCCGGGTCGTGCGACACCATCAGCATGCCGTCGGGCGACTCCGCGAGCAGGTAGCCGGTCTGCGCGAAGATGTGCTCGCGCAGCAGGGCGGCCGCGGTACGGGCCTGTCCGGTCACCCGGACGGCGACGTCCTCGGTCAGGACGAACGAGCCCGTGCGACGGGGCGCGCTCGTGGGCATGGGAACAATCACCGGTTTCCTCTCCAGCGGATTAACGCTGGCAGTATCAGGGGAGTTCCGGCAACCGGAGGGTGAACGTGGTGCCGCGGCCTGTTGTGCTGGTCACACCGATGGATCCGCCGTGCGCCTCGACCAGCTTGCGCACGATCGCGAGGCCCAGTCCGCTGCCGCCCGTGCTGCGCGTCCGCGACTTGTCCGCGCGCCAGAACCGGTCGAACACGTGCGGCAGGTCCTCCTCGGAGATCCCCGCGCCGGTGTCCGCCACCGAGATCACCACACCGTCGTCCTGAACCGCGCTGACCTCGACCGAGCCGCCGGAAGGCACGTACCGCAGGGCGTTCGCGACGAGGTTGTCGAGGATCTGCCGCAGCCGCAACGCGTCCGCGCGAACGACGAGCGACGGTGCGGCGGACACCGACAGCGTGATCCCGGCCTGCGCCGCCCGTGCCTCGTGCGCCGCCCGGACCTGCTCGAACGCGGCCAGGACCGGCACCGGCTCGACGGTCAGCCGCAACGAGCCCGCGTCGGCCACGGCGAGGTCCTGCAGATCGTCGACGACGTGCTGCAGCACGAGGGCTTCCTTGAGCAGCAACGTGACCAGCGCCGGGTCGAGGTCGCTCACCCCGTCCTCGGCCGCCTCCAACCAGCCCCGGATGTTGCTCAACGGCGTGCGCAGCTCGTGCGCGACGTCGCTGACCATCGCCTTGCGCGCCTGCTCCAGCTGTGCCCTGTTCGCCGCCATCGTGTTGAACGCCCTGGTCAGGCCCGCGATCTCGTCCTGGCCGCGCACCGGCACCGGCGGGATGTCGGCCGGGCCACCGGACATGTGCTGCGCCGCGGCCGTCAACGCCCGCAACGGCCGGGTGATCCGGGCCCCCGCGAACGCCGCCACACCGACCGCGGCCAGCAGCACCGCGGC
The DNA here is from genome assembly GCF_011067745.1 of Lentzea alba. Lineage (GTDB taxonomy): Bacteria > Actinomycetota > Actinomycetes > Mycobacteriales > Pseudonocardiaceae > Lentzea > Lentzea alba. Next base: position 211,961 of record NZ_JAAMPJ010000013.1, read on the forward strand.
CGCGGCACCCACGACCCGCCAGCCGTTGCCCGACAACGAGATCGCGGCGGTCGGCGCGCCGGTGGGGTTCGTCAGGTAGAGCAGGACCGGCGGTGCCACGTGCTGCGTGAGCTGCTCCCTGCGTGAGGACGCGACACATCCGGCGACGGCGGGCTCGTCCGGGATCGCCAGCCCAGTGGACTGCTTCACCGCGGGTGTGTAGTGGGGATCGAGCTCCACCGGCGGCAGCGACTTGCGCGCCAGGCAGGCGTTGACCAGGTCCTCCAGGTCGAGCAGCGCGTAGAGGTCGGCGGCGGTGTCGAACTGCAGCTCCGAGTCCCGGCAGTCGACGTTCGCCTCCTTGCGCTTGACCATCCGCAGGCAGATGAGCGTTCCGGTGTGCTCCTCGCGCTCGCGGAAGTCGATCGGCGTGCGGAACGGCCCCAGCACCCGCTTGTCGATCCGGTCGGCGGGCGCGTCCGGCACCAGCACCGGGTCGACCGCCAGCGGATCCACGACCGCGGCGGCCGTCGCGGGCAGCTGGCCGCCGTCGCCGCCCCGGTCGACGATCGTCCGGCCGTCCTTGGTGACCAGCGCGATGCGGCGGTGCGGGTGCTCGGTCACCAGCGAGTCCAGCCAGCCGTCCACTTCGGACCAGTCGCGGTGGGCGGCGGCGTAGGACAGCAGCGTGGCGTAGATCTTGTTGTCGGAGGCCAGCTCCCGGCCCTGCTCGCGGGCGATGGACGCCTTGGTCAGCTGGGTGGCGAGCCACGCGGTCGCGGCGATCGAGCAGAGCGCGATCAGCACCACGACCACGAGCAGCCGGGTGAAGACGCTACGGCGCATCACGGCGTCCCGCGGTGAGCTTGTAGCCGATGCCGTAGACGGTGACGAGGTGTTCGGGCGCGCGGGCGTTCGTCTCGATCTTGCGGCGCAGGTTCTTGACGTGCGTGTCGATCGTGCGGGTGGTGAAGAAGCTGTCGATGCCGTGCATGCGTTCCAGCAGCTGCTCGCGGCTGAACACGCGGTCCATCTCGGACGCGAGCACCCCCAGCAGCCCGAACTCGCCGGGCGTGCACTCCACCGGTTCGCCGCGCACCGTGACCTCGTGCCGCACCGGGTCGACCACGATCGGCCCGACCTTCAGCAACGGCGCGGGCCGCGCCGCCGGGCGTCGCCGCAGCAACGTCCGCACCCGCGCCACCAGTTCGCGCGGGCTGAACGGCTTGGTCATGTAGTCGTCCGCGCCGATGCCGAGCCCCTGCAACAGGTCGTCCTCAGTGGATCGGGCGGTGAGCATCAGCACCAGCACATCGGAGTCCGCGCGCAACGCCCGGCAGACGTCCAGCCCGCCCAGACCGGGCAGCATCAGGTCCAGCACCACGAGTTCGGGCTGGTGGATGCGGACGACGTCGAGCGCGTCCCGTCCGTCGTGGACCACGAGCACCCGGTGGTGGTCCTGTTCCAGGTAGCGTCGGACGAGTTCGGCCTGGTTCTCGTCGTCCTCCGCGACCAGGATGAGAGCGCTCACCGCGCCGAGGATACGGACGCTCTCCGGGTGATCACCGGTTCGTCACAGGATCCTCACAAGTGCCTTCGAAGATCCACCGCATGCGCAAGACAGTCATCGCGGCCACGCTGCTCGTCGTCGTGGCCGTCACCGCCGTCGTGCTGGTCGTGCGCGCAGTGACGTTGATGAGGGGAGCTTTCCCAAACCTGAGGTTTGGGAAAGCTCCCCTCATCAACTAAGCGAGCAGGTCGTGCACCCGCGGCACGACCTGCGTCCCGTACAGCTCGATGGTCCGCATCAGCGACTCGTGCGACAGCCCGCCGATCCCGTACTTCAGGTCGAACCTGCTGGCACGCAACGTCTTCATCGTCCGCGCCATCTTCTCGGCCACGGTCTCCGGCGACCCGACGAACAACGCGCCGTGTGGTCCCACCTCGTGCGCGTAGGACTCCGGGGTCGGCGTAGCGAACCCGCGCGTCCTGCCGAGCCGCGTGATCACGTCCAGGTAGTGCGGCCAGAACTCCTCCCGCGCCTGCTCGTCGGTGGCGGCGACGTGGCCGGGGGAGTGGATCCCGATCGGCAACGGTGAGCGCCCGAACTTCTCCAGCGCGTGCAGGTACAGCTCGGAGAACGGCGCGAACCGGCCCGGATGCCCGCCGATGATCGCGAGCATCAGGGAGAACCCGTGCGACGCCGCCCGCACCACGGACTGCGGGCTGCCGCCGACGCCGATCCAGGTCGGGAACGGCTCGGTGAACGGCACGACCTCCTGTTCGTGCAGCGACGAGCGGGTCTTGCCCTGCCACGTGACCGGGCCGCCCTTCACCAGTTCGGCGAACAGCTGCGTCTTCTCCTCGAACAGGTCCTCGTAGTCCGCAAGGTCGTAGCCGAACAGCGGGAACGAGTCCACACTGGACCCGCGACCCAGGATGATCTCGGCGCGGCCCTCCGACACGGCGTTCAGCGTCGAGAACCGCTGGAACACCCGCACCGGGTCGTCGGAACTCAGCACGGTGACCGCCGAGCCCAGGTGGATGCGTGAAGTGCGGGCGGCGATCGCGGCCAGCACGACGTCGGCGGCGGACAGCGGCATGTCCGGGGTGTGGTGCTCGCCGATGCCGAAGAAGTCGAGGCCGACCTGGTCGGCGAGCACGCCCTGGTCGACCAGGTTGCGGATGGTCTGGGCGTGCGTCAGCGGCCTGCCCTCGGCGTCGTGGGTGACGTCGCCGAACGTGTCGAGTCCGAACGTGTTCATGACAGCTCCCTTGCGAACTTCTCGAATTCCGGCCTCCCGGCCACGACGCCGAACAGCGGGGTGCCGGGTTCCAGCAGGCGTCCTGACGTCAGCGGACCCACCGGCACCGGGTCGAACCCGATGCGGGCCAGGAACTCCGCGACCACCTCGACGGCCTCGTCGCCGGCCAGGCCGATCGCCCGGCCGCCCGGCGGTTCCATGTCCTGGTAGGCGATGTGGTTGAGGGTTTTGACGACGTGCGCGCCGGCCAGCCGGCGAGCCACCTCTTCGCTCGTGCCCGACGGCGCGTCGGCGGGCGGCCAGTGGTTCATCGCGTCGATGACGACCTTGCCCGCGAACATCGCCGGTTCGAGCGTCCCGAACCGGTGCCAGGGGATCGCCAGCACCACGAGATCGGCGTCCTGGACCGCGTCGGCTGCCGATCGCGGCACCGCACCCGGCGCCAGGAACTCGGTGATCATCTCGATCCGCGCGGGATCACCGGAGCCCGCGATGGCCACCGGGTAGCCCGCCGCGAGGGCGAGGCGGGCGATGACGGGACCGACGTGGCCCGCCCCGAGAACAGCGATCTGCACAGCGCATCCGACCTGGTTGGTTGACGTGTCATCAAGGATAACCGGACCAGCCCCCGTTTATTCCGGCGGTGGCCGCGTGCGGGCTGCGTTAGCGTCGCGGGCATGTGGGATCTCGGTGACGCGTATGAGCGGTACGTGGGCCGGTGGAGCAGGCCGGTCGCGGTGGAGTTCCTGCGGTGGCTGGCCGTGCCACCGGGCCGGACGTGGCTCGACGTCGGCTGCGGCACCGGCGCGCTGACCGAGACCGTGCTGGCGCACGCGCACCCGGCCGCGATCACCGGGATCGACCCGTCGCCGGGCTTCCTCGAACTGGCCAGGCAGCACGTCCACGGCGCCACCTTCGACGTCGGCACCGCCGTGGACCTGGGCGACCTCGAAGCCGACGTCGTGGTGAGCGGGCTCGTGCTCACCTTCGTGCCCGACGTGCCGCGCGCCGTCTCGGAGTTCGCGCGCGTGGGCTCGTTCGTCGGGTCGTACGTGTGGGACTACTCGACCGGCATGCAGATGATGCGCTACTTCTGGGACGCCGCACGGGACGTCGACCCCGCTGCGGCCGAGCACGACGAAGGCCTGTGTTTCGCGCACGTGAGCGGGCAGGACCCGTTGCGCGACCTGTGGACCGGCGCCGGGCTGAAGGACGTCGAGGTGACCGGCATCGTGGTGCCCACGGTGTTCCGCGACTTCGCCGACTTCTGGGAACCGTTCCTCGGCGGAGCGGGAGCCGCACCCGCGTACTTCGCCACGCTGCCCGCGGACCAGCAGGCCGCGATCCGCGACCTGCTGGCGTCCCGGCTGGACACGGGAGGCCCGATCGAGCTGACCGCCAGGGCGTGGGCCGTCAGAGGGTCGCGCTGAGCAACCGCTCCAGGTACGGGTTCACCTCAGCGGCACCCGCCCCGTTCCCTCTACGCTGCCTCGATGCGACAAGTGTTCAGGGGCGCGGTGCTGCTCCTGCTGCTGTTGATCGTCCTCCCGGCACCCGCGAACGCGCGACAACAGCAACCTCCGGTGGTCAAGATCGGCACGGAGGGCACCTACCCGCCGTTCTCGTTCCACGATCCCCAGACGCAGGAACTGACCGGCTACGACATCGAGGTGGTCAAGGCGATCGCCGCGAAGGCCGGGTGGCGGCTGGAGTTCGTCGAGACGCAGTGGGACGCGGTCTTCCCCGCGCTCGACGCCGGCCGGATCGACCTGATCGCCAACCAGGTGTCGCGCAACCCCGAACGCACGGCCAAGTACGGCCTGTCGAACACCTACACCTACTCGCGCGGCGTGATCGTCCGCCGCACCGGTGACGACCGGATCAAGTCCATCGCGGACCTGAGCGGCAAGACCACCGCGCAGTCCAGCACCAGCAACTGGGCCAAGATCGCCCGCGACGCCGGCGCCCGCGTGGAGGCCGTCGAGGGGTTCGCCCAGGCCGCGGCTCTGTTGCAGCAGGGCCGGGTCGACGCGATCGTCAACGACAACATCGCCGTCCTCGACTACCTCGCGACCACCGGCTCGAAGGACGTGGAGATCGCCGGTGACGCGGGCCAGGCGGGCAGCGAACAGGTGCTCGCGCTGCGCAAGACGGACGCCGCGCTGCTGACGCAGGCGAACCAGGCGATCGACGCGTTGAAGGCCGACGGCACGTTGCGCGGCATCTCCCAGAAGTACTTCAAGGCCGATGTGTCCGTTGAGGACGGTGGCACCGCCGACCTGTCCGAGGGCCGTGGCCCGCGCAGCACGTGGGACGTCCTGCGCTCCACCGCGTGGCCGATGTTCGTCGGCCTGGTCAAGGTCACCATCCCGCTGACGGCGTTGTCGTTCGCGATCGGCCTGGTGCTGGCGCTGCTCGTCGCGCTGGCCCGGATTTCGCCCTACCGGGTGTTGTCCGGCGCCGCGCGGGCGTTCATCTCGATCATCCGCGGCACGCCGTTGCTGTTGCAGCTGTTCATCGTCTTCTACGGACTGCCGCAGATAGGGCTGAAGTTCCCGCCCTTCACCGCCGCGGTGGTCGCGTTCTCGTTGAACGTCGCGGGGTATGCGGCCGAGGTGGTCCGTTCGGCGATCCTGTCCGTGCCGCGCGGCCAGTTCGAAGCGGCGTCGACCATCGGCCTGAACTACTCGCAGACGTTGCGTCGCATCGTGTTGCCGCAAGCTGCCCGCACGGCCGTGCCACCGCTGTCCAACACGTTGCTGTCGTTGCTCAAGGACACCTCGCTCGGTTCCGTGGTGCTGCTGACCGAACTCTTCCGCGAGTCGCAGCTGGCCGCCGCCGAGAGCAACGAGTTCCTCGCGCTCTACTCCTTCGCGGGGCTCTACTACTGGCTGATCTGCGTGGCGTTGTCCGCCGGGCAGAAACGACTGGAGACCAGGCTGAACAGGTACGTGATCGCATGACCGACATCCGCATCGAGGTCTCCGGCCTGCACAAGTCGTTCGGCTCGCTGGACGTGTTGCGCGGCATCGACTTCACCGTCCCGCGTGGCACCTCGACCGTCCTTCTCGGGCCGTCCGGCTCCGGCAAGACCACTGTGCTGCGTTCGCTGAACGTCCTCGACACGCCGGATCGCGGCGTGGTCCGCATCGACGACGTGTCGGTGGACTTCTCCGCGTTGCCCGCCGGCAAGGCGGGACGTGCGGCCGCGCAACGGTTGCGCGCGCAGAGCGGCATGGTGTTCCAGTCGCACAACCTGTTCCCGCACCGCACGGTCCTCGAGAACCTGACCGAGGGGCCGGTCGTGGCCCAGGGGCGGCCCATCGAGGAGGTCGTTGCCGAGGCTCGGGTGCTGCTGGACCAGGTCGGCTTGGCGGACAAGGCTTCCTCGTACCCGTACCAGCTGTCCGGTGGGCAACAGCAGCGCGTCGGCATCGCTCGTGCGCTGGCGTTGAAGCCACGCGTCGTGCTGTTCGACGAGCCGACGTCCGCCCTGGACCCCGAGCTGGTGGGAGAGGTGCTGTCGGTGATCAAGGACCTGGCGTCGGAGGGGTGGACGACCGTCATCGTCACGCACGAGATCCGGTTCGCCGAGAGCGTGGCGGACCAGATGCTGTTCCTCGACGGCGGCGTGATCGTGGAGCGAGGCACGCCGGGCCAGGTGATCGGGGAGCCGCGGGAGGAACGGACCCAGCGGTTCCTGCGTCGCGTGCTGGACCACGGTTGACATTTGTCATCTCGATGAGGTGACGCTGCCTCACTACTGGCTTTCGCTCTCGCCGAGCACGCTGATCTGCATGGAAAAGGTGCTCGAAGTACGTGGGGCGCGCTTCGACTACGGCGCCACGCAGGCAGTGGCCGGCGTCGATCTCGACGTCGGCGCGGGGGAGTGCGTGGCGTTGCTCGGGCCGAACGGCGCCGGCAAGACGACGCTGGTCAATCTGGTGATCGGCCTGCTCGCCGCCAAGGAGGGCCGGGTTCGCGTCCGCGGCGGTGATCCGCGGATCGCGTCCACCCGACGGCAACTCGGTGTCGTGCAGCAGTCGCTCGGGTTCCCGAACACGCTGAAGGTGAGCGAACTGGTCACCGGTGCCGCGGTACGGGCGGGCGTGCCGCGCTCGGCCGCCGGGCCGGTCATGGCCGAGCTCGACCTGACCGATCTGGCTTCGCGGCGCGCCGCGAAGCTGTCCGGCGGTCAGAAACAACGGTTGCAGCTCGCCATGGCGCTGGTCGCCGAACCCCGGTTGCTGGTGCTGGACGAACCGACCGCGGGCCTGGACGTGCCCGCCCGCAGGAGGTTCTGGCAGATCCTCGCCGAGCGGCGGGCGCGCGGCACCGGCGTGCTGCTCACCACGCACCTGATCGAGGAGTCGTCCGCCGTCGCCGACCGCGTGGTGGTGCTCGACCGCGGTCGCGTGCTCGCCGAGGGGACGCCGGACGAACTGGTGGCGCGGCTGCCCGACCGCACGGTGATCGCGCGGACGTCGTTGGTGCGCACCCGGCTCGAAGCCATTCCCGGTGTGGTGTCGGTGCGCGACGACGGCGAGCACGTGCGCCTGGGCACTCGCGCGCCGGAAGCGTTGCTGCGGGTGTTGCTCGCGGAGGACCCCGGCCTGACCGATCTGCGGGTCGAGGGTGCCGGGCTGGAAGAGGCAGTGGCGGGTCTGATCGAGAGGGGTGCGGCGTGAAGGTGTTCCGGGTGGAGCTCGCGGACGAGCTGAGGGGTGTCGTCCGCGAGCCGGCCGCGCTGTTCTTCTCGATCTTGATGCCGGTGGCGTTCTTCGCGCTTTTCGTGTCCCTGTTCGGGAAGTTCAGCAACGGAGGGCTGTCGGCGGGCACCGCGATGGTCGCGACGTTCGGCGCGTTCGGCGTGATCTCGGTGGTGTTGATGAACCCCGGGATCGGTGTCGCGGCGGACCGGGAACGCGGGTGGCTGCGGGCGAAGCGGGTGTCCGCGGTGCCGATCTCCGTGACGCTCGCGGCCAAAGTGGTGGCAGCGCTGCCTTATGCGGCCGGGGTGTTGCTGGCGATGATGGCGACCGCGGCGATCACCGGTTCGTTGGACGCGCCGGTGCCCGCGCTGCTGCGGATGCTGCTGGTGCTGGTGGTGGGCGCGTTGCCGTTCGCGTTGCTGAGCCTGGCGATCGGCTTCCAGGTCGGCTCGGGTACCGCGGCCGCCGTGCTGAACGCGGTGCTGATCCCGTCGGCCGTCGTGTCCGGGCTGTGGATGCCGCTGTCGATGATGCCCGCGTTCTTCGCCGACATCGCGCGGTTCCTGCCGACCTACCACCTGGCGGGGCTGGCTACCGCGCAGCTGACCGGTGGGCCGGTGTGGGCGCACGTGTTCGCGCTGCTCGGCTTTGCCGTAGTGGCGGCTGGGCTGGCCGCGGTGTCGTATCGTCATGCCCGATCATGAAAAAAGTCGCTGGGATCTCCCGCTGGATGCACCTGCTGTACCTCGGGAACCTGTTGTGGGCACCGGTGTTCGACCCGGCCGCGGACTGGGCGGACTGGACGCTCGTCGCCGTCGTGGTCGTGGCGTTCGTCCCGATGTACGTGCTGGCGTGGCACCGCACGGATCTCGTCCGCTGGCGGTGCCTGGTGCCGACCGTCGTGCTCGGCGCGCTGGCGACGCCGTTCAACACCGGTGCCGCGGTGCTCTTCGTCTACGCGGGCGCGTTCGCCGGCCTGGCGGAGTCGCGGCGCGTGGCGATGAGGTGGTTCGTCGGCCTGACCGCGCTGATCGGTGTGTTCGCCGTGGTGTCGACGGTCGAGATGCCGTACCGGTTGTGGGGCTTGCTGCCGTCGCTGATCTTCCTGTGGCTGATCGGCATCCTGCAGGTCGAGTGGGCCGAACGCGACCGCGAAGCCGCCGAGCTGCGCATCCGCACCGCACGGGTCGAGCACCTCGCGACCCTGGCCGAACGCGAGCGCATCGCCCGCGACCTGCACGACCTGCTCGGCCACACGCTGACCGCGATCGTCCTGCGCGCCCAGCTGGTCGCCGCGGATCCGGCGCGGGCTCAGGAGGAAGCGGCGGAGATCGAACGCGCGGCCCGTGCGGCGCTGGGCGAGATCCGCGACGCCGTCACCGGCTGGCGCAGCGCGAGCCTGGAGACCGAACTGGAGGCGGCGCGCGCGGCGTTGACGAGCCTCGGCGTGGAGGTGGTCGTGCGGCGTGACCCGGACCTGACGATCGTCGGTTCGACCGAACACGAGCTGGCACTGGCGTTGCGCGAAGCCGTCACGAACGTGGCCCGGCACGCGCGGGCCAAGACGTGTCACATCGGCATCGAGGCCCGCGACGGCGAGCTGTGCCTGGTGATCGCCGACGACGGCATCGGCAACCACGCCCCGGAAGGCAACGGCCTGACCGGCATGCGCGAACGCATCGCCGCACTCGGCGGCCTGGTCCGCCGCACCGGTTCGGCGGGCACCACCGTCACCATCGCCGTGCCGCTGCGGGTGGCGACGTGATCAGGGTCGTCCTGGCCGAGGACCAGGCGATGGTGCGCGGCGCGTTCGCCCAGCTGCTCGACCTGCAACCGGACGTCACGGTCGTCGCCACCGCCGGCAACGGCGACGAAGCCCTCGCGGTGGTGGCCGAACACCGTCCGGACGTGCTGCTGACCGACATCGAGATGCCCGGCCGATCGGGCCTCGACGTAGCCCAGGAACTGAGCCGGTCCGGCGACCCCACCCGCGTCCTGATCATCACGACGTTCGCCCGCAGTGGGTATCTGCGCCGCGCGATGGACGCCGGTGTCGCGGGCTACGTGCTCAAGGACGCGCCGATCGCGGACCTGGTGTCCGCCCTGCGTCGGGTGCACGCCGGCGAACGCGTGGTGGCACCGGAACTCGCGATGGCCGCGTGGGACAGCGTTGATCCTTTGACACCGCGGGAACGCGAGTTGCTGCACGAGGTCACGACCGGCGCGAGCAACGCGGACATCGCGGCCCGGCTGAACCTCGCGGAAGGCACCGTCCGCAACTACCTGTCGACGGCGATGGCGAAGCTCGGCGCCCGCAACCGGTCGGACGCGGCGAACATCGCCCGTGAGCGCGGCTGGCTGTGATCAGCCGGATGCTTCGACCTCGGCGGTGAACACCCGCAGAAGTCCTTCGACGCCACGGAGAAACGTCTCGCAGACGGCCTCCGCGTCGGACAGGCACCCCGCCGCCATCGCGCCGTCGCGCAACATCACGAAGTGCTTCGCGGCGGGCCCGGCGTCGTCTTTCCGGATCAGGGCGAACTGCTCCGTGACGGTGGCCTCGAACCACTGGCGGTGGGCCAGCACGGCCTGATGCACCGCATGGTCGGGGTCGGGGTACTCGGCGGCGGCGTTGAGGAAGGCACAGCCCCGGAACTCGGGCGACCTGATCCCGGCGGCGATCGCCTGGCTGAGCGCCCGCAGGGTGTCGGCGGGGGAGTCGCTGCGGGCCGCGGCGGCCTGGGCGCGCATGGCCGTGTCGACCTCGGTGAGGTAGGCGACGACGAGCTCCTCCTTGCCCAGGAAGTGGCGGTAGAGGGTGGCCCGCGTGACCTGCGCTTCCTCGACGATGCGGTCGATGCCCACGGAGTGGATGCCCTCGGCGTAGAAGACCTTGAGGGCGGTGTTGAGCAGCCGGGACCGCGCTTCGGACGGCCGGGTCGATTCGGTGCGCGCCATGTCCCCGACTTTAGCGGATAGAACGTTCGGTCTTGACGATCTGGTGGTGACCCGTCAGGCTGGGAAGAGGTAGAACGTTCGGTCTCATTGGTTGCCTGAGGAGAGTGGATTTCCCGTGACTGCCGTTGCTTCGCCCGTCGGAAACGCGTCGGCGCTGCGCCGCCTGTACCTCGTCCGGTTCGGGTTCGCCGTCGTCTGGGCCGCTCTGCTGTTCGTGATGAGCAAGAGCCTCGGGCCGGTGAGCATCGCCCTGCTGGTCTTGTATCCGCTGTTCGACGTGGTTGCCGCGGTGGTGGACGCCCGCTCGTCGCGTGCTGGTGGAGCCGTGCGCGGGCTGTACGTGAACATCGCGATCAGCTTGCTCGCGGCCGTCGGTCTGGCGGTCGCCGCTGGTTCGGGTCTGCCGGCGGTGCTGCGGGTGTGGGGCGTTTGGGCGATCGTGTCCGGGCTGGTGCAGCTGTTCGTGGGCGTCAGCCGGCGCGGGACGGGTGGGCAGTGGCCGATGATCCTCAGTGGGGGCATCTCCGTGCTGGCCGGGTCGTCGTTCATCGTGATGGCGTCCGGGGCGGACCCGACGCTCGCGAACCTCGCCGGGTACGCGGCGATCGGCGGGATCTTCTTCCTGGTTTCGGCGCTGCGGCTGGGTCGCAAGTCCTGACGGGTCGTCCACCTCCTGCCCACCTCAATCACGACGTGTCGTCCCACGACCGGTACCGGACGAACACCAGCAGCGCGACGAGCACGGCGGCGAGCACCGACAGCGTGACGAGCAGGTGCCCCCGGTCCCGAGCCGGCCGGGGCACCTCGGCCACGGGGCCCGGCGACTCCACCGCCCACTCGGCGGGCACGCGGGACAGGAGACCCGCCGTGCCCGCCATCCGGCACACCTCGTGTTCGCACGGCGGGCAGGCGGCGAGATGGCGTTCGTAGACCTGCCGGTCACCGGGGGACAGCGAGCCCAGCAGGTAGGCCGCCTCCCACTCGCGGAACGGGCACATCACCGCCCGGTCACCCCGTTCTCCTCCAAGGCGAGCCGCAGTGCGCGCAGGCCGTAGTGCATCCGTGACCGCACCGTTCCCGGTGGCACGTCCAGGATCTTGGCGAGTTCCGCGACGGACTCGCCCCGGTAGTAGGCCCGCACGATCACCACCCGGTGCTCTGGTTTGAGCTGGGACAGCGCGTCGGCGATCAGCCAGGCGTCCAGCGTGCGGTCGGTGTGGTCGGAGCGCGCGCGTTCTGGCAGGCGGGCCGAGCCGACCTCCCAGCGGGCGCGGGCGCTGCGGCACTCGTCTATCGCGAAGTTGCGTGCCACCGTGTAGAGCCAGGCCTTCGAGGCCGCGCAGCCCTGCTCGAGGATGCCGGGGTTGCGCCACGCTCGCAGCAGCGCCTCCTGCACGACGTCCTCGGCCAGTTGCTCGTCTCCGGTGAGGCGGACCGCATAACGCCAGAGCGCCTCGGCGTGGCCGTCGTGCAGTGCGCGCAGCACGGTGCTGTGGTCGGCGTTGATGACGCACCCCTAGGTCCGGAACGTGGGAGCCCGCTTGGCCAGGAACGCCGCTGTGCCTTCGCGCATGTCGGCGGTCGTGAAGGCTTCTCGAAACGCTTCGAGCTCCACCTTCAGTCCTTCCTCGACGCCCAGGCCGTCCACCGCGTCGAGCACCGACTTGCAGGCCTTGACGGCGGCGGGGGAGTTCGCCGCGATGTCGGCGAGCACGAGGCGGGCGGCGGCGAACATCTCCTCGCGGTTGTCGAAGACCTCGTTCACCAGGCCGAGTCGATGCGCTTCCGCGGCGTCGAGCCGGCGGCCGGAGTAGATGAGCTCGCGTGCTTTGGCGACGCCTACCCGGCGGAACAACCGGACACAGCCGCCGAAGCCGGGGATCAGGCCGAGCAGCACCTCCGGCTGACCGAACACGGCTTTGCGGGTGGCGTAGACGAAGTCGCACGCCATCGCCATCTCGCAACCGCCGCCGAGCGCGTACCCGTCCACGCAGGCGATCACCGGGACCGGGAGCTGTTCGAGCAGCCGGGTCACCTCCTGGCCCAGCGCGCCGAACCGCTCGCCCTCCTCCGGCGTCATCGCGGCCATCTCGCGGATGTCCGCCCCGGCGATGAACGCGGGCCCTTCCGAGCCGGTGAGCAGGAGCGCGCGCGGGCCCGCGAAGGTCGCGAGGAGGTGGCGCAGTTCGGTGAGTGTCCGCTGGGACAACGCGTTGCGCGCGGGTGGTCGGTGCACGGTCACCGTCAGGACGTCGTCGTGCTCGTCGAGCAGGAGTGTCTGATAGTCCACGGTGGTCTCCTCACGAGTCCCAGATGGCGCCGTAAGCCGGGATGCCCCTGGCTTCCAGCTCTTCGACGACCTGCCAGGTGGTGGGTTTGTTGGAGATGCAGATGACCGCTTCCGCGTCGAAGCGCTTGCACGCGTCGTACGCGAGCGCGACCAGGTCGGGTTTGCCCTGGCTCTCGGTGTCCCAGACGACGGCGTCGGGCTGCACGTCCAGGATCTCGTCGACCAGCGCGTCGCCGTAGGTGCGGCGGGGGTTGCGGGTCGACCACACCAGCACCGAAGGCGTGTCGCCGGCCAGGAGGTGGGGCAGGCAGGGGCCGATACCGCTGCCGGTGGCGACCCACACCACCCTGGTGAAGAGCTTGTCGATGTTGCCGACACCCGCCGTCGGAATGCCCTTGACCCACACGTGACTCGGCTGGTCCGCGATGAACTTCGCCGTCCAGTCACCCGCGCGGGAGATGGTGAGGCGGAAGCCGGAGCGGCCGGGCGCCGGGACGTTCGCGAAGGAATGCCACTCCAGCAACGGGTTGCGGCTCACCGTCGTCGACGAACCCGCGAACGGCGTGACGCCGTGGTCGAACGACACGAGCGCGACGTGCGGTGACGGGCTCACGATGTGCACGGGAACCCGCCGCAACCTCAACCACGGCAGCACCACACTGGCCACCACGAGGGCGAGCGGCCACAGGAAGACGGGGTTCGACACCGCGGACAGCACGCCGAACAGCACGAGCACGGCCCACCCGCCGAACCGGTGCGAGCGCTCGAACAGGTCGTGCCGCTTGGCCCGCAGACGGGGGAGCGCGAGCACGACGAGCACGCCGAGCAGCGCCATGATCGTCCAGGTCAGCGCCAGGACGAGTGGTGGCCCTGTCGTCGTGGCGGCGAGCACGAGGAACCAGGCGGTGGCGCAGATCGCGCCGCCGACGTGCAGCCCGCCGAAGTGGTAGACCTTGCCGAGCGTCCAGCGGACCCGCAACGGCCACCGGGTGGGCGCGCTGGTGGCGAGCCAGAAGAACAGGTTGATCACGAGCTGCTGGCGGACGAGCGCGGCCAGCGTCAGGTTGGCGACGACCAGCGCGGTCAGCCGGTCTGCGTCCCACGAGCCGACGAAACAGAGGTTGACCAGGACGACGGCGGCTACGAGGCGGTTGTGGTGGGTGAACGGGCGGCGGCGCAGGATCGTGCGCCACGACCGGTCGGCCGGGGGCAGGTGGACGGCGCGGACTGAGGTCATGCGACGGTTTCCTTTTGTCCGTCCAAACGCGACAGCAGTGCGCGCCGATCGACCTTGCCGCGGTCCGTGGTCGGCAGCGTGTCGACCGGCACGATCAACGTGGGCACGCAGTAGTACGGCAAGCGCTCCTCCACGGCTCGGCGTGCCTGTTCCGGCACCGCGCTGGCCGGGCTGATGAACCCGACGAGCCTGCCGTTGTGCAGCAGGGTCGTGGCGCGGCTGCAGTCGGCCGCGCGTTCCAGCGCCGACGTCACGGCGTCCAGCTCCACCCGGAACCCGCGCACCTTGACCTGGTCGTCGGTGCGGCCGTGGTGCTCCAGCAGGCCGTCCGGGGTCCACCGCCCGAGATCGCGGGTGCGGAACATCAGGCGGCCGCCGCCCAGGAACGGGTCAGGCAGATAGCGTTCGGCCGTCAGTGCGGGATCACCCAGATAGCCCGCGGTCACGCAGTCGCCGCCCGCCCACATCTCGCCGACCTCGCCGATGCGGCACGGCCGCAGGTTCTCGTCGAGCACGTACACCGTCGTGTTCGGCACCGGCCGGCCGATCGTCAGCTGATCACCGGGCACGTACCGCTGCACCGTGTTGACGATGGTGACCTCGGTGGGCCCGCACGAGTTGTGGAAGGCGGCCTGGCGCGCCCACCTGTCGGCCAGCGACTGCGGGCACCGCTCGCCGGCCACCGCGATCGTGCGCACTCCGCGGCACACGGCGGGATCCAGCGACGCCAGCACGCTGGGCGTGGCGATGACGACGTCCACGGTGCTCGCCGTCCGCTCGATGTCCCCGCCGCGGATCACCAGCGTGCCACCGTGCGCCAGCGTGCCGAGGATCTCCCACATCGCCATGTCGAAGGCGATGTTCAGCAGCTGCGACACCCTGGTCCCCGCTTCGACGCCGAGGCATCCGGGCGCGGTCAGCAGGACGTTGCACAGGTTGGCGTGCGAGACCTGCACGCCGTTGGGCCGTCCGGTGGTGCCGGAGGTGAAGATGACGGCCGCGATGTCCGAGGTCTGGGTGGCGGTACGGCAGAACTCGGTGGCGTCGGGCACGCGGTCGATCGCGATGATCGTGCCCAGACCGCCGGGCAGCGCGGACTCGTGCTCGCTCGTGGTGAGCACGAAGTTGACGCGCGCCGTGCGGACTATATGTCGCAAATGGACTTCGGGGGCGATGCGGACGTCCTGCGGCACATAAGCCGCACCCGCCTTGAGGATGCCGAGAATGCCGACGACCATCGAGATCGACCGCGTGAGGAACAGGCCGACCCGCTCACCCGGACGCACCCCGGCGCGGGTCAGCAACTCGGCCAGCAACTCGGCCCTGCGGTTCAGCTCGGCATAGGTGATCGACTCGCCGAGGTGTTCGACGGCGACCAGGTCCGGGTGTCGTGCGGCTTGTTTCTCGACGGCGTGGTGGATGTGGTCGAACGGCGGGGTCCGGATCGGCCCGGCGCCGAACGACTGGAACAACGCGCGGTCCGGCAGAGGCAGGTCGCGCAATGCGGTATCGCGGAACACGGCATTCACTGCAGGGGTCGCCTTTCGGAAACGGTGCGCGGTCACCCGTTCTGAACGAGACAGACCCTCACTTTGTTCACGTCGAACCTCAACCGGTGTCGAATCGTCGAAACCGTTGCGTGTCAGCAACTTCGTGTTTCACAGTGAAAAATTGAGACTTGCGCCATTCAGCCGCACGCCGTTTACACGGTCCTAAAAGGACTCAGCCGTCTTGTGCCCGAGATGCCATGAACGGCGCTTTTGTGGACCTGGAGTCCACAAAAGCGCCGTTCATGGCGGGCGTCAGCCCGTCAGGCTCCCGCCGGTTTGCCCGACCAGGCCTCCTGCGACGTCAGCGGCCGCATCGTGATGGTGTAGTCGTACGTGCTGTCAGGCCGGACCTGGTTGCGCTGCCGCACCGGGTTCGGCGTGTCACCGACACCGGTCACGGCGTGGTCGGCGTGCAGTGTGAAGTACCCCTTGTTGCGCTGCAACATGAACGGGTACGCGGCGCGTTCGAGGTCGTCGTACTGCGTCACGCTGACGTCCTTGACGCCCGACACCAGCAGTCCCGACGTGCGGCCGTCGGTGAGCAGCGCCCACCGGGTGTCGGTGTGGTTGCCGTGGTCCTGCGGGCGGTGGTACTCGACGTACTGGTCGGCCACCGAGGTCGAGTGCACCCCGATCGGCGTGCCGTCCTTGCGGTCGATGTAACTCTCCGCCTCACGGCCGTACCAGGAGAACTCCTTGAAGCGGTCCGGCACGGACAGCTGGACGCCGATGCGCGGCAGGTAGGGCAGCGTCCGCATGGAGCCCTGCGGTGTCACGCGGTGGCCGAGCCGCAGCACGCCGGCCGAGTCGACCGAGTAGGTCATCGTCTGGTCGAACCACGCCCCGGTCACGCCGGGCGCGGCCACCTTGCTGTCCACGACGATCCGGGTGGTCTTGAGACCGTCCTTCTCCACCCGCACGCCGCTCACGGTGGTCTCCAGGCGGTCGAGGCCGGCCTTGCGCCAGTCCTCACCCTCCGCGCGGCCCCACGTGTAGGTCTCGTTGCTGATCGGCGTCCGCCACGCGTCGAGCTTCGGGCCGCTGGTGAGCAGCTCGCGTCCCCACGACTTGATGGACGTCAGCACACCGGACTTCTTGTCGACCGTGTAGGTCGCCCCGGCCGCCGTCGCCGTGACCTTGGCCGCGTCCTCCTGGGTGAACACGACGGCCCAGTCGAGCGGCGCCTTGTCGAGGCCGGGAACCCGGCTGCCGCCCAGCGAGAACTGGTCGTGCGCGAGCACGTGCCCGTTGGACGTCACCGTTTCGACGGTCAGGAACCGCTCGCGATCGGCGTTGTTGGCGGGCACCGGCAGCGGGATGGCACCGGTCGAAGCGCTGGCGACCCGCAACGGTTGCGAGCCGTCCTTGACCACCCGCGACCCCTCGGTGACCCGCCACTTCAGGGTGAGGTCGTCGGTGCCGGTGAACTGGCGTTCGTTGGTCACCGACAGCACGCCGCCGGCGTAGGCGAACCGGATCGGCTGGTGCGCCCACGCCATCTGCAGCGCTTCGGGCTGCGTGGAGCGGTCCGTGTTGATCAGACCGTCCACACCGGACAGCGTCGAGCCGTACGCGAAGTGCGTGCCGCGTTCCTGCACGCTGTCGAAGTCCAGCGCCAGCACGGCGCCACCGACCGGCGTCGAAGCGTTCAGCTCGGCAGGCGACAGGGCCCGGTTGTAGATCCGCACGTCGTCGACGTCACCGTGGGACAGCCTGGTGACGGTCGACGGGTCGTTCCACGACATCTCGAAGTCGCGGCCGATGTTCACGTCCGCCGCCGAGTAGTCGATCGCGCCGGTGAACGGCAGGGAACCCACCTCGGCGCCGTCGATGTACAGCCGGATCGCGGTGCCGTCGTAGGTGCCGCTGACCCGGTGCCACTTGCCGTAGAAGTCGGCCGGCACCTTCGCCTGCACAGCCCGCCACGTGCCGCTGTGAATGAAGAACTCGAGCGTGGTCTCGTTCTTCATCTTGAGCGTCCACTGGTGGTCGCCCTTGGCGATGATCGGGAACTGCCCGGTCCACTTGCCGGGCTTGACCCACGCGTCCAGCGTCAGCGCGGTACCGGTGATGTCGAGCAAGCGGTCGCGGTAGACCTCGACGAAGTCGTCGAGCCCGGACAACGACAGCGCCTTGCCGCGGTGGCCGTCGACGAGCTTCGGCGCGCCGGAGAGCAGGGCGGTGATGTTGTTACCGGAGCTGTCCGGCGCGATGCGGGTCTTCTGCCGGATGTTCTGCTCGGCCCAGTCCCAGATGAACCCGCCCTGGGTCTGCGGGTTGGCGCGGATGATGTCCCAGAACTCGCGGAAGTTGCCGAGGCTGTTGCCCATCGCGTGGGCGTACTCACCGAAGATCAACGGCTTGGTCGTGCTCTTCGCCTGCTCGGCGAACCTCTCCGGCGACGGGTAGCGCGGGCCCCACACGTCGGCGAACGGCGCGTCACCGTCGGGGTTGTTGGACTGGTGGTAGATCGGCCGCGACGGGTCGTTGGCCTTGAGCCACTTCGCCATCTCGAAGTGGTGCGCGCCGAGCCCCGCCTCGTTGCCGGTGTCCCACATGAAGATGCTGGGGTGGTTCTTGTCCCGCTCGACCATGCCGATCAGGCGGTCCATGAACGTGTCGCGCCACTCCGGCTGGTTGGCCTGGCACCAGCGCGAGCAGTTCTCGTGGTTGTGGGTCTCGATCTCCATCTCGTCGTCGATCCAGATGCCGTTCTTGTCGGCCAGATCGTAGAAGTAAGGGTCGCTCGGGTAGTGCGAGGTGCGGACGGCGTTGACGTTGAGCTGCTCCAGCAGCGCCACGTCGCGTTCCTGCGCCTTGCGGGGCACGTGCCGGCCGTGGTCCGGGTCGGTCTCCGCGCGGTTGACGCCCTTGAACAGCACGCGCTTGCCGTTGACCAGCAACGTCCGGTCGCGGATCTCGATCTTGCGGAAACCGGTGGTGTCACTGGTGATGTGGGTGATCTTACCGTCGGGCGCGGCGAGCGTCAGCACGACGGTGTAGACGTTCGGCGTCTCGTCGGTCCACTTGGCCGGGTTGCGCACGGGCAGAGTCAGGCGGGCCGTGCTGCCGTCGGTTTCCTGGCTCGCCGAACCGACTTCCTTGCCCCTGGCGTCGCGCAGGCTCGCGGTGACGCGGTGCTTTCCGGTGGTGCCGCCGGGCTTGTGGCCGAGCTCCACGTCAGCGGTGAGGGTCGCGTCCGTGTAGGTCGCGTCGAGATCGGTCTTGAGGGTGACGTCCTGGATGAACGTGGCGGGCGTCGAGTACAGCGACACCGAGCGGAAGATGCCCGAGTACCGCCACTGGTCGTAGTCCTCGAGGTAGGAACCCGCGCTCCAGCGGTGCACCTGCACGGCGACCTTGTTGCGGCCCGGTCGCAGCGCA
Source organism: Lentzea alba (assembly GCF_011067745.1). GTDB lineage: Bacteria > Actinomycetota > Actinomycetes > Mycobacteriales > Pseudonocardiaceae > Lentzea > Lentzea alba. The sequence goes on from NZ_JAAMPJ010000013.1 coordinate 230,836, forward strand.
GAGGAGATGTCGAACTCGGCCGGGGTGTAGCCGCCCTGGTCGTAGCCGATGTACTTGCCGTTGACCCACACGAAGTAGGCCGACGTCACGCCTTCGAAGCGCAGGAACGTCGCGCGCTTGGTCCAGTTGGCGGGCACGTCGAAGTCGCGGACGTACGCACCGGTCGGGTTCACGTCGCGGGGGACGCGGGGCGGGTCGTCCGGCTGCACCTCGGTGGCGATGTTGCGGAAGATCGGGTGGTCGAGGCCGTCGGTCTGCCACGTGTGCGGCACGGTGACGGTGCGCCAGCCCGAGGTGTCGTAGCCGTCGGCGTAGAACCCCGCCGGCACGTCGGCGGGCTTGTCCGCCATGGAGATCCGCCACTTGCCGTCGAGCGACTGCGTGAACGGAGTGCGCTCGGCGTGGCGCACGGCGGCGGCGACGTCGGCCTGCGGGAGCAGCAACGCGTGGTGCGGCTCCTGTCCCTCGGCGATCTTGCGCGGATCCTCCAGATACGTGTGCACATCAGGTGGAGGATCGACGGCGGCGGCGATCGGTGTCATCGAACCTGCCGCAACCAACATGACTGTCGCAAGAACAATCGCGCGCCGCACGCTGAACCTCCATGTTCAGACAGAAATGAACACAAGTGAACAGTTGGTCTTCGACTGCGACAAGAGGTCACGAGGTCCGCGTGGTTCACAGCATCGAACACTGTTATCGAATGGATCGTCTCTTGCGTTCGATGTTGTTCGACAGCACTCTGCCGGACCATGGCCAGGACGCTCCCTCATCTGCTGACCGCGGCTGTTGTCGCCGCCTCCCTCTCCGTGCCGGGGACCGCTCACGCGGCACCGACCGTGAGCCTCGTCGGCGACACGCTGCTCGACCCGTCGGCGCTCTACTTCGTCTCCTACGACGGGTTGGTGAACAACAATTCGTTCCAGCAGGACGCGATCCTGACCTACCAGGGGCGCCAGTACGCCACCTGGTACACCGGTAGCCGCAACGCCGTGATCGCCCGCAGGAGTCTGGGCAGCACGGCGTGGGAGACCGTCGTGTTGCCGCACCGGCTCAGCATCGACGACTCGCACAACGTGATCTCGATCGGGATCTCCCCGCAGGACAACACGATCCACATCGCACTCGACACCCACAACACCCGCCTGTTCTACTTCCGCTCCAAGCCGGGCCTCGCGATCGGCGGTCAGCCGTGGAACGCCGCGTCGTTCGGCGCGGTGCAGCGGACGCTCGGCGGCGTCGAGCTCGGTTCGATGACCTACCCGCAGTTCCTGGTGACACCAGAGGGAAGACTGCAGTTCAGCTACCGCACCGGCGGCTCCGGCAACGGCGTCAACGAGCTGGCCGAGTACAACGGCGGCACGTGGCGCAAGCTCGGCGGCTGGTCCTCGGCGACCGGCTCGTACACCGGTCCGAACGGCGTGGTCTCGAACACCCGCAACATGTACCTGCACGGCCTCAACTACGACCGAAGTGGACGGTTGCACGCCGCTTTCACCTGGCGTGAAGGCAATTCCGGCGTGCTCTGCAACTCGGGCGGACTGACCAACCACGACACCGGCTACGTCTACAGCGACGACCGCGGCCGAACCTGGCGCAACGGCACGGGAACCGTCGTCGGCACGACCGGTGGCGCGCCGGTCAGCGTGAGCTCGCCGGGACTGGTGGCCGACCCGCTCGACCCGAACCACGGCCTGATGAACCAGGAGAGCCAGGCGGTGGACGCGAACGGACGGCCGCACGTGGTGATCAGCTACGTGCCCGGCCGCTTCACCCAGTGCGTCTCGAACTACGCCCAGCAGCGCGCGCAGTACGGGCGCACGTTCCACGTCTTCCGCGCTGCGGACGGAAAGTGGACCAAGATGGAGGTGCCGATCCCGCCGAACCACACCCAGCGCACCAAGATCGTGCTCGACCGGGACGACAACGCCTACCTGGTGATGCCGCGCGGCAAGATCGTGGCGGCCACCAAGGCCAGCGGCTGGACGGACTGGACGACCGTGTTCGACCGTCCGTCGCTGCGGGCGTTCGGAGAGGTCAACGTGGACACGTCCCGCGTCGCGTCGCTGGGCATCCTGTCGGTGCAGTACCAGCAGACCTCCAGCGGCACCACGCCGTCATCGATTCGCGTCGCCGACTTCCGGCTCGGTTAGCGCCAGGAGGACCAACAATGTCGTTGTCCCGATTCAGCAGTGCGCTGGTGGCCTGTGCGGCCGCTCTCGCGCTGACCGCGCCGACGGCCCCGGCGGCTCCCACCGAGGTGACGCAGCAGGGCACGCTCAGCTGGAGGCTGGTCCGGGCCCAGAACCCGACGGCCGACCAGCAGCGGGCGTACGACTTGATCACCCGTGCGATGAACGCCGCGGTGGCCCGCTACAACAATCTAAGCGGTCTCACGAAGAGCATCACCGCCCATTACGAACCCTCGGTGCCGACGGCGGACGGCAACATCAACGGGACGATCCGGTTCGGCAGCACCGCCTCCATGAACGAACGCACGGCGCTGCACGAAATCAGCCACACCATCGGTGTCGGCACCAGTGGAAAATGGGGATCTCTCGGTTGTGGCGGCACCTTCAAGGGCGCGGCGACCACCGCGCTCGTGCGGCAGTACGACGGTGCCAGCGCCAAGATCACCTGCGACAGCCAGCACTTTTGGCCGTACGGGCTGAACTTCGACAGCGAGTTCTCCCAGACCAACGCCGACCGGCACGTGAAGATCGTCGAGGCGATGGTGCGCGACGGCCTGTGACCCCGAAATTGTTTTCGTAGAATCGTCGATCGCGCGAATGTTTGTCGAACCTTCATTCGAAGAGGAGATTTCTTTGAATGATTGATTTCGAAAAGTTTTCGCGCGGCCGCATTCGTGCGGTCCTGCTGACGATGCTCTGCCTGCTCGCCACGGCGACCCCGCTGGCCGCCGCGGACGCGGTGCAGGCCCCGCCGACGAAAACCGTGCGGGTCTACTGGTTGCGGCCGTACGACGTCCCGCACGACACTCGCTACCCGGACGGGATCGCGCGCGTCATGCGGGAGGCCCAGCGGTACTACCAGCAGGAGCTGGGCAAGACGTTCCAGCTCAACGACCCCGTGGTCGAGGTGATTACCGGGGAGCGCAACCGGAGCTGGTACGAGAACACGCCCAACGGACCCGACCGGTACTGGTGGTCGGTGTTCAACATGCAACAGGAACTGCTGCGCAGGCTGAGTCTCGGCGCACCGGACAACCGGTGGCTCAACGTCGGCGAGATCAGCGCGGAAGGACCTGGCGCGGGCGGCGGTGGCGGCAACGGCTGGGTGATCCTCTCCGGACACGACGCGGACGGTGCCGCCGGCATCAACGGCCCGATGAACCGCTGGTACGGGGGCATGGTCCACGAGCTGGGGCACGCCTTCGGTTTGCCCGACTCGTCGTTCACCGACGGAACACCGATGTCGGCGTCGTTCTACAACTACCCGAACTGTCATTTCAACGAGCAACAGAAGAACGCGATCCGCAACGGCCGGTACGGCAGTTTCCTCTCCTGATCGTCACGCCGTGGACTCGCGCACCACGAGTCGGCACGGCTGCCGTACGACACCGGTCGCGGGGTTTCCTTCGAGTGCCGCGAACAGGTGTGTCACGGCGGTCGTGCCGAGCTGCTGGAGGTTGAGATCGATCGTGGTGAGCGGCGGCTTGCAGTCCGCGGCGAAGATCTCCCAGTTGTCGTATCCGACGATCGCGACGTCGTCCGGCACCCGCCGGCCGAGGTCGGTGAGCGACTGGGCGACGCCGCTCGCGATCTGGTCGTTGCCGCAGAAGATCGCGTCGACCTCGGGCGCGGTGGCGACCAGGACGCGGGCGGCGTGCCGGCCCCAGCGCTGCGACCACTCGCCGTGCAACGGCTGACCGCCCGCGAGCGTCAGGCCCTGCTCGGCCAGCACGGCGTGCACCGCGGCCGCGCGATCACGGGCGGCGCGGTAGTGCTGCGGGCCGGTGATGTGGCCGATGTGCTTGCGCTGCAACGCCATCAGGTGCTCGATCGCGAGCCGTGCCCCGCCCGCGTCGTCGGAGACGAGGCTGAGGTCGTCCGGGTTGCTCGATCTGCAGTAGACGTACACGGCCGGCACCGGGAGGTCCGCGGTCAGCGACGTGCGGACGTCGTTGCTGTCGCCCACCACGATGAACCCGTCGACCTGGCGGGCGAGCAGCGTGCGGATGTAGTGGTTGCGGCGGATCGCGTCACCGCGCGTGTCGCACAGCAGCACCGACATCTCCTGGTTCGACAACGCGTTCTCGGCGCCGAGCAGGATCGGGATCGCGAAGCGGCCGTCGAACTCGTCGGTGAGCAGGCCGATCGCGCGGGTGCGGCCCGCCACCAGACCCTGCGCCAGAACGTTGGGCTGGAACGACAGTTCGGCCGCGGCCCGCAACACGCGCGCTCGAGTGGCCGCGGCGACCTCGCCGCGGTCGTTGATCGCCTTGGACGCGGTGGCGATGGACACGCCCGCCCGCTTCGCCACGTCCCCGAGAGTCACAGCCTCCGAACGCCGTCTGCCCATCGAAATCCTTTCGAACGAGGTTCGACTGCGTGTTCGACGATTTCTGCCCCTCTTGGCGCATTGTCGAAATCGTTTTCGGTCACCAGAGTGCGTGGTGTGGCAACGATGCGCAACACCCAGTCGATCCGCGGACCGGTCGTCCCGTCCCGCGGACCTCTCCGTCCATTGGGGACGGACGAGGTGCGCATCACCGGTGGCTTCTGGGCACCCCGGCAGCGGGTCAACGGCGAGGCGACGCTCGGCCACGCGCTGGAGTGGATGGACGAACTGGGCTGGACCGGCAACTTCACCAGCGTCGGCAACGGTTCGGGCTCCCGGGAGCGCAAGGGCCGGGAGTTCTCCGACTCCGAGGTCTACAAGATCGTCGAGGCGATGTCGTGGGAACACGGCAGGTCCCCGGACCCAGCGCTCGACGCGCGCATCGACGCGCTCACGTCCCAGATCGCCGGTGCCCAGGCCGAGGACGGCTACCTCAGCACCTCGTTCGGCCGGGACTGGCAGCGGCCGCGCTACAGCGATCTGGCGTGGGGACACGAGCTCTACTGCGTCGGGCACCTGTTGCAGGCGGCGGTCGCCAGGACGAGGACCGCGGGCGCGGGGCCGTTGCTGGACGTCGCCCGCCGCGCCGCCGACCACGTCTGCGAGACGTTCGGACCGGACACCACGGGGGTCTGCGGGCATCCGGAGATCGAGACAGCGCTGGTGGAACTCGCGCGGCTGACAGGGGAGCAGCGCTACCTCGACCAGGCCGCGTCGTTCGTCGAGCGGCGTGGCTACCGCACCCTGCCCGCGCACGAGTTCGGCTGGTCCTACTTCAACGACGACATCCCGGTGCGCAAGGCGACCGTCCTGCGGGGACACGCGGTGCGCTCGCTGTACCTGGCGTGCGGAGCCGTGGACGTAGCCGTCGAAACGGACGACGACGACCTGCTGGGCGCGGTGGCCGAGCAGTTCGACCGCGCGTGGGCTCGGCGCACGCACATCACCGGCGGCATGGGGTCGCGGCACCAGGACGAGGCGTTCGGCGACGACTTCGTGTTGCCCGCAGACCGCGCGTACGCCGAAACCTGTGCGGGCGTGGCCACCGTGATGCTTGCCCAGCGCCTGCTCCTGGCCACCGGCGACAACCGCTACGCCGGGATCGCGGACCGCGTGCTGCACAACCTGATCGCCGGCGCGATCGGCGACGACGGCCGGAGCTTCTTCTACGCCAACACGTTGCACCAACGCACGATCGTCCAGCCGCAGGCCGGTGGCGAGCGGCTCGACGTCGGCGGGCTCAGGGCGCCGTGGCGCGAGGTGTCGTGTTGCCTGCCGAACATCGCACGGCTGCTGGCAAGCCTCTCGTCGTACCTCGTCACCGCTGACGACACCGGCCTGCGGGTGCACCAGTACGCCGACTGCGACGTGGAAACCAGGCTCGCCGACGGCCGCGAGGTCGGCCTCGAGGTGCGCACGTCGTACCCGGAAGGGGGAGACGTGGCCGTGCGGGTGGCCAGGAGCGGCGGTCCCTGGTCCATCACCCTGCGCGTCCCCGACTGGGCGACCGGGGCGGTGCTCGTCGTGGATCACGAGCGTCGCCCGGTCGCGCCAGGAGACGTCGTCCTGACCCGCGACTGGACCGCGGGTCAGGAGATCCGGCTGGAGCTGCCCACGCAGCCCAGGTTCACCTGGCCGGATCCGCGCATCGACGCGGTGCGCGGCTGTGTCGCGGTCGAACGCGGGCCGCTCGTGCTGTGCGCCGAGTCGTTGGGGGACCACGATCTCGACGCGCTGCGGGTCTGCGTCGGGCACAGCCCGGAGCAGGCAGGTGACGGCGCGGTGGTGCGGGCCAGGTTCGAGTCCCTGCTCGATTCCTCGTGGCCGTACGGGGAACCGTCGGCCCGGACCGGCACGTCCGTCCCGCTGCACCTCACGCCCTACCACCGCTGGGCCCGCCGAGGCCCGTCCACCATGCGGGTCTGGCTTCCCAGCGCCTGACCACAGTCTCAAAGGAGAGACAGTGAAAGCGATGCTCGCGGCAGTCACACTGCTGCTGGCCACCGCCGCGTGCGGTGCGGAAGAACCCGGTGCCGCCGACGACGGTGCGACCCTCACGTTGTGGACCCGTGCGGCGACCGAGTCGGTGTCCAAGGCCTATGCCGACGCCTACAACGCCTCGCACAAGAACAAGATCGAGGTCACCGCGTACCCCAACGAGGAGTACCCGGCGAAGCTGGCCTCGGCCGCGGGCGCGAAGTCGTTGCCGGATCTCTTCGCCGCGGACGTGGTGTTCGCACCGCAGTACGCCGCCCAAGGACTGTGGGCAGATGTCTCCGACCAGTTCAAGTCCTTGCCGTTCAAGGACTCCGTAGCCCCCTCCCACGTCCGTGCGGGAACGTGGGAGGGCCACAACTTCGCCGTGCCGCACACTATCGACCTGTCGGTGATGCTCTACAACAAGGACCTCTACACGAAGGCCGGCCTCGACCCGGAGAAGCCGCCGCGCACGCTCGCGGAGTTCGCCGAGCACGCCCGCAAGATCGACAAGCTCGGCGAGGACGTGCACGGCACGTACTTCGGCGGCAACTGCGGCGGTTGCGTCGAGTTCACCTTCTGGCCCTCGGTGTGGGCCGCCGGTGGTGAGGTGCTCGACAACGACGGTCGCAGCGGGAAGGTCGACTCACCCGAGATGGCCGAGGTCTTCGCCGTGTACCGCGATCTCTACGACCAGGGCGTCGCGTCGCCCGCGTCGAAGGGCGAGGCGGGCCCGACCTGGCTCGGCGCGCTACAGGGCGGGAAGGTCGGCATCGCCCCCGGTCCCTCGGTCTGGCTCGACGCCATCGAGTCCAAGGGCGTGAAGACGGGGCTCGCACCGATTCCCGGCATCACCGGCGGTGAGTCCACGTTCCTCGGCGGCGACGCGATCGGCATCGGCGCCACGAGCGCGAAAACCGAGCAGGCGTGGGACTTCCTGGCCTGGACGATGTCCGAGGAAGCACAGGTCGAGGTGATCGCGAAACGCAAGGGCGTGCCGTTCCGCACCGACCTCGCGTCGAACAAGTACTCCTCGGCGGATCCGCGGCTCGTCACGGCCAACGGGCTGGTGGCCAAGGGGAAGACGCCGTACGCGCGCAACTTCAACGCCACCTTCAACGACCCGCAGGGGCCGTGGCTGACCACCGTGCGCGGTGCGCTGTTCGGCGACGCCAGCTCCGCGCTCATGACCGGCAACGAGGCGATCACCAAGTCGTTGCGGCAGGAGTGAGTCGTGCGCAGGCGAGCGGTGACCGGAGCCCTGTACGCCACGCCCGCCGCGGTGCTGGTGGGGCTGTTCTTCGTGGTTCCGCTGCTGCTCGTCGGCTGGATGTCGCTGAACCGGTGGCCGTTGCTCGGCAAACCGAGGTTCAACGCGCCGGCCAACTACACCGGCGTGGTGGACAACGCGCTGCTGACGTCCGCGGCCTGGTTCACCGTTCAGTACACGGTGCTGATCACCGTGCTGCTGTTCGTGGTCGCGTTCGGGCTCGCGCTGCTGGTGCAGAACCGGCGGAAGGGCGTGGGGTTCTTCCGCACCGCGTTCTTCCTGCCGATGGCGGTCGGGTTCGCCAGCGCCTCGCTGTTGTTCCTCGGTCTGCTGAGCGAGGAGATCGGGCCGTTTCCCGGCACCGGTGACAGCTCGGCGCTGGGCTCGGCCGTGCTGCTGGTGCTGTGGCGGTTCGCCGGGTTCAACATGCTGATCCTGCTGACCGGGCTGCAGGCGATCCCGCTCGACGTCTACGAGGCCGCGCGGATCGACGGTGCCACCCGCTGGCAGACGTTTCGCCGCATCACCGTGCCGATGATGCGGCCGACGATCGCGCTGGTGCTGACGATGATGACCACCGGGTCGCTGCTCGCGTTCGACCAGTTCTGGATCCTCACCAGGGGAGGCCCGGACAACAGCACCACCTCGCTCGTGATGGTGATCTACCGGGAGGCGTTCATCCGTCTCGACCTCGGCTCGGCGGCCGGGATCTCGGTCGTGCTGCTGGTGCTGCTCGCGGTGTTCAGCACGGTCCAGCTCGCCGTCCTGCGCAGGAGGTCGGCATGAGGACCTACTGGTTCACGGGCACCGCGCTCGCCATCCTGTTCCTGTTCCCGCTGCTGTGGAGCGGATGGGCGTCGGTGCGCACGGACACCGGGTTCGGCACGGAGAACTACGTGCGGCTCTTCACCTCCGGCAACGGCATCCAGCCGGTGCACGTGCTCAACAGCGTGCTGGTGAGCACGATGACGGTCGCCGGCACGCTGGTCGTGTCCACGTTCGCCGGCTACGCGTTCGGACGGTTCCGCTTTCCCGGCCGCGACCTGCTCTTCCTGCTCACGCTCGCGATCCTGATGGTGCCATACGCGACGATCCTGATCGCGCTGTACGTGCTGCTCGGCTGGCTCGGCCTGGAGGACTCGCTGATCGGCCTGAGCCTCGTGTTGATCGTGTTCCAGCTGCCGTTCTCGGTCTTCATGATGCGCAACAGCTTCGAGGCCGTGCCGATCGAGCTGGAGGAGTCCGCCCGCGTCGACGGGTGCACGAGCTTCGGCACGCTGGTGCGGATCATGCTGCCCGCCGTGCGGCCCGGTCTGGTCACCGTCGGACTGTTCGCGTTCCTCGCTTCCTGGAGCGAGTTCTTCGCTCCCCTGATCCTGCTCAACTCGACCGACAAGTTCACCACGGTTCTCGCCGTGGTCAACATGCGCACCGCGAGCCACGGCTCGATCGACTACGCCGCGTTGGAGGCGGGAGTGGTGTTCATGGCCGCGCCCTGCCTGGTGCTGTTCGCGTTCATGCAACGCAGCTACGTCCGGGGGTTCACCTCGGGCGCCCTGAAAGGCTGAGGAGGCTCGGATGATCCGTTTGTGGAAAGGATTCGTGGCCGCTCTCTTCGCGGCGGTGATGGCGGTCGGCGTGGCGTCTCCGGCGAGAGCGGACCACGGGTGGACACCGCCGTCGAACCTGGTGACCCCGTTGAACCAGGTCTGGCAGCACGTGGAAAGCACGTACGGCAACCTCTACGGCTTCCGCAACTACGGCTGGGACCAGATCTTCACCAACGGCGGCTACCTGAACTTCTGCGTGCGCTGGGACTCGCCCCAGCCGGTGACCGCGCAGCAGCGGGACGCGGTGCACGCCCAGCTCGCCCGGCAGTACAAGAAGTGGATGGACGCGATGGTGGGTCACAACCACTTCCCGTACGCGTCCGTGCCCATCAAGGTCGTCGGCTGGGCGGTGCGTGACCGCAACCAGTTGAAGTGGAACGACAACTCGGTCGACATCTACGTCAACGACATCAGGGAGAACGCTCCGCAGTGCTCGGAAGGGTGCGGCAGGTTCTTCAACCGCAACGGCACGTACCCGCGCTGCCCCGGTGGCGTCGCGCGGCACTACGACCAGTCGTTGTGGCTCACGGCCGGCTTCGGCGGCGGGGCCGGCGGTGACTGGGGTCAACGGATCGGCAGCGAGTACTTCATGGGCAACCTGAACTCGTCGGACGTGCACATCTTCCTGCACGAGGTCGGGCACACGTTCGGTCTGGACGACTTCTACGACTGGACACCGAGCGGGGTCGGCGGGTTCATCATGAAGGCCGGCAGCTCGACCGTGATCACCGAGTTCGACAAGTGGATGTTGCGCGACTGGTGGCGGCATCTGAAGAACCGGTACGGGTACTGATGAATCTCCCTTCTCGACGCACTGTGTTGCGTGCGGGCGCGTTCGCCGTTGCGGCAGCGGCGTTGCCCGCACGCGCGCTCGCCGCGGCACGCCCCGACATCGGGGTGTCCGCCGAGCTCTTCCCGCTGGGATCGGTGTCCCTGTTACCCGGACCGTTCCGGGACAACACCACCCGCACCCACGCCTACCTCAAGTTCCTCGACCCGGACCGGCTGCTGCACACGTTCCGTCGAAACGTCTCGCTGCCCTCCGACGTCGTCCCTTGTGGAGGGTGGGAGTCACCCACCACCGAACTGCGCGGCCATTCGACGGGACACGTGCTGACCGCGCTGGCCCAGGCGTACGCCGCCACCGGTGACACGGCGTTCTCCACCAAGGCGAACTACCTGGTCGAGCAGCTTGCCGTGTGCCAGGACCGGGCCCGGACCGCCGGCTTCAGCACCGGCTACCTGTCGGCGTTCCCGGAGAGTTTCATCGGCCGGGTCGAGGCGCGCGAACAGGTCTGGGCGCCGTACTACACCCTGCACAAGATCATGGCCGGCCTGCTCGACGTGCACCTGCTCACCGGCAACGCACGGGCGCTGACCGTCCTCACCCAGAAGGCGTCGTGGGCGTCCTGGCGCAACGGCAGGCTGACCTACGACCAGCGGCAGAACATGCTCGACACCGAGTTCGGCGGCATGAACGAGGTGCTGGCGAACCTCTACCAGCTCACCGGCGACCCGGCGCACCTCACCGCCGCGCAGTACTTCGACCACGCGGAGATCTTCGACCCGTTGGCGCAGAACCGGGACGCGTTGAACGGCTACCACGCCAACACCCAGATCCCCAAGGCGATCGGCGCGATCCGCGAGTACCACGCGACGGGCACGACCAGATATCGCGACATCGCGAGCAACTTCTGGGAGATCGTCGTCGGTGCGCACAGCTATGCGATCGGCGGCAACTCCAACGGCGAGTACTTCAAGGCACCCGGCCGGATCGCGTCCGAACTGTCGGACAACACCTGCGAGTGCTGCAACTCCTACAACATGCTGAAGCTCACCGCACAGCTGTTCCGGGGCAATCCCAGTGACGTGCGGTACTTCGACTTCTACGAGAAGACGCTCTACAACCACCTGCTGGGCGGGCAGAACCCGAACTCGACCCACGGCCACCACAGCTACTACGTGCCGTTGCGGCCGGGCGGCATCCGCACGTACAGCAACGACTACGACAACTTCACCTGCTGCCACGGCACCGGGATGGAGACCAACACCGCGCACACCGGCCGCGTCTACGCCCACTCCGGCACCACCCTCTACGTCAACCTGTTCATCGCCTCCACGGTGAACTGGCGAGGTTTCACCGTGCGACAGGACACCTCCTTCCCGGAGACCGCGGCCACGAAGCTGACGATCACCGGCTCCGGAACGTTCGAGTTGCGGGTGCGCATCCCGAGTTGGGCCGCGGGCGCGCAGATCCGCGTCAACGGAACGCCGCAGGCACCGGTCACGCCGGGTTCGTACGCCTCGATCAACCGCACCTGGGCGAGCGGTGACGTCGTGGACGTCAGCTTGCCGATGACCTTGCAGCGGGAGTCCACCCCGGACAACCGCACGGTGCAGGCGGTCAAGCACGGGCCGATCGTGCTGGCGGGCGCGTACGGCACGAACAACCTCTCGTCGATGCCGACCCTGCAGCCGTCGACGATCAGGCCCACGTCGACGCCCTTGCAGTACACGGCCACGGCGAGCACGGGCCAGGTGACGCTGCTGCCGTTCTACAAGGTCCACGGGCAGCGCTACACCGTCTACTGGACCGTCGCCGAGACGCCACCGTTCATCGCGCACTACCCGTTCGACGGCAACGCCAACGACGCCACCGGCAACGGCATGACCGCCACCCTCGCCGGCGGCACGGCCTGGACGACCGGCCGCAGCGGGCAGGCGGTCGACCTGTCGGGCAGTGGCGCGCACGTCGTGCTGCCGTCCGGTCTGCTCGCCGGCGCGGTGGCGTTCAGCGTCGCCACCTGGGTCCGGCTGGACACCGTGACGACCTGGTCGCGGGTGTTCGACTTCGGTTCCGGCACCGGGGCCTACGCCTTCCTCACCCCGCGCAGTTCGGCGGGCGGAGCGAGGTTCGCCGTCACCACGGGCGGCGCGGGCGCGGAGCAGCAGATCAACGCACCGACGGCACTTCCACAGGGTGTGTGGACGCACGTCGCGGTGACGCAGAACGGTGATCTCGGCGTTCTGTACGTCAACGGTCTCGAAGTCGCGCGCAACTCGGCGATGACGGTGCGACCAGGCAACACCACGCAGAACTGGATCGGGCGTTCCCAGTACGGAGGCGACCCGTTCCTCGACGGCGCCGTGGACTCGTTCCGCGTCTACGGCCGCGCTCTCACCGCCGCTGAGGTCGCGAACCTCCACTCCACCGGCACGTAAAGGGAGGATCGATGCGCGCCACCCTGCTCCGTACATCTCTTCTGGGCGCCGCGATCGCACTACTGGCAGGCGTTGTCGTCGCGACGCCTGCCAGCGCGGCCAACCCGATCATCACCTCGATCTACACCGCCGACCCGGCCCCGCTGGTCGTCGGCAACACCATGTACGTCTACGCCGGACGGGACGAAGCCGCGTCCGGCCAGCAGAACTTCCTCATGCGCGAATGGCGCGTGCTGTCCACCACCGACGCCGCCACCTGGACCGACCACGGCGCCAAGGCGAACATCGGCACGTTCCGCTGGGCGGGCGCCGACGCGTGGGCCAGTGAGGTCGAACCGCGGGGCGGCAAGTACTACTGGTACACCTCGGTCAACGGCAACGGCGCCGGGTGGATGGACATCGGCGTCGCGGTCGGCGACAGCCCGCTCGGTCCGTTCACCGACGCCAAGGGCGGCCCGCTGATCAGCGACAGCACGCCCAACTCGTCCGGACTCAACATCGACCCCACGGTCTTCACCGACGACGACGGCCAGGCCTACCTCTACTGGGGCAGCTACTGGGGCGCGCGGGCGGCGAAGCTGAAGCCGAACATGATCGAACTGGACGGCCCGGTCGTGACCCCGCAGGGGCTGGACAACTTCTGGGAAGCGCCGTTCATGTTCAAGCGCAACGGCCTCTACTACATGATCTACGCGGCCAACGACACCAACGGCTGCGTCACCTCGTCCAGCTACGCCTGCCAGCGCTACGCCACCGCCACCAGCCCGATGGGGCCGTGGACGCACCGCGGCGTCGTGCTCGGCCAGGTCTCGTCGACCACCAACCACGCGGGCGTCGCGCAGTTCAACGGCGAGTGGTACATGGTCTACCACAACGCGAACGCGCCCGGCGGCGGCAACTTCCGCCGGTCCGTGGCCGTCGACCTGTTGCGCTTCAACGCCGACGGCACGATGCAGCGCGTCACCCAGACCACCACGGGTCCGCCGCCGAACCCCGGCGGCCCTCCCGCCGGCAACATCGCGTTGAGCGCCACCGCGACCACGTCCTACGTGTCGCCGTGGGAGACCCTGTCCGCAGTCAACAACGGTGCCACACCGACGAGTTCGGCGGACCGGTCGAACCTCGTGTACGGCAACTGGCCCGAGCAGGGCACGCAGTGGATCGAGTACACCTGGCCGTCCGCCAGATCGATCAACCGCACGGCCGTCTACTGGTTCGACGACGACCAGGGCATCGACCTGCCCGCGTCGTGCCGCGTGCAGTACTGGACCGGCAGCGCCTACGCCGACCTGCCCGGCTCGTGCGGGACGGCCGCGAACACCTTCAACACCCTCTCGTTCCCCACCGTGTCCACGACCCGGTTGCGGTTGAACATCACCGCGAAGACCGGCCTTTCGACGGGAGTCCTGGAATGGCAAGCATTCGCCGCCTGACGGCACCCGCGCTGGCCGTGGTGCTGATCGCGGGCGGGATGGCACCTGCCGCCTCGGCCGCGCAGCCCATCGGCTATCCGGCGTTCAACGGACCGTCGATCCCCGCGCCGCCGGTCGGGTACAACACCGGCAGCACCATGCGCGCGATCTACGACGCGGAAAGCTCCGGCACCGACTTCTGGATGGACCGCCTGCTGGCCCGTCCCGGCAACGACCCCGCCGGCAACTTCCTGATGACCCGCGGGCGCGGGTTGTTCATGTACACCCACAACCCAGGCGTGATCGGCTTCGGTGGCCGATCGGCCTACTGGGACGACCTCAGCGGCCAGAACGCCTACTCGGTCGCCGTGTCACCCGGCAACTTCACCGAGCAGGTGAACAGCCGCGTGCAGAAACCCAGCCACTACAAGGGTGTCTTCACCAGCGGCGCGATCCGGGTGGAGATGACCAAGTTCATCACGCACAACAACGTGGCCGTGACGAACCTGGCGATCGTGAACACCGGCGGGTCGTCCGCGACGCTGCAGCTGCGCGCCACGTCGCCCTATGCGACCTCCGCGAGCGGCAACGAGTTGACCGGAAGCCGTCCGGTGAAGAACAACCTCACCACGATCCGGCCGCGGCTGTCGGGCGACGGGTTCGGGGTGAACAACGGCGGCCTGGACCGGTCGATCACCGTCGGCGCCGGCCAGACCGTCACCACCAAAGTGACCATGGGCTTCCTGACCACCGAGATCCCGGAGTCGTCCACCGAGTACCAGTCCTACCGCGGATACTCGCCCGAGACGGCGTTCGCCACCCACGTGCGGGCCTACAACCGTTGGTGGGCGGACAACATCCCGTACATCGACGTGCCGGACGCGGCGATCAAGAAGAACGTGTACTACCGCTGGTGGCTGATGCGGTTCAACCACCTCGACGTCGACATCCCCGGCCAGGACTTCCAGTTCCCGATCTCGGTCGAGGGCGCCACCGGGTACAACAACGCGATCGTGCTGACGCAGCCGATGCACATCGACGACCTGAAGTACCTGCGTGATCCCGTCTACTCCGCCGGGGGGTGGCTCTCCGCCGGACAGACGTCCAAGGGCGGCCGGTTCATGGACAACCCCGGCGACCCGGAGAACTGGTCGAACTCCTACACCCAGTACATCTCCGAGGCGGCGTGGCGCGCCTACCAGGTCCACGGTGGGCAACCCGCGATCGCGGCGCTGCTCGCCCGGTACGCCGAAGGTGACGCCAAGGGGCAACTGTCGTTCTACGACACCAACAACAACAGTGTGATCGAGTACGACTGGGGTGCTCTCACCGGCAACGACGCCGACGCGGTGTCGTTCGACTGGCGGGCAGGCCGGCTCGACCGCGCGGAGACGGCGTACGTGTGGAGCGGAGCCGTTGCCGCCCAACAGGCCTACGCACTGGCCGGCAACTCCGCCAAGGCCGCCGAGATGCAGACGCTGGCCGACCGCATCCGGTCCGGGGTGATCAACACTCTGTGGAACCCGTCCCGGCAGCTGCTGGAGCACAAGCACGTGGCCACGAACGCGCACGTGCCGTGGAAGGAAATCAACAACTACTACCCGTTCTCGGTCGGCCTGATGCCGAACACCGACCAGTACAAGCAGTCGCTGCGGCTGTTCGCGGACCCGGCCGAGTACCCGGTGTTCCCGTTCTACACGGCCAACCAGCGGGACAAGGCGGCCGCGGCGGCAGCGGGCCACCCCGGCTCGAACAACTTCTCCACCATCAACTCGACCGTGCAGTTCCGGCTGTACTCCTCGGTGCTGCGCAACTACCAGAACCAGTGGATGAACGCGGAGGACTACAAGAAGCTGCTGTACTGGAACACCTGGGCGCAGTACATCGGCGGCAACACGCAATGGCCGGACGCCAACGAGTTCTGGGCGGACTGGAACGGCAGCTCGATCCAGTACCGGTCGTGGATCCACCACAACATCCTCGGCAGCAGCAACTGGACCGTCGTCGAGGACGTCGCGGGGCTGCGGCCGCGCACCGACGGGCTGATCGAGCTGTCGCCGATCAACATCGGCTGGTCCCACTTCGCGGTCAACAACCTGCGCCACCGCAACACCGACCTGAGCGTCGTGTGGGACGATCCGTCCGACGGCGTGACCCGCTACAACGGCGTCCCGCAGGGCTATTCGGTGTACCTCAACGGCAGCCGTGCGTTCACGGTCGACCGGCTCACCCGCGTGCTCTACGACCCGGCGACCGGTCAGGTGACCCTGCCTTCCGGTGGTTCGGTGACCTACCAGACCTCGGTGCCCGCCGCGCGCGCTCCTCGTGACGTCGTGCAGAACAGCCCGCGCATGGTGGACGTGTTCGCCAAGGCGGGCGTGGACCTGACCTCGACCCGGCCGAACCTGGCTCAGGGCCCGTCAGCGTCCTACACCGCGTCCGGCACGTCGGTCGGCGCGGCGGTGGACGGGTTCCCGATCAACGAACCGATCTGGGGCACGTCCGGCTCTCCGAACGCGACCGACTGGTTCGAGCTGAACTTCGGTCAGCAGCGTTCGGTCAGCGAGGCACGGCTGTACTTCCGCGACGACCGCGCGGGCAACCGTTATCGGGCACCGGCTTCGTACCAGGTCCAGTACTGGAACGGCAGCGGCTGGGCCGACGTGGCCGGACAGGTGAAAACACCGGCCACACCTCGTGCCAACTACAACCTCGCCCAGTTCACCCCGGTCAACACGCAACGACTGCGGGTGCAGATGACTCACGTCAGCGGTTTCAAGACCGGACTGACGGAGATAAAGATCCACTGAACAATCTCAAAGGACGTACATGACAATCGCACGTCGTTTGACAGCGCTTGCGCTGTGTTTGGCCGCGGGCACGGGTTTCGTCACCGTGCCCGCGGCCGCGTTCGCGGAACCGTCTCCGCAGAACGCCGTCACGGTGCGCATCGACCCGTCGTACCAGCAGCCGGAGTTCGAGGGCTGGGGGACGAGCCTGGTCTGGTTCGCCAACATCACCGGCGGCTACCCCGAGCCCATCCGCCGCAAGCTCGTCGACATGCTGTTCGGTGAGGACGGACTGCGCCTGAACATCGCGCGGTACAACATCGGCGGCGGCAACGCGCCGGACGTCCGCAAGGACTACATGAAGACGGGCGCGACGATGGAGGGCTTCTGGAAGGCTCCTCCCGGCACCGTGCGGACCGACATGGACTGGTGGCGGGCGGACAACCCCGAGCACTGGAACTTCGCCGCGGACGCCAACCAGCGCTGGTGGATCGACCAGATCAAGCGCCAGGTCACGAAGTGGGAGGCGTTCAGCAACTCGCCACCGTGGTTCCAGACCGTCAGCGGGTACGTCTCGGGCGGGTTCGACGCGAACACCGACCAGATCCGCCGCGACCGAGTGGACGACTTCGCCACCTACCTGGCGCGTGTCACCCAGGAGCTGGAAAAGGCGCACGGCATCAAGTTCGACACGCTCGCGCCGTTGAACGAGCCCAACACGAACTACTGGGGCACCCAGATCGGCCCGAACGGCCAGCCGACCGGCGGACGCCAGGAGGGCGCGCACGCCGGACCCGAGCTGCAGCAGGAGGTTCTGCTCGCGACGCGCCGGGCGCTCGACGCGCTTCGATCACGCGTCAAAGTGTCCGCAATGGACGAGACGAACCCCGGCACGTTCGTGCGCAACTGGAACGGGTACGGCCCGGCGCGGGACGTGATCGACCAGCTGAACGTGCACACCTACGGCACGGGCCAGCGCACGAGCGTCCGGGACATCGCCAAGGGCGCGAACGAGAAGCTCTGGATGAGCGAGGTCGAGGGCACCTGGGGCAACGGCACCACCGATTACACGGGCATGGAACCCGGCCTGGGCATGGCGACCCGGATGCTGGAGGACATCCGCGAGCTCGAACCGTCGGCCTGGGTGTTCTGGCAGCCGGTCGAGGACTCGATCCCGCAGCAGGCGGCGGGCAAGAACTGGGGCAGCATCCACATCCCGTTCAACTGCACGGCATCGGACACGCTGGAGTCGTGCCCGATCAGGACCAACTCGAAGTTCAACACCATCCGCAACTTCACCCACTTCGTCCGGCCGGGAGACCGGTTCGTCAAGACCGACGACCCGTCGAGCGTCGCCGCGGTGAAGCGCTTCGGCCTGGACGCGACGGTCGTGCACGTCAACAGCGGCAACACCGACCGGTCGGTGACCCTCGACCTGTCGCGGTTCGGCCTCGTTTCGCCGCTGGCCAAGGTGACCCCGGTGGTCACGAACGCGACCGGTGCTCTCGTGCGCGGCAAGCCCGTGCGGGTGAACGGCAAGTCGGCGACGCTCGCGGTGCCGGCGAAGTCGGTCACCACGTTCCTGGTCGACGGCGTGGCCGGGGTGTCCGGTGACGCGGCGCTGATCCAGCCCGAGCACGTGTACCGGATCAACGCGAGCGGGAAGTCGGTGCAGCCGTCCGACGACTGGTCGAAGGCCGTTCTGCGCGCCTCCGACGCCACGAGCGCCCGCCAGCTGTGGTCGGTGCGGAAACTCGGTCTGGGCAACGGGAACCGCGAGCGCTACGAGATCGTCAACGCGGTGACCGGGACCCGGCTGGCCGCCGCGGGCGACGCCGTGGTGCTGCAGTCGGCCAGGGGCGCCGAGGCTCAGTGGATCATGTCCACGACCGGTGACGGCAGCTGGACGTTCGTCAACGCCGCCACCGGCGTGCTGCTCGACGGGACCGGGGAGACGGTGTCGGGCAAGACCCCGACCTCGGGCGCGAGCCAGCGCTGGACCCCGGTCGACGAGACCGTGCAACGAACCCAGGACACCGCCGTGTTCACGGTTCCCAAGCTGCGGCCGGTGCTGCCGCAGACCGTGACGCCGGTGTACCCGGACGGCGCTCGTGGCTCGCTGCCGGTGGTCTGGAACCTGCCGCCGGACTGGTCGTGGCAGCGGCCCGGCACGGTTCGCGTGCACGGCACGGCGACGGACGTGCTCGGGCGGAAGCTGCCCGCGCTCGCCGTGGTCACCGTCGACACGATCGCCTCGACCCTGCCCGCTCGCGCGAAGACCTACGTCGGCGGACGGCCCGACCTGCCCGCCACCGTCACGGGCATCGGCAAACGCGGCGGCAAGGCGGAACTCCCCGTCACGTGGGATTCCGCTGCGTACGACCACGTCGGGACCGTGACGGTGGCCGGGCGCGCCCAGGTCGTCGACGGCAGCACGGTGCCCGCGACGGCGGTCGTGCAGGTGACCGAGCCGGTCGAGGTGAACGCGGCGCTGGACTCGGTCGTCGCGGCGACCTACACCGAGTCCGGCTATTCCGCGGACCGGCTGCGCAACGGCGTCACCGAGGAGAAGGCGTGGTCGAACTGGAGGTCCGGCACCAAGAACCCGGCCGACACGATCACGTTCACGTTGCCGAAGATCCGTGATCTCACGCGGGTCGCCGTGCATTCGTACCGGGACGGCGAAGGCGGCATCGCCAAGAGCCTCAAGGTGCAGGTGCGCACGGTGGACGGTGCGTGGGTCGACGCGAGCGGCGAGGTGGAGGTGACCGATCCGCGGACGGAGGTCGTGCTTAACCCGTCACCTCCGGCGACCGCGGTGCGGGTCGTCCTCACCGCGCGGCCATCCGGGTACCTCACCCTCGGTGAGATCGAGGTGCTGGCGAAGGCGCCGACTCCGTGAAATAACCCGGAATTCGACCTGGTGCCGCGGTCGAATCGATTCGAAATAGTCAGTGCGGATTGAAATAAATGGTGCGCCGCCGGACACTTCGCGGAAATGGCGAAGGGAATTCTCGATGAGGAGAGCTCTCGCAGGCGCATTGGCGGCGGTGACCATGTCCGCGCTCGTCGTGGTGGCGCACACGACGGGCGCGGGCAACTCCGCGGCCGCGGCTGAGACTTACTCGTGGGGCAACGTCGACATCGCGGGTGGCGGGTTCGTGCCCGGCATCGTCTTCAACCAACGTGAGCGGAATCTGGTCTACGCGCGCACGGACATCGGCGGCGCGTACCGGTTGAATCCCCAGACGAACAGATGGATCCCGTTGCTCGACCACGTCGGGCTCGACAACTGGGGACTCAACGGCGTGGCGAGCCTCGCGACCGACGCCGTGGACCCGAACCGCGTGTACGTCGCCGCCGGCATGTACACGAACAGCTGGGATCCCAACAACGGCGCGATCCTGCGGTCGTCCGACCGCGGCACCACCTGGCAGACCACACCGCTGCCGTTCAAGGTCGGCGGCAACATGCCCGGCCGCGGCATGGGGGAGCGGCTCGCGATCGACCCCAACCGCAACAGCGTGCTGTACTTCGGCGCGCCGAGCGGCAACGGCCTGTGGCGCAGCACGGACTTCGGTGCCACATGGGGCAAGGTCACGGCGTTCCCGAACCCCGGCAACTACGTCCAGGACCCCAGCGACCCCAACGGGTACCTCAACGACAACCAGGGCGTGCTGTGGGTGACCTTCGACCCGCGCACCGGAAGCGCTTCGACGGCGACGCAGACGATCTACGTGGGCGTGGCCGACAAGCAGAACAACGTCTACCGCAGCACGAACGGCGGCACGACGTGGGAACGCGTGGCCGGACAGCCCACGGGCTTCCTGCCCCACAAGGGAGTTCTCCAGGGCGACACGCTCTACCTCGCCACCAGTGACACCGGCGGTCCGTACGACGGGGCCAAGGGCGACGTCTGGAAGCTGAACACCGCCACCGGCGCGTGGACGCAGATCAGCCCCATTCCGTCGAGCAGCGCCGACAACACGTTCGGCTACAGCGGCCTGACCGTCGACCGCTTGAAGCCCGGCACGCTCATGG
This sequence comes from Lentzea alba, assembly GCF_011067745.1. Lineage (GTDB taxonomy): Bacteria > Actinomycetota > Actinomycetes > Mycobacteriales > Pseudonocardiaceae > Lentzea > Lentzea alba. Next base: position 251,738 of record NZ_JAAMPJ010000013.1, read on the forward strand.
TCGCCACCCAGATTGCGTGGTGGCCGGACGTGACCTTCTTCCGCAGCACCGACTACGGCGCCACCTGGACGCGGATCTGGGACTGGACCAGCTACCCGAACCGCAGCTTCCGCTACAAGATGGACATCAGCGCGTCGCCGTGGCTCGACCTCGGCGCGAACCCGGCGCCGCCGGAGGTCACCCCGAAGCTCGGCTGGATGACCGAGTCGCTGGAGATCGACCCGTTCAACTCCGACCGGATGATGTACGGCACCGGCGCCACGCTCTACGGCACCACCGACCTCACCGCGTGGGACCGCGGCACCCAGCTCACCATCAGGCCGATGGCCGCCGGGCTCGAGGAGACCGCGGTGATCGACCTGATCAGCCCGCCGTCCGGACCGCCGTTGATCAGCGCTCTGGGCGACATCGGCGGCTTCCGGCACGACCGGCTGGACGCGGTGCCGGCCAGGACCTTCAACCAGCCGTACTTCACCACCACCCGCAGCCTGGACTTCGCCGAGCTCAACCCGGCGACGATCGTGCGGGCCGGTGACTTCGACAAGACCAGCAGACCCAACGACAACCGGGTCGCGTTCTCGACCGACGGCGGCGCGAACTGGTTCCAGGGCCAGGAACCGGGCGGGGTCACCGGTGGCGGCACCGTCGCGGCGGCGGCCGACGGCAGCAGGTTCGTCTGGAGCCCGGCGGGCACCGGCGTGCACCACGCGACCGGGTTCGGCAACTCGTGGACGGCGTCGACCGGCATCCCGGCGGGCGCGGTCGTGGAGTCGGACCGGGCGAACCCGCTGAAGTTCTACGGCTTCGCCGCGGGGAAGTTCTACGTGAGCACCAACGGTGGCGCCGCGTTCACCACGACGGCCGCGGCAGGGCTGCCCCAGTCGGCGCGCTTCAAGGCCGTGGCGGGCAGGGAAGGCGACGTCTGGCTCGCGGGCGAGGGCGGGTTGTGGCGGTCCACGGACTCCGGTGCGAGCTTCGCGAAGGTCTCCGGCGTGGCGGGCTCGCTCAACATCGGGTTCGGCAAGGCGGCTCCGGGACGCGCGTACCCGGCGCTGTACCTGATCGGTGAAACCGGTGGTGTCAAAGGCGTCTTCCGGTCCGACGACACCGGTGCGAGCTGGGTGCGGATCAACGACGACCGGCACCAGTACGGCAACATCGAGGAAGCGATCACCGGTGATCCGCGGGTGTACGGCCGGGTCTACCTCGGCACGAACGGCCGCGGTGTCGTGCTCGGCGAGATGACCGGAACGCCGCCCACGACCACGACGACCACCACGACGACGACGACCACGACCACCACCACGACGACCACGGGTCCGCCGCCGAGCACCGGGTGTGCGGTGAAGTACACGGTGTCGAACCAGTGGCAGGGCGGGTTCCAGGGCGCCGTCGACATCACCAACACCGGTTCGTCGGCCGTCGACGGGTGGACGCTCAAGTGGTCCTTCGCAGGCGGCCAGGTGATCAGCCAGTTGTGGAACGGCAAGCTCACCCAGACCGGTGCCGCGGTGAGCGTCGCGGACCAGGGCTACAACAAGGAGATCAAGCCGAACACCACCGTCGGCTTCGGGTTCACCGCCACCTGGGCGGGGACGAACGCGAAACCGGTGGCGTTCACGCTCAACGATCGGCCATGTGCGGTGCCGTGATCGTGCTGCCGCGATCGGTGAGGTGCGGGTCGAGCAGTCGTACTTCGGACGACCGCTCGCCCGCCAGCCGGCGCATCAGCATCTGCACGGCGATGGCGCCGACCTCCTCGGCCGGGACCGCGATCGAGGTGAGCGGGACCGGCTGGGTGGCGGCCATGACGTCCGGGCACAGCGCGATCACCGAGATGTCCTCCGGCACCCGGCGATCCCGGCGCCGCAGCTCCAGCACGACGTCCGCGAGCACCGCCTCGTTGTGCACGACCAGCCCGGTGATCCCGACCTCCGGCAGCAGCAGCTTGTCCAGGCAGGAGCTGAGAGAGGTGAACGTAGGCGCACACGGATGCACGTGGACCATCACGCCGCGTTGTTGCGCGCACCTGGCGAACCCCGACAGGAACCGCGTCGCGTAGCCGGTCTTGCGTTCGTAGACGGCCGGCGGGGAACCGATGAAGCCGACCGACCGGTGCCCGAGGTCGGCCAGGTGCGCCACCATCCGCGCGCCGCTCGAGCTGAAGTCGAGGTCGACGCAGTTGAGCCCGGCGGAGTCGGCGGGCACGCCCACCAGCACCACCGGCACGTCCAGCTCGCGCAGGGCCGGGATGCGCGGGTCGTGCGCCTCGACGTCCATCACGATCACCGCGTCCGCCCTGGCGGACGCGATCACCCGGTGCACCTCGTCGGCGCCGGACTCCTTGGTCAGCAACAGGACGTCGTAGTCGTGCTCGCGGGCCGTGGTGACGATCGACGACACGAACTGCATGATCACCGGCAGGTTGAGGTCCGTCCGGAGTGGAACGACGAGCGCGAGGACGTTCGTCCGGCTGCTCGCCAGCGCCCTGGCTCCCGCGTTGGGGTGAAAGCCCAGCTCGCGGATGCTGCGGCGGACGCGCTGCGAGGTCGCCGTCGAGATCGGACGCTTGCCGCTGAGCACGTATGACACGGTGCTGACGGACACACCGGCGTGCTTGGCGACATCCTTGATGGTGATCAACCGGCCTCCAGTGCGCGTCGTAGTGGCCGCAACTTTAGCGCCTGGGTCCGACACTTCCGGCCCGTCCACATCGAATGCAGGTCGAAAAAATCGGCGGCACCGCATTCGATTCATTCGACGCTAATGTTTCGGCCATTGAAGCGTTTCGATTTCCGGAGGAAGCTCCATGAACAAGTTCACGCGTGTGCTGGTGGCGGCTCTCACCGCGACACTGGCGTTCTCCCTGGGCGCTCCGACCGCGTCGGCGGCGACCTGGTCGTCCTCGGACCGGTGGGGCACCTGGAACAACGGCGGTTACATCGTCCGCAACAACATCTGGGGCAACGGCGCGGGCCCGCAGTCGATCTGGGCGAACTCCTACAGCAACTGGGGAGTGTGGGCGAACCACCCCAACACCGGCGGGGTGAAGTCCTATCCGCACGCCGGCAAGGCGCTGAACAAGAAGCTCAGCGCGATCGGCTCGCTCACGAGCAACTTCAACGTCAGCGTGCCCGGTTCGGGCGCCTACACGACCACCTATGACATCTGGGCCAACAACAACGCCTACGAGGTCATGATCTGGGTGAACAGGACCGGCCCGGTCGGCGCCATCGGCTCGAAGCAGGGCACGTTCTCCGTCGGCGGGCACACCTGGGACGTCTACCGCGGCTCCAACGGCGCCAACGCGGTGTTCTCCTTCCTGCGCACGTCCAACACCTCGTCCGGCTCGGTCGACCTCAAGGCGGTCATGAACTGGATCCGCACCCGCGGCTGGTGGGGCGACGTCACGGTCGGCGAGGTCCAGTTCGGCTACGAGATCACGTCGTCCAGCGGTGGCCTGAACTTCACGACCAACAGCTACTCGGTCTCGGGCGGGTGACCGCGGATGAGGCGGTCAACGCTGTCCGCGCTGCTCGCGGCGATCCTCGTCGCGGGCACCGTGCCGGCGATCGCGGACGAACCGGCGGTTGCTGCTGATCGCGGGCTCGTCAGCATCCGGTCGGTCCACGGCGACGGCAACTTCGTGTCGTGGCGGCTGCTCGGCTCCGACGCCGCTGATGTGGCGTTCGACGTCTACCGCGACGGTGTGAAGGTCAACCGCGCGCCGGTGACGACGGCGACGAGCTACCTCGACGCGGGTGCGCCCGCGACCGCGTCCTACTCGGTGCGTCGGGTGGGCGGAGGCGTGGAACCGGCGGCGGTCACGCGTTCCGTCGGCACGCTGGCGACGAGCCAGGACGTGCCCCTGCAGATCCCGGCGTCCGGCTACGTGGCGAACGACGCGTCGGTCGGCGACCTGGACGGCGACGGTCAGTACGAGTTCGTGCTCAAGTGGGATCCCGCGGACGCCAAGGACAACTCGCAGGCGGGCCGCACGGGCAACGTGTACCTGGACGCGTACAAGCTCAACGGCACCCGGTTGTGGCGCATCGATCTCGGCCGCAACATTCGCGCGGGCGCGCACTACACCCAGTTCCAGGTCTTCGACTACGACGGTGACGGCAGAGCCGAGGTCGCCGTGAAGACCGCGGACGGCACGCGGTCCGGCACCGGGCAGGTGATCGGCAACGCGAACGCCGACCACCGCAACAGCGACGGTTACATCCTCACCGGGCCGGAGTTCCTCTCGGTGTTCCGCGGCACGGACGGCGCGGTGCTCGACACCGAGAACTACGTGCCACCGCGGGGAACCGTGTCGTCGTGGGGTGACAGCTACGGCAACCGGGTCGACCGGTTCCTGGCCGGAACGGCCTATCTGGACGGTGCGCGGCCGAGCATCGTCATGGCGCGCGGGTACTACACCCGCAGCGTGATCTCGGCGTGGGACTTCCGGGGCGGGCAGCTGACGCGGCGGTGGACGTTCGACTCGGCGACCCAGTCGAACCGCTTGGCCTGGGAGGGCAAGGGCAACCACAACCTCTCGATCGCCGACGTGGACGCCGACGGCCGCGACGAGATCATCTACGGCTCGATGGCGATCGACGACAACGGGCGCGGCCTGTGGCAGAACAACACCCACCACGGCGACGCCCTGCACGTCGGCGACTTCATCCCGTCGAGGCCCGGCCTGGAGGTGTTCAAGCCGTCCGAGTGGACGAACGAGGTCACGCACTGGATGGGCGACGCGCGCACCGGTCAGATCATCTGGAGCGCGCCGTCGTGCGGCTGCGACAACGGCCGTGCCGTGGCCGCCGACATCTGGGCCGGCAACCCCGGTGCGGAGGCGTGGTCGATCTCGGTGGGCGGGCTGCGGTCCGCCACCACCGGGGCGCAGGTGGCGGCGCGGAAACCGGGTTCGATCAACTTCGTGATCTGGTGGGACGGCGACGCGCAGCGCGAGTTGCTGAACGGCACCACGATCGACAAGTACGGACCCAACGGTGACACGCGGCTGCTCACCGGTTCGGGCGTGGCCTCCAACAACGGCACCAAGTCCACGCCGGCGTTGCAGGCCGACATCCTCGGCGACTGGCGCGAGGAGGTCGTCTGGCGCACCTCGGACAGCCGGGCGCTGCGGATCTACTCGACCACCGAGCCGACGTCGATCCGGCGGCCCTCGCTGATGGAGGACCGGCAGTACCGGGAGGCGGTGGCTTGGCAGAACACCGCGTACAACCAGCCGCCGCACCCGAGTTTCGCCTCACCCTGAGGCGTTTCTCCGCACAACTGAACACCGAAGCCGCGGACCGGATCGCCCGTCCGCGGCTTCGGCCTGTCCCCGTTGATCGTGGGAATTTATATCCGTGAATTGCACGCTTTTCGCCGTTGTGAATCTTCGTCGATTTCGTTGATTTTCGGAAAGTTGGTGCGTTAGCTTGATTGGGAGCGCTCCCACATCCCTGCGATTCGCACCTGGGGAGAACCCTGATGAAATCGATGTGCATTGGCGCGGCAGTGGCCGTGTGCCTGGCGTTGCCGTTACCCGCGTCCGCCGCCGAGACCGTGCTGTACGTGTCGCCCAGCGGTCGTGACGGTGCCGCCGGCACGATCTCGGCCCCGACCACGTTGACCTCGGCGATCAGTCGCATCGCCGCGGGCGGCACCATCTACCTGCGCGGTGGCACCTACAACCAGGCCACGACGGTGACGATTCCGCCGGCCAACAACGGCACGGCGAGCGCCCGCAAGAAGCTGACGGCCTATCAAGGCGAGAAGCCGGTGCTGAACTTCTCGGCGCAGACCGAAGACCCGGCGAACCGCGGTCTGGCGGTCAACGGCTCGTATTGGCACGTCTACGGCATCACCGTGGAACGGGCCGGTGACAACGGCATCTTCGTGGGCGGCAGCAACAACGTCTTCGAGCGCACGATCACCCGGTTCAACCGCGACACCGGCCTGCAGCTCTCCCGGATCGCCTCCGACACGCCGAAGAACCAGTGGCCGGCCAACAACCTCGTGCTCAGCGCCGAGTCGCACGACAACCGCGACTCCGACGGCGAGGACGCGGACGGGTTCGCCGCGAAGCTCACCGTCGGTTCCGGCAACGTGTTCCGGTACGCCGTGTCGCATAACAACATCGACGACGGCTGGGACCTCTACACCAAGACGGACACCGGCGCGATCGGCGTGGTCACCATCGAGGACTCGCTGGCGTACAAGAACGGCACGCTGAGCAACGGCGGCCAGGCGGGCAACGGCGACCGCAACGGGTTCAAGCTCGGCGGCGAGGACATCGCCGTGCCGCACGTCGTCCGCCGCACCATCGCGTTCGACAACGGCAAGCACGGCTTCACCTACAACCGCAACCCCGGCACGATGACCGTGTCGAGCAACCTCAGCATCGACAACGACGAGCGCAACTTCTCGTTCGACGCGGGCAGCTCGGTGTACCGCGGCAACACCTCGTGCCGCAGCAGCAAGGGTTCCAACGACAAGACCATCGGCAACGCCGACAGCTCCAACCAGTTCTGGACGGGCACCAACGGTTCCCGCTGCTCTTCGTTCACCGGCGCGCTCGGCTGGTCCTTCGCCTCCGACGGCAAGCTCCGCGTGACCCTGGGCGGCAAGCAGGTCACCCTGTAACCCGCACGCCCGCGTTCTGCCATGGGGGGCACATTCATGGACCTGACGTCCATGAATGTGCCCCCCATGGCGAGCGCGAGGCGGGGTTGCGGGTCAGAGGTGGTCGCGCAGGTGACGTAGTTGCGTTTCGACGTGGCTGGTGGGCGTGGTGTGCTTGCCGAACGGCGACACCGTGATCTGCTTGGGCGCGCGGACCTCGTGGTACGCGGCGTACACAGTGGACGGTGGGCACGTCTCGTCCATCAGCCCGACGCTGAACAGGGTGTGGGCGGTGATCCGCCTCGCCAGCAGCGCGCAGTCCACGTACCGCAACGTCTCCAGCGCGGCGGGCACGAGCGCGTCGTGCTGCGCCAGGAAGTCGCTGATCTCGGTGTACGGCGGGGTGCCGCCGATCCGGATCGCGCGGTGCAGGTCGCACAGGAACGGCACGTCCGAGTGGCACACCTTCACCTTGTCGGCCCGCAGCGCCGCGGCGGCCAGGGCGAGCGCGCCGCCCTGGCTGCCGCCGGTCACGGCGATGCGGGACGGGTCGGCGCCCGGCAGTTCGGCGACGACGTCCACGGCCCGTGCCGCGTCGAGGTAGAGCCGGGTGAAGTAGTAGTCGTCCGGGCTGGAGATGCCCCTGGTCATCACGCCGGGGTGCTCGGGACCCGTGCCCGCGCCGGCGTCGGCGGTGGCGCCCACCGACCACCGGCCACCCTGCCCGCGGCTGTCCATCACGAAGTTCGCGAAGCCGAGGCTCGGCAGCAGCGTGTGGTGGGCGGGCAGGCCGCGCCCGCCGCCGTAGCCGATGTACGTCACGACCACGGGCAACGGGTCGCCGCCGGGCGGGCGCAGGTACCAGCCGCGGACGCGGTGGCCGTGCGCGCCGGAGAACTCCACGTCGTACACCGACAACGGCTGGTACAGCTCCGGCTCGTGCGGCGTCAGCACGGCGGGTGCCGCGTCGGCCGTGGTCTTGGCGAGCTGGGTGGCCCACCAGGCGTCGAGGTCAGCCGGTTCCGGTGTGGTGACGCGGTGCCGGAGCAGGTCTTCCTCGGGCATGTCGACGACGGGCACGCGGTTCTCTCCTCTAGATCTTGGCTGCGACGATGGGGGCCAGGCGGTCGGCGATCTTGCGGTGCCCCTGGTCGTTCGGGTGCACGTTGTCGGTCGTGTCGGTGGCCTCGGTGATCCAGCCCTCGGTGTTCACGAAGTACACGTTGCGGTCGCCTCCGTCGGTGAGCGTCTTGACCGCCGCCTGGGTCTCCGGAAGGTACCGCTTGCGGAACGTGCCGAGCGCGAAGATCGCCGCCGTCGGGTACTTCTGGCGGGCGCGCTGCAGCAGCGTGACGTAGGAGGCGCGGAACTGGTCCTTGGTGACGCTGTGCCCGACGTCGTTCGTGCCGAGGTTGATCACGACGGCGTTCGCCTGGTAGCGGCCGAAGTTCCACGCGGGTGCGTTCGTGGCGAGGCCCGTGCGCAGGAAGCCCTCCCGCATGCTCAGGCAGCCGTCGGCGGCCGGGTGCAGGCACGCGCCGCCCACCGCGATCTGGGTGTGGCCCACCTTGAGCTTCTCGCCGGTGAGCCAGCCGTACGCGGTCAGCGCCTGCTTGGACGACTGCTGGCCGACGGTGATGGAGTCACCGACGAACTCGATGATCTTCGACGGCACCGTGGGGGCGAACGTCCGGGCACCGGAGTCGAGTTCGATGCCCTGGTACACCGCGTCGCCCTTGTAAGAGCCCGCGATCGGGCGGTAGGACACGCGCAGGGTGTGGTTGCCCGCGGCCAGTGGCGTCGGCGTGAGGTTGACCGTGCCGCTCACGTTCTTGTACGACACGTCGGGGCCGCCGTCGATGCTGACGAAGAAGTCGATCGCACGGCGCTGCTTCAGCTTCACCGTCCGGCCGGTGAAGCCGACGACGAGGTAGGCGCCGGCCCACTCGGAGACGTAGGCGCTCGACGTGCTCGTGTTCCAGCGGCCGAAGTACTTGACGTTCGGGTCGTTGGGCGCGCTCGCGGCGTTGGCCGCGGGAGTGACGACGACGCTGCTGACGAGGACTGCTGCGGCGACCAGGAGTTTCATGGTGCGACCAATCGGTGCGAGGGCAGGGGAACTCGTGACCAGTCGACGTCGGAGGCGAGGTAGAAGCTCGGGTACGACGGCTGGTTGTAGGTGGTCTGCTGGCGGGCGACCTCGACGCGGTACTGGCGGTCGTGCATGAGCGTGTACATCTTGTGGTTCGTCGGTTCGGTGCTGAGGTAGAAGCGCAGGGCCGTGCTGTCCTGAGTGCGCACCACGAGCTCCTCGCGCCAGTCGCCGAACACGTCGGCCACGAGCGACGGATTTCCCTTGGTGCCGTTGTTGGTCCGGGTTCCGGTGGCCGTGAGCAGCGTGCCGCGCCGCCAGTCGTCGATGGTCGGGGTGACGTCCTGGGCGCCGTTCACGATCTGCGTGGTGAGGTCGCCTGCCCAGCGGATGCTCATGTTCGTGCCGGGAGAACGGGCTTCGAGCCGGCGGCCGTCCGCGCTCCAGAGACCGCCGGAGTCCGAGCCGTTCGGCATGGACGACCACGTCTCGATGCCGGGCACGTCGGGACGGACGTCGCCGATCATGCCCCGGCCGGTGTCCAGGCCGGAGTAGGCGCCGTAGATCGTCTGACCGGTCCGGGCGTCGCGCAGCGCGTAGCCGTACGGCGCGTAGCGGGCGCCCTCGTGGACCATGAAGATCTCGAGGCCGGGGCGGTTCGGGTCGATGTCGGTCACGTGCAGGGCGTCACCGTGACCGACCCGAACCGCGGCTCCCGGATCCACGCTGCCCGGTGGCAGCACGCCGGTGGAGCTGTACTTCAGCGAGCCGTCGTCGTCGAGCGTCGCGCCGCCGTAGATGATCTCCTGCCGGCCGTCGGCGTCCACGTCGGCGACGCTCAACGAGTGTGCGCCCTGCGTGGTGAGCTTGGCGTGGCTGGGGTTGCTGCCGTCGCGGCCGTGCGGGGCGTCGTTGAACGGGTTCTTCATCGGCACCCAGCCGCTGTCGACGAGCCAGCGCTTCTTGAGCCGCCGGCCGTCCCAGTCGTAGGTCGCGACGGTGGAACGGGTGTAGTAACCGCGGGCGAAGATCGCGGACGGGCGTTTGCCGTCCAGATAGGCCACTCCGGACAGGAACCGGTCCACGCGGTTGCCCGGTTCGATGCGCGGCATGGCGTAGTCGCCCCACATCAGCCCGTCGTCGGACCGGCCGGGTTCGTAGCGCACGGTCTGCAGCTCGCGACCCGTGGCGCCGTCGAACACCGTCAGGTACTCCGGGCCGTCGACGATGAACCCGGCGAACTGGCGCAGCTTGTTGTTGGCACTGCGGGACGGCGCGTAGACGTCCATGAAGTGGTCCACCAGGGCGGAAGCGTCCTCTGTGGACAACGGGTAGGTGTAGCGCGGTTCGATGCCGAGCGCCTGCTCCAGTGTCGCGGGCCACCGTCCAGCGACCACCTCGGGATGCTCGTCCCAGCCGCGGAACACGGAGATGAGGTGGTTGCGATAACCCTCGGGACTGAGCCGGTAGTCGTCGGTGTTCTTGTACCCGGCGCGTACGTCCTCGCGCGGCATCGTGATGTACCGGTCGCGGCCGTCCCGCGTGCCCGGCGCGGTCTTGGTCATCAGCTCCGCGCGGCCGTCGCCGTCGAAGTCGTAGACGAGGAACTGGGTGTAGTGCGCGCCCGCCCGGATGTTCACGCCGAGGTCGATCCGGTGCAGCAACGTGCCGTCGAAACGGTACGTGTCGAGGTACACCGGCCCGGTGTAGCCGACCTGCGAGACGTCCTTGGAGTTGCTGGGATCCCACTTGACGACGTACTCGTACCGGCCGTCACCGTCCACGTCGCCGACGCTGACGTCGTTGGCCGAGTAGGTGTAGCGCTCACCGGCCGGCGTCATGCCGTCCGCGGGCTTGCGCAACGGCAAGTCGTGGTGGGACTCCGTCCACGCCGTGACGGCCTTGCTCCGGCCGAGCGCGACACCGCGCCGCACGGGAGCAACCTGATATCTCGCACCAGGTGTCGCGCCGGTGTCGACGTAGGTGGTGCTGTCGGTGACGGTCGCGATGCGTTTTCCGTTGCGGTAGACCGCGAAGTCGGGCCCGGCGATACCGGTGGCGGTCGCGCCGGTGGCTTCCTGACCGAGCAGGCGCCAGCTCAGGTGCACCCCGCCGCTCGTCGACGCCGCGACGAGCCCGCGATCCAGGCGCTCACCGCGCGCGGGATGCGCGGCCGCGGGCAGCTGTCCGGTGAGGACGGCGGCGACCACCACTGGCAGCACAATGCTTCGGCGCAGATCCACGGCGGCTACGATGAACCGTCTCAACACGTCACGCAAGAGTCCAAAAGCGTTGGCGGGTAACGCGGAAAGCGTTTTCCCATCGAATTGTCGAATCGAACTTGGTCATTCGACGGAAAAAATGTCGAACAAGTCGAAAACGGTCAACGACCGCTTGACGGCCGCTGTGAGCCGTGCCACGTTCACGACGTCCGGTCGAAGCGATTCGATTCAACCTCGGTGACCAAGAAGGGCGTGCCTTGAGCATCGAGATGCCCAATGGGGAACTACCTTTCCAGAATCGGGACCTGCCGTTGCGGCAGCGGGTCGCCGACCTGGTGGGGCGGCTGACCGCCGCCGAGAAGATCGCGATGCTGCACCAGTGGCAGCCCGCCGTGCCGAGGCTCGGGATCGGCGTGTTCCGCACCGGTACCGAGGCGTTGCACGGGGTCGCGTGGCTGGGCCGCGCGACCGTGTTCCCGCAGGCCGTCGGCCTGGCCAGCACGTGGAACCCGGACCTGGTCCGGGCGGTCGGCGACGTGACCGGGACCGAGGCGCGCGGCTTCCACCACAAGGACCCGGTGGCGCACGGGCTGAACGTGTGGGCGCCGGTGGTGAACCCGCTGCGCGATCCGCGCTGGGGCCGCAACGAGGAGGGCTACTCCGAGGACCCGTTGCTCACCTCGGTGATGGGCACGGCGTACGCGAGCGGCCTGTGCGGCGACCACCCGGTGTATCTCAAGACGGCGCCGACCCTGAAGCACTTCCTGGGCTACAACAACGAGACCGACCGGTGCGTCACGTCGTCGGCGATGCGGGACCGCGTGCTGCACGAGTACGAGCTCCCGTGCTTCCGCGGCCCGATCGAGGCGGGTGTGGCGGTGGCCGTCATGCCGTCGTACAACCTCGTCAACGGCAGGCCGGCGCACCTGACTCCGCACATCGAAGAACACCTGCGGAGCTGGACGGACGACGAGATCTCGGTCGTCAGCGACGCCTGGGCGCCGTCGAACGTCGCCGGAATGCAGGGCTACTACGAAGACCACGCCGCCGGGCACGCCGCACTGCTGCGGGCGGGCGTCGACAACTTCACCGACCACGACGCGGATCCCGCGACCACGATCGCGCGCGTCACCGAGGCACTCGAACGCGGGCTGATCACCGAGGAGCACGTCGAACGCGCGGTCACCCGCCTCCTGACGCTGCGGATGCGGCTCGGCGAGTTCGACCCGCCGGAGCTCAACCCGTTCGCGTCGATCACCGAGGACGTGATCGACGCGCCGGAGCACCGCGTGCTCGCGCTCGAGGCGGCCCGGCAGTCGATCGTGCTGCTCAAGAACGACGGCCTGCTGCCGCTCGACCCGCGCGGCACCGGGAAGCTCGCTGTCATCGGGACGCACGCGGACGTGCTGTACGAGGACTGGTACTGCGGCACCCTGCCGTACGCCGTCACCCCGCTGGCAGGCCTGTCCGAGCGCCACGGCGGTGAGACGACGTTCGCCGAGGGCCTCGACCGGATCTCGCTGACCACCGAGGGCGGCCGGTTCCTCACCGCGTCGCCGGAGGGGCCGGTGGGGCTGGCGGAGCACTGGAGCGACGCCAGCGCCTTCGACCTGGCCGAATGGGGCGACGGCGTGGCCACCCTGCGCAGCGTCCTCACCGGCAAGTACGTGGCCGCGACGGCGGAGGGCGCGCTCGTCGCCGAACGCACGATGCCGGGCGAGTGGGACGTGCGCGAACTCTTCGAGATCGTCCGGCCCACCCCCGACACCTGCCTGCTGCGCAACACGGTGCTCGACCAGTACCTGGCCGTGCGCGACGACAGCATCGTGTTCGTCGCCAACAGGAACGAGGCGGCGCGGTTGCGGCTGGAGGTCGACCGCTCCGGGCTCGCCCAGGCGGTCGCGCAGGCCGCGGCGGCGGACGTCGCGATCGTCGTCGTGGGCAACGACCCGCACATCAACGGCCGCGAGACGCAGGACCGCACCGGCCTCGACCTGCCGCCGAAGCAGGCGGAGCTGGTTCGCGCCGTCCGGCAGGTCAACCCGCGCACCGTGCTGGTCGTCGTGAGCAGCTACCCGTACGCACTGGTGTGGGAGGACGAGAACGTCCCCGCGATCCTCTGGACGTCGCACGGCGGCCAGGAACTCGGCCGGGCGCTCGCCGAGGTCGTCTTCGGCGAGGTCAACCCGTCCGGCAAGCTCACCCAGACCTGGTACCGCGGCGTCGAAGCGCTTCCGGACCTGCTCGACTACGACATCATCCGGGCGCGCGGCACCTACCTGTACTTCGAGGGCGATCCGCTCTACGAGCTCGGGCACGGGCTGAGCTACACCCAGTTCTCCTGCGGGCCGCTGGTCGTCTCAACAGGCTCGGTGCGCCACCACGAGCAGTTCGAAGTCTCGGTCGAGGTCACCAACGTCGGCGACCGTCCGGGCACCGAGGTGGTGCAGCTGTACGGCAGGCAAGGGGAGTCGCGGGTCGCGCAGCCGTTGCGCCGGCTGCTCGCCTTCGAGCGCGTGGAGCTCGCGCCGGGGGAGAGCCAGGTCGTCCGGTTCTCGTTGCACGGCCAGGACTTCTGGCACTGGGACGTCATCGGCGACCGGCGGGTCGTCGAAACCTCGGTGCACGACCTGTGGGTCGGTTCGTCGTCCGTCAAGCGGTCACGTGCCGAGGTGCTGGTAGTCGGCGAGAGCATCGCCGTGCGGGGCGGGCAGCTCCGCGCGGAACGCTTCGACGACTGCGCCGGGATCACGCTCGTGGACGAGACCAGGGACCGCGGCACCGTCGTCGAGAGCACCGAGGCCGGCGGCTGGATCCTGCTGGGCGACGTGCGGGTCGACGAGGACGTCACGCACTGCACCGCCCGGCTGGGCGGTGGTGGCGGGGAGGTCGAGCTGCGGCTCGGTGACCCCGAAAGCGGACCGGTGCTGTGCACGTTCACAGTCCCAGCGGACCCCAGCCGGTGGTCGTGGCACGACGTGCGCGTGCCGGTGATCTGGGAACAGGGCGTGCGAAACGTCGTCGCGGTGTTCAGTGCGCCGGGGATCCGGCTGGCGAGTCTGGATCTCGGCTGTCAATCGTGAATGTGAACGTTCCCAGCGTTCAGCCGTAATGTTGTCGAAACGCTTCAACACTCGGAGGTGCCAACGTGGTCACCATCGCGGATGTGGCGAGGCATGCCGGCGTCGCGCCGAGCACCGTCTCCTACGTGCTGACGGGCAAGCGGTCGATCTCGCCGCAGACCCGAACCAAGGTCAGGGAAAGCATCCGGCTGCTGGGCTACCACCCGCACGCCGGCGCCAGGGCGCTCGCGACGAGCCGGGCGAACGTGGTGGCGCTGGTGCTGCCGCTGCGTCCGGGCGTGCACCTCCCCGTGCTGATGCGGTTCGTGACGGCGGCGGTCACCACCGCCCGCAGGCACGACATGGACGTGCTGCTGGTGACGGCGGACCAGGGCGCGCAGGGCCTGCGCAGAGTCGCGGGCAGCGCCCAGGTCGACGGCTTCCTGGTGATGGACGTGGAACTCGACGACGACCGCGTGCCGCTGCTGCGCCAGATGGCACAACCGTCCGTCCTCATCGGACGCCCGGCCGCCGTCAAGGGACTGACGTGCGTGGACCTCGACTTCGAGGCCGCCGGCGCGCGCTGCGTCGACCACCTGGCCGACCTCGGTCACCGCTACATCGGGTTCCTCGGCGCTCCGAGCGTCGTGTACCAGCGCAACACCGGCTACGCGCAACGCACGATGGCCGGGTTCGGCGCGGCGGCGATGCGGCGGGGGATCGCCTCGACGGCGTTGCCCGCCGAGGACGACTACGAGTCGGTGCTGGTGTCCGTGCGCTCGTTGCTGCGCACCCAACCGGCGATGACCGCGCTCGTCGTGCACAACGAGGCGGCGCTCGGCTGGGTCGCGGGAAGCCTGCGCGCACTGGGCCGCCGGGTACCCGACGACGTGGCCGTCGTGGCGATCTGCCCGGACGAGCTCGCGGAACAGATGCAGCTGACCTCGGTGCAGCTGCCGGCGGAGGAGCTGGGCAGGCAGGCGATGGAACTGCTCGTCGCCCGGCTGAACGGGCACCCGACGGCGCCGCTGACCCTGCTGCCGCCGAAACTCTCCGGCCGCGCGAGCACCGCCCCGCGGTTGCGTCGCGCCTGAGACCACCGCAGGACCCCGTGCGGGCCCTGCGACAGCGGCTGTCGAAGCGCTTCGACAGTGGAACTCCCCATCCTGAAATCCCCGGTGAAGTGGCGCGAAGGAGCTTGACGTGGCTGGTGGACATGACCGCACGGGCATAGACCGCAGAGGTTTCCTCGGCTTGGTCGGCGCGGGCGTGCTCGCGACGACGATCGGCGGCACGGTGACGGCGTGCAGTTCCCCGTCCGCCCCACAGACTGGCAGCGCGCTCGGGGGCGGCGAGCTCGCGGGCGTGCTGCCGACCCACGTTCCGGTGGACTTCGTGAAACCGGACCTCGCCGGGGTGAACGGATCGCCGGCCGGCTACCTGAAGTACCCGGCCCAGCTGGTCGAGGCGATCAAGGACAAGCCCGGCACCGGTGGCCAGCTCACCGCGATGACGCCGTCGTTCTGGCCGGTGCCACCAGGTCTGGGGCAGAACGCCTACTACGACGCGGTCAACGCGAAGCTGGGCGCGACGATCAAGTTCGAACAGGTCAGCGGTAACGACTACCAGCAGAAGCTCAGCGCCATGATGGCCGCCAAGCAGGTGCCGGAGATCGTCGTCATGCCCTCGTTCACGATCCCCGCCCGCTTCACCGAGGGCGTCGGCACGGTGTTCACCGACCTGACCGACTTCCTCAAGGGCGACGAGGCGCGCAAGTACCCGATGCTCGCGAACATCCCCACCGACAACTGGCTGGGCTGCGCCTTCAACAAGCGGCTCTACGGCGTGCCGTTCCCCGGCTCGCCCTTCCCGGAGACCATGTTCTACCGCAAGGACATCTTCGAGCAGCTCGGCGTGGCGCCGCCGAAGTCGGCCGCCGA
Organism: Lentzea alba; assembly: GCF_011067745.1. Taxonomy (GTDB): domain Bacteria; phylum Actinomycetota; class Actinomycetes; order Mycobacteriales; family Pseudonocardiaceae; genus Lentzea; species Lentzea alba. Next base: position 267,678 of record NZ_JAAMPJ010000013.1, read on the forward strand.
GTTCGAGCAGCTGTGCAAGAAGATCACGGATCCGGCGGCCAAGCGGTGGGCCCTCGGGGACATCTTCCGCTCCATGGTGCGGATGTTCGGCGGCAAGGGCGACTGGAGCCGCGACTCGTCCGGCAAGCTGGTCAACCAGCTGGAGACGGAGGCCTACGTCGAGGCGGTGAAGTTCACCCGCTCGCTGTGCGCCGCCGGCTACGCCCACCCCGACTACGTGGCGGGCGCCCTCAGCGGCACCAGCAAGCACAAGGAGCTCTTCGCGAGCGGCCAGATGCTGATCGTGCAGGACGGCGTCGGCGCGTGGAAGGAGGCGCTGGCCGCGCAACGGCCCTCGAACCCGAAGTTCGACATGGCCGCCATGCCGTTGTTCAACCACGACGGCGGCAAGCCGACGTACCCGATCTCCACCCCCACCAGCATGATCACGATGTTCCGCAAGGACCTGCCGAAGGAGCGGATCGAGGAGCTGCTGCGCATCACCAACTTCGCGGCGAGCCCGATCGGCACGCAGGAGTACCACCTGGTCAACTACGGCACCGACGGCACGCACAGCACGCGTGACGCCAAGGGCGAACCGCAGCTGAACGACCTGGGCCGCAAGGAGATCACGCTGACCTACGGCTTCTTCGCCGGGCCGCCGCCGATCGTCACGAACCCCGCGTACCCGGACTTCGTGAAGGCCTCGCACGCCTGGTACGCCGACACGTACGCGCACCAGATCAAGCCGCTGGAGTTCGGCCTCAAGGTCGACGAGCCTGCCGAGTACTCGAAGCTGCCCCAGGAGTTCCAGGACAAGACCTTCGACATCATCTACGGCCGCACCCCGGTCGAGGACGTCACCAAGCTGGCCGACGAGTGGCGCCGCAAGGGTGGCGACAAACTGCGCGAGTTCCACACGAAGGTCCTGGCCGATGCCGGCCGCTGATCTGCTCACCCGTCCGTCGACGGCGGTGGAAACGCCGGTCGCGCCCCGTCGGGAGAAGGCGTGGCGGCGCCGGCTCAGGCGCGACTGGCCCCTGCTCGCGATGGTGGCGCCCGCCATCGTGCTGTACCTGGTGTTCCACTACGTCCCGTTGCTGGGCAACGTGATCGCGTTCCAGAACTACTCGCCGTACACCGGGATCCTCGCGAGCCCGTTCACCGGCCTGTACAACTTCGAGCGGATCTTCACCGATCCCGGGTTCTGGCAGGCGGCGCTCAACACCGTCACGATCACGTTGTTCCAGCTGGTGTTCTACTTCCCGATCCCGATCATGCTCGCGCTGCTGCTCAACAGCCTGCTCAGCGCGCGGCTGCGGATGTTCGTGCAGAGCGTGGTGTACCTGCCGCACTTCTTCTCGTGGGTGCTGGTGATCACGCTGTTCCAGCAGATGTTCGGCGGGACCGGGGCGATCAACACGTTCCTGCGCGAGCACGGCGCGCAGACGGTCGACATCATGAACAACCCGGACCTGTTCCTCGGGTTGGTGACGCTCCAGTCCGTGTGGAAGGACGCGGGCTGGGGCACGATCATCTTCCTCGCCGCCTTGTCCACCGTGGACACCAGTCTGTACGAGGCCGCCGCGGTCGACGGGGCGGGGAGGTGGCGGCGGCTCTGGCACGTCACGTTGCCCGCGCTGGTGCCGGTGATCGTGCTGCTGCTCATCATGCGGCTCGGTGACGCGCTGAGCGTCGGTTTCGAGCAGTTCCTGCTGCAACGGGACGCGGTAGGTGCGAACACGGCCGAAGTGCTCGACACCTACGTGTACTTCACCGGTGTGGTGAACAACGACTGGTCCTACGCGGCCGCGGCCGGGCTGGTGAAGGGCGTCGTCGGCCTGCTGCTGGTGCTCGGGGCCAACAAGCTCGCGCACGTCTTCGGTCAGCAGGGGGTGTACCAGAAATGACTGTCGTGGCCGTGCGGCGCCGTCCGTTGTGGGACGAGGAGCCGACGCTGTTCGGGCGCGCCGCCAAGGGCGTGGTCGTCGCGGTCGTGGTGCTGGCCGTGCTCTTCCCGTTGTACGTGGTGATCCTGACGAGCGTGTCGCCGCAGGCCGCCATCACGAAGGCGGGCGGGCTGGTGATGGTCCCGGACGGGTTCAGCCTCGCCGCCTACGCCGAACTGCTCTCCGGCGGGGTGGTGAGCAGGGCGGTGCTGGTCAGCACCGGGATCGCGGTGTTCGGCACGCTCTTCAGCACGGTGCTGACGCTGCTCGCCGCCTACGGGCTGTCCCGGCCTCGCTCGTTCGCGCACCGGCCGCTGCTGTTCGTGGTGCTGCTGACGTTCCTGTTCGGGCCGGGCATGATCCCGACCTACCTGCTGGTGAGCTCGCTCGGCCTGATCGACACCTACGCGGCGCTCGTGCTGCCCGGTGCGGTGGCCGCGTTCAACCTCGTGGTGCTGCGGTCGTTCTTCATGAACATCCCGCAGGACCTGGTGGACAGCGCGCGCATCGACGGGGCTTCGGAGTTCGGCATCCTGACCCGGATCGTGCTGCCCTTGTCCAAAGCCGTCACCGCGGTGATCGCGCTGTTCTACGCGGTCGGGTACTGGAACGCGTTCTTCAACGCCTTCCTGTACCTCAACACGCCGGACAAGTGGCCGATCCAGCTCGTGTTGCGGCAGTACGTCCTGCAGGGCCAGCCGATTCCCGGCACCGGCGGGGAATCGGTGATCGAGGGCGCCGCGCCGTTGCCGACGCTCGCGGTGAAGATGGCGGTGGTCGTCATCGCCGTCGTGCCCGTGTTGTTCGTGTACCCGTTCGTGCAAAAGCACTTCACCAAGGGCGTCATCCTCGGCGCCATCAAGGGATGACACATGCCTGAGCTGTCCGACGTCACCCGCGGCCGTCTCGTGTACGGAGGCGACTACAACCCGGAGCAGTGGCCGGAGACGGTGTGGCTCGAGGACGTCGCGCTGATGCGGGAGGCCGGGGTCAACCTGGTCACCGTCGGCGTGTTCTCCTGGGGAAGACTGGAGCCGTCGCCCGGCACGTTCGACTTCGGCTGGCTCGACCGTGTGCTGGACCTGTTGCACGAGAACGAGATAGGCGTGAGCCTCGCGACCCCGACGGCCTCGCCGCCGCCGTGGATGAGCCTGCGGCACCCGGACACGCTGATGGTGACGGCCGACGGCGTCCGGATGTCGCACGGTTCCCGCAACCACTACTGCCCGTCGTCGCAGGTCTACCGCCACTACGCCCGCGCCATCGTCACGGCGCTCGCCCGCCGCTACGGCGAGCACCCGGCGCTGAGGCTGTGGCACGTCAACAACGAGTACTGCGAGGTCTGCTACTGCGACGGGACCGCGCAGCACTTCCGGCGTTGGCTGTGCGAGAAGTACGAGACGCTCGGCGCGCTGAACGAGGCGTGGGCGACCGCGTTCTGGAGCCAGCACTACGGGGAGTGGGCCGAGATCCTGCCGCCGCGCGCGGCACCGTACCTGCGCAACCCCACCCAGGTGCTGGACTTCAAGCGGTTCTGCTCCGAGTCGCTGCTGCAGTGCCTGCGGGCCGAGCGCGAGATCCTGCGGGCGGCCACGCCCGAGGTCCCGATCACGTCGAACTTCATGGGCCTGTTCGCCCCGCTCGACTACTGGCAGGCGGCGGCCGAGCAGGACTTCGTGTCGCACGACTGGTATCCCGACCTGACCGATCCGACCGCGCACATCGGCACCGCCATGAGCTACGACCTGATGCGCGGCCTGGCCGGGCGCAAGCCGTGGTTCCTGATGGAGCAGTCCGCGAGCGGCTCGCACGGCGCCCGCCGCCCACCCGGCCACCTCCGAACCCAGTCCCTGCAGGCGATCGCGCGTGGCTCCGACTCCGTGTGCTTCTTCCAGTGGCGGGCCTCCCGGGCGGGCGCCGAGAAGTTCCACTCCGGCATGGTGCCGCACCGGGGCCCGCACAGCCGGGTGTTCCGCGAGGTCACCGCGCTCGGCCGCGACCTCGCCGAACTGCCGGACGTCGTGGGCTCGCCGGTGCCGGCGCAGGTCGCGATCCTGATGGACTGGGACAACTGGTGGGCGGTCAGCGGCGCGCACCTGCCGGCGTCGATCGACCTGCTCGCGCGGCTGCGGGACTTCTACGAACCGTTGTGGCAGCTGGGCATCGTCACCGACTTCGTGCGCCCGTGCGACGACCTGACCAAGTATCCGATCGTGCTCGCGCCGAACCTCTACCTGCTCACCGCCAGCGACGCCGACCGCATCACGTCCTATGTGGACGAGGGCGGCACGTTCGTGATGGGCTTCTTCTCCGGTGTCGTGGACGAGCACGACCACGTCCGGATGGGCGGCTATCCCGCACTGCTGGCCGACGTGATGGGACTGCGGATCGACGAGTTCCTGCCCCAGCAGGGCTCGCTGTCGTGCACGTCGGAGTTGCTCGGCGAGTTCACCGCCGACTTCTGGGCCGACGACCTGTCCGTCACCACCGCCGAGCCCGTCGCCGAGGTGGCCGAGGGCGAGCTCGCCGGCACACCGGTGGTGCTGCGCAACGGTTTCGGCGAGGGCACGGCCTGGTACGTGGCGACCAGGCCGGAACCCGCCGCGATGCGGGCGCTGCTCGCGCACATCGCCTCGCGGGCAGGCGTGACCGCGTCACCGCAGCCGGAGGGGGTGGAGGTGGTGCGGCGCGGCGAGCTGTTGTTCGTGATCAACCACCGGCCCGAACCCGCGAAGGTCGTGGTGGAGGGCAAGCGGGTGGACCTACTCAGCGGTGAGCGGGTCAGCGGCGCGACCGAGCTGCCCCGGTACGGCGTGCGGGTGCTGCGGTGACGCGGCTGTGGTTCACCGCACCCGCCGGAACGTGGGAGGAGGCGCTGCCGCTCGGCACCGGGCGCCTCGGCGCGATGTGCTTCGGCGGCGTCGACACCGAACTGGTGCAGCTCAACGACGACCGGTTGTGGACGGGCTCACCGCTGCCGCCGCCGTCCGGCGATCCCGATCTGGTCACCAAGGCCCGCGCGCACGCCCTGGCCGGCTCGCCTCGCGCGGCCGAGGACCTGCTGCGGCAGGTGCAGGGCCCGGACACGGCGAAGTACCTGCCGCTCGCCAACCTCATGCTCGTCGGTGGTCCGGCCGAGGCCGAGGCGGAGTCCTATCGGCGCGAGCTGGACCTGCGCACGGGCGTCTACTCCCTGTCGTACCGGACGGGCGCGACGGAAGTGCGGCGCGAGGCCGTCTGCCACCCCGGCCTGCACGTCCTGGCGTTGCGCGTGACGGGTGCCCAGGTCGGCTTGCTGCTGCGAGGACAGTTGCCGGGCGAGCACTTCACCTCGACTGGCGAGGTCGTGAGCGTGCTCGGACAGGTACCTGACGGCATGGCGTGGGCGGCGGTCGCCGTCGTGGACGGCGACACGGTCTACGTCGCCACCGAGGCGGGCTACCGCGGGCCAGGTGCCCATCCGCTGGACGATCCCGCCGAGTGCTCCCGGCTGGCGCTCGCACGGGTCGAGCAGGCCCGCCGACTGGGCTGGGCGACGGTCCGCGAGCAGGCGGTCGAGGCCCACCAGGCGTTGTTCGACCGGGTCAGCCTCCAACTGGGACCGGCGCCGGACCTGCCGACCGACCAACGGCTCGCGCGGCCCGATCCGGCGCTCGCCGCACTGCTGTTCCAGTACGGCCGCTATCTGCTGATCACCAGTTCGCGGCCGGGCACGCTGCCCGCGAACCTGCAGGGCGTCTGGAACCCGCACGTCGACCCGCCGTGGCGCGGCAACTACACGCTCAACATCAACCTGCAGATGAACTACTGGCCCGCCGAGGTCACCGCGCTGCCCGAGTGTCACGAGCCGCTGCTGGAGTTCGTGTCGAGGCTGGCCGGGTTCGGCACGGCCACGGCGAAGGCGCTGTACGGCGCGCCCGGCTGGGTGGCGCACCACAACAGCGATCCGTGGTGCCTGACCACACCGGTGAGCGGTGATCCGGCGTGGGCGAACTGGCCGATGGCCGCGGCGTGGCTGTCCCGGCACCTGTGGGAGCACTACGCGTTCACCGGTGATGTCGACTGGCTGCGCGACCACGCGTGGCCGGTGTTGCGCGGCGCCGCCGAGTTCTGCCTGCACTGGCTGGTCGAGCGCGACGGCGTGCTCACCACTGCACCGTCGACGTCACCCGAGAACCACTACCTGGTGGAGGGAAGACCGGTCGCGGTCGGTGTCGGGTCCACAATGGACCTCGCGTTGATCGCGGATCTGTTCGCGAACCTGCTCGACGCCGCAGACGTGTTGAAAGTCCGCGACGACGTGGTGGACAGCGTCCGTGAGATCGAGTTGCCACCACCACCGATCGGATCGCACGGCCAGTTGCTGGAGTGGGCGGACGAGATTGCAGAGGCCGAACCCGACCACCGGCACCTGTCCCACCTGTTCGGGCTCTATCCCGGTGACCGGATCGATCCCGCGCTCACCCCGGAACTGGCCGAGGCCGCCGAACGCGCGCTCGTCGCCAGGGGAGACGCGGGCACCGGCTGGTCGCTCGCCTGGAAAGCCGCGCTGTGGGCACGGCTCGGCGACGGCGACCGCGCGCACACGTTGCTGTCGATGTTGCTGACCGACGCGACGACGGGCGGCGCGGGGGTCTATCGCAACCTGTTGTGCGCGCATCCGCCGTTCCAGATCGACGGCAACTTCGGCGCCACCGCCGCGATCGCGGAAATGCTGCTGCAGAGCCACACCGGCGAGATCAGGCTGCTCCCGGCGTTGCCAGGAGCATGGCCGACGGGTGTGGTGCGAGGGTTGCGGGCGCGCGGTGGCGTGGTGGTCGACCTGTGGTGGGACGAAGGCGAGCTGCGCGCGGTGGGATTGCGGGCCCTCGACGACGAGAAGACCGTTGTGCTGCGCTACCGGGACCGAACCGCCGAAGTGACGGTGCGGCCGCTCGCCGAGCTGATGCTCGACGAGCGGCTCACATCAGCTCGCCGGTTCACCTGACGGCACCGCGAGCGGCGTGCCGAGCCGGACCGGAGTGCCGAAGTTGGGTGTTCCGTCGCTGTTCCAGCTGAACTTCTGCGCGCGGGTGGAGCGGTTCATGTCGCAACCGCCCGAGGCGCTGTCGTTGGCGTGGTAGACGATCCAGTCCTCGGTGCCGTCGGGCGACTTGAAGAACCCGTTGTGGCCCGGGGCGAACACGCCGTTGCCGTCGTTGCGCTGGAACACCGGGTTGGGCGACTTCGTCCAGTGCGCCCGGTTGAGCGGATCCGACCCGGTGAGGGTGAGCAGGCCGAGCTTGTAGTCCGGCCCCCAGCAGGCGCTGGCCGAGTACACGATCATGACGCGGCCGTTGCGGTACAACGGCTCCGCGCCCTCGTTCACCGCCCCGGTCTGCCGTTCCCACGCGAGGGTGGGCTGGGAGATGGTGCGGCGCGCGCCGCTGATCGTGTACGGGTTGGACAGCGGGGTGATGGTCAGGCTCTGCGTGCCGTCGATCGCGCTGCCCATCAGGTAGAGCCTGCCGTTGTGCTGCAGGATGCTCGGGTCGAGTTCCCAGGTGCTGCCCAGGTCGGCCTTGAACGTGTACGGGCCCATCGGGTCGGTGCCCGCGCTCTCCAGCACGTGCAGGCGCTGGGTGGGGTTGTAGTCCGGGACGTTCTGCCCGGCGACGTAGTACATGTACCAACGACCGTTGAGCAGGTGGAACTCCGGCGCCCACATGTTGCAGCACCCGTTGGGCCTGCCGGCGAGGTTGAACACCACGGTGTCCGCGGCGCTCGACAGACCGGCGAGCGTGCGGGACCGGCGCATGGTGATCGTGGAGTTCCACGTAGTCGTGGCCAGGTAGTAGTAGCCGTTGTAGTACTGCAGCCACGGGTCGGGGCCGTTGCGTTTGATCGGGTTGGTGAACGTTCCCACCCGAACCAGCTGCCACTGCTGGTTGCGGCCCTGGGTGTCCGGCCACTGGACGACCTGCGCGCCGTCGGCGGTCGAGAAGTCCAGCACGTCGACGGCCTTGCCGCTGGCGCGGTTGATCAGGCGCACGTGCCCGCCGTCCGAGTCGGCCAGCCGGAACTGCTGACCGGTGCGGCCGGCGTCGGTCGTCTGCACGAGCCCGGCGCGGTCCGCGGTGGTCGGGAAGTCCAGCACCTTGCCGCTGTGCCGGGACTTCAGGCGGTAGTAGCCGCCGCCGGAGTCGACGAACTGCCACTGCTGCCAGGCGCCGTCGTTGCGCGACCACTGCACGATCGGCGCACCGTCGTCGGTGGCGAGGTTGTAGACGTCCAACGCCTTGCCGCTGTTGCGGTTGACCAGGACGTAGGACGCGTTCGTGTCCACTGTGGCCGCCACCGCCGCCGGTGATGCCACCGCGGTGGCCACCAGCAACACGGACACGGCGAACAGGCGGGCTGCCGCGGTCATGCGCATCTCCTCACTCCAGCACGAACGTCGCGTCGGCCCGGCCCTGCGCGTCGCTCACCGCTTGCAGGTAGAGCAACCCGTTGCTGTGCCTGATGTAGCGGCCGGGGAAGTTCACCGACTCGAACGACACCGCCGAGCTCGCCGCGAGTCCTGGGCGCTGCGAGAAGCTGGCGTCGTTGCGGAACAGGGTGCTGTTGTCGGTGCGCTCGACCCACAGTTCGTTGTTCTTGTGGCGCAGGTAGTAGCCGGGGAAGTTGGTGGATTCCAGTGACACCGTGCCGCTGCCGGTCAGGCCTGTCACGACCTTGAACTGCGAGTCCGCCAGCGGGGACACGCCCGCTTCCAGCTTGGCGCGGAACTCCCAGTGCCGCACGAACCGGTCGGTGAGGTTGTAGGACTTGAGCCGGACCGGGGTGGCGCCGTCGGGCACCGGGATGCCGAAGTCCGGTGTGCCGTCGGCCTTGTAGTAGACCTTCTGCACGCGGGTGCGGCGGTTCGGGTCGTTGAGCGGATCACCGTTGATGTCGCGGTAGTTGCGGTCGTGGTAGACCATGACGTCGCTTTGGCCGTCCTCGGACACCGTGAACGAGTTGTGGCCGGGCCCGTACTGGCCGGTCGCGTCGTTGGTGGCGAACACGGGGTTGGGGCTCTTGGTCCACGACGCGGCGTCGAGCAGGTTCGCCGACGCCGACGCGGTCAGCATGCCGAGGCAGTAGTTCGCGTCGGTCGCGCTCGCCGAGTACGTCAGGAAGAGCTTTCCGTTGCGTTGCAGGACGGTCGGACCCTCGGCCACCTTGAACCCGCGGGTCTCCCAGGCCAGCGTCGGCACCGTCAGCCGCGTCACCGTGCCGGTGATCGTCCACGGGTTCGCGCCCATGCGGGCGAGGTACACGTTGGAGTTCGTGGAGATGCCGGGTTCCTGCTGCGCCCAGGTCAGGTAGCGCACGCCGTTGTTGACGAACGTCGAGGCGTCCAGCGAGAAGGTGTCCCACGGGGTCGTGATGCGGCCGCGTTCGGTCCACGTCCCGGTCAGCGGGTTGGCACTCGAGCTCTCCAGCACCCACATCCGGATGCGCCAGATGTCGTCGCTGCGTCCCGCCGCGAAGTAGACGTACCACTTGCCGTTGATGAAGTGGATCTCCGGCGCCCAGATGTGCGCGGCCATGTCACCACTCGAATGCTTGCGCCAGATCACGGTCTCCGGCGCCGAGGCCAGGCCCTGGATCGTGGTCGCGCGGCGCAGCACGATCCGGTCGTACTCCGGCACGGTCGCGGTGAAGTAGTAGAAGCCGTCGGTGTGCTTGAAGATGTGCGGATCGGCGCGCCGTTCGGCGATCGGGTTCGTGTAGCGCGCTGCGGGGGAGGCGTTCGCGGGCGACACCGGCAGGCCGGCGACGCAGGTGACAGCGGCCAGTACCAGCACGACCACGCGGTGCAAGGCTGTCTTCATTGACCGTCCTTGTTATCGCTAACATCGCTGTTTCGGCGCACCGTAACCCAACGTTTTCTTTCCTGACAAGGTTTGTCGAACGCGATGTCGAACGCAGAGTGAGCGTTCACATCTGTGGATCGCGGCCGACGAACGGCGGCTGGCCCGGACCGGGAGCCGCTCGGCAGCATCGGGCAGGACCTTTCCCTGCAACTCACCGAGGTCCGCATGACGGTTCAGTTGAAAGTGCCCCGGATGATCGTGGCGCTGGGCGTGCTCAGCCTGTCCTTGATCGCGAGTTCACCGGCCGCGACCGCGGCGGTCACCAACCTGGCGTTGAACAGACCGGCCACGGGCTCTGCCGCGTGCGCGGGTTCCGAAGGACCGGAGAAGGCCGTGAACGGCAGCGTCTCCGGGGGCAACAGTGACAAGTGGTGCTCGACGGCGGCGACCAGGTACCTGCAGGTCGACCTGGGCCTGCCCGGCTCGATCACCGGTTTCACGGTCAAGCACGCGGGTGCCGGCGGCGAGGCGGCGGTGTACAACACCAAGGCGTTCACCATCCAGCTGTCCGCCGACGGCAACACCTGGACCAACCAGGTGTCCGTCACGAACAACACCGCGAACACGACGACGCATTCGATCACCGCGACCAACGCCCGTTACGCCAAACTCGTCGTCACCACGCCGACCCAGAGCACCGACCAGGCCGCGCGGATCTACGAGTTCGAGGTGTACGGCACCAGCAGCGGAACCCCCGGCGGCGGCACCATCCCGGTGTTCGACCACATCCCGCAGTTCGGCATCTACACCAGCAACGACCCGGTCGGCTACACCCCGCCCGCGGGCGTGCTGATGTGGAACCGCGGCACCGAGTTCGCCAGGAAGCTGACCGACGCGGAGAAGGCGCTGATCGGCGACGACCTGCGGGTGCGGGTGAGCTACCACGCGCAGTGCGACAACTACGACCGGATCGGCACGGTGTTCTACGTCGCCGTGCCGAAGGGCACCACCCCGACCGCGACGACGCCGAGGGTGACCCTTCAGGACTTCATCACGCCGTTCAGCAACTACTGGCGCGGAGCCAAGGCGAACTACACCTTCCCGGACGCCGACCTCGGTCCGTACGCCGGCGCGCTGGCGGACCCGAACAAGGACGTGTACCTCGGCATCGGCGGCGGCTCCAACCCGTACCGCGGTGACGCGTGCGAGTCGCATCCCGAGGTCACCCCGGAGTTCCGGGCGATCGGCTTCAAGTACTCGATGTCGCTGATCTCCAGCGTCACGCTGACCGCACGCGACCACGACGTCGCCGGGATGATCTCCGGCGTGCGGGAGACCACCAACTCGATCACCGCGGGCCCGGTGAAGCACACCGCCACCGGGAACCGCGGCGACATCGCGCTGGTGATCGCCGGCTACGGCTCGGCGGCGGGCGGTGAGGAGTACTCCAACACCACGGTCACCGTGTCGGTCAACGGCACCAGGGTCGGTTCGTTCTCCACCGCGGTGGACTGCGCGAACCTGGAGCAGTACAGCCCGGACGGCAACCCCGGGATCTTCCGCAACAACACCACCAGCAACCCGCGCAGCTGGTGCCCCGGCGGGTTGATCCCGAGCAGGTACTTCCCGACCGGTGACATCACCGGCAAGGACGTCTCCGTCACCATCGGCATCGGCCGTCCGGTGCCGTACGTCGGCGACTCCGGCTACGGCACCAGCGTCTCCCTGCTGGAGCACTGACCTCTCAGAGGTCGAGCACCAAGCGGTCCGAGAGGGCCCGGGACACGCAGATCATCATCACGTCTCCCTGCTGCCGTTCGTCGTCCGACAGCAGGGAGTCGCGGTGATCGGGCGTGCCGGACAGCACCGGCGTCTCGCAGGTGCCGCACGTTCCTTCCTGGCAGGACGACAACACCGGCACCCCCGATCCTTCGAGGACCTCGAGGATCGACCGGTCGGCCGGTACCCGCAGGACGCCGCCGGTCTGCGCCAGTTCGACCTCGAACTCCTGGCGCGGCCCGTCGGTCGCTCCTGCCTTCGGCGCGAACCGCTCGACGTGCAGCGAACCGGTGGTGCGGTGCTGTTCGACGGCGGCCAGCAGGGGTTCGGGTCCGCAGCAGTAGACGGCCGTGTCGTCATCGACGTCGGCGAACACCGCCGGGAGGTCGAGCAGCCCGTGCTCGTCCTGCGGCCGGATCTCGACGTTGTCGTGCCGCTCCAGCTCGGCCAGGAACGCCATGGAGGCCCGCGTCCTGCCGCCGTAGACCAGCCGCCAGTCGTGGCCGGCCGCCGCGACCTGCTCGATCATCGGCAGGATCGGGGTGATGCCGATGCCACCCGCGATGAACAGGTAGCGCCCGGCCTCGACGAGCGGGAAGTGGTTGCGCGGCCCGAGCACCTCGATCCGCTGCCCGGCGGTGAGCACGTCGTGCACGTGCCGCGAGCCGCCGCGACCGGGTTGCTCGCGCAGGACGGCGACCCGCAGGACCGAGGTGTCGGACGGGTCACCGCACAGCGAGTACTGGCGGATCAGGCCGTCCGCGAGCACCAGGTCGACGTGCGCACCCGGCGTCCAGGAGGGCAGCGGCAGCCCGTCCGGATCCCGCAGCGTCAGCAGCACCACGCCGTCCGCGATCGTGTCCTTGCTGTCCAGGAGCAGTTTCACGGCGCGTGCCCCTCCGGATGAGCGTGCAGCCACTCCCACAACTCGATCGGGTCCTCGAACTCGCGCTCGGCGCGGCAGTGGCAGACCGCGCGCAGCCGGTCGGTGCCCAGCACCCAGTGGATGCGGAACACGCGGTTGCCGGTGAGCGCGTTCACGGCTTCTCACACAGCTTCTTGAGCATCCGCCGCGCGGCGAGCCCGCCGGTGTCGATGTTGATCGACAGCTCCTGGTAGCCCTCGGGCTCGGAGGCGATGACCTGCTCCAGGACGTCCAGCGCCACGACGTCCTGGAGGACGACCGTGCGGTTGTTCTCGGCCAGGAACGCCGAGACGTCCTCGTCGTCGAGGGCGAAGTCCCGTGCCACCGCCCAGAAGTCGTGGGTCGAGTGCTCGGTCTCCGGCGTGATCGCGTACACGACCTCGACGTGGAACGCGTCCGGGTCGGTGCCGTCCGGGTTGGGCACGGACCCGACCGGTGCGATGCGGCTGTGCAGTTTGTACAGACACGGCGGGGTGTACTCGATGTCCTGCCAGCGCGCGATCCGGCCCTGCAGACCGGTCGACTTCGAGTAGAACGGCGGGCATTCCGCGTCGTCCATGTGCCGGGAGACGTAGACGATGCCCGCGTCCTCGTCGACCTCGGTCGTGATCGGGGTGGAGGCGACCTCGGGCGTACCGATGTAACCGCCGTGCAGGTAGGTCTCGTGCGAGAGGTCCAGCAGGTTGTCGACGAGCAGTTCGTACCTGGCGCGCAACGGTTCCATGCCGCACACCGTGGTGTAGTCCGGCGCGACGAGCCACGGCGCCCGCGGGATCCGGGAGGCGTCGGCGTTCGCCGGATCGCCGATGAAGACCCACACGAACGAGTCCTGCTCCACGACCGGGTACGGCGCGAGCCTCGCGGTGCGCGGGATGCGGGTCTGTCCCGGCACGGCGACGCACTGGCCGCTCGAGTTGTAGGTGAAGCCGTGGTAGCCGCAGACCACCTGGTCGTCGACCAGTCGAGACGGTGGCTGGGACAGCGGGAAACGGCGGTGCACGCACCGGTCCGGCATCGCGGTCACCGCTCCGTCGCGGGTGCGCCAGAACAGGATCGGCTCGCCGCAGATGGTGCGGCTGAACAGGTCGTGCACGATCTCGGAACCGTACGCGGCGACATACCACTGATCGCGCGGGAAACTGGTCATTGGGCCGTTCCTTCTCCGTGGTGGGGAGTTCGAGAGTGGCGGAGACCACGGCCGGGTCCACAGTGGGCTTTCCGGAAAATGGAAGCCGTTACGCCGAGAGGGCGCGGGAGATCGTCTGAGCGCTGGTGCGGACCAGCCGCGCCAGGGCCTGTGGTGTGGTGCTGCCGTGCCGGACCACCAGCGACACCGCGGCGACGACCTCGCCGTGCCGGTCGCGAATCGGCGCGCCGACCGACAGGGAGTCCATCGTGACCTGGCGGTCGCTGACCGAGAAACCTTTCGCCCTGGTGTCGGCGAGCATCCGGCGCAGCTGTGACGCGTCGGTGACGGTCTTGGGCGTGAACCGGTCGATCGGGCTGCCCAGCACCTCCTCCTGCACCTCGGCCGGAGCGTGGGCGAGCAGGACCAGGCCGACACCGGTGGCGGTGAGCGCGAACCGGCCGCCCACCCTGGTGAGCACCGGCACCGCGCCGGAGCCGGCGATCCGCTCGACGAAGACGACCTCGGTGCCCTCGCGGACGGCGAGTTGCACGTTCTCCCTGGTGATCAGGGAAAGGTCCTCGAGGAACGGCAAGGCGGTCTCGCGCAGGCCCGGACCGCGCGGGGCGAGCGAGCCGAGCTCCCACAACCGCAGCCCGATGCGGTACAGCCCTTTGTCGGTGCGTTCGACGGCCCCCCACGCGCAGAACTCGTTCATCAGCCGGTGTGCGGTCGACAACGGCATGTCGGCGCGGCGCGCGAGTTCGCTCAGCGTCAGCTCGCGGCGCTGGGCGTCGAAAGCGTCGAGGAGCCGGAGCGCGCGGCCGAGCACCGGCCCGGTCGGTCCGGTGGGCTGTCCTCGTCTCGGCACGCTCACTCCGACATCTTGCTCGATTCGGCAGGCGAAGTCGCCTCAAGCGTTGACGACCACTGCGCCCGCGCCTATGTTAGCGCTCACAATTCGGCGTGAGGGGCAGGCGCATGACGGACGGGTTCGCACGGCGGGACTTCCTCAAGGCGACTTCCCTGGCGGCGGCAGTGCCGTTGCTCGGCGTGGCCGCGGGCGGTGAGGCGCTGGCTGCCCCGACCGCCGTCGCGCCGGGGAACCTGGACCCCTTCGCGCTGTCCGAAGTGGCGTTGTCGGAGGGCGTGTTCTCGAAGAAGCGAGACCTCGTCCTGGGCTACGCGCGCGGCTACGACGTCAACCGGCTGCTCCAGGTGTTCCGCGCCAACGCGGGCCTGGACACGTTGGGCGCCATCGCACCTGGCGGTTGGGAAGGCCTCGACGGCGAGGCGAACGGCAACCTCCGCGGCCACTACACCGGGCACTTCCTGTCGATGCTGTCCCAGGCGTACGGCAGCACCGGCGACACCGCGTACCTCGAGAAGATCCGGACGATGGTCGGCGCGCTCACCGACTGCCGGGCCGCTCTGCGCCGTGATCCCCAGGTGCTGAGCGTGCCGGGCAAGACCGGCCGGGCGGTGGAACAGGTGCGGGGTTCGTACCAGTTCGTCGACCTGCCCGCCGAGCCGCTGCCCGCGATGTTCACGTTCACAGCGTGGGTCCGCCCGTCGCACGACGCGAACTGGACGCGGATCTTCGACTTCGGCAACGACAACACCCGTTACCTGTACCTGGCCGCCCGCAACGGCAACGGCGTACCCCGCTTCGCCATCACCATGAACGGCCCAGGAGCCGAGCAGGGCATCAACGGCACCGCACCACTGCCGTTGAACGAGTGGAGCCACATCGCGGTGACGATCGCGGGCACCACCGGCACGCTGTACGTCAACGGCGTTCAGATCGGCACGAACACCACGATGTCGCTCAACCCTGCCGCGCTGGGCACGCTTGCGCACCACTGGCTGGGGCGGTCCCACTTCGGCGGTGACCCGGTGTTCGCGGGCGCGTTCGACGAGGTGAACCTGTTCTCCCGAGCGCTGAACGCCGAGGAGATCACCCAGCCGCTCAAGGGAGATCTGGCTTCCTACGCGTTCGACGAGACCACCGGCGGGACGTTCGCCGACGCGTCCGGCCGCGGGCGTGCCGCGACGCTGCGCCGCACCTGGGGCGGTCCGAGCCATCCCGGATTCCTCGCCGCGTACCCGGAAACGCAGTTCATCACGCTGGAAACGATGACGCGTCCGGACTACCAGGTCGTGTGGGCGCCGTACTACACCGCGCACAAGATCCTCAAAGGACTCATCGACGCCTACCGCAACACCCAGGACGCACGGGCGCTGGACCTCGCGGACGGCCTGTGCGACTGGATGTACTCGCGGCTGGGCAAGCTGTCCGCCGAGGTGCGCCAGCGGATGTGGGGGATCTTCTCCAGCGGTGAGTTCGGCGGCATCGTCGAAGCGATCATGGACCTGCACGCGATCAACGGCAAACACCTGGAGCTGGCGCGGCTCTTCAACCTGGAGTCGCTGATCACGGCCTGCGCCGAGAACCGCGACGTGCTCGACGGCTTGCACGCCAACCAGCACATCCCGATCTTCACCGGGCTCGTCCGGCTGTACGAGGCCACCGGCGAGCAGCGGTACTGGCTGGCGGCGAAGAACTTCTGGGGCATGGTCGTGCCGCCGCGGATGTTCGGCATCGGCGGCACCAGCACGGCGGAGTTCTGGCGTCCGCGCGGAGTCGTCGCGGGCGCGTTGAGCGACACGACGGCCGAAACCTGCTGCGCCCACAACATGCTGAAGCTCAGCCGGCAGCTGTTCCTGCACGAGCAGTCGCCGAAGTACTTCGACTACTACGAACGCGCGCTCTACAACCAGATCCTCGGGTCCAAACAGGACCGTGCCGACGCCGAACTGCCGTTGATGACGTACTTCATCGGCCTGACGCCGGGTGACGTGCGGGACTTCACGCCCAAGCAGGGCACGACCTGCTGTGAGGGCACGGGCATGGAAAGCGCCACGAAGTACCAGGACTCGGTGTACCTGCGCACGGCCGACGACTCGCGGCTGTACGTGAACCTCTACAGCCCGACGGTGCTGAAGTGGAAGGGCGTGACCATCACGCAGTCCACCGGGTTCCCGGTCGAGCAGGGCACCACGCTGCGCATCCGGGGCCGGGCGCGGTTCGAGCTGGCGCTGCGGGTGCCGGCGTGGGCGGGGGAGTTCACCGTCACGGTCAACGGCGAGCGGCAGCGGCTGAACGCCCTGCCCGGCACCTACGTGACGTTGTCCCGATCGTGGCGCGACGGTGACGTTGTGCGCGTGCGCATGCCGTTCGCGTTGCGCGCGGAACGGACGCCGGACCAGCCTTCGGTGCAGTCACTGATGTACGGCCCGATCCACCTGGTGGCACGGGACGCGCGCCGTGAGTTCCTGGAGATCGGACTGCTCGGCCGTGCGGCGCTGTCCGGTGACCTGGCGGGCAACCTCCAGCCGATCGCGGGCAGCCCGCTGCACTACCGGCTCGGCGAGGTCGAGCTGGCGCCGTTCTTCGAGGGCACCGAGCACGCCTTCCACTCGTACTTCCGCCGGACAGAGCCGAAAGTCGTGTTCGCCGGCGTGGACTCCGGCGTCGCGAACCCGGCGCGCGCGGACGGGTCCACGTTCCTCGACGAGGTGTGGGTCGCCGCGCCGTTCTCGTCCAAAACCGTGTTCCTGGACCGCGTCACCGCCGTGGCACGCCGCTGGGTGGCCGAGGGCCTGATGTCCGTCGCCGACCACGACCGCGTGATCCGCACCGCCCGCAACGCCCCCATCCGCTGACCCCGGAGACGTTGATGAGGGGAGCTTTCCCAAACCTCCGGTTTGGGAAAGCTCCCCTCATCAACGTCCAGAGCGGACGGATCGGCTAGGCCGGGACGAAGATCGCGCCGAGCCGGTCGACCTCGTCGCCCGACCGGCCGGTGAACCCGGCGATCCGCCAGCCCGCGGGGGCGGTGGCGGTGAGCGTGTCACCGGTCGGCTGGCCCGCCGAGACCGTGCGCCCGCGGTTCGTGGTGAACGCGGCCGAGAACACTCGCGTGCGGTCGTTGTACTTGCCCTGGCTGAACTTCGCGGACACCAGGTGCTCGCCCGGTTCGAGCGTCAGGGTCGTGGCCGTCCCGCCGTTGCCGCCGTGGCTGAACGTCGTGCCGTTGGCAAGCGTGATCGCGATCTGGTCCAGCCTGCTGCCACCGCGCAGGGTGAGCGAGCGCACCGCTCCCAGGTCGACCGCCGCGAGGTCGGTGAACGGGGTGCCGTGCGGGCCGCCGAGCTCGGCGGTGAGCCGGATGCCGTCGCTCACCGTCCAGTCGAACCGCGTGGCGATCGGGTAGTGGTCCGACAGCGGCTTTCCTTGCGCGTCCACGAACGCCGCGTTGTCGTTGCGGTAGTCGCGGGCGGTCAGCGTGATCTGCCGGTTGCCCCGGTAGAGGATCTTGTCGACCACCTCGCACTGGTCGGTGAGCGCCGCCGGGTCGCACACCAGCGCCGGAGCGCCCGCGGCCGGTGCCTGCCCACCGCGTTCCAGCTGCACCCACGCGTCGGTCAGGCCGTTGGCGTTCACCAGTTCGCGGATGTTGTCGTCGGCACGGGTGTAGCGGGTGTTGGTGTCGCCCATGACGATGACCGCGTTGCCCGCGGAGTTCGCCGCGATGAACTGCGACAGCTGGGTGATGTTCGCCCGGCGCGAGGCGAGGTCGGCGGTCTCGGTTCCGGCGTTGGGGTGCAGGTTGTAGACGTCGATCGACACCCCGTCGGCCAGCCTGACCCTCTTGTAGCTGAACCCCTTGGGCGTCAGGCAGTCCGTGCCGTTGCACTTCGACCACTTCGTGCGGCTGAGGTCGCTGTAGGACAGGTGGGACAACGTGTTCAGGCCGCTGCCGAACGGCACCCCGCCGCTCGTGGGCGTGCGGAACGCGTGGTTGTCGCCCGCGTACAGGGCCGCGTGGTAGTTGAAGTCCTCCTGGACGTTGACCACGTCGTAGGGCGCGAGCCGGGGGCTGATCAACGGGGTGTTCACGGCGGGGTCGCCGGACGACAGCCCTTCCGGCAGGCCGGCCACGTTGTAGGTCAGCACCTGAAAGCTGCCGCCGGTGGCCGCCGCGGCCGTGGTGCCCGTGGGCGTCACGAGCGCCGCCAGCACCACCGGGACGGCGAGCAGGGTTGATCGTCGCATGTTGCTCCTTGCAGGGTTGGAGCGTTCGCAACACGGGAACGCGGCCTGATGATCCAGGACTTGTGAGCGCTCACATAGCCGCCGTTGACGAACCGTTGTCGAATTCGACGTCGAATCGACTGGGTAGGACCGGTTGACCGACGTTGTCACTCAGCGTCGCCGTGCTCCGCGGGGTCCGGATCATGGTTGACGGCGCAAACATCCTGGTGGGCGTCCTGATCACACTTCTGCCGGCCGTTGAAAGAACCTCTTCAAAACCGAATGGAGATCACGTACTGTGCCCGATCGGGAGCGCAGTACCAGGAACAGGTCGCGCACGTCTGGGCATCTTCACCGACGGCGGGTCGGTTCGCGCTGCGACCGACAAGTGCGGGGGAGTGGGGCACGTCGTGCCCACCGCCGGTCATCGAGGAGTACGCGCTCGAAACCCACCTGCACGACTGAACTTCCGAGGGGAATCCATTTCATGGGGCTACATCGCCCGTTCAGAGCCGTGTCCGCAGCAGTGTTCGCAGTCGTGGCGAGTGTGACCGCGTCCGCGTGCACCGCGGAAGGCGCACCACGACCGACGCCGGAACCCGAGGTGACCGTCGCGGTGTGGGGTGGCGACCAGGACGCCAAGACCTACCAGCAGCGCGTCGACCTTGCGAGCGAGCGCGTCAGCGGGGTGAACGTCAAACTGCTCCACATCGCCGGTGACTACGGCTCGACGATCCAGAAGATGATGGCGGAGGGCAACCCGCCCGACATCATCGAGGTCAACGAGTCCGTGCACACCTACAGCAGCAAGAACCAGTTGCTGCCGCTGAACACCTTCGCCGAGTCGAAGAAGCTGGACCTGGTCGCGAGATTCGGCGAACGGGCCGCGCACTCCTACGACCGCGAGGGCAAGACGTGGGCGTTGCCGGATCGCACCGGCCCCATGGTCCTGTACTACAACAAGGATCTCTTCGACAAGGACGGCGTCGCGTACCCGACCGCCGACTGGAAGTGGCCGGACTTCCTGGCCGCCGCCCAGAAGCTGACGGTCAAGGACGGCGAGAAGACCATGCGCTACGGTTTCGCCGCCGGCGACTGGTGGCCGTGGTGGATGGCGTTCATGCTGCAGAACGGCGGCAGGATCCTCGACGACGCGGGCAAGCCGGTGATCAACTCGCCGGAGAACGTCAAGGCGATGCAGTTCTACGCCGACCTGGTGCACAAGCACCACGTCGCTCCGTCCAAGAAGGACTACGAGGCGTTGAAGGTCTCCAGTCCCGACCAGCTCTTCGCCCAGGGCAACGCCGCGATGATCATGACGGGGTTCTGGAACATCGCCGCGCTCAAGGAGGCGCCGCAGGTGCGGTGGGGGATCTCGCCGCTGTTCAAGAACACCAAGCAGGCGACGATCGCGTTCCAGAGCGGCCTCGCGATCACGAAGTCGAGCAAGCGCCCCGAGCTGGCGTTCGACGTGCTCGACTTCCTGACCAGTGCCGAGGGGCAGAAACCCATCGCCACCAACGGTCAGGACGCCCCGGCCAACCGCGAGGTGCAGGACAGCGAGGACTTCCTGCGGCCGGCGTGGGCGATCTCCGACGTCGACATGTCCGCGTTCAAGCAGTCCGCGGAGTTCGCCTTCACGCCACCGATGACGCCGCAGTGGGGCGACATGCAGAAGGCGTTCGGGACGATCATCGGCGAGATCTGCGACGGGGTCGTCACCCCCAAGGACGGCCTGGCCGCCGCCCAACGCTCGCTGGAGAACCTGGGCAAATGACCGCACGGAGGGCGGGGCTCTCCCGCCCTCCGTCTTTCATTGACGATCTATCGAGTGCCAGCTATGTTGGCCTCACTTCCGGGACGATCCGCGTGCTCCCCTTTTCAACCCTGTTCCGGGCCCCCTCACGGGCCCGTCGGGAAAGGTCGGCATGTCCTTTCGTCATCTCACTTTCACGTCGGTGCTCGTCGCCGTCGCCGTCACCGCGGCAGGGCTCGCGGTCTCCACGACCAGCTCCGCGGCGACGCTCGACGACGGCCTGGTCGTGCACTACGACCTGACCCGGTCCTCCGGCGCCGCGGTACCCGACACCTCCGGGTTCGGCCGTGACGGCACGATCGCCGGCGACACCACCTGGCTGGGCGCGGAAGGGCTGCGTCTCGGTGGCGTGAACGGCCACGTCCGGTTGCCCGGCGACGTGACCCGCGGACTCACCGACCTCACCGTCTCGGTCCAGGTCGCGCTCGCGGCGGACCAGTCCGTCCCGTACTTCCTCTGGGGCCTCGGCAACTGGCCGGTCGAGCAGACCGTCGACAGTGGACGGAACCTCACGGCGGGAAGCCGCCGCACGATCACCTGCACGTTCGGCAACGGCGCCGCGACCCTCTACGTCGACGGCGTCCCGGTCGCCAGGAAGACCGGCGTGACCACCGTTCCCGCCTCGATCGGCGACGCCGTCGACCACTACCTCGGCCGCTCGGCCGACCAGCCCGGCCGGTACCTCAAGGGTGATCTCCGCGACTTCCGGCTCTACGGGCGGGTGCTGAGCCCCGGCGAAGCGCGTGAGCTCGCGAAGACGACCGCGTCGGAACGCCCCGCCGCCGACGTCGCGGCGCTCGATCTCGGGGACGTCTCGGCCGTGACCGGTGACCTCGCGCTGCCCGCGAAGTCACCGGGCGGTTCGGCGATCTCGTGGGCGTCGAGCAGGCCTTCGGTGGTGACGCCCGGCGGCGTGGTCACCCGGCCCGAGCCTCGGTCCGGCCACGCGACGGTGACGCTCACCGCGACCGCCTCCTACGCCGGATACACCGCCAAGCGCGACTTCACCGCGACCGTGCTGGAGGACATCACCGACCGGCAGAAGGTCGACAACGCGTTGAAGGACGTCGTGATCCACGACGAGGACGCGATCCGGGGCAACGTCACGCTGCCCGTGAAGGGCGCCCACGACGTCACGTTCACCTGGCAGAGCAGCGATCCCCGCGTGGTGACCGCCACCGGCGAGGTGACCCGCCCACCACACGGATCGCGGCCGCGCACCGCTCGTCTCTCGGTGCGGGCGACGAAGGGCTACACCACCGGCACCCGCTACTTCACGCTCACCGTCCTCCCGCTGCCGAAGAAGGCGGCCATGGAGGGATACCTGTTCGCCTACTTCACCGGTGAGTCCACTCAGGACACCGAACAGGTGCACTTCGCGGTGAGCCGGGGCAACGACCCGTTGCACTGGGACGAGCTCAACGGCGGCCGGCCGGTGCTGAGGTCGAAGCACGGCGAGACCGGCGTGCGCGACCCGTTCGTCGTCCGCAGTCCAGAGGGGGACAGGTTCTTCCTCGTCGCGACCGACCTGCAGATCAACGACGGCCGCGGCTGGGACGCGGCGATGCGGCACGGCAGCAGGTACCTGGAGATCTGGGAGTCGACGGACCTCGTGACGTGGTCGGACCAGCGCCACGTGCCGGTGTCGGACGCCACGGCCGGGATGACCTGGGCACCGGAAGCCACCTACGATCCGTTGATCGGCGCGTACGTCGTCTACTGGGCGTCCAATGTGTACTCGGCCGGCGACACGAACCACACCGGCTCGACGTATCCGCGGATGATGTACTCGACCACCCGCGACTTCCGCACCTTCACCCCGCCGCAGGTCTGGAACGACCCCGGCCGAGGCGTGATCGACTCCACCGTGCTCAAGGAAGGCGACTACTACTACCGCCTCGCCACCGACGAGCAGGTGATCGGCTCGTGCCCGCGGGACCTCGTGCTGGAGCGCTCGAAGGACCTGCGCGCGGTGGACCTGCCGGGCACCGAGCCGCGCAACTGGGAGCTGGTCGACGACTGCATCCGCACCCGGCTCGGCACCAGCTGGGTGGAGGGGCCGACGGCGTTCAAGTCCAACGACGGCAGCAAGTTCTACGTGTTCGTGGACGAGACACCGCGCCGCGGTTACCTCCCGTTCGTCACCGACTCGCTGGCGAACCCGAACTGGTCGATCCCGGCGGACTACCAGCTGCCCGCGAAACCACGTCACGGCACGGTGCTGCCGGTGTCGAAGGCCGAGCTGGAACGGCTGCGGCAGGGCCCGCCACCGCCGCGTGCCAACAAGAAGGGCGTGCTGGCCGACTACGACCTGACCGGCGGTTCGGGCTCGGTCGTCGCTGATCTGTCCGGAAACGGCCGTGCGGCAACGATCCGCGGTGACGTCACCCGGTCGCCGTCCGGACTGGTCTTCGGCGGGAAGGATGGCGGGCTGGACCTGCCGGACGGCCTGAAGACGGGGCTCAACCAGCTCACCGTGTCCGTGCAGATGTGGCTCGAGGACCCGGTGAGGGGTTTGCCGAGTGGAAATTGGCACACCGTGACGTGCACGTTGTCGAATGGCAGCGCTCGATTGTTCGACAACACCGTCGAATTCGCGAACGTGGGCGGTGTGACCGGGAAGTTGGACGACCTCATCGGCATCATGACGACGAACTCCGCCGGTGCGCGCTTCCACGGCAAGATGCGCAGGTTGACGATGTGGAACCGGGCTTTGACCGTGCCGGAGGTCGCCGCGCTGCAGCGCGGCCGGCGCTGAAACGGTCCCAGTTTCCCTGTGCACGTTCCCAGGGATTGCGGCGGCAAGCCTTGATTCGATCTCCGATGTGCTGTTCCATTTGGGATCTGTCGCCGCAATTCCTGACTGTGCACGTTCACGGGTCCTGGATCCGTGAACGGCTGACAACGTTGTCTACAGGAGTGCTCCTATGACTTGGCGATATCTCCGCGCGCTGATGGCCGGCCTGCTCCTGCTGGCCACCGCCGTGGTCGCGGCTCCGGTGGTAGCCGCGGCCGCGCCCACCGAGGCGGCGGCCGTCGGCCTGCGCGTGAACGGCACGCGGATCGTCGAGGCGAACGGTTCGACGTTCGTCATGCGAGGCGTGAACCACGCGTACGCCTGGTATCAGACTCAGACGAGTTCGTGGGCGAACATCAAGTCGTTCGGCGCGAACACGATCCGGGTCGTGCTGGGCAGTGGGCAGCGGTGGAGTGCCACACCTGCCTCCGAGGTCTCGCGGATCATCGGGCTGTGCAAGCAGAACAAGCTGATCTGCGTGCTGGAGGTCCACGACACCACCGGGTACGGGGACCAGAGCGGCGCCGCGACCCTGGACCAGGCGGCGAACTACTGGGTCGGCATCGCGAACGTCCTGAAGGGCCAGGAGAACTACGTCGTCATCAACCTGGGCAACGAGCCGTTCGGCAACAACGCCTCGGTGAGCTCGCGGTGGGCCAGTTCGACGAGCAGTGCGATCGGCAAGCTGCGTGGCGCCGGACTGCAGCACCTGTTGATGGCGGACGCGCCGATGTGGGGCCAGGACTGGCAGAACATCATGCGCAACAACGCCGGTGCGGTGCTCAACGCCGACCCGCAGCGCAACACGGTGTTCTCCGTGCACATGTACGGCGTCTACAACACCGCGGCGAAGGTCAACGCGTACTTCGACGCCTTCCGTTCGGCAGGGCTGCCGTTGGTGGTGGGCGAGTTCGGCGACCGGCACAGCGACGGTGACCCGGACGAGAACACGATCATGGCGCAGGCCCAGGCCCGCGGTCTCGGGTACCTCGGGTGGTCGTGGAGCGGGAACGGCAGCGATGTCGCCTACCTCGACATGGTCTCCTCGTTCAACCCCTCGCGGCTGACCTCGTGGGGTCAGCGGTTCCTCAACGGTGCCAACGGGGTCCGGCAGACCTCGAAGCAGGCAACGATCTACGGCTGAGCCCCGGTTGATGTCCACCGGACAAGCCGATGTCATGGGCTTGTCCGGACCGGACAGGTTGTGCCGGTGGGCCAGTCGGCGGTGTGACACCGGATTTCGAGCTGGTTAGAGTCCGATTTCTGGGAGCGCTCCCAGAAATCGGACTTCCCCTGTCAGTCCATCTCAGGAGGTCGTTTTGACCTGGCGATTTCTCCGAGCGGTGGTGGCCGGTCTGCTCCTCGCGGCCTGCGCGGTCGTCGCGCCGGTACCGGCGAGCGCGGCGGCGCCCACCCGGATCATGGCCCTCGGTGACTCCATCACCGGCTCTCCCGGCTGCTGGCGGGCGTTGCTCTGGAAACACCTCCAGGACACCGGGCACACCGACACCGACTTCGTGGGCTCCCTGCCGGCGCCCGGCTGCGGGTTCACCTACGACGGTGAGAACGAGGGCCACGGCGGCATCCTGGCGACGAACATCGTGCGGGACAACCAGCTGCCCGGCTGGCTGTCGTCGGCGCGCCCGGACGTCGTGCTGATGCACCTCGGCACCAACGACGTCTGGAGCAACATCCCGGCCGCCACGATCCTCAACGCCTACACCACGATGCTCGGCCAGATGAGGGCGAGCAACCCCGCGATCAAGCTGATCGTGGCCCAGATCATCCCGATGAACCCGTCCAACTGCTCGGCCTGCGGGCAGCGGGTGGTCGACCTGAACGCCGCGATCCCCGGCTGGGCACAGGCGAACAGCACGGCGGCCTCACCGATCACCGTGGTCGACCAGTGGACCGGGTTCAGCACCTCGGCCGACACCACCGACGGCGTGCACCCCAACACGACCACCGGCATCCAGAAGATCGAGGCCCGCTGGTACCCGGCCGTGGTCGCGGCGCTGGGTGGCGGCAGCACGCCGACCACCGGTCTGCACGTCGAGGGCACGCGGGTCGTCGAGGCCAACGGCACCCCGTTCGTGATGCGCGGCGTGAACCACGCCTACGTCTGGTACCCGACCCAGAACAGGGCCTTCGCGGACATGAAGTCCTTCGGCACCAACACGGTTCGCGTCGTGCTGGGCAGTGGCCAGCGGTGGGGACCGACGCCCGCCGCGGAGGTCACGAACGTCATCTCGTTGTGCAAGCAGAACAAGATGATCTGCGTGCTGGAAGTCCACGACACCACGGGTTACGGCGAACAGAGCGGCGCCGCGTCCCTGGACCAGGCGGCGACGTACTGGGTCGGCGTGGCCAATGCCCTGAAGGGCCAGGAGAACTACGTCATCATCAACCTGGGCAACGAGCCGTTCGGCAACAACGCGTCGGTCAGCGCCACCTGGGCGAGTGCCACCAGCAGTGCCATCAGCCGGCTGCGCGGCGCGGGTCTGCAGCACCTGATCATGGCGGACGCGCCGATGTGGGGCCAGGACTGGCAGAACATCATGCGCGACAACGCGGCTGCGGTGTTCAACGCCGATCCTCAGCGCAACACGGTGTTCTCCATCCACATGTACGGCGTCTACGACACCGCGGCCGAGATCAACGCGTACTTCGACGCCTTCCGGACCGCGGGCCTGCCGTTGGTGGTGGGGGAGTTCGGGCTCAACCACAGCGACGGCGACCCGGACGAGAACACGATCATGGCGCAGGCACAGGCCCGCGGCCTCGGGTACATCGGCTGGTCGTGGAGCGGCAACAGCAGTGACGTCGCCTACCTCGACATGACCAACTCGTTCAACCCGGCGAGCCTCACCCCGTGGGGCGAGCGGTTCCTCAACGGTGCCAACGGAGTCCGGCAGACGTCGAAGGAAGCCACCATCTTCGGCGGCGGAGGTGGTGGCGACACCCAGCCGCCGACCACGCCGGGAACGCCCAGTGCTTCCGGTGTGACGGCGACGGGCCTCACGTTGAACTGGAGCGCTTCGACCGACAACGTCGGCGTCACCGGTTACGACGTCTACCGCGCGGTGGGCAGCGGTTCGTTCACGCTGACCGGTTCGACGCCGTCGGCGAGCTACGCCGACAGCGGCCTGAGCCCGTCCACGACCTACCGGTACCAGGTGCGGGCCAAGGACGCGGCGGGCAACGTCTCGGCGGTCTCCGGCATCGTGTCGGTGACGACCAGCGCGGGTGGCGGCTCCGGCACGTGCAAGGTCGGCTACTCCGCGCCGAGCTGGGGCGGTGGTAGCGGGTTCACCGCGAGCGTGACCATCACGAACACAGGCACGAGCGCGATCGACGGCTGGACCCTGGCCTTCAGCTACGCGAACGGCCAGAAGGTCACGCTGCCCGGCTGGGGCGCCACGTGGGCCCAGTCCGGGGGCAACGTCACGGCCACGAACCTGAGCTGGAACCGCACGCTGGCACCGAACGGGTCGACCAGCATCGGGTTCAACGGCACCTACAGCGGCTCCAACCCGGCGCCGGCCTCGTTCACCCTCAACGGAAGCACCTGCACCACCTCCTGAACCGATCACCGGTGCGGACGTCAGCGCGTCCGCACCGGTGTCTGGTTCGATGACGACCATGACGGGGGATGCGCGTCATCCACGACTGGCCGGGCTGCTGGCCGGCCACGAACCCCTCACCACCCGCGAGGTGACCTGGGCCGGTGGCGCGATGCCACTGCGGGTCAGCGCCTACCCGTCCCCGGCCGACCTGCCCGAGGAGCTCGTCACCTCGGTGAGGTGCGTGGTGCGGGTCGGCGAACTGGTCGTCTTGTGCGAAAACGTCGACGGCGTCCATCCGCTGCCCGGTGGCCGGCGAGAGCCTGGCGAGTCCTATCTGGACACGGCGGTCCGGGAAGTGCACGAGGAGACCGGCTGGCTGCTCGACCGCCACACCGTGCGCCCGCTGGGATGGCTGCACCTCGAGCACCTCGCCCCGCGGCGTCCTGACTACGCCTACCCCTACCCAGACCTGCTCCAGATCGTCTTCCACGGCTCCGCGACGCACCGAGACGGCGGACCCGACGTCGCGTGGACCGACACCGACGGCTACGAACAGCACTCCCGCCTGGTCACCCTCGCCGAGGCACGCGCGGCGACTTCCCGCGATCTGCTGGCGCCGGTCTTCCTCGACCTGATCGAGGACCGGTCGCACTGACGCCGAAACGGGCCGGATGACAGCGTTGGCGGTCACCTGACGTCACCACCTGATGCTGTTGGGGTGACTTTTCTCGCCCGTCGATCGGTAAGCGCTTTCTGTCCCAATTGGGCTGGAAGGTCCTGTCGAGACAGGACGCGGCGATCCCGGTTGAGCCGAAATGCCTTCCCGTACGTACTCCCGATCATGCACGGCGTGAACGAGGAGGACGTATGACACACCGCGAAGCCGACAGACGGAAGTTCCGCCTGATCGCGTCGTTGTCGGCGGTGGCCGTGGTGGCCGCGGGTACCGCCACCGTGGCACTGGCGGCCAAGGACGGTGATCCCGCCCCGGTCGGTGCGTTCGTGCGCATCGAGCAGGTCGCCAAGAACGTCGTCAACCCGCAGGTGCAGCAGAACGGCGCCAAGGGCGTCTTCACGGTTGACTGCGGCACGAACGAGAACGGCAAGTTCAGCGCCGACAACCCGGTCGCCCAGCCGGGGCTGCCGCACGGTGCTCAGCACGTCCACGACTTCGTCGGCAACCTGTCGATCAGCGCCGACTCGACCGACGACAGCCTGGCCGACTCGGAAACCACCTGCAAGAACGGTGACCAGTCGTCCTACTTCTGGCCGGTCGTGCGGATCAACCCGAAGGCGAACGTGAACTCGTCCGGGTCGAACCCGGACAAGGTCAAGGAGGCGGGCGCACCCCACATCGCCTGCCCGTCGGTCAAGGACCGGCTGCCCGCCGTGCCGCAGCAGGCGCGCGGCGAGGTGGACCGCAACCTCGAACTGCTGGACAAGCAGCTCAAGGAAGCCAACGACCGGGTGGCTCGCAACGAGAACCCCGGTGACCCGAACTTCGTCAACAACGCGATCCTCAACCCGTTGCGCGACAAGCGGGTGGCCACGATCGACCGGATGGCCATCGCGATCGGCCGCAACGGGACCAAGCCGAACCTGACCTCGCTCGCCGACTGCGAGCTGTTCTTCGGCGCCGGACACGGCGGCAACGGCCAGGCCCCGCGCAAGTTCAGCGGCCAGCAGGGCGGCTCGCAGGAACACGGCGAGCACGCCGGTCACGGTCAGGCTCCGCAGAAGTTCGCGGGCCAGCCGGGCGGAAACGGCGATGACGCGACGCCGACCGTGAAGTGCCCCTCGGTGCGCGGCGAGCTGGGTGCCGTGCCGGACCAGGCGATCGCCGAGGTGGACCGCAACCTCGCGCTGCTGGACAAGCAGATCGCGGAGGCGAACCAGCGGATCGTGACCACCAAGGGACAGGGTGGTCCGAACTTCATCAACAACGCCATCCTGGGTCCGTTGAAGGACAAGCGAGTCGCCACGATCGACCGGATGGCCATCGCGATCGGCCGCAACGCCCAGAAGCCGCAGGGCCTGGAGCGCCTGGCGCCTTGCAAGCTCAGCAACGACAACGGCGGCGGGAACAACGGCGGCAACAACAACGGCGGTAACAACAACGGCGGTAACAACAACGGCGGTAACAACAACGGCAACAACAACGGTGGCGGCAACAACAACGGTGGGAACAACAACGGTGGCGGCGACGCCGCGCTGGCCGTTCCCTCCGGGCCGAACCTGGAGCTCGTCGGCAACAACGGCAAGATCGAACGGCCGGCCCAGGTGAAGATCGAGTACCGCGGCAACGCGGCCAGCAAGGTCACCGCCATGCCGAAGTTCCTGAAGATGATCGTCGGTGACGCGAAGCCGACCAGCCGCGGCCCGGCCAACGCCCGCGCCACGTGGACCTGCAGCGGGTTCGAGGACCGGCTGTCGGACAAGTACGTGATCTGCCCGAACGGCAGCAAGGTCATGCGTGTGCACGACTTCGCCAGCTGCTGGGACGGCAAGAACACCGACAGCGCCAACCACCGCGACCACGTCAAGTTCGCGGACAAGAACTCGGGCAAGTGCCCGAGCGGCACCAAGGCCATCCCGCAGCTGCGGATCAGCATCTCCTACAACATCCCGCGGGACGTGCAGGAGAAGGGCCAGTACCAGCTCGACGCCTTCCCGGAGGAGAACCACAACCCGTTCTCCGACCACAACGACTACGTCAACGTCAACTCCGAGGCGACGATGGCGCAGATCGTGAAGTGCGTGAACGACGGGCGCAAGTGCTCCTGACCCTCGTTTAGACGATGAAGGGACCCTTCATCCACCTCACGTGGATGAAGGGTCCCTTCCTCGCTCACACGCGCGGCGCGACCAGGTCCGTCAGCTTCGGTTGCTCGGGCAGGGTCGACGCCACGTACGGCGTCTCGGTGGTCGGTGGTGTGGGGCCGCGCAGGGCCTTGCGCCACACCCGCATCGCGTCGAGGATCACGACGATCACCAGCAGCGCGAACACCGCGGCCAGCACACCGTCCACAGTGGAGTTCGTGATGATCGCCTCCATCTGGTCGGTGTTCTTGGCCGGGGCGAGGAGCTTGTCCTGCGCGAGCGCGTCGGCGTACTTCTCCCGTTGCGCGAAGAAGCCGAGCTTCGGGTCGGCGCTGAACACCTTCTGCCAGCTGGCCGTCAGCGTCACCGCCACGTCCCAGGCGAGCGGAATCCCGGTGACCCAGGCCCACTTGACCCGCCCGCTCTTGATCAGCAGGGTGGTGCAGACGGTGAGCGCGATGGCGGCGAGCAGCTGGTTCGCGATGCCGAACAACGGGAACAGCTGGTTGATCCCGCCCAGCGGGTCGCTGACGCCGGCGTAGAGGAAGTAGCCCCACGCGAGCACCACGGCGGCGCTGCAGATCCAGAGCCCCGGCCGCCAGGACACCCGCGCGAACGGCTTCCACACGTTGCCGAGGCCGTCCTGCAGCATGAACCGGCCGACCCTGGTGCCCGCGTCCACCGTGGTGAGGATGAACAGCGCCTCGAACATGATCGCGAAGTGGTACCAGAACGCCTTCATCGCGTCACCGCCGAGGAACTCCGAGAAGATCTCGGACATGCCCACGGCGAACGTCGGCGCGCCACCGGTGCGGGCAACGAGTGTGCTCTCCTGCACTGCGGCCGCCGCGGCCTGGAGCTCGGCCGGGGTGATCGTGAAGCCGAGCTGGGTCACGGCCTCCGACGCCGACTGCACGGTCGTGCCCACGACACCGGCGGGGGCGTTCATCGCGAAGTAGATGCCGGGATCCAGCATGCAGGCGGCGATCAGCGCCATCACCGCGACGAAGGACTCCGCGAGCATCGCGCCGTAGCCGATGAGCCGGACCTGCGACTCCTTCTGGATCAGCTTCGGCGTGGTGCCCGACGCGATCAGGGAGTGGAAGCCGGACAGCGCGCCGCACGCGATCGTGATGAACACGAATGGGAAGAGCGACCCGGCGAACACCGGTCCGGTGCCGCTGAAGGCGAACTCCGTGAACGCCTCGGTGCGCAGCACGGGCGCGGTGACGAGGACGCCCACCGCGAGCAGCACGATGGTGCCGATCTTCATGAACGTGGACAGGTAGTCGCGTGGCGCGAGCAGCATCCACACCGGCAGCACGGACGCGACGAACCCGTAGCCCACCAGCCACAGCACGAGCGTCTTCGGTTCGAGGGTGAAGAACCCGGCCCAGCTGGAGGTCTGCACCCAGCCACCCGCGACGATCGCGGCGATCAGCAGGACGACGCCGATGACGCTCGTCTCGGTCACCCGGCCGGGCCGGAAGATCCGCAGGTAGAAACCCATGAACAGCGCGATGGGGATGGTCATGGCGATCGAGAACGTGCCCCACGGCGACTTCGCCAGCGCGTTGACCACGACCAGCGCCAGCACGGCCAGCAGAATGATCATGATGGCGAAGACGCCCACCAGTGCCGCGGCGCCGCCGATCGGGCCGATCTCGTCGCGGGCCATCTGGCCGAGGCTCTTGCCGTCACGCCGCATCGAGAAGAACAGGGTGACCATGTCCTGCACCGCGCCGGCGAAGATCACGCCGACGATGATCCAGATCGTGCCGGGCAGATAACCCATCTGCGCGGCCAGCACCGGACCGACCAGCGGGCCCGCGCCCGCGATCGCGGCGAAGTGGTGTCCGAAGAGGACACGGCGGTCGGTGGGCTGGAAGTCCACGCCGTCGTCGAGCCGTTCCGCCGGGGTGGCGCGGGTGTCGTCCACCTTCAGCACCCGCTTGGCGATGAAGCGGGCGTAGAAGCGGTAGGCGATCGCGTACGAGCCGAGTGCCGCGGCCACCAGCCACACCGCGGACACGTTCTCGCCCCTGGACAGCGCGAGCACCGCCCAGGCGACCGCTCCCACGACGGCGACGACCGTCCACACCAGGACTGATCGCAACCTGGTCTTGTTCATGGATCTCCTTGTCAGCGTTGAAAAGGGTGCGCGGAACCGCCCGGCCGCCCGAGGTTTCGGCGGCAGGTTCGGCGGGTGTGGGTCTCAGCTCAGTTCGGTGGCAGGCGCCCCATGCAGGCCCGCAGGCCCGCGTCCGGTGGCAGGTCGGTGGTGAACCAGCGCACCGGTCCGATGCGGCGGCAGCTCACCGTGACGTCGCGAGCGGCCAGGTGGGCCCAGGCGGTGGGATGGGCGTACACGGCGCCGTGCGGTGTCGCGTCGACCGCTCGCAGACCCCGGTGCAGCCGGCCGCGGGGCATGGCCCGCACCGAGAACTCACCGGAGTCGGCACAGCACAGACCGGTGACGTGCCAGTCGACCACGACCACCTCGTGCGGTCGGAGTGCGTTGCGCGCCAACACGTCCAGCAGGAACGTCACGACTCCTCCGGTGGGCTCGGGCGCAGCCGCAGCGCCACGGACAGGCACAGCACGGTCACCAGCAGGCAGCCGAACTGGTACCAGTAGAAGAAGGGCACGCCGGCCAGGCGAGGTTCGGCCCGTGCGTACAGGGGCACCGCCATGGCTGTGAGACAGGGCAGCACCAGCAGGGCCACCATGAGGGCAGGCCTCGAAGAGCTCCGCGACCGCACCGGCGCACCTCCTCCTGAGCGTGTGTTTCCCATGAGTTGCGCGAGTGACGCGTTCGGTTTACACAGACGCAGACTTTTTTCGTCGCGTATGTTGCGCCGGTGCCCGACGAGGAGGACGAGTCGTGACCGGAGTCGACGTGCCCGCGCTGCTGACGTTCGCGGCCGTGCTGGTGCTGACCTCCGCGGTGGCGGTGGCCGCGCGCCGGTTCTACCGCGCCGACGTGCTGCCGACGCCGGCGGACTGGGCGGTGGCGGGACGCCGGTTCGGCACCGTCACCACCTGGTTCCTGATGGGCGGGACGATCTACACGGCGTACACGTTCGTCGCCGTGCCGGGTGTGGTCTACGCCGAGGGCGCGATCGGGTTCTTCGCGCTGCCGTACACGATCATCGTGTACCCGCTGGCGTTCTGGTTGCTGCCCAAGCTGTGGCGGGAGGCCCGCGACGTCGGCGCGGTCACGATCGCGGACGTGGTGCGGGTGCGGTACGACTCGCCCGGCCTGGCGCTCGCCGTGGCGTTGACGGGGATCCTCGTGACCATGCCGTACGTGGCCCTGCAGCTGCTGGGGATCCGCACGGTGCTGACCGTCCTCGGCGTCTACCCGGCAGGCGTGATCGGTGACGTGATCCTCGGCGCGGTGTTCGCCGTGCTCGCGGTGGCCACGTACCGCAACGGACTGCGCGCGGCGGCGGTGATCGGTTTCCTCAAGGGCGTGCTGGTGTTCGCGGCGATCGTCGTGATCATGGCGCTGCTGGGGCCGCCCGACCGGTTGTTCGCCGAGGCGGAGCGGCGGTCGACCGGTCCGCCGGACCTCGTGTCGGCGGGCGTCGACGGCGGGGTGGTCACCACCCACCTCGATCCCGGCCTGTCGACCGCGTACGTGACCCTCGCGGTCGGGTCCGCGCTGGCGTTGCTGATGTACCCGCACGTGCTGACCGCGGCGTTCGCCGCGCGCGGTGAGCAGGTGCTGCGCCGCAACTCCGTGGCACTGCTGGGGTGGACGGCGTTGCTCGGGCTGTTCGCGTTGCTCGGGGTGGCCGCGCACGCGCTGGGCGTGGTCGTGGCGGAGGGCAGGGCCGAGCTGGCCGTACCGACGATGATCACGCAGCTCATGCCGGGCTGGGCCGCGGGCGCGGTCTTCGGCGCGCTGGCGATCGGCGCGCTCGTCCCCGCGTCGATCATGTCGGTCGCCGCGGCGATGTTGTTCACCCGCAACGTCTACGTGGAGTACGTGAACCCGAACACGACCCCCAAGCAGCAGACCTCGATCGCGCGGTTCGTGTCGTTGCTGGTCAAGTTCGGCGCGTTGGGGTTCGCGTTGTTGCTGGCCGCGCAGGACACGATCAACCTGCAGCTGCTCGGCGGGGTGTGGGTGCTGCAGACGTTCCCCGCGGTGGTGCTCGGCGCTCTGACGCGGAGGCTGTCGCCCGCGGGCATGCTGGCTGGCTGGGCCGTCGGGATGCTGACGGGCACCCTGCTGGTGACCTCCGGCGGGTTCTCGGCCGTGGTGGTCGTCGGCGGGCTCCAGGTCTACGCGGCGGTGATCGCCCTCGCGGCGAACCTGGTGGTCGCGTTCGGGGTGAGCGCGGTGTGGCGGCGGTGAGCGACGACCGGCCGGACACCGTCGAGGCGCTCGCCGCCCGGGACGCCGACCGGGAGGCCGCGCTGGCCGCCCTGTTCCACCGGCATCACCTGGAGCTGGTGCGGCTCGCCACCCTGCTCGGGGCGGAGTCCGACGCCGAGGACGTGGTGGCGGACGCGTTCTGTGAGCTGCACCGCGGCTGGAAGCGGCTGCGATCGGAGCAGGCAGCGCTACCCTATTTGCGTGCGGTCATCGTGAACCGGGTCCGGATGCGCGTCCGGCACCTGCAGGTCGTGCGCAAGCACGTCGAGTGGGTGCGTGAGGACGTGGCGTCCGCCGAGTCCCAGGCCATGGTGCGCGACGACCAGCGCGCGTTGGTGGCGGCGTTGCGCGACCTGCC
This sequence comes from Lentzea alba, assembly GCF_011067745.1. Taxonomy (GTDB): domain Bacteria; phylum Actinomycetota; class Actinomycetes; order Mycobacteriales; family Pseudonocardiaceae; genus Lentzea; species Lentzea alba. The sequence continues at coordinate 302,119 of NZ_JAAMPJ010000013.1, forward strand.
GGAGCGGCAGCGCGAGGCGCTGGTGCTGCGATACTGGCTGGGGCTGAAGGAGGCGGAGATCGCCGAGGCGATGGGCATCAGCGCCGGCGCGGTCAAGGCGCACACCGCGCGTGGCATGGCGAAACTGGGCAAGACGCTGGAGGGGCAGGATGACGGCTAGCAGCGAGCAACGGCTGGAAGAAGCCCTCCGCGACGTCGCCTTCACGGTGACGGCGTCGCCCGGCGCCTACCGCGAGGTGCGGTCCCGGTGGCGCCGCAAGGAACGCCGCCGCCGGCTGATCGTCGCGGCACTCGCCACCGCGGTCGTCCTCGCGACCAACGGGATCGCGCTCTGGGCGCTCAACGACGCCAGCCCGGACCAGCACATCATCTTCACCGATCCGACCCACGCGCGCTGACCCCACCGGCTAACCCTGGCCATGAACGGCGCTTTCGTGGACCTCAGGTCCACGAAAGCGCCGTTCATGGCCAGCTCTCGGGGTACGGGGCGAGCGGGGATTGAAGCGTTTCAACTGACTGTCCGGTTGTGGACAGGCTTGTGTCGTGTGTCTTGACGTGACTTGGTGTGCCCACAACGCTGGCTGTCGCCTCGGGAATTGAAACGTTTCATCCAGCGACGAAGGTGGAGACGACGTGCGGCGACGGGTGTTCCTGAAGACATCGGCGGTCGGACTGTCAGCGACGGCGCTGCCGGTAGGGGTGGCAGGGGCAACGGAGGATCGGGCGAGCGGGTTGCGGGTGGTGCGCACCACGGTCGAGTACGCGGAGACGTTGCTGGGCACCGACGTCACGGCACCACGGCTGGGTTGGGTGCTCGCGGCGGGTGGCACCGGTGCACGGCAGACGGCCTACCAGGTGGAAGTCGGCACCGCGCCCGGACGCGCGGACGTGTGGCAGTCGGGCCGGGTGAAGTCCGATCGCACCACGGGAATTCCGTTCGGTGGCAAGGAGTTGCGGCCGCGCACGCGTTACCACTGGCGGGTCCGGGTGTGGGACGGCGCGGGCCGGTTGTCGGACTGGAGCACGAACAGCTGGTGGGAGACCGCCCTGCTCGGCACGCCGTGGCAGGCGCGGTGGATCGGCGCACCGGAGACGTCGATCGGTTTCGCCGGGGCCTCCTGGATCTGGTCGGCCACGACGCCGCCGGAGAGCCGGTGGTTCCGCACGACGGTCGACCTGCCGGCGGACGCGGTGCGCGCCCGGCTCGTCGCGACCGCGGACGACGACTTCACCTTGTACGTCAACGGAACCGAGGCGTTGCACGTGCCGCAGGAGATCGACGTCTGGAAAGTCGGGCAACGCGCTGACGTCACGCGTCTGGTGGGCAGGCGGATCGTGCTGGCTGCACGGGCCACGAACCGGTCAGCGGGACCGGCGGGACTGCTGTTGCGGCTGCTCGTCGACCTGCCTGACGGCCAGCGGGAGATCGTCACCGGGCCGGGCTGGAAGGTGGTCGAGACCGAGCAACCCGGCTGGCAGACGCCGGGCTTCGACGACTCGTCGTGGACGGCCGCGACCGTGCTGGACCCCTACGGGCAGGGGCCGTGGGGATCGAACGTGACGGTCCGCGAGCAGCCCGCACCCTTGCTGCGCAAGGAGTTCACGATCCGCAAACCGGTCAAGCGAGCCCGGCTCTACGTCAGCGGGCTGGCCTACCACGAGACCGAGGTCAACGGCCGGCGCGTCGGCGACCGCGTGCTCGATCCCGGTTTCACTGACTACGACAACACCGTGCTGTACGCCACGCACGACGTGACCGGGCTGGTTCGCAGCGGCCGCAACGCGGTCGGGGTGACGCTCGGCCGCGGCTTCTACGGCATGAAGACGCCGAACGTGTGGCGCTGGGAGCAGCCGCCGTGGCACGACGAGCCGAAACTGCTGGCACAGCTGGAGATCGACCACCCGGACGGCACACGCACCACGATCAACTCCGACGAGTCGTGGCGGCTGACCGACGGCCCCACGGTGTCGAACTCGCTCTACACCGGCGAGACGTACGACGCCCGGCTCGCGCCGCGCGACTGGACGAAACCGGGCTTCGACGACTCGTTGTGGCAGACCGCGCCGGTCCGGCCGGCTCCGAAGGGCACGCTGAAAGCCCAGGAGCACGAACCGATCCGGGTGGTCGAGTCGGTCACGCCGGTCGTCACCTCACCGAAGCCCGGCGTGTTCGTCGCCGACATGGGCCGCACGATGTCGGGGTGGACACAGCTCACGGTGAACGCGCCCGCCGGCACCTTGGTACGCCTCAAACACGGCGAAACGCTGAACTCCGACGGCACCGTGAAGATGGAGAACGGGCACGTCACCGGTGGCCGCATCCAGCTCGACGAGTACATCAGCGCGGGCGGCAACGGCACGTGGGAACCGAAGTTCTCCTACAAGGGTTTCCGCTACGTCGAGGTCACCGGCCTGACCGCGGCACCACGACTGGTCGGCCGGGTCGTGCATTCGGACGTGCCTCAGACCAGCACTTTCCGTTGCTCGGAGCCCCTGTTCGAGCAGTACGACGCGGCGATGCGCCGGACCGTCCTGAACAACCTGCACGGCATCCCCACCGACACCCCGACCTACGAGAAGAACGGCTGGACGGGCGACGCGCAGGTCGGCGCGCCGTCGATGCTCGCCGAGTTCGGCATGGCCAAGTTCTTCACCAAGTGGCTCGGCGACCTCGCGGACAGCCAGGACCAGGCAGGCCAGCTCCCGGTGATCGTGCCGAGCGGTGGCTGGGGCTACCGCGAACTCGCGCCCGCGCCGGAGTGGACGACCGTGTACCCGTTCGTGCTGCGGGAGATGTACCGGATCTACGGCGATGACCGCCTGCCCGCGCAGCACTGGCCGGTGCTCACCCGCTATCTGGACTGGGAGATCGCCAGGCTGCGCGACGGTCTGGCGGTGACCGCGCTCGGCGACTTCCTGCCGCCCGACTCCGGTGGGATTCCGCCCGAGGACACCCGGCTCACCGCGACCGCCTACCTCTACCGCGCACTGCTGCACACCGCCGAACTCGGTGACGTGATCGGCAAACCGGTTCCGCGCTATCGCGAGGTCGCCGCGAACCTGTTGGCAGCGTTCAACAAGACGTTCCTCGATCCGAGCGGCTACTACCGCACGGCCAAGGACGACGGTTACCGGCAGACGTCCAACGCCGTCCCGCTGGCGTTCGGCATAGTGCCCGCCGGATCCGTTCAAGCCGTGGCGGACAGGTTGGCAAGAGAGGTGCAAGCCAACGGCAACCACGTCAACGTCGGCTGTCTCGGCGCGAGCGTGCTGCTGAAGGCGTTGAGCGACAACGGACACGGCGCCGTCGCGCACGCCATGGCTGCCGAGCGGTCGTACCCGAGCTGGGGCCACTGGTTCTCCAACGGCGCCGACACCATGTGGGAGATGTGGGACACCGGCACCCGTTCGCGCAACCACTACTTCAAAGGCACTGTCGCGCAGTGGTTGTACGAGCACGTCGCCGGACTGGTGCCGGGTGACGCGGGCTACCGGACGTTCACGGTCAAGCCCAACGCCACCACCGTGTCCTGGGCACGGCTGGAGTTCGAGAGCGTGCGCGGGCGCATCGGCGTGGCCTGGGCCAAAGTGGACGGCGTGCTGCGGCTGACCGTCGACGTGCCGGTGGGGTCCACCGCCCAGGTGCACGTGCCCGGATCAGGGGTGAAGTCGGTGCCGCACGGGCGGTGGACGTTCAACGGAAGAGCTTGAGCGGAACCGCCTCGGCGAGCATGCGGTAGCCGGTGGGGTTGAGGTGCAGGTGGTCGCCGACGTCCGCGACCGGCAACAGTTGCCGCGGGGTTGCCGGGTCGCGGACGGCGGCGTCGAAGTCGATGACGGCGTCGAAGCGACGGCTGGTGCGGATCCAGCGGTTCACGGTCTGCCGGGCCTCCTCGCGGAAACCCTCGTCGTAGAAGCTGCCGCCGAACGGGAGGATCGTCCCGCCGTAGACCTGGATGTCGTGGGCGTGGGCCCGTTCGACGATCTGCTGGTAGGCCGCGATCAGGTCGTCCGCCACCTGTTTCTGGGCGGCCTCGGTCGTGGCCGCCGTGCCGATGTCGTTGACGCCTTCGAGCAGAATCAGCCACCGGACGCCGCTCTGCGCCAGCAGGTCGCGGTCCAGGCGGGCCAGCACGCTGGGCCCCAGGCCGTCGTTCAGCACGCGGTTGCCGCCCGCGGCCTGGTTCAGCACGGCGACACGGCCCCGCAACCGGTCGGCCAGCTGGTCGGGCCAGCGGTTGTTGCCGTTGGTGGTGGAACCCCGGCCGTCGCTCAGCGAGTCACCGATCACGACGAGAGCCGGCGCGCTCGACCACACCTCGATGCCGCTGAGGAAGTACCAGTGGTCGGTGGGCGTGGCGCCGGGCAGGTCCGCGGCGTCGGCGTGGTTGCCCGCCAGCAGGTGGGACGTGGTGCGGGAGCCGGGGTGCGAGGTGATCTGGTTGGACGCCTGCCCGCGGGCCAGGTAAACGGTCACGGTGACGTTCGTGCCCGGCGACAGGGCGAAGTCCAGCGGGTCGGACAGGACGAGCGCGCCGACCGGAACGTCCACTGAGGACCGTCCGTTGAACGTGACCCGTCGCAGCGTGGCCGGTTGGATCGCGCTGACGCCCGCACGGCCGCCTTGGGGGAGCGCGATGGTGACCGCGGTGATCGGCAGCACGGCGCCGCCGAACGCGTTGGAGAAGCGCAACCGTAGCCGCCGCCCGCCGGTCGTGACCCGGACGGTCTGGCGCAGCGTGGCATCGGCCAGCACCAGACCGTCCTGGGTGAAGGGCGGAGGCGGCATGTTGTTCGGTTCGGTCAGCTGGGGCATGGACGTCCAGGTGTTCACCCAGCCGGTTCGCGCCGTTGGTCGGGCTTGCGCGACGGCGGGGGTGAGCACGCCGGTGGCGGCCAGACCGAAGAACGAGCGCCTGCGCATCTTCCACGCCCTTTCGGTGAAGGAACCGAAAGATCAACCTAGAAGGGCGTGCGAATGAGCGTCAATCACTCACGGTTTCGAATCGATTTCCGAAACTTCTACCGCGCGGACAGTGGTGAGACCGTCACGAAATCGATTTCGGGGGCGAACTTCGAGCGTTGGCCGTACTCGTTGTACGTCCTTCCGTCCCAGTTCGGCAGTTCCTTCGAGGTGAACTTGATCGTGTTGACCCCGGCGTTCAGCTGCACCGGCACGGCCAGGTCGCGGAACTGGTTCGCGTGGAACGTGGTGGGGAAGTCGACACGGCGCGGAGGCATCCCGTTGATCGAGAGGTCCGCGTGCCGCGCGACCGGGTCGGGGTTGTAGTGGGTGGGAATGGACTCCTGCGCGTTGGCGTACCGGATCACGAGCACGTGCTGACCCGGCCGGGTGGCGTTGACCTTGAGCGTCAGCGAGTTGGCGGGACCGTCACCGACAGCCGTCACCACGCCGCCGGAGGCGAACGAGAAGTCGGTGCTGACCCGGGCCGCACCGGTCAGGGTGCCGCTCTCCGCCTCGACCTTCACCGGCGCCGGCTGCAACGCGGGAGAGGTGCGCACGCGGTCGAGTCGAAGACCGCCCACGGTGCTGGTGACCTTCAGCTGGTTGATGCCGGCTGACAGGAACAGCGGCACGGACTGGGTTCCGTTTTGCGCACCGACGAGAAGTCCGTCGACGTTGCGCCCGTTCAGCTGCACCGACGCGAGACCGCCGCCGGTGTGGTCGAAGGACACGGTCGAGTAGCCGTCGCGGTCGGAGTGGACCCAGAACGTCGCCGACTGTCCCGAGCCGATCCTGGCGACGCCGGGGCCGGACGCGCTCTGGACGTTGTACTGGGCCTTGGCCTTGGCGAGGTCCGCGTACTCGGCCTCGTAGACCGACCGTCCGTCGGTGTTCGCGTCGACCGCGGTGACGTCGATCTTGTCGATGATCGCGTCACCACGGGTGGCGCCGAGCTGCGGGTCGGACGCGGCGAGCGTGATGGTGTGCTTGCCCGCGGCCAGTTGAACGCGCGTGTCGGTGTGGTCCCACACCACCCACTCGTACGACACCGGCAGACGCAGCTCCTGCGGCCGTTCGCCGTCGATCCGCATGAAGACGTTGGTCGGACCCTGCTGCACCACGCTGGCGTACTTGTTGTGCGTGCTGGAGAAGACGCTCAGGTCGTAGACGCCGGTGCTCGGCACGTCGATGTCGAACGACAGCACGACGTTCGAGCCGGTGCGCAGGCCGCCGACGTTGTAGTTGCCGGAGGTCGCGAACTTGCTGACGTTCCGCGGGCTGCCTTCCGGGCCGTTGAGGCTCCAGCCGGTACCGGTGTGCCGGGCGTTCTCGGCCTCGTAGGTGCGGCTCCACGGCACGGAAACGGCCGTCGTGCTGCCACTCGCGCCCGGGCTGATGATCACCTGGTACGCCGACATCTCCTTGAGGTCGGTGAACGGGAGCACCACGCTGCCGTCGGACGCGACCGCGAGCCTGGTGTCCAGCAACGGGCGCGGTTCGGGGGAGTCGCCGACCTGGCCGGTCCACGGGATCTCGCGGACGCTGGCGTGCACCGTGCTGCCGAACACCTTCCGGTCCACGTTGGTGAACTTGACGTCGGCCGCGCCGTTCGCGCCGCCGAAGATGACGCGGGACTGGCGCTTGTCCTTGTCGAGCGATGCGATGCCCTGCAACGTGTACTGCTGGCCCGGTGAGGGCGGGGTGACGCGCACCGTGTCACCGGTCATCTGGCCGTAGGCGTTGAACAGCCACCACTGGCCGTTGCCCTTGTTGGCCTCGACGGTCGAGTCGTTGAGGTTGCCGTCGATGTTCCAGTACGCCAGGTCGGCGTCTACTTTGGACTCCTCGATCGCGGACATCCACTGGATCATCTGGCCGGGTACGGAGAGGTGGTAGCGGTAGGCGTACTCGTCGATGTTGATCGGCAGCGCGGAGATGCCGAGCTCGCGTTCCCAGCCGCGGTACTTCGCCACGCTCTTGCGCACGACGTCCGGTGACGACAGCTCGTGCCAGGTCATCACCTCGGGCAGGCAGTTGTTCGCCTTGCAGTACTGCAGGAAGCCCTTGACCTGGTCGTAGAGCAGCGAGGTGTTCGGCCCGGCGATGCGGGCCTTCGGGTCCATGCTCTTGATGAGGTCGTGGATCTGCTTGTACTCCTCGAAGAAGTACTTCGGGTCGTTCAGCCAGCTGATGTTGTTGTAGCTGTACTGGCCGGTGCCGTACCAGTTGCCTTCCGGTTCGTTGAAGGGCACGTAGACGATGTGATCACGGTTGCCGGAGCTGAGCACCTGACTCACCTGCGACCCGACCTTGGCACGGAAGTCGTCCCGGCCGGCCTGGCCCTGCGCGCGCTGGTAGGGAAAGCCCCGGTAGATGTCCGTCATGTAGATGTAGACGTCACCGCCGCCCGCGGCCACCCACGGACCGGCCACCTCGAGCGCGTCCGCGCCGGGGTGCTGGGGGCCGTCCTGGGCCTTGGTGGCGAGCGTCTTCGGGTAGAACCCGGCGAGTGCCGCGTTGCTCGGCACGCCGGGGCCGTACACGCCGTAGAGCGAACCCGCCGCTCCGCCGTGGAACGCGCCGGTGCTCGCGGCGAGATCGACGGTGAGCGTGCTGGTGGCAGCGGCACTCGTGGTCATGGGGAGCAGGGTGGCCGAGACGAGTGTCGCGGCGAGCGCGAGCACAGTTCCTCGTTGAACCATGGGGACTCCGAACGAAACAGGGGGACACGGAGACTCGAACCGGTTCGATCAGGTCGAGAAGCTACGCGCTGACGCGCAGCAAACGCAAGGAATTGACCTATCGAACCGGTTCGAGCTCTCAACCCCTGCGACGCGCGCCGGTGCTCGAACGCAGCGTGATCGGCGGTGCGAGCATGCTGTGCCGCGGCGTCGCGGACGGGTCGCCGATCTGCTCCAGCAGCAGGTCGACGGCCAGCCGGGCCATGTCACCGGCGGGCACGTCGGCGGCGGTCAGCGGCGGGTGGAAGTCGTCCGCGAGCCGGTCGGCGATGACGCCGGTCAGCGAGAAGTCGCGAGGTACGTCGAGTCCGGCCCGGTGCAGGGCGCGTTGCACGCCGGGCAGCGCCGCCTCGTTGATCGTCACGGCCGCCGTGACCTCCGGCCAGCGGGTCCTGATCTCCTCGAAGCACGCGACGCCGGCCGCGGGATCGTCGGCGCAGCACACGGTGTGCGCCTTGACGCCGCACTCCTCGGCGGTCTCGGCGAACGCCGTCGTGGCGCGCAGAGCGGGGCCATAACCCGCGGCGACCAGCTCGTCGGACCGGTTGATCAGCACGACGTCGGAGTGGCCGAGGTCGGCGAGGTGCCGGACGCAGCGGGTGATCAGCCCGGCGTAGTCGACGTCGACCCACCACGACGCGGCCGGGTCCTCGACGTGACCGATCGTCACGAACGGCAGTTCGGCGCTGGTCAGCCGGTCGACCCTGGGGTCCTGCAGGAGGATCTCCATCAGGATCACGCCGTCGACGCGGCGGCCGGTGACGATCCGCTCGAACGACCGGTCGTGGTCGCCGCCGCTGGGGGACAGCAACACGTCGTGGTCGTGGGCGGCGGCCGACTCCACGACGCTCGCGACGAACGCCAGCTGGACGTCGGTGAGCCGGGCGCTCGCGGGCGGTATCACCAGCCCCAACGTGCGGGTACGTCCTTCGGCGAGCGCGCGGGCGCTGGCGTTGGGCCGGTAGCCGAGCTCGGCGATGACGTCGTTGATCCGCTGGGCGGTCGCCGTGGACACCGGCCGTTTCCCGCTCAGCGCGTACGACACGGTGCTCCGGGACACCCCGGCCCGCTTGGCGATCTCTCCGATGTTCATGCGCGCTTCCCGTCTCCGGCCCACTTCCTGGGAACCGGTTCGACTACGCCTCATCGTAGAACTTTCCCTCTTGCAAGACACCATCGCGGCGATTACGTTGACGCCCACTTCCAGAAGTCGAACCGGTTCGACCTATTGCCGTCAGCGCAGCCGCCAGGAAGGACCCCCCATGTTCCCCGCCCGTAAGCCCACCAGACTGCTGGCCGCGTTCGGCCTGGTCGCGTTCGTGGCGGCGTGTTCGTCCACGCCGAGCACCACCGCGACGCCGGACACCTTCTCCGTCTGGGACCCGTACCCCCAGTTCGCCGCCGAGTCCGAGTGGGCGAAGACGATCGACAAGTGCGGGACGGAGGCCGGCGTGAAGATCCAGCGCCAGGCCTACGACACCACCGACCTGACCAGCAAGGTCCTGCTCGCCGCGCAGCAGGGCACCGCACCGCACGTGCTGGTGCTCGACAACCCGGTCGTGTCCACCCTGGCCGAGGCGGGCGTGCTCAAGACGAACCAGGACGTGGGCCTCGACGCCTCGCAGGTCTCGCCGAACCTCGCCGCCGCCGGGGCCCTGAACGGCCAGAACTACGGCACGCCGATCGGCGCGAACACCCTGGCCCTCTACTACAACAAGGCCGTGCTGACCGCCGCGGGCGTCGACCCGGCCGCCGTCAAGGACTGGGACTCGCTGAACGCGGCGCTGGCCAAGGTGAAGGCCGCCGGCAAGAAGGGCATCACCTTCTCCGCCATCGGCACCGAGGAGGGCACCTTCCAGTTCCTGCCGTGGTTCTGGGGCGCGAACGGGTCGCTCACCGACCTGCCGTCCGGGAAGGCGGCACTCGAACTGTGGAAGTCCTGGCTGGACAACGGTTACGCGCCGAACTCGGTCGTCGGCAACACCCAGACGACCAGCTGGCAGGAGTTCGCCACCGGCGAGTACGCGTTCGCCGAGAACGGCACCTGGCAGCTGGCCAACGCGAAGAAGGCCGGCTTCGAGTACGGCGTCATCCCGATCCCCGGCCGCACCGGTGGAACCGCGCCCGCGCCGACCGGTGGTGAGTTCGTCACCGTCCCCGCACAGAACAACCCCGACACCGAGAAGAAGGCCGGCCGCATCGCGTCCTGTCTCACCGCGCCGGACAAGGTGCTGGCGTCGGACACCGCGCTGACCTACATCTCGGCGGTGCCTTCCGTGCAGCAGCAACAGGTTGCGGCAAACCCGGAACTGGCCGTGTGGGTCGAGGCCGTCAAGAACGCCAAGGGACGCACCGGCGACAACCTCGGCACGAAGTACCCGAAGATCTCGCAGCCGCTGTGGGGTGCCGTGCAGGCCGCGCTCACCGGTGCCAAGGCGCCGGAGGCGGCGCTGCGGGACGCCCAGGCGTCGGCGAAGTAGGTGCCGGTGCGTTCGAGGCTGGCCGGCTGGGCGTTCCTGCTCCCGCTCGTGGCGTACCTGGCGGTGTGCTACGCCTATCCGCTGTTCACCAACGTCGACCTGAGCATTCGCGGGTACACCGTGCGCTCGTTCGTCCACGGCGGTGCGCCGCTGGTCGGGTTCGCCAACTACGCGACCGTGTTCGGCGACCCGACCTTCCGCACGGCGTTGGTGAACACGGTCCTGTTCACCCTGGTCTCGCTGTTCTTCCAGTACACGATCGGACTGGCGGCGGCACTGTTCTTCGCCCGCGGCTTCCGGTTGTCGGCGACGCTGCGAGCGCTGTTCCTGGTGCCGTGGCTGCTGCCGCTGATCGTCTCGGCGTCGACCTGGGCGTGGCTGCTCAACAGCGAGTCAGGCCTGGTCAACACGGCGCTGAAGGTCGTGGGCCTGGACCCGGTCAACTGGCTGACCTCGCCGCAGTGGTCGCTGGTGTCGGTGACGATCGCGAACATCTGGATCGGCATCCCGTTCAACCTCGTCGTGCTCTACAGCGGGCTGCAGAACATCCCGCGCGAGGTCTACGAGGCGTCCTCTTTGGACGGCGCGAGCGGCTGGCAGACGTTCTGGCACGTCACGTTCCCGTTGCTGCGCCCGGTCTCGGCCATCACGTTGCTGCTCGGGCTGGTCTACACGCTGAAGGTGTTCGACGTCATCTGGATCATGACGAAGGGCGGGCCGAGCGGCTCGTCCACGACGCTCGCGACCTGGTCCTACGAACTGGGGTTCGGCAACATGCTGCCGCGCTTCGGGCCCAGTGCCGCGGTCGGCAACGTGCTGATCCTGATCGCCGTGGTCGCCGGACTGCTCTACATCCGGATGCAACGCAGGCAGGAGCTGTCATGACGTCCTGGCGCACCCCGGTCGGCGTGCTGCTCACCGCGCTGATGCTGTTCCCGGTCTACTGGATGATCAACGTGTCGCTCACCCCGATGAGCGACATGCGCAAGTCGCCCAGCCTGTTCCCGGTCAACCCCACCACCGAGGGGTATGCGCGGGTGCTGCGCGAACAGATCCCGTACCTCGGCACCAGCCTGCTCGTCGCGGCGGGGACCGTCGTGCTGACCCTGGCGCTGGCGGCACCCGCCGCGTACTCGCTCGCCAAGCTCCGTCCCGCCGGCCGGCAGACGCTCAGCTTCGTGCTGCTGGTCGCGCAGATGATCCCGGGCATCATCATGGCGCTGGGCTTCTACGGCATCTACGTCAAGCTCGGCATCACGAACACCGTGTGGGGACTGGTTCTCGCGGACTCGACCATCGCGGTGCCGTTCGCCACGCTGATCCTCACCTCGTTCATGGCGTCCGTGCCCGACGAAGTGCTGCAGGCGGCCAGGATCGACGGTGCCGGGCCGTGGCGGTCGTTCGTCTCGATCGTGTTGCCCGCCAGTCGCAACGGCATGATCACCGCCGCGCTGTTCTCGTTCCTGTGGGCGTGGTCGGACTTCCTCTTCGCGGCAACCCTCGACTCCGGCGGCCGGCTGCAGCCGCTCACCCTCGGCATCTACCGCTACATCGGCAACAACAACCAGGAGTGGAACTCGATCATGGCCACCGCCGTGGTCGCGTCCGTGCCCGCGACGGTGCTCATCGTGGTGGCCCAGCGCTATGTCGCCGCTGGTGTCACCTCCGGTGCCGTCAAGGACTGAAAGGAAACCCCTGTGTCCACCGAGTTCTCCGTGCGGGAGATCCCGTTCAGCCGTTCCGGCGCGTGGTTCGGCCTCTCGCCGGTGGTGGGACTGGCCAGGTACGTGCAGGACGTGCACGTGGTCTCGCACCGCAACGGCATGCACGCCGTGCTGTCCCTGGTGCCCTCGCGGCCCGCCGAGGTCATCGCCGATCCGGCGGTGCTCACGTGGCGCAGCGGCGAGTCGCGGATCCAGGCCGTGTTCTCCTCACCCGGTACGCTCCGGATCTCCGGCAACGGCCTGGGGATGCGCGTCGCCGCCGCCGAACGGACGCTGACCCCGTTCACCGGCACGTACTTCTTCACCGATCCCTCCGGCGGGGCGGTGTTCACCTCGTACGAGACCGGGCACCGCTTCCGCGTGACCGTCCTTTCCGGACAGCCGGAGCTCCTCGGCGCGGAGGACCTCGCGACCGCGGACCGGGCGGTGGTCCTGGGGGAGGAGCCGTGGGAGCTGGTGATCGAGGAGCTCACCACGGCGAAGGAGCCGTTCAGCAGCGGCAGCACGTTCGCCGACGAAGTGAGTGCCGCGCGGGCCGAGTTCGGCCGGTTCGCCGAGGCGGTGGCCCCGCCGGGCGCTCCTGCCGGTGAACTCGCCGGCTACGTGATCTGGTCGGCCACCGTGGCACCGGCCGGGTTCGTCCTGCGACCGGCGGTGCTGATGTCGAAGCACTGGATGAACAAGGTGTGGAGCTGGGACCACTGCTTCAACGCGCTGGCCCTCGCGCCCGGTGCGCCGGAGCTGGCGTGGCACCAGTTCCAGGTGGTGTTCGACCATCAGGACGCGCAGGGAGCGCTACCGGACTCGATCACCCATTCCGAGGTGCTGCGCAACTTCGTGAAGCCGCCCGTGCACGGCTGGACCCTCAGCCGCCTGCGCGAACGGCTGCCCGGCGGCCTGCCCGACCCGGCACTGGCCCACCGGCAGCTGTCCGAGTGGACGTCGTTCTGGCTCGACCACCGGCGGGCGCCGGGCAGGCCGTTGCCGTACTACGAGCACGGCAACGACAGCGGCTGGGACAACTCGACGGTGTTCCGGGAGGAACGACTCGTCGAGTCGGCCGACCTCGCGGCGTTCCTCGTGCTGCAGATGAAGGAACTGGCCGTGCTCGGCGCCGAGGTGGGTGACGACACTCCTTGGGCGGAACGAGCCGACGCGATGCTGGCGGCGCTGCTGGAGGAGTTGTGGGACGGCAGCAGGTTCGTCAGCAGGGGAGTGGTGTCGGGGGAGCTCCGGTCCACCGCGAGCCTGCTCGACCTCATGCCCGTCGTGCTGGGGGAGCACCTGCCGCGGGAGATCTTCGACCGGCTCTGTGCGGGCATCGCCGAGCACCTGACGTCGGTCGGACCGGCCACGGAACTGCCCGGCTCGGCCTACTACGAGGCGGACGGCTACTGGCGGGGCCCGGTGTGGGCCCCGGCCACGGTGCTGATCGAGGACGGCCTGCGCCGGGGTGGCGCGGTGGAGCTGGCCGACGAGGTGAGCGCGCGGTTCCGGGCGACGTGCGAGAAGTCCGGGTTCGCCGAGAACTTCGACGCGCTCACCGGGCAGGGCCTGCGCGACCGCGCCTACACCTGGACGGCCGCCGCCTACCTCCTGCTCAGTGACTCGAAGGGGACGTGAGCGAAACGCCGACGCCAGTGTCAGCGGGGGAGATACCGCCGCAGCGGCTGGGACTCCCGCACCACCGTCCTGAGGTCGGCGAGCGGGCCGTGGACCGCGCCCACGGCACGCGCCTGCACCAGGACGTTGCCCAGCGCGGTCGCCTCGGCGGGCCCGGCCACCACCGGCAGTCCGCACGCGTCCGCGGTGAGCTGGCACAGCAGCTCGTTGTGCGAGCCACCGCCGACGACGTGCACGACCTCGACGTCCTTGCCGGACAACCGCTGCGCGTCCGCGACGGCGTCGCGGTGTGCCAGCGCTAGACTGTCCAGAATGGATCGGACGATCTCGGGCCTGGTCTCCGGCACCCGTTCACCGTGCTCCCGGCACCACTGCTGGATCCGCGCCGGCATGTCACCAGGCGGGAGGAACACCGGGTCGTTGGGGTCGAACACCGAGCCCTTCGCGTGCTCGGCCTCACGCAGCAACGCCTCCAGGCCGGTGTCCCAGGTCCGCAGCGACTCCTGCAGCAGCCACAGGCCCATCACGTTGCGGAGGTAGCGGATCGTGCCGTCCACGCCGCCCTCGTTGGTGAAGTTGGCGGCCTTGCTCTCCGGGCTGAGGACCGGCGCCTCCAGCTCCACGCCCACCAACGACCAGGTGCCGCACGAGATGTAGGCGAACCGGTCGTTCGAGGCCGGCACGGCGACGACCGCGGACGCGGTGTCGTGCGAGCCGACCGCGGTGACCGGGACGCCCTCGTACGTGCCCGCGCGATCACCGGGGTGCCGCAGGTCCGGCAGCAGGCCAGGCGGCAGGCCGCGGGTCAGCTCGGCCGACCACTGTCCACTTCGGACGTCGATCAGGCCGGTCGTGGTGGCGTTGGTGTACTCGGCACCACGTTCGCCGGTCAGCCAGTAGGACAGCAGGTCCGGAATGAGCAGGAGCTGCGCAGCGTGCGCCAGCAACGGTTCGGCCATCAGCTGGAACATCGTGTTGAACGGCTGGAACTGCAGCCCGTTGAGCTCGTACAACCCCTCCGCGGGCGTGCTGCCTTCGGTGCGGGAGTCGCGGTAGTGCACCGGGTTGCCCAGCAACGCACCGCGCGCGTCGAGCAGGCCGTAGTCGACCGCCCAGCTGTCGATGCCGATGCTGTCGAGACCGGTCGGGTCCAGTTCGGCGGCGAGCCGCAGTCCGGTGAGGACCTCGCGGTACAGCGCCAGGACGTCCCAGTGCAGCGTGCCGAGCAGGCGCACCGGTCCGTTGGGGAACCGGTGCACCTCCTCGGTGTGCAGCTTGCCGTCACCGACGCGGCCCAGCAGCACGCGGCCGCTGGACGCGCCGAGGTCGACGGCGGCGACCGTTGCCGTCATCGCAGGAACGCCGCGGCGACACCGGCGTCCACGGGCACGTGCAGGCCTGTCGTCAGGGACAGGTCGCCCGCCGTCAGCACGAACACCGCCGCGGCCACGTGCTCGGGCAGCACCTCGCGCTTGAGCAGGGTGCGCTGGGCGTAGAACTCGCCGAGCTTCTCCTCCGGCACGCCGTACACGGCCGCGCGCTGGGCACCCCAGCCGCCGGCGAAGATGCCGGAGCCGCGGACCACGCCGTCCGGGTTGATGCCGTTGACGCGGATGCCGTCCTCACCGAGTTCGGCGGCCAGCAACCGGACCTGGTGGGCCTGGTCGGCCTTGGCCGACCCGTACGCCACGTTGTTGGGGCCCGCGAAGACCGAGTTCTTGCTGGAGATGTAGACGATGTCGCCGCCCATCCCCTGCGCGCGCATGACCTTCGCCGCCTGCTGCGACACCAGGAACGAGCCCTTGGCCATCACGTCGTGCTGCAGGTCCCAGTCCGCCTCGGTGGTGTCGGCGAGCGGCTTGGAGATCGACAGACCGGCGTTGTTGACCACCAGGTCCACCCCGCCGAACGCGAGCGCGGCCTCGCCGAACGCGCGGGCGATGCCCGCCGCGTCGGTGACGTCGACGGTCACCGGCACCGCGACGTCCGCGGAGCCGATGCCTTCCGCGACGTCACGTGCGGCGTCGGCGTCGCGGTCGGCGACGACCACGCAGGCACCCTCGGCGGCCAGCCGCCGCGCGATCGCCTTGCCGATGCCCGAGCCACCACCGGTGACCAGGGCGACGCGGGTGGCGAGCGCCTTGGGCTTCGGCATCCGCTGCAGCTTGGCCTCTTCGAGCGCCCAGTACTCGATGCGGAACTTCTCGCGCTCCTCGATGGGCGCGTACCGGGAGACCGACTCGGCGCCGCGCATCACGTTGATGGCGTTGACGTAGAACTCGCCGGCCACGCGCGCGGTCTGCTTGTTCTTGCCGAAACTGAACATGCCGACGCCCGGCACCAGCACGATGGCCGGGTCCGCGCCGCGCATCGCCGGGCTGTCGGGCTCGGCGTGCCGCTCGTAGTAGCCCTTGTAGTCCTCGCGGTAGGCGTCGTGCAGGTGTTCCAGCCGGGCCACGACGTCCTCGACCGGCGCGGTGGGCGGCAGGTCGACCACCAGCGGCCGGACCTTGGTGCGCAGGAAGTGGTCGGGGCACGACGTGCCGAGCGCGGCCAGTTCGGGATGCCGTTCGCGGGACAGGAAGTCCAGCACGACGTCGCTGTCGGTGAAGTGGCCGACCTGCGGGGAGTCCGTGGAGGCGAGCCCTCGGATCACCGGCGCGAGTGCGGCGGCCTTCTGCCGGCGTTCCTCCGGGGACAGCGGCTCGTGCACCACCGGGCCGAACGGCTCGGCGCGGCCGTGCTCGTCGAGGTAGCGCTGCGCGGTGTTGATGATGTCGAGGGAGTTGGCCTCGCACTCCTCGCTCGTCGCACCCCACGCGGTGATGCCGTGCCCGCCCAGGATCACGCCGATGGCCTGCGGGTTGTCCCTCTTGATGGCGGCGATGTCCAGTCCCAGCTGGAATCCGGGCCGCCGCCACGGCACCCACGCCACGCGGTCGCCGAAGCAGGCCTTCACCAGTGCCTCGCCGTCCGCGGCGGTGGCGAACGCGATGCCCGCGTCCGGGTGCAGGTGGTCGACGTGCGCCGCGTCGACGAGACCGTGCATGGCCGTGTCGATGGACGGTGCCGCGCCTCCCTTGCCGTGCAGGCAGAAGTCGAACGCGGCGACCATCTCGTCTTCCCGCTCGACCCCGGGGTAGACCGACGTGAGCGCGCGCAACCGGTCCAGCCGCAGCACCGCGAGCCCGGCCTCGGTGAGCGTGCCCAGGTCACCGCCGGATCCCTTGACCCACATCAGTTCCACCGGCTGCCCGGTGACGGGGTCGAGCTCCTCGCCCTTGGCGGAGGTGTTGCCGCCCGCGTAGTTGGTGTTGCGCGGATCGGCGCCGAGCCGGTTGCTCCGTCCCAGCAGCGCTTCGACGTGGCTCATGCTCAGGCACCCCATCCGGCGGCGTCGCCACCGACTCGTTCACGGACGATCTGCTCGGCGTACCCGGACCGGCGGTACGCGGCCATCGGGTCGGGATCGAGTCCCATCTCCTCGCGGAGCTCCCGCAGCAACGGGCGGACGTCGGTGTTGTAGGCGTCCATCAACACGGCGTTCGCACCGAGCACGTCACCTTCCTGCTGCGCCTGGGCGAGTGCCTCGTGGTCGACCAGCAGCGCCTTCGCGGTGGCCTCCTGGACGTTGAGCACCGAGCGGATGATCGCCGGGATCTTCGGCTCCAGGTTGTGGCACTGGTCGAGCATGAACGCGATCCCCGCCGCCGGCGTCAGCGCGTCGGCGAGCACGATCTCGTGCATGATCCGGAACAGCTGGAACGGGTCCGCCGCGCCCACCATCAGGTCGTCGTCGGCGTAGAAGCGCGAGTTGAAGTCGAACGCGCCGAGCTTGTTCGCCCGCAACAGGAACGACACGATGAACTCGATGTTCGTGCCCGGTGCGTGGTGCCCGGTGTCGATCACGACCTGGGCCTTCTCGCCGAGCTGCAGGCAGTGCGCGTACGCGGTGCCCCAGTCCGGCACGTCGGTCGTGTAGAACGCCGGCTCGAAGAACTTGTACTCCAGCAACATCCGCTGGTCGGCGCCGAGCCGTTCGCAAGTCTCCCGCAAGGCTTCGGCGAGCCGGTCCTGACGGGCGCGGATGTTGTCCTGCCCCGGGTAGTTGAGTCCGTCGGCGAACCAGAGCTTCAGGTCCCGCGACCCCGTCTGGTCCATGATGTCGACGCACTCGAGCAGGTGACCGATCGCCTTGCGCCGCACGGCGGCGTCCGGGTGGCACACGCTGCCGAGCTTGTAGTCGTCGTCCTGGAACACGTTCGAGTTGATGGCGCCGAGCGCGACCCCGCGGTCACGCGCGTACGAGGCCAGCTTGCCGTAGTCGTCGACCTTGTCCCACGGGATGTGCAACGCGACCGTCGGCGCGACGCCGGTGAGCCGGTGCACCACCGCCGCGTCGTCGATCTTCTCGTACGGCGTGCGCGGAACTCCCTGCTGCGCGAACACCTTGAACCTGGTGCCCGAGTTGCCGTACGCCCACGACGGCGTCTCGATCCGCTGCTCGCGCAACGCGTCCTTCACGCTCATGTGTTCTCCCCAAAACTCAATCGAGGTGGAAGACCTCGTCGAGGGGCCGCATCCGCTCGTCGGCGTTGCCGTCACCGACGAAGAACTCGGCCATCTCGGCCTGCCAGCGCGCGTTCACCTCGGTGCGTGCCATCTCCGCGAGCGCCGCGTCGAAGTCGTCGCATTCCAGGTAACCGATGAGCAGGCCGTCCTCAGCGAGGAAGAGTGAGTAGTTGCGCCAACCCGCCTCGTTGAGGGCAGCCCGCATCTCCGGCCACACCTCGCGGTGTCGCGCCCGGTACTCGTCGAGACGATCCGGGCGGACCCGCAAGGTGAAGCAGACGCGCATGTCAGAAGTCGAACTTGTCGATGTTGTCCTTGGTGAACACAGTCGGCGGGCCGAGGACGACCTCGCCCTTGGCACCGATCGTGTAGTCACCGAGGTCACCGGCCTTGTACTTCTCGCCCTCCGCACCGGTGATCTGCCCGGACGCGAGCGCGGCGGCGGTGTAGGTGGCGAGGTAGCCGAGCTTGCTCGGGTCCCACAGCGCGAACGACTTCACGGTGCCGTCCTGGACGAACTTGCGCATCTGGTTCGGCGTGCCCAGACCGGTCAGCTGGACCTTGCCCTTGTACTCCGACGAGCTGAGGTAGCGGGCGGCCGCCGCGATGCCGACGGTGGTCGGCGAGATGATGCCCTTGAGGTTCGGGTGCGCCTGCAGCAGACCCTGGGTCTTCTGGAACGACGTCTGGTCGTCGTCGTTGCCGTACGCGGTCTCGACGAGCTTGAGGCCCGCGTACTCCGGCTTCGCGAGCTCGGTCTTCATGACCTCGATCCACGCGTTCTGGTTGGTGGCGTTGGGGGTCGCGGACAGGATCGCGATCTCACCGCTGCCACCGATCGCCTCGGAGATCAGCTTCACCTGGCCGGTGGCGATCTCGTTCGGGTTGGCCTGGTTGATGAAGACGTCGCGGGCGTCCGGCGCGGCGTCGGAGTCGAACGAGACGACCTTCAGACCCTGACCACGAGCCGACTTCAGCGCGGGCGCGACGGCGTTGGCATCGTTGGCGGCGATCACCAGCGCGTCCTGCTTCTGCTGCGCGGCGGTGTTGATGTAGGTGACCTGCGACGAGGCGGCGGCGTCGGACGGCCCGGTCGCCTTGACCTCGGCCTTGATCGCCGTGCCGGCCTGCTCGGCACCCTTCTGCGCCACCGTGAAGTACGGGTTGTTGACCTGCTTGGGCAGGAAGGTGATCTTGAGGCCTTCCTTCAGCGGCGCGTTCGGGTCCGCCTTGGCGGCGTTGGTCGCGCCGCCGGTCTGCTGGCCCGCGCTGTCCTTCGTGGTGCCACCACCACAACCGGTGAGCGCGACGGCCCCGGACACCACCAGGGCGAGCACTAGACGTGTGTTCATGAGGCGGCCTTTCGTAGTGTTCCAACGCGTCGGGTGATCGAGGGAGCGAGAACGCTCACCAGCAGCAGGAGGCCGGTGACGATGGTGAGCACCTCGGTGGAGGTGTCTTGCAGGATCAGCAGGTTGCGCAGACCGCCCAGCAACAGCACGCCCGCGAGCACGCCGAAGAGCGATCCCTTGCCGCCGAAGATGGACACACCGCCGAGCAGGACGGCGGCGACGACGGCCAGTTCGAGCCCGACGCCGTTGTCCGCGCGGGCGCTGGAGAAGCGGAACGTGTAGACGATGCCCGCGATCGCGGCCACCGCGCCGGCGAGCACGAAGAGGGACAGCTTGATCCGCTTGACCCTGATGCCGGAGAACCGCGCACCCTCTTCGTTGGCACCGATCGCGAACACCGAGCGGCCGAACGAGCTCGCGTGCAGCGCGACGCCGAACAGGACGGCGAGGATCGCGGCCAGCACGATCGGGTACGGGATGTTGGTGCCGGGCACCGGGGTCGTCCCGAACGACGTGTAGCTCGCCGGGAAGTCCGCGACCGCCGTGTCGCCCAGCACCACCAGCGCGAGACCGCGGTAGAGCGCGAGCGTGCCGATGGTGACCGCGAGGCTGGGCAGGCCGAGCCTGGTCACGAGCAGTCCGTTGAACGCTCCGCAGAGCGCGCCCACCACGATGACGGTCGGCAGGATCATCTCGAGCGACCAGCCCGCGTTCCACAGCCAGCCGATCAACGCGCTGGACAGGCCGAGCACCGAGGCGACGCTCAGGTCGATCTCGCCCGCGACGATCACCAGCGTGAGCGGGAGCGCGATCAACGCGATCTCGCCGATGTCGAGGCCGAGGTAGAAGAGGTTGCCGCCGGACAGGAACGAGCCGTCCGTGCTGACCTGGCCGGTCAGGGCCACGACGATCAGCAGGAACACCAGCGCGGTCTCCCACCGCAGGAGGTTACGCATGGCTGGTCCCTTCGGTCTTGCGCAGGGCCTTCGCGAGCCGCAGCGCCAGGAGCCGGTCGACGGTGATGGCGCTGAGCAGCAACGCGCCGGAGATCGCCTGCTGCCAGAACGCGGGGATCTGCAGCACCACCAGGCAACTGGTGATCGTGCCCAGCAACAACGCGCCGAGTGCGGCACCGGCCACGGTGCCGGAACCACCGAAGATCGCCACACCGCCGACGACCACCGCGGCGACGACCTGCAGTTCGAGGCCGGTGCCCGCCGCCGCGTCGACCGTGCCGTAGCGCGCCACCCACAGCGCACCGGCGAGGCCGGCGACCAGTCCGGAAAGGACGAACGTGGT
Source organism: Lentzea alba (assembly GCF_011067745.1). Taxonomy (GTDB): domain Bacteria; phylum Actinomycetota; class Actinomycetes; order Mycobacteriales; family Pseudonocardiaceae; genus Lentzea; species Lentzea alba. The sequence continues at coordinate 322,876 of NZ_JAAMPJ010000013.1, forward strand.
GAGCGTGCGCTTGGCGACCGGGATGCCCGCGAGGGTCGCGGCTTCCGGGTTGGAGCCGATCGCGTACAGCTCGCGGCCGGAGCGGTAGGAGCGCAGGTAGACCGCCGCCACCGCGATGACCGCGATCGTGATCAGCACGAGGATCGGGATGCCGAGAACGCGGCTGCTGCCCAGGTTCAGCAGCGCGTCCGGGAGGTTCGCGGCGTTGACCTGCTTGCCCTGGGCCAGCGCGTAGTCGATGCCGCGGAACACGTACAGGGTGCCGAGGGTGACCACGAGGCTGGGCACGTTGCCGAGCGCCACCAGCAGGCCGTTGAGCAGGCCGCACGCCAGCCCGACCACGACGCCGAAGCCGATGCCGGCGATGAGCGGGGTGCCGGGGTGGTCGGCGAACTGCTGTGCGGTGAGGAACGCGGACAGGCCGAGGACCGAACCCACGGACAGGTCGACGTTTCTCGTCACCACGACGAGGGTCTGACCGACGGCCAGCAGGGCGACGATCGAGGCGTTGAGGAGGAGGTCGCGCAGACTCTGCGGCTGGATGAACCTCGGGTTCACGATCGCGGTCGGGATAACCACCAGGGCGAGGGCCACGACGATGCCGAGCTCGCGGACGCGGCCGACCTTGTTGCTGAGGCGTCGGGCCGCGGTGCGGCGGGCGGGGGCGACGGCTGTCGCGGTCATCGGGTCACCTGCCCGGCGGCCGCGAGCGCGACCCGTTCCTCGGTCGCGTCGGCCCGCGACAGCTCCTCGACCAACCGGCCCTCGTGCATCACGAGCACGCGGTCGGCCATGCCGAGCACCTCCGGCAGTTCCGACGAGATCATCAGCACCGCCACGCCCTGGCCGGCGAGTTCCGACAACAACCGGTGCACCTCGGCTTTCGTGCCGACGTCGATCCCGCGCGTCGGTTCGTCGACGATCAGCACGGAGGGCCCCCGCGCCAGCCACTTGGCCAGCACGACCTTCTGCTGGTTGCCGCCGGACAACACGCCGACGGGGTCGCTCAGCTTCGCGAACTTGAGCCGCAGCTTGACCGCCCAGTCCTGGGCGAGCGCACGTTCACTGCGCCGCCGCAGCAACCCGAACGTCGACAACCGGCCCAGCGAGGCGAGCGCGGTGTTGCGTTCGATCGACGCGTCCATCACCAGCCCCTGCTGGCGGCGGTCCTCGGGCACGAACCCGATGCCCGCGGCCATCGCGGCGGTGGGGGAGCCGTACTTCAGCTTCCGGCCGCGCACGACCACGGCACCGCCGTCGGGCCGGTCGATGCCGAACACCGCCCGCGCGACCTCGCTGCGGCCGGCGCCGACGAGTCCGGACAGCGCCACGATCTCGCCCGCGTGGACGTCGAACGACACGTCGGTGAACACGCCTTCGCGGGTCAGCCGCTGCACGGAGAGCAGCACCTCGCCCGCGGTCGTGTCCTGCTTGGGGAACAGCTGCGACAGCTCGCGGCCGACCATCCGGCGCACCAAGGAGTCCGGCGTTTCGGTGGACAGCTCTCCGGACCAGACGAACTCGCCGTCGCGCAGCACCGTGGCCCGCTGGCACAGCTCGAAGACCTCGTCGAGGCGGTGCGAGACGAACAGCACGGCGGCGTCCTGTTCGCGCAACGCCTGCACCACACCGAAGAGCCGCTGCACCTCGTGCGCGGACAACGCCGCGGTCGGCTCGTCCATGACGATCACGCGGGCGTCGAACGACAGCGCCTTGGCGATCTCCACGAGCTGCTGGTCCGCAATGGACAGTCCGCGCGCCGGACGGGCCGGGTCGAGCCGGACACCCAGGCGGGAGAACAGCTCGGAGGTGCGGGCGTGCATCGTGGCGACGTCGATGCGCCGGCCGAGCCCGAGCGGCTGGCGGCCCATGAACACGTTCTCCGCCACCGACAGGTCGCCGAACAGCGTCGGCTCCTGGTAGATGATCGCGATGCCCGCGGCCAACGCGTCCGCGGGGCTGGTGAAGCGCTGCGCCGACCCGTCGACCAGCACCTGCCCCGCGTCCGGACGGTGCACCCCGGCCAGGGTCTTGATCAGCGTCGACTTGCCCGCGCCGTTCTCGCCGAGCAGCGCGTGGGCCTCGCCGGGCAGCAACCGCAGGGACACCCCGGACAACGCCCGGACGGCGCCGAAGGACTTGCTCACCTCGTCCAGGGCCACCACGGGAGGTCGGTCCACAGTTCCGTCTCCTCGATGTTGAAACGTTTTAACGGCTGAGTTACGTGCACTCTGGGTGCGTTGCGGCCACATGTCAAGATGTCCGGGGTACGATTCGTTGTCACGTTTCAACAAAGGAGCCGCCTGTGAGGCCGTCAGTGGGCATCCGCGACGTCGCGCAGCACGCCGGCGTGTCGAACGCGACCGTCTCGAACGTGCTGAACCGCCCGGACGTCGTCGCCCCCGCGACGCGTCAGCGGGTGCTGGCCGCGATCGAGGAACTCGGCTTCGTGCGCAACGAGTCCGCCCGTCAGCTCAGGGCGGGACGCAGTCGAGTGCTCGCCTACGTCGTGCTCGACGCGGCGAACCCGTTCTTCACCGACGTGGCACGCGGCGTCGAGGACGCGGCACGGGAGGCGGGCTTCGCGCTGTTCCTGTGCAACAGCGCCTCCGACGACGGCCGCGAGCGCGAGTACCTGGAACTGCTGCACGAGCAGCGCGTCGAGGGCATCCTGATCACCCCGGTCGACGACGAGTGCGCGCAGATCGCCGAACGCGGCACCCCGGTGGTGCTGGTCGACCGCGAGGCGCTGGACGGCACGCGCTGCTCGGTGGCCGTGGACGACGTGCTCGGCGGCGAGCTCGCGATGACCCATCTGATCGAGAGCGGCCACACCCGCATCGCGATGATCGGCGGCCCGTTGTCGATACAGCAGGTGCGCGACCGCCGCGAGGGAGCGCTGCGCGCGCTGGCGAACGCGGGTCTGCCGGACGACGCGCTCACGTTTCTGGAGACGAAGGGCCTGCAGGTGGCGGAAGGCCGGGGCGCGGGGGAGCGGCTGGTGGGCCTGCCCGCGTCACGCCGCCCCACGGCGGCGTTCTGCGCCAACGACCTGCTCGCGCTCGGCCTGCTGCAGTCGATGACGCAGCAGGGCTTGAAGGTGCCGGACGACCTCGCCGTGGTGGGCTACGACGACATCGAGTACGCGGCGGCCGCCGCCGTGCCGCTGACCTCGGTGCGCCAGCCGCGCGAGCAGCTGGGGCGCACGGCCGCCCAGCTGCTGCTGTCGGAGAACGACCCGGACCACGAGCACCGGCACGTGAAGTTCCAGCCGGAGCTCGTGGTCCGCGCGTCCACCCGGACGCAGCGATAGCCGCGCCGCTAACGAACGAGCATCATTTCCCGGTCTTCTTCGACCATGTTCGAACTGTCCGGCGGAAGATAGACGTTCAACGTGGCGGACGTGAATGCGACGCCCTGCCGGAATGCTTTCGTGCGGGACACGACGGTCACGTCGAGCTTGTGGAATTCGCCGGTGCACGGAACGCTCGACGTGTATTTGTCGCCGATCGCGAGCTCACCGCGGACGTTCTGGGTGACCTGCACCCACAGCGACCCGGTCGCGCCGTTTTGGCACATCACCCGCATCGGCACGGTCACCGCGGCGCCACGCGCCTCCAGCCGCCCCTGCGGCTGAATGGCCACCGCGGCCTCGACCGGCGGGGTCGCCGCCGCGGGTAATGCGGTGGCCACTATCGCGGCAGCGGTCAGCACGAACGCAGAAATAGCACGCATGATTCTCCACCTCGTTGTTGTTGGCGGTTGCGGCCGCACGCCGACATTAGCCACGAGGTGATCAACCGGGCGAGGGGCCAAATGATGGGACGAATTCTGGCGACCGACGGTTGGATCACCCGTCCGGCGGGCACCCCGGACCATGCCGGACACACGTCTCCTCGCCAACCGGTACCGGGTGGGTGAACTGCTGGGCTCAGGTGGCATGGCCGAGGTCCGCCGGGGCCGGGACACCCTGCTCGCGCGGGATGTCGCGATCAAGCTGTTCCAGCCCGGCCACGACCCGGCGGACGCGCAGCGGTTCGACAACGAGATCCGCACGCTCGCGGGGTTGTCGCATCCGGGGCTGGTGGCGGTGTACGACGCGGACCCGGACGGCGAGACCCCGTACATGGTGCTGGAGCTGGTCGAGGGCCGCACGCTGCGCGGACGTCTCGCTGACGGGCCGATGGGCGTCGAGGACGTGCGCCGGCTGGGCGCGGCACTGGCCGACGCGCTGGCCCACGTCCACGCGCACGGGTTCGTCCACCGCGACGTCAAGCCGTCCAACATCCTGCTGGGCGAGGACGACGTGCCCCGGCTGGCCGACTTCGGCCTTGCCCGGCTGACGGACAGCGCCCGCCTGACGCGGGCGGACCAGGTCGTCGGCACGGCCGCCTACCTGGCGCCGGAACAGGTGCGTGGCGCGGAGATCACCCCGGCGGTGGACGTGTACGCGCTCGGGCTCGTGTTGCTGGAGTGCCTGACCGGACACCGCGAGTACGAGGGTGCGGAGATCGAGGCGGCGGTCGCCCGCCTGCACCGGGCGCCCGAGGTGCCGGACGGTCTGCCGTCCGACCTCAAGCGGCTGCTGATCCTGATGACCTCGCTGTCCGTCGCGCGCCGTCCGACCGCGAGCGAGTGCGCCAGGGCGTTGCTCGCGGCGGACCCGCCGACTCTCGTCGCACCGCGTCCACGCCGGTCCTACGGACTGGTCGCCTCGGCAGCAGTGCTGCTCGCCGCGGTCGGCACCGGGCTCGTGGCGCACCGCGACCACGTCACCCCGGCGGAGTCCGCGCCCCCGGCCACCACGGCGCCCGCTGTGCCCACGTCGACCCAGCAGCGCACCGCCGAGTGGACCCCGGCGCCGGTCGTGCAGACCCAGCCCCCGGTTGCCGGACAACCCCCTGTTCAGGTCGAGAAGAAGAACAAGGGGAAGTCCGGCAAGGGCAAGGGGAAGAACGGAACCTGAGCTCAGTGCACGGGCAGGATGATGGCGGACTGTCCGTAGTGGACGGTCTGGTCGGCGGCGAGCAGCTTCGTCGCGGTGGCGCGTGATTCGCCGGTGCCGGGGTTGCGGGCGTAGCGCGGGAAGGCGCCGCTGGAGACCTGCACGCGGATGCGATGCCCGCGCTTGAAGCGGTAGGCCGTCGGCCACAACGTCACGGCTGCGCACTGCGGTTCGTCCGCGCCGGTCAGGCTCACCAGCCCGTCGCAGACGTTCCACGACCGGCCTTCGGGGTCGACATCGCAGAGCCGGACGAACACGTCCGCGTGCGGCAGGCTGGAGGAGAACCAGATCTCCGCGCTGACCTCACCGACCACCTCGACGTCCTGGTCGAGCACGGGCGTGCTGTAGGTGAGCACGTCGGCCCTGGCCTCGAGCGCGGCGTTGTCGACACGGCCCGCCGTCCCGGACAGGCGCACCCCGCCCACCGCCGGCGTCGGATCGGCCGGGTCGTAGCGGTAGGTGTCCACTGAGGACTCGGGCGCATCGGGCGTCAGCGTTCCCGAGGCGCTGAGGTGGAAACGCCGAGGGGAGTAGTCCGGCGGCGGCCACGACGGGAAGTCGCGCCAGGCCTCCTGACCCATCACGTACAGCCGGACCGGCGCGCGGTGCGGGGGCTCGACGCCGTTGGCGTGGGCGAGCCCGAAACTGATGGCCTCCTCGACGGGGGTGCCGTCGAAGTTCGTGTGGGTCCACGGGCCGACGGTCAGCCGCGCAGACCGTCCTTTGTCCTGCAGCACCTTGAAGTCGCGGAGCTGGCCGGGCAGGAAGATGTCGTACCAGCCGCCGATCGAGCTGACCGGCACGGTGACGTCGGCGACCCGATCGCTGTGGTCGAACCCTTCCCAGCGCGCGGAACCGGCGTCGTGGGCGAGGATGTCCTGGATGTAGTCGGACCGCTGACCGAACGCGGCGACGTCCGCCTCCACCAACGGCAGCGTGTGCAACGCCCGAGCGGTCTTCTTGTCCTGGAACGGCTTGCGCAGCATCGCGAGCGGCTGTTCCTGGGTGCCGACCAGCACACCCCAGCCGAACGGCGTCTCCAGCGACATGCCGTCGGAACGCAGGAACTCGAGCGTCAGCGCGGACTCGGTGACGATCGGGATCATCGCCTTGACCTGCGGCGGCAGTTGGTCGGCGACCGCCCACTGCACGTGCCCCAGATAGCTCAGCCCGTACAGCACGATCGCGTCGCTCCACGGCTGCGACACCAGCCAGTCGAGGGTCGCGAGGCCGTCCGCGCGTTCCTGGCGCATCGGGTCGAACGTGCCACCGGACCCGAACCCGCCGCGCACGCTCTGCATCACCACCTGGTACCCGCGCTCGGCCAGCGGCCTGGCGAACATCTGGCCGAACATCCCCCGGCCGTACGGACTGCGGATCAACGCGGTCGGCAGCCCGTCGCCACCGGACCGCGGCATCCACCGGTCCGCCAGCAGCTCGACGCCGTCCGGCATCGGCACCCGCAGACCCTTCTGCACCACGACGTTGCGGGTCACCGGCGGGGGCAGCTTCATCATGCGCTCGATCAGGTGGCTGATCATCGGGCCTCCATCAACAGGGACATCAGGGCCATCAGGCGGTCGGTGAACGCCTCGGGATCGGGTGCGCCCTCGACCACCCAGGCCGTGACGAACGACCCCGCGCCGCCGGTGATGAAGGCGGCGAGGTCGTCGATGGCCTGACGGGAGAGCCGCTCGCCGTACAGGTGCTCGATGGCCTGCCGGTTGGCCGGCATGAGCAGGCTGATCAGCCCGCGGTCCAGGGCGTACGCGCAGGAACCGGTCAGCAGGGCGCGGTAGAACACCCGGTGCTCGGCGAAGTGCCGGGTCACGGCGAGAGCCCCCGCCCGCGCGTCCGCCGGCTCCTGAGGTTCGGCCGGGCACTCCAGCAACTCACGGCGCGCGAGGTCGAGCCCCGCCTCCAGCAGCACCGTGTCGAGGTCGCCGAAGTGCTGGTAGACGACTCGGCGGCTGACGTCCGCGGCCTCGGCGATCTCGGAGATCGTGACCGCCGTCGTGCCGCGTTCGGAGACCAGGTCGAACGCTGCCCGCAAGACGGCGGCACGGGTGCGGCGCACCCGTGGATCACGCGGAACCTCACCCTCGTGCAGATCCATACCGCGGATCGTGCACAAGTGTTACTAAGTAGTCAAGTGTTACTTATCTGAGGTCGCGGCCGGAGATGGAGGCCACGAGGGCGGGCTCCGGGGCGAGCCGCACTTCGACGTCGGTGCCGAGTGCGCGCAGGCGCGAGGTGATCAGTGCGGGATCAGGGTGCTCGACGTGCAACGACTCCAGGACGAGACCGGCCGGCGCGGACAGCGCCGGAGACGGTGTGTCACCCCAGCTGATCAGGAACGGCACGACGCCCCCGACCAGGGCGTTGCTGGTCAGCCGCCACCGCACCACCTCGCCCGAGGCGGTCCGCCGCTGTCCGTCGAGCACCTCACCGGGATCGAAGCCCTGCGCGACGGCCGCGGCCCGTGCCTGCTCGATGTCGTCGTGCGCGATCGCCCAGCCGACCAGGCGCGGCTCCGTCACACCGTCCACTCCGAACGGACGGGGCGCGGCCGGTTCCGGCTGGCCGGGATCCGGGGCGATGATCTCCAGGTAGGTCCGGGGCCCGAGCGCCAGCAACCTGTTGTGCGTGCCGAGACCGACGTGCTGACCACCGCCCGCGGCCCGCACGCCGAACCGTTCCTCGAACGCGTCCACCGCCGCGTCCAGCTCCGGCGCGGCGTAGACCAGGTGATCGATCACGCGCCGCGTCCCAGGTACTTCTTGATGCAGTGGACGACACCGAGACGGCTGGCGAAGGCGTTGAAGTCGGCGAGGCGGACCACCGAGAACCCGAGGTCCGTCCACAGCTGTTCCATCGAGTCGTCGATCACCGCGAGATCGGCTTCCGGACCGTGGCCGAACGTGGGCAGGTAGACGGTGCGGCCGCTGGAGCTGTTCTCCACCAGGCAGTTGTTCCAGGTGATGTGGTGCCACGACCGGACCTGGATGGCGGACTCGGGTTGCGCGCCCGCCGTCGTGAACTCGGCGACCACCTCGCGCAGCTCGGCGCCGTCCGGGGTGCCGGCGAAGTCGCGCAGCGCCGCCAGCGTGAGCTGCTGGGTGATCTGGGGCCGGTGCACGAGCGGGTTGCGTTCGACGGCGAACCCGCGCCGGTCGAACTCGGCCGCGATCTCGTCGTACGCGGTCTGCAGGGCGAACGGCGACTTGGTCCCCAGCGCCTCGTCGGCGAGCCGCGGGCTGCCCACGAGCACGCGGAACCGGCCGTCGTCGCCCGGACCGGCCAGCGTCACGAACATGTCGATGTGGAAGATCGGCTGGAGGTCGCCGGTGCCGCCACCGGGCAGGTCGAGCAGGTACTCGCCGCCCTCCACGGTCGCGTAGTACCTCTTGAGGCCCAACGGCCTTCTCGTGCCGACGAGCTGGAGGTCACGCGCGCTGTCGACGTACCTGCCGAACAGCTCCCGCACGAACTCGGTCTCCGTCCGGCCCTCCGGCACGCTGACCGGCAGCTCACCGCTGCGGATGAGCTCCAGGGTGTCGAGGAAGTAGTCCGTGCCGAGCAGCCAGAAGTCGTCGCCGATGAGGCAGTTCCCGCCCTGGAACACCAGCGGGGCCTGGCTCGCCCGCACCGAGGTGTGTTCCTCGACGGTGTCCGCGATCAGCGAGTCGCCCGACCGGGGGAACGACCACGGTTCCATCAGGTACGTCGGGCTCTCCGTGCCGTCGGCGGCGTCCACCAGCGCCAGATAGCCGTCCTCGGCCCAGTCGGTGAAGTCGACGTAGTCGGGCATCGGCACGTACGACACGTTCCCGGCCGGATGACCGCCGAACCACCCCTCGACGGTCTGCCGATCACTCTCGTGGTGCACCACCACGAACCGTGTCCCGGCGCGCATGGCGTCGATCACCGAGCGATAACCCGCCGTCAGCTCCGGCGTGCGCACCCCGTAGGACGGGAACGAGAGCAGCAAGCTGTCGATCGTTCCCGACCACGAGGAGATCAGGCTGGGGCGCTGCACGCCGGGCCTGGCCCGGAACACGTTCAGCGTGGCGGCGCGGGTGGAGTCGATCGCCGGGAACCGGTCCCGGTCGGTGCGCTGGTGCTGCGGCGCGTCGGGAACGAGGAAGCGGTAAGCGGCGTCTCCGTACGTGCCGGCACCCAAGGTGCACCTCCGAGATCAGCGGTTCGCGTGCGGGCAGCGTCCCACAACCGCCGACGTGGATCAGGACTTTTCGTCCTCCTTGTGACCGCGCAGCGAACCGGGGTGCGCCTTCGCCGTCGGGTCGTTGCGGGTCTTGATGAGGCTGGCGACGGTGACGATCACCAGGATGCCGATGATCACGCCCAGGCTGAGCGGCGTCGGCACCTCGGGCACGCTCGCGGAGATGTCGACGTGCGCCCAGTGCAGGATCAGCTTGACGCCGATGAACGCCAGGATGACCGCGAGGCCGGCCGACAGGTAGACCAGCCGGTCGAGCAGGCCCTTGACGAGGAAGAACAACGCGCGCAGGCCGAGCAGCGCGAACGCGTTCGCGGTGAACACGATGTAGGGCTCCTCGGTCACGCCGAACACCGCGGGGATCGAGTCGAGCGCGAACAGCAGGTCGACGCCGCCGATGGCGACCAGCACGACGAACAGGGGAGTGGCCATCCGCTTGCCGTCGATCCGCGTGAAGATCTTGCCGCCGACGTAGTCGTCCGTGACCGGCAGGAGCTTGCGCGCGGTCGTGACCACGATGTTGTTCTCGACGTCGGGGTCCTCGTTGCGGTGCCGGAACAACTGCACGGCGGTGTAGATCAGCAGCAGGCCGAACAGCAGGAACATGAACGAGAACAACGACAGCAGCGTCGCGCCGACGGCGATGAAGATCGCGCGCATGATCAGCGCGAGCACGATGCCGAAGGTCAGCACCTTGTGCTGGTGCTCCTCGGGCACCAGGAACGTGGTCATGATGATCACGAACACGAACAGGTTGTCGACCGAGAGGCTCTTCTCGACGATGTACCCGGCGAAGTACTCCGTGCCGAACTGGCCGCCGTGCGCGCTGGCGAACCACACGCCGAACCCGATGGCGACGAGGATGTAGAACACCGACCACAGACTGGCTTCCCGGAAGCCGATCCGGTGCGGTCGCCAGGCGGCGAGCACGAGGTCGACCGCCAGCAGCGCCACGATCAATCCGATCGTGACCGCCCACGTCAGTCCGCTGATCTCCAGCACGGAGCCCTCCTCCGGGAATTCCTGTCCGTCTTAAAAGGACGTTACCGGACCGGGCATGGATGATCGTTCAGGGAGAACCCGGTCGGTGCCGGGTTGTCCATCCGGTGGGCGGCGGTGAAGCCGACCACCTGCGTGGCTCCGGGGGCGATGTTCGCCGTGTAGGAGACGTTGGTGGCGGTCACCTCCTGGCCACTCTGCCGGCCCGTCGCGTTCCAGATGTCGGTCATCACCTGGTCTCGGGTGAACTTCCAGCGCAGCGTCCACCCGGAGATCGGCGCCGTGCCCGTGTTGGTGATCGTGACGTCGGCGTTGAAGCCACCGTTCCAACGGTAGGTGACGCGGTAGTTCACGGCACAACCGAACACGAGAGGAACGGTGGTGGTCGTCGGCACGGGCGAGGGCATCGTGACGACAACGGGTGCCGGTGGCGGCGTCGTGGGCGGCTTGGCCTGACCCTTGCAGGGCGCGCCCCACAGGCCGAGCCCCGCCTTGGTGGCGGCGCTCTCGGCGTCGACGAAGGCGGGATCGTGCGGCGAGTCGCCGCGCAGCACCCCCTGGCTGACCGCGAACAGCGCGTACTCGGTGCCGTCGTCGAGCCACAGCGGTGCCTCGTCGACGACGGCCGGGTCGCCCGGATCGACCTTGACCTGCTTGTCCAGCAGGAACGCCTTGGCGAACGCGGTGGCGGCGCCCGCCCAGCACTCCTCCGGCGCGGCGAGCCCGGCCATCCGGATGCGCGTGCCGTCGGAGAGCAGGACGGTGCGGCCGTCCTCCACCCCCTGGACGGTCAGCGTGTTGGTCAGCGTCGGCGGCGCGACGAGGTGGTGACCGCCAGACGGCGGACCGGACGCGATCGGTGTGGGCGAACCGGTGCATCCGATGAGCAGGAATGTCGAGGCAATCGTCAGAACGGACGATCTGGGTCTCATTCTTTCCCCCGGTACTGCGGTGGTACGAGTGGAGCTGGGCAATGGCCGGGAAAGCTAGACCAGATGGCGGGCCCGGTCAATACGAGACTGATGAGTCTTGTTCGATGATCAGACTGTCGAACCGCATCGAACCGCCAGGCCAGGCCGTCGAAACGCCGTTCGACAGCCGGTTGGATCGTGATACACGCGTCACCTCGTCGCCACATGGCGGATACGACGCACAATTCGATCCGTTCGAGTCGAATTGGTGTCGAATTCCACGTCGAATTGTCGAACAAATTCATTTCGTTGACGCCCGGCGCACGCGTTCGTAATATCCGGTTCACGCTCGTGGACGGTGTTCACGAATATGAACAACCATTCGAAGGGTATTGCGCCATGCGATTGTTCGTACGTGCGCTTGTGCTGGCGTGTGCCTGCACAGGGCTGGTGGGCGCGCCCGCGCACGCCGGCCACGACCCCGCGAGGCAGGTGCTGCCCGCCGGTGACGGGTGGGCCTCGAGTGGTCCGGGGACGACCGGTGGCTCCGCCGCCCCGGCCGATCACGTGCACACCGTGCGCACCCGCGCCGAGTTCGTCGCCGCGCTGGCCGCGCCCGCCCCGCGGATCATCCGGGTCAAGGGCGTGATCAACGCGAACACCGGCCCCGACGGAAAGCCGTTGAGCTGCACGGACTACGCGGCCGAGGGCTACACGCTGCCCGCGTACCTCGCCGCCTACGACCCCGCCGTCTGGGGGCGTGACCGCAAGCCGCAAGGACCCCTCGAAGACGCACGGGCGGCCTCCACTCGCAACCAGCTGGCGGTGATCGGTTTCGAGGTCGGCTCGGACACGACGATCATCGGAGCCACCCCCGGTGCCGGGATCACCGGAGGCAGCCTGCGCATCCACGGCGCGCGCAACGTGATCGTGCGCAACCTGACCTTCCGCGACACCAGCGACTGCTTCCCCGCCTGGGACCCGACCGACAACAGCCCCGGCGCCCCGCCCGGCAACTGGAACTCGCTCTGGGACTCGGTGTCGTTGCAGAAGTCCGAGAACGTGTGGATCGACCACAACACGTTCACCGACCAGCCGAACGTCGACAGCACCCAGCCGCTCTACTTCAACCGGCCCTACCAGGTGCACGACGGCCAGCTCGACATCACCGCGGCCTCCGACCTGGTCACCGTGTCGCGCAACGTCTTCGTCGACCACGGCAAGACCATGCTGATCGGCGGGTCCAACACCTCGACGACCGACCCCGGCAAGCTGCGGGTCTCGGTGCACCACAACGTCTTCCGCAACACCCAGGAACGGGCGCCGCGGGTCCGGTTCGGCCAGGTGCACGTCTACAACAACCTGTACGAGGGCGCGCAGGTCTACAGCTGGGGCGTCGGCGTGCAGTCGCAGATCTACGCCCAGAACAACTACATCCGCGGCATCGCGCCGGAGAAGGTCGTCTACAACTGGGGCGGCACGGCGATCACCGACACCGGCAACCTCGTCGAGGGCAAGCCGCTCAGCCTGGTCGACGCGTTCAACACCGCGTTCCCGGACAAGCGGCTCGGCACGGACGCCGGCTGGACGCCCACGCTCAACCGCGGTCTCGAACCCGCCCACCGGGTCAAGCACCTGAAAGCGGGCGCGCCACCGGCAGGGCATCACCTCGTGGTGGGCCACGGCTTCCCGACCGTGCAGTCCGCGATCGACGCCGCCCCCGCCGGTGCCGTCATCACGCTGCCGAAGGGCGTGTACCGCGAGGTCGTCAAGATCCCGGCGAGCAAGAAGGGGCTGACCCTGCGCGGTGCCACCGGACGCGCGCAGGACGTCGTGATCGACTTCGACAACGCCAACGGCACCAAGAAACCCGACGGCACCACCTACGGCACGTCCGGCAGCGCCACCGCGACCATCGCCGCGGACGACTTCAAGGCGCGCGACCTCACGTTCCGCAACTCGTTCGACCGCAAGCAGCACCCGGAGATCACGAACACCCAGGCCGTCGCGGTGAAGGCCACCGGCGACCGGATGTTCTTCGACCGCGTGCACTTCGAAGGCCACCAGGACACCCTGTACGCCGACTCGCCGAACGTGACGACGCGTTCCCGCCAGTACTACCGGGACTGCGCGATCACCGGTGACGTCGACTTCATGTTCGGCCGCGCCACCGCGGTCTTCGACCGGGCCACGATCACCGCGCTCACCCGCGGCAGCGACCCGAACGGCTACCTGACCGCCGCCAGCACCCAGCGCGCCAACCCGCACGGGTTCCTGATCGTGAACTCGGAGGTCCGCAGCGACGCACCGGCCGGGACGTACTTCCTGGGCAGGCCCTGGCACCCCGGCGGTGACCCGGAGGCGATCGCGCAGGTGGTCATCAGGAACACCAAGCTGCCCGCCGCGATCAAGGCGGCGCCGTGGACCGACATGTCCGGCTTTCCGTGGCGTGGCGCCAGGTTCGCGGAGTACCGCAACACCGGACCGGGCGCGGGCACCGGCGCGGACCGGCCGCAGCTGACCGCGGAGCAGGCGAAGCAGTACACCAAGAGCGCCTACCTGGACGGGTGGAACCCCGCGTGAGGACTCGCACGTGGGCGCCGTACGCGCTCATCGCCCCGACGCTGGTTCTGATGGCGGTGTTCCTGGTCTACCCGATCGCCTCGGTCGGGTGGTTCAGCCTGCGCCAGCACACCGTCACCCAGCCGTGGAAGAACGGCTTCATCGGGTTCGAGAACTTCCGCCGGATGCTGTTCGACGACCCGTTGTTCTGGCAGAGCCTCATGTTCAGCGCGAAGTGGGTCGTCGTCGAGGTCGGCCTGCAGCTCGTGCTGGGCCTGTGCCTCGCACTGATCGTCAACGAGACGTTCGTCGGCCGGGCCATGGCGCGGTCGCTCGTGTTCTCGCCGTGGGCGGTGTCCGGTGTGCTCACCACCGGCATCTGGATCCTGCTCTACAACCCGTCCACGGGCATCTTCCAGCAGCTCGCGCAGTGGGGCATCGGTGATCCGGGCACGTCGGTGCTCGGCGACCCGGCGACGGTCTTCCCGGCCACCGTGGTCACCGAGCTGTGGCGCGGCGTGCCGTTCTTCGCGATCTTGCTGCTGGCCGACCTGCAGACCATCCCCAACGACCTGTACGAGGCCGCGTCGGTCGACGGCGCCGGACGGTGGCGCCGGTTCATCAGCGTCACCCTGCCGCACCTGCGCGACGCGATCGTGCTGTCGACGCTGCTGCGTGCGGTGTGGGAGTTCAACAACGTCGACCTGATCTACACGCTGACCGGCGGCGGACCGGCGAACCAGACCACGACCCTGCCGCTGTACGTGGCGCGCAAAGCCGTGGACTCGCACGACTTCGGTTACGGCTCGGCGCTGACGATGGCCGGCTTCGCGATCCTGCTGTTCTTCTCGATCCTCTACCTGAGGCTGTCCAAGTTCGGGAGCCGGGCATGACCCAGACCCTCACCCGCCCGGCCACGGTCTCGCCGCCACCACCGGCGCCACCGCGGCGCAAGAAGCACCGTGACCCATCGCGGTACTTCCGCCTGCACCTGCCGTTGGTGCTCTACCTGCTGTTCACGCTGATCCCGTTCTACTGGATGCTGGTTTTCGCGTTCCGGCCGACGGGGGAGACCGCGCTCGTGCCGTGGCCGATCACGTTCGAGCACTTCGACACGGTGTGGAACGGCATCGGCTTCGGGTTGTTCTTCCAGAACAGCCTGATCATCGGCGTCGGCACGCTCGTCGTCGTCACCGTGTTCGCGCTCATGGGCGGCTACGCGCTGGCGCGCTTCAAGTTCCGCGGCCAGCGGGTGTTCCTGCTGGCGTTGCTGTGCACGCAGTTCATCCCCGGCGCGATGATGCTGATCCCGCTGTTCGTGATCTTCAAGAGCGCCGGGCTGCTGAACAGCCTCACGGGCCTGATCATCGCGGACACCGCGTTCCAGCTGCCGCTGGCGCTGATCCTGATGAGCGGGTTCGTGCGCAACGTGCCGGTGGAGCTCGAAGAGGCCGCGATGGTCGACGGGTGTTCGCGGCTGCGGGCGTTCTTCGCGGTGACGCTGCCCCAGCTGCGGCCCGCGCTCGTGGCCGTCGGCTCGTTCGCGTTCATCGGGGCCTGGAACAACTTCCTCTTCGCGCTGATGTTCGCGAGCAGGCAGGACAAGTTCACTTTGCCGGTCGGGTTGAGCTACGCGCTGGGCGAGTTCAACACCGACTTCGGGGCGCTCGCGGCGGGCGGAGTCGTCGCCGCGGTACCGGTCGTGCTGGTTTTCGCCGTGGTGCAACGGTTCCTGGTGCAGGGACTCAGCGCCGGCGCGGTCAAGGGATGAGGGAGACATGAGGAGACTGCTGGTCGCGCTGGCACTCGTGCTGAGCGCCTGCTCCGCCGGGGGACAGGACGGTCCCGCGACGATCACGTTCTGGGACAACAACGGCGGCCCCGGCCGCACGCCCATCTACGAGGAGCTGATCAAGCGGTTCGAGGCGGCGAACCCGAACATCAAGGTCGAGTACGTCGGCATCCCGAGCTCGTCCGTGCAGCAGAAGTACGACACGGCCATCGCGGGCGGGTCGACGCCGGACGTCGGCGGCGTCACCACCTCCTACCTCGCGCACCTGGTGGGGCAGGACGCGCTGGAGCCGCTGGACGAACGGGTGGAGTCGGGTCCGCTGAAGGGCAAGCTGCTGCCCGGCCTGCTGGAGACGGTGCGGCAGACCGCGATGGACGGCAAGCTCTACGCCGCGCCCGCGTCCGGCAACCTCGACGTCATCTGGTACCGCTCGGACCTGTTCGCCGAGCAGAAGATCGCCGCCCCGGAAACCTGGGACCAGTTGATCGACGCGGCCGCGAAGCTGACCAAACCCGCTGACAACAAGTACGGGTTCACGATCCGCGGTGGTGCCGGCTCGATCTTCCAGCTGCTCGCCGAGGCCTACTCCTACTCGGGCGTCGACAAGTTCTACGACGGCGGCAAGAGCACGGTCGCGGACCCGCGCAACGCCGAGCTGGTCAGCAAGATCGCGGGGATCTACAAGAAGTCCACGCCCGAAGCGGACGTCAACAACAGCTACACGCAGATGGTCGCCCAGTTCACCGGCGGCACGGTGGCGATGATGCACCACAACCTGGGCTCCACCGCCGACGTCATGAAGGCTCTCGGCGCCCAGAAGGTCAGCGCCATGCCGTTGCCGAAGGGCCCGTCCGGCAAGCGGACCGTCGTGCCGAACCCGACCGACGGGTTCGCGGTGTTCAAGGGCAGCAAGAACCCGGACGCGGCCTGGAAGTTCGTCGAGTTCCTGACCTCGGCCGAGAGCAACGGGTACTGGAACGAGAAGGTCGGCCAGATCCCCGCCAACACCGACGTCCGCAGCGCCGAGTGGATCCAGAAGAACGCGGCCGTGAAGATGGCGCTCGGCGTGCTGGAGGACCCGGCCACGGTGCTCGTGCCCGCGCCGGTCTACCTGCCGGAGTACTCGTCGATCACCAAGACCGACACCGAGCCGCTCTACCAGAAGGTGTTGCTCGGCCAGATGTCCGCGCAGGAGTTCCTCGACCAGCTCGCGGGCAAGCTCACGACCGCCCAGCAGGAATGGGAGAAGCGGAAGTGATCGAACGGGTGGCCGTGCGCACGTTCACCACGAGCGCGTGCACGGCCGTGGACCCCGAGGGCCACCGGCATCCCGCGCCCGAGCACGAGGTGACCGAGGCGTTGCTGGAGATCACCGACACCGACGGTGCCACCGGGTACTGCCAGATCCAGGCAGACCACCTCCGGCCCGCGGTGCTGGACAAGCACGTGCGGCCGGTGCTGCTCGGGCAGGACCCGTGGGACCGCGAACGGCTGTGGCGCCTGCTCGGTCGCCGGCAACGCGGTTCTGGTGGCGGGTTCACCGACCGTGCGCTCGGGTTCGTCGACACGGCGTTGTGGGATCTCGTCGCGCGCAAGGCCGGGCTGCCCGCGTGGAAGCTCGCCGGCGGTGCCCGCGACCGGATCCCGGCCTACGGCAGCACGATGTGCGGGGACACCGACGGCCTCGCGACACCGGGTGACTACGCGGACTTCGCCAAGCACCTCGTGTCGATCGGCTATCGGGCGATCAAGCTGCACACCTGGATGCCGCCGGTACCGGGCGCGCCGAGCGTGTCGCGCGACATCGAGGCCTGCCAGGCGGTGCGGGAGGCCGTCGGGCCGGACGTGGAACTGATGCTGGACGCGAGCCACTGGTATTCCAGGACCGAAGCGCTTCGACTCGGCAAAGCGCTGGAGGAACTGGACTTCTACTGGTTCGAGGAACCGATGGAGGAGGCCTCGATCAGCTCCTACCGGTGGCTCGCCGAACAGCTGGCGATCCCCGTGATCGGGCCGGAGGTGGCGTGGGGCAAGCACCTGACCCGTGCCGAGTGGATCACCGCCGGCGCGTGCGACGTCCTGCGCGCCGGGCCGGTCGGAGCCGGTGGGATCACGCCGGTGCTCAAGACCGTGCACCTCGCGGAGTCGTTCAACATGGACTGCGAGATCCACGGCAACGGCTCCGCCAGCCTGACGGTGCTCGGCGCGACCGACGCGGGCCGGTGGTACGAACGGGGTCTGCTGCACCCGCACGTCGACTTCGACCGGGTGCCGCCGCACCGGAACTCCATCGCCGACGCGCTCGACGAGAACGGGAACGTCGCGTTCTCGGTCCGGCCAGGAATCGGTGACGACTGGAATTTCGACCACCTGGGTTCGCACACGGTCGAAACCTGGTGAGAAAAGGCCCCGGACCGCTGTCCCGGGGCCTTTTCATCAGCTTTTCTGCTAGCGGTAGGTGATGTCCGATGTTTTGTACAGGCAGTTCGTGCTGTCCGGGCCGCTGCCGATCTTCGACGGCTCACCGCTCGTGACGCCCTTGTACTTTTCGCAGGCGACGATCTTCTTGCTGCTGTCGCCGACGATCGTGATTTTCGACAGTCGCGCGGTGTCCCCGTAGTTGGTGTTGATGCCCACCAGGGACTTGCCGGGGGAGAACGCGGTGATGTTCTCCAGGACGACGTTGCGCTTGTGCTGGGTCTTGCAGTTGCCGCAGGACCGGTAGAGCTTGCCGAAGTCGTCCACCTGGAAGTTGCGGATGATCATCGTGCCCGGTCCGTTGTGCTGGAACACCTTGTCCGACGCCTTGCGCGCGCCACCACCGCTGATGGTCATGGTCTGCGATGACGACGTGCCCTTGAACGTGGCCGCGTCCTCGCCGACGTCCTCCCACCACACGTTGGTGAGCGTGCAGGTGCCGAGGCAGTGGACGCCGTCCGCGGCCGGAGCACCGAGCACGACGTTCTTCAGCGTCGTGCCGTTGGCGAGCTGGAAGATCGGGTCCTGGCCCTCGTTCTGGCCGCCGGAACCGAGGTTGCCGGTGCCGTAGAACCGCTTCATGCCACCGTCGTAGGTACCGGAGGTCACCTTGATGGTGGCGCCGACCGGTTTGGGACCGGTCGGTGTCGGGAAGGTGCTGCCCGCGGCCTGGGCCTGGGGTACGAGAAACGCGGCCAAAGCCACGGCCAACACCGTTGTTGCCAGTTTCTTCATGTGCGCTCCGCATGCAGGCGATGCGCGGCGGTAATTTGATGGTAGGGCGGACTTCTTTTCTGTCAACTATAGTCGATGGTTCGATTCGAATATCGTCGAATTGGTTGACCTGTTTGTTCGGAAGTCGCTACCTTCGATGCACCGCCGCTACACAACTTGGAAGGCTTGGAATGATTCCAAAACGTGCAGCATTGATTTCCGCAGTGGCACTGGTAGCTGGTGCCGTTTCTGTTCCGCAAGCCGCGGCCGCACCGTTCGGGCTCGTCGGCTGGGCCACTCAGGGTGGCGGAACGACGGGTGGTGGCAACGCGTCACCGGTCACCGTCACCACGGCGTCCGCGTTCGTCGCGGCCGCGAAGGCTTCGGGCGCGGCGGTGATCCGGGTCTCCGGCACGATCTCGCTGTCGAGCATGACGAAGGTCGCCTCGAACAAGACCATCGAGGGCGTCGGCTCGTCCGCGACGATCACCGGGCAGGGCCTGAACATCGCCAACGCCTCGAACGTGATCGTGCGCAACCTCAACTTCCGCAGCTGGGGTGACGACGCGATCAACGTCCAGTACTCCACCCGCGTGTGGGTCGACCACAACAGCTTCTCGAGTGGCAACGACGGTGCCGTCGACGTCAAGCGGGCGTCCGACTACGTCACGGTGTCGTGGAACAAGTTCTCCAGCCACGACAAGACGATGCTGCTGGGTCACAGCGACGACAACGGGTCCGAGGACCGGGGCAAGCTGCGGGTGACCTACCACCACAACTGGTTCGCGGGCACCAACCAGCGGCACCCGCGGGTGCGGTTCGGCAACCCGGTGCACGTCTACAACAACTACTACGGCGGCGTCACCTCGTACGGCGTCGCCTCCACGATGGAAGCCGGTGTCCTGGTCGAGGGCAACTACTTCGAGAACACCTCGGACACGTTCCACCGCGGTGAGGGCAGTTCGCCCGCCGGCGCACTGGTGGCACGCAACAACCACTTCGTGAACTCCGGTTCGGGGCAGCAGGGCGGCTCGGTCAAGAGCATCCCGTACTCCTACCCGCTGGACGGCGCGAGCAGCGTGAAAAGCGTGGTCACGGCAGGTGCCGGTGCAGGTCGCGGCTGACGAGACCAGGGGGCGCTCCCAGTGGCGTGGAGCGCCCCCATCCCGTATCTGGGAGCGTTCCCAGGATTCCACTCGAAGGGAGCAGCAAGAGGGTGGCAAGAAGGACGAGCGGGCGTACGGTCGCTGCCCTTCGCGGCCTAGTCCTCAGCTCTGAGTGGTGGAACGACTACGTTCTGTGCCTCCAGTTGGACCACGTGACCCAGGTTACAGTGCCGTGAAATCTGGGAGCGCTCCCAGGTGTCGAGAGGGCGGCGGCATGACTCGGCGAACAACGGCATTGACGGCTGCGGCGGTGATGATGATCGGTGGGGTGCCCGCAGTGGCGGCACCCCTGGCGGTCGCCTGCACCGTCACCTACGAGGTCACCAACGAGTGGAACAACGGTTTCGGCGCCACGGCGACGATCCGCAATGACGGTGACGTGCTGAACGGCTGGAACCTCACCTGGACGTTCCCCGACGGCCAAAAGGTGACGCAGGGCTGGAACGGCAACTTCAGCCAGACCGGTGCGGTGGTGAGCGTGACCAACCCGGACTGGGCGCGCACGATCCAGACGGGTGGCACCGCGCAGGTCGGCTTCAACGGCAGCAAGGGCTCGGCGAACCGGCCACCGACCGACTTCGCGGTCAACGGCGTGGCGTGCACCGGCCCCAACCAGCCGCCGTCCGTGGCGCTGACCGCGCCTGCCACGGGCGGCACCTACACCCTGCCCGCGACGATCCCGCTGGGGGCGACCGCGCAGGACTCCGACGGCACCATCGCGAAGGTCGACTTCTACGCGGGCGACCAGCTGATCGCGACGGACACCTCGGCCCCGTTCAGCGGCAGCTGGACCACGGCACCGGCCGGTGACCACAGCATCACCGCGAGGGCGACCGACAACCGCGGCGCCGTCACGACGTCCGCGCCGGCGGGGGTCAAGGTGCTCGCGGGACCGGCGGTGCTGGCCACGCCGAGCACGCTGACGGTCCGGCAGGGCCAGACCGCCACCTTCGAGGTCTCGCTGGCGACGGCACCGTCCCAGCCCGTCACCGTGACGATCGGCCGCAGCGGCAGCGCCGATCTCACGGTGACTCCTACCTCGCTGACCTTCAGCAGCGCGGCCAAACAGACCGTCACGGTCACGTCGGCGAACAACGGCGGCGACCTCGCGACGGCCACGTTCACCGCGAGCGCGACCGGACACACCCCTGCCTCGGTCGCGGTCCGGGAGATCTCGGCGTCCACCTCGGACTTCAGCAAGGCGTTCCTCGACCAGTACGCCAAGATCAAGGACCCGGCCAGCGGCTACTTCCGCAACTTCGGCGGTCTGCTGGTGCCGTACCACTCGGTCGAGACGCTGATGGTCGAGGCGCCGGACCACGGTCACCAGACCACGTCCGAGGCGTTCAGCTACTACCTGTGGCTGGAGGCGAGCTACGGCCGCCACACCGGCGACTGGGCACCGTTCAAGTCCGCGTGGGCGTCGATGGAGAAGTTCATCATCCCGGCCAAGGCCGACCAGCCCACCAACGACAAGTACAACGCGTCGAAGCCCGCGACCTACGCGCCGGAGCACCCGCGGATGGACGGCTATCCGGCGGTGCTGGACGCGAACGTCCCGGTGGGCTCCGACCCGATCGCGGCCGAGCTGAAGTCCGCGTACGGCACGGATGACATCTACGGCATGCACTGGCTGCTCGACGTCGACAACACCTACGGCTTCGGCCGCTGCGGCGACGGCACCACGGCACCGTCGTACATCAACACCTACCAGCGCGGTTCGTCGGAGTCGGTGTGGGAGACGATCCCGCAGCCGTCGTGCGACA
This sequence comes from Lentzea alba, assembly GCF_011067745.1. Lineage (GTDB taxonomy): Bacteria > Actinomycetota > Actinomycetes > Mycobacteriales > Pseudonocardiaceae > Lentzea > Lentzea alba. The sequence continues at coordinate 344,509 of NZ_JAAMPJ010000013.1, forward strand.
CGTTCAAGCACGGTGGCCCCAACGGGTTCCTCGACCTGTTCACCAAGGACGCCTCCTACGCCAAGCAGTGGAAGTACACCAACGCCCCGGACGCGGACGCCCGCGTGGTGCAGGTGGCGCTGCTGGCCCAGCAGTGGGCGACGGCGCAGGGCAACGTGGGGCAGATCTCCAGCGAGATCGGCAAGGCAGCCAAGATGGGCGACTACCTGCGGTACGCCATGTTCGACAAGTACTTCAAGCGCATCGGCAACTGCACGAGCCCGAGCTCGTGCCCCGGCGGCACGGGCAAGAGCAGCGCGCACTACCTGATGTCCTGGTACTACGCGTGGGGCGGCGCGACCGACACGAGCGCCGGCTGGGCGTGGCGGATCGGTGACGGTGCCTCGCACCAGGGCTACCAGAACCCGCTCGCGGCGTACGCGCTGTCGAACGTCCCGGCGCTCAAACCTTTGTCCGCCAGTGGACAACAGGACTGGACCACTAGCCTGAACCGGCAGATGGAGCTGCTGCAGTGGCTCCAGTCGGCCGATGGCGGGCTCGCCGGTGGCGTCACGAACTCCTGGGAGGGCCACTACGGCACGCCTCCCGCGGGCACGCCGACGTTCTACGGCATGTACTACGACGCCCACCCGGTGTGGCGCGACCCGCCGTCGAACCGCTGGTTCGGCTTCCAGGTGTGGGGTCTCGAGCGCACGGCGGCGCTGTACCGGATGACCGGTGACGCCCGCGCCAAGAAGATCCTCGACAAGTGGGTCACCTGGGCGCTCGCGAACACCACGACCGGCACGAACTTCCAGATCCCCGCCGACCTCGAGTGGACGGGCGCGCCGGACACCTGGAACGCGACCAACCCCGGCGCGAACGCGAACCTGCGGGTCCGCGTGGCGACGAAGAACCAGGACGTCGGCATCGCCGCTTCCTACGCGAAGGTGCTGCTGAACTACGCGGCCAAGTCCGGGCACGCCCAGGCGAAGGCCACCGGCGAAGCGCTTCTCACGGCGTTGCTGTCGCACCAGGACAACCTGGGCATCGCCACGCCGGAGACGCGCGCGGACTACAACCGCTTCGACGACGTCTACAACGCGTCGAACGGCGAGGGCCCGTACGTGCCGCCGGGCTGGACCGGGCGGATGCCCAACGGTGACCAGATCGCCCAGGGCGCGTCGTTCCTGTCGATGCGGTCGATGTTCCGCAACGACCCGCAATGGCCCAAGGTCCAGTCCTATCTGAACGGTGGTCCGGTACCGACGTTCACCTACCACCGCTTCTGGGCCCAGGCGGAGATCGCCACCGCATTCTCCCTGCACACCGAGCTCTTCGGCTGAGGAGTACCGAGATGAGGAAACGCTTAGCCTTCTTCACAGTGGCCGCCTGCACGGCCGCGGTTCTGGTGCACACCGGTGGTACGGCGGTGGCGCACGGCTCGATGACGTGGCCCGGCAGCCGCACGTACCTCTGCTACGAGGACGGGCGCGCCGGCAGCGGTGGCGGCGACATCCAGCCCACCAACCCCGCGTGCATCGCGGCGGTCGCGCAGGGAGGGAAGCAGCCGCTGTGGGACTGGTTCGGGAACCTGATCAGCAACGCGGCAGGGCGACACCGGGAGATCATCCCGGACGGGAAACTCTGCGGTCCCACCACGAAGTACGACGCCTACAACCTCACTCGCGCCGACTGGCCGGTCACCCAGCTGACGGCGAACCAGACGGTCACGTTGCGGTACAACGCGTGGGCGCCACACCCCGGAACCTGGGAGCAGTACGTCACCAAGGACGGCTTCGACGTCACCAAGCCGTTGAAGTGGTCCGATCTGGAGCTCTTCGACAAGATCACCAACCCACCGCTGGTGAACGGCGAGTACGCCTGGCAAGCGCGGCTGCCCAACAAGTCCGGCAGGCACATCATCTACTCCACCTGGACGCGCTCCGACAGCCCGGAAGCGTTCTACAGCTGCTCCGACGTGATGTTCGGCGGCGGCGTGCCGGACACCCAGGCGCCGACCGCGCCCGGTACACCGGTGGCGTCGGCGATCACCGGCAACTCCGTGAAGCTCGACTTCCCGGCGGCGACGGACAACATCGGCGTCACGAGCTACCGCGTGCAGAACGGCAGCCAGGTGGTGGGGACCTCGGGCACCAACTCCGTGACGGTCACCGGGCTCACGGCGAACACCGACTACAGCCTGAGCGTGGTCGCGGTGGACGGGGCCGGCAACACCTCACCGGCCTCGCCGGCCGTCGCGTTCCGCACCGGCACGGTCGGGACGTGTTCGGTGGCGTACAGCAAACCGAGCTCGTGGAACGGTGGCTTCACGGCGAACGTGAAGATCACCAACTCCGGCACGTCCGCGATCTCCGCCTGGCAGCTCGTCTGGGACTTCCCAGCGGGTCAGACCCTCGCCCAGGCCTGGTCGTCGACGATCACCGTGGCAGACGGTAAAGCGACCGCGAAGGGCGCGAACTACAACGCCGACGTGCCGGCCGGTGGGTCGGTGAACTTCGGGTTCAACGCCAACACGACAGGTGCGGTGCCGGAGCCCGCGTCCTTCACGCTCAACGGTTCGGCCTGTTCCACAGGGTGAAGAGGGCACTGATCGCCCTCCTGGTGGTGGGTTCGGTCGCGTGCGCCCTCCTCGTCGCACGCGCCGACCCCGCCCCGGACCTGACCAAGGGCGTCGACGGGATCGCGGCGTGGCTCAACGACCTGACCGGTGAGTGTTCGAAAGTCCGGCGGGACAACGACTTCACGTCGTTCGCCGGATCGGTGCGGGCGAAGGTCTACGAGCCGTTCGTCGCCGAGTGGGGCACCTGCACGAAGGAGCCCTACCAGCGACTGGGGCTCATCGTGCTGCGGCCCGGCATCGAAGAGGCCTGGCTCAGGGCGTTGGCGAACGGCGAGGTCCGGGGAGATCCGGACCTCGCGTTCGGCGACGGGTTCGCGCTCACCGGCTCGATAGGTATGGAACACCTAGGACTGCGACGGCTCGAGTGCACACCGAGTGCGTGCTCGTTCGTCCAGATCGAACACCATTAGAAGAAGGAGATCCGGGACAATGACGTTCATCGGACGAAGGCGGTGGGCCTCGGCGGGAGTGGTGGTCGCCACTGCCGTCGCTACGGCGGGGATCGCGCTGAGCGCGCCCTCCGCGGGCGCCGCACCCGGTTGCCGCGTCGACTACACCGCGAACAACTGGGGCGGTGGCGGCTTCGGCGGCAAGGTGAAGATCACCAACCTCGGGGACGCGGTGTCCTCGTGGACGCTCAAGTTCACGTTCCCCGGTTCGCAGAAGGTGAGCCAGGGCTGGAGCGCCAACTGGTCCCAGTCGGGCGCGGACGTGACCGCCACGAGCATGTCGTGGAACGGCAACCTCGGCACCGGCGGGTCGACCGAGATCGGCTTCAACGGCAGCTACACGGGCTCCACCAACACCGACCCCGCGTCGTTCTCGTTGAACGGCACGGTGTGCACGGGTCAGCAACCGCCGACCTCGACGACCACCACGACCACGGGCAACCCGCCGAACCCCGGCAACCGCGTCGACAACCCGTACTCGGGTGCGAAGGTCTACGTGAACGCGGACTGGTCGGCGAAGGCGAACGCCGAGCCGGGTGGCTCGCGGATCGCGAACCAGCCCACCGGCGTGTGGATGGACCGGATCGCGGCGATCAACGGCACCACGGGTGCTCGCGGACTGGCCGCGCACCTGGACGACGCGGTGCGCCAGGCGGCGGGCTCACCGCTCGTCATCCAGCTGGTGATCTACAACCTGCCGGGCCGCGACTGCGCGGCGCTGGCCTCCAACGGTGAGCTCAAGGCAGACGAGATCAACCGGTACAAGACCGAGTACATCGACCCGATCGCGGCGATCCTCGCCAGGCCCGCCTACGCGAGCCTGCGCATCGTCACCGTGGTCGAGATCGACTCGCTGCCCAACCTGGTCACCAACGTCACGCCGCGGCCGACGTTCACGCCGCAGTGCGACGTGATGAAGGCCAACGGCAACTACATCGCCGGTGTCGGCTACGCGCTCGCGAAGCTCGGCGCGGTCCCGAACGTCTACAACTACCTCGACGTCGGCCACCACGGCTGGCTGGGCTGGGACGACAACTTCGGGCCGTCGGCCGAGCTGCTGTTCCAGGCGGCGAACGCCCAGGGCAGCACCAAGGCGAACGTGCACGGCTTCATCGCCAACACCGCGAACTACGGCATCCTGAAGGAGCCGTACTTCAAGATCGACGACAACATCAACGGCGAGGTCGTCCGCGAGAAGGCCAAGTGGGTCGACTGGAACCGCTACATCGACGAGCTCGGCTACGCGCAGGCGTTCCGGCAGCGCGCGGTCCAGGCGGGCTTCGACGCCGGGGTCGGCATGCTGATCGACACCAGCCGCAACGGCTGGGGCGGCGCGGCCCGTCCCACCGGACCCGGCCCGCGCACGACGGCGGACGCGTTCGTCAACGGCGGCCGGCTCGACCGGCGCATCCACCTCGGCAACTGGTGCAACCAGTCCGGTGCCGGCATCGGTGAACGCCCGAAGGCTGCGCCGGAGAGCGGCATCGACGCCTACGTGTGGATCAAGCCGCCGGGTGAGTCCGACGGCGCGAGCAAGGAGATCCCGAACAACGAGGGCAAGGGCTTCGACCGGATGTGCGACCCGACGTACACCGGCAACGCGCGCAACGGCAACAGCATGTCCGGCGCGCTGGCCGACGCACCGCTGGCCGGCCACTGGTTCTCGGCACAGTTCCAGGAGCTCATGCGCAACGCGTACCCGGCTCTCTAGAAAGGACAGACGCGCACATGAAAAGCCTCTTCTGTGCGCTGGTCCTGGTGTTGTCGGTCGTCGTCGCCACCCCGGCGGCGACGGCGGCCGGCAACGGCTGGTTCGGCCTGGAACCGGGTGGTCCGTGCAAGCTCACCTACAGCGTGCCCAACGACTGGGGTTCCGGGTTCACCGGCGCGGTGTCCATCACGAACACCGGCAGCGCGCCGATCACCGGGTGGACGCTCACGTTCTCCTTCCCCGGCAACCAGAAGATCACCAACGGCTGGAACGCGACGTGGAGCCAGACCTCGGCCACCGCCCTGGACTGGAACCGGACCATCGCGCCCGGAGCGACGCTGAGCGGGCTCGGGTTCAACGCCACCTACAGCGGCGCGAACAGCCCGCCCGCCGAGTTCCGGCTCAACGGGCAGCTGTGCAACGGGTCCGCGCCGGTCGCGAAGCCGTTGCGGGAACTGGCTGCCGCCAAAGGGAAGTACTTCGGCAGCGCGATGACCGTGTCCGAACTGGAGGACACCCAGAACCGTGTGCTGACCGCACGCGAGGCCGGCGTCATCACCGTCGGCAACGAGATGAAGTGGGACGCCACCGAGCCCTCTCGTGGTCAGTTCACGTTCACCGGCGGCGACCGCATCACGGCGGGTGCGGTCGCCGACGGCCAACGCGTGCGCGGGCACACCCTGGTGTGGCACAGCCAAACCCCGCAGTGGGTGCACGACCTGCCCGCTTCGGAGTTGCGGCAGGCGATGCTCGACCACATCGCCGCGGTGGCCGGGCACTACCGCGGCAAGGTGTTCGCCTGGGACGTCGTCAACGAGGCGTTCGAGGAGAACGGCACGCGGCGGCAGTCGTTCTGGCAGCAGAAGCTCGGCGACGGCTACATCGCCGAGGCGTTCCGCGCGGCGCGGGCGGCCGACCCGGACGCCAAGCTCTACTACAACGACTACAACATCGACGGGCTCGGTGCGAAGAGCGACGCCGTGTACGAGCTGGTGCGGTCGTTCAAGCAGCAGGGCGTGCCGATCGACGGCGTCGGGTTCCAGGGCCACCTCCTGCTGGGCGGGGTACCTGCCTCGATGCAGCAGAACCTGCAACGGTTCGCGGACCTCGGCGTGGACGTCGCGATCACCGAGCTGGACGTGCGGATGACGTTGCCCGCGGACTCGGCCAAGCTCGCTGTCCAGGCCGCGGACTACGGGGCGGTGGCGCGTGCCTGTCTGGCCGTGGCGCGGTGCGTCGGGATGACGACGTGGGCGCTGTCCGACAAGCATTCGTGGATTCCGTCGGTCTTCCCGGGGCAGGGGGCGGCACTGCCGTTTGACGCTTCTTTCGCTCCCAAACCTGCCTATCAGGCGTTAATCACAGCGTTCGGTTGACCGTCTGATGTGAACGTGCTCACGCTCCGTGTCGAGCTGAGTTTTCGGCCCGGAGCGGGAGCGCAGGCCCGTTGAGCTGCGCAAGGCTTTTGTTCGGGAACTTTACAGAAGCCGTGATTCGTCTGGACCACGGAAAACAAACAATGTTAACGCGAACATTACCCTTGAGTTCACCTGAGCGTGCTCCCTATCGTGGCGAGACACATCGGGTGAAGTGGGTTCGCGAGAGGGGTCGGTGTGGTCACCATCGCGGACGTTGCACGACACGCGGGTGTTGCCCCCAGCACTGTCTCATATGTGCTCACGGGCAAGCGGTCGATCTCGGCGGACACCAAATCGAGGGTGCGCGAGAGCATCAGGGCGTTGGGCTACCACCCGCACGCGGGTGAGCGCGCTCTCAACGCAGGCCGCGCCAACGTGATCGGCTTGGTGCTGCCCCTGCGCGCGGGCCTCCACCTCCCGGTCATGATGCGGTTCGTCACCGCGGCCGTCACCGCCGCCCGCAGACACGACCTGGACGTACTCCTGATGACCGCCGAACACGGCGCCTCCGCCCTGCGCAAAGCCGCGGACGGCGCTCTGGCCGACGGCTTCCTGGTGATGGACGTCGAGATGGACGACGACCGCGTGCCACTGCTGCGCGAGCTCGCCAAGCCGTCCGTCCTCATCGGACATCCAGCCGCGACCAAGGGCCTGACTTGCGTGGACCTGGACTTCGAGGCGGCCGGCGCGAAGTGCGTGGACCACCTCGCCGACCTGGGCCACCGCTCCATCGGCTTCCTCGGCGCCCCGAGCGCGGTGTACCGCCGCAACACCGGCTTCGCCCACCGCGCCATGGCGGGTTTCAGCGCCGCGGCCATGCGCCGCGGCATCGCCACCACCGCCATGCCTGCGGACGAGGACTACGAGTCGGTGCTGAGGTCCGTGCAAGCACTGATCCGCGCCCACCCGGCCATGACCGCCCTGGTGGTGCACAACGACGCCGCCCTGCCCTGGGTGAGCTCCTGCCTGCGCGCGTCGGGCCGAAAGGTCCCCGGCGACGTGGCCGTGGTGGCGATCTGCCCGGACGAGCTGGCCGAACAGGTGTCGCCCCCGCTGACCTCGGTGCGGCTGCCGGTGGAGGAGCTGGGCCGGCACGCGGTGGAGCTCCTGGTGGGCAAGCTCGAGGGCCGTGCGGTGCCGCCACTGCTGTTGCTGCCGCCGCGCTTGCTGCGCCGGGTGAGCACGCCGGAGCTGCCGGCGGCCAGGCTGGGCGCGGCGTCGGGCTGACCGACTCGGGCCAGGCTAGGTGCGGTGTCGGTTGACTGGCTAGGTGCGGGTCGCGCCTGCGGGCGAGCGGCGTTGCGGTGGCGAGCGGGCCGGAGCCGGCTGCGCCACGGCGTCGGCGGGCTGACCGTAGAATCGCCGGGGTGGAACTGAGGAACGCCTTGGCGCACCGAGTGGTCGTGCTCGACGGCGGCATGTCGACGGCACTGGAACTGGCCGGGCACGACCTGTCCGACGCGCTGTGGTCGGGCCGGCTGCTGCTGTCCGATCCGGACGCCGTGCGTGACGCGCACCTGGCGTTCTACCGCGCGGGCGCCGAGGTCGCCATCACCGCGAGCTACCAGGTGACGTTCGACGGGTTCGCCCGGCACGGCATCGACGCCGAGGAGACGGCGCGGCTGTTGCGCGCCAGCGTGTCCCTGGCCCGGTCCGCCGCCTCCGATGTGGACGGACAGCGCTGGGTCGCGGCCTCGGTCGGACCCTACGGCGCGATGCTCGCGGACGGCTCGGAGTACCGCGGCCGCTACGGCCTGAGCAAGCAGCAGTTGATGGAGTTCCACCGGCCCCGCATCGACGTGCTGGCGCAGTCCGAACCGGACCTGCTCGCCGTCGAGACGATCCCCGACGTCGACGAGGCCGAGGCCGTGCTGGAGGTCGTCCGCGGCAGCGGCGTGCCGGTGTGGCTCTCGTACAGCATTCGCGGCGACCGCACGTGCGCCGGCCAGCCGCTGGAGGAGGCGTTCGAGGTGGCCGCGGGCATCGACGAGGTGATCGCGGTGGGCGTGAACTGCTGCGCGCCCGAAGACGTCGCGTCCGCCGTGGCCGTCGCCGGCAAGACCGGACTGCCCGTGGTGGTGTACCCGAACAGCGGTGAGGAGTGGGACGCGCGGGAGCGCGCGTGGACCGGCGACGGCACCGGGTTCACCGCGCTGACGGGGGAGTGGACCGGCAACGGCGCCAGGCTGGTCGGCGGGTGCTGCCGGACCGGCCCGGACGCCATCGAGGTCCTCGCGCGAGCCTTGGCCGGGTAAAGCGGTAGGCGGCATTACCGGGCGGGGTCGTTTCATCGCCGCTGCGCGACGATTGCGATTGGGGCTTGACTTCGGGGCCCTTGCGAGGCGCATATCGGCCTATGAAAGCCGTGCTGATAGAGCGCCCGGCCGATCCGAACACGGTAGCACCTCGCACCCAAAGTCAAGCCCCAATCGCGCGGTGGTCGCCTCATGACCGCTTGCCCGGCGCGACAAAGGGGTAGACGGCTCGCTTCGCTTCGCCACGGCGTTGCCCGTGGCGATCAGGCGGCGGTATGGAGAAGATTTCTCCGCGGCGGATAGAACGTGGGGATGCTGTGCTCCATTGTCACGTCCCATTCGCTTTGGTGGATGAGCGTGTGGTGATGTCGGCACAGTAGAACGGCGTTGTCGACGGAGGTGTCGCCGCCGTCTGACCAGTGGCGAATATGGTGGCCGTCGCATTGTCTGGGTGGTCTGCCGCAGCCGGGGAACGCGCAGCCGCGGTCGCGGGCGACGAGGGTGCGGCGGATTCCGGCGGTGAAGGTGCGGGTCTTGCGGCCGATGTCCATCGGCTGGGACTTCGCCCCCAACAGCAGCGGGATGATGCCCGCGCTGCACGCCAACTGGCGGACCTGCTCGGCCGGGACGCGTTCGCCGTTGTCCAGCGTGGCCTGGCCGACCTGCTTGGCGAGGTCGTCGTAGCGCATCGTCACGGTGAGCGTGACCGGCTGGCCACCGTGCTCGGGCAGCTGGTCGGCGCGCAGCATCAAGTCGACCAGCTCGGCGAGTGCGTCGCCTTCACGCACGGCACGTGACCGCAGGTCGGGGCCGTCCTCGACGGTCTCCGGGCGCGGCTTCGCCAGCGGAACGAGCAGCGCCTCGTACTTCGCGCCGGTGACCGTGTCCAGCAGTGCCCGGATCTCCAGCATGCCGTTCTTCCAGTTCATCACATGCTGGTTGACCTGCGGCGCGGGCTCGGGCTCACGCGGCTCCGGATCGTCCTGGTAGAGCCGATAGGCCAGTTCCTTGCCGAACGCCCGCACCGCACTGGGCTCATGCTCCCGAGCGAAGCCCACGACGGAACCTTCGGCCTCGGCGGGCAGGGCCTTCATGACCTCGGCGACCACCGCGACATGCTCGACCGACAACGCACCCTCAGCCACGGCCTCAGCGGTCACCGGAAGTTCCGGAGCGAGCTCACTGCCGGTCGGCGTGATCTCACTACCCAACAGCCCGGCATTCGCGACCCATTTCTTGGCCGTCGTAAGATCCCAGCGGACCGCGTGCCGCAACACCTGCGGCAAATTCTTGTACCCCAGCTCGATTGCAGCTCCGCGCCGATCCAATTCGGCGATCATCTGCAAGGCGTCATTCTCGTGAACCCGGATTTCCGTCACTTTGCCAACGAATCTGCGGAGCAGCTCGTCGGTGGAGAGGAGTCGGGTTTCGATCACGTGTTCTACTTTACCGCAAGATCACGACGGGATAACGCCTAAAGGCGACCACGATAGAGTGAACCGCTGGCCAAACGGTCATGAGGCGACCATCGCGCGATTGGGGCTTGACTTTGGGTGCGAGGTGCTACCGTGTTCGGATCGGCCGGGCGCTCTATCAGCCCGGCTTTTACAGGCCGATATGCGCCTCGCAAGGGCCCCGAAGTCAAGCCCCAATCGCAATCGTCGCGCAGCGGCGATGAAACGACCCGGCCCGTCTAACCGAACGCGCAGGTTTTGCCGTTCAACGTGAAGCCGGTGGGTGTGACGTTCGGACCCGCCGTGACAGCGTTGAACCGCAGCGACACCTCTCCGCCCGCCGCGATCGAACCGGCCCCGTCCTGGCTCATCGCGATCACGTCGGCGCCCATCTGGCGGGCCGTCATGCCCCAGGTCTCGCGGATCTGCTGGCCGCTCGGGAACCGCCAGCGCACCACCCACCGTGTCACCGGGGTCTGGTCGTGGTTGCGGACGACGAGCTCGGTGTGGAAGCCGTTGTGCCACTCCTTGGCGATGCGGTACGTGACGGCACAACCCGTCTTCGCGGGCGGCGCGGGTGGAGCGGGCGCGGCAGTCGTCGGGGCGGCAGCAGGCGGCGGGGGAGGAGCCGGAGCGGGGGTGGTGTCCAGGCCCTGGCACGGCGGGCCCCACAGGCCGAGGCCCGCCTTCGCGGCGGCCTGTTCCGGTTCGGTCAGGACCGGGTCGTCCTGTTGCGCGCGCGAGGCGCCCTTGCTCACGGCGAGGGTGGCGTAGTCGCTGTTGTCGGCCAGTCGCAGGGAGATGGCCGACTCCGAGGCGCGGCTGTAGCGGACGGGCTTGCCCAGCAGGGTCTCCTGGGCGAACTTCAGTGCGCCCGCCGACCAGCACTCCGCCGGTGCGGCGAGGCCCAGGACTCGTGCGCGCAGGCCGTTCGACAGCAACACGGTCCGGCTGTCCACGACCTCCTCGACCACTTCGGGGGCAGGCGGCATGACGGAGACGTACTGAGGAGGTGCGGACGGCGGCGTCGGCTGTGGCTGGCCCGGTGTTTCCGCGGCGCTCGTCGCGTAGGCGGCTACGACGAGAACGGCGAACGGCGTGTACAGGATCGGCCGGTGGTGCAGCGGTCTCAAAGATCCCCCGGTGCTGAGCTGAGCGTCCCAGTGGCGGCTGGAGGCGCAGCGTACGTCCCTTCGGCTGAGTGCGGGAAGCGCTTTCCGTGTGACGAAAGTCAGTTGTGACAATGAAACGTGCCGTTCGACGCTGTTCGAATCGAACAGCGTCGAACGGCACGGTCGATCAGTTGTAGTCGGCCCGGCAGTGCTGCGGACGGATCCGCTGCGCGGGCACGCTCTCCAGCGTCGGCACGACCGGCGCCATGGTGCCGTCGCGGTTGAACTTCAGCCGGTCGATCGTGGTCTCGCGGTGCATGCCGTCCCCGCCGGGGATGGCGAAGCGGTGGTACACCAGGTACCAGTCGTCGGTGCCGGGCACCTGCAGCATCGAGCTGTGGCCGGTGCCGAGCACGCCGAGCTTCGGGTCCTTCTGCAGGATCAGGCCGCGGTTGGTGAACGGGCCGAGCGGGCTCGACGCCGTCGCGTAACCGACGCGGTAGTCCTCACTGCGGGTGTCGTCGATGGACCAGCTCAGGTAGTAGGTGCCCTTGCGCTCCACCATGAACAGACCCTCGCGGAACCCGTCGAGCCCGTTGATCCGGGTGATCTTCGCCGGGTCGTACGACACCATGTCGGCGTTCAGCGGCACGACGTAGGCCTCGCCGTTGCCCCAGTACAGGTACGGCTGACCGGACTTGTCGATGAACACCGCCGGGTCGATCGCCTGGCCGCCACCGCTGGGGTTCTTCGCGATCAGCGGCTGGCCCGAGTCGACGAACGGGCCGGTCGGCGAGTCGGACACCGCGACACCGATCTTGGCCTCGGCGCAGAAGTAGAAGTAGTACTTGCCGTTCCGCTCCGCGATCGTCGGCGCCCACGCCCGGCTGTCCGCCCAGCTCACGTCCGGGCCGAGGTCGAGGATGACCCCCTCGTCCTTCCAGTCGACGAGGTTCTTCGACGACCAGGCGGAGAACTTGGTGCCGCTCCAGCCGTCGAACCCGTCGGTGGTCGCGTAGATGTAGTAGGTGTCCCCGAACGCGATGATGTTCGGGTCGGCGTTCAGGCCAGGCAGCACCGGGCTGCGCATCTCGTGCGCCTCGACCGTCCACTCACGACGGTCGCCCGCCGCGTTGGTGACCGTGAACTTCTTGGGCTTGCGCAGGTCGACCGTGCCACCTGGGGTGATCTTCGAACCGGGCGCGAGGCCGAACTTCGGGGAAAGCCTGCGCAGGTCCGTGCCGGGCTTCACCGGCAGCACCACGGTGCCGGCCGCGGAGTCGATCACCGCGGGCACCTTCAACGACGCCAGCTCGACGGAACGGATCACCGTGCTGTTCGACGGCAGCCCGGCGACCTCCTCGCCCGCCAGCGCGCGGTTGTACAGCCGGACGTCCTTCATCCTGCCGACGAGGTTCCTGTCCCCGGAGTAGACCGAGCGGCCCAGGTAGTTCGCCGCCGTCACGCCACCACCGATGTCGGACGGCTTGATGGTGACCGCGGAGTTGCGCGCCACCTCGACGCCGTCGAGGTACAGCACCTCCACGCCGTTGCCGACGGTCAGCGTCACGTTCTTCCAGACACCGCGCGGCAGGTTGCGCCCGGAGTTGACGCCCTGCTCGGTCGACCAGTTCCCGGTCGCGATCGCGCCGCGGTAGGCGTCACCTGTGCTGAACAGATAACCGTTGCCCCACCCGTTGGTGCCGGTGTTGCCGAACCCGTAGAGGAAGTACGGCGTCTGCTGCGCGGGATCCACCAGGACGTCGGCGGACACGGTGACCGCCGAAGCGCCGGTCAGCATGTTGTTCGGCAGCTGGACGTGCCCACCGGCCAGGGTCAGCGCCCCGCCGGACCACGACGTCTTGCCGGCCAGCACGCCGTCGTAACCGTGCCCGGTGGCGTCGGCCGCGACCGTTCCGGACGTGGCGTTGAGCGGCCAGTGCGCGACGAGCCCCTTCGAGTCCGCCTTGACCGGAGCCGGGGGAGCGGTGAGCCGGTTCAGTTCGGCCTGCGTCACCGGCAGCACCGTGCCGTGGCGCGGGGAGGCGGGCAGCTTGGCGCCGGTCGACATGGTCCACTTGCCGGACGCGAGGTCGGTGGTCTCGAACGGCACGTAGCCGCGGCCGCCGAACTCGTCGATGAACAGGTACCACTTGTTCTCGGTGTTGGACTTGAAGCCCGTCGGCCCCTCACCCGCGGAGAGCCCGGGGCTCGTCGAGGTGGCCTTGCCGATGCACTCCGCCACGAAGTCGTACTTGGGGTTGAGCAGGTCGGTCGACTTCTCCGCGGTGATGAACTTGCTGCACGGCGTCGTCGACGTGTTGTTCCGCTCGTCCTTGGTGTAGCGGTAGTAGGTGCCCTTGTCCTCGATGATCGTCGAGTCGATCACGGAGTAACCGGGGTCGATCCACACCTTCGCCGGGCTGAACGTGACGAAGTCGCGCGTGGTCGCGTACATCATCCGGTTGTAGGTGTCGCCGGTGTGGTTCGGGTCGTTCTCCGCGAAGAGCTTCGACGCCCAGTAGACGACGTACGTGCCGCGCTTGGCGTCCCAGAAGGCCTCCGGCGCCCACGTGTTGCCCGCGGTCGGCGGTGACACCTCGACGCTGCGCTGGCGGGACCAGTTCGCGAGGTCCGTCGACTCCCAGATCATGATCGACCGGCTGCCGTGGCGCTGCGCCGCGTCCCAGCCGTTGCCGCCGTTGATCTTCAGGTCGGTGGCCAGCAGGTAGAACTTGTCACCCTCGGGGGAGCGGAGGATGAACGGGTCGCGCACGCCGAGCTCACCGAGGCTCGACTTGAGGATCGGCTGGCCGTTGTTGAGCTCGGTGAAGCTGATCGGGTTGTTGCCGTTGCTGGCGGCCGCGTAGATCTGCTCGCCGTTCGGGCTGCCCTCACCGGTGAAGTAGAAGAAGCTGTAGCCCGCCAGCGGTTCCTTGGCCGGCAACGGCGGGACCGTGGCGGTGATCCGGCGGGTCGTGCTCTGGTACCCGCGGCTCACCTTGGCCGTCAGCACGACCTTCGCGGGCTTCGCCCCGGTGGCCGGGCGGGTCACCTCACCGGTCGGGGTGATCACCGACCGGTTCGACGACGTCCACGAGACCGTGGTGTCGCCGAGACCGGTCGACGGCAGGGTCAGGTGCCCGCGCACGTCCTCGACGTTCGGCACGGACAACGCCTCGGCGGCGGTCTTCACGACCGATTCGGCCGCGCTGGCGGGAACGGGAACCATGGCGGCCGCCACCGCCACAACGACGCCGAGGCGACGCAGGGAAAACAACATCGTTGTTGTGCCTTCCGATTGAAAAAGGGGATCAGGCCCTTCTCTTGGTCCACACGTCGTAGGCGACCGCCACGAGCAGGACCAGTCCCTTCACGAGCATCACGCGCTCGCTGGGCGCGCCGATCAGCGACATGCCGTTGTTGATCACGCCCATGATCAGGCCGCCTGTGATGGCGCCGACGACCTTGCCGACACCGCCCTGGACCGCCGCGCCGCCGATGAACGCCGCCGCGATCGCGTCCAGCTCGAACGCCGTGCCCGCGGTCGGACCGGCCTGGTTGAGCCGGCCCGCGAAGATGACGCCCGCCAGCGCGGCCAGCACGCCCATGTTCACGAACACCCAGAACGTGACGGCCTTGACCTTCACGCCGGACAGCGTGGCGGCCTGCAGGTTGCCGCCGATCGAGTAGATGTGCCGTCCGAACACGGAGTTGTTGGCCATCAGCGAGTAGCCGAGCGCCAGCGCCGCGAGCAGCACCAGCACCCACGGCAGGTTGCGGAACCTGGCCAGCTGCACCACGACCGCCATCACGACGACGCCGACGCCGAGGATCTTGAGCACGAACAACGGCATCGGGTCGACGGTCTGGCCGTAGCCCAGCCGGGCGGCCCGCTTGCGCCACTGCGACAACGCGAACCCGGCGACGAAGACGAGGCCGGCCAGCAGGCTCACCAGGTCGGCACCGCCGAGCGGGCCGAGGGCGATGTTGCCGAGGTAGCCGCCGGTGAAGCCGTTGGACAGCGACCGGATCGCGTCCGGGAACGGGCCGATGCCCTGGTTGCCCAGCGTCGTCAGCGTGAGCGCGCGGAACACCAGCATGCCGGCCAGCGTCACGATGAACGCGGGAATGCCGAAGTAGGCGATCCAGTAGCCCTGCGCCGCGCCGATGATCGCGCCCGCCACCAGGGTGAGCAGCACCGCGATCGGCCACGGGAGTCCCCATTGGACGGTCAGCACCGCGCAGATCGCACCCGTCAGCGCCACCGTCGAGCCGACCGAGAGGTCGATGTGCCCGCCGATGATCACCAGGATCATGCCGATCGCGAGGATCAGCACGTACGAGTTCTGCACGATGATGTTCGAGATGTTCTGCGGCTGCAGCAAAGCGCCATCGGTCAGGAACGCGAACAGCACGACGATCAGCGCGAACGCGACGTAGATCCCCGACTGCCGCAGGTTGATCGACATGCGGCTGGACGGCGCCGACGGTGCGGCGACCGTGGGAGGCGCGGTCTTCGTGGTCATGAGTTCTGTCCTCGGGTCATGTACTGCATCAGACGTTCCTGCGTGGCCTCTGCGCGGTCGAGCTCACCGGTGATCCGGCCTTCGGAGAGCGCGTAGACCCGGTCGCACAGGCCGAGCAGCTCGGGTAGTTCGGACGAGATCACCAGCACGGCCTTGCCCTGTGCGGCGAGGTCGTTGATGATCGAGTAGATCTCGTACTTCGCGCCGACGTCGATGCCGCGGGTGGGCTCGTCGAGGATCAGCACGTCCGGGTCGGTGAACATCCACTTCGCCAGCACGACCTTCTGCTGATTGCCACCGGACAACGTGCCGACCTGGGTCGACACCGCCGGGGTGCGGATGCCCATCGAGCGGCGGAACCGTTCCGCGACCGAGTACTCCTCGTTCTCGTTCACCCAGCCGCGGTTCGAGAGCTTGCCCAGCGCGGCGGCGGAGACGTTGCGCTGCACGCCCTCGATCAGGTTGAGGCCGTACCGCTTGCGGTCCTCGCTGACGTACGCGAGCCCGTGGCGGATCGCGGCCTGGACGGACCTGGTGTCGATCTCCACGCCGTCCTTCACGACCCGGCCGGAGATGCCGACGCCGTACGACCGGCCGAACACGCTCATCGCGAGCTCGGTGCGGCCGGCGCCCATCAGCCCGGCGAGACCGACGATCTCGCCGCGCCGCACGGACAGCGTGGCGTTGTCGACGACGACGCGGTCAGGCTGGGCCGGGCTGTGCACGGTCCAGTCCTCGATCCGCAGCACCTCGTCACCGATGTCGGGGGTGCGCGGCGGGAACCGGTGCTCCAGGTCGCGGCCGACCATGCCCGCGATGATCCGGTCCTCGGTCAGGCCCGCCGCCGGCAGCGTTTCGATGGTCTTGCCGTCGCGCAGCACCGTGACGGTGTCGGCGATCTTGATGACCTCGTTGAGCTTGTGCGAGATGATCACCGAGGTGATGCCTTCGTCGCGCAGGCCGTCGAGCAGGTCGAGCAGGTGCTGCGAGTCGTCGTCGTTCAACGCCGCGGTCGGCTCGTCCAGGATCAGCAGACTGACCTCTTTGGACAGTGCCTTGGCGATCTCGACCAGCTGCTGCTTGCCGACGCCGAGGTCGTTGACCGGTGTCGTGGGGTTCTCCCGGAGCCCCACGCGGTCGAGCAGAGCCTGCGCCTCGTGGTTGGTGCGGTTCCAGTCGATGAACCCGCGCCGTGACCTCTCGTTGCCCAGGAACAGGTTCTCCGCGACCGAGAGCTGGCCGCACAGCGCGAGTTCCTGGTGAATGATCACGATGCCGCGGCGCTCGCTGTCGCGCACGCCGTGGAACGCGCAGGGCTCGCCGGCGAAGACGATCTCGCCTTCGTACGTGCCGTGGGGATGCACCCCGGACAGCACCTTCATCAGCGTGGACTTGCCGGCGCCGTTCTCTCCGCAGATCGCGTGGATCTCACCGCGCCGCACGCTCAAGGAGACGTCGTGCAGCGCGGTGACTCCCGCGAACCTCTTGGTGATGCCACGCATCGCCAGGATTTCGTCGGACACGTGATCTACCTGAGCTGGTCGGCGGTGTAGTAGCCGGAGTCGATCAGCTCTTTCTTGTAGTTGTCCTTGTCGACGGGGACGGGCTGCAGCAGGAACGACGGCACGACCTTCACGCCGTTGTCGTAGTCCTTGGTGTTGTTCACCTCGGGCTTGCCGCCCTTGAGCACCGCGTCGGCCATCTTCACCGTGACGTCGGCGAGCTGACGGGTGTCCTTGTGGATCGTCGAGTACTGCTCACCGGCGATGATCGACTTCACCGACGCGACCTCGGCGTCCTGACCGGTCACGATCGGGTAAGCGTTCCCGGCCGTGCCGTAGCCGCCGCTCTTGAGCGCCGACAGGATGCCGATCGAGATGCCGTCGTACGGGGAGAGCACGCCGTCGACCTTGGCACCGCCGTAGGTCGAGGTGAGGATGTCCTCCATGCGCTTCTGCGCGGTGGCCGGGTCCCAGCGCAGGATCGCGACCGTCTTGAAGTCCTTCTGGCCGGACTTCACGGTCAGCTTGCCCTGGTCGATGAGCGGCTGCAGGACGGACATGGCGCCGTTGAAGAAGAACGTGGCGTTGTTGTCGTCCGGCGAGCCCGCGAACAGCTCGATGTTGAACGGACCCTCGCCGCGCGTCTTCAGGCCCTTGAGGAGCGAGTTCGCCTGCTCCACACCGACCTTGAAGTTGTCGAAGGTAGCGTAGTAGTCGACGTTCGGGCTCTTGCGGATCAGCCGGTCGTAGGCGACCACCGGGATCTTGGCGTCCGCCGCCTGCTGCAGCTGGGACGTGATCGCGGTGCCGTCGATCGAGGCGACGATCAGGAGCTTGGCGCCCTTGGTGATCTGGTTCTCGATCTGGTTCGCCTGGGTGGGGATGTCGTTCTCGGCGTACTGGAGATCGACCTTGTAGCCCTTCTCTTCCAGGGCCTTCTTGATGTTGTCGCCGTCGTGGATCCATCGTTCCGACGACCGGGTCGGCATGGTGACGCCCACCAGCGCGCCTTCGCTCGAACCGCTCTGCTGATCGATCGTCTTCTCTGCCGAACCGCAGGCCGAGAGCGTGAGAACCAGCGCGGCGGCGGCGATGTGCGGGAACCTCATAGGCGGCGAGTGTTATCGCTAACATCAGGCTCGTCAAGGGCTTGTTAACTCTGAAACCAAATTGATGTTAGCGCTCACAGCGTGGTCGCGCGGCTAACCTGCGGGCATGCTCGCGAGGCGCGGGGTTCGTCCGCTCCGGCACTGTACTGGGTTCGCGCCGGTTCCCGTGAAAACGACCTGAAATGCCGCGTTGTCGGATTCGCCCGCGATGAAAGCAGGCCGTACTGCCCCTGGGGTGGTCAGCCTGAGCAGGTCGCCCGAGGGCGTCCCTTCGAGGCTGTAGCTGACCGGTCCGCCGCTGAACGCCCGGACGATGTGCCGATCGACCGCGGGCATGGCCGATGACGCTCGCGGGTCAGCCTCGACGTCGATCGAGGTCATGAGCGCACCTTCAGCGACGGACAGCCGCGCACACCACGTGACGTGTGATGTCCGCCTGACCCCACCGGCCGCCCTCTGTCCACTATGGAGGTACATGGTGGACAGAAGGGGACGTCGAACCGGTTAAACGCGCAGGCCGCGGCGCAGTGCCTCCACCTCGTCGTCGAACATCCGGCGTGAGATGGCCGCGGCCTCGACCAGCGACGAGCCGTGGAACGTGGCGGGGTAGTGGCGCAACTCGGTCGGCACGCCCGCGTGCGCGAGCCGTCGGGCGTACTCGATGCCCTCGTCGCGCAGCGGGTCGTACTGGCAGGTCGTCACGAACGCGGGTGGCAGCCCGGACAGGTCGGTGGCGCGGGCGGGCGCGGCGTAGGGCGAGACGTCGTCGCCACCCGGCTCGGTGCCCAGGTAGGAGGTCCAGCTGTAGATCGCGTTGGGGCGGTTCCACAGCGGGGTGTCGACGTAGTCCCGCATCGACTCGGTGTCCAGGCGGTCGTCGAGCTCGGGGATGCCGAGGAGCTGGAAGCACAGCTCGGGTCCGCCGCGGTCCCGAGCCATCAGCACGGTTCCGGCGGTGAGGCCGCCACCGGCGCTTTCGCCGCCGACACCGATGCGCTCGGGGTCGATGCCCAGCTCGTCGGCGTTCTTCGCGACCCACTGCAGCGCCGCGTAGCAGTCCTCGACCGGCGCGGGGAAGGGATGTTCGGGTGCGAGCCGGTAGTCGACCGACACGATGACGATGCCCAGCTCGTCGACCAGCCGCAGCACCGGGGAGTGGAACATGTCGAGGTCGCCGAGGACGAACCCGCCACCGTGGATGTAGACCAGGCCCGGCACCGCCTCCGTGCGGTTCGCCGGGCTGTAGACGCGCACCGGCACGTCCGGGGCTCCGTCGGGACCGGGGACCGTGGTGTCGCGGACGTCGACGGGGTTCGTCGGCTCGTACGCCGGCATGACGGCGACGAGTTGCCCCTGCTCGCCGCGCGCGGCGAGCAGTGCGTCGTAGTCGGCCAGGGCCACCTTGGGCAGCATGTCCAGCCAGGGGAGCAGTTCGGCATCGATGGCGTAGCTCATGGGGTGAATCCTCGGCTCGGTCCGGCGGTGGGGGCCAGCCGACACGTGGCGGGAAGTTCGGACGCCTGACCAGCCATCTGTCGGGGTTATGGTGAACCGATGAGAGGCCTGCTGCTGAGGTTGTCCGGGCTGGACGCCGACGCCGAGAGCGCGGTGCGGGTGATCGGGTTCTTCGATCGCCTCATCACCGAGCGCGTGGGTCTGGACGCCCTGGTGCGCAGCACGGCGGAACTGGCCGGGTGCCCGGTCGGCCTGCACGCGCCCGGCCAGGGACTGATGCTGCGGGCCGATGGCGGTGGCGCGGTCACGGCGGGGCCGGTGCCGAAGAGCGCGGTGGTCCGGGGCCTCGAGGGCGGGGTCGAGGTCTGGGTCGCGCGCGAGGGCGCGCCCGCGCCGTTGGACGACATGTTGCTGGAGCGCTTCGCGATCGCCGCCGCGGTGTTGCTGGAGCACTCCAGCGTGCCGTTGCCGGAACTCGGCGATCCCGCGCTGATCGAGCTGGTGCTCTCCGAAGGTGTCGGCACCGCGGAACGATCACGGGCGCTGCACCTGCTCGGCATCGTCGCCACAGCGCCGTTGCGGGTGCTGGCGGCCATCGGCGACGTCGCCGGGAGGTCGGTGCTGCTGGGCAACGTGCGGGCGGTGCTCGCCACCGAGGTCCCGCCGGCGTGCGGACGCCTCGGGGTGGGGCCGTTGCTGCCGGCGATCGACGCGGCCAGGTCGTGGCAGGCCGCGCGCGTCGCGCTCAAGTACACATCGGACAGTGAACCGGTGGTGTGGTGGGAGAAGCTCGGCAGTCTTGCGCACATCGCCGAGCAGCTGAGCCCCGCGGACGTCGCCGCGTTGCCCGACGTCCAGGCGCTCGACCGGCTGGCCGCCGAGCCGGGCCTGATCACGGTGCTGGACGCGTTGTGCGGCACCGGTTCGGTGCGCAAGGCCGCAGCCGCGTTGCACCGGCACCACAGCACGATGACGGCCCGGCTGGCCCGGGCCGAGTCGATGCTCGGGTTCGAGCTCGACTCGGCGTCGGGTCGTTTCAGGCTGCACCTTGCGTTGATGTTGCGGCGGTTGCGCGACAACTCGGCGTGATGGACTGGCGGTGCTGCCGGGCCTGCTTGGGCATGTTCCAGCCCACCACGCCGACGAGCTCGCCCTCGCGGTGATAGTGCGCCACGAAACGACGTTCGCTCAGGCTTCCCTCCACAACGGACATTCCCGGTCCGACGAACCCGTGGACGTGGATCTTCGCGTCGAACTGGTCGGTCCAGAAGTACGGCACGGGGGTGTAGGGCTGGTCGGCGCCGAGGACGTTGCCCGCGACGGCGATGGCCTGCTCGGTGGCGTTGGTCCGGTTCTCCAGTCGCACCAGTCTGCCGAGCGTCTCGTGGTGCCAGCGGGCGACGTCACCGACGGCCCAGATGCCGTCGGCGGCACGGCAGCGGGAGTCGCACACGATGCCGTTGCCGAGCACGAGTCCGCTGTTCTGCAACCAGTCGGTCGCGGGAGCGGAGCCGAACGCCACCACGACGAGATCGGCGGGCAGCACCTCGCCGGTCTCCAGCAGCACGCCGTGGTCGTCGACTTCGGTGACCGCCGCCCCGAGACGCAGGTCGACGCCTTGAGAGGTGTGCAGTTCGGCGAGCAGTCCGGCGACCACCGGGCCGAGCTGCAGTGCCATCGGGGCCTGCTGCGGGCCGGCCAGGGTGACCGCGACGCCCATCTGGCGTGCGGTCGCGGCGATCTCGGCTCCCAGCACGCCGTCCCCGACCACGACCGCGCGCGAGCAGTTCAGCAGGTCCGAGCGCAACGCCAGTGCGTCGTCGAGCGTCCGGAGCGTGGGCTGACCGCGCAACGTGCGTGGCCGCAGTCCGGTGGCCAGCACGATGTTGTCGGCCTTGAGCACGCGACCGGACGCTGTGTGCACGGCCCGTTCGGTGACGTCGAGGTGCACCGCCGGGTCGCCGAGCACGAACGTGGCGTCCAGCGCGGCGAGCGCCTCCGCCGACCGCAACTGCGCTCTGGCGGGTTCCCAGGTGCCGGACAGGACCTGTTTGGACAGTGGCGGCCGGTCGTAGGGCAGGTGCGGTTCGGCGCCGAGAATCGTGAGCGGGCCGGTGTACCCCTTGCGGCGCAGCGCCTCGGCGGTGGCGAGGCCCGCGGCCGAGGCGCCGACGATCAGCGTCACGACGTCACCGAGATGGCGGCGGCGGGGCAGACGCTGGCGGCCTCGTGCACGAGCGAGTGCAGCTCGGCGGGCGGTGCCTCGTCGAGCAGCACCACGATGCCGTCCTCGTCGCGCTGGTCGAACACGTCGGGCGCGAGCAGCACGCAGGTGCCGGCTCCGCAGCACTTGTCCTGGTCCACGGTGATCTTCATGGGGTGGTTCCTTCACTACGAGTCGTTGGTGACCGGCGCGAGCCACAACCCGACGAGGGCGTCGATGAGGCCGGTCGCGGCGTCGTGCCAGGTGGCACGCGGGGTAGGGGTGTTGTCGGCGAGAGCGCGCTCGCGTTCGCCGATCATGTGCACGAGCAGCTGGCGCGCCATGTCCAGGCGTTCGGCCCGCACCTCGTCCGACAGGTCCGGTGTGCAGGAGTTCAGGCCCGCCATGACCCGCACGAGCGACGGCGACGACTGCGTCTCCTCGACGATGATCGGCCGCAGCGTCGGGTCGGTCATGACCTGGGCGCCGAACCGCGCGAACCAGGTGGGGCTGCCGGCCGCCGCCAGGTGCTCGGTGACCGGCCGCACCAGGCACGAGAGCCACCAGCGGATGTCCGCGTCGGGACCGGCTTGGGCGACCATGCCCTGGCGGATCTCCTCGATCTGCGCCAGGTGCTTGCGTGCGATCGCCCGCACGAGGTCGGCCTTGGTGCCGAAGTGATAGCCGACGGCCGTGTTGTTGCCCTGCCCGGCGGCCTCGCTGACCTGCCGGTTCGAGACAGCCACCACCCCGTGCTCGGCGAACAGGCGTTCCGCCGCCGCCAGGATCAGCTCGCGGGTGGCGTGCACCCGGTCCGCCCGTGACGGGTTGTCGTCGACCTTGTTCATCAGATCACCATCGCACCGGTAGTTCCACGAGCCCGCCGACGACGAGCCCCTCGACTCGACGTAGATCTTCCACCGCGACCGCCAGGTCCAGCGACGGGAGCTTGCGCAGCAGCACCTCGAGCACCACCTGCAGCTCGGTGCGGGCCAGCGGCTGGCCGAGGCACGCGTGCGCGCCGGCGCCGAACGCCAGGTGCTGGTTGGGGGTGCGGGCCAGGTCCATTTCGGACGCGCGGGCGAACGCCTCCTCGTCGCGGTTCGCCGCGGCCATGCTGCACATCGCGGTCGTGCCGCGCGGCAGCACGGTTCCGGCGATCTCGACGTCCTCGGTGATGTAGCGGCTCATGCCGATGCCCGCGTTGGCGTCCAGCCGCAGCGACTCCTCGACGGCGGTGCGCACCAGCGACGGGTCGGCGAGCAGCGACTCCCAGCGGCTGCGGTCGGACAGCAGCATCGCGACCATCTTCGTGATCATGTTCGCGGTCGTCTCGTGCCCGGCGATCAGCAGTCCGATGCCGGTGGCGATCAGCGTGGCGTCGGACATCGGTTCCGGATCGGTGATCAACGCGCTGAGGATGTCCTCGCCAGGGTTCGCGCGCTTCAACGCCACGTGTCCCGCCATGTACCGCGTGAACTCCTGCTCCGCCGCCTTCATCTCGGCGGTGCTGAAGCGGGTCATGCTGAGCATGACGTCCGACCAGTGCGAGAACCGGTCGCGGTCGGCGTCGGGCACACCGAGCATGTCGCAGATCACCCACACCGGCAGCGGGAAACCGAGGCTCGCCTTGAGGTCCGCGGGCGTGCCCTTGGCGACCATGTCGTCGATCAGCTGCTCGGCCATCGCGGCGATGCCCGGCCGCAGCGCGTTCATCCGCTTGGCGGTGAACCACTTGCCGATGCCGCGCCGCCAGACCAGGTGCGCCTCGCCGTGCTGCGGGATCACGCTCGCCATGTCGCTGTTGAAGATGCCGCCGTCCTCGGAGTCCGCGACGCGCGCGGAGTCGTCGCCGGGAGTGGGCCGGGTGAACCGCGGGTCGGACAGGATCTGCCGGACGTCCTCGTGCCGGGTGATCAGCGCGGCCTGGTCACCGCTGGCGAGTTTCACATGTGCCACCGGGCATTTCGAGCGCAGCTCGGCCCACTCGGCGGGCGGTTCGAGCGCGGCGTCGACGGGGAACGGGAAACGGGGCAGATCGTCTACTTCGGACATGGGGAGTTCCTTCGTGGTGGGCGGTGTCTCTTTTCCAACATGCCCACCCCGATGGTTTAAGTCAAGCGACTGACTTAGGATGGGTGACGTGCTCCTCGAAGAAACGCGACCGGTGACCCGGCCGAACGTGGTGGTGGCCGTGCTGGCGATGGGCGGCATCGTCGTCTCGCTGATGCAGACGCTGGTCATCCCGCTGCTGCCGAGATTTCCGCAGCTCCTGGGCTCGTCACCGTCCGACACGACGTGGGTGATCACCTCGACGCTGCTCGCCAGCGCGGTCGCGACGCCCGTCGTCGGCCGGCTGGGCGACATGGTCGGCAAGCGCCGCATGCTCCTGATCAGCCTGGTGATGCTGGTGGTGGGCTCGGTGATCGCCGCGTTCAGCTACTCGCTGCTGCCGCTGATCGTCGGACGCGTCGTGCAGGGCCTCGCGGTCGGCGTGATCCCGCTCGGCATCAGCATCATGCGCGACGAACTGCCGCTGGAACGGCTGCCCGGCGCGACCGCGCTGATGAGCGCCTCGCTGGGCGTCGGCGGCGCGCTCGGCCTGCCCGCGGCGGCGTTCCTGGTCGAGCAGACCGACTGGCACATGCTGTTCTGGACGTCCGCTGCCGCCGGGGTGATCGTGCTGGTCGCGGTCCTGGTCGTGGTGCCGGAGTCCCCGGTCCGCGGCGGCGGCCGGTTCGACTTCCCCGGCGCCTTGGGTCTCTCGGTCGCGCTGGTCTGCCTGCTGCTCGGCGTGTCCAAGGCGTCCACGTGGAGCGCCGGTGCCACGACGGGCCTGTTCGCGACCGCGGCCGTGACGCTGGCGGCGTGGGGCTGGTGGGAGCTGCGGTCGGTGCAGCCGTTGGTCGATCTGCGCACCACGGCACGTCGTCAGGTGTTGCTGACCAACGTCGCCTCGGCGGTGTTCGCGTTCTCGATGTTCGCGCAGTCGCTGGTGCTGCCGCAGATCCTGCAGCTGCCGGTGGCCACCGGCCACGGGCTCGGGCAGTCGTTGCTCGTCACCGGTCTCGTGCTGGTGCCGTCCGGACTGGTCATGATGGTGATGGCACCGGTGTCCGCGCGGATCACGACGGCCCGCGGCCCGCGCGCGACGTTGCTGCTGGGCACCGTCGTGGTCGCTGCGGGTTACGGCGCGGGCGTTTTCCTGATGACCGCGGTGTGGCACCTCGTGATCGTGTCGGCCGTGATCGGCGCCGGCATCGGCCTGGCCTACGGCGCGATGCCCGCCCTGATCATGGGTGCGGTGCCGACGTCGGAAACCGCCGCCGCCAACAGCCTCAACACGCTGATGCGCGCGATCGGCACGTCGGTCTCCAGCGCCGTGGCGGGCGTCGTGCTCACCCAGGTGACGATCCCGTTCAGCTTCAAACTGATCATGGGCCTGGGCGCCGCGACCGCGCTCGTGGCGTGCGTGGTCGCGGCGTTCATCCCGCAGGTCAGCCGAAAAACTCCGTGAGCTCACGGGCGACGGCGTCGGGCTGCTCCTCGGAGAGCCAGTGCCCGGCGTTGATCGCCACGACCTTGGAGTCGGTCGCGACGTTCGGCAGCGCCGCGACCATCTGGTCGTACGACAGCACGGACGCGAGCCCCAGCACCGGCGGCGTCAGCTTGGCGTACGTCTTGCCGTCGGCGATGTCCTGGTGGAACGCCTTGTACCAGCCGTTGCCCGCCCGGATGGCGTCCGGCGAGTTGTAGGCCCGCGCGTAGATCTGCCTGGACCGCTCGTCGATCGCGTCCGGGTTGAACGCGGTGTTCGCGAACAGCCAGTCGAGCAGGAACCGGAACCGCCCGGCGAGCAACTGCTCCGGCAGCGTCTGGACCTGGTTGAACGCGAACCACCACAGGCTGAACTGACCGGGCGGAGGCAGCAGCGGGATCTGGTAGTAGCCCTCGTCCGGGTGCAGCACGTCCATCAACGCCACCTTGCGCGTGGCGGCGGGAAAGTTGGCCGCGAAGCTGAACGCGACCTGGCTGCCGATGTCGTGCCCGGCGACGCCGACCTTCTCGTAGCCGAGCTTCCTGACCAGCTCGTGGATGTCGGTCGCCATCGTCTTCTTGTCGTAACCGCCAGCGGGCTTCTCCGACCCGCCCATGCCCCGCAGGTCCACCGCGATCACCCGGAACTTGGTGGCGAGCGCGGGCATGATCTTGTGGTACTCCCACCACGTCTGCGGCCAGCCCGGCAACAGCACGAGCGGCTCACCGCGCCCGCCCGTGACGTAGTGCAGGCGCACACCGTTGACCTGGGCGTAGTTGTGCTGGAAACCGGGAAGGCTCGCCTCGCGGCTGTCTGCGGCCGCGGCTCCGGTGCTCGCTCCCAGCGCGACGCCGGCACCTAACGCGAACACACCGCGTCTGCTCAACTCTGACATCTCAGACCCCCATCTGAACGCTCGGCACGCGCCGAGCAGGGGTGCAGCCTAGGTCTAGACGGTCGCAGTTGGACAGGCGATACCGGGCCGGGTCGTTTCATCGCCGCTGCGCGACGATTGCGATTGGGGCTTGACTTCGGGCCCTTGCGAGGCGCATTTTTGCCTTCAAAAGCCGGGCTGATAGAGCGCCCGGCCGATCCGAACACGGTAGCACCT
This sequence comes from Lentzea alba, assembly GCF_011067745.1. Lineage (GTDB taxonomy): Bacteria > Actinomycetota > Actinomycetes > Mycobacteriales > Pseudonocardiaceae > Lentzea > Lentzea alba. Next base: position 370,978 of record NZ_JAAMPJ010000013.1, read on the forward strand.
CGCACCCAAAGTCAAGCCCCAATCGCGCAGTGGTCGCCTTATAACCGCTTGCCCAACGCGACAAAGAGGAAGACGGCTCGCTTCGCTTCGCCACGACATTACCCGTGGCGATCAGACGGCGGCATGGAGAAGATTTCTTCGGGGCGTGCGATGCTCGTCCATCCAGCGGGGCGCGTAGAACGTGGGGATGCCGTGCTCCATTGTCACGTCCCATTCACTTTGGTGGATGAGCGTGTGGTGATGGCGGCACAGGAGAACGGCATTGTCGACGGAGGTGTCGCCGCCGTCCGACCA
>NZ_JAAMPJ010000014.1 GCF_011067745.1 Lentzea alba
CGCTGCCCGTTCTGCGCGGGCAGCAACGGCGCGATCGCAGCCCAGGCCTTGTCCGTCAGCTCACCACGTCCGACCACACATCATCATCTGCACACGATCATGAGAAAGATCCGCAGGACACGCCCTAACCCGAGAACTCTCCGGCGACCCACCACCAGCACGCTGGGGCCAGCCCAGACAACCCAGCTCAACCACGGCATGACCATCTACCAACAGGCTCTCAGAGGCAGTGAATGGCCATGAGCGACTCTAGTGGTCGTCGCGTAATTCTACAGTGGACAGTCGCCGTGGTGCGAGGGGCCCGTGCGTTTCAACAGTCGTGTGGCGAGCACCTCGGTCGCGACACCGCGTCCGACGGCAAGACCCGCCTGGTTGCTGAACTCGAAGTGCTGCCCGCCGAACACCCGTGACTTGCCGGCCTCGGCGGCAGCGGCGGAGAAGCTCGGGTAGGTGCGCGCCTGGCCGCCCGGCGCGGTGTCCGTGGTGTGCGTGAAGCGAATGGTGTCCGCGCAGAAGAACCCGGCCAGTACAGCCGCCGCCGCGCCGCTGTAGGAACTGTGCCCGGACGGGTACTCCGGTGTACCGCCGACGCTGCCGGCTCGCGGCGCCCAGCTCGGATTCGGTTGCGTCCACGGGTTTCCGTCGGTGTCCGCCTCGCGGATCGCCGTGGCCGGGCGCCAATGCCGGTAGGTGAACTTCGTCGCGACGGTGGGAACCGTGGTGTCGGCCAGGGTCATCGTCAGCAACGCCATGAGGCGGGCGGAGGCGGGCAACGGCAGATCCTGGGACACCGTCAGTGCGATCTTGACCCACTCGCCGGCGGGTTGGCCGGTGCCGGTCGGCACGGACCAGAACTCGAAGGTGGCGAGCTTGTCGGGGGCGGTGATCGCGGCGTCGCCGAGGAGCGCGACCTCGGCGAAGGCGGCGGCGTAGTCGAGGCTGTCCAGGGCGGGTGGCGGGCCCGGTACGTGCGCGGCGGGGTCGGTGACGGCGAACGGCCGAACGTCGCGGTACTGCACACCGGACCACTCGGCGCGGAACACTCCGGGGCCGGCGCCGGCGGGCTGGGTTTGCACCGGAGTCGAGCCGTCGTCGGTGCGGGAGGTCACCACGCGCACCCCGACCTCACGTCCCCAGCGCACCCCGGCGTCGCGCTGGTGGCCGGGACGCAGGCCGGCCAGGTCGGCCTGCAGTTGTGCGTCGTACTCGACAACACGAGCGGGGTCCAGCCGGACCAGGACGACGTGTGCCGCCGCCACGGCCGCGGCGCGGGAGTCAGCGCCACGCGGGCCTGGGCCGGGTACCAGCGCGTGGGCGCGGGCCGGGTGGGCGAGCCCGTTGACCGCGTCGTAGATGGCCACGTTGAGCATCGCGTAGGTGCGGGCCGCGTCGGCGTCGGTGGCGCGGGTGGCGCGCACCGCGGTCAACGCGAGCTCGTTCCACACCCGCACGCTGTCCACCTGCGGCTCGGCGTCCGCGGGTGCGCTCAACCCCGCTGCGGCCAGACCGAGTACCAGAGCCAGGACGATCTTCTTCACGACCTCGCCTCCCAAAGACGCCGAAGAAGCCGCAGTCTCGAACGTCCTATCGTGGCGTGGTTCGAGCTGCGCTGCGACGGCTGCTTGAGGGCGACCTGGCTGGTACGAATGGCTGTCCGGTGCGGGCCCGCCGCGAACGACGGGCCCGCACGAGGCCGGTGATCAGCTGGCGGTGCAGGACGGGTTGAGGCCCGATCCGCTGCCGGTGCCCTGGAAGCCGAACTCGGTCGACTGGCCCGCGGCCACGGAGCCGTTGTAGTCCACATTGGACCAGTTGATGGTTCCGCTGTTACCACTGCGGTTGGCACTCCACGAGTTCGTGACGGTGCCGTTGGACAGCGTGGTGGTGACGGTCCAGCCGCGCAGAGCGGAGGATCCGGCGGTGACCTTGATAGTGGCGACGAACCCCTCACCCCACTGGTTCAGCGACACCGACGCGGTGCAGCCGCCCGGACCGGGGTTGTTGGTGGTCGTCGTGGTTGTGGTCGTGGTGGTAGTCGTCGTTGTCGTGGGGCCGGGTCCGCCCGCGTTGAGCGCGTCGAGCACGGAGTTGTACGCGGCCTTCTTGTTGCCGTTGCCGTCGAACAGCAATGGCGTGCCGGAAGCACGCCAGGAGTCGGTGTCGCGGATGCCCCACACGGTGATGCCGGTGCAGCGGGACACGGCGAGGCATGCTCGGGTCACGCGGTCGTAGTTGGACGCCTGAGCGCTGCCGGAGCCCTCGATGTCCAGTTCGGTGATCTGCACGTCGACGCCGAGGTTGGCGAAGTTCTGCAGGGTCGTCTGGTAGTTGGAGGGAACCGGGCTCTGGGGGTTGAAGTGGGACTGGAGGCCGACGCAGTCGATGGGGACGCCGCGGGACTTGAAGTCCTGCACCATCCGGTAGACGGCCTGGGTCTTGGCGTGGGTCCAGTCGTCGGTGTTGTAGTCGTTGTAGCAGAGCTTCGCGCCGGGGTCGGCCGCACGGGCGGCGCGGAACGCGGCCTCGATCCAGTCGTTGCCGGTGCGCTGGAGGTTGGAGTCGCGCCGTGCGCCGCTGCTGCCGTCGGCGAACGCCTCGTTCACCACGTCCCAGGCGTAGATCTTGCCGCGGTAGTAGGTCGCGACCTGGGTGACGTGGTTCAGCATCGCGTTGCGCAGCGCGGTACCGGACATGTTCTGCATCCAGCCGGGCTGCTGCGAGTGCCACGCCAGGGTGTGCCCGCGCACCCTCTTGCCCTGGTTGCGGGCGTGGTTGACGATCCGGTCGGCGTTGCCGTAGCTGAACTGGTTCTGGTTCGGCTCGGTCGCGTCGATCTTCATCTCGTTCTCGGCCGTGACCATGTCGAACTCGCGGTTGAGGATCCCGGTGTACGTCGAGTCGCTCAGCTTGTTCGCGGCCACCGCGGTGCCGAAGTAGCGGCCGGACTGCTGGGCGGCCGCGCCGAGGGTGGTCGCCGCGTTCGCGGGGGCCGGCGCGATCAGGGTGGCTCCGACCACCACCGCCGCAGCCGTCGCCACGAGTGGCACCAGTGCCACTGACCTCGATGTCAGTTTCATTGTTTCCACACTTTCGAAACTAGCCGAAATGCCCGATTTCCGGAGTGTGACACCGGCGTGTTTGCGCTCACAAGAACGCTTCGACGCATTCGACGGAAGAATCTCCCGAAAGGGTTTCGAAACAATTGTTTCTAAACTTTGCGCCGGGCTTTTCGCCGGGTCAGGGCAGGAGTCGGTCGACCAGGTCGTGCCAGCCGGCTTCCACGCGGTCCAGCGACATGCCGTGGCCGCGGAGCAGGTGGTCGACCAGCACGACGTCGACCGACGACAGCAGGGTGTGGGCGAGCAGGTCGGCGTCGGCGTCCGGGAGGATCGCGCGGACCAGGACGGCGACGTGGGTGTGGCGCAGCCGCCCGGCCGGAACGAGGAACCGCCGGTCGGGTGCGGGTTCGGCGGCCAGGTAGAGGTCGCGGTTCGCGCGTTGGTGGTGCAACAGGGCCGGTCCGAACGCTCTGAGCCGCGCGGCGGGGTCGGCGCCGGGGCCCAGTGGTGGCGGACCGCTGAGGAACGACGCCTGAAAACCCTGTTCCGCGTGGTCGAGGAGGGCCTGGAGCAGTCCGTTGCGGTCGCCGAAGCGCCGCGACACGGTGCCCTTGCCGACCCCTGCTGCGGCGGCCACCGACTCCATCGTGATCGCCGCCGCGCCGTGTTCGGCCGACAGGCGCGCCGCGGCTTCCAGCAGGCGGGCCCGGTTGCGCACGGCGTCCGCGCGCAGGGGAGTTTCCGTGCTGAGGAGGGGCAGCCGTGTGTTGTCGATCACCTCCGCAGCCTATCCGGAAGATAAACGGGCCGCGTCCCGTTTGTGCGGAGGACTGTCCACCGAAGTCCGCTCCTGGGAGTACGTCATGGCCGTTCGCATCCTCACCCTCGTCGGCAGCCTCCGCGCCGGATCGCACAACCGCAGGCTCGCCGAAGCCGCCGTGCAGATCGCGCCGGAGCACGTCGAGGTCGGCCTGTTCGACGGCCTGGACACGGTGCCGTTCTACAACGAGGACATCGACGCCGAGGGCAGCGTTCCCGCCTCGGCCGTGAAGCTGCGCGAAGCCGCTGCCGAGGCCGACGCCTTGCTGCTGGTCTCGCCCGAGTACAACGGCACCATCCCGGCCGTGCTGAAGAACGCCATCGACTGGCTGTCGCGCCCCTACGGCGCGGGCGCCCTGTCCGGCAAGCCGGTCGCCGTCGTCGGCACCGCGTTCGGCCAGTACGGCGGCGTGTGGGCCCAGGACGAGGCCCGCAAGGCCGTCAAGATCGCCGGCGCCGAGGTCGCCGAGGACCTGACGCTGTCGATCCCCGGCTCCGTGGTCCGCTTCGCCGACCTCCACCCGGTCGACGACCCCGAGGTCACCGACCAGTTGACCGTCGTCCTCGAAGGCCTGGCCGCCCGCACCTCCGCCACCGTCTGACCTGGCACCATCCGCACGCGGGGCCCCTTCGTACTGTGTGTCAGTACGAAAGCTCCCCGCGTGCACCGCTGAGCGCGGCTGGTGAGGGCTGCGGCGGCGGCCGTCTGACTCGCTGTTGAGCGCGGTTGGTGAGGGTTGTGGCGGCCGTCGTTTGGCTTGTTGTGGGGTGCACGCGGGGAGCTTTCGTACTGTGTGTCAGTACGAGAGGGCCCCCGCGTGCGGTCACGAGCAGGCTGATTGGTTCAGGGTGACGGTTGAGGGTGCGGTTGTTGGGCCGTTGGCGGTGAAGCCGAGGGATACGGACGCTCCCGGTGCCAGGGTCGGGCTGTGGGAGGGCGCCGTCACGGTGACCGTGGTGCCGGACTGGGTGAAGGTGCCGTTCCAGCCGTTGGAGATGGTGGCGCCGGGCAGGGTGAACGTGACCATCCACGGGGTGGCGGCGTTCGTCCCGGTGTTGGTGACGGTCAGCGAGCCCTGGAAGCCGCCCTGCCAGGAGTTGTCGAGCTTCCACGCCGTTTTGCAACCGCCAGAGCCGCCACCGGTGGTGGTCGTGGTGGGGCCGGGACCGCCTCCGACCGGTGGAATCAGGTAGGGCTGCAGAATGCTCTGCTTGGCCTGGTTGACCGTGGTCCAGTCGTCGCCGACGATGCCGCCGGTGTCGCCGGAATTGGGATTCCACGACCAATAGGTGAACGAGATCCCGTTGACGCCGGTCCCGGTGTAGGCCATGAGATTTTCCAGCCACACCTTGTCCACCGGATTCGCGAGCGTGGTGCCGAACTCGCCCATCATCAGCGGCGCGATGTTCTGCTTGTACAGGTAACCCCAGTACTTGTCCCAGATTCCCGGCATGTTCGCCGGATAGTTCGGCGCGCTGAACCACGGCTGGTTGTAGACCGACGTCGCGTATTCGTGCGGGGAGTACACGAGGCGGCCCGGCACGGACAGGCGCACCGGGAACTGACCGGCCTTCGACAGGTTCCCGCCCCACCAGCCGCAGTCCTCGTCGTTGGACGGATCGCCGTCCCACACGTTCGACAGGCCGCCGCTCGGGCAGCTCACGCCCTCGACGAAGATCAGCCAGTTCGGCTGCACGGACAGGATCGCGTTGCCCGCGCGCTCGGCGGCCAGCCGCCAGTCGCGGGCGGTGTCGCCGCAACCCCAGCACGAACCGGTCGCCGCCGGGTTGGTGCCTTCGGCGTGCGGTTCGTTGTGCAGGTCGGCACCGATCACCGTGGTGTTGCCCGCGTAGCGCTGGGCGAGGGCCTTCCAGTCGTTGATCCAGGTGGTCTCCGGCACGCCCGCCGTGTACCAGAGCGCGGACTGGCCCGCGCTGGTCGGCCGGTGCCGGTCGAGGATGACGCGCATCCCCTTCTGCCCCGCGTACCCGATCACCTTGTCCAGGATCTGCAACGGGGACAGCCCGACCAGGTCGGGATTGGTGTTGTCGTTGATGCCGGTGGCCCTGGCGTCGGGCTTCAGCGCGTCGTTGGAGAACGGGACGCGCAGGGTGTTGTAGCCCAGCTGCGCCATGTGATCGAGCTGCTGGCGCCACGTGACATTCGCCCACAGGCCGTGGAAGGTCTTGTTGTCGGTCTCCATCCCGAACCAGTTGATGCCGGTCAGCCGGACCGTCGCGTTCGTGCTGTCCAGGATCTTGTTCCCGCTGGTGTGCAGGTACCCGGTGCCCGTACCGCCCGCCGCCGCGACCGCGGGAACCTGGGCCGTGCCGACGGTGACCATGCCGCTCACCGCCACCACAGCCGCGACCAGCGCGCCGAAAGCCTTGTGCCGCCGCTTCATCCGCTCTCCTCCGAGGCTCATGACGTGGTGTGGCAAAGCGTTCCGTTCAACCTGAAGGCCGTCGGTGTGATGTTCGGCCCGGTGTAGTTGCCGACGAAGCCGGTGTTGACGGTCCCGTTCGGTTCGATGCGGGTCGAACCGACGACGGTGACCGCGCTGGCGGTCTGGGTCCACGTCGCGTTCCAGCCGGACCCCACCTGCTGACGGGTGGTGGGCCAGTCGAAGTTCAGCGTCCAGTTGGACATCGCCTGCGTGCTGGTGATGTCGACGGCGCCGACGAACCCGCTGCTCCAGTCGGTCACGTTGGACATTCGCACCGTGCAGGAGCTCTCGGCCGGACTGCCGGTGGTGACGGTGAGCGGGGGAGACGACCAGGACACGGCACCTGCGGCGTTGCGAGCCAGCACGTTGACCGTGTACCTGGTGCCGGGATTGAGGTTTCCGGCGGTGAACGAGGTACCGGACGTCTCGCCCCACTGCTCGCTGATCGTGCCGAGCTGACGGTGCACCTCGTACTTCACGACCCCCGGCACGGACGGCCAGGTGATCGTCGCGGTCCGGTCGGTGGTCGAGCCGGTGGGCTGTCCGGGTGCGGTGGGCAGCTGAGCCTGACCGGAGGGGCGCAGGACGAGCGTGGTGAGCGAGAACGGCGGCAGCGTCCGGCTGGTCGCGCTTCCGTCGGACGACGTCACGACTTCGGTCGCGCCGTTGGTGAACGTGTGCACCGTCGGCGTGGCAGCGGAAGGCGTGTAGCCGGCGTAGTCGATGCTGACCGTGCGCGAGTTGTTCTCGTCGGAGTTGAGCAGCATCACCGCGAGGTCACCGTTCGGCCGCCGTGCCGCGTGCGCCCTGATCGACGGTTCGGCGGAGCCCGCGCGGACGAGCTGGTCGCCGGGGCGGGCGAAGAGGCTCAGCATCTTGAGCGCGTGGTACGGCGCGAACGGTGTGTTCAGCGGCGGTTCGCAGGCGCCGTCCGGCAGGCAGGTGGCGCTGGAGAGCAGCCCGAAGTCGTTGAAGTCGGGCTGACCGCCGATGGTGGACGCCTTGTCCGGTCCGTTGTGGACGTTCCACCAGTCGACGTTGAAGACGCCGTTCTCCAGCAACGAGGTGTAGGCCTCCGCGGCGAAGAGCGCGCCCGGCTGGGTGTTGCGGCCGTACGTGGCGTTCAGCTCGGTCATCGCGACGCCGAGGCGGTCGGGGTTCGGTCCGGCGTACTTGGTGATCTGCTGACGCAGGAGGTACATCATGTCGGGGACCTGGTCCGTGCTCGCCAGGGACTGCTCGGTCGTCGAGCCGCCGGGATACCAGTGCACGATCACGAAGTCCACGTGCGGGCCCGCGATCGACAGCACCGTCTGGTTCCAGCTCGCGGCGTCTCCCGTGCCGACGATCGCGTCCGGCCAGTTCGCGGGGGCGGTGAGCACCGCGCCGACCTTGATCGTGGGGTCGACGGCTTTCATGGCCTGGGCGAAGGCGACGGTCTCCCTGGCGTACCCGGCGGGACTCTTGTCCGGGTGGTTGTCGGCTTCCCAGTTGGCGCCGTAGTGCCCGTTGCCGTAGAGCTCGTTGCCGATCTCCCAGTACTTCACGCCGTAGCCCTTGGTGACGTTGGCGTAGCGCACCCAGTCGGCTGCTTCCTGCGGCGTGCCGGTGCCGTAGTTCGCGATGATGATCGGTTGTGCCTGAGCCCTCCGCACACCGGCCATGAACGTGTCGAAGTCGGTGTTCGGTGCCACGTAACCGCCGGGCGCCGTGTGGTCCTTCCAGTGGTAGATGTCGCCGTACGAACCGCCGGGATAGCGCATCATCCGCACTCCGGCATCGCCGAGCAGGTCGTTCACCGCGTTCGTGCCGAGCTGGCTGTCCCAGATCGCGTGGTTGACGCCGATCGCGGTGTCCGGCACGGTCGCCAGCCCCGCGTTGGCGTTGACCACGACGGTGGCGTCGGGTGCGCCGGTCGCGGTGCTCGACACCGCGGGAAGACAGGCCGCGACGAGCGCGGTCACCACGAAAAGTCTGCGGCTTGCCATGCGCATCACGTCCTCGTCGACGGATTCTGGGAGCGCTCCCAGAATCCTGACTGGGTTACCGGTGGTCAAGAAGAACCGGTCCCGGTCCGCGTTCGAGAATCGATTCGATTCGAACGTCAGGTCACTTGGCGGCCTTCTGCGCCTCCTGCACCGCGGTGCGCCAGGCCTCGTCGGGGTTCTTGCCCTGCTCGACGGACTGCAGCGCCGGGGCGAACACGTTCTCCTGGAGCTGTCCGTCGGCGGGGCCCTTGTACTGCGCGGCCTTGACCTTCTGCGCCTGCGCGGCGAACAGCGCACCCGCCTTGACGTCGCCGAAGTAGGTGTTGACCTGTTCCAGCAGCGCCCGGTTCTCGAGGGCGTCGACCTGGCTGGGGAACGTGCCCCTGGCCTGGAACGCCTTGATCTGCTGCTCCGGCGCCGTGAGCCAGGCCGCGAGCTCTGCGGCCTTGGCGGCGTTGCGGCTCTGCTTCGGCACGGTCAGGTACGAGCCGCCCCAGTTCCCGCCGCCGTTGGGGAACGCGTCGGTGACGGCCCACTTGCCCGCGTTCTCCGGCCCGGCCTGGGTCTCGATGACGCCGAGCATCCACGACGGGCACGTCTTCGTGGCGAACCTGCCGAGCTTGAAACCGGTGTTCCACTCGTTGCTGAACGCGACCAGCTTCGCCGACTGCCCTTTCGCCACGGCGTTCGTCACGGCGGTCCAGTCGCTCCTGATGGCGGGGTTGGACTCGACGACCAGCTTGTCGGATCTGTCGAAGTAGCCGACGTCGTGCTGGTTGTGCATGGCGTTGAAGATCTGCGCCGCGCCGTCGAACCACGCGACGCCGGACACCTTCGCGACGAACTGGTCACCTGCCGCGAAGTAGCTGTCCCAGGTGGCGAAGAGCCGCTTCACCTCCTCCGGGTCGGACGGCAGGCCGGCACTCGCGAACAGGTCCTTGCGGTAGCACATGGCGAGCGGCCCGATGTCCGTGCCGAACCCGATCAGCCTGCGGTCCTTGGTGGTCGCGGCCTCGGCCTTCCACGGCAGCCAGCGGTCGGGCGTGACGTCCTTCGGGCCGATCTCCTTGAGGTCGTTGAACTGGCCGGCCTTGGCCATCACCTGGCTCAGGTAGCCCTCCTCGACCGCCTCGACGTCGGCGAGTCCGGATCCGGCACCCAGCTTGGTGAAGAGGTTCTGGTGGTGCGGGGCGCCCTGGCCCGTCTTGCGTTGAGTGATTTTGACGTCCGGATGGGCGGCCTCGTATTCCTTGAACAACTCGTCATAGCCGAACTCGTTGAACGTGGCGATGGTCAGCTCGGTCCTGCCGTCGGCGGCTTTGCCTGCACCGCAGGCGGTCACGGCGAGCGTGGAGGCGACGGCGCAGACCAGTGCGGTGATCTGGCGGCGGCGGGAACGCACGGGAGAACTCCTCTGGTCTCGGTGGAAATTCTGGGAGCGCTCCCAGAAAATGGCGAGTCTGGAGTCGTCTCCTGGAGGTGTCAAGCAGCTCGACCGTGGGTGATGGACCGACCACGGAGAGGCAGGGACGTCGACGCACCCGCTGGTGGTCAAGGAAAAAGATGGCCGATATGTGCCACGTCAACAATCTTGACCGGGTGAAAAACGGCTCGTTAGTTTGATTGTCCTCAAGTCGAATTCCCTGATGGCACAACGGTTGCCGGGGCCTCGGAGGACTCAATGGCGATGACGGCGCCGGCTGCTGCACTGCTGTCGGTCCGGGGAGTGGTGAAGCGCTTTCCCGGTGTGACGGCTCTGCAGGGAGTGGACTTCGAGGTGCGCGCGGGCGAGGTGCACTGCCTGCTCGGGCAGAACGGCGCGGGCAAGTCGACGCTGATCAAGGTGCTGTCCGGCGCGCACCGCCCGGACGAGGGCGAGATCCGCTGGCGGGGCGAGGTGGTGTCGTTCGGCAACCCGACCGCCGCGATGCGCAGCGGGGTCGCCGCCATCTACCAGGAGCTGGACCTCGTGGCGGGATTGTCGGTGGCCGACAACGTGTTCCTCGGCCACGAACTGTCCACGGCGGGCTTCAGCCGACGGGCGGAGGCTCGCCGCAGGACCCGCGCACTGCTCGATCGGCTGGGACACCCGGACATCTCGCCCGACCGCGACGTCGGCCGGTTGTCCGTGGCACATCAGCAGGTCGTCAGCATGGCGCGGGCGCTGTCGCTGGACGGACAGCTGCTGATCATGGACGAGCCGTCGGCCGTGCTGGACCCGGACGAGGTGCGGGTCCTGTTCGGGATCATCAGGGAGCTCACCGCCCAAGGGGTGGCGGTGATCTACATCTCGCACCGGCTGGCCGAGATCCGCGAGATCGGCGACCGCGTGACCGTCCTCAAGGACGGCCGCACCGTCGCGACGGGCCTGCCCGCACGCGAGACGAAGACCTCGGAACTGATCGGGTTGATGACCGGTCGGGTGCTGGACAACGTGTTCCCGCACCGGAAACCGGTCGACCCGGCCGCTCCCGAGGTGCTGGTGGTGCGCGGCCTGGCTGACGGTGACCGCTTTGCCGGCGTGGATCTCACCGTCCACGCCGGTGAGGTGGTCGGGCTCGCGGGTCTCGTCGGGTCGGGCCGCTCGGAGATCCTGGAAACCGTCTACGGCGCAAGGAAAGCGGCCGAGGGCACCGTCGAGGTCGACGGCAGGAAGCTGCGGCGGGGAAGCGTCGGCGCGGCCGTGCGCGCGGGGATGGGGTTGTGCCCCGAGGAACGCAAGAGCCAGGGACTGCTGCTGGACCAGGCCGTCTACCGCAACATCACCGTCTCGTCGATGTCGGCGTTCGCCCGGTTCGGGTTTCTCGACGACCGCGCCGAACGTGCCCGCTCGACGAAGCTCACCGAGGCGCTGGACGTCCGGCCGGCCGGCGTCGACCGGGTGGTGCGCGGCCTGTCCGGAGGCAACCAGCAGAAGGTCGTGCTCGCGCGGTGGCTGTTGCGGGAATGCCGGGTGCTGCTGCTGGACGAACCCACCCGCGGCGTGGACGTGGGCGCGCGCAGCGAGATCTACGAGCTCATCCGCGAACTGGCGGACTCCGGCGTCGCCGTGGTCGTCGTGTCGAGCGACGTCGAGGAGGTCCTGGGCCTGGCCGACCGGGTCCTGGTGGTGCGCGAGGGCCGGGTGGTCCACGACGGTCCGGCCGACGAGATCGACGAGTCCAGGGTTCTCGACCTGGTCATGGAAGGACACGCCGCATGAGCGAGGACACCGCCGCCGTGGCGGCGCAGCAACAGGGAAGACCCCCGGTCGTGCGGCAGTCCGGCATCTCCGGCCTGCTCGGCTCCGCGGCCGGGCGCAACACCGGTCTCGTCGTCGCACTGATCCTGTTGTGCATCGGCGGTGTGGTCACCGCGGGCGACCGGTTCGCCGACGTCGACAACCTGCTCACCATCCTGCGACTTGCCGCGGTGATCGGTGTCGTGAGCGTCGGCATGACGTTCGTGATCACCGGCGGCGGGATCGACCTGTCCGTGGGGGCGATCGTCGCGCTGTCCTCGGTGTGGGCGACAACCCTTGCCACCCAAGGGATCGCGAACAACTCGCACTGGATCGTCATCGTGTTCACCGCGCTCGTGGTGGGCGGGGTGTGCGGACTGGTCAACGGCGCGCTCATCGCCTACGGCCGGGTCGTGGCGTTCATCGCGACCCTGGCGAGCCTGGCTGCCGCGCGCGGTCTGGCCGAGATCATCTCGAACCGCAAGACGCAGATCGTGAACGTGCCGGGCTTCGCCGCGTTCTTCGACGCATCGGTGCTGGGGGTACCGGTGCTCGTGGTGATCTTCGCGGTGGTCGCCGCGGCCGGGTGGGTGCTGCTCAACCGCACCACGTTCGGGCGCCGGACGTTCGCCGTCGGCGGGAACCCCGAGGCGGCGCGGCTGGCCGGCATCGACGTGCGGCGGCACACCGTCTGGCTCTACACGCTGCTCGGCCTGTGCTGCGGGCTGGCCGCGGTCATGCTCATCGCCCGCACCACGACCGGCAGCGCGACCCACGGCGGCCTGTACGAGCTCGACGCGATCGCCGCGGTCGTGATCGGCGGCACGCTGCTGTCCGGCGGCCGGGGCACGATCGCGGGCACCGTCTTCGGCGTCCTGATCTTCACCACGCTGTCGAACGTCTTCACCCTCAACAACCTCTCCATCTCCGCCCAGGCCGTCGCGAAGGGAGCGATCATCGTGGTCGCCGTCCTCCTCCAGCAGCGGCTGGCCAGACGCAGCGGCGCCTGACGCCGCATTCACGACCGCTGCCACCCGAGGAGAATCCATGCCACTCAAGAGAATCGCCGTACTCGCCGCCTTAACGCTCGCGCTCACCGCGTGCACGGGCAACACGCCGCAGAACCAGGGCGGCGGCAACCAGGGCGGCGGGGTGAAGGTCGCCAACGACGAGCCGGGCAAGAAGGTCGTGATCGGGTTCTCCGCACCGGCCGCCGACCACGGCTGGATGGCCGCGATCACCAACGCCGCCAAGGCGGAGGCGGGCAAGTACTCCGACGTGGAGCTGCGCGTCGTCGAGGGCACCAACGACGTCAACCTCCAGATCAGCCAGGTGGAGACGTTCATCAACGACAAGGTGGACGCGATCGTGCTGCTGCCGTTCGACGGCGCCGCCCTTACCCCGGTCGCGCTGAAGGCCATGAAGGCCGGCATCACCGTGATCAACGTGGACCGCCAGTTCGACAGCCCGTTCGCCGCGCGGTCGACCGTGCTGGGCGACAACCACGGCATGGGCGTGTCCGCCGGCACCTACGTGTGCGAGCGGCTCAAGGACAAGCCCGGCTCCGTGGTCGCGGAGATCGCCGGCATCGACTCGCTGCCGCTGACCCAGGACCGCAGCAGGGGTTTCGCGCAGGCACTGCAGGGCTGCGGCCTGAAGGTCAGCAACCGCGTGGCCGCCGAGTTCACCGTCGAGAGCGGTGAGAGGGCTGCCGCGAACCTGTTGCAGGCCGCCCCCAAGATCGACGCCATCTGGAACCACGACGACGACCAGGGCGTCGGCGTCACCGCCGCGATCAAGAACTCCGGCCGCAGCGAGTTCTTCATGGTCGGCGGTGCGGGATCGGCCAACGTGATGCGGGAGATCAAGGCGGACAACGGCCCGCACAAGGCGACCGTCATCTACCCGTCCACCCAGGGCGCGGACGGCATCCGGCTCGCCCGGCTCGCCGTGCAGGGCAAGAGCCTCGGCGACCTGGTCGAGGTGGAGGTCCCCCGTGAGGTCCAGCTGTACGCGCCGGTCGTCACCAAGGACAACGTCGACCGCTACCTGCCCACCGCCTTCGAGTCCTGAAAAGAGAGGACAGCGCGCAGTGTCGACTTCTAAGACCACTCCTGGGACGACGCCGGATCTGGGCATCGCGATGGTCGGTCACGCCTTCATGGGAGCCGCGCACTCCCAGGCGTGGCGGGTCGCGCCGCGCTTCTTCGACCTGCCGGCGCGGCCGGTGATGGCCGTGCTGTGCGGCCGTGACCCCGACCGGACCAGGGCCGCCGCGGAGCGCCTGGGCTGGGCCGAGTCCGTGACCGACTGGAAGTCCGTGCTGGACCGCGACGACGTGCACGTGGTGGACATCTGCACACCGGGTGACACGCACGCCGAGATCGCGGTCGCCGCCCTGGACGCGGGCAAGCACGTGCTGTGCGAGAAGCCGATGGCCAACAGCGTCGCCGAAGCGGTCGCCATGGCGGAGGCCGCCGACCGCGCCGCCCGGCGCGGGGTGCGCGCGATGGTGGGGTTCAGCTATCGGCGAGTGCCTGCCCTGGGCCTGGCCCGGGACCTGGTCGCCCGGGGCAGACTGGGACGGATCCACCACGTGCGCGCCCAGTACCTGCAGGACTGGATCGTGGACCCCGCCGCGCCGCTGTCGTGGCGGCTGGACAAGGAGAAGGCGGGCTCGGGCGCGCTCGGCGACATCGGCGCGCACATCGTCGACGCCACCCAGTTCATCCTCGGCGACACGATCAGCGAGGTGATGGGGACGCTGGTGACGTTCGTGCCGGAGCGTCCGCTGGCCTCCGCGCACTCCGGCCTGTCCGGTACCGCCGCGACCGGACGGACCGGTCCCGTCACGGTGGACGACGCCGCGTTGTTCCTGGCCCGCTTCACCGGTGGCGTGCTCGGTTCGTTCGAGGCCACGCGCTTCGCCAACGGCCGCAAGAACGCGCTGCGCATCGAGGTCAACGGCTCGGCGGGCAGCCTGGCGTTCGACTTCGAGGACATGAACGTGCTGCAGTTCTTCGACGGCACCGAGGACTCCGCCGTCGCCGGGTTCCGCCGGATCGTGGTCACCGAGCCGGCGCACCCGTACGTCGGCGCCTGGTGGCCCGCCGGGCACGGCCTGGGCTACGAGCACGCGTTCACCCACCAGGCCGTCGACTTCGTGCGAGCCGTGGCCGAAGGTACCGACCCCGCGCCGTCGTTCGCCGACGGTCTGCAGGTGCAGCGCGTTCTCGCCGCCGTCGAGGACAGCGCGGCGTCCCGCACGTGGCAACAGGTTTAGGGCCTGTATCGAAGTCTGGATCCGCGATAGCCGGGCCTGAGGCGGCCCCCGGCGGCACGGCCGAACGACCCACATACAACACCGGTATGCGGGCCATTCGGCCGCACCGCCATGAACCACCTCAGGCGCGACTCTCATCGAACCCAGACTTCGATACAGGCCCCTAGGGCAGCAGATCTGAGGAGGGAACCGAGATGGCACGCCCGATCACGTTGTTCACCGGCCAGTGGGCCGATCTACCGTTCGAGGAGGTCGCCCGGCTGGCCTCCGGCTGGGGCTACGACGGCCTGGAGATCGCCTGCTGGGGCGACCACCTCGACCCGTGGCGGGCCGCGGAGGACGACGACTACGTCGCGGACCGGCTCGCGATCCTCGCGAAGCACGACCTGAAGGTGTGGGCGATCTCCAACCACCTCACCGGGCAGGCCGTCTGCGACGACCCGATCGACGAGCGGCACCAGGGGATTCTCTCCGCCCGCAACTGGGGTGACGGCGACCCCGAGGGCGTGCGGCAGCGGGCGGCGGAGGAGATGAAGGCGACCGCGCGGGCCGCGGCGAGGCTCGGCGTCGACACCGTCGTGGGGTTCACCGGTTCGTCGATCTGGAAGACCGTGGCCATGTTCCCGCCGGCGCCCGCCTCGATGATCGACGCCGGGTACCAGGACTTCGCCGACCGCTGGAACCCGATCCTGGACGTGTTCGACGAGGTCGGCGTCCGGTTCGCGCACGAGGTTCACCCGTCCGAGATCGCCTACGACTACTGGACCACCGTCCGCGCGCTGGAGGCGATCGGGCACCGGCCGGCGTTCGGCCTGAACTGGGACCCGTCGCACTTCGTCTGGCAGGACCTCGACCCGGTCGGGTTCCTGTGGGACTTCCGCGACCGGATCTACCACGTGGACTGCAAGGACGCCCGGCGCCAGGTCGGCAACGGCCGCAACGGCCGGCTCGGCTCGCACCTGGCGTGGGCGGACCCGCGGCGCGGCTGGGACTTCGTCTCCACCGGACGCGGTGACGTGCCGTGGGAGCAGTCGTTCCGGATGCTCAACACGATCGGCTACACCGGGCCGATCAGCGTCGAGTGGGAGGACGCGGGGATGGACCGGCTCGTCGGCGCGCCCGAGGCGCTGGAGTTCATCCGCCGCAACGCCTTCGACCCGCCGTCGGCCTCGTTCGACGCCGCGTTCAGCTCCGGGGGCTGATCCCGCCCGCCTCCCGGCTCCGATGTGACAATTGTTCGATGGAGAGCACCTTGGGTGTAGAGGCGGGTTCGCCGGCCGCAGTGCTGCGCATGCTGATGGACGGCAGCCCGCGCACCCGAGCGGAGATCGTGGCCGCGACCGGTCTCGCCCGGTCCACGGTGCGGGCCAGGCTCGACCTGCTGGTGGCCGCCGGGCTGGTGACCGGCAGCGGCACCGGCGAGTCCACCGGCGGACGCCCGGCGGGCCGGTTCGGGTTCCACCCCGGCGCCCAGCACGTGCTGGCGGCCGAGGTGGGCGCCACCCACGCCACCGTGGCCGTCTCCGACCTGGGGTGCCGGTTGCTCGCCGTCGAACAGGTGGACCTCGACGTGGCGGACGGACCGGCGGTGATCCTGCCGCTCCTGGTCACGACGTGGCGTTCGTTGCTGAAGACCGTGGACGCCGCGGAGATCGCCGGAGTGGGCATCGGCCTGCCCGGCCCGGTCGAGCACTCCACCGGCCGTCCGAACAACCCGCCGATCATGCCGGGCTGGGACGGGTTCGACGTGCCGGCGGCGATCGCGGCGGAGTTCGACGTGCCGGTGCTGGTCGACAACGAGGTCAACCTGGAGGCACTGGGCGAGCACACCGCCGCGTACCCGGACGTGCTGCACATGATCGTGGTGAAGGCGGCGACCGGCATCGGCGCCGGGCTGATCAGCAACGGCGTGCTGCACCGCGGCGCGGCGGGCGCGGCGGGGGACCTGGGGCACATCAGGGTGCCCGAGGGCGGCGGGGCGCTGTGCCGGTGCGGCAACATCGACTGCCTGGAAGCCGTCGCGGCCGGCCCCGCGCTGGCGGCGAAGCTGCGGGAGCTGGGACATCCCGCCTCGTCGACGGCCGACGTGGTGAACCTCGTCCGGGCCGGCAACCTCGAAGCCGGTCGGGTCGTGCGGCAGGCGGGCAGGGACATCGGCGAGGTGCTCGCCGGGTGCGTGAGCATGTTCAACCCGTCGCTCGTGGTCATCGGCGGACTGCTGGCGGAGGCGGGGGAGATGCTGCTGGCGGGCGTCCGCGAGTCGATCTACCGCCGCTCGTTGCCGCTGGCCACCGAGAACCTGCGGATCGTCGCGTCGGGCGCCGGGGAGACCGCCGGGGCACTGGGCGCGGCGGCGATGGTGGTGCGGCACGTGTTGTCGCCGGAGGTGCTGGACGCGCGGCTGGGAGAGGTCGCCGCCGGTGCTTCCGCGGGTGAGGTGCTGGTCAGCGCCGAGTAATGGCGATGTTTATCCCTAAGACACGTGTGTTCCGACAACGAAGTGCGGACTTTTGATTGACAGTCGTCAATAGTCACGCCTACCGTCGTCGTATGGCTGTGACCCGCGTAAAACCGGGGGTGGTCGCACACCCCGTGGGGCGGCTGACTGCGGTCACGCTGCCGCGCCCCAGAACTGATCACGCCGTGGCCGTGGGCAAGGAGCCCACGGTGGAGACCCAGCACCTGCTGCGGCTCATGCGCACCGGCGCGACCGACCGGGCGATCGCCCGCGAGCTGGACGTCAGCCTGCGCACCCTGAACCGGCGGATCGCGCGCCTGCAGTCGTTGCTCGGCGTGCAGTCGCGGTTCCAGCTCGGCGTGCTCGCCGCCGAGCTGGAGTGGCTCGCCGTGGGCGAGTGACCGTCAGAAGATGATCTCGCAGTTGGACAACGACTCGAAGCGCGAGTCGCAGCGGTCTGCGGGGCCCGCGCCGCCGTCGCCGACGTCCAGGCCGGCCGGGTCGGTGAGGGTGTCGTTGCCCGCGTCGCCGTTGACGACGTCGTTGCCGGCGCCACCGTCGAGGTCGTCGACGCCCGCGCCACCGTTGAGGCGGTCGTTGCCGTTGCCGCCGTTCATGCGGTCGGCACCGTTCTGACCGTTGAGCGTGTCGGCGCCGTCGCCACCGCTGACGGAGTCGGCACCCGCTCCTGCGTTCACGGTGTCGTTGCCCGCGCCGGCTTCAACGATGTCGGCGGCCGCACCGCCGTTGAGGGTGTCGTTGCCGTTGCCGCCGTCGAGACGGTCTGGGCCCTCACCGCCGAGAAGGGTGTCGTTGCCCGCCTCGCCGTTGAGCGTGTCAGCGCCTGCTTCGCCTGCGGCCCAGTCGTTTCCGTTGCCGCCGAAGAACTCGTCGGCGCCGGCTCCCAGGCAGGCCGTGTCGTTTCCGTTGAGCCCGAACACGACGTCGTCGCCGCCGAGCGTCACGAACACGTCCGGCCCGTTCGTGCCGAACAGCACGTCGTTGCCGTTCGTCCCGACCTGCGTCGCGGCCAGGCCGTTGCACGTCGGAGGTGGCTGCGCGGACGCGATCGCGGTGGGCCAGAGGGCCAATCCGGCCGTCAGGAGAAGGGCGGTCGCTGCTGATCTTCGCAATTCGTTCATGCCAGCAGTCTCTTGCTGTGCGGGGTGGCGGCCCAAGTGGCCAAATATCACCGAGTGCGGCGCAACCAGGTGCTGCCGAGACTGGTGGCGAGCAACACCGCACCGGCCACGAGGAGCAGCAGGCCACCTCCGACGGCGCCGTCGGTCAGGTCCCACACGATCTCCGGCACGACGATCGTCGTCGCGACCACACCCGCGACCAGCAGAACCGTTGAGTGCACCCGGAAATAGGTGACGAAGCAAAGGAAAGCGAGGCCGGCGGTGAGCGCGTAAGCAACCGGTGCGTCTCCGCTGAGCAGTTGCTGCGCACCGAACAGAGCTGTCGCGGCACCGACGGCGAGCGCGAGCTGGGTGGGTCGCAGAACGTCCACAAGGGACAGGAACATGCCGATCACGCCGAGCGCGAACAACGCGACACCGCCGGGGAGCGCGCTGCTGGGCATCGACTCGCCAACCCACGCGACGACCGTGGCGATCGCCGCTGCCGCCAGAGTCAGGTAGCCGAGCGCCGTGGTCACCAGGACGTAGGCGCCGACCGCCACGACCAGACCTGCCGTCGCACCCACCACGAACTCGTGTTCGCTCACGGACGTGCCGGCGGTGAACGCCGCAGTCACCGCGGCGAGCGAGAACAACGTGCTGACCACCCGCCGCCGCCGGGATGAGACCGACCGCACGGCGGACATTCCGCCCGCCACCACGAAAGCGGCGACCAGGAGCGCCGCGGTGGCGGCGCCGAGCACCCCGATCCTGGCGAGCCTGGCCATGTCCTGCCACGACACCCCGAGCACCAGTGCGGCGCCGCCGAGCAGCAACCCTCCGCCGAGATAGGCGGCGACCTCGGCGAGGCGGTCCCCGATCCGTTGAGGTGGACCGGTGTCGTCGAGGGCCGCGATCACCGCGCTTTCTTGTTCAGCCGTCAGCGTTCCTCGCGCCGTCAGCTCGTGCAACGCCTGCTTCTGCCGTTCGGTCGCCGCCATGGTCCCCACCCTCTCGACGCCGGAGGTCGCAGCCCAGCACCGAGCCAATGATGGCAAGACCGCTGCGAAAATGGTGGCGATCGCCGCGCCTTCCTCCGCTGAGCGGACACCTGAGGTGTCAGAGGGCGATCACGACCTTGCCCCTGGTGTGGCCGCCCTGGACGTGCGCGTGCGCGTCGGTCATCTTCTCCAGCGGATAGGTGGCCTGCACGTGCGGGGTGTAGGAGCCGTTCTCCCCGAGCCGGGACGCGTCGGCGAGGTTCGCGGCGGCGTTGACGTTGCCCGCGACGAGGGGGACGCCGAGGGCCTCGGCACCGAAGTCGGCGATCGTCGCGACGTGCGAGGCGTCACCGACGATGGCCACGATGTCGGCCAGCGAGCCGGAGCCGGCGGTGTCCAGAGCGGCGTCGACCCCGTCCGGTGCGACGGCGGCCACCCGCTCGGCCAGGCCGTCGCCGTAGGTGATCGGGGTGGCACCGAGGTCGCGGAGGAAGTCGTGGTTCACCTCGCTCGCGGTGCCGATCACCGTGGCGCCGCGGGCGACGGCGATCTGCACGGCGGCGGAACCGACGCCACCGGCGGCGCCCTCGACGAGCACGGTCTTGCCGGAGACGTCACCCACGGTGTCCCAACTCGCCATGGCCGTCGCGGAGACCAGGCCCGCCGCGGCGGCCTGTTCCACGCTCCAGGCGCTGGGCACGGGCGCCCACGCGGTGAGGACGGCGTACTCGGCGGCGGTGCCCTGACCGAGGCCGAACACGCGGTCGCCGGGGTCGACGCCGGTGACGCCCTCGCCGACCTCGTCGACGACACCGGTCGCGTCCGTGCCGGTGATCGCGGGGAACGTCGTCGGCATGAACTGTTCCAGATAGCCGGCCCGGATCTTCAGATCGACCGGGTTCACGCTGGCGGCCTGGACTCTGATCCGGATCTGTCCTGGGCCGGCGTGCGGATCGGGCGCGTCCTCGACCGTGAGGACGTGCGGGTCGCCGAACTCGTGGAAACGAACTGCTCGCATGGCGGTCTGCCTTTCACTGGAAGGAATCCCCCCAGCACGGCGGACGACCAGTGTCACCCCGGACGCGACTTCCGGCGCGGTCAAGTCCTGATCAGACGGTGCCGCAGCCGGCGATCCAGCGCGGCTCCCGCGCGGCGACGGTGGTCAGCACGGGCCGATCCGTGCACAGGCGCTGGTTCGCCGCGAGGATGTCGGCCCTGAGCTCCTGCAGGAAGAGGGCACCGGGCATCAGGGCCACGATCTCCCGCTGGCAAGGCAGGCAGTGGCGGCTGTGGTGCCGGAAGTCGGCGGTCTCTTCGGGCGTGAGGATCTCGAGCAGGTAGCTGCCGGCTGAGACAGCGTGTGGACAGTCGTCGGTCAAGGCGCTCCTTCACGTCGTGGCGGTGCGGAAGGGATGGACGAGCGGCGGCGTTGGGGGCAAACCGCCGCCCGTCCTGGAGTGGGCGATCCGGTGAGGGGTGGGAGAGCTCGGATCGCCGGAAGTTCCCTGGCGCGTCAGCGTTCCGAGCGGGTGGGCTTGCCGGGTGCGTCGTCGGGCTTGCCGGGCGGCGTGGCGGGCTTGCCCGGCGTGTTGTCGGACTTGCCGGGCTTGTCGCCGAGCAGGTCGGCGCAGAAGGCGGGCACGCGGTCGGCGCCGCCCGCGGCCGTGATCAACGCGCTGAACGCCGGGTTGTCGTGCGCCTTGCCGTGTTCGGATCCCGCGCCCGCGGTGTAGGCCTGGCAGAGGCCCTTGAGCGACGGCGAGGGGGAGGCGCTGTGGTCCGGCTTCTGGTCCGGCTTGCCCGTCGTCGTGGCGGACGTCGTGGCGACGACGTTCGTGTCGGCGGTGGGGGCGGGTTCCTCGCGGTGCTGACCGGGCAACGTGCCCGCCGCGGCGGCGAGTGCGATGCCGCCGGCGGCCGCCGCGCTGACCGCGGCGATCTTCACCGTCAGCAGGTTCGCCAGTGCGATTTTGAGCATCCAGGGTCTCCGTCGCTGAGGGGCGGTGGCGAGACGAGCGTCGCGGAACGCCGCCATGGCGGCCTGCTCACCGGCGAGCTCGCGGTCGCGGGCCGGGGCGGACGCCGCCGTGAGCAGGTCGCTCAGGCGGTCGTGCCCGGTGGCTCGCTCCTGGCCGGGCGTGCCGCGCAGCAGTCGCTCCGCGGTGCGCCGGCCGATGCGGCGGGATCGGTGGTCGCTCATCTCATGTCCTTCAGCGTCAGGGCTCGATTTTTTGTCACTCCAGCGGTGTTCGCCCTGGTGGGGGAGTTGCGTCGAGGTGTGCGGCGAGGGTGCGCAGACCGCGGTGCGCCGCCGTGCGGACGGCACCGGCACGCTTGCCGAGCACCTTGGCGGCGGACTTCGCGTCCAGGCCGACGACGACCCGCAGCAGCACGGCTTCGGCCTGGTCCCGCGGCAGCCCGGCGATCAGGGCCAGCGCGGCGTCGGTGGCCACGGCGTCCACCGCGGCCTGCGCGGTGTCGTCCGGCCCGGCGGGTTCGGCGGCGTCCTCGACGGTCCCGTGCACGACCGGCCGCCGCTGCTGGTGGCGCAGGTGGTCCAGCGCGCGGTTGCGGGCGATCGTGGTCGCCCAGCCGCGGAACCCGTCGACGTCCCCGCGGAACTTGCCGAGGTCCCGCGCGATCTGCAGCCACGTGTCGGACGCCACGTCCTCGGCGTCGGCGCCGACCAGCACCCGCAGGTACCGCAGCAGCCTCGGCTGGAGGTCCCGGTAGAGGGCCCGAAAAGCGTCCTCGTCCCCCTGCTTCGCCGCGGTCAGGACGTCGTCCGGCTCAGCACCGGCGGCCGTCGATCGTCGCGGCGTCCACGCGACACCGGAGATCTCACCGCTGTCACCGAACCCAGCCGCACTCTGCACCCGCGGCATCCTGAACGACCGATCCGCCGAATGCCACCCCTTGCCATCGCCTCAAATCTGTACTAACGCTCCGCAACCACCCCCGCCTGCTGCCGGGCACGCGGGGCCCTTTCGTACTGTCCAGTAGTACGAAAGGGCCCCGCGTGCCGAAAAATGGGGCTGGTGGGGTTTGTGTGGGTGAACGGATGCTGCGTCGACGTACGGCTGACGGACGGAGCTAGCGGTTGGGGTGGGTGGATGGCTGGGGGACGAGGTGGGTGCGGCTGTGGGAGAAGTGCAGTTCGTCGTCTTCTACGGGTAGGCGGCGTAGAAGCTTCACGTCGTTGAAGTAGCTCATTGAGGTGAGCCACGGGGCTCGTCCACCCTGGCGCGGCAGGTCGGCCAGGGAGCGCCGGATGTAGCCCGCGCCGAAGTCCAGGAACGGACGGGTCGGCGCGTCGGGGTCGGCGACCACGGGCCGGGCGGTGTCGTAGCCGTGCGCGTCCATGTGTGCGAGCAGCCGGCAGAAGTGCTCGCACAGCAGGCCGACCTTGAGCGTCCACGACGAGTTCGTGTACCCGATGGCGTAGGCGAAGTTCGGCACTCCGGACAGCATCATCCCCTTGTACGCCAACGTGTCCGGCAGGTTCACCGGCGAGCCGTCCACGGTCAGGGTCATCCCGCCGAACGCCTGCACGTTGAGCCCGGTCGCGGTGACGATGATGTCGGCTTCCAGCGTGCGGCCGGACTCCAGCAGCACCCCGGTCTCGGTGAAGGTCGCGATCCGGTCCGTCACCACGGACGCCTGCCCGCGGCGGATCGCGGTGAACAGGTCACCGTCCGGGACCACGCACAGCCTTTGGTCCCAAGGGTTGTACGGCGGGTTGAAGTGCTCGTCGACCGGATAGCCGGCGGGCAGCAGCTTGGCGTTGAACCACCGGATCAGCCGGCGCGCCGCGTGAGGGAACCGCTGGGCGAACCGCCAGGTCAGTTGCTGCTGCAGGATGTTCTTGCGCCGCGTGATCGCGAACGCGCGCTCCTCGCTCAGCACCTTGCGCAGCGCGTTGCGGATCGGGTCCTTCGAGGGCACCGGCAGGACGTACGTCGGGGTGCGTTGCAGCATGGTCACGTGGCCCGCGGCCGGTGCCATGGCGGGCACGATCGTCACCGCGGTCGCGCCGCTGCCGATCACGAGCACCCGCTTGCCCGCGTAGTCGAGGTCCTCCGGCCAGTGCTGCGGATGCACGATCTGCCCGCGGAAGCGTTCCCTGCCTTCGAACTGCGGCGTGAACCCCTGGTCGTAGCGGTAGTAGCCGCCCGCGCTGAACAACCACGAGCACGTCAGCGTCTCGCGCTCGCCGTCCTTCTCGACCTCCACGGTCCAGTGCGCGTCCGACGACGACCACTCGGCGGCGATCACCTTGGTGTGGAAGCGGATCGCCCGGTCGATGCCGTGTTCCTCCGCCGTCTCGCGCAGGTAGCCGAGGATCTTGTCCGCCCCGGCGATCGAGTGCTCGTCGCGCCACGGCCGGAACTCGTAGCCGAACGTGTGCAGGTCCGAGTCCGACCGGATGCCGGGGTAGCGGAACAGGTCCCAGGTGCCGCCGAGCGCCCCGCGCGCCTCGAGGATCGCGTACTTCTTCCGCGGGTGCTCGCGCTGCAGGTAGTACGCGGCGCCGAGGCCGGAGATCCCGGCGCCGACGATGAGGACGTCCAGGTCAGCCATGTCTTCATGGTGGCCGGGGTGACGCCGGTCACGAAAGCACGGAGTGCACCTGTTCGCCGGTGCTGTGGTGCAATGTGCACCATGTCGTGGGAGCGTCCGTCGCCACGTGTGCGTGAGCTCATCCGGCGCGGCGCGGAGATCGCACTGGATCCACCCGCCGAATGGCTGGCCGAGCTGGACGAGGCCACGCTGTCCGGTCCGAACCGCCGGCAGGTCGCCGAGGATCCCGTGCTCGCGGCCGCGTTGAAGCGCACGAACCGGTCGAACCTGCTCGGCTGGGCGTCGGCGAACGTCCGGGCGCCGGGCGAGCGCGTGCCCGCCGACCTGGGCGAGGCGCCACTGGCGTTCGCGCGCGACCTGATCCGCCGCGGGCTCGACGAGTCGGCGCTCGACGCCTACCGCTCCGGTCAGGGCGTCGCGCTGCGGTTGTGGATGCAGATCGCGTTCTCGCTGACGTCCGACCCGGCCGAGCTGCGCGAGCTGATCGACGTGTCCTGCCGGTCGATCGCCGCGTTCGTCGACGACACCGTGGCGGCGATCTCGGTGCAGATGACCCGCGAACGTGAACAGCTCACCCGCGGCACGCACGCCGAACGCCTGGAGACGGTGACGCTGCTGCTCGACGGCGCGCCGATCACCACGTCCCGCGCGGAACAACGCCTCGGCTACCGGCTGTCCGGGGAACACACGGCGGCGATCGTGTGGAGTGACGACGTGCTGGGGGATCTCGACCGCGTGGCGGACGTGCTCGCGGCGGCGGCCTCGGATCCGCGCCCTCTCACCGTGCTCGCCAGCGCCGCGACCCGGTGGGTGTGGGTGCACGGCACACCGGACGACGTCGTGCTCCGCACCGGCGTCGCGCGGTTCCCGGCGGTGCGCGTGGCGTTGGGGGCAGGTGGCCATGGCGCGGACGGGTTCCGGCGCAGTCACCTCGACGCGCTGACGGTCCAGCGGATGCTCGCCAGGCTGGCGTCACCGCGGCAGGTCGCGACCCACGAGGAGGTCGAACTGGTCGCGCTGCTGACGACGGACGCCGAACGTGCCGACCGGTTCGTGAAGCGCACCCTCGGTCCACTGGCGACAGCAGATCCCGATGTGATCGAAGCCGTGCGGGCGTTCATCGCCGCGAACTGCAACGCGACGATGGCGGCGGCGCGGCTTTACACACACCGCAACACGTTGCTGCGACGGCTGGCGCGTGCGTCGAAGTTGCTGCCACGGCCGTTGGGGCACAACCTGGTGCACGTCGGTGTCGCGCTGGAAGTGCACTGGTGGCGCCAGCAGTGAAGTTCAGCCGGCGAGGACCTGCATGGCGCGGTGTTCCTTGGCCGCGAGGTCGGTGAGGATCGCCGAAGCGCGGGCGAGGTGGTCCGGGTCGCCGGTCTCCCCGGCGGCCGCGATGTGCCGCGAAACCTCTGTCCACAGTGGCGCGATCTCGGCGTACAGCTGGTGACCGAGGCGGAGGTCGTCGTCATCGACGATCGTGGTGGCTTCGGCGAGGAAGTCGCGGTACATCACGCGGAACAGCGCGCCGCCGGTGCCGCCGCGTTCCATCAGCATCGCGGCGAGGGGAAGATCGCGGGACGGGTCGCCCGAGCGGTCGAGCCACCGCGTCACCTGCTGGGCCGCCTTGGCGATGCCGCGGTGGCCGAGGTTCGCGATGGGCGGGTTGAGGAACGCCTGCGCGTTGCTGGAGATCGCTTTTCGGACAGCGGCGCCCAGATCGGGCCGGCCGGTGGAGGTGATGGTGTACGAGAGGTTGCGGGCGGTCATCGGCCCGCGTTCGCCGCGGGCCCGCGCCAGGCTCGTCAGCGTGGTCGTGACGGCACCGCCCTGCTGAGCGGTGTCGATCAGGTGGGCGTGGGTGTCGTCGTAGCCGTACATCGCGACGAAGTGGCCGCCGAAGTGGACTTTCGTCGTGAAGTAGTCCAGGTGGTAGGAGTCCAGCTGCAGACCGACCGGGCGTCCCGCGGCGAGGGCGTCGGCGACGTTCTGCCAGGCCTTGCGAGGTGAGGCGGTCTCCTGGACGTGCAGGGTGAGACCCAGCCGGTCGCAGGCGGTCCGGGTGAGCGCGGCCGGTTTGACGCGCCCGCCGAGGAACGGGAAGTCCATGTTCTTGGCGTCCCAGTAGACGAAGCCCAGGCCTTCGCCGAGACCGAACAGCATCGGCTCGGACAACTCGAGGCCCTCGTGGCGCAGCAGAGCGCCGAGCGCGGTGGTCTCGCAGTGCTGACCGGAGGGGAACGCGACGTTCTCGATGATCACCTGCACAGCCTGGACCCTCTCACCGTGAGAGGGTCAACGGGGATCGGTGACGGTCAGGGACAGTCCCTCGTCGGTGACCGTGACGACGGCGTGCTGCCCGGCGCGCAACTCGCCCGCGAGCAGTGCCCGGGACAGCCGCCGGTCGAGTTCCTTGGCGATGGTGCGGCGCAACGGCCGGGCGCCGTACTCGGGGACGTAGCCGCGCGACGCGAGCCAGTCGACGGCGCGTTCGTCCACCTCCAGCGTGATGTCCTGCTCGCGCAGCCGTTGGCGGGTGCGTTCGAGCAGCAGCCCGGTGATCTGCCGCAGCTGCCCGGAGTCCAGGCCGCGGAACAGGATGATCTCGTCGAGCCGGTTGAGGAACTCCGGGCGGAAGTACCGGCGGACCGCGGCCGTCAACGGCTCCCGCAGCTGCTCCACCGGGACACCCGAGGTGGCCGCGGCGAGCAGTTGGTCGGCGCCGATGTTGCTGGTCATGATGATCACGGTGTTGGCGAAGTCGGCGGTGCGCCCCTGGGCGTCGGTGAGCCTGCCCGCGTCGAGCACCTGCAGCAGCGTGTTGAAGACGTCGGTGTGCGCCTTCTCGATCTCGTCCAGCAGCAGCACCGAGTGCGGTGCGCGCCGGACCGCGCCGGTGAGCTGACCGGCGTCGTCGTAGCCCGCATACCCCGGTGGCGCGCCGATCAGCCGCGTGACCGCGTGCTGCTGCGAGAACTCGCTCATGTCGAACCGGATCAGCCGGTCCGGCGCCCCGAAGAGCGCCTCGGCCAACGCCCGCGCGACCTCGGTCTTGCCCACCCCGGTCGGGCCGAGGAACAGGAAGGAGCCGACCGGCCGGCGCGGGTGCTTGAGGCCGGCCCGGCCCTGGCGGACCGCGTCGGCGACCGCCTCCACCGCCTCGTCCTGCCCGATGATCCGCTGGTGCAGGTGGTCCTCCAGGTGCAGCAGGCGATGCCGCTCGGCCTCGGTGAGCCGGGCGACCGGGATGCCCGTGCTGCGGGAGACGACCTCGGCGACGTCGTTCGCCCCGACCTCGGGTGCGTCGGCCAGCGCGGCGCGAGCGGCCTCCAGATCGGCCACGGCCCGGTCGAGCTCGTCGTCGAGGCGCAGCGCGTCCTCGCCCTGCGCGGTGGACCTGTCCTGCTCCAGCCGGCGCACCCGCTGTTCGAGCCGCACCGGGTCCGGTGGCATCGGGGACTTCTCCCGCATCCGGACGCGCGCGCCCGCGCGGTCCACGAGGTCGACCGCCTTGTCCGGCAGGAACCGATCGGTGACGTAGCGGGCCGACAGCTCCACGGCGGACACGATCGCCTCGTCCGAGATCCGCACCCCGTGGTGCATCTCGTACCGGGCGCGCAGGCCGCGCAGGATCGCGATCGTCTCGTCGACCGACGGCTCGGCGACCAGGATCGGCTGGAACCGCCGCTCCAGCGCGGCGTCCTTCGCGATGTGCCGCCGGTAGTCGTCGGCCGTGGTGGCTCCGATGACCTGCAGTCTCCCGGTGGTGAGCACGGGTTTGAGCATGTTCGCGGCGTCGAGCGGCGCGCCTTCCGCGCTGCCCGCGCCCACCACGGTGTGCAGCTCGTCGATGAACAGGACCACCATCCGGTCGGTCGCGGCCACCTCCTCGATGACGCTCTGCAGCCGTTCCTCGAACTCGCCCCGGTACTTCGCTCCGGCGACCATGCCCGCGAGGTCCAGTGAGATCAGCCGCCGGTCCCGCAGCGTGGCCGGGACCTCGCCGCTCGCGATCCGGGCCGCGATGCCCTCGGCGACGGCGGTCTTGCCCACGCCCGGATCCCCGATCAGCACGGGGTTGTTCTTGGTGCGCCGGGACAACACCTCGAGCACCTCGTCGATCACGTCCTCGCGGCCGACCACCGGATCGAGCAGCCCGTCCCGCGCGGCCGCGGTGAGATCGCGGCCGAAGTGGTCCGTGCGCCGCGTCGCGGACGGCGGCCTGCCCAGTCCGCCGAACAGCTTTCCGACGAGGTCCTCCCACGAGTTGGACCCGAAGCCGAACACCCAGTCGTCGCCCACGCCTCAAATCCTCCCCCTCGCGGCCCAAAAGCACAGACCGCGCCGCGAAAGGACCAGAACGGCGGCTGCTGTTTGCGCCGGGACGCGACGGGCACCTCGCGTAGCCGGGTGGTCTCGACGGAGTCATTTGGACCCTTACCCACATTTTCCGGTTACGAAACCTCTGCTGCGACGACGTCTCTCACGGGCGTCACGGTTCCGTTGCGCGATCGGCCGATCGCGGTCCGTGCGCCTGCACAAGGCTTGTCTCGGATGAGAGGGGCGTTGGTGAAAACCTCGGGCAGACGCGCCATACGGCGTGCGCTTGTAGGGATCGTGGTGGCCGCGACCGGGTTGTCGACGTGCGTGGCCACAGCGTCGGCGGCACCAGGGGTCGTCATCGCCGCACCGGTGGGAAAGGCGATCGCGGACCAGTACGTGGTCGTGCTCCGCAACGGTGTGGCGGCGACGAGCGCGGGTTCGCTCGCCAAGCAGTACAACGGAAAGGTGACCGCGAGCTGGCAGCACGCGCTGCAGGGTTTCGCGGTCAACGCCAACGCGGCGGACGCCAAGGCGTTGGCCCGTGATCCTCGTGTCGCGGCGGTGTACCAGGACGCGGAGGTCAAGGCGGACAGCGTTCAGGTGAACCCGCCGTCGTGGGGCCTGGACCGGATCGACCAGCGGAACCTGCCGCTGGACCAGCGCTACCACTACGGCCCGACTGCGGGAGGCGTACGCGCCTACGTGATCGACACGGGCATCCGCGTGTCCCACTCGACGTTCGGCGGACGCGCGAGCTGGGGCACCAACACCACGGGAGACGGCAACAACACCGACTGCAACGGCCACGGCACGCACGTGGCGGGCACGATCGGTGGCGCGGAGTACGGCGTGGCCAAGGCGGTGCGGCTGGTCGCTGTCAAGGTGCTCAACTGCGGCGGCAGCGGCAGCTTCGCCGGGGTGATCAGCGGAGTGGACTGGGTGACCGCCAACGCGGTCAGGCCGGCGGTGGCGAACATGAGCCTGGGCGGTGGCGCGTTCGACCCGCTGGACACGGCGATCCGCAACTCGATCGCGTCCGGCATCACCTACGCGGTGGCGTCGGGCAACTCCAACGCCGACGCCTGTCAGACCTCGCCTGCCAGGGTCGCGCAAGCTTTGACCGTGAACGCCACGGGCACCAACGACGCCAGGGCGTCCTTCTCGAACTTCGGTGGCTGCACCGACCTGTTCGCACCTGGTGTCGGCATCACGTCGTCCTGGAACACCAGTGACACGGCGACCAACTCGATCAGCGGCACCTCGATGGCCACGCCGCACGTGGCCGGTGTGGCGGCGCTGTACCTGCAACGGCACCCGGCGGCCCCCGCCGACCGAGTGCACGACGCGATCGTCCGCAACGCGACGGCCGGCGTGGTCGGCGGTCCCGGCGCGGGTTCGCCGAACCGGCTGCTGTACTCGCTGTTCACCTTGTGGGGTCCGGAAGGCGACTACAACGGGGACGGCACAACGGATCTGACGGTCTGGCGGCCGTGGGAGGGCAACTGGTACGTGCGCGGGATCAGCACCACTCAGTGGGGCATCGGTGCGGACATCCCGGTTCCGGGCGACTACAACGGTGATGGCGTGACGGACTTCGCGGTGTGGCGTCCGTCGGAGGGCAACTGGTACGTGCGTGGCATCGGCACGGTCCAGTGGGGCGTCGGTGGCGACATCCCGGTTCCCGGTGACTACAACGGTGACGGTGTAACGGACTTCGCCGTGTGGCGTCCGTCGGAGGGCAACTGGTACGTGCGTGGCATCAGCACGACCCAGTGGGGTGTCGGCGGGGACGTTCCCGTTGCCGCCGACTACAACGGTGACGGCATCACGGATCTCGCGGTGTGGCGTCCGTCCGAAGGCAACTGGTACGTGCGTGGGATCAGCACGACTCAGTGGGGCGTGGGCGGTGACGTTCCTGTTGTGGGCGACTACAACGGCGACGCCGTCGCGGATCTTGCGGTGTGGCGTCCGTCGGAGGGCAACTGGTACGTGCGTGGGATCAGCACGACCCAGTGGGGTGTCGGCGGGGACATCCCGGTTCCCGGCGACTTCAACGGCGACGGCGTGACCGACCTCGCCGTGTGGCGTCCGTGGGAAGGCAACTGGTACGTCCGCAGTCAGTTCACTGCTCAGTGGGGCGTCGGAGGTGACGTCCCACTCGCCTCGTAGTCCCTGGTCACCGGGGTGACGGGCTGATGCAGCGGCGTGCCTCGCCGCGTCTCAACTGGTGGTTTGACGGTTGACAGTCACCCGATCGGTGGATTAATTCAACCCCGGGCAGAGTGTCCGATGCGGTCGGGTGGGCGGGGCCACCCGACCGCGTCGCCGACGACGAGGTGGCGAATGACAGAGGAGTTACCGGAGGTCCCCGGCTTCCGGTACGTCAGACCGTTGGGCAAGAACGTTCATCTCTACCGCGGCGCGGACGGCGACGCCGCGGTGAAGCTGCTCGTCGACTCACCGCGCGTGAACGAGATCCGCACCGTGGCGGAGCTCAGGCATCCCGGCATCGTGCCGGTGCACCGCGCCGGACGAACCCGCGCCGGACTGCCGTACCTGGTGATGAGGTACTTCCCGAACGGCGATCTGGCCGCTGCGGCACCGTTGCCGTTCGGGCGAGTGGTGGAGATCGGCGCCGACGTCGCGGACGCGTTGCACGCCGCGCACCAGGCCGGCGTGATCCACCGCGACGTGAAGCCGGCCAACGTCCTGCTCGGCGACCGCGGACAGGTCTACCTCACCGACTTCGGCACCATCGGCCGCGACCGGCTGCCGTGGACGGCTCCCGAGGTGATCAGCAGCGGCAGCCACGGAGTCCGCGCGGACGTCTTCTCGCTCGGCGCGACGGTGTGGCACCTCCTGGCCGGCCACTCGCCGTTCGTGGTGCCCCGCGGCGACAACACCCGCACGGCGATCGAACAGCGGATCCTGCTCGGCAGGCCGTCCGGCCGGGTGCCGCAGCCGCTGGAAGGCCTGCTGCGCCAGGCGATGGCGGCTGATCCGGCCGCGCGTCCGGCGTCGGCCGGCGAGTTCGCGCGGCGGCTGCGGGAGATCCACGACGAGTCGGCTCCCACCACCGGGCTGGAGGCCGTCGTCGTCCCGGCGGACCCGCCCGCGCGCCGGAAGCCTCGCTGGCCGCTGTACGCCGGTGCGGCGGGCGTCGCCGCCGGTGTGGTCGTCACCAGCGCGCTTCTCATGCGCGACAACGGTTCGCTGCCCGCCCAGGTCGGCGCGCAACCGCCGAACGTGTCGACCACGCAGAGCGGAACCTCCGACAAGCCCTTCGTCACCGCGACCCGCGTGAACCCGCAGACGCTCCGGTTCACGTGGACCTACGAGGGGGCGCGGTCCGGTGACAAGTTCGTGTGGCGCACCAACGACGAGCTGAAGACCGGCACCGTCGACGTGGCGTCGATCGAGCTGAGCGCGTCGGGCACGCTGTGCGTCGAGGTGCGGGTCGTGCGGGCGGACGGCAGCAACGCGAACGACCAGACGTGGTCGCCGGAGGGCTGTGGTTTCTGACGCTAGCCGCGGTGGATCACGGCCAGCGCGTGTTCCCGCGCCGGCGCGCTGAGCGTGGTGTTCAGCTCCTCGAACAACGCTTCCGCCGTCACGCCGTTCCACCCGGGCGGAAGCAGTGACAGGGGGAGTCCGGGGTCGCTGTAGGGCAGCCGCCGCCACTGGGTCAGCATCGGCACGTACAGCCGGAACGCCTGGTCCGGCGTCGTGACGCCGACGTCGAGCTCGGGACGGTGGCGGCGCAGGAAGTCGGCGTACAGGTCGGCCAGCTCGTCCAGGTCCCACCACGCGCGCACCTTCGACCGCAGGTCCCCGAACGCGAAGTGGTGGCCGGTGAAGATGTCGACGTACTCGGACAGCCCGCGGCGGGCCAGGGTGCGCCGGGTCTCGGTGGCCAGGTTGCCGGGTGCCACCCACACGCCGGGCGCGGCGGTGCCGAAACCCAGCTGGGTCAGGCTGGTGCGCAGGGCGTGGCGCTTGTCGCGTTCGGACTCGGGCACGGAGAACACGACCACGAGCCACCCGTCCTCGGCGGTGGCGCGCCGGCGTTCGAAGATCCGCGCGTCGCCCTCGGCGAGCATCTCCAGGGTCGGCTCGGCGAGGGCGTAACCGGCGGCGCCGTCGCGGCGGTCGCTGCGGACCACGCCACGGCGTTTCAACCGGGAGATCGACGAGCGCACCGCCTGGCCCTCCACGCCGAGCTCCGCCATGAGCTGCACGACGGACGCCACGGACAACCAGTTGTCCTCGCCACGCGCGTACAGGCCGAAGATCGTGACGATCAGCGGGCCGAGCCGGTCGCGCCCGGCGAGAGCCACGTCGGCGTCACTTTTCACCGCGACGTTCAGGGCGTTCTCCTTCCCGGTGTCTCATCCCTCTTGGTGGAGATCCGTGAGGGTGACAGTGTTGCGCAGCTCGCCCAGACCGCTGACACGAGTCACCACGAGATCGCCGTCGCGCAGGAAGAGCTGCGGCTCACGGGCGTTCCCGACGCCGCTCGGCGTACCGGTGAGGATCACGTCGCCGGCGCGCAGGGTCATGCCGTGGCTGAGCTCGGCGATGATCCGGGCGAAGGAGAACGCCATCTGCGCGCTGGAGGCGTTCTGCAGCAGCACGCCGTTGACCTCGCACTGCACCCGCATGCCGGTGAGGTCGACCTCGTCGGTCGTGGTCAGCCACGGGCCGAGCGGCATGGTGGCGTCGAGGCTCTTGCCCTTGAGCCACTGCCCGCCGTGCGCGCGCTGGAGATCGCGCTGGGAGACGTCGTTGGCCACGAGGAAGCCGAAGACGTGGTCCAGGGCCTTCTCCTCCGGGATGGACCGGCCGTCGCGGCCGATGACCATCGCGATCTCGGCCTCGTAGTCCCAGCTCGCGGAGATGTCCGGGTCGTAGGCGATGTCGTCGTACGGGCCGATGACCGTGTCCGGGCCCTTGGTGAAGAACGTCGGGTGCTCGGGCAGGGAGGACGGTTCCCCTCCGCCGCGCTTGCCCTTCAGCTCCTCGAAGTGGTCGAGGTAGTTCCAGCCGGTGCACAGGACGTCGCGGTTGAAGCGGTGCACCGGCGCCTCCAGGCGGGCCTCGGCCAGCGGCAGGACCTCACCACGAACGCCCAAAGGACCGCCCCGCACGATGTCGTCGACCGTGGTGGACAGCAGCGTGATCGACTGCCCGTCCACCAGACCCGCACGCCGCACCCCGTCGACGGTCACAGAAGCGAGCTTCACTATTGCGTCTCCATTTCGCTGATCATGAAAACGCTATTGCTTGATCAGGCGGTGCTCCGGGATCACGGCGACCCCGAGGATCTCGATCAGCGCCTCCGGCTGCCACAGCGCGGTGCAGCCGATGCCCGCCATGGCCGGGTAGACGGGCCCGGCGAGCTCGCGCCACACCTTGCCGATCTCCTTGCCGTGCGCCTGGTAGTCCGGGATGTCGGTGAGGTAGATCGTGATGCTGACCAGGTCTTCAGGCTCGCCGCCCGCTGCGCGCAGCGTGGTCAGGACGTTGCCGAACGCCTGGCGGAACTGCTCGACGATGCCGCCGGGCACGATCTTCATGTCGGCGTCGAGGGCGGTCTGCCCACCCAGGTACAGCGTGGTGCCGGCGAGCGTTCCGTGCGAGTAGCCGCTCGGGGCCGCAAGGCTGGCAGGGTTCACTGCTACGGGCCTCATGCGTATTGACACTAGCTGACGGTCGTGAAGAATACGAGATATGGAGCCCGACCTGAGCAGGTACCAGCTCGAAGGCGACAACTCGATGTACCGGCTGCCCAGCGGCCTGGTCGCCCCGGTGGTGACGCGCGGTGGCAGCGAGAACCCCGACACCGCGAACTCCGGTGGCGCGATCCGGATCTCCGGCGTGAGCATCCAGCACACCCCGGCCACGAAGCTGTGGTTCGGCAAGGTCACCAACGAACCCGGCTACCGCTCGGTCACCCACCACCACGGTGAGGCCGAGACCGGGGGATACGTGCTGTCCGGCCGCGCGCGGATCTACTTCGGCGAGAAGTTCGAGGACTACGTCGACATGGAGGAGGGCGACTGGGTGTTCGTGCCGCCGTTCATGCCGCACATCGAGTGCAACCTCGACCGCAACAAGTCGCTCACGTGGATGACGACCCGGACGCCGGAGAACATCGTCGTCAACCTGGACGACGTCCCGGACGAGGACCTCCGCGACTGGCTGACCCGATGAGCGAACCGCTGGGGACGTCCGCGATCTTCACCGAGGCCATCACTCTGGAGAAGGCCGAGCCGGAGCACTTCGACCTGGCCTTCACCGCCGTCACCCAGCCCTGCCCGTGGCCCAAGGCCTACGGCGGGGACCTGGTCGCCGCCGCGGCCGCCGCGGCCATGCGTTCGGTGACCGACGGCAAGACGATGCACTCCATGCACAGCTACTTCCTGCGTCCGGCCGACATCGGCGCACAGGTGCGGTACGAGGTGGAGCTGTTGCGCGACGGCCGGGGCTACAGCACCCGGCAGGTCCGCGGCTACCAGAACGGCAAGCCGCTCTACGTCTGCCTGGCGAACTTCGCCGCCGGCGAGCCCGGTGGCAGCTTCGCGGCCGAGTTCGTCGCGGAGCTGCCCGCTCCGGAAGCGCTGCCCAGCTCGGCGGACTACCTCGCCGAGCGCAGTGGCGGCACGATGACCGAGGAGTCGAAGGCCTACTGGTCCGGCGGCCGCAGTTTCGACATGCGGCACGTGCCCGGTCCCGTCTACCTCGCGGTCGACGGCGAACGGGTCCCGCACCAGGCGGTGTGGATCAAGCCGTTCGACCCGCTGCGCCCGGTCGAGGGGCTGACCGACGCCCAGCGCGACCTCGCCGCGCTGGCCTACGTGTGCGACTACACGATCCTCGAACCCGTTCTGCGCGTGCTGGACCTGCCGTGGGCTCAACCGGGGCTGGTCACCGCGAGCCTCGACCACGCCATGTGGTTCCACCGCCAGGGACCGCTCGACGACTGGCTGCTGTACGTGCAGGAGGCGGTCGCCGCCGATTCGGGCCGTGGCCTGGGTTCCGGCCGGTTCTTCACCCGCGACCAGCGTCACCTCGCCACCGTTGCCCAGGAGGGCATGATCCGCCCCGCTTGACGTCACTTCCTGACCGCCGCCCGCGGAAGGACTCACCCATGGACACCTTCGCCCGCGACCACCTCCCACCACCGGCCCTGTGGCCGACGATCGAGTTCACCACGCCCGAGCTGGCCTACCCGGACCGGCTCAACGCCGCCACCGAACTGATCGACGTCCCGGTGGCGAGGTTCGGGCCGGACCGCCCGGCGCTGCGCACGCCCGCCGGGGAGGTCTGGTCCTACGGCGAGCTGCGGACCCGCGCCGACCAGGTGGCCGAGGTGCTGACCGGCGACCTCGGTCTCGTGCCGGGACAACGGGTTCTGCTGCGTTCGCCCAACAACCCGTGGACGGTGGCCGCGTGGCTCGGCGTGCTGAAGGCCGGGGGAGTCGTGGTGACCACCATGGCCGCGTTGCGCACCCGCGAGCTCGTGCCGATCGTGGAGCGGACCCGTCCGTCGATCGCGTTGGTGGACGACCGGTTCGCCGAGGACGTTCAGTCCCTGCCTGGACTGACGGTGGTGACGTACGACGACCTCGCGGCGCGCGCCGCGACGAAGCCGGGGGAGTTCACCGCCGTGGACACCGCGGCCGACGACGTGGCACTGCTGGCACCCACGTCCGGGAGCACCGGCACACCCAAGATCACCGTGCACTTCCACCGCGACGTGCTGTCCATCGACAACACCTTCGGCCGGCACGTGTTGCGGCTGAACGAGGACGATCTCGTCGCCTGCACAGCACCGTTCGCGTTCACCTTCGGCCTGGGCATGCTCGTCGTGTTCCCGTTGCGGGCGGGCGCGTGCGCGCTTCTCGTCGAGGCCGCCACCCCCGCACAGCTCGCGGACCTGGTGCAGCAGCACGGTGTCACGGTGCTCGCGACCGCGCCGACGGCGTACAAGGCGATCCTGCGCGACGGCGTCGAGGCGAAACTCGCCGGCCTGCGGACCGCGGTGTCGGCCGGCGAGCACATCCCGCGGGAGACCTGGCAACGGCTGCGGGACCGGTTGGGACTCAAGGTGATCGACGGCATCGGTGCCACGGAGTTGTTGCACATCTTCATCTCCGCCGCCGGCGACGACATCCGGCCGGGTTCCACCGGAAAACCGGTGCCGGGCTACCGCGCGACCGTCCTCGGTCCCGACGGTGAGGAACTCGGCCCAGGCGAGCCGGGGCGGCTGGGCGTGATCGGCCCGGTCGGCTGCCGCTACCTCGACGACGCGCGCCAGAAGGACTACGTGGTGAACGGCTGGAACGTCACCGGCGACGTCTTCCACCGCGACGAGGACGGCTACTTCCACTACCACGCGCGCAGTGACCACATGATCGTCTCCTCCGGGTACAACATCGGCGGGCCGGAGGTCGAGGAGGCCATCGACACGCACCCCGACGTGCTGGAGTCGGCCGTCGTCGCCAAGCCGGACGACGAACGCGGCTCGGTGGTGTGCGCCTTCGTGGTGTTGCGCGAAGGCGTGGAGGGCGACGCCGCGAAGGCCAAGGAGATCCAGGACCACGTCAAGCGGACCATCGCTCCCTACAAGTACCCGCGCGACGTGCGGTTCCGCACCTCGTTGCCGCGCAACGCCAGCGGCAAGCTGCAGCGGTTCACCCTCCGCAAGATCGTCGAGGACGAGGTGCTGACGTGAAGATCGCAGCCAAAAGAATCGCGGTAGTCGGCGGCGGCCCCGGCGGCCTGTACTTCGCCGCGTTGATGAAGCAGCTCGACCCGGCGCACGACGTCACCGTCTGGGAACGCGACGCCCCGGACGTCACCTTCGGGTTCGGCGTCGTGTTCTCGGACGAGACCCTCGGCGGGATCGAGAACGCCGATCCGGAGTTCGCCGACACCATGGCGCGCCGGTTCGCCCGCTGGACGGACATCGACATCCACCACCGCGGCGAGAGCCACACCGTCGGCGGGCAGGGGTTCGCCGCGATGAGCCGCAAGGAGCTGCTCGGCCTGCTGCAACAGCGCTGCCGCGATCTCGGCGTGGTGGTGCACTTCTCGACGCCCGCCCCGGACGCCGGGCTGCTGTGCGCGTCCTACGACCTGGTGGTCGGCGCGGACGGCGTCAACTCGCTGGTGCGACAGTCCTTTTCGGACGTCTTCCGGCCCGCCCTGGACCGGCGGCACAACAAGTACATGTGGCTCGGCACGGACCTGGTGTTCGAGGCGTTCCAGTTCTTCATCAAGGACACCGAGTGGGGGACCATGCAGGTCCACGGGTATCCGTACTCCGACAGCGGTTCCACGTTCATCGTCGAGATGCACGAGGACGTCTGGCGGCGGGCCGGTTTCGACACCGGCGAGGAGTTCCCGCCGGGTGCCTCCGACGACCGGGCCGTCGAACGGATCCGTGAGCTGTTCGCCGAGGAACTGGCCGGGCACCAGGTGTTCGCCAACAACTCGAAGTGGCTCAGCTTCACCACCGTGCGCAACGAGCGTTGGCACCACGGCAACCTCGTCCTCGTCGGCGACGCCGCGCACACCGCCCACTTCTCCATCGGGTCGGGCACCAAGCTGGCGATGGAGGACTCCCTCGCCCTGGCCGCCTGCCTGCACGAACACCGCGACGTCGAGACCGCCCTGACGGCCTACGAAGCCGAGCGGCGCCCGGTCGTGGAGTCGACTCAACGCGCCGCCCAGGCGTCGCTGGAATGGTTCGAGAACATCGGCATGTACGCGGGACAGGAGCCGACCCGGTTCTGCTTCAACCTGCTGACCCGGTCCCGCCGGATCACCTACGACAACCTGCGCACCCGCGACTCGGACTTCGCCGACCGCGTCGACGCCGCTTTCGCTGCCTCCCAAGGGCTTGCGGAAGTGGCCCCGGCGATGTTCCAGCCGTTCCGGCTGGGCAGCTTGGAACTGAAGAACCGGGTGATCGTCTCGCCGATGGACATGTACTCCGCCGTCGACGGCGTGCCGGGCGACTTCCACCTCGTGCACCTCGGCTCCAAGGCCATGGGCGGCGCGGGCCTGGTGATGACCGAGATGGTCTGCGTCTCGCCCGAGGGCCGCATCACCCCGGGCTGCACCGGTCTGTGGACCGACGAGCAACGCGACTCCTGGGCGCGGATCGTGTCGTTCGTGCACTCGCGGAGCACCGCGCGCATCGGTCTCCAGCTGGGCCACTCCGGCCGCAAGGGCTCGACCCGCCTGATGTGGGAGGGCATGGACGAACCGCTGCCCGACGGCAACTGGGAGACCGTCGGCCCGTCCGCGCTGCCGTACGGACCCGGCTCACCCGTCCCGCGCGCCCTCGACCGCGACGACATGGACCGGATCAAGGCGGAGTTCGTCGCCGCCGCCCGACGCGGCGCCACCGCCGGCTTCGACCTGCTCGAACTGCACTGCGCGCACGGCTACCTGCTGTCCTCCTTCCTCTCGCCGATCGCGAACCAGCGCACCGACTCCTACGGCGGCTCAGTGGAGAACCGGCTGCGGTTCCCGTTGGAGGTGTTCGACGCCGTGCGTGCCGTGTGGCCGGCCGAGCGCCCGATGATCGTGCGCATCTCCGCGACCGACTGGGTTCCCGACGGCAACACCGAGCACGACGCCGTGGAGATCGCCCGTGCCTTCACCGCTCACGGCGCGGACGCGATCGACGTCTCCACCGGTCAGGTCACGGCGGACGAACGCCCGGCGTACGGTCGCTCGTACCAAACCCCGTTCGCCGACCGGATCCGCCACGAGGTGCCCGGTGCGGCCGTGATCGCGGTCGGCGCCATCGCCTCCTACGACGACGTGAACTCCATCCTGCTGGCAGGCCGCGCCGACCTGTGCGCCCTCGGCCGCACGCACCTGTACGACCCGCACTGGACCCTGCACGCGGCGGCCGAACAGAACTACCGCGGTGCCGACTGGCCGGTGCAGTACCGGGCGGGCAGCCGGAAACCGCCGAGCGCGCGCACCGATGCCGTTCGGCCGCGG
Organism: Lentzea alba; assembly: GCF_011067745.1. Classification (GTDB taxonomy): domain Bacteria; phylum Actinomycetota; class Actinomycetes; order Mycobacteriales; family Pseudonocardiaceae; genus Lentzea; species Lentzea alba. Next base: position 39,329 of record NZ_JAAMPJ010000014.1, read on the forward strand.
CTTTCGTTGCTGCGGGCGGACACTCCGGACCGGAACGTGCACCTGCGCTGGACCCCGCACCGGTCCGGGGTCGCTCAGAGCGTCAACATCGGTTGAAGGTGGGGATAGCTGTGCCACACCCCCTCGATGCCACTGCCCGATTCCGCGGAGCCGAAGTAGTGGCAGATGACCCTGTCCCCGCAGGGCGGCAGATTTTCCACGGGACCTGACCGGTACCGCTCGCCCAGGGACGCGACCCGCTGGGCCGGGAGCCGGCCCGCCATCAGCGAGTAGTACATCTGCGTGACGAAACGCTGCCGGCCGACGATGCCCGGATCGGTGCGGTCGATGAGGTTCTCGAGGTAGTCGAGGTCCAGGAACTCGTCCACCTGAACCGCGGCGAAACCGCAGCACATGGCAGGGATGAACGGCGCGTCCGGCACCGCTTCGGGGAGCCAGTGGATTCCGGAAGGGTCGGGATCGAACTCCGGAGAGTAGAAGAAGTGAGGGCTTGCACCCTCGGCGGCGGACACCCAGTCCAGGATGTCCGTTGGTTTCCGCAGGAAGACCACGTCCGTGTCGAGCGCAAGCACCCGATCTTGTTCTGCGAGCAGGAAGTAGTCGACCAGTTGGGTTGCGCGGATGTTGTGGGAACGCCACCAGCGGACCTTGGGATGTCCGGTCAGTTGCTCGGCGGTGCGCTGGTCGGCCTCGGTCCGCGAGATGATCAGCGCGTCGGGCCACTCGTCACGCAGCTGGTCGACTGAACGTGCTGTCAGTGAACCGTCGTCGTGAAGCACCGGTCGCACCGCGCAGTGCAGGGAAAGCGAGCGAAGCATGACGTTGCATCGGCCGACGTGCTCCTCGGACACGAGCGTGTGTGTCTCCAGCTTCAACGAACACCTCCAGAACTCAAACCGGACGCAGCGTGAAGAATCGCTGCTGCCACAGGTCGTGCAGTTCGCGCCGGACCTCGTCGCCGAGGCCGGCTGAGCCGGCGAGAGATTTCACGGACCGTTCTCCGTCCGCACCCTCGAGAAGTTCGAAGAGCTCGGCGGAGATCTCCGTCGTCGCGCCTTTCGGGTGATCCAGCACCAGCTCGTGGCAGAGCTGACGGCTGCCGGTGGACGTGTGCCTGATCCGCTTGACGAGCCGGGTGGCCGGGCGCAGCCGAGGGGCCAGACCGTCGAGAGCGAGGGAGGCACCCTCGCGTCGGCGCACCACGAAGTCGTCGATGACGAGGAAGTCGAGGCCGGTGGTGAGGAAGCAGGTGAGAGCGTCCTGTGTGGTCTGCACGATCGGCTCGACGTTGTTGTTGAACGAGGTGTTGAGCAGCACCGGTGTGCCGGTCAACTCGCCGAACCTGCGCACGAGGTCGTGGAATCGCTGGTTGGAATCCGGAGCCACGATCTGCAGGCGCGCACTGCCGTCCACGTGGGTGACGGCCCCCAGCTCGTCTCGCCGGTCCTCGCGCACCTTGACCACGAACGACATGAAGTCGTAGTTCGCGCGGGTGACCGGCAGGTCGAAATAGGTGCCGGCGGCTTCCGGCGTGACGACTGGCGCGAACGGCCGGTAGGCCTCGCGCTTCTTGATCATCGCGTTGATCCGCCGTTTGTTCTCACCGGGCCGCGCGTCGGCGAGGATGCTGCGGTTGCCGAGCGCCCGTGGCCCGTATTCGGACCGGCCCTGGGCCCACCCGAGAGCGGCGCCTTCGGCCAGCAGTCGGGCGGCCGCGTCGACGACGTCCGCCGGTCGTTCGAACTCGACGAGGTCACTCCAGGAGGAGAGCTCCTTTTCGATCTCCGCCGTGGTGCCGAGGGCGGGACCCACGCTCGCACTGCGCAGGCGCGGCTGTCCGAAAGGGGATTCGCCGAGTTGGAGAGCGGTCGCCAGGGCGGCACCCTCGGCGGCTCCGGCGTCGTGCGAGACGGGGTGGATGAACACCTCGCGGAACTTCCCCGAGTCGAGCACGCGTCCGTTGAGCGTGCTGTTGTGCGCCACGCCGCCCACGAAGCAGAGGTCCCGCAGCCCGGTCCGGTCGGCCCAGTGACCGAGGACGTGCAGGGCGATCTTCTCCAGGGTCTCCTGCAGCGCCGCGGCGAAGTCCATGTGCGCCTGTGTGAACTCCTGCCCCTTGCGACGAGGGCGGAAGCCGGGCACGGCGAACTCCCGCAGGAAGAAGTCGCCGTTGTCCCTCAGTTCGTACATGGAGCTGAACTTCTCGCGGTAGGTCTCCGGGTTTCCGTAAGGTGCGAGTCCCATGACCTTGTACTCGTCGCCGAGCCCGTACCCGAGGAGCCGGGTGTTGGCGAGGTAGAGCGCGCCGAGCGACTTCCCGAGACCGTAGGTGGCGAGCCTTTCCAGGTGTCCGTCCTTGCCGTGGTAGACGGTGGTCGAGTGCTTCTCGCCGCGCCCGTCCATGACCACCACCAGCGCTTCCCGCATCCCCGAACGGAGGTAGGCGGACATGCCGTGCGCGAGGTGGTGCTGGACGAAGAACAGCCGGTCGGCCGGCATCTCCCGGCCCAGGGCCTCGGACAGGCGGGCCAGGACGAGTTCGCGAGCACTGCGCAGCGGGAGGTGGGGACGGCTCACGTAGGTCTCGTCGAGCCATTCGTCCAGCATGCTCTCGCCGAAGAAGTGTCCGACGGCGGTGATCTCGGCCGGAGAGACTCCCGCGGTGTCGAGACACGCGCGTATCGCGTTGACGGGGAACTTCGTCGTCTGCTTGATCCGGTTGAGTCTTTCCTCTTCCACCGCCGCCAGCAGTTCGCCGTCCTTGATCAGACAGGCGGCCGCGTCGTGGAAGGCGCCCTGGGTGAGCACACCCTCCACGTTCGGTGTCAGGTCCGCGTCCTCGTCCGAGAAATGTCCGCTCAGACCAAGAATGAGCATGTTTCGCGGGTCTCCGTCCTATCGCTTTTTCTCGATCTTGCGTTGCAGCGCGTTCATCCCGGCGATCCAGCGGCCGGTGTCCGCGGCTCTGGCCCGGTAGGCATCGGCGATCTCCGGGTGCGGCAGGACGAGGAACCGGTCGTCGGCAAGGGCTTCGACGACCACGTCGGCGGCCTCCTCCGGGCTGATGGCGGTCGGTTCCACCAGGGAACGCACGCCGGGCCCGGCCTCGGCGAGCATGCTGGTCCGCACTCCTTGCGGGCACAGCGCCTGCACGGTGATGCCGCGGTGCCGGTAGGTGATCGACAACCATTCGGCGAAGGCGAGCGCGCCGTGTTTGGTGACGGCGTAGGGGGCGGAGCCGAGCATCGTCAGCATTCCCGCCGCGGACGCCGTCGTGAGGAACCGGCCGCGGCCCCGCTCCAGCCAGGACGGCAGGAGCGCTTCGGCCGCCCGGACGTGCGCCATCACGTTGACGTCCCAGGCCCGCGTCCACGAGGCCGCGGCGGCTTCCGGGCCTCCCTCCGGTGCGATGCCGGCGTTGGCGCAGTACAGGTCGACGGCACCGAACTCCTCGATGGTCGCCGCGATAGTCCGCTGCACACCGGCTTCGCTCGCCGCGTCCGCGGTGATCGCGAGGCCGCCGATCTGCCAGGCCACCTCGGCCGCCGCGGCGCCGTCGACGTCGGTGACCACGACCACCGCTCCGGCGGCGGCGAACCGGCGCGCCATCGCCGCCCCGATGCCGCCACCGCCGCCGGTGACGATCACGCGCGCGCCTTGGAGGTCGAATCCGGTGTCCGCGGTCATGTGAGTGGGTTGCCTTTCCCCGTCGGCACCGCGTAGGCCGCGGCCTGGGTCGCGTAGAGCTCCGCATAACGGCCACCGGACTCGAGCAGGTCCGTGTGACTGCCCGACTCGACGATCGCGCCGTCCGCGATGACGATCACGTGGTCGGCCATGCTGACCGTCGAGAACCGGTGCGACACCAGAACTGTGACCGCGCCGGTGCGAGCGGCCGCCTCGCGGGCGTGCCGCGCGAAGTTCTCGAACAGATCGTGTTCGGCCTGAGGGTCGAGTGCCGCCGTCGGTTCGTCGAGCACCAGCAGGAGCGGTGAGGTGCGCATCATTCCGCGCGCGAGAGCGATTCGCTGCCATTGCCCGCCCGACAGGTCGACGCCGCCGAAGATCGTGCCGAGCTGGGTGTCGAGGCCGTCGGGCAGTGCGCCGACCAGTTTCGACGCGCCCGCGGAGTCCACCGCGCGGACGATGGCGTGCGTGTTGTCGAGCGCTGCCAGGTCGCCGACGCCGACGGACTCGCGTACGGGCAGTTGCAGGCGGGCGAAGTCCTGGAACACACCGCACGACGACGAGGCCCACGATCGTGCACCGAGTTCGCTCAACGGCTTGCCGTCGACCAGGATCCGCCCGGAGGTGGGCTGGTACAGGCCGGTCAGCAGTTTGACGAGGGTCGACTTGCCCGCGCCGTTGATGCCGACCAGGCCCACGACCGAACCGGCGGGCAGGTGCGCGCTGATCGAACGCAACACCGATGCGCCGTCCTCGCTGTAGCGAAAGCCGACTCCGTCCAGGGTGATGCCGTCGGTGAGCCGCTCGGGCGCGGGCGTCGGGCTGTCGTCGAACGCGGCCGCGTAGTCGCGGAGCCAGTGGTAGTGGCCCACGACGTGACCGGCCTCCGCGGCCCTGTTGTAGTTGTCGCGCAACGCCCACAGCTGCATGCGCAGCTGGGCGGCCAGGGAGGCGACGAGCACCAGCGCGCCCATCCCGATCTGTCCGGCGATCACCTCGGCGGCGACCAGCGCCAGCCCGCCGCCCAGGCCGACCAGGTAGCAGAGCCAGCCCGCCGCGTCCAGGAGCGTGCCGCGGATCAGCGGCACGCGTTGGGCGCCGGTGATCTCAGCCCACAGCCGGTCGGCCCGAGTGGACAGTTCGGGCCCGGAACCGCTGATCCAGATCTCCTTGGCGGCGTCCACGTCGAGACACAGACCGTGGAGGTTCGCTTCGAGCCGGGTCGCCTCCGCGCACTCGTCGTTGACCCGCCGCAGCGCCGACTGCCCGCGGCCGGCGAGCACGAGCAACGGCAGTGTGGTCAGCCCGAGCACCAGCAGTGCCGGGTGCACGAGCACGAGCAGCCAGACGCTCAGACCGACCATCAGCGCGGCGGCACCGGTCTCCGCGATCGACCAGCCGTAGGAGGCCAACGCCCCGCTGCCCTTGGCAACGAGGTAGACCCGGTCCAAATAGGATGAACGTTCCAGATGCTTGATCGTGGGGACGCGCGCGACGTGACCGAAGACCTCCTCGGACAGGTCGACCTCCACCTTCTGCACGAGGTTCACGCGCAGATGCGCCGCGACCCTGGTCGCGATGGTCGAGGCCACATGGGCGAACGCGACCACGACCACCGGAAGGATCAGCCAGGTGAGGCTCTGATCGTGGGCGTGTTCCTGCAACCCGTCGATCAGCCACCGCTGGCTCTGCGCCACACCCACACTGCCGAACGCCACCACGAGGAACACGGCGGCGGTGACCAGCGAACCCGCACGACTGACCCGCCACGACAACCCGGCCAGATGCCGCAGCACCGCGAGGTGCGTCAATCCCCGGCGAATCATGCCTCCGCCTCCGCGAATCGCGCTGCCTGCAAGCGGAACAGCGCGGCATAGCCGCCGTCCGCGGCCATCAGCTGTTCGTGGGTACCGGACTCGGCGATCCGGCCGCCGTCGAGCACGACGATCCGGTCCGCGCCGCGGACGTTGGAGAGCCGGTGGGAGATCAGCACGATCGACGCCCCGCGGGCGCCGGCGGCCACCCGTTCGTTGAACTCCTGCTCGGCCTCGACGTCCAGGTGAGCGGTCGGTTCGTCGAGCACCAGCAGCTCACGTCCGTGCGCCGCCGCGAACAACGTGCGCGCGATCGCGAGCTTCTGCCACTGCCCGCCGGACAGGTCGACGCCGTGCTCGCCGCCGCGCCACAGCCTGGTCCCGGTCCCGTCCGGCAACCCGGCGACGACCTGGCGGGCGCCGGCCGCCTCGATCGCGGCGTCGACACCGGTGACGTCGCCGACGTGCTCCGGCGCGGAGAAGGCGACGTTGTCGGCGACGGTCGTCCCGTACCGGATGAAGTCCTGGAACAGCGCGGTCATCCGCGTCCGCCACCAAGGCAGGTCGATCTCGCGCAGATCGACACCGTCGACGAGGACGCGCCCCGAGTCCGGGTGGTAGAGCCCTGCCAGCAGCTTCATCAGCGTGGTCTTGCCCGCGCCGTTGACGCCGACGACGGCCAGCGTTTCGCCGGGCAGGATCTCCAGCGTGAGCCCGTCGAGCACCGGGCGATCGGTTCCCCGATAGGTGAAGCTGACGTTCTCGAACCGCACGTGCGGCGGCCGGCCGGTCGCCGAACGACGCGCGGCACCAGGTGCCGGCGGCTCGTGCCGGGAGAGGACCCGGTCAAGAGCGCGCACGGTCGTCACACCGTATTCGATGTCGAACGCCTCCTGGCCCAGGGTGGCGAGGCTCATCACCGCGAAGGCCGCGACGAGGCAGCGCGCCACCGTCGCGGGGCTCTCGCCGGACGCGCCGAGCACGACCAGCGTCACGGCGGCGCTGCCGGCCGCGATGGCGAACGTCAGACCCTGGCGCTTCAGCACCGAGGAACGGGCGTTCCAACCCGGCCGGCGGGCCGCGACGTGCGCGCTCCGGAACCGGTCGAGCAGCCAGTCCGCCAGCCCGAACAGCCGAACCTCCTTGGCCGGACCCGCCTCGGTGAGCAGGCCCGCGAAGTACTGCGCCTTGCGGTGCTCGCCCATCCGGGCATCGTCCAAGGCCACCAACCACGTCCACTGCCGGCGAGTGAGCATCCGTGCCAACAGTGAGAGCACGAGCAAACCGAGTGCCAGCAACGGGAAGTGCACGGCGACGACCGCGGCCGCGGCCAGGGCGGAGACCACTCGGAACACCAGCGTCAGCTGGCCGACCGCCGCGTTGCCGGGAGTCCGCGTGCGCCAGCCGATCCCGAGATCGCAGGCGCGCTCGACGTCGTCCCGGAACTCCGGGTCGTCGAGATGCCCGATTCCCTTCGGTGCCAACGCGATCCGGCGCACCAGCGAGCGCACGGCGCCGTCCACGCGCCGCGCCGCGACCGCGGCCGGCAGCACCTGCACGACCTGAGCCAGACGGTCGGCCAGAACGATGCCCAGCACGACCGCGAGCGGCCAGAGCACGTCGGCGAACCGGTGGGCGGACGCGACCGCTCCGACCAGCCAGCCGATCGACAGCGCGCTCAGCGTGACCGTGGCGACGCCGATCACCTGCGCGCCGACCAGCACCGCGACCGGCGCGCGCCCGGCATACCGGAACAACCGGAGCAACTCGACCCGTTCGGCGGCCGTCTCGCGCAACACGGAAAGGCGAAACGCACCCAGTGCGAAGCGCGGATCTGCCGGGCCGCGCATCGCCGCCGTGTGTTCGTTCGCGACGGCAGTTTCTGCCCGAGTGGCGGTGTCCACCGGCACCCCTTCATGACCCCGCGGACGGGGCGCGTCATTGGCTCCACATCACGATCACCCTCAGTATCACGATCGACAATCGGCCAGGCAAGCGCTTTCCAGTTAGTCGGCGAGTCTGACCGGATCAGTTGAACAGGGCACTTTGTTATCCGTTGTATTCGCGAGGGATGCTTCGTCGAAGCGTTTCGCCTGGTCAGCGCGGGAATGTGGCGCGGCGTCATGTCGTCCAAGTGATCTGAATTCACCTCGCGGTAACGCGAGAAATTCGGAGAAGGTGAGCGATGAGGGGCGATCGATCTTGACAGCGTTCAAAGCACCTGGTTACGGTCGGACATCGTGTGGTTACGTTCAGACACGACGCGTCGTGGACCAAGTGCGCAGTGCAGCGCCGCTTGAATGGTCCTGAACTGCGAAAACTCATGGGGGGAGCCATGTGGACGCTGTCGCGCCGCAGTGCCCGTTCACTGCTGACGTCACGTCACTCGTCGATCCCGGCCTCTACGGCCGAGGTGCACCACACGCCCTCTGGGCGGAGATGCGCCGCAGTTCGCCGGTAACTCGGCACACACTTCCGGACGGCCGCGAATTCTGGTCGGTCACGTCGTTTCGGGACGCCTCCGAAGTTCTTCAGAATGCCACGGTCTTTTCCTCGCAGCGAGGAACGCTGCTGGATCAGCTCGGCCGCGGCGATCCGGCCGGTGGAATTCAACTCGTGGTCACCGATCCGCCCCGGCACACCAGCCTGCGAATGCCGTTGCAGCAGGCGCTCGCGGCAAAACCGGTGACCGGAATGCGCGAACGATTCCGCGAGGTCGTCATTGACGCGCTCGCGCCGCTGGCCGATGGCGGGGGTTATGACCTGGCCGCACACATGCGACGACTGGCGATGGGGGTCATGGGCACCCTCATGGACCTGCCGGCCGGGGACTGGGCACGCCTCACCGAACTCAGCGTGGCTTCGATCGCGCCGGAGGACCCGTTGTTCGGACGGCAGGGCGCGGGCGAATCCTCGCTGGGGGACACCCACCGCGAGCTCCTGGTCTTCTTCCACGACGTCGTGCGCCACCGGCGAGCGCACCTCGGTGACGATCTCGTCAGCCTGCTCGTCGAGACCGAATGGGACGGTCGTCGGCTGAACCAGCGCGAGGTGGTCTCGAACTGCTACAGCCTGCTGCTCGGCGGGAACGTGACGATCTCCCAGGTGCCGACGACCACCCTGGCCGACCTCATGGGAACGTCCACACTGGACAGGTGGTCGGCTGACCCGGCCTTGCTGGGCAGCGGGGTCGAGGAGGCACTGCGCTGGGCCACCCCCAACACGCACTTCCTGCGCTATGCCGTGCAGGACACGGAGTTGCGGGGACAGCGGATCACCGCCGGCGATGCCGTGGTGGTCTGGCTGGCTTCCGCCAACCGGGACGAGGACGCCTTTCCCGACCCGTTCACCTTCGACGTCCGGCGCCGGCCGAACAGGCACCTGGCCTTCGGCCTCGGACCGCACTACTGCGTGGGGAACGCGGTCGTCCGGGACGTCCTGAAGCTGTTCTTCGCAGAGTTGTTCAGCCGGTTCACCGACCTGGAACAGGTCGGGCCCGGGGTGCGGCTGCACTCCCACACGATCTCCGGCTGGGCATCGCTGCCGATCACCGCCGAGCCACGCGTGCCGCACCGGCCGGCCGCCTGCTGATGACGCTGACGACAGGAGAACGAAACGTGGGGCGCTCCGCACTGGTCACGGGAGGCAATCGAGGGATCGGCCTGGCGATCGCGCGGCGGCTCGCCGCCGGGGGCGACAGCGTCACGGTCACCTCGCGGTCGGGCGAACCGGTCGAGGGTGTGTCCGTGGTGCCGTGCGACGTGCGGGACGTGGCCTCCGTCGAGGCCGCCTTCGCGTCCGTGGAAAAGGACCAGGGACCGGTCGAGGTGCTGGTCGCCAACGCCGGGATCACGTCGGACCGGATGTTCGCCGCGCTGAAGGACGAGGTGTTCACGGACGTGGTGGACACGAACCTGACCGGCGCCTACCGGGTCGCGAAGCGGGCCGTGCGCGGCATGATGCGGGCCCGCCAGGGTCGGATGATCTTCATCTCCTCCGTCGTGGGGCTGTACGGGTGGCCCGGGCAGGCGAACTACGCGGCCTCGAAGGCGGGGCTCGTCGGGCTCGCCAGGTCACTCGCGCGTGAGCTCGGCCCGCTGGGGATCACCGCCAACGTGGTGGCCCCCGGACTGGTCGACACCGACATGGCCGCGGTGCTCTCGCAAGAGCGCGAGGCCGCGATCCTCGGGACGGTGCCGCTCGGCAGGAAAGCGGACGCGGACGAGGTCGCCGCGGTGGTGGCCTTCCTCGCCGGGCCGGACGCGGCCTACCTCACCGGCGCCGTGATCCCTGTCGACGGCGGACTCGGAATGGGTCACTGATCACCGGTCTGTCCCCCTGCACACGAACCAACTTGGGAGATGCACATGACGTCGGCCGCATTCGACGAGGCTGAGTTCCGCACCTGGCTCATCGACCGCATCGCGACGGTCCTGAAACGAGATCCGTCCGCCATCGACGCGGACACCCCGCTGGTCGACTACGGCGTCGACTCGCTCTACGCGCTGGCCATCGTGGACGACATCGAGAACCACCTCGGTGTCGCCGTCGAGGCCACGATGATGTGGGACTACCCGTCCGTGGCAGCACTGGCGTCAGCGCTCGCCGACCAGCTCACCGCCCACTGATCCGCCGACGGCCACGCCGTGCTTCAGCCGAAGGGCGCCTCACCGATGAACCCACGGGTCGGCTCGGTCCGACACCTCGCCGACGTGGTCCACGAGCACGCGGCGACCACGCCGACGGGCCTTGCCATCGCGCACGTGACCGACGCGACCGCGGACGGCTCGGTGCACGAACTCACCTACCAGGAACTGGATCTGGCGGCACGCAGGGTCGCCGGCGTGCTGGCGCTCGCGTGCCGGCCCGGCGACCGGGCCCTGTTGCTGTACCCCGACGGTGCCGACTTCGCCGCGGCGTTCCTCGGATGTCTCTACGCGGGCGTCGTCGCGGTGCCGTCACCGTTGCCCGGCAGTTACCGGCACCAGCAACGGCGGGTCGCGGCGATCGCCGCCGACGCCGAGCCCGCCGCGGTGCTGACCGCCGAGGCGACTCGGGCCGAGGTGTCGACCTTCATGGACGCGGCCGGACTCCAACAGACCGCGTTCGTCGTCACCTCGGCACTCGACGCTCCGCCGGTGGACGACCCGATCCCCACCGGGCCGGATTCCCTGGCCCTGCTGCAGTACACGTCGGGCTCCACCGGCACGCCCAAGGGGGTGATGCTGACCCAGGCCAACATCGCCGAGAACGCGGCGATGCTCGTGTCCAACTTCCGGATGAGCGCCACCACCAAGTTCGGCGCCTGGATACCCCACTACCACGACATGGGGCTGATGGGCCTGATCCTCCCGGCGTGGTACGTCGGGAGCTCCGCGACGATCATGAGTCCGACCGCGTTCCTGAGGCGCCCCGTCCGCTGGCTGGAGGTCGTGGACGAACACGACCTCGACTGGTCCGCGGCGCCCAACTTCGCCTACGACCTCTGCGCCCGCATGGTCACCGACGACCAACTCGACGGGCTGGACCTCTCGCGATGGCGTTACGCGGCGAACGGCTCGGAGCGGGTTCAGGCCGGCACCCTCGACGCGTTCGCCGAGCGGTTCGCCCCGGCCGGTTTCCGCCGGGAGGCGCTCAATCCCTGCTACGGCCTGGCCGAGGCCACGGTCTTCGTCTCAGGAACGGGATGCCGCCCGCCGGTGATCCGCCGGGTCGACGAAGCGGCTCTGGGCGCCGGGACCATGACCCCGGCGAACGTCCCCGTCCCGACCCCGGCCACCCGTGACCTGGTCAGCTGCGGGATCGTCCGGGACCTCGACGCCCTGGTCGTCGATCCCGAGGACGGCACCGTGCTGCCGCGGGGACGAGTCGGTGAACTGTGGCTGCGCGGGTCGAGCGTCGGTGCCGGCTACTGGCGCAACCCCGAGGAGACGGAGCGGGTCTTCAACGGGACCACGGCCGACGGCCGCTCCGGATACCTGCGCACGGGCGACCTCGCGGTGATCGACCACGACGACGAGCTCTACGTCACCGGCCGCATCAAGGAACTGATCATCGTCCGCGGACGCAACATCTACCCGCAGGACATCGAGCACACCATCCGCGAGGAAATACCCGATTTCCGCGGGCTTTTCGGCGCGGCGTTCGGGGTGAGCAGCCACGCGGGCGACGAGATGATCGCGGTGGTGCACGAGGTCAGGCCGGGGCTGAAGGAGGAGCAGCTCGCCCAGATCGGCGGTGCCGTCAAACTGACGGTCGCCCGCGAGATCGGCGTCCTCGCCGCGGCCGTCCAACTCGTTCGCCGAGGCTCGGTGGAGCGCACCACCAGTGGAAAGGTCCAGCGGCTGGCCATCCGCGACGCCTTTCTGCGCGGTCAGCACAAGGCGCTGTGGTCCGCCGTCGATCCCGAGGTCGCGCTGACCGACGAAGACAGGCGCGGATCATGACCTGGACGCCGAGCGCCCGGCTCGGGCGGATCGAGGCGGCGATCGAGGAGGCGTCCCGTCCGGGCGGAGCGTTGTGCCCGGACACGCTGCTGTCACTGGACGAAAAGGAGGTGTTTCCCTCCGCCGCCGCGGCGTTCCTCGACGAGCTGGAGATCCATCGCCTCTACGTCGACCGCCGCAACGGAGGCGAGCTCGACCACCTCTTCGACCTCACGAGCCTCGTGCGGTTGCTCGCCCGGCGGGACCTCACCCTGGCCGTCGGCCATCCGAAGACGTTTCTCGGGGCCGCCTCGGTCTGGCTCGGTGGCGACAGCGGGCAGCGGCGCCGGTTGGCCGAACGGATCAACCGTCGCGCGATCGTCTCGTGGGGCCTGACCGAACGCGCGCACGGCGCCGACCTGCTTTCCGGCGAGCTCACGGCGACACCGACCGATCAGGGCTGGGCGCTCACCGGCGAGAAGTGGTTGATCAACAACGCGACCCGCGGAGATCTGGTCAGTGTGCTCGCGCGGACGCGCCCGGAGGGCGGACCTCGGGGCTTCAGCGTGATTCTGTTCGACAAGGAGCGCGCTGATCCGCACAGCTGGACCTCGACGCCGAAGCTGCCGACGCACGGCATCCGGGGCGCGGACATCAGCGGCATCGCGTTCCACGAGACCGCTGTCGACGCCGAGGCCGTGATCGGACCGCTCGGTTCTGGCGTCGAAACCACGCTGAAGGCGCTGCAGCTGACCCGCACGATGTGCTGCGGCTTGTCGTTGGGCGCGCTCGACCACGCGTTGGCGCTCGGCCGGCGGTTCCTGCGCGAGCGGCGGCTGTACGGCAGGACGCTCGCGGACCTGCCGAATCTTCAGCGGGAACTCGGGCGAAGCATCGCGGCACTGCACACGGCGGAGGCTGTCAGCCTCGCCGCGGCCAGCACCGCGGGCAACGCCCCGGACGAGCTGTCGCTGATCTCCGCGGTGGCCAAGGCACTGGTGCCGGAGATGTGCCAGGAAGCGATCTCCAGGATCGGGGAACTGCTCGGGCTCAGGGGCTTTCTGACCGCGAACGAGCCGTACCGGGCCTTTCAGAAGCTCGACCGCGATCACCGCATCGTCAGCATCTTCGACGGAAGCACAGCGGTGTGCCGGAACCTGACAGTCGAGCACTTCCCCGTCCTGACCAGGGCGAGGCTGACGCCGGACGGCCGCTCGGGCCTGTTCGGCACACCGTCCCAGCCGTGGGATCCGAGCCGGCTGCGGCTGCTCGCACGCTCCTGCTGGCTGGTGCCGGCGATGGCGGCGGACTGCGACGTCCTCGCCGCACAGGCAGCCGCGGGGGAAGTGCCGGCGGCTGCCGCGAAGCTCGCGGCCGCGGCTCTGCGCAGCCTGCGACGAGTGCTGGGGGAGATGGCCGACATCGATCGAGGACCACGACAGGTTCCTCAGGAAGCCTTCGACATCGCACGAGACTTCGAGCTGTGCACGGCCGCGGCGGCCGTCTGTCGCCTGTGGACAGAAGGGGCAGCGACGAGCAAGGACCTGAGGCTGTGGCAGGACGGCCTGTGGCTGACCGCGGCGCTCACGTTGATCGTCGAACGGCTCCCGTCGCGGGACACGGGCGAGCGGCGCGATGTTTTCGGCGTGCTCGGCCGGCTCGCGCTCCAGGACGGTGGCCACGAGGCACTGTCGATCTTCCCTCGCGGAGAGGTGCGATGACGCCGCCACCACGGGCCGATCGGCAGCACGAGCTCGAACAGCTGCTCGGCGATCCCTTCGACGCCACAAACCCGTTGGGGTTCACGAACATCCTGGCCGCCGACGAGGCGGGGTCCATGTTCGCCGCCGGGGAGCAGGCACTGACCCGGTGGGGGCTGAACCTGGAGTTCGTCCCGACCGAACTCGGTGGACGGCTCAGCCGGCTGGACGACCTGGTCGAGATCATGCGATCGGTCTACCGCCGCGACCCGTGCCTGGGTCTCGGCTACGGCGCGAGCTCCTTCATCGCCGGTGTCAACATCTGGGCGGCCGGCAGCGCCGAACAACGCCGGCGCGCGGCGGACCTGCTCGCCGCGGGCCGGCGCATCTCCGTGGCGTACCACGAGTTGGCTCACGGCAACGACATGGCGGAAACCGAATGCCGCGCCGACGTCGACGGCGGCGAACTTCGCCTCAACGGCCGGAAAGAAGTGGTGACGAACCTCGAACGCAGCGAAGCGTTCGTGCTGTTCGCACGCACCAGTGCCAAGGCGGGAGCCAGAAGCCACTCCCAGCTCTTCGTCGACAAGGCAGAACTGCACCCCGCTGGCTCGAGGTACCTGCCGCGGTTCCACACCGCCGGAATGCGCGGAGTCGAACTCGGCGGCATCGAGTTCGACGACTGCCGGGTGCCGGCCTCGACGCTGATGGGCACACCGGGAACAGGTCTGGAAAACGCCCTGCGGTCGTTTCAGGTGACCCGCACGACCCTGGTGGCCATGTTCAACGGTGTGCTCGACACCGGCATCCGCACGGCACTGCGGCACACGACGCGCCGCCGCCTCTACGGCGGTTCCGCGATCGACCTGCCCCACGTCCGCGCGGTGATCGCGGGAGCCCGCGCGGACCTGCTCGCGGCCGACTGCTTCGCCGCGGTGGCGGCACGGGCGCTGCACGTCGTCCCCGAAGAAGCCGCGATCTACGCCCAGGCCGTGAAGTTCTTCGTGCCGAAGATCCTCATCGACGCGATGAACGACCTCGCCGGAGTGCTCGGCGCGCACTTCTACCTGCGCGACGGAGAAGCGGCGATCTTCCAGAAGCTGCTGCGGGACATCCAGCCCGCGGGGTTCGGGCACGCCGCCCGTGCCGCCTGCCAGGTCTCGTTGTTCCCGCGGCTACCACTGCTGGCCCGCCGGAGCTGGTCCCAGCCGCGGACGTTGCCCGACAACGTCTTCGCGCCGGATGCCGAGCTGCCGCCGTTCGACTTCGCCGCCCTCGGCGTCGGCCTGACCGGACAGGAGAGCCTGGCGACCTCGCTCGCCCTGGGACTTGCGGAGGTCCGCAGCGACGGCGTCGTGAGCGGACTGGTCGAGAACGCGGAGTACTTCGTCGCCGAACTCGCTGCGCTCACCAGGCGGTGTGAGGGCCTCGACATCGCGGGTCTCGGCATTGCCGCCGACCCCGCGGTCTACGAGTTCGTCGAGCGTTATGCCCGCGTGCTGGTGGCGAGCGCGTGCTTCGAGACGTGGCGTCGCTCGCGGAACGCGAACAGCGCGTCGTTCACGGCGGACGCGCGCTGGCCCGCGGCGGTCCTGCACCGGTTGCGCGCCGCCGCCGAGGTCCGGCCGCGGAGTCTTC
Source organism: Lentzea alba (assembly GCF_011067745.1). Lineage (GTDB taxonomy): Bacteria > Actinomycetota > Actinomycetes > Mycobacteriales > Pseudonocardiaceae > Lentzea > Lentzea alba. The sequence goes on from NZ_JAAMPJ010000014.1 coordinate 54,593, forward strand.
CCCCGGACCTGACCGGCTTTCTCGTGGAAGAGGCCATGTCCCGCCTGCGTTCTGGACGGGGTTTCGGACTCGCCGCGCCTTCCCATCTCTGATCGCCCGACCTGTTCACGAGGAGAAGAATGACGTCCGCGCCACTGGCGATGCGCCGCGACGTGACTCAGCCGCTGAACCCGGCGCCTGAGCTCCTGTCCGCTGATGCGGCGGGTGGCATCACGGAGATCTCCATGCCGATGACGACACCGGGTGGCGGTCGAACCTGGCTGGTCACGAACGCCGAAGAGATCCGTCGGGTGCTCGGCGATCCCGACACCTTCAGCAACGTGCTGAGGCTGCCGTCCGGCGGGCCGGGGGGAGACGCGTCACCCACCGGGCCCGGGTCGCTGCTGGGGCTCGATCCGCCAGAGCACACCCGGCTGCGGGGGCTCCTCACCTCCGAGTTCAGCGCCCGCCGCGTCGCCGGTCTGCGTCCCGCCGTCGAGCAGATCGCCCAGTCGGTGTTGAGTCGATTCCGCCACGACGACCGCGCCGATCTCGTCGCCCAGTTCGCCCAGCCCGTCCCGGCCATCGTGATCGCCGAACTGCTGGGCGTGCCGAGCACGGACCGCGACGAGTTCTGCCGCCGCAGCGGCATCGCCATCGACACCCGGCTCGCCCCGCTGGCACGGGCGCACAACCGCGCCGAAATGCAGTCCTACATGGGCGATCTGGTGAGCAGGCTGCGCCGGGAGCCCGGCACAGGGCTGCTCGGCGACCTGGTGCGCCGGCACGGTGAGGAGCTGACCGACGCCGAGCTCGTCGCGATGGGAAACCTGTTGCTCCTGGCAGGCCACGAGACGACCTCCAGCCTCATCGGGCAGAGCGTCCTCCTGCTGCTGGAGCGGCCGTCCGACCGGCAGGTCATGTTGCGCGACCAGGCGTCCACGGCGAAGGGCGTCGAGGATCTCCTGCGGTTCCTCACCGTGTTCCACTTCTCCTTGCCACGCACGGTGCGGCGCGACGTTGTCATCGCGGGGACCGCGGTCAGCTCCGGCGACCGCGTCCTCTGTTCCTTCCCGGTGGCGAATCGTGACCCGCACCGGTACCAGCCGGTGGAGTTCCTGCCCTCCCGCGCGCCGGCACCGCATCTCGCGTTCGGTCACGGCATCCACTACTGCCTCGGCGCACCGCTCGCGCGCCTGGAAATGCAGATCGTGCTGCCGGCGTTGTTCGCCACGTTTCCGGAGATCCGCCTCGACGCGCAGGACGGCGTCACCTTCCGGGACGGCTCGCTGACCTTCGGCGTGGAGACCCTGCCGGTGGCGCTTCGATGAAACTCGGACTGAACATCGGCTACCTGGGAGCCGGATACTCGTCCAACGGCCTCGACCTGGCGGTCGAGGCCGACCGTCTCGGGTACGACGTCTGCTGGGTCGCCGAGTCCCACGGGTCCGACGCGGCGACGATGCTGGCGTGGGTCGCCGCCCACACCGCCCGGATCGGCGTCGGCTCGTCGGTGTTCCAGGTTCCCGCCCGGTCACCGGCGATGACGGCGATGACCGCGGTCACCCTGGACACGTTGTCCCAAGGGCGTTTCCGTCTCGGACTCGGCGTGTCCGGCCCGCAGGTGTCGGAGGGGTGGCACGGCGTGCGCTGGGCGAAACCGCTGGGCCGGCTCCGCGAGTACGCCGAGATCACCCGCAAGGCGCTGCGACGTGAGCCGCTCACCCATGACGGTGCACATTGGACACTGCCGCTGCCGGGCGGCCCCGGCAAGCCGCTGATGCTGAGCCTGCGCCCGGTCCAGGAACGCATTCCCCTCTACCTGGCGGCCATCGGACCGGCGAGCCTGGAGCTGGTCGGCGAGATCGCCGACGGCTGGCTGGCGTCGTTCTTCTCCCCGGACTTCGCGCGAGAGCTGTTGACGCACGTCGAAACGGGAAGGCGACGAGCAGGCGCGGCCCTCCAGGACTTCGACGTCGTCGCCATGACGCCCATCGCCGTCGGTGACGACGTCAGAACGTGCGCCGACGCGGTTCGCTGGTACGCGGCGCTGTACCTCGGCGGCATGGGCAGCCAGGAACACAACTACTACAACCAGCTGGCCTGCCGGATGGGCTTCGCCGAGGAGGCCGCGGAGGTGCAGGAACGGTACCTGGCAAAGGATTTTTCCGGCGCGGCGGCCGCGGTGCCGTTCGACTTCCTGGACGCGACCTCCCTGCTCGGGCCGCAGCGGCGCATCGCCAGGAGGATGCGGGACTTCGCCGCGGCCGGCGTCTCGACGTTGGCGGTGTCGCCGTTCGGGAGAAGAGGACTTCTGGACGGACCGGCGGCGCTGAGAGTCGCCGCCGACGCGCTCGGCGTCGTGAACCCGGACCTACCGATCGAGGGGCGTTGATGACCACGGCGAACGCTGACGACGTTGTACTGGTGCCACGACCTTGCCTGGTTCCGTTCCGGGATTGCTCGCACCGCAAGGGAGCCATCGGCTGGGCCCAACAGGTGCGGTGGAAGGACCACCGGCTGGCCGGGATCAGGGGCTTCAGCGACGACCTGTGCTTCAGCACGACCGTCCCGGCAGGCACCGGGATCAACGACTTCCTGGCGGCGATCGCCCGGATGGTGAGCCGGCACGAGTCTCTGCGCACGCGGTTTCACGTCGTGGGCAACCGCGTCGTCGGCCAAGAGGTCGTCGGCAGTGGCGAGGTGGAGGTCGTCCGATACCACGTGCCACCCGGTCGCGCGCTGACTGACGAGCTTCTCCGGAACCGGACCGGCGAAACGCCGCTCGACATCCAGAACGGCCTTCCCTTCCGCGCGGGCTTCGCGGCCGCGGACGGAAAAGTGACGCACGTGGCGTTCTGCGTCGCCCGCATGATCGCGGACGCCGCCGGTTGCGAGAACGTGGTCACGTCGTTCAGGTCGGAGCTCTCGGCGATCACGCGTGGCGCCGCGGAGGGGCGGGGACGGCCCTTCCAACAGCTCGACCAGGTCGACTGGGAGATCTCCGAGGCCGGCCTTCGTGCCGAGCGCCAGGCACTGGACTACTGGCAGGAGCAAATGGCGGTCATCAACGCCCTGCCGCGACCGTCCTTCGCCGTGAGCGGGCCCGTGCGGACGATCACGGCGCCGGTCGGCTCACTTCTGGATGCCGCCGACGAAGTGGCCCGGACGTCCGGAACGAGCTCATCCGGGGTCCTGCTGACCGCCTTCCTGCTCGCCACCGCGCAGCTCTTCGAGGTGGACGCCTTCGGCTGCTACCTGCACTGCTCCAACCGGAGTGACCTGGCCCGCCAGGAATCGATCACCCGGCTCAAGAACATGACCATGTACACGTACTCGCGAGGCCCGTCGGACTTCCGGTCCGCGGTACGAGAGGTGTTCCGCGGCTCGCTCACGGCCTACCGGCACGCCCAGTCTCCCGGCGAGTTGTTCCTGCCCCGTCTGGGCGTCGACCCGGAACACGCGCCGTTCGTTCATTTCAACGACGTCCGCTCGGTCGTCGCCAGGGACGGCTGGACCGGACCGGCCCAGCGGGCGGACCCCGGCGTGGTGGCGGATCCGGACCAGCCCGCGATCACCGAGACCCCGGCGGAGCGGACGAACGTCCCCGCCACCCTCAACCTCGGGGTCGGGCCGATCATGGGCGCTTCGCCGAAACCGGTCCTGACCTTCGAGACGAACCTCCTGCGCCTGGACGGCATCTCGCTGCTGGTGGAGCGGATGGACCACATCCTCGCCGCGGCGCGAGCCTAGGGCGTTCTCAGCGCTGGGGCACCCGTCTGGGCGAACGTGACCGTGCGAACGGCCGCAAACCGATACGGTGATCGCCGGGGAGGACTGATCCGGGTGGTCTGGGGAGCACGGTTCGAGGAAGCGCTGCGGGTCGCGCAGGCCGCGCAGTCCGCCGAGACCCTGTCGGCGGCGGTGACGGCGGGGCGCAAAGCCGTGACGGAACCGGGTGGGACGCGGTACCGCTCGCCCCTCGCCGGTGCGTTGTACGACCGGTTCCTCCGCGGAGGCGCGGTCGCCGACCTGCACGAGGCGCGAGAGCTGGAACGGGCCGCGTTCGCCGACGACCCCGAGGACGCCGTCCAAGTGGGCGACTACGCCCTGCTGCTGCACATGCTGTTCCGGCAGACCGGCGACTCGGCCGCCCTGGCCGAGGCCGAGTCACTGGCCCGGCACGCGGTGGCGCTGCGTCCTGACCGCCCCACGGCTCATCGGATGCTCTCGCGGGTGCTGCGGGCGGTCTTCGACCACACCGGCGAGCGGTGGGCGCTCGAGGAGGCGGTGGCGCTGTCCCGTGCGGCCGTCGACCTGCCCGACGACCAGAACGATCCCGCGCACTACCAGTACTCCTACGCGCTGGCGCTGGCCGACTGGTACGACGCGGTGGGCGACCTGGACGCGCTGGACGCCGCGATCACCGAGGCCCGCAAGGCCGTCACGATGTCCCCGGCCGGCGCGGAGAGCACGATCGAACGCCAGGAACACCTCTGCGCGATGCTGGACGAGCGCTGGGAACGGACGGGGTCGGCGCGGGACAAGGCCGTGCTCGTCGAAGCCCACACGCTGGCGGCCAGGATCGCGCCGCCGGGTCACGAGGCCAGGGACCGGGCCGAGCAGAACCTGAGGGCGCTCAACGCGTCCAGGCCTGCGACGGCCATGCCGGACCAGGCGGAGCTGCTCGCGGCGGAGGCCGTGCGCCGCATTGCGCGGTACAAGCAGACCGGCGAGGTGGATCCGCTGGTGGAGGGCATCGCACTCGCCAGGGCCGCCGTGCAGTCCGGTACCCCGATCCGCGAACGCCGCGCGAGTCACCTGGACACGTTGGCCACGGCGTTGCTCGAACTCGCCTCGGCCAGGGGTAGCGACCTCACGGAATCTGTTGCGTTGCACGGGCAAGCGATCGATCTGGATCCGTGCGCGCGGCACCTCGCGAACGCGAGCAGCACGCTGCTCGTCGTGTTCGAGAGGAACGGTGAGCTCGCCGTCGTGAACAAGGCGATCGAGTTCGCCCGGGCAGCCGTCGACCGGTTGCCGAGCGCGGCCAACCTCGGACAGTTGGCGGTGTGTCTGAGCAAGAGGTACGACGCGACCGGTGAACTGGCCGTGCTGGAAGAGGCGGTGATCACCGTGCGGTCGGCGACCCGTCTGCCGGACGAGGGCGACGTCCTGCACCACGCCGGCAATCTCGCCTCACTGTTGTCTGCCTGGTACCACCGCACCGGCGATCCCGCCGCGCTGCGGGAGAGCATCGAGGTGCACCGCGAGGTGGTCGGCGGTGTGCCCGTCGGTCATCCGAAGCGGGCGCACCACCTCGGCAACCTCGGCGCGGTGCAGCACACGCTCTTCGACCGGCACGGCGACAAAGGCGCGCTCGACGCCGCTGTCGCCGCCCACCGCGCCGCTCTCGCTCTCACCCCGGCGAACCACCTGGACCGGGCCAGTCGCCTGACGAACCTGAGCGACGTGCTGCGGTCGCGAGGCGAGATCGACGAGGCCGTCGCGCTCGCTCGGCAGGCGGTCCACTACGACCGGCACTTCGGCCACACCCACGCGCTCGGCGTGCTCGGCGACGCGCTGCGGGCCCGCTACGCGCAGACCGGTGACCGTGCCGCGCTGGCCGAGGCGTTGGACGTGCTGCGCACAGCCGCCGGGTTCGCGGCCTCGCCGGTCGACGACCGCCTGCGCGCCGCCATCGTCTGGGGAGACCTGGCCGCCGACGCGGGACGGGCAGAGGAAGCCGCCGTTGCGTTCGCGACCGCGGTGGGGTTGTTGCCGCGCCTGGCTTCCCGGCGTCTCGGCCGCGGCGACGCCCAGTTCTGGCTGCGCCGCTTCACCGGTCTCGGCGCCAAAGCCGCCGCGTGCGCCCTCACCGCCGGCAGCCCGGCGGGGGCGGTGGTGGCGCTGGAGGTCGGTCGTGGCGTGCTCGCCGCGCAGGCACTCGACTCCCGCGCCGACCTGAGCGCGCTGCACGAGGACGCACCGGCGCTCGCCGCCCGGTTCGAGCAGGTGAGCGAGGCGATCGAGAGCGAGCGGGACGCGGACCGGATGGCATTGGCCGCGGCGTTCGAGGAGGTGCTGGCCGACATCCGCGCGCTTCCCGGCCACGAGGACTTCCTGCGCCGCCCGACGTTCGCCGAGCTGACCGAGGTGGCCGCCGCCGGGCCGATCGTGCTCGTCAACACGAGCCGGCACCGCAGCGACGCGCTGATCGTGACGCCGAGCGGGGCGCGAGCCGTTGCCCTGCCGGAACTTTCCGAAGAGGAGCTGCGCCGGCGGGTCACGGCGTTCCAGACAGGTCTCGCCGACCGCGACCGCCGAGTTCGCGACCAGACGGTGCTGGAAACCCTCGAGTGGCTGTGGCACTCCGTCGCCCGCCCGGTGCTCGACGAGCTGGCACCTCGGGCCGGCACGCTGCCCAGGGTCTGGTGGTCACCGGTCGGCCCGCTGGCGCTGCTCCCGCTGCACGCGGCCGGTGTCCACGGTGGACAGTGGGTCGGCGATCACGTCATCTCCTCCTACACGCCCACGATCCGCGCACTGCGGCACGCCCGGCGCGGTTCGTCGGGGGCGGATCCTCATCAGCTGGTCGTCTCGATGCCGGTCACTCCGGGAGCCGACGACCTGCCGCACGCCGGACTCGAGGCCGAGGTGGTGACCAGGATTCGACCCCGCACGGTCCTCCCCGGCCCGGCGGCCACCCGCACGGCGGTGCTGGAAGCCTTGGCGGACACGACATGGGCACATTTCGCCTGCCACGGCCACGCCGACCCGGCGAACCCGTCCCAGAGCCACCTCCTGCTCGCCGACGAACCGTTGCGCGTGCCGGACATCGCGCGCCTGCGGCTGGCCGACGCCGAGTTCGCCTTCCTCTCGGCCTGCGACACCGCGAGGACCGAGCCGACGCTCTCGGACGAGGCGATCCACCTCGCCGCCGCGTTCCAGACGGCGGGCTTCCGCCACGTCGTCGGCACGCTGTGGGCCGTCTACGACAAAACGGCGGCGACGGTGGCGGAGAAGGTCTACCTCCAGATCCTGGGCGAGGACGGCCCGGTCGCCGGCCGTTCCGCCGCGGCTCTGCACCGGGTGCAGTCGGCGCTGCGGAACAGGCTTCCGGACGAGCCGTCGCGGTGGGCGAGCTACCTGCACGCCGGTGCGTGAGGCAACGACGCTATGCTGCCCAAAAGATCCGCTGGGGGGCGATCGCATGATCGGTGACGACTGGGGCCTGCGCGACCACTACGCGGGCGTCGAAGACCCGAACGTGAGCTACACCATCATTCTCGTCGAGGGCGAAGCGCTTCCGCTCGCCGTCGTCAGGCAGACCGGCGCGGTGGAGGAAGCCTTCACGCACAACCTGCGCTGGGAACCCTCGAACCTGCTCAGCCGCGTGCCCGCCGAACCGCGGTGGACCGCGCGACCGGCCAACGTCGGCTACGCCAACGGTTTCCTCGTCGAACTGGTGCAGGTGATCCGCGCGCGGCAGCACCTGTCGGAGTTCGCCGACTACAAGTACTTCGCGGTCTTCCGCGCCACGCTGGACGTCCTCGACCTCTCCCTGGCGTACATGCTGGTGCGCCGCCCCGAGTTCTACGGCGACGAGGAATACGCGGGCCACAACATGTGGGAGACGTGCGACAAGCTGCACGACATCGACCGCGGCGAGGACATGCGGCAGGAGTACGTCGCCATCAGCGCGGCCGAGGCGGGCGAGCTCAAACAGCGCATCGACGCGACGTGGGAGAACGACATCCTGATCCACTACGTCGCCACCATCAACGGCAACCCGTTCTCCGTGGTCGGCGTCCCGCGCAAGGCGGACTCCTCGGTCGGCCCGATCATGTTCACCGCCGACGGCGAGTTCGTGCCCGGCGACCTGCTGAGCCAGATCGCCGACGAACCCAACGCCGGCGCCGAGCAGGTCACCCTCGACCACGCGGTCGCCGTGATGGCAGCCCTCGTCCGCTTCCACCGCGAACAGAAGAAGGACGAACTCACCGGCGGTTACGCGATTTTCCAGCACCCCAACGACGTCCTGGACATCGACTCGGCCTACGGCCTGGTGCGCTCACCGGAACCGGACGCCCCGGTGGTGCTGCCGCTGAGCGACTTCGAGGCCTACCGCCTCTTCCTGCGCCTGACCATGCGGTCCGCCCGCCGCCAGGCCCAACCCGTCGACGGCCACTACTACTTCGCCGTGCTCGACTCCCTGCGCGACGCCGCCGAGCCCGACAAGGCGTTCTCCCTGATCCGATGCGCGGCCGACACCTCACCGCGGTGGGAGCTGTTCCTGCGCGAGGGCGAATGGCTTCCCACAGCCAGCCCGCTCACGCTCGTCACGTTGCCGATCGGCGCGGCCGAGGTGCAGCGGATCAAGGCGCACCTGGTGACCGGCATCCGCTACTTCCAGATCGTGAACGGCGAACCGGGCTTCATGGTGACCATCCGGCACACGGCGACCTCCGAGGAGACGCGCCAGCACCCGGACCTGCCGTGGCAGCCGTGCGACCTGCTCGGCCGGTGGCGGAGCGAACCGAAGTGGACGATCACCCAGCCGCCGTGGCTCGCGGAGCGGGAGAACGGGTAGCCATTCCACCCGATCCGGCAAACCTGTGCCGGTAACGGCAGGTGTGAGCCCTCTGATACACATCGAGTGACCGCCGACCAACCCGAAGACAGTTCGCCGGGCGTGCTGAACTCCGCCGCCGGCGTGGAGGCGGGTGCCGTCGTGCAGAGCGGCAGCATCGACGTGGTCAACATCCACCCGTACGACCGGCGCACGCTCTTGATGGTCCTGGGTGCGACCGTCGTGGTCATGGTCTCAGTGGTGGCGTTGGTCGTCTGGTCCGTCCGTTCCCAGCCGGACAACGCCACCACAGGCCAGGCAGCCCCGCAGTCGCTCTCGACCTCCACGTCGTCGGCACCCCGCCCGACCACCGCGTCCCCGGCACCGAACGCACCGGAAGCGGCGAGGCAGGCTCCCGCGGTGCACGTGGACTCCGTTCAGTACATCGGCGTGCCCAACGTCGGATCGAGTTTTGCCTTCCCCCAGGCACTTCGACTCACCGACGCTCAGGTCGCCGAGTTGAGCGACCTGTACGCAGGCGCCGGCGACTACGAGGAACGGGCCAGAGCCATGGGTGGCGTCGGTCCCGGCAACGTCGCGGTTCAGATCGCGTTGCGCGGAGCCAGCGCCGAGACCGCGGTGATCACGAACATGCGGACGATCGCCACCTGCGGTGCGCCGTTGACAGGGGCGCTGTTGTTCGCCCCGCCCGGAGGCCAGGACGACAGCGTCCAGATCGGGTTCAACCTCGACAACCCGTCGCCGCTGCCGCAGAACTACGAGCGCGGGGTGCTGTCGGGCAACTACTTCCTCGACCACACGGTGTCGATCAAGAAGGACGAGACGCACGCACTGGTCGTGCACGGGATCACCGCGAAGAAGCACTGCAAGTTCAAGCTGGAGATCACGGTCAACGTCGGGCTCGGCGTCGCGCCGGTGAAGCAGACGATCGACGACCACGGCAAGGCCTTCGAGGTGACGGCGATCGCGAGCCAGGATCCGTCGTCGACGACGGGACCGGCCTTCCGGGACTACACCGAGATCTACGCCGGGGGCGTTGCCGGGCCGAAGGGCGACGCGAGGTTCGGCCGCGTCAACCCGACCACGTACACCGGGTCGGGGAGTTGAGAAGGCACGCTCGCGCGATGGCGAGCACCGCGGCTCTCACGCGGAAGGACGCCCGGTGAGACGGGGCGGGGCGTTGCCGGCCGTCGCGGCCATCGTGGTGGCCGCGACCGCCGCCGCCTACTTCGCGCCACTGGGCGACTTCGCGGCGGCGAACCCCCTGCCGGGCCAGCGGTGGATGCGGGAGCACACCGGGCTCGCGTTGCTGGCCTTCGCCGCGGCCGGACTGCTGGCCGGAGCGCTGGCATGGCAACGGCGCGGGCCGGCGGAGCGGTCGCACGACGGGCGAGCGGTCGATCGCGACGCCGACGGGTACCTCGACGATCTCCGGCAACAGGTGCACAAGATCTGGATCACGGGGTTCCTGGACTGCTCGCTGGAACGGATCGTGCCCGCACGGCTCGGGTTCCGGGAGCGCCGCGACGCGATTTCCGGGCCGTTGCGCAAGATCGGTGACGACGAAGGCGAGCTCGACGTCGACGTGGTCGAGCTGTTCGCCGCGCCTGAGACCGAACGCAGGCTGGTGCTGCTCGGCGCCCCCGGCGCGGGCAAGACGACGCAGCTGCTCCGGCTCGCTCAGCACCTGCTGTCCGAAGAGGACGGGCCAGTGCCGATCGTGGTCACGTTGTCGGCGAACAGCTGGCGACTGGACCTGCCCGAGTTGCAGCACGTGCTCAGCGCGGTGCGCACCGACCAGGAGGTCGACGAGGCCGTCCGGGAACGGCGGCGGCAGGCTTACCAGGCACGGGTCGAGGACGTGGAGAAGGTGCTCGACGCCACGATCGACTGGCTGGCGTGGGAGATCAGCGAGTTGTACGCGGTGCCGCAACGCAAGGTCGAGGAGTGGTTGCGGGCGGACCACAGCCCGGTGGTGCTGCTGCTCGACGGTCTCGACGAGATCCGGGACCTGGCCGACCGCAGGCGATGCGTGCGCGTGTTGTCATTGCTGCGCACCCGATTGAACACCGGCATGGTGGTGTGCAGCCGGACGGCGGAGTACTTCGAGACGAGAAGCCACCTGCGGTTCGGGGCGGCGGCCGAGATCCTGCCGTTGAGCCCGGCGAACGTCGACGAGTACCTGGAGATCGCCGGCGACGAACTGGTGTCGTTGCGCACGGCGTGTCAGCGCAATCCCGAGCTGGCGACGTTGTTGAACACGCCGCTCGCGTTGACCGTCGCGGTGCTGACCTATCAGGGCAAGGACGTCACCGACGAGGTCGTGGCGCAGTTGCTGACCAACCGGCTCGACCACCTGTGGGAGGCGTACCTGCAGGAGGCGCTGCCGAGGCAGCGCAGCCGGACCGGCCTGCGCACCGTGAGCCACACCGACGAGGAGATCGTCGCCTACCTGCGCAAGCTCGCGCGAATGATGGAAGACGTCCAGCAGGACAGCGTCGCGGTCAACTCGCTGGACCTCACCTGGGTGTGGAGGATCGACCCTCTGGCCGGCCGGACGGCGACGTGGCTCTACCTGGCGGCGGCGGCCGTGGCAGGGGCCGGCGTGGCGGCGGTGGCGTGGGTCCAGGCCGATTTCGCGATGGCGTGGATCAGCGTGCTGGTGCTGGCGGGGACGGCGTTCGCCAACCTGCTCGCCGCGGACCACCCGTTGCCCGGTCAGGACGGAAGGTCGCGGATGGACCTCAGCGACTTCGTGGACAGCCGCTGGGTGCTGGACGTCACCGCCGGGTGCTCGGCCCTGATCATCCCGCCGGTGACGGGCCTGTTCGCCGGTCTGTGCGTGGGCATCGTCGGCGGGGCGGAGGCGTTGCCGCTCGGGGTGCTGCCCGGCGTGCTGGCGGGCCTCACGTCCGCGGTGATCTCGTTGCCGCACCGGGCGCCCGGCGAACGACACCGCTCCGCCAGAAGTGCGGCACGAATGACGCTCTGGGTGCGTGTGCTCACCGGCGCGGTGAGTCTGGCGGTGAGCCTGTGGCTCCCGTCGCTGCTGATCACGTTCGTCTGGGACCCCGCGTGGCGGCCGACGATGTACTTCATCCTGGTGGCGAGCGGTGTCGGGATGTGGCTCGGTGGCTTCGCGATCTCGCTGAGCGGCTGGTGGAGTCACACCAGCGCGGTGCGCGCGATCGTCGCGTCGAACACGCTCCCACGGGACATCGACGGGTTCCTCGCCCACGCGGAGGATCGCGTGATCATGCGGAAGACCGTGCTGGGCCACGCGTTCCTGCACCGCACGCTGCAGTCCCACCTCGCCTCGAACACAGCCATCAGCCGGACGTCCTCCGCCTAGGCCGGTGTCCTGGGCGGCCGTGTTCAGAAAGCGCTTTCTCTCCTAGGGTGATCACTTCCCATGAGAGCTGGAGGCGCTGTGCGGTCCCTGAGACGGGCACTGGCAAGTTCGATCGTCGCAACGGTTTTGGTGACGTGCGCGGGTGTCGCGAGCGCCGAACCCGCGCCGGCCATCGCGTGGGCGCCGTGCGCGGACGACCAGGAGGGCGAGTGCGGGACGTTGAGCGTGCCGCTGGACTGGGCGAAGCCCTGGGGCCAGCGCATCGATGTCGCGGTGGCGCGGCACAAGGCGACCGATCCGGCCCGGCGGATCGGCGTGCTCATGGTCGACCCCGGTGGTCCTGGCGGTTCGGCGGCGGCGTTCGCGCTGTCCCGCCTGTTCAGCCCGGACCTTCGGGCGCGGTTTGACATCGTTGGCATCGACTCGCGGGGGACCGGCAACAGCCTGCCGATCCGCTGTGCCGACCTGATGACCGATCCGCCGTCGAGCTATCCGGCCGACGAGGCCGGGTTCACCGCGTTGGTGCAGTACAACAAGAACGTGCTCGCCAAGTGTCGTGAACGCAGCGGGCCGATCTTCGACCACGCGGACAGCGCGAGCGTCGCACAGGACATGGACGCCGTTCGGCGGGCGCTGGGTGAGCGGAAGATCAGCTATCTCGGGCTGTCGTACGGGACGGTGTTCGGGCAGGCGTACGCCGAGAAGTTCGGTGACCGGGTCCGTGCGATGGTCCTCGACAGCGTCGTCGACCACAGCGTGGACCTGAAGCGTTTCGTGGGGGAGCGGGCCGCGGCCGTGGACGACTCGTTCGCCGAGTTCGCTCGTTGGTGCGACCGCACGGTTTCCTGCGCCCTGCACGGACAGGACGTCCACGCGGCCTGGGAGGCGGCGCTCGTCCGTGCTGACGCGGAACCGCTCGGCCGGCAGCGGCTGATCGACTCCATGTACGGCGCGCTGAGCGTTCCGGACTGGGGGTATGCCACGCACCTCATCGCCACCACCGGTGCGCAACGCCGGGCCGGCCTCTCCTTCGAACCGAACTACGAGTCGGTCCGGCTGGCCACGGTCTGTCAGGACTTCTCCCTGCGCATCAGGACCTTCTCCGAGTACTCCCGGCTGCGGGCCGAGGAGCTCCGCCGGTCACCGATCATGCGCGGCAGCCTCATCGGCCACGACGAGGCCACCGCGTGCGCCGGTGTTCCCGGACCGCCCAGCAACCCACCACACCGGCTGAACATCAGCGACGCGCCGAAGATCCTGGTGCTCAGCGCGCGGCACGACCCGACGACGCCGTACGCCTGGGCCGTCAACATCCACCGCCAGGCGCCGCGCAACACCGCGCTGCTGACGTACGAGGGATGGGGCCACGTGGCCTATCCCCAGAGCGCCTGCACGCGCGGTGGCGTCGACGACTACCTGCTGGACCTGAAGGTGCCGGCGGTCAGCTGTCCTGCGATCGAGCCGCCGCGATGAACGCGCGGTACCAGTGGTAGCTGGCGCGCGGTGAGCGGGCCTGGCTTTCGTAGTCGACGTGGACCAGGCCGAACCGGTGCTTGTAGCCGTGCGCCCACTCGAAGTTGTCCAGCAGTGACCAGCAGAAGTAGCCGCGGAGGTCCACTCCGGCCGCCGCGGCCGCTTCGGCTGCGCCGATGTGGTCCTGCAGGAAGTTGATGCGGTCGAGGTCCGCGAACCCGTCCACGTCGGGGTAGACGCAGCCGTTCTCCGTGACGTAGACGGGCGGCAGGCCGGGGTGGCGGGCCTTGAGGTCCGTCAACGCGGTGGTGAGACCGGCGGGTTCGACCGGCCAGCCCATGCCGGTCCGGGGGACGTCCGGCAGCTGGGTCGTGTCGACGCCGATGTCGTGGGCGGTGCGCTTGGCCGGGTCCGGCTCCCGGTGCGGCGCGTCGGCGACGTGCAGCCGGTAGTAGTAGTTGAGGCCGACGTAGTCCAGCGGTTCGCCGATGATCGCCAGGTCGTCGTCGTGCCGGAACGAGAAGTCGGTGATCGCGCCGAACATCGAGGTCAGCTCGTCCGGGTAGGCCGAGCCGAACAGCGGGTCGGTGAACTGGCGGCGCAGCAGGCAGTCCTGGCGACTGGCCGCGGCGACGTCGGCGGGGGAGTCCGTCACCGGCACGGCCGGGGACTGGTTGAGCACGATGCCGAACTCCTGGCCCGGCAACCCGTTGGCGCGCATGGCCTGCACCGCCAGGCCGTGGCCCAGCAGGTGGTGGTGCGCCGCGGCCAGGGCGCCGTGGCCTTCCCGTGCCCCGGGTGCGTGGCGGCCCTCGCCGTAGCCCACGATCGAGGAGCAGTACGGCTCGTTCAGCGTGGTCCACTTGGAGACGACGTCACCGAGCGCCTCGTGCACGGTCGCCGCGTAGTCGGCGAACCAGCCGGACGTCTCGCGGACGCGCCACCCGCCCCGGTCCTCCAGCGCCTGCGGCAGGTCCCAGTGGTACAACGTGACGAAGGGCTCGATCCCGTTGTCCAGCAACGACTCGATCAGCCGCCGGTAGAAGTCGAGGCCGCGCTGCTCGACCCGCCCGTGACCGTCCGGCAGGATCCTCGACCACGAGATCGAGAACCGGTACGCGTCCACGCCCAGGTAGGCGAGCAGCCGCACGTCCTCGGCCCAGCGGTGGTAGTGGTCCGCCGCCACGTCACCGGTGTCGCCGGACGCGACGGCACCGGGCACGGTGGCGAAGGTGTCCCAGACGGACGGGCCGCGGCCGTCGAGCGCCGCCGCCCCTTCGATCTGATAGGCCGAGGTCGCCACACCCCAGCGGAAGCCGGCCGGAAAGCTCACAACAGTCTCCCAAGAACGAGGTCAGCCTTTGACGGCGCCGGACATGATGCCGCCGACGATCTGGCGGCCGAACAACAGGAACACGGCCAGCACGGGAACCGTGCCGATGGTCGCGGCGGTGAGCACGAGCGTGTAGTCGGTGGTGTAGCCGCTGGCCAAAGTGGACAGAGCGGTCTGCACGGTCGGGTTCTCCGGCACCAGCACCACGAGCGGCCAGAAGAAGTCGTTCCACGCCTGCATGAACGTGAACAACCCGAGCACCGCCGCGGCCGGCCGGGCGGCGGGCAGCGCGACGTGCCAGAACAGCCGCAGCGAGTGGCACCCGTCCATCCGGCCCGCCTCGAGCAGCTCGTCCGGGATCGCCCGCTCGAAGTACTGCCGCATGAAGAACACGCCGAACGCGGTCACGAGCCCCGGCACGATCACCGCGTGGATCTCCCCGGC
Organism: Lentzea alba; assembly: GCF_011067745.1. Classification (GTDB taxonomy): domain Bacteria; phylum Actinomycetota; class Actinomycetes; order Mycobacteriales; family Pseudonocardiaceae; genus Lentzea; species Lentzea alba. The sequence goes on from NZ_JAAMPJ010000014.1 coordinate 69,767, forward strand.
CCAGCCGAACTCGCTCATCATCATGTACAGCGGGATGATGCCGAGCTCGGTCGGGATCGCCTGGGTGGCGATGATGAGCAACAGCAGCACGTTGCGGCCGCGGAACTTCATCTTGGCGAACGCGAACCCGGCCAGCGTCGAGAACAGCACCACGGACACGGTCACCGTGCTCGACACGATGATCGAGTTCATCATCGCGAGCGCGAAGTCCGTGGTGTCGAAGACGCGGGCGATGTTCTCGAACAGGTGGCCGCCCGGTACCAGGACCGGCGGCACGCTGTCGATCGCGTCCGGTGTCTGCGAGGACACCACGAACGACCAGTACACGGGGAAGGCCGACCCGGCGAGCACGGCGATCAGTGCGGCGTACGTCCACGGTCCGGCCACGCGCCGGGCCAGCCTGCGCGCTTTCCCCGCGGGACCGGTGGGGCGCACCGGTGCGGGACGTTCCAGCACAGCGGTCATGGGTTCACTCCGTCTGGATCCGTTTGGTCACCAGGTAGCCGAGACCGGCGACGATGATCGTGGCGATCGCCAGCACGACCGCGATCGCCGAGCTGTAGCCGAAGTCGTACTTGGTGAAGCCCTGCTCGTACAGGTAGAGCGCGGCGGTCTGGAACTGCCGGTCGGACCCGCCGGTCGCGGCCGCCGCACCGGGGTTGAACAGCAGTGGTTCGGCGAGCAGGCGCATGTTGCCGGTGGTCGCGATGATCGTGGTGAAGATGATCTGTGGCCGCAGCAACGGCACCGTGATGCGCCAGAACTGCTGCCACCCGCTCGCACCGTCCAAAGTGGCCGCCTCGTACAGGCTGGGCGAGATGGCCTGCATGGACGCCAGGAAGATCAGCGCGTGGTAGCCGGTCCACCGCCACACCACCATCACGGCGATCGCGACGTGCGAGGTCGCCGTGCCCGCCTGCCAGTCGATCTGGCCGGCGCCGAACAGCTCCAGCACCCAGTTGACCAGGCCGAAGTCCCGGCCGAACAGCTGCGCGAAGATGATCGTCACCGCCGCCACCGAGGTGATGTTCGGCAGGATCACGCCCATCCGGAACAGCGTGCGGGTCCGGACCTTGCGGTTGAGCAGTGCAGCGATCCCCAGCGCGAACAGGATCTGCGGGACGGTGGTGAGCAGCCACAGGCTCATCGTGTTGCCCATGGCGTTCCAGAAGTACGGGTCCGCGAGGAGGAGCGTGTAGTTGTCGAGCCAGACCAGGTGTGCGGCGTTCTCGTCGAGCAGGTTGCGTTCCTGCAGTGAGACCCAGATGGTGTAGAGCAGGGGGAACAGCCCGAAGACACCGAAGATCAGGAAGTACGGCGCCACGTACCCGTACGGCGCGAACCTCGTGTCCCAGCGGTGTCTCCTGGCCGCCCTGTCCACCACTCGCCGGTCGATCAGAGTCATGTCAGCCGCGTCACTTCTGGACGTCGCCGACGAACTGGCGCCACGAGTCCTCGCCGTTCTGCTTGCCCTGCTCCACGCGCTGCATCGCGTTGCCGATCGCGGTCTGGATGTCGCCCGCCTTCGGGCCTTGGTACTGCGGGTTCAGCTTCTTCGCCGCGTCGGTGAACAGCTTGCCGATCGGGGCGTCGTTGAAGTACGGGTTCTTGTAGTCGACGATCGACGGGTCGTCGTACAGCTTCGGGATCGACGGCAGCAGCCCGGAGCTCTTGAACACCTTGGCCTGCTGCTCGGGCGCGGTCAGCCACGCCGCCAGCTCCACGGCCTTGTCGACGTTCTTGCCCGCCTTGGGCACCGTGAGGTACGAGCCGCCCCAGTTGCCGCCCCCGCCGGGCACGGAGGTGACGTCCCACTTGCCCGCGGCCTCCGGTCCCGCCTGGTCCTTGATCTTGGCCATCTGCCAGGCCGGGCAGGTCACGGTCGCGAACTGGCCCTGCTTGAACCCGGTGTTCCAGACCGGCGTGGAGTACAGCAGCTTCGAGGACAGGCCCGCCTGCACGCCGTCGACCACGAGGTCCCAGCCGGCCTTGATCTCCTTGTTCTCGCCCACGACGATCTTGTCGGACTTGTCGTAGTAGCCGACGGAAGCCTGGCCGACGATCGCGTTGAGCACGGACGGCCCGCCGTCGAACCACTTCACGCCCTCGGGGGCCTTCTCCTGGAACTTCTTGCCCGCGGCCATGAACTCCTGCCAGGTCGGCCACAGCGCCGCGAGCTGGTCGCGGTCGGCGGGCAGTCCGGCGTTCTGCAGCAGGTCGCGGCGGTAGCAGATGGCCAGGCCGCCGACGTCGGTGCCGTACCCGATCTGCTTGCCGTCCTTGCTGAGCGAGCCCTCCCACTTCCACGGGAGCCAGCGGTCCTTCAGTTCGGTGCCGCCCTTGGTGTTGAGGTCGACGAACTTGTCCGGGGTGGCCTTGAACTGGTTGACGTACCCGGTGTCGACGGCCTCGATGTCGGCGGCGCCGCTGTTGGTGGCGAGGTGGGCGGCGAGGTTCTTGTGGTGGTCGGAGTAGGACGCGGTGCGGTCCGTGATCTCGACGTCCGGGTGCGTGCTCGCGTACTCCTTGAGCAGCTCGGCGTACCCGAAGTTGCCGAACAACCCGATGGTCAGCTTGGTCTTCCCGCCGCCGGCGGTGTCGCTGCCGCAACCGCTGAGCACCACGGCTGTCGCCAATGCGGCGCAACCGAGGGCGAGTGCTTTGGGGCGCATTTCCAGGCCTCCGTCGATCTGTGGCGTCGTTTTTTGGGCGCGCTGAAGCAGAAAAGTGTTGGTGGATCAGGTGAACCGGCGTGGTGTGGACCACCGGCCGAAGATGTGTGGCGCCTATGACAGCGGGGTTACGGCGCGCACGTCAAGTAACAAAACGATAAACAGATCAACTCGTGCACCGGTTTGACTAGGTAAAGCGCTGCTCGTAGGGTCTATGTAACCGCTTACGGTGGAAACGGAGGCCCGATGGCGACCGGGCGTGAGATCGCCCAGCTCTGCGGCGTGTCCGTGGCGACGGTGTCGCGCGTCTTCAACCAGCCGGAAACGGTCAACGAGGAAACGCGTGAACGCGTGCTGCGGGTCGCGAAAGAGCTCGGCTACCAACCCAACGAGTCCGCGCGGGCGTTGTCGACCAAGCAGTCCACGATGATCGGACTGGTCTGGGACACCGACCACCGCCGCCCCGACTGGCGGCACCCGTACCTGCAGGACCTGCTGATCGGGTTGAAGTCGGCACTCAGCGCGCACGGCTACCACCTGCTGATGCTGGCCACCAGCGGCGACGCCCGCGAGATCGGCGCGTCCCTCGCCGATCCGGTCGGCTACGTGAACATGACCCGCCGCCACCACCTCGGCGGGCTGGTCCTGATCGACAGCGGATCCGACGCCGAGGCGTTCGAAGCCTTTGCGCAGTCCGGGGTTCCGTGCGTCGCGGTGGACGTCGCGGTCGACGGTCCCAAGGCCACCTACGTGACGTCGGACAACGTGAGCGGCGCGCTGTCGGCCGTCCGGCACCTCGTCTCGCTCGGTCACTCGCGGATCGCCACGATCACCGGCCCGGTCGGCAACCAGCCTTCGGACGCCCGCGTTTCGGGCTACCGCAAGGGGTTGCAGGAGGCCGGGCTGCCGTTCCGGGACGAGTACGTCGTGTCCGGCGACTTCTACCGGGCGAGCGGAAACGCCGCCACGCAACGACTTCTCGCGTTGGACGAACCGCCGACCGCGGTGTTCGCGGCCAGCGACGAGATGGCGGTGGGCGCGTTGCTCGCCGCTCGTGCCGCGGGGCTGCGGGTGCCTCAGGACTTGGCGCTGGTCGGGTTCGACGACATCGAGATCGCCTCCGTCGTCGATCCGGCGCTGACCACGGTGGCGCAGGACAAGCCGGGGTTCGGGGTGGCGGCGGCGAAGGCGATCATGGCCATGATCACCGGTGGGGGCCGCGAGCAACCCGTTGTCCTGCCGACCCGGTTGGTCGTCAGGAACTCCTGCGGATCTTGAGACGGGCCCGCCGCGTAGCGGGCCCGTCGCTCAGCCTCGTGCGTTGACGTGCAGCGCGAGCGCGGTCCCCGCACCCAGGGTCGCGGTGAACCTGCCTGACGAGTCCACGGTCACACGGACGCAGCCGTTCTCCTGGACGTTGCAGTAGGTCCCGGCGGGCAGCGAGGTCTGGAACGTGCTGCTGACCGCGAAGGTCTCCCGGTTGATCGCCACGAAACCCTTGGTGCCACGACCGAACGCGATGGCGTCGTAGCCGTTGTCCCACCAGTTGTTCACGTCGGTGCCGGCGACGGTGTTGCGGAAGGCGACCATGTTCGCGATCTGCGTCCACAGGTGCTGGCACTTCCAGCCGCTGAAGCAGACCGAGTTGCCGGGCGGGCCCGCGTCCTTGTCGCTGAACTCGTAGCCCGAGTACACCTGGGGCGCGCCGTAGTTCCACGCCAGCATGAACACGTTGGCTAGCGTGTAGGTGGAGTTGTCCCGGTAGGACAGGGTGGAGCCGTTGCGTTCGGTGTCCCAGTTGTCGACGAACGGCCGGGCCTGGCCGCTGGGCAGGAAGCCCCACGACTGGCCGAACGTGCGCAGGTACGCGAGGTTCTCGTTGGTGAAGATCCGCTTGAGGTCGTAGGCGTAGCGGAACTCGTCGACGTCACCGGAACCGGTGTACTCGCCGGGCTGCACCGCCTCGCCCGCGCCGTAGATGACCTCGTGCACCCAGAAGACGTTCGGGTTGGTCAGCCTGGCCTTGATGGCGGACATGTCGGCGGCGGCGATGTGCTTGGCGGCGTCGATCCGGAACCCGTCCACGCCCATGCCGATGAGCCGGTTGAGGTACCCGGCGATCGCGCCGCGCACGTAGTCGTTGCCGGTGTTCAGATCGGACAGGTTGACGAGCTCGCAGTTCTGGACGTTGCCGCGGTCCTGGTAGTTGTCGATCGCCGTCCGGCAGGTGTGGAAGTCCCACTCGCTGTACAGGCCGGGGTAGTTGTACTTCGAGTAGCCGGAGCCGCCGGTGCCGGTGCCGGATCCCGCGCTCATGTGGTTGATCACCGCGTCCGCGATCACCTTGACGCCCGCGTTGTGGCAGGTGGTGATCATGTTCCGGAACGCGGTCTCGTCGCCGAGGCGGCCGGCGATCCGGTAGCTGACGGGCTGGTAGGAGGTCCACCACTGGGGACCCTGGACGTGCTCGGTGGCGGGGGAGACCTCCACGTACCCGTAGCCCTTGGGGCCCAGGACGTTGGTGCACTCCGAGGCCACGCGGGCGAACGGCCATTGGAACAGGGTGACGGTGACGTCCTTGCTGCCGGGCGGGGCCGCAAAACCTTGCACCGGTGTGCACAGGGCGACGGCGAGCACGGCGGTGAGCAGGACGCGAAGAGCCGAGGAAACCACGTTGTCTCCAAGCTGCAGGGGGTTCTCTTCCAGGTCTAACAGGCCTAAGGCGGACCGGGAAGAGTTGCAAGAAGTTTCGTGCGCAATTGGTCCGCGGGGCCGTACGGACCAGTCCTCTGTGGTGCGATCAGCTGTCGCCGAAAGTGCACTATGGCTCAGACCGACGTCGTGCGGCGACGCGAGGTGTAGGCCGCACACGTGGTGCAGCCCAGTTATCGGCTCTTAACCTCGCGCTGTCCTGCCTGCAACGACGGAGGCGAGCACATGCGATTGAGGAAAGTGTTCCTGGCACTCGCCGCGGCCACCGGCCTGGCCGCGGCTTCTCTCTCGATCTCGACGGCCGCGGTGCCACCACCCCAGACCGGCACCCTCGGCGGGTACGACATCACCGGCACGTACGTGAGCGGGTTGTCGTCCGGCGGCTTTCTGGCCAACCAGCTGCACGTCGCGTACTCCGGGGTGTTCCAAGGCGCGGGCATCTTCTCCGCCGGCGCGTACGACTGCGCGCAGAACAACCTGAACACCGCTCTGTACGCGTGCATGGACACCTTCCAGCCGCGCAGGACGCCGGCCGAGCTGGAGCAGCTGACCCGCACCCGTGCGGCGGCGGGCAGTGTCGACCCGCCCCAGAACCTGTCCGGCGACCCGGTGTGGCTGTTCCACGGCACCTCTGACCAGACGGTCGACCGCGCGGTGAACGACGACCTGGCCACCTACTACCGCGACTTCGGCGCGCGGGTCGCCTACAACAACACGTCCGCGGCCGGACACGCCTGGGTCAGTCCGATCGGCCCGAACAGCTGCGGCTCCACGTCCTCGCCGTACGTCAACAACTGCGGGGCCGCCGATCCGGTGAAGGAGATGCTCACGCACCTGTTCGGCCAGGTGAGCCCGGCCGCGTCGGCGTTGTCCGGCAAGCTGGTCCAGTTCGACCAGAGCCGGTACGCGCCCGGCGGCAACGCGGCCGCGATCAGCATGGGCGGGGAGGGGTTCGCGTACGTGCCGAAGGCGTGCGAGACCGGTCCGTGCAAGCTGATGGTCACGCTGCACGGCTGCTACCAGTATTACGGTCTGGTCGGCAACGCGTTGATGGACAAGGGATACCTCAACGAGTACGCCGACACGAACAACATGATCGTGCTCTACCCGCAGGCCACCACGATGATCGGCAACCCGCGCGGCTGCTGGGACTGGTGGGGTTACCAGTCCGTCCAGTACGCGCTCAAGACCGGCCCGCAGATGGCCGCCGTGGTGAACATGGTCAAGGCGATGAGCGGCGACACCCCACCGCCGACGACCACCACCACGCCGGTTCCGCAGTGCATCACCGCGAGCAACTACGCCCACACCACTGCCGGCCGCGCCTACGTCACGTTGGGACAGACCTACGCGCTCGGCTCCAACCAGGCGCTCGGCCTGTGGAACACCTTCACCACCAGCACCATCCGCCAGACGTCGCCGAACTACTGGGTGAAGTGCTGACCGGTCCAGCGCACGACGTCGGCGAAAGTCGCGTTCCCACCGCACACCACGATCCCGAGCCGGGCCCCGGGCCCGACCCGATCGAGCACCGAGCCCGCCGCCGCGACCAGACAGCCGGCGGCGGGCTCGGCCCACACCTTCTGCGTCTCGGCCAGCGTGATCGAGCCCCGCACGGCCTCGGCGTCGGACACCACCAGCACGTCCTCGACCAGCGCGACCGTGTGGTCGTAGGTCAGCTGCGACACGTGGGGCGCTGAGAGCGTCGAGACGATCGACGTGGGCGTGAAGTCCACCGGTCCGCCCGCCGCCAGCGCGCGGTGCATCGCATCGGCGCCCTCGACCTCGACGCCCCACACGCGGATGCCGGGCACGAGCGCGTGGAACGCCGTCGCGACGCCGGAGATGAGCCCTCCGCCGCCGATGCTCACCAGCACGTCGGTCAGGTCGGGGGCGTCCTGAGCGAACTCCAGGCCCACGGTGCCCTGACCCGCGACCACGACCGGGTCGTCATAGGGGTGTACAAGGGTTTTGCCCGCCGCGACCAGGTCGTTCAACAGCGCGAACGCGGACGGCAGGTCGTCGGTGAGGCGCACGTCCGCACCGCAGGCGCGGGCGAGTTCGACCGAACGCGCGGGTGCCGAGGCGGGCATCACGACGGTCGCGGCCACACCCAGCGAACGAGCGACATCCGCCAGCGCGATGCCGTGGTTGCCGCCGCTGACCCCGACCACGCCCGCCGCCCGCGCCTCGTCGGACAGCGAGAGGATCTTCGCGAACGCGCCGCGCGTCTTGAACGAACCGGTGTGCTGCAACAACTCCAGCTTCACCGTCGTCGGGACGCCGAGCAGCGCGGACAGCCCGGGCGAGGGGAGCGTCGGCGTGCGCAGCACCCGTCCGTCGAGCACCTCGGCCGCGGCCCGCACGTCGCCGATGGTCACCAGTTCAGCCATGCCCCTCACCTTAGTCAATCGGCGAATCCTTTACCCGGTAAGCAAAAATCGATTTTGGAGCGTTCTTGGCGGTTTCTTGGAGAGCGCTGGCAGGCTCACTCGTGTCGGTATCCGAGCCAGAGGAGGTGCTCTCATGGAGAAGACCAAGACGACGAAAATGAAGAAGATCACGGTGCGCAAGGTGGGCCCGGTTCGCCTCACGGCGGCAGCCTGCTCGCAGTACAACGTCAAGCCGGCTTAAGGCGCGGCGCGGATGCGCTGGGCCTCAAGCGCCCAGCGCATCTCACCGGGGGAGGAGCGACGTGACCGAGTTCGACCTGGACCGGCCGGTGCCACTGCACCCGCTGGTGTTCCTGGAGGACGGCGACGAGGTGACGATCGGCAGGGCCGACATCGACTCGTACGGCATCTTCCCCGGTGAGGGTGCCGAACTCGTGCGCAGGCTGGTCGCGGGCGACACGCCGCGCCAGGCGGCCGACTGGTTCGAGCGGACCTACGGGGAAGGCGTCGACATCGAGGACGTCGTCGCGGGGCTGGACGAGCTCGACCTCGTCCGCAAGTCCGGCGAGCTCGTCACGCGGACCGCGCCGGTGCGCTTCAGGCGGCTCGGTGCCGCGCTGTTCTCGCCGCTGGCCTGGGTGGTCTACGCGGGTCTGGCCGCTTGGGCGTTGTTCGTCATGGTGGTCAACGCGGATCTCCGGCCGAGTTATCACAACATATTCTTCTCCGACTATTACATGCTGATCCAGGTCGGACTGTTCGCGGCCGCCATTCCGCTGCTGCTTTTGCACGAGTCCTTTCACGCGTTGGCCGGGCGCAGGCTCGGCATCACATCGCGACTGAGAATCGGGCGGCGGCTCTACTTCATCGTGCTGGAGACCTCGCTGGACGGGCTCGTGGCGGTGCCGCGCCGCCGGCGGTACCTGCCGATCGTGGCCGGCCTGCTGGCCGACGTCATCGGAATCGCCGTGTGCACCATCGCCGCCGACCTCACGCGACACCCGGACGGCTCGCTGTCGGGTGCGGGACGGTTCCTGCTGGCCGTGGCGTTCGCCGCGCTGCTGCGGGTCATCTGGCAGTTCTTCTTCTACCTGCGCACGGACATCTACGTGCTCGTGACCACCGTGCTCGGCTGTGTCGACTTGCACGGCGCCGCCCGCCAGATCGTGCGCAACCGGTTCCGGTGGCTGTTCGGGCGCAGTGAGACGGACGAGTCGCTGCTGCACCCGATCGACCGCCAGGTGGCGCGCTGGTACTCGTGGCTCGTCGTGGTCGGGTACACGGCCAGCCTCACCACGTTCGTGCTCGCCGGTGCCCCGGTGGCATATCGGTTCGCCACCGGCGTGATCAGCCGGATCACCGGTGATGGCGTGCCGACGCCCTTGTTGCTCGACTCGATCGTCTTCGGTGGCGTGGCGATCGTGCAGTGCGCGGTGCTCGGCTGGCTGATGGTCCGCGAACGCGTGCAGACCCGCCGGGATCACCGTCTGCAGCACGTCATCCACTGACTCGCTTCACCGAAAGGGACGCATCATGGACAGCCGCTACTGGATCCGCGCCGACCGGCGACGCGACCGGACGCACGCGCTCGCCGCGCTGGACCTGCCGCCGATCTGGGCGACTGTCGACGCGCACCGGCGGCTGCGCGGGCCGTACACCGCGGCGGGGTCGTTGCTGCGCATGGTCGCCGACGACCTGCTGGAGCGGTGCCCGGAACTGGCGGAGCGGCACAACATCGAACTGCTCACCAGCACGCCGGAACTGGCCGGGAGGGTGCCCAGCGCGTGGCACACGCTGGAATGGGAGGTGAAGGACAGCGAACGCACCCGGTACTACTCGCGGCTGCACACCCGCAACATCGCCAACGGCCTGGCCGAGGTGTTGCGCGACTACCTGGCCGCACTGGGCGGCGGGCCGCGCACGCTGGTGTTCGAGAACGCGCACGAGGCCGACCCGTCGGACCAGGAGCTCATCGCGGTCCTGCTCCGCCGCGGCGACCTCCCCGATCTCACCGTGGTCGTGGGCACGAGCCGGGAACCGCTGGTCGACCCGCGCGGTGAGATCGACGTGTCGCTGGCTGAGACGATCGCCGCGCACGCACAAGTGGTGGACGCGTGTGCCGGAGAACATCCGCTGCCCGACCACGCGGCACAGGCCTATGTGGACAGTGACGGCACGGACGACGACCCGCTCGTGCTCGCCGCCTACCTCGCCTTGTCGGAAGAAGCCAGAGCCGCACTGCACGACGCCCGCGCCGAGGAGCTCGCACGGTCCGCGGAGTTCTCGTTGCGCCTCGGCGCGATCCCGTACCACCTGGAGCACGGCAGCGACCCCGCCGGAGCCGGCGCGGCTGCCCTGCGCGCCGCGCTGGACCACTGCCACAAGACCGGGCTGTACCAGGCCGCCGCGGACCTCGGGCTGCGCGGCCGGGCGGTCGCGGACCGGGCGAGCGAGACCTGGTGGCACCTCACCATGCAGACCGGGATCGTGCTGGCGGCGGTAGGCCGGGCGGACGAGGCGGAGGTGCTGTACGTCGAGGGCCGCGCCGCGTCCACGGATCCGGCCGTGCACCTGGAAATGGCGTACTCGACGGCGATGTTGCACGCGCGGCACTACCCGGAAGCCCAACGGGACTACGTGCGCGCACGGGCGTGGATGAATTTGGCTATTGCAATGGCTTCAGTGTTGACTGATCCCAAGACCGAGGCGTTCCAGTCCGTCTTCACGCGCAACGGCCTCGCGCTCGTGGAGGTCCGGGAGAAGAAGCCGGAGGTCGCGCTCGCCCTCGTCAACGAGGGCATGGCCAGGCTGGACCGGGACCTGGAACCGCACGAACACGCACTGCATCGCCTGGTGCTGCGCTACAACCGGGCGCAGGTCTACGGCGCCATGGGCCGGTTGGACGAGGCTCTCGCCGACTACACCTACGTTCTCGAACGGGATCCGAACTTCCCCGAGCACCACTTCAACGTCGGCAACGTGCTGCGCAGGCTCGGCCGCGACGAGGAGGCGATCGCCGCCTACCGCGAGGCACTGCGCCTCTCACCGCCGTTCCCCGAGGCGTACTACAACCTCGCCGACGCACGCCTCGCTCTCGGCGACACCGAAGGGGCCCTGGCGGATTTCGGCTACGTCATCGAGCTCGACCCGCGGCACGTCGACGCCAGGATCAACCGTGCCGGACTCCTGCTCGCCGATGGTGACGTCGAGGGGGCGTGGCGTGATGTGACCGTCGCGCTCGAACTGGCGCCGGACAACGCACACCTGTTGTGCCTCAAAGGACAGCTGCTCGTCGAACGGGAGGAGTACGCCGAGGCCTCCGTTGCACTGGCCGAAGCGGTGCAGCGCAACGAACGGCTGGCTGAAGCCTGGGCGATCCGTGGCACGATCGCGGTGGCGTCCGGCGACCTCACCGACGCGATCAGCTACCTGAGCCGGGCCATCACGCTCGACGACAACCCGGAGGCGCGGTTCAACCGCGCGGTCGCGTACGAGGAGTCCGGGGACCTGGGTGCGGCGATCCTCGACTACGACGCCGTCCTCGCCGTCACCGACGACGAGGACGCGCGGCACCGCAGGGAACTCTGCGCCGCGGCCACGGCCAGGTAGGAGGAATCGCCGTGACAGCAACGGAGAACGTGGCCCCGGGGATGCCGGTGGCCACGTTCACCGACGCCATGAGCCGGCTGGTCTCCGGTCTCGCCGTGGTCACCACGCGACAGGCGAACGGACGGCCGTGCGGGTTGCTCGTCTCGTCGATCTGCTCGTACAGCGTGGATCCGCCGTCGGTGCTGGTGGTCGTCGACCACGCCTCGCGCTGCCGTGACCCTCTCGCGCACTGCGCCGAGTTCGGCGTGCACGTGCTCGGCCACACCGAGGAACGCACCGCGCGGACGTTCGCGAGCCGTGGCGTGGACAAGTTCGCCGACGTCGGGTGGGAGTGGGACGGCGCCGTGCCCCGGTTGTGCGCGGCGCCGATCTACTTGCGCTGCACTACCACCGCCGTGTTCGACCACGGCGACCACACCGTCCTGATCGGCGAGGTCACCCGCACCGCGCTGACCGAAGCCGAGCCGTTGGTGTGTTACCGGCGGCTGTTCCACTGGAGACTGAGAGGCTCGCAGGTTCGCTCAACCCTGTGACCCGGCTTCCTGGCGCTGGTAGTCCAACGTGGACTACCAGGTGCGCTGCGGCCCTTCGACGGGCGCGTTCGACCAGGCGGTCGCCGGTACGGAGCTCGAGTCCTGGCATGCGCGCACGGTCGAAGCCGTGGCCGACGTGCTGATGGAGGGTGCCGCGGCGCACATCACCGCCCGGCTGGCGACCTTCGGGTGACCGCCCCGGCGAGGTGCCGGTGGCCGCGGTCGAACGGGTCGTCCCCGCTCAGGATGACCTGATGCATGGCCCGCAACCGCGGCCCCGGCTCGATGCCGGCGTGGCTCGACAGCTCGCGGTACGCCCTGGCGTACGCGGTCAGCGCGTCGGCGCGGCGGTCGGCCTGGCACAGCGCGAGCATCAGCTGCTCGTGGAACCGTTCGCGCAACGGGTAGTCGGTGCACAGTTCCTCGAGTTCGCGCACCGCGAGGTGTCCGTCGCCGTGGCAGAGCATGACGTCGAACCGATTGCGCAGCAATTCCAGGTATTCCTTTTCCAGTCGTGAGATGTCGTGGTCGAACACGCCGGTCTCGCGGAGATCCGCCAACGGCGCGCCGCGCCACAGGCCGAGTGCCGCGGCGATCGCCTCTCGTGCGCGTGCGCAGTCGCCGACGGCTATCTCGGCCTGTGCTCGTTTGGCCAGTTCTCGGAATCTGGTGAGGTCCAGCTGGTGCGGTTCCAGGCAGAGCACGTAACCGGCAGGGCGGGTGTTCAGGATCGGGTGTGAATTCCTGGAGCTGTTCCACCCCGGCGTGAGTGCCCGCCGCACCGCGGTGACGTAGCCGTGCAGTGCGGCGATGGCCGAGCGGGGAGCGCCCCGCGTCCACAGCTGGTCCACGATGCGGCGGGTCGCCACGAACTCGTTGGCGTGCAGGGCGAGCAGTGCGAGCAAGGCCCGCTGTTTCGGTGCTGTCGGCGTGCATCTTCGATTGCCGCGGGTGATTTCGAACGTGCCCAGAACCCGGAACTGCAGTGGTTCGTCGTGAAGACTCACTCGGCCAGTGTCAGTCAGTCCGCGGGCTTCGAGGTAGTGCTCGGCGCGAAACTGCCGTGCATTCGGTTCTCGGATCGGCAGATCCGTGGCGTTCAGGTGAAATTCGATTCTGGGTCGCCGTGGAATCTCTTGTCGGATCACATGTGTCGGGTGTTCGCATTCGTCTGATGAGGCAGAAATACCACGCACGCGGGTGAGTGCGTTGGTGTGTCCGGACGCAACTCCCTAACGTCGGCGATCAGTTCCCGAACCAACCCCGCCGCTGAAGGGATCCTGCTCGTGCGAAGACGTTTGCCGGCGATGTTGCTGGCGACCGCGCTCGCTGGCAGCACGCTCACCGCCGCTGTCCCCGTGGTCGCCCAACCGTCCGTTTCCACGCTCACCAAGTCCGTGCAAGGCGTGTCCGATCCCGCCGGCCACGGTGACACCGCCACCTGGGTCGTGTCGTACGCGAACGGCGCCCCCGGCGCCGCCACCATCACCGACACCATCGGCACCGGCCAGACCTACCTGCCCGGCTCGCTGCAGGTGCCGCCCGGCTGGACCGGGACCGAAGGCAACCCGATCAGCGCGACGAATCCCGGCGTGCGCAACGGCGGCAGGGCGCTGTCCAGCCTGCTCACCCCGCCCGTGCAGGCCAGCGCGACCCCGACTGGTGGCGACGGCTTCACCCCGATCCTGCACCGCACGCCGGACGGTCGCCTGCAGGCGTGGAACGTCTACCACCACGTGGCCGCCGCGTTCCCGAAGCTGGTGTGCACCGACCTCACGACCAGCGCCCCGTGCACGGGTGGTCCGTGGCCGAAACCGCTCAACACGACCCCCGGCCCGTTCGGCACGGGCAACACCGGCGACATCGCCAGCCCGCTGGAACCGCAGTACGTCCGCGATCCGGCGAACCCGGCCCGCGTGTACTACTCGGCGGCCACCGCGACCTCGATCGGCGTTGGCTGCCTCGACCTCGCCGCACCCGGCAACTGCGGCTACTGGCCGCTGATGACCCGCGCCGGGCAGACGACCGACCTGGGCGGACTCGTCCAGATCGGCGGAAACCTCTACGGCGTGGCGACCTCCGGTTACGTTGTCTGCTGGACGATGGCCACCCAGAGCGCGTGCGCGAACCAGCCGTACGCGCCGATCGTGCCGTTCACCAACAGCAACGGGTGGTATCTCGGCGCGCTGACCGTGGCCGCGGGCAAGCTGTTCGCGTCGTCGTCACCCTTCGGCGGTGGCGTCCCCGTGCTCGGCTGCTTCGACCCCGGCACCACAGGCGTGTGTGGTGGCTGGCCGGCCCCGAAGCCGATCGGCCCGTCCGGCAACTACACCTACAACGCCTACACCGCCTACAGCACAACGGGCGCGGAGACCGGTGCGTGCTCCAGCACGACCGGCGCCCAGAACGTCACCACCTGCTACGCGGTCGACGGGTCGTCCCTGCCCGCTCCGACGTCCGCGGCGGGCCTGGAAGGCGGCGTCATCGTCTTCAACCCCGAGCTGATCCGCACCGGTGACCGCGTGCGCAGCTACCTCGGCGTGTGGCGCGGCCCGTACCTGGGGGCGGCGGTGTGCCACGACTGGAGCACCGGCACGTCCTGCGCCGGCCTGCCACCGCGCATCACCCACCCCAACGTCAACGGTGGCGACACACGGGATTACGGCTACGCCTACGACGCTCCCACCGGCTGCCTGATCGGTCTGGGCGACGCCGGCGTGCTGTTCTCGATGGATCCTGACACGGGGGCGTCGCCGTGCGTACGCAGTGGCGCCTCCGTGTCGCTCACCCCGTCGCAGTTCTACTGCGACGGCAAACCCCACGCCGTCAGCTACACCAAAGCGCGCCTGACCGGCGTGACACCTGCGAACGTGAACTTCGGCGCGTCCACCGTCTCGGTCACCGACCAGAACGGAAACCCCGTGGCCACACCGGGTTTCGCGCCTGACGGCACCGTCGACCTGAGCGGCGCCTCCGCCACCACGCTGACCGTCACGGCGTCGCTCGTGCTGAACAACGCGTCGGACTTCGGCGGCGGCAACCAGCCGTCACTGGTCGTGGAGTTCACCGGCGACGCACCCCAGATGTGCTTCCGCACCACGATCTCCGCGGACTGCCCGGTCACGTCGATCGCCAACACCGCGGGCGGCACCGACGCGACCGGCACCCTCACCTCCAACACCGTGACCAGGCAGGTGGCACCGGGTGCGGCGTGCATGCCGAACGTGGTGGTGAACAAGGAGATCTGCGCCTCGCACACACCCGCGCACTGCAAGGCGGGCGGCGCCGGGCCGTGGGTGAAGGAGGCCCCCGTGGGCGTCCTCGGCCTGCTGTTCGCGACCGCGTACTGGCGCGTCACCGTGACCAACAACGGCCCGATCCCGATCGCGGACGCCTACGTGGTCGACGAGGTGGAACCGTCCTGCCAGACCGGACCGTTCGCCTTGCAACCCGGTGAGTCGAAGCAGGTGCACTGCTCGACCTACGCCCTGCTGTCGTTGTTCCCGATGACGAACAAGGCGAAGGCGAAGTACACCCCGCCGAACGCGGCCCGCACCTACACCGACTGGTCGTCCGCCAAGGCGTGTTCCCTGCTCTGCGTGCTCAACTAATTGATGTTCGGCATTTCCGGAGGACAGGCTCGCCTAATTCCTTTCGAATTGCGGCCCTCCTGCCGTGGTGGCAAGGTCCGAATCACCGAACCTTTCCCACCACGGCAGGAGCGGACATGACCACCCTCGAGAACCCGGCGATGCCCGCCGTCCACGATTGCACCGTGAGCGACTGCTCGTACAACCACGACGGCTGCCACGCGTTCGCGATCACCGTGCGCGGCGACAACGGCGCCGCCGACTGCGGCACCTTCATCCCGCTGAGCACGAAGGGCGGCCTGGAGAAGGTAGTGGCACAGGTAGGCGCCTGTTCCCGCACCGACTGCGTGCACAACTCCTCGCTGGAATGCTCGGCGCAGAGCGTGCGCATCGGTCCCGGCGTCGGCGACCACCACGCCAACTGCCTGACCTACCAACCGCGCTAGGCCTCCTCGTCCTTGCGGTCCACGGCCCGGCCCAGCTCCCGCAGCCCGACGTTGACCGCGATGATCGCCACAGTGCCGGCCACCGCCATCACGTGCATCCCGGCGCCCGCCAGCGAGCCCACCGCGGCCGCGCACCAGAGCGTGGCCGCGGTGTTGAGCCCGCGCACCGACAACCCGTCGCGCAGGATCACGCCCGCGCCGAGGAACCCGATCCCGGACACGACCTGAGCGGCCACCCGAGTGGGGTCACCGCCCTGGCCGTCGAAACCCTGCGCGGACAGCACCACGAACAGCGCCGCCCCCACCGCCACGAGGGCGTTGGTCCGCAGGCCTGCCATCCGTGAGCGGTACTGCCGCTCAAAACCGATCAACGCGCCGAGGCCCATGCTCTCGGCAATGCGCAGCGTCATGTCGAAGACGTGCATCGTGTGACTCCCCTTAAGTGCAGGGGTGCGCGTCACACGCCAGAAACTGAAGCGTGCCCTGATTGGACGTGCGAGGTGAAAGACCTGCGCGGGCTACTGTCGCCTGGCATGTGTCGCTCACCTCGCTTCCTCGTGTCTGGTCGGTAAGACCGGTTCACGTTACTGAACCGCGTGTGAGCCCCGGGTGAGAGTGGGACGGGTGTCCCAGTTGATGTGGCCGTCCTCGTAGCGGAGGAGCCGGTACACGGGGTCGTCGTTGCGCTCGAACATTCGCAGCACGTGATCGAGCATCGCGGTAACCCTGTCCCACTCACGTCCGGTTTCCTCGGTGACGACGCTGCCGTCATGGAGGTCCACGAAGAGCAGGTCTGCGTCGTCGAAGCAGTCGGCCGCGATCGGCAGCCGATCGGCGCGAGTGCGGCGACGGAGTGCGGACACGACGTCCAAGGGATGCCAGGACAGCGGGAGAAGCGGGCTCTCATCGCCCAGCACGGCGCGATCCACGCCATCGAACTCCCGCCACCACGCCGCCAGATCCGGTGGCACACCACCGATCTCGATGCCAGAGGGCGGCAGAAAGGCCGCGTGCAGCGCTGGTGCGTGCTCACGCACCCAGGCCGCAACGCCGCTCCAGTTCATGAGCCGAACTAAAGCATGGCCAGCGGTTCCGGACCGTCCGGGGGAGGAAACGCCCGATCCAAATCCGCCAGGTCCTCTGAGGACAGCCGCAGCTCCAACGCCAGAGCGTTCTCCCGCACGTGCGCCACCGTCCCCGCCTTGGGAATGGCGTTCACGTACGGCAGCCGCAGCACCCAAGCCAGCGCCACCTGAGCAGGCGTGGCCCCGTGCCGCCCAGCCACCTCCGCCAGCACCGGCGACCCCAGCAACCGCCCCTGCTCGACGGGGGAGTACGCCATGACCGGCATCCCGACCGAAGCGTGCCACGGCAGCAGATCGTGCTCAGGCCCCCGCCGCGACAGGTTGTAGAGGATCTGGTTGGTCTGGCAGAACCCCGGCAACGCCGTGAGCTCGCGCATGTCGGCCAGGTCCAGATTGCTCACACCCCAGTGCCGGATCTTGCCGGCCGCCACCAGTTCCGCGAACCCGTCCACGGTCTGAGCGAGCGGTACAGAGCCCCGCCAGTGCAGCAGGTACAGATCCAGCCGGTCGGTGCCCAGACGGCGCAGGCTGGCCTCACAGGCCCGCACAGCGCCCTGCGCGGAAGCGTTGGACGGCAGCACCTTCGACACGAGGAACACCTCGTCCCGGCGCCCGGCCACGGCCTCGCCGACGAGCGACTCGGCGGCGCCCGACCCGTACATCTCCGCGGTGTCGATCAGGGTCAGGCCGAGGTCGAGGCCGGCCCGCAGCGCCGCGATCTCGGAGGCGCGCGAAGCTGGGTTCTCGGCCATCATCCAGGTGCCCATGCCGAGCGCGGGGATGGTCTCACCGGACGGCAGCGCGACAGTCATGCGTCCAAGCTTGCCGGGTACGTTGGTCTGATGCGACGCGTGGGCCTCATTCTCCTGGTGCTGCTCGTCGTCGCACTGGCCGTCCTCGCCAACGTCATGGACATCCCGGACGGCGCGGGACTCCGTGAACTCGTCAGCCAAGCCGGAGCGGCGGCGCCGGTGGTCTTCGTGGCCGTCTGCGCGCTCGGCACGGCGGTGTTCTTCCCGAAACCGGTGCTCGCCACGGCGGCCGGGCTGTTGTTCGGCGTGGGGTGGGGGAGTGCGCTCGCGATCGCCGGGTTCACGGCGGGTGCGCTGATCGCGTTCGGCATCGCCCGCTGGCTCGGCCGGGACGCGATCAAGGGATGGCTGGGGGAGCGGCTCAACACGCTTGAGCGGGTGTTCGCGCGCCGCGGTGTGGAGGCGACGCTCGTCATCAGGCTGCTGCCGATCCTGCCGTTCGCGCTCGCCAACTACGGCGCGGGTGTCACGGCGGTCAGGGGCAGGGACTTCGCGCTCGGCACGGCGCTCGGGCTGGTGCCGTCGACCGTGCTCGCCGCGGTGCTGGGGGACGCGCTGAGCGACCTCGGGTCGACCCGGTCGATCGTGGCGCTGTCGATCTGGGCGGTGCTGGCGGCGGCGGGCGTGTGGTGGGGCCGCAACCTGGTGCTGCAGACCCGGTAGGCGCGCAAAAAGCCGCCCCGGCGGGAGACCGGGACGGCTTGAAGCGTCTGCGAATCGATCAGGCCGTGCGGGTGCGGCGTCCGCGAAGCTCTTCGAGGCGCTCGTCGAGCAGCTCCTCAAGCTCGGGGATGGACCGGCGCTCCAGGAGCATGTCCCAGTGCGTGCGCGGCGGCTTGACCTTCTTCACCTCCGGCTCGACCCCGTCGATGATCTTCGACTCGGTGCCGTGGAGACGGCATTCCCAGGTCGGCGGCAACTCGGCGTCGTCGGAGAACGGGACCTCGAAGTCGTGTCCCTTCGGGCAGGCGTACCGCGCTGCCCGGCGCGGAGCGAGATCGTGATTGCGGTCGGTCTCGTAGCTGACTGCTCCGAGCCGGCTTCCACGCAAAACGCGGTCGGCCATGGCGGTGTCCTTTCGCTCGGCTCAGGGCCGGGGCCCAGGCTTCTTGCTCACCGTGTGCAACGCCCGGATTGCTCCGTTTGTTTCCGGCTCGCTCTCATGGTCGCCCACAGTGACGTCGTTCACTCGTCAACGAAGGCTTCCTACTAATGGATGCGATCGCCACAGGATCGTGACGCGTTATCAAGCTACTGTGCGCACGCGTCACTCTAATGGCCTAGCCAACCCTGTGGGTAACCGCCTAGGCCAGACGCAGCTGGCCACTTTGTGCGACGTCAGGGCCCAAGTCACCCAACCGGAAGTGACGCCGGCAGAGCACTTGGTAACGGACAGTAGTTTCCGTGGTATCGGTTACACCGTTGCTCTCTGTACCCGATCGGTGCTGTTCCGTGTCCGTCGCCGTGTCCGCGACCAGAACCGTGTCTCCGGCGCGAATCACTCGTCCGGCCCGCACCCGCGCGTTGAACCGTCCCGGCACCCCGCACCAGCACAGCACCTCCACCTGAATCGCCCTCAGTTCGTCCGCCAGTTCGAACAACCGCTGCGAGCCGGGGAACATCTCGCCGCGGAAGTCCGTGGCGAGTCCGAAGCAGTAGACGTCGACCTGGACGTCGTCCGCGAGTTCGGCGAGCTGTTCCACCTGCTCGGGGGACAGGAACTGGGCCTCGTCGACGATCAGGTAGTCCACCCGCCGGCCCTCGGCCCACTCGGCGCGGACCATCTGGCGGAGATCGTCGTCGCGGATCTCCGCGGCTTCGCGGGTGATGCCGATCCGACTGGAGATCTGCGGCTGTCCCGACCGGTCGTGCCGCACCAGCAGCAGCCCGCGACGACCCTGCCGCGAGTTGTTGTGGTCGATCTGCAGCGCGAGCGTCGACTTGCCGCAGTCCATCGGGCCGAAGAAGAACTTGACGTGCCCGACCACCGGCGTCGACCGCCGGGAACCCGCGACAGGTACAGCGGAAAGGGCGTCTGTCGGATCGGGGAGGGCGTCCACGGCGGGTCACCCTAGTGCCTGGCTCCTGATCAACAGGAATCCCCATGGCGTAACCCCGCCCATCGATCGGCCCTTCGCGTCAACGTCGCAACTGTCAGCAGGTCATAGCCGCTACGCCGATCGACTAAACATCATCTCGACTCGACTGCATCGATAACTTCAGTGTTGGCTGATTTGAACGGCGTGTCGGCGCGGCGCCGCGATCGAGGACCTCGGCCAGGACGTCCCTGCTTGGCCGCACAGGCCGTGGACAGTTCCGATCGACGTTCGAACGGCCGCGCACCGCCAACAGGAGTCTAGTTAACTCGATAACTTCAGTGTTGCCTAAAATCAGGTCACCCGAGATATGCGGCTTCCCGATATAGCTCGCGCCGCGATATATTCAACGACATGAGTGGTCGGGTCATGTCCGAGCAGACGTTCCTCGTGCTCACCGCGCTCGCGGAGGAGCCGTTGCACGGCTACGCGATCGTGCAGGCGGTGGAGCAGCTGTCCGAAGGGCGGATGGTGCTGAGGGTGGGCACGCTTTACGGCGTGCTGGACCGGTTGGTGGCGGACGGGTTCGCCGAGCGCGACCGCGAAGAGGTGCATCAGGGGCGGCTGCGGCGCTACTACAAGCTCACCGACTCCGGTGTGCGGGCGTTGCAGGCGGAAGTCGCGAGGCTCAGCGCGAACGTGCGGGCGGCCTCGGCGGTGCTGAGGGGGAGGGGCGTCCAGGCATGGGCGAACAAGGCGTGAGCAACCTCGAGCGGCGGTATCGCGCGCTGCTGAAGGTCCTGCCGCGGTGGTACCGGGAGGACCGCGAGGAGGAGATGGTCGGGATCTTCCTCGCGGACCGCACGGACGAGCTCGACCTGGAGCACAGCTGGCCGGGGTGGGGCGAGACGGCGGCGGTGCTCGGCCTGGCGGCCAGGACGCACCTGGCGGCCGGAGCGGCGCTCGCCACCGTGCCGGCCAAGGTCGTGTGGCGCGGGGAGGTCGTGCGCGCGATGGGTCTGTTCGGGCTGCTGCTGAGCGTGTACTTCGCGGGCATGTTCATCACGAGCATGGCCTACGCCCACCGCCACCCGGAGATCGTCGGCGGGCTCACGTGGACGCGCGTGTTCGACGTGCTGCCGATCGCGGCCTTCATCGCGTTGCTGGCCGGGAAGCGGACGCCGGCCAAGGTGATGGCGGCGCTCGCGGTGTTGCCGGGTCTGGTCGCGTTGGTGGATCCGATCCGGATGGGCGTGTGGGCGCTGTACCAGCTGCCGGCACTGGTGACGTTCGCGTGTCTGTGCCTGGGTTTTCACCGGGAGGCGCCGACACCGGACGCCCGCCGGTTCGGATGGTGGGGCGGGGGAGCGTTGGTGCTCGGCCTGTTCACCGGGTTCGCGAGCGGGCTCGGGCTGGTGGTGGTCGTGCTGACGGTCGTGATCGTGCGCGTGGTGGCGTTCGTGCGCCGTGACTTCGTGCTGGGCCGGGCGCTGTCGCTGCTGGCCGTGCTGGAGGTGGGGCCGATCGCGTTCCCGCTGCTCGGGGGAGAGACCTGGGGGATCGCGCTCGGGCTGTTGGTGCTGGTCGTGATCTGCGCGCTGGCGCCGGTGCGGAAACCGCGAGTGGCGTGAACAACCTGGAGCGCCGGTATCGCGCGCTGCTGAGGGTGTTGCCGCGGTGGTACCGGGAGGACCGCGAGGAGGAGATGGTCGGGCTGTTCCTGGTGGAGCGGACCGACGAGCTGGACCTGGAGCACAGCTGGCCGGGCTGGGGCGAGACGTGGGCGACGCTGGCGCTGGCGGTCCGGACGCGGTTCGCGGCCGTGAGCGCGCCGGCGCGGGTGGTGCGCCAAGGCGAGGTCGTGCGGTGGCTGGGTGTGCTGGGGTTGTTGCTGGGCCTCAAGTTCATCGTGCACGCGGTCTACAGCGAGATCTTCCTGCGGGTGACCGAGGAGTTCGTGCCGCCGCTGCAGTGGGTGGTCTTCAGCAACGTCAGTCCGCTGGTGGCGCTCGTGTTGTTGGTGCGCGGACAGCGGACGTGGGCGAAGGTCGTGGCGGGCGTGGTGTTGCTGCCGTGGCTGTTCACCGTGCTGACGGATCCGGGTCCGGCGGGGCTGGCGAGCGTGCTGTGGCAGCTGCCGGGGTTGGTGGCGTTCGTGTGCCTGTGCCTGGGTTTCCACCAGGAAGCGCCGACACCCGACGCGAAGGCGATGCTCTGGTGGGGTGGGGGAGCGGTGCTGGTGGGCGGCGCGGAACTGGGCGCGGGGTGGTTCGGCCCGATCGTGCTGCCGGCCGTGGTGCTCGCCGTCAGGCTCTGGGCCTACGCGCGCGGGGAAGTGTCCCTGGGGCGGGCGCTGTCGCTGTTCGCGGTGCTGTTCCTGCCGGACGCTGTGGCGAACTACCTGAGGCTGCCGGGGGAGTGGGCGGCGTCCGTGCTGGTGGCGGCGGCGCTGTGGGTGGTCAGCGCCGCCGCTCCGGTCAGACGAGCGTCGGTTCTGGGTTCCCGACTGCCTTGATGGCCCGGCGGACGGGCACGAAGATCAGCAGGACGAAGCCGGCGACGAAGAAGATGATCAGGGCGAGGATGGCGGGGCGCAGGCTGCCGGTGGCCTGCCCGACGCCGGCGAACACCAGCGGGCCGAGCCAGCTGGTGGAGCGCTCGCCGACCTCGTAGAGCGAGAAGTACTGCGCCTCGCGGCCGGGCGGCACCATCTGGCTGAAGAGGCTGCGGGACAAGGCGTTCGTGCCGCCGAGCACGATGCCGATGCCCGCGGCGACGAAGTAGAACTGCAGCTCGTCGCCCGCGCGCACGAAGAACGCCGCGGTGATCACGACGATCCACACGACCAGGGAACCCAGGATCGTCTTCTTGGCGCCGACGCGCTTGGCCACGAAGCCGTGCAGCAGGCCGCCGAGGAACGCGACGAACTGGACGATCAGGATCACCGTGATCAGCGTCGACTGCGAGAACTTGAGCTCGACGCTGCCGTACTGGGCGGAGACGTTCGCGACGGTGGCGATGCCGTCGGTGTAGATCAGGTAGGTGCCGAGGAACGCGAGTGTGAGCGGGAACGCCTTGGCCTGCTTGAAGGTTGTGGCGAGTTCCTTGAACCCGCCGGAGATGACCGAGGCGCCGTGTTCGCGGCCGTGCGGTGCCTGGTGCTCGGTGAGGGCGCGCAGTGGGATGATCGTGAACGCGGCCCACCAGATGCCGGAGATGACGAACGCGATGCGGGCGGAGTCGCTCCCGGTGATGCCGAGCGCGGGGGCGGACAGCGTGATGCCGAGCTGGATCGCCAGTGCCACACCGCCGCCGAGGTAGCCGAACGCCCAGCCCCGGCTGGAGACGCCGTCGCGTTCGTCGGGTGTCGCGATCTCGGGCAGGAAGGCGTAGTAGACGACGACGCTGGAGCCGTAGCAGATGTTGGCGATGACGAAGAGCAGGACGCCGAGCTTCCAGTTGGTGCCTTCGACGGTCGCGAGCGCGATGGTCGCGGCGGAGCCGGTGAAGGCGAAGAAGCCGAGCATCTTCTTCTTGTTCTGGGTGCGGTCGGCGATGGCGCCCATGACCGGCAGCACGAGGACCTGGATCACGGTCGCGAGGGAGAGCAGGTAGCCCCACATCGAGCCGACGGGGAACTGCAGTCCGGCGATCGCGACGTCGCAGTGGTCGAACGCGTTGTCGTTGGCGCAGGGGTTCGTGCCGTTGAGCGCGGTGTCCGCCTTGGCGGCGTTGGTCGCGACGCTCATGAGGTACAGCGAGAAGAAGACGGTGATCACGGACGTGGGGAACACGGAGTTCGCCACGTCGTACCAGACCCAGCCGCGTTGTTCCTTGCGGCGGCCGGTGGTGTTGGCGTCGGCGGCGTCGTCGCCCTTGACCTTCATGACGGCGGACTGTACTTGTCCGCCGACACGTCCAATGATCGACTGTCCAACCTGTTACCAGCTGTTGCGCGACCGGAGTACTTCGCGCAGGAGATCGGGCCGGTCGGTCACCAGTCCGTCGACGCCGAGATCGAGCAGGGCGCGCATGTCGGCCTCGTCGTCGATCGTCCACACGTGCACTTCGAGGTCCCTGCGGTGGGCTGCCTGGACGAACTTCCGGTCGACGATCTTGAGTCGGCCCTGGCTCACGGGCACCTGGGCGACCTGTCCGCGCACGGCGAGTCCGGCGAACGGGATCCGGCCGGCGGCCCAGAGCGCGCCGGCCGAGCGCGGTCCCATGGACGTCAGCAGGCCGGGTCCGCCCTGGCGGCGCAGCCGGGCGAGGCGGTTGTCCGAGAAGCTCGCGAGGCAGACCCGTTGCAGGGCCTTGGCCTTGCGCAGCAGCGTGATGATCGGTTCGACGGCGCTGTCGGCTTTGACGTCGATGTTGAAGAACGTCTCCGGGAGCTCCTCGAGGACGTCGGCGAGGCGGGCGATGGGTTCGCGGCCGCCGACGCGGGCCTGGCGCACCTCGGTCCAGGGCAGGTCGGCGACGGGACCTTGGGCGTCGGTGGTGCGGTCGAGGGTGTGGTCGTGGTGCACGACGACTTCGCCGTCGGAGGTGGCGTGCACGTCGGTCTCGATGTAGCGGTAGCCCTCCTGCACGGCGCGGCGGAACGAACTCAGCGAGTTCTCCATGCCCGTCAGATCGTCGACGTGCCAGCCGCGGTGGGCGAAGGCGCGGGGGCGCGGGCCTGCGAGGTACGGGTGGGTCACGGCCCCGAGTCTGCCTGGCGGCGGTGGCTTCGGGGTGGACAGTGGGTGGCGAGCCACTTTCTTCTTGTTCTCTATTGCTTCAGTGTTGCCTGAAGTCAAGCCTCTCGGCCGTTCCGTTCACAGGTAACTCTCGAATCAACAACGCAACGGAACCCAGGAGCACCCTTCGCCCTCGAAGGGGTCGAGGAAGCTGGGTAGGGGAGAAGTAGTTGAAAAGCGATCAATCGAGGCAGGCGCCCCGTCAATCAACGCAAAACAACGAAACCCCACCCGAAAGCAGCACCAATGGCGCTACCGGTACTGTCCGGTTCCCTACGAAGGTCGGGCTTTCTGGCGCGTCGCTGGAGACCACCCGCCGCCATTCGCTACCGTCGCGCGCCATGGAGCGCTCCATGGAGGCGGATGAGCCCAGGCACTGCGCGTGGTGCGGGCGGCGGTTGCCGGGGAGTGGGCGGATAGGCCGGCCGAGGCGGTACTGCGCGCAGCCGTGTCGTCAGCGTGCCTACGAGCGCAGGGCGGCGTTGCAGCGTGGCGGGCTGCCGGAGGACGCGGTGGTGTTGTCCACCGCGGAGCTGGCTGACCTGCAGGACAGGTTGTTCCAGCTGCGGTGTGCGGCGGAGGACGTGGTGACGGCGGCGCAGGACGGGGCCGAGAACGAGGAGCTGCGGAAACTGGCCGCGGAGCTGGTGGAGTCGGCGAAAGGCTTGGAGCGGCTCAGGTGAGCCGTTCGTAAATCAGCGAACTGACCGGCGTAGCGGGTTGCTTACGTCCGGTGATCGGACGATCATGACGCGCGTGACCTCCTACTGCCGCACGGTGCTGGACCGAGCGGGCGTCGGCTATGCCGTGACGGACGCGCGCGGGAACTTGCTGTGGTGCAACCGCGCGCTGGGTGCTGTGCTGGGTGTGCCGGTCGAGCAGGCGTACGGGCGGTCGTTGCCCGCGCTTCTTCCCGGTGTGCCCGAGGTGCCCGCTCCGGTGCGGGAGGTGCTGGTGCCGGGGCCGAAGTGGCTCGAGGTGCGGTGCAGCCGTCTGGGTGACGACCTGATGTACGAGGTCGTGGACGTGTCGGCGTGGCGTGACCGCGAGCTGACGGTGACCCAGGAGGCGGACGCGTTGCGCCGGGCGCAGGCGCTGGGGCGCATGGGGACGTGGGAGTGGTCGATCTCGGAAGACCGGGTGACCTGGTCGGACACGTTGCTGGAGATGTTCGGGTTCGCGCCGGGGACGGCGTTCGACTTCGAGCTGTACTCGCAGCTGGTGCATCCGGAGGACCTGCCGATGATCGAGGAGACGCTGGACGCGGCGCTCAAGACCGGTTCGGTGTTCACGTACACGCATCGGATGTTGCGGCCGGACGGCAAGGAGCGGGTGTTCGAGTGCTTCGGTGAGGTCGTCGTGGGTGACGACGGGGTTCCGTTGCGAGCGCTGGGGACGGCGCACGACGTGACGCAGTCGTCGCGGGTGCACGACGAGCTGGTGCGGATGGCGGAGCAGGACCCGTTGACGGGGTTGCCGAATCGTCGTGCTCTGACGAGGGCGCTGGAGCAGGAGCTGGCGCACAACGGTTCGGGTGCGTTGCTGGTGCTGGACCTGGACAACTTCAAGGACGTCAACGATCTGCGCGGGCACGCGGTGGGTGACCGGGTGATGCGGATGCTGGCGTCGGCGTTGCAGTCGCGGTTGTCGGACCGGTTGATCGCGCGGCTGGGTGGTGACGAGTTCGCGGTGGTGTTGCCGGGTGCGTCGTTGAAGGACGCGTCGGAGGTCGCGGACACGTTGAAGGAGGCGGTGGCGAGTTTCCCGCTGGCGGGGATCGGTACGCCGGCGCGGATCACGGTGAGCACGGGGCTGGCGGAGTTCGGTCCGGGTGATTCGTGGGAGCTGGTGCTGGCGAACGCGGATCTGGCGTTGTACGCGTCGAAGGCGGCGGGCCGGGATCGGGTGACGGTGTACGAGCCGAACCACTACGCGGACACGGTGAAGCGGGTCAGTGTGCTGGACCGGTTGCGGGCGGCGTTGGCCGGTGGTGGTCTGGCGTTGTACGGCATGCCGATGGTGGAGCTGACGACGGGGCAGACGCTCGGGCACGAGTTGTTGTTGCGGTTGGAGGATCAGCAGGAGCCGTATCTGGGGCCGGCGGATTTCCTGCCGGTGGCGGAGCGGTCGAACCTGATTCTGGAGGTCGACCGGTGGGTGTTGTCGACGGCGATCGACGCGTTGGTGGCGGAGCCGGATTCGCGGTTGCGGTTCAACGTCAACGTGTCGGGCCGGACGTTGGAGGATCCGGACTTCGGTGATTTCGTGCTGGAGAAGCTGGGGTCCGCTGGGGTGGCGCCGGGCCGGTTGGGGTTGGAGATCACGGAGACGGCGGCGGTGACCAATTTGGATGCCGCGGTGACGCTGGCGACGCAGCTGCGGAGTTTCGGGTGCCGGATCACGCTGGACGATTTCGGTTCGGGGTTCGGGTCGTTCGTGCACTTGAAGCATCTGCCGATCACGGGGATCAAGATCGACGGTGAGTTCGTGAAGGGCATCGAGACCAACGAAGCGGACGCGGTGCTGGTGTCGGGGATCGTGCAGATTGCGAACGGGCTGGGGTTGTCGTCGGTGGCGGAGTGGGTGGAGCGGCCGTCCCAGGTGGAGGCGTTGCGGCGGCTGGGGGTGCGGGTGGGGCAGGGGTTCCACCTGGGCAAGCCGGTGCCGTTGCGTGACGTGGTGAACGCGGAGCGCATGCCGCCGAATGGCGCATTGTCGTCTCGGGTGGTTGGCGCAGAGGATGGTGCGCGCTCCTGATCCCCGCCTGATGGGTTGCCCGTGTCGTCTTGTGGTGTGCGTCGTCTTGAGTTGAGCGTTGCCGAGCCTGAGTTGTCGGTGGACTTCTTCGCCGGTGTTCTCGGTTGGACGGTGATAGCGGAGACCGGCGGTTCGTTCACGGGGTGGGTGGGTGACAGACTCGTCGCTCAGGTTGTTGCGGGGCAACAGGGTTGGCGGGTGTTCTTCGACGGTGACGAGCCGCGGGAGCTCGTCGGTAACTCCTCTGTGGACAGTGGCAGGGTGTTGCACGGTCCGTGGGCTCCGGCGCCGCGTGATGGTGAGCCGTGCTGGGTGGAGTTGATGACCGGTGAGCCGGATGACGAGTACTGGGCGCGGGAGCTGGGCTGGGAGGCCGAGTCGGGTGCCGCGGAGGGCTTCGTGTTGTTCACGTCGGCGCGGCATGGTGATGTTCGGCGGGTCGCGGGCCGGTTGAGGACGGACCGCGCGGAGGGCTGGCAGGTGTATTTCGCGGTGGGTGACGTGGGTGAGGCGTGCCGGAGGGTGTCCGAGTTGGACGGCCGGGTGCTGGTGGAGCCCACGACCGTGCCAACCGGACTCGTCGCGTCGGTGGAGGGGCCGCACGGTGGTGCGTGTGTGTTGCTGGAGCAGCCGAAGGGCTGGGGCGGTACCTGGTCGGTCCAGTGACTGGCTGAGTTGCTCAGGCGTCGAGTTCGGGTGGGAAGCCGCCGGTGGCGATGGGGCCCCAGCTGTCGATGGTGATGCGGATGAGGGATTTGCCCTGGCGCAGCATGGCGGCGCGGTATTCGTCCCAGTCGGGGTGTTCGCCTGCGATGCAGCGGTAGTACTCGACGAAGTCTTCGAGGGCGTCGGGCAGGTCGAGGACTTCGGCGGTGCCGTCGATCTGGACGTAGGGGCCGTCGAAGTCGTCGGAGAGCACGCACATCGTGACGGACGGGGTGCGGCGGGCGTTGCGGGCTTTGGCGCGTTGTGGGTAGGTGGACACGACGATGCGGCCTTGGGTGTCGATGCCGCAGGAGACGGGGGAGACCTGCAGTCCGTCGGTGGTGGAGCGGTGGGTGATCAGGACGCCGTGGTGGCGGGTGCGGAGGAAGTCGAGCAGCTGCGGCCGGTCGACGAGGTCGGCGGTGGCGATCTTCGGCATGATGTGCAGCATGGCACGCTTCTCCTCGTTCGACGGCACGGAACTCGCGTATCGGGAAGCTGGTGAGGGCTCCCCTCTCGTCGTGCTGGCCGGTGGTCCGGGCAGGGCGTCGGAGTACTTGGAGACGTTGGGTGGCCTGGACGGGTTCCGGCGGTTGATCGTGCTGGACAACCGGGGTACGGGGGCGTCGGACGAGCCGGCGGATCCGTTCACCTACCGGCGGGACATGCTGGTGCGGGACGTGGAGATGTTGCGTCGTCACCTGGGGCTGGAGCGGGTGGACGTGCTGGGGCACTCGGCGGGTGCCGGGATCGCGATGGGGTATGCGGCGGACTTCCCGGAGCGGGTGGGCAAGTTGGTGCTGCTGACGCCGGCGTTGCGGTCGGTGGGGTTGTCGCCGGAGCAGAGTGACTGGGACGCGTTCCTGGCTGCTCGTGCGGGTGAGTCGTGGTTCGAGAGTGCGACGACGGCGCTTCGGCGCACGGCGGCGGGTGATGTGTCGGTGCGGAACCGGGTGGCGGCGTCGCCGTTGTTGTACGCGCGGTGGGACGAGCGCGCCCAGGCGCATGCGAATGCGGAGCTGGGGCAGTGGAAGTACCTGGTGGCGTTGGGCTACAACGCCGATGGCGCGTTCGTGCCGGGTGTGTTGCGGCGGGCGTTGACGGACTTCGACCATCCGGTGCTGGTGTACGCGTGCACGGAGGACCCGATCTCACCGGTCCGCCGCTGCGTGGAGCTCGCCGATCTGTTCCCGGACTCGACCCTCTACGTGCACGAGGGCGTGGGCCACTACCCGTGGGTAGAAGCCCCGGACCAGGTCTCCCACCAGCTCGCCACGTTCCTGGACGCCTAAGTCCACTCACCGTGTCACCCACCCGTGTTGCCGGTGGGCACGCGGGGGCCCCGCGTTTCCTAGAAGGGCGCGCGGGGGCCCCGCGTGCCGGGAAATGGGGCTGGTGGGGGGCGTGTGGGTGAAGGGGTGCCGCTCGGTGCCGGTGCTGGTGGACGGAGCGGGTGCTAGTGGACCTGGGCGGTCGCGACGCGGTCGCGGCCGTTGCTCTTGGCCTGGTAGAGGGCTTCGTCGGCGGCCAGCAGCAGCGGGCTGAGCGCGGTGTCGGTGTCGGGGAACACCGCGGCGCCGACTGAGGCGGTCAGGCCGGAGATGACGCGGTCCTCGCCGAGGCGGTCGACGACGGCGATGTGCAGGCTGGCGATTTCGAGGCGGATGCGTTCGGCGGTGGCGCGGACCTCGTCGGTGCTGACGCCGGGCAGCAGGACGGCGAACTCCTCACCGCCGAATCTGCCCACGAGGTCGTAGGAGCGCACGGAGTGTTTCAGCGCGTCGGCGACGGCGCGCAGCACGCGGTCGCCGGCGAGGTGTCCGTACTGGTCGTTGATGAGTTTGAAGTGGTCGAGGTCCAGGATCAGGATGCCGACGGTGGACAGCAGGCGGCGGGCGCGTTCGATCTCGCGGCCGGCGACGTCGTGCCAGAAGGTGGCGTCGACCAGGCCGGTCTTGGAGTCGGTGCGGGCGGCGACGCGGAACTGCGGCAGCAGCAGGCCCATGTGCAGGGCGAGCACGGTCAGCAGGAGCATCGGGGTGAGCCACGGCCGGCTGGTCATCATGATCGCCAGCACGGAGCCCAGGCCGATGGAGGCCAGGATGATGAGCTGGTCGGAGGCGTTGCCCAGGGCGGCGCGGGCGGGCTGGTCGCGGTTGGTCATGACGATGGCGGCGACCACGAGGGCGTAGTTGACGAGCCAGTACACGGCGCCGGCGCCGGCGAGGGCGATCAGGCCGATGGGGCCGTCAACGTCAAGAGGCCGGTTCGAGAAGAATCGTAGAACCAGTTGCGCCGCGGCACAGGCGAGTACGACAGTGGCCGCGGAGAACACCTTGCGGAACAGGACCGCCCGCCGCTTGTAGACCCGAAGCCACGCGTGCAGGTAGCTGATGGCGATCAGCGCGACCAGCAGGGGCATCGGTAGTACGAGCACGCCCGCGAACAGCCACACCGATTGCATGTGGGCGTGTGGTGAGCCCTCGCGTGAGATTTCGCGGATCCGCTCGATGCCCTGTGCCGCTTCGAGGTGCAGCACCGCGCCGCCGGCGAGCAGCAGGAACAACGGCCAGGACGAGGCGAAGGCCTCGGCAGGGGTACGCCATGCGGTGGCGAGCGTGACGAGGGACGCCAAAACGTCCGCCGTCACGACATAGGCCAGCACCACAGGAGGAATGGACCATAACCTCCATCGGCGCGGGTCGAGCCAAGGCACGCTGCCACCCCCACACCACCGTCAGGAACAAACAACTGTAGCTACCGGGTAACTCAAAGTCGTGGCTCCATGTGGGGGACCTCACCCTGAGTAGTGCTCACCATTTCCGCACCCCTTGTGAACCCCCTTTTTTCTGAAAACCCCCTCGGAATACCTCCTGAAGGAGATTGTCATGATCGTCCGTGCGTCCTCCCCGCGTCCGGTTCGCCCGAACGACTGGTTCCGTCCGAACGACTGGGCACGTCCGAACGACTGGCGTTCGAGCGAGACCCGCTGATCCACCAGAGGATCGCCGCACCGCCTGCCGCGAGCACCCCGAGTGCTCCGGCGGCGGCGACGACGAGGTGCACCGCGATCCGTTCGGCGGCCACTCCCGCGACGGCCACGCCGAGGCCTTGCGACACCCGCAACGCGGTGATGGCCAGGCCGAACGCCTGCCCGCGCGAGGAGTCCGGGACCGCGCGCACGAACGTCGTGTTCGCGACCAGGTGATAGGCACTGGCCGCTCCGGACAGCGCGAACAACCCCACACTGACAGTCAGTCCCGGCCCGGTCGCGGCCGGGACGAGAACGGCGCACGCGGCGATCGCCAGCCACGGCATGACCCGCCGCTGCCGCTGTTCGCCCAGCCGTGCCACGAGCAGCATGCCGACCGCCGCGCCCGCGGCGTAGGCGGCGAAGATCAGTCCGACGCCGGCGGCTCCGGCTCCCAGGTGCGTCGCGTACGGGACCGCGAGTGCTTCGCCGGCGATGTAGAAGCCCGAGACGCAGGCGAGCGCGACCAGTGACCGCAGCCGTCGGTCGTCCCAGACGAGCCTGGCGCCGCCGATCAGGTCGGCGGGCCACGCCCGTACGTGGGGGCTGTGTGGTGCGGGCCGGTCGAGCAGGAACACCCCCACGAGGAACGCCGAGACGCCGAACGTGACGGCGTCGGTGATCAGCACCAGTGCCGGGCCGAGCCAGGCGACGAGCGCGCCGCCGGTGAGGAACCCGGCGACCTGGGCGGCTTGGGTGACGGTGCTGAGCACGGCCTGGCCCATCGGGTAGCGCTCGTCGGGCAGGATCTGCGGCAGCAGAGCGGCTCGTGCCGCCCCGTGCGGTGCCCCGGCGAACTGCACCAGCACCAGCAGGGCCGACAGCGCCCACAACGGCATCCCCGGTACCGCCATGAACAACAGCAGCGCCACCCGGACCAGGTCGGCGGCCACCATGACTTCTTTGCGCGCGAACCGGTCGGCGAGCCCGGACAACAGCGGCCCGCCGACCAGGTCCGGCAGGAACGTCAGCGCGTAGGTCAGCGCGGTCAGGCCGGCGCTGGCGGTGCGGTCGTAGACGTGCACCGTCAGCGCGACCCTGGCGAACTGGTCCCCGGCCACCGATACCACGTGGGCCACGAGCACGGCGCGGAACTCGCCGTCGCGGGCCAATTCGCGGTAGCCGGGCATACCTCACAGGATGGAGGACCAGAACCCGCACTGGTGATCTCGGGCGAAATCGGTGCCGCCGATTGCTCCGGGTGCCAGGGACTGCACCGCCGATCGCCAGCCCGGATCGCCGGTGCGCGCGAACCGGCCCCACGCGGTGATCATGTAGTCCGACACCGTGCGCTGGTGGGGCGTGAGCGGGGCGCCGAGGTCGAACAGCATCAGCAGTTCGGAGCCGTGGTAGGCCTTGTAGTCCGGGAACGGCGGCAACGGGAAGATCATCGGCACGTCGGGGTCCGCGAACTCATAGCCCGACACCCGCGTGTGGCGTCCGAGTTGGGTGCGCGTGTCCTGTGTCGGGCACGCCCACGACCTGTCCGTCAGCACCGTCGCGATCTCGTCGCGGGCGTCGTCGTTGCCGTTGACCGGGTATCTCGCGGCGACCCGGTCGGCGTGTTGCTCGCCGAACAGCCCTGCCAGCATGGCCCGGTATCCGGCCTCAGGCAGCGGCTGCGGGAAGAACAACGGCGCGAACAACGTCATCTCGTCGTGCGTTGTGCCCACCATCGTCGGCACCCGATGCATCCGGCCCGTTCGCTGCGCCACCACCGGATCGACCGGCAGCACCGCGGTGTCGTAGGCGGGCGAGGCGAACTGGTCGTGCACCGTCAGCAGTTCGGCCACCGGCCGCGCGCGCAGACAGGCGAGATCAGCACAGCCCAGCGTGCCCAGCCCTTGCTGTTCCGCGGCCGTTCGTGGCCGCCAGACGCCGATGAACTCACCGGCGTTACCGGTGCTCGGCAGGGTGAGCCCGCACGGACCGGACTGGATGATCGCCTTGGCGAACAACCCCGCCGCCCGAGGTGAGGCCAGGTGAGCACACACGCTCAACCCACCGGCCGACTCGCCGAACACGGTGACGTTGCGGCGGTCACCGCCGAACGCCCGTGCGTTGCGCTGCACCCACCTCAACGCGGCCTGTTGGTCGGCGATCCCGAAGGCACCGGAGCCGGCCAGGCCGGGATAGCCGAAGTACCCGAACACGCCGAGCCGGTAGTTGATGGTCACGATCACGGCGTCGTTCTTCGTCGCCAGCCACCGCGCGTCGTACATGGACGCGGTACCGGCGGTGAACCCGCCCCCGTGGATCCACACCATCACCGGCCGCGGTTTCTTCGGCTGACCCGCCGGCGTGGTGACGTTCAAGTACAGGCAGTCCTCGACCTGTGAGCCCGGCTGCCCGAGCTGCGGGTTCTGCGCGCAGATCGGCGCGGGCGTGGTCGCGTCCCGCACGCCCTGCCACGGTGCGACCGGCCGCGGATCACGCCACCGGTTCTCACCGACCGGCGGAGCGGCGAACGGAATGTTCCCGAACGTCCGATATGTCTCGGTGACCGTTCCCCGCACGGCACCCTTGTCGGTCCGCACCACCGCGCCGCCGATCTCCGCGGAAGCCGGACTCACCACTCCACACGACATCGCCGCGGCGACGAGCGCGGTCAGCATCCTTCTCACAGCTGCCCCCAGAAGCCGCACTGGTGGTCGTCGGCGAAGTCCGCCGGCCCGACCGCGCCCGCCGCCAGCGACTGCACGTCCGCCCGCCAGCCCGGATCACCGGTGCGCGCGAACCGGCCCCACGCGGCGATCATGTAGTCCGACAGCTCCTGCTGTCCCGGCGTCAGGGTCAGCCCGAAGTCGAACAGGAACGGCAGTTCGGAGGCGTGGAACGCGCCGTAGCCGCCGGGGAACGGCGGCAGGCCGGGGAAGAACAGCGGCACGTCGCGGTCCGCGAACTCGTAGCCCGACACTCGTGCGTACCGTCCGAGTTCCTTGCGCGCGACGTGTGAGGCGCACGCCCACGACTTGTCCGTCAGCACCCTCGCGAGCTCGTCGCGGGCGTCGTTGTTGCCGTTGACCGGGTACCGGGCCGCGACCTTGTCCGCGTTCTGACCGAACAGCGCGACGAGTTGCTCCTTATAAGAGGACTCCGGTACGGGCTGAGGCCAGACCAACGGTGTGAACAACGTCATCTCGTCGTGCGTCGACCCGACCATCGTCGGCACGTGATGCACGCGCCCGGTCCGTTGCGCCACCACCGGGTCGATCGGCAGCACGGCCGTGTCGTAGGCGGGGGAGGAGAACTGCGCGTGCACCGTCAGCAGCTTCGCGACCGGTTGGGCTCGTAGGCACGCGAGGTCGGCACAGCCGACCGTGCCCACGCCCTGCTTCTCGACGTCGGCCCGCGGCTTCCACAGGTGCACGAACTTGCCGGGCTCGGTGAACGCCGGCGAGTCCAGCCCGCACGGCCCGGACTGGATGATCGCCTTCGCGAACAACCCCGCCGCCCGCGGTGACGTCAGCTGAGCACACACACTCAGCCCGCCCGCCGACTCGCCGAACACCGTCACGTTGCGGGCGTCACCGCCGAACGCCCGTGCGTTGCGCTGCACCCACTTCAGTGCCGCCTGCTGGTCGGCGATCCCGAACGCCCCGGAGCCGGGCAGGCCGGGGTAGCCGAAGTACCCGAACACCCCGAGCCGGTAGTTGATGGTCACGACGACGACGTCGTTCTTCGTCGCCAGCCACCGCGCGTCGTAGAGGGAACCCGACCCGGACGTGAACGACCCGCCGTGGATCCACACCATGACCGGCCGCGGTTTCTTCGGCTGACCCGCCGGCGTGGTGACGTTCAGGTAGAGGCAGTCCTCGGTCTCCGAACCGGTGGGTTGCCCCAGGTCGGGGTTCTGCGCGCACATCGGCGCGGGCGTGGTCGCGTCCCGCACGCCCTGCCACGGTGCGACCGGCCGCGGATCCTTCCACCGGTTCTCCCCGACCGGCGGGGCGGCGAACGGGATGTTGCCGAACGTGCGATACGTGCTGGTGACCGTCCCCGCGACGGCACCCTTGTCCGTCTTCACGACCCGCCCGTCGCCCGCGGCACCCGCTGCCGGGACCTGGACGAGGGCGAGCGCCAGCGCGGCGGTTAAGACCGCCGTCAGAATCCTTGCCATGGTGGTTGACCCCCTTCGGACCTCGAACGTATCGAGGTCCGGGGGAGTCGGAAACAGCCGAAGGTGCACATGTCCCATCCACCGAAAGTCGACGTTCCGCCTCCCCCTGTTGCCGACATACCGACCGGTCGGTACCCTCCGTCTCGTGGGTGACACGACACTTCCGCAACAGCCGCTCGTCGACGCGCTCGTGTTCGACTGGGGCGGCGTCATGACGGTCTCCGTGCCCGAGTTCGTCGGCGAATGGCTGCACGCCGAGGCCGTAGACCGCGCGGTCTACCAACGCATCATGCGCGAGTGGATGAGCCGAGACGCGCTCCCGGGCAACCCCGTCGCCCGCCTGGAGACCGGCGAGCTGACCGTGCCCGAGTTCGAACGGCTGCTGGCCGCCGAACTGATCACCACCAACGGCGCGAAGATCGACGAGAACGGCCTGCTCAAGCGCATGTTCGGTGGCGCGACGCCCGATCCGGCGATGGTCGAGCTCGTCCGCAAGGCCCGCGCCGCCGGCCTGCACACCGCGCTGCTGTCCAACAGCTGGGGCGAGGGCTACCCGAAGGAACTGCTGATCGAGCTGTTCGACACCGTCGTGATCAGCGGCCGCATCGGCCTGCGCAAACCCGACGAGCGCATCTACCGCCACACCCTCGACCAGATCGGCGTCGAGGCCTCCCGCGCCGTGTTCTTCGACGACGCGCCCCTCAACGTCGACGCCGCCCGCGCCGTCGGCATGCACGCGTTCCGCCACACCACCGCCGACGACACCCGCGCCCACCTCGCCACCCTCGGAGTGAACCCGTGACCGACCTTCCCGGCCTCGACCTGGAGGCACTGGCCGCGCACCTGGGCACCGGCCCGCTGTCGGGCGAGCTGTTCCCCGGCGGCCGCTCCAACCTCACCTACCGCGTCACCGACGGCACCCAGCGCTGGGTGCTGCGCCGCCCGCCGCTGGGCCACGTCCTCGCCACCGCGCACGACATGGCCCGCGAGTTCCGCGTCATCTCCGCGCTCGCCGACACCCACGTCCCCGTGCCGCACGCCTACCAGCTCGTCGAGGACACCGGCGTCATCGGCGCGCCGTTCTACCTCATGGAGGAAATGCCGGGCGTGGCGCTGCGGGAACGGTCGCAGGCCCCCTGGCTCAACTCCGAGAGAGCCACCGTGCTGTCGCGCAAGCTGGTCGACGTGCTCGCCGACCTGCACTCCGTCGACCCCGCCTCCGTCGGCCTCGAGGACTTCGGCCGCCCCGACGGGTTCCTCGCCCGCCAGGTCAAGCGCTGGGGCAAGCAGCTCGACGCCTCCCGCAGCCGCGACCTGCCCGGCATCGACGAACTGCGCGACAAGCTCGCCGACACCGTGCCCGCCTCGGGCCGCGCCGCGATCATCCACGGCGACTACCGCCTCGACAACGCGCTGGTCACCCAGTCACCGCTGGCGATCAGCGCGGTGCTGGACTGGGAGATGGCCACCCTCGGCGACCCGCTCGCCGACCTCGGCCTGCTCTACGTCTACTGGCAGGGCCTCGCCATCGAGAACGACCCGATCACCGGCAGCGTCCCGTCGATGCCCGGCTTCCTCACCGCCGACCAGCTCGTCGCCCGCTACACCGCCCGCACCGGCATCGACACCTCCGGGCTGGGCTGGTACATCGCCTTCGGCTACTTCAAGCTCGCCGTCATCGTCGAAGGCATCCACTTCCGCTTCGCCAGCGGCAACACCGTCGGCGCCGGGTTCGAGAAGCTCGGCGCGTTCACCGTCCCCCTCGTCCGGCAGGGTCTCGCCGCCGCCCAGAAGGAGCTCTGAGTCATGGACTTCGCCTACGACGCCAAGACCGAGGAACTGCGCGCCAAGCTGCTCGCGTTCATGGACGAGCACGTCTACCCGGCCGAGGCCGTCCTCGAACAGCAAATCCACGACGCCGCCGACCCGTGGGAACGCCAGCCCGTCCTCGAAGGACTCAAGGCCGAGGCCCGCAAGCAGGGCCTGTGGAACCTCTTCCACCCCGAGCACAGCGACGGCGTGACGAACCTGCAGTACGCGCCGCTGGCCGAGATCACCGGCCGCAGCCCCCACCTCGCCCCCGAAGCGCTCAACTGCGCCGCGCCGGACACCGGCAACATGGAGGTGCTGACGATGTTCGGCACCGACGAGCAGAAGAAGCAGTGGCTGCAGCCGCTGCTCGACGGCGAGATCCGCTCGGCGTTCTGCATGACCGAACCCGAGGTCGCCTCCTCCGACGCCACCAACATCGCGACCCGCATCGAACGCGACGGCGACGACTACGTCATCAACGGCCGCAAGTGGTGGTCCTCGGGCGCCATGAACCCCAACTGCGCCATCTTCATCGTGATGGGCAAGACCGACCCCGACGCCGACCGGCACCGCCAGCAGTCGCAGATCCTCGTCCCGCGCGACACCCCCGGCATCACCGTCAAGCGCGCCATGCACGTCTTCGGCTACCAGGACTACGCCCACGGCGGCCACGCCGAGATCGTCTTCGACAACGTCCGCGTGCCCGCGTCGAACCTGATCGCCGGCGAGGGCGAGGGCTTCGCCATCGCGCAGGCCCGCCTGGGCCCCGGCCGCATCCACCACTGCATGCGCCTGATCGGCATGGCCGAACGCGCCCTCGAACTGCTCTGCAAGCGCGCCACCACCCGCGTGGCGTTCGGCAAGCCCCTCGCGGCCCAGGGCGTCGTGCACGAATGGATCGCCGAGTCCCGCGTCCGCATCGAACAGGCCCGGCTGCTCGTGCTCAAGACCGCGTGGCTGATGGACACCGTCGGCAACAAGGGCGCCCACACCGAGATCCAGGCCATCAAGATCGGCGTCCCCGCGATGACCGAATGGGTCATCGACAAGGCCATCCAGGCCCACGGCGGCGCCGGCGTCAGCCAGGACTTCCCGCTCGCCGAACTGTGGGCCGCCACCCGCACCCTGCGCCTGGCCGACGGCCCCGACGAGGTCCACCGCATGTCGCTGGCCAAGCGGGAGCTCAAGAAGTACCTGTAATGCCATGGACGTGGTGAAGGGTGGACCGGCCGACGTGCCGGCGATCATGCGGATGCTCGACGACGCCCAGGACTGGCTCGCCAGCCTCGGCCGCGCCGGCCAGTGGGGCACCGATCACTGGTCGGAAAACCCGTCGGCGGTCGACCGGTTCACCCAACTCGCCACGTCCGGCACGGTCTGGCTCGGCCTCGTCCACGACGACGTCGCGGGCGTGATCATCACCTCGGTCACGCCCCCGGACTACGTGCCGCCCGCCTCCGAACCGGAGCACTACGTGTCCCTGCTGGTCACCGCACGAGCGTTCGCCGGCGCGGGCGTCGGAGCCGCACTTCTCGCCCACGCCCGCGCCGAGGCCCGCGACGCCGGGGTCGGGTTGCTGCGCGTGGACTGCTACGACGGAGACGACCACCGGCTCGTCGCCTACTACGAGAAACAGGGCTTCACCCCGGTCGCCACCTTCACCGCCAGGAACGGCACCTGGCCCGGCCGGCTGCTCGCCCAGCGCGTCTAGTCCCGGAACAGGCAGAACGGGTGCCCGTCCGGATCGAGCAGCACCCTCACGTTCTCCTGCGGCTGCTCCCGCGCGAGCACCGCCCCGCACGCCACCGCGTGCGCCACGGCCGAGTCCAGGTCGTCGACCTCGACGTCGAGGTGCTGCGAGGCCGTCTGCTCGCCCGCCACACTCGGCCACACCGGCCGCCGGAAATGCCGCTCGCGCTCGAACCCCACCGAGAACCCGCCCGGCACCCGCACCAGGACCCAGTCGTCCTCCGCCGTCACCACGTCCGCGCCGAGCAGCCGGGCGTAGAACTCGGCGAGCACGCGCGGCTGGGACGTTCCGACGGTGACCGCGGTGAGACGCATGCCCCCGACGCTAGCCGGACCGGCGGTTCTGCGCGTCCGAGCGCAGCTGGTCCGTCCGCATCCCGATCTGCGCGATCTGCTCCGCGAGCCCCGGATGCCCCGCCCGCAACCCCGGCCCCGCCTCGGCCAGCGGTTCGAGCAGCCCCGCCGCGTCCTCACTCCCGAGCGCCTGCTGCACCGCCGCGGCGTGCGGCCCGACCTGCGCGGCCAGCATCCGCAGCACACCCGCGTTCTCCCGCGCCCACGCCGCCACCGCCTTGTCGCCCGCCCGCCGGTCCCGCTCCGCCTGCACGCGTTCGTCGCCGGTGCCGGCCTCGCCGGTGCGCCGCACCCGCAGGTAGCGCTTCTCCGCCGCCTGCCTGCTCGCCACGCCCAGCGCCGGAGCGAGATCCGCCCAGCTCGTGCCCAGCGCACGGGCCGCCTCGATCAGCTGCGGCTCCCAGCCCGACAACTCGTCGCGCAGCTCCCGCAACAACATCAGCGCGGCCAGCACCTCGCGAGCGTCGCCAGGGGAGGCGGCGGCCGCGCGGACCGATTCGTAGTCACTCGTCATGTCGTCCTTCCGATGACTTCAGGGGTTGTCATCGTTACGACGACATGCTACAACAGAGGGGCAGCGCATTGACAGTCCAACGAGGGATAACAGGAGGTGTCAGATGTTGATGCGCACTGACCCGTTCCGTGAGCTCGACCGGCTGACCCAGCAGGTCTTCGGAACTCCGGGAACGTGGTCCAGGCCGACTGCGATGCCGATGGACGCCTACCGCGACGGCGACCAGTTCGTCGTGTGCTTCGACCTGCCGGGCGTCTCGCCGGACGCGATCGAACTCGACGTCGAACGCAACGTGCTGACCGTCAAGGCCGAGCGCCGGCCCATCGGCAAGGACGTCGAGATGCAGGTGTCGGAACGGCCGCTCGGCGCGTTCTCCCGCCAGCTGTTCCTCGGCGACACGCTCGACACCGACCGCATCGACGCCCAGTACGACGCGGGCGTGCTGACGCTGCGGATCCCGATCGCCGAGCGCGCCAAGCCGCGCAAGATCGCGATCAACTCGGGTGACGAGGCCCCCAAGCAGATCGACGCGTGATTCACCCGGCGGGCGGCGGCCGACCGGGTGATGCCAGGTAGGCTTCCGCCCGCCATGAGATCCCAGCCTCAGTGGGCGGCGTTAGACGTCTACGCGTCCAACTCCGACCTCTACGCCGATCCCCGACTGGTGGAACGGGTGGACTACCGGCGCCGTTTCAAGCGGCACCGTCCCCGCACCCCGTCGGTCGTCCTCGCCCCGCACGGCGGCGGCATCGAGATCGGCACCTCGGAACTGTGCCTCGCGATCGCGGGCTACCACCCCGGAACCCGCGTGCCGATCGGCCAGACGCACGACTACTGGATGTTCGAGGGCCTGCGGTCGGTCGCGAACGACGAACTGCACGTCACATCGTCCAACTGCGACGACCGCGTGGCCCGCACCCTGGTGACCGGCGCCTCGCACGCCCTGGGCCTGCACGGCTGCACCAGCGCCGCGGCGGGCCTGGAAGACCACGACCGAGCCGTGCTCGTCGGCGGCCGCGACGCCCTGCTGCGCCTCGAACTGCTCACCCGTCTGCGCCGCGCCGGCTTCCACACCATCGACGCCGTCGACCACCCGATCCTCGGCGGCTACGACCGGGCCAACATCGCCAACCGCACCAAGTCCAAACAGGGCGGACAGCTCGAACTCACCACCCCGCTGCGCACCGCGATGTTCGCCGAGAACTCCCGCTCGGACCGCCGGCACACCACCACCGAGGTGTTCTGGGACTTCGTGCACGCCTGCCGTGCCGCCCTCACCGCCCGCGAGGCCATGAACAACTAGCCGAGGTAGAAGTCCCTGCGGGCGGCGGCGAACTCCTCGACCGTCAGCGGCCGCGGGAGGTCAGAGCACCGTCAACGTCCGCGCCTCGACGTCGAGCGCGGCCTCGACCCCCAGCGGCAGTGACCACTGGCCCGCGCAGTGTCCGAAGCCGAAGTCACCCAGGATCGGCACACCCAGCCCGGACAGGCGGTCGTGCAGCACCGACGACACGTCACCGCAGTCCGTCCACGACCCCAGCACGATCCCCGACACCGGCGCGAACCAGCCCGCCCGCAGCAACTGCGTCAGGATCCGGTCCAGCCGGTACGGCTCCTCACCGATGTCCTCCAGCAACGCGATCGCGCCCTCGATCGGCGGCGCCCACCTCGGCGCGCCCACCGACGCCGCGAGCAACGCCGCGTTCCCGCCCGTGAGCACCCCGCGGGCGGTACCCGGCACCACCGGCGTGCCGGCCGTCCACGTCGTCACCGACCCGAACAACATCTCGCGCAGCCGCGTCTGCGCCAGCGGGTCGTCGACGAAGTCCGCCGTGCCCGGCATCGGCCCGAACACCGTCGGCAGACCGGAGGCGTTCAGCTCGGCGTGCAGCACCGTCACGTCCGACGACCCCACGAACACCCGCGGCGGCAGGTCCTTCCACGGCACCAGGTCGGCCATCCGCAGACACCCGTACCCGCCGCGCACGCAGACCACCGCGGCCACGTCCGAGCACCACGCCGCCACGAACTCCGCGGCCCGCGCCTCGTCCGACCCCGCCAGGTACGGCAACGACCACGACCCCACCACAGGTGTGGTGACCTCCAGGCCCCACGACCGCAACACCTCGGCACCCGCGGCGACCCGGGAAGCGAGCGCCGGGCCGGCCGGTGACACCAGCGCGACCCTGTCACCGGCGGACAGCAGACTCACTCGGACAGTTCCAGCACCGGAACCCCCGGCGGGGTGAACCCGAACACCTGCCCGTAGAACGACAGCTCCGCCTCCAGCGCGATCTTGATCGTCTCGGCCTTGCGGAACCCGTGCTGCTCACCCTCGAACGTGAGGTACGCGTGCGGGATCCCCGACCCGGCCAGGTCCGCGGCGAACCGGTCCGCCTGCTCCGGCGGGCAGATCTCGTCCTCCAGGCCCTGCAGCAACAGCACCGGCCCCGACACCGACCGCGCCTTCGTCGACGGCGACCGGTCCCGATACCGGTCCGCCGCCTCCGGAAGCGTGCCGACCAGGCCCTCGACGTAGCGGGACTCGAAGTCGTGCGTCTCGCCGCCCTCCGACGTCCAGCCCGCCAGATCCAGGATCGGGAACGCCACCATCCCGCACCGGTACACATCCGTCGAGGTCAGCGACGCGGCCGAGGTCCAGCCACCCGCCGAACCACCCCGGATGCCCAGCCGCTGCGGATCCGCGGTGCCCTCCTTGGCGAGCTGCTGGGCGACGAACGCGCAGTCCTCCACGTCCACCACACCCCACTGCTCCCGCAGCCGCTCCCGGAACGCACGGCCGTAGCCGGTGGACCCGCCGTAGTTCACCGCCACCACGCCGATGCCGCGGCTGGTGAAGTACGCGATGTCGGTGTCGAGCTTCGGCAGCGCACGCCCGGTCGGACCGCCGTGCACGTGCACCACGTACGGCGGCAACTCACCCTCGGGCGCGGCGAAGTCCGGGTTGGACGGCGCGTAGACGTACGCGGGGATCTCGCCGAACATCCGCTCGACCGGCACCGGCAGATACGCGTCCTCCGGCGAGGACTCCCCGCCGGTCAGATAAGTCAGCTCACCGTTGGACAGGTCCAGGCGCACCACCGCGTACTC
The DNA here is from genome assembly GCF_011067745.1 of Lentzea alba. Lineage (GTDB taxonomy): Bacteria > Actinomycetota > Actinomycetes > Mycobacteriales > Pseudonocardiaceae > Lentzea > Lentzea alba. The sequence continues at coordinate 112,550 of NZ_JAAMPJ010000014.1, forward strand.
CGACGTCGGCCCCGCCGCGCCGCACACCACCACACCGTCGCGCACCGACAGGTCCGACGCCCACGTCGGCAGGTCGGTCTGCACGTCGGTCACCGTCGCACTGCGCTCGTCGAGCACCGCGAGGTGACCGCTGCGCACGACGAGGTAGCGGCCCGGCGACAGCGTCGCGAACCAGCGGTTGCCCAGCCGCCACATCGGGCCGCCCAGTTCCTCCTCGCACGGCGCGAGGTTCTTGCGCGAGGCGTCCAGGCCGACGCGGAAGAGGTTCCACCAGCCGTCCGGGTCGGTCAGCACCAGCAGGGAGTCGCCCTCCCACTCGAACTGGCACACCGCCTCGGTCGTCGACCCCGCCAGCACCCGATGCCCGGCACCCGCCGAATCGAGCTCGGCGACGCACAGCTCCGCGCCGTCCCACGGCATCTGCGGGTGGTTCCAGCCGATCCACGCGAACTTCGTGCCGTCCGGGCTGATCTTCGGGCCGGTCATGAAGTGGTGCGAGCCGCCCAGCACCCGCACCTCACCGGACGAGGTGATCGCCACCAGGTCGCGGCGCACGTCCGTGCGGGCGTCACCGGTGATCGTCTCCCGCACGCACCACACCTCGCCGTCCGGGCCCGCGGACAGGTCGGCGTACCGGATCCCGTGGTGCCGCTCCGGTTCCGGCGTCAGCGGCGTGGGCCGCGGGTCGTCGGGGTTGAACACGTACACGCGCTGGTCGGCCCAGTGCGTGAACGCCACCCGGTCCTCGGCCAGCACCACGAACGGCCGCCCGCCGTACTCGTGCACCCGGTTGCGGGCGTTCCACGGCGCGGGCAGCACGTCCACGCCGTCCCGCACCAACGCCACCCGGCCACCCTCGGCCGGACGGCTCTCCGCCCACCACACCCGCTCACCGGACAGGTCGGCCCACTGGAACCCACCACCCGGCTTCGCCGTGTCGCCGGCACCGATCGGCGAGGTCCACGTCCCGTACGAAGCGATCTTCACCACAACCCGACCCTATACGCGGAGTGTTTGGTGGGGGAGGACCTGCCGACGATCTCCGCGTGGCCTAGGGTCGTAGGGGCCATGGCTCGTGTCATCCACGTATTCCGCGCACCCGACCGGTTCGTCGCCGGAACCGTCGGGCAGCCCGGCGACCGCACCTTCTACCTGCAGGCCTCCGAGCAGAGCAGGCTGATCAGCGTCGCCCTGGAAAAGCAGCAGGTGCAGGTCCTCGCCGAGCGCATCGGCTCGTTGCTCGAGGAGGTGCACCGACGCTTCGGCGCCGACGTCCCCGACGACCCGCCGCCGGACGACGACAACCTCGACACCGAACCCCTCGACGTGCCCGTCGAGGAGGAGTTCCGCGTCGGCACCATGGGCCTCGGGTGGGACGCCGAGTCCAAAGCCGTCGTGATCGAACTCCTCGCGGTCTCCGAGGAGGAGGTCGACGAGGCCGTCGTGCTCGACGACACCGAGGAAGGCCCCGACGCCGTGCGGGTCTTCCTGTCGCCTACCGCCGCCCGCGCCTTCGCCGAACGAGCCGACCGCGTCGTCAACGCCGGCCGCAAACCGTGCCCACTGTGCGCCGAACCGCTCGACCCGGACGGCCACATCTGCCCCCGGCAGAACGGCTACCGCCGCACCGAAGAAGACTGAGAAGACTGACATGGACACCTCCGCGGCCCTGGAGTTGCTGAACAACGGCCGCATCGAGGTCGAAGGCCGCCTGGTCGATGCCTCCAACGCCACCTTGTTCTGCAAGATCTCGTTGGACGGCGTCGACGCCCAGTGCGTCTACAAACCCGTGCGCGGCGAACGCCCGCTGTGGGACTTCCCCGACGGCACCCTCGCGGGCCGCGAGGTGGCCACCTACCTGATCTCCGCCGCCGCCGGCCTCGACGTCGTGCCCCCCACCGTGCTGCGCCCCGGCCCGTTCGGCACCGGCATGGTCCAACTCTGGATCGACACCCGCGAGGAAGACGAACTCGTCGACATCATCGGCGTCGACGACGTCAAACCCGGCTGGATCCCCGTCTTCCACGCCCACGACCGCTTCGGCGACCCCGCCGTCCTGGTGCACGCCGACCACCCGCGCATCGCCCTGATGTCCGCCTTCGACGTCGTCGTCAACAACGCCGACCGCAAAGGCGGCCACGTCCTGCACGCCCTCGACGGCGCGGTCTACGGCGTCGACCACGGCATCTGCCTGCACACCGAACCCAAACTCCGCACCGTGCTGTGGGGCTGGGCCCGCGAACCCCTGCCCGCCGAAGTGCTGGAGTCGCTGCGCCGGCTGAGATCCGCGCTGGACGGTGAGCTGGGCGAGACGCTGCACGACCACCTCACCCGCGCCGAGGTCCGGGCCGTGGGGGAGCGCACCGACAAACTCCTCGCCGCCGGCGTCTACCCCGAACCGTCCGGCGACTGGCCCGCCATCCCCTGGCCCGCGTTCTGACCGTGCCGGGTCCACCGGCGTGGAGATCGTCACTTGCAACCCGAGGCCGCGACCTCGTCGCCTCGACGTCACTACGCTCGGCACCCATGTCGTTGATCAACCCGCCCAAGCCCCAGCCGGGTGACCGTGTCGCGATCGTGTCCCCGGCCGCGGGGCTGCCCGGCCTGTTCCCCCTGCCCTACGAACTGGGCCTCAACCGACTCAAGAACGACTTCGGCCTCGACCCCGTCGAGTACCCGGCCACCCGCAAGATGGGCTCGACCCCGCGGGAACGCGCCGACGACCTGCACGCCGCGTTCGCCGACCCCACGATCAAGGCCGTGATCGCGACCATCGGCGGCGACGACCAGATCACCGTGCTGCCGCACCTGGACGCCGAGCTGATCATCGCGAACCCCAAGCCGTTCTTCGGGCACAGCGACAACACCAACCTGCTGGTGTGGCTCGCCAACCGCGGCATCGTCGGCTTCTCCGGCGGCAGCGTCATGGTCCAGTTCGGCCGGCCCGGCGCCATGCACCCGGCCAGCGCCGACTCGCTGCGCGCCGCCCTGTTCACGCCCGGCGAGTACCAGTTGACCGAGAGCACCGCCTACGGCGACAAGGACAGCCCCTGGGAAGACCCCGCCACCTTCGACGTCGAACCCGTGCTCGAACCCAGCGGCGGCTGGATCTGGCACCAGCCGGACCGGGTCGTGCAGGGCCGGTCGTGGGGCGGCAACCTGGAGATCCTGTCCTGGCTGATGATGGCCGACCGGGAGATCAACTCTCCCGAGCACTACGACGGCCGTGTGCTGTTCTTCGAGACCTCCGAGGAGATGCCGTCCGCGACCGAGGTCTACCGGATCCTGCGCAACATGGGCGAACGCGGCCTGCTGCGGCGATTCCCCGCCGTGCTCGTCGGCCGCGCCAAGGCCTGGTTCTTCACCAACCAGCACACCGACCGCGCCACCCACACCGCCGAGCAGCGCGCCGCCGTGATCAAGGCCTTCAGCGAGTACGCGCCCGACACGATGATCGTGTTCGACGTCGACCTCGGCCACACCGACCCGCAGATCGTCATGCCCGTCGGCGGCACGGTGAAAGTCGACGGCCCCGGCCGCACGATCACCGTCACCTACTGATGCGACAACCCCGGGCCTACTCGCTAGCGTGAGTCAGGTGATCGACGAGGACGCCAGATCCCGGCTCATCCGACGTTTCGGCGACGACGTGACCGGGTGGATCGCCGCGCTGCCCGACCTCCTCGCCACCCTCACCGCCCGCTGGCACCTCACCATCGCCGAGCTCATGCCCGGCGGCACCGGCACCACGTTCCTGTGCACGGGTCCGGGCGGCCGCGCGGTCCTGAAGATCACCCCGGACCACGACATCGCCGCCCAGGAGGCCAGAGCGCTCACCGCGTGGGCCGGCACGCCCGCGATGGTCGACCTGCTCGACACCGACCTCGCCCGCGGCGCGCTACTGCTCGAAGCGATCACCCCCGGCACGCCCGCCACCGACCCCGCGCTCGTCGTCCCCCCACTGCACGACGCGAACCCCGCCGGCTTCCCGCCGCTCAAGGCCCGCGTCGACGTCCTGTTCGAAACCGTGCTCACCCGCCGCACCGGCACCTACTACGCCACCGAACACCACCGTGCCCGCAAACTCGCCGAGGACAACCTCACGCCGGTGCTGCTGCACGGCGACATGCACCCCGGCAACGTCCTGCAAGGCCCGCACGGACCGAAGGCCATCGACCCGCGCGCGTGCGTCGGCGACCCGGCGTTCGACTGGATGGACTTCGTGCACGACGGCCACGACCTGCACGGCGCGGACGTCGACCTCGACCGCGTCCACGAGTGGCTCACCGCCTTCAAACCGTTCTACGGCTAGGGTTCGCGCGTGCGTTCTCACGACTACGGCCGCGACATCCTCAACACCCCGAAGCGCAAGAAGGTCCCCGAGATCCCGGCCGAACCCGGCCTCGTCGTCGAGGACCCCGCCAGCGGCTTCTGCGGCGCCGTCGTGAAGTTCGAGTACGGCCAGGTCGTGCTGGAGGACCGGCACGGCCGCCACCGGCTGTTCCCGCTGCACCCCGCCGGCTTCCTCGTCGACGGCCGGCCCGTCACCCTCGTCAAACCCGCGCCACAGCCCCAGAAACCCCGCGTCAGCGCGTCCGGATCCGTGAAAGTCGAAGGCCTGCGGGCGAAAACCGCCAAGGCCAGCCGCATCTGGGTCGAGGGCAAGCACGACGCCGAGCTCGTCGAACGCGTCTGGGGCCACGACCTGCGCGTCGAAGGGATCGTCGTCGAACCGCTGGGCGGCGTCGACGAACTGCCCGGCCTCATCCGCGAGTTCGGCACGGCACCGCACCGCCGCCTCGGCGTCCTGGTCGACCACCTCGTCGCGGGCTCCAAGGAACAGCGCATCGTCGAGCAGATCCACGACGACAACGTGCTGGTCACCGGGCACCCGTACGTCGACATCTGGCAGGCCGTGAAACCGCGGGCGGTGAAGATCGAGGCCTGGCCCGTCGTGCCCCGCGACATCGGCTGGAAGGAAGGCGTCTGCGCACAGCTCGGCTGGGGCGAGACCTGGGAGGGCTGGCAGCGCGTGCTGGGCGCGGTGAGCAGCTACCGCGACATCGAGTCGGACCTGCTCGGCGCGGTCGAGCGGCTCATCGACTTCGTCACCGTCGACTGACTCACAGCTCCCGCAGCACGTCGTCGCCGGCCGGGGCGCTGCGCCCGTCGCGGCACAACCGTGCGAGCTCACCGTCGCGCTGCTCGAGCACCCCCGCCGGGACCGCGACGTGGAACACCGCGACGTCGCGGCCGTCCGCCGTGGCCGGGGCGTCGCCGGTCACGCCGCGCCGGCCGAACAGGATCACCGTCGTGCCGTCCGGCAGCTCCGGCGTGCCGGGCTCGTTCCACAACGCGAACTCCGCGGGCGGCGCCTGCCCGGACAACGTCTCGTCCGTGCGCAGCAGCAGCCCCACACCGGACGTCGGCCCCTGCACCAGCCGCGGATGGCCCGTCACCGTCACCCGCGCGACGAACAACGACTTGGCCGCGTCCGACCGCACGACCTCCTCCGTCGGTGACAGGCAGTCGGCGGGCGGAGACTGGCCGCAGCCCGCCCCCGCCACACACACCGACAACGCCACCAGCGCGGGGATCAGGTACGGGCCGCCCAGAACGGGCCGTCCTCCGAACCGATCAGCTCCCACAGCGCCTTGTCCCTCCGATCCTCCGTGTGATAGCTCAGCAACGGCCAGCCGTCACTGCCCCGCCCGGTCACCATGGCGGTGTGATCCGGAATGTTCGGCGGGTCGCCATAGCCGTTGAAATCCATCTGGAAAACGTCGGACAACAGCAGATCGTCCAGATACTGCAGGAACGTGACCCGACCGCCGTAGTTGTACTCGTAGATGCTCCAGTTCCGCGCACCGCCCCACGTGTAGGTCTTGCGGGGTGAGCAGTCGTTGCAGCGGTAATACCAGACGTCGTAATCGTCGTAGTTGAAGACGGCGTCGATCAAGGCCTCGCTGCCGCGCTCCTCGTAGCGGCCGTTCCACAGCACCCAGGAAATGAACGTCGTGCAGTCGTTCGTGTCCCGGACGTAGGGAACGTCGTTGTCCTCGGCGTAGTACCAGGCCATGTCGACCATGTACTGGTAGTTGTACGGACGCCCCTCACCGCCCTGCGCCCCGACCTGCTCGGTCGCGACACCGGCGAACGGCCGGGTGGCGGGCCTGCCCAGCCCGCTGGGCTCCGGGGTCTGCTTGCCCTGCCCCGGCTGCCGCGCGTCCGGCGTCGTGACCTGCTTGTTCGCCATCTTCGCGGCGTCGGCCGCCTTCAGCGCGGGCAGGTTCGCCTGGATGCCGTCGCGCACGGCGGAGACCCGCTCGCGGATCTTGGCCCGGCGCTGGTCGTCCGGTACCGCGAGCGCGGCCCGCATCCGGCCCTCGGAGAACTCGCTCGCGGCGTCGAGCGCGACGATGTCGGAGATCGCCCACGACCCGCCCAGCCACTGGTAGCTGACGCGGTGCCGCGACGTGCCCGTCGTGGCACCGTCCCTGGCGCCGTCGACGGGATGACCGCTGCGTTCCACCAGCACGGCGGTGCGGCTGGTGCCGCCGCCTTCGACCGATTCGACCTTCACCTCGGTCGTCACGGTGCTGACCCGGGCGCCGGCCGCGTCCCGCGCGACCGCTCGGTCCTGGCTCAGCGCCAGCCGGGCCGCGGCCTTGTCCACTGCCGCGCCGGTCAGCGCCGGGCGGATCCCCGCGGTGGCCCTGGCCCGGTCGGAGTCGGCCAGCACCGCCGCGTTCTCGACCAGCAGCAGGTCGCGGGCAAGTGAAGCGAGGTGCTCGGGAGAAGGATTGTCCGGAACGGCCTGGGCCGTTCCGGACACGGACACCGCCACGAGGCTCGCGACGGCCAACAAGAGACTCACTCGTCTTGTTCTGCTCGTACTACTCGACACAATTCCCCCATAAATGGAATCGGCAGTGACGAGCCCGCAGAGGCACTGGTGTTGTGCGTGAATGTGGTAGCCCGCCCCCACGGACCGCAGACGACCGTAGCGAAATACGCAGAAAAGGGTCAATGCGGGAAAAACGGCGCCGAAAGCCTCCGAAAAGGACGGCCCATCGGACGTGCCACCGGCAGCGGACGATGATCACGCCGGCCTGGGCGGCGGCCGCACCGGCACCGGACGCCGCCGGTCCCGCGCCCCCAGGTGAAGAGCTGACGCGGCGTCGACACCGCCGATTGATCGATTTCGGTCACGGTCCGGGTCCCAGCACGGTGAATCTTGGAGCCGGGTGGTCCCCGTTGGTGTATGTATGGGCGCATGGCCGCGCTGATCTGGCTGATCGTCGGGATACTGCTCGTCGTCGCCGAGGTTCTCTCCGGTGACTTCGTGCTGGTCATGCTCGGCGCCGCGGCGCTGGCAGCGGCGGGCGTGTCCGCACTGGGGGCCCACGACCTGGTGAGCGTGCTCGTCTTCGCGGTGTCGTCGGTCGGCCTGATCGTCGGGGCCCGGCCGTTCGTGAAGAAGCGGCTGCAGCTCGGGATGGGCGTCAAGATGCACCACGAGGCGCTGCTGGGTGCCAGGGCCGTCGCGGCGTCCCAGGTGGACGAGCACGGCGGGCAGGTGAAGATCGGTGGCGACACCTGGAGCGCCCGCACCCTCGACGGGTCCGTGATCGAGCAGGGCGAAGCCGTCACCGTTGTCGAGATCTCGGGGGCGACGGCCGTGGTCATCGCGGCCGTCTGACCCAGAAGTGTGTGACCTGAGAAGGATGTGAGCCGAGTTGGACCCGATCACCGCAGTGGTCGTGGCCGTCATCGCGATCTTCGTGCTGACCATCGCCGTCAAGTCGGTGCTGGTCATCCCGCAGGCGCAGGCCGCCGTCATCGAACGCCTCGGCCGCTACCGCAACACCGCGGCGCCCGGCCTGAACATCATCGTGCCGTTCATCGACAAGGTGCGGGCCCGCATCGACCTGCGCGAGCAGGTCGTGTCGTTCCCGCCGCAGCCGGTGATCACCCAGGACAACCTGACGGTCTCCATCGACACGGTCGTCTACTTCCAGGTCACCGAGCCGCGCAGCGCGGTCTACGAGATCTCCAACTACATCGTCGGTGTCGAGCAGCTCACGATCACGACGCTGCGCAACCTCGTCGGTGGCATGAGCCTGGAGGAGACCCTCACCTCGCGCGACCACATCAACGGTCAGCTGCGCGGTGTGCTGGACGAGGCGACCGGCCGCTGGGGCCTGCGCGTCGCCCGCGTCGAGCTGAAGTCCATCGACCCGCCACCGTCCATTCAGGACTCGATGGAGAAGCAGATGCGCGCCGACCGCGAGAAGCGCGCCATGATCCTCACCGCGGAGGGCCAGCGGGAGTCGTCGATCAAGACCGCCGAGGGTCAGAAGCAGTCGCAGATCCTCGCCGCCGAGGGCGCCAAGCAGGCCGCGATCCTCACCGCCGAGGCCGAGCGGCAGTCGCAGATCCTGCGCGCGCAGGGTGAACGCGCCGCCCGCTACCTGCAGGCACAGGGTCAGGCCAAGGCCATCGAGAAGGTCTTCGCCGCGATCAAGGACGGCCGCCCTACGCCGGAGGTGCTGGCGTACCAGTACCTGCAGACGCTGCCGCAGATGGCGCAGGGCGACGCGAACAAGGTCTGGATGATCCCGTCCGACTACGGCAAGGCCCTCGAAGGGTTCGCCCGCATGCTCGGCGCGCCCGGCGATGACGGCGTGTTCCGCTACGAGCCGCCGGCCGACACCGGCGAGCGGCCCAAACCGGAAGAGGACGACCCGGCGGTCGCCGACTGGTTCGACACCGCCCCGGACCCGAAGGTCGCCGCCGCCGTCGCCGCCGCGGAGGCCGTGGCGCGCAAGGAGGTGCCCAGCCCGCTGAGCACCACGCCGCGTCCGGTGAGCGCCGCCGCGCCGGTGCCGGAACTGACTGTGTCTGATTTTGAGGGAGAACAGCCGAGGTCGCTGCACCAGCCCGACGAACAGGTCTGAGCAACGCCCCGAGCGGCCCATCCCGGACACCGGGGTGGGCCGCTCGGTCGTGTGAGCAGCGCAAACAGAAAGTTCGAGAAATTCTGGGGCGCGTGTCGATCGAACAGCGCGCCCGTTCGACCTTGGCGTGAAAGGGTCCACAACGGACCCGCACGATCCCACTGGGGAGTGAGCACACATGAAGTTCATGCTGATCTGGCGCGTGACCTCGGACGAGGCCTGGGGCAACCTCGGCGAGATCGACTTCGACCAGATGCTGGAGACCGTCGGCCGGTTCAACGAGGAGCTGATCGAGGCCGGCGTGCTGATCGCCGCCGAGGGCCTCGCCCCCGCCGAGGAGGGCGTGGTCGTCGACTTCTCCAGCGAACCGCCGGTCGTCACCGACGGCCCGTACGGCGAGACCAAGGAGCTGTTCAACGGCTTCTACCTGATCAACGTCCCCACCATCCAGGACGCGATCGAGTGGGCCAAGCGCACGCCGATGACCGCCGCCGGGTTCAAGACCGAGATCCGCCGTGTGCCGACGATCGACGAGTTCCCGCAGGACAACGAGTGGATCAAGAAGGAACGGGCCTGGCGCGAGTCCACCGGCCAGCTCTGACCGGCCGTTTGGTTTGATCTGGACCCATGAGCAGCGACCCCACGGGACGCAAGGCCGTAGCAGCGGTGTGGCGCATCGACTCCGCGAGGATCATCGGTGCGCTGACCCGCTACACCGGTGACTTCGCGCTGGCCGAGGACCTCGCCCAGGAAGCCCTCGCCGAGGCCCTGGTGACGTGGCCGCGCGAGGGCGTGCCGGCCAACCCTGCCGGGTGGTTGCTCACGGTCGGCCGGCGCCGCGCGATCGACGCGTTCCGCCGCCGCAGCACCCGTGACGAGAAGTACGCCGCCCTGGCCCACCGCCTCAGCGAGGGCGGCGCTCTCACCGGCGCCACCGAACCCGGGCCCGCGCCCGACGACGTGCTGTGGGATCCGGACCAGATCGACGACGACACCCTCGCGCTGATCTTCACCTCCTGCCACCCGGTGCTCTCGCGCGAGGCCGCAGTGGCGTTGACGCTGCGCGTGATCGGCGGTCTGACCAGCGACGAGATCGCGCGGGCGTTTCTGGTGCCGACCGCGACCGTGCAGGCCCGCATCACCAGGGCCAAGAAGACCCTCGGTGCCGCGAACGTGCCGTTCGAAGTGCCACCGGTCGCGCAGCGGCCCGCACGGCTGGCCCAGGTGCTCAGCTGCATCTACCTGATCTTCACGGAGGGCTCGTCGGCGAGCTCCGGTGACGAGGTGATGCGCCTGGACCTGGCAGGGGAGGCGCAGCGGCTGGCCCGGATCCTGTCGCGGCTGATGCCCGAGGAGCACGAGGCCCACAGCCTGCTCGCCCTGCTCGAACTCACCGCCGCGCGCTTTCCCGCCCGCCGCGGTCCCGACGGCGAGACGATCCTGCTGGAGGACCAGGACCGGCGCCGCTGGGACCGTTCGGCCATCGCCCGCGGCCGGGCGGCGCTCGCGAAGGCCGCCGACATCGGCCGCGGCTTCGGCTACTACGGGTTGCAGGCCGCCATCGCCGAATGCCACGCGCTGGCCCCGTCGGTCGAGGAGACCAACTGGGACCGGATCGTCGTGCTGTACGAGGCGCTGGGCCGGCTCGCCCCGTCGCCGGTCGTCGAGCTCAACCGCGCGGTCGCCGTGTCCATGGCCCGGGGTCCCGCCGCCGCGCTGCCGATCGTGGACGACCTCGCGGGCAGTGACGCGTTCAAGGAGTCGCACCAACTACCCGGAGTACGCGGCGAGCTACTGCGGCGGCTCGGCCGGGTGGACGAGGCGCGTACCGCCTTGGAGCAGGCAATACGGCTGTGCGGCAACGAACGCGAGCGTGAGGTGCTGTCCCGCAAACTGGCGAACTTGTAGGCGTCTGACCACGTGGGGTGAACCTTAAATCCGTTAGGGCGACATCTGTGGCACTCGACCGGGTGACGCGGGAATGATGTTGTGATGGACTCGCTGCCCGCCACCGTGGCCTCCGCGCTCGTCGAGGCCGACAGTGCCGGCAGCGAGACGGACTGGCCGGCCCGATGGCAGGTGCTGACCGCCGTGTCGGTCGAGCTGCAGTCACTCCTGGTCACCGATCCCGGCCCGGACCTGGTCGCGTTGATCGAACAGATCGTCACCCAGCTGGCCGACGGAGTGGCCGGCAGCCGAAGACACCGGGTCGAACTGGCCGAGCTGGCCCACCGCGTGCTGAGCACCCACGCCCGCGCGTGCGCCGAGACCGCCCCCGACCCGGTGCGCCTGGCGGACTGGCTGCTCGACCTGCAGCTGCAGCACCCCGACGCCCCCGACGTCAGCCTCGCCGCCTACGCCGACGCGCTCGACGACGAGGGCCTCGCGCACTACCGCGAACGCGCGGTGACGTTGTTCGAACCGCTGCCGGTGATCGGGTTCGGCGAGACCGGCCGCTACGACCGCGCCCGCTGGGCGTTGCTGCGGGTCATGGAGGAGCTCGCCGAGTACAGCGAGGACGTCGACCTGCAACTGCTGGTGCTGTCGAAGGACCTGTCGTCGGGCTGGCACTACCTGCAGGTCGCGACCGTGCTGCGGGACAACGGCCGTTCCGAGGAGGCGCTGGACTGGGTGGAACGCGGCTTGCGTGCCGTCGGTGGCCGGGGCGCGGCGCTGCGGTTGATCGACCTGGCCGTCGAGGAACACCTGCGGCGGGGCAGCCCGCAGCGGGCGGTGGAGGTGTGCCGGGAGGCGTTCTTCGCCCGGCCGAACCTCGACGTCTACCTCAAGATCCGCGCGCTGGTCGTGCACACCGACGACTGGCCGCCGTTGCGCGCCGAGCTGGTGAACCACCTCGTGCAGGACGGCACCCGGCTCGCGATCGAGGTCTACCGGCGCATCGTCGAGGTCGAGCTCGCCCGGCGCGGCGTCGAGGAGCAGGAACTCGTCGTCGAATGGCTGCACCAACTACGCGGCCTGCAGCCCGACGCGTTCGCGGACTACCTGGAGCACATCAAGTCGCGCCACGTCGCCGACCGGCAACTGCTCGACGAGTTGTCCAAACGCGGACTCTGACCAATACCACTTCGGATAGTCCGTACTCGTACTATCCTATTTCGCATGACCCAGGCCTGCCGGCGTGCGGTCCGCCCACGGCCGAGCGCGCTCGAGCTGGGCGGACACCGACAGCAGCGTGCACTCGTCGTGCTGGCGGCCGACGAGCTGCACCGCGAGCGGCAGGCCGGACGACGTGCGGCCGGCGGGCACCGAGGCGGCGGGGTTGCCGACGATGTTCCACAGCGGCAGGAACGTCGTGTAGTGCGAGGCCGCGAGCAGCGCGGTGACGACGTTGCGGTGGTCCCACTCGCCGACCCGGATCGGCGGGCGGGTCAGCGCCGGGGTCAGCAGCACGTCGACCGAGGTGAACACCCGGTTCGCGTACGCGGTGAGGGTGGCGTCGTCCTTCATCGCCCAGCGGCGGGTGGCGCGCGGGAGACGGCGGCCCAGGTCACCGACCGCGCGGGTGCGGGGCTCGACCAGGTCCGGGAACTCCATGCCGGTGCGCGCGAGGTAGGCGTTGTAGAGGTAGCGGGCGGCGAACTGCGTGGAGGCGGTGAGATCGCGCATCGGCGGGTCGAGGCGCATCACGTCGTGACCGAGGTCGGTGAGCAGCGCGGCGGTGTCCTGCACGGCGTCGCGGACCTCGTCGGCGATCGGGATGCCCGGACCCCACGGCCGCAGCGACACCCCGATCCGCAGCCGTCCGGGATCGGTCCGCGCGGCCTGCGTGAAGCTCGTGCGCGGCGGATGCGCGACGTGCGCGTCACCGGGGACGGCGCCGTGGATCTGGTCGGCGACCAACGCCCAGTCCAGCACGGTGCGGGTGATCGGGCCCGCCACCACCAAGCCGCCCCACGCCTCACGTTCGGGAGAGAGCGACACGCGGCCGCGCTGGGGCTTGAGCCCGAACAGCCCCGTGACCGCCGACGGGATCCGGATCGACCCGGCGCCGTCGGTGCCGATCGCGGCCGCCGCCAGCCCCGCGGCCACCGCCGCGGCCGAACCGCCGCTGGAACCGCCGGGGGAGTGCGCCAGCGACCACGGGTTGCGCGTCGGACCCGCCCAGCCGCTCTCGGTGTAGGGCCACAGCCCCAGCTCGGGCATCCGGGTCCGGCCGATGATCACCGCCCCGGCCGCGCGCAGGCGCGCCACGATCGCGGAGTCGGCGGGTTCGGGCGTGCGGGCGGCGTTCGTGCCCTTGGTCGTGGGCAGGCCCTCGATCGCGATGTCCTCCTTGACCGCGATCGGCACCCCCGGCAACGGCAGGTCCTCACCGGCGGCCCGGCGCGCGTCCGCCTGCTCGGCCTCCGCCAGGGCTTTCTCGGCGAAGACCAGCCGGAACGCGTTGAGCTGCGGATCGACGCGCTCGATGCGGCGCAGGTGCTCGGCGACGAGGTCGCGCGCGGTCACCTCGCCGGACCGCACGGCGTGGGCCTGCCTTGCCACCCCGGCGAAACACAGCTCCGTCAGCTCCATGAACCGACCCTAAGCGCCGACAGGTGATCTACGGAATGGGAGTACCACGCATGAGAGTCCTCGCGACGGCCACCGCCGCCCTGCTCGCCCTGAGCACACTGGTGACACCGGCCCACGCCGCCGCCACGCCGATGTATCGCTACGAGATCATCAACCGCGCCAACAGCTGGCTCACAGCGAACAACGGCACCCGCGTGCCCTACGACCAGAACCGCACCTGGACCGACGGCTACCGCCAGGACTGCTCCGGCTACGCCTCCATGGCCGCGAAGCTCGACAAACCGGGCCCCAACACCGTCGAGCTCAACACCGCGACCTGGACGAGCCCGATCTCGATGTCCGAGCTCAAGCGCGGCGACCTCGTCATCGACGCGATCGGCGACGGCAACAACCGCCACGCCGTGATCTTCGACCGGTGGACCGACACCAGCAAGACCCGCTACTTCGCCTATGAGCAGCGCGGCGACTGGGGCACCGACTACCGCTCCCGCACCTACGGCCTGGAGCCCTACTCCGACTACAAGGCCCGCAGGCTCAACAACGTCATCGACAAGTGAGACAGGTGTGCCCACCGGCCGGCACCGCCGGTGGGCACCGCGTGCTGGTTCACGCCGGCTGGCGGCTGCGGTGGTTCGCGACCGCGACCCGGTTCGCGCACTTGGCGGCGCAGAACCTGCGGCGTCCGTTGCGGCTGGTGTCGACGAAGACGGTGTCGCAGCCGTCGCGGTCGCACGCGCCGATGCGCCCCGCGTCCTCGCAGAACAACGCCGCCATGCCCGCCGCCGTGTAGGCCTTCACGCGCACGTCGGTCGGTGCGTCCTCACGCGCGTAGTGCAGGTGCGGCGCGCGTCCGTCGTGCGTGGAGATGTAGTGCGTCGTTGACGACTCGGCCAGCAACTCGTTGAGCAGCTCGACCGTCGGCTGGTGGAAGACCTGGCGCAGGCGCTCGATCCAGTCTCGTACGTCACGTTCCTGGCGGGCGTCGAGCGAGCCGAGGGGCCGGTAGTCGGACGCTTTGAGCACGTCGAGCAGGTTCGCGCCGGTCTCGGCGTTGACCAGCGTCGCGGCGAGTTCCGCGGCCGCCCCGCCGTAAGGGTTGAAATGCACTAGACCATGACAGCACGCTGGTGAGCATGATCGCCACCTGCCCCGCCTGCCACTGGCCCTGCTCCTCCTCCGTCTCCTCGCACGGTGCGGTGTCCTACGTCCGCTGCGTGTGCGGCCTGTTCCTCGTCGTGGAGCGAGGAGTCATCACCGCGACCGCCGGGACCAGCACGTTCGCCCCGATTCACCACGGCTGTGGTGATCTTGCTAGTGTCCCGGACCGTGAGCCGTCGTGATCTTCTGTGCGACACCGCGATCCAGATCCTCGCGGTGGAAGGCGGCCGGGGCCTGACCCACCGCGCGATCGACCGCGAGGCCGGCGTCCCCATCGGCACCACCAAGAACTACTTCCCGACCCGCGAGGCGATCCTCACGGCCGCCGCGGCCCGGATGACCGCCCTGCACCGCGCCGCCGTCGACCGCCTGCGCGAGACCACCCCGGCCGACGTCAGCGCCTCCGACGTCGCCGAGCTGTACCCGGCCCTGCTGCGCCGCGCGGTGGCCGACGACCCGACCCAGATGCTCGCGATGGTCGAGCTGTACCTGGAGGCCGTCCGCCGCCCCGGTGTGCGCGAGGCGTTGTCCGGCATGGTGCTGGCCAACGCCGAGGCGGCCGCGACCCTGCAGCAGGCGGCGGGCCTGCCCTCGACGGTCCGCGACACCGGTCTGCTGGACGCCTACTTCCTGGGCGTGGCGATCTCGCTGCTGGCCCTGCCGACCGAGACGCTGCGCACGGTCGGGCTCGACGACCCCTACGCGCTCGGGATCGGCGTATTTTCGGCGACCGCGCCTAACGCCGGCCGGTCACCAGGACAGAGATCAGCAGAATCAAGCTGATCACCGCCGGCACCACGCAGGCGACGGCGAGCATCGCCAGCCCGAACTGGTCACCGCCGTCGGCCGTGTGCGGAACGGTGAAGAACGCCCAGGTCGCGACCCCGCCGCCGACGAGCGTGATGCCGCCCAGGATCGCGACCGCGCGTGCCTTGTAGGCCTTGCGCACCGGTTCGCGGGCCGCGGCGGCGCAGTGCCTGCCCAGCGCGCCGACGATCACCCTGCTGTCCTGCGTGAGCCCGCTGAAGTGCAGCAACTGGCCGTCGTCGAACCGGATCGCGCAGTCGAGGTCCGAGCCGGTGTAGGAGTGCTCGCCGCGCTCGGCGACGTCGATCGCCCGCACCTGCTCCCACGTCCAGCTGCGCCGGGTGCCGCCCAGCACGTGCGCGATACCGCCGTCGTAGAGCTCGATCACCTCGGGCACACGGGCCTTGCGCAGCAGCACCGCCGACGCGGGGGCGGCGAGCAGCAGGGGGAACGCGGCGAAGATCAGCGCGTACTGCGCGCCGCCGAGGTCGATCACGAACATCAGCACCAGCAGCAGCGCGCTGACCAGAGCCACGATCAGCAACACGCGGCCCAGCACGCGTCTTCGGTCGGTGGCGACGGGGTGAGAGCTCAGCAGTTGACCCATCCGATCAACCTACCCAGCGGGTCTGACAATCCCGGCGACCTTCAGCGTCAGGTCCCGCCGGTCACCCGCAGGATCGCGCCCGTCGTGTAGGACGCCTCGTCCGACAGCAGCCACGCGATGGCGTTCGCGATCTCCTCGGCCTCACCCGGCCGGCCCATCGGCACGCGCCCGGCCACCCGGTCCGGGCGATCCGGCTGCCCCGACAGCTGGTGGATGTCGGTGCGGATGGTGCCGGGCTGCACGCAGTTCACCCGGATCCCGCGCGGCGCGAGCTCCTTGGACAACCCGATGGTCATCGCGTCCACGGCCGCTTTGGTCGCGGCGTAGTGGACGTACTCACCAGGGCTGCCCAGCGTGGCGGCGCCGGAGGAGATGTTCACGATCGAGCCGCGGCTCATCCGCCGCGACGCCTCGCGGGCCACGAAGAACGCGCCGACCACGTTGACGTCCACGACCCGGCGCAGGTCCTCGGTGCGCAGGTCGGCCAGCGGGCCCGAGGGGGAGGTGATGCCGGCGTTGTTGACCACGCTGGTGACGTCGTCGCCGGCGGCGTCGAACAGGCGCGCCACGTCGTGTTCGTCGCTGGTGTCCGCCTGCACGGCCACGACGCCGAGCTCCTTCTCCAGCAGGCGGGCCTCGTCGGCGGCCTGGCGGTAGCTGATCACGACCCGGTGGCCGTCGCGCACCAGTCGGCGTGCGGTCGCGGCCCCGATACCCCGGCTTCCCCCGGTGATCACCGTTGTCATGACACCCACCCTACCCATATATTCGGTGCCGAGTATTTGGGAGCGGATATGTCGTTCAAGCGCACGAACCCCCTGGCTCTCGCGGTGCTGGCGTTGCTGTCGGAGCGGCCCATGCACCCCTACGAGATGGCGCAGACCATGCGGGAACGCCACCAGGAGGAGGTGATCAAGCTCAACTACGGCTCGCTGTACACCGTCGTGGAGTCGCTGCGCAGCCACGAGCTGATCACCGCGAGCGCCACGCGGAAGGCGGGCAACCGGCCCGAGCGCACCGTGTACGCCATCACCGAGGCGGGCACGCGGGAGCTGCACGACTGGTTGCGCGAGCTGATCGCGGTGCCGGCCAAGGAGTACCCGCGGTTCGAGGCCGGAATCTCC
This sequence comes from Lentzea alba, assembly GCF_011067745.1. Lineage (GTDB taxonomy): Bacteria > Actinomycetota > Actinomycetes > Mycobacteriales > Pseudonocardiaceae > Lentzea > Lentzea alba. Next base: position 129,742 of record NZ_JAAMPJ010000014.1, read on the forward strand.
CTGGTCGGGCTGCTGCCCCCGGACGACGCGCTGACCGTCGTCGAGCAGCGTGAGCGGGCCGTGGGCGAGCAGCTCGCCGCGCTCGCGGTGCTGCTGGAACGGCTCGCGGGCATGGGCCTGCCGCAGCTCGCGTGGATCGAGCTCGACTACCGGATGGCCATGCTGCGCGCCGAACGCGCCTGGCTCACCTGGTTCGCCACCGCCATCCGCGACGGCACCGTCGGCGGACACGAGCACTGGGAGGGACAACACCGATGAAACGACTGCTGTTCGAGGTGCGGGGCGTGGTGCGGGCACCGTTGGAACAGGTGCGCGAGCGCATGTTCGCCGACGCGGGGGAGTCCGGACCGCACCGGCTGGTCGACCGCGAACAGGGCCTGATCGCCTACTGGGGCGACTGGTGGTACCGCGGGGAGGATTCGCTGCATCCGCATGCCGAGGGCGCCTTGGTGGTACACCGCGTCTACAACATCGCAAAGCAAGGCAACTGGGCTCCCTACCTGGCGAACAAGCTGTTCCTCGGCTACCGCTCCCGGCTCGAGGCCTCGATGAGGCAACGGGTCGCGCACCTCGAAGGTCGCCACTGACCGACGAGAAACCGGCCGGTGACCGACGACAGGTAAGGGTGACCTTATTCCTCACCCGAACGGCTGTATAGAGTGTGCAGATGAGGTGCTCGACGCTCTCCGACTTCGCGGGAGAACCGCTGGCCGGCACGGCCGCGACCGCGACGGCGTGGCTGTGCCTGGAGCAGCCGGGCCCGTGGGGCCGCGACGCGATCGTGGAGAGCCACCTCGACCCCGAACTCGGCGCCGAGCTGCAACGCCGCGCCGCCGGCACCGGGGTGCGCATCCTGCTGATCCGCCGCCCCGGCAAGCACGCCGACCACCACACGCCCGCGACGCGGCGCCTGTACCTGGCCTCGACGAAGCCCGGTGCGTCGTGGCTGGAGCAGGCCGACCTCGCCGCCCCCGAGGAAGCCCTCGAACTCGACTTCGAGGCACTGGGCGCGGGCCGGTCCACCGCGTTCGGCACGCCTGTGCGCGACCCGCTGCTGCTCGTGTGCACCAACAGCAAACGCGACGTCTGCTGCGCCCTGTACGGCCGTCCGATCGCCACCGCGCTCAACCTCTGGGAGTGCACCCACACCGGCGGGCACCGTTTCGCCCCGACCGGTGTCCTGCTGCCCACCGGTCACCTGTACGGGCGACTCGACCTCCAGTTGGCCCAGCGCGTGGTCACCGAGGGCATCCTCGCCGACCGGTGCCGCGGCCGGTCCTGCTTCACCCCGCGGGGACAGGTCGCCGAGGTCGCCGTGCGCACACAGCTCGGCGAGACCCGCGATGTGCTCACCGTCGTCGCCGAGACCTCCGACTCCGCGACCGTGCGGCACGCCGACGGCCGCGAGTGGCGGGTGGCGCTGACCGAGCAACCGGTGCCGCCGCGCCCGGCCAGCTGCGGCAAGTCACCCGACATCGCGATCGCCCTGGTCGCCACCGCGATCGACGAGCTCGCGAAGGTCTACCGATAGCTTCGGCCGACAACTTCGGGCCGGTAGTTTCGGGCCGGTGCCCGCACTGATCCACCTCAACGGCCCGACCGGCGTCGGCAAGTCGACCATCGCCGCCCGCTACGCCGCCGAGCACCCCAAGACGCTCAACCTCGACGCCGACGAGATCGTGCGTCTCGTCGGCGGATGGCAGGACGACTTCTTCGGCACCGTCACCCTGGTCCGCCCGCTCGCGATCGCCATGGCGGCCACGCACCTGGCGTCGGGCCACGACGTGGTGATGCCGCAACTGGTCGCCCGCCGGTCCGAACGCGACAGGTTCGCCGAGACCGCCCACGCCGCGGGCGCGGACTACCGGGAGTTCGTGCTACTCGCCCCCGCGGACGTCGCGGTACAGCGGTTCCAGCAACGTGATCACCACATCGACGGCGCGGTCGAGGCCCTGGGCGGGGCGGGGATGATCCACCGGATCCGCGACCAGTTCACCCACTACCTCACGCGCGAGTCGGTGGTGATCGAGACGGGTGACGCCGACGCCGACCAGACCTACCGGGAACTGATCGCGGCACTGAGCAGGTGAACCCCACGCGAAGCCACGGCCTTTCGCCTCTGCGGCCACCGCCGGGAGCGCCCCTAAGCTTCTCCGTCATGTCCGCGCCCACGCTCTCCGAGTTCGTGCTCGCCAACACCGCTCTCACACCGGTGCCCCTGGTGCCCGAGGTCCTCCTGCACAGCGCGGCGGAGGCGATGGACCTGTGGGAGCTGACCGACCACGACCAGCCGCCGTTCTGGGCGTTCCCGTGGGCGGGCGGCCAGGCGCTGGCACGGCACCTGCTCAACTATCCCGGCCTGGTGCGCGACAGGAAGGTCTTCGACCTCGCGTCCGGCAGCGGCCTGGTCGCGATCGCCGCGGCGCTGGCCGGCGCGGACTCGGTGACGGCCAACGACATCGACCCGCTCTCACTCGCCGCGGTGCAGCTCAACGCCGCCGCCAACGACGTCACCGTCACCACGCTGCCCGGCGACCAGCTCGACAGCGACGCGCTCGGCGCGGACGTCGTGCTGGCGGGCGACGTCTTCTACGACGCCGAGATCACCGCGCTGATGCTGCCGTTCCTGACCAGGGCAGCCGCGCGCGGCGCACTCGTGCTGCTAGGCGACCCGGACCGCGCACACCTGCCCCGCGACCGCTTCCGCGAACAGGCCCGCTACAACGTCCCGGTCCCACTCACCCTCGAAAGCACCGAAACCCGCTCCGCGACCGTGTGGGCCATCTAGCCATCTAGGGCCGTGCGAGCAACCTAAGCCATGCGGACCGTCTAGCCGTGCGGGACCGTCTAGCCGTGTGGCCTTCAGACCGTATGTCTCATCTAAGCCCTGGCGTCCTTCTAGAAGCCCCGCCGCGCTGATGCCTGTTCACTCACCCGAACCCCACCAGCCCCATTTTTCGACACGCGGGGACCCCGCGTACTGCAGAAGCGGACGAAAGGCCCCCGCGTGCCGATCGGCAAGGCGGGCGGGGACTGCGGAGTGTGATGGGTGGGCGCCGGTTCACTCGGAAGAGTGGCTGCGGGAGAGGTTCTAGTTGGTGACCAGGCAGAACGGGTGGCCGGCGGGGTCGGCGTACACGCGGAACCCGACCGGCTTGTCCGAACCACGCAGCAGCGTCGCGCCCTGCGCGAGCACCAGCGGCTCGGCCGCGTCGAGGTCGGTGACCATGACGTCGAGGTGGATCTGCTGCGGCAGTTCCTGGCCGGGCCAGCGCGGCGGGGTGTAGTCGTCGACGCGCTGGAACGACACGCGCCGCCCGTTCGGTGTGGCCAGGGTGAACCAGTCGCTGTCGGAGTCGACGATCTCGCCGCCGACGACCTGCCGGTAGAACTCGGCGAGCGCCGCCGGGTCCGGGCAGTCGAACACCACGTCGTACAGCTCACCGATCGCCATCCCAGGCCCCCACTATCCGATCGAGATCGCCTCGAGCTTAGCCCGCAGGTACTCGCCGCCACCGACCTCCGGGTAACGGCCGTCGAGCGAGACGATCCGCGCGTCGGTGTCGGTGTTGTAGAAGAAGATCAGTGACACCAGGTCCTCGTCGGGAGCCGAGGCGTCCGGTGGCAGCACGCGGTGCGGGGTGGAACGCCAGCGGTCGGACACCCAGCGCGCCATGAGGTCGCCGATGTTGACGGTGAACGCGGCTGGGTCGAACGGCGCGTTCTCCCAGACCCCCTCGGCAGAGCGGACCTGCAGCCCGCCGACGCCGTGCTGGCGGTCCAGGATCGTCACGGTGCCGAAGTCGGTGTGCTCGCCGATGCGGAACTGCCCCGGCCCCGCGGGCCCGACCTGCCGCAACGGCGGGTAGTGGTTGACGTTCAACGTGTACGAGGGCCGCCGCGTGTGCCGGGTGAACAGATCCTCCGGCGAGCCGAGCGCGACCGCGAAGATCGTCAGCAGCTCGTCGCACAGCGCCCGCATCCGCCGCACGTACTCCGTCACGGCGTCTTCGAGTGCGGGTACCTCGGCCGGGAAGACGTTGGGGCGGAAGAAGAACTCGTCACCTGAGGGGTCGTCCGAGCCGAACGCCAGCGTTTCCTTCAGGTCCGGGGGAGCCAGGCCACCGCCGGCGCGGCCGGTGGCCTGTTCGTCGGGCGGCAACCAGCCCCGCCCACCGGTCCTCACCGCGTAGGCGGACTTCTCCTCAGCGGACAGGGAGAAGAACGAGCGGGTCAGCCCGCGCACGCGAGCACGCAGCGCGTCCGGGACGCCGTGCCCGGTGATCAGCAGAAAACCCGACTCCCGCAGCGCCGCGTCGACCCGCGCCGCCACCTCGGCACGCCGCGTGCCGTCGAACCACCCGGTCAAGTCCACCAGCGGAACACCCATGCCTGCACTCCTACCGCCGTCACGGCGTGAGCACCAGATCAACTAGCCCAACCGTTCCACCACGAACGCCGTCAGGAACCCCGCCGTGGTGCACAACCCGGTGTACAGGCGGGCGCGCTCGTAGGCCTCGGGGATCATCGTGTCCGCGATCATCGCCAGGATCGCCCCCGCCGCGACCGCCGTGATCACCGCGATGAGCTGCGGCGACGCACCGTCGAGCAGCACGTTGCCCAACGCCGCCGACACCCCGCTCGCCACCGCGATCGCACCCCACACGCCGAACACGTACCCCGGCCCCCGCCCCGCCTGCTTCATACCGGCGACGCTGGACAGGCCTTCCGGGACGTTCGAGATGACCACCGCCGCCAGCATCGCCACCCCGATCCCGCCGCCACCCAGCAACGACACACCGAGCACCACGGACTCCGGCACACCGTCGAGCAGCGCGCCGACCGCGATCGCCGTGCCGCTGCCCGCCTGGTCCTGTTCGGACGGCTGCTTGCTGCTGCGCTTGCGGTGCCGCCCACCCCGGCGGGCCAGCAGCACGTTCGCCAGCACGTAGACCACCGCGCCGCCGAGGAACCCCGCCGAGGTGGCGAGCAACCCGCCGTTGCGCTCCGCCTCGTCCATCAGCTCGAACGCCGCCGCCGCGGTCAGCACCCCCGCACCGAACGCCATCACGACGGCCACGACATCGCGGGGCACGCGCAGGAACCAGGCGACGAGCGCGCCCGCCACGAGCGCCCCGCCGCCTGCCAACCCCCACAGACCCGCTTCCACCCACTGTGACATTTCCCGGGGATGTCCTAGATCTTGGCGAAGTACACCTTCAGATCATCGGCGAGCAGCTCCGGCACCTCGTGACCCGAGTAGTGACCGCCACGATCGAACTCCGACCAGTGCACCAGGTTGTGGTGATCGCGCTCGGCGAACCGGCGGATGGTCTGGAAGTCGTCCGCGAAAATCGCCACCCCCATCGGGAACGTCGTCGGCTCGACCGGCACGTCCTCGCGGTGCGCGTCCTCGTAGTACAGCCGCGCCGAGGAGCCTGCGGTGTTGGTGAACCAGTAGATCGACACGTTGGCCAGCAGGAAGTCCCTGGTCACCGCGGGCTCACCCATCAGCTGCATCGTCCAGGCGAGCTGGCCCGCGGGGGAGTCCGCGAGCGCGAACGCGACGTTCTGCGGCCGCGCCTGCTGCAGCTTGGCGTACCCGGACATCGTCTCCCAGAAGTTCTGCAGCACCCCGAGCCGCCGGAAGTCGTCCTCCGTCAGGCCCTCCATCTCGGCCGGGTCACCCGACGGGAAGGAGAAGATCTGCGTGACGTGCACCCCGGCCACGTGCTCCGGCGCGACCCGCCCGACCTCCGGCGCGATGATCGACCCGGCGTCGTTGCCGTGCACTCCGTACCGCTCGTAACCCAGCCGCGCCATCAACTCCGCGAACGCCCGCGCGATCCGCCCGGAGTGCCAGCCGGACTCGGTGGTCGGCCCCGAGAACCCGAAACCCGGGATCGAGGGGATCACCAGGTGGAAGTCACCCCGCAGGTGCTCGACGACGTCCACGAACTCCATGACCGACCCCGGCCAGCCGTGCACCATCAGCAACGGCAACGCGTCCGGGTTACCGCTCCGGACGTGCAGGAAGTGCACATCGGTCCCGTCGATCTCCGTGATGAACTGAGGAAACGCGTTGAGCGTGCGCTCCACCGCCCGCCAGTCGAAGTCCTCGGCCCAGTACCGCGCCATCTCCTGGACGTCCTCGACCGCGTCGCCGTACCGCGAACCCGCCCCCGGCACCTGGTCGGTCCACCGCGTCCGCGCCAACCGGAACCGCAGCTCCTCGACGTCCGCCTCGTCGACCGCGATGTGGAATTCCCTGATCTCCGTCATAACCCAAGGCTAGAAGGGCTTGCGGCCAGCCTCTGTCCTAAAGTCTGCGGTCATGTTGGAAACCTCGGCACGCCTGCTGCGCCTGCTCGCCCTGCTGCAGTCCCGCCGCGACTGGCAAGGCAGCGAACTCGCCGACGAACTCCAGATCAGCCCCCGCACCGTCCGCCGCGACGTCGACCGCCTGCGCGAACTCGGCTACCCCGTCAACGCCACCACCGGCAGCTTCGGCGGCTACCGCCTCGGCGCCGGCGCCGAACTCCCACCCCTGCTGCTCGACGACAACGAAGCCGTCGCCGTCGCCGCCGCCCTGCGCACCAACGCCGTCAGCGGCCTCGAAGAAACCTCCCTGCGCGCCCTGCTCAAACTGGAACAGGTCCTCCCGTCCCGCCTGCGCCACCGCGTCTCCGCCCTGCAACACGTCGAATCCGTACCCCGCGACTCCGCGGCCCCCGCCCTCGACCCCGAACTGCTCTCCGTCCTCGCCGCCGCCTGCCGCGACTCCGAGACCATCCGCTTCGACTACAACTCCCACCACGGCACCCCCTCACGCCGCCGCGTCGAACCCCACCGCCTGGTCAACTGGGGCCGCCGCTGGTACCTCGTCGCCTGGGACTGCGACCGCACCGACTGGCGCAGCTTCCGCGTCGACCGCATGACCCCACCCCAACCCCCGTTCGGCCCCCGCTTCACCGCCCGCGACTTCGACGCCACCACCTACGTCGCCTCCAGCGCCAGCTCAGCCGCCTGGCGCTTCCAGGCCCGCGTCCTCGTCCACGCCCCAGCCGACGAAGTCGCCGCCCGCATCACCGCCGCCGTCGGCACAGTCGAAGCCGTCGACGCCACCTCCTGCGTGCTCGTGACGGGCGCCGACACCGTGGAAACCATGGCCGTGTGGATCGGCATGCTCGGCCACGACTTCGAAGTCACCTCACCGCCCGAGCTGGTCGCACACGTTCGCACCCTTGCGGCCCGCTACGCCCGCGCCGTACAAGACTGACCATGGCCATCACCGGACGGGACATCGAGCACCTGCTCTACACCGACACCCCCGACCCGATCCTGGTCGTGCACAACGGCACAACCGAGATCGTCGCGGCGGGCGAGCTCGGCGGCTACACCGGCGCGGTAGTGGTCTGTTCGCGGACGGAGATCCTGCGGCAGGTGGGGGAGCGCGACCTCACAGAAGAGGATCTGGCGGCGATGGCGTCCAGTCTGACAGCGGCCATTCAAGACCCAACTCGGCCGCGGCCGCTGTGGCCCGCTTGAGCAGATCCGGTCTGCGCTCGAACACGTCCCGCAGATCTGTGGTGGTCAACAGCGAGGTCAGGTCTCGGACTTTCACCAGCTCAAACCGGAATCCTCGCTCGTGCAGCCGCAGCCAGGCGTCGAGCTGCACCGCTCGATCCGCATGTCCGGCCACGTTGTAGGTCGCTTTGACGATCGCCAGGTCGTCACCGCCGAGGCCCAACCTGGCGTCCGCCTCCCTGAAGACGACTTCGCCGTCGGCGCCCGCCTCAACGAGCCGCCGGATCGCCGGTGCGACGCGCTCCAGGGGCGTTGCCATCAACTCGATCAGTGCGGCCGTCACCTCGATGCTGTGCTGCGACACCAACGGTGCCACCGCGTTTCGCAGCGTGGACGAGACGCCATCCATCAGCACGTCCGGCTCCGTCAGCAGCATCCATTCCGGACGCACGTCCTGAGCTCGTCTGCTCTGACTCACCACGAAGTCATGATCGGGGTAGGACTCGACCCAGAAGCACCGCACCACGCTCGTCCACTCGGCACCCGCCAGCCTCGACTTCCAGAACAGCGCCTCCCGATGCCACTCGTCCACGCTCATTCGCAGGTCGTGGCCGTCGACCTTCTCTCTCAGCGCCAACGCCAGCGCCACCAGGTTCACCGAGTACGTCGCGTCCCTGGCCGAGTCAGTCATGACGTTCGGCACGTAGACACCCCGCGACAGGCGCCGCTCGTCCCGCGCCCCGAACAGCCGCACCACCAGGTCGAACAAGCCGTCGTTGCCGGGCCTCTGCGCGAACTCACGGAGAAAGTCGAGTATCGGCACGCTGCTGGTCAGCGCCGTGAACGACAGCACCGAGTACAGCTCCGTGTCGTCCACAGTGGACTTCCGCCGCGACCGGGCCGCGTCTTCGCGCTGAAGGACGAGGAGCCGGTCCCACACGAACCGCGCCACCAGGTACTCGCCGAACGTCGCGTGCAGGAACTCGTAGGTCCGCAGCTTGGTCTTGTCCTCCCGCACGGCCTCCGTCTTCTGCACGAAGAAGAACCGCCCCAGCACCGTCTCGCCGGCAGACAGGGGAGTCCGCGTCCCCACTTGTCGGTCGGCAGAGTCGACGTCGAGCAACTGAGCCAGGTCCGACGTCACTTCGTGCTCGGCGACCCACTGCGCGCCCCGGTTGAACATCGCGAGCGCCACGACCGACAACCGCTCAAGCTCGAACTCCACGTCCGCGTTCAGATCAACGTCGGACCGGTCAGCGTCGTCCTTGGTCACCTCACGGCGGGCGAACCGATCGAGCAGCCGTTCGTACAACTGCCCTCGGCTCATGCTCAGGTGATCACGCTGGAACGAGTCGTCCACCGCGTCGTACAACGCCAGCATGAGCAACAACAGCGGCTGCGACGCCAGGTCCTCGTACTGCAGGACGGTCTCGGCGGGCAGTGGGCGGTTGACCGCGTTCCACACGTCCAGCCACGCGCGGACCTGCTCCTCGGAGAACGGCAGCAACCGCACCACGTGCGTGCTCTCGGGCAGCTCAAGCCCTGCGCACACGCTCAAACGGCTCGTGACGATGAAAACCGCCGGCCTGCCCATGTCCTGGAGCGTCTGCTGGAAGTCGGCGATCGCCGTCAGGTACCGCGTCTGGCTGACACCGGTCGCCTGCAACAACTCGTCGAACCCGTCCAGGATCACCACGGGCAGGGCACCACTGGTGTCGCGGGAGAAGTCAGCCCAGCTGACCGGCTCGTGCAACAGCTTGTGCAAGCCGTGCTCGATCTGTCGCTTCAGGTCGGCGTCCACCGGAGTGCTCCGCAGCTCCACCCGCACAACCGCGAAGTCTGAAGAGGGCAGTCGTGCCGCCAGCATCTCGGTCAGCACCGACTTGCCCGAACCCGGATCGCCCAGCACCAGCAGGGGAGCGGTCAACGCCACAGGGGACGTCAGATAGCCCACCAGGTAGGCGTAGAGATCGTCGCGGATGGACACGTCGTCCCACCACGCCAGCAACGACGGCGCCCCGGACCGCTCGGTACCGATCACCACCTGGAACCGCGGGTCGACATAGGCGTCGGCCAGGCTCGGGATCCGCACACCTTCGGACGCCTTCACCAGCGGCCGCCGCAACGCACCCCGGTACGCGCCCGCCAACTCGGCCAGCCGCACCTCGGGGGTCAGGTCCGTCGTCGTCTCGCGCAAGGCGTCTTCGAGCCGGGCCAACGCCGACCGCGCCGACCTGCCGTCCTGGACCGCGCACCAGAACCTGATCTCCGGGTACTCAGCGGCGAGCTGACCGAGCAACTCCTCATATCGCTCAACCGCCCGTGTCGGCGTGACGCGCACGATCGCGAGTTCTGCCCGGCCGCGTTGCGTGTCGTTGAGGTCATCCCACGCCGCCATGGACGTCAACGCCTGGAACAGCGAGTTGGCCAGCCCGGAGTAGTGCACGCTCAGGCGGTCCAAGTTCTCCTCGTGAGGGCGACCCGGCGAAGGAAGCGGCAGGTCGAGGTCCCACGGGTTGTACGTCGCCACGAGCTCGCGGTCCATCGCCGTGAGCTTGATGGGGAGTTGCTGTTCCTTGAAGGCATCGAAGTACGCCGTCATCACCAGCACGGCGTGGGCGGCGTGCAGCTGTTGGGTGCGGGTATAGCGGCTGACCTTGCGGCGCTTCTCCGACACCTTGGAGATCAGCTCGTTGCTGAGGCGGATGAAGTCCGGCTTGGCGTCGAACAGGTCCAGCACCTGCCACAGCCCCAACGAGCCCGCGAGCAGCGCGCCGTTCAGCAGCTTGTCCATGGCGGCGACGATCGGGTGCTCGCGGCCGCCGAGGATCTTGACGGCCTCGTTGTAGCTGTAGGTCTTTCGCACCCGAAGTGTCTACCTCACGAACAGGCCGATCAGCCGGAGAACAACACCAAAAGGCCAATCACGATCAGCACCACCGGCAGCGCGATGTGCCCCCACTTGGCCAGCGCGCGAGCCACCACCTGCCGTGACGCCAGGAACCAGCCCGCCAGGCACCACACGCCCACCAGCACCAGGAACACCGCCACGTACACCCACAGCGACTCCGCGACGGTGAAGACCGGGACGTAGACGCCGATGTTGTCGCCGCCGTTCGCAAGAGTCACGCCCGCCACAGCGAGGATGCCGGGAGCCGCGTCGGGCTCGTCATCGTCGTCGGAGCCGCGCCACAGCGACCACGCCGCTTTGACGCCCAGCGCCAGGGGGATGAGACCAAGCCACGGGCGGAACTGCTCGGGCAGCAGCGACGCACCCAGCGCGCCGACCACCGCCACCGCGAGGATGCCCGCGAAGCCCAGGTACTGACCCGCCACCACCTGCCACGCCGTGCACGCCCGCGCGAAGAACAGGGCGAGCAGCACCAGGTCGTCGACGTTCGTCACCGCGAACATGCCCGCTGCCTGGCCGATCACCCCGAGATCCACAGCGGCATTCTCCACAATCGCGAACCGGATAACACATCCGGATATGTGCTGGCCGCAGGCTGGCGGCATCGGACTGGAGACCGCCCTCGGACTGACCCAAGCCGTCGAGAGGATCAACGCCGGGGGAGCAGAGCCCGCACAGTTCCCGCAAGCCGACCTCGCCTCACTCGACGACGTGACCCTGCTGGTCAACAACGTCGGCGCCATGTTCGAAGAGCGCACCGAAATGGACGGGATCGAAGCGACGTTCGTGGTCAACCACCTCTCGCCCTACCTGCTGACCGAACTCCTGCTGCCCAGGCTGACCAGAGTCGTCAACGTGACAACCGGAGCCGTCGGCCTGGCCAAGAAGGCTGCAGGGGAGTGGCGTCACCGTTTTCGCGGCAGACCCCCGGCGGCGCCGCCACCGACCAGACACTGCCCACCGGCACCGTCATCGAAGCCCGCAGTCTGCCCGTGCCACCCGTCAAGGCAGCGACCGGCCCGCGCACCGCCCACGCCGTCCGCACGCTCAGCGAGAGGCACGCACCACTCGTCCAGGTTCCGGATGGAATATCCAAATAGACTGAACCCATGACGCCGCTGCGGAAGGACGCCGCCCGCAACTGGGACCGCATCATCACCGTCGCCAGAGAACTCGTCGACGAAGGCACCCCGCTGCAGCTCAACGACGTCGCCCGCCGCGCAGGACTCGGCGTCGGCACCGTCTACCGGCACTTCCCGACCACCGAAGCACTCCTCGAAACCGTCGCCACCCCCTGCCTCGAAACACTCGCCGGCCACGGCGACGAAGCACTCCGCCACGACGACCCCTGGCACGCCTTCTCCGACTTCCTCACCCGGCTCGTCGAAGCCCAGGTCAGCGACCCCGCACTCGTCAAAGTCGCCGCCACCGCCCACGACACCCTGCCGCGCACCACCGAACTCAAACAACAGCTCATCGCCACCGGCACCGAACTGCTCGTCCGCGCCCGCACCGCCGGCGTCGTCCGCCCCGACCTCGCCGACGGCGACCTCGTCCCACTCATGTGCGGCATCGCCTACGCCAGCTACGTCCACAGCGACACCCCGGCCGACCGGCTCCCCACCGCCCGCCGCTACCTCGACACCCTGCTCCGCGGCCTACGCACCTGACCCCGGCGGACCAGCCGACACGAACGCCCGCAACTCCTCCAACTCCACCGCGCCACCATCGGTGAACATCCACGTCACCCCGGCGGCCTCGTACCCCGTCACCTCCTCCGGCAACACACCACCACCCCAGAGCGCCACATCACCCTCAGCCGGCCCACCCGACGCCACGAAATCGGCCTTCAACCGCGCCGCCTCAGCGGGGGAGAGCACGACCAACCCGTCCTCCCCGAACGTCGCCGGCACCACACCCGCCGCCCGCGCCGCAGCCCGGAACGGCGTCGAACGAGGCCAGCTCCCGCCCACCCAGATCGGCACCTCCACCGGCGCGAACCGCACACCCGACGCCTCGAACAAAGCCCCGCGGTGCTCAACGACCTCACCCGACAACAACGCACACAGCAGCTCGACGCCCTCCGACATCGCCTCCGCACGCGACACCCGCTCGCCGAAGGGGGAGAAGTCCTGCGGCACCCCCGCACCCACCCCCAACACCAACCGGCCACCCGACAACCGCTGCAACGTCGACGCCTCCAACGCCACCTTCCACGGCCGCCGCCGCCCCAACGACGTCACCATCGGCCCCAGCAGGATCGACGACGTCCGCGCCGCCACCGCCCCCAACGTCACCCAGACATCAGCCACCACCGACTCACCCGGCTGCACGACGTGATCCCACAAGAAGAACCCGTCCCACCCCGCCGCCTCCGCCTCGGCAGCGAGCGACACGAGCACCGACGGGTCACCGAACGACGAACCGTAGTTGGGCACATAGATCGCATAGCGCATGTCCCGAGTGTGGCAAGCACCCCCGACAAGATCGTTTCAAAGTGGCTGACCAGCGAAAACGCTCACGGCCCCACGCCCGTCGCGCCGTCGATCTGCTCCCGCAGGATGTCCGCATGCCCCGCGTGCCGGGCCGTCTCCGTCAGCACGTGAACCAACACGTTGAACAACATCACGTCAGGACGCGGCCACCACGGCACATGGCCGGGGGAGTCCACCGCAAGAGCATCGATCGTCGCATCCGAATGCACCCACGCACGCCGATAACGACCAACGATGTCCTCACGCGACTCGTGCTCCGCAGCCCACATGTCCAAGCCACGCGCCGACAGGTCGTCCCACCGCGGCAACGGCTCCGGAAACGGCCGGCCGAACACCTCACCGAAATACCGCGACTCCGTCAACGTCAGATGCTTCACCAAACCCAACAGGTTCGTGCCACTCGCGACGAGCGGACGACGCACGTCAGCCTCAGACAGACCGTCGAGCTTCCACAGCATCACCTCACGCAACTCGCGCAGATCGGAATGCAGGTACCCCTTGGCGAATTCGTCGATCATGGAGACTCAGCCTGCCACGCGGCCGCACACACCTCGATCCACGACGCAAGGTCCGGCAACTCGTCGAACGTGTACAGCGAGTACTCCGGACAACCCGGCAACGGCGTGACGTCAGAGAACGAATGGTCGGGCGCGAACAACACGAGACGGCCCGTCTCGCGGTGCGCCGCCGTCAGGTTCCCATTGGCCTCTATCGCCACGGTGACGTAACTCCGCATCTCCTCGGCCGGAACCGTCAGACCCTCGCCCTTCCACAGCCACTCGTAGTGACCGATGACGTCCGACAACGACGTCTCGGTCGCCGATGCCGTCAGCACCTCGTCCTGGTTCAGCCACAGCGTCGACGGACCGAAGAACTGCTCGACAGTCCCGCCGCAGACGCTCCAGAACCGGCGAAGCGTCGCAGGGAACTCCGGGCCGGCGTCCCGAGGGGGCTCACAGAGCCAACCGGACGAACCCCACGACAACAGTTCATAGGACCGGCCCGCCACGGACACCGGCGTGACGCGAGCGGAAGCCAGCAGCGCGGACAGTCGAGGCAAGCCCGGCAGCGACCCGCGAGCCCAGGAACCGGGCGACCCGACGTCGACGTTCTGGCCGGGCTTGACGAACCACGGCACGCACTCCAGGAACCGATTCCAGTCAGACACGGCGCACAGCATGGCAGGAGAGCGTCTCCCAGCAGCCCGAATCCCCGTTACTTGACATAATGTAGATTATCGGCGAAACGGCGACCTGCGAAGATCGTCATCAGAAGGGGCTGAAACGCCCGTGTTGGCGCGTCTGCAAGTGTCAGCCAACGGGCAGGCCGGCTGCACTTGCAGACGCCACAACATCCGAACCTCGGCGATGTCGGAGCGCGGTCGACACCGACGTGTCGTCAGTGAGACGTACGCAGGGGCGAGTCATTACGCTCACGATCCCCGACAAGTGACGCCACCTGGTCCAGCGCCCGGCGAACTCGGGCGAAACGGACATTTCATGCATAATCGCCATTATCCAGCACGGAACACGGGATTGTCGGTGCTGTGCGGTACAAGATCCATATGCACGTGCTCGCCGCTCAGGACGCCTTCTTCCTCGCCCGCCGGACTCGCAAGGACTCGCCGCACACAACAGCGGCGTACCAGCGCGACCTCTCCGGCGTGAACACACTCCTGGCCGAGACCCTCTCCTCCCCCGTCGAGGATCTGACGACCCAGGACCTCACCGGGGCGAACCTCCGCCACGCCTTCGGGTTGTTCGCGGACACCCACGCCAAGAGCTCCGTGCTGCGGGCCTGGTCGACGTGGAACCAGTTCCTGACGTTCTGCGTCGCCGAGGACCTCATCGCCGGCAACCCGATGGGCGCCGTCGCCCGTCCGAAGACCCCTCCGCTCGTGCCCAAGCCGCTGCGGGGTGAGGACACCCCCGAGCAGCTCCTCACGGCCGCCGCGGAAGGCGCGCGCAAAGGTCGTGACCCGTGGCCCGAGCGGGATGTGCTGGTCATCGCCCTGGGCCTGGTCGCCGGTCTGCGCAGTGCCGAGATGCGCACCCTCACGCTGGCGAGCATCGTCGGCCGGGAGGGTGACAAGAGGCTGCACGTGAAGGGCAAGGGCAACCGGGATCGGAGTGTGCCGATCGAGCCGCCGATGGAACGGATCGTCGACGCCTATCTGAAGAGTTGCAAGCAGCGCTTCCCGCAGGGCCGGTTCGACCGCGATTCAGCTCTCCTGAGGGATCGTCACGGCGAGCCGATCGGGCGGGGTGGGCTGGAGTACCTGGTCAAGTCGTGTTTTCGGTGGGCGGGGTTGAACGACAGGGTGCCGACGGGGGCGAATCTGCACGCTTTGCGGCACACGTTCGCGACGAGGCTCGCTGAGGACGGTGCGTCGGCGAGCGAGATCATGGCGTTGCTGGGGCATGCGAGTTTGGCGACGAGTCAGAACTACATCGAGGCGACGGCGCGGGAGCGGCGGGCGGCGGTGGCGAGCAATCGGACGTATCGGGCGCTCAAGGACATCTAGCGGTGCTCCACCGCGGTAGGGCACTCTCGGTTCAAGCGCAGTGAGCCGGGGGTCGCTCAGTTGTCGGTTCGTTAGGCCAAGTGGGTGACCTGATAGTGCGAAAACCGCATTTCAGGGGTACCCAATGAGAATGAGATCCGTGTGGCGTGGGGCCATCTCCTTCGGGTTGGTGACGATCGCCGTGCGCCTCTACACGGCTGTCGAGGAGCACGACTTCCGTTTCAACCAGGTGCACCGGGAGGACGGCGGGCGCATCAAGTACAAGCGCGTCTGTTCGGTGTGCGGCAACGAGGTGGAGTACGGCGACATCACCAAGGGCTACGAGTTGGACGACGGCCGGATGGTGATCATGGAGAACGAGGACTTCGAGAAGTTGCCGGTGAAGACCGACAAGTCGATCGACGTCCTGGAGTTCGTGCCGGCGGAGGAGATCGATCCGATCTACTTCCAGAAGACGTATTACCTGGAGCCGGACAAGGCGGCGGCGCGGCCGTACGTGCTTCTCAGGGATGCCCTGGTGAAGACGGGTCAGCTGGCGGTCGTGAAGATCACGATCCGGCAGAAGGAGACGCTGGCGACGATCCGGGCGCGAGATGACGTGCTGGTGATGCACACGATGTTGTGGCCGGACGAGATTCGCAAGGCGGAGTTCGACTTCCTGGACCAGAACGTCGAGGTGCGGCCGCAGGAGTTGAAGATGGCGACGTCGTTGGTGGAGTCGATGGCCGGGGACTTCGATCCGGACACGTTCACCGACGACTACCGGGACGCGCTGGAGAAGGTCATCGCGGCGAAGGCCGAGGGTGCTGAGTTGCCCGAGCAGCCGGAGGCCGAGGAGAAGGGCGATGTCATCGATTTGATGACGGCTCTGGAGCGCAGTGTGGAGAAGGCGAAGGCCGGGCGTAAGGGTGCGAAGAAGGCGCCGCCGAAGAAGAAGGCCTCGTCGGCGTAGATGGCCGGGCTCGACGAGTACCGGCGCAAGCGGGATCCGGCGAGGACGCCGGAGCCCGTGCCGAGCGCTGACGAGCTTCCGCACGGTGGTAACGACACGTTCGTGATTCAGGAGCATCACGCGAGCAGCCTGCATTGGGATGTGCGGTTGGAGCGTGATGGTGTGTTGGTGTCGTGGGCGGTGCCGAAGGGTTTGCCGTCCACGACCGATGTGGTGCGGTTGGCTGTGCACACCGAGGATCACCCTCTGGAGTACGCGGAGTTCTCGGGGAAGATTCCGAAGGGTGAGTACGGCGGCGGCGAGATGGTCATCTGGGATCGCGGTCGTTACGAGACGGTGAAGTGGTCGGATCGCGAGGTCGACGTGATCTTGCACGGTCATCGGGTCGAGGGTCAGTTCGTGTTCTTCCGGTCGGGTGCGGATGGCAAGAACTGGATGATGAAGCGCCGGCACGCTCCGGCGCGTCCGGACTGGGAAACCCTCCCTGAGCAGCTCAAGCCGATGCTGGCGACGCCCGGTCCTCTCCCCCAGGACGATGATGATCTGTGGGCCTACGAGTTCAAGTGGGACGGTGTCCGGGCAATTCTGCGGGTGGAGGGCGGTCGGGTGCAGGCCTGGTCGCGGCTGGGCAACGACATCACGGTCGCGTACCCGGAGCTGCAGGGCGTCGGCGAGCAGTTGGGTTCGACGGAGGCGCTTCTCGATGGCGAGATCGTGGCGTTGCAGAACGGCCGGCCGAGTTTCAGCGCGTTGCAGAACCGGATGCACGTGAGCAAGTCCGATGCGGCACGGCGGGCTGCGAGGCAGTACCCGATCACGTTGCTGTTGTTCGATCTGCTGCACCTGGACGGCAGTTCCACTCTGCAACTCCCCTTTCGGCAGCGCCGTGAGCTGCTCAGGGAGCTCGAGCTCAAGGGTCCGCACTGGCTGACTCCCCCGTCCTACGACGAGGACGGGGCGGCGGTGCTGGCGGCGAGCCGGGAGCAGGGGTTGGAGGGGGTGGTGGCGAAGCGGCTGGATTCGCCGTATCAGCCGGGGTTGCGGTCGCCGGTGTGGCGCAAGATCACCGATCTGATGGCGCAGGAGGTGGTGATCGGCGGCTGGCGGATGGGTGAAGGCAAGCGGGCGGGTGTGGTGGGGGCGTTGTTGCTGGGTATTCCGCAGGACGGCGGGCTGGCGTTCGCGGGTTCGGTGGGCACCGGGTTCAACGACGCGGAGTTGGCGGTGTTGACGCCGCGGTTGAAGGCGTTGGCGCGCAAGGGTTCGCCGTTCGTGACGGAGATGCCGAGGGAACGGGCGAAGGGTGCGTTGTGGGTGGAGCCGGAGTTGGTGGCGGAGGTGGTGTTCCGGCAGTGGACGCCGGACGGGCGGATGCGGTTTCCGGCGTGGCGCGGGTTGAGGCCGGACAAGTCGCCTGAGGAGGTGCGTCGGGTTGTCGAGTGATGCCGCGGTCAGGGTCGAGGATCGGGTGTTGAAGCTGACGAACCTGGACAAGGTGTTGTACCCGGAGTTCGGGTTCACCAAGAGTGAAGTGATCGACTACTACACGCGGATCGCTCCGGTGCTGCTCCCCCATCTCAAGGATCGTCCGGTGACGTTGAAGCGGTATCCGAACGGGGTGGACGGGAAGTGGTTCTTCGAGAAGAACGCGGCGGAGCATCGTCCGGACTGGGTGCGGACGATGCGGTTGGAGTCGCCGGGTAGTTCGAAGGGCAACGAGACGGTCAACTACGTGATGGTGGACGAGTTGGCGACGTTGGTGTGGCTGGCGAATCTGGCGGCGTTGGAGTTGCACGTGCCGCAGTGGACGGTGGGGCCGCGCGGGGGCAAGCGGGATCCTGATCTGCTGGTGTTCGATCTGGATCCGGGTGCGCCGGCGACGGTGGTGGAGTGTTGCCGGGTGGCTGAGCTGGTGCGGACCGTGCTGGACGACGACGGTGTGGACGCGTGGGCGAAGACGTCGGGGAACAAGGGCATGCAGGTGTACGCCTCGGCGCCGGCGAAGGACACCTCCGAGTACGCGAAGGCGATCGCGCAGCGGTTGGCCAAGGAGCAGCCGAAGCTGGTCGTGTCGACGATGGCGAAGGCTCAGCGGCCGGGGAAGGTGTTCATCGACTGGTCGCAGAACAATCCGGCGAAGACGACGGTGGCGCCGTATTCGTTGCGGGCGCGGGAGCGGCCGACGGTGTCGACGCCGATCACGTGGGACGAGGTCGAGGAGTGCCAGGTGGTGGAGGATCTGGTGTTCACGGCGGACGAGGTGCTGGCGCGGGTCGAGGCGGCGGGTGACTTGTTCGGCGGTTGATATTCTGGCCGACTGCCTACGAGGGGGTCGCCGTGAACATCGAACTGGTCGAGTACGACGCTGCGTGGCCGGGTTTGTACGAGCGTGAGAGGGAGCGGATTCTCGCTGTGCTGCCGGGTGCGGACCTGGAGCACGTGGGGTCGACGTCGGTGCCGGGGTTGTGTGCGAAGCCGGTGATCGACTTGATGCTGGTGGTGGACGACCCGAAGGACGAGGCGTCGTACGTGCCGGCGCTGGAGGCCGCCGGGTACCGGGTGACGATCCGGGAGGACGACTGGCACGACCACCGGATCCTCAAGGGACCGGACACGAACATCAACCTGCATGTGTTCCCGCGTGGCTGTGCGCAGGTGCGGCGGCACGTGATCTTCCGGGACTGGTTGCGGGACAACGGGGACGACCGGGAGCTGTACGCGCGGACGAAGCGGGAGCTGGCCGCGCGGGAGTGGGAGCGGGTGCAGGACTACGCGGCGGCGAAGAACGAGGTCGTGCTGGAGATCCTCGAGCGGGCCTACGTGACGTGGCGGGCGGAGCCGGACGACGTGGAGTTCGTGACGGAGCACCCGCCGCACAACGCGCCGATCGTGTTGCAGGAGTACGACCCGGTGTGGCCGCAGTGGTATGCGGCGGAGGAGGCGAAGATCCGGGCGGCGCTGGGTGACGTGGTCGTGCGGGTGGAGCACTGCGGGTCGACGTCGGTGCCGGGGCTGGCGGCCAAGCCGTTGATCGACGTCCTGCTGGTGGTGCCGGACTCGGCCGATGAGGACGCCTATGTGCCGGCTCTCGTCGAAGCGGGCTACTACCTGCTGTTGCGGGAGCCGTCCTGGTACGGGCACCGGGTGCTGAAGGGCACGGTGCCGAACGTGAACCTGCACGTCTTCTCCCCTGCCTGCGAGGAGGTTGATCGGATGCTGGCCTTCCGCGACCGGCTGCGCACGCACCCGCGGGACCGGGCGGAGTACGAGGCGGCCAAGCGTGACCTGGCGGGTCGGACGTGGGAGCGGGTGCAGGACTACGCGGATGCGAAGACGCGGGTGGTGGAGCGGATCACCCTGCGGGCGCTGAGCTGAACCGGCGCCGGTAGGCCGACGGGGTCAGGCCGGTTTCGCGGCGCATCAGGGCGCGGAGGTTGGCGGCGGTGCCGAGTCCGGTGCGGCGGGCGACGACGTCGAAGCGCTGCTCCCCCAGTTCGATCAGGCGGCAGGCGAGGGTGACGCGTTCGCCGGTGAGCCAGGCGAGCGGGGTGGTGCCGAGCTGGGCCTGGAAGCGGCGGTGCAGGGTCGCGGGGCTGACGGCGGCCTGTGCGGCGAGGTCGGCGACGGTGAGGGCGGTGTCGAGGTGTTGCTGGGCCCAGGCGAGTACGGGGGCCAGTGACTCGTCGGGCAGGTCGGGTACGGGGCGTTCGACGAACTGGCGTTGGCCGCCGTCGCGGTGGGCGGCGAAGACGAGGCGGCGGCTGACGGCGTTGGCGATCTCGGCGCCGTGGTCGCGGCGGACGAGGTGCAGGCCGAGGTCGAGGGCGGCGGCGCTGCCGGCGGAGGTGAGGATGTCGCCGTCGTCGACGAAGAGCACGTCCGGTTCGAGTTGCACGGCTGGGAAGCGGGCGCGGAACTTCTCGGCCCACTGCCAGTGCGTGGTGGCGCGGCGGTCGTCGAGGACTCCGGCTTCGGCGAGGGTGAAGGCGCCGGTGCAGAAGCTGACGAGGCGGGTGCCGCGGACGTGGGCGTGACGGAGGGCGTCGAGCACGTCCGGGCGGCGGGGTACGTCGAGGGTGGGGCGGCTGGGGATGATCAGGGTGTCGGCGGTGTCGGCGACGTGCAGGTCGGCCACGCCGGTGAGGGTGAAGAACCCGTCGCGCATGAGGGTGGCCGGTTCGGGTGTGCACAGCCGGAAGTCGTAGAGGTGGCCGCCGATCTCCGGGCGGTGCAGGCCGAAGATCTCGATCGCGCAGCCGAGCTCGAACGGGTTCGTGCTCTCTTCGACGATCACGACGATCCGGTGCGAGGATTCTTGCGACATGTGCGATTCCTAGCACTCACGCCGGCCGTGCGGTAGAGGCGAGGCTGGGGTGGTGAACAGTGAACCCATCGCCCTCGACAAGGCCCTGGCCTCCTTCGACGTGCTGTGGAGCCCTCGCATCGTCACGCGCGTCAACGACTACGACGTGCGGGTGACCAAGGTCGACGGCGACTACATCTGGCATGTCCACGACAACACCGACGAGTTCTTCCTGGTGCTCGACGGCGAACTGCACATCGCGTTGCGTGAGCCCGCCGGCGAACGCACGGTGGTTCTGCCCCAGGGCTCGGTTTTCACTGTGCCGCGAGGGATCTACCACAAGCCGTCCGCGCCCTCGGGTGCGCAGATCCTGTTGTTCGAACCCACCGGCACGCTGACAGTCGGCGACAGCCACGACGAGATCCCCGACCACGTCGACGCGACGATCGGCCACGCCCTTCAGTGACGCACGCGGGGGCCTTTCGTACTGTGTGTCAGTACGAAAGGCCCCCGCGTGCGGTCCTAGCGGGTCAGCCCAGGCGACAGGCCGACAGGATGATCTCCTGGCCGAGCAGCGTGCGGACGCGGACGGCGTTCTGGATCAGCTGGCCGTTCGGCCCGGTCGCGGTCTCGTTGAGGTGCACGGTGGCGACGCCGGGGATGCCGATGGTGGCGGGGCCGGTGCCGATGGGCTGGCCGTTGAGCGTGCCGACCTTCGACGAGCCGGTGATGCCGTTCGCGTCACTCACGCACGACGCTTCGATGGCGTTGAGCTTGATCGCGCCACCGAGCAGTGTGGCTCCCTCGACCCGTGCCGAGGCGACCGTGCGGCCGGTGTCCGGGTTGAGCGTGCAGTCGGCGTGCAGGGCGTTGACCGAGGCGAGGCCCAGCACGTTGACCGTGGCGACGGTCTTGTTCTCGTTGGGCGGGCACTGGGCGTGCGGGGTCTTCGCGACGTTGATCAGGCCCGAGGCACTCAGTGCCCACGCCTCGCCGCGCAGGTAGACGACGACCTTGACGACGGCGGTGGCGGAGTCGCCGTCGTCGTCGGTCACGGTGACCAGGACGTTGTGCGCGCCGAGCTGGGTGAACTTGTGCGCGGCGGTGCAGGTGCCGCTGCCGGCGCCCTGGGCGACGGTGCCGTTGGCGACCGGGGTGCCGTCGTCGTAGTTGAGCGTGCAGGTGTGCTTGTCGTTGGTGGCGATGTCGGTGAACGGCGCGGTGAAGTTCACCGTGGTGCCGCGGGTGACGAGCGTCTTGTCGGCGCTCAGCGTGGTCTTCGGTGCGACGTTGGTAAGCGTGAGGTCCGTGGTGGCGGCGACGGGCGGGTTGACGCCGTCGTTCGCCGTGAGGGTCAGGGTCCAGACGCCGTCATCGGTGCACTTGACCGTGGTGGTCTGCGCGGCCGCGTTGGCGAACGAGCAGGTGGCGCCCGCGTCGACGCCCGACTTCGGGGTGGCGGTCCAGGTGGTGGTCAGCGCCGGGCCGTCGGGGTCGGTGACCTGGCCGGCGATGCCGACGTCGGTGCCTTCCTGCCCGGCGTACGGGCCGCCGGGTTTCACGACCGGTGGGGCGTTGACCTTGACGGTGGTGCATTCGGTGACGCTGCCGTTGCCGCCGCCGTCGGTGCCGTGCGCGGTGACGCACAGCTCGTGCGTGCCCGCTGCGAGAGGCGGGGTGTCGACGGTGTAGCCGACCTCGGCGGGACCGTCCTGCGGCAGGCCGGGCGTGATCGAGGTGATCGGGATGTCCGCGCCGTTGTTCACCTTCAGCGTGAGCTGGGTGAGCTTGGAGGCGATGACACCGGGCACGACGTCGGGCAGCTGGGAGACGTCCGGGACCTCGGTGCAGGTGCCGCCGGTGGTCTGGGCGATCTTGCGCAGCGAGCCCTGCAGGCCGGGGTTGTCACAGGCCGCGGCGTTGGACACGGCGAAGGTGAAGATCTTGATGCCGGCGTTGGCGGCCTGCTGCAGCGCGGCGTCGACGGTGCCGGGGCCGTTGGACTCGCCGTCGGAGAAGAAGACCATCAGCTTGCGCGGTTGCGGTGCCGCGGTGGCCGAGGAGATGCCGGCGTTCAGGCCACCGACGAAGTTCGTGGTGTTGCCGGCGTTGCGGGGCGTGAAGAGGTTCACTCCGCCGCCGAAGAACGCGCTGGCGAGCGCTTCGGGGACGTCCTTCGTGCCGTTGCCGTTGCCGTCGGCACCGGGTGCGACGACCTTCTGGTCACCCGCGGCGGGGCTGACGTCGACGGTCTGGCCGTTCTCGCCGAACACGGCGGCGCCGGTGTTGCCGACGACGGTGTTGGGGACGGCGGCCTTGGCGTGCAACGCCTTCGCGGCGGCGATCTCGCAGTCGAGGATCGTGGCCGGGTTGCCGTCGCCGTTCTGGTCGCCGCCACAGCCGGCGGCGACGCTGCCCTGGGTGGAGCCGGACACGTCCAGCACGTAGGTCAGCGCCGTGTCGACGACCGCGACGCCGGTGCCGATGGAGGCCTTGCCGGTGACGGTGACCGGGCCCGGCACCACGACGGAGTTGTCCGCGGGGCTGGTGATGGTCACGCCGATGCTGGTGCCGCCGGGCAGGTTTCCGGCGGCCGCGTGTGCAGGGATCGCGAGTGCCACGGTGGTCACCAGCGCGGTGCCGACCGTGATCATGGGTCTCATGCTGTGCCTTCTCCGCTCGTGAGATTCGTCCCCGACCGAACGGAAGGAGACCGCAGGTGGCGGAGCTGATACGCGGTGTCACTGAAATGCATCGATAGTCGACCTATTCGGCGCAGTCCGGGTTCCGGCCTCGTGGATCTTGTGACTCGGGAACAATCACGTCTCGTGAGGTTCGGGGTGCTCGGTCCGGTGCTGGTCGACGGTGTGGAGGTCGCGGCGCCCCGGCAGCGCGCGCTGCTGGCGATGCTCGCGCTCGACGCTGGGCGGATCGTGGGGCACGACCAGCTGATCGGCGGCTTGTACTCCTCGCCTCCCGCAGGTGCGGCCAACGCCCTGCAGTCCCAGGTCTCCCGGCTGCGCCGGACGGTGCCGGGGTTGGTGATCGAGCATCACCCGGCCGGATATCGGCTGGTCGCGGCACCTGCCGAGGTGGATGTGCTGCTGTGCCTGGAGCTGCTCGGCGCCGGGCGGGGGGCGGAGGCGTTGCGGTTGTGGCGTGGCCCGGCGTTGGCCGACGTCGACGCGCCGTTCGTGGACGAGGCGCGGCGGCGGCTGACGGAAGTGTTCATCAAGTGCGCACTTTCCGGCGGGACCCAGAACGACCTCCGAGGGTTGGTTTCCGAGCACCCGCTGCGGGAGGACGTCCGGGCCGCGTTGATGCGGTCGCTGTACCGCGACGGACGGCAGACCGAGGCGCTCGAAGTGTTCGCCGAGGGCCGTGCGCTGCTGGCCGAGGAGCTCGGCGTCGACCCCTCCCCCGATCTGGCCGCGGCGCATCTGGAGGTGCTGCGGGCCGAGGCGCCGCACCGGGGTGTGCCCGCGCAGCTCACCAGCTTCGTCGGACGGGACGAGGACCTGCGTCGCGTGGCCAAGTGGCTGCAGGACAACCGGCTCGTCACGCTCATCGGGCCCGGTGGCACCGGCAAGACCCGCCTCGCCGTCGAAGTCGCCCATCGCGAACCCGGTGAGGTGGCGTTCGTCGACCTCACCGCCACCGCCGATGTCGCGCGGGCGTTGCTGGACGGCGTCGGTGCGCGGGAGGCCGGGCTGCTGTCGGCGGGGCCCGCCAGTGATCCGGTCAGCGTCGAGGAACGGTTGCGGGCGGCGCTGACCGCACGCGAGGTGGTACTGGTCGTCGACAACTGCGAGCACGTGATCGACGAGGCCGCGCGGGTGCTGGGCGGTGTCCTGTCGGCGTGCCCGGACGTGCGGGTGCTCGCGACGAGCCGGGAACCGCTGGGGATCACCGGGGAGACGTTGAGCCCGGTCACCGCGTTGGACGACGAGGCGGCCGTTCAGCTGTTCCGCGACCGGGCGCAGGCCGTGAAGCCGGGGTTCACCGCGGATCAGGACGTGATCGCGGAGGTGTGCCGGCGGCTCGACGGGATCGCTTTGGCCATCGAGCTCGCGGCGGCGCGGGTGCGGTCGTTGCCGATCGGTGAGATCACGGCGCGGCTGGACGACCGGTTCCGGTTGCTCTCGCGCGGCAGTCGCACCGCCGCGCCCCGGCACCGCACGCTGCACGCCGTCGTGGAGTGGAGCTGGGACCTGCTCACCGACGCCGAACGCGACCTCGCCGCGCGGTTCACGGTGTTCTCCGGCGGCGCGGATCTGGCCGCGGTCACGGACATCACCGGTTCCGACGTCGACACGCTCACGTCGTTGGCGGACAAGTCACTGGTCGAGGTGGCCGACGACCGGTACCGGATGCTCGACACGATCCGCGCGTTCTGCGCCGGGCACGCACCGGATCTGCGGGAGCGGCACGCCCGCTGGTTCCTCACCCTCGCCCAGGAGACCGAACCGCATCTGCGGGCGCACGAGCAGGTGCGGTGGATCGAGCGGCTGGCCGCTGACCACCACAACCTCGTCGCCGCCGTCGCGTGGGCGACCGGGAACTCCGTCGAGCTCGCGCTGGAGCTGGTGGCGGCGCTGGCGACCTACTACTGGTTCCGGGGTCTGCGCACGGAGGCCGCGCAACAAGCCGACGCGGTGCTGCACGCGTGCGGCGAGACTCCGCCGGCGGGGCGCGAGCAGGAGTACGCGTTGTGCCTGCTGCTCGCGTGGCCCGTCGCGGCCGGCGACCAGACCGCGCGGATCCGGCAGGCCGACTCGCTGCTGGGGTTGATGCGGGAGCCGCCGCGCTACCCGATCATGACCATGATGTGGGGCATGGCGCTCGGTGCGCCCGAGGCCGAGTCGCAGATGTGGCACCGCCGCAACCGGCTGCTGGGCACCGATCCGTGGAGTGCGGCGCTCGCCCTGGTCGGTGACGGTCTCGTGGCTCGCATGCAGGGTGACGTCGTGCGCGGTCAGGACTTTCTGCGGGCGGGCGCGGTGGCGTTCGAGCAGGTCGGTGACCGGTGGGGTGCGGCGCTGGCGCTCAACCAGCTCGGTGAGCTGGTCCTGTCGCAAGGCGATGCCGCGGGCGCGCTGGCCTGCGTCGAGCGGGCCCGCGGGCTGCTCGCCGAGCTCGGGTCCACCGAGGACACGGCCGAGGTGGTCACCGGACAGGCTCAGGCCAGGCTCGCGGCGGGTGACCTGGACGGGGCGCGGGCCGACTTCGACCTCGCGCTCGGCCTGGCCCGTCGCGCCGGAGCGTTGGTCGTGCAGGCGGGCGCCCATCTCGGCCTGGCGGAGCTGGCTCGGCTCACCGGCGAATACGTGGCCGCCCGGGCGCACTGCGACCAGGCGTGGGAGCTGACACCCGGCGGCTGGTACGGGCCGGACGAGATGCGCTGTCACATCGCGATGGAACGCGGCCGGATCGCTCGCGACGCGGGCGATCTCGACGAGGCACGAGCGTGTCTGGACGACGCGCTGCGACGGGCGCTGCGGCAGCGCAACCGCGTAACCGAGAACGCGGTGCGCGCGGAACTCGCCGCCCTAGCCGGGCCTTGATCCGCCGCCACCACAACCACGGCGGCAGCCGGTGGTGGGCGATGAACGTCCACAGGTCGTCCTCGGCGACGTCGTCGGGGTGGCGGTGCAGCACCTCCAGGCACTCCCGCGACACCACGCCGTGCAGTCGCGCCACGTGCGCGAGGGCGGTGGCGCCCTGCCGGCGGACCTCGATGCGGTTGTGGTCCAACGCGCGGGCGACGCGGTGCAGCGCCACCCACGGGTCCGGATACGACAGGGCCAGGCCGATGACGGCGATGCCGACCATGTCCTCGCCGCGGTCGAACGCCGCGTCGACCTCCTCGGGCCGGGCGGTGCCCATCAACGCCGAGTAGCTGCGCCAGTCCATGCCATCCCCACGCATCGCCCGGTCCAGCAGGAACCGTTGCCTGCCGTCGGAACGCTCCCCCGTGCGTTCCCAGTCCGCGGCTAAGTAGCGCCACACCGCCGCGGTGTCCGCGCGTGAGGTCGAGGCCAGGATCCGGCACAGTTCCAAGACGTGCCCTGGCTCGCTGGCCTCGGCGAGTTCGCCCAGCACTCCGGGCGGGCGGCCCAGGTCGTTCCACGCCAGCCAGGCCAGCGTCGGCACCTCGTCCACGTCCACCCAGCCGTCGGCCCCGCCCCGCCCGATCTCGGCAGGCGTCAGCGAGGCCCGATACCGGGCGTGTTCGATCGGGATCACGTCAGACCTGAGGCACCGCGCGCAGCAAGGCGCGGGTGTAGTCATGAGTGGGGTTGAGCAGCACTTGTTCCACCGAGCCTTGTTCCACGATCTTCCCCTGATGCATCACCGCGACCCGATCGGCGATCTGCCACGCCAGCCCGAGGTCGTGCGTGATGATCAATGAAGCAAGGCCCAGCTCGCGCCGCAACCGGAGCAGCAACGCCACGATCTCCCCGCGCACCGAGGCGTCCAGCGACGCGACGGGCTCGTCGGCCACCAGCAGACGGGGTTGCAGCACCAGGGCACCGGCGATCACCACCCGCTGTTGCTGACCCCCGGACAGCTCGTGCGGCAACGCCTCCAGATACAGGCTCGCCGGACGCAGTTCCGCCCGTTCCACAGCGGCTGTGACCTGCGATTCCTCATCGTCGGCGAGGCCGTGGACACGTAGTCCCTCGGCGACCGCGTCGTGCACTGTGTGCCGCGGGTTCAGGGCGCTCGCGGGGTCCTGCAACACGAGCTGCACCTGGCGGCGGAAGGCCTTGAGCGCCTTGCCCTTGCGAGGCACCTCGACACCGTCGAAGATCACCCGACCGGAGGACGGTGTCCGCAGCCCCATTATGGTACGGGCTAGTGTCGTTTTGCCGGAGCCGGACTGCCCGACCAGCGCCACGATCTCGCCCCGCCCGATCGTCAGATCCACCCCGTCGACCGCGCGCGTGCGGCCGTAGTCCACCGCCAGGTCCCGGACCTCGAGCAGCGGCTGTGGTTCGGGCGCCGGTTCGGCCCAGCGGTGGGCCGGATCGCCGATCACCGGGAACGCCGCCGTCAGCGCCGCCGTGTGCGGGTGCCGGGGGTTCGCGATCACCTCGCGAGTGCGGCCGCGTTCCACCAGTTCGCCGCGGTGCATCACCGCCAGGTCGTCACACGTCTCGGCGAGCACCGACAGGTCGTGGCTGATCATCAGCAGCCCGAGGTCCTGCTCGGCGACCAGGCGTTTCAGCACCCCCAGCACCTGGGCCTGCACCACCACGTCCAGCGCCGTCGTCGGCTCGTCCGCGATGACCAGCCGCGGCCCGCACGCCAGCGCCATCGCGATCATCACCCGCTGCTTCTGCCCGCCCGACAGCTCGTGCGGATACGCCCGCGCCTTGCCCAGCGGCAGCTCGACCTGCTCCAGCAACTCACCGACGCTGCCACCGGTGCCGTGCAGGCGCATCGGCTCGGCGATCTGCTCACCGACACGCTGCACCGGGTTGAGCGAGTGCATCGCGCCCTGGAACACGATCGACGCCGACGCCCACCGCACCGCCCGCAACCGGCCCCACGACATCGTCCGCACGTCGTCGCCGTCGAGCAGGATCTCGCCCTCGACGTGGGCGGTCCTGGGCAGCAACCGCAGCACCGACATCGCCACCGTCGACTTGCCCGACCCCGACTCGCCCGCCAGCCCCAGCGTCTGGCCGGGCTCGAGCGCCAGGTTCACGTCGTGGACGACGCGTTTGTGTCCGTAATGGACGGAGAGGTTCTTCAGCTCCAGGCTGGGTTTGATCATATTGGCCGGCTACCTCTTCGGCGTCACAACGGCTTCGAGCGCCCGCCCGACGAGCGTGAACGCCAACACGACCACCACGATCGCGAGCCCCGGCGGCAACAGGTACCACCACGCCCGCTGCGGCACCGCCCCGTGCAGCTGAGCCTGGTGCACCATCGCACCCCACGAGATCCGCGTCGGATCCCCCAACCCCAAAAACGCCAGCGTCGACTCCGCCACGATCGCCGACGCCACCGCCAACGTCGCGTTGACCAGCACCAACGGCAACACCGACGGCAACACGTGCCGCCCGATCACATGCCCGTGCCCGCCACCCAACGCCCGCGCGCGCTCCACGAACGGCCGCGCCTCGATCGTCAACGTCTGCGCCCGCACCATCCGCGCCGTCGACGGCCAACTCGTCAGCCCGATCGCCAGCACGATCGTGCCCAGCCCGCGCGGCAGCACCGTCGACAACGCGATCGCCAGCACCAACGCCGGCAACACCAGGAAGAAGTCCGTGACCCGCAACAACACCCCAGCCGCCAGCCCACCGAAGTGCCCGCTCACGATCCCGACCAGCGTGCCGATCCCCACCGACAACACCGCCGCCGTCAACCCGACGAACAACGACGTCCCCGCCCCCTGCACCACCAGCAACGCCACCGAACGCCCGGCGTGATCGGTCCCCAGCCAGTGCCCCAGCCCCGGTGCCTGCCACGGCGCATCGCTCACCCGCGTCACGTCCAGCGCGTCCGCGGGGATGAACAGCGGCGCGATCACCGCGACCAGCGCGGCCACCGCCAGCACCACCGCGCCCGCCACACCCGCCCGGTGCGCGAGAAACCCGCCCACCGCGCCGTCACCGCGACCAACGCGGCTGAACCACCGCGTGCGGAACCCCGTCATGCCGCAGCCACCACCCCGTGCCGGCCCGCCGTGCGGGACCCGCTCGTCCCGCACCCTCGTGCGTCGACCCCGCTCATACGACCTTCACCCGTGGATCCAGCACCCCGTGCAGCACATCGGCCAGCAGGTTCATCACCACGACCGCGCCCGCCGTCACCACCAGCAGCCCCTGCAGCAGGAAGTAGTCGGGCCCGGTCAGCGCGTCGTAGAACAACAACCCCAGCCCCGGCCACGAGAACACCGTCTCCGTCGTGATCGCCCCCGCCACCACCAGCCCGAACCGCAGGAACACCAGCGTGATCGCCGGCAGCACCGCGTTCGGCACGGCGTGGCGGCGGCGCACCAGGTCGTCGCGCAGCCCCTTCGCGCGCGCCGTCGTCAGGTAGGGCGCGTGCATCTCCTCCAGCAACGACGACCGCATCACCAGCACGTACTCCGCGCACACCACCGCGACCAGCGTGAGCGACGGCAGCACCAGGTGATGGCCGACGTCGAGGGCCTGCGACACGAAGTCCGGCGCCGTGTCGGTGTCGCGCATGCCCCGCGACGGGAACAGGTCTCCCGTCGCCATCATCAGCAGCATGCCGAGCCAGAACGTCGGCACCGCCCACAACGTCAGCGACACCCCCGTCGTGGCCCGGTCGAAGCCCGAGTCACGACGCCACGCCGCGCGGACGCCCAGCCACAGCCCGAGGACCACCGCGATCAGCGTCGAGGTGCCGACCAGCAGCAGCGTCGGGCCCAGGCGTTCGAGGATCACGTCCGCCACCGGGCGCCGGAACGTGAACGACGTGCCCATGTCGCCGCGCAGCAGCCCGGTGAAGTAGTGCCAGAACTGTTCGACCAACGGGCGGTCCAGGCCGAACTGCGTGCGCAGTTCGGCCTGCATCGCCGCCGTCGTCGGCCGGCCGCGCGTCATCGAGACCACGGGGTCGCCGGGCACCACCCGGAACAGGAAGAAGCCCAGCACCGCCACCATCAGCAGACTGACCGCGGCACCACCGAGCCGGCCGGCGAGACGCACCTACTCGCGCTCCCCGGCCGTCGCGTTGCGCCGGCGCGCGTACAGCACGCTCACCACCACCAGACCGGCGATCACCACACCGCCCAGCACCAGTCCGGGCCACCTGCTGCCCGAGGACTGCGCGGCCCGTCCGGCGGGTTCGGCGCCGTAGTAACCCCACATGCCGTTCTGCGCCATGATCACGCCACCCTCCGCGGGCTGCGTGGTGAACCGGGCGAAGTGGTCGGAGCGGTAGGCCTCCAGCGCGTTCTCGTACGCCAGCACCACCGCGGGCACCTGGTCGTAGAAGCGCGCCTGCATCTGCTTCACGATCTCGACCCGCTTGCCCTCGTCGAACTCCGAGAGCTGCTGCGCGTAGAGCTTGTCGTAGGTCTCGTCGCAGAAGTAGGCGTCGGTGGTGCCGCCCTTGCCATCCGCGCCCGGCCGTTGCGCGCAGGTGTGCAGGCTCAGGATGAAGTCCGGGTCCACGTTCGTCGCCCAGCCCGAGAACGCCAGGTCGTAGGTCGCCGCCGTGGTCACCTCGTTGAGCTGGTTGTCCGTCACCAGCCGCACGTCCAGCGGGATGCCGATCTCGCTCATCGACCGCTTCAGGTACTCCGAGGCCTGCTCGTCGTAGGCGCGGCCGGCCCGGCCGATCAGCCGCAGCCCGAACCGGGTGCCGTCGGGCCTGCGCGGGAAGCCGGCGGCGTCGAGGGCGGCGTTGGCGGCGGCCGGGTCGAACTCGCGCTGTTCGGACGTGCCGGGCTGCCAGTGCCACTTGTCGAACACCGGCGGCACCAGACCGGCGCCCTTCTCCGCGTAGCCGAGGTTCACCCGCGACACCAGCGCGTCGAGGTCGATGGCCTGCGCGATCGCCCGCCGCACGCGCACGTCCTTGAGCGCGGGGTTGCCGTCACCGATCGGTTCGCCGGTTCTGGTCTGCGCGCCGGGGTTGATCAGCAGTTCGGTGAAGCGGCGGCCCTGCGCCTTGTTGCGGGTGACGCCCGCCTTGCCCTCGAGCGACTCGTACTGGGCCGGGGCCATCCGGTTGACCAGGTCGACCTCGCCCTTCGCGAGCGCCTGCACGGCGGCGTCGGAGTTCTGGAAGTACACGAAGTGCAGCTCGTCGTACTTCGCCGCGCCGCGCCAGTAGTTCTTGTTGGCCTTGAGCTTGATGAACTGCCCGGCCACGTGCTCGGTCAGCACGAACGGGCCCGACCCGACGACCGGCATCTGCTCGTTGGTGTAGTCCTTGACGCTGGTGACCTTCTCCCACACGTGCTTGGGCACGATCGGGATGTCCAGGGCCAGCATCGTCACCTGGGGCGCCTTGGTCTTGACGACGACGGTCTTGTCGTCGGTCGCGGCGACGGAGGCGAAGTTGGTGACGAAGCTGCCGTTCGCGGTCCGCGCGACCTCGTCGGTCAGCATCAGGTTGTAGGTGAACGCGACGTCCTGCGCCGTGATCGGCTGCCCGTCGGACCACTTCTTGCCCTCCGGGACCGTGAACGTCCAGGTGAGCTTGTCGGCCGAGGGTTCCCACCTGTTCGCGAGGCCCTCGGTGACCCGCTGGTCGTCGGCCGCGTAGGCGGTCAGGTAGTCGTACATCAGCCGGCCGATCTCGGTGCTCGACTGGAACACCGCGAGGAACGGGTTCATCGAGTCGATCTGCTGCGTGATCGCGACCTTGAGAATCACCGGCGTCGGAGCCTGCTCCTGGGCGGTGGCCGGAGCGGCCGACACCCCCAGTGTCGTTGCTATTGCAAGCAACGCGGACGATTTCACCCGCACGAAATACCCCTCTTCCCCAGCAGCCCACCGCTACGTTACCGAGATGTGCGGATCATGATCTCGGCGGACATGGAAGGCGCCACCGGCGTCACCTGGACCGGGGACGTCGTCCCCGGTACTGAGCAATGGCAACGGTTTCGGAGGCTCTTCACCGGAGACGTCAACGCCTGCGTCGCGGGCCTGGTCGCCGGCGGCGCCGACGATGTTCTGGTCAATGAAGCCCATTCCTCGCAACGAAACCTGCTGCTCGAAGACCTCCACACCGCGGCGCGCCTGCTCACCGGCCGGCACAAACCGCTCTCGATGATGCAGGGTATCGACAGCGGCGTGGACGGCGTGGTGTTTCTCGGCTATCACACCGGTGCGGGCTCGGCGGGCGTGCTCGCGCACACCTACCTGGAGAACTCGATCACCGGCGTGTGGCTCGACGGCGTGCCCGCCTCCGAGGGACGCCTCAACGCCGCGCTGGCCGCCGAGTACGGCGTCCCGGTGCTGCTGGTCACCGGTGACGACCTGACCTGCGACGACGCCGCGGACTACGCGCCCGGCGCCACGCTGGTGGCGGTGAAGGAGTGCGTGTCGCGGTACGCGGCGGTGTGCCTGCCGCCCGCGGTGGCTTTTTCACATATCACAGAAGCGGCCACCGCGGCGATGGCCTCCGCCGGGCGGTCCGGCGGTGTCGTGTCCGCGCATCGGATCGAGGTCGAGTTCGACGCCACCCACCTCGCCGACGCCGCGGCCGTCGTGCCGACCGTCGACCTGATCGGGACCCGGCGCGTCGGGTTCGACGCGCCGTCGATGACCGAGGCCATGAAAGCGTTCAAAATCGTCACGCACGTCGCCGCCGGGGCGATCGAAGGGATCTACGGCTGAACGCCGGCCAGAAAAGCACTGTGTGGCCGTGCGTAGGGTGGCGGCATGACGCTGGACGTGGCGCAGCTGTGCGCGCGGCTGATCCGCTTCGACACGACCAACCGCGGGGGCGGCGACAGCGCGGGCGAACGTGAGGCCGCCGAGCACGTCGCCACGATCCTGCAGGACAACGGCGTGCCGCCCACGTTGCTCGAACCGGCGCCCCGCCGCACCAACGTCCTCGCGCGCATCCACGGCACCGACCCAGGCCTGCCCGCCCTGCTGGTCCAGTCGCACCTCGACGTCGTGCCCGCCGACGCCGCCGAGTGGAGCTTCGACCCGTTCGCCGGGGAGATCCGCGACGGGTTCGTGCACGGCCGCGGCGCGGTGGACATGAAGGACATGGCCGCGATGACCCTCGCGGTGATCAACCGCTGGCACGTCGAGGGCCGCCGGCCGCGCCGCGACGTGGTGCTGGCGTTCGTCGCCGACGAGGAGGACCAGGGCAATTACGGCGCGCACTGGCTGGTCGAGCACCACGGCGGCTACTTCGCCGGCGTCGAGGCCGCGATCAGCGAGTCCGGCGGCTTCTCCTTCGACGTCGACGGCACCCGGCTCTACCCGATCGGCACCGCCGAGCGCGGCACCTCCCACATGAAGCTCACCGCCACCGGCCGCGCCGGGCACGGCTCGCGGCGCAACCCCAGCAACGCGGTGACCGCGCTGGTCACCTCACTCGCGCGGATCTCCGCCCACGAGCACCCGGTCCGGCTCACCCCGACGGTCGAGGCGTTCCTGGTCGGCGCGGGCAAAGCCCTCGGCGTGGAGGTCGACCTCGACGACGTCGACGCCACGATCGCCCGCCTCGGCCCCGCCGCGAAGCTCGTCGAGAACACCGTGCGCTGCTCGACCACACCGACGATGCTGCAGGCCGGGTACAAGGTCAACGTCATTCCCGGCACCGCGACCGCCCAGCTCGACGTGCGCACCCTGCCCGGCACCGTCGACGAGCTCGTCACCACCATCGACTCGCTGCTGTCCGACGGCGTCACGCGGGAGTTCCTCGAACACCAGCCACCGGTCGAGGCGCCCGTGGACACCGCGTGGTTCGCGTCGATGGCCGAAGCGCTGCGCGACGAGGACCCCGCCGCCGTGGTCGTGCCGTACTGCCTGGGCGGCGGCACCGACGCGAAGGCGTTCAGCCAGCTGGGCATCCACTGCTACGGGTTCTCACCGCTGCAGCTGCCCGTCGGCTTCGACTACCGCTCCATGGCCCACGGCGTCGACGAACGCGTCCCCGTCGCGGGCCTCGAGTTCGGCGTCCGCGTCCTGGACCGCTTCCTGTCGAGCTGACCGCCGCTGCGCCAGCTCCTGCACCGGCGTCGGCAGGGTGGTCTCGAAGTCGATCAGCTTCGCCCACGTCGGCGTGACCACGATGCGGACCATGCCGTCGTCGTAGAGGGAGCGGACCTCGCGCTCCCACTCCACTCGCTGCTCCGGCGACATCTCGTAGCTGCCGTTCATCCGCAGGAACTCCTCCGGGATGCCGTCGACCGGGTCCAGCTCCGCCGTGCCGCGGATCAGCAGGATCTTCGGCGGGTGCACCTCGGTGTCGATCGTGAGCGCCACCGAGGGGTTCGCCCGCAACGAGTGCAGCTTCGGCGCGTTCTTCGACGTGCACAACACGATCTGCGCGCCGTTCCAGGTGAACGCGATCGGGATGCTGCGCGGCGTGCCGTCCTTGGCCACGTACGCCAACCGGGTCAGGTCGCGGCCCAGCAGCTCCCGGCTCAGCGGCCGGTCGAGCACCTCGGCGATCTCGTGCGTGCGCATCTCGGGTCTCCTTCGTCGTCGTCACCGCGGGGACGGAGCCGGTGCGACGTTCTCGACATCACCCGCACAAGAACTTTTCAGCGGGGCGGCAACGGCTGAGGAACCGCCGGCAGACCGTCGATGCTCGCGTTGTTGTACGGCTTGCGGCCCGTGTACTCGCGGAACTCCTCGTCGCTCTTGCGACCGAAGTAGTCCGCGTGCAGGTCCCGCTCTGACCGGTAGTCCATGAACGGCACCGCGAACCCGCACGTGTCGCTGATCAGCTCCGCCGTGACCACGATGATCGCCCGCAGCGCCGGCCCGTCCGCCTCCCCGAACCCCGCGGCGAGCTCGGCGAAGCGCGGGTCGTCGCGGAACACCGGCTCACCACGGCCGTGCACGCGCACGATGTTCGGCGGCCCCTCGAACGCGCACCACATCAACGTGATCCGGCCGTTCTCCCGCAGATGCGCGATCGTCTCGGCGTGACTGCCACCGAAGTCGAGGTAGGCCACCGTGCGGTCGTCGAGGATCCGCAACGTGCCCTGCCGGCCCTTGGGCGAGAGGTTGACGTGACCGTCACCCGCCAGCGGGGCGGTGGCCACGAAGAACACCTTCTGGTTCTCGATGAACTCCCACAGCCGCGGCTCGATGCGCTCGTATTCCTTACCCATGCTCAGCAGTATTGATCGTCTCGCGGCACCTGTCAGCGGTGTTTCGCTAGTCGGGCAGCAACACCAGCGCCTGCGGGGTGCGCTTGTAGAGCACGTGCCGGCCGTCGCGGCGTTTGGTGACCAGGCCGACGCGGTGCATCGCGCTGAGGTGGTAGGAGATCGTGCCCGGCGTGTAGCCCAGCCGGCGGGCGAGGTCCGTGGTGGAGCGGGCCTGCTCCAACTCCACGAGCAGCAGGGCGCGGGCGTCCCCGATCACGGCGCCGAGATCCCGGCCGGACCGGGGAGTCCCGGTGCCGACGCGGTGTGCGGGAAGGTAGATCACCGCGTCGTCCGGGCCCTGCACCAGCACCTGTGGCCAGGACAGCACACCGCAGCAGAGCACGAGATCGCGGCCGGAGAAGTCGTGTGCACCGTCGAAGGCACTGTCGAGCACGAGGGCCTCGCCGGTCCACACCAACGTCGGGTGCGCGGTGTTGAGCAGCCGCGCCAAGCCACGCGTTCTCAGCGTCGCCGCACGGATCGCGAGGTCGTGGTCGATGACCGACTGCAGCGTCGGCCACATCTCCGCCAGGCATTCCTTCCAGAACCGGGCGAGTCCCGCGGCCAGCCGCTTCGGCATTCTTCCCGATTCCGCCGCCCGCCGGACCGCGACGGGCGCGGACCGGCCCCAGGTCGCCGCAATCGCCTCACCGAGCTGGAATTCGAGCACCTCGTGCCCGGTGGCTTCCACCGCCGCGATTTGTTCGTCGAACACGTCCGCGCACCGGTCGCCGAAACCGGGTTGCGGTGTCACGAAATCCGGCACGTAACTCGCCCCTGACGGCGGCACCAGCCCGGCCAGCAACGCGACGTCGGGATGGGTGAGCGCCGCGCGCGCAGCAGGGCCGGGATCACCGAAAACAGGGTGGACGCCGCCCGTCGCCGCGATCTTCAGCCACGACACGACCTCGTTCGCCGGTGAGAACGAGAACCGGACCCTGGCCATGGTGTCCGCATCCACCCGCAGCGTGATCACGGCTTCGCAAACTAGCAGCGATTCGAACTGTTTCAAATCGTTTCGTGAACGCTGTGGGGCTGCGCTGAGCTGTGCGGGTCGGCCGAGGGGGCGGACAACACCACAGCGAGGGGAAACAGATGAATCGACCCAAAAGAACCGGCGCCGCGGCACTCGTGTCGTGCCTGCTCATGATCCTGGCACTCGCCCAGCCCGCGTCGGCCGCCGTGCGCGGCTGGGTGGTCTCGCCGGACTACCCGTACCCGGCCAACTGGCATTGCACGGAGAACTACTTCCCCTCGCCGACCTCGCCACGTGGCGCGATCGACGTCTGCGTGATCAACTCCCACAACGGCGTCGAACCGGTCTACAAGGCCGTGATGGTCGTGTGGAACC
Source organism: Lentzea alba (assembly GCF_011067745.1). GTDB lineage: Bacteria > Actinomycetota > Actinomycetes > Mycobacteriales > Pseudonocardiaceae > Lentzea > Lentzea alba. Next base: position 166,647 of record NZ_JAAMPJ010000014.1, read on the forward strand.
TCGGCAACACCGGCTTCCAGATGAGCGCCACGAAGATCAACCTGTGGGCCGGGCCCGCCACGTCGACCCAGGTCGCCGATGACGGCTGCAGTGACAGCGGTCTGTCGGCCAACCGTTACGCGGGGTGCTTCGGCACCGCCGTGACGCGCTCCAGGGTGTGCGACCTCAAGCCGAACGCCACGTCGGTCACCGCCGCCGGCGCCATCAACGTCCCGGTCCTGAGCTCCAGCCGGATCACCAGGCAGAGCAAGACGATCCCGGTGAGCTGCTGACCGCCGGGTGTGCCGGGACGAGGAGAGGCGTCCCGGCACACCCCGTGCTCACACCCGGCCCGACGCCTGGCCCGACGCCTCCCGTGCCGCCCGCTCCACCCGTTCCCGGTGCGTCGCCCAGTCCTGCTCCGGCAGGTTCGACAGGCCCTCCCGCAGCCCGGCCTCGCCGTCGAGGCCCTCGCGCAGGATGTCCGCGTGCCCGGCGTGCCGGTTCGTCTCCGCGATCATGTGCACCAGCAGCAGGTGCAGGGTCACGTAACGGCGTTCCTCCGGCCACCACGGCACCACACCGGGAGCGTTCAGCGGCAGCTCCGCGATCACCGAGTCCGAGAACTCCGCGACCCGCTCGTACAGCGCCAGCAGGTCCTCCCGCGACTCCTCGGCGGTGGCGAACATGTCCGCGTTCGGGTCGGTGTCGTACAGGTCGGCCCACGGCAGCTTCTCACCGAACGAGCGGCCCATGCAGTCGCCGAAGTACCCCTGCTCGGTGGTCGCGAGGTGCTTGACCAGGCCCAGCAGGTTCGTCGCCGTCGGCGTCAACGGCCGGCGCACGTCGTACTCCGACAGTCCCTCGAGCTTCCAGCGCACGGCCTGCCTGGCCACCTTCAGGTAGCGGTGCAGGTCGGCTTTCGGATCCGATGCCATGCCGGTCAGCCTCGCAGAGCCCGGCCCGCGGCGACGGCGATTTCTTCCAGCCGGGCGTGGTGCCCGGCCCACCACCCCTCGGGCACCGCGGGCATGTTGGAGTTGCCGTCCTGCATGCCGACCGCGCCGTCGATCAGCTCCCGCACCACGTCCGCGTGCCCGGCGTGGCGGTGCAGCTCGATCGACACCTGCACCAGCACCTGCCGCAACGTGACCTCACGCCGGCCGGGCGACCACCACGGCACCACCCCCGGCGCGTCCACGGGCAGCGCCGCGATCGTCGCGTCTGCGAACTCCCGCACCCGCGCGTAGAACGCCACCACCGACTCCCGCGACTCCTCCAACGAGGCGTACATGTCCGACGCCGGTAACGCCTCCGCCGTCGACCACAGCGGAGGTTCCGGGAACGGCCGGGAGAACACGCGGCCGAAGTAGTTCAGCTCCACCCCGGCCGCGTGCTTCACCAGCCCCAGCAGGTTCGTGCCCGTCGGCGTCAGCGGCCGCCGCACGTCGTACTCCGACAGCCCCTCGAGCTTCCACAGCAACGCCGAGCGGGCCGCCTCCAGGAACCGGTGCAGCAGCGCTTTCTCGTCGATGAGATCCACGAGAAGCAGCGTCTCAGACAGCACCGACAGTTTTGAGCACGAGCAGATCCAGGTGATCCACCACCGGCCCGGTCTCCACTTCCGCGGCTGCGGCCAACCGCGCCCGGCCTTTCGAGAACTCCTCGGCGGACAGCGACCGCAGCAACGTGTCCGCTTCCCACCGCACGGTGGACGCCTTGTCCGCCAACGACTCCGCCGTCACCTGAGGGACCGGTTCCAGCCGCTGCACGGCGAACCCCATCCCATCGGCCACCTCGGCCACGGTCGGGAACCCGGTCAGCGCCCGCGCCGCCTCGGGGAAGAACCGGAACAGCCCGATGCCCGAATGCCGCTCCCGGAACAACGACCGCAACACCACCACTCCGCCCGGACGCAGCACCCGCCGCAGCTCCGCGCCCGCGGCCGGCAAGTCCCGCACGTGGTGCACCACGGTGGACATCCACACCACGTCCACCGACCCGTCCGGCAAAGGAATCGACTCCGCGTCTCCGTCGAGCATCGGCAAGCCCGACGCCGAGCGCATGTCCGCCGACGGCTCCACCGCGACGACCTCGACGTCCGGGAACCACGCGGCGAACGCCCGCACGAACAACCCGGTCCCCGCGCCCAGGTCCAGCACCGTGCGTCCCGGCTGGAAATACGGCGCCACCGCGTCCCGCCACGACGACAACCCGGCCAGTGAAATCTCGCGGGCCACCCGGTACGAGGTGGCCTCCACAGCGTCGTAGCGCGTCATCCCACCAGGTAACCCCATACGGATGGCGGGATGACAGTGAGCCTTCACACGGACTACACAAGGCGAAGCCATGTCCCTGCCGTGGTACGAAAGGGTTGCCCTGCATGCGAAAGAGCCATCTCAGACCCCTGATCGGGGTAACCGTCGCCGCGAGCGTCGTGTTCACGATGGGAGGGGTGCCCACCGGCGCCGCTCCCGACAAGGCCGAGACGACGACGAACTACCAGGTCAGCAACGTTCGCACCGCTGAACAGCGCTCCAAGGTCGCCAAGTCCGGTGCCGCGATCGACTCGGTCGAGGAGCACGGCATCGTCGTGATCACCGCGACCGAACGCGAGGCGAAGAACCTCAAGGCCCAGGGCTTCGAGGTCGCCGAGCTGCCCAAGCGGATGGAGGCGAACGCCGAGATCGGTCCGTTCGACTTCCCCGCCGCGGACTCGAACTACCACAACTACGCCGAGATGACCGCCGAGATCAACACCGCGGTCGCCGCCTACCCGAACATCCTGAGCAAGCAGGTCATCGGCAAGTCCTACGAGAACCGCGACATCATCGCGCTCAAGATCAGCGACAACGTCGGCGTCGACGAGAACGAGCCGGAGGTGCTGTTCACGCACCACCAGCACGCCCGTGAGCACCTCACCGTCGAGATGGCGCTGTACCTGGTCAAGGAGTTCACCACGAAGTACGGCTCCGAAGCGCGGCTCACGGACCTGGTGAACACCCGTGAGATCTGGATCATCCCGGACGTCAACCCCGACGGCGGCGAGTACGACATCGCGACCGGCAGCTACCGGTCGTGGCGCAAGAACCGGCAGCCCAACGCCGGTTCCAGCAACGTCGGCACCGACCTCAACCGCAACTGGGGCTACAAGTGGGGCTGCTGCGGCGGTTCCTCGGGCAGCACCGGTTCCGACACCTACCGCGGGCCGAGCGCGGAGTCCGCGCCCGAGGTCAAGGTCGTGGCCGACTTCGTGCGCGGCCGCAACGTCGGTGGCAAGCAGCAGATCACCGCGTCGATCGACTTCCACACCTACAGCCAGCTCATCCTGTGGCCGTGGGGCTGGACCTACGACGACGTCGCGCCCGGCCTGACCCAGGATCAGCGCGACACGTTCGCCACCATCGGCCAGTCGATGGGGCAGAGCAACGGCTACACGCCCGAGCAGTCCAGCGACCTGTACATCACCGACGGGTCGATCCCCGACTGGCTGTGGGGCACGCAGGGCGTCTTCGCCTACACCTTCGAGATGTACCCCGGCAGCTCCGGCTCCGGCGGCGGTTTCTACCCGCCCGACGAGGTCATCCCGGCGCAGACCTCCCGCAACAAGGAAGCCGTGCTGCAGCTGCTGGAGCGCGCCGACTGCCCGTACGAGGCCATCGGCAAGGAAGCGCAGTACTGCGGTGGCACCCCGCCGCAGCCGGGCAAGTACTTCGAGAACGCCACGGACTTCCAGATCGCGGACAACACCACCATCAACTCCCCGATCGCGGTGTCCGAGGTGACCGGCAACGCCCCGGCGACCCTGAAGGTCGCCGTGGACGTCAAGCACACCTACCAGGGCGACCTGCAGGTGAGCCTGGTCGCGCCGGACGGCACGGTCTACGTCCTGCACAACCGCACCGGCGGCGGCACGGACAACATCAACACCACCTACACCGTCAACGCCTCCAGCGAGGTCGCCAACGGCACCTGGCAGCTGAGGGTCAACGACAACGCCAACCAGGACACCGGGTTCCTCGACAAGTGGAGCCTGCAGTTCTGACTGTCGTGAGCTGAACCGTCAGGGCGCCGGTACGCCGGCGCCCTGACGCTCGTAGTCCCGCACGCGCATCGAGTCGTGCATGCGCACCCCCTTCGTGTTGAGCCGCGCGAGCGGCCGCACCAGCCACGTCGGCAGCGCGTTGAACAACTGCGCACCGCGGGTCAACGCCCACACACCGCTCGCCGTCGCCGGGATCAGCGTCTTCGCCGTCCCCAGCGCGAACTTCCTGCTGGCGTGCACCAGTTCCCGCATCTCGTGCTCGTAGCGCGCGAACGCCGCCGTGTGCGAGTCCCCGCGCGACAGCTCACCCGCCAGCACGTACGCGCCGACCACGGCCAGGCTGGTGCTGCCGCCGATCGCCGGGCCGGGGCAGTAGGCGGCGTCACCGGTCAGCGCGACCCGCCCGCGCGACCACGTGTCCGTCCGCAGCTGCGTGATCGAGTCGAAGTAGAACGCCCCGCCGCCGTCCAGGTGCTCGAGCCACCCGTCCACCTGCGGGTGCAGGCCCGCCAACGCGGCCAGCAGCAACCGCTTCTGCCGCGGCACGTCCCGGTGGTGGTAGTCCAGCTCCCGCGCGCTGCGGAAGAAGAACACCGCCCGCGCCTCGTCGAGGTGCCGTGCCCGGTACACCGACGCCATCCGTCCCGGCCCGATGTGTCCGACCATCCTGTTGGGCCCCACCAGTTCCCGCGGCACCGACAACACCGCCAGGTACGCCCCCGTGAACAGCTTCTCGACCTCGCCGAACACCAGTCGCCGCACGTTCGAGTGCAACCCGTCGGCCCCGACCACCAGGTCGAACCGCCGCGGCGCGCCCACCTCGAACGTGACCTCACCGCTGTCCGCGTCGATCGAGGCGATGGAGTCGCCGAACACGTACTCGACGTCGTCACGCGTGGCCTCGTGGTAGATCTCGCCGAGGTCGTCGCGCATGATCTCGACGTGCCGGTCCGACGCGGCCGAGACGATCTTGGCGACCTCCACCGTGACCGGCCTGCGGGCGCCCTCGCGCAACATCGTCATGGCGTCGATGCCGGTGGCCATGGCCTCGATGCGCGGCAGAACCCCCATCTTCTCCGAGATGTCCATCGCCGGCTTGAACAGGTCGATCGCGTGCCCACCGGTCTTGCGCAGCACCGGTGACCTCTCCACGACGGTCACCTCGTGCCCGTGCCGCGTGAGCCAGTAGGCCAGCACCGGACCCGCGATGCTCGCTCCAGAAACAAGAACGCGCACGTCAACCCCCTTACTTAACGGTCGGTAAGTGCCCCTGCGGGCGAGCCTAGCACCAGTTTTACCGACTGTTAAGTAAGATTCGGCCCGTGGCCAGACCGTCCGACACCAAGCAGCGGATCATGCAGACCGCGCGCGAGCTGTTCGCCACCAAAGGCGTGCAGCAGACCAGCCTGCAGGAGATCGCCGACCGCCTCGGCATCACCAAACCCGCGCTCTACTACCACTTCGCCTCACGCGACGAACTGATCCGCAGCATCGTCACCCCGCTGATCGACGACGGCGACCAGTTCCTCAGCCACATGGAACAACGCGACGACGTGGCACCCCTCGAACTCGTCGAGGGCTTCTTCGACTTCCACCACCGCCACCGCGCCGACATCCTGCTGCTGCTCTCCGAACTGACCACGCTCGCCGAGCTCGGCCTGATCGACGTCGTGCTGGCCTGGCGCGCCCGCCTGACCCGGATGGTGTTCGGCCCGGAGCCGACCCTCGAACAGGAAGCGCGCGCCGTGCTGGCGTTCGGCGGCATGCAGGACTGCACCATGCAGTTCCCCGACGCGCCGTTCGACGAGCTGCGGGCCGCGACGGTGACAGCCGCGTGCGCCGCGCTCGGCATCGACCAGGTCAGGACACGGTCAGGTCTTTGACGTCCCACTGCGAGAAGGACGTTCCGGTGATGTCCACCAGCTCGTCGAGCAACTTCCGCAGAACAACGTTCGCCGCGCGCACAGACCTCTCGTCCAGCACGTCCTTGCAGAGCCGATCGAGCCAGACTTGAACGGTCGCGCGCTTGGTCTCATCCCCGTCGGCCAGGGTCTGCTCGAGCGCAGCCAGCAGCGCGTGCCCGCGGTTGAACATCTTTCGAGGGCGCTCGGTGGCACTGATCTCGGAACGACGGCGAGCGAGGCCGATGTCCCGGGCCACACCGCGCTTGCGGCCGGGCAACGGGAGGATCAGGGCATCACCGAAGACGGAGCCCTCGGACAGAGCGTAGTCACCTCGCAGCAACAGCCAGAGTTGTCCGTCGCGGATCTCCGGGAGAACCGTCTGGAAGTCCTCGTAGAGTTGAGCCGCCTCGTCGACCACACGAAGAGGCGCCTCGTGCGGCCACGCCTGCTCGATCAACGACATCTCGTGAAAAGTCGTCGCGACCATCCAACTGTCCAACCCGGTCGTGCGGACAAAAGCCGGAAAGACAGCGTGCGCCGTCAGTGACTCGAGGACCACGGTACGGCATTGATCGGGATTGACGTCGTCCAGCAGCGCATGTCGCTCTTTGCCTGCGCGGGAGACGATCAATGCCGGGCATTGCGCGTGATAGACGACCACAACGGCCGACTCCAGCATTTCATTGGGATGAAAAGTGGCGTCGGTAAGCCTGTTGTGATAGCGGTGCTGGCTGTCGGGGAACAGATTCACCAAGGTGGCCAGAACCGCTCTGCGCTGGTCTCGGCCGTTGATGCAGCTCGTGCGGACGTTGGCAACCAGTTTCGGAAGAAGAGCTGCGACCTGGGCGAAGATGACCGCTGCCAGCTCCTTCTTGAAATCTCCATCGATGTCGAGGTTGTTCCGCGAGGCCGCCACAGGAGCGGTTTCGCGCCGGAAGTTCACCGTGACATAGCAGCCCTCCAGGTTGAGGTTGTGGCTGCCCTGCCGAGGGCCGGATGCTCCGTCGTAGGGCCGAAACCCGTATTGCTTGTCGATTCGGATACCGTCCACGCAGAACGTCATCGTTGTCCGGCCGAGAGTGCCGTACTTGGGCCTCCCAGAACCCCTGCCCTTTCGTTTGTGGGGCTTCGGGTCGTACAGAATCTCGATCTTGAAGTCGACTTCGTATGCTTCCACTCGAAGCGTACGAGTGCTCTCCAGGATCGACCAACCCGCACAATTCGCGGCGTCACGGGCGAGCGTGGAGAAGTCCGAAAGCGATGACGGGATGTGCACGTTCGGGCTGACGACGACGTACGGAGGCAGATAGGCGAAAAGGTCCGTCATCGCATCACGGAACTCCGTGAACGTCATAGCGCTCGTCAAGGTGATGCGAATCTCCGTACCGACCGGGCAACGCACGAAGTCGGTGTAAAAGGGCTTGTCGGCGCTGGAGAACCGGATCGCGATCCCGTGCGACTCCGACATGTCAGCGGTCCGGGTGTGCACCTCGAGCGAGGAGGCCACGCTGAAAACCGAGGCGAACCCGATGCCGAACCGCCCGAAGAACGCACTCGCGTCGGCGCCCTCCGCGACCGAGGTGTCTCGCCACCCCGACCGGCCCAGCACCGACAGCTGCGTCAGCACCTGCTGATAGGTCATGCCGATCCCGTTGTCACGGATGGTCACGTGGTGCGTGTCTTCGAACTCCACCTCTACCCGCGGCACGTAGTCGCGATCCCGCCGGCCCCCGAGTTCGACCGCGTCGATGCTGTTCTGCACCAGCTCCCGCAACCACACGTGAGGCCTGTCCCCGTACAGGGCACGGCCCATCAACAGCCGGGTGATCGGACGCGGATCGACCCTCACCTCGTGCACCTCGAGGCTGCGGTCGCGCCAGTTCGGGGTGTCGAGCTCGAAGCGGATCGTGGGTGGGATCAGGTGTGAGCGGCGCCAGGCGTCCTCCAGCTCTGCGAAGTACCGGCGCACCACGTGGTGTGCCTCGGCGGCGATGCGGAAGCCGATGCGTTCGGTCACGGCGAGGTCGATCTGCACACAGCCGTCGGACGGGCCGTGCCTCACCTCGAGAACGTTCTTGCGCTGCACCACGTCCGACGGCAGCTCGGCGTCCACCAGGCCGGGGTTGTCGAGCAGCTGGGCGAGCCTGGCCAGGCCCCACAGCAGGCTGAAGCACCGGGCGGTGGGGGTGGCGTGCATGCCGGCGACCTGTTTGAACTGCTCCGGGTCGACCAGGCTCATCCGACCGATCAGCCGCCGGGTCGCTTCGAAGTCCCGGACCTCGACTCCCGACATCGACTCGGCCAGCAGGTCCATGTCACGCCGCAGTTGTGCGGCGCTGCCGAACTCCGCGGCGGGATCGGCCTGTGACCGGTGGTTGTGGATCACCGAGAGTTCCGCGAGCACGTAGGCGAGGGCGATCTGGGGTGTGCTGCCGTACGTGGTCATCGGCGCGTGGACGTCGACGAGTTCGACGATTCGCCGGAACACCCCCAGCGTGTGCGAGACGTCCGCGCCGCGGTCGTAGCGGCTCGACACGACCTCGCGGATCCCCTGCGTGGCCGCGACCACCGCCGCCAGTCCGCGGTCCGCCGACATCTGCGGTGCGGCGGCGGGAACGGTGAGGGCGTGCCGGAGCTTCTCCGGTTCCACGCCGGGCAACCAGAACCAGGCGTCGGCCGAGAACTCCTTCTCGGTGACGACCGCCCTCGCGAACAGGGTGGGTTCCAGTGAGGTCAGGCCGCCGACGACGAGGTCGGTGTAGACGTCCTGTGCGAGGACCACGACGAGGTGCGCCTCGGGGACGTGGGCGAGGGCTTGGCGAGCGAGACCGGAGTTGAGCAGCCGTTTGACCTTGACGACCACCTGGCCCGTGAATCCCATCGAGCCGAGGCCGACAGGGCCGTGGGCGAAGGCGAGGCGCAACCGCAGTCTGTCTTCGACGGCGCGGTCGAGGTTGCGAGCGTAGAGCTGCGAGGCGAGCTCGCGGACGAACGCGTCGATCACCTTGTGTTCGGGTTCCGTGACCGGGATGAGAGCGAGCTCCTCATCCCCACGAGGATCCTTGGACCAGTTCTTGCGGTGCAGGCCGGCTGCCTCTGCGGCTGTCTCCAGCAGAGTGCTCAGTTCGTTCTGCATCTCGGTCTGCTTGGCGGTGTTACCCCTGCCGTACCCCTGCGCGTCGACCGCGAAGCACAACTGACGGGTGAAACTGTCTTTCATGGGCGGCAGTCTGGCGTGCGCGGCCGCCGAAGAACCGGGAAAAATCCCGGTTCTGCTTCACTCTTTCAGGTGACCGAATCGGCGCAGGCCCGCCAGGTCCACCACCGTCACGTCGCGGTACCGGGGCACGACCAGGTCCAAGTCGCGCAACCGCCGCATCGCTCTGCGCACCGACTCCTCACCGGCGCCGATGAGGTGACCCCACTCGCGTTGCGACAGCTCGACACCGACGACCAGGCCGTGTTCGCCCGCCCGTCCGAAGCGATCGGCGAGTTCGACCATCATGCGCGCGAGCCTCGTAGGCCCGTCGTAACGGATGAACTCCTGCCGTTGCCGGTCAGCCTGCGACAGCCGATCGACCAGCATCCTTTTGATGCCCACTTCGGCGTCCGGCCTCCTCTTGAGGAAAGCCGTGAACTCGCCGTGACTGATCTTCTGGACCGCGGTCGGCCTGCAGGTCTTCGCGGTCGCGGTACGCGGTTGCTCGGACAGCGCTGCCATGTCGCCGATCAGATCACCGCTCGTGCGAATGCCCAGCAGACTCTCGTGACCGTCCTCCGCCGTCAGCACGATCTTCACGCAGGCGAGGTCGCTCGATCGCGCCGTCGTCAGCACCAGCACGGTGGTCTGGAGTGATCCTTGGCGAAGCAACACCGTGCCCGCCGGGAACTCCAGCCGCCTGCCCAGCGACATCAGCTCCTCACGGGTGTCCGAGTCGAGCCGGCTGACGAACGTGCCAGGCACCCAGGAGGGGGCTTGGATCATCGGCAAAGCCTAGACGCGGTCGTCGATTCGCCTGAGTGACACCGTTCGGCCGCTGCCGATCAACGCGTCCATCGACGACCATCACGCGGGTGACCCTCCGCCACGCCTGGGTGCTGCCGCTCACACCCGTCGCCGCCGTGCTGCTCATCGCGGTCGCCCTCGTCCCGGTCACCGCCGGCGGCCCCGAATACCTCTGGCTGCTGGGGCTGCTGATCGCCGCCGCACTCCTCGCCACCGCGACCGCGGCGGCAGCCGGGCACGTCTCCGGCGAGCTCGTCGACAAGCCGCGGATCATCGCGGCCGGCACCGCGATCCTCACCGCCGCGACCCCGTTCGCGGTCGGCGCGATTCTGGGCGAGCGAACGGATGCGCTGGTCGTCGTGCCCTGGTTGATCTTCGGCCTCGGCGCCGGCTACTGGCAGCTGCAGCTGTGCGAGGGAGCCCGCTCACGGCCGCTGCACGCGGTCATAGGATTCAGCTACACCTTCGTGTTCACCGCCGTGACACTGCTGCTGGCAGTGCTCTCGGCAAAGCTCGTGGACTAGATGAGAAACGGCTCTCGAAACCGGTCTCACGTGCCGGGCACGCGAGGTAGGGTCCGGCAATCCGAAATCACGCGGGGAGAGACATGCGCGCCGTCGAGATCAGACCTGGGGTCCGGATCCGTTGGGTGGAAGTGCCGGGCGCGTCACCCGCCCGCGTGTACCTGCACGGCCTCGGCGCGTCCTCGGCGCCCTACTACGCCGAAGCGGTCGCGCACCCGCTGCTGGCCGGGCGCCGCAGCCTGATGATGGACCTGCTCGGGTTCGGCATCAGCGACCGCCCGACCGGCTTCGCCTACTCACTCGAAGGCCACGCCGACGCGCTCGCGGTGGCGCTCGCGAAGATCGGGCTGCGGCGCAGCGAGATCATCGGGCACAGCATGGGCGGCGCCGTCGCCATCGTGCTGGCCGCCCGGCACCCCGAGATGGTGCGCTCGCTCGTCCTGGTCGACCCGCACGTCGACCCCGCCACGCCCGCGCTTGGCGCTCCCGGTAGCCGGGGCATCGCCGCCTACGGTGAGGCCGACTTCCTCTCTCACGGCTTCGAGCGCGTGCTGCGCGACGTCGGGCCGCACTGGGCCGCGACCATGCGCATGGCCGGCCGCGAAGCCCTCTACCGCAGCGCCGTCGACCTCGTCCGCGGCACCTCGCCGACCATGCGGAAGCTGTTGATGGAACTGGAAGTCCCGCGCGTCTTCCTGCACCCCGAGGAAGCACCGCCGAGCGGGGCCCGGGAGCTCACCGCGGCCGGTGTCCAGATCGTGTCGGTGCCCAACGCCGGCCACAACATCATGATCGACAACGTCGAGGGCTTCGCGCGCGCCGTGGCCCAGCAGCGGTTGTCGGTCTAGCCCAGTTCGCGGGCGATCCCGCCGGACAGCAGCTCGCGCGCCCGGTCCAGGGTCAGCGAGCCGCTGTGCCAGCGTTCGCTCAGGCCTTCGACGAGCGCGGTGAGCCGTTCCGCGGCGGCCGCCGCGTCCACGCCGGGATTCGCTTGGCGGACAAGGGTTTCGACGTCGGCGTTCCAGGCGTCGGTGGTGGCCAGCAACGTCGAGCGCAGCTCCTCGTGGAACGCCGCGCTCGCCCGCAGCTCACCCCACGCCACGCTGGTCTCCCGCACGACGTCGACGTCCTGCAACTCGCCCAGCAACATCTGCTCGACCCGCGTGCGCGGATCGTCCGACATCGCGGGGGACGTGTAGGTCTGCGCACGGTGGTTCACGTGCTCCAGCGCCGCCCGCAGGATCCCGGCGCGATCCTTGAAGTGGTAGTAGATCAACGCCGTGGACACCCCGGCCTCGGCCGCGAGCTTCTCGACGCGCAACCCGCGCACGCCGTCCTGCGCGATCACCCGCACCGCGGCCTCGAGCATCTGGGTCCTGCGCTCCGACACTGTGTCCTCACCTGGGTTCTTGCTGGGTGGTGCAGTGGATGCCGCCACCACCCGACGCGATGCCGTCGATGTTGATCTGCACCACCGTACGTCCCGGGAAGAGCCGCTCCATGGTCGCCTTCGCCGCGGCGTCCGCCCGCGCGTCACCGAACTCCGGCCCGATCACCGCGCCGTTGCACACGTAGAAGTTGACGTACCCGGCGGCGAAGCCGGGATCCTGCACCCGCACGGTCGACGGACCTTCGAGCACCTCGACCCGCAACGACCGGCCGGCGGCGTCGGTGGCCTGCTCGAGAATCTCCAGGTGACGGCGCGTCACGTCGTGGTCGAACGACTCGGGATCGTTGTCCAGCCCCGCCACCACGACACCGGGCCCGGCGAACCGCGCGTAGAAGTCGGTGTGGCCGTCGGTGATGTCCTTGCCCGCGATGCCCGGCAGCCAGATCACCTTCGTGATCCCGAGCAGGCGCGCCAGCTCCGTCTCGACGTCGTGCTTGCGCCAGCCCCGGTTGCGGTTGCCGTTGAGCACGCAGCTCTCGGTGATGATCGCCGTGCCCTCGCCGTCGATCTCCAGCGCACCCCCTTCGAGCACCAGGTCCGTGCGCACCCGCTCGACCCCGGCACGCCCGGCCACGACCCCCGCGACCTTCGCGTCCCGGCGGTGCTCCTGCTTGCCGCCCCAGCCGGTGAAGTTGAAGTCGACCGCGCCGCGCTCACGCACGAACACCGGCCCGGTGTCGCGCATCCACAGGTCGTCGAGTTCCGCGGTCACCAGCTCGACGTTCGACGACCCGACCAGCGACCGCGCCTGCTCCAGGTCCTCGGCCCGCACCAGCATCGACACCGGCTCGAACCGGGCGATCGTGGTCGCGATCGTCGCCAGGTCCCGCCGCACCCGCGGCGCGAGATCACGCCCCCAGACGCGCTCGTCGGCCGCGAACGCCATCCACGTCCGCGCGTGCGGCTCGCCCTCCTCGGGCATCAGCCAGGTCCTGCCACCGGTGTCGTCCGCGCAGCCGGCGAACAGCCCGCTCAGGACAGCCGACTGCACGAAGTTGCGCCTGTTCACGACGCCAACGTAGGCCTGACTGAAATTTCAGTCAAACCGTTCCGGCTGGTCAGCCAGACGGATGGGTCTGCCCGGCGCACTGCCACGTCACGTACGCGCCCGGAGCCCAGCCGCGCACGTTCGTGGTCCAGTCGATGACGTAGATGAAGTCGCCGTGGCGGCCGCCACCGGCCAGGTTGTGACTGCGGTAGCCCAGCCCGAGCACCGTCGCGTTCCCCGCGGGCCTCGTGCGGATCTTGATGCCGTCGCCGGTGAACTTGAATCCCGTGGCGACCTCACCGTTGCGGCACGCGGGCCCCCAGGCCAGCGCCGTGCCGCCGGACGCGACCGTCAACCCCAGTGCGGACGCGACCACCAACGCCATGGCCGCGATTCGCTTGATCGTGGAACGCACCACCCAGCTCCTTCCCCGGCAATGATCAGGTGTGCGTCCCGATCGTAGGCAGACGGCGGCACCCGTGCCCGCCAAACGGAGCAACCGGCCTCAGCGGCGCTTGGCCGGCGCGTTCCAGTGCGAGGGCCGGCTCAACGTGGCCGGCAGCTTCGTCCGGGCGTTCCCACGCGCCGCGTTGACCTGCGGCTGCGTCAGGAACAGACAGGTGCTCAGATCCGCACCCCCGAGCTCGGCGCCCCGCAGATCCGCACCGATCATGTCCGCCCGCGAGAGATCGGAGTTCGTGAGGTCCGCGCCGATCAGGTAGGCACCGCGGAAGTCGGCGTTGGAGAGGTTCTTGTTCCGCAGCCGCGCGCCGATGAGATCCGCGCCCCGGTAGGACTTGGCACTGCTGCGCAGCCGTTCGCTGGTGCGCAGCAGCAGGACGTTCACCTTGGCCCGGATCTCCGCGACGTCGAGCCCCAGGATGTCGTCCGGGCCGGCGACCGTGTGCGCTTCGACCTCGGCGTAGGCGGCGTCGAGGTCGTCGTGCGGGTCGAGCCGGCGAGCCTCGGTGAGGTACCAGAGCAGTTCGTGCAACTGCCGCACGACCGGGAACACGTCGAACATCTTCTGCCGCTCACCGGTGCGCCAGTCGTTGCCCGCGAACACCGTCTGCGACACCCGCTGACCGGCGCCGAAGCAGTCGTAGACCGTGCAGCCCGGATAACCCTTCTGCCGCAACTGGTCGTGGATGCCGCACCGGTGATCGGCGAGCAGGTTGCGGCAGGGAGTGCCCGCGTCCTTGGTGGCCGCGAAGTCCGCCGACTTCGCGAACGGCAGCGCGACGCAGCACAACCCGAAGCAGTTGGCGCAGTCGCCCTTCAACTCGTTCATCACCGATCAGGATACGGGCCGCGCTCTAGTGTGACCGGCGTGCCCCTGAAGCGCGTAGAAGGCACCGCCGATGATTTTCGGAATGAGAATGTATCCGTTGGCGTTCGTATAACCGCAGCCGCTGTACCGGTCACCGAGCAACAATGCCCGGCACGGGTGATACTGGCCGCCGGAGAGGTAGTAGTCGATGTCCGACGGATTGGGGCTGGTGTGCTTGAACACCCCGACGGTGGCCGTCAGCCTGACCCACGAACCCGTGCACTGCCCTGGTGTGGCCTGGGCTGGTCGCGCGCTCGACCGCAGGTTCACCTCGGTCGCGGTGAGCATCGCGAAAAAGGTGCTTGGGCGTGATTTCTGCACGAAAATCTCCTCCCGAGCGATTTTCGTTCCGGATCACACGAAGTTGTCCCGGCGAACATAGCCACTGCCAGACAAAGTCGTCGATATCTTACAAAGCCGGACGGAATGTTCGGCCTGACATTGATCAGAAAGACGGGGCTACCGAACTCGTCCGGCGAGTTCCTCTGGATCGCACCCGGCCAGGTGCTCCTGGGTCCGGTTCAGCGGACTGATCACGACCGCGCCGTGCATCCGCAGCCTCGTGGCGAGCCGGTCGTAGTCGCGTTCCCTGCTCGACACCACCAGCTGCGGGTGGTCCGGGAACCTCGCGCTTATGCGGTCGCCACGACGCAGTCCGTGCAGGCCAAGGGCAGCGGCCGCGAGCAACAGCACGCCGAGCGCCGACCACGTCCAGCTGGTTGCCGGGGCGAGCACACCTCCGGTCGCGACGTCCACCGTGAGCGGCAGCAGGGCCAGCGTCACGATCGCGTCGGCGATCAGGACCACCGGCCGCCAACGGGTCGCACGCCGCCATCATCTCCGATCGCGAGGCTCGTTTCACGCCAAATAGGCGCGACCTTCACTCATGTGACCGATGATCACGACGCCCGATCCCAAGATCCCAAGGGCGACTTTCGTCACGGTGACGGCCCCCTGGTTTTCGCGGCACGGTTCCGCCACCCGCAGGCCTTCGGGATTCGCTAGTGCATACCTTGCCGAGATAATGACACTTATCTCGGCAAGGTCGCTCCCGAGTACCCGGTATCCGGAAACAGAAAGTGGTTCAGAGTTACGGAAACAGAAACTGTGTTAGGCTGTGCGGGTGAGCGCTCCCCCAGAAACCGCAGGTCAGACGGTTCGCAGCCAGCCATGCCGGTTCTGCGGCACACCGGTGATGGCACGGAAGCCGACCGGACGGCCGCCGCTGTACTGCTGGGACGACGGCAAGGACTGCCAGGCCCAGGCGAAGCTGCAGCGAGCCGCGTCCCGCGCGGTCGACCTCACCGGTGGCGAAGCGGTGACACTGCGGCAGACCGCAACAGACCTGGCCGAGCAGCTCGACGACGCGTGGGAGCCGGTCAACGGGCTCCTCGAAGCGATGACCGCAGCCCGCACCGCCCTCGACGCCGTGGAAGAACGCCTGATTGCGCGGGCCGAGGCGGCCGAAGCCGAAGCGCGCTCGGCGATCGAGGAACGTGACCGGGCGCTGGAAAAGGCGCATGCGGCCGAACTCGCCCGCGATGAGGCGCTGCGGCAGGCCGCGGAGTCCCGCGCGGCGGAGACGGCCGCGCTCAAAACCCGCGACGCCGCGGAACAGGCGCGTGCGGAGGCCTACACCGCTCGCGACCGCATGCAGGCGCAGCGCGACACCGCCGAACAGCAAGCCGCCGACGCGGCCGCACGTGAGGCTGCCACTGCGCAGGCTGCCGACACCCGCGTGGCCCTCGCGCACGAACAAGCCGCCAGCGCCCGGGAGAAGGCGGCTCACCTCACCGCGGAGCTCGCCGCGCTGCGACAGCAACTCGACGACGAGCAGCAGCGGGCCGAAGCCGATCGGCAGTCCTTCGCCAGCCGGATCGAGCAGGAACGTGCCGCTCGCCTCGAGGAGGTCGAGCAGATGCGCCGTGACCAGGCCGGCGCGCTCACCGCCCAGAAGAACGCCTACGACGCGTCGTTGGCGGCCTTGGTCGCGGGACACGAAAACCGCGCCCTGCACCACGGCGAACAGCTCCAGGCGCTGCGAGCACAGACCGAACGCGAGGCGGCACACCGGCAGCGGCTTCTCGACGTGCTCGGCGCCGTTCGTGCCGCGCTCGCATCCCCTGCCGAAGCCCCGGCCCCGGACAACAGGATCGAGGCAGCGTTGGCCGCGCTCGCGACTGCCGACCAGGACGGGCCTGACCAGGACGGACCGCTACCGTGAGCCGCGTGCGCGATCAAGTGGAGCTGACCGCCTCGCCTGGCGCGATGGAGCTGCCCTCGGAGTTGTTCAGCGAGCTCGCCGAGCTGGAGCGGCTGCTGCGGGACTGGCTGCTGGGCTACACCTCGCGGGCGACGCGACTGTCCTATGCCGACGCGCTGGGAGTCAGCCGCGCGTGGGTCGAATCGCTCACCCCGCAACCCGCCGCCGTGCCGCGTTCCAGCAAGCCGCCGGTGCGCACCGGCAAGTTCCGGCACCTGGCGTGGTTTCGCTGGTGTGACCACGTCCGCGTGCACCCGCTGGTGGTGACCTCCACCGAGGTCAAGCAGTGGCAGCAGGAACTGGCCGCGGCAGGGGTTCCCAAGTCGACCCGTGCGCACCGACTGGCCGTGGTGGGCAAGTTCTACGGATATCTGTGGGAACACGGTGCTGTGCCAGGGGATCCGACGAACTTCGACCGGTCGGGACTGGGCCTTGGCCGCAGCCACGACACCTCCGCCACGGTGGTGCTGACCGGAGGGCAGGTCGAGCTGCTGCTGCACACCGCGGCACGGGTGCGGCGCGGGGTGAGCCGGCTGATGGCGTTGCGGTCGGTGGCGATCACGGCGCTGTTCACGCTCGGGTTGCGGGTCGGGGAGACGGCCGGACTGGATCGCGGTGACCTGCATCAGAACCGCGGCCGCACCGCGCTGCGGGTGCTGGGCAAGGGCGGGAAGGTGCGCATCGTGTACCTGTCGGCGCTGGCCGACAACGCGATCGCGGAATACCTGGCCGAACGAGACCGCTGGTCACGGGCCTCGGTGCTGTCGCTGCCGCACCAGGTGGCCCCGCACCGCACACCGCTGATCGTCACCCGCGACGGCGGACGCGTGAACCCCCGCGACATGTGGGCCCTGCTGCGCCGCGTCGCGCGGGCGGCCGGGCCGGAATTGGCCGCGGTCGCGGGAGCCCTCGGCCCGCACGTCGTGCGCCACTTCTACGTCACCAGCGCCGCGGAGGGCGGTGCTGACATGACCCACGTCCAGGCCGACGTCGGCCACGCCTCGGTCGACACGACTCAGCGCGTCTACAACCAGGCCGCCCGCGACCCGTCCCGGTCGGCGGTCGACATCGTCGAGGCCACGTTGTTGTGGGCGCGGCAGAAACGCACCCAGGGCACGGCGCTCACCGACGCGGCGGACGCTCTTGCCCGCGCGGCCGAAGCCGGTGACCCGGTGGAGCTGTTGCATCATCTGCAGGAGATCGACCGGCTGTGCTCAGGACCGGTGCCCGCGGCGGTCGTGGCGCAGGTCCGAGCGGTGGCCGCGCAGCCGCAGACGCATCCGCGCATCGCCGAGCACACCCGCGCCCTGCTCGCGCGGCTGAACTCCTCGGCGTGACGACATGGGCATCGACTTCAGCTACGAGTTCTACGTGCACAGGCGGGACGTCCGCCGCTTTCTGACCGCGGTCGCGGATCTCTGCGCACCGCGGTCAGAAAAGTGGACGACTGTCCTCCTGCCCGACGGCACCTCGGTCAGGCTGCCCGGCACTCATGGCTTCGCCAGCGGTACAACGGTGGAGTTGGCCGGCTCCGATCAGCTGGGCGGAACCTTCGACCTGTCCCTCAGCTTTCCGGCGGACGAGCCCCTGCGCGCATACCGGGACGCGATGTCGGACCCGGACGGCAGCAGCCGAATCATGGTGGGCTACGTCTACCTCAGCGCCGGCGAGACCTACGCCGTCCTGCCGGACCACTGGAGGTTCGGCTTCATGCCGGCGGTCAACGCGCAGAGCCAGCTGTTCCTGATGTCACCGTCGATCCGGGAAACCTTCGCGACGCTGGCCTTGTCGACCGGGGCGTCGCTGTGCTTGCTCGACAGCGAACTGGGCGGCCCCGAGATCATCGTGACGGCGCTGGGCCAGCGAGTCTCCACCCAGGTGCCCGGACCATGCCTGCTGTGGAGGCCCCGCGGGCACTCCCGGGAGGCGTTCGAGGAGTTGTCGTCCCGGCTCGCCGGACAGCCGCAGGATCCGCCGACGTGGATCATCGGGCCGGAGCATCCGGAGTTCGCGGCGGAAGTCGACAGCATCGCCGACTACGCGCAGGTGCCGTCGCACCTCTGGGTCGGCCCGTGAGGAAATCCCGATAACGGTCACAACCGCACCGCCGGTCCCTACGGTGGACGGAGTCAAGAGAACCCGACGGGGGTGTCGTGGCCAAGGTCTTCCTGAGCTACGCCAGCCCAGACGAGGCGCGGGCGAACGAGATCTTCGGCTGGCTGCGCGACGCCGGCCACGAGGTGTTCTTCGACCGCGACCCGCACCGGGGCATCGAGTTCGGCGAGGACTGGAAGCTGCGGCTGTACCGGGAGCTGCGGCGCACCGACGCCGTCATCGCACGGGTGCGCATCGGTGACTTCGCGTCGTTCACCCAGAACTCCAGCCCCAGTACAGGTGACTTGGACTGCTGGTCCGGAAACGCCTGCGGTGACTGGGTTTTCGGCGCATCGGAGGGCGGTGGCGCGGGGGCGGACTGACAGGCGGCGAGAAGAGCGACGGCAGCGAGTGCCCAAGTCTTCGACACACCGACGATCGTAGCCAGCCCTGGGGGGTTGAGCTTGTCCCCCCACAAACCCGACCTGCCTGTCCTGGCGCGGAAGCGGTTGTCTGGGAATCGTTTCCCACCAATAGAAGATGAGGTCAACTCCATGGAACGCCGCACAGCGCTCGGACTCATCGCCGCCACCGCCGCCTCCTTCACGGCTCTGCCCTCCATCAGCGCGGGCGCCACCGGACAGGGCAACGGCGGTTACACCTTCGCGCTGGACAAGAACGTCAAGCGGACCCCGGTGCGGTTCCGGAACCGCTACGGCATCGAGCTCGCCGCGGACCTCTACGTTCCGA
Organism: Lentzea alba; assembly: GCF_011067745.1. Classification (GTDB taxonomy): domain Bacteria; phylum Actinomycetota; class Actinomycetes; order Mycobacteriales; family Pseudonocardiaceae; genus Lentzea; species Lentzea alba. The sequence continues at coordinate 185,980 of NZ_JAAMPJ010000014.1, forward strand.
AGAACGCCAAGGGCAAGCTGCCCGCCCTGGCGGTCAGCGGCCCGTTCGGCGCGGTCAAGGAACAGTCGTCGGGCCTCTACGCCAACGAGTACGCCCGCCGCGGCTACGTCGCCCTCGCCTTCGACCCCTCCTTCACCGGGGAGAGCGGCGGCAAGGTGCGTGACGTGGGCTCGCCCGACATCAACACCGAGGACTGGAGCGCCGCCGTCGACTTCCTCGGCCTGCAGAAACTCGTCGACCGCGACCGGATCGGCGCGCAGGGCATCTGCGGCCTGAGCGGGATGGCGCTCACCGCGGCGGCGGCAGACGACCGCATCAAGGCGGTCGCCACGGCCTCGATGTACGACATGTCGCGCAGCATGTCCCGTGGTCACCAGGACTTCTACACGCGTGAGCAGCGCCAGAAGGTCGTGGCCCACCTCAGCCGGCAGCGCTGGATCGACGCCGAGAACGGCACCTACGCGCGGCTCTCCCACGAGATCCCGTTCGACAAGAACGGCGACGTCGCCCCCTCGAACCGCGTCCTGCCCAAGACCCTGCCGGCGGACGCCGATCCGATCACGAGGATCTTCTTCGACTACTACCGCACCGAGCGCGGCTTCCACCCGCGCTCGATCAACTCCACCACCGCGTGGACCGGGACCACGCCGATGTCGTTCTTCGGGTTCCAGCTGATGACGAACCTCGACCTGTTGGCGCCCCGCAAGGCCCTCCTGGTGGCCGGCGCCAACGCGCACTCCCTCTACTACTCCCAGGACGTCCAGGTGAAGGCCCCCGAAGCCGTCGGCCTGCTGGTCGTGCCGGGCGCGGACCACGTCGACCTGTACGACCGCAAGGACCGCATCCCCTTCGACAAGCTCGACGAGTTCTTCACCAAGAACCTCGCCTGACCGGGAAGTCGAAGTAGGTGTCCGGGTAGGGCTCGCCGTTGAAGGTGAAGTGCCACCACTCCTCGGGCAGGTTGCGGAACCCGTTGTCCGTCATCGCCTTCTTCAACAACTGCCGGTTCTCCCGAGCTGTGCCGGTGACGCGCGGGTCGTCGGTGTGCGAGAGCGTGTCGAAGCAGTCGTAGCCGGTGGCCATGTCCACGGTGTTGTCCGGGAACCGTTGGGGCGCATAGCAGTTCACCAACGGCTCCCCCGGCACGTACGGCCGCTGGTAACGCGCGGGCAGCCGCACGATCGTGAGGTCGAGGGTCGACCCGCGGCTGTGCCCGGACTTCCCCGCGATGTAGCCGTCCTCGAACAGCCGCGTCTTGTCGACCCGCGGGTAGAACTCGGTCTTCATCCGCTGGTCGGCGAGATCACGCGCCCACCGCACGAAGTGGTCGACCGCGCGCTGCGGGCGGTAGCAGTCGTAGACCTTGAGCGTGTAGCCCTGCTTGAGCATCTCCCGCTGCACCTTGCGCAACGCGAGCGCCGCCGGCCTGGTGAGGATGCACAGCGGCTGGTGGTAGCCGTCGATGCGGGTGCCGACGAAGTTGTGGGCGGTGTAGTAGCGGACGTCGTGCAGGATCGTCGGGTCGACGTCCTCGAGCACCACGAACTTGGTGCCGGCCTGGGCCGGCACCGCGAACGACAACGTGAGCAGCACGGAGAGCAGCAGGGCGCGCATGGTGCTCATCCAAGCAGCGGACCAGTATCGGGTTGAAGAGCCGAGACCGGTCAGCGGAACAGATGTCGGGCGAGGCCGCCATCGACAAAGGTCGAGGTTATGGGGGTACAAACTCGACCTGCCTGCGGCTGAGGCCTTCATTACCGTGAAGCTATGGCCCCTCGCTCGGACAATCGCGCCGACATCCGCGACTTCCTCGCCCGTCGGCGCGCCCAGCTCACCCCGGAGCAGGTCGGACTGCCCGCCGGTGGTCGGCGCCGGGTGCCCGGGCTGCGCCGCGAGGAGGTCGCGGTCCTCGCCGGGGTGAGCACCGAGTGGTACACCCGGCTGGAGAAAGGCCACATCAGCGGCGTGTCCGACGAGGTGCTCGACGCGGTGGCCCGCACTCTGCAGCTCGACGACGACGAGCGCACCTACCTGTTCGATCTCGCCAAGGCCGCGCAGCCCAGCCCCGTGGCGCGGCGTCGGCGCAAGGCCGTCGACCTGCCGCCCCGCGTCCAGTGGCTGCTCGACTCCATGACCCTGTCCGCGGCCTACGTCACCAACGGCCGCCTGGACATCGTGGCCGCCAACGCGCTCGCCCGCGCCCTGTTCTCGCCCCTGTACCGCAGTCACACCGCGAACCAGCGCGGGCGGCCCAACTTCGCCCGGTTCTGGTTCCTCGACAAGGGCTCCCGCGACTTCGTCGGCGACTGGGACAGTGCCGCCACCATCACCACCGCACTCCTGCGCGCCGAGGCCGGCCGGTATCCCGACGACAAGGCGCTGCGCGAGCTCATCGGAGAGCTGTCGACGGTCAGCGCCGAGTTCCGCACCCAGTGGGCCACGCACACCGTGCGCATCCACCACGGCGGCGTCAAACACCTCAACCACCCCGACGCCGGCCCGCTGGAACTCACCTATCAGCCGTTGGACCTGCCCATCTCCAGCAGCGAGGCCCACTCCCTGATCATCTACACCGCCGAGCCGGGCACCCCCGACGAGGACCAGCTCAAGCTCCTCGCCAGCTGGGCGGCCACCCCCGCCGGGGACACCCGGAGCCAGTCCCGGTGAGGCCTATCGGGCCGCTCCGACCGTCCGCAGGGTGGCGAGCACCAACGCCCTGGTGACGGTGACGATCTCGCTCACCCGGACCTGCTCCTGCGGGCTGTGGGCGAGCCGGACGTCGCCGGGCCCGTACTGCAATGTCGGGATCCCCGCCCCGGCGTACAGCCGCAGGTCGCTGCCGTAGGGAGCGCCCCGCTCGGCAGGCCGCGGCCCGCCGGTGACGTCGGCGTGCGCCGTACCGACGACGTCCGCGAGCGGATGTCCCGCCGGCAGCCGGCCGCTCGCGAACTGGCCGCCCGGCCACGTCACGGTGGCGGGGTGCGAGCGCAGCCACGGGTCCGCCTCGCAGGCCTCGGCCACGCAGTTCTCCAGCTCGGCGCGGGCCAGGGCGGGATCCTCGCCGAGCTGGACGCCCAGTCGTCCCTCCGCCACCAGCAGGTCGGGGACGGTGCTGGCCCAGTCGCCGGCCTGCACGGTGCCGACGGACAACGGGTACGCGACGGGGTAGTCGGCCATGAGCGGGTCGGCACCGGCGTTGCGGCGGGCTTCGAGCCGGGCGAGCGCCTGGTGGATCGGCAGGTAGGAGTCGATGGCGCTGACGCCCACGTACCTGGTGCTGCCGTGGGTGGCCCGGCCCGGCACCTCGATCCGGAAGGTGAGCGCACCGGCGTTCGCGATCATCAACGCTCCGCTGGTCGGCTCGGTGATGATGCAGGCGTCACCGGTGTGCCCGCGCTCCAGCGTGCCGAACGCGCCGAGCCCGCCGTCCTCCTCGCTGACGACGAAGTGCGCCGACACCTGCCCGTCCAACGTCGCGCCCGACACGCGGATCGCACCCAGCGCGGCGAGGATCGCCACCACACCGGCCTTCATGTCGCACGCGCCGCGGCCGTGCACCACGTCCCCGGCGATCCGCGGGCGGAACGGATCGCCGTCCCACTGCGCCAGGTCGCCGGGCGGGACGACGTCGACGTGCCCCTGCAACACCAGCGTCGGCCCGTCCCCCTGGCTGCGCGTGCCGACCAGGCCCCAGGCCTCGGTGCGCGGCGCCTCGCCGCCGGGGAAGTCGGAGTGTGCGCGCAGACCGTCCAGGTCCATCGACCACAGGTCGACGTCCAGGTCGAGGCGCTCCAGTTTCGCGGCCAGGACGTGCTGCACCTCGGACTCCGCGGCGCTGCCCGTCACGCTCGGCACTTCGAGCAGCTCCACCAGCAGCCGCCCGATCTCCGCCTCGTCCACCGCGGCCAGTGCGGCCGCTTCCACGTCGTTCATCGTCACGAGCAGGACAGTAGGTTCGGACGAGCGCTGCAAACAATCTTCATTTGCGGCGTCTTGTACTGGGTTTTTTGCAATGTGAGCCGCCTGCTGGCGTTTATTTGCGTGACGCCGGATCCTCACGGGTGTGGACACCATCGACGAAGCGATCATCCAGTGCGTGCTGCGCAACGCCCGCGCCACCTACGCCGAGATCGGCAAGGCCGCCGGGCTGTCGGCGTCCGCGGCCAAGAGACGACTGGACCGGCTGGTGGCCACCGGCGCGATCCGCGGGTTCACCGCGATCGTCGATCCGCAGGCGCTGGCCTGGCACACCGAGGCGTTCGTCGAGGTCTACTGCAGCGGCAACCCCACCCCGGCCGAGCTGCGCCGGGCGCTGGACGGCATCCCCGAGGTCGTCGAGGCCTGCACCGTCTCCGGCGCGGCCGACGCGATGATCTACCTGCTCGCCCGGGACATCCCGCATCTGGAACAGGCCATCCAACGGGTGCGCGCCACCGCGCCGATCGAGCGGACCGAGAGCGCGATCGTGCTCTCCCGGTTGCTCAGCCGGCCGCGCTTGTGAGCGTCACACGTCTCGCAGGTACTCGGCGATCGCGGTCGAACACCAGTAGTGCTTTGTCAGGTCGGGTACGGCTGCGGTGAGAGAACACCGGTGGTCACGCTCTCACAATGCCGCGCCTGCGAGTTGGTTGTAGTTACGAGCCAATGCAATCGATTGCAGATCACCCCAACTACCACCAACTGTCGTCGGAGGTGATGGCCGCGTGCAGGTGTGCGGCAGTGGCGACCTTGTCGGCGAAGTAGCCGTTCAGGTAGTCGCCGTTGCAGGCGTGCCGGAGTAGTCACCGAGCCACGCTCGTACAGGGACACGCTCATCGGCCCACCGGCCACGCCCGCAGCAGCGAGTCGAGGGCGTCGAGCGCGCGCAGCCACGACGCCTCCACCCCGCGCGGGTGACTGTGGAACGCCCCGACGCGTTCCAACGAGACGTAGCCGTGAAACGTGCTGTGCAGCAACCTCACGGCGTCGGTCTGGTCGGGTTCCCACAGGTCGTAGCCGCGCAGGATCGCACGGGTCATCTCGGCGTGCTTCGAGGCGGCAGACGTCGCCGCCGTGTCCGGGTCCAGCGCCATCTGTGTCGCCGTGTAGCGGCCGGGGTGTTCACGGGCGTACGTGCGGTAGGCGTTGGCGAACGCCACCAGGGCGTCCTTGCCCGATCGGCCGGCGACGGCTGAGGACACCTGGTCCGCGAGCTCGGCCAGGGCCAGCACGGCCAGGCGGACCCGCAGGTCGTGGGCGTTGCGGATGTGCGAGTACAGCGAGGCGTCCTTCACGCCGAAGTGCCGGGCCAACGCCGAGACCGTCACGTTCTCGAAGCCGACCTCGTCCGCCAGCTCCGCCGCCGCCTGCGTGAGGCGGTCGGCGGTGAGGCCCGCGCGTGCCATCCGTCACCCTTCCTAGGGCCCTTAATGATTTGCCTAGGACCTCTAGGCAAGCCTAGCGTTCCCGGACATGAAGCCGCTGACCGAACACGACATCCGTGCGTCCTTCGTCAATTCCACCAAGGGCGAGGCGAAGCGCATGCACGTACCCAGGGATCTCGGCGAACGGCCGTGGGACGACCTCGACTTCCTCGGCTGGACCGACCCCGCCGCGCCGGACCGGTCATATCTGGTGATCGACCTCGGCGACCGGCTCGTCGGCGTCGCGCTGCGGCGTGCCGCGCAGGCCGGGCGGGCGCGCAAGACGATGTGCGCGTGGTGCCTGACCACGCATTCCGGGGACGGGGTGTCGCTGATGACCGCGCGCAAGGCGGGCAAGTCGGGGCAGCTGGGCAACTCGGTGGGTGCCTACGTGTGTGCGGACCTGCAGTGTTCGCTGTACCTGCGCGGAAAGAAGAACGCGGGACCCGGCTCGCGTTTCCACGAGTCGATCACACGGGACGAACAGGCCGCGAGGCTCGTCACCGGGGTGGTGGCGTTCCTCGATCGGGTGGAATCCTGATCAGAGTTCGAGCACCAGCTCGGCCGTGCACGCGCGGGCGCAGGGCCACGGGTCGCCGCACTCGCTGCATCCGCTGGTGGCGGGCAGGTGCGTGTCGAGCACCTGGACCGCCCTGGTCCGGTAGCGCTCCAGGTCGGACTCCCAGTTGTGGCGGGAGGACGCGGTCGGACTCGTCATGGTCATCAGTCCTCGAGTTGAGCTGTTGCCCATCAGAATGCACCCGAAGAGCCGAGTTTGGGCGGCAATTTCGGCGATTCGAGACGATCGGCGGGTCGCGACGTTCGAGTGCAAAATCCGAATCACGGCGCGATCGCGCGGCATCATGAGCACATGGACATCCCAGCGTTGGTGGCCGCGGCCGCCCGGGGCGACCAGGCCGCGTGGGACGCGCTGGTCAGACAGTTCAGCGGGCTGCTCTGGTCGATCGCCCGCGCCTTCCGTCTGAACGACGCCGACGCGGCGGACGCGGTGCAGTGCACGTGGATCAAGCTGGTCGAGCACCTCGACCGCATCACCGAACCCGAACGCCTGGCCGGGTGGCTGTCCACGACCGCGCGGCACGAGTGCCTGCAGCTGCTGCGGCGCGCCGGGCGGTTGCCGGAACCGGCGGAGGAGATCGCCGACTCCCCCGACCCGGCCCCGGACGTCGACCACGAGCTCCTCACCACCGAACGCAACACCGCGCTGTGGAGGGTCTTCGAGGAACTGCCGGACCGCTGCCGTCAGCTGCTGCGCGTGCTGATGGCCTCGCCGCCGCCCGCCTACGCCGACGTCGCCCTCGCGCTGGACATGCCGGTCGGCAGCATCGGGCCGATCCGCCAGCGCTGCCTCGGCCGACTGAAAGCGCTGGTCAAGGGCAACGAGCTGCTGGAGGAACGGTCATGAACGACGACGACTTCCTCGACGTCCTGCGGGCCGCGGCCGACGAGCTCGACCCGGTCCCGGCGGGTGTCATCCGCGACGCGAGTGCCGCGCTGGCGTTGCGCACGCTCGACGCCGAACTCGCCGAGCTGGTCGAGTCCGAGGTGCTGGTGCGCGGCGACGAGCCCTTGACGCTCGTCTTCGAGTCCGAGCGGGTCGCGGTCAACCTGGAGATCGACGACGACGTGGTCCGCGGACTCGTCACCGGTGCCGAGGGCGAGGCGGTGGTGGAGACACCGCGCTCACGCCGTGCGGTACCGATCACCGACGGCAGGTTCACCGCCACCGAGGTACCGCGCGGACTGGTCCGGATCCGGCTGACGGCACTCGACGGCACCCCGGTCGTCACGCGGTGGACGACCAGCTGATCACCACGGATCCGGCAGGCCGCGCCCGGTGGTGATCAGGCTGCGCAGGCTGCCGCCGACGTAGTGCGCCCAGCCCGCGGAGCACGCGCCGAAGCACTCGACGTCCGGCACCAGACCGACGTGGGTGAACCGCAGCTCCGCACCACCCGCCGCGGGAACGACGTCGAACACGATCTCGCTGCCGGTCCACTCCGCCGGCTCCGAGACGATCGCCAGATGGCTGTCGGTGACCTGCCAGACCACCCGCCGGCCCGGCGAAAGCTCGGTCACGCGCTGACGGCTGTAGTGCTGCGGGGGATGCCGGTAGGTGAACTCGGCGCCCACCTCGTCGGCAGACCCCTCGACCTCGCCCGTCCACCAGGCGCGGACGTCCAGGACGGCGGCGAAGACCTCGTCCGGCGACTGCTCGACGGTGAACGACGTCGAGTAACCGGTGCGCGATGTGGTCATGACCGATCTGCTTCCTTCTCCCGCTGAATCCGTTCGGCGATCCGCTTGATCCGCTGCAACCGGGCGTCCCAGGTCGCGCCGACGGCCGACAGCTGTGCCACTGCACGCGCCAGCTGCGTCTCGTCCACCTCGTAACGGCGCTCGCGCCCTGCGGGTGTCACGTGCACCAGACCGACCCGGTCCAGGACGCCGAGGTGTTTCGCGACCGCCTGCCTGGTCACGGGCAGCTGCTCGCTGAGCGTGGTCGCCGTGCCGCCGCCGTCGGCGAGCAGCAGGTCGAGCATCCTGCGGCGGGTCGGATCGCCGACCGCGGACCACAGGTCGTCGTCGATCGTCGTGCTCACGGCCGTGCGACCAGGCTGTTCGCGCGGGCCACCAGGCGCGGCAGGAAGTGGTCCCAGCCCTGGACGTGGTCGCGGTAGGCCTGCTCCAGCACGGCCGCTTCCCAGCCGCGCTCGCGGAAGCCGGTCTCCTTGAAGCGCAACACCGTGCCGTCGCCGGAGGGGACGAGGTCGATCGTGACGAGCAGCGAGTTGTCCGGAGCCGCCGAGTCCCCGTCGTACACCCAGCGGAACGCGAACCGGCGCGGCGGATCGGCCTCCACGACGGTGAGCTGCTCGACCTTGGCGTCCGGCGAACCCGGATCGCCGAAGGTGATCGTGCCGGTGCCGCCGGGAACGGCGTCGAGCTCGGCGTCGTCGGGCCACCACTCGCGCAGGTGCTCGGCGGAGCTGATCACCTCGTAGACCACCTCGGGGGTGGCGTCGATCCGCAGTTCCCTCTCGATGCTTCCGTACTCCACGGGCTTCTCCCATCTATTCGCAACCAACGGTTGCACGTTAACCGTCGCCCGCCAGTAGCGCAACCTTTGGTTGCGTGAATGAATTCGGTCGACCCGGCGGCGTCACGTCCCGATACTCGCCGGAGTGATCTCGTTGCCTGTGCTGTGGCTGTCCGGTCCGCCCGGAGTGGGCAAGACGACCGTCGCCTGGGAGCTGTTCGAGCGACTCGGCCGGCGGGGTCTGGCTGTCGGCCACGTCGACATCGACCAGCTCGGCATGTGCCCCGAACCCGCCGGCGATCCCGGTCGTTATCTGCTCAAGGCCCGCGCGCTCGCCGCGGTGGCCGCGAACTTCCGGGACGCCGGCGCCCAGTGCCTGGTCGTGCCCGGCGTCACCGATTCAGGCCGCGAACCCGAGCCGGTGCCGAACACGGAGATCACAACGTGTCGGCTGCGGGCAGACCCGGCGGAGCTGACCCGCCGGATCACCGGCCGTGGCGGCATGACGGACCTCGCCGAGGCGCTCGCCCACGCCGAGGCCGCCGACCTCGCGCCCGGTGCATGGGTGGACACCACCGGGTTGTCCGTCAGCGAGGTCGCGGACCGGGTGCTGGACCGGACCGATTGGCCCGACGCACCCGCGCCGGCGCCGAAACCCTTGCGGCAGTACGAGGATCCGGGCGAGATCCTGCTGCTGTGCGGACCGGCCGCCGTCGGGAAGTCGACCGTCGGCTGGCACGTCTACCAACAGCTCCAGCGCGCAGGACGGAACGCCGCGTTCGCCGACCTCGACCAGATCTCCTTTCACCGCCCCGAACTCGGCCACCACGTCCGCGCCGCCAACCTCGCCGCGGTCTGGCACACCTTCCGCGCCGCGGGGGCCGACTGCCTGGTCGCGGTCGGCCCGCTGGAGGACCCCACCCCGTACACGGCGGCGTTTCCCGCCGCCACGATCACGTTGTGCTGCCTGGACGCCGGCCGCGACGTGCTCCTCGACCGCGCCACGCGCCGAGCCCGAGGCGACTCTCCAGCGCCAGGTCTTGCCGGTGACACATTGCTGGGGCAGCCTCCAGACCGGCTGCGGGACATCGCGGACCAGGCGGCACGCACGGTCGAGGCGATGCGCGGCAAGGGCGATCTGCACGTGCAGACCGACCACCGGCGCCCGGACGAGATCGCCGCCGAGATCCTCCGGAACACGGCGTATTTCCCTGCCTGACGGCCCCTCCTCCCCAGGTACAAGGGGAAATAGAGGGGGAACACGCCCATGGTCTGCTTCATCCTGCCCGCGCATCTGCTCATCGAGCTCGCGGAAGCCGGCAACGTCGACATCCGCGACACCATCCCGACCCTGCTCGCCTCGGCCGCCCTGCGCACCCAGCGCGACACGCTGACCGAGGCCATCCAGTTCCTCGACCTCAACGCCGCCCAGCTGCGCGGTCCGGCCAGCGAGTTCAAGGCCGTGCACGACGTCCAGGCGGGCGACGAGCGCAACCTGCCCGGTGTCATGCGCCGCAAGGAAGGCGACGGCGCCTCGAACGACCCGGCCGTCAACGACGCGTTCGACAACGCCGACAAGACCTACGACTTCTACCGCGACGTCCTCGGCCGCCACAGCGTCGACGGCAACGGCCTCAAGCTCGTCAGCTCGGTGCACTTCGGCCGCGGCTTCGACAACGCCTTCTGGGACGGCACCCAGATGGTCTACGGCGACGGCAGCGGCAAGGTCTTCCAGCCCGGCGCGCTCGCCCGCGACATCTCGGTCGTCGGTCACGAGATCACGCACGGCGTCGTGCAGTACACAGCGGGTCTGCGCTACCGCAAGCAGTCCGGCGCGTTGAACGAGTCCATGGCCGACGTGTTCGGCTCACTGGTCAAGCAGCACGCTCTCGGCCACAGCGCCGACCAGGCCGACTGGCTCGTCGGCGCGGGCATCCTCGGCACGCAGCTGCAGGGCGTCGCGCTGCGGTCGATGAAGGACCCCGGCACCGCCCACCAGCTCGACCGCCAGCCCGGCCACATGCGCTCCTACGTCGACCTGCCCGACGACGGCAACCCTCGCAACGACAACGGCGGCGTGCACATCAACTCCGGCATCCCCAACAAGGCCTTCCACCTCGTCGCGACGCGGCTGGGCGGCAACGCCTGGGAGAAGGCCGGCAAGGTCTGGTACGACGCGCTCGCCACCAAGCTCCGGGTGAACTCGAACTTCGCGGAAGCCGCCGCGGCGACCGTGGCGTCGGCGCAGGCGCTGTTCGGGACCGAGGTAGCCAACGTCGTGCGCGCGTCCTGGAACGACGTCGGCGTCAACTAGCGGGTGAGACACCGTCGACTTCGGCGTGGACCGTGTCGTTGGTGATCGGCCGGCCGCAGTGGTGGCAGACCAGGTCGACCTGGACCCGCTCGCCACAGGAGTGCCGGCGGACGAGGACGGGGCTCTCCACCGCCCACCTGTCGCCCCACTGGCTGAGGGCGAGCATCACCGGGAACAGCTCCCGGCCCGCCTCGGTGAGGTGGTACTCGTGGCGCGGCGGATGCTCGTTGTAGAGCCGGCGCTCGACGACCCCGGCGGCCTCCAGCTTGCGCAGCCGGTCGGCGAGGATGTCTCGGGACACACCGGTGTAGCCGGCGATGCGCGCGAAACGGTGCACACCGTAGCCGATCTCCCGGATGGCCAGTAACGACCACTTCTCGCCGAGGACGTCCAAAGCCGCCGCGAGTGAGCACGGGCGAACGCCCAGGGGCAGGTCGGCCATGCGGACGCCGGGCCGCGGTTCGGGATCGGTCATGACCTCACCCTAATCGAGTGTGTTGTGTTTTCCAACCGACTGCCCTACTGTATCGGTCAGTCGGTTGGAAAACACAACACACTCGCCACGAGGACGGCCATGTCGATGATCACCAACACCGGTTCCGGAATCAGCGTCCCCGGGACGAAGAGCCACTTCCTCGAGGCGACCGAACCGGGCCACCAGGGCCGGCTGCGCTACCTCACCGGTGGCAGCGGCGCGCCGCTGGTCCTGCTGCACACCGTGCGCACCCAGGCCGAGCACTTCCGCCACCTCATTCCGTTGGTGCAGCAGCAGTACACCGTCTACGCGCTGGACCTGCCGGGCATGGGTTACTCGGAGATCGTGCCCGGCGCGTCCTACGAAGAACCCGCCATGCGCGCCGCCGTGACCAGGCTCCTCACCCAGCTCGATCTGAGCGACGTGACCCTGCTCGGCGAGTCGATGGGCGCCACGCTGGCTCTCACCGCGGCGGCCGACCTCCCCGACCGCGTCCGGCGGGTCGTCGCGGTGAACGCCTACGACTTCGCCGGCGGCATCGCCAGGTCCAGCCTGCTCGCCCGCCTGATCATCACCGGCGTCATCGCCCCCGGCGTGGGCCCGCTGCTCGCCCGGCTGGAACCCAAAGACGTCATGCGCGCCATCCTGTCCGGCGGCCTCGCCGACCCCTCCGCCCTGCGCGAGGACTACCTGGACGAGCTCCTCGCCGTCGGCCGCCACCCCGGCTACTCGACCGTCGCCCGCGGCGTCTACCGCAACCTGCCCAGCCTCATCGCGGCCCGCGCCCGCTACACCGACGTCAAGGCGCCGATCCACCTCGTCTACGGCGAGAAGGACTGGTCCCGCCCCTCGGACCGGCAGGCCAACAAGGACCTGTTGCCCGGCGCCGAGTTCACCCAGGTCGCGAACGCCGGCCACTTCATCTCCCTGGAACGCCCTGACGTGCCCGCCGACCTGCTGCTCTCGGTCGCATGACCGGTCCCAAGCTTCCGGCGAAACTCGCGGCACACCCGTCGGTGCAGGCCGTGCTCGCCCAGCGCAGGCCGAGCCCGCCGGCCGTGATCGACGCGGCCTGGCTGCGCGAACTGTGCCTCGCGGCGGGTGCGGACGACGCCGCCGTGGTCAGCCTGGACCACCCCGACCTGGCCGGCGAGCGCGAACACGCGCTCGCCGCGTTGCCGGGCACCCGTTCCCTGATCGCAATGGCGTTCCGGATGAACCGCGACAACTGCCGCTCCCCGGCCCGCAGCGTCGCGAACCAGGAGTTCCACCAGACCGACGAGCACGCCAACCACGCCGCCCGCAGCGTCACCCAGGCCCTGCAGGACGCCGGTTACCGCGCGCTCAACCCGTCCGTCGGCTTCCCACAGGAGATGGACCGCTATCCCGGCCGGATCTGGGTGGTGGCGCACAAGACCGTCGCGGTGGCCGCCGGACTCGGCGTTATGGGCCTGCACCGCAACGTGATCCACCCGAAGTTCGGCAGTTTCGTGCTCCTGGCCACCGTGCTGGTCGACGCGGAGGTGAGCGAGTACGGCCAGGCGCTGGACTACAACCCGTGCATCGACTGCAAGTTGTGCGTCGCCGCCTGCCCGATCGGCGCCATCCGCAAGGACGGCTCGTTCGACGGACTGGGCTGTGCCACGCACAACTACCGCGAGTTCATGAGCGGGTTCACCGACTGGGTGCAGACCGTGGCCGACAGCCAGGACGCCGCCGACTACCGCTCCAGGGTCACCGACTCCGAGAGCGCCTCCATGTGGCAGAGCCTCGCCAACCCGCCGGGCTACAAGTCCGGCTACTGCCTGGCCGTCTGCCCTGCCGGAGAGGACGTCCTGGGTCCGTACCTCGATGATCGCAAGACCTTCATGGACACCGTGTTGCGGCCGCTGCAGGAGAAGACGGAGACCCTCTACGTCCTGCCGGGATCGGCCGCGCAGGCACACGCGCAGCGCCGGTTTCCCCACAAACCCACCAAGGAGGTCAGCGGCGGCTGGCAGCCTCCGCCGCCTCGGTCGTGATCAGGCGCGTCCACCAATACCGTTGACCCCGTGGGCAACGAGATGAGTGGCCACGCCTCCGTGGTGATCCAGGTGCGCGAGCTCCACGGCGACCTCGTCCTGCACCTGACGGGCTCGGCCAGTCCGCGGTTCAGGAGCGGCAAGTTCCCGTACGTGGCACGGCTCGCCGAACTGCACTGGACCAGCGGCGGCCGCTCCGGCGTGCTGGAGATCAGCAACCAGGGCGGGCCGTTCCTGAGCCGCCCCGGTGACGGCCGTTCGCGCTACGAGCGGGACTTCAGGACCCGGCAGTGGTGCCGGACTTGACCTGGCGCAGCAGCCGCGTCCACTGGTGGGCCGTGAGCGGGAGTTCGACCGACGGGGACTTGCTGTCCCGGAGGCCGACGCCACGCCCCACTTCGACACAGTTGCCGTCGCTACCGCTGTAACTACTCTTCCGCCACCTGATCATGCTGAAACTCCTCACCGATGATGTCGGTGATCAGCTTCCTGGTTTGCGACTCGTCCAACGCCGTCCGTCTGAGTGACTTCACAACGGTGTCATAGAGACCGACGGAAGGCTGATCTTCGAGAAACACGTTAGCCCCTTCGCTCTCGACGTAGACGATCGGCGGGATCTTCTTGAACTCCAGCAGGTCGAAGTCTCCCGCCAGTCCGGCGTGCGGGCCGAACGCTGTGGGAATCACGCGAATCGTGAGATAGGGCCGGACCGACAGACGCAACAGGTGGTGCAGCTGCTCCGCCATGACGCGCCCGTCTCCCACAGGAAGCCGCAACGCCTGTTCGTGCATGAAGATCGCGACGGTTCGATGGCCGTCGAGAACGGCCTTCTGGCGTGCGATCCGGTTGTTGATGACGGTGGGGCGCTCGTCGGCGGACAACTTCGTCGAGGCGTTGACGACATACGGGATGTACGCGGGTGCCTGCAGCAGGCCGTGCACGACATTCATCGACCAGCCGGTGATGTCCGAGGCGATCTTCTCGTGCTCGCGCAGTGTGCGCGCTCGGTCCGTCATGCCGGACTTGGTGGGCTGCAACCAGTCCCTGATGTGGGCGTCGTGGTGCAGCGCCATGAGGTGGTCGAACTCTGCGGGCGGTGTGCGCAGCAGACCGAGCAACTGGGCGAGTTCGACCTGGGTCGTGCCTTCCTTGCCGTTGATGAGCTCCGAGACCTTGGCCTCCTGCCACCCCAGCAAATCGGCGGCGGCTCGGTTGGTCAGGTTGGCCGCCCGCAGCAGCCTCCGTATCGCGTCGCCGAACTCGCGGCCGCGCACCGTTGATCTCCGCAAAGGCATGCAGGGACGGTAGAACCGCCCGTCCGTTTGGTTCCACCCATTCGCCGCAGGTCAACCTGAAAGCGTGCTGTTTGGAGGCGTTCCACACTCACGGCGAAGGGAAGCCCGGCGACGGGGCCGAGATCAGTTTCTGCGCCAGGGCACGCACTTCTGGGCTCATCTGGGTGGCCAGGTGGGCGCCCGGCGACCACGAGTCCTCCCTGAGGACGTTGCTCCAGTAGCCGTATTCGATGCGAGCCATCTCGAGGTTCGCGTCCGAGTCGATCGGTTGGCCGTACAAGGCTCTTGCCTCTGGCGAGTTGAAGACTCTGCCTATGTTCTCCTGCCCGGCGTCGCCGAGTGCCAGGTAGATGGCGGCGATACCCAGGTGCACAGCGTTGCCGACCGTTCCTGCGGGGTAGCCGTGCGTTCCGGCGAAGGCGCCGAGACGTGACTCCTGATCAGGCTTGATCGCACCGGATTCGACCAGCAGCAAGGTGGCTGTGCGGCTGGAGAGTGACGGAGACATCAGAAGGTCGGTCACGTCGAGAGCGGCACCGATCGGACCGGTGCGGTCATCGCCGAAGCGGCCGTTCACGTTTCCCACGCCACTTGTCGTGCCGACCGGGTTTTGGGCCGGAATGAGCAATGGATCGGGCCGGGTGCCTGAGGGAAGGCCGGCCGCGGCCGTCGTCGTGATGTCCGAGGTGGACGCCGGTCCGGTCATCCCGCGCGGTGCCGGTACTTCTTGACCCAGGCCGCCGGCGAGGGTGGCGAGCCGGGTGGCGTTGTCGCTCTCCCGCTGGTCGTACTCGGCAGTGGTCGCCCGCATCTTGGCCGTCGCCGTCGCCAGTTCGTCCATTTCGGACTGAAGACTGGCGCGGCCGGTCCTGGCGGTCGCCTCCGCGGCCGTGACGAGCGACTGGCCGATCTGTCCGAAAGCGTTGCCTCTCAGGGTCACTGTGGCGGTCGCCAGAGCCTGACGCACCTCGGCGGTCAGCTCGTCCAGCGTGCGCGCGTGGCGGGCCAATGCGGCGGTGACCACCTCGTAGGAATCGTTCATCGCAGGCTCTCCCTGGCTCCAACGCCGAGCGGTTGTCCGGATGTGTCGCGGAAGAACACCTTGATCGTCGGGTCGGGCACCGGTCCGAAACGGCCGAGGAAGTCCTGGAGCTGACCCGTCGTCGTGCCGTCCGGTACCTGGACGAACACGTCGCGGGGCCACCTGGGGTCACCCGTCCTTCCCCTGGTGAGGTTGCTGATCGCGTCGCGAAGCTCGGAGCCCTGGCCGGCGGGGTCGGTGTCGACGACTTCCCGGAACAGCATGGCGACGCCGCTGTCGTTGGACTTGAACATGATGGTCGACAGGTTGGGATGGGTCCTCACCACCGGATGGGTACCGGGTGGTCCCTGTCTCAACGCCGCTTCGGCATTCGGATCGCTCAGGCCCACCCAGTCCGGCGGGTGTTTGGCGCCGGCGTTGACCTCGTCGCGCAGGCGGCGCTGCTGGTCGGGCGTCAGGTTGTCGTAGAAGTTCGAGTGGTCGTTCGAGTAGTAGGACGGCAGCGTGGCGGCGGCTTGGTCGGGGGCGAGCAGGTGCAGAGCCGACACCGAGGTCGGCGACGCGGCGTCCGGTACCGGATTCGGCATCGGCGGATCCCCCAGAGCGGCCACCTGCCACGGTTCCACGGATCGGGTGGTGGCCACCTGTGGTGTCGTCTCGTCCGGCTGGCCGGCGAGCGCGTTGATCAGCGACGTCACGTTGGCGATGCTCTGCCGCACGTTCTCTTCGAGCGCACTGATGGAACCGGCGGATGAGTCGACCATGGTGGAAGCCTGGGCCATGACGTTGGTGGTGACGCCGCCCTCGACCGCGGTCGCCAGTGAGGCATAGGAAATCAGCCGTCGCACGAGGTCGGTGAGCTGGTCGCCGGCGCTTTGCCGGGCCCCCGCCAGCACCTCGCCCGTGGTGCCGGTGGCCGAGGCGAGGCCGGCGGCCAGCACGGCCGTGCCGCGCAGCGCGGAGCCGACCGCGGTCGCGTGTTCTCGGTAGCGGTCCGCGGCGGAACCGTGCCAGTCCGCGGTGTCCGCGGCCGCCGAGCGCGCGAGGTCGTTCTGGGTCTGCAGAAGGTTGTCGGCCGTGCGTTGCCAGGCGTCGGCGTAGGTCCGGATCGCGGAGGAGTCGCCGGCCATGCGGTCGACCGTGTCCTGCAGTGGTTGGACCAGCCCGGTGAGCCACCCCAGTCCGGCGGCGGCCAGGTCGTCGACCGGGCGGATGGTCGCGCCGAGTGTCGCCGTGCTGTGGCCGGTGGTCAGGCCGGCGGCGATCCAGCCCTTGCCGACGATCGCCGCCAAGGCCGAACTCGCCCGATCAGTGGTCGAAGCCGAATTCCCTGCCACGAACGGTCACCCCAATCCCCTTACCGCTCCCCGCACCGGCGGCTGCATTTCGGGAACGTGGCGCGAGAGACGCAGGTTCAAGTCGATCTGTCAGGACTCGAGGTGTCCGGTATCCGCGACTGCTCCAGGGTGAGTGACGCCAGATGGCGCCTTGCTCCACAAGGACGGCTGACGAGCCCGCAAGCGGACCAATCCGATTGACCAGCGGGATTCAGCCGAACTCGTTGAGAGGTTGCGGAGTCGGTGCCAACAGATGATGGCGCAGGCCAGGCTGAGGAAAGCTTCGTGGATGTCATCGCGGATCTCCCAGCGGATCCGCATGCGGCGGAACCAGTGCAGCAGCGCGAAGGTCTGCTCGACCACCCAGCGATGGACGCCCAGTCCGGAGCCGTGCTCGCTACCGCGGCCGCTTGCGTCCCGGACGATCCGCACGACGCCTGCGAGTTGGTTGTAGTTATGAGCCAATGTAATCGATTGCAGATCACCCCAACTACCACCAACTGTGCTGGTAGCAGCCGTGAGAGCCGGTTCTTCAAGATCGAACCATGGTCCCAGGCGTGCTGTGGTCGGGTACTCACGGCGCGCCGACACGCATGTTCACGGGTCCAGGCAACCTGACAAAGCCCAGTTCAGAAACCCAATCCGCACCCCAGAACGGAGGCGTTGCGGCCGCCGCGCTGGTGGATGCTCGGGCGTGGCGGACATGAGCTCGGCCCCGCAGGCGATGATCCTGCGAGGCTGGTCGTCGATCAAGTCTGACGCCACTCAAACGGGCCGGGGCGGGTCGACCAGCCAGATCAGCGCGTCGACGTAGTCGTCCACGCTGCCGGACCAGGCGGTGGTGTCGACCATCCACGGCTCGACGTTGTCGGAGCTGGGCTACTGGGCCGGGGCGACGGCGCGTTGAACGCTGTCGCGCAAGAAGGTCCGGCGGCGCTTGTGGACGTCGGCGGGCTCGTCGATCGTGGCCGCGAAGACGTTGCTGACCGGTGACCACGCCATCGACATCGCGATGACCATAGCCATCACGTCGAACGGGTCACCGGCCCGGACCAGCCCCGCCGCCTGCGCGTCGGCGATGGCCTGGAGCTTGCCCGCGTCGAGCCGGTCGGTGTCGGCGACGAGGTGGCCGGTGGGGCGGCGTTCGAGGCGGGCCCACGTCGCGAGCCGGATGAGGTCGGGACGCGCGAGGTACTCGTCGTACAGACGGACCGCCCAGTCCGCCAGGTCGGTGGCGTCGATGGGGACGACGTTGACGATCCGTTCCAGCGAGCCGAAGAAGATCGCGTCGAACAGGCCGTCCTTGTTGCCGAAGTAAGCGTAGAGCTGGGCTTTGTTGGTGCGCGCCGCGGCTACGACCCGTTCGATGCGGGCCCCGGCGATGCCGTGTTCGGCGAACTCGCGGGTGGCGACGTCGATGATGCGCTGCCGGGTGGCGGCGCCTCGGGCGGTCAGCTGCTGGTCGGACACGAGCCGCACCCTATCAAACAGACCAGTCGGTTTACTTTTCGACAGCACCGACCTAGCCTCAAATAGACCGAACAGTCTGTTTGAGGAGAGTCATGCGAACCGCCACCGGCTGGCAGGCCGACGGGACCACCACGTTGCGGGAGGCGTCGATCTCCCGGCGCGACCTGCGCCGCGACGACATCGCGGTGCGCGTGGACTTCTGCGGGGTCTGCCACACCGACCTGCACGCCGTGCGCGGACACAACGGCGAGGACGTCCTGGTGCCAGGTCATGAGTTCACCGGCGTGGTGACCGAGACCGGTGCGGACGTGACGGCGTTCCGGGTCGGTGATCCCGTCGCCGTCGGCAACATCGTCGACTCCTGCGGCGTGTGCTCGCTGTGCGCGGCGGGCCAGGAGAACTTCTGCCGTGAGTTCCCCACGCTCACCTACGCCGGTACCGATCGCCACGACGGGACGACGACGTTGGGCGCGTTCTCGCGTGAGTACGTCGTTCGCGAGAAGTTCGCCCATCCCCTGCCGCCTGGGCTGGATCCGGCGGCCGCGGCGCCGTTGATGTGTGCCGGGATCACTGTCTGGGAACCGTTGCGTGCCCTCGGAGTGGGTCCGGGAACGCGCGTCGCGGTGGCCGGTCTGGGCGGGCTGGGCCATCTCGCGGTCAAGTTCGCCGCGGCCCTGGGCGCCGAGGTGTCGGTCGTGAGCCGGTCGGCGGACCGCACGGCCGACGCGGTGCGGCTCGGTGCGCGGGACGTCGTCGTCTCCACCGATCCGGACAGCACCGCCGCGGCCCGCGACCGGTTCGACGTCCTGATCGACACCATTCCGGTGCCCCACGACCTCGGGCCCTATCTCAGCCTGGTGGCGATGGACGGAACCCTGAGCCAGGTCGGCTATCTCGGATCCCTGACGGTGGAGACGATGGACCTGCTCCTCGGGCGCAAGAAGCTGACTTCCGGAGGCAGCGGAGGGCTGCTCGCCACCGCCGCCATGTTGGAGTTCTGCGCCTCCCGCGGCATCACCGCGGACGTCGAGGTCCTGCCGTCGGCCCGCGTGACCGAGGCACTCGACCGGCTTGAGCGCGGCGACGTCCGATACCGGTTCGTCCTCGATCTGTCCGACCTCGACTGATTCGGAGGGTCGCGAAAATTCCCTGTTGAGACTGTGTGCGGTGGTTTCCGCGATTGTTGGATTCCTCCCGCAGATGCAGGAAAGAAGGTTTGCCCGGACGGACGGCCGTCCAGACTGCCAAGATCGATTTCCGAACACCGAGGTGTGACGCGATGACCGCAGTTCGGCTCGCCGATCTGACCAGTCTGGTGAGAGCGCCGGCCGCGCTCAGCGTGCCGGGCGACGTGCTCCTCGGGGTGGTGGCGGCGGGTGCCCCCGTTCGTCTGCGAACCCTGAGCGGCAGCTGTCGGTGCTGCGGGCCGACCCCCAGCGGTGGCCGGCGGTCGTCGAGGAACTGCTCCGCCACCTGTCCGTGGTCCACTCCGGAGTGCGCCGGGTCGCGACCGAGGACGTCGAGGTCGCCGGCACGCGCATCCGTGCCGGGGATGGCGTGGTCGTGGCCCGGCAGGCGGCGAACCGCGACCCGGACGCCTTCGCCGACCCCGACCGGTTCGAGATCGACAGGAACGCGCGGCAGCACCTGGCCTTCGGCCACGGGGTGCACCAGTGCGTCGGGCAGGCGCTGGCTCGCCTGGAGCTCCAGATCGGTCTGCCGGCCCTGTTCGACCGGCTTCCGTCGCTGCGCCTGGCCGACTCGCCGGACGAGCACGCCCTGCGGCAAAGCGCCGTGCACGGCCTCGGCTCGTTGCCGGTGGCGTGGTGATGTTTGCTCAGCTGTGCTAATTTTTGCTCATGCGAGCAAAGTCGGTCACGGAGCAGGCTCGGCGGGCACAGATCGTGTCGGCCGCCATCGCCACGATCGCGGAACTGGACTACGCGGAGACGTCGTTCAAGGCGATCGCGGCGCGGGCGGGGCTGAGCAGCACCGGGCTGATCTCGTACCACTTCAGGAACAAGCAGGAACTCGTCGACGTGGTGTTCGCGGACGTCCTGGCGCGCTTCCAGGGGTTCGTCCAGGCCCGCATGGGGCAAGGCTCGGCGCGCGCTGAGCTGGAGGCGTTCCTGCGGGCGAACATCGCGTTCCTCCGCGAGCACCGCGCGGACATGGTGGCGTTCCTGCGGATCAGGGCACACGCGGCGGTGACCGACGGGGGCATCGCCGACTCCGATCACGTGGCACTCGCCGCGCTGCTGCGCGAGGGGCAGCAGGCCGGCGAGTTCCGCGCGTTCGACCCGGACGTGATGGCGGTGTTCGTCCTCGCGATGCGCAACGGCGTCGTGCTGCGGTCCGGGGCACTCGATCTCGACGTCTGTGAACGGGAGTTGGTCGCGGCCGTCGAGCTGGCGACAGGGGGTTAGTGGTGCGTCGGGGGATGTTGTTGGCCGCATTGCTGCTGATGAGCGCGTGCGGGAAGGGGGAAGCGGTGCTGTCGAACGTGGTCACGACCGACACCGGGCAGGTTCGGGGTGAGGTGCGGATCGGTTCGCACGCGGTGTTCCGGGGGATTCCGTACGCCCGCGCGGCGCGGTGGGAGCCGCCGGTGCGAGCGGCCTCGTGGAGCGGGGTCCGGGACGCGCTGCGGCCGGGGAGTCCGTGCCCGCAGGTCGGATCGAGCTACGCGGCGGCGGAGAAGAGCACGGACGAGGACTGCCTGTTCGCGAACGTCACCACGCCATCTGTCGTGGGGCGCAAGCCGGTGCTGGTGTGGGTGCACGGGGACGGCGCGGTCGGGGCCGGGCACTACTTCGACGCGGAACGTCTTGCGCGGCAAGGGGATGTCGTCGTGGTGACGTTCAACTACCGGCTGGGGGTGTTCGGCGGGTTCGGCTTGCCCGGCCTCGCGCACTCCGGCGAGTTCGGGTTGCTCGACCAGCGGGCGGCGCTGGAGTGGGTGCAGCGCAACATCGCCGCGTTCGGTGGGGACCCGGGCAACGTGACGCTGTTCGGCGTGTCCTTCGGGGCGACGGCTGTCTCGGCGCACCTCATCGGGCAGAAACCGTTGTTCCACAAGGCGATCATGCACAGCTCGTTCACGATGGTGGACGTGCCGCGCGGCGCCTGGTACCCGGATCTGGAGGCGTTGCCGTCGCTCGCGTGGCGGCCGGTGGCGGAGATCCAGGAGATCGGCGCGTCGATCATGCGCGAGCTGGGATGCGCGGACGTCTCGTGCCTGCGGCAGCTGCCGGTCGAGAAGCTGCTGGAATACCCGCAGGTCATGAACATCTTCCAGCCGGTCGGGTACGGCGGTTCGCTGCTGCCTCGGCTGCCCGGGGAGTCGCTGGCGGCCGGCGAGTTCTCCAGCGTGCCGATTCTGGTTGGCGCCACTCGGGATGAGCACAACAGCTTCGTGGGGATGTTCCGGCCGGGGCCGTTGTCGGCGGCGGACTACTCGCGGTTGGTGCGTGAGGCGTTTCCAGAGCGTGCCGCCGAGATCGAGCGTGCGTACCCGATCAGCGCGTACGCGTCGCCGAAGCAGGCGTGGGCCGCGGTGCTGACGGACCGTGTGTGGGCGCGGGCGACGTTCCGGCAGAACACGCTGTACGCCGCGAAGGCACCTGTGTACGCGTTCGAGTTCGCTGACCGTGGGGCGTCCACGGATCCGTCGTTCCCGCCGGAGTTGCACGGCGCGAACCACTCGTCCGACATCGACTACCTGTTCCCGGACGTCGGCTTCACCAAGGACCGCGGGCTGTCCGACCACATGATCAAGTCGTGGACGGACTTCGCGCGGAGTGGTTCGCCGGGGTGGCCTTCGTTCTCGGAGGGGCAGTACGTGCAGTCTCTGGCGCCGGGCGCGATCGGGCGCGTGGACTACGCGGCCGAGCACAAGCTGGCGTTCTGGGATTAGCCCCATCTCGCCCGGCGCAGACGGCGGGTCGCTACCCTGGATCACGTGCCCGGCACCCGCAGCTCGCGAACCCGCGCGTATCTCGCGCGGGTTTTCGCTGTGCTCGCGCTGGTGGCCGGGGTCGCGATGATGCAGGGCACGCCGTGTGAGACGGAGTTCGCCTGGACCGCGCAATGCCCGACGTCGAGCACGTCCGCGATCGCCTACGTGGCTGATCAAGTGGACGACGGTTCGGCGTTGCTCGACGGCATCCTCGTCGCCGGGTGCTGTCTCGTGGTGGCGCTCGCGGTGCTGATCGGTTTCGCCGTGCTGCGGCGGTCCGGGTCCGTGCCGGCGCGCCTGGTGCCCTCGCCCGTCTGGTCTCGTCCTTCACGCCGGCTGGAAGTGCGGCTGACGCAGCTCTGCGTGCTGCGCGCCTAGACCGAACCCGTTCTTCGGTCCTGTTCCTCAGCCTTCGTGGAGTTCTGTCATGTCGAAAAACGCTCGTCTGTCCCTGATCATCGTCGCCGTCGTGGCGGTGGTGGTCGCCGGTTTCCTCTTCTTCAGCCGCGACAACAACACCACCGCGGCACCGCAATCGGCCGACGGCAAGGTGACCGTCGTCGAGTACCTCGACCTCGAGTGCCCGTCCTGCCGCGCCGCCTACCCCGGCGTCGAGAGGCTCAAGACCGAGTACGGCGAGCGCGTGACGTTCGACGTGCGGCACTTCCCGATTCCCAGCCACCGCAACGCCGAGCTGGCCGCCGTCGCGGTCGAGGCGGCGGGCGCGCAGGGCAAGCGGGACGAGATGTTCCGGGTGCTGTTCGACGCGCAGCAGGAGTGGGGCGGGCAGCAGACGTCCCAGCGCGCCGCGATCACCGCGTTCGCCGGGCAGCTCGGGCTCGACGGTGCCGCGTTCGAGAAGGCGCTGGACGACCCGGCGCTGCGGGAGCGGGTGCTCGCCCAGCGGTCCGAGGGCAGCAAGGCCGGCGTGACGGGCACGCCGACGTTCTTCATCAACGGCACCAAGTTCACCGGCGCACCCTCGTACGACGCGCTGAAGGCGGCGATCGAGAAGGCGCTCTCGTGAACCGGATCGTCGCGTGGGTGCTCGCCGTCGGCGGGTTCGTCGGCCTGGTCGCCTCATTCGTGCTGACGATCGAGAAGATCGCGCTGCTCAAGGACCCGTTCTACGTGCCGACGTGCAGCATCAACCCGGTGCTGAGCTGCGGCTCGATCATGAAGACGGCCCAGGCGGAGGTGTTCGGGTTCCCGAACCCGTTGCTCGGCATCGCGGGCTTCGCGGTGGTGACGACGCTGGGCGTGCTGTTGCTGGCCGGGGTGTCGTTGCCGCAGTGGGTGTGGATCGGGCTGCAGGTCGGCGTGACGTTCGGCGTGCTGTTCGTGCACTGGCTGATCGTCCAGTCGCTGTACGAGATCGGGGCGCTGTGCCCGTACTGCATGGTCGTGTGGGCGGTGACGATCCCGATCTTCTGGTACACGACGCTGCGCAACATCCGGCCGACGTTCCAGTACCACAGCGTCGTGCTGATCCTGTGGTACCTGGTGATCGTGGCCGGAGTGCTGCAGGCGTTCTGGTTCTACTGGTCGTCGCTCGTCTGACTCAGTGCCGCGCGGATCGCCTTCACCTTCTCCTCGGTGAACACGCCGCTGCCCAGAAGGGAGAGAACGGAGAGAACACCACCACTCGACCCCCAGCTGCCCTCGTCGATGACCCGGAAGTTGACCCACCAGGCCGGTGAGGGCTTGCCGAGCCCGCAGGCATCGGCCATCGCGGCGAGAACGCGCTCGATGACCTGGGCGCGGACCTCCTGGCGCCAGTCGGCGTCCATGACGGCCACGTCGATCACCATGACGTCGAGGTTTGTTCCGGCATCGGCCAGCAGGCGGCCGCCGATCGCCATCATGTCCGGCTCGCGTTCCACGAAGTGCACCTGGAAGCCTGCGCGTGCGGCCGGTGCGAACTGGCCGATCTCGGGCACCAGCACGGCGTCCGTCAGCGTCTCGGCGAGGGTGCGGCGCTGGTCGCGACTCAGGCGGTCTTTCGCGGTGTTGACGGTGATCACGGTCATGACTGGCTCCCGAGGGGGTCGCGGTGAAGGACGACCTTCGTCGTCCTGGCGGAGTAAGCGGCCGGGGCGTCGTCCCACGGCGCGCTGAGGGTGGTGACGCGTTCGGCCGGGAACCCGGTGCGCTCGACGAACGCGAGCAGGTCGGGCAGCACGGCGCGGCTGTGGGAGACGCCGAGGCGCAGCGTCGCGTCGGTCGCGTACATGCGCATGAGCGGGACGCGGGTGCCGGTGGCGAGGTAGTAGCCGACCGCGGTGCACACGCCGCCCGGTCCGAGCGCCCGGAGTGCGCGGCGCAGTCCGTCGGGACGCGAAGTGGCTTCCACGGCAATGTCGTAGCCGACGTGGCCGTGGATCTCGCGGTGCGCTCGCGCGCCGAAGGACTCGGCGATCGCGAGTCGTTCCGCGTTGTGGTCGACGTAGTCCACAGTGGACGCGCCGTGCGCGACGGCGAGCCCGGCCGCGTAGAGCCCGATGCTCTTGGCGCCGCCGCCGAGCACGAGCACCGAGCCACCTTCGCTTGCAGCCAGCGGCGGCACGACCGCCCGCCAGGCGTCGGCGAGGTTGTCACTGGCCGCAGCGACCCTGGCGGCCGGGACGCCGGTGGGCACCGGGACGAGCATGTGGTCGGCGAACGGCACCCGCAGCCGGTCGGCGATCATGCCGCCCCACGGACCGCTGGCCGGCCCGAAGCCGTACGCGGCGAGCACGCCGTCGCCGGCGGTGGTGGCGCACTTCGCGGTCAGGCCGCGCAGGCACGGGCCGCAGGTGCCACAGGACACGGCCCACGGGACGATCACCCGCTGCCCGACGTGCAGCCCGGTCACCGCCGGTCCGAGCTCCAGGATCTCGGCGACGCATTCGTGGCCGATGGCGAACGGGCCGCGGAACGGGACCTTGCCGCAGATGCCGCCGACGACCGGGTCGACCAGGCCCAGCGCCATCCCGGCCTGCAACGCCCTGGACACCGGGCGGTGGATCGGCAGGGTGTCGCCGTCACACCGGCCCGCGATGAACGGCCGCACGATCGCGTCACCGGCGTCGGCCAGCACCGGTTGGGCACCGTCGTGCCAGGCCAGCCGGCCCGTCCGTTCGAATCGCAGCTCACGCTGCATGTCTGGCGTCCCTCCGACGACCCTTGGTTATAACGGTTGTTATAACCGTCGCGGACGCTAGCCTATGACGACCGTTATAGACAAGCGGGCTTCTGGGCAACGCCTGGGTTCAGGGCTCACGTCGAGTGGTTGCCGCACTGGGGCTGGTGAGGTGTCGGGCTGTATTACCGGGTCCGCGTGCTCGCGGCCCAACAGCCCATGTCGGCGCGGCGCAGGTAGTCCGCGTACTAGGTCCCGGTCGTCGCGGTCACCGCGGCACGGCAGCGGTCGCCTGAGGGCCGAGGACGTTCAACAGAGCCAACGCCTCGGCGTCCGGGGACCCCTGCGGCGCGCTGTAGAGCACGAGGTGCTGGTCGCGGTCCGTGAGCGCGAGCGAGTCGCAGTCGACGGTGATCGGCCCGACGACCGGGTGCCGGAACGTCTTCCGCAGCGTCGGCTCGGCCTGCACGTCGTGCCGTTCCCACAGCCGGGCGAAGTCGGGGCTGCCGGCGCGGAGCCCGTCGACGAGGCCGGTCACCGCGGGGTCCGCCGGGTAACGGGCGAGGGTGGCGCGCAGCTGCATGACGACGTGGTGGCGGAACTCGGCGGCGTCGGAGATCCCGTACAGCGGCGCCTGCGCCGGTCCGAGGAAGGCCCGGCGGGCGAGGTTGCGGTCCTGCGGGGCGAGCGCGGCGAAGTCCTCCATGAGTGCGGCGGCGAGGTCGTTCCAGGCCAGCACCTCGAACACCGCCGAGGTCACGAAGCCGGCCGTCTGCGGCAGCCGTTCGAGCAGCGCGAGGATGCTCGGGCGGACGTCGCGCCGGTGCGTCCGGGTGCGGGTCGGCGCGGCGCCGGCGAGGACGTGCAGGTGGTCCGACTCCGCGTCGGTGAGCAGGAGCGCGCCCGCGATTCCGGCGAGGACCTCGGCCGACGGCCACGGTGCCCGGCCCTGTTCGAGGCGGACGTAGTACTCCGTGGAGATGTGCGCGAGGACCGCGACCTCCTCGCGGCGCAGTCCCGGCGTCCGGCGGCGCGGGCCGGACGGGAGGCCGACGTCCTGCGGCTGAAGCCGTTCGCGGCGGCTGCGGAGGAACGCCCCGAGTTCCTGCTTGCTCATACCCCGAGTCTGCCCTTCCGGCGGCAGCGGATCCTGGTACAGCCTGTACCTGAATCCGGTCGGGAAACCGGCTGACAGTGGTGTCATGACCAACAACGACATCGCACCCATCGGCCTGCTGACCGGCAAGATCGTGCTCATCACCGGCGCCAGCCGCGGCATCGGGGCGGCCGCGGCCACGTTGTTCGCCTCCGAGGGGGCCGCCGTCGTGCTCGCCGCCCGCGGCACGGACGCGCTCGACCGGATCGTCGGCGAGATCCGTGCCGACGGGGGCGTCGCCGACGCCGTCACCCTGGACCTCGCCGACCGCGCCAGCATCCGCGCGGCGGTGGGCCGGGTCGAGGAGCTGCACGGACGGCTCGACGGCGCCTTCAACAACGGCGCGACCATCCAGCAGCCCGGTCCGCTCGACACCACCAGCGACGAGGACCTCGACGAGCAGTTCGCGGTGAACTTCCGCGCTCACTGGACCGCCATGACAGCCGAGGCCGCGCTCATGCGCCACCACGGCGGCGGGGCGATCGTCAACACCTCGAGCATCGGCAGCCGTCGCGCGAATCCCGCGCTGCCCGCGTACGGCGCGATGAAGCGCGCGCTCAACAGCATCACCGAGACCGCGGCCGTGACCTGGGCCGGTCAGGGCATCCGGGTCAACGGCATCACCCCCGGCGGCACCGCCACGGAGATGATCGACGCGTGGGAGGCGGCGACCCCCGGCGTCGTCGACCACATCACCGCGTCGAGCCCGCTCGGTCGCATGGCCGAGCCTCGCGAGGTGGCCGAGGTCGCCGCGTGGCTGCTCAGCGACCGGGCCTCGATGGTGACCGGCGCGATCGTGCCGGTCGACGGTGGTGCGGGTGCCTAACCGAGCCGAGCGCGCAGGCCGTCGATCCCGGTGAAGTGGTGGCCGTGCATGCCGACCAGTTCGGCGGCCCGCACGTTCTCCAGCCGGTCGTCGACGAACAGGACGTCCTCGCCGTTCAACCGGTCGCGGCACCACTCGAAGGCGGCGCGGTCGGGCTTGGCATGGCCGATGCGGCACGAGAACGCGCGCAGCTCGAACAGGTTCAGCCACTCGTGGGTGCGCTCGAAGTTGCGCGCGTGGTCCTCGGGGATGTTGGACAGCAACGAGATCCGGCGGCCGGCCCGGTGCAGTTCGTGCAGGTAGGCGACCATCTCGTAGTCGACCCGGCTCCAGCTCGCGACGTCCTGCTCGACCAGCGGAGGGTGGCCCACGAGCCGCCAGTACTCCTCGGCGGTCACGTCGCCGCGGTCGTAGGCGGGGCGGTGCGCCCAGTAGGCGTCCCAGAACTCCGGTTCGACGCTCATCGTGTCCATGACCTCGCGCGACTGGTCGCGCGCGATCACCCCGAACATGTCGAACAGCACGATCATGCCGTCACCACCGTCACGCCCGCGGCCTCCAGTCCCGCGTCGCCGTCCGCGTCGGTCACCACGGCGTCCAACGAGGACACCGGGGCGACGTGGGCGAGGGCGGTGCGGGTCAGTTTCGAGGCGTCGGCGGCAGCGATCACCCTGCGGGCGGACGCGATGGCGGCGCGTTTCACCGAGGCGTCCTCCAGGTCGAACGCCGTCAGGCCGTGTTCGGCGGTGAGCCCGCAGCAGCCGATGACCGCGGTGTCGAAGCGCAGGGCCTGCACGGAGGCCAGCGTCAGCGGGCCGGTCAGAGCGAGTTCGCCGGGGCGTGGGCGGCCGCCGGGTACGAGCAGCGTGAGGGTTGTCGACGACGACAGCGCGTTCACGGCGTGCAGGGACAACGGCATGACGGTCATGCGTCGGTCGTGCAGCAGCCGTGCGACTTCGAGGCAGGTGGTGCCGCTGTCCAGGATGACGGACTCGCCGTCCGCGAGCAGGCCGACGACGGCGGTGGCGATGCGGCGCTTGGCGTCCAGGTTCTCGTCCGTGCGCAGCGCGAACGGCGGCTCTTCGCCTCTGAGGAGCAGGCTGCGGGCACCGCCGCGGAAGCGTTCCAGGACGCCCTGGGCGGCGAGGACCTCCAGGTCGCGGCGGATGGTCATCTCGGAGGCGCCGGTCATGCCGGCCAGCTCCGCCACACCGAGGGAACCGGCGTCGCGGACCGCCTCGGTGATCTGCTTCAGTCGGGACACGACCGTATTGAACATCAGCAGTGTTCGATACTCAAGCTTTCGAACACTGCTGATGTTCGTTAGCTTGTGCATGTGAACGCTCTCAAGGCCGCACGGGTGGCCACCTTCACGTACTTCGCGCTCAACGGGTTCCTGCTCGGGCTGTGGCTCGTGCACATCCCGACGGTGGAACAGCGCACCGGCATCGACCACGCCGAGCTCGGCCGGTTGCTGCTGTTGCTCGGGCTGGGCGCGTTCCTCGGCATGCGGCTCGGCGGCAAGTTCACCGACCGGGTGGGCGTGAAGCTGGTCCTGCCGGCCGCGGGTGTG
The DNA here is from genome assembly GCF_011067745.1 of Lentzea alba. Lineage (GTDB taxonomy): Bacteria > Actinomycetota > Actinomycetes > Mycobacteriales > Pseudonocardiaceae > Lentzea > Lentzea alba. The sequence continues at coordinate 215,031 of NZ_JAAMPJ010000014.1, forward strand.
TTCTGCAGCTTGTCGGCCCTGCTGCCAGGTGTGGCGGTCAACCAATGGACGCTCGGTGCGGCGTTGCTCGTCTTCGGCATCGGCAACGGGCTGATCGACGTCAGCATGAACGCGCACGCCGTGGTGGTGGAACGGCACTACAAGCGTGTGGTCATGTCGGCGTTCCACGCGACGTGGTCGCTCGGCGGTGTGGCGGCGGCGTTGACCGGCGCACGGACGTTGAGCTGGGAACTCTCCCCCGCCGTCACGCTCGGCACGGCCGCGGCGCTCGGTGTCGTCGTCAGCATCGTCACGGCCAGGTTCCTGCTCGACGAGAAGGAAGAGCAGCACGCGACCGAGCAGACCGGCAAGCGCAAGGTGCCGCGCCGGATCTGGGTCATGGCGGGACTCGCGGGCATGGTGATGCTGTCGGAAGGTGCCGCGAACGACTGGAGCGTGCTGCACCTGCAGGACGTCCTCGGCGCCTCGCCGGAGATCGCGGCGTTCGGCTACGGCGCGTTCGCGACCACGATGACGGCCGGGCGGCTGCTCGCGGACCGGGTCACCGCGAAGGTCGGTTCGATGGCGGTGCTGCGCTGGGGTTCGGCGATCGGGGCCGTGGGCATCGCGACCGCCGCGCTCTCGCCGTGGATCTGGCTCGCGCTGGTGGGCTGGGCGGTCGCGGGCATCGGCCTGTCGGGCACGGTGCCGCAGCTGTTCAGCGCGGCCGGTCACGCGGAACCCGGTGCGGCGGCGGCGAACATGTCGCGGGTGGTCGGGATCGGTTACCTCGGCGTGCTGGCCGGACCAGCGGTGATCGGGTGGATGACGCACGTCATGCCGCTCAACATCGCGTTCCTGCTGCCGGTGGCGTTCTGCGCGATCGCGGCGCTGTCGGCGGGAGTGTTGCGGGCCGAACCCGCCGAGGAGCGGGTCGCGGCGTAAGAATGCGCGCATGGATCTCGCTGAACTGGATCTCACCACCGCGCACCTGGCCGACGCCTGCATTCGCTCCGGCATCCCGGTCCGCACGGTGGTTCTCACGCCGGTGATCCCGGGCACCAGGACGTCCGGGCGCGTCCTGCCCGCCCGGCACGCGGGCAGCGTCGACGTCTTCCTGGAGGCCGTCGAGCGTTCCCAGCCCGGCGACGTGCTGGTCGTCGACAACGACGGCCGCACCGACGAAGCCTGCGTGGGCGACCTGATCGTGCTGGAGGCGCGCGCCGCCGGACTGGCCGGCGTGGTGATCTGGGGCCTGCACCGCGACACCCAGGACATCCGCGCGATCGGGCTGCCGGTGTTCAGCCTCGGCGCCAACCCGACGGGCCCGTTGAGCCTGCGCGACCGTGCGCCCGAGGCTCTCTCGACGGCGGACATCGACCAGTGGACCGTCACGTCCGATGACGTCGTGTTCGGCGACGACGACGGCGTGCTGTTCGTGCCCGCAGCCGACGTGGACGCGGTCCTCGCCAAGGCCGCGAGCATTCGCGACGTCGAACGCGCGCAGGCCGAGCGCGTGCGGCAGGGTGAGTCCCTGCGCGGCCAGCTCCGGTTCGACGAGTACCTGGCGAGCGGGCTGACGTTCCGCGAGCATCTGCGCAAGATCGGCGGCGCCGTCGAGGAGTGAGGCCATGATCGCGGAGAGATATCGCGCCCGTGCGGACGCGTTCGAGGCAAAAGTCGCTCACGTCCGTGAGGACCAGTGGGACAACCCCTCGCCGTGTGCCCGATGGACCGCGCGTGGGGTGGTGGACCACGTCATCGACATGCACGGCGTGATGCTCAGCCGGCAGATCCCACGCACCGATGACCCACTCACGGACTTCCGCGAGGCACGCCGTCAGGTGCAGGAGGCGTTGGATTCGGACCGTGCGGGCGAGGAGGTCTCCACGCCCAGTGGCCCGATGACGCTCGAAGACCACATCGACCAGGTCGTCAGCGACGACCTGGTGCTGCACGGCTGGGACCTCGCCCGCGCCACCGGCCAGGACGAGACCATTCCCACCGCCGATCTGGAACGTCTCTGGGCCGCCGCGACCGCGGTGCCCGCCGAGCTGATGGAACGCTTCCGCACGCCCGGCGCGTTCGGTCCGGGCATCGAGGTCTACGGCCCGGAGATCCCGGTGCCCGAGGACGCTCCGCTGCAGGACCGGCTGCTCGGGTATGTGGGTCGAGACCCCGTGTCGAAAAGTTTCTGAGCGGTTCGACGGGTCGGTGCAAGGCAGCCGCTGAGAGGAAAAACGATGGACTGGACTCTGGAAGTCGTCGTGGTGCCGGTGTCGGACCTGGACCGCGCGAAGCACTTCTACTCCGAGCAACTCGGCTTCACCGTCGACCACGACACGACGTTCAACGAGGACACCCGCATCATGCAGCTCACGCCACCCGGCTCGGGCTGCTCGATCGTGCTGGGCAAGGGCATCGTCAAGGGCGAGCCGGGCTCGTTGAAGGGCGTCCAACTCGTCGTGTCGGACCTGGAAAAAGCCCGCGCGCAACTGATCGAGCGCGGCGTCGAGGTCGGCGAGATCGTGCGCATGAACGAACAGGACGGCGGGTCGTTCATCTTCTTCGACGACCCGGACGGCAACAGCTGGGCCGTACAGGAGATCAAGGCCCGCGCTACCGGTGGGGAGTGGAAGTGAAGTACATGCTGGTCAGCTACGGGGGCAGCCAGGAGGACTGGGAGGGCCTCGCAGCCTGGTCGGACGAGGACATGCACCGCATGATCGCCTACATGCGCGACCTCGACGCCGAGCTGCGCGCGTCCGGTGAGCTGCTGCAGTCCGAGGGCTTGAGCGGACCGGCGCGGGCGTTCGTGGTGCGCGGGTCCGACGACGGGCCGGTCGTGGTGGACGGGCCGTTCGCGGAGTCCAAGGAGGTCATCGCCGGGTACTGGGTGGTGGACGTGGCCAGCCGGGAGCGGTTGCTGGAGGTCGCCCGCAAGTGCTCGGCGTGTCCCGGGCCGGGCGGGAAGATCCTGAACCAGCCGATCGAGGTGCACCCGATCATGGGCGCGCCCGACGTGGACGCGGAAACGCTGGCGCCGTACCAGCAGTAGCGGCGAGACGCACGCGGGGCGCCTTCGTACTGTGTGACAGTACGGAAGCGCCCCGCGTGCGGTAACGCAGCGTTACTTCAGGTCGTACGCGCGGATGATGGTCTGCTGGACCTCACCGCCCGCATCGGCCGCACGTGCCTTCAAAGACACGTTCTTGGCGCCGTGCGGGTGCAGCAGCGTGACCTGCCAGCCACCGCGGGTCTTGCGCAACGGCACCTGCTTCCACGTCTTGCCCTCGTCATAGGACACCGACACCGCCGGGTCCTTGATGTCGGTGACGTTGCCGAACCCGTTGCGCTGCACCGTGATCGGCAGCGTCAGCACCCGGCCGGCCCGGTTGAGCTCGTCGAGTTCCGGTTCGAACCGCACCGCGAGCAGCGGCACCGGGCGGTACTCCTCGCCGGCGACGTGCTCGGAGGTGAACTGCCAGTCCGTGGTGATGCGCGAGGACTGCGTGTCCCGGTTGAGCTCAACGTGCGCCTGGTAGCGGCGCTTCTCGGCCGGCACGTCCGCGGCGCGCGCGGAGCCCGCGTAGTCGGTCTCCGCGATCACCTTGCCGTCCAGGGTGATGACGGTCTTGCCGGTGTGGGTGCCGGTGCCGACCGTGCCGATCGCGCTGGCCATCGGCACGTCCAGGCGCAGCTGGTTGCCGAGGCGTCCGGCGAACCGGACGTAGCGCGGGTCGTTCGGCATGGACGGGCCGTACACGGCGCTGTTCCAGTGCTCGGTCGTGGTCCTGCCGAGCTTGAACTTCCGCGGCACACCCGTGAACTGGTAGCCGTGGCCGGGGAACTCGTTGAGCTTCGCGGACTCCGTGAGCGAGCCCATCCACTCCACGTCCGGCGTGTAGAACTCCTTGAGCCGCAACGGCAGCGGGCCCGAGGCGCCGTCGTCGCGCTGGCCGATCGAGCCCGGCACGCGGGCGTGCGTGACCGAGTCGACGCGGGCCAGGTCGCGGTCCTTGACCGTGCGCTGGAGGTTCTCCGGCACGCGGCTCTTCTCAGTGATCCGGACGTGGTACTGGTACGGGCTCAGGTGGAAGAAGCCGGTGCCGTCCGGCTTGGCCATCACGGACGAGGCCGAGAACGTGAACGTCGGCCACGACGTCGTCGACGGCCGCACGAACAGGCCCTCGAAGTCGCGCAGGCCCCAGGTGGCACCGGTGGCGCCCCAGTTGGCCTGCATGTCGAAGCTCAGCTCGGAAGTCGCCGGGGCGGCGTCCTTCCGCTCGACGCCGATGGACGGCTGGATCGCCTGCCGCGCGTCGAAGACCAGGTCCGCCGCACCGGTGACCTCGTAGGCCGGTTCGCTGAGGATCGTCGTCTTCCAGCGGTCCGTCGGCTGGGCGCCGGGCGTCTGGACGAACCCGTCCAGGAAGAACGTGCCCTTGGGCAGGCGCTGGACGAGCTTGCCCGACGCGTCGAAGCGGACGTACGCCTGCCGGTGGAACAGGTCGACGAAGCGATAGAAGTAGTTCGGCGTCAGCTGGCCGTTGTGGTCGAGGAACGTGAGGCTCACGTCGTAGCTCTCGACCTCCTTGACCACGCCGACCGGCACGCGGGTGCCGTCGGAAGCGGTGACCGCGGCCCCGTAGATCGCGTCCGGCACGTTCGCGCGGGTGTCCGCGGTGACCGTGGCGTCGGCCGTACCGCCGGCCGGGATCGTCAGCTTGGCCGGGGTGACGCTGAACAGGCCGTTCGCCGCGGGCTTCACCTCGGTGACGCTCAGGTCGAGCGTCACCGGTTCGCTGCCGGTGTTGCGGTAGGTCAGCTTCCGCTCGATCACCTTGTCGTCGTCGTGTGGCCACAACGCGGTGCCCAACGAGAGACTGCCGTGATCGGTGCTCACGTTCGTCGACACCGCACGGCCGACGTCGAGGCGTCCGGCGCCCTGCTCGTAGACGGTCAGCGAGGGGTTGGGCTTGGCGCTGTTCATCAGCGCGGCCTTGATGTCCTCGGCCTTCCACTGCGGGTTCTTGGCCGCGAGGATCGCCGCCGCGCCGGCCACGTGCGGAGTGGCCATCGACGTGCCGGACAACGCGACGTGCGCGTCACCGACGGGGGTGCCGATCTGGCCGTTGCGCGCCTTGGCCGCGACGATGTCGACGCCCGGCGCGGTGATGTCGGGCTTGACCGCGTTGTTGTACCAGCGCGGGCCGCGCGAGGAGAACGGGGCGAGCTGGTCGCCGCGGTCCACGGCGCCGACGGTGAGGGCCGCGTCGGCGGACGCGGGTGAGCCGATCGCGCCACCGGAGTTGCCGGCGGCGACCACGAACAACGCGCCGGTCTGTTCGGTGATCTTGTTGAGCGCGAGCGACATCGGGTCGGTGCCCTCGTCGGGCCACGAGCTGCCGAGGCTCATGTTGATGACCTTGGCCTTGGTGGCGGCCCACTCCATGCCGGCGATGATGTCGCTCTCGCGCCCGCCGCCGTGGTCGCCCAGCACCTTGCCGTTGACGAGCTTCGCGTCAGGGGCGATGCCCTTGTACTTGCCGTCACCGGTCACGGTCGAGGCGACGTGCGTGCCGTGGCCGAGACGGTCGTCGGTGGTGTCGCTGTCGCTGAAGTTCTTCGACTCCACCACGGCGCCCGCGAGGTCCGGGTGCGTCTCGTCGACGCCGGTGTCGAGGATCGCGACGGTCACGTCCTTGCCGGTGAAGCCCTTCTCCCACGCCTGGGGAGCGCCGACCTGCGCGGCGCTGCGGTCCAGTGACGCGGTCACCTTGCCGTCGAGCCAGATCCTGCCGGTGCCCGCCGCCCGGGCACCGGACCAGAAACCGCCGCTCTTGTCGACCGTCACCGCGTGCGCGCCGATGCTCGGCAACGACTCCGCGCCCGCCGCGCTGATCCCCTGCCCCTGCACGATCAGCGGAATGGTCTTGCTGGACGCGTCGTCGTAGCCGGATCTGGCGAGCAGCGAGACGTCGAACAGCCGCTCGTCCAGTTCGCCGGAGTTGAGCCGGGCCTGGGCGTCGAGCGGGACGACGTGGAGGTCGCCCCGCGGGTCCTTGAACGTGCGGAACCCGACCTTCTCGCGGCCCTTGGCCCCTCTGGCTCGCACCTGGCCGTTGGCGACGACGACCTCGTCACCGGTGACGAGCGTGACCTTGGTGGTCAGCCCGTCCGCGCGTACTTCCGGTTGCGGCGCGGCGGACGCCGTGGAAACGGGAACGGCTGCCGTGGCGGCTACCACGACAGCCGTCAGACCTGCGGCTATGTGTGATCGTTTCAACGCGAACTCCCCTGGGTTCACTGTGGAGCTGTATCAGCCCTCTGTGACTGAGACACACCCGAGGGTGTCCGCGTTGTATTCCAGGTCACATCAACGGTTCACAGAACCGCCCGCTCGACCGCCGCCTCGACGTGCAGGCGGGTGGTCGGGAAGACCGGGAGCGGCACGTCGGCCTGGCCGATCAGCAGCTCGATCTCGGTGCAGCCGAGGATGATCCCCTCCGCGCCGTCGAACCGGGCGATCACGTCCTGGTAGGCGCGGCGGGACTCGTCGCGGACGATGCCGAGGCACAGCTCGTCGTAGATGATCCGGTGCACCGTCGCTCGGTCCTGCGGGGACGGCAGCAGGACGCGCAACCCGTGCGACTCCAGGCGTTCGCGGTAGAACGGCTGGTCCATGGTGAACCCGGTGCCGAGCAGTCCGACCGTGGTCAGGCCCGCGTTCTTGATGGCCTCGGCGGTCGTGTCGCCGAGGTGGATCACCGGGATGTCGACCGCGGCCTGGACCTGGTCGAACACCTTGTGCATGGTGTTGGTGCAGATCAGCAGGAAGTCCGCGCCGGCCGCCTGCACGCCCGTCGCGGCCTCGGCGAGCGCCTTGCCGGCGTCGTCCCACCGGCCCTCGACCTGCATGCGTTCGATCTCGGCGAAGTCCACGGAGAGCAGCACGATCTTGGCCGAGTGCAGACCGCCGACGCGTTCGCGTACCAGCACGTTCGCCAGCCGGTAGTACTCCGCGCTGCTCTCCCAGCTCATCCCGCCCAGCATCCCGATCGTCAGCATGGGCCCAGTCAAGCACTCCAGCGCGGGTCACGGCCGGTGCGCGCCAGGAGCTGCTCGAACGCGGACGCGCCTTCCGGTGCTTCGACGGGTTCCTTGAAGACCTTCCACTCGATCGCCGTCGGTCCCATCTGCTCGACCAGGTTCTTGACCTCGGCGAACACCTCGGGGTCCGGTTCGAAGTGCTGGCCGGTCGCCTGCGCGAGGTCGGAGGCGTGGATGGTGAGGTCGAGCAGCGCGAGGCCGCCGACGGTCTGCGCGGGCATCCCCATGTTGCCGGCGATGCCCTCGTCCGCGCCGGGCTCTGCCCACGCCTCGACGAGCTTCGCGGTCTCAGCGGGGAACTGCACGCGCCAGTCCGGGTAGTTCGGGGTGTGGCTGAAGTCGGCGTCCTGCTTGGCGGCGAGCTTCTGGAACTCGACGACGACGTGCAGCAGGTGGTCGAGCAGGGCGCGGACGTCGTAGTCGGCGCACGGGGTGGGCTTGGTCAGGTCGTCGTCGCTGATGGTGGCGATGACGGGCAACGCGTGGTCGCGGGCGCGGTCGAGCAGAACGCTGAGCTTCATGGTTCTCGACGTTAGGAGTGCGCGGTTCCGCGTTCTTGAAGAAACACGCCAACCTAGGATTTAAGGCGTGCAGGGGCCGCGTCGGGACACTAGGGGAATCGTGGACGCGCGCGAGCTTTTTGCTCGTGTGCGGTTCCGGCGTCGCATGCCGTGCGTGGAGTTGCAGCCGTATCTGGAGCACTACTGGCTGATCGACGGTCAGCTGGACACGCCGTACACCACACACGTCGTGCCGCATCCGTCCGTGAACATCGTCTTCGAACACGGGCACGCACAGCCGGAGATCGCCGGTGTCGGGCTCGGGTTGTTCAGCCGGGTGCTGGACGGGCGGATTCGGGTGGCGGGCGTGCAGTTCCGGCCGGGCGGGTTCCGGCCGTTCCGCGCCGAGCCGGTGTCGCACTGGACCGGCAGGCACGTGCGACTCGACGTGCCCGCTGCGCTCGTGCTCGACGTGGAGGACGAGGACGAGCGGGTGGCCGCGCTCGATTCGTTCCTGCTGGGGATGGGACCGGTGGCCGACCCGCAGGCGACGCTGGCGATGGAGCTCGTCCAACGGATCCGGGACGACCGGGAGATCCGGCGGGTCGCGGACTTCGCGCGGGACTGCGGTGTCGCGGTGCGGACGATGCAACGACTGTTCGCGGACTACGTCGGGGTGAGCCCGAAGTGGGTCATCCTGCGGTATCGCATCCACGAGGCATTGGAGCGCGCGGAGTCCGAAGTGGAGTGGGCTCGTCTGGCCGCCGATCTCGGTTACAGCGACCAGGCCCACCTCGTGCGTGACTTCACCCAGACCGTTGGAGTGTCTCCAACGGCTTACGCGCGGGCGCTCACCTGAAGTACTCGCACAGTTCGAGGAGAATCCCCTCGGGGCCACGCACGTAACAGGTCCGCAGCACGTCCTGGTAGGTCTCGATGTTCCTGACCAGCTCGGCGCCGTGCGGCTTGATGCGCGCGAGGGTGTCGTCGAGGTCGTCCACGACGAACGCGACGTGCCGCAGCCCCAGGGCGTTGATCGGGGCGTGCGAGCTGCCGTCGATGCTCTGGGGCGCCTGGAACTCGCTGAACTCGATGCGGTAGCGGTCGTCTGGGGTGCGCATCATCGCGATGTCGCTGCTGGAACCGTCGAGCCCGATGACGCCGTCGACGAATTCGCCTTCCATGTGCGCCTTGCCTTCCAGTTCCAGGCCGAGGGCTTCGAAGAACGCGACGGCGGCCGCGAGGTCGGTGACGGTCATGCCGATGTGGTGCATGCTCTTGATGGTCATGCCCCAGGGACGGAGCTCATGACCGAAGTTCGACATCGAAAGTGGTCCAACTTCACGGGCGGTTTTTGGCTCTCCTGCCTGGACCGCTTTGGCGGCAGAGTTCACCGGCATGAGCCTTGCCTTCCTGGTCACGACGTTGATCGCGGTCGCCACGCCTGGCACCGGTGTGCTGTACACGCTGTCTGCCGGTCTCGCGCACGGACGCAAGGCGAGCGTCATCGCGGCGTTCGGCTGCACCGTGGGGATGGTGCCGCACGTCCTGGCGACCGTGACAGGCCTCGCCGCGTTGTTGCACGCGAGCGCGCTGGCGTTCGAGATCGTGAAGTACCTGGGCGTGGCCTATCTGGTGTACCTGGCGTGGATGACGTTGCGGGACAAGAGCGAACTGGTCGTGGACACCGCTGCAAACACCTCTTGGGCGCCGGCGTCCGCGCGGAGGATCGTGGTGTCGGCGGTGCTGATCAACCTGCTCAACCCGAAGCTGACGATCTTCTTCGTGGCGTTCCTGCCGCAGTTCGCGACGGGCGTCGGGCAGATGGTCCAGCTCAGCGCGGTGTCCATGGCGCTGACGTTCGTGGTGTTCGCCGGGTACGGGGTGTTCGCGGCGTCGATGCGCGACCGGGTGCTGGCCCGGCCGCGCGTGATGGTGTGGCTGCGCCGGTTGTTCGCCGCCTCGTTCGCCGCGCTCGGCCTGAAGCTGGCCCTGACTTAAATCGGTGGACTCGATCACGCCGCACTTCTAGGGTTCCGACGACCGTGACTCGACACTCGGAGGTGAGACCCATGAACGCTGTTTCGATGTGGGTGCTCCCCTCGTCGTCACGGTCGGGCGACTGACGTAGGGGTTGCCGGGAGCGCCGCGATCAGGCATTCCTGAAAGGCGACCCATCATGAACCCTCTGCGTTTCACCGCGGGCGAACCCGCGGTGGAGATCACCCGCATCACGCCAGGACTGTGGCACGCGCTGGACGACGACCAGGTGACCGGTCGCGGCGAGGCCATCACGCGACCGGACGGGCGGGTCTTCCTCAGCGTCGACGCCTGGCACCGCTCGGTCTTCGACCAGCTCGCCCGCACGATGCTGACCTCCCTGCCGGAACCGCTGCACACGGTGGCCGACGAAACTGATCACGAACTCGTGGCCGGCTGGCGTCGCGCCGGAATGACGATCCGGCGGCGTGAGTGGGAGTACGTCGTGCCCACCGATCCACGCGTCACCGGGCCCGCCGTCCCGCCACCGGGCGTCACGATCGAGTCCGCCGACGACGGCCCGCTGCACGAGCTGGACCGCGTGATCCGTGCCGAAGTCGAAGAAACCGTTGGCTGGCAGGAGATGCCGGCCGAGGTGATGGTCCGGCCCGCCGGCGACGCGTCGATGTACACCGTGGCGGTCGAGAACGGTCAGTACGTGGGCCTGGTGCGGGTGGTGCAGCTGACGCGCCTGCCCCGGATCGGGCTGATCGCCGTCCGCGCCGCCCGGCAGCGCCGCGGCATCGCCCGCGCGCTGCTGACCCACGCGCTCGGCGTGCTGCACCAGGCGGGGATCGAGTCGGCGTCGGCCGAGGTGAACGAGACCAACGTGGCGGCGACGGCGTTGTTCGAGGGCATCGGCGCCCGGCGGGCGACCAGCACCGTGGAGCTGGTGCACCATGGCCTCTAAGGGCGGTATCGAGGTGGAGGGAACCGTGATCGAGTGCCTGCGCGACGCCCGGTTCACGGTGGAGCTGCCGAACGGGCACCACGTACTGGCCCACATCAGCGGCAAGATCAGGAAGAACTTCATCAAGATCCTGCCGTACGACCGGGTCCTGGTGGAGTTGAGCCCGTATGACCTGAACCGGGCCCGAATCCTGTTCCGCTACCGCAACTAGCGCCCCGCAGTGCCGGCGCCTGTTCACTCACCCGAACCCCACCAGCCCCACTTTTCGACACGCGGGGACCCCGCGTACTACAGAAGCGGACGAAAGGCCCCCGCGTGCCGATCGGCAAGGCGGGCGGGGACTGCGGAGTGTGACGGGTGGGTGCTGCTTCACTCGAACGGGGTCGGCTGGGGACTTAGGTGCAGGCTGCGGCGCGGGCCAGCAGCAGGGTTTTTTCGCGTTCGTTGCGGGTCAGGGTGGCGGCCTTTTCGAACTCGGCTTTCGCTTCCTCGGTGCGGCCTAGTTTGAGGAGGAAGTCACCGCGGACGCTGGGGAGCAGGTGGTAGCCCTTCAACGCCTTCTCCCCAGCGATCTCGTCGACCAGTGCGAGGCCGGCGGCGGGTCCGAAGGCCATCGACAACGCCACCGCGCGGTTGAGCTCGACGATCGGGGACGGCGAGATCTGCGCCAGCACCCCGTAGAGCGTCGCGATGCGCTGCCAGTCGGTGTCCTCGGCCCGGCGCGCGCGGCCGTGGCACGCGGCGAGAGCGGCCTGCACGTAGTAGGGGCCGGGCGGCTGGTTGAGCGCCTCGGCGCGTTCGAGGGCCTTGAGGCCGCGGCCGATGAGCAGCCAGTCCCACTTGCCGCGGTCCTGGTCGAGCAGCAGCACGGGTTCGCCGCCGGGGCCGGTGCGGGCCCTGGTGCGGGAGGCCTGGATCTCCATCAACGCGACCAGGCCGTGGACCTCGGCCTCCTTCGGCGCGAGCTCGGCCAGCACCCGGCCGAGCCGCAGCGCCTCGGCGCAGAGTTCGGGGCGCAGCCAGTCGTCGCCCTGGGTGGCGGAGTAGCCCTCGTTGAAGATCAGGTAGAGGACCTCGAGGACGCTCGCGAGCCGGGGCGCGAGCTCGGGGCCTTCCGGAACCTCGAACGGCACACCGGCGTCGGCCAGGGCTTTCTTGGCGCGCACGATCCGTTGGGCGACGGTCGCGTCGCTGACCAGGAACGCGCGGGCGATCTCCTCGGTCTTGAGGCCGCCCAGCATCTTCAGCGTCAGCGCGACTCGCGCCTCGGTGCCGAGCACCGGGTGGCAGGCGGTGAAGATGAGGCTCAGCAGGTCGTCGCCGATCTCGTCCTCGATGCCCTCGCTGGCGTCCGGCGTGGCCTCCTGGACGTCGCGGCCGATCTCCTCGACCTTGCGGTTGAAGTTCTCGCGCCGCCGGATCTGGTCGATGGACCGCCGTTTCGCCGTCGTCATGAGCCACGCGCCGGGGTTGCGCGGCACGCCCTCCGTCGGCCACTGCTCCAGCGCCGCGACCAGTGCGTCCTGTGCCATCTCCTCGGCGAGGCCGACGTCGCGGGTGTACCGGGCGAGCGCGGCGATGACCTTCGCCGACTCCATCCGCCAGACCGCGTCGATGGTGCGGTGCACCGAGGTGGTTGCCCCCATATGGGCATCAGACCACAGCCACCTGACGTATTTCCACGACGCACGCCGGAAGGGGGATGCGCCGGATCCGCTCGACCGCCTCCTCGTGGTCGCGGACGTCGATCAGCCAGTACCCGGACACCCCGAGCGCGTCCGGCACCAGGTCGCCCGCGTCGAGCAGGACACCCGCGCGCAGCAGCGCGTCCCCGTTCAGCGCGGCCATCGGTTTCGGGCTTCTGACGAACACCATGAACCGCACCGGACCTCCTCGTTCGCTCCCCTTGTGAGGACGTCGAACGAGGAGGTGCCGAAATCGACGCGATGATCAGGCCGTGAAGTCGTCCGCGTGGTCACGCGCCCACTGTGCGAACGTCCGGTACGGCTTGCCCGTGACGGCCTCGAAGTCCGGCTGCACCACGAACTCGTAGTCGCCGAACTCGTCCGGGTCGCCGCCCTCGTAGCCGCCGAGGCCGAGGACGTACCGAGCGATCTCCTCGGGCCAGCCGACGCTGACGTAGTAGGCGAGCGCTTCTTCCGTGGTGACGTCGCGGAACGTCAGGTCGCGCCCGATCACCTCGCCGATGGCCCGAGCCATGTCCCGCTGCGTGAGCTGCGGCGGCCCGGACAGGTTGTAGGCCTTGCCCGCGTGCCCGTCCTCGGTCAGCGCCTTGATCGCCACCTCGGCGATGTCGGCCTCGTGGATCGGCTGGCCGAACTCGTCCGGGTTGGGGTGCACGATCGTGCCGTCCTCGCGGATCGACGGACCCCACAGATCGATCTTGTTGACCGCGAACTCACCGGGCCGCAGGTGCGTCCACTCGACGCCGGACGCCTCGACGGCCTGCTCGACCGGCAGGTGGTGGGTCGTGTCGTAGCCGTAGGTCACCGCGCCCGAGGACAGCGTCACGATCCGGCGCACGCCGGCTTTCACCGCTCGTTCGACGACGTCACGCGCGGTCGGCGGGTGCACGAACAGGTAAAGCTTCTCCACGCCGTCGAACGGAATGCTGTCCGGGTCGTCGAGGTCGGCTTTGACGACGTCCACGTCGGCCGGGAAGTTCGCCTTGCCCGGGTCGCGGGTGAGGGCCCGGACGTGCGCGCCGAGCCCCTGCACCACCAAACGGCCGACGTTGCCCGTCGCACCGGTCACCAGGATCGTCATCGCATGCCCCCTTGAATTCCGTCCAGCAGCTTCTCGAGCCCGTAGTCGAAGGAGCTCCGCATGTTGTCCGCGAGCGTGCCCCCGGTGTCGTACGCGCCGGCGTTCCACAGGGTCGTCATCGTCGGGTAGCGCTCGACGTCGAAGTAGTCGTCCCAGAACACCTGCCGCGCGCCCCACCACGAGTCACCGGACTGGCCGGTGCTCGCCGCGAGCTGTTGATCGTCCACTTCGGACGCCGCCGCGCCCTGCACGAACCCCTCGACCGCGATGTGCGCCACGGTGACCTGGTTCGGTTCCAGACCGGAGTCGGCGAGCGCGGCCAGCACGAACTCCTGCCCGTCCATCAGGCCCGGCCCGAGCGGTGGGCGCACCATCGACACGTCCCGCATCCACGGGTGTGCCTGGTAGACCGCGCGGGTGCGGTCGGCGTAGTGCTTCACGCGCTCACGCCACGTGCCCTCGGGCTTGAGATCGCGTTCCTGCAGCACGGTGTCGGCCATCAGGTCGATCAGCTCGGCCTTGCCGGGCACGTGCGTGTAGAGGGACATCGTGCCGACGGCCAGTTCCTGCGCGACGCGGGCCATCGACATCGCGCCGAGTCCCTCGCGGTCGGCCACCGCGATCGCCGCAGTGACGATCTGGTCGACGCTCACCTTGGGCTTCCTGCCGACCGGTTTCGGTTCCGGCGGTCTGCGCCAGAGCAGCGCGAGCGTCCTGACCGGGTCTCCCCCGCCGCTGCGTTCGGCGGCCATCCGTCCACCCCATTTCCGTAGGCCATACGGAAACAATACCGTACGCCCTACGGAAATGGCGCCTCAGTTGTCGCTCAGGCGGGCCCGCAGCGCTGCCACCTCGGCGTTCGCCGTCGCGAGGTCGTCCTCCAGGCCCACGATCAACGCCGCGGAGGCGAGCGGGTGGCCGTCGTCGAACAGCGCCCGGTACCGCTGCGCGACGCCGAGCTGCCGGCGGGAGTAGCGCCGGTGGCCGCCGTCGGAGCGGTGCGGCACGAGGACCTCGGCGGCGTCGAGACTGCGCAGGAACGCCGGCTGCACACCGAGCAGGTCCGCCGCCCGGCCCATCGTGTAGGCCGGGTAGTCGTCGTCGAGATCGCTCAGCGGCACCACAAACTCCTCAAGTAGGTACTTGACACAATCTACAGTGAGCGCTACAAAAAATCTGTACCTAGTAACGCTTCTTCGAGGAGTGACGCGAGGTGCTTTCGACTAGCGAGAGGGCTTTCGCGGACCTGGTGTGCGCCGATCCGGCGTGGGTGAGCGCGGAGTTCGAGGCGATCATCGACGCCAACTTCGGCACGAAGCCGAGACCGCGTCCTCACTCTCGTCCAGGCGCCGTGGGCCTTCCGGAGCCCGCGGTCCTGCGAGGGGTGCGGCGCGCCGGGTCAGCGAGGTCGCGGCAGCGGTCTCCTCCGGCCGGATGAGGAGGTGCACGTCCTCGTTCAGCCGGCGCGAAAGGAGTTCAACACGGTGACCGGGGCGGCGGGCCTGATGGCCGGCCGCCCCACGTGTCTAGTTGACGTACCAGGTGACGTGGACCCCGGCGGAGGCGTCCTTCAGCTCGGCGCACACCTCGTGCGCCGCCACGAGTCCGGTCCTGCGGCACATCTTCCGGTCATCTCCGCGGTAACCGCGCGACGCGAGGTGCGCGCGCATCACCTCGTGCGCGCGGTCTCCGGTCGCGTCGAACTGACGCCAGCACCCGCCAGAACCGCACGCAACTTCGGCCTTGCCGACCCGCAGCCCCGCCGGACCGGGTAGCACGCCCTCGTCACCAGGCGGCGCCTCCATTCGCATGATCGCGACGAACCCACCGGCCACGAACCCGCCGACCACCAGGAACGGCAACAGCAGCACGGCGACCGTCCGCCCCTCCACCAGGAAGCCGGCGCCGAGCACGATCGACACCAGCAGCGGCAGCAGCCAGAACGTCTCGGTGAACGACGGCACCCAGGGCCCGGACCAGTCCAGTCCGCGCGGCACCACGAACCACACCACCAGCGCCAACACGATCAGGCCGACGATCACCCGTGTGCGTGAGCGCGACTTCTCCCCCAAGTTCGGCATCCCGCCAGTAAAGCGGAAACGCCGCCCCTGACTGAGGGACGGCGTTTCCTTGTGGTGGGAGCTGGATTCAGCGGGCTTTCAGGAGCGCCAGGCCAGGGCGGTCAGCATCTCCTTGCCGCGCTCGGCGCTGCGCGGGTGGCTCAGCACGTCGTAACGACCGGCCACGAGCTGGGTGGTCGAGGCGAAGTCGCGGCGGCCGCGCTGGGCTCCGTAGCGGACGGCGGCGCCGGCAAGGCCGAAGAGCGTACCGGTGACCAGGCCCGCGACGATCGGGGCGAGAGCGCCGCCGGTCGAGAAGAAGCCCAGCAGCAGACCGACGAACAGACCGAACCAGGCACCCGACGCGGCTCCCGCGCCGAGGACGCGGCCCCAGGTCAGGCGACCGGTGACGCGTTCGACGATCATCGGCTCGACGCCGACGATGGTGACGTCGGCGACCGGGAAGTCGTTGTCCGCCAGGTGGTCGACGGCTCGCTGCGCCTCTTCGTAGGTGCCGTACGAACCGATCGGCCAGCCCGTGGGCGGCGTGGGCAGAGCGTTGACGCCGGCGTTGGCCCCGGTGGCAAACGGAGTCGCGGTGGTCATGTGCAACACCTCCGAAGTGCGATCCCCTACATCTGGTACTACGAACGCGCTTCCACCGGTGTTCCCGAAGTTGAGCTGATGTGACTCAGCTCCCTCTCGGTAAGCGTGATGTCCAGCGATTCCAAGGTTTTCGCGAGGTCTTCCACCTGAGAATCCTCAGGTTTCTCCCCGGCGCGCTCCACAGTGAACTTCGACCCGACGAGACGGCGGCTCAGCCCCGGTTCGAGGCGCATGACGACGAGTTGGCGGCTGAACGGCGAACGCTCGTGCGTGGCCACGTAGTAGTTGGCGGCCATGTAGTCGACGGGTCGTTGCTCGACGTCGTCCTCGAACGCGTGCTGAAGGTCCCAGCCGTCCGCGACCTGCTTTTCCAGCACCCACCGGCGTTCCACGCGCCGCAACCGGTGCGGCCATCCGGCCTGATCAATGACCGCGCCGTCGACGAGCGGCATCGGGTGCAGCATTCCGGCGCCGAAACCGACGTCGACGAGGTGGTTGTCCACGATGGACATGAAGTGCGTGCGCGGGCCGGTCATCACCCGGCTCATCCTGCGTGCGACCGTGTAACCGAGTCGTTCGAGCACGGCGGTGAACAGCAGTTGGTGCTCGTAGCAGTAACCACCGCGACGGCGTCCGACCAGCTTGGCCTGAATGTCGGTGAGGTCCAGCGACGGCACGACGCCGAGCATCACGTCGATGTTCTCGAACGGGATGGCGCGCACATGCGCCTCGTGCAACTCCGTCAGCGAACTCGATGCGGACGCTCCTGTGCGCGCGAAGTACGCGTCCAGGTCCACCAAATCCGTCTGCCACATGGCTTCCCCCTAGGTTTGTTGCCACTCGTCCTTGGTCAGCGCGTATTCGACCTCTCCGTATTCCGAGCCGGGCAACGGTTCGTCCCAATCGACGTGGAACGTGCGGACGTGCCGCAGCCCGCACTTCTCCATGACACGCCGGGACCCGGCGTTGACGAACATCGTGGTGGCGACGACCCGCTGCACACCTCCGGTGGTGAAGCCGCGTTCGATCAGGGCTTTGCCGCCTTCGGTGGCGTAGCCGCGGCCCCAGAACTCGGGATGCAGCCGGTAGCCGAGCTCCACGACGCCGTCGCCGAGGGGCTTGAACTCGAACCAGCCGACGAACCGCCCGCCGGACTTCTCGTGGGCGGCCAGGAAGCTGTCGCCGAGGAAGTGCTCGACCGGTTCGGGGTCGAGGAACCGCATGACCTCGGGATCGGCGTGCAGGGCCTCGAGGTCGTCCACATCGGACGGCCCGAGCGGGCGCAGCGTCAGGCGTTCGGTTTCCACGGACGCATCGTGCCCCGGTCGTCCACCGGTTTGCATCCGGCCGGAGCCACCACCCGCACAGTCACTTCGCCATGCTGACCAATCTGTCCGGTGGCGTGACTGACCCGTCAATAAACGCTGGTGAGGCTCGCCGCCAGTGCCCCGCTCGCCGTCCCCAACTGGAGCCAGGCGTGCAGGAACTGGGGAGGAGCCGTGGCGAGCAGTCCCGCCGGGGTGAAGGTGCCGCTCAGTCCCTGCTGGGTCACCGGGGTCGCCTTGGCGACGTTGAACACGCCGACCGGCAGTTCGCCGATGACGAAGCTGTGACCATGCCCGGAACCGGGGAACAGGGCCCGCGCTCCCGCGAGGCCGCTGGCCATGCCGACCCAGTCCCACGTGACGAGCGGGATGTCCCGCCAGCGCCAGCCGGGGTTGACCACGCCGAGCGGCTGTCCCGGCGGCAGCAACCGCCGATGGCGGGGCTCGATCTGCTCGGGCGCGGTCAGCAGGTGGACGCCTGTCCAGTCGAGCGTGTGCCGCCGCTGGGTGGGGCGCGTGTCGATCCACGACTGGCCGGACGCCGCGGCGGCGTTCAAGCTCGTCCGCAAAGCGTCGAGGTTCGGTGCGTGCAGCACCAGGGCGGGGGTGGTGCCCTGGTCGGAGAGGTACCAGCTGCCGTCGGCCTGCCTGCCGATCAGAAAGACGTGGTAACCACGCGCGGCGACGCTCTGCCCGTTCTGGATGACGCGGGTGTGCACGTACCACTCGATCTGGGCGATCTGGCCCGGCGTGAGGCCGGTCAGCTGTGCGCTGTGGAAGATCAAGTCCAGCGTGTCGTACGCGTCCGACGTCGCCTGGCCACCCATGGCGCGGAGCGCGCTCGCGGAGTCGTCGAAGACCTGGCTCAGTGCTTCGGCGAGTTCCTGGAACTGCGGCTCGCTCATGGCCGCGCCGGGTGCGGCCAGCGCGGCTCGCACCCGGTTCACCGTGGCCACCACGCGGCCGTAGCCGGTCGCCCCGCCCAGCCGCGTGATCAGCACAGGCCTGTTGGCCTGCAGGTAAAGCAGCGCACCGTCGCACGCCGACAACATGTTGCCGTGCGGTCTCCCCGGGCTGGCCAAATCCCTGTCCCACACCAGGAACGCGGTCAACAGCGATGCGGGATGACACGTGTCGCCACGTTGGGAGAAACCCGGCACCGGGTCGCGCTGCACCAGCGCGTTCACCGCGGTGTTGCCCACCTGCCGCTGCAACGCCTCCAGCTGATGGCGCGTCGCCGGAGGCGTTGCGGCAACCGGGCGGGCCGGCTGGCTCACCGGCTTCGCGTGTTCCCGCATCAGGCCAGTGTCGAGCCGCGTCCTCGTGCCTGCGAGAGCACGAGCGCGCCCGCGTGGGCAAAGTTTCCTTCCCTCGCGGGCCGGATGTGGCTACCGCGTGGGTGTGATGGTCTCCAGGACCACACCCTGGGCGTCGCGCACGACCACGCGGCGTTCCGGGTTGGGCTCCCCCGGCGGCATCGCGAGCACGAAGGTGCCGTTGCCGAGCACGGCGGGCACGTCGGCACTGCCCGGCGCGGTGTAGGTGATCGACGCGACGCGCGGGTCGAAGATCACCCCCACCGCGGCGGTGCCGGTGCTGCCGGAGCCGCCGCCCTCCAGCGGGACGAAGTCGTAGAACGCTCGGACCGATCCCACGGTCGTGCCGTTGACGATCTCCATCCCGTCGGTGTCGCGCAGGTCGTAGACCCAGCCGCGCAGCGGGCCGCCGTCGTCGAGGCAGTACACCATCAGGTCGTTGAACCGGCCGAGCAGGATCGTGCTCGTGGCGCTGACCTTCGCCCTGACGCCGAACACGAACTGGTCGGGGTCCGGGATCGCGCGGTCGGCCAGGCAGGAGGAGGCGAACCGCTGCGCCTCCGGGGTGGCGCGGTCGGCGGGCGGCAGCGGGCGGTCGACCACGGACGGAGTCGGCCCGGCAACTCCGCGCACGGCCGACTCCTCGCCGTTGACCAGGGCTTTTGTGCCGGTCTCTGCCTTGGTGTAGCCGCTGGGGGCGAGGAAGAGGCCGTCCACCAGCGCGGGCATGGTGTTGTTCTGGCCGGGCTCGGCGATCCGGGACAGGCTGAGGAACTTCACGTCCGGCGAGACCAGGCCCGCCAGGGTGCCGCTCGGGGTGGTGAACAGGATCTTCACCTGGCGGCGGCCGTCCTCGATCTTGACGGGGTTCGGTGCGGAGATCGTCGTGGTGGTCGCGGTGTTCGCGCAGAAGAACAGGCCGGTCGGGCCGCGGAAGGCGGTGAGGACCGTGCCGTTCTTGTTGCTGGTCGCGATCGGCTGCCACTGGTCGGCCGGCGGGTGCGTCGTCGCGGCGGCGGTGCAGCGGGCCAGTGCGTCGGGGGCGACCGTGCTGCGTTCGACGTGGTTGACGACGGCGCGGTCCTTGCCGACGAGCTCGCCGTTGTACTGCATGGGAGGCGTGGCGACGTCGGTGTTGCCACCGTAGAGCGCCTGGCCCGTGAAGACGGCACCCGCGGCGAGCACGCTGACGCCGGCGGCGATCAGCAGCGGCCTGGCGGTGCGGGCGGCGGGGTTCATGCCTTCGGACAGGCGGCGCCGCGCCCGCAGGCGGACGTCGTCGGGCAGGGTGCGGTGTTCGGGCAGCTGGTCGATCACGGCGTGTCCTCGGAGGTCAGGTCGCGCAGGTGGGCGCGGGTGCGGGCAACGCGGGCGCGGACGCTCGACTCGGCGATGCCGAGGAGCGTGGCGGCGTCCGCGGTGGACAGGTCGCCGAGCAGGCAGAGCTGGGCGATCTCGCGTTCGGACGGCGGCAGCTTCGCGATGGCCGCGACGACGAGCGCGAGGCGGCGCTGGGCGTCGGTGCGGGCGGCGACCTCGTCGGCGTGGTCGCGCTCGTCCTGCGGGGCCAGTCTCGACACCAGCCGCAACGCCCGGCGCGAGGCACGCCATTCGGTGCGGGCCCGGTTCGCGGTCACGGTGTAGAGCCACGGCAGCGCCGAGTCGCGCAGCAGCTGGGCCTCGCCGCGTTTGCGCCACGCGGTCAGGAAGGTGGCGGAGAGCAGGTCCTCGGCCTGCGACCAGGAGGCGGTCAACCGGTAGGCGTAGTTCCAGACCGCTTCGGCGTGGCGTTCGAACAGCTCCGTGAACGCGGCGTGGTCACCCTGCGCGATCTGCTCCCAGAGCTGTGTGTCGGGCGGACCGACGTTCGCGCGCTCGGTCGTTTCAGTCATCACACTCCGCCTGGGGCCACCAGCGCCCAGTCTGCTGCGTGACGCCGGTCACTCGGTACCGGGGAGTAGCCCCTCGCCGCAGGCGTGGCTGACAGCGATGGCAAGATCTTCGCGTGCCGATCGAGCAGCAGCCCGGTAGTGCAGAACCGGAAACCCAGGTGTTCGCGAAGATCATGATCGAGGAACCGACGATGCCGGCGACGACCCCGGTCACGCCGACGCCGGCAACGCCACCCGCAGCCACGCCGCCGCCCGCGCGCAAGCCCAAGTCGCTCACCAGGCGACTTGCTCGGCGGATCCTCGGCCCGACCTTGATGACGAAGAAATAAGGGCTCTTCGCGCTAGCGATCGGGGACCTGGCCGAGCCCGCCACACACCCGGCAGGCGGTCCGGTCCTCGTTGAGCCCAGAACCAAGGCAACGGCTGCACTCCTTCACAGAAGAACAGTGTCCGCTTCTACTCCGAGTGGACGCAGCCGCCAAAAAGGGACCCCAACGGCAATAATGGGTGACCCCCATCGTTTACGCTCGGTGATCAGGACGGGTGGACGGTCCTGCCGGAATCTCGTTGGCGCGTGCGGCGTTGCCTGCGACAACACCTGGGACGATGCCTCCGCGGTCACCGTGCGGGAGCTTCCACCAGCCGGAGCAGCCGCGCGGGCACGGATGCGACATCTCGTGCAGCACAAGGCCTTCCGGGCCGGGGACGGGTTGCTGCCACGACATCGTTCCGGACCCCGCGCACAGCAGGCAGGTGTCCTCTTCGCACTCCACCTCAGTTAAGTACTCCACACGGGACACTTCGGGCAATCACTGGATCGAGGGGAGAACTCCGATGGCGGTCGCGGTCGTGACGGGAGCAGGTTCCGGGGTGGGACGCGCGGCGGCGCGAACCCTGCTGGCGGCGGGCTTTCAGGTGGCGCTGGCGGGCCGGCGCGAGGACGCGTTGCACGAGACCGGAGAGGGCTTTCCCGACTCGGCGCTCGTTGTACCGACCGATGTGTCGCATGAGGACTCGGTCGTCGCGCTGTTCGAGACGGTGGTCTCGCGGTGGGGCCGCGTGGACGTGTTGTTCAACAACGCCGGGATGAACGTGCGCGCGACGCCGATCGAGGAGTTCAGCCTCAGCGCGTGGGAGAAGGTCGTCGGCGTGAACCTGACGGGCGCCTTTCTGTGCGCCCGCGAGGCGTTCAAGGTGATGAAGACCCGGGGTGGCGGCCGGATCATCAACAACGGCTCGGTGTCCTCGACGGTGCCGCGCCCGCACGCGGTGGCGTACAACGCCACCAAGCACGCGATGACCGGGCTGACCAAGTCGCTGTCGCTGGAGGGTCGCGCGTTCGGCATCGCGTGCGGGCAGATCGACATCGGCAACGCCGCGACGGAGCTCACCGAGCGGATGGGCCAGGGCGTGCTGCAGGCGGACTTCTCGACGGCGCCGGAGCCGACGTTCGACGTGCGGCACGTGGCCGACGCGGTGCTGTACCAGGCTCAGTTGCCGTTGAACGCCAACGTGCAGTTCATGACCGTGATGGCGACGACCATGCCCTACATCGGCCGAGGCTGAGGGGTCAGATCGGTAGTGGCTGGGCCTGGTAGAGGCCGCCGCCGCGTTCCAGCAGACCGAAGTCCACGAGGTAGCGGCGGATGGTCACGTGGTCGACCTCTCCCCCGTCGCACCACGCCTGGAGCCGCTCGTTGATCTCCTTCTCCTCGTAGTACGTCCGCGCGGTGAAGGCGTGCGCGGCGACGTGCTCGAGGATCTTGCGGCGGCGTTCGTGCGCGACCGGCAGCGAGATCAGCTTGTCGCCGCGCACGAACGGCGCGAGCCCGTCCGCGGGCATCTGCTCGGTGAGCGTGGCCGCGAGGGGCTTGAGGTCGGCCGGCCGGGCGGGGTCGCCTTCGATCAGCCCGGCCTCGCGGAGCTTGCGCAGCGCGGTGCCGGCGTCCTTGACCGGGAGTCCGGAGGCGGCGGCGACGTCAGCGAGGGTTCCCGCGCCGAGGACGACGGCGGCGAACGCCCTCAGCCTCGTCGGTTCGGCCAGCGCGCGCACAACGGACTCCGGAGTGGTCATGGTTGCGAACCTAACGCCGCCGTCCACCCGATTTTCAGCGTGAAGGCGCGCCCTGCCACTCCTTCACCGGCCCACCAGGCCCTCGGCCATGACGTCGGTCAGGTAGGACTCGAAGTCGGGCTCGTCGGGCTCCAGCACGTGCCGCACCCACGCCGTGCGTTCGTGGGCCAGCGGCGGCAGCTCCCACACGCAGCCGATGAGGTCCTTCGGGATGACGGTGAAGTGCGTGAGGTCGGGGTCGGTGGAGCCGAGGAACGGCTGGTCGCCCGACACGGCGGTACGGCAGTGCAGGACGTTGTCCCAGACCCAGTTGTAGGCGTTGAGGTACATGCCCGCGGCGCTGCGGTGCAGCACGGTGACGGTGGCGGGCGGGGTCGGGTCGGCGAAGTCCGGGTAGATCTTGGGCAGGAACGCGTAGGCGGCCGCGCGGATGTCGTCGGTGATCTCCAGGCCGGGGGTGACGACCTCGTACCGCTTGACGTGTCTGCCCGCGACGACCAGCGGTTCCTTGACCGCCAGCTGCTTCTCGTAGAAAGCCATGCGTCGAACATATGAGCTATCCCTGACAGGGTGTGGCAGTGTTGTCGCGTGCGTGCGAGCCGGTTGGTGTCGTTGCTGCTCCTGCTCCAGACCAAGGGGCGGATGACGGCTCAGGCGTTGGCCGACGAGCTGGAGGTCTCGGTCCGCACGATCTACCGGGACGTGGAGTCGCTGCACGCGGCCGGCGTGCCGCTCTACGGCGACGCGGGCCCGTCCGGCGGCTACCAGCTCCTCGACGGGTACCGGACGCGGCTGACGGGGTTGACCGAGCAGGAGGCGGAGTCGCTGTTCCTGGCCGGGCTGCCGGGCCCGGCGGCGGAGCTGGGGCTCGGCGACGCGGTGGCGGCGGCGCAGCTCAAGCTGATGGCGGCGTTGCCGTCGTCGATGCGGGACCGGGCTTCGCACATGGCGGAGCGGTTCCACCTCGACGCGCCCGCCTGGTACTACGACCCGGAGAAGTCACCGTTCCTGGAGGTCGTGGCGGACGCGGTGTGGCGCTCGCGAATGCTGGAGGTCGGCTACCGGCGCTGGCAGGCGCCGGAGTACGTGACTCGGGTGCTGCGGCCGTTGGGGCTCGTGCTCAAGGCCGGGCGCTGGTACCTGGTCGCCCAGGGGGCGTCGCGCATCTCGACGTACCGGGTGTCGCAGATCCAGGCGGTGTCGGTGCTGGACGAGTCGTTCGAGCGGCCGCAGGGGTTCGACCTGGCGGCGCACTGGGTGGCGTCGCTGGAGGACTTCCAGGCACGCCAGTTCACCGGCGAGGCGACCATCAGGCTCTCGCCGGGCGCCTGGAAGTCGTTCTCGTCGCACGTGCTGCCCGCGGTGGCGCGGGCGGCCGAGGAGTCCGCTGTGGACGACGGCCCGGGGGTGCGGGTGACGATCCCGATCGAATCGATCGGCCACGCGACCGGCATGCTGCTGCGGATGGGTGGCGAGGTCGAGGTGCTCGCGCCGGACGAGCTGCGTGCGCAGGTCACGGCCGCGGTACGGCAGCTGGCGTCGATCTACCTGTCGTAGATTGACGTCCATGGGGGACATTTCCGATTCAAGTCGTCGTTCTTTCCTGCGCGCCGGTGCGGTGGGCGTCGGGGTGATGGCCGTGGCGACGCCGGCCGCGCAGGCCGCTGTCGGCGGCTCGCACGTGTTCAGGGTGGGCGACTTCGGTGCCGTGGGCGACGGCCAGGCCGACGACACGGCGGCGATCCAGCGGGCGATCGACGCGGCCTACCAGTTCGCCTCGGACGGCAACGGCTACGCCCGCGTCGAGTTCGAGTCCAGGACCTACCGGCTCGCCTCGCCACCGGCCAGACCGATTCCCGGCCAGTTCCACACAGCCGGCCAGCTCGTGATCCCGCGCCGGACCTCCGGCCCGCTCGTCTCGCTGGAACTGGCGGGCGCGGGCGCGCAGACCGGTCTGCAGTTCGGCTACCACGAACCGCAGGCGCCGGCGGGCACCCTGCTCAAGTCGACGGTGACCACCACCTGGAGCGGCCACGCCGAGGGCCAGCCACCCGCGGTGCTCGCGGCCCCGCGCGGCGAGAGCGAGACCTGGGGCGGCTTCAACCGCGTGTGCGTGGCGATCACCAACCTCGCCGTCCAGGTGCCGTCCAACCCGACGCTGTCGGGCCTGAACCTGTTCTGGACGCCGCAGGTCCGGCTGCAGGGCGTGCGGATCAGCACCCCGGAGCCGTTGCCCGCGATGGTCGAGCCGACGCACAACTGGTCCACCGGCGTCGTGCTGCCCGGCGGCGACAACAACGCGGTGATCTACGTCCGGGACGTGCACGTCGGCGGCTTCCACACCGGCGTGATCTTCAGCGAGCACACCGACGCGTCCAGCCTGCTGATCTTCGCCTGCAAGGTGGGCCTGGCCCCGCTGGGCCGGATCCTGCACACGTCCCGGTTCGGCCTGGTCACCATCGAGCTGTGCCCGACGCTGATCTCCCAGGTCGACTGGGAGCAGGGCCGGATCGCGGCGCCGCAGGGCGACAGCTTCCGGATCGACCTGCTCGACGTCGAGGAGTTCAACGGCTTCGACAACCGCCTGGCGTGGACCAGGCACGACGTGCACGTCTACGACCCGAACAACAAGTTCCGGGGCTGGATCTGGATGGCCCGGTCCGGCCGCGACTACCTCGGCATCCCGCTCACGCGGGTGGGTGGCCAGCGGCTGCAGATCCACGAGATCCAGGACACCTGATCCCGAAGCGCGCGAGGTGGTGCCACAGGTGCTTCACGACCTGTGGTGCCGCCCCGGCGTTGTTGACGGCCGCGCTTTCGAGGATGTGCGGGTCGAGGTAGCCGTTCTCGGCGATCGTGAGTCCTAACGCGACGGACTCGGGTGTGCGGTAGTCCTGGTGGCGCAGCAGGTCTGTTGTGGACAGCCGGAAGCCCGCGTGCCGTTCGACCGGGCAGGGCAGCTCGACTGTGTCCGGGAAACTCGGGTCCAGGACGAGGGCTTCCACGTCGTCGAGGGTGACGGGGCCGTGGACGTGTGCCTCGACGTAGTTGTCGAGCGGATCGCGGTCGTCGATCAGCTCGATCAGGGCGAACCGCTGGGCGGTGCCGAAGGTGTCGGATGGGTGTGGTGTGCAGGGCCCTGCCCGTCGCACGAAGCTCGTCCACCAGCTGAACGTGCCGTGACGTGCGCGATCGCCTGCTCAAACCCCACGGGCGAGCTCACGATCGTGCACCCGTGACAACGCGACCTGCGCGGTGATCGCGCCCAGCAGTGCCATGAACATGTCCCACTGGGTGTCCCAGACGTCGCCCTGGGTCCCGAGGAAGTCCTCCGCTGCCGAGCCACCGGCGACAGCCGCCGCCCACTCGAGCAGTTCGTAGGTCGCGCTGAACCCCAGGCACACGCACACGACGAGGAAGAACAGCCACCCGCCCGGCCGCAGCGGGGACTTGCGGAGCAGCACCTCGCGGGCCAGCAAGGCCGGCACGAAGCCCTGGACGAAGTGAGCGAACCGGTCGTAGTGGTTGCGGACGAGGTCGAACAGGTCCTGCGCCCAGAAACCCAGCGGCACGCGGGCATAGGTGTAGTGGCCGCCGAGGATCAGCACGAGCGCGTGGACGAAGATCAGGCGGTACAGCAGGGGTGTCAGCGGGAAACGCCGGTAGGTGGGGATCAGGATGGCCGCGCCGATCACGACCGGCGCCACCTCGAGGTACCAGGTGGTGCGGTCGTAGGGCCCGACACCGGACACCACCAGCGCGACCAGGGTCAGGCCGAGCAGGATCAACGGCTCGGTGGCGGAACGCTCATAGGTCACGGATCACCTTGCAGGGGTTGCCGACCGCGAGCACGCGCGGCGGGATGTCGCGCGTCACGACGCTGCCCGCGCCGATCACGGCATTGTCGCCGATCGTGACGCCCGCGCACACGATGACGCCGCCGCCGAGCCACACGTTGTCGCCGATGGTGATCGGCGCGGCGGACTCGAAGCGCTGCCGGCGGGCCTCGTGGTCTTCGATGGGATGCAGGGCGGTCAGCAGCTGCGCGCGGGGGCCGATGGAGACGTCGTCGCCGATGGTGATGGTGGCGCAGTCCATGAGGATGGCGTCGTAGTTGAGGAAGCTGTTGGAGCCCAGGTGGATCTGGTAGCCGTAGTCGCACTGGAACCGCGGCATGACCCACGAGCCCTCGCCGACGGATCCGAAGAGCTTCTCGATGACGGCGTGGGAACGCGTGGCGTTGAACTCGTCCACCAACCGCTGCGCGGCCAGCCTCTCGGCGACCAGTTCGGGGTCGGAGTCCTTGTACAGCTCGCCGGTCATCATCTTCTGCTTCTCGGTGATCACCCTTCGAGAGTGCCCGAACGCAGCAGCGCGCGTGCTCTCTTCGCGGCGATCTCCATCAGAGCGGTGAGCTCCCCAGCATCGAATCCGGGCGGCGGTTCGACCGCCAGCACCACAGGTGTGGTGGCCGGAAGCCCGGGACGTTCAGGCAGCTGACCTGCGGGTTCAGTCGAAACCACCACAGGTGTTCTGGTGCCGACGGGTCCGGCGACGCGCTGCTTCAGGGCGTCGAGGAGTTCGTGTTCCGGTTTGCCCTTGAGCAGCAGCAGGACGAACGGGTCGGCGTCGAGCAGCCAGCCGACCTGGAACGCGAGCGCGGCGGCGTGGCGGCAGGGCAGTTCCCAGCCGTCGCAGTCGCACGAAGGTTCCAGGTCGCCGATGCCGGGCAGCAGGTCCACACCGGACTCTTCCGCCGCGGCGACGAGGTCGCGGGGCATGTCGTTGTCCAGCAAGGCGGCGATGTGCCCGGCCTGGTCGGCGACGCGGTCGAGGAACCGTCCCCATTGGACTTCGGTCAGCACCGGCACGTGGACCGTGGTGCTGTGGACGGTGTGGTCGTCGTGGACCTGGGCGTGCAGGCGGCCGGGGCTGACGGTGATCGGGCCGACGACGCCGGCGTGGGCGTAGCGACGGCCCAGGCGGATCAGGCCGAGGTCGAGCGCGGTGTCCTCCAGCGCCTTCACCCACGCCTTGCCCCACCACGTCGTGGCGACGCGGCGTTTCATCTTGGGGAACGCGGCGAAGCCGCGGGCGGAGGTCATCAGGCGCTCCTGAGTTGGACGAGTTCGGCGAGTTCGGCGTCGGTGAGTTCGGTGAACGCGGCCTCTCCCCCGTGCAGGACGGCGTCGGCGAGGTCGCGTTTGTCCTGCAGGAGCGCGGCGATGCGTTCCTCGACGGTGCCCTCGGTGACGAGTTTGTGCACCTGGACGGGCCTGGTCTGGCCGATGCGGTAGGCGCGGTCGGTGGCCTGGTCCTCGACGGCGGGGTTCCACCAGCGGTCGAAGTGGATCACGTGGTCGGCCCTGGTGAGGTTGAGGCCGGTGCCGGCGGCTTTGAGCGACAGCAGGAAGACCGGTGCGCGACCGTGCTGGAAGTCGTCGACCATCTGTTCGCGCTGCGGGACGGGGGTGCCGCCGTGCAGGAACCGGGTGGGTTGCTTGATGTGGCCCTCCAGCAACCTGGCCATGCCGACGTACTGGGTGAAGATGAGCACCGAGCCGTCCTCGGCGACGATCGTGTCGAGCAGTTCGTCCAGGAGTTCGAGCTTGCCGGACGTGCCCTGCAGCGTGGAGTGGCCGAGGTAGTGCGACGGGTGGTTGCAGATCTGTTTCAACCCCGTCAGCAGCTTCAGGACCAAGCCTCGGCGGGCCATGCCGTCGGAGCGGGCGATCTGGTCGAGGGTTTCCCTGGTCAGCGCTTCGTAGAGCGCGGCTTGTTCGGTGGTGAGCGAGACCGGCAGCTCGGTCTCGGTCTTCCGGGGGAGTTCGGGGGCGACGCCGGGGTCGGACTTGCGGCGGCGCAGCAGGAACGGTTTGACGACCTTGGCGAGGGTGTCGTCGGGTTCGGGCCAGCGGGTGCGGAACGCGCGGTGCGTGCCGAGCAGGCCCGGTGTCGTCCAGTCCAGGACGGCCCACAGTTCGGACAGCGAGTTCTCCACCGGGGTGCCGGACAGGGCGACGCGGGCGGCCGCCGGGATCGAGCGGAGTGCTTTGGCGGTGCCGGAGTGCGGGTTCTTGACGTGCTGGGCCTCGTCGGCGACGACCATGCCCCACGTGTGCGCTTTCAACGCCTCCGCGTCGAGGCGCATGGTGCCGTAGGTGGTGAGCACGACGCCGGTGGCGGCGAGGGTCCGTTGTGGACCGTGGTAGCGGGTCACCGTCGTGCCGGGGGCGAAGCGGTGGATCTCGCGTTCCCAGTTGCCGAGCAGTGACGCGGGGCAGACGACCAGCGTGGGGGCCGGGTGGTCGCGGTGCAGGTGCAGGGCGATGAGGGTGATGGTCTTGCCGAGGCCCATGTCGTCGGCGAGGCAGGCACCCAGGCCGAGGCCGGTCATGTGAGCGAGCCAGCGCAGGCCGTGCAACTGGTAGTCGCGCAGGGTCGCCTGCAGAGCGCCGGGCGCCGGGAACTCGGGGACTGTGGTGATGGCCGTGGTGAGGCTGTGCGCAGCGACCTCGACCTGTTCACCGTCGATGATCGCCACCCCGGCGAGCGCCGCGGTCACGGCCTGGACGGCGGTGATCGGGGCGAGCTGCTGCCGGGCCTTCCTCTTCAGCTCGGGGCCGACGACCACCCACTGGTCGCGCAGCCGCACGACGGGTCGGCTGGCCTCGGCGATGAGGTCCATCTCGGTGTCGGTCAGCGGTGCGTCACCGAGCGCCAGCTGCCAGTTGAACGTGAGGAGGTCGTCGGCTTTGAACTGGCCGCTGGGTTCGCCGATGACGGCCTTCGCCCGCAGGCCGGTGCTGAGGTTGCGCGGCCAGTGGACCTCGATGTCGGTGTCGAGCAGCTCGGCGACTTCGGAGTCGGTGAGGTCGGCCTGGTCGAGCAGCCGCTGCAACGGCGGCCAGGTGGCACGGCCGATGGCGCGGATCGCGGCGAGCTCACGGCCGGAGCCGCGCACGTCCCGCGGGTGCGGATCGGTGATGCCGCGGACCTGGACGATCGCGCGGAACCGCAGGTCATCGGTCGTTTCGACGCGCAGCGAGAGCTTGATCTGCTCGTCTGCCCACGGCTTCAGCTCCGGGACGTGGTGGGGTTCGGCGGCGGCGAAGGGGCCGTCCGCCTCACCGCGTGGCAGCACGTCCGCCACCGCGTCCAGGAACGCCCGCAGCTCGTCGTAGTCCCCGTGGGCCGCGAGCTGCCGCAGGTGCACTTCGTCAGCGTGGTCGAGCGGTCCGATCCGCCAGGTGTCGTGGCCGTCTTCCGTCACGCTCGGCACGATCCGGCCGCGCGCGATCAAGTTGAGTGCGGTGGCGGTGGCCACTCCCCAGTAACCGGCGTCGTCGAGTGCGTCAGGTAAGGCTTCGAACAGGGATTTTCCGCGCAGCTGCCCGAACATACTCTGTACCGTACAGCATACGGTACGGTAGGGTCACGTTCGTGATCGAACACACGGGCAGCGGTGACCCGGCGCGGACGCTGGCGTTGCTGTGGCGCACCCAGGAGCGCGTGTCGCGCAAGGGCAAGCCGGACCTGAGCGTGGACCGCATCGTGCAGGCGGGCATCGCGCTGGCCGACGCCGACGGGCTGAAGGCGTTGTCGATGCGCCGCGTCGCCGAGTCGCTGGGCGTGGGGACGATGTCGCTCTACACCTACGTGCCCGGCAAGGGCGAGCTGATCGACGTCATGGTCGACACCGTCCAGGCCGCGACCGGGCGGGAGCCGGCCGAGGGCTGGCGTGCGCACCTGGCATACGTGGCGCGGGAGAACCTGGCGCTGTACCGGCGGCATCCGTGGTTGCTGCAGGTGGCACCGTCGCGCACGGTGCTGGGGCCGCAGGTGGCGGCGAAGTACGACTTCGAGCTGCGCGGGCTGGAGGACGTCGGGCTGTCGGACGTGGAGATGGACTCGGTGCTCAACCTCGTGCTGGGCCACGTGCAGAACTCGGCGCGGGGGCTGACCGCGGCGGCGGTGACCGAGCAGGAGACGGGGCTGACCGACCAGCAGTGGTGGGACGCGGCGGCGCCGTTCCTGATGACGGTGTTCGACCCGGCGCGCTTTCCGGTGGCGGCACGCGTGGGCGGCGCGGTCGGGGAGGCGCACCAGAGCGCGTTCAGCCCGGAGCACTCGTTCGAGTTCGGGCTGGAGATGATCCTGGACGGCGTCAATCGGCTGATCGAGTCGCGTCAGGCGTAACAGGCGAGTGACACCTTCCGGGATGCGTCGTTAATTCCCACGCGGTGTGCTTCAGGTGCCTACAGTTACGCCACGCCGATCAAGTTCGCCGTTCGGGAGGCCCGCTCGTGGTGATCGACTCGCAGCCGCGGCAGGCGCTGGTGCGCCGGGTCACCGGTCTGGCGCGGTCGACACCGGGGCGGTTGAGCCTGATCGTGCTGGTACTGGTGCTGGCGAGTCTCGCGAGCGGCGCGCTGACGACGTGGAGCGTGGTCCGGCAGGAGCGGGCGCTGGAGGACCTGGCGACCCGGTCGGAGCCCCTCTCGCACGCGGCGCAGGAGGTCTACCGGTCCTTGCAGGACGCGGACGCGACGGCGGCGAGCGCGTTCCTGTCCGGCGGGCTGGAGCCGGCTCAGCTGCGCGAACGCTACGAGGCCGACATCGCGCAGGCCCAGGCGGCGCTGTCGGTGGCGACGGCCTCCTCCCCCGACCTGACCGCGACGCTGGCCGCGCAGCTGCCGGTCTACACGGGACTGATCGAGACGGCGCGGTCGAACAACCGGCAGGGTTTCCCGGTGGGCGCGGCGTACCTGCGCGAGGCGTCGGGGCTGATGCGCACGCAGCTGCTGCCGGCGGCGCAGGAGCTGTACCGGGCGGAGACGGACCGGGTGGCGCGGGCGCAGGACGAGGCGGACTTCCCGTGGGCTTCGGTGTCGGTCGCGCTGCTGTTCGTGGTGGCGCTGTACCTCACCCAGCGTTATCTGACCCGCAAGACGAACCGGTTGTTCAACGTCGGCCTGCTGGTCGCGACCGGGGCGGCGGTGCTGTCGCTGTTGTGGGTGACGACGGTGTCGGTGCTGGTGATGAACGACGTGGCGGACTCGCGGACGGCGTCGGCGAAGGTCGACGTGCTGGCGCAGGCGCGGATCGCGACGCTGACCGCCCGCGGCGAGGAGACGTTGACGCTGGTCGCGCGCGGTGCGGGGCAGACGTACGAGAAGAACTTCGTCGAGGTCTCCGCACGGCTGGAGGGGCAGCTGGACCAGGCGAAACGGCTGGACGACACCGAGGCCGTCGACCAGGCGATGCGGCACTTCCGGCAGTGGCAGCAGGTGCACCAGCGCATCCGCGAGGCCGACGACGCGGGCCAGTACAACGACGCGGTGGCGCTGATCAACAACCCGTACTTCGACTCGCTGGACCAGGATCTGGTGCGGGCGATCGGCGAGGCGCGGCAGGACTTCAGCGACGAGGTGGCGGTGGCGCGGGCGTCGCTCGCGGGCACGGTGGTCGGGGTGCTGGTGCTGGCGGTGATCAGCGCGGTCGGGTCGACGATGGGCCTGTGGCAGCGACTCAAGGAGTACCGGTGAGGCGACTGACACTCGCGGCGGTCATGCTGCTCGGAGCGTGTTCGGCGGGTCCGGCGCCGAGCGAGGTCGTGCCGCGGGGCGCGCCCACGCCCCAGCCCGCCGGTGCCAGCACCGTGACGGCCGCGCCGAGCAGTTCGGCGGGCCCGGCGCCGTCGTGCGACCCGACAGCGAGCCTGCGACCAGGCGCGTTGCCGGCCGCGGGGCAGATGCCGGCGGGCTCGAACATGGAACGGATCTTCAAACGCGGCCGGTTGATCGCCGGGGTGGACCAGAACTCGTACCTGATGGGGTTCCGCAACTCGTTCACCGGCGAGATCGAGGGCTTCGACGTCGACGTCGTCCGGCAGCTCGCGAAGGCGATCTTCGGTGACGAGAAGAAGGTGCAGTTCAAGGTCGTCACCTCGGCCGAGCGGATCCCGATGCTCAAGAGCGGCGAGGTCGACGTCGTGGTGCGCACGATGACGATCACCTGCGAACGGCTCGAGGACGTCGACTTCTCGTCGGTCTACTACCAGGCGGGCCAGCGGGTGCTGGCCCGCCGCAACTCCGGCATCACCGGCGTGGACAGCCTCAAGGACAAGAAGGTGTGCGTGGCGTCGGGGTCCACGTCGCTGGGCAACGTCGTCAACCGGGTGAAGACGACGGTGAGCGTGCCGAACTGGACGGACTGCCTGGTGATGCTGCAGCAGGGGCAGACCGACGCGATCTCCACCGACGACACGATCCTGGCGGGGCTGGCGGCGCAGGACCCGTACACCGAGGTGGTCGGGGCGCGGTTCACCGAGGAGCCCTACGGCGTGGGTGTGCCGAAGGGGCAGGAGGACCTGGTCCGGTTCGTCAACGGCGTGCTGGAGCGGATGCGCGGGGACGGTTCGTGGGCGGCGATCTACGCCCGGTGGCTCAACACGCTCGGACCGGCACCAGCGCCGCCTGTCGCTCGTTATCGGGACTAGGGAGGGGGTCGCGCGAGATGAGCGAGGACCTGGATCTGCCCGCGACCGGGCCCGCGACGTCGCCGGGGACCGCACCCTGGTCGGTGTCGCAGGAGGCCGTGCGCTCGAGCTCGGGCCGGGCCCGCCGGGGCAGCGCGCGGTCGATGAGTCGCGGCCGGCTCGGCGCGGGGCTGGTCGAGGTGCCGCGGGTGCCGTACCGGGATCCGAAGACCGCTGTGCTGGAGAACCCGGAGGTGCCGGAGGCCAAGCGGTTCTGCTCGAAGTGCGGCAAGAAGGTCGGGCGGCGCGGCGACGGCAAGCCGGGCCGGGTGGAGGGGTTCTGCCCGCAGTGCGGGCACGCGTACTCGTTCACGCCGAAGCTGGAACCGGGCGAGGTGCTGCACGACCAGTACGAGGTGCTGGGGTGTCTCGCGCACGGCGGCCTGGGGTGGCTGTACCTGGCGCTGGACCACGCGGTGAGCGACCGGTGGGTGGTGCTCAAGGGCCTGCTCGACTCGGGTGACGCGGACGCGATGGCGGCGGCGCTGGCCGAACGCCGGTTCCTGGCCGAGGTCGAGCACCCGAACATCGTGAAGATCCACAACTTCATCCGGCACGCGGACCGCAAGACCGAGAACCTCGTCGAGTACATCGTGATGGAGTACGTCGGCGGCGAGTCGATCAAGGACATGATCACGCACCGGCGCCGGGAGGGCCGCGGCGACGAGGCGTTGCCGCTGGCGCAGGCCATCGCGTACGTGCTGGAGATCCTGCCCGCGGTCGGCTACCTGCACGGGGTGGGGCTGCTGTACTGCGACTTCAAGCCGGACAACATGATCCACACCGAGGAGCAGCTCAAGCTGATCGACCTGGGCGCGGTGCGGCGCATCGACGACCACCACTCCCCCATCTACGGCACGATCGGCTACCAGGCGCCGGAGATCGGCACGATCGGGCCGTCGGTGTTCTCCGACATCTACACCGTCGGCCGCGCGCTGGCGGTGATGAGCTTCCCGTTCGACTTCCGCGGCCGCTGCAAGGACCGGTTGCCGACGGTGGACGAACAACCGCTGCTGGGCCGCTTCGAGTCGTTCCACCGCCTGCTGCTGCGCGCCACGAACCCGAACCCCGAGCTGCGGTTCTCCTCGGCCGAGGACATGGCCGACCAGCTCACGGGCGTGCTGCGCGAGGTGCTGGCGATCGAGGACGGCGTGCCGCGGCCCGGCCTGTCACGGCAGTTCACGCCGGAGCGCCGCCGCTTCGGCGTGGAGGGCGCGCTGGACCTGGCCGAGGTGGCGCAGGCGTTGCCGGCACCGAGCGTGAACACCTCGGACGCGGCCGCCTCGTGGCTGGCGACGGCGACGACGTCGGACCCGGCGGGGCTGCGCAAGGCGCCGGAGTACACCGTGGAGGTGCGGTTTCGGCTGGTGCGGGTGCTGATCGAGTCCGGGGACACCGAGGCGGCGCTGCGTGAGCTGGAGGCGCTCACGGCGCCGTCGATGTTCGACGAGTCCGAACTGGACCCCGAGGACTGGCGTCCCGACTGGTACCGGGGCCTGGCCGCGCTGACCGACAAGCGTCCCGAGGACGCGCGGGGGTTCTTCGACGCGGTGTGCTCGGCGGTGCCGGGTGAGGCGGCGCCGAAGCTCGCGCTGGGTGTGTGTCTCGAGGCCGTCGGCGACCTGGTGGCGGCGGCGGGCTGGTACGAGCTGGTGTGGCGAACGGACCACGCGTACGTGTCGGCGGCGTTCGGCCTGGCGCGAGTGCTGCTCGCGTGCGGGAACCGGGCACGGGCCGTCGAGGTGCTGCTGTCCGTTCCGGACACATCTTCACAACATCTGGCCGCGCAGATCGCGGCGGTGCGCGCGCAGCTCGGTCACAGCGACGCGGAGGACCTCGTGGCCGCCGGGGAACGGTTGCACGCCTTGGACATCGACGTTCACTCGCACACGCAGCTGGCGGCGGAGCTGCTGGAGGCGGCGTTCGACTACGTGACCCGCAATCAGGCCGCCGAGGGCAAGGTGCTGGACTGTGCACTCTCCGAACACGAGCTTCGGCTGGGTCTCGAGCGGCGCTACCGCACGCTGGCCCGGTTCGCGGCCACGCCGGAGGAACGGATCGCATTGGTGGACCGCGCGAACGCGGTAAGGCCTAGGACGTTGGTTTGATGGACACCCTGAAGTGCCCGGAGTGCTTCGCGCCCGTCGCGCCGGAGGACCGGTTCTGCGAGGCGTGCGGACGCAACCTGCTGGTCCGCCGCACGCCGCTGGGCGGGCCGACCGGTCCCGCGCAGGCCTCGTGCATCTTGTGCGGCTCACCCGACATCGATGACGAGGACTACTGCACTCAGTGCGGCCGTCACCAGCCATCGGCGCGTGACCGGGTCGAGTACACGCTGGGCGCGGTGTCCGGTGTGTCGGACCGGGGCAAGCGGCGGGCGCGCAACGAGGACTCGATGGCGTTCGGGCACGTCGCGGGCAAGGGTGTCGCCGCCGTGGTCTGCGACGGCGTGGCCTCGTCCGAACGCGCCGAGCAGGCGTCGCAGGCGGCCGCCGACGCCGCGGTGGACGTGCTGCTCAACGCGCTGATCGACACCGCCGACCCGGAGCAGGCGATGATCGACGCCGTCGCCGCGTCGTGCTTCGCGGTCGAGCAGCTCGTGGAGAACGAGCCGATGGAGGCGGGCGGCCGGGGTGTGGCGCCGTCGTGCACGTTCGTGTCGACGCTGGTCACGGGGAACTCGGTGACGGTCGGCTGGGTCGGTGACTCGCGCGCGTACTGGCTGGCCGACGAGGGCTCGAAGCAGCTCACGACCGACGACACGTGGGCGGCGCAGCTGGTCGCCGAGGGCGTGCTGACCGAGGAGCAGGCGCGCACGGACCGTCGCGCGCACGTGCTGTCGCGGTGGATCGGCGCGGACGCCGGCCGGGTGGTGCCGCAGGTCGTGACGCTGCAGCCGACCGGGCCCGGGGTGTTCCTGCTGTGCTCGGACGGGCTGCACAACTACCGGCCGCAGCCCGAGGACCTGCAGCCGTTGCTGCCGTGCGGGCCGGAGGAGTTCGTGAAGGTCGCCCTCGAGGCGGGCGGCCACGACAACATCACCGTGGTGCTGGTGCCGTTCGCCCCGGCCTCCTAGGCCAACCTCCGAAGCAGCCTTCGTCCGTCGGCACCCACCGCACCCTTCACTCTCCCCAGTCCCGCCCCGCCTGCCGTCGGGTACGCGGGGGCCCTACGTCCGCTCCAGTAGTACGAAAGGTCCCCGCGTACTACGAGATGGGGCTGGTGGGGTTTGTGTGAGTGAATGCGGCGGCGGCTTTACCTCGGCACACGGCGTGGTGCACACGTTCTGGTGATTTCGCCCTGCGGCTGTGGACAGGTGTCGCGGCGTCCCGAGCTTCGGCTGGTCGACGAAGACGGGCAAGCGCTGCTGAAATGGGCTGATGGGCAGGCCGGTGTTGATCGCGGTGGCGGTGGTTGTCACCATCGTCGCCGTGGTCTTCGCCTTTCAGCGCAAGCTGGTCTACTTCCCCTCCCCTGGTCCGCTGCCGTCCGCCGAGGAGGTTCTGCCCGGTGGGCGGGACGTGCGGCTGGTGACGGCGGACGGCCTGCTGCTCGACGGCTGGCACTTCGAGGTGCCGGACGCGCCCGCGACGGTGATCGTGTTCCCCGGCAACGGCGGCAACCGGTCGGGCCGCGTGTCGATCGCCCGCGAGCTCACCGATCGCGGGTTGTCGGTGTTGCTATTCGACTACCGCGGCTACGGCGGCAACCCTGGCAAGCCCTCGGAGGAGGGGCTGACGTACGACGCGCGGGCGGCGCTGGACCTGATCGACGGCCCGGTGATCTACTTCGGCGAGTCGCTGGGCGCGGCGGTGGCCGTGGAGCTGGCGACGCATCGCGCGCCGGTGGGGCTGGTGCTGCGGTCGCCGTTCACCTCGCTCGCGGCCGTCGGGTCGCACCACTACCCGTGGCTGCCGGTGAAGATGTTGTTGCAGGACAAGTACCCGCTGCTCGAACGGGTGTCCGCTGTGGACGTTCCGACGGTCGTGGTGCTGGGCACCGCGGACTCGGTGGTGCCGCCCGCGCAGAGCCGTGAGGTGGCGACGGCGGCGCGGGCGAAGCTGGTCGAGATCGCCGGCGCCGACCACAACGACGAGGTGCTGTGCTCGGGTCCGCAGGTGATCGACGCGGTGCTGTCAGTCCGCTGACGGCGCGATCTCGCCGGAGCCGCGGCGCACGAGCGCGGCAGGGACGACGGCGTGCACGGGTGGTGAGGTGTCGCCGTCGATGCGGGCGAAGATGAGCTCGGCGGCTTTGCGGCCGATGCCGGGGACGTCCTGGCGCACGACGGTGATGCCGGGTTCGAGCATGTCGGCGAGCGGGAAGTCGTCGAAGCCGATGAGCGCGATCCGGCGTTGCAGGCCGCGGGCGCGCAGCACGCGCATGGAGCCGACGGTCACGAGGTTCTGCGCGGTGAACAGGGCCGTGGGTGGCCGGTCGAGGTCGAGCAGCGTGTTCGTGGCCGTTTCGGCGAGGTCGGCGCCGTGCAGGTCGGTGCGCACGAGTTCCTCGCGCAGGGTGAGGCCTGCCTGGGCGAGGCCTTCGAGGTAGCCGGTGTAGCGCTCCTGGCTGGTCCACAGGGTGCGGCGGTCGCCGAGGAAGGCGATGTCGCGGTGGCCGAGCGCGGCGAGTTGCAGGACGGCTTCGCGGGAGCTGTCGCGGTTGGTGGTGGTGACGCAGTCGGTGCTGCCGAAGGTGGGTGGCCGGTCGACGAGCACCATGGGGGTGCCGCGTTCGCGTTCCTGTTGCAGGGCGTCCTGGTGCCCGCCGGCGGCCATGACCACGACGCCGTCGACGCGGCGGGCGGCCAGGGAGACGAGCAGTTCGCCCTGCAGGGTGCGGTCGTCCTCGCTGCTGCCGGCGAGGACGAGGACGCCGCCTTGGCGGGCGCGGTCCTCGACGGCGCGCAGCAGGGCGGAGTCGAACGGGTTGGACAGGTCCTCGAACAGCACGCCGATGGTGGCGCTGCGGCGGTCGGAGCGGCGCAGGCTGCTGGCGGTGAGGTTCGGGCGGTAGCCCAGGGTGCGGGCGGCGGCGCGGACGCGGTCGACGACCTCCTGGCCTGCTCCGGGCAGTCCGTTGATGACACGGGAGACGGTCTTGGTGCTGACCTTCGCCAGCGCCGCGACGTCGCGCATCGTGGGTTCGCGTCTTTCGCCTGCTTGATCCATGTCCACCCACCTCGGTAACGCTTGCGTAACGCCCGCTTGTCGCGTCTTCTCCTGGAAAGCTAGCGTCAACGATGACGTAATGGAATCCCCGGTT
Organism: Lentzea alba; assembly: GCF_011067745.1. Taxonomy (GTDB): domain Bacteria; phylum Actinomycetota; class Actinomycetes; order Mycobacteriales; family Pseudonocardiaceae; genus Lentzea; species Lentzea alba. The sequence goes on from NZ_JAAMPJ010000014.1 coordinate 253,438, forward strand.
TCTCCACACCCGGCTCGAACGGGCCGGTACGACCAGGGGCTTCTGCACCACTTGGTTTGAGTACTCGCGTAGCCGGGCCCGTTTCATCACCTCTCGCTCCACGCGGCCGGTTGCGTCAACGTTGACGTAGGAGGAGTCATGTCGCGCAGAGCGTTCGGGCTGACGGCGGCGGCGTTGCTGACGCTGGCCGCGGCGGCTTGTGGCAACGGCGGTTCGTCGGGTGGTGGCGCCACGCTGGTCGGCCTGGTCACCAAGACCGACACCAACCCGTTCTTCGTGAAGATGAAGGAAGGCGCGCAGCAGGCGGCGTCCTCGGCGGGGGCGACGGTGCAGTCGTTCGCGGGCAAGCAGGACGGCGACAACCAGTCGCAGGTCGACGCGATCGAGAACCTGATCGCCTCGGGCGCGAAGGGCATCCTGATCACGCCGAGCGACTCGAAGGCGATCGTGCCGTCGGTGGACAAGGCGCGGGCGGCGGGGCTGCTGGTGATCGCGCTGGACACGCAGCTGGAGCCGGCGAGCGCGGCGGACGCGACGTTCGCGACCGACAACTACAAGGCCGGGTTGCTGATCGGGCAGTGGGCGAAGGCGAAGTTCGCCAAGGACGGCAAGCAGGCCAAGATCGCGCTGCTGGACCTCAACCCGAACCAGGTGTCCGTGGACGTGCAGCGCGACCAGGGTTTCCTGGAGGGCTTCGGCGTCGACGTGAAGGACAAGAACAAGATCGGTGACGAGTCCGACCCGCGGATCGTGGGCCACGACGTGACCAACGGCGACCCCGCGGGTGGCCGCACGGCGATGGAGAACCTGCTGCAGCGCGACCCCGGCGTCAACCTGGTCTACACGATCAACGAGCCCGCGGCGGCCGGCGCGTACGAGGCGTTGAAGGCCGTGGGCAAGGAGAAGGACGTCGTGATCGTCTCGGTCGACGGCGGCTGTCCCGGCGTGAACAACGTCAAGGCCGGGGTGATCGGGGCGACCTCGCAGCAGTACCCGCTGAAGATGGCGCAGCTGGGCGTGGAAGCGGTCGCGAAGTTCGCCAAGGACGGCTCCAAGCCGCAGAACACCGACACGGGCGTCACGTTGATCACCGACCAGCCGGCCGACGGGGTGGAGTCGAAGGACTCGGCGTTCGGCCTGCAGAACTGCTGGGGCTGATCGATGACAGTCGTGGTGGAGGAACGGGACCGCTCGCTGCTCACGCGCGTGCAGCACCTGTTGCACGCGCAGGCCACGATCGGACCGGCGGTGGTGCTGCTGGCGTCGGTGATCGTGTTCGCGTTGCTGTCGGATCGGTTCCTGACGCCGGGCAACATCTCGCTGATCCTGCAGCAGGTCGCGGTGGTGGGCACGCTCGCGGTGGGGCAGACCATCGTGATCCTGACCGCGGGCATCGACCTGTCGTGCGGCGCGATCATGGTGCTGACGTCGATCGTGATGGCCAAGGTGGCGGCGGAGACCGGGCTGCCGGGGTTGCCGGCGCTGCTGCTGGGGTTTCTGGTCGGCACGGTGTGCGGGCTGCTCAACGGACTGCTGGTGACGCGGCTGAAGCTGCCGCCGTTCATCGTCACGCTGGGCACGCTGAACGTGTTCTTCGCGCTGAACCTCTGGTACTCCGGCAGTGCCACGATCCGCGGCACGGACATGCCGTCGCTGCTGTTGTGGACCGGGCAGACGTTCACCGTCGGCGGCACCCGCATCACCTACGGCTCGATCATGCTGGTGCTGCTGGTGGCGGCGATGGCGTTCGTGCTCAAGAACACCGCGTGGGGCCGGCACGTCTACTCCACGGGTGACGACCTGGAGGCCTCGCGCCTGTCGGGCATCCGCACGGCGCGGGTGCTGCTGTCGGTGTACGCGACGGCGGGCCTGATCTACGCGGTGGCCGCGTGGACGCTGATCGGCCGGATCGCCTCGGCGTCGCCGCAGGCGGGTCAGACCGACAACCTGGACTCGATCACCGCGGTGGTGATCGGCGGGACGTCGCTGTTCGGCGGCCGCGGCGCGGTGGTGGGCTCGCTCATCGGCGCGTTGATCGTCGGTGTGTTCCGCAACGGTCTGGCGCTGGCGGGTGTCGACGTGCTGTGGCAGACGATGGCCGTGGGTGTGCTGATCATCGTCGCGGTGTCGCTGGACCAGTGGATCAGGAAGGTGAAGGCATGACCACGCCGGTGCTGCAGGCCCGTGGCCTGGTCAAGCGATACGGCAAGGTGACCGCGCTGGCGGGCTCGGACCTGGAGCTGCTGCCCGGCGAGATCCTCGCGGTGATCGGCGACAACGGCGCGGGCAAGTCGTCGCTGATCAAGGCCCTGTCCGGGGCGGTGATCCCGGACGAGGGCGAGATCTTCGTCGACGGCGACCCGGTGTCGTTCTCGACGCCGATCGACGCGCGGCGGGCCGGCATCGAGACGGTGCACCAGTCGCTGGCGGTGTCGCCGTCACTGGACATCGCGGCGAACCTGTTCCTGGGCCGCGAAAAACGCCGTGCTGGTGTGCTGGGTTCGGTGTTCCGGATGCTCGACCGTCAGGGCATGCGCGAGGAGGCTCGCCGCCAGCTCGACGCGCTGGGGATCATGACGATCCAGAACCCCGGCCAGGCGGTGGAGACGCTGTCCGGCGGCCAGCGCCAGGCCGTGGCGGTGGCGCGGGCGGCGGCGTTCGGCAGCCGGGTTGTGATCATGGACGAGCCGACCGCCGCGCTGGGTGTGCGGGAGTCGCGCGCGGTGCTGGACCTGATCCTGCAGGTCCGCGACCGCGGGTTGCCGGTGATCCTGATCAGCCACAACATGCCGCACGTGTTCGAGGTGGCCGACCGCATCCACATCCAGCGGCTCGGGCGGCGCAAGGCGGTGGTGGACCCGAAGTCGGTGTCCATGTCGGACGCCGTGGCGATCATGACCGGCGCCATGGAGCCGCCTGAGGCCTAGCCCGCGCCGAACGGGTTGTCGATCACGGCACCGCCACCGGCCGTCCGCTCCCCCCGCGGGCGACGTCGGTGGCGGTGCCGTGTACGTCGCCGATGGTGCGCCAGATGGATGACTCCGCGACGGATGCGGCGATGTGCGGATGAGCCTCTGGGACTCTCCCGTGATGAGCACTCCGCTGCCGACGACCAGAGAGCTGGTCTTGAAGTACGCCACGACCGTGGCTGCGGGTTTCGCGTTCTGGGGAACTGTCTGGAATCTCGTGTACGACAGGTTCCTCTACCGCTTCATCAAGATCTGCGTCGGCGACGTCGACCCCGGCAACCTGTCGTCGTTGAACACCTGCAAGCCGATATCGCACGTCTCCTGGGTGCTGATCGTCAGCTGCGCGGTCCTCGGCGCCGGCCTGGCCGTTGGTCACGCCGTCGAGAGAGCGTCCCGCGCCGGTCAGTCGACGAGGGCGGCGCCAGGCCGTCCGGGCCCGCAGGTGAGCCCGTTCGCGGTCAACCCGCCCTGGCCGGCCACCTCGTCCGCAGCGGGCCGACCGGCCGAGCCACCGCCGGCGCGTGATCGGTTCGCGTTCTTCGGCGACAAGCGGCTGGTCGGCTTGTGGACGCTGTGCGGCGTGCTGGTCGGGATCATCCAGATCTTCTTCCGCTGACGCCGGCTACTGGGCGAGGTCTCGCAGCACTGACTCGAGTGGCGCGAGGACGTTGCGGGAGATCTTGAGCTCTTCGGAGACGAGCACTTTGCTCGTGGTGAGCCGGCGCCAGAACTGGCCTGCGACGGGGATCTCGATGATGTCGAGCTCGAACACCGGCGGGTGGCCGAGTTCTTCGGTGAGCTGATCGACGACCTCGCGGAGCAGGTCCGAGAAGGCGGCCCTGGCGTCGTCGCGGCGCTGGGTGTTCTCGGGTGAGCGCCGGTCGGGCTCCCATTGTTCGTGGGCGCCGACCAGTTCTTCTGGCAGGCCGGCGGGCCAGCGGCCGGGTACGTGCTGGGCGCCGCCGGTGACGAGGGACTGCCTCCACCACCGGTCCCACTCGGCCCCGAAGGTCTCGGGCACCGTGACGCCGTGCAGCCGCGGCACCGGCGGCGTCAGGGGTGGGATGGCGTCGGCGGTGGGGGTGCTGATGCCGAGGGCGTCGCGGACGTAGAGGGCGAAGGTGTCGCCGGGGCCGCTCGACACCACCCATCTGTGCTTGCTCTGGTCGAGGTGCATGTCATCCGACGGTAGCGGCTGCTACAAGGGCACGGCGTCCAAAGCCTTGTAGATGCGCTTGTCGCTGACGGTGTACCGCGTCCCGATGGTCTGGGCGAAGTACGACAGCCGCAGTTCCTCGATCATCCAGCGGATCTCGTCGAGCTCCGGCGCGGGTTCGTCGGCCGGGGTCTGCGCGCGCAGTTCCCGGTACTCGGCGTGGACCTGGTGGACCTTGCCGGTCCAGTCGAGGTCGCGGCGCGGGTTCTCGGGCAGTTTCTCGATGCGCCGGGAGATGCCTTTGAGGTAGCGCACGAGGTCGGGCAGCCGGTCGTAGCCGGTGTGGGTGACGAATCCCTTGTACACCAACGAGTTGAGCTGTGCGCGGATGTCGGCGACGGAGTCCGGTGCGCCCTTGAGCCCGGTCAGTTTCAGCTCGGCCTCGTGGGCGGCTTCGAGGACCTTGCGGACTTCCTGCACGACGACCCAGGTGGTGTCGTTCAGCGCGGCCTGGACCTTCTTCAGTTGCGCGGCATAGCTTCGAGCGTCCCACGCGGGTTCGCCCATGAGCCGGTCGACGGCGGCCATGATGCAGTCGGACAGCAGGTTCGCGACGCCGCCGTGCGGGTTGCGGGTCAGGGCGAGCTTGGCGGCGTTGTCGAGGTGGCGTTGCAGGTGTTTGACCGGTGAGTTGATGCCCAGCAGCAACAACCGGCGCACGCCGCGGCGGTGGGCGTAGGTCTGCCGGCCGGGGGTGTCGAGGACCTTGATCGCAACCGCGGAGCCGTGGTCGACGAGCGAGGGGTAGGCGGTGACGGTGATACCGGACTGCCGTTGCTCGATCGTTTTCGGCAGGGCGTCGAAGTCCCAGGTGGTGAGCCCGGTGCGTTCGAGGTGGCCGGCGGCCTGGCTGAGCGACTCGCGGACCTCGTCGCGCAGTTTTTCCTTGAGCGCGGCGATGTCCTTGCCCTCGGCCAGGGTGCGGTTCTGCTCGTCGACGACCTGGAAGGTGAGCTTGAGGTGGTCGGGGACGGCGTCGAACTGCCAGTCCTCGCGCTGCACGGTGACGCCGGTGAGTGCCCGCAGTTCGCGTTCGATGCCGCCGAGCAGGGACGTGTCGGCGGGTGTGAGGCGGGCGAGGACGGCGGTGGCGACGTCGGGGACGGGCACGAAGTTGCGGCGCAGCTGTTTGGGCAGCGACCGGATCAGCGCGACGACGAGTTCGTGGCGCAGGCCGGGGATCTGCCAGGAGAACGCGTCGTCGTCCAGGGTGGTGAGCGCGGGCAGCGGGAGTTGGACGGTGATGCCGTCCTTCTTGGTGCCGGGCTCGAAGTGGTAGCTCAGCGGCAGCGTGAGTTCGCCTTGGCGCCACTGGTCGGGGTAGGCGTCGGGGCTGACGTCGGCGCGGTCGTTGACCAGCATTTCCTTGGTGAAGGTCAGGAGGTTCTTGTCCTTCTGCTTCTTCCACCAGGAGTCGAAGTGCCGCGCGGAGACGACCTCGGCGGCGACGCGCTGGTCGTAGAACTCGTAGAGGGTTTCCTCGTCGACGACGATGTCGCGGCGGCGGGCGCGGTTCTCCAGTTCCTCGACCTCGTCGAGCAGGGCGCGGTTGGTGTGGAAGAACCGGTGGTGGGTGGTCCACTCCCCCTGCACGAGGGCGTGGCGGATGAACAGCTCACGGCTGAGTTCGGGGTCGATGCGGCCGTAGTTGACCTTGCGGCCGGCGACGATCGGCACGCCGTAGAGCGTGACCTTCTCCAGGGCGACGACGCTGCCGCGTTTGGTTTCCCAGTGCGGTTCGGAGTACTGGCGTTTGACGACGTGTTCGCCGAGGCGTTCGGCCCATTCGGGTTCGATCTTGGCGACGATGCGGCCCCACAGGCGGCTGGTCTCGACGAGTTCGGCGGCCATCACCCACTGCGGTGGTTTCTTGGCGAGCGCGGAGCCGGGGAAGATCGCGAACTTGGCGTTGCGGGCGCCGAGGAACTCGGTGAGGGGGCGGCGTTTCTCGCCGGGGGCCTGCTTTTTGAGGACGTCCTGGACGCCGATGTGGCTGAGCAGACCGGACAGCAGGGCGATGTGGATGTTGCGGGGGTCGCCGGGCTGGTCGGCGGGGTGCAAGCCGATCTGCTTGGCGACCTGGCGCAGCTGCAGGTAGATGTCCTGCCATTCGCGCACGCGCAGGTAGTTGAGGAACTCGTTCTTGCACAGTTTGCGGAACTGGTTGCCGCTCAGCGCCTTCTGCTGTTCCTTGAGGTACTGCCACAGGTTCAGGAAGGTGACGAAGTCGGATTCCTTGTCGACGAACCGGGCGTGCTGCTGCGTGGCGGCTTCCTGGTGGTCGGCGGGCCGTTCGCGGGGGTCCTGGATGGACAGTGCCGCGGCGATGATCATGACTTCTTTGAGGCAGCCGGTGGTGTCGGCTTCGAGCACCATGCGGCCCAGGCGCGGGTCGACGGGCAGCTGGGCGAGCTTGCGGCCGGTCGGGGTGAGTTTCTGCTCCGATGATCCCTTCTGGGCGGCGTTGAGGGCGCCGAGTTCTTGGAGCAGGCCGATGCCGTCGTTGATGTTGCGCGAGTCCGGCGGGTCGATGAACGGGAACTTCGCGACGTCGCCGAGGCCGATGGCGGTCATCTGCAGGATGACGCTGGCGAGGTTGGTGCGCAGGATCTCCGCGTCGGTGAACTCGGGCCGTGCCTCGAAGTCCTCTTCGGAGTACAGGCGGATGCAGATGCCTTCGCTGACGCGGCCGCAGCGGCCCTTGCGCTGGTTCGCGGACGCCTGCGAGATCGGTTCGATGGGCAGTCGCTGGACCTTGAGGCGGTGGCTGTAGCGGGAGATGCGGGCGTTGCCGGGGTCGATGACGTACTTGATGCCCGGCACGGTGAGGCTGGTCTCGGCGACGTTGGTGGCGAGCACGATCCGGCGGCCGGTGTGGCGCTGGAAGACGCGGTGCTGCTCGCCGACGCTGAGCCTGGCGTAGAGCGGGAGGATCTCGGTGTTGCGGAGGTCTTCTTGTTTGAGGGCGTCGGCGGTGTCGCGGATCTCGCGTTCGCCGGACAGGAACACCAGGACGTCGCCGGGGCCTTCGGCCTGCAGTTCGTGGACGGCGTTGATGATGCCCTGGGTCTGGTCGTCGTCCTCGTCGAGCGGCCGGTAGCGGGTCTCGACGGGGTAGGTGCGGCCGGAGACCTCGATGATCGGGGCGTTCTCGAAGTGCTGGCTGAAGCGTTGCGGGTCGATCGTGGCGGAGGTGATCACGATCTTGAGGTCCGGGCGGCGCGGCAGCAGCTGTTTGAGGTAGCCGAGCAGGAAGTCGACGTTGAGGCTGCGTTCGTGGGCCTCGTCGATGATGATCGTGTCGTAGCGGCTCAGCGTCCGGTCGGTCTGGATCTCGGCGAGCAGGATGCCGTCGGTCATGAGTTTGACCAGGGTGTCGTCGCCGGACTGGTCGGTGAACCGGACCTTGTAGCCGACGGCGTCACCGAGTTTGGTGCCGAGCTCCTCGGCGACGCGTTCGGCGACGGTGCGGGCGGCGATGCGGCGGGGCTGGGTGTGGCCGATCTGGCCGGTGACGCCGCGGCCGAGCTCCAGGCAGATCTTGGGCAGCTGGGTGGTCTTGCCGGACCCGGTCTCGCCGGCGACGATCACGACCTGGTGGTTCGCGATCAGCTCTTTGATGCCGTCCTTGTGCTGGCTGACCGGCAGTTCCTGCGGATAGGTGATCTTGGGAACGGACTCCCGGCGCAGCTCGACCACGAGGGCGGCCTCGTCGATCTGGGCGGCGATCTCCTCGGTGATCTTCTTGCGGGCGAGCGGGTCTGTGACCCGGCGTACGCCGTCGAGGCGCCTGGCGAGCCGGCGTTGATCACGCGGCATGAGCTCGGGCAGGCGTTTGTGCAGTTCAGCGAGCGGGGTGTCCATTTGCGCTCAAGGATAGTCAGGACGTTCAAATCGTTCGCGCCAATAACTGTCGGACCCGGCCGCTAGCGTGGCGGCATGGACACCGGGGGCTTCTGGAGACTGGTCGATCACGCGCGGGAGAAGGCGGTTGACCTGGACGAACGGCGGGCGTGGCTGTCCGGGCGGCTGGCGTTGTTACCGGCCGGTGAGATCGCCGACTTCGCGGTGCGCCTGGACGAGCAGCGGCGGCGGGTGGACACGTGGGCGCACTGGCAGGCGGCGACGCTGATCTGCCGGGGCCTGTGCGGCATGGACTCGTTCTTCTACTTCCAGGCGTGGCTGATCGGGCAGGGCCGCGAGGTGTTCGAGTCGGTCGTGGAGTCTCCGGACGCGCTGGCGTCCCTGCCCGCGGTACAGCGCTTGGCGTCGGCGGACTCCGGGGCGGATGAGGACTGGCCGGACTGGGAGGCGCTGTACCGGGTGCCGGACGCGGCGTTCGAGGCGGTGTTCTCCGGTGATCTGGACGAGGTGCTGGAGTCGCGGGGGCAGACGCGGGCGTCGGATGTGTCGCCGGGCGGTGAGGACGTGAAGATGGAGGATCCCGCCGACATCGCGTGCCGGATTCCGCGGTTGTGGGCGTTGTTCGGGAATACGGCGTGATCGTCCGATCGGCGCACCCCGAAAATTGTCGGACCCGCCCGATAACGTCGTCGGCATGGACCTCGACGTCTTCTGGGACCTGCTCGACGAATCGACACATTCCGCCTCTGACCAGCGGGAACGCCGTGCGTGGCTGACGTCGCGGCTGGCTTTGCTGTTACCGGGCGACATTGTCGGTTTCGAGGTGCTGCTGAGCGCGTCACGCGGTCGGGTGAACACGTTCTCACACTGGCACGCGGCTTATGTTCTGTGCGACGGCTTGTGTTCGGCGGAGCAGTTCTTCGCATTCCAGTCGTGGTTGATCGGGCTGGGCCGCGACGTGCTGGGGTCGGTGGCGTCGTGCCCGGACGCGCTGGCGGAGGTGCCGGCGGTGCGGACGTTGCTGGCGGTCGGGGCACAGTCGTGGCCGGATGCGGCGTGGCCGTTGTGGCCGGGACTGGAGCGGGTGCCGCGCGAGGCGTTCTTCGCCGCGACGGGCCGTTCGCTCGACCGGGCGCTGGCGATCTTGGGGTGTGTGCCGGTGACGGACGCGGGCCCGTTCTCGGGTCCGGTGTGGGATTTGGACTCGCCGGTGGAGGCGGCGGTGCGGCTGCCGCGGTTGTGGGAGCTGTCGGGTGGGCAGGAGAAGGCCGCCTGACCTGGTCCGATCCGCGGGCGTCAAAAATTGTCAGACCCCCTCGCTAGCGTGCTCGGCATGGACCTGAACGCGTTCTGGGCCCTGGTCGAGAGGTCGTCCGCGGAGACCTCCGGGCAGGACGAGCGGCTGGAGTGGCTGACCGCCGCTCTGTCCGGCGCGGATGCGTGTGAGTTCGCGCTCCGGCTGGACGAGGTGCGGCGGCGGGTGGACACGTGGGCGCACTGGCACGCGGCCGACGTGATCTGCGCCGGGCTGTGCTCGGACGACGGGTTCTTCTACTTCCAGGCGTGGCTGATCGGGCTGGGCCGGGAGGTGTTCGAGTCGGTGGAGTCGTCACCGGACGCGCTGGCGGATCTGCCGCACGTCCGGATGCTGGCCTCGCGTGGTGGCGTGCACGCGTGGGCGGATGACGAGTGGCCGGACTGGGAGGGCCTCGACTACGTGGCGGCCGAGGCGTTCGACGGTGATCTGGAGTCGGTGCTGGCCTCGCGTGGCGTGGAGGTGCTGGTGTCTCCGGATCCGTCCGGTGAGCAGTGGGATTTCGCGGATCCGGCGGAGATCTCGGCCCGGATTCCGCGGCTGGGCGCGTTGTTCGGGAAGGTGGCGTGATGGACATCCCGGTGGATGTCGTGGTGTGGCGGGCTCCGGGGCCGGCGTCGTTGCCGGAGGCGGCGGCGCGGTATGCGGAGCTGCGGTCCTCGCCGCTGGGCGCGTTCGACACCGCGGTGGCGGCGTTCGTGCGCGAGTTGCGGCAGACCTCACCGGACCCGGCCTCGCCGGTGACGTGGAACGAGGCGCTGACGGTGGGCACGGACGCGGTGATCGTGCACGTGGTGTGGCCGGGTCAGCGGCAGGTGCTGGACCTGGTGGCGTTGCTGGCGGCGCGGCACGGTCTGGTGTGTTACGAGCCGGCCCGCCAGGTGGCGATGTCCTGACGCAGCGCGGTTTTCGTGGCCGCGGGCGCGAAGGAGGCGTCGACGGCGTTGGTGGCGATCGCCGCGAGGGCGTCGTCGTCGAACCCGAGGACGTCGCGCAGCACCCGGTACTCGTCGGTGAGGGTGGTGCCGGTCGTGGCGGGGATGTCGGTGCTGAGCGTGACGGTCAGCCCGGCCTCGACGAGTTGTGGCAGTGGATGAGAGGAGAGTGAGTCGACCAGTCCCAACGCTACGTTGGACGACGGACACGCTTCGAGCGGAATGGCGCGGTCCCGCAGCAGCGCGACGACCTCCGGGTCTTCGAGGGCGCGGAACCCGTGGCCGATCCGGTCGGCGAGCCCGACGGTCACGGCTTCGGCGACGCTCGGCGCCCCGCAGCACTCCCCCGCGTGGTGCACGAGCCCGATCCCGGCTTCCCGCGCGGCACGGAACACGGCGGCGAACGGCGTCAGCGGGTAGTCCTCCGCGCCCGCCATGCCGATCGCCACGACCCGTGGGTGCAGTGTCGCGAGCCGAAGCGAGGCCTCGAGTCGTTCGACCGACCGTTTCCGAGGGTGGTCCACGATCACACGGCATTCGATGCCGTGGGCGGCCTGTCCTGCGGCGAGCCCGGACAACACCGCCTCGAGCGGCATGTCCGGATCGGCGAGCCGTTCTCCGTGCGCTGCCGCGGTGAACGTGACCTCGGCGTACCGGGTCCCCTGCGCTGCTTCCTCGGCGCAGAACTCGTACGCGATCCGGTGAAAGTCCTCGGCTCGCCGCAGGCAGTCCCGCACTGCCCCGTTGTGGTCGGCGAACTGCGTGAAGTCGGCGAACGGCCCGGTCCGCGCCCGCACGTCGATGCCGTGGTGGTCGGCGAGCTCGGCGAGGGTGTCTGCCCGCACGGTGCTTTCCAGGTGCACGTGCAGGTGGGCTTTGGGCAACGCCGCAAGATCACGCATGTGCGGCGACGCTACGCAGCGCCGCCGCACCACGCCCGGCATTTTCGGCGCGGCATTGTCGGCCCAGCCGCATGCGGGGTGCCACAGCACCGTGGGGAACCGCCGTGTCGAACCGCGGAGCCGCGGCACGGGTGCGGAACTGCCCTGTCGTGCCCTGAGGAGTAGGCCGCGTGTTCGCCCTGCTTCGGGGTGCCGGCCGCGTCGAACCACACGGCCGCCGAACCGTGGTGTCGCGCCCTGGGACGTGAGCCGCCCCGTCTTCAACCCGCCACCGCGGGCCAGCCGCGTCCCACAGGAACCGCGTCGAACCGCTCACCCGCCGCGTGCCCCGGAGGGCGGCGTCACCCGGCGAGGAACCGGACCGCGCTGTCCAGTTCGGACTCCGGCACCTCGCCGTGCCCGCCGGGGTTGGCGTGCAACGTCTTCTGCCGGGAGCCGAAGGCGTCGAACAGCGCGAGCCCGGCGTCGCGGGCGACCAGTTGGTCGTCCCACTGCAGCAGGAACCGCAGCGGCACCGTCACCTGTGCTGCCGCGGGCACGAGGTTCGGGGACGCGCCGACGAGTCCGAACACGGCCGCGCGGACTCGGGGTTCGGCGGCGGCGAGTGGGATGCCGATGGCGGCGCCCATGGACATGCCCCAGAACCGGGTGCCGGTGTCGCTGTCGATGTCGGGCAGGTCGAGCAGGTCGTCGAGCGCGGATCGCCATTCGGGGACCGCTTGTGCGGCCAGAACGGCGCAGTACTCGTCGAGGAGGGTCGTGGCGTCCTGGCCTGCCGCGGTGCGGGCCCTGATCTCGGTGATGAATCGGTCGTCCTGCGGGGATCGTGGGCGGTCGCCGTGTCCTGGCGAGTCGAGGGTCACGACCGCCAGGCCGGCGGCGACGCAGCGGGCGGCCTGAGCGAGCGTTCTGGGGGCTCGTTTGTGCTGGCCGCCGCCGTGCGCGCCGAGGACGAGTGGTGCTGGGTGGCCGGGGGTCCACAGGACGCCGGGGACGCCGTCGTGGACGAAGTCGCGTTCGGTGATGCCGTCGGTGGGCGTCGTGGAGAGAAAGCGCATGGAAGCCGGCCTTTCGGGCTCTGGGATCACCTGTGGCATCGGAATTGGCCGCGACAGCGGGAGTGTGGCGCCACTAGGTTTTCGTGTCATGCCTGATGTTGTGCAGACGCGCCACGGCGCCACGGTCCTGATGTGCGCGCCGGACGGGCCGCCGATCGCCGACGAGCAGTCCGCTGTGGATCTGATCGGCACGTTGTGGGGTCAGGACGTGCAGTGGCTGGTGCTGCCGGTGGCGCGGCTGACCGAGGACTTCTTCGTGTTGCGCACGCGGGTGGCGGGTGCGGTGGTGCAGAAGCTGCAGCAGTACGGGTTCCGGGTGGTGGTGGTCGGCGACATCGCGCGGCACGTCGAGGCGAGCACGGCGTTGCGTGACTTCGTGTACGAGTCGAACAAGGGCCGGCAGTTGTGGTTCGTCGCGGACGAGGCCGAGCTGGACGCGCGACTGAGCGTGGCTGCCTGACCACCGCACAGCCGCTATTGCAAGTTAGTTGCAACAGCTAGGCTCGTGGGATGGACATCCGCCGTTCGTTGTCGAACCATTCCGGTGCGCGCCGGTCGCCGCACGAGGTGCTGAGGCGTCTCGCCGAGCGGATCACCCCGCAGACGCAGCCGCAGGACCCGGTGCGGGAGCTGGAGGAACGGGTCGCGGACCTGCTGGGCAAGCCGCGCGCGTTGTTCTTCCCGTCGGGGACGATGGCGCAGCAGACGGCGTTGCGGGTGCACTCGGAGCGCACGGGCCGGCGCGCGTTCGCGGGGCATCCGCAGTCGCACATGCACGTGTGGGAGAACCAGGGTTACAGCGCGGTGCACGGTCTGCGGTTCCATCCGGCCGGCGACCGCCACGAACTGCTCACCCTCGACGACCTGAAGGCCGTCGGTGAACCGCTGGCGGCGATCGTGATCGAGCTGCCGCAGCGCGACATCGGCGGCCAGCTGCCGGCGTTCGCGGACCTCGCGGCGCAAACCCGATGGGCGCGGGACAACGGCGCGGCCGCACACTGTGACGGCGCGCGGTTCTGGGAGGCGCAGACCGGGTACGACGCCACACCTGCCGAGATCGCGGACCTGTTCGACACCGTGTACGTGTCGCTCTACAAAGGACTCGAAGGCGTGCGGGGCGCGGTGCTCGCGGGGGACGCGGAGACGATCGAGCACGCGGCGGTGTGGCGGCGCCGGTTGGGCGGGGCGATCGTGGACGCGTGGCCGTTGGCGGCGATCGCGTTGATGGGCATGGACGAGAACCTGCCGCGGATGGCGGAGTTCAAGGCCCACGCGCAGGCGCTGGCGGCGGCGATCAACGCCGACGGGTTCGCGCACACCACCCCGGAGGTGCCGGTCACTCCGGTGTTCCACGTTCATCTGCCGATGTCACGGGAGGCCGCGCAGCAGGCAGCGCAGAACCTGCTCGAGGACGCGGGGATCAAGCTGTTCCTGTACGCGCGGTCGAATCCGGATCCGCGGCGGTGCAGTTTCGAGGTGAGCGTGGGGGTCAGCGCGCTGGAGTTCACGCCGCGGGAGGTCGCGGAGTTGATCAGAGGGCTGCCGTCGCGCGCGTGAACCTGTGACCCAGGTCTCAGGCTGGGCGGTTAACTCTAAACAAGATCCCTCCGGTAGGGCTGCACCAACCGGAGCAGCATATTAGGCCGTCCGCACGGTCGGCACGGAAAGTTTCCGTTGTGTTTCCACGGTCGTTGAGCTGCTCTTATGTCCACTATGCGGGCAAATTCCGGTCTCCTGACCAGCGACGCTGCGCAATTCGTGAAGCAATCTCGCAATTTGGGAGTGGCTGGTCGCATGCACTGAGAGCAATACGATCACCACGCCCGGTCATCGACGAGTGATCGACGATGACCGGGCTGTTCCACGGTGGTCGACCCGGCACCCCTGCACCGCCGGAGCGACCACTCCCTGCAGCGGAACAAGGAGCGTTCATGAAACGCACAACCCTGGGCATCACCACCGCCCTGCTGTCCGCGGCGGCACTGGCCGCCACGGGCACGCTCGGAGCCAACGCAGCCGAGCAGAACACGGCTGGGCAGGCGGGGACGATCTCCACCGCCCTCGGCCTGTCCGGCGGTGAGCAGCTCGTCCCGCGCGACGTCGTGCGCGACGCCGACGGCACGCACCACCTCCGGTTCGACCGCACCCTCAACGGCCTGAAGGTCATCGGCGGCGACCTCGTCGTCACGCAGAAGGCCGGCCAGCTCACCGGCGTCACCAAGGCGACCGAGGCCACCCTCGCGGGCCTCGACACCTCGGCGCCCGCCACGGCCCGCTCCGGCGCGACGCTCGTCGTGTTCGCCCTGGACCACGCGCCCGTGCTGGCGTGGGAGACCGTCGAGCACAGCGTCAAACAAGACCAGACGCCGAGCGAACTGCACACCTTCACCGACGCCAAGACCGGCGAGACGCTGCTGTCCTACGACGACATCCACGTCGCGGAGGGCACCGGCCAGTCCACCTTCAGCGGCGCGGTCGCCCTGAACACGACCCAGTCGGGCTCGACGTTCCAGCTCAAGGACCCGGCGCGCGGCAACCAGGCCGTCAACAACCTCAACAACGGCTCGGGCACCGGCACGCTGTTCACCGACGCCGACAACAAGTGGGGCAATGGCACCTACACCGACAAGGCGACCGCCGGTGTCGACGCGGCGTACGGCGCGGCGAAGACGTGGGACTACTACAAGAACATTCACGGCCGCAGCGGCATCAAGAACAACGGTGTGGGCGCGCTGAGCAAGGTCCACTACGGCAACAACTACAGCAACGCGTTCTGGAGCGACTCCTGCTTCTGCATGACCTACGGCGACGGAGCCCAGAACCGCAACCCGCTGACCTCGATCGACGTCGCCGCGCACGAGATGTCGCACGGCGTCACCTCGGCCACCGCGGGCCTGGTCTACTCCGGTGAGTCCGGCGGCCTCAACGAGGCCACCAGCGACATCTTCGGCTCCACCACCGAGTTCCACGCCGGCAACACCGCAGACGCCGGCGACTACCTGATCGGCGAGAAGATCAACATCCGGGGTGACGGCAAGCCGTTGCGCTACATGGACAAGCCCTCCAAGGACGGCCGCAGCCTCGACTACTGGTCGGCCACGGCGGGCAACGTCGACGTGCACTACTCCTCGGGCATCGCCAACCACTTCTTCTACCTGCTGTCCGAGGGCAGCGGCCAGAAGACGATCAACGGCGTCGCCTACGACTCCCCCACCGTCGACAACCAGCCCGTCACCGGCATCGGCCGCGCCAAGGCCGAGAAGATCTGGTACCGCGCGCTGACCACGAAGTTCACCTCCAGCACCAAGTACGCCGCCGCCCGCACCGGCACCCTCGCCGCCGCGGCCGACCTCTACGGCGCCTCGTCGCCGGAGTACGCGGCGGTCAACCGGGCCTGGGCCGCGGTCAACGTCAAGTAGCGACCCGCCCTCCCCGAGCGCCGAGGCCCGGACCGACCCCCTGCACGGTCCGGGCCTCGGCACACCTTTCTACGGCCGCAGATCGGTGGCCGCCAGGAACGACCCGTCCATGTGGAACGGCACCGACTGGTGCTCGTGCGTGACCAGCCACCGCCCGTCACGCCGCCGCAGCCCCACGGTCGTGCGCATCCACATCGAGAACCCCTCCGGATAACCGACCGGAACCGCCGCCATCCGCGACAGCCCGTGCACGAACGCCACGTCCCCGGACACCGCGATCTCCAGGCCGCGGTGCTCGATCGTGATCGGCCCGGTGAACCCGGCCATCCACCCCGCCAACGCCTCCGGGTCACGGGCGTCCAGACCGGTGTTGCGCAGCGGCGGAGCCAACGTGAACGTCACCGCGTCCGCGGCGTACCGGGCGACGACCCGTTCCGGTGAGCGTTCCCGCATGCCCTGCTCGAACTCGGTGAACACCGCCCGGATCGCGGCCTCGTCCTGCACCAGCGTGCTCGTCATCTCGAAACCTCCGTCAAGTCGGCTGACACACCGATGTCGAGACACGCCCCGCGGTCTCGACATGGCGGTGAGAAGATTTTTGGCAGCCACGAGCGGAGGCCCGAAGTGAAGTACCTGATCCTGATCTACAGCAACCCGAAGTCGCGGGCCGCGTGGGACAAGCTCACCGACGAGCAGCAGATGCAGTTCGGCAAGGACCACTACGACCTCACCGACCGGCTGCGCGCGTCCGGGGAGCTGATCGTCAGCGAGGGCCTTCCCGGACCGGAGACCGGCAAGGGCGTGAGCATCCGCGACGGCGAGGTCGTGGTCACCGACGGGCCGTTCGCCGAGGCCAAGGAGTACCTCGCCGGCTTCTACCTGGTCGAGGCGGACACGATCGACCAGGTCATCGCGCACGCGGCCACGCTGCCGGACGCCCACAACGACGGCATCGAGGTCAGGCCGGTCTGGGACATGTCGATGCTGGACGACATGTGAGGACCACCCCGCGCGTCGAGAGCCTGCTGCGTGAACTCGCGCCGCAGGTCCTCGGCGTGCTCGTCCGCCGTCACGGGCAGTTCGACGTGTGCGAGGACGCCGTGCAGGAAGCCCTGCTCGGCGCCGCCCAGCAATGGCCGCGCGACGGCGTCCCGGACAACCCCAAGGGCTGGCTGATCACCGCGGCCAGCCGGCGCTGGATCGAGCAGTACCGCTCGGACACCGCACGACGCCTGCGCGAGGAGAAGGTCGTCGCGCTGACACCGCCGCCGCCGGATCCGGTACCCGCGCAGGACGACACGCTCACGATCCTCGCGCTGTGCTGCCACGAATCACTCACCACCGCCTCGCAGATCGCGCTGACGCTGCGCGCGGTCGGAGGCCTGACCACGGCCGAGATCGCCCGCGCGTTCCTGGTACCGGAAGCGACGATCGCGCAACGCATCAGCCGTGCCAAGCAGAAGGTCAAAGGCGCCCGGTTCCGGGCGCCGCACGACCTCACCGCGGTCCTGCACGTGCTCTACCTGATCTTCACCGAGGGCTCCACCGCGAGCTCCGGCGACGACCTGGTCCGCGTCGACCTCACCGCCGAGGCGATCCGGCTGACCCGCCAGCTGCACCGCCGACGCCCCCACGACGGCGAACTCGCCGGGCTGCTCGCGTTGATGCTGCTCACCGACGCACGCCGGCCCGCCCGCACCGACGAGAACGGCGCACTGATCCCGCTCGCGGAACAGGACCGCGGCAAGTGGGACCGGCAGGCCATCAGCGAGGGCACGGAACTCATCCAGAAAGCGCTCGAAACCGCGCAGATCGGCCCGTACCAGCTGCAGGCGGCGATCGCGGCCGTGCACGCGGACGCCAAGACCGCGCAAGACACCGACTGGCACGAGATTCTCGGCCTCTACGAGCTGCTGACCGTCACCGCGCCCGGCCCGATGGTGGCGCTGAACCGGATCGTGGCGGTCGCGATGGTCCACGGCCCGCGACAAGCGCTGGAAGAACTGTCCACACTGGACCTCGACCACTACCGCGTGCACGCCGTGCGAGCACATCTCCTTGACCTGCAAGGAGATCACGAACAAGCGAAAGCCGAGTACGAGAAGGCGGCGAAGCTGACGCTGAGCGTGCCCGAACGGCGCTACCTCAGCTCCCGGTCGCGCCGCCCACGGTAGCGTCCGACGACGGCTCCTCCTGCGGCGGCGCCGCGGGCACCACACCCGCGAGATCACCACCGTTGTCGTTGACCCGCAACACGAACGGCCGCGTCTGCGTGTACTGCACCACCGAGATCGAACACGGATCCACCACGATCCGCTGGAACCCGTCCAGGTGCACACCCAGCGCGTCGGCCAGCACCGCCTTGATCACATCGCCGTGCGAGCACAACACCCACACCGCACCCGGCCCGTGTTCCGCCGTGATCCGGGCGTCATGCGCGCGCACAGCGGCGACCGCACGGGCCTGCACGTGCGCGAGACCCTCACCCTCGGGGAACACCGCGGCGGAAGGATGCTGCTGCACGACCGCCCACAACGGCTCGTTGAACAGGTCCTTCAACGCCTTGCCGGTCCACGCGCCGTAGTCCACTTCGGACACGTCCGGCTCCGCGACAGCTTCCAGCGCCCGGTCCGCCAGCAGCGGCGCCAGCGTCTCCTCGCAGCGCTGCAACGGAGACGACACCACCGCGGCGACCGGAATGTCCTTCAACCGGCCCACGAGCGCCGCGGCCTGAGCCTGCCCGCGTTCGTCCAAACCCACGCCCAACGATCTTCCAGCGAGCACACCGGAACCGTTGGCGGTGGAACGAGCATGTCGGAGCAGGATCACCGTGGCCACGACATCACCTTAGATCGGCTGCAACAACCCCATCGACAGCAGCCCCATCAGCACGAGACCCAACATCAGCCGATACCACACGAACGCCGAGTAAGAATGCTTCGACACGTACTTCAACAACCACGCGATCGTCGCGTACCCCACCACGAACGAGATCAGCGTCGCCACGATCATCTGCGGAATCGACGCCTGCTCACCGCCACCCGAGCGCTCCAGCACGTCCGGGATCGAGAACAACCCCGCCCCGAACACCGCCGGAATCGCCAGCAGGAACGAGTACCGCGCCGCCGCCTCACGCGTCAGACCCAGGAACAACCCCGCGGTCAGCGTGCCACCCGAACGGGACACGCCCGGGATGAGCGCCAGCGCCTGCGCCAGCCCCATCCCGACCGCGTCCTTCAACCGCAGCTCGTCGCGCTGCTGCTTGGCCAGGTGATCCGCCAGGCCGAGCAGCAGACCGAACACCACCAGCATCGTCGCGGTGATCCACAGGTTCCGCGCCGACGTCCGGATCTCGTCCTTGAACAGGTACCCGAGCACCGAGATCGGCACCGAACCGATGATCACGTACCAGGCGAGCCTGTAGTCCTTCTCCTTGCGCGCTTCCGCGCTGAAGAGGCCGCGGAACCAGGCGGAGATGAACCGCCCGATGTCCTTGGCGAAGTAGATCAGCACCGCCACCTCGGTACCCAACTGGATGACCGCGGTGAACGAGGCGCCCGCGTCGTTGCCGAAGAACAGCGTCGACGTGATGCGCAGGTGCGCACTGCTGGAAATCGGCAGGAATTCCGTCAGTCCTTGGACCAGTCCGAGGACCAGAGCCTGCAACCAGCTCAACTACCCACTCCTGCCAGATCCAAAGCGTCGGCCGCGGCACGAAGGCCCGCGATCCCCTGCTCGAGATCTTGCAGCATCGGCGAAACGGACAGCGTGGTGACCCCCGCGGCGGCGAGAGCCTTCATCTTGTCTGCTATGCGCTCCTTCGGGCCCAGCAACGACGTCGCGTCCAGGAACTCCAGCGGGATCGCCGCCATCGCACCGGCGTAGTCACGGGCCAGGTACTTCTCCTGGATCTCCTCGGCCTCGGCCGGGAAACCCATCCGCACCATCAGGTTGTTGTAGAAGTTCTGCTTGCGCGACCCCATGCCGCCGACGTACAGCGCCGTGTACGCACGAACCGGGTCAGCGCACGCCTTCCAGTCCTCACCGACGATCAACGGCACGGTCGGGACGACGTCGAAGCCGTCCATCGTCTTGCCGGCCTTCTCGCGCCCGGCCTTGACACTGGCCAGGGACTCCGCCGAGTACTCCGGCGAGAAGAAGATCGCCAACCACCCGTCCGCGATCTCACCCGTGAGCTCCAGGTTCTTCGGACCCACCGCGGCGAGATAGATCGGAATCTGGTCACGCACGGGGTGCACGGTCAGCTGCAACGCCTTACCCGGACCGTCCGGAAGCGGCAGCGTGTAGTGCTCACCCTCATAACGCAGCTTCTCGCGCGTGAGAGCCTTCTTCACGATCTCCACGTACTCACGCGTGCGCGCCAACGGCTTGTCGAACCGCACACCGTGCCAGCCCTCCGACACCTGCGGACCCGACACGCCAAGACCCATCCGGAACCGCCCACCCGACAGGGTGTCCAGCGTCGCCCCGGTCATCGCCGCCATCGCCGGCGTCCGCGCCGGAATCTGGAAGATCGCGCTACCGACGTCGATCCGTTCGGTCTGCGCGGCCACCCACGCGAGCACCGTCGGCGCGTCGGAACCGTAGGCCTCCGCGGCCCACACCACCGAAAAGCCGAGCCGGTCGGCCTCTTTGGCCAGCTCAAGGTTCGCGGCGTCGTTGCCGGCGCCCCAGTATCCGAGGTTCAATCCGAGCTTCACGAGCCGAGACCCTACCGGTCAGTAACACCGATTGCCAGGCTGAGCCGATGATCACCCCTTAGCATCGCGCACGTGGAACAGCGATACCTCGGCCGCAGCGGCCTCCGCGTCTCCAGGACGGCACTGGGCACGATGACGTGGGGCCACGACACCGACGCGGACGAGGCCGCCACCCAACTCATGGCCTTCGCCGACGCCGGCGGCACCCTCATCGACACCGCCGACGTCTACACCGACGGCGAAGCCGAACGCATCCTCGGCGGCCTGCTCGGCGAAATCGTCCCCCGCGACGAACTCGTCCTCGCCACCAAAGCCGTCGCCCGCCGCACCGAAGGCCCGTTCGGCGGAGGAGCCTCCCGCGGCGCCCTGCTGTCCGCATTGGACGGCTCACTGCGCCGCATCGGCGTCGACCACATCGACCTGTGGCAACTGCACGCCTGGGACGCGGGCGTCCCCATCGAGGAGACCCTCTCCGCCGTCGACCACGCCATCTCCACCGGCAAGGTCCGCTATGCCGGGATCTCCAACTACAGCGGATGGCAACTCGCCACCGCCGTGCTCACGCCCTCCACCTACCCCCTGATCTCCACCCAGGTCGAATACTCCCTGCTCGAACGCGGCATCGAACGCGAAGTCGCCCCCGCCGCCCTGCACCACGGCCTCGGCCTGCTGCCGTGGGCCCCCCTCGGCCGTGGCGTCCTGACCGGCAAATACCGCAACGGCACCCCACCGGACTCCCGCGGCGCCTCCGCACACTTCGCCGGATACGTCGAACAGCACCGCAACGAGCGTGCGGCCCGGATCGTGCAGGCCGTCGCCACCGCCGCCGACGGGCTCGGCACCTCACCACTGTGCGTCGCCCTCGCCTGGGTCCGCGACCGGCCCGGCGTCGTCGCACCGGTCGTCGGCGCCCGCGACACCAACCAGCTCATCGCCTCACTGGAAGCCGAGCAACTGACGTTGCCACCGGCCATCCGGGCAGCGTTGGACGACGTGAGCGCCATCGAGCTCGGCTACCCGGAACGCCCCATGCCTTGAGCCACCCCGCCACATTAGACCGAACGGAGTAGGGCTACCTTGCGCGCCGTGCCCGAATTAACCCGCCGCGCCTTCGTCGGCCTCTCCGCAACCGCCCTGGTCACCACCCCCGCGGCCAACGCCCTCCCCACCAACCCCCGAGCAGCCCAAGACGCCTGGACCCGCCTCCTCGAAGGCAACAGCAGATTCGTCGAAGGCCGCCAGATCCACCCCCACGCCACCGGCCACTGGCGCGAACAACTCGTCGACGGCCAGCACCCGTTCGCCTGCGTCCTCGGCTGCGCCGACTCCCGCGTCCCACCCGAGATCGTGTTCGACGACGGCCTCGGCGACATCTTCACCATCCGCGCCGCCGGCGAAGTCCTCGACTCCAGCGTCATCGGCAGCATCGAGTACGCCGTCGAACACCTCCACGTCCCGCTCGTCGTGGTCCTCGGACACGCCGGCTGCGGAGCCGTCAGCGCCACCATCGACGTCGTCCGCGGCACAAGCCACGTCACCGGCGACATCAGCACCCTCGTCCGCACCATCGAACCCGCCGTCCGCGCCACCGCCCCACGCGCCGACCACCGCGAGTTCCTCGCCGCGTGCGTCGCCGAACAAGCCCTCCGCACCACCGAAGTCCTGCAGGAACGCAGTGTGATCATCCGCACCGCGATCGCCGAACGGGCCCTCGGCCTCGTTGCTGCTTCGTATGACTTGAGTTCGGGCAGGGTCGTTCAACTCGAAAAGCATTGATTTTAGGCAACACTGAAGCAATCAAATCTACTGACCGAAGAAGCCGAACGGGTTTTCACCCCCACCCCTTGCGTGACCTGTGACCGCCTGTCAGGGATGCTGGAGAGGACGACTTCCGCGAAGGGAACCCGATCTTGCGCCGGCTCGCTGCTCTGCTCCTGACCACCGCCACGCTCGCAGCGTGCGGCCAGAGCGAGAGCTCACAAGACCCGCTGCAGGTCGCGGAAACCCTCGAGGCGGCCAAACCCGCCCACTCCCCCGCCCAGAACGCCACCCCGCCCGGCCAAATCACCCCCGGCGGCACGTTCAGCGAAGGCGACCCCACGCAGAAGTTCCACGTCAACGGCCGTGACGTCGAACTCGACCGGCTGCGCAGCGCGGTCTTCGAAATGACCACCGACGACAAGGGCACCCCCACCCGAGGCGCCGGCATCAGAGCCGGCGACGGCGCCACCAACGGCGTACCCGACCGCTTCGGCCGGCTGCTCGTCGTCGACACCCGCGGCGGGGAGTTCATCGCCTTCTCGATCAACCCGCTGATCATGCGCCAGCGCTACCCCGTGCCCGGCGCGCCCTACGGCATCGCCTACGACGCCAAGCGCGACATCGCGTGGATCACGCTCACCGAGCGCAACGAGGTCGTCGGACTCAACGTCGCCGGTGGCGAACCGACCGAGAAACACCGGTTCCCCACCGTGCGTCAACCCAACACGGTCAGCGTCGACCAGGAGACCGGACGTGTCACGGTCACGTCCGGCGACAACGGAGGGATACAGGTGATCTCGCCATGAACGAAGGGGTGATCGACGGGGACTGGGAATACCGGCCGCTGCGTCTGCCGCCGGGAATCTCACGCCGCACCGCGACCACGCAGTTGGCCATCCACGCCGAGTTCGCGGGCTGGGAACTCTCCCGCACGCTGCTCTACGGCGACGGCTCCCGCAAGATCTGGCTGCGCCGCAAGCGCCAGCCCGACCTCGTACCAGGCCTGATCACCTGATCACGGCCTCACCGAACGCGAACGGGCTCGCCTCGCACTCCGCGATGAAGTCCGCCGGAAAGCCCCGCTCGAACGGGGCCGCCGCCGCAAGGCGCGCGACCGCTTCCGGCGGCAACTCCACCGAGCCCAGGCAGTCCGCGACCTGCTCCGGTGTCCGCGCGCCCACCAACGGCAACGCCCCCGAAGCACGCACCCACGCCAACGCCACCTGAGCCGGCGTCGCCCCCAACTCCTCCGCGACCGCCCGCACGGCCTCCGCCACGCGTTCCTCCCCCGCCGAGAGCCGCCCCGCCCGCCGCGTCCCACCGGACAACTTCCCCGCGGCCAACGGCGACCACGCCGCCACGCTCATCCCCAGAGCCGACGCCATCGGCAGCAGCTCCCGCTCGACGTCCCGCCGAAGCAGGTTGTACGGCACCTGCAACCCCGCGAACGGCGTCCAGCCCCGCCACTCCGCCAGCGTGTTCGCCCGCGCCACGAACCACGCCGGCGCGTCCGACACCCCGACGTAGAGCACCTTCCCCGCCCGCACCACGTCGTCCAGCGCCCGCATCGTCTCCTCCGCGGGCGTGTGGCGGTCCCACAAGTGCACCCACAGCACGTCCACGTAGTCCGTGCGCAACCGCCGCAGTGACTGCTCCAGCGACAGCACCAGGTTCTTGCGGTGATTCCCGCCCGCGTTCGCATCCCGCACGTCCCGCGACAACGTGTACTTCGTCGCCAGCACGAACCGGTCCCGCCGCCGCAGCACCGCGCCGAGAACCTCCTCGCTCTCCCCGTACGCCGAAGCCGTGTCCAGGAAGTTCCCACCCGCGTCGGCGTAGACGTCGATCACCCGCCGCGCTTCCTCCTCCGCACGCAACGTCATCGTGCCCAGCAACAACTCCGAGACCCGCAGACCGGTCCGCCCGAACAGTCGGTATCGCATGATCCACAGCATCGCCGCCCACGACGACCACAGGGAGACCCGCTCAGGGCCCCTCTAAGCTCACGATCATGGCCGACAACGCACTCGGCAGGTTCGTGCGCGCCCGCCGCGAAGCCACGACGCCGCCCACCCGGGAGCGCCGCCGCACACCAGGTCTGAGGCGCGGCGAGCTCGCCGACCGAGCTGGGATCAGCGTCGAGTACCTCACCCGCCTCGAACGCGGCACCGACCGCTCCCCGTCCGGCCAGGTCCTCACCTCCCTCGCCGACGCGCTCGACCTCACCGCCGACGAACGCATCCACCTGTACCGCCTGATCAAGGCGGACAGCACCTGCGAACCACCCAGTCCCCCGCAGCTGCGGCCAACCGTCCTCAAGACGCTCGAAGCGCTCGAACCCACCGCGGCGTGCGTGCTGAGCCCGGCAGGTGACGTCCTGGCGTCCACGGCGCAGTTCCACAAGATCTCGGGCCTCGGCGCCGAGCAGAACACCGTGCGCTTCGCCTTCAGCTCCGAGGCCAAGGCCCACTACCCCGACTGGGACCAGATCGCGAACCACCGCGCCGCCTCCCTGCGGGCAGCCGCCGACCTCGGCGACCACACCGCGGCCGCGCTCGCGTTCGAACTGTCCATCACCGCCGGCGCGGCCTTCGCCGACCGCTACCACTCCTCCGCGTCGCTGCCACCCACCACCGGCACCGAACGGTGGGGCCCGCACGTCCTGGTGTTCGACACGCTGTACGTCCCAGGAGATGGCGAGCACCGGTTGATGCTCTACTTCAGTCAACACTGAAGCTATTGAGCATGACGAGCTGAAGCCGGATGGAAGAATGTCCGTCATGCCTCGCCCGGAAAAACCGCTCGACCCGTTTGCCGGGCCCGTCGAACAGTTCGCGTTCGACCTGCGCAAGCTCCGCGAAAAGGCCGGCTCCCCCGGTTACCGGGAGCTCGGCAAGCTCAGCCACTACTCCGCCAGCACCCTCGCCGACGCCGCCCGCGGCCAGCGGCTGCCGAGCCTCGCCGTGGCGCTCGCGTTCGTCCGGGCCTGCGGCGGCGACGAGGAGGCGTGGGAACGACGCTGGCGTGACATCGGCGAGCAGGAAGCCGACGAACCCGCCTCCGCCTCCCCCTACGTCGGCCTCCAGGCGTTCACCGAACACGACGCCGACCGCTTCTTCGGACGCGAGCGGCTCGTCGGCAAGCTGCTGGGCAAGCTCGAACACCAGGACACCGTGCTGGTCATCGGCGCGTCCGGATCGGGCAAGTCCTCACTGCTGCGGGCCGGGCTGCTCGCCCGCAGCGACGGCGAGCTGATCACCCCGAGCACCCACACCGCACTCCCCCGCACCGAGAAGCTGCTGGTCGTCGACCAGTTCGAAGAGATCTTCGCGCTGCCCCACCGCGACGAGTTCATCGCCGAGCTCACCCGACGCGGCCACCAGACGGTCATCGGCATGCGCGCCGACTTCTACGGCCACTGCGCCCGCTACCCCGACCTCGTCCGCGCCGTCGAGGACGCCCAGGTCCTGGTCGGCCCGATGAGCACCGACGAACTGCGCAAGGCCATCACCCAGCCCGCCGTCGAGGTCGGCTGCGCGCTCGAAACGGGACTCGTCGCCCGGCTGATCGCCGACGCCACCGGCGAACCCGGCGTCCTCCCCCACGTCAGCCACGCCCTGCTCGAAACGTGGCACCGCAAGCGCGGCAACACCCTCACGCTCACCAGCTACCACGAGAGCGGCGGCATCGCCCGCGCCATCGCCAACACCGCCGAGCACGCCTACACCAGCCTCGACGAGCGGCAACGAACCCAAGCGCGCCAGGTGTTCCTGCGGCTGGTCACCCCCGGCGACGGCACCGAGGACACGAAACGCCGCGTCAAACGCACCGAGCTCGCCGCCGACGAGGTCGTCGAACACCTCGCCGCCGCACGCATCCTCACCGTCGACGACGACAGCGTCGAGATCAGCCACGAAGCCGTCATCCGCAGCTGGCCCCGCCTCAAGGACTGGCTCGCCGAGGCACGCGACGACCTGCGCGTGCACCGCCGGCTCACCGCCGCGGCCGCCGACTGGGAGGCCCACGACCGCGACCCCGGCTCGCTCTACCGGGGCGTGCCGCTCACCAGGGCCACCGACTGGGCCGACCGCGAACCCGGCGCGCTCAACGCCGAGGAGAAGGCGTTCCTGGACGCCAGCAAAGCCGCCGCCGAACACGCCGTGGCCGCCGGCAAACGCCGCACCACCAACCTGCGCCGGGTCGTCGCGCTGCTCGCGGTCCTGCTGCTCGTGGCCACCACCGCCACCGTGTTCGCCGTACGGGCGCAACGACAGGCCACCGAACAACAGACCTCCGCCCTCGCGCAAAAGGCCATCGCCGAGGCCAACGTGCTGCAGAACCAGGACCCCGGCCTCGCCTCCCAGCTGCGCCTGGCCGCCTACCGCCTCACCGGCCTGCCCGCGACCCGCGACGCCCTGCTCAGCACGTTCGCCGCTCCCCCGGTCACCCTCGTCAAGGGCCACACCGACGCGACCTCCTACGCGGCGTTCCGCCCGGACGGCAAGGTCATGGCCACCGTCGGCGACGACAAAGCACTGATCTTCTGGGACCTCACCGACCCCCACCACCCCGCCGAGCTCAGCCGCGTCCACGCCGGCGACGACGCCACCCACCACATGACGTTCAGCGCGGACGGCACCCTGCTCGCCACCGCGAACTGGGACGGCTTCATCCGGCTCGTCGACCTCCGCGACCCGCGCCACCCCGTCGAGAAGGCACGGCTCAGCGGCCACGACGGCCAGGTGCAGGCCGTGGCGCTCACCAAGGACGCCCGCACGCTCATCAGCGCCGGCAAGGACCGCACGATCCGCTTCTGGGACCTCACCGGCAACCACCCCACCCAGGTCCGCACCATCCAGGCCCACACCGACCTCGTGCACGGCCTCGCGCTCAACGAGGCGAACACCGTCATCGGCACCGCGTCCTGGGACGGCACCGTCAAGCTCTGGGACCTCGCCACCGGCACCAACCTCAGCACCATCGACCCCAGCAACGGCGACTTCGCCAACGACTCGGTCGCCTTCTCCCCCGACGGCACCACCATGGCCACCGGCGCCGACAACGGCGAGCTCCGGCTGTGGAACATCACCGACCCGCGCAACCCGAGCGTGCTCAGCGCCAACACCGAGCACGTCTTCTCCGTGCACACCCTCGCCTTCTCCCCCGACGGACGGTTCCTCGCCTCCGGCGGCGGCGACAAGAGCACCCGGCTGTGGGACGTGCGCGACCCCAGGAACCTCCGGGCCGCCGCCGCGCTGACCGGCCACACGGACACCCTCTGGTCCCTCGCGTTCAGCTCCGACAGCCGCTACCTCGTCTCCACCAGCACCGACACGGCCGTGCGGCTGATCGACCTGGCCGACCTCGCCTACCCCCGCCACACGTGGACGGCGTGGGAACTCGCCTACGACCCGCGCGGCCGGTTCTTCGCGACGGTCTCCACCGACGGCAGCATCAAACTGTGGCGCCCCCGGGACGGCCATCCCGAAGCGATCAGCAGCCTGCCGCTGCCACCCGGCACGGAGGCGACCGCGGTCGCGCTGCACCCCCACCGCGACGTGCTCTTCTCCTCCACCCTCGCCGGCAGCACGCTGTGGGACACCACCGACCCCGCCGCGCCCCGCCGCATCGCCGACGTGCCCACCGGCGCCACCGAATGGATCGCCGCCGCCAGGTTCAGCCACGACGGCAAGCTGCTCGCGTTCGCGGAGAGCACCGGGGTGATCCAGCTCTGGAACGTCTCGGACCCGGCGTCCCCCACCCGCGCGGGCCAGTTCTCCGTCCCCGCCGTCGCGAACGTGGTCACCGTGCAGCAGATGCAGTTCACCGAGGACGACCGGGCGCTCGCCATCGCGGGCGGCAACCGGCAGCTCGAGCTGTGGGACGTGCGCGATCCCGCCCAGCCCCGCGCCTTCACCGCCATCGCCACCGACGAGGACGAACGGCCCATCCAGCGCGGCGGCCAGGCCGGACGGGACGTGGTCATGAGCGTCGCCGTCCACGGCACCGTGATGGCGTTCGCGAACATGGACAGCACGGCCACGCTCTGGGAGCTGGCCGACCCCGCCAAGCCGCGCAAGCTCGGCACCGTGCCGTACAGCGGCCCGCCGCTGCAGCGCCTGGCCTTCTCCCCCGACGGCAAGCTGCTCGCGGCCGGCACCACGGACGACCTCGTGCGCGTCTGGGACGTCAGCGACCCCGCCAAGCCGTCGGAACGCGCCGTGTTGCGCGGGCACACCGACCGCCTGTGGGGTGTCGCTTTCGCACCTGACGGTCACACCCTCGTGTCCACCGGCACGGACCGCACCGTCCGCGTCTGGGACATCGACGTCGAATCGACCGCCGCTCGCGTCTGCGCCACTACGACGGCGCACCTGTCCACTCATCAGTGGGAGCACTACTTCCCCGGTGTCGAACCGAGGCCACTCTGCTGAACAACATCCTCACCCCTTCGTCTCACCGCATTTGTAGTGCGGAAACGTTGTGTGGTGTCGATGTCGGGGCGTCGTACAACAACGTCCAGGCAATCGCCCCGGGCAGCCGGGGAGAGCAGAATCATCAGTCAACACTGAAGCAATAAAATATACCGAACTGGTTGCAGATGTGATCAGATTCCTTGTCATGGAGCTCGTGCCGCACGAAGTCGGGGTCGCGCACAGCGCACTGCCGCACGACGAAACGTCCGCCCGAGCCCTGCTCGCCGAAGCCGCGACGCAGGGCCTGCACACAGTTGTGGTCACAGCCGAGGAAGGCGACGAACAGGCGATAGCCGTGCTGCGCGAACTGCGCGCGGAATGGCACACCGAGGGCGGCCGGATCACCGCCCAGCTCGACACCGACGCCCAGGGCCAGCTCGCGCACCTGTGGGGCCTGTCGGCCGAGGAGCGCGCCGCGTGGCTCGCGGCGTTCCCCCGCCACGACGACCCGAACTGGTGGATGCACCGCCTGCTGGTGCTCAACCACCACCCGGAGTGGGCGCCGCTGAAGGACTGGCTGGTCGACGAGCACGTCCGGCTCTTCGGCCGTCCGCCGGGCAGACGCCGGTCCAGCGCGGCCGGTCGCTGAGATCCCCCTGACGTGACCGTGGGACCGGGTCGCCCCGATCCCACGGTCACGGCTACGCCTTGGCGGCCACCTCGCGGATCAGGTCCACCAGCTCCGCCGGCCGTTCCAGCGGCAGCATGTGCCCGGCATCGGCCAGGACGATCGACGTCCCGCCGAACTTCGCCGCGTCCGTCTCCGGCACCAGCCGGTCCTCGTCTCCGACGACGGCGACCACGGCCTTCTCCCCCGCGACGGTCAGCCCCGCCTCCCGGTCGTACCGGTCCACCGCGGGCCGGAACAGCGCGACCGTCTCCGGCCAGTGCCCCCACACCATGTCCGCGGTCAGCTCCACGTCCTCGTCGGCCGGCTGATCACCGAACAGCCACCACCGCAGCCCCGCGGTCTTGGTCGGCTCGATCTTCTCCCGCACCGCCCGCACGATCGGCCCGAACGCCCGTTCCAGCTCCCGCACGAGCTTCCCGACCGCCTTGGGCCACGCCAGCGAGGTCTCGCTCATCCCGCTGGCCGCCGTGGACACGAAGACGTTGCCCAGCACCCGTTGCCGGAACAGCCGCGGCCGGCGCTCGGCCATCGCCAACGCCGCCATGCCCCCCATCGAATGCCCGACGACCACGACCTGCCCCTGCGGCACGGCCCGTTCGATCAGCTCCCCCAGGTCCTCACCGAGCTGCTCGATCGTCGCCGTCTCCTTGGTCGCCGCCGCCGACTTGCCGTGCCCGCGGTGGTCGTACGCGACGACCTGGAAGTCGGCGGAGAGCTGCTCCACGACCTTGTGCCAGCTGCGGTGGTCGAGCGCGTAGCCGTGCGCCAGCACGACCGTCACCGGCGCCTCGGGGTCACCCGCACGCACCACGTTGAGCTCGGTCCCGTCCTCCAGCCGCACCATGAGTTCCCTTTCGCCGTGTCGTCTGTTCGTCCTAACGAGACAACACGGGTTCGGTTATCAAACGCGGCCGAGCACCACATCGGGTGGCCTGTAGGCCGAAGCGTGCCCGCCCGGCTGGATGATCCAGGCCTCCCCCGGTCCCCCGTCGGCCAGCACCGACTCCAGCGCGCCGGCGATGTCCCCCGGCGTCAGCAACGGCAACGAGACCGCGTCGAACTCCTCCTTGGCAGCCCCGAGCAACAGCGTGTCCACGAACCCCGGGCACAGCGCGGTCACCACGATCCCGTCCGCGGCCAGCGCCTGCCCGGCCGCCCGCGTGTACCCGACCACCGCGTGCTTGGTCAGCGTGTACAACGGATCCGCGGGCATGCCGACCAGCCCGGCCAGCGACGCGGTGATCACGATCTTGCCGCCGCCCTGCCGCCGCAACGCGGGCACCGCGGCGCACACGCCGTAGACCACGTGGTCGACGTTCACCCCGACGAGCTTGCGGTACCGCTCGACGTCCAGGGCGCCGTCGACCCCGGCCTGACCGCCGCCGATCCCGGCGTTCAGGTGCACGACGTCGAGACGCCCGAGCTCCTTCTCCACCTGTGCGACCACGGCGGGCATCGTCGCGGGGTCGGTGACGTCACCGACCACCGCGAGCCCGCCCACCGAAGAGGCGATCCGCTGTGCCCCTGCCGCGTCCAGGTCGAGCACCGCGACGGACGCGCCGAGCTCGGCCAGCCGCCGCACCACCGCGACACCGATGCCTCCCGCGCCGCCCGTCACCAACGCGACCCGGCCAGTCAAGTCCACAGTGGACACAGCGCACTCCTCAGCTGTTGCGAAGGAAACGGTCCAGAACGCGTACGCCGAACTTGAGCGCGTCCACCGGCACCCGCTCGTCCACACCGTGGAAGAGACCCGAGAAGTCGAGGTCGGAGGGCAGCTTCAACGGCGCGAAGCCGAAGTTGCGGATGCCGAGCCGCTGGAACGACTTGGCATCCGTGCCGCCGGAGAGCATGTACGGCAGCACGCGGGCGCCGGGGTCCTCGGCGATGATCGACGCCGTCATGGCGTCCACGAGAGCGCCGTCGAACGTCGTCTCGACCGGCGGCAGGCCGATCCACTCGCGTTCGACGTCCGGGCCGAGCAGCTCGGCCAGCTCGCGGTCGAACGCCTCCTCGCGGCCCGGCAGGATCCGGCAGTCGACCGTGGCCTCCGCGACGGACGGGATCACGTTCGCCTTGTAGCCCGCGGACAACATGGTCGGGTTCGCCGTGTCCCGCAGCGTCGCGCCGATCATCCGCGACAGCGCGCCGAGCTTGCCGATCGAGCCCTCGAGGTCGTCCTCGGGGAAGTCGAGGCCGGTGATCTCGGTGACGCCGTCCAGGAACTCCCGCACGGACGGGCGCACGATCAACGGCCACTTGTGCTGGTCCAGCCTGGTGACCGCGGCCGCGAGCTTCGCGACCGCGTTGTCGCGGTGGATCATGCTGCCGTGTCCCGCGGTGCCCTTGACCCGCAGCTTGAGCCACCGGATGCCCTTCTCGGCGGTCTCGACGAGGTATGCACGGACGTCGTCCTTCAGCGTGATCGAGAACCCGCCGACCTCGCTGATCGCCTCGGTGACACCCTCGAACAGCTCGGGGCGGTTCTCCACCAGCCACTTCGCGCCGAACAGGCCACCGGCCTCCTCGTCGGCGAGGAACGCGAACACGATGTCGCGCGGCGGCACGACGTTGTTGCGCTTGAAGTGCCGCGCCAGGGCCAGCGTCATGCCGACCATGTCCTTCATGTCGACCGCGCCGCGTCCCCACACGTAACCGTCCTGCACCGCGCCGGAGAACGGGTGCACGGACCACTCGGACGCGTCCGCGGGCACGACGTCGAGGTGACCGTGCACCAGGAGCGCGCCACGACTGGGATCCGAACCCGCCAGGCGCGCGATGACGTTGCCGCGGCCTTTGGCGCCTGATTCCACGTAGGTGGTCTCGTACCCGACCTCGGACAGCTTCTCCGCCACCCACTCGGCGGCCTTGCGCTCCCCCACGACCGTCGCGGGATCACCCGTGTTGGTGGTGTCGATCCTGATCAGCTCGCTGACCAGAGTCACAGCCTCGTCTTCCGCCAGCGCCAGTGCGTTGCCCGTTGTGCTCACCCCGTCTTCCTACCACCAGTTTCTTCCTGGCCGACCAGTCAGAACACCGACCAGCCCGTGAGAGTGGTGAAACGGTCCAGCGCGTCGACGCCCGCGACCGAGTTACCCCGTGCGTCCAATGCTGGACTCCACACGCAGATCGCGCACTTCCCGGGAACCACGGCGACGATTCCGCCACCGACACCGCTCTTGCCGGGCAGGCCGACCCGGTAGGCGAACTGTCCGGCCGCGTCGTAGGTGCCGCAGGTGAGCATCACGGCGTTGACCCGCTTGGCGCCGCTCACGCCCAACAGCCGTGTGCCGTCGTTGCGGACACCGTGTCGTGCGAGGAACAACGCCGAACGAGCAAGATCAGCGCAGCTCATCGCGATCGAGCACTGGCGGACGTACTCGTGCAGCACGACGTCGACGGAGTTGCGCATGTTGCCGTACGAGCCCATGAAGTGCGCGAGAGCGCGGTTGCGGTCGGAGTGGTCCAGCTCGGACTTGGCCACCTCGGGATCCACGTCGACGCTCGCGTTGCCGCTCTCCTGCCGCAGGAAGCCGAGCAGCCGGTCGGCGGCACCGTGGCCGAGGTGGTCGGTGACGACGAGCGCGCCGGCGTTGATGAACGGGTTGCGCGGGATGCCCTGCTCGGTCTCCAACTGGACCAGCGAGTTGAACGGCGAGCCGGACGGTTCACGGCCCACGCGCGTCCACACGTCGTCGTTCTCGGCGAGGGCCAGAGCCAGCATGAACGCCTTGGAGATGCTCTGGATCGAGAACGGTGTGCGGTAGTCCCCCGCGCCGAAGACCTCGCCGTCGAGTGTGGCGACGGCGAGGCCGAAGGCGTGCGGGTCGATCCTGGCCAGCGCCGGGATGTAGTCAGCGACCACACCGCTCGGCGTGACCTCGGCGGCAATGCGGTCCACCAGTTGCTGGAGCTGCATGCCGCCATCCCATCACGGGAGGAGGTCAGGCCACCGGGAAGGAGTAGAACTGGGTGTTCTGGCCGGCCTTGACCGTGCACGGGACGGTGATCGTGCCGAGCCAGGTCGGGTCACCGTTCGCGTAGCGCGGCGTGAGCTTGAGCTCCGCGCTCCCGAGCGAGATCGTCGCCGTGCCGGCGTTGGCGAGCGTCATCGCCGGGAACGTGCCCGTGGCCGTCACGTCGAACGTGCCGCTGGCCGGCACCGGCGTGTTCGGGATGGTCGACACCGACGTCAGCGTCTGGGTGGCACCGCCGTTGGTCACTGGCACGTTGCTGGTCATCGTGCCGTCCACCGACTTCGCGCCGATCCAGGCCAGCGTGCCGGTGGCGCTCTCCGACACCGTGCTCGTCACCGTCGTGTCGGACGCCGCGGTCGGCACGCCGACCGTCGCGGAGTCCGGCAGGTTCGCGGAGCTGACCGTGGTAGGCATGTCCTGCGCACCGATGAGGGTGAAGTTGCAGGAATACACGATGTCCAGCGAGGCGGTCGCCGCCAGGCTGGGGCCGGCCATCGCCACGGTCAGCGCTCCGGTGGCCAGAACGCAGGCAGCGGCGCGTGCGAAAAGTCCGGTCTTCATCTGCAGGGACCTCCTGAGTACGGCATTGAACTGCAGGAAAGTGGTGTTGCTTTACTCGCCAGTAAACTAACCACCCCGCATTCCGCAGTGCAAGAGAAAACGCACTTTTGTCACTCCGGTACGAAATGACTCGGCGTGGTTTATCAGTCCCGCTGCAACAAATAGTGCGCACGCAGCGCCAGCTCCAGCGTGAACCTCTCCTCGGCGTCGTGCATTCGGTCGCCGAACAGTTCCTCCAATTGGTTCACGCGGTAGCGCACGGTCTGCGGATGCACCTGCAGCCGCGCGGCGACCTCGGGTGCGCCGCCGCGCGCCGACAGCCACACCAGCAACGTCTCGGCGAGCTTCGTGCGTTGCAGGTCGGTCAGCGGCGCCAACGGAGCCAGCGCCCGTTCAGCCAGCTGCCGGGCCAGGAACTCGTCCGCGAGCACGGTCAGTTCGACGAGATGGTCCGCGCAGTCGAGGACGGGCCGGTCCGGCAGCACCTTCTCGCGCGCCAGCGTCAGCACGTGGCGAGCGCAGGCCAGCGAGCCGCGCGCCTGTGCGGGCACCACCGGGAGCCCGACCGCGGCCCGCCAGCCGGGCAACGCCCTGCGAACCCAGCGCGAGACCGCGGCCGGGTTCGGCACCAGCAGGTACGGCGTCGCGTCCTCGAAGTTGACCAGCACGTCGGCCGGCAGGTCGTGCACCGGCGCGGCAGACGGCTCAAGAGCCACCGCCGAGAGCCGGTCGGGCATCGGCCACGCCGCCGCGGCAGCCGCGTCCAGCACCGCCTGCCAGTTGGTCGTGGGATCGCCGACCAGGAGCTCCATCAGCTTGCGCCGCTTGCGTTCGAGCGTGCCCGCCGCACTCGCCTGCGCGGCCGCGTAGCCCTCGACCGACAAGCTCACCAGCTCGTCGACGTGGGCGATCATCGCCTCGCCGAGCACCGACATCTGGTGCAGCGACAGTTCCCGCCGCTCCGCGAACCCGCACACGTGCCGCCACGCGACCCTGGCCCCGATCCGGTACGCCGCCTGCAGGCTGTCCAGGCTGCGGCCGGACTTGAACTCCCACGCGCCGAGCTTGCGGTGGATGTCGTCGTGGGGGTCGCGTTCGGAATCCGGCGCGGCGATCATGTCCACGAACTTCACCAGCGCCTGTCGAATGCCGTCGACGACGTTCTCGCGGAACTGGCTGTATTCTGGAATAGATTTCTCGATCGCCTCGAAAATGCTCGTCGCGACGGTCGCCACTTCCATTCGGAGCAACGGCGCCAGCTCCGGCGGGACGGATCTGCGCGGATCGCCCAGCTGTGTCACGGTGGCGAGTGTAGGAGTAAAACGAAACGCGGTCGTTCAGCCAACTGGACCAAATGGTTCACAGGAAGAACAGCCGAGCGACGGCATCACGTGCCACCAGGAACCCGGCGATGCCGAGAATCCACCCGGTCGCGCCGGCGCCCTTCTCCGCGAACCACGCGCTGATCCGGTTGAGGAACGGCTCGATCCGGCCGCGCAGCGCCAGCCGCCCACCCAGCAGCAGCACCGCCGGCAAGATCATGACCAGGCAGTATCCGCCGAGCAGCAGCCCGATCTGGGCCGGTCCGAGATCGGCGGCGCTCATCATCCCGATCGCGCCCAGGTACGGCAGCATCGTCGCGAGCTCGACCACGCCCGCGAGCACCGCGACGCCGGCCAGCGCGGGCGTCGATGCGTTGATCCGGTTCTGCCACTTCCCCGTGTCGAGTTTCTTCTTGCTGTCGAACCGGAAGCTGATGACGAACAGGAACACGCCGATCACCAGTTGGATCCAGAGCGCGATCTTGCCGTCGAGGTGGTCGATCACCTGCGAGGCGCCGAGCACGATCAGCACGCCGACCGCGAAGTAGAACACCACGATCGTGCCGAGGTACACGCCGAACCTCGGCAGCCGCAGCCGTCCGGGCGTGAGCATCAGCCAGATCGGGATGAACAGAGTCCCGATGCTCGTCGAGTCCAGCAGCGCCAACCCCGCCAGCGCGGCGACCAACCCCAGTGTCATTCGTTCCCCCCAGTATTTAGCACGACCGTGATAATACGACCTGAAGCTGATCTTCGCAACCGGATCCGCGGTGGAGCGGCCATCTCCGTGAAACTTGCGCGTTCTGGAACAATCAGCTGGTCAGCGCTGGTATGACGGTCACAATGGAACTTCGTCTCCTGGGCGGGATCGCGGTGCTGGTCGACGGCCGCGCGCTCGACCTCGGACCGGCCCGGCAGCGGTGCGTGCTGGCCGCACTGGCGGTGGACGCGGGCCACGTGGTCTCGGTGGACCGGCTGATGCGCAGGGTGTGGGGCGACGAGCCGCCGCTGCGGGCCAGGGCGACGTTGCGGAACTACCTGTCCCGCCTGCGACTCCTGCTCGCCGAGGCAGGCTCGCCGGCACTGACCAGGCGGCCAGGTGGTTACGTCCTGGAGGTCGAGCGCTCCACGATCGACCTGCACCGCTTCGACGAGCTGTGCGCCGAGGCCCGCGCCACCGACGACCACGACAAGCGCGCGGCCCTGCTGCAACGGGCGCTGGAGCAGTGGCGTGGTGAGGCGCTGACCGGTGTCACGGGTGACTGGGCGGCCGCCGAACGCGACCGGCTCGGCCAGCAACTCCTAGGCGCCGAGTGCGACCTGACCGACGCCCTGCTGAGCCTGGGTCACGGCGAAGACCTCGTGGCTCCCCTGAGTGCCCGCGCCGCCCAATGGCCGTTGGACGAACGCGTGAGTGCCCAGTTCATGCTCGCGTTGCACCGTGCCGGACGCACGGCCGACGCACTCGCCCACTACCGGCAACTCCGCGACCGGCTGGTCGAGCAGCTGGGCACCGAGCCCTGCGCCGCGGTGCAGGACCTGCACCAGCACATCCTCACCGGCGAAACACCGACACGGCCCGAGAGGCCCGTGCCGCGGCAACTGCCCGCGCCGCCGCGGTGGTTCACCGGCCGCGACGCCGAACTGGAAGCACTCACGCTCAGTTCTGCCACGGTGGTCATCTCGGCAATCGGCGGGACGGGCGGGATCGGCAAGACGTGGCTGGCGCTGCGCTGGGCCCACCGCCACGCGGCGCAGTTCCCGGACGGGCACCTGTTCACCGACCTGCGCGGGTTCAGCGCGACCGAACAGCCGGTGACGCCGGACGCCGCGCTGTTCGGGTTCCTCACCGCGCTCGGCGTCGCCCCGCACCACGTTCCGGCGGAACTGCACGCCGCGGCGGCGCTCTACCGGACCACGATCGCGGAACGACGCATGCTGATCGTGCTGGACAACGCGGCTTCTGCGGAGCAGGTCGTCCCGCTGCTCCCTGGCAGCCCGAGCTGCACCGTGCTGATCACCAGCCGGCACGAACTCGCCTCCCTGATCGACCGGCACGGCGCCCACCACCTGCGCCTGGACGTGCTGGCGCGGCACGAATCCCGTGCTCTGCTGACCGCACGACTGGGCGTCGAACGCGTCGCCGCCGAGCCCGGTGCCGTCGACGAACTGATCGAGCTGTGCGGAGGATTCCCGCTGGCGCTCTCGATCACGACCCGCATCGCCACCCATCCCGGCACGACCTTGGCCGAGGTCGCCGCAGAACTGCGCGAGTTCGGCCTGGCGACGCTCGACCACGACACCGATCCCGCCGCCAGCCTGCCCGCCGTGCTCTCGTGGTCCCTGCGCTACCTCACCGACGAGCAGCGCACCCTGTTCGGACTGCTGGGCATCTCCCCCGGCCCCGACACGACGCTGCCCGCGGTGGCCTCGCTCATCGGCCTGTCGCCGGCCCGCGCCCGCAAGGCTCTGACGGCGTTGGAGGAGGTGTCCCTGGTCGGCCGCCGGCACGACCGGTACGTGATGCACGACCTGATCCGCGCCTACGCCGCCGACATCGCCCAGGGTCTGCCCGCCGATGTTCGTGAGTCGGCACTGGTACGGGTGATGGACTTTCACCTGCACACCGCCATCGCCGCCGACCGCCTGCTGGATTCGCTCCGCCCGCTCGTGCCGGTCGAGCCGCCCGCACCCGGCGTCCGTCCGCTTCCGCTGCCCGACGCCGCGACCGCGACCTCCTGGCTGGAAGCCGAGCACGCCACCCTCATCGCCACCCAGCGCACCGCCGCCGCCCTCGGTCGCCACGAACTCGTCTGGCAGCTGGCCTGGACGCTGGACACGTTCCACATCTGGCAAGGCCACCGGCACACCGCCCTCACGATGTGGCAAGTCGCCCTGGACGCCGCGGCTCATCTGCCCGACCCGGCCCGCAGCCGCACTCACCGGCTGCTCGGTCGCGCCTGTTCCCGGACGGGTCTGCACGACGAAGCGGTCGGACACCTCGGCCAAGCCCTCGAACTGGCCGTGCGCCACCACGACCTGACCGAACAGGCACACACCCACCGGTCGTTCGCACTTGCTTGGGACGCGCAGGGAAACGACCGAATGGCGTTGGAGCACGTTCGGCACGCCCTCGACCTCTACCACTCCCTCGATCAGCCGAACTGGGAAGCGGACGCACTCAGCGCGGCGGGCTGGTACGCCGCGCGACTCGGCGAGTTCGACACCGCTCGTGAGCACTGCCTCGCCGCCCTCACCCTGCACCGGCTCCACCACAACCCGGCCGGCGAGTCAGCCACCCTGGACAGCCTCGGGCTCATCGCCCAGCAGACCGGCGACCACCAGCAGGCCATCGGCCACTACCGCGACGCCATCACCTCGTACCGAGCCCACGGCAACGCCTACTACTTCGCGGAAACCCTCGACCGCGCCGGCCAGTCCCACCTCGCGCTCGCCCAGCACGACCAGGCACGCGCGGTCTGGGAGGAGGCACTGGAGCTGTACCGGGACCAGGGCCGCGACGAAGACGCCGCACGGGTGCGGCGGCAGCTCGACGACCTGACGCAACCCCAGCCCTGACCACGCGCCGAACACGGTGATCACCGAGATCCGGGGGGTCTGTCACCCGTAGACGGGCGCGATGACATCTGTCATGGGTTTCTGGTGTGTGGCGGCACTGCCCACGGGCGATGTTTCCCGAGATCGTGATCTCATGACAGTGATCGAGGTGAGCGGGCTGACTCGCCGGTACAGCGGGGGTTTCGAAGCTGTGCGGGGCATCTCCTTCGAGGTCGAGCGGGGCGAGATGTTCGCGTTGCTGGGCACGAACGGTGCGGGGAAGACTTCAACGGTCGAAGTGGTGGAAGGGCTCTCAAGTCCTGCGGCGGGCTCGGTGTCGGTGCTGGGCCACGATCCGTTCCGCGAGCGCTCTCTCGTGCGGCCGCGCATCGGCGTGATGCTGCAGGAAGGCGGTTTCCCGCCCGACCTGACCGTGGCCGAGGCCACGAAGATGTGGGCGGGGACCCTGACTTCTCCGCGTCCGGTTGACGAGGCGTTGTCGCTCGTCGACCTGACGCATCGGGCTTCCGTGCGGGTGAAGCAGTTGTCGGGCGGCGAGCGCAGGCGGTTGGACCTCGCGTTGGCGTTGCTGGGAAAACCCGAGGTGCTGTTCCTCGACGAGCCGACGACCGGGCTCGATCCGGAGAGCCGGCGCAACACGTGGGAACTGATCCGCGCGCTGCTGCACGAAGGCGTGACCGTCCTGCTGACCACGCACTACCTGGAGGAGGCGCAGACGCTGGCCGACCGGCTCGCGATCATGCATCGAGGCCGGATCGTCGCGCAGGGAACGGTTTCCGAGGTGGTGGACGCGTATCCGTCGCGCATCTCGTTCGTCGCACCGCGTGGCGTCGCGCTGCCTGTGGTGGCTGATACCGACGCGGCGGGGCGCGTGACCGTGCGGACCAACAACCTGCAGGAGACGCTGCACGAGCTTCTTGCGTGGGCGCACGTCAACTCGGTGGAACTGTCCGGTTTGGACGCTCGGTCGGCGTCCCTGGAGGAGGCGTTCCTGGCGATCGCGGAGGAGGCGGCATGAGGGCCGTGGCTGTGGGGCAGGCTGAGCTGACGTTGTTCTGGCGCAACAAGACCGCGCTGTTCAACTCGCTGGCGCTGCCGTTGCTGCTCGCGCCGGCGCTGATGGCCGCCGCGAACGCCGAAGGCAAGCCGCTGATCGTCGGGCTGATCGGGTTCGTGCTGGTGATGGCGGTGTACTACAACCTCGTCACCACGTTCGTGGCGCGGCGCGAAGAGCTCGTTTTGAAACGTCTTCGCGTCGGGGAGCTGACGGACCCGGAGATCCTGCTCGGTGCGTCACTGCCGTCCGTGGTGGTGGCTTTGGGACAGATCGTGTTGTTCTCGGCGATCGTCGCCGTGATGACCGAGGTCGCCGTGCCGACGCGACCGTGGTTCCTGGTCTTGGGTGTCGCAGGTGGCGTGGCGGTGTTCGTGTTGCTGGCGGCGGCCTCCTCGGCGTTCACCCGCACCGTCGAGATGGCACAGGTGACGTCTCTGCCGATCCTGGTGGCGTGCCTGCTCGGGTCGGGGCTGTTCTTCCCGCTGTCGATGCTGCCCGAGGGCGTCGCTTCGGCGATGCGCCTCCTGCCGCTGAACCCGGTGCTCGACCTGGCACGAGCGGGGTGGGACGGCGGCCCGGTGCTGCAGCCGATGATCGTTCTGGCGGTGTGGATCGTCCTGGGCACCTACGCTGTACGCCGGTGGTTCCGCTGGGATCCTCGGAGGTGAACTTGCTCGGCTGGTGGCGGTCCCGCGGCAACGCGGCGCGGTTCGACTTCTACGTCCGCGCCACGTTCTACCTCAGTTACCTGGTCCTGCCACCACTGCTGATCATCGGCGTGGTTCCCGAGATCAGCACTGTCGCCCTCGTCGCGATCGGGACGGCAGTGCTGATCCACACCGCGCTGGGCGTGCGACTGGTCCACTTCGGCATCGAGCACCACCTCGGCCGGACCCCGTACCCGCGCCGGCTGCTGGTGATCTTCCTGGTCGTCACCTGCGCCGTGCTGGCCGCAGGTCAGCTCGCCTTCCCGGACCCGCCACCGGGCAAGCCCGACAGCCCCGCCGACGGCATCGCGTTGATCTTCCTGGTGCTGACGATCACGTCCCTCTCCGCAGTGCTCCGTCCGCGCACCGTCGTGCTGGCATCCCTGGCCGGCGGTGCCTTCCTGCTGCTCACCGCCCCCGCGAGCAACGCGATGTTCGGCACGTTCATGCTGCTGCTGGTCGCCTTCGCGTTCCGCACGACGCTGTGGATGCTCGGCCTGGTGTGGGAACTGGACCGCTCTCGGGTGGTCCGCGCCAACCTGGCCGTGGCCGAGGAGCGTCTCCGCTTCGCCCGCGACCTGCACGACGTCGTGGGCCGCAACCTCTCCGTCGTGGCC
Organism: Lentzea alba; assembly: GCF_011067745.1. Lineage (GTDB taxonomy): Bacteria > Actinomycetota > Actinomycetes > Mycobacteriales > Pseudonocardiaceae > Lentzea > Lentzea alba. The sequence goes on from NZ_JAAMPJ010000014.1 coordinate 294,525, forward strand.
CTGAAAGCCGACCTGGCGGCACAACTGGCACGTCGCGGCCGTGACGAGGCGATCGACGAAATGTTGGAAGTCCGCCGCATCGCCCACGACTCGTTGGACGAACTCCGCGCGGTGGTCAGCGGCTACCGCACCGCCGACCTGTCCGTCGAACTGGCCGGCGCCCGCTCACTTCTCGCGTCCGCCGGCATCGACTGCCGCGTGATCGGCGAGCCCTCCTCCGAGGGAGAGTCCGCAGGCGCGCTGGGCTGGGCCGTCCGCGAGGGCGTGACGAACATCCTGCGCCACAGCGAAGCCCGCACGTGCACGATCACGTTGCGAGGCAACGTTCTCACCATGTCCAACGACGGCACCTCCGCGTCCGGCATCCGCTTCGGCAGCGGCCTGACGGGCCTGCGCGAACGCGTCTCAGCCCTGGGCGGTTCGGTAACCGCGTCCCCCGAACCCCCGAACCGCTTCGTGCTGACCGTGGAGCTCCCGTGATCCGCATCCTGCTGGCCGACGACGAACACCTGATCCGCGGCGCCATGGCCGCCCTGCTCTCGCTGGAAGACGACCTGGAAGTAGTAGCCCAAGCCGCCACCGGCGCCGAAGCCCTGGCCACCGCCCGCGTGGTCCGCCCCGACGTGGCCGTGATCGACCTGCAAATGCCAGACCTGGACGGCGTCTCCGTGGCCCAAGCCCTGGCCAGCGACCTGCCAACGTGCTCAACCATGATCGTCACCAGCCACGGCCGCCCAGGCCACCTGAAACGAGCCCTGGCCGCCGGCGTCCGAGGCTTCCTCCCGAAAACCGTGTCCTCCGACGTCCTGGCCACCGTGGTCCGCACCGTCCACAACGGCGGCCGCTACGTAGACCCCGCCCTAGCCGCCGAAGCCATCAGCGCGGGCGACAGCCCCCTAACCCCAAGAGAAGCCGACGTCCTGGAACTGGCCCTGGAAGGCGCCCCCATCGACGAAATAGCCCGCCGCGCCTCCCTCTCCCCAGGCACGGTCCGCAACTACCTCTCCTCAGCCGTGGGCAAAACCGGCGCCTCCAACCGCCACGAGGCCGCCCGCCTCGCCCGAGCCCGAGGCTGGATCTAACCGTCCCACCACTCAAGAACCCGCGTGCCGAAGAACGTGAGCCACACCAGATCCCTCTCAACCTGCCTCCGCAAGGCGGGACCAGAGTTGAGCAACCACTTCGTCAACCCACTCACCCCCGCGACCCCAACCTCGCCAGCCGCCCGCTCCAGCCGTGCACAACCCGCCAGCCCCTCCGACGCCCCCGTCTGCAGACTGCGTGATCGACTTTCCGCTGGCTCACCAGCCCGGCCCACAACGCCCCCACCAGCACAAACACCAGCCAACCACCCCGATTTTGGCGCGCGTCGACGATCATGTAATCTATCCACACACCACGGCGCGAGCCGAGGCAGAACTGAATACGTCCGGGTGGCGGAATGGCAGACGCGCTAGCTTGAGGTGCTAGTCCCCGAAAGGGGGTGGGGGTTCAAGTCCCCCCTCGGACACGAGCGTTATTCACCCCCACGGGGTTGATGGAGACATCAGCTTCGTGGGGGTTTTGCTTGTACCGAACTTGCAGGTCTATCGCCTCGTACAGCTCTTCCAGTCTCGTCGGCGCGCTGCCTCTCAGTGCCGCGCTGACGTCTCCTATCAGGTCGATCGCCGCGTAAATCTCAGCGACGTCCACCTCCACCGGTGCTGGGACGTTGTCCAGGGCCGCTCGTGACGCGAGCCTCTCGGCCTGCACCTCGTTGATCGCCTCGACCAGCGCCGCAGGGTCCACACCGGCCATGATCGCGTTCTGAAACCTGGTCAGCTTGGCTTCCGCCTCAGCGAGCCTCTTCTTCGCGGCATCGCGACCGATCTGGATGACCGGCTCTTGCGAATCCATCAACGCGGCAACGGTCCGGTCGCGGTTCTTCCGGTCGAAGACATGCCCCAGCCAGCCATTCACCGCATCCTGAAGAGCGTCCTCCCTCAAATAGACCGCGCCAGGATGCGACGTGAGCACGGGCGATCCCGGAGCCAACGTGCGCGCAGGACACCGGTAATACATCGCCTTCTTTCGCGGACTGCCCTCCATCTTCCGACCGCAGATGTCGCACCGGATACGACCGCGGAACAGGTAGCGGTGTTTCAGCGCACGCCCCGACCGCTCCGTCTTCCGCGCGCTCCGCAAGCTGCCCTTCGACTTCCGCAGAAGCTGCGCAGCCGTGAAGTCCTCAATCTCCACGATCTTCGGATGCGCCGGATTCCGCGACCGGACCACTCGATCCGGGCTGGCCTTCCGAAACCGCACCACGTGACCAGCCGACACGTCGTCAGGGTCGAGCAGCGTCTCGAACTTCGTAGAGCGACCGAAGAACGCATAGCCGGTGTAACGAGGGTTCTCCACAATCGCCCGCACCGTGCCGCCCTGCCAACCATCGCCGGGCCGATGCTTGTTCTGATCCGGCCGGCGCGCGGACGGGCACAGAATCTGGTCACGGTTGAGCCCGTTCGCGATGGCCCGGTCACCCATACCGCTCAAGTACTCGGCAAAGATGCGCTGGACGACCCATGCGGACTCGTCATCGATCGCGAGCACGCGCAACCGGTAGCCCTCCGCTGACTTGCGCGGATTCGGATGCGGACCGCCGTCGACCGTCACGTACCCGTACGGCGCTCGGCCGCCCTGGTGACGTCCCTCGTTGAGCACCTGCGTATCCATCGCGGCCCGAACACGAGCCTGCACGTGCTGACGCTCGGACTCGCTCATGCCACCGAGCACGCTCATCAGCATCTTGTGCGATGGGTTGCGCGGGTTGTACTTCCCGCCCAACTCCGGAACCCACAGGTCAACGCCGTATGCCTCGAACCGAGGAGCGATCAACGAGAACTGGTTGCCGAACCAGCACCTCGTCCCCTCCCCCACCACGACGGCGTTCCAACCACGGTGCGGGTTCTTCAGCGCGGCCAGCAACCGTGAGGCTTCGTCCCGCCGTTCCCACGGCACGGACCGCGACTTGCCGATGTCGAAGAACTCCTCAACGATCCGGCCGCCCAACGGCCCGACGAACTTGTCCGCGTTGCCGAACTGCCAGCCGCGCGACGTCTCGGGGTCCTGGTTGTCCTCTGTCGAGCACCGCCCATAACCCGCTACTGGGCCGATGCCGTCATCCACGACTTCGCTGACCTCGATGCCCCACAGGTCATCGAGCGTCGCCCACGGGTCTCGGCTGATTTCAACAGTCATCACACCTCCCTCCCGGAGGCCAATTCAGGGCCTCCGCCTCGCTCAGCTCGAACAGGATGTCTAGCAGTATGCGGCTTACTCGCCTGGTGAGGACAGGCAACTCCGCCGGAAGGTTGACCTTCAGCTCTCCCCGTTCCGGATCATCGCCGGTCATAGCTGGTCCACGCCCAGTAGACCAGACGAGCCGATTTCAACAATCGCAGCTCGGATGTCCGCCGTCAGGTAGCCACGGACCCGCCGCGTGCCCTCTTCCTCTTGGACGTACTGCCTCGTGGGTCGACAACCAAGGTCGCCCATGTCCTTCCCGAACGTCGTCGGCTCGACGTCCAGCGCCTCAACCAGCTCGGCCGTGGGCACGAACTCCCGCTCGTCCAGTCCGTCACCGAGGTAGTCCACAACCGCCGACAACGGCTCAGGCAGCTCAATCTCGTCGCGACTAGACCCACCGATCTCCTGCACGACCTCCGCACGATGGAGCAACGGCGCGTCTTGCCCAGCAGCCTGACCGGTCAACGTGCCGTCAACCTCGCGGAGCGCACGGCCTCGTTCGCAGATAGCCCGCCAGTCCTCGTTGGGCATGTAGAACGTCCGAACAGTCAGCGCGAGCACATCGGCCCCAGCCTGCGTCTCACCGTCCGGCCGCAGGATGCCGACGCCCTTGTGCGACGGGAGCAACCGGCTGCTGTCGTACCCGCGGGTGTTCATCTGCTCCCCGAGCACGATGTTGCTGTCCCGCCAGTCCATGACCCGCAACGCGAACCGCGACCCGAGCACCGCCCGCAACTTCGACGGAATCGTGTTGCTGTCCGGCCGCTGTGTAGCGAGCACCAGGACCAGGCCGGCCGCCGGAGCCTTCTTTGCGAGCCACGTCAGCAGCTCGCCGATCTGCTCCCCTGCCGTGAGCTTCTTCCCTTGCACCACAACAGGAGTGCGATCCTCCAGTGCAATGTGGACCTCGTCGACGATCAACGCCGTGATCGGCATGTCCAGCGACGGATCACGCGACATCGCCGGAGTCACCTTCGACTCAGGACACATCACGTCGTCCAAGTCCTGCATCCGCCGATACCGCCGCTGAACGTCCGCGACCAGCTCAACGAGCCAGTCCAGGAACGCCAACACGTGCTCACTGTCGTCACCGGCCATGAACCGGTGCGCGACCTGCTCCGCAGCCTGCCAGTCCTTCCCGTTCTTGAAGTCGGCGACGTACAGCCGCGCATACGGATCGAGAATCAACCCAGCAGCAGCCAACCGTTCGGCCATCGTCTTGCCCTGCCGAGGAATCGCGCCGATGAGCACCGACGTCCACACCAACGGCAAGTCGATCCGCCGTCCACGCGCATCGGTACCGAACGGCACCGGCCGCCACGCGTCCCAACGCTCGACCGCGAGCAACGGCGTTCCGATCGGCGGTGAGGCGTACGGATCCTCATCAGCCACCCACATCGCCACACGCCCGGCATGACCGCCATTGCCGCGCACGCGCTCAACACTCAGCTGGATCTCGTCCACCGCCAGCGCCGACGCCAGGTCCTCCCGGTGCTTCACGACGTCGGCCGCCTTGCGCGTAGCGGGCAGATCCACCGTGATAGCCCAACCAGCGCCCTGCCGAGACGCCCGCTCAACCAGCCGCAGCGACTCGTCCTTCCCGATCAACTTCGCATCCCGGAACGCGTCAACCAGCACCTGAGAATCCATCGTCCACGTCAGCGTGCGCGGTCCGGCGAGCACGGACTTCCGACCTGGTGAGCCGTCCTTCGCTCGTCCAACGATCGCCAGCACAGCCGCACCGACGCCTCCAACGCTCCACAACACCAAGTCGCCGTAGAGCACCCAAGCCACGGTGATCACCGCACCACCAGCAAGCAGCACGGTCCCGGTGACCTTCCACCGGAACAGCGTCAGCGCGCGGATCTCAACGAACTTGTCCGCCAGCTTCTCCGACTGCTCGGCAGCGTCGCGGTAGTCCCGCACCCGAACCCAGTTCCGCCAGCCACGCGCCGCAACCACCAGGCCACGACCGACCGCACTCATACACCGGAGCGGAGCCCGAAGCACCCACGCGAGCACATCCTTCGCGACGAGCTTCAACGCCTTCCGAGACTTCAGGGCCGGAGGCACCACACGCGAGTAGCGCCAGGTCGTCTCGATCCGCCGGACGAGCGCCGCACGCTCGTCGACCAGTTCCCCTTCGATGACCTGCTCCGCAGGCACCAGCTCACCGGTCATCGCTGGTCCCCGTTCAGCTCGGCTGCCAGCTTCGAGGACAGCCCGCGCGAACACCCCGTGACCTCACGAACCCAGGCCGGCGAGACCTTGGCGCTCGACTTCCGAGCCTTGCGCGCCACCGCCATGTACTCAGCGAACGACGTCCGCGGAGCCGGTGCCACGGCCTCCACCGTGGCACCCGCAGCGGTCCCAAGCTTGTCCCGCAACTCCGTCACAGCCTCAGCAGCAACGAACACAACGAGCGGCGGCACCGAGTGCAACACCACAAGCGCCGCAGACCCGGCCACGAACGCACTCCAGGTGTTCATGACGTACGTAGCCCCGAGCGTGAACCACTTGGCGGCCCGTACCCATCCACCGAGCCGCACTCCGTGCCGAGCCGTCACTTGCTCGGCACGGAGGATCGCCAGCAGGACCAGCGACACCATCGGGTCCAACAGCCACGCTGCGAACCAGGCCAGCGACCACACCGCGGCACCAGCCGCCGCGAACTGCTGAACGTTGGTCATCGTGAACGCGAGTCCCAGCAGAATCCCGGTCCAGCACAACCGGTCCACCTGCACCGCAACTCGCTCGATCGGCTCGCTCATTTCCGATCACCACCACGGCGATGAGGCTCATACGTGGTCACCGTGAGCGCCTTCGTCAGCGTGTAGGACGCGAGCAATGCCGGCACTCCGAGCACCGCGAACAACAGCCAGCCGTTCCCGCCGTGCGTCACGACCACCCACTGAACGATCACGATCAACACGGCGTTCACGACCACGCGCCCACCAAGCGACATCAACCGGACGCTCGTCCGCGCCGCGCTCGCCGCCGCCTTTGCCCGACGAGAGCCAGCCCGCCAGACCAACACCAGAACCAAGAGCACACCGACCGCAGCCAGCACCTGCGTAGGCGTCACGCTGATGGCGTTCATGAACGCGGCCCCCTCTCGGCCCGTTCACCGCGCTGAAGCCAGTGCTGGTGCACCTCGCGCCGCTCGTCCTCCGGCAGCGCACCCCACACACCGACCGTCTCAGCGCCAGCCGTGCGCAACTCCAGCTCCAAGCACTCGTCCCGCACGGGACACCCGGAGCACTGCCGCTCGGCCAACTCCCGATCGGTCATCTCCTCGTCCGCCCACGGCGGTTCGCCCGTGAACGCCCACATGCACAGCCCGTCGCTCTCAACGACGTCGGTCAACTCATCGGTCGGCACCCATCGCAGGTGGTCCAGCGACCAGGCGATCTCGACCAGGCGCAGATCAGTCACGAAGCACCCCCGGCTCCGAGAGCACTCGCCGAAGCGAGCTACCGGGGACGACGAGACGCCCGTACTGGCGCTCAGCCGTCAGCACCCCGAGCCGGATCGCCCGGAACACCGCAGACTGGCTGACACCGAGCACCCAAGCGGTCTCACTGATGGTGTGAACAGAAGACACAGAAGTACGCATAGGAATAGGCCCTTCAAAGAGTGAGCTGACGATTTCAGCTCTATCTGATTGATTTCAGCGCACACAAAGGCGCGTTTGATCGCGCACAGCGCGAAATGCGCCGTGTCACGCCTCCAAACAACGCAAGGCGGCTAATATCAGCGCCGAGGCGGAACGCGGAGGAATACGTGTCGGAGGATTGGGCGGCAGTCGCCAGAGCCATCAACGAGCGCGTGAACGAGCTCGGCTGGCGTCAACGCGAGCTCGCAGAACGCTCGAACGTCTCCCAGGCGATCGTCCGCGAGATCCAGCACCACACAGTGGAGCGCCGGCGGGGGCCGCGGACGCTGGAATCCTTGTCTACAGCCATGGGCTGGCACCCGATGCACCTCGACGCGGTGCTGCACGGCCGTCGCCCACCCGAGCGAGACGAGCCGATCACCGACCCCGGCGACTCGCTTTGGTCGCGTTTGGACAGTGTCGAACAGCGCCTGATCGACATCACCGAACGCCTCGACGACCTGAAGTCGGACCTCGCGTCGGTAGCGAAGCAAGTCCGCGAGAACCGGTAGCGCGGTGCGTTTCTGCTGGTTGAGCGCTTTGATTTCCATGCACCAATTCCAGCGTGAATCGCCGCCCGAACCCATGCATGTCCAATGCAAGTTCAATGCAGGTTCTGCGCTCCGGGGGTAGCGCGAGCATGAGCGAGAACACTGAGTGGACCGGCCAATCAGCGCGCTGCCTCCAAGCAGCACTACGCATGACTCACGAAGCCTTCGCCGAACACCTCGGCATCGGCGTGCGCACAGTTGCCTCGTGGCACCAGAAGCCGGACACCAAACCGCGCTCGGGCATCCAACGCGAGCTGAACACCGCCCTGGCCAACGCACCCGACGACGTCGTCGACCGCTACCTCGAACTGGTAAGCGGCGGTCCGCTGAACCTCCCAGACGGCGCCTCCGAAGACGCCGAACTCCGCCTGAGTGAAGACGCCACGATCGTCGCCGCCCTCAACTGGCTCGACGAGCGAGCAGACTGGGACCCCGGCACAGCACGCCGCGAGGTAGCCGCGCGCCTAGCAGCCCTGGACCTTCACGCCCTCCAGGACCGTGGCGTGCGCCGCGGCCGTGTGAACCAACGCGACACGGCGCGCGCACTCGCCGCCTACTACGGCAGCTCGGCGATCGGCCACGGCCGTTACACAGCCACGTTCGGCGCGAACACGTCTGCCTCAACCACGGTCCTGACTCATCCGAACTGGCTCGACCTCGACTGCCCACTGTTCCCCAAGCACGACAAGCTGAAGCTCGCCGGCGTAACCCCAGCCGACAACATCACGATGGACGAGGCGAGCGCAGACCGCGCCGCGCAACGGCTGGCCGAAACGCTGGCCCTGGGACACCGCATGGTGAACATGCCGCTGTTCCGGCTGCTCGACGTGGACATGCGGAAGCACCAGCTCGTGGGCACCGTGGGCGTGACGGACTTCGTGGGGTACGTGGTGACGATGGACCTGCTCGAAGGCGAGCTGGTCGACGCGCTAACCACCGATCAACCGACCAGCCCCGGTGCACTCCCCCTCCGCGACACCTACATGCCGAACCTGATGGCCGCGCTCAACGTCGGCGACCGAATGTGCGCAGGCGGAGCCCTCGCGCTCACAGCGATCGCCCGCCCCGCGGACGCATTCCGCAGCGAACCGGACTATCTCCTGCTCGTCCAGGAACGCTCAGGCCACGTGATCAACGCGGCCCGCCGCCTGGCCGTGATCCCCAAGGGCTTCCACCAGCCGCTAACGGACTTCCGCGCCGACACACAGGTAGGCGCGACCCTCCGTCGCGAGATGGAAGAGGAACTGTTCGGCCGCGAAGACGTCGACAACACGGTCGGCGAGCAGCGCCACGCGGACCCGATGCACCCAAGCCGGCTGTCTGAGCCGATGCGCTGGCTACTGGCCGAACCAGGCCGCCTTCGTATGGAGTGCACAGGCTTCGGCCTGAACCTCGTGAGCGGCAACTTCGAGTTCGCCAGCCTCATCGTCATCGAAGACGAGGAGTTCTGGACCCGCTACGGCGGAGACGTCCAAGCCAACTGGGAAGCGTCCCGTCTGCACCAGTACTCCAGCCACGACGCGGAGCTCCTGGACGAACTCGTCAACGATGTAGCTTGGAGCAACGAAGGGCTCTTCGCCCTTCTGCAGGGCCTACGCCGCCTCCGCGAAATCGGAGGCACCCGCGTAGACCTGCCAGAGATCGAATGGGAGATCAGGTGACCGCCAACTGGCAAGCCGGCAACGCCGCGGACGACAGCACGGAAACCCGCGGCTGGCTGGTCGGACACTTCATCGACCCGTCGATCGGCGTCCGCTCCCAAAGGACGTCGAAGTGAAGTGGGGAACCCACCCCGCGGGCGACAAGCGTCCAGATTGGACCGCAGACGACCAGCGCACAACTCTGGTCCTGTTGGTAGAAGGCAACTTCCGCGTAGACACCACCGACGGCAGCAAGACCATGAGCCGCCAGGGCGACTACATCATGTGGGGACCGGGCGTAGACCACTCCTGGGAAGCCCTCGCGGACTCCGTCGTCATGACCGTCCGCTGGCCGTCACAGACCTGACAGCTCAAAGCTCGGCAGCTTCACCCGCGAGCCACCGACTTCACGCAACCGCCGGAGCCCTTGGAGCAACGCGAACAACCCTTCGTTGCTCCAAGCCTCCTGCTGCACCAGGTCCGTGATGAGTTCGGCGTCCAGGCTTGAGTACAACGTCAGCCCGGACGCCTCCCAGTTCGCCTCAAGCTGCCCGCCGAACCGCGGCCAGAACTCCTCGTCTTCGATCACCACGAGCGTTGCGAACTCGTAGTTGCCGCTCACGAGGTTCAGCCCGAACCCGGTGCATTCCATCCGCAACCGGCCCGACTCGTCCTCCAGCCACCTCATGGGCGCAGACCAGCGACCTGGATGCATGGGCGATGCCGCCCGCGTGGCGCCCACTGTCGTGTCCACGTCACTGCGCCCGAACAACTCTTCCTCCAGCTCTCGCCGGAGCGTGGCACCGAGCCGGACATCAGCCCGAGGATCGGTGAGCGGCTGATGGAAGCCCTTCGGGATGACCGCCAACTTCCCAGCGGCGTTCACCACCTGACCCGACCGCGTCTGCACAATCAACGCGTAGTCCGCGGCACCTCGGAACGGGTCCGTCGGCCGCGCAATCGCCACAAGCGACAGAACCCCACCCGCACAGACGCGCCCAGCGACATCGAGCACAGCATCCATGTCCGGCAAGTACTTGTTCCGCAACGGGTGCAGCACGCCGGAACCGCTCGCCACCGCATCCGCCAGCTCCGCTTCAAGCAGGTCCATCGTCAGCGCGTACTCGACAAAGCTCCCCACGTCGACGGCCCCACCGATGCCCCGTGAGCCGACGTTGATCTCTGCCAACCGGTACAGCGGCAGGTTCGCGAACCGCACACCGAGAGCAGCAGTCATCACAAGCCGCTGGACAGCCGCCTCCGCGCAGCCTGCGTCCAAAGCAGGCACCGCCCCAGCTCGCTGCACGAGAGCCAGTCGCTCGTCGCCAGTGTCGAGCGACAGCCCGAGGTCATTCCATTCGGCCCGCGTGAACACGCTGGTCCGAACATCCAAGTCCAGGCCACGGACCCCGAACGTGGCGTCGGTTCGGTAGTACCGCCTCACAACGTCCGCGATCTGACTCCGGCCGATCCCACCCCGCCGTGCCCGCCGTCCCTGGAGCACCCCAACGTCAGCGACCTTCAACCCGGCACTCAGCTTCGCCGCGGCCGAACCTGACGGCCAGCCAGCCGCACCGTCCAGCCACTCGAACGCACCCGCCAAACCTGGATGAGCCGACGCGCCAACCGCGCTTTCCGCAGGACCGCGCTCCACCGGCGGAGACAGCAACACCTCGACCGTCGCACCGAACATGCTCTCCAGCAGTCGGGCGGTACTCGCCTTCACCTGACCAAGAGGCTCGCCTCCAGACCGACGACCAGCAACAAGCCTCTGCAGGTGCCGGAGCCCGAGCGTGCCAGGCTCCCGATGCTCTCGCGCGTACAGCTCGGCTTCCTCGACAAACTCCTCCAGCGTCAGCCGACGTTCCCAAATCCGCTGCTCAAGCACGGTGCGAAACGTTCGCATCGCCCCTCCTAGCTTCCCAGGTCGCAGCAGGTCGTCCCAGGTCACCCACAGGCCGTTCCGCTGATCGAGCGCTGATGAAATCTTGATTTCAGTCTGACACGCCCGCTCAACATCCGTCAGACCGTCCGGTGACGTGAGGACTCCGCGTCCGCCTCAACCACGTCACCGGACACCCCAAACGCACGCCTGCGGGAAGGGAGTCGCCATGACCGCGATCACGGTCGTCTTCGGCGTTGTAGCAGCGGCGACATGGTCATGGGTCATCGGCGACCACTTCGACTGGTGGCAACGAGCAGCCGCACGCCGACGTCACCAGAGCTCTAGCCACTAGGCCGGTCGCTCAGATGGACGGCCTCACAGCCGAAGCGATCGGCGAGAAGTGGTTGTCGCTCACCAACGAGCAGCGGTCCGAGTTGCTGTCACAGCGACGCGAGAACCAGCTCAACGAGAAGGCACTCGACGAGGCGCCCACCAACCACGGCGAGAACGAACAGCCCTCCAGGTCGGCGAGCACGCCGATCCCGAGCTTCTCACCAAGTTCTTCGCACCAGAGCAAGGAATTGCGACATGCCCAAGAGGTACTCCACCGCACGCGGCCGTGAGTTCGGCGAGAGGCTGCGAGCGGCCATCGCGCAAGCGGGCATGACATCCCGACAGCTCGCCGACCTGCTGTGCTGGCAGGAGGCCAAGGTCTCGGACATGGTGAACGGCAAGGGAGGGATCACCACCTTGGAGCTCGCGGTGGTACTCGGCATCTGCCGAGTACCTGAGCCCGAACGCGAGTACCTGCTCAGCCTCTTCCCCGCCACCGAGCTGAACGGCTGGTGGCAGCCACACGGCAAGCGCGCACCAGTCCGATCGCACACAGCCCGCACCAACCTTGCCGCGGCTAAGACCCTGGTCAGCTGGCAACCTCATGCGATCCCGGACCTCCTCCGGACAACGGACTACGCGCGTGGAGTGCTAGCTGCTTCAGCCACCGTGCCGACGACCGAACTGGACGAGCGGCTGCGTGCGTTGCACGAGATGCAGGAGCTGCTCCGCAACGGCCTCGACTGCACGTTCTATATCCACGAGTTCGCCCTTGAACTCCAGGTCGGTGGGCGCGAAGGGCACATCGCCCAGCTGCAACACCTCATGCGCATGGCGGCCTGGAGGAAGATCCGGATCTTGATCGTGCCCGCGGCAGCTGGCGCGCATGCCGGCATGGCTGGACCGTTCACGCAGCTCACGTTCCCGAAGTACCAGCCGCTGATCTGGACCATGACAGAGAACTCCAGCCTCTTCGTCGAAGAGGAACACGCGGTCGAAGGCTACGAAGCAGTCGTCCAGGCACTCGACGCGATCAGCCTCGACGAGGACCAGTCGCTGAAGTGGATCTCCCGCCGATGCGTGCGCCTCCAGGAGTCCGACGGAGCCGAGGACGTGATCCGCGAAGACGAGGACGAGCCCTTTCCGCCGCTGTAGGCGACAAGCGCTTCGCCACCGAGATGAGAGCGAGCAGACTGATCGTGAGGCGTCGATCTCCTCATGCCTAAGGACTTCCGAGCCACTGCGCTCGAACGCGCTGTCGGCCGAAAGCTGGTCAAGTGGCGAGACGAACGCGACCTCAGCCTCGTCGAAGCAGGCAGTCGCGTAGGTTTCAGCAGCGCCAAGCTGTCCATGATGGAGAACGCGATACAGCCCTCTGCGGTCATCGACATCATGGCACTGGGCTACGTCTACAAGGTGCCCACACCTGAGTGGCAGTTCGTCATGTCGCAGGCGCAGCACGCCGCGGACCTGAGAGCACTCCGGCAGCCCCAAGCGGCCATCTTCGACCCGGCTGAGGACTTTCCCCTTCTGCTTGCTGATGCGACACAGCTGCGGACGTGCGCCACGGACATGGTGCCGGCTATCTTCCAGCTCGCCGACTACACCACAGCAACGACGCAGCGGAACGACCCGGCCAGAGCCGCCCAGCTCTCGCGCGCTAGGGAGACATGGGCAACCCGTTCAAGCGGGGACGACCCCCTTGCGGTCGAGGCAATGTTTCCGGAGGCGGTGCTGCGGCAGGTCGTAGGCGGAAGACGCGTGCTGAAGGCACAGCTGCTTCACCTCATGGAGGTGAGCGAGCTGCCAAAGGTGAGCCTTCGGGTCGTGCCGCACTCGGCTGGCGCCTATCCCGCGATGAGCTGCCCCGTCACTTGGCTGAGCTTTCCGCACCGACAGCACAACGACGTCGTGTACACGGAAACGTTCCTTCGCACCGAGTACGTGGAGACCCACTCCCAGATCGGACGGGTGGCCGAGCGGTTCTCCGCGTTGCGTACGCTGGCGCTCGACGAGGCCGAGTCATTGGAACTCATCGCCGAGGCTGCCACGTGCATCTAGGCCACGACCACCAAACGACCACCGCACTGTGCCGCAGCCGATGCACATGCACCAGGCCCAGACCAGCCCCGGGGGGAGGCTCTGGCTCCATCTTGGTGACCGTGCGGGGAACACGGAACCGCCCGGGGCCTTCCTGCACACGAATACATGCCAGGCGTCGCTCTCGGACTGGCGACCGGGCAGGTAGGACACGATCGTCAGCCGACCACACTGGGCAGCAGCAGCCGCTTACAGCGGGCTTTACCCCGCGTTGATCACTGGTTCAGAGATGTCTCCTGATGGGGTGACATACCGCATCGCTTGGACGACACGGTCAGCGTACATTCTCCGGGCCGAACCACCGTCTGGCAGTCTCAACCGCGCCAGCTGGCGGTTCACTCAGGAAAACGACGGCCAGCCCCCGCCTGGCACGCGAACAACACACGTAAAACAAGTTGCGCGATCGCTCTCGCCGCTGCGGAAGACGCTCGGTTCCAGCCATCATCTCGCCCATGTCGTACTGGTTCCACGCACCATCGTCGACGACAACGATCACGTCGTCGTATTCCGTGCCCTTGACGCCGTGCTGCGTGGAGAACGGCGTCCGCTCGTCACGAAATCGTGAGAACGCCATGACTTCGCTGTAGGGGATTGCACGCAACGCGGTGACGAAGTCGCGCAGCACCTCGTCAGTCCCGTCCAGTTCCTCGGCCGCGATGCGCTCCTCCACATCGCGCAACCGTCGTGGCCGACCGAGTAGCTGGTTCTCCACGACGAAGTCCAGAACGGTACCGATGTCCGAAGACTGCCTCAGATTCGTCAGCTCTTGCATGAAGGCGGCGATCTTGGCCTTCTCCGAGTGTCGGACGATCCTGGTGCCGTCGCGGCCGACCAGGCGAATTACCTCCCCGTAGTCCTTGGACTCATAGGCCTGGCAGAGCTTTTCGATCTCCTGGAAGAACTGTGCGTGAGGATCATTGCCTTCGAGCAGATCGTCGCGCCCCCACTTGCTGCGCTTGGCGTAGAGGGCGAACAGTCGTTCGTACTCCAGGGTTCCCGCAATTCCGCGGTGGGTGAGCATCAAGGTCTTCGCCTCATCCACGTTCCAGCCCAGCCCCGCGAGGATTTGCCGCGCCACTTCGAGCCGTCGCACCCCTTCAGGAGTTCCTGCACCAGAGAAGAAATGGACTTCACCCGCTGCGTTCTCCCCGGCAGGAACCTGCTGAAGCTCGGGACGCATCTGATTCAGCACTCCGATGACCGACCGCGAGCATCGGAAGTTCTCGTGTTTCGTAATTTGCCGCAACTTCTCGTGGTCCACCGCCCCGACACCGCGCTGGTAGATCTTTTGCATAGAGTCACCGAAGAAGCCGACCACCGACTTCGACACACCTGAACCGCAGAAATGTTCGACGATGAGCTCCACAGTCTCCGGGGCGGTATCCTGGTACTCGTCGATGAACAGAAACGGATACTTGTCGGCGGCAATGCGGGAGATCTTCGGATACTCGACGAAGAGGTTATACGCAAAGGCGATGACCTCGTCGTGCGAGATCCTGCCCTTTTCGAGCTTCCTGCCGCGGTCGCTATACACGATACGCACACTTTGGAGCGCCTGTTCAAGTCCTTCGGCAGGCTTCTTCAGTTGCCCGTTGAGAACGACTACCTCAGCCTTCAGCTCCTCCTGATAGTTCTCGATCAGGCTCCACATGAACTCGTGGATGGTGCCCACGAAAACCAGAGGATCGTCCGCGATCCGCTCCGAGATCTCACCCTTGGCGACGTTCGTGTAGGTGATGCAGGCGACGCGACGCCCTCTGCGTTCGAGCTCGTCGCGCTGGGTTCGCAAGATGTGACGAAGCCCGTGCACGAGCGCAAACGTCTTGCCAGAACCCGCGCCCGCCTCCACCAGGAAGCTCTGCCGACTGTCGATGGCCTCCTCGACCTGCTTCAGAGCGTCGCGCTCAGCCATTCGAGCCCCTCCTCGATGTACAGAGGCGTTCGCCAGCCGCCAAGTCGCATCACGTCAAAAGCGAAATCTGTCTTCTTGTCCAATGCGTCCGCGATCTCGTACGACGCCGCCCTAATCGCATCGGGCGAGAAAACCGTGCCGTCCTTCGCGGTGAACACCTTACCTAGCGCAAGTTTGTTCGCGTCCTGACTCAGTTTCTCAGCATTGGCGATGATGAAGGCCTCCTCGAAGCTGCGGCCACACGGACCGCCTTCTTCTTCCGGCTGCTGGTAGGCGACCCGGACTCGGCCTTTGATCTTCCGGTCGACATTAAGCGCGACCAGCTTCGCTATCTCCGACTCACCGGGCAGCCAGTTCTTGATCGTCGCGTTCGAGCTGACCGCGCCCTCGTGAGCTGTTGGGCACCTTCTGCGCTTGTCTGCGGCGTCAACGGAGTCGATGTCGGTGATGATTAGCGTTGCGACGCCGATGAACTCCAACAGCTCTTTGAACTTGTCCGCGTACGCGCCACCCACCTCGATGACCGAGACATACCTGTGCTTGAGGCTCGGCGCGGACTTGGCGATCATCTCCGGCAGCAGTAGGCGTTCAACCGCGCCCTCGATCATAATGACCATATCCGCGAAGAACATGTCACACCGATGAAGCACCATGTACTGGAAGAGAAAGCGGTAGGTCTCTGACCCGTCCGGAGTGCTGCCGTCCTTGCTCGGCAGGATGGACTCCTTGAACCTGCAGAGATCTTTGACCTTCAGGCCTTCCCCCGTGCAGGCGAAGTACCGGATGCCGTCGAAGCCGCTACTGGTGACGATGTGGGAGGAGTGCGTGGTGATGACGACCTGGACGTTCCAGCCCGTTTTTCCTTCGATGAAGTCGCGAATGTTCTTGATGAACGCCTCCTGCATCTGTGGATGCAGGTGCGCCTCCGGCTCCTCGATGAACAGGATCTGAAATCCGGGTTGCGGCGACAGACGTTTGTAGTTCTCGTAGAATCCGACGACCTGGAGGATTGTGAAGATGAGCTTTGTGTACCCCAGGCCGTTGTGCCCTTCGGGAAGGAGGTAGTCGTCCTCTCCGGACGGATACCGGATCCGGGTGGAGTCGCGGAGGATCTCGTCGGCTTCCAGAAGTGACACGATTCTCAGCTTCTGCACCGGGGTGATGGTGTCCAGACCGAAACTATTCAGGTCGTCGAAGATGGGCCGGAAGAGCTTCTCGTAGTTCTCGTCGAGCTGAACAGAAACGGTGGCGAGCGCTTTGTCGATCGTCTCCACGTTCTCGTTGCCCAGGTCGCCGCTGTTGGTCTTGTAGTACGTCTCGAAGGTGCGCGACAGGTTATTCGTGCGGTCGGTTGACGAGTCATCGAACTTGTTCTGCGCGTAGACGAACTTGGCACAGAAGATCCGGTCAATGACGGCCCTGCTGACCTCTTTCCGGTGACTCGCCCGACGTGCGTCAACCGCAAAGTATCGAACGGCGAAGACCCGCTGAAAACCTCGCTCCAGATACTTATCGATCGCGATGTCAGCCGACTGACGCTCCGCCAGATACCGCGCGAAGAACTCCAGAGGCTTGGCAACCTCGACGGTTGCTTCCACGACCGCCTCGTAGCAGTTCTCATCGAGATCGAGGATCACATCGGCGAGCGCAGCCAGGTCATCTGACTCGTCGTAGCCGATCGTCAGCGTGAGTCGAATGACTGGCAGCTTGCCGATAGCACGATCAAGCAGCCCCTTCGCCGCTTCACCGTCTCCCTGCGCACGTCCGGACTCCGACTCCGCGTACAGATCGATCGCCTCTCGCAGATCGGCGATCCTCTGCGTGGAGAAGTCCTCCAGCACGAAGCGCGCATCGCGAGATCCAAAGAACTTGCAGAAGAGGTCCACAAAAGACGTTTTTCCGGTGTTGTTCCTGCCTACCACCAACGTAGTTAGCGGATCGATCTTCACCTCGACGTCCACGAGGGACCGAAAGTTCTGAATTGACGCAGACTTCAGCAGCACAGAATCCTCCGCTCTGCGCGCTCGATCACAGACGAGCTGGCCTTCAGCGCACGGCAGAACGTCTACCACTAAACAACAGCAGCTCACGGCAGGCGATGGCCTACGTCCGCAGACTGCAACCGGAAAAACCCGCAGGCGAATGACCTGGGTGTCGTATCACTCCCTCACGGGGCAAACTGTTTTCCAGTCCATCGGTCACAGTTTGCGCGATGTTACTGCTGTCGTACGAACGGGTGATACTTGCTCTGCTGTTCACTCGTTCGTACGATTGTCGGAGACCTCCGCAACCACGGAGGCAGATCGGCATGCCTTCGTGAGACGGATTCGTCCAGCTCGTCGAACGAGGAGATGAGTGGGACGAGCCCACCGTCAAACTCGGCCCGGATCGGCACCGGACCGATACGGAAGCAAGTGATCTGGGCGGCAGCCCACCACCAAGCTCGCCTATCCCGCCGCAGCAGCCTTCGTGTGGTCCACCCCCACGCGTCCGACCGCAGCCTTGGCCGAAACCAGACCCAGGGGTCCCGCCTCAGATGCACACGCTGCCGGCCGACAACGTGAAGCGCGCCGAGCGACGAGGCGGTCGCGCGGTTTCTGGCGGCGCCGCATTCGCCCTCGGACGCGTGTTCGACCGGCTGGCGGCGGTTCTGGCGGGCCAGCCGTCCTTCACTCTCGTCGGGGCTCCACCCAACCGGCGGTCACAGGATCGAACTGGTGAAACAACTGCTCTACGGTCGGCACGGCAACAGCGGTGAGATCGGAGACTGCAGGATGACCGAGGCGAAGGAGTTCCACCGATACGCACTGCCGGCGTCACATCCGGTACTGCTCGACGATGATGGCTTCCTGCTGCCACCCCCCGAGGACGACTGGTTGAGCGGCGATGACGTACGGCCTGTCGCAGTCACCACGCTTCCCAAAGCGAAAAGCTCCTTCGCGCTTCTTGGTGCCGGTGGTGCCGGTAAGACCAGTACCTTCGAAGCCTTGGCCAAACATGAGCCGCTCGCCAGCGTCCTCAACGTCGCACCGCTCACCAGGGACAGCTTGGAGCGAAAACTCGCGGCTGCCTGTGAACAGCACCGTCCGATCTACCTCGATGGACTGGATCAAGCTGCCCTGCACGACCCTCGTCTTCTGCAATGGCTGGAAGATGAACTCACCTCTGAAGCGGCCCGCCTGGTGCCGTGGCGGCTTGCGTGTCGGTCTGCTGCGTGGGAGGCATCACTCGCCCACGTCCTCAAGGACCGCCTGCCGGACTTCACCGAGTGGAAGTTGTTGCCGCTCGACCGTGTTAGCGCTGAAGTGCTCGCCTCAGCGCAGGGTCACGATGGTGAGAGGTTCATCGCCGCCATCGTCGAGGCAGATCTGGGCAGACTTTCGGCGTGTGCCGGGCAGCTGCTCACCACCGCGAAGTACTGGTCCACGAAGGGCCGGCTGCCGAGCGGCTCAGTGGAGGCGATGCAGTTCGAGATCGACCAGTTTCTGGCCGAGCCGAACAACAAGGTGCTTTCGGCGATGCCGATCGACCGCGCGCGTGTGATCGCGAAACGGCTCGGCGCCTTCACCGCATTCTCCAGCACTCAGTCGCTAAGCCTGGCGCCTCACGAGGCTGACGGCGTCACCCTCAGCGTGGATCAATTGCCCTCCAGCTCCGAGCCTGCCGCGCCTTCGTCTCCCGTCATGCCCGAGGACTACCGGAGCGTGCTGAGAACCGCGTTGTTCGACTTCGCGGCTCCCGGTCTCCTGGTCTTCAGACATCAGATGTACGTCGAGTACTTGGCGGCGGCCTACCTCGTCGACCGTCGTGCCACGCCAGAGCAAGTAGCCACCTTGCTCGGCGCCGATGCCAACGGCGTACTTCCCACCTCCAGAATCGGCGTCGCGGCATGGATTGCGGCGTTGAAACCCGAACTCGTTGAACGACTGATCGCGGACAACGTCGAGACCTTCGCGTTCTCTGCGGCTGCTGTCGAGATCAGCTCAGATCCAGCACGGGCGGCGGTCGTCGAGGCACTCCTGGACGCGGCTGCGAGGGACGATCAACAGCCACGGTGGAACCTTGATCTCACTGGTCTCGTTCACTCCACTTTGGAAGGTCAGTTGTCGCGGCGTCTGCCGACTGAGCCAGCAGATTCACAGCTCCTGTGGTGGCTTTCTCGGCTAGCGATCGCGGGCCGCTGCGAGGGGCTTGCGCGACAGTTCGCCGAGGCGGCCCAAGACACGACCCACCAGGCATACGCGAGGCGAGCGGCGATCTTCGCGGCGGATCGACTCGGTAACGACGAGGTTCGCAGGTCTTTGCGAACCTTGCTCGACGGGGATCTGGCCGATCCCGACAACGAGATCTTGTGCACGCTGATCGAGGTTCTGTATCCGCGGCTGCTCACCACCGATGACCTTGCATCGGTCATGCGGCCTCACCGGTCGATCCTCTACGGCAACTATCGCCAGAAGCTGCGGGTCCTCGCCGACGACATTCCGACTCCAGATCTGGCCAGGTTCATCAGAGGGCTCGCCGCAGGCGTCGACGATGAGTCAGACGTGCTCAAGGACTACTACGAACTGCCAACGCACCTGCTCCGCCGAGCGTGGCCACACGCCGATGATCCCCAACTTCGAACAGCACTGGCGGAACTTGTGGCGGCCAGCGTCCGCAGCCACCACTGGAACAGAGGCAGGCAGGACATTCCCTGGGCGGAAGGGCCCGTTGAACGTCGCCGAGCCCTCGCACTCGAGCTCGCCCGTATGACAGTTCGGGACTGGTATGCAGTGGTCACTACCGGCTTGATATGCAGCGACGACGTTGCATGGCTCGTCGATCAGCTTCCGGCATTGCTCGACCTGGAAGCAGAAACGCTGAGCACGTGCCTATCCGCCATCCTGCACGACCCCTCAGCCGAAAGCGCCGACCTCATCCTCGGCCTATCGCCTGAACATCCAGCGTACGAGGCGACCAACCACCTGCGCGGGGCGTCCGAGCTGAACTCTCCCGCGGTGGCCAAGCGACGCGAAATGGCCGCACAAGATCACGCGTACAAGCGGGAACAGACCGATCGACGTACTCAAGCTCGACACGCCATCGCAGAGCTACTCGACGGACTCGAAGCGGACCCGGCTTTGTGGTGGAAGCTGACGTACCTGCTCACGGACGACGACAACGACGCGATCTTCAATGAGGACCTGACAGCACGCCCGGGCTGGCAGCACCTCACCGAGGATGAGCGCGTGAAGACCCTGCAGGCAGGGATTCGATACCTGCACGTCCACCAGCCGGAGCCCAAACGATGGTGCGGCTTCACATCGTTGAACACCGGAGATGCGCTGTCCGACTGGGAGGGCGTCCGCCTGCTGTCCACCCTTGCCCGCCACACTCCAGAAATCCTCAAGACCCAAGGCAGCAGCGTGTGGACCAACTGGAGCCACTCGATCATCGCCACGTGGCTAACTCACACCAGCAGCAACAACGAGCCAATGCGGCACGCGCTCCTGAACGTCGGGATGACACTGGCACCCGAACCGATCCTCGACGCGGCGCTTCATCACCTCGACGACCTCGAAGCAGCTGGCAGGAATCTGTCCTCTGAACCGGTGTACCGGCACCTCGGACCCCATATCGGCGCCGAAGTCGCCCGACGTCTCCTCGACGGTCGTTACAGCGGGGAACTCGCCCGTGATGTCCTCGACCTTGTGGCTCAACAGGCGCAGCCCGCGACCGCGCTCGACACATGCCTTCAGCTCAGGAACCAGGACCACTCGAAGCTCGCGAGCCGTGCACGCGCGCACCTCGCGACGATCGCGCCCAACCTCGTGATCGACGAGTTCGACACCACCGCACCGACTGCCGCCGCAGTGGCCGAGATGGCGTCGCGCTTCAACATCATCAAGCTCGACCACGCGCATCTGGTCCGAGCAGCGTCACATCTCCTGAACACCTACCCGTACGCGGAAGACCAACCTCTACAGCCTGGATTCGCCTACACACCCGCACATCACGCTCAGGAGCTCCGCGGCCGGCTCCTCCAGCAGCTCGCTGACAACGGCCACGCCCAGGATTTGGACGCGCTACGCCAAGGCCGTCCCGAGCTGGACCACAACATCATTACCAGCGCCTACCTGCGAACTGCCAGGTCACGCCAAGCCGAACTCACCTTGACCCCCACGACAGCCGACGACCTCCTGGAACTGCTCCGAAGCTCCGACGCACGGCTCGTGCACAACGACGCCGACCTTGTCAGGGTGGTCCTGCACATGCTTGCCAAGCTGCAGCACTCGATCAAACATGAGGGCGCCTTCCGCGACATCTGGAACGACACCACGCCGCAAACCGAAGACGACATCTCCGACTGGATCCGTCGCCGGTGCCACGAGCTCTCGTCCTCTGGCATTGTGGTGAACCGCGAACTACACGTCGTCCGGAACAGCGCCAAGGGCGGTATCGGCACACGCATTGATCTCACCGCCGAATCCCGTTCCCCCACGGCTCAGGACGCCTTTGTTGTCATCGAAGCCAAGCGCATAGACAACAATGAGTTGCTCACCTCGATATCGCAGCAGCTCATCGAGCTCTACCTCAAACCTCTTGAGCTCAGCTATGGCATCTACCTCGCCTACTGGATTCGCCCAGACCAGCGACCAAAGCGCTGGTCACACTCGGCGTATCCGACCGCTGCTGATCTATTGGAGAAGCTGGAACAGCAGGCGGAGGACGAGCGTACGCACGGCGTGCACATCACTCCCTACGTTCTCGACATCAGCCGCCCTACCTAGACAGCGCGGTAGTCTGCCGTAACCCCAGCCCAGCACTCAACAGACCGCCGCACGCGCGACCAGCATCCTGCACCTGTCCGGTGCAGTGTTCAGGCGAAGTTCCGCGTCGAAGTACGCAGTCGCGCCAATACAGACGGGTGGACAGTGCCCGAGAGCAAACTGAACACCACGCACGCGCGCTGGGCGTTATAAGCAGCGCACAGATCAGGGAAGTTCTTGACCATCGGCAGCAGGCGATCTGCGTAGTTCGTCCCACCAGTTCAGGAGGGAGCCACGCGCGATGTGCTCGAATGTAGAGAGGAGCATCGGGGCTTCCTTGGCGTCCCAGACGCCACCGAGTCCGCCAGTGTTGAGGCCCCACGGGACTTCTTGGATGGCGCCGTTCGCCTCGTGCCGGGGTTGTTCGAGCATCGGCAGCGGAAATGGTTTGCCGCCATGTAGCGCCTTAGACCGGTGGCGATAGATGAGCTTGGCATGCTGGGCCATCTTGGTCCAGTCCAGTTCTCCGGTTGGTGGGCGGAGGTCGGCAGGTTCGGGTGCACATTCGGTGAGGAAGTCGACGAATTTTTTCGTTGCCCTGATCTGAGGCGCGATCTGGTGCGAGACTTCGGCGCGCACCGCGTCGTCCGCAGTTTGTAGTGCCGCCCACAGTTCTGGCCATAGGTCTTCGACGAGCTCCTGCGGTGTGACTTGGCCGGTCTGGCGATAGTTCGCGGCGATCTCTATCGCGGTCACCAGTTGGAGCCACGCATGGTTCTGGTCTTCGTTTGACCACCACAGGCCCGTGGCGTAAGCGCGAGCGGCACGGACCAGTTCTACTTGAGCTTCTTCATTGAGGTCGGGGAAGGAATCCAAGCGATCTAGCTGACCAAGGTCGGCCAATCTGGTCAGCGCAGCAGGGATGTACTCGCGTCCGAGACGTCCTGGGTGTGCCAGTGGCGCCACCTCCAGGTAGATGGGTGGGTGTGCCTCGCTGTGTTCGTGTATGCCTGAAAGACGGGCCGTTCCGGCTACCCGAAGGCGCACGCCGAGGATTAGTGACACCAATGCGGCGATCTCGTCACTGGCCGTTCCGCCGTGATAAGCGTCAGAGTTGGCAGGGACCAACTCGCCGTCGATCACGACATCTGGGATGAGATTCGCGTGGACGCCGACATGCAGCCTGACCGCTGGTCGGACCGTAGGCAGCGTCCCGGGCAGGGGGCGTCCAATGATGGCAGCAAGAGCGTACGGGCCGTGGGACGACGGGCCGCCGACGAAGAGCCGGTCGGAGTAGAGCTCGTCGTCGGCGTTCTCGGTCTCCGGCTTCTCGTCGTTGAACGCTATCCAGTTACGCCAGGCGTCGGTACCCACGGCGACAAGCATCGCAGACATACAACAGATTCGCGTCGCCCTTTGATTCGGCGGGCCTTGCCAGCCGAGTCGAGGTCCAGGTCGCCTACGGCTGTTGATCAGGCCGTCGACCTTCTCCGCCAGAAGTCGGCCGACGGCGTCATGAGCTTGCGTGGCGAGACCGCAGGCGCAACAACAGTGCGGCGGCCATCCTGTGCTTCTGCAGGGCAGGGAGCCGCGGGCCAAGCCGGCTGTCCCGCGTTCAGCAACCCTCTCAACTGGCTCGACCCACCCTTCCCAGCGGGCGGGACGGGCTAAAGCAAAGCTGTCCCACGCCCTGCACAGACACATCTGCTGGTGGCGGGCATGAAGCGCAACGCATGAGGCCCGTCCCGTGTGACCGTTGTGGGACGGGCCTCAGCAGTCGAACGGACCAGGTAG
The DNA here is from genome assembly GCF_011067745.1 of Lentzea alba. Lineage (GTDB taxonomy): Bacteria > Actinomycetota > Actinomycetes > Mycobacteriales > Pseudonocardiaceae > Lentzea > Lentzea alba. Next base: position 318,432 of record NZ_JAAMPJ010000014.1, read on the forward strand.
CTACTCTGGACAACGAAGCGCTACGTGGGTGAATAGTGTGCGACTTCGTCCTCGGACATCGGAGTTGATCAAGCGGATGAGGATCTTAGATCCTCATCCGCTTTTTATTCGTGACCAACAGTCGCCCCAGATGGCCGTAAACGACATCGACAACATCCTTCATTTGCCTGCGGAACGCTGCAGCCGAAGCACTATCCCAGGCGATATTTCACGTTGCAAGAAATATGGAAGCGATGGGTTCCGCATAAACATAGCGGGATCTAGGCCTCCATCTGGAGCAACAATCCGCCACTTCCCCAGGCTTTCCCTAGGTGGCGGCCATGCACTTGAGGTACAGTCAGGATGTGAGGAGTATCACAGCTACGTGGAATGTGGTGGTTAGTGAACAAGCGACTGGTCTACTTAGCGTTCATTGTCGCATGCCTCATTCTTCTAGGTTATGGACTCGCCACATCTAGGTCGTCTCTAGGATTCCTATTAGCAAGCGGTGCCATATCGAGCTTGATGGCATCGCTGATTTGGGTGGCTTTGAATAGTCGCGAATTCGGCGCACAAAGAGAAATAGTCGATCGACTTTTGGAACTGGAGGCTCTCGCCGATGCGAGAGCACGTACCGGTGCACTACGAGTCGACGGAAAGTATTCCAACAAACCCGACTATTGGAACCGCCTAATGCAGGCAACGAACGGACGGCTCATTATTATGGGCCGCGCACTTCAGAGCTGGTTAAAACCCGAGTATGAAGAGCATTTTAAAGCCGCGATTGAGCGCGTTGCCCGCAACGGGGGTGACGTGTGTTTTCTGCTCCTCGCACCCAACGGTGCTGCCCAGAAACACATCAAGGCCATAGGCGGTCGTGATCACGCGTCGAAGAAGCACAGGACCGCTCAGACCTTGAGTAATTTTCGTGATTCACTTCCAGTGCGGATACGAAGTAATGTCGAACTTCGATACCTACCCGACGACCTTGAACCATATTATATGGCAATTATTACCGACGCCGGCTTGGACTTCACACCATATCTCCACACCGAAGATAGCAAAGACGTCGTGCACCTTTCATTCGACCATGGCTCGCCGTTTGCCAGAAGCGTAGTGACTGATATCGCCTCCCTAAGGGAGAATTCCAAGAAGCTTTAGCGAATGGACCTTCTATGGAAATTCTACAGAAGCTCAGGGCGACCACCAGCTACTCCACCAGGGGCTGGAACAGAGAAGATGCATCGCGCTACGTGGTCAATATCGGCGGTAAGATAGTTGAAGCATCGCACTTCCGCCATTACTTGGACGCCGAACATATTAAAGACGTGGTTGAGCTCCCCACGAGCTACGGCTGCGCCGTGGGGTGTCATCACTGTGCAGCCACGGAGCTGGGCACTCACGAAGCACTCAATTATACTGAGGTGCGGGATCTTGCTGAGTTCGTGGCCGACGATCAAACTTTGTCGCGGAGTTCAAGATTCCTTTTTACTTACTCAGGAATCGGCGAGTCGTCGTTGATGCGAACGACCATCGAACAATCAGCCAAAGAAATCTCGACCAACTTTCCGTCGTGCTATTTTAACTTGACCACCGTAGGACTCCGCCCCGATTTGTTTTCTCACTTGGACCGCTTGGCCACAGACGTGGAGTTGAAGTATGTTCAGGTGAGCCTACTTCACCCGCGCTCCAGCAAGGTCCACTCTATAATGCGAATGGGAGAATCTGCGGGTTATCGGGTTGAAGACATAGCATCGGCGATGACTAAGACCGCAAATCTCACGTATCGGCTCAACTACGTGGTCATTCAGGGCTTCAACAGCACTGGCAACATCTTCACGGCCGCCTTGAAGATGTTTGAAGGCCTACAGGACAACTGCGTCGTCCGAGTATCGAGAATGAACGAAACCGCTGCCAGCATACGAAACAAACTGACTCCTCCCGATACAGCAACGGTCGAGCACCTAGCAGAAGTCGCACGGAAGATGGGGTTTGATGCATATCACTTTTATTCGCTCAAAAATGATAACTTGAATTGCGGCCAGTTGGCGGGCAGTTATCTAGATGCCGCTCCACGAATTAGATTGCCGCGCCCTCAGAACATCTCCTCGTCCGAGACGCGCCACTGAGTACATCCAAGACAAACCGCAGCGGGCCCTTGTGCTTGAGGCGGTGAGTTCCGGTTGAGCTCGCGCGACAGCTTCACCGTGGCGCCAACCGAGAGACACGCCGGAGACGACGAAACCGTGGACGATCAGGAGCGCAGTGGCGACGCGGCACTGCCACCGGCCCTCGATGACGCCTGGGCTTGGCCGCGCGATTCCGGCCATGGTCCGCGCGGCCGTCATTCCGTCCGCTTCGTTGACGAAGTCACGACCCTGACTGCGGCCTCGTGAACCTAACCAGCACGCTAGCGAGTGCGTCGCATCGGACGAGGTGAACAGGTTAACCCCTCGCCATAGTTGGCGGGTTGGTCGCCGACCGAGGAGTCGGAGCCGGGGTCATCGTGAACGCAGCCGGGACGGCAAGTCATGTCGGCCGTGGCTGTACCTGGGCAGCGGCAGCACCACACGTGTCCAGGCTTGCCGTGGGCACGACAGCGTTCACGACGCGATAACCGCGTGAGTGATGGCCGGTCAGTTGGGTTCGGTGTGGTTGCCGGAGCCGGGCCTGCGCTGGCGTGGCCGCCCTAGTCCAGGTATGGACGTCTGCTCAGTCCGAAGCGCTGAGGTACAACTCCAACGCCTGCAGGAAGCCGGTGACCCCGCGGCCCTGCGGCAGAATCTGCTGATCACGGGTGCGAACGGCGTCGATGGCCTCGGTTGCGGCATGAGCGGCGTGCCAGGTGTCGACGATCAGGTAGTCGGCTCGTCGAGCGAGCCCTCGCAGCGCAGCAGTTGCGACGGTGTCGGCGTTGCCCTCCACTGAGGCAGGCTCGCATAGGCTGGCGAGTCGCGTTCGGAGAGCGTCGGCCGTCCGCGGCAGGAGCGAGTAGATGCCAAGCACCTTCCCGTCGAGGCGTTTCCAGACCGGATCGTCGTCGGTGATGCCCTCGTCCTCGGCGGGAGGCAGCCCAATGTCCGCCGCGAGCACCTGCAACTCCGACCGTTGCCGCGAGCTGAGGCGTTGACCGAAGCTGCGGGACCGGCCCACGATTTCGGTGACCAGGGCGATGCGACTATCCGGGTCGGGGCAGGGCGTATCGAGCAGGATGTCGACGAGACCGATCCCCCAGTTCACAGCCACCGGGGCCGCCACCTTCCGCCATATTTCGCCCGCCTGGGCTAGAAGGTCGGTGTAGCCGGGTTGTTCTTGGCCACTGTCCAGGAGTTGGCCGAGCAGGTGCAGGTAGGACTCGCGGACCGGCGCGCTCAGGTTCTGCTGTTCAGCGAGGACAAGCAGGACCGCCTCAGCGAGGCTAGCCCCGAACGCCGAGGCCACCGCGGACGCGGCGGCGCGGCAGAGCACGTCGAGCCCGGCGATGATCTGTTCGCGGTTAATCCCGAGCCAGGCCGAGAAGACGTTGTCGGCCAACGCGGTCATCTTCGCGTTGGATACAAGCGGGAGCTCGTCCCACTCCGCGTACTGCGACCGGAGCACCTCGGCGGCGTACTCCCAGGGCTCGTCCCTGCCGATCCGGGCGCCCCACTCATCCCAACTGCGGCACCGGTTGTTGATGAGGTCGGACAGCTCCTGCAGGTTCTGCCGGAGGTGACGGCTCTGCCGCACCAGCCCCTCGGCAAGCTGCTGCTCCACAACGGTGCGTACGGCGACAGCGTGCACGGTGTCGGCACGCTCCAGCACGGAGATCACCGCTAGGTCGGCGGCTCTCGGATCTGGGCCGTCCAGGAATGCGCGGACCACTGCCCCGTACTGGCCGTCCTCGAACAGGCTCCGGATGTCCGTGCCCACCGGAGTCGGCGGCGGCGCGGCTAGTGCAGCCAACTGGTCGAGGCGGTCGCGCTCGGTGGGGCCTGAGGCGGCAGCCGCCACGAGTTCGAACCGGGCCATATCGCCCACCGCGAGGGCCACCACCGCGATGACCGCGCGTCCGGACGACGTGGCGGGGACCTCACGTGTGTTCAGGACCGCGCCGTAGCGCGCTCCGAGATCGGCCTGGGCGTAGATCTCTGCAGGCGACCGGTTCACCGCGAGTTCGGCGACCTCGGTCCACCAGAGCATCTCCAGCAACGCCTCGTTCACCGCCCGCGGCCGGCGTGCCCGCAGGAGTTCGGCGAGGTAAGGCAGCAGGCGCAGGTCGCGCCAGCGCTCCAATCGTGCCAGCTTCTCGACCTCGAGGAATCTGAGATTCTCCGCGCTGAGTTGACCGCATTGCTGCAGTCCTCGCCAGGTCTGTTCGACCGACTCGGCGTCCTGGTGCAGGAGCGCCAGGCGGAAGTCGCGCAGCTGGTCGACAAACGACGTCCGAACCGGCCGGTTGGCGGTGCCCTTGCCCTGAAGGGTCGCGACCGCATCCTCGATGCGGGCCAGGAACATCTCCGGAGCGGAGTTCCGCCGCAAGTACGCGACGTGCACCAGCCCTGCTTGGTGCAGCGCCGCGTCGATGCCGCCGGCGTGCGGCGCGAGCGCCTCAGATTCGAGGGTCACCGCCGGGCCGAGAAATGCCCGCAGCACCTCGACGCCCCTGCGTTGGCCCTCGCGGTTCTCGGACAACAGGTAGAAACCGGATGGAACGCGCTGAACCGGGGCTACCAGCCAGCTACCGGTGCCGCTAGTCCAGCTGGCGGTCTGGTTGCCGACCAGGATCTCCACCCGGTCGCGCCGGTCCCCGTACCGTATAGGGTCACCGAGAGCGATCTCCAGCGCTTCCCGCACCGAGGTCACAGTATGCCCCCAAATTGGCCGTGGACGTCCATCCGGGCCCTGGCGACGTACTGCTCGTCGGTCTCCAACTGGACGTACTCGTCGCGCAGGTTGATCCCGTTATAGGTGATGTTCATACTCCCGACGAGCGCGTAGTCGTCACCGGTGAGCGCTTTGGTGTGCAGCGCGCGGGTGGCGTCCTGGTGGACGTCGATGAATTCGGCTACGCCGCGGTCGCTCGCCAACAGGTCTAGCCGGCGCAAGAATGCTCGGTTGTGCTGGTCCGACGTCGTGCCGATGACGATTCGGGTGCTCGGACCGGCCAGCGTGCCGAGCACCTCGGCCAGCCGGGCGGGCCGACGCCCATAGCGCGCCAGAGCCGGATAGGTGCCAGCCGTGTTGTCGATAATTTCTACGTCTGAGATCCACGGCGATACCAACCAGAGGCACTTGCTCGGGCGAACCAACTCCGCCGAGAAAAGCGCCCCGAGCAGGTCCAGCGCTTCTGCCGCGCTCTGCGCCGCGGACTTGCGGATCACCCGAGTCACAGCGCCTCCCGCAGTAGCAGTTGGGCCTGTACACCGGATGTCGACTCATCCACCCCGACGACGGCCGGGTGGCACAGGAGCGACCCCACCTCCACCGGGTTCATCTGCAGGTCCAGCAGCGCCGCACGCAGTACGGCGCGGTCGGGGACCGCGGCGCGGACCACCAATTCGCCGTGCTCGCGTAATGCCAGGTGCAATCGGTCACGGCACTCGTCGGTCCAGGCAACCAGGTCCAGCACCGCGGGACCGATGTTGACATGGGCGCGAACCGTACGCCCCGAGGCAGCCAGGCGCGGCGCATACGGGTTGGCCGAGGTCTGATTGACGGCCTCACCCCATGGCCACAGCACATTCGCCACCGCTCGGGCCCGCCGCTGGCGGCTCCCAGCCGCACCCAGATGCAGGACGCCGTCGATGCTGGCGTCATGGGCAAGTAGGCCACCCAGCATGCGTGGGTCCACCGCGTGACCGGTGCGATCCATCACACGATCGCGCAGGTCCAGCCAGGATCGGAGGGCGTCGAGCAGGTCCTCGTGCGCACCCGGACCGGCAAGTCGGGTGCTTAGAGCCGTGCGTGCGGCGTTGCCCAGCACCATCCCCTCCGCGCGGGCCGCAGCGTCGACGGCCCTCACCGCACGGTCCGCCGCGGCGTGTCCCTGGTCCCAGGACCGCCGGAGAGCCACTAGCGCTGCGGACAGTGTCACGGAGTCGCAGCGCAATAGTTGCGTCAACTCCTCGTCCATGGTTTCCATCGATGAGGGGCGCAGTGTTTGTTCGAGCATCCGACCGAACATGTCGGGGTTCTCGACCAGCATCCGGTGAAACGCATCGATCTCGCCGGTCCCGCCGGGCGACGGTTCGGACAGGTAGAAGCGGGTGTCATCGAGCGGGTCGACGTCGAGCAGCACGTCGTCAACATCGACCCCAGGGCAAAGCGCTGCCAGCGCGGACAGGACCACCTGCGCGACTGAGAGCGTGTAGCGCCGACGCCACCAGGCCGCCCAGGCCGACGATCGGACCGCCACGGCCGTTTCCCGCACGGCCTCGGCCACAGGGGTCAGGACATCGGGGTCGGTAAGCCACGCTGACCACTGCTGACCGGAGGCGGCACCGACAAGCCCCAGGTCCGACGCCGCGGCAGCCAGCGCCGAAGCCAACCGGTTGCCGTCGAGTTGGTCAGGCGAATCGAAGGTCTCGGCCACCACCGCCAGCACGACGATGTCGGCGAGCGTACTGCGATCGAGAGCCGACACCTCGTCCGGAAGATCTGCCTCAACCTCCAGCACGTGCCGCAGCCGCGCTGTCCGCTCCTGCGGGTCGGGCTCCAACATCTGTTCTGGCAGCCGCACGACGCACTCCAAGGCGTCGCAATGCACGTCGACGCCGATCGCCGCGGGCACCCAAGTGCCGTTCTCTGCGCGGCGGCCGAACTCGGCGTGCACTCGTAGCGGGCGAGGCGACCACACCGCGCCGCGGGCGGTCCGGGCGTAGCGCACGACCTGCACACCGCCACCCTGCATGTGCAAGTGTGCGGTGACGGTCTGCAGCAGTTGGTCAGCGCCAGCGCGAAGTCCGGCCGGCACACCCGAGCCGAGCGCGGTGAACTGCACCTCCCACTCGGGCCGCACTGACGACGCGTCCTTGACCGCGGGATTGGTCACCGCGGTCAAGGCGGCACCGGTCGGGGTGTACACCGGGGTTCCCAACCCGTCGACTACGACGGCGTCCATCAACTCAGCCCTATAGGTCGCCAGCACGTCGATTCGGTGCACGGTACCGCCGGGCTCGACCGGGGGCAGCGGGATCCAGTGGCGTTTGCTGGACGCCCAAATCCCGAAGTGCCGGGAGACGTTGCCAGGGCAGAACTCATTGAGGGTGCGCAGGGCCGACAGGTGGTCGACGGCCACCTCGCCGCGCAGTCCAGGGATCTGCAACTCAACGTCGGGTACGAGCAGGTCGTCGAAGAGGTTGCCGGGGATGAACTCGCGTAGCGGGGTCCGCGTCCGCACGCCAGACGCTCCACTGGCCGGTTCCTCGCCCCGCCAGCGGTCTATCAACCGCCGGCGCATGGTCGGCACGACGGCGAGCAGCAATGGCCTGGGTGCCTCCCAGAACAAGGTGTCGACCACGGACATCGCAGCGTCCCCCAGGCCCAGCCCCAGCGCGCGGGCGAGGTATCGGCGCAGGCGTTCCCGCTCCGGTCCAGGCCGCAGGAGCCGGTCGAGGTGTTCGGCGAGACGGTCCTGCCGGGTCTGGGTGGCCTGCCGCTGACGGTCGTTGTCCGGGTGCAGCACGGAGGGCGGCGCGGCGAGATCGGTCCACGTGGAGTCGAACCCGGCATAGCCCAATTCGCCCGCCAGCCAATCGAGCAGCGCGTACACGGCCTGAATCCGCAGCACGTAGAGGTTCTCGACCGGCAGGTTGCGGGCGGCCAGTTCCGGACTGAACAGGGCGTCGTAGGCGTCCCAGGCGTCCCGGTCTCGCCCCCAGTCGCTGAGCACAACGACCGTCCATGGGCGCATGGTCAGGTTCCGGCCGGCGCGTCCCTTGCGCTGGAGGAATTGGGCCGCGTCATGTGGAGCCTTGTGCTGCAGCACGGCGCCGACCCGGTCGTCGTCGAAGCCGACCTCGAGTGTCGCGGTGGCGACGACGACCTGGGCGTCGCCGTCGACGCCGCGATCCTGGGAACTCGTACGGGAGACGACCAACTGGCGGTCGGCCTCCACCCCGTGGCCCAACTCGTCGGGCAGCCACCACCACTGGCCGTTGGGGTCGCGATCGTGGGCAGGTTCCTGGATGCCGGCGGCTAGCAGGCGTTGGTTCTCGCCGCGGGAATGGGCCAGCGTCATGGGAACGCGGTTGTTCGACTGCCCCGGCCACTGCCAGCCCTCGGCGTCTAGGAGGTCCCAGTAGAAGCGGTTGGTGCTGTCGAGTTTGTCGGTGAAGGCGAACACCTTGCTGCCGAGGACGCCGTCCGACGAAGGTGGCGGGTCGGCCGGGTCATCGGGGCTGTCCAGGCAGCGGGCCAGCACCATGCAGGCTTGGATGCTGGTGGACAGGGTGCCCGTCTCACCGTGCGGGTCGTGTCGCAGGGCTAGCAGGTACTCCGCGCCGGACTCCTCCAGTTCGGTGATCTCCGGCTGCACGACGGTTACCGCTCCCGGCCGGAGGCCGACAAGGCGGGCGAAGAACTCGTCGGCGTTGCGTAGGGTCGCCGAGAGCCCGACCCACACCGGGTCTTGGCCCAGGGCATACCGGAGCCGGCGCAGCAGGATGGCGTTTTGCGCGCCCGCGGTGCCCTCATAGGTGTGCACCTCGTCCAGCAGCACCGCGCGCAGGGTCGCCGGTCGGACCCCGAAAGCTGCGAGGTTCCCAGGCGCGGCGAGTTGGCGGTTGATCGACTCGGTAGTGGTCAGCATGATGTCGGCCGGGCTGTCGACGGCGCTCCTCCTGGTGAGCCGCAGCACGCTGCCGTCGACGCCGAACCCGCATGTCGCGGAACCGCAACAGAGGCGCTCGACGCCGGCCGTCAAGTCCGCACGTCGCCACAGGAGATCGCCGCCGCAGGTCAGGCAGGACAGGAACGGGCAGACGTAGTCGCCGCGGCGCTCGACCCAGTCGGTCTGCCCGTTCAGTACGAACGATGACGCCGGCGGCGTCAGACCAAACCAGGTGGCCACGCTCAGTGCCTGGAGACCGGAATCCGCCCGGTTCAGCTTCAGTACGTACCCCAGCAACGCCCGCAGTTGGTCCTTGAGAAGTTCGTTGCGCGGGTAGAGCGACAGCACGAGGGTGCCGTTACCGGTCCGGCCGGCATGATCGGCCAGCCAGGCCAGCAGCGGCAAGTAGAACGCAAGGGTCTTGCCGCTGCCGGTGCCGGCGGTAACTACGACGCCTGAGGCCTCGCCACCGCGCAGTGCTTCCAGCACGACTCGTGCGCTGCGCTGCTGAAACCCGGAGACCTGAGGCGGGAGCAGGCGGTGCGCCGCGGCAGAGCCGGCCGGTCCGAGCAGCGGGCGCAACTGAGCGTGCAACTGGCTAGCGGGCACGCTGCGTTCGGGCCGGCGCCGCGGGCGGTGCAGGACCCGGTAGTCGAGTACCAGTGGGCGCCCGTCGGTGACCCGCTGGTTTCGGAACGCTTGGCGCAAGGTGGCCAGCAGGCGGACGGTCTCGGCGAACCGGCTGCGGTAGCCGCCACCGGGCTCCCGCACCACCAGCGCGGTGTCCAGAAGTCGATCGAGCAGGTCCTGGGGAGGGCCGTAAGGCTCCAGCACGGCCACCAGTTCTTCCTCGGTCCACCGCGCCTCGACCGCGCCCCAGGCCAGCAGCGCGGTCTCCCGCAGTTCGACTGCGGTCAGTGCATCGGCGTACTGCCCGTCATCCATGCTGCGTCCCTACCGGGCGGCCTGGCACGATCTTGAACACGTCACTGGCGCCGTGCGCGACGAGCCAGTTGAGTACCTCGGCATCGAGTTGATCGAGGGCGGCACCACCTCCGGTCGCGGCCGAGACAAAGGACCGCACCGTGGGGGGCAGCCTGGCCTCCAGATCGTCGAGGAGCGCGACGGCCCTGGCGAGCGACTCGACGGCCGCCGAGTCGGGCAGCTTGGACCGCAGGCGACCAAGCTCGCCGAGTGCCGAGTCGAGGTCGTCGGCGACCTGGCGCAGCGCGCTAACGTTCCTCAGTGCTGCCGCGAACTGCTTCAGTTCGTTCACGTCGCCGGCGTCGCCGACGACATGCTGGTCCCAGAAACCCAGCGCGGCCTGCTTGGCTCGCGTAGTGAAGACGGCCAACTGCTCGGCGGTTCGTCCCAACGCCCGCTGGCTCAGATCCTGTTGCGCGGACCGCAGGTTGTTCCACAGGTCCGGCGGGGCGTCGACGCCTGACCACCAGGTTCCGCGGCCAGCCGCCGCGGCCCTACCGAGCTCGGTGAGTTCGGCCAGTCGCGCGTCCAGGCTCTCCTTTGCGGTGCCGAGCCCTTCGGACTCCCGCCGGGCTCGGTCGGCATCGCTCGCCCGTTCGACGGCGTCGGCGGTCTCGATCACCCAGGTCGGGGCGTCAGCCACGGCCGGCCTCCGCAACGCTCAGCGCCCGGAGTCCGGTCTCCACCCGATCCAGTCGCTGCCGCACGTCCATCTCCAACTGGGCAACGTCGCCCATCGTCTGACCGCGTTGGCGGCACCAGTCGGTTGTTTCGGTCATCGTGTGGTGCAGTGCCTGCACTGCGTGCGCACCCGCCACCGCAGACCGGGCCCAGTGTTGAACGGCGAGCGCCTCATCGCTGGCCGCCGAGCCGATGGCGTCGGTGGGTCGGCGCCAGTCCAGCGGCAGGTCCTCGGGCAGGGTCCGCAGGATGTCTACCTGGTTTGTGAACTCAACCCAATTGGCGGGGCGGAGCAGGCCCCCGTCCTTGGCCCGCTTGCCAACCTCGAGCAGCGCCGTAGCCACCGAACGGGGTGGATGCCCCTCCAGCTTCATGCCAAGCAAGCGCACGGCACCGTCCACCGTGTCCAGCACCTGGTCCGCTGCCGCCTCAACGGCATCCGCAAGATCGAGCGCTGCCTTGGCCACAACCGGCACCAGGTCGCGCATGTCGTCGACGACGGTGCGCAGGAACCCGACCGGCGCCCGTACGGCCAGTTCGGTCACGTCGACTAGGGCGGCGGTGTCCAGCACCTGGGGGTCACCGGTGTCGCCCTGGCGAGCCGCAGCGAACTGAGCCAGGTACAAGGACGCGTCGATGCCCAGGACGCTGCGGGCGGCGACCGCGACCTCGGCCCATTCAGGAGTCGACGGCGCCGACGCCCCTGGGGTCGGGCCAAGCACGTCGTTCAAGTCCCGGACACGGGTCGGCGAGGCTCCGGCAGCGATCAACGCGACGGCCCGTAGGCCCAACACCGCACGAGCCACGGCACGCCCTCGCACCCGATCCCGGTATGCCTGGCGCACATGCTCGGCCCAATGGTCCAGCCGGTCCTCAAGGCTCAGCATCACGCGCTCCGGTGTGTAGCCATCCGGCCAGTCCCATTGCCCCTGGTCCGGTAGCCAGTGCCCATGGTCAGCGAGCCACCGTGCGCCGACCATAACCTCGACGTCGGCCGGAATGCGGTGCAACTCGAACCGCACACCGCCAGAGCCCATCCGCCGGCCGTGCTCGTCGTCGCCGAGGTCGAATGAAGTCATATTGAACAACATGGCCAAGATCTCGTTGCCGTGGCCATTTGCGGTGTGGAAAAGGTCCAGATCAAGGTCGAGCCGGGAGCGTACGAGCCGGAACAGCGTGTTGCGGTAGAAGGTCGCATGATCTTCCGGGAGCGGCTCACCGACCCGCCACTGGAACAGTGGCACCAGAGGGCTGGCCTGCCGCTCCGCTGGCCGCCCAGACAGGGCCTCGGCGTCTGGAAGCACGGTCGGCTCGGCCCACGGCGAGGACGTCGTTGAGTTTGTGGCGGGTAGCGCGAACGCGTCGACGACGGGCCAAGGGAGGGTCGGCGTCTCGTCGCCCCAAAGCACCAGCGCCCGGTAGAGTCGGTCGGAGTCAGGTCCGGTCCGGCTGTCCAACAGGGCGTCCCTGGACTTCTCGACGTGGTGGTCGAACTGATCCCAGACCCGATCGTGCGGATAGCTGTGCCGGTCGAGGTGGCCGTCGGCCTCGGCGAGGACATCGGAGATGCAGACGTCCACGACCGCCCGCGTAGTATCGCGCGGGGCCGCTGCCCGACGGAGCGCGGTCGCGTTGTACGGGTAAAGGCCCACAGTTCCTACGCCAGTCACATCGACTGTGCCAAATCCGGCGTGGCACTCGTCGCGGACACGGCACGGCTGGCCGTTCTCGCGGGTGTCGCACGCGTTGGGCACCCAGTCAGTAGCGTCACGGTGCGTGGCTTGCCTGCGGGCTTGTTCAACGGTGGGGCGGCCTAGCCGGGCCAGATTCAAATAGCGCCCGACGAAGGCGGTGCGGTCCGGCAGCGCCGCTGAATCGACCACGAAGTGGTGGGTGATCCGCGTCTTCACCGTCTCCGGGATCTTGTTAAACGGACCGTCCGTGATGGCGAACACTGCCCGCAACGGTGCCAGGTCGGGCCCAGGCTGGACGGTAAACTGGTCATAAAGCTCGCCGTCGACGAGGCCAAATTGTGCGAGATCCTCGAATAGCAGGACAAGTTCCTTGTTGTTCTTACGCAGATTCGCGCGAGCAGTCCGGAACAGGAAGTCTAGCGACTCCCGATCCTGGGTCCACAAGCCCAATGTCTTGCGGACAGCCTGTGTCAGGGCCTCGTTGAGCAGGTCGAGGGCAGGCTGTGGCTCACGGGCCACGACTGACAACAGATCTTCCAAATCCCGGCCACCGCCGTCGCGCGCGGCCTTGCGTACCCCCGGCTCACCCAGCGGCAGGTGCTCGCGCTGGAAACCCTCCAACTGTTCGTCTCGCCGTGAAGTCTCCTCATAGAACGACCGCACGACCAAGTCGAGGCAACTGCCGGACCGTAGCAGGGCCTTATTCACCGGAGCGAGCGCGAGCAGGTCAGCCAGCCCGTTGCGGCGCTTGCCTTGTTCATCTCGGTCACCCAGCAGAGCATTGCGCTCCTCGCGGGCTTCCTGTTCGTCCGCAGTCTCCCCATCTACCACGGGCCGCGGGCCGATCGTCCAGGTGAGGGCGTGCCGAACTTCCTCCAGCAGGCGGTCAGTGACCTCGGCCGGGCTAGCGTTGCTGATGGCGGCGTCGATCCGATCAAGGATCTGCTGGCCGCCCTCACCGGGTAGGCCGTCAACGATCCGGCGCAGGAGCTCACGGATGGTCTGCACGACCCGGGGGATGTAGAGAATGTGGTAGTCGTCGGATTGGTTCAGGTTGGCGTGCACCCAGCGAACCACGTGGCTCTTACCAGTCCCCGATGAGCCGGTGACCGCGATCAGGGTGTTGCGGTCAAGGTCGCCGATGCCGCGGCAGACGGCCTCCAGAACCTGCCGCTCGCCGGCGCCCAGATCGGCAAGTTCGGTGCCGCGTAGATGGTGCAATGTCATTGGGGTGTGCGCGGCGAGAAAGACGGCGTCAGCGTCAGCAGGCAACGCACCGATGTCGGAGAACACCGTCTGCCGAACCGCACCCGCTGTCCAACAGCGGAAACCTTTCATTGTTGCGCTCATGCGCCAGCCTCCAGTGCGGTGCGCGCAACCCCGGCGGCGGCCACGCGGATCTGCGCGACACGCTGCGCCGGCTCGCTTCCCACCTGCAGGGTCACGGCATCCCGGTCATCGTCGGAGGTAACCAAACTCAGATAACCGGCCCGGTCTAGCTTCCGCAACGCCAGCGCCAACGTCGGCGGGACATCCCCGTCCCGGATACCAACCTCGGCAGCCAGTGCAGGAGCGCCCAAGACAGGTATCAGGGTCCGTAGGCGGCCCAACCATTCTCCGGCCGCGGATGGGGCAAGCAACAACGGCAAGACGTCACGGATCGCGCAAGTGGGATCGACGAGCACTCGCATCCGCCCGCGGCTCGGGCTGGCCTGGGCCTCAATGAGGACTCCTAGCGACCGGCCCCAGCGCCGCAGGCCCCGCCACTGGTCTGAATTGCCAACCGTCTGATCGCCCAGTGCCTTTCTGAAAATCTTCTCCGGACCGTCGCCCCAGGCATCCGCTAGCGGGCTGCGCGGATCCTGGCGCAGCACCAGCCAGGTCAACGCCCGCGCCACGTCGGACGGGGTTTCACCGCGGTCCAGCGCGGCCACTGCTCGGATGCCGAGTAGGCGCAGCAACAGACTGCGGAACGCGCTCGAGTCGTCCGGCGGACACCCCACGACCGCTCCCCTGACGTCCGGCGCCAAAGTCCACGCCTGCTTGCCACGCGCTCCGGTGACGGTTAGCAGGCCAATATCGGCCCCAACCTCCAGAGAGACCTGCAGCGCGGGCTCCCCAGGCTGGCCCTCGAACATCACCGGTGGCCGCACCGCCCGGCTCAGGTCACCCTCAAGCACGCCTTCCGGTCGGATCGACAAGTAACGCGACACCGCGAACAGGGTAGGAACGCTGGCCTGGATGCGCTGCTTGAGGTAGTCCATCACTCTCCGAGTATCTGCAAAGCGGTCAGGGCATCGAGGGCGCGGAGGTCACGCACCGGGTCAAGGTCGCCCAGCGTGGCGGATCGGGCCAGCAGTAATACATCCACCGCGGGTGCTGCATAAGTGCGGTTGGCCATCCGCTGCCAGTTGTTTAGCCACCGACCCGGCGCCGACGTGCTGACCGGGTACCCGACGAAGACCGACCGTGGCGTCAAGTCCTGCGGTGTCACCGGTTCCGGGTCAACGAACAACCAGTCAGAAGCAGTGGCTGGACAGCCGATCGGTCCAGACAGATGCCTCATCCCGCGGCGCAGTAGCACCCGCGCCAAGCGCGAGGCGACCTCCTCCGGATCGTCGGCTACTAGCACCACCAGGCCATCGCGGGTCGCGCCCGCCGCGATGAGATCGGCGAGGTCTGGTGCGTCGTCGCTGGGCAGCGGCCAAGTCTGGGGCGGGCGCGGAGCAGGATCGTTGACTGGGGCAATTCTGGCCTGGCGACAACTCGGGCATCGCCCGCAGGGCGCGAGTGGCTCAACGAACCTCGCGGCGTCGCCGAACAGGTCGTAGGTGTGCTTGTCTGGCCGGTAAGCCGCAGCGACGGCCTCGCAAGCGGCGACAGCGTTACTGGCCAACTGTTCTATCGCTCTCAGGGCCTTCTGCGACCTGCCCATCTCCCGCTGCTGCCACGGGGTCCAGACATCACGCCAGAACTCGTCAGAATCCCAGTCGCTACGCAGCAGCGCGACGCCGACCCACTGGTGCTTACCTCCTTCCTTGAGATCAGCCAATTCGGTGACGTCCTCGGCATCGGTCGGCAACCGGCGCAGCACACCCAACTCCACCAAACCCTGCACCAACTGGCTGTTCCACCGGAGGTTGTAGCTGCCGACCGCGCCGCGGCTGCCTTCGAGATCGACAAAGTCCCGATCGCCGATCGGCACGCGGTGGTCCCAGAGATCGCGCCACCGCTCCCGAGCGACCTCCGCGGTCAACACCGTGACGCCGAGGCTGGCAGCCTCCCGCCGGTCGTCGGGGGCGGTGAGCAACAGCGCCACAGCAACATCCCCGTCCCGACCGCCCCGGCCGATTTCCTGGTACCACCGGTCCACCGTCTCCGGCAGACAGGCGTGCACAATGCTGCGCACGTGCGGGTAGTCAATCCCCATCCCGAACGCGGACGTGGCGACGACAAGGTCGATGCTGGCCGGACTGTCGGCGGTCGCGCGCAGGCCGTCCAGCGCGGCCGCCCGGTCAGCGTCCTTGGTCTCGCCAGTGACCACGGCAAGCCGATCCCAGCCAGCCGCGCGCAGTCGATCTGTCCAGTCCCTGGCGTCGGCTGGTCGGGTCACGTACAAAATTGCCGGCCGGGGTAGGTGTGCCAGTGCCTCCAGGACCTGGGCTGCGCGGAGCTCGTCGTCCTCGGCTACGGCAACGAACAGATCCGGCTCGACACGCAGCGCGTTGGCCGCAATGAGCGTGCACTGGCCAGGCCCAGTGAATAGTTGGTGCAGGTCGGCCAACTCGCCTGGGCCAAGAGTGGCGCTTAGCAGCAGAGTCACCGGCGGTGGGTAGCCGATCACCGTCGCCGCGTCCACCAGGCTGGTGCGGAGATCGGCGAGGGTGCGGAACTCCGGCCGGAAGTCCCTACCCCAGTGCGTGACCAAGTGCGCCTCGTCAACAACCATCGCGCCCAGCCGCCCAGTCCGAGCCGCGTCGATGAGCAGGTGGCGCAGGGCCCGGCCGACCGACTCCGGTGAGGTCACTAGGAAGCGCTGCTTGCCGTCGCGCACCCGCCGCCGGATGAGTTCACGGGTCTGCTCCGGCGTACTCGATGTCCAGGCCAGGTGCAGCGCGGTGCGGTCGACGCGGCGGTTACGAGCAGCGAGGTGGTCGCGGAAGCGGCGCTCCAAGTCGTAGGCCAGGGCAGTGGTCGGAACCACCACAACCGTCACCCCGTACCGATACCGCTCGGCCAGACACAGCGCCACCTCGGTCTTGCCGGAACCAGTCGGCAGCATGGCGATCACTGTGGACCCGTCTGGGACCGACACCACCGCCCTACACGCAGCGCGCTGGCCGGGAGTCCGGTAGGTCTCGAAGCCGGTGCATGCGGTGAAGAACGGGTCGGCAGCCGGTTGGTCGGACTCGAAACGCTGGCCGCTGCTCTCCCCCGCCGCGGCCGCACCGTCCGGTGTGCCCAGCGAGTCGAGCCAGTCCGGTGCCCAAGCCGGGGCGGACCAGGTATCAGGCGCGATCTCCCGCAGGCCCGCCCGCGGTGCAGCACGTAGCCTGACGGAAATCGACTGCGCCGTCGTCACCCACGCGGTGTTCCCGTCCTCTAGCGATCGACGCCGCAGCAGTTGCCTAATCAGCACCGCGAGATCGAGGTCGCTGCCCTCGCCGCTACCGGCCAGGTGCGCGACGCGCCTGCGCAGGTCGTCTTGGAATAGCGCGCCAGCGTCGGCCGTCGGCCTCTTGAGAAACCGCAGTAGTTGCGTCTCCTCCTCTACACCGGTCACCGCGACGGCCACAGCACGACCGCCCCGCACGCGATCACCGACATCACCGGCTTCTCAATCCCGTTGACCAGCGCCTGGCCGAGGTACTCAGCTAGGCGCATCTCCTGGTATGCCCCTTCTCGCTCGGCCTCTGACGGTAGTTGGTGTGACCGCGCACGCAGGATCGCGAGCCTGGCCGTGATCTCGTCGCGGGCCTGGTGAGCGGCCGCGACCGGCGCCGTCGTGACCGCTGGCGAACGCCGCGCGTGTTCGAGCGCAGCTTCGCCGGCGAGCCGACACAACTCAGTCCACGCTGGGAAGGCCTCCAGCACCTCCCGCCAAATCGGACCGCTCAGCAACCGGTCCCGATACTCATCGAAGTCAGCGCTGAGCACTTCAGCGCAGGACGGTGACGGGGCCTGTCCGAGCGCGTTGGTGCAAATCCGGAGGATCTCTGGAGGCAACAGCGCATCCCCACGGCGGCGAAGCCGGTTAGCTACCGCCGCTGTCTCAGACGCCAAGTGGGACGCATCAAACTCGACAAGGATGTCGCAGGACAACCAAAGGGTCGGTTCCTCGACGTTGCGGGACGGACGAACCACCGCGCGGGCTCGACCGCGTTCGTCGGTTCGAAGGTATTGGTCCAACCAGTCGACGAGCGGATTGCCCAATCTAAAAGGCGCGACGCCGTCGAGGTCGACGGCAAGGCTACGCTCGTAGGCCCACTCGCCACCGACCAACGGCCGGACAGCCGGTACCACGTCGTCAGGGAGGCCAAGAATACGCTCGCCGGGTCGCACAGAGAACCGCACGACGCCACGCTGATCCTCATGGTGCCGAAGGTTGATCCCGCCCTGCAGTGAGGTGAGCCGTGAGAAGGCGGCACGCAGCGCACCGACATCCGCGTCAGCTGCACGAAGATCTGCGGCGCTGCCCTGGTCAAAACTCGTGGAAACAGCGACCGACTCCAATTCGTCGAGCAGGTCAATCTCGATACGCTCGGCAGCCAAGCTGTCCCGCAGTTCATCCACGTCAAAAAGGAACGCCTCGCTCCCCTTGGCCAGCAACGCATCAACCACATGCTGGACCACTTCAGCGAGTCGGCGTTGCAGGGTAGCCACGGATTCGTTGAAGATGCCGATGCCATCGCGCAAAAGTTGCAGGTGCGCAGTCACCCATTCGCTGGATGGCTCAGTGAAAACCACGACCTCAGCGGGTCCGACCCGCCGGGCATACCGGTCGAGCCGCCCGATCCGCTGCTCCAGGCGGTTCGGATCGATCGGCAGGTCCAGGTTGACCAGCACATCGGCACCCTGCAGGTTCCGCCCCTCCTCGATGCTGCTGTCTCCGACCAGCACTCGAGCGCCGGGTTCGTACAGGAACGCCGCAACAGATTCCTCCCGTACCCGCTGAGCGGTCCGTTCCAGGTGGCTCCCGACTATGCCCGGCCAACGTTCCACTGCAGCATCGAAGAAATCCTGCGCGCCCGCGACGGATGTACCCACCACAACGATCTTCTGCCCCTTGTTCAGGCGCTCTTGGACGATGTCCAGGGCGGTCACTGTGCGGGTGCTCGTCTCGGCCAACAGAAGTCGCGCGACGGTGGACTCGAGCAGTACCCGCTCGCGGCTGAGCACCGCGGCAGCGCCCCCTGGTCGAACCGCTAACCGTCGCCGCAAGTGGTGCAGCAGTGTGCGCGGCCCGCCAAGTCCGTTGAGCACCGCGAAGGGGTACTGGGCCACCGACACCGCTGGCCCGCCTTCGTTCACCAAATCTCGATAGCGGTCGAGAAACTCGTCGACAACGACCTGGGCCGGATCGTCCACCGGGATGAAGATCGCTCGCCTACCGGCGACGGGATAGTCCTCCGTTGGCCCGGTGTTGCGGCGATGCCGGACGACGCGCCGGCTGATCCGGTAGGTCTCCCGCACATAGTCAGCCAACTCCGCCCAATACGGTCCGCCAACGTCTGTCTCCGCCAGGCATCGCTCGGCCAAGCGGACCACGGCCGGATCATTGCCATGCGTGCCCATGAGGTCGCCGACTACTGACCTACGCTGCCGCAGGCTTGCCTTCCGTGCGACGAGCACTTCGAGGTCGGTAGCCTCCTTCTCACGCTGCAGCAGCCGTTGACGGAACGCGGCAATGTCCGTGCGCGGGAAAGCCACCGGATCGACGAGGTTCAGCAGGTCGCGGAACGTCGTAGGGTCCCCCCGCATCGGCGTGGCCGACAGCAACAGCAGACCTGGCACCGCCAGAAGTTCCTCGCGAAGCGCCGGCCGTCGGTCGAGATGGGGCAACAACTGGTGCGCCTCGTCCACCACGACCAGCGCACGCTCGCGCAACCGCGGCACCGAACCGAGTTCGTCGTGGGAGATGAGGACCAGACGCTGCCCGCCGAGCTGGCGACCAAGCAGAAACTTGTTCCTGATCTCGTCACGCCATTGGTCAACAAGCGTGGCCGGAACCGCGATGAGCACCATCGCGGAACTGTCGTCGAGCATCAGTTGACGGACGACGAGCCCAGCCTCGATGGTCTTTCCCAAACCCACCTCGTCGCCCAGCAGGTAGCGCAGCACCGGGTCGGACAGCACGCGAGCGACGGTATCGAGTTGGTGATCGTACAGTTCGACGGCCGCAGAGAGGGCCGCGGTGAACCCGTGCGCCGAGCGGCGCTGGCGGACCAACTCGTCCAGGAAGGGACGGCGAGCCTCGTAAAATTCCGGCGAGTCGCAGAAGCCCTCTGCGACCGCCCTCACCGGGTGGGATACCGAGGTGCCAGCACGGACAACGAACTGATTGGCAGCGAGTTTCACATCGCGCGGCATGCCTCGCACACGGACCCAATACTCGTCATGACCCGACCAACCTGTCACTTCCGCCGAGTGCCACCCATATGGCTCACCGCGCAGCCATACCCTGGTACCCAGCGCCACCCGCACCACGCGTTCTGCACCTAGTCCGTTCCGCACTTCAAGCGAGCCGACAAGGGCTCCCGCACGAGGCCTACAGCGATCTAGCTCGCCTGCACCTGGCGCCATGGCTGCACGCCTGCGGGACAGACGCTCGTACACACTGCCTCCGCGGTCTCGACCAGGAACTCACACACGATCAATCAGATCGTCGTCGCGACTGTAGAAGTTCGTTACAGGAGGCGGTGATGGCCGACGACCTGTCGGTCGGCCCACCCTCCCACTCGAGCAGCCGTGACAAGCTGAGCCGACGCAAAGATTACCCCCGACGAGCAGCTCCGACGAACTGTTCGATTGTTATCCGTGAGGAAGGTGATTGCTGCATACAGACTGCCCGTGCGCCTACCAGCGCCGCTCAAGGGGGAATGCTAGCGGAGCAACTTCTCGCCCACGCAGCAGCTCGTGACCGTCTCGGCCCGCTGGAGGAGGTCATCGCCGCCTAGTCTATGAGGACGTCGCGCGCCGCGATCGTACGAGCAAACGCTGCTCCAGCAGCTGCTCGGACAGATGAATTTGGCGACTCACACCTAGTGAACAAGGTCCACTGAGGATTACGAAGGACTATCAGCGGTCCGTCTGGAAGACAGACAGCGCGACAATGACCCGTATCGGCGCCAGACTTGCGACAACTGGTAACCTTTCCGCAAACTCCAGCAGGCGAAGGGGTGCCATGAAGCGCAACATACGCGATACAGCCAGTAACATGGCAGGAGGTGAACCGCGCGGCATTTTCGACGGGTTCGAAGGCTTCCGAACGCCTACGGACGAGGATTACCAATCCCTACTCACCCAGGGAATGGTTGTGCTCGACACCAATGTCTTACTCAATCTGTATCGATACAACGCGCAGACGCGGACCGATCTTGTTGCCGTGCTCACCAAATTGGGAGATCGCCTGTGGGTCCCTCATCAGGTTGTGGTCGAGTTTTGGCGCGGCCGGGAATCCGCTCTACGAGATCTACAGGAGACCGGCGACAACACCGTCGAAGCACTAGAAGGCCACCTTCAGGAATCCATCAAGGTACTGCGACACTGGGGCAACCGGGTCGCCCTATCGACGGAGCGCCGCGCCGAGCTGCAACACTACCTCGACCTGGCGTTTAACTCCGTCACGGAGGCCATCAAGGGATTCATTGCAGAAGAGGCTCTTGAACAAGCCTTGGACACAAACAATGATCCTATTCTCCAAGCTCTAGAACCGGTAGTCAAAGGCCGCGTAGGCAGACCCATGAGCACTGAAGCCCAAGCAGAGGCGATCAAGGAGGCTTTACGTCGAATCCAAGCAAGCGAACCTCCCGGATTCAAGGACAAGAACAAGATCGATGAATTGGCAGCCGGTGACTACCTTGTTTGGAAACAGGTCCTGGACGAAGCGGGGCAGCGCAATCGCGACGTCCTCCTCGTAACCGGTGATGTCAAAGATGATTGGTGGCGCAGGGATCGGGGTCAGACGCGAGGCCCCCGCCCCGAGCTCGCGGATGAACTACGTCGCTGTGCAGGCGTACGGCTGTTCATGCTACGCCCCGAGAGTTTGCTCATGCGTGCCCGCGACATCCTTCGCGTTGATGTCCAGGAGGAATCCGTTCAAGACGCAGAACGTGTTGATCGGGTGCATTCACTTAGCGCGTCCAAATCAGTTGATCCTTCAGACGTTTTGACTGAGTCTTCCGATCCGCTGCCGTACACATACGAGAATGTCGGTGGAGCACCCCGATCGGCTGGCGTCCACCTCGTATTTGATGGGGACGAAATCATATACATTGGATCAACGGGAAATCTACGGGCACGTCTACGGCAGCATCTCGCTGGCCCCCGAGGCTCCTCCGTATTGCACGACCGGGTCGGCCGACTGCTAGACACCCCTGAAAATTTCGTTCAAGCTACAGACGTCGCCGATTGGCTTGGAAATTGCAGCGTCCGTTGGTATGAAACCAACGATCCTGCAAGTGTGAAGGAAGCACTGCTCGGGACTAACAATCCTCGCTTTAATCGCTGAGCAACTGTGATCTCGCTCGTTAGCGTTGCGGTGTCCAGTGCGGACAGCAGATTAGCCTCGCGGCGCCCGAGCGGGCGCCTCGCAGCGCCTTGCCGTCGACTGATCGCTGTGCGGTATCGCGTCGGCCATGCCGGCGCGGCCGGAGTGAGGGTGCGCGGCCAGCGGCGAGCCCAATGCTGAGCAGGCCGGCGTCGAGACGGGCCGCTATGCCGATGCCCGCATCGCGCTGGTAGCAGTCGAACGTCGATGCGGCGAGAAGTCACGACGTGGGCAGCACGGGGGGGGCGGTTAGTGCGCAATTCCCTCCTCGAACACCCAGAGTTCGATCAAGCGGGCGAGGGTTTATCAACCCTCACCCGCTTTTCCTTCATGGCGTTTAACGCTGGGCTCGCAGACCGCTATCGAGCACATCTCGACGCGATGCGGTTTCCGCACCATTTCGGGTAGCGTCAGCTCGCTATCTGAGCCCGCTGGAGAGCAATCACGAACCAGCCACGGGATCAGGTCGAATGCTAAGTCCAGGATGGCCGGCTCACGAGGCGTACATGCACAGGATCCTTCAGCCACGCCGCCCGAGCTTGAACTGTGGCGATCTGTAGCTCTAGATCGTATACGTCTTCGGGGGGACGGTCAGCGGCGCTCGTACCGGCATGTAGGAGCCACTCGATGGCTTCATCGAGGGTTGTGCCGCGGAGATCGAGCGGACAACAGCCAAGATGCTCAGCCAATCGGAGTGGGGCGGTTCTAGCGGCTGTTCTCGCGGGCCAGGCGTCCTTCATGCTCGTCGGGGCCCAGCAGGACGCGCGCCTCCACATGTTCGGCACGATCGGCAAGGCCTTGCTCGACCGACGCAAGGCAGCGCATATCGGCGCGGTTCAGGGGAAGTTGGGAACGGGCAAGGCCGTCATCGCCACGCGGCTGCTCGCCGACATCCCGAGAATGTTCCACGAGGTCGAAGTCCGCTAAAGGGGCAACACCCAAACCCTTCCTACGCCCACCCACAACGACGACGTGACGCTCTTCAGCGCACACGACCCGCGGGAGTTCGACCGCTACCGCTGACCGGTTAGCATCGTCGCGGTGGCGATGCCCCCGATCGGAGGTCGTGTGCGACGGGATTTGGCCAGCCCAGGCGCGACCGTTATGGCGGAGCGGACTGCGCTTGTGGTCATCCGCACCCTCACCTCGTTGGTCCGGCTCCAGGACGTGGTGCCGTTGATCGACGCCGACCGCCGAGTCATGCTCCGATACACCCTCGATGAGGGGTCGCACTTCACCGCCGGACTGCATGCACACCTCGCCGCCTGCGACATCCCGTTGATCAGCTGGGCCGAGGCTTCGAATACGAAGTTCGACCTGGTGCTCGCCGCACACACGAACGCCTCGCTCGCAGAGCTCGACGGACCACTGGTCGTGATGCCTCACGGAGCCGGGTACAACCGGGTACTGCCGTCCCGAACGGCAAGCGACACTGTCCCCGTTGGACTGTCCAGGCAAGAGCTGACTAGCCAAGGCGAGGTCTTCCCCACCGTGATCGGCCTGTCACACGAGCGGCAGATTGATCAGCTGCGACGTTCCTGCCCGCCGGCCGTCAACCGCGCTGTCGTGATCGGTGACCCGACTTGGGACCGGCTGGTCGCGAGCCGGACCCGCAGGGACAGTTACCGCAGGCACCTTGGCGTCACCGCTGACCAGCGTCTCGTCGTTATCAGCTCCACCTGGGACGTGAACTCACTGCTAGGTCAGCCGGAACGGCTTGTAGAGCGCCTAGTCGCGCAGTTGCCGATGGACGAGTTCCGCGTGGCCCTCGTGTTACACCCGAACGTGTGGGCGCACCACGGTGTCAACACCATCCTCGGGTGGTTCCGCGACTGCCTCGACAGCGGCCTGATGCTGATCCAGCCGCACGACAGCTGGCAGGCCACATTGATCGCCGCAGACGCTGTCGTCGGCGACCACGGGTCGGTCAGCTTCTATGGGGCGGCGCTCGGACATCCGTTCCTCAAGGCGGGCAACGGCCTACGGGATCTAGCCGAGGAGTCCACCACCGCCGCGTTCATGCGCGGCGCGGATCCGATCGAACCGCTCGGCGACCTGCGTGCCCAGATCGAGTCGTGCTTCGTCACCCACGACCCCAGCTACCTCCGCGCGATCACGACCCAGGCGCTTGGGCGAAAGGGGGAGTCGTGGTCGGTCCTGCGGCGCGTGCTATACGACCTGATGGCGCTCGAACCACCTGCCTCCGCTCCGCGCATGCTTCCACTCAACGCGCCCGAACCGTTGCGCGGCAACGACGTCACCGCCTGCCATGTCACCGCGTCGCTACGCGACGGCCGACTCCAGCTGGAACGATTCCCCGCTGTGCTCGAGCAGTTCCGCCGCGCCACCGATGTCGAGGAGTACTTCCTCGTGGCGGACGACGAGGAAACGGACCATCGCCTGCGTGCCAGCGCGGAGATCGTCATCCGCTCCACACCGCTGCCAAAAGACCACGCCCTCGAGTGGGCCCGCACCACGCTCGCCGAGTGCAGCGGCGCCACCATGGTTGCTGCCGCCACCGATGATCACTGCTTGGTCGTGCTGCGCAGCGGGGAGGTGCTGCGCAGCCAGGACGTACTCGGGTCTGCGGCCGCGCTCTACTCGTGGCTCGCTACCGGTGGCGTGCTGGGCGACGAACTCTCGCTCGAACTGCGTCGGCACGGTTCGACGACTCAGCTCACCCTACGCAGGCTCGGCGCGGCAGCTGGCTAAGCACAAGTCCGTCGTGGTTATCGGGACCTACGCCCACGACTCGCCGGCCCCGCCAATATCCAAAAAACCCCCAACAACACGGCCCAGGACGGCCCGTCGGACTGTCCAACCACCGACGTGCACCGGGGCACGATGCGCACACTGTCACCAAAACAAAAAGCCAAAACCCGAGTGCTGCAAGAAAACCAAATTCGGGCAATCCACGACCCACGCCGAACAGGTTAAACTCAAGCTAGGGACCGCTGAGTTCGGCCAGGCGTGCCAGCGTTTCTTCCAACAGATCCGATTCACCACGCTTGCGCGCCACCTCGGTCAGCGTCCTGAGTGCCTCGGCCTCCTTGTTGTGCTGCCCGCGCGCCCGCATTGTGCTCGCCGCCGACAGCAGCACGCCTTGGGCCTGCTCATCCAGGCCGTTCGCCGCATGTGCCGCTCCCAGCACGATTTCCGCGCGTGCGGTGGCGAGCACGTCGTCCATCGCACCGAGCACATGCACAGCGCGCAACAGCAATTCGGTCGCGGCGACCGGCTCACCGACGCGCAGCAGCGCGTCACCGAGGTGATAGCACTGCAGGCCCGTGCCGCGGTCGTCGCCGATCCGCTCGTTCAGCTCCAGCGACGCCCGAAAACAGGTGACACTCACGGCCAGATCTTCTCGAGTGCGGTGCAGCACCCCCAACGACTCCAATACGGCTGCCTCAGCTCGGAAGTCACCGCACGTCTCGGCCGCCCGCTTGGCCATACCGAGATTGGTCTCTGCGGCCTGGAACTCGCCGAGTTCGATCTGCGCACGAGCGAGTTGGTTCAGCATCCTCGCCTCGGCGACCCCGTTGCCGCATCGCCGCGAAGCCGCGACCGCGAGTTCATGTGCCGCAACAGAGTCCGCATAGTGCTTCTTGCTGTGGTAGGACGCCCACAACGACTCGCACAGCTGCCAGACGAGGTCGTCCCAGCGCTGGTGCGCGGCTGTCTGCACGGCCGCAAGCAGGTTCGCCCGCTCGGTCTCGAACCACTGCATCGCCGTCGCCGCATCGAACGACAACGTGGCGCTCACGGGATCCGATGGCGCGAGCCTCCACCGCTTCTCCCCCATTACCGCCAGGTCCGCAGCACCTGCCGTGACGCGATACCACCCGACGATATTCACCAACACCTCAGCGGGACGCACGTCGTCGTGCTGGATCGTGTTGCGGGCATGGAGCTTGATCAGGCCGTGCATTCGGTACCGACCAGACGTGATGCCGCGCACCAGGTTGGCCTCACACAGTTCCTCGATGCCTTCCTCGACGTCATCGACCGACATGCCAGTCGCGGCGGCCACGACGTGTGGCTCGAAGTCCGGTCCCGGATGCAGTCCGGCCACCCGGTACAGCCGCCTGCCCGTGTGCGTCAGCTGCGAGGCGACCGCGTCGAACAGGGCCTGCAACGGATGCGCCCCCGGCAGTCCAAGCCTTCGCAACCGTCGTCCCTCGTCAGAGAGGTAGTCGACCAACCTCGACGGCGGCCAATGCCTCGGCTTGTGCAGCAACGCGCCCACGACAACAAGTGCGACTGGCAGCCCGTCACACAGGTCTGCCAGTGCTTGTAATTCGTCCTCGGCCACGCTTCGAACGGCTGTCGAGAGGTCGCGCAGCAGCGCCACGCTCTCGGTGACACCGAACGGTTCGACGTCAATAGTGGCCGCACCATGTACGACCAGCCCGCTCAACCTGGCGCGGCTCGTGGCAATCACCGCACTGCGCGACGACGCGGGCATGCACAATCGCACCTGGGCAACGTCATCGACATCGTCCAGCACCACCAGCACCCGCGCGTCAGCCGTCATTGTCCGGAACAACGCAACCCGCTCCGGCAACCGCGGCGGCGGCGCCAGCACGCCGAACGCCAGTAGGAAGCTGCCGAGCACGTCACTCACATCGACCGGGCCGCTCGTGCGGTAGTCCGCCAGGTCGGCATAGAACTGCCCGTCCGCGAACCTGACCTTGTTGCCATGCGCCCAGGTGACCGCGGCCGCCGTCTTACCGACACCGCTGATACCGCTGAGCACGACCACCGCGGGACGGTGCTCGGTGTCGTCCACTCCTGTCAGCCGTGTCAGCTCGGCCAGCACGCTGTCCCTATTCACGAGCCTAGTCGGCGGCGCGGGCAGTTGCCGAGGCACTGCGCGGGTCGGTTCCGGCGGTATACCGACGTTCACCGTGCCGACGCGCCCTGCCTGGACCGCGGCCGTCACCGGCGCGCCTATCAGGTTGCTGGTCTGGGAAGCAGCAGCCGGCTCAGGTGAACTAGCCTGCTCTGCTGCCATCGGCCCATTCCCCCGGACGGTCAACCTTGGAAGTCGTCCAAACGATATTGGCACAGCCGACGCGGCTGCTCACCGCACATGACCGCTGGAAGTTCGGCAGCGTGGCAACGTGCGCTACGTGAGGATCGCCGACGTTCTCATCGCCAGCCTCGTGCTGCACCGCAATCCAACTCCGCCACCGTCAAGGCGGTACTCGGCTGAAGAATCAACCGCAGTGTCGAGATCCTCGGCCGGTCGACGCGGTGGCAGCCGGTCACCCACGCTGTCGACCTGTCGTCGGTCATCGGGAGGCAAGGTCGTGGCCTTTATGGAGAGAGGCGGCCGTCCCGGCGACGCGGGACTCACGCACCCGTCTCCGAGACGCAATCTTCGGCGGTAGGACGCATACGGCTCAAGGTGTCCCCTCGTCCTGCCACGCATAGGTCTGCAGCTAGCGACCCACAAACACTAGGCCTGAGGCCCGTCCCATAGGGACGGGCCTCGTGTGCCGAACGGGCCAGGCAGAACTACCCAGGGCCAGGCAGGGCTACGTGGGTGAATAGTGTGCGACTTCGTCCTCGGACACGAAAATGTGGCACGTGTGCCACGTCTACGTGGCAGGTGCTCAAGTACGCTTGAGCACCTGTTTTGCGTTTCGGCGCCACTTGTAGGTGGCGTCCGATGACCATTTCCTACATCCGTCCCGTCGTTCCTGACACAGCGCCAGGAAACGGACGGGGCGCATCTGCCCGCATTGTCGGTCAGCCTCTCCCCCTTATCGCCGTACCGGCAACACCGCCACAACGGCTGAGCAACGTCCTATACAGCATCGCAACGGTGGACAACCGCGGCCGGATCGCAGACCGCCAGATGGCTGCCGCGCTGAACTGGACCGCCGCAACCCGCCTGAGCATCCGCGAACACGACGGCCTGCTGGTCGTGGCCGCCGACCCTCACGGCGTCTTCAAACTCACCAAACAGGGACACGTTCGGCTACCGGCCGACGCCCGCCGAGCAGGGCACCTGAGCTCCGGCGACCGGGTCCTCCTCGTCGCCCACCTCGACCGTCAGACGGTCACGGTGTTCCCACCCGTCGCTTTGGATCAGGTGCTGCTGCCCGTCCTGCCGGGTGGTGAGGACCTGTGACCGGCGCACCGACCCAGGCCGAGCTCGACGCCGCACGCCTGGTCCTCGACCGAATAGGCGTGACCGCCGAGGACCTGCTCAACTCCGTCAAGCCGCCGGCTCCCACGTTCGGCGAGTACATCCCCGTCGTGGCCGCCGCGGTCAGCGACGGCACCCGACGCGCCTACAGCCCGTACTGGAACCGCGTCCTGGACCAGTGGGCGGACATCTCACTGAGCGACCGCACCCCGACCGACATCCAGCGGCTTGTCCAGCACATCAAGGCCAACCTGACGGTCCGCCGCAACACCCGCAGCGGCAACTCCGCCGCCGAACACCTCATCGCCGCGCTGCGCTGCGTCTACCGGCACGCTGTCAACGACGAGCTCATCGACGAACGCGCCAACCCGGCCGCGAAGGTGCCCAAGCCCCGGCGCCAGCCCAGCAACCGGCGGGCCCTGTCCGGCAAGCAGATGGACCAGCTCAACGACGTCGTCGCCACTACCGGCAATGACCCTCAACTCGACTCCCTGATCATCCGGTTCCACACCGAGACCGCCGCCCGGCGCGGCGGCGCCTTGGCGTTGCGCCCCAAAGACCTCGACGAGGAGCAATGCCTCGTCTACCTCCGGGAGAAGGGCGAAACGTCACGCTGGCAACCGGTCTCCCCCACGCTGATGTGGCACCTGCTCCAGCACGTCGAACACCGCGGCGCACCGATGAACGGCCGCCTGCTCCGCAACGCAAACGGAGCCCAGATCACCTACCACCGCTACGACAACCTCTGGAGCCGCGTCGGTGAGAATCTCGCCTGGGCAGGCAAACAAGGCGTGAGCACCCACTGGCTGCGGTACACCACGCTGACGTGGGTCGAACGGCACTTCGGCTACGCCGTCGCCCGCGCCTACGCCGGACACAACGACACCAACAGCGACGCGGGCAGCACGACGACCTACGTCCGTGCAACCCTTGAAGAAGTCGCGACGGCGCTGGCCGCGCTCACCGGCGAGCACCATCCCCTGGCCGCGTAACTGACCCTGACCAGCCGGGGCTGCCTGCTCGTTCCACGATGAGCAGGCAGCCCCGGCTCACATCCTGCGGTCGGCCGGGAAGGCCACGCCCACGGTCGGCGCGCCTGGCAGCAACCGGTCGTGTCCGAAGGAGTCGGCAGTGGCCAATCGCTCGGCGAGCTGGAGCAGCACCATCTTCGACTGTTCGCCGTCCAGGCTGGCGCGGTCGAGCGAGCGAACGACCTCGAGGTAGCCCTCGACCGCTGTCTTCTCTTCTTCGATGAGGGTGGAGTTCTCGTGTTCCAGGAAGACCAGCGGCTCGTACGCTGGAAAGTCCAGCCGAGTGAATGCCCCGCTCATTCCTGCGTGAGCGCCGACCTCCGTCGGCAAAATCCTGATCGCGACGTTCGTGCGGACCGCCATCAGCAACACGTGATGCACCTGGCCGACGTGAACCTCATGACCACCGATCGGCAGATGCAGCGCCTGCTCGTGGATGTAGAACGTGCACTGCAGGCCACGGCCGGAGAGCAGCTCCTGCAACTCCTGTGCGGCCTTGACACGTTGATCGGTCTCCTCCTCCGGCACGTTCGGAGAAGCCGAGATCGCCGCACGCAGGTAGTCCACCGACTGCAGAAACACCGAAAGCCCATGGGGGTGCCATGTGGTCAGGGTCTTCGCAGCCTTAACGTTCTGGACGAGCGTGCGAAGCCGCCCAGGCACACACGAGCCGTGCCGCTGCCACCAACCTTCGACGTGCGCCTCCGGCAAGAGACTCAACAGGCGGTCACGTTCCTCAACGGGCGTGCGGCAGACCCCCAGCAGGAGGGCCAACTCTGCCTCGGTGCACCCGATCTTGCCGTTCAAGAAGTCCGACAGCTTCGCCTCCTGCCAGCCGACAAGTTCAGCAACCCGCCGCGCGGTCATTCCGGAGGCTCGGATGGCCGCCCGCACGCCTTCACCGAACTCGCGGCCACGAGCCGTGGAGATTCTCTGCGGCATGTGGAATTCCTTGCTGTAGCTGGGATCTGTTGTGCCAGGCACAATCAGCCAACTGCCCCAGCGCAGCGCAGACCAGCTCATCAATCACGCAGCGCCCCAGCACGAATCGCGCAACTACTACGTCTCACCTGCAGAAATGCCACGGGCGCGCAGGGGTAGCCCGATCGGGGGTTTGAGCCGTCGCCAGGATGTTCACATGAGCGTGTCGGCGTGGGCCGCGAGCGCCGTGGCGAGGTCCGGGTGATCACCCTTGTCAATCCGGCGGAAGAGCCTGGAGACGACATAGAGCTGGGCAATCCGACCTGACTCAGACTCGAGTGCATCGGCGAAGACCGAGCGGACCCTCTCGACCATCTCCGGCACGAGAAGGCTGTAGCAGAGCAAGGTCGCGGCGTCCGTGCCCGCGACGCCACGTCCCCACCACTCCCAGTCGAGCAAGCCAAAACCTGGCTTCATGAGGTTGGCCCAATGCAGGTCGCCGTGCACGGTTTCCCACTGCGAGACAACAGGATCCGTCGAGTCCCCTAACCGCTGCCGGATTCGGCTCCGGACCCGCTCCTGGTCGGTGTTGACTCGGTCCGTCGGTGTAGAAGCGACCACGTCGATCGTGCGACGGAGCTCTGCCCACCATGCGTCGGGCAGGTCGATCGGCTCGCGCAGCGCGTCGGTGCGAGAGCACGGCGAGCCCGGCAACAAGGTCAGCATCTCGGCGCGCTGTTGCCGGTGTTCGTCCCACTCGTAGACGTCCAGCACCTG
Source organism: Lentzea alba (assembly GCF_011067745.1). Lineage (GTDB taxonomy): Bacteria > Actinomycetota > Actinomycetes > Mycobacteriales > Pseudonocardiaceae > Lentzea > Lentzea alba. The sequence goes on from NZ_JAAMPJ010000014.1 coordinate 349,237, forward strand.
TGGTTTGGCCAGGCCGGTGAAGACGTTGGCGTCGAGGTTGCCGGTCCAGAAGTCGCCGCCGACCCACTGCTTGTTCTCAGAGACAACCCGCAACCAGAACTGCTCCTCATCGCGGCCAGCGAGCGAGCCGATCGAGCGATCCATCCAACCGAGCCGAGGCTGGCCGGCAAGCACGAGTCCGAAGTGCGCCGCGGCCCGCTGAAGGTTCTCGCGCATCCATTCGCGGAACTGGGCGTCGGCGTCGCTGAGATCCTCGTGCACGGCTACTCCTCGGTGACATAGCGCAGGTACGCCTCGGGGGTTGCCATGTACCTGCGCCAGTGGTCGACCAGCGCCAGGTCCTCCCACTTGGACCGGCGGAAACCGTGCTCCCCCACCTCGATGATGTCGGCGTCCGGTGTGGAGGCCAGGATCGGCGAGTGGGTCGCACAGATGATCTGCGCACCCGATTTGCCGAGCTCGTACATGAGGTGCATCAAGCGCAGGCAGGACTGGAACGACAGTGCGGCCTCGGGCTCGTCCATCAGGTAAAAGCCCGGCTCGCGGAACATCGCGGCGAACACGGTGAGGAAGCCCTCGCCGTGGCTCATCTCGCTCGTGTCCTCATCCCAATAACCGCGCATGCCACTGACCGCGTTCATGAACCCGAATGCCGTTTCTGCACGCAGGAAGTAGCCCTTGCGCTTCGTCCGCGGCCCGATGCGATGCCGGGCACCGAGAGTCGTGGTGTCGAACTGCACCATCTCGCCCAGCACGGACTTCGGCCTGTCGTTGACGTACTTCCGCCCAGCCCGCCCGCCCTGCGCGTCCAGTCCCCATGCCTCGGCGAAGGCCTCGACCAGGGTGGACTTCCCGGAGCCGTTTTCGCCGACCAAGAAGGTCACCGGGCGTTCGAACGTCATCCCTTCGTCCGCCAGCTGGGCGACGCACGGAACGTCGAGCGGCCATGGCCTCCGTGAGCCACGAGGCAGCGACTCGTCGGGGATGTACGCGCGGCGGGCGAGCATAGGTGGAAGTTCCTTTGATCAGTCGTAGTCCGGAGCGCAGGCTCCCGCAGGCGTGCAGTTGCCGGCCGGTCGACACGCCGGGCTGCAGCTCGGTCCGCACTGCGGATCACACATGTTGGGCACACACGGGTTCAGAGTTCGCTGGGTGAACTCTGTCGCGAGCACTGATGCGGTCTCCGTCATCCTCGATCCCGTCAGGATGTCGGCAAGCGACTCCTCCCGCACGTTGCCGACCGGCAACCACCGGGAGAAAACGCATGGCCACACCGACCCGTCCGGTGCGATCGCGACCCTACCGTCGCCGCACTGCCCACACAGTTCGCCCAGGTCAGGACCCCGATCCTGAACACCACGCCCCACCTGCCGCAGACGATCGATCCGCACCTCGCCGCCGACACCAAGACCTCTGAGCTGCGACACCGCCTCCCGAACACGCTGCCCCTCATCGACGTCGATCACACCCACACGCACAGGAATCGAGCGTCGCACCGCCTCGACGATGTTCGACTTCGTCCGCTCGTAGCTGCGCCGACCTCGTGTGATCCGCTCATGCTGCCCAGCATCATCGGAGTAATAGCTGGTGGCGAGCTGAACGCCGGACCGCGAGAACACCTCCCACAGCTCGGGGCCGATGTGCACCAGGTTCGTGAACACCTCGACCGTCAACCCACGGTCAAGGGCGTGGTGAACGAGCCCAGACAGCGCACGGTGCAGCGTCGGCTCGCCTCCGATGAACTGCACCATCCGCGTTCCGAGGTCGGCGAGCTGATCGATCGACCGCTTCCAGTCCTCGGCCGTCATCGCACCGTGCGAGCCAGCCGGGCCAGAGTCGGCATAGCAATGGCCACACTGCAGCTGGCATTTCCCAGTCACTTCAAGCCACGCGAACCTCACCCGCGCGTGCAAGTCGAGTTGAGCCCCCACGTGTTCCCCCTCGTTTCTCGCGCTCCGCCGTACTAACTGCGTAGTTCTTGGAGGCACTCCAAGCCAGAGGGCTCGAGGGGGTTTCGCCTGATTGCGACAGAAGTCGATCAAGACAGCGGATACGACAACGCCAGGACCCAACGATCTGCGATCAGCTGACGTTGCGCTGCTTTCCGGGCTGAGCCCATCGGATGGTCATAGACCAGACGCAGGACGCCGAGCTGCCCGCGAGACGAGAGCCGGAATGGCAGCAATCTTCGCTGGGTCCAGCTCCGACCACAGGATCCCTGCCGGCCGTCGAGGCGGTCCGCACTCGATGACCTGGGTCGGGGTGACGATCACGTCGACGGAGAAGTCGTGGCTGGTCTCCGGGAGATCACCATCGACGATCTGGAGATCGTGGACTGTCGTGACGATCGTCGTCGCCTCGCTGATCAGCCCTGCCTCCTGCAGCAGGGCGACCTCGATATCGGCATATCCCGCGCCCTTGCCCAGCCTGACACCTCGACGGTTCACCGCCACCGTTCCGCACACGAGCAGATCGATCTTCGGCATCTCATCCGTGTCAACGGTCCTCGCGAACAACGCAGCCTTCTTCGGTACCGCCGCTTCCTCAGGCGAAACAGGCAGCTTCGAGGGATCGAGCTCATAGAACGGCTTCGCGGCAGCGATCTTAGGAACCGCCACGTAGAGCAGCTTGCCCTGCTGAAGGCCCAGCGCCCTGACCGGAGCCTGTGGTTTGTCTGGCACGGCCTTCACCACGCGCGCCCGCTTCCAGACCGGAAGCTCTGCGAGCCTCTGTGCGGCCAGCACGGCACCCTCGAAGTTCGGGATCGAGCCGTGCACGTCCGGTTGAGCGGCGCGGTGTTCGGTGAGCAGGTCCCAGACGCGGTGGCGAACCTCGTTCTTGGCCTCGTCCGGCTTCGCCACAGGGCAACCCTTTCTAGGACGCCACCATCATGGTGAACAGGCGGTCATATATCTGATCTACCACAGGTTCCTTCCGCCAAGGACGGAGTTCTCGCGCCGCGCCGAAGATCACTTTGAGGCCACCGCCACCCCACGTGGCCTCAACACAGTCGATCGCAGCGTGCAGAACCGCCGCGGCGTTCTCGAGCTCTCGCTGCTGGATGTGCGCCAAGCTCAAGTTCGCCAGCACGATGCTGCGGGACTTCGAACGAGACGAGGCTTGTGAAGCGACTCGCTCCAGCGTGGCCTGGGCCCTTGCCGCGTCGTTCAAACGCAGGTAGCAGGATCCGGCGAGGCGGTCGAACTGCGTCTCGGAGAACATCTCCACGAATGGCTCGTCGCCCGAGATCCGTCCAAAGTGGTCTTGTGCCCGTCCCAATGAACGCTCGCACGCAACGCGTTCGCCGATCATCGCGTGGGCTTCGGCGGAGTGCAGTTCTGCCAGGCCAGTCAACACATCGCTGTGCCCCCGAGCCACGCCGGCCGCACGTTGAGTGAGAACGAGTCCCTCTGCCGGGTCGTCGGTGCCATACAGCTCAACGTATGAGGTTCGCAGGAGCGCGACAGCTTCGAGAACTGGATCACCGACTCTGCGCGCTGCCTCAGTTGCCGTTGTGAAGTGCTCTTTTGCCGTGTCGTGATCACGGCGCTGAGACGCGTCCCAGACGAACTGGCCCATCACGGTGGAGGCTTCCGCCTCCGCCGCGAGCAAGTCCCGCTTGACGCGATACTCGCGCGCGTGCTCGCGCAGCAGTCGGGTCTGCCCCAACGCCTGTCCTGCCTCGGCCAGCAACCCAGTTGATCGTTCAGCGTCGTAGCGGGCGCTCAGCAGTGACACACGCTGACGAAGTTCTGCGACCGTGACGAGATCCACCTTCGACGGATTCGCGAGCGCGCGCTCCAGACGATCAGCATCGGCCCGCTCGGCGGCCGACGTTTCGCCACGCGGGGCTGGAGCCAGGCTTCTGGGGTGGACTTGCCCTGTTCCCAGCGACCGACGGTTCCGGGCGTGACTCCGAGGAACTCGGTTGAAGATCATTTCGGCCAGTTGACGGATCCGGGATCCCGAGGTGGCGGGGCAGCGTCGCGGTCCGGGCCGAGGTCGTCGAGTTGCCGTTGTACGCGCGCGGCGTCGTCGTCGCGGCCTTGTTCCCGGTACAGCTCCAGCGCCTCCCGCCACACCTGGCGGGCCTGGTCGCGTTGCCCGAGCGCGGCGTGGGGGTGGCCGACACGGTCGAGGGTGTCCGCGACCTCGCAGGTGTTGCCGAGAGTGCGGAACAGGGTGAGGGCCTGGTGGTAGTGGTCGATGGCCTGCTGGTGATCGCCTGTGCGGTGGGCGATGAACCCGAGGCTGTCCAGGGTGGCCGCCTCGCCGTCGGGGTCGTGGTGGTGCCGGAACAGGGTGAGGGCGATGCGGCAGTGGTCGCGGGCGGTGTCGAAGTCGCCCAGGCGCGCGGCGTTCCAGCCCACCGCGTTGAGTGCGGTGGCCTCCCCCACCGGCTGGCCGAGGGTGCGGTAGAGGTTGAGGGCGTGTCGGGCGTGGTCCAGGGCCCACCGATCATCCCCCCGTTCTTCCCAGGCGATCGCGAGGATCAGGTGGGTGTGTGCCTGTTCGGTCGGGTCGTGATGGTGTTCGGCCAGGGCGAGGGCCTGGTCCAGGTGTCCGGTGGCCTCCTCGTGCAGGCCCAGCAGGGAACAGGCGTCGCCGAGGAACCGATGGGTGCGGATGCGGGTGGCGGGGTCGGGCAGGTGTGCGGCGGCGTCCAGCGCGGCCCGCCACATGGCGAGTTGGTCGCGCCGGTGCCCCCGCCGGATGTGGAAGTCGTCCAGTGCCCAGGCGAGGTGCCAGACGACGTGGTGGCGGCCGAGGGCCGCGGCGGTGCGCTGAGTGGCCAGGAGGGTGGCGTGCTCGGCCTCCAGCCAAGCCAGCGCGGCCGCGGCGTCGAGCAGCGGGTGCGGGTGGACACCGGGCGCGGCCGGGTCGGGTTGCACGAGTGCGCGGTGGGGGTACAGGAGATGGTCGGCGGTGTGGGCGGTGTGCAGGTGGAAGTCCATCACCCGTACCAGGGCTGTCTCTCGCACATTGTCGGGCAGGTTGTGGGCGGTGGTGGCGGCGTAGGCGCGGACCAGGTCGTGCATCGCGTACCGGCCGCCCGGCCGTCGTTCGAGCAGGGACGCCTCCTCCAGCGCTGACAGTGCTTTGCGCACACGGGGCGGGGGCAGGCCGGTGAGGGCGGCGACGGCGGGCAGGGTGGTGTCGGGGCCGGGGGCGATGCCCAGCAGCGCGAACACGGTGCGGTGTTCGGCGGTGAGCCGACGCAGGGACCAGGAGAGGACGGCGGGCAGGCTGGCGGTGGGGTCGGTGTCGTGGTCGAGCATCTCCAGCCCCAGCTCGCGTAGCTCGGCGGCGATCTCGGTCAGCGGGAGGCCGGGGCGGGTGGCGGCGTGGCGGGCGGTGATCGACAGAGCCAGCGGGTAGCCCCCGCACAGCTGGATCAACTCGTCGACGGCGCCGGGTTCGGCGGCGATACGGTCCGCGCCCAGGCGGGCGGCCAGCAGGGCACGCGCCTCGTCCTGGGTCAGAACGTCCAGGGTCAGGTGGCGGGCGCCGTGCCGATCGATCAGCGAGGCGAGTCTGGTGCGGCCGGTGACCAGCACGGTGCAGGTCGGACTGCCGGGCAGCAGCGGGACGACTTGCTCGGCGGTGGCGGCGTTGTCCAGCACGATCAGCATCCGCCGGTCCGCGACCAGGCTGCGGTACAGCGCGGCTTGTGCGTCCAGGTCGGTCGGGATGCGGCCGGGGTCGACTTCCAGGGCGTCGAGGAACGCGCGCACTGCGGCCCCAGGCGCCATTGGCTCTTGCGTGGGGCTGAAGCCGTGCAGGTCTACGAACAGTTGCCCGTCGGGGAACCGGTCCAGGTGACGGTGTGCCCACGCCAGGACCAGCCAGGTCTTGCCGATCCCACCAGCCCCGCCGATCGCCGAGACCACCACCGTTGTGCCGGTGACGGGCAGGTTTGCGGGTGAGTCGGCGCGTGTCGGCCCTCTCGCGGTCGGATCTCGCCCGTCCGGCGCGGTGGCGGTCAGCGTCCGGTCCAGCCCTGCCAGCTCCGCCACCCGCCCCGCGAACAGCGCCGGCGCGGCGGGCAGCTGCCGTGGCACCACCGGCGCAGGCGGCGGAGGCGGCGGAGGCGGCGAGTGCAGATGCACGTCGCCGTGCACCACCCCGGCCTGAACCACTGCGCCCACAACACCGGAAACCATGTTGTGCACACCAGGGCCGTCCCCGTCGGTGGGCTCGGTGCCGGTGTCGGTGGGCTGTTCCAGCTCGGGTGTCACGAACGAGGACACCTCCCCGGTCCGGTCAGTGACTGGCGGATCCCCAGAGTTCCACCACACCACCGCAACACCGGTCGGTACCGACGGAATTCACCCGACCGCCCGAATCCACCCCCGGCGTCGGGCGCCCCCTCGCCGAACATGTGGGAGGCCTACGCGCGGGCATCGCGGGACTGGCTGGTGTTCCTGGCCGAGCGTGGTGTGGACGTGTTCGGGGAGTGGGACCGGCTGTGGTCGGTCAGGGTTGTCGCTGTACGCGGACTCGTGGCGCCGTCCGGTTCAGCACGATGGACACCTGGCTGATCTGGCGTTGTGTGCTCCGCCGTAACGGGTCTAGCTTCCGTTGTCATGCACGTGGCCTTGTTTCGATCGGACGGCTGGAAGTCGTGAGACGTCAAGTTCGAGCCGCTGGTGCTCGTCGTCGGCGACTTGCTCCTCGAGGACGCACCTGAACGGCCGCGACCGGCGGTGGTGAACCAGTGGTTGCGGCAGCTGCCGACATGATCGGTGACGGCCTCTGACCGCGGTGCCTGCACTCCGCCTGCAAGAAGATCGTGACCGGGTATTCCGAGAGTTCCAATACCCGACTGCACCATTACCTTGGCCGAGTTGGAGATGCAGACCCGCATGGCGCTGGTGCCCGACGGGTGGGAAGACCCGTGGGCCATCCCGGTGAGCGTCCTGCCCGTCGATGACGAACACGGTCCGACCGTGGGTGGTGTCCTGTGACCGGGGACGGCCGCGGCAGTACCCATGCAGGACGACCGGCTGCCGTTCCCGATCCGGGTTACGGCCCGCCTGAGGAGGTGGCGTATCACGACGGCGGGCTGGTCGTGGAGTTCGTCGGGGAGGACGGTCGCCACCGGCGGTTCGGTGTCGGCGAGCTGCCGCTGCCCGGCTGGCACGCCCCGCTCGCCGCGGCGTTCGCCGCGGCGGTCGGGCCGGCGGGCACGCGCCGCACCCTGGCCTCGGCGGCGACGACGTGGGGTGCGGTGATCCGGTTTGTGCGGTTCCTGGCTGGCCTGCCGAGCCCGCCCGTGGTGCCGCAGGAACTGACCGCTACCCAGGTGGATGCCTTTCTGCGGCACCGCATCGACGCGCTCGGCGCGACGTGGGCGTGGAGGGAGTTGAGCCCGCTGCGCCTGATCGTCCGGCAGCCTGCGCTACGGGACCTGTTGTCGCCCGCGGTGCTGACCTATCTGGGTCGGCGCGACATGAACACCAAGAAACCCGGTGCACCGGGTTATTCCGATGGGGAGTGGGCGCGGCTGGTAGCCGCTGCACGCGCTGATGTCGCCGCGATCCGTGACCGCATCGACGCCGGGGAACGGCTGGTGGCGGCCTGGTCTGCCGACCCGTCGAGCTTGTCTGACCCGGACCAGGTGGTCGCCGCGCAGCTGGCCGGGATCGCGCGGACCGGGGTGGTGCCACGGTTGCCGGAATCGGGCGTCTACCGGGAACGCCGGGCACGCACGGCGGTGGCGCAGCAGCTGTTGGTCACCCAGGCTGACCGGGAACCGCTGCTGGTGCTGCTCGGCGTGGTGACCGGCCGCAACCCGGAGACGCTCAAGGAGCTGCCTGCCGAGCACCGTGTCCTCGACCGCGCGGCCGCGCGGTCGAGCTGCGGGTCATCAAGCGGCGGCACGGGCCACGACGCTGGTTCGACACCGTGACGTGGGAGATCGGTCCGCCACACCGCGCTCTGCACACGCCCGGCGGTCTCTATCTGATGCTGCACCGGTTGATGGCCCGTAGCCGGGTGTTCCGAGATTCCCAGACCGGCGCGCCGGCAGGGGCGGGGACGATCTGGTCGGTCTGGCGCAACGCCCGCGCCGGTGGACTCGGTGGAGTGCACGAGCATCACGATCCCTACGCCGCCCGGCTGGCGGGGTCACTGAACTTCGCTGCGTGGGCGGCCCGGCACGACTTGCGCGCCGACCCGGCCAGCGAGACGGACATCGACCCGGATGACGGGTCGGGTGGTGCGCCGCTGCAGGTGCGGATGCCGCGGGTGCGCACCAGTGTCGAGGTCCGCCGCACCCGCGCGGTCGGCGGGCATCTGCCGTCGGCGGCCCGGTCGAACACCGTGGGCGTGTTGTTCGCCAGCTACCTACGCGGGGACCCGACGGCCCGTGACTGGGCCGAGGAGGTCCTGGGTGAGGCGGTGCTCGATGCCGAGCAGGCCGCGCTGGCGGCACATCACCACGTGCTGCAGGAGTCCGGCCGTACGAGTCTGCGGATCGAGCCCGCAGCCACGGAAGCCGACCCGGCGCACGAGGGCGCGTGGAGCGCGTGCAGTGATCCGGATCAGCATCCCGGCACCGGTCGGCCGTGCCGCCGGATGTCGTTTCTGGACTGCTTTCACTGCGGGAACTGCCTGATCACCCGCGCACACCTGCCGGCGATCCTCGTGTTGCTCGATGAGCTGGCCGACCGGCGCGTCCGGCTCGGGGAGACCGAGTGGTGGGCCCGTTACGGACCGACCTGGGCGGCCCTGCGCGGCGAGGTGTTGCCGAGGTTCACCCCGGCCGAAGTCGACGCCGCCCGCGCCGTCACACCGCCCGAGGCCCTGCTGGAGCTGGCCGAAGACCCGTGGGAGCGCCCATGACCTCACTGGCAGCGTGGACATCGCCCGACCGCCCCGAGCTGCCCGGCGGGCAGCAGTGGGTACTGGCGGGACGTCCGCTGCGACCGGACGTCGAGCTGGCCTACACGTCGCGGTTCATGGACGAGGTGTGGCGGCTGGATCCCGGTGTGCTCCAACGCCACGTCAAGACGCTGGCGCTGGACTTTCCCACCATACCCGGTCGCTATCGGTTGCACGCCAAGCAGTTGTGCTACGCGATGCTCGCTGGCCCGCTGCCACCCGGTGAGAAACGTCAAAGCCTGTTCAGCATCCGCAGCGCCTTCATCGACGTGCGCCGGTTTCTGTCCTGGTTGGACAACCGGCCGGCCGTGGCTGGGCACCCGCTGCGGCCCGACCTCGCGCGGCTGACCACGGACGACCTCGCCGACTACCACCGGCACCTGCTGACCCTGCCCAACGCGAGCGCCAGCGAACACGCCCGGCGCGTGGTGCGCCTGTTCTGGCGCTACCGCACCGGTCTGGCCGACCCACTGAGCATCGACCCGCACCAGGTCGAAAGCTGGTCGCGCCCGAAACGTCCTGCGGAGAACACGACAGACCGCATCCCCGAACCCGTCCTCTGGCCGCTGCTGGGCTGGGCGCTGCGGTTCGTCGACGAGTTCGCTCCCGACATCCTCGACGCCCATCAGCGCTGGCTGGACTACCGATCCCGGTTCCGCAACGGCAAACGCGGTCACAACCCCGGCGCCGCCGCCCAACTTCAGTCCTATCTGGACGACCACGTCCACGCCGGGTACCCGCTGCCCGGCTATCAGGGGCGGCCGAACCTGCAGTTCATCGCCGCCGAGGTCGGTATCAGCCACACCGGCCTGATACGTCGGCACAGCGTCACGGTGAACGCCACCGCCGCGCTCGTCGGTGTCACCGAGTACACGTGGCTGGGTACTGCGATCCGCGGGCGGCTGGACGGTGCGCCCTGGATCAACGACATCGCGGTGAACCATCCAGCTCAGTCGGTCCGCAAACTGGCTCGTCTGCTGCAGGTGTCCTGTTGGGTGGTGATCGCGTTCCTGTCCGGGATGCGTGACAGCGAGGTCAAGCACCTGCGCCGCGGCTGCGTGACCGTGGCGCGCGACGCCGAGGGGCGGCCCTACTGGTGGAAGCTGACCAGCCGGGCCTTCAAAGGAGAAACCGATGCCGCTGGCACCGAGGCGACCTGGATCGTCGGTCATCCGGCCGCTCGCGCGGTCGCCGTCCTGGAACAGCTGCAACCCGTCGACCGGACGCTGCTGTTCTCGTACCTCGCGCACAGCAACGCCGCTGGCTCGTCCAAGGCCATCCCGGACCAGGCGCAGAGCACCGGGGTCACGAACGCGCAACTCGGTGAACTCGTCCGCTGGATCAACGACTACTGCGCACTCCACGGCCATGCCGACGGCATTCCGCTGGTCAACGGCCGATCTTGGCGGCTGTCGACCCGACAGTTCCGCCGCACCCTGGCCTGGTTCATCGCCCGTCGCCCAGGCGGGGTGATCGCCGGCGCCATCCAGTACCGGCACTTGAGCGTCCAGATGTTCGAGGGCTACGCCGGTACGTCGGACTCCGGCTTCCGCGCCGAAGTGGAGAGCGAGCAGGCCCTGTCCCGCGGCGAACACCTGCTCACGATGATCGACGCCCACGAGCACACCACCCTGATCGGCCCTGCCGCCGAGGAAGCGCGCCGCCGACTCGACGGGTTCGCAGGCCGGGCCCGATTCACCGGCACCGTGATGACCGACTCACACCGGCTGGCGCGGCTGCTGCGACGCGATGACCCCGCGATCTATCCCGGCACGTTCGCCACCTGTGTGTTCAACCACGACAAGGCGTTGTGTCGCTCCCACCGCGACACCACCACCACACCGCGGCCAGTCCTGGGCGACTGCCGGCCGCTGGAGTGCGCCAACGTCGCGCTCACCGCCACCAACACCAGCGCGTTGCGCACCGAGCTCGACCACGTCGACCACGAGCTCGCCGCGCGGCCCAGCCTGCCGCCGCTGCTGACGCACCGGCTCCGCAGCCGACGCGACCAGATCCAGCAGTTCCTTGATCGCCACCTCCCGGAGCCCTCGTGACCCGCCGCGCCACCCTGCCCAGCCATGTCCAAGTCCGCACTGCAGGCGAGGCCGCACGCCGACCCACGCTGCCGCCCCTGCTGCTGGCCGACCTCACCGCCCGCCAACGCAAGATCATCGCGCTGCTGCCGACCATCCCGGAGAGCTGACCGTGTCCCACCACGTCCCCCTGCCGACCGAGGCGCAGGTCCGCGCGGCAATCGATACCGCCCGGGCCGAGACCGGCCGGACACCGAGCGCGCTCGCGCTTGCCACTCGCCTCGGGCTGGCCAACACGACCTTCCGCCGCAACTTCCCCGAGGTGTGCGCCGAACTCGCCAGCACGCCGCGCGCGGACGCGGACACCGGCGCGGCCGACGCCTACACCCGCCTACAGGAGGACAATGCCCGCCTCCGCTGCCGGAATCGCGAACTCACCGAGCACCTCGAACTCGCCATCGCCACGATCCAGCGACTGGCCATCGACAACTCCCGGCTGCACGCCGCGCTTGCCGAAGCGCAGCAGGTCACGCGCATGCCGCGAGCCGTGCCGACCCGACGCGACTGAGCTCAACCGCGCGCGGGAAGCTGGGGCCCGCCCCGGCCTCCGGTCGTTCAGACGCCCGCGTGCTGAGGCGGCGTCGACGACGCCTTGACCACCTCGCCGCGATCTGGGCCGCGTGGGCCTGACCGCACACCGCCGCCCGTGCTGTTCCCAGCGTCGGCGGAGGAGGTGACGGGTGACCTGGTGGTCTTCGGGGCGGGTTCTGCTGGATGTCGGCCTTGGGGACCAATGGAACAGCCAGTATCGGTGAGAACGATCATGAACGGTGAGAGGCCCCCGGTGATCGCATCACCGGGGGCCTCGGCCCTGTTCTCCCGAAGCTACGGCGAAGTGACAAGTAGCCCGGCGTAATCAGAGTGACGCTCGGTCAGGAGCGGCAAGGGCGGGCTCCGGGGACTTCGCTGTTCTGGAGGGCGCCGAAGTTGGCGTGCGCGGCCTCGATGGCTTCGGTATGCCTCGAGTTTGGCGTGCTCTGCGAGCGCCCGGTAGATGCTCGCCACCGAGGGACTCTGATCCGCGCCAACCGCTCCCGCCTGGGCGCCGCAGCTTCCCCGTCACGGTCCTGAACCGCGGCGCCCACCGCCTCGGCCGGCTGACCAGAGCCGCCCGGTTCAGTCCTCCGCGCCGTCGTCATCGTCGTCGAGGTCGACAGCGTCCGGGTCGCGCAGCGGCCGAAGCGCCCCGGCTGACGGGGTGGAGGCCCGGAAGTTGTAGCGGCCCAGGCAGTTGAGGTCCTTGTGCTTGAGCGGGGAGAGCCGGGCTACGTCCTCGTCCTTGATGTCGTGGCCCTCGGCACGCAGCTGGGCGACGGCGGCGTCGATGTACCGCGTCGTCCACAGCACCACGGCGTTCAGGACCAGGCCGAGCGCGCCGAGCTGGTCCTCCATCCCGTCCCGGTACGCCTGGTGGATGGTGCCCTTCTTGCCGTGGCAGATGTCGCGGGCGAGCTTGTGGCGGGACTCCTGGACGGTGAGCTGCTTGTGCATCTGGCGCCGGTAGGTGTCGTCCATCGGGTCGACGACCGCGAGCAGGTGCAGGGTCTTGGCGATCCGTCCGTACTCGATGAACGCGGCCCCCAGCGGGTTCGGGCGGTCCTCGCTGCCGAACATCCGCAGCAGGTCGTAGGCGCGGACCTGGTTGGTGACCAGGGAGCCGGCCACGCGGAGCATGTCCGGCCAGTGCGTGATCACCTTCTTCACGTTCACCTTGTTCCGGGCGATCTCCTCCAGCGGCCCGTACCCGCCTGCCGCCTCGGCGCCGGGCATCTGGGCCTTCCAGAACGACGGATCACTTGTGCTGGTGGATCACTGCGGCGTGACCATGATCGTTCTCACCGATACTGGCTGTTCCATTGGTCCCCAAGGCCGGATGTGGGCAGCGCTGCCGGTGTGACGATCAGGACCCGGTTGTGGCGCGTTCGTGGTTGGTGCGGATTTCGTCGTGGTGGGCGGCGGCCCAGCCGATCAATGAGGTGACGATTTCGTTGAGGCCGCGGCCCAGTGGGGTGAGGGTGTACTCGACGCGCGGGGGGACTTCGGCGTAGGCGGTGCGGTTGATCAGGCCATCCTGCTGGAGCTGGCGCAGGGTGAGGCTGAGCATGCGCTGGGAAATGCCTGGGACCTGTCGTTGCAGGTCGGTGTAGCGCAGCGGCCCGGACTGCAGGACGGCGATCAGCAGCATGCTCCACTTGTCGCCGACGCGGTCCAGGATCTGGCGGAGGAACGCCATGTGCTCGACGGGAATGGCCGCGCACGGGCCGATCGCCGCCGCTGTCACCACCGGGCCTGCTTCGTCGGCTGTCGTCATGACGCACATTCCTCTCCGGCACGCACACCGATGTTCCTTTTGTAACGGCTTCCATGCTGGTCCATCATGGCGTTACGCACAAGTCGTAGGAATTGGAGCATGTGGTGAAAGTCGAGATGTGGTCCGAGGTGACGTGTCCGTGGTGCGGTCTGGGTCACCACCGTCTCGAACGGGCGGTCGAGCGGTTCGAGCACGCCGGCGAGGTGGAGGTGGTTCACCACTCGTTCCCGCTCGGCGGCGGCTTGCCGGAAGGGAGCACGTTCTCCGTCCGCGAGACCCTGCGGCGTCAGCACGGCGTGAGCGACAGCCAGGCCGAGACGCTGACCCGGCGGATCGAGGCGCTGGCCGCGAGCGAGGGCCTGCGCCCGTACCGGGTGCTGGACAACCAGGTGGGTAACACCGATCTGGCGCACGAGTTCCTCGCCCACGCCTCTGCGCAGGGCCGCAACAATGCGGCATGGGCGGCGATCTTCAGTGCCTACTTCGGCCGCGCGGAGCCCGTATTCTCCCGCGACGACCTCCTGAAGCTCGCTGACGAACTGGGCCTGGACCGTGCGCAGACCCGGCAGGCTCTCCTCGCGCGCGGCTACCGCCGGCAGGTCCGCGACGATGCGGCTCGCGCCCGGCGCCTCGGTGCGACCGGCGCGCCGTTTCTCGTTGTCGACGGCCGTTACCACGTGGCCGGTGCCCAGGACAGCGACACCCTGCTCGACCTGCTCCGCACGGCCTGGGACGACGCCCACCCGATGGTTGCCGTCCCGAGTGGCGAGACCCCGGTGTGCCGCCCGGAGGGCTGCGTTGTTCCCGGCCACGGCTGATCCCGCTGCAGACTCGGAAGGTACTGGCTTCGATGACTGACCTGCTCGTTCTCGGCGGCAGCGGCCGCACCGGCGGCCACGTGCTGGCCCAGGCGACCGCGCGCGGCCACCGCGTCCGCGCGCTCGTGCGCGACCCGTCCGCAGTCCAGGCCCCGGCCGGTGTCGAGCTGATCCAGGGCACGCCCGCCGACCTCGACGACATCCGCGCGGCGGCTAAGGGCACCGAGGCGGTGATCAGTGTGCTGAACAACGCCCGCGCCTCGGACAACCCCTGGGCCAAGCCGGTCAGCCCGCCGATGTTCATGACCGACGCCGCCCGCAACACCCTCACCGTGATGGACGAGCAGGGCATCCGCCGGATCGTCCTGGCGTCCACCCAGGGCGCCGGCGACGACTGGGCTCGGCTCAACCCGCTGGCCAGGGCGCTGGTCACGCTGTCGAACATCAAGGCTTCCTTCGCCGACCACACCGGTGTCGACCAGGTGGTGCGCCCCTCCGGCGTCGACTGGACCCTCGCCCGGGCCGTCGCCCTGACCGACAAACCCGCCTCCGGCCCTCTGCGTGCCGCCGAGGCCGGCCGCGTCCGGCCCGGCCCTCGGGTCAACCGGGCCGACCTCGCCCGCTTCCTCCTCGACGCCGTCGAGAAGGACACCTGGATCCGGGCCGCTCCCTTGGTGTGGAACGCCCGCGGCTGACCTGCCGCACCACAGAGAACAACCAACCAACCGAATCTCAAGGGGACACCCCTGTGTCTGAACTGTCCAAAGTGATCGCGATCTTCGGCGCGGGCAAAGGTCTCAGCGCCTCGGTAGCGCGCCGTTTCGCCCGCGAGAACTTTCGCGTGGCCCTCGTCGCCCGCACCAAGGAGCGCCTCGACGCCCTCGTGGCCGAGCTGACCGCCGAGGGCATCGAGGCGGTCGGGTTCACCGCCGACCTGTCCAAGCCGCACGACGTCCCGGCCGTCGTGGACGCCGTCCGGGACCGTTTCGGCCGTATCGACGTGGTCGAGTACGGGCCGATCAACGGCGAGATGGCCTTCACCCCCGCTGCCCGGCTGGACGCCGCCACCCTGGAGAAGGGCAGCCCGTTGCTGCTGCTGACTCCGGTGGAGGTCGCTCGCGCGGTGCTGCCGGAGTGGACCGAGCGCGGCGACGGCGCCTTCCTGATGACCACCGGCTCCACGGCCGGCTCCCCGAAACCGCACGCCAGCGGGGTCGGCCCCCTCATGGCCGCCGCCCGTAACTGGTTGTTCTCCCTCAACGGTGAGCTGGCTGCCTCCGGCATCTACGCCGGCACCCTGTCCATCGGCGCCTTCATCGCCCGCAGCGCCATGGCCGAACTGGCCGCGGCGAACCTGGCCGAGAACGGTCCGATCGGAACGGCGCCGATGGTGGACCCGGACGAGCTCGCCGAGCAGTACTGGGACATGTACACCAAGCGCGACCGGGTCGAGCAGCTCTACCCGCAGGCGTAACCCCGCTCCGCGGTGGGCCGCCGATCTGGAAACACATTCCTGGCACCTGCCGCACCGCACAGGCTGCGCGGCGTGGCGGTGACAACCCGCCGACCCGCACGGCGCCGCGACCGGAGCCGACGTGCGCGCTATAACTGCAAGAATGAAGTAACTGGTGTCATGTCAAGTTGTAGCTTGAATCAGATCACCTAGAGCTGAGCTCTATTCGTCAACCTTGAACTATTTGATGATGCCGAAGCCCTTTAACGCTTGTGCTGCAGGAATTTCGTATTGCCTCGAAAGAGGCTCACACTGGCGCCTGCGACGTCCCCAGTCCTCGTCCCTGCAGCTTGAAGTCATCGATTGAAGGAAACTCCCGTGAATATCGTGTTGTGGGTTATCGCCGGCTTGCTCGCCGCCGCATTCCTGGCCGCTGGCGTGATGAAGCTGAGTCAGCCCAAGGAGAAACTGGCCGCGAGCGGCATGGGCTGGACCGAGAGTTTCAGTTCCGGCGCGGTCAAGTCCATCGGCGCGCTGGAACTTCTGGCCGCCGTCGGCCTGATCCTGCCGGCGCTGCTGCACGTCGCTCCGATCGTGGTGCCCCTGGCAGCGCTCGGCCTGGTCCTGATCATGATCGGCGCGATCGTGACCCACGCCCGCCGCAAGGAAAACCAGATGATCGGCGCGAACGTGGTGCTGCTGATCCTCGCCGCCGTAGTGGTGTGGGGCCGGTTCGGCCCATATCCCTTCGGGTCCTGAACCCGCGTCATCAAGGTCAATCCGTCTCGTAACACCAGAACAAGGAGCACATCATGCGCGCACTACACGTCCCGGCTGCCGGCGAGAAACCCCAGATCGGCGAGCTGCCCACTCCGCCTGTCACCGACGGCGCCGTACTGATCCGGGTCAAGGCCGCAGCCCTGAACCCCGTCGACAACGCCATCGCCGCCGGCTATCTCGCCGGCATGCTGCCGCACGAATACCCGCTGGTCGTCGGCCGTGACGCCGCCGGTGTCGTGGAAGCCGTCGGGGCGGGCGTCGAGCACGTCAAACCCGGCGACGAGGTCTTCGGCCACGTTCTCATGGCGCCGCCGGTGCAGGCCGGCACTCTCGCCGAGTACGCGGTTCTCCCCGCCGCCGCGGTGGCGCTCAAGCCCGCCGGTCTGGACTTCGTCCAGACCGCCGCGTTGCCGCTGGCCGCCGCGTCCGCCGTCCAGGCCGTCGACGCCATCGACGCGCAGTCCGGCGAGACCGTCCTGGTCAACGGCGCCTCCGGCGGCGTCGGCTCCTACGCCGTCCAGCTCCTGGCCGCCCGCGGGGTCACCGTCATCGCCACCGGCGCCGACACTGCCCGGCTCACCGGCCTCGGCGCCACCACCGTCGTCGACCGGGCGGCCGGCCCCGTCGCCGAGCAGGTCCTCGCCGCCCACCCCGGCGGCGTCGACGCACTGATCAACCTGTTCGGCAACGACCCCGCCGACGTCCCGCTCGCCGCCGTCCGCCAAGGCGGCAAAGTCTCCACCCTCACCCAGGCGCCCGACGCCGAAGCCGCCACCGCCGCCGGTGTCACCGTCACACCGATCATGGCCTCACCCGTCCGGGAAGTCACCGGACCGCTGGCAGAGCAGGCCGCCGGCGGCGCACTCAAGGTCGACGTCGGCGCCGTCATCACCCTCGACCAGGCCGCCGACGGCCTCGCCACCATCGCCGCCGGCCAGGCCAAGGGCAAGACCGTCGTCATCCTCGACAACTGATCAGCAGCGCGAGACCGGGGCAGGATTCCGCACCGATCGAGCCCTGCCCCCGCGCCTGCCGGCACGAGACGCCGCGCCGATCTCGCCCGGCCGGCGCAACCCGCACACCGTCCGACCGACCACGCTCACGCCACAACCCCTCGGTGTCCGGCCACACCCGGCTGTGCCGCAACGTCCGGAACCCCCGGCCCCAGTAGCGAGCGGTCAATTGGTCAAGCACAAACCCTGTCTACAATCCAGCCAGGTGCAAGCGGGGCCTGCATGCGCTGAACCCGTGTAAATCCCGCACAGTCCTGAAGGACGGAGAGGTCCGCATCAGCTGCCCAGCTTGCGCAGCTGACAGCGATGATCACTACTGGCGGCTATCAACCACGGCTCCCGCTCCCGAGCGCGCCGAGCTGTCCGACGAGCTCTATCTCGATCTTGTCCAGCGTCGGCCGCAGCCGACTCTGTCGTTGACAGGTGACGGTCAACATGATCAATAGTCCGTTCACCATCTGCGAGGGCGACAACATGCCGCGTCCGACCATCGAGAAAATGTCCCAGGCACGTAGCGCAAGCGGTCCTACGATGCTCGGATGCCGCTGCCGATCCATCTAGGAGTCTCCGCTCCTAATTCTGAGCCGATTCCGGATGGCTACTGGACCGGGATGCCACTTGAGCCGCGTCCGGGTGCCCAGGTCAGGACGTCGCCGTTGGAGACAACAGTCATCGACTGGGATCAGCATGGTGTCGAGCCGCGCTGGCAGGGCATGGAAACCGCCGACTGCGTGGCGGCGCTGCTGCCAGGTGGGTCCGCTGATGCCAGCAGAAACGAGTTCGAGCGGCTCCGAGAGGGAGCGCGCGGCCGCGGCGAGCCGTTGTTGATCGTCAGCATGCTCGGCTACGAGTATGACGACGCGCCGCGGTCGATGTTCAACGTGTTCGGCATGTTCGACGACACCGTGATGTTTCCGCAGGGCATTTTCGGAGTCAGGGGCCGTCGGCTACCCACGGGTGGTCCGCGTCCCAGCCTGTCCTCCGGGCTGACGGCTGCCGACAGAGACTTGGGGACGAGGCTGCTCAACCGCCCGAAGGACGCTCCCTGGTGGACGTTGTCGCTGCTAGATCCGACGGAGATGGCGTCGGAGCCGGCCCGAGGCCAGGCCTTGCCGCGTTTGAATGCGGAGTTCAAGTCGATCCTGGTGGACGGTTTGGGCAATCCGCTTGTGGCGGTGCTGATCGCCAGGGACGAGGCCTGGCGCTGGTACATCGTCCCCGATGCAATTATCTGGGACACGGTGGTCGATTGGCTTGTGCAGCAGGCGATTCCGGCCTTCGTGCCGCACGCGCCGCGGCGTTTTCGGTTGGCAGGACATGACGTCGGCACGGCTTGGCGAACACGAGCCGAGCTCGCGGCGCAGGCGGCCTTGGCTGACATGGAGATCCGCCACTCGACCGAACGAGCGCAGCTGGAGGCTGACCTGAAGGACGCCGGGCAGGCGGCGACTCTGGTTCGGGATGGGTTGTTGCACGGCGCGGGAGACGAGCTCGTACAGGCGGTCGAGCAGGTGCTCGATGACGCGGGCCTGTCCCCGACGAACCTGGATCGGAGTGAGAAGGGCACGTGGTCAGCCGATCTGCTGGTCGGTCTAGGCAGCCGCAAGCAACTTGTCGAGGTCAAGGCGGTCTCTGGCACTGCTAGCGAGTCCTTGGTTGGCGATCTGCTTAGGCATCTCGACACCTGGCGAAGCGCAAAGCCCGACCTGCCCGTGGAGGGCGGCACTCTGATCGTCAATCACCAGCGGAGGCGTCAACCTGAAGAGCGTGAGAGGACGATCTACAACAGACCGGAACTCGTCAAGGCGAACACGGTCCGCGTTGTGAGCACGCTTGACCTGTTCGACTGGTGGAAGGATTCGAATTGGTCTGCGATCCAGCAAGCGGTACTCGGTTGTCCCGTAGCCGCACCGCCGCCTCCACCGTCCACTGTGACAGCGTCTGAAGAGGACGTTGCGGCAGAGTCATCCCCACGAGGGATTCTTCGGTGGCTCGGGCTCTCCGGACGGTCCGCGTAGTCGGGGATGCGGCACGAACGGCACAGGGCGATCGGCCTGGGATACGCGTCGAGATGGCGCAACCGAGCGAGCCACGGCCTCGTTCTGCGCGACAGCACTCAGTCCTGCGTGTCGGCCATCGCCGTAGTGAAGAGCTCGATGGACTCAGTCAGGCCAGCGAGATCAGAGTCGAAGCCGTTAGCGAACTGCTGGAGCGACTTCATGACGCGTGAGAACGCGGGTTGAGCAAGCGCCGAGTCGTTCAGCGTGAACCTGTCGATCTGGCCCGGACCGCTTTCCTCGAAGCCCGACATCGTTCCGTTTGCGCTGCGTCGGAAGTCGCGGATGGTGTTGATCAGGCCGTAGCGGGCGAGCATCCGGTGCGCCTCGAACCCGCGGTCGAGGTTGAAATCCTCGGTGCGCTTGGCTTGAGTGAGGTAGATGCCCTCGTTGTCGTGGCGACCTGGGTAGGCCTGTGCGGTCTGGCGGAGCGCGAGGTAGGTGATGATCTCGTTGTCGGACAGAGCGTCAATCCAACCGTTGAGAAAGAACTCGACAGGGATGGTGACGACCAGCCGGCGGTTCTTCCCGGTGCCGAGGTTAGGAGGGGCGTAGTAGGTCGTGCCGTTGCCTGGGCCCTGGTTGGTGCCTTCGTCGAGGACCCCGAAGTTCTCGTATCGACCATGGACGCCCTTGGGCTTGAGTTCCACGCGGCCGCTGGCGGCGAGTCGGTCGAGCGCCCGTTTGATCTGTCGTTCTCGGTTCGCTCGCGGGATGCGTGCGTGGGTCGTCGTTTTGGTCGAGTCGACGGTGGGCAACGCGGTGAAGTCGACCCATGACGGTATGAGCGGGTTGTCGCTGTAGCGGATGGGCAACCTCGTGTTCCACCCCTTGGGCCTCGGCGGACTCACCTGGAGCTCGAAGAGTGCAAGCAGCAGAACCTGCACTGCGGCGCTCTTCGAGGAACTGACCTGCTGGATCCGGGTGCGGACAGGATGGTCTTCGGTGATCTTGAAGAGCGCCGAACGAACGGCGATCCAGGGGACGGCTTCGGTCTTCGGGTCGGGCTGCCAGAGCAGCTTGCGCTTCTTGCGCGCGGTCTCGACAACCCCAGACTCAACCAAGTCGCGTAGGCGTTCGATCCGCTTCTCGTGCCGCTCCTTGGCGGTGCGGCTCGGGGTGTCCTCAGCGGTCGTTTCCATGATCATCCAAACTGGATTTCACCCTTAAGACTGACACCGATTGACCGCGCCTTAAGAGGCTTTGCCTAGGCAACATCGGCTCTGTAGCGCAGTCTATCGGTAAAAGCAGGTGGCGTGACAACCTCCTGCTCCTCACCGGATTGTTGATCTGGCAGGCACGCCGCCTGCCGGGTGAACGAAGCGTGAGGGCTAGCGAATGTTGATCGTGTTGGGTGCGTGGGTCGTGTTCGTCATCGGCACGGCCGTTACGGCGGCCGGGGTCGCCTTGTTCCAGTCGGATTCGCAACGCCGTAAGGACGCACTTCAAGTGCTGCGCACGGTGCTCGGCGCGGGTACAGCGCTGGGCGTTACCGCCGGTGTGGCCATCAAGCTCCACGAGGCCGGCCTCGTGTGAAGTAGCCGCGGCCCGCGGGCCGCGGCAGCGGACCTACAGCTGGGACGGCGAGGACTCTCGCCGTCTCCGCGCCAGCCGCCTCACGACGTCACCATGATCTGTTTCAGACGCCGTGACATTTCTCAGCACGCCGGTGTGACAGGTTTGGCGGTGCTGTTGTTCTTGCCTGCGAATCCTTCCGGCGGGGTGATGTCGAGGATGACTGGAGCGATGTGGAATCCGTTCTTCGACTCTGCGTCGGCCTGTCTTTGGAGGGTGGCTCGAAGCGCGTCCTTGTCCGGGTGGAGGTTCTTGGGCCACGTGCGTCCAGCAGGGCGGCGGTCGGGGTGAATCCAGTAGACGTGAGGTTCCCCCGGTAGCTCGGAGACTTTCAAGCATGGTCCGATAGGACCTGAAGGGAGTCGTCCGTGGCACCACCGAAGAAGTACCCCGATGAGCTGAGGGCTCGAGCGGTCAGGCTGTACCGGG
>NZ_JAAMPJ010000015.1:0-92270 GCF_011067745.1 Lentzea alba
TGTTCCTCGGCGGGGCAGACCCGTCGGACCCGGTGGTCGACGGCGCGGGACGGCTGCAGGGCCTGCTGGTGGAGTGGTTCACCGCGATTGGGCCGGTGCCGTTCGTCGTCGTGCTGATCCTGCTCACAGCCGGTGGAGTCCTGCTGGTCCGCCGGCGCGCTCGGGCGCGGTGATCAGCCCACGGACGCTCTCCCGGCGCTGCGGAGGTTGCCCAGAATGGAAGCCGTGTCCTATCTGCTGAGTGCGGCCAGCAGCAAGGCTGTGGACGAACCGCGGCGGTCCCTTGCGAACTCCCTACGATCCACGTGACGTGCCGCCGTCTCGTTTGGTCGGGGCAAAGATTGCTGTGTGCGTGAAGAACAACGCCGTCGATCGTGAGATCTCGTCGAAAGGGCCTCGCAAGATCGCACTGTGCGGATTTCCGGCGGACTGTCGACGGCGGACGCGAACCGGTCGGGCGAGCGTCCGCGCCAAACCACCACGGGGAGATCCGGGTACGGGCCGGAAGGAACGGCGGTCGGTGCCCGGCCGCGCACGGTGAAGGAACGTTGGATGCGCTCACACGCCGTGGCGGGTGAGGAGTGGCGCCTGGACGTGTTGTGGTTGGCCGGTGTGCACAACTTGCTGAGCTGCACGTCGGTGGGCGACTGATAGGACCTGCGGCTGCACAATCCTCGTCGCATCGGGTGCGGAAGCCCGGATCCTGGTGCCCTCGCTGACCTACCTCTGCACAACGGCGTCCCAGATACCCCTATGCGGGGCCACCGGCGCATGACGGCGACGCTCTCCGTCATCCTCAGGGAAGAGATGCGGTGATGAACCTGACGACTCCCCGATGACGGCATCAGTCCAAAGTCGGCCTGTGCAGATCAGCTGTGGCGCCACGGGCGCAGCCGCGGCCACCAACCGGGCACTGCGGCTCGGTAGGTGTCGTACTGGGCACCGAAGTCGCGGCGCAGCACGGGTTCCTCGTGCCAGTGGACCATCGCGGCGAACGCCAGGCTCACGACTGCGGCGTAGGGCAGCAGTATCCACTGTCCGAACAGGAGTGCCTGTCCGAGGATCAGCGAGAGCACTGCGAGGTACATCGGGTTGCGCACGTGTCGGTACAGCCCACCGACCACCAGCCGGTCGGGCGGGGCCACCGGTGCGGGCGTGCCGAAGCCCTCGGTGACGAACCTGGCGAAGGCGGAGATCAGCACGGCAAGTGCGATCACCAGCACGACCACGCCGAGAATCCGCAAGGGCAGCCAGAACGGTTGCATCTGCCAGCGGGTGAGCAGCCAGGGGATGAGGCCGGCAACGCCACCCGGTGCCAGCACGAAGAACGCGGTGGAGCCGAGTGCTGCGTTCCTGGTCTGCATGGCGCAAAGGCATACCTGCCGAGAACCATAAGCGGTAGCTCTTGTCCGCGTTCTGGCACGGTTTCTCACCCGGATGGACTACCTGGCGACGTGGCCGCGTCGCGACCGGGCAGGACGACGACACGTCGGCCGGTCTCGGCATCGATGATGATCGTGGCGCAGCGCTGGCGGCGGCGCAGGGCGAAGTCGTCCACGCCGATCACCCGCGGAATCGTCAACCGGGGCAGCGGCAGGCACCGCAGACGGCGCACCGCGGTGCTACGGGACACGGGCACAGCGAGCAAGCCGGCCAGGCGTGCCGCCGCCCGACCACATAACTCCCGCGCCACAAGGGAAATCTGCCGGACAAGCCGCACCGTGCGGCGCTGATGGCGTTCCAGCAATCCGGGAATCTGTTCCCGGAACGTCTGCCGCGGGCAACCCCGAGCCGGGCAGACCAGCCGCCGTACGCGCAGACGGACGACGACCTGGCGGCCATCGACCGGCACGTCCTTCATCGTCCGCCGGTGATACCCGTGCACCTTCGCTGTCGCTGTGTTGCCGCCCTCCGTCACGTCCTCGACAACCAACGCTGACAGTCCGGAGAACACTGTCCCCACAAGGGAATCGACAGTCATCACCAGATCATGATCGCGAACAGCTACCCGCCGTCACCACCGACTACGAGCCAGAGCCGCTCGTTTGACAGACCCTGCACAACGCCTACTCGGGTTCGTCTGCTCGATGTTTGTCCTCGCGGTGGGTGGAGGCGAGCGTTTGCTCGGTGGGCTCGTCCGGCGGAGTGGAGCCTCGGTGCAGGAGGGAGAAGTGCGCCTCGTCGCGCATGCGGTCGACCATGTGGGGGTAGTGCAGCTCGAACGCGGGGCGTTCGGACCTGATTTTCGGCAGTTCCTTGAAGTTGTGCCGAGGTGGAGGTGACGTGGTTGCCCATTCCAGCGAGTTGCCGAAGCCCCAAGGGTCGTCGCCCGATGCCGGGTCGCCGTAGCGGTAACTGCGGAACACGTTGTAGAGGAAGGGAAGCACCGACAGCCCGAGCACGAACGAGCTGATCGTGGAGATCATGTTCAGCGTCGTGAATCCGTCGGTGGGCAGGTAGTCGGCGTAGCGGCGGGGCATGCCCTGGTTGCCGAGCCAGTGCTGGACGAGGAACGTGCCGTGGAAGCCGAGGAACGTGGTCCAGAAGTGCAGCTTGCCCAGGGGTTCGTTGAGCATCCGGCCGGTCATTTTGGGGAACCAGAAGTAGATGCCGGCGTAGGTGGCGAAGACGATGGTGCCGAACAGCACGTAGTGGAAGTGCGCGACGACGAAGTAGGTGTCGGTGACGTGGAAGTCGATCGGGGGAGAGGCCAGCAGCACTCCGGTCAGCCCTCCCAGGAGGAAGGTGACGAGGAACCCGATGCTGAACAGCATCGGTGTCTCGAACGTGAGCTGGCCCTTCCACATGGTGCCGGCCCAGTTGAAGAACTTGATGCCGGTCGGCACGGAGATCAGGAAGGTGGTCAGTGCGAAGAACGGCAGCAGTACCGCACCAGTGGCGTACATGTGGTGCGCCCACACCACGACCGAGAGCATGGCGATCGCGAACGTGGCGAAGACGAGGCCTTTGTAGCCGAAGAGCGGTTTTCGGCTGAACACCGGCAGGACCTCGGTGACGATGCCGAAGAACGGCAGGGCGACGATGTAGACCTCGGGATGGCCGAAGAACCAGAACAGGTGCTGCCAGAGGATCACGCCGCCGTTGGCCGGGTCGAACACGTGCGCACCGAGGTGTCGATCCGCCGCCAGACCTAGCAGAGCTGCGGTGAGGATCGGGAACGCCAGCAGGATCAGCACCGAGGTGACGAGGATGTTCCAGGTGAAGATCGGCATCCGGAACATCGTCATACCGGGCGCGCGCAGGCAGACCACGGTGGTGATCATGTTGACCGCGCCCAGGATCGTGCCCAGACCGGACACCGCCAGCCCCATGATCCACAGGTCCGCGCCGACACCGGGTGAGTGGATCGCGCTCGACAGCGGCGTGTACCCCGTCCAGCCGAAGTCCGGCGCACCGGCCGGTGTGACGAAGCTGGACAGCACGGTGAGGCCGCCGAACAGGAACAGCCAGTAGGAGAACGCGTTCAACCGCGGAAACGCGACGTCCGGGGAGCCGATCTGCAACGGCAGGACGTAGTTCGCGAACCCGAACAGGATCGGCGTCGCATACAACAGCAACATGATCGTGCCGTGCATGGTGAACAGCTGGTTGTACTGCTCGTTCGACAGGAACTGCATCCCTGGCCGGGCCAGCTCGCCACGAATCAGCAGCGCCATCACGCCGCCGATCATGAAGAAGCTGAACGACGTGACGAGGTACAGGATGCCGATCTGCTTGGGATCGGTGGTCCGGAACAGGCCGAGCAGCACGGCGCCCTTCGGACGCCTGCGGACCGCCCCGGGATGTACGACAACGGCCGTTGGCTTGACTGCGGTCATGACTGCCTCTCAACAGATCGGCTGTCGCGCGCTTAAGACCCATCCTGGACCCACTGGGGAGATTTGCCAAACGCAGCAACGGTGAACCGGAGCGGTTGCGGGTCTCGGCGCGCTGTGGTGGTGTGAGGTAGCAGCGACTTCGCGGAGAGGCGGGCATCGAGTGGATGTACCGCAGATCGTCTGGTGGCTCACGATCGCCGGAATCATGGGCCTGCTGCTGTTCGACTTCATGGTGCACGTGCGCAAAGCCCACGTGCCGACTCTGCGTGAGGCGGGGCTGTGGTCGGCGATCTACGTCGGCATCGCGATCGTCTTCGGCCTCGGCGTGCTGGTCGCCGGCGGAACGACGATGGGGGCGGAGTACTTCGCCGGGTACGTGACGGAGAAGGCGTTGTCCGTCGACAACCTGTTCGTCTTCCTCATCATCATGTCCAGCTTCAAGGTCCCCCGCGCCGACCAGCAGAAAGTACTGCTGTTCGGGATCGTCTTCTCGCTGATCGCTCGGACCGGGTTCATCATGCTGGGCGCCGCCCTCATCAACCTGTTCGCGTGGGTCTTCTACATCTTTGGCGTGATCCTGCTGGTCACGGCGGGCAACCTGCTCAAGCCGTCGGGTGAGGACAGCCACTCGGCCGACAACATCATGATCCGGCTCGCCAGGAAGCTCTTCCACACCACCGACACCTACGACGGCGACAAGCTGTTCACCGTCGACGATGGCCGGCGAGCCATGACGCCGATGCTCCTGGTCATGGTGGCCATCGCGGGTACCGACGTCCTGTTCGCGCTGGATTCCATTCCGGCCATCTTCGGGCTGACGCAGAACGTCTACCTGGTGTTCACCGCCACGGCCTTCTCGCTGATGGGCCTGCGCCAGCTGTACTTCCTGATCGACGGGCTGCTCAACCGACTCGTCTATCTGGCCTATGGGTTGGCCGTGATCCTGGCGTTCATCGGCGTGAAGCTCATCCTGCACGCGTTGCACGAGAACAACCTGCCGTTCATCAACAATGGACAACCGGTCGACGTGGTGGAGATCAGCACAGGGCTTTCCCTGAGTGTGATCATCGGTGTCCTCCTTGTCACCGTCATCGCGTCCATGACCAGCGCTTGGGGCCGGGCGCAGAACGTGATCGCCTCCGCCCGGCGCCACGCGATCGAGTACGTGGACATCGAAACCGACCCCGCACGAGGCGCGGAGGTCTTCGCCGCGTTGCTCGCCGAAGAGGCGACTCTCAAGCAGCTTCCGGAGAAGTACCGGGCCAGGATCCGCGAGGAGGAGAAGTTGATGGCCCTGCTCAAACGGGCTCACGACAAACAGGCCCGGACCTAGCTGTTCGAGATCTTCCGCCGGTCGGCGCCGGTGAGCCGGCGTGCACGCTGGGGATGAGGAGCGGGACATGACTTCGCTGGTGATCTTCGGTGCGACCGGTGACCTCGCCGGCCGGTACCTGCTGCCCTCGTTGGCGCGGTTGACGGCAGCACGTTCGTGGCCACCGGCCTTCCGCGTCCGCGGCGTGGGCAGGGAGCCCCTCGACAACGAGCAGTTCCGCAAGCACGCCGGCGAACGCCTCGACCGGCACGCGGCCGACGTACCGATCGACGCCCGGCACGAGGTGCTCAACCAGATCGACTACGTCGTCGCCGACGTCACAGATCCAGCCGCGGTCGCGGCATCGATCCGCGATCTACCCACTCCCATCGCGTTCTATCTCGCTCTGCCGCCAAGCCTTTTCGCGACAACCGTCACGGCCCTGGCCCAGGCTGGAATCCCGCCCAAGAGCCGCATAGTGCTGGAGAAACCATTCGGCAGCAACGAGAACAGTGCGCAAGAGCTCAACCGACTGCTCGCTGAAGTCGCCACCGAGGACAGCATCTTCCGGGTCGACCACTTCCTCGCCAAGCAGACGGTGCAAAACGTCCTCGGACTCCGCTTCGCCAACCGGATCTTCGAGCCGCTCTGGAACGCGCAGCACGTCCATTCGGTCGACATCGTCTGGGACGAGCCTCTCACGCTGGAGGGGCGGGCCAGCTACTACGACCGTGCCGGCGCCCTGCGTGACATGCTGCAGAACCACCTGCTGCAACTGCTGTGCCTTGTCGCGATGGAACCTCCGCGCACGCTGACCTCGCGAGACCTGCATGACCGCAAGGTGGATGTCCTTCGTGCGGTTCGTGCTCTCACTCCCGAGGAGGTGAGCCGCCACACCACTCGCGCCCGTTACACCGCCGGCCGCATCGGCGATCGGGTGGTTCCCGACTACACCGCTGAGCCTGGGGTCGATCCCACCCGGGAAACCGAAACCTTCGCCGCCATGACCTGCTGGATCGACAACTGGCGCTGGACCGGTGTGCCGTTCAAACTGCGCTCCGGCAAGGCGCTCGGCGCCCGGCGCAGCCACATCGCCGTCCGCTTCCGCGACGTACCGCACCTGGTCTTCGGGCAGCACGAAGAGCCTGCACCCAACGTCCTTCGGTTCATGATCGACCCCGATCGAATCGAGCTGTCGATGAACCTCAACGGCGCCGGCGACCCGTTCGACCTCGAACCGGCCTGCCTCGACACCGACCTGGCCCCGCAGACCCTTCCGGCCTACAGCCGCCTCCTGCTCGACATCTTGGAGGGAGACGCCACGCTGTCGATCCGTGGCGACGAAGCAGAGGAGGCGTGGCGGATCATGGACCCTGTGCTCGCCGCGTGGGCTGCCGGAGCTGCACCTTTGCGCGAGTATCCTGCCGGGTCGCTTGCGAACGACTTCTGAGCAGCGTCTGCTCAGCGGCTTCGGGCCGCAGCGCCTTCTGCGACAACGAAGGGATCGGCGATCGTCACCCGACGAAGCACCGGTCGGCAACGACGGCGCGTGAGAGCCGGAGTCGCCGCTAGCGGTTCCGTGATGCGTCCTTGCTTGGTGCAGGTGAGGTGCAATGCGCGATGATCCCGATGAGGAACATGACAACGCCGAGGATCCAGTACACCGTGCCCGAGAGCAGTCCGATGAGGAGGAACGCGACGCCCGACGCCATGATCACAGCCAGGTACTTGGCCGGTGAGCCAGGTGTCAGACTGAGCGCGATGATCCGTTCTGAATGCCATGGATTGCTGTGCTCGAGCGGCGTCCTGCTGTCAGACAACGGCGTGTTCTTGGTGCTGTCCATTGCAGTGAGTACGTCCTTTCGATTGTGTGGCATGTTCGGATGACGCGCATGCCCGGGGTTTCCAACGGTCGTCAGGTTCGAGTTCGCCAGGTGTGCCAACCGGTGGCCACGGGGACGGCCGCTGTCAGCAGAGCGCCCAGCACGATCACCAGGACGGATGAGACCTGCACGCCTGCGATGATCAGGGTCAACCCGGCCACGTACATGGCGGTCATGACGACGCTCGATTTGATGCTGTGTCGTGTGCCGGCCTCGGCAGTGCCCAGGGCAGCCAGCTTCTGGGCGAGTTCTGGGGATTCGTCGGCGAGGTGTTGCTCGATCTCGGCGAGTTGCCGTTTTTCGAAGTCTTGTATGGCCATGATCCGGTCCGGTCCCTCCTCGAGGTGTGATAGTTCGTTCCTGGAACGGTTGCGACACCGGTGTCCACATGCGACAGCGTCGCGCGTCTTGGTCTCTGACTGCGTGACGGTCACTTCCGCAGCAGTGCGGCGGCCATTGTGTCCTTCGACATGCGTTGCGCGGGGACGGTGAACACCGATCCCGCGTGGTTGAGCACGGCCACCGCGGCGGTGCCGAGCCGCTCGTGCAAAGTTGGCTCGTCGGGCAGGCGGATGGCCACGGGTTCATCCGGATGCTGTCCCCACCACGTGGACTCGGTGGCCACGATGAGGGTCTGGATGTGACCGTGTTCCGCTGCGGTGACGATCTGGGTCGGCTCGTGGAGGGTTCGGCTTGTGCCGCGCAGTGCCTGCACTGCGTCGACCGTGGCGAAGTCGCGTGCTCGCAACTCGGGTTCGACGATCGGCCAGGTGCGACGGTGCATTGTTTCCGGGCTGATCCGGTCCGCGGTGTCCGTGATCGTGGGCGTCATCAGGCTTGGCCAGGAACTGATCCGGCGGTAGGTCGCTTGCAGGTGGGGTTCGCCGACTACCACCAGCGGTGCTTTGGTCTGGCCCGCCGCGTCGCGAATGACGGCCTCGATCAACTCGAAGTGTTGGTGGGCAAGCGGTGTGCGGACGTCGAGAGAGCCGAGTGACGTGAGCTCGTCGAAACCGGAGCGGGTGCCCGCGAACAGGCGGGTCTCGGCCTCTCCCAGTTGGAGCACCAGGAACCTGCCACCCGCGTTGAGGGCGGGCAGTAGCGGTGTGAGGGTGAACCTGTCGCCCACGGTCGCCATCTCTGGAAGCGTTGTCGGAACCCAGTACGTCCGTGTAGCACCGGAGCTTGCGAACAAGGCGATTCCGTTGGCGGGGCGTTCCCACAACCACATGTCTTCCACGAGGTCCCAGGCCCCGCACATGACGGCAGCGATGTCGGTAGTGCTCATCCCGTCGGTCCGCAGAACGTGTTCCGCTCGCCGCACGAGGTTCCAGAAACGAACACGGGCCGGAAGCGCTGAATGGCCGGTACGCCGGGTCGGAAGGAACATCGACACCCGGCGACCGCCGCGATCCGCGGCGAGGCGGGTGAACTCGTCCACGTGCGGCACAGTGCAGCCGGACACAGCCGTTCGCACACCAGCCTCCTACGACTCGGGTTCGCTCATCTACCTCCACAGTGCCTGCAAGCGCGGCGGATGGCAGGAGCGTTCGTCGGTTGATTGAGGCGAGATCAGTTTGCCGACGGTCGGCAAAGTCCGAGCGGCATCGTCCGAGAGCTCGGGCACTCATCCAATGTCGAGCGAGTCTCTCCTGTCAGGTTGCCGGGCATCGGCAACAGAAACCCTCGGAGTCTTCCAGCGACAACCATGACCGTCCGTCCGGCACTGCGGCACGATCGAGTTAGCCGGTTCGTGCAGGGCGAACCGCCGGTGAGGCCGGGCCAGAAGCATCTCTCCCTTGCTTCTGGCCGGGGCTGACCGCCTTCCGCTCGGCGCAGTTCGACGCAGCACTGTCCGGTGCGTGGGTCCAGCACAGCCTCGACGGTCGATGCCCAGACGAGTTCGGAGGCGCCGATGTGTTCGCCGTGTTCGCGGGCGACCGTGAGCGCGGCATCCTGGGCATCGCCGGAGCCGACGAGTACCGCGCCACGAGGATCGCATGTCCATGTCGGACGGTTTCTGCACATTGGAACGCGGCGAGCTCGTGGGAGATTCCGGCAGCCTCCGCCGCCTTGTCGCTGGTGACCGGTCGGCGCGCCGACCAACAAGACCAGTATTTGTTGATGAACTAGCGCCCGTCCTTCCGACGCTTCTCGCACTCACTGGAGTCAACGCATGAACACTCACGTGATCGTCGGCGCGGGCCTGGCCGGCGCCAAGACCGCAGAGGCACTGCGCACCAAGGGCTTTGCTGGGCGGATCGTGCTCGTCGGTGACGAGCCGCATCGGCCGTACGAACGTCCGCCGCTGTCCAAGAACGTGCTGATCGGCAAAGCCGCAGCCGACAGTGCCTACATCCACGACGAAAGCTGGTACACCGCACATGAGGTGGACCTGCGTCTCGGTGTCCCGGTCGCGAGGATTGATCGCGGTGCACATCGGGTCGACCTCGCTGACGGCACGCAGATCAGCTACGACAAGCTGCTGCTGGCCACCGGCGCCCGGCCCCGCACGCTACGGGTACCCGGTGCGACCGCCGAGGGCGTACATCACCTGCGGCGGATCGAGGACTCTCAGCGCCTGCGCGAGACGTTCGTGCCCGGATCGCGCCTGGTGGTCGTCGGCGCCGGCTGGATCGGCCTGGAAGCCACCGCGGCAGCGCGGCAGGCCGGCGTGGAGGTGACCGTGCTCGAATCAGCCGAACTGCCACTGTTGAAGGCGCTGGGCCCCGAGGTGACGCCGGTGTTCGTGGATCTGCATCGCCAACACGGAGTGGACCTGCAGTTCGGGGTCTCCGTCCACGAACTCACCGCCGCCGAAGGCAAGGTCACCAGCGTGCGGCTCGTCGACGGCGCGGTCGTCCCGGCTGACGCCGTGCTTGTTGGTGTCGGTGCCATTCCCAACACCTACCTCGCGGAGAAGAGCGGCCTCGCCGTCGACAACGGGATTCTGGTGGACGCATCGCCGATCCGGACGTCTTCGCGGCCGGTGACGTCGCGAACGCCTGGCTCCCGACGCTGGGTGACCGGATCAGGGTCGAGCACTGGGCCAACGCGCTCAAGCAGCCCGCCGTCGCCGCCGCCGGAATGCTGGGTGAGCACGCCGAGTACGACGAGCTGCCCTACTTCTACACCGACCAGTACGACCTGGGCATGGAGCACATCGGCCACACCTCTGACTACGACTAGGTCGTGTTCCGCGGTGACGTCACCGGCCGGGAGTTCATCGCCTTCTGGCTCAAGGGCGACGTGGTGGTGGCGGACATGAACGTGAACGTCTGGGACGTCACCGACGCCGTCAAGGGCTTGATCCGCTCGGCCGCCCAGATCGATCCGGCGCTGTTGACCGACCCCTCTGTGCCGCTGGAGAGCCTCGTCACGTCACGGGTACAACAGGCAACCTGTTGACCGTCGACGAACTCGCGGTCGCCCTGCGGGTGCCGCGAAGCCGCCTGGCCAAGGTGGTCCAGCGCCCGCAGCGCAACGGCTTCGCGACCACCGTCCGGGGCCGGACGGGAGGCGTGCAGGTCGCCGGATCGATGCGTCGTAGGCCGCGCCATTGGGGACGCCAGCGAACTGGTGACCATCAAGCCGATGCCCGAAGAACGACCTCAGTGGGCCTCGACGGCCAGTGCATCGCCAGCCACGGCTGTAGATTGGCGATCTCTTTCGTTCGCACCCGGTATCGGCCGGTGTCGGGGTGCGCCCGAGTAGTGCTTTCGCATCGCACACCACTGCGCAGACACCGTGACCTATACCCCTGCGGTCGCTTTGACCAGTGGAATCTGTCCGCCGGCGAGCACCATGGCGACCTGTCGAGGGGAGAGGCGGTGGCGGACGAGGAACTGGGCGCCAGTGGTCTCGTTGTGCACCAGGATTTCGTTGCCTGCCTCGGTTTCCACTCGCAGCTCAGGCAGGAACAGCCGATCTCCGGCACTGACCCGGTCGTAGTCCTGCGGGTCGGTGAACTCCAGTGCCAGCACACCGAAGTTGGCGAGGTTCTGCCAGTGGATGCGGGCATAGGACTTCGCGATGACCGCGCGCAGGCCGAGGTAGCGAGGTGCGATCACGGCGTGCTCGCGGGATGAGCCCTGCCCGTAGTTGGCGCCGCCGACGATGATGTGTTGCCTCGCCTCACGTGCCCGCTCGGCGTAGCGTTCGTCGATCTGTGCGAAGGTGAACTCGGCCAGCCTTGCGATGTCGCTGCGGAACGGGAGCACGCGGCTCCCTGCGGGCAGGATCTCGTCGGTGGACACGTTGTCGCCGACCTTGATCATCACTGGGGCGTTCAACACGTCGGGCAGGGGATCGAACTCGGGCAGTGCACCGATGCTGGTCGCCTTCACCAGTTCGATCTGCCTCGCGTCGGCAGGGGAGAGCGGCGGTTCGAACACGGCCTCGGTCACCGTGGACCGGTCGGGCAACGACAGCACCGGGTGGTCGATGCCCAGCAGTTCGGGCAGTGTCCTCGGGTCGGTGATGGTGCCGGTGAGCGCGGCGGCCGCAGCTGTCTCCGGAGAGCACAGCCACACCGAGTCCTCCTTGGTGCCGGACCGGCCGGGGAAGTTGCGCGGCACGGTGCGCAGACTGTTGCGGCCGACTGCCGGCGCCTGGCCCATGCCGATGCATCCCATGCAGCCGGTCTGGTGCAGCCGTGCGCCTGCTTTGATCAGGTCGAGGGTGGCGCCCATGCCGGTGAGATCGGCCAGGATCTGCCGGGAGGTCGGGTTGACGTCCACGGACACCTGGGGATGTGCCTGGCGTCCGGCCAGAATCGCCGCGACCACCGCGAAATCCCGCAATCCGGGGTTGGCGGAGGAGCCTATGACCACCTGATGGACCTCCTTGCCCGCGACCTCGCGCACCGGCACGACGTTGCCCGGTGAGCTGGGTGTGACGATCAGCGGCTCCAGGCGTGCGAGGTCGATCTCGTCCTCGACGTCGTAGCCCGCGTCTGGATCGGCGAGCAGCTCTACGAAGTCGTCGGCTCTTCCTTCGGTGGTGAGGAAGGCCAGCACCTGGTCGTCGGCGGGAAACACGGTCGTGGTGGCGCCGAGTTCCGCGCCCATGTTCGCGATGACGTGCCTGTCCATCGCCGACAGCGCGGCCAGGCCCGGTCCGTGGTACTCGATGATCCGGCCTCTGCCCCCGCTCACTCCGTGGCGGCGCAGCATCTCGAGGATGACGTCCTTCGCCGACACCCACGGTGGCAGCGCGCCGGTCAACCGCACGCCCCACACTTCGGGCATCGTCAGGTTCAGCGGTTGACCGGCCATCGCCATGGCCACCTCCAGGCCACCCACGCCGACCGCGAGCATGCCCAGCGATCCAGCGGCGCAGGTGTGCGAGTCGGAACCGAGCAAGGAGGCACCCGGTACGCCGAATCGCTGCATGTGCACCGGGTGTGCAACACCGTTGCCCGGCTTGGAGAACCAGACGCCGAAACGGTGGCACGCCGAGCGCAGGAACAGGTGGTCGGCCATGTTCCGCTCGTCGGTCTGCAGCAGGTTGTGGTCGACGTACTGCACCGAGGTGTGGGTACGGACCCGGTTCAGTCCGAGCGCTTCGAGTTCGAGCATGACCATGGTCCCAGTGGCGTCCTGGGTCAGCGTCTGGTCGATGCGCAACGCGATCTCCTGGCCCGCTGTCATGGAGCCGCCGACGAGGTGGGAGCCGATCAGTTTCTGGGTGACGTTGAGTCGGGTCACGGATGCCTCCGTTGATCTCTATCTTGGCTGGCTTTCTGGCCGCGGTAGGCCTGTGCCGCCTTGCTCAGCACCGAACCGGGCATTTCGCCGGAAGCGACCAGTCGCTCCAGCACCTGGAGCACGATCGACGGAGCGTCGACCCGGAAGTAGCTGCGCAGGGCACGGCGGGTGTCGGACCGGCCGAACCCGTCGGTGCCGAGTGAGGACCAGTTGCCCCACACGAACGGCGCGATCTGATCGGGCACCGCACGCATCCAGTCCGACACCGCCACCACTGGCCCGGCCTGCTCCATGAGTTGAGAGGTGACGTGGGGAACGCGCCGAGGCCCCTCTGGGTGCGCGAAGTTCCACTCGTCGACCGCGAGGGCTTCACG
Source organism: Lentzea alba (assembly GCF_011067745.1). Lineage (GTDB taxonomy): Bacteria > Actinomycetota > Actinomycetes > Mycobacteriales > Pseudonocardiaceae > Lentzea > Lentzea alba. The sequence goes on from NZ_JAAMPJ010000015.1 coordinate 13,117, forward strand.
TCGAAGCTCAGTCCACGACGTCACCGACCACACGTCGGCGCGCACGTCCCAGTCCTCATGCAAGATGCGCTGCGCTTCCAGTGCCCACTGCACGGCGATCCCCGAGGCGAGGAGCTGCGCACGTGGCTCGTCTCCCTGACCGCCGTCGGCGTAGAGGTACATCCCGGCCAGGATGCCGTCGACGTCGACGTTGTCGGGCTACGCGGGCTGGACGGTCGGTTCGTTGTAGACGGTGAGGTAGTAGAAGACGTTCGGGTCCTGGCCTTCTCGGACGTCGCCGTACATCCGCCGCAGACCGTCCCGCACGATGTGGCCGAGCTCGAACGCGAACGCGGCGTCGTACGTGACACACGCCGGGTTAGTCGACGCGAGCAGCAGCGAGTGGCCGTCCCCGTGTTGCAGCCCTTCGCCATTGAGTGTCGTCCGGCCCGCCGTGGCGCCGATGAGAAATCCGCGGGCCATCTGGTCCGCAGCGGCCCACAACCCGTCTCCGGTGCGCTGGAAGCCGAACATGGAGTAGAAGATGTAGACAGGGATCATGGGTTCGCCGTGGGTGGAGTACGAGGTGCCCGCAGCGGTCCACGACGCGACAGAGCCGGCCTCGGTGATGCCCTCGTGCAGGAGGACTCCCTTGGTGTCCTCCTGGTAGCTCAGCATCAGCTCCCGGTCCACCGAGAGGTACTTCTGCCCGTGGGGCGAGTAGATCTTCTTGGACGGGAACAGCGAGTCCAGTCCGAAGGTGCGGGCCTCGTCGGGGATGATCGGCACGAACCGGTGCCCGATCTGCTCGTCCTTCATGAGTTCCTTGAGCAGCCGGACGAACGCCATGGTCGTGGCGACCTCGCGCGTGCCCGAGCCACGTTGCGCGATCTCGTACGCCGCGTCACGGGGGAGGAGTAAGGCTTGGCTGCGTGCCGTGCGGGAAGGCAGGGATCCGCCCAGGGCACGGCGCCGCTCACGCAGGTACTCCAGGTCCTCTGAGTTCTCCCGTGGCCGGTGGTACGGCGGCAGCGTGTCGTCGAGTTCCGAGTCGGGGATGTCGAGATAGAGCCGGTCGCGGAAACCCTTGAGGTCCTCAAGGGTGAGCTTCTTCATCTGGTGAGTGGAGTTGCGGCTCTCGAAGTGCGAGCCGAGTGAGTAGCCCTTGAGGGTTTTGGCCAGAATGACGGTCGGCGTGCCGGTGTGCTCCACCGCGGCGCGGTAAGCGGCGTAGATCTTGCGGTAGTCGTGGCCGCCGCGCTTGAGTCCCCAGATCTGTCCGTCGGACAGGTGGTGGACCATCGCCAGGGCGCGCGGGTCACGGCCGAAGAAGTGATCGCGGACGAAGCCGCCCGATTCCGCTTTGCAAGTCTGGAAATCGCCGTCCGGAGTGGAGTTCATGAGGTTCACCAGGACGCCGTCGCCGTCGGCCGCGAGCAGCGGATCCCATTCACGGCCCCAGATCACCTTGATGACGTTCCAGCCGGCGCCGCGGAAGTACGACTCAAGCTCCTGGATGATCTTTCCATTGCCGCGGACAGGACCGTCGAGGCGCTGCAGGTTGCAGTTGACGACGAAGGTCAGGTTGTCCAGTTCCTCTCTGGCGGCGACACCGATCGCGCCGAGTGACTCGGGTTCGTCGACCTCGCCGTCGCCCAGGAACGCCCACACTCGCTGGTGGCTCGTGTCCGCGATGCCGCGCGCGTGCAGGTAGCGGTTGAACCTGGCCTGGTAGATCGCGTTGAGCGGGCCGAGTCCCATCGACACGGTCGGGAACTGCCAGAAGTCCGGCATCAGCCGCGGATGCGGGTACGCCGGCAGGCCGCCTCCACGCGAGCGGTGGGAGATCTCCTGGCGGAATCCGTCGAGCTGTTCCGCCCTCAGCCTGCCCTCGAGGAATGCGCGGGCGTAGACGCCGGGGGAGGCGTGGCCCTGGAAGTAGATCTGGTCGCCGCCGCCGTCAGCGTCAGGGCCGCGGAAGAAGTGGTTGAACCCGACTTCGTACAGTGCTGCGGTCGAGGCGTAGGTGGAGATGTGACCGCCGACCTCGATGCCACGCCGCTGCGCGCGGTGTACCAGAATCGCGGCGTTCCAACGGTTGTACGCCCGGATCCGGCGTTCGATGTGTTCGTCGCCGGGATACGGCGGTTCGGCGTCCAGCGGGATCGTGTTTACGTAGTCGGTGTTGAGCAGGCTCGACACGCCCATCCTCCACAGTCCGGGCGGCTGGCGCTGACGGATGTCCGTCATGGCCGTTCCCCTCTTTCGGGTCGTGGCACGTTGCCGTGCCGTTCGGCGGTCAGGGTGCGTGTCACAAAGCGCGCCACCTGCGATGGTGAGGGGCGTACCTCAGCCGTCAAGCGGGCCAGCACTCGCGGTTGCTGGGCGGGGGATGCTGGTTCGGTGGCCAGCGCCCACCCGCTGTTGCCTGACCAGGTCAGCATCAGATCGCGGTCGGGGAACGCGGGACTGCGAGCGGTCAAGGCGATGTAGCCGGTCGCGGTGTCGGCGAGTTCGGAGGCGACGCCGTCGGCCGGTTGCCCGACGGCGAGGGCGACCGCTTCGACGTAGCGACGCAGGCTGTGCTCGGCGTACCAGGCGGTGTGGTCGGCTCGATCGGCTACCCACGTCGTCATGGCGTTCTTCCTCTGCTGTGCAAGGCTTTGCCGAGTTCAAGGTCGAGTTGGTACCAGGCGGTGTTGACCACGGCGACGCTGTCGTCTTCGACCTGTTGTGCCTCGTCGTGCTCAGGCAGCACATCGGCGTAGCGAGTCCGCGAGCAGATCTGGGTGGCGTTGACGCTGATGCCCTCGGCCAGACAAGCCGTGATCGCGGACAGCCCTGGCCGCGTCGCGGCGATGCCGACCACCAAGTTCGGCCGGTCCACCAGCCACCACAGGGCTTTCGCCTCGGCGACGATGCGATCGGTGTCGTGGGCGCTGCGCGGGTCCAGGTCGACGCAAATACGACCGTCCACACCGGAGCTTCTCACGTAGACCTCCTGCAGGACATCGCAAGCCCACCGCGCGTCGTAAGCGATCAACGCGCGAAGAGCCTCGTCCGCGCTGACCTCGCGCAGCGCCAGCTCCTGTATCTGCGGCAGGTAGACGTCGCTGTCGACGAGGGTCTTGGCGAAGGCTGCCAGGCTGAGTGTCGCGCCCCTCACGTGACGATCCCGGACCAGAGCGGCGAAGCTGCCGTCGGACAGTTGCCGTCGGCTGAGGTCGTCCAACCAGTTCGAGGATTCGGTGCGCGCGGGAGTTACGTGCTGGCAGCTCATGACACCTCCTTGGTGTGTCCACTCCAGACGAACCCTGGTGCGATCCGTGCCCGGCATCGACGGCGGAGATGCCGGACACGGACGCGGTCATGAGCGGCGACGGCCTCGGTCGATGCGGCGGCGCCGCGCCACCCACGCCCAGCCGGCCACCGCGGCGAACAGCAGCGCGCTGGCCGGCAGCCCTACTGCCAGCATGAACAAGCTCAGAGGAGCGGCCACGGCGATCGTGATCGCGTAGACATACCGGCGAAGGTCGCGGACCAGGCGGCGTTCGGCGGCCTCGAGACCATGAGCGACGTTCGGATCCTCGTCCCAGAACTGGCGCTCGATCTCGTGGAGCGTCTCGCGTTCGCGGTCACTGAGCACGACGCACCTCCTGCGGATCATGGCAGGACCTACCTGAGTATCGTATCACGATATAAACTCGTTGGCGGGTCGGAGAGCCGAAGGTCGGAAAGACGTGGTGTCATAGGATCATGACGACGGAGGGCGAGCCGCTGACCAAGCGGGACTTCGAGGCGCTGGCACGGTTCCGCTTCGGCATCCGCAGCTATCTCCGGTTCAGCGAGGAGACCGTGCGCAGCCACGGGCTCACCCCGCAGCAGTACCAGCTGTTGCTGGCGCTCAAAGGTTTTCCGGAGCGCGACTGGGCCAGCGTGCGCGAGCTCGCGGACCGGCTGCAGCTGCGCCACAACAGCGTCGTCGAACTGATCAACAGAGCCCAGGGCCAGGGCCTCGTGACACGGGCCGCGCATCCGACCGACGCGCGGGCCGTGCGGGTGCTGCTGACCAAACAAGGCGAGAAGGTTCTCTCGCAGTTGAGCGCGCTGCACCGTGACGAACTGCAGCGGATGGGATCGGTTCTCATGCCACCCGTGTGGTCCGAGTTTCCGCCCGCGTGACAAGTATGGTCGAGTCCGGTACAGGTCGGAGGTTCCGATGACGCAGCAGACGGTCCACGTCCGCCGGGTGTACGACGAGGCTGACGCCGGCGAGTCCGTTCGGCTGCTGGTGGACCGGGTGTGGCCTCGCGGCATGCGCAAGGACACCGGCGCCTTCGACGAGTGGGTCAAGGACGTCGCGCCGTCCGCCGAGCTGCGCACCTGGTATGCCCATGAGGTCCGCAGGTTCGCCGAGTTCCGCCGCCGCTACCGCGCGGAGCTCGACACGCCGGTGGGACGGCGCAACGTGCAGGAGCTGCGAGACCGGTCGGAGGGTCGTCCGCTGACCCTGCTCACCGCGACCAGGGACGTCGAGCACAGCCACGCCGCAGTCCTCGCCGAGGTGCTCCGGAGGGCTCGATGACGCCCAAGGCCGGCAGCAGACGCCGCAAGGCGGGCCCGAGCGTGAACGAGCCCGGTGAGGCCTGGCTGACCGGCGTCGCCGAGGACGCCAGCGCGGCGGCGGGCGGCGTGCCGGTCGAGCTGCTGGGTGACTACCTGCCGTTGCTGGCCGACGCCGCCGCGAACGGGCGCAAGCCCCGGCGCTCGGAACTGGAGGCGGTGGAGGCGCTGGGCCGCCGCGCCGCGGAACTGGGTGTCTCGGCCGGCAGCGCCGTGCAGCTGTACCTGTCGGCGTCCTGGCGGCTGTGGCGGGAGCTTCCTGTGGTGGTCCGTTCCAGCGACAGCGAGGTCGTGCGCGCCGCCGCCGAGACCGTGTTGCACGTGGTCGCCGACGCGGTCGCGATCCTGGCCGACGGATACAACTCCGCCCGCCGTCAGATGGTCAGGCGCGAGGAGACGTTGCGGCGGGAACTGATCGACGACCTGCTGCGCGGTGATTCCGACGTCGGTGGGATCGTGGAGCGTGCCGAGCCGTTCGGCCTGGACCTCGCGCGGCCGCATCAGGTCGCGCTGGCCGCACCACATCGGCGGCTCCCCGACGTCGACGCGGCGACCAGTTCGCTGGAGCGGATCGTGCTGGACCGGCTCGGTGACCGTGATGTCCTCGTCGCGACGAAGGACGGACTGGTGGTCGTTCTCGCGCCAGGCGAGTCCGAATCTCCGGGGCGAACGCGGACGGACCTCGGCTCGCTGATGCTCGCCGAGCTCGATCGACTGCCGCGCGGCAGGCCGTGGCAGGTGGCGGTCGGCCGAGCCTACCCAGGCTCGTACGGCATCGCCCGTTCCTACGAGGAGGCGCGCGAGGCGTTGACGATGGCGTCGAGGCTGCACCTGGACACCCCGGTGATCCGGGCCGAGCAACTGCTCGTCTACCGCGTGCTGGTGCGTGACCAGCCGGCGATCGTCGACTTGGTCAACGCCGTGCTCGGTCCGCTCGAGAAGGCCCGTGGCGGGGCGGAACCGTTGCTGGCCACCCTGGAGACCTATTTCGCCACAGGTGACGTGGCCACCGAGACCGCCCGGCAGCTGCACCTGTCTGTGCGCGCGGTCACCTACCGGCTCGGCCGGATCAAAACCCTGACCGGCTACGACCCCACCGATCCGGCCCACAGATTCACCCTCCACGCCACCGTGCTGGGAGCGAGACTGCTCGGCTGGCCCAAGAACGAGCCAGCCAACGCCCACAGCTAACTCAGCCTTGCCGCTGGTCCCATGGCGGGAGCAGACCGACAACCACGATCCTGCCCTGAGTTCCGTCGCCACGGCCACGGTCGGCACCGGAACCGCATCCGACCGCGCTGTTGCCGGTGCTCGGCAACGACTGTGCGCCCCGCACCTGCGAACTTCAAGCGATCTCGTCGATCTCGGCCACCCATCACGGAGATGTTGCCGATGACCGGCAAGTTGATCGCGGGCTAGTTGACCGGTCGGAGCCGCTGCCGAACGTCGGCCGCAGAAGACAGAGTTGAAGTCAACCGGCTCGAACCCCTTGACCACAAAGGAGGTTGAAGTGCGTCCTGCTCACCTTGTCGCGGAACCAGGCTCCTCTCACACAACCAAAAGTCGTCAATCAGGAGCGCAGGCAACGGTCTTGCGGGGTTCACGAGTCCGGAGCCGACGCTCCGTTCCTGGTCCTCGTGCTGATCGGTGACGAGACGCGGCTTTACCGCGGAACCAGGTTCCAAGTGGACGAAGTTGCCTCGAAGAGCCTTCTGACTGATTGCGAAACGCTGATGCGCCAACACTTCCATCAGGTCGACGCGGCCGTGCGAGAGGCGGCAGGCGAGAAGAAGATGCCGCTGGTCGTGCTCGGTGCCCGTCACCTCCAGGACACCTATCGCGATGTGAGCACCTTTCCCGATCTGCTTCTCCCGACCATCATCGGAGGCCTGGTGGATCTGGCCCCCGAGGCGATCCATCGGTGTGCGTGGAGCATCGTGGAACCGGAACTGCAGGCGCACGAGTACGCCGCGGCAGACGAACACCACGCCCAGCAGGGCACCGGCCGAACAGTGCTATCGCTCAACCCTGGAGACCATCATGCACAGTGTGCCGGTCATGGAGACCGCGCCACCGAGTCGGCTCACCGGCAATCTACCCGCGCTGAAGATCCGGCTGGAGCGAGAACGCGCGTTCCGGCTAGAGCAGCTCGCGGAGCTCGACGGGGCGTCCGGCGCGACCACCCAGCCTGGTGACCAAGCGATGCGCCAGGTGGCGGAGCAGGTGGCCGCCGCTGCCACGGTCGCACTCAACGACATCGACATCGCTCTCCTGCGCATCGACATCGGCTCCTACGGCCGCTGTCAGACCTGTCATGCGGACATTCCGATCCGTCTGCTGGAGGCGATTCCGCAGCTGCGACTGTGCCTGGCATGTCAGCACACCGACACGAGGAAGGGATCCCGTCATGGTGAACCAGTCAGCCGGCAGCGTCAGCGAGCACCCGCTGTCCGTGCGCAGACTCCTGCGAGGCAACGTGTTCGGCGCGGAACGTCAACAGCTGGGCGACGTGACCGACATAGCCGTTCGCCTACGTGACGGGCAATACCCGCTGGTGATCGGCGCAGAGGCCCTTGTCGGTGGCAGTGAGGAGTTCCTGCCCAACGCGAGTCTGGCGCGATGGCACTCCGATGGGGTGCAGGTGCTCGACGAACCGGACCGACGTCCCCCTCCAGAACGCGACGGCACCGTGCTGATGTGCTCAGAGCTGCTGGGACAGCAGCTGAGCGACCTGCAGCGTGGCCGGCAGGTCCGCGTGTACGACCTCCTGCTGTCTCACTCGGCCGAGGGATGGGTGCTCTCCAGGGTCGATACCAGAGGCTGGGCCAGTCGCACTTTCGGGAAACGCTTCCTGAGCGATGGCCGCCTTGACTGGAAGATGCTCCATTCGAGGGAAGGCTACGAGTTGGACCACTGACGAGGCAGACATTCGTTTGCGCAGCACTGTCTCCCTGAGCGCCCGACGCAGATATATCGTGATACGATACTAGCATCTGCGAGACACCAGGAGGTGTGTCGTGCTCAGTGAGTCCGAACGCGAGACGCTGCATGAGATACAACGCAAGCTCTCCGGCGATGATCCCGACTTCGCACGGTACTTCCACGGCGTCGGCCCGCCCGCGCCCGTCGTGCACCGCCAGTCGGCTCGGGCCAGCTTCGTCGTCGTGACGGAGATGGTCATCGCGCTGGCGGTCGTTGGTCCCAACATCCTCACGGACACCCAGATCTCCGCTCTCACGGTGCCTCCGGCGCCGCGAAGGAGGACGAAATGAACGTTGTGTACGTGCTGCTGCTCACCGCCGCAGGCATTGGCCTGTTCGGGCTGATGTCGAGCGTTCGGGTCATCACCCAGTACGAGCGAGGCGTCCTCTTCCGCTTCGGTCGCGTCCGCTCGGGGATTCGCGGCCCAGGGCTGGTGTTGCTCATGCCGATCGCCGACCGCCTGCGCAAGGTCAGCATGCAGATCATCACGATGCCGGTCCCGGCCCAGGACGGCATCACCCGCGACAACGTGACCGTGCGCGTCGACGCCGTGGTCTTCTACAAGGTCTCCGATCCCGTCCGCGCGATCGTGGACGTGGAGGACTACAACGCCGCAGTCGGCCAGGTCGCACAGACCTCGCTGCGCTCGATCATCGGCAAGAGTGATCTGGACGACCTGTTGTCGAACAGGGAACGGCTGAACCAGGGCCTGGAACTGATGATCGACAGCCCGGCGCTCGACTGGGGTGTGCACATCGACCGCGTGGAGATCAAGGACGTGGTACTGCCGGAGTCCATGAAGCGATCGATGTCGCGTCAGGCCGAGGCTGAACGCGAGCGGCGAGCTCGCATCATCACCGCGGACGGTGAATTGCAGGCGTCGACCAAGCTTGCCAGCGCTGCGGAGACCATGACCGAGCATCCCGCCGCGTTGCAACTGAGGCTGCTGCAGACCGTGGTCGAGGTAGCGGCGGAGAAGAACTCCACGCTCGTGTTGCCGTTCCCGGTCGAGCTGCTCCGTTTCCTGGAGCGGGCGACACCGCCGGAAGGCCCGCGCACACCTTCGGTGAGCAACGGCCGGACGGGTTCTCGTCCGGCGCCCGCCCCCGGCATCCTCGACGTCGACCAAGTGGCGCCGGTCGGCGCCCGCGCTTCCTGTTAGCCCCGAGTGTCACCATCCACTTCGGACCGTCGCGAGCCGGCCACGACCTGGGCCATGGAGGAGTCATGACTGGATTGCCCCGCATCGTGGCCGGCTTCGACGGTTCCCCGGACAGCGCTCTGGCGTTGGAGTGGGCGCTGGCGGAAGCACACCTGCGAGGTGCAAGGATCGACCTGTGTCACGTCCGCAAGGGGCCTCGAACGGAGGCCGGCGACGACCACGCGGGTGCCAGGGATCTCGGGGGAGACGTACTTACCCGCGGCCTTGAACACGCCGACCACTGGACACCACCTGTTCCGGTGGCTGCGCGGCTGCTGGCAGGGAACCCGGTGCAGCAGTTGCTGGCCATCGCCACGGACGCGCTGTTCCTCGTTGTGGGCGCGCGCGGCACCGGTGGGTTTCGCGGGCTGCGGCTGGGGTCGGTCAGCGACCAGGTCGCGCGACATGCCCGATGTCCAGTCGTTGTTGTTCCCGATCCTGGAGAGCATCGCGACGGTACGCGTGATCGGAAGGTTGTGGTCGGAGTCGACGGCTCCGCGGGCTCCGATGCGGCTCTTGCCTTCGCGTTCGACGAGGCGGCCCGCCGCCAGGCGGAACTGTGCGCGATCCACGTGTTCGACCCGTCCGCCGTGCAGATCATGGCCAACCTTCCACAAGCAGACGTGCGGCGACTCCACCTGGAGGCGTCGAACACACTGAGCAATTTGCTCGCAACCCACACGAGCCAGCATCCATGCGTACACGCGTGCGCAGAGGTCTTGTCAGGTTCGCCGGCCGCGACACTGACCGCCGCGGCGTCCAACGCCGAATTGCTGGTACTCGGTTCACGAGGGCATGGCGGCTTCGTCACCCTGGTTCTGGGTTCGACCAGCCACAGCGTTCTGCACCACGCCAGTTGCCCGGTCGTCGTCGTCTGAAAGCAGGGCGGCTGCCACCAGAGGAGTGGTCTGCGAGGCGGACGTCAGGTGGAGTGGATAGGGACGAGTCGTCAGGTGGATAGTGCCAGGTGGGCAATGACGCTTCACTGAAGCCGTGGATCTTGTGCAGGGCAGGAGGGATCGGCGCGCTGGCGTCCGTCAGCGTCGTCGGTTTCGTCCAAGGGTCTCGGACGGCGACTCTCCGAACCGCTGGCGGTATGAGCCCGCGAACCGTCCCAAGTGGACGAATCCCCAGGACACCGCGATATCGGTGACGGTCAAGCCCGGCACTGCGGCCGTGAGTTCCTCGTGCACCCGGCTCAGCCGTACGTTGCGCAGGTACGTTGTTGGTGAAACCCCGGCATACCGCCGGAACCCGGCCTGCAATGCTCGAACCGAAACTGCGACCGCCGCGGCCAGAGTGGTGGTCGTCCACGGTTCGCCCGGCCGTTCCTCCAGCATTTCGACTGCTCGGCGCACCGGTCCCGGCGGGATGTGGTGGTGTGTCTCGACTTCCTCGCGGAAGTCGTGCTGCAGGGTGAGAAGCAGGCCATCGAGCAGGAGTTGCTCCAGTGTGCTCGCCGCGAGGGGATGGCGGCGGAGCAGGCCTGGCCCCTCGAACTCGTGCAGGAACGGCGCGAGTATCTCCAGCACACCCCGTTGCGGCGCCGTCACGAACCCGATCCGGTCCACTCGGCGCGCAAGCATGGCTGAGAGCCGTTGTTCCAATGGCCGCCGCTCCACCATGAGGCAGAGCTGCGCGCAGTCGGTGCTCCAGGTGATCGATGCGGGTTCGCCCGGCAGGTACGGGACCACCTCCCCGGTTTCGGCGTCCACCGATCTCCGTCCGAATGAGGATCTGGAGTGCCCGGCGACCGGGAGGTCGAAGTGGTAGTCGGCCAGGTCGTTCGTGCGCATGTCGAGTGTCTGCCCGTACGTGAGGTACGCGGCGGTGATGGCACCCAGCCGCGCTGCGTTCAGCCGCATGTCGAGTGGTGCCTCGGTATCGGCGGGTGTGATCCGGTGTGGCAGGAACACACGTCCTCGTCGAGGTGCCGATCCCTCCCAGCGGACCAGCCACCGCGGCGGCCTGGGGCATCAGGGTCGGCTTCGTACCGGACACCGTCGTCGTCGAGATCGACGAGCAAAAGGGTTCGATGCTGCTGCACGTGCTCGACGCGCGCGATCCCGACGCCGTGATCGCCGCGCAGACCGACTCCTACGAGCGGCGCCAGCGCCGGGTCTTCCCCTGACCGCCCATGCCCGCCTTCATCATCGTCCCCGCGCTGATCTGGGCCACGCTCCTGCTGGTCGCCGGCGGCCTGGTGTTGGTCCGCGCCCGCGACGTGTTCCAGCGGATCGTCGCACTGGACCTCCTCGCGGTGATCGTCATCGCGCTGCTGGCCTTGCTGAGCTACGTGAGGGGACAGCCGTACTGCTTCGACGCCGCGGTGGCGCTCGCCCTGATGTCCTTCGTCGCCACCGTGGCCACGGCCCGGTACCTCGACAAAGGAGGACCGTTCGGATGATCTCGGTTCTGCTCGACGTGATCGGTGGCGTGCTGCTCCTTCTCGGCCTGGTGCTGCTCACGATCAGCCTCGTCGGCATCTTGCGGCTGCCCGGCACCTACGGCCAGCTGCACGCCCAGGGACTGGCCACCGGGCCTGGTGTGATCGCGATCCTGGCGTCCTCGATCGCCACCGAGAACGCCGCGACCATCACCTTCGCCGTGCTCGCGATCGTGTTCATCGCACTCGCCTCGCCGGTGTCCAGCCACGCGATCGCCAGGGCCGCCCACCGCCGTGGTCGACGGCGAGGCAGCGAGGGCGAGCCGGGAGATTAGGTGTCGATCCAGTCCGGGCGGGTGGCACCGCCGGGATCGAGGCGCTCGAGGATCTGTTGGTGAGCGGCGTGCATCTGGTTGAGCTGCACCGGATCGAGCACGTCCACCACCAGTTCGCGCACGAGGGCGACGTGACCGGACGATGCCCGTTCGACCGCGGCCATGCCAGCCGCGGTGAGCACCGCGCGAGAGGCACGGCCGTCGTCAGGGTCAGGTTCGCGACGGAGGAGACCACCGGCTTCGAGGCGCTTCACCACGTTCGACAGCCGGGACAACGAGGAACTGGTGAGCTGGGCGAGCTTGCTCATCCGCAGCGCCCGTCCCGGCAGTTCGGACAGCATCGACAGCACGTGGTACTCGAAGAAGTCGAGTCCAGCGTCGCGTTCGAGCTGCGCGTCGAGGGTCGTGCGCAGCTTGGTGAACACGCGCACCATGTCGAGCCACGCCAGGCGTTGCTCGGCGGTGAGCCAACGGGCACCCGCGCCGCGCTCGGCGGCTGAGTCTGTAGTCACACCCTTACTTTAGTTCAATCTTGAACAAAATGCGCTATGATTAGTTCAAGGTTGAAGTTTTGAGAGGAGATCAGGATGCGAATCGCGATCATCGGTGCGGGCAACGTGGGCGGCGGACTGGCCGCGGCTGCTGCCTCCGTCGGGCACGAGGTCACCGTCGCCGCGGCCCACGAGGAGAACGCGGTGAAGACGGCCGAGAGCATCGCCGGCGCCAAGGCTGCTTCCACCGCCGCGGCGGCCGCACAGGGCGCCGACGTGGTCGTGCTGGCCGTTCCGGCCGCTGTCGCCACCGGCGTGCTGGCCAGTCTCGGTGACGTCGACGCCGTCGTGGTGGACGCCACCAACCCGCTCAACGACACCTTCAGCGACCTGACGACGGACGGCACGAGCCACGCCGAGCAGCTGGCCGCCGCGGCACCTGGGGTAAGGCTCGTGAAGGCGTTCAACACCGTCTTCGCGTCCCGGCTGGGCAACTCGAGCCAGGACGGTCAGCCGTTGGACGGCTTCTACGCCGGTGACGACGAGACGGCCAAGGCCGTCGTGGCGCGGCTGCTGACCTCGCTGGGCTTCCGCCCGATCGACGCGGGTGGTCTGCGCATGGCCCGCGCGCTGGAGGAGATGGCGTTCCTGAACATCACCCTCAACGTCCGCAACGGCTGGTCCTGGCAGAGCGGCTGGAAGCTCGCCGAACCCTCCGCCTGACCGATCGCGTCCACGAGAAAGGAACTCCACGCCATGATGGCCCCGGTACGTCTCAACCACGCCGTGTTGTTCGTCGCCGACCTGGAACGGGCCGAGCAGTTCTACACCGAGGTGTTCGGCATGGAACTCGTCGCTCGTGAGGCCGGGGTCGGCGCCGTGTTCCTGAGGCTGCCCCGCTCCGGAAACCACCACGACCTCGGACTGTTCGCCAGTGACCAGGCAGCCGGACCTCGTCAGCGCCGTGTGGGCCTCTACCACCTCGCCTGGCAGGTGGACACCATCGACGAACTCGCCGAGTTCCGCCAGCGGCTGACCGAAGCCGGCGCCCGCACCGGCGAATCCAGTCACGGAGCCACCAAGAGCGTCTACGGCATGGATCCGGACGGCAACCTGTTCGAGGTCATGTGGATGCTCCCGCAGGCCGAATGGGGCCGCTACGCCAACGCCGGCGTCGTGGAGTTCCTCGACCTCCCCGCAGAGGTCCTCAGGTGGTCCGGCGTGCGCACCGCGGGCCGCATCGTCCAAGAAACCGGTGTGTGAGCAGTACCCCGAGCCTTGCGCCGCAGGCGTTTCCCAACGGACACAAAGGAGTGACCGATGACAGACGCAACCGCGAACAAGCCGATCGTCGTAGGAGTGGACGGATCCGCCTCGGCGATCCACGCGGCACGCTGGGCCGCCGCAGAGGCTGCCCGCCGTGGCACGCAGCTGGTGCTCGTGCACAGCAACCCACCTGTTCCTGTCCACTCGCCACAGGTAGCGGTGTCGACCGCGGAGTTCGCCGAAGCGGTCCGAGACCAGGGCCGCCACTGGCTGGCCACGGCGAAGGCCTCGGCCGAAGTCGTGGCGCCACAGGTCGAGATCAGCACCGAACTGGTGACCGGCGGCGCCGCCGAGCAACTCGTTGGACGGTCAGCTTCCGCGCAGCTCGTGGTCCTGGGCTCACGGGGACTGGGCGGATTCACCGGACTCCTGGTGGGATCGATCGCGGTAGCGGTCAGCACCCACGCCCTCTGTCCCGTGGTCGTGGTGCGCGAAGCGCAACCCCAAACCGACCGCGCTGAGAACGCGCCGATCGTGGTCGGCGTCGATGGTTCCGCTGCCAGTGACGCGGCGCTGAAGTTCGCGTTCGAAACCGCCGCACGCCGCGGAGCGCCTGTGCTCGCCGTGCGAGCCTGGCACGACGCCTTGGTCGACGCGACGCGGCTCACCGTGTTGATCGCGGCGAGCGTCGAGGCGATCGAGGCCGACGAACGACGGTTGCTGGCCGAGCAGGTGGCTGCCTGCGCTCAGGCCTGTCCCGACGTGCCGGTGCGACGACTGCTCAGCCGCGACGGCCCGGCGCCCGCCCTGATCGGACAGTCCGCGTCGGCACAGCTGGTGGTGGTCGGTACGCGCGGACGGGGAGGCTTCCGCGGCCTGCTGCTCGGATCGACGAGCCAGTCCCTGATCTACCACGCGGAATGCCCCGTCGCCGTCATCCCGCCGGCGCACCAGTGACGTCGCAGAACCCCGCGAAACAGGGCAAGGAGGCATGAAGTGACGGAGTCGTTCAGCGGTGTTCACAACCCGCCGCGGGGCACCTATCGACTGCGACTCACCCCGGACGAGGTCCGCGAACTGGGCAAGTACCTGTCGGTCATCGTGGCCAAGGTGCGAGCGGCGATGACGGACGATCCCGATGAACCAGATCTTCACTCGATCAAGAAGCTCACGGTAGATCTCGCCGGCGCTCCCACCGCCCCTGGTGCGCAGCTGGTCCTGCTCGTCAAGCTGTTGCGCCGCACCCTCGGGAACGGTGTTCTCATTGAACTGTCAGGGGTGAGACCGACGATTCTCGCGTCGCTCGTCGCCTTCGGCATTCCTCGGGACGTGACCGTGATCGACCCGCGGGGCCGCCCGTGGACCAGCTGAACCTGGTGTCAGATCACCACGGCCGCTGTTGTCCGGGCCGTTCTTCACCGACCTCGCCCGGCGCAACGGCCACCTGCCCAACGTCATCTGGGAGCCGTGGAACGAACCCCTCCAGGTGAGCTGGAACGACGTGATGAAGCCGTACGACCAGGCCGTGGTCAACGCGATCCGGTCCGTCGACCCGGACAACGGCGTCGTGCTCGGTACACCCACCTGGTCACAGGATGTGGACCGACTGGAAGCGAGCGAACAGCATCTCCTGGACGGCGTGGAAGCTCGACGTCGGAACCGACACCACGAACCTGTTGTCGCGAGGTGCGCCCGTGACAGGCGCAGCACTTCGTGGTGGACGCCCGAGTCTTCGAACCGCAAGCTGTTCCTGCACGGCCGGCAGACCGTCTAAGACATCGTGGTAGTTCGTTCCTGTCGAACGGTGTTGTCGAGAACTGGACCACGCTGATGGGCACCGTGGCGTTCAACCCGCTGAGCGCCCTGATCCACGCGACGATGGCGGAGATCTGCGAGCACGCGGAGCGCCGCGACCTGGTGGCCAGATGATGGTCGAGCCCCTGACTGTGGCACGTGCCGCGGGCGGGGCACCACAAGACTTCGATGGTGCAGGACCTCGAGGCGGGCAAGCGGCAGGAGATCGACCTGATTTCGCGCACGTCAACGGTGTTATAGCTCTCAAACGACTACTGCTGGTCGTACGAACGCCAGTCGTACGGAAGACGCCCGCTTCCCACGTGGTGCTCGTGTGCCCAAAGTGGACGCCATGCCCACTGATCCTCCCGCAGCGGAATCGTCCGCCCTGTCGCGGCGCACGTTCGTCACGACCACGGTCGCCGTAGGTGGCGCGGTCGCCGTCGGCGACCTGGTCGCGGCGCCGCTCGCGCTCGGTGCCGCGCCCGCGGCGGCGACCGAAGCGGTCCTCAGCACCCGTGTTTCGCTCGTCGTCAACGGAAAACAGGTCACCGCGACCGTCGACAACCGGACCTCGTTGCTGGACCTGCTGCGCGAGCACCTCGGGCTCACCGGCTCGAAGAAGGGGTGCAACGCCGGTGCCTGCGGTGCCTGCACCGTGCTGGTCGACGGACGCCGCGTCAACGGATGCCTGACGCTCGCCGTTCGCCTGGAAGGCGCCAAGGTCACCACGATCGAGGGGCTGGAGAACGGAGATCGGCTGCACCCGTTGCAGCAGGCGTTCATCGACCAGGACGCCTTCCAATGCGGCTTCTGCACGCCCGGCCAGATCATGTCCGGCATCGGCTGCCTCCAGGAAGGGCACACCGGGTCCGCCGATGAGATCCGGGAGTGGATGAGCGGCAACCTGTGCCGTTGCGGCTGTTACGTCAAGATCACGCGCGCGGTGGAGCAAGCCGCGCGCTGGAAATGAGGTACGGCCATGTACCCGTTCTCCTACACCAAAGTTTCCGACGTGCCTGCGGCTGTCAAAGCGGGCAGTGACGGCGGACGTTACATCGCGGGCGGGACGACGCTGGTCGACCTGATGCGCGAGACCGTCGAACGTCCCGGCGCGCTGGTCGACATCAGCGCGCTGCCACTGCGCGACATCGCGGCCACCAAGGGCGGAGGGCTGCGCATCGGCGCACTGGCGCGGATGGCGGAGGTCGCCGCCCACCCGACGGTGCGCGCGTTGTACCCGGTGATCTCGCAGGCGCTGGAGCTCAGTGCTTCCCCGCAGTTGCGGAACATGGCCTCCATCGGCGGCAACATCATGCAGCGTCCCCGGTGCACCTACTTCCGCGACGTGACCGCGGCCTGCAACAGACGCGAGCCCGGCTCCGGCTGCGCGGCTCGTGAGGGCTTCAACCGCACTCACGCCATCCTGGGCACCTCCGATCATTGCGTGGCAACGCATCCCTCCGACGCGGCGGTGGCGTTCGCCGCGCTGGAAGCGACCGTGCACCTGCTGGGTCCGGGCGGGGAGCGCACGGTGGGTTTCGCCGACTTCCTGCTGCGGCCCGGCGCCACGCCGCAACGCGAACAGAACCTCCGCCCCGGCGAGCTGATCACCGCGGTGGAGATCCCGTCCCACCCGCGGCCGTTGCGGTCGGGGTACCTGAAGGTGCGGGACCGGCAGTCCTACGAGTTCGCGCTCATCTCGGCGGCCGTCGCGCTGCACGTGCGGGGCGGGGTGATCCAGACGGCGAAGGTGGCGGCCGGTGGCGTTGGCACGGTGTCCTGGAAGCTGTCCGCCGTCGAACGGCGACTGATCGGTCAGCGGCCGTCGGAAGCCTTGTGGACGCAGGCGGCCGAAGTGGCGGCGGAGGGTGCGCAACCCCTGACGCACAACGGTTTCAAGGTCGAGTTGCTCAAGCGCACGGTGGAACGCCAGCTGCGCGTCGTGGGAGGTACCAGGTGAGCCCGCAACCGCAGAAGGCCGTCGGTTCGCCGCTGTCCCGTGTGGAGGGACGGCTCAAGGTCACCGGCCGGGCCGACTACGCGGTCGATCACGACATCCCTGGAGCGGTGCACGCCGTCGTGGTCGACAGCAGCATCGCGCTCGGCCGGATCACCGGCATGGACACCAGTGCCGCCGAGTCGTATCCCGGTGTGCTGAAGGTGATCACCCATCTCAACGCGCCGAGGCTGGTGTACCGCGACTACCCCGGGACGAACCCGCGGGGCCGGAGGCTGAGGGCCTTCCAGGACGACCAGGTCCTGTTCTTCGGTCAGCCGGTGGCCGTCGTCGTGGCCACCACGATCGAGGCCGCCCAGCACGCCGCCTCGCTGGTCGAGGTCTCCTACGAGTCCCGGCAGTCCACGACCGATCTCACGGGCCGTCCGGGCAACGTGATCGGGAACTACGCGCGGGGTGATGCGGAGGCGGCGTTCGCGGCCGCGGACGTCCGGCTGGAGAGGCGGTTCGACCTCGCCCGCAACCACCACAACCCGCTGGAGCCGCACGCCACCACGGCCCGCTGGGACGGCGAGAAGCTCACGCTGTGGGACAAGACCCAGGGTGTGAACCTGACGCGGAACGAGGTCTGCGCCGTGTTCGACATCCCGCCGGAGAACGTGCGGGTGATCTCGCCGTTCGTCGGTGGCGGGTTCGGCAGTGGTCTGCGGACCTGGCCGCACGTCATCATCGCCGCACTGGCCGCACGCGAGGTGGGCCTCCCGGTGAAGCTCGCGCTGAGCCGCAGGCAGATGTACTTCACGGTCGGCCACCGGCCCCGGTACGACTACCGGTTGCGGCTCGGTGCGGACCGCGGCGGCCGGGTCACCGCGATGCTGCACGAGCCCTCGTACGAGACCTCGAACCACGAGAGCTTCTGGGAGGCGACGCTGGCGCTCGGGCAGATGCTTTACAACGTGCCCAACGTCAGCCAGGTGCTGCGCAACGTCCCACTCGACATCAACACTCCACTGTGGATGCGAGGCCCCGGCTACAGCAGTACCGCGTTCTGCATCGAAGTCGCGATGGACGAGCTCGCGCACGAGCTAGGCGTCGACCCGGTGGAGCTGCGGCTGCGCAACGAACCCACGAGAGACCCGTCTACCGGGCAGGCCTTCTCCACCAGGAGGCTCACCGAGTGCTTCCGCACTGGCGCCAGGGAGTTCGGCTGGAGCCGGCGCAACCCGAAGCCGCGATCGACCCGTGACGGTGACTGGCTCATCGGCACCGGCGTCGCCACCGGCTGCTACGACACGTGGCTCGGCCAGGCTCAGGCCCACGCCCGGCTCGACGCGAACGGCACCGCGGCGGTCCAGTCCGCGACGAGCGATGCGGGACCGGGCACCTACACGTCGATGACGCAGCTGGCGGCGGACGCACTGGGGCTCGCGGTGCGTGAGGTCGAGTTCCGGCTGGGTGACACGACCATGCCCGTGGCGCCGCCGCAGGGCAGCTCGCAGACCATGGCCAGTGTGGGCTCCGCGGTGCAGGACACCTGCGACAAGCTGCGCCAGCAGGCGATCAGGCTCGCGGTCGGTGACCAGCGCTCGCCGCTGCACGGCGTCAACCCCGACGACGTCGTGGTCATCGGCGGACGGCTGCAGGTGAAGGACAAACCCGCGCGGGGTGAGACCTACCGGCAGCTCTTCGCCCGCAACAACCTGACCCACCTCGAAGCCAACGGCTCCTACACCCCGCAAGCCGACAGCCCGTACTCGATGTACGGCTACAGCGCGGTGTTCGCCGAGGTCGGCGTCGACGCCCGGCTCGGTCTGGTGCGGGTGCGGCGGATCCTCAGCGTCTTCGACGTGGGCCGGGTGATCAGCCCCAAGCTCGCCGACAGCCAGGCGCTCGGCGGCATGATCGGCGGCATCGGCATGGCCCTGCTGGAGCACACGGTCACCGACCACCGCGACGGCAGGATCGTCAACGCCAACCTCGCGGACTACCTCGTGCCGGTCAACGCCGACATCCGTGACCTGCGGGCGATCTACCTCGACGGGGACGACCGCCGGGCCGATCCCATCGGCGTCAAGGGACTCGCCGAGCTCGTCAAGGTCGGTGTCGCGCCGGCCATCGCCAACGCGGTCTTCCACGCCACCGGGCGCCGGGTGCACGAGCTGCCCATCACCGCGGAAGCCCTGCTCTGAGACCGGACGGCCGAGTTCGCCCCTCGTGCAGATCCACGGAACCCGGCTGTCCAGCCCGCCGCCGCCCGGCCCCACCCGGAGAACTCCGGAGCGGCGGCGGGCACCCCGACTGTCCACAGGAGATTCACCGTTGCTGAACATCGCGGACACACTCCACCTCTGGTTCCGCAAGGCCCGCCCGTTCGCGCTCGCCACCGTCGTCCGGGTCAGCGGCAGCGCACCGCTGCCACCCGGCACCTCGCTGGCGGTCGCCGCCGACGGCGCGGTGGTCGGCAGCATCTCCGGCGGCTGCGTGGAAGGTGCTGTCTACGAACTGTGCCAACAGGTTCTGGAGTCGGACGGCCCGCCGGTGCTGACCCGGTTCGGCTACTCCGACGACGACGCCTTCGCCGTCGGCCTGACCTGCGGCGGCGAACTCGAAGTCCTCGTGCAGCTCATCGACGCCGGCGACCGGGTCCCTCTCGTGCTCGCACTGGAGCAGGTGCTGGCCGGACGGCCCGTCGCGGTGACGCAGATCGTGGACGGCCCGCAAAGCCTGATCGGGCGTGTCATGTCCGTGTTCGGAAACGGCAACGCGCACTACGGGTCACTGGGCAGTGCGCGGGAGGACCAGGTGGTGGTGAGCCGAGCCGGCGCGTTGCTGCGAGCGGGGCGGACCGCCCGCGTCGAAGTGGGAGGGGACGATGCCACCTGTCCCGAGCGGCTAACGCTGCTGGTCCACACGCACGCCGCCCCGCCCCGGATGCTGATCTTCGGTGCCGTGGACTTCGCCGCCGCGCTGAGCCGGGCGGGTTCCTTCCTCGGCTACCACGTCACGGTCGTCGACGCCCGCCCCGTCTTCGCCACCCGCGCCCGGTTCCCGCACGCCGACGAGGTGGTCGTCGACTGGCCCCACCGCTACCTCGCGACCGCCGACGTCGACGCCAGGACCGCCGTCTGCGTGCTCACGCACGACGCCAAGTTCGACATTCCGCTGTTGCGCCTGGCCCTCGGTCAACCGGTCGGGTACGTGGGCGCGATGGGCTCCCGGCGCACCCACGACCACCGCCTGGACCTGCTGCGCGAGGCCGGCGTTCCCGAAGAGCACCTCGCGCGCCTGCGTTCACCGATCGGGCTCGACCTCGGAGCAGGCACCCCGGAACAGACGGCGATCTCGATCGTCGCCGAGATCGTCGCCGACGCCAACGAGGGCTCAGGTCTGCGGCTGTCCGAGGTCTCGGGGTCCATCCACCGCCGGGCCGCCTGACGGATCACTCCACTCCGCCAGGACCCGCAGGGCTTTTTCCGACGCCGAGCCCGGCTCGGCGTGATAGGTCTGCAGCCGCTGGTCGGGGTCGTTCGGCAGCATCAGGAGTTCTGTCTTGAGGTCGAACTCCCCCACCAGGGGGTGCCGCATCCGGAGGGGGCCCGTGTTGCCGCAGCCGACGTCGTGGCGTACCCACAGCTGCCGGAACCGCTCGCTCTTCCGCGACAACTCCGTCACCAGGCAGGCGAGCCGGGGATCGCCGGGGTAGAGGCCGTGGTGCGTGCGCAGAATCCTGACGGTGTTCTGCTCCCGGCGTTCCAGGTCCACGAAGCGCTCACGCGTGGTGCTGGAGAAGAACATCAGCAGGGGCCAGTTGCGCTCCTCCGGCGGCAGGTCGCCGAGGTCTCCGAAGATCGTGGCGGCGAGCCGGTTCCAGCCCAGGATGTCCATGCACCGGCCGGTGACGAAGGCGGGGACGCCGAGTGCGTCGAGCAGGTTCTGGATCTCGGGCCGCAGTTGCTGGGCCGTGGCCGGGGGAGCCGTCGGACGCTCCGGCTGGGCCAGCCGGAGAAAGTGGGAGCGTTCGTCCTCGGTGAGCTTCAGCGCGCGTGCGACGGAGTCGAGGACCGAGGTGGACACGCCGTCGCTGTATCCCTGTTCGAGCTGTGCGTAGTAGGCGAACGACACACCTGCCAGCTGGGCCAGCTCCTCACGCCGCAGTCCCGGGACACGGCGATGCCCGCTCGACTGCAGGCCGACGTCCTCGGGTTTGATGCGGGCCCGGCGTGACCGCAGGAACTCCTTGAGCGCGGTCTGGCGGTCCGGTGTGGACGCTTCGTGGTCGCGTAGCGCTGCGTCCGATGACATCTGCACTCCCCGGTTGGTGGTCGGGCACCTGGAAAACGCGGACGCCGACCCTGACCACCCGGTGATCACGCAGGTGAGCCGAGGTCGGCGCAGTGCAGCCTAGAGGTCCGCCCGTGAGTTCGGGGTTGTAGCGCTCCGGCGGCGTCTCGTTTGGGGATCCGCCGAGCGGCTGGTCTTCGCGCAGGCCCGTCAGGTGAGGGCGGCCGCGTCGACCGCCTCGAAGTGGACCTCGATGGTGGAGACCACAGGTCCCTCCGCATCACCGAATTGACGGCCGGACGTTGATGGTTCCGTGCCGGTGGGCAGGGCAGGACGCGTGAGCATCCCGCCCGGCTCACAGGTTCTCGATGAAGTCCAGCAACGCGGCGTTCACCTCGGCCGGGCACTCCTGCGGCAGCCAGTGCCCGGCTCCGGGAACGTCGACGACCCCGCGGAGGTCCTGGCTGATCCGTTTGATCGCACCGGGATCGGTGAACTGCCGGACGACGTCGCGTTCACCGCTGAGGAAGAGCGCGGGCGGCGTGATCCGGGCGTTGTGCCAGGGTGCGGTCAGTTCCCAGTTGCGGTCGATGTTGCGGTACCAGTTCAAGCCACCGCGGAAGCCGGACCGGGTGAACGCCTCGACAGCCACGTCGACGTCCTCGTCGTCCAGCCACGGCGGCAGTGCCTGAGGCGCGGTGAACTGGTCGAGGAAACCTCCGCCCTCCGGCACACCGGGCGCGATCATGTCGCCGCCGAGCACCTTCCGGAAGGTGGTGCGCACGTCCGCTTCGAACTCCGCCTCCGCGACTCCCGGATGCTGGAAGTAGATCTGGTAGAAGCCCTCGCCCAGGTGTTCCCGCAGCAGGCTCAGCGGAGGAGCAGGCGACCTCGGTGCCGGCGGCACGCTGATGCCGGCGACACCGCGCACGAGGTCCGGGCGCAGCAACGCGGTCTGCCACGCGACCACGGCACCCCAGTCGTGCCCGATCACGACGGCCTGCTTCTCGCCCAGCGCGTCGATCAGCCCCACCACGTCCCCCACGAGGTGCAGAATGCCGTACTGCTCAACACCTTCGGGGCTGTCGGTGCGCCCGTAGCCGCGCTGGTCGGGAGCGACGACGCGGTAGCCGGCGTCCACGAGCGGCTGGAACTGGTGGCGCCACGAGTGCCACGTCTCCGGCCACCCGTGCAGGAGCAGGACGAGCGGGCCTTCGCCCTGTTCGGCGATGTGGACGGACAGTCCGTTGACAGACAACTGCCGGTGTGAGGTCATCGGCTGGTCACCAGGTCCTCGAAGACGTTGCGCCTGAGCACCGCCGCCGCTGCAGTGGCGCCGCCGACCATGGCACCGCTGACTCCGGCGCACGCGACGTCCTGGCCGCTGAGGTACAGGCCCGGCACCGGGGTGTGGGCGCTGATCCACTGCTGCCGGAACCGTTCGGGGGTGTGTGCCAGGGACATGAAGTCGCCCGTGGTGCGTCCCAGGAAGTGGTTGAAGCTCAGCGGAGTGGCGAGTTCGACGTGGTCGATCTTCCAGGCGAGCTGCGGGCAGAGCCGCAGCACCTGGCCGAGCAGCTCCTCGGTCAGGCGATCCTTGAGCCGGTCGTACTCCTCGCCGCGCCGCATCCATCGGGTCCCGGCGAACGGTTCGAAGAGCGACCAGTTGGTGAGCCCGCAGACGTCGATCGTGGTGCGGCCGGGGTAGCGCTGTTCCCAGCTCGGGTGCTTCGCGGAGGGGAACGACAGGAAGTACACCGGCATGGGTTCGTTGTGCGGGTCGGCGTGGTGAGCGGCCACGTGAGCCTTCTGGTCCGCGCCGCCGTGGGCCCAGATGTTCGTCCCGTCGAGGCCGAGGTCCGAAGTGGACTCCTTGATGCCGATGTTGAGCACGACCCAGCCGAGTGACGGTTCCATCGCGTGGCATCGTTCGGCGAGACCGGTCTCCTGTGTGACCTCGGCCGGCAGCAGCTGGTTGACCGTCGTGGCGAGACCGGCGTCGCTGATCACCACCGGGGCCGTGAACTGCCGTCCGTCCGTCATCGTCACGCCCTGGGCGGTACCGTCGGCCCCGATGACGATGGACGCCACCTCGGCGCCGATGAGCACCGCACCGCCGGACTCCCGGATGACCTCGGCGACAGTTTCCGCGATCCGGCCGGAGCCGCCGACGGGGAAGTTGGCCCCGTCGAGGTAGTGCCGGACGAGCATGGCGTGCATGCCGAACGACGCCCGCCACGGTTCCAGCGAGTAGTCGCCGAAGTGACCGCAGAGCACCGCGATGAGTTCCTCGTTCTCGGTCAGCTCGGACAGCACGTCGGTGACGGTGCGATCCGCCCTGGCGAGGAACGGCTCGCACATCTGCTCGTAGGCGGCCTCGGCCATCGCGGGCGGAAGCGCGCGGTGGGCGAAGAACGTCTTGGCATCCCGTGAGGTCTCGAACACGAGGTCCAGGTAGGCGTCGATGGCCTGGCTCTCCTGCGGGAAGTACCCCTTCAGGCTCTCGGCGAACTTGGACGCTCCGGCAGGGATCTCGTACGCGCGGTCGCCGACGACGATCCGGTTGTAGATCTCCGGCATCGGCGCCCACTCGAGCTGTCCGTTCGTGATGTGGTCGAAGATGTGGCGCAGCCTGCTGTCGGACCGGTGGACCTCGCCCATGTAATGCAGGCCGGCGTCCCACTCGTACCCGGCGCGGCGGAACACCTGGGTGCAGCCGCCTGCCGTGGTGTGCTTTTCGAGCATCAGCACCCGGTGACCGTCGCGGGCGAGGAAGCCCGCGGTGGTGAGGCCGCCGATCCCCGAACCGATCACGATCGCGTCCCAGGTGTCTCCCACCTGGCTTCGGACGTAGCTCTCTCCTGCGGACATCCGGCTCTCCTCCACTACCTGACTTCATAAACCTGAATCCAGGCATTGGCAGATCATCCCGGTGAACTGATCCGCGCCTTTCCGATGTGAGCGGTGAAGGCGTCGGCCCGCGCTCAACGGCCGACGGCTGGTCTCGAACAAATCTGCGAAAGACCTGATTGCGTCGAACGAGCTGTCGAATGACATCGGGGGAGTATCGAATATCCCCGGATTCGATGACCGCATGGCAAATTGCCTCAGGCAGTCCGGGGATATGTTGGTTTTCAGCTTGTTGCCCGGTCGCAACCGGTGTATATCTCAAGAGTGCAAAGGCGTGCGCGAAGATTCTTCGTGCAGTTCTGAAGCATGCGGAGCCTTCCGCCGGGTTCCGGACGGGGAGACCGTTCCATTTGGGCGGTCGTTGATCCACCGCAACAATGTCCCGAAAGGAAGGCTCGAATGCAGCCAACAGGAAAGCCGACTGCCGGCGCTGCGTCCCTGGCACAGGGGAAGTTCGTTCGAAGGGGTTTTGCCCGCAGGTTCCGTGTCGCTCTCGCCACGGCTGCCCTCGCACTCGCCGGCGTGGCCGTTCACACGGCGCCCGCTCAGGCCGCCAGCACGTGCAACTCGGGCGGGTCGTACGACATGGGCAAGTACTGGATCACCAACAACCTGTGGGGCGCGGGTTCCGGCTCCGGCTGGCAGTGCATCTGGACCAACTCGCAGTCCGGCAACAACATCAGCTGGGGCACGAACTACAGCTGGTCCGGCGCGAGCAACTCGGTCAAGTCCTACGACGCGGCCATTCTCGGGTGGCACTGGGGCTGGCGCCGGTCCGGCACCGGTCTGCCGGTGCAGCTGTCGGCCAACCGCAGCGTCAACACCGGCTTCAGCTACAACGTGCGGCACAGCGGCGGCGCCATGAACGTCGCCTACGACCTGTGGCTGCACCCGATGTCCAACCCCGGCAGCAACAACAACCCGAGCGACGAGGTGATGATCTGGACGTACAAGGCCGGTGGCGCCGGCCCGGCGGGCACCCTCCAGGCCACCGTCACCGTCGCGGGCACCAACTGGGACCTGTACCGCGGTCGAATCGGCGGCTCGACGGGCTGGAACGTCTACTCGTTCGTGCGCAAGTCCAACACCAACTCGGCCGCGTTCAACGCGCGCGATTTCCTGAACCACCTCGTCGGGCGCGGCTGGATGAGCAGTTCGAAGTATCTCACCAGCGTGCAGGCGGGGACGGAGATCTTCACCGGTAGCGGGCAGGTGGACGTCACGAACTTCTACGCCAACGTGGGTTGAGCACCTGGCGGGATCTCCTGACCAGGCGAACATGCAGATGGGGCTGTTCCCGGAAGAAGTTCCGCAAACGGCCCCATCGTGACGTGCCAGCTCTGATCGTGTGCCGCCTGGAAAGGCATCGCTGCTCTGAGCGGTGAGGTTCTGTCGGCTGCGAGCATGTCTGGGTGATCGGTTCGCTGTTGTACCAGGTGTTGCGCAAGCTGCTGTCTGCTCCGGCGGTGCTGCTTCGCTGTGAGGCGGCCAAGGACGCGGAGCTTCTTGTTCTGCGGCACGAGAATGTTGTGCTTCGTCGGCAGTTGACCTGGCCGGTTCGTTACGAGCCCGCGGACCGGTTTTGGTTCGCCGCCCGCGAACGGTTCGCCGAGTTCACCGCGGCCTGGGGCGGCCGGTATCCGGCGATCGTGCGGTTGTGGGACAACGCCTGGGCGGAGTTCGTGCCGTTCCTGGCGTTCGATCCGGAGATCCGGCGGGTGATCTGCTCGACCAACGCGATCGAGAGCGTCAACGCCGCATCCGCCGCGCGGTCAAAGCCCGCGGGCACTTCCCCAACGAGCAAGCAGCGCTCAAATGCGTCTACATGGCCATCATGAGCCTGGACCCGACCGGCACCGGCCGCAAACGCTGGACCATGCGGTGGAAACCCGCGCTGAACGCGTTCGAGATCGCCTTCGACGGCCGCCTGGCCGCCGGACGCAAGTAGTTGTTTCCTTCAACCCGAGTTACACCGCTCGCGCGTTTGACAGACCCGGCTTGAGCTGCAGCGATGAATTTTCGAGCGGTACAGGATACGGACACTCCGTGATGCGGGGACGACGTAGGGGCCTGACAGGTCCTGCGTCGCGCGTCAGATGCCGAGCATGGTGTTGAGCTCGTCCAGGGACTTCACCGTCACGTAGTCGTAGCCGTGGGTGACGGGGTCGCAGCCGCGGTCCAGGAGGACGAGGTTGCGGAAGCCCATGTCGTGCATCGGCATCAGGTCGTAGCGGGTGTGCGAGGAGACGTGCACGAAGTCCTCGGGGGACGCGTCGAGCTGGTCGAGCATGTACTCGAACGCCGCGTACCGGGGCTTGTAGTAGCCGGCCTGCTCCGCGGTGTAGACCGCGTGGAAGTCCGCTCCGAGCCTGGGCACGCTCTCCTTGAGGAAGGAGTCGTCGGCGTTGGAGAGGATCACCAACTTGTAGTTCTCACCCATCTTCTTCAGCGGTTCCGGCACGTCGGCGTGCGGGCCCCAGCTGCGCACGCCGTCGGCGAACCGCATGCCCGCGTCCGGGGCGGCCTTCACGCCCCACTTGCGGCAGACCCCCTCGAAGGCGTCCTGCAGCGTCTGCTCGTAGGGGTAGTACTTGCCGAGGACCGAGTCGTAGCGGTAGCCGCGGAACTCCTTGACGAACTGGTCCCAGTGCTCGGCCGGGATCTGGTCGCCGACGAGCTCACGCGTGATGGGGGTCATCGGCCACTCGATCAACGTGCCGTAGCAGTCGAACGAGACGTACTTCGGGCGGAACTGGAACGAGGGAATGGGCATGGTGGAGCTCCCTTTTCAGGCATGGCTGTGACAGAGATGCCGAGGTGAGGTGAGTGATGCCGCCAGGGTCAGGCGGCGCCGGTTCCTGCCGGAGCGAGGAAGTCGACGGGGTGATCGGTGTGGCCGTCGAGCGCCAGGTCGGCGGCGATCTCTCCCATCGCGGGCGAGAGCTTGAAGCCGCTGCCGGAGAATCCGGTCATGACGATGATGTCGTCCTCGCCGGGGAGATGGCCGACGAGCGGGTTTCCGGAGTTCGTGTAGCCCTCCATGTAGGCCGACATCCTGATGGGGTCGGGGTTCAGGTCGGGCATGAGTTCACGGATGAGCTCGTGGAAGGTGCCGAGTTCGTCGGGGCGGACAGTCCGGTCGAGCCGTTCGGGCTCAGGCACCGGTAGGTGGCGTGCGAAGGAGAGGCCGAGCTTGACGGAGATGCCGTCGGGCGACGGGATCCCGAAGCAGTCGTGGGGTGTGCTGCGCACGAAGGAAGGGGCCCCGCCCGCGAACCAGTCGTGGCGGGTGGGCAGGTGCCAGGAGCAGACCACCCGGCGGACGTCGACGGTCCGTGGAAGATCCGGGAGCAGTGTGTTGACCCAGGGGCCCACGGTCACCACGGCGGCGTCCACGTGGTCCGTTCCGTGGTCGGTGACGATCTGCACGCCGCCGCCCGCCGCGGGGACGACTTCCCGCACCGGGGTGTAGCGGCGCAGCTGGGCTCCCAGCTGTTCGGCGCGGGTGGCGGCCGCCTGGACCGACGCCTCGGGCCTGATGACGGCTCCCAGCCGGTCGAGTACGGCGGTGTGTCCGTCCGGGAGAAGGTGCTGCGGGTAGCGACGGGCGAGGGCGTCCCGGTCGAGTACTTCGTGGTCCAGGCCGTGGGCCGCGCTGGTGGAGAGGAGCAGACGCATGGCCGGCGAGTCGGCCTCTCCCATCACGAGGCTGCCGCCGTGGCGTCGCAGTGACCGGCCCGTCTCCGCTTCGAGCTGCCCCCACAGCTCGTCCGCGAGCCGCAGCAGCGGAATGTACCCGGGCTCGCCGAGGTGGGCGGCTCGGAAGATGCGGCTCTCGCCCCCGGCCGCGCCGCGGTCGTGACCCGGCGCGTACCGGTCGTAGCCGACGACCTCGGCTCCGTGGGCGGCCAGTCGCCACATGGCCTGGCTGCCCATGCTGCCGGCGCCGATCACGGCGACGCGCTTCGGAATGCTCATGAGGTCGCTCCTTTCTTCCGATTCGGTCCCACTGGGACGGTGTTCGCTTCCCGGCCCGAAGATGACTCAGAGATGCTCGATCAGCTCGTCGGTGAACTCGGCGGTGGTCGCGGTACCGCCCAGGTCACGAGTGCGGACGTCGGTCTTGGCCAGGACCGAGACGATCGCGTCCGTGATGTCCCTGGCCGCGTCGGGATGGCCGAGGTGGTCGAGCATCATGGCCGCGGACCAGATCGCGCCCAACGGGTTGGCGATGCCCTGGCCCGCGATGTCGGGTGCGGAGCCGTGCACCGGCTCGAACATCGAGGGGAAGTCCCGCTCGGGGTTGAGGTTGGCCGACGGGGCGATGCCGATGGATCCGGCGACGGCGGCCGCGAGATCGCTGAGGATGTCGCCGAAGAGGTTGGAGGCGACGACGACGTCGAAGCGTGCTGGTTCGAGGACGAACTTGGCCGCGAGCGCGTCGATGTGCTCCTGGTCCCACTCGACCTGCGGGAACGACGCGGACCGCTCGGTGACGAGCTGGTCCCAGAACGGCATGGTGTGCACGATGCCGTTCGACTTGGTAGCGGAGGTCAGGCGTCCGCCGCGCTCGGAGGCGAGCCGGAAGGCGTAGTCCACCACGCGTGTGACGCCTGCCCGCGTGAACACGGCCTCCTGCACGGCGATCTCGTCCGGGAAGCCGCTGTTGAGCCGGCCGCCGACCTCGCCGTACTCGCCTTCCACGTTCTCCCGCACGACGACGAAATCGACCTCGTCCGGCCGCGCGCCACGCACCGGACTGTCAATGCCTTCGAAGACGCGGATGGGCCGGAGGTTGACGTACTGGCGGAAGCCGCGCCGGATCGGGATCAGCAATCCCCACAGCGAGACGTGGTCGGGCACCCCGGGGTATCCCACCGCACCCAGCAGGATCGCGTCCTTGTCGCGCAGCTGGTCGAGCCCGTCGGCGGGCATCATGGAGCCCTCCCGCACGTACCGCTCGCACGACCAGTCGTACGACGTGTAGGACAGGCTGAAACCGTGGCGGCGACCCAGCACGTCGAGGACCTGCTGTGCCGGGGGCAGTACCTCGGTGCCGATGCCGTCGCCTGGGATCAGGGCGATGCGGTGGTTCGTCATGGCGAAGATTGCAGCAAGGCGGTCCGTGAAGCGTCCAAGACGCAAAGCGGATCACCCTTATAACCGGTGCCTATCAGCGGTCGGGGGCCGCGGTTGCAGCCCTCACAAACGCGGCGGCCGCGGGCGACAGGATGCCGCGGCGGCTGACGAGCGCGATGTCCAAAGTGGCCTCCGGCTCGATGTCCAGGACGCGCGCGCCCAGTCGCCGGACGACGTCCCGCCACGCATCCGTGACCACCGCGAGCCCGACCCCGGCCAGTACCAGGGGCATGAGCGACACGCGGTGCTCGGTCTCGGCGGCGACGGTGAGCTCGATGCCCTGTTCCTGCAGCACGTCGACGTAGGCGCGCATGCCAGTTCCCGACTGCCCGACGATCAGCCGCTGTCCCGCGAGTTCCCGGCAGTGCACCGACGTCCGGCCGGCGAACGGGCCATCGGCCGGCACCGCCAGCACAAAACGCTGACGCCCCAACGGATGCGAGGCCACCTCCTTGTCGGAGACCGGGCCTGAGGATGCCAAAAGCCCCAGCTCCACAGCACCCGTGCGCACCATGTCGATCACATCACGCGAGGTGAACGCGGCCTTGATGACCACGGAGACGCCGGGATACCGGCGGCTGAAGCCACTCACCAAACTCGTCAGCGGCTCCACCGCCTGCGACGGCATCGACGCCACATCCAGGCGCCCCTCACGCAGCTCGTGCACCGCCGCGACACTCGCCCGCGCCGTCTCCAGACTCCGCACGGCCTCCCGGGCAGGCTCGATCAGCGCCCTTCCGGCTTCCGTCAGCACTGCCCTGCGCCCGATGCGGTGGAACAGCTCGGAGCCGAGATCACGCTCCAGCGCCCGCACAGCCTGCGACAGCGAAGGCTGCGACACGTACAGAGCCGAGGACGCTCGGTTGAACCCCCCACGATCAACGATCGCGAGGAAGTACTCCAGCTGCCGAATGTCCATACGCCTCACTGCCCTCGAGAAATCAGCCGACGACTCGATCGGTCCCCACCGCGGTGGCGTGCAGGACCGCCTCGACGAAGTACGGACGCCGATGCATTGGCCCGTAATCGTCACCGACGCGGGGACACAGAGCTAACCGAGGCGCTGGACGCGTGTGATGGAGCGGCCGCACAGCCGCTCTGACGTGGATGAACGCGTGGTTGGTCACGGCACCGAGCCCTGGGCTCATCGTGACGCGCACCGTCGAAACAAGTGCCTATATAGAGCAATTACCCCCGCGGAGACAATTGCTCCCGTGGGGTAATTCCGTGTCCGAGTCGCACACTGTTCACCCCGTAGCACTCCCTGGCGCTGAGTAGCTCCACCTGGCCTGTTGGACACATCAGGCCCGTCCCGCGGATGGTCACGCGAGACGGGCCTGGCCTTCGCGCTCATGGGTCGTACCAGCAAGTGCCTCGCAGTGGGACAGAGGACGACCGTCGTTCAGGCGTGTCCCTTCGCAGGAAGACGCGTCCAGGGCATGTCGGTGAGAGGCGTGCCGACGGGACGGCTGCGGCGGCCTGCGGATAACTTGGCGTGCGGCGGTTTGCGGACGATACGTGAGGCTCCGCCGCCCGTCATCCCGACAACATGCTGCTCAAGCGAGTTGCTGTTCGCGCAACCAGTACGCCGCAGCCTCACGTACCGCGGCGTCCGGGTCGCTCAACGCCTCACGGACCAGACCAGCGAGGTGGCGGGAGTCCCGGCCCCAGCACAACAGCGAGAAGATCGCGAGACGGCGAATCGACGCGTCTGGGTCGTACCGCATCGCCCGGCACAGCAACGGCAGCACCCGCTGCCCGGCCTGACTGCCGAGCGGGCGCTCGCCGAGCACGCTCACGGCGTGCCGGCGAATGATCATGTGCGGCGAGCTCAGACCGTGCAGGGCTGTGTCGACCTCCGCAGCGGTGATGCGGCAGTACCCGCTGCCCGGGGTCAGGCTCTCCGTCAACGCCGGCAGATAGCCGGGCCAGTGCTCGATGACCCACGCCAAGGGCCGGTAGTCCAGTGGCAGCGTGACGACAGCGTGGTCGCGGAAGGAGGTGTACGGCCCGGCGACCGCGCTGGCCACCGCACCCTCGGAGAGGCTGTCGGCGCGTGCGAGAACGAGGTCCAGCCGACCGAGGCGAGACAGCGCGATCGCGGCCCAGTGGTCCGCGTCGGCATGGCCCAGCGCGAGGTACAGCGCGTGGATGACGCTTTCGGTGGGCCTGCCGATGTCCGCGAGGATCTTCGCGGCCTGCCACGCGCCGTCCGCGCTGCCGAGCAGGTCGATCAGCGCGGGGAACGCCGCCGGCCCGAGATCGCGAAGCGCCTCTTCGGCGTCCTCCGAGTCGACGGGACCCCCGAACGTGCCCAGCAGGTCAACCAGTCGCACGGCGCGCTCGCCGGGCGGGAGCGCCGCGAGCTCGGCCAGGGCGACCGCCCGCTCGTCCAGCTCTGGAAAGTGGCGGCTCACCTCAGCGGCGGTCAGTACCTGCTTGATCAGCGACTCGTAGTCGTCGAGATCGATCAGCACCACCACGAAGTCCTTGTCGGTGACGCCGTTCGCACGCAGCGTCTTGCGCGCTCGTCGGCAGACGCGGACGAGCGTCGCCAGAAACCTCTTGAAGGTCTCGTTCCAGTGGTCGGTCGTGCCGGCGCACGCCTCCGCCGTCAGCGCCCGCTGCCAGTGTTCGGCGACCTCGGGCGGGAGCCAGTCGTCGGCGTAGTCGTCCCAGTCCGGGGCGTTCCAGCGCACCTCGTCCTGGAGTTCGGCGGGTTTGCGCGCCAACGCCTCGACGCTGTTGATCCCGAAGACGGGCAGTGCGATCACGCCGTCCTGTTCGCGGTAGATGTGGTCCAGCACGGCCGCGTAAACCGCTCGCCGGTGCGATCGCGCACCGCCGCCGTGACAGTCCGCACCACGCCGTCGTGGAGGATCCGCTCGAACTCCGCCCAGTCCAGGCCCGCAGCCATTCCAGCATGCTACCGAGGGGAATGCGTCCGATGTGGATGATCCCGTCGAGCCAGTGATCCGGGGGCAGGGCATAGCGGTGCGCTATGGAGCCAAGCGACGCGCCTCGTCGCTGATCATCCTGGGCCCGAGTGAGAAACTCTGGCGGGGGCGATCCAGTTGACCGAGCCCAACGCACTGACCACATTCATGTCCGCTTTTCCTTTGATAACACCGGCCTGGTGGCGTGTGCGGGTCTACTCTCGCGACCCGAGAGGGCAAGGTTCGTCCTCTGCACCCAGGAGTGCTGCAGTGTCCTGGGCCAACAGCTCGGCCGGGTTGTTCTGCACAGAGCAGTGGCCGTGGGGGGCGGACGTGAGCGAAAACCCTGAACGCACGCATGGCCGATCGAAGCCGCGCGCCGCGGCGTACTTCTGCTGCGTCGTCGCCGGTTGCGTGCTGATCCTCGCGGTCGTGGTGGCGTTGGCGATCACGGCCGACCGGCTGGGCGGTGGTGCCCTTTACTTCGTCGGCCTCGTCGCGGCCCACCTGATCTGCCAGCCGGTCGGCAGGCATGCCGTCGTCAGGTGCTGGGTCGGGTTCAAGCGGAACACCTCGGCAGACGGATGGTCCGCGCTCCGGGCCGATCCCCGTCGTCCCGTGCTCTACCTGCGCTCGTTCCTGGTCGACGATCTGCTGGCGCGCACCGGTGAGACCGCGATGGACTACTTCCGGACCGAGGAGGAGCGGCTCGCCCGTGCGTTCGCCCGGATCGGACCACTGGTGGCGATCGGGCGGCCCGGCGAGCCACTTCCACCGGCCGGTGCGTCCCGTGTCTACGTCGGCGACGACTGGCGGGAGACGGTGCGTGAGCTCCTCGACCGCTCCCAGCTGGTCCTCATCGGTGCGGGACGGGGTGAGGGACTGCGCTGGGAGCTCGACCAGGTCAGAGCAACCGTCGACCCGCGCCGCGTCGTGGTCCTGCTCCCGTTCGGGAACTGGGAGTACGACAACTTCCGCTCCGACGTGGCCGACCTGTTCCCGCACCCGCTGCCCGACCTCGCACCCCTGCCCGACGCCGACGACCACACGGTCCGAGCAGCACTGCACTTCCGCGAGGACTGGACCGCGGAACCGGTCCGCCTCAGCACCGATCGCGCCACTAGCCTCGAGATGGCGCTGCTGCAGCAGCTCGCACCCGTCTTCGCCCACCTGGACGACACCCGTGCACCGACCAGGCTGCAACGGCAACGCGACCTGAGGTGGCTGGCGCTGAGCTTGGCGGGTCTCGTCCTCCTGCTGTCCGCGGTGTGGGGACTCCTGCGCGTCTTCGTGCTGCGCTGAGACCAGGATCAAGACAGTCCCGTCACTTCGGACGAACCTGCTCAGGTTCAGCTGGTTCGCCGACCGCTCGACCGGACCCCACGACGTGGTGGCGTGGATGATCCTGTCCGTGTTGGCGGAGTCGGGTAACTGGAGTTCAGACTACTGGAGCGATCTTGGCGTGCTGGAGTTCGTGGAGTTCGTGCTCGATCGGCGTGAGCGTGCCAGAGCCGTGTGGCGTCGGCGGCGGTTATGGAACATCTCGAGATACTCGAACAGGGCGTTGGCCAACTCGATACGAGTGCGCCATCGTCGGCGGTCGAGCAACTCCGTTTGCACACGTCCCCAGAACGATTCGATCATGGCATTGTCATAGCGGTCGCCGATCGACCCCATCGACGGCAGGAGCCCGGATTCCTTGGCACGCTTTGTGAAGCTCCAGGATGTGAACTGCACTCCGTGGTCGGAGTGGATCACTGTGCCGGCGGGGAGTGGGGACCGGTTCGAGATCGCCATGCCGAGCGCGTTGGTCGCCAGGGCGGCGGTCTGGCCGGAGTCGATCGACCACCCGACGACGCGGCGGGAGTGCACGTCGAGCACGACCGCGCGATACACCTTGCCCTCGCGGGTCGGGTTTTCGGTGATGTCGGTGACTCACAACGTGTTTGGCGCCGCACGGGCGAAATCGCGGTCGACCAGGTCCACGGCGGTGGGTG
This sequence comes from Lentzea alba, assembly GCF_011067745.1. GTDB lineage: Bacteria > Actinomycetota > Actinomycetes > Mycobacteriales > Pseudonocardiaceae > Lentzea > Lentzea alba. Next base: position 47,397 of record NZ_JAAMPJ010000015.1, read on the forward strand.
TGTCGTGTTTCGGTCGCGGCCGGCGTCGGTTGGGCAGGCCCTTGATCCCGTTGCGGCGCATGAGAAGTCCGACTGTGTTGTGCCCGACGGTGATCCCGCGTCCGAGGGTGAGCTCGGCGTGCACCCGAGGGGCGCCGTAGACCTGGAACGACTCGATGTGGATCTCGCGGATCAGGTCGGTGAGCCAGGCCTGGCGGATCGCGCGCGGTGAGGGAGCCCGGTCTCGCCAGTCGTAGTAGCCGGACTCGGACACCCCGAGGACACGGCAGGCGAGTTGGACTGATCGTCCTTCCGAGGCGATCACCGTGACCGCTTCGTACCTTCTTTTGGGGCGCTGTTGACCTGCGGTTCAGGGCATTTGGGCGCAGTCCAGGTCGATCCGAGGACTCCTTCTGTGCGAACTATGGCACCGACACCGCGCTGACCTGCGGAAACGAGCCTCTTGCAGGTCGGCGCGGGTCCGTTCAGGTCCATTGAGGACCGTTATGGCATGTTCAACCTGCGGAGTTGTTCCCAATCTGCTCCCACGCCGTGCTCCCAAGGCTCATCGGCTCTGTCTGTCCGGGGCCGGCCGTGCACGCTCGGCGGCATGAGCGGATGTTCAGCAGGTGGCTGTCGGCGGACTCATCCCTGGTACAGCCAGATCCAGTTCCCGCTGGGATCCTTGACCGCTGAGCTGCGCGGCATTCCCGTCCGGTCACGTGGTGCCACGACCTCGATGCCCCCTGCCGCGAGCGCCTGGGAGTGACGGGTGTCCAGGTCGTCGACCAGCAGTCCGAAGGTCGTCGGTCCAGGGCGATCGGTGTCGGTCCGGTCGTTGATCAAATGAAGCAGGAAGAAGCCGTCCTGGCCGTACTCGCCGAACAGGAACGACGAGTGGTCCTGCTCATCTGAGCGCCGGGTCACGTCGTAGCGCAGGTCGAAAGCGGACTGGTAGAAGGCGATCGACGCCGGTGTGTCGTCCACGGCGATCTTGATCTGGACCGGCCGACAGCCGGACAGCGGAGCGGACATGGAGATCCCTTTCGTCGTAACACGGTCGATGTCGTCGATTCGAGCGCTGATCAGGCTGCGCTGGCGCTCCAGCCGACGCCGGTGGGCGGCGAGCACGTCACCCGCCTTGCCGTCGTCTGCCAGGATCTGGCGGATCTCCTCGATGGGCAGGTCGATCCACCGCAGTTCGCCGATCAAGCGGGCGAGCCGGACCTGGTCACGCCTGTAGCGGCGGTAACCAGACACCGGGTCGACCTCGCTCGGGGTCAGCAGGCCGACGTCGTCGTAGTGCCGTAGGGCATGGATCGACAGTCCAGTGAGGTGAGCGAACCGCCCGATCGCCACCAGTTCCGAATCAGCCACCCGTCCACCATGCCGTCTCGGGTAACCCGAGGGTCAAGAGGACATGGACACCTCCATGCACTGCTCGATGTTGGTACGGTTGTGCATCGCCAACGCTCGACCGCGGCACGAGCGGACACCGGCCAAGATGCCATCGACCAGCGGAGGGAGCGCCTCGATGTGACTGGCATCCTCACATCGGCACGTGAGTGCGTTGCGCTCGCTGGGCCAGCGCCTCGCTTCGGCGTGAGCGTGCGTTGGAATGCGGATCCAGTGGCTGCGAGGTCCGCGGGCGTTGGACTGGTCGGTGTTCAGCGGTTCCTGAGTCGGGTGAGTTCGAGACGTACAGGTGAGGCGTTGTCGTCGAAGGTTCCGATGATCACCAGGCGATCGCCGGTCAGCTCATAGACACCGTTGAACAACAGGGGTGTGTCTTTGCGGAGCCATTGTTCCCATATCCGCAGCTCTCGCCGCGTGGGGTCGACCTCGAAATGGTGCTCGATCCATTGGTTGCCGAAGCGGAAGACCGCCAGGTGGGCGCGGTTGTACTCGAAGTACAGGCGCTCGACAGGTTGAACGGTGCCGGCCGGCTGGTGGGTCCCGGTACGGACCTGCCAGGCGCCATCCAGCGGCGTGGGCGCACGGTTGTTCTCATTGGCGATCCAGTGTGTGCCGGCGAACGCGGCGACCAACACCGCCGCCTGGATGATCACCCTCACGATGACCGCACGCTTACTTCGGGTGTCGGTGGAGTGCTGGTCGGTCCAGAAAACACGCACCAAGTCAGCGCGATGCTGGGCCACCACGGCACCCAGGCACGCGGAGGTGACCGCCGCCATCACGGTACCGCTCGCGTCGACGCCATAGGTCAGGTCGATCAGCGTGATCGTGGTAAGCAGGCCCAGCCCGCCGCACGCGGCCATCAATGTGGTCTTGCGCCAGCACAGCAGCACGCCGAGGGTGATCTGGACCAGTGCAACCAAGGTGCCGAAGATCGGCGAAAAGCCGAAATAATGCCAGGTCAGCCAGAAACCGGAGACATCGCCCAATGGCTTGTCTAATTCGGATGACAGAACCGTGAACTGCGCCCCTGTGAGCTTCGCGAACCCATAGACGACCAGCACCAACGCGGCCGCGTATCGACAGAACGCGTACAACCCCCACCCCCATCACGCCAAACGATAACCGTGATCCCCGGACACCTGACTGAAGTAAGGCAAGGGTGCCTCCAGCCATGCCGTCAGCAGCATCTCACCGCTTGCGGCAAACACACCCAAATCGGCAGAACAGGGCGTGGCGTGTCAGGTTGCGGATGCCATGTATGCCGCCAGGACGTAGTTCGGGTGTCGATCAAGGTTCTTGCGGGCTCGGTCGTAGCGCATGGTCGTGCGCGGGTCGGCATGCCGACCCGCGATCTGCACGTCCCGCAGGTCGACGCCCGCGTCGAGCATCGTGGTCACGAAGGTGTGGCGCAGCATGTGTGGATGCATCCGCGGCAGCCGTACCACCGATACCTCGGACAGCCTGCGCAGCCGTCGAGTTGCGCAATGCCGGTCCATGCGCGCGCCTCGCCGGTTGAGCAGGATCGGCCCGTGGTCGCGTTCGGCGACGGCCCGGTCGATCGCCCGCCCGACCGCCGGCGGCAACGGCACGACCTTGCCGCCTTTCCCGACTACGCGCAGAACCCGGTGCCCATGTTCCTCACCGACATCGCTGATGTCTGCGGCGCAGGCTTCGAACACCCGTAATCCCAGCAGGCCCAGCATCGCCACCAACGCGAAGTCGAACAGGTTGGCCGATTCCCGCGCGGCGCTCAGCAGCGCCTCGAACTGGAGATGAGAAAGGCCGAGGGTCGGCGATTCGCTGGGCACGACCGGGCGCCGCACGTACTCCGCTGGCGAGTGCTCGAGCACGGTGTCGATGACGCAGGTGCGGTAGAAGCCGATGACGACCGACATCCTGCGCGACACCGTGGAGGGCTTGAACCGCCGGACTTCCTGCATCCACCGCACGTACAGCTCGATCTGTGCCCGTCCCGCTGCTAGCGGTGCGAGCTCGCGCTCCTGGCACCAGGCGAAGAAGATCCGCAGATCTGACTCCGAGTGTGTCCGCGAGATACCGGTGTAGCGGCCAAGGTAAGCCAGTGCCGCCAGTCGTAACACCGTGTCGCTCAGGTCGGTGTCGGCGACGCGTGAAAACTGACCCCCTACCGACGGGTGAAAACGGACCCCCGTCGATAGCAGGGAGTGCTCAACGTGGAGGACTGGGCGGAGATCCGCCGACCAGCCAGGCTCGCCGGCATGACGGACACAGACCGACTACAGGGCATGATCGACGAACTCCGGCGTATGCGGGGAGGACTGCGAGCCCAAGTCGAACCAGAACCCGAGGTACCTGCGGTATTCGAACGCAGTAAGCGCCTTGCGATGGCTCATCGACGACCTGGCCAAAGAAGACCGAACGGCCTGATCCCATCCGAGGCGACGCTCTCTCCCACCGCTTAGCGGCATGAGCGGACGGGTTGCCCCTGCGAAACCATTGGTGAACCGACTTGCTCCGCTGATGTACTGATGTGCCACCGCGAGTGGGCCGCGTGACGGAGGTAGTAGTTGTGACGGGTTATGACGCGCTTGCCGAGGTGTACGAGTGGCTCATCTCCGATGCGAAGCTGGCTCCGGCCGAGTTCGCTGCGTCGTTCGATGACGTCCTCAGTCTCCTGCCGTCGAACGCCTACGTCCTCGATTGTTCGTGCGGAACCGGACAGTTGGCGGTGGGCCTCGCCGGTCTTGGCATCCAGGTTGTCGCAACTGACGCCAGCGAAGCGATGGTTCGTCGGACTGCGGAGTTGTCAGAGGAGTTCGGGGCATCTGTTCGGACAGTGCGGGCAGACTGGGAAGAGTTGCCCGACCATTTCGATGACGTCACCTTCGACATGGTGTTCTGCGTTGGCAACTCGCTGCACCATGCCGTCGGCGCGATAGGCAGGGTTGCTGCTCTGGAGTCGATGTCACGGCTTCTGCGCCGTGGCGGGCGCTTGGTGCTCACCTCCCGCACGTGGGAACTCGTGAGGGCCAAAGGTTCCCGACTGGACATCAGTGACCGACTCGTCCGCCGGAACGGTCGCGATGCCGTCGTGGTCTACCGCTGGGAGATTGCACCGCGTTGGGAGGAGGAGCACCACATCGAGATTGCGGTCGCGCAAGTTGATGCGGCTGGGTCGGTTCTTGTCCGCTCGGAACTGCTGTCGTGCTGGCCCTACCGGTACGACGAACTCGAAGTCGAGTTGCACCGGGTCGGACTTCGGACGGAAATGAGCACGTTCAACCCTGAGGCCGAGAACTACATGGTGGTGGCGAGCAAGGTATAGACAACGGCCTCACGGTCCCTGGCCGGACAGCGCGGTTGCTCGCAGGAGGCTTGCGCTCTCTCATCGGCATGGGCGTGCGTTCTGGGGCTGATCGTGGGCAAACGACGCCTGTGCCGAGCGCGGCTGGTGAGGCCTATGAGAGGCAGCGCAACCACACCACACGCGGCCCGCCGTTCCCTTCCTCGCCGGGCTCCACATCCACGATGCCCAACGCACGCGGGTCTTCGTGGCGGTGTCGGTACCGATGCAAGTGGGCCCATCCGCGCCGTCGTGCCACAGGCCGTCCCGGCCGGCCCACGACGCGCCGGTGACGATGTAGCCGTCACCGGCGCGGGTGTCGTTGCTGTCGTGCAACGAGATCGCTGTCCCGTGCGCGTTCGGCATCGCCCAGCCCTCGACGACATCGGGAGTCGCCGAGTGCCGCGTGGTGAACTCCCAGGCCCCGAACACGATCGCGACGACAACACCCACTGCCACCGGCGCGACACGTGGCCAGCTGGGCTTGGCGACCGCTCCGCGGCATGTGCGGATGTTCGTCAACCTGTTGGCCATGATCCTGGCCTTCTACGTGATGCCACCCGATGTCGCATGCAGCTAGGCGGAGCTGAGCGGGCGCAGGACATGCTTGACGTGCAGCGGTGACTTTCACAGCGGCACGGGTTGATTCCGAGGTTGGTCCTGGCGCCTGCGAGGCGACAGGGGCATGTCGCTACACCGTGAGCACGGCGGCGATCACCGCGCTCACCAGAAGGCTCGTGCCCATGATCGGCGCGGCCAGGCGGCTGCTCGGCGTGGTGGCGACACGCAGGCGGGGAACGACTGCCCCGAGTGCTACCAGCTGAACGACGCCAACGACCGCCACACCGACGTCGCTGAGCAACAGCGCGAGCGGCAGGAAATGCGCGGCCACGACGATCGCGACCCACCATGCCATCCACCGGGAGGCTCCGCGCCTCGCGAGCACGAGACACCCAACCCCCGCGACGACGACCTCGGCCGCGACCAACACGCCGAACCAGGCGTACTTGCCTTCCAATGCGGTCGGGTGGTCCCAGTTCATCGAGGTCAGCACCCCGAAGGCCACGGCGAGCCCGATACCGAGCGCGGAGCCCGCACCCAGCCAGACTCGCCACCGCCGGGGCGGGTCCTCCTGCGCCCAGCCGAACCACACGAACGACATCAGGCCGAACCACGCCGTCGTGAAGAACTGATCACGCAGGAACTCGGTCAGCATGAATGCTCTTTCGTGGTAGTTGGCCATTTCCTACCACAGGTGATCTTCAGGCTGACTGTGCCGGTAAGTGGTCGATGGTCAACGTACGCCGAATGGCGGTGGTGCCGTGCTCCATCGGTGCCGCCAGGTCGTCGGCACGCTCATGCCGTGCCCGGAGGAGGAACCGGCCGAAGGCCCACGGCCTGATCGGAGGGCTGAGCGGCGGTGAGGTCTGCCATGAACTCGGCCAGCCGAGCAACGAGCGGTTCCGGTACTTCTTGGTGACTGAGGCCGGACGGGTGCTCGTGCGCAACTCGTGGCATGACCGGTTCCTGCCGTGGGACGAGATCAGGGGCGTCGACCGCGAGCAGGGGCGCATCCAGCGCGTGTCGTTCCTGATGGGCGACGGCAGGGTCGTGTCGTGCGACGCGATGCGTGGGTAGACCTCCCGTGACGAGCCGCACGCGACGGCGCTCGTTCAGGCCGTCAACGCTCGCCTTGTGGCGCAGGGACAACAGGCCGGCTAGTTGCGGGCTTCGACCACAACGGGGGAGCGTTCGACGAGCCCTGCGAGGCCCGCATCGGGATGGGCAGGGGACAGCCACTCGGACGGTGGCCGTCCCCGAAGACCGTGCGATGCGGGAGATCGCTCTGGGGTTTCAGCGGTTCGCGAGCCCGCCGCCAACCGCTGGCGGGACCCGCTCGAACCGCACTCGGTTCAGCCATCCCGGGAGATCGCTGAGCACGTACAGCTCGCCGTGCACGTCGGTGCCGATCGCGGTCGGCTGGGTGGGGAAGTTGCCGATCGTGGCGGTGTCGTAGCCGCCCTCGGGCTTGGGACGCACGGCGAACACACGCGTCGAGCAGTAGTCGCTCGCGACGTAGGTCCCCCATGCCGCCGGGGTCCGGGACCCCCGGTACACCACGCCGCCGGTCACCGAGCAATTGTCGTTCAAGTGGTCGTACTCGAAGACCGGGTCGGTGTACCGCACGCCCGGCCGGCATTGCTGCGGGTCGAACACCGGGGTGCCTTCCTTGCAGGACCAGCCGAGGTTCGCCCCGCCCTGCCACGGGCGGATGTGGTTGATCTCCTCCACCAGTCCCTGGCCGACGTCACCGATCCACAACGAGCCGTCGACCTGGTCGACGGAGAACCGCCAAGGGTTGCGCAGCCCGTAGAGCCAGATCTCGGGCCGCGCGCCCGGCACGCGGACGAACGGATTGCCGCGAGGCACGCAGTAAGGCAGCGCCCCGCACGTGCGGTTGACGTCGATCCGCACGATCTTGCCGAGCAGGGTGCCGAGGTCCTGACCGGTTTTGAACGGGTCGTTGGCGTGGCCGCCGTCGCCCGTCGACCAGTAGAGGTACCCGTCGCGGCCGAAGGCGACCTGTCCGCCGTTGTGGTTGCCGTACTCGGCGTGATCCTGGGTGAGCAGCACTTGCAGCCGGTCCGGAGCGCCGAGGGGCACGCGCGCCAGGGTGAGCGCGCCCGCCGGCAGGCTCGTGTAGGCCACGTAGAGGATCCCGGTCCGCGCGAAGTTCGGCGCGGGCGTGATGCCGAGGAGGCCGCGCTCGTTGTCCGACGTGTCGATCCGGGCGGTCAGGTCGAGCACTGGCTGGCTCGCCAAGCCGGTGTCGGGGTGGTAGGCGCGGACGGTGCCGTCCTTCTCGGCGATCAGCATCCGTCCGTCCGGCAGCCCGGTGAGCGCGATCGGACGCCGCAGACCGAACGCGACCCGTTCTGACACCACGGTCAACTCGGTGAGTGGCACCGCGCGAGTGTGGGACGTGTCGGCCGCGGCGGTGCTGCCAGCCAACAACGAAGGTGACGGGAACGCGGACAGGACGAGAACGAGCAGACCGGCCAGCAGGGCGGCCGGGCGACAACGCCGTCGCGACATGGTTCGGCTCCTCGAGCAGGGGTGAAAGACACGTTCTGGGAGCGCTCCCAACGTACCCCGACTTCCCAACCGCATCCAGCCGCCGTCCTGCCTCCTCTGGCCGCAGAAGGAGTACGGGATCGACAGCGCGGCAAGGACACGACCGTGATCCCGGGGCTCACCCGTTGGATCCAGTCGGCTGGGCCGACAGCCGGGGGACAACTGGAGGGTCAGTGCGGTTGCCGCCGGCCGCACCGGGCGACCAGTCCCCAGAACCGGTGCGGCACCGTGAGCGGTTCCTGCGGGAACCGTTGACGAAGCAGGCGCGCGAGGTCGGAGTCGAATGCGGCTACCGCGGCGGCGGGCAGGCTTGCCGCGACCCCCGTTCGAACTGCGCATGCGTCCCCGCCACTGCTCGTGCGTGAATTCCACCGTGATGCCGAAGGCGAACGTCTCCACGTGGTCGAACCCGCCGTGCCGAGGTCGTGGATCCGTTCCGGGTGGCTGTCGATGCCCTTGGCCAACGGCCAGCCAGGGTGATGGGCCGGCACCAGTTCCTCGCTGGCCGCGGCGACCGAGCCCGGTGTGGTCACGTAGTCGCGGTAGCAGATGGCCAACACGCCGTCCTCCGCCAGCAGCCGACGGGCCTCGGCGGCTGCCCGCGGCCGGTCGAACCAGTGCCAGCACTGCCCGGCGGACACCACGTCCCAGGCGTGGGCCGGCAGACCGGTGTCCTCGGCCGCGGCGAGCCAGTAGGTCACCGCCGGCCCGGCGCCGGTCTCCTGCTCGCGAGCCCTGCGAGAGCATCTCCGGTGCGACGTCGACCCCGGTCACTCGCTCACGGCGTGGCCGTGCAGGTGGTTCCGTTGAGGCGGAACGACGTGGCCGCGCCCGGGTTGCCGTTGTGGGTGGCCTGAAGTCCGATTTGGACGGATGACCCGGCCGCGATCCTGGCTGTGTAGTCAACGTTGCGTGCTGTCACCGTGCCGCTGTCCGGCGCGTAGGTCGCACCCCACCCGTTGGTGATGCGCTGCCCGCCCGGCAGGGCGAAGTCGAGCGTCCAGCCGTCGATCGCCGTGCTGCCGGTGTTGGCGATGGTGATCTGGGCTGTGAGGCCGGTGTTCCACGGGTTCACCGCGTAGCCGACGGCGCACGTGGAGCTTCCCGGTGGGGGAGTCGTGGTGGTGGTCGTCGGGGGTTGGCCGGTGTCCAGCCCGAAGAACTGGATGGCGCGCAACGCCATGCCGCCCGCGGGCAATGAGTGCCCGGTGCCCTGCAACGAGATCGCCTCGACCTTGTCGCTGTACCGCGTGCGCGTCCAGTTCGCCTGAGGAGAGTCGGTGGAGGTCGGCGTCGTCGGCAGGCCGTGGACGTTGGTCCACTGGTCGATCTCCTCGCCGAAGTTCGGGTAGCGCAGGATGTCGTCCTGAGTTCCGTGCCAGAGCTGCACGCGCGGCCGTTTGCCGGTGTAGCCGGGGTAGGCGGACCTGGCGATGTCGCCCCACTGCTGTGGGGTGCGAAGCAGGGTTCCGTTGGCGCACTCGCTGTTCCACTCGGAGCCGTTGGTGGTGGCGAAGCAACCGGCGGGCACCCCGGCGAACGCCGCGCCCGCGTTGAAGACGTCCGGGTAGTTGGCGAGCATGACGTTGGTCATCATGGCGCCGGACGACGCACCGGTCACGAAAACCCTGCTGGAGTCACCGTTGTGACGTTGAAGGACGTAGTTGACCATCGACATGAGCCCGACCGGGTCACTGCCTCCGTCACGGCGCAACGCCTGAGGTGAGGACACGTCGAAGCACTTGCTGTCCCGCGTGACGGTCGGGTAGATCACCGCGAACCCGTACTGGTCGGCGAGCCGGGCGAACTCGGTGCCGGAGTGGAAGGCCGTACCGCTACCGCCGCAGTAGTGCACCGCGAGCAGCACGGCGGGTTTCGGCGCCACGCGGTCCGGGACGTAGAGGTGCATGCGCAGGTTGCTGGGATTGGCGCCGAAGCCGGTGACTTCGGTGAGCGTTGCCGCGGCCGCCGGCGGGACGACGGTCAGCGCGAGTAGGCCGAGGAGCGTGCTCGCGGCTGCGCAGAGTGCCTTGATGCCGGTGCGTTTCATGACAGGTCGCTTCCTCCTTCGCCGAGGCGGACGCGGCTGAGGTTAGCCATCGAAAACGTTATCGACAACGATCTATATCGCCGGACGGGAGTCGTTGATCAGATTGCGGAGGGCCGGCAAATGCGGCGTTGGTGCCAATGGTCGTTCATTGGACGCCTTTGAGTCCTGGTGTGCCGCAGCGGTAGGAGGTAATTCGACTTTGTTCGACAACGAGAAGAAAAGTGGGTCCTCGAAGTTGTCCGGGAGAACGAAGATCAAGATTCTTCGCTCTCGCACCACCGAGGTCCGCGCGGTCCTCGACCGTGGGTGAGGCCGGGGCAGTGCGCTGGTGGAACGCCCAACCCGCACCGACGTCGGCAGCATCGGACAGCGCTGAGTCCACTCCAGCTCCACCAGCGAGCAGGATGCGGACGAGGTTGAGGTAGGCGCCCAACACGTGTCGGAAAGCGGACCGGCGGCGTCGAGCTGCCTCACGCACCTTGAGGTCCGGCAGAAGGAAACCGACTACGGCGAAAGCGGCGATCGCGACCGCGGAAGTCATCCACGGCATGCCGGCACCGCCGATGACCAGCGCGAGACCGAGGCAGGACGTGAACGCGGCACCGGCCAAGCCGCCAAGCGCCTTTGACTCCAGGTGCCGCCTGGGCAGCGACAGTACATTCTCGCCGTCATCCACCACGCCAGCCGGCGTGTATGGATAGCCGGCACCACTGCGCACCCCACCCATGCATGGGTCACCCAGGCCATCCGGAACTTGCTCATGGACCTCGAGGACACCAGACACGCTGCGCGGATTAGGTTTCTCATCCGTGATCGAGACGCCAAATACCCTGCGTTGATCGACGATCTCTTTGGTTCCGCGGGGATTGTGACGGTACTAACCGGTGTCCGGATGCCCCGCATGAACTCCATCGTCGAACGCTGGGTGAAGACATTTCGCGCCGAACTGCTGGACCGCACTCTGATCTGGAATGAAGCCCACCTACGGCACGCGCTGCGCGAGTACGAGCGGCACTACAACCAGCACCGCACCCACCGATCCCTCGCCGCCGCAGCGCCCTTGCGAGACCGACCACAACCTCTTGGACCTGGCCAGATCGAACGCCTCGCGGTACTCCGACGGGACCGTCTCGGCGGAGTCATCCACGAGTATCGGCATGCCGCTTGACCTGTGCGGACGTAATTTTCGGCACGCACACGGTCACCGATCTGGAGCCGCTGCCGTTCGCGCTGGTGTGGCGGAGGGAGACGGAGAGCGAGCCCATCCGGGCCCTGGCCGGGATCATCCGTGACCTGGGTCCTCTCCCGGCTCTTGATGTCGTCCGTCACCTCGGGTGGGATCTGATGCCAAGCGGGCCGGGTGTTGCCTGGCTGTACGCCAATTCGCGCTGTCCCCGATGGGCAGGTGAGTGGCGGCGTCGCAGTCGTAGGAGCCGGCCCGGACAAATTACGAGAGATCGAAGGGGGCGGGAGAGTGGCCTTCCCAGATCTGGCGGGATGCCTGTTCGGGGTAGGGCAGGGTCTTGGACTCGGTGTCCAGGACGCGGGTGAGGTGCTCGCCGGGCCGGTGAGCGGACCAGCCCGGGTCGCCGGTGGTGACGAAGCGGACCCATGCCTGCTGGAGTTCGCGGGAGAGCGTGACGGCCTCGGGAGTGGGCTCCTCGCCGATGAGCTGGGTGCCGACGGGGCTGTCCAGCGTGCCGAACGCCAGGGGCATGTCGAGGCTGTGGCAGGCGCCCAGGATGCCGCCGAGGGCCGGGGCAACCCAGCACAGTTCGAACAGGTACGAGGTGCCGCCGGCTGCGGCGTTCGCCTCGGCCAGCTTCTGTGACGGCATGCGGAAGAGGGCGTCTGAGTACACCGTCTCCACCAGCTCCTCCGGGCCTGCCTGCGGGAACGCGGCACGGTAGGCCCGCGCGCCGTCCGGCTGCGGGGCGAGCAGTTCCAGGGCTGCGTGGGCGTCCTGCTCGGTGAAGGTGCCGTACCGTCCGCTCATGACGCTGAAGTACCGGAATTCGTCCCGGGTGTGGCCGACGAGCAGTTCGGTCCCGCTCGCGCGCGCGCCGGTCAGCGCGGGCCACGGCGTTTCCGGGAGGACCTCACCGTCGACGACGGGGCACAGCGCGGTGCCGGTCTCCGTGAGGCGTCCCCAGCTCTCCCGGTGCGCGTGGAGGCCGGCGTTGAAGGAGGTGAGCTCGGCGGCCAGGTGCCAGGGGTCGATGTCGCGCAGGGCCTCGGCGGTGGGGCCCGCCGCGCCGAGCCGGTCCGCGAACGCGGCGGTGACCTGCCGTGCCAGCGCGGGGGTGCTGTACAGCCCCGGCACCGAATGAGCGATGGCCCGCCGGAACAGGCCGCGCGCGGACTTCATCGTCAGCAGGGCGGCGACCGAGCCCGCCCCGGCAGACACCCCGCCCACGGTGACCCGGCCGGGGTCGCCTCCGAAGGCGGCGATGTTGCGCTGCACCCACTCCAGCGCCGCGATCTGGTCGAGGAATCCGCGGTTGGGCGGCACGTCGTCGAGGAATGCGAATCCCTCCGCGCCCACGCGGCAGTTGATGGTCACCACGACCACTCCCGCCTCGGCCAGCGCCGCCGGGTCGAACATCGGGTCGCTCGACGCCGCCGAGAGGTAGCCGCCCACGGGGATCCACACCAGCACCGGCAGTCCCGCCGCGCCGGGATCCGGAGTGCCGATGTTGAGCGTCAGCCAGTCGGTGCCCTGCGGGGGCACGGCGATCGGCAGGGACAGCGGCACCACGGGGCCGAACTCGACCGCCTGCCTCGTCCCCTCCCAGCGGTGCGGCGGCGCGGGCGCGGCGAAGCGGAGCGCTCCGACCGGGGGCTGGGCGTAGGGGATGCCGCGGAACACCGTGTGCCCCTGCCGCCGGCGCCCCTGCACCACGCCTTCCGTGGTCCGTACCTCTGGCTGTTCGGACATGCCGACTCCCTCCCTCGAGCGGACCCCCAGGGTTATGGGTCAGATGTATTATGTCAACCGTATTGGAACAGTCTCGGGGTACGAGGGAGGGGCCGGCGATGCCGAAACAGGTGGATCACCGCGGACGCCGCGAAGCGATCGCTCGCGCACTGTGGCGGGTGGTGGAGCAGCGCGGCGTCACACAGCTGACGATGCGCGTGGTGGCGCAGGAGGCGGGCATGTCACTCGGGCAGCTGCAGCACTACTTCGCCTCCCGGACCGCCATGCTCTCCTTCGCCATGGACCTCGCGTCCGAGCAGACCTCGATGCGCGTACACCAGGGCCTCGACAAGCTCGGTGACCGCCCGCACCCCCGTGACGTGCTGCGACTGACACTCGCGGAAATGCTTCCCCTGCATGCCGACGCCCGCGCGACCAGCCGGATGAGCGCCGCCTACGTCCTGGAGGCGCTGCACGACGAGGCCGTGCACGAGCAGGCGCGCCGCGGCCTCGTCCAAGGGCGGGCCCTCGTCGAGCAGTTGGTCCGCCAGGCGATCGCCGACGGGCACATCGACTCCAGCCACGACCCGGCGACCGAGACCAACCTGCTCCTCGCCCTCACCGGCTTCACCTCCCTGATCGAACTCGACGTGATCGAGCCCCAGGACGCGCTCGCCGCGATCGACGTGCACCTGGACCGGCTGTTCAGCAGTACGTGACCTGCCCCCGGACGCGGGGGCAGATTGGGACAAGATCCGCTCTAGTCCGGCCGCTCCCCGGCCTGGTCCACGACGCCGATCGCGACGCGAGTGAAGATCGACCAGGTCGCTCCCCTCTCGATGCGCCATTCCACCGCCTTGTGCTCGCGTCCGTGCTCGCCCACTGCCCGGAACTGAACGCGCTCGCCCGCCACGTCCGCTCCTTCGCCGACATGCTCGTCCGGCTCCAGGGTGAACGCCTTCCGCAGTGGATCAACGAGATCCAGGCCGACGACCTGTCCAGGCTGCACAACTTCGCCGCCAGCCTCCTGCGCGACCTGCCCGCAGTCACTGCAGGACTCACCCTGCCGTGGAACTCAGGCTCTGTCGAAGGACACGTCAATCGGATCAAGATGCTCAAACGCCAGATGTTCGGCCGCGCCGGATTCCACCTGCTCCGCAAACGAACCCTCCTGGCGTGACAATCCGTTGCCGGACCACAAAACTTGAGCCAGAGCCACTTCAGGCAGACAGAATCAGTGTCGCGATCGCCGCGTCGACGGTGTGAGATCCAGGTGCCCGCGACACCGCTGACCTTGCGCAGCTGATCAACGAGTACGAACCTCCAGCCGCCTGATGCGCAGGCCAGACACTTGGGCCGTGTTTTGGAGCCCCACAGGCCCGGCCGAGTGCGCAGCTGCCGCGCCAGGTCGACCAGATCGACGAGGATGCTGGAGTGGTCGGCACCGAATGCCAGAGCACGGTCGGCGACGATCCCTTCGAGCTCCGTCGCCGCGCGGCTGGGATCTCCGGTGCGCCAGCGCCACCGCGCGATGACTCCCCGCGTCGAAAGGGTGTGCGGATGATCATCGCCAAGCACTCGCGCCCGATCGTCCAAGACTATCCGCAGTGCGGCGGCCGCTCCGGCCGGATCCCGGCCATTCCCGCGGTTCGTCGGCACTGTTAGGCGAGAGCTCACAGGCCGGCTGCTCATCATCAATGAGCATCACCTGACGTCAGTGCTGAACCGCTACGTGTCCCACTACAACCACCGACGGCCACGCAGAGCGCGGGACCACGCTCCACCACGACCCGACTACCCGACCAGAGACCCAACCTGTAGATCCGTACGTCGTCGGCGAGTGCTCGGCGGCTTGATCAACGAGTACGAACCTGTAGCGGCTTGATGTGCAGGTCAGGTCTATTGCGCCACGTTTTGGCACCCCACAGGGTGGCGTCGCTAGGATGGAGCCCGCGATGGGGACTGATCACGGTTTCGGCGACCTGGTGCCACGCGGCACCGGGCCCAGGGCGACGGTGTACGCGGGAATCCGCGCCGACACCGGGGAGGCCGTCGCGCTCAAGGTGTTCCGCGCGAAGTTGCCGCGCCGTACCCGCACCGAGGTCGAACGTGAGCTCGCCCGCCTCGCGCCGCTGCGCGCCGGGGCGTCCGTGCTGGTCGTGGACGGGCTGGAAGATCTCGGCGACCGCACCGCGTTGCGGATGGAGCTGTGCACGCAGTCGCTGACAGATGTGGTGGAGGAGGAAGGCCCACTGCCGATCCCGGACGCGATCGCCCTCGGCAGGCGGCTCTCCGAGGCGCTCGCGGCGGCGCACGAGGCGGGCATCGTCCACGGTGGCGTCACGCCGGGCAACGTCTTGTACCGGCCGTCGGGTGAGCCCGTGCTCGCGGACTTCGGCGTCACATTGCGCCTGGCGTTCCCGCACGAGGGTGGCGACGGGATCGACTTCCTCGCACCGGAAACGCTGGAGCGCGGCACCGCCGACGAACGTTCCGACCTCTATGGCCTGGGTGCCGTGCTGCACCTGGCGTTGTCGGGATTGTCACCGCATCCCGCGCGGCTCGGCGAGCACCCGGACGACCGCAAGCTCCGCGTGCTCGGCTCGACCGTGCCCCGGCCTGACCGCCCCGACCTGCCCGACGAACTCGCGGAACTGGTGAGGGCGCTGCTCGCGAAGGATCCGGCGCTCCGCCCCGGCAGCATGCGCGACGTGGCCACGTGGCTTGGCAGGCTGTCCGCGGCCTCCGCCCCGGCCCCTGTGCCGCCCCGTCCTCCGATGCCACAGGGCACCCCCGTGTTCGTCTCCGCGCCGGGCACGACCGGCAGGAAGCATCCCGCGTTGCCGGTGATAGCCGGTGCGGCCGGGTTGCTCCTCGTCGTCGCGCTGGGGGTGTTCCTGATGCGCAGCGATCCTCCGGTGCGGGGCGGTGCGTCCACCTACGTGCCGACCTCGCCGGCGAAGGCGGTCGTCGTCGCGCTGGTCGAGCCCGTCGACAACGTCGACCACGTGGACCTGCGGTGGGAGAGCCAGGAACAGCTGGTGTTCGCCGTTGTGGTCGTGGGGGAGGGTGAGCAGCCGAAGGTGCTGCCCGCCAAGCAGAACCGCTCGCTCAAGGTCGAGGTGGACCCGGCCCGCAGGTACTGCTTCGTCGTGCAGGGCACCGACGGCAACCAAATCTACGAGAGCAAGCCGAAGTCGTTGCGCGGCGGGACCTGCAAGCGTTAGGGCTTCAGCGTCCGCGGATCGATGACGGCCCGCAGCCGCGCGGCGAGACCGCGTGCGCGCAGCCCACGCCGGACCGCCCGCACGGCGGCCCAGGCGTCGTCGCGAACCTGCGCGCCGGGCGCCGCACCCGACCACATCGCGACGTCCACTGTGGACGCCAGCATCCGCATGCCGTTCGCGGCGGCCGGTAGACCCGCCTCAGCCGCGGCCACGGCCATCTCCAACGGAGTCATTCCCACCGTGAGCCGCACTCTGTGTTCGCGCAACCGATCACGCGCCTCCAGCCACGCGCCGTGCACGGCAGCACTTCCCGGCTTGCGCCGTCGCCGGTGAGCCCTGATCCACTTTGCGGACGGCACCCCGGCGAGCCAGGCGAGCATGAGCACCGCGACCGAGATCAGCGTGGCGCCGATCGGGAGCGGCCGGTCCTGCCCGCTCTGATCGGTCTGCTGGGACGAGCCGGGAGCCACCGGCGGGTTCACCGGAGCGGGAGGCAGCTTGTCTCGCGCGTTCTGCGCGGCGGCGGTCAGGCCGTTGTTCTTGCCCGCACCGCGCGGTGCCGCATCGGCTGGGTCGAGCGGCACCCAGCCGACGCCCGCGACGGCTATCTCCGGCCACACCAGCACGTCTTCGTTGTGGATGACGTACTCACCGCCGGATTTCCGTTCCGGAGTGCGGTAACCGACGACGAGGCGGGCCGGGATGCCGAGCATCCTCGCCAGCACCACGTACGCGGCGGCGAACTGTTCGCTCGTGCCTTCCTTGGTGTCCAGCAGGAACTGGCGCAGTTGCGGCCAGCTGTGCCCGCCGGCGCCGTCCACCCGCCGGTAGTTCTCCCGCAGGTACCGTTCGAGTTGCAACGCCGACGTGAAGCTGGACCTGACTCCCTTGACCGCCTCGGTGGCCAGCTCGGAGACACCGGGCGGCGGCGTGCCGACTCCGTTCTGGCCGCCCAGGGCGGGGTCGATCGCGAAACCGTCGAGCGACCCATCGAACTCTGGCTCCCACCAGCTCAACCCGTAGCCGGTGTCCGTCCTCAGTGGACTCTGTACGAGCAGGCTGCCTTCGGTTTCCTCGACCAGCGGGTCGGCTCCGCTCACGGTGGCGGGCCAGGTCTGGCTCGGCAACCACGTCGTTCCCGGCTCGTGCAGGCTGATCACCGCGTCCCTGCGGTGCACCGGGACGTCGAGGTCGGGCGGCTCGAGCTCGGTGCCGAGCCTGCGGTACCGGCTGCCAGGCGCCCAGGTGACGCCGTCGTAGGTGTCGAGCACGACGATCGGCCACCGGTCGGGCGCGCACTCGTCGCACGACGTCCGCACGCTGAACACCGGGACATCCGGATGCGCGTGCCGGTAGGCGACGTCGTCGAGCGGACTGGTCATCCTGGCGGACACCGGCGCGAGCTGGTTCTGCTTGAGCGAGTAGGCGGGACCGGGCATCGGCACGAGCAGGCCGATCACCACCACGAACGCGGTGACCACCAGGGGTGCGGGCAGGAACGCCTGCGCGGACTGGTGCTCGTCCGACGGACGGCTCACCACGAAGAGCCCTGCGGCGACAGCGACGTAAGAGAGCGCGGCCACCACGGCGGCGAGCCCGGTCAGCGCGCCGAACAGCTGGCTCAGCACGACGAGGAGGAAGCTGGGGACCAGTGCGAGCACCGGCTTCTTCAGGCGCAGCACGATTTCCAGGCCGAACACGCACGCAGGCAGCACAAGCAGCGGCACGAACAGCATGAGCCGCGCTTCTGGCCGGGCGGGCCACGTCGACTGCAGGGTGAGCTGCCAGGAATCGGTGACGCCCTCGGCAAGCTGGGCGAGCGTCGTGCCGGTGGGAAGTCCGAGAGCGGTTGTGGGGAAGAGCAGCACTTCCACGACGGCCAGCAGTCCGGCGAGCGTGACGACGAGTGGCCGCCACGCGACGAGCGACTCGCACAGCAGCGCGGCGCCGCCGGTCACCACGGCCACCACCGCGATGACCGGAAGCAGCGCGCCGACACCGAAAATCGGCGCGAAAGACAGCCCGGCCAGTGCGGCGGCGAGGACGACCAGCGCGACGGGCACACGCTCCTTCATGCCCGCACCTCGTTCCACAACGCCACCACTCCGGCGGCGTCGGCGGCGGCCAGCACTCGCGCACCCGGCACGTGAGTGGCGTTCCCGTCCGGTGTGAGAGCGAGCACGGAGATCGAGGAGTACCGGGAGCGAAGCCCGGAGAGCTCCGCCACGTCCGCGGATCCGGACGTCACCACGGCAAGGCAGCCACCCTGATGCCGGACGGTCGACAACAGGGTTCCCGCCGCGGTGCTCTGTCGCAGCAGGGAAAGCTGGTCGAGCAACTGCCGTGCCGCCAACGGCCCACCCGCTGTGGCGAGGTCCGTGCCGCACGACGTCAGCAGCCTGGCGTGGTGCCCGGCGAGAGCGGCGGAGCGCAGCAGTGAGGCGGCGATGTCCGCCGCCTCCTCGAAACCGGACTCCGGCATCGAGGACGCGCGGGTGTCGAGCACGACGGTGAGCCGGGGCTGGTCCGGATCGGCGGATTCCTTGACCATCAACTGGCCGGTGCGCGCGGTCGCCTTCCAGTGGATGTCGCGCACCTCGTCGCCAGGCTGGTACTCGCGCAGCTCACGAAGGTCGAGAGAGCCGCGCAGGTGCTCGTTCGACCGGCCCTCGTGGTGGTGGCGCGGAAAGCCGCCGGTCCGCGCCAGCGCGGGATACGAGCGCGGGTGCACCCACAGCGTCACGGTGTCGCCGACGGTCAAGCTGTTGCGCGCCAAGCCGAACGGGTCGGTGCGGGACAACGTCAGCGGACCGACCGGCATCCTGCCCCGCACCGGCGTCGGCAGGTGATAGTCGTACGGCCGCGAGGCACCCGGTGCGAGGCCGTGCACCTGGACCGTGCGTTCGAACCCACCGGCGGTGTCGCGAGCCAGGAAACCGCGCTGCCAACTCCCAGAGTTGTTGTGCACCTTCAGTTTTCCCAGCGCCTGTGAACCCCGCTCGACCCGATCCGGGTACACGTCCCGCGTCACCTCGACACCCACCCGCCGGAGCGTCATCGACACCGCGGCCACGACCGCGACCAGCCCGGCCACCGCCAGCAGCAGGAACAACGGGTAGCGCCCCCAGAACCCGGCCACGCCGAGTCCCAGCGACACCACGAGCACGGCGGTGCCCCGCCCGGTCAGCCGCATGATCTAACGGCCCGCGGCGCTCATCGTGGGCGCAGGCGTGGTCGCGAGCACCTCCGCGACGACGTCCGCGGCGGACCGCTGCTTCAGCTCGGCCTCCGCGGTCAGCACGAGCCGATGCGCGAGCGCGGGCACCGCGACGTACTTGATGTCGTCGGCCGTGACGAACGAACGACCCGCGGTCGCCGCCAGCGCCTGCCCGGCCCGCACCAGAGCGATGCTGCCGCGTGGGCTCGCGCCGAACCTCACCGACGCGTGCATCCGTGTCGCGGCGCAGATCCTGGCCGCGTACTCGCAGATCGCCCCGTCGACGAACAACCCGCGCACCTCGGTGATCGCCTCCACCAACGAGGCGATCTCGACCACCGGCCCCAGCCGGTCGGCGTTCATGCCGGTGCAGTTGTTCATGATGATCGACACCTCGTCGGCGATGTCCGGATAGCCGACCGACAGCCGCAGCAGGAACCTGTCGAGCTGCGCCTCCGGCAGCCGGTAGGTGCCCTCCATCTCGATCGGATTCTGCGTCGCCACCACCAGGAACGGTGACGGCACCTCGTGCGCAACCCCGTCGACGGTGACCCGGCGCTCCGACATCACCTCGAGCATCGCCGACTGGGTCTTCGGCGTGCCGCGGTTGATCTCGTCGGCCACGACGACGTTCGCGAAGACCGCGCCGGGATGGAACGTGAACTTCTCGTCCTTCTGGTGGTAGACGGTCACTCCGGTGATGTCGCCGGGCAACAGGTCGGGGGTGAACTGGATGCGGCTCCAGCTCCCGCCGATGCTGCGCGCGAGGCACCGCGCGAGCGTCGTCTTGCCCAAGCCCGGCACGTCCTCGATGAGTAGATGTCCCTCGGCGAGCAGCGCGACGATCGCCAGCCGCACGACGTCGGGCTTGCCCCTGACCACCAGCTGGACGTTGTCGGAGATCGCCGAGAACACCGCGGCCGCACGCATTTGACTCATTCCGTCCACCTCAGGCGATTCGATTCCACCCCGCCGGCCGTGACCCACACGGTGTGGCCGGCGCCGTGGTAGTAGAAGGCGTCGAGCACTGCGGAGCCCTGCTCGTCGGTCGTGAGGCTGTGGCCCGGGTTGGAGTATCCGGGGGCCGTCGAGTGCGGGTCCACTTTGTACCAGGTATTCGGCTCGAACCCGGTCATGACGATGTGCATCCAATAGCAGTCCGACCTGTCGCATGCGGGTGCGAGAGAGCCCTTGGTGAGGTTGATCTTCTTGATGCTCTGGGGCGGCACCTGGCGTGCCGTCGCCGGCGTTCCCGGCCCTGCGCTGTTCTGCGCGACCACGGTGACCGTGAACGGGTGGTCCGTGCCCTGCCAGATGCCCTTGACGACATAGGACAGCGTGGTGCCGGGCACCGACGCGGAGCCGGAACGGCCGCCCTCGCTCTGCCACGAGATGTGGTACGCGGTCACGGGTGCGCCGTTGGCGGGCGCGGCACCCCACGTCACGGTCGCGTCGACCTGCTTCGTCGAGATGGCGATCGCGAGGTTCTGCGGCATGCCGGGCGGGGTCACCGGGATCGGAGGCGGTGTCTGAGGGGGTGGCTTGGGTTGGTTGGTCCGCACGGGCGGCGGTACCGGCCTGCCCGTGTTCGGCGGCGCCACCGGCCGGTCAGCGGGCTTGACTGCGGGTTTGTCCGCGGGTTTGTCCGCCGCCTGCGGCACCGGCTGCTGCGGCGCCTCCGGCTTCGCGCCGATGACGGGCACCGGCTGCAGCGAACCGTCCTTGTCCACGACGACGACGTGCTTGCCCTCGCCGCCGTCGACGTACACGCGTGCGTCCTCGCCGCGGACGATCTCGGGCTTGCCCTTCTCCTGGGGAATCGACGTGGTGTGCTTCTCGCGGCCCTCGACGTCGTAAGTGCGCACCGAGCTGCTCTTGTGGTCGAGCAACACGACGGACTCACCGCTGACGGCCGGAACGTCGTACTCACCAGCCGGAAGCGGCACGGTCGCGGCGGGCGGGCGCTGCTCGGCGAGCGCACCCTTCTCGTCGACACGGGCTTCCACGAGGTGCATGCGGTTCCCGGACGGATCGAGCACCGCCAGCCTGCCCGCGGCGTCCGCGGTGGCGATCCGGGCGTCCGGCGGCACGTCGATACCGAGCTTGACGGCGCTACCGAGGCCCTTCGCCTCGACCACGCTCATCGTGTCGGCGGTGGAGTCCACGAACACGACCCTGCCGCCGCTGACGGTGAGGGCGCCGGAGTGGCCGGGCGGCGCGACCACGGGACAGTCGATTCCGGCCGCACCACGCGCGACCTTGCAGATCTCCCCGGAGTCCGTGCGGTGCACCCACACCGTGCCGTCGCTGGTGGCGACCGGCGGTCCGACCGGGCCTCCGGCGGAGATCACCTTCGGATCCAGTCCGAGGCGCACGATCTGGCCGCTCTGCCGGAAGACCGAGTAGGCCCCGCCCGCGGTCTCGATCGGTACCGGCCGCTCGCCCTTGACAGGCGCCGGAACCGTCGCCTCCACGGACAGCGTCGACTTGCCGAAGATCGTGACGTCGTTCTCGCCGACGACGTAGCCGCGGGTTCCGTCCTGTACGACCTGGCTGCCGGGCGTGAGGCCGGGAACGGACATCTGGGTGTCGGGCTTCTTGGTCGCACCGTCCACGTGGACGACGAGCCCGGCCTCCGGGTTCGCGATCCAGTGCCCTGGCGAGATGAACTCGAGTCCGGGCACCTGTTGCGCGGCACCCGTCAGTGCCAGCGTCGCGGTCGCGACGACGGCGATGACCAGTCCCAGCAGCGGCCAGCGGGAGTGCTTGCGCTCACTCACGGTACGAAGGGTAGCGACGCCGGTACACGAAACATCTGGTATCGGTACATTCACGGCCGCCCAGCGGTGGGCAGCGCGATCTCGAAGATCGCCCCGCCGGTCTCGGAGCGGTAGATCCCGAGCGTGCCGCCGTGCGCGTGCACGATCCGCTGCACGAGGTAGAGACCCAACCCCGTCGATCCGCCGCCGCTGGTGAACCGCTGGAGCGCTCGCTGCGCGGCCGCCGGGTCGAGCCCAGGGCCCTCGTCGGCGACCATGACCCGGCCGTTGCCCACGCTGACGTGCACGACCGGAGCGGTGTCCGGCAGGTGGCCGTGCTGGATGGCGTTGCCGATCAGGTTCTCGACCGCGCGCCCGATCATGTCCGGGTCGGCGTCGACCCTGGTCGGCACGGCCGCGAAGGTGATCCGGGCGCCCTCCGCGGGGATGTCCTCGACGACGGCGGAGACGAGCTGGTCGAGCTGCACCGACTGGATGGCGAGCTGCTGCACGCCGGCTTCGAACTTGGCGTACATCAGCTGCGTGCCAACGATCCCGCCCATTCTCTTGGCCAGCCGCACGACGCGCGGCAACACCTTGCCCATGCTCCCCGGATTGCGCATCGCGGTGTCCGCCAGCGCACGCAGCCCGGTCACCGGCCTCTTCAGGTCGTGCGCGATGCCGTTGAGCATCTCCTCGTGCTGTTCGAGCGCGATCGCCGCGGGCCTGATCGCCAGTCCGGACAGATAGTGGCAGGTGCCACCGAGCGCGCCGATGAGGATCACGCAGCCCAGCGCCACGAGCAGCACCCGCCGGTCGTGCCGATCGTTCTCCTGCTGCGCGTCGATGTGCGCGACGACCGCACCGACGTACGGTCCGTTCGCGCTGGTGAACGGCTGGGCATAGACCCGCACGAGCTTGCCGTCCATCGCGCGCACGTAAGCGCTTTGCGGCACACGTTCGCGCACCGCGTCCGCGGCCATCCCGCTGAGCACCGCCAGATCGACGTCCACGCAGGACACACCGCTCCGGTACGGGTCGAACTTCCCCTCGCCGGCCGGGATCACCGCGAACTGGGGGCACTCGACCGTGATCGAGTCGCCGAAGAGCCCGCTCGTGTCGAGCCTGTCGCCGGTGAACTCCAGCAGCCGCACCACCAGCGGGGGAACCCTGCGCAGGTCCGCGTCGAGTGCCTGCTCACCCTTCTGCTCGTCCATGTCGATCATGAGCCACGCGACCAGCAGCACCCCTGCCGCGTTCAGCGCCGTGAACAGCCCGGTGAGCAACCACCTCAGCCCGCGCAGCCGCGCCGCGGCCCCGGTCACCGTTCGGCCTCCAGCCGGAAACCGACGCCGCGCACGGTGTGGATCAGCTCCGGTTCGAGCAGCTTCTGCCGCAGCCGTTTCACGACCTTGTCGACGACGTTGGACATGGGGTCCGTGCTGGTGTCCCAGCAGTGCTCGATCAACTCCGCCCTGGTCACGGTCGTGCCAGCCCGCGCGATCAGGTGTTCGAGCACCGCGAACTCCTTGTGGCTGAGGGTGAGCAGCACCCCGTCCCGGCGCGTCTCCCGGCGCGCGCAGTCGACCTCGAGGTCCGCGTGGCGCAGCACGGACGGGCGAGCACGCCCCGCCCTGCGGCACATCGCCTGGACGCGCGCGGTCACCACGGCCATGTCACACGGCTTGACCACGTAGTCGTCACCGCCGTGGTCGAATCCGGCCACCCGGTCGGTGACGCTGTCCAGCTGGGTCAGGAACAGCACGGGGGTGGCCCAGCCCTCCTTGCGCCGGCGATGCACGTACGTGATCGAGTCGCCGTCGGGCAACAGCCTGTCGAACACGACGCAGTCGTAGTCGTTGCCGGCCAGCGCCCGGTCGGCGCCCGCGATGTCGGCCGCGTCGTCGACGTCGAAGCCCGCGGCCTCCAGCTCCACCACCAGGGCGACGCGCGTGTCCTCGTAGTCCTCGACGAGCAGCACGCGCGGCGGGACCCCTCCCGGCGGTCGTGTCATCAAATCCTCTTGTGGTGATGAAGAGGGACGCAATTCGATGATCTTCCACGTACTCGGCCCACTCGAGGCGCACTCCTCCACCGGCGCGGTCGTCGATCTCGGCACCCGCAAGGCCGGGACGGTGCTGGGGGTGCTCCTGCTGCACCCTAACGCCTGGGTGCGCACCGATGAGGTCCTCAGTGCGACGTGGCAGGAACAGGCCGTGCCCGCGGAGGCGAAGGCGAACCTGAAGACGTACGTGTCCCAGCTGCGGCGTGCGCTGCCGCCGTTCGGCGACGGGAACCGCATCGAGGCCCGCCCCGGCGCGTACCGGTTGAGGGCCCGCACGGCGCGCGGCTTCTCGGCTCGGCTGGGCGCACTGGCACTGGCACTGGCCGGAGCAGACATCCGGACGATGCCGCGGGTCCCGCTGGACGTGCTGATCGTCGACCGGGCGTTGACCGTGCTGCCCGCCGAGCGCGGCGACTCGGTCGCGGCGTTCGAGCTGGCCTGCATCGTCACGACCACTGTCGAACTCTTCGAGCGCGTGTGGCGGACCGCTGTGCCGTTCAGCGCGTCGGTGGCGGCGGGGGAGGTGACGGACCGGGAACGCGAGCTGCTCACGTTGCTGTTCGCGGGCCGCACCGACGAGGCGGCCGCGGCGAGGCTGAACCTTTCCGTTCGTACCGTCCGCCGTACGGTCTCCCAGCTCATGGACCGGCTGGGCGCGCGCAGCCGGTTCCAGGCAGGCGCGAAGGCGGCCGGCCGGGGCTGGCTGCTCGACCACGCCGGTTGATCGGCTAGCGTCGGCCAACGTGCGCGTCCTGGTGACTGATGACGACGAGAACATCCGTTTCGCCGTGGAAACCTCGCTGCGAGGAGCGGGTTTCGCCGTCGACGTAGCCTCCGACCTGCCCGAGGCCGACGAAGCGCTGTTCGTGAACACGTACGACTGCGTGATCTTCGATCGCATCCTGCCCTCCGGGGACGCGCTGCACTACGTGAAGCAACGCAGGCGGGACGGCTGCGGAGCGTCCGTGCTGTTCCTGACCGGCATCGACAATCCGGTCGAGGGTTTGCCCTACGGCGACGACTACCTGGTCAAACCGTTCGCCATGCCGGAGCTGATCGCGCGGGTGCGCAGCCTGTGCCGGTTGACAGCCCTCACGGCACCGCTGGTGCTGCGCCACGCCGACGTGGAACTGGATCTCGGCAGGCGCACCGCCACCCGAGCGGGCCGGGCACTGAGCCTGACGGTCAAGGAGTTCACGGTGCTGGAACGCCTGGTGGCCGCGGGCGGGCGGCCGGTGCGCCGCGAGGACCTGATCGCGGCCGCGTGGGACGCGGAGGTGAGACCGGTGTCGAACGTCCTGGACGTCGTCATCACCGCGCTGCGGCAGAAACTCGGTCCTCCTGCCTTGGTGCAGACTGTGCGCGGTTTCGGCTACCGCTGCGGCTGAGTTCACGGTGGACCCTCACACGGCGTGCAGCAGGCGGTGCTGGCGGTCGTCCAACGCGGTCGCGGTGCGGGTGGCTTCCTCCCCGAGGCGCGTGGTGAATTGTTCTTCAGTCCACTGTGGACGTGAGTGGAAGAGTGCCGCGGCCGCCCGCACGGCGGCGGGCAGACCGCCGGTGCGGCGGACCACCTCCCGCACGACGTCGTCGGCGGATGCCCTGGTGCCGGAGCGGAACAGGGCGGCGGTCTGCGCCGCGGGCAGTGGTGTCAACGTGATCGGCTCGATCGCGTCCAGGTGAAGCACACGGGTGCGCGCGGTGATCACGACCATGCAGCCGGCGCTGCCGGGCAGCAGCGGGCGGACCTGGTTGCTGCTCGACGCGCCGTCCAGGACCAGCAGCACGCGACGACCGGCCAGGTGCGCACGCCAGGCCGCCGCTCGTTCGACGACGGTGTCAGGGATGTCGCGCACGCCCGCGGCTCGCAGCAGCCGTGCCAGCAGCACGTCCGCACCGAGCGGCTCGCCATCGGGGGAGAGGTCCACGAACAGCTGACCGTCCGGAAACTCCCCGGCGATCCGATGGGCGACGTGCACCGCGAACGCGGTCTTCCCGACACCCGGCATCCCGTCGATCACGACCACAGGCACGGTGGTCCTGGCCGACCGGCTCAGCCCTGTCAGCCTCGCCACCTCACCGGAGCGGCCGGTGAAGTCGGGCACGTCCCTGGGCAGGTCGCAGCGGACGCGCCGGGTGGCAGGCTCCGCGAGGGCGTGCCGATGGGCCTCCACGAGTGCTCGACCGGGGTCGACCCCGAGTTCGTCGGCGAGCACGCGCCGTGCGTCGTCGTACGTCGCCAACGCCTCGCTGCGGCGGCCTGCCCGGACCAGGGCCAGCACGAGCCGTGCCCACGGTCCTTCGCGCAGCGGGTCCGCGGTGGTCAGCTCGCGCAGCAGGGCGATCGCCTCGCGGTGGCGCCGCACGGCGGTCAACGCGTCGGCCAGGGTCTCGCGGACCTCCCAGCGCAGTTCCTCCAGCTCCGCCACCACCGGTGCCACGACCTCGTCCGGCAGCTCGGCGAACGGCGTGCCGCGCCACAGCGCCGCCGCGGTCTCCAGGTGGCGCACCGCGTCCGCCGCGTCCCCGCGCGCCATGGCGGTCCGCCCGTCCGCGACGCGCCGCCGGAAACACTCGGCGTCGACCTCATCTGGTGCCGCGCACAGCCGGTACGCGCCCGCCCGTGCCTCGATTCTGGGTCCGCTGTCCTGCGCCGGAAGGAGATCATGGCGGATCTGCCAGATGTAGCTCTTGATGTTCGACAGCGCGGACCGCGGCGGCACCCGATCCGGCCAGATCGCCTCGACCAACCGAGTGCAGTCCACCCATTCGCCCCTGTTCAACAGCAGCGTGGCCAGCAGTGCGGAGGCCTTGCGCGCGATCCGCCGCGGCCCGTCCCCACCCTGCACCCGCGTCTCCAATGGCCCCAGCACGTGGAACAACACCTTCGCACCTCCGGTCTCCCCTGCGATCACGGTTCGAACTGTCACAGGGGGACCATGAGGATTTGATGACACCGCGCGTCAGGCCTTGCAGGTCGCCCCGCGGATCGGCTTGGGCGGGGTTTCCAGCACACGCTTGCCGTCAGTGGCCTGGACGAGGAAGCAGTATTTGCCCGCGCCCTCCACCGGGACGCGCATCGAGCGGTCGCGGGCCAGGAGCACCTGCGGTTTCTGGTTCTCGGCCGCGACGACGACGGCGAACGTGAAGCCGTCCGGGGCCTGCCAGGTCAGGTCGACGTGTGCCCCGCCGTCGACCGGATCGGCCAGCGTGAGCGTGACCGGCGCGGCGGCGGAACTCGTCGTGGTCGTGGACGCCACCGACCGCGGGGCGCCCGGCTGGTCGTGGAAGAGGCTCGGCAAGGTGACGAGAGCGGTGGCGGCGGCAACGATCCCGACGACCACTGTCCTGGCGCGGAGCCGTCCGCGCTTCTCGGGCGCCTCGGGTTCGGGCACAGCGGGGTCTGGTGCGGCGTCTGGTGCGGCGGGTTCTGTCTGCGGCTCCAGCATCTCGGCAAGCTGCCGGACCACGACGCCGGCCGTCGACGGTCGGTCCGCTGGGTCCTCGGAGAGGAGGCGTCGCACCAGCTTCACCAGCTCGGCCGGGCCCTCCGGGTTCCCCTCACCCGGAGCGGAACCCGTCAGCGCGAGGTGCAGCACGACGCCGATCCCGTACAGGTCGGACCGTTCGTCCATCGTGCCGTCGCGCCGGGTTTCCGGTGCGGTGTATTCGGTTTCGGCCGGTGGGAACGCACGGCGCAACGCCGTGCCGAAGTCCGCCACCATCGGCGCGCCGGACGGGTGGAACAGCACGTTGTGCGGTGTCAGTCCACCGTGGACGACACCGGCGCGGTGTGCGGCGGCGACGGCCGTGGCGACCGTGTGGCCAACCGCCAGGGCGTCGGCCGGAAGCAGTGCGCCGCTGTCCGCCACCAGTCCCGCGAGCGATGCCGAGCACAGCTCCATCTGCAACGCGGGCTTGTTGTCTCCCAGCCGCATCACCTCGTCGACCAGCAGGATCGGCGCGTCGCCGCGCAGAGGGGCCAGCGCCGTCTGCTCGCGTTCGAACGCGTCGATCACCTGCTCGTCCACCGGCGGGTATGCCTTCAGCGCCAGGTAAAGGCCGCCGTAAACCGTTGCCACGGGACCGGTGCCGATGAGTTCGAAGTCGTCTCCACCGGTCATCGCGCGTGCCTCCCCGATGCGCCGACGACGCGAGCCGCCTTGCGCGACGCCGCCGCGGCCTCGACCGGCCGGCCGGCGTGGGTCAGCACCTCGACCAGGCGCAGCCAGGTGCGTTCCCGTTTCGGGTCCTCCGCGGTGAGCGCCTGGAGCAGCGTCACGGAGCCGGCGGTGTGGTCCATCGCCATGAGCGCGTCCACGAGGTGGTCCAGCGCCGCCCACCGCAACCGCGTCAGCCGATCCGTCTCGGCCCGGCTGTGGTAGGTGTTCAGCGACGCGAACGGCGCACCGCGCCACAGGTCGGCCGCGGCGCGGAAGCAGCGGGCGGCGGTCACCGGGTCGGTGGGCAGCAGCGCGCGTCCATCGTGGACCAACTGCTCGAACACGATGCTGTCCAGCTCACCCTCGCCGATGTTGAGCCGGTACCTGCCGCCCATGCTCTCGATGCGTGCCGACGTCTCGCCGAACAGCGGTGTGCGCCTGCACAGGTCGTGCACGTGCGGCCACAGCTCCTCGGCCGGAGATGTGGAGGTCCGGTCGGGCCACACTGTCTCGGCGAGGCTTTCGGCGCTCACCCAGGTGTTGGGGCGCAACAACAACGCGGTCAGGACGTGCTCCGACGCCCCGACCGGGATGTCGGCCCTGCGGCCGTCCATGTGGACGACTTCGAGCGGTCCCAGTACGCGGAACAGCATTTCCGTCACCTCCGTCACCTCTCGATCGGCGACGGTAAGGAGGGGGTGTCCAGAAGCGGTTCATTCACGTTGCACTCGTTCTGCACTGGCCGGTGTGACGGTCCTCGTCAGGCATCTACCGAAGCGAGGAGTCATGGAAGAGTCGGGCAACGGCAGCAACCTGAAGCGCGCGGCGCTGTACGGCGTCGCGGGACTGATGACGGCCGCGATCGGCGCGTCGGCGGTCAACGTGCTCGCGGCGGAGGACACGAAGCCGGCGGCGCAGTCGGCGCCGTCCGCCACGCCCAAGCCGGCGGAGCCCGCACCGCCCCCGGCACCGAAGCCGGTTCCTGTTCCGCAGACGGAGACCGCGCCGCCCGCACCGTCCGCGCCGGAGCCGCCGCCCGCGCCTCCGGCCGCGCAGCCCGTCGCGCAGCCTGCCGCGCCGCGTGTCGTGCAGCCGGTGGTGCAGAGGCCGGTGGTGCAGAAGGCGGTCGTGGCTGCCGTCGAGGCCGAGGAGCCGCCCGCGCCGCCGCGGGTCGTCGCCAGTTCCCATGCGCAGGCGAGCGGGACGGGGAAGGCAGAGGTCGCCGTGCACGTGTCGCCCTCGAAGCCGTCCTCGAAGCCCGTCAAGAAGCCCTCACCGACGGATGAGGCGCTGAAGAAGGCGAAGTCCGAGGCGACCGAGGCGAAGAAGAAGGTCAAGACCGCCGAGAAGCAGCTGAACGAGGCGAAGAAGGACTACGACAAGAAGAAGGGCGAGATCAAGAAGATCCAGGAGAAGAAGAAGGAGGAGACGAAGAAGCCGAAGCCCAAGCCGCCGGTCGAACCCGTGCGGACGGTGAAGACCTCGCACGACATGGAGAAGCGGCTGAAGGTGT
Organism: Lentzea alba; assembly: GCF_011067745.1. Taxonomy (GTDB): domain Bacteria; phylum Actinomycetota; class Actinomycetes; order Mycobacteriales; family Pseudonocardiaceae; genus Lentzea; species Lentzea alba. Next base: position 77,163 of record NZ_JAAMPJ010000015.1, read on the forward strand.
CGAGCAGCAAGCACAAGCCCGGCAAGAAGGTGACCATCACCGTGTCGTCGTCAGCGCACAGCGGGTGAGCGGCATGCCCACGAAGCGACTCTCGTTCGACGAGTACGGGTCCTCCACGGCGGAGGACGAGTTCACCGAAGAAGCCGAGCCGTCCTACGACTCCTACTACGTGGTTCTGCCGGAGACGGTCTGGAAGTCCGAAGTGGACTCTTCGCCGGTCGAAGTCGAGGACTCCGCCGACGAGGACGACGACTACAAGCCGCCACGGCGTGAGCCGATGAGCACCGCCAAGGCCGGCAGCATCGGCGGGATCTCCGCGGCCCTGGTGGCGGGAGCGATTCCGGCCGTTGTCGTCGACCTGCTACCGGCCGCCCTGGCGGGTGGCCTCGCGGCGGGCCTGTTCGGCGGGCTCATGGGTCGTTCCCTCGGAATCGAGCTGCAGCAGCGCAGGGCGCGCAGGCGGGAGGCCGAGCGTGAATTCTAAAAGGATGCGCAGGGCGGCCCTCTACGCCGCGTCGGGCGGTCTGCTGACCCTGGCGTTCGGCGCCCTCGGCGCCCAGGAGGCGGAGGCCGCACCGAAGTCGAAACCCTCCACTGCGCGCCAGGCCGTGCCGAAGGCCAAGCCGAAGCCCGCTGCCAAGCTGAAGCCTGCCGCGAAGTCCAAGGCTGCGGCGAAGTCCAAGCCTGCCGCGAAACCGAAGGCCGTGGCGAAGACGAAGCCTGCCACCAAGTCCGTGGCGAAGCCGAAGCCCAAGCCTGCGGCGAAGTCCACCGTCAAGCCGAAGCCGCAGGCGCAGAAGACCAAGCCGGCACCGAAGCCCAACGCGGCCAAGCAAAACCCGGCATCGAAGCCCAACGCGGCCAAGCCCAAACCGGCGGCAAAGTCCACGACCACGCCGAAACCGCCGCTCAAGGCGGCACCCAAACCGAACGTCGTCCCGAAGCCGCCCCCGCCCAGGCCCTCGCAGAACCCGGCACCGAAGCCTCGGGTGGCGTCGAAGCCGACCACGTCCACCAAGCCGAAACCGTTGCCGGCCAAGCAGGAGCAAGCGCGCCGACAGGCCGCCGACGACCTCGCCCGCACGGCGGCCGGCCGGCAGGCCTACGCCGAGTCCCAACGCCCCAGCGGCCAGAAGTCCACCGCCAAACCCAAACCCCTCACTGCGACCCCAGCCGGGGCCAGGCAGAACCAGCCACGCCAGCAAGCCGCGAACGATCTGAGGCGCACCGCGGCGGCCCGCACCGCGTACGCCGAATCCCAACGCGCCAGCGGCCAGAAACCCAGCACCAAACCCGCCCCCGTCATGCGCTCCGCGGCGGTGCGTGCGCCGCAGCCGGCCAAGCAGGACCAGGCCCGCCGACAGGCCGCCGAGGATTTGGCTCGTACTGCGGCTGGTCGTCAGGCGTATGCGGAGTCTCAGCGTCCGAGTGGCCAGAAGCCCACCCCGAAGGCCGCTCCGAAACCCGCGCCCAAACCGTTGTCCCAGTCACTGCGGCTGGCCGAAGCCGCCGCGGAGACCCAAGCCCTGACCGAACGTCAGATGCGGGCGAAACGGCAGGCTGCCGAGGATTGGGCTCGGACCGCCCCAGGTCGCGCCGCCTATGCCGAGTCCCAGCGTGGTGGCGCGCCCGGTACTGCGGCCAAGCGTGCGGCACAGCAACGAGCCGCCGAGGATCTCGCCCGCACGGCGGCCGGCCGGCAGGCCTATGCGGAGTCCCAGCGGCCCAGCGGCCAGAAGAAGCCCACGATCAAGCCCGCGCCCGGTCCCAAGCCGCTGTCTCAGTCGTTGCGGTTGGCTGAGGCCGCCGCGGAGACCCAAGCTCTGACCGAACGTCAGATGCGGGCGAAACGGCAGGCTGCCGAGGATTGGGCTCGGACCGCCCCAGGTCGCGCCGCGTACGCCGAGTCCCAGCGTGGTGGCGCGCCCGGTACTGCGGCCAAGCGTGCGGCACAGCAACGAGCCGCCGAGGATCTCGCCCGCACGGCGGCCGGCCGGCAGGCCTATGCGGAGTCTCAGCGGGGCGGCGCACCGGGTACCGCGGCCAAGCGTGCTGCGCGCGAGGAGCAGTTGCGCATCGCGCAGGGCATGGTGGACTACCACGACGCCATCCAGGGCAAGCCGGTGGGGCAGCGTGACGCCCAGGTCGTCGAAAAGGTGGACGACCAGCACACGCGGGTCACCAACGCGCGTACCGGCCAGTCCGCGGTGCACAACATGCCGCTCAGCGGCTACGTGCATCCGCCCAAGACGGTCGAGACCGAGGTCACGACCGTCACCAACAACGAGATCATCAAGACCAAGAAACCGGTGACGGTCAACGAGTGGCGCAAGCCCTCCGACCCCCGGTACGCCAACGTGTCGATCGGCCAGACCAGCGAAGGCCTGCCGGTCGCGGTCTCGCAGGGCCCTCTGCCGAAAGAGATCGAGCACAAGCTCAGCCAAAGCCGGTTGCAGCGTCCGGAGGAAGCCAAGTCGACCGCGGACGGGCGGCGGGTCACCGTCTTCCCGCGCAAGGAACAGTTCGAGCGCAACTTCGACGACCTGGAACGGCAGTGGGGCCAGTCGGTCAAGAACGGCAAGGTCCAGCTCGGCCAAGTCGGTGAAGCCATCGCCGGCACGGCCGCCCTCGCGGCGGACGGCACCGTCGGACTCGGCCTGAGCAACACCTACGGCACCGGGAAGGACTGCCTCGGCAGCGGTAAGAACTGCGGCGACATGGCAGTCGAGGCAGGCCTGGCGGTGGTCAGCGCGACACCGCTGAAAGGCGCCGGCGCAATCAAGCCCCTCGTATCCGGCGTGGCACGGAGCGGTGACGACGCCCTGCGCGCCGCACGAGGCATTGACGAAGCATTGGGAGCCAGTGACGAGATCGCCCAGGCCGGCCGAGCCGCGCGCAACGGCAGGACCACGGAAGCACCGCGCCGCACCGCACCGCGGGAAGACCCGCAGCGCACCCCGGAGTCGCCCCGCACCGCACCGCGCGAAAACCCACAACGCACGTCCCCGCAGCAGCCCAGCCGCGTAAGCCCGGACAAACCGGTGAACCCAGGGTTCCGGCAGGCTCCGACCGCCGCCGCACTCGGCCTCGCCGCCACCGGTGTCACCGCGATCCCGGACGCGCCGGACAGGCCGGAAACCCCGTGGCGCCCAAGTGACTCACCAGAACACAGCGCCCCGGACGGACCGCGCAAGCCGGCCGCCGAGCCCGACCGCGAAGCCCCCACGACCGGGGACCACGAACCGCGCTTCGACGACCCGGCCAACCCTTCGAGCCTGCCGGACCCAGAGGGCCCGGAGAGCCCGCGCAGGGCGCCTGGCGGCGACAACCCGATCACCCCGGAACGGCCGCGGCAGGGACCGTCCACACCGGAGAAGCCCGAGAATCCGCCCGCATACCGGAGTTCGAACAACTCGACGGCCGGCGACAACAACGCGCCGGAACCCGCGAACGCGGAACGCCCGCAAGCGGAGGCGGACGCCCCGCGGGAGCCTGCCCCGGACAGGGCGGCCGGAGAGAAACCCGGAGCCGCCGCGAGCTCCCCATCAGCGGGCGACGGCACGTCCACTCCGAAGTGGTCGTCGGACGATCCGTTGGTGGGTGACCTCGCGAACGCGATCGACGACGAGTCGCCCGGAATGGTCACCGGAGTCAACGTTCCGGCTTATCGGCCGAACGGCACCTTGGCCACCGACTTCGACATCGAGACCACGAACGCGGTGATCCAGGTCAAGGCGGGCAGTGGCCGGGGTGCTCTCACCCAGGCGAACAACACTCGTGCCGTGACCGGTAAACCGGTCATCATCTATGGGCCGAACCTGGGCTGGAAAATGCGGCAGAACCTGACCGATGCGGGTTTCGAAGTGGTCACGTCGAAGGAGCAACTCCTCGGCATTCTGAAGGGCAAGGAGGACGACGGTGTGGAGTGAGGTGGTGGTCTTCGTTCCCGGCGCCGATGCGAAGTCGGCTCGCAGGCGCCTCACGGCCGGCATGAGTCCGACCGTGGTGGATCGCGGAGGGCTGCACGTCCTGGTCCACGGCAAGCCTGTGGAGGTGTACTTCGACGAGCCCACCTGGGACTCGTACACGCAGGATGAGCAGGAGCACGTGCGCCGACTGCTGCCCGACGCGGAGCCGGTGCTGGTGCTGTTCTTCGACCGCGAGGCGTTGGTCGAGGTGCTCCGGATGTTCCAGGAGACCGAGGCTTATGTGGACGACGGTCAGCCAGGGGACCTCGTGCTGACGAGCCTTGCACAGTACGTCGGCTGAGCTGGTCGTGATGTGAAGCCCGTCTGAGCGTCGTGAATCACCTCATCAGACGGGCCGAACATCACCGGCTGACGCGGCGGGGGACCGACACCAGCCCGCGCCCGGTGGTCAGTGGCAGGTCGAGTGCGGCGTCCACGACCGCAGGAACGGCGTTGACCAGGCGCATGGCGGTGGACGACACGTTCTCCGCGTTCGCCAACGCGATCGACGTCAGTCACGAGATCTGCGAGGACAAGGGGACGCGCGCGGAACGGACGGAAGCGCTGCGGGCGCTCGTGCGCATCGCCGACACCGAGTACTTCGACGACAAGCTCGACTACGCGTTCGACCTCCTCGATCTGGTCGCGGTGCTGGTGGAGACCTCCGAACCGGAGGCGGTCGAGCTCGGGTTCCGGCTCTTGCAACTGGAACGCTCTCCGAGGGTGGTTCGCCACGCCGTTGGGATCGTCACCCGCGGCTCTCAGGAGGAGAGCAAGGCGTTCGGCGAGTACCTCGCGCTCGTCGGCGAAGACCAGACCCGCAGTTGTGTCGAGGAAGCTCTCGCACACCGAGCTCGTTGAGGCGAAGGGCTGATCGAACGCCTCACCGTAGATCGACAGGACCGTCTCAGCGGAGTCATCCACGAGTATCACTATGCCGCTTAACCTGCATGGATGAGGTTTTCGGCACGCACAGGACCAGGCTCGGCTTGGCCCCCACGCGCGATCAGGGCTTGAGCCGGACCGCGAGCGCAGGGGCACCAGACGGCTTGAAGTTCGCCCACGCCGCAGGGTCGCCCGTGTGGTAGATGGTCGCGTTCGGGCTTGCGGTGAAGACGTCGGCGTCCTGCCTCGGCTGTGTCGAGCCGAGGTAGACCGCCGTCAGGACGGGGTTGCCCCTTACCGCGCCCGGTCCGAGCCGGGTGACGCCAGGTATGACGACCGTGGTCAGCTTCGCGTTGTTGGTGATGGCGTTGTGCCAGACCGTGGTCAGGCGCGGGGCGTGGACCCATCGCAGGTTCGTGAAGCCGGTGACCGCGTTCTTGTCCATCTCGGTGAGGGCGGGCAGGCGCAGCCCGATGAGCTTGCCGTTGAGGTCGAAGCAGTTGATGCCCAGGTACTCCAGCTTGGGCAGGTTGACCGAGATCAGCTCGTGGCTGTCGTTCAACGCGTTGCGACCGAGCCGTCGCAGCTGAGGCGCGGTGAAGTACTGCAGACGGGAGGCGTCGTCGAACGCGAAGTCGTCGACTTCGGTCGCGTTCGGCAGGATCACCTTGACCAGGTACTGGTTGCGGCGGAAGGCGTCGTGGGCGATGGTGCCGGCGCTGGGCAGGTGCATGACGCTGAGCTTGGCGTGCGGGGCGTGGCCGAACGCCATGACGCCGATCGATCGCGCGCCACGCAGGCTCACCTCGCTGAAGTTGTGGTTGCTGAACGCACCGTCGGGCACTGCGTCCAAGTCGTCGAGGACGAGTTGCCTGACCCAGGTGTCCCACCAGCCGTTGTACCAGAGGTAGGGGGACTTGCCGCCCTGGGCCTGCTGGCCCGCGCACGGCAGCCCGGACACCGGGGTGCATTCCCGTCCACTTTGGATGCTGCGCAGGTTGTAGACGTGGAGCCGGGTGAGGTTGCCCAGGCCGAGGTCGCGGTGCACGCCCTGCAACGCGGCGAGGTCGGCGTCGGAGAGCGCCGTGCCGCCGGTGAGGTACAGCGCGATCCCGGTCGCCTTGGCGAGTTCCGGTTTGCGTTCGGCCAGGCGCGCCTTGAGGGCGTTGGCAGTGACGTTGTACTGGAACGCGACGGTACCCGCGGGCAGTTGGTGGTCACCGGGTTTGCTGGGCCGATAGCTGTAGCCGTCGTCGCGGCGCAGGTCGGGGTCGGCGGCGAACACCGGATCTGGTCCGGGATCGGCGGTCGGATCCGCGGGCAGCGTCCCTTCCAGGTACGGCAGGCTGCCGTCTCGAACGGATTTCTGCTCCGCACGTGGAGTGGTGGAGGCCGGCGACGACGTGAGCGTCGTCGCCGGTGGGCCTGAGGCGACCTCGGATTCGGCTGTGGCGAGGTTGCCGGCCGCGGTCGGCCCGGAGGACTTTCCGCCCGAAATGAGGACGACCGCTCCGGCGCACGACACGGCGAGGACGGCTCCGACAACGGCAAAGAGGGTTTTTCGCTTCATATCGGCTTGTGTCGCTGCTTCGGAGTCGGGGGTGATGTGAACGCTAACATCGAGGCGTCGCCGTCAACAAGGTCGACTTCGGCACGCTGGATCCGACACGCCGCTGGGTTCCATTGCGAGCGAGGGAACCCAGCGGCGCGGTGGGCCAGATGTCGCCGGTCCTGGTGTCCGCGGCTATCCCAGTGTCCATCGCTGATTGCTGCCGCCGTGGCACGTCCACAGCTGGACCAGCGCGCCGTCGGCAGTGGACGCCCCGGTGACGTCGAGGCACAGTCCTGACTGGACACCGGTGATCGAGCCGTCGGAGTTGCGCAGCCACTGCTGGTTGGTCTGGCCGTTGCAGGACCAGATGATCACCTTGGTGCCCGCGCTGGTCTGGTTGTTGTAGGCGTCCAGACACATCGTGCCGCCGCCGACGGTGAGCTGGTTTCCGGTGGTGTAGGTCCAGTTCTGGGCCGGCTGGCCACTGCACGGCCAGATCCGCGCCTGGGTGCCGGCCGTGGTGCTGGGGACGTTGAGGCACTTGCCGGCACCGACCGCGCGCACCAGCTTCAGCGCTTCGGTCCGGTTGCGGGAGCCGAGCCTGGTGTGCAGGTCGCACAGCAGGCGGAACATCATGCGTTCGGAATAGCCGGTGTCCTCCGCGATCCGGCCGACGCTCACCTCGTTTGCCGGGTCGCGAAGCCAGCCGATCTCCTGCTGTGACAGGTGGTCGGCCGGCGCGGCGTTCTCCGCGCCCTGGTTCGCTACATGGCAAGCCGCCGAACGGCTCCATGGCGCGTAGTCCCCGCTGTTTATGGGGCTAGTGCAACTCAGCCGCCAACTCGGCGATCTTCAGTCCCTCGTAGCGGCGAAGCAACTCGCGAATACCGTTGGTGCACTTGGAGCGGCGCATGATCTTGACGGCTCTGGCTGTCGACCGGTCCTTAAGCCGATCCTCGGTGGGGTGATCAACGAGTACGAGCCTGTAGCGGCTTGATGCGCAGGTCAGGCCTATCGAGCCGTGTTTTGGCACCCCGCACGCCAACGCGGACCTCACGAACCGTCCACCGCGGAGTGCCGGCGTTCGGCCACCCAGGCCGCGAGCTGCGCGCGGGAGGCGAACCCGAGCTTCTTCAGGATGCGTTCGACGTGTCCTTCCGCGGTCCGGCGGGCGATCACCAGACGGGCCGCGATCTCCTTGTTGGACAGCCCGTCCGCGACGAGCTCCGCTACCTGCTGCTCACGGCGGGTGAGCGGGCTCGGCAGCGACTCGAGCGGTGGCGTGGCGCCCTGCTCTTCCTCGAACGCGAACGCCGGCAGGTCGTCGAGCGCGAGGTTCTGACCAACGGCAAAGGCGTCAGCGAACGCCGCATCGCCCATCGCCTCGCGGATCCGTCGCGCGCACGCGTCGTGTTGAACGACCAGGTGCCGATACGAGGTGATGGAGGCACCGATGTCGGTCCAGCGCGCGGCGGCAGCACCCAGCAGCGTGGCGGCCCGGCGGTGGCGTTGCTGATCGGCCGTGATCCACGCCAGCAGCTCCAGGCACAACGCGGTGCCGTACCGGTCGTCCGCTCCGCACGTCAGCTTGATCCGCAGTGCCCGGAGGGACTGCTCGGTCGCCTGGGTCAGGTCGCCCAGGAGCCAGTGGTTGAGGGCATTCGGCCAGATCACGAAAGACAGGTGGAGACCTTCTCCTCGGTGTGCGGCGATCGTCAACAGTTCCCGCACGCAGGAGTCCGCTCGCTCGTGCTCGCCGGCCAGGGCGGCGGCCGACGCCTGCGTGAGCAGCACGTTGAACCTCAGGTCCAGGTCGAGGTCGAGGTCGTGGGGCGGCACAGCGGACAGCATCACCTCGGCTCGTTCTAGGGTTTCCATCGCCTTCTCCAGGTCGTTGGCGTGCAGCGCGGCCAGTCCGCGGAGGAAGGCGGCGTAAGCCAGGACGAGAGGAGCGCCCGTCTCTCTCGCCAGGTCCTCGCTCTGTTCCACCAAGCGCATCCCGGCGGCTGTGTCCCCCTGCCAGAAAGCCAGCTGACTGTTGACCATGAGCGCCCTCGCGCGCAGCACCGTTCGCCCGGTGGTCTGGGCCAGTGCGCGGTCCAGCCACCGTCTGCCTTCGCTGAACAGGCCCCTGGCCCGCCAGTACAGCCGTGGCACGGCCACGGCGAGCCGCAGAGCCGCCTCGGCCTCGCCCGGTTCGGTCAGGCAGAACTCCACGGCAGCGCGCAGGTTCGGCTGTTCACGGCGGAGGCGGGCGAGCCAGTACCCGTACCGTTCGGTGGACGTCTCGTCGTGCGCCCGGTCCAGCAGCTCCTGGTACCAGTCGCGGTGCCGCCGGCGCAGCAACGCCTCCTCGCCGGCCGAGCGCGCCTTGTCCTGGCCGTAGTCGCGAATCGTCTGCAGCATCCGATACCGCGCCGTCCCGCCTGCCGAGTCGCCGCGCACCAGCACCGACTTGTCCACCAGCGCGGCCACGAGCTCCGGCAGCTCTGTCAACGGCACGTGCTCGTCCGCGCAGACGCCCTCGACGGCGTCGAGCTCGCACCCGCCCACGAACACCGACAGCCGTGCCCACAGGACCCGCTCCGGCTTCGCGCACAGGTCGAAGGACCAGTCCATGCAGGCCCGCAACGTCCGCTGGCGTTCCGGCCCGGTGCGGCTCCCCCGCGACAGCAGGGCGAACCGGTCGGTCATCCGCTCGAGGATCTGCTGCGGGGTGAACACGCGCAGGCGGGCGGCAGCCAGCTCGATCGCCAGCGGCAGCCCGTCCATCCCGCGGCACAGCTCCGCCACCGCGCAGTGGTTGTCGTCGGTCAGCTCGAACCCCGGCACGGCCGCGGCGCCCCGCGCCAGGAACAACGCCACCGACTCTGACCGGATCAGGTCCGCCCGGCTCGTGCGGCGACCGGGATCGGGGACGGGCAGCGGCGGCACCCCGTACACCACCTCGCCGAGAATCCCGAGCGGTTCCCGGCTGGTCACGAGCAACCGCAGCCCGGGGCAGCCTCTCAGCAGCGCGTCCGCGACGATCGCACAGCACGGGATCAGGTGCTCGCAGTTGTCCAGTACGAGCAGCAGTTGCCGGCCGCGGAGCCACTCGACGAGCGCGTCCAGCGCGCCCCCGTTGCCGGGCTCCGGTTGTCCCAGGGTCGCGCCCACCAGGTAGGCGAGCATCTCCGGGCCCTGGACTTCCTGGGTGAGCAGGCCGGCATCGCGCAGCTGCGTCATGTCCACGAACCACACCCCGTCACGGAACGCCCGCCGCAACGCCGTGCTCGTCCGCAGCGCCAGCCGGGTTTTGCCCGTGCCGCCGACCCCGGTCAGCGTGACCAGCCGTGACTCGCCGAGCAGTCGCTTGACCTCGTCGAGCTCACGCCGCCGGCCCACGAAGCTCGTCAGCTCGGCCGGGAGGTTCCCGGTCGTCCGCATCGCCCACCTCGCTCCGTCGGGAGCCGCCTCCGGGCACATGAGACCTGAGCATGGCGATCGGGTCAACCGGCTGCACGCCACCGATCCCGTTGACAGGCAACACTTTTGGTCCAATGTGGTGAACCGGCCTGTTCCGGGAGACCTTCTGCTCTCCAAAACCTGTCGAGTACGGCCCTCGTCTTTGTTCAGCTGGGTGGTTGGTTGGTTCTGCTCGCCCGGTCTTCGGTGGCCAAGGACGTCGAGTTGCTGGTGTTGCGGCATGAGGTCGCGGTGTTGCGTCGTGGTAATTCGGCGTCCGCGGTTGGATTGGGCTGATCGCGCGGTGCTGGCCGCGTTGACGCGGCGGTTACCGGTGTGGCTGCGAGAGCACCGATTGGTATCTCCGGCCACCGTGCTGCGGTGGCATCGGCGCTTGGTAGCGAAGAAGTGGACCTACCCGAACCGGACTGGGCGCCCGCGGGTCGATGAGACCGTCGTGGCGTTGATCGAACGGATGGCGCGGGAGAACACCGGCTGGGGTTACCGCCGGATCCAAGGCGAATTGCTGAAGCTCGGCCACCGGACGGCCGCGTCGACCGTGCGTCGTGTGCTGAAGCGGCTTCGGATTCCGCCCTCGCCGACTCGGGACTCCGACACGTCGTGGCGTCGGTTCCTGCGCGCCCAGGCGGCGACCATGGTGGCATGCGACTTCTTCCATGTGGATTGCGTGGTCACCTTGAAACGCGTGTACGTGTTCTTCGTGATGGAGGTCGGCACCCGCTATGTCCACATCCTCGGCAGCACTACCAATCCTGACGGGCGCTGGACAACCCGTGTCCGCGGGCGAACTGCTACGCCGAACGTTCGTCGGCACCTTCAGACGCGAGCTCACCGACCGACTGCTCATCATCAACGAGCACCACCTCGATTGGCTGTAGGTCCGTGCGTCGCCGGCAAGCACTCGACGGCTTGATCAACGAGTACGAACCTGCGGCAGCCTGATAGGCAGGTCAGGCCCACCGGACCGCGTTTTGGCACCCCGCACGGTCTGTCCAGGGTGGATGGTCAGGTCGTAGATCTGACACTCCCACACGATGACGCGGTTCGGTAGGTGGTGCGGTAGTGGTCCTGGAGTCACTGGCGACGGTGTCGAGCCACGCGAGTGTGCACCTACCCACGGTTCCTGTTTGCGGGCGCGGCGCGCGACGTGTTCGCTGACGACCACCGATGCGCGAAGGTTGATCAGACCACCAAGCTGCATCAGGCCTAGTTTCTGGAAGAACCCGTTCTCCTTCGGGAGTTTGCGATCTTTTCCTGAAGCTCCGCGGTTTTGGTGCTCGCAGATCGTGGTAGGTGGTGAGTGCTTGTTGCCAGTGCTGTGTGGCCTTGTCGTGCTCGCCCTGCCGCTCGTGGACGTCGCCGAGGCCGGCGTGTGCGCGGGCTTGTTCGTATCGTGCGCCCAGGTTGGTGGCGGAGGCGAGCGCGTCGAGATGGTGCTGACGGATAACTTCGGCAGGTGCTCCTGCGGCAGCGTGGGTCTCGGCCAACCCGTTCAGCGCCATGGCTTCCAGTTGCGTGCCGGAGAAGTCGCGAGCGGCGGCCAGCGCCTGGCGATGGTGCTGTAGCGCGCTTTCGTAATCGCCCAGGCGGAGGTGGATCGTGCCGAGGCGGTACATGGTCTGCACCTCGAGCACGGGGAAACGCGAGCATCGGGCGATGTCCAGCGCTCGGTGGGCGCAGTCGAGTGCGTCGCGATACCGGCCGATGTCGCGGTATGCCCCGGCGAGGGCGTAGGAGGTCTTGAACCGGCCAGGTGGGTAGTCGTGGCCATCGGCGATGGCGAAGGCCCGTTGCAGGTGCGGCAGCGCGCGCTCGGGCTGAGCCTGGCGCAGGTGTAGCTGGCCGAGGGTGGTCAGCGGCCATTGGGCCATCAGCCGCTGATCATGTTCGAGGAACAGGCCGGCCGACCGGCTCAGGTGCCGGATCCCGTCCTCCGCCCGGCCCGCGAATCCGCACAGCGCGCCGAGATGGTTCAGCGTGGTCGCCTGGTAGATCGGCGCACCAGCCTTCTCGTGCAGGGCGAGGGATTCCTCGAAGCACTGTTCTGCCTCGCTCAGTCGGTGCGCACAGAGGTGCACCAGGCCAAAAGTGCGCAGCGCGATCCCCTCGGCGACGAGATCGCCGTGCTCGCGCGCGGTGTCGAGCGCTTTGCCTTGCAGTTGCTTGGCTTCGTCGAGGTACATGCCGACGTCGAAGTACCACGACAGCACCCTGGCCAGGCTGGTGGTGCGGGCCGGCAGATCCTGCGCGGCGGCCTCGGCGGCGCGCACCAGGTTGGCGCGCTCGGCGTCGAGCCATCGCAGCGCGGAGTCGTAGGTGGACAGGTCCGGCGCAGCGGTGACCGGCGGACCGACCTCATTGATCTCGTTCGGCGCGATGAACCGCACAGCCTGTGCCGTGGTGCGCAGGTAGTAGTCGAGCAGCCGCGCGAGTGCGGCGGTGCGCTCGGCCGGTGTGTCGGTGGTGTTGGCGAGTTCGGCGGCGTAGGTCGCGAGGAGATCGTGCAGCACGTAACGCCGGTCGGCGGTCTCGTCGACGAGATTGGCTCGTTTCAACGTGTCCAGCAGACGCCGGGTGGTCCGCAGGTCGCCACCCCCGGTGAGCGCGGTGAGGCCGTAGACGTCGATGTCGCGTCCGGGGTGGACGCCGAACAGGCGGAACAGACGCGCTGCCTCGGGGGCGAGGCCGCGGCAGGAGGAGTAGAACACCGCGCGCACCGAGGTGTCCGGATCGTCGCCGCTGTCGAGCAGGTCGAGCCGTGCCTGTTCGTCGGCGAGTTCGGCGACGAGTGCGGCGAGGTCGTGCGGGTGCTCGCGGATCCGTTCGGCTGCGAGACGCAGAGCGAGCGGCAGGCGGGCGCACCGTTCGATCAGCTGCTCGGTGGCCTCGGGCTCGGTACCGCAGCGGTCGCCGAGCAGTTCGGTGATCAGACGGTGGGCTTCGCCGGTGGACATACGGTCGAGGTGCACGCGCTGGGCGCCCTCGCGGGCCACGAGCCCGCCGAGCGAGTCCCGGCTGGTGACCACGACGAGGCAGCCGGACGAGCCGGGCAGCAGCGGACGCACCTGAGCGGCGGAGCGGGCGTTGTCCAGCAGGATCAGCAGCTTCTTCCGGTCGACCGCCGTCCGGAATCGCGCCGCGCGTTCGGTCGGGTCCTGTGGAATGGCGGCGCCGTCCACCTCGAAGGCACGCAGAAGGCGGCGAGTGCGTCCTGCGGCGACAGAGGCGGGTCGGGACCGTATCCGCGCAGGTCGACATACAGCTGGCCATCGGGGAACCGGTCCTTGACGCGGTGTGCCCACCGCACTGTCATGGCCGTCTTCCCCACGCCGGCGGTACCCACGACGACCACTATCGGCGCCTTGCCCAGCAGCTCGTCCAGGCGAGCGAGCCCGGCTTCGCGCCCGACGAACCCGGATGTGTCGTGCGGTATCTGGGCCGGCACGGCGCGAGCAAGTGGTGACGTGCCGAGCTCGACAGGTTCGCCGTGCAGGATCCGGACTTCGAGGGCCCGCAACTCCGCTCCGGGATCGAGACCGAGTTCTTCGGCCAGAACGTCTCTTGCACGGCGATAGACCGTCATGGCCTCGGCTTGCCTGCCGCCCTGGTATAGCGCAGTCATCAGCAGACAGTGCAACCGTTCCCGCAGCGGATGCCGGTGCACGAGCTCGGTCAGTTCGCCGGTGATCTCGCCGTGCCTGCCGCAGCGCAGCTCCGCGGCGTAGAGGTCCTCGATCGCCACAAGCCTGCGCTCGGACAGCCGGTGGACCTCTCCGACCAACTCGGGCACGTCCAGGCCTTGGTACGGCGTGCCGCGCCACAGTTCCAGCGCCTGGCGGATCAGCTCCGCGCCCCGCCGTGGATCGGCTCCGTTCGCTTCGTCGAGGAGAGCGTCGAACCGGCGGGCGTCGAGATCATCAGGACGTACCCGCAGGCAGTAACCGTCCGGGCCGAACGACAGTCGTTCGGGATCGTCGAGCGCCGCCCGCAACCGGTGCACATGGACCTGGAGGCGCTGCACGCTGCCGTCGCCCGCCCTTTCACCCCAGAGCGCGTCGATGAGGACATCAGTGGGCACCGGTTCGTTCGCGCGCGCCAGCAGCACGGCCAGCAGGCTCCTGCGCAGCGCACCGGAGATCGTGACGACGTCGCCACCGCGGTACATCCGCAGCGGGCCCAACACGTCGAACCGCATCCCACCGCCATCTTCTCCCCAGAGGCGTCCAGCTCGGCAGGACCCAGCCTAGAGGAAACGGCGGTGCAAGCACCGGGTAAGCACGGCAGCGCAGCCTGATGCCCAGTCCCGACAGACGCAAGGGGAGAGGGTGCACATGTCGCTCGAGAGCCACGACACCACATCGAAGTACCTGCTGGACACTGGCTCCGAACTGGGCCGCGCGCAGATGGACCACCTAGAACAGCTACTGGATCCGATCAGCACAGCGTGCCTCGACGAGATCGGGGCCGGCCCTGGCTGGCGATGCCTGGATCTGGGCGCGGGCGGGGGCTCGATCACCCGCTGGCTCGCCGAGCGCACCGGCTCCACGGGCACGATCGTCTCCGTGGATCTGGACACCGCCTACCTCGTGGAGCGGCCGGGCATCGAGGTGCACCAGCACGACATCAACGAGGGCCTGCCGGTGGACGGACCGTTCCAGCTCATCCACACCCGCCTGCTGCTCATGCACCTACCGCGCCGCGTGGAGATCCTCAAGACCCTGGTCGACGCGCTCGCACCCGGCGGCTGGCTGGTGGTCGGCGAGTTCAGCGACCGCCCACTGCGAGTGCTAACCGCGCCAGGCGACGGCGACGAGCAGGTGCACGACCACGTGCTGGACGTGGGACACAACACCGTGGCGCGCGCTGCGGGTGTCTCCTTCACCTGGGCGCACGAGGTCGACCGGCACATGGCCGAGGCCGGACTGACGAACCGCCACAGCCTGGCGCACGCGCGGACCACAGCGGGCGGCACCACCGCCTGCCTGCTCAACCTCAACTACGTACGGCAGCTCGAGACACCGTTGCTGCACGCCGGGATCACCACCGAGGAGCTGGGGCGGTTCCGCGACCTGATGCTCGACCCGCGGTTCCGCGCCTGGTCGTATCAGTTCGTCTGCACCTGGGGCCAAAAGCCCGTCTGAGCGGGTCCCTCCGAACGACCGTGGTGCCGGGCGGCAAAGCGCCCCGCCACCCGCTCGTTTAAACACAACAAGCCTGACGCGGGCCGGTGGGGCT
>NZ_JAAMPJ010000015.1:92280-345151 GCF_011067745.1 Lentzea alba
GTCTGCCCGGGGGCCAAACCCCCCGTCGGAGGGGCTCCCCCCGACCGCCGGGGGGGCCGGGCGCCACCGCGCCCGCCACCACGGTCGTTTCAGCTCAGCACGCTTCCGTCGAGCCGTTGTCGCTGAGGTACGCGTCTGCGAACCAGCCCTGTTTCTGCGTGCCCGCGATACGTCCCCAGGTCCACGCGCGGAGACCGCCCGCCTCGTCGCCGTACGTGAAGCAGTGGTAATAGATCAGCGTGTTCTTGCCGGCCAGGCCCAACGCGGCGCAGTGGGTGTGCGGGCCGACCCGGTAGCGCAGATCCGTGGTCGTCCTGCCCTCGCCGCTGTCCTTGTTCGAGTGCGAGTGGCTGCAGTCCATGGTCTGGACGGGTTCGTTCGGCGCGCCCTCGGAAGTGGCCGCGGCCACCCCACTTGCGCTCAACAGAGCCGCCGCGACGACCCCGGACATCGTCAGCATGGCCTTCCGGCGCGAATTCCTCATGGTTCCCCCTCAATCGCTCGTGATTGTCACCGGCCCGAGAAGGATGCGATGCGGCGCTTGCCTGGCGGTTTCCCCCTGCTTGCCGCAGGCCTGACCGCGGGCGCCCGCCCAGTGCGTGGTGTGCTCAGCAATCCGCACAGCAGCTGAGGCAGGCGCCGCACCAGCGCGGCGTCACCGCCACCATCCAGGAGCGCCTGCGGGACTTTCCGAGGTGGACAAGGGCAAGACGTCCGGCCCGGTCGTCCTGGAGGACGGCAGCGTGCTCGCCGGGGCCGTGGCCGGCAACCCGCGGATGGGCGGACAAGTGTGGTGAGCGAGGTGCTGGGCAACCTGATCACCAACGACTTCCTCAAGCTCCTGGATGGCCGGAACCGGCAGATCGTCGTGCTGCTGAACAGCGGCGTCACCAGCAAGACCGAGATCGCCGACGTCCTCGGGTATGCCAACCACAGCGCCGTGTCGAAGCGCCTGGTGCAGATCTGTCGGGCCGCCGAGGCGTCGGTCCTCGTCCGGCATCTCCCTCCAGCGGCGCTGAAAGTGCGCGACCAAGGACACGACGTCCTGCTCAGCGTTGAAGTACTGGTTTGCCACCATGTGCGCGGTCAGCATGGATGCGTGTGCGATCGGCTCCCCGTCGAGGCGGACACCAAGGTCCGGCGCCGTCTCGTCGGGATCTTCGTTGCCGTACAGGTGCTCGTTGAGAACAAGCATCATCCATGCCAACGACTCCGCAGCGGGCAGCGTTTCGTCGGAGGCGACGTAGCAGTGGCGCAGCGCGTACTCGATCAATTTCAGCACGTTGTGCTCGGTGACGACGTAGCTGCCCTTGTCGATCTGAGCCAACACCTGCCCGAGCACAGGTGGTGTGAAGGGCTCTTTCGCGAAGTCGCGATCGACGACTTGACGCTCAGTACCGCGTAGCGGATGTGGCGAGTCTGGAAGTAGCTGCGGACGATGTGCGGTTGGCGTTGGCGGCGACGTAGGAAGCGGCGGTCCGGTGGTGCGCGGTCATGCGCTCGTTCTCGCCGGTCGTGCCTGGGTGGGGTCCCAGCCGCTGACCGCGCCACGGAAGTCGGTCCGGTCGGCGGCGACCGCGGAGTTCGCGGTCGCCGCCTGGGGATCAGGTGCGGGTCCACCTCTGGTTGGTGCCGCCGTGGCAGTCCCAGATGATGACCTTCGTCCCGTTGGCGGTGGCGCCGCCGTTGACGTCCAGGCACTTGCCCGACGCCACCGCCGTCACGCTGCCGTCGGAGTTGACGCGGAACTGCTGGTTGCCCTGGCCATTGCAGTCCCACAACGTCACGGCGGTGCCGTTGGCCGTGCCCTGGTTGTAGGCGTCCAGGCACTTCGCGTCGTCGTAGGCGCGCAGCTCACCGGCCGCGGTCGTGGTGAAGCGCTGGTTGGTCTGGCTGTTGCAGTCCCAGATCTGGGCCAGGGCGCCGTTGGTCGGCGTGCTGCCGGGGATGTCCAGGCAGCGGCTGGAGCTCTGGCTCACCAAGGAGAACGACGTGGGCGCGGGGCCCCCGCCACCGATGACGACGTACACCGCGGTGCCGTGCGCCGGGACGCTGGCCGAGATGGCGCCGGACGTGGTGGTCGTGCCGTTGGTCCAGGCGTCGCGCAGCGTGAACGAGCTCCCCGACAGGCCGATCGCGCTCGCCGTGGTCGAGACGGTGGTCGTGCCGCCGCCCTGGTTGAACAGGGCGACCGCGACGTTGCCGTTGGCCAGCCGCTTGGCCAGGACGCGCCGGGTGCCGTCGTTGGAGACCTGCCTGGCCTGCAGGCCGAGGCTGTCCTGGTTGATGGCGATGAGGTTCGCGTTCTTCAGGATGGTCGACGTGGCGGCGTCCATGTTGCGCAGGTCGTTGCCCGCGATGAGGGGCGAGGCCATGACGGCCCACAGGGCGAAGTGGCTGCGCATCTCGGTGTCGTTCATGCCGCCGCGCCCGACTTCCATCATGTCCGGGTCGTTGAACCCGCCTGGCTGGGCGTAGGACGCCAGGGGCACGGTGACGTTGACGATGTTCTGGATGCCCATCGGGTAGCCGTTGGTCTGCCCGGTGTCCCACTTGTTGGTGATGTCCTCGGTGGTGCGCCACATGTTCGCCACGTCGCCCCAGTTGCGCCGGGGCCCGGTCTTGTCGTGGATGCTGTTGGAATTGATGCTGTAGACGATCGGGCGGCCGGTGGCGCCCAGCGCGTCGCGCATCTTGGCGAACGTGCGCACCTGGTCGTCGATCGTGCCGCTGGGCGAGCACCAGTCGTACTTGAGGAAGTCCACGCCCCAGGCCGCGAACTGGCGGGCGTCCTGCTCCTCGTGGCCCAGCGCCCCGGTCGAACCGGGGTAGGAGTTGAAGTACTGGGCGCACGTCTCGGCCAACGGCGCCTGGTAGATCCCGAACTTGAGGCCCTTGCCGTGGATGTAGTCGCCGAGCGCCTTCATGCCGCTGGGAAACCGGCTCGGGTCGCCTTGGAGGTTGCCCGCCGAGTCCCGGTTCGGGTTCATCCAGCAGTCGTCCACCACGACGTACTCGTAGCCCGCGTCACGCATGCCGGAGTTGACCATCGCATCGGCCATCTGCCTGATCAACGCCTCGTTGATGTTGCAGCCGAACGTGTTCCACGAGTTCCACCCCATCGGTGGCGTGCGTGCCACACCGTTCTCCAACGCCTCCGCGGACGACGTATGCAGTACCGCCGTCATCGCGGACAGCAGCAGCACGCCTGCCGCTAACAGCGTTGCCGCCCTGCGAGGACGGGGAAGTCGTGTTGCTGTCACCCTGATCTCACTCCTCGGTGCGTACGGCTTTCCGGCTGCCATCCGTGCTGCCGCACGGCCGGGCACAGCGCTGCCCGTTGCTCCGGAATTCCGGGTTCGACAAATCCGCCGGCGGGCTGTGACGCGGCGGCTTCCGTCAGCGGCGCAGGCTTCGACGGAGACAGTGTCGCACCCATTGTTCACGCTCACAAGAGCGTCTCCATAAGAAGGTATGAACCACCGTTCGGGAGCCCTCGTTTAGGCTTTATCACTGCTTCTACCTGCGGTTATGGGGTTCCTTTCCAGCTGTTCGACGATGGTTCGATGCCAGATAAACCTTCTTTAGCGCTAACATTTAGCACGGGAAGAAGCGTTGACTGCCAGGCCTCTGCACGATTACATCGGCTCGTATTTTTGAGTCGAAAGTGATCATCTTCCGACAAGTTGATCACTTGTGATCGAGGTCGAGGGTGCGCACCGGTTATCGCCTGCGGAGCGTGAGGTGCTGCGGTTGCGGGTGGTGGCCGCGTTGGAGTCCGGTCGGGTCGAGGGCTATCGGCGGGCCGCCGAAGTGTTCGGAGTCTCCGAACGGTCGGTGGGCACCTGGTGGCGGGGCCTACCGGCGGGACGGTCGCGACGGCCTGGCGACCCGCAAGGGGCGTCCCGGCCCTGCCGAACTGATCAGCGCGGAGGACCGGGGCACGTTGTTCGCGGCGATGGCCGACTACACCCCCGGGGAACTGCTGATCGGCGGCCCGATGTGGACCCGCCAGGCGGTGGTCGAGCTGATCCGGCTGGTCGGGGTCGCCATGACCGAGCAGGGCGTCGGTTTGTGGCTGCGCCGCCACGGGTTCACCCTGCAACGCCCGGCCCGATGCGCCTACGAACAGCAGCCCGCCGCGGTGCGCGCGTGGCTGGACGAGCAGTACCCGGCGATCGAGACCAGGGCGAAGGCCGAGGGCGCCGCGATCGCGTGGGTCGACCAGTGCGGGCTGCGCTCCGACGCAGCACCGCCGGGCCGGTCCTGGGCGCCGAAGGGCCGAACGCCGATCGTGCGGGTGACCGGCAAACGGCTGCGGGTCAACGTCATGTCCGCCGTCGCCTCACGCGGCGCGCTGTGGTTCACCGTGTTCACCGAACGCTTCACCGCCACCGTGTTCACCGCGTTCCTCGATCGCGTCGCCCGCCAGGTACACATCATCGCAGACCGGCACCCGGTGCACCGCAGCAAGGCCGTCCGCGCCTGGCTGGAGACCAACGCCGACCGGGTCGAATTGCACCTGATGCCCGGCTACAGCCCCGAACTCAACCCCGACGAACTGCTCAACGCCGACCTCAAACGCAACGTCAACGCCTCACGAGCCCACACCGTCGACCGCCTCGCCCACCAAACCCGCCGCTTCCTACGTCGCCGCCAATGCCAACCGCACATCGTCCGCAGCTACTTCCAGACTCGCCACGTCCGCTACGCCATCATGTAGGCAACCGAACACTTTCGGCTCAATAGAAGTAGTCGAAAAATGAATTACCCCACGGGATTATGATGAATCCCGTGGGGTAAGAGAATGTCCGAGGGGACTTGAGCTCCCACGCGTAGCAAGCGTGCGCGGTTTGTGTGTTCACGCGCTATTGGATAGCTCGAACCTAGTATAGAGGGCCAGTCGACACGATTCAATCTTTCGCCGCTAAGTTCTGTCGAATGGGGCCAAGAATTTTCGCGGCGACCTGTTGGACCGCACGCTGATCTGGGATCAGGCCCATCTGCGGCAAGGGCTGCGTGAGTACGAGCGGCACTACAACGAGCACCGAACCCACCAATCACTCGCTGGCGCGACACCACGAGTACCGCCATGTGTCTTAACCTGCATGGACGTAGTTTTCGGCACGCACAGAGTACTCGGCGGCTTGATCAGCGAGTACGAACCTGCGGCGGCCTGATACGCAGGTCAGCCCCATCAGTCAGTGTTTTGGTACCCCGCAGGCTGATCTTCATCATGTTCTCGTTTTCGGGACTGCGTTCTACGTTCACTGGTCAGATTAGGTCCGCATGCCAGCGCTGGGTTCGGCTCAGGTGCTGGTATCCGACCCACTCCTGGGCGATGCGGCGTCCCTGGACGAGGAGGTTCGTGGCGGTCTCGAGGTGCTCTTCCGGGAGCCAGCTGGACAGCTCGGCGGCGCGGTCCTCGCTCACGGCCATGTCGCCGGCTCGCCAGCTCCGCCCGATGGTGAACAGCTCGGCGTAGAGGTGCGTCGCAGGGCGGACCGGAGGGAGCCCGGTCGCATGTGCGGTGCGCCCGGCTGAGGCGGGGATCCGCAGCCCGGAGGAGTCGACGTCTCCGAAGTAGCGGATCCGGCGGATCTCGCGCTGTTCTCGACCACCAGCAACAGGTCGCCGTCGCCGACGCGCTTCAGGTGGTTCTCGTTCAACTCTTCCAGCAGCTGCTTGCTGAACAACGGCGGGGGGTGTCGCTGTGGCGTGCTGCAGATCGAGCAATCGCTCCTGGTCACCGAACAGCGGACCCTCTTCCAGCTGTCGTGAGCCGGACCACGACGTTCCTCCGCGACGTGTTGGGCCGAGTGACGAGCGACGGCCCGAGGACGGTGTGACCATATTCGGCCACGACGATGCCGATCGCCTGGTCAGCGCGACCAACCACTGCTCAACATCGGGCCGACACGACCGGATCGGGTAGTTCCACCCCGGCTGGTTGGTTGGTGATGGTCGGGATGGACAAGAATGCGGATTCGAGCAAGGTGTCTCGAAGCTCCGATTTCAACGGCGAGGATCAAACATGTCGACTGCGCGGCCCACTGCGATCATCACCGGGGGGACCGGCGGCATGGGGCTGGCAACGGCAAGGCTCATGGGTCACGACCATCGCATCGTGCTGGCAGACCTCGATCAGACGCGCCTTGATGATGCGGTGCGTGAGCTGGCCACGGCTGGAGTTGACGCGATTGGCGTGGTGTGCGACATCACCGACAAGGCATCCGTCGAGCAGCTGTTCCAGTGCGCGGAGTCTGAAGGAAGTCACGTTCGCGCAGTGGTCCACGCCGCTGGGATCAGTCCGCACATGGGTACGGCCGAACGCATTGCTCGCATCAACGCGACCGGCACCGTCAACATCGCGCGGGCATTCCTCGCACGAGCTGCGGACGGTGACGCACTCGTCAACGTGGCATCCACCGCCGGGCACAGCATTCCCAAGATCCTCATCCCGCTCCGTGCTTTCCGCCTTGCCGAGCGACGACCCGACGACTTCGAGAAGGCGATCGTCAGTCGCGCGAGGGTCGTCGGCCGAAAGCTGAAACCCGGACTGGCCTACGCGATCAGCAAGAACTTCGTCCACTGGTACAGCCGGTACCTCGCAGCCGAGTTCGGCGAGCGGGGAGCGCGCGTCGTCTCCGTCTCTCCGGGGAGCTTTGACACCGCGATGGGGCGTTTGGAGGAGAACCACGGCGCCGGTGAACTGGTGAAGTCGGCAGCGATCAAGCGATTCGGCAAGCCTGAGGAGGTCGCGGCTGTTCTCGCGTTCTGCGCGAGCGAAGCGCCCGGTTATCTGACTGGGGTCGACATCCTGGTCGACGGGGGCACCAAGGCCGGGAAAGAGTTCGCAACGGCTCAGTAAGCCGCCCAGACTCGGACCCGGTGCTGTGGATCGAGGATGATGATTACCCCCTCGGCGCGAACTCCGTCGTGTCGTCGACGAAGCCGGAGTCGCGTGCGGACGGCGGTTGGACCGGAGGCAATAAGCGCACCTGCGAGACATGCGGCCCGTTCGGCAGGCGCACAGTGGTGTTGCCCGGTTCGCGCAGTGTCTCGGGACCTGCCTGGATCAGGTCCACAGCCACGTCGGCCAAGCCTGGGTGGGCAACGCCGCCCGAAATCTCGAGGTCGACGTTTAAGGTGGGAACACAAAGGTGCACTTGTGTTTCTTCAACTTCCTGAAGCTCGGAGCGTCGTGAAGCGCTCTTCGGCCCGGTCGATCTCGCCGAGCTGAGTGAGGATCGAGCTGGGGGTCGAGTCGCCGACCACCTTCTGCATCAGCCGGGTGTGGTCCAGGATCGCGTCCCGGATGGGTCGCAGCGCGCGCGGCGCGTGATGGAAGACCTGCCCGAGGACGTAGGCCTGCTGGGACTGCCGGGCGGTGTGCGGCTTGCGGGGGGCCTCGAAGGCGTCGAGTGCCTCGCGGACGGCCTGGTAGTCCGTCAGGTCGATCCCGCCCAAGCGGCGGCCGATGAAGTATCCGTCCTCGATGGCCATACCGGCGCCGTACGCGGCGTACGGGGATGTGGGATGCGCGGCGTCGCCGACGAGGGTCGCGCGGCCCTTGGACCACTGGCCCAGTGGCTTGCGGTCGCGGATCGCCCAGCGCTGGACGTGCGCGGGGTCGGTCGCGGCGATCAGCTGGGGAAGCGGACGGGCGAAGGCCTGGCCGAGGGTGGTCGCGATCGAGTGCGGGTCCCCGGTGAATTCCTGGCTCGTGTCGAACGCCTCGAGCACCCACCACTGGTGGCCGTCACGTCCCTTGTCGCGGATGGCTGTCCAGCTGCCCTGGACGGTGCGGCTGTGGGAAAGGACGCACATGCCGGGCTCGGCTTCGATGCTCTTGTCGAAGGTGTAGCCGCCGATGACGTGCAGGTTGTGCTCGCGCTTGGGGCTGTCACCCCACAGCGTGCGGCGGACCAGGGAATCGATGCCGTCGGCGCCGATCACGACGTCCGTCTCGTGGATCCGTCCGTCCGCGAAGTGCAGCCGAACACCGCTCTCGTCCTGCTCGACGCGTTCCACCGTGTGGTTGACCCGCAGGACTCCCTCAGGCAGCGCGTCGAGCAGCCGCTCGTACAGTTCGGGCCGCAGCAGGCCGATGAAGCCGCCGCCGTAGTCGCGGACGACGTCCTCCGGGATGGCCGCGCTGACCCTGCGGCGGCCGCTGGCGTTGCGGAACTCGGCCTTGCAGGGTGCGCCCAGGTCTTCGATGTTCACCCCGAGCAGCCCGAGTGCCTTGATGGGGGCCGGCCACAGGTTGAGGATGGTGCCGGCCGGTCGGGCCTGTGGGTAGCGCTCGAACAGCACGACGTCGTGGCCGGCCTGGTGGACGGAGAGTGCGGCGGCCAGACCACCAGGGCCGGCGCCGATGACGGCGACGCGGCCACGCTTGCCGGGGGACTTCGTCATGGCGCGTTCCTCGATCCTGGTTGTCGTTGACCCGGTAGACGATGAGGGTGGGTTTGTCACGCGGTTCCTGGGCGCGTTCGCGGGCGCGGGGGATGGCCACCGGTTCGGCACCGGGTACGACGGTGTTCGAGATGGTGCCGATGCCCTCGACGGTGAGGGTGACGGTGTTGCCGGGCTCGAGCGGTGGTAGGTCCTGGCGGACAGCAGGTCCTTGCCGACGACCTCGCCGTTGATCTCGGCGGTCAGCGCCAGGCGCAGGAGTCCGTCGCTGTCGCGGTACGGCTCCAGTTCGTCCGCGGTGACGAGGTACGGGCCGAGGGTGGTGACGGTGTACTTGCCCTTGCAGGGACCGAGGCCGACCTGCATCTCGCGGGACTGGAGGTCGCGGGCTGACCAGTCGTTGTAGATGGTGTAACCGATGATGTGGTCGCGGGCCTGTTCCGGGGTGAGGTCACAGTCCTCGCGGCCGATGACGGCGTAGGGGTTGGTGAAGTAGGAGGTCGGCGCGTCGTACCAGGCGTCCGGGACGCCCGTGGTCCCGTCCATGCTGCGTCGTACACCCTCGACGTGCTCCTCGAACGTGACGAAGTCGCGTATGGACGGCGGTTGGAGCGGTGGCAGCAAACGCACCTGCGAGACATGCGGCCCGCCCGGCACGCGCAGGGTGGCGTTGCCCGCTTCGCGCAGTGCCTCGGGACCTGCCTGGATCAGGTCGAGAAGCGACGCCGTGCCAGGCTGAGGATGGAGGACGCCGTCGTCCCCCACGGTGGCGACGCGGCTGCGACCGTGTTGTTCGTAGGTGGCGAAACGCATGGCAGTCCTGGGTAGCTGGGCGAGTTGGCATTGACCGGGGTGCGGCGGCACGTCAGGGCTGGACAGTTCGACGCATCCCCGGATCGCGGGGTCAGACCGGCGGAGCGACGAATGGGAGACACGCCCTCGTCGCTCTTGGCGGGTTCACCGGGAGCCGAGCGTGGATGCGGCCGCGAGGCGGGTGCCCTGTCGCCAGACCGCGCGAATCGACAGGCTGTCGTTGATGGTCGTGGTGGGATCACCGTCGACCAGGACGAGATCTGCCCGCAGGCCTTGCTCGACGCGGCCCGATCGTGGAGGCCGAACCGTCGTGCTGTCAGTGAAGTCGCCGAGCGCAGGGCTTCGGCGGGGCTGAAACCGGCCTGTACGAACAGTTGCAGCTCGCCGTGCAGACTTGCCCCGTGGGTCACGCCGCGCACGGTCAGAGCCGCGGCGTCGGTGCCTGCGATCACGTCGACCCCAGCCTGGCGCAGGGCTGCGATCGTGGCCAGTGCCATGTCGAAGTGCGAGGCGGGCAAGGCGCCGAACGTGTCGGAGAGGTGCGCCCGCAATTCCGGCGAAAGCTTTTCCGCAACGCGGGGATCCTGCGCCAGGTCCGTGCTGTGCGACAGCCCGACGAGGGAGGCAAGGGGGGTCAGTGTCGGCACCACGAACACGTTCGCGCTTGCGATGCGGTCGACGATCTCCGGGGTGTGGGCCGTGTCGGCGAACAGATGGGCGAGGCCGTCGACGCCGGCGTCGACCATCTGTTCGGTCTCGTGCAGCGTCATGGCGTGGGCCATCACCATCTTCCCGCGAGCGTGCGCCTCGGCGATCACGGCGGCGTGAATCTCCAGTGGTACGTGCGGCAGCTGGAAGCCGAACGCCCCGCCACTCTCGGCTATCACCTTGATGTAGTCGGCGCCCTCGCTGATCCGGTCGTCGACGAACCCGGCCGCCTCCGCCACGGTGGTCGCGGTCGGCCAGACCGGATCGTTGAGGCCCTTCCGGAACCGATGAGGGTGGCCGTCGAGGTGGGTGAGCGAAAAGGAGGCGCTCCGCACGTCCGCGAAAGTCCGGTCGGCCTCGACCTCGGCGCGCAGCGGAATCATGGTGGCGGGCACCGAGCCCATGTCGAGCTCGGTGGTGACGCCGAAGGTCAGCGCCTGGCGCAGCATCGAGGCATCTGTGTGGGTGTGTGCGTCGATCAGGCCCGGCAGCAGGGTTGCGCCGATGGCGTCGACGACTTCCACCCCGGTGACCCGCGGCCCGCCCACCGAGACGATGACGCCGTCGGCGACGTGCACGTCGACCTGGCCCAGGTTCTTCTCGCCGTCGAACACCTTCGCGCCGACGATGACGAACTCGTTGATCGGACTCTCCTCGCAATGCTGGACATGTACTGGGTAGGGCTTCACTGCTCACGCGCGCGACGGCGACCCAACGGGGGCCCTTCCGGACAGACTGGGCCTACCGGCCCCGTCGTGCGGGTGGGATGGGAATCGGCTCGACTCCTGGCACGACGCGGGTCGTCAGGGTGCCGAGTTGTTCGACGGTGACGGTGACGACGTCGCCGGGTTGCAGGGGGCGGTGGGCGTTCAGGCCTTCGCGACCCCACAGTTCGGCGAGGCAGCCGCCGCCGCAGGTGCCGGAGCCGAGGACGTCGCCCGGGCGGATCTCGGCGCCACGGGAGGCGTAGGCGATCATGTCGGCGTAGGAGAACGCCATGGACGACCAGCGGTCCTGCCCCAGCCGTTCGCCGTTGATCTCGACGGTCATCGTCAGGCCGAACGAGGTGTCGGTGCGCCAGGGTTGCAGCTCGTCGGGGGTGACCAGGACCGGTCCGAGGGTGGTGGCGGTGTCCTTGCCCTTGGTGGGGCCGAGCCGGACCTGCATCTCGGCGAACTGGACGTCGCGGGCCGACCAGTCGACGAGGATGGTGTAGCCGGCGACGTAGGCGTCGGCGTCGTCGGGGTGGATGTCGCGGCCGGTGCGGCCGATGACGGCGGCGACCTCCAGCTCCAGGTCGAACATCCGGCTGCCGGGCGGTACGGGGACGTCGTCGGCGGGGCCGAGGATCGCGTAGGGGTTGGTGAAGTAGAACGCGGGTGCCTCGTACCAGCGTTCGGGGACGGTCGCGTCGGTTCCGCCGAGTCTGGCGACACCTTCGACGTGCCGTTCGAAGGTCATGAAGTCCCGCACGGCGGGAGGATCGGGGATCGGCGCACGCAGCCGAAGGTCGCCGACTGCCAGGGTCGGGGCAGGTGCGGCCAGGGCCTGCTCCCCGGCCTCCCGCAGGGTGCCGTCGCGCAGGAGGCCGAGCATCGTGACGCCGCGACCCAGGGGATGGACCTGGTCGTGGTGGAGGACGCCGACCCGATCACCGTCGTCGTCGGCGTAGGTCACGAATCGCACAGTCGCGCTTCCCTTCAGACGGAGGTGTGCATCGGGCGGCCGAGCCAGGCGATCGCGTCCCCGAAGGCGGCGATCGGGTCGAGGTCCCGGCCGGCGTGGTCGGCGTAGACGCGGTGCAGGTTGAGCACGATTCGTTCGGCGTCGGCCCAGCCCGTGAACTCGCCCAGGTCGACCTGGCGGGCGGCCTGCAGGGGCGTCAGACCCTGGGAGAGCCCGTCCTGGGCGATGTCGAGGATGAGCCGGTAGTAGCGGCGGTGCTCGTCCAGGACCCGGGTGATGTCGGCGCCGGTGAGGACCGGGCCGTGGCCGGGGACGACGACGTCGGGTTGCAGGGACTCCAGCCAGTCGACCGCGGCGAGGGCCCCGTCCACCGAGCCCATGAAGACCAGCGGGGTGAGTCCGGCGAACACCAGATCGCCGGCGAACAGTACGCGTTCTTCGGGCAGCCAGGCGATCAGATCTCCACTGGTGTGCGCCGGGCGGCCGGGGTGCAGCAGCTCGATCCGCCGACCTGCGACGTGCAGGGTGAGTGCGGAGCCGACCGAGATGTCGGGGAGCCTGCGGGTCACCGGCCCCCAGTCCGGGACCGGGTTCCACAGCGGCGGGCAGCCGTCGATGACCGGGTCGGCCTGAAGCCCTTCCCGCATCCGGCTGTGCCCGACGATCACTGTCGTGGAGGGGAGGAGGCTGTTGCCGTAGGTGTGGTCACCGTGCTGGTGGGTGTTCACCGCCAGCCTGACGGGCGCCCCGCCGGTGGCCGTGTCCACGGCGTCGAGAAACCGGCGGGTGCGGGCCGCGGTGGCACAGGTGTCGATCACCAGGACCCCGTCGTCGCCGGCCACCACGCCTGCGTTGTTGACCCACCAGGTCCCGTCCGGCTGCACCCAGGCGTGGATCCCGGGGAGCAACTCCTGGAGTTCCGCCGCGTCCGCTGTGGGAGGAGGAGCGGAGTTCGTGTCCGGGGTGTCGGTCATGACCCGGCCTGTCCGTCGTCCTTCACGGTGGCGACGCGGCTGCGACCGTGCTGTTCGTAGGTGGCGAAACGCATGGCAGTCCTAGGTAGCTGGGCGAGTTGGCATTGACCGGGGGCGCGGCGGCACGTCAGGGCCGGACAGTTCGCCGCCCCCCGGATCGCGGGGTCAGACCGGCGGAGCGACGAAGACGCCGCGGTCGACGTCGTTGTGCATCTCCTTGGCGACCATCTCGTTCATCGGGTTGGCCGTGCCCCACTGGTCGGCGTTCTCGGGCTTCGTCAGGTCGTAGATGTGCGGGTGCCAGGTGTCCTCGTCCAGCTCTTCGAGCTCGGTGGTGTACTCCACGGTGTTGCCGTGCGGGTCGAGGAAGTACGTGAAGGTGTTGTCGCCCGCCATGTGCCGTCCGGGGCCCCAGAGCTTGGTGGCGCCGGAGCGCAGCAGCCGGCCGGTGCCGCGCATGTACTCGTCGATGCCGCGCATCTCGAAGGAGAGGTGTTGCAGGGAGGTGTGCGGGCCACGGGCAATGGCCATGGAGTGGTGCTGGCTGCTGATCCGCATGAAGTGCATGAGCTCGCCCATGTGCGGGATGGCCATCGTGTCGGACAGCCGGAAGCCGAGGTGCTGCTCGTACCAGGTGCGGGTGGCGTTGATGTCGGTGGAGTTCAGCACGACGTGCGACAGACGGACGGGGATGGATTCCTTCTCCTCGACCCGGCGGTGCTTGCGTGCCTCGACGTCGGCGGAGACCTCGATGGTGCGGCCGTCGATGTCGAAGAAGCGGAAGCCGTAGCCGCCGCCGGGGGTGTCGAGCTTCCCGGGCTGGGAGATCAACTGCACTTCACCCGCGAGGAGCTGTTCGGCAAGTGTGTCCACATCGGCGGGGTTCGCGGCACCGTAGGAGATGAGGTCGAGGCGCTTCTCGTCGGCCTTGCGGAGCCGGACGATGTACTGCTCGGGCGAACCTTCGGCAGCGAGGAAGGAGATGCCGGAGTCCTCGGCGACCTTGGTCAGGCCCCAGACGCCGGCGTAGAAGTCGAGCTGCTTGTTGTAGTCCGGCACGGCGAGGTCGACGTGCCGCAAGTGGGTGAGTAGACGGTTGGTCATGTCGGGCTCCTCAGATGAGACGCAGCAACGCTGCCGCGTTGCCGCCGCGCACGGCGTGGAAGTGGGGGTCGGGCAAATCCTTGACGGCGTGCAGCGCGCCGAGCGGGTCGTCGGTGCCCATGTCGAAGGGGAAGTCGGAGCCGAGCAGCACCCGGTCGGGGCCGGCCACCCGGATCAGTTCGCGCAGGACGTGCGGGTCGTGGACGAGGGAGTCGAAGTACAGCCGCTTGAGGTAGCTGCTGGGCGGGTGCGCGCAGCCGCGGGCGTCGGCGCGGGCACGCCATGCGTGGTCGGAGCGGCCGATGTGGGTGGGCAGGTAGCCGCCGCCGTGGGCGGCGACGACGCGCAGCCCGGGATGGTTGTCCAGGACGCCGGAGAAGATGAGGTGGGAGAGCGCGACGGCGTTCTCGGCGGGCTGGCCGACGGTGTTGGACAGGTACCACCGGTCGAGGCGTTCGTCGAGGGTGCAGCCGAAGGGGTGCAGGAAGAGGATCGCTCCGGTTTCCTCGGCACGCTTCCAGAACGGTTCGTAGGCGGGGTCCGACAGCTCGCGCCCTGGCGCGTGGCTGGAGATCTCGACACCGCGCAGGCCCAGGCTGAGGGCGTGGTCGAGGGCTTCGACGGCGTGGTTCGGGTGCTGGAGCGGGACGAGGCCGAGGCCGTGCAGTCGTTGCGGGGCTTGGGAAACGTGTTCGGCGGTGCCGGTGTTGGCCTCTTCCCAGACCGTGCGGGCCAGCGTCTCCTCGGCCCAGTAGTGGTAGTGCGAGGGGGAGGGGGAGACCAGTTGGACGTCGATCCCGGCGGCGTCCATCGCGGCGAGCCGGGCCTTGACGTCGGTCAGTTTCGGGATGCGGTCGCGCAACATCGGGCCGCTGACGGCAGCGGCCTCGGGGCCGTTGCGGCGGGCGTCGAGAGCACGGGCGGCGGCCAGGGCGGGGTGTCCTGCGACGGCGTCCTCGATGCGCGGGAGCAGGACGTGCGCGTGCACGTCGATCGTGGGTGCGCTGCTGAGCGGACGCGCGGAGTTCACGGGGTTTCCTTGATGACGGACATCGTGCGGGACATCAGACCGGCCATGTCGACGTTCCGGTTGCCCTCCAGCTGCCACTGACCGAGTTGCACCGAGGCGTCGACCACCGTGCGGACACGGTCGATCCGGCGTTCGTAGAAGCCGGTCAGCAGGGTGTCCAGGGAACTCCAGTCCTGTTGGCCGCTCAGCATTTCGGCGAGCACGGAGGCGTCTTCCAGCGACATGGCCGCGCCCTGGGCGATGGTGGGGGGACAGGAGTGGGCGGCGTCGCCGATCAGGACGACCCGGCCGCGGTGCCAGGCGCCCTCGACGAGCAGCCGGGTGAACCACGTGTAGTTGACCTTGGCCGGGTCGGTGATGCTCGCGGCGATTTCCGGCCACACGCCGCCGTAGCCCGCGGCCAGCCGGCGCATCTCCTCCGCGTAGGAGGCGGGGTCGATGGTGGTGCGGTCGCGGTTGGCCTCCACGAGATAGGCGTAGATGGTGTCCTGGCCGGTGGGGCAGTAACCGGCGATGTAGCAGGCGCCGCCGTAGCTCAGGTCGGAGCGCACCACGCCCTCGGGGCGGTGCGTGGCGACGCGCCAGATGGCCATGCCGGTCGGCTCGGGCTGGTCGCTGATGCCGATCATGGCGCGGGTGGCGGAGTTGACGCCGTCGGCGGCGATGACGAGGTCGTAGCGCCCCTCGGTGCCGTCGCTGAAGCGGACGGTGACGCCGGTTCCGTCCTGGGCCAGCTCGTTCGCGGTGGTGCCGAGACGGACGCTCGCGCCGCTGGCGCGGACGGCCTCGCACAGGATCTCCTGAAGCTGCGCCCGCTGCATGCCCGCGATCGCGGGCAGGTCCTCGCCACCCGTGCGGATGTTCTGCTGGACGTGGAACACCGTCCCGTCGGGCGCGGCGAGGCCCACGGAGTCGAAGGCGAAGCCGGTCTTCTCGACCTCGTCCCACACGCCCAGTTCGCGCAGGACGCGCAGCGCGTTGCCCTGCAAGGTGATGCCGGAGCCGAGGACGCCCCAGTCAGGTCGTGCCTCGATCAGCTCCACGGTGATGCCTGCCCGCCGTAGCAGCACGGTCACGGCGTTGCCGGATGCTCCACCGCCGATGACGAGGACGGTGCGAGGACGGGGATCTGTCATGGGGTCTCCCGGTGAGGGCCGCGCGACGTCGGGCGGCAAGGGCGGGGCCGGGGCGCGCCTGTCGGAGCCGCCCGGCCGTTTTCAGGGCGCTACTTGACGGCGATGGGGTCGACCGGCGCGCCGACGGCTGCCGCTTCCTGCACGACACAGCGGGTGCACTGGGCGCCGAGCCCGGTGATCGAGCCGTCCATCACGTCGCCGTCGCGCAGCAGCCGGCCCCAGCGGATGCCGTTTCCTGCCGGGCTGCCGGTCAGGACCAGGTCGCCGGGGAGGAGCCGGGCGGTCTGGGAGATGTACGAGACCAGCCGTGCCACACCGAAGATCATGTCCTTTGTGGACTCGTCCTGCATGGTCTTCCCGTTGAGCTTGAGGGTGATCTGCAGGTCTGACAGGTCGGCGACGGAGCCTGCCGGGACGATCCAGGGGCCCAGCGGAGTGAAACCGGGAGCGTTCTTGCAACGCAGCCAGTCGGTGCCGATCGGGGGCATGTCCCGGCGGAAGACGGTCGCCCGGTCGGTGAGGTCGTTGGCGATGGTGTACCCCGCAACGTGGTCGAGGGCCTCCGCCACGGTGACCCGGTAGGCGGGGCGGGAGATCACCGCGGCCAGTTCCAGCTCCCAGTCGGGCTGCTCGGCCCACGAGGGGAGCACCACGTCGTCGTAGGGACCGGTGATCGCGGTCGGCAGGCCGATGAAGACGTACGGGAGGTCCTCCGCGGCCCGCTTGTCCATGATCGCCGCGACCTCGGCGCGGGCCTCCTCGGCGGTGCGCGGGTCGTCCGGGGCGCGGTGCGCGACCGCCAGGTCGATCACGTGCTGCCGGTAGTTGGCGCCCGACTGGAAGATCTGCCGGGGCTCGAGGGGCGCGTGCACCGCCAGGTCCGCCAGCGGCCGCCAGTCGCCCGCCGGGTCCTCCGCGAGGGTGCGCAGGAGTGGCAGCCGTTCGTCCCAGTGCTCCAGGAGTGCCAGCGTGGTCAGCGTGGATTCGCCCAGTGCCGCGCACAGGTCGAGGACACGGCCGTCCGGTACCACGAGGCCGGGGAACCTGGCCCCGTCCGAAGCCGAAAGGGTGCCGATGGCGAACGGGCCCGAGAAGGGGGCCGACGCGGCGGTGGATGTCACGGAGATGTCCTCCCGATTGAGATGTCACCAATTTGGCCCGGAAGGTACGATCTGGCAAATTGATTCCTTGGATCGTCACGATCCATCGCGCAGATACTCGTCAGGCCCGACTCCGCACTTGGGGTGCTTTGTGAATCTGGCAAGCCTCGACCTCAACCTGGTCGTCGCCCTGCGTGCCCTCCTGGAGGAGCGCAACGTCACCAAGGCGGGACGACGCATCGGGCTCAGCCAGCCCGCCATGAGCGCCGCGCTGGCCCGGCTGCGACACCATTTCGACGACGACCTGCTCGTCAGGGTCGGCGCACACTACGAACTGACCACTCTCGGCCTGGCGCTCCTCGCCCGCACCGCCACCGCCTGTGACCTGCTGGAGCGCGTCTTCGCCAGCCAGGTTGACTTCGACCCCGCCCGCGAGGAACACGAGTTCACCCTGGTCGCCTCCGACTACGCGGTGGCCGTGTTCGGCGCCGAACTCGCCCGGACGATCCATGCCGAGGCGCCAGGCATCCGGCTCCGGTTCAAACAGGCGTCGACGGAGATCATCGAGGACACCGCGACGCTGCTGAGCAGCGTCGACGGGTTGCTGATGCCACACGGCATCATCCGTGGCTTCCCCGCGGTCGATCTCTACCGGGACAGCTGGGTCTACCTCGTCGCCGACGACAACCCCGATGTCGGTGAGGAACTCACCCTCGACGACCTGGCCCGGCTGCCGTGGGTGACGTACCAGCGCACCTACGACGCGCCCGCCGCTCGCCAGATCGGCATGCTCGGCATCGAGCCGCGCGTGGAGGTCTCCGTCGACAGCTTCGGGTTGATGCCTCAACTGGTCGCGGGTACCCGCCGGGTGGCCCTCGTCCAGCGACGTCTCGCCGAGCAGTTGGGCGGGCTCGTCCCGGTCCGCGTCATGGAACCGCCCTACGACGCCGTACCACTCCAAGAAGCCCTGTGGTGGCACCCCGTGCACACGCACGACGCGGCGCATATCTGGCTGCGTGAGACGGCGGCCAGGGTCGGCGAGGCCGTCAAGGACGATCGGCCAGCGGTCTCCAGTTCGCCGATCTGACAGCTCATCGACGGGGTGTGCTGTCCCGCAGGACGACGTTCGTGGAGATGGGTACGACCCGCGAGACGTCGTCGTTGGAGAGCGCGAGTTCCATCGCGCAGAGGCCGACCTGCCGCAGAGGTACGGCCACGGAGGTCAGCGCCGGAACGACGTCCACCGCTGGGCCGATGTCGCCGAAGCCGGCGACGGCGATGTCCCGGCCGGGGACCAGCCCGGCGTCGCGGAAGGCGGTCATCACACCGATCGCCATGACGTCGTTGGCGGCAATGACGAGTTCCGTGTCGCCGAGGCCCTGCCGGACGAGTTCGCGGCCGGCGGCAAGACCGCCGCGGCGGCTGAACTCGGCTTCGACCACGAGCCGTGCCTCGACGCCGATGCCGAACTCGCGAAGGCCATCCACGAAGCCTTCGCACCGGTCGCGGGACGTCCTGAGCGCGGCAGACGCGCGGACGACCGCGAATCGCCGGTAGCCCAGCCCCACCAGCTCGCGGGCAAGCTGCCGCGCTCCTCCGTAGTTGTCGATGCTGACGGTGCAGAACGGCAGGTCGTACTGGCTTATCAGGACGACGCTTCCGCCCGCCCTCCGGTAGGCGTCGAGTTCCTCGATGAGGGCGGCGCGGGTATCGGTGCCATCGATGCGGCTGCCGGTGAGGATGATGGCGCGGGGCCGCATGCCGCGCAGCGTCCTGACGATCTGGAGCTCTCGTTCGGGGGAGCGGTCCGCGACCGCCATGGTCACGATGAGTCCGGCGGCCTCCGCCGCCTGCGTCGCCCCGCCCGCGACGGTGGAGAAGTACGGGTCGTCGACGCCGCTGACGACCAGCGCGGCGGTGTTCGTCGTCCCTCTCGCGATCGCCTGCGCGGACAGGTGCGGCGTGTAGTCCAGTTCGGCGGCCGCGGCGAGCACCTGGGCGACGTTCTCCTGGCGGACGTTGCGGATGCTGCCGTTGAGCACGCGCGACGCCGTTGCCTGTGAGACGCCCGCCGTTCGTGCTACATCGTGCAGGGTCGCCTGGCGCTGTGCGGCCGCGGCACCCTCGTGCTGCTGCGGAGGCGCAGCCGACCCGTCTTCCATACCCGAATTGTGCACCGGAGTCCCACAACTCCCTGGCAACGGAGGGTTGACCACGGGAGCGCCCCTCATTGAGCGAACTGCCCCGCTCGTAACGGAATACGATTTCCCAGCAGCGGTCCACCGTGGACATCTTCCGATACCGTCGACTGCGGCGCGTTCGTGGTACGGGAGGGATTACTGCACTGTGCCCCATCCAGCCAGACCGACCGTCACCCTGCGCGAGGTGGCGGCGGCCGCCGGTGTGTCGGTCGCGACCGCGTCGCGAGTCCTGGGCGGCAGTTCTCGGACTGTTGCGCCGGAGTATCGGCGGCGGGTCCTCGCCGTCGCGGCCGAGCTGCGTTACACCGCGGACGCCTCGGCCCGGTCGATGCGCCGCGCGAACGACTCGATCGCGGTCGTCGCCGACGACCTCACCACCCCGTCGATCGGGATCGCCGTCGCGGCGATGGAACGGCAGGCGCGCGACACCGGCGCGTTCGTCACCGTCTCGTCGACCCACGGCGCCGTTGAGCGCCAGTTCGAAACCGTGCGGTTGCAGCGTGCACTGCGGCCGCGGGCGCTCATCCTGACCTCGAGCCGCGTCGAGGCGAACGCCCTGGAGGGGCGCCTGCTCGGCGAGTTGCTCGGCTACGAACGCGAGGGCGGCAGGGTGGTGATCGTCGGTGACACCGACATGCCGTTCAGCTCCATCAGCTTCGACAACCGCGACTCCGCCAAGGAGCTCGCCGCCCATGTCGCCGGGTCGGGACACCGGCACGTGACGATCCTCGCGGGTGCGCGTGGGACGGGGAACGTCGCCGCCCGTACGTCGGGCTTCGTGGAGGGGCTTCGCCACGGCGGTGTCGACGGGCGGCACATCCGCATCTCGCACTGCGCGGTGAGTCGCCAAGGCGGCTTCGACGCGACGCGGCGGCTGCTCGCCAAGGGACTGGCGAGCACCGACGCGATCCTCGCCGCCAACGACACCATCGCCATCGGTGCGATGTCCGCCCTCCGGGCTGCCGGCATGGCGGTTCCAGCCGACGTCTCGGTGACCGGCTTCGACGACATCGAGCTCGCGACCGACGTGACACCGCGGCTGACAACCGTGTCGTTGCCGCTGGCGCGGGCAGGAGCCGAGGCGATCCGCCTCGCCCTTGCGGCTCACCCGGAAGTCGAGCACCTGACGATGCGCGGGCAGGTCGTTGTGCGCGACAGCACGGCGATCCGCGCCGGCTGACCTCAGCCGTTCGCTCCGCAGCCATCGCTGACGGCCAGTTCGTCCACGGGCGCACCGATGTCACCTCGTTGACGCATTCAGCTGCCTGAACCTTGACGCGCTCAGCCGAACACTGCTTTTCTTCGCGGAATACGTTTTCCCGCGAGGCCGCGCGTGCTCCCGGTGCGTCCTCGCCTGGACGTGAGCCGCCGCGCCCTGAGCCGTCAGTCAGGTTCGCCGCTTGAGGCGAACACAACCACCACGACGAGAAGAGGCATCAGTGATCGCTCACCGTCGAAGCGCGCCGGGAGCGCTCGCCAGCGCGTTATGCGCGTTGGCAGCTGTTTTCCTCTCGATCGCACTCGTCCCAGCGGGGACCGCCAACGCCGCGAGCTCCACGTACTACGTCAGTGCGACCGGCAACGACACCAACGCCGGGACCAGCAGCGAAGCGCCCTGGCGCACGTTGGGCAAGGTGAACTCGACGAGCTTCCAGCCCGGCGACACCATTCGCTTCCACGCGGGGGACAGCTGGGTCGGGCAGTTGTGGCCGAAGGGGTCCGGCGCTGACGGCGCACCGATCGTCATCGACCGCTACGGAGATGGCGCCAAGCCGAAGCTCGTCGGCCAGGGTGCCGTCGGCGAGGTGGTGCGGCTGTTCAACCAGGAGTACTGGGAGATCCGCAACCTCGACGTGTCGAACGCGAAGCCCGCCACGGGGACGCCCGGTGCGAACCTCGGTGACTTCCGCGGCATCGGCGTGCACGGCGACAACGGCCGGACCCTGCGTCACTTCGTGGTCGATTCGGTCGACGTGCACGACGTGACGGGCGAGGTCAAGTGGATCGGCGGCGACCCGGCGAACAACTCGCCCGGCGTCACCTGGAAAACCGGCTGGGACCGATCCAAGAACACCGGCGGCATCGTCTTCACCACCACCGTCCCCAACATCGCCGCGCCCGGCAATCCGACTGTGCTCACCGGTATCACCGTGCAGAACTCCACGATCAAGAACACCTCGTTCGCGGGCGTCACGGTGAAGCAGTACACCGGTGACGCGCCGGGAGCCGTCCGGACGGGCTGGGGCACCCGTCGAACGGCCGACGACGTCCTCTTCAAGCCGCACACCAACGTCACGATCCGCGGCAACTACATCACGCAGGCGAACACGGCCTTCGGCGGCAACGGCGTCTACCTCACCAACGTCCGGGACGGGCTCGTCGAACGCAACGTGATCGATCGGGTCGGCGTGTCCGGTATCGAGACCTACTACGCAGACCGCGTCACCGTCCAGCACAACGAGGTCATGGGGACCCACCACGCCCAGGGCAGTGCCGACGCGAACGGCCTCGATCCCGACGTCGGCACCACCAACCAGCTGTTCCAGTACAACTACCTGCACGACAACGGCGACGGCATCCTGCTCTGCGGGTGCGGCACGCCCAAGTTCGGCAGCGCGGTGATCCGCTACAACGTCGTGACCGGCAGCAAGCGGTGGAACCTGCACATGTGGCAAGAGGCAGGCACGGTGGCGTCCATCTACAACAACACCTTCTACAGCACCGACGCGCCGAACATGGTGAGCGGCAACAACTCCGGCAGGGCCACGCTGACCAACAACCTGTTCGTGTCCGGCCGGTCCGCCTCGTTCCTGCAGCAGTCGAGTCTCACCTACAGCAACAACGGGTACTCGTCGAACCTCACGACCCGGCCCTCGTCGGACTCGAGGCGCGTCGTCGGTGACCCGAAGTTCGTGAATCCCGCCGTCAGGGGACCCTACGGCGACGAGAACGGGCCGAGGCTCGACACGGCGGCGAACTTCGCGCTCCAGAACGGATCGGTGTTCGTCGACGCCGGCGCCACCGTCACCGGCAGCGGCGGTCGCGACTTCGCCGGAACGCCCGTGCCGAGCGGGAGCCGGCCGGACATCGGCGCGTTCGAACGCGGCGGAGCGGCGCCTGGTATCTCGTTCGAGGAGTCGTTCGACGGCCTGGCCACCGGCCTGCTCGCCAACGGCACGAACGGGTGGCGGGTCATCTCGACCGGGAACGAGGTTCGCGTGGTGGACACGCCTTCCGCGACCGACAAGAGCATCCGGCTCAACCGCACGACCGACGGCGGCGGCACCGACGGGACCAACCTCGCCCGGATCTTCGACACCCCTTTGCAGGGCACGGTCACGATCGAGGCGCAGGTGATGCGCAACGACACACAAGCGGGCTGGTTCGGGTTGCCCTACGTGTACAACTCCAGCGGCATTCAGGCAGTCAGCGTCGCGTTCGCACGCGGCGAGATCCTCGCGTACGAGGGCGGTACGAGCCGTGTGATCGGCACATACGCCTCCGGCCAGTGGTATCGGATCACGCTCACTGTGGACACGGTGAACCAGCGCTTCGACCTGGACATCGACGGCCGCCGGGTGCTGACCGACGCCGCGTTCCGCACCTCGATGCCGGGGATCGGGAAGATCGCGTGGTACGCGAACGCGGCAGAGCGCGGGGCGGTGCACGTCGACGACGTGCGGATCTCGGGCGGTCCCGCGGCCACCAACTGACGTTGTGAGGCCAATGCGGCTCTGCCGGGTCCGCCCGACCGGCGGAGCCGCCCGTGCTTCCGATCGCTGCTGCTACTCGAAGGGAATCCACATGCATCCCGGCCAACGGCGAACCCGCCGATTTCTCCGGCCCGCGGCCGTCGCCGCCATGGTGGCGGCAGCGGTCCTCGTCGTCCCCACGGCGCAGGCAGCCGCTGGCGTTCTCATCGACGAGACGTTCAGCGCCCAGACGACTCCGGCCAACTTCGGTTTTCCCGCTGGCGCCGCGGTGAGCGGCGGCGTCCTGAACGTCACCAAGGGGATGGGCAACTACACCACCTCGGTCAAGGCGTTCGATGGAGCCGTCGCGGGGGAGCGCACCCTCGACCTGACGTTCGACTGGAAGACAGCGGTCGCCGCCGGCGGACAGAAGACGGGCATCGAACTACGTGACAGTCAAGGAAATCTCGTGTTCGCACTCGCCGCCACCGCCACCGAACTCCGGTACGGCCTGACCGGCCCGGTGTCCGACTCGGCGTCCGCGCCGGACTCGCTCAACCCGGCGTGGACCAGGATCGCCTACAACCGCGCCAAGTGGTACACGGTGAACCTGCACCTCGACTTCACGCTGCAGCGAGTGCAGTACACGATCGCCACCAAGGAGACCGCTGCGACGGTCATGGCTTCCGGCACGGCGAGCATCACCGGTAAGGACCTCGCGAAGCTCGTCGCCTGCAACTACTACGGAACCGGCGTGCAGTCCCTCGACAACTTCCGCCTCACCGCACCAGCGAATGCGGCGAACGGGCGGCTGAAGGGCAAGACGGTGTACGCGTTCGGCGACAGCATCGTCGCCGGCCACACCTACTCGCGCAGCTTCGTGAACCTCACGGCCGAGCGCGAGCTCATGAACCTCAAGAAGTACGCCGTGAACGGCGCGGCGATCGGCCCCGTCGGCGCCTCCGGGGGCCAGATCCTCACGCAGGTGCGAAACGCCGCCTCACAGTCGCCCGACCACGTGGTGTTCGACGGCGGCACCAACGACGCCGAACTCATCCACAACAACCGGTACGAAGTCGGCACGATGGCGGCCGGCTTCGATCCCGCCACCTTCGACAGGTCCACCTACGCGGGGTCGCTCGAGACCACCATCCACACGATGCGGGCCAAGTGGCCGGCCGCGCGGATCGCGCACGTCACCGCGCACAAGCTCGGCTCCCGCGACTGGAACACGCAGCTCGCCATCCGCTCGGTGACGCAGCGGATCTGCGCCAAGTGGGGCGTCACGGTCGCAGACGTCTTCGGTGACTCCACTTTGGACACCCGCAACGACGGCCAGCGGGTGGCCTACACGTTCAACGGCCTGGCCAACGGTTACCCCGGAACCGGAGGAACCGGGACACATCCGAACATCGCCGGAATGAACTTCTACATTCCGGTGCTCACCGCCGCACTGACCGCGCCATGAATGTGGGGCCAGAACTTGCCTCGAATATCGACGTGTTCGACATTCGACGAGTATCGGATCACGGCTGGACAGCAGAAGGTGCGGTGCGTGTTGACCGTCATTTGACCGGCCCTCTTGAATGACCTTTGAATTGCTCGAATCTTTCGCGACAGCGCAACCTGCGTCTGCGCGACGAGCCCGGCTACGACCATGCGACACACGTGCTTGGACTCGATTGGCAGCGGAGGAACTCGGCATGGCGGCGCACGACGCGGCAAGCGGTGAAGGCTCGGTCTGGTCAGCGGAGCTGAACCGGCGCCAGTTCTTGGGTGGCGTGGTGCTCGGCGCGGGGGCGGTCGTGGCGGCGCAGCTACCGCTCACCCGCGTGGCCGCCGCCGAGGTACCGGTCGTGCTGAACCCGGCGGCGCTGAGACCGGACGTGCGGATCCGCGAGCTGATCGCCGCGTTGACGCTGGACGAGAAGGTGGGCTTGCTGCACCAGTTCAGCGTCGCCATCATCCGCCTCGGGATCCCGCAGTTCCGCGCTGGAACCGAGGGGCTGCACGGGTTGTCCTGGCTGGGCTACGCCACTGTTTTCCCGCAGAACACGGGACTGGCGATGACCTGGAACCCGGCGCTCATGCAGAAGGTGGGCGACGTCATCGGGCGGGAGGCGCGCGCGTACAACAGTGTCGATGCCCGGTTCAACGGCATTGACATCTGGGGACCGGTCGTCGATCTCGCGCGTGATCCGCGCAGCGGGCGCGCCTCGGAGAGCATGGGCGAGTCCGTCACGCTGGCCGCCACCTTGTCGACGGCGATGGCGCGGGGAATGAAGGGGAACGACCCCTTCTACTACCAGAGCATCCCGACGCTCAAGCACATCGCGGCCTACGGTCAGGAGGCTTCGCGCACCTCGTACTCGGCCAACGCGACGCCGCGGAACCTGCACGAGTACTACTTGCGCGTCTTCCGGATGGGCATCGAGTCAGGCGCCGCGAACGGGATGATGACCTCCTACAACCTCGTCAACGGCAAGCCCACGATGGTGTTCCCCGAGATGATGTCCACCGTCTACGAGGACTGGGTTCCCGGCGGCTACGGGAACTGCGCCTACTTCAACGTCACCGACGCCGGGTCGCCCGGCAACCTGACCTTCTCGAACGGCTACTACCCCAACAGCGAGGTGGGGCAGGCGGCCGCGATGGCCGACTCGATCAAGAACGGTGTCGCCGTCATGACGCCGAGTGACACCGACACGCCCAGTACGCGGCGTCCGATCTACGAGGCGCTGGCCCGCGGCATGCTGACCGGCGCGGACATCGACAGGGCGGTCTTCGGCGTCCTGATGGTGCGCCTGCACGCCGGTGACCTCGACGCCGAGCCGGCCAACCCGTTCAAGCGGCTGAACAAGCGCAACGCCTTGACGACGCCTGCGCACAGCGCCGTGGCGGCACAAGCCGCACGGGAGCAGGTCGTGCTGCTGAAGAACACCGGCCACATCCTGCCGCTGGACAAGTCGCTGTCGCGGCTGGCGCTCGTGGGCCCGCTCGCGGATGAGAACTCCACCGACTTCTACGCCGGCAGCTATCCGTACACGACCTTCATCAAGGACGAGGTCGCGGCGAAGCTGAAGGGTGGCGTGAACGCGCTCGCCTTCACCCGCGGCCTCAACGTGGTCGGCCTGCAGGTCGTCAACGGCACCGGTACGCCCGACGGCAAGTTCCTGACCACCGGCGACACCCCGAACGCGTCCCTGACCGGATCGGCCACCTCCTCCGACGATCCGCTGGCCCAGTTCTACGACTACGACTACGGGTACAACAACCATCTGCTGCGTTCGGTCGCCCATGATCGCTACCTCGCGGCGCGGGGCGCCGGCAACACGGTGGTGGCCGATGCCGGCCCGCCCGGCTACGAAAGTCCCGACCGTTCCAGCCAGCAGTGGACGACAGACCAGAATCTCGGGATCGTCGGCCAGTCGGGGAACACGGTGTCGCTGCGCTTCGCGAAGAGTTCCGGCATCGTCAGCCCGACGGCGAACCCCAACGTGTTCGTGAACGCCAGTGCGCCGTACATGGTGCGGCACGACGGCTCGGCATCCAGCCCCAACCAGCAGTTCCAGCTCGTCACCGTCAAGGACGGCATCGCCGACGCGGTCGCCAGGGCGTCCTCGGCTCCGGTCGCGGTCGTGGCCGTCGGCGACCAGCCACATCTGACCTCGCGTGAGACGCAGGACCGGCTCACCAGCCCGCCCGACATCAAGCTGCCGCCCCACCAGCAGCAGCTCGTCGACGCGGTTGCCGCCGCCAACGCGAACACGGTCGTGGTGGTCGTCGGCAGCTACCCGTTCGACCTGCGCACCATTGCGGCGAACCCGAACGTGAAGGGAATCGTCTACACCAGCCATGCCGGCCAGGAGCTCGGCTCGGCAGTCGCCGACGTGCTCTTCGGCGACTACGCCCCGGCTGGCCGGCTCAACCAGACCTGGTATCCCGGCCTCGACGCGCTGCCGACGATCTCTGACTACGACATCATCAAAGGCAGGCGCACCTACGAATACTACGACGGCGATGTCCTCTACCCCTTCGGGTATGGACTGACCTACACGTCTTTCCGCTACCGCAACCTGACCGTGAGCCCGGCCTCGTCGCGCAACACCCGCGACCCGGACGTCTCGGTGGGACTCACGGTGACCAACACCGGAGCAGTGGCCAGCGATGACGTCGTGCAGGTGTACGCCAGGTACCGCCCCAGTGCCGAGTCGCGCGTCGAACACCCGAAGAAGCAACTCATCGGCTTCCAACGGATCCATCTCGCACCAGGCCGGTCCCAGCGCGTCACCATCGTCGCCAAGCTGTCCTGCCTCGCGATCCGGGACGTGTCACGCAGCCGCTTCTTCGTGGAACCCGGTAGCTACACGATCAGCGCCGGCCGCTCGTCGGCCGACGCGGACCAGCTGGTGTCCCGCACCCTGACCGTGACCGGTGACCCGATCCCGGCACGCGACCTGAGCCGCGCCACGCCGGCCGGCGACTTCGACGACTACTCGTTCACGAGCCGGACGCCGACCGGGCTGCAAGCCGACGTGGTACCGACATCGGTCAGCGAGGACGACACTTACGGCATCCTGGTCAGGACGGCAGGAGCTTGGGTCAAGTACGCCGACGTCAGCGTCGGACGGCGTTCGGCGGGAATCACGGTCCGCGTGTCCAACCCGAACCCCTCCGCGACGAAGGTTGCGGTGTGGAGCGGCGGGCCGAGCGCGGAGCAGGACGGAACGCAGATCGGGACGATCACCGTCGAGCCCACGGGAAGTGCCCAGACGTTCGTCAACGCCGGTGCCGACCTGGCCCGGCCCGGCGGTCGCACCGCCGACCTGTACCTCGCCTTCCCCGACTCCGGGATGATCGTCAAGTGGCTTCGCCTGGGAGCGGTGACACCGGCGACGAGTGCGGAGGTCTCGATCACCTCGAACCTCTTCAGCTCGAGTGCGCAGACGTCTCTGGGCCGCGCCCGCGTCCGGATTCCCGCCACGATCGAACAGCAGTCCGCGAGCCTGCTCCTGGAAGCACCGCTGCGCGGCACCGGAGTCGTCACCGGTCCGCCGACCTGGGCGGTGACCGCTCCCGGCGGCGGCCCGACAACGCTCGCGACGATCAACAGTTCCGGCCGGCTGACCGCCACCGGCACGGGCGACGGGACCGTACGCGCCACCGCCACCTACGCCACCCCGCACGGAACGATCGCCGCAGAGCTCACGGTCACCCTCAAGAATCAGACCGTACCTGCGGGCACCGAAGCCGAGGCGATCATCATTCGGAGTGGACACGACTCGCGCCCGCGTGACATCTCCTGGGGGCCCAACCAGTTCTCCCGGTTCGGTGCGATCGACCAGCATCGCGGCTCGCTGATGCTGTCGGCGGTCACCTACCCGTTCCCGTCGGCGGCTCGCCCCGTCACCTTCGAACTGACCGACGT
This sequence comes from Lentzea alba, assembly GCF_011067745.1. Lineage (GTDB taxonomy): Bacteria > Actinomycetota > Actinomycetes > Mycobacteriales > Pseudonocardiaceae > Lentzea > Lentzea alba. The sequence goes on from NZ_JAAMPJ010000015.1 coordinate 120,574, forward strand.
ACAGGGCCGCCCCACTGCTCTCGCGGAGATCACCGCATCGGCAGCCGGCTTCATCGAGGGGCAGACCTCCGGCAACAACAACCGGTCGTGGAACTGCACGATCCGCGCGACGGGTGTTGGCAACGGCGACGTCCACCTCAAGGCGACCACGGGCAACGGCTTGTCCTGCACGACCCGGATCGTGATCCAGGGGCAGACCGACAAGAACGCGTTCACCGCCCGGCACGAGGCGGAACTGTTCGATGCCTCCGGAAACGTCACCGGTGCCCCGTCGAACCTACGCGCGGACAACGTCCACGGTGATGATGCCGGCCTGCAGCTGAACCGGATCCGCAACGGCGACTGGGCGGTCTATCGCAAGATCGACTTCCGTGGCGTCACGAGAGCCGACCTGACTCTCCGCTATGTCAAGGTGTCGACCGAGCCGGCCACGATCACCGTCAAGGCCGACGACCCGGTCAACGGGACCGTGCTCGGCAGCGTGACGGTCACCGGCGACCACGACCTGAACTCGGTGGCCGACTACCGCAACCCGCTCTACCGCTGGCGGCGGACCACCGTGCCGATCACCGCACTGCCCGGAGTGCACGACCTGTACTTCGTCTTCGAGATCTCGCCCGCCATCCCCGACACCGACATCTCGAACGCCTACGGCGCGGTGGCCGGCTGGCTCGACCTCGGTATCAACTGGTTCAGGTTCGGCCACCGGCGGTGAACAGGGTGAAGGTGGGCAGCGTCGTGCCGATCAGGTTCGGGCTCGCCGGCGGAAGCACTCACACGGCGCGATTTCTGTTCAGCTGATCGGAGATGGCATTCCGTTGGGGCGGTTTTATCGCTACCGTCCGAGGCGGTGTAAATCGAAGCGTTTCGATTCGAATTCGACAATTTTTGTTCGTAGTGCCGAGGAGGGGTCGATGACAGGGGTGTGGGGGCGGTCCAGGCGGGCGCTGGCGATCACGCTGGCTGCCGCGCTGGCGATCACGGGGTGCGGGTCGGGGTCGGGTGACGACGGGCCGAGGACGCTGAAACTCTGGCACTACGAAGGCCCGGACAGCGCGATGGGCGTGGCGTGGGCCGAGGCGATCAAGCAGTTCGAGTCGACCCACCCCGGTGTGAAGGTGGAATTCGAGGAGAAGGGCTTCGAGCAGATCCAGAAGACGGCACCGATGGTGCTCAACTCCAAGGACGCGCCGGACGTCCTGGAGTACAACAAGGGCAACGCCACCGCCGGCCTGCTGTCGAGGCAGGGACTGCTGACCGACATCTCCGAGGAGGTGGCGAAGCGCGGCTGGGACAAGCAGCTGAGCCAGAACATCCAGACCACGGCCCGCTACGACGAGCGGGGCGTGATGGGGTCGGGCAAGTGGTTCGGTGTGCCGAACTACGCCGAGTACGTGATGGCCTTCTACAACAAGGACATGTTCGCGAAGCAGGGCCTCGCCGTGCCTACCACGATCGAGGAGCTGACTGCGGCGATGGACAAGTTCGTCGCGGCCGGCATCACGCCGCTCGCGGTCGGTGGCGCCGAGTACCCGGCGCACCAAATCATGTACCAGCTCGCGCTGTCCAAGGCGGACAAGGGCTGGGTGGACCGGTTCCAGCGGTACACCGGCACGGTGGACTTCCACGATCCGGCGTGGACGTACGGCGCGGAGACGTTCGCCGACTGGGTGAAGAAGGGCTACGTCAGCAAGGACTCGGCCGGGGTGAAGGCCGAGGACATGGGTGTGTCGTTCATGCAGGGCAAGCACCCGATCATGATCACGGGCTCGTGGTGGTACGGCCGGCTGGCCGCCGGGATCAAGGACTTCCAGTGGGGGTCGTTCCTGTGGCCGGGGCTGACCGCCGGGTCCGCGGGCAACATGTGGGTGGTGCCGCAGGGCTCGAAGAACAAGGACCTGGCCTACGACTTCATCGCGATCACGATGTCGCCGCAGATCCAGGACAAGCTCAGGGACGCGGGCGGTGTCCCCGTCGCGGACAGCGGTTCGCCCGCCGCGTCGCCGCAGATCAAGGAGCTCACCGAGAACTTCAAGACCCTCAGTGCGGGGGACCGCCTGGCCTTCTACCCGGACTGGCCCGCACCGGGCTACTACGACGTGCAGGTCTCCGCGGTGCAGAAGCTGATCACCGGCACGGCCACGCCGCGGCAGGCGCTGGACGAGCTGGCCAAGCCGTACCAGGAGAACCTGGCGAACGTCGGCAAATGATCGCGAAGACGGTGCGGGAGCGCGGCTCGTATCTGCTGTTCCTGATCCCCGGCGCGTTGTTGCTGGTCACGGTGATCCTGGTGCCGTTCGCGATGAACATCGGCATCAGCTTCACCCGCTGGCAGGGCGTCGGCGATCCACAGTGGACCGGGCTGGACAACTACACGCGGCTGCTCGGCGACAGCACGTTCTGGTCGTCGTTCCAGCACAACCTGGCGCTCGTCGTGGCGATGGCGATCCTGCCGACGGCCATCGGGCTGGTGATCGCGGCGGCGTTGTTCGACGTGATCGGCAAGAGGTTCGGGCAGCGGGCGGCGAGCGTGCTGCGGGCGTGCGTCTACCTGCCGCAGGTGCTGCCGATCGCGGTGGCGGGCATCGTGTGGAGCTGGATCCTGGCTCCACAGGGCGCGCTCAACGAGTTCCTCGACGCCGTCGGCCTGGGCTCGCTGGGGCAGAACTGGCTGGGCGACCCGGATGTCGCGCTGTGGAGCGTGATGGGTGTGCTGCTGTGGATCCAGCTCGGCTATCCGGTGGTGATCTTCATGGCGGGCCTGCAGCGGGCGGACCCGTCGCTGTACGAGGCCGCCGAGCTGGACGGCGCGTCGTGGTGGGGCCGGTTCTGGCACGTGACCGTGCCGCAGATCCGGCCCGAGGTCTTCGTGGTGCTGCTGACATGCACGATCGCCGCGCTGAAGGTGTTCGGGCCGATCTACGTGCTGACCAGGGGAGGCCCTGGCGGGGCGACGAACGTCCCGTCCTACTTCTCGTTCCAGAACTTCTTCGAGAAGACCCAGGTCGGCTACGGCGCGGCGATCGCGACCGTCCTCACCGTGCTGATCCTCATCCTCACCACGGTGTTCCTGAAAGTGCAGAACCGGGGTGAGCGCGCGTGAAACGGCATGCCGTGCTCTGGTCGCTGATCGTGCTCGCGGTGGTGATGCTGGCACCGTTCGCGATCGTGGCCCTGAACGCGCTCAAGACTCCGGCGCAGTACGCGTCCGACGGGCCGCTGGCGTTGCCCAGCGACATCACCTTCCAGGGCGTCATCGACTTCTGGGACCGGGTCGGGTTCGGTCAGAAACTGTTGAACAGCTTCATCATCAGCGGTTCGGTCGCGGTGCTGGCGGTCGTCGTGTCCGTGCTCAACGCCTACGCGCTGGGCATCGGCCGGATCCGCGGCAGATCGTGGATCCTGATCGCCTTCCTGGTGGCGAACACGCTGCCGCAGGAAGCGATGGTGTACCCGTTGTACTTCCTGGCCAAGGAAACCGGGCTGTACGACACGCAGCTCAGTGTGATCATCATCTTCACGATCATCCAGGCCGCGTTCGGCACCTACCTGTTGTCCTCGACGTATGCCGGGTTTCCACACGAGCTGCTCGAGGCGGCCAGGATCGACGGCGCGAACAAGTGGCAGACCCTGGTCCGGATCGTGGTGCCGATCAGCAGGCCCACCCTCGGCGTGCTGTTCGTCTTCTCGTTCATCTGGACGTGGAACGAGTTCTTCCTGCCGCTGGTCCTGCTCATCTCCAACGACACCCAGACCGTGCCGGTCGCATTGGGTGTGCTGCAGGGTCAGCGGCTGATGGACGCGACGATGACCAGCGCCTCGGCGTTGCTCGGGGTGATTCCGGCCATCGCGTTCTTCCTGATCTTCCAGCGCACTCTCACGCGGGGCATCACCGCGGGAGCGGTCAAATGAAGTTCGGCTCGGTGAGTTCCGCGAGTGGTACGAACGTGCAGCCCCGGAGTTCACGAGCGCGAGCCATTCCGGCCGCGCTGCTCGACGGTAACAGCTCGACGAGGTGGTCGACCTACTACAGCAAGGCCGCCACGGCCCTGCTGCCGGCGGTGCGTCGTGCACACGCGGCGGAGTGGGTGTCGCCGTCCGGTGTGGAGGGGCACCAATCAGCTTGGCGCAGGCCTCGCTCGTCATCGACTCGTGACACGGCCTGCCCGCGACGATCACGGTGTCCTACTGGAACGGAGCGGCGTTCGTGCCGGTCCGCAATGCGCGGATCTAGTGGGAGACGCAGTCCTGCAGACCGACCGGGTCGCTTTCAGCCCGGTGAGCACCGGACGCATCCTTCCCGGCCCGAAAGACCTGTGGGGTGTCACAGCGCGGCCAAGGACGTGGAGTTGCTCGCTCTGCGGCATGAGGTCACTGTGCCGTCACGTTGAGAGGGGCGGGCGAGCTGCGCTACTCCGCGTCTTTCTGAGGGGTTTTGACGGGACCGGGGAAGAACATGTTGGTGGTGGCCTGGTATTGCGCGTAGTCAGGGCGTTTGCGAAGGCTGTAGTACTCGGCGGGACGGGCGCCGGTGTGCTTGGTCAGCGTGGCGTACAGCGTCCAGGATGCAAGGAACAGGCCCAGGGTCAGCAGCACCCACACAAGCGGTGTGGTGTCGTGGAACCGGGCCGGCAGTGACGGCAGTGCGAGCAGAACCAGGGCGTTCCACTGCATCCATTGGAAGAAGTAGTTCGGGTGCCTGCTGTAACGCCACAGCCCTCGATCACAGGTACCCCGCTTGCCGCGGGCGGCGAACCGCTGCTTCTGGCGGTCGGCCACCGACTCCAGCACGTAGGACGCGGCCCACAGGGTCAGAGCGGCCAAGGACCAGACAGCCGGCGGCCGCTGGTGATCGGCGGCGACGATGAACGCGGGGACGGCCAGCGCCGACGCGTTCGCCAGCCCCTGCAACCAGATCTCGTACTGGACGGACCAAGCCTCGCTGTGGAACCCCTGCCGTTCCCAGCGTCGCCGCTGATACTGGTACCGAGGTAGTTCGACCTTGGGGGAGCCGGGCGTCCACCAGCCGTGCTTGATCGTCAGCACCAGGCTCCACAGTCCCATCCGCGCGCCCATGGCGAGGTAGGCCACCGCGATCGCGACCGTTACCACGTTGAGCTGGTCGGCCGTGAACACGGTGACCAGGCCGATGCCCACCAGACCCCACGGCCAGGCCACGTCGACGTACGACACGTGCCGGGTGAGATACCCCGGGATGGCCGCCGCCAGGGTGAACAACACGGCCTGCACCGCCAGGTTCGACCAGGCCGGTCCCGCGGTGCCCGGATCCAGCAGCAACGCGACTCCGACCAAGGCGAACGGCAGCATTGCCCAGAGCCGCCGCATGCGGTCCTCCTCGCACAAGGTGAGACATTCCGCTTGAATGTCTCGTGAGACAATTTGTACATGCTGTCTCACGCCGTGGCCAATGTGAACCTGGCCACCGAGCCCGAGGTGGATCCGGTGATAGCCCACGCGCTTCGGCAGTTCCTGCGCGGGAGCCGCATCGACATGGGCGAACTCGCCACCAAGGCCGGCATCGGCCGGGCCACCCTCTATCGCCGGTACGGCGATAGAGACCGCGTCCTGGGCGAGGTGCTGTGGGTCATCACGCAGAGGGCGTGGGCGCGCCTGTGGCAAGCCAGCCCGCAGCGGGGCATGGCAAGAGTGATCGCGGTACTGGACCAGGCGATGCGCGACACCGTCGCCTCACCGCCTCTGCGCGCCCTGCTCGAACGCGACCCCGAAACCGCGCTGCGGGTGCTGACCTCTCAGCAGGGGGTCGTGCAACATCGCCTCGTGACCGGACTGGCCGGCCTCATCCGCGCCGAACGCGGCGACGACACATCAGAAATCCCGCTGACCAAGCTGGCCTACGCCGTGGTCCGACTCGCCGAGTCCTTCTGCTACTCCGACATCATCACCGGTGCCCCAGCGGACATCGACACCGCCACTGACATCATCCGGAAACTCCTCACCTAGTGCCACGTGCCTGCATGGCACGGCGCAGGTCGTTGTGGCTCTTCTGCTCGGCGGCTTCTACGTGCTGGCTGAAGAAGCGACCTGGTTGAGAACGCCAACGGTGTGTCCCTGCGCCGATCGCTCTCGCCACGCCTCGCGGCCTACGCGGGGCTGAGCATGGCGATCGTTCGTGTCGCTGTCGTGCTCATCCGCGTCTGCCGGACGACGTTGTGCCCTGGCCGCATGTCCCGCTCCTGGAAGACGACTTGAAAGCCTTCCTGCTCCGGCGGGGTCGGTCGCCTGGTTTCGTGCCCTGCGCGCGGGGTTGCTCGAGTGGAGCGGGCGGCTACGTCGTCATCGTGGGCGGTCCACAATGGTCTCGAGCCGCACGCGTTCTGCCACGCGGTCGGAACCGTTCTTGGTGGTGAACCACAGGTCGGCGAAATCGTCACGATCCCTGAACACGTTGGCCCACCCGGCCAGCGAGGTGCCCACCCCTCTCAGAAGCCGTAGTTCGCGCCGGTATCGATGGCGGGGGGCGAAGACCGTCGTCCTCGCCCCCCGCCGGTTCCTGGTGTCAGCGGTCGGGCTGTTCCGCTGCTAGCTGGCGACGGCACCCATGATGGCGTTGATGATGCCCTGCTGGGTCACTGTGCGGGCCCTTCGGTCGAACAGGCCGAAGCCGTACTGGCCGTTGTGGCCGTTGTCCCAGTAGACGGTGGCTGCGCCGTACTTCTTGGAGGTGGCCACGACGGCGCGGGCGAAGTCGGCGCGGTACCTGTTGTTCGAGGAGTCGAACGAAGACTTGTCGATGGAGCCGTATTCACCGACGACCACCGGGTAGCCCTTGGAGACGAAGACGTCGCGCATCAGTTTCAGCTGTGAGTCGAGGTAGTCCTCCTGCCCCCAGGTGGACTTCTTCGCGGGGTTGGTCGATCCTCGACCCCACTGCGTGATCCTGCCGTTCTCCTCACCGGCGAAGTCCCACGGGGCGTAGTAGTGCACGGAGATCATGATGCGCTTCTCGGCGCTCGGGATCGACGGGGACCGGTACTGGTCGGTCGGCAGCCGGAAGCCGTAGTTGCCCGCAGTGTAGTCGATGTTCGTGTTCCAGCCGGGCACGAGCAACCACCGCGAGCTGTTGTTCCCGCCGGCCCTGCGCACCGTGTCGACGAAGATCTGGTTGTAGGCGTTGATGTTCGAGTAGCACGGCTGGGTCGGGCGGCCGTACTGGCCGTCGAAGTTCTCGTTCATCGACTCCAGGATCAGGCGCTGGTCGTAGTTCTGGAACCGCTGCGCGATCTGCTGCCAGGCCTTCTGGTACTTGGCCTTGATCGTGGCCTGGTCGGACGCGTCGCAGATCAGCCAGGAGCCGGCGAAGTTCTTGTACCCGTCGCCGTGCATGTTGATCAACACGTGCATGCCGCGGTTGTAGGCGTAGTTGACGACGGTCTGGATCCGGTCCAGCCAGGCGGAGTTGATCGTGTAGTTCGGCCCGGAACCGATGTACCTCAGATAGGAGACCGGGATTCGGATCGTTTTGAAGCCCGCGGCCTTCACCCTGTCTATTAGGGCTTGCGTGATGACCGGCTGGCCCCACGCCGTCTCGTTCGGAGTTCCGTCGAGGGTGCCTTCCAGTTGGTTGCCCAGATTCCAGCCCGCGCCCATGTCGGCGACGATCTGCGCGGCGTTGCGCTGGTTCATGGTGTCGGCTGATGCCGGACCCGCCAGGCCGGACGCAGACGTGGCGATCGCCAGCACGGCAGCGAGGAAGCCGACCCTGAACCTTCTTGCTTGTGAAGCCATGAGTTTCTCACTTCCGTTCCGGGGTGCCAAAACCAGTGGATCTGCCGGGCGGCTCAGCCCCAGCGCTGCAGCAGCCGGTCGTACTCGGCCTGGGTGACCGGCAGGACGGTGCCGTGGCGCGGCCGGCGGGCAGGGTGTAGCTGGAGAGGGGCGTCCACTGCCGGGTGTTGAGGTCGGTGGTCGTGAACGGGACGTAGCCCCGGCCGCCGTACTCGTCGATGAACATGTACCAGCGCTCTTCGGTGTTCGACTTGAAGACCAGCGGTCCCTCGCCCTGCCTGATCGCGTTGTTGCCGATGCAGTCTGCGACGAAGGAGTAGTTGCGGTTGAGGATCGTCGCCGACTTCTCCGCGAGGATGAACTTGCCGCACGCCGACTGTGACGAGCTCCGTTCGTCCTTCGTGAAGCGGTAGTAGGTGCCGTTGTGCTTGGTGAGGGTCGAGTCGATCGTCGAGTAGCCCTTGTCGACCCAGACCTGTGCGGCGCTGAAGGTGCGGAAGTCGGACGTCGTGGCGTACATCATGCGGTTGTAGGTGTCGCCGGTGTGGTTGGGATCGTTGGGGGAGTAGAGCTTCGAGGCCCAGAACACGACGAACTGACCGAGGGTTTCGTCGTAGTACGCCTCAGGCGCCCACGTGTTCCCGGCGGTGTCCGGCGAGACCCGCGCCAGTCGCGGTGCGCTCCAGTTCACCAGGTCGGTCGACTCCCAGACCACAATGGACTTGCTGCCGGTCCGCTGCACCTGGTCCCAGTTGCCGTTGCCGTACATCCGCAGATCGGTGGCGATCTGGTAGAACTTGTCGCCCTGCGGTGAGCGGAGGATGAACGGGTCGCGCACGCCGCGGGTCCCGATGGCCGAGGTCAGCACCGGCCGTCCACCGTTGAGCTGTCGCCATCGCGTCGGGTCGTTGCCCTGGCTGAGGGCGAAGTACACCTGTTCACCGGCGGAGGAGTTCTCGCCGGTGAAGTGGCTGAACAGGTAGCCGGCGTACTTCGGTGCCGGTACCGTGCCGACCCGGACCAGCTGCCATTGCTGGTTGGTGGCACCGGTGTCGGCGTACTGGGAGATCCGCGCTCCGTCCGCTGTGGACTGATCTCGAACGCTCAGCGGTTTACCACTGTTGCGGTTGACGAGCTTGACGTGTCCGTTGTCGGTGTCGGTCACCCGGAACTGCTGGTTGGTGCCGCCGTTGTCCGTCCACTGAACGACATTCGCGCCGTCCGCTGTGGACGCAGAGGCGATGTCCACCACCTTGCCGCTGTGCCTGGCCCGGAGCTTGTGGTAGCCACTGCCGGCGTCGACGAACTGGAACTGCTGGCCGGCCGCGTCGGTGCGGGTCCGTTGCTCAAGGCTGGCGCCGTCGGCGGTCGACTGGCCCGCGACGGTGGCGGCTTTGCCGCTGTGCCGCGACACGATCTGGTAGTAGGACGCCGGGTCGATCACCGCCGCCTGCGCCGAGGGTTGCGTGACCAGTGCCGCGGCGGCGCTCACGATCAGCGCGCCGGCGAGGACGAGTGCGGTGCGGCGTCTGCAGGCACGTCGCGGTGGGGCCGGATCGTGGAGAGGCTGTGTCATCGAACCCGTCCAGTGTGGTCGCGAAGGGGTGTCGGAGTCCTGATGGGGCACCGCCCGAGCGGTGCCCCATCGGGTCTCGGGTCAGACGCGGCGGCGAGTGAAGCGCTGGTTGGCGTTGCCGCTGTAGGTCCACTGGGAGATGCGCGCGCCTTCGGCGCTGGAGTACTCCCACACGTCCAGCGCGAGGCCGGTCTGCCGGTTGACGAGGCTGATCACGTCGTTGCCGTGGTCGACAACGCGCCATTGCTGGCTCGTGACGGTGGCGTCGGGCTGTTGGGTGACGTCGGCGCCGGTGGCGGTGCCGGCTGGCTGGAGGAACAGGCCGCTGTGCCGGGCTTTGAGGCGGACGTGGCCATCGCCGGCGTCCACGAACTCGAACTGCTGGCTGGGATTGCTGGTGGTGGTCCTCTGGACGAGCCGTGCGCCGGCGGCGGTGGAGGCCGCGTCGATCTCGGCGGCCTTGCCGCTGTGCTGGACCACCAGGGTGTAGTTGCCGGGGACCGGCATCGTGTCGCCGAGCTGGGCTTCCCACCTGGTGTTGGACCCGGCCGCGTCAGCAGGGAGGCGGTCGCGTGCGGCGGTGTCGCCGTACATGGTCCAGCGGGCCCAGTCGACGACGGTCCTGGGGAAGCGCTGGTCGCTCCAGAAGCTGGTGTGGCTGCCGCCGACGAAGGTAAGGAACGCCTTGGGCCACCTCATCTCCGTGTACGCCTGCCGGGCCGAGGAGTACGACGTGGTCGAGTCGCGGTCACCGTGCACGAACAGGACTTTGGCGTTGACGGTGCTGGAGGGGTTGCCCATGTCCACACAGGACTGCGGGTTGGCGGAGATGATCCGGCTGTCGGGCCAGGAGGTGAGTAGGCCGTGGGTGACCATGCCGCCGAGGGAATGGCCCGAGACACCGACGCCGATGCCGGTGTTGATGCGCCCGGCCAGTGGTCCGCTCGCGTTGAGGGCGAGAGTCTCGGTGAGGACCTGCGAGACGTCCTTGGAGGTGTTGCCGTTGTTGACGTCGCCGAAGTTGTGGTTGAAGTGCGGGGCGGGGACGACGAAGCCCGCCGAGGCCAGGGCGCGGATGATGAACAGGGAGTTCTGCGGACTGCTGCCGAGACCGTGGGTGAAGTTGTAGACGGGGAAGACACCGTTGGCGGCCGGGGCGTTGGTCACCGGGTTGCCGCCGGCGGTGCCGGTGGCGGGGTAGTAGACGTAGGTGTTGATCCGGCGGCTGCCGCGCATCCAGCTGTACTGGCGCACACCGACGGCGAACGGAGTGGTCGGCGCGGTCCCCAGGGTCCAGGCGGGGGCGGCATTGGCCAGGCCGGCACCGAGCAGGGTAGCGCCGCCCACGGTCGCCGCCGCGGCCGTGCTCAGCCTCAGGAAGGTGCGTCGTTGCATCGACACGATGACTCCTTGCAGGGGTGGTCGGGGACCAGGGTTCAGCGGACGTGGATGTTCGGCTGCGGTGGCGTGCTCATGCCGTTGCCGAGGAAGAAACTCGGGTGTGGTGGTTGGTTGTAGGCGGTGTTCTGCCAGGCGAGTGCCACGCGGTATTGGGCGTCGTGCAGCAGGGTGTGGATGCGTCGGTCGGTCGGTGTCGGGGTGGCGTAGATGCGCAGTGCGGCGTTGTCGTCGCGGGGCAGGACGACTTCCTCGCGCCAGTCGCCGAACAGGTCACCGGACAGCGACGGGGTGGACTTGGTGCCGTTGATGGAATGCGCGCCGGAAGCGGTGAGCAGGCGGGTGTCGCCGCCGGTGCCGTACTTGTCGACGTGGTTGCCGTCCAGCAGCTCCCGCACGGGGTCGGCGTCCCACCAGGCGAGGAAGTTCGCGCTGGCGGGTGCTCGTCCGACGCTGCCACCGGAGGCGTTGAACGCACTGGTCAGGCCGGTGCCCTTGCCCCAGAACTCGGCGCCGGGGTTACCGGCGTACACGTCTCCGGCCACGCCGCGGGCGGGGCCTTCGCAGTTGCAGGTGTTGTTCTTCTGCATGATGACGGCACCGGTGTTCGCGTCGCGTAGGGTGGCGGCGGCGCCGGAGCTCTGTTCGTGGATCTGCCAGATCTCCTGGCCGGGGCGGCTGGGCACGAAGTCGCTCACGTGCAGCGCGTCGCCGTGGGCGTAGAAGTTGGTGGTGTATCGGCCGGTGCCGTCGGCGTTGATGGTCATGCCGCCGTAGATGATCTCGTCGGTGCCGTTGCGGTCGACGTCCGCGATGGACAGTGAGTGGGTGCCTCTGCCGGTCCACTGACGTCCGGCGCTGCCGGAGTCGAACTTCCAGCGCCGGGTGAGCTGGCCGCCCCGGAAGTCCCAGGCCGCGATCGTGCTCTTCTCGTAGTAGCCGCGGCCCATGATGATGCTGGGCCGTTGCCCGTCGAGGTAGGCGGTGCCGGCCAGGAACCGGTCACCCCGGTTGCCCTTGCAGTCGCCCCAGTCGCAGATGTTGCCGCGGGCAGGCTCGAAGTTCACCGTGGACATGGCCGCGCCGGTGAGCCCGTTGAACACGGTCAGGTACTCGGGTCCGGTGATGATGTAGCCGTCGGAGTTGCGGTGGTCGGCGTTCGCGTTGCCGATCACCTGTCCGGTGCCCGACACCGTGCCGTCGCCCGTCTTGACCGCCAGTTCGGCCCGGCCGTCGCCGTCGTAGTCGTACACCTGGAACTGGGTGTAGTGTGCCCCGGCGCGGATGTTGCGGCCGAGATCGACGCGCCACAGCCGCTGTCCGTTGAGCTTGTACGCGTCGAGGTAGACGTTGCCGGTGCGGCCGGACTGCGAGTTGTCCTTCTGGTCGCTGGGATCCCATTTGAGGAAGATCTCGTACTGGCCGTCGCCGTCTGCGTCGCCGACGCTCGCGTCACCGGCTGTGTAGTTGCTTCCCGGCCGGGAGATCGGCACGTCGAGGTAGTTGCCGCCGGTGAAGCGCAGTGACGACTCGGACGGCGCCTGCTCCGTGCCGTCCACGACCGCGCGGACCGTGTACGAGGCGTCCGCCGGTGCGCCGGAGTCCAGGAAGTTCGTGGAGTTGGTGATCGGCGCGGCGGTGAGCTTCGTGGTGCCGCGGTAGACGTGGAACCCGGTCGAGGCCGGCTCGGTTCCGAGCAGCCGCCACGAGACCAGGTTGCCGGACCCGGACCGCACGCTGACCAGACCGCGGTTGAGGTCTTCCAGTTGCCTGCCCTCTTGCGGCGGGGTGCCACCGGCTTCGAGGTCGAGGTGGTCGATGTTCGCCAGGCCCGCCGCGGTGGTGGGGGCCAACCGGATCGTGTTCGCGCCGGCGGTCACCGGCACGGTGAACGTCTTCACGGCCCACGCGCTCCAGGCGCCGGTCGGCTCGAACGCGGTGCCCGGTTGGGCGACCGCACCGTTCACGAGCACGTCGGTGGGACGGTTGTCGGTTCCGCCGTTGGCGTATCGGATGGCGATGGTCGCCGGGCCGGCCGCGCCTGCGGTCACGGTGAACTGCGCAGCGGCGCCGATCGCGTTGTCGCCGTTGCAGAATCCGCTGCCGGAGTAGCCGGCGTGGTTGGACTCGATGGCACCGGCGCAGGTGGCCGGCGCGGCTTCCGCCTCGTATCGGGTCGCCGCCGCCGAGGCCGCCGAGACGACGAGACCGTTGCCGGCCAAGGTCAAGGCGACGACGCCGGCGGCGAGCGGTGTCGCGTGCCGCCGATGCAAGAGCATGGTTGACCTCCGTCAGGTGAGCCGAACGCTCAGGTCAGCGCAGATGGGCGGTGAGCGGAGCCCGGCTGAAGGCGGCAACGCCGGCGGGTCTCCGGTACGCGGTCATTCGATCTCCTTTGATCGAGTGATTCAAGGTTCGTGCGGGTGCGTTGCCGTGAACGTGCACAGTCTCAGCGGCGAACCATCTGCTTGGATGAAACCGCAGATGAGTGCTCCTTGAAAGGGCATTCGACAGAGTTTCTGTGAACGTGCACAGTCTTGTCGAAATTCGACTGCGCATTCGACCTCCGCTCATCGAGATCGACGGTGACCGGGTGCTCAGAGCACGTCGACGACCGCCGTGACCTTGCCCAGCGCCGTCGTCCCGACGACGACCAGCTCGCCCGGCCTGTCCGTCGCTCCATCCGGAAGTGCCTGCCAGCGAACGGGAACCGTGCTGATGCGGTTGTTCGAGGTGGTCAGCACCCGCATCGCGGAGGGGAGCGCCGGCGCCCTGCCCACGCGGGTGGTGACGTGGACGGTGTCTTCGAGGACGTGCCTGGCCTGGCTCGCGTTGAACACGTTGATCGACGCGTGCGGCTCCCAGGTGTTGGACATCCCCGGCACGGCGCGGAACATCGACTGCCAGCCCGCCGGTTCCCAGACCAGCACGCCGGTGCCCCGGTTGCCGACCACGTCGTTGGCAGCCTGGAAGACCCGCTGGATCGCGTCCGCCTGGCCCTGGACGGTGCGGGGGAACGGCGAGTTCGGCATCGGTGAACCGTCGCCACCGGATGCCGGGTAGGAGGTCTCGGCGACCTCGATCTCGTAGCCGGGGTACGCCGTCGTCATCGTGTGCAGGTTGACCTCCAGGGCCTCGGGCGTACCGTGCCACTCCGGGTAGTAGGAGATCGCGAGCACGTCGGGGTTCTGGCCCTTGGCCTTCACCCTGGTCAGGAACTGGTGCCAGAACTCCATTGTCTTGGCGAGCCGCCCGGTGCCGACGATCACGTGGATCTCGACCTTGGTCTTCGGTGACGTGTCGCGGACGGCTTTGATCCCGGCCGCGGCCAGCGTGGTGAACCGGTCCCAGGCCTCGTGGTAGAGCCGCTGCTCTTCGGGGTCGGTCGACTGCCAGTAGCGCCACAGCAGGCCGCCGCCGGGCTTCGACTGGTAGACGTCGGCCTGGTCGACGAAGTAGGGCGGTGCGGTCGTGCCGATGAGGGCAGCCTCGCTGCCGTACATGAAACCGTTGATGATCTCGTTCCCGACGGCGACCTTGTCGGGCCTGGTGCCCTGCCGGATCAGCCGGCCGAGGTAGTCGCGGGTGTAGCCGTACACCGCCTTGGTGAGATCGTCGAACTCCAACTGGGCCCAGGCGCGCGGTTTCGGCTGCTTGGACGGGTCAGCCCAGGAGTCCGCGTAGTGGAAGTCGATGCCGAGACCCATGTTCCGCTCCTTGACCCACCGCGCGGACTGGAGCGAGCGTTCCGGCCCCTGGCGGGGGATCGCCGCCGGCTGGCCGGTGCTCTCGCTCCTGGGCTCGTTGAAGATCCGCAACCGCGAGTACTCCATACCGCGGTCCTTGGCCACGTCGAGCAGGTGCGGCCCGGCGCCTTTGTCGGCGGCCAGGGGATTGACCCAGTGCTCCTGGTCCTGACGATCGTCCATCCAGGACATGTCGGCGCCGAGGACGAGGTCGTCGCGCAGGTAGTTGAAGACCTGGAGCTCACTCACCCCGATCCGGGGGTGGCCCGACGTGCCGATGATCGAGAGCCGGACATACCGCGTTCCTGGCCTGGTGAACAGATGCACCGCGCCCCGTTCGGCGGCGCGGTTGCGGGACTCGTCGGCGACCTCGTGCCACCGCCGGCCGTCGGCCGAGACCTGGATGGTGTACCGGTACGCCACCCCGCGGTCGGCGAAGAGCACCTTGACCTTTCGCAGGTTGTCGTAGGCTCCGCCGAGGTCGACGGTCAGCTGCTGCCGGGCGCTGGGGCCGTCCGCGTACCAGGACGTGGCAGGGTTTCCGTCGATGGCCGATCTGGCGGTGGCCGAGCCACTGCTCGCCGTGGCGGAAGCCCAGAACTTGGCGGCGATGTTGCTCTCGATCGGCTTGATGTCGGCGGTGCCGTAGATCGCGTGCGCCGGCGTGGGAGCTGTCAGCACCCCGACCGCCACGGTCGCGAAGGCGGTGAATGCCGCTGTGACTCTGGACCGGAACCGAGCGATCACGTCTCTCTCCCGACATGTGTGTCGCCGGTGGGCCTCGTTGATCCAGTCCTCTCGGGGTTGACGAGAACCAGGTTTCTCATCACCGGTTCCTTCGAACGGAAGGAAGGGGCTCGAGGCCGACCGACATCGGACATCGGGTAGTCACGATGAACCGTCTCAAGCCCCGGCGCAAGAGCTGAACCTGGTGCAACAAAGGGAGGTAAGCGGTTTCCCAACGGATCGACGGATCGGTGGAGCGTCGTGGACGCGGGTAGTCTTGAAACGATTCAAGCAGCTCGCTGGGCATGGCCTGGATATCGAGCCCCTGGGGGAAGTCCTATTGGGATGATCAGTCCACCGCTGCGCGAAGCGCGGCCGCAGGCGATTTCGCGCCAGTCGAATCGACGTGACGTTCGACGGACTCGTGTCGAAGATGGTGAACCAGTGTGCCGCGGATATTGCGGCAACGGCCGGAAAGCGCTTTCAATCAGTGCGAGGCGTGGACGGTTGCCAATGGCCACTGTGCGGTGACTCTGATGCCGCCGTCCGCGGCAGCGCGGCGCGGGTGACGTCGACCGGTCTGAACAGGGGGATGGAGCTGGCAGTGGAACGCCTCGGGTTTCATCTCCTCGAAGGACCCGGCGTGGAACGACGTGATTTGTCGAACGACGATCCTGGGCGCCGTCAGAGGAGAAGTGTCTACTATGGACGATCTTTCGGCGGTAGCACGTCGCCGAACTCGTCGAAGCCGGCCGCGCTCAGCAGCGTGATACGCAGTTCAGGGTGCTCGGCAGGGTCTGGCGCCCCATGGGTTGTCCTGGACGAACGCGTTGCAGCGCATACAAGCCACCGTTGCGGACTGCGGCCTTGTCCGAGTTCGCTGTTCGACCGCCTTCGGGTGGAACTCGGTGATCCGTTGCCCATCCACGCTGCGTGACTACCACTGTCACCTATTCGTGCAGCAGACCCAATCGGTGTTGGCTGCGTGGATCGCCGTCAGCTCGGAGCTCGAGCTCAGAAGTCGAAGTGACTGGCGGGCAGCCCAGCGATAGTGAAACTGATCGCCATCCCTGCTCGGGCGAAGTAGATCTACGCCAGCCGTTCGCTCAGTCGTCCTATCGCCAGCACCTGTCACCGCGGCTCAGCGGTGTGGACGGATGGCGATCGTCGCACGCGTCTCGGACTTTCGACAGAAGGTTCAGCAGATCGGCGTGCCGCGCTCACCGGCCTGACTCGACGCGAGCGGCCAAATCGAACCGTTCCGGAGCACGAGTACTGCGCGGACAGCAGCGACAACGCGAGTCGGATGTGCCGGACGTCGGCATCTTGGCTAGCGCCGCTTGGAGGGATCGCTGTCATAGGGGGAACGGAGCCTGTCTGGCGGCAGGAGGAGCGTTACCGGGTACTAGACCATTGACTGACCCAATGTGTCCACTATGGACGCGCATAAGGGTCTACTTTGGACTTTGGACCCCTCGTCGTCGAGGCTCAACGAGTCACAATGGGTCTGAACTGGCAAACATGTCGATGGAGCCGTCTTCGGAAGTGGTCCCGAAAACGGCCCCGTCGTGACCTGTCAGGCCTGGTCGGGCCACCACTTCTGGGTGGCTTCGCCCAGGGTGGAGATCGGGTCGTAGTAGGGGGAGCGGCGGTCGAGCGCTTCGGGGTCTTCGAGTTCGATCCCGGTGCGGTAGTTCTTGGTCCAATACGAAATCCCCAGCTCACGGTCATAGCCTTCGAGCTGGTGGACCCACCGCTTGCCCACGTACGGCACGTGACAGACGATCCGCGGCGTCGCGTACCCAGGCGAGTTGCCCATGATCGCGTAACGGCGACCCCCTCTTCACGGCCAGACGAATGAAGATCTGCTGGCAGGGGCACCGGTGAAGGTCGCGGAGAAGACCAAGGTCGGCTTCACCGACGGTGCTCGGACATGCCCGCAGTCAGGCTTCTTTCGCTGTGTGCGGGCACGCCGGGAGGGTGATGGTGACGATCAGTCCGCCGCCGTGGTGCGGATGGATCGTGGCTTCTCCGCCGTGAGCGTGGGCGATCGACCGGACGATGGACAGCCCAAGTCCGGCGCCTGTCGGGGTGTGCGGGTGGTTGGTGGGCAGGCGGCGGAACGGTTCGAAGAGAGCCGGGATCTCGTTGTCCGGCACGACGGGTCCGCTGTTGTGCACCTGAACTTCGACGTGGCCGTCGTCGCGGGTGCGACTGCTGACCCGCACGTGTCCGCCTGGTCCGGTGTTGTGCCGGATGCCGTTCTCGACGAGGTTGTGCACGAGCCGTTCGAGCAGGAGCGCGTCGCCGGCGGTGAGCGCTTCGCCGGCGTGATCGTGGACGGTGATCCCGGCCTGCGCGGCTTCGGTGGCGGTCTGTTCCACGACGTGGGTGACGAGGTCGGCCATGTCGACAGGGAGCTGCCCGGTGATCTCGTGTTCGGATTTGGCGAGCAGTAACAGGCCGCTGATCAGCTGTTCGTGCCGGGTGTTGATCTGCAGCAGTTTCTCGCCGAGGTTCCTGACGTCCGCGGAGGCCGACTTGCGGTGCATCGCCAGTTCGACCAGTGAGCGGCCCAGGGTCAGTGGGGTGCGCAGCTCGTGGGAGGCGTTGGCGACGAAACGGCGCTGGCCGTCGAAGGACCGGTCGAGCCGTTCTACCATGGTGTTGAAGGCGTTGGCGAGGTCCGTGACCTCGTCGTCGGTGCCGTGCAGGGCGATGCGTTCCTGCAGGCCTCGCTCCGCGGCTGTGGCGGTGGCGATCCGTCTGGCGGTGTCGGTGACCTGGTGCAGCGGGACGAGCACCCGGCCCGCGACCAGCCAGCCGAAGCCCGCCGCCACGCAGGCGACCAGACCGAGCGCGATGCCGCCCTGGGCGAGCAGCGAGGTGGCCGCGGCGTCGCGCAGTATCGCCTGCTGTTCCCGCATCCACCGCTCGGCGTCCGTGCCGGTGAGCATTGTGCCGTCAGCGGTGAACACGAACATGTCCTTTGTGGACGTGGTCTCGGTGACGGGTGAGGCGTTGCGGGTGATGAGTGTCCGGCCGGAGCCTGACAGCTGCTGATTGAACAGCGCGTAGGTCGCGCCGAGCAGCACGGCCCCGGCTACGAGGAACAGGCCGCCGTAGATGATGGTCAGCCGGACCCGCAGGGTGATCCGGCGCGGTAGCAGTCGCGTGCGAGGGTTCACGGGACGATCCGGTAGCCCACTCCCGTGACGGTTTCCACGACGGACGGGTCGCCGAGTTTGCGGCGCAGTTTCAGGATCGTGAGCCGGACGACGCCGGTGAACGGGTCGGCGTGCTCGTCCCACGCCTTCTCCAGCAGGAACTCGGCGGAGACCGTGGCACCGTCGGCGCGCAGCAGTTCTGTGAGCACGGCGAACTCCTTCCTCGACAGCGGGATGTAGTGCCCGTCGCGGAACACCTGGTGGCGCGCCGGGTCAAGGGTAATCCCGGCCCGGCGCAGCACTGGCGGAACGGCCGGGCGGGAGCGCCGTCCCAGCGAGTGGATCCGGGCGGCCAGTTCGGGGAAGGCGAAGGGCTTGGTGAGGTAGTCGTCCGCGCCGAGGCCCAGCCCGGCGACGCGGTCGGTGACCTCGGCGGCCGCGGTGAGCATCAGCACGCGCGTGGGGGAGGAGGACTCGACCAGCTCGCGGCAGACGTCGTCGCCGTGCACGACGGGCAGATCCCGGTCGAGGACGACGACGTCGTAGTCGTTGACCGCCAGTCGGTCGAGCGCCGCCCTGCCGTCGTGTGCGACGTCCACCGCGAGCGCCTCGTCGCGCAGCCACTCCGCGATCGCGTCGGCGAGCATCGGCTCGTCCTCCACCACCAAAACCCGCATGGGTCCATGATCGCCGACCGCCGTGTTTCCTCTCCGTTAGCGATCACAGAAACACCCGGGAAACGCGCTGCCGCGTTGCATCACCTCCCGATCGGCCGGAACCACACGGCCCGGCCAAGTACAGAAGTATTGGCCACAACCACGCAAGCCATCCGTTCTGTCCATTGTGGTCCCCTTCGAAAGGAGTCGTGCGATGACACGACACCAGCCCGCGTCCCGGCGCTCCGTGCTCGGCATGCTCGGAGCCGTCCCCGCCGCCATGCTCGTGGCCCCCGTGGCCGCACAGGCCGACGCCGGAACCTCCACGTCCGGCCGGGTACCCAAGGACCTGCGACCTGGCGGCGCGTACGACCGGTTCGTCGCGCAGCTTGCCGCCGAGGACAAGTTCTCCGGAACCGTGCTGCTCAGCCACCGGAGCAGAACAGTGCTGTCCAGGGCCTACGGCATGGCCGACAAGGAGCTGTCCGTACCCAACGAAGCGGACACCGTATTCGCTCTCGCGTCGGCGTCCAAACCGTTCACGGCCTTGGCGATCGTCCAGCTCGCGCAGCAGGGCAGGCTCAACTTCCACGACACGCTGGGGACCCACCTGGACGGCTTCCCGGCCGCGATCGCCGACACCGTCACCGTCCACCACCTGCTCACCCACACCTCTGGCATGGGTGATCTCCTCAACAACCAGGAGTTCATGGCGAAGGCCGGCACGTGGACCAGCGCGGACCAGGTCATGGACGAGCTCATGAAGATCATCCGGAAGGAGCCGCTCACGTTCACTCCCGGCACCGGGAACCGCTACAGCAACAACGGCTACGACACACTCGGTGCGATCGTGGCGAAGGTGTCCGGCCAATCCTTCTACGACTATGTCCGCCAGCACGTCTTTGCCGTGGCCGGCATGACCCGCACGGACTTCTACACCAGGCCGCAGTGGCAGACCGACCGGCGCATCGCCCACCCCTACACGCTTGACGCGTCCGGGCAACGCATCGACGCGCTCCGCGCCGGGCTGGGCGCGTCGCGCATGTTCATCGGCACCGGCGGCGGCAACGCGTTCACGACGGCGCCGGACCTCGTCCGGTTCGCGCGTGCGCTCGAAGGCGGGAAACTGCTCAACCCGGCCTACACCGAGCTCTTCATGAGCGCGAAGGTGCCCACTCGACCGCGAGGCAACAGTGATCCCAACGTGCGGGGCTTCATCGCGTACGGAGCGCCCACGCCCGTGGTGAACAACCACTGGCTCTTCGGGCACGGCGGAGGCGCCGCGGGCGAGTCGACCAACTGGACCATCTACCGCGGCCTGGACTGGTGCGGCGTCATCCTCAGCAACTACGACCAGATCGACCTAGCCGGGATCATTGAACGGGAGCGGAACCCCATCGTCGGCCTGTCATGAGTGATCAATTGTCAGCTCTCGCCTGGGGGAAGCGGCGGTGGCTTCCACCCTCGACACCTACTCGGCGGACATCGAAGACCTCGATCGCGACGCTGCCACGAACGGGTCTGCTGCGGGAGCGCCAACCTGCTGGTCCGCTACCTTAACCAGGGCCGCGCCGAAGGGGACCGCCCCGTCACGACCGCCCGCCACGCCAGCCTTCTCATACTCACCAAACCCGAGAACCTGTGTCCGAAGGACACGGCTCTGCTGGAGAAGATCGCCGCGTCCTGCCCGGAGATGACCGCACTCGCCAACCTGGTATCCGGCTTCGCCGCCCTGCTGAAACCGGCCGCGGGCAACGACGTGAAACTCACCGAGTGGATCGCGGCGGTCGAACTGGACAGTCCGGTCCACCAAGCGCTGATGGTCTTGCTCGGTGCGCAGGCTCAGCGGGAGGTGGCCCGTGCCCGGCAGCGCGTGCTCGGGGCGATGCGGGCGCAGACCAGTCAGCAGGGCAGGTTCCTCGGCGGCCGTCCGCCTTATGGGTATCGCCTGGTCGATGGTGGTCCGCATCCGAATGCGCGGCATAGTGGGTGGGGTCGGAGGTTGCAGTGCTGGCGCCGGATCCTGTGACCGCGCCGTGGGTGCGGTGGATGTTTCGGGAGCGTGCGGGTGGTCGTGCGCTGGCCTCGATCGTCCGCGAGCTGAATAGTCGTGGTGTGCCGTGTCCGTCGAGTGCGGATCCGGGACGCAACTCGCATAGGACGGGCGGGCGGTGGATGGTGACCGCGGTCGCGGCGATTCTCGAGAACCCGCGTTACACGGGCCGGCAGGTGTGGAATCGGCATGGCACGCGGGGGAGGGGACCTGGAGGCCGGCTGGGGCTCGTGCCGCGGGCCGGGTGACCCGCAACCCGGTCACGGTGTGGGAGGTGTCGGAGAAACTCTCGCATGAGCCTCTGGTCGACGATGAGACCTTCGTGGCGGTTCATCGGATCAGGGCACCGAGACAGACCAAGGATGGCGGGGCACGCAGATATGCGTTGGCTGGTCTGGTCGTATGTGTTGGACGGCACGCTGACGCGGAATCAGGCCCATCTGTGGCAAGCGCCGCATGGGTACGAGCAGCAATACAACGAGCACCGTACCCACCGATCACTCGCTGGCGGACACCCCTGGGGTCGCGCGGCCTGCCGCGTGTGCTTGAGGAGCAGTTGTCTACGAGGCATTGAATCGGCCCGGGGAGCGTCAGCTGCGCCTGTTGACGTGAGGCCTCGAGGAGTCGCCTGGTCACGCGTTCAAAGATTCCGCGAGACCTCGGTCAGCCGTTCGGTCAGGAAGACGCGTTCGACTTCGTTGTCGGTGAGGGCCAGCGCCTCCTCGTAGGCCACTGCGGCTTTCGGCCAGTTTTCCAGCTGCCGCAAGAAGTCGGCGCGGGTGGCGCTGAGATAGCCGTAGGTGGCCAGGGCCGGCTCGGCCAGCAACGGGGACAGCGCGTCGAGTCCTGCTTGGGGCCCGTCGCGCATGCCGACCGCGACGACGCGGTTGAGCTCGACCACCGGCGAGGGCCACAGCCGATGGAGGACTTCGTAGAGGCTCACGATCTCCTCCCAGTCGGTGTCGGCCCAGCTCGGCGCCTCCGCGTGCAAGGCGGCGATCGCGGCCTGCAGCGCGTAGCGGGTCGGTGGCCGTCGGAGTAGGGCCTCGGTCAGCAACGACTGGCCCTCGGCGATGAGCGGCCGGTCCCAGCGTGAGCGGTCTTGTTCGGACAGCAGCACCAGGCGCCCGTCGACGGCCATCCGAGTCTCCTGGCGGGCTGCGTTGAGCAGCAGCAGAGCCAGCAGGGCGGTGATCTCCGCATCGGCCGGCATGAGCAGGTGCAGCAGGCGGGCCAGTCGGATCGCGCTGTCGGTCAGGTCACGGCGCACCAGGTGGGAGCCGAACGGAGCGGTGTGCCCCGTGGTGAAGATGAGATGAACGACCTCGAGCACGGCGCCGACCCGTTCCTCGAGCTGGTCGGGACCCGGCACCCGGTAGGGGATGCGAGCCGCGGCGATCTTCTTCTTGGCTCTGGTGATGCGTGCCGCCATGGTGGCCGGCGGCACCAGGAAAGCCCTGGCCACCTCCGGTGTAGACAGCCCGCAGACCAGGCGCAGCGTCAGCGCCACCTGGGCGTCCGTCGACAGCGCGGGGTGGGTGCACGTGAAGATGAGCCGGAGCCGGTCGTCGTCCAAGACCTCCTCCGGCCCCTGCACCGCCTCGTCGGCGACCAGCAGGGGCATCCTGCGGCGGAAGACCGAGTCATGACGCATCACGTCGAGGGCTCGGTTGCGCGCGGACGTGGTCAGCCAGGCACCGGGCCGATCCGGGACGCCCCTTTCGCCCCACGTCTGCAACGCCTGCGCGTACGCGTCCTGTGCGCACTCTTCGGCCAGGTCAAGATCGCGGGTCATTTGGACGGTGACGCTGAGAACCTTGGCCCAGTCGCGGCGGTAGGCCTCGGCCACCGCCGCGACGACCTCGACTTGCGCGTTGCTCACCCGTGCTCGACCACAGGGCGGATCTCCACGCCGCTGTGCGTGTAGTTCAGCTCGGGCAGCAGCTTGGCCAGCTCCAGCACTTCGTCCAGGTCCGCTGCTTCGAGCAGGTAATAGCCACCCAGTCCTTCTTTGGTCTCCAGGAATGGGCCGTCGGTGATGTGGATCCGACCGGCCGCGTCGGCACGCAGTGACGTGGCCGTGGGTGCCGTCTCGAGCTGCTGACCATCGAGGAATCGGATGCCCGCCTTGGCGACGAAAGCCGCGTGCCCGGCATTGTGCGCCTGCCACTGCTCCTCGGTCATCGCATCCCACTGCTCAGCGTCGCCGTAGATGAGGATCATGTACTTCGCCACGTCTTCAGCCTCTCGGGTGCGGGCCCTCTGCGGAGGGCCTTTACCGTACGACGTGTCAGGCGTGTGCCAGATCGACAGCTTGGCGAGATTCAGTCGTCCGCACACAGTGGAAAGGCCCGGCGGCCGACCGTAGGGGACGCCGTGCGACGCACGTGGTTTGCCTCACGGAGCAGGCGCGGACGACCGCCCGAAGATGATCGGGGTAGTGCCGGCACAGCTGCGCTGGCCGTGAAGCAAGGTCCTGCGGCACAGGCTTTCGTTGATTCACCGCACGTCGCACCGTGGCTCTATAACACAACTTGTCGTGAAGCTGAGGCCGACGAGCCCGATCGCAGAGCTCGGCTGCAGGTCCGTATGTCGCCGACGAGTGCTGGGTGGCATGATCAACGAGTACGAATCTGCGGCAGCTTGATGCACAGGTCAGGCCCATTGGGCCGTGTTTGGGGACCCCGCAGGCGCCGGATCCTGTCACCGCGCCGTGGGTGCGGTGGATGTTCCGGGAGCGTGCGGATGGTCGTGCGCTGGCGTCGATCGCCCGCGAGCTGAATAGTCGTGGTGTCCCGTGCCCGTCGAGTGCAGATCCGCGACGCAACTCGCATAGGACGGGCGCGCGGTGGATGGTGACCGCGGTCGCGGCTATCCTCGAGAACCCGCGTTACACAGGCAGGCAAGTGTGGAATCGGCATGGCACGCGGGGAAGGGGACCTGGAGGCCGGCGGGGTGGTCGTGCCGCGGGCCGGGTGACCCGCAACCCGGTCACGGCGTGGGAGGTGTCCCAAAAGCTCTCGCATGAGCCTCTGGTCGACGATGAGACCTTCGTGGCGGTGCATCGGATCAGAGCGCCGAGGCAGACCAAGGACGGCGGGGCACGCAGATATGCGTTGGCTGGTCTGGTCGTGTGTGGGGTGTGTGACCGCAGGATGGACGCTCACTGGGTGCACGACCGACCTTCCTACCGCTGCCGCCACGGCTTCAACAGCGTGTCGACCCGGCCTCCGGACGCGCCGGCCAACACCTACGTCCGCGAGGACGTCGTCCTCCAGATGCTCCCAGGACTGATCACTGAGCGCGGGCACAATCCGGAGTCTGATTT
Organism: Lentzea alba; assembly: GCF_011067745.1. Classification (GTDB taxonomy): domain Bacteria; phylum Actinomycetota; class Actinomycetes; order Mycobacteriales; family Pseudonocardiaceae; genus Lentzea; species Lentzea alba. The sequence continues at coordinate 144,991 of NZ_JAAMPJ010000015.1, forward strand.
AGCAGTGCAACTCCATGAATTACGGCTAGAAATCACCTGCGTAGGGTCTGGTCTGAGATTAAGAACCTGGCCGACCAGTCGAAATCCCGCGCGAACTCAACGTGCAACGCAAGCGGCGTTAGCATTGGATTGGGGATCGGGGGCGCCAGAAGTGCCTATATAAAGCAATTACCCCACGGGGAAATTGCTCCCGTGGGGTAATTCCGTGTCCGAGACATTTGAGCTGCGATGCTTTGCCGATGCGGGCAGCTTCGACGCCGCCGACCTCTTGAGATGGTCAGCAGCCATGCCGCCAACGTTTGTCCGGCACCGCAACACAGGACAATCACGAAGGCAGCCATCGCGACTCGGCGGTAGCAGCCCGAGACAGGTGACCATTTCGATGGGACGAGTCGGGCAGCCTCCAGGCCGTGCACCCGCAGACAGGGTTCGCAACCCGCAGCGTGGTCAGCCCTTGCCGGTGTTCACCACGCAGAACAAGTTGCCCTCGGTGTCGGCCAGCACGGTGAAAGCGGCATCGGGCGGATAGGTCCAGGGAACGCGTCGGGCGCCGAGAGCGAGGAGTCTTTCGACCTCGGCACGCTGTTCGTCTTCGTCGGCCGTGTGCAGGTCGAAGTGCATTCGGTCGCTGTCGTCCAGTGCGATGGGTTGGCCGTGGCCGTCCTTCGGGACGAGGACGGGCGTCTCGTCGCCGATCGGGCCGTCGCGCAGTTCGTAGCCGAGGGCTTCAGCCCAGAACTTGGCCGCTCGGTGTACGTCCGCGACATGGACGACGACGGTTCCGATGTGCACCATCGGACCATCATCGGGCGTCCCCGCAACGAGCACCGAACTCACCGATCACTCGCCGCCGCAGCACCCTTGCACCGCCTCTCACGACCCGCGAACCGGATGAGGCGCGGTCGGGTCACGTTGACGGCCTCTTACCCACGGAGCAACCGTTTCTCGCCCTCGGGAACGACGAACCGAGCGTGCGGCGTGACGGACACCTTGGCGAAGTCCGGCTCGGTTGTGCTGGACAGCTGCATGAACTCGGCGGTCAGCTGGGTGCTGGTCGCTGTGCAGCGGATGTAGCCGCGCCGGTCGTGCAGGTACTTGACGTGCGGCAGGTGGTCGGGGAGGCCGGGTTCCGGATCGGTCGGGTCCGCAGAGGGGCCGCCGCTGGAGACCGAGGTCGTCACCAGCTCGACGCCGATGTGCGCGCTGTCCGGGGCGTACGGGTTCGCCAGGAGGTCCGCGGCCCAGTGCCGGTGCACGTCGCCGGTCAGGAGCACCGGGTTGGGCACCCCCCGCTCCACCCAACCCGCGCTGATGCGGCTGCGCTGCGGCCTGTAGCCGTCCCAGGAGTCGTCGCCGTCGCAGGTGTTCGGGTTGCGATCGCGGTCCCGGTCGGCGAAGAACACCTGCTGTCCGAGGAAGTCCCACGTTGCCGGGTGCGTGGCCAGGCCGTCGAGCAGCCACTGCTCCTGGTTCGAGCTGATCATGCGGCGAGTGCCGTCGTTGCAGTCGGGAGTCGACTGCGGGGAGCGGTACTGGCGGGTGTCGAGCATGTGGAAGCGGGCAAGCGAGCCCCAGCCGAGCCGGCGGTGCATGGTCATGGCGCCACCCTGCGGCTTCTGCGCGGCCCGCACGGGCATGTTTTCGTACCAGGCCTGGAAGGCCTGCGCCCGCTGGGTTGCCGAGGGCGTCGAGTTGTTCCAGTTGTTCTTCACCTCGTGGTCGTCGAACACCACGACCCACGGCGCCGCGGCGTGTGCGGCGCGCAGCGCCGGGTCGGTCCGGTGCTGCGCGTAGCGCAACCGGTACTCGGCCAGCGTGTCGACGACGTCGGTGCCCCAGTCGACGTACTCGCGGACGTTGGTCGTCTTGTTGGTGGAGAACTCGTAGATGTAGTCACCGAGGAACAGCACAAGATCGGGGTTGTCGTTGGCGATCTGCCGGTAGGCGTGGAACCATGCCTCCTCCCAGTGTGCACAGGACGCGACAGCGAACCGCAGCTGGTTGGGCAGGACGCCCTGGCCGGGCGCCGTGCGGGTACGCCCGGTCGGCGACAGGTACGAGGGCGCGGTGTCGGTGCGGAACCGGTAGTAGTAGAACCGGCTGTGGTCGAGACCGCTCAGCTCGACGTGCACGCTGTGCGCGCTCGCCGGGGTGGCGGTGGTGGTGCCCGAGGCCACGATGGTGGCGAAGTTGCCGTCAGTGGCCACCTGCCACTGCACGTCGACGTTGGACGACGGCATCCCGCCGCGTCCGTCGGGGTTCAGCGGCGCCGGTGCGAGCCGGGTCCACAGCACGAAGCCATCGGCCGACGGGTCACCCGATGCCACACCGAGCTGGAAAGGGTCGTGCGGCAGCGAGGTTGCGGTCGCACGCACACCCGTCGCGCCAGCGGAGGGAAGGGCGATCGAACTGGCCACGGCGGCCCCGCCGAGGATGAAGGTACGTCGATGGACGTTGCGCATGGCTTCCCCTTACGCGTAGTCGGTGACACCGTCGCTGCACGTGTCCCGGAAGATCTCCCCGGCCGAGCCGATGCAGACCTTGTAGAAGATCCAGTCCCCCTCGGGGATGTCGCCGGTCGGCGCTTTGACGTCCGGCCCCGCTGAGCCTTCCCGGTTCCACGCCTCGAACGGCCCGGTGCCGTCACTGCGCCACCACTGCACGACCGCCGGGAATCCGTCGGCGAAGCGGTCGTCGACCATGAGGTGGTCGCCGTAGGACATGAAGTACGCGAGCCCGGCGCAGCCCTCGTACTTGGTGGTGCCGTCGGTGTTGAGCACCCGCTTGCTGCAGGTGGCCGTGTCCGCCGATGCCGCCTGCGGAGCGACGATCCCGAGCACACCCACCACGACCGCCGTGAATGCCAACCGAGCACGCTTTCTCATGGACCTCTCCTCTACGGAATGCCCACGTTGCCGGGCATCGAGGCAGGGCGTGCGCCCGGATTTCGCCGATATGTCGCCGAAAGCGGCGACGTATCGGCAAGGGCTGACAGTCCCGGCCGATAGCTTCCCAGGACAGCGCAAGGTCGCGTGTCGGGTGTTCACCTGACATCGCGGCAGGCAGAGTGTCCTAGTTGTTCGTCGGCATGAACGGGTGGTCTTCGGTGTTCTGGGACGGCAGGCGCGGTGTGGTTGCCAGCGTGCTCACGACCGGTTTGCTGATGACGGGAGTGCCTGCCGGTTCCGTTGCGGCGGGAACCGGCACGGCCACCCAAACTCGACATCGGTGTCCCCACTGCGGCGTTGGAGTACCAGCAGATCTTGTGCCGCTCGAAAAGTCGTTACCGCAGTGTGGCAACGCCTCTCTCCCAGGCTGAGAGCATGCTCGGGTGATCGTGTCTCTGCTGTACAAGGTGACATGGAAGATGCTGTCCGCCGCGTCGGTGCTGCTCCGCGGTGAGGCGGCGAAGGATGCGGAGCTGCTTGTGCTGCGGCACGAGAACACCGTGCTCCGTCGGCAGCTGGCCGGCCCGGTCCGCTACGAGCCAGCGGACCGATTCTGGTTCGCGGCCCTGTCCAGGCTGATACCTCGTTCGCGCTGGCGCGAGGTTTTCTCAGTCACGCCCGGCACGGTGCTGGGCTGGCATCGCAGGTTCATCGCCTGGAAGTGGGACTACACCACGCGACGACGCACCGGACGTCCACCCAGCCGAGCAGCAATCAAGGCAATCGTGCTGCGGCTCGCAGCAGAGAACCCGCGGTGGGGGACATCGACGGATCCAGGGCGAGCTGGCTCGACTCGGCCACCGGATCGCCGCCTCGACCGTCTGGGAGATCTTGAACGCCGCGGGAATCGGCCCGGTACCACGTAGATCCGGCCCATCCTGGCGCGAATTTCTCTCCGCCCAAGCAGAGGGCATCATCGCTGCAGACTTCGTCCACATCGACACCTCACTCGGCACACGCCTGTGCGCCTTGGTGTTCCTCGAACACGGCACCAGACGCCTGCACACCACCGGCGTGACTACCCACCCGACGCAGGCCTGGGCTGTTCAGCAAGCCAGGAACCTCGCCACCGACCTCGGGACGCGGATGGAGTCCCTGCGCTTCCTGCTACGCGACCGCGACGGCAAATGCGGCAAGACGTTCGACACTGTCTTCGAGGCCGAGGAACTGCGGGTGATCACAAGTGCGCCTCAAGCGCCCCGGATGAATGCACACTGCGAACGGGCCATCGGCACTCTGCGACGCGAACTGCTCGACCACGTCCTGATCACCAGCGAAGCCCACGCACGGCACGTCCTCAAGGCCTACCAAGAGCACTACAACCGACACAGACCCATACTGTCGAGCAGTTCTGCGAATCTGCTGCCCAGGCGGGTGCGGAGCCTGCTGAGTTCGTGGCGGATGGGGGTGGCCGGAGCCGATGTCACCGCCGCCATCACCGGCCGTGCGAGCTCCACGGCGGCGTCGAGGTCGCCTCGGCACGCGTGGCTGTCGGCCAGGCGCAGGGTCAGCATGAGCCTGCTGCCGTGCATCCGGGCGGGCACGTTCGCCAGTGATGTCTCCGCGTGCATCACCGCGCGGTCGGCGATCACCGATCGGCCGGTGACCTCTGCCAGGTCGCGCAGTCCGCCGGCCAGGTGCGAGGCGATGTAGGTCGCGCCCGCCGCTCCGATCAGCCACGGCGCCTCGATGCGGTCCCGGCCGTCAAACTGGTCGACAGCTCGTTGCGCGGCCCTCGACAACCTGGAGAACTCCCGATGGTCACCGAGCATGGCGTGCGCGCGGGCCTGGATCAGTTGCGCGTGCACGCCCGTCCACAGGCGGCTGGGGTCCACCGCGGACGCGGCGGCGCTGTAGTCGAGCGCGGTCGCCGCGTCGCCTTCGATCATGGCGAGCACGCCCATGCTGCTCAGCGCCTCACAGGCCGTTGCGACGCCACCGGAAGCCAGCGCCCACTCGACGCCGCGGTGCAGCCATGTCATGGCAATTCCGTGCTGCCCTCGTTTCACCCGGAGCCATCCGGCCAGGTCGGCGTACCTGGCGGCGAGTTGTAGCAGGCCGTTCGCGTGGACGCCCCGCGCCATCGGCACCAGGGTCGTGAGGGTGCGCAACGCCCGTTCGACAGGAACAGCGAGGTCACCGGCGACTTCGCTGATGTCGGCGTCGAGGTAGGTCGTCAGCAGCGCGGCGAATCCGTGCAGTGTCTCGGCACCCACGGTGAGCCCATCGACACCGGGCACCTCCGCGAGGCCGCCGGGCACCGGCGCCGCGCAGCCGTTGATGCCGTGCGAGGGGCAGGTGACGCCGAACGCCGGCAACCGGACGTACCGGGTGAGCGAGGGCCGAAGCTGGTCAGCACCATGTGGTGCTCGGGGCAACGGGACCGAGGCCTCCCCGGCGGAGGCGACGAGTCCAGCGCACAGCCGCGCACGGATCCTCGTCGCCACGGCGAGCAGCGAGCCGCCCGCTGCCAGCAGATCGTCGGCCTTGTCGGCGAACGCGATCCGCGGCTCCCGTGCGCCGCTCTCGATCTTGGAGACGTAGGAGTGGTGATAGCCGAGGCGCGCAGCCAGCTGGACCTGAGTGAGACCTGCCTGCTCACGCAGGCGGCGCAGTTCCTGCCCGAACTCGTTCCGGCCTGATTCCTCGTGCGTCATCGCCTGCCACTCCCACGCTTCGTTCGGACGCCGGACGCGGAAGGCAGCTGTGGTCGCGTCCGGCGCCGTGAACGCTACGACGGCTCTCGTCGCGTTGTCAGCAAGCTGGCAGTGAATTGATAGGCGACACCATTGTTCGAGTCGAATTTCGACGATTCCTCGATGCCCGTGAGGATCGCTGCGTCTCGGTCGGCCGGGTCGCACGGCCAGGCCGGCAGGAACTTGAGTCGCCAGGGTGTCCGGGAAGCTCCTGGGGCACGGTAGTGGCGCACCGCAAAGGCGCGCAACATGCTCACGAGTCTGTTCTGTTTGGACTGTCAGGTGGTGATGTGCCAGGAAGTCGCGGTCGTGGTTGTCGAACACTGTGGTCGACCGCGCGACTTTGACAGTTCTTGACAACCGCGTTCCGCGGCGTCGGCGTGCCTCCTCGTGCTCATACGGTGATCCTTTGCCCTGTGCAGCACGTTGTTGAGGAGATCCGAGCGATGATGAACGCACGCCCAGGCATCCGGCGCTTCAGCAGAGTCGCCGCGATTTGGCCGCTCGTGGCCGCAGCCTTCGTGGGCACCGCCCAGCCCGCCGTCGCGGCTGACGTTCCTCCGAACCCCGTGCAGAAGCCCGGTTGGATCCTCGATCGGCACGACGAGTTCAACGGTTCGCTCGACAGCAATCTGTGGATCACCAACTACCTCGAGTCGCGGACGCCGGAGTGGCGATCCAGGGCGCGGTACGGGTTCCGCAACAACGCGCTGGTGCTGCGGATCGACAACGACCAGCCGACGTACTACGCGGGCGGCGACAAGATGAAGGTCTCCAGCATCCAGACGGGGCAGAAGACCGGGCTGCACAAGGGTTCGCCCCAGGACCACACGATCCCGACGATCTGGAAGTACGCGCCCAAGTACGGATACTTCGAGATTCGCGGGAGGACGTCCGCGCGCAGCGGCCTGCACGCCGCGTTCTGGACGGTGGGCAAGCAGGACACGCCGTCCCAGAGTGCCGAGATCGATATCATGGAACACCCAGGGCGGACTCCCCGGAACTTCAACTTCAACCTGTTCAAGTGGTCGGACCCGAACATCACCCAGGTCACCCAGTCGGTCGGGACGTCGTTCGACCTCGCGGGTGGGATGCACATCTACGCGCTCGAGTGGACGCCCACCCAGATCAAGCTGTACGTCGACAACCGGCTGACCAGGACGGTCAACCAGTCGCCGGCCTACGCCTCAGGATTCCTGCTGGGCATCTACGAGAACGCCGGGTGGACGGGGAACGTGGATCCCAACGACCCGCGGCCGAAGGAGTTCGTCGTGGACTACTTCCGCGCCTACCGCAAGGCCAGCTGATCCTCGGCTGCGTGACGGCGGCCGGAGTGCGCGGTCCACAGGAGACCGCGCACTCCGATGGCCGGCAGGAATCCAGGTGACGACACCCCGACCTCGCGGAGTCACGCCTTCACCGCCCCGGCCGTCAGCCCTTCCAGCAACTGCTTGCGCAGCAGGAAGAACACCAGCAGCTGATCGGCGTCGTCGAGCGGGACCCGCACGCGCCCAGCGCGCCCACGGCCGCGGCACCCAGCGTGCCGCGCAGCAGCGCACGCCTGGTGAACAGGTTTCCCGGCGTGCTCACCACAGCTGCACCCGAGCGCGACGCACCAGCCGGACCGAGTCGACCTGGGCGGTGTCCAGCGCGGCTTTGTACTGAGCGCGCACCGAATGGTCCACGTACACCGTGCTTTCCGCTGCGCGGGGCAGGATCCTGATCTCGACGCCGTGCTCCACCACTTGATCGGCGAAGCGGCGCAGGCCGATCTCCCACTCGGGGCCGTACCAGAAGTGGTCGGTCACGAGCCGTCCTCCGACGTACGCGCGGGCCACGTCTCCGGTGTAGCCGAGCGCCAGCAGGACTTCGTCTTCGCCGTGCAGCGCTTGGGCGGGCACGTCGACGTGGAAGACGGCGGCGTGCTCGAAGTCCTCGTCCAGCGGTGCCGAAGCCCGATGCTGGGCACCACCCGTCCTGGCGGGCGGTGCCTGCGCCTTGGCGCGCACCGGTTCAAGCACCGGTTCGTGCGAGGTCCGTGGCACGGTGAGGCGGACCTGGGTGAACGCGCCGCGCGGCTCCCCGGTGACCTGCTCGGGCGCGGGCAGGAAGGACACGTCGAGGTGGTCCGCGGTCGTCTCCACCCATGCCACGTTCCCGTCCACCACCAGGGGTTCGTCGCAGAGCACCAGCGTGTCGACCCCGGCCAGGGAAACGCGTTGCAACCGCAGGCCGTTCTCCTCGTCCAGCACCAGCAGTCGCGCCACTTCGCCTTCGGGGGTGGTGGCGGTGACCACGGCGCCCGGTCCGGGATGGGCGACCGTGACCACGCCCCGGTCGTCGATCGGGGCGCCGGCCACCCAGGTCCCCGCGGGCAGGGCGAACTGCGGGGTGATGCCCGCGGTGGCGACGAACACGGCCGTGGGCACGCCGTCCCAGGTGAACCGGCCCACCGGCAGCGCGCTGGCCCAGACCAGCTCGACCTGGCCGACGCGATAGTCGATCGGCCAGGCGAAGTGGGCCTCGGACGAGATCGTCACGCCGCCGGCGGGCATCCGCACGACTCGGCTGCCGAGTGTGATCTCGAAGCGCACGTCGTGGTGGTCGGGCAGCTGCTCGTGCGGCTGGTGGTTGTTGACGAACAGGAACGCCGGACCGCCGCTCCACCGCACCGACCAGCGCGGAGTGCGCCGGTCGTCCAGGCTCGACGGCTGCTCGTCGGGCAGGTGCAGCTCGGCGGGAGCGAGGTCGGCGCCGCAGTCGCGCAGGAACAGGTGCTGGAGTCGCAGCGCCGCGAACGAAGGCCGCACCTGCCCGTACTCGCCCAGCGGCGCCTGGAAGTCGTAGTTCACCACCGGCAGGTCGTTGGGATAGCCGGTGGCGTGCGACTCCTGGTTAGTGGTCGCGAGGTCCAGCCGTTGGGAACAGCCGTGGTAGAGGTAGTAGCCCTGCCACGCCGACCCGCTCGCGAGCTTGGCCAGCGCCAGGGCCGACACGTCGGCGGCCGGGACGAGCGGGCGGCGGTGGTAGGCGATGGCCATGCCGCCGCCCAGTTCGCACGTCGCGTAGGGGTAGCGCGTGTCGTCCGGACCGCTGCCCGCCGGTGCGGTGGTGCGCAGGTCGGCGCCGATGGCGTGGTCGTCCCGGATCGGGGTGGGGAAGTAGTGCCGGCGCACCTCGCGCGCCCACCCGTCGGTGGCGTCCTCCCAGAACGCCTCGGGGTAGCCGCCGTAGAGGGGGAGCACGACGTCGGGCGGGAGTTGCGCGGCACCCCAGCCGGTCGCCGTCCACAGTGGAGCGTTGACGCCTGCTTCTTCGGCGAGTGCGCGCAACGTGGCCAGGTGACCGGGCTGGTCGTACAGCTCGTTCTCCACCTGCACCGCGACGACCGGGCCGCCGTCACCCCACCACAACCCGGCCAACTGCTCGGCGATCGCCGCGTAGTAGGGCCGCACCAGCGTGAGATAGGCAGGGTCGTCGGTGCGCGGCGTGCAGTCCACATCGGACAGCCAGTCGGGGAAACCGCCGTTGCGGCACTCGCCGTGCGACCACGGGCCGAGGCGCACCGACACGGCGAGGCCGAGCTCGGCGCACAGCTCGACGAATCGCCGTATGTCGCGGTTGCCGTCGAAGCGGTAGTGCTTGCGGATCTCCTCGTGGTGGTTCCAGAACAGGTAGGTGGCGACGAGGTCGATCCCGCCAGCCCTCATCAACAGCAGCTCGCGCCGCCACAGCGACTCGGGGAAGCGGCTGAAGTGGAACTCGCCCATCACGGGCAGCCAAGGCCGTCCGTCCCGGCTCAGCGTCCGGCTGTCCACCCGCACCGGCCTGGCGTCGCCGGGAGCGGTGCCCATCGGCAGGTGTCCCATCAGCGGTGGGGCGGGATCGTGGGCGTGCAGCGAGAGCATGTGCGCTCCTGAACTCCTGTGGTCAGCGGCGGGGTTCATCGTGGGCAGCGACCACTCCCGTGTCAAGAATTATTCATAATTAATGACGACCGGCTAAGCTGGCGGCCATCACAGCGGGAGGCAACATGGCGCGCTACACCGGCCGCGGCGTGCACTACCAAGTCGTGCAGGACATCGGCTCACGGATCGTGGGCGGGCAGTACGCGCCCGGCGACGTCCTGGACCTCCGGGCGCTGCGGGAGGAACTGGACGTCAGCCTCACGGTGCTGCGCGAGGCGCTGAAGGTGCTGACCGGCAAGGGTCTTGTCGACGCCCGGCAGAAGCGCGGCACGTTCGTGTGCCCCCGCTCGGCGTGGAACCTGCTCGACACCGACGTGATCGACTGGCGCATCGACGGCGGCGACGCCGAGCGGGTCCTGCGTGACCTGGCGGATCTGCGGTCGGTCATCGAGCCGGCGGTCGCGCGCCGCGCGGCCCTGCGGCGCGCCGACGCGGACCTGGAAACCCTCGACGCGGCGCTGGAGGCCATGACCTCGGCCGGTGACGACGCGGTGGCAGCCGAGGAAGCCGACGCGGCCTTCCATCGCGCCCTGCTCGCCGCCACCGGCAACGAGCTGTTCGCGCGCATGGACCTGCTGCTGGAACCCGGCCTGCGTGCCCGCGACCGCCTGGTGCATGCCCACTCCGGCGCCGACGATCCCGTGCCCAGCCATCGCGCCGTGCTCGACGCCGTGCGCGACAGGGACGCGCCGCGCGCCGAACTGGCCATGCTCGACCTGCTGGCCAAGGCGATGAAGGACATCGACGACATGGCCGTCCACGCGGAGTCCCGGTGACCAAGCCACTGACCGGATCGTTGGCCGGCCGCGTGGCTGTGGTGACCGGCGCGGCTCAGGGGATCGGCGAGGCCACCGCGCACCGTTTGGCCCGTGACGGCGCGGCTGTCGCCCTGCTCGACGTGTCGCCGCGGTCCGAGACCGTGGCGACGGCCATCGACGCCGCCGGTGGCCGGGCGATCGCCCTGCGTTGCGACGTCAGCTCCGAAACCGACTGGAGTGACGCGGTGCGGGCCTGCCGGGAGCAGCTGGGACCGGTCGACGTGCTGGTCGGCAACGCCTACACCGTTGACGTGCGGCCCGCACACGAGACCACCACGCAGTCCTGGGAGCGGCAGCTCGCCGTCAACCTCACCGGCGCTTTCCTCGGCGTCCGCGAGTGCCTGCCCGACCTGCGGCGCGACCGACGCGGCGCGGTGGTGCTGACGTCCTCCGTGCACGCCCTGATCGGACTGCCCGGCCGTGCCGCCTACGCGTCCGCGAAAGCGGGGCTCACCGGCCTGACTCGCCAACTGGCCGCCGAGTACGGGACCGAGGTCCGGGTCAACGCCGTGCTGCCCGGTCCCGTGTTGACCGCCGCGTGGGACGACATCGGCGAGGACGAGCGGCGTGCCACCGCCGGGCAGACCGTCGTGCGGCGCCTGGGCCGCCCCGACGAGGTGGCCGCCGTGATCGCCTTCCTGGTCGGCGACGACGCCTCGTTCGTCACCGGCGCCTCGATTCCGGTCGACGGCGGGTGGAGCGTCTACAAGACCTCGTCCTGACCGGTCACCCCGACCAGAGAGAAGCGCACCGGTTGAAGATCACCGCTGTCGAGACCTTCCTGGTCCCACCCCGCTGGCTGTTCTGCCGCGTCAGCACCGACGAGGGGGTCACCGGCTGGGGCGAACCGGTCGTGGAAGGGCGCGCGGAGACCGTGCGCGCGGCCGTCGAGGAGTTGTCCGACCTGCTCATCGGCGCTGACCCAGGCCGCATCGAGGACCTGTGGCAGCTGATGACGAAATCCGCGTTCTACCGCGGCGGCCCGATCCTCTCCAGCGCCGCCGCCGGCATCGACCAAGCCCTGTGGGACATCCTGGGCAAGTCGCTCGGCGTGCCCGTGTATCAACTGCTCGGCGGCGCCGTCCGCGACAGGGTTCGCGTCTACGGCTGGATCGGCGGCGACGAGCCCACCGAGGTCGCCGACGCCGCCGCCGCGCAGGTCGCCGCCGGGCTGACCGCCGTGAAGGTCAACGCGAGTGGCCGGATGAGTCCCGTGCCCACCCGCGCTGAGACCGCCGCAGTCGTGGACCGCGTCGCCGCCGTGCGCGCCGTCCTGGGCGACGACCGAGACGTAGCGGTGGACTTCCACGGTCGCTTCACCACCGCAGCCGCACTGCGCGTGCTGCCCGAGCTGGCCCCGCTGCACCCGCTGTTCGTCGAGGAACCCGTCCTGCCCGAGCACCGCGAGCGCCTCGCCGACGTCGTCCGGGCGAGCCCGGTGCCCATCGCCTGCGGTGAGCGCCTGTACTCGCGGGCCGACTTCCTTCCCGCGCTGCGCGCCGGCGTCGCGGTGGTGCAGCCCGACCTGTCCCATGCCGGCGGCATCTCCGAGGTGCGGCGCATCGCCTCACTGGCCGAGGTGCACGACGCACTGCTGGCGCCGCACTGCCCGCTGGGGCCGATCGCGCTGGCCGCCAGCCTCCAAGTCGCCTTCGCCACACCCAACTTCCTGATCCAGGAGCAGAGCATCGGTATCCACTACAACACCGGCGCCGAACTGCTCGACTACGTGCTGGACCGCACCCCGTTCACCTTCCACGACGGCGCCGTGCGCCGCTGGGACACCTCAGGCCTGGGGATCGAGGTCGACGAGGATGCGGTGCGCCGGGCGGACGCGGTTGGACACCGATGGCGACCCCCGGTGTGGCGGCACGAGGACGGGTCGTTCGCCGAATGGTGACGGAGAACAGCAGAGCCCCTGCAGACGGGACTCGATGGTGCCGCGCCGCCTGGTCGACGGCGCGGCTCACCACGGGGTGGCTCAGCCCCAGCGCTGCAGCAGCCGGTCGTACTCGGCCTGGGTGACCGGCAGGACGGTGCCGTGGCGCGGCCGGCCGGGCAGGGTGTAGCTGGAGAGGGGCGTCCACTGCCGGGTGTTGAGGTCGGTGGTCGTGAACGGGACGTAGCCCCGGCCGCCGTACTCGTCGATGAACATGTACCAGCGTTCCTCGGTGTTCGACTTGAAGACCAGCGGTCCCTCGCCCTGCCTGATCGCGTTGTTGCCGATGCAGTCTGCGACGAAGGAGTAGTTGCGGTTGAGGATCGTCGCCGACTTCTCCGCGAGGATGAACTTGCCGCACGCCGACTGCGAGGAACTCCGCTCGTCCTTCGTGAAGCGGTAGTAGGTGCCGTTGTGCTTGGTGAGGGTCGAGTCGATCGTCGAGTAGCCCTTGTCGACCCAGACCTGTGCGGCGCTGAAGGTGCGGAAGTCGGACGTGGTAGCGTACATCATCCGGTTGTAGGTGGTGCCGGTGTGGTTCGGATCGTTGGGGGAGTACAGCTTCGACGCCCAGAACACGACGAACTGACCGAGACTTTCGTCGTAGTACGCCTCAGGCGCCCACGTGTTCCCGGCGGTGTCCGGCGAGACCCGCGCCAGTCGGGGCGCGCTCCAGTTCACCAGGTCGGTCGACTCCCAGACCACAATGGACTTGCTGCCGGTCCGCTGCACCTGGTCCCAGTTGCCGTTGCCGTACATCCGCAGATCGGTGGCGATCTGGTAGAACTTGTCGCCCTGCGGTGAGCGGAGGATGAACGGGTCGCGCACGCCGCGGGTCCCGATGGCCGAGGTCAGCACCGGCCGTCCACCGTTGAGCTGACGCCATCGCGTCGGGTCGTTGCCCTGGCTGAGGGCGAAGTAGACCTGTTCACCGGCGGAGGTGTTCTCGCCGGTGAAGTAGGAGAACAGGTAGCCGGCGTACTTCGGTGCCGGTGCCGTGTCGACCTTGACCAGCTGCCACTGCTGGCTGACAGCGCCGGTGTCGGTGTACTGGGAGATCCGCGCTCCGTCCGCAGTGGACTGATCTCGCACGTCGAGTGCCTTGCCGCTGTTGCGGTTGATGAGCTTGACGTGTCCGCTGTCGGTGTCGGCGACCCGGAACTGCTGGTTGGTGCCGCCGTTGTCGGTCCACTGAACGACATTCGCGCCGTCCGCCTTGGACGCCGAGGCGACGTCCACCACCTTGCCGCTGTGCCTGACCCGGAGCTTGTGGTAGCCACTGCCGGCGTCGACGAACTGGAACTGCTGGCCGGTCACGTCGGCACGGGTTCGCTGCTCGACGACGGCACCGTCGGCGGTCGACTGGCCTGCGACGGTGACGGCTTTGCCGCTGTGCCGCGACACGATCTGGTAGTAGGCCGCCGGGTCGATCACCGCTGCCTGCGCCGACGGCCCCGCGACCACTGCCGCGGTGCCGCTCACGATCAGTGCGCCGGCGAGGGCGAGTGCGGTGCGGCGTCTGTACCAACGCCGCGGTGAGGCATTTTCGTGGAAAGACTGTGTCATCGAGCCCGTCCAATGTGGTCGCGAAGGTTGTCGGCACCATGCCGGGGCAACGTCCGAGCGCTGCCCCGGCAGGTCTCGGGTTATCCCAGCTGGGCTTCCCACCTGGTCCTGGAGCCGGACGCGTCGGCGGGGAGGCGGTCCCGTGCGGCGGTGTCGCCGTACATCGTCCAACGGGCCCAGTCGACGACGGTCTTCGGGAAGCGCTGGTCGCTCCAGAAGCTGGTGTGGCTGCCACCGACGAAGGTAAGGAACGCCTTGGGCCACCTCATCTCCGTGTACGCCTGCCGGGCGGAGGAGTAGGACGTGGTCGAGTCCTTGTCACCGTGCACGAACAGGACCTTGGCGGTGACCGAGCTGGACGGGTTGCCCATGTCCACACAGGACTGCGGGTTGGCGGAGATGATTCGGCTGTCGGCCCAGCGGGTCAGCAGGCCGTGGGTGACCATGCCGCCCAGGGAGTGGCCGGAGACGCCGACGCCGATGCCGGTGTTGATGTGCCCGGCCAGTGGTCCGCTTGTGTTGAGTGCGAGGGTGTTGGTGATGATCTGTGAGACGTCCTTGGAGGTGTTGCCGTTGTTGACGTCGTTGAAGTTGTGGTTGAAGTGCGGGGCGGGAACGACGAAGCCGGCCGAGGCCAGGGCCCGGATGATGAACAGGGAGTTCTGCGGGCTGCTTCCGTAGCCGTGGGTCATGTTGTAGACGGGGAAGACGCCGTTGGCGACCGGGGCGTTGTTCACCGGGTTGCCGCCGGCGGTGCCGGTGGCGGGGTAGTAGACGTAGGTGGTGCACGGGCGGCTGCCGCGGGTCCAGTTGTACCGGCGCACACCGACGGCGAACGGGGTGGTCGGCGCGGTCCCCAGGGGTGCGACGGGGGCGGCATTGGCCAGGCCGGTACCGAGCAGGGTCGCGCCGCCCACGGCCGCTGCCGCGGCCGTGCTCAGCCTCAGAAAAGAACGTCGTTGCATCGACACGATGACTCCTTGCAGGGGTGGTGAGGTGTGCGGAACTGGCGGCGAGAGACGTGGCCGCGGTCAGACGAGCCGGGTCGGTGCCGCCGACCCGCCTGACCGGCAGGTTCAGCGGAGGTGGATGTTGGGTTGTGGCGGTGCGCTCATGCCGTTGCCGAGGAAGAAACTCGGATGTGGCGGCTGGTTGTAGGCGGAGTTCTGCCACGCGATGGCGACGCGGTACTGGGGGTCGTGCAGCAGGGTGTGGATCCGCCGGTCGGTCTGGGTCGGGGTGGCGTAGATGCGCAGTGCGGCGTTGTCGTCGCGGGGGAGGATGACTTCCTCGCGCCAGTCGCCGAACAGGTCACCGGACAGCGACGGGGTGGCCTTGGTGCCGTTGATGGAATGCGCGCCGGAACCGGTGAGCAGGCGGGTGTCGCCGCCGGTGCCGTACTTGTCGACGTGGTTGCCGTCCAGCAGCTCCCGCACCGGGTCGGCGTCCCACCAGGCCAGGAAGTTCGCGCTGGCGGGTGCTCGTCCGACGCTGCCGCCGGAGGCGTTGAACGCGCTCGTCAGGCCGGTGCCTTTGCCCCAGAACTCGGCGCCGGGGTTACCGGCGTACACATCGCCGGCCACGCCGCGAGCCGGGCCCTCGCAGTTGCAGGTGTTGTTCTTCTGCATGATGACGGCACCGGTGTTCGCGTCCCGCAGCGTCGCGGCCGCGCCGGAGCTCTGCTCGTGGATCTGCCAGATCTCCTGACCTGGGCGGCTGGGCACGAAGTCGCTCACGTGCAGCGCGTCGCCGTGGGCGTAGAAGTTCGTGGTGTAGCGGCCGGTGCCGTCGGAGTTGATGGTCATGCCGCCGTAGATGATCTCGTCGGTGCCGTTGCCGTCGACGTCTGCAATGGACAGCGAGTGGGTGCCCCGGCCGGTCCACTGCCTGCCCGCGCTGCCGGAGTCGAACTTCCAGCGCCGGGTGAGCTGACCGTTGCGGAAGTCCCAGGCCGCGATCGTGCTCTTCTCGTAGTAGCCGCGGCCCATGATGATGCTGGGCCGTTGCCCGTCGAGGTAGGCGGTGCCGGCCAGGAACCGGTCACCCCGGTTGCCCTTGCAGTCGCCCCAGTCGCAGATGTTGCCGCGGGCCGGCTCGAAGTTCACCGTGGACATGACAGCGCCGGTGAGACCGTTGAACACGGTCAGGTACTCGGGCCCGGTGATGATGTAGCCGTCGGAGTTGCGGTGGTCGGCGTTCGCGTTGCCGATCACCTGTCCGGTGCCCGACACCGTGCCGTCGCCCGTCTTGACCGCCAGTTCGGCCCGGCCGTCACCGTCGTAGTCGTACACCTGGAACTGGGTGTAGTGCGCACCGGCACGGATGTTGCGGCCGAGATCGACGCGCCACAGCCGCTGTCCGTTGAGCTTGTACGCGTCGATGTACACGTTGCTGGTGCGACCGGACTGCGAGTTGTCCTTCTGGTCGCTGGGATCCCACTTGAGGATGATCTCGTACTGGCCGTCACCGTCCACGTCACCGACACTCGCGTCACCGGCTGTGTAGTTGCTTCCCGGCCGGGAGATCGGCACGTCCAGATAGTTGCCGCCGGTGAAGCGCAGCGACGCCTCGGACGGAGTCTGCTCCGTGCCGTTCACGACCGCGCGGACCGTGTACGAGGCGTCCGCCGGTGCGCCGGAGTCCAGGAAGTTCGTGGAGTTGGTGATCGGCGCGGTGTTGAGCTTCGTGGTGCCGCGGTAGACGTTGAACCCGGTCGAGGCCGGCTCGGTTCCGAGCAGCCGCCACGAGACCAGGTTGCCGGATCCGGAGCGCACGCTGACCAGGCCCCGGTTGAGGTCTTCCAGCTGCTTGCCCACAGGCTGCGGAGTGCCACCGGATTCGAGGTCGAGATAGTCGATGTTCGCCAGGCCCGCCGCAGTGGTCGGGTCCAACCGGATCGTGTTCGCACCGGCGTTCACGAACACGGTGAACGTCTTGGTGCCCCAGGTGGACCAGGCGCCGGTCGGGTCGAACGCGGTGCCCGAATGGGCGACCGCACCGTTGACGAGCACGTCGGTCGGGCGGTTGTCGGTCGCGCCGTTGGCGTATCGGATGGCGATGGTCGCCGTGCCGGCCTCAGCCGCGGTCACGGTGAACTGGGTCGCCGCGTCGACTGTGTTGTCGCCGTTGCAGAACCCGCCGCCGGAGTAACCGGCGTGGTTGGACTCGATCGCGCCGGCGCAGGTGGCCGGCGCGGCTTCCGCTTCGTACCGAGTCGCCGCCGCCGAAGCCGCCGAGCTGACAAGACCGTTGCCGGCCAAGGTCAGGGCGACGACGCCGGCGGCGAGCGGTGCGGCGCGCCGTCGGTGCAAAAGCATGGTGACCTCCACAGGTGAGGCGAAAAGTCGAATGCCTGGTTCAGCGCAGGTAGCCGGTCAGCGGCAGGTTCAGCTCGCGAACGCCTTGCACGACGAGGTCGGCCATCTCCGCGCCGCCGCGATAGGAGAAGTGGGTGTTGTCGCCGTTTTCCCTGGTGAGGTAAAGAACCTGGGATCCCGAGGGCCCCATGGACTCGACGAGAGCCTTGCTCTTGGCGGTCAGGTCGATCACCGGCACGTTGGCGCTGCGGCCGAGCGCCCGCATCGTGGCAGGCAGGTCCACGCCTTTGCCGTTGATGTGCAACGCGGTCCCGTTGAGCTTGCTACCACTGAACTGCCTGCGCACTGGTGGCGTCACCAGCACCGGAACGCCGCCGCGCTCGCGCACACCGTTGATCAACCGGGTGAGGTTGTCGCGGAAGGCCGTCGCGGTGGTCTGCTTGTCGTTGTGACCGAACTGGATGAGCACCAGGTCCTTGCTCTTGACCAGTGGCTTCATCGTCGGGAACAGCGCCCGGTTGGACAGGAAGCTGCCCGAGCTCTCCCCGGAGTCACCGTAGTTCGCGACCACGGCACCTTCGCGAACCCTGGTCGGCAGGAACTGCCCCCAGCCGGCGTAGGGCACGTAGAACTGGTCGCAGGTTGTCGAGTCACCGGCGAGGTAGACCGCAAGGGGAGCCTGAGCCGGGGTGACGGTCAGCGAGCCGATCGCGGGTGCGCTGCCGCTGAACGTGATCTGCAGGCCCGGGGTGCCGGTGCCGCCCTGGCCGGTGGGCTGGCCTTCGGGGCTGCGGACGTTGACCGTGGCCTTGGTGCGGACGACCTGGCCGGCGGTGGTGGAGACGGCGTTCAGGACCTGCCTGTTTGCCTCAACCGACATGGAGGTGTTGGCGGCCTTGGTGGTGCTGCCCAGTTCCACGGTGACGTCGTAGTTGCCTGGTGCGACGTTGAAGCTGCATTTGATCGGCGCGGTACCCGAGCACTGCGGTGGCAACGCCGTTGTTGCCGCCACCGCGGGGACCGGGGCCAGCACGGCCACGCTCAGAGCGGCCGTGAGGAGCACGAGACGCTTGAGAGACATCGATTCTCCTGTCACACGTTGAGGAAGCCGTCCATGGCGGCGGTGGGTCGGCGGTCGCTGGTCCAGGCGGTCGAGCCGTAGCCGGTGAACGGGGAGTAGCCCTCCGGCTCCCAGAAGAAGGTTCCGAGGCCGCCGAAAGCCTTGGTGCCTGTGATGAACTGCCGCAGGCCGTCGCGGACCTGGTTGGCCTTGCCGATCGGCCCGCCGTACTCGACGTGCATGATCGGCTTGCCGTAGGTGGACTGGATGGTCCGCATGTTGCCGAGGATCGGCGCCACGTTGCTGCCCTGGGCATAGGAGGACAGCCCGGTGATGTCCCACTTGCCGCCGTTGCCGCGGTAGGCGTTGAAGAACCGCTGGATGCTGTCCATCTTCTGCGGCTGGGCCAGGTGCACCATGACCGGCGTGGCCGGGAAGACCTGTTTGGACACGTCGTAGGCGGCGTTGAGCAGACCGGTCATCTGCGCCGGTTTGCTGACGCTGCCGACGGGGGAGCAGATGCCGCTGTTCTGCTCGTTGCCGATCTTCACCCAGCCCGGCGTGACACCGCCGGCCTTGAGCAGCTTCAACGAGTCGTCGACGTACTTGCGCAGGGCGTCACGCATCTGTGGGTAGCTCATGTTCGCCCACGCCTTGGGCGGCTTCTGCACGCCGACGGAGTTCCAGGTGTCACCGAAGTGGAAGCCGAGCAGAACCTGCATGCCCGCGTCACGGCACCGCTGCGCCATCTGCACGGTCTCCTGGATGCTGCAGTGGCCGTTGGCGGGGCTGCTGGACGGGTTGACCCAGGTGCGCAGGCTGATCGCGGTGAGGCCGTAGCTCTTGAGGATGGTGAACAGGTCCTGCCGCACGCCGGACTTGTTGAGCCAGTAGTAGCCGCCGGCCTCCATCTGAGGCATCCAGCTGATGTCCGCGCCCTTGACGAACGTCGCGGCGGACGCGGGCGAGGCTGTGCCCAGCGCGAGGGCACCGGCTCCGGCGGCCGCGCCGATCATCAGGCTGCGGCGGGAGATTCCGGTCATGACAATGGTCCTTCCGCGGTCAGGGACGCTTGGTCCAGGTCTGGCCGGACGCGGCGTTGCAGGTGTTGACGACGACCGGCGAGTTGTCGGCGGTGCCACCGGCGTCGAGGCAACGCCCGGAGGCCGCGTTCGTGACCGTGCCGTTGGTGTTGACGGTCCACTTTTGACTGTTGCCGCCGTTGCAGGTGTTGATCGTCACCCGCGCGCCCTGACCAGAAGCGTTGGCGTCCATGCACTTCGTGTTGCCGTAGATCCGGAGCTCGCCCGCTGGCGTCTGGGTCCACTGCTGGTTGCCCGCGTTGTTGCAGGTCCAGATGATCAACCCGGTGCCGTTGGTCTGGACCCGGCCCGGCACGTCGGCGCACTTGCCGGAAGCGGAGCCCGCCAGGCTGAAGGTGGTGCCGGGGTCGTTCGGCAGGAGCGGACAGCTGTTGCGGTAGGTCCTGATACCGGTCAAGTCCTGCAACGGGCACAGGAACTGTGTGTAGCGCGTGTCCTGGTCGATGAAGATCTTCATCCAGGGGATGACCTTGCGCGTAACCACGGAGTTGTTCGAGGTCGGGAAGCCGTGCCCGGCACCGGTGAGCTCGAGGTACACCTTCTCGGTCGAGGCCGGGATGTCGTTGTAGAAGGTGACGATGCTCGCCGGGGTGCTCGTCCCGTCGTTCTGCCCCGCGAGCAGCATGGTGGGGACCTGCATGCCCGACGTGCTCTGGGACGGGTAGTACGGCGCAAGTCCGATGGCCGCCTTCAGCGTCGGCCGGCGCAGGGCGGCCGAGATGGTTCCGCCGCCACCCATCGAGTGGCCCATCACCGCGAGGCGATTCGGGTCGACCCTCGTGCGCACGGAACTGCGCTGGGTCAGGTAGTCCAGTGCGGCCAGCAGCTGGGTACCCCGCGCGTACTCGCGGTCGTTGCGGTTGATGGTGTCGATACCGATGACGACGAAACCGAACGAGGCCAGCCAGTGCCCCATCCAGGCGCCCTCGGCGGCCCAGGTGGCCGTGTAGCCGGGCGAGACCGCGATCGCACCAAACGTGCCCTGGCTGGTGTCGGTGGGGTAGTAGATCTTCGCGCCACCGAAGCCGTTCCCGCCGCCCACACTCGTCTCCGCGGTGGCGAAGGTGCCGCGGTTCGCCGCGATGCTCGCCTGGGTGGGGTTCGGCCCACGCTGGTAGGGGTTGTCGGCGGCAGACGCCGATCCCGGGGCCACAGTGGACGCCAGGATGCCGAGAGTGGCCGCGAACGCGATCGCCGCTCTTCGCAGCGGCCCGCTGGAGTGGCCACCTCCTCGCCGGATGGGCGGATCCTCTTGGGACAGCTGGATTTGGGACATGGTGCGGCACCTCTTCCTCGGCAGGGGCGGTGAAGAGAAGTCGGAGCGGAGCCGATGTGGTCAGGCTTTGAGCAACCGCCCGAGTTGAGGTCCTTGGCGTTCGCGCTCCAGCGTGCTGAGCGAGTTCGCCGCTGAGGCAGCAGGGGCCGGCAGCGTGGAGGGACGCATGATGGCCGCCCGCAGGGCGACGTCCCTTTTCGCGCGGCCGGTGCCGTGCGCGGTCATTCGATCTCCTTTGATCGAGTGGACGGCGGCACACACGGAACAGGGTCTGTGAACGTGCACAGATTCAACGCGTGCGCTCTATGGTTGATAGAACCGCAACTATTAGATCGTTTCAAGTGGTCCGGACTTGACTGATGTGAACGTGCACAGCTAATTTCTGTCAAATCGCGCGCGATGTGACAGGGCTTGAGTCAAGCTGACTCGCGGACGACGAGCTCGATCGGCAGGATCACCGTGGCCGGCCCTTCACCGTCGATTTGAGCCAGCAGCTGGCGCACCATCATCTCGCTGATGCGATCCCACGGCTGCCGGATGGTGGTCAGTGGGGGACGGGCAGCGGTTGCGACGGGTGAGTCGTCGAAGCCGCCGACAGCGATGTCATCGGGCACGCGCAGGCCCGCCCTCTCGATCGCCGTCAGCGCCCCGTCGGCCATGAGGTCCGAGGCGACGAAGACCGCGTCGACGTTCGGAGCAGTGGCCAGCAGTCGGTGCATGGCGGCCTCACCGCTGGCCCGGCTGTAGTCCCCGATCTGCACCAGGC
Source organism: Lentzea alba (assembly GCF_011067745.1). Classification (GTDB taxonomy): domain Bacteria; phylum Actinomycetota; class Actinomycetes; order Mycobacteriales; family Pseudonocardiaceae; genus Lentzea; species Lentzea alba. Next base: position 166,448 of record NZ_JAAMPJ010000015.1, read on the forward strand.
GCTTGTCGTAGGCGATGCCGTGTTCGGCGAGCATTTCGCGGTAACCGGCCAGCCGTTCCAGTCCACCGGGCGTGTCCTGAGGGCCGGCGATGGTCGCGATGCGTTGGCGTCCGGACTCGAGCAGGCAGCGCACCATGGCCATGGCGCCTTCACGATCGTCGGCGGCGACATAGGACATGGCGCCGCGCTCGCCGAGCGGCTTGCCGCAGCACACGAACGGCAGGTTCGCCTGGCGCAGGTGGTCGATCATCGGGTTGCCGCGGTGCGAGGAGATCAGCAGCACGCCGTCGACGTGGTGCGTCGACAGGAACGGGGTGACGCGGCGGCGTTCGGCCTCGGTGCCCGCGGTGATCAGGACGAGTGGGATGTCGTGCTCGCCCAGCGCCGTGGTGCAGCCGCGGAGCAAGGTGGTGAAGTTGGGGTCCTCGAAGAACCGCTCCTGGGGCTCCGACAGCAAGAACGCCACCGAGCCCGCGCGCTGGGTCACCAGGCTGCGGGCCGCCCGGTTCACCACGTAGCCGAGCTTGCGGATCGCCGCGTGGACCGCCTCCTGGGAGGCGGGGCTGACTTTGTGCCCGCCCTGCAGGACGCGCGAGACGGTGCCACGCGACACGCCGGCGTGATCGGCGACGTCGATGATGGTCGGCGGGCGCTTCGTCCGCGAGTGCGCTCGCCGTTGTGGCGCGGTGTTCGTCATCTGGCCTCATCTGCGGCGACTGGTGTTCACGACTTCACGGCCCCGGACAGCAGGTCGACGCGCCAGTAACGCTGCAACCCGAGGAACAACGCTGAGGGCGGTGCGGCGCTGCATCCGTGCCTCCGATGTCGGGGTGGGAGATGCAGGACTGTGCACGTTCACAGTAGAGATCCAGCCTCGACACTTTCAATAGGCGAAATGTACGGTTGTGAGTAAGAAATCGGCGGAGTGCTTGCTGTGCACGATTACAGAGACAGGAGTCCGTGGATGAAACGGCGGCACTGGCCGACTGGTCTGGACGTCCTCGCGTACGGCGGTGACTACACCCCCGAACAGTGGCCGAAGCCGCTGTGGCAGGAGGACGTGCGCCTGATGCGCGAGGCCGGCGTGACGATGGTCAGCGTCGGGATCTTCGCCTGGGCGCTGCTGGAGCCCGAGCCCGGCCAGTACGACTTCGGCTGGCTGGACCACCTGCTGGACCTGTTGCACGACAACGGTGTCCGCGTCGACCTCGCCACTCCGACGGTCGTGCCGCCCGCGTGGTTCTACGAGCGTCATCCCGAAGCGCTGCCGGTGAACCGTGAGGGTGTGCGGTACGCGTTCGGAGGGAGGGGCGCGATCTGTTACAGCTCACCGGACTATGGGCGCGCCGCTGTCTCGCTCACCGAGCAGCTGGGCCGCCGCTACGGCGAACACCCTGCCGTAGCGCTGTGGCACGTCCACAACGAGTACGGCGCCCCGGTGAACGCGTGCTACTGCGACACCTCCGCTGCCGCGTTCCGCGTCTGGCTGGCCGACCGCTACATCACAGTCAAGGAGCTCAACGAGGCGTGGGGGACCACGTTCTGGGGCCAGGCCTACAACTCCTGGAAACAGGTACAGCCACCGCGCCTCACCCCCACAGTGGGCAATCCGACCCAGCGGCTGGACTGGGCTCGCTTCACCAGCGACACCCTGCTGGCGAGCTTCAAGCGGGAACGGGACGTGCTGCACGCCCTGTCGCCAGGCATCCCGGTGACGACGAACTTCCACGCCGCGCTGTCCCAGTGCGACTCGCTCGACTACTGGGCTTGGGCCAAGGAGGTCGACCTCGTCACCAATGACCACTACCTGACCGCCGACGGCGACCGCAAGCACGTCAATCTCGCGATGAGTGCCGACATCACGCGCTCGCTGGCGGGCGGCCGACCGTGGCTGCTGCTCGAACATTCCACCAGCGCGGTGTCCTGGCAACCCCGCAACATCGCCAAGCGGCCAGGGGAGATGGCGCGCAACAGCCTCGCGCACGTCGCACGCGGCTCGGACGGCGCCATGTTCTTCCAGTGGCGCGGTTCTCGCTTCGGCGCCGAGAAGTTCCACTCGGCGATGCTTCCCCAAGCGGGCACGGAGAGCAGGATCTGGCGCGAGGTCGTGCGGCTCGGCCAGGATCTCGACGCGCTCACCCGCATCCGCGGCAGCCGCGTGGTGCCGGACGTGGCGATGCTGTGGGACTGGCAGTCCTGGTGGGCACAACGACTCGAGTGGCGGCCGAGCGTCGACCTCGACGCCCGCGAGCGAGCAGAAGCCTGGTACGCCGCGGCCTACGACCAGCACCTCACGGTGGACTTCGCGCACCCGGAAGCTGACCTGAGCCGCTATCCCCTGGTCATCGTGCCGGCCCTGTACTCGATGACGGAGGCCGCAGGAGTCAACCTCCGCCGCTACGCGGAGGCCGGCGGTACCCTGGTCGTGTCCTGCTTCTCCGGGATCGTGGACGAACGCGACACCTTCCACCTCGGCCCTCACCCCGGCGCGTTGCGCGACGTGCTGGGCCTGACGGTCGAGGAGTTCACGCCACTGCCCGCGGGTCACCGGGTGCGACTGGACAACGACACGACGGGCAACGTGTGGTCCGAGGTCGTGACCCTCCGCGGCGCCGAGCGGATATGGTCCTATGTGGATGGTCCGGCGGCCGGTCTTCCCGCCGTCACGCGGCACGCCACCGGAAGCGGCAACGCCTGGTACGTCTCCACGTGCCTGGCCGCGGACGGCCTCGACGCCGCGCTGCGTGCCGCGATCGCACCCACCACGATCGCCCAGCGCGAGCTGCCACGCGACGTCGAGGTGGTCGAACGCGCCGGATCGGAGGGACGGTACCTGTTCGCGATCAACCACACCGATGACAACGCCACGATCCACGTCAGCGAGTCCGGCACGGAGTTGCTCACGGGTGATGACATCGTCGGCAGCCTCCACGTGCCCGCGGGCGGAGTCCGTGTCGTCTTCCGATCGTGGTGAGGGGCCCTCGACCCACTGTCCGATGTGGATGGAATGGAGCTGCTGCCGCTGCTGATCCGCCGGCTGAAGATTGACAGTCACCCCTGGGGGTCGCGTTCGTTCGCCGCCAGGAGCCGAGTGCGCGCGCCGTTGGTGGAAGCTGCCGCGCGCTTCGGGAGCAGTGGCCGGCCGCGTCGGATTTCCGTTGCCCGGCAAGGGTGTTCGACCAGTCACCTGGTCCTTCGACGGCTGATCGACGCCCTGGAAAGCGCTTTCTTGACAGCGTTTCTACGTGTGCCGAGACTGATCGGACGGCGCACTTGTACTCGGAATGACGGTTCCCGCCAGGCTGATTCGCGCGACGACGAACCCGTCGTCGCTCTCGAAGAAACGTTGTCGGTCGGTGAACTGGAGTCCGCGTGGATATTGGACGGCGCAACTTCCTCGAACTAGGTGCCGCGAGCGTCGGCACCACTTGGCTCACCACCGGCGGCACCGGTGGCGCGGCTTCTGGGGCGTCTGCGAGCTGGTTGACCGACACCTTCCTGCTGACGGGGGAAGACGCCGACCACACGGTCGACTGGGAGTTCCAGTGCACGAGCGGGCGGAACAGCGGGGTGTGGAGCACCATCCCGACGCCGTCGAACTGGGAGTGCCGGGGCTATGGCACCTACAACTACGGCGGGACCCTGGTGCCCGAGGAGAAGGGGCTCTACCGGCACCGTTTCACCCCGCCGGCGTCGTGGGCGCCGCGCCGGGTCTTCCTGGTGTTCGAAGGTTCCATGACCGACACCGAGGTGCGGGTCAACGGCGCGTCCGCGGGTCCTGTCCACCGGGGTGGTTTCTACCGGTTCCGGTACGACGTGACGACGCTGTTGCGGCTGGGCCAGCCGAACCTGCTGGAGGTCGTGGTCAGCAAGGAGTCGGCCGACAACTCCGTCAACAACGACGAGCGCCGAGCCGACTACTGGAACTTCGGCGGGATCTACCGGCCGGTGTCGCTGCAGGCGTTCCCCGCGGCCAGCGTCGACCGGATCGCTGTCGACGCCCGCGCGGACGGGACGTTCGCCGCCGAAGTCCACCTCGACGGGCTGACCTCCTCCGGTCACGTAGTGGGGCAGGTGAAACGACTCGACGGCACGAACGTCGGCAGTGCGTTCTCGGTTCCGATCGCGGCAGGTGAGACGAAGGCGAGAGTGACGACGGCGGTCGCGCAGCCGCAGCTGTGGACCGCCGAGACACCGAACCTCTACCGGGTCGAGATCAGCCTCATCGGCGGAGACGGCACTGTGCTGCACCAGGTCGGGGAGCGGTTCGGTTTCCGCACCGTCGAAGTCCGCGCAGGTGATGGCGTGTACGTCAACGGCAAGAAGATCATCCTGAAAGGTTCGAACCGGCACACCATCTGGCCGACTCTCGGCCGCGCGTCGAGCCCGCGTCTTGCCCGCCAGGACATCCTCCTGATGAAGGAGATGAACATGAACGCGGTGCGGATGTCGCACTATCCGCCCGACACCTTCTTCCTGGACCTGTGCGACGAACTGGGGCTCTACGTCCTCGACGAGCTCGCGGGCTGGAGCAAGCGGTACGACGAGCGTGCCGGCGCGCCGCTGGTGGCCTCGATGGTGACCCGAGACGTCAACCACCCGTCGATCCTCTTCTGGGCCAACGGCAACGAGGGTGGTTGGAACACCGCGCTGGACGATAACTTCGCCCAGTACGACCCGCAGCGGCGCACCGTGCTGCACCCGTGGGCCAACTTTGGCGGCATCAACACCGACCACTACGAGAACTACGAGAGCACCCGCACCATCCTCGGCGGACCGGACGTCTTCATGCCGACCGAGTTCCTGCACGGGTTGTACGACGGCGGTGCCGGCGCCGGGCTCAACGACTGCTGGAAACTGATGGGTACCGCGCCGCGTTCGGCTGGTGGCTTCATCTGGGCGTTCTGCGACGAAGGAGTCGCACGGGGCGACCGCGGCGGCGCCATCGACGTTGTGGGCAACGCCGCCCCGGACGGCATTGTCGGCCCTTATCGGGAGAAGGAAGGCAGCTTCTTCACGATCAAGGACATCTGGTCGCCGGTTCAGCTCGCGAATCCCGACTACTACCGCACGTCGTTCCCGGCGGGCTTCGACCGCACGGTGAGGAAATCAACACGTGGGTCTGGAGGATCGAGAAGGCGGCTGACTTCGCCCGTCGGCTGGTGGTGTCGAACCCCGGTGCGTCCGCGGTCAGGGTAACCGAGAACGCGAGCGGGGTGACCATGACCGCAGGCACGACCAGCGTGACGATCGGCAAGGCGGACGGCAGGCTGCTGCGTGTCACTCGCAACGGAACCGCGGTGTCACTCGCCAACGGCCCTGCGCCCGCGGTCGGCACGGCCACGCTGACCAGGTTCAGCCACCGCCCCGACGGCGCCGCGCATGTCGTGCGGGCCGACTACACGGGGGACCTGACTTCGGTGTCGTGGCGGCTGAGCCCGAGCGGGTGGCTGCGGATGGAGTACCGCTACCACCGGACCGGGCCCCACGACTTCCTGGGCGTGAACCTCGACTACCCGGAGTCGAAGGTGACCGGCGTGACGTGGCTCGGCCACGGCCCGTACCGCGTCTGGAAGAACCGGCTACGCGGTGTCCACCACGGCGTGTGGTCCAAGGACTACAACGACACGGCGACAGGGGCCGCCATCTGGCAGTATCCCGAGTTCAAGGGATACCACGCGGGTGTCTGCTGGGTGGTGCTGCGCACCACCGAGGGCGCCATCACAGTGGTCGCGGAGCAGGACGACCTCTTCCTGCGCCTGTTCACTCCGCGAGTGGGTCCTGATCCGCGCAACACGGCTCCGCCGTTCCCCGCAGGCGGCATCTCGTTGCTGGACGCGATTCCGCCGATCGGCTACAAGTTCGCGCCAGCCGCCCAGCTGGGACCGGAAGGTGAGCCGACCACTGCGACTGGCGACTACCACCGCACCGTGCACTTCCTGTTTGGGCCATGAGCGCGCCAGACGGTCGGCAACCGCCCGCCTGAACGTACCTCGCCGGTTCAGGCCCAGGTTCGCGCGTGCGCGCGTCGAACAGGGCCGGGTCACCTGCTGTGCACCGGGACACCTCGGTCGCGCCCAAACCCAACAGTCGCCACCTCGGCATCGACATCGTCTGTCTCGATGCCGAGGTGGTAGCGACCACGGTCCTCGATGGTCTGGATAGCCGTGCTGATGCCGGGATCGCGTTTCGAGCATCTTGAACTGAGGCTCTTCTCTGCTCTGGCGAGGTGGCGTCCCGAACACCCCGGACCAGAAGGCGGAGGCGGCGGCGTCGGCATGAGCGCGTCGCTGCTCGGCACATGATCAGCGGCATGGAGAGTGCGTCTCGGATCAGGCCACACCGACGGCGTTGTGTGCGCTGTCCCGCCAGCGCGCGGCATGTCAGAGGATCGGGTTCGTCGTCGACGATGGCTACAGCGGCTCGTCGACCACCGACTCGCTCCAGGTCCAGTAACAGCGCCATCGCCGGTGGAGCCTTCACGGAAGGCTCCACCGCGAAAAAGCGATCTTTGAACCGCGATGTGAGAACGTGTTCACCTTGCTGCCTTCGCAATCAGTGGGTGATGCGGAAGGTCGCGTCGCGTTTGTCCCACCGGCCAGGTGATCAGCGCGGTCAAACGCCGTCACAGGACGTACTCAGGCCGTAGCAGTTGGCCGGTGCCCACGTTGACGAAGGTCCACGCATCGGAGGCCCGTGCTCAGAAGGAGTGCGGCCTTTGCGCTGTCGCAGATCCTTGGCGGGACTGATGAGGTGGCCGTGGCAGTGGAGGAACGGCTGCGGGCGACTGTCTATTGTGGACTTTGGTGCTTGGGCGTGTTCGTCGGCTTGCCGGTCCGCGCCTGGCGCAAGCGTCGTTGGTGGAACCGCGGCGACCGGCTGAAGAATGCCGCAACACCGCCGTGGTCGCCGGCCGAGCCGGCAAGCCCTACGCCGCGTGGGATCACCTCGCCGTAGCTCATAGAACCGCCCGTGAGGTGTCTGAATGTGTCTGCTCAACGGCGACATCGAGCTCGATGTCTGTTGTCGCTCATCGGGAGTAGGCGGAGCAGGGTGCTTTCCGGCCGCGTCAGGTAGCGGCGGCCAGATCGAACTACACGCCTGTGACAAGGTCGACGAGCGTGGTGATCAGGGATTCGTCGCTGACTCCGGCGGGCGGGTGTCCGAAGAAGCCGACCGATAGGTGGTAGCCGGTGAGCGCGAACGTGACGACCGCCGCGAGTGCCTCCGCATCACGCGTCGGGATCGCCCCGGCTGCCATCCAGCCGGCCAGCCGTTGCGAACGGATGTCGACGTTGCGGGTGACCAAGAGCTCGCCGAGATGATCGACCGATGCTCCGAGATGGTCACGCTCGCGTGCGACGAGCTTCATGAGCGGGTGGAGTCGCCGCAGGTTGTTGAGCCGGCGCTCGAACTCGAGCGCGAGCGCGATCCGTACGTCGCCTCCGATCTCTTCGGGCCCAGGGTTGATCTGCCGCTCTGCATTGATGCGGTCGACCTCGCGGTCGACGACCGCCTGGAGCAGCTCCTCCTTAGACCTGAAGTGCCGGTAGAAGCTGCCGCTCCCGGCTGACAAGCCCGCCGCCGCCTCGATCTGCGTCACGGTCGTCCCGGCGAATCCTTGTCGCAGGAACAGATCCCATGCCGCGTCAAGGATCCTCGCCCGTGTTGGTACTGACACCGGCGCAATTCTAAGGAAGGAGACGCTACAGCTCGAGGTCAGGGATCTTCTTGCGATGTGCAAGAAGATTCTTGCGTCCGCCTAGGCAAGCTGCCAGGCTGGCGAACATGAGGAACTTTCGCTTAGCGACGCTCGCGGGATCGGTCGTCCTGGCGGGCCTGCTGGTTCAGGTTCACGCGCTGCCGGTCATGGCGGCGGACACCGACACGTCGTCGGTCATGGCCACGGGCCAGCTGCAGGGGATCAACTTCGATCCGAAGAAGGGCACCCTTGATGGCTCGCCGGCCGACCATCTGCCCGGCAACATCCGGCGGCTCGACATCGACCTGCCGAACGGCGCGGCGCAACGGGCCGACTGGTCTCCCGACGGGAATCGCCTTGTCTTCCTGGACGCTCCGATCGGTGACCTCTGGCAGCACGACCTGGCGACCGGCGCGACCCGCAACCTGACCGAGTCGTCCGCGCTTCACAAGGGAGTGCTGCGGGCGCACCACCTGACCAACGGCGACGTCGTCCTGTGCGCGTTGACCGAGCGCAGTGCCGAGGACCCCGAAGGAGACCGCTTCCGCGGCCAACTGTGGGTGCTCCAGCAGCCTTTGGGCACACTTGCCCCGGTCGGTCTCGGCGAGAGCTGCTGGGAGGGCATCGCGGTTTCCAAGAACCCGGCTTCCACCCGCATCGCGTGGAACCAGTCAACCATCGACTTCACCAAGCCGGACGTGCCCATCCAAGCCCTGTTCGGCAAGTCGAAGATCCTGACGGGCCGAATCGTCTACCGCAACGGCCGACCGGAGATCGCCGGTCGGACGGTCGCCCTCGACAAGCGCGACGTCTCCCTGGACACGCCCGCCGTCGAGGCACAGGACTTCCGAGCCCTGCCCGACGCGGACACCGACCCCGACGATGAGCTGATCTTCAGCGCCTACTTCCACAAGGGCGGACAGGCCATGCGCGTCAACCTCGACACCGGTGCCGTCACCGACCTCGCGCCGAAGTCGATCCTCTACGAGGAAGCGGAAGGCATCGACCCGTCCGGCCGTTACCTGATGGTCGAGCGAGACCTCGCCATCACCCTGTTCCCCGGCATGGTCGACATCTGGCGCCTCCCGTTGGACGGCTCAGGGAAGTTCGAGCGGATGACGACGTTCAACTACTACAAGAACTTCGGGGCCAACAACCCGGTCATCTCGCCCGACGGCATGCAGATGGCCTTCGGACTGAAAGTCGAGGGCGCCGAGGGCGAGGGCGACGGTATCTTCCTGATGGACCTCAGCAGCTGACGCAGGGTCGGCGCCGGCGGTGACGGTGGGCGGTGAGCCGTCGCTGGGCACAGTGTTCGACGCCGGCTACCGCAGGCTCAGCCGCTCGGCCAGCCCTGCTATCGCGCACTGGGGCTCCATCCGCACGGCAACGACCTGTCCGTGGTGGTGCCGGCGGCCGCCACAGGGCGGCCCGAGGCGGAGTTGCGCCCGGTGATCCGTGAACTGCGCGACATGCGAACGATCGACCAGCCTCGTCCCGGCCGGTTGACCGTCCAGAAGCTGGTGCACGAGCACGCCCGTCTGGTGGCCGACACCGTCGACGACGCAGCGCACCGTCTCGCCGCTGCCCGCGCGATGGTCGTGTGATGTGCGACAGGGCCGATCACGGCGGCCACCCAGGTGAACCGAAGGTCGGGCGAGCAGGGTGTCAGTACGCGACGGTGATGCGGCGTCGGATGACCTGGTTCTGCTCGAGTTCGTCCACCAGGGCCACCGCGTGGTCCTCGGCGCTGACGAAGCTGCTGCCGTCCGCCGCGATGAGCATCTGGTCGCCGCCGAGCCCAGCAGGGCCGGGTCAGGCGATCCGGTGCAGGTCGCTGGAGCAGATGGTGCCGTGCAACGGTTCGCCCCCGGCGAAGCGCGCGACCTCGGCCACGGTGAACTCGCCCAGGCGCCGCAGTTCGTGGCCTTGTGAACCGGCCAGGTGCGGGGTGACGAGCACGTTCGGCAGTTGCAGCAGCGGGTGGCCGGGCGGCAACGGGTTGGGATCGGTCACGTCGAGCACGGCGTCGAGGCGGCCAGAAGCGCAGTGGTGGGTGAGGGCGACGGTGTCCACCAGGGATCCGCGCGCGGTGTTGATGAGCGTCGCGCCGTCCTGGAGCAGGGCGAGCCGCCGGGAGTCGAGCAGGTGGTGGGTTTCCGGCAGTGCCGGCGCGTGGACGGAGACCAGCTCGCTGCGGCGGCACAGCTCGTCCGTGTCGACCAGTTCCGCGCCGAGTGCGCGAGCTTCCTGGGTGGTGACGTATGGATCGGCGAGGAGGAGCTGGACGTTGTGCGCGCGTAGCCGTTCCAGCACGAGCCGGCCTGTCCGCGAGGCGCCGATGATTCCGATCGTGCGGCCGAAGAGCCCGGTGCCTGCACCCGAACGCCAGTCACCCGCCGTGCGGTCCTGTGCGTACCAGTTGGCTCGGGTGAACACGCGTTTCGCCGCGAAGACGATGGCGGACACCGTGTACTCGGCGACCGGCACCGCGTTCGCCTGTGCGGCCGACGAGACCGTGACGCCGTGGGCGAAGACCGCGGGATCGACATGTCCTTTCACCGACCCGGCCGCGTGGATCACGGCGCGCAGCTGCGGCGCGGTGGCGAGCACGGCACTGTCGATGCGCGGGCACCCCCAGCCGGTCACCAGCACGTCCACGTCGCGCAGCACGGACGCGGCTTCCTCCGTCCCGAAGGACGTGAGGGCCGGCCCCGGTTTCAGCCGCACCAGGGTTCGCAGCCGTTCCAGCAGATCCGCGGGGAACAGGTCCGGCAGCGCCCAGGGCTGCATGGCGAGCACCGCGACAGGATGTTCCGACACGGATGGATCCCCTCCGTGAGGCGTGGCTGAGGTAAAACGTTTTACCACGACAGGAGCCCTAGTTGTCAAAGGGTATGGCATCCAAGGTTGACCCACAGATGTAACCGTTTTATCTTCGTGGTCGCCGTGTTCCGGTCAAGGATGATCGCATCGATGGGGGGCCACCGAAGGTGACTGCGGTCGAGACCAGACGGCCATCCCGCGACGTGCACCAGGAGACGCCACGCGCCCGAAAACCGGGACATCGCCGGCGGATCCGCCGGGATTGGCTGCTGCTGGCCGTGATGGCGCCAGGCGCCCTCTACTTCCTGGTCTTCCACTACGGCGCGCTGTTCGGGAACGCGCTGGCCTTCGTCGACTACGTGCCGTTCCTGGGACTCGCGGACAGCGCGTGGGTCGGACTGGCCAACTTCCAGCAGATGCTCGGCGATCCGCAGTTCTGGAACGCGGTCGCGAACACGATCGTGATCGCCGGCCTCCAGCTGGTGTTCTTCTTCCCGGCTCCGCTCGCCCTGGCGCTGCTGCTGCACAGCCTGGTCGGCACGACCGTCAAACGGTTCGTGCAGAGCGTGGTCTACCTGCCGCACTTCCTGTCGTGGGTGATCGTCGTGGCGCTGTTCCAGCACATGCTCGGCGGTGCCGGAGTGGTCAACGGCTGGATGGGCGAGTTCGGTCTCGGGGCGATCCACGTCATCGGCAACCCGGACGCGTACAAGCCGCTGGTGGTCGCGCAGCTGATCTGGAAGGAATGCGGCTGGGCCACGATCATCTTCCTGGCCGCACTGTCCCAAGTGGATGATCAACAGTACGAAGCGGCGGCACTGGACGGCGCCGGCTGGTGGCGCAGGCTTTGGCACGTGACGCTGCCGGGCATCCGCCCGGTGATCGTGCTGCTGCTGATCCTCCGGCTGGGCGAGTTCCTCGAGGTCGGCTTCGAGCAGTTCTTCCTGCAACGGCAGGCGGTCGGGCCGGAGGCGGGCGAGGTGCTCGACACCTTCGTGTACTTCACCGGCTTCGCCAACGGCGAGTTCGGCTACGCGGCCGCCGCCGGGCTGTTCAAGGGGCTCATCGGCGTCGCGCTGGTGTACTCGGCGAACAGGATCGCGCATCGGCTCGGTGAACAGGGGGTGTACCGGCGTTGAGGGCGACATATCCGGCGTGGCAGGGCAAACCAGGGCCGGGGCTGCGGCTCGCGAAGGCGGTGGCGCTCGTCGTCATCGTGCTGCTCGTGTTGTTCCCGTTGTGGACGGTCGTGGCAACGAGCCTCGCCTCGCCCCAGGACGTGATCGCCAACGGTGGCTGGGTGGTGTGGCCGGAGCGGTTCACGTTCGGCGCGTACTCGGAGATCCTGGACGGCGGAGTCGTGACGCGGGCGCTGCTGGTCAGTGGCGGCGTCACGGTGATCGGCACGGCGCTCAGCCTGGTCTGCACGGTGGGCCTCGCGTACGCGCTGTCACGGCCCCACGTCTACGGCGGCCGGCCGATGTTGCTGCTGATCCTGTTCACGTTCCTGTTCCCGCCAGGGATGATCCCGCTGTTCCTGGTGGTGCGCACGACCGGCCTGTTCGACTCCTACGCCGCGTTGGTCCTGCCGTTCCTGATCAACGTGTTCAACTTGATCGTGCTGCGGGGCTTCTTCCAGTCCATCCCGGCCGAACTGCTGGAGGCCGCCCGCATCGACGGCGCCGGCGAACTGACCATGCTGTGGCGGATCGTGTTGCCGCTGTCCAAGGCGGTGCTGGCGGTGGTGAGCCTGTTCTACGCGGTCGCCTACTGGAACCGCTTCTTCGAAGCCATCATCTACTTCAACGACCAGACCAAGTGGCCGATCGGCACGGTGCTGCGCCAGTACGTCACCGGCGGAGCCGACCTCAGCGGTGACTCGACGGTCACCTCCGCTCCGCAGTCGACGCAGATGGCGGTGGTGGTCCTGGCCGTCGCGCCCATCGTGTGCATCTACCCGCTGCTTCAACGCTATTTCGTCAAAGGCGTGCTCACCGGCGCCGTCAAGGCCTGATCCACCCTTCAACGAGGAAGGAGCCACGCATGTCTTCTCACCTCCGCCGACGGTCGTTGCTGAAGTTCGCCGGTGCCGGTGCGCTCGCCACCGTGGCCGGATCCGCGCTCGCCGGCTGCGGCAGCGGATCCACCGGCAACGTCGGCAACGCCGGCAAGAACGTGGTGCCGTGGCCCACATACGTGCCGTTCTCCGGTCCGACGCCTGATGCGCCCGGCGACAAGTCCGGCGTGCAACCGCTGTACCTGAACTATCCGCAGAACCTCGTTCGGTCGGTGCCGGAAGCACCGGGTGACGGTTCGGACGTCACCGCGATGGTCATCACCTACGGCGCCCCGCCCAAGCCGTTGGAGAGCAACCAGTTCTGGCAGGCGATCAACAAGGCGCTGAACGTCAATCTCAAGGTCGTGGTCGTCCCTGACGCCGAGTACGGACAGAAGATGGCCACGCTGATGGCCTCCGGCGACGACCTGCCCGACATCATCATGTTCAGCAACCTCCAGCTGCCCCGCTCCCATGAGTTCGTCCAGAGCCGGTGCGCAGACCTGTCCGACTTCGTCGGCGGGGATGCGGTCAAGGACTATCCCAGCCTGGCCAACATCCCCACGTACGCCTGGCAGGGCATGGGCCGCGTCGGCGGCCGGATCTACGGCGTGCCGCTGGAGCGGCCGAAGCCGGGCAACAGCCTGTACGTCAACCGCACGGCGTTCCAGCAGGCCGGTGTCCCGCGAGAGTGGCGCACGGAGGAGTTCGTCGCCGCGATGACCGGGCAGTCGGGCGGCGGGAGGTGGGGCATCGGCGGCTCCAAGAGCCTTTTCGGCGGCTTCGGCTCGATTGCCTACCACGCCGGTTCGCTCGGTGCACCGAACGCCTGGGAACTGCGCGACGGCCAGTTCGTCAGCACCCTCACCACGCCGCAGTTCGAGGAGGCGCTCGGCGTGATGCGCCGGCTCGCCGAGAAGGGCGCCTACCACCCGGACACCCTCACGCTCAGCGCGACGGACATGAAGACCTTCTGGTACAACGGTTCCGTCCTGTCGATCACCGACGGTTTCGGCGCGGTGGCGAGGGAGACGATGGACGGCATCAACCGCCGGTTCGAGTTCGACCTCGCCCGCCCGTACGGGCCGAACGCGACCCCCTGGCAGAGCGCCGGCATCTTCGGCTACGTCACGTTCAAGAAGGCCAGCGCCGACCGGATCAAGTTGCTGCTGCGCGTCTCCAACTACCTCAGCGCCCCGTTCGGCACCTCCGAGTACGAGCTGGTCAACTACGGCGTGGAGGGCACGCACTTCACCAAGTACTCCGGCGGAATCAGGACCACCGACCTGTTCAAGGTGGAGAACAACGTCAACCTGCCGATCAAGTACCTCGGGGTCGCGCCGGCCGTGCTGCACCTGCCCGGCTACCCGGAGGCGGCCAAGGCCGTCCACGAGTGGGAGAAGGCGGTGTTGCCGGGGAGCGTGGCAGATCCGGAGGCGGGGCTGCGGTCCGCGACCCGTACCAGCAAGGGCGCCGAGCTGACCCGGACCGTCGGCGACGCGATCGGGGCCATCGTGTTCGGCCGCAAGCCGGTGTCCGCCTGGAAGGACGCGGTCACCCAGTGGCGGCAGGCCGGTGGCGACAAGGTGGCCGAGGAACTGGCCAAGGAGCACGCCGCCGCCAAGTAGCCCGCCCGAAGCCGACCGTCGTGTTGACGTGATGTGCAAACCCTCGGATACGACTGGCGCAACAGGATGAACTCTCGCCCTCGCGTGCTGTGAACGTTCCCCGGCCGAGACTGTTCGCGGAGCTCCCGAGTGGCACTTCGGCGCAGCATTTCGCCGAAGTGCCACTCGGGGCTTCAAGCCGCCCTCGTCAGTGCGTACCGGCCGTGGTGAGGCCTGGCGGCCACGTCGGCGTGAGGGGATCCAGCTCAGGCGTCGTGCGACGATCGCGACGATCTCCGTTCGTGAAAACGCTTACTTCGATTCGTTCGACAATCGGGCTGCCCTGGATCGACGGGGGACATCGAGCCGCTGTTGACAGCTTCGACCCATCCCCTTAACTTGGGCTTCCGGACGTGTAACCGTTTTAACTCGCCGGTCCTGCCGGTTACTTCCTGCCGGGCGACGATCGACTGTCGTGTACCCCGGAGTGGATCCGGGTGCACTGGAAGCGGTGACCGGCCGCCTGCGTCGCGGGGCTGTGCCGACAGGCCGCTCGGCCGGGCCGCCCAGCCATGTGGGCCGGCATCCGGCGATAAGCGCGAACAGATCTTGCTCGCAAGGAGGCGAAGCGTGATCCTGTTGGAAAATTGGTGCTCGGGCCGTCTTCACCGAGCTGGACTTTTCGCCTAGCCGGCCGTTTCGGCCGGCAGGCTCCGCGCCGCCCGCGTTGCCGGTGTCGTCTGCTGTGCCGCAACGCCCTGTCGAACCGCAGATTGTCAACGCCAGCAACGTGAAGCCGCACGGTGCGCGACTCCGATGGTGGTCGAGCGCCGGTCCCGGACTCGGCCGGCCCGCCGCAGGTCGTCCGAACTCCCACCCGTTCCCGTCATCAGGAGTGCCCCATGATGCTCGTCCACCGGCGCGGTGCGGGCCGGCGAGCCCTGTCGCTCGTCGCCGCGCTCATCGTCGCCCTGCCCATGATCGTGGTGGGCCAGAACCGAGCGGACGCCGCTCCCGGCCCTTCGTTCACCAATCCCGTCGTTCCCGCGCCCAACAGCGCAGACCCGACGTTGGTGCAGTACAACGGCCAGTACTACTACGTCGCCACCACGTGGACGTCCAACATCCTGATGCGCCGGTCGTCCACCATCGCCGGCCTGCGCAGCGCCCAGGAGAGGCGGATCTTCACCGCGACCCAGAACACGGGCTGCTGCACGATGTGGGCTCCTCATCTGGAGCAGATCAACAACCGTTGGTACATCTACTACTCGGTTGCACCGCGGGCCGGATATGGATCGCGCCGCACGCACGTGCTGGAGAGCGCCGCGAACGACCCGATGGGCCCTTACACCTATCGGGGTGTGCTCAACTTGATGCCGAACGACGGCTGGGCGATCGATGGCGCGGTGCTCAAGCTCAACGGTGCCCTGTACTTCCACTACTCGGCGTTCCACGCCGACAAGCTCCAGTCGATCTACATCGCACCGATGAGCAGTCCGACCTCCGTTTCGGCCTACGGCACCCGCATCTCGGCGCCGACGCTCGCGTGGGAGCGGCAGGGGCAGCCGGTCAACGAGGGATCGTTCGCCCTCCAGCGCAACGGCCGCACGTTCCTCACCTACTCCGCCAGCTACTGCGGCACGGCGGACTACAAGCTGGGCATGCTGGAGTACCGCGGCGGCAACCCGCTCGAGGCGTCGTCCTGGACGAAGTTCCCCAGCCCGATCTTCCAGCGCAGCAACGCCAACGGCGTCTACGGTCCAGGCCACCACTCGTTCTTCACCTCACCCGACGGCACCGAGATCTGGATCGCCTACCACGCCAACTCCTCTGCGTCCCAGGGCTGCGGCACGACCCGGACCACGCGCGTGCAGAAGATCTCCTGGAACGCCGACGGCACCCCGAACCTCGGCGTTCCGGTGCCCACTTCCAAGGTCCTCGCCCCTCCCTCAGGCGAGGCCGCCCGCTCCGGTAGCTGAGTCCGCAACCAGCACAGCAACCTGTGCCTGGACAACCAGAACCTCGGCACCGCGCCCTGGCGCACAACCTGCCTACCGCAACGACATGAACGTCAAGGGTTACCTGCGGTCCCACCACGTCGACTACTCACTCGCCGCCGGCACGGCCCTGCCGCCCCGGCCGGACATCACCTGCTCCGGAGGTGATTCGGTGTCAGGCACGAAGTCGGCTGTTTCGTGTCCACGAACGCCAGCGCAGTACGGCCTGGTCGCGATCACCGGTTGGACCCGGCCACGGCAGCCGGACTACCCGACATCGACCACCCGACGTCCGAGGTGCCGCTGTCCGACATCCCGGTCCGACATCCCCCCGCCCGCACCGCTCCTTCCCGACATCCGTTGGCAACGCGCGACAAAGCTTCTGCCCACGCCCGTCCCCGCACCCCCGGAGTTACTCATGACCATGCAACGACGGACTTTCCTCAGCCTGAGCACGGCCGGAGCGGCGGGCGTTGGCCTGTCCCTGCTCGGAGCGGGGCAGGCGTCGGCCGGCGTCGGGCCGTTGGACACGGCGCTGGCCGCGCCGTTCGCCGTCGGTGTGCGCCGGTATGACTGGACGCGCGGCAGTCGCCGGTGCACCACCTACGTCTACTACCCCGCTACCGGCACCCCCGGCGGCAACCCGGTGACGAACGCCCCGGTCGCCGACGGGGTCTTCCCCGTCTACAACTACACCCACGGCTTCGGCAGCAGCCCGCAGGGCTCGCTGTTCTTCATCCGGCCGCTGGTCGCCGCGGGCTTCATCGTCCCCGCCCCGCACTTCAACTACAGCGGCGCCGGCGAGGTCCGGAGCGGCGAGCCGTCGAAGGACGTCTCGCAGATCCTCACCAACACCCTCGCCCTCAATTCGAGCGGGCCGCTGGCCGGGCACATCAACACCGGCATCGGCGTGGGCGTCTCGGGCCACTCCCTGGGTGGCATGACCACCCACGGTCTGCTGACCGCCTGGCCGGACAGCCGAATCATTTCCGCGAACCCGCAGTCCTGTGAGGACATGGGCACTCCCGCCGCCTCGATCACGGCCAAGGTCGTGTTCGTCCACGGCGACCGCGACGACCTCACCCGGTACTCCTCGGCCCGGCAGGCCTACAACGAGATGAGCTGGCCCAAGGCGTTCCTCACCTTTGTCGGGGGTAGTCACACGAGTTTCTGGAGTGACAACCGTTTCCCGAACACTGTTGTCGAGTGGGCTCGGTGGACCATGAACGGCGACACCGCCGCGCGGGATCGTCTCCCGTCCGCCGCGGCCGGGCCGAACACCCGGTGGGAGGCCCAGTTGGGCGACACGCCCGGCGGCCCGGGTCACTACACCCTGGTGGCCCGGCACAGCGGCAAGGCCGCCGAGATCAACGCGGCCTCCACCGCCGTCGGCGCCCGGCTCGTCCAGCGGACCCCCACCAGCAACCCCAGCCAGCAGTTCGAGTTCGTCGACGCCGCCGACGGCCACGTACGTCTGAAGGCCCGGCACAGTGGCCTGTTCCTCCAGACCACCGGCACCGCGAACGGAGCGGACATCGTCCAACAGACCGACACCGCCGCCACCACCCAGCAATGGCGCGTGATCGACCACGGCAGCGGCGTGATCAGCCTCGTCAACCGGGCATCCGGCCTCGCCCTGGACGTCTGGGAGAACTCCTCCGCCGACGGCGCCCGCATCTCCCAGTACACCTACACCGGCAACGCCAACCAGCGCTTCACCCGCCGGCGCGTCTGAGGTGTGACGGGGCGGGCCGATGATCCGGTGAACCCGCCCAGCCACACGATGCCACTGCTCTGTCCAGGCGATTCGATCACTCTTCGGAGGTCCATCATGCGTTCACTCAGACAGCGTGTGGCGCTGCTTTGTGCCGCGGCACTGGCCGGCGGCGGTCTCGTCATCAGCTCCACGGTGGCATCCGCCGCGGCGGCGACCCGCTACGAGGCCGAAACGGCGCCGGCCGCCTGCGACGGGATCATCGAGTCCAACCACAGCGGCTACTCCGGCGCCGGATTCTGCAACGGCGACAACGAGATCGGCGCGGCGGCACAGTTCACCGTGAGCGCCCCGGAGGCCGACACGGCCACGATCACCATCCGCTACGCCAACGGCACCACCGCACGCCCCGCCGATCTGATCGTCAACGGCGCCACCGCGCTGTCGATGTCGTTCGAGCCCACCGGCGCATGGAACAACTGGACCACGAAAACCGCGGCCGTGCGACTGAACTCGGGCAGCAACACGATCCGGCTCAACCCCACCAGCACTACCGGTCTGCCCAATGTGGACCATCTCGACGTCGAACTGGGAGGCGCCCAGCCGCCGCCCGGCTGGCCATCGCAGTGCACCCGCACCTCGCCCATCGTCTGCCACTTCGACGTCGCTCCCGGCAACTACGAAGTCACCGCATGGATCGGCGACCGTGACACGGCCGGCAACACCTCGATGTCGGTGGAGGCGCGCCGCCGCATCCTGCCCGCGGTCAACACCGCGGCCGGCACGATCACCGCGCACACTTTCACCATCAACGTCCGGCAGCCAGAGGGCCAGCCGACGGGGCAGGGCGGGACGGGTAAGTCCGGACTGGACATCACCTTTGCGGGTTCGGCGCCGAAGCTGTCTGGTCTGACGGTCCGTGCGGCGAACAACCCCCTGGTGGTGTACCTGGCGGGTGACTCGACGACGTGTGACCAGATGCTCGCCCCGTGGACAGGTTGGGGGCAGCTCATGCCGACGCACGTGTCGGCGGGCGCGGTGGTGGCCAACTACGGCGACTCCGGCGAGAGTTCGGGGAGCTTCCTGCGCAACTCGGCGCTGTTCCCGACCCTGAAGCCGCTGATCAAGACGAACGATCTGGTACTCATCCAGTTCGGGCACAACGACAAGTCCACCTCGGCATCGGCGTTCCGCGGCAACCTCACTTCCATGATCAACCAGGTGCGGGAGAGGGGCGGAAACCCCGTTCTCGTCACGCCACCGGTACGGCGGCACTTCGACGGCAACCGGCTCACTCCCACCGCGCAACACGTCAACGGCGCGGGCGTCAACCTGCCGGCGGAGATGCACAGGCTCGGCGACCAGCTCAACGTGCCGGTGATCGACCTGACCGCCAAGAGCAAGGCGCTGGTGGAGTCGATGGGCCCGAACGACTCCGCCAGGCTCTACCTGCGCCAGGCGGAGGACGGATACAAGGACAACACCCACTTCTCCGAGTACGGCGCAGGGCGGATGGCCGACCTGGTCGTCGAGGGAGTCCGCGAACACAACCTGTCCCTGGTCAGCTACCTGCGCTGACAGAGCAGACAGCGCCCCCTCCGACGGGCCCTCATCACCACAACACTCACGAGATTGGTCGATCAGATGCCACCGACAGGTATCCGCACACGCTCAGCACCTCACACCCGTTCCCTGCGCCGCACTCTGGTCAGCGTTCTCAGCACGTTGGTTCTACTGCCGGTGGTCGCAGTTACCGGTGCATCACCGGCCAGCGCGGACACATCCCAGTTCAGAGGCGTGAACTGGGCCGTGCGTGGCGACAACTTCGTCAAAGGCCCGCTCGTCCTCGACGGGCTGAGTCAGTCGGACAGCTACTCGACCGTCCTGGCCAAGGCGGATGCCATCTACAACGGGTTCAAGAACCAGCTCGGCGTCAACACCGTCCGGCTGCCGGTCAACACCCACACCGTCGGCACGTCGTGGTGGAACGCCTACCGCGGCACGATCGACGCCGCCACCGCCAAAGGCTTCAAGGTCATCCTCGCCTACTGGGAGGACGGAGCCGCGTCCGGCGGCCGGATCACCAACATGAACGCCTTCAACTCGATGTGGAACACCGTCACTGCCCAGTACGGCTCCAACAGCCTGGTCTACTTCGAGCCGATGAACGAACCCCACGGCTACAGCGCCTCCCAATGGATCAACCTCGCTGCCTCGTGGATCAACGCTCGCGCGTCGATCCCGAAGGGCCGGATCCTGGTGGGCGGCACCGGTTACAGCCAGGACGTCAGGCCGGTCTGTGCCGACACACGTCTCGACGGGACGCTCCTGTCCTATCACCACTACGTCTTCTTCTACGGCGAGATGGACTACAACGGCTGGGTCCAGAGCTTCCGGCAGCGACTGGGCAACTGCGCCTCGCGCGCCGTCCTGACCGAGTTCGGCGCTCCGATGGACACCGGCCTGAACTACAACAACGCGAACAGCTCCAACAACTTCGTCCGGTACCTCCGCGCGGACACCGACTCCCTGCGGGCACTCAAGATGGGCGCGGTCTACTGGCCCGCGCTCGGCGGCAAGATCACCGCCGGACAGAACTACGACTGGTACTCCATGTTCGCGCTCCACGGCAGCGGCACCAACCTGAGCGTGAGCATCCGCAGCTCCACCGGCGCTGACCGGCTCAGGCACGGCTGGGGTACCGACAGCCCGCAGCCAGGGCAGCGTTACGAGGCGGAGTCCGCTCCCGCGGTGTGTGACGGCACGATTGACACGAATCACGCGGGCTATTCGGGCAGCGGGTTTTGCAACGGTGGCAACGCCGTCGGCGCGGCAGCACAGTTCACGGTGATCCCGGCGGCGGCTGGTACGGCGACGGTGGGGATCCGGTTCGCCAACGGCGGGGATGCGCGGCCGGCGAACGTGATTGTCAACGGGACTACGGTGGCCACCGTGTCGTTCGAGCCCACCGGCTCTTGGTCCGCATGGTCGACCAAGTCCGTGCCGGTGTCGCTCAACGCCGGCAGCAACACCATCCGGATCGCCCCGACCGCGGCAGCCGGACTACCCAACGTCGACGCCCTCGACATCGGAGCCGCCGCCTGACAGCTCGGAGGGCGTCAGGACACGCGGGGACGGACTGAATCGCGGCGGATCACCAGGTGTGTCCCGAGAACGACGTGCGGAGGTGTGCCGCCGCGTGCCTCGTGCTCCAGTGCGAGGCGCACGGCGGTGCGCCCGATCTCCTCGTGCCACTCCATCGTCGTGCCAAGGAGGAGAACCCTCCTCGTCCACCTGGGTGATCGCAAACGTTGGTGTTGACACTCTTCAGAGCATGACGTTACGTTCCCAACTCCCCACTGTTAAAGCGTTTTAACTTGACCTTCGAGTGGAGTGCTCGTGCCCCAGCCTCCTCACCACACCCAACTCAGTCGGCGACGTTTCCTCACCAGTTCGGCGCTGGTCGCCGGTAGCGCGTTGACAGCGCCGCTGCTCGGAGCCTGCAACGCCGGCACGGAGTCCGGCGACGGCAAGACCGTCCTGACCATCATGTACAAGAACAACGAGCTGACGAAGGAGCAGATCGCCGACTTCGAGGCCAAGAACCCCGATATCAGGATCAGCTTCATCGAGCATGACGGCACGCGGCTCAACGCGATGCTCGCCTCGAACGAGCCGCCGGACCTCGTCCGCGCGCCGGCCGTCGGCAGCGCGCGGACCAACGCGCAGGGGTTGGCCACCGATCTGGACCCGTACCTGGCCAAGAGCAGCGTGTTGAAGAAGGAGCACCTGCTGCCGGTCAACGACAGCTTCCGGTGGGACGGCAAGCGGATCGGCCACGGCCCGTACTACGGGATCATCAAGGACTGGAGCCAGGACGCGACGCTCTGGTACAACCGGGCGCTGTTCGAGCAGGCCGGGATTCAGCCGCTGAGCACCGCCGAGCCGATCTCCTACGACGAGCTGTTGGAGATCGCGACGAAGCTGACGAAGAAGAGCGGCGGCAAGACCGAGGCCTACGGCCTCGGCGTGGAGTGGGCCTGGAACCTGTTCGCGCCGATCTCGACGATGATCCTCCAGCAGGGCGGCGAGGTGTACAACACCGACCTGACCAAGACCGACATGACCACACCGCAGGCCCTGCGGGCGCTGAAGTGGTACGTCGACTTCGCCAAGGCGGGCGTCGGTCCCACCTCGCTCGACCCGGCGCCGGACGGAGCCGACCTGTCGCTCTTCCTCGCCAAGCGGATGGCGATCACCCAGGACGGTTACTGGTACGGCGGCAACTTCGTGAAAGAGTCGGACGAGATCAAGAACAACATCGCCATGGCGCCCGCGCCGGTGATGGGCGACAAGCGGATCAGCCCGACGTACGCGGGCTGGGGTGCCTACATCCCCGCGAAGGCCAAGCACAAGGACGAGGCCTGGAGGTTCATGGAGTACTACATGGCCGGGCCGCCGTCGGAGGATCGGGCCAAGGGCGGCTGGGGCATTCCGGCACTGAAGTCGCAGCTGTCGCTCATGCCACAGGAGCTGCCGTACCAGAAGCAGGTCTTCGAGACGCAGCAGGCCGAGTTGCAGCACGCCGGGCAACTGCCCGACTCTCCGTACATCGGCGGCGCCACTGCCTGGGACCCCGTGCTGGACAAGCACCTTCAGCGGGCCATCAAGAACGAGGTCACCGTCGAGGCCGCCGGCAAGGCGATCACCGATGAGATCAACGAGCTGTTGCGGCAAGGCAAGGACCAGATCGGCTAGTGACCGCCACGGCAACGGAAGAGGCGAGGCGCGGCAGGAAACGCTGGCAGCGGTACTCCAGCCGGACGTTCTACCTGTTCGTCTCGCCCTGGGTGCTCGGATTCGCGTTGCTCACCGCGCTGCCGCTCGGCTACGCGTTCGCGATCAGCCTGACCAACTTCAACGGCACCAGCTCACAGTGGCGCTGGGTGGGCCTAGGCAACTACGTCGAGTTCCTGTCCGACACGGATGCCATCACCAGCCTGGTCCGCACCCTCGCGTTCACCGCGATCGCGGTGCCGATCATGGTGGCTGGCGGGCTCGGTTTGGCGGTGCTGCTCAACCGGCGACTGAAGCTGGTCGGCCTGTTCCGGACGGTCTTCTTCCTGCCCTCGGTCGTCCCGGTGGTCGCCGCGGCCATCATGTGGAAGCTGATCTTCAACCGGGACGCCGGCATCCTCAACGCCATCCTCGAGAAGATCAGCATCGGTCCGATCGCCTGGCTGGTCGACCCGAACGCGTTCTACGCGCTGATCATCCTCATCCTGTGGGGACTCGGCGGCGGGATGGTGATCATGCTTGCCGCCCTGCAGGGCGTACCGGCCGAACTGGAGGAGGCGGCGGTCCTCGACGGCGCCAACCGCTGGCACGTGCTCCGCCACATCATCGTGCCGATGATCTCGCCGGTCATCTTCTTCCAGGTGGTGACCGGCATCATCTTCACCTTCCAGATCGTCATTCAGCCGCTGCTGCTGGCCCACTCGAGAGAGGTCGGCCAGGTGACTCACGTGCCGCAGAGCACCCACCTGTACATGGTGCAGGTCTACGAGGAGTACTTCGCCAACAATCGCTACGGTTATGGCTCCGCGATGCTGTGGGTGTTCTTCGTGGTCATCCTGATCATCACGCTCATCATGCTGCGGTCCAGCCGGCTGTGGGTGCACTACGAGGTCGACAGCGAGGCCGAACGATGACCGTCACGCGGACCCCCGCGACCACGCCCGCCACCAGCACACCGCCGGCGGCGCCGTCCCGGAGCTCACGGCGTCGGCGCAATGCGGCGGGCACCTACCTGCTCCTCATGACGCTCGCGGTGCTGTTCGCCGGTCCGTTCGCCTGGCTTGTGCTTGCCGCGTTGAAGACCAAGGCGGAATGGGTTTCCATCCCGACGAAGATCCTGCCGGAGACGCCCCAGTGGGGGAACTTCGTTCAGGCCTTCACCGAGATCAACTTCCCGGCGTACCTGGGGAACTCGCTGTTCCTGTCGTTCATGTTCGCGACTATCGTGACTTTCTCCAGCGCGGCGGTCGGGTTTGGCTTCGCCCGCCTGCGTGGGCGCGGCAAACGCCCGCTTTTCGTGCTGGTGCTGGCCACCATGATGCTGCCGCAGATCCTCACCCTGATCCCGACCTACGTGCTGTTCGCCCGGATGGGGCTGGTCAACACGTACTGGCCATGGGTGATGTGGGCCCTCGGGGCGTCGCCGTTCTTTGTGTTCTTGTTCCGCCAGTTCTTCGCCGCCATCCCCGCCGAACTGGAGGAGGCGGCGATCATCGACGGTTGCGGGTACGGCCGGATCTTCCTGCAGATCTTCCTGCCGCTGTCCAGGCCCGTGCTGTTGACCTCCTTCCTGCTCTCATTCACCTGGACCTGGGGTGATTACATCGCGCCGGCCCTGTTCCTCGACCCCGACCAGACCACACTGTCGGTGGCGATCGCCGCGTTCTACCTCGACCCTCATGGCAACCCCGACGCCACGGTGCAGGCGGCCGCCGCCGCCATGTACGTGGTACCCGTCCTGGTGATCTTCCTGTTCGGTCAGCGCTACTTCATCCGCGGTGTTGTCAGTTCGGGCGTGAAGGGATAACCCACGACACGCTTGGCGAATCGGTTGCGCAGGCCGCACGGGACATTGGATGCTGCAGGGAATCCTGTTCGTGCTGCACACCGGCATCCAGTGGGAGTTCCTGCCGCAGGAGTTGGGCTTCGGCTCCGGTATGACCTGCTGGCGGCGGCTGCGTGAACGCCCGACCCGGCTCCAAGCACCACGTCCTGACCGACGACGGCGGCATCCCGCTCGCGGCGATCCTGACCGGCGGCAACCGTCACGACGTCACCCAGTTGGAACCACTGCTGGACGCGGTGCCGAACGTGCGCGGCTCAGGTCAGGACACGCGGGGACGGACCGAGTCGCGGATCACCAGGTGTGTCCCGAGAATGACGTGCGGAGGTGTGCCGCCGCGTGCCTCGTGCTCCAGTGCGAGGCGCACGGCGGTGCGCCCGATCTCCTCGTGTGGCAGGTGCACGCTGGTCAGGTTGAGGTCGAGCGAGGGCTGCAGATCGTCGAATCCGACCATCGACACGTCGTCGGGCACCCGCAGCCCGTGCTCGGCCAGTGCCCGGTAGGCGCCGCCGGCGATGAGGTCGTTGAGGGCGAAGACCGCGGTGAAGTCGCGAGGACCGGTGGCCAGCCGCTCCTTCATCATCCGGTAGCCCTCGTGCCACTCCATCGTCGTGCCCTCGACCTCGAGCGCGGGGTCGTGCGGCACGCGGTGCGCGGCCAGCGCCTTGCGGTACCCGGCCACCCGGCCGTCCTGCGTGGTGTGGCCGGGACGCCTGCCGAGGCACAGGATCCGCTCGTGTCCGGCGGACAGCAGGTGGCTGGTCGCCGCGAACGCGCCACCGGCGTTGTCGTACTCCACGACCACCGCGGGCACATCGGGGCCGAGCGGCGGGCGGCCGCACAGCACCAGCCGGGAACCGATCGCGGTCAGGGCGTGCGCGTACTGGCTCATGCGCTTGCCGTACTTCTCGTCGGCCACCACGTTGCCGACCAGGATGACCGCCTCGGCGTGCTGCTCCCGCATGAACTTCACCATGGCGAGCTCACGCTCGGCGTCGCCGCCGGTCGTACCGATCAGGCACAGCCGTCCTTCGACGGCGGTCTGGGCCTCCACGCCCTGCGCGACATGCGCGTAGTGCGGCGAGATCACCGAGTTGAGCACAATGGCGATGCTCTTGGCAGAGGTGCCCGCGAGCGCACGGGCGTGGGCGTTGGCGACGTAGTCGAGTTCCTCGACGGCACGCATGACGCGCTTGCGGGTGGCGGGGGAGGCCGGGTAGTCGCCGCTCAGGATGCGCGAGACGGTGGCGACGGACACGCCGGCCCGTTCCGCCACCTCGCGGATCGTGGACCGCCGCCGGCCGTTCACTGGTTCGCTCGCCCGTCGCGTCATCGTCCACCGGCCCTTCCCGTGACCCTGTAACCGGGAACATTGTTTCAGAAAACGGTTACTGAATCATTTATACCCCGTGCTGGGGGTGTCGTCCGTCGGCCAGCGCTCGGGCGCGCCGTCCACGGGATAGCGCGCGTAGGTGACCTGGGCGCCGAGCACCACCTCGATCCGCTCCCCGTCCGGCAGCCGCATCGTGGCTCGGTCACCGGCGACGGACGCGGTGACCGACTCTCGCAGCGCGGCGGGATCGACCCGATCGCCGGTGAGCACGATCAGCGAGGCGTAGACGGCGCTTCCGCCAGGGTGATCAGGTGCCACCAGGTACGGCGTGGCGGAACATACGCCGAATGCGTTGGCGTCCATGGCTTCCGCGGTCGCAGCCGCACAGAAACCGTGCAGGGCGAGCACGACGCTCGTCAGACCGTCCGGCAAACTGACCTGGCTCCACCGGTCACCGGTGCCCACCGCCGGCGGTCGGGAACCGGCCAGTGCGTAGCCGCCGTCCCGGACGACATGGCCAGGTGGGGCGGTCACGCGGTGGACGCGCAGTTCCCACGGTCCGCGCACGATCGAAGCCGTCTGCACCCGCACCGGGCCGTCCTCGTAGGCCGACGCGGCGAACCGGTCGTGGACCGCGATCGGCTCGATGCGCCGCCGGCGGGAGACGACGCCGTCTGGCCCGATCACCGCGAGATGACCGTCCACCGCCCGCACCCGAGCATCTTCGCCGACTTCGGGAGCAGCATGCGACGTGTACCCGAGCCGGGTGTAGTGCGGGTCGTCGATCCCGTCCGCGGACAGGTGCCGCGCCCGGTCGCTGCCGTGGTTGACCACGCGCACCACCCCGTCATGGCGGGTGGCGTGCAGGAGCCAGCCGGGGCCGGGCATCGCGACGACCTGGTCGCCGTCGTCGATCGCCGCGGCGCTCTCCGGCACTGTCCACGCCGGATGGTCCGCGGGCAGCAGCAGTCCGAGGAACGCCTTGCTCGCCCAGTACGGCGAAGCCGGACCGGAGTAGTGCTGAGTGCTCGGCAGGAAGCGGTCGTGCCAGCCGAGGTTGAGCAGGCCGCGCTCGTCCGGTACGCCGCGCTCGACGAAGTGCCGCAGCACGCCGCTGGCGATCCGCCGGGAGCGGCCGGCGGGCAGCGGGGTCGCGTCCATCAGTTCACCCAGCCACAACGGTGCGACGCAGGCGAACCGGTAGCACAGTGACCGCCCCTGATACACCGGCGCGCCGTCACCGGCGAACATGTGCTGGTACTGCTCCAGGAAGAGGCGTAGCCTCTCCCGGTACACCTCGCCGCGTCGCTCGTCGCCCGACATCCGGGACCACAGCAACGGGTACAGGTGCAGAGCCCACCCGGCGTAGTAGTCGAAGCTCCGCCCGGCCCCGTCGGTGTACCAGCCGTCGCCGACGTACCACTGTTCGATCCGGTCGAGCCCGTCGGAGATTCCGGCCGGGTCGTGCGGTCCGC
Source organism: Lentzea alba (assembly GCF_011067745.1). Taxonomy (GTDB): domain Bacteria; phylum Actinomycetota; class Actinomycetes; order Mycobacteriales; family Pseudonocardiaceae; genus Lentzea; species Lentzea alba. The sequence goes on from NZ_JAAMPJ010000015.1 coordinate 193,798, forward strand.
CGACGCCCGCGAGGAACTGCTGAACCATCACGGGGAACAGCACCCAGTTGCTCTGCCACGTCCGTTTGCCCGCCGCGGCGGCGAGCCAGGCCACGACTCGGTCCTGCACCGAGGAGTCGAATCGGTCGAACAGCCATCGACGGGTCTCGTGCAGTGCCAGCGCGATCGAGGCCGCTTCCACGAGCTGTTGCGAGCAGTCGGCAGGTGCCGGCCAGGCGTACCGGTGGCCGGGGTCGGTGCCGTGGGCGAGGCCGTCGGCATACCGCTCGATGAGCTCCGCGGGCACGTCACCACCGGCACCGGCGATGCGGAAGGCCGCGAGCAGGAAAGTCCTTGCGTAGCCCTCCAAACCGTCGCTGTCCAGGCCCGCGCGGCCCGGTCGGCCTGGCATTCGGTACTGGGCACCGCCCGGGGTGGCGTAGGGCGCTACGCCGTCCAGAAGATGATCTGCCACTGCTTCCCAGTGCGCCCTGGTCCACCCTGTGTAGGGCGATAGCAGTCCATCTGTCGAAGGAAGTCGAATGCGAGTTAAACCGTTTGTATCGATGGTTCGAATCTAGGGTCGAGTCGCGATGCGGTCAATACCGTTGCTAGCAACGAAAAACTGACCAACGGTCTTGACACGATCAAGAAATCCTTGGTTCGCTGCCCTCAGCAATAGTAAACGTTTCAACTCTGGCTCAGGTGGAGGGCAACGATGCCCGAACTGTCTCGCCGCACTCTTCTTGTGGGCGTCGCGATGACCGGTGCGGCAAGCGGACTGCACGCACCGGCGCAAGCCGGCGCCGCACTGGGCGGTCAGCCGCCACCGATCCCCGCCGCGGCCGCGGAAGTGCCACTGCGCTGGTTGGAAAGCGAGGCGCCTCAGGCACTCGTCGGCACCACCTGGGGAGTGCCGTGGGCGCGGGGTGCCCTGCCCAAAGGCAGCGAGTTGTCCCTCACCACCGCCGCGGGACAGGACGTGCCCGTGCAGACGTGGCCGACTGGTTTCTGGCCGGACGGGACGGTCAAGTGGACCGCACACGCGATCGGTACGGAGGTCGCGCCGGCGCGGGAGTACCTGCTGCGCACCGGAAAGCCCGCCGCGCCCGCGACCCCGTTGCGGGTCAGCGAGAACCGCAAGGAGATCGAGGTCGACACCGGCGTCATCCGCTGCCGGATCGCTCGCCACGGGCGCGTCCTGGTTCCGTCGATCTCCAGGGGAGACCGGACCATCGCCACCGGCGGCACCCTGGTCTGCCTGCGCAAGAACACCGCGGACGACACGCCTGAGGTGGTGCGCACTGAGCGGTTCACCGCCGACATCCGTGCGGTGACCGTCGAGCAACGTGGCCCGGTTCGCGCCGTGGTGCGTGTCGAAGGTGTGCACCGCGCCGACCGGGGCCCTCGGGTGTGGCTGCCGTTCACCATCCGGCTGTACCTGTACGCGGGCAGCGACGGCATCCGCATGGTGCACACCTTCGTCTTCGACGGCGACGCGAACAAGGACTTCATCTCCGGCCTCGGTGTCCGCTTCCAGGTGCCGATGACCGATCAGCCGCACGACCGTCACGTGCGGTTCGCCGGTGACGGTGACGGCGTGCTCGGCGAGGCCGTCCGCGGCATCACCGGTCTGCGCCGTGACCCCGGTGCGGCGGTGCGGCAGGCGCAGATCGCCGGACGAGCGACACCTCCGGTGTCCACTTGGGACACCCGTGTGAGCAGCCGGTTGCAGTACGTCCCGGCCTGGGGCGACTACAGCCTGCGGCAGTTGTCCGAGGGCTGCTTCGACATCCGCAAGCGCACCCGCGCGGGCCACGGCTGGATCCCGGTGGACTCCGGCCGCCGGGCGTCCGGCCTCGGCTACGTCGGCGGGATCAGCGGAGGGTTCGCGTTCGGCATGCGCGACTTCTGGCAGCTGCACCCCACGCAGCTCGACGTCCGCGGCGCGGCGGGAGAGACAGCCGAGGTGACGATGTGGCTCTGGTCGCCCGACGCCACCCCGATGGACCTGCGCTTCTACCACGACGGGATGGGCCAGGACACCTACCCGAAACAGCTCGAAGGGCTGGAGATCACCTACGAGGACTACGAACCCGGCTTCGGCACGCCGTACGGGATCGCCCGCACCACCGAGCTGTCGTTCTGGGCCTTGGGGGCCACACCGTCCGCGGAACGGTTCGCCCAGCTGGCCGCGGCCGTCCGCACGCCACCGTTGATCGTCGCCGCACCGGCCCACCTGCACGGCGCCGGTGTCTTCGGCGACTGGAGCCCGGTCGACCGCAGCACACCGGCGCGGCGGGAGATCGAGGACCGGCTGGACTTCCTCTTCGACCACCACCGCGGCCAGGTCGAGCAGCGCAGCTGGTACGGGTTCTGGGACTACGGCGACATCATGCACACCTACGACTCCGACCGGCACGTGTGGCGCTACGACATCGGCGGGTACGCCTGGGACAACTCCGAGCTCTCGCCGGATCTGTGGCTGTGGTACCAGTACCTGAGATCCGGGCGCGCCGACGTGTTCCGGTTCGCCGAGGCCATGACCAGGCACACCGGCGAGGTGGATGTCTACCACCTGGGCAAGTGGCGTGACCTCGGCACCAGGCACGGCGTGCAGCACTGGGCGGACAGCGCCAAGCAGCTGCGGATCAGCACCGCCGCGTACCGGCGGTTCTACTACTTCCTCACTGCCGACGAACGGGTCGGCGACCTGATGCGCGATCTCGTCGACGGCGATCGGACGTTCCTCGTGCTCGACCCGATCCGCAAGATCCGTACCGAGCCCTACCAACCGGACCCGCACGCGTTGTCCGTCTCGCTCGGCACCGACTGGAGCGGTCTCGCCGCCGCCTTCCTGGCCGAGTGGGAGCGTGGGGGAGACCCGGTCGCGCTGCGCAAGCTGCAGGCGGGTGCCCGCACCATCGGGGCACTGCCCAACGGTTTCGTCCAGGGCAGCGGACTGTACGACCTGGACACCGGAGCCTTCGCGCAGGCGTCACCGGCCGTCTCCGTGGGCTCGCTCGGCGCGGTGTTCGGCCTCGTCGAGATGTGCAGTGAGCTCGTCGACCTGCTCGACATTCCGGAGTTCACGAACGCCTGGTTGCAGTACTGCCGGCTGTACAACGCCACGGCCGAGGAACAGAAGGCCGAGACCGGTCAGTCGTTCGGCAACCAGAACCTGCGGCAGGCCCACTCCCGGCTCACCGCGTTCGCCGCGGCGAAGACCGGCAACGCCACGCTGGCCGCCAGAGCGTGGCAGGAGTTCTACACCGGCCACGCCGGCTATCCGCGCAACGCACCCTGGAGAACGGTGCGGGTCGACGGCCCGGCCGTGCTCAAACCGGTGGACGAGGCGAGCTTCGTGTCGACGAATGCCTCCGCACAGTACGGCTTGGCCGCGATCCAGTGCCTCGCGCTGGTCGGTGATCACCTGCCCTGACCCGGCACCCGCACCCTGCCCTGACCCTGCACAGGGAGGATTCATGAAACTGTCCAAAAAGGTCTCGACAGCCGGGGCCGTAGTCGCCCTGCTGTCCGCCACGGTGACGGCTTCTGCCGTCGCACCGGCCGCCGCGACGCCCCCGGTCGGCGTCGCGGCGGCCGCCAGACCGATGGAGAACCTCGGCCGCGGCGTCGTCGCCGTGCGGTCGAGCAACACCGCTGTGCTGGTCTCCTGGCGGCTGCTGGGGCTCGACCCGGACGGCATCGGGTTCAACGTGTACCGGTCCACTGCCGGAGGCCAGGAGGTCAAGCTCAACTCCGCGGTTCTGACCGGAGGCACCAACTTCACCGACTCGACGGCGGACCTGACCCGGTCGAACAGCTACCGGGTACGGCCCGTGGTCGACGGCGCGGAACAGCCACCGAGCGGCGCCTTCACGCTGACCGCCAACCACGCCGTCGAGCCGGTCGTCCGCGTGCCGCTGCGCTCCGGCGGCCCGGTGAAGTTCGTCTGGGTCGGCGACCTCGACGGCGACGGTGAGTACGACTACGTTCTGGACCGCCAGACGTCGCCGCAGACCCTCGAGGCCTACCGGCGTGACGGCCAGCTCCTCTGGTCGGTCAACATGGGACCCAACAGCACCAACCAGAACAACATCGAAGGTGGATCGTCCACCATCGACGTCGGCCACAACGACGGCGTCACCGTCTACGACTTCGACAGCGACGGCCGTGCCGAGGTCGCCGTGCGGATCGCCAACGGCGTTCGCTTCGGCAACGGCACCACCTTCACCAACAGCGACAACAACCGTCAGTTCATCGCGATCCTCGACGGCATGACCGGGGCACCCCGCGCCACCGCTCCCGTGCCGACGGACTACCTGCGGGACGGCCCGATGTACGCCCGGTTCGGCGTGGGCCACCTCGACGGTACGCGGCCGAGTCTGGTCGCCTTCATGAAGAACCGGATCGGCAGCGGGGCGTTCAACCTCATGATGGGCGCCTGGCAGTTCGACGGCCAGGAGCTGACCCAGCAGTGGAAGTGGCTGCGCGGCAACCAGAACGCACCCGACGGGCACAACACCCGCGTCATCGACGTCAACGGCGACGGTACCGACGAGGTCGCCGAGATCGGGTTCGTGCTCAACGGAAACGGCACCCTGCGGTACTCCCTGGGGCCCTCGGGCATCATCCACGGCGACCGCTTCCACATCGCCAAGATGGACCCCAGTCGCCCAGGCCTGCAGGGTTACGGCGTTCAACAGGACAACCCCAGCGGCCTGCGCGAGTACTACTACGACGCCACTGACGGCTCCATCATCTGGCGACACACCGCGTCCGGTACCGCCGACGTGGGACGCGGCATGGCGGGCGACATCGACCCGCGGTTCCCCGGCATGGAGGTCTGGTCCTTCTCTGGCCTCTACAACGCACCCGCCAACCGCCTCACCGAACCGAACACGTCGCTGAGGCCGTGGCCGCAACTGGGCCTGTGGTGGGACGGCGACATGACGATGGAACTGCTCAACGACGGCAAGTTCGAGAAGTGGGACCCGAACAACCCCAAGCCCACCAACGGCTTGCAACGGCTGCTCAACACCTCGACCTACGGCGCGGTCGACGCGAGCCAGGAAGTCCAGCCGACCTTCTACGCCGACATCCTCGGCGACTGGCGTGAAGAAGCCGTGTACACCAACGCGAGCTACAACCAGCTGATCATCTTCACCACCAACCAGCCCACGAGCACAAGGCTTTACACGCTGGCGCACAACCCCGCCTACCGCAACGCCATGACGCTCAAGGGGTACATGCAGTCCCACCACGTCGACTACTTCCTGGGCGTCGGCATGAGCCGGCCACCCAGGCCGAACATCACTTACCCAGGCAGGTAAAGCTGTGAAGAACACGATCTACCTGACCCGCGCGCTCCTTGTCGCGGTGATCACGGCGACCCCTCTTGTGATTGCCGCAGGCCCGGCATCGGCCGCGAGCGTCTACTACGTCGCTCCCAACGGAAATGACAGTGCGGCCGGTACGCAGGCCGCTCCGTGGGCGTCGATCGCCCGCGCGCAGACAGCCGCCAAGCCGGGGGACACCGTCTACTTCCGAGGCGGCAGGTACGCCTACACCCGTGCGAACAGCGCCTGCTCGAGCCAGACGGCCAGAGTCGACGCGATCACCCTGAACAAGAGCGGCAGCTCGGGCAACCCGATCCGGTACTGGGCCCATCCGGGGGAGAAGCCGGTCTTCGACTTCTCGCGAATGAGGGACGACTGCCGCATCAAGGGCTTCAGCGTCACCGGCAACTGGATCCACCTCAAAGGACTGGAAGTCACCGGCGTACCGCAGAACAACAACCGCAACGCCGAGTCCTGGGGGCTCTGGATCTCCGGCAGCAACAACACCTTCGAGCAGATCGACACCCACCACCACATGGGCACCGGTCTGTTCATCAACGGAGGGGGCGGCAACCTCGTCCTCAACTCGGACTCGCACGAGAACTACGACCTGCGCAGCAACGACAGCCCCGGCGAGAACGCCGACGGGTTCGGTTCGCACTACACGCCCGCCGGGCGGCCCGCGAACGTGTTCCGGGGGTGCCGCGCGTGGTGGAACGCCGATGACGGGTACGACCTGATCTCCACCTACTCGCCTGTGCTCATCGAGAACTCGTGGGCGTGGCGCAACGGGTACGTGCCGGGGACGACGACGTCCGCGGGCAACGGTGCCGGTTTCAAGATGGGTGGCTTCGGCCGCGAGTACGACGCCGGGGCGGTGAAGCACACCGTCCGCTTCTCGGTGGCGTTCAACAACAAGGCCGCTGGCTTCTACTCCAACCACCACCCGGTGGCCAACGACTACTTCGACAACACCAGCTACGGCAACCGCCCCGATTTCGACATGCGGGGAATCAACTCGAGCGGCGCCTCCGTCGGCAGGGGCACCCTGCGCAACAACATCGCCTACACCGGCACGCTGCTCGCGAACATGAACGGCACGACGGCCTCGCACAACTCCTGGAACCTCAACGTCCCGTTGTCGGACGCGCAGTTCCGGAGCGTGTCGACGTCCGGCTGGGACGCCCCCCGCCAGGCCGACGGCAATTTGCCCGTGCTGCCGCACCTCCGCCTCGCCGCGAACAGCGCGTTGATCGACAAGGGCACCAACGTGGGTCTGCCCTTCAGTGGAAGCGCGCCGGATCTCGGCGCCTTCGAGAACGATGGAAGGTGACATCTTGAGGCAAACATCGCGCGTCGCTTCGAAGTACTGGAAGTTGTCCGCCACCGCACTCTTGGCTGTGGCGCTGGCGGTACCGCTCTCAGTGAGCACCGCTGCGGCGGACCCACCGGCAGCCCAGATACAGCAAGCCCAGATGCAGGCAGACCAGCCACCTGCGACGGAACTCCAGGACCAGGGCGCCGGACCGGTGATGGATCGCGGTCTCGACTTCCTGGTGTCCGACTACCAGACCCGCGTTCCGTCGAAGTACACGGCTGACTCCTGGGCTCCCTTCGCCAAGGCGTTGACCACCGCTGCCGGTGTCGCCGGTAACAGGTCGGCCGCTGTTTCGGAGGTCGCTGCCGCGAAGACGGCGCTGATGAACGCCGCCGGCGAGCTGAAGGCGGCTGACGAGGGCACGTTCCAGACCATCACGAACAACAAGTTCTGGAACGACACCAGCGGCAACCCGATCTATTCGCAGGGTGGCGGCGTCTTCAAGTTCGGTGACACCTACTACTGGTACGGCGTGCACTACTCCGGTGCCGAGCTCTACCGGGCCAACCCGACGCGCAAGTACGACGGGAACGTCAGCTTCGTGTCGATCCCGGTGTACTCGTCGAAGGACCTGGTGAACTGGAAGTTCGAGAACCGGGTCGCGACGCGTTCCACCGGCGTCGGCAGCGGCGCCAACATGGGAGGTGCGGGCTGGGTCGGGCGTCTCGGTGTCTCGTACAACGAGAACACCGGCAAGTACGTGCTCGCCACGCAGATGTGGCACACCGGTCGCGGCGGACACGGTGTTCTGCTGCTGCAGGGCGACTCGCCCACCGACACCTTCGACTACGGCTACTTCCAGACCCAGATCACCAACTCGCCCACGACCGGCACCGGTGACCAGACGGTCTTCACCGACGACAACGGCAAGGACTACCTGATCTTCTCCAACCGCGAAGGGCGTTCGCGCGGCTTCGTGGCCAAGTTCCGGGAGTCCGACTCGCTGCGGATCGAGCCGGGCGTGGAGATCCGCCGCGGCTCCGGTCGCGAGGGCAACGCCATGTTCAAGCTCGACGGCAAGTACTACCACGCGGCGTCGGACCTGCACGGCTGGAACACCTCGGTCAACTACGTCAACGAGTCGACCAGCAGCAACGTCCAGGGCTCCTACAGCAGCGAGTACGTCCTTGCCGGCACCGAGATGGACTACAGCCACGTGACCCAGACCGGGTTCTTCGTGACGGTCAAGGGCACCAAGCAGAACACGGTGATCTACGCCGGCGACCGCTGGGCCGACTTCGCCTGGAACGGTATCGGCTACAACCAGTGGGTGCCGATCACCAAGACCGGTGCGCGGCCACGGTTCCACTCGGTGAGCCAGTGGGAGTTCAACGTCACGACCGGCGAATGGCGCACCGGGCCGGCGAACAACTACATCCTCAACCCGGACATCCAGGCCGACCGCATCATCGTCTCCAGTGTGCGTGGATGGCGGAACCTCGGCGGTTCGGTGACCAACGTCAACGGTGGTGTGAACGGGTCTCGCTTCGCCCTTCAGGTGAGCAACAGTGGCGGCGTGGAGCAGCGGATCGAGTCGGTGCCCGCGGGCACCTACACCCTGTCCACGTACGCTCGGGGCAGTGCCGGACAGGTCGTGATCACCGGCGCCAACGGCAGCCAACGCACCCTGAGCATCCCGTCGTCGAGCGGCTGGGCCAAGCGCGAGCTCACCGGCATCGTGCTACCCAGCGGGGGCGCCACTGTCACCGTGCGGGCGTCGGGTTCAGGCGGTGTTGTCGTCGACCAGTTCTCACTGGTCAAGACCTCAGCGTAACCAGGGCAGAGACCGCGTCAGCGGTGTGATCGCCGACCTCCACCACGGCCATCGGCGCCGGGGTGGAGGTCGGTCGCGTGACGGCACCAGTCAGTTGCCGTGCGGGGCCATGCCGTTGAGCACCGCGACAACCTGCTCGTAGTCGCCACGAGCCTCGGCGTACCGCAGGAATTTGACCTGTTCCACCTGGATCTCCGTCGTCTCGGGCTGGGTCTCGATGATGCTCATGACCTCGGCGATGTAGGCGTCGAGCGGTACGGCGTGCTCACTGTCGGCCTGTCCGGGCATCAGATCCGTCTGAACCATCGGGGGTTCGAGTTCGGCGACCCGCACCGTCGTGTCGGCGAGCTGGAGCCGCAGTGACTCGCTGAGCATGTGGATGGCGGCCTTGGACGCGTTGTAGCTCGGTGTCATCTTCAGCGGGGCGAACGCGAGTCCGGAGGAGACGGTCATGATGGTGGCGTCGGGCCGGGTCTGCAGGTGCTCGACGAAGGCGGCGATCAGGCGGATCGGGCCGAGGAGGTTGGTGGTCACGATGCGCTCGGCCGAGTCGAGGAACGTCTCGGGGCGGTGCCAGTCCTCCGCGCTCATGATGCCGGCCATGGTGATCAGCACGTTGAGCTCGGGGTGGCGGGCGAGCACGTCCTTGGCCGCGGACTGGATGCTGTCCGGGTCGGCGGTGTCGATGCGGACGGTGTCGACGCCGGGGTGTTCAAGAGCGATCTTGTCGAGCAGTTCGGTGCGCCGGCCGCCGATGATCACGGTGTTGCCGCGCTTCCGCAGAGCGAGGGCCAGCGCCAGGCCGATGCCGCTGGTGGCCCCAGGGATGAAGACGGTGTTGCCGGTGATGTCCATGCCAAGACTTTCGCGCTGAAGCCTCAACGCGAGGCAGAGATCACTTATCGGGGGATCGGCGATCCCTGGCTCACGTGAGCAGGAGCCGGATACTGGGGGTGTGGATCGTGCGGAGCTCGCGGCCTTCCTGCGCCGTCGCCGGGAGGACCTGCGTCCGGAAGACGTCGGGTTGTCGGAGGGTGCGCGCAGGCGGGCGCCGGGGCTGCGGCGGGAGGAGGTCGCGGCGCTGGCGGTGATGTCCACGGACTACTACACGCGGCTGGAGCAGCAGCGAGGTCCGCAGCCGAGTGAGCAGATGCTGGCCTCGCTGGCCCGCGCGCTGCGGTTGAGCGACGACGAGCGGGATTATCTGTTCCGGGTGGCCGGCCGCAACGCCCCGTCGCCGCAGATGACCGCCACGCACGTCGCGCCCGCGTTGCAACGGGTGCTGGACCGGCTGTCGGACACGCCCGCGTTGGTCCTGTCCAGCCTCGGCGAGGTGCTCGTGCAGAACCGGTTCGCCGAGGCGTTGTACGGAGACACCTCCCGGTACACAGGGTTGGCCCGCAGCTGGAGCTACCGCTGGTTCACCGACCCCGACGCGCGCCTGATCTACCCGGAGCGCGACCGCGCCCGGCACAGCCGGGCGCAGGTGGCGAACCTGCGCGCCGCGTACGGGCCGTTGGGTCCGCGATCACGTGCCGGTGAGCTGGTGCGCGCGCTACGCAAGGAGAGCGTCGAGTTCGCGGAGCTGTGGGAACGGCACGAGGTCGCGAAACGGTTCGTGGAGCACAAGGTGCTGGTGCACCCGCAGCTCGGCGAGATCGAGGTCGACTGTCAGGCGTTGTTCACCGAGGACCAGTCACAAATGCTGCTGGTGCTCACCGCGCCGCCGCGCACGGAGGCGTTCGAGAAGCTGCAGTTGCTCGGAGTGCTGGGCACCGAGAAGTTCGGCGACGCGCAGCGGGCCGGCCTCTCCGCCGGTCAGGCCGGCGAGAGCGGGTACCGGTAGCTGCCTGCCGCCGGAGTCACCCGGTCGGCATGCCGACCCGCGCGGCCTCCACGGTCCGTCGCAAGACGGCGACGGTGCCTGCCAGCTGCTCGAGTGATCGGCCGGTCAGCGGGTCGGCGAGCCAGATGCGCAACTCGTTCTCGAACGTGGGGGTGGCGGCATCCATCAGTCGCCGGCCCTCATCGGTCAGAACGATCAGCGAGGAGCGGCGGTTCTCCGGGTTCGGGCGCCGGCTCACCCACCCCGCGGCCTCGAGCCGGTCGACCGCCTTGCTGGTCGCGCCCACGGTGATCGCGACCTCGTGGGCGAGGTCGTTGACCCGGCAGTTGTCCCGGCCGCCGATGATCCGCAGGAACTCGAACTGCGCCGTGGTCAGGCCGTGCTCGGCCCGCAACCGCTCGCCGAGGACGTTGTAGAGCCTCGTCTCGTACCTGACGAGGTCGGCGAACACCTGTGCGACATCCACCACAGGGTGATCCTTCCCTGAAAGGTCATTCCTTGGAATAAACTATCGGACACCGGTTCGCTCCGTCATCGGACCCGTCCGTTGTCCCGCATACGAAGGCATGATCCAGAATGACCGACTCCTACCTGGTCGACACCGCTGCCGGCACGCTACGCGGCATGCCCCTGCCCGGCGGCAGCATCCTGTTCGCGGGTGTCCCGTTCGCCGCTCCACCGGTCGGACCGCTGCGGTTGCGTCCGCCCCGACCACGGCAACCGTGGCCCGGTGTCCTGGATGCCACCCTGTTCCGCCCCGCACCCGCGCAGCGCGTCAGCGCCCTGGTGTCCGGGCAGGCCGCGCCTCCGCCTTTCCCGGGCAGCGACCTGTGGGCCCCGCCGACGCACTGCGACGAGGACTGCCTCTACCTCAACGTCTGGACCCCCGACCCCGCCGGCAGTCGCCCCGTGATCGTCTGGATCTACGGTGGGGGCTTCGACAGCGGCTCGGCGGCACCCCCGATGACCGACGGTGCCGCACTGTCCCGGCTGACCGGCGCGGTGGTGGTCGCGGCCAACTACCGGCTCGGCGCGCTCGGGTACCTGCACCTGGCCGATCTCGGCGGTCCGGACTGGGCGAACTGCACCAACCTCGGTCTCCAAGACCAGGCCGCGGCCCTGCGCTGGGTCCGCGACAACATCGCGGCCTTCGGCGGGGACCCCGGCAACATCACGGTCGCAGGACAGTCCGCAGGAGCCTCCTCCATCGGCGCGCTGCTCGCCGCGCCCGCCGCGGCGGGCACCTTCCACCGGGCGATCCTGCAAAGCGGACACGCCCAACGGGTCGTCGACACCGCCACCGGCACCGCGATCGCCACAGACCTGATGGCCGCCCTCGGCCTCGACGAGATGGACGATCTTCTCGACGTTCCGGTCTCTGCGATCCTCGAGGTGCAGAGCAGTGTCATCGACGCCGACCTCGGCCGCCGCAGCCTGCCCGGCGGGCGTGGGTGGGGCGTGGTGGTGGACGGCAACGTCCTTCCCGAGCACCCGCAGCAGGCAGTCGCCGACGGCGCCGCCTCCGGGATCGGCCTGCTCGTCGGAGCCAACCGAGACGAGATGCGCCTCTTCCAAGCCCTGCAAGGGCCTGCCTACGCGCCCGCGGACGAACGTGCGCTCCTGGCCGAAATGCGGCAGGCCGGCATCGCCTCTCCCGAGCGGCTGCTCGCCGCCTACCGGCATCGGGCGCCCGACGCGGACCTGCCCGGGCTGCGCACGCTGTTCCTGACCGACGCCGTCTACCGGCGACCTGCCGGCGGGCTCGCCGCCGCCCAGGTCGCCGCCGGTGGACGTGCCCACACCTACCTGTTCTCAGCCGAACCACTAGGCCCGGTGCTCGGCGCGAGCCACGGCGCGGAGCTTGCCCTGCTCTTCGACCACGTCGACCCGGCCTCCCCGCAACTGCTCGAAGTCCGCGACGACCTCGCCTCCGCATGGGCCCGCTTCGTCGCCACCGGCGACCCGGGATGGCCGCTCTACGACCCTCAGGCCCAGCCCAACACCCGCCAGTTCGGCGCCAACGCCGGCATGGTCACCGACCCACCTGCCGACGACGTCGCCGCCGCATGGGCCGAACGAGCCTGATCCACGCCGGGAGCCGGCAGCGTTACCGGGTGGAAAGGCCGGGGAGTTCCGCCACCGCCGACTCCGGAGATCCCCACGGCTCCTCCAGTGCGGCCCGAAGCGCGGTGACGGTGTCCACGCCGACGCGCCCGGCGAGCGCGGCTTCGAGCCCGGCCAGCATCTGCATCGTCTCCGCGCGGCGCCGAGCACCGGCCACCGTGAGGCGCACGAGCTTCGACCGAGCTGACTGCGGGTCGGTCTCCACGGTCACCACGCCCGCGGCGACGAGTTCATGGACCCACTGGTGCGCGGTCGGGGCGCTGACGCCCAGACGCCGGGCCAGTTCGGCGATGCTCGCCCCTTCCGACGGGAGCTGACTCAGCAGGGTCCTCGGGGCCGTCCAGGCCATCGGCGCCGACCGGCTGCTGTTCGCCGTCGACTACCCCTACGAATCGACCGCCGAGGCAGTCGAGTTCCTCCGCACAGCGCCGTTCTGCCGCGCCGACCTCGAACGCATCGCACACCTCAACGCGGCGCACCTGCTGCGTCTCTGAACGGAGTTCCGGCTTGATCAGAGGGTCGGGACGATCGTGGCGATGGTGCCGTCGGGGTTGAACGTCATGCGGTCGATGGTCACCTCGCGGTTGGTGCCGTTTCCCGCGGGCATCGCGAAGCGGTGGTAGGCAACGTGCCAGGTGTCGGTGCCGGGCGTCTTGACGACCGAGTGGTGCCCGGTGCCCTTGATGCCGAGGCTGAGCCGTTTCTGGAGCACGACACCGCGCTTGGTCCACGGTCCGAGCGGGGACGAGCCGGTCGCGTAGGCGACCTGGTAGTTCTCGTCGCGCGTGTCGCCCTCCGACCACATGAAGTAGTAGGTGCCGTTGCGCTTCAACACGAACGCCGCCTCGCGGAACCCGGAAGTCGTGATCGTGCGCACCGCCGCCGGGTTGAACGAGATCATGTCCGGGTTCAGCGGAACGACGTGCGCCGCCCCGTTGCCCCAGTAGAGATAGGACTGTCCGTTGTCGTCGGTGAACACCATCGGGTCGATGGCCTGTCCTGAGTACGCTCCGGCCCGGATCAGCGGTGTGCCCAGGGCATCCCGGAACGGGCCGGTGGGGGAGTCGGACACGGCGACGCCGAGGTGCTTGGCGGTGTTGCCGGACGCGGCGCCGCCGCTGAAGTACAGGTAGTAGCGGCCGTTCTTGGCGACCACCGCCGGCGCCCACGCCGAGTTGTCGGCCCACGACACGTCCGGTCCGTGGTTCAGGATCACGCCGTGGTCGGTCCAGTTGACCAGGTCGGTTGAGGAGAAGGCTTTGTAGTGGGGCGCGGACCAGCTCGCGTAGCCATCGGTCGTGGGGTAGAGGTAGTACCGGCCGTTGAAGTGGGTGATGTGCGGGTCCGCGAACAGCCCGGGGATGACCGGCCCCTTGGTGGTCTTGGGGGTCCACGGCGCGGTCAACCGGAAGGAGCTGGCGGCCCGGAACTCCGCGGTGTCCTGGGTCGGGTCGAGCCAGAGCTCGAGGTTGCGGTGCCGCAGCCGCCGGTTCGGGAAGTTGAACGACACCAGCGACGTCGAGCCGGTCACCGAACCCGCTGTGGGGCAGAACGTCGCGTCGCCGCGGAACTCCGCCGCACCCGTGTTGGCCTCCAGGCGCACGCGGTAGTCCCGGTGCCGCAGGAACAGCCCGTTGGTGGCCTGGAAGGAATAACACGACGGTGACGCGAGACCGGACACCACGGTGAAGGTGGCGTCCGACTTGGCCTGCGCCGAACTCCCGGAGGTGACCGCGCCGAGGCGGCCCAGCCGGTCGCTGTGCTGGACGAACCGGCCGGGGAGGTTCACCGACTCCAGCGACTGTGCCCCGGTGGGGATCGTTGCGGTGGGCAGGACGTCCGCGGGCGCCGGAGCGCCGGGAAGGATGACGGCCGAGACGACGAGAGCCGTCACCACAAGAGCACGTGCCGGTCGGTTCATGTCGCCCTCTCTAGATCACGTCGATGACCGCGGTGACCTTGCCCAGCGCCGTGGTTCCGCTGACGACGACCTCACCGGGCCGGTCAGTCGCTCCGCCCGGCAGTGGTTGCCAGCGAACGGGAATGGCGGTGAGGGCGTTGCTCGCGGTGGTGAGCCTGCGGACGGTGGACGGGAGTGCCGGGGTCCTGCCCACGCGTGTGGCGACGTGAACGGTGTCCTCGAGGACGTACTTGGCCCGGCTCGCGTTGAACACGTTGATCGACGCGTGCGGCTCGTAGGTGTCCGGCATGCCAGGCACGGCGCGGAACATCGTCTGCCAGCCGACCGGCTCCCAGACCAGTACGCCGGCGCCCCTGTTGCCGACCACGTCGTTGGCGGCCTGGAAGACCCGCTGGATGGCGTCCGCCTGTCCCTGGATCGTGCGCGGGAATGGCGAGTTGGGCATCGGCGCGCCACCGCCGCCGGACGCCGGGTAGGAGGTCTCGGCGATGTCGATCTCGTAGCCGGGGTACGTCGTCGCGATCTCGTGGAGGTTGGTTTCCAGCGCCTCCGGCGTACCGTGCCACTCCGGGTAGTAGGAGATCGCGAGCACGTCGGGGTTCTGCCCCTTGGCCTTCACCCTGGTCAGGAACTGGTGCCAGAACTCCATGGTCTTCTCGAGCCGCCCGGTGCCGACGATCACGTGGATCTCGACCTTGCTCTTCGGCGACGTGTCGCGGACGGCCTTGATCCCGGACGCGGCCAGCGTGGTGAACCGATCCCACGCCTCTTCGTAGAGCCGTTGCTCGGCCGGGTCGGCCGACTTCCAGTACCGCCACAGCAGGCCACCGCCCGGCTTCGACTGGTAGACGTCGGCCTGGTCGACGAAATACGGCGGGGCCGTCGTGCCGATGAGTGCCGCCTCGTTGCCGTACATGAAGCCGTTGATGATCTCGTTGCCGACGGCGACCTTGTCCGGCCTGGTGCCCTGGCGAATCAGCTGACGCAGGTAGTCCTGGGTGTAGCCGTAGACCGCCTTGGTCAGATCGGCGAACTCCAGCTGTGCCCAGGCGCGCGGTTTCGGCTGCTTGCTCGGGTCCGCCCAGGAGTCCGCGTAGTGGAAGTCGATGCCGAGACCCAGGTTCCGGTTCTTGACCAGTCGCGCGGACTCGAGCGAACGTTGCGGACCCTGGTACGGGATCGCGTTCGGCTGGCCGGTGCTCTCGCTCCTGGGCTCGTTGAAGATCCGCAACCGGGAGAACTGCATGCCGCGGTCCTTGACCACGTCGAGCACGTGTGGTCCGGCACCCTTGTCGGCGGACAGCGGGTTGACCCAGTACTGGTGGTTCCTCCGATCGTCCATCCAGGACAGATCGGCGCCGAGGGTGAGGTCGTCGCGCAGGTAGTTGAAGACCTGCAGCTCACTCACCCCGACCTTCGCGGTGCCGGTGATCGTGAGCCGGACGAAGCGCGTTCCGGGCCGGGTGAACAGGTGTACCGCTCCCCGTGCCGCGGTGCGGTTGTGGGACATGTCGGCGATCTCGTTCCACCGGCTGCCGTCGGGCGAGGCCTCGATGGTGTACCGGTAGGCCACGCCGCGGTCGGCGAAGAGCACCTTGACCTTGCGCAGGTTGTCGTAGGCGCCGCCGAGGTCGACGGTGAGCCGCTGCCTGGCGCTGGGACCGTCCGAGTACCAGGATGTCGCCGGGTTCCCGTCGATCGCTGATCCGGCGGTCGACGAGCCGCTGCTCGCGGTGGCGGAGGCCCAGAACTTGGCGGCGATGTTGCTCTCGATCGGTTTAATGTCGGCGGTGCCGTAGATGGCGTGCGCTGGCGGGGGAACTATCAGCACCCCGGCCGCCATGGTCACGAAGGCGGCGAATGCCGCGGTGACACGCGACCGAAACCGAGCGATCATGTCTCTCTCTCCGAACATGTGCGGGTTGTGAGTTGGCAAGGTGGTCGCGGTTCCCTTCGGGCAGAAGGGAAGGGGACACGAGATCAGCCGTCGTCCGGCGCCAGGTAGTTACCATGGCTCGTTTCAATCCACGGCGCAAGGCTTGACTCTGTTGCAAGACAGGAAGGAAAGCGGTTTCCCAATCGAATGGCGAGCAGTCGGCCGCGTCGAATCGACGTGACGTTCGACGGGCTCATGTCGAACGTCGCGAACCGAAGCGAGACGCTGCACCTGCGCCCCTTGTGTCAGACGAAGGAAAGCGCTTTCCTGGTCGTAGGTCCGTCCGCTGGCCGACAGGAGACCTGACTGTGCATCACCGATCCGTCCGACCTCCGCTGGACCGCGGCCCAGCCGCACCGGCCCGCGCCCGCGCCCGCGCCCGCAAGATTCTGTGCGTGCTGTCGCTGTCCGCGCTGTTCCTGGCATCCGTGCTGTTCGGGACACTCGCCAACACGCCGGCAGTCCTGGCCGAAGACGCGTCGGTACCTGTCACGGTGAGCAACCGCGCCACCGGCAAGTTCATCGATGGTGCCGGACGTACGAGCGAGGGTGCCAACGCGAGCCAGTACGCGGGATCGGGCAGCGACAACCAGCTGTGGCTGATCGAACCGGCGGGAAGCTACGTCCGGATCAAGAACCGGGCCACGGGGCTGTACCTCGACGGCATGGGCCGCACCGCCGGCGGGTCTGTCTGCGGTCAGCGGAGCGACTCCGCTGACAACAGCCAGCAGTGGACGCGGGAAGCTGCCGGAGGCTTTGCCAAGTTCAGGAACCGGGCGACCGGGCTGTACCTCGACGGTGCCGGGCGCACCGACGACGGCGCGGACCTCAAGCAGTACGGCGCCAGCAGCAGCTCCAACCAGCAGTGGTCGGTGTCCGAGACGGGTCACCGGATCGTGCTGAACGGGAACGACATCAAGGCCGGCAACGTCAACGGCCTCACCTTCAAGGGGTTCGGCCTGCTCAGCGCGAACAGCACGAGCGAGCTGCTGATGGACTACAAGTCGCAGCACCCGGACAAGTACGCGGAGATGCTCCAGATCCTGTTCGGTGGACCGAGTCCGGTCCTGACGAACGTGAAGATCGAGATGGGCAACGACCGGAACAACTCCACCGGGCCGGATCCGGCCACCATGCGGTTGGAGAATGAGGCGCCGAACGTCAAGCGGCATCAGGGGTTCCAGCTCGCGGCCGACGCCAGGAAGGTGAACCCCGGCCTCAAGGTGAGCATCCTGCGCTGGAACGCCCCCGCGTGGGCGAACAGCAATGACAAGATCTACACCTGGTACAAGAAGTCGATCATCGAGGCGTACCGCACCTACGGATTCATGGTCGACTACGTCAACCCCGGGCTCAACGAGCGTGCGCCGGACCTGGCCTGGAGCAAGCGGTACGCGAGCCTGGTCAGGGCGGACGCCTCCGGTTTCGCCAACGCCACCGAGCGCGCGCTGTACAACCGCATCCAGGTGGTGATCTCGGACGAGGCCGGGCTGGGCAGCTTCGGCGGGGCGATGGTGAGCGATGCCGGCCTGCGTGACGCCGTCGCGGTTGCCGGATACCACTACAACCCCGACGACGACAGCGTCGGAAACTTCAAGCGCCTGGCTCAGGTGTTCGACAAGGAGGTCTGGAACAGCGAGGCGCAGGCCACCTTCGGCAACTCGGCTTTCCGGCCCAACAACAACATGAAGGAGCCGACTGTCGCGGGGACCGGCATCGGCGGCAGGAACAGCGCGCTGGAGATGGGTAACACGATCATCAAGGGGTTCACCAACTCCAACCGGACGAACTTCATCTACCAGCCGGCCGTAGGCGCCTTCTACGAAGGCGGGCAGTACAGCTTCAAGGAACTGGTCAGCGCGCGCGACCCGTGGTCGGGCTGGATCCACTACGACGCGGGCCTCCACATCCTGCGGCACTTCAGCTGGTTCGCGAAGACCGGCTGGGAGAACCAGGGCAACACCGCAGGGGTCTGGAGAGCCGTGCCCCAGTCGAGCCACACCGGCGCCACGGGCACCAACCCCGTCATCGGGCGCAACGGCACCCCCAGCTACCTGACGCTGGCCGCGCCGGACAAGCGGGACTTCTCGACCGTCCTCATGAACGACAGCGAGTACCCGCAGACCTACCGCGTCAGCACCGTCAACATGGCGTACACCGGTGCGCCCGCACTGGAGATGTGGGAGACGCGCGCGGCCGACCGGGGTCAGGCCTTCAACGCCAACTACATGAAGCATCTTGGCAACGTCACCGCCGGCTCCGACGGTGTGTACACCGTCAAGGTCAAGGCCAACTCGGTTGTCACCGTGACGACACTGGCGCGGCACACGAACCCGGCGTACCAGGCGCCGCTGCCGGTGGAGGGTGCGCGAACCGTGCTGGACACGGACGCCTCCGGTTCGGGCAACCACACCCAGGACGACACCTTGTACGCGGACGACTTCGACTACACCGACAAGCGCGTGCCGGTGATCGGGGCCGGCGGCGCGATCGTGGGAAGCGAGGACTTCGTCGCCTCCCGCGGCGGATCCAAGAGCGCGATTCCGCTGTACGCAAGCGATCGCAACGGCGCTTTCGAGGCTCATCTTCCGGACGGGTCGACCAACTATGTTCTCCGGCAGCAGCTCGACAGGACGATCCACGGGCTTGGCGGCGCGTGGAGCAGCGGCGATCCGGTCACCCGGATCGGAGACAGCCGGTGGTTGAACTACGAGGCCAGCGTCGACGTCTCGTTCGAGAACAACGGTCTGCAGGACGGCGCCAACCACGCCGTCCTCGGGGTCCGGCAGCAGCACGGCGATGTCGGCGCACCATACAAGCTGAAGTTCACCTTCGACGGCGGCTGGCAGCTGATCGTCAACGGCAACGTGGCGGCCAGTGGCAATGTGGTGAGCGGCGTCGGCGGTGTGAGAATTCCGGGTTTCAACACCGCCCACAACGCATGGCACAAGCTCGCCCTCAAGGCCGCCGGCAGTGAGGTCACCGCTTCACTCGACGGCGTCACGCTCACCCGGCACACCGATCCGGCACCCAAGCTCTCCGGCCGCGTCGAGCTCGGCAGCGGCTACTACAACACCAGGTTCGACAACCTCCGAGTGCGCACCCTCGACGGCTTCACGCCGTATTACGCCGAGCTGCTGGACAACCTGGAGACGAACGATCTGGGCGGCGCGCCCGCCACCAAGCTCGTCTACAGTGGACAGTGGGCTCATGAGAGCGGCAAGAGCATGTTCAACTACCAGCGGACGTTGTCCGCGAGCCAGGGATCCGGCGCGACGCTGAGCTACACCTTCACGGGAACCGGGCTCGACATCACCGGACCCAACAACGGTTCGGCGGTGCTCGAGGTGACCGTCGACGGACGCGTCGTCGCCAGCGAGGCCCGCACGGTGGCATCGGCCGAGTTCTACCAGGCCTTCGCCCTGCGCGGGCTCGCGTCCGGGCGGCACGACGTTCAGATCAAGGTGCGCAGCGGAACCCTGGTCGTCGACGCGGTCGCGGTTGTCGGCTAGCACGACCCCAGGTCCGAACCAGTGAAGAGGACGCCGCTCATGGCCGCATACAGGACGATTTTGGCATCAGCAGTGGTCGCGGCGTCGCTGGCCGTCCCTGGGACCGCGCAGGCGGAACCTGCGGCGCGCCTGGTCGCGGACACGGTGCTCGACGCCTCGGCGCTGTACTTCGTCTCCTACGACGGGGTGGTGAACAACAACTCGTTCCAGCAGGACGCGATCCTGACCTACAAGGGTCGTCAGTACGCCACGTGGTACACCGCGAGCCGCAATGCCGTGATCGCGCGGCGGGCGGTGGGCAGCACGCGGTGGGAGGTCGTGACACTGCAGCACCGGCTCAGTGTCAACGACTCGCACAACGTGATCTCGCTGGGAATCTCGCCGCAGGACGACACGATCCACGTCGCGATGGACACGCACAACACGCGCCTGTACTACATGCGTTCCACACCTGGACTTGCGAACGGGACGCAGCCGTGGAACGCGGCCGCGTTCGGCCAGGTGCAGCGCACGCTCGGCGGCGTCGAGCTCGGTGCGATGACCTACCCGCAGTTCGTGGTCACGCCTGAGGGCAGACTTCAGTTCAGCTACCGCACCGGTGGTTCGGGCAACGGAGTCAACGAGCTCGCCGAGTACTCCGGCGGCACGTGGCGCAAGCTGGGCGTCTGGTCGTCCGCGACGGGTTCCTACACCGGTCCCAACGGGGTCGTGTCGAACACCCGGAACATGTACCTGCACGGCTTGACCTATGACCGAAGTGGACGGTTGCACGCGGCGTTCACCTGGCGAGAAGGCAACACCGGCGTGTTGTGCAATCGCGGAGGCCTGACCAACCACGACACCGGCTACGTCTACAGCGACGACCGCGGGCGGACGTGGCGCAATGGCGCCGGCGCGGTGGTGGGCACGACGGGTGGCACTTGGGTGGGCGTGAACTCGCCGGGCCTGATCGCCGATCCGCTCGATCCCAACCACGGCCTGATGAACCAGGAGAGCCAGGCCGTCGACTCGGCGGGCACGCCGCACGCGGTGATCAGCTATGTACCCGGACGCTTCACCCAGTGCGTCACGGCCTACGCCAGGCAGCGCGCACAGTACGGTCGCACATTCCACCTCGTCCGGGGTGCGGATGGTAGGTGGGCCAAGAGAGAAGTGCCGGTTCCGCCGGCGCACACCCAGCGCTCCAAGATCGTCTTTGATCGAGCGGACAACGCCTACCTGGTCATGCCGCGCGGCAAGATCGTTTCAGCGACCAAGGCCAGTGGCTGGGCGGACTGGAAGCTCGTGTTCGACGCGGCGTCGTTGAAGGCGTTCGGAGAGGTGAACGTCGACACTTCCCGCGTTGTGTCCGAAGGGATTCTGTCTGTGCAGTACCAGCAGGTCTCGAGCGGAACGACGCCGTCGGCGATACGCGTGGCGGACTTCCTGCTGGGATGAGCGGCTGAAAGCCAGCCGGTCACGCCACCGCGTCGGCGATCAGGACGGCGCTTTGTCGAGCCCTTCTCGGCCGCGTCCAGCAGCTGGTGCTCCGCCCGCCGGCGCGGTCGAGGGCCGCCTCGGCGAGATCGGCGCCGGCGGTGTCACCGGCGAGAGGACCGCGATGACGGTCGCGGTGGCACGTCGTCCAGTTGTTCGAGGATGCGGTTGGAGAGCCGCGCGAAGGTGGCGAGTTCGTCCGGCTTGAGGGCATCGATGACCAGGCGGCGGACCGTGGCCACATGGTGCGGTGCGGCGGCCTCGATCCTTTCACGGCCTGCCGGTGTGATGGCGACGAAGGCGCGGCGTCCGTCCTCGGCGCATTCCTCCCGGGCCACCAGGCCGCGCTTGATCATCCTGGCGATCTGGTGGGACAGGCGGCTCTGCTCCCACTCGATGGTGCCGGCGAGGTCCTGGAATTGTCGCCGGCCGTCGGGGGTGTCGGTGAGGGCGACGAGGATCTCGAAGTCGGCGCCGGACAGTTTGTGCGCCTGCAGGTCGCGCTCCAGCATGGGCCAGAACTTCTGCTGCAGACGGACGAAGGCGCGCCAAGCATGCTGCTCGGCGGGGCTCAGCCACGCGGGTGTGTCGTTCATGTGCAACGAGCCTACCTGGACGCTTGACATGTCATCTACCCGTACCTAATGTACATGACACATCATGTGACACGTCATGTAGTTCGGGCGTGCATATAGATGACATGTCATGTGGCGGCGATGTGCCGCCGCTGACCGAACAAGAAGGAGAAGGTCGTGGCGGAGCAGAAAGTGATCGCGGTGGTTGGCGCAACCGGCGCTCAGGGTGGCGGGCTGGCCAGGGCGATCCTTGCCGACGCCGGTGGTGAGTTCGCGGTACGTGCGCTGACCCGCCGCCCCAACTCGGACGCCGCGCGTGAGCTCACGGCCCTGGGTGCCGAGGTGGTGAAGGCCGACATCGGCGACCTGCGGAGCATGACGGAGGCGTTCGACGGAGCGCATGGGGCGTTCCTGGTGACCAACTTCTGGGAGCACATGTCACCCGAGCGGGAGAAGCAGGAGGCGGCAACCATGGCCCAGGCCGCCAAGGCCGCCGGTGTCGCCCATGTCATCTGGTCGACGCTCGAGGACACCCGCGACTACATCCCGCTCGACGACGAGCGCATGCCGACGCTGATGGGTAGCTACAAGGTGCCGCACTTCGATGCCAAGGCCGAAGCCAACCAGTTCTTCACCGATGCCGGGGTGCCGAGCACTTTCCTGCAGACGACCTTCTACTGGGAGAACCTGCTTGGCCCGATGGCGCCGCGACGGGGAGACGACGGAGTGCTCGTGCTGGCCATGCCGATGGCCGACAGTCCGCTCGCCGGCATCGCCGTGGAAGACATCGGCAAGACCGCCTATGGCATCTTCCGCCGCGGCGGTGACCTCGTGGGCCGCACGGTGCCCATCGCCGGCGAGCACCTGACCGGCAAGCAGATGGCCGAGCAGCTCAGCGCGGCCCTGGGTGAAGCGGTGGTGTACGCGCCAGTGCCCTTCGACGTGATGCGGGCACAGCCGTTCCCCGCCGCGGCCGAGACGGGGAACATGTTCCAGTTCTACGCGGAAGTGCCGCAGTTCAACGAGGTCCGCGACATCGACGCCGTTCGCGACCTGAACCCGCAACTGCAGACGTTCCAGCAGTGGCTGAACGCGCACAAGCACGCCTTCGCCGGCGCCTGACGGGCGACCCGGCGGATCCCGTACCGCCCATCTGATCCCCAGGTCCCCCGGCATTCCCGCGAAATGCGCTTTCGTCTCGTCGGGACGAATCACGAGAACGTCGGGGCCCTGTCTGCCCTTCCTGATTGGTCAACTCATGAACATCGTTTTGTGGATTCTGGCCGGCCTGCTCGCCGCGCTCTTCCTGGGCGCCGGCGGCGCGAAGCTGGCCCAGTCGAAGGAGAAGCTCGTCGCCTCGCCGAACATGGCGTGGGCCGAGGACTTCTCTCCGGGCATGCTCAAGCTCATCGGCGGCCTGGAGGTGCTGGCCGCGGTCGGGTTGATCCTGCCTGCCATGCTGGACGTCGTTCCCGTGCTGGTGCCGCTGGCCGCCGTCGGCCTCGTGCTGGTGATGGTCGGGGCGGCGATAGTCCACGCCACGCGCAAGGAGTCCAGCGCGATCGTGACGAACCTCGTGTTGATCGTGGTGGCCGGCACGGTGGCGTGGGGCCGCTTCGGCCCGTACTCCTTCGCCTGATCGCCAGCAGCGTCTGTGCAGGGGAGGGCCACTATGCCCGCCAGCACCCTCGAGGACGTCCTCGTCAACCGCTCCGTATCGCCGGGTCTATCACAGGCCAAGATCACACCCCACACCTCGCGAGGTTCGATATGAGCGATGGAACACGAACATCCGACAACGACGGCGGGACAGGTAGCGGTCTCTCCCGACGCGGCTTCCTCGGCCGGGCAGCGGTGGCGTCCGCCAGCGTGACCGTGCTCGGGCAGGCTGGACCGCAACGGCGGCAACCGGCCAGGACGGGCAAGGAGAGAACCTGGTCGACGTGACGCTGGTGGTCAATGGCGGAACGGAACGCCTTCGCGTGGATCCACGGGTCACGCTGCTCGACGCGCTTCGGGAACGGTTGGGCATGACCGGCTCCAAGAAGGGCTGCGACCACGGTCAGTGCGGCGCGTGCACGGTGCACGTGGACGGAGAGCGGGTGCTGTCCTGCCTGACCCTGGTGGCGGCGACGAATCGCCGCCGGGTGACCACTGTGGAAGGGCTCGCCCAGGGCGACAAGCTGCACCCGGTGCAGCAGGCGTTCATCGACTGCGACGCCTTCCAGTGTGGGTTCTGCACCTCTGGCCAGCTCATGTCCGCGGTCGCGGTGCTCCGTGAGGGTGGACTGACCTCGGACGAGGACATCCGCGAGCGGATGTCCGGCAACCTCTGCCGGTGCGGGGCCTACACGAACATAGCCGACGCCATCAAGACCGTGCGGGCCGAACGGAGGACGAGCTGATGCGTCCCTTCGATTTCGCCCAGGTCAACACCGTCCACGACGCGATCGGCCACACCGGCGACGGCTCCGCCTACCTGGCCGGTGGCACCACGCTGGTCGACCTGATGAAGCTGGAGGTGCTCACCCCGAGCCATGTCCTGGACATCAACCGCCTTCTCCTGCGCGACGTTCGCCTGGACGGCCGCGGCCTGCACATCGGCGCGTTGGCACGGATGAGCGCGGTGGCCACCGACCGCCGGGTGGTGACCGAGTACCCGGTCCTCGCGCGTGCACTGCTCGCCAGCGCGTCCGGGCAGCTGCGCAACATGGCCAGCATCGGCGGGAACCTCCTGCAACGCACCCGCTGCGGCTACTTCCGGGACATCACGACACCCTGCAACAAGCGTCAGCCGGGCAGCGGCTGCTCAGCACTGCACGGCGAGAACCGCACCCACGCGGTGCTCGGCACGTCCGACCAGTGCGTGGCCACCCACGCCAGTGATCTCGCGGTCGCCCTGGTCGCGCTCGACGCCGTGGTGGAGCTCGCCGGCCGGACCGGCCAGCGCAGCGTCCCGCTCGCTGACTTCTACCGTGAACCGGGGACCACGCCACAGGTGGAGAACGACCTGCGGCCTGGAGAGCTGATCACTGGAGTCATCGTGCCCCGGACAGCCGGGTGAACTCCCGGTGATCGCCAAGCCGAATGCCGACATCAGCGCGGTCGACGGTGATCTCGCGCTTCCGGTCGAACAGGCGGCGCGCGCCCCTGGCCCTGGCGCCGAACGCGCGGGGCGCCCAGGTGGACGGCCTGCTGCGACTGGCCTCGCCCGGTACGCGGGTACAACCGGCTGGCTCCGGGTGAACTGGAGGCCCACCGGCAGGCCGAACCGGTCTTCGCCGCCGCGCTCGCCCGCCGCGGCGGACTGGCCGCTCCCGACCTGACCACCGCCGTGCACGCGGCGATGATCAACGCCGCGTTGCGGGCGGCCGTGGAGCACCACGCGTTCCACGCCGACCCCGCCGGCGACGAGACGACGGATGGCGTGGAGGCGGCGGTCAGCGAGGCCTTGCTCATCGCCGCTCGCGGGTTTTCGCGTTGAGGTCGGCTGTCGCGAACAACGCGACGCCACGGATCGAGGCGTCGAGCAGCTGAACCGGGTGGACAACGGTGATCCCCTCGTCGAGGAACCGCCGGATCTGCAGCAGGCAGCCCGCGTTGGCCGTCGCCACGACGTCAGGTCCGGTCGCCTGGAGGTTCTCCGCCTTTCGCCTGCCGAGTTCTTCCGCGGTGTCCGGCTGGACGAGGTTGTAGATCCCGGCGGAACCGCAGCACAACTCCGCCTCCGCGATGTCGTGGACGGACAGGCCGGGAATGCTTCTCAGCACTTCTCTCGGTTGGCTTCGTACTCCCTGCGCGTTGGCCAGGTGGCAGGCGTCGTGGTAGGCGACCCGGAGGTCGAGCGGTGCGCGCGCGGTCCTGGCGGGCAGTTCGGCGAGCAATTCGGTGATGTCGCGAACCTTGGCGCTGAAGGCCTTTGCCCGCTCGGCGAAGTCGGGGGATCCAGACAGGATGTCGCCGTACTCCTTGAGCGCCGATCCGCATCCCGCCACGTTGGCGACCACGACGTCGAGCCGGTAACGCTCGAACATCTCGATCGTCGCCTTGGCGCGTTCGGCTCCGTCCTCCTCGTGGCCCGCGTGGGACGACAGCGCGCCGCAGCACTGGTTGTCCCGCGGCACGTACACGTCACAGCCTTCCGCGGCGAGAACACGGACCGTGGCCGCGTTGACGTCACCGAAGAACACCCGGTTCGCACAGCCCGCGAGCAACCCGACTCGCAGTCGCACCTCGCCGCGGCCGGGAGTCATCTCCGGCACCGAGGAGAACAAGGCCTGCAGCCCCACCGGTGGCAGCAATGCTTCCAACGCCCGCAACCGTGACGGCAGGCGCTCCACCACCCCCAGGCGGTGGAGCAACGTCCTGAGACCGGAACGGGTGTAGAGCAAGCCGGCGAGCGCGGCCAGGCGCAACCGGTTCGGGTACGGGAAGAGCGCGAAGATCAGCCGGCGGAAGAGCCGGTCGGCGAACCCGCGCGGCACCTCCCGTTCCACCTGCGGTCGAACCGACTCGATGAGCTTGTCGTAGCGGACACCGGACGGGCAGGCGGGCACGCACGCCAGGCAGCCGAGGCAGGAGTCGATGTGACCGCCGAAAGCCTCGTCGACACTGATCTCGCCGCGCGCGGCCAGATCCATCAGGTAGATGCGGCCACGCGGTGACTCGGTCTCCTGCCCGCTCACCACGTAGGTGGGACAGGTCGGCAGGCAGAATCCACAGTGGACGCAGTCGGCGAGCGGTTCGGAGTTCACGACAGGCCCTTCTCGTCGTCCAGCCAGCCGTCGAACCGGCCGGCGCCGAAACGGCAGGTGGGGTCGAACCGGTGTTTGACCGCCCGCATGACCCTGATCGCGGAGGGCGGCGGACCCCACGCGCTCGACGTGTGCAAGCCGTCGCGGCGCAGGACCGTCACGTTCGCGTGGTGGTCGTCGTGCAGTGCGGCCAGAAGGTGGCTGTGCGCACGTGCGGCACCGCCGTGCACGCGCACGGTGTGCACTCCGGCCGGTACCGAACTGGAGATCGTCACACCGAGACCGAGGTCGTCGGCGAACGCCCGGATCTTGCCCAGCGCGGCCGGACCTGCCGCGGGCAGGGCGCCGAATCGCACCACCGTGTCGCCGGGCTCGCCGACGGCTGTCGCCGCGACCGCCGACCACTCCTCGCACGCCTCGTCGTCCGTGAGCACCGTGGCGCCGTCGGCGGACACCTCGCGAACGCGGTCGGCGACACCGTCAGGGGTGCCCTCCAACCTCACCAGCAGCCGGTCGTCCGGTCCCGCGCACCACTCGAGTGCGGCGGCCTCGACCCCGGACGTGACGAGGTGGGTGGCGACCTGGAATCCGTGTTCCGCCGACGCCGGTACGCGCACGGTCGTCACGGCGCGCGGCGCGGGATGCAGCCGTAGTACCACCTCGGCCACGACACCAAGCGTGCCAAGCGAACCGTGGAACAGCTTCGCGAGGTCGTAGCCTGCCACGTTCTTGATCACGTGGCCGCCGGAGCGGGCCGTGGTGCCGTCGGCGAGCACCACGGTCGTGCCGATGACGAGGTCCCGAAGGCTGCCGTGGCTCGTGCGCAACGGTCCCGCGTCGGCGGTGGCCAGCAGCCCGCCGACCGTGGCGTCCTGCGCCGCGCGGGCCGGGTCGAGTGCCACCCGCTGACCGTGTTCCCGCACGACCTGCTGCACGATCGCGAGCGGGGTGCCGGCGCGCACGGCGATCGTCATGTCGGCGGGGCTGTACCTGATCACCCCGGTGAGACCGGTGGTGTCGACCGTCGCGTCGGCGGGCCGGGCGGGCGCGCCCCAGCCTTCCGCCGTGCCGTTGCCGGTGATCAGCAGCCTCGGGTGGGTTGCCGCGGTCTCGGCGATGGCGGCGCCGAGTTCGTCCACTGTGGATGGACAGAGTGCGGTCATGCGATCACGTCCGCTCGATCAGGCCGGCCGCCTCCAGCGGATGCGGGCGGTGG
Source organism: Lentzea alba (assembly GCF_011067745.1). Lineage (GTDB taxonomy): Bacteria > Actinomycetota > Actinomycetes > Mycobacteriales > Pseudonocardiaceae > Lentzea > Lentzea alba. The sequence continues at coordinate 221,631 of NZ_JAAMPJ010000015.1, forward strand.
ACACCGGGCTTCTCCCCGCACAGCCGCGGCGTGGGCAGCACCTTGCCGGGGTTGCAGATGCCGTCCGTGTCGTAGGCGGCCCGTAGCAGCGCCATGGTCGCGAGGTCGTCCTCGCTGAACTGACGCGGCATAGAGCACGCCTTGTCGGTGCCGATGCCGTGCTCCCCGGACAGCGATCCGCCGAGATCGACGCACAGTTCGGCGATCGCGCGGGACAGTTCCTCGGCGCGTTCCAGCTCGCCGGCCGCCTCGCTGTAGAGGACCAGGGGGTGCAGGTTCCCGTCTCCCGCGTGGAAGACGTTCGAGACGCGCAGTCCCGCCGCGGCGGCGAGTTCGCCGATTCGCGTCAGCGCTGTGGCGAGCAGGGTTCGCGGCACGACGCCGTCCTGCACGATGTAGTCCGGGCTGATCCTGCCGACGGCGGCGAACGCGGCTTTGCGCCCCTTCCACACCAACGCGCGCTCGTGCTCGTCGCCGGCCACACGGATGTTGGTCGTGCCGTGGTTCTGGCACAGCTGTCGCACCTCGGCGAACTGGATGTCGACCTCGGCCTGGGGTCCGTCGAGTTCGACGATCAGCGCGGCGGCCGTGTCCCGCGAGTAGCCCGCGTCGAGCGCGGCCTGCACCGCCTCGATGGCCACCGCGTCCATCATCTCCGCCGCGGCCGGCACGATCCCGGCCGCGATGATCGAGGTCACGGCGTCCCCAGCCTGTTCGACCGAGGGGAAGTCGGCGACGAGGGTTCTCACCGCCGCGGGCTTCGGCAGCAGCTTGACGGTGATCCGGGTGGCGATCCCGAGCGTGCCCTCCGACCCGATGAACGCGCCGAGCAGGTCGTAGCCGCCGAGGTGGGGGCTGTCCGCGCCGAGCACCGCGGTCGTGCCGTCCGGCAGCACCACGTCCGCGGACAGCACGTGGTGGACCGTGAAGCCGTACTTCAGGCAGTGCGCGCCACCGGAGTTCTCCGCGATGTTGCCGCCGATCGTGCACACCTGCTGGCTGGACGGGTCGGGCGCGAAGTACAGCCCGTGCGGTGCCGCGGCACGGCTGATGTCCAGGTTGGTGACGCCGGGCTCGACGACCGCGCGGCGGTTCACCGGATCGACCTCGATGATCGACCTCAAGCGCTGCAACGAGATCACGACCCCGTTCGCGACCGGCAACGCTCCGCCGGACAGCCCGGTGCCGGCGCCCCTGGCGACGAACGGGATCCGCTCCCTCGCGCAGATCCGCACGGCGTCGGCCACCGCGGCGGCGGTGCGCGGCAGCAGCACCAGGGCCGGTACGACGCGGAACCCCGTCAGGCCGTCGCATTCGTAGGCGCGCAGCTCGACCGGGTCGGCCAGCACGGCGTCGGCGCCCAGTGCCGCCACGAACTCGGCGCGCACGTCTCCCGTCACGACGGCCTCCCGCGGTCCAGGCAGGGGTGCTTCGGGTGGAACTCCCAGCCTGGGATCAGGGTGCGCATCGCGGCGGCGTCGTCCCTGGCCCCGAGACCGTGCTCGCGGTAGAGCTCGTGGGCGGCGGCGACCGCGTCCTCGTCGAGCTCGACGCCGAGCCCGGGACGGCGGGGAACCTCGATGTGGCCGCCGGTGATCCGCAACGGCTCGGTGGTGACGGCCTGGCCGTCCTGCCAGATCCAGTGGGTGTCGATCGCGGTGATCCGGCCGGGCGCGGCGGCGGCGACGTGGGTGAACATCGCGAGCGAAACGTCGAGGTGGTTGTTGGAGTGCGAGCCCCAGGTCAGTCCCCAGCCGGCGCAGAGCTGGGCGACGCGCACCGAGCCGGACATCGTCCAGAAGTGCGGGTCGGCCAGCGGGATGTCCACCGCGCCCGCCTGGATCGCGTGCCCGAGCTGGCGCCAGTCGGTGGCGATCATGTTGGTGGCGGTGGGCAGTCCGGTGGCGCGGCGGAACTCGGCCATGACCTCGCGGCCCGAGTAACCGTCCTCGGCGCCGCACGGGTCCTCGGCGTAGGCGAGGACGTCGCGCAAGGACCGTCCGATTCGGATCGCCTCGGTCAGCGACCACGCGCCGTTGGGGTCGAGGGTGACCCTGGCGTCCGGGAACCGCTGCTTGATCGCCCGGACGGCGGCGGCCTCCTCGTCGGCCGGCAGCACCCCGCCCTTGAGCTTGAAGTCGGCGAACCCGTACCGCTCGTGCGCGGCCTCGGCGAGCCGGGTCACCGCTTCGGGAGTCAGCGCGGGCTCGTCGCGCAGCCGCGTCCAGTCGTCGCCTTCGCCTGCCCGGTAGGGGAGTCCTGACCGCTCCCGGTCGCCGACGTAGAAGAGATAGCCGAGCACCGGCACCTCGGAGCGGACGCGACCGTCGCCGAGCAGTTCGGCGACGGGCACCTCGAGGTGCTGCCCGAGCAGGTCGAGCAGCGCGGACTCCAGCGCGGTCAGCACATGCACCGTGGTGCGCAGGTCGAACGTCTGAGCGCCGCGGCCGCCTGCGTCGCGGTCGGCGAAACGGTGCCGCACCGCGCGAAGGGTGGACCGGTAGGCGCCGACCGAGGTGCCGGCGACGAGTTCGCGGGACTCGTCGAGCGTCGCCCGGATCTCCTCGCCGCCAGGCACCTCGCCGACACCGGTGCGGCCCTCGGAGTCGGTCAGCACCACCAGGTTGCGGGTGAAGAAAGGCGCGTGGGCCCCGGACAGGTTGAGCAGCATGCTGTCCCGTCCCGCGACCGGCACCACCCGCAGGGTCGCGACGACCGGTGTGCTCACGCCAGGTCTCCAGCCCGCTTGACGATCTCGGCCAGCAGTTCCTGCTCGGTGTCGTCGAGGTCGGTCAGCGGGGGACGGACCGGACCGGCCGGGTGTCCGGTGACCCGCAGCCCCGCCTTGACGATGCTCACCGCGTAGCCGGCCTTGCGGTCGCGGATCTCGGTGTACGGCAGTACGACCTCGGCGAGGAGCCGCCGCACGGTCGTCCGGTCGCCCGCACGCGCCGCCGCGTAGAACGCCAGCGCGAACTCAGGCAGGAAGTTGAAGATCGCCGAGCTGTAGGTGGTGACGCCCAGTTCCAGGTACGGCAGGGCGAACGTCTCCGCGGTGGGCAGACCGCCGATGTACACCAGCCGGTCGCCGAGCCGCGCGTGCAGCCGGGTGATGGTCTCCAGGTCGCCGACGCCGTCCTTGAACCCGACGAGGTTCTGGCAGTCGTCGGCGAGCGCGGCGACGGTCGCGGGGGAGTACACCGCGTTGGCGCGGCTGTAGAGCACGACACCGAGCGAGGTCGAGGCGCACACCGCGCGGACGTGCGCGGCCAACCCGTCTTGTGACGCCTCGGTGAGGTAGGGCGGGAACAGCAGGATGCCGTCGGCGCCCGCGGCCTCGGCGTCCCCGGTCAGCTCGACCGCCTGCGCCGTGCCGTGGCCGGCCGGGGCGAGGATCGGCGTGCCCGCCGGTGCGCTGTCCACCGCGGCACGGACGACACGAGCGACCTCGGGCGCGGTGAGCGAGAAGAACTCGCCGGTTCCGCCCGCGGCGAAGAGGCCTGCCACGTCGTACTCGCTCAGCCGGGCGATGTGCTCGCGGTAGGCGGTCTCGTCGAAGGCCAGGTCCCGTGTGAAGTGGGTGACGGGGAAGGACAGCAGCCCGGCGCCGAGTCTTCCAGCGAGCTCGGTGGGGGTGAGAGCGGGCATCAGCGGCCTTCCTCGTGCGGGTGGCGGACGCGAACCACCTCGAACAGATCAACGGTGGGGAGATCGATGACGAGCGTTCCTTCTACTTGGCGCACGGGTAGGTCGCGCCCGGCCACCAGCGCGGTGGCCTGTTCGTGCCCGGTGGCTCCGTGGATCAGGAGCCTTCCTCCGGTGATCGGCACATGCGGGCCGAACGATCGCCGACGGGCGCCGGTCTGGTTCAGCAGGTGTGCCACGTAGCCGTCGTCGTCACGCCCGAGGATCAGTTCGACCTGTTCTGGCAGCTCCGCGCTCACCCGCACACCGGCGAGCGGTTCGAGGACGCGCAGGAGGTGATCCCGCACCTCGGTTTTCGCGAACTCGCGGTAGGTGCGGCCGATCGTCCACGTGATCATCGACGACGTGCCGGAGCCGTGTTTCGCCGAAGCGACCGCGGGATCGCCAGTGGCGGTGTGGCCGTAGGACAGCTCGGGCGGCCCCCACGGTGCCTGGGCGAGAATCGTGCCAGCCTTGGTCGTACCGGGTTTCCACACACAACGCGCACCGGTGCCGTAGATAGGGACGATCGAGCCGTCGAAGGCGTTCTCGTCGATGCGCGGCTGGTCGTCCAGCGTGGCGTAGGTGGACCACAGCTCCTTGCCGGACATCTCGGCGCCGATCCGGCGCAGCGCGGGAGACGCGGCCAGTTCGGCACCTCCGTCCGCGGTGAACCCGCTGTCGCCGGTGGAGAGGAGGCTTCCGCCGCGCGCCACGAACTCGTCGATCACCTGCGCCGCGCCGGGACCGAGGGAACCGACGCCGGGCAGCACGACGAGCTGATAGTGCTCCAGCGGCGTGGACGTCAGGCCGCCGAGCGGGAGCACGTCGAACGGCAGGTGTTTCTGTTGCAGCGCCTGGTAGACGCCGCGGAACTCCTCGACCGTTTTGAGGAACGTGGAGTAGCCGCCGCGTCCGAACGACGGTCGCACCAGGCCGATCGTGGCCGCGGGACGCAGTGCCGCGTAGAGGGTGTGGTGGTCGCGGTGGAACCGCGTCACGTGGAGGGCCTGGGAGACGCTTGTCATCGGGAGCCTTCCCGGGGCGCCGAGGATGTAGGTGGAGGGGTTGCCGCCCCGCGCGATCGCCTGCAGCAGGTGCTGGGCCACGTGCTCCGGCTGCTCCGCGGCCATGCGGTAGGTCGAGTCCACGTGCGCAGGCACGTTCACGATCAGCGGTGTTGCCGCGTGCCCGGAGACGTGCGCGCTGACCGCCTCGGCCGTCCCGTGCGGCCACAGCTCCTTGCCCGCCATGTGCCGGAACGCGTTGTTGCCTTCCTGGTACCCGACCGAGCCGCCTTTGTTGAGCACCAGCGCGAGGTCGCGGTCACGCGCCGCGAGGTGGTCGGTGTACCTGCGCCCCAGCTCGGCCTTCGTGGTTTCGGTGTACCGCCGCCACAGCCCGAACGTCGGCGACTCCTGGCTGTCCGGCAGCTCCCGGCCGCCGCTGAGCTCGGCGAACCGCTTGACGCAGCACGCGCAGTGGCAGACGCCGTGCACGACCTCGCTGTAGTCGCGCTCGTTGAAGTTGAACCAGTTGAAGAAGAACCCGTCGACCGGGTAGCGGTCCAGGATCTCGTCGAAGATCTCGAACGCGCGCTCCTGGTAGTACTCGGCGGACAGACAGGTGCTGTGGAGGGCGTTGTAGATCTGCGGTTTGCCGGTGGCGGAGACGAACAGCCAGTCACGGTGCTCGGCGGCGATCCCGGCGGTGATCTTGGAGAGGTCGAGGCGTGCGAGCACGCGGACGCCCCGCCGGTTGGCGGCGGTCACCGCGTCGCCCAGCAGGTCGCCGGACGGCCGGTCGGCGAGGAACGGATTCCGCGCGTGGTAGGGAAGATCCGTCGGGTAGAACGCGGAGATCCCGCCGGCGTTGACCAGCCACGTGTCGGCGCCGTGGTCCTCGACGACGTCGAGCGCCGCCTCGACGTCCATGGTGGCGTCGATCTCCTGGAGGTTGGTCTGGAAGACGGTGAACGGGTGCTGCCACCTGCTGGGCATGGGGACGGATCTCCTTCAGGCGTGGACGTGCGCCGGTGGCGTCTCGCGCAGCCGGTGCCGTTCGGCGCGGCGTTTCGCCTGCTCGACGGGATCGGGAACCGGGGCGGCGAGCAGCAGTTTGCGGGTGTAGGCGTGTTCGGGCTCGGACGTCACGGTGGCCGCCGGGCCGGTTTCGACGATGTCGCCGCGGTACACCACGGCGACGCGATGACTCACGTGCCGCACCACCGCGAGGTCGTGTGAGACGAAGAGGTACGCCACACCGGTTCGGCGCTGGATGTCGACGAGCAGGTCCAGCACGAGAGCCTGGGTCGACAGGTCCAGCGCGGAGACCGGCTCGTCGCAGACGATGAGTTTCGGTCGCGGCGCGAGGGCTCGCGCGATCGCGACGCGTTGCCGCTGACCGCCGCTGAACTCGCGGGGAAGGCGTTGCGCCGCGTCACCCGGCAGCCCGACCTGGTCGAGCAGCGCCTGGACGCGGGCGTGGGCGTCCTTGCCGTTGATCCCCTGCACCACCAGCGGTTCGCTCAGGATGTCGCCGATGGTCAGCGACGGGTTGAGCGAGGTGTACGGGTCCTGGAAGACCACCTGGAGGTCACGGGCGAGCGCCCGGCGCTGCTTGGCCGGGGCGTGCGTGATGTCCTGGCCGCCGAACCTGATCGTGCCGCCGCTCGGCGTGGTGAGCCCGAGCACGGCCCGTCCGATCGTGGTCTTGCCGGAGCCCGACTCGCCGACCACGCCGAGGGTCTCGCCCTCGGCGATGGTCAGGCTGACCCCGTGCAGCACCTCGACCGGCCGTGCGCGGAAACCTCGCCGCGGATAGGCGACGCGGAGTTCGTCGACTTCGAGGAGGGACGCTGTCATCACTGCTCCCTTCCCGCCGTGGCGGCGACCGGAGGATCGGTGCGGACGGTCGATCCGTCCAGAATGGACTCCAGCAGTGTGCGCGTGTACGGATGCGCCGGCCCGCGGAAGACGTTCAGCGTGGTGTCGGTCTCGACGACCGCGCCCTGGCGCATGACCACGACGCGGTCGCAGATGTCCGCGACGACGCCGAAGTTGTGCGTCACGAGCAGCACCGCCATGCCGGACTCGCGCTGCAGGTCGCGCAGCAGGTCCAGGATCTCGGCCTGGACGGTCACGTCGAGCGCCGTGGTCGGCTCGTCGGCGATCAGCAGTTCCGGTTCGCTCGCCACCGCGCCGGCGATCAGCACGCGCTGTGCCATGCCACCGGAGATCTCGTGGGGATAGCAGCCGAAGGTGCGTTCCGGGTCCTGGATGCCGACCCGTGCCAGCAACGCGAGCACACGTTCTTTCGCTTCACGGCGCGAGATGCCACACGAGGCTTGGACGCCCTCGACGAGCTGGGCGCCCACGGTGAACGAGGGATCGAGGTTGGACATCGGCTCCTGCGGAACGTAGGCGATCGAGTGCCCGCGTACGCGGCGCAGCTCGCGTTCGCCCAGCCCGAGCAGCTCGCGTCCGTGCAGCCGGATCGAGCCCTTCGTGACGACGGCCTCCGCGGGCAGCAGACCGAGCACCGCGAACGCCGTCTGGGTCTTGCCGGAGCCGGATTCCCCGGCCACGCCGACGGTTTCGCTCGCGGCGACGGTGAGGGACACGCCGCTCACCACCTCGCGAAGCTCTCCTGACGGTGTGGGGTAGGCGATCGCGAGGTCGCGCACCGTCAGCAGGTCGCCGGTGGACTCGCCCGCCTCGGGCTCCTGCCGCGGCCCGGCGGCGATCTTCACCGGCTTGGGGCGGGATCCCTCCAGCGCGTCGCGCAACGCGTTGCCCAGCAGCACCAGGGAAGCGGTGATGAAGCCGAGCAGCAAGGCGGGCCAGGCGAACTGCCAGGGATCGACGTAGAGGTTGCGGAAACCGTCCGAGATCATGGAGCCGAAGCTCGGTACGGTGCTCGATCCCACGCCGAGGAACGCCAGCCCGGCCTGCACGCCGATGGCCGAGCCCATGAGGAACGCGGTGGCGATGATGATGGGCCCGCGCACGACGACCAGCACGTGGCGGCGGAGGATGCGCCGCACCGGCAACCCCGACACCCGTGCGGCGTCGACGTACAGCTCGTTGCGAACGCCGACGACCAGGTTGCGCACGAGACGGTAGATGGAGGGGGAGAGCAGCACGCCGAAGATAGCCATCGTCACGCGGACGTCGCCCTTGGTCACCGGCATCAGCACGATGAGCAGCAAGATGCCGGGGAAGGTCATGACAAGACTGAAGACCCACTCGGTGATACCGCGGATCCGGCGGCTGAAGTAGCCGCCCACGAGTCCGAACGTGACGCCGACCAGGAGCGCCACGGTGGTCGCGACCACGGCGGACACCGCGCTGGTGCGGATCGAGTACAGCAGCCGTGCCCAGATGTCCCGCCCGCTGTGGTCGCCGCCCAGCGGGTAGCCGGGCGTGCCGGCGCCGGCGTTGACCGCGTCCAGCGATGAGTCGTTGGCCCCGTGGCCGGACAGCAGAGGCGCGAACACTCCCAGCACCACGATGACGAGCAGCAGCCCACCCGTGATCAGTGCCTGCGGGTCCTTCAGCAGCCGGCGGGCGGCCGACCGGCGTGGTGCGACCGGCTTCTGTTCCGCGGTCAGGGTTTCGACGCTCAATGGATCCTCGCTTTGGGATTGAGCCAGCCGTTCACCAGGTCGGCCACGAGGTTGAGGCTCACGACCATCAGGACGCTGAACACGGTGACGCCCATGATGATCGGGACGTCGCCCTGGATGGACGCGTTGAACGCGTACGAGCCGAACCCGGGCAGGGCGAAGACGTTCTCGATGATGAGCGCGGCCCCGAACATCTGCAGGAACTCCAGGGACAGCACCGTGAGCGCCGGTCCGGCGGCGTTGCGCAACGCGTGGCGGTAGACGATGGAGCGCGTCGGGATGCCGCGGGAACGCAGTGTGCGCACGTAGTCCTTGCGAAGTTCGTCGATCATGCTGCCGCGGATCTGCGCCGTCATGTTCGCGATGCCGCTGACGACCAGCACGATCACCGGGATGGCGATGGTCGCCGCCCACCTTCCCGGGTCCTCGGCGAGAGGCGTGTATCCCGTGGCGGGCAGGAGCTGCAGGTTGATCGCCAGCGCGAACACGAGCCCGATGGCGATCAGCAGTCCGGGCACCAGGTGGCCGACCAGCGACAGGCCCTGCGCGACCCGGTCGGCGACTCCGCCGCGCGCGGCGGACAGCACACCGAGCGCCACACTGACCACGACGCTGATCACCAGAGCGATCAGGATGATCGACAACGTGACACCGAGCCGGCCGGTCACCGCGTGCACGACGTCCTCACTGGTGAAGTAGGACGTGCCGAAGTCGCCGCGCACCGTGTGCCCGAGCCAGTCGAGGTACTGCACGAGCACCGGGCGGTCGAGTCCCATCCGTTCCTTCGTCGGACCGATGAGCGCCGGCGTGGCGGCCGGGCCGAGGACGGCCGCCACCACGCGGTCGAACGACGTGCTCAGCAGCAGAAAGGTGATCAGCGTGACCAGCACGGCGAGCACCAGGCCCGTCGCGAGACGGCGCGCGATGTAGGCGACCACGGCGTCAGTCCGCTCGTTCGTTGCGCAGGAGCCGCAGGGCGGAATGGTCGTGGTCGCCGAGTCCCGCCCGCACCGCCCTGTCCAGCAGGACGTGCACCAGGTTCATACCCGGCAACGACACGCCGAGCTGATCCGCTGCCTCCGCCGCGAGCCTCAGATCCTTGTGGTGCAACCGGATGCGGAACCCCGGATCGAACTGACCCTTGATCATCCGGTGCCCGTGCACCTCGAGTACCCGCGACGACGCGAATCCGCCCATCAGCGCACTGTGTACGGCCAGCGGGTCCACGCCGGAGGCTTCGGCCAGGTGCAGCGCTTCGGCGACCGCCTCGATCGTCAGGCCGACCACGATCTGGTTCGCGATCTTCGCCACCTGTCCGGCACCGACCGGCCCGATGTGCGACGTCCGCGAGCCCAGCACGTCGAAGATCGGCCTGGCCTTCTCGACCGCTTCCGGAGCACCACCGACCATGATCGAGAGCGTGCCGTCGCGCGCGCCGATCTCACCGCCGGACACAGGTGCGTCGAGGTACGCGCCGCCGGCGCCGGCTACCTGCGTTGCGATCTTCCGTTCCGCGGCGGGGGAGATCGAGCTCATGTCGATGACGAGCGTGCCTGGCCGCAACGAGCTGAGCACGCCGTCGTCACCGCACACGGCTTCCTCGACGTCCGGGGTGTCCGGCAGCATCAGGACGACGATCTCGCAGTCGCGGGTGGCCTCCGCCGCTGACGCCGCATAGCGCACGGTCGTCCCGAGATCAGCACGGGCGGCCGGGGTGTCGCGGTGGACGGTCAGCCGATGCCCGGCCGCCACGAGGTTGGCGGCCATCGGGCGACCCATCACACCTGCGCCGATGAATCCGATGTCCACTTCAGACACTCCTCTCGGCGTTGTTCATGTTGTCCAGCACGAGTTTCGCCACCGTCTCCGGCACGGCGGCCGGTGCGAGGTGGCCGACCGACGGGAGGATCTCCAGCCGGGCGCGCGGGATCGCATGCGCGATGGCGCGTTGTTCGTGCGGCGGTGTGGCCGGGTCCTCCGCGCCGCCGATGACGAGGGTGGGAGCGGTGATCGCGGCCAGGTCGTTCCGGACGTCCGCGTCGGCGAGCACGTCGCACCCCATCGCGTAGCCCTCGGAGGGGGTCGACCGCAGCATGTCCGCGTACGCCCGCACCACCTCTGGTCGCAGGACCCGGAAGTCCGGTGCGAACCACCGTTCCATCACGGCGGGCACGATCGGCTCGAGGCCGTGCTCGCGGACGGTCGCCGCGCGCTCCACCCAGCCCTGCCGGTCCAGCACGGCGGCACAGCACATCGCGGTCAGGGAAAGGACCCGGTCCGGCGCCCTGCGCGCGGCACGAAGGGCGATCATGCCGCCGATCGAGATCCCGGCGAGGTGGGCGCTGTGCACGCCGAGCCGGTCCTGCACCCCGAAAACGTCGTCGACGAGGTCGTCGAGCAGCGCGGTCGCCGGCGCCGCCGCGGCCGTACCGTGCCCGCGCTGGTCGAAGCGCACCACCTCGAACGACCCGTTCAGCAGCGGGAGGACCTCGTCCCACAACGCGGTCGTGGTGCCCAGCGAGTTCAGCAGTACCAGCGTGCCCGTGTCACTTGCCGGCATCGAACGTCCTGATCGTGGAGAGCGGGTTCGCGCCGGTGCCCAGGAAGGTGACCTTCCCCCTGGTCACCCAGTTGCTGCTGCTGGTGAACAGCGGAGCGAACCAGGCGTTGTCGACCACATAGGTGTTGATCTGCCGGTAGATCTCACCGGCCTGGTCGGCGTCCGTCGTGGCCGCAGCCTTGTCGATCAATGCGTTCAGCTCGGGGGTCTGGAACTTGAACGGGTTCGTCGACCCGGCGGGAGCCAGCTTGGAGTTGACCGTCCGCGGCGCCGGCACGGTGCCGGCGATGTTGAAGTACACCGGGTACTCACCGGTCTGCGTCCCGTCCTGCGGCGGCACCGGCTTCCAGTTCGCCGTGATGCCGATGTCGGCGAGCGCCTGCGTGATCGTCGGTTGCACCATCTGGGACATCACGTTGGCCGGAATGGTGAGGCTGAAGCCGTTCGCGTAACCGGCCTCTGCCATGAGGCGGCGGGCGGCTGCCGGGTCGTAGGGATACTTGTCGTTGAGTTCCGGGATGTACGCCGGTGACTTCGGGTTGAACATCTGGGTCGTGGGCTGACCGAGCCCACCGATGATCTTGTCGACGATCTTCTTGCGGTCGAAGGCCATGTTGATCGCGCGCCGCACCCGGACGTCGGCCAGCGCGGGCGCCAGCTTCCCTCCGCGGTCGGCGAGGACGAACTCGCCGACCGCGGTCCCGTCGACGCGCTTGAGCGTCAGCCCGGCCTTCTGGGCAGCCTGCGCCTGGTTCGCGTCGACGGAGCCGGCGTCCACCTCGCCGGACAGCAGCGCATTGAACAGGGCCGTGCGATCAGGGATCACCCGGACCGTGACCGTCTTGGCCGGGTACGCGGCGGCGTTCCAGTAGTCCACGCGGCGTTGCAGCACGTACTTCGAGCCGTTGACCGTGGCCTGGCGATCGAGCGTGTACGGCCCGGAACCGACCGGGTCGAGCGCCGTGTTCGGGGAAGTGAGCGTCGCGGGATCGCCGATGACCCCGTTGCCCTGAGCCAGGGAACCGAGCAGGTTGGGGTCGGGGCGGGAAAGATTCAGCACCACCGTGCCGTCGTCGGGCGCCTCGACCGACTGAAGGGAGCCGAGGTTGCTCTGCAGCGGACCCGGCGTGGTCTTCGTGCGGTCGATGGTCGTCTTCACGGCCGCCGCGGTCACCGGGGCTCCCGAGCTGAACTTCATCCCCGAACGCAACTTCAGGGTCAGCTTGCGGGCGTCGTCGGAGTACTGCCAGCTCTCTGCGGCGTTGGGCCGCAGGACGGCGTCGTTGTCGCTGTAGAGCAGCGTGTCGTAGATCGCCGACCAGATGTACATCTGCTGGCCCTCGAGCAGCTGCACCGGGTCGAACGAGTTGGGCGGGGCCTGCACTCCGAGCGTGAGCGTGGCGGAACCCGGTGGGGTCGACGCGGGGGCGCCGCAGGAGGTGAGTGGTAACAGGGCAGCGACGACCACAGCTGTGACGGTCCAACGCGCCTTGCGCGAACGAACATGCATTTTGACTCACACCTTTGTGATGAACGCGATGGATTCGGCGCTGCCGCGATCCGATCTGGGCTGTTGTGCTCCTGGGGTGACTCGTGCCGGCGGTGTGCTGGTTCAGGTGCGCCGGATGTGCGTGTAGATGTCGCGCTGTGTCAGCAGGTTCATCAGGGGCTCGCCGGCGCGGTAACGCCGGGCGTTCTCGACGATGATGTCGATCGAGCGCTGTGTGCGGTCCGGCAGAGCCGGGGTCATGTGCGGGGTGATCAGGACGTTCGGCGCGTCCCAGAGGGCCGACTCCGCCGGCAGCGGCTCGGGATCGGCGACGTCGAGTCCCGCGCCCGCGATCTCCCCGGCGTGCAGGGCTTTCACGAGCGCGTCCTGGTCGATCACCGGGCCACGCGCCATGTTGATGACGAACGCGGTGTTCTTCATCCTGGCGAACTCGGCGGTCGAGAACAGGTGATGGGTCGCGTCGGTCAGCTGGGTCGCGAGCATGACGACGTCTGCCTCGTCGAGCAGCCGGTCCAGGCTGTCGCCGCGGTCGGCGGAAAGCATGACGTCGACGTCTCCGGACGCTTCTCCCTCGCTGCGCCGGTAGACGATCACGCGCATCCCGAACGCCTTGCCAAGGCGCGCCATTTCCTTTGCCGTGTGGCCGAAACCCACGATGCCGAGCGTCTTGCCCCACAACGACAGCTTCTTCTCGTAGCCGGGAGCCGGTCGCCACAGGTGCGCGTCCTGCGTCTCGATGAGCCCTCGCGCGTCGAACGTGAGCGCGAGCGCGAAGTAGAACCCGTGCTGTGCCAGCGCGGGAGCGGACCGGCCCGCGGATCCGGTGACGAGCATGCCCCGTTCGAACACCTCGGGCCGCGCGGACCTGGTGAGTCCGGAGTGGTCGCAGTGCACCCACCGCAGCTTCGGCGCGCGGACGTGACGGTCGTCGAGGTCGCCCGCGATCACGGCGACGTCCACGTGTTCAAGCGCTGCCGCGATGCCGTCGGAGTCCCACAACTGGACATGCACGAACTCCGCCGGTGCGAACGCCTCCCGCAGCTGCTCGACCTGATCCTCGTCGAACATGACCGTCGTCAGGACGCTGTGGATCTCGCGAGCCGGGTGGTCGCCACTCATGAACCCAAACTCCTTCGGGCGGAAGGGGAATTCTGAATTCGCAACTCGTTGAGAGCAAGGCCACACTCGCATGGTTGCGGAAATGCTGTCAAGCGATTGTTTCGGTCTGTTTTCGTGCACATTTTCGGTCAGCTTTGAAAAGCGTTACCCCGTTTCTCGGAGTCTCGCCAAGTGTGGTGCGATCGTGTTCGGTTCAGGTCGGGTTGCGGTCGGCGAACCGCTTCCACCTGGTGCGGAGCTCGTGCGCGGCCGACTTGGGCTTGCGGTCGCGCGTGAAGACGCCTTTCCTGTTTCCGTCAACCCGGTGAATCCCGGGACCGGTGGCGAAGTCCGCGAAATTCCAGACGTGCTCACCGGTGACCGCGTCGATCCGGTCGAACACACGGTGGTACATCGCCAGAAACGACTGCTGGTAGTCCTCGGTCCACGGAACGTCCCACACCGACCGCACTCCGGTCATGGCGTCGGCGCCGTACTCGGACATGATCAGCGGCTTGTCGAACTGCTCGGCCCAGCCGCGCAGCTCCGCCTCCAGCTTCTGCTCCGCGCTCGCGAGATCGCCGTTGTCCAGGTACCACCCGTAGTAGCGGTTGAGGCTCAGGACGTCGAACAGGTCGGCGATCTTGTCGTTCCGATAGGTCGCGAACATCACGACGCTGTACGTGACCGGCCTGGTCGGGTCGAGCGACCGGGCGAGCGAGACGAGCGGTTCGAAGTACTTGCGCGCTCCGTCCTCGTGCGATGCCGGTTCGTTGGCCAGGCACCACATGACGACGCTGGGGTGGTTCTTGTCGCGCGCCACCAGTTCCCGGATGTGCTGGGCATGCGCTGCCTGGGTCTCGTCGCCGAACGTCTCCGGCGAGAACGTCGGCTTGGCGCCGACACCCGTGAGCCCGCCCGTCACGGCCAGGTTGAGGCCCACGGCCGCGGTCTCGTCGACCACGACGATGCCGTGCCGGTCCGCGAACTCGAGCACCTCCTCCGCGTAGGGGTAGTGGGAGGTGCGGAACGAGTTGGCGCCGATCCAGTCCAGCAGCTGGAAGTCGTGCACGAGATAGGCGTCGTCGTGCCCCTTGCCCCGGACCGGCGAGTCCTCGTGCTTGCCGAAACCGGTGAAGTAGAACGGTTTTCCGTTGATCAGGAACTCGGTGCCGCGCACTTTGACGGTGCGGATGCCGATGTCGAGCGGGTAGCTGTCGAGCAGGTCGTCCCCTTCAAGGAGCTCGGCCTCCAGCCGGTAGAGGTAGGCGGCGCCGGGTTGCCAGAGGACGGCGTTCTCGACGCGCAGCCGGCCGTCCGCGCCGTCGCCGGTGGCCACCACGGCACCGGTCTCGTCACGCAGTCGTACGTGGACCGCGGCGTCCGCCGACGTTTCGACGCTGTAGTCCACCGTGCCTGTGGCACCGTCCACATCGGTCACGACGGTGATGTCGGTGATCCGGGTTTCCGGCACGCTGTACAGCCACACCGACCGGGCGAGGCCCGCGTAGTTGTAGAAGTCGTGCAGGTACTTCTGGCTCCGGCGGCCGTCCTGGGTCATCGTGACTGTGCCGGGCGGGATGGTGACGTTCGTGAGCTCGTTGCTCACTCCGATCGTCAGCCGGAACTCCTCGCCCGCCACGACGTGCTCGGTGATGTCGGCGTCGAACGGGGTGTAGCCGCCCTGGTGCTCGGCCACCAGTCTGTCCCCGGCGTAGACCTTGCCGGCGTGCGTGGCCGCGTCCACCCGCACCACGACGCGTCCTCCCGCCCAGCCTCGAGGTATGCGCACCGTGCGCTGGTACCAGACCCAGCCGACGTGGTCGCGGATCTCGGGATCGACGAACAGGTCGTTGTAGCTCGACGGCACCGCGGCCTCAGTGGCGCCGTGGAGCACAGAGCGCCACGGTTCGGGCACAGCCGGTGTGTCGACGGCAAATCGCCAGAGTCCGTCCAGGTTGACGAGCTCACGGGTGGCGGTGTTGCGTGGTTTGAGCATGATCCCCTTCTCAGCTCAGGGAGTTGCGCTTGGCGATGGCTCCCAGGAATCGCGCACTGTCCTTGACCGTGCGCCGCTGGGTCGCCCTGTCGACGGCGATGAGGCCGAACTTCGGCCGATAGCCGAACATCCACTCGTAGTTGTCCAAAGCCGACCAGTAGAAGTAGCCGCGCACGTCGATGCCGTCGGCGAGGCACCGTGCCAGGCCCTCGGTCGCCTCGCGGACGAACTCCACCCGCCGGGTGTCGTCGGTGGTCGCGACGCCGTTCTCAGTGACGATCAGCGGTAGCCCCGCGGTGGCGGCGCGCCGCAGCACGTTCTCCAGTGCCCGCGGGTAGAACTCGTATCCCATCTGGGTCAGCTCGACGCCTTCCCTCGTGGCCGGTGCGTGGCCGGGGCCGACCAGCGCCCTGGTGTAGTTCTGCACACCGAGGAAGTCGTCGTCCGTGATCGACGGCAGGAAGTCGTCGAAGTTCTCCGACCACTGCTCGAGCGCGGCCTCCTCGGCGCCGGGTGCCGGCTGGTAATCCTGCAGGGCGAGGGTGACTCCGACCTTTGTGGACGGACTGACCTCCCTGATCGCCTCGCGTGCCTGCACGTGCGCCCGCTTCGCGATCTCGGGACCTGCCTCGCCGACGGCGAACAGGAACACCTTCGGCAGATCGGCGCCCACCAGCGCTCCCGCGATGTCCGCGCCGACCGGTACCTGCTCGGCCGAGAAGTTCTCCGCCGGAAGGTTCTTGATCATCCTGCGGGTCAGGCAGGCGATGTTCGCCTCGTTGATCGTCACGACGTACGGGATGAGAGAACCCAGTTCGGCCATCACCACGCGGCAGTAGGCGGCGAACCGGTCGGGAGTCTCCTCGCTCTCCCAGCCGCCGAGTTCCGGCAGCCACTTGGGACTGGTGAAGTGGTGCAGCGTCACCATCGGCGTCACGCCGAGCTCGTGGCAGGCGTTGAGCACGTCGCGGTAGTGCTCGATCGCCGCCCTCGACACGATGCCGGGCTCCGGTTCGACCCGTGACCACTCGATGGAGAAGCGGTAGCTGGTGAAGCCGAGGTCCCTCAGCAGCGCGATGTCCTCGCGGTAGAGCCGGTAATGGTCGCAGGCGTCCCCGCTCGGCTCGGCGAACCGGGAGCCCGGCGTGTGCTCCAGCGCCCAGAAGTCGCTCGCGACGTTGTTGCCCTCCACCTGGTGACCGGCCGTAGCCGTGCCCCAGAGGAAGTCGTCGGGGAACACCATCGCTCGACTCCTTTGCAAACGCGCGTTACCAACGCGCGTTAGTAGACGCTCTGCGCGGTTCGGGTAGCAAGAGATTGCTGTATAACGACTGGATAACGGCGGTGATCGCGAGGTGTCTCTCTGTAACTAACGCGCGTTATACCCTCCATGTCGTGCCGTCTGGCACGACCAGTGAGCGGCGAGAGGCCCATGACGCGATCCAGCAGACGCAGCACCAGCGAGGACGTCGCTCGTGCGGCCGGAGTCTCACGTACCACCGTGAGCTTCGTTCTCAACAACAGACCAGGTCAGTCCATCCCCGAGGAGACCAGGCAGCGCGTGCTGGAGGCGGCCAGGCGGTTGGACTACCGCCCGCACGCGTCGGCGCGCACTCTCGCGGCCGGGCGTAGCGAGCTGGTCCTGTTGTCCATCCCCGACACCCGCCTCGGTCCCGGCACCAGCCGGTTCGTCGAGGAGCTCACGACCGCGCTGACCGAGCACGGCCTCACCCTGGTCACGCACCTGGCGGGAGCCCACGGCCGACTGCTGCCCGACGTGTGCGCGACTGTCAACGCCTCCGCGGTCGTGGGGTTGAGCCCGTTCGACACCGAGACGACCGAGGCCCTGTACCGGGCGGGCGCCGAGGTGGTGCTGCCGCTACCTGACTCGCGGGGCGACCTCGGCGACGCGATGGAGTCGGTCGGCCGGCTGCAGGCGGAGTACCTGATCAGCCAGGGCTGTCGCGTGCTCGGTTACGCGATGCCGGTCCAACCCGGACTGCGTGAGATGACCGAGGGACGCCTCGCCGGTGTTGCCGGCGCGTGTGCGACGGCCGGACTCGCGCCGCCGGTGGTCGAGGAGGTCGGCCTGGAGATCGCCGATGCGAGCCGGGCGGTCGTACGGTGGCGTTCGAGCGGTGTGACGGGAGTGTGCGCCTACAACGACGAGTTCGCGATCGCCGTGCTGGCGGGCTTGCGCGACCAGGGGCTTGGTGCGCCAGGGGACATGGCCGTCATCGGCGTCGACGACATCCCCACGGCGAGGCTCGCGGCCCCGCCACTCACCACGATCCGCTTCGACGTCCACGAGGCGGGCCGCCGGCGCGCCGAGGCCATCGTGGCCGCCCTGGCAGGCCGGCAACACGAGCAGTCCCCCGACGCGGGCGGGCCTCAGCTCGTGCCACGTAGTTCGGCCTGACATCAGATGTGCCCCGATCGCCGCATCCACGAGAAGGCGAGCCATCTGACCGGGATGCGCGACCAGAAGGCGAAGAGCCGGTAGACCCCCGCCGCCACGAACCGGGCGAGCACGCCCATCTGTTTGCGGCCGTCGGCGGCGGGAAGCCTTGGTTTCATGCTTGTCCGCCAAGGCGTGCGAAGCATCGGCGCGAGGCGGTATCCGGCGTACCGCGTTCGCGGTACGTCGCGGAGGTCAGCGTCCGCGTAGCCAGGCTTCAGGGATGGCCAACCGCGTGGCTCACCGGCCTTTCTTGACCTTGGTCATGATGATGACGCCACCGGCGAGGGTGAGTGCTCCGCCTGCCATGTAGAGCAGGTCGTAGTTCTGCGTCCCGCTGCCGGCGCCGATCGCCAGCAGCCCGCCGGCCGCGAGCGGCGCGAGGGCGTGCGGGATCTGCTGCGCGTAGTTCATGATCCCGAGGTAGCGTCCGGCTTCCTCGCGGCTGGGCAGCACGTCAAGCATGATCGCCTGGTCGACGGCGGCGAACACTCCGAGCCCGAGGTTGGTGAGAGCCGAGCCCACGAACAGCAGCACCAGACCGCTCGTGCTCACCATCAGCACCGCACCGAGTGCGAACACCGCTCCACCGAACAGGACGAACACCCGGCGCCGGCGCAGCCGGTCCGACAACATGCCGCTGCAGAGCGCGCCCGGCCCGGTGGCGACGACGCCGATGCCGCCCAGCCCCGCCACGAGACCACCGATGGCCGTGACGTCGACCTTTTGATGCTGCGCGATGAAGAAAGTCATGTAGGTCGAGTTGAAGGTCAGCCCGAAGAAGAAGACGAACCTGCCCACCCCGTTCCACGCGAAGTCGGGGTGCCGACGCGGGTTGAACAGGAACTTTCCGAGCAGGTTGGCTACCGTCAGGCGATCCGAGGATGGCTCGGACGTGCTGGTGTCGCCTTCCGCGGCCCAGATCCACAGCGGAATGATCAGGATCGGTTCGACGAACGTGGGCAGCAGGAACAACAGACGTGGGCTTGCATCCCGGACGGTGAGTTCACGGTCCACATGAGACTGGCGAAGCTGTGGGTGGCATTCGACGGCCGTTCGACACCTCCCGACGAACGTCTGTTGTAAAAGTCTTGTGCGGCAAAGACCATCGCGCGGTGACCATTCCTCGCGCAGTTCTCGCCATCGTGTTCCTGAGTGCGTCGACGATCAGCTCACCGGCGTCTGCGGACACCGGCGTCACCGCCTACTACGTCAGTGCGACCGGCGACGATTCCAATGCCGGCACGAGCCCACGCAAAGCATGGCGTTCACTGGAGAAGGTGAACGCCACCACCTTCAAACCCGGCGAGAGGATCCTCCTGCGCTCCGGGGACAGCTGGACGGGGCGGCTCTGGCCGAAGGGATCGGGCGCGGCGGGCAGACCCGTTGTGGTGAACCGCTTCGGCATGGGGCACAAGCCGCGGATCGTCGGCGGGGGACAGGTCGGCGAGGCGGTGCGCCTGTTCAACCAGGAACACTGGGAGATCCGCAACCTGGACGTGTCGAACGCGGCACCGGCCGGTTCGGTTCCCGGCGTCCATCTCGCCGACTTCCGCGGCATTGCCGTGCTCGGCGACAACGGCCGCACGCTCAACCACTTCCTGATCGACTCGGTCGACGTCCACGACGTCACCGGTGACATCAGGTGGATCGGCGGGAACCCGGCGAACAACACGCCGGGCGTGACCTGGGGTACCGGGTGGGACCGGTCGAAGAACACCGGCGGGATCGTCTTCCGCACCACGGTTCCCGACATCGCCGCTCCCGGCGCCGCTCCCACCGTGCTGAACGACATCACCGTGCAGAACTCAACGGTGAAGAACACGTCGTTCGCCAACATCGCCGTGAAGCAGTACACCGGCGACGCTCCCGGTGCCGTCCGGACAGGGTGGGGTGAGCGCAGGACGGCGGACGACACGCGGTTCCGCCCGCACACCAACGTCACGATTCGTGGCAACTACCTGAGCCAGGGCGGCACCGGGTACGGTGGCAACGGCGTGTACCTGACCAACGTCCGCGGCGCGCTCGTCGAGCGCAATGTCGTGAAGCAGGTGGCCGTGTCCGGCATCGAAACCTATGCCGCGGACCAGGTGACCGTGCAGTACAACGAGATTTCCGGCACCCGGCACGCACAGGGGAGTGCGGACGCGAACGGTCTGGATCCCGACATCGCCACCACGAACCAGCTCTTCCAGTACAACTACCTGCACGAAAACGGAGACGGCATCCTGTTGTGCGCGTGCCGTGACAGCGTGAACTTCGGTAGCGCGGTGGTGCGCTACAACGTGGTGACCGGTAGCAAGAGGTGGAACCTGCACGTGGCCCAGTCGACCGGCTCGTACGCGCAGGTTTACCACAACACCTTCTACAGCAACGAAGCCCCGAACATGGTGTCCGGGTACGCGAACGGCCGCGTCGAGATCCGCAACAACCTGTTCGCCTCCGGAGTCGCGGCGTCGTTCGTGCAAGGCGCGAACCTCAGGTATGAGCAGAACGGCTACTCGACCGGACTCGTACCGTCCGCTGGGGATCTCACAGCCGTGACCGGTGAACCCAGGTTCCGCGACCCGGCGGTCTCAGGGCCGTACGGAGACGAGCGCACCGGGCCTCGCCTGAAGACCGCTCGCGGGTTCGCGCTCAACCGGGACTCCCTGTTCGCCGATGCCGCCACGCTCGTGATCGATCGCGGCGGGAGGGACTATCTGGGCGCTCCCGTCGCCACCCCTGCGAACCTCGGCGCCTTCGACCGCTGAGGATTCTTGCCGCCTTGGTTGGTCGGCCGCTGGCGTCCGGATCAGATCATCGCGGCGGTGAGCACCGGAACGTAGAAGCCGATACCGGCCAGGTTGGGATGGGTGCCGGTGCCGCCGGTTCCCGGGTAGCCGTTCACGGTGCCGTTGAAGGTGTAGGCCACGCGGTGGCTGTCGATACGGGTGTCGAGCGTGGTGTCGCCGAAGACGTCCGCGACCGTTACGCCCAGCCCGTCGCAGATCTGCAGAGTCACCTCGCGGATGGCGAGCTGGGTGTTCCAGTCGCGGGAGCCAAGCTTGTGGACGGAGACGTACACGATCCGCGCGGTCGGCCATTTTGCCCGCATGGCGCGGACCGTGGACTCGAACGCGCTCGCGAAGGCGGCTCTGTCGAACGTGTCCGGGTAGGCGTCGTTGGTGCCGCCGTCGAACACCACGTAGTCGGGTGACTGTCCGGAAGCGTTGCGCACCTGGTTGAGGATCTGGTTGCCACCGGGGTTGATCGTCGCGCCGTTCACGGCGTACTTGGTCAGGTTCATGGCCTCGCGCTCGGCCGTGAGGTTGACGGAGCCGCGCGGGTAGGTGTGGCCCGCGACGATGCTGTCGCCGAACGCGTACATCGTCTTGCCCTTCAGCCTGCCGTTCGCCGCGTTCGCCGGTGCGGTGAGACGGAAGTTGTCGATGGACTGCACGTCGGTGCCGTAGTAGTTGCAGGCAACCAGTTTGACGAGGTTCCTGCCGGTGATGTTCGCCGTGCCGGAGGCCATGACCCTCGCGGCGGTCTCCTTGGTGGAGATCAGGTACTGCACCCGCTGCAGCGTGAAGTCCAGGTGCAGGTTCACCGCGTACCACTTGGAGCGGTCGTAGGAGAGCTTGGCCCATGCCGGGTTGAGCGAGTCCGGGGCGGACGTCGAGTCGGACACTGGTCCGGTCACGCCGTAGCGGAGTTCGTTGGCGGTGCCGGCGAGCGAGAACACCAGATTGCCCTGGCTGTCCCGCAGTTCGACACCGGTCTTGTTCCCGCTGGTGGCGACCTCGGTCTTCCAGTCGAAGGCAAGGTCGAGGGTTCGTTCCTGCGCGACGGTCGCGTCGAACGTCTTGACCGAGGTCGTGTAGTTGCCCATCCCACTGGTGACCTTCAGGAGCCCGTTGCTCACCGAGGCTCCGGTGGGGAAGCCGAAGTTCGCCGGGGACGTCTGCGTGCTGAAGGTCTCGTCGATGAGCACGCTGGCCGCGTTCGCCCCAGGGGCGCCAACGGCTAACGTCGCCGCCACGAGGGCGGCGACGGCTACGGGCCGGAGAAACCGGCTGGTCGGCCGACGGTCGGAATGCATGGTGGTTTCCCTGCCCATCTCGCTCGCTACTCGGTTCGACCCGCCGGTGGCGACTGAAACTGTCCAGTTCGGACGTTATGGGTGTCGCCCAGACGGCGCCGGGGAAAGCGCTTTCCGTCGGCAAACGTAGGGTGAGCCAAAGAAATCGTCAAGCGTTCGACCAGCCCTCCGATGGCGGCCTGACGTCAGAGGTGCCCCGATCGCGGCCGCGATGAACCGGGCAGGTCAAGCTCTCATCTGACCGTGAACTGGAAGTTCTGAGAGCACACAGGCACGGCGATCGTCGCCACACTCCGATTCGGCGTCTGCCACGCATCAACTCAAGATGCTCCCGAAACGAGGTGAAGGAACTCCTGCCGACCAAACTTGAGTTCGAGACCGCGTCGCGACGGCTGCTGGGCGAATCCGGGGTGTGTCCGGCGATCACGTCAAGGCGGTCCAGATACCTTTGACCTCGGTGTAGGCCTCAATGGCGTCCCAGCCCATCTCGCGGCCGATACCGGAGCTCTTGCGTCCTCCCCAAGGCGCGGCCGGGTCCTGGACGGGCAGTGAGTTGATGTAGACCGCTCCAGCCTGCAATCGCTGGGCGAGGCGGTTGGCTCGGCCAATGTCACGGGCCCACGCGCTGGCCGCGAGACCATACGGTGTTTCGTTGGCACGGTTCACGACGTCGTCCTCGTCCTCATAGGACAGGATCGACAGGACGGGGCCGAAGATCTCCTCTTTGGCGATCGTCATGGAGTCGGCGACGTCGGTGAACACCGTCGGCCGCAGGAAGAAGCCGGTCGCCAGTGCCCCGTCCGTGGCGCGGACGCCGCCGGTGAGCAGCGACGCGCCTTGGTCGACGCCAAGCTGGGTGTAGCGGGTGACCCGGTCGAGGTGTTCGGCGGAGATGACGGGGCCGAGTTGGGTGGCCGGATCAATGCCGTCGCCGAGCACCATCCCGGAGGCGGCGGCAGCGATCTTGGTGGCGAACTCGTCGAGGCGGCTCGAGTGCACGTACATCCGCGCGTACTGGGTGCAGATCTGGCCTGAGTTGAACAGAGAGCCGATCAGGTTGCCTTCGACCGCGGCGTCGATGTCGGCGTCGGAGGTGACGATGCTGGGGCGCTTTACCTCCCAGCTCGAGGGAAACGAGGGTAAGCCGGTCGGCACTGGTGCGCAGGATCTCCTTTCCGACCTCCGTAGAGCCGGTGAAGGAGACCTTGGCGATCCCTGGGTGACGGACCAGTTCCTCGCCGGTGGTCCCATTCCCGGTGAGTACGTTGATCACGCCGCAGGGGAATCCTGCCTCGATGGCCAGTTCGGCCAGGCGCAGGGTGGACAACGGCGCCTGCTCCGCGGGTTTGATCACGACGGTGTTGCCGGTGGCCAGTGCCGGAGCGAGTTTCCAGGTCAGGATCATCAGCGGTGCGTTCCACGGGGTGATCAGCGCGCACACCCCGAGCGGTTCGCGGCGGGTCTGATGGGCGAACCCAGGCACCGACACCGGTGAGGTCACGCCGGTGATCTTCGTGGTCCAGCCGGCGTAGTAGCGCAGGATGTCGATCACGTTGGGCAGCACGAACTGCTGGTTGAGCACGACAGGCGTGCCGTTGTCACGAGTTTCGATCTCGGCGAGCTCGACGGCGTTCCGCTCGACCAGGTCCGCCAGTCGCCAGAGCAGGACCGCGCGCTGGTTGGGCAGCATGGCCGCTCGGTCGCCGGACGCGAAGGCCCGGCCGGCGGCGGCCACAGCGGCCGCCACGTCGGCCGGCCCGGCGAGAGCCAGTTCGCCGATCACCTCGCCGGTCGCGGGGTTGACGGTTTCGAACCGTTCGCCGCCGGCGGGGTCGGCCCACTCGCCGTCGATGAGCAACTGTCCTTTGTGGAACACGGTGTTCCTCACTTTCCCAGTACCAGGTCGGCCGCCCGCTCGGCGATCATGATGGTGGGGGCGTTGGTGTTGCCCGAAGGGATACTCGGCAACAGTAGGAACAGACCTCGTGCCGAGGCTGGTCGTTGTGAGTCCCAGTTCGACGAGGAGACGACGGATCAGCGCTGCTTTGTCGAGGTCATCCACGGGCCGCCTCCTGCGTGCCGGAGTAGTGCCGCATGAGCACACCGGCGACGACGGAGGCCGTGTGGACGGTCAGCGTGGCCATTGCAAGGTCGGCGACCAAGACCACGCGGTGGTTGGTGGCCATGCCCAAACCTTGCCGGACTGCCGCCGGTAGAAACAGATGGCGGCGAGCGTTGATGCGATACGTGCCGTTCGGGGAAACCGACACAATCGCGCAGTCCGGTTCGACCATAACGTCATGGTGGTCACCGGTGTGCCATCCGAGTGCGTCGACCAGCCACCGGTCGCCTATGCGACCCGAGTGATCGACCCGAGAGATCGCCAGCTGTAGATCTGTTTCCTTAGAGAGCTTGGGGAATGTCGGAAACCTCTGTGGCTGCGGTGTCACTTTTGGGCGTACAGCTGGTGGCGCGAATAGGGGGACAACGCTTTCCCTCACAACAGCAACGCCGGGTCGGCCTGCTGGGATTCCAGCCGTCGCAGTGGTAACTGCCCTATCGTGAACACTAGTTCGGAGATCATGTAAGACCTTTCAATTGATGAAAGGCTCGAGATCCCGCCGCGGAAACAGAAGAGATCCACGTAGAGTAGTCAACATGTGACTCTACGTGGATCTCTGCGGCTGAAATCTCAGCCAATTTGGTGTCCGAGGGGGGACGCTTGCGCAGTTCGCGTGTTCATGCGCTATTGGATAGCTCGAACCTAGTATAGAGGGCCAGTCGACGCGATTCAATCTTCGCGACTAAGTTCTATTGACTGGGTGCCAAGAACTTAGCGGTGAACTGTTGGATCGCACGCTGATCCGGAATCAGACCGATCTATGGTTTGCACGAGTACGGGTGGAACTACAGCGAGGACCGCACTTACCGACCACTCGCCGCCGAAGCACCCCTGTGGGCACGGCCCTAGCCTCTTGAACCCGATCAGATTGAACGCTCCGGCGTAAATCGGTAAGATCGTCTCAGCGGAGTCATCCGACGAGTATCGCCATGCGGTTTAACCTGCATGGTCGGGGTTTTCGGTACGTACAACTGCGCAGACCACATTTAAACGACGATCAAGCCTGCAGCGTGCCTTCGCCGCGCTGCTGGTGGCGGCGGAAGGGGCTACTGCCCGACCGCTCGCAGCCGCATGTCTGATTCTGACTGGCACCTGCGCGACGTTGCCGGCAGAAGAGGCTCGAACACGCTTACCCGGAGCGGATCACTGTGGCGCCGCGGTTAAGTGCGCTCAGGCTTTCTCTGTCATCGGAGCGAAGTCGACGAAATCGAGGCCGGCGCTGACGGCTTCGACCGTGTCTGCTTCCGTGCGGCGCTGTTGAACGGAGGACTCTGCCCCGAACCGGTGGGTGACGGCCGCCTCGTCGTCGGAACCACCGAACGCGTGGTCGGTGACGACTACTACCTTGGTTACGAGCGCGCCTACGTGCGCGAGCTCAGCAGACCGCGGGCGGCGAGGTTCTCCATCAGCGCGGTGATGCCGAACGTCCAGTCTTCTGCGTCCTCGGCTGTGTTCACGACGTTCGTCAAGGCGCCCAATCGGGGTGAAGAGATGCGAACGACGTCCCCGATCTTGTGGGTGAACCCTTCGCCGGGCTGGTCCCGGTCCTCGGTTGGAGCGAACATCGTGCCGGTGAACAGCACGAAGCCGTCGGGATAGCGGTGGTGTGCGCCGTAGGCGTGGGACACGAGGTCCTCGAGCTCCCGGCTGATCTCGTGGACCGGATTGACGTCGTGCAGCTCGAAGCCGTCGGGGCCGGTGATGTCCAAGGCGATCTCGGTGGCTTTGGCATCCGCCAGCGTGAACCCGTCGTCGAACAGCCGGAGAAACGGTCCGATGGCGCAGGAAGCGTTGTTGTCCTTCGCCTCGGTGAGCAGGAGAGCACTGCGGCCCTCGAAGTCGCGCAGGTTGACGTCGTTGCCGAGCGTCGCGCCGACCGGGTTTCCGCGCGAGTTCACCACGAGGACGAGCTCGGGCTCGGGGTTGTTCCAGGCTGAGCGGGCGAGAACGCCGACGTCGGCTCCCAGCCCCACCGCCGAGAGCACCGGGGCCTTGGTGAAGATCTCAGGGTCCGGGCCGATACCGACCTCGAGGTACTGCGACCACAGGCCCTCGGCCTGAAGAACCCTCTTCACCTCCGCGGCTTCTGCGGACCCCGGCTTCAGGTCGGAGATGTGGCCCTGGACGATCGCGCCCACCTTCTGGCGAACTTCCTCGGCCCGCGTGGGATCCCCGTCGGCGCGCTCTTCGATGACCCGTTCGAGCATGCTGCGGACGAAGGTCACGCCGGCGGCCTTGAGCACTTGCAGGTCGACCGGTGCGAGAAACCGGGGAACGGCATCGGTCGGGTTCGTTGTAGCGGTCAGAACCTCCGCGAGCGGCCACGACATGCCGCCTGGGTGATTCCTGACGATCTCCAGCGCGTCCGGCCGCTCGAGCAGTGACGACACGGTCGATGCCAGCGGCGAGAGGTCGACGACCTCTTCGCCGCGGATCGCAACGACCGAAGGGCCGCCAGCAGACGGGTCGAACACCCTCGCGACAAGTGTGGCGTCCGCCGCGTCTTGGGGAAGAACGGTGGCGGCGTTGAGTGAGATCCCCATCGAAATCCTTCCTGCTCGCACCGCAGATTAGCTCGAAATCCCGACGAGCTTCCTCTGGCCCGGTTCGGCTTCGAGTGACAGCCCTGCCCCCGTAGGCTGTGAGTATGGCCTTGCCCGGCAGGAGTGGAACCGGATCAACTACGAGCCCGCGCTGATGGCGGCTGACCGTCTTCCTGGCATCTTCTACGATTGCTTTTCGTTGCGTCCCAGGCGCAGGCCCTGACCGACTAAGGCGTGTCCTGCGGATCTTCACCTGAGGTGGAGGTCGATGCAGGCGGGAATGATCTCGGCGTGGTGATAGGCAACTGTTTCGCGAACCTGGCTGCTCGTCGGCTGGCCAGAGGAAGCCGCCGACTCCTGCGTACCGCGCGCGATCTGCGGATCAGGACTTGGCGCCGTGCCGTCGCCGGCGGAGCGTAGCGATCTCGACCGGATCACCACCGCGACCCGGTGCAAGCGGCGGCGAGGAACAGCAGGCGTAGTTCTTTCGGGTGGCAGTAGTGCCGATGACCAGGAACGCCGGCGCGACGAGGAGAGCGACGGACTGGGAACGCTGGTGGCGAAGCCGATGATGCCCACGCTGTGCCGCGTTCAGATGCCCCATGCGGTGGCTCGGAGAAGTTCCGAGCCACCGGGGTCTTTCCGGTGCGGATCGTGAAGATCAGGAAATGATCACGGAGCTGGTGAAGTTGTGCGCCGTGCGGTTGGCCCAGACCTCGATCAGCGGCCGGTCCCTGCCGGTCTCGCGCACGTCCTGGTCAGCGGTGAACCGGTACTGGCGGCCCGTCAGGAGAGCCGTGCCGCCGCAGGTCCGGCCGGCGTGGACGTAGACGTGGAAGCCCTGGTTGGCGAAGGCGAAGGTCCGGGTCTCGATCGACCTCACCGGGCGGAAGTCGGGGAAGGCGAAGCATGCGAACGACCCGCCGAGGCCGGTCTGCGGGTCTCGCGGGAAGTCGAGCTTGACGCTGCCCGCATTGGCGGGCAGCCCCTCGTTGACGAGCACGATCCGCCAGCGGGATGCTGCGGATGCCGCGCCGTTGCCGACGAGGACGAGACCGAGAACCGCGAGTACGGTCAGCGCGGCACTGATGCCGGCGCGGAGCGCGCGGCTTCGACGACCGTGTGACATGGAAACCCTCTCCGAAGAAGAACCTTGACTTCGTCAGCTCGCGCTGACGTGAGGCAAGTGGACGATGACCGTCCACTTTGGTTGATACCTGCCATTGGTTGCGTTGAGGTGAACAGGAACCTAAGGAGAACTCAGGTTCCTGACGTTGGTGAGCGCCTGCATGAGAGCGCTCACAAAGCTCACGGTGCCACGCCGCACGACGGACGACAAGTCCGAAATGGACTTGAGAAGTTCGCCTGTTGAGATGCCTGTTGAGACGGCGTCTGTCGGCGCCGGGCGGTCATCGGCGGTGCAGGCCGGTGTCCGCTGAGTGGAACGTTCACCCACGTGATCACGAGGTGGGCGGTGTACTCCGCGTCGTCGCGGCACGCCGTTCCTCGGAGGGATCATGGGCTTCACCTTCACCAAGGTCGTCGTCGGCGACCTCGACGCGCAGTGCGGGTTCTACGTCGCTGTGCTGGGTCTGAGTGCCGTGCATCGGATGGCGAACGGTGAGGGTGCGGAGAAGCACGAGCAGGTCGTCCTGCGTGGCGATGGCGAGGGGCCGTCGTTGGTGCTGGTCGCCTACTCCTCTCGCGAGGTGCCTGTGCCGGGTGAGGCGGTGCTCGGGTTCGAGGTCGCCGACGTGGATGTCACGGTGCATGCCGCCGTGGAGGCGGGCGGGTCCGTGCGGGTCGCTCCGAAGTCGGCGGGTGGCAGGCGGGTGGCCGTGGTTCTGGACCCGGAGGGGCATGCCGTCGAGTTGTTGCAGAAGCCGTGACCGCAACGGAAAAAAGAGCCACAGGAGAGGACATCGATGTTCGAGCTGTCGGGCCATGCGGCCCTGGTCACCGGGGCCGGTCAGAACGCGGGAGCGGGTATCGCGCGTGCGTTGGCGGCGCAGGGTGCGGCGGTGGCGGTCAACGACCTGGTGGCCGAGCGCGCCGAGGCGGTCGCGAAGGAGATCGTTGCGGCCGGTGGACGGGCGGTGCCGGTGCCTTTCGACGTCACCGATCGCGAGGCGGTGGTCACGGCGGTCTCGAAGGTGAAGAGCGAGTTCGGGGCGCACGTCGATGTTCTGGTGCACAACGCGGGCATCGCTGCTGATTTCGGGCAGGGGCACTTCCGGACGTTGGACCCGAGCCGGTGGCGGGGCCCTGTGGAGATCAACTTGTTCGGCGCGATGAACTGCGTCTCCGCGGTGGTCGACGACATGTGTGAGGCCGGGTGGGGGCGCATTGTGCAGATCTCCTCCGGTGCCGCGCGTGTCGGGTCCGACCAGGGGTTGTCGCTCTACGGGGCGGCCAAGAGCGGGGTGGAGGGTTTCATCCGGCACCTGTCGCAGGAGCTGGCGCCTTCCGGGGTCACAGCCAACACGCTCGCACTGGGGTTGCAGAGCAACGTCGCCGGCGCGGCCACCGAGATGTTCGCGAAGAAGATTCCTCTGCGGCGATTGGGCACGCCCGAGGATGTCGGTGCCGCGGTGGTCTACCTGGCCTCGGTGGAAGCGTCGTGGCTGACCGGGCAGATCCTCAACCTCAACGGGGGCAGCGTCACCTCCTGATCCACCCCGTACGGTGGGGCTGATCGTGAGGAGTGCCCATGTCGCCCAGCAGGACCGGCCCGGCCGGGAAGATCGGCGCCGACCAGGCGGTGTCCCGTGTGG
The DNA here is from genome assembly GCF_011067745.1 of Lentzea alba. Taxonomy (GTDB): domain Bacteria; phylum Actinomycetota; class Actinomycetes; order Mycobacteriales; family Pseudonocardiaceae; genus Lentzea; species Lentzea alba. The sequence continues at coordinate 251,090 of NZ_JAAMPJ010000015.1, forward strand.
TCGACGGGATCAAGCGGATGATCGTCTCCGGGGATCTGCTGCCGGGGCAGCAGATCCGCCAGGAGCAGATGGCGGCCGTGCTCGGCGTGAGCCGGTTGCCGGTGCGGGAAGGCCTGCGGCAGCTGGCTTCCGACGGGCTGGTGGTGCACGAGCACAACGTCGGGTTCGCCGTCGCGCGTTTGAGCCGCGCGGAGTTCGACCAGGTGTACCTGATGCGGCGGTTGCTGGAGACCGAGGTCATCCGCAGCCTCGCCCAGCCGACCGCTGAGCAGCTGGCACACGTGGGAGCCCTGGCGGAGGCGGTCGAGCAGGCGGCGGCGGATCTCGACCTGCCGCGCATGCGCACCCTCAACAGCGAGTTTCACCAGGCGATCTTCGGCCTGAGCCCGCTGAACCTGGTCGTGGCCGAGATCAGCCGGATCTGGACATGGGCGCTGCCCTATCACGCCGTCTACCTGTACGACGAGGCCGGACGGGCGCGAGTGCTGGCCGAGCACCGCGAGATGGTCGCGGCGCTCGCCGCGGGTGACTTCGAGCAGCTGGTGGAACTCATGGACGCGCACCGTTCCGGCTCGGAGGCCCAGCTCGACGTGATGCTGCGGTCGGGTGCGGAGCTGCGGCCGTCAGCCGGGTGACGCGTCCACTGACCGGAACATCGAACGCAGGACTGGATCTGATTTCCTAGCGTGGCCTGGACCCCGAGAGAGGAGTCCGGGTGACATCGACGATCGACCTGGTCGCGCACCGCCACAGCACTGCCGAGCACGAACTGCGCGACGAGGTGCGGCAGTTCCTCGGCGACCAGCGCGCGGCCGGCGCGTTCCGGCCCCGCTGCGACGCCTGGATGACCGCGGCCGACCCGGCGTTCAGCAGGCTGCTGGGCAGCCGCGGCTGGGTCGGCATGACGTTGCCGGGTCGCTACGGCGGCCACGACCGCACCCCGCTGGAGCGATTCGTCGTGGTCGAGGAACTGCTGGCGGCGGGCGCGCCGGTGGCGGCGCACTGGATCGCCGACCGTCAGATGGCCCCGTCGATCCTGCGCAACGGCACCGAGGCGCAGCGGCAGCGGTACCTGCCCGGGATCGTCAAGGGTGAGTGCTTCTTCGCCATCGGGATGAGCGAACCGGACGCCGGCTCCGATCTCGCCGCCGTGCGCACCCGAGCAGTCGAGACCCCACGGGGCTGGGAGATCACCGGCACCAAGCTGTGGACGACCGGAGCGCATTTCGCGCACGCCATCGTGGTGCTCGCTCGCACCGATGGCACACCGGGAGACCGGCACACCGGCCTGTCGCAGTTCGTGGTGGACCTGCCGCACCAGGCCGTGGAGATCAGGCCGATCGTGACGATCGACGGCGAGCACCACTTCAACGAGGTCGTCTTCGACCGCGCCGTCGTGCCCGCAGACGCTCTGCTCGGCGACCGTGGTGCCGGCTGGCGGCAGGTGATCGCGGAACTCGGCCACGAGCGTTCGGGACCCGAGCGGTTCCTGAGCACCTTCCCGCTGCTGGAGGCGTGGGCGGCGCAGACGAGCGACGATCCGGTGGCGGCCAGGGAGGTCGGGCGGCTCACGGCCCGGGCCTGGACGTTGCGGCAGCTCTCGCTCGCGGTCGCGGCCGACCTGGCGGCCGGTCGTTCGCCGGAGGTGGCGGCCGCACTGGTGAAGGACCTCGGGTCCCGGTTCGAAGGAGACGTCGTGGAGACCGTGCGGCGTGTCGCCGGCGCCGAACCCCGGCGCGGGGCCGACGGGCTGGCGGGGCTGCTCGCCGACGGGGTCCTGCACTCCCCGGCGTTCACCTTGCGCGGGGGCACCAACGAGGTTCTGCGGTCCGTGGTGGCCCGTGGTCTGGGGGTTCGGTGAGCGACGAGCTGCACGAGGAGATCCGCGCCGCTGTCGGCGCCATCCTGAAGGGCCGCGACAGCCAGGACGATTTCGACCGCTCCCTGTGGAAAGACTTGTGCGATACCGGTTTCCACCTCTTGGGTGTCCCTGAGGAGATCGGCGGCAGCGGTGGCGGGCTCCGCGACCTCGCGGTCGTGGTCGACCTGCTGGCGTTCCACGGCGCCCGCGTGCCCGTGGCGGAGTCGGCGTTCCTGGCGGGGTGGCTGCTGGCTCGCGCTGGACTGTCCATTCCGGACGGTGTGGTGGTCGCGTCGATCGACCAGGCCCGTGTGCACCGGCGCGACGGACTGCGGCTGTCCGGCCGGGTGCGGACACCGTGGGGGCGGCATGCCGGTCACGTGGTGACCACCGCCCACGACGGGAACGTCGTGGTTTCCCCGGTGAGTGCCGTCGAGCGTCAGGAGAATCTCGCCGGCGAACCCCGTGACGTCGTCGTCCTCGACAACGTCGAGGTCACCGCCGTCGCACCCGTTGGTGTGGAACCGGACGAGATCTTGCACCGAGGGGCGCTCGTCCGGGCTGTGCAGCTGGCGGGTGCGGCGCGAGCCGTGCTGGCGTCGGCACGGCGGCACGTCGCCCAACGAGAGCAGTTCGGACGCCCGTTGGCCCGTTTCCAGGCAGTGCAACAACACCTGGCGGCGCTCGCGGCAGAGGTCACTGCCATGCGGGTGAGCGCCGACGCGGCTGTGCTCGCGGTCGAGGCATCCGATCGTGGAGCCGCTATCGCTGTCGCCGCGGCGAAGGCCACCACCTCCGCGGGCGCGCACGTCGTCGCCGGCATCGGGCACCAGCTGCACGGCGCCCTCGGTTACTCGGCCGAGCACGCCCTCGGCGCGGCGACCACCAGGTTGTGGTCGTGGCGAGAGGAGTTCGGAAACGAGAGCTACTGGCACGACCGCCTGGCCGCGGCCGAGGGCTCGGTGTGGTCTGTGGTGACGGGCGGTGACCGGTGAGCGGGGGAGCGTTGCGGGGGCTCAAGGTGCTGGACCTGAGCCGGGTGCTCGCCGGGCCGCTGTGCGCGCAGATGCTCGCCGACCACGGCGCGGACGTGATCAAGGTCGAGGCACCGGCGGGGGACGAGACCCGGCGCTGGGGTCCGCCGTTCGTCGACGAGGAGCAGACGACCAGCGCCTACTACCAGGGCCTCAACCGCAACAAGGCCAACGTCGTGCTGGACCTGCGCGTCGACGTCGCGCGTGACGTGCTGCACGATCTCATCGCCGACGCGGACGTCGTCGTGGAGAACTTCAAGGCCGGCACCATGCGCCGCTGGGGACTGGACTACGAGACGAGGCTGGCTGTCGAGTTCCCGCGCCTGGTCTACTGCCGGATCACCGGCTACGGGGTGGACGGTCCGCTGGGCGGTGAGCCCGGCTACGACGCGGTGTTGCAGGCCCACGGAGGCTTGATGAGCGTCAACGGCGAGCCGGATCGCGACCCGCTGCGCGTCGGCGTGCCGATCGTCGACATCACTGCGGCACACCAGGCGTTCGCCGGAGTCCTGCTCGCCCTGACTGAGAGGGAGGTGAGCGGCCGGGGACAGCTGGTCGACATCACGCTGGTGGACGCGGTGGTGTCGCTGATGCACCCGCACTCCGCCGCCTACCTGGCCTCGGGGACGGTGCCGGTGCGCACCGGGGCCGCGCATCCGACCGTCGCGCCTTACCAGGTGTTCCGCACGGCTCACGGCGACAGCCTGTTCGTGGCCGCCGCGAGTGACGCGCACTTCGCCGCGCTCGCGGACGTCCTGGGGCAGCCCGAGCTGGCCGGTGACAGCAGGTTCCTGCGCAACCGGGATCGCGTCGAGCACCGCACGGAGTTGCTGGCCTTGCTGGAACCGTTGTTCTGCGCGAGAAAGGCGGACGAACTGGCCGAGGCGTTGCGAGAGAGGGGAGTGCCGGCGAGCCCCGTGAACGACGTGGCCGCCGCACTGGCCGCGCCCCAGGTCCGGCACCGGGCGATGGTGGTCGCTGACGTCGACTACCAGGGCGTCGGCGTGCCGATCAAGCTCAGCCGTTCGGGCTCGGCGCCGCCCCGCGCGCCTGTCGCCCAGGGTGCGGACACCGAAAGGGTGCTCGCCTCCCGCGGTCACGACCTCGCGGCGTTGCGCGAGAGCGGAGCGCTGGGCTGAGAGCTCACCGCACGGCGGCTCCGGCCAGGACCATCCGCAACGCGTCCCGCAACAGCCCGGTCAGGTCTTCGTGGCAACCGGACGTGATCCAGTGTTCGAAGACGTGCCGGGTGGCGTGCACGACCAGGTAGGCGGGCAGGGTCCGGTGCAGCGGGTGCGCGCCCACCGGCAGGCGCCGGTCGAGGAAGTCGGCGACCACCTCGCACAGTTCCTGGTCGGCCTCCTGCCAGCGCAGGCGGTACTGCGGGGTGGTCACCATCAGCTCGAGGAAGCGCTGGTCGGCCTCGCTGAGCCGCCCGCCGGGCATCGCGGAGGTCCAGGCGGCGACGAGGGCCTCGACCAGGTCTTCGGTGTCGGCGACGTTCTTCAGGCTGTCCGCGACCCACTCGGAGGTGGCGCGGAACAGCGGCCGGACCACATCCTCCTTGACCGGGAAGTGGCGGTGGAAGGTGCGCGGCGAGACACCAGCGGCTTCGGCGATGCGCTCGACCGTCGCCGACGTGTCGCCGTCGGCAACGAAGATCTCTTTGGCCTTGTGCGCGATGGCGACGCGCAGCTCCTCGGCCCGCCGTTCGGTCAGCGTCGGACGTTCACCCCTGGCCATGCTGACCCCTCTTCGTAATCGCCTCACCTGCAACAACGTAATTGGATGCAGGATCGTATGCGGAAATTGGACACGATCCGTTTACACGGCCGAAGGGTGCGGTTACGCTCACGCCTGTCAGTTTCTGACACATCGGCAGATTCTGCAACAGGATCGGGAGGGGCGATGACCCGAGAGCACGAACCGCCCGTGGCGATGATCGACCGGGTGGCGTCGCTGTTGCAGGTCTTCGACGGGCACGACCGGCTCACCCTCGCCCAGATCTCCCGCCGGGCCGGACTGCCTCGCTCCTCGGCGCACCGCATCCTGCAACGCCTGGTCGAGCTCGGCTGGGTGGAGCGCAGGGGTTTCGAGTACGGGCTGGGCATTCGCATGTTCGAGCTGGGCTCACAGGTGGTGCGCCGCGACGGCGTGCACCAGGCCGCCTTGCCGTACATGCACGCCCTGCACCGCTCGACCGGACTGACCGTGCACCTGAGCGCGCTGGTGTCCGGCGACGTGCTGCACCTGGAACGAGTCGGCGGCTGGCCGGAGAAGGGTGAGAGCTGGCGTCTGGGCGCCCGGCAACCCGCCGTGCACTCGGCTGCCGGACTGGCACTGCTCGCCCAGCTCGACGAAGGCGACTGGCCGGTGTCGTCCGGCGACGAGTGGCTGCGGCACGAGGTCGAACGCGTCCGTGATCGCGACGGCGTCGCGATCGACCTGGAGGGCTGCTCCGTCGGCGTCACGGCGGTCGCCGCCCCGGTCGGTCCCTGCGAGGGCGGGTTGTCCGCCGCGCTGTCGCTGTGCGGGCCGGCTGGGTCGATGCCGGTCGGCAGGGCCGTGGCGGCGGTGCGGCGGGCCGCGGCCGACATCTGGTACGCGGCCTCGGGCGTGACTCGGTTGCACGGCAGGCAGATCCGTCGCGTCCACGCCGCCGCGCCCGCCGTCCTCGCCCACGGCTGACCCCACCCTGACCATCACGAGAAACCCGGTGACCCGATGACCGTGATCACCCAGGACCAGCCCACCTACGTCGTCTCGCCCGTCACCGGTGTCGACCGGGCCGCCCTGGCCGCGGCCGTCGAAGTCGCCGAACCGGGTGCGCTCCTCGCTGCCCTGGTGCACCTGACCGGCGACACCACACTGGTCGACGAGTTCAAGGTGAAACTCGACGCACATCGCGCAGGTTGGTCTGGTGGCTACCCGGAGGACGTCGCCGACGAAGTCCGGGCCCGCGCTCGACAGTTGCTGGGTGACTCGCTCGTGCCCAGGATCGAGGTGCCGGACGACGAACTCTTCCGCCGCATCGCCGAGGTGTGCGTCAACGACACCGTCGACGCGGAGTTCGTGCCGCACCTGCGCGAGCAGGCCGGGTTCGAACCCGCACGCCGCGTAGTGCCGACGACCCGCCGCCCACGCCAAGACTTCACCGTCGCCATCATCGGCTCGGGAATGATCGGGCTGAACGCCGCGATCAAGCTCGGCGAGGCGGGGTTCCGCTACCACGTGTTCGAGGAGCGCGACGATCTCGGCGGCACCTGGTCGCGCAACACCTACCCCGGTGCCGCGGTCGACACTCCCAGCCACTTCTACTCGTACTCCTTCGAGCTGAACCCGTCGTGGTCGAAGTACTACCCGACCGGCCCGGAGTACCTGGAGTACCTGCGGGGTGTGGCCCGCAAGTACGACTTGCAGCGCCACATCTCCTTCTCCACCAAGGTTCTCGGCTGCGTGTGGGACGAGCGGGATCAGTCGTGGACGCTGACCGTGCGCGGCCAGGACGGTGCGGTCCGCTCCCACCGGGCCAACGCCGTGGTCACCGCCACTGGTGTCCTCAACACCGCCTCGATCCCCGAAGTCCCAGGCGCACAGACCTTTCGGGGCGAGATGATGCACACCGCGCAGTGGCGGCCCGAGGTTGACCTGACCGGCAAGAAGGTCGTCGTTCTCGGCGCGGGCTGCACCTCGGTGCAGGTCGTGGCGAGCATCGTCGACCGAGTCGAGGCGCTGCACGTCGTGGCGCGCCAGCCCCATTGGGTCATCCCGGAAAGCGCCGTCTACTCCGATGTGCCGGAAGGCATGACGTGGGCGCTGGCGAACATTCCGTACTTCCACCAGTGGTTCCGGCTCAAGTCTTACTGGTGGGCGGCGGACAAGAACTGGGCTGTCGCGCGGATCGACGAGGAGTGGTACGCCACGCACGTCTCGGCGTCCCCGGCCAACGACGCGGTGATGCAGGTGTGCCTCGACCATCTGGACCGCTCGTTCGCCGACCGCCCGGATCTCAAGGAGAAGCTGACACCGGACTTCCCGCCGTTCGCCAAGCGGATCGTCAAGGATCCCGGCTTCTTCGAGGCGGTCAAGCGTGACCACGTGACCGTTCACAGGGCATCGTTCCGCGAGATTCTGCCCGACGGCGTCGTCACGACCGAGGGCGACTTCATCGAGGCCGATGTCATCATCTGGGCCACCGGCTTCAAGCTGGAGTACCTGAGTTTCCTCGAGGTCGTCGGCCGGGATGGGCTCAAGCTCGCCGACGCGTGGGCCGACCAGGATCCCCGCGCCTACCTAGGTATCACGATCCCGGGCTTTCCCAACTTCTTCGTCACCGCCGGTCCCAACGCGGCGCCCAACCACGGCGGCGGGCACAACATCACCAGCGAGGAGCACGTCCACTACGTCGTGGAGTGCCTGCAGTACCTGGTGGAGAACGATTTGACCGCGATGGAGCCCACTCGCGAGGCGACCGACGACTACAACCGCCGGGTGGACGAGGCGCTGGACAAGACGGTGTGGCAGCACGGCGGCAGCGCCAACGGCTACTACCGCAACAAGAACGGGCGCGCCTGGGTCACCTGCCCGTGGCGGCTGGTCGACTACTGGACCATGCTGCGCGCCCCGGTGCCCGAGGACCACGTGTTCACCCCGACGCTCGAAGGAGATCTGCTGTGACCCGCGCACTCCCTGACGGATTTCTCTGGGGAGCCGCCACCTCGGCCCACCAGACCGAGGGCAACAACGTCAACAACGACTGGTGGAAGCTCGAACAGGACACGGCGGCGTACATCCAGGCCAGCGGTGACGCGGTGGACAGCTACCACCGGTACGAGGAGGACATGCGCCTGTTGGCCGACGCGGGCTTCAACGCCTACCGGTTCAGCATCGAGTGGGCGCGGATCGAACCCGCGCCGGGGCAGTTCTCCCGCGCCGAACTCGCGCACTACCGGCGGATGATCGACACCGCGCTGCGGCTGGGGCTCACTCCGGTGGTGACGCTGCACCACTTCACCCACCCCAGGTGGCTGGGTGCTCATGAAGCCTGGCTGCGGGACGACGCCGCCGACCTGTTCACCCGGTACGTCGGCGAAGCCGCGTCCATCCTGGACGGCGTCGAATGGGTGTGCACGATCAACGAACCGAACGTGCTCGCCGTCAACCACGGCGCGCTCGCCGAGGTCGCCGCCGGCAGGCCTTACCCGTTCGGGATGCTGCCCGACACCAAGATCGGTGAGCGCCTGATCGAGGCACACCTGGCGGTGGCACCTCTGCTGCGCGAGGCGACCGGTGCGAAGGTCGGCTGGACCGTTGCCAACCAGGCGCTCGTACCTGCCGCCGGTGCCGAGGCGAAGCACGCCGAGGTGCAACGGATCTGGGAGGACATGTACCTCGAACCGGCACGTGAGGACGATTTCGTCGGTGTCCAGTCCTACACCAGCCAGCTCGTCGACCAGAACGGGATCGTGCCGCACCCCGAGCACCCGGACAACACCCTCATGGGGTGGGCCTACCGCCCGGACGCGCTCGAGATCGCGATCCGGCACACCCGTGAGGTCGTCGGGGAGGTCCCGATCGTGGTGACGGAGAACGGCATCGCCACGCCGGACGACGAACGCCGCATCGCTTACACGACAAGTGCTTTGCAAGGAGTGCTGAACGCCGTCGACGATGGCGTGGACGTCCGCGGCTACCTGCACTGGAGTCTGCTCGACAACGCCGAATGGGGACGGTGGGAGCCGACGTTCGGCCTCGTCGCCGTCGACCGCGAGACCTTCGAACGGCGCCCCAAGCCGAGCCTCGCGTGGCTGGGATCGGTCGCCCGCGCGAACGCGCTGTGAGCTGTGCCCGGCAGGTCACCGGCCGATGAAGACCGGTGGCCGCCGTTGCAGACTCGCGGCGATGCCCTCGGCACAGTCGTGCGTCTGCCACAGCCGGGCCTGCTCCGCCAGTTCGTGATCCAGCGCCGCCCTTACCCGCGCGGGCAGGTCCGCGCGCAGCGTGGCCCGGATCGACCGCACCGCGAGCGGTGCCGCGGCGGCGATCTCCTGAGCCCACTCCACTGCCGCTTCCCGCGCCTCACCTGGTTCGGCCAGCCGGTCGGCCAGTCCGATGCGGACCGCGTCCTCGCCGCAGACCCTGCGGCCGGTCAGCAGCAGATCGGCCGCCATCTGCCGGCCCACCAGGTCCGGCAGCGTCACGCTCAGGCCGAAGCCGTGGTGGAAGCCGAGCAACGCGAAGTTGGCGGTGAACCGCGACGACGGTTCGGCGACCCGGAAGTCCGCCGCGCAGGCCAGGCCGAGCCCGCCACCCACCGCAGCACCCTGCACGGCGGCGATGATCGGCGTCCGCACCTCGAACAACTGGGCGGCTCGGTGGTACAGGCGTTCGGACACGGCCACCCGGTCCTGGTCGAAGCCCCCGCCGTCGCCGAAGTCCGCGCCCGCGCAGAAGTGCTTGCCCTGCGAGGCGAGAACGATCGCCCGGCAGTCCGGATCGTCGTCCAAGGCGAGAGCCGCGTCCAGGAGCTCGCCGACCAGCGGCTCGTCGAAGTAGTTGGCGGGCGGGCGGCGCATCTCCAGCAGCGCAACGCCTTCCCGCACCGAGACCGACAGTTCGGAACCAGTTGTCACACGCCAAACCTGCCGCACATCAGCGGGTGTGTGAGCCCGTTGTTCCGCTGACTGGGAGGAGTGCCATCGCTGTGGCGACCGCCACGCCATCATCGCGTTCCCGCGACCGAACAGGAGAACCGTTGAGCACCAACGGGAACAACCCAACCGCCGACACGGCAGCGATCATCACCCTGCTCAACCGGTTCGGCCGCATGGCCGACGAGGGAACGCTGGCCGACATCGGCGAGCTGTGCACCGACGACGTCGAGTGGTGGATGCCCGAGGCGACGTGGCGATGCCGCGATGAGGTCCTGAAAGGACTCGGCTCGATGCGCGAACTCGGCTACGCCGGCCCGGAGTCCCGCAACCGGCACGTCATCACCAACCACGAGGTCCACGTCGACGGCGACCGTGCCGCGGCGCACGCCTACTTCCAGCTGGTGTCCGGCGATCTGCCCGCAAGCATCCTCGCCGTCGGTTCCTACACCGACGAACTGCGGCGTTCCACCGATGGCCGCTGGTTGTTCGCCCGGCGTCAGATCAGCACCTGACCGTCCACTCACCGGAACAACCCGGCCCTGTCGCAGCCCCGGCCTCCTAGCCTCGGCCGCCCGCCGCTCGAGGAGATCCGATGCCCGTCCCGCACGACCCGCGCATTCGCAAAGCGCTCGACCGAGCCCTGGAACTGGGGGAGACCGGCATCGCCGTCGCCGCCTACCACCGGGGTGAACTGGTCGTCGACGCCGTTGCGGGGCTCGCCGACGCTGAAAACGGCACACCGGCCGACCACCGCACGCTGTTCCCGGTGTTCTCCGTGACCAAGGGAGTCACCGCGCTCGCCGCCCACCTCCAGGCAGAGCGCGGGCTGCTCGACCTTAAAACCCCGGTCGCGACCTACTGGCCGGAGTTCGGTGTGAACGGCAAGCACACCATCACTGTCGAGCAGGCGCTGTCGCACCGGGCGGGCATTCCACAGATGCCCGCGGGCGTCACGCCGGAGCTGATGGCCGACTGGGACTGGATGACCGAGCGGATCGCCGCGTTCACCCCGGTGTTCCCGCCCGGCAAGGCCAACGCGTACCACGTGCTGGTGTGGGGCTGGGTCATCGGTGAAGTCGTGCGCCGCACCGATCCGTCCCGACGACCGTTCGACGCCTTCGTGCGCGAGGAGATCTGCGCGCCTCTTGGCGTCAATGACTTCCACCTCGGCGTGCCGGACGACGACCTGCCACGCGTGGCCACTTTGTACGGCGGCAACGAGTTCTCCATCGTCGACGAGCACGGAATCAGCCCGCGTGCCGTTTTCCCCGGCTCGGACGCGCACAACCTGCGGGTCGTGCAACAGGCCGTCGATCCCGGCGCGGGCGCCATCGCCACGGCGTCGTCGGTGGCCCGCATCTTCGCGCTGCTCGCCGAAGGCGGCGAGTTGGACGGCGTGCGGCTGCTGTCCCGCGACCGCGTCGCCTCCCTCACCCGCCCCCGTGAAGGCGCGCACGACCCGGACCAGGTGCTGCCCATCCCGGTGTGGTTCGGTGCCGCCGGCTACTGGCTCGGCGGCGAGTACGGCGCGTCGGACCCGCTGGTGGGCGATCACCGCGAGATCGTCTACAGCCCCGGTGCCGGTGGTTCGCTGGCCTGGGCCGACCTGCGTGACCGGATCGCCGTGGCGATCTGCCACAACAACATGGACGCCTCGGCGGTTCTCGAGCCGGAGCGGACGTTCGCCCCGATCGTCCGTGCGATTCGCGAGATCGTCGCGGAGAGCACGCGATGACCGCCGCCAAGGATCTCTTCGGCGGCGGGGTCGCGGTGATCACCGGTGCCGGCGCGGGCATCGGTGCGGGGCTGGCCCGTTACGCAGCTTCAGAACTGGGCATGACCGTGGTCCTGGCCGACGTCGATGCAGCAGCCGTGGCGGCGTTGCGGGCGGAACTGGAGGAAGGCGGCGCCCGTGCGGTGGACGTGGTCTGCGATGTGCGCGATCCGCAGGCCGTCGAACGCCTGGCCGAGCGCACGGTGACCGAGCTCGGGCCGGTCCGGCTGCTGGTGAACAACGCGGGCGTGGAGCAGTTCGGCTACCTGTGGGACACCCCGGTGGGCAACTGGGAGCGCCTGGTCTCGGTCAACGTCAACGGCGTCTTCCACGGCATCCGCGCTTTCCTGCCCCGCATGCTCGCCGAGCCTGGCCGGTCGTGGGTGTGGAACCTGTCCTCGGTCGGCGGCGTGACGGCTGCGCCACTGCAAGCCGCCTACATCATGAGCAAGCACGCCGTGCTCGCGATCACCGAGTGCCTGCACCAGGAAGTCGAACTGGCCGGGCACGGCGGCCACGTTCACGTGCAGGCGGTGCTGCCGGGCGCGGTCGCGTCGAACATCTTCGAGTCCGCGGGCGGGGTCGAGGACGGTGACACCGCAGCGGCCGAAGGGCAGCGAGCGGCGATGCTCGGGATCAAGGCGCTGGCGATGGACCCGCTCGAGGCCGCTCGCATCTTCTTCGACCAGGCGGCAGCAGGCGAGTTCTACCTGACCTCGCAGTCGTTCGTGCACGACGCCATGGCCGCCCGTGCCGACACCCTGGCCCACCGTCGCCCACCGGTCCTGCCGGTGGGCGAGTTCGCCGTCGAGTGAGGGAGTCAGCCGTGCTCGCATTCCCGTTGGATCCGGACGCCGCCGCAATCGCCGCTGCCGTGATCGACGCTCCGTCCATGCGTGAGCGGGGCATTGAGGCCGTGCGCGCGGCGTTGGAGGCGGCACTCCACCCGCCTGCCCTGCCGGTGATGGTGGCTACCGAGGATCACGTAATTCCCGGACCACAAGGGGACATCCCGCTGCGCGTGCATCGCCCCACCACGGACGACCGCGCGCCCGTGATCGTGTACTTCCACGGCGGCGGCATGTGCATGGGCTCCAACCACTCGTTCGAGCCGCTCGCGCGCCATCTCGCGCACCACAGTGGCGCGGTGGTGGTGGCGGTGGAGTACCGCCTCGCACCGGAAGCGCCGCCGCCCGCGCAGTTCGACGACGCCTGGGCCGCCACCACGTGGGTTGCCGAACACGCCGAGCAGTTGCGTGTCGACCCGGCACGGCTGGCCGTCGTCGGAGACAGCGCGGGAGGCACTCTGGCCGCGGCGGTGGCGCTGGCCGCCCGCGACCGCGGCGAACCGGCGCTCGCCTGCCAGGTCCTGATCTACCCCGGGGTGGACCGCGACCTGGCCGCAGCCTCGATCACCCGCTACGCCGGCGCTCCGATCCTCGGCCGGGATGACGTGCTCTACCTCAACGAACTGGCTGACGCCGGCCAGGGCCTGCCAGACAGTCCGTACCGGATCCCCGCCTACGCAGCCGATCTGTCCGGCCTGCCTCCGGCGATCGTGGTGACCGCGGAGTGCGACCCGATCCGCGACTGGGGCGAGCGCTACGCCGAGCGTCTGCGCGACGCACGGGTGCAGACGACCGTCACCCGCTATCCCGGGTTGTTCCACGGCTTCGCGCTCCAGTCCGACTACCTGGCACGCGGCCGGCTCGCTGTCGCCGAGACCGGCGCGCTGCTGCGAGCGAAGTTCGCCCACCCGCTCCCGTTCTGACCGAACTCATCTTGGAGAACCCGTGACCGAAGCCGATCTGCTCGCCACTGCGCGCGAGATCGCCCCGCGTGAGCTGTCCCGCGGCTACACCTGGGCCGAGTGCCCGCGCTGGCACGAAGGTGCGTTGTGGTTCAGCGACATGTACGCCCATCGGCTCGTCCGCCTCGACGCCGCCGGTGAGCCGGAGACCATCCTCGACCTGTCCGGCCGCACCTCGGTCAACGGCGCCGAAGTGATCCCCGGCGGTTTCGGCTGGCTCCCGGACGGCCGGCTGATCGTCACCTCGATGCACGAGCGGCTGGTCCTGGCGTACGACGGCGAGAACGTCACCGTGCACGCCGACCTCCGTGACCTGGTCACCGGACCGATCAACGACATGGTCGTCGACGCCGACGGCCGCGCCTACGTCACCCAGCTGGGCTTCGAGCTGTTCGCGGGGGAGCAGCCGCGCGACTCGGCACTGCTCGTGGTCGAACCGGACGGGTCCGCCCGAGCGTTGACCGAGCTGGGTGGTTTCGCCGGCGCCAACGGCATCGCCGTCAGCTCCGACGGCACGCGTGTGGTGACCGCCGAGGCCTTCGCCAACCGCATCACCGTGCTTGACCGCGACACCGAGGGGAGCTTGAGCGGCCGCCGCGTGTTCGCCACCACCTCCACGCTGCCCGACGGCATTTGCCTGGACGACGAGGGCGGTGTGTGGGCGGGCATGCCGATGGTGCCCGGTGTCGCCCGAGTCGTCGAGGGCGGAGCCGTGACGGACGTGGTGCGTTTCGACCCGCAGCAGGCGCTGCCCCCGGCGTGCGTGCTGGGAGGCGAGGACCGGCGCACCTTGTTCGTCTGCGCGGGCCTGGACGTCATGGACTGGGAGGAGTCCCGCCGCCTGCGCCGCGGGTCGATCTGGGCCGCCGACGTCTCGGTCGGCGGCGGCGCCAACCGTCCCTGATCGCCCCGGCAGAGGAGAACACCCGTGGAAACCCTTTCCTTCAACGACCGCACTGTGATCGTGACCGGGGCCGGGCGCGGCATCGGGCGTGCCCACGCACTGCTGCTCGCGTCCCGTGGTGCGTCTGTCGTCGTCGCCGACCTCGGTGCGAAGGTCGACGGCGCCGGTGTGGACGGAGACGACCCGGCAGGCGACGTCGTGGCCGAGATCAGTGCCGCCGGTGGCAGCGCTACCGCCTGCCGTGCCGACATCTCCACCGAGAGCGGCGCTGCCGAGGTCGTCAACGCCGCGATTCGTGAGTTCGGCCGGCTCGACGCCGTGATCAACAACGCTGGCATCGTGCGCACGGCCCGCTTCGACGAGATCGGCACGCAGGAGTACCAGCGGTACCTCGACGTGCACTTCTTCGGTTCCCTCAACATTTGCAAGGCCGCGTGGCCGCACCTGATCGCGTCCGGCAGCGGCCGGGTGGTCAACACCGTGTCCGCCGCCATGCTGGGGAACCCGCTGATGACCCACTACGGCAGCTCCAAAGGTGCGGTGTTCGCCCTCACCCGCAACCTCGCCCTCGAAGGAGCGGAGCACGGCATCCTCGTCAACGCCATCGCCCCCGGCGCCGGCACCCGCATGGCCGAGAACTCGGCGGAATCGCTGGCACCCGAGGTGATGGAGTACCTGCGCACCCAGCTGCTCCCCGAGCACGTCGCCCCGCTGGCCGCCTACCTCGTGCACCCCTCGTGCACGGTCACCGGCGAGCTGTTCAACGCCGCCGGCGGCACGGTGAACCGCGCCGTCGTGGTCACCACCACCGGCTTCCACGACCCGGCCCTGACCCCTGAGACGGTCGCCGCCCGGTTCGACGAGGTCATGGCCCTCACTCCCGACGCGCGGCCCGAACTGGTCGCCGTCCCGCACACCGCCTGAACAACACCGGAGAACCACGATGACCACCACACCTGGCACCGAGTACCCCTTCGGGCCCGTGACGCCGTCCGAGGGAGTCGCGCACATCGGCCGCCTGGTCGCGGACCGGCCGATGACGAAGATGACCATGCCGTACGGCGGTGACGTCTGGCTGGTGCACCGCAACGCCGCCGCCCGCAAGATCCTCAGCGACCGCCGCTTCGTGCGCGAACCGTTCCGCACCGGCGAGCGCGTGGTGCCGTTCTTCGTGCCGTTCCCCGATTTCCTGCGCGGCACCCTCCAGTTCGAGGACCCGCCCCAGCACACCAAGCTGCGCAAGCTGGTGCAGAAAGCCATCTCGCCCAAGCGGGTCCGCGAGATGCGGGACTCGGCGGTGGCGTTCGCCAACGAGCTGATCGACGGCATGATCGCTCGCGGCGGTGTGCGCGACCTGGTGACCGAGTACTCGCTGGCGCTGCCCATCGAGATGCTCAGCTCCCTGCTCGGCGTGCCCTCGTCGGACCGGGAGAAGTTCGAGCGGTGGAGCTCCTCGACGCTCGCCGTGGCGGGCAAGACCGAGGCCGAGGTGGCGGCGGACATGGCCGAGCTGGCCGGCTACATGTCCGATCTGATCGCCAAGCGCCGCGCCGAACCGCGAGACGATCTGCTCAGCTCGTTGGCGCACGCCCGCGACCGCGACGAGACGCTGACCGACGCCGAGATCCTGCCGATCGCGTTCATCCTGATCGTGGGCGGCTTCGACAACACCGCGACTTTCCTCTCCACCGGCGTGCTCTCCCTGCTGCGCTCCGACGACCAGCGCGCCGTGTTCCTCACCGATCCGGACGGCCTCGCTCCCACCACCGCCGAGGAAGTGTTGCGCCACGGCGGGTTCGTGATCGCCCCGATGGTGGGTGGTGGAGGCGGGTTGGTGCCGTTCGTCGCCACCGAGGACGTCGAGATCGACGGCCAGCTCATCGCCAAGGGCGAAGCGGTCAGCATCGACATGGTCACCGCCGGGCACGACCCCACCGCCGTCGCCGATCCCGGCCGGTTCGACATCACCAGGACCGACAACGCCCACCTGACGCTGAGCCACGGCCTGCACCACTGCCTCGGAGCACCGCTGGCCCGGATGGAGCTGCAGGTCGGTCTGGCGGAGCTGTTCAAGCGGATCCCGGACCTCAAGCTGGCGGGTGAGCCGGTGTTCGACCGCACGGTCCTGACTCAGCCCATGACCAGCCTGCCGGTCACCTGGTGACGAAGGGGAACACAGCCGTGCCCAAGGTCTTCTACACCCAGCCCGACGGCACCGAGCGCGTCGTCGAGGCCGAGGCCGGTGACTCCGTCATGCAGGCAGCGGTCCGCAACGGCGTCCCCGGCATCCTCGCCCAGTGCGGCGGATCCCTGTCGTGCGCGACCTGCCACGTCTTCCTCGACGAGCGCCACGCCGACGACTTCCCACCCGTCAGCGAGGACGAGGACGACATGCTCGACGTCGCGGCCACCGACCGCGAGGACAACTCCCGGCTGTCCTGCCAGCTCGTCCTCACCGAAGGCCAGGAAGTCCACGTCGCCATTCCGGAGACCCAGCTGTGAGCACAGGGCACCTGCTCGTGATCGGTGCGGGCCAGGCGGGCGCCCAACTGGTGAGCAGCGCCCGCGAACTGGGCTGGGCCGGCCCCATCACCTTGGTCGGGCACGAGCCGCACGCCCCGTACGGCCGGCCGCCGTTGTCCAAGGCGTACCTGCGCGGCGAGGTCGACGCAGGGGGTTTGGCCCTGCGCAGCAATGCTTTCTACGCCGAACAGCGTGTCGAACTCGTCGTGGGCGACCGTGTCACGCACGTCGACCTCGCGGTTGGGGAAGCGGTCGCCGAATCGGGGCGGCGGTGGACGTTCGACAGGCTGGCGCTGGCCACCGGCGCGGAACCACGACGCCTGGACCTGGAGGGCTCGGACCTCGACGGCGTGGTGGTCTTGCGAGACGTCGCCGACGCCGCTGCCCTGACCCGCCGTCTCAGCGAGGTTTCCGACCTTGTCGTGATCGGCGGCGGCTTCATCGGACTGGAGGTCGCCGCCACTGCGGCCGCTACCGGCGTGCGGGCCACCGTGGTGGAGGCAGGGCAATCGCTGATGAACCGCGTCGTCAGCCCCGACACCGCAGCCGTGGTCGAGGCCGAGCACCGAGCCGCCGGGATCCAGGTGCTCACCGGCACCCGGCCTCTGCGCCTTCATGGGGACGGCGCGGTCCGTGCCGTCGAACTGGAGGACGGCACCGAGCTGGCGGCCGATCTCGTTCTGGTCGGCATCGGGGCTCGCCCGCGCGACGATCTGGCGCGTGCCGCTGGATTGTGTTGCGACGGCGGCGTTGTGGTGGATGAACTGTCCCTCGCCTCGGACGGCCGCACCGTGGCGGTGGGGGACTGCGCCAACCTGCCCGACCCGACCCCCGGTGCAGTGCCGGGCAGGCGGTTGCGGCTCGAGAGCGTCGACAACGCGATCGAGCAGGCCAAGGTCGCCGCGCGTACGCTCACCGGCGATCCGCGGCCGTACCGCAGCGTGCCGTGGTTCTGGTCCGACCAAGGCGCGTTGAAGCTGCAGACAGCCGGTCTCGCCGGTGCGGACGACGACGTCGTGGTCCGCACCGGCACGCGCGCCGGGCAACACGTCGCGTTGCGCTATCGGGGCGAGCAACTCGTGGCGGTGGAGTGCGTCAACGCCCCGGCCGACTTCCTGGTCGTGCGCAAGGCGTTGGCCACCAACAGGACGCTGCCACGCGACGTGGCCGCGGACACCGGTGTGTCGCTGAAGAAGCTCCTGAGGTGAGCCGCTTTGGACGTGTCGACGCCCTGGTCACCGTGGTCGCCGTCCTGGTCACCGGGCTCACGTTGGTGCGGGCGGTCGCTTCGGGCGGTCCGTGGCTCTCGGCGGCCTGCACCGTCGCTGGCTGTGCGGCGGTGCTGTTGCGGCACCGGCATCCGCTGGCGGTGGTGGCGGTGACGACGGCCGGTGTCCTGGTGGTCGGTCAGGCCGATCCGTCGTGGGTGTCGTTGGGTGCCATGAGCCAGCTCGCCCTGCTGCACCTGGTGTCGACCGCCCGGAGGAGGGTGTGGGTGGTCGCTGCTCTCGCCACCGCGCTGGCGTTCTGCCTCCCGCTGGTGTTGCGCGGTCCCGGTTCCGGGGTCGAGGCGAACGTGGCGGCGATGATCGCTTGGACGACGGGGGCGGTGGCCGTCGGCCACGCCGTTCGCACCCGCCGCGACTACGTGCTTGCCGTCCAGGACCGGGCGCGGCGGGCCGAGCAGATGCGGGAGGCGGTCGCGCGCCGGCGCGTCGTGGAGGAGCGGTTGCGCATCGCCCGAGAGCTGCACGATGTAGTAGGTCACCACGTCGCCGTCATCAACGTCCACGCTGGACTGGCCCGCCGCACCCTGCGCACCGACCCCGACCGCTCGGAGCACGCCTTGGTGGAGACCGAGACAGCCGCCCGCGCCGTGCTGCGGGAGATGGCCGGCATCCTGCGGGTGCTGAGGGAGGACGGCGACCACACCGACACCGCCGCCCCTGGACTCGACCGCGTCATCGACCTGGTGGAGGCCGTCCGCCGAGGCGGTGTGGAGGTAGAGGCGCGACTCGACCACGGGGACGTACCGGACCTGGTGTCGGTGACCGGCTACCGCGTGGTGCAGGAGGCGCTGACCAACGCGGCTCGCCACGGACGCGGGCGGGCAGCGCTCACCGTGCGCCGCACGCCGGAGGCCGTGGTGGTCGAGGTCGTCAACCCGGTCGCCGACGCCACCACTTCCGAGGGCGGCGGATACGGCCTGGTCGGGATGCGGGAACGTGTGGCCGCCGTCAGCGGACGTCTGGAGGTGGGACGGGACGGTGACGTGTTCCGCGTCCGTGCGGCTCTGCCCCTCGAGGCCGCGAGCGTGGAGGTGCCGTGCGGTGACTGGTGACGTGCGTGTCCTCGTGGTGGACGACCAAGCTTTGATCCGGGCCGGGTTGCGCGGAGTGCTGGAGTCCGAGCCCGGCATCATCGTCGTCGACGAGGCCTCCGACGGGGACGCTGCGATGCGCCGCGTCCGGCGGGGCGGGGTCGACGTCGTCCTGATGGACCTGCGGATGCCGCGCGTCGACGGGGTGGAGGCCACCCGCAGGCTGAGCGCCGACCCCGGCGCGTCGCGTGGCGTCGCCGTGCTGGTGCTGACCACGTTCGAGACCGATGAGCACGTGCTGTCCGCCGTTGCGGCCGGGGCACGGGGCTACCTCGGCAAGGATTCCGCCCCGGAGTCGCTGATCGACGCCGTGCGGGTGGTGGCCAGGGGTGAGACGTTCCTGTCCGCGCGTGCCATGACAACTCTCGCTTCCCGCACCGCCGTCGCGCCGCCCGAGCCGCCGCGGTCCTCTCTGGACGTGCTGACCGACCGCGAAAGGGAGGTCGTGTTGCTCGTTGCTCGCGGCTTGACCAACGAGCAGATCGCCGCCCGCTTGGTCATCTCGCCGCTCACCGCCAAGACACACGTCAACCGCGCCATGACCAAGCTCGGCGCGCGTGACAGGGCAGCACTGGTCGTCACCGTGCACACCTCGGGACGGTTCGACGTCCCCTGAGGCGTACCGCAGACGCAGTACGAGCCGCAGGCGTACCGCATGCGCGGCAGCCGAGATGCCATGCGCGGACGACGACGCGTCGGCACGTTCTCGGAAGGCTGGTGTCACACGTGAGGGCGGTCGTTGGCGCCCTCACCAGGACATCGCAGGAGAGATCACCGCATGGCACGACTGCTGTACCGGTTGGGCGTGACGAGCGCCCGCCGGCCCCTGCTCGTCATCACCGCGTGGCTGCTGCTGCTTGCGGGCCTGGCCGCCGCCGCGATCGGTGGTATGCGTTTCGCCGACGGCGGGTTCGAGGTCGGCGACACCGAGTCGAGTACCGCGCTGGAGGTCGTCGGGCGCGAGTTCCCGACCCCGCCGGCCGCGCCTGGCACCGGCAGCTTGCAACTCGTGCTTTTCACCAGGGACGGCACGCAGATCAGCGGGGCGCCGCGGGGCATCGTCGCCGACGTGCTCGCCCGCGCCGCGACCACCGAGCACGTCGCCTCCGTCTCCGACCCGTTCGACCCGACCCGTCCGTCGGTCTCCCCGGACGGCACCACCGCGATCTCCACTCTGTCGCTGCGTGGCATCACCGAGGACAACGGCGACGTGGTGCACAACGCCGTAGTCGCGCTGGCTCAGCAGGCTCGTGATCGAGGCCTGGGCGCGGAGGTGGGCGGGTCCCTCGGCGACCCGGTGCCCGAGGTGTTCGGACCGACTGAGGTCGTCGGCGCGGTGCTGGCCTTCGCCGTGCTGCTCCTGACCTACGGCTCGCTGGCCGCTGCCGGGGCCAACATGCTCGGCGCACTGGTCGGTGTCGGGGTGGGCGTGTTCGGGCTGCTGGCGTTCTCCGCCCTCTCACCCATCGGCACCATGACCCCGACCTTGGCCGTGATGCTTGGCCTGACCGTGGGCATCGACTACTGCCTGTTCGTCCTGGCCCGCTTCCGGGCCGAGCTGCGGGAGGGACGACCACTGGAGGAGGCGATCGGCCGTGCGACCGGCACGGCCGGGTCCGCGGTCGTGTTCGCCGGCGGCACGGTCGTCATCGCGCTGGCGGGGCTGGCAGTGATCGGCATCGGGTTCATCACCGAGATGGGCCTGGCCGCCGCGGCCGGGGTCACCGTCGCCGTGTTCATGTCGCTGACGCTGGTGCCCGCTCTGCTCAAGCTCATGGGGCGCAAGGCCCTTCCGCGCCGTGAACGCGCGGGCGGCACCCCCGCCGGCGCCGACCGGATCGGTTTCCTGGACTACTGGATCAGGCTGGTCGTCCGCCGACCGGTCACGGTGCTCGTGTGCGCGGTGGCGGGTCTGCTCGTGCTGGCAGTGCCGGTGCTCTCGCTGACCACGTCGCTGACCACGCCCGGCGGCGAGGACCCCGGCAGCACTCGGCGCGCCGCGTACGAGCAGGTCGCCAAGGCCTTCGGCGCGGGCTACCAGGGACCGTTGGTGGTGCTCGCGAAGGGCGATCGCGTGCAGGACCGCCTGGGCGAGGTGACCACCGGGCTCACCGGTCTCGATGGGGTCGCCTCCGTCGTCCCCGCTGGTGTCAACGCCTCTGGTGACATCGCCCTGCTCCAGGTCGTCCCCACCACCGGTCCGGTGGACGAGCGCACCGAACAGCTCGTGCACGACATCCGGGATCGCGCCGGCGACGTGCCTGGCGTGCGTCTGCTGGTCACCGGCCAGACCGCGGTCGGCATCGACACCGACGAACGGTTGTCCGCCGCCCTGGGGACCTACCTGATCGTCATCGTCGGCCTGTCCCTGCTGCTGTTGGTCATCGTCTTCCGTTCGCTGCTCGTGCCGCTGATCGCCACCGCAGGGTTCCTGCTGTCCCTGGGCGCGGGTGTCGGCGTCACAGTCGCCGTGTTCCAGTGGGGCTGGCTGGACCCGATCTTCACCGCGCCGCAGGGCAACCCGATGCTGAGCCTGCTGCCCGTGCTCATCGTCGGCATCCTGTTCGGCCTGTCGATGGACTACCAGGTGTTCCTGGTCTCCCGCATGCACGAGGCGTACGTGCGTGGCCTGGATCCGGTCGAGGCGGTCATGGACGGCTTCGGGCGCACCGCCGTCGTGGTCGTGTCCGCTGCGACGATCATGACCGCGGTGTTCGCCGGGTTCGCCCTGAGCCCGTCGTCGTTGATCGGCTCCATCGGTCTCGCGCTGACCGCGGGCGTTGTCGCCGACGCGTTCGTGGTGCGCATGGTCGTGGTGCCGGCGCTGCTGACTCTGCTCGGACGCAGCGCGTGGTGGTTGCCCCAGTGGCTGGACCGAGTCCTGCCACACCTCGACGCCGAGGGCCGGGCGCTGGACGAGCCGTCACCTGCCCAACTCGGCGAGGAGCTCCACTCGCTGGCTGGGCAACAAGTGTGAACCTGGGAAGGCTCCGTACGTCGTTGCTCGACGTACGGAGCCTTCTGGCTATTCAGCCGACATCTGCGCGTGCGCCTGGGCGGCGAGCCGATCGACGGTCTCAGGAGTGATCCGGCCGCCGCTGTACATCGCCATCTCCTTGAGGGACATGCCGAACGCCGGCGCGAGGGTCTCCTCGTCCGCTCCCTGGAGCAGGCCGCGCAGCAGATCGCCACCTACAGGGTGCTCGAGCCACTCCAGGACCGTGTTGTCGCCGGAGAGCGGCGCCGCAACAAAGGGTGCGGCGGCGCGCGTGGCCGGCTCGGCCTCGGGGTCGACCGGGATCGTCGACACCGAACTGGTGAGAGCACGGTCCGGGCCCGCGTGGTGAACGTCGCCGGTGAGCGTGACCGACGCGCGCAGGCGGATCTGAGCGGACGAGCCGCCGATGAAGAACTTGATCTTTCCCGGCTCGACGAGCCAGCCCTCGTCGCTGTCCCACAGCGCGAACATGCTCGCGGGTACCATCGCCGTGACCCGTACGGCGGCGCCGGCCTCGAGCGACACCCGCTGGAACGCGACCAGCTTGCGGCGGGGACGCGCTGTCCGGGCGATCACGTCCTGTCCGTACACCTGGACAACTTCGTCACCAGCACGATCTCCGACGTTGACCACCGTGAACGACAGCTCGATCGCACCGTCGACCGGCACCTCGGGCCGACTGATCTCCACGTCGCGGTAGGCGAAGTTCGTGTAGCTCAGGCCATGTCCGAACGGGAACGTGGCCCCGGCGCGTCCCTCGACGTACGCGGGCGTCTGCGCCGCTCGCCAGTAGGGCAATGGCGCGCTTCCGCCGAAGTCCAGGAACGAGACGGGGAGCCGCCCTGCGGGGTTGACGTCACCGAAGAGCACCGCGGCGGTGGCACTGCCGGCTTCCTCGCCGCCGAACCAGCTCGTCACGATCGCGGGAACGGAGTCGGCCATCCACTTCAGCGAGTAGGGCCGGCCGTGGCTGAGCACGACGACGGTCGGCGTGCCGGTGGCCAGCACCGCCTCGACCAGTTCTCGCTGCACGCCGGGCAGTTCGCAGGTGAAGCTGTCCAGACCCTCACCGACGGTGCCGAAAGCGTTGATGCCCGCCTGGTCCCCGACGACGAGCACGGCGACGTCTGCGGACCTCGCCGCTTCGACGGCCGCGGGAATGCCTGAGCGGTCCTCGTCCTGCACCGGACATCCCGGCTCGTACAGCACCGTCGCACCACCGGCTCTGGCACGGATCCCGTCGAGGAACGTGACCACCGGTACGGACTCCACCATCATGCGGACCTGGTCCGCTCCCGTCCGGCCGCCGAACTCGACGGCCTCGTCCGCGCGGGCCGTCGGGTCCGCGGCGAGTGCGAACCGCTTCGCC
Organism: Lentzea alba; assembly: GCF_011067745.1. GTDB lineage: Bacteria > Actinomycetota > Actinomycetes > Mycobacteriales > Pseudonocardiaceae > Lentzea > Lentzea alba. The sequence goes on from NZ_JAAMPJ010000015.1 coordinate 274,396, forward strand.
ACGCTCTCGAGCACCGGGTAGCTGTAGTTGCCCAGCTGCCCCATCAGACGGTCGGCGTTCGGGCCGATGATCGCGATCGTTCCGACGTCCGGGCCGAGCGGAAGGAGAGGAACCCCGTCGACCGGCTCGTTGCGGAGCAGCACGATCGACTGCTCGGCGATCTCGCGAGCGAGGGCACGTGTCTCCGAGGGGTCGAGCGTCTCCGGCACCGCGTCCAGGTCGACGTACGGCCGCTCGAACAGGCCCAGCTCGAACTTCGTCCGCAGGACCGTGCTCACCGCCAGGTCCAGGTCGGCGGTCGTGAGGAGTCCGGACTCGACCGCCTCGATCAGGTGGCCGGTCGTCAGCCGGGGGACGAGGTCCAGGTGCACCCCGGCACGCACGGCCTGGGCGCACGCGTCCGCCTCGCTGTCCGCGGTGCCGTGCTTGGTGTGGAGCTGGCCGACGGCGCCGAGGTCGGAGACGACCAGCCCGTCGAAGCCCAGCTCGTCGCGGAGTAGCTCGGTGAGATAGGCGGGCGAACCGGTCACCGGAACGCCGTCGAGGTCGATGTATGCGGGCATGATGCCGCGTGCCCCACCGTCGCGGATCACCATCTCGAACGGCACCGAGTGGACCTCGCGCAGCTCTCGCGGGCCGATCGAGGCCGAGTCGGTGTTGCGGCCACCGGCGCTGGCGCTGTAGCCGAGGAAGTGCTTCACCGTCGCGATGAGCGGCGCCTCGGGGTCGGCCTCCTGCAGGCCGCGGACGAACGCGGTGGCCATCGACCCGACGAGGTACGGCTCTTCGCCGTACGTCTCCTCCACCCGGCCCCAGCGCGGGTCCCTGGCAGTGTCGGCGAGCGGCGCCAGTGCCTGACGGGTACCGGTGCGCGCCATCTGGGTCCCGATCGCGGCGCCCATCCGTCCGATCAGCTCCGGATCCCACGTGGCGGCCTGGGCGATCGCGTCGGGGAACATCGTCGCGCCCTGGATCTTCAACCCGACCAGAGCTTCCTCGGCGACGAGCACGGGAATGCCCAGCCTCGTGTCCTCGACGTGCTTGCGCTGCAGTTCGTTGATCGCGGCGGCGATCTCGCGCGGCGACGACTCGATGCACGCCAGCGCCGCCAGGACGGCGCCCCATCCGGTGGACGGCGGGTTGTGGACGTCGATCGCGGGTGCGGTGGGTGCGGTGAGTTGTGCGGCCTTCTCCTCCAGGGTCATACGGCCGAGCAGGTCCGCGACCCGGTCGGCGACCGGAAGCGACACGTCACGGTAGGGCTGTTCGGGAGGCAAGACGGGTTTCCTTCCAGTTGGAGCAGGCACTTCAGCGCTCGGTCTCCGCGCCGATGGCCGCGACGAGGTCGGCCTTCAGCTCGGCCGGTGTCTGCGGCAGGTAGTCGAGCATGGTGTTGAGCGAGATGCCCGCGCTTTCCGGGGTGTTGCCGTAGATCGGGATGCCGGGGAGGTGCTTGTCGAACACCGCGGTGACCGCGCGCCAGATCTCCGCATCGTTGGCCAGCGCCTGGAGCGGAGTGTCCATTGTGTACGTTCGCTGCGGTGGCTGTGGTGTGTCGTACTCCCACGTGTGGTTGCCCGCGGCGACTTCCTCCACCAGTCCGTCCGGGTGTTGCGGCAGCACGACCGTCGCCGTGGTGCCCTCCGGGATGCCGACCTCCACGCGCAGGCGGTCGTCGGCCGTGCGCCAAGCGACGGTGACCCGGCCGTGGATCGTGTCGTGGGTGAGTGTTGCGTGGGTGAGGCCACCGCCCGGCTGGGGAGCGATGCGCATCGCGCGGTAGCCGGGTTCGACGGGCGTGAGGCCGCCGACGACACGGTGCAACCAGTTCGCCACCGCTCCGAGCGCGTAGTGGTTCTGCGAGTCCAGCCCTGTCAGGTGCAGTGTGCCGTCGGGACTGATGGCGTCCCAGCGTTCCCAGATGGTGGTGGCGCCCATGGTGACCGGGTAGAGGAACGACGGGCACTGGGTTTGCAACAGGACCCGGTAGGCGTCGTCGAGGTGCCCGGTGCGACTTAGCGCTTCGCAGACGTAGGGGGTGCCGGCGAATCCGGTGGAGATGCGGTAGCCGGCCTTGGCGACCAGTCGCGCGAGTTGGTCGCCGGCATGGGTTTCCTGCGCGGGGTCGAGGACGCCGAAACAGATCGCGAGCGCGTACGCCGTGGCGGTCTCGCCGGTGACCCGGCCTGTCGCCGTGACGTACTCGCGGCGGAAGGCGGTCCGCACGCGTTCGGCCAGCGCGGTGAAGTGGACGGCGTCATCGTGCTTCCCGAGCAGTGCGGCGGTGTCGGTCATTTCCCTGGTCACCCGGCACAGGAACGCCGAGGCGACGAGATGCCGGTCGGTCTTGCCTCCCGACGCGTTGTGCTCCGGGGCGTCGGGGTCGAGCCAGTCGCCGAACTGAAACCCGGTGCTCCACAGGCCGTGCTCGTCGAGCCGTGCCTCGACGTCCCGGACGAAGGAGGACATGGAGTCGTACTGGCGGCGCAGGACTTCTTCGTCGCCGTACTCCTGGTAGATCGTCCAGGGCAGGCTCACCGCGGTGTCGCTCCACAACGCCGTCGGTGGTGATGGCGTGGACAGCACGTCCGGGACCACCATCGGCACGTAACCCTTGTCCTGCTGTTCGGCGGCCAGGTCGGCGAGCCAGGAGCCGAGCACACCACGAACGTCGTACAGGAACGCGGCTGTCGGGCCGAACGCGTTGAGGTCGCCCGTCCAGCCCAGGCGTTCGTCCCGTTGCGGGCAGTCTGTTGGCACACCGACGAAGTTGCCGCGCATCGACCAGACCACGTTGGCGTGCAGGCGGTTGAGCAGCTCGTGCGAAGACTCGAACCAGCCGGTGCGGGTCATGTCGCTGTGCACGACCACGGCCCGGATCTCGTCGAACGGTCCGTCGACTTCGGCGTAGCGGAAACCGTGGAAGGTGAACCGCGGCTCCCACGTCTCCTCGCCGCCACGGCAGGTGTACCGGTCGGTCGCGGTCGCGGTCCGCAGGCTCGTCGTGTCCAGTTCGCCGTCGGTGAGGACTTCCGCGTGCCGCAGGGTGATCACGGCGCCGGCAGGGCCGGACGTCGTGATCCGCACCCAGCCGGCGATGTTCTGTCCGAAGTCGACGATCGTCTTGCCGGACGGGCTCGTGGTGACCGAGACCGGCGTGAGCTCCTCGATCCGCCGGATCGGCGGTGCGTCGGTGGTGACCAACGTGTCGAGACTCCAGTCGAACGGGACGGCCGACGTCCACGCACTGTCGTCGAATCCGGGCGCGCTCCAGCCTTCGGGTTCGAGCCTGGCGTCGTAGGTCTCGCCGTCGAGCAGGTCACTGGCGAGGACCGCGCCGGTCCCGCAGCGGAAACCTTCTGCCGTGCTCACGATCTCGGTGCGGTCGCCGTGGTCGAGTTCGAGTTGGAGGAACAGCGCCGGCCGGTCGGTGTAGAGGTTGCGTTTGCCCTCGTACCCGATCCGGCCCACCGCCCACCCGTCACCAACGATCGCGCCGACCGCGTTCGCGCCGTCGCGGATCAGGCCGGTGACGTCGTGCCGGCTCACGTGCAGGCGGTGGCGGTAGGAGTTCCAGCCCGGCGCGAGCACTTCGTCTCCCACGCGGACGCCGTTGAGGTAGGGCTCGACGATGCCGAGTCCGGTGACGTGCAGCGTCGCCCGCACCGGTTTTCCGGAGGTGAACTCGCGCCGGAAGTACGGCGCCGCATCGCCGGCGGCCTCGGATGCCACGAAGTTGGCGTGCCAGGTGTGATTCACGGGATTCCTTGTCAGGCAAGTGATCTGTACGAGATGTGGTGGACCGCGACCTCGCCCGCGACGGGTTCGACGCCGAACGTGCGACCGGTGAATCCGCCTGCCACCTCGGTGGACAGGTAGCGTCCGTCGAAGGTTCCGAGCACCTCTGGTGTCCCGTCGTCCGCCACGACGGCCAGCTCGACGAGATCGGGCTCGTGAACGGGCATGGGCGAGACCGCGACGGGTTCACGGACGGAGATGCGCAGTGTTGCCCGTCCACGCAACGGCACCTGGGCAACAGTGGTGCGGGCAGGACCGATGACCACGGCGGCCGTGACCGTCTCCGCGTCGGCAGTGAGTCCGTACCAGTGCGAGTCGTCGATCCGGACGAGGAACCGCCCGACGCCCGCGGACATGTCGAGCCGGGCCTCGGCGGTCCACTCGGGATCACGCGCCCGTGTCGACAGCACCGGCTTCGGGTCGCCCTCGGCTGGAGCGGTCAGGACGAGGCGACCACGTTCCAGCCTTGTGAAGGTGTCCGGGAAGACGTTGGGGGAGACCCAGCGGTGATGGAGTTCGGCGGCGTCGAACCTGTCGACGAACGAGTGGTCAGGCGGTGCCGGTGAGAAGCGCTCCTCGTCGACCACCGGCCACCCGTCGATCCACTTCACCCCGGCGATGAACGTCTCGCGGCCGTTGACGTGGAACATCGGGGTCCGGCCGCGCGGTCGCACGCCGAGGTAGACCACGGCCCACGAGCCGTCGGCCAGCTCGACGAGGTCGGCGTGACCGGTGTTCTGCACGGAATGGGTGGTGCTGCGATGGGTGAGGATCGGGTTCGTCGGCGCGGCTTCCCAAGGCCCGGCAAGGGAAGTGGCCCGCGCGACGGTGACGGTGTGCCCGCGCTCGGTGCCGCCCTCCGCGAGCACGAGGTACCACCAGCCGTCGCGCCGGTACAGGTGTGGCCCCTCCGGGTGAGCCAGTCCCGTGCCCTGCCACAGCAATCGCGGTGGACCGAGGGCCGTGCCGGTCGCGGGGTCGATCGGCATGCTCGCGATTCCGGGCAGATTCGAAGCCCACGTGAGGTGACAGACCCCGTCGTCGTCCCAGACCAGATCGGGGTCGATCCCGATCGCGCCGTGCACGTGAACCGGGTCCGACCACGGACCCGCCGGATCGTCGGCCGTGACGATGAGCTGGCCGCGGTGGTGCTCGAGCACGTTCGTCGTCACCAGCCAGAACTTGTTCGCGTGGTGGCGCAGCGTCGGCGCGTACACGCCGGTGCTCGCAGGGGCGATGCGGACGTCGAGCTGGCTCGGCCGGTGCAGGGCGTTGCCGACGGGCGTCCAGGTCACCAGGTCGGTGCTGCGGTGGATCGGCACGCCGGGTGCGTACTCGAAGCTGGAGTTGGCCAGGTAGTAGGCGTTTCCGGCCCGGCAGATGGTCGGGTCGGGGTAGAACCCGGCGATGATGGGCGTCGTCAACAGCTCGCTCTTCTCCGTGATCACCGGACGCTGCGGATTCGCCAAGCCGTCACGCCCGCGCCCACCGCCAGGACGGCGGCGGTGAGGAACAACGCGGCGTAGTTGGCGCCACCACCGATGGCCAGCACGAGCGGCGCGAGGATCGGGGCGATCGCTCCAGCCGGACTGCTGGCGATGTTGTAGTAGATGCTCATGTACTTGCCGGCCTGCTTTCCCCGGTCCGGCATGACGTCGCTGACCAGCGCCAGGTCGACCGTGCCGAACATGCCCACGCCCACCGTCAGCAGAATCGCGCCCGCGCTGTAGGCCACCAGGTCGGTCGCCACGGCGGCGACGACCAAGCCACCGGACATCGCCGCGGCCGCTCCGTAGATGAACGGCTTCCGCCGTTTGATCCGGTCGGAGATCAGGCCGCTGACGACGGCGGACGTCGTCCCGACCAGAACGCCGATCCCCCCGAGGAGCGCGAGCTTCTGCCCTGCCTCCGCCGGAACAAGCTTCAACCGGTCGAGCATGAAGTACAGCTGGTACGTCGTGAAGAAGTTGATGCCCAGCGTCAGCAGGAACTTGCCGATGAGCACCAGCGAGAAGTCGCGGTGCTCCAACGGGTTGAACGCGAGGTCCTTGACGAAGCGGACCACTGACGTCGCCTGTGTGGTGGACTCCGCAGGGCGGTCGGGAACGGTGAACATGAAGAACACCGACATCGCCGTGAGGACCAGCACCGGGAGCAGGAACAGCAGCACCTGGTGGTCGAGGAGCAGGCTCCCGATCAGGCTGGCTGCCACCCCGGCCAGCTGTGCGGCCACACCGGCGAACGCCCCGAGCCTGCCGCGCTGCGCCTGGGGCACCCACTCCGCGATCACGGGGTTGACCGCCGTCGCCGCGAAGGTCAGACCGATGGTCGCGATCACCCAGCCCACCAGGATCGCCGGGATCGACGACGAGGTGGCGATCAGCAGCGAGCCGGCGGCGTTGATGACGATCCCCGCGAGCAGATACGGCCGGCGGCGGCCCCACGCCAGACGGGTCCGGTCGCTGAGCGCACCGACGACCGGACCGATGATGATCGACACGACCGCGGCGACGCCGATGACCAGCCCGAGGCTGCTCTCCTTCGACGCCGGGTCCACGACCTGGATCTTGTAGGCCAGGCTGAAGAGGAGCGGCATCAGGACCACGAGTGACAGGCCGAAGTTGGTGAGCGTGTAGACGGTCATGAACCAGCCGCTGACCGGCCGCAGGTCGGGTTCGGCCGGTTCCACGTCGTGCATGGTGCTCGTCATCGCGGTGACTCCAGTGTCTCGACTGAGAGAGGTGGCGCGCGCAACCGAAGTTTCGCAGACGTTACGTCGGCTAGGTTGCGCGCGCAACCACGAGTTCACGTTGTTATGAGCGTGTGTCGATCTCAGGAGATCCGCGACGGCTGACGCGGGGCGCTCACCGCGCCGGGCTGGTCGATTCGCGTTCGATCAGGAAGGCGGTGGGCCCTGGGAACTCGTCGGTGCTGGGCCGCCCTTCGGCCAGGTTCAGGGCCTGCTGGGCCATCCATCGCCCGAAACCCACACTGTCGATGCCCACCGAGGAAAGGGTGGGGGCGAAGTAGGACGCCATAGGCGTGTTGTCGTGTCCGACGACTGCCAGGTCCTGCGGCACAAGGATCTTCGCCCGTACCGCCGTGCCCACGACCGTGCCCGCGACGTCGTCGTTGAACGCGACCACGCCGGTGATGCCGGCCGACAGCCAGGCGTGCAGCACCGATGGCAGGGCCTCGTCGCGGTGGTCGACGGCACGGGCGTCGCGCACCTCCACACCCAGTGCCACGGCTTCCCGCTCTGCGGCCAGACGGCGGACGGCCGCCAGGTCGGCGAGGCGCGGGTCGGCTGGGCTCGCGAACGCCAGGGCGCGGTGGCCCAGTGACGCGAGGTGCCGGACCTGGAGCTGGGCGCCCGCGACGACTGCGGGTATGGCGCCGATGTCGAGACGCAGATCCGGATTGGGGGCGATGCGCGTGATGCCCGCCGCACGAATGGAACGCACCTGGGCTGGGGTGAACGGGACGAGTCCGACGACGACTTCCGGTTCGACGAGCTTCCACAGCGGCTGGGCGTGTTCGGATCCGTGGTCGGTGTGGACGATGACGGCGTAACCGGCCTCGTCCAGAACACGCGCGGCCTCGTCCAGCTGAGTGCGCAGCGTGAGTTCCAGTGGCCAGTCGGGCAGCACGACCAGCACGATCTTCGACCGGCCGCGAGCCAGTGCCTGGGCGGCCGCGCTGGGCCGGTAGCCCAGGCGGGTGGCTTCGTCGAGGACGCGCCGGCGTGTTTCCGGGGAGATGCGTGTTCCCGGTGTGTTGTTCAGGACGTAGCCCACGGTCGCTCGCGAGACGCCGGCGGACTTCGCCACGTCTGCCGCAGTCACCCGCCGGTCGTTCCGATCCTTCAGTCCACGGTCAGCCATGCGTCCAATCCACAGTTCTGCTTGTGCGCGCAACCTCGGCAAACGCTAGCAGTTACCGGTGGTGGTTGCGCGTGCCATCACCGGGACGTACGGTACTCCTCACCGCCTGGTTGCGCGCGCCACCAACCATAGAGACGTTCCTGCGAAAGGCAGCACCAGTGATCCGTCAGCAGTTCTCCGATGGCTGGTCGTTCCGCGCGAAGGTGAACGAGTTCGCCGAGCTCAGCCGTTCGGTTCCCGCTGAACCGGTGACCTTGCCACACGACGCCGTCATCGGCACCCAGCGCGACGCCGGCTTGGACAACGGAGCGGCGACGGGCTTCTTCCGCGGCGGCGTCTGGGAGTACACGAAGAAGTTCTTCGTGCCGGAGGAGTGGGCCTTCAAGCGGATCCGGATCGAGTTCGAGGGTGTGTACCGCTCGGCCTTGGTGTACCTCAACGACGACCTCGCTGGCCGTTGGGCGTCGGGCTACACGGGTTTCACCGTCAAGGCCGACGACTTCCTCCGCTACGGGGAGGAGAACGTCCTGCGGGTCGAGGCGCGGGCCCACCGCGATTCGCGCTGGTACTCCGGCGGCGGCATCCACCGGCCAGTCCACCTGATCGTCGCTGACCCGGTGCACGTGGCGCTCGACGGGATCGCAGTGACCACAACGGATATCGGCCACGATCGGGCCGTGGTGCACGTCGCCACGACGATCGAGAACGAAGCCCCGAGGCTGAGCACCGTCACGGTCGAAACCATGCTGTTCGACGCCGAGGACAACGTCGTCGCCGTCGACCGTGCCCCGGTGAGCGCACTTCCGGGTGAGGACGCCGTGCTGCGCCAACGCATGACGGTGCCGAATCCGGCGTTGTGGAGCCCCGACACGCCGTCTCTGTACCGCGCGGCCGTCACCGTCTGGATGGGTGAGGACGTGATCGACGAAGCGGACACCACGTTCGGCATCCGCACGCTCGAGCTCGACGCGGAACGCGGCCTCCGGATCAACGGAGAGGTCGTCAAGCTCCGCGGAGCGTGCGTCCACCACGACAACGGCGTCCTCGGCGCCGCGGCGATCGCCAGGGCCGAGCAGCGGCGCGTCGAACTGCTCAAGCAGGCGGGGTTCAACGCCATCCGCAGCTCGCACAACCCGATGAGCCGCGCGATGCTCGACGCCTGCGACCAGCTCGGAGTGCTGGTCATGGACGAGGCGTTCGACATGTGGACTCGCGGCAAGAGTGACTTCGACTACGCCCTGGACTTCGCGGACTGGTGGGAACGCGACATCGAGGCGATGGTGCGCAAGGACCGCAACCACCCGAGCGTCTTCGCCTACTCCATCGGCAACGAAATCCCGGAGGCCGGTCGCCCGCACGGCGCGATCTGGGCGCGGCGCTTGGCGGAGCGGGTGCGCTCGCTGGACAGCACCCGGTACGTGACCAGCGGCGTCAACGCCCTGCTCACCGTCATGGACGAGCTGAAAGCCCAGGCCGCGGCCCGGCAGGCAGAGGGCATCGGGATCAACACGTTCATGTCGGACGCGGGGGAGATGATGAACCAGATCGGCACCTCCGACCTGGTCACCGAACGCACCGCCGAGGTCTTCGCGACCCTGGACATCGCGGGCCTGAACTATCTCGACGGCCGATACGAGCTCGACCACGTGCTGTTCCCCAACCGGGTCATCGTGGGCTCGGAGACCTTCCCCACGCGCATCGACCACCTGTGGCGCCTGGTCACCGAGCACCCGCACGTCATCGGCGACTTCACCTGGGCGGGGTGGGACTACCTCGGCGAAGTGGGCGTCGGCAGGCCGCAGTACAGCGACGAGCCAGGCGGTTTCATGGCGGGCTACCCCTGGCTCACCGCGTGGGTCGGCGACATCGACATCACCGGTGTGCGCCGCCCGGCCTCCTACTACCGCGAGATCGTCTTCGGCCTGCGATCCGCTCCGTACCTCGCGGTGCGCAGGCCGGAGTCGCGCGGACGTGAGGTCGTGTCCTCGCCGTGGGCCTGGAGCGACAGCATCGCCTCCTGGACGTGGCCCGGCCAGGAGGGCAAGCCGCTGGAGGTCGAGGTCTACAGCGACGCGGACGAGATCGAGCTGCTGGTCAACAGCGCATCGCTGGGACGCGAGACCGTGCACCGGTACCGCGCGGAGTTCGAGGTGCCCTACGCCGAGGGTGTCGTCACCGCGGTCGCCTACCGCGGCGGTACGGAAACCGGTCGTGCCGAGCTGCGCACAGCGATCGGCGAGGTCGTCCTCGCCGCGGCCGCGGACCGGTCGGTCATCACGGCCGGCGCAGACGACCTGGCGTTCGTCGAGATCACCCTCGTCGACCGCGACGGCGTGGTGCACACCGCGGCCGATCGCCGGATCAAGGTGACCATCGACGGCCCGGCCGTCCTCCAGGGCCTCGGCAGCGGCAACCCGCAGAACACCGAACCGTTCACCGCCGCGGCCCATTCGACGTTCGGCGGCCGAGCGCTCGCCGTCATCCGCCCCACGGGACCGGGGGACATCCGCCTCAGCGTCGCCGCAGACCCCGGCCTGACAGCCGAAGTGCTGGTCACCGCTGAGAAGACCGCCTGATCCCCTTCGCATTCAGGAGCACCACGATGAACGGACTCGATCCCGCCGACCTGCCGCTGGAGCGCAAGGCCGCGCTGCTGACGGGCGGCGACTTCTGGTCCACCGCCGCCGACGAGGAAGCCGGGCTGAAACCCGTCGTGCTCAGCGACGGTCCGCACGGCATCCGCCGGCAAGCCGACACCAGCGATCACCTGGGCATCAACCCCAGCCTTCCCGCGACGTGCTTCCCACCCGCGGTCGCGGTCGGCTCGAGCTGGGACCGGCAGGTCGCCGCACAGGTTGCCACCGCCGTCGCGCGCGAAGCCCGTGCGCTGGGCGCCGACGTCGTGCTCGGTCCTGGCGTGAACATCAAGCGCACACCGCTGTGCGGGCGCAACTTCGAGTACTACTCCGAAGATCCGCACCTGTCGGGCGTGCTGGGCTCCGCCTACGTCCGTGCTCTGCAAGCCGAAGGCGTTGGCGCGTCGGTCAAGCACTTCGCGGTCAACAACCAGGAGACCGAGCGCATGCGGATCAGCGCGGACGTCGACGAGCGGACCCTGCGCGAGATCTACCTGTCCGCGTTCGAACGGGTGGTCACCGAGGCGTCCCCGGCGACGGTGATGTGCTCCTACAACAAGATCAACGGCGTGTACGCCTCCGAGAACCACTGGCTGCTCACCGAGGTGCTGCGCGAGGAGTGGGGCTTCACCGGTCTCGTGGTCTCGGACTGGGGCGCGGTGAGCGACCGGGTGGCAGCCCTGGCCGCGGGCACCGACCTTGAGATGCCGGGGGCGTCGTCGTCCGTCCAGGAGGTGGTCGACGCGGTGCGGTCGGGCCGCTTGCCCGAGGCGGTGGTCGACGCCGCCGCGCGCCGGGGGGCCGCGCTCGGCCGGTACGCCCGTCGCTCGAACCGGAACCCGGTGCTGAGCGAGGAGGAGATCGAAGCAGGGCATGCCGTGGCCCGGCAGGTTGCCGCCGAGTGCGCGGTGCTGCTGCGCAACGAACACGCCGTGCTGCCCATCGCGCGGACCTCACGTGTCGCCGTCATCGGCGAGTTCGCCGTGCTGCCCTCGTACCAAGGTGGCGGCAGCTCGCACATCAACCCGACGCTGCTCGACACAGCGCTGAACACCATCCGCTCGCATGCGGAGGGACAGGTCGACTACGCCCCCGGCTACTACCGCGACGGCAGTGGTGCTCCGGCACAGCTGCGAGCAGAAGCCGTGGAGATCGCGGCCGCCGCCGACGTGGCCGTGGTGTTCGCGGGCATCGTGCGCGAGTCGGAGGGCTTCGACCGCGAGCACATCGACCTGCCCGCCGACCAGGTGGAGCTGATCCAGGCGGTGGCCGCGGCTGCACCGCGCACCGTGGTGGTGCTGTCCAACGGCGGCGTGGTGTCACTGGAGGGCTGGCACGACGAGGTCGACGCGATCCTGGAAGGCTGGCTGCTCGGCCAGGCGGGCGGCGCGGCGCTGGCCGACCTGCTCTACGGCGTGGTAAACCCTTCCGGCCACCTCGCCGAAACGATTCCCTTGCGGCTGCAGGACACCCCGGCGTACCTCAACTTCCCCGGCGAACAGGGACATGTGCGCTACGGCGAAGGCGTGATGGTCGGCTACCGCCACTACGTCACCGCCGAACGGGACGTGCGCTATCCCTTCGGACACGGACTGAGCTACACCACCTTCACCACCACCGACCTCACCGTCACCGCCACCGGCCCCGACACCGCCCAGCTCAACGTCACCGTCACGAACACCGGTCCGCGCACGGGCAAGCACGTCGTACAGGTGTACGTGGCCACCACGGCAGGCCCCGTGCGGCGACCCGCGCGTGAGCTGCGAGCGTTCGAGAAGGTCGAGCTCTCACCGGGAGAGACCCGCACCATCACCCTGGACCTCGACCGCCGCGCCTTCGCCTACTGGGACGTGCTGGAGGGCCGCTGGGTGGTGGCACCCGGTGACTACACCGTCCAGATCGGACATTCGGTGACCGAGATCGTCGCCGAGCAGGCCGTGACGCTTGCCGGTGAATCCCTGGTCGCAGAACTCTCGATGCAGTCCACCGTCGGCGACTGGTTCGACCACCCGGTCGTCGGAGCGCAGTTCACCGAGCTGCTCCATTCCGTCATGGGCGCTCCGGCTTCCGAGCAGAGCGACCACGTCGAGGACGGCATGAAGATGGCTCGCGGGATGACCCTGCACCAGTTCGCGGGCTTCCTCCCCGCCGCATTGCCCGCTGACCGGCTGGATGAGCTGATCAAGATGAGTCGTGCCACCTCGTGAATGATGGAGAACCCGGTGAAGTTCGGTGTGTCGACCTTTCTGACTGACGAGAGCATCGGGCCGGCGGTCCTCGGACCAGCTCTCGAGGAGCGCGGCCTGAGCGCGCTGTTTCTCGCGGAACACACGCACATCCCGGTCGGCTCCGAGGCCCCGTACCCAGGACATGAGCTGCCGCGCGAGTACTTCCGCACGCTCGACCCGTTCCTGGCCCTGACCGCCGCGGCGGCCGTGACCCGAACCTTGTTGCTGGGCACGGGCATCGCACTGGTGACGGCACGAGACCCGATCATCACAGCCAAGGAGGTCGCCACCCTCGACCTGCTCTCTGGCGGCCGCGCGGTGTTCGGCGTCGGCGCCGGCTGGATCCTCGACGAGTTGCGCAACCACGGCACCGATCCACGCACCCGCGGCCGGCTGATGGACGAACGGCTACGAGCGATCATCGCCCTGTGGACCCAGGAGAAGCCGGAGTTCCACGGTGACTTCGTCGACTTCGACCCCGTCCACTCCTGGCCCAAGCCGGTACAGCGCCCTCATCCGCCGATCTATGTCGGCGGCAGCAGCGAGCGCACCTTCGCCAGGCTGGCCGAGTACGGCTCGGCGTGGCTGCCCAGCGCGATTCCGCCAGCCGAACTCGGCACGCACATTGACCGGATGCGACAGGTCACCGGAACGGAGACGCCCGTGGTGGTCTTCGGTGCCGCACATGATCAGGAGGCGCTCGACACCTATGCCGAACTCGGCGTGGAGCGGGTGCTGCTGCACCTGCCCACCCTGCCCGAGGACGAGGCCCTGCACGCTCTGGACACCTTGGCGAAGGCGTGCACGCGATACCGCTGACCGCTAGTTTCAGTCAGCCTTCGTGGACAAACTGATCCCCTCTTGGACCATTCGGGTGGAGATGGGCGCGACGTCGTCACGATGCCTTTGGCAGCTGGGTCTCGGTTTTGACCGAGGGAGCTGACTGTGGCCACGCTGACGAATACCGAACTGCTTGCATCGTTGACGGGTCTTCGCAGTCCAGCGGCACCCTCTGAGGAGCCTGGCCTGCGTTTTGCGTTCTACGGGCGGATGTCGACGAGCGTGTTCCAGGATGTGCAGACGTCTCATGCGTGGCAGCGTGCGGTGCCGGATGAGTTGATCGACGGCGTTGGTTCTGTCGTCGCTGAGTTCTTCGATGTAGGTGTCTCGCGGCGGTGGTCATGGCAGGACCGACCGGAGGCCGCGGCGTTGCTGGCCGCCGCCGCGGACCCTGGTCGTGACTTCGACGCGGTCGTCGTAGGTGAGTACGAGCGCGCGTTCCATGGTGATCAGTTCCGTGAGGTCGTGTCAGGACTCAATGCGTTGGGTGTCGCGGTGTGGTTGCCGGAGGCGGGTGGGCCGGTGGAGCTCGGTAGTCCGGTGCATGAGGCGTTGATGGTGTTGTTGGGTGCGCAGGCGCAGCGTGAGGTGGCGAGGGCGCGCCAGCGGGTGCTGGCGGCGATGCGGTCTCAGACGCGTGTGCAGGGCCGGTTTCTCGGTGGTCGGCCCCCGTATGGGTATCGGCTTGTTGATGGTGGTCGGCATCCGAATCCTGTGCATGGGCGGTGGGGTCGTCGGGTGCGGGTGTTGGCGCCGGATCCGGTGACGGCGCCGTGGGTGCGGTGGATGTTCGCCGAACGGGCTCGCGGGCGCACTGTCGCGTCGTTGGCGCGCGAGCTCAACGACCGTGGTGTGGTGTGCCCGTCGGGTGCGGATCGCGAGCGAAACACGCATAGGTCGGGGGAGCGGTGGATCGTCCGGACAGTGGCGATGATCTTGGAGAACCCGCGCTATACCGGCCGGCAGGTCTGGAATCGAAGCAGCACGACAGGACACGGGGCAGGTGGGCGTACAGGTGGCCGCGGTTCAGGAGCGCTCCGGTACAACCCGGTCAGTGAGTGGGAGGTGTCCGAGCGGATCGCGCACGAGCCTCTCGTTGATGACGAGAGGTTCGTCGCGGTGCAGGGGATGCGGGTGGCCAAGCCTGCCAAGGACGGCGAGGTACGGCGCTACCTGCTCGCGGGGCTCGTCGTGTGCGGGCTTTGTGGTCGGCGGATGGACGGCCACTGGGTTCATGGGCGTGCGGGCTATCGATGTCGGCATGGCTTCACCAGCGTCAAGCGACGTTCCGATGGTGTACCGCGAAACCTCTACGTCCGAGAAGATCATCTGCTTGAGGCACTGCCACGTCTACTCGAACGGCCCGCGGGACCCGTGGACCAGGCCATGCGCAAGGACCTGGTCGATCAAGTCCGCAAGCAAGGCCTGCAAATTCAATATGACGGCCAGCGCGTTGAAATTCGATCCGGCCCAGCGATGGCGAAGACCGTGAAAGCTTCCCGTTGTCCAGTCCAGTCAACGCTCGCCCTGGACTGGTGTGACGGGGTGAAAACGGCCGAAATATGAATTACCCCACGGGATTCTGGTGAATCCCGTGGGGTAAGAGAATGTCCGAGGGACTTGGGTCCCCATGTGTAGCAAGCTTGCGCAGTTCGCGTGTTCATGCGCTATTGGATAGCTCGAACCCAGTATAGAGGGCCAGTCGACGCGATTCAATCTTTCGGCGCTAAGTTCTGTCGATTGGGGTCAAGACCTTTCGCGGCGAACTGTTGCGTCGCAGGTTGACCTGGAATCAGATCGGTCTATGGTGCGCGGAGAGTGCGAGCGACACCACGACGAGCACCGCATCCACCGGTCACTCGCTGGCGCGGCGCCCTTGAGGGTCCGGCCACAGCCTCTCGAACCCGATCAGATCGAACGCCTCACCTTAGATCGGCAAGATCGTCTCGTCGGAGTCATCCGCGAGTATCGCCACGTGGCTTTACCTGCATGGACGTAGTTTTCGGCACGCACAACTCGTCGATGAGGCCGGTGACGCGAATGATATCGTCCACCTGGCTTGAGGCAAGGTCGCTGGAGACGCGCATTTGCGCTCATTCCAGCCTTCTGGGTGCAGTCCACCGGTAGATCAGTCCTAAGCGGACGGAAACCGTGACGGTCGTAGCACGAGTTCCGCGCTGTGGTCGACGCACCGCTGCCGAGGCCGGGGCAGGCCGCGACCTCTCAGCGCGCGATCGAGGTGGCCGTAGACGGTGCCGAGGTCGAGCGGACCGGAAGTGTCCTCCAACAGCCGCACCAGTTCGCCGGTGAACTCGGTGTTGCGGGCCTCTGTGCGGTACTCGGCCTTGCGCGTGCGGTTGGTGGCGCTCAGCAGGTGCAGGTCCGCGGCGGCGGGGGAGTCGAGCACGAGGCCCGAGTAGCAGCAGTCGAGGATCACCACCCGGTGCTGCGCGGGGGCGTGTCGCAGGATCTCGAGCACCGAGTCGACCGGCAGGGAGGTGCGGCGTGCGTGACGAGGCACGTCCACCGAACCTGGCAGGGCCAGGCACAGTCGGTCGTCGTCATCTCGCAGGCCGTGCCCCGTGTAGTAGAAGAGCAGAATGTCGGCCGGGGACGAGGCGCACAGGTTGAGCCGGTCGAACACCACCTGTGTGGTGGGCGGGTCCACGAGCGCGTGCAAGCCGCCGGGGTCGAAGACGTCGACGAGGGCGTCGTAGAGGTCGGTGATGTTCGCCGCGCTCCAGTCGAGCTGCGGCAGACCCGCCGTGTAGGTGCTGGTGCCGACCAGCACGGCACGCGCGCCGGGCACTCAGTCCTCGTCCAGGATCTGTGCTATCCGGTCCAGCAACGCCTCCGCGTCCACCGGCCCCTCGACGTCGATTTTGAGCTGTTCTCCCCGGTGCGGTACCGAGATCCGCAGCTTGACCCGGCGCGCCTTGGCCCGCTCGGTGAGCCAGGTGAAGAACGGCCGGCTCAGCGGCACGGCTGCGGCGAGCACGATCACGGCATCGGCGGCACCGCCCAGTTCGCCTTCGGCGGGACCGATCATGCGGAGGCTGAGGCAGCCGCGCAGGTCCTCCTCCAGCCACTCGATGAGGTCGCGGGCGTCACGGTCGCGTTCGGCGGGGGCACCCTCGAACTCGAAGAGGAACTCGTCCGGCACTGCGGATCACCTTTCAGTGGTGGTGGAATCGTGCGGGCGTGGCCGCCCGGACATGTCGAACAAGGGCAGGTGGCCCGGCACCTGGTAGGGCAGGCGGAACGCGAGGGCGGCCTCGTCCAGGTCAGACAGGTCGCAGAGGATGCGCTCGGACTCGCGCATGCCGTCCGGCGGTGACCCCTGGGCGTAGGTGAGGTCGAGCCAGTCGCGGTTGAGCGCGGCGAGGTTGTGCCAGATGTCGTCGAGCTCCCCGGCAGGAGGCGAGACCGCCACCCCGCCGCCGGTCTTGGCGGCGACCAGCTCCCCGAAGCCCCTCGGCAGGGGACTCCGGGAGATGACGGAGATCCGCGTGCGGAAGCACGTCCCGGACGTGTACCGGGCAGCGGCGTGGGCGTAGCGCGGGGCGGTGCGCACGGCGAACGGGTCCGGTCGCATGAGCACGTTCCACACTGGGCTGGGAACACCGGGCCTGGACAGGTGGCTGTACTCCGCGGCGAGCCGGTGCAGGTCGGCCGCCAGCGCGTCTGTGGGCCGGTAGGGCTCCAGGTACACGCTGAGGACGGTCGGCTCCGCTGCGTGCGCCAGCTCGCGCCACAGCGGTTCCCACGACAGGTCGGCTGGTGGCAGCGCCGGGGACACGGCGAAGCAGTACCGCCGCTGCGTGTCCGGGCGGGTGCAGTCCGCCCACTCGAGTCGCTTGCGCACCTCGAACGTGCCCTTGGCGTCGAGCGCGCCGGGCACGAGGTGCTTGCTGACCTCCTCCGCGTCGAGCACGGGGTCGGTCTGCACGTGCATCGGCGAGTCGGTGAGCCGGTCCCGCAACCGCACCGCGGCCTGCACCGCCTTGCACGGGTCGGGGTCCCGCACTCTTCCGAGGAGGACGCACGAAAGGAGCTTCGTCCTGGGGTCGCTGCAGAATCGCAGCTCCCACCGCGCGTCCGACTCGGTCGTCCACTGGTTCGCGAGCCAGGCGTGCTCGCGGGTGAGGGTCTGCGCGAGCCGTTGTGGCTCTGTCACGTTGGGGAACGCGCCGGTGTCCCTCATCTTGAGAGCGGGACGCACGCGCACGCCGATCCACGCCCAGCTCATCTCGTCCGTGCTGGAGAGCAGAACGCCGGGAACGGTCACGGCGACTGCGGCAGCCCGTGCCGCCCAGGTGCGGAACCGTGGTCGGCGGTTGGCGGTGCGAACCCGCCCGGCACCGGACCGCTCGCGAACTGGCCCTCCTCGACGGGCGGCATTCCGTACGGGAAGCCGAACTGCTCCGGCACCTGGATGCCCTCGACGGCGACCATCAGGCCCTCGCGGCACGCGGCGTGGACGGCCTCGCGCATGGCTCGCGCGCGGTCCGCGCGCAGCATGGTGATCTCCGGATCGTTGTGACCGAGCATGCTGCGCACGATGCCGCTGAGAAACTGCCAGATCAGCGCGGCGCCGCGCCGCGAACGCCACATCTGCCAGCCCAGGTAGAGGCTGGTGCCGTAGCTGAACACCGAGACGTAGACCCGGAAGTCGCCCTCGGTGAGGAAGAGCCGGTGGCTGAGGTCGGTCGGCGCGGCTCCGGTGCGGATGCGCCGCGGACCGCCCCCGAAAGGCAGTTGTCGGCGCTGCACCGTGCCGGTGATCTGGCTGTACGCCGAGTGCACGAACTCGGCGCGGTCGGGCAGCACGACCCGCCACTCGGCGATCGGCTCCGGCAGCTTGCTCAGCAGCACGATCGCCACGAAGACGCCGATGGCGACGACATTGCCCGTGATGCCGAAAAAGAACGAGGCCTCCGGGCTCACGAGGATGAACAGCAGGGCGAGGAGCCAGAACGCCATCCAGACGAGCACCGAGGCGACGGCGCCGCGCAGCCAGAGCGAGAAGATCACGCGCCAGCCGACCGTGTCGTCCAGATACATGTCCATCGGCTGGTGGCGCAGAGTTTTGTCCAGGTAGGCGGCGTTGCCGTCGCCTCCTCGCCAGCCCGGTATCGGGTGGACTTCGTTTTCGTTCACTGTCGGTCCTTCCGGAGGCGTCGTGCAACCACCGGATAAGTAGCGATCATCCTGTGAACCGTTATCAGAATTGCGCGCATTCACTCGTTTGGCCCAGCTTGATCCAGGTCCCGTGGAATGCCGGAAGGAAATCCCGCTGCGGCACGGGGTTGTCGCGCGTTTCGTTCCTCCCGTTCGTGGTGGAATTCGATGACGGGGTTCTGACCCTCCGAGGATGCGGCCTGTTCGCAAGGCATTGAGCCGTAGACTCCGGCCGTCAACGCCGACGGGTTCGGTCGTTGCGCGCTTGTGGGTGAGGAGATCGCATGCAGGACGGTTCGGGCTCGACGGAGATCGCCGAGTCTGAGGAGAGCGGTCGGAGCAACACGACCGACTCGCCTGTCGCGGACGATCTGACCTCCGATTCGGACATCGACTCGGCGACGACGTCGACCGTTCTGGTGGAGGTTCTCCCCGGGGTGGCTGTCGTCGCCGGTGAGGTCCCGCCGGAGCTGAAGCCCGAACTGATCGACTTCGGGATCGTGCCGACCGCCGACCGCAAGCAGATTTCAACGATTCTCGCCTCGGTCGGGAACGCGGCGACCGCGGCCGGCAACCTCGGGAACGCGTTCGCTGGCGTACGAGGGCTCTACAGGATCGGCGACGCGGCACAGGCCCTGCTGAAGAGCGGTGCGACGCTCGCGGTCAAGGACGGCGGGAACCTCGGAACGGTGATAGGTCCGGGTGGCGTCCTGCACCAGGCCCGCTTCTACCCCGTGAGCGCGGTGAGCAAGGCGCCGATCGCGGCCTCGGTCGGACCGGCACTGGCCATGGTCGCCCTCCAGATGATGCTGAACGAGGTCTCGGGCCTCGTCAGGACCAACCTGGCGGCGACGAACCAGGTCCTCACGACCCTCCGCAAGGAGCAGTGGGCCGAGCTGATGGGTCTCGTCGGCGCCATCGACCGCGCGGTCGACCAGGCTCGGGAGATCGAGTCGGTTCCGACGTCGTTGTGGGACGACGTCGCGGGCAGTGGAGCGCTGCTGCAGAAGCAGCTCGAGCTCTACCAGAGGAACGTCCGCGACCATGTCAAGCAGATCAGCCGGCCCGACGCACGCGGCTACCGCGAGTACCTGCAGACCAACGCCGAAAGCATCACCTTCGACGTCCACGCCCTGCTGTCCTCCCTCAATGCATGGACGGGGTACCACGCGCTTCGCGCCGCAAGGGCGAGAGCCGCCGGTCGTGAAGACGCCGCCGAGGCGCACTATGCCGAGGTCATTGCCCGCGACACCCGTGCGGAATTCGACTCGACCCTGGCCGAGACGACGAGCCTCGCCGACGCGCTGGTCCGGCAGTTGCGGATCACCGTCGAGCTCCGCGAACCCGACGCATGGCTGCTGTCGGGGAAGCGGAAGGACGTGAAGGCGGCCCGCGCGACGTCCACTAGGCTTTTGGAAGCCATCGAGCCCCTTGCCGATGCTCTCCACCCTCCGGTCCCTCCGCTCGAGGCCCCCGACGTCATCTGCGGACCCTAATCGCTGGACACAGAGCCGTACCTCCGCGTTCTGCGGTGGCTCTTCGAGGACGGTGAGGTCCTTCGCGCACTCGGGTTCCCCGTGCAGTTCGACGACGGTCCCATTTCCGCGATCGTCGTCGGAGCGATGGGGATGTTGGGGGCAGGGACGGACAGGACGCTGGTCGCCGTGACGGACCGCCGCATCATCCTGGCCACGTCGAACCCGTTTCTCGAGGAAGCCGAGATCCAGCAGGACATCCCGATCGACCAGGTGCGCTATGTCCGAGCACCGGCCGCACCGGACAGCGGTTCACGCCTCGTGATCGATCTCATCACGCGCGACGAGAACGTCCGCTGGCTCTTCCACGCCGACGTCGGCACCAGCCGAGTGGACGCGCTCGCCGCTGTGCTCGCCGAGTCGATGACGATCCCGGACGCTGAACGCGATGTGCTCCAACGGCGGCGCCACGCCGCCGTCGAGATGGACGAGGGTGCCGGCGCGACTTCCACCCAACCCACTGGACTCGAGGCCACGGCCTGCGATACCGAGTCGGCCTCGGGCTGAAAGCCGCCTCTACAGCAGCCCCGCGAGGGATCTCCGGGCCTGCCGTGAGCGCCGCTGCCACAGCCACGTCGGAGTCGACGAATCGTTGTGTCAAGGGCACCGGCCGGAACCGGACGTAGCGGCGGGTGACCTCGGTGGTCGCGTCATCGTGCTCGGCCATGATCTCC
Organism: Lentzea alba; assembly: GCF_011067745.1. Classification (GTDB taxonomy): domain Bacteria; phylum Actinomycetota; class Actinomycetes; order Mycobacteriales; family Pseudonocardiaceae; genus Lentzea; species Lentzea alba. The sequence goes on from NZ_JAAMPJ010000015.1 coordinate 295,172, forward strand.
CGGACCCGCTCCTCAGGCAGCTGCCGCAGGTGGTTGACGGCCGCCGAGAACGTCACGACCGAGCCTGCGATGGGCGCGGGGTCGGCGTCGACGCGGTGTGTTTGCGGAAACGGGTGGACGACCCCGTCGATCATCGCGAACGACTCCATCCCACCGGACGGCAGGCAGAACTCCGCGATCCAGAACCTGCTGGTGCCGTCCATCGTGTCGGCGAACTCCCAAACACGGGTGTTCGCCAGCGTGCAGAGAATCGCGGCACCCTGCTGTGAGATCCCGAAAAGATCTCAAGCTGGCGCGCGTTCCCGCCGCACCAGCAACACGGCTTCTTTGGCGTGCAGGAACCGGCCACCGGCCGCCATGCCCTGCGACCGGTAGACGAGTCGATGGGCTGCCCGCCGGTACTCGGCAGGCCTGCGGAAGTCGACGTGCGCCGTCTCTCCGAGCGTGGGTGCCCGCGCCGGCGGGACGTCCTCGACCAGCAACGGCAGCACCGGTACGTCCGCGTCATCGGCGAGATCGATCTCCTGCTGGACCCAGAACGAGTTCGCCGCTGCCTTGGACACCACCACGACCAGGAACTCCGCCTCGGCGATGGCGTTGCTGATCGAGGTGAGACTCTCTCCTGCGCGGAGTTCGCGTTCGTCGACCCAGACCTCGATCGAATGCCGTTCCAGTTCAGCGGTCGACCGGCGGACGAACGCGCGGTCTTTGCTGCTGGAGGACACGAACACAGCCATTCGCGGTCTCCTTGTGGGTCGAGGTGACGGCGATGTCGACGTCTGAGCGTCGTCGGTTACTGGCGTCATCACCCCCCGCCCGGCCTCACCAGTCGATGAACAGGCGGAGCACCATGAGGCCGAGTGCCGCTGCCGGAAATACGAGCAGGACCTTGCCAAGAGTGACGACCATGCCGCTGCCGGTCCGGTAAGTCATCAAACGCTTCTGCCTCCCCACCCGCTTCAGCGCGAAGTGCAGCGCACGCACGACGAAGGCCGCCGGCGAGCCCACCAGGTTCTGCTTGTCGGGAGGGGGACCGACAGCCTCGACGATCGGTGTCCACTCGTGGTCGAAAACAATCACGGACCCTGTCCACTTGCCGGGGTCGGGCACGATCGCGGCGGCCTTCGGCAGGTGGTGGTGAAGCCGCGCGGTGAGGTCCTGGCAGTCGCCGGGCACCAACAGCACGAGCTTCTCCGGTGGCTGCGTGGTCCTTGCTTGCTCGACCTCCCACCACAGCCCTTCGCCAGGGGCGAGCCTGAGCACGATCAGCTGACACTGGTCCATCAGCTCGCGCACGCCCTGCTTCCAGTCGTTCTGCGGCAGGTAGAACCGTGCCGCGCCGAGCCGGGGAAGGCGTTCGTTCGGTCGGCCCACCGCGATCACCGGCCCGAAGGCGCGCAGTGCACTGACCAACTCCTCTTCTCTTGAGTGGACGGTGAGCGCGGCGTGCAGCAAGGTTCGAGGCACGTCCACCACGGCGGCGCCCCGGTCGTCGCCGAAGCCGCGCAGGTAGAGCACGGGTACGCGCTCGTCGGATCGGAGCACCTGCGCCGCCCCTCGCGCTGACCACGGACGGGCGTACCGCAGGACGAAGTACGCGGTCGGCAGGACGGCGACCACGGGGATCACCCAGAGGACCTGGCCGGACCGGAGCAGAGGCATGATCGAGAAGGTGCCGACGTACAGCAGCACGGCGGAGATGCCGCTGACCAGAAGAGAAGCAGGTCTGCGCCAGAACGCCCTGGGGCGCATGTAACTGCTGACGATGGCTACGGTCTTGGCGTTGGCCGCGCGGCGGCGGACCAGGAGCACCGCCGCGGCGATGGCAAGCAGTGTCCCGATGAAGAGGCTCGTACGAGCCTGACTCCAGGACGTCGCAGCCTTTTCTTCGAGACTTCTCCGGTCCTCCGCGACCTGGGAGTCCAGGTCGCCGCAATAGCTGAGGGCCTCGGCGAAGTCGCCACGCCCCGCAGCGTGGGTCGCGTCGCCGACCGAGAACCTCGACTTGCTGGTGCCTGGGGCGTTCTCGATGAACCAGTTGTACACAAGTGTAGGCTCGATGCCCTGCTCGAGCGACCTGCAGAGCGCGGCCACCTGGTTCGGAGCATCTTGGAACGCGTTGCGCTCACGCGTGTCCGAGACCGCGCCCACCACCAGCCACGCGGCGAGGTAGGCATACACGACCGTTACTGCCAGGACGAGTTTGGTCAAGGTCCGCACCAGCGGATCTGATCACGGACGTTCGTCGCACCGAAGTTGTTCGGCCCCGGACTACCCGAAATGAGCAGCGCCTCTGCACTTGTGGGGGAGTTCGAGGCAGCACAGGGGTTTCGCGCGTTCGTACTCTCGTTCAGAACTGTTCGTTCGAGTCGGCGGCGATCCGGAAGCCGAGCCCTGTGTTGAGGATCGTGCAACTGATCCCGGTGGGCGCCGACGTGTACGAGAACCCGAGCACGGTCGAGTGAATGCCCGTGAGGGAGGACCGGATCGATCCTCCCGAACCCGTTCGAGTAGATCACCCCGCGGCGCACGGCGGGGAAACCATGGACCGTGCGGGCCGAGGGACTGCCGTCGATAGTTGACGTCGATGCCGCCATGGCCGCAGTGACAGCCGGAACCACGACGTCGGACGAGATCAGGAAGACGGTGCTCCGCACTCGTTGAGGTGTCCGTATTTGGTGGCGTTGCGCCTGGGATAGCAGTAAAGCTGAAATACTCCTCCGCATGACTTACGGCTTTCGGTCATGGCTGGACTCGTCTGCCGAGGGCACCGCGCCGCTGCGCATCGTGACCTCGGCGACCGGAGACCTGGAGGTGGTCGCGGCCGAGCTGAAGCGGTCGTTCGACGCTGACCCGGCGGTGCAGCGGATCGAGCTCGTCGTGGATGGGAACCGTCTCGGTATGGTGACCCGCACTCGGCTGCGGGAGCTGCTGTCGAAGTTCGAGCGCAGCGACCCCGGTGCCGGTGACGGGGCCACGCTTCCCGGCAGGTCGAGCCAGTACACGGTGTTGACCTACCGTTGCGGGACGTGCGGAGTTACGGCCAAGTTGCTCTTCGTGGACGAAGTTCCGGAGTGCGTCGGCCATGGGCCCATGGACCGCGTCTCGTGAGCCTGGATGCAGCCGCCAAGACGGTCCGTGAGTCAGTGGGACCGCGACTGTTCCTGACCAACTTCGTGCCCACTTTCGCGATGGTGGCGATGATCGCGATCCTGATCTGGGCTGGTGCTCCTGCGAAGGCGCCGCAGTTCACGAACGCGTGGAAGACCGCGGCCACGCTCGGGATCGGCCAAGTGATCATCGCGGTGGTGCTGATCTCGGTGCTGGTGCTGGTGCTGCAACCGCTTCAGCTGCCGATGATGCGCTTGCTGGAGGGATACTGGCCGCGGTGGACGGCCCGTCCTGGCGTGTGGTGGCAGAACCGCAAGCGCGACCGGCTGGCCAAGCAGGCCAAGCCTGATGGCGACGTCCAGCAGGCGGGCCGTGCGGGAAGTCGGCTGCGCCGCCGTTTTCCGCGGGGCGAGATGCTGCCGACCGCACTCGGCAACGTGCTGGCCGCCGCCGAGTCACGTGCCGGCCACGAGTACGGCTACGACGCCGTGGTGGCGTGGCCTCGGTTGTACCCCGTACTGGACGAGCAGACCCGGGCGGTCGTGGACGATCGGCGCAACACGCTCGATGGATTGGTGCGGATCTCGGTCTCCGCGTTCGTGACGGCCGCCGTCTCGGGCGGGTTGTTGTACCGTGCGAGCTGGTGGTTGCTGATCCCCGTGGGGTTGCTGGTGTTGTCGCGCGTTTCGTACCTCGCGGCTGTGCACGCGGCCGGAGAGTACGGGGAGTCGCTGAAAGTTGCGTTCGACCTGAACCGCTTCGCGCTCCTGGCCCGCCTGCACCTCGAACTTCCCGCTGACCAGCGGGCAGAACGCAAACTTGCGGAGGACCTGTCGCTCATGTGGCGGCAGGGGCCAGGCGAGTTTACTTACCACCACCCCGAGCAGGCCGATGACTGACCCGGCATTGCTGCTGGCGAACGTGCAACAACGTCTTGACCGCTTCACCCGGCATGGCAATGCCGAGGTTGTCGCTGGAGAGGACGCGCTGCACGATCTGCTCGCGCTGATCCAGGTCTCAATCGTGGGCGACCGCATCGCCGCCGACGGCGTGCAGGCCTGCGCGTGGCTTGCCTGGTACCGGTACCTCGCAACCGGATCAGCTGCGGCCCGGGCTCACGCCGTTGATCTGTTCCGGCAGCTCGCACGGGTTCGCCCGGATCTCGTGCCGCCCGAGGCCTCCCTTGAGACCGAAGAATCGTCGCACGAGGTGTTCGAGAATGCCCGGCAAGTGCTTCAGATAGGAGTGTCTACACAGGACTCGGAGTTGGTCGGGGATGCCGTGCGAGTGCTGACCGAGCTGGCAGAACTGTCCGATCGGCGATCTCAGCCCTTCGTGCACGCATCGCTCGGCGGTGCCTTGCTGGAGCTGTTCGACCTCACCGGGGTGCCAGAGCTGCTGGATCGGGCGATCGACGCGCTAGTGATCGCGGAACCCACGCCGCAGACTCGGGGCGCGCTCGGTGCGGCGTTGCTGCGGCGCGGCGACCCGCGAGGGGCCGAGGTCCTGCGTGTGTTGCAGGAAGAGCTCGATCCACGTGAACCGATCGCGGTGGCGGCGCGAGCCGATCTGACCGCGGTACTGCGGCGGCGAGCAGAGGACTTGGAGCCAGGGACCCCGGATTGGATCTCCTCGATGATCGATCTGGCGTCTGCGCAGCAGCTTCCTCTCGGACACCCCGGTACCGACGACTCGGCGGTGATCGCCACCTACACCGCGCTCGTGGACGGCATGGAGGAACCCGCACAGTTGCGAGGTGAGTTGCTGCTGATGCTCGCACTGCAGTTGAGGAAGCGGTACGAGGCCATACTCGACTTCGTGGACGTGACCAAGGCGATCGGCCGGGCCTGGGAAGCAGTGCCGTTGTTGCCTGAGGACCGCAGGTGGCGCGCGTTCGGGTTCCTCAGCAGGGTGTTGGTGGAGCGCGCACACATCCGGCGCAGCACCATCGACGCGGCCGAGGCCGCCCGGCTCGTGCAGGACATACCGCAGGAGTCGGTGCAGTACGGGATTGCGTTGACCAAGCTGTTCGAGTTCTCATCCGATCCGCAGCACCTGGCCGAGTCGGAACATGTGCTGCTGGCCGCGCTGCAGGAGGAGCTCAGCGACGACGACCGCTCGGTGGCGTGGTCCGCGCTGGGCGACACGTACCTGTTCCAGAAGCGGCTTGACGAGTCGATCGACGCGCAGCGTAGAGCGGTCGCGCTCGCTAAAGAGCCAGGATACCGCGCGAAAGCGGCCGGCCACCTGGCTACGGCCTTGGCCGAACACACCGCCGACGGGCATGACGAGCAGGTCGCTGTGCTGAACTCGGCGATTGAGGAGGCCCCGCCGGGCATTCGCGCCACGTTGATCGTGACGCTTGCCGAGGCGCATCGGGTGCGCGGCTCTGCCGAATGCCTTGAGCTGTACCGCGCGAGCGCGCACGATCCCGCGTTGTCGAGCTTTGGCCGGGTGTACGCGGCGCACATGTGGGGTTGGGTCGCATCCTCACAGGGCGACATCGACGATGCGGTCACGGCCTACCGGCTGGCGGTCGAGTTGTTGCAGCTCGTGGCTTGGCGCGGGTTGTGGCGGGCAGATCAGCAACGTGAGCTGGCACGGTTGAACGGCCTCGCTCCCGAAGCTGCGGCCGCGGCGTTGCGAGCCGAACAGCCACGCCTCGCGCTGGAACTGCTCGAGCGCGGGCGTTCCGTGCTGTGGGCGCAGCTGCTCGACATGAGCCCGATGACGCCAGACCCTGTGGCCGGCACTCTGCCCGACGCGGCGGTCGTGCAGGCGCGCATGGAGCTCGCGGACCGGCTGGGTGAGGTTCAGCGATCGTTGCCGGAGATCGAACAGCCGGTTGTGGTCGTCAACATCGGACGAAGCCGGTGCGACGCGATCCTGTTGCCGTCGTTCGAAGTGGTGCCGCTGGACACAACCTTCGTGGAAGTCAGCGAGCAGGTCCATGCGCTGCAAGCGATTCGTGCCAGTGGCGGGCTGGCTTCCTACGCCGCAGCGCAGGAAACCGTGGTCGGCGTACTGGAGTTCGCTTGGCACAAGATCGTGCGTCCGGTGCTGGATCGGATGGATGCCGACCGCTTGTGGTGGTGTCCGACCGGTCCTGCATCTCTGCTGCCGTTGCATGCGGCCGGCGACTACCGCGACACGGGTGAGTCCGCCTTGGACCGCGTCGTCTCGTCCTACGCGTCCAGCCTGAGTTCGCTGTCCGGCAACGAGACCGGAGGCGGTAAGGGCATGCTTGTGGTTGGCGCCAGCGACCTGCCGGGCGTTGCTGAAGAGGTCGAGGCGGTGGCGGCGCGCTTTCCGGGCTGCACGAAACTGGTGGGGTCTGGCGCCACGGTGGAACGGGTGCGCGAGGAGATCACGCGACACGCTCGAGTCCACATCGCGTGTCATGGCAAGCAGAACCTCAGAGACCCGTCACAGAGCCATCTCGCCCTGCACGACGGCCCCCTGACCGTGACATCGCTGTTGGACCTGCGGGTCTCGGCGGACTTCGCGTTCCTGTCGGCGTGCGAGGCGTCGATGTCGACGACGCTACCGGATGAGTCGATCCACCTGGCCGCGGCGGTGCGGTATGCCGGCTTTCGGGAGGTGATCGCCACGCTGTGGAGAATGGACGACTCGGCCGGTCCCGCCGTCGCGTCCTCCGTCTACGCCTCGCGCGAAAGCCCGGCGCAGGCGTTGCACGAAGCCGTCAACCACTTGCGTGCGGCCATGCCATATGAACCCGCCGCATGGGCTCCATTCATCCACATTGGACCGTGAACCCTGCGAAATGCTTGCTCAGCATCGTCGGCGGATTGAACGCACCGTCCAGCCCGCCGACACAACCTGGGCCTCGGCTGCGGGTACACCCTTCGTCGAGCCGAATCACCGACACATCCTTGGGGGCGGTTCCTGCGTGCTCAGGTCAGCTTCAACCCGCTGGCCTTGGCCCTGCTCAGCAGCTGCGCGACGAGCTGCTCATCCAGGCCATCCAGGCCGGTCGCGGGTTCCGAGTCCTCGGCGTTCTCCACGCCGGACATCATATCGGTCATCAGGTGCACTTCCATGATCGGGAGTTACACCGCTCGTTTTACAGTCCCTGGCCGATCATCATGCCGTGCTTATCGGCAGCAGGGCGGGATCATGATCGCTTCCGTGCATGGTCTTGATAGGCCCTCTGTCACCTGCATGGATGAGGCTTTCGGGAGGCACAACGTCACTGGCAAAGGCGTCACGCCCGACTGACGTCAAGGATGTCCCGACGACGAATCGTCAAGCATGTCCTGAGCCCTCACACCGACAGCGGGGATTTCGAGTGTGGCCGTGGCAGGGCTAGATGGCCGGTTCGACTATTGGGGCAAGCTGCAGCAGTCCGAGGTTCGAGAACAGTCCAGGTGCTCCGGTACCTCGAAGGAACGTCTCCGTCGAGATCATTGCACCGGTCTGGAAGGCCGTTTGAAGCACAGTCATGGCACTGAACGCGAGCGTGAAAGCCTGGCGCCAGGGCTGGCTGTTGCTCTCCGCGGAGTGCCAGAAGAGCCCTTGAAAGCCCTCGCGGTCGCTCAGGCTACGGGTCAGTCGTTCAAGCTGTTCAAGGTAAGTGCTGACCTCGTTGGCTTGCTCGGTGTAGTAGCAGAACAGTCGAGAATAGCCATCGTTCGTTAGTGTCTCGGCAGCGTGCATAGTGGCGTTCGTGTCGGGGAGCAGTCCTGCGGCGACCATGTTGCTGACAAACATTCGTACGTCGCCGATGAAGCTGGTGGGTAGGAACGGCTCGTAGTCGTCGCGGTCGAGAATGCTCAGCGTTTCACGGCACAGGCTGATGAAGACTTCGAGCTGGAGGCGTGACTGGAGGAAGTGTCCCACTGCCATGGTGAGGTGGGATCGGCTGACCCCATATCGACACTCCGGTTCGGCGACGATCGCATCTTCGATGCTGACGTTGCCGAGCATCAGCTCGGAGATCGCCATTGAGAGCGCTCGGCTCGTGTGCACCGTCACCCGCTGGCTGGCGCGGTTTGACGGTGCATGGTTCTGGCCACCCATGCGATCACCTCTTAATGATCATGTCTCGGCTGTCATCAGCCCTTGATCCGCAGGTTGCGCCGCAAGTTAGATAGGACTACAACTTGGACACCATATCAACTTGAGTCTTGTTAAGCTGCGTCCGTGCAGGTGAATGGCATTGGCGACGCAAGGCAGCGAAGTGGCACAACGAAGCGAACCCGGAGCCGCCAGGCGTTGATAGATGCGGCGACCGCGGTCTTCGAACGTGGTTGGTTCGAGGCGCGGGTTGAGGACATCGCTCGGGCTGCGGGCGTCAGCTCGGCCACGGCCTACAACCACTTCCCCGGCGGTAAGCAGGAGCTCATCGGCGTGGTGTACGCGCCACTCATCCAACCGCTGATCGAGGCGGCCGAGGCGGATGCCGCAGAGCAGCGGGATCCACTCGAAGCGGTCGAGCGGCACATCAGGTCGGCAGCCGAGGTGGCGCGCCGGCATCGGGCGCTGACGGTCCCGCTCGTGGTCGCGGTCTCGGAGCAGATTGCACGGGTCGGTCGGCCGACTGTTCCTGATGCCCGAGACGTGCGTCTCATCGTCCGCTGGACGACCTCGCTCACGCTGCTGCTGGCCTACGGTCAGGAGCGCGGCGTCTTCCGGGACCAGCCGCCAGCCGAGGACCTTTCGAGCTACCACATCAATGCGTTGCTACAGAGGGTGTTCTCACGGCCTGACGAGTCAGCTGAGGAGACGGCAGATCTCGTATTGGGTCAGTTGCTGCCAGCGGTGCGCCGGCTGGGACGGGACTGTTGCGATCGGTGATGTCCCGCAGGCGGTGTCGACTCCGCCGTCGAGCAGCGGCCGGTCGGGGTGGAAGGCGGCGCGTGTGAGCTGCCTGCCCCCGGTGGGCAGCACGGGACAGAGGACCAGCCACTTGCGGGCGACGCCGTCGGCGCTGTTGTGTACAGCACATGGTCACCACTGTGGAAGGCGGCCGCCGTGGCGGGTTCCGAGTGGGGGGAGGTCGAGCCGCACCTTCCTGGTGGTGATATCCCAGAGCTGGACCCTGCTGGTGGCGTTCGCGGCCGCCAGTAGGGTTCCGTCGGAGCTGAAGGCGATCGCGTTGATCCAGCCGGTGGTGCCGGGTGAGCGTGCCGGCTGGTATCGGGTTCGCGGGATCGGCCGTGGTCCACAAGCGCACGGTTGCGCCAGCGACTGCGGGGCCGGTCGAAACCGGGTGTTCGCGGTTGCGCACGTCCCACAGCCGGATGGTCGTGTCACGGCCTGGCTCAGGATCAGCCTATTCCAGAGGATCGCGGCATCGCAGTGTTCTCGGTGGCGGAAGGCGTCGAGTCCTGCATCGCCGCAGAGCAACGCCGCTATGAATCAATGAACGTCTGCCGCGCAGCTGCACTCGGTACGTCGTGGATGACCTGTTCTGAGCTGGCGCGGACTCGGGTGAGGACGCGCCAGTCGGCGATAAAGCGCAAACTGAGGCCATGACGAGTTACGAGGGGCGTGCCACGGTCGTTGTGGAGGGCGAAGACTACGGCTGCTACGCGGAGCTGAGCATTCGACAGGCACCCCGGACGTCTGCGGCCGCTTTCGGCGCCAACGGCGACACTGTGGCGAGCCTGGAGGCGGGCTGGGGCGGCATCTTGAGGCCTGATAACGAGGAAGCATTGATCTGGGCTATTCACGACACGAAGTGCGAACTGCTGCTGCGCATCGACCGCGCGAGCAGCTTTACCGTTGACAGCCAGTCCCACGACCAGTCGGGGGAGCTCAGCATCAATGGCAATTATCCGCCCCCGTTCGGCTGACGCCCACCTGTCGGCCACTAGTTCTTTCCTGCTCGTCAAGCTGGACTCGTTTACCAGGGTGGAGGAGTGGATCTTGAGAAGCCGTGCAACGACCGTGAGACCCCTTGGTCGGTAGTCAAGTGCGCCGAACTGTGGTCAATGCACCTGTTTTCGCAGGTCAGCGGCTCGTGAACCCGTATCTGGGGGTTAAGTGGTCGCGCGCTGTCTGAATCCTGAACTCCGGCGCGCGGATCAGCCGACTGCTTCCTCATGGACTGATCCGATTGGGCGATCGCTGGGTGGTAGGCGTCATAGGGCAGGCAGATGGGTTGTCTCAGGGGCGTCAGTCGGTGCGTGGGAGAGGCGTCATGGCCGTTGTCGTGGGGGATGGCTTCCTGGCGAGGTTGTCGGCGTGCCGTGTGAAGCCAGAGCAGCTGCCGGCTGCTTTTGATGGGGTGAGGTTTGCTTTCTACGGCCGGATGTCGACGAGCACGTTCCAGGACGCTCAGACGTCGCGGGCGTGGCAGCGGGCGGTGGCGGAGGAGTTGATTGATGGCATTGGCTCGGTCGTCGCGGAGTTCTTCGATGTGGGTGTGTCGCGCCGGTGGTCGTGGCAGGACCGATCGGAAGCTGCGGCTTTGCTCGCCGCTGCCGCAGACCCAGATCGTGACTTCGATGCGGTCGTCGTAGGCGAGTACGAGCGGGCGTTCCACGGTGATCAGTTCCGTGAGGTCGTATCAGGACTGAACGCGCTGGGTGTTGCGGTGTGGTTGCCGGAGGCGGGTGGTCCGGTGGAACTGGGTAGTCCGGTGCATGAGGCGTTGATGGTGTTGTTGGGTGCGCAGGCGCAGCGTGAGGTGGCGAGGGCGCGGCAGCGGGTGTTGGCGGCGATGCGGTCTCAGACGCGGTTGCAGGGTCGGTTTCTGGGTGGCCGTCCGCCGTATGGGTACCGGCTTGTTGATGGTGGTCGGCATCCGAATCCTGTGCATGGGCGGTGGGGTCGTCGGGTGCGGGTGTTGGCGCCGGATCCGGTGACGGCGCCGTGGGTGCGGTGGATGTTCGCCGAGCGTGCTCGCGGTCGGACGGTGGCGTCGTTGGCGCGGGAGCTCAACGAGCGTGGCGTGGTGTGTCCGTCGGGGGCCGACCCCGAGCGAAACACGCACAGGTCGGGGGAGCGGTGGATCGTCCGGACAGTGGCGATGATCCTGGAGAACCCGCGCTACACCGGCCGACAGGTATGGAACCGAAGCAGCACGACCGGCCACGGATCGGGAGGTCGTGCAGGTGGCCGCGGCTCGGGAGCGTTGCGGTACAACCCGATCAGCGAGTGGGAGGTGTCTGAGCGGATCGCGCATGAGCCACTCGTCGATGACGAGACGTTCGTCGCGGTACAGGGGATGCGCGTGGCGAAGCGTGCCAAGGACGGGGAGGTCCGGCGCTATCTGCTCGCCGGGCTCGTGGTGTGTGGGCTGTGTGGCCGGCGGATGGATGGGCACTGGGTTCATGGGCGAGCGGGCTATCGGTGCCGGCATGGCTTCACCAGCGTCAAGCGACGTTCCGACGGCGCACCGCGGAACCTCTACGTCCGAGAAGACCACCTGCTCGAGGCACTGCCACATCTACTCGTGCGGACCGCCGGACCTGTGCAAGAAGGGGTGGGCAAGGAGCTGGTCGATCAAGTCCGCGAGCAACGCCTGCAGATTCACTACAACGACCGGCGTCTTGAAATTCGACCCGCACCACTAACAATGAAAACTGTGGAACCTGCTCGTCGTTCAGTTCAGCCAACGCTCGAGTTGGAGTGGTGTGCCGACGAGAAAGTGGCTGAAATATGAATTACCCCACGGGATTCCGATGAATCCCGTGGGGTAAGAGAATGTCCGAGACTTGAGTTCCCATACGTAGCAAGCTTGCGCAGTTCGTGTGTTCATGCGCTATTGGATAGCTCGAAATCAGTATAGAGGGCCAGTCGACACTAATCAATCTTTCGGGCTGATCTGTATCGACTGGAGCAAGAACTTTCGCGGCGACCTCTTCGACCGCCCGCTTATCTGGAATCAGGCCCATCTGCGCTAGGCGCTGGGTGAGTACGAGCGGTACTGCAGCGAGCACCGAGTCCGCCGATCGCTCGCCGACGCGGCACCCCTGCGGGGCCGGCCTCAGCCTGGCGAACCCGCTCAGATCGAACGCCGCATCATAGACCGACATGATCTTCTCGACTGAGTCATCCACGAGTATCGCCATTGGCCTTGACCAGCGTGGACGTAGTTTCGGCACGCACAACGGTGTCGGCGGGCATGTAACGGTTGAGCATGATGTTGAGCCGCCCGTGGCCGTGATCCAACCGGCCTAGACCTTCTGCGAGATTTGTCCTCGGTGCGCTTGTCCAGAGCCTTGACGGCTGACTCCAGGAGCCAGAACCGCCACAGCGCGGAGGCCCGGTCGTCGACGCCGGCGGGGACGATCAGGGCACGGCGTCGATGCGCTTGCCGGTCTGGCCGCGTTCGGGCTTGTCGGGGCGGATGAGGTCGGGTTCGCCAGCGGGGCGGCGGACCTCGACTTTGCCGAAGCAGTACTCGGCCACGGGGCTCCCGTGGTGCGACAAGGCACGTGACTTGATCAGCGCCATGAGCATCCTCGGTCCGGCAAGCGGAATGAGCGTCCGACGAGCACGAGTCCCCTGCACCGCATCCTGCCAGCTCCAGAGAACGAGGCCTGCAAGCCTTCGTAGCCTCGCAGGCGAAGCCCCCGGTCGGATCGCGTCCAGCGCGCGACGTTCAACGGGGTCGTTGCGAAGCCCGGCGCGTCGATGCGGTTGGAGGTGACCGTGTCGTCCGTGAACTCGATCGTGACTGTGCCGGCTTGCGCGAGGCGCATGGCTGTCGGCAGGGCGCTCACGGTGCCTTTGCGATCGTCGCTCGTTGGACGAGATTGGCCACGTGACTGAGCACCGCGAGCATTTCCAATGCTTCGTGCGGGGCGGGGTCCGGCCACCCCGGATGAGACACGAGGTTCCGCACCGCCATGAACGAGCCGCGGACGAGTGCGACGGCGCCCTCGTGTGCAGATCGCCAGGTCATCGAGGTGGAGTCGACGTCCGGGAACCGCAAGCGTGGAGAACCTGCTGTCGGGTCGGTGGTGGAGAACAGTCCGGAGAGCTTCTCGCCTGAGACGCCAGGGCCCGCGATGGCCTGGAGCAGTCCTTCGAGGGCGGTCGCCGCAGTTTGCACCGCGGCTCGGTGGTGGCCACCGTCCCATAGGGCTGCCGCAGCGCCCCAGATGGTCGGATTGAGCTCAGCCGCAGACAGCCGAGGACCGGTCGGGCCGACGATGGCGGCCAACTCCTCGCGTTGAGCGAGAATCGCGATCGCCTCGATGATCGCGAGACGAGCCCTTTGGAAGGAATGACCGAGGTAGGCCCCTTCCTCGTGCTCAACGATCTTGTTCGCGATGTCCGGCTCTCCCATCGCGAAGGTGACGTCCTGGGCCAGTCTCGCTCGCGCTCTGACCTTGTCGACAAGTTCGGACAACGGACCGGTCACGCCGTCATTCTCTTGGTGCCTTCCGTAGCCCCATCGCCGCTCGTACAGGTCGCCGTAGTCGTCAATGAGCTTCAGAACCTCACCCAACTTCTCGTGCGCGAGTTCGAGATCCATGGCGCCGACCATAGCGGGCGAGCAAGTTCGGAGCAGACCATTTTGTCGTGGGCGGTGCGGTTTCCTGGCGGCTGGCATGGCCTGCAGTTACGCGGCAGCAGGCGAGTGGCGTCGGCCGCGAGTTTGGCGCGCCAGGGCTGGCCCGGTTTCTCGAGTGCGAGTCGATCGTTATGTAAGTCGCGGACGTCTCGCGCGGCCTGTTAGCCGGTTCTGCGCCGGGCAATGCCCACTGGGATGGCGGGCCGACGTTCTGCTCGCCGCGTCGTCTGATCTGCGCTGTCACGATCATCGAGAACTCCCACTGACTTGCGCGCTGCGCCGACGCCGACGGAGAGAACGTGGTGGTGATCTTGCCAAGAACGCGGAGAGACGCGGTGGGGCGTTGCACACCACGGTCGAATTCTGCTGCATCTGCAAGGGGCTAAGCACCTGCGCTGACGTTGCGAACCGTGCGATCGATCGCAGCTCGCTGGCGTTTGAAAGAGCGACTCTTCGTTGGCCGTTGGAACCCTCAAACTCGAATCCCAGGCAACCAGGCCGCCTGCTGAGCGTGGTTCTCTCTCCGTGTTCGGCCTGGTCACGGCAGGCGATCGCGCAAATGTTCGACAAATATGGCGGTTCTGGACGTTGTATTCACCTGATGGGCGTAGATGCAGGGAAGTTTGGGTCTGATCGTTAACACTCGACTGGCGGAGCACGATCTGATGGAAACCAGGTAGAACGAGTGGGTGGGTATCGCAGCGCGTTGGGGGTGGCTGGATGTCGGACACCGAGGTGCCGTCCGCGCCGCCCTCACCAGACCGCGTCGCGCCGGCTGAAGACGCCGGGCCGGACACGCAGGTTCGTTACCGGTTCCAGTATCAGGTCGCTGCCGCGCATTGCCTGTCGTTGTCGGATGCGGGTGGCGTGCGGATTGTGTGTGAGTGGCACGCCGACTTTCTGATGGAGACCGAGGAAGGTGCTTGGGAGATCGTCTCGGTCAAGCACCTGGACGAGGGATCTTGGACGTTCGCGACGTTGTTCGACGACGGCGGGTTGGCCCGGCTCTTCGACACCTGGGTCGGATTGGGGCGTACGGCGCGTGCGCGGTTGTGCACGAACGCCGGCTTTTCCAGCAACAAGTCGCCGATCTCTGCGCGTTCGCTGGAGAAGCTCTGCGGTGACTTCGTCCAGCTCGACTTGGTCGTGTCGGACGAGCGAACCTCCAGTGCCGTCGCTTGGGCGATCATCAAGGCGGCGAGCAAGGGTAAGTACACGAACACTCCGGCAGCGAAGGTGCCGGCGGTGGAGAAATGGTTGAGTGCAGAGGGCTTGCCCGACGGGATGTTGGAGGCGGTCAAGGAGTTCCTTGCGGTGCTTAGGATTCAGAGCTTCCCGCCCAAGCGGTTCATCCGTGATCACGTGATCCGGACGTACGTGGAGCCTGTGCTCAAGGGCATGAAGCGGGACACCAGAACAGCGCCGGACTGCTACCACAACTTGCTGGGAGTCGTTTATGACGCCAGCAGCGACAACGATCACCAGCCTCTTGAACCGCTGCGACATCTCCTCGAACCCGAGGCGATGAGCCTTCCGAACAAGATCGATGAACGGGTCAAACGGCGGACGATCACGCCGGAAGCCATCGAGGCGTGCATGCTCGCGGTTCGAGCAGAGACGCCTTCGGTGCTACCTGCGGGGCGTCGGCCTCCCCAGGCGCCAGGCGGCCGGACGTTAGAGGCGAAGCTGTTGGCCGCGGGCGTGGGGGAGGATGATCGGAAGTACGCCCAGCGCATGCGCAACCTGTGGCACGACTCGTGGCAACGGCTCAACACAGGGTTTCCTCAGGACTTCGAGCTCGAGTTCGAGCTGGAGGAGGATGTACTCCACGTTGTCCGCACCCTGAGGCTGGAGCTCAACGGTGAGTCTCATTTCGCCTCCCGGCTGATTGCAGGACTTCACGAGCGTGTGCGGGTCAAGAAGTTAACCGACGAACCGTCGCTCGCGTTGCACGACGCACATCTGCGTGGGCTCGCCTACGAGTTGAGCGACCAGTGCCTGTTCGACTTCAAGGACTTGGGGGCGTCGTGACGGCCGCCCGGTCATCGGAACGTGGACGGGCTGCTCGCCTGCAACGGCGTCTTCTGACCGAGTCCGACTATCACCAGGCGAGGATCTTGCTGTTGCTCGCAGGCTTCACCGAGGGAGAGGAGCAGTTCGTGGGCCTCACTCGCTTGGTGAAGCTGGACTTCCTGCTTCGCTACCCCGCTATGGCAACGCGGCTGTTCCCGGACGGCGCACAGTGGACGGAAGGTGCCGAGCCCGCGCGTGACGAACTGCTCGCGGTCGAAAGCCGCATGATCCGTTATCGCTACGGACCATGGGACGACCGCTACTACCCGATGCTCGGTGCGCTGGTTGGTCGCGGCATGCTGGTGTTCACCGGTGGGCGCAGCTTCGCTGTTCGGGTCACCGAGTTGGGAAGGAAGGTCGCGTCGCAGATCGCGGAACTTCCGGAGTGGCAACGTACTGCTGTGAGGATCCCAGTCTTGCGCGAACACCTGAACCTCACCGGCGAGCAGCTAAAGAACATGATCTACGAGCACCTGGACGAGGTCGCGGCACTTCCGCAGGGGGCGGAGATCTGACATGGCGACCAAACTTCGGTTGATCGCCCTGACGGTCACCACGGCCGACTCCGAGCGGACCTACCGGTTCGCTCACGACCTCACGGTCATCAGCGGCCCTGTCGCTACCGGCAAGTCGACGCTGCTCATGCTGATCAAGTACGCGCTCGGGGGCAACGCGGTCCTGACGCCCGCTGTGGTGGAGCACGTTCGGTACGTCACGCTGGAGGTCGACTTCGGGGACGAGCCACAGCACCTGCGGCTGCGCCGCCACGTCCAGGGGGATCGCAGCCGAGTCCAGCTTTTGGAACATGGTTCGGACATCCCCGAGCAGCACTTGACGGTGCCGGCGCGTACCGGCGAGGAGACGGTCTCGCGACATCTCCTCGCAGCGCTCGGTATCGACGCGCATCGGGTCCCGAAGAGCCGCGGCAGGAGTGCCAAGGGCGAATTCACCACCGTAGGTTTCGGGGATGTGTTCGGCTACTGCTACTTGCAGGCCAAGACGATCGACAGCTCGGCTACCGGTCACCTCGACTCGGGGCGGGACTCCAAGCGCAAGACGGTGTTCGAGCTCCTCTTTGGGATGATCGATCCTGAGGTGTTCGACCTGCGTGAGCAGCGTGACAAGCTGACTTCCGCGATCTCCGAGCGAGATTCTCAGCTCAAGGCGATCCGGATCTTCGTCGAGGGCGAGAAGCAGAGCACCTTCGACGAGCTTCGGGCTTTGCGATGGGACAAGCAGGAAGCCTTCCGCCATGCCGAACGGGCGCTGCAAGAGTTGCGGACCGACGTGGATGCTCTGGTTCGTCAGGATCGGGACGCGCGCAACGAGCTTCTGCAGACGCTGAGTCGGGCTTCCGCAACCAGAGAAGCGGTGGTATCAGCACATGAGGTTGTACGAGCGCGAGAAGCTGCTCTTGCACAATGCCGCCTGGACCTCAAGCGCTCTGACAAAGCGACTGTGGCCACCAATCTGCTCGGGCCCTTCGAGTTCGTGACGTGCCCCCGTTGTCTTCAGGACGTCGCGCACCGAACCGTTCACAGTGGAGATTGTGCTCTTTGTCTGCAACCACAGCCGACAGCTGTCGCCGCGATCGACGACAGTTCTCGGGTGCGTCTGGCCACGCGCGTCGAGGAGATGGAACAGCTTCTGCGCGTCGAGCAGGAAGCGGTGCGAACAGCCGAACTTCGTGCCGCGGAGGCGGACCTGGCCGCCGCCACGGCACAACGCCACTATGACGAACTCACCAGGGAGGCTGTGTCTCCTCGTGTGCAGGCGGTTGCCGCCGCCAGTGCCAATGTCGAAGGCCTGCGTCGAGAGCTGCTCGCCATCGATCAGCGAATCGCCACCTGGAACCGCATGGAGCAGTTCGAGAAGGAGACGAACCGCCTCCGTGACCGGAAACGAGAGCTCACCACTGAGATCAAGCGCTGGGAGCAAGAACTCAAGGCACGTCGCTCCCGGTTGGATGAGATCTCCCGTCTCTTCGCTCTCGAAGTCGCCCACATCGGTGTGCGGGTCAACGGGACACCGACGATCGACGACAAGACCTACCTGCCGATGATCGGCGGGACTAGCCTGGAGACTGTTCAAGCGAGCGGTGGTGGCAGTACAACGGCGATTAACGTCGCCTTCTCGTTGGCGCTGCTGAACTACGCGCTGCGGGAACCGAGCGTCCAGTTGCCGAACCTGCTCATCCTGGACTCGCCACGCAAGGGCATCGGCAGCGTTGAACCAGAGGATGTCGAGCTCGGGCAGAACATTTACAAGCGGTTCAAGACGCTCGCCGACGCATTGGCGGGACGCGGCCAGCTCATCATCGCTGATAACAACGCAGAGCTTCGCGGTGAGCGTGACGTCGAGCTGATCGCGCTGACGCGCAAGGCTTCTGCGGTTCCGGGAATCGAGAACACGGGGGTCGGTACCCAGCTCAGGGTCGAGGAACACGAGGAGATCGACGAGGAGTGAGCCCTTCACTCGTCCTGTGGGGTTGTGCGTGCCGAAAAGTACGTCCGTGCAGGTCGCGGGTCTCGGCGCGTGGCTGGCGGTCGTCGGGCATGATCGCGCCCCGTGCTGGTCCGCTTCGCTTACCTTGCCGTCACCCACGCCTTCGCCGCGCTGCGGATACTGCCACTGACTGACCGCGAGAAGGACATCGAGATTCTCGCTCTTCGCCACCAACTCACCGTCTTGCAACGACAACTCGGCGACCGACGTCCACAACTCCGACCTAAGGACAGGGCGTTCCTCGCCGCGCTCCTGACGCCGCTGGCCCGCGCCACTCTGCGCCGACTCCGACTGTTGGTCAGCCCGGATACGGTGCTGCGATGGCATCGTGACCTTGTGAAGCGTCGCCACGCCCAGACGAGCCGGCGTCGAAGGCCTGGGCGGCCGCGGACCGTGGCATCGGTCCGTCGCCTTGTCCTCCGCCTGGCGGACGAAAACTCCTCGTGGGGCTATCGGCGCATCCACGGAGAACTCGCCCTCTTCGGTGTCACGATCGCTCCTTCGACCGTGTGGGAGATCCTCACAGCTGCCGGCGTCGATCCGGCGCCACACCGAGCGACAGTCACCTGGGCCGAGTTCCTGCGCTCTCAAGCCGAGGTGGTCCTGGCGATGGATTTCGTCGAGACCGTCACGCTGACCCGGCGCACGCCAGTACATCCTCGCCGCTGTCCACCATGCAGGTAGGCGCGTGCGCATTCTCGGTACAACCGCGCACCCGACACATGCCTGGGTGACGCAGGCCGTCCGGAATCTCCTGATGGACCTCGAGGACGCCGACAGCCTCGGGCGAGTCAGGTTTCTCATCCGTGATCGTGACGGTAAGTATCCCGCGCTGATCGACGGGATCCTCGGCGGCGCCGGGATCGCGACGATCCTGACCGGCGTCCGGGTGCCCCGCATGAACGCGATCATGGAACGCTGGGTCAAGACGCTGCGCGGCGAGCTCCTGGACCGCACGCTGATCTGGAACGAGGCCCATCTCGGGCACGCGCTGAAAGTGTATGAGCATCACTACAACGAGCGTCGCACTCACCGGCCCCTCGGCTCCGCAGCACCCGGTCCAGCTGGCCCAGCGCATTGGCCCAGATCGGCCTGTGTTCGGCCGGCAGCATGTAGCCACGCAACCGCCGGTCGCGCGGGTTGTCTGGGTCGTACACCGGCCGGGCGACGAACAGCCGCTGTTCCCCGTCCGGTAGCGGCCCCACCCACAGCGACCGCGCGGCGATGTTGGTCCACACCGCAGCCGCCTGCTTGGCTAACTTGAGCAGTCGCAGCGTCGACCAAGGAGGGGTTGCATGGACGAGGGCACGCCGGAGAAAGTCGACTGGCGGACGACGTACCGAGGCCTGGACACCGGCGCACTGCTCGCACTGCTGCCGCTCCTGGACGTCGCGTACGAGCGAGCCAAGGGTGAAGTCGAGCTGCTTGAGCGCACACTGGCCGACAGCGAGAAAAACGCAGACCTCACCACAGAACACCTGCAGCATGCGATGACGCTGCAGGAGCAAGGAGTCGACGTCTCCAAGTACGTGTCCGAAGCCGAGGAGCTCGCGGACAGCTTCACCGCGAACGCCACGAACGGTCAGAAGTACCTCAGGGCGATGTTCGCCTACGCGAGCGACCTGGTGACTCGACGGGAATGGATCTTGCGAGATGAGGCGTACCGTCGCGGCCTGCTCCCCGACCCGGCAGAGTTCTTGCCGCGAGAACTCCGGCGCCCCTACGCATAACGAAAGGCTTCCGACCTTGGTGCAGACGTGGTGTCCTGCTGCGACGGGAGTTAGGGAACAGCGCCTGCGGGTTGGGGAGGTGGATCGAGCAGTCGCAGACGGATGAATCGCACCCAAACTATTCCGGTCGTGACAAGCACGCCGTGACCCAGACCCGCCTGTCGACGTCAACGACCATCGCTCATCGTGCGTCGGTGGCGTACCAGGAGATCACATCCGTGAACCGTCACGGATTTTGCAGCCGCCGGCAACCAACCATGTCTTGTGACTGTGCCGTAGTCCGTGGAAGGTCAGGCCGGACCGGCATTCTGCGGATGCCGGATTACGGGCGTCCATCGTTGTCGTTGGCCGCGAGTTGAGTACGCGGCGGATGAAGGCGCTGCGCCACAACCAGGTTCCGCCTTCGGCGGTGAACACGAACTCGTTGTCGTGTCGTTCAAGATGCTTACGCAGCATGGTGATGAGGAACGGCGGAAGTGTGATGGTGCGGGCTGAGGAGGCGGTCTTGGGCCCAGCCGTGCCACCGCGTGTGGTCACTCTCGTGAAGAGCCCCGGTGCGTGGGTCGACCAGACGCGTGCGCGTTCCGGCAGTTGCCACCAGTCAGGCGCTATTCAGTCGATTACAGTCGGATTGCCCCAGGCGAGTTCGGGCAGGTGCAGCGAATGGCGGGACTGGGTGGCGAAGACGCCAGCCATCAACGCCCCGACTACAGTGCCTGGGCGGTGCGCCCGGAGCTCCAGCCGGAGCACGCCTGCTACGTCGACCGTGACCCGCACCGGCTTGCCGTACGTGGCTTGAACCTCCGGCTGAGGCACTCTGTCAAGCACGACCTGGAAGTAGCCCACCTGCTCGGACTCACGGGCGTCGTCGAACACCCCGACGACAGCCGTGAACACGGAGTAGGCCCGCCCCAGGGAGAACTCGGCTACGCCGGTCGGTTCTGTGCACCACATCGTCGGACGGAAGCGGATGCTGCTGCTGTAGTGCTGCCCGTCGATGTCCGCTGCACCGAATGTCACACCCTCGGTGCTGCGGACCAGCTTGGCGCTGGGCACAAGCAGGTGTGGCCTACCTCTCGGGGCCTGCCCCGCCGCGGCCTCGGCGTCTTCGGCCCGCTGACGCGCGTGGGTACCGGCGAACGGGTTGCCTCGATATTTGCCCTGCCGCGGCTTCAGCCACTCGGACACGCCGCTGATCGCCGCCAGCAGGTCACGGACCCCTTCGGCGCTGAACTCCCGGACGATGTAGTGAGTCGTGGAGTACGGCCGCATGAAAGTCGGCAGTTCTTCGATCGACCTGCCAGGCAGAATCACCGGGATGATCCGCCGCGTCTCCTTTGGCAGGTCCTTGGTGAGGTTGTCCATGATCAGCGCGGTCTCGAACTGGGAGCCGCGTCCCTCGTCCGGTGGCGCGCTGCCCTCGGCCCGGCGCTTATACGCGGGCGAGGCGATCACCAGGATGAAATCGGCTTGCGCGATATTGCGCGAAGCCCAGAGCGCCCAGTCGCGTCGTCCATCGTCCGCCCATTGGTCGAAGACGACGTCGAGGCCCTCGGAACGCACCAGAAACTCACCAAATCTCCGGACCAGGGCCACGTGGTGCTCGTCGTCGTGCGAGTAGGTGATGAAAATCCGCGGTGCCTTCTCCTGGGTGGCGTCCGCGAGCTGCTGTCGTTCTTCGATGTCCATCGACCTCGTCCAGGGATGTCGGTGTGCCAACGCCGCGATTGAACCCCATGTGTTGCCTCAACTGGCCGGGAAATTGCGCTTGCCGTGCTTTTGTCCTACTTCTGTCGAGTGTTCACCGACTCGCGATCCCAACGTCGTCGGGCATCGTGGTGGGAGAACTCGAATCGACAGGAGAACGATGACGCACCGGACCCGGCCGCAGGTCTTCCTGAGCTACACGTGGGCGGACGAACCCGCGGTTGACCTGATCGAGCAGGCGCTGCGCTCACGGGGAGTGGCGGTGTTCCGTGACAAAGACCTGTCGCTGTTCGACCCGATCACCGGCCACCTCGCGCGCGAACTCGACGAGTCCGCGGTGCTGCTTGCCTTTTACTCGCGGCGCTACCCACTCCGCTACGCCTGCCAGTGGGAGCTGACCAGGGCTTTCCTTGCCGCACTCCGGCACGGCGACCCGCGGGACCGCGTGCTGGTCGCGAACCCGGAGCCTGATGAGAACCACATCGCGCCGGTGGAGCTGACCGACGCGGTCTACTCGTCGTGGACCGGTGCGCGCAGTGTGGACTCGCTGGCTGACGCCGTCACTGCCAAGCTGGCCGCCACCGGCGGCATTCCCTTCGGCTCGCCACCTGAGGACGGCGAGCTGCACGCCAGGCTCACCCGGCCCCGCAGGTTCGTCGGGCGTTACAGAGAGCTGTGGGCGGTGCACAGCGCCCTGCACGGTGGACGCCTGTGGCTGGCCCACGAGCCGGCGCCGGACTCGGCGGTCGTGCTCAAGGCGCCGGCGGGCATGGGCAAGACCGTGCTGGCCGAGCAGTACGCATTCCTGTTCCGCGACGTATACCCAGGCGGTGTGGAGTGGATCGACCTCGCCGGCGTGCCTGCGGGTCGCGTGCTTGAGCACTTCGCGGCCGCCGTGGCCTGGGTCGCGTCGGCCCGCTTCAGATTGGACCTCGGCGGCATGGCACCGGATCAGGTGATCGCCACG
Source organism: Lentzea alba (assembly GCF_011067745.1). GTDB lineage: Bacteria > Actinomycetota > Actinomycetes > Mycobacteriales > Pseudonocardiaceae > Lentzea > Lentzea alba. The sequence goes on from NZ_JAAMPJ010000015.1 coordinate 317,757, forward strand.
GTCGGTGACCGTCTCACAGCCGAGGGACGGGACGTGCTGTGGGTCGTGGACGACGTACCAGATGGCATCGGCAAGACAGTGGACCGGCTGGTCCTGCCCTCACCCAGGGCGCACACCGTGCTGACCACTCGGACCGCGTCGCCGGCGACCGACCTCCGCACCGTCCCGGTCAGCGGTCTTACCGCACAAGAGGTCGAGGAGCTGTTCCGCGCCCAGTGGCCGTCGATCGATCGCGAGGAGCGCAGCGCCATCGCGGTGCTGACGGAGCGGTGGGGTGGTCACCCGCTGACGTTGCTGCCCATGATCCGCGAGCTGCGTGGGGCGCAGGGAACCGGCGCGCTGGACGAGGTGCTGCGCCGCGAACCCGCCAACGACCCGGTGGTCGACGACTTGGCCCGGGCTGTGCGCGACCGCAGCGCCCACGCCAGGGCAGTGCTGGAGTTCGCCTCCGTGCTGGCCCCCGTCCCGTTCACCGGTGAGCTGTTGGTGGAGGGTGTGTCCCCGTGGCTGGGGAGCGCGACGCCGATGCTAGTCGCCGATGCGTTGCGAGAACTCGAGGAGTTCAGTCTGCTGCACCGAGCCGACCGGCTGCCGAGGACGAGGCAGGCGTGGCGGTTGCACGCACTCGTGAGGGATGCCGTACGTCGTGATGTCGACTCGGCGGTGCTCGCGACCTTCGCCCATCGGGCAGCGGTCGTCGTCTCCGCATCGTTGGACGCTCCCAAGGCTTCTATGGACGTGCACTTTCATGCGCTCCGCGTCGCCGCGTGCGAGCAGGTCCCGGTGCCGATGCGGCTGGCACTCCTGCGCAAGGTGGCCCTCCGCCACGAGGAACGCGGTGACATCATCGCGGCCTACGACGCGGGCGCCATGGCCGTGCGGGTGGCTGGAGCGGCGGCCGGCGTGTCGGACCTGCTGGCCGCAGCACGGCTCGCGGTGGCCGCAGGGGAGACCGCAGCTGCGTTGACCTGGACGGCTGCGCTGGTCGAGCGCGCGCGAGCGGACCGGGACGGCCGCACCGAGTTCCGCGCGCGGTTCCTAGCTGCCGCGGCTCACGACCTGAACGGTGACTACGCAGGCGCGAACAAGGCCTTTCACGACCACCAGGTGGTGGCGGAGCACGGTTCGGACCCTGTGTGGCTGCCGGCGGACGAACGTGTCCGAGTCAGGCTCGCCAAGATCGCCGCCCTCCGGCTGCGCGGCGACTACCGCGTCGCCGCCGCCACCCTCGACCAAGTGCTGCCGGAGGTGCTGCGGGCACAGCCGGTACCCGACCACCGAGGTGTGCGCCCTGTGGCGCTGCTGGAGCGGGCGCGGTTGCGGTTGCTGTCCGGAAAGGTCGTTGAGTCACGCCAGGACGCCACCGGGCTGATCGAGGTGTTCGCGGCGGTAGGCGTGCCGCGGCACCACCTGGCGAGGCAGGCGGTCGCGGTGCTCGCGGAGGCTGAGCTGACCCTGGCCTGGTCCGAGATGAGCGCCCGCCCGCTGGAGTGGGACCAAGCTGTGAAGCAGGTGCGACGGGCACTGGACGAGTCCACCGAGTGGTTCGGGCCGGACAACCCGCTGACCCTCGAACTCCACGTGCTGCGTGGCCAGACGTTGCACAACAACTCCCGGCACGCCGAAGCCTTGGAAGTCCTCGCCGACGCAGAGCGTCTGATCGCGGGCAACCTTGGCGCTGATCACCCGTTGAGGCTCAAGGCCCGGCAGTGGACCGGACTGTCCACGATGGGCCTGGAGGACTGGGCCGGAGCTGTCGCGATCTTCGACGAGCTGCTGCCGCGGCAGACCGCTGTGCTGGGCCGAGGGCATCCGGAAGCCCAGCTGACCAGGTTCCAGCTGGGCATCTGCCTGGCGAAGACCAACGTGCTCGAACGGGCGAGACCGCTGATCATCGAGGCAAGGCAGGTGCTGGTCGAGCAACACGGCCCATGGCAGCAGTGGGCCAGCATGGCGCGCGTCGGCAGCGCCTTGACCAAGATTCCCAAGCCGCTGTGGAAGATCTTCAACGCCCTCGATGACGTGACGCGGAAGCGGCGCGTCTGAACGTCGCGGTTCTGTCATGTCGTTGTCCTTCTCGGCGGGCAACCCCTGCGGGTGTGCTCCTCTCCGAACCGGCTCGGCCGGTGCGGAGAGGAGAGAAGACCGCAGATGAACGAAGTCTTCGCCAGCCGGTACCTGCTCGGCGCCCCGATCGCCGGGGCGGCGCTGGGCGAGGTCTACACGGCCCAGCCGACGGAGATCGACGTGGACGGACCGCCGTCACCGGTCGCCATCACACTTGTGGACCGCCGGTTGGCCACCACCCCAGGCGTGGACGCCCACCTTCGGGAGCAACTGGCCCAACTGGTGCGAGTCGGAAATCCGCACCTGGCTGTGGTTCGTCAGGTGGTGCGCGACGGCGACCGCCTTGCGGTGGTGACCGACCTGCTGCCGCCGCACACCCTGCGCGACCTGCTCGCCAGTGGTACCAGAGTGCTGCCCGCCCAAGTCGCTTCGCTGGGCGCGGAGATCGCCTCGGCATTGGCGGACCTGCATGCCGCCCACGTCCTGCACCTGGCGGTGTGCCCGGAGAACGTGCGGCTGGACGGCTCGTCGGCGCTGCTCACCGGACATGGCGTCGAGGCCACCAGGGTGATGCTGCGCAGAACGGCACGTGACGAGATCACGACGGCGACGCCCCAGTACACGGCTCCGGAGCTCACCGGCGACCGGGCCGTTGGCGCCGGTGCCGACGTGTACTCGTTGGGCGCCCTGCTGTACGAGGCGTGCTGCGGCTCGCCACCGTTCACCGGGACGCTGGCCGAGGTGATGCGGCAGCACGAGTCGATGCTGCCGGGCACGGTGCCGGGGATGCCCCTGCCGCTCGCCGAGCTGATCAGTCGGATGCTCGCGAAGGACCCGCTCTCGCGTCCCGACGCGGCCGAGGTGGCCCGGCAGATGGGCGAGCTGGCCGTGACGCTCAGCGGTGAGCCGGTGGTCCACGGCGAGCCCGCACGGCCTGTTCCCGTCCCTCTCGCAGTCCCGTCCCCCGGAAGGTTCGCGATCATGCCGAAACGCAAGAAGGCCAAGGTTCTGCTCGGTGCCGGCCTGGCGGGCGTGGTCGGCATTGCGGTGCTCACCTTCTCCGGGGACGAGGCCCCGGAAGCGCAGCCGTCCGCGCCGACCACGACGATCACGACATCCACTACGACGACGACCACCGCTCCGAGCACGTCGAGCTCGACCACCACAAGCACGTCGTCCACGGCGGGAACGACCACCACGGTAGCGCCGACCGGGCCGGTGGCCGTGCAGCTGGATGCGCTCAAGCCGGTGGCCGGCGAGTGGGTAGGACGTCGGTCCACGGGCGTCGTGGGTGTCGACGGCACCGACTACCCGCACAGCCTCACCGCCGGCCTGGGTTCCTGCGGCGGGCAGAAGGGGCTCGTCGAGTACAACCTGATGCGCAGCTACGTCACCTTGGAGGGCACCTTCGGCCTTGCCGACGACTCACGGGTGAAGGAGACCGAAGCCCTGGTGGAGGTGATCGTCGATGGCAAGCACCTGTTCCGCGAGCAGATCCGCTTCGGTCGGCCGGTGCCGTTGAAGGTCGACCTGACCAACGCGCTGCGCCTGACCATCCAGTGGCAGCTCAGCGGCGAGGCTCGGTCCTGCGACGTCGCAGACCTGGTGCTGGGCGACCCGCGGCTGCTCGGAGCCTCCGGCCGGGTGGCCGCGTCCGGCACGTCCGCGACCACCACGACGCGTTAGCACGAGGCATCACAGGACAGGATCCCAGCCGATGCCGTAGGACCGCGCGGGCTGGAGGTTCTCGAACACCACACGGACCTGACCCGTTCCGTCCGCGAACAGTGCCTCCCGTGCCGGAGCGGGGTCGCCCGCCTGCATCGACAGCTCCCCGTCGATCCGCCAGATCCGCGCCGGGAGGTTCTCGTGGAGGAACCCCACGCTGAGCACGAAACGCTCGCAGGCGAACTCCGGTGTACAGCAATAGAGCGGCGCGATGGTCGGTACCCGTACGCGGAAGAAGAAGGAGTGCTCGTCGCCGGGGTCGAGAGGGACCGGTGGGCGCAGGGTGAACGCGACCCGGCGCGAGGACACCGCTCTCGGGTCGAGCACCTCACCACCCTCGATCTCGTCGATGCCCAAGGTGTGCAGATCCACCGGGCCGCTCGTCGGTGCGGTGGAGATCACTGAGACGGCATGCTCGATTCCGGCCAAGCCCGGTACGTGGCTCACCACCCGGCGGGTCTCGAACACCTCCACCTGCGGACCGCGGAGCAGCATCCGGACTTTGAGTTCCTTGGTGTGCCAGGGGGAATCGTGTGCGGAGACGGCCGCCGCGGGCGCGTCCCGCGCGTGGGCGAGCTCGGCGACGAGGTAGATGGCCTCGTCGGCACGGCGCTGCATGGTCCGGGTGTCCCGGTCGACCACCTTGCCCAGCCACGAAAGCCGTGCGGTGTAGGAGAGGTTGTCGGGGTTGTCGAACCCGAACACGGTCCGTGCGGTCAGCTGCTTCCCCTCGGGAAGCATGCCGATCAGCTCGCCCAGGGCGGTGACGACCAGGTGCCGCACGGCGCCGGGCGGGGCGCCGTCCGGTACACCACAAGCCTGCCGCAGGGCCGTTCCGATAGACCTGGGCACGGACGTCTCCTGGACGCCGAGGCCCTTGCGCAGGGCCTTCAGGTCAGCGATCAGCTCGTCGAGCCGGCCGTCGTGGTGCACCACGCCACCTCGTCTCTGTTCCGGACGCCACCGATGTCGGCGGACCGGCCACCCTCCCATGACCACCCCGTGACGTGCGGGAAACGGTGTGTCCGAAGGTTTCCTGACGTCGGAAACAGTGCGAAACCCCATAATGCTGTCGTTGCCGGAATTGCCGAGCACGATGAGCTCATCCCCACCGGGCCTCCAACGGAAAGGAAAGAGCGGTGCACACCCACTACACAACCATCGTGCTCCTACCCACCGGACAGCTGGTCTGAACGTTCCGCCCGCCGGTGCCCACCTGTCCGCGGTGGGCACCGGCGGGCGTTTTGCTGCCGTCCATCGAAGAACCGGGAGTCATGATCGAATTCGGGGCCGAACTGCGCCGGCGCAGGTTGAAGGCCAACCTGTCCCAGCACTCGCTGGGCGCGAGGGTCTATGTCAGCAAGGGATATGTCAGCCGCATAGAGAACGGCAGAGTGACCATCCAGCGCGACCTGGCGACGAAATTCGACGATGTGCTTGAGGCCGGTGGCGAGCTGCTTGCGCTGCTACCCGCCGCCAGTAGTGGGTCGGCGGAACCGGGCGAAGTCCGTCTGCGCGGCCTGCCCAGTCCACCGCTGCACTTCGTGGGCCGTGATCGCGAGTTGGCGACGTTGGCCTCGGTGTTGCTTGGCGAAGGCCCCATGCGGATGTGCGTGCTGCACGGGACCGCGGGGGTCGGCAAGACCGCCATCGCGCTGACCGCGGCTCGGCAGGCGGAACAGGATTTCCCGGACGGTGTGCTGTTCTTCGACCTGGGCGGTCACACCCCCGGCGTCACACCACTCCCGCCAGCGCAGGTTCTCCACACGATGCTCACGATGCTGGGCGTCGCGGCGGATCGCATTCCGGCTGACGTGGACGGCCGCGCGAACGTGCTGCGCGACCGCTTGCATGGGCGAAGGGTCTTGCTGGTGTTCGACAACGTCGCCGACACCGCTCAGGTACGACCGCTGCTACCCGCGGAGGAAGCGTGCCGCGTGCTCGTCACGAGCCGCCGCAAGCTCTCGGCTCTCGACGACGCCTGGCACGTGAGGGTCGAGGCCCTGGACACTGGTGATGCCGTTGGCCTCTTCCGGGCGCTGGCGGGAGATGAGACGCCGGACCCGGCCGAAGCCGCGCGCATCGTCGCGTTGTGCGACCGGCTGCCGCTGGCCGTGCGGATCGCCGCCGTGCGGTACGCCGTCGGGGGCTGGAGCGCGGCCAGGTTCCGCGCCCGGCTGGTCGACGAGGGCACGCGCCTGGCGTCTCTGAACGACGGCGAGCGCGGTGTGGCGACGGCGTTCGCGGTGTCCTACTCCGAGCTGCCACCGGATCAGCGCTGGATGTTCGGGCTGCTGGCCTGCCATCCAGGCACCGTCATCGAGGCGGACGCCGCGGACGCCATGGCCGGGTTGCCCGAGGGCGAGTCCGACCTGCTGCTCGACCGGCTCAACGAAGCGAACCTGGTGGCACTGGGCGAGCACGGTTACGGCCTGCACGACCTGGTGCGCCTGTTCGCCGTCAGCCACGCGTTACCCGAGGTCGACGCCACCACCAGGGCCGCGGCCGTGACCAGGGTCGTGGCACACACGGTCGACCGGGTGGCCGCCGCTGACGAGCTGCTGAACCCGAGGCGCCACCGTCCGGTCGTGTCGACCCGCCCGCATCCTCTGGCCGATCGTCGGACCGCCCTGGACTGGCTGCGAGCGCAGTGGCCGACGCTCGTCCGGCTGGTTGACCTGGCCGGCGACCACGGTTTGCACCGCGACTGCTGGCAGCTGGCCCACCTGCTGCGCGGTTACTTCTTCCACGACCGGCTGATCGACCCGTGGCTCGCCGTCCACGAGCGCGGACTCGAGGCGGCACGTGAGGACAACGACCTTTCGGCCGTCGGCATGATGTTCAACGGCATGGGCATGGCTCACATCAAGGCAGGTGCGGTCGACGCGGCGCTGGAATGCCACCAACGTGCGTTCGACGCCTTCACCGCCGCCGGTGACGAACACGGGGTCGTGGACGCGTCGTCCAGCGCGGCGTGGACGCGCATCTACCGGGGCGAGCAGGACATCGCTCTCAAGGAGTTGACCTCTGTGCTGGGCGTTTACCGGCGAACCGGCCGCCGCCGCAACACGATGATCGCCCTGCGCGGCATCGCGCTCGCGTTGACCGACCTGGGCCGTTTCGACGAGGCCATCTCCCACGCCCAGGAGTCGTGGGAAATCGCCGCCCAGGACGGCGCGGACGACAGCGGTCCCGATGACGAGGGCGTCATCATGGCGCTCAACTGTCTGGCCTGGATCGACTTCCGCGCCGATCGGCACGACGCGGCGGACAGCCGCTATGCCGAGGCCGCCGATGTCGCCGACCTGGCAGGTCACGCGGACGAACACGCACGGGCGATCACGGGACGCGGCAACGTCGCCGCGTCCCGCGGTGAGTTCACCACCGCCCTCGCCCTCTGGTCCGCCGCGGACACTCTGAGTTCGGCGCTCAACCTGGCGGTACTGGGCGAGGCACGCGTCCGCGCCGACCTGGAGGGCCGGACACGGCGCTGACCGGGTCCCTGCGGATTTCAGCACCAGCGCAACCCGTAGGACAGGTGGGCAGCCAAGTCTGTGAAGGACGCGGAGTGCTCGTGCGCCCGGCCGACCGGCAGTGCCCGGCGCGGCGCCAGGTCATCCTGCACCTCGACGGCCGGCACACCGTCCAGCACCAAGACGCGGCGCGGTGGCACGGGGAACACCACCCGCAGGGTGAACCGGTCGCATCGGCCGTGCGGGGTGCAGACGTAGTACGCCGGCGGCGAGCCGATGCCGGGGATGATCCGCAAAGAGATCTCGGTCTCCTGCCCGACCTCCAGCGGCTCCGCCAGCCGCACGGTCATGGCGATCCGGGCCGATGCCTTGCGCGAACGGGGTACCAGCGACCCGCCGTGGATGACCTGCACCCGAACGCCGTCAACATCGCCCCCGCCATCGTCCGGTGAGGTCAACGACCACCCGAGGTCCAACTCGGTCACTCCGGCGCGGTCCGCGACGACCCTGCGCGTCTCGAACACCTCGCCGCCCGTCAATGACACCGTGGTCTTCAGCTCGCTGGTGTGCCAGGGCGGGGTCGGTCTCCTCGCACGCTGCGCGAGGACCATCTGCGCCACGATCAACAGGCTTTCGTCGACCCGCCTGCGCACGGTCCGGACCTCGCGGCCGAGTCGGGTGCCCGCCCATTCCAGCCGTTCGAGGTAGAACGGCAATCGAGCGTCCTCGGCGAGGGCGAAAGCGGCCGTGAAGCAGATGCGGAGGTCATCCGGCAATTTGGCGGCCAGCTCCGACAGGGTTGACAACAGCTTCGCACGCGCTTTGACCTCGTCGTCTTCGGCGCTTATCCCGCACAATGCGCCGACGACATGGCCGAGGCTGCTCTTCACCTCTGGCCGGAGCACCCCGCGTCCGCGGCGGAGTTCCTAGAGTTCGGTGACCAGAGCATCGGTCTCGTGACACGAAGTGGGCATGACCGTCCTCCCTCATGCGGCACTCGATTCAACCGCGCCAACGCGTCTGCAGGGCGCCGTGGCCGGTGTTGACGGAAAGCTGTCCGGTCGCTGTCATCCCATCGGGTGTCTTGGTACCGGCACTGATGCACGACCGGAAAACCTTCCTGTGGTTCTGCGGCGACTCCATCATGGATTCATCGGATTTGATCGAAGCGAACCCTCTGGAGAGGTCATGGAAATCTTCTGCCCTATAAGCCGTCTGTTCAGCCTGGGCATCTGGATGTTGATGCTCGGTTTTGTGGTGGGTGTGGTGCTCGGCGTCCAGGTCGGGGGGTGACGAACTCGTCAGCCTCTCGCGTGCCGCGGTGGTCCTCGAAGCGTCGCCGCAGCGGTGCCGGTGTGAGTGGCGCACCGGTCAAATTGTGGCCGTCGATTGGCCGGCGCGTGGTGTACCGGCGCTGCTCCACGATCGAGGAGGTTCAACTTTGAGTTCTTTCCCGACAATCGAAAGAGGTGGGAGATCGTGGACGGGAAGCGGAAGCGGACGAGTGTTCGATCAGCGGTCCTGGTGCTGTTGACCGCGGCGTTCGGCGGAGCGTTGGTGGCCGGTGCCGCTCCGGCGTCGGCGTCGGGGCCGGGCGTGCTCGCCAGCTACATCGACTCCAACTCCGGTGGCGCGAACCTGCGCACCTGTGGCACCACCGCGTGCGGGGTCATCGCGTACATGGGCAACGGTACCGGCGTCACCATGCAGTGCTGGACCGATAGCCAGTGGGTGCACCCGCCCGCCTCGGACTACAGCTCGCCCCGATGGTTCCGGCTGTCGACCCCGTGGGGTGTCGGCTACACGCACTCGTCGCTCGTCGAAGGGCAAACCTCGGTCGGCAAGTGCTGAGGACCCACGTTGAGGTGGTCCCCGGCGCACTGGGAAGTGCCGGGAACCACCCGTGTTCACGACTGTGGGCAGACCGTGCAGGGTCGTCCGTTATCGCTCCAGCGCTGATCGACGTCTGCAAGGTCGATTGTCCATACACTGGACATTTGCGCAGCGTGCCTGGTGGGGCTTCCGTGTCGATCATGTACCTATGACCGACAATTTTCGACCCGATAGGCGAAAACATCAATCTCGTGCGGTAAAGACGAATCCAGGGTTAGGCATAGCAGGCGCCGCCGACGTCCACTCACGGAGATTTGCAGGCATTACTGCATGGTCAGTCAGAACGATCACGTCGCGGCGTAGGACGTAGGTCAGCACCATCTCTATAGTGCGGCAGGGCGTAGCGGCCCCAGTCGATCGCGGTGTCAAGTTGGTGTCGGGCAGTCGAAGCGGAGAAGCCGCCCCGGCGCGGGTCGAGGGAGAAGCCACCGCGGAGGATGCCATCCGTGCTGGTCTTCAGTGCACGGCAGGTCGCGTGCATGAGCGAGCCCGCTCATGCGCATGACAGGCGAGGATCTCCCTGCTGTTCATCGTGTGGCAAAGTCCGTTCACACTGATCGTGCTGGAGCGGATCTGGAGCAGTGTCGGCGATGGAACGTCATCGAACGGGCACTCAACGGCGCTGAACGGCGGCTAGTCCCGTCTTTCGCACATGGCGATGAGTGGGGCCGGAACAGCGATTCGTCTTGATCATCTTATCGTGGCGGGATGCGGGAACGACGGCCCCGGCAGCCGATGGCCTATGGCGGGGCCGAGTGTGGAGAAGATGCTGGGCGCGTTGCCGGTGGTGGCGGAGTACTGCCACCGGCTTGACCTGGCCGGGATCGTCGATCGGGCCTGTCCGATCCGGGCGGATGTGGCGATCCTGTCATTCTTCGCAGAACTGTCGTTCTTCCTCACCTGCCACCGCTTCAGCGCCTGGCCTTGCCACCACGCTGTCATCACGGCGGCGACGATCAGAACGGAATCGAGGACAAACGCTGACAGGACACGATTGTCGTGCGCGAAATCGACGACGCTCCTCACCGGAGCGATGAGCGGTGCTGCGACGATGACCGCGCCCAGCGCGATGGCCAACCCGTACATGAGCTTGGCGACCACGTTGACCCACACGTCTGAGATCAGCGCGAACGGGGTGCGCCGCACCACCGGGACGCTGCCCAGGATCATCATGGCGACGACCACTGCGGCGACGCCGCCGAGCGAGACGACGCCGACTGTCGACTTCGGATCGTTGGTGTTGACGATCGCGTGTACCGCCAGTGGGATCACCGGAGACAGCAAAACCAGGCCGTGCAGCATCGTGCGCGATCGCAGTGCCGCGTAGCCGAACGCGGTGAGCAGCATGCCGGCGCCTAGTGCGGCCGCAGGAGCGGTGAGACCCTCCGGCAACAAGCTGAACATCGCCAGCATCAGCATCGCGGCGCCGAGCGTGATCGCGAGCAGTCCGCCGGCCTGAGCGATGCGACTGCCCTTGGTAAGGCCGATGATCGCCCAGTACGGCAGAAGAGTGGCGCCTCTGAGCGTCCTGGTCACGGGTTTGGCGACCCCGAGCCCTGACTGGTCGCTGTCCAGCACGCTCACGGCGACCGCCGCGGCGGTCGCGGCGGTGCGGATCATCTGGTCGCCGGTGAACTCCTCGCCCAGCGGCTCCCTGCCGATCTTCGCCTGGTCGAACGCGGTGAGCGCCTTCATAGCGCGGTCGACCATGCCCTCCTTGGCCGGGTCGAACCGGCCCTGCACCTCAAGCTCGTCGAGCAGTTTTGCGTGCTGTGCGACGAACAACGCTCCTGAGGACCTAACGTTCGCACCATCGTTGGCGTCGGCCAAGATCGCGTCCTTCAACGCGCCGAGGTCTTCGGAGACGATCCGCATGTGCAGGCCCCAAGCGACGAGTTCGGCGATCTTGGGTGCGGTCGGCTCCAGTTCCTCGACCGGCTTCCCGTAGATCTCCGTGAGTTCCTTGATCGCATCTGCGACCAGCGCGTCGATCTTTTTCTGACGCTTTTCCTCCTTGAGCTGCACAGGATGAGAGCCGAACAGTGCCGTCACGAGTTCGCGGATCGCGCGGGCGGCGGCGTCCGTGCGTGCTTCCTCTGTGTCCCCGCGCTTCTCCTCGATCGTGTACTGGCGATGAAGCCGCTCCTGCGAGAGAACCACCCGACACAGCATGGTCGCCGCATCGAGCCTGCCCCAGATCCAGTCGTTGACCCGCCAGGACCGCTTGAGGAATCCCGAAAATCGGCCGAGTGACGCGCCTGCCGCCTTGTCGTCCGGTGTACGGGTCTGTTCGGCGAACGGGTTCTCGGCCCGCAGACTCACCTGCATGAGTTCCACCGGCTGGTCGAGACCGGTCGGCGCGACGTCGCCGACGCACGTCGCCGAGATCTCTAACGCCAGCAACCGGGACAGCAGAAGTTCGGCGCCGGCCAACCGTTTTCTGCACTCGGTGAAGGTCTGATCCGCGTTGAGCAGCTCGCGCCACGCCTTCAGTCCGCCCATGTCATCGAGCGTCTCCGGGACGCGTTCCAGCACGTCCTTGGCGCCCAGCAGGATGTCGCCGATCTTCCCGGCCTCGCTGCGCACCCTCGCCCCGGTGCCTCGTGGATCAGGCTTGCAGAGCCTGTCGTTGTAGTTCTTCAGGCGCCCCAGCCAGTACGTCTTGTCCGGCTCACAGGGGGAGGTGCCTTCGTCGAGGAACGCGCGCTCGTTGCGAATGGCTGCTCGGCACTTGTGCAGCGTCTGCCGCAGCGTTGCCAGCTTGTCAGCGTCCTCGCTGCCGCGGGGCACCACCCACACCAGGCGCTTGAGCAGATCCAGCGTGGCCGAGGCCAGCCGGTCGGCCATCGTGAAGCCCCACGGCCAGCAGTTCTCCTCACCGAGAACGGTGTGGGGAGCCGGATTGTCGGGGACGTAGGGGAGCGTCTTCTGCGGCCACGCGCGTTGGCCGGCCTCGGCTGCGGCCCGCACCCGTTCAAAAGACCAGCGGTGGGTGTCGGCATTGGGATCGTCGAACAACCGGCCCGCCAGCTGCTTGGCGGCGTACCGGATCCGAACCTCGCGGTACTGACCGAACAACACTCGTGCCATCCGGTAGAGCTGCGGCACCAGGTGCTTGGCGTCCTGGTCGTACAACTGGTTGAGCAACGCGTTGCGCCCAGTGCGCCGGGACGCGGCCGCGCGGTTGTGTTCCTCGACTCTGTCCACATAGGTCCGGCCGCTCTGGCTGTACAGCGCACCGAGCAGTTTTCCGCCAATCTTCAACGCAGTCGGGCAGTCGTCCGCCTCGTCCTGCTCAGGCTCCTCGCCGCGATCGGGTGCGTGTGGGAAGACCAGCAGCATGATCCGCCGCACCCGTCCCTGCGCTGGCATCCGGTCGATCGCTTCCAGAGCTTCCTTCGTCGGCGTGTTCACCAGCACACCGCCGTCGACCGCGAACCGCGCCCTGTCGGCCTTCTCGCTGTACCAGCTCGCGTTCTTGCCCATGCCGGACTCGTCGTCGCTGGGCACCGGCACGTGAGACGGCTCGAAGGCGAACGGGAACGAGGCCGTTGACCTGGCCGCCAGCGCGAGGCGCGTGACCAGGTGCTGCTTCGGGTTCTCCCCGTTGACGAAGTCGTCCTGGCTGCTCCCGCAGTCCGGAGGGTCCCGGCGGAACGAGAAGACGCCCTGGTGCACCGTCTGCGGCAGCTCCTGCCCAAGATCGTCGTAGCTCACCTTCGGCACGCCGTTGAGCAACGTGGTGGTGATCCTCAGGTCGATCGGGGCCTTCCCGGACGGCACCTGCTCGAACTCCGTCGTGAGACCGCTGAGCGCCTCCTCCAGGCGCGGCAGGAAGTACTCGTCGCCGCGCAGCAACGACGGCGGCTGTCCCTTGAACGGTTGGCGCAGTAGCTCGTCGAAGCGGCCGTGCTCGACCCACATGTTGCGCAGCGCGCTCAGGTCGGCCTTCTTGTTGACCTGCGACAGAGCGAGGGCAGCGCCGTTGATGCCGCCGGCGGAGGTGCCCGTGATGACGTCGGCGCGGGCGGTGCCGTCGACCAGGTTGAGCATGGCGCGGTAGGCGGGGTCGCCGTCGGGCATGGCGCGGGTGAGGCGGTCGAGTTCCAGGACCACGCCGCCCATCCACACGGCGAGGCTGACCCCGCCGTTGAGGACGACGGCGAAGCGGATCTCCTCCGGGTGCGGGGTGGTCATGGAGGATAAGTCGCGGCGCACCCACGCTGAGTTACTCCGTTCGGCTAGATCCGATCGGGTGAAAGGCTCAGGCGATCTCGACGAGGCCGTCGAGATCCCATTCGGTCTGCAGGCCGGTGCGGCCAGAGCAGTTCGCGCCTCCGTGGCCGTAGTTGACCATCGTGAAGTGGATCTGTGTCATCGGAACTCAATCTCGCAAGGGACAAGACGGGGGATCAGGGAGTGCGGGGGAGCCGAGCGGCCGAGACCAGGACCTTGATGCACTCAGCGGCCTGCGGTGCTCGAGTGGTGACGCCGTGATCGGCTGAAGACCTGAACGTGGCAGTCCAGGAGGTCACAACCCGTCGGTGTCGTCGGCGCCGAAGTGTTGCTCGGTGTCGGCGCCTGGCTTGGCGCGCAACTCAACGACGCGTAGCGCTGGTGTTCGGGCGGCGATAACCCTGTCTACCTGCCCAGCCAAGTCTTCACGTCCCATCGGGACAGGACCACACGACGAGCCTCCTGCGCGCGGAACGCACCACGGGATCGGTACTCAGATCAGAGCCGTTCCGCGAGCACTCGTCAGCCATCGTGTCCAGGCGTGGGCGTCGGTGCCCACGTCGGCCGGGATGCCGAGCATGGCGAGCGCGCCGGGGTACAGCGTCTCGTAGTAGGCGTTGGCGGCAGTCGCGAGTTCGGGTGCGCGGATCAGCCAGGGCGCGGGCAGCCTGGTGCAGTGCAAGGTCTGGTTGAACAGTTCGGGGGTGTCGTCAAACTCGCCGTCGATGACGCCGCGCCGGATCAGGCCTTCGATCAGGTCGTGGCGCCGCTGTGCCCACTTCTCGTTCCAGCCGGTCCTGGCCCAGTCGGACTCGACCCCGTAGATGGCCCAGGACTGCCACGCTGGCGGCGGCTTTTCGTAGGTGACCGTGGTGGCGAGCCAGGGCAATTCGAGCATGCGGGCGACGTGAACGCGGTGGTTACCGTTGGCCGAGACCTGGTACACCGGTCCCGCCCATGCTGGCGTGTGGGTCAGGTTGATCTGGTCGGTGAACAGTTCGGTGGTGAACGCGTCCAGGTCGGCTGCGTCGGCGAGGCCTTGGGCGATCTGGCGCAGCATGTACTGGCGGTGGCCCTGGAAGTCGCCCCAGGTCGGGCACGCGGTGGAGACGACGAGCCGGGTCGGGACCCACAGGGTGGTGTCGAAGTATCCGCGGTGGTCCTTGTTCGCGGCCTCCGGCGCCTCGCACAGGATGTGCGCGTGTTCCAGTTGTGGCGTGGTGTCGTTGAGCAGGCGGGCCCGCTCCTCAAGGTGGGCGCCGATGTCCACTCCGCGCAGTACGTGCGCGGCGCGTCTGCACGCCTCCAGATGCTCCTGGTAGGCGGGTCCGCGGTGCAGCAGCAGGTCGGCGACGCGCTGGCCTTCCAGTGACGTGTCCGCCCTTGAGGATGGCTCGACCATCCGGACCGGGCTCGGTGCCGGGGGATCGAGGACCACGATGGGTGGGCGATGGGCCATGAACCCGGTGATGGTGGCGATGGCGGACTGCGGTGTCGGCGCGTAACCCCACCCTCGGTAAGGTCCGGATGCGTCTCGCCCGGAGGTCACGGTCGCGACGAACCCGCCGTGATCGTCGTAGCGCACGGTCCACGTCGAGGCATCCGGCGCCGGCGACGACAGCGGAGGCAGCTCGGCGTCGACAACCGCTGCCCGGTGGTGGTGGACGGCCGCGGAGATCTTCTCCGGGGTGTCGCCGCGGTCGACGGCGATCTCCGCACTGTTGGCCTCGCGCACGACTTCCCACACGTCTTCGGCCTTGTCGGCGAGCGCGTCGAAGCCTCGTACGAGTGCGGTCAGGTCGACGCCGATGCGGGGATCGTCGAGCAGCTTCCGTGCGCGGATGACGCGGTGCTGGGCGGCGAGCAGGCGCCAGGTCGCGACGTCGAGGTCGGCGGGCTGGGGCGGGCCGTCGTGCCGGAGTGTCGGTGGCTCGTCGGGGACATGTCGTAGTTCGCGATCCAGCAGCGCGTCGACGAGTTCGCCGCACTGCGTGGGGCTGATCCACCCGGTCATGACCGGGACCACGCGCAGGACGACGGCGGTCCGGACCCGCCGGAAATGGGGAGGGCGCGGCGTGTCCTGCTCTGTCGCGCACCGCGCACCCGGTCCTGCGGAGCAGGTGGGACACGGCTGTTCGAAGATCCACACGTCAGCACCGTAGGGCTGCAAGTGTGGGCGAGCCAGGCCTGGGCGGGGGTCTCGTCTAGGCCGAGACCGGCCGGGCTGCGGGAAACCAGGCGCTGATCCGGTGCGGTGCCTGGATCGTGAGCTCGGTGAGCCGGTCTCGGTCGACGGCGGTCAGCTGGTGTTCGTCGAGCAGGACGGGTACCCGCTCGGGTTCGACGCCCGCCAGGGTGGGCAGCACCTGCAAGGCGGGTGCGAGGTGCCGGTGGCGGCGCCACCAGCCAGCGGGGAACGGCGCTGTGGCGGTGTGGTGGTCGTTGATCGCGATGAACAGGTCAGTCGCGCTCCATCCGAGCCGGCCGCCCGGCCCAGACTTGGGAGGCGGCGCGTGGGTGCCCAACTCGGCGGTCAAAGCGTTGACCACGTCCTCATAGGCGGCTCCGGTGGGCAGCGCCTCGTGGCGCTGGGCTGCGCCGGCGATCGCTTTCCAGTCCACCCACCCGGTTTTCGACCAGGCCGCGGCCGCGGCCTGGATCAGGGCGGCCATCAGTGGTGACGGATCGGGTTGCGGTGCTGCGTTCTCGGCGTCGAGCAACGGCAGCAGGTCGCGGCGGAGGGTGTGGGCCAGGCGGAAGCGCTGGTGGTGGACCAGCACGTCCAGATGTCGTTCGTCGATGCCGAGTTCGCGCAGGACCAACAGTTCGACCACAGCCGTAGTGACCCACAAGACGGTGACGGCGGCCGTGTGTCCGATGGCGCCGACCAGCCCGTCATGGGCGATGTTGTTGCGTGCGCGTGTTGTCGCTCGTGCCCACGCCTGCGCCTCGCGCGACAGGGAGGGTGGCGGTTGCGGCTCGGGGGAAGGACTGAGGTGGTCACCGGTCAGCAGTGGTGCGGCGTGCGGACCCAGCATGTCGGCCAGGCCGAGCAGCCGCGTGTGCAGGGTGGTGCGGCCTTGGTTGTGGAACCGGCCCAGGACGGCGTTCTCGTGCTCGGCCAGGTGCGGGTGCGCGGCGATGGCGGCGGTGACCCCGGCGACGATGTGTTGCCGCAGTAGTACGTAGTCCGCGTCGGGCATGGCGGGTTCGGACAGGGTTCCGTGGTGGGCGCGGTGCAGGGTCTCGGCTGCGGTCGCCGCAGCCATCAGCCGGGGCTCCAGCAGCGCGTTGCGGTCCCTGGCGATGGCCAGGCTGGCCAGTACCCCGTCCAGTCGCTCGGCGTTGCGCTGCCACCGGGGCAGGACCACGTCCAGGCGCACGTCGTCGAGGGTGAACAGCACCCGGCCCAACGGTGTGGTGTCGTGGCGATCGGCGGGCGGGAACGCGCCGTGCAGGGTCACCGTCCGCAGGTGTTCATCGTCCTGAGAGGACAGAGTGCCACCGGAGTCGTTGTCGGGTGCGGGGTGCACGGTCGCGGCTAGTACGCCCGCCTCGCGGCTGACCGCGAGGCCGACCAACCGGCGCAGCGAGCGGACGTGCCTGCGCAGGGTGTTGAGCGACACGGGTTCGGGCGTGCTCACCCGCGCCCGGATCGTCTCGGTGATCGTGATGGTGCTTTGCTCCGACGTGCGTTCGGAATTCATGCGCACGTCGGAAACCAGGGCGACGGTGACGCCGTCGTCCAGCGTCACGATGTGATCGAGAGACGGGCGACGCTCGACGAGCAGTGTGTCGTCGTCCAGGTCATGGGGCTGGTGCCTGCGGACGGTTCTGGCCGCAGACCAGTCACCGAGGTGTTGCAGCTCGACCTCGATGCCGGTGAACGCCGCGACGTCCTCGCCCGGCACCAGGTCCGCGCGTCGTTCGCGGGGCACTGGCGTGTCAGCGTCGAGGTCCGCAGGACGCCCAGGGTGCAACCAAGCCCCCACGATCACCACGGCCGCGCGTAGCGACGGCGCGCCCGTCGCGTGCAGCAGGGTGATCCGCAGGCCGTGTGCGGTCTGGCCGTGCACCGCGAGTGCCGCGTTGCCCGCAGCGGTGGTCCGCCACACGCCGTTGACCTGGTCGGCGAGCAGCGGGGGTGGTGTGGGTGGCAGCTCGAGAAAACCCCGGCCGTTCTCGTCGATGGTGAGAGTGCCAGCGAGAGAGCGGTGGTCCTGCTCCGGACGGTGATCGGCGACCCACCAGGTGCCGTGCAGGACGATGGCCAACCCAGAACCTCCTGCAACACCGCGGGTGATCAGGAACGTCAGTGTCGCAAGCCGACGGGGCTGCGTCGATCATCTCGCCCAGCGTGTGACCTGGGTGGAGCACCAGGAGCGGACAGGCCCGAGGTCATCGTCGCGGGGTGCGTGATGGCCTCGGGCCCGTGACCGGCGGCTAGGCGCAGACGCGTGCGCCGTTGGTGTGGAAGTTCGGCGTGCCGAAGTCCGAGGACAACCACGCCTGTACGCAAGCCGGGCTCTGCGAGTTCGCGAGCCGGACGTACCGGATCCAGGCGGTCGCGCCGGTGCTGCCGGGGGTCACCCAGTCGAGCGCTCCGGCGCTCTTGCCCTCCGACTCGACGCGCTGCTCCACGGTCACCGTGTCGGGGTAGTTGCCGCCATCCAGCACGACCCGCGACCAGTTGCCGTAGCACGACCACGACCACCGCATCTGCAGTTCGGCGATCTTCTTGCCGATGAGGTTCCCGCGGGTCCCGTAAATCGGTGTGCTGACGACCGTGAAGGGACTGTCACAGGTGGCGCTGTCACCATCGCCACCCCAGTCCGACGCCTGCGCCGGGGCTGCGGCCATCAGGCTCGTCGCGGCGACCAGCGCCATCGCCCCCATCGCCGTGAGCAGGGACCTGGCACGACGGCGGGGCGGCTGTGTCTTGGGCAGGGTCTTCACCTGTGCTCTCCTTGCTGGATTGGTGCGCGTCATGTGCATCCGCGCGTGCCGCGCTCCGGGTTGAGGAGTCCGCCTCGCTTCCGCCTCGCTTCCGCTGCGCGAGTAGGTCGCGGCAGTGGTGGTGCGCGTCGGGGACGTCCTGAACTGCAGCCGTTCACTTGTTCATCCCTGTGCCGCTCGAAAAGGGGTCTGCTGCACCGTTAGGTGACATCTTGACCTGCCCTACTGGATGGGTTCCAGAGTTGGTGGCTAACTGGCGGCCTGTTCGAGAGGCTGTGCACTGTGCCCCGTCCGTACCCCGCCGAGTTCCGAGCGCGTGCCGTCGCGCTGGTCCGAGCTGGCAAAGAACAGAAGCAGACCGCGGTGGACCTCGGTATCCATCCGGTGACGCTGTCGAAATGGGTCAAGCAGGACCGGATCGATCGCGGTGAGATTCCTGGCACTCCGAGCAGCGAGTCAGTCGAGCTGCGCGCCGCTCGACGGCGGATCCATGAGCTCGAGACGGAGTTGTTGATCGTGCGTCAGGCAGCGACGTTCCTGGGGAAGGAGCGTCCCCGCCCAAAAGGTTCTACCCGGTGATCGACAGGCTCACCGACGCCGGGATTCCGGTCGACCGTTCCTGTCGCGTCCTCGGGGTCGCTCGCCAGAACTACTACAAGGCCAAACGAACTCCGACGACGCCGACGGAGCTGCGACGCCGCTGGCTGACCGGCGTGATCCGGGAGGTGCACGTCGCCTCACGCGGCACCTACGGTCATCGACGGGTGCACGCCGAACTCACTCTCGGCATGGGCATCACCGTCTGCGAGCGAACCGTCTGGCTACTGATGAACCAAGCCGGTATCCACGGACTTCCCGGGCCGGCACGAGTGAAACAGCTCCGCGGTGTCGCCACCGCCGGTGACCTGGTGAACCGCAAGTTCCATCGACTGAAACCGAACGAACTGTGGGTCACCGACATCACCCAGCACAGGACAAGGGAGGGATGGCTTTACTGCGCCGCGGTGCTGGATGCGTTCAGCCGTCGGATCGTGGGCTGGTCGATCGACTCCACACAGGACTCAACCCTGGTCGTCAACGCACTCGACATGGCCATCCGCAACCGGCGCCCCGAGCCCGCGGCATCGTCCACGCCGATCACGGAACCCAGTTCACCTCCTGGGTCTTCGGCGACAAGATCCGCTCAGCCGGTCTGCTGCCATCCTTCGGAAGCGTGGGCGACGGCCTCGACAACGCGATGATGGAATCCTTCTGGTCATCGATGCAGATCGAGCTACTGAACCGTCAGCGATGGAAGACCCGCGTGGAGCTGGCCAACGCGATCTTCGACTACATCGAGATCTTCCATAACCGCCGCCGACGGCACTCCGCACTCGGCTACCTCACCCCAATCGAGTACGAACTACGCTCTGACCACGACACCATCACCGCTGCCAGTTAGCCACAACGACTGGAACCCTTCCGGTGGGGCAGGTCATCTGAGTCGGCTTGCCGTGATGGGGAGCTGGCCCGATGTCTGGCGTGACTCGCGCTTGGTCTGTTCGGGTAGAGGTGGACAGGACGTCGTCACGATGCCATTGGCATCTGGGTCTCGGTTTTGACCGAGGGAGCTGACTGTGGCCACGCTGACGAACGCCGAACTGGTTGCCGCGTTGACGGGACGTCGCCGTCCAGTGGCACCGCGTGAGAAGCCTGGCCTGCGTTTTGCGTTCTACGGCCGGATGTCGACGAGTGAGTTCCAGGATGTGCAGACGTCTCGCGCGTGGCAGCGCGCGGTGTCGGAGGAGCTGGTCGACGGCGTTGGCCCTGTCGTCGCGGAGTTCTTCGACGTGGGCGTGTCGCGACGCTGGCCGTGGCTGGACCGTCCGGAAGCTGCGGCGTTGCTCGCCGCTGCCGCAGACCCAGATCGTGACTTCGATGCGGTCGTCGTAGGCGAGTACGAGCGGGCGTTCCACGGTGATCAGTTCCGTGAGGTCGTATCAGGACTGAACGCGCTGGGTGTTGCGGTGTGGTTGCCGGAGGCGGGTGGTCCGGTGGAACTGGGTAGTCCGGTGCATGAGGCGTTGATGGTGTTGTTGGGTGCGCAGGCGCAGCGTGAGGTGGCGAGGGCGCGGCAGCGGGTGTTGGCGGCGATGCGGTCTCAGACGCGGTTGCAGGGTCGGTTTCTGGGTGGCCGTCCGCCGTATGGGTACCGGCTTGTTGATGGTGGTCGGCATCCGAATCCTGTGCATGGGCGGTGGGGTCGTCGGGTGCGGGTGTTGGCGCCGGATCCGGTGACGGCGCCGTGGGTGCGATGGATGTTCGCCGAGCGTGCTCGCGGGCGGGCGGTGGCGTCGTTGGCGCGGGAGCTCAACGAGCGTGGGGTGGCGTGTCCGTCGGGTGCGGATCGGGAACGGAATGCGCATAGGTCGGGGGAGCGGTGGATTGTCCGGACAGTGGGGATGATTCTGGAGAACCCGCGCTATACCGGCCGACAGGTGTGGAACCGAAGCAGCACGATCGGCCATGGAAGAGGTGGACGTGCCGGTGGCCGCGGTTCGGGGGCGCTGCGATACAACCCGGTTAGCGAGTGGGAGGTGTCCGAGCGGATCGCGCACGAGCCACTCGTCGATGACGAGACGTTCGTTGCGGTGCAGGGGATGCGAGTGGCGAAGCTGGCCAAGGACGGCGAGGTCCGACGCTATCTGCTTGCAGGCCTCGTGGTGTGTGGGCTGTGTGGCCGGCGGATGGATGGGCACTGGGTTCATGGGCGAGCGGGCTATCGATGTCGGCATGGCTTCACCAGTGTCAAGCGACGTCCCGACGGCGCACCGCGAAACTTCTACATCCGTGAAGATCACCTGCTTGAAGCGCTCCCAGGCCTACTCGAGCGGCTGGCTGGACCTGCGGAGGAGGACGTACTCGCGGGGCCGGTTGATCAACTCTACGAGCAACGCCTGCAAATCGAATACGACGGTCAGCGAGTGAAACTTCGACCCGCCTCACAGGTTGTGAAAACCGTGGAACCTGCCCGTCGCCCAGTCCAGTCGATGCTCGCGTTGGAATGTTGTGATGCCACGAAAGCGGCCGAAATATGAATTACCCCACGGGATCCTAATGAATCCCGTGGGGTAAGAGAATGTCCGAGACGAAGTCGCACACTATTCACCCGCGTAGTCCTTCCTGGCCCTGAGTAAGTACACCTGGCCCGCAACGCCTGAGGCCGTCCCGCGGTGGTTACGCGGGACGGCCTCAGGCGTTGCGCTTGCAGGGCCGCTAGCTGCGGGTATTCGCGCGGCAGGACACGGGACAGCTCGACCGGCAGGTGTCCTCCCTTCGAGATCACGTCTCGGGAGCGGGTAGGCCAGTGAAGCACCGCCGGGACGGCTGCTCGGTCTGAGCACGTCTTCGAGCACACTTGGCTCCGTGTTGCGGCGCGTGCTTCTGCTGGCCGCATGGACCAAACCGCCCTACGGCGACCTCGTCAGAGGAACGCTGAAGTACGGCGGTATGACTTCCTAATTCTCTGTTGTGCCACAACACTGCCGAATTAGCGCAGGTGTGAGTGGTCCGCCTTCCGGGTGTGAAACGACTTGGCGAAGCTCCTTGTTCTTTGCCAAGTCGCGTAGCTCCTCCGGGAAGTGATCGCCGAGCCATAGGTCATCTTGGATGCCTTCCACTGCCTGTGGAGATCGTTGCAGAAATTTGGCTATGCTCGGCCATCGCACCCTGATTATCGACCAAAGAGCCAAGGTGTTGGGCGAGACTGTGTTTCCTTCAAGTGTGCGCACAGATCGCAGTATGCTGTAGGTGTTAAGAAATAGTTTAATGCTTCGGGGATTGCCGTGTAGGAGGGATGAGAACTTCCGCAACGCGTGCTCAGTGTGTTTGCGGGTTTCGGCAGTTGTCAGTGCCAATGCAGCCTGAGGAGCTACGGCTTCACGTGCGTTCTGATTGAGGCTGGCTAGCGTTTGGATGATTGCGGTCTCGTCTCCGCCTGCGCTATTGATAGCCGAGCTTGCTGCGGCGACTTGTAGATTTGAATTATCGACTGCGAGTCCTAGTAGCTTACCGATGTATTCCATCTGGCTACCGCCTCCGAGTGAAGGCATCGGGACATTAAGTTGGAAGAGCTTGTCCGTGAATAGATGGCCGAGTGATCCGCCGGCTGCGGAGATCGGCGCTTCGAAGGTTGTGTAGGCGCTTTCGTAGCTCCTCCTGATCCAGGCGCCGTCTGCGGCCACAACGAAGTAGGCGGCGGGAGAATGGCTCTTTGCGAACGCTCCGTGGTGGCTCCGTGGAGCATCGCGTACGAGCGTGTGAACCGAGTCCATGAACTCGACAACGTAGTCTTCCCGGCAGCGGTCAAGGTCATCGGCGAAGAAGACCACAGGCTTCTTAGACTTCCGCAACAACCACTCGAAATGCACAGCGACCCTCGCCATGGGGTTGTTGTCGGTCTGTTCAAATAGGCGCGCTCCACGAGAGGAATCCCACAGCAGAATCCGCGCGGCTACGCGCGTGCTGGCCCAAAGGAACGTCCCCATTGCAAGTGCTGGCGTGAACAGCTTTATCAAGTCTCCGGTTGTTGGCGAGAAGCGTGCTGCTAGCCACCAAGTTACGTAACCTAAGCCACTGGTCAGTACTAGCAGAAGGACAACGGCTACGATATACGGCGCCCCGGATACGCGCGCCCTGGCCGCCATTTCGTGGACACGGAAAAATTGCCGCTTGACCCAGTTGCGATCGGCAAGGACGTGCTGCCTCAGGGATGTCAGAAGCGCCCACCAGGGTGGTGATACACGGGACTGTTGCCAGGCGTCAAACCACACCACTAGGAAAGGGGGCGGCGCCTCCAAGTGTTTGGCGAGCAACATCAGAACAGTGCTCTTGCCTGAGCCCCAATTTCCGTCGAGATGAACGAGCAGAGACGTGCGTGGATCTTGATGCTGCGCTTCACGGAGTCGAGCATCGAGCACGCGCGCTAGCGCGTCGCGCTTCAGATAGTCGGTAGTGGTCGCCGAATCGTTTGACCATTTTACTTCTGTTCCCTCAGTCTCCTCGTTTGAGGAACTGGAATCATCGTGGCTTGCTGTGGATTTGGAAGAAGACCGGTCCCTGAGGTCAGGCTCCTCGAACTGGAATCCTCCGGCTGCCCACTTTCTGTAGTCAAAATCTCTTCCAAATCCGCGGCCTGTTGTTTGAGGTCTAGCTGGTACCTCTGGGCTGTGTTCGTTGAACTGCCGAGCCAAGCTTGGGTGGTGAGCAGACCAGAGCTCGCTGCCTGAGGACGAATCTGCTACTTCCAGCTTTGCCACCACGGCATCCGCAATACCTTCAAGATCACTCGCATATGTCGATCGCGCAAGCGGTCTTCTCATGACCAAATCAAGTTTTGACCCGAATCTTACTGCAAGTTCGCTGGCGTCAAACTCATCTGGCTCGACGACAACGAGTATTAGTTTGCCAATTGGCGGTGATGTTCGTGAACCTGCTATTGCCAGCAAGGGGTCTTTAGGTAGCTCACGATCATTTGGTTTGGGGGCGTCGAATTCGAGGTAAAGATCTCTTGTGCTCACTATGACTACTACTACGCTTGCCTCTTGAGCTGCGTTGACTAGCCTGAGGTAGTCGTCAAATTCCTGCTTATCAGCTTGGACTCCCACGAATATGCCGTCACTAGAGTCGTATCGTCCTGCCACGGTTTCTCTTATGCGTTGCGCGTGATCGCGGTTGTGGTTGCGACAATTTATTAGTAATGCGGTTGTCATGGCCGGATCCTGGTGTATGGAGTCGCGTCGCAGAACTTTGAGAAGTTGGATAGGCTTGGGTTAGGTATTTGGCTGCGTCCGATTGGCTGCGAATGTACATCTGTGGCGAACTTGCCTGCTAACAAGATTGCCCTGGATAGATAGTGCAGGGTTGATCCTGGGCGCCCGTACACGACCGGGACTTGCGCTGAGCCCAGGGCTTGGGAGACTCCGGCGGCACCGATCTCAGTACTAGGTTCAACACGCATACCCCATTCATCGCTGCGCCAGCGTCGTTTGTTAGGCCCGACGGCTGGATCTGTAGAACGAGACTGGACCCAGCGGGTGGCTCAAGAGACAGCCAGCGACTCGTCCTAGCGCTGGGCGAGCTTGATCATCCTTGCTTGAGTGCGCTACGGCGCAGTGCTCGCCTTGATCAAGATGACAAGCTTCTCAAAGGGCCGAGCTGCCTGCGCTGGGCTCGGCATGCTTCCGTGGTGCGCCAGCGCAGCAGGGAAGACCGACATGCTTGTTGCCATCAGGCGAGCGCTGCTCCAAATGGGTGGACTTCCTCTGTCAATATCAGGTCGTTTGTAAGGGAAAGCCGTGTGTTGGCGCTTATGGATACACGCTAAACTGTGAGGTTAAACCACTGCATTGAGGGCAGAGAGGCGGTATGCCTGGTGCTGGAGGCGTTCGCACTGATAATCGGCAGGCGAGCGGCAACACACTGTGCGAAAGCTTGACTCGATGACCGACAAACTCGTGTGGAGCGAGACCCTCGGCTCTCAGACCTGCTTAAAGTGGTGTGGCAGATCGATTTGTGAAGCGAATGCTTTTCTGCATGGACAGCGGCGATGCGCGGCAATGCGCCTTGATGGGCCTAGGCGGCGTCGCCTGCGCATGTGGTCAACCTCTTTCTCCGGGCTGCACGTTCCAGGGTCGGGCTAAACTGGGCCTGTGAGGTCGAGTTGGTTCGTCGTGTTGGAGGAGGATCCGGCTTGGCCCTTGAACGGCGATCCGTGGTCACCCGACAGGTTCAGGGACGTCCTGCACATCGGTCGGCTGGAACTTGTTCGAGGCGCATCGCAGGCAGAGCCGAGCGACGTCGACGCGGCGATGGACTTGGGCCGCCTCGCGCACGGTGAGCTGGAGTCGTACGGCACGGACGGCAGCCAGACGCTCAGCGACGACGAAATCTCAGCGGTTCTGAGGACGCTGCGGACGGTCCTCAAGCGCCTGGGGGTGCCGTTCAACCCGCCTTTCCGGGATTTCAAGGGATTTCATGGCTTCTGGAGCGCTCAGGGGATGAGCGGCTCCGGTGGTTGGGGAGCTCGGCGCGGCTACCTGAACGAGCTGTTCAACCCGATCCTCGAACGGCTCGACGACCTAGACGACGAGCAGCGCGGGCGAAAGGGCCTGCGCGCAGTGGATGGTCAAATCCGCAACCTGATCTTCGCGTCCACCGGGCCGAAGCCGGACATCGTGTTGCGGGACGCGATCGACAACATCATCGAGGTCACCAGAAACGCCGAGCATTGCCTGTTCTACAACCGGCCCCTGGGATCCTCGGGATTGACCTGGGGCCAGCTGTGTGACTGGTGGCGTGCCACGAACAGCCTCGGCGACTCCTCGCAACAGGACGTCGCGAGGAGTCTGTACAACCGGCTCGCGGCGTCGGTCAAGGACAACCCTGTCGAGTACGCCCTGTTCCAGACCTACCGAGATCTCTATAAGTCTGAGCGGGGTGCTGACGTACCGGCACTTCTGCCGCAGGTCTACCTGCACTACGACCCTTCGACGTGGAAACAACGGGGTGGCCGGCCCGGCGTGCTCGCCAGGGAGCGGATGGACTTCCTGCTGCTGCTTCCCAACGGCGGCCGAGTAGTGATCGAAGTCGACGGCAAGCAGCACTACTCCGAGGGCGACACCGCCTCACCGCGGCTCTACTCGCTGATGGTTGCTGAGGACCGGAAGCTTCGGCTGCGCGGGTACGAGGTCTACCGATTCGGCGGGTTCGAGCTGGGGCAGCCAGACGCATCCGAGATGCTGCAGACCTTCTTCGTGGACCTGCTGAGCATCGTGCAATGAACCTGATCCGACCCGTGTTTCAGGTAGATCCAGGCCGTCGTGCTCGTTCGTCCTCGACCGCCGCAACAGATCTTCGATATCCGTGACACGATCGAGGACGCACTCCGCGACGAACCTTAGCCCGCGCGAGGTTGCGCCGCTTTCGACCGCTGGTCAGCCCGGACACGATACTGGGCTCGAACGCGATTTTCGGCTTGAGTCCGGCCGTGCGGCAGCGCAAGTCGCCGAGCCGAGCCCGCGTCAGCTCGCCGAGCAGCTCCTCGGCTCTTGTCCGCTCGAACTCCGCGACACAACCGTTGATGAAGCCATCGAGTGACTCCTGCATGGCGGTACGTGCGCCGCTGACCGTTCCCCCGAAGACGTACACGATCTAGAGCTACCAGATCACCACAGTTCAAGCTCCGGCGGGGCGGCCGAAGGATCCTGTGCATGCGCGCCCAGTGAGCCGGCCGTTCGGGAGTCGGCATTCGACCTGATCCATGGCTGGTTTGTAGTTGCTCTTTAGCGGGCTCAGATAGCGATCTGACGCTGGCCGAAATGATGTGGAACCCGCATTGCGTCCAGAGGTGTGCTCGATAGCGGGACCACAGGCCCAGCGGTTGACGCCATGAACGAAAAGGCGGATGAGGATCGAAGAATCCTCATCCGCTTGATCAACTCCGATGTCCGAGGACGAAGTCGCACACTATTCACCCATGTAGTCCTTCCGCGCCCTGAGTAGGTCGACCTGGCCCGCCGGTGCATAGGGCCCGTCCCGCAGTGGTTGTCCGGGACGGGCCCTTGCGACTCATCCATGGGCTGTGGACTAGGGCGACTTCGTTGTGGAACTGGGGACGGCCCCGCCAAGAACCCGTCCCGATCATCTGAGCGGATGTTGATGCACCAGATGACCGCGGCCCGTGCGAGCCGGGACACGTTGATAGCTGGCCGGGCTGAGTCGGTGATGAGTCCGCCTGAGTTGGTGCAAGCTCGGTGAGGGCATGTTCTGCCGCCAGAGAAGGCGCGCCGGGGCGACGCTTACGGGTCGCTAACAACGACGCACAGGCGTGTAGCGGGTTGACGATGACGTATGCGGATTCCGCTCCGGTGCAGATCGGGTCTGCTGCACCGTTAGGTGACAGTGGTAGTCACGCAGCCTGGCTGGCTGGCGTGGACATGATTACTTCGTATTCGATAGGGGTCAACCGGCCGAGAGCAACCTGGCGCCTGCGACGGTGGTAGG
>NZ_JAAMPJ010000016.1 GCF_011067745.1 Lentzea alba
CGCTCCAGACGGAATATGTCTGGCAATCTGGTATTACTCTCAAAGGAACTACCTCGACGAGGAGGTAATTCATATATTACTGGCTGTGTTTCGGCACGCTGTTGAGTTCTCAAAGAACACGCGCTCATCATCACGATCCGCCGCACGGCGACTCGATCCGAGGCTGTGTCGTACTTAAGCTTTTGGTTTGAAACTTCCGACGCCCTTGGCCTCTGAGCTCAGACGAGCTACCGGCTGGGTCTTCATCGTTTCGCAGTCACCCACTCTACCACAGTCCGTGGAAGCTTGGTTCGTGACCCTCGTCGCGCTCCGTTCCGGTTTTCCCGGCCCGTTCCGCGCTGACATGGAGAAAGTTACACGCACGCCAACTCAGGGTCAAATCGGGGGCACCCCTGCGCCCCGCGATCAAGAAACCGCAGGTCAGCAGCCCCGTACAGGACCCACGAACACGCTATCGCAGCGCCATAGCCGCGCACACTGTGGCCGCCGTCACACCAAGAAAGATCGAAGGCCGCCGACCCGCAGTGGGATCGACGGCCTTCGGGGACCAGAACGTGCAGATCAGAGCTCTACCTGGACGCTCGCGTTGTTGCGCTTGCCGCGTCGGAGGACCAGCCACTGGCCGTGGAGCAGGTCCGACGAAGCCGGCTTCCACTCCTCGTCGGTCACCTTCGCGTTGTTCACGTAGGCACCGCCCTCGTTGACCGTCCGCCGCGCGGCGCCCCGGCTCTCGGCCAGGCCCGACGCGATCAGCAGGTCGACGATCGTGGGCTCGTCCGCCAGCCGCACCTGCCCCTTGGGGGCCTCGGCCAGCGCCGCTTCCAGCACGGACGCGTCGAGCTCTCGCAGTTCGCCCCGGCCGAACAGCGCCGACGACGCCAGGATGACCTGCTGCGTCGCGCGCTCGCCGTGCACCAGGTCGGTGAACTCCTGCGCGAGCCGCTTCTGCGCGGAACGCAGGTGCGGCTTCTCCGCCGTCTCCTTCTCCAGTTCGTCCAGCTCCTCACGCGTGAGGAAGGTGAACAGGCGCAGGTAGCGGAGCACGTCGGCGTCACCGACGTTCACGAAGTACTGGTACCAGGCGTACGGCGAGGTCAGCTCCGGGTCGAGCCACACGTTCCCGCCACCGGTCGACTTGCCGAACTTCCTGCCTTCGGCATCGGTGACCAGCGGCGCGGTCAGGGCGTGCACGTGCTTGCCTTCGACGCGGCGGATCAGGTCGACACCGCCGACGATGTTGCCCCACTGGTCCGAGCCGCCGAGCTGGAGTGCGGTGCCGTACTTGCGGTGCAGCTCCAGGTAGTCGTTCGACTGCAACAGCAGGTAGCTGAACTCGGTGTACGACATGCCATCGCTCTCCAGGCGACGCTTCACCGTCTCCCGCGACAGCATGACGTTGATCGAGAAGTGCTTGCCGACGTCGCGCAGGAACTCCAGCGCGCTGATCTGGCCCGTCCAGTTGAGGTTGTTCTCGACGATCGCGCCCGTGGGCGACGAGTCGAACTCGACGAACCGCTCCAGCTGGCCGCGGATCCGGTCGGCCCACTCGGCGACGGTGTCCAGCGAGTTCAGCGTGCGCTCACCGGTGTCGCGCGGGTCGCCGATCATGCCCGTCGCACCGCCGGCCAGCACGATCGGCCGGTGCCCCGCCATCTGGAAGCGTTTGAGCATGAGCAGCGGGACCAGGTTGCCGGCGTGCAGCGACGGCGCCGTCGGGTCGAAACCGCAATAGAGCGTGAGCGGGCCGGCGTCCAGGTCCTTCCGGAGTGCTTCGAGGTCGGTGGACGTCGCGATCAGGCCGCGCCAGGACAGTTCGTCAAGGATGTGCTCGCTCACGGCACTCATTGTCGCCTACCAGGTCTAACGGGTTTCGACCCGGTGCCGATCCGGGTACGTCAAGGCCATGACGGAGCCACGTGACGAGTTGCGGCGGCCCACTGAGCGCATGCCGCGCGTGAACGACCCTGTCGTCGAGGAACGCGTTGTGGAAGAGCGCGACGACTACCGCAAGGCGCGGACGGTGCGGATCGTCTGCGCAGTCATCGACATCGTGTGCTGGACGTTCGCCATCGTGCTGTTGGTGCACATCTTCCTGGTGGTGGCGGGCGCGAACGCCGGCAACGGGTTCTTCCAGTTCGTCGCCGGCTGGGCGGGCGGGATCACCCTGGGTCTCGACGGTCTC
Source organism: Lentzea alba (assembly GCF_011067745.1). Taxonomy (GTDB): domain Bacteria; phylum Actinomycetota; class Actinomycetes; order Mycobacteriales; family Pseudonocardiaceae; genus Lentzea; species Lentzea alba. The sequence goes on from NZ_JAAMPJ010000016.1 coordinate 2,183, forward strand.
TTCACCCCGGACAACCAGTCCGTGGCGGTCCTGTTCAACGAGGGCCTGGCCGCGGCGCTGTGGCTGATCATCGGCGCGCTGCTGACGAACCTGATCACGCGGCTGGCGCTGCCGGCGGATCACCGGCGTGCCTGGTACCGGCGGACCGTTCGGCCGTAAAGAATGGCGGGGTGGCCGAGTACGAGTTCGACGTCGCCCTGTCGTGCGCCGAGAAGGACCGGGAGCTGGTGCTTCCGGTCCTTCAGCAGCTGAAGGCCCTGAACGTCGAGGTCTTCTACGACAAGGAACGCGAGACCGAGTGGTGGGGCCTCGACCTCGTCGAGTACTTCTCGGAGGCGTACTCCCGACGCGCGCGCTACGTGCTCGTCTTCACGTCGCAGCACTACGTGGACAAGTGGGCACAACTCCAACGCCGCGTCACGCTCGCACGCGCGTTGGAGCAGCACACCGAGTACGTGCTGCCGATCCGTATCGATGACACCGCGGTACCGGGGCTCCCGTCGACCATCGGCTACCTCGATCTGCGCGTGCACGAGCCAGACGTCATCGCGGATGCCGTTGTGCAGAAGCTCGCGCAGCACCGTGCGGAGTTCACGGCACAGACACCGATCACGCCCACGTCAGTGGCGGCGCTCGCACGGGAGAAGCCGCGCGGCTGGGAGTACCTGCTCTACGTCACCGTTGTGTCGCAAGGACTTGGCGAGCTGGAGCCGAAGTACTGGGAGCACTTCCTCCGCTACGCGCCGCGCAACGGGACCGTCGAGCACGGCAGCGGGATCACGCTGATCCGGGACCGCAACGTGGTGCTGAGCGAGATCATCAAGGTCGCCGTGGAGACGGTGTTCACCGCGGACACCCAGGAGGCCGCGTTCGGAGAGCCAGGGGTGCCGGGCGACCCGGACCGGATCGTGCACCTCGGTGAGCTGTTCGTGCGGACGTTCGACGAGATCCTGGAGTGGGCCCGCGGGATCCACGGGACCAGCTACGCGAGCGAACCCGCGCGGGTCGCCGCCCGGATCCAGGCGCAGTTCGCGGACCAGCAGCTCCGGGCGATGCACGCGGTCGCGGCGGATCTGCGCGAGGTGGCGGACACGCTGGTCGAGCGGTTGACCGCCGGCGAGCAGATCAACGTGACGGTGCCACTGGTGTTCGAGGTGGATCCCGAGCTGGAGCGGAAGTTCAAGACAGCGCTGGACAAGCTTTCACGCTGAGGTGCGGCGCTTGCCGCCTCTCTTGTAGGTCGACACGGCCGGAGAGTCGATCCAGAACCGCCACGGCACGTCCATCGCCACGGCGACACCGACGCGAGGGCCCGAACGGACCGAGGTCACTGGTTCTCCCGCGTACAGGCGCACGGGCGAGTCAGCCGATGTAAGGTCCACGCCGTTCTGCGAGCGATCCAGCCCGAGGACCTTGCACAGCCGTGCGGGTCCTTTGGCCAGTTCGGCTGCAGAACGCGAGGCCGGGCGTCGAGAGAAGGCGACGTCCTCACCGGATACGACCTCACCTGCGCGCAGCAGCACGGCACCGGGAACGCCATCGGTCAACGACACGACGTTGGCGCAGAAGTGCATGCCGTAGACGAAGTAGACGTAGAGGTGACCGGCCGGGCCGAACATGACCTCGTTGCGCGGGGTCTTGCCGCGGTAGCAGTGGGACGCCGGGTCGTCGCCGCCCCGGTATGCCTCCACCTCGACGATGCGCACGCGCACGTCGCCCGCTTCCAGGAACGCGCCGAGGAGGAGCTGGGCCGCGTCGACCGGGTCGACGGCCAGCTCCTCCCTGGTCAGCAACCTAGAACTCACGCGCGGAAGCAGCCTTCGCCACCAGTGCGTCGAGCTGCTCGCGGACGCGTTCCGGAGCGGTGCCGCCGTGGGCGTTCCTGGACGCGATCGAGCCCTCGACGGTCAGCACCGAGCGCACCTCGGGGGTGAGCGCGGGTGAGATCTCCGCGAACTCCTCGTCGGTCAGCTCTTCCAGGCCCACTCCGCGAGACTCGGCGACGCGCACGCAGGTACCGGCTGCCTCGTGTGCCACGCGGAACGGAACGCCTTGGCGCACAAGCCATTCCGCGATGTCGGTGGCCAGGGTGAAACCGGCCGGGGCCAACGACGCCATGCGCTCGACGTCGAACTTCAACGTCGCCACCATGCCCGCGAAGGCCGGCAGCAGGAGCTCCAGCTGCTCGACCGAGTCGAACAGCGGCTCCTTGTCCTCCTGCAGGTCGCGGTTGTAGGCCAGCGGCTGCGCCTTCAACGTCGCGAGCAGCCCGGCGAGGTTGCCGATCAGGCGGCCGGACTTGCCGCGCGCGAGCTCGGCCACGTCCGGGTTCTTCTTCTGCGGCATGATCGAGCTGCCGGTGGACCACGCGTCGTCCAGCACCGCGAAGCGGAACTCGGCGGTGGTCCAGATGATGACCTCTTCGGCGATCCGCGAGAGGTTCACGCTGATCATGGCCAGCACGAACGCGATCTCGGCGGCGAAGTCGCGCGACGCGGTGCCGTCGATGGAGTTCTCGACCGGCGCGTAGAAGCCCAGGTCAGCGGCCACCTTGGCGGGGTCCAGGCCCAGCGACGAACCGGCCAGGGCGCCCGAGCCGTACGGGGAGAACGCGGCGCGCGCGTCCCAGTCGTGCAGGCGGTCGACGTCACGCAACAGCGCGTGCGCGTGTGCCAGCAGGTGGTGGGACAGCAGCACGGGCTGTGCGGACTGCAGGTGCGTGCGGCCCGGCATGACCGCACCGAAGTTCGACTCCGACTGCGCCGCCAGCGCGTCCACGACGTCCAGCACACCAGCGGCAACGCGGCGGGCGCCGTCGCGCAGCCACATCCGGAACAGCGTCGCCACCTGGTCGTTGCGGGACCGGCCGGCGCGCAGCTTGCCGCCCAGCTCGGTGCCCGCGCGGTCGATCAGGCCGCGTTCCAGCGCCGTGTGGACGTCCTCGTCCTCCAGCACCGGGGTGAAGGCACCGGACTCGACGTCGGCCAGCAGCTCGTCCAACGCCTTCTGCATGCCGGCGAGCTCTTCGTCCGTGAGCAGCCCCGCCGCGTGCAGCACACGGGCGTGCGCGCGCGAGCCCGCGATGTCGTACGGCGCCAGCCGCCAGTCGAAATGCGTCGACAGCGACAGGCGAGCCATCGCCTCGGCCGGTCCCGACTCGAACCGGCCACCCCACAAAGAACTCATTGCACGCAACTCTCAGCTAGCGAAGTCGTAAAGAGATTCTTCCGAACGGGCCACCAGCCCGACCACGCGCCCCTCGTACAGCGCGACGTCGACCTCGCCGGAACCCGACGGCAAAGCCATCCGCGCCACCCGTACCGCGACCGAGCCCAAGCTCGACCTGACGACGCCACCGCGGAAGTTGAGCTCGCGGACCGCCTCCGCCACGGAGACGGTCTCGCCGTCCACCGCGACCGGCACCCCCGCGTCGAACGTCAGCACGGCGTGCACGGGCTCATTCATCGGTGGAACCCGACGACAGCGCGGCGATCCGCTCCGCGAGCTCGGCACCCGTCATCGGCTCGCGGGCCACGACCAGGATCGTGTCGTCACCCGCGATCGTGCCGACGACCTCGTGCAACGCCGCCCGGTCCAGCGCCGAGGCCAGGAACTGCGCCGCACCGGGAGGCGTGCGCAGCACGGCGAGGTTGGCCGACGAGTCCGTCGACACCAGCAGCTCGCCGAGCACGCGCGCCAGCCGGGTGGTGCCGCCCTGGACGCCGCGCACGGGGCTGCCGTCCTCGGGGATCACGTAGATCGGCGCGCCGCCGTCGGGACCGCGCAGCTTCACCGCGCCGAGCTCGTCCAGGTCACGCGACAACGTGGCCTGGGTGACCTCGATGCCTTCCGCGGCGAGGAGTTTCGCGAGCTCGGACTGGCTGCGGATGACGAGCTGGCTGACCATCTCGACGATGCGGCCCTGACGCGCCGTGCGGGTCATGACGACTGCTCCAGCAACCACACGAGCAACGCCTTCTGCGCGTGCAGGCGGTTTTCGGCTTCCTGCCACACGAGCGACTGCGGTCCGTCGAGCACCTCGTCGGTGATCTCCCAGCCGCGGTGCGCCGGCAGGCAGTGCAGCACGGTCGAGTCGGGCTTTCCGGTGGCGGCCAGCAGATCGGCGTTCACCTGGTACGGGCGGAACGGGCCGACGCGGTCCTTGCCGTCGTTCTCCTGGCCCATCGACGTCCACGTGTCGGTGACCAGCACGTCCGAGCCGTCGACCGACGCCTGCGGGTCGTTGATCAACGCCACCGAACCGCCGGTTTCGGCGGCGCGCTTCTTGGCGTCCTCGAGGAACTGCGGGTTCGGCACGAACGATGCCGGCGCACCGATGCGAACGTGCATACCTGCCGTGGCGCCACCCAGCAGCAGCGAGTGCGCCATGTTGTTGGCGCCGTCGCCCAGGTACGTCAGCGTCAGACCGGCCAGCCGACCGTAACGGCGGCGGATCGTCTGCAGGTCCGCGAGCACCTGGCACGGGTGGAACTCGTCGGTCAGCGCGTTCACCACGGGAATCCGCGAAACGGACGCCATCGCTTCCATGCGCGCCTGGGCGAACGTCCGCCACACCACGGCGTCGACGTACCCGGACAGGATCCGCGAGGTGTCCTCGATGGTCTCCTCGCGGCCCAGCTGCATCGACCGGCCGTCGATGATCACCGGGTTGCCGCCGAGCTGCGCGATGCCGACCTCGAACGACAACCGGGTGCGCGTCGAGTTCTTCTCGAAGATCACCGCGACGGACTTGGGGCCCGCCAACGGCTTCGCGGTGAACCGGTCCGCCTTGTAGACGTCCGCGAGGTCCAGGACCGCCGACTGCTCGGCGGGCGTCAGGTCGTCGTCCCGCAGGAAGTGCCGCAACGTCACTGCTGCTCCTCAAAAAAGGTCGGGAGCGCGGCCACGAACGACAGCGCGTCGGATTCGTCGAGCACCAGCGGCGGCGCCAGGCGGATGACGTCGGGCTGGATGGGGTTGATCAGGTAACCGGCCTGCTGCGCGACCGCCGCGGCCTTCGCCGAGACCGCCTCGCGCAGCGTGATGCCGAGCAGCAGACCGGCTCCCCGCACGCCGGAGATCATCGGGTGGTGCAGCGCCTCCACGCCGGCCGCGATCTCCTTGCCCACGGACGAGGCGTGCTCCAGCAGGCCTTCCGCGGCGATCGTGTCGAGCACCGCGAGGGCGGCCGCGCAGCACACGGGGTTGCCGCCGAACGTGGTGCCGTGGTGTCCGGGCTGGAACAGGTCCGCCGCCGCACCGAACCCGATGGTCGCGCCCAGCGGCAGTCCACCACCGATGCCCTTGGCCAGCGTCATGACGTCCGGCACGATCCCGGCCTGCTGGAACGCGAACCACGTGCCGAGGCGGCCGATGCCGGTCTGCACCTCGTCGAGGACGAACAACGCGCCGTGCTCGGAGGTGATCCGGCGTGCTTCCTGCAGATAGCCCTCGGGCGGCATGACAACGCCCTGCTCGCCCTGGATCGGCTCGACGATGAACGCCGCCGTGTCGTCGTCGATCGCGGCCTCAAGAGCAGCCACGTCACCGAACGGGATGTGCGAGACACCAGGCACCAACGGCTCGAACGGCGTCTTCTTGCCGGGCTGACCGGTCAGCGACAGCGCGCCCATCGTGCGGCCGTGGAAGCCACCGTTGGTCGCCACGATCTTGGTGCGGCCGGTGCGGCGCGACATCTTCAACGCCGCTTCGTTCGCCTCGGCACCCGAGTTGCAGAAGAAGACCTTGCCCGGCACGCCGCACAGGTCGAGCAGCCGTTCGGCCAACGCCAGGGCGGGCTCGTTCACGTAGAGGTTCGAGGTGTGGCCGATCTTCGAGATCTGCGCGGTCACCGCCTCGACGATCTTCGGGTGCGCGTGGCCCAGGGCGTTGACCGCGATGCCCGTCAGCAGGTCCAGGTAGCGCTTGCCCTCGGTGTCCCAGACGTAGGCGCCCTCGCCTCGCTCCAGTGCCAGCTGAGGTGTGCCGTAGTTGTCCATCATGGACTGTTGCCACCGCGTGGTCATTTGTCCCCCAAGACCATCGTTCCGACACCTTCAGTGGTGAAGACTTCGAGCAGCACCGAGTGGGCCAGCCGGCCGTCGATCACGTGCGCCTGCGGAACCCCGCCGCGCACCGCGCGCAGGCAGGCCTCCATCTTCGGCACCATGCCGCTTTCCAGGTCCGGCAGCATCTTCTCGAGCTCCGCGGCGCGCACCTGGTTCAGCAGCGACGACTTGTCCGGCCAGTTCGCGTACAGGCCCTCGACGTCGGTCAGCACGACGAGCTTCTCCGCACCGAGAGCGACCGCGAGAGCGCCGGCGGCCGTGTCCGCGTTCACGTTGTGCGGCACGCCGTTGATGTCCGGCGCGACCGACGACACGACCGGAATACGGCCCGCACGCACGATGTCGAGCACCGCGTCCGGGTTGACCTCGGTGATGTCGCCGACGAGACCGATGTCGACCTCTTCGCCGTCCACGATCGCGCCGCGACGGGTGGCCGTGAACAGGTGCGCGTCCTCGCCGGAAATCCCCACGGCGTAAGGGCCGTGCTGGTTGATCAGGCCGACGAGCTCACGCCCGACCTGGCCGACCAGGACCATCCGCACGACGTCCATGGCTTCCGGCGTCGTGACGCGCAGACCGCCGCGGAACTCGCTGTGGATGCCGAGCTTGTCCAGCATCGACTTGATCTGGGGGCCACCGCCGTGCACGACGACCGGGCGCAGGCCGCACAGCCGCAGGAACACCATGTCCTCGGCGAACGCCTTCTTCAGCTCGTCGTCGACCATGGCGTTGCCGCCGTACTTGACGACCACGAGCGCACCGCGGAAACGTTCCAGCCACGGCAGCGCTTCGACGAGGACTGCCGCCTTCTCTTGTGCGTTCATGAGGAGTAAGCGCTGTTCTCTTCGACGTAGTCGTGGGACAGGTCCGTGGTCAGCACGGTGGCCTCGGCGTCACCGACGTTGAGGTCGATGACGATCTCGATCTCGCGGCCGGACAGGTCGGCTTCACTTCGGTCGCGGTCACGGGTTCCGTTGCGGTACAGCGAAACGCCGTTGATCAGGATCTGCAGCACGTCCGGGTCGATCTCGGCGTCGGCGCGGCCCAGTGCCATCGCGATGCGGCCCCAGTTCGGGTCGCTGCCGAACAACGCGGTCTTCACGAGGTTGTCCTCGGCGACCGTCCGTCCGATCAGGACGGCCTCGGCCTCGGTGGCGGCCTGCTTGACGGTGATGCTGATTTCCTTCGTCACACCCTCGGCATCGCCCTGGAGCTGCTTGACCAGGTCGGCGGAGACCTCGGTCAGCAACGCGACGAAGTCCTCGAACGAGGGCTCGACACCCGATGCGCCCGAAGCCAAAACCAGGACGGTGTCGTTGGTGGACGTACCGCCGTCGACGTCGAGCCGGTCGAACGTGCGGCCCGTCGCGGTGCGCAGCGCCTTGTCCAGGGACTCACCGGAAATCTTCGCGTCGGTGGTGATGACCGACAGCATCGTGGCCATGTTCGGTGCGAGCATGCCCGCGCCCTTCACGAACCCGCCGACCGACCAGCCCTGCTCGGACGCCTTCCACGACTGCTTGGGGCGGCTGTCCGTGGTCATGACGCCGGTGGCGGCGTTGAGACCGGCCTCGACGGTGGAGTCCAGTTCCTTCGCGACGTTCTCGATGCCGGTGAGCACCTTGTCCATCGGCAGGCGCTCGCCGATCAGGCCGGTCGAGCACACCGCGACGTCGACGGCGCCGGTGCCGAGCACCTCGGCGACCTTCTCCGCGGTGGCGTGCGTGTCCTGGAAGCCCTCGGGACCGGTGCACGCGTTGGCGCCGCCGGAGTTGAGCACGACCGCGGTGAGGCGTCGGGACCCGATCACCTGCTGCGACCACAACACCGGCGCGGCCTTCACCTTGTTGGTGGTGAAGACACCTGCGGCGGCATCGGTTGGCCCGTCGTTGACGACGAGCGTGAGATCGAGAGCGCCGGATTCTTTGATCCCGGCGGCGATCCCGGCGGCCCGGAAGCCCTGGGGTCCGGTGACGCCCTTGTTGCGGTTCACGGAGCGACTCCAACGGTCGAGAGGCCGGTCGTTTCCGGCAGTCCGAGAGCGAGGTTCATGCACTGGACAGCGGCACCCGCGGTGCCCTTGGCCAGGTTGTCGACGGCGGCCACGACCACGAGCCGGCCCAGGTCCTCGTCGACGGTGACTTGCATCTGGACGGCGTTCGAACCGAGAACCGCGTTCGTCGTCGGCCAGAATCCTTCGGGCAGGAGGTGCACGAACGGCTCGTTCGCGTACGCCTTCTCGTAGGCCTCGCGAACGTTTGCGCCGTCCTTCAACGTGGCCGTGCAAGTGGCGAGGATGCCCCGCGACATCGGCGCGAGCACCGGCGTGAAGCTGACCTTGATCGGACGCCCGGCCGCGGCGCTCAGGTTCTGGGTGATCTCCGGGGTGTGCCGGTGCGCGCCGCCGACGCCGTACGCGCTGGCCGAGCCCATGACCTCGGAGCCGAGCAGGTTCGGCTTCAGCGACTTGCCGGCGCCACTGGTGCCCGACACGGCGACGATGACGACCTCGTCCTCGATGAGGTCCACGGCCGGGGCGAGCGCCAGCGAGGAGACCGTCGGATAGCAGCCCGGAACGGCGACCCGGCGCGCGCCGACGAGCCTGTCCCGCTGGTTGGGAAGCTCCGGCAGCCCGTACGGCCAGGTGCCCGCGTGCTCGCCGCCGTACCACCGCGTCCAGTCATCGGCGCTGGTCAGCCGGTGGTCGGCACCGCAGTCGATCACGACGGTGTCGTCCCCGAGTTGCCCGGCCAGTTCGGCTGAGTGACCGTGGGGAAGTGCGAGGAACACCACGTCGTGCCCCTTGAGGGTCTCGACTGTGGTGTCTTGGAGCTGACGGTCCGCGAGCGGCAGGAGGTGCGGCTGGTGCTTGAGCAGCTGGTCACCGGCGCTGCTGTGCGCCGTCAACGCGCCGATCTCGACGTCCGGATGAGCAAGTAGCAAACGGAGCAGCTCGCCACCCGCGTATCCGCTGGCGCCCGCGACCGCGATCCTCACTGTCATACGCATGATTATGCACGGTCATGCAAACTCACTCAACTGGAATGCGCACGCGGGGAGCTTTCGTTCGCTCTCACCGCACGCGGGGGCCCCGCGTGCCCGACAGGGAAACGCGGGGGCCCCGCGTTCCGTGAGAAACATGCATGGCCACTTGGCTGGCGATGCGGGCCAGGTGGCGCTGGGAGGGTCGGCGGGGGTCGGCCATGATGATCAGCGTGAACGTGAAGGTGCGCGACGGGCTGTGGGCGGCGGGTGCCCTGCTGTTGGCGCTGGTCACGCTGGTGGCGCCGCTCGGCCGGCCGGTGCACTGGTGGCTGATCGTGGCCTCGGCGGTGTGGGCCGCGGCGCTGGTGCCGATCAGCGCTCGCTACCCGCGCTGGGCGATCGTGCTCACAGCTCCCCTGAACGCGGTCAACAACCTGCTCGCGATCGCCCCGACGTCGCTCGTGATCTTCCGCGCCGCCCGGTCCATGCGTTCACAGGTGCAGCTGTGGGCGCTGATCGGCGTCACTGCGGTGCTGCAGGCGGCGTTCGGCGCACTGCACGCGTGGCGTGCCGGGGACAGCTGGTTCGAGTACCTGTTCGGGACCGGGTTCACCGTGGTGTTCCTGCTGATCTTTCCCGCGGTGTCGGGTGCGCTCGTGGGGCGGCGCAAGCCGTTGACGCAGGTCTTGATGGAACGCAACGACTACTTGGAACACGCACGGCTGTTGACCGCGAGCACGGCCAGGTCCGACACGCGCGCGCACATCGCGAGCGAGATGCACGACATGCTCAGCCACCGGCTCCGACAGCTGACGGCGCACGCGGGCGCGCTGGAGCAGTCTGCCGCCGAGCAAGCCCCGGAGCTGCGCGAACAGGTCGAGCTGATCCGCAAGACGTCCGCCGTCGCGATGGATGAACTGCGCGAGATCCTCGGTGTGCTCGGAACGATCGAAGCCAGTGAGGACGCCGGCACGCGCGCGGACGTCGAACGGCTCGTGGCTGCGTCTGCTGCTGCGGGCGTGTCCGTTGTTTTGACCTGGACCGGTGACGATCTGGCCGATGCCGACGCACGGCTGAGGAGAGCGGTGCATCGGGTCGTGCGTGAAGCACTCACGAACGTGCACAAGCACGCGCCGTCCGCACAAACGCGCGTAACGGTGCTCGTGGCCGAACGCGTGCTGGTCGAGGTGGTCAACGGTCCCAGCGGTGAGCCGAGGGGCGGCGGCACCCGGCGCGGGCTCATCGGGCTGGAGGAACGGGTCGAGCTGGTCGGCGGGTCGTTCAGCGCCGGACTGAACGCCCGCGGGTTCCGGGTCGCGGCCGACCTGCCGGCGCATCCGGTGGTGCCGGAGGAGACGGGCGCGGCGGGTGCCGTGACGGAGGCGCCGCCACCGATCACCGCCGAGATCCTGACCGTGCCCCGCGTGGTCGGCAGCGGCTGCCTCGCCACGTTGTCCGTCGTTCCGGCGCTCGGCACGGCGTTCGTCCTGCTCATCGTCGCGATCTTCAGCCGGGCCGAGATGAGCCGTCAGGAGTTCGACGCGTTCCAGGTGTCGGTGGCGCACGAGGAGGAGGTCACCGAGACGTTCGGGTTCGGCGTGCCGTCGGACAACGCGGGGTGCTTCCGCTATCCCGCACGCGCCGAACCCGGCCGCGACTTCGAGCTGTGCTTCGACAAGAAAGGTGTGCTGTCCACGAAGAAGGAGCTGGCCCGATGAGGTACGTCTGGCCGTCGCTCGCGTTCCTGGTAGGCCTGGTGCCGCTGATCGCTCCGCTGGCCCCGGTTCCCCACCCGTTGCTGACCGTCGCGTCAGCCTTGTGGATCGCCGCCATCATGTGGCTGGCACCGCGCAAACCGGAGTGGGCGCTGCTGCTCACCGCACCGCTGTTCGCGGTCAACAACCTCTGGGCGCAGTCCATCACGACGTTCGTGGTCTTCACCGCGTCCCGGCGCATCACGCGGCTCGGCCGGCTGTGGGCGGTGCTCGGCATCATGACGGTGCTGCAGAGCGCGTTCAGCCTGGGCCAGGAGAGCTACCGGACCATGCCGCTCTGGGAGTCGCTGACCGGCTCGGTCATCGGTTCGGTGTTCTTCGTGCTCTTCCCCGCCGTCTCCGGCATGCTGCTCGGCCGCCGCAGGCCGATGCTCCGCCTGCTGCAGGAGCGCAACGACTACCTCGAACGCGCCCGCGCGCTGACCGCCGCCTCGGCCCGTTCCGAGGAACGCGCGCACATCGCGGGCGAGATGCACGACATGCTCGGCCACCGGCTCAGCCTGATCTCCATCCACGCCGGAGCCCTGGAGCTGGCGACCGCCCGGAAAGCACCGCAGCTGCACGAACAGGCCGAGCTGATCCGCACCACGTCGTCACTCGCGATGGCCGAGCTGCGCGAGATCCTCGGCGTGCTGCGAACCAGTCCCGAACCCGAGTCGCTCGACGAGGACACCGGCACCCGCTCCGACATCGCCGCGCTGGTCGAAGGTTCCTCCGCCTCGCTCGACTGGTCCGGCGAAGACCTGCACGGCGCCGACCCTCGAACCCGGCGCGCGGTGCACCGGGTGGTCCGCGAGGCGTTGACCAACGTGCGCAAGCACGCCCCTCAGGCCCGCACGCGCGTGCAGGTCGCCGTCCAGGGCGGACGGGTGCGAATCCAGGTGCTCAACGGCCCGTCTTTCGCGCCTCCCAGCAAGGGTGCCCGACGCGGTCTGGTCGGCCTGGAGGAACGCGTCGGCCTGCTCGGCGGCTCGTTCAGCGCAGGCCCACCGGCCGAGGGCGGCTTCCGAGTCGCGGCGGACATCCCCCTGCACCCGTCGGTCGCACCGGTCGCCGAGGTCGCGGAGGTGCCACCGCCACTCGCGGCCGAGGTTTTGACCGTGCCGCGCGTGGTGGGCGGCGGGTGCCTCGGGCTGTTGACGTTGCTGCCGATCGCCGGGGCGTTGATCGTGCTGCTGCTGTTCGCGTTGTTCAACCCGACGCAGATGAACGCGCCGTACTTCGACTCGCTGAAGGTGGGCGTCACGACCGAGGAGGAGGTCATGGGCCAGTTCGGTATCGGGCAGCTCGGGGTCGACGGGTGCTCGCGGTACCAGACGTCGCACAACGCCGAGGTGTACTACAAGCTGTGTTACAGCGACGGCAAGCTGCGCTCGAAGGAGCAGGAAAGGCCGTAACGGGCTCGTCAACCGCCTATGGTGGCCTCGTGATCCGAGTCCTCATCGCCGACGACGAGACGTTGATGCGTGCCGGGATCCGGTTGATCCTCGAAAACGACCCGGACATCACCGTCGTGGCCGAGGCAGCCGACGGCAAGCAGGCCGTCGAGCTCACCCGCACGCACACCGTCGACGTCGCGCTGCTCGACATCCGCATGCCCGGCGGCGACGGGCTCAAAGCCGCCGAGCAGATCGCCAGGACCGCCAACGTCGTCATGCTGACGACGTTCGGCGAGGACTCCTACGTGGCGCAGGCCCTCAAACTCGGCGCGACCGGGTTCCTGCTCAAGGACACGCCGCCGCAGGAGCTGATCAACGCCGTGCGCAAGGCCGCCAACGGTGAACCGATCCTCGCCCCGCAGATCACCAAGCGCCTCATCGAACGCCACCTCACCGCGCCGGACGACGGGGCGGTGGCGCGGCGCAAGATCGACGCGCTCACCGACACCGAGCGCAGCGTGCTCAAGCTCGTGGGCGAGGGGCTGTCCAACACCGAGATCGGCGAGCAGCTCTACCTGGCGACCGGCACGGTGAAGGCGCACATCAGCCGGATCCTGCCCAAGCTGGGGTGCGCCAACCGCGTGCAGGCCGCCATCGTGGCCCACGACGCGGGCCTCACCCGATCGTGATCAGTGCGTCGTGAAGCGGTCCAGGGCGCGGATCTTGTTGGTGGCGTCCAGCGCCGCGACCTTGTAGGCCTCGGACAGCGTCGGGTAGTTGAAGACCGTGTCGACGAGGTAGTCGACCGTGCCGCCACAACCCATCACGGCCTGGCCGATGTGCACCAGGTCCGTCGCGCCCGTGCCGAACACGTGCACACCGAGGATCTTGCGGTCCACAGTGGACACCAGCAGCTTCAGCATGCCGTACGCGTCGCCGACGATCTGTCCGCGCGCCAGTTCGCGGTAGCGCGAAATGCCTACCTCGTAAGGCACAGCGGACGAGGTGAGCTCGGCTTCCGTCGCGCCGCAGTACGAGATCTCCGGGATCGTGTAGATGCCGATCGGCTGCAACGCGGTCAGTTCGTGCACCGGTTCGCCGAACGCGTGGTACGCGGCCAGGCGGCCCTGATCCATCGACGTCGCGGCGAGCGCGGGGAAGCCGATCACGTCACCGACGGCGTAGATGTGCTCCACCGGCGTGCGGTAGTGCTCGTCGACGGACAGCCGGCCGCGGTTGTCCGACTCCAGTCCGGCGGCCGCCAGGTCGAGCTTCTCGGTCGTGCCCTGACGGCCCGCCGAGTACATGACGGCGGCGGCCGGGATGCGTTTGCCGGACGCCAGCGTCGTCACCGTGCCGCCGTCGGACACCTGGACGTTCACGACCTTCTCGCCGAAGCGGAACGTGACGGCCTGGTCGCGCAGGTGGAACTTCAGCGACTCCACGATCTCCGGGTCGCAGAAGTCCAGCATCCGCTCGCGCTGCTCGACGACGGTGACTCGGGTGCCCAGAGCGGCGAACATCGACGCGTACTCGATGCCGATCACGCCGGCGCCGACCACGACCAGTGACGACGGGATCTCCGTCAACGCGAAGACCTCGTCGGAGTCGAGGATCCGCTCCTCGTCGAAGTCCACCACGGACGGACGCGCGGGCGTGGTGCCGGTCGCGATCACGATGAACTCACCGCTGATCGTCGTCCGGTCGCCGCGGTGAGTTCCTTCCACCGCAACGGTGTGCTCGTCGACGAACCGGCCGAAGCCGTTCAGCAGGTCGATGCCGTTGCGGTGCAGCTGCGCACGGACGACCTGGACCTCGCGACCGATCACGTGCTGCGTGCGGGCCATCAGATCGGTGATCGTGATGTCCTGCTTGACGCGGTAGCTCGCGCCGTACAGCTCGCGCTGGCTCATGCCGGTCAGGAACATGACGGCTTCGCGCAGCGTCTTCGACGGGATGGTGCCCGTGTTCGCGCAGACGCCGCCGACCATCTCCTGCCTGTCGATGATGGCCACGCGCTTGCCCAGTTTCGCACCCGCGATCGCCGCCTTCTGGCCACCAGGGCCAGAGCCGATGACGATCAGGTCGTAGTCGTACGACGTCATGGTCGGCAGCCTACCGAGACGGATTCGATTCCACCTGCGAAAGAAAAATGAACCCGGCCAACGGATTGGTCGTTCGTTGGGCCATGACCGAACTTCGCACCTTCCGTCTGCCCGAGACCGTCAGCGGTTCGGACGACGACGTCGAGCTCGGCCGCCGGCTCATCGCAGCCTGGCAGGCCGACGGGATTCTGCAGATCGCGACGGACGCTACGCAGGACCGAACGACAGCGGCCGCCATGACGGCCAGCAGAAGGTTCTTCCACGGTTTGTCCCTCGAGGAGAAGTCACGCCTCGTGAGCGACCTGACCTACGCCGGTTACATCGCATCCGGAGAAGAGGTCACCGACGGCATCGCGGACTATTCGGAGATCTTCACCGTCTGCAAGGACGTTCCGCTCGAGGACTCCCGCGTCGTCGACAGGTGGCCGTGCCACGGACCGGTGCCGTGGCCGGACGAGGACTACCGCGACGCCATGCGCGAGTTCATGGCGATGCTCGGCGACGCCGGCGAGAAGATCCTCAAGCTCACCGCACTGGGCTTCGGGGTCGACATCGACACGTTCACCAAGCTGACCGCCGACGGCTGGCACCACATGCGGGTGCTGCGCTTCCCCACCAGGTCCGAGACCGTCGACCGCGGCATCGGCGCCCACACCGACTACGGCATGCTCGTCCTGGCCGCGCAGGACGAGGTCGGCGGGCTCTACGTCCGTCCGCCGATCGACGGAGAAGAACGGCCGCGCAACTGGCTCCCGGACGAGTCCGCCGCCGGGTGCTTCCAGGACGCGGAGGGCTGGACCTTCGTCGAACCCGTCGAGCACGTCTTCACCGTGTTCCCCGGCGACATCCTGCAGTTCCTCACCGGTGGCACACTGCTGTCCACTCCGCACAAGGTGCTGCTGAACACCCGTGAACGGTTCACGATGGCGTACTTCCACGAGCCGAACTTCGAAGCTGTGGTGCGCCCTCTGGACGACCCTCATGGCGAGGACGCGATCCACTACGGAACGCACTTCACCAACATGTTCATGCGCTGCTACCCCGACCGCGTCACGACGCGGCGCATCCTCGAGGAAGACCGGCTGACCGTGCTCAGCGAACTCCGTTCTGGGGTTCGTCACTCCTGAACGGCATGATCAGGTCGAGCAGGCGGGCCGTGGCGCGGTACTCCGCGACGCGGTCCGCGAACGGCCGCTGCACGATCCGGTGCACTGAGTCTTTCGACAGCCGCTCGTAGGCCGGAACCGTGTCGTTGCCGAGGAAGTCCCACCGCGCCGCCCGGTCCGCGTAGTTGAAGGCGGGCAACGGACCGCCGAACAACGGCCGGAACCGCGCCGGGGTCTTCCCTCCCGGCACCGGCATCGGGCCGGCCATCGTGATCGCGTACGTGATGACCTCGCCGGGCGGCAGCAACCGGGAGCGCATCCGGTCGAACTGCTCGGCGATCACCAGGTTCTGCTCGCGCGACGAGAACTCCAGGACGGCCTGCGCCGGATCCGCCCACGCCGCGGTCGTGTCCGCGTCGATGATGCCCGCGTCGCGCATCTCCTCCACGGCCTTGATCCCACCGTCGAGGTAGGCGGCGTGCATCGCGCCGAGGTCCATGAAGATGTGCTTCTGCATGGACATCAGCATCGACGAGAACCAGCGCAGCTCCGGCACCGAGCCGAGGTCGAGCATGCCGGCGGCGAACGCGGGCGCGCCGATGTTCGCGAAACCCATCCACCGCAACGTGTCCGGGTTCTGCAGGTACAGCTTCGCGTAGAAGTCGTAGACGGCGAAGATCGTCGCGCGGTTGGCCTCGGCGGAGCGCTGCGGGTCCCACTCGGACAACGGCACGCCCGCGGCCTCGGCGGCGCGGACGATCCAGTACTGCCACAGCAACGCCTTGAACCTGGCCGGCGCGATGCCCTTGCCGCGGTAGTCCTTCAGCGCGTGCTCCAGCGCGGCGCGGTCGTAAGGCAGGTCGGGGTGGACACCGCCTCGCTGTTCGCCGTTTCCGTTGGTCAGCGGCAGATCCAGGTAGTCCACCGTGTCCGCCTTGGTGGCACCCATGCTGGTGAGCACGAGCGCCGCCACAACCATGAGCACACGCATAAATGCGAATCGTAGTGTGCGAAAGCGGCGATTTCGTTCACAGTCGCCTCCGGACAAGCAATGTTTTGCGTGTTCGTTAGCACTTTCGCCGTCGATGGGCCATCGATCTCAACGGCCTACTCCTTCTGCCTATACCGTGCACGAGTGACTCTTGAGGTTTCCTTGATCCAGGCGGTCCGGACAGGGCTGGAGGAACGCGCGGATCCGGCGAAAGCGCTGGAGATGCAGGCCTACATGAAGTCCGACATGCCGTTCCGGGGAGTACAGAAACCGGGACGCGTGGCGCTGCTGCGCTCATTGCCCCGCATCGACGACCGCGACGAGTGGTTCGACACCGTCCAAACGTTGTGGCGCGAGGCGACGTATCGCGAAGAGCGGTACGTGGCGTTGTCGTTGAGCGGGGACAAGCGGTTTCAGTCCGTTCAACTGATGCCCTGGTTCGACGAGATGATCGTGACCGGCGCGTGGTGGGATTTCGTGGACGAGATCGCGTCGAAGCTGGTGGGGCCGTTGCTGCGGTCCTCGCCCGAGGTGATCAGGCCGCAGCTGCTCGAGTGGTCGACCGACGAGGACCGGTGGCGGCGCCGGACGTCGATCATCTGCCAGCTCGGGGCCAAGGGCGCGACCGACGTGGACCTGCTGACCGCGTGCGTCGACGCCAACGTGGACGATCCCGACTTCTTCCTGCGCAAGGGGATCGGCTGGGCGCTGCGGGAGTTCGCGAAGACCGAACCCGGCTGGGTGCGGGCGTTCGTCGAGGCCAGGCCGGGGCTGTCGCCGCTGTCACGGCGTGAGGCCCTGAAGCACCTCTAGGGTTGATCACATGCTGGGGACGCACGTGCGGCTGGAGCCGCTGTCGCTGGAGCACGCCGGGGAGCTGTTCGAGGTCACCCGTGACCCGGACATCTGGACGTGGCTGTTGAGCCGTCAGCCCGAGACCGTCGACCACATGCGGGCGTGGATCAGCGCGGCGCTGGCCACGCGGGAGGCGTTCGCGCAGATCGAGGTCGCCACCGGACGCGTGGTGGGGACGACGTCGTTCTACGAGGTGGCGCCGGAGCACCGCAGGCTGGTGATCGGCTACACGATCGTCGGCAGCGCGTGGCACGGCACGGCGATCAACCCCGAGGCCAAGCTGCTGTTGCTGACCGAGGCGTTCGACGTGCGCGGCGCGCTGCGGGTGGCCTGGTACACCGACGCGTCGAACGTCCGCTCGCAGCGGGCCGTCGAGAAGCTCGGCGCGGCGAAGGACGGGGTGCTGCGGGCGAACATCACGCGGCCGGACGGATCCCAGCGCGACACGGTCGTCTACTCGATGGTCGCGGCGGAATGGCCCGCGGCGCGCGAACGGCTGGTCAGCCGTGTTTCGCGCGACCCGAATAGGTGAGCGGGAAGACGAGCTCGGCGCACGCGGCCGGAACGTCCGTGGAGACCTGAACCTTCATGGTGACCTCGACCGCGCCTCCGGCGGGGATCTCCACGATGTTCGTGAGCGGCACGACGCTCAGCACGCCGGCCGGGCAGGCCGTGACGCGCTGCTGGGTGGCGTCGAGTGGCTGGCCCGGCACCGCGGACAGGCTCTCGACGATGATGTCGACGGGGTTCGGGTTGGACAGCCGGACCTTGCGCTCGCCCTCGGCACCCGGTGTGAGCTCCACGGGCGCGCCGGAGATGTCGTTGATCTCGAACGGCTTGAGCTGCTGCATGCCCGACTCGCCGCTGCTCACGGAGTACGCCATGGCCGGCGGCTGCGGCTTGGGCCACGTGAGGTGCATGGCCGCCACGACAGCCGCGCCGAGCATGAGGATCGTCAACGACACGGCGATCTCAAGGCGCGGACCCAGACTACGCATGGCGCAACTCTCCAGAGTTGTTGCTCCAGGCGGTGGGTTCGCCTCTAGCTCCCCACCGGACCGGCGACCAACTCGCCCGGTGGTTCATCGCTTCGCCCCTCGGCCCTAGCGGGCCGCGCCGCCAATCTTGGAGAAGCTTCACGTACTGCGCAAGCGTCCGACGGGCGCCGATTTCCCCTTGTAATGCGGGACCTTTGGCACCTTGACAGCTACGCAGGGCTACCACCTGCTGGTTTGATCCCAAATCCCGATCTGCGGGACTCGACCGATCGAATGAACTTTCACGAACAATCTATCTGTGTGTGACTCGTCGACCAGCTGCCGACCGTGGCCTGAACCCGAACACGGCTGATCGAGTCGGGCACGGAGTACGTCAGAGCGGACGTGGTGCCGCTGTTGGCGTACGGCGCGTTGGCCCCGTTTCCCTGTTGCCACAATACTGTGTACATAGAGGCGCCCGGCACCGGCTCCCACTTCACGACCGTCGGGGTGCCCTTCGCGCACGAAGTGATCACCAACGGCTGGACGGTCCCCGCCTTCGCCTTCGCCGTTCCGGGCGCGTTCGTCTCCCAGGCCGCCGAGGCGGGCTGTGCCGCGAGCAGGCACAGCACCGCGGTGGCGACCACGACCCGGCTCATGCCCCGGTCCCGCTCGCGATCGTGACGACGACCGGCACGTCGATCGTCGCGCCCTGACAGGAGTTGGGGGCGTTCAACGCCATCGAGACGCTGAACGTGATGGGCACCGCGGCGCTGTTGGCGGCGAGCTGGGTGCCGGGGAACCGTTCGGTGAACGAGACACCGCAGGTCGCCGGGCCGTTCGGCGCGATCGACATGACCGTCACGGGGTACGGGTTGGGGTTCGCCACCGCGACGACGGCGTTGCCGGTGCCGCCGGGGTAGAGGGAACCGGTGGTGACCGCGCCGCCGGTCACCACCGGAGCCAGTGCGGTGCCCGCCTTGGTGGTGGCACTGCCGGTACCGGAGCTCGTCCAGGCCGCGTAGGCGACGCCCGAACCGAGGGCGGCCGTCATGACCGCGAAGACGATGACGCCACGGCGGACGTACCGCCGACGGGCGAGTTCCCTGAAGCTGATCATGGCTTGATGGCCGTTCCCGAGTAGGTGAGGGGGAAGACGAGGTTCTTGCAGGCGTCCGGCGCGGTGCGGGCCATCCGGACGGTGAGGTTCACGTCGGCGACGCTGTTCCTGGCGACGAGGACCGGGGCCACAAGGGCCTGCACGGTCACCGCGTTCGCCGGGCAGTTCGGGGAGGGCCGCCCGACCGAGGTGTCGAGCCGGGTGACTTTGATGTCCTGGTTGTTGGGGTTGGTGACCCGCACCTTGCGGGTCACCGTCCCACCGGGGACCAACCCCGTGACGGCGCCGACGTCCGCGATCGTGAACGCCTTGGCGGGGTTGTCCGCCGCGCTGGAAACGGGTGAGAGAACCAGCAGCGCGGTGAGCACGATCAGGGCGCGGCGCATCGCTCAGCTCGCGGCGGAGACGAGCTGAGCGGTCAGCGGCAGCGTGAAGGTCTGCGACTTGCAGCTGTCGGTGGCATCGCCGTTCATGGTCGCCTGCAGCGTGTAGGTGCCGGACTGGCCCGCGGCGATCGTGCCCTGGTCGGCCACGGCGGCGCTGGTGACCGTGCCGGCGGCACAGCCGGAGGCCGTCAGCTGCGACACACCCGCGCTGATCGAGGCGACCGAGACGGGGTAGCCGTTCGGGTTGTCGATCGTGACCTGGAAGCTGACGGTGGCACCGGGGTACAGGCCGCCCGCGCCGGCGACCGGGCTGATCGTCGAGTCGACGCTCGTGGTGGAGCCGACCGTGCCGGAACCGGAGCCGGTGCTGGACCACGCGGCGTAGGCGACGCTTCCGCCGACGGCCAGAACGGCGACTGCTGCGATTACTGCGGTGCGCTTGCGCATGTGGTTCTCCTGGGGTGGTGCTCGGTGGGTACGGCACCAAGTTTGGAGAACCTTCAATCACTACACAGCGTGCACAAGACACCAGAAAAGGGACCCTGGCGGCACTGTTGTCAAACGGCATGGAAGGGCTACCCGCGCCCGCGGACTAGAGGTCAAAGCCTTTATGACGCGGAAAGGCCCGGGATTCTCGAAGAATCCCGGGCCTCACCAAGTGTAACTGATTAAGCGCGGAGGGCTGCACCCAAACGTTCGGCGGCGGCCGCGACGGCCGTATCGCGAGCATTAGTCGCTTCTTCCACCGTGAGCGTGCGGTCCGGCGCGCGGAAGCGCAAGGAATACGCGAGCGACTTCTTGCCCTCGCCCACCTGCTCACCCGTGTAAACGTCGAACAGGCGAATGTCCTCGAGCAGTTCGCCCGCGGAACCACCGAGCACCTCGGACACCGACTGCACCGGCACGCCGGCGTCGACGACGAGCGCGACGTCCAGCAGCACCGGCGGATACGGCGACACCATCGGGGCCGGGCGGCGGTCGTCCAGCGGCAGCGCGTCCAGGTCGAGCTCGAACGCCACGGTCCGCTTGGGCAGGCCCAGCGCCTCGATCACCTTCGGGTGCAGCTCACCGGCGTGACCGACGGGCCAGTCGCCCACCCGCAGCTCGGCACAACGGCCGGGGTGCCACGGCAGCAGGTCCGAGGCCACGACACGCAGCTGCACGCCGTACGCCTGACCGACCCGGCGGGCCGCCTCGACGGCGTCCGACCAGTCGGCGATGCGGCCCTTGCCCCACCAGCCAGCGAGCTCGCGGTGGCCGGTCAGCACACCCGCGACGTGCAGCGGCTGCTGCGGCAGCGCGGCGAGCATCGAGGCGACCTCGGCCTCGGTGGGCCGGCGGTCGACACCCAGGGAAGGCACCGGAACCTGTTGCGCGCGCGGCAAAGTCACCTGCGCGATGTTGTACAGCGCGACGTCCTTCGCACCACGGGCCAGGTTGCGCTGCAGCGTCTCCAGCAGGCCCGGCAGCAGGGTGGTGGCGAGGACGTTCTTGTCCGCCTCCAACGGGTTCAGCACGCCGACCGTGTTGCGCCGGACGTCGTCCTCAGCGAGCCCGAACGCGTCGAACACCGACGGGTCGATGAACGGGAACGGCTTGACCTCGACGAAACCGGCCTCGGCCAGCGTGCGCCACACCGTGCGGCGACGGC
This sequence comes from Lentzea alba, assembly GCF_011067745.1. Taxonomy (GTDB): domain Bacteria; phylum Actinomycetota; class Actinomycetes; order Mycobacteriales; family Pseudonocardiaceae; genus Lentzea; species Lentzea alba. The sequence goes on from NZ_JAAMPJ010000016.1 coordinate 23,581, forward strand.
GCTGCTGCTCGGTCAGGCCGCGGCCGGCAGGAGCGGGCGGCAGCACCGAGGGGATCGTGTCGTACCCCTCCAGCCGCAGCACCTCCTCCACCAGGTCGGCGGGCTGCACGAGGTCCGCGCGCCACGTCGGCGGCACGGCCGTGACGATCGTCTGGCCCTCCTCCGAGGTGGTGACGGAGACCTGGCAGCCGATCTGGCCGAGCCGGCGGGCGGTGACGCCCCGCGCGTAGCGGACGCCCGCGATGCGGTCCGGCAGGTCGATCGGCATCGACACCGGCTCCGGCAGCGCGGGAACGCCGACGTCGGTCCGGCCGGGCTTGATCTGGCCCTCGGCGTAGTGGTTGAGCAGCTTGGCGGCCCGCTCCAGCGCCACCGGCGCGAGAGCCGGGTCGACCGTGCGTTCGAAGCGCTTCGCGGCCTCGGACGGCAGCTTGTGCCGGCGGACCGTGCGCGCGATGGACGCCGGGTCCCAGTTCGCGGCCTCCAGCAGGATGTCCGAGGACGTGTCCTGGACCTCCGTGGACGCGCCACCCATGACACCGGCCAGCGAGATCACGCCGGAGTCGTCGGAGATGACGATGTCGTCGGTGTCGAGAGCGCGCACCGAGTCGTCCAGCGTCGTGAGCTTCTCCCCCGCCAGCGCACGACGCACCGTCAGCGCGCCGGAGAGCGAGGAAGCGTCGAACGCGTGCAGCGGCTGACCGAGTTCGAGCATCACGTAGTTCGTGACGTCGACCGGCAGCGAGATCGAGCGCATGCCCGCGAGCATCAGGCGGCGGCGCATCCACCACGGCGTCGGCGCGGTCGGGTCGACACCGGTCACCCGGCGCGCGACGAACCGCGAGCAGCCGGTGCGGTCCTCGATGTGGACCGGCCAGGCCTCGCCCTCGGGCTCCGGGATCTCGATGACGCCGGGGTCGCCGAACGGCACGTCCAGCGCGCACGCGATCTCACGGGCCAGGCCGCGAACCGAGAACGCGTAGCCGCGGTCCGGGGTCGGCGCGAGCTCGATGACGCTGTCGTTCAGCCCCAGCAGCTCCATGGCGTCGTCGCCGGGCTGCGCGGTGCCGGTGGGCAGCACGAGGATGCCGGAGTGGTCGTCGCCGATGCCGAGCTCGTCGGCGGCGCAGATCATGCCCTGCGACACGCGGCCGTACGTCTTGCGCTCGGCGATCGTGAATTCACCCGGCAGCACGGCGCCGGGCAGCGCGACGACGACCGAGTCGCCCTCGACGAAGTTCGTGGCACCGCAGATGATGTTGTTGACCTGCTCGGGGCCGACCTCGACCTGGCAGTAGCGGATCGGCTTCTTGAACTCGGTGAGCTCCTCGATGGCGACGACGCGACCGGCGACGATCGGGCCGGTCACGGGACCGAGCGGGCTCACCTCCTCGACCTCGATGCCGATGCGGGTGAACGCCTCGGCGAGCTCGTCGGGCGTGGGGACTTCGTCGAAACCGAGGTGTTCGACCAGCCAGCTGACCGGGACGCGCATCCGGATCAGGCCTCCGTTCCGAAAGGCTGGGTGAAGCGGACGTCGCCTTCGACCATGTCGCGCATGTCGGGCAGGCCGTTGCGGAACTGCAGGGTGCGCTCGAGGCCCATGCCGAACGCGAAGCCGGAGTAGACGTCCGGGTCGACGCCGCAGGCGCGCAGCACGTTGGGGTTGACCATGCCGCAGCCGCCCCACTCGACCCAGCCGGCGCCGCCCTTCTTCTCCGGGAACCACACGTCGACCTCGGCCGACGGCTCGGTGAAGGGGAAGAAGCTCGGCCTCAACCGAGTTTTGGAGTCCTCGCCGAACATGGACCGCGCGAACGCGTCCAAGGTGCCCTTGAGGTGGCCCATGGTCAGGCCCTTGTCGACCGCGAGGCCCTCGACCTGGTGGAACACCGGGGTGTGGGTCGCGTCGAGCTCGTCGGTCCGGAACGTGCGGCCGGGGCACACGACGTACACCGGCAGCTCGCGGTCCAGCAGCGTGCGGGCCTGCACGGGCGAGGTGTGCGTGCGCAGGACGAGCGCGGAGTCGGACGGCGCGATGTAGAACGTGTCCTGCATCGAGCGGGCCGGGTGGTCCTTGCCGAAGTTCAACGCGTCGAAGTTGAACCACTCGGTCTCGAGCTCGGGGCCCTCGGCGATCTCATAGCCCATGGCCACGAAGACGTCACCGATGCGCTCGGCGAGGGTGGTGATCGGGTGGCGCGCGCCGCGCGGGAAGCGGTCCCACGGCAGCGTGACGTCGACGGACTCCTCGCGCAGCACCCGCTCGTCGCGCTCGACCTGGAGCACGGCGTGGCGCTCGTCGAACGCGGTCTTGATCGCGGACTGCGCCTCGTTGACCCGCTTGCCGGCCTCGGCTTTCGCCTTGGGAGGCAGTGCACCGATCTCGCGGCGGGCCAGCAGCACGGGCGACCGGTCGCCGAGGTGGCCGGGCTTGACCGAGGCGAGCGCCTCCAGGTCGGCAGCTCCGGCGAACGCCTCGCGCGCTTTCTGCACGGCCGCGTCGAGGTGCTCGGCCGACAGCGCCGCGACCTCCTTGGGGTCGTACGGGTCGTTGGCTCCGGACATGGTTGGTGGACAGCTCCCGTCGCGGACTACTCGATAAAGAACAGGCCGATCCTAGTAGGTGGCGTGTTGACCACTCCCGGACGTTCCGTTAAAGAGCGGCACTGGCCCCTTATGCGTCCCTAGGATGGGCGGCATCATGTCGCACACCTTCCGCGTCGACCTGCGCGGCATCATCGACCTGCTCAGCCATCACCTGTACAGCAGCCCGCGCGTCTACGTGCGCGAACTGCTGCAGAACGCCGTCGACGCGATCACGGCGCGGCGTGAGCTCGACCCGTCGTGCCCGGCCGAGGTCACGATCACCTGCGGTGCCACGCTGTCGATCACCGACACCGGCGTGGGGCTCACCGAGACCGAGGTGCACGAGCTGCTGTCGACGCTCGGGCGCACGTCGAAGCGCGATGACCTGGGGTTTGCCCGCGAGGGGTTCCTCGGCCAGTTCGGCGTCGGCATGCTGTCGTGCTTCCTCGTGGCTTCTTCAGTGACAGTCGTCACTCGGTCCGCGCGCGGTGGCGCGGCGGTGCGTTGGGAAGCGGATTCCTCGGGCAACTACACGGTGTCTGTTGTAGACGGTGAGGTCCCGATCGGGACGACGGTGACGCTGACCGCGTCGCGCGGCAGCGAGCACTGGCTGGAAGCGGACGTCGTGCGGCCGTTGGTCAGCGACTACGGCGATCTGCTCCCGGCGGTCGTGACCCTGGGCGGCGCAGCCGTGACCCGCGGCGAACGGCCGTGGGACAGCGCCGATGACGGAGAGGACGCCGACCTCACCGAGTACTGCGAGCAGGTCTTCGGGTTCACGCCGTTCGAGGCGATCCCGATCGAGGTCGAGGCGGCGGGACTGACCGGTGTCGCGTTCGTGCTGCCGGAGGGCGTGCACCCCGGGACGCGGCAGACGCACCGGGTGTATTTGAAGCGGATGCTCGTCGGGGACAACGTCGAGGGCCTGCTGCCGGACTGGGCGTACTTCGTGCGGTGCGTGGTCGACGCGTCCGCGATCCGGCCGACGGCGTCGCGCGAGTCGCTGTACCAGGACGAGATGCTGCTGGCGGTGCGCGAGGAGCTGGGCGAGCAGATCCGCGACTGGCTGATCAGGCTGGACGCGATCGAACCGCGCCGTGCCGGCGAACTGCTGGCCGCGCACCACCTGGGGATCAAGTCGCTGGCGCGGTCCGACGACGAGATGCTGCGGCTGGTCGAGCGCTGGCTGCCGTTCGAGACGACGGACGGCGCGATCCCGTTGCGGCAGTTCAGGCGCAAGCACGGCGCGATCCTCTACATCCCGGACGTCGACGAGTTCCACCAGCTGGCGCCGGTCGCGGCCGCGCAGGGGCTGGGGCTCGTGAACGCCGGCTACGCCTACGACATGGAACTGCTGAACCGGCTGAGCGCGCTGGACGGTCCCGCCGTCGCGCGCCGGGTGGCACCGACCGAGCTGCTGGCGGCACTGGCCGACCCGGAACCGGACGTCGAGACGGCGTTGCGGCTGCGGTTGTCCGAGGGCGCGGCGGCGCTGGACCGGCACGACTGCGACGCGGTGATCCGCGACTTCGACCCGGTCTCGTTGCCCGCACTGCTGATCAGCAACGCCGAGCAGCAGCGCAAGCTCGACACCGAGCAGACCGCGGAAGAGGTGGCGGACCCGTTGTGGGCGGAGCTGCTCGGACAGCTCACCGCGGGCTCCGACACGTCCCGGCCCGAGCAGCTGGTGTTGAACTGCCGCAACCCGCTCGTGCAGCGGCTGGCCAGGTTGACCGACCCGGCGCTGGTGGAGCTGACGCTCGAATCTCTTTACGTGCACGCCGTTCTGCAGGCGCGGCGGGCGATGCGACCGAAGGACACGGCGGCGCTGAACCGCTCGTTCCTGGAACTTCTCGACCGCGCCGTTGGGGGCAAGTGACATGGCCGACTTCACCGCCGAGGACGCCGAAAAGGCGTTTCTCGAGGCCTACAACATGCCGACGGGCATGCCGAAGCACGAGGCTCTGGAACGGGCCGCGCGCATGTCCGACGCGCTCGGGCACCTGCCGCTCGGCGTGTCGTGCCGGATCGCGTTGATCGACTCGGCCTACTACCTGTCGCGCTACGACCTGATGCTGGCGCCGTTCGCGTGGGTGCGGGCCGCCGAGGAGAAGGACCCGGAGGCGTTCAACGACTACGAGCGCCACTCGCTGAACTGGTCGCACAAGTGGGTCGCGACGGGGCTGCGCCGGGACCCGCGGTTCTCGCTGGAGCAGCTGCAGGCGGTGATCGGGCAGCTCGCCGATCGCTACGGGCGGCTCGGGTTCTCGGTGCAGCCGGTGCACGGTGCGCGCGCCGAGTACGCCTACCACGTCGGTGACATGGTCGGGCTCGCCGAACACCTCGGGAAGTACCTGGCCACCGAGTCCGGGCCGATGGCGGACTGCGACGCGTGCGTGGTCGAGGAACAGGTCTGGATGCTGGCCCGGCTGGGCCGCCACCAGGAGGCCGCCGCACACGGCTGGGAAGGCCTGTCCGGCAACACGAACTGCAGCACGCAGCCGCAGGGCATCCTGTCCGCGCTGCTGTGGCCGTTGCTGGAGATCGGCGACACCGAACGCGCGGCGCACGCGCACACGACCGCATACCGGTTGATCAAGGAAGACGAGATCACCTCGTACGTGCACGAGCACATCCGGTTCTGCGCGCTGACGGGCAACCTCGCGCGCGGCGAGAAGATCCTGCGCCGGTCGCTGCACAAGGTGAAGGGCGAGCAGCTGCCGGCCGACGAGATGTCGTTCGCGGAGTGCGCCGCCGTGCTGCTGAAGCGGCTTCCGGCCGACACGGAGTTCGAGGTGCCCGCGGTCGGGTCGCGGACGGCGGCCGAGCTGCTCGACCGGTTGTCGAAGCGGGCGTTGCAGCTGGCGAGGCAGTTCGACGAGCGCAACGGCACGCCCACCTGGGTCGAGCGGGTGACGAAGTCGTTGGAGCAGGCCGACTACCCGCACGTCGAGCTGGCCGTCCCGTCCGCTCCGCCGCCCGCTCCCGCCGAGGAGTCCGTCGTGTTCGGCGACCCGGTGGAGATCGCCGAGGCGATGGTGACGCTGTACGACCAGGGCGACTTCGTGAAGGCGCGGCGGATGCTCGACTCGCTGCCCGCGGACATGGACCCGTTGCTGCCGCCCGATCTCGCCGCGCACGCCGGCATCCGGCGGATGACGACGGGACTGGTGCCGTTCGACTTCTCGGTGTTCGAGGAGCTGCTGACGGCACTGCCAGCCGACCTCGCGCTGCGCTACCAGGCGAGGCTCGCGGTCGGGCTCGAGAACGGCCTGGAGATCGCCGAGAAGTGCCTGGCCGAGGCCGAGAGCGACTTCACCCGCACGGTCGCGGCGTTGACGCTGGCCGAGCTGCTGGACGACGCGCACAACCACGAGCGGGCCTCCGAGATGCTCGCGCTGGCGTCCTCTTTGGACGTTGCGGCGCTGCGCGGCCGGGTGCTGGTCGAGGCGGCGGAACACCGGGCGCGGCAACAGGATCTCGAAGGCGCCCACACCGACGTCAAGGCGGCGATGGCGGGCGACCTGCCTCCCAGCGCGCGGTTCGAGGGCTTCCGGCTACAGCTTCGGCTGGAAACGGTGCTGGCCCGCGTACCCGAGGCGATGGCGACGGCCCGCGCGTTCGTGGCGGCGTTCCCGCTGCCCGAATCCGCCGAGGCGCGCTGGTACCAGGTGGCGTCGATCCAGGAACTGGACCAGGAGGGCGCGTGCCTGGCCGACCTGCGCGAGGCCGTGGCGATCTCGCGCACGCACCTCTCCCCCGGCCACACCGCGCACTTCTGCTTCGCGCTGAGCGGCGGTTACGTGCAGACGGACCGGTTCGTCGAGGCCGCCGAGGTGCTGGAGGAGTCACTGCGGCTGCTGCAGGAGGGCCAGGACGACCTGCGGCTGCAGGTGGTGTTCCGGCTCGGGCAGGTGTGCCGCAAGCTGGGCGAGTTTCCCGCCGCCGAGCGGTACCTGCGCGAGGCCTCCGTTCTGCTGCCGCCCGAGGAGGCGGGGCGCCGGGCGTTCCTGCTGGACGCGCTCGCGTCGGTGCAGGGCCGCTTGGACAAGCACGACGAGGCCATGGCTTCCTGGCGGGCGGCCGCCGCGTTGTGGCAGCAGGAGGGCAACGTCTCGGAGGCGATCGGCTCGCTGATCGAGCTGGCCTCGAACCTGCCGGACGACGAGATCGTCGAGACCCGCGCCGCGGTCGACGAGGCCGAGGCGCTGCTGCCGACGCTGAACGATCTGCGGGAGGTCACCCGGCGGCAGGCGGAGATCGTCGCGATCCGGGCGTGGGTGTACGGCCAGACCGGTGAGTTCGCGCAGGCGATGAAGCACTACCGCGACGCCGAGGCGTTGGTGGTGTCGCTGGGCGACGAGAACTGGCGGGTGTTCACCGTGCTGCGGGCCGCCAACGTGCTGCTGAACGCCGACGACGCCGAGGGCGCGGAGGCCGAGGCGCGCCGGGCGGCATCGCTGCTGCCCGACGACGACCTGGTCGGGAACGTGCTGTCGGTGCTCTCGGAAGCGTTGCGGCGCCAGAACAAGCCCTCCGGCACCGACCCGCTGGTGCGCGAGCTGACCGCTCGGCTGGACTGATTGATGAGGGGAGCTTTCATCAACCTGAGGTTGATGAAAGCTCCCCTCATCAACTAGAGGTCGCCTTCTCGTAGGCGACCTCGAACGCCTTGTCCGCGGGCACCTCGATGTGCGGGACCACTCCGACGCCTTCCCAGTTGGTGCCGGAGATCGGGTTGATCGCACGACCGTTGGGCACCGACGACTTGAGGTGCGGGCCGACGCGGTAGCGCTCGCCTGGGTTGGCGCCGCCCTTGGTGGTCTCGCCGATGAGGGTGGCGCGCTTGTTCTGCTGCAGGTTGTAGCTCAGTTCCTCCGCACCGGAGAACGTGCGGCCGCTGGTGAGGACGTACACCGGCTTCGTGCCGCCGAACTTCGGGCCCGGCACGTGCGGGAGCGTCCAGTACTGCTGGGTGCTGTCGTCCGGGCGGTTGTAGATGTCGTTGAGGTGCACCTGTTCGTCGAACAGGTAGCTGCAGACCAGCGCGACCGTGTTCGGGTCGCCGCCGCCGTTCTTGCGCAAGTCGATGATCAACGCGTCGGTGTGCGCGAGGAGGTTCATCGCGGCGGTGATGGCGGGCGTGGCGACCTCGGCGTCGTGCAGCAGACTCAGCTCCAGCAGGCCGACGTTGCCTTCCAGCCGCTCGATCTTCCTGATGCCGAACGCGTCGAGCTCGGCTTCCTTCCGGTACGCCACCGCGTCCCACACCGATTCCTGATCCGTCTCGGGGATCTCGGTTTCGCTGTACAGCAGGCGGAGGTGCTTGTCCCCGTTGACGCTCTGCAGGTCTTCGGTGACTCGGGCCGCGAAGTCCTCGTCGTCGGAGGCGTCGGCGTACGCGCCCTCCGCCAGACGAGTGCGCAGGACGTTCGCGATCTCGTTGGCCGTGTCCGGAAAGACGTAGTAGGAAGCGAGCTGGGAGCACAGGAGTTCGATCTCGGGTTCGCGCACCGGCACACGATACGAGACGCACGGCGAACCGCCAGCGGATTTTTGGCGTGGGTACAGGATGTGCACCCCGACTGGCAGTTCGACCACATCGATCCGTTGCTGGCCAACCCTTTGAACGAGGTACTGGCCGGCCTGCGCGCACAGTGTCCTGTCGTGCATTCCACCCGGCACGGCGGGTTCACGGCCGCGCTCACCTACGACACGATCAAGCAGATCCTCGGCGACCACGGCACTTACAGCTCGATCGACGGCATCGCCATCCCGCGGCTGACGATGACCGGCAAGCCTCCCGTCGACTTCGACCCGCCGCTGCACACCATGTACCGCAAGATCCTGCAGCGGCACTTCACCCGCACGGCCGTGGCGCAGTACGACGACACCTTGCGCACGTTGGTCCGGCATCGGATCAAGGAACTGCTCGCGCAGGGCTCGGCCGATCTGGTGCCGGCGCTCGCGCACTACCTTCCGCCCGCCGCGATCGCGTTGATCCTCGGCATGCCGCCGGAGGACGGCGGGAAGTTCCTGGTGTGGCTGGACCGGCTGTTCCTCGCCGCCCGCACCGCTGATCGGGAAGCGGGCGACCTGGCGTTGGGCGAGTTCAAGGGCTACATCGCCGACCAGCTCGAACAGCAGCGCGCGGCGGGCGCGGACACCGTGGCGCTGGCGATCGCCGACGGGACCGTCGACGGACGGCCGTTGAGCGCCGAGGAGCAGATCGGGATGTTCGTGTTCCTGATCATCGCCGGGCACGAGACGACCGTGCACGGGCTCAGCTCGATGCTCTACTTCCTGCCGACCGTGGACGGGTTGCGGGCACGGCTCGTCGAGGAACCCGCGTTGCTGCCGCGGATGGTCGACGAGTGCCTGCGCATCGAGTCGCCGGTGGTGGGGATCGCGCGGACCGCCCACGCCGAGACGGCGCTGGTACCCGACGGCAGGCGGGTCCTGGCGGTGCTCAACGCGGCCAACCACGACCCGGCGGTGTTCGAGGCGCCGACGGAGTTCCGGTGCGAACGCGACCGGAACCCGCACCTGGCGTTCGGCTACGGCGTGCACCGGTGCGTGGGCGAGCACCTGGCGTTGCTGGAGATGCGGATCGTCGCCGAGGAGGTGCTCAGCCTGCTGCCGGACTACCGGTTCGCGCCGGACTTCCGTCCACAGTGGAGCGGCGGGAAGATGACCCGGGGCATCGAGTCACTTCCCGTTCAGCTGCGCTGATCCCGCGCCGAGGCGTAGAGGCAGACCGCGGCGGCCGTCGCGAGGTTCAGGCTCTCGGCGGCCCCGTACAGCGGCACCTTCAGCGAGGTGTCGAGCTGCGCGAGCACGTCGTCGGGCAGGCCGTGGGCCTCGCTGCCGAACACCCACGCGGTGGGCTGCGCCAGGTCGCCCTTGGCGGAGGCCTCGACGAGGTCGTCCTTCGCGTACCCGTCGGCGGCGACGAGCTTCAGTCCGGCCTGGCGGCAGGCGGCGAAAACCTCGGCGGCGTCCCGGGAACGCGCGATCGGCAGGTGGAACAGCGAACCGGTGGAGGCGCGCACGCACTTGCCGTTGTGCGGATCGACCGTGTCCCCCGCGAAGATCACCGCATCCGCCCCGGCCGCGTCGGCCACGCGCGTGACGGTGCCCGCGTTGCCGGGGTCCGAGACGCCGTAGAGCACGGCGACGAGGCGTGGGCTACCTGCGAGAGCCTGGTCGAGAGGCTGCGGCACGGCGTCGCAGACCGCGATGAGCCCTTGGGGCGTCACGGTTTCCGACAGCGAGGCGGCGGCCTTGTCGGTGACCTCGCTGATCCGGATGCCTGCGGCGGAGGCGGTCTGGAGCAGTTCGGCGTTGCGTTCCGCGGCCGTTGCCGTGACGAAGAGTTCGTGCACCTCACCGTTGCGCCAGGCGAGTGCTTCGCGGACGGCCTGGGCTCCCTCGACGAGGAAGCGGCCGGCCTTGTCACGGCCCTGGCGGCGGGTCAGGTGGCGAGCAGCAACGACCCGAGGCGTCCGTTCGGTGAACGGATCTGCCTCGGGTCGCAAGCTTGCTCGGTGAGCGCTGTCGCGAGCGTGCTGGCTCAGGCCTGGTCCCCGGCCGGAGCGTTCACGTCGGCCGGCAGCGCGCCGCGGGCGATCTCGACGAGAGCCGAGAAGGCGTTGGCGTCGTGCACGGCCAGGTCCGCGAGGATCTTGCGGTCGACCTCGACACCACCCAGGCGCAGGCCCTGGATGAGACGGTTGTAGGTCATGCCGTTCGCGCGGGCAGCGGCGTTGATGCGCTGGATCCACAGCTTGCGGAAGTCGCCCTTGCGCGCACGCCGGTCGCGGTACGCGTAGTTGAGCGAGTGGAGCACCTGCTCCTTGGCCTTGCGGTACAGCCTCGAGCGCTGGCCACGGTAACCGCTGGCCAGTTCGAGGGTGGTACGGCGCTTCTTCTGGGCGTTTACAGCCCGCTTGACGCGTGCCACGGGTCCATCCTGTCGATCTCAAGGGGGCGGGTCGGGGCCGCCCCGAGTTAGCTAAGGGAAAGCGGTCAGAGACCGAGCAGCTTCTTCAAGCGCGGCGCGTCAGCGGGAGACACCACGACCGTGCCGGCCATGCGGCGCGTCTCGCGGCTGGACTTGACCTCCAGGCGGTGGCGCTTGCCCGTCTTCTCACGGACGATCTTCCCGCTGCCGGTGACCTTGACTCGCTTCGAGGTCCCCTTGTGCGTCTTGTTCTTCGGCATTTCCGTCCTCGTCTCGTACTACCCACCGGGTCGGGGGCGGTGCGCGTGCGTCCTATTCGGCGGCTTCGGCGGCGTCGTCACCTTCGACGACGCCGTCCTGGTCCTGCTTGACCGGACGCGGCTTGATGTTCTTGTGCGGCGCCAACACCATGATCATGTTGCGGCCGTCCTGCTTCGGGTTGGACTCGACGAAGCCCAGCTCCGCGACGTCCTCCGCCAGCTTCTGCAGCAACCGGTAACCGAGCTCCGGGCGCGACTGCTCGCGGCCGCGGAACATGATGGTCACCTTGACCTTGTTCCCGTGCGACAGGAAGCGGGCCACGTGGCCCTTCTTCGTCTGGTAGTCGTGCGGGTCGATCTTCGGCCGGAGCTTCTGCTCCTTGATCACGGTCAGCTGCTGGTTACGGCGAGACTCACGAGCCTTCTGGGCGGTCTCGTACTTGAACTTGCCGTAGTCCATGAGCTTGCATACCGGAGGTCGAGCCTGCGCGGCGACCTCGACGAGGTCCAGATCCGCTTCCTGCGCGAGTCGGAGTGCGTCCTCGATGCGAACGATCCCGACCTGCTCGCCGTTCGGCCCGACCAGACGGACCTCAGGCACGCGGATGCGGTCGTTGATGCGCGGCTCGGTGCTCACAGGAGCACCTCGGTTCGAGGGACTTGTCATTCACGTCCTTTAAGACTCGTTTGCGCCAAAGACAAGAGCCCCGTCGTCGATGTCGACGACAGGGCCCGCTTCCGACCGATCACCAACCTGACCCGAAGGCACCCGTGTGCCCTGTGTCAGGAGGACCGGACCCGGCCACCTCTTGAGGCGGTGAACGCGGGTGGGAGCGGGGCTCCACTTGCCGCCCTCGCACTAACGAGAGCTGGTCGCAGCCGAAATAGTAGCAGACGACCTTGTCAACCCCCGAATCGAGGCGGTGTGTCGCCCGCTTGCTTGAATGTCCGGGTGACCGATCCGCTTGAAGACAGTGTCCGTGACCTCGGAGATGTGCCGAGCATCGAGGTCATCAGCCGGGCAGCGGTGATGCTGCTGTCCGCCGCCGCCGAACGCCTCGGCCTCGCGGACCCGGACCCCGACAACTCCCCGCGCCGCGACCTCGACGAGGCCCGCCGCCTGATCACCGGCCTGGCCGGCCTGGTCACCGCGACGTCGGAGTACCTCGGCCCGCACGCCGCGCCGCTGAAGGACGGCCTGCAGTCGGTGCAGCGCGCGTTCCGCGAGGCCTCCGCCGTCCCGGACGAGCCAGGTCAGGGTCCCGGCGAGAAGTTCACCGGCCCGGTTTACTGACCCCGCCTCACTGGTCCGCTCGCACGACGACCGGCTCCCACGGCTCCGCCCTGATCTGGAACACCGCGCTCGCCCGTTGCCCCGTGGCGGCCCGGAAGGTGATGGCGGAGCCGTTGTAGAGCGGGCCGACGTCGAGGTGCTCGGCCGGGGGCTCGTCGTACTGCGACAGCCCGAGCACCCTCGAACCCGGGACCACCGACACCGTCAACTGCTCGATGACCGCGGGCCCGCCGAAGTAGCTGAGCCGGAACTCGTCGGGCGCGCCGGGCGTGATCGCGAACGTCGGCATGCCCCGGCGGCTCCGCTCGGCGGCGAGCACCTCGGTCAGTTCGTTCACCTGCTGCGTGGCCTGCTGGGCCGTGAACTGCGCCTCGTCCGCGAGCATCCGGGACGCCGTGGCCGCTTCCTGGGCCTGCGCGGCGGCGTTCTTCGCTTCCTCGGTCGCCGTCTTGGACTGCAACGCGCTGGCCGTCGCCTGCTCGACGGCCTTGCGGGCGGCCTGCGCCTCGTCCTGTGCCCTGCGCGCGGCTTCCAGAGCCTCTTCGGCCGCCTTCTGGGCGTTCTTCGCTTCGCGCGCCTGCCACAACGCGATGGCCGTCGCGCACATCGCCACGACGGCGGCAATCACCGAGAGCGCGATCATGCCCGCACCCCCAGCGCCGCGAGTTGCTTCTTGGCCAGCTCTTCGATGACGTCCGTGTCACCCGTGCGCCAGCCCACCGCGGGATCGTTGGGGAACTTCGCGAGGTCTCTGGGCTTCAGGCTGGTAAGCGCTCTCAGGGCGAGCAGATCGGGCTTGTCCCTCAGCTTCGCGGTGTTGCCGGCCTTGAGCGCGTACCGCAGCCGCAACGGCAGCCAGGTGATCAACAGGAACAGCACCGGAATCGTGACGAGCGCCACGGCGAGCCAGAACGCGGTGTCCTGCACCACACCGATCTGGGTGTTGCCCACCCCGATGAGCGTCTCGCCGGCCTTGGTGCCGTTGCCCAGCGCCCCGGACAGGTCCTCGCCCACGAACGGCACGCCCTTGGCCTTGCTGGCGGCGTTGGTGAAGACGTCGCGGATGTCACCGCCCGCGTTGACCAGCCCGTCCCCCGGCGCTCTCAGTTCCAGCACCCAGTCGTGGGCGGTGGTCGCCACCCAGATCCAGAGAGCCACCCACCCCACGGCGAGGAGGTCGGCGATCAGCTGACGCGTGAGCCTGACAGGTCTGTCCGCGTACCACTTCATGCGCGGATGGTGTCACAACGTCAACAGCGGTCCGGAGAGCCCGGCGAGCACTCCGGACCGCCGTCTGCGACGAACAGATCAGTCGACGACGGCCAGTGCGTCGATCTCCACCAGCAGTCCGGCGGGAAGCCCCACGTAGACGGTCGTGCGGGCGGGCGCCGGGTCCGTCACGAACTCGCCGTAGACCTCGTTCAGCTCCGCGAAGTGCGCGGTGTCGGTGAGATAAACGCGGATCATCACGACGTCGTCGATGGACGCGCCACCGGCGGCGAGCACCGCGTGGAGGTTCGCGAACGTCTGGCGGGTCTGCTCGGCGACCGTGGTGCCGACGATCTCGCCGGTCTTGGGGTCGAACGCGACCTGGCCGGCCACCTGCAGGATGTTGCCCTTGCGCACACCCTGCGAGAAGCGGGCCACCGGCTGCGGCGCGTCGGCAGTCTTGATCTCAACCTTGGACAACGGAATTCCCCTTAACTGTGCAAATCCCTATCTGGGCACGAAGCCGCATTCCACCGAAGCTGCTTCGGCGGTGGCGAGCAGGTCGGGCAGGTGGGCCAGGAGCCCGTCGAAGTCGAGCAGCACCTTGGGCACCGACATCGACACGGCCGCGAGCACCTCGCCGCGTGAGCCCTTGATCGGGGCGGCGATGCAGTGGATGAAGTCCTCGTGCTCGGCGTTGTCGACCGCGTACCCGTTGGCGCGCACCCGGTCCAGCTCGGCCAGGTACGCCGTCGGGCCGATGATGGTGTTCGCCGTCAGCCTCGGGAACTCCATCGTCGACAGCACCTTCTGCAGCGCGACCGGAGACAGGTCCGCCAGCAGGATCTTCGCCACGGCCGTGCAGTGCAACGGCGCCCGGCGGCCGATGCGCGAGTACATCCGCATCTGATGCGTCGACTCGTACTTGTCGATGTAGATCACCTCACCGTCCTCATAGGACGCGAGGTGGATGGTGTACCCGAGGCGGGAGTTGAGGTCGCGCAACGCCGGTTCGGCCGAGCGGCGGACGTCGCGTTCCTCCAGGGCGCGGTTGGCGAGGTCGAACAACGTGGTGCCGAGCCGGTAGTGGTGCACGCCGTCGCGCTGCACGAAGCGGTGCGACTCCAAAGTGCGCAACAACCGGAGCGTCGTCGACTTGTGCACGCCGATCACGCCGGACAGTTCGTCCAGCGTCTTCGGACCGGTCGCGAGCTGGCTCACCAGCGTGAGCGCGCGGTCGAGGCTCTGGCTCATTCACACCTCCAGGCGGGCGGACGCCCAGGTCTGCGGGTCGGCGTGCAGCAGCGGAGCTGTCACGTCGTCCGGCAAAGGATCGCCGACGTCCTCCGCGGTCAGCAAAGCGGAGGCCGCCTGCAGGTGCCCGGCGCGCAGCCGGACCGACGGGCTCTCCTCCGCCAGCGTCGCCGCGAGGAACCCCGCCGCGAACGCGTCGCCGGCGCCGACCGGTTCCACGACCTGCACTTTCAGCGCCGGTTCGAAGTGCGACGAATCGCCTTCGAGCAGCGTGGCACCGTCCGCGCCCTGCTTCACCACCAGCGACGCCGGGCCGGGCAGCAACGCGCGCAGACGTTGCGGATCACCGGTGCCCCAGACCAGTTCGGCCTCGTCGGCTCCCGCCAGCACGACGTCGGCCAGGTCCGCGAGCTCACGGAGCACGCGCGGGTCGCGGTCGGCCCACAGCGCGGGCCGCCAGTTCAGGTCGAAGGAGATTCGAAAACCGTGCCGCGGCCGGCGCAGCAGCTCGCGCATCAGCGCGAGGCACGAATCGGAAAGAGCGGGCGTGATTCCGCTGAGGTGCACCAGTTTCACCTCGCCGAGCCCGAGCCGGTCGATCATCTCCGGCCCCATGCCGGACGCCGCCGAGCCGCGCCGGTAGTAGCGGACCGGACTGCCGTGCGGCGAGGCCTCCTTGACGTACAACCCGGTCGGCCGGGTCGCGTCGATCCGCACCTGGGAGACGTCGACGCCGAAGCCGCCCACGGTGTCCAGCACCGCCAGCCCGAACGAGTCGTCGCCGACCGCGCTGACCCACGACGACGGCACGCCGAGGCGCACGAGGTGCATGGCGACGTTGGACTCGGCGCCCCCGACGGCCCGGTGCCAGGTGCGCACCAGATGCACGGGACCGGGTTCAGCCGGAACCATCATCACCATGGTCTCGCCGAGACACACGACACCGCCGACGTGTTCGAACCGCATGCGTGCTCCAGAGGTGTTCGTTGACGGCGGCGCACCCGAATGCTACACACTCCAGCATCACATCGCGCAATGGGAGTTGCAAAATATGCAACATCTGATGGAGATGGACCTCTCGGCCGTCGCGGACATCAGGTCGGAACGGATCAGCTGGCGGTTCAAGGGCCTGCCCTCGAGCACCTTCGGCTCCACCATCGGTGAGGTCGCGGACCAGCGGCTGGACCTCTTCGCCGACGAGTTCGTCGGCCCGCTCGTCGTGCTGGACGCGGACGCGTTGACGCACAACCTGACGACGATGTCGAAGTGGTGTGACAACCACGGCGTCAAGCTGGCGCCGCACGGCAAGACGACGATGGCACCGCAGCTGTTCCAGCGGCAGATCGAGCACGGCGTCTGGGGCATCACCGCGGCCAACGCCTCGCAGCTGCGGGTGTACCGGGCGTTCGGCGTCAGCCGGATCCTGCTGGCGAACCAGCTGCTCGACCCCGGCGCGCTGCGCTGGCTCGTCGGCGAACTGGACCGCGATCCCGGCTTCGAGTTCAGCTGCTGGGCCGACTCCGAGGCCGGTGTCACGCTGCTGAGCGAGACGCTGCGGGAACTCCAGCCGTCACGCCCGATCGACGTGCTGGTCGAGCTGGGTGCTCCGGGTGGACGCACCGGCGCCCGCGACCTGGAGACCGCGCTGACCGTGGCCCGCGCGATCGACCAGAGCCCCGTGCTGCGACTGGCCGGCGCCAGCGGTTACGAAGGCGCGCTGGCCCACGACGCGTCCGAGTCGTCGCAGTCCGTTGTGGACCGCTACCTGACCGACCTGCGGACGTTGGTGCTGCGGATGGCCGACGCCGCGTTGCTCGACGAGCTGGACTCGGTGATCGTCACCGCCGGTGGCAGCGCGTACTTCGACCAGGTGGCGGCGACGCTGGCCCAGCCGTGGCCGGTACCGGTGACCCCGGTGCTGCGCAGCGGCGCGTACATCACGCACGACGACGGCTTCTACCGCGGGATCTCGCCGTTCTCGCGAATCGACGGCGTGGAGCCGTTCCGAAGCGCTTTGCGCGCCTGGGCCCAGGTGACGTCCCGGCCGCAGCGCGATCTGGCGTTGCTGACGATCGGCAAGCGCGACGCGTCGTTCGACGAAGGCCTGCCCGAGCCGCAGCTGGTGCGCCGGCACGACGGCGCGGTCGCCCCGCTGGCCCAGGCCCGCGTGTCGGCGATGAACGACCAGCACGCGTTCCTGCAGCTCGGCGCCGAGGCCACGGTCCGGGTCGGCGACTGGGTCGGACTCGGTCTTTCGCACCCCTGCACGGTGTTCGACAAGTGGCAGCTCATCCCGGTCGTCGAGGGCACGACCGTGGTCGACCTGATTCGCACCTACTTCTAGGAGTGCACCGATGGACGACGTCGTCCTGCGCGGACCGCTGATCGTCGACGGCACGGGCACACCCGCCTACCGCGCGGATGTGTCGATCAAGGACGGTGTCATCTCGTCGATCGGGGACGGGCTGAGCGCCACGCGGTCGATCGACGCGGACGGGCTGGTGCTCGCGCCGGGGTTCATCGACATGCACTCGCACTCGGACCTGCGGATCCTCGCCGAACCCGACCACCTGGCGAAGGTCTCGCAGGGCGTCACGACCGAGGTGCTCGGCCAGGACGGACTGTCGTACGCGCCGGTGAACGACGAGGTGCTCGCGACGTTGCGCGGGCAGCTCGCCGGGTGGAACGACGACCCGCCGGGCTTCGACTGGAACTGGCGCTCGGTCGGCCAGTACCTCGACCGGCTCGACCAGGGCATCGCGGTGAACGCCGCGTACCTGGTGCCGCAGGGGACGTTGCGGATGCTGGTCGTCGGCTGGGACGACCGGCCGGCGACCGGCACCGAGATCGCCGTGATGAAGGACCAGCTGGCGCAGGCACTGGTGCAGGGCGCGTTCGGGATGTCGTCCGGGCTCACCTACACGCCCGGCATGTACGCGGACACGTCCGAACTGGTGCAGCTGTGCGAGGTCGTCGGAAACTTCGGCGGCTTCTACAGCCCGCACCACCGCAGCTACGGCGCCGGCGCGTTGGAGGCGTACGCCGAGATGGTGGACGTGTCGAAGAGATCCGGCTGCCCGTTGCACCTCGCGCACGCCACGATGAACTTCCCGGTCAACAAAGGTCGTGCACCGGAACTGCTGGCACTGCTGGACGACGCGATCGCGTCCGGTGCCGACATCTCGCTGGACACCTACCCGTACCTGCCGGGCGCGACGTATTTGAGCGCGCTGCTGCCGTCGTGGGCAACGGAAGGCGGGCCGGAACGGGCCCTGGCGCGGTTGTCCGATGTGGACACCCGTGAACGCATCCGCGAGGAGATCGAGGAAATCGGGTCGGACGGGTGCCACGGCGTGCCGGTCGACTGGGACTCGATCGAGATCAACGGCGTGCGCAACGACCGCAACGCGCACCTGGTCGGCTCCAGTGTTTACGCGTCCGCGTTGCGTCTGGGACGCGCGCCCGCGGAGCTGTACTTCGACGTGTTGGTCGACGAACGCCTGGGTACGTCGTGCCTCATGCACGTGGGCCACGAGGAGAACGTGCAGGCGATCATGAAACATCCGGCGCACACGGGCGGCAGCGACGGCCTGCTCGTCGGCGACCGGCCGCACCCGCGCGCGTGGGGCACGTTCCCCCGTTACTTCGCGCGCTACGTCCGCGAGCTGGGCGTGCTGAGCCTGGAGGAGTGCGTCGAGCACCTCACCGGCCGTGCCGCCAAGCGTTTGCGGCTCACCGACCGAGGTCTGGTCCGCGAGGGCTACGCGGCCGACCTGGTGCTGTTCGACGCCTCGACGATCGCCGACACGGCGACGTTCGACCGGCCTCGGCAGCAGGCCGCCGGCATCCCGTACGTGTTCTGCAACGGGGTGCCGGTGATCGACGACGGAACCGCCACCGGCGCATTGCCAGGCCATTCACTCAGGAGCCGCCCGTGATCGACTGGTTGCAACACACGACACCGGGTCTGCTGACCCTCGCGGTGGTCAGCATCGCGGTGCTGCTGCTCCTCATCATCAAGTTCAAGGTCGAGCCGTTCATCGCGCTGATCGTCGTCGCGCTGCTGGTGGCCCTGGCCGCGGGCGTGCCGACGGAGACGCTGGTCGGGTCGGCGCAGAAGGCCTCGGACTCGTTGCTGGAGAAGGGCTTCGGCTCGATTCTCGGGCACATCGCCGCGATCATCGGTCTCGGCACGTTGCTGGGCGCCATTCTCGAGGCGTCCGGCGGCGCACAGGTGCTGATGGACAAGCTGATGAACGCGTTCGGCGAGAAGCGCGCACCGGTCGCGATCGGTCTCGCCGGTCTGATCTTCGGTGTGCCGGTCTTCTTCGACATCGGCATCTTCGTGCTGGCGCCGCTGGTCTACGTGGCGGCGAAACGGTCCGGCAAGTCGATCGTGCTGTTCAGCATGCCGTTGCTGGCGGGCCTTTCGGTCATGCACGCGTTCATGCCACCGCACCCCGGACCGGTGGCGGCGGCCGGTCTGCTGAAGGTGTCGCTCGGCTGGATCATCATCATGGGTCTCGCGGTGGCGATCCCGTCGTGGTTCGTCGGTGGTGTCCTGTACTCGTACTGGATCGGCAAGCGCATCAACGTGCCGGTGCCCGAGGAGATGCTGGTCGCCGCGGAGGCCGCACGCGAGGACAACGGCGACCGCGAGCCGCCGTCGCTCGGCCTGGTGCTGTCGATCATCGGTCTGCCGCTGGTGCTGATCCTGGCCGGCACGTTCGGCTCGATCCTGCTGCAGAAGGGTTCGCGGCCGTACTCGATCGCCACGTTCTTCGGCACGCCCGCGGTGGCGTTGACGATCTCGGTGCTGCTCGCGTTCTGGCTGCTGGGCTTCCGGCGCGGCATGACGCGGGAGAAGATCGCGGAGCTGTCCGGCGCCTCGCTGCGGCCGGTCGCGATGATCCTGCTGGTGGTCGGTGCCGGTGGCTTCTTCGGCGCCGTGCTGGCCGCGACGGGCATCGGCAAGACGCTCGCCGGAGAGCTGTCGGACCTCGGGTTGCCGGTGATCGCGCTGGCGTACGTGATCAGCTGCGTCATCCGGATCGCGCAGGGTTCCGCGACCGTCGCGATCGTGACGACCGCGGGCATCGTGGCGCCGGTGCTGGGCGACATGAACTACTCGCAACCGCAGCTGGCCCTGGTGGTCATGGCGATCGCGTCCGGTTCGATCATCGCCTCGCACGTCAACGACGGCGGGTTCTGGATCGTGTCCCGATATTTCGGGCTCTCGGTGAAGGAGACGCTGCAGTCGTGGACGGTGTTGGAGACCATCCTGTCGGTGGTCGGTTTCGTGGTCGCCGCGCTGCTCAGCCTGGTTGTCTAATCAGACATAATTCAACAATGTCCAACGCTTGACAACGCAGGCCCCGCGTTTGAGGATCGGCGCATTGTTCATTTGTGTTCGATGTGGACGGGGCCTGCATGAACAACACGGAGGTCGTGCACCTGCACGACGACACCTCCAGCGTCGTCATCAACCTCCAGGGCGCGGGCCTGCCGGTCGTGACGCACTGGGGGCGCACCCTCGGAGACGTCGACCAGACCGCACTGCGCGGCCTGGTCGACGTGGTGACGGGCACCATCCCCAACAGCTCACCCGATCACGTGGTCGCGCTCGCCCTGCTGCCGGACGCGGGCGCCGGGCACTCCGGCCGTCCCGGCCTGCGCGGGCATCGCGGAGGTGAGCACTTCGCGCCCGCGCTGGCGGTGACGTCGTACTCGGTCGAGAACTCGATCTTCCGTTACACGGCAGAGGACTCAGCGGCCGAACTGACCGTGACCGGCGTGCTGGAACTGGCGTCGTCGGGGATGCTCCGGCTGCGGCACACCGTTCGCAACGACGGCTCGACCCCGTATGCGCTGGAAGGGCTGGAGGCCGCGCTTCCGACGCCCGCTCACGCCACCGAGCTGCTCGACTTCACCGGCCGCTGGGCTCGCGAACGCTCGCCGCAGCGGCACACCTTCCAGCACGGCACCTGGGTGCGGGAGAACCGGCGTGGCCGCACCGGACCCGACGCGACCATCGGTCTGCTCACCGGGACACCGGGGTTCTCGTTCCGCTCCGGTGAGGTGTGGGCACTGCACGTCGCGTGGAGCGGTAACCACGTGACGTACGCCGAGAAGTTCCCCGACTCGACGCCGGTCCTGGGCGGCGGGGAGCTGTTGCTGCCGGGCGAGATCATTCTGGAGCCGGGCGAAACGTACGAGTCGCCGTGGCTGTACGCGGCCTACTCCTCCGAGGGCATCGACGGCGTCAGCGCGGCTTTCCACCGTCAGCTGCGCGAGCGCTCGCTCCGCCCTCGCCCCGTTGTGCTCAACACGTGGGAAGCCGTCTACTTCGATCACGACCTCGCGCGGTTGACGTCGCTCGCCGACACCGCGGCGGCCATCGGCGTCGAGCGGTTCGTGCTGGACGACGGCTGGTTCCGCCACCGCCGCGACGACACCGCCGGTCTGGGCGACTGGTACGTGGACGAGACCGTGTGGCCCGACGGCCTCACCCCGCTGATCAAGCACGTCCGTTCGCTGGGCATGGAGTTCGGGTTGTGGTTCGAACCCGAGATGATCAACACGGACTCGGATCTGTACCGCGCCCACCCGGACTGGGTGCTCGGCCCGCGTCCCGGCACGCTGCCGCCGTCGTGGCGCAACCAGCAAGTGCTGAACATCGCCCACCCCGAGGCTTACGCGTACATCCTCGACCGCGTGTCGACCGTGTTGTCCGACAACGACATCGCGTTCGTGAAATGGGATCACAACCGCGACCTGATCGGCTCTCGGGTGCACGACCAGACCGAGGCGTTCTACCGGCTCCTCGACGAGCTGCGGTTGCGGCATCCGCACGTGGAGATCGAGAGCTGCTCGTCCGGCGGCTCCCGGATAGACCTCGGCGTGCTCTCACGCACCGACCGCGTGTGGACCTCCGACTGCAACGACGCCCTGGAACGCCAGCTGATCCAGCGTTGGACCGGCGTGTTCCTGCCGCCGGAGCTGATGGGCGCGCACGTCGGCCCGACCCACTCGCACACCACCGGCCGAACGCACGACCTGTCGTTCCGCGTGGCGACGGCACTGTTCGGGCACTTCGGCATCGAGTGGGACATCAACTCGGCCACCGACGCCGAGCGCGCGGGCCTGCAGGCGGCAATCGATTACTACAAGGACGTGCGTTCCTTGGTGCACAGCGGTGTCTCGGTGCACTCCGACCACCCGGACCCGGCCGCGTGGGTGCACGGCGTGGTCGCCGCCGACCAGTCCGAGGCGCTGTTCTGCTACGCGCAGATCGCGACTTCGGTGCAGCACAGGCCGGCGCGGGTCCGCTTCCCCGGCCTCGACCGCACCCGGACGTACCAGCTGTCGTTCGACGCGCCCGCCGGCCTGCCGAGGCTCATCGGCCGGGAGGGAAAGTGGGAACCGGTCTCGTTGCCCGGCTCCGTGCTCGGTGACGTCGGGATCCAGCTCCCGGTGCTCGAACCGGAGCAGGCGATCCTCCTGCGCCTCAGGTAGCACGGCGAAAGCCCCGGCGGAAACCTCCCGCCGGGGCTCCCCTCCCTCTTACTGGCCGGCGCGACTTCCGTCGGCCAAGGTAGCCCACCACTTGCCACCAACGCCCTGTCCGTTGGCATCACCGCAGACCTTGTCACCTGAGAAGAGGTACTGCGGAGACCCCGCGATGGTGAGCTGTTTCTTCCCGTCCCGCTCGATCGTCCCCACGAGCGAGGCCTCCACGCCCTGCACCTGGAAACCCTCGCTGACGTAAGCGGGCGGCCATTGCGCCGCGCACTCGCCGGAGCAGTTGCTCGTGGGCGGGTCCGCGGAGTCGTCGTCGAACCGGTAGAGCGTCATGCCGTCCTTGTCGGTGGCGACGACACCGAGGTCGGCGACGGTCGCGCTGGTAAGTGCGATCGCCTTGTTCTGTTGCGCTTTCTTACCGTCCGTGGCCGTGGCGAACCACTTCGGCACCGTGACACCCTTGGCCTCACCGGGCTTGGTGTCGTTCTTGAACGTGTACTGCGGCCAGTTCGCGACCGTGAGCTGCTTCTTGCCGTCCTTGCGGGTGACCGTGCCGAGCAGCTTCGGGTCGACGCCCTTCACCCGCGGCTGGTCGCCCTCCACGTAGACGGGCGGCCAGGACTCGGCGCAGCCACCGTCGCAGTTGGACGCTGGAGGCTGGGCCGTGTCGCCGTCGAACCGGTAGAGCGTGAGGCCCGCGTTGTTGGTCAGCACGGCGCCAAGACCGGCGATGACCCCCGTGCGGGCGGCGAGCTGGGTGCGTTCGCCGCTCTTGCCGGTGGCGAACCACTTGCCCTGCAAGCCTTGCCCCTTGGTTTCGCCGGGCTTGCCGTCCTTGGCGAACCGGTACTGCGGCATGCCGTCGACGGTCAGCTGACGACTGCCGTCCTTGCGCACGAAGCTGCCGACCTTCTCGACGCCCTCGACGGTGAAGTTCTCGTCGGGCACGGTGGCCGGCGGCCAGGCCGCGGCGCACTCACCGTCGCAAGTGGACTCGTTCGGCTTGTCGTTGTCGAAGCGGTAGAGGGTGAAGCCCTTGACGTCGGTGACGACCGGGCCGAGGTCGGCGATCTCGGCGATCTTCAGCGCCACCACGCTTTCCTGCTGCTGTTGCGCGACCGGCCGGGTCTCCGGTGTGCCGGTGCAGGCGGTCAGCGAGACCAACCCCATCGCGACGACCGCAACGCTCTTGCGGATCATCTTCAACCTCCTGGCTCGTGCGCTCCAACGCCTCACACACGTAGAGCGAGCCAGATCGGTTCAAACTGATTTTCAGAACATTGCGCGCTTGAGCGCGGGCACCGCGGCCGCCGTCCTGAGCACCGTGCGGAACAGCGTCCGCGACACCGGGCTTCTCTCCGCGAACTGCCTGGCCGCGCGCAACGAGTCGCGCACTGCCGCGAACCCGTAGTCGTACATCTCGGCCTCATACCGTGCGATGGCGTCACCGCCTTCGGTGATGCACCGCGCGAGCAGCTGTGCGTCCCGCAACGCGATGTTGGCCCCGATGCCACGCATGGGCGTCATCGCGTGGATGGCGTCACCGAGCAACGTGACGTTCGTGCTCTCCCAACGTTCGATGGGCTTCGACGACCTGATGTGCCACTGACTGACCGTTTCGGGATGCGACAACTCGACGACCCTACGCAGGTCAGGACTCCAGCCGGCGATCCTCCGCAGCACCTCCGCCTGCAGCCCGTTGTGCACGTCGAGGTCCTTGGCCGCGTACGCCCACATCAGGTACGGGCGGACGTTGTCGAACAGCACGCCGTCGTCGTCCGTGTACCCCAGGCCGTCGTGCGTCACCAGGAACATGCCACACCTGCTGGTCGGGATGACCGAGTTGGCCCTGGTGAGCAGGCTCTGCGGAATCCAGTCGTGTTCGTCGAGGAAGAGCTTTCCCGCGATCGCGGTGACGCCGACGTCTTCGGTGCCCGCGTGCGGCAGGTACTGCTTGCGCACACGCGACCGGATGCCGTCCGCGCCGACGAGCACGTCGCACTCAGCGGTCGTGCCGTCCTCGAAGTGCAGCGTGATGCCGTCACCGTTGTGTTCGTAGCGCTCGAACCGCTTGCCGAACTGCACGTCCAGCCCGTCGAGCAACACCTGCCGGAGCGTGATCCGGCTGGCGGAGTAGTGCTTCTCCTCCTCCTGGTCGAGCACGAGCAGAGGCTTGAGCTGTTCCGTCAGGAACCCGAACCCGTTGTCGCTCGATCCCGCGCTCTGCTCGAATCGTGCCCAGTTCGCCGCGGGCAGACACTCCCGCAGCGCAGCGGCACCGTGCGGGTTGATGTGCACCCGGTACCCCTGCAGGCGGTCCGTGCGCGAGAACTCACGCTCGTACACCGCCACGTCCACGTCGGCCTTGCGCAACCCGTGCGCCAGGCACAGCCCGCCGATTCCCCCACCCACCACTGCGATTCTCATGCCGCCAAGTTTCAACCGCGCGGTTGATTAAGTCAACCCGTTGGTTGAAAACTGCCCGTCGGCTACCGTGACGCCGTGGATCAACGCCGTTCTCCCAGCGCCTCGGAACGCAAGCGCGACCCGGAACGCACGCGGGCTCGCATCATCGAGGCGGCCGCGGCGGAGTTCGGTGCTCACGGCTACGCGGCGACGCGCACGACGGACATCGCGGCGCGGGCAGGCGTGAACAAGCAGTTGATCTCGTACTACTTCGGCGGCAAAGAGGGCCTGTACAAGGAGCTCGCGACGAGCTGGCACAGCTCCGCGGCCGAGATGGCACGCCCGGACCAGCCGCTGGCCACCGTGCTCGCGAGTTTCGTGGCGACCACGCTCACCGATCACGGCAAGCTGTGGGCGTGGTCGAACCTGGCGGGTGACAGTCCACCCACCGACGAGGTGTTCCTGCGCGCGCAGGTCGACCAGATGCGGGAGCGTCAGGCCGCCGGCGAACTCCCCGCGGACCTCGACCCGGGCTTTCTGCTGCTCGCGTTGATGGCGGTGGCCGCGGCGCCGTTGACCCTGCGGCACACGGCGAGCCAGATCACCGGCGAGGACCCCGCCACGCCCGAGTTCGCCGAGAAGTACGCGGCCCAGCTGGCACTGCTGGTGCGCCACCTGTCCGGGCGGAGCGGAACCTGACAGAACTGATCACCGTCTACGTCAGGTGAAACGCTGGTTGTTGGCGGCGGCCGCCGTCGTCCTGGTGCTGGTCATCGGTGGCCTGTGGTTGTTCGTCCGGTCCACCCCCGCAGAGCAGAACCGCCACACGCTCGTGGCCCCGAGCAGTCCAAGCAGCCCGAGCAGTCCAAGCAGCACTGCGAAGAACACGGGGCCGACCGTCTGCCGGGCCGACGAGCCGAAGGTGACGGACCTGAGCGGTGACGTCGGCTGCCCGGCCGCTCTCGACATCGCCGAGCGCTACCGGGCCGCGATCGCGAACGGGCAGACCCAGGGACAGGGCCTGTTCTGGGAGTCCGGTGAATGGTCCTGCTCATGGCCGTACGAGGACGGCCTCGCACACGTCCAGGTGCCGCAGAAGTGCGTGCGGACCA
This sequence comes from Lentzea alba, assembly GCF_011067745.1. Classification (GTDB taxonomy): domain Bacteria; phylum Actinomycetota; class Actinomycetes; order Mycobacteriales; family Pseudonocardiaceae; genus Lentzea; species Lentzea alba. The sequence continues at coordinate 49,189 of NZ_JAAMPJ010000016.1, forward strand.
CCGATGACCTGGTCGTTCAGCTGGGCGACTACCAGCGCTAGGACTCGCGATCGGCGGCCTTGGCTTCGAGGACCTGCTTCAGGCCCTTGAAGCCACCGCGCATCATCATGTCGTGATTGCCGCGGAAGAACGGCCTGGCGATCAGCACCAGGCGCCGGAGCAGGGCCTTGTTGACCACTACCTCCTGGTCGAACACCAGGTCCGTGCCGCCGTCACGACCGATGATCTCCCAGCTCGCATAGCCCTCGAGGTCACCGGACAGCGTTGCGCGCAGGAGACCGGCCTGCTGGTTCCTGATGCTGTGCTTGACCTGGATGACGAGGTCGAAGGGCAGGAACGAGCGACACCGGATCTCGCCGGTCTCGTCGTCGATCTTCGTGGCTTTCCGGACCTCAGGCCACCACAGCGGGTAGTTCGCGATGTCGGCCAGCACCTCGTACACATCGGCCGGACACGCGTCGACGTGCCACACGCTGCGGAAGCGATAGCGGTTGAGTGACACGGCCGCCATCCTCCCGGATGGCACGTTCGAGTGACAGGTTCTCGACAAAACTCACAGCGAACCGGGAATTCCTCACGGCGTGTCATCCGGCCCTAGTGAGACTTGAGCGTCTCACCAGGCCGTCCGTGTTCACTTGCCGCTGAGGCGCGGGAACCGTTCGCAGGCTCGCAACCAGCCGACAGCCACGACGCGGCGGAACGACAGCTCCGACGCGTCGAGCACCTCTACGAGGTTGATGGGGTACGCCGCCAGGGGCTCACCACGCGACGCCTGCAGAGCGCGTTCGCGCAGGGCCAGGGCGTCGAGTGGAATCATCACCCGGCCGCTGACACCTCCTCGTTCTCGAGCACCTGCAGCAGGAACTGCCCCGTGTAGCTCTTCTCGACCTCGGAGACCTGCTCGGGTGTGCCCTCTGCCACGACCATACCGCCGCCGGAGCCCCCTTCGGGACCCATGTCGACGATCCAGTCGGACGTCTTGATGACGTCGAGGTTGTGCTCGATCACGATGACAGTGTTGCCCTTGTCCACCAGGCCGTTGATCACGCCCAGCAGCTTGCGGATGTCCTCGAAGTGCAGGCCCGTGGTCGGCTCGTCGAGGATGTAGACCGTCTTGCCGGTCGACCGCTTCTGCAGCTCCGACGCGAGCTTCACGCGCTGCGCCTCACCACCGGACAGCGTCGGTGCCGGCTGACCCAGCCGCACGTAGCCGAGACCGACGTCGACCAGCGTGCGCAGGTGGCGGTGGATCGCGTTGATCGGCTCGAAGAACGTGGCCGCTTCCTCGATCGGCATGTCGAGGACCTCGGAGATCGTCTTGCCCTTGTAGTGCACTTCCAGCGTCTCGCGGTTGTACCGCGCGCCCTTGCACACCTCGCAGGGGACATAGACGTCCGGGAGGAAGTTCATCTCGATCTTGATCGTGCCGTCGCCCGCGCACGCCTCGCAGCGGCCGCCCTTGACGTTGAACGAGAAGCGGCCCGGCTGGTAGCCGCGGACCTTCGCCTCCGTGGTCGCCGCGAACAGCTTGCGGACGTGGTCGAACACGCCCGTGTAGGTGGCCGGGTTCGACCGCGGGGTGCGGCCGATCGGCGACTGGTCGACCCGCACCAGCTTGTCGACCTCGTTCAGGCCGTTGATCCGGGTGTGCCGGCCGGGGACCTGCCGCGCACCGTTGAGCTTGTTCGCGAGCACGGTGGCCAGGATGTCGTTGACCAGCGTCGACTTGCCGGAACCGGACACGCCGGTGACGGAGGTGAGCGTGCCGAGCGGGAACGACACGTCGATGCCGCGCAGGTTGTGCTCGCGGGCGCCGACGACCGTCAGCTGGCGCTTCTTGTCGATCTTGCGGCGCTTCGCGGGCATCGGGATCGACTTGCGGCCTGACAGGTAGGCGCCGGTGATCGACTCCTTGTTCGTCAGCAGCTTCTTGTACGGGCCGCTGTGCACGACCTTGCCGCCGTGCTCGCCGGCACCGGGGCCGATGTCGACCACCCAGTCCGACGTGCGGATCGTGTCCTCGTCGTGCTCGACGACGATCAGCGTGTTGCCCAGGTCGCGCAGCCTGGTCAGCGTCTCGATCAGCCGGTGGTTGTCGCGCTGGTGCAGGCCGATCGACGGCTCGTCCAGCACGTACAGCACGCCGACCAGGCCGGAGCCGATCTGGGTGGCGAGCCGGATGCGCTGCGCCTCACCGCCGGAGAGCGTGCCGGACGCGCGGTCGAGCGACAGGTAGTCGAGACCGACGTCGAGCAGGAAGTGCAGGCGGGCCTGGATCTCCTTGAGCACCGCGCCCGCGATCATCGACTCGCGCTTGCCGAGCTTGAGGCCGTCGAGGAAGTCCGAGCACTCCGCGACGCTCATCGCGCAGACCTCGGCGATGGACCGGTCGCCCTTGCGACCGTGGTGCAGCGTGACCGCGAGGATCTCGGGCTTGAGGCGCGTGCCCGCACACGCGGGGCACGGGACCTCGCGCATGTAGCCCTCGTACTTCTCCCGCATGTACTCGGACTCGGTCTGCTCCTGACGCCGTTCGAGGAACGGGATCACGCCCTCGTAGTTGGCGTAGTAGGAGCGCTCACGGCCGTAGCGGTTCTTGTACCGGACGTGCACCTGCTCGTCGATGCCGTGCAGGATCGCCTTCTGCGCCTTCGCGGGCAGCAGCCGCCACTGCTGGTCCATGCGGAAGCCGATGGTCTCGCCCAGCGACTGCAGCAGCCGCGTGAAGTACTCGGCGGTCTGCCCGCCGGCCCACGGCGCGATGGCGCCCTCTTCGAGCGTCATCTCGTCGTCCGGCACGACGAGCTCCGGGTCGACCTCCTTGCGCACGCCGATGCCCGTGCAGACGGTGCACGCGCCGTACGGCGAGTTGAAGGAGAACGACCGCGGCTCCAGGTCCTCGATCGCGAGCGGGTGGCCGTTGGGGCAGGCGAGGTTCTCGGAGAAGCCCCTGATCCGCTTCGGATCCGTCTCCGGGACGTCCACGAACTCCAGCTCGACCAGGCCGTCCGCGAGCCGCAGCGCCGTCTCGACCGAGTCCGTGAGGCGCTGTTTGGACGACGCCTTGACGCTCAACCGGTCGATGACGACCGCGATGTGGTGCTTCTCCTGCTTCTTGAGCTTGGGCACCTCTGCCAGCGCGTAGACGACGCCGTCGACCTTCGCGCGCGAGTAGCCCTGCGACTGCAGGTTCTGGAAGAGGTCGAGGTACTCGCCCTTGCGCCCCCGGATGACCGGCGCGAGCACCTGGAACTTGGTGCCCTGCTCCATCGCGAGCACCTGGTCGACGATCTCCTGCGGCGTCTGCTTGCCGATCGCCTCGCCGCACTGCGGGCAGTGCGGCTTGCCGGCGCGCGCGTAGAGCAGGCGCAGGTAGTCGTAGACCTCGGTGATGGTGCCGACGGTCGACCGCGGGTTGCGGCTGGTCGACTTCTGGTCGATCGACACCGCGGGCGAGAGACCCTCGATGAAGTCGACGTCGGGCTTGTCCATCTGCCCGAGGAACTGGCGCGCGTACGCCGAGAGCGACTCGACGTACCGGCGCTGCCCCTCGGCGAAGATCGTGTCGAACGCGAGGCTCGACTTGCCGGAGCCGGACAGCCCGGTGAAGACGATGAGGCTGTCCCGCGGCAGGTCGAGATCCACGCCGCGCAGGTTGTGCTCGCGGGCGCCGCGAACAACAAGACGGTCTGCCACTGGGGTCCCTTCGGCTGCGATCGGCGGGTCACTCACGCCACACTCTTCCGAACAAGCGTTCGAAGCGTACTAGCATCTTTTCAGAGGCTGCGACCGACCCGCCGACCATGCTAGGGCGCACCCCTGACAAAAACGGTTCCGGCGGCTGTCGCATTCCCCTGAGCTGGGTTTACTCATAGTCTGGTCACTTCGATCAGAGCCTCAACGTCGGGGAGAGGCAGCACATGACCTACACGCCGTCCACTCAGCACACGCCGGTACCTGCACCGCGAGGAGTGCCCGACCGGCACATCAACGCGGTCCGCGAGGCGACGGACGTGCTGTACGAGGTCGTCGAGGAGCTGGACGAGGCCGCGGTGCGCGGCGCGAGCCTGCTGCCCGGCTGGTCTCGCGGACACGTCATCACCCACCTCGCGCGCAACGCCGACGCGCTGGTGAACCTGCTCACCTGGGCCAAGACCGGGGTCGAGCACCAGGCGTACACGTCGCGCGCGGACCGCGACGCGGACATCGAGGAGGGTGCGCGCCGCATCCTGCAGGTGATCAAGGCCGATCTCGACTCCGCGTGCCTGCGGTTCGACGCCGCGTGCCGCGAGTTCCCCGCGCACGCGTGGCACTCGGAGGTCACCGCGCCCAAGGGCCAGTCGATCCCGGCGTCCACCGTGCCGCTGTTCCGCCTGCGCGAGATCTGGATCCACCTCATCGACCTGAACGCCGGTGTCGGGTTCGACGACCTGCCCGCCGACTTCGTGGACGAGTTCATCGACGACGCCGTCGAGCAGTTCGAGGGCAGGGTCGACCCCTTCAGCATCGAGGTGACCCTGCCCGACGGCACTCAGCGCATCTGGACCGTCAACGGGCCGGCCAACCGCAACTCGGTGAGCGGGTCGGCGAGCGCCGTCCTGGGGTGGCTGACCGGCCGGACCGACGGCTCCGACCTGCGCGGTGAGCTGCCGGAACTGCCGGACTGGATCTGAGTGAGGAGCTTGTAGGCGGGGCGTTCGACGAACTTCGTCATCGCCCAGCCGAGCACCAGTGCCGAGGTGACGAACCCGGCGAGCAGCCACCAGGACCGCAGGCCAACGGCGTGCATGCGGTCCATCACCACGGTGCCGATCTGCTCGTGCACCAGATACATCCCGTAGGAGATGCCGGCGAGCCACGTGATCGATTTGGCGATCGGTGCGAAGAACAGCCAATCGGGTCCCGCGGCCGCCGCGCACACCATGAGCAGCAACACGGCGAAACCGAGCGTCGAACCGTACTCGGTCGTGTGAATCGCCTGCGCTATCAGCGTGGCGACGAGCAGCGCGACGAGGTGCGGCGTCTTCAGCCGATGTTTCGACCACAGCCAGATGGCAATACCTGCGGCGAACAGTTGCGCCCGGTGGAACGCGAAACCGTTGTAGATCACGAAGAGCGTGTGTGAGTGGTCGAGCAACGGCCGTAGCAGCAGCGGCGTGATGATGAGCGCCCACAGGAACACACGGAGCTTCGTGCCTCTCAGGTGCTTCACGAGCACGGCACCGGCGATGAACGCCGTGATCTGCACCGGCACGGTCCAGTAGGCGAAGTCGACGATGTTGACGTCCGGAATCCACTGGTTGATCAGCAGCAGGTTGTAGACGACATCTCTGCCGTCGAGCTGGCTCCAGCCCGCCGGCGCGATCCACCGCTGCACGGCATAGGTGAGCAGCACCGCCACCATGTACGCCGGCAGCAGGCGCGCGAGTCTTCTCCACAGGAACTGTCCTGGCTTGCCGCTGTTGAGCGACGCGCAGGCGAAGAAGGCGGAGACGACCATCAGCGTGCTGGCGCCCATCGACATCGGGAAGGTGAACGGCAGCGGCCCGAGATCGGGGTGGCTGCTGATGCTCGTAAGCGTGGCGTGGTGGAGCAACACGCACCCGATGGCGACGACGCGAAGGACGTCCCAGCTGACCCTGCGGGTCGTCCGGGGCATTTGTCGTTGCGCTGGAATCACGAGAGGCGGGGACCTGTTCGTTGGTGCTTTCGGCGTACTCGGGGGTCGAAGCTTGATCCTTACTTACCCTATGAGTGAGACCTGTATGCAACCTGAAGGTGTGCGTCTCGCCGCATCGAGCGACTACCGTCTGCCACCGTGGACGTACTCGAGAACTACACCGGTCACGTCGTTCCAGAGGGCCCCGCGGCCCGTCGCACCCTGGACGCGCTGACCATCACGAAGATCTCCGTCGGACCGATGGACAACAACGCCTACCTGCTGGTTTGCCGGTCCACCAACGAGGCGCTGCTCATCGACGCAGCCAACGACTACGAGCGTCTCTCCGACCTGTTCGGCCACATCCCGAACCGCCCGCGCCTGCGCACGATCGTGACGACGCACCAGCACGCCGATCACTGGCAGGCACTCGGAGCCCTGGCCGGCGCCCACGGCTCGAACACCGTCGCGCACGAACTGGACGCCGCCGTCCTGCCCGTCCCACCGGACGTCCTGGTGGAGCACGGCGACACCATCAACGTGGGCGAAGTCCCGTTGTCGATCATCCACCTGCGCGGCCACACGCCGGGCTCGATCGCCGTCGTCTACGACGACCCGAACGGCCACCCGCACCTCTTCACCGGAGATTCACTCTTTCCGGGGGGTGTGGGAAAGACCACGTCGGCCGACAACTTCGCCTCGCTGATCAACGACGTCGAGGACCGGATCTTCGCCGTGCTGCCCGACGACACCTGGTTCTACCCGGGCCACGGCGACGACTCGACGCTCGGCAAGGAACGCCCCTCGCTCGCGGAGTGGCGCGCCCGCGGCTGGTGACGCGCTACGCGTCCAGCAGGTCGAGATAACCCGTGGTCGTCCGCCACAGGACGTCCGAGTGCGGGGTGAGCTTGCCGGGACTCCAGCGGCGGTCGGTGTAGGCCTGGTTGGCCAGCCGCAAAGCCCGGAGGCTCACCTCCAGCTCGTCCGCGACCCGCTGCGCGAGCTCCTCCGGCGACGGCGCGGCCTGACGTACCAGCTCAGCCGTGCCGTCGCTGACCGCCACCAGTGCTTCCTCGTTGATACCGTCGGCCGCGCTCCAGATCAGCGCGGGGCGCTCGATGCGGTGGTTCCACACGGGGGCGTCCTTGGAGCGCCACCGCGCGTCGAACGGGTTGCGCGACAGCCGCGTCGAGTTCGCCCAGTGCTCGGCGCCGACCGGTTCGGTGAGCCACGGCACCTCGTCCACCGGCAGGTCCGTGACCAGCGCGACCTCGATGACGTCAAGATCCTTCGGCACGTCGAGGAGATCACCGAATGCCCACAGCTCGACCACCTGGAACCGGAAGAACGACGCCGGCAGCTCGCCGCACTTCTCAGCGAGTTCGGCCAGGTGGTGCACAGCGCGAGTCCATTTCACGGGGTGGATCATGCCTGACCTGGTCGTCGAAGCTCTGGCCCGGCTGGCTCGGGTTGAGTCTTCCCTTTGTGCCTTCCACGAGGTCTTCAGCTCGTTCGCGCCGGTAGACCCGTCCCTGCCGCTCGCCGGCATGCCCATCGCGGTGAAGCGAGGCGAGCGCCGCAGTCACCGCGAAGCACTGATGGCGCTCGGCTGTGTTCCCATCGGTCTGACCACCACGCCCGATGGCACCACTCCCTGGCAGACGTGGGGTCGCAACTCTCGCGGCGTCACACGCAACCCGTGGAACCTCGACCGCACGCCCGGTGGCTCGTCCGCGGGCTCCGCCGTAGCCGTCGCGGCCGGTGTGGTGCCGCTCGCGACGGGTGTCGACGGCGCGGGTTCGATCCGCATCCCGGCGGCGTGGTGCGGCGTGCTGGGTCTGAAGACCACGTCGACCGAACGGGCCGCGGTCGGTGTGTTCACCCGTGACCCGGACCTGCTCGCGACCTACCTGGGCACGCCGGAGGTCAGCTCACCGACCGCGGTCTGGTCGTCCGACCTGGGGTTCGCGACCGTGGACGACGAACAGGCCGAGATCGCCTGGCGCGCCGCGGCCCCACTCCAGCCGAAGCCGGTCGACCTGACGCTGCCGGACCCCGCCGAAGACTGGTTCGCCGGCCGCTGCGGCCCGAACCCCGCGCTGGACGCCGTGTTCGAGATCGCCGACCTGTTGCTCACCCCGACCACGCCCGGCCCACCGCACGGGCACGACGGGCCAGGCGCGCGCATCAACACATCGCTGACCTGGGCGTTCAACCTCAGCGGACATCCGGCGATCAGCATCCCGGCAGGTTTCGACTCCGACGGACTGCCGGTCGGACTGCAAGCCGTGGCGCGGCACGGACGGGAGGCTGATCTGATCGCCGCCGCCCGTGCCGTTCTGGACAACGTTCTGGACGCCCAGCCTCACCCGATCGAGTGGTTTGATCCCAATCCACCTCGCTGATCGCGTCACGTGCGGTGTCCTCGTCGCCCGAGGAGGTGACGGATGGCGCGACGAATCGGCGGTGCCGGAGGCGGATCGGATCCCGCGGGCAAGTCGGGCGCGGTGGTGGCCGCCGGGGTGCTGGCGGTGGCGCTCACCGCGGGCAGTGGCGGCCTGTCGCTCGGCGGCGGCGGCGCTTCGACGACCGCGATCGACTCGGCCGGGGTGAACCTCACCAAAGCGAGGACGGAAGGCAGGAAGTCCGCCCGCAAGGGTGATGCGGACAGCGCCTGGCGTCAGGTGAACATGCGCACGCTCAAGCGCACGGCCAAACCGGCGTTGGAGTGCTTGTCGCACTCGTTCGGCCAGGTGCGGGACCACTTCGTGCGCAACCCGTGCAAGTCGCTCGACCGCACGCTGTTCGCGATCGGTGACGACCAGGGCAACGTCGCGGTCGTGTCCGTGGCGTGGGTCGGCTTCCGCAACCGCGGCGACGCGGGTGAGTTCAAGAAGCTGATCGACGTGCACGGCACGGGCGACATCACCCCGCTCGCCACGCCTCTGCTCGACCTGGCGGACATCAGGTTCACCGGCCTGCACTACCAGTCCCGGTCGGACGGCAGCACCGTCGTGATCGCCGAGACGGAACCAGCGTCCGGCCAGGTCAGCGGTGAGGTGCTGGACGCGGTGGCCGACATGGCGAGCTGGCTGCCGCGTTAGGCCGCGACCGCGCGTACCGACCTCAGTGCCGACGCCCACGCCACCAGTTCGTCCAGCATGGCGTTGAGCTCCTCGTGCTGCTGCAGCCCTTCCTGCAACTCGCCGCGCCCCAACGCGACCTGAGTGCGCACAGTCGCCACCTTGAGCTCCGCCAGCACCAGCCTCAGCTGCTCGACGGCGCGCAGACCGCCGGTGCCACCGAGGCCCACGAACCCAGCGGCCTTGTCGTTCCACTCGGCGTACAGGTAGTCGAGCGCGTTCTTCAGTGCGGCCGAGAACGAGTGGTTGTACTCGGGCGTGACGAACACGAATCCGTCGTACGGCGCGATAAGCGACGCCCAAGCGCGTGTGTGTGCGTGGGCGTACTCGCCGAAGATCGCGGGTACGGGCTCGTCGAGCAACGGCAGGTTCACCTCCGCCAGGTCGATGAGCTCGAACGACGCATCGGAACGCGCGTTGGCAACGCTCAGAACCCACTGCCCCACGGCTTCGGAACGGCGGCCAGGTCGCGTGCTCCCCAAGATCACTGCAATTCGCATGCCAACCAAAGTACAACGCTCGTAGTACTTCGTGCAACGAGCGTTGTACTAAGCTTCAGCCATGCGACCGGACAAGCGGCAGGCGATCCTGCGCGGAGCGTTGAGCGTGTTCGCGCGGGACGGGTACTCGCGGGCGAGCATCGACGCCATCGCGAAGGAGGCGGAGGTCTCGACGCGCACGCTGTACAACCACTTCGCGGACAAGGCCGACCTCTTCCGCAACGTCATCCAGGTCAGCGCGGGCAAGGCGGCCCAAGACCAGATCGCGATCATCGAGCGGCACTTCCACAAGGTCACCGACCTGGAGCAGGACCTGGTCGCGTTCGGCAGGGCCATGGGCGCCGAACTGGGGAACGCCGAGCACTTCGCGCTGGTGCGGCAGATCAACGCCGAGCTCGGCCACATCCCCGCCGAGGCGATCGAAGCCTGGCAGGAGACGGGGCCGCGCAAGGTCGAACGAACCCTCGCGGCCGAGCTCGAGAAGCTGGGGTTCACCGACCCGCGGCGGGCGGCGGTCCACCTGATGTTGCTGACCATGACCGGTGACCCCAGCATCAGGGGGACGCGTCCGGATGAGGACGACATAGTGGCGGGCGTGCGGGTATTTCTGCACGGGCACGATGTCGAGAAACGGCACGAGGCTGCGACATAGGGCTATGGACACACGCGTTGACGACTACATCGCCGGGCTGCCGGACTGGCAGCAGGACATCTGCCGCGAGGTCCGCCGGCTCGTCCACGAGGCAGACCCGGACGTCGAGGAGACGATCAAGTTCACCAACCGGCCGTACTTCGTGCTGGACGGCAACATCTGCGCGTTGCTCGGCACGAAGGACCACGTGAACGTGATGCTCTACGACAAGGCGATCGTGCCGGACCCGCAGAACATCATCACGAGCGGCCACGGCAACAAGACGGCACGGATGATCTCCGTGTACCGCGACCAGCCGATCAACGCGCCGGCGCTCGTCGAGATGTTCCGCCACATCATCGCGAACAACCGCCGCCGGAAGAGTGTCAGACCCCGTCGGTAGCCTCATGTCGCATGGAGGTCGAGATCTACACCGACGGTGCCTGCAGCCCCAATCCCGGTCCGGGTGGTTGGGGTGCTGTGTTGCGCTACGGCGAGCACGAGAAGGACATGCACGGTGGTGACATCGGCCCTACGACGAACAACCGCATGGAACTGATGGCGCCGATCATGGCGTTGGAGAGCCTCACGCGATCATCCACCGTGAAGCTCTACACAGACAGCACCTACGTGCGCAACGGAATCACCTCATGGGTGCACGGGTGGAAGGCGAACGGCTGGCTCACGAAGGCGCGTGAGCCGGTCAAGAACGCCGACCTGTGGCGCCGCCTGGAAGAAGCTGCCAACAGGCACGAGGTGGAGTGGCACTGGGTCAAGGGGCATGCGGGTCACCCGGAGAACGAGCGCGCGGACCGGTTGGCCGTGCGCGGAGTGGAGGAGGTGACGGGGCGAGAAATCCTGCAGCCCCAAGCAAAACCGAAGAAGGCGGCCAAGCCGAAGCTGAAGCGCGAACTGAGCGGCGAACCGTGTGGCGCGCCCACGAAGAAGGGCACGCCGTGCCCGATCACCGCGGGAGCGAACGGCCTCTGTCACGTGCACGACCCAGCACTGCAGTGCGGTGCCCTCACGAAGAAGGGCACGCCCTGCACCATCGCGACCGGCGGCGGACGGTGCGAGTACCACCAGGATTCGCTGGAGTTGTTCACGTGACGGCCAGGGAGGCCAGCAGTCGCAAGGCCTCCTCCGACGGACTGCCCGGCGCGGCCACGTAGGTCACCAGGACCTGCCCCGCGTCCGAGGTCAACGGCTCCGCGGCCACTTCCAGCGGTCCGAGCTGAGGATGGGTCAGGCGTTTGAACATCGGCCCGCGCTCGCGCACCGGGTGCTCGGCCCACAGCGCGCGGAACAGCGGCGACGCCTCGGACATCTCCTCGACCAGCGCGAGCAGTGCCGGGTCGTCGGGGTGCACGCCGTAGTCCGCACGCAGGTAGCCGACGTTCTCGCGCGCGCAGTCCGTCCAGCCGACGAACAGTTCCCGCGCGGCCGGGTCGGTGAACATGTACCGCACCATGTTCGGCTGCTCGCGGAAGTCGGTGACGAGCGCCGCGGCGAGCGGGTTCCACGCCAGCACGTCGAGCCGCCGGCCGAGGACCATCGCGGGCACGCCCTGCAGCGCGTCGAGCAACCAGCGCAACGCCGGCCGCACCTCCTCCGACGGCGCCTCCACCCTGGTGGGCCGCGCCAGCCGGTACAGGTGCGTGCGCTCGGCCACGTCCAGGCCGAGTGCCTGCGCCAACGCGTCCAGGATCGAGTCGGACGCATTGGAGGCGCGCCCCTGTTCCATGCGCGTGTAGTAGTCGACGCTGATACCGGCCAGCTGCGCCAGCTCCTCGCGGCGCAGCCCTGGAACGCGCCGCCGGGACGCTCGTTCCGGCGGATCCAGTGCTGCCCGCCGGGCGCGCAGAAACTCCCCCAACTCGCTCACGGCTCCCATCATGCCGGGATCGCCCCCACCAGGCCGCCGTCGACCACGAAGTCCTGCCCCGTGACGTAAGCCGCGCGGCCGGACAGCAGGAACGCCACCACGTGCGCCACGTCCTCCGGCACGCCGAGCCGTCCCATCGGCACCTGACGCCGGAACGGTTCGTCGTCCTCCACGTTGTCCCGGAACATGTCCGTCGCGATGTACCCGGGACTCACCGTGTTGACCCGAATCCCGGGCATCTCCGCACCGAGTGTGCGCGCCAGGCTGTGCACCGCCGCCTTGCTGGCCGTGTAGAGCGACGCGCCGGCGAGGCCCCGGTGCACCGTCCACGACGCGTTGATCACCACCGACGCGCCGGGCTTCAACCGCGCCCGCTGCACCGTGAAGTACACGCCCTTGAAGTTCGTGGCCAGCACCCGGTCCACGTCCTCCTCGGTCACCGTCCCGAACTCGGTGAACACCCCGATCCCGGCGTTCGCGAAGACGCCGTCGACCTCCCCGACCCGTTCGGTCAACGCCTCGACGTCGGCCAGCCTCGACACGTCCGCCGCCACGGTCTCCACGCCGAGCTCCTTGCGCGCCAACGCCAACCGCTCCTCCGAACGCCCGGCCACCACCACCCGCGCGCCCTCCTCGACCAGCACCCGCGCCGTCGCCAGCCCGATGCCACTACCGCCACCCGTGATCAGAAACGTCTTCATGGCTTCGAGCCTCGGCCGTCTGGGCGCCCCGAACCAGACCCGCCGTTTCCTGGGTCTGCCAAGACCAGGCTGAGCCGCCCGAACCGGCGTAGCGTCCTCGGCATGCTTCCCGAATCCGCCAGGGCAGTGCTGGAGTCCAACGCGCTGGCCCACCTCGTGACGCTCGGCAAGGACGGCGCGCCGCAGGTGACCATCGTCTGGGTGGGCCTCGACGGCGACGAGATCGTCTCGGCCCACCTCTCCGAGCACCAGAAGGTCCGCAACATCCGCAACGACAGCCGCGTCGTCCTGTCCCTCGAAACCCCGAACATCAACGAGCACGGCCTGCAGGAGTACCTGGTCGTGTACGGCACCGCGCGGATCACCGAGGGCGGGGCGCCGGAGCTGCTCGAACGCCTGGGGCACAGCTATCTCGGTCCGGATGTGAAGTACCCACCGATGGACAACCCGCCACCCGGCTTCATCACGCGCATCAAGGTCGACCGCGTGACCGGCGTCGGCCCCTGGGTGTCATAGGAGCTCGTAGCAGGAGTGGACAGCGGGCTGGCCCGTGTAGTTCGGGCCGGCCTTGTCGTCAGCGCCCAGGTAAGCGAACGGCAGCTGTGGCCGGCCCTCTCCTGCGTAGCCGACATGGCGCTTGCGGTTGTCATAGGTGAATCCGGCTGCACGCAACGCTTTCGTCAGCGTGCGACCGAACGGGGTGCCGTCGGCGCGTCGCACGCCGGCCACGTCGAAGTTCGCCACGAGCCGGCCCCCCGGCGCGAGCCAGGACGCGGCGCGCTCCAGCAGGCCGAGTTTGTCGCCCACGTAGTGCAAGCCGTGCACGCACGTCACGAGGTCGACGGGGTCAGAAGGCTGCCACTGGTCGACCGGCGCGACGACGAAGCTAAGGCCTGGGCGGGCGAGCACGTGATGATCGACGAGGTCCACGCCGACGATCGTCACGTCCTCCCGCGCGGCTTCCGCCAGTGCCTTGCCCGAGCCGCAACAAAGATCCACCCACCGGTCACCGGGTCTCAGCGAGAGATCGATGCCCAGCTCGCGCCGGTAGCTCGCCAAGCCTCGTTCCCGGTTCATCTCGCAGTTCGCGACCACCGAGGAACCCCACAGCGTCTCGTCGTCGAGCAGGCTCATCGGAGCACCTTCGCCAGGCGCACCATGCCCTCCTCGATCTCGGCGGGCGTGTTCGTGGTGAAGGACATCCGGAACGTCGCGTGGTCCGGCGAAGTCGCGAAGAACGGCGCACCGGGCACAAAGGCGACTTCGTGGGTCAGCGCTTTCTTCAACAACTCCGCGCTGTCCACGTCGCCCGGCAACCGCAGCCACACGAACATGCCACCGTCCGGATCCGACCACGTCGTGCCGTCGGGAACGGTGTGCGGTAGTGCGGCGATCATCGCATCACGGCGCGCGCCGTACTCGACGCACAGCCGGGCGACGTGAGCGTCGAGGTCGTTGTGCTTCAAGTACTCCGCGGCGGCCGCTTGGTCCACTGTGGACGTGTGCAGGTCGGCTGCCTGCTTCACGATCACCAACGCGCGGAGCAGATCCACGGGCGCCCTCAGCCAGCCGAGCCGCATGCCGGGAGCGCCGATCTTCGAGAAGCTGCCCAGGTAAATGGTTCTGTCGCTGATGGAAGCCAGCGGCGCGACCGCGGCGCCCCGGTAGCGGAGCTCGCCGTACGGGTCGTCCTCGACGACCCAGAAGCCGTGCGCGGAGGCCAGCTCGGCGATCTCGGCACGGCGCGAGGCGGACAAGGTGCGGCCGGTCGGGTTCGCGAAGGTGGGCACCAGATACAGCATGGACAGCTTTTCGGTGGCCAGAACGGATCGCAGCGACTCGGGGTCCAGACCGTCGGCGTCACTGGCGACCGGCACGACGCGGGCGCCGGTCATCTGGAAGCACTGCAGCGCGGCCAGATACGTCGGTTCTTCCACCGCCACGACGGCGCCCGGCTCCAGCAGCGCGGTGGCCACGAGGGCCAGGGCTTGCTGGGAACCGGTGGTGATCAGGACGTCCGAAGTGGGCAGTCCGCGGCGGGTCAGGCGGGAGGACACCAGCGCGCGCAGAGCCGGATTTCCTTCTGTAGGGGCGTATTGCAGCACTGATTGGTCCCGCAACGCGGTGTCGTAAGCGGTGCGAAGACCGTCCAGGTCGAACAACTCGGGGGCGGGAAGCCCACCCGCGAAGGAGATCACCTCGGGACGCGAGGTCAGCGCGAGCAGGTCGCGCACCGGGGAGCTGGCCACGGAGAGGGTGCGGTGCATGAACTTCACGTTAATCGGCACCGGCTCCAGCCGGACGCGGATTTTCTGTCGGTGGTCGTGGTTAGCGTGGTGCCATGGACATCGAGACGCGTGAAGAGCAGCCCTACGCCGCCGTCAAGGCCACGGTGACGACCGAGACGTTCGCCAAGATCGCCGACCGGTTCCCCGAGGTCATGCGATGGCTGGCTGATCGCGAGTTACCGATCCTGGGCGCACCGTTCTTCCGGTACTTACGCGTCACCGGCGAGGAGTTCGAGGTGGAGGCCGGGATCCCCACCGTCGCCGAGGTGCCCGGCGCCGGCGACGTGTTCACCGCGACGCTGCCGGCCGGCCAGTACGTGGTCGCGCTCCACGAGGGCAGCCCGGACGGCTTGGCCGCCGTCACCGATCGACTCCTGGCCCGCGCGCTGCGGTTCGACCGCGACGGCGACCGCTGGGGTGCGCGCGTCGAGACGTACTTCACCGACCCCGCGGTGGAGCCGGACCAGAGCAAGTGGACGACGGAGGTGGCCATCAGGCTCGCCGACTGAGTTCGCGCTTATATGCCGAATGAGCTATATTGCTGGCATGGCATCTACATTCGCCGTGCTGGCGGATCCGAGTCGTCGGGAGATCCTCGACCTGCTGCGTGAACGCGAGCGGCCGGTCGGCTACCTCGTCGACCGGCTGACGCTGACCCAGCCGACCGTCTCGAAGCACCTCAAGGTGTTGCGCGAGGCCGGTCTGGTCGAGGTGCGCACCGACGCCCAACGGCGCTGGTACCGACTCTCCCCCGGCCCGTTGGAGGAGATCGACGCCTGGCTCGCGCCCTACCGGCGGATGTGGGAGAAGAGCCTGGACGCGCTCGAACGACGACTCGACGAGATCGAAGGGGACTGAACCCGTGGACGCCGAACTGCGGATGATCGAGGGCAAGCCCGTCCTGCGCTTCGAACGCAGGCTGCGGCACTCGCCGGAGAAGGTCTGGCGGGTGGTCACCGAACCGGCCGAGATGAAGCACTGGTTCCCGGCCGAGGTCGAGATCGACGGCCAGAAGATGCGCTTCACGTTCCCGGAGGCGGCCCCCGTCGACGCGGACGGCGGCGAGGGCGAACTGCTCGAGTCAGACCCGCCGAAGGTCTTCGCCTTCCGCTGGATCAACGACGTGCTGCGCTTCGAGATCCTGCCGCGCGAGGACGGCTGCCTGCTGGTGTTCACCGCGGTGGTCACCAACAAGCTGTCCGTCGGCCGCGACGCCCCGGGCTGGACCACCTGCCTGGACGCACTGGTCGCGCACGCGGACGGCACCAAGTTCGAACCGCCCACGGAGTGGCTGCCGCGCATCGAGCACTACATCGCGAAGTTCGGCCTGGACGAGGGCACGGACTCCGCCGCCGGCGTGCTGTTCGTGCGCGATCTGGTCTGGAAACCGCTCGACGAGGTCTGGCAACTGCTCACCGAAGGCACCGAGGACGCCGTGCCGACCCGCGCCGCACATCCCGGCCTCCAACCGGGCCGGGTCACGCGGTCCGAGGCGCCGCGCCTGCTGGAGTACGAGTGGCTGCGCGACGGCGAACCGCAGGGCGTAGTGCGCTGGGAGTTCGACCACGTGCCGCTGCAGGGCACCACGGTCACGCTGCTCCAGGAGAACGCCCACGGCCCCGAGGCGCTCGCGGCGTGGCACGTGCACCTGGAGCTGTTCTTCGCGGCCACGCAGGGCGAGATCCGCTGCCCGTGGCCCGCGGAACGGGAGGAGGAGCTGACCAAGCGCTACGCCGAGCGCTGACCGAGGCCCCGGACGCCCACAGCCTCGTCCTGCTGGCGTGCGCACACCGACCCGGCCGCCGCACCGGGCCGATCAGCCGCCCCTGCACCACAACATCCCGGCAGGGCACGCTGGACCAGCCGACCCCGCGACCCGGACGCGGCCGCCGCGCAACGGCCGCGTCGGCGGGTGGTCACTCGTGCTGCACGCGGTCGACGAGGCAGGCCCAGTCCGGCGCGGAACGCCGGCCCAGCCGCTTCGCCGATCGGTGCTCGTGCTCGAGGACGGCCAGCCGCCGGTCCCGCGGGTCCGGCGCGAGGTCTTCCAGCCTCAGGACGTCGGCCGTCGAGAGCCGGAAGCTGACCAGCTTCGTCGAGTCGGTCTTCGCGACCGTCCACCAGCACGTCGCCGCCGCGTAGTCGCAGCCGAGCTCGCGGAACTGCTTCTCGGCGTCGAGGAGGTCCTGCAGCGCTTCGGCCTTGTCCCGCGTGGCGAGCAGCAGGTCGGCGCGCACCTGTCTGGACCTGGCGACCACCTCGGGGAAGTCCGCAGTGGCGATGACCTCGGTGACGAGCTCCTTGCCCTCGTTGTACCTGCGGGCGGCGAGGGACAGTCTGGCCTGCAGGACGGTGAGCCACTGGTACGGCTCGGTGCCCGGCGTCAGCAGTCCCTCGGCCAGCTGCGCGCGGTCCCACGCGGCCGTGAGCTCGGAGCGTTCCCGAGTCATTTCGTACCGCAGCAGCCGCTTTTCCGCGTCGAGCGAGGCGCACACCCCGACCTCCTCGCTCGTCGGACCGCAGATGGAGCGGAACAGCGTGGTCGCGAGGATCACCAGATGCTCGCAGTTGCGCAGGTAGAACTCACGGTCGTACGGCAGCGCTTCCGCTGCCATGTGCAGGAACACCCGTGCGTGGGCACGTTGCCCTCGTGCGGCCGTGTACAGGTCGCGGTACTTCTTCGCGATCTGCGTCCCCTCCTCGGCCACCGAGGCCGCCTGGCTGAAACGGTGCTCCCGCAACAGGTGCCACGCCTGCCCCGAGATGAGGATCTTCGCCTTCAGCGCTCCCTCGCCCTTCAATGGCAACGTTGACGAGAGCGTCTTCAGGCACACTTCGGACAGCCGGCTGACCAGCCGCACGTCGCCGTGCGCCTTGGCCACGCCCACGACCGAGTCGAACGCCCTGGCGAGTTCCAGGTCCCCCTCACCGTGCCGCACCAGATCGTGCGCCAGCCGGTAGGCCTGCGCGGAGGACGGCGGACAGGCCTCCAGGCCGGCCAGCATCATCCGGGTCTGGTGGATCCCCTCCGATTCCGAGTACATCGCGCCACCCCCGTTCCCCACCTCGAGCGCACCGAGACTGCGCACCAGGTCCTCCTCTCCGTTGCGGGTGCTGGGATCGAAGCGGTGGATCACCAGCTGCTGCAGCACGGACGGCAACGCGTTCGCGTCGATCTCCGGCGGCACCACCGGTAACACCGCGCACCCGTGCGCCCCGCCGTGGTGGTAGATCTTGTGCCGCACCAGCCCCGCCTCGTAGCGCACTCCCCTGCGCTCGACGAAGTCGTTGGACAGCAACGCTTTCAGGTAGTCGTCCGACACGATGACCAGCACTGTGCGGTCGCGGACGGCGGTCTCCATCCAGGCCGGAATGGACAGCGGGTGGATGATGGTGAGATCGCCGTCCCAGAGCACGTCGAAACCTCTGGCCCGCAACGCCTCCACCACCACCGAGGCCGCAGGCCCTCCATCGCTACTGCTGTAGCTAACGAATATGGCCATCGCAGCAACCCTTCCCGGCACGACTCACGAGGGGCTGAACGCGATCTCTGGTGTCCTTGCACATGGTGCGCCTCCTGCGGATGTGGTCGCGCACCGATCCGGCTGGACCGGTGCGGCGAGGACCAATCACCCGAACGGGACCTGGATGGCGGCACTCATCTGGGTTCGAACGTCATACTCTGACGGACGGCGACATCGCCTCGCCTCATGGGACTTGGGGTTCGGTTGTGGGTTGCCATCGGACGGGTGGCTGTTGGCGCAGCCACCCGCCCGGCCTTGCGAATCAGGAACCTCCCAGCTCGGCAAGTCGTCGGTCGATCACCTTCGGCGTCTCCTCAGCCGGCAACGCGAAGTCCTCCAGCTGGAAGAAGTAGTTCAGGAACTCCTTGAGCTCCGGCCCGGACGTCATGAGCTCGTCGCGCCCCGGATGCTCGAGCAGCAAAGCGAAGTCCTCCTCCCCCTCGGAGAACTCGAGGATCGAGAACGAACTCTTCATCGCCGGGTGGATGCCGGCGGAGAAGGGCAAGATCTTGATCGTCACGTGTTTCAGCGCCGCGATCTCCTTGATCCGCTGCAGCTGCCTGCGAAGCACGTCGTCGCTCCCGACGACGCGGTGCAGCACCGCCTCGTCGAGGATGATGAAGATCTGCGGGCCGTCCAGCTCCAGCACCGACTGGCGGTGCATGCGGATCTCCACACTGCGTTCGACGACGTCGTCGAGGTTGCCGTAGCTCTTGACCAACGCACGTGCGTAGTCCGGGATCTGCAGCAGTCCGGGGATGACGTTGAGCTGGCTCTGCCGGATGCGGATGGCGGAGGTCTCCAGTTCGAGGAACTTCGCGAACTGCTCGGTGAACGAACCGCGGTACTTCTCCATCCACGCCGACTTGGATTGGCGAATGGCTCGGGCGATCCCCACCAGGTCAGCGACACGGGTGTCGTCCCGCACGTCGTAGTGCAGGAGGAGCGCCTGCACGTCCGTGACGGAGATCTTGTTCTCTCCTTTTTCAATCCTGATCAGTTTCGAAACAGACCAGTCCATGGCGTCCGCGACAGCCTGCTGACTGAGGCCACGACCTTCCCGCGTCTGCCTCAACTCTGCGAGCAGGCGCCTCTGCAGCACGACGGGACTTTCCTCGCGGGGCAACACTCCCCCCTTCTCATTCTGCGACCTAGCAGAATGGTAAGGGTCAATTGGAGGGGTTCCACAATGGTTGTCAACCAATTGACCAGTTTCAGGGCGAGTGATAGCACTCTGAAGCGAGGAAGATCAAATTTCGAGACCCGTACGAGGGAAGACGTCACCCGTATGGCAACATCAGGCGCGAGCGAAGGCCACGAAGGCGCTCCAGGCGACCACCGGAACACGAAGCTCGCGACCACCGCGGTCCTTGGAGTCCCTGATCCGCACGACGCGACCGTCTGCGGCGCACTCGACACAACTGGTGCCGGAATCGCCGCTGTACGAACTGCGCTTCCACCTGAGCTCCGCCGCCATCGTCGCCCTCCCGGCATGGTCCCCGACCCGACAAGGCCAGCCCTGAGCCTAGGTGCGCCAAGTTGATCGAGACACCGCCAGAGGTGCGCCACCCAGTAGACAGAAAGTTGTCATTTCAAGGACAGGCGCGGCGGAAGTTGTTGGTACGACATGGAATCAGAGTGTGGCGACGCGGTCAACACCCACGCCGGTGATCAGCAGACGCTCCTTGCGGTTGCCCGTCAGCCGTTGCGTCCAGTCGACGAACCCGCCGTCGCCGATTTCCACGCCATCGCGAAAAACCTTGAAGCACAAGCCCTTGTAGTACCCGGTGCGCCGAGACGGATCGGCGGGCAACGAACCGCGCAGCTCCTCGAATCGAGGGTCCAGCACGGTCACCCGCACCTCGACGTCTCCACAAGCCTCGCGCAGGAACGCGATGTGTTCAGCGAAGTGCTGGCGCTCAAAGGAAAGCGACCCGCGATCCCTCCCTGCCGACACGGCGGCGAACAGCGTGAAGTGCGCGGACCTCCCGGCACCGCTGAACAACTGCGCCCGCACCACGCGCTGCACCGCGGCGAGTCGCACGTCGTCCGGCCCGGTCTGCCTGCGCAGAGCGGCTTCCAACGCCAACGCGTTGGTCGGGTCGGCCGCGACCTCGGTGCCGCGCACGGTCGACACCACGTTGTTCTGGTCCTGCTCGGCCACCACGGAACACGTCCCCAGCGGCGCCACGGGTGCGAGGCCCAGCACGGAGAACGACGGCGGCAACGCGCCCAGCAACCGGTCCTCCGCGGCGCGCAACACCTCGAACGGCACCTCCGACGGCGCCACGAACCGGTCGGAACGGTACTGCCGCAACACATCCGGCCCGGACAACGCACCCGCTCGCCGGCGCATCAGCGCGAGCAGCACGGACGTGAGGTCGCTGCCCGGCAACGCCGCGAGCCGCTCCAGCGCCTCCTCGCCGCCCAACGACCGCAACACCCGCGTCAAGACACCCATGCCCACCATGATCCGCGCACCGGCCAGCGGATTTCCGCAAGCCAGCGGATCACCTGACTAGGGTCGACCACATGACCGACCCTCAGGCGATGCGAGAAGGCGAACTGTGGGGCCGCAGGGCCGCACAACGAGCCGCACTCGGCGCGAAGATGTCCACGCCGGCCTGGAAGACCGCCATCGAGCGCACCGGGATCACGACGAACACCACGGTGCTCGACCTGGCCTGCGGAAGCGGCGAGTTCTGCGCCCTGGCAACGGAAGCGGGCGCGCACGCCACCGGGATCGACGCGTCGCACAACATGATCGAGCTGGCCCGTCAGGCCGCACCGGACGCCGAGTTCCACGTCCGGACGCTGGAACGGTTGCCTTGGCAGGACAACACGTTCGACGTCGTGACGGCGTTCAACGCGCTGTTCTTCGCGGCGGATCCCGAGGAGGCCTTCGCCGAGGCGGTCAGGGTCAGCAAGGACTACGTGGTCGTGTGCGACTGGCACCCCGACCACCCGAGCGACATCGTCACCGTCGGGTGGGCCGTCCGGGGTCCGAGCGGCCGCAGGCGCGCGGAGACGCCGGAGCCGAGCGAGAAACTCACGATCGACATTCCCCAGGAACATCCCGACGAGGCGACGATGTTGCGCGCCTTCCTGAGCACAGGCGGCTACCAGCCCTTCATCGAGAGCGAAGGTGAAGAAAGCGTCGCGGCGAAGATCAGGGCGGCGACTGAACCGTTCCGAATGCCAGACGGTAGCTATCGGTTGACCAACAAGTACCTGATGTCGATCTTCCGCAAGAACGAGATCCCCAGAAAGTGAAATCAGGCCGCGGCGAGGATCTCGTAGCCCGCCGAGGTGAGCGCGGCGGGGCCGGACGTGGCGCTGATCAGGCCCGCTGAGGCCAGGCGCAGGCCGGCGAACTGGTCGGCGCAGCACAGGCCGTCGACGAGCAGTGAACTTCCGGCGATCTCGCAACGGCCGTCGGCAACGGCTCGGAGAACGGCGCGGTCGCGGTGTGTGAGCGATGAGTCGGTCATCTTCTTCTCCTAGCGGTAAAGCGTCTACTTACTGATACGTCGAAGGAGAAGGCTTCGGTTCGACATCATCGGCAGAGAATTCTGCGCGTACCCCCAAAAGACGTACGGCGCGGCCGTGTTCGAAGCGGTCCAGCACCACCAGCGCGGCCGCGGCCAGCTCCTCCGCCGAGGACGTCGGCGCAGGCAGCTTCATCGCGCGCACCTTCGTGAAGAACGGCACGAAGCGCACCTTCACGCCCACGCGCACCGCCGGACGACCTTCGGCGACCACGTCGGCGGCGACCTGGTGGGCCAGCGCCACGACCTCGCGCCGGATGTCCTCCAGCGAGGAGAGGTCCTGCTGGAACGTCTTCTCGTGCGAACGAGACTTCACCACCCACGGTGTCGCGCTCACGACCGTGTCACCCGCACCGAGCGCCACGGTCCGGAAGTACGGGCCCATCCGCGGGCCGAAGCGGGCGGCCAACGCGTCCACGGAGGCGGAAGCGAGGTCCGCGACCGTCGACAGACCCAGCTCGGCCAGCTTGCGCTCGGTCTTCGCGCCGATGCCCCACAGCGCGGACGTCGGCCGGTGTCCCATCACCTCGGCCCAGTTCGCGCGGGTCAGCTCGAACACGCCGGCGGGCTTGCCGAACTCGGTCGCGATCTTGGCGCGCAGCTTGTTGTCACCGATGCCCACCGAGCAGTGCAGCCCGGTCTCCGACAACACCGCGGCCTGCAGCGACCGGGCCAGCACGACCGGGTCGTCGACGGTGGCGCCCACGAACGCCTCGTCCCAGCCCATCACCTCGACGACCACGGGGAACGACCGCAGCACGGCCATCACGTCCGCGGACGCCGCCTCGTACAGGGCGTGGTCTGCGGGCAGGAAGATCGCGTCGGGCAGCTTCTTGAACGCGGTCCGCAGCGGCATGCCGGAGTGCACGCCGAACTCCCGTGCCTCGTAGGACGCCGTGGCCACGACGGCGCGCTCGGTCGGGTCGCCGTTGCCGCCCACCACCACGGGCTTGCCGCGCAACGACGGGTCGCGCAGCACCTCGACCGCCGCGATGAACTGGTCGAGGTCCACGTGCAGGACCCAGTCCGCCATGCTGGCCAGAATAGATAATGGACAGTGTGAAACGGTCGGCCGGAATCCTGCTGTTCAGACGAACCACCCAGCTCGAAGTGCTGCTGGGGCACATGGGCGGCCCGTTCTGGGCCCGCAAGGACGCCGGCGCGTGGTCCGTGCCGAAGGGCGAGTACACCGACGACGAGACGCCCGAAGCGGCCGCCCGGCGTGAGTTCGCAGAAGAACTCGGCTTGGAAGTGCCCGACGGTGAGCTGATCCCGCTCGGCGAGGCCAAGGGCTCCGGCAAGGTCATCACGGTGTGGGCGCTCGAGGGCGACCTCGACCCGGAGACGGTCACGCCGGGCACGTTCGAGATGGAGTGGCCGCCGAAGTCCGGTCAGCGCAAGACGTTCCCCGAGGTCGACAAGGTCGCCTGGTTCAGCGTGGAAGAGGCGAGCGCGAAGATCGTCTCCGCGCAACGCCCCTTCCTCGACAGGCTCAGCTCCAGATGAGGTCGGCCCAGTTCGAGTGATCGATGAACGGGTTCCGGTTGTGCTGGTAGCTGTTGTAGATCACGTCGTTGCGCCGCTTCTCGAACGCGTCCGGCGGGTCCTGCTTGTTCCACTGCAGCAGGACCGACAGCTTGCCCATGTACGGCGCGGTGCCGTTGTTCACCGAGTTGTTGAGCTCCAGGTTCGGACCGCTTTCGTACCGCACGGCCATGTAGAAGAGCATCCGCGCGACGTCACCCTTCACGGCGTCGCGCGGCTCGAACGAGTCGCCGTCGATGCGGCTGAGCGGGGCCTCGTCGACAGGGTTGCCGCCGTTGTCGAAGTCCAGGCTGCCGCGGTCGGCGTTCACGTCCACGTCCTCGGGCCGCAGGTGGTGGATGTCGGAGCCGGGGACGGACTCCTCGACGAACTGGCCGTGCGACTTGGCCCAGACGTGTTCACGGTTCCACTGGCCGGGGACGCCGCTGCCACCACCGTTCGACGACTTCGGCCGAGAGGTGCCGCTGTACAGCAGGATCACGTTGTTCGAGTTGTTCGGGTCCTGGTCGGTGACCTTCAGCGCCTCCCAGACCTCGCCGTACGTGATCACGGTGTGGTTGCGGATGATGCTGTTCAGCGCGGTCTTCAACGCTGCCCCCGACTTGCCGCAGGCCGCCGCGTAGTAGCTCTCACAGGTCGAAGGCGGTGCTGAGGTGGTCGTCGTCGTAGGCGTCGTCGTAGTAGTAGGCGGCGGTGTTGTGCCGGCGAACGCGAACGCAGTAGGCGTCTTCAGACCGGCGTGCGAGAAATACGCGGTCAGCAGGCCGGTCACATCGATCTGCTTGCCCATCAGCGACGGGTTGGACCTGAGTCCCCACGACGCGCGGAAGTCCGCCGTGATCTGCACGTAGATCATGCGCGACGTGCCGGTCTCGGACGCCGAGTCGGCCAGCGCCAGCGCGTTGTCGTCCGGGAAACCCGAACGGATGACGGTGCTGGTGGCCGTCGGCTGACCGACGACATACCCCCGGACCGTCGCAGAAGCACCGGACTGCTGGCTGATCGCCTGGGAGACGGTGAGCGGAGCGGCCGCGACAGCGGCGGTCGACCCGTACAGGCCGACCGCCGCCAGCAAAGCGATGACTAGAGCGAGTGGACTCCACCGCGCCATGAACACTCCCCGATCGTGTGGATGTTGTGCACACGATCAGGGGATACGGTCAACGCGCGGTAAACGCAATGTCACGGCACCAGGACGACCTTGCCCGTGGTCCTCTTCGACTCGACGAGCTCGTGCGCCTTCGCGGCGTCCGCGAGCGGCACTGCGTGGTCGATCTGCACCTTGAGCTGCGGCAACAGGGCGAGATCGGCACCGGAGGCGACGACGCTGCCGAAGAGCTCGAACCGGATGCCGAGGTCCACAGCTCGGTCAACGTCAAAACCCGGGTTGCCGGGAATGATCGACACGAGCACGCCGCCGGGCTTGACCACCTTGGCGGACCGCTCGGCGTACTCCCCGCCGATCGTGTCGAGCACGACGTCCACCGGCTCGATCTCGGTGAAGTCCTGGTGCCGGTAGTCGATGACCTCGTCCGCGCCGAGTGAGCGCACGAAGTCGTGCTTGGCCGCCGACGCCGTGCCGATCACGTGCGCACCACGTGCCTTGGCGATCTGCACCGCGACGTGCCCGACCCCACCCGCCGCCGCGTGGATGAGCACGCGCTGCCCGGCGGCAAGCCCGCCGCGACCGACGAGCGTCTGCCACGCCGTCAGCGACACCAGCGGCACCGCGCCCGCCTGCTCGACGGTCAGCCACGACGGCCGAGGGGCCACGTCGGAGGCGCTCACCACGGCGTACTCGGCGTAGCCACCGCCCACGCCGGGGAAGGGCAGCATCCCGTAGACCTCGTCGCCGGTCGCGAACCCCTCCACGCCCTCACCGAGCTGCTCGACGGTGCCCGCGACGTCCCAGCCCAGCGTGAACGGCGGCTCCCCGAGCGCCGGGAACCCCCCGCCGCGGATGTAGGTGTCGACCGGGTTCACCCCGGCCGCCCCCACCGCGACCAGCACCTGGCCCGGTCCGGGCACGGGCTTCGCCACCTCCGCGACCTCCAGCACGGACGCGTCGCCAACGGTCTTCTGCGTGATGACCCGCATGATGATCCCCCTTCGATGTTCTCGACGGGCACCATCTTGCAGTTAGCGCCAACTTCTAGAAAGTAGGCACTTTCAGGTGACTAACTCTCCCGCAGATACAGGTCACGAAGCAGCGCGATCTCGGCGAGGTGGTGGATCGCCTCCCGGCTGATGTGCAGCACCAGAGTGGCCATCGGCTCCTCCGCGAACGGTCCCTCGGCTGGACCCACCGGTTTCGAGAGGTCGGCCTTGCGCGCGCCGGCCATCCACGCCTCGTAGGCGTCGTCCAGTTGCTTCAGCGCGTCCTTCGCGGTCATCGCGTACTGCCACGTCATGTGGTCGGCCGGCGGGCCCCCGAAGTGCGAGGCCGTGCGCATGTTGAACACGCCGACGATGAGGTGCGCCATCCGCCACGCGATCGTGGTGACCGGCGCGGGTTCCGGTGTCGGGTACTCCCAGTCGATCGCGTTGTCCCGGTGGATCGTCCACACGTCGGGCACGGGCTCCCAGAAGTACTCCTCGTCGGTCATGCCTTCGAGTCGTGGCCGCGCCTGCAACCGCCAGTGGAAGTCGAGCTGGTCCGTCAGCTGCTTGTTCCAGTCCATGCGCCCGAACCTAGGACCCATTGCGGACAACCAGCGCCCTGAACGCTCGTTCGGATCAATAAACCGAGCGCTCGGTCTAGTATTGCGGCCATGACGACTGTGCAGGAGACCGCGGTGGTCCGGTACGGCATCTGGGTGCTGTGCCCGGTGCTGGGAGCCGCCGCGGTGTGGGGGCTCAAGCTGGCAGCCGGGTGGATCACGACTTTGAGGTGGTTCCCGTTCCAAGGCGTGTTCGAGCTGGTCACGGATGTTCCGGAGCCGTGGGCGACGGTCGCGGCGCTCGCGATCGGTGCCGTCGGCGGCGGACTGCTCGCGTTGCTCTGGGCGGCCGAGATGATGACGGTCGAGGTCTCGCACGAGCGGGTCACGCTCAGGAAGGACGACAAGACCTTCGACTTCGGGCGCAACGAGGTCGAGTCGGCGTTCGCGGAGGGCAAGCAGCTCGTCCTGCTGTCCCCGACCGGCGCCGAACTGGCCCGCGAGACCTCCGATCTGAGCAAGGCCAAGCTCGAACAGGCCTTCACGGGCCAGGGCTACCGCTGGCGCGCCGCCGATCCGTTCGCGGACGAGTTCCGGATGTGGGTCGAGCACGCGCCGGAACTGCCCGCGGACGTGAACGCGCTGTTCACGGCCCGTAGGAAGGCCATGTCGAAGTACGAGCACGAGGAGGCCGCAGAATTGGCGCGGGAGATCCGCAAGCGCGGTGTCTGCGTCAAGGACTTGAAGAAGAGGCAGTACTACAGGTGATGACCAAAAAGACATGAGAACCGTAGATCCGGCCAAGCACGCCGCGAAGAAGAGGCACATCACCGAGACGGCGGCGGGCCTGTTCGCGGAGAAGGGCTTCGACCGGACGACCGTCGCGGACATCTGCAAGGCCGCCGACATCAGCACCGGCAGCCTGTTCCACTACTTCCCCACCAAGCGGGCGATCTTCCTCGCGATCTTCGAGCAGGACGGCGAGGACAACGCCGAGGTCTTCGCCCGCGCCGAAACCCTCAGCCCGTGGGACGGCGTGCTGATGGTGGTCGACCACCTGTGCGTGCCCGCGCTGGACCGCACGGTGGCCGGGCTGGTTCTGGAGGTCGTCACGCAGGCGAGCCGCGACCCGGAGCTGTGGAACCTGGTCGCCCGCAACGAACAGGTGGTGCGCGACGAGCTGGCCCGACTCCTGCAGGCCGCCCACGACGCCGGCCAGATCGCGCTCCCGGTCGACGCGCGGACGGCGGCGACGTGGGCGCAGGGACTGGTCGACGGCCTGTACGGCAGGCTGGTCGACCCGGACTTCGACGCGACCGCACAGGTGAGCACCCTCCGGTTGATCCTTTCCCGATTCGTGGGTGCTCAAGCACCATGAGGTCATGGCTTACGACGTCGCCGCTGTCCGCGCCCACTTCCCGGCGTTGCGCGAGGGTGCCGCGCACTTCGACGGGCCCGGCGGCGCGCAGGTGCCCGACGTCGTCGGCGACGCGGTCAGGGAGACGCTGACCTCGGCGATCGCGAACCGCGGCAGCGTGACGGCCGCCGAACGCCGGGCCGAGGAGATCGTCGCGACCGCGCGCCGGACGATGAGCGAGTTCCTCAACGCGGGCAGCATCGTGTTCGGCCGCAGCATGACCCAGCTGACCTACGACTTCGCCCGCACGCTGTCGAAGAACTGGCGGCCGGGCGACGAGATCATCGTGACCAGGATCGACCACGACGCGAACATCAGGCCGTGGGTGCAGGCGGCCGAGGCGGCCAGGGCCACGGTGCGCTGGGCGCCGTTCGACCGGACGACCGGTGAGCTGCCCGTCGAGTCGGTGACGAAGCTGCTGTCGGACCGCACGCGCGTCGTGGCGATCACGGCGGCGTCGAACCTGCTCGGCACGCGTCCGGACGTGGCGGAGATCGCGCGGGCGGCGCATGAGATGGCGGCGTTCGTCTACGTCGACGGCGTGCACTACACACCGCACGTGCCGGTCGACGTCGAGGCGATGGACGCGGACTTCTTCGTGTGCTCGCCGTACAAGTTCCTCGGTCCGCACCTCGGCGTGCTGGCGGCCGCGCCGGAGCTGCTGGAGACGCTGCGGCCGGACAAGCTGCTGCCGTCGACCAACGCCGTGCCGGAACGGTTCGAGCTGGGCACGCTGCCGTACGAGCTGCTGGCCGGGACGACCGCGGCGGTGGAGTTCATGCGGGGGCTCGACGGACTGGAGGAGCACGAACTCCGGTTGCGCCACCAGCTGGAGTCCGGGTTGCAGGAGCTGGGCGTCCGCATCTACAGCAAGGCGTCGTCGAGGACCCCGACCGTGCTGTTCTCCGTCGACGGGCTGGACCCGGCCGAGGTGTACCGCAGGCTCGGCGCCGAGGGCGTGAACGCGCCCGCCGGGCACTTCTACGCGATCGAGTGCTCGCGCTGGCTCGGGCTGGGCGACAAGGGCGCGGTGCGGGCGGGCATCGGGCCGTACACCGACGAGTCCGATGTGGACCGTCTGCTCAAGGCCGTGGCCCGGCTCAGATGAACAGGATC
The DNA here is from genome assembly GCF_011067745.1 of Lentzea alba. GTDB lineage: Bacteria > Actinomycetota > Actinomycetes > Mycobacteriales > Pseudonocardiaceae > Lentzea > Lentzea alba. The sequence goes on from NZ_JAAMPJ010000016.1 coordinate 77,806, forward strand.
AGGCCGAGGTAGACGAGTCCGATGACCACGCCGATGTTGAGCCGGCGGCTCACCCGCTCCCCGGTGTGGTCGGCGATCAACGAGCGGGCGCGCGCCCACATCAGCTTCTCGCCGGCCTTCGCGTCCGGCAGGTGCGGGGTCGTGATCACGTCGCCGTGGGGGCCGAACGCGAGCATGAGCTGCGGACCCGATCGACGAACTCCGTGCAGCTGCGACCAAGGCACGCGATAGGTCCACACGCCCGTGTAGAGGTGCACAGCCGTGTGGTCGAGGCGCATCAACGGCTGGAACCTGTTCACCGCCGACAACAGGAACTGCCCGCCGATCAGGCCGAGCAGGATCAGGCTCGGGTAGTACTTCATCGCGATCAACGCACCGGCGGCGGCCAGCAGGAACACCACGCCCTCGGTGCGCCGCCGCTCACCCGGCCACATCGCGTGCGGCAGCTCGACCGGCGTGCCCGCGGTGACCGGTTCGCCCGGCAGGTGTGCACTGTGGACGGTGTGTCGCGGGCGCACCCGGCCCAGCGTGCTCGTCGCCACGACCTCGCCCTCGACCAGCAACGCGACCTGACCGCCGTGGTGCCACTCCCCGGCGACCAGCACCTCCGCCGGGTCGAGCTGCACCGGCGGGTCCTCCTCGCCGCGCCACACCCGGCCGAACTGGTCGGTGTCGTGGTAGAGCGGCTCCTCCAGCCCGAGGTCGGCGAGCGTGGTGACGGTGGCGATGTCCTCCTTGTTGTGCCGCAACAGGATCCGGCGCGGGCCGAGCGGAAGCGCCTGCAGCCGGATCGCCTTGACCGGCCCCGTCCACAACGCGCGGCGGCGGCGTTCCCGCGCGGCCAGCACGATCGCGAGGAACACGGTCGCGCCACCGAGCGTCAGCCACCACGTGACGTCCTCGGGTTCGTTCACCATCCGCACCCAGTCGCCGTCCGCGAGCACCGGCACGGTGTCGCCGACGTGGTACGTCTCCGGCGCGAGCGGCTCGAACGAGGTGCGTTGCCGGTCCGGCAGCTCCACCCACACCTCGTAGGTGTTCTTGATCTCGACGACCTCGGCCTCGACCCGGCTGGCCTTCGCGACGTGCCGCTCGATCTCGCCGTTGGTGAGGTCGTACTGCACGAATGTCAGGAACCCGAACACCACCAGCAGCACGGCGATGATGCGAAGGACTCCGCGTTGCGGCGGCATGTCCGGCAACGAAACGATCGTCGCACCCGCGGCCTCGTGCTGATCGGCACGCGACCTGACGGTCCACGCCGCCACCAACGCACACGCACCGGCGTGCAGGCCGAACGCGAGGTTCGCCGTCGCACTGCCGTCGAGAACGAGGTCCAGCACGCCGAACAACACGCCCATCGCGCAGCCAGTGAGCACACGACCGAACAACAACAGCAACGGCGTAGCGAGCAGTGGCACCACGGCGAGAGAGAACAGCGGGTCCGGCACGCATGGCTGTGCGGCCGTGCAGGGTGTCTCGTTCGCGCTCGCGGCGAAGTAGAAAGCGACGATCCAGCCACCGACGAGCCCGACCTTGGTCACCCACCACGGAACCGCGGCCGCCTGCCACCGCTGGACGTTCATGTGCGGATCATGGCACGACCATTGCTCCGAACGGTGTGATTCCCGGCTAACGAAGTGGGTATCCGCAGGTCACTTCATTGAGGAGGTAGACGTGCTGGCAATCATCGCCGCAGTGGCGTTCGGCCTTGCCCTGCTGTTCGACCTCGCGGACGTGTCACTCGGTGGCGCGATCACCGGCGGCACCCTCGTGACGCTCGGGTTGCTGCTCATCGCCCTGCACCTGGCTGGAGTCGGTACCGGCAGCCGTTCGTGGAGCTGGCGCCGTGCCCGCAGGTAAAACGGTCGACCACCCCACCAAGTTGCCCAAGGGCGCTTGGTGGGGCGTTCTCAAACGGACAGTCAAAGAGTTCAACGACGACAACCTGACCGACTGGGCCGGGGCACTCACCTACTACGCGGTGCTGTCGTTGTTCCCCGGCCTCATCGTGCTGACGTCCGTGCTCGCGCTGCTCGGCGAGACGACGACGCAGGAGCTGCTGAAGTACGTCGACCAGGTCGCCCCTGGTGAGGCGGGCGAGCTCGTGAAGTCGTCCATCGGCGAGTTGCGGAAAAGCCAGAACTCCGCCGGCTTGCTCGGCATCATCGCTCTGCTGACCGCGTTCTGGACCGCGTCGGGCTACCTCGGCGCGTTCATGCGCGCGTGCAACGCCGTGTACGACGTCGAGGAAGGCCGGCCGTTCTGGAAGACGGTGCCGTTGCGGCTGCTGTTGACGCTGGGATCGGTGGTGCTGGTGTCGCTCACGCTGGGCGCGCTCGTGTTGACCGGCGGCGTCGCGGACACCGTCGGCAACGCGATCGGGCTTGGCGACACGGTCGTCACCGTGTGGGACATCGTGAAGTGGCCGGTCATCCTGCTGCTGGTGAGCCTCGCGTTCGCGGTGCTGTACTGGGCGGCGCCGAACGTCCGGCAGCCCGGTTTCCGCTGGGTCACCCCCGGCAGCCTGCTGGCGATCGTGCTGTGGGCGCTCGCGACCGTGGGTTTCGCGATCTACGTGGCGAACTTCGCGTCCTACAACAAGACCTACGGCTCACTCGGTGGTGTGATCGTCTTCCTGGTGTGGCTGTGGATCTCCAACATCGCCGTGCTGCTCGGCGCCGAGTTCGACGCGGAACTGGAGCGCGGCCGCCGGCTCGCGCAGGGCGAGTCCGAGGAGCAGGCCTCACCCGAGCCGCGTGATCTCCCCGGGTAGTTCGGCCGTGACCGCGGTCCACACCCCGTCCGGCCCGGCTTCGACGCGCTCGCTCGTGTCACCGGGCACGAGCACCCACAGCTGGTCCTTCTCGGACAACCACACCACGCCGATGGCGTCGGCGCGCGAGCTCGTGGCGTACTCGTAGGACTTGCGGAACACCTCACCGCCGTTGCGGTCGGTCACCCGCACCTCGCTCGCGCTCTCGGCGTGCGCGACGAACTTCCCGCTGGGTGACGCCTTGGGCGCGCCGGGCCGGGCGAACCGGTCCTCGTCGCTGCCGCAGCCGGTGAGGACGAGGAGGAGGGCGGTGCAGGCCGCGAAGAGCCTCATGTCGGCTCGATGCGGGAATTGCCGTGCGTCATACCGCCAAAGGTAGCTAGCGTGATCGTCCGTGTGGGACGTTCTCGAGGACTTTTACGACTCTGTGCCCCGACCGGGATCTCGCGTTGAGGAGCACGGCGAGCTGGTGCTGTTCCTGCAGGCGGGCGACGGCTACCCGTACTACGCGCGGCCGCGGCATCCCGGCGGGCGGCCGACGGTCGCGGACGTCGTGAAGATGAGGGCACGGCAACGCGAACTCGGTGTGCCCGAGGCGTTGGAGTGGGTGCACGAGACGACGCCGGACCTCTACGACCACGCGATCGCGGCCGGCCTGGAGGTGCTGCGGGCGCCGTTGCTCGTGCTCGACCCCGACAAGCTGCCGGAGCCGCACCCGCATGTGCGCGTGCTCGACACACGGCCGGCAGAGGTCTCGGTGGTGGCGGAGCTGGCGTTCTCCTCACCGGGCACCTCACGTGGCGAGATCGGCGTCGAGGAACGGGACGCGGCGGTGCGCGGAGCGACTCCGCTGAGCACCCGGCACCGTCACGCGGTGGCCGACCTGCCAGGCGAGGGCGTGCTGGCGGTAGGTACCGCGCAACGGGCGGGTGACGTCGTGGAGATCGCGGGGATCGGCACGTTGCCGGCGGCACGGCGACGTGGCCTCGGTGGTGCGGTCACCGCGGAACTGGCGCGCGATGCGCTGGACCGGGGCGCTGCGCTGGTGTTCCTCTCGGCCGGAAGCCCTGAGATCGCGCGGGTCTACGAGCGCGTCGGGTTCCGTCACGTCGGAACGGCCTGCATCGCGTCACCAGTCCTGGCCTAGCTCCCCGCTGCGGGGCATCGGGACGCGAAACAAGCAGCCGACGCAGGGCATCCCAGACGGCTGTTCGAGCAGTTCGGCCTCACCGCTGTGGATGAGTTCGCCGCAGTACGCGGTGAGCGCGAGCGGTGTGCGGTCGTCGTCGGGCATGGGTACGAGGTGGCACGTGCGTTGTGTCTCTCCAACAACACCCGCACGCTTGCGGACCAGCAATACCGGCATGCGCGTTTCCATTCGTTCTTGGGCGCTCATGCCTTCACCTCGGCGTCGTCCACCACACACACGACGGCGTGCGTGGTCGCGTAGAACCTGAGCCGGTAGGGGCCAGAGTTCCGCTCTGCCACCGCCGCGCAGTAGCTCTCGGCGCTGACCTCGTCCGATCGTGGCGTTCGTTCGGCTAGGTCGATCACACCTAGATCGTGCGGGCCGCAGGACGAAATCGGGAGGTTTACCCACGATTTCCAGGTCGCGTATGCGGAACTCGCATACGCGGCTCAGCGCAGCTGAGTGACTTCGGCGGCGAGTGCGGCGATCGCCGGCGAGGCGGCCCACGGGTCGAGCTTGTCGAGCTCGTTCACGATCAGCTGCGAGCCCGTCGCGCGGGCCAGGTCGAGCGCCGCGAACCCGAAGGTGACGGCCTGTTCCACGTCACCGCTGGCCGCGTGCGCATAGGCCAGCTTGGCCGTGTGCACGCCCTGCTCCCACTGGCAGATGCCGCCCCACCTGGGCATGAGGGCCGTGTAGGCGTCGATGGCGTGCTGGTGGTCGGCGAGGTCGACCATGCTGGCGGCGCGCTGCATCTGCACGTGCAGTTCGGTGAAGCAGTAGCCGATGGAGTACTCGTCGGTCTGCGGCCGTTGCACGGTCTGCACCAGCGAGTGAGAGAGGTCGAACCGCTGCATGGACGCGTCGACGCCCGCCCGAGCGAGGCCGCGGGCCTCCTGCCGCAACGCCATCGCCCGCACGACCGAGCTCAGCCCGGTCTCGCGCTGGGCAGCGCGCGCCAGGCCGATGACGCGGTCGTCGTCGCCCTCGACCTCGGCGAGCTGGCTCATCCGCACGTAGCAGTACGCGACGACATCTCGGTCGTCCGCCGCTTGGCCCTGCTCGAGAGCGCGCGACGTCCACGCGCCCGCACCGCGCATGTCGCCCATCTCCTCGTGCAGCCAGCCGTAGAACTCGGCGTACATCGCACCCGTGCCGAGCAACCGCCGACGGACGTCGCCCCGCGCGTTGCGCCGCAACACGTCGATGAAGTCGTACATGCCGCGCACGGCGGGTATGAGCGCACCGGTGCCACGCCAGTTGTGCGCGTCGTTGACGATCCTGCGCAACACCAGCAGCTGACTCACGGCGTCGTCGGCCAACGCACCGGTGCCGTTCGCCGGGCCGAAGGCAGCGGAGGCGCACAACGCCATCAGCGCCTTGCCCTCCATCCCCACGACCAGGTCTTTCGCCACGTTCTCCAGCCCGCCGACGCCGAGCCTGCGGGCCTCGCCGGACCGCATCGGCACCGTGCGGTCGATCAGCCCGAGCAGATGGGCAGGAATGCCGAGCAACCGCTGGAGGGTGCGCAGGACGCGCATGTCGTAGGCGATGTTGCTGCCGGCTTCCAGCCGGGAGATCGCCGACTGGGAGAACCCCGCGAGGGTGCCCAGCTCGTCCTGACGCAGGCCGTGCGCCTTGCGCGCGATGGCCACCACGGTGCCGGGCGAGTCCGCGGCGACCGCGTCGTGCACTTCCCTCGACTCCCAGATGGCGGGCGGTAACAGCGGCAACGGCCCGTCCGGGACGACGACGGCGTTCTTAGCTGGGTTGCTCAACCTCAACGCCTCCCGCACTCAAGTTCATCATCATGCCGGTCCCGGCGATTTCACTCCACCTCGTCTCAACTGGGACCCGCAGCGACTATCCTGCGCGCGTGATCAAGGACTTCGGGGCCGGCGTCGCTCTGCTGCTGCGCGGGTTCAGGCTGGTGTTCAGCTCGCCCAAGCGCGTGCTCGTCGGGGCGTTGCCCGCGGTCATCACCGCGGTGCTGATGATCACCGGCTGGGTGCTGCTGTTCCTGTACATCGACTCCATCGCGGACTGGCTCACCGGGTTCGCGGACTCGTGGAGCGACACGTGGAAGGGCGTCGTCGAGGTCGCCGTCGGAATTTCGGTGATCGCGGCGCTCCTCGGCCTGAGCGTGCTGCTGTTCACCGCGATCACGATCATGATCGGCGGCCCGTTCTACGAGTACATCGCCGAGGAGGTCGAGGACGAGCTCGGCGGTGTGCCCGAGGCCGAGCAGGTCGGCTGGTGGCGCGGGTTCCTGGTGGGGCTGCGCAGCACGTTGCTGCTGGTCGGCACCTCGATCCTGTTCGCGATCCCGTTGTTCTTCTGCGGGTTCATCCCGGTCGTCGGGCAGACCCTCGTGCCGATCATCGCCGTGTGCATCAACGGCTACCTGCTCGGCATCGAGCTGACCGGCATCCCGTTCACGCGCCGCGGTCGTTCGTTCAAGCAGCGCAGGAAGATCCTCGCGACCCGGCGGTCGATGGTGCTCGGGTTCGCCGTGCCCGCGTATTTGCTGTGCCTGATCCCGCTGGCCGCGATGATCGTGATCCCGGCGGCGATGGCAGGCGGCACGGTGCTGGCGCACCGCCTGCTCAACGGGGACCGCGCTACGGCGTGAACGGCAGCCAGGCCTGCTGGGCCAGGCCGTTGCGCGCGTTGATCTGCACGCCCACGTTGGAGATCGACCACAGCTGGTCGCCGATCACCATCGTGCGCCTGGCACCGCCGCCGTAGTTGCGGCTGGACGGCTCGACGATCTTGCCGGACTCGCGCAGCTGGTTGCCGTCGACCTTCAGCACCAGCGAGGCGACCTCGTAGTTCGTCTTGTACTGCGACACCGGGACGACGAGCGTGCCGTCCTGGGGCCAGTACAGGAACGCGTGCGGGTCGAACTGCGCCTCGGAGCTCGAGTTCGGCAGGTGGTACTGCGCGAGCCGTTGCGGTGACGCGGGGTTGCTCACGTCGAACAACGACACCTGGGTACCGGTGGTCCGGCCCTGATCGGTCGCCTCCTGGCCGACACCGATCAGCCTGCCGTCGCCCGCGGGGTGCAGGTAGGCGGAGAAGCCGGTGATCTTCAGCTCGCCCATCACCTTGGGCTGCTTCGGATCGCTGAGGTCCAGCGTGTAGAGCGGGTCGGTCTGCCGGAACGTGACGACGTAGCCCATCTTGCCGATGAACCGCACGCTGTAGATGCGCTCGCCCTTGCCGAGCCCACCGACCTGACCGACCTTGCTCAGCTCGTTTCCGTTGCGGCGCAACGTCGTGACGAAGCTTTCCGACGGCTGCTGTTGCTGCGGAGGTGCGAAATCGCCCATGCGCCAACAACAACGCGTCGCTGTTCCCGTGGTCGTGGCGACGCGGAGAACGCCGTCGTGCTCGGACAACGAGTACTGGTTCAGCAGCGTGCCGCCGACGTCACCGGACGCGACGTGCTTGGGCGGGCCGGACTGGCTGATGTCGAACTGGTGGATCGCGGTGGTGATCGGCCGCTGCACCGGTGGCCTGGTGGGAAGTTCGGGCAGCAGCCGGTGGTCGTCGGCGATGTAGAGGTTGCGGTCGGTGCCGTAGACGGTGTCGCCGTCGGCCACGATCGAGACCGGCTGGCCAGTGCCGAGCTGACCGGACAGGTCGAACGTGAGCACGGTCAGCATCGACGCCGCCGAGTGCACGACGGGGTGGCTGACGTTCGCGCAGTCGACGAGGCTGCCGCTCGTCTTGGCGCCGTTCTGGTTCAGCTCGTAGCGCGGCAGCCACGAGCCGATCGGCTCGCTCTGCAGGATCTCCTTGTTGCGCCGCAACGCACCCGCTTCGTTGATCGTCTCGTTCGGGTACACCCACGGCATGCGCGGCTGCGAGCGGACGACGACGCGGGCGGTGCCGCCGATCTGGCGGGCGTCGAGGTAGAAGCCGTCGGTCTTGAGGCTGCTGATCTCCTTGAGCGCCTTGAGATCGACGAGGACCAGCTCCGTGCCGGACTCGGCGATGTACGGGCGGTCGGGCGGGAGCACGGGCTTTTCCATGATCGGGCCCTGGTTCTCCGCGACCACCAGCGCGCGGTCACCGGAGACCAGCAGCTGGCTCGCGTGCCGCTGACCGAGGTCGACGGTGCCGGTGATGCTCCGGCTCGCGACGTCGATCACGCGCAGCTTGCCGTCCGCGATGGAGAAGACGCGCTTTCCGTCCGTCTTCACGACGTCCGGCTCGTCGACGCCCTGCTCGTGGACGTTCGTCGTCGAGTGCTCCTGCTGCTGCTCGGGCGGCGTGGCAGCCCTCGCCTCCGGCATGCTCTTCTGCGCGACACCCGCGCTGTTGTTGGTGTCCGCGGCCGCCATGCCTTCGGCGTACATGATGGGACCGCCCCCGAGGCCGTACGCGCTGACGTACGGCGCCATGGCGTTGCGCAGTTCGGTCAGTGCGTTGTCGCACGAGTCGAACGCCACAAGACGCACCGGACCGTAGTCCACGATCGGTGGTGGCGTGAGGGTTTCGTCCCTCACCGCGGAGCTCACACTCACTCCGGCGACGGCCAGCACGGCGGCGCCGGCCAACAGCTTTCTGCCGTTCATGCCCTCAGGACGGAAACAACACCGGGAAGGGTTGCGCGCCGTTGCGACAACCCTTCCCGGAGTTTTCTGGGTCTTACAGCTGCGCCTGGATCTGCGCGGCGTAGGTGGAGACGCGTGCGTAGACGCCGGGGATGCCGGGGTCCGCGCAGCCGTCGCCCCACGACGTGATGCCGATCAGCTTGCCACCGGCCACGAGCGGGCCACCGGAGTCGCCCTGGCAGGTGTCGGTGCCACCCTGGGTGTACCCGGCGCACACCATGTGCGTGGCGTTGAACCTGCTGCCGTACGCGCTGGCGCAGGTGGAGTTGCTGGTCAGCGGCACCGTGGCCTTGAGCAGGTAGCGCGACGCCGAACCGCCGGACGAGGTGTCGCCCCAGCCGAGGATCGTCGAGCTGGTGCCCGCCGCGTACAGCGCGCTGTCCGCCGAGGTGGCGAACTTGATCGGGGTCTGGGACAGGTTGCGGTCGAGCGTGAGCACCGAGACGTCGTAGCCGCGGGTCACGTCGGTGTAGCTCGGGTGGATCCAGATCTTCGTGACGCGGGCGACCGTGCCCGCGGTGGAGTTCTTGTCGTCCCGGCCGGCCACGACGCGCACCGCGGAGGCCGAGTCGCCCTCGGTGCAGTGCGCGGCGGTGACGACCTTGTTGGGAGCGACGAGCGTGCCACCGCAGTACTGGAAGCCGCTGCTGGTCGCCAGGTAGACGACCCACGGGTAGGTGGACGTGCTCGCGCGCGTGCCGCCCACGATCTGGACGCCGAACTCACCGTCGGTGGTCGGGGTCGGAGCTGCTTCGGCCACGCTGACGCACGCCATCGACAGCGTCGCTGCCGCCAATGCCGCGCCGAGCCATGACCGGAGGCGGTGCAGGGTTGCCGCCATGATCATCTCCTTTTTCGGTTGTGTCCCCCGGATGCAGGGCCGGAGGTCGTTACAGATCAACAGAGGAATTTGAGACCGGCAAGGGCTGGTCTGCGTAGGCCATTCGGCCGTGTCCGGGCACGCGTGATTGGATCGACCGCGAACAATCCCGTTCCGAGAGGAAGTTGTGATGGCCCCCACGAAGCCTGAGGTCGACCCGCACGACGGCCCGGCGCCCGCCGACCTGCTCATCGAGGACATCTCCGTTGGCGACGGTGCGGAGGCCACGGCCGGTCAGTTCGTGTCCGTGCACTACGTCGGTGTCTCGCACTCGACCGGCGAGCAGTTCGACGCGTCCTGGGACCGCGGCGAGGCGTTCCAGTTCCCGCTCGGCGCGGGCCGCGTCATCGCCGGCTGGGACCAGGGTGTTCAGGGCATGAAGGTCGGCGGCCGCCGCAAGCTGGTCATCCCGCCGCACCTGGGCTACGGCGCGCGCGGCGCCGGTGGCGCGATCAAGCCCAACGAGACGCTGATCTTCGTCGTCGACCTGCTGGGCGTGAACTAGGCCCGATGACGCGACGGCGTCCCACTGGTCCGTTCAGTGGGACGCCGTTGGTCTGAACGGTCCATTTGATCAGCAGACGGAACGAGATCGGATCCGGCTGCGTCATCCTTTGAGTCCGCTGCCGCTGTGGGAGGGAACAACCGGTGCCCGAGGACATCGCCGGGTCCGAGCAGATGCTCGCGAACTGGAACCAGAACATCCAGGAACGCGCCGCGCGCTATCAGGAGATGGCGACGCGCGTGCAGGGAATGACGATCAACGAGCGATCGTCGGACGGTTCCATCGAGATCCTGGTCGGGTCCAACGGAATCCTGCAGAACCTCGTGATCAACGAGTCGGCCGCCGGCAAGCGCATGTCCGAGATCAGCGGCGAGATCATGAAGCTGCTGCAGCGCGCGCAGTCCCGGATTCCCGAGCTGCTGCAGGAAGCCATGGCCGAGACCATCGGCACGCAGGACGAGACGGCCAACGTGTTGTTCAACGAGGCCAAGAAGAACTTCCCGGCGCCACCGGCGGAAGAGCCCACCCGCACGCCGTACGACCGCAACGAGATGAGCTTCCGGGTCGAGGACGACGCGCCGCCGCCCCCGAGGCCGTCCGCACCGCCTCCGCCTCGTCGCCGTCCCCCGTCGGACGATGACGACGACTTCGGCGGGAACTCCGTGCTCTCCTGATCTTTCTGTCCGCTGCTCGAACTTGAGGGGGTTCGTGATGACTTCCGGTTTCAACGTCACGTCGGACGTGCTGGAAGCGCACGCCAAGGCCCTGGAGGGCCTGCACGGGCGGTTGCAGGGAGCGGTGGACGCGGCGAACACCGTGTCGATGCCGACCGACGCGTACGGGATCATCTGCCAGCCGTTCCGGATGTTGCTCGACCCCGTTGAGCAGTGGGGCATGAACGCGTTGAAGGGCGTCGCCGAGGCGATGGACTCCACCGCGAAGAAGGTCACCGAGACCGCGAAGCACTACCAAGAGGTCGAGGACCAGATCACCAAGACCTTGAAGGGCTTCTGATGTCCACACCGAACCCGTTGGTGGCACAGGCGCCCGCGGAGCCGTCCGGTTTCTTCAACGCCGGCACCGGTGACAACGGCTGGGCGACCGGCTTCTCCATCGCCGACTCCGCGGTCGACGCCTACAAGGGCATCTCCGAGGGCAGCTGGATCGAGGGCGGCCTCGGCGTCGTCGGTCTCGTCGCCGACGCCGCCTCGATGGCGATCGACCCGTTCGGCACGCTGCTGTCCTCCGCCGCCTCGTTCCTGATGGAGCACATGCAGCCGTTGAAGGAGGCGCTGGACTGGCTGGCGGGCGACCCGCCGGTGATCGAGTCGTACTCCACGACGTGGGGCAACGTCTCGGCCGAGCTCGGCAAGGTCGCCGCCGACTACAAGGCCGCCGTCGACCAGACCGCGTCGTGGTCGGGCGCCGCCGGTGACGCCTACCGCAAGGCCGCCGGCGAGCAGCTGGACGCGTTGTCCGGCGCCGCCTCCACCGCGGGTTCGGTCGGCACCGTCGTCGGCGTGATGGGCATGGTCGTCGGGTTCGTGCGCGAGATGGTGCGCGACCTGATCGCCGACCTGGTGGCCAAGCTGATCACGTGGGTCCTGGAAGCCGTCTTCACCCTGGGCTTCGGCACGCCGGTGATCGTCGCGCAGGCCGTGACCGCGATCTCCAAGTGGGCGGCCCGGATCGGTGAGCTGATCCAGAAGCTCATCAAGACCATCAAGAAGGTCTCGCCGCTGCTGGGCCGCCTGGTCGAGATCTTCACGAAGATCATGAAGGTCGTCGGCAAGCTGGTCGGCAAGGTGACCGGCCTGGACGTGATCTCCACGAAGTCCATCAAGCCCGGCGGGTTGTTCCACCGCACCGACTCTCCGGACCTCTCGCCTTCCGGCGGAAACGGCTCGCCTTCCTCTTCTTCGTCGTCGTCCTCCTCTTCGTCCTCTCCGGACAGCTCGTCTTCGTCCACTCCGGACAGTTCGTCTTCTTCGCCCTCGTCTTCGCCGGACAGCTCTCCGTCCTCGTCTTCGCCTTCCTCGCCGTCCTCCTCCTCGCCGTCCTCCTCTTCGCCGTCCTCCACTCCGCCGTCCTCCACTCCGGACGCGCCAAGTCCTTCCCGGACACCGGACAGCTCGTCACCGTCGTCCGCGCCCTCACCGTCGCGAACCCCTGACAGCGCGTCGAACCCGGACACCCCGTCGCCGTCCCGAACCCCGGACAGCTCGTCCCCCGACGCCCCGTCGCGCACCCCCGACAACGCCTCGACCGCGTCGGCGCCGTCGGCCCCGCGCACCCCGGACAGCTCTCCGTCGTCCGCGCCCTCCAGCGCCCCGCACACCGGTGGCCCGTCCTCCACTCCCGACGCCCCGGCCCCGACCCGCAACACGGGCCAGACCGTCCAGTCGTCGGTGGCACCGCCAGAGGCCCCGTCCCGCCCGGACGCCCCGCAGGCCCCCACCCGAACCCCGGACAGCACGCCCTCGTCAACGCCCACCCAACAGGCCCCGATGGGCGGCGGCACCCCGAACGCGGGCGGCAACGCCCCGTCCTCCCCCGCCGCGGGCCGCCCGCAGACCGGCGGCCAGGGCTGGACCGGCACTCCCGGCAGCAGGGGCGACCTGGGCTCCAGCGCCCCGGCCCCGCGCTCTCCCGACCTGTCGACGTCAGCCTCCCGCGCCGACGCCCCGTCCCGCCCGACGTCGATGCCGCCGGCCCCGTCCTCCCCGTCAACGCCGTCCGCCCCGTCGAGCGGCACGCCCTTCGGCGGCGCCCCGTCCGGCGGCATGCCCGCCAGCGGCGCCCCGTCCGGTGGAGCCCCGCACGCCCCTTCGGCAGGCGCCCCGCGCACTGACGCCCCGATGCGCCCGCAGCCGTCGTCCCCGAACGCACCACACACGCCATCGGCACCTTCGGCCCGCACCGACGCCCCGCAGGCCCCGACGCGCCCGAACACTGCGCAGGGCGGCCCGTCCGCCCCGCACAGCCCAAGCGCCCCGTCCCACGGCCCCAACGCGCCCGGCAACACCAGCCCTTCACACAACGGGCCGGGCAACGCCGGACCGTCCAACACCGGCCCCGGTCACAACGGGTCGCCGCACAACGCGCCGCCGCACAGCGGGCCTTCGCACACGAGTCCGTCGCAGGCAGGTCCGTCCCACGGCCCCAACGCGCCCAGCAACACCGGCCCTTCGCACAACGCGCCCGGCAACACCAGCCCATCGCACAACGCGCCCGGCAACACCAGCCCATCGCACAGCGGGCCGAGCAACGCCGGACCGTCCAACACCGGCCCCGGCCACAACGCGCCACCGCACAGCGGGCCTTCGCACACGAGTCCGTCGCAGGCAGGTCCGTCCCACGCGAACCCGCCCCACCACGGCCCCGGCAACACGGGCCCGTCCCACGCCAACCCGCCCCACGGCAACCCGGCCCCCGGCGGCGCGCCCCACACCAACCGGCCCCACAGCAACCAGCCCAACACCGGCCCACAGAGCCGGGGCCCGGCGCCGACGTCCCACCCCAACGCGCCGCACCAGCCGTCGTCCCCGCACGCCCCGAACCGGCCCTTCGACGGCCCGCCACCCCAGCGTCACCCGGACGCGCAGACGCCGCCCCCGCGCCACGCGCCGGACAGCGCGCCTGCACGGCACACCCCGGAGCCGACCCCGCGCCAGGACTCGGTCCCGCACCAGCGATCCGACCAGGACCCCTGGTCACCGCCGCACGACTCGGACGGCCCCGGCACGCCGGACCGGCCCGACATCGACGACGCCCACGCCCGGCACGGCGAGACGACGCCCGCCGGCATCTCGCACCACCGGGGCGACTCGGACATGGGCGACCTGCCGCAGCGCGTCCCGCACGACCCGCGCTACTTCACCGCCGACGTCCACGTCACCCCGGACGGCCGGGCCCGCATCGGCAACCACAGCTACAGCCCGGAGGAGTACGGCGACCTGTTGCGGCGCAACGGCTGGGACGGCAAGACGCCGATCCGCCTGATCGGCTGCGACGCGGGCTCGAACGACTTCGCCAACCGTCTCTCCCGGCACACCGGCGCGGACGTCCTCGCGCCGACCAAGCCCGCCTGGACCGACAGCAACGGCCGCGTCTACACCAGTGACGCCGAGGTCGACCCCGACGGCAACCGCCGGCCGCGCATCCCACCGAACGGTGAGTGGGAGACGCACAGCCCGGACGGCACCCGCACCAGGGCGAGCGACGACGGCTTCGCGCCGGGCACGAACGACGCCGACAAGCACGACCTGGACCCGGACGACGCACGCGACCGCGGACGGGACAACACGATCACCGACCCGCCGGAGGGCCGCGACCCGACGCCGCAGCGGACCGTGCCGTGGGACCCGCCCGAGAACCTGCCGCGCGTGGACGTGGAGGTCGACCCGAACCAGCGCGTCCTCGACTTCAACGGCGGCCCGCCGCTGGAGCCGAACTCCCGCGTCGTCGTCCACCACCCGGACGGCTCGGTGCGCGGCACGTACTACACGGACGCGAACCGCAACGTCACGCACGTCGACACGAGCGTGTCGAACACCCGCGACAGCTCGGGCGCCCTGGCCAACCCGGACGTCACCCGGCCCGAGCGGGGTGTCGTGTACCAGGTGAGCACCGGGACCAGCACGCACACGTTCCAGGGGCAGGATCCCGACGTCGGAACGTCCCGCCCGGACACCACCACGGGAACGACGGACACCGGCACGTCACCGGACACCACACCCGACGTGTCCCCGGACCACCGCCCCGCCGACCGCTTCGACGACTTCGACCAGACCCGCACGCCACCCGCCGTGGAGTGGAACCCGCCCGGCGGACCCGACGGCAACTACCGGACGATGCCGCCGCACGAGAACTACAACCCGGCTCCCCCGCCGGACGGCGACGGTCCGTTCTCCTTGCGCGGCAACGATCCGGACAACCCGCTGCAGCCGCACGCCCGCTACGACGTCTACAACGACAACGGCGACTGGCACGGCACCTTCTACACCGGCGCCGACGGCCGGGTGTCGCACGTGCACACCTGGTCGGGCAACAGCGCCCAGGGCTTCAACCCCGAGCTGGGCACCGCCCAGACGTGGGACGCGGGCCTGCCGGTCCCGGCGCCGAACACGACGTTCGCGGTCGGTCCGCGGCACATGGACGGCATGGACCCGCAGGTGCCCCAGCAGCTGTACCGGACCGACGTGCACGGCGACACGGCCGCCGCGAGCGGCCGCCCGGTGTACCCGCCGAGCGGCACCAGGGCCGAGGACTTCTGGGGCCCGCGGCGCGGTGTCGAGCCGGGCTCGCCCGGCGAGGGCGTCCAGCCCGACACTGGCCGGATCGCGAGCGGTGGCCCGGAGGGCTACAAGAGCCCGACCGCGGGCGAGTACGCGCCGTTCAACTACTACGGCAACCGGCACGAGCTGTTCAAGTTCGACGGCGGCCACATCGTGGCGTTCGAGGCCGGCGGTCCCGGCGAGCGGATCAACCACGTCCCGCAGTGGGCCTACGAGAACCGCCCGATGAGGATCGACGGCGGGTCGACGGACGACACCTGGCGGCGAATGGAGGAGGACATCGCACGGCACGCGGCGACCGACGGCACGACCGTGGACCGGGTGGACTTCTGGGCCGAGCGCACCACGCCGGACATCCACACGCCGGACAGGCTGCACGCGCGCTACCACCTCACGGTGTCCGACCCGCCACCGCCCAAGACCCAATTGGTGATCAGGAGCTTCGAAAATGTCCCCGACCCCGCCAGGAACAACCGAGTCGTCCTCCCCCCGCCCACCCCATGAGCGGCAGCAGGAGCTGCTGCAGGAGATCGGCCGTGATCTGATCGGCGGGTGCCCGCAGGGCTGGTCCCGGATCGACCTGAGCGCGTCGGTGGCCCTCACGCAGGACTTGATGTCCCTCGTCGTGCTGATGCCGGACCACTCCAGCCCGTCCGCGGACCTGCCGCTGTCGGTGGGCCGGGCGTTGCGGGAGCTGCGCGAGCTGATGTACACGGACGAGCGCGGCACGTGGTTCTCGCTGCGGTACACGATGGACCCGCCGGCCGCGTTCCACGTCGTCTACAACTACGACTTCGACCCGAAGTGGTACCCGGACCTGAGCCCACACGAGTGGGCACGCGACCTGGAGCGCTTCCCGCGCGCGCCGGAGCACGTCCCCGACTGGCTGCGCGCCAAGCTGCCCGAAGACGACCAGACGACTGCGGGATACTGAGGCCATGACGGAACCACTCAACCCGGTCCAGCAGGACGAGCTGCTCCAACTGATCACCGGGCGACTGGTGCTGGCCCTGCCGGCGGGATGGAAGCACCTCCAGGTCGACTACAAGGCCATCGGCGACCACGTCGAGGCGGGCGGCCTGCTGCGCATGACGGACGGGGGCATGTGGGGCTGGGACCTGCCCGACGAGGTGCCCGGCCTGTTCGCCCGGCTGCGCGCCGGAATGGCCCGCCCGGAACGCGGCACGTGGCTGCACGCCACCTACTGGCTCGACTACCCGGACAACTACGCGATCGAGTACAACCGCCAGGACCAGCCGCGTTTCCTCAACCCGCCGCCCCCGCCGGCCCACGCGCGGGAGCTGGAGCTCTTCCCGCGCACCGACGAGCACGTGCCGGACTGGCTGGGCGCCGCCGCCACGCCGTGATCCGTCATCCGGGCTCTCCCCCGCCAACCGCCGCACGTGCGGCGGCAGCCCGATAAGATCAGCGGCGTTTTGCACGGGGAGAGGGGCGAGGACCACATGAGCCAGCCGGCGACACCGCTGAGCGAGCAGGACCAGCAGCAGTTGGTGCGGCAGATCGGCCGTGCCATGCTGCCGGCCGTACCGCAGGGCTGGCAGCGCATCCGGGCCGAGTACCGCGCCGCGGGCCGGCACATCGAGGTCGACCTGGCGTTCGCGGGACCCGACGGTCAACTGCGTCCGGTGCGTCCGCCGATGGACGTGGTGCAGATGTTCGGCCACCTGCGCGGCGGCATGTACCACCCGGACCGCGGCACGTGGCTGAGCGCCACGTACGAGATCGAGGCGCCCGCGGCGTTCACGGTCGACTTCAACGCCGAGGACGAGCCGCGCTGGCGCAACGCGCCGCCGCCCATCGGTTTCCGCGACGAGCTGCAGACGTTCCCCCGCCCGGACCGGCAGATCCCGGACTGGTGGCGTCAGCGCGTCGGCCTGCCGCCGCTGCCCGCGCCCGAGCCGGAACCCGCACCGCAGCAGGAGTTCCAGGTCCCGCCCGTGGTCACGCCGGACCAGCCGGCCCAGGTCGCGGGGTCGAACGAGCTGCGGACCGCGCGGGTCTACGACGGCAAGAACGACGACGGCCGCATCATCGTGAACCGCCAGCCGGTCGACCCGCAGCTGATGGACGGGCTGCTCAACTACCTCGAGTCGGCGCCGGTGGTGCTCGCCGCGCGCAGCTACGACCTCGACGAGTTCTCGCAGACCGGCGAGCAGGACGTGCCGCTCAACTTCCGCACCGACGGCACCTGGATCTGGGCCGGCGCCGTGCCGCACTACCTGCGCAAGTACGGCCTGCCGCCGGAGCCCGAACTGGTGGCGCACGCGATGTCGCGCAACTTCCAGGTCGGCGAGGTCAACGAGCAGGCGCAGGACCTCGCGGTGTCGATCATCACGGGGCAGGGTTAGGCCCTAGTCGTCAAGTGAACGCAGGTACGCCTCTCCCCGCGGGGAGAGGCGATACCCCACCCGCAACGACTCGGTGAGCCCCTTCGCCTTGAGCTTGCGGACGTCCGCCTTGAACGGCGCCTTCTCGCGGCCCACGCTCGAAGCGAGGTCCTGGGCCCGCACGCCGGGGTTCGCCGCGATCAGCCGCAGCAGCGCCACCGCCGGTTCAGCGAGCTCTATTCCGTCCACATCGGACGATGCCCGCAGCTCAGCCCGTGGATCCTCACCGGTGAAACGCAGACTGATGCGGTGCAGCGCACCCTCACGTCCGTCCATTGAGGACATCAGAGCCTTCACGGTCGGATATCCCGCCGCGTTCGCCTCCACTCGCGTCACCCGCGACACGACGTCCACCGCGTCGATCGCCAGCACGCCCTGCGAGGTCCGCAAGGTCCCGCCCGCACGCACCGTCGGCCGCTTCCACCGGCGGAACTGCAGCGTGACCTCGCCGGAACGAATCCGTTCCCAGTCAGCCACTCGGATCAGCACCGAACGAGGGTCTCAGGTTGCCGACCCCACCAACAGTGGAGACCATCCTCGACATGCAACGGTGGTGGATCTTCACGGTGCGCGGAGTGTTCGCTGTCCTGTTCGGCCTGGCCGCGCTGATCTGGCCCGGCCTCACATTGCTCGCCCTGATCATCCTGTGGGGCGCCTACGCGTTCGTCGACGGCGCGATGATGCTGTACCTGACGCTGACCCACAAGGAGTGGCCCGCCCGCTGGGCGCTCGGTCTCATCGGTGCGCTGGGCCTGGTCACGGGCTTGATCGCGTTGTTCTGGCCGGGTATCACGGCGACCGCGCTGCTGCTGTTGATCGCGGCGTGGGCGCTGGTCACCGGCGTGCTGCAGATCATCGACGCCATCCGCCTGCGCAAGGTGATGCGCAACGAGTGGTTCTACGTCATCACCGGCGTGCTGACGGTGCTGCTCGGCATCATCCTGATCGTGAACCCGGCCGCGAGCGCGCTGGCGTTCGTGATCACGATCGGCGCGTTCGCGATCCTCTGGGGCGTGGTGCTGGTGCTGTTCAGCCTGCGGTTGAGGAAGCTCGGCGCCGATCTCGCACAACCCGCACCGCGAGCGTGACCAGCACGGCGATCCCCACGAACACGTAGAGGTTGCCGATCACCTGCTGCCACCAGGCCCACTTCTGCTCGACGTCGTTGTCGCGCGGGAACAGCCAGTGCGGCCCGATCGCGAACACCGCCACGACCACCCACGGCGCCCAGTGGCGGCGCAACGCGGGACGCGACAGCAGCACGAGCGCGGGCCCGATCCAGATCCAGTGGTGTCCCCATGACACGGGCGAGATCAGCAGGCCACCGATCGCGACCACAAAAAACGCCTCGATCTCACCCAGACGCGACGCCAACCACCACACCGTCGCCACGACCAGAAGGGCCAGCACGGCCCACACGGCGACTTGGGCGGTGTTCTCCAGTCCGAAACGCGCGAGCGTGCCGCGAATGGCCTGGTTCGACGCGTAGGTGAGCCGTCCGACGCGGCTCGGGTCGAGCAGCGCGTGCGTCCAGTACTCCTTCGCGTCGCCGAACGCGATGAGGAACCCCACCAACCCGAAGAAGAAGAACGAGCCGATCGACACGAACACGGGCTTCCACTGCCTTCGCGCCACGAAGAACAACGCGAAGAACGCCGGCGTCAGCTTGATCGCCGCGGCCAGCCCGATCAGCGCACCGCGCGGCCACCACCGGGTGCGTTCGAGCAGGCAGTCGGCCATCACGAGCACGCCGAGCAACAGGTTGATCTGGCCGAACCACAGCGTCTCGCGCAGCGGGTCGAAGATCGACGACACCGCTGCCGCCCCCAGGCCCCACTTCACGGCCTCGGGACCCCAGCCGAGCACGCGTTGCGCCGCGATCAGGCACAACGCCGTGAGCATCGCGAGGTTCACCGCGGCCACCACGAAGATGGCGACGACGAGCGGCACCAGCGCGAGCAGGCTGAACAGCGCCGCGGCGATCGGCGGGTAGGTGAAGGGCAGGTCAGGACCACCGAGCGGCTTCGCGAAGCCCTCGACGTAGAGCGGCAGGCCCTGGAGCAGCGCATCGCCACCGTTGCGGTAGACGCGCAGGTCGAGCGACCACCCCGGCGGGCGGATCATGACGTAGGCGAGCGTGGCGACCATGACGGCGGCCCACGCCACCACGACCCGCTTGGCGGTGCGGTCCAGGTGCATCGGGGAATGGTATCGATGTGCCACATGAGGCCCACGTCACCGGTCTGCACCAGGAAATCTCACGTAGCGTCGCCGTGTGAGAGCGCAACGTCGAATGTCCCTGCTTAAGCCGTTCGTAGGGCGCACAAATGCGCACGCACGGGATATTCTGTGCGCATGAGTCCCGCACTGGAGACGGTGCTGGCCAAGGCCGGCCTGCAGGTGAGCCCCGACGAGTTCCTCGCCCTCGTGACCGATGCGGCGCGAAGGCTCGCTCCACCGCACCCGGAACCGGCCACCTACTTCACGCCCGACCAGCAGGCGGCGCTCACCGACGTCGGCCTGGACCTGTCCCCGATGGGCCCCGGCGATGCTCGCCCGCGCACCCGCACGGTCGTGGCGCACGCCGTGCTCCGCGACTCGGCGCTGACCGTGGCAGAGGCCGCGCGCCAGTTGCAGGTCGACACGAGCCGCATCCGGCACCGGCTCGGCGTCGGCAGGCTCGTGGGCTGGAAGGACCGAGGCAGCTGGCGGCTGCCCGCGTGGCAGTTCGCGGGCACCGGCGTGCTGCCGGGCCTGGAAACCGTGCTGACGGAGATCCCGTCAGACCAACCGGCACTCGTAGTCGCCGCCTTCATGACCACCCTCCAGGAGGACCTGCCCGTCGACGGCTTGCCCGCGACTCCGCGCGACTGGCTCCTCGCCGGAGGAGACCCGCGCCGCGTCGCCGACCTGGCCTCCGTGCTCGGCACCCCCGCCTGAGCGCTCCCGAACACCCGACAGGACCCGAATGTCACGGCTTCCGCAGCCGCCTGCCCCTGCCGTGCTGCAAGCACACCTGCGCCGCACCGAGGACGTGGTGGCGGTGCACCGGGCCACCCGCCTGGTGCGCGTGTTCACGGCCAAGGGCTCCCACCCCCAGCGCTGGAACACCTTCCGCTACACGGGCCCGCTGCCCCACGCCCGTTTCGACGCGCAACAGCCGGCCGACGACGGCGGCCCGGTCCAGGACCACGAGAACGGCGTCCTCTACTTCGGACTGTCCGTGCGCACGTCGATCGCCGAGGTCTTCCAGGCCACGTCGATCGTGGACCGCCGCACCCGCAGCCCGTTCCTCGTGGTCCTGCGCCCTCGCCGCACCCTGCGGCTGCTGGACCTCGGCGGTCTGTGGCCCACCCGCGTCGGCGCCTCGCAGGAGATCTCCACCGGGCCGAAACTGGTGACGCAGGCCTGGTCGCGGGCTATTCGGGCGGCTTATCCGGAGCTCGACGGGCTCTGGTACCGGTCGTCGATGGACTCCGGCGACCCGGCCATCTGCCTGTGGGACCCGCCGGGGGCTTCCGGTCTGCCCGCGGCGCCGGACGTGTTGCTGCCGCTGGATCACCCGGGCCTGGACCTGCCGTTGGCGCGGGTGTGCGAGGAGCTGAACTACACGCTGCTCGGCTGAGCGGGGGCCTGATGACCCTGGTAGGCCGATCGGCCGCATGGCTAGCCTGAACGGATGCGGTTCGCGATCGCCGGGGGTGGTGTCGCCGGGCTGGCCGCCGGCCTGGCGGTGGCGCGTGCCGGGCATTCGGCGGTCGTGGTGGAACGTGATCGGGTGACGGCGCAGGACCGGCCGCGGGACGCGTTCACCGTGGTGCGCAAGGGCATCCCACACTTCCAGCAGCCGCACACCTTCCTGCCGCGGGGCCGCAAGGTGTTGCGCGAGCTCGCACCGGACGTCATCGACACGCTGCTCGACGCCGGTGCCGAGGAGCAGGACGTCGCCGCGAAGCTGTCGGGGCCGCGGCAGCCGGGCGACGAGGACCTGGTCTACCTTTGGGTGCGGCGGCCGATGGTCGAGTGGGCACTGCGTCGCGCCGCGGCGGCCGAGCCCGGCATCGAGCTGGTCGCGGGCAGGCAGATCACGGGTCCCGCAGCGAGCGGGTTCCACCTCGACAACGGGGAGGAGATCGCCGCGGACGTCGTGGTCGACGCGCTCGGCCGGTACCGCTGCCCGCCTGGCTGGCCGCGCGCCGAGGCACGGCCCAGCGAGTGCGGCGCCATCTACTACTGCCGCTACTTCGCGCTCAATCCCGGCGCCGAGCACGTCACCGGGCCGTGGTTGCTCAACCCGCGCGGCGACCTCGGGTACATGGGCTTCAACACCTTCCGCGGGGACAACCGGACCTTCGCGGTGATCTTCCTGGTCCCGACCGCGGACCACGACCTGCGGGCGCTGCGGGACAACCGCGCGTGGATGGCGGCAGCCAGAGCGGTCTCCCCGCTGGACGTGATGACCTCACCGGACCACGCCCGGCCCATCACCGACGTCATGCCGATGGGAGGCCTGGCCAACATCGACCGCACCGCCGGATCCGGTGTGCCGGGACTCGTGCCGGTCGGCGACGCGTTGTGCCACACCGATCCCGCGTTCGCATACGGGCTGTCGTTCGCACTGGTGCACGCGCAGGCGCTGGGTCGCGCCAGTGCCGTGCACACGACACCGGCGGACCTCACGGAGGCCTATCTCGCCGACGTCGGCCCGGAAGCCCGCGCACGCCACACGTTCGCGCTGGAGACCGACGCGGCGCGCACGCTCGCCTGGAGCGGCACGCCCGTCGACCTCAGCAGCCGCGACGGCTGCTACCCGCTGTTCGCGTTCGCGGCGGCGCTGGCCGCGGCACCGCACGACGACCACGTGCTGCGCCGGACCATCGGCCGCATCGGCCTGCTCGACCCGGTTTCGGTGTTCGACACCGACAGCGACCTGCACGACCGCATCGAACGGATCTGGGCGGGGCTCACCCGCCCGTCCGCCGGACCGCCGCGAGAGCAACTGCTCCGGACCATCACCTCCGAGCTGGTCAGCTCTTGAGGTAGCGGCCCCACCACTCCAGCACCGCGTCGAAGCGCTGCCTGCGGTGCCGCGGCTGCCCCGACCGGGTCAGCTCGTGCCCCTCGCCCGGGAAGATCAGCATCTCGGCCTCGACCCCACGCCGCTTCAACGCCACGAACATGCGCTGGGCCTGCTCCAAAGGACAACGCCAGTCCTGTTCGGAGTGCACGACGGCGAACGGCAGGTTGATCTTCTCCACGTAGGTCAGCGGCGACATCACGCGCTGCGCCTCGGGGTCGGTGCCGCAGTAGGCGTCGGTGAAGAAGTAGCCGATGTCCGAGGAACCCGAGAAGGAGTCCCAGGCGTTGACCGCGCGCTCGCTCCAGGCGGCCTTGAAACGCTCGCCGTGGTGCGCGGACAGCCAGGACGTCATGAAGCCGCCGTAGGAGCCGCCCATCACGCCCACGCGCTCGGCGTCGCAGTCGGGGCGGGCCAGCGCGACGTCCAAAAGGGACAGCACGTCGTCGACGTCCACGGTGCCGAACTTGCCGATCACGGCCTGGCCGTGAGACTGGCCGTAGCCCGCCGAACCGCGCGGGTTCGGCAGCACGACGGCGTAGCCCGCCGAGGCGTAGACCTGGGCCTCGTCGAAGAAACCCCAGCTGTGGTACATGAACGGGCCGCCGTGCACCGCCATGACGACCGGGTGCGGGCCCTCGCCCTCGGGCAGCACCAGCCAGCCGTGCACCGGGTAACCGTCCGACGCCGAACCGGAAAGCTCCACGACCTCACGCGCGGACACCGACGAGAACGCCGTGCGCACACCGGTTCCGACGAACTCGACCTGGCCAGGGCTGTCCGGGGTGGACACCACGGCGACCACGGTGGATCCGTCCGTGGCGAACGAGCGAACCGCCGCCGAGGTACCGGCGAGCACCTCGCCGGGCCCACCGTCGAACGGAATCCGCCGCAGCTCCAACGCGCCGCGGTTGCGCACGACGAGCAGCACGCCCTCGGCATCGGCCACGGGCTGGCCCGAAAGCCGTTCCACGTCAACGGTTTCCGCGTCGGTGAGCCGGACCGGCGCGGAGCCGTCCAGCCCGGACCGCCACAGGCCGTGGTTGCGCGCCACCGCGTCGATCCCGGTGAACTCCGTGCCGAGCCAGTACAACGACGAGTTGGCGACGAACGGCATCGAGACCTCGCCCGCACCGCGCACGAACAGCGACACGGCGCCACCGGCAGCGGGCACGGAGTACAGGTCGCAGTGCAGCGTCTCGACCACACCGAGGTCGCGCGGCGCCACGAACACCAGCGTCGAGTCGTCGAGCCAGGCCGGGTCGGAGACGTCGTACGAGCCGTCGGTCACCTCGATGACCTCACCGTCGAGGGACACCACGTGCAGACGCGGGCGCCGGTCGGCGAGGAAGCCGACGTCGTCGAAGCGGTAGTCCAGGCGCGTGATGCGGCGTGGCGCCTCGGCCTCTGGGCCCTCGTCGGTCGTGCCGTAGCGACCGGCCTCGGGCACGCGGGCCACGAACGCGATGCGGGACGAGTCCGGCGACCACACCGGCGCACCGGCGCCCAGCGGCAGATCGGTCAACCGGCGGGGCTCGCCACCGTCCACCGGAGCGACGTAGAGCTGCGGCTTCGACTTACCGGAAACACGCAGGAACGCGACCGAACGACCGTCCGGAGAAATGCGCTGTGCATTGTCGCGATCACCGTGTGTCCACGGTGTTGTCGTGCCGTCCGGGAACACCCGGTGCAGTCCGCCCCGGTAGGTGTTCTTCTCGAGATCGGGCGTGGTGATGCTGACCAGCACCAGGTCTCCGGACACGGCGACGGTGCCGGGCGTGGTGAGCAGCTGCAGGTCTTCAGGGCGCACGGCGTGGACGCTAACAGAACTTGTTAGCAACGCTCATAACTGTTTGTTGACGGATCACAGAAATTGACTCGCGGCATAGATTTCCGCGTATGACGCGCATCGTGTTCTCTGGGGGCAGGGTCTTCACCGGCCGGGCGACGGAGCCCGGCGACGTGGTCGTCGAGGGCGACCGCATCGTCGACGTGGGCATCGGACTCGACGGTGACACCGTCGTCGACGCGACCGGCCACACCGTCCTGCCGGGGTTGTTCGACTGCCACGTGCACTTCATGTTCAGCGGCGCCGACCTGGTGCGGTCGCTGAACACGCCGTTCTCGCTGCCGTTCTACGAGGCGATCGGGAACATGAAAGCGACGCTCGAGTGCGGCATCACCACGGTCCGCGACGCGCTCGGCGCCGACCTCGGGGTCGCGGAAGCCGTGCGGCGCGGGCTGATCCAGGGGCCGCGCATGCAGATCGCGGTCAACATGGTGTCGCAGACCGGCGGCCACAACGACGACTGGATGCAGTGCGGCGCGCACATCTCACCCCCGCTGCACCCCGGCCTGCCGGACACCGTCGCCGACGGTCCCGAGGAGCTGCGCAAGGTCATCCGCACGCTGGTCCGCCATGGCGCCGACATCATCAAGATCGCGTCCAGCGGCGGCGTCATGTCACCGCGCAGCAACCCCCGGCACGCGCACTTCCGCGACGAGGAGATCGCGATGATCGTGCAGGAGGCGAACGCGGCGGGCATCGCGGTGATGTCGCACGCGATGAGCGGCGACGGCATCCTCACGGCCGTGCGCAACGGCGTGCGCTCCATCGAGCACGGCGTGTTCCTCACCGACGAGGGCGTCGAAGAGATGCTCAAGAACGGCACCTGGCTCGTGCCGACGCTGATGGCGCCGCGGATGGTGCTCGACCAGGCCGCGGCCGGCGTCGCGATCTCGGACGTCATCCTCGACAAGGCGAAGTCCGTGGTGGCGCAGCACTTCCAGGCGTTCCAGAAAGCCCACCAGGCGGGCGTGAAGATCGCGATGGGCACCGACTCCGGCGTCGGTCCGCACGGCGACAACCTGAACGAGCTCTCGCTGATGGTCGAGTACGGCATGTCGCCCGCCGAGGCGATCTACGCGACCACCGCGTCCGCCGCCGAGCTGATGCGCCTCGGAAACGAACTCGGCGAGCTCGCCCCTGGCAAGCTCGCCGATCTGGTCCTGGTGGAAGGCGACGCCGAACAACACGTCAAAGCCGGCACCCTGAAACAGGCCATCCGCGCCGTATACCAAAACGGCACCCCACTCGTCCAGGCTTAAAAGTCACGCGGGGACCCTACGTACTCTCAGACGGTACGAAAGGCCCCCGCGTGGCGCGAGAATCACCCGTTAGTGGTTGGCGCCCACGTGCTTTGCGGCCTCCGGGTCGCGCCGCACCTTGAGGAGGCTGGCGATCGTCGTGATCGCCAGCACGCCGATGATCACCGACAGCGAGACCTCGATGCCGATCGTCGGCACGTGGAACGGCTCGCCGCCGTTGAGGAACGGCAGGTTGTTGGTGTGCAACGCCTCGAGGATCAGCTTCACGCCGATGAAGCCGAGGATCACCGACAGGCCGATCGAGAGGTAGACCAGCTTCGCCAGCAGGCCACCGAGCAGGAAGTACAGCTGGCGCAGACCCATCAGCGCGAACGCGTTGGCCGTGAACACCAGGAACGGCTCCTTGGTGAGGCCGAAGATCGCGGGGATCGAGTCGAGCGCGAAGAGCAGGTCGGTGGAGCCGATCGCGACCATCACGATGAACATCGGGGTCACGTAGCGCTTGCCGTCGATCTTGATGAACGAGTTCGAGCCGTGGAAGTCGTCGGTGACCGGGAAAACCTTGCGCACCATGCGGAGCATGAGGTTTTCCTTGTACTCCTCTTCCTCGTCGTGGTTCTCCCGCGCCAGCTGCCAGCCGGTGTAGATGAGGAACGCGCCGAAGATGAAGAACACCCAGCTGAACTGGCTGATGAGCGCCGCACCGGCCGCGATGAAGATGCCGCGCATGACGAGCGCGAGCAGGATGCCGATCAGCAGCACCTTGTGCTGGTGGATCGCGGGCACCTTGAACGTCGTCATGATGATCAAGAAGATGAACAGGTTGTCGACGCTCAGCGAGTACTCGGTGATGTACCCGGCGAAGAACTCCGTGGCGTACTGCCCACCGGAGAAGTACCAGATGCCGAGCCCGAAGACGGCGGCCATCGCAACGTAGAAGATCACCCAGCGGGCGGCTTCACCGATCGTCACCTCATGGGGTTTTCGATCGACGATCACAAGGTCGACAGCGAGCAGAACGAGCAGACCACCGATCGTCGCGATCCACATCCATGCGGGGACGTTCACAACCCAACCTCCGGGATAATCAGCGCACGCCAAATGACCCGGAGGTCTCCTCCGCCGCCGAGATGATCTCTCGAACGACCGACGGCACCGGAAGCTCCACGCCGAGCTCCGTACTGACGACACCGCCGCTTAGGGAGTACTCCCCTCCATCCTGCGTGAATATTGTGCTCCACGAAGACCGGTTAGCGCCACACAGGGTGAGCAGACCCACGCAACCAGGTGCAACGGGAATACAGAGCGTGTCGTACGGGTTGAAACCGCCCGTAGCTGAAGCTCGGCTGAAGATCCACTCATGCTGAGACGGGGTCCGGATCCCGACAGGTCGTTCTCAGCAAAACTCGCATATCGTCATCACCGTGTCCCGCCTCTCCCGCCTTCGCGGCAGGTGGACGATCCCCGCATTGATCGTGGTTCTCGCCGTTGTCGCAGGTGGCGTGTACTTCACTCGATCCGGGGACGACCCCGTGCCCGTTTCCTTCAAAGAAGCGAACATCGACGCACCTGAGAGCCCCGACAGCGCTCAGACGGTGACGATCGAGACGCGTCTTTACCTCCCCCAGCAGACGCCCGCGCCCGCGATCATGCTCGCGCACGGCTTCGGCGGCAGCCTCCGCAGCGTGCACACCCAGGCCGAGGAGTACGCCCGGCGAGGCTTCGTCGTCCTGACGTGGTCCGCGCGCGGTTTCGGCCGCAGCACCGGCCAGATCGCGCTGAACTCCCTCGACCGCGAGGTCCGCGACGCCCAGAAGCTCGTCGACTTCCTAGGCACACGTGATGAGGTGCAGAAGGACGGCGGCGGCGACCCGCGCGTGGGTGTGACAGGCGCGTCGTACGGCGGTGCGTTGTCACTGCTGCTCGCGGGCGTCGACAAGCGTGTCGACACACTCGTTCCCGTCATCACGTACAACGACCTCGCGCAGTCACTGCTGCCGAACTCCGCGATGGCGACACCGCGCTCGGACGCCACGCCGGCCGCCACCGCGTTCGGCGAGGACGGCGTCTTCAAGCGTTCGTGGGCGGGCATCTTCTTCTCGGCGGGCATGACGTCGATCGACCTCTCATCGCCCACGGGTGAAGCGCCCGAGATGGGCCAGACCGAGGCGAACCAGCCCGCCACCCAGCAACAGCCGGGCGGCAACTCGGGCGCGGCGGGTCAGCCGCCGACGCCTTCGTTGGGCGCGTGCGGCCGCTTCACCCCCGAGGTGTGCACCGCCTACACGGAGGTCGCCACGACGGGCCGCGCGTCGCAGAAAACGCTGGAGCTGCTGCGGAAGTCGTCCCCGGTCGCGGTGGCCGACCAGATCAAGCAGCCGACGATGCTGGTGCAGGGCGAGCAGGACACCCTGTTCGGCCTCGACCAGTCCGACGCGACCGCGCGCCAGATCGCCGCGGCCGGCGGCAAGGTGAAGACGGTCTGGTACGCGGGCGGCCACGACGGCGGCAACCCCGGTACCGCACTGCGCGGTGAGATCGGCGACTGGATGGCGTTCCACTTGCAGGGCAAGGGAACCGACCCCGGCACGGGCTTCGAGTACACGGTGCAGGGCGCCTTCCGCTCGTCCGGCCAGCCCTCGCTGCGCACGGTCCAGGCGCCCGCCTACCCCGGCCTCTCCGGCTCCCCGACCGAGCGCAAGACGCTGAAGCTGAGCGGACGCGAGCAGGTCGCGGTGAATCCGGCGGGCGGCAACCCGGCGGCGATCAGCAACCTGCCGGGTCTCGGTTCCGCGCTGTCGCGGTCGTCGGCGATCTCGTCGCGACTGTCGATCGACCTGCCGGGCCAGGCCGCGGTGTTCACCTCGGACGCGCTCGACTCGCAGGTGCTGCTGACCGGTTCGTCGACGGTCCGGCTGCGCGTCGCGCGCGGTGACCAGACGTCCGGTGAGGCGATCCTCTTCGCGAAGCTCTACGACGTTTCGGCGGACGGCACCCGCGTGCTGCCCGGCTCGGCCGTCGCCCCGTTCCGCGTGGCCCTGCCGCCGGACGGTTCCGCCGCCGAGGTGACCGTGACGCTGCCTCCTGCCGTGCGTCCTGTCGAGAGTGAGCACAAGCTCGCGCTGGTGGTGTCGACGACGGACCAGGCGTTCGCGAACGCCGAACAGCCCGCCGCGTACCGCATCTCGCTGGCCTCCGACGAGATCTCGGTGCCGGTGGTGCCGGGCCGCAACGTGACGACCGGTTTCCCGACGAGTGCCCTGTGGGGCATCGCGATCGCGCTGCTGGTGCTGATCGGCGCCGGCATCGTCGCGATGTTCCGCCGCCGCCTCGCCCACGACTCGGACCCCGACCTGGCCGACGTGCCACTGGTCATCTCCGGTTTGACCAAGTCGTACCCCGGTGGCCTCACCGCGGTGAAGGACCTGTCCTTCCGCGTGGAGCACGGCCAGGTCCTCGGTCTGCTCGGCCCGAACGGCGCCGGCAAGACCACGACCCTGCGCATGGTGATGGGCCTCATCCACCCCTCCGAGGGCCACATCAGGGTCTTCGGCCACAAGGTGACGCCAGGCGCGCCCGTGTTGTCGCGCATCGGTTCGTTCGTCGAGGGTTCGGGCTTCCTGCCGCACCTGTCCGGCGCCGCGAACCTGCGCCTGTACTGGGCCGCGACCGGCAGGCCGCTCGAAGAGGCGCACGTCGAGGAGGCGCTGGAGATCGCGGGCCTCGGTGACGCGGTGCACCGCCGGGTGCGCACGTACAGCCAGGGCATGCGCCAGCGGCTCGCGATCGCCCAGGCCATGCTCGGTCTCCCGGACCTGTTGATCCTGGACGAACCGACCAACGGTCTCGACCCGCCCCAGATCCACCAGATGCGCGAGGTCCTGCGCCGCTACGCCGCGGCCGGCCGCACGGTGCTGGTGTCGTCGCACCTGCTGGCCGAGGTCGAGCAGACCTGTTCGCACGTGGTCGTGATGCACAAGGGCCAGCTCGTCGCCGCGGGCGAGGTGGCCGACATCGCGGCGGGAGGCGGCGAGGCGACGTTCCGCGTCGACTCCCCCTCGAAGGCAGCCGATGTCCTGCGGGGCCTCGAAGGCGTGCACGACGTGCACGAGGACGAGGACGCCGTGCACGCGTCGATGAACGGCGTCCCGCGCGCCGCGGCACTGTCCGCTCTCGTGGCGGCCGGTGTGGCGGTGGACCAGGCGGGTCCGCGACGCAGGCTGGAAGACGCGTTCTTGGAGCTGGTCGGTGAATGACTTCCTGATGGCAGCGGCGTCCGCCACGACGGACGCCCAGGCCGAGGCAGAGGTCCCCTCGTCGAGTGAGCAGACGTTGCTCGCCGGCGTTGGGGGACCCCTTGACTCAATTATCCCAGCCGGCACCGACAATTCCGGGCCCGCGGAGCACTCTCCCGCGAGCGTTTCGCCCACGGTGAAAACGGTGCTCACCGCGAACCCGAACCGCACGAAGGCGCCCGCACGGCAGGAGGTGAACCGGTGAACGAGCACGACGTCCACACCGACCCCGGCGCGATCACCGAGCTCACCGACGCGGCCGCCCACCAGCACACCAAGGTGGCCCCCGACGGCTCGGCGATCGGTTACAAGGCAAGGAAGACGCTGCGCATCCGAGTGGAGCTGCAACGGCAGATCCGCCGCAGGAGGACCCAGCTCGTGCTGGGCTTCCTGGTGCTGCTGCCGTTCATCCTCGCGCTGAGCTTCGAGATCGGTCAGTCCGACCCGAACCGCCGCTCCGGCGGCTTCGTCGACCTGGCCACCGCCAGCGGCATCAACTTCGTGGTGCTCACGCTGTTCGTGAGCGGCAGCTTCCTGCTGCCGATGATCGTGGCGCTGTTCTTCGGCGACACGATCGCGTCCGAAGCGTCGTGGTCGAGCCTCAAGTACCTGCTGGCCGCACCGATCCCGCGGCACCGGTTGTTGCGGCAGAAGGCGATCAGCAGCGGCATCCTCAGCTTCTTCGCCCTCGCCCTGCTTCCCGCGGTGGCGCTGGGAGTCGGCGTCGTCTGGTACGGCGCGGGCGAGGTCGTGAGCCCCACCGGCGAGGCGGCGCCGTTCGCCGACGGCGTGCTCGGGATGGCGCTGGCGGTCTGCTACATCGCGATCAACCTGTTCTGGGTCGCGGGCCTCGCGATGTTCCTGTCCGTGTCCACCGACGCGCCGCTCGGCGCGGTCGGCGGCACGGTGCTCGTCTCGATCCTGTCGCAGATCCTCGACCAGATCCAGCCGCTCGAAGACCTGCGCAACTACCTGCCGACGCACTACGCGATGGCGTGGGTCGACCTGCTCTCGACCGACATCGACTGGTCGGAGATGGCCCGCGGAACGTTCTCCGCGCTCGTCTACGGCGGCGTCTTCACGTTGCTCGCGGCACGGCAGTTCAAGACGAAGGACATCACGAGTTAGCTCACGCAGAACTCGTTGCCCTCGGGGTCGAGCATCACGACCCAGTGGCCCGTCTGGTCGTTGTGTTCACGCACGCGCGTGGCACCCAACCCGACCAGGCGGTCCACTGCGTCGAGGCCCGTGCGGAGGTCGAGGTGCATGCGGTTCTTCGCGGTCTTGCCCTCAGGCACGCGCTGGAACAGCAACCGCGGTCCCTTGCCGTCCGGGTCGATCAGCGCCGCGTAGTCGTCGGCGGAGTCGAACGGGATGTTGTTCTTGATCGCGAACTCCTCCCAGGTGGCGAACCCGGGAGGCGGCGGCTGGTGGACGTAACCGAGCGCCTGAGCCCAGAAGTCGGCGAGCTTCGGCGGGTTGTTCGCGTCGAACGAGATCTGGATTTCGGTAGCCATGACGCCACCGTAAGAGCCAATGCGGACAACCACTGTCCGGAGTAGCGTCCCGGCTCATGTCACGTCCTGTGCACTTCGAGATCCACGCCGCAGATCCCGAGCGAGCGCGGAACTTCTACTCCTCCGTCTTCGGCTGGAAGATCGAGCAGTGGGGTGACGTCCCCTACTGGATCATCACCACCGGCGACGACGACCAGCCCGGCGTCAACGGCGGACTGCTGCCCCGCCGCGGTCCCGACCCCGCACCCGACGCACCGGTCCACGGGTTCGTCATGACGATCAGCGTCGTCGACATCGACGTCACCATCGCGGCCATCGAGGCCGGCGGCGGCACGGTGGCGCTGCCGAAGGGCAAGATGCCCGGCGTCGGCCTGCTCGCCTACTACAAGGACACCGAGGGCAACATCTTCGGCATCCTGCAGCCCGACGAGCGTTAGGGGCGCTTCTTCTTCGGCAACCGCGCGACGACGGCCTCGTAGGAGCCGTCGACCAGCTCCAGCAGGTCGTCGTCGGGCACCGAACCCTTGAGCGCGACGGTGTTCCAGCCGTAGCGCCCGACGTACCCGCTGACCGTGATGTCGTCGGGGAAGCGTTCGCGCCACGGCGCGGCGGCCTCTGCGTCGGCACCGCACTTGAGGCCGACGGTGTGCCCGTCCAGCCCGATGAACGCGAACGCCTTGCCGCCCACCTTGCACACCAACTCGGCGTCGCCCCACGGATACGTCTCCTCCGCGCCCGGCTTCCCTGCGCAGTAGGCGATCAGCTCATCCATTGTCACGACAGGATTATCGCCCGCCGAACACGGCGACGAAACGCGTGAGCAGTTGCGCGAACGCCGCCCGCTCCTCGTCGCTCCAGTCCGCCATCGCCGTCGCACACGCGGCCTGCCGCGCCCGGTGCAACTCCGCCGACGTAGCACGTCCACGCGGCGTGCGCACGAGCAACACGCGCCGCCCGTCCGCCTTGTCCGCGACCCGCGAGATCAGCCCGGCGTCGACGGCACTCGTGACGAGCTTGCTGGCCCGCGGCTGATCGACGTGCAACGCCGAAGCCACACTGGACACTGTCGCCTGGACACCGGTGCGCTCGGCCGTTTCCACGACGTCGAGCACGTCGAACGCCGGTACGGCCAGCTCGGCGAGCGCTCGGCGGGACTGGCTGCGCCGCATCGCAATGAGTGCCTGCTCCACCGCGGCGAGGTGGGGGTCCACGTTCACCCCGAGATCATTGCCGTCCTGCGCCGTGACGAAAGCTGTCAGCCGACATCTCACCCCAGAGGGCGATTTATGCCATAAGCACGCATGGTCGTCTGCTCAACGGAGTTACCCGCCGCATCCACCGCCTTCACGTTGAGCGACACGAACTCCGCCCCCACCGGATGCGACACCAGCGCCGTCCACCGCGCCTTGGCCCCGACCACCGGCACGCGCCGCCAGGTAGCTCCGTCATCCACCGACGCCTGCACCGCCACGCTCTTCACCGCCGCCGCGCCCACCGACCCGGCCTGCGGCACCACGTTGACGTCCACCGGAAACACCCGACACCCGGCAGGCGCGCGGTTCAGATCGTCGAACGCGCCGGAAATCCGGACAGTAGGCACCGGCAGGTACACGTTCCCCTCGGTCTTCCCCGACACGAACTCGAACCGACCGGACACCTTGGGCGCGAACGGCGTCCACTTGGGGCTGCGCGAAGCCTCAACGTCCAACACGTACCGCACCGGCGCCTCAGCCAACCCGGAGAACGTCGCGAACACCCCATCGCGCTCCACGATCACCTCACCCTCCACAGTGGACAGCTGAGTCCGCGCCACCACGTACGGCCCACCGAACACGAATTCGTCCGACGCGTCCGCCTCCCCCGGCGCGAACGGCCAGTGCTGCACGTACCCGCTGTCCCCGAACCGCACCAACCCGTGAAACCCGCGCAAGTTCAGATCCGTGCTGGCCGCCACCCCGTTCCACGACCGAATCCCGGTCCGTCCAGCCACGAACACCGGCCGCCCGGCACTGATGTGCCCGTCGAACCCGACACCAGGCTGCGACAAGGGCCGCTGGAAGAAGTCCATGACCCACTTGACGTCCGCACGCCCCGTGAAGTGCTCCACCCGCCGCGACGGAATCGGCAGATCGAACACCACCCCGAACGTAACGCCCTGCCCCTTCACGTAAAACGGCGACGACGACCGCGACCCAACAGCCGGTGCCCCCTGCGCCCGATACCGAGCCTTCTCCGCATACAACTCGCGATCCCGCACCCGAGGCGCGAGCACCTCAGGAATCCCACCCTCGTACGGCGACGCCACGAAGTACTCGTGCCCGCCCCCACCCCAAACCTGGAACGTCCCGAAGTTGAAGTACCCAGCATCCGCCTTCACCGGCACCGCGAACAACCGATCCTGCGACCGCGTGGACACCCCGGTCTGCACCCGGCCCCCGCCGACCCGGTACACCGCGTCCATCCCGACGTACTTCCGCCCCACCACCCGATCGAACTGCGCCCCGACCTCTTTCCCTTGGCGCGCATCAACAGTAATGGCCAGATCCCGATCCAACCGGATCTTCCCGGTACTGGCCCAAGTGTGCTCACGATCCCCGTGAACCACCACGTCCAAGGAGTACTCACCAGGCGCCAACCGCAACTTGGCAACCCCACCCACCGGCGCCTCGAAGTCCGAACTCTCCCCAGTCCCAAGATCAAGCGCGCTGACCTCGGCATCCGACGGCCGCCCATCCCGCCCAACAATGGTCACCGTCAACTCGAGCAGGTCCCCGCGCCGCTCGGCAACGCGCCCAACGACAGGGGACAGGGGATCCGTGCCGTCACCCGCCTCCCCGAGCAGCGCGGTGACGTCGAACAACCTCTTGTCGACCTTGCCCCCGCGCAGCAACGGAACAGCATCCCGCGGCACCACGTGAATGTGCCCGTCCTTGGTACGCCACTGCCGGAAGAACACCTCATCCCGCCCAGCCCCAGGCAGAATCGTGACCTGATCCCCTTGCACAGCAACACGATCGCCCGACCCGAGCGTGACAATCCGAGCTGGCGCAGCCAGCCGCGGCACACTGGACGGCAGCCGCTCCGCCACAGCCGCCGGAACCAGAACAGTCCCCACAACCGCGACAACCACAGCACCAACCGCAACCCCGCGCAGCATGAACGCCTCCCGCCACCAGCACGAACCAGCAGCGCAGCGGCGAGTGCGCAACCCGACACTGGCCGGGAAACCGTTTTCCGTCAAGCACCAGACGGACGAGTGCAGCGAGGCCAAAGTCAACGCGACGGCGAAGCCGAGCAGTCAGCCACCCAAACGCAACCACCAACGCAACAGCACCCCGCCAAACGCAACAGGCGTGCCATCAACCCGCGCGCGGCGCTGGACGGCTCCTTTGGGAGTGCCGGGGGTCAGGGGGCAGAGCCCCCAGCCCACGCACGCAACGCAACACGCCCAACGCAACCCGACCACCCACCCGGTCGCGATGGATCACTTCACTCCAGCCGCGTCCATCCCCCGCAGCTCCTTCTTCAAATCCTGAATCTCATCCCTCAACCGAGCCGCCAACTCGAACTGCAGCTCCCGAGCCGCGTTCATCATCTGATCGGTCAACGACTGCACCAGATCAGCGAGCTCCGACCGGGCCATCCCAGACCGCTCATGCGCCTGCAAAACCCCAGCCGACCGACCACCCTCCCCGGTGGCCCGCTTCCCCCGAGACTGGTTCCGCCCAGACCCCCCGACCGGAACCTCGTCCTCGACCTCGGAGTAAACAGCCTCCAAAATGTCCGTGATCTTCTTCCGGAGAGGCTGCGGATCGATTCCGCGCTCGGTGTTGTAGGCGACCTGCTTCTCGCGCCGCCGATTGGTCTCC
Source organism: Lentzea alba (assembly GCF_011067745.1). Lineage (GTDB taxonomy): Bacteria > Actinomycetota > Actinomycetes > Mycobacteriales > Pseudonocardiaceae > Lentzea > Lentzea alba. The sequence continues at coordinate 113,349 of NZ_JAAMPJ010000016.1, forward strand.
TCAATCGCGTGGCGCATCGAGTCCGTGATCCGGTCCGCATACATGTGGACCTCACCGGACACGTTACGAGCGGCACGACCAATCGTCTGCACCAGCGAAGTCCCCGACCGCAGGAACCCTTCCTTGTCGGCGTCCAGAATCGCGACCAGCGACACCTCGGGAAGGTCCAACCCCTCCCGAAGGAGGTTGATGCCGATCAACACGTCGAACTCACCGAGGCGGAGCTGGCGCAGCAACTCCACCCGGCGCAAGGTGTCGACCTCGGAGTGCAGGTACCGGACCCGGATCCCCAGTTCCAGCAGGTAGTCCGTCAGGTCCTCTGCCATCTTCTTGGTCAGCGTCGTGACCAGGACGCGCTCGTCGCGCTCGGCCCGTTCGCGGATCGAGTGCACGAGGTCGTCGATCTGGCCCTCGGTCGGCTTCACCACGACCTCGGGGTCGACCAGACCGGTGGGCCGGATGACCTGCTCGACGAACTCACCGCCGGACTGCCCCAGCTCGTACGGGCCGGGCGTCGCGGACAGGTAGACGACCTGGCCGATCCGGTCGGCGAACTCCTCCCAGGTCAGCGGGCGGTTGTCCAGCGCGGACGGCAGCCGGAAGCCGTGCTCGACGAGGTTGCGCTTGCGGGACGCGTCGCCCTCGTACATGCCACCGATCTGCGGCACGGTCACGTGCGACTCGTCGATGACCATCAGGAAGTCGTCCGGGAAGTAGTCCAGCAGCGTGGCCGGCGCCGTGCCCGCGCCGCGGCCGTCGATGTGGCGGGAGTAGTTCTCGATGCCGTTGCAGAACCCGACCTGACGCATCATCTCGATGTCGTAGGACGTGCGCATGCGCAGGCGCTGCGCCTCCAGCAGCTTGCCCTGGCGCTCCATCTGGGCCAGCGTCGTCTCGAGCTCGGCCTCGATGTCGCGGATGGCCCGCTCCATCCGCTCCGGGCCCGCGACGTAGTGCGTGGCCGGGAAGATGCGCAGGTCGGACACCTCTCGGACGATGTCGCCGGTCAGCGGGTGCAGGTAGTAGAGCTTGTCGATCTCGTCGCCGAAGAACTCGACGCGGACCGCGAGCTCCTCGTAGGACGGGATGATCTCGACCGTGTCGCCGCGCACGCGGAACGAGCCGCGGGTGAACGACATGTCGTTGCGGGTGTACTGGACGTCGACCAGCAGGCGCAGGAACGCGTCGCGGTCGACCTCGACGCCCGTCTCCAGCCTGATCGAGCGGTCGAGGTACGACTGGGGCGTGCCCAGGCCGTAGATGCACGACACCGAGGCGACCACGATGACGTCGCGCCGGGTGAGCAGCGACATCGTGGCGGAGTGACGCAGACGCTCGACGTCCTCGTTGATCGAGGAGTCCTTCTCGATGTACGTGTCCGTCTGCGGGATGTACGCCTCTGGCTGGTAATAGTCGTAGTAGCTGACGAAGTACTCGACCGCGTTGTGCGGGAAGAGCTCCTTCAGCTCGTTCGCCAGCTGGGCCGCCAGCGTCTTGTTCGGCGCCATGACCAGCGTGGGGCGCTGCAGCCGTTCGACCAGCCACGCCGTGGTCGCCGACTTGCCGGTACCGGTGGCGCCGAGCAGCACCACGTCGCGCTCGCCGGAGCGCACGCGGCGTTCGAGGTCGTCGATGGCAGCGGGCTGGTCACCGGCCGGCTGGTACTCGCTGACCACGCGGAACTGCCCGTCGGAGCGGACGATGTCGCCGACGGGACGGTGCTCGGAGTGCGCCTTGACGGTGCTCTCCTCTGGCGGGAGCTCGGTTGCGAAAGCCACGGGAAGCACGTTACGCCGGGGGTCTGACAATTTCAGATCGCCCCTGGTCAGGCCCCTAATCGCACGGGCAGCAGTTGCAGTCGCAGTCGCAGTTCGGGCCGCAGTCCCCACCGGGGTCGCATCCGTCGCGCCGCTTGTCGCTCCACGGACCGGGGAACGGGTCGCGGCAGCAGAACTGGCAGGTCCCGCACATGTAGAGGAACGCCCCGCAGCCCTCGAAGCACCCGCGCCGCTGCGGCTGCCAGTTCAGCCTCGGGTACGACCAGAGGCCGCTGCCCGGATCCGACCAGCGCGGCTTGCCCGGCGGGTGCTCGTGCCGCTTCCGCTTGCCGAACACCCGGATGATCGACTCCTCCAGCTCGTGCACCAACAGCTTGTGCACGAGCCGCGCGTCGGTGAACTCGACCTCGTCGAGCGCCAGCCTGATGCCCGTCACGGCGTCCAGGCACAGCCGGCGCGCCTCGTCGACCGACGTCCCGGTGGCGATCAACGGGTTCCACGCGCCCGCGGCGCGGTCCTCCTCCAGGTCCTCCACCGCGTCGATCAGATGCGCGACCCGTCCGAACAGCCGTCCCACCTCGCGCAACGGCTCCGCGTTGCCGGGTCTCCCGGCGATGAACGCCGTCTGGGCGACCGCGAACCCGGTCGCGGTCTCCGTCGGCTCGGTCACCACCAGCACCGAGCTGCCCAGCCCCGCCGCGGCCTCGACCAACGGCTGCCGCCGCACCGAATCCACCATCACCGACGCGTCGAACCCGAGGTCGGACGCCGTACCCAGCCCCTTGGCGGCCCAGCGCTGCGCCACCGCGCGCCCCGCCCACCCGAGCCGGCCTGCCAGCCCGTCCCCGTCGTCCACGTGGTCGTGGATCTTCAACGATGCCAGCACCAGCGACACCGACGCCGCCAGCCGCGCGCCGTCGCCGATGGCCACGTCCGCGGACTTCATGCCCCGCAACGCACACGGACCCGCCGTCCGCCGCGACACCGCGGACTGCGCCTCGACCGCGGCCGAGATCATCAACCCGTCGTAGTTGGTGACAAGGCGCGAGAGGTGACCGTGCTCGTCGCGCAACGACAGACACATCCCGCACAGGTGGGCGAGCCACGAGGACCGCAGCTCAGCGCCCATTCTGTTGCGGCAGGGGCGGATGATCCCGAACATGCGGCGCATCCTAAGTGGCCGTCTCAGGTTTCGATGGCAGTATCGGCCACGTGGCACACATCCATCCGCCGAAGATCGAGTACTTCGACCTGGACGCCAAGAGCAACACGGATCCCAAGGGGCTGCTGAGAAGCGTCGACGAGTACCGCCTCACCCCGACCGGCCTCTACATGTTCCGGCCGCTCGCCGGGCACCCGAAGATCAGCCACTTCGAGAGCTGGTTCGTGCCCAAGCTCAACGTCCGGGTCACCCGCCAGTCCTGGCACCCCGGGCACGAGCTGGACTTCGACTTCTACGTCGACGTCGTCGAGATCTCCGCCGTCGGCAGTGTCTGGAAAACCACCGATCTGTACCTCGACCTGATCGTCCGGACGGGCCAGAGCACGATCGTTCTGGACACCGACGAGTTGATCTCCGCAGTTCAGCACAACCTGATCACTCCGGAACGCGCGCAGTGGGCGCTGGAAACCACCTACTCGGCGGTGTCCGGCATTTCAGCGCACGGTCACGATGTCGTCAGGTGGCTCACCTCTTCGGGTTGTCCTACCTCGTGGCGTTGATACACAGAGTGTGTTCGTCATCTGACCGTGACGTAACGAATCGACCCGGCGTGTAACTGGGAGCACTTATTTGACTACCCTCGGCGTCGTGGGAGCGGTCACTACACCTCAGCTGGTCGATGTCGTCGACACCATTTCCGGAGTGCGCACCTATTCGTCCGGCGGCTCGCGAACTCTCAGTTCGTGCGATGTCGAACGGTGGGGCCTGAGGATCGAACATCCCACGCCGGAGGACCCGTTCTCCGACGCCGAGGTCACCTGGCTGATGCCCGAACTGGGCGTGCGCCTGACCACCTACCGCGCCCGTTCCCGGCACGCCCGCAGCGGCCCGAGCGTGCTGTCCGCGGTGCGCGTCGAGCGCGACCACCGCCACTGGCAGACCACGGACCTGTTGCTGGGACTGGCAGTTCCCGGCGGCACCACGGCCCGCATCGTGCGCAGCGAGGAGTTCGCCGCCGCCGTCGCGGGCCGCGTGCTGCGACCGGGCGACGCCGACCAGGCTCTGCGCACGGTCCACCGCACCCTCGAAGAGCTCAGCAACGTCAACCACAACCTGACCTCGTGGCTGACGTGGCACGGCATCTACGACGCCTGGCCGCCCCTGTAAGCCGCGACCCGCGCGACGGCCGACTCCATGAACGGTTCCTTCGCCTCACCGTAGGCAAAACCGTTGGCGTCGGCCGCAAACCGCCCCGACAGCGCCAGCTTGAGCTCCGCGTACTCCTCCCGCGCCTGCGCGTCGTGCCGCAGCCAGTCGCGGAAATCGACCGCCCACCGCCAGTTGGCCGCGCCCTCGATCCGCACGTGCAGGTTCACCCGCCGCCCCGGATCCGCCCCGGCGTGCAGCCGCTTGCTCCACTCGCCCTCACCACGCGGCGTGTCCTCGTACGGCCCGACATACGGAAACCCGGCCTGTGCCAACGTTTCCCGCAACCCGTCCGCACTCTCCATGTCCTCGACCGCGAGCTGGAAGTCGAGCACGTCCTTGGCCGCGAGCCCAGGCACCGACGTGGACCCGATGTGCTCCACGTGCCGCCCCCCGACCGCCACACTGATCCGCCGCGCGATCCGCCGCGCCTGCGCGGGCCACCGTTCGTCGTACGGCACCACGATCGGCGAACCGGACGCGTAAGACTGCGTCCGCACGTTCTTCTCGAACCCCACGAGCCGGTCCCACAACCCCGTGACGTCCGGAACCTCACCGGAGTTGTCCAGCCACACGTCCGCAACGGCCCGGCGCTGCTCATCGGTGGCCTGCGCGGCAATCCGGTTCTCGGCGTCCTGCCGATCCATGCCCCGACTGGTGACCAGCCGCTCCAACCGCGTGGCCGAGTCCGCGTAGACGACGATCACCAGGTGGTACGCCGCCGCCATGTCCCGCTCCACCAGCAACGGGATGTCGTGGACGACAATGGCGTCCTCGGCCGCCTCGGCCATCCGCTGCCCGGTCAACGCCCCGATGCGCGGATGCGTGATCCCGTTGAGCGTCTGCCGAGCCTCTTCACTCGCAAACGCCTTGGCCGCCAACGCGGCCCGGTTCAACGTGCCGTCGCCGTTCAACACGTCCGCACCGAACGCCTTCACGACCTCTTTGAGCCCGTCGCTGCCGGGCTCCAGCACCTCACGCGCAAGCTTGTCCGCATCGATGACGACCGCGCCGTTCTCCGCGAGCAGCTTCGCCACCGTCGACTTGCCGGACCCGATTCCCCCGGTCAACCCCACCCTGAGCATGCCGCACAGGTTAGACCGGCGGCGTCATCGACTGCTGGGCGAGCACCGGCAAAATGGCCAGGAGCTTGGCCTGGGGGATGAAGTTGTTGCGGTTGCGCACCACGAACGTCGACTTCCCGAGAGACCCGATGAGCAACTGCTCGTCCTTGCCCTCGATCAACGTCCCCTTCTGCTTCCCGACATCGACCTCGGTGACCTTCGCCCCGTCGGCCCGCTCAGCGTCGACGCTCTCGGTGACCCGCGTACGAGCCGTCAACTCGTCCGTGTACGTGGACAACCCGATGACGATCTTCGCGTCCGGCAGGTTCTTCTTCTCGGGAATCCCGTAGTAACAATCGATCTTGCCGGTCCGCCCGATCCCGGGCTCCTTGATCCCGATGATGATCCGCGGCTCCCCCGGCAACTCCTGCCCCAGCGTCGCGTTCATCACCTCGACCGGCACCACGAGCTCGCAGTCGTCCGGCAACGCGGGCCGATCCACCATCACCGGAATCCGCGACGGCGTGGTAGGCGGCGTGATCTTCGGAATCTGCGGCGGCGGCGCCTGGGTTTGCGGCACCGAGGGCGAGCAGGCGGCGCAGACCGTCAGCGCAACCGCGCCCAGTGCCACGACGAACATGTTCCCACGCATAGGTTTGTCAACCTACACAACGGACTCAGCCCTCCACCACAGAGTGAACGGGTGGCGCACCATGTCGTGGCCCAGCGTCCGGTCGAGGCGTCTGCAAGTACCACCAACTCATGATCAAATCGCCGCTAACTACCCCCAACTCCTCTGGCGCTCAAGCCTCGCCGCACCGCAGCCACGAACCCGTCCGGATCGTGCATCACGTCCCACCACGTGAATCTGAGCAGCGTCCAACCGAGTTGCAGCAGGCGGTTCTGCCTCTGCCGATCGCGGTACAACGCGCGCGGCGCGTTGTGCACGGCAACGCCATCGAACTCCAGACCGAGTCGACACTCCGGATAGGCGGCATCAAGGCGAGCTACGAACTCGTCACCGTCGAACACCTCGTATTGAGCGACCGGCAACACAACGCCCCCATCCTTCAGGGCAAGCCTGCCGGCGGTTTCCAGGATGGATTCGGCACACCCGTCAGCCTCAGCTACCCGCAGCTTGACCACACCGTCGCCTCGCCCTCCAGCGCGAGCAGACAAAGACTTCGCGATCTCACGGAGGGAGACGATCCCGCGGCGGACGGCATCGTCGATGGCCCACACGGCATTGAGTCTGGCCACGTCAGCAGACATGTCGAGCAACGATCGCACCGCGGTGGTGACAGGCACTCCATCACGAAATTCGACGTCACCGAGCGCAAGAGTCCTGCCATGACAGATCAGCTCGCGTCTCCGAATACGTCGCTCGTTGCGAGCGACGGTGACGTGCTCAGGCCATCTCCCGTCAGGTGTTGCCAGACCATGGACCCGCGCAGCCGTCTGGTGACTGGCGACAGCATCTGTCACGCCGGAACTCAGCACGGCAGCTCTTGCCAAGGCCAACGGAGCTATCTCCGGCGCTCGTCGCACATACACGCAACGTTGCACACGGCGAATTCGTCCCGTGCGCAGCGCCTTCATGATCTGGTCTGGATCCACGCCGGCGCGCAGCGCTCGCTCGCGCAGGATCAATCCGTCGTGCTCGATTACATCGTCGATCCACTCGTCCATGTGCCACACAATGACCCAGCGCGACCGAGCGATGTGACGGCACTCGTCAACCTGTGGATAACCCAGACAGTTGGTAGTAGAAAAGTGCTAGTTGATCTTGGGTTGGTGGTACTTGCAGACGCCAGAAGACCAGAACGACGAAGGCCCCCGCACCGAAGTGCGGGGGCCTTGCGTTCAGTCAGCTACCCGAAGGAGCCGACAGCGACTCACATGCCGCCCGACAGCTTCTCGCGGAGCGCCGCGAGCTGCTCGTCGGAGGCCAGCGTGCCACCGGACTGGGCCGGCGCGCCGACCGACGTGGAAGGAGCGTCGCCACCGGAGGTGTAGTTGCCCGCACCCTCGGCCGTGGCCTCTTCCTCGGCCTCGGCGGCCTTGCGGATCTGCTTCATGTGGGCCTCGTAACGAGTGTGCGCCTCGGCGTACTGGCGCTCCCACTCCTCACGCTGCTTGTCGAAGCCGTCCTGCCACTCCTGGGTCTCCGGGTCGAAGCCCTCAGGGTAGATGTAGTTGCCCTGGTCGTCGTACTCGGCGGCCATGCCGTACTGGGTCGGGTCGAACTCGGTGTCGACCGTGAAGCCCTCGTTGGCCTGCTTGAGCGACAGCGAGATGCGACGGCGGTCGAGGTCGATGTCGATGACCTTGACCATGACGTCGTCGCCGACCTGGACGACCTGCTCCGGGATCTCGACGTGGCGCTCGGCCAGCTCGGAGATGTGGACCAGGCCCTCGATGCCCTCGTCCACGCGGACGAACGCACCGAACGGAACCAGCTTCGTGACCTTGCCCGGCACGATCTGGGAGATCGCGTGGGTGCGGGCGAACTGGCGCCACGGGTCTTCCTGGGTCGCCTTCAGCGACAGGGACACGCGCTCGCGCTCCATGTCGACGTCGAGGACCTCGACGGTGACTTCCTGGCCGACCTCGACAACCTCGGACGGGTGGTCGATGTGCTTCCAGGACAGCTCCGAGACGTGGACGAGACCGTCGACGCCACCCAGGTCCACGAAGGCACCGAAGTTGACGATCGAGGACACGACGCCCTTGCGGACCTGGCCCTTCTGCAGCTGGTTGAGGAACTCGCTGCGGACCTCGGACTGGGTCTGCTCGAGCCACGCGCGGCGGGACAGGACCACGTTGTTGCGGTTCTTGTCCAGCTCGATGATCTTCGCCTCGAGCTCACGGCCGACGTACGGCTGGAGGTCGCGGACGCGACGCATCTCGACGAGCGAGGCGGGGAGGAAGCCGCGGAGGCCGATGTCGAGGATGAGACCACCCTTGACGACCTCGATGACCGTGCCCTTGACGGGCTCGTCCTTCTCCTTGAGGGCCTCGATGGTGCCCCAGGCGCGCTCGTACTGGGCGCGCTTCTTGGAGAGGATCAGACGGCCTTCCTTGTCCTCCTTCTGGAGAACAAGCGCCTCGACCTCGTCACCAACCTTGACAACCTCGTTGGGGTCGACGTCGTGCTTGATCGACAGTTCGCGCGAGGGGATGACGCCCTCGGTCTTGTAGCCGATGTCGAGCAGGACCTCGTCCCGGTCGACCTTGACGATGGTGCCCTCAACGATGTCGCCGTCGTTGAAGTACTTGATCGTCTTGTCGATAGCTGCGAGGAAGTCCTCCTCCGTCCCGATGTCGTTGATCGCGACCTGCTTGGGCGCAGCGGCAACGGGGGCGGTGGTGGTGTCGGTGGACATTAGGTAGGTGGCTCCGGTACGGATTGGCATTGATGGTCTGGTAGTGGTGCGCGCGCAGCGTCGCAGCGACCTGGAATCCGGCGGTTCTGGATCATGGGCAGCACTAACCCACTACGCACGCGATATCGTACGCGGCCGCGAGACGCGCAAGCAAACCAGCCCCCATGTGAAGGAGCAGTGTGTCCAACCAGCACGCGAGTGCCGAACAAGCGCTCGGCACGGCCGGCATCGTGAAGCGCGGGGCGGACGCCGCCGAGTCACGCTCGGCGAACCGCATCTGGTGGGACGCGGACGCGGACGACTACCACGACACGCACGGCGAATTCCTCGGCGCGGCGGACTTCGTCTGGTGCCCTGAGGGAGTGCGCGAGGAAGAGGTTCGTTTCCTCGGCGAAATCGCTGGTCAGAGCATCCTCGAGGTCGGCGCCGGCAGTGCTCCGTGCGCCCGCTGGCTCAAGGCGAACAAGGCGAACGTCGTCGCGCTCGACATCTCCGAGGGCATGCTCCGCCACGCGCGTGAGAACAACGCCAAGACCGGCATCGACGTGCCTCTCGTCCAGGCCAGCGCCGACCAACTGCCCTTCACGAGCGACTCCTTCGACGCCGCCTGCTCGGCGTTCGGCGCCGTGCCGTTCGTCGCGAACGTGCAGGAAGTCTTCAGCGAGGTCGCCCGCGTGCTCAGGCCGGGCGGCAGCTGGGTCTTCGCGGTCAACCACCCGATGCGCTGGATCTTCCCGGACGACCCCGGCCCGCTCGGCCTCACCGTCACGCAGTCGTACTTCGACCGCACCCCCTATGTAGAGGTCGACGGCGAGGGCCACGCGACCTACGTCGAGCACCACCGCACGCTCGGCGACTACGTCCGCGCGCTCACGAACACCGGGTTCGTGCTGGAAGACCTCGTCGAGCCCGAGTGGCCGAAGGGCCACACCCGCAACTGGGGCCAGTGGAGCCCGCTGCGGGGCAAGCTCTTCCCCGGCACCGCGATCTTCCGGACCCGTCTGACGTCGTAACCTCCTCGTTCATGACCTCGGCACGCGGACTAGTGGCGGCCCAGTCAGCTCGTTTCGCGGCACTGGACCCGTTGCTCCCGCCGGCAGCGGAACCGCCGATGGACGGCCACGTCATCACGGCGGCACTCGCGGACGGCGCGCGCGTCGCCGGGCTCATCAGCCACCAGACCTTCGACCGGCACTCGACCACACGGCTGTGGTCGGCGGCGGAGGTGTGGGAGCTGCTACCGCTGGTCGGCGAGACACAAGGCATGGACGCGCTCCTCACGCGGTGGCGCCGGCACCTCGACACGCAGGAGATAGGCGAGGACACGGCGTGCGTCGTGCACTGGCCGAGCCGTGACACGAAGGCCGCACGGGCGTTCCTCGACCACGGTCTGGTGCCGCTGTCCGTGCTCGGCGTCCGGCTGCGCACTCCGCAGCAGCACCTCCCCCGCACGCTCACGATCCGCCGGGCCACCCCGCACGACCTCGAATCCGTGCTGGAGCTGTCGCTCGCGGAACTGGAGTACTCGTCGTTCGTCGGCTCGACGATCGTCCGCCCGGAGGCAACGGCCCTCAAACGGCGCGCGCTCGCCGAACGGCTGAACGCCGCGAGCCCCATCTGGCTCGCCGAACGCGACGGCATCGCGGTGGCGCTCGCCGAGTGCGCGATCGTGTCGTCCGAACCGGGCACGAGCGCGGCCACGAGGCTGCCGCGCGGCCGCTGGGGCTATGTGAACTGCGTCTCCGTGCTGCCGGGGGCCCGCGGCGCCGGCATCGGCCAGCAGCTCGTCGCCTACGCCCACCAGGAACTTCACCGGATGGGCGCGGTCGGCACGTACCTCTACTACAACCCGCCGAACCCGCTGAGCTCGGTGTTCTGGCCGCGTCAGGGCTACCGGCCGCTGTGGACCGTGTGGGAAGTACGCCCCGCCTCCGCCCTTAGGTGACCAATGTCCGAGTTGCCACGCGACCAGGACTGCGCGAGAATTTGTACTGACCGGTCAGTTTAAACGGAAGGTAAAGACGTGGAGATCCACGCAAGTCGCGCAGGTGTCAACGGGGGACATGGTCCCCTGCTCCGGCCGACTTCGCTGACCGTGAAGCCGGGCGAGCTCACGCTGGTCGCGGGCGAGCCGGGCACCGGTCACACCGCGTTCGGCCTGCTGCTCTCCGGCCGCATGAAGCCCTCCACGGGCACGGTGTCGCCGGACGCGAAGCTGCTGCGCAAGCAGGTCGTGCTGGTCGACGCCCCTGAAGTGAACGAGCCGGAGGAAGCGCTGACCCTGGCCGCCGTCGTCGGTGAGGAGCTCGCGATGAACGGCATGCCGTCGGGCAAGAAGGCGGTGCACGACTGGTTGGTCGAGCACGCCGCCGACGAGCACGCGACCAAGCGTTTCGAGCACGTGCCGGCGCACACGCGGTGCGCGGTGATGCTCGAACTGGCCTCCGCACGTCCCGGCGTCACGACGCTCGTCCTCGACTGCCCGGACCGGTATCACCCCAACCCGCGCGAGTGGTTCGCCTTGGCTCAGGACTACGTGAACCCTGAACGGTCCGTGGTCGCCCTGTGCTCGAACTCCTCCGCTCACATCCTCGACATCCCGCACGCGCGCCTTGGTGAGGACAACGACACCAAGATGGAGATCAACGCATGAGCGCCCTTCGCATGGCCTTCAACGAACTTCGCCGGATCACCTCCGGCAAGCTCCCCAAGCTCGCCGTCCTGGCCCTGGCGCTCGTGCCGCTGCTGTACGCGTCGCTCTACCTGTACGCCAACAAGGATCCGTACGCGAACCTCAACCAGGTCCCCGCCGCACTGGTGGTGAAGGACAAGGGCACCAAGGACCTCAACGCCGGCAAAGACGTCGGGGACGAGCTGCTCAAGGGCAACAAGTTCAAGTGGCAGGTCGTCGACACCCCTGCCGACGCCGACGAGGGCGTGCGCAAGGGCAAGTACATCTTCGCCCTCACGCTCCCGGAGGACTTCTCCGAAGCACTCACGTCGGCCGAGCAGAACAAGCCGCGCCAAGGCGTGCTGACGCTGACGACCAACGACGCCAACAACTACCTGGGCAGCACGATCGCGAACCAGGTCGTCTCCGAGGTGCGCCGCGCCGTCACGGCGAAGGTCTCCACCGAGGCCGCCGACAAGCTGCTGCTCGGCTTCTCCACGATCCGCCAGGAGACCACCAAGGCGGCGGACGGCGCGACGAAGCTCGCGGACGGCGCCTCACAACTGCGCAACGGCGTGAACGAGCTCGACAGCGGCCAACGCCAGCTGCTCGACGGCGCGACGCAGGCCGCGAACGGCGCCGCACAGCTGCGCGACGGCACGCACCAGCTGCGTTCGCAGACCTCGGTCCTGCCCGACAGCACCCGGCAGCTCGCGAGCGGCGCACGCCAGGTCTCGGACGGCAACGCGACCGCCGCCGCACAGGCCGAGGCGTACGCGCAGAAGGCCCAGGCGCTCGTCGGAGTACTCGACCAGGCCAACGGTGACATCGCGAACCGGTTGCGCACCTTGGGTTTCACCGAGGAACAGGTGCAGCACGTGCTGTCCACCATCGGTCAGGTCCGCAAGCCCGTCGACGACGCCAACGGCAAGGTCCAGGGTGCCGCCGGCGATCTCCGCAAGCTCGCGAACGGCGCGGACCAGGTGGCCGACGGCGCCGAACTGCTCGCGTCGAAGATGCCCGGTCTGGTCGACGGGGTCGGCAAGCTCGACGACGGTGCCACGAAACTGGCGGACGGCACCGCACAGCTGCGAGACGGCGAGCAGAAGGCCGTGGACGGCACCACCAAGCTGAAGGACGGCTCGAACCAGCTCGCCGACGGCTCCGCCCAGCTGCGCGACGGCCTCACCGGAGGCGTGGACAAGATCCCGAACGCGGACGACCCGACTCGTGCGGCGATCGCCCAGGCCATCGGTGACCCGGTGGCGGTGCGCGGCCTGTCCCAGACGAAGGCCGCCACGTACGGCGCGGGCCTGGCTCCGTTCTTCCTGGGCCTGGCGACGTGGATCGGCGCGTTCGTGTTGTTCCTGCTGCTGCGCCCGCTCTCACGCCGTGCGCTGGCGGCCGGTCAGTCCGCGCTGCGAGTGGCGTTGGGCGGCTGGTTGCCTGGCGCGTTGCTCGGCATCGTGCAGGTGCTGGTGATGTTCACGGTCGTGCGGTTCGTGGTGGACATCGAGCCGTCGAACCCCGTCGGCACGTTCGGGTTCCTCGTGCTCATGTCGCTGACGTTCGTGGCGATCCTGCACGCGCTGAACGCCGCGTTCGGTGCCGTCGGCAAGTTCCTCGGCCTGATCCTGCTGATCCTGCAGCTGGTCAGCGCGGGTGGCACGTTCCCGTGGCAGACGATCCCGGTGCCGCTGTACCCGCTGCACTACGGCCTGCCGATGGGCTACGCGGTCGACGGCCTGCGCCATCTGATGTACGGCGGCGACCTGGGCAGCGTGGGACAGGACGCATTGATCCTTCTCGCCTGGCTGGTCGGAGCCCTAGCCTTGACGTCCGTGGCGGCCTACAAGCAGCGGGTGTGGACAGCGTCGAAGCTGAAGCCGGAGCTGGTCCTGTGAGCGCGAGAACCACCGCGACCAAGCAGAAGCTCTTCGACGCGGCGTTGAAGCTGGTCGGCGAACGGGGCGCGGCCTCGGTCACGGTCGACGAGATCGCCGCGGAGGCGGGCGTCGCCAAGGGCACCATCTACTACAACTTCGCCTCGAAGGACGCCCTGGTCGAGGCACTGCTGCGGCACGGCGTGGAGATCCTCGCGGGCCGGCTGCGGTCCGCGGAGGGCTCCGAGGACTCGCTGGAGGCGCTGGTCGACGAGATGCTCGGCTTCTGGGCCGAGTACCCGGCGTTCGGCCAGCTCCTGGTCTCCGAGCTGTGGCGCACGCCGGGGCAGTGGCACGGCACTCTCTCGCTGCTGCGCGACGACATCGTGTCGATCGTGCGCGGTCACATGAAGCGCCTGTCCGACGCGGGCCGCCTGCCCGAGGGGGTCGAGGTCGGCACCGCGTCGGCGGCGTTGTTCGGAACGCTGCTCGTGATCGCGCTGGACTGGCAGGTGTTCCAGCCGGACCGGTCACGGGCGGAGGTGCGGGACTCCGTCATGCACCTGGTGCGCGGGCTCGGGCCGGGCCGTTAGAGCTCAGTCAGCCGTTCGGGCCGCTGCAGGGCGCTGACCTGCGCGATCACCACCACCGCGAGTGCGGCCGCCACGACGGCCAGCACGGCGGACGTGATCGCGACCGCGCGGTAGCCGGATCCGCTGCCGGCGAAGACCTCGACCGCCTCGGACGCCATCATGGCGAGGAAGGTCCACTGCCACGGCTTGATCCAGCGGCTGGGCACGCGCTGCTCGAACGGCACGTCCCGCTGAGCGAGATCGGACGCCCGCCAGATGTCCGCCATCCGCTTCACCTCGCGCAACGCGATGGCTCCGGCGTTGTGCGACGCGTTGCGGACCCAGAACCCGAACACCAGGCCGGCGAAGCCCGTCAGCAGCAGCACCAACAGGTCCAGCAGCGCGTCGCGGGCGTCCGGGTGGAGCGCGGTGGCCACCACGGACGTGACGGCCACCCCCACGATCATCACCTGGGTCACGTGGCCGGTGATCCGGACGTCTTTCAGATCGATGTACGCACCCATCACGCCTCCACCTGGACGGCTTCCTGCATCGCGTTGACGCGCTTGATCATCTGCGCGGCCAGCACGGCCGCGACGACCAGGCCCGCGGCGGAGATCGTCGACAGCAACGCGTAGTCGTCCAGCGCGGCCCGGCCGGACACCACACCGAGCGCGTTCGAACCGATGTAGGTGATCCACCAGGCCGTGACGAGACCGCTCTGGGGCCGCTTCTGCAGCCCGACCATCGGTTGCGTGCGGTCAGACCCACGCCAGATGTCCTGCATCACCGCGTACGGGATGAACAGGTTCCCGAACGGGATGAACCAACCCAGGACCACCCACATGTTCGTCCAGCGGTGCTGGTGCCTGGACGTGATGGTGTCGGAGTTGAGCCGCGCCTGACGCATCCAGGCGACGAACAGCACACCTCCCACGAGCTGCACGAACAGTGCGATGAAGTTTGCGGCCAAGTCCGACGCCGGGTCGACGGAGGTCCACAGCAGGGCGGCCGTGACGACCTGGGTCCCCGCCGAGAACGCGATCATCCCCGTCGCCGCCGTGCCGATTCCGCGCACGGGTCTGACAACCTCTGAGCTCAAGTGATTCCCCCAGGAAAAGCGCACGTCCCCCGACGTCGGCGCGGAGCGTACATCCTCAACGCCCGATCGAGCGATACCTTTGGTCGTGCGGGGCGAAAAGGCCGCCGGTACGAACGAAGGCATGCCGAAACTGCTGAGCCTCGCCGCCGCCCTGCTCACGACCGTCGCGCTCACGACCTCCCCGGCGCTCGCCGCGGAACCCGCCACGGCCACCGCCGACTTCCAGGAAGCGCTGTTCTCCCCCGTCGACGGCACCCTCGACTTCGAGGAGACAGCCGACGGCATCAAGGTCGTCGGCAAGTTCCAGAAGGGCTTCGCCTCCAGCAGTCCGGACGACTACCAGCTGCAGGTCCTCGACAACACCACGGTGGTCGTGGACTTCAGCAAGGACTTCCAGAAGGTCGCCGAGATCACGCCGCCGGCGGTCGAGGAGTTCGAGTTCACCACGAAGACCAAGCAGAAGATCGCGGACATCCGCAACGAGGACGTGGTCATCCGTCAGCTCGTGGACGTGGCGGCAGGCATCAAGGTGCAGGCCGAGATCGGCCGCACGAAGGTCGTCAAGTAGCGGTCAGCGGGCGTCCTCGTAGTGCAGCGAGGGCGCCCGCCCTTCCAACGCCCGTTCGACCGCCTCCAGCACGGCACGGCTCGTGCGCTGTGCGGCGTCGTGAGAGAAGTGACCGAGCAACACCTGCTGCGTCGGGTTCGGCAGCACCGGATCCGGCACCGGCGCGCACGTGTGCACCTCCACCACCGGCGCGCCTTCTGCCAGAAGGTGGTGCACGGCTTGTAGAACGTTCGCGCGGTAGGTGGTGTGCACCCACGCGACCAACAGGTTCACCGGCTTGCCCTGCAGTTCGTACTCGACCTCGGACGCCAGCTCAGCGGGCTTCGCCCAGTCCGCTCGCACCCACGTAGGCCGGTGTCCCCGCGAGATCGACGCCCGCGCCGCCCGTCCGGGCCCGTCGTCGGCCATCAACGGCTGGGTCCGCGACGGCAGCACCACCCGCCACCCGCGCGCCGTCAGCACCTGCGCGCACCCCGCCAACATCCCGGTCCCGCCGAGCACCAGTGCGGTTCTCACCGAGCACGCTCCTCCCCGACCGAGGCCAGCGGCCCTGCCAGCCACCGTTCCACCTGCCCCTGCCCGCGCAACCGCACGACCACGACCTGGTCGACCAGGGCGAGCACCCTGGCCCGGTTGCGCCGGTAGGTCTTCCAGCCCCATCGCAGAATGTGCTCGGAGTCCGTGAACACCGACCACAGCGGCGATTCCTGGTTACCGTTCCACAACTCCACCCTGCCCGCGCGACGTCTGATCGTGCGACTGACCAGCCGTCCCATCACCGTCGCGAACGGGTGATCGAGCCACACCACCGTGTCCGCGCGCGCCAGCAGTACCGGCCGCGCCTCGTGGTACTGGAACTCGGTCACCCAGCTGTCGTCATCCGCGAAGGCCTCGACCTCGCTCAGGAACTCCGGCCGGGGCGTCCACCGCGGACCCCAGTAGAGGCTGTCGAGCTCGACCCGCCGCGGGCCGTGCTGCCCGGCGATGCGCAGGCAGAGCGTCGACTTGCCGGATCCCGTGTTGCCGGCGACGAGGATGCGCCGGGGCACGTGCGGCAGCGGATCAGCTGGTCCGAGCAACGGCATCGGGTCAGGCTAGGCCAGAAGCCAATGATCACAACACTTTCGTCGCCAGGCTCCGAAGATGAAGGAGCTGGTGTTCCGCGGCATCACGACGAGGGATCCGGAGCAGATCCGCTGGATCGGCCTGGCGTCGAACCGGACCGCTCCGACCGAGGTGCTCGGTGAGCTGGCTCTCGGCGACCACAACCTGCTGGTGCTCCTCAGCGCCTGCTGGAACCCGTCACTGCCGATCCCGGTGGTGTGGCGGATCGTCGAGCCGCTGCGCCAGGCGGGAAAACAAAAACGCAGGGCCCCCGGAACTCCGGGGACCCTGCGCCTTGAAACAACGTCAGAGAGCGGTGACGTTCGTCGCCTGCGGGCCCTTCTGGCCCTGCGTGACGTCGAACGAGACCTTCTGGTTCTCCTCGAGGCTGCGGTAGCCGCCGCCGTTGAGGGCCGAGTAGTGGACGAAGACGTCAGCGCCGCCGTCCTCGGGGGCGATGAAGCCGAAGCCCTTTTCGGCGTTGAACCACTTGACGGTGCCGTTTGCCATGTACTGCTCCTTCAATGCTGAAGAGCAGACCACACTTTGTGGCCGCTCCAGTGGTTGGTCGTGAGCTGACCGCCCCAACCGCTAAGAAGGAGAATCGCTCGCAACTGAAGTTCGGCGAGCGTGAAATGACACGAACACAAAACCGCAACCAGCGAACACTCTACCGCATCCGAGCCGCTAGCGTCGCTTCCGCTGAGGAACTGCGAACCGCTGCTGCATGGACGTGATCCGCCAGATCAGGAAGACCGCCAGACCGGCCGCTACCAGCGCACATAGCGTCGACAGGGTCGAAAACACGACGTAGGCGGGCGTGTCGAGGAGCAGTGACTCGAGTATGTCGCACATCACCATGGCGAGGAACGCGTACTGCCAGGGCCTGATCAACGGGCTGGCCACGCGCTGGTCGAACGGCACCTCCCGCTGCTCGGGGTCACTGGCCTTCCACACCTGCGGCATCATCCGCACGCCGTGCAGGGCGATCGCCTCGGCGTTGTGGGTGGCGGCACGGAACCACAGCAGGAACGCCACGGCCGCCGGCACGATCAGCACGATGGCGAGGAAGCTCCACGAGGACGACCCGCCCCGCCAGTCGTTGATCGTGCCCCAGACCGACTCGGCCGCGACGAGCGCGATCAAGCCCTGGCTCACGTGGCCAGTCAGCCGGACGTCCTTCAAGTCGATGTAGGTGTCCACGCACAACTCCCCGAACACAGCGGATCCGGCGGGAGACTACCGCCCGAAACCGCAGCCCAGCTCGTCGAAAGTCGCGATCTTCTCGGCGGCGCGCACGACCACCTCGTCGATGCCGTCCAGGATCACCCGATCGCCCATGCGGCGGGCGGGCAGCAGTGGCACGTCCGCCTTGCCGCATTGCTCCACAACGGACGTGAACGCCCGTGCGGCGGCCAGCGGGGCGACTAGGGGTGCGCCGGTCTGCCGGTGCCTGATCAGGTTCTCCAGGAGGTCGACGGGTGGTGGCACGGCCATCTTGTGATCGTTGACCGTCAACCGGTCGTCGTCGTACCACCACACAGCCTGGCCCAACGAGCCGTGCACCAGCACGACCGGTGGCAACGATGTCGAGGCGCACAGCGTGGTGGCGACCACGACCGGAGGAACGCCATCGGCCGTCACTCGCACACAGGCCGTGTCGTCGGCGGTGATCGTGTCGCGGCAACGGAACAGCTCCAGCTCGACCGTGATGTCCGACCGTTCTTCTACGTCGGCGAGCAACAGTGCGTTCTGCAGAGCGTGCGCGAACGGGTTCACCAAAGTCCCGTCCTCGCCCTGCCGGCCAGCCCACGTCGCGCGCTCGTAGTAGGAGTCCGTGCGCACCCAACGGCCTGCGGCGCCGATACCGGAGATGTCGCCCAACGCGCCGGAGCCGATCAACGAGCAGAGCCGGCGATACGACCCCGTCCCCTGCGACTGGAACCCGACCTGACACACCAGCCCGCGTTTCACCGCCGCCGCGGCGATCTCCTCGTAGTCGGCCACCGACAGCAGCGCCGGTTTCTCCACCAGCACGTCGCAGCCCAGCTCGAACGCGTCGAGCACGAGATCCCGATGAGTCGACGGCGGTGAGGAGATCAGCACGACCTCGGGGTGGAGTTCGGCCGCCAGCGACGGCAGGTCCGGGTAGGACGGCACCGGCACGTCTCCCACGTCCGCCACGTCGACGACGCCGACGAAGGTGGCGACCCCGTCGTGGCCGAGCCGGAGCAGGTTCTCCACGTGCCGCGCCCCGTGCCCCCGAGCGCCGACCAGCGCAACACGCATCGTTCTCACCCTTCTCGGGTGGACTCCGCCGCCAGCGCCAGGGGTCCGCCGATCACCAGCGCCAGCGGAGGCAGGGCCCACACCAGCACACCGGCGACCACCAACGCGGCCATCAGCATCGGCCGAGGTGCTTCGAATTTCAATGCGCCGCGCCCACCAAGACACGCTTGCGCCAGGATCCATGCCCCGATGGCGGAAGCGGCGACCAGCACAGCGCCCCGAACGGGCCACGGCGCGGGCAGCACGGTCATCACCAGCACGACGTCCACCACCAGCACCAGGCCCACCACCGCGAACACCACACCCGGCACCCACCGCACACGCAGCAGCGACCAGAACCGCCCGGCCGGAAGACCGCCCCGCAGGACGGCGCACGCCGCCCCGAAAGCCGAGAACGCGGTCACCAGCGGGAGCGATGCCACGAACACGAACACGCCGATCAGCAGGGTGTCGGCGAGAGTCTCCAGCCGTCCTGTGGCATCTCTCGGGGTCATCCCTTCAGTCCCGTCGTGGCCACGCCGGCGACCAGGAACCGCTGGAACGCCAGGAAGAACAACCCGATCGGCACCAGCGACAGCACCGACATCGCGAACATCGGCCCGTACGAGGACGACGACGTCTGGTCGATGAACAGCCGCAGCCCCATCGGGATCGTGTAGTTCTCGGTCGACGACAGGTAGATCAGCTGCGAGAAGAAGTCGTTCCAGGTCCAGATGAACGTGAAGATCGCCGTGGTCACCATCGCCGGTCTGGACAGCGGCAGCACAACGTACCGGTAGTTGCGGATCGGGCCGCACCCGTCGATCTTCGCCGCCTCGTCCAGCTCCGCCGGGATGCCGCGCATGAACTGCACCATCAGGAACACGAAGAACGCGTCGGTCGCCAGCAGCTTCGGCAGGATCAGCGGCACGAACGTGTCGATCATCCCCAACTGCTGGAACACCACGTATTGCGGGATCAGCGTGACGTGCGCGGGCAGCATGATCGTGACCAGCGCGAACGCGAACAGCGGGCCGTTGAGCCGGAACCGCAGCCGCGCGAACGCGTACGCGGCCAGCGAGCACGACACGACGTTGCCGATCACCGCACCGCTCGCCACGATCGTCGAGTTGCCCAGGAACGTCCAGAACGACTCGCCGCCCGCACCTTCGAGAGCACCTCGGTACCCGTCGGTGGTCACGCGTCCGGGGAACAGCGACCGGAGGTTCGAGACGAGGTCCTCGACCGGTGTGAGCGACGCCGAGATCAGCCACACGATCGGATACAGCACCAACGCCAGCGCGGCCAGGCACAGCAGGAAGACCACAGCCCGCTTCATCGTTCGTCCCCGTAGAACACCCAGTACCGCGAAGTGCGGAACAGCACCGCGGTGATCAGCGCGATCGCCACCAGCAGCACCCACGCCATGGCCGACGCGTAACCCATGCGGAACTCCGTGAACCCGCGCTCGTACAGGTAGAGCGTGTAGAACAACGTCGAGTCGGCCGGTCCCCCGCGCCCGCCGCTCACCACGAACGCCTGCGTGAACGCCTGGAACGCGTGGATCGTCTCCAGCACGAGGTTGAAGAACAGCACCGGCGAGAGCATCGGCAGCGTGATGGAGGCCAGCTTGCGCCACCACCCGGCGCCGTCCACCGCGGCGGCGTCGAACAGGTCGCGCGGGATCTGCTGCAGGCCCGCCAGGAAGATCACCATCGGGGCGCCGAACTGCCAGGCGGACAGCAGCACGATGGTGACCAGGGAGGTGTCCGGCAGGTCGACCCAGGTGTCGAAGATCGCCCGCCACGCCAGCGCCAGCCCGACCGACGCACCCAGCAACGAGGGTGCGTAGAACGCCGACCGGAAGAACGCCTGCCCTTTGCCGCGCAACGAGTTCAGCAGCAACGCGACGGCCAACGCCAAGACGAGCTTCAACGGCACCGACCACGCGACGTACTTCAACGTCACGCCGACCGACTGCAGATAACGCGGGTCATCGCCGAACAGCTTGGCGTAGTTGTCGAGGCCGACCCACTGAGGTTCGTTGAACAGGTCGTAGTCGGTGAACGACAGGTACAGCGACACGACCATGGGCGCGACGGTGAGACCGATAGCGCCGAGCAGCCACGGTCCCAGAAACAGGTACGGCACTACTTCAAAGCTTCTTCCGCGTCACGCCAGAACTCGTCCAACGCCTGGTCAATCGTCTTCTTCCCGAACACGACTTCCTCGTGCTTGCGCTGCATCAGCTTGTAGATCGCGCCGTCACCTTTCGGCGGGGCGGGCGGGGCGTCACCGAGCTTCGCGTCGACCGACTTCTCGTACTCGAAGATCACCTTGTTGGCACCGCTGAGGTTCTGCGCCACGGCCTCGCGGATCTTCAGGTTCGCCGGCAGGCCGCGGTTCGCGCCGAGAACCTTGCCCGCGTCCGGGTCGTTGAGCAGGAAGTCGATGAGCTTGACCGCCGCGTCCTTGTTCTTGGTGCGGGCGGACGCGCTGATCAGCTGCGACGGCTTGCGGTACGAACCGAGCGTCTCGTTGTTGTCACTGGGATACGGGCCGAGTTTGAGCTCGTCCGGGCGCACCGTGTTGTAACCGCCGTAGAGGCTGTCGTAGCTGTGTTCGGAGGCGCTGAGCTTCTTGCCCATCGGGGTCTGCTCGGCACCCGCGTTCAGCGTCGTCACCAGCTCGGCCGGAGTCGTGGCCCGCGCGTCGCGGAAGTCCTTGGAGAGCTGCCAGAACGCCTTCAGGTCGTCCTTCGAGTAACCGAGCTTGCCGTTGTCGTAGAGCGCTTTGCCGCGCTGCCGCAGCCAGGTCTCGAAGACGTCCTCGGTGCCGCCGAAGTCCGTGGAGCCCGCGATCTTGCCGCCGGTGCTCGCCTGGATCTTGCCCGCGATCTCCTTGTAGTCGGCCCAGGTCCAGCCGATCTTCGGTTCGGCCACACCCGCCGCCGCGAACAGCTTCGGGTCGTAGACGATCGTGGTGGCGTTCTGCGCCAAGGGCATCGCGACCTGCTTGCCGTTCAGCTCGCCGCTGCCGACGAAGCCGGCGTTCCAGTCCGCGGTGCGGATCTCCTTGCCCACGTACGGGGTGAGGTCCAGCAACACGTTGCGGCCCGCGTACTCGTTGAGGTAGCGGTAGTCCATCTGGATCACGTCCGGCGCGTTGCCGCCCGCGATCTCGGTGGAGAGCTTCTCGAAGTAGTTCTGGAAGTTCTGGAACGAGGTCGAGACCTTGATGTTCGGGTTGCGACTCTCGAACAGCTTCACCGCCTCGGTGGTCACCTTGGCGCGGTCGTCGTTGCCCCACCAGATGAAGCGGATCTCGGTCTGACCGTTCGCGCTGGATCCGCCGCCACAGCCCGACGCCACCAGCACGGCGCCGAGTGCCAAGCCCACAATCTTGTGCGCTTCCACTGGTCTCCCCTCATCTGAGGTCGATGACGTCGGCGACGCGGACCGGTTCCCCGGTCTCGAAGCTGCGGTTGGCGGCGAAACCAGTCAGCAGCGAGAGCGTGCCGTCGTAGTGCGTTGCCTTGCGTCCCAACGGGTCTTCCTGCCCGGGAGGCCCGTACAGCGCGTCCACCATGCGTTGGTCGGCGCCACCGTGACCGTTCCGGTCGTACTCCAGCGGGATCTCCTCCCGTTGTTCGAACAGGCGCTGCACGGACAGCGTCGCCCGCCCCTCCTCCGGGTTGGCGTTCACGCCGTGCACCGCCGGGTTCTGGCTCGACACCCAGGAGTTCTCGACGACTTCGAGTTCGAGACGCCCCTTGCTGCCGTTGACCATCAGCCGATAGCCCTCCCACGGCGAGTACGCCGTGAGGTGGTACGTGAGGTTCGCACCGCTGGCGTAGCGGACGAGCACCGACATGTCGTCCTCAATGGACACGCCGGGTTCGAACGGGTTCTGGTCGCGGCGGTAGCCGTCCTCGTGCTGCGCGTCGAGGTAGAGCTTCCTGAGCCAGTCGTTCTGCTCCAGCTTCATCTCGAACCGGTCGTCGTCGGAGTACCCGTGACGCTTGCCGTTTTCCTCGCCGTAGAAGAACAAACGGCCGTGCGCGTACACGGTTTCCGGCACCGAGCCGACCCACCAGTTCAGCAGGTCGAAGTGGTGGGTCGCCTTGTGCACCATGAGACCGCCGGAGTTGGCCTTGTCGCGGTGCCAGCGGCGGAAGTAGTCGGCGCCGTGCCGGGTGTCGAGCAGCCACTCGAAGTGCACGGATCCGATCTCGCCGACCGCGCCGTCCGCCAGCAGTGCGCGGACCTTCTCGTGGATCGGGTTGTAGCGGTAGTTGAACGTGACGGTGACGTTGCCGTCGTTGCGGTGCACCGCGTCCAGGATCTTGCCCGCCGACGGGACGTCCGTCGTCATCGGCTTTTCCGTCACGACGTCGCGACCGGCGTCCAGTGCCTCGACGATGTACATGTCGTGAAAGCGGTCGACAGTGGTCACCACCACCACGTCGACCTGCTGCTCGTCGAGCATCTTGAGGAAGTCTTCGGCGTCGTACGTGGGGACCGGCTCGACCCCCAGCTCAGCGAGCCGGTCGTTGTGGACGTTCATCCGGGTGCGGTTCACGTCAGCGAACGCGACGAGTTGGCAGGTGTCGGCGTGTTCGACCGCGATGGCGTGGATGTGCCGCTCAGCCCGTGACCCGGTGCCGACCACGGCATAGCGCTTGCGGGCCATCAGAACCTCCCGGTAAACGGTTTCCTCACGCTAGCCGCACCAGCCCTGACCTCGTCAAGAGTTCGCGAAAACCTTTTCGGCTGTTTCAGTATCTTGAACGAGTAACTTGCACATCACGGGCTTGCCCCAAGTGCGCCGGGGCGCCTGCCAGGGCCACGATTGACCGATGATCCCAGCAGTCCTCGACTGCGACCCCGGCCACGACGACGCGATCGCGATCTTGCTGGCCGCCGGCTCGCCCGAGATCGACCTCCGCGCGATCACGACCGTCGCCGCGAACCAGACGCTCGACAAGGTCACGCTAAACGCACAACGGATCTGCTCGGCCGCCGGAATTTCGGTGCCGATCGCGCGTGGGTGCGCACGGCCGTTGGTGCGACCTTTGTACGTGGCGGAGGACATCCACGGCGAGTCCGGAATGGACGGACCGGCGTTCGGCTCGATCACGGTAGACGTGGTCGAGGACCACGCGATCGACGTGATACACCGGAACATGCCGGCGACGTTGGTCGCGACCGGAGCGTTGACGAACGTGGCCGCCTATCTGACCCGATACGGGACTTCAGCCGTGCGCGAGATCGTGCTCATGGGCGGGTCCACCGAGCGCGGCAACACCACGCCGTACGCGGAGTTCAACATCTACGTCGATCCGGAGGCCGCCGCGATCGTCTTCGGCAGCGGCGTGCCGATCACGATGATCGGGTTGAACGTGACGCACCAGGCACTGGTGACGCCGGGAATCGTGGCTCAGTTGAACGAACTGGGGTCGCTCGGACGCATCTGCGGGGACCTGATGACGTTCTTCGCGGCGACCTACCGCGAGGTGTTCGGGTTCGAAGCGCCGCCGTTGCACGACCCGGTGGCGGTGGCGCGGGTGATCGATCCGACGCTGGTGACGTGCGTCGAGGCGTTCGTCGGGATCGAGACCACGGGGACGTTCACGCGCGGCGCGACGGTCGTGGACCTGCACGGCAGGCTGGGACGGCCGCCGAACGCCCAGGTCGCCGTGGGGCTGGACGTGGACCGGTTCTTCGACCTGGTCGTGGACGCCGTGCGCCGTCTCTCGTAACAGCGTTGACCGGCTGGCGATGATAGGCCCGAGGGGCAATTCCTCGGGGGGAACCATGACCAGTCCAGGTTTCGATCCGCAGCAGCCTGCGGACGCCGCGGCGCAGCCGGAGACCCCGTCGGCCGCACCGGAGTTCGAGGTGTACACGCCTCCGGCGTCCACGCCGGAGCCACCGCCGGTCGCGCCGGCGCAGGTCCAGCCGAAGCCGAAGAGGACCGGCTTGGTCGTGCTCGCGATCTTCACCGTGCTGCAGTTCGGCACGGCGGCCACGTTCGGCACGCTCTTCTTCCTGGAGAAGGCGCGCTCTGCCGACCTCTCGAAGCAGATCGAGACCAAGGATCGCGAGGCCGCGGACCTCACGAAGAAGGCCAAGGACAGCGAGGACGACGCGCTGCGGGCGTCGGACGCGCAGAAGAAGGCAGAGGCCGCGCAGAAGAAAGCCGAGGCGGAGGCGGCGACGTCCCAGCAGTGCCGTGACGCGGCACGTGCGCTGAGGTCGGCCGCCATCACGAACGACGAGGCCAAGGGCCAGACCGCGGCACTCGACGTCTTCACGCACTGCTGATCAGGCGAAAGAACGGGGCGGCGACTCGAGTGAGTCGCCGCCCCGTTTTCGTTTTCAGGTCAGCTGATCCCGCGGTCGCTGAGCAGCGCCCACTGGCTCCAGCCCGCCTTCTCCTTGTAGAAGCGGCGGATCAGCTTGCCGTCGTCGGTGCGGGCGAAGACCTCGACGGTCTTCGTCTGCGCGTGGTACATCGCGGTCGGCGCCTCGGACACCTTGGTGGTGCCGAGCTTCGCCCACGAGGTCCAGCCGCTGTCGGTCGCGCGCGAGTGCTCGACGATGCCGCCCTCACCGAGCTGCACGACGTCGATCGAGCCGGTCGTCGAGTTGAACACCGCCGACGGCGCGCCGGTGCCCTTGCCACCGAGCGACTTCCAGACGCCGGCCGCGTACTGCTCGACGCTGCCGGTGGCGGTGCGGACGAAGATCTGGTCGACGGCGACGCTCGGGTCGCTGACGATCTTCGTCTCGCCCTGGTCCTGCCAGGCGGTGCCGTCCCACTTGACGAGCTTGTCGTCGGCGGAACGCGCGTAGAGGTCCTTGTCCGCGACGGCCGGGTCGCCCTGGATCTTGCGGTCGCCCACCGGCGCCCACTTGTCCGTGAAGCCGAGCAGCACGCCGTCCACGCCGCGGGCGAACACCTCGACGGCCTTGGTCTTGTCGTTCCACCTCAGCACCGGGCTGCCCGCGACGGCCGTGTCGCCGACCGCGAGCCACTTGCCGTCGACGCGGCGGTAGATCTTGCCGTCCGTGCCGCGCGCGAACACCTCGACGATCTTCGTCTCCGGGTTCATCAGCGCGACCGGGTCACTCGCGAAGATCTCGGCCCCGAGCTGCTGCCAGCCGTTCCAGCGGCTCGTCTTGTGGAAGTTCGTGATGATCGTGCCGTCCGCGGCGCGCGCGTAGACCTCCAGCTGCTGCTGGCCGGTGTTGGAGATCTGCGGGCCGGAGCTGACGACCGGCTTGTCCGTGACCGGGGTGTCGCTGGTCGTGGTGCCACCGGCCTCGACGAGGCCGTTGTAGCGCAGCGGCACGTACCGCTTGGCCGTGCTCGCGCTCCAGACGCGCTGCACCGGCCGGCTGCCGTCCGGTCCGGCCTGCTCGCGCACGATCGGCCGCGTCTTGGCGGCGTCCGCCCAGCCGATGAACAGCGCGACGTGGTTCTCGCGGTCGTTGAGCGCGTCACCGGGACGCAGGTCCGCCCAGTCGATGCGGTGCGCGACCTGCTCGAGGATGTGGGTCGTGTAGGAGATGCGCAGGCCCCAGGCCATCGAGACGAAGCCGGAGCAGTCGGTGCGGTAGGCGCCGTACTTGTTGCCGAAGCAGTCGCTCTGGCTGTACGGCACACGGGCGCTGATCCACGTGCGCGAGCGCGCCAGGATCTCCGTGCGCGTGATCTTGGAGTTGGCCTCGTACGTTCCGCAGACCACCCCGCCCTCGGCAGCAGCGACCGCGACGTCTGGCATCGCCAGCGTCGAGCCGAACGTGATCGCCGCCGCGGCGACCGCCAACATCCCCCACGACTTCATGCCGGTCACCGTAGCAAGCCGAGGTGAAGTTTTGGTCCGGTCGAACGGACCGAGTTCTGCCTCAGCGCCCAGTCGGGTGACGATCTTGAACTCGCGGTGCAGGACTGGTCGCCCGGGGTGTACGTCAGCCGCCGACGCCGGCCAGGCGGTCAACCGTGAACGGCCGGCCGAACCCGCGGGCAGCGAACTCCGCCCGCGCGGGCGGTGTCGCCCTCCTCCGCGGCCGGCCCTCAAAGCCCCTGAAGGCTCGCCACGAGATCGGCGTCCGTGATCTCGGCGGTCACCCACGCCAGCGGGTAGCTCAGCTGGATCGTGTCGATCTCCCTGGTGAGGCGCACGCCGGGCAACACCTTGCGCACCAACGCGAGCATGCCCTCGTTGTCCGGCAGCACGTCGCCGTGCAGGGTCGCGATGTCCATCCTGGCGGCCACCGCGGTCAGCTCCTCCAGCAACCGGCGCCCGACACCACGGCGTTGCCACAGGTCGATCACGGCCACGGCGATCTCGGCCCCGCACTCGCCGGTCTTGATCAACCGTGCGATGCCGACCGGGTCGCCGCCGATCCGGGCACACACGGCCGCGTGCCGTTCGCCGTCCACGTCGACCAGCACTCGCCGGGCCGAGGCGGTCAGCCGTGGCGTCGGCGAGTGAAACCGCAGGTAGCGGCTTCGGGCGGACAGTCCCGCGAACACCGCGTCGACGGCTTCCGGCGCGGTGTCGCGGTTGAGCTCGGTGACGCGCATGAGGATCGACTCCCTGAGTTCGGAATCCGAACTGTAGCTGAGTTCGAAAATCGAACGCAAGGGATATCCTGGGTTCATGTCGTACGCGAGTTTCGCCAGCATGCCCTGCACGCTGAGCCGTCCTGCAGCGTTGCTGGGCGAGCGCTGGACGCTGCTCCTGCTCCGCCAGATCTTCCTGGGGACCCGTCGGTTCGAGGACTTCCAGTCCGCGATGGAGATCTCGCGCAGCGTGCTGACCGACCGGCTCAACGTGCTGCTGCAGGAAGGCGTGCTCAAGCGTGTGCCTTATCAGCACGATGGGCGCACACGGCACGAGTACCGACTCACGGAGAAAGGCCGCGACCTCTACCCGGTGCTCATGGCGCTGCGCACGTGGGGTGAGAGGTGGATGGCTCCCGAGGAGGAGGACGAGTCGTTCCACCTGCACCACCGTGACTGCGGCGGTGGCGTGCGCGCGAAGGTCGAATGCACTGAGTGCGGCGCCGAACTGACCGCGCGCGATGTCAAGGTCACGACCGTTTGAGCGTGCGCAGAACTGGAGCCGTTTCCAGCTCCGCCAGACCGTCGAGCATTCCGATGCACTCGGTCTGATAGCGGTAGAGATCGCCACTGCTGCGACAGGCGACGCTGGCGACCAGGTTCGCCGGACCCGTTGTGGCAGCGGCGAAGTACACCTCGGGGTGGGTGGCCAGGGCCGCGCCGGCCTGCGCGAGATGCCGGGGCTGAACGCGCATCCAGAGCCTGGCCTGGGTGTGGAAGCCGAACTGGGCCGGATCGGCGTCCAGCTGCAACTCCAGGACGCCGGTGCGCCTGAGGTGCTCGACGCGCCGGCGGGCGGTCGTCTCGGACGTGCCTGCTGTCGTTGCCAGTTCGGCGAAACTGGCGCGACCGTCGATGGTGAGAGCGGCGATCAGCGCGTCGTCCAGGCCGGTGAGCCCGGTTGGCGGTTCAGGCTCGAACTCCGGTTTCAGGGCCGCGGCTTCGTCGTCGGTCAGACAGGCGACGCCGCGCCAGGTGCCCGGCGAGGCGAAGCCGCGGAGGATGTTGTGCGCGCTCACGTCCACCAACCGCCTGGGCAGGCGGTCCAGCAGCAGTTCGTCGGGACTTTCCACCTGTTGCAGGCAGGAGATCTCGGTACCGCCGGACATCAGGTGCACCCAGAACGTGTCCGATCGGTTGGCGAGCGCCTGCGCCAGCACCGGCCCGGCGTCCGGGGTGCAGCGCAGCCGCAGCGTCCAGGCGTGGTGGCCGAGCCGGAAGCGGTTGAGCGCACCCTTCACCCTGACGCCGCGCTCCTTGAGCCGTTGGTAACGGCGGGCGGCGGTGTGTTCTGACGTCCCGAGCACCTCGGCGATCTTCGCGAACGGGGCGCGGCCGTCGATCTGCAGGGCGTGGGCCAGCCTCTGGTCGATGGATTCCACCGATCGAGGGTAGTTGCTGCCGGATTCCACCGCATTTCCGTTCATCGCTGATGGATCGGAGCCGGGTCCGCCAGGCTGGGTGACATGGTTGATTTCGAGGAGTTCTACCGGGGTGGCGAACTGGTCGAGGGGATGCCGCACGCCGGCGTGCCCTGGGACATCGGTGCGCCGCAACCGGTCGTCGTGGACTGGGAAGCCGCCGGCCGGTTCCGCGGCCACGTGCTGGACGCGGGTTGCGGGACGGGCGACAACGCGGTCTTCCTGGCGTCGCGCGGATTCCGGGTGACGGCGGTCGACATCGCGCCCACCGCGATCGAGACGGCTCGCACCCGAGGTGACGGCGTCGACTGGGTCGTGGGCGACTCGGCGGCGTTCACCGGGCAGTTCGACACGGTGCTGGCGAGCGCGTTGATCCACTGCGTGCCGCCGGACCAACGTCCCGGGCTGGCCGCCGCCCTGCGGAACGCGGCCGTTGACGGCGCGCTGCTGAACCTCACCTCGCTCGCGGTCGAGGAAAGCCCGTTCGACGTGACGGAAACCGAACTGCGCACCGCCCTGGAAGAAGGCGGCTGGGAGATCACCAAGTTCGGCCGAGACGTCATCTCGCTGACCGGTGTCTACGACATGCCCGAACTGCCGGTGTGGGTCGTGGAAGCTACCGCAGCGAGTCGAGGTGGCGGCGCAGCAACGACACCGTGAGGTCCGGCGTCATCCGGTCCGGGTGCAGCACGCCGTCGACGGTGAGGCCGTTCAGCAGCGACGACAGCCGTTCGGTCTCCAGCGCGATGTCGAGATCGGCCGCCACGGTGCCGGCCTCGGACATCACGGTCAGCGCCCGGCGACACAGCGCGCGCAGGCCGTCGTAGAGCCGTTCGGCGTGCGGGCGCAGCGAGGGACGGGTCCTGGCGGCGGTCACGAAGGCGAGCCACAGCACGGCTTCGTCGCGCCGGCGGTCGTCGAGCGGGAGGACCTCGGACAGCACGCGTTCGGCCGGGCGGCGGAGGTCCGTGCGGTCCGCGAGCGACTGCACGTGGTCCATGACGCGCTGGTCGATCGACGCGATCAACGCCTCGACCGCGAAGATGATCATGTCGTCGTGGCTGTCGAAGTAGTGCCGGATCGAGCCGATGGCAAGACCCGCCTCCACCGCCACGTTGCGCAGCGAGGCCTGCTCGACGCCGTCCCGCACGACCACGCGGAACACCGCCTCCGCGACGGCTTGGCGACGGGCGACGGGATCGACGACTCGGGGTGACACCTCCCTTTTGTAGCATGACCCTGCTAGTTTAAGTAGCATGGTCATGCTACTAAGGGGGATGCCATGACATATGCGCTGATCGCGGCCGGTGTGCTGTACGTACTCGTGCGCCGGTTCAGGGGTGAGCCGCTCAACGCCAGAGACCTGCTGGCGCCGCCGGCGTTCCTGCTGTTCTTCGGCATCCGCGCGGTGGACGAGTTCCACCTGAGCTACCTGCTCCCGCTCGCCGCCGGGTTCGCGTTCGGGGCTTTCCGGGGCATGACGATCAAGCTGTTCGAGCGCGGCGGGCACCTGTGGCAGCGCTACACGCCGTGGACGTTGGTCGTGTGGGTGACGTCGCTCGGCGCGAGCCTCGGGCTGGGGATGCTCGTCGGCGGGCACGCGCCGACGCAGCTGTCGATCGGCGTGAGCATGCTCGGCGAGTTGTTCACCATCGGGGCCAAGGCGCTGAACACCGGAATCCCTTTTGCCCCGGACAACGAACAGCTGTCCAACAACGCCCGCGAGCGGTTCTATGGACGGCATGGATCGTCGTGACTTCCTCGTGGGGACCGGACTCATCGCCGTCACGCCGACCGCCGCGTCGGCAGCGCAGGGAGTGGACTGGGGTGCCGTGCGCCGCGAGTTCCGGCTGGACCCGACGCTGATCAACCTGGGGCTGTTCTACCTCGCGTCGAACCCGCGTGAGGTGCGCACGGCCGTTGAGAACTTCAAGCGCAAACTCGACGCCAACTCGCACGAGCTGATGTTCGAACGAGAACAGGAGGTCGCCGTCGCGCTCGGGCAGTACATCGGCGGCAACCCCGGTGACATCGCGTTCGTGCCGAACACGACCGTCGGGCTCTCGATCGTCTACGGCGGTCTGCGACTCCGGCCGGACCAGGAACTGCTGCTCAGCGACCAGGACCACGGATGGCACCGGCAGGCCGCGCAACTGGCGGCGCAACGGGTCGGCGCGAACGTCAGGATCGGCACGCTCTACGAGAACTCGGCGAAGGTCACCGAGGACGAGGTCGCCACGAGGCTGCGGAACTCGATCACACCGCAGACCCGCGCCGTCGGCATCACCTGGGTGCAGTCGAGCACGGGTGTGAGGATGCCCGTACGGGCGT
The DNA here is from genome assembly GCF_011067745.1 of Lentzea alba. GTDB lineage: Bacteria > Actinomycetota > Actinomycetes > Mycobacteriales > Pseudonocardiaceae > Lentzea > Lentzea alba. Next base: position 144,499 of record NZ_JAAMPJ010000016.1, read on the forward strand.
GTGCGGCCGTTGTCGCCGAGGCGAACAACGGCCGTAAGCAAGAAGACCGCTGTCTGCTCGTTGTCGACGGTGTGCACGGACTGGCCGCCGTCGACGACGACGCGGCTCGCATGGGTGCGGACGTGGTGGTGGCGGGCACGCACAAGTGGTTGTTCGGACCACGCGGTACCGGCATGGTGTGGGTGAATCCCCAGGTGAGCGACCAGATCATGCCGTTGCTGCCGAGCCTGAGCAACCGCAGCGAAACGGCGTTGCTCGGGCCAGGCGGCTTCCACGCGTTCGAGCACTTCTACGCGGTGAAGGCGGCCGTCGAGTTCCACCAGCGCCTCGGCCGCAACCGGGTCGCGGCCCGGATCACCGAGCTGGCGACGAGTTTCAAGGACGGGCTCGCCGCGATGCCCGGCGTCGTCATCCACACACCACGTGATCCGCGGATGTCCGCGGGCATGGTGTGCTTCGACGTCACCGGGCACAGCGGTGACGAGGTCGTGGCACGGCTGGCCCAGAAGCGCATCCAGATCACCACGGCGGCGTACCGGATCCCGTACGCGCGGATCGGCACCGCGATCCTCAACACGCCGAGCGAGATCGACCGGACGCTGAAGGAGATCCGCGCGTTCATCCGTTGATGCGGGGCAGTTCCGCCGTGCTGGGCGGCTTGAACACGACGCTGGTGGTCTCCACCTGCACCTTCGGCCGGTTCATGGCCTCGTGCGCGGCCCAGCCGCCGCCGAGGACGAGCACGAGCAGTCCGGCGGCGATGAACGGCGTGGTCGGAATCCTCCGCCTCGACTGCTCCTCCTCACGCGGCGCCGGCAGGAAGACCGTCGGTTCCTCGGACGGTTCGGGTTCCAGTTGCTCGGCTTCGAGCAGCGCGCCCATCGCGGCCGCGCCGTCCGGTGCCCTCATCACCGGGATGTGCAGCCGCTCCACGATCTCCTTGACCACCAACGGAATCCGCGCCGACCCGCCGACGAGCAGGATGACGTCGGGCTCGCACAGACCCGCGGTTGCGACGACGCGTTCGAGTGCGTCGACGACGAGCTCCACCGACGGCCGGATGATCGACTCGAACTCCAGCCGGCTGAGCCTGATCTCGCGGACCTCGGCGTCGACCACCACCGGAATGCGCACCTCGGGATAGCTGCCGAGCAGTTCCTTCGCCTCGACGCAGCTGCGCACGAGCTCGGGGCTGTGCGTCCGGATCTTCGCGATCACGTGTTCCGCGACCAGGTCGTCGAGGTCGAACCCGCCGATCTCGACCCGTTCCGGCTGCCCGGCCAGCAGGAACACGCTTTGTTTGCGCAGCAACGTGATGTCGCAACCGGTGGCACCGAAGTCGAACACCGCGACCGTGCTGTGTTCGGGCATCTGCGCGTTGTCGTCGAACGCGATGGCGGCGGCGTGTGGCGCCGGCACGAACAACACGTCCGCACGCCCCTCGTCGATCAGGTCCTTGCGGAACTGTTCGAGATACTCGTGCGGCCAGCTCAACGAGTGCGTCATCGCGACCCGGCTCGGCGGCTCCCCGTACCGGTCCGCGAGGTCGTCGAGGACGTTCGCGATCTCCCTGGCCGTGGCGTGCTGACGGCGTTCACGGGTGGTCGTGACACCACGGCCGGTGGCGACCGTGGTGCCTGCGGATCCGAGATCGAGCCCAACCTGATACGACATCGCGGGTCTCCCTCATGCGCGGACACCCACAACACGTACGTCTCAGATGGCTCGGTTCACCTGGTTACAACGTCATCAGCCGTTTCGCCGCAACCAGCGCACCGTCCGTGCGCACCTGCGTGCCCACCTTGGCGGCCTGGTCGGCGAGTTGCAGCGCCTCCGCGAGGACTTCGGTGGTCACGGCCTTCGCCGACCGGCCGATGTTCAGGCGTTCGACCTGGTTGCCCCAGTAGTACTGGTCGTACATGTGGGGCAGCACGATCTGGGGTGTGCCCGCCGCGGCAGCAGTCGTGGTGGTGCCGGCGCCACCGTGGTGCACGACCGCGGCGGCGCGGCGGAACAGCGCCTGCTGGTTCACCTCGCCGATCGCGAGACAGTCCGCGGCGTCGTCCGTGAGCCGCAGATCGGCCCATCCGCGTTGCAGGACAACGCGTTTGCCCAACGCGCGAGCGGCCTCGACGGCGTGATCCACCGCGTCCTGAGCTCCCCGCATGCTGCCCAGGCCGAAGTAGATCGGCGGTTCGCCGGCCGCGAGGAACGCCTCCAGTTCCGGGGCGAGCGGGCGTTGGTCGTCGGTCAGCCAGGCGCCGGTCTGGACGAGGTCGCCGGGGCCGGGCCACGGCCCCAGCACCGGATCCGCGGCGAGCCACGGAGCGTCGCCGAAGATGTGGTCGCGGACGTCGTCGATCGGGCCGAGGCCGAGCTTGGCCCGTTCGGCGTTGATCGCGGCGCGCGAACTCCCGAACAAGTGGCGTTGCTGGTCCCACTGCGCGAGGTTTTCCTCGGGCGTTCCGTTCACCGGAACGCGGCCCAACATCGCGGGCGGCGCGTGGTGCGGTGACGGCAACGTGTTCGCGCAGAAGCTCGCGTACACGTAGTGCGCGTTGATGCTTTCCGCGATCGAACGCGTGGCGTGCTGCAGCGCACCGCCTGCCACCAGCACGTCCGCTCCCCGCGCGGCCTGGCCGACGACCCGGAACTGCTCGCGCACCGACTCCTCGGCGAGCCTGCCCAGGTCCTCGGGCTTCAGCTTGACGGCGGTGACGGTGCGCAGGTGCGGACCGACCGGCGTGAAGTCGAGGCCGTTGCCCGTCACGAGGTCCTCGAAGTCCGGCGGCGCAACGACTTTCACGTCGTTGCCCAGCGCCCGCAGCCGCACCGCCAGTGCGGTGACGGGCTGCGCCTCTCCCCGCGAACCGATCGTGGACACCAGAAACCGCATCGTGAATCCCCTCGAATCCGCTGGTGAGGCCACGAATTCTGAGGGTCACCCCTGGTCTTGCGGCAAGTCCCCCCGTCGGTTATAAGTTGAGGTGGGGCAAGGAACGTCTCCCCATCAAATTCGTGCGCACTAGTGCGCGGCGTCGTCCCAGGAGCGGCCCACGCCGACCGAGACCTCCAGCGGGACCTGCAACGGGTAGGCGTTGCCCATCTGGTCGCGCACCAGGGCCTCCACGGCCTCGCGCTCACCCTCGGCGATCTCCAGCACGAGTTCGTCGTGGACCTGCAGCAGCATCCGCGACCGCAGGCCGGACTCCTCCAGCGCGCGGTAGACACCCAGCATGGCGACCTTGATGATGTCCGCCGCGCTGCCCTGGATCGGGGCGTTGAGGGCCATGCGTTCGGCCATCTCGCGACGCTGGCGGTTGTCCGAGGTGAGGTCCGGCAGGTAGCGGCGGCGGCCCAGGACGGTTTCGGTGTAGCCGTCCTTGCGGGCCTTCTCGACGATCTCGTTGAGGTAGTCGCGCACGCCGCCGAAGCGGGAGAAGTAGGCCTCCATCTGCTCGCGGGCCTCTTCGGTCGGGATGCGGAGCTGCTGCGACAGACCGAACACCGACAGGCCGTACGCGAGACCGTACGACATCGCCTTGATGCGGCGGCGCATCTCTCCCGTCACCTCGGAGGTGGGGATCGAGAACGCCTGCGAGGCCACGTAGGTGTGCAGGTCCTCGCCGCTGTTGAAGGCCGCGATCAGGCCCTCGTCGCCCGACAGCGTGGCCATGATCCGCATCTCGATCTGGCTGTAGTCCGCGGTCATCAGCTCGGAGAAGCCCGCGCCGACCACGAAGGCCTGCCGGATGCGGCGGCCCTCGTCCGTGCGGATCGGGATGTTCTGCAGGTTCGGGTCCGTCGAGGACAACCGGCCGGTGGCGGCGATCGTCTGGTGGAACGTGGTGTGGATGCGGCCGTCGTCGGCCACCGACTTCAGCAGGCCGTCCACAGTGGACTTCAGCCGCGTGACGTCGCGGTGCGAGAGCAGGTGCTGCAGGAACGGGTGCTCGGTCTGCTCGAACAGGTTCTGCAGCGCGTCCGCGTCCGTGGTGTAACCGGTCTTGGTCTTCTTCGTCTTCGGCATCTTCAGCTCGTCGAAGAGGACCGTCTGCAGCTGCTTCGGGCTACCGAGGTTGATCTCCTTGCCGATCACCGAGTACGCGTCCTGCGCCGCCTGCTTCACGCCGCCCGCGAAGTGCGCCTCCAGCTCCGAGAGGTGCTCGACGTCGATCGCGATGCCGACGGCCTCCACCTCGTCGAGCACGTTCATCAGCGGCAGTTCGAGGTTCGCCAGCAGGTCGGCGCCGCCGATGGTCACCAGCTCGGTGTCCAGGCGGTCGGCGAGCTCGGCCACGGCCCGTGCGCGCAGGATGGTGCTGGTGGCGACCTTCTGCGCCTCTTCGGACTCGTCGGCGAGCAACGACAGCTGGCCGTCGCCGGACTCCTCGGCGCGCAGCTCGCGCTTGAGGTAGCGCAGCGCCAGGTCGTCGAGGGCGAACGAACGCTGGCCGGGCCGCACCAGGTACGCGGCGAGCGCCGTGTCCGAGGACAGGCCGCGCAGCTTCCACCCGCGGGCACGCACGCGACGCAACGGCAACTTCAGGTCGTGGCCCGCCTTGGCGACGCTCTCGTCCGCCAGCCACGCGGCCAGTGCCTGCTCGTCGGCCTCGTTGAGCTCGGTGACGTCGACGTACCCGCCCTCACCGTCGGCCGTGCAGAGCGCGACGCCCTCCAGGTCGGTCGTGATGCGCAGGGCCACGCCGACGCGCGTCTTGCGCGCGTTCTGGTCCAGCCACGTGGCGAGCGTGCCGGCGGGGATCGCGCCACCGGAGACCTCGAAACCCTCCTCGGCCTCGGGCTCCGCGGTCGTCAGGGTCTGGAACAGACGGTCGCGCAGGACGCGGAACTCCAGCTCGTCGAACAGCGCGTGCACGGCGTCGCGGTCCCACGCCTGGGCCTCGAGGCCGTCGATCGTGTACGGCAGCTCGACGTCCTTGATCAGCTCCGTGAGCTGGCGGTTCATGATGATGTTCGCCAGGTTGCCGCGCAGCGCCTCGCCGACCTTGCCCGGCACCTCGTCGACGCGGTCGACCAGCTCGTTGAGCCCGCCGAACTGGTTGAGCAGCTTGATGATCGTCTTCGGGCCCACCCCCGGCGTGTTCGGCAGGTTGTCCGAGGAGTCACCGCGCACCGCCGCGTAGTCCGCGTACTGGTCGGGCCGCACGCCGTGCTTCTCCTCGACGTACGCGGGGGTGAAACGGCCCATCTCCGAGACGCCCTTGACCGGGTACAGCACCGTGACCTGGTCGTTGACCAGCTGGAACGCGTCGCGGTCGCCGGTGACGATCTCCACCTCGAAGCCCTGCGCCACGGCCTGCGTGGTCAGGGTCGCGATGATGTCGTCCGCCTCGTAGTTCTCCTTCTCCATCGTGGGGACCCGGAGCGTGGCGAGCACGTCCTTGATCAGGGAGACCTGGCTGCGGAACTCGTCCGGCGTCTTGGAGCGACCTGCCTTGTACTCGGGGTACTGCTCGGAGCGGAAGGTCTTGCGCGACACGTCGAACGCCACCGCCACGTGCGTCGGCTTCTCGTCGCGCAGAATGTTGATCAACATGGACGTGAACCCGTACACGGCGTTCGTGACCTGGCCCGTCTTCGTCACGAAGTTCTCGGCGGGCAGGGCGTAGAACGCTCGGTAGGCCATCGAGTGACCGTCGATGAGCAGGAGCCGCTTCACGTCTGAGGTAGTCACGAGCCCGAGTCTAGGGTGGGGGTCTGACAGTTTTGCTTGAGCCCTTGGAGCGCGTGTGACCCCCGACCTGCCAGTGGAGTACGCCGACGAGCAGTTGCACGTCCGCATGGGCATCGAAATCACCCAATGGGATGTCCAGGAGATGATCGGCACCATGCCGGTCAAGGGCAACCGGCAGCCGTTCGGCCTGCTGCACGGCGGTGCGAACGCGGTGCTCGCCGAGCAGCTGGGCTCCCTCGGGTCCGCGATGCACGCCCACCAGTTCGGCTCGATCGCGGTAGGACTCGAACTGTCCTGCACCCACCACCGCGCCGCGCGCGAGGGCATCGTCACCGGCGTGGCGCGCCCCATCCACCTCGGCCGCAGCACCACGACGTACGAGATCGTCGTGACCGACGAGGACGGCAAGCGCACCTGCACCGCCCGCCTCACGTGCATCCTCCGCGCGAAGCCGCCGGGCGCCTGAACACTGGGGTGAACCACACCCCATCTCTGCGGTCAGCCCCAGTGTGCCGGCAAGATCACCTCGACATCGTGGAGGCATGACCTTCACGACTCGGCTGACAGCAGCAGTCCTGTGCGGCGTCGTGGTCGCGGCCTCGGTCCCGGCCACCGCCTCCGCACACGCGACCCGCGGCGAACTCCTCGACGTCGTCCCGGTGTCCACCATGGACACCAACCAGTTGGTCACTTATCTGGGGGACCACGACCTGGACGCCTCGCGCGTCCGCTTCGCCGTGGACGCGAAGCGCATCACGTACCGCACCATCGACCCGTTCGGAAAACCGACGACCGCGAGCGCCCTGATCGCCTTACCGCGCAACGAGGACCGCACGCCCCGCCAAGCCGCCTGGCTGCACGGCACCACCGGCTACCGGGGCTCGGTCGCCTCGGTGGCGGACGGCAACGACCGCGCCGCGGCCCTGCTGTTCGCCTCCGCCGGCTACCTGACCACAGCTCCCGACTACCTGGGTCTGGGCACCGGCCCCGGCCACCACCCGTACGTCGACGCCCCGTCCACCGTGACGGCCTCGGTGGACGCGTTGCGCGCGGCCCGCGAGTTCGCCGCGTGGAAGGGTTTACGTCCCGACCCGAGGGTGATGATCACCGGCCACTCGCAGGGCGGCCACGCCGCCATGGCCCTCGGTCAGGCCTTGCAGTCCGGCGCCGATGCCCGCCTGAAGGTGGGCGGCCTCGCGCCCATCGGCGGACCCTTCAAGCCGAGCCTGCTGGTCGCCAAGGCCACGAACGACGAGATCGCCAACGGCGTCGCGTACATGGCGTACTGGACGGTGGCGTGGAACCGGCTCCACCATCTCTACGACCACCCGGCCGAGGCCTTCCGCGACCCGGCGATCGAGGCGCTCTTCGACGGCGAGCACCGCAACGAGGAGATCTTCCGGCACCTGCCCGCCACCATGGCGGAACTCCTGACCGCCACCTACCTCGACCGCGTCAAGCACCCGACGGGCGTCCTGCGCGCGAAACTGCGCCAGGCGGACGGCTACTGCGACTGGCGCCCCGCGGTCCCGGTGACGATCTACTCCTCCGCCGGCGACAAGGACACCCTGCTCGAAACCTCCGCCTACTGCGACCAACGCCTGAAGCGGCACCACGCCAAGTCCACGCTGATCGACCTGGGCGCGGACGTGAACCACGGCAAGGCCGCGAAGCTGGCGCTGCCCCGCATCCTGGCCGACTTCGACCGCGGATGAACGAAAGCGGGGCGGAGGACAAGCCTCCGCCCCGCTCTCACGACAACTGAACTAGTGGGCTTCTCCCAGGTACGCCTCGCGCACTCGCGGCGACGCGAGCAGCTCGTGACCCGGACCGTCCAAAGTGGTCTTGCCGAGGTCGATCACGTACCCGTGGTCGGACAACGCCAGCGCCGCCAGCGCGTTCTGCTCCACCAGCAGAATGGTGGTGCCGAGCGACTGCAGCTCCTTGATGGTGTCGAAGATCCGCTGCGTCATGATCGGCGACAGACCCATCGAGGGCTCGTCGAGCATCAGCAGACGGGGCTTGGACATCATCGCGCGTCCGATGGCCAGCATCTGCTGCTCACCACCGGAGAAGAGCCCGGCCTTGTTGTGCCGCCGCTCCCCCAGCACGGGGAAAAGGTCGTACACGCGCTGCATGTCGGCCTCGACGCCGTCGTCCTTGCGGACGTACGCACCGAGCTGCAGGTTCTCCTCCACGGTCATCCGCGGGAAGAGCCGGCGGCCCTCGGGGCAGTGGGCGATGCCCTCACCGAGGATCGCGTGCGCCGGGTCGTTGTGGATCGGCTTGCCCTGGAACAGGATCTCGCCGGACGCCGGCCGCAGCAGACCCGAGATGGTGCGCAGGGTCGTGGTCTTGCCCGCACCGTTCGAGCCGATCAGCGACACGATCTGGCCGGCCTCGACGGTGAACGAGATGTCGCGGACGGCCTCGATCGCGCCGTAGGCGACCGAGAGGTTGCGGACTTCGAGCAGCGCGGTCATGCCTGCTCCCCCTTTGCTGCCTCGATCTCGTGCTCGACTTCCTCCGGCGGCTTGCCGAGGTAGGCCTCGACCACCCGCGGATCCGCCCGCACGACCTCGGGGCTGCCCTCGACGAGCAGCTCACCCTGCACGAGCACGGAAACCGAGTCGCACAGACCGAAGATGAACTTGATGTCGTGCTCGATGACGACGACGGACACACCCGTCTCGCGGATGCGGAAGATCAGCTGCTGCGTCGCTTCCGTCTCCTGCGGGTTCATACCCGCCGTGGGCTCGTCCAGCAGCAGCACCGCCGGGTCCGTCGCCAACGCGCGCGCGATCTCCAGACGGCGCTGGTCGCCGTACGGGAGGTTGCGCGAGAGCTCGTCGTCCAAGTTGTTCAGACCGACGAACGCGAGCAGTTCCCGCGACCGGTCGCGGGCCGCCTTCTCACCGCGGTGGTAGGCGGGACCGTGGAACAGCGAGGCCAGCGGGCCCTGCTTCATCCGGACGTGCCGGCCGACCATCACGTTCTCCAGCACGGTCATGCTGGGGAACAGGCGGATGTTCTGGAACGTGCGGGCGACACCCGCGTCCGTCACCTGGGCCGGGTCGCCGGGCAGGACGTTGCCCTTGAGCAGCACCTGACCCGTGGTCGGCGTGTACAGACCCGTCAGGCAGTTGAAGAACGTCGTCTTCCCCGCGCCGTTCGGGCCGATCAGGCCGACGATCTTGCCTTCGTCGAGCGTCAGGGTGACGCCCTTCAACGCCTTGAGGCCACCGAAGACCATCGAGACGTCACGCGCCTCCAATACGGGCGTGCTCATGCCTTCTTCGCCTCCACGTGCGCCTCTTCGGCGTTCTCATCGGCGCGCTCGATCATCTCAGCGCGCCTGTGCGCATCGGGGATCAGGCCGACCGGCCGGAACCGCATGATCAGGATCAGCGCGAGGCCGAAGATCATGAGGCGGTAGTCCTCGAAGTCGCGCAGCTTCTCGGGCAGCACGAACAGCAGCGCGGCACCGAGCACGGCGCCGGGGATCGAGCCCATGCCGCCGAGGATGACCGCCGCGAGGAGCGTGACCGACTCGAGGAACTTGAACGACTCGTACGAGACGGTGCCGTTCTTGTGCGCGAACACCGCGCCCGCGAGGCCCGCGAGCGTGGCACCGATGAGGAACGCGAGGATCTTCATCTTGCCGGTGCGGATGCCCATCGCGCGGGCCGCGTCCTCGTCTTCGCGGATCGCGATCCAAGCGCGGCCGATGCGGCTGAACTTGAGGTTCGCGAACACCGCCATCGTCGCCGCGACGAGCAGCACGATGAGGACGTAGTAGAGGACACCCGCGGGCAGCTTGACGGCGCCGATGGAGATCGACTTGTTGAACTCCGCACCGAACAGCGACAGCGGCGGGATGCCCGGGATCGCGTTGGAGCCGTTGGTGATGCCACCGATGTTGTTCTGCGCGGAGCGGGTGAAGATCTCACCGAACGCGAGCGTCACGATCGCCAGGTAGTCACCGCGGACCCGCAGCGTCGGCGAACCGACGATGGCGCCGAAGATGCCGGCCACGATGGCCGCGACGACCGCGGCGACCGGGAACGGCAGGGTGATGCCGAAGTGCGCCGTGGCGGCACCGGAGAAGTTCGCCGCCACCAGGGCGCCGATACCCATGAACGCCACGTACCCGAGGTCGAGCAGACCCGCGAGACCGACGACGATGTTCAGGCCGATCGCGGTGGCGGCGTAGATGCCGATGTTCGCCGCGACCGTCATCCAGTACTCGTTGCCGGCGTCGGTGAACGGCAGCAGCAGCGCGCACGCCGCCAGCACGATCACGCTGAACACGCGGTGTTGCTCGGACAGGGCCGAGAGCCAGCGGACGAAGCCGACACCGCTCAGCGCGCCGAGCACACCACCGGCGAACCCGAGGAACGACAGGAAGATCGCACCCGCGTAGGGGTTCGAGGCGCCGACGCCACCGGTGGTCAGCATCGCGGCGACGGCGTAGAGCACCGCACCGAACGACACCAGCAGCACCAGGTACGCGACCGGCGTGGAGACCTTGAACTTCCACTCGCCCACCGGCTCGATGCCGATGCCGTAGCCCGCCAGGATCGCCAGCACACCGGCGATCAGGCCGACGACGCTGCCGAACGCCGTGGCGCCGTCGAGGGCCGTGATGGCGGCCAGGCCGCCGCCCTTGACCGTGATGTACGCGGCGTTGACGAACGAAACGATGGTGAGGCCCCAGCCGAGCGCACGGACGACCCGGCCCCTGGACGGGACCGGCGCGAACGCCGCGACCAGGACGAGGACGCCGAGCAGCAGGACGTGCCAGCGGAAGCCGGTGACGGCGAACGGCGCGTCGAAGAACTGCAGCGTCGACTTGTCCGGCCAGTTGCCGTCGTTGAGGCTGAAGGTGACCCACGGCAGCAGTGCCGCGACGATCCCGAGGACACCACCCGCGACCGCGAACGGCTTGCCCAGCGGCGCGAGTGCGGAACGCTTCTCGACGGGAGCCGTCGCGGCGGGAGTGGACACAGTGCTCGTGCTCATGCGCGCACCCTTTCCGGCTCACCGAACAGACCCTGCGGGCGGAAGACGAGCACGAGGATCAGCACGACGAAGATCCACACGTAGTCGTACTGGGTGCCGCCCGGCATGTACTGACCGGCCAGGGTCTTGATCAGACCGATGATGAACGCGCCGATGACCGCGCCGCGGATGCTGCCGACGCCGCCCAGGACGGCCGCCGTGAAGGCGAAGATGCCGTTCTGGAAGCCCATGTCGATGTTGATGTTGTTCAGGTACCCGCCGAACATGACACCGGCGACACCGGCGAGCACCGCGCCGAAGATGAACGTCAGCACGATCACGCGGTCGGGGTTGACGCCCATCAGCTTCGCGGTGTCGGGGTCCTGCGCGGTCGCCCGCATCGCCCGGCCCATCCGCGACTTGTTGATGTAGGTCTGCAGGATGACCGAGAGGCCGACCGACAGTCCGACGAGCAGCACGCCGGTCCACGCGATGTTGACCGAGCCGAGCGACAGGCCGCCTTCGGGGAAGACCTTCGGGTAGGGCAGGTTCGACGTGGCGTCGGGGTACCACACGCGCACGGCTTCCTGCAGGAACACGGACACGCCGAGCGCGGTGATCAGCGGCGCCAGCCGGGGCGCGTTGCGCAGCGGCCGGTAGGCGAACCGTTCCATGATCACGGCCACGAGGACCGCCACCACGATGCCGCCGACGAACATGAGCGGCAGGGCCACGGCAGGCGACTTCTTGAGGTCGTCAGGAAGAAGCGTGAACGTGGCGAGGCCTCCGTACGAGGCCACCATGAAAACCTCGCCGTGGGCGAAGTTGATCAGCTGGATGATGCCGTACACCATGGTGTACCCGAGAGCGATCAGGGCGATCAACGCGCCCTGGATCACCCCGTTGGCCAGCTGTTGGAGCAGGACTGACACGACTACCTCCGTAGACGGCGGGGGCGAGCAAACAACGCCCGCCCCCGCCGTGGCTTCAATCAGTGACTAGGTAGTCGATCAGCCGGTGAACTCGCCGGTCTGAACGTCCTTCCACTTGCCAGAGGTGACCGAGTAGACGGTCAGCACCTTGTTCGTGCTGTCGCCGTACTGGTCGAACTTGACCTCACCGGTGGCACCGGAACCGCTGTACGAGCCGACGTTGGTCAGCATCGCGTCACGCTTCGACTCGTCCCACGCGGAACCGTCGATGGTCTTGGCCAGCGCGCCGATGATCGCGTTCGCGGCGTCGTAGGAGAACGCACCGTAGGCGGCGTAGTCCTCCTTGCCGAACTTCTTCTTGTACGCGTCGACGAACGCCTTGGCCGTGGCCAGGGACTCGGTCGGCGCGCCGACGGAGGTGGCGAGGTCGCCTTCCTTACCGCCGAGCTCGATGAACTTCGGGTCGAAGATGCCGTCGCCACCCATGACCGGGACGTTCAGGCCCGCGCTCGCCATCTGCTTCGACAGCGGGCCGGCGGCCGGGTACTCACCGCCGTAGTAGACGGCTTCCGGCGCGAGCGCCTTGACCTTGGCGATGACGCCGGAGAAGTCGGTGTCCTTCTCGCCGACGGTCTCCTGGCCGACGATCTGGCCACCCTTCTTGGCGACCTGCTTCGACAGCTCGGCCGCGAGGCCCGCGCCGTAGGTCTTGCCGTCGGTGATGATGGCGATCTTCTTCTTGCCGGCCTTCTCGACCAGGTAGTTGGCCGCGTACGGGCCCTGCAGGTCGTCGGTGGCGCAGACGCGGAAGTAGTTGTCGAACTGGCGCTTCGGGGCGGTCAGGAAGTCGTTGCCCCTGGTCAGCGTCGGGTTCGTGTTGGCGGGCGACACCTGGGGGATCTTCTTGTCCCGCAGGATCGGCTGCACCGTCTGGGCGACCGACGAGTTCAGCGTGCCGACGACGCCGACGACGTTCGGGTCGGTCGACAGCTTGGTGGCCGCCTGGGCGCCCTTGGCGGGGTTCGCCTCGTCGTCCTGAGCGGACACGGTCAGCTTGTAACCCTTGACCGTGCACTTCTGGTTGGCCTCGTCCACGGCGAGCTCGGCGGACTGCTTGATGCCGATGCCGAGAGCGGACAGGTTGCCGGACAGCGGGGCGACTACACCGACGGTCAAGGTGCCCTTCGACGTGTCGCAGCTGCCCCCCGCAGTGCCGCCTTCTTCCTTGTTCGAGCCACAGGCTGCGACGACAAGCAGCGTGGCGCCGACAATCGCAGCGGACTTCACAGAGTGCTTACGCACGTGATGTCCCTCCTATATCCCTGCTCCCGGCGACGCGAGTTCTCCGCGCACCGCTCCTGCACCCTCTCCTGAGGGATGGCCGGAACCTAGGCGATGACTGTGACCCCAGTCATCAAAGCCAATGGGCTCGTGACCATAACGCAACGCGGCGTTATGTTTCACTTAAGCAATGTCACATACCGTAACCTCCGTTCACTCTTTGGACGGCTGCCATAACGTGGACGTATGACTCCGCGTCGTCGGGTGATCGCAGCAGTGGGCGCCGCCGCCGTACTCGTCGCCGCGGTGCTGGTTTTGCGCGAAACCGACGACGCAACGAAGAAGCCCAGCTCACAGCCCGTTCGGCTGACGAAGTACGCGGCGGATTTCGTCAAGCTGCCCACTCAGCCGGCTCCGCTCAGCGCGCCGTCCTCCGTATGGAGCAGTGACGGCAGAATCCAATGGGTGCCGGTCACCGGCGCGTCCGGGTACGAGGTCTTCGGGAAGCTGGTCGCGTCGCCCGAGATCGCGGGTCCTGGCAGGGCCGACGTGCGGGCCGTGGACGCGTTCGGCCAGCGCTCGCTGGCCGCCAGAGCCGAGGAACGTCCAGGTGACGACGGGTGGCGCCGGGCGGTCAACGGCTGGCTGGACGACTTCGACGACACGTTCCTCGAACGCCGCTACCACCTGAGCGGGCGACCCGGTTGCGTGAATCCCAGCTCCGGCTCGGGTGGCCGGTTGGTGATCGACATGCCGTGTGGGAACGACACGGCCGTGTTGCGCGCACGGACGTTGCTGCAGCTGAACGACGCAGACGAGTTGGGGCGAGTGGCCGTCGTGACGGACGCGGCCGGGCCACGCGGGAAGCTGGTGCTCGACCTGGTTCCGGGAACACCGGATCGCGTCGGACCCATACCTCCCGCTGATGCGATTCGGGTGGTGGTGGACGACTCCGTACTACCCGGTATCCGAGGTGCGGGCGTTCTGCATCGATTCGAAGTAGTGCTGACACGGAACGGTGTGCGCGTTCTGCAAGACGGCGGGCAGATCGCCACATCACCAGTTGTGCCGAAATGGCGTGAGGCGAGCGTGCTGATCAGCATGACGCCTCCGATCGGCTATCCGGGACGCGTCGAGGTCGACGCGGTCGGCATCACGGGTTCGCTCCAGTCCGTGCCCGAGGTGACCGAGACGTCGATCGTGGCGGGAACGCTGCGCGTGCTGGAGCCCGATGAGGAGGCGCCGGGCATTGGCACAGCGCGCGCACCGTTGCGTGGCGCTTCTTCGGCGCGGTTACGGGCAACGGTGCGTCTTGGCGACGGTGGTGATCCCAACGGCCTGGTCGCGCAGCTCGGTTCGGCGCGAGTGCCGTTGCGGCCGGTGGTGAGCGGCTGGTCCGGGGCGGAGGAAAGCGAGCTGACCGTGACCGGGGACGTGCCGGCCGAGTTGCTCGGACCGGCCGGACCCGACGCCCTGTCGCCGTTCGTGCTGCGCATGCCCGGTGCGTCGCAGGCCCAGGTGCTGGAGAGCTACCTGGAGGTGCCGGGGCAGTCGCCGGTGAAGCTGGCGAACGCGCCGGACGAGCCGGCGCCCGTTCTGCCCGTGCTGACGGCTGAGTTCATCCGTGTGACCCCGAACGACGCGACCCTGGCCATCACCCTCGACGCCGCTCACGCGCGTTCCGTGGCGCCACTGGCGGGCTTTGAGGTGTACGTGGACAGCGGCCACGTCGCGACCATGCCGATGCCGGGTGGCGTCGGTGGCCGGCACGAACTGGAGATCTCGCTGAAGGGCAGCCACAACGTCGAAGTCCGCCTGCGCCCCGAGGATCCGGGGCGGCAGACGGACTCCGTGTGGCTAGAACTCAGCCGGTCTTGACTCAGCCGAAGTTCTCGATGACGGCCTCCGCGACGGCCTTCATCGTGGTGCGGCGGTCCATGGCGGTGCGCTGCACCCACCGGAACGCCTCCGGCTCGCTCAGCCCCTGCTTGGTCATGAGCACGCCCTTGGCCCGCTCCACGACCTTGCGCGTCTCCAGCCGCTCGGTGAGCCCGGCGACCTCCTGCTCAAGAGCAGCGAGCTCGCTGAACCGGCTCATGGCCAGCTCGATCGCGGGCACCAGGTCCCGCTTGGCGAACGGCTTGACCAGGTAGGCCATCGCACCGGCGTCGCGAGCGCGTTCGACCAGGTCGCGCTGGCTGAACGCGGTGAGGATCACGACCGGCGCGATCCGGTTCCCCGCGATCTGCTGGGCAGCCTCGATCCCGTCGACCTTGGGCATCTTCACGTCCAGGATCACCAGGTCGGGGTTGAGCTCGGTCGCGAGCTTGACGGCCTCTTCACCATCCGCAGCCTCACCCGCCACGTCGTAGCCCTCTTCGCGCAGCATCTCGACGAGGTCGAGACGGATGAGCGCCTCGTCCTCGGCGACGAGCACGCGAGGGGCCTTGCGCGTGGCTTCGGACTGGGCCTCGGCAGCCTGCTGGGTCACCGGGGTCCTCCTGACGATCGTTCCTGCGAGCGAAAGGGCAGTCTACCGGCGGGCAGGCCCCTGATCAGGCTCGCCGGCCGTGACGGCAGACACGAACTCCTCAGGCCACGGATAGGTCCGCATGCCCTCCTCGACGTCCTGGTCAGGTGCTTCGGCGCGGCGCAGCGTGATGTTCCGGGTCGTGCCGAACCGCGGGTGGGCGAGCTTCTGAGCGATCTCGCTCTCCCGCGGCCCACCCGGCCACTCGACGAACCACCCTGTTCCCAGCGGAAGTGCTCGCAGCCAGCTCGCGTCATGCCACAGGTGTACCCGGCGCAGTAGAGCGCTCCCAGTGGCCGCTTCGGCGATGTCCTCGTCGTTGCCGCCACCGTCGACGTACTCCACGCCGCGGAACTCGTGCATCCAGCGCACGTACCGCATGCCGAGGTCCCACGCGTTCTCGTCGACCCCGGCGAGAACTACGCCGGCATCGCCCGTGGTCAGCTCGGCCGACCGCCGGTACTGCCGGTGCTCGAGTCCGGCGACGCCCATGCCGAAGCCTGCCTCGGTGCGCGGCAGCAGCTCGAACAGCACCGGGCCGAGAGCCCGGTCGCTCAGGTGCAGCCTGAGGGTCTCCCCCGGTTCCACGGTCCGGAACGCGTGGGCGGGCCTGATGATGCTCGCGGGCGGCATCAGCTGGAGCATGCTGGCCGCGGTGCAGCCCGCGAGCAGCACCTTGGCCTCCAGTTGCCGCTGGGCCTCGGTGGTCGCGTCGGGCAGCAGGTCCCCGTCGCGGACGGCCGGAACCGCCTGGGACAGGTTCTCGCCCGTGTAGCGGCGCCGCAGATCGGCGAGCTGGTCCGTGGTGGACAGACGTGCCATGACAGCAGTCCTCGTTTCCGCCGCCCGGCTCGGCACGACAAGGACGCATGTGCACGCGTCTACGTGGTCGGTTCGCTTCGATGAGCAGGAGTTGCTGAACACTGCGGCGGAACGTGCCGCTCACTGCCGGGGAGCGGCTCCAGCCTCACGTCTGCTCGACGCCACCGACCACGTTACCGGACCCGTGCACCCGATTTTCTAGTCGGCGCCCACGATCAGCTTGTACTTGACGTCGACTTCCTTGCCGTCCGCCGACCCGCGGATCACCAGTTCGTGCTCACCGGACGCGGGCGGCGTGATCCACGCGTACAGCCCGCAGCCGACCGAGTTGATCCGCCCGGCCTGGGCGCCGAACGGGTTGCCCGCACGCGCCTCGTAGGTGAACGGCGTGGCGGACACCCTCGTCAACGCCTGCGTGGAGCCGTCCAGCAGCACTTCGCCCTGCGCGCTCTTCATGAACGTCTCGCAGCCGGCGACGTCGCTGGCCAGGTTCACGACGGGCGCGAGCAGCGGCTTGCCGGCGGGAACCCGGCACTGCCGCTCGACCGGCCCGTTCTCGAGGGCCCCGGCGAGCAGCCAGACCTCGACGGGCTGATCACGCATGCAGAAGCGCCCGGAGGTGTCGGAGACGGGATTGGTGTTCGTCGGCTGGGATGCCCACGTCCACCAGCGCGCCTGGAACTCGCCGGGCGCCAGCTTGTCCGAAGTGGACGTCGGGGTTGCCTGGGGTGGGGCCGCCAGCTGCGCGTTGCCTCCGCAACCGGCGAGCAGAACAACTAAGAACAGCAGGACTTTCCTCACTGGTTCTCGCGTCCCTTGCGTCGTTGTTCCTCCGCGCGCTCACGGCAGCGGCGCAGGAACTCCTCGTCGTCGTCAGGATTGGTGGCCGCGAACCGCCCCGGCCGGTTGTACTCGGGAAAAGCAGAAGCATCGCGCTCAAACGCACCGAAGCGCGCGCGTCCGGTCCCCACCACCGGACGACCCGCCACGAACCACGCGATCGAGCCCACCAACGGAAACAGCAAGACCAGGAGAAGCCACATCATCTTCGGCAGATTGCGGACTGACCCGTCGTCGGTCGTGATCACGTCCACGACGGCGAAGATCGTCAGTCCCAGCATCAGCACTCCGAACAGCCCACCGAAGTACAGCATCTCCCACCCCCAGGTCGCGCGGTCGCGCACATCGTGACACAAGGGGCCATGCGCTGAACATGGTTCAGTCCTCAATCATCTGAAGACCATTTCACAAGGTGGCGAATCCCCAAGAAATGAAAGTTGACACATCCCATTAACACACCCATTCCGTTCCGCCTTTCCCGGAACGGCGTCTCGACCAGGCATACCGCCAGGTAGTAGTACTACCCCAGGTGGAATCTCCCTGGTCAACCGGGGGTGCACACTCTGCGGGCGACGGTTCGGACGCTCAGCTGAACGGGCCTGCCACCATCGTCCGACCCGATCAGCCATTTCACCCCAGAGGGTGAATCCGCGCGACGCCGAGCCGAATTTACGCGCACATCGCATCGCCGGCTCGGATTCCGTTCTCCCCTCGATTCCGCACTCGGCGCGATCGGTCAATGGAGACTTCGCGCCACGACGTTCGCGCGGAAGACCGTCACCGGTGAGGTGCGCTGACGCTCAGCACCAGACCTGCTGCACACCCGTTGTCGGGGCAGTAAGCAGGCCTTAGCGTCGGGTTCATGCCCAATGGTGCCGAGAGGCTGCTGGAAGTGCTGGCCGCGCACGAGGTCGAGGTCGTGTTCGGCCTGCCGGGCGTGCACAACCTCGCCATCTGGGAGGCGCTGCGCAAGCACCCCGGCATCCGCATGATCGGGGTGCGGCACGAGCAGACGGCGGTTTACGCGGCGGACGGGTACGCGCGGGCGACCGGCAGGCTCGGTGTGGCGGTCGTGACGACCGGGCCCGGGGCAGCGAACACGCTCGGTGCCACGGGTGAGGCGTGGGCGTCCGGCAGTCCGGTGCTGGTGATCGCCACGGACATCCCGTCCACGCTCCGGCAGCCTGGCGTCTACCGGGGCGTGCTGCACGAGACGCGGGATCAGAAGGCCATGTTCGGGCCGGTGACCAAGGCGGCGTTCGACGTGCCGGCGGCCGACGAGCTGGCGGTGTTCGCCGACAAGGCGGTGCAGCAGGCCGTGCGCAGCCCGCACGGGCCTGTTTATCTCGGTGTCCCAACGGATTTCTTGTCCGCCGAGGTTGCGGGCCACGCGCCGTCGACGGCGGAACAGACCTTT
This sequence comes from Lentzea alba, assembly GCF_011067745.1. GTDB lineage: Bacteria > Actinomycetota > Actinomycetes > Mycobacteriales > Pseudonocardiaceae > Lentzea > Lentzea alba. The sequence goes on from NZ_JAAMPJ010000016.1 coordinate 163,020, forward strand.
CTCGTCCCGGACCTCACCGAGGCCGAGGCGCTGATCGCCCGCTCCGAACGGCCGCTGATCTGGGTCGGTGGTGGCGCCGCGCGGTCGGGAGCCGGGGCGGCGGTAGGGGCGCTGGCAGCCAGGTTGCAGGCGCCGGTCGTCACCACCTACGGCGCGCGAGGGCTGGTCGACAGTCCACAGGTCGTGCGGGGACCGGTGCACGCGCCGCCAGTGGGGAAGTTGTGGGACGACGCCGATCTGGTCATCGCGATCGGCACCGACTTCGACGGGATGATGACGCAGAACTGGTTGCAGCCGAAGCCGCACACCCTCGTGGCCGTCAACATCGACAAGGCCGAGGCGAACAAGAACTACCCCGCGGACGTCACGCTCGAAGGCGACGCGGCCGCGGTCACCACCGCACTCGCGGCCAGGGTTGCGGGCAAGGACGCCGCGGTCGACGTCGAGGCGGTCAACGCTGAAGTGCGGGCGTTGGCCGAAGCGGATTCACCGGAGGCCGTGACGCTGCTGCGGGCGCTGGAGGGCACCGACGCCACGATCGTCGCCGACATGTGCATCCCGGGGTACTGGATCGGCGGCTTCCACCACGTCACCAAGCCGCGCGGGCTGGCCTACCCGGTCGGGTGGGGCACGCTCGGGTTCGGGTTTCCGGCGGCGCTCGGGGCGGCCGTCGCCGGGCGGACGATCGCGGTGGTGGGAGACGGCGGGTTCCTGTTCGCGTGCGGGGATCTCGCGACGCTCAAGCAGGAGGGTCTGCCGCTGACGATCGTGCTCGTCGACGACGGCGGGTACGGAATGCTGCGGTACGACCAGCAGATCGCGAACCACGCCATCAGCGGGGTGGACCTGACGAGGCCCGACTTCGCGAAGCTCGCGGAGAGCTTCGGGATTCCGGCGGTCACGCTCGAGGGCTTCGACGGACTCCGGGACGCGCTGGCCGGCGCGACGGGGCCCGCCATGATCGTGGTCAACGCCGGGCTCAAGCCGCCGATCAACACTTCGCCGCGCTGGTACCGGAAAAACGCCTCCTGATCATCCGCTCGCTGGGTACCGTCCGCCCATGAGGCGTGGGCTGGGGATGGTGCTCGCTGCGCAGGCGGTGGTGCTGACCGCGTTGTCGGGCCGGTACGGGTTCCACCGGGACGAGCTCTACTTCATGGTGGCCGGCGACCGGCCCGCGTGGGGGTACGTCGACCAGCCGCCGATCACGCCGATCCTCGCCGACATCTCGACCGAGCTGTTCGGCAGGACGCCCACGGGACTGCGCGTCGTGGCGACCTTGATGGCGCTCGCGACGACCGTCGTGGTCGCGCTCATCGCCAAGGAACTCGGTGGTGGCGCGGTGTTCGCCGCGGCCGCGTCGGCCACGGGGTCGTACGTGCTCGCGGTGGACCACATGCTGTCGACGGCGACGCTGGACCTGTTGATCTGGACGTTGGTCGGGTACTTCACGATCAGGCTGCTCAAGTCGGGGAACGGGCGGTGGTGGCTCGCGATCGGCGCGACCATCGGCGTCGGGCTCGCGAACAAGTGGTTGCTGCTGCTGTTGGTCGCGGCGCTGGCGATCTCGCTGCTGATCACCGGGCCGCGTGACGTGTTCCGCACGTGGTGGCTGCCCGCGGGCATCGCGGTGGGCATGGTGATCGCGGCGCCGGTGGTGGCGTGGCAGGCGTTGCACGACTTCCCCTTGCTCACGGTCGCGCGGGGCATCAGCGAGGACGACGGCCTGGAGAACCGCGTCATGTTCGTGCCGATGCAGTTCCTGCTGCTGTCGCCGTTGCTGGTGCCGGTGTGGGTGATCGGGTTCCGGAACCTGTGGCGCGACAAGACGTTGCGCTCCATCGCGTTGGCCTACCCGGTGCTGTGCGCGCTCACGTTGATCACCGGCGGCAAGCCGTACTACGCGGTGTCGTTGTTGCTCGTGCTGCTGGCCGCGGGCGCACGGCAGGCCCAGGAATGGTTGTTGCGCCGCAAGGTGATCGGCGCCGTGCTGGTGGTCGCGAGCGTGGTGCCCGCGGTGGTCGTGTCGTTGCCGGTGCTGCCGAAGGAGGCGATCGGGCCGATCCTCGCCCTGAACCAGGAACCCGGCGAGCAGGTCGGCTGGAACGAGTTCGCCAACACCGTCGAGAAGGCGTACTGGGCGAACGACCGCCCGGTCGTGATCGCCCGCAACTACGGCCAGGCGGGCGCGATCGAGACCTTCACGCCGATCCAGGTCTATTCCGGCCACATGTCGTTCTACGACTGGGGACCGCCCGAGACGGTGAACAAGAACGTGTTGCTCGTCGGCTTCAACGCGACACCGTTCACGGAGTGCAAAAGCGTCGCACAGCACCGCAACGTCATCGAGAACGAAGAGGACGGCACGGAGATCTGGGCGTGCACGGCGCCACCGCAGTCGTGGGACGAAATCTGGCCGCAGCTGCGTCGTTACTACTGAGGCTGCCAGACTCGCGCGGTGACTCGAACCTGGCCCGCGAACCTCGCCACGGACGAAGGCGTGCTCGCCTGGGAGTTCCTGGACTTCCTGCGCGAGACCGCCGTGCTGAAGGTCGACGGGCTCACCCGCGACCAGGCCGCGGCGTCCCCCATCGCCACGTCGCCGAAACTGACCGCGCTGGGCGTGCTCAAGCACCTCGTCGCGGTGGAACGGTATTGGCTGTGCATCGCGGGTGCGGGGCTGGAGCTGCCGTCGTTGTGGGAAGGCGATCCGGACCCGTCGTGGGACCTCGCGGACGAGGACACGCCTGAGTCGTTGATCCGGGCGTACCGCGAGGAATGGGCCAACGCCGAGGCGCTGAAGCAGCGCGGTCCCGACGACAGCGCGGCGGACGAGAAGTTCACCGTGCGGTGGATCCTGGCCCACGTGGCACAGGAAACCGCGCGGCACGTGGGACACCTGGATCTGCTCCGCGAGCTCGCGGACGGGCAGACCAGCGAATAGGCCGGACGTTCTCAGACCTCGCCCGGCCACAGGGGCGCGAGGGGCACGACCACCCCGTCGAGCGCGTTGTCGACGACGGCGCCGGCCAGTGGCATCAACGTCGCACGTGACCACAGGAGGCGTTCACGCAAGGCCGGGAGCGCCAGGGCGGCAGCAGCCTGTTCGATCACCTCCTGACGGTCGTGGTGCAGACACCCGAGCAACGCCTCGCTGGTGTCGCCGACCTGCACGCCCGACTTCGCCAGCCGGCGGACGGCCGCCGCCGCCTGGGACCGGACCCACCACTTCGCGTCGCGCAGCCTGCCGACGACCGGCGGCAGAGCGGCCGGGTCGGCGGTGTCGCCGAGCGCGATCACCGCGATCTGGCGGCGGGTGGCCAGCCAGTGCGTCGCGTCCGGCGTGACGCGGGCGACCGGGTTCGCCTTGCGCAGCCTGGTGATGCCGTAGAGCCACATCCACGGACTGCGGTAGACCTCCTGGCCGAGCCACCTGCGGACCGGGCCGTCGGTCTCGGCGTAGAAATGCCGGAGCACGTGTTCCGGGTCGCGGTCAGGATCGCGTTCCGCGAGCACCCGGCACAGCAGCGGGCGCGCCGCGTCCGCCTCGCCGAGAGCTCCGAGGATCATTTCCTCGACACCCGGCGCGGTGCTGTCGATCAAATGTCTGATGTGCGCGTGCTGATCCGGTGAACCCCAGTCCCCGATCCCAGCCAGCGCCCCGTCGCTGCTGAGTTCCCCCATTTCTCCATCATGGCCGAGATATGTAGCCGCCCACAGCGTTTTGGCAAACTTCCTGGAGAGCGTTTACCGCGTCGCGCAACAACGGGTTGGTATTCGCGGTGCGGTGGACGACGTGCACGTGCCTGCGCAACGGCTTGCTGCGCAACGGCATCGCGTGCGTGCCGGGTAGCCCCTTGTAACCGAGCGCGGGCACCAGAGCGACACCGACGCCTGCCGCCACGAGTGACTGCACGACCTCGTAGTCGTTGCTTCGAAAAGCAATTTTCGGCGCGAAACCCGAAGCGGCGCACAAGCGCGTGAGACAGGTGGCCCCGGAGGTGCCGTCACGTGACGCGATCCAGCGTTCGTCTTTGAGATCTTCGAGTTTGACGTTGTTTTTCGCGGCCGGGTGTTCGGCCGGCACCATGACCAGGAGGGATTCGTCGAGCAAGGGCAACACGGTCAGTTCTTCCGGCCACGTCCGCGGCACGAGGTCGTAGGCGTAGACCAGCGCGAGGTCGAGCTCGCCGGTCAGCACCAGTGGCAGCACGTCGTCCGGCTCGGCCTCGTCCAGGCGGATCTCGGCATCGGGCAGGTCCGCCGACAGCTTCGCCAGCGCCTTGGGCACGATCCGCGAGCTCGCGGTGGGGAACGTGCCGATCCGCAGGCGCCCCCGCAGCCCCTGCACCATCGCCTTGACCTCGTGCTCGAAGCCGTCGAACGCGGCGAGCAACTCGCCACCGCGGTCGGCGATCAGCAGCGCGGCGCTGGCCGGTCTGATCGAGTGCGCCTCACGTTCGAACAGCGTCACACCGACGGCGCGTTCGAACGCCGAGATCTGCTGCGAGACGGCCGACGACGTGTAGCCGAGGCGGCGGGCCGCCTCGGCGAACGAGCCCGTCCTCACGACCTCGACGAGCGTGCGGAGATGGACCGGGTTGAGCACCAGGTCAGCTTATGCTCGACGTCGCGAGGTTTCATTCTGCGGCCCCTGGCGCAACCACCGCGCAACTACCAGGGTGGATGCATGCCCTATGTCTCCACGAACCCGTCGAACACCTCCGACGTGGTCACCGAGGTCGAGCTCGGGACCAGCCGCACCTTCGTCGACTCGGCACAGCGGGCGAAGGCGGCACAGCGCGCGTGGGCTCGCGTGCCCGCGCCCGTGCGCGGCCAGGTCATCGGCAACATCGGCCGGCTCGTCGAGGCGAACTTCGAGCCGCTCGCCCAGCTGGTGACGCGCGAGATCGGCAAGCCGATCGCGGAGGCCCGCGGTGAGGTGCAGGAGATCGTGGACACCTGCAACTTCTTCGTCGGCGAGGGCAGGCGCCTCTACGGGCAGACCGTCCCGTCGGAGATGCCCGACAAGCAGCTCTTCACGTTCCGCAACCCCGTCGGCGTCGCGGCCATCATCACCGCCGGCAACTTCCCGGTCGCCGTGCCGTCCTGGTACATCATCCCGGCACTGCTGTGCGGCAACTCGGTCGTGTGGAAACCCGCCGAGTACTCCGCCGCGTCGGCCCAGGCCTTCTACGACGTGTTCCAGGCTTCCGGCATCCCGGCCGGCGTGTTCGAGATCGTCTTCGCCGAGGGGTCGGAGACGTTCAACGGCCTGGAGCAGTCGCTGCGGGAAGGCCTCGTCGACAAGGTCGGGTTCACCGGGTCCAGCGAGGTCGGTGTGCGGATCGGCGAACTGTGCGGACGCCACCTCCAGACGCCGTGCCTGGAGCTCGGCGGCAAGAACCCGATGGTCGTCACCGAGGACGCCGACCTGGACCTGGCCGTGCAGGGCGCGCTGTTCGCCGGCTTCGGCTCCGCGGGTCAGCGCTGCACCTCGCTCGGCACGGCGATCGTGCACGAGTCGGTGTACGACGAGTTCCTGTCCCGGTTCGTCGAGGCCGTCGCCGGTGCCACCGTGGGCGACCCGACCGGCGATGTCCTCTATGGACCGTTGCTGGACGAGAAGTTCGCACTGGCGTACGAGAAGTACCTCGGCTGGGTCGGCGAGCACCACACGGTGCACGGCCCGACCGGCCGCATCACGGCTGCCAGTTCCCGCAACGGCTTCACTGGTGAGAACGGCTTCTTCTACCACCCCGCAATCGTTTCCGGCGTGCGTGCCGACGACGAGCTGTTCCTGCAGGAGACGTTCGGCCCGATCGTCGGCGTCATGAAGTACTCGGACCTGGACGAGGCGATCGAGCTCGGCAACAAGCCGGGCTACGGCCTGTCGTGCTCGATCTACACCACCGACCCGAACAAGGCCTTCCGGTTCCGGGCCGGCATCTCCGCCGGCATGGTCAGCGTCAACAACTCGACGTCCGGGGCCGAGGCGCACCTGCCGTTCGGCGGGAACGGCAAGAGCGGCAACGGCTCCCGGCAGTCGGGCGTGTGGGTGCTCGACCAGTTCACCCGCTGGCAGTCCATGAACTGGGACTACTCCGGGAAGCTGCAGAAGGCGCAGATGGACACGCTCGAGATCGAGGCGAACCTTGACTACCGGCTCGGCTGAGCTGCCTGGTCAGGCCGAGGTCGTCGTCATCGGCGGCGGGGTGATGGGCACATCCGTTGCCTTCCACCTCGCCGAGGCAGGCGTCCGGGATGTCGTGGTCGTGGAGAGGGATGAGCTGGGTTCCGGCTCCACCTGCAAAGCAGCGGGTGGAGTGCGCGCCCAGTTCTCCGACGAGCTGAACATCAGGCTCGGCGCCCGATCACTCGAAGCGTTCCAGCGCTTTCCGCAGCGGCCCGGGCAGGAGATCGATCTGCACCAGGTCGGTTATCTGTTCCTCCTTTCGTCTCGGGAACACGTCACGGCGTTCGAGCGCAACGTCGACCTCCAGAACTCCCTCGGAGTGCGCAGTCGCATGCTGACTGTCGAGGAAGCACGACGGATGTCGCCGTTGATCGAAACGGACGGCCTGCTCGCGGCGACCTTCTCGCCGGACGACGGACACTGCACTCCGGAGTCCGTCGTCCTCGGTTACGCCGCCGCGGCCCGCCGATTCGGTGTCCGTTTCCACACCAGAACCACCGTGAGATCGATCGTAGGGACGGGGTCCGACACTTTTCGCGTCCAGACCGACCGCGGCGAGGTTTCGACCGGGAATCTGGTCTGCGCGGCCGGCGCGTGGTCGCGTGAGATCGGCGAGATGGTGGGCGTTGACCTGCCGGTTTCTCCGTTGCGGCGGCAGATCATGTTCACCGAGCCCATGCCCGAACTACACGATCGGGTGACGCCCTTCACCATCGACTTCGGCAGCACCTTCTACTTCCACCGCGAGGGCCGCGGGCTGCTGTTCGGCATGTCCGACCCGGACGAGACCCCCGGCTTCAAACTGGACATGTCCGACGCCTGGCTGCCGCGGCTCACCGAGGCGATCGGCAGACGCGCACCGAAGCTGCTGAACGTGGGCGTGCGCAACGGATGGGCGGGGCTGTACGAGGTGACGCCCGACCACAACGCGCTGATCGGTTCGGCCGGCCGGTTCTTCTACGCCACCGGCTTCTCCGGGCACGGTTTCCTGCAGGGTCCCGCGGTCGGGGAGGTCGTGCGCGACCTCGTGCTCGGCCGCGAGCCGTTCGTCGACGTGTCCAGTCTGGACGCCTCCCGGTTCGCCGCCGACCAGGCGCGGCCGGAACTCAACTGCGTGTGAGGGAAAGCTGATGGACGTTCTCCAGCTCATGGACGAATGGGGACCCGAGAAGGTCGTCTGCGTGTCCGACCGGCGCACCGGCATGAAGGGCGTGCTCGTCATCGACAACACCGCGCGCGGCATGGGCAAGGGCGGCACGCGGATGAGCCCGCACGTGACCGTCGCGGAGATCGCCCGCCTCGCGCGCGTGATGACGTGGAAGTGGGCCGGGGTCGACCTGTTCTTCGGCGGCGCCAAGGCGGGGATCGTGTTCGATCCTTCTTCTCCCGACAAGGAAGCGGCGCTGCGGGCGTTCGCGCGCAAGCTCTCCAACGAGGTGCCGCGCGAGTACGTGCTCGGGCTCGACATGGGCCTCACCGAACGGGACGCCGCGATCGTCCAGGACGAACTGTCGGACCGCGGCGCTATGATGGGCGCACCGGCTCAACTCGGCGGTCTTCCGTACGACGAGCTGGGCGTCACCGGGTTCGGCGTGGCCGAGGTGGCGGACGAACTGATGGCCCTGCAAGGCAAACGCGTGGCCGTTCAGGGTTTCGGCGCGGTCGGTGCCGCGGCGGCGAAGCGGTTCGCCGAACTCGGCGCTGTCGTCGTCGCCGTGTCTTCGGTGCACGGTGCGTTGGTGGACCCCGGCGGGCTGGATGTCGCACGACTGCTGAAGCTGCGAGGAGAATTCGGTGACCTCGCGGTCGAGGAGTACGGCGACGTGCGCGAGCTCGGTGCCGAGCTTCGCGTGCCGTGCGACGTGCTGGTGCCGGCGGCGCTGCAGGACGTGATCGACGCGGATCTCGCGGGCGAGCTCGACACCACTCTGGTGGTCGAGGGCGCGAACCTGCCGACTTCCGTTGCGGCGCAGGAGGTTCTCGCGCGCCGCGGGATCACGGTCGTGCCGGACTTCATCGCGAACGCCGGTGGCGTGGTCGCGGCGGCGTTCGGGATGGACGCGCGGTACTCGCCGTTCCCGGTGAACCCGGCGACGGTGCTGGACGCCGTGTCCTCGAAGCTGAGGGCGAACGCGGCGAACGTCATCGCCGAGGCCAGAAACCGGGGCACCACGACGCACGTGGCTGCCCGCGAGCTGGCGCAGGACCGGGTGCTGACCGCGATGAAGCTGCGGGGGCGGGTCGCATGAGCTCGCTCGAAGGCGTGGTGATCGCGGACTTCAGCCGGGTGCTGGCGGCGCCGTACGCGACGATGATGCTCGGCGACCTCGGTGCCGAAGTGATCAAGGTCGAGCAACCGGGCCGTGGCGACGAGACCCGCACGTGGGGTCCGCCGCACTACGAAGACGAGGCGACGTACTTCCTGTCCGTCAACAGGAACAAGACGTCCGTGCAGATCGACCTGTCGACCCGGGCAGGCCGGGAACAGGCGCGCGAGCTCATCGCGCGTGCGGACGTCGTGGTCGAGAACTTCAAGCCGGGCACCATGAAGAAGTTCGGGCTGGACTACGAGTCGTTGGGGCGTGACGACCTCGTCTACTGCTCGATCTCGGGGTTCGGTTCGGGCAAGGGCGCGGAGCTGCCCGGCTACGACCTGCTCGTGCAGGCCGTGGGCGGGTTGATGAGCGTGACCGGGCCCGGTCCGCACGAGCCGGTGAAGACCGGTGTGGCGCTGGTCGACGTCCTCACGGGGTTGCACGCCTGTGTGGGCATCCTGGCGGCGCTGCGGCACCGGGAGGCGACCGGGCAGGGCCAGCTGGTCGAGCTGGACCTGCTGACCGTGCTGCTGTCCAGCATGGTGAACCAGAGCGCGGGCTTCACCCTGGCCGGCGCGGTGCCGAAGCCGATGGGCAACCGGCATCCGTCGATCGCGCCGTACGAGGTGTTCCCGACGATCGACCAGCCGATCGTGCTCGCGGTCGGCAACGACCGGCAGTTCCGCAGGCTGTGCTCGGTGCTGGACGTGCCCGAGCTCGCCACGGATCCGCGGTTCGTGACGAACTCCGACCGGGTCGAGCACGTCGACGAGCTGTTCGAGCTCCTCTCGGCGCGGCTGCGGGCCCGCCCGGCGCAGCACTGGTTCGAAACGCTGACGCCACTTGGTGTTCCGTGCGGTCCGGTGAACGACGTCGCGCACGCGTTCGCGCTGGCCGAGTCGCTGGACCTCAACCCCACCGCGACGATCGGCGACATGACGCTCGTCGCGAACCCCATCCGCCTGTCGCGCACGCCGGTCACCTACCGGCTGCGCCCGCCGAAGCTGGAGCAGTGAAGTGCCGGAGCCAGTGCAGGACCCGTTGCAGTTGCTGGACATCCCGTCGTTGCTGAGCGACGAGGAGCGCGACATCCAGGCCACCGTCGCGGCGTTCCTGTCCGATCACGTCCGGCCGCACATCGGCTCGTGGTTCGAGCAGGGCGTCCTGCCGCGCGAACTGGCACAGGAGCTCGGCAAGCTCGGCGTGCTGGGCATGCACCTCGAGGGCTACGGGTGCGCGGGCACGTCGGCGCTGGCGTACGGGCTCGCCTGCCTGGAGCTGGAGGCCGTGGACAGCGGGATCCGCAGCTTCGTGTCCGTGCAGGGTTCGCTGTCGATGTACTCGATCTGGAAGTACGGTTCGGAGGAGCAGAAGCAGGAGTGGCTGCCGCGCCTGGCCGCCGGTGAGGCGATCGGGTGTTTCGGGCTCACCGAACCGGACTTCGGTTCCAACCCGTCCGGCATGCGTACGCGCGCCGTGCGGGACGGCTCGGACTGGGTGCTCAACGGCACCAAGATGTGGATCACCAACGGCGGCCTGGCGGACGTCGCCACGGTGTGGGCGCAGACGGAGGAGGGAGTTCGAGGATTCCTCGTTCCCCGCGGCACACCGGGATTCTCGACGCAGGACATCAAGAACAAGCTGTCGATGCGAGCGTCCGTCACCTCCGAGTTGATCCTGGAGGACGTGCGGCTTCCGGAAAGCGCGCGGCTACCGCTTGCGACTTCCTTGCGCGCTCCGCTTTCGTGTCTCAACGAGGCCCGCTTCGGGATCGTGTTCGGCACTGTCGGCGCCGCGCGGGATTCGTTGCAGGCCGCGCTGAACTACTCGGGCACGCGCATCCAGTTCGACAAGCCGATCGCCGCTTTCCAGCTGACGCAACGGAAGCTGGCGAGCATGTCGGTCCAGGTCAGCAACGCGATGCTGCTGGCGTTGCACCTGGCGAAGCTGAAGGAGGCCGGCACGTTGAAGCCCGAGCAGATCAGCGTCGGCAAGTACAACAACGTCGAGTCGGCCATCGCGATCGCCCGGGAGAGCCGGACGATCCTCGGCGCCAACGGCATCTCGTTGGAGTACTCGCCGTTGCGCCACGCGAACAACCTGGAGTCCGTGCTGACCTATGAAGGCACCTCCGACATCCACCTGCTATCCATCGGCCACGCGTTGACCGGAATCGCCTCATTCCGTTGATCGTTCCCCCTATCCTGCAACTCGCAACGGGGTTCGCGGGTGGGAGGACGCTCTGCCGGAGGAGACGAGCAGCCGCAGCGACGCGCGCCGCAACCGCAAACGATTGCTGGATGCCGCCACGCACGTCCTGCGGACTGAACCAGCAACGGCGACGATGCAGTCCATCGCGCGCAGGGCGGCGCTTTCGCAAGCAACGGCGTACCGCCACTTTCCTTCCGTGGAGGCACTTGTGGCGGCCTACCACGAGGACGTCATCGCGTCGTTGGTCGAGCACGGCGATCGATCCCGCAAGACCGGTAAGGAGTTGTTCGAACACCAGGCAGCGCACTGGGTGAAGATGCAGAGCGTGCACGGTCCGGTGATAGTGCGGTTCTGGTCGCAACACGGGTTCTTGGAACGCCTGCATTCCGCCGACGTGCTGACGTCGCTGTCGTGCGACGCCTGGGACCGGGCGTTGCGCGGAGTGTTGATCGAACTGGCGCTGCCGGACACGTTGCTTCCCGTGGCGCGGTTCCTGCACAACGCGTTGTTCGACCCGCGGGAGATCATCGATCTGACGAAAACCGCCGGACTACCTGAGGAGCAGGTGGTCCGGCGGCTGTCGGATGCGTTCTACGGAGCGCTGCTGGGATGGGCTCAGCACTAGAGCCCGAGCGGGAACACCCACTTGAGCTCGGACTTGATGTTCGGACGGCCGTCCAGCGGGTTCTCCCCCGCGATGCCGCCCGCGGCGATCTTGTCGAGGGTCTTCAGGCCCTCGGGCAGGATCTGGCCGAACACGGTGTAGTTCGGGCGCAGGATCGAGTCCGACTGCACGAGGAAGAACTGCGAGCCGTTCGTGTCCGGGCCGGCGTTGGCCATCGCGAGCGTGCCGCGCGGGTAGATGCGGCGCAGGCCCGTCGGGTCGTTCGGCGCGGGCTTCAGGTCCGTCGGCAGCTCGTCCTTGTACTTGTAGCCGGGGCCGCCCTCACCGGTGTTGGACGGATCGCCGCACTGCAGCACCTTCAGCGTCGGGTACGCGGTGAGGCGGTGGCACTCGGTCTGGTTGTAGAAGCCGCGGTGTGCCAGGTGGATGAAGCTGTGCGCGGTGCACGGCGCCTTGGCGCGGTCGAGGACCAGCGGGATGTCGCCCTGGTTCGTCTTGACCTTGACCAGGACCTTGCCCTTGGTGAACCACGGGTCGTGGGGAACGGACACCGGGCGAGCGGGAGGTTCGTCCGGCGTCACGGTGTAACCGCAGTCAGGCCGTGCGTCAGGTTGCACAGATGGTTGTGCGGACGCCGTTCCGGTGGTGATGAGTCCAACGGCCAGTGCCGCCACTGCCAGGCCAGCTGCGAATCGCCTCATGCGCGTTTCCTAGTGGAATCGACGGTGACCGGCAAGGTTTAACGGATCACTCAATTGTCGGTGTCCTCGGTGATCTCGTAGGAGCACGTCGCGGGTCTGCCCGCGTTCGTGATCTCCTTTTCCTTCTCCACGCGCAACTTGCAGGTAGCTTGACCGTTCTGCGGCTTGACCGTCAGGGTGATCTTGCCGAGGGCGTTGGCGAGCATCGCGCGGTTCTTGAACGGCAGGTCGACGGTCTCGTTCGGCGCGCTGATCACGCTCGGGCCCGCGTTGATCTCGCCGGTGTTGCGGATCATCAGCATTCCGTTGCGGCGCAGCACCATCGGGACGTTGGCGGTGAGCGGGGTCGGTGGTGCGCCTCGCCGAGCCGCTTCGGTCATGGCGGTGGTGGCGCTGGGCGTCAGCCTGATCATCGCGACGCTGACGGGCGCGAACACGTTGCAGGGGCTCGGGAAGGCCGAGATGGCGAGCGCCTACCCGGCGGATCTGGAGATCACCGGACCGGTCGACGTCGCGGCGTTGCGAGCGGCCGGACTCACCGGCTTGCTCCCGTACCGGCGCACCGAGATCACGGTGAACGGGCAGCTCACCATGCAGGCCACCGATCTCGACCTGACCAGCCTCCGCGACCTCTCGGACTTCCAGGTCGACACCGGCGCCCTCCGCGACATGGGGCCGCGCAGGATCGTCCTTTCCACCTACACCGCGAGCAGGCTGGGGCTGGCGGCCGGATCGCAGGCCGACGTCAACGGCGTGCGGATGACGGTGGCGGCGACCGTGTTCGGCGGTGTTCCGCTCGGCACCGCGGTGCTGCACACGTCTGATGTGGACGGTGAACCGGCCGGGGTGCTCGCCAACGGTGCAGAGGAAAGCGTGCCGGCGGGGTTCGAGTTCGAGTCGCTCGCCGACCGCCGTCTCGCTCAGGAGAACTGGTTCACCACATTGGTGGTGATCGCGGTCGGACTGCTGTTCCTCACCATGTTGATCTCCGTGGTGGGAGTAGGCTCGACCACGGCGTCTTCGGTGCTCGAACGGACTCGTGAGTCCGGGCTGTTGCGCGCGATCGGGTTGACCCGCGGCGAACTCGGTCGCCTGGTCACGACCGAGGCCGGCCTGTACGGAGTCGTCGGCGCGGTGGTCGGGCTCGTCATCGGGATTCCCTACGCGTGGCTCGCGATCATCTCGCTCGGCGTCGAGTGGCCGTTGCAGGTGCCCGTGGTCGCCGTCGCCGTGGTGGTGCTCGTCCTGGCCGCACTCACAGCAGGTGCGGGGCTGCTGCCTGCCCGCCGCGCGGCACGCGTGAGTCCAGTGGCCGCGCTTCACTCCATCCAGTGACGTGTACCGGATCCGAGGCGGGGTACCCGAACTCCATAGGGAGGTGATGCAGTCATGGGCTTCGATGACCTGAAGAACAAGGCCAAGGACCTGATCGGCCAGCACGGCGACAAGGTCGACGACGGCGTCGAGCGCGCCGGGCAGTTCGCCGACGAGAAGACCGGCGGCAAGCACAGCGAGCACATCGACAAGGGTGAGGACAAGCTCAAGGAAGGCCTCCGGAATTTCGGCGACCGGCAGTGATCGCACGGAACCGGTACCGGCGAAGGTGATGTCCCCTCACCGTTGACAGGCCTGCCACCATCTTCCGTGGGAGCGCTCTCACGCGCTCGTTCGGAGGGTTGGCAATGAGGCTCACTCGACAACGAACATCCATCGCCTTGGCAGCGGCCAGTGTGCTCTCGGTGAGCGCACTGGTCGCTGTCGCTCACGACACCAACGCCGCGCTTCCACCTCCCCCTGCCGGGTGGACGCAGGTGTTCGGCGACGACTTCACCGGACCAGCGAACTCGTTGCCCAACACCGGAAACTGGCGTTTCTCGCTCGGTCACGGCTATCCGGGCGGGCCGGCGAACTGGGGTACCGGCGAGATCGCCGCGCACACCGGCAATCCGGCGAACGTCTCGCTCGACGGAGGCGGGAACCTGCGCATCACGCCGCGCCGGGACGGCGCGGGCAACTGGACGTCCGCTCGCATCGAGACGAACGCGCAGAACTTCAAGGCGCCCTCCGGTGGCGTGCTGCGGATGGAGGCGCGGATCCAGATGCCGAACGTCTCCGGTGCCGCGGCTCTGGGGTACTGGCCGGCGTTCTGGGCACTGGGCTCGCCGTATCGCGGGAACTGGTGGAACTGGCCCGGTGTCGGCGAGTTCGACATCATGGAGAACGTCAACGGCGTCAACCGCGTGTGGGGGGTGTTGCACTGCGGCGTCTCGCCCGGCGGGCCGTGCAACGAGAAGAACGGCATCGCGAACAGCCGTCCGTGCCCCGGTGCGTCGTGCCAGGGCGGCTTCCACGCCTACCGGTTCGAGTGGGACGCCTCGGTGTCGCCGCAGCAGCTGCGGTGGTACGTCGACGGCGAGTTGTTCCACCAGGTCAACCAGAACCAGCTGCCCGCGGACACCTGGAACCAGATGACCGGGCACGCCGGGTACTTCATCATCCTGAACGTCGCGATCGGCGGCGAGTTCCCCGACAACTACTCCGGCACGCGCACGCCGGGGCCGGGCATCGTGCCCGGTGTTCCGATGGTCGTGGACTACGTGGGCGTGTGGACACGCGGCTCCGGCGGCGGACCCACGACCACCACCACTCCCCCGCCGACGTGCGGGCCGCTGCTGTCGCGGAACCGGCCGACGTCGGCGTCCAGCGTGGAGAGCGGGAACCAGGCAGCGGCGTTCGCGGTCGACGGTTCGACGTCGACGCGCTGGTCGTCAGCGCACAGCGAACCGCACTGGTGGCAGGTCGATCTCGGGTCCTCGCGCGCTCTCTCGCGGGTGCGCATCAACTGGGAGGCCGCGTACGGGCGTGCGTACTCGATTCAGCTGTCCGACAACGGAAGTTCGTGGCGGGACGCGCACACGACGTTCACCGGTGCAGGTGGCGTGGAGGACATCGGGATCTCCGGCAACGCGCGATATGTGAGGTTCAACGGCATGAACCGCGGAACGGTGTACGGATTCTCGTTCTGGGAGTTCGAAGTCTTCGGAGCGTGTGGATCACAACCAACCATCACATCGACGGAACCTCCCGGCGGTGGGACATACCCAGCGTGGGCGCCTGGGACTGCTTATGCGGCTGGTTCGCGTGTGAGTTACGCCGGATTGGACTATCAGTGCCTGCAGGCCCACACCTCGATCACGACTTGGGAACCACCGAACGCGGCATCGCTCTGGCAGCGCGTCTGAGTCACTTCCGCGATCCCGGCGGCACAGTTACCGTCGTTCGCCGGGATCGCGGAGGTGAAGGTGGATCCGAGCGGGGTGACGAGAGCGGCACGGCTGACCGCGTTGGCCGCGTTGTGCCTGGTCACCGTCGTTTTACTGCTCCCGGCGGCCATCAGCGTGAGCACCGGCGGGGCCACTCCGGAGTTCCTGGGCCGGTTTGGTCAGTGGCTGTGGCCGGCGGTCGGCGCGATGGTGCTGGTCGCGATCGGTCTTGCCATCTGGGAACGTGTGCGCGGTCACGAGACGAGCAGCCGCACCGCCGCCCTGGGACGGGTCGAGACGCGAGTGAGGGCCTTGCTCGCTTCCTCCCTGGCCGCACAGACCCAGATCAAACTCGGCGTGCTGCGGCAGCCGCAGCTCTCCGTTCGGGTCGAGGGCGAGGAAATCGCTTCTTCGGACCTGGAAGCCGTCTACGACCGGCTCGGCCACACCATGGTTCTGGTCGGACCGGTCGGCAGCGGGCGTTCGACTTTGCTGCGCGAGCTTTGCCTGGTGTTGGTCGAGCGCGCGCGAAACGACCCCGAGGCACCGATTCCTGTCGTCGTGGACTTGGCCACGTGGCGTGCGTACGGCACGCGCAAGCCAACCGAGTTCACCGCGTGGCTGCTGCGGGAGATGAACCGCCGTTACGGCATCAGCCGCTCGGCCGGCACGATCTGGCTGCGCCGCGAGCGGGTTGCCGTGCTCATCGACGGCCTGGACGAGGTGCCGCTCGTCGACCGCGCGCACTGTGAGTCCGAGCTCGCGCCGTTCGCTTCGGTCGTGTGCTCGACGGCTCCGATCGAGAACCTGCCGTCGGTGTACGTCGAGCCGTTGTCACGCGGTCAGGTGCTCGCCTACATCGCTTCGGTCAGCCCTCGGCTCGACAGCCTGGAAGCGGCGCTGACGCCGGCGATCTGGGAACGGCTCGACTCCCCGCTCGCGCTGAACCTGGTGGCGCTCACGCACTTGGACAAGCAGGTCGACACGATCGGCACCGACTTCGTGGGGTCGTTCGTGGTGGAGCGGCTTTCCAATCAACGTGCCGCGGGCCCGACCATTCGCGCGTTGAAGTTCCTCGCACGGTTGGGCCGGCCAGACCTCGGCGCGCCCGTGCACATGCCTCACCGCCGTGCGTGGATTCCACTGCTGCCAACGCGTCCATTGTGGTTGCTGTTCGTGCGCGCGGTGCCTGCCGCATATGCCGGTGGTGTGTGTGCCGTGGCGTTTTTGACGGGTGTGCAGCTCGGGTTGTTGCCTGCATTGGTCTTTGTTGTCGCAGCCTCTTCTCTGCTCGTGCTGGTGAACAAACTGCCGCACGTCTTCCATCCGCCTGGACGCGCGCACGGCGTTCTGACCGCCGCACTCGGTTTTATCGCCGGTGTGTTCGCCGGCTTGTTGGTCGGACTCGCCGGTTTGTGGCTCGGTGGCATTGGCACGCCGTGGCCGTACTTCGTGGCGTATGTGTTCGTGGTGGTGACGTCATTCTTCTTGGCGTTGGGCTTCGTGCCAGGCAAAGCGCCCGTGCCGTGGTCCGTGCTGATCGCCGCCGCGCCCGGAGTCTTGATGATCTGGACCGGGCCCTACCCGGTGCTGGCGGGCATGGGGATCGGCTTTTCCGCAGGTGTGGCAGGCGGTGTGTACGCGGCGGCCGTGGGACGCGTGTGGCGCACGGTGCGTCCGGTGCAACAGGAACGCATGAGGATCGGACGGCCGTGGTGGGTTCAGCCGGCCGTACCGGTGCTCGGACTGATCGGTGCGCTGGGCGGGCTCGGAGCGATGGGATCATGGGGACCCGCGCTGGGCATCGCACTGGGCTTGCTGGTGACGCCGACCGCAGCCCGCGACTACGTCTGGCCGTTCGACGCGCTCGCCGAACTCGCCGCGGAGGGCGTCACGCGCCCGTTGTCGCTCGGCGAGTTGTCGTTCCGCCGCAAGGCTTTGCTGCACGTCGCGCAGGACCGGTTGCTGCTCACCCGCGTCGACGGCGAGTACCGGTTCGTGCACGTCGCCCTGCGCGATCACTTGGCGTCATGTGACCCAACAGCGCTGGTTCGAGCCACGCGCCGTTGAACCTTCCCGATCTGCGGGCCGTACGGCCTGGAAGAAGGGTCGGGTGTTGCACATGCGCTGGTCGAAGGGCTGGATCGCGGCTACTGGGGCGTTCTCGGTCGCCGCGGCCATCGGGGGTACCGCCTTCGCCCTTGCCGGTTCCGGTGCCCCTTCGTCGCAGTCGGGGCCGGCGGGCAAGGAGGTCTGCGCGGGAAAGCCGTTGAGCGCGGTGAAGTCCGGCGGGCCCGCCGGTGTGCTGTCGGACCAGTTCCCGGTCGGAACGGCAGTGCGGGTCACCAATCTCGCCAACGGACGCGCGATCACCGTTTCGGTGGTCGGGGTGTCGACCGGATGCGCATTGGTGAACACCGCCGCCTTTGACTCGCTCCGATCCGCCGATTCGGGGCAGACCGCAGAGGAAAGCGTTCTCCGGCGCGTACGCGTGGAGATCGTGGGGAATGCGCCCGCGCCGACGCCCACACGGTCTTCGACCTCCCGGGTCCGGGCCTCCGGAGTGGTCGGTCAGGTCGTCTGCGACGGCGCGACGGTCGGGTTGTCTGCCGTCGGTGGCACACCTGGAGCGTTTTCGTCGCAGCTGCCGGTCGGAACGTCGGTCCGGGTGACCAATCTCGACAACGGACGGCAGACGACCGTGCGAATCGTCGGGGTCGGATCGAGCTGTGTGATGTTGAACAGCGCGGCTTTCGACCTGGTCGGCGAGTCGGGGAAGAACGTCATCAAGCGCGCCCAAATCGAAAAGGTGGCCTGACCACGCCTGCGGTCGGGCCGCTACCAGTCCATCGGCTCGTCCGGCTCCTCCGGTTCCGGCCACTCGTCGGCGTCCGCGCTCGAGCCCCACGCCGCGCCGCCGGTGCTCGTCGTGTTCGGCTTCGGCTTCGGTTTGGGAGCCGGGGCCGCCTGCTCGGCAGCAGGGGCGGGGCCGCCGGCGGCCACCACTTCCAGGATCTGTTCGCCGTACTTCGTGAGCTTCGCCTGCCCCACGCCGCTCACGGCACCCAGGTCGGTGAGCGAGCCGGGGCGGGAAGCCGCGATGGCTTTCAGGGTGGCGTCGTGGAAGATCACGTAGGCCGGGACGCTCTGTTCGCGGGCCTGCTGGGCGCGCCACTCGCGCAGGGCTTCGAACAGCGGGCCGGCCTCGGCGGGGAGGTCGACCTTCGCCTTGGCGGCGCTCGGGGAGGCCACGCGGGTGGTGGAGCGGGCCGGGGTCGGGTCCTTGCGCATCAGGACGTCGCGTTTGCGGCTCAGGACCTCGGTGCTCGCCGGGGTGAGGACCAGGGTCGAGTACTCGCCTTCGACGGCGAGCAGGCCCTGAGCGAGGAGCTGACGGACGACGCCGCGCCACTCGCTCTCGTTCAGGTCCTCGCCGAGGCCGAAGGTGCTGAGGCGGTCGTGGTCGAACTGGATGACCTTGGCGGTCTTGCGGCCCAGCAGGATGTCGATGGTCTGGCCGGCGCCGAACTTCTGACCGCGCTCGTTGCGCAGGCGCCAGACCGTGGAGAGGACCTTCTGCGCGGCGACCGTGCCGTCCCACGACTCCGGCGGCGTCAGGCAGGTGTCGCAGTTGTTGCAGGGGACGCCGGTCTGCCCGAAGTAGTCGAGGAGCATGGTGCGCCGGCACGTGATGGTCTCGCACAGGGCGAGCATCGCGTCGAGGTGGGCCTGCGAGCGGCGGCGGAACGCCAGGTCGCCTTCCGACGACTCGATCATCTTGCGCTGCTGCACCACGTCCTGCAGGCCGTACGCGAGCCAGGCGGTGGACGGGAGACCGTCGCGGCCCGCCCGGCCCGTCTCCTGGTAGTAGCCCTCGACCGACTTCGGCAGGTCGAGGTGGGCCACGAAGCGGACGTCCGGCTTGTCGATGCCCATGCCGAACGCGATGGTGGCGACCATGACCAGCCCATCCTCCCGCAGGAACCGGGCCTGGTTGCGCTGACGGACCGACGCGTCCAGCCCCGCGTGGTACGGGAGGGCCTGGATGCCGTTGGCCACCAGGAACTCCGCGATCTTCTCCACCGAGGCGCGGGACAGGCAGTAGACGATGCCGGCGTCGCCCTGGTGCTCGCCGCGCAGCAGGTCGAGGAGCTGCTTGCGGGGTTCCTTCTTCGCGACGATGCGGTACTGGATGTTCGGGCGGTCGAAGCTCGACACGAACTGGCGGCCCTCGCCCAGTTCGAGCCGCGTCAGGATCTCCTTGCGCGTGGCGTCCGTGGCGGTGGCCGTGAGCGCGATGCGCGGCACCTTCGGCCAGCGCTCGTGCAGGTGCGCCAGCATGAGGTAGTCGGGGCGGAAGTCGTGGCCCCACTGGGAGACGCAGTGCGCCTCGTCGATCGCGAACAGCGAGATCTCGCCCTGGTCGAGCAGGCGCAGGGTGGCCTCGGACGTCAGCCGCTCCGGCGCCAGGTAGAGCAGGTCGAGCTCGCCGTTGACGAACTCGGCCTCGACCATCCGGCGCTCGTCCCACGACAGCGAGGAGTTCAGGAAGCCCGCACGCACGCCCAACGCGCGCAGTGCGTCCACCTGGTCCTGCATCAGCGCGATGAGCGGGGAGATCACCACGCCGGTGCCCTGCCGGACGAGGGCGGGCACCTGGTAGCACAGCGACTTGCCGCCACCGGTCGGCATCAGCACGAGCGCGTCGCCACCCGCGATCACGTGCTCGACGATGTCGGCCTGGTCGCCGCGGAACTCGGGATACCCGAAGACGCGCCGCAGGACCTGCAGCGCGTCTCCGTAATCGGTTGAACCCATGGCGCCGATGCTAGCGAGCAGCACCGACAGTCCGGGTCGCTAGCCCAACTCGCTCTTCGTACCTGCGGAAACGCTGTTGGCGATCAGTGGAACCGCGGAGGCCGACGGCACCGCGCCCCGCAACGGGATCCGCACCGACGTGTCCGCCAGGTCGACGGTCAGCCTCGGCAGCTGGCTCGGGCGCAGGGTCGCGCTCGTGTCGGTGCCGCCGATCAGCAGGCCGAGCCGGTGTCCCGCCGGGACCACCCAGTCCGTTGTGGACAGTCGGAACGTCATCCGGTACTTAGTTCCCGGCGTGATCGTGCGCGGAGCGGAGAGCGAGGCGTAGTTCGCCAAGTCCGCCCACCCACGCGCGATGATCTGCGCGTCGACGTTGCCCGTCGTTGCTTCCGTGTTGCGGTAACAGGCGTCATCACCCGTACGGCTTTCGCCCCAGCACGACTCCGTGGTCAAGGTCCGGATTCCTTCGCCGGTTCGCACCACAGCCGGGCCGTAGTCGACGAGGTACGCCGTCAGATGGGCGGTCGGCGTCGACGACGACACCCCCACGGTGATCGACGACGTGCCGGCCACGCGCAGGTCAGAGGCCAGTGGCGCGGTCGAGTAGATCGCCCTGCCGGTGTTGGAACCGGAGAGCCAGTTCGATGGCGTGCCACTGCCGTTGTCGGTGAACGCCGCGGTGCCGGTGCCCGCTGCCGTGCCGAGGCCCGAAGAAGAAGGACGCAGCACGGTGCCGACGGTGCCCGGAGGAGGCCACGTCTGGTCGTCCGCCCACTGGTTCGGCGCACGCTCCGAGGACACCTGCGGTTCGTTCTCGATCCCGTTCGGCACGTTCAGCAGCCAGCGGTCGAACCACCGGTGCAGCGTCGCGACCCACTCACCGCGCCGGAAGTCGAACGGGTCGACGTGCGCGGTCTGCGAGAACCAGAGCTTCTTCGGCACCGATGCGGGCAGCGCGTCCCAGAACTGGCCGTACTGCAGCGTCTTCACGTTCAGGTCGTTCAGCCCGTGAATCGCGAACACCGACGCCTTCACTCGCGAGGCGTTGCGCACGAAGTCCCGTGCCTGCCACATCGCCGTGTAGTCACCGTTGGACGGAGCACCGTTGGTCATCTGTGTGCGCACGGCACCACACCGCGAACGCGCGTTGGAGTTCTCGAAGTTCGAACCCAGGCTGGTCGGCGTGGCGTAGCCGTTGAAGGACACGCCGTCCGAGCGGAACCAGTCGTACCAGGAACTGATGGCCGCGATCGGCACGATGGTCTTCAGCCCGTCGATCCCGGTCGACGCCACGCCGTTCGCGATCGAGCCGTCCCACGACTTGCCGATCATGCCGACGGCGCCGGTCGACCACGAGGCGGTCTTCGTCGCGGTGCCGGTCAGGGTGGTGTAGCCGGTACGCCGGCCGTTCAGCCAGTCGATCACGGCGGTGCCGGAGGTGATCTCCGACTGCCCGCCGACGTCGACGCAGCCGCGCGACCGGTTCGTGCCCATGAAGTCGACCAGCACGACGGCGTAGCCGCGCGGCACGAAGTAGTTGTCGTAGAAGAGCGGGAACTTCACCGGCACACCGGCGGAGTCGTAGGTCTTGACCTCGCTCTCGTTCCCGCGGCCCGCACTCTGGTAGTAGGGGCTGGCGTCCATGATCACGGGCACGCGCCCGGTCGTGGACGGCCTGATGATGTCGGCGGTCACCCGGTCTCGGGTGCCGTCGCCGTCGAGGTCGAGACCCGAGTCGACGTAGACGGTCTCGCGGACCGCGTCGGCCATCGAGTGGATCGGTGCGGACACGCCGTCGGACAGGGTGAACGCCGGTGTCGCCGCTGTGGCAGGGATTGGCGTCAGGGTCAGGGCCCCTGCTAACGCCACTACAACACGAACACGCTTCATAAAGTTTCACGCTATGGAGTGACGAGATCACCCGTCAGAGCCGAAAGGCTTGATCCTCCGCGGTTGCGCCCACTACGCCCGGTGGCGAATATTCGACCTCCGTGAGCTTCACCTTCGAACCCGCGCGCACTCGCGTCGTCTTCGGCCGGGGCACCGCCGCCACCGTGCGCGCCGAGGCCGAGCGACTGGGCGCGACCCAGGTCCTGCTGATCGCCCGGCACGGCGGGGACAAGGTGGCCGCCGAACTCGGGCCGCTGTTCACGGCTCGGTTCACCGGCGCGGCGATGCACACGCCGGTCGAGGTCACGGAGCGCGCGCTCGCGTTGTTACGCGAACACGGCGCGGACTGCGTGGTGTCGGTCGGCGGCGGGTCGAGCACAGGACTGTCGAAGGCGCTCTCGGTGCGCGCCGGCGTGCCTCAGATCATCATTCCGACGACCTACGCGGGGTCCGAGGTCACACCGGTGCTCGGAGAGACGGCGTCGGGGCTGAAGAAGACACGACGGGACGCGTCGATCCAGCCGGACACGGTGATCTACGACGTCGACCTGACCCTGGATCTGCCGCTCGACGTGACGGTGACGAGCGCGCTGAACGCACTCGCGCACGCCGTCACGGCCCGAGGCAATGAGAACCCGCTGATCGACGCCATCGCGACGAGAGCGATCGACGGCATTTTGCACGCGTTGAGCGGAAACCCCTCCACCGTGGACGCGCGAACCCAGCTGTTGTCCTCGGCGTGGCTCGCGGGCACGTGTCTCGCGTCCGTCCCGATGGGACTTCACCACAAGCTCGCGCACGTTTTGGGCGGTACGTTCGGATTGCCGCATGCCGCCACGCACACGGCGCTTCTCTCCCACACGGCACCTGCTGACCTCGCCAAACAGATCCACGACACGGCAGAACGGTTCGGCGCGGCGACCTCGTTGCGCGAACTGGGGATGGCGGAGTCCGATTTGTCCCGTGCTGCGGAGATCGCCGATCATCCGGACGCGTTGCGGGTGCTGACGAACGCGTGGCGGGACGCATCATCGGACTGACCGGTTGTCATTCTTAAGGCTGATGTTCACAGCCTTGAACTAAGACGATCCTCCGATGCCACCACCTGAAGGCTTCCTGAAGAATCATCGGCATGCTCAGCCCGTTGGATCTGTCCCTGATAAACGGACCGATCCCGAAGGCCGCCACCGTCGCTGCCGCGCTCGCTCTGACATACCTCGTGATTCGGAAGAACCGGACCTGGTGGGTTCGCGTGCTGCCGATCGCCGTGCTCGCGTGCGCGCTCTTCGTGACCGGGCTGACGCTCGTCGTCAACAACCTGTGGAAACCATGGCCCGAACCCATGCCGGTCATCCTGATGGTGTGGCTGGGCCTGGCACTGGTGGCGTTCACTCTCGCCGTTGCACGACTACGTCCGTCGCGATGGTACGGACGTGTGTTGAGCGTGATCGCCGCGATCGTGGTCGTCACAAGCGCAATAACGGCCACCAACGCGTATTTCGGGCAGTACCCGACAACGCGCGCGGTGATGCAGCTGTTCCACAACCCGAGCGTGAACCTCCCGGACAAGGAGGACACGCCCTCGGACGTGCTCGAGGTACCGCCCGGCAAGACCCTCGCCGACGTCTGGAAGACCACCGGACTGCCCGACAAGGGCACGTTGTCCGAGATCGAGATCCCCGGCACGTTCCGGGCCCGCCCGGCGTGGATCTATCTGCCGCCCGCGTACACCGCGAAACCCCGGCCGCGGCTGCCGGTGATCGTCCTGCTCTCCGGTCAGCCCGGCACGCCGCGCGACTGGTACGACGCGGGCGGGATCATCGAGAACATGGACGCGTTCGCGCGCGCCCACAACGGCCTGGCGCCGATCGTCGTGATGGCCGACCAGCTCGGTTCGACCACCGCGAACACGCTCTGTCTCGACTCGAAGCTGGGCCAGGTGGAGAGCTACCTGGCCCGCGACGTGCCCAAGTGGATCAAAGAACGCCTCACGGTCGACGAACGCCGTGAAGCTTGGACGATCGCGGGCTTCTCACACGGCGGCACGTGCGCTCTTCAGCTCGCAGTGCGCGCGCCTGACGTGTACGGAAACTTCATCAACCTGTCCGGCCAGCGGGAGCCCACGCTCGGCACGCGCGCCGAGACGGTCAAGGCCGCGTTCGGCGGCGACGAAGCGGCGTTCATCCGCGTAAATCCCATGGACATCCTTGCCAGGCAACGGTTCCCGCAGATCGCGGGCGTGATCGTGGCCGGCCAGGGCGACGATCTTTACCGCCCGGCCGAGGTCGAAGTGTTCGAGGCCTGTCGCAAGGCCGGAATGGACGTCCAGTGGAAGGAACTGCCGGGAGGACACGACTGGAACGTGTGGCGGCCGGGCTTCTACAGCTCGCTGCCGTGGCTCGCGCAGCGGACAGGGCTGGTCAGATGATCGCCCGGCTGTTCCGCACCGCGCCGCTGACCTGCACGTTCCTCGTCGTCTTCTGGACCGCGGGGGCACTGACCGGTGCCATCGCCGACGCGAGCGGCGACCTGCTCGCGGTCACGGGGTTCGGCACCGGGAGTCCGGTGTGGACCGTGTTCACCTCCGCCCTCTGGTCGATGGACCTGCTGGGCTACGTCGGAACCACCGTGCTGCTGCTCGCGTTCGGCCCGCTGGCCGAGCGCTCGTTCGGCGCGCTGCGCACGGCGGCGATCTTCCTGTCCTCGCACGTGATCGGCTCGTTCCTGGGGCTCGGGCTGGTGCTGGTCGGCCGGAACGTGCACTGGGGCTGGCTCGAGTCGCTGGTGGGCGAGGTCGCGGCGGGGCCGTCGATCGGCGGGGTGGGGCTGGCGCTCGCGCTCACGTTCCGGCTGCCGCCGTTGTGGAGGCGCCGGGTCCGGCTGTTGATGATCTTGTCGGTGCTGGTCTTTACGCTGTACTCGGGTTGGTTGGAAGACCTGCTCCGACTGTCCGGTGGCGTGGCCGGGTTGCTGATCGGGGCGTTGTTCCTGAAGAGCCGGGGCGAGCGGACGAACCGCTCGCTGCAGGAGACGCGGGTGCTGGTGGCGCTGCTGCTCGCGGCTTCGGCGCTCGGGCCAGTGGTGTCGATGATGTCGCCGTATCCGAACGGCCCGCTGTGGTGGTTCGCGGACGTCGTGGCGGTCGCACAGCCGTCGTCGGAAGACGTCGACGCGATGTGCGCCTCGGACGCGGTCGAGCTGTGCCGGACGATGGTGGTTCAGCTGTCGTACGGGCGGTTCCCCGCGCTCGTGATGTCGTTGCTGCCGGCGTTGCTGCTGCTCGTGCTGGCGGAAGGGCTGCGGCGCGGCCGGCGGTTCGCGTGGCGGTCGGCGCTGGTGTTCAACGTGGCGTTCGCGGCGTTCATCGGTTCGTACGTCGTGTACGTCGCGCGTTTTCCGGACGCCAGCCTGCTGGAGCTCGTGGTCTCGTTCGGCGTGCCGATGCTGGCGCCGCTCGCGATCACCGTGGTGCTGTTGGTGACGCGCAAGCACTTCGCTGTGCGGCTGCCTCGGCATGCCGTCAGGAAGTTCTGGCGGTTCACGGCGGGCAGCATCGGGTTGCTGTCGGCGCTGTACGTCTTCGGCGGGTACCTGGTGCGCGACCAGTTCAGGCCGGAGCCGGGTTTCACCGAACTGCTCGCGGACCTGCCGACGAGGTTCCTGCCGCCGGGTTACCTCGACCTGGTGCCGCTGCAGTTCTCCGCCGAGGGGTTCATCGGCACGCTGCTGTTCGAGTACACGGGCGTGGTGTTCTGGCTGATCGTGCTGGCGGGCCTGCTGATGGCGTCGTGGCGCGCGTGGCCGTCTTCGTGCGAGAAGGAGGCGGCGCACGCCCGCGAGCTGATGCTGCGCTACGGCGGTTCGTCGCTGTCGTACATGACGACGTGGCGTGGCAACCAGTACTGGTTCACGCCCGACGGTGAGACGGCCATCGCGTACCGGGTGGTGGCGACGATCGCGCTCACCGTCGGCGACCCGATCGGTCCGGCGCCGGTGGACGCCGTGCGCGGGTTCGCCGAGTTCTGCGCGCGCAACGGCTGGACGCCGTGCCTGTACAGCGTGGGCGGGCAGACGCGGGAGGCGGTCGAGAGCCTCGGGTGGTCCGCGGTGCAGGTCGCCGAGGACACCGTGATCGAGCTGGACACGCTGAGCTTCACCGGCAAGAAGTGGCAGGACGTGCGCACGGCCCTGAACAAGGCCGGGAAGGAGGGCATCACCGCCGAGTGGTGCACGTACGCCAACGCTCCGTACGCGATCACCGACCAGATCCGGTCGATCTCGTCGGAGTGGGTGGCGGA
The DNA here is from genome assembly GCF_011067745.1 of Lentzea alba. Classification (GTDB taxonomy): domain Bacteria; phylum Actinomycetota; class Actinomycetes; order Mycobacteriales; family Pseudonocardiaceae; genus Lentzea; species Lentzea alba. The sequence continues at coordinate 189,337 of NZ_JAAMPJ010000016.1, forward strand.
CAAGGGCCTGCCCGAGATGGGGTTCACGCTCGGCGGCCTGGAGGAGCTGGCGGGCGACGGTGTCCGCTGTCTGCTCGCCGTGGACGCCGACCGCACGGTGCACGGCATCACGAGCTGGCTGCCGGTGTACGCCGACGGTGAGGTCGTCGGGTACACCCTCGACTTCATGCGCCGCCGCACGCACGGCTTCCGCGGCTCCATGGAGTTCCTGATCGCCTCGGCGGCGCAGCAGCTCCAGGCCGAGGGGGCGCGGTTCCTGAGCCTGTCGGGAGCGCCGCTGGCCCGATTGGACCGAGGCGAACGTCCTCGGGCGCTGCAGCGCGTCCTGGACCTCACCGGGCAGGTGCTGGAGCCGGTCTACGGGTTCCGGTCGCTGTTCGCGTTCAAGGCGAAGTTCCAGCCGACGTACCGGCCGATGTTCATGGCCTACCCGGACTCCGCGGCGCTGCCCCGCATCGCGAACGCCGTCAGCCGGGCCTACCTGCCGCACCTCAACGCGCGCCAGGGGCTGCGACTGGCGACCAAGATGATCATTCGTACTCGTGAGCGGGCCACCACGCACGGTCGAACCCGCTAGGCCGAAAGGGTGGTGAGGCGAGCCTCATCATCACACCTGAGCGTCACTGAGCGAAGATGCGCCGATGACCGTGCGGGGCAATCTGCCTGCCCAGACCACGACGTTCATCGGCCGCCGGGCGGTGCTCGCCGAAACCGAGGCGCTCCTCGGCAAGGCCAGGCTGGTCACCTTGGTGGGTGCCGGCGGTGTGGGCAAGACACGCATCGCCGTGGAGACCGGGCGCGCCATGACACGGGCGTCCGCGTTCCAGCACGGGGTCTGGGAGGTGCGGCTCGCGGATCTCAAGGATCCGGCGTTGCTCGCGCGCACGGTCGCGGCCGAGCTGCGGATCGTCGACAACTCGCCGGACGCCGGCCTCGGCCGGCTGGTGGAGTCGTTGTACGACAAGCACTTGCTGCTCGTGCTGGACAACTGCGAGCACCTGCTGGAGGCCGTGCGGCACCTCGTGCACCACCTGTTGCGGGACTGCGAGGGCCTGACGATCCTCACGACCTCGCGGGAACAGCTCGGCGTCTACGGCGAACATCTGCTGCGCGTGCCGCCGCTGACCGTCGACGAGGACGCCGTGCAGCTGTTCCTGGAGAGGGCGGACGCGGCCGGCGCCATGCTGACCGAGCACGACCTGCCCGAGGTCACGGCACTGTGCCGGGCGTTGGACGGGCTGCCACTCGCGATCGAGCTCGCGGCCGCGCGGCTGGCCGAGATGTCACTGACCGATGTGCTCGACCAGCTCGACCGCCGGTTCGACCTGCTGATCGGCGACACGCACGGACCGGCCCACCACGCCACCCTGGAGCGGGCGTTCGAGTGGTCGGCGCGGCACTGCACGGACGAGGAACGGCAGCTGTGGGGAACGCTGTCGGTGTTCCCCGCGGACTTCGACCGCGCCGCGGCCGAGGCGGTGGTGGGCGCGGACGTGCTGGAGCCGTTGTCCGCGCTGGTCCGCAAGTCGATCGTGGTGGCGACGACGAGTCCGGTCACGCGGCGCACGCGCTACCGGCTGCTCTACACCGTGGCGCAGTTCGGCGCCCGGCTGCTCGCGAGCGCGGACGAGCCGTTGCGCCGGCACGTGCTGCACTACAGCGAGTTCGTCGACGAGGCGACCCGTTCGTGGTTCTCGCCGGACGAGGCGCTGTGGATGGGGCGGCTGCGCGAGGAGTGGCCGAACATCCGCGCCGCGATCGGGTACGCGCTCGAGACCCCGGACCTGGCCGAGATCGGCACGCTCATGGCGATGAACGTGCAGCGCACCCGGTTCACGTCGTTCGCGGGCATGCTCGGCCAGGCGCGCGACCTGCTCGCGGTGGCGCTCAAGGTGATCACCGAGCCGCCGCTGCGCACGTCGCTGCTCGCGCACATCGCCTACCTGGCGCAGACGCAGGGGGACATGGCGGCGGCGATCCCGTTGATGAACGAGGCCAGTGCGTTGCCGCGGCTGCCGATGACCGACGTGCACCTGGTGTTCGTCGAGGCCACGCACCTCTTCTACGTGGAGGGTTCAGCGGACTGCGTGCCTTTGTACGCGCACGTCGTCGAGCTCTCGCGCGATTTCGCGTCGCCGGGCGACACCTACATCACCGAGCTGCTGCACACGATGGCCGCGTGCTTCCTGCAGGACGCCGAGGCGGCGGAGAAGGCCACGGCCGGGCTGGTCAGGCTGGGCGAGGACAGCGGCGCGGACTGGGCGCACGCCTGGGGACTCTGGCAGCAGGGTCTCTACGAGCTGGTGCACGGAGACCCCGCGCAGGTGCACCCGCTGGCACTGGAGGCGTTGCGGATCCAGCTCGTGCTCGGCGACGCGTGGGGTCCCGCGTACAACCTGTGGCTGCTCGCCTGCACGTGCGCGGAACTGGGTGCGCACGACCGTGCGGCCCGTCTGCTCGGTGCGCTGCGCTCGCAGGAGCGGATCTCGCGGGTCTCGTTCGGGAGCATGAGGCCGTTCCACAAGATGCTGGAACGCGCCGACCGGACCGTCCGCCGGGCGCTCGGCGACGACTACCCGGTGATCATGACGCTGGGCGCCGACCTGCGGTACGAGCAGGCGATGGAGTTCGCTCTCGAACCGGTGCCGGACTCCGAGCGGCGACCGGCCAAACCCGCCCTGCCGGGTGGGCTGACCAGGCAGGAGTTCACGATCGCCGGGCTCGTCGCGGACGGCCTCACGTCGAAGCAGATAGGGGCCCGGCTGTTCATCTCGCCGCGGACGGCGGACCGGCACGTGGTCAACATCCGCGCGAAGCTGGGGCTGCCGAACCGGGTGGCGCTCGCGGCCTGGCACCGCACCGCCACCGGCCAGCACTGAAACCTGAGACTTGCACGGGCACCCGGTGTGCTGAGCCAACGCCCCGCGATCACTTCCCCCCGGATGATCACGGTCATCACCGTGGCCGACCCAACCCACCGGGAGTGCCCGTCCGACGCTGAGCTCGACGCCGGACCATCAATCTCACCCAGGCCCTCATACGAACGCATCGGCAAAATTGCGCATTCTGATCGGGGTAGCCGATGTTCACCCGACTGGACTACTAGCGCGCTTCGAACGCCAGCTTCAGCCCCAGTGCGACGAACACCGATGCGGTCAGGCGGTCCAGCAGGACCTGTTGACGCAACAGGAAAGCACGGGCGCGACCGGCCATCGCGATCAGGATCGGCAGCCACACGAGGCCGAAGCCGAGGTGGACGGCCACCAGTGCCGCGCCCCACGCGGGCTGTCCGGCGGGCATGAACTGCGGCAGCAGCGACAGGTAGAAGACGCCGACCTTCGGGTTGAGCAGGTTCGTCAGCAGTCCGGCGCGCAACGACGCCCCGGCGCCCGGCACCGGACGCGAGTCGTCGAGTGACACGGCCTTCCGCGAGTGCCACAACGCCTTGGCGCCCAGGTAGATCAGGTAGGCGGCACCGAGCCAGCGGACGATGTCGTAGGCCAGTTCGGACGCGGTGAGCAGCGCCGTCAGGCCCGCGAGACTCGCCACCGCCCAGACCAGGCACCCCAGCGTGATCCCGAGGACGACGCCCAACGCCGCGCGCTTGCCGCTCAGCAACGCCGTCCGCAACACCATCACCGTGTCCAGGCCGGGCGTGATGACGGTCAGCAGCGCGACCAGCGAAAAGCTCAGCAGTGCGGCAGTCGACATGAGCACATCAGATCACACGTCAGCGCGCGTCCGCCGCCGTTTTGAGACCGAAGGCGATCAGTGCGGACGCGGAGAGGCGGTCCAGCAAAGTCCGTTGCCGCAGCAGGAAAGCACGCGCCCGGCCGGCGGCCGTGATCACGATCGGGAACCACAACAGGCCGATGCCGAGGTGGATGGCCACGAGCACGCCGCCCCACGCGGGCTGTCCGACGGGCAGGAACTGCGGCAGCAGCGACAGGTAGAAGACACCCGGCTTCGGGTTGAGCAGGTTCGTCAGCAGTCCTACCCGGACGGCCGCGCGCACCGACGGCACCGGCGCGGGTTCGTCAGCCTCGGCGGGATGCCGGTGCCTCGAGAAAAACGACTGCCACAACGCCTTGGCGCCCAAGTAGATCAGGTAGCCGGCGCCGAGCCAGCGGACGATGTCGTAGGCCAGTTCGGACGCCTGCAGCAGCGCGGTGAGGCCGACGAGTCCGGCGGTCGCCCACACGAGGCAGCCCAGGGTGCTCCCCACCACGACGCCCATCGCGGCGCGGCGGCCGACCAGCAGCGCGGTCCTGAGCACCAGCAACGTTTCCAGGCCCGGCGTGATGACGGTCAGCAGCGCGACGAACGTGAAGCTCAGGAGCGCGGTGGTCGACATGTCGTCATGAGAACACGGAAGTGCCGTTCTGCCAGAAGAGTTAACCGGCCCGACACGAAGAGCACCGCGACTAGCGGTACCAGGCGCGGACGCCCATTCGCCCGGTGCTGCCCAGGTCGACGTGGAAGTCGTCGCCCGGCGGCATCGGCACCAGCGGCTGCCAGGTGCCGCCCGGCACGGCCGCGATGTCGACGTGGCGGCCGACCAGCGGCGGGTCGATCGACGTGTTCGTGTTCTTCCACATGAACGCGCTCTTCGCGCGCTCTCCCGGTTGCAGGGTGATCGGCTGCGGCGGGGTGTCGAAGCCCTCGACCGACGCGATGCCGCCGGACCCGTCGAGGATCTGCACGTCCAGCTGCTGCCACTGCTCGTCGAGCAGCTTGACCTGCGGGTATCCGTTCAGCTCAAGCGGTTGCGCGCCGCAGTTGACCACTTCGATCCCTCGGATGCGCAGGCCCATCGCCGAGTCGCCGCCGACCTCGGTGAACCGCAGCCCGGTGTCGCACGACGGCGGCGTGGACGAAGGCACGGACGAAGGCGTGGTCGTCACCGTGATCGGCCGCGCGACCTCCGGTTCCCAATCCGGCAGAATCTCCGGACTCGTACATCCGGCCAGGCTCAAGAGCGCGGCCACCAGTCCAAGAATCCTGCCCCCAGGTCTCATGCGACCGATCATGTCACAGGGGAGGGATTTCCCTCTCTGGTCCCGGTCGAGCCCCGCTGCCAGCCTTCAGCCATCGGGATCTTCGCCTGGAGAGGGGCAAATCATGAGGATCAGTCGCCCGGCCGCCGCGGCGCTCGCGCTGCTGGCACCGCTCGCGTTCACGACCACCGCCACCGCCGAAGAGTCCACTGTGGACGCTGTCGCGCGACCGGCGTTCGAGATGCCGTTCCCGTGCGGCCAGATCTGGCGCGCCGGCACGCGCTCCAACCACAAACCGTTGTACGCCATCGACTTCAACATGGGCAGCGGGGACTCCGACAAGGACAAACCGGTGATCGCCAGCGCCGGCGGCACCGTCGACGTGCGCTACGCGGCCTCGGGCTACGTCGTGATCAACCACGGCGGCGGCTGGACCACCTACTACGCCCACCTCGGCTCGGTCGCGGTGAAGGACGTCCAGAAGGTCGCGCGCGGCGCGCGAGTCGGCACGGTCGGCAAGAGCGGCGGTCAGACCTACACCCACCTGCACTACGAACAGCGCCTCAACGACAACGACGTCAAGGCGATCCTGCACGGCAAGGCCGTGACGTACTACGGCGACATCTCGACGAAGAGCTACAACTGCTGAGCAGCCTCGGTGAGTCGGTGTCATCCGACACCGACTCACCATTTGTCCACGATGGACAGTTCACGCAACACGCAGTTGTCGCTATTCTTCAATCTTCTTCACGGCCAGAGGCATGCTCTTCTTGGTGACTTTCCAGTCACCGTCAACAGCAGCGTCAAGGGCTTTCTCGTCAAGTTTCCATCCCATCGCCGCAGCAAGAACATGAGCCGCGAGTCTCGGGGGGATGGCATTGCCGATCTGTTGGGAGCGATCCTTCCCTGCCCACGGGTAGTCGCGAGGGAACGTCTGCAGACGTCCTGCCTCCTGCTCGGTAAACCGGTCAAGCTCGAGCTCGTGCTCATCGAACGTGACCAAGCGGTTGCGCGACACCTTCCCGGTGACGGTGGCAGACGGCTCGTCGGACGTGCGCCTACCGCGCAGCTTGGGGTCCCCTCCGGTGCCGTAGTTGGAAATCACCATGTACGGCGATTCCCGCTTGACTGCGCTGCCCATAGTTTCCCACGGCAACAGCTGAGCATCCCCTTCTGAGGAAGGAACACCCTTGCGGTAGCGTCGATGCGTCGGCATGGGAAGGCTTGGCTTGCAGTCACGCCGCGCAATCAGAATCGCCCGGCGTCGCGTCTGCGGCACCCCGAACATCTCGGTGTGCAAGATGCCGCAATCGGCTTTGTACCCAACGCCTTCCAGCGCTTCACGCACTGCATTCCACACGGGAAGCACCGCAGGGACTTGCTCGAGGATGATCGCCTCGTAGGGACGGCCTTCGTGGACGGCCTCCAGCGCCCACCGCAGCGGCTCCAGCACGAGTCCGGTGCGTTCGTCGTCCAGGTCGGCCAAGCTCTCCTTGACGTTCTCACCGGCCGCCATGCGCTTCACGTATCGAAGCACTTGGTCCAGCGCACGGCGACCGGCGCCGCCACCTGCCACGGTGTAGGTCTGACAAGGTGGGCCACCTGCCAGGACCGTGGCTTTCTCAAAGTCCGCAGGCTTGTGGTGCCGCACATCGGCGTGCCAGGTGGCCAGCCCGGCCTCGGCTCGGGTGGCACACGCGTTCGCGTCCCATTCGATCCCATCCACCGCCATGCCCAACCAGTGTGCGGCGACGTCCAGCCCACCGGGCCCGGCGAAGAGATCCACCATGTGGATCTTCCCAGGCTCATGGGACACAGACTGTTCAGGGATCATGGAGCGGGAGTTTATCCGGTGTTGCGCCGCAGCCAGGTGAGGGCGGGTCAGTGTTCTTCCAACACCCCGCGAATCGCCTGCCCAAGTACGTGCGCCACCGGCGGAGGCAGAGCGTTGCCGATCTGACGGCATTGCTTGGTCTTGCCGCCCGCGAACCGCCAGTCCTTCGGGAATCCTTGGATGAGCGCGGTCTGGCCTACAGTGAGCTTGATCATGCTCTCGGTTCCGGCGTTCGGATCCCACCGGAAACCGGCTCCGGGCGGAACGTCCGCGATGGAGCCTCCGTTCACACCCATCGCAGCCCACAAACGTTTCGATCCGCGTGGTCCGAGGTCAGGCCCTCCCCTGTCCTCCGAACCACCCACCAGAGTGGGGGCGAGTCGATCCGCCTGCCCAGCCCATTCTGCAGCTTGCTCCCATCCCCGAGACGCCATGGACTCGAACAGCGCGCTGCCGACCGTGGGCTGAGAGTCCTGTATCGGCGGCACCTCGAAAGAGTCCGCACACTTGTTCTTGAACGCAACGAGAACGCCCATTTTTCGATCCTGGGGCACCCCGTAGTCAGCGGCGTTGATCACCAGCCAACGGAATCCATAACCTAGGTGCTCGAGCTCTGCTTCGACGTCCGTCCTCGCATCCTGGTACATGTCCTTCGTGACGAGCTCCGGAACGTTTTCGATCAGCAACGCCCGAGGCTGCACACCGTGCATGAGCAGGACGGTGTCTCGCAGTACCGCCAGCTCCGTGGCGCTGCCGCGAGACCGCTTGCGGTCAGCCGAGGCCTGCACCCTGGGCAGGCCCGCGGACAGCAGGTCGACGTCGTAAGCGCGCTGGTCCTCAGCCGGGTCGAAGCCGGCGAGTTCCATCTCACGGACGTCCCAACTCGGACGGTTCATCCGCAAGGTCTCGACCGCGTAGTCCTTGTTGTCGATGAGCAGGACCGGGTCGAACCCCGCGCTCTCAAGTCCGAGCGCCTGCCCCCCGGCACCGGCGCACAGCTCCAACGACCTGAGGCGAGCCCGCCCTCGATCATCTTCCGAAGTTATGTCCGACACTGCCGTCATGTGGATGTTCCGCCCCTTTGAATCCTGTTGTTGCGAATGCCGGTGGTCAGTCGTCGTCATCCGCGTCCTTCTTCGAGCGCACCCTGAGTGGAGCCTCGGCAAGAAGCTTCTCGAACATGGGCACCAGGACGTCCACAGCACGCTTGTCCACCGCCCCGTCGTCCGGGCCGTCCGGCAACCTGTCCCAGGGAACCTCGGCCGCGTGAGCGGACTCGGCGATCCAGTCGAGGCGCGCATCGTGGTCAACGGGCGAGTCAGGCGCGATGACGTCGAACACCAGCGTGCTGCCTGCGGCGTTGACCGCCTTGGACAAGCCGTTGACGTGGTCGGAAGCGTTGGGCACGCCTTCGTTGGCCAACCGCTCCACGATGCGAACCATCGCCGCCGCGGTTGGGCGGTGGTCGATGATCTCCAATCGCATGATGCTGTTCACGGCGTCCTGGTACGCCCAAAATGGTTCCACCGGGCGGTAGTCGGAGCCGTCACGGAACAGCTCGGCCGACCACCACAACCGTGCGAACGCTTGCAAGTCGTGACGACCGCTGAACCGTGACGTTTTCGCGATCCCGCTCTTCGAGCCCCGGTGTCGCCACACCACGTAGTCAGGGGCGACGAGCATCGCGAGATAGTTCCAGAGCCGGCTGTCGGCCGCCTCCGCACGAGTCATGCGCAACGTCGCGTGAAGTCGTGGTGCAAGCCAGACATCGGCTTTGGACCTCCGCCCCTCGAACCGGTCCATCGCCTCGTCCACCAGCACGCGCACGGGTCCCACGTGCCACCTGGGCTGGTCCTCAAACTCGGCGTCAACCGCTCTGCGCAGCGCCGACGGCACAAAGAAGTCCTTGCCGGCCTGCACCGCATGGCTGAGATGCTTGGTCACGGCCGTGTCGGGGAGAAGTCCGAGCACAGCTGGGAAGTCCACTGCAGGCAACTCACTCATCAGGGTTCGCTCCTCTCCTCGCGGTCGACGGTGCGCACCGCGCCGGTCAACTTCTTCGCGATCTGGCTGCGTTTGCCCGCTGCGAACTGGATGTTCGTCTGCAGCTCCGCCCATCCGGCACCGCTGGTCCGACATTCGTTGATCTCGCGCAACGCGTCGGTCAGCTGTCTGCCTGGCAAGACATCGGGCAACATCATCTTCAGGACGGGCTCCTGCCAGCCGGTCGGCATGATCGGCGTCCCGTCGTCGTCCTGGTCGAGGTTGCTCACCGCCGTGTGGAACATGGCGATCCAGGCATCTTGGGCGATTTGGCTCGTCGTTGTGTCCCGCAGCACCTTTTCCGCCGCGGAACCGCTGGTGCCGTTGAGGACCTCGACAAGCCCCTCCACCCCGGACGTGTTCAGGTAGACGATCGGGATCTCCGGATCTTCGACCGTCGCAACCACCCACGCGGAGTCCTTGAACCCACGCAGCCACTCCTCAGATGCCTCACGGAAGTCGGCCTCCACGATCTTGATCTCGCGTTGGCGACGCGGCGTCGACTCCTTCAGGTCGAGGTACCAGGGAGCTTCCGACTTGCCGATGGCGCGACCCGGCACTCCGTTGACCTCGCCGACGACAGCGAGAGAGAGGACCGCCCTGCGGAGGTGTCGGCCTCGCACCAGTTCGATCTTCCCTTGCCAAGTGCCGTCGCGTCCCTTGGCGAGCCGTGCGGTGGATCGCACGTTCGTGCTGTTCTCGGAGAGCACGGCCAAACACACGACGTCGGACCACGGTCCGTCGGCGATCTCTTGATCCGGCAGAACGGCCTTTAGGTGCAACGTGGCCAAGTCCCAGTCACCGCGCCCGGTTTGGTGCAGCGCCACGGTCTTCTCGGTTCGGGAGATCTGCGAGTACGGCAGATCCCTGCCGTCCACGGAAACAGAGACGATCTCGAGTTCGACCGTGTCAGGAATCCTCGGGTAGCTGAGGAAGGGCCTCACAGCGCACCTCCGCGCGACTTCTGGATGTCGATGATCAACCCGGCAAGATTGCCGTGAACCGGATGCGAGGACGGATCCGTGATGCCGGAGAACGAGGCCAACCGCACACCGGCTTCGATCACCAAGTTTCCGTCCTCTTCACGGCAGTTGTCCCTGGGCACGATCTCCTTCCACGCGACCACGGGCCGCCCCCCAGACCGCACGTCGAACTTCGCGATCGGGGTCAGCCGCCAGGTGCTGTCCGATTCCGGGAGTTTGAGATCAACCCAGACGTTCCACGCTCCGGTGTCATCGAGGTCACCTCGGGTGATTTCCACCAGCGGAACGTTCCGCCTGCTACGGGAGCCGGCAGGTCCGAACACATCCAGTTTCAGCAGTTCCCGCAACGCCGCAGGCCCTTCGCCTCGCACAGTCGTGCGGCGCCCTACGAGCTGACGGACCGCTTTGTCGATCTCGACACGAAACTCCCGGAGTCGGCTCAGGGCACCACGGGCGTAGACCGACGTGAGCTCCTCGGTGTGCTTCCAGTCGTTGTGCTCGGGGGGCTCCGAGGCGCGGAGGAACTCCTCGGCGAGTTCGACGTCGGCACCGGTCTGCTCGGTGGCGTACCCGGCCAGCAACACCGCGTGGAATCGAGTTGCGCCAAGCGGCAGCTCACGTGGTCGCTTGCTCATCACCGTCATGCGATTTCCCCGCATGTACACGACCTGGTTGACCGGATCGTCATCTTCGCCAGCGGGAGTGACAAGAAGAACAGCGCGATGATGCCCGCCGCCCTGCTTCCGTTTGTCCGACTTGCGCGGCGGAACGACGAGCGTCACATCGGCCCGCGCAACCTGAGTGCTCGTCGTCAATTCCTCGACCGTGTCCCTGTCGAGGTACGCCTTGAACGCCCGGCTCAACGCCGGGTGGCTGGTATGCGGATCGACCCGCTTCTCGTCGACAACGACACGACCGTTCCGCATCGCCACGACGCTGGCTTCCAACAACGGACCACCGTCATTGCCGCCGACCATGGCCGCCCAAAACCCCTCGGCCAGCGCGATGACCAGCTTCTCGTGCATGTCTTTCAAAGACTCGGCGGTTCCGGACGCATCATGCGCCCCCACGATGAGAAACGACGTGCCAGGCTCATCAGACAATCGATCCAGATGCAGATCGCGGACAGTCTGCTCGTCCGCCCACCACGATCGGGAGACCTGCTGTCGGTTCGGTTCCGTGTCGGCTTGGCCGAACCAGGCAGGACCCGCGTAGGCCTCATTCCCGACTTTGCGCCAAGGCAGGTCCACCCGACCCACGACGCGCCGTTCGGTACGCCCCTCGTACGACTCGGAAAGCGTCGAATTGATCAGCACGAGGTTGAACCGGCTGGTGGCCCAGAGAGTAACTTTGCCGAGCCCGTACGACCCGCCCGCCTTCGCACCTGACTCCTTGCGGCTGTCGAGCTGCCTTCGGACCACAGCGGTGTACCGACCGTCGCCGTATTCGTCACCGGTGAGGCCTGCCGCGTTGTAGTCGTCGACGCGGAGCAGGATCAGGCTCTTGTTCTCGTCCAGGTCGCGAAGCGCGGCCTTCAGGCTTCGGGACACCTTCTGCTCCAACAACGCAGCCTCGTCGTAGTGCTCTCGAAGCTCGTCCCAGTGGAGTGCGGCGAGGAACTGGTCGAGGTGTTCGCCGGTCAGCTCTTCCAACGTGTAGCGCACCCGAACGGGTTTCCGCTCGTCGTACCGCTCGTCCAGTGAGTTCTGCGTCGCCTCGCGAGCCAGTGCCGACAGATCGGCGTTGAACGCGAAGGCAGCGGCGTTGCCGTACTCACGACCACCGTCCTTGTACGCGGATCGGTGATGCCACTGAAGCGGCAGATCCGGTGCGACATCGGTCCTGTTGTAGATCGACGCCGAGTCGGTGCCGAGAATGGCGGCAATCCTGCGTTGCGTCTCTGGACGTGGCTCGGCGCGGTCGTTGATCCAAGCCGACACCGCGGCACGGGTCATCTCGAGCTCGTCGGCGAGCTCTGCCTGGTTCATGCCCGCCCGGCGGAGCTGGCGTGCCAACCAGGAGCCGAACTTCTCTCCCTGCTGTGGACTCATCGCAGCAACAGCCTCCAGTCCCGTAGCTCGCTCCGGCTGGGGCGGGCCACGTCACACTATCAGCTGAATTTTGACAGCGCTACGGGAATCAAATTTCGACATACAGGCCGCCTGCTTGTCCCCCGTACGGGTCTCATCGCTGCCATGGCGGGTTGTGCTACTTCGGCCTCCTTCGACCCACGACCGCTTCCTTCACCCGATCAGCGGCAACCTCGACCGACTCGTGCTCCCACACCCGAACGGCCAACCATCCCTCCTGCGCCAAACGTGCGTCGGTGTCGACGTCGCGTCGCCGATTTCCTTCGATCTTGTCCCGCCAGAACTGAGCGTTGTTCTTCGGCCACGTCGCATGCTCAGGACATCCGTGCCAGAAGCAACCGTCGACGAACACCGCGACCTTGGCCGCTGTGAACACAACGTCCGCTTCACGTCGCACTCCGCTTACCGGACGTTGATGCACCCGGTAGCGGAGCCCCGCAGCATGCAGCGCCTTGCGCAGGGCGATCTCCACCTGTGTGTCCTTCGACTTCTGCCTGCTCATACGAACTCGGGTCTGGGGCGTCGTCTCCAGGGAATCCACGGACCCATTCTGTCCGGCCACATCCCCGGTCGGATCGCACAGGCTGTTCGCCGCCTTCCACATGCCGGTCTCCTGAGCAACGCTCGGTCTCAGTGCGACTGCTGCTGTACAGCCCGGCGTGTGGCTACGTCGGGCTGGCTTCTGACTTCGGCGAACCCTTGCACCACATGGTGATGGCCAATGCTCAGGGACGAACAGTTGGCAGGAGACGAGACGCGTCGTGACGCGGGCCGAGCTCTACCAACGGTTGCGCGAGCTGACTGTGTCCCATCAGGTCAAGGTGGAGTACGACGTACGGATCACGGCGCGCGCGGCCAGGACCAACAGCGATAAGCGGGAAACGGGATTCTTCACGCGGTTGCTGATGCCGATCGTGATGAAGACGTTCGGGGCCAAGGCGTTCACGAAGGACCAGCAGTACCGGATCGACTGGGACGCTCAGGTCAGCCGGTAGCCGTGCGCGGGCCGGTTCGCCATGCCGTACCGCGGTTGCACCTCGGCCTTGCCGATCGTGACCAGGTGCTCCAGGTAACGGCGCGCGCTCACCCGGGACATCCCGGCGCGCTCCCCCACCTCCTGTGCGGAGAGGTCGCTGTCGCTGTCGCGCAACGCATCCGTCACGAGCCGCAGCGTCACGGCCGACAACCCCTTGGGCATCACCAGGTTGCGCGGACGGTGGTGCATCAGCTGGTCGACCTCGTCCTGGTCCAGCACCTGCCCGAGCCGCTGCACCTCGATCCGCTGGGCCAGGTACTCCCGCATCCGGTCGATGAACGCCGTCCGCGTGAACGGCTTGACCAGGTAGTTGTCCACGCCCCGGGACATGGCCTGCCGCACGGTCTCCCGTTCGCGCGCGGCGGTGACCGCGATGACGTCGACCGGCGGTCCGCTGCGGGCGCGCAACCGGGCCAGCACCTCGAGCCCGGACATGTCGGGCAGGTGGATGTCCAGCAGCACCAGGTCGGGCCGCAGCGCTTCCACCGCCCGCAACGCCTCGCCGCCGCGGTGGGCCTCGCCGACCACCTCGAACTCGGGCATCGCCTCCAGGAAACCGCGGTGGATCGCGGCCACGGCGAAGTCGTCGTCGACGACCAGCGTCCGCACGCTCATCGGTTCCCCGTTTCCGGCAGCCACACGTCGAACGACGCGCCGCCGAGTTCCGAGTCGGTGATCGCCACCTGGCCGCTGCGCCGGGTGACCACCCTCGACACCAATGCGAGTCCTATCCCCCGGCCGTGCGCTCCCTCAGCGTCCTTCGAACTGACGCCCAGGTCGAAGATACGTCCGCGTTGCGACTCCGCCACCCCCGGTCCGTCGTCGTCCACGACCACGCGCACACCGGTGACCGACGAGCGCACGAGCACGCGCACGATACCCCCGGTCTCCACGGCGTCCACCGCGTTGTCCACCAGGTTGCCGAGCACGGTCAACGCGTCGTCGCCCGCGCGGATGTCCACCGAGCTCTCCGGATCCAGCCGCAGTTCCACGCCGCGTTCGTGCGCGGTGGAGGACTTGGCCAGCAGCAACGCCGCCAGCGCCGGGTCCGCGTTCGCGCCGTCGATGATGTCCGCGGTGAGCGAGCCGGCGCCGCCGACCCGTTCGATGTAGGCGACGGCGTCGGCTTGCCGTTCGAGATCCAGCAGTCCACCGATGACGTGCAGGTGGTTGGAGAACTCGTGGGCCTGCGCGCGTAGCACCTCGGTGACGGTCCGTTGGCCGTCCAACTCGCGCAACGCGTCGTGCAGCTCGGTGCGGTCGCGCAACGTCAGCACCACACCGACCGCACGGTCGTGCGTCTTTGCGGTCATCCGGTTCGCGACCAGCACCCGTTCGCCGGCGAGAACGAGCCGGTCCGCTACGTCGTCCACCGAGCGCGCCAGATCCAGCAGCCCGTCGTCGAGGACTTCCTCGGCGGGCTGTCCCGTGGGGTTGTCGGTGAGGCCGAGCAACCGCATCGCCTCGTCGTTCACCAACGCGAGCCGCTGCCGGTCGTCCACGGCCACCACGCCCTCGCGGATGCCGTGCAGCATCGCGTCCCTGGTCTCCAGCAGCTGCGCGATCTCGGCCGGTTCGAGCCGGAACGTGCGGCGCCGGACGAGCTGCGTGACCAGTGCCGCGCCGAGCACCCCGACCAACGCGGCGGCGGCCAGCCACCCGATCAGTTCGGGCAGGTCCTCGGCGAGGTCGTCGGACAGCTGGCTCTCCAGGATGCCGACCGAGGCCATGCCGATGATCCGTCCGTCCTCGGCCCGCACCGGCACCTTCGCCCGCAGGGACGTGCCGAGCGTGCCGGTCTCGGTGCCGACGAACACGTCACCGGACAGCGGCGTGCTCGGATCGGTCGAGACGCGTTCGCCGATGCGTTTCGGATCGGGGTGGGCGTACCGGACGCCGTTGTGATCGGTGACCACGACGTAGGTGACCTGGGAGGCGTTGCGGATCAGTTCGGCGAGCGGCTGGATGGTCGCGGACGGGTTTGGCGAGTCGAACGCCTGCACCACCGTCGGCAGCCGGGCCACGCTCAACGCGACGGACAGCATCCGGTCCTTGTACGCCTCGCGGATCCGGTCGCTCTGCAACTTGGCCGCGAACAACCCGGCGGCACAGGTCGTCATCAGCACGATGACCACCTGCAACACCAGGAGCGACACGCCCAGTGAGAGAGACCGGCGAAACATGGAGTGCATTCTTGCGCAACGCGTGTGAATCAGGTCACGAACTAAACGACCAATACGTCTTTTACGACCGATGCACACGTTTACGCAGCCGACATACCTACCGTTCCCGCCCAACGTCCGGCAACGAAGCTGAGGAGTGGGCTCGATGGGTGCAGGCTGGAGACGAGCGGTCGCGTTGACCGCCGTCGGACTGGTGCTCGCGGGATGCGGTCAGGCTGCCAAGAGCTCTGGCGGCGGTGACGCCATCGGCAAGCTGGAGATCATGGCGCCGGCCGACCCCGGTGGCGGCTGGGACCAGACGGCGCGGGCGATGTCCGCGGCGGTGTCCGGGGCGAAGCTCGCCGGATCCGTGCAGGTCAGCAACGTCGGCGGGGCAGGTGGCACGGTCGGCCTGCAGAAGCTCGCGAACGAGAAGTCCACGTCGTACCTGATGATCACCGGCCTGGTCATGGTCGGCGCGGTGGAGACGAACGCGTCCACGGCACGGCTGGAGGACACCACGCCGATCGCCCGGCTCACCGCCGAGGACGAGGTGCTCGTGGTGCCCGCCGACTCGCCGTACAAGTCGGTCGACGACCTGCTCGCGGCCATCGCGGAGAAGGGCAAGGGTGTCTCGATCACCGGCGGTTCGGCCGGCGGCACCGACCACATCCTCGCCGGGCTGCTGCTCAAGGCGAAGGACATCGCCCCGGACAAGCTGAACTACGTGCCCTACTCGGGCGGTGGCGAGTCGCTGGCCGCGTTGCTGGGCAAGAAGGTCGACGCCGGCATCTCCGGCATCGGCGAGTACCGCGAGCAGATCAAGGCGGGCAAGCTGCGCGCGCTCGGCACGTCCGGGCCCAACCAGGACCCGACGCTGAAGGTGCCGACCTTCAAGGAGCTCAACCTCGGTGTCGAGCTCACGAACTGGCGCGGCGTCGTGGCGCCGGGCGGGATCACGCCCGAGGCCAAGGACCGGCTGACCAAGCTCGTCACCGACATGCACGCGAGCCCGCAGTGGAAGGAAGAGCTCACCAAGAAGGGCTGGACCGACACGTTCCTCACCGGTAGCGAGTTCTCCACGTTCCTGAACAAGGAGATCGGCCGCATCCGCCCGGCGCTGCAGAACATCGGGCTCGTGAAGTGATCTCGGAAAAAGTCGAGGAGTACGCGTTCGGCGGTCTGGTCGCGGCGATCGGGGTCTTCACCCTGGTCGACGCGACCACGATCGCCGCGCGTGCGGACAACGCGGTCGGACCGCGTGCTTTTCCTTACGCCGTAGGTGCTCTGCTCGTCGCCACGGGCCTGGCGGCGATCATCGCCACCGCCCGCGGCAAGCTCGGCCAGGCCGAGGAGGGTGAGGACGTCGACGCGGACGTCCGCACCGACTGGGTCACCGTGGGCAAGCTCGTGGCCGTGCTGGTCGCACATCTGGTGCTGATCGACATCGCCGGCTGGCCGGTCGCGGCGACCGTGTTGTTCTTCGGCGCGGCGTGGACGCTCGGCGCGGTCTGGTGGCGCGCGCTGCCGATCGCGGTGGTGCTCGCGCTGGTCGTGCAGGTGGTGTTCGCGTCCGGTCTGGGTCTCTCACTGCCCGCCGGGATCTTCGAAGGGGTGCCGTTCCTCGATGGATAGCATCACCGCTCTGCTGGAGGGTTTCGCGACCGCCGCGCAGCCCACCTACCTGCTGTACGCGCTGCTGGGCGTCACGCTCGGCACGGCCGTCGGCGTGCTGCCGGGCATCGGACCGGCCATGACGGTGGCGTTGCTGCTGCCGCTGACCTACACGCTCGACCCGACGGCGGCGCTGATCATCTTCGCGGGCATCTACTACGGCGGCATGTACGGCGGATCGACCACGTCGATCCTGCTCAACACGCCGGGTGAGTCCGCATCGATCGTCACTGCCTTAGAGGGCAACAAAATGGCCCGCGCCGGAAAGGGCGCGGCGGCGTTGGCGACGGCGGCGATCGGGTCGTTCGTGGCGGGCACGATCGCCACGGTGTTGCTGACCCTGTTGGCACCGACCATCGCGGACATCGCGGTGACGCTCGGTCCGGCCGACTACGTGGCACTGATGGTCGTGGCGTTCACGACCGTGGCGGCACTGCTCGGCTCGTCACCGGTGCGCGGGCTGGCGTCCTTGGGTCTCGGGCTGTTCATCGGCCTGATCGGCACGGACACCTTGTCGGGGCAGCAGCGCTTCACCCTCGGGGTGTCGACGCTGGCCGACGGCATCGACGTGGTCGTGGTGGCGGTCGGTGTGTTCGCGGTCGGTGAGGCGCTGTACGTGGCGTCACGGCTGCGGCACGGGCCGATCGAGGTGATCCCGATCGGCGGCAAGTGGATGAACCGCGAGTTCTGGTCGCGCTCCTGGAAACCGTGGCTGCGCGGCACGTTCATCGGGTTCCCGATCGGCACCGTGCCGGCCGGTGGCGCCGATGTGTCGACGTTCCTGTCCTACGCGGCCGAGAAGAAGCTCTCGAAGAAGCCGGAGGAGTTCGGCCACGGCGCGATCGAGGGCGTGGCGGGTCCCGAGGCGGCCAACAACGCTGCCGCGGCGGGCGTTCTGGTGCCGTTGCTGACGCTGGGCCTGCCGACGTCGGCGACGGCCGCGGTGATCGTGGCGGCGTTCCAGAGCTACGGCATCCAGCCGGGACCGTTGCTGTTCACCAACAACTCGGCGATGGTGTGGGCGTTGATCGCGTCGCTGTACATCGGCAACGTGATGCTGCTCGTGCTGAACCTGCCGTTGGTGAAGATGTGGGTGAAGGTGCTGCAGATCCCGCGGCCGTACCTCTACGCGGGGATCCTGCTGTTCGCGGCGCTGGGCACCTACGCGGTGAACTTCGTGGTGGACGACCTGATCGTGCTGCTGATCATCGGTGTGGCCGGGTTCTTCATGCGGCGGCACGGATATCCGGTCGCGCCGCTCGTCGTCGGGCTGATCCTCGGACCGATGGCGGAGGAACAGGTCCGGCGCACGCTGCAGATCAGCGAGGGCTCGTTGAGCGCCCTCGTCACCAGCCCGTTCGCCGCGGTCGCGTACAGCGTGCTCGCGGTGCTGCTGGCGGTGGCGGTCGTGGTTCGAGTGCGCCGGAAGAAGGCGAAGGTCCTGGTGTAACACAACCGCGTCAGCGACGATCTTGGGGCGTGGGAGGACAACGGTGATCCGGCGGCCCCGGCTCGAGGGGCTGCTCTGCACGACGAGGCTCACGACTCTCGTCGCACCCGCCGGCTACGGCAAAACGACGCTGCTGACGCAAGCCGACACCGACCGTCCGGTCGTGTGGCACACCTGCCAGGAAGGCCATCGGCTGTTGCAGCCGATGGCCATTGCCTTGTCCGCCGGGTGGACCAGCGTGCCGTCGGTGTCCGGTGAGGACGAAGCCGGCCGGGCGCAGGCCATCGCCGGGCTGCTGGCGGACGCGTGGCCGGACGACGTGTTGCTCGTGCTGGACGACATGCACGTGCTCAGACGGGGAGATTCGGCCGCGCAGCTGGTGGAGGCGTTGTGCCTGCAACTGCCGCAGAGCGCCCGAGTGGTTCTCTCCGGACGGACGTTGCCACCTTTCTCGTTGCGGCGGCTGAAGGTCGACGGCGAGCTGACCGAGGTCAACGCGGCCCAGCTCGCGTTCACCGCTGAGGAGACCACCGTGGTCGCTGGTCACGACGTGCACGAGGTGACCGGCGGGTGGCCGATCGCGGTGCGTCTGGTGGCGGAGACGGGCACGGTGGAGGAACTCGGCGATCTGGTCGACGAAGTCGTTGGCAGGGAACCGGAGCAGACCCGTTCGTTGCTGAGGACCGCCGCCGCGTTCGATCGGTTCACGTCCGATCTGCTGACGTCGCTGGGGCATGCCGAGGCCTCGGCGATCCTGACCGACCTGGCGAGGCGCGGGCTCTTCGTCGAACAGGTCCGGGCAGAACCGGGGTGGTTCACGCTGGTGCCGTTGGCGCGGGAGTTCCTGGAGCCCGCGGTGGACGTGCACGCGGCGGCGGCGCACTGGTTCACGTCGAAGGGCGAGTACGTCCGCGCGGTGGATTCCCTTGCCGCGCTGGAGGATTGGTCCGGCGTCACGGCGTTGCTCGACGACGTGCTGCGGACGGGTGGCGCGGACGCGGTGCTCGCCGCGACCAGCCTGGTTCCCGAGGACCAACGCACGGCCGAGGTGTGGCAGCTCGAAGGTGTCGCGCACCAGTTGCGCGGTGAGTGGCGGCAGGCGGCGGACCGCTTCACTCAGGCCACCGAGGACGGGCTCACGGCCGAACTGGCGTGGCGCATGGCGTGGATCCAGCATCTGCGCGGTGGACCCCAGGACGCGCTGAAGATCTGCGACGACTACGTTCCGGACGGCTCGGATCCGACGGCGGAGTCGATGCTGCTGAGCACGGCCGCCAGCGCGCATTGGGCGTTGGGCGACATCGAAGCCGCGTCTGACAAGGCGACCGGGGCGTTGAAGACGGCGACGAACGACGCCGCGATCGGCACCGCGCACACCGTGCTCGCGATGGTCGCTGCGGCACAAGGAAAACGCGACGAGCTGACCGAGCACTACGACATCGCGCTGGACCACGCGCAGAAGGCCGGGGACGTCCTCGGCGTCATCCGCATCCGCTCGAACAGGGCCTCGCATCACGTGGAGGCGGGTGAGCACCGGGCGGCGTTGCAGGAGATCGAGGAGATGCTGCCGCTCGCGGACGTCACCGGGTTCGCGACGTACCGGGCGATCGGGCTGCACAACCGCGGTGAGGCGTTGCTCGGGCTCGGCCGGTTGGACGAGGCGGCCGCTGATTTCCTGGCGGCGCAGAAGGTGTTCGACCAGGCCGGGAGCTGGCTCGCCGCGGCACCGCTGGTCTACCTGGGCGAGGTGCACCGCAAACGGGGCGACCGGGCGTTGGCGGGATTCGCGCTGCACGAGGCGTTGCGGCTCGCGTCGGCCAAGAACACCGTGCCGCACATGGTGCTGGCGCACGTCGGGCTGGCCGAGCTGTTCTCCGACGACGACCCCGACCTGGCACGTGAGCACGCACGCGAAGCGTTGGAACACGGCGAAAACGTGGCAGCGCTGCTCGTGCTGGGATGGCTCGACCACGACAAGGACCTGTGCCAGGAGGCCGCGGAGATCGCGCCCCGGCGCGGTGACCGGGCCGGGTTCGCGCGGTCGTTGCGGCTGCGGGGAGTGCTGGAACGCGACTCGGTGCTGCTCGACCAGGCGCTGACGTTGTGGCGCGAGATCGGCAACCCGCTCGGTGAGATCCGGGTGCGGACGGCGCAGGCGATGCTGATCGGTGGTGCGGCCGGAGAACAACTCGCCGGTGAGGCACGGCAGCAGGCCGCGGATCTCGGCGCGCGAGTGCTCGCCGAGGAGGCCGCAGCGGTGGCCGAAACCTGCCGGAAGGCGAGCCGACCCGAGTTGTTCATCCAAACCCTGGGCGGGTTCCGGGTGCTGCGCGACGGCGAACCGCTGCCGCCCGCCGCGTGGCAGTCGCGCAAGGCCAGGGACCTGGTGAAGATCCTCATCGCCCGGCGCGGCAGGCCGATCACCCGTGAGGGCCTGGGAAACCTGCTGTGGCCAGACGAGGAACCGGAGAAGGTCGCGAACCGGCTCGCGGTGGCGTTGTCCACGGCACGCAGTGTGTTGCGGGCCGGCACCGGAATCGTGGCCGAGGGGGACGCGATCCGGCTCGACCCGGACGTGCTGCCCGTCGACGTGGTCGCGTTCCTCGCCGACGCACGAGCGGGACTCGCTGCGGCACAACGCAATTCGTCCGAGGCGCAGTCACTGCTGGCGGCCGCCGAGTCCGCGTACCACGGCGACTTCCTGGAGGAGGACCCGTACGAGGACTGGGCGGGCAGGCTGCGCGAGGAAGCCCGGTTGATCTACCTGCAGGTGGTGGCGGTGCTCGCCGCACGGGCCGAGTCCGGTGGGGAGTACGCGCTGGCCAGCAGGTATTGCCTGCGCGTACTGGAACGCGACCCGTACGACGAGCCGGCGCACCTGATGCTGGTGCGCGTCCTCGCCGCCGCAGGGAGCCACGGCGAGGCACGGCGGTGCTACCAGACCTACGTCACGCGGATGCGCGAGATCGAAGTGGATCCGCGCCCGTTCCCAGGAATTTTCACTGCGAGCACACGACGTAGGGCGTGATCGACCAGCGGATTGCCTGCCCCTGCGCGCTCGCCGCCTCACCGGTGACGGACGCGCCGGTGCTGTCCGGGACGACGTCGTCGATGACCGCGCCACCGACCGCACCGCCGGCGCTGACGGGCTGCTCGGTTCCCTGACACGCAACGGACTTCGTCGCGGTCTTGGTCATCACGACCGACGACGTGCCGCCGCGCAGAACCAGTCCCGGCCGGGTGCCGCAGATCGCGTGCGCCGTGACGGTGGCCGAATCAGGTGCCTCGACCAGGGCGCCCTTGAGATTGCTCTTGGGCGCCGACCTGGTCAGGTGCACGCCGTCGGTCTCGCCCGCGACGCCGAGCGACTTCTCGCCGTCCGGGCAGGTCGCCTCCGCGTTCTTCGTGCCGCTCTTGGACACCAGGGTGAAGTCGCCGGGCGCGCAGTTCGCCCGCACCTTCACCGTCCACGACTGCACGGTCCCCGCCCCGTGTTCGACCGCCGTGACCTCCACGCTGGTGAGGTCCGCGCTCGGCCGCACCCGCGTGATCGTGGTCCGTTCCCCGGTCACCGAACCGCCGGTGCCGACGACCTTCGTCCCGCTCGGGCAGCTGACCGACACGGTCTTGGCAGCCGACGAGGCCGCGCTGGTGTTCTGCACCTGCACGACCTCGTCGGTGGCCGCGTTCGCCACGGCCGGGCTCGTCAAGCTCAGCACGAACAGGGCCGTGCTCATCACCTTCGCGTTCATGCCCGAAGGATGTCGAGCTCGCTTAAAGCGGTCTTAAGGTCGCCCGGTCAGGGGCAGCTGACCAGCGTGTCGCCGTCCGCGGCGTCGAGGCAGGTGTCCACGCCGAGGCCGCCGTTGAGGGTGTCGTTGCCGGCCGCACCCCAGATGAGGTCGTTGCCGTTGAGAGCCGAGATGCTGTTGGCCAGACCGTTGCCGACCAGGTGGTCGACGAAGTTGGTGCCGGTCAGGTTCTCGACGTCACCCGCGACGTAGTCCTTGAGCGCCAACGTGTCGTAGCCGTCGTCGGTGCCCGAGCCGATGGTCACCGAGACACCCGAGTTCGGGTGCAGCGAGCTGCCGATGCTGTAGTCGACGCGGTCGACGCCGGCACCGCCGTACACCGACACACCGCCGCGCTTCGGCCGCAGCTGGTCGACGCCGTCGCCGCCGCTGATCGTGCCCCTGGCACGGGTCTCGATCACGTCGTTGCCCGCTTCGCCGTACACGTGGGCCGGCATCGCGTCCGCGTTGGTGTTGTCGTACGCGATGTTGATGCGGTCGTTGAGGTCGTTCGCCCGGACCTGGATCGACGTGATCAGCTTCGTGGCACCGGACTCGTAGGTGCAGTTCGCGTTCGCTCCGCCCAGCGAACAACCGGCGCCGACGGCGATCAGGTCACCGGAGTCGGTGACGGTGAGCCGGTGGAGCACCGGGTCCAGGCCGATGGTGATGTTGTTCGTCTTGCCGGCCTCCGCCTCGACGATCAGCACCTTGTTCTGCACGTACACCGTGGTGTGCGGCTGGGCGTGCGCAACGGCGGGCATGGCGATCGCGGCGAGGGTGGCGGCACCCAGACCGATGAGCATCCTCATGCTGTTTTCTCCCCTTGGTGGTTGTTGCTGTGTACGGGGAACAGCCTGCTCAGCGGTCTTTCCGCCACCTTCGGGTTGTTTTAGGGCTGTCTTTCTGCTCGTAGCAGAACGGCCCTTTGCGGTGGTCGCGGTGCTGTCACCATGACGACATGGCGGAGATTCTGGACTTCAAGCGCGCTCCTGAACCGTTGTGGCGTGAGGCCCTGGGCCGGAAGCTGCGCGAGGCCAGAGAGGAGCGGGGCGACCGCCTGGTCGACGTCGCCGACCGGGCCGGCATCTCGGTGCAGTACCTGTCCGAGATCGAACGCGGCCGCAAGGAGCCGTCGAGCGAGATGATCGCCGCGGTCACCGGGGCGCTGGGCATCGACCTGGCCGACCTGCTGATCAGCATCGCCGGCCAGGTTCGCCTCGTTCAACGCGCACAACAGTTCCACACTTCACGTCCGATGGGTCGTCCCTCGGGCCCGGTCGCCATGGCTTTCGCCCTGGTGGCTTAGGCCCGCTGGTCGAGCACCTGGTCCGCGAGTCCGTACTCGACGGCACCGGGTGCGTCGAACACGCGGTCGCGGTCGGTGTCGTGGCGCAGTTGGGCCACGTCCCGGCCGGTGTGCCGAGCCAGGATCTCCTCCAGCTGCGTGCGCACCCGGACCACCTCGTCCGCCGCGAGGATGAGGTCCGGGATCGTGCCGCGCCCCTGCGCCGCCGGCTGGTGCAACACGACCCTGGAGTGCGGCAGGACGGACCGGCGCCCTTCCGCACCGGCGGCGAGCAGCACCGCTCCGGCCGCGACGGCCTGGCCCACGCACGTCGTCGCCACCGGTGCCTTGATGTAGCGCATGGTGTCGTACAACGCGAGCATCGCCGACGGGTCGCCGCCCTCGCAGTTGATGTAGAGGTTGATCTCCAGGTCCGGGTTGTCCGCCTCCAGGTGGAACAACTGGGCGATCAACGCGTTGGCCACCCCGGAGTCGATCCCGGTGCCGAGGTAGACGATCCGCTCGGACAGCAGGTGCGAGTAGACGTCCATGACCCGCTCGCCGCGAGCGTCCCGCGTGATGACGTTGGGAATCGTGTAAGTGCTCATGCGACAGCCCCCGAGTGCAGTCCCAGCTTGTGCGTGCGGACAGGTACGACCTGAGCCAGATCGCTGACGACGTGGTCGATGAACCCGTATTCGAGCGCCTGCGCCGTGGTGAACCACCGGTCGTGCAGCGAGTCGGTGAAGATCCGGTCGAACGGCTGCCCGGTGTCCTCGGCGATCAGCCCGAGCACGGTGTCCCTGGTGTAGCGCAGGTCGTCCGCCTGCACCTCCACCTCGACGGCCGAGCCGCCGATGCCCGAACTCCCCTGGTGCATCAGGATTCGCGCGTGCGGCAACGCGAACCGCTTGCCGTGAGTCCCCGCGGACAACAGGAACTGCCCGGCGCTGCACGCCAGTCCCAGTGCCAGCGTCGCCACGTCGCACGGCACCAGCCGCATGACGTCCCGGATCGCCAGCATCGAGGGCACCGAACCGCCCGGCGAGTTGATCCACAGCGCGATGTCCTGCCGCGGGTCCTCGCTCGCCAGCGACAGCAGTTGGGTCGCCAGCACCGTGCCGTTGTCGTCGTCGAGCGCGCCGTCGAGAATCAGCACCCGCTGACCGAAGAACCGTTCCCGCAGCCCGGGGCTGAACAGCTTCTCGTTGTTCGTCATGGTGCTGACGATGCCCACTCGACGAGGTCGCCCGCCGCTTTCTCTGCTGTCGGCAGATCAGCCCACAGCAGGCACGTGCTCGTTCGCCGGGCGGCCGGGGATGTCGACGTCGACGGCGAACAACGCGCCGTCGTGCGGCGTCGAGCGGTGCAGGCCGTAGTTGGCCGTGGTGATGAACAGCCGGGTCATGTCCGGCCCGCCGAGGCAGACGCTCGTGGGCTGGCTGGCGGGCAGGCGAATTTCCCGGTCCAGCGTGCCGTCCGGGTGGTAGCGGCGGACGAAGGACGAGCCCCAGAACGCGATCCAGACGTTGCCCGCCACGTCGGTGGTCATGCCGTCCGGGGTGTGTTGCGGGGTGTGCAGAAGACGTGGCGGCCGCTCAGTTCGCCGTCGCGGTCGACGTCGAAGCGGTGGACCAGGCCGCGGGCGCTGTCGGCGAGGTACATGAGCCTGCCGTCGCCGGTGAACGCCGGGCCGTTCGGAATCGTCAGTCCTTTGAGGACGGGAGACGGCGTCCCGAGCCGGTGCACGGCGCCGGTGCCGGGTTCGGTGCCGTAGGCCATCGGCAGCGGCACAACCCTGGCGACCTGCACAGTTCGTCCCTGACATGATCAAATCAGTAGTTAATTACTAATTTATCTTGCCATGGTCGACCACAGGGGCCAACAGTCAGCTCGTCGAGCAGGCCGTTCCGTTGAGCGTGAACGACGCGGGGGCGGTGTTCTTGCCGCGCATGGATCCGAGGAACCCGATCGACACCTCACGCCCCGGCGCGATCGTCGCCGTGTAGTGCACGCTGGCCGCGCTGACGGTCGCACCGCGCTGCGACGAGGTCGCGTTCCACATCTGGTTCACGGTCTGACCGTCGGCGAAGGACCACGCCAGCGTCCACCCGTTGATCGCCGCGCTGCCGGTGTTCCTGATCGTGACGCCGCCCTGGAACCCGCCGGGCCACTGCCCGCTGATCCGGTACATGACAGCGCACGGCGGCGCGGCGGGCGGAGGCGGTGGCGGTGGTGGCGGAGTGGTCGTGGTAACCACCGGAGGCGCGGCAGTGGTCGTCACGACCGGTTCCGGCTGCTGGACCCGCTTCGGCGCAGTGGTGGTGGTCGTCGGCGTGACATCCATGCCGTTGCACGGAAGTCCCCACAGGCCACGGTCTTCGCGCGCCGCGGCGGCTTCCGCCTCGGCCAGCGCACCGGCCGCGCCCTGAGCGCGCAGCACTCCCTCCCGCACGGCGAGGAGCGCGTAGTCGGTGCCGTCCTCGAGCCACAGGTTGATCTCACCAGGGATGAACGAGGTCATCCGAACCGGCTTGGCCACCAAGGTCTTCGTCGCGAAGGCGATCGCGGCCGCGGCCCAGCACTCCGCGGCCGGGGCGAGCAACGAGATCTGGACGCGCTCACCGGTGTCCAGCACGACCGTGCGGCCGTCGATCACCTCGCGCACGAACCTGGGCACGTTCTCCTGCGCATCGGTCACCAACGTCGGCGGCCGCGTCCACACCCGAGTGTCCACAGGGGGCGCTGGACTCTCCGTCGTGCACGCGCACGTCAGGAGAACCATGAGAACTGACAAGAACTTCCGGACCACCAAGAGCTCCCGACGCGGTCGTTGAAACTTTGACGACCGTATCGTTTTGCGAGCTTCGCTCACTCCGCCGTTCGGACTTGATCAACTACGCGAGCCAGCCGCACCTCGTGCGATGTGGACCATCATGTCGACGAAATCGAGGGTGACGCGATAGGGCTTGAAGAAGCTGTGCGCGAGGTCCCCGAGCACGTCAAACCCGTGGCCGTCGTGCAGGTTCCGCACACTCGCGACGGAGTAGGCGCCCTTGGCGGTGGCGGTGCCGAGGCGGATCTCGTTCGGGTAACAGGGATGCACGACGATCGCCTGACCGCCGGCCGAAGTCTCCTCAGGACGGTCGTGGTCGGTGCGGATGCGCAACTGTTTCGCCGTCCCCTCCCACATGCCCGCGACGTTGCTGCCGATGCCACCGAGGTGCAGTCCGATCACCTTCGGCCCGGAGCCGGCGAAGCTGCCCTTGCTGAACGTCAGCTGCTCGCGGGCAAGCCACAGCGGCAACGGCTCGGACCCCGCGTCGACACGGGCCTGCCGGGCCGTTTCGGGGGTTCTGCGGCGCAGGATCAGCGACCGGCCGGCGTAGTCGATCGTGCTCAGGAAGTGGTAGAGCACCCACGTGCCGATCATCCCGTCCGGGCCGGGACCGTCGTCCACCTCCGGCCAGCGCACCGGGACGTTGCACAGTTCGATGTCACCCAGCCGGAAGGAGCTCAGGATCCCGGCGTAGGCCCGCCGGATCTTGCCGAGGTACTCGTACTCCTCCTCGGCCACCGCGTGCAGCCCGGCTTCCCGCGCCGCAGCCGCCGAGATGTTCATCGGCCCGATGCGGGTGTAGAAGGCGAAGCTCTTCGGCGACCCGCCGTTGAGCGACACCGGCATCAACGCCATCGGATCCAGCGCCGACCACGGCGCGCGCCCGATGTCGCCGTTGATCCGGTACGGCTCGGGTCCGATCGCCTCGGACACCTTGGCGTAGCTCTCCTCGTCGGCAGCACGCCAATGCGGCGCGGCCGCGGCGAACTTGTCCTGCCGCGTGTAGCAGTCGGCCAGGAACCGGTGGATCGCCTTGTCGCCGGGTGCCAGGTCCACGGCGATCTTGAGGTACTTCTCGGCGTCGGCGAACCTGTTGGCCAGCAACCCCACATAGCCGCGCTGACTCGCGGCGTGCACGTTCCGGGGGTCGTTCCTCAGGATTTCCTCGTACGCACGGCCGGCCTGCTCGAACTTCCCGGCCTTGAACAACGCGTCCGCGTCGCCCGGTGACGCCGAGGCCGTGCCCCCCAGCAGTGGCGCGGCCGCGGCCATCACACCAGCGGCGCGAAGGATCGAACGCCGATCCCACATTCCTTCACCAGTCAAAGTCTTGCCCCCAATTCCTCAGACCTGTGGTCGAGTCAAGGGGACGGCACGTTGCCGGCGCGTATCCGGATTTCGATACGTCAGCGATACACGCCCTGCAGCACCGTCAGTTCGTCGACGTTGCCGTTGAACGACTCGCCCGTGCTGCCACGACCGACCGACAGCACACCGTCGGAGTTCCAGCCCACCACACCGCTGACAACGCTCTTCAGCACGTCAGGGCTGTCCTGGTAACCGACCGTCAGCGTGAGCGTGCGCGCGCTCGCGTCGTAGCTGGCCACGAGGTGAGTCCACTTGTTCACGACCGCGTCTGTCTTTGCAGCCGCGTTCGGCATCTCGGCGCTCCACCGCGAGCCGTCGTACTTCAGCGTGAACGGGTCCACTCCGGACGACCCGCGCTGGGCCACCACCGTGCGGGCGGTGCCGGTGTCGTTGAGCTTGGCCCACATGTCCACCGCGAACGACTGATCGGTGTACAGCACAGGTTCACTCGTGCTCGCGGAACTGGTGCCGCCGGTGAGTTCCAGACCCGCGGCACCCGCGACACCCGCACCCCACTTGGCGCCACCGGCAATGTTCAGCCTCAGGTCACGCGAGTAAAGCGAGCTGTCGCGCGCGAGCGAGCCGGTTTCTTCGTTGAACATCCAGCGGCCAACCTCGCTGACCTCGGCGGCGTCGGTCATCTTCCGGACTTCCTGCGGCATGATCGCGCGGTTCCACGCGATCATCTCGGTGAGATCTCCGTGCCACGCCTCGGTTGCCGCGGAGTTGCGCAGCGCCTTGCCGATCCACAGTTCACCGTTGGCAACGAACCCGTTGTTCACCACCGCGATCGTGCTCTGCAAGACGCCGTCCACGTACAGCTTCACCTCGCGGCTCGCGCTGTCGTACGCACCGATCAGATGCGTCCAGACACCCGCAGCGGCGGGTGCGTTCGACTCTGCCGCCTTCTGTTCGGCGTTCGCGGCGTCTTCCTCAGCCAACGCGAACTCCCACTTGTGCGAGGCGGCGTCGTAGCCGAGCCGGAACGCTGACTCCACCGAACCCTGCTGGCTCACCACCGTCCGGCTGGCCGTGTCGTCGGCAAGACGAACCCAGGCGGACACCGAGATCCCAGGACCGGCCTCGAACACCTTCGCCGTCGTCGCGCCGTTGGACGTCACACCGTCGAACCCGATCGCACCCCACCCCGCGACCGTCCGGCCGGCGCGAGCCGTGTCCAGACCGGTCAGCACCAGGTCGTGACCATTGCCAGTGCCGTCGAACGCGGGGTCGTCATCGAGGAACCATCGCGCCGCGGGAGGCGTCGGACCCGCCACGTAGAACTCGAACATGCTGCGGGTCCACGCTCCCTGAGCGTCGACCGCCTCGATGTAGAGGTTCTTCGAGCCGTGCGTGTCCGGGGTCCACTGCACTGGAGTGCCGGCAGCGACCGTCGTCGACGGCGGGTCGGTGAAGCCCCAGCGGTACTTCACGACGTCGGGTGAGCTCGAGAACACGAACGTGTCCTCGACACCGATCCCGCCGCACCCCTCCGGGGCACAGCCCGACGTCTTGTACACCGAGGAGGAGAACGTGGGCGCGTCCGGCGCGGCCATCGCCGCCGGCGCCTGGACCACCTGCAAAAGCGACAACGCCGCCACCACCGGCAGCACTGCGCGCACGACAAATACACGTCTCAAGACGAAGCCCCCAAGCGATCCGCGCGCGCCCCCGACAACCCGCGAAACGTCAATCCGCCCGAAGCCTCGCACGCGCACTCCCGCCTGTACAACAGCGCGCACGAGCAGTGTGGACCGCAGAAAAAATTCCGCCCTTCGCGGAAACCTCCCGGCACGTCAGGCCGCGAAAGACGACCCGCCCAACCGCAGGAACAGTTGCACACCAAGGAGGGAACCATCCTTCCGGCTCTCAATTGAGACGCAACTCGTTGCTACCGTCGCGCCTCTACCCCGCTACGCGACTTCGTTGGGAATTCGGAGAATTCATCGTGCGAGACCCTGTGCCCAACTCACCTGCTCCAGATCGTTCCGGCGGCTCTTCCAGAACGCGGCTGCCCGCCTGGCGGACGATCACCGCGCTCGGCGTCAGCGGTCTTGTGGTCGCCGGGCTGACCGCGTCGACCGCCAGCGCGCAGGACAGCACTCTGCGCAGCGACCAGGCCGTCGCGCGCTCGTGCTTCGAGAAGCCGCTGACAAAGCGCGACCGGGGCGTCGCCCTGCACCAGGTCACCTCCACAGTGGACGGTCTCGTCCAGGCGCGGCTCCGCCCGCACGGCAGCGGGTCCGGCGACTGGGACGTCGCCGTGTTCGACCGGGACACCGGCGCGGTCGTGGCGGCCTCCGCCGCGCTGCGCAGCGCCGAGCTCGCCGAGAGCTTCGTGAAGAAGGGCCAGCAGCTCGTCGTCCAGGCCTGCCGCCTGTCCGGTTCCTCCCGCACCGTCACCCTCGGCGTGGACTTCCTCGCCGTCGCGCCGCGCGACTCCGCGCAGCAGGCCGAGATCGTGCGCGTGGAAACGCCCACCAGGAAGCAGAAGGACCACCTGTTCGCGCTCGGCCTCGACGTCACCGAGAAGGCCGACGCCACCGGCGTCGAGGTCGTGCTGGCCGGCGCGGAGGACCGCAAGAAGCTGAGCGACAGCGGCATGCGGTCCACCGTCGTGCAGCCGAACCTCTCGGCGAAGTCCATCGAGAACGCGAAAGCGGACGTCGAGTACGACGCCCGCACCGAGAAGTCCGTTCTGCCGTCGGGACGAACCTCCTACCGGCACCTGTACGAGTACGAGTACGAGCTCAAGGAGCTGGCCCGCCGCAACCCCGGTCTGGTCAGGGCCTTCACCCTGCCGGAACCGACCAGGGAAGGCCGCGACGTCGTCGGCGTGGAGATCGCCACCCCGGTCACCAAGGTGGGTGACGGCAAGCCCGTCAACTTCACCATGGGCGTGCACCACGCGCGGGAATGGCCGGCCGGTGAGCACGCCGTGGAGTGGGCGTACGAACTGGTGAAGGGCTTCCGAGCGGGCGGAGAGCTCAAGTCGCTGGTGCAGAAGACGCGCAACATCGTGGTGCCGATCGTGAACCCGGACGGGTTCAGCGTCTCCCGCGAGGCCGAGCCCAAGGGCGACTTCAGCCAGTTCGACTACGAGATGAAGCGCAAGAACTGCAACGTGTCCGACTCGCCGGAGGAACTGCGGACCGGTGCCTGCGGGGCGAACCCCGCGGGCCGGCTGCGCGGCACCGACCCCAACCGCAACTACGCGGGTCTCTGGGGTGGCCCCGGCGCGTCCTTCCAGTGGAGCAGCGACACCTACCGCGGCTCCGGGCCGTTCTCCGAGCCGGAGACCCGCAACGTCCGCTCGATCGTCTCCACCCACGCGGTGACCAACCTGATCACCCTGCACACCTACTCGAACCTGGTGCTGCGCGTGCCCGGCGTCGCCGACGTCCGGCCTCCGCTCGACGAGCCGGCCTACCGCGCACTGGGCGACAAGCTGGCTTCCCGCAACGGCTACAAGAGCCAGCCGGTGTGGCAGCTGTACGACGCGACCGGCGGCCTGGAGGACTGGTCGTACTACGCGACGGGCGGCTGGGCGTTCACGTTCGAGGTCGGCCCCGACGAGTTCCACCCGCAGTTCAGCAAGGTCGTCGCCGAGTACGCGGGCCTCGCTCCGGCCGCGGGTGAGGGCAAGGGCGGCAACCGGCAGGCGTTCGTCGACATGCTCGCGAACACCGCGGACCAGACCGCGCACTCCACTCTCGTCGGTTCGGCCCCCAAGGGCTACAAGCTCCAGGTGCGCAAGGCTTTCAGCACGCCGACCTCGCGGATCATGCAGCCGGGCGGCACCACGTCCGACCCGATCCAGTGGGCCGACGTGATCAAGTCCGACCTGGTCAGCACCGGCGGCAAGTTCAACTGGGCGGTCAACCCCTCGACCCGTCCGTACGTCGCCGGCAACTACGGCCGCGACCCGCAGGGCCCGGCCCAGCAGAAGCTGGTGCTGGCCAACCCGGACGGCGTTCCGGCGACCAACACGGACTTCCCGAACAACCCGGTCGCCGAGCGCATCCCGTTCCGAGTCGAGGGCATGCCCACCGCGGACAACGGCAAGATGGAGATCAGCGTCAACTGGGCCAAGGCCGACACCGACTGGGACCTCTACGTCTTCGACTCGGCGGGCAACCTGGTCACGTCGTCGGCCACCGGCGGCACCAACTCCGAGAAGGCCAGGGTGTTCGACCCGCCCGCCGGTGACTACACCGCCGTGCTGGTCAACTACTCCCAGGCCGATCCGGCGAAGACGGACGACTGGTCCAACCTGGCCGTCGAGTTCTCCTCACCGCTGCCCATGACCTACGGCCCCAAGGAGCCGTACACCCTCACGTGCAGCGACTCGCGCGGCCGGCTGGTCGGCCTCGCGGAGATCTACGTGGACCGCGGCCAGACCACCGACGTGGGCGACGTCTGCACCCGCTCGGCCAGCACCGCCAAGGAACGCAGGTAACAGCAGTCAAGTCCTGCGGCGGCCGGTGCAACTCGGCACCGGCCGCCGCAGGAACAACGTCAAGCGTTCACTCAGCTCGTGCGCACGCTGACACCCAATGCCTCGTCGTAGAGGTCCGCGACGCTGAAGACGTTGCGGACCGAGCCGTCGACGGTGCAGCCACCCTTGTGCGAGCCGAAGGCCGTGAAGTTGAACGACCAGCCGCCACCGCTGTCGCCACCGATCGTGGTGTTCTTCGCGTTCATCGCCACCAGGCGGTCGTTGAACACACCGCTGTTGGTGCAGGAGATCGACGTCCGGAACACGGTGTCGCCGCAGTCACGCGAGTTGGACGAGCGCCCGTAGACGCAGACCGCCTCGCCGACGGTGATCGAGGCACGCGGCTCCACCGCCGCGACGTCCCGCACCTCCGTCGCGCTGGCGTAGAAGTCGTCGGGCTCGGCCACCGCGGAGGTCTTCCACTCGACGTCGCCCCACTCGCCGCGGTGCTCGGCCTGGTGGACCACCGCGTGGGTGCCGACGGCGGGATCGACGATCTGGTTGATGCCGTCACAATGCCCCGCCGTGGTCACGCCGGTGGTGCCGGAGCCGTTCTGCACGGCCCAGCCACTGGTGCACTCGAAGACACCGTCGTCCTGAACCGACATTCCGCCGAAAGCCTGTTCGTCGGACGCGACGTCGTCGTCGATCAGCGCCAGCCGGACACCTCGCGCCTCGTCCGCGGAGAGGCGGGAGAGGACCTGCTGGGCCTGGGCGGGCAGGTTAGGTCTCCTGGTCGCCACGGCCTCGACCGTCGAGGTCGTCTCGTCGAAGGACGTGACCACGTCCTGGAAGCCGATGCCGACCAGCCGGTGGTTGAGCCGGATCGACCGTTCCTCGAGCTCCAGCCACGAATGCGGCCGGTTGTCGGCGATCTCGACCGCGACGCCCGAGGCGCGGACCCGCGCCAGCAGATCGTCGTCGGCCTTGCCCTTGACGTAGAGCGTCGGCGCGCCTCCCGGCGTCTCGGACAGCTTCGCACCGGCGTAGGCGTCCTGGCGTTTGACCGAAATCTCCTGCTGCACCTTGCCGAACGCCTCGGCCACCGCGTGCTGCGCGGCGGCCTGTTCGACCGTCCAGCCTCTGCTCTTGGCGACCAGCGCCAGATCGGTGGCCAACGCCTCCGGTCCCGTCGAACCTTCGACGACCGCCGGTCCGCTGCCCGTACCCAGCGGACCGGCGGTGGCCGGTGCGGTGAACGCGGCGCCGACGAGCGCGCACGATGCGAGTGCTATTGGAATCCTCGAAAACTTCACGGCGACTCCCCTGATGACGAATGAGGAACAGACGTCCTCGGCCAGGAACCCTGACAGGCCACATCGCCACCAGGTACCGCCTTATGTACGCACCAAAGCGATTCGAAATCTTTCCGATGCGAGATAAATCAACGGATCGTGACACCAACCGGAGAGTATTCACTTGATAATACGAGTATCAGCTCGGCTCCACCCGCCTCGCGTCGTGGACGACGAACACGTCGCGAGCACAGCTCGCGTCCGGCTCCGCAACCCAGCGAACACGGCGCTCGACCGGCTCGTCACCGACGAGGTCCTCGCCGCTGACGGTCACCGCGTCACCGGCTTTGATCGTCAGCCGATCGCCGTCGGCCCTGATGAACGTGATCGCACCGGAATCCCACTCGACCTGCGCCGATCGCCACGCGAGCAGCCTGCGCGCACCGGTCTCGGCCACCTCCAGCTCCACACACCGTTCGGTGACGTGCACCCGCCCGGTGCCGCCCAAGCTCGTCGACTCGCCCTGCGCCGGATCTTCGAGCACGGCGAGCGGACCGAGCGTCCGAGGCTGCTGCGCCGAGTCAGTTCCGGCCGCACACGAACCGACCAGCAGGGCGAAACCAGCACACAGGCACCAAATTATTCGAGCGCTCACGGCAATTCCTTCCTCCGGCCCAACCGCCACACCAAAAGGACGGAAACCGACCCCAATCGGGTTGCCGCTGTCGACCACACCTGGAATACCCAGCAGTCCGACAGCCCCACTGAAGTTCGTGTCAATCGTTCCCGTTGCCGAACCAAAACGATCACAACAACCCGACCGCCTCAGCGCACAGCCCAGGCGGGCTCCGGGTCGAGCGAAGCGACGACCCGAAGCGGGGGTCGAGCGAAGCGACGACCCGAAGCGGGGGTCCGGGGGCGCAGCGCCCCGGCTGGGGGTCTGGGGGCTCGGCCCCCAGAAAACACCACGGGCGAGGCATGGTTCGCGCTTTCCGCGAACACACCTCGCCCGAAGTCCGTGCCCCCGGTGCGACTCGAACGCACACTGGACGGATTTTGAGTCCGCTGCCTCTGCCGATTGGGCTACGGGGGCGTAGCGGAGTGAACTCTAGCGGATCAGGCCAACAGGTTTCCGCAGGGGACCCCTACGACTTGACGAGCCGTCCGATGGCCGCTGACGCCTCCGCGAGCTTCTCCTCCGCCACCGGCCCGCCCTCGGCGGCGGCCTGCGCCACACAATGCTTCAGGTGCTCGTCGAGCAACCCGAGCGACACCGCCTGCAGCGCCTTCGTGGCCGCGGAGATCTGAGTGAGGACGTCGATGCAGTATTCGTCGTTCTCGACCATGCGCTGGAGACCGCGGATCTGTCCCTCGATGCGGCGCAGTCGCTTGAGGTATGCGTCCTTGTCCGCGGTGTACCCGTGCATCTGCCCCTGACCTTCCCTACCCCTGGCGGGTATGTCGAGGATACCCGCACCGGTTGGGGGTGCGTTATGTGCAACGCTGCTCCGTCAGCGGGAATGGCGAAGCGGCCAGCAAGCCCAGCAACGGGTCGATGTGAGACGACTAGCTGCACATTTTGGACCCATAACACCCCTGCGGTTTCACCGGGTAAATGACCCGACCGGGCGGTTGGGTCACATTTTAGCGGCGAAAGGTTCGCCGTTTTTCCTCATCTGGACTATGGTGTTGTCGAAGCACGTGGTTACGTCGAGGATCCGCGTGCTATGTGAGTACCCAACGGAGGAACAGTGGCACAGCAGACCGTCGTCCAACTCATCGACGACCTCGACGGCGGAGAAGCCGACGAGACCGTGACCTTCGCACTTGACGGTGTCGAGTACGCCATCGACCTGTCGAAGGGAAATGCGGAGCGGCTTCGCGAGTCGCTGGCAGACTTCGTCGGCAAGGCCCGTCGTGCGGGTGGCCGCAAGCAGCGCAAGGGCACCGGCAAGTCGACGGTGAAGGCCACCGACAAGGCCGAGGCGCAGCGCATTCGTGACTGGGCCCGCGCACAGGGGCACCAGATCTCGGACCGTGGTCGCATTCCGCAGAACCTGGTCGTGCAGTTCCAGGAAGCGCACGCCTCCTGACCTGCGCACATGCGAGGTTTCCACACGTCGGCCGGGTCGCCGGCCGACGTGTTAACCCGAGGTTTGCGATCCATCAGGATCAAACACAGTCCGGTTCGTTCACACCATCCCCGGAACGTGGGATCAACGACCGGGAAAGTCCGCTCCGAACAGGCGTGACACCGCTGTTGCCTTGACCGCTGTCTCCTCGAATTCCTCGTCAGGGTCGGACAGCGAGATCACAGCTCCGCCAACACCGAAACTGACCTGGTCGCCGTTCGCGACGAGGGTTCGGATGACGATGCTGAAGTCGGCGGCTCCGTTGAGCGAGAAGTAACCGAGCGCTCCCGAGTACACCCCACGTGGACCGGCTTCCAACCCATCAAGGATCTGCATGGTCCGGATCTTCGGTGCACCGGTCATGGATCCACCGGGAAACGCGGCTCGAACACATCGGACGGCAGAACTGTCCGGCCGAAGCCTGGCCCTCACGGTGCTCACCAATTGGTGCACGGTCGCATAGGTCTCGACGTCGAACAACCGCGTCACCTCGACCGAACCCACTTCCGCGCACGTGCCGAGATCGTTGCGGACGAGGTCCACGATCATCAGGTTCTCCGCCCGGTCCTTGACCGAACGGACCAACGCAGTGCGCAACATCTCGTCGGCCGGCTCATCAACACCGCGAGGGCGGGTGCCCTTGATCGGCGATGACTCCACGACGCCATCTCGGTCGATCCGGATAAATCGTTCGGGTGACGTGCTGAGCACGGACAGTTCACCGAAACGCAGCAACGCCCCGAACGGAACGGGATTTGCGGCACGAAGCAGCCGATAAGTGTCCCACGGGTCGAACGAGGCGGGTCCCGGCGTCGTGCACGACATCATGTTCGTCAGGCACACCTCGTACGTCTCCCCCGCCGTGATCGCTTCCTGGCAGGCACCGATCAGCTTCAGGTAGTGCGCACGCGGATGCCGCAGCGTCACATCGGACACGACCGGCCGCAAAGGCTCACCCAAATGCCTCAAGTCCGCCAGGACGGCAGAAACGTCGCCGAACCAGGAGTCGTCGGTCAACGACAGCAAATAGACGCAATCATCAACGTGATCGATGACCACGGCACGGTCCGCGAAGACGAACGACGCGTCAGGCTGTTCCGCGCGGTGTGCGAAGTCGCCGCCGCACTCCGCCTTCAACTCGTAGCCGAGATACCCGACCCACCCCAGTGCGAAGTCGAACGGCACATCGGGCTGCTCCACGCCCCACTGCGCGAGGTCGTCGTCCAGCCACGAGAAGAAGGACGGACAGGACAACCGTTCGCCGTCGAGCACGAGTTCCTGGTCCGGCACCGAGTACTGCGCGACGCGCGCGAGGGGCCCCGAGGCGTCCCCCATGAAGGAGAACCGCCCACCGGACCCGCTGTCCAGCCAGAACGCGGCCTCAGACGCCCCGTGGAGCGCCGCGAACGCCGCCTCGGCGTCGACGGGCAGGTCCAGGCGCCGGACGTGCACAGCGCGCCGCTGAGGCTCTCGACGAACCAGCACCGGTTCCGGCACCGCGACCGTCCGCGTGGGGGTCAGCGCGCCGAAGTTCGCGAGCATCTCGCGCCCGAAGTCCGTGCAGATGGACTCGGGGTGGAACTGCACACCCCACGCGGGTCGGTCGAGAGCGCGCACACCCATCAGCACG
Organism: Lentzea alba; assembly: GCF_011067745.1. Taxonomy (GTDB): domain Bacteria; phylum Actinomycetota; class Actinomycetes; order Mycobacteriales; family Pseudonocardiaceae; genus Lentzea; species Lentzea alba. Next base: position 226,387 of record NZ_JAAMPJ010000016.1, read on the forward strand.
CCGTCGTCGCTCCACGCGACGGGTTCCAAAGAAGAAGGCAGGTCCGTGACCGCCAACGAGTGGTAGCGCACGACGTCCAACGGCGACGGCAACCCGGCGAACACGTCCACGCCCGTGTGCGTGACGGGGGAAACGATCCCATGGCGCGGCACGGGCGCAGGGCCGACCACAGCGCCGTAGGAAAGACACAGTCCCTGGTGTCCGAGACACACGCCCAGCAACGGAATCTCGGCGTGCTCGATCACCGCGCGGCAGATGCCGAAGTCGGCGGGATTGCCCGGCCGGCCGGGTCCGGGCGAGATCACCACGTTGTCGAACGAACGCAGTGAGGCCAGCCGAAATCGCGGGTCGTCGTTGTGGACGACCACGGGCTCGGCACCGTTCACCTCAGCGAGGTGCTGGAAGAGGTTGAACGTGAACGAGTCGTAGTTGTCGATGAGCAGAGTGCGCATTGCAGGACGGCACTCTACCTGCCAAAACACCCTAAAAGAGCAACGAGAGAGGGCGGCCACAAATGAACCGCTCCCCGGAAGTTGGACTGGTATCCAGTTCCGACTCTCCGGGGAGCGGTTCGTTGCATCCACGAAGTTCGTTGTGTGAGCGGCAGCGGGAGGCTGCTGTCGCGTTGTTCGAGGCTGGGTA
>NZ_JAAMPJ010000017.1 GCF_011067745.1 Lentzea alba
GGAATATGTCTGGCAATCTGGTATTACTCTCAAAGGAACTACCTCGACGAGGAGGTAATTCATATATTACTGGCTGTGTTTCGGCACGCTGTTGAGTTCTCAAAGAACACGCGCTCACCGCAGTCACGCCAGCTTTTCTGCTGGTTACTTCCGGGGCTTGTGTTGCCAGGCTCGTTCCGGCTTGTTTTCCGGCCCGTGTCGCTCTGACTTGGAGAACATTACATGGGCCGGTTTCGATCTCCAAATCGGGGGGCCCCTAAGCGCCGGAACCGCCGCTGACCTGCACGTTCTCCACCTGGAAGACCGGATGGCGGTCCGCCTCCGCTTCGAAGGCCGAGACCGGGTCGCCGACCCGTGCGTCGAAGAAAGGCCTAGTCACCGGCTCCTTGCGCACATAAGCGGCCAGCACGGGCGCCGCGACGGCCGCGGAAACCTCCACCAAACGAACCTGACGTGACCTACGTCCCCTTCGCACGACCGCCGTACCGGCTGCCCGTGCGTTGCGCACCCAGTCGCGCACGCCGTACGGCGCGACGAACCACTCCTGCCCGTCATGCAGCATCAGACGGATAGGGATCGTGCGCTCCGCACCACTACGTCGCCCACGTATGGACAGCAGCACGTAGTGGGAAGGCGCGATGCCCAGCGAAACGGCGCGACTGATGACGACGTTGCCGACACGACGCACGAGGTGCTGGCGGTAGGTCTTGGCCACAAGGTCAATCATGGACCCTGTGGAGTTCGACGTGGTGGTGATTGGCGGAGGTCCGGCCGGCCGTGCGCTCGCACGCGCGTGTGCGCAGGAGGGCCTCCACACGGCGATCGTCGACCGTCACCCGCACCGTGTGTGGACGGCGACCTACGGCGCGTGGGCCGACGAGCTCCCACCAGACACACCGGTGGCCGCCACAAGCTCAGTGGTCCGCGCCTACGCGCGCGAGGAGCACCTGATCCCACGCACCTATGTCGTACTCGACAACGCACGACTCCATGAGCTGCCTCAGGACGTGACAGTGCTCCGCGAACCAAGGGCAGCGCGCTACACGTTCAACGCCACAGGCGCACGCAAGGGCCGTGCTGAACAAACGGCCGTAGGCACCGTCATCGAGTCGAACGACACCGAGACCACGCTGATGGACTGGCGCAACGGCGACACGTTCCTCTACAGAGTCCCGCTCGGCCACAACAAGGTCCTGGTAGAGGAGACCTGTCTGGCCAGACGCCCCGGCATGCCGCTCAGCGAGCTCCGCGCGAGGCTCCACACACGGCTAGAAGCAGGCCAACAGGAAGAACGCGTCCGCTTCCCCTTGGACGCACCACGCCAGAAGGACCTCGCATTCGGCGCGGCGGCCGGCTTCATCCACCCCGCGACCGGCTACAGCGTGGCCACTTCGCTGGCCCTCGCCCCGAAGGTCGCCCAGGCCGTCAAGGCCGGCGAGAACCCGAAGCACGTCATCTGGTCCCGCAAGGCGCGCATCGTGCACGGCCTCAGGCGGTTCGGCCTCGAAGCACTGCTCCGCCTGGACGCCGCCGAGACCAGGGACTTCTTCGAGCTCTTCTTCCGGCTCCCGCCCGAACTGCAGCGCGCTTACCTGTCCGGACGGGAGGACGTGCGCGGTACGACGGCCGCGATGGTGGAACTCTTCCGCGCGGCACCGTGGCGGCTTCGCGCCAACCTGGTGAACACCTGGTGAACCCTCTTGGAGCTGGTCGTTCTCACCGGCACGATCTCCAGACGTGCCCGCATTGCTGGATGACGTCAGGTTCGCCTTCCAGCCGCTGTTCAACCTGAACACCGGGGGCGTCGTCGCGGTGGAGGCTCTGGCCCGGCCGCACGACGGCAGCGTGCAGGATCTGCTCCAGGCCGCCTTCCAGGCCGGTCTGCTGACCAACGCCGACGTCGGACTCGCCTGCCGCGCCATTCGGTCCGCGGCCGACTTCGACCTCATGCTGCCGTTGCACGTCAACCTGCTCGCGATCACGGTCGCGGACAAGCCCGAGATCATGAGTCCGCTCTACGGCGCGCTGCGGGACACCGGCCGGTCGCCCGACAGCATCGTCATCGAGGTCGGCGAGCCGTACTCACGGGCCAATCGCGCGCGTCTCGCCCGTGGAATGCAGACGTTGCGGAACAACGGCTTCCGCATCGCGCTCGACTGCGTGGGCGAGGGCGACGTGCCGCTGGGGCTGCTGACCAGCGCGAGTCCGGACTACATCAAGCTCGACCGCGAGATCGTCCGGACGTTGCCGGGTGACGCCGCGCGGGGTGCGTTGGTGAAGTCGTTGGTGCATCTCGGCGAGTACACGGGCGGTCAGGTCGTGGCCGAAGGTGTGGAGACCGAGGCCGAGCTGACCTACCTGCGCAAACTGGGTGTGGGACACGCGCAGGGCAACATGCTCGCGCCGCCGCAGCGCAGGCCGGCGGTCAACGCCCGCATCGCGCCTGAGGCGGTCACGGAGACCGGTGAGATCCGGCGCAGCAACACGGGCCCTCGGATCACGGCTTTCCTGCATCCCGCCACGACGTTGCCCGAACACGCCACGAGCGAGAACGTGCGTGAGGTGTTCTCCACCCAGCCGTCGGTCACCGGTGTCGTGCTCATCGACGACGAGGGACGCCCTAAGTGGTCGGTGGACCGCAACCGGTTCCTGCTCGCGGTCACCGGGCCGTACGGGCACGCGTTGCACGCCAAGAGAGAAGCCGCACGGCTCGCGGACAAGCCGCACATCATCGGGGCCGAGTCGTCCGCGCTCGAACTGCTCGACTTGGTGGCGCACGCGAACCGTGAGCGCACCAACGACGACCTCATCGTCGTGGACCACAACGAGCGGTGCATGGGTGTTGTGCGCGTTGCGGACGTTGTGCGAGGCGTCGCCGAGCTCAAGGTGGAACAGGCGGCGGCACTGAGCCCGCTCACCCGGCTGCCCGGCAGCGACGCGATCGCGAAGGAGGTCGACCGGCGCATCGAGGCCGCCGAGATCTTCGTGGTGTCCTGGCTGGACGTCGACAGCTTCAAGCTGGTGAACGACACGGTCGGGTTCGCGGCTGGCGACGATCTGATCCGCGAGATCGGGCACGACCTGGCGGATCTCGCGCACACGTTCCCCGGTGTGCAGGTCGGGCACGTGGGCGGGGACGACTTCCTCATCCTCGCCGGGCTCGACGAAACGGTACCGCTCAGTGCTCGTTTGCTCGACAAGCCGTACACGGCGGAGGGACGACACATCACCCTCTCTCTTGCGACCCTTATCTGTGCCCCGGGGTCAGTCGGGTCGTATCGCGAGGTGTCCCGGTTGCTGGCACCAGTGAAGGAACACGCGAAGTCGCTCGCCGGGTCGAGCTGGGTCATGGGCCGGCCGGGCAGCGAACGTCGCGATGTGCTGCGTGGTGTCGCGCAACGCGCGGTGAGTTGACAAGTACAACCCAAACGCATCCTGTGCGACGACCTGATCACTCATAGCATCGAGGTCGCTACTCAGCGCACAGGAGGTCCGGCGTGCAGGTCGGCAGCAGAACTCAATCGGTACCCGCGCAACGCATGAGCATGGACGCCCTCCTCACCGTTGGAGTGGAAGAAGAATTCGTCCTCGTCGAAGCCTCCACCGGGCATTTGGCCAACCGGGCCAACGAAGTGCTCGCCGGCGCCGACCGCTTCCAGGTCGACCTGCAACCGGAAATCGCGCAGTACCAGGTGGAATCGGCCAGCGGCATCTGTACCGACATGGGTGAGCTGCGCGACGAGCTCGCCGTCGCGCGCCGGGCGTTGATCGAACGGGCCGCGCGCCACGACGCCAGGCTCGCCGCGACCGGAACGCCAGTGCTGGGCCTGACGATGCCGACGCCGTTGACGAACTCCCCGCGCTACCACCGGATGGCGCAGGAGATGGGGGCGCTCACCAACGACCTCGCGATCTGCGGTTGCCACGTGCACGTCGGGCTCCCGGACGACGAGTCGAAGATCTTCGTGAGCAACCACCTGCGGCCGTGGTTGCCGACCCTGCTGGCACTCGGCGCGAACTCGCCGTACTGGCTGGACGGCGACACGGGCTACGCGAGCTGGCGCTACGTCGTCTGGAATCGTTGGCCCACTTCGGGTGCGCCACCGCACTTCGAGTCGGCGGCCGAGTACTACGCGGCGCGGGAGGAGATCGTCGCGAGCGGCGCGGCGATGGACGCCGGGATGCTCTACTGGGACGTCCGGCTCTCCGCCCGCCACCCCACGCTCGAACTGCGGGTGTCCGACGTCGCGCCGACGGTCGAGGAGGCCGTTCTGATGGCGGCGCTGGTGCGCGCGATCGCCGCCACCGCGCTGAGTTCCGGTGCCGCACCCGTGCACGTCCCTCCGCACCTGCTGAAGGTCGCGCTGTGGCGGGCCGCGCGCGACGGCCTGGCGGGCTTCGGCATCGACCCGGTCACCGGTGCGCCCACGCCCGCGTCCACGATCGCCGCGTCGTTGTTGCGGTGGGTGCGGCCGATGCTGGAGTTCGCCGGCGACTACGAGATGGTGACCGACGGGATCGACAGGTTGCTGCTCGACGGCACGGGTGCGGCACGGCAGCGCAGGGCGTTCGCGCGGCGCGGCAGGTTGGACGACGTCGTGGGATTCCTGGTGGCACAGACTGCTCCGGTCTGAGATCCATTCGAGTGCTATTCATCCGATCAGGTACACATTTGGTCGGCTTGGTGTGCGTCCAAGCCCTCATCCGGTAGTTAGTCCCCGTGGCCACCCCCATCTGGGCACCGGGAGTGAACGGCCCGGACAAACCCAACACCGCACGCGTCAGGGACTACTGGCTCGGCGGCACCCACAACACGGAGGCCGACCAGGAACTGGCGGCCCACCTCGTGTCCGCGGCACCGCACCTGCCGTACCTGTGCCGCACGCACCGCGCGTTCCTCGGCAGGCTCGTGAAAAGACTGACCGCGCTGGGCGTGCGGCAGTTCATCGACCTCGGCTCCGGCCTGCCCACCACGGGCAACGTGCACCTCGTCGCCCCCGACGCGCGCGTGGTGTACGTGGAGATCGACCCGGCGGTGGCGAGCGAGGGCCGCGAGATCGTCGCGGGCAACCCGAACGTCTCGTACCTGTGCGCGGATCTCGCCCAGCCCGAGAAGGTGCTGGAGTCGCCGGAGGTGCGCCGGACGCTGGACCTGTCCGAGCCGGTCGCCGTGCTGGTGCTGGACGTGCTGCACTTCGTCCCGGACGGCGCGGAGCCGCACAAGATGCTGGCGAAGTACATGGCCGCGTTGGCGCCCGGCAGCTACCTCGGGCTCTCGCACACCTGCCGCGACCCGTTCATGCTGGCCGCCGTCGGGCTTTTCGGCTCGATGTACGAAGACCAGCCGTTGCCCACCTTCACGTTCCGGTACCCGGAGCAGGTCGTGCAGTTCTTCGACGGTATGGAGGTACTGGCGCCGGGTGTCGTGCCGATTCCGTTGTGGGAACCGGATCCTGAAGAGGACCAGGACCGCAATCCGGAGAACTTCCAGGGATGCGGCGGTTTGGCGCGCAAACCCTAAGCGAGCAAAGGGATAGCGGCCAGCACGATCGTCGACGCGACGGCCATCGACATGCCGTAACGCAACTGCTTCCTGGCCGTCGGCAGGTCGCGCGCCAGCAGGAAGGCCGAGCACGCCACCACGCCGACAGCCGCCCAGAACGGCCCGAACCTGAACCACAACCCGCCGCCGACGAGCAGCAGCCCGCCCACCGTCAGCTGCGTCGTCGCGTTGACCGCATGTCTGATGCCGTAAAGGACCGCGGGCGTTCTGGACCCGACGCGGGCGTCACCGACGCGGTCCGGCACGGCCCACCAGAGCGCTCTGCCGGTCGCGAGAGCGGCGACACCGGAGAACACCAGCCACACCGCCGGGTCCGGCTGTCCCCCGGCCGCCGCGTAGGCGGTGACGCTCGGCAACAGCCCGGCGGCGATCGCCAGCACCACCGGACCTGAGTAGCCACGCCGTTTCAACCTGATCGGTTCGAGGTTGTACGCCAGGTACAGCACCAGGATCAGCCCGACCCCGGCCGCCACCCGCCACGACACCGCGATCGCCAGCGCCTCGGCGAAAATCATCTCGAAGATCGCCAGCGCGAGGACCTTGTTCGCGCCGATCTCCTGCACCGCCTGCGCCAGATGCCGTTTCTCCGCGGTGTGGATGTCGTTGCGGAGGTCGGCGTAGGCGTTGAGCGGGTTGCCGGAGATGATCGCGACGAAGTTCGCCAGCACCGCGATCACCACGGCCAGGTCGAATCTCGTCGCGTAGCAGGCACCCCACGCGGCGCAGCACGCGTAGTGCACGCCGAAGGGGTGTTCCAGGCGGTGGAGGTAGGTCAGCGCCGGCACGTGGCCACCATCGCGAGGCTCGGCGGCGGCGCCATCGCGGCGCCCCGCAACTGGGGTGAGCGGGGGTTCGGGATGCTGAGCCGGATCCGCCGGTGCCGCAGCAGGGCGGTCACGATCATCCGGATCTCGGTGAGCGCCAGGTCTTTGCCGGGGCAGTGCCGCACTCCCCCGCCGAACGGGAAGAACGCGCCCGGCGGCGGTGAGGTCCTGGCCGGGTCGAACACGTGCGGGTGCGGATAGGTCGCGGCGCGGCGGTGGGCGAGGTAGATGCTCGGGGTGATCACCATGCCGTCCTCGCTCATCCGGTTTCCGGCGAGCGTCGCGGGTGGGGACAGCCGCAGCGACTCCATGATCGTGGCGTCGAGCAGGTCGCCGTCGTCCACGAGCCGCTCGGCCAGGCCGGGGGTGCGGTCGATCCAGAACACCGTCCAGGCGGTGGCGGAGGCCGTGGTTTCGTGGCCCGCGAACAGAAGTGAGACGACCTGGTCCCGCAGGTCTTCCGGGGGCAGGCAGGCGGCCAGCGAGGGTGGTTCGGCGGTGCGGGCGCGGTGCAGGAGTCTTCGGTCGAGCTCCGGGTCGGATCTGGTGGCGCCGGGGGTGAGACAGCGGTGCGCGAGGGTCCGGACGCGGCTGCCGAGACGGCAGTCGAGCCAGCGGGTGAACGCCGTGAGCAGCTCGTCGTCGTCCACGCCGAAGACGATGCGGCCGATGATCCTGAGCGTGAGCTTTCTGGACCACGCGGCGAGCCCCACCGGGTCACCGCTCGGCAGTTCGGCGATCGAGCGTTCGACCATCTCCTCGATGAGCGCCTGATATCTGTTGCCGCGCAACACGGGTGCGAGCGTGCGGCGGTACGCGGCGTGCTCGGCGCCGTCGAGCCACAGCACGGAACGGTCGCCCAGCAACGCGCTCAGCGTGCGGCTCGGCGGGTGCCGCAGGACGCGGTCCTGGCGGAACAGCGCGGCCATCACGTCCGGGTGCCAGACGAGCCAGCGCCGGTCCCGCAGCTTGACCAGGCCGTCCTCGATGTCCTCCACCGAGTCGAGGAAGGGGATCAGCCGCAGGGCGAACCTCAGCTCGGTGCGGTTCATCGGCACACCGCGCACGCGAGGTGGAACGCCGCCGTGCCTTCCGCCTGGATGATCCTCGTTGGTGCGTAGAGGTCTTTGTCATGCCACAACGGTGGATGCGGGCGGTCTCCCCACTCCTGCATGAAGTTCGCGCCGCGGACCATCGCCCTGCTGACGTCGCGTCGTGAATGCGACAGGATCCGGATGGCGTACGCCGTTTCCTCGTAGGTGCCTTCCCAACGGCCCCACGAACCGTCGGCCTGCTGCGTCCTCAGCACCCAGTCGACGGCCTTTTCGTTGCCTCGCAAGGCATTCGTCACGCACGCGGTCGCGTAGTAGGGCGAGGCGTGCCACTTGTCGAGCCAGAAACCGCCGGGCTGCTGCATGTCACGCAGCCACTCCTCAAGCACTCGGTCGTGGCCGAGTGCCTGCAGCGCGTGGGCGTTCGTGCTGGTCGACGGCGTGCGCTCGTTCGGGAAACAGGCGAAGTGGCGAGCTTCCCGGTAGCGGCCGAGGGCGTCGGTGGGACGGGGGCTGTCGCACAACGCGAGCGCGTGCAGCGCGGTGGCGGTGTCGTCGGCGTCGGCGGGAAGTCCCGGTCCACCGGCCGCACCGTCGCGGGTGAACGCGGCTCTGATCTGGCCGGCCATCGGATCGGGGACGTCGAGGCCCGCGGACTTCAGCGCGACGATGATCCAGGACCGTTCGAACAACGGGACCGGCACACCCGCGGGGACCGGGCCGCCGTGCCGGCGCTGGACGGCTTCGAGGTAGTCGAGGCTCGGGCCTGGTCTCGGCCCCTGCAACTGGACGGCGGTCGCGGCCGGGCTGGCGGCGACGATGCCGTCGACCGCCCTGACCTCGGGACGCGGGCCGAAGACCTCCAAGGTGTGCCAGAGCTTTTCCGGCAACGGGCGTTGCCGGAGGGCGTGCAACGGGCGCGGGTCGAACGGAGTGCGCAGGCCGAGTCTGTCGGCGAGCGCGGGCACGATGAGCTCGACCGCGACCGTGTCCGGGAGTTTCAGCGGGAGGCTGAGCAGCTTGCGGAGCGCCAGCAGACCTCGTCGCGCCGCCGGGTGGTCTTGGAGTGCGTCGACCGCGCTGAGCGTCGGGACCAGCGCGTATTCGCCGGGGCCGCCCCAGGTGCCGTCCGGGTGCTGGGTGGTTTCGAGGTAACGGACTCTGGCTTCGTGGCCCTTCAACCAGGGGGCGAGGGCCACGAGTCTGCCCGTCTCGTACACGGACGGTGAAACACCGCTCCAAGGATCGTCTGTCAGTTGCGCCAGCAGGCTCATGGCGGCCCCCAGAGATAGCAACTGCGTAACCGTAGGACCACAGAGAGTAGCACCCAGCGCCATCTGGCCCGCAAGGGCTTGGACCGTTCAGCGGACCACCCTGCCGTGTGGTTTAGCCGCGGTCGACGCCGTCTTCCAGGTAGCGGGTCTCGCCCGCTTCCCTGGCTCGCAGCGCTTCGGCGACGCGGCGCGCGAGTCTGGGGATCAGACGCAGCTGCGCTTGTCGGGGCGTCACGAACTCGTAGGACTTGAGCTCCTCGGCCTGGAGCTGGATGTCGTCCTCGCCGGTGAGCGTGCCGCCGTCGAAGACGAACAGGACGCGGTCGTCGTCGTTGCTCGGAGCCCAGTCGACGACGAGAAGCCTTCCGGTGTCCCTGATCAGGCCGAGTTCCTCCGCGACCTCGCGCCGGCAGGCCTCGCTCGGGGTCTCGCCGTGTTCGACCACGCCGCCCGGGATCTCCCAGTGCGGTTTGTAGGTCGGCTCGACCAGCAGGATGCGACCTCGCTCGTCGAAGAAGAGCGCGCCGGCGGCGGCCAGCGCTCTGCTGCTGTGATCCACAGCGTCTTTGTACGTGATCGTCCGGCCAGGATTCGAACCCGGGACCCTCTGCTTGTAAGGCAGACGCTCTTCCGCTGAGCTACCGGACGTTGGTCGTCCCGCCAGGATTTGAACCTGGGACCTACCGCGTATCAGACGGACGCTCTCACCGTGCTGAGCTACGGGACGGGTGGAAGACGAGGGTGTCGAACCCTCCAGGGCGATCTTGCAAGGATCACCTGCGCGCCGGCGCGTCCCCCGTTTCAGTTGTGGTGCCGTAGTTGTGTGGTGCCGTGCCCCAACCAGGATTCGAACCTGGACTGGACGCGTTCTGAGCGCGTTGCCTCTTCCGTTGGGCTACCGGGGCGTGCGGATCCGGGGAGTCGAACCCCGACTGTCATGGCCCTCAACCATGTGCCTCTACCAGTTGGGCTAGATCCACATTCCTGCGAGCGGCCGGAGGGCATCGAACCCTCTGCTTCGGTTTGGAAGACCGACGTGTCCGCCGAGTTCACCACGACCGCGTGTTTTGTTCAGACCGCACCGACGGAAGGAGTCGAACCCTCGGGTAACGGGTTTGGAATCCGTTCCGCTTCCGAAGCTCGTCGGCATTCGCGTTTCCGCGAAAAAGAAAACCGCCCAGGTTTCCCGTGGGCGGCTCCGAGGTCATGACCTGGGGATCAGGTCATGGCGTGGAGCCCCACGCCACTGCCAGCAGACCGCCGGCGATGAGGGCGAGAATTCGCCATCCCGCGAGCTGGACCTTGGCGAGCATGTCTTCCTCCGTTGATCTTCGGCTGTTGTGACGGGTTCAAGTTAAGCGAGCCGCACGCGGGCCCGCAACGCATTTAATCGAAGTTTCAGAAGATGGACACGGAGACATGTTTCCGAGCGGAGCACAGGTGGAGTCCGCTGGTCCTTTCCGCCACGAAGCGACAGCTGAAGATGGCGGACACCTGCATATCGCCGCGACGCATCCGCCCACTACGACGAACGGCGCACACCCCGCGAGGTGCGCGCCGTTCGGTCAGGCTGGGTCGATCAGACGGTGAAGCCCAACGCCCGCAGCTGCTCGCGGCCGTCGTCGGTGATCTTCTCCGGGCCCCACGGCGGCATCCACACCCAGTTGATGCGGAAGTCCGACACGAGACCGCCGCCCGCGCCGCCGGTCAGGGCCGCTCGGGTCTGGTCCTCGATGACGTCGGTCAGCGGGCAGGCCGCCGAGGTGAGCGTCATGTCGATGGTGGCGACGTTCTTCTCGTCGACGTGGATGTCGTAGACGAGACCCAGGTCGACGACGTTGATGCCGAGCTCCGGGTCGACGACGTCGCGCATCGCCTCTTCCACGTCGTCCAGCGCGGCGACGTCAGCCTTGGGCTCGAAGACCGGCATGCCTTCGGCTCCCCGGACCACTTCTTCGGTGCTCATGCTGCTCCCTGGCTCCGTGCTACTGCGTCTTTGAAGGCCATCCAGCCCAGCAGCGCGCACTTCACGCGTGCCGGGTACTTCGCTACGCCGGCGAAGGCGATGCCGTCTTCCAGGACGTCCTCGTCGGGCTCCACCTTGCCGCGGCCCTGCATCAGCTCGACGAACGCGTCCATCTTCTTGAAGGCCTCGCCCACCGGCTTACCCACGACGAGGTCGGTCAACACCGACGTCGAGGCCTGGCTGATCGAGCAGCCCTGGCCGTCGTAGGAGACGTCCCGCACGACGTCGTCGACCACGTGCACGCGCAGCGTGACCTCGTCGCCGCAGGTCGGGTTGACCTGGAACGACTCCGCGTCGAACGGGTCGCGCAGGCCTCGGCCGTGCGGGTTCTTGTAGTGGTCCAGGATGATCTCCTGGTACATCTGCTGGAGCTGCATCTCTAGGCCACCCCGAAGAACTTCTGCGCTTCGCGGACGCCGTCGACCAGTGCGTCGACCTCGTCCAGCGTGTTGTACAGGTAGAACGTCGCGCGCACCGACGACTGGGCGTTCAGGCAGCGGTGCAGCGGCCACGCGCAGTGGTGGCCCACGCGCACGGCGATGCCCAGGCTGTCAAGCACCTGGCCGGCGTCGTGCGGGTGCACACCCTCGATCTCGAACGGCACGGCGCCGCCCCGGTCGACCGCGTCCTGCGGACCGAGCAGGCGAACACCGCGAACCGAACCAAGACCTTCCAGCGCCGCAACGGTCAGCGCGTGCTCGTGGGCGTGAATGCGTTCCATGCCCACGACGGTCAGGTAGTCGACCGCCGCGCCGAGGCCCACGGCCTGCGACGTCATCGGCGAACCGGCTTCGAAGCGCTGCGGCGGCGGAGCGAACGTCGAGCCCTCCATCTTGACCAGCTCGATCATCGAGCCGCCGGTGATGAAGGGAGGCAACGCCTCCAGCAACGAGCGCCGTCCGTAGAGGACACCGATGCCGGACGGGCCGAGCATCTTGTGGCCGGAGAACGACGCGAAGTCGACACCGAGCGCGTGGAAGTCGACCGGGCCGTGCGGAACGGACTGGCACGCGTCCAGCACGGTCAGCGCGCCGACCTTCTGCGCCGCCGCGACGAGCACGTCGACCGGGTTGATCACGCCGGTCACGTTCGACTGGTGCGTGAACGCCACGACCTTGGTGCGCGGGGTGATCACGCTGTCCACATCGGACAGGTCAAGACGACCGTCCGAGGTGAGCTTGAACCACTTCAGCGTGGCACCCGTGCGGGCAGCGAGTTGCTGCCACGGCACGAGGTTCGCGTGGTGCTCCATCTCGGTCACGACGATCTCGTCGCCGGGACCGACGACGAAACGCGCGGCCTCGGGGCCCGAGGTGGCGGCGTTGCCCATCGCGTACGCCACGAGGTTGAAGCCCTCGGTGGCGTTCTTGGTGAACACCAGCTCGCCGAAGTCGGCGCCGACGAAGTCCGCGATGCGCTGACGCGCACCTTCGTACGCGTCGGTCGCTTCCTCGGCCAGCTGGTGGGCACCCCGGTGGACCGCCGCGTTGGCGGTCTGCAGGAATGCCTTCTCCGCGTCCAGAACCTGCGTCGGGCGTTGCGAGGTGGCGCCGGAGTCCAGGTAGACCAGGCGCTTCCCGTCACGAACGGTGCGAGACAGGATCGGGAAGTCCGCCCGAAGAGCGGTTACATCCAGTGGTGCTGCGGTGGTGGTCACAGCGCCTCCTCTCAACACCTGTAACGCTACGAAAGGGCTGCGGCTTCCTTGGACCCGGTGTACTTCACGTAACCCTCGGCCTCGAGCTGGTTCGCGAGCTCCGGACCACCGGACTCAACGATGCGGCCACCGGCGAACACGTGCACGAAGTCCGGCGAGATGTACTTGAGGATCCGGGTGTAGTGCGTGATCAGCATGACGCCGACCTCACCGGAGGCCTTGTAGCGGTTGACGCCCTCGGACACGACGCGCAGCGCGTCGACGTCGAGGCCGGAGTCGGTCTCGTCGAGGATCGCGATCTTCGGCTGGAGCAGGCCCAGCTGCAGGATCTCGTGGCGCTTCTTCTCACCGCCGGAGAAGCCCTCGTTCACCGAACGCTCGGCAAACGCCGGGTCAATGTCGAGGTCGGCCATCGCACCCTTGACCTCCTTCACCCAGTGGCGGAGGTTCGGGGCCTCGCCGCGCACGGCGGTGGCGGCGGTGCGCAGGAAGTTCGACATCGAGACGCCGGGAACCTCGACCGGGTACTGCATGGCGAGGAACAGGCCGGCGCGGGCGCGCTCGTCGACGGACATCTCCAGGACGTCCTCGCCGTCGAGCGTGACGGTGCCCGAGGTGATCGTGTACTTCGGGTGCCCGGCGATCGCGTAGGACAGCGTGGACTTGCCGGAGCCGTTGGGGCCCATGATGGCGTGGGTCTCGCCGGCCTTGATCGTCAGGTCGACGCCCTTGAGGATCTCCTTGGGAGCGTCCTCGCTGACGACCGAGACGTGCAGGTCCTTGATCTCAAGGGTGGCCATGACTTGCCGTTCTCCTGGTGGTGTAGCTAGAAGTCAGTTCGTGGTGACGGTGACGTCGACGAAGACGTCGCCGTCACGGATGTCGACGGCGTAGACGTCGACCGGTTCGCTGGCGGGCGGCGACGAGGGCTTGCCGGTCTCCAGGTCGAAGCACGACCCGTGCAACCAGCACTCGATCCCCTTGCGGGAGACCTCGCCCTCGCTCAGCGACACCGCGGCGTGCGAGCACAGATCCGCGAGCGCGTGCACCCGCTCGCCGTCGCGCACCAGGACGATGTCGACATCGTCCACGCTGGCCGCCAACGGCTTGCGGTTGTCCAGTTCGGACAGTGCACACACCTTGATCACGCGCCGACCGCCTCGAGCTCTGCCTCGATGGCGGCCTCGAGGCGCTCGCGCACCTCGGGGACGGCGATCTTCGCGATCAGCTCCTGGAAGAAGCCGCGCACGACGAGCCGTCGTGCCTGGTCCTCCGGGATGCCGCGCGCCTGCAGGTAGAACAGCTGCTCGTCGTCGAACCGGCCGGTGGCGCTGGCGTGGCCCGCACCCTCGATCTCGCCGGTCTCGATCTCCAGGTTCGGCACCGAGTCGGCGCGGGCGCCGTCGGTCAGGATGAGGTTCCGGTTCAGCTCGAACGTCTCGGTGCCCTCAGCCGCCACGCGGATGAGCACGTCGCCGATCCACACGGCGTGCGCGCCCTCGCCCTGCAGCGCGCCCTTGTAGACGACGTTGCTGCGGCAGTTGGCCTGTCCGTGGTCGATGAACGGCCGGTGCTCCTGGTGCTGCCCCGCGTCCGCGAAGTACAGACCGAACAGCTCCGCGTCGCCACCGCGACCCGCGTACTGCACGACCGGCGTCACGCGCACGACGTCGCCGCCGAGCGTGACCACGGTGTGCTTGATCGTGGCGTCACGGCCGAGCTTCACGTGGTGCTGCGAGACGTGCACGGCGTCGTCGGCCCAGTCGTGGATGGCGATCACCGTGAGGTGTGCGCCGTCCGCGACGAGGAACTCGACGTTGTCCGCGTACGCGCCGGAGCCGCGGAAGTCCAGGATCACGGTGCCCTCGGCGAACTGCGAGGCCTTGATCTGGATGTGGCCGTACGAGACGGAGCCGGAGCCCGCGCCGGTCACCGTGACGGTGGTCGGCTCGGACTTCGCGTCGCCGGGCAGCGTGACGATCGTGGCCTGCGAGAACGAGGTGTACGCCTGCGCCGCGACGCGGTCGCCGGGAACACCCGCCTTGCCGAGGCGCTCGTCGTCGCGACCAACGGTCTCGACGGTGACACCGGCGGCGGCGTTCACCTCGACGGCAGCGGAACCCGTTGCCGCAGCGCCGGAGTGCAGACCGGCAAGACGCTTGAGAGGCGTGAAACGCCAGATCTCCTCACGGCCGCCCGGCACCTCGAACGCGTCCACGTCGTACGACGTGAAGTGCTCTGCGCGCGAGGCGACGGGAACGACAGCTCCGTGGGAGTGAGGTTGAGTCGACAGGGCGGCCATGTCAGCCGACGGCCCCTTCCATCTGCAGTTCGATCAGGCGGTTCAGTTCGAGGGCGTACTCCATGGGGAGCTCGCGCGCGATGGGCTCGACGAACCCGCGCACGATCATCGCCATGGCCTCGTCCTCGTTGAGGCCGCGCGACATCAGGTAGAACAGCTGGTCCTCGGAGACCTTCGAGACCGTGGCCTCGTGGCCCATCGCGACGTCGTCCTCGCGGACGTCGACGTACGGGTAGGTGTCCGACCGGCTGATGGTGTCGACCAGCAGCGCGTCGCACTTCACCGTGGACTTCGAGTGGTGCGCCCGCTTGTTGACCTGGACCAGGCCGCGGTACGACGTGCGGCCACCGCCACGCGCCACCGACTTCGACACGATGGTCGAGGAGGTGTGCGGTGCCATGTGGACCATCTTGGCGCCGGCGTCCTGGTGCTGGCCCTCGCCCGCGAACGCGATCGAGAGGACCTCGCCCTTGGCGTGCTCGCCCATCAGGAAGACGGCCGGGTACTTCATGGTCACCTTGGAGCCGATGTTGCCGTCGACCCACTCCATGGTCGCGCCCTCTTCGGCCTTGGCGCGCTTGGTGACCAGGTTGTAGACGTTGTTCGACCAGTTCTGGATCGTCGTGTAGCGGCAGCGGCCGCCCTTCTTCACGATGATCTCGACGACGGCCGAGTGCAGCGAGTCGGACGAGTAGATCGGCGCGGTGCAGCCCTCGACGTAGTGCACGTAGGCACCCTCGTCGACGATGATCAGCGTGCGCTCGAACTGGCCCATGTTCTCGGTGTTGATCCGGAAGTAGGCCTGCAGCGGGATCTCCACGTGCACGCCCTTCGGCACGTAGATGAACGAGCCACCGGACCAGGTCGCGGAGTTCAGCGCGGAGAACTTGTTGTCACCGGCCGGGATGACCGAGCCGAAGTACTCCTTGAACAGCTCCGGGTGCTCACGCAGACCCGAGTCCGTGTCGAGGAAGATGACGCCCTGCTCCTCGAGGTCCTCGCGGATCTGGTGGTAGACCACCTCGGACTCGTACTGAGCCGCGACACCGGCGACGAGGCGCTGCTTCTCCGCCTCGGGGATGCCCAGCCGGTCGTAGGTGTTCTTGATGTCCTCCGGCAGGTCCTCCCAGCTGGTGGCCTGCTTCTCGGTGGACCGCACGAAGTACTTGATCGAGTCGAAGTCGATCCCAGAGAGGTCGGCGCCCCAGTTCGGCATCGGCTTGAGGTCGAAGAGCTTGAGCGCCTTCAACCGGTACTCGAGCATCCACTCGGGCTCGTCCTTCTTCGCCGAGATGTCGCGAACGACGTCCTCGCTGAGGCCTCGGCGGGCGCTCGCGCCGGCGACGTCCGAGTCGGCCCAGCCGAACTCGTAGTTGCCGAGAGACGCGATGGTCTCTTCCTGCGTGAGCGGAGACTGCACCGTGGTGGGCGTGCGCTGCTCGGCAGCGGCAGTCATGCGGGCTCCCCTCCATCATCTGGGATGAGCTTTCCGGCAGAGCCGGGCTGAACGTTCGGGATGTGCGTCGTGCACACGGCGTGGCCGCTTGCGATCGTCGCGAGGCGCTGAACATGAGAACCGAGAAGGGTCGCGAAAACTTCCGTCTCGGTCTCGCACAGCTGAGGGAACTCAGCCGCCACGTGAGCTACCGGGCAGTGGTGCTGGCACAACTGCTCGCCCACTCCGACGTGACGGGCCGACGCAGCGTAGCCCTCCCTGGTCAGCGCGGTCGCAAGGGCCTTGGCCCGTTCGGCGGGTGTGGCCTGGGCCACGATCGCCGTCCGGTGCCGGTCCACGAGCGCGTCGACACGGCTCTGCGCGAAGGCGCGCACAGCCTCTTCCCCACCCGTTTGGGCGAGGAACCTGATCGCGGCGACCGCGAGGTCGTCGTAGGCGTGGCCGAACTGGGCGCGTCCGGCATCAGTGAGCAGGAAGAGCTTCGCGGGACGGCCACGACCGCGTTGGGTCTGGCGCGGAGCGTCCCTCGTGATCGCCTCGCCGTCCGCGAGCAGTGCGTCGATGTGACGGCGCACCGCCGTGGGACTGATGCCCAGTTCCTCCGCGACGGCTGCCGCGGTGACCGGACCCTGCTCCAGCAGGAGCCTGGCGACGGCACGCCGAGTCTTGCCGTCGTGCTGTGGCACGGCGTCAAGGTTGGTCTCGGCGTTTTTCACAACACCAGTGTTGCGTATTTAGCCTGAGGTCGCAAAGATCGCGGTCACAGGGTGACCTGACTCACGGCTGAACCGGGCTGGATACGCTGCGGCCATGCCCACCAACGGCGGAGCCGCGACTCCGGAGAGCGACCTCTTGAACGGTCGAGAGCGTCGCCAGCTGGACATCGTCCGTCGCTGGGGCACGATCGGCGCGCTTCTCCTGACCGTCGGGTCCCTCGGCGGAGGCGCCGCACCCATCTACTCGCCGCTCTACGGCGTGCCGCTGCTCGGGCTCTTCTCGAGGATGCCCAGCGTCGCGATGGGGGTCGTTTGGACGGGCATCTTCATGATCGTGTCGGCCTGGCTCGCGCTGGGCCGGTTCGTCCGCCCCGGTAGACCGAGGCTGGTCTCGCGCAGCCAGATGGACCGCACGCTGCTGATGTGGACCGTTCCGCTGGTCTTCTGCGTGCCGATGTTCTCCCGCGACGTCTACTCGTACCTCGCGCAGAGCGAGATCGCCGCGCGCGGCCTCGACCCGTACGTCCTGGGTCCGGCCAACGCCCTGGGCGTCGACCACATCCTCACCCGCGGTGTGCCGAACATCTGGCGTGAGACGCCCGCGCCGTACGGCCCGCTGTTCCTGGCGTTCGGCCGAGTCACCGCGATGATCACCGGCGACCACGTGGTGTCCGGCGTGTTCGTGCACCGCCTGCTGGTGCTGTGCGGCCTGGCGATGATCGTGTGGGCACTGCCGCGCCTGGCCGCGCGCTTCGGGGTGCCGCCGGTCGGCGCGTTGTGGCTGGGCGCGCTGAACCCGTTGGTGCTGTTCCACGTCGTCATCGGCGTGCACAACGACGGCCTTGCCCTGGGGCTCATGCTGGTCGGCCTGGAACTGGCGATGCGCGGCCTGGAACCGTTGAAGTGGTGGTGGATCACCCTGGGCGCGGCGATCATCGTGTGCGGGGCGATGGTCAAGATCCCCGCGATGGCGGCGCTCGGGTTCCTCGGGGTGATGGTGGCGCGCAAGCTCGGCGGGGAGCTCAAACACCTGGCTCTGGTCGCCGGGATCATGACGGTGATAGCCGCGGTCGGGGTGGTGGCGATCTGCCTCGGCACCGGGTTCGGATTCGGGTGGATCGAGACGCTGAACGTCGCCGAGACGGTGAAGTCGTGGATGTCGCCGCCGACCGCTCTCGGCTTCCTGGGAGCCGGCACCGGGATCATGCTCGGGCTGGGCAACCACACCGAGTCGATGATCGCGCTGACCCGCCTGCTCGGCCAGGGCATCTCCGTGGTGATCACCATTGTGCTGCTGTGGCGTGCCTTCAAGGGCCGGATCAAGTCGATGAACGGCCTGGGCGCGGCGCTGGGCGCGATCCTGGTGCTCGGACCGGTGCTGCAGCCCTGGTACGTGCTGTGGGCGGCACTTCCGCTGGCCACGGCCGTGGTGGGCCCGAAGTTCCGGCTGTTCGCGATGGTGACGTCGGCGGCGATCGCGGTGATCCTGCCGCCCACCGGGTCCGCCTTCGACGGGCGCGCGTACACGGTGCCGCAGGCGGTGGCGGGTGCGGTGATCACGTTCGCGATCTGCGTGCTGATCGCGCGCAAGCGGGTGGGGCCGTTCCTCAAGTCCGACCCGGTGTGATGGCCCGATCGGGTCAGTAACCACAACCCTTCGGCGGACGACCTCGTACACAGGGGAAGATCGACGCTGAGGGGGTGATGTGGGCATGTCCGAGCAACCCATGTCGCGGGAAGAGGTCCGGTTCGCCGTCGTGCTCAACGGCGGGGTGAGCCTGGCCGTGTGGATGGGCGGGGTGGTCCTCGAACTGGACCGCCTGACCAGGGCGGGAACCACGTACCAGCCGCTGCTCGACCTGGTCGGCTGCACCGCGAGAGCGGACGTCATCGCCGGCACGTCGGCGGGCGGTATCAACGGGGCCGCGCTGGCGTTGTCGCAGGTCAACAAGCAGGCCGACCTGAGCAGGCTGCGGGACCTGTGGGCCGAGCAGGGCCGGATGGAACAGCTGCTCAGGACGCCGTTCCGGGGTGCGCCCGCCAGCCTGCTCAAGGGCGACGAGTTCTTCCTGCCGAGGCTGCAGGAGGCGCTGGCCCGGCTGACCGCCGACTTCGACCCGAGCCCGCCGGACGAGCGCCCGATCGACCTGCGCATCACGACCACGCTGCTGGGTGGCGTCCCGACGATCACCTACGACGACCTGGGCCAGCCGCTGACCCAGTCGGTGCACCAGGGCTCGTTCTCGTTCCGCCGCGACCCGTACACCTGGGTCAGCGAGAAGACCAGGGACGACTTCACGCCGGAGGCGCTCGACGACCGCGTCCTGCAGCTCGCCCTGGCCGCGCGGAGCAGTGCCAGCTTCCCGTTCGCGTTCGAGCCGAGCTTCATCCCCGTCGGCGGTCAGGCGACGCCGGACCGCCCGGACATGGCGGACGTCGCGAGCTGGGCCAACGGCGGCGACCGGAGCAGATTCGCGGTCGACGGTGGCGTGCTGGTGAACACGCCCACGAAGGAAGCCCTCGAGGCCATCGACCGCATGCCCGCGGACGGACCGGTCCGGCGCGTCATGTTGCTGGTGTTCCCGCACGCCGAACCGCTCGGCTCCGAGCCGCGCGCCGACACGCTCGACAAGGGGCTGACGACGGTCAGCTCCGGCGGCAAGCTGCTGGGAGCCATGTCGAGCCAGGCGAACCGGACGTACGTCGAGAAGATCGAGGAGCACAACCGCCGGGCCGCGTCGAGCAGGGGCGGCCGGATGGCGTTGCTGGAACGCCTGCACGCGAGCGACGAGAACGTCGTCGACGAGGTGTACTCGTTGGCGGACAAGCTCTTCGGCCACTACGAGGACGTCGAGATCCGGCTCGCGGCCCGGCAGGTGACGACGCAGCAGTTCACGATTCCCGGTGGCAACCCGTGCAACTGGTCGTTCGAACGGGCTCGGCGTGCGGCGGAAACGGCGCAGCGCAAGTGGAAGAAGCAGCAGGGGGTGCTGCCGTACGTGCCCGGCGTCAGGCTTCCCGCGCCAGTGTGCCGGGAGGACGTCGGCTGGGAGTGGGGCATCACGATGGCCGAACGCCTTGGCGCGTCGGCACTCGACGTGCTCAAGCGGCTGGTGTGGGTGGCGCCGGACGGCAGCGCGGACAAGATCGCCGCGGCCCGCCGCGAGTTGCACCAGGTGCGCGCGGAACTGCGGCGCCTGAGGGAAGAGCTGTTCGCCTGGAAGCCGTCCGACTCGCTCGGCGAGACGTACTGGACCGGCCGGCTCGCGAGCTACCACGAGCACATGATCGACGGGCACCTCGGCTTGGAGGTCAAGGCGCAGGTCGCCGAGATCGGCCGGATCGTCGGCGAGGCCCAGGAAGTGATCGGCGGCCTCGACGAGCACCGGCTGCGGCTCGGCGGCCTGGAGCCGTGGAAAGCGTTGCTGGACACCGGAAGCACGCGGGGCGAGGCCGGGCTCAGCGCGAACGAACGGTGGCTGAGCCGGCTGCTCGCGCTGGAGGTCGCCGGGACCTGCCTGTCCGACGACGCGTCGACCGGGCTGGACACGCCGGTCGAGCTGGTGCAGGTGTCGCTGCAGACGCGCAACGCGTTCGCGCAGCAGTCGATCACCGCCGACGACAAGGCGGGCGGGGCGTCGCTGTCGCGGTTCTCCGGGTTCCTCAAGCGGTCCTGGCGGGTCAACGACTGGATCTGGGGGCGGCTCGACGGCGCCACGATGCTGTGCCGGGTGCTGTTCGACCCGCGCCGGCTGCGCCGGATGGACACGCTCGGCCGTCCGGCGGGCGACCAGCGCACGCCGGAAGAACGCGCGGCGGCCGTGGTCGACGAGGTCATCAGGGCGATGTTCGGGCCGGAGCTGCCGATCAAGGTGGCTCGGTGCGCCGAGGAGGCCAAGGCCGAACTCGCGGGCATTTACGCGGCGGAGGGCGAGCTGTCGCCGTCGTCGATGAAGCTCGCCGAACTGGCCGCGTGGGGCCTGCACTGGCGGATCATCTGCGAGGAGCTGCCGCGGCTGCGCGCGGCCATCATCGCCGACCGCGGTGACGGCGCGGACCAGCGTTCGCGCGGCGAGCTGTTCCTGGAGGAGCACGCGGACCTGTTGCGGCGCCTGGAATATCCCCACGAGCACACGGTCACGCTCGGCATGACCGCGCTGGACGCCTTCGACCGCGCGGGAATCGGCCGCGAACCGCTCACCCAGGAAGCCGCGTCGGACCAGATGATCCGCACGGCCGCGACCGCCGCGGCCGTCGCGGTCACGGTCGCCGACTCCGAACGGTCGGGGCTCGCCGCGGTCCGGCCGATCACCCGGACCGTGCGCGGTGCGGCCCTGCTGCCCTACTGGACGATCACCGGCCTGACCAGAGGCGGGAACCTCGCCCAGTTCCTGGGGTTGCTCGGGCTCGCGGTCGGTGGCGCGCTCGTCGTGATGGCGTTGTTCGGCCTGCTGCCGACGTGGGCGGCGGGGCCGGGCGCGGCGATCGGTGCCGCCAGCCTGCTCGCCGCTTTCGGTTACGCGGCACTGCGAAGCGGCACGATGTTGCACGGCTTGGTGTTGCTCTCACCGGTGATCCCGCTGGTGGCGATAGCCGTCGACAGGCTGCCCGACGACCGCTCGCAGATCACCACGGGCACGGTCACGGTGGCCGGGGTCGCGCTGGTCGTCGCGGCGTTGCTCGTCCTCGGTTCGCTGCCGGCGCCGATCCGCACACCGCTCGCCGTGCTGGCCGACTTCAGGCCGTGGGAGATCGTCAAACGCCGGTGGAAGCAGGCCGCGGTGGCGGTGGCGGCGGCCGGGATCGTCTGGGCGGTCTGGGAGTTCGAGCTGCACACCAAGCCGTGGCTGGTGATCCCGACCTCCGTCCTCTGTGGAGCGTTCGGGACGTGGATGGCGTTGTCCGGCGGCAAGTCGCTGCAACGCTGGCGCCGGGTCGAGGGCGTCTGGGGCACCGAACGCGCCGAGCCGCCGGCCGCCGCGACCGCGGGCTGGGCGGTGGTCTACGGCGTCGTCTACCTCGCGGTCGCCGACGTGCTGCTGATCATCGGGCCGAGCGGGTGGGGCTGGCAGGCGGTGATCGGCACGGCGCTGGTGTTCGGCCTGACGCTGCTGCTGATCACGTCCTGGTACGTGCCCAGGGTGGAACGCCGCCGGATCCGCACGCAGCTGGTCGGCGAGGCGATTCCGGCGATCTACCCGGAGGGGTGCGACATCGCGAAGACGTTGCACGAACGGCTGGAGGGCCACGCCTCGCTGTACCGGTTCCTCGTGCGGGGCGAGGGCGAGCACCCCGCGGAGCTCTCCCTCTCCCACAACGGACTCGTGGTCGCGCAGGAGATCGGGACGAAGCTGGGCCGGCGCGGATGAGAGCCGACGCGTCGCGCAACGTCGAAGCGGTGCTCCGCGCCGCCGCACGGGTGTTCTCGGCGGATCCCCTCGCGCGGATCACCGACGTCGCCGTCGAGGCCGGCGTGGACAAGCGCACCGTCTACCGGCGGTTCGAGTCGCGCGAGGACCTGCTGCTGGCGGTCTACCGCGCCCGGCTGGACGAGCTGGAGGCGTTGATCGACGCGACCTTCGCCGACGAACGGCCGGTGCGCGACGCCCTGGTCGCGTTCGCCGAGGGAGGCATCCGGCTGAGCCGCGACTGGCCGGTCGACATCCGCGCGGTGGCCGACCCGGCGATCCGGCGGCGGCGCGAGGAGCTGGACGCGCGGATGGACGACTTCCTGCGCCGCGCCGAGCAGGCGGGCGTGCTCGCGCCCGGCCTGCCCGGCGGCTGGGCGTTGCGGGTGCTGCAGACGCAGCTGCACACGGTCGCGCAGGAGATGCCCGCGCTCCAGCCCGGTCCGGCGGCCGCGCTCGTGGTCGAGACGTTCCTGCACGGCGTCGGCGCCTGATCCGCAGCACTCGTCGTCGAAATACTCCCGCACGGCGTCGACACCCGACCCACCCGTCCTGTGACGAGCGCCATGCCCGCGCCGGGCATTTTCGCGCCGCCTCCAGCGTCGTAAGTGTCATAGAAAGTGACACTTACGAGGGAGTGGACGATGTCGAGCACCTGGCTCATCACCGGAGCGTCGCGGGGTTTCGGCCGCGCGCTCGCCGAAGCCGCCGCCGACGCGGGCGAGCGGGTCGTCGCGACCGCACGGCGACCGGAGCAGCTCGAAGATCTGGTGACGCGGTACCCGGACCGGGTGCGGGCGGTCGCGCTGGACGTCACCGACCCGGCCGCGGCCCGCCGGGCGGTCGAGCAGGCCGTCGAGGCGTTCGGCTCGCTCGACGTGGTCGTCAACAACGCCGGGTACGCCGACAGCGCGCCCATCGAGGAGATGACCGAGGCCCACTTTCGCGCCCAGGTGGAGGCGAACCTGTTCGGTGTCGTGAACGTGACCCGCGCGGCGCTGCCGGTGCTGCGGAGCCGGCGTTCCGGCACGTTCGTGCAGTTCTCGTCCGTCGGCGGCCGCGCGGGTGGCACGCCGGGCATGGGCGCCTACCAGACCGCGAAGTTCGCCGTGGAGGGCTTCTCCGAGGTGCTGGCGAGCGAGGTGGCGCCGTTCGGCGTGCGGGTCGTGATCGTCGAACCGGGCGCGTTCCGCACCGACTGGCAGGGTTCCTCGATGGTCCGCCACGAGGTCGGTCCCGACTACGAGGAGACCGTCGGCGCGATCAACCGCTACCGCGACGAGAACGACGGTGTGCAGCCGGGCGACCCCGCCCGTGCGGCGCGGGTGATCCTCGACGTCGTCGCCTCGGACGCTCCGCCGCGCCGCCTCGTGCTGGGGGCCGCCGCCGTCGAGACGGTGCTGGCGGCCGAGGCGCGCAGGACCGCCGAAACGCAGAAGTGGGCGGCGGTCAGCGCGTCGGCGGACTTCCCCGCCGACGAACGCTGACCGCCGCCGTCCCCCTGGCGATCAGGCCGCGAGCGCGATGACGGGCGCGGTGCGGCCCATCGCTCGCGCGTAGAGGCCCTCGAAGCGCTCCAGAGTGGCCGCGAGCGCGTGGTGCGAGATGATCTCGCTGCTGGCCGCGCCCATCCGGCCCCGCATCGGCTCGTCGTGGACCAGCGTGTGCAGGCGCTGGGCGAGCTGGTTCACGTCGCCGGGCTCGAACAGCCAGCCGTTGCGGCCGTGGTGCACGAGGTGCGGCAGCGCCATCGCGTTCGCCGCGATCACCGGCTTGCCCGCGGCCATCGCCTCCATCGTGGCGAGGCTCTGCAGCTCGGCGACACCGGGCATCACGAACAGGTCCGCGCGGGCATAGGCGTCGAGCAGCTCGTCCTCCGACACGAACCCGTGGAACTTCACGCGGTCCGTGATGCCCAGGTCGCGGGCCAGCAGCTCCCACTCGGCCCGGCAGGTGCCGTCACCGACGATCTCACCGAACGCGCCGGGCACGCGGGCCAGGGCGCGCAGGAACTCGTCGACGCGCTTCTCCTCGTCCAACCGCCCGACGAACAACGCGGTCGGCCGGTCGTTGTGCGTCACGGACCGCTGGTAGCGCGCGATGTCGATACCGCACGACACCGGCACCGCGCGTTCAGGGAAACCGCTCTCGTGCAACAACTGCACGGCCCGCGGCGTCGGCGCGGTGACCATGTCGGCCCGTCCGAACACGCGCGCCAGGTCGCGGTAGGCGAACTTGCTCGCCAGGCCCTGCAGGAACGACGGCACGTGCGCGTGGCTGAACAGGTTCTCCGGCATGAAGTGGTTCGTGGCGAGCGTGGGAATGCCCTGAGCGACGGCGGAGTTCAGGACGAACCGGCCCACCACGAAGTGCGCTTGGACGTGCACGACGTCCGGCTTCAACGACTTGATCAACTCGTCCGCCTCGCGGGAGGCCTGCCACGGCAGGCAGAAGCGGAAGTCCGGGTAGAACGGCAGCCGGTGCGAACGCAGGCGGTGCACCGTCACGCCTTCGATCTCGGTGGCCTTGGGCGAGTCCGGGGCGATGACGTGGACGTCGTGGCCCTTGCCGGCCAGACCGACGGCCAGGCGCTGCGCGAACCGCGCCGCTCCGTTGACGTCCGGCGGGAACGTGTCGGCGGCGATGACGACGCGCAGCGCGCTGGAGGTGTTCACGGGAAGCTCCGATCGAAGAGAGACACGAGGTTGACGAGCGAGTGCGAACACACCGCCGGCGGCGGCGAGCGCGCAGGCGATCAGCGCGGCGCCGGTCCACACGGACAGGTGCGCGGCCTCGCCGAGCAGGAAGGCACCGATGCCGACCGCGACCAGTGGATCCACCACGGTCAGGCAGGCGACGGCGAGATGAGGGGGCCCGCCGGCGTAGGCGTGCTGGACCAGCCAGCCACCGACGGCGAGCGAGAGAGCGATGCCGAGCACGGACGCGATGTGAGAGAGCCCGAACCCGCCCTGCTGCACCGACTGCGAGACGGCGCGCATGAGCACGGACACGTACCCGTATGCGACGCCACCGGCCGATGCGAACGCCACGGCACGAACGCGCGCGTTCGTCGTGAGTGCGGCGATCACTCCAGGCACCGCGATCGCGCCGAGAACCACGAAACCGGCCGTGAGTTCGGCATCGGGCACAACCCGCGTTGAGGTCGCACTGCCGGACGCGAGGAACACGAACGCACCCACGCCCACGGTCGTGATCAGGATCGCCGGCAACTCGCGGAAACGGCGGTCCATCAACGCGGTCATCCCGATCGCGAGCACGCCGATCGGCTGAATCACGGTGAGCGGCGCCATGCCCAGCGCGGCCGCGTGCACACCCGCACCGGCGATGAGCAGGGCGAGCCCGCCCAGCCAGCGCGGCTGCGTGAGGACGCTGACGCGGGCGCCGGTCTCGGCGACCGCGTCGTGCTGCAGCCGCGCCGCGAGCGCGAAGGCCACGGCACCGAGCACCGCGAGCGTGATGGCGAGCAGGGTCATGAGGTGCGCCTCACCTGTAGTGCCGCAATGGCGAAAAGGAGTCCGTACAGCGATGCGAACAAAACGCGTTCGGTGAGCCCGCGCGCCTCAAAACCGGCGAACGAAACGTGGCTGACCAGAAACGCCGCGCTCGACACGGTCGCCGTTATTGCGACACCGAGCAGAGCCGGAAATTTGCGGGCAATGAGCACGCCGGCCGCGGGCAACGCCATGAACATCACCGCGCCGGCGTACCGGTGGACGTAGCCGGACAACGAGGTCGGCGCTCCCGTCGGGTCGGTCGGGAAGATCGTCGACACGGTCAGACCTGCCGACCAGATGCCGATCAGCCACTGCGCTGACCTGCCTACTCCGCGCAGGTTGACGGCGAGCAACGCCGAGACGGCCGCGAGACTAAGAGATGTCGCCGCGAGCCAACCCGTGCCGTTGTTCACGAACACGTAGTCGCTGATGACGTCCGTGACCGGGTTGAGCTGACCTGCCGACACGACATGCAGGTAGAAAATCGGAACCAGTGAGAACACCAGTCCCCCGACCACCAGTCCCCGTCTTTTCGCCCCCGACTCGATCACGACAAAAGTCTCTTGTGAACGCGTTGATCAACCAATGGGGAACTCCCCCGAGCAAACCCTGAGGTGTCCCTGACTCCCCGGGGTAGGGACAGCCCCACCCCCCTTGCCGGAGGAAACGCGGGGGCCTTTCGTTTCCTTCTGGGGAACGCGGGGCCCCCGCGTTCCCCCCGGCAAGCGGGGACCGCCTAGGCTGACCGCTCGTGAGCCCGAATCCCCAGCCTGCGGTGGAAGTGTCGGGGCTGGTCAAGAGGTACGGCTCGAAGACCGCCGTCGACGGCCTCGATCTCGTGCAGCAGCCCGGCACCGTTCTCGCCCTGCTCGGGCCCAACGGCGCGGGCAAGACGACGACCGTCGAGATCTGCGAGGGGTTCCGCTCGGCCGACGACGGCACGGTGCGCGTGCTCGGCCTCGCGGCCGGCTCCGAGGCGTTGCGGCCCCGCATCGGCGTGATGCCCCAGGGCGGTGGCGGGTATCCCGGCATCCGCGCCGAGGAGATGCTGAACCTCGTGGCGGCGTGCGCGGCCAACCCGCTCGATCCGAAGTGGCTGATCGAGATCCTCGGGCTTTCCGGTGCGGTGCGCACCCCCTACAAGCGGTTGTCCGGCGGTCAGCAGCAGCGGCTCTCGTTGGCCTGCGCGTTGATCGGACGCCCCGAGCTGGTGTTCCTGGACGAGCCGACCGCGGGCATGGACCCGCAGGCACGCCGTCTGGTGTGGGACCTCGTGGGCGCGCTGAAGGACGACGGCGTGTCCGTGTTGCTCACCACGCACCTCATGGACGAGGCCGAGGCGCTGGCCGACAACGTCGTGATCATCGACGAGGGCCGGGTCGTCGCGCAGGGCTCGCCCGCCGAGCTGACCGCGAACCGGCCGGACGACCAGCAGCTGCGCTTCCGCGCGCGGCCCGGCCTGGACACGTCGTTGCTGTCCGCCGCGCTGCCCGAGGGACTGAAGGTGCGCGAGGCGACGCGCGGCGCGTACCTCGTCGAAGGGCTGATCGATCCTCAGGTCGTGTCCACCGTGACGTCGTGGTGCGCCCAGCAGGGTGTGCTGGCCGAGGAGCTGACGGTGGCCAAGCGCAGCCTCGAAGACGTTTTCCTGGAGCTGACCGGCAGGGAGCTGCGTTCGTGACCACCTTCGCTCCCGGCACGTTCAAGCCCGCGCCCGGTCGCGGCTCGCTGCCGAAGATGCTCTTCGTGCACGCCCGCACCGAGGCGATGCTGACCCTGCGCAACGGCGAGCAGATCCTGCTCACCGTGATCATCCCGCTGGCGTTGCTGGTCGCGCTGTCGTTGATGTCGGTGATCCCGATGCCGGAGCCGCGCGTGGGTTCGGCGGCCGCGCGGATCTTCGCGCTGGCGATCATCTCCTCGGCGTTCACCGGGCAGGCCATCGCGCTCGGGTTCGACCGGCGTTATGGCGTGCTGAAGCGGCTTGCGGCCTCCGCACTGCCCCGGTGGCTGCTGATCGCCGGACGGGTCTGCGGGGCACTGGTCGTGGTCGCGATCCAGATCGCGTTGCTGGCGGTCACGGCGTTGATCCTGGGCTGGAAGTTCCCGTTGAGCGGCTTGCCCTGGATGGTGCTGCTGATCGTCCTGGGCACGCTGACGTTCGGCGCTTTGGGCGTGCTGCTGGGCGGAGCGTTGCGTGCGGAGATCGTGCTGGCGCTGGCGAACATCATCTGGTTCGTGTTGCTGATGGTCGGTGGCGTGGCGCTGTCCGTGCCCGTTGGGTTCGTGCACCTGTTGCCGTCGGCTGCCCTCGCGCAGGCGTTGGAAACCGCTGTGGTGCACGGCACCGCACCAGGTGTGGGCCCGGTCGCAGTGCTCGTGGCCTGGGGCGTTGTGGCGGGGGCACTGTCCACCCGGACGACTCGACTTACCTGACGAGACCTACCATCAGAGGCGTGTCGAAGCTGACCGCCTTCCTCGTGTCCTGGCAGCGCGCGTTCGCGATTGCCGTCGTCATCGCGCAGGCCGGAATCGCGGTCACCGGGTCGATCGTCCGCGTGACCGGTTCGGGCCTCGGCTGCCCGACGTGGCCGCAGTGCGTCGAGGGCAGCGTCGTGCCGGTGCAGCACCCAGAGGTCGCGGCCCTGCACCAGTGGGTCGAGTTCGGCAACCGGACGCTGACCGGTGTCGTCGGGGTCATCGCGGGTCTGTGCGTGCTGGCGGCGTGGTTCACCCTGCCGCGACGCAAGCGGGTGCTGAAGCTCTCGCTCGTGCAGCTCGTCGGGGTGGCCGTGCAGGCGGTCGTCGGCGGCATCACCGTGCTGACCGGACTGGCCTGGTACACCGTGTCGATCCACTTCATGATCTCGATGGCCCTGGTGTGGATGGCCGTGCTGCTCGTCAGCTCGCTGTCCGAGGGCGACGGTCCCGCTCGCCTGAAGGTGCCAGCGCCGTTGATGAAGCTCCAGGTCGTCATGGCCGCCGTGCTGAGCGCGTTGCTGCTCGCGGGTACCTGGGTGACGGCCGCCGGGCCGCACGCCGGTGACGCGTCGACGCCGCGCCTGGGCGTCGAGGTGGCGACGCTCGCGCAGATCCACGCGGACCTGCTGTTCCTGTTCCTGGGCCTGCTGATCGCGGTCGGGTTCTTCAGCCGGACCCGCACGTACTGGACGCTCGTCGGCGTCGTGCTCGCCCAGGGCGCGCTGGGCATGGTCCAGTACTGGACCGGGGTGCCCGAGGTGCTCGTGTCGATCCACGTGCTGGGCGCCGGCGCGGTTGTCGTTGCCACGGCGGCACTCTGGACGTCGTCGCGGGAGCGCACGCACGAGGTCGAGCTTCCGGCTGACGATCAGGCGCTCAGCAAGGCCTGAGCTTCACCCTGGTCGTTGTGCCCGGCCCAGTTCGCGGGCGTGGCCTCGAAGTTGGCGTCCGTGATGGACCGGTCGGCACCCGCGTCGAGCAGGATCCGGATGATCGGCAGGTGGCCGCGTTCGGCCGCGAGGTGCAGCGCCGTCACGCCCTCGCCGTGCATCGGACCGCCGAAACCCGTGCGCTGGTTGGGATTCGCGCCCAGGTCGAGCAACGTGCGGGTGGCGTTCTCCAGCCCGCACCACGCAGCCCACGCCAGCGCCGTGCCGCGGTAGACGTCCGCGTCGATCCTGGCGCCGCGCTTCAGCAGGTCGCCGAAGACCTCGGTCCGGTCGTTCCGCGCGGCCCACGACAAAGCCTCGTCGAGGACTTCCTGCGGGTCGTCGGTCGGCCACCAGCGCGGGAAACCGCTGTGCGGCCGGTAATAGCCGCGCTTGGCCTCGGGTTCGGTGGCGAGGTCGAGGTTGCCGAGGCCGGCCGCGGTGCGCAGGTTCGGCGGATCGACCCCCAGCAGTTCCGCGGTTTCCCTGTTGCCCCAGAACAACGCGACGGTGAGCGGCGTGCCACCTTCGCCGCGGGCTTCGAGGTCGGTGCGGGCACCCCGGTCCAGCAGCAACCGGGCCAGGCCAGGGAGGTTCGCGTACGCGGCCTGGTGCAACGCCGTCCAGCCGTGCACGTTCTGGTGGTTGATGTCCGCGCCGTCGTCGAGCAGCACCTTGACCAGCCGCTCGTCGCACTTGGCCGCGGACAGCCCCAGCAGGTCGTTCCCGTTGGTACCGCTGGCCTTCACCAGCCACGGGTCCCGCGTGATGATCGCCTTGAGCTCGTCCGGGTGCTGCAGCTCGATCGCCTGGTAGGCGCGGGCGAACGGGCGCGGCTTGCGGATGTTGGCCTTCAGCGCCTTCCAGTCCTGGCAACCGTGGGCCTGCGCGAGCACGAGGTGCGCGCCCTCGTCCGTCAGCGGCACGTCGTCGAAGACTTCGAGCGCGCCGGGCACACCGTCCCACGCGGAGGCGAGCAGTCCCCTGGCTCGCTCCTCGTAGTACTCGATGTCATCGCGGTAGGGGTGCCACATGCACCCACGCTACTTCGGCGACGCGGGCCTGCGCTCCCACAAAGCGGGAAGTTCCTCTGAGAGCCAACCGTAGAGGTGGTCGACGGCCTTGAGCCGCATCGCGCGCTCCGGGTCGCCGCTGAGCAGCCGCATGCCGTCGTCGGTCAGCAACTGGACGCTGGCGATCGCGTTGAGCTTGCGCTGGATGAAGTCCGTCCAGGCCTTCTCGTTGATCCGGTACTCGGCGGCCTGCCTGCCGCGCCGGGTCCGCTTGGTCACCAAGCCGACGTTGACGAGGTACTTGAGGTTCGTGCTGATCGACCCGCTGCTGGCTTCCAGCTCCTGGGACAGCTCGGCGGCGGTGCGCTCGACCGGCTGGCAGACCAGCAGGTAGCCGAGGATGCGGCCGCCGATCAGCGGGATGCCCTCCTCGGCGAAGTGGGCGGCGAACCGCTCGATCCAGGCGGACAGCCGGGTTTCCCGTCCGACGCTCATCGCGGATGATCCCCTTCGGTCGACACTGAAATCATCGTAGCGATCTTGTCAACCGTTGTGCAACCAATGGGTTGCATGTCGCGGTTTCTAGTGCAACCATCGGTTGCGCGAGCGACGACTTCACGGACAAGGACATCGGCGATGGACACGACCGCACTGCGCAGCGCCTACGAGAAGTTCTTCGAGACGACGGCAAGGCCCGATCTCGGCGAGGCCGCCGACGGAGGCTGGAACGCCGACCAGGTGCTCGCCCACGTGCTCAGCGTGGACGCCGCGACCGCCGCGGTCGCGCTGAGCGTCGTGTCCGGCGCACGCCCCACCTTCGACAACCGGGTGTGCCTGGACGGCCGGAACCTCGATCGGATCATCGCCGAGCACGCCGGCCGGGCCGAGCTGATCGCCCGCGTGCGGAGTCAGGCCGCCGTTCTCTGCGACATCGCCGACCAACTCGGCGACGAGGACTCGGCGGTGCTGGTGCCGGCGTTCCTGATGTCCGGCGACGAACTCCTGCTGGACCAGCCCGTCCCGCTCGCCGCCCTCATCGACGGGCTCGCCGAGAACCACGTGCCCGTGCACACCCGGCAGCTCGCCGAGCTCAGTCGGCAGCCCCGCGCTTGACTTCACCGAGGAACGCCGCCCACGACACCGCGGACACCGGCAGGTGCGTGGCCGGTGCCTTGCTGTCCCGGACGCCGACGCCGTGCCCCACCTCGACGCACTGGTTGGCGGTAGCGCTGTAGCTGCTCTTGCGCCAGTTGGTCATTGGAGGCCCTCCAAGATGTTGTCGATCACCCCCCTCGATTCTTCACGATCGAGGGCGACGGCCGCGAGCCGCTTCACCCTGTCCTCGTACAGCGCGACGGTTTCCTTGTCGTCGAAGAACAAGCCGCAGTTCAGGGTGTCCAGGAAGACCAGTGGCGGGTACTTCGGAAACCTCATCAGCCGGAAGTCACCCGCCGCGCCCGCGTGCATGCCGATCGACCGCGGAATGACGTGAAAGTTGATGTACGCACGCACCGACATCCGCAGCAGATGGGCCAGTTGGTCACGCCACACGTCTTCGCCACCCACCGGCAACCAGAGTGCCTGCTCGTGCACCAGGAAGGTGAACGTCCTGCCAGGCCTCAGGATCTCCGCCCGCGCAATCCTCGCGGCCACGACCTTCGGGACATCGTCTTTGTCGATGGGCCCGGCCTCTGTGACGTGGTGCGTGTACTCAGGCGTCTGCAGAACACCGGGCACGAGCGACATCGCCCAGTCGATGATCTCGGAGGATTCCTTCTCGTGGCTGATGAGCGTGCGCAACTGGTCCGGCACGCCGTCCTCGGGGAACAGGAGAAGGCCCTTCTCCCCCGCCTCCGCGTACAGGCTCATCAACCGACGCCGTTCCGCGAGCGGAACCCGACAGTAGGCGAGCAACACCTCGACCTGGTGCTCGTCGAGGCCGCGTTTGCCGTTGACGGCTTCCGAGATCTGCGCCTCGTCGAAGTCCAGCACTTCGGCCAGCCTGCGTTGGGTCAGGTCGGTGGTGGCGATGGCGGCGCGAAGGCCGTTGCCGAACTCGCGGCCCAGGACGTTCGACTCTCTTTTGGGCATGCCGGAAAACTAGAAGGCGGAAACCTCCCGGCTCCATTGTTTCGCCTCAAAACGCCCTGAAGGTGGGAGCCTTGGAAAAGCTCCAAAGACGAGGCTTGTGGAGATCGGCGGGGTCCAAGCTGATTGCCGGGTGTCAACGTCACGACGTCCGAGTAGACGCCGTCATTCAGCCGGTGGCAGTAGATGACCGGACCATACGCACCGTCGAGTTCGACTCGCCAGTACGCGGGCACACCGGCCGCGGCCAGAGCAGCCGGCTTCTCCAGGTGATCGCTCTTCTTCGTGGACGGGCTGACGATCTCCACCGCCAGCGCGACGTTCGCGACGTCCACGGACACCGTCTCGATGCGTTCAGTCGTCACGACCACGTCCGGGATGTAGCCGAACCGGTCGCCCGCGCGTTGGTGCTTCACTGCCTGGACCGGGATCGCGACGAACCGCCCATCGCTCAGCTCGATGCGGCAGCCTTCCAGGGGATCAAGGCTCTCCCACACGAAACAGTGGCTAGGAGCCCACGCGGCCTCCCAGCCACTGTTCGTCAGCAACACGACCGGAAAGAGCTACCCCTTGGAGCTGCTCCAAGTCAGCAGACAGGCGCCAGCGGGGTCGTCTCGTCAGGCCCCGGCCGGCGCCGCCACCGGTCCAGCTTCGCGTGCTCGGTCAGCGTGATCAGCGCCTCCCGCACGGACAGCCGCACCCGCGGGTCGCAATCCACGACCGGCACCTCGGGAGCGATGCCCATGCCCCGGATGATCGCCTTCACGTCCGACCGGACAGACGCGTGCACGTTGTTCAACGCCAGCACGTAGGGGATCCGGTGGTCCTCGAAGTACCGCATCGCGTCCACGGAGTCCGCGGGCCGCATCACGTCGAAGAGCACCACGGCACCGACGGCGCCGCGCACCACGTCGTTCCAGCCCGCGCGGGCGTCCTGCCACTGCGGGGCGACGAACAGGTGCAAGGCCAGGCCGGGGTCGAGCCACACCCGGCCGAACTGGATGCGCACCAGCTCGGTGACCAGACCCGCGCGTTCCGGTGGGAGCGCTGTCATGGTCAGCAGATCGTTTTCCACGATCGACCTGATGAAGGTGCTCTTGCCAACGCCGAAGCCACCGGCGACGACGACTTTTGCCGAGGTCAGCTCCCGACCGGGCGGCCCGGGGGGCCCGAATTCGGGAAATCTAGAGCCGACGTAGTCCACTCAGCACTCTCTCCATCAACCCGAGGTCCGGCACAGCACCACCCGCGGAAACAGTCTGATGCACGTCCACCAGACCTCGTTCCGCCATGTCGCCGAGCAACACCTTCACGACTCCCAGTGGGAGCCGCATCAGTGCGGCCACCTCCGCGACGGATCGCGGTGAGCGGCACAACTCGACGACGTGTTGGTGCTCAGCCTGCAAGATACCTGCAGACTGCCGACTCTGATCATTCGCGGAGACAAGTGTCTCGATCTCGAGGTTGATGTTCGACCGAGTGCGCCCACCCGTCCAGGCATATGCACGCACGATCGAGGCGTCCTGAGGCTCCACCGCGGGAGACTCATCCGCCGGCAATTGTTCTTGCGGTACAACGGGAGTTGCTTCCCGCGCGGGCACCGGGGACGACGGCGTGCGCGTTCGCTTGCGGCCCGAGTCCAGGGAAAACCCGTTCATCAGGTCGGCGAACGTCTGCTCGGCGGGCGTCTCAGCCCGTCTGCGTCGTCGGTGCGCGTCAGCGGCCGAACTCATGGATTCACCTCACGCTGTGCAGCTGCGCTCGCAGTTCGGGAGTGAGGATCTGGCCCACCTGGTCGACAACCACGGTCATCTCGTAGGCCACTTGGCCGACGTCGCTGTCGGGGGCGGCGAGAACCGCCAAACAAGACCCGTCTCGAATGGACATGAGAAGCATGATCCCGTAGTCCATCTCGATCACGGTGCGCAACACTCCGCCACCTTCGAAGCATCGTGAAGCGCTCATCGTCAGCGCCGCGACACCGGAGGCGATCGCCGCCAGCTGCTCGGCGCGGTCCGGGGGCAGGCCTGTCGACTTGGTGAGCAACAGGCCGTCCACCGAGATGACGATCGCGTGGGCGACTCCGGCCACGCGATCGGTGAAGTTCGTGATCAACCAGCCGAACTGGTCCACCTGGCGTGACTGCGTGCTCATGCCTTCTCCCCGTTCCGCTGGCCGTTCCCCTGGCCGTTTCCGTTCCCGTTGCTTCCCAGCGGGGCCTGACGCAGGCCCGTCTGGTAGCTCGCGAGAAAGCCTCGTGCTCGTTCCGGATCACGTCTGTGGCCCACGGCAGGACGTGTGCCGTTCTCGGGACGTTCAGCGAGGTCGGGGAGCAGATTCTTACGTGGTGCCCGTTTCGGCAACCCGGCATCCGTCTCGCCGGCGTCCGTGGCGGGGTCGCCGGCCTGTTCCCAGACCGTCCCGCCGGGCTTCTTGCCGAACCAGGACGCCACTACGGACGGTGACGACGCAGGTGGGGGCGATTGGTCACCGTTGACCGGTTCGCCCGAGACTCCGCTCCCGGAAAACCAGGAAGACGTTGTCTCATTTGGTGTCTCAACAGGCACGGGGTTTTCAACGACGGACGCCGGGCGCGGGTTGCGCTGCGGCAGCGCCTCGTCGATCGCGGCGCCGCGGAACGAGGTCCACTCGGCCGACTCCCGAGGGTGCTCGATGGCCGGCGCGGGCGTGGGCGGCGGGGCGAGGTTCGGGGTCTTCACGACCACGTGCGGCTCTTTGGCGGCCTGCGGCTGCTTGGGCAGCTGCTTGGGCTGGGGCAGCGCGGCGTGCCGTGGCGGAGCAACAGCCTGAGCGTCCTCGTGCGAGCGGACGAGCTCCGACGGCACGAGCACGAACGCGCGCAGGCCTTCCCTGCCCTCACCGGCCGACCGCAGCCGGACGGTGATGCCGTGGCGGGACGCGAGACGGCCGACGACGAACAGACCCATCTGACGCGAGACGGGCACGTCTTCTTCTGTCCCCGACGACAACCGTTCGTTGGCCTCGGTGAGTTCGGCGGGACCCATGCCGATGCCCTGGTCGGCCACCTCGACGAGCACCGAGCCCTGCTGGTCGATCCGCGAGCCGATCATGACCTGGGTGGCGGGCGCGGAGAACGCGGTGGCGTTGTCCAGCAGCTCCGCGACGAGCCGGACGAGGTCGCTGGCCGCGTAGCCGACGATCTCGACGGACGGCGTCGACTTCACCACGACCCGTTGGTAGTGCTCGATCTCCGACGCGGCGGCGCGCAGCACGTCGGCCAGCGGGACGGGCTGGTGGAAGCGGCGGGCGACGTCGGTGCCGGACAGCACCATCAGGTTCTCGTTGTTGCGGCGCATGCGCGTCGCGAGGTGGTCGAGCTTGAAGAGGTTGGCGAGCTGCTCGGGGTTCTCCTCGTGGCGCTCCAGCTCCTCCATGAGCTTGAGCTGGCGCTCGACGAGGCCCTGCGAGCGGCGCGACAGGTTGACGAAGATGTTCTTCATGCCCGACCGCAGCGACGACTGCTCGACCGCGGACCGGATGGCCTGCTCGTGCACGGCGTCGAACGCGCGCGCCAGCTGGCCGAACTCCTCGGTGGTGTGCACGGGCACCGGTTCGATCTCGGTGTCCGGCTTGCGGTCCGCGCGGATCGCGGCGACGACCTCGGGGAGGTGGTGGTGCGCCACGTCGAGCGCGGAGTGCCGCAGCTCGGACAGCGAGCGCAGCAGGTAGCGGCCGATGACGAAGCCGAGGGCGCCGGCGATGATCAGCATCGCGAGCAGGATGACCGCGGCGGCGCCGGCCTTGTTGGACGTGTCGTCCTGCAGCTGGGCGGCGGAGTTCGCGAGCTCGTCCTGCAGCTGGCGGGCGACCTGTTCCATCAGGCGGGCGGTGGTGCCGGAGGCCTTGTTCCACTCATCGACGGCGATGCCGAACGACGGCGGCGGCTTCGGCTGGCCGGGACGCGTCGTCACCGGGGTGCCGTCCGGCTGCGTGAGCGCGCGCTCGACCAGTGCGGACCGGCTCGCGACGGCGGCGCCGGTGACGGTCTGGTCGTACTCGCGGCGCTGTTCGGTGGTGCCGACCGCCTGGAAGTCGTTGATGCGGTCCTGCAGCCGGATGTCGGACTGCTCCAGCATGCGGACCTCCGGGCCGAGCAGCCTGCCCCGCCCGATCCCGGCTAACACGATCGCGTGCTGCAGCGAGACCTGCTCCTGCGCGATGACCATGTTGTGCAGCGCGAGCGCGGTGCCCGAGATGATCTCGTCGCCGAAGTGGCTGACGAGCGCCTGTTCGAAGTCCAGCAACGACTTCACGACCGAGGTGTAGCCGGTGGTGCCGCCCGTCGGGTCGCCTCCGTCGCCGCCCTGGGACACCTTCTCCCGCAGGTTCTTCAACGTCTCCAGCTGGGCGTTGACCTCGCTGAAGCGGTTGCGCGCGACGTCGCTCAGCCCGTCGGTGCGCTCGACCCGGCGGCGCGCGGTCGCGGCGGCGTTGTCGGTGGCGCTGATCTGGTTCTGGTAGGCGCCGACGCCGGAACCGCTGGTCGCGCTCTGGGCGGCGAGCGTGCGTTCCTGCTGGACGCTGGAGATCAAAGGAGCGAGATCCGCCCGCAGCCGGACCAGGCCCTGCATCTGCACGTAGTTGTTCGACCGGTCGACGTAACCGGAGATCTGCAGCGCGCCCGCGCCGACCGCCACGGCCACCGGCACGAGCAGCACGACGCCGAGCTTGACCGGCAGGCGCCAGTTGCGCCAGTCGCTGATCTTTCTCCACTCGACATTCACGAAATGGTCCCCAAGGCGCGCTCGAAGTGCCCCACTATCGGCTACCTCCTGGCCTGGTGAATCCCCGCGAGTCGAGACACCCGCCGCTCGATATCGAGATCAGCCGTATCGGGTGTCAGCGGATAGTAGGCCAGAGAGCGTGACGCGACAACGACCTGGGCCGTGTACGACTCGTCACCCAGCGTCACAGCCCACCTCATGGGGTGGTCCTACGGCTTCAAGGGATTGACTCATCGCCACGCGTGGTTACGCTTGCGCCCTCCACCCCCGGTTCAGCCGCGGCCTCCGCGCAGGCGCTCGCCGGGCACTCCCCGTAACGAATGCGAGCGGTTGATGACGAAGGCGCTGCCCTCCGTGTCACGCCCGGCTGTGCCCGGATTCGCGACCTTTGAAGAGCCTCATCACTCATTGCTCATCGATGGTGACGGTGAGCCTGATTTCGGCGCGATCCAAACGAGCGAGGATTTCCTCGCGTTGAAGCGCAGGGTGACGCGATTTATTCTCCCCGCGACGGTGCTGTTCCTCACTTGGTACGTCACGTTCGTATTGCTTTCGGCTTACGCGGCCGACTTCATGAGCACTCGGCTGTTCGGAACAGTGAACGTCGGCCTGACGATGGGATTCCTCCAGTTCGTCACGACGATCATCATCACAATGGCGTACGCACGTTACTCCAAGAAGAGGCTCGATCCGCAGGTCGAGAAGGTGCGCGCACTCGCAGAAATCGATGAGGAGCTCGCGTGACCGGGACGAACACCGCGATCAACCTGTCCGTTTTCGGCATCTTCGTCCTGCTGACGCTCTACATCGTCTACCGCGCTTCCACGCGGAACGTGAGCGCCTCGGACTACTACGCCGCGGGCAGCAGCTTCACCGGCACCCAGAACGGCATCGCACTGTCGGGTGACTTCCTCTCCGCCGCGTCGTTCCTGGGCGTCTCCGGTGCCATCGCGGTGAACGGCTACGACGGCTTCATGTACTCCATCGGCTGGGTCGTCGCCTGGCTGATCGGCCTGATGCTCATCTCGGAACGACTGCGCAACACCGGCCGCTACACCATGGGCGACGTCATGGCGTTCCGCATGCGCCAGCGCCCCGTGCGCGCGGCCGCGGCGAACGCGACGCTGGTGATCTCGCTCTTCTACATGATCGCGCAGATGGCGGGCGCCGGCGGCCTGATGGCGTTGCTGCTGGACGTCCACAGCAAGGTCGGCCAGGCCATCATCATCGCCGTCGTCGGCATCGTCATGGTGCTGTACGTGCTGGTCGGCGGCATGAAGGGCACCACCTGGGTGCAGATCATCAAGGCCGTGCTGCTGCTCCTGACGGTGTCGCTGCTGACGATCTTCCTGATCGGCAAGTTCGGCTTCGACTTCTCGTCGATGCTCGACCGCGCTGCGCAGAAGTCGCCGCTGGGCGAGGCCGTGTTGTCGCCGGGCGTGAAGTACGGCGCGACGGACCTTTCGAAAATCGACTTCCTGTCCCTGGCGCTCGCGCTGGTGCTCGGCACCGCGTCGCTCCCGCACGTGCTGATGCGCTTCTACACGGTGCCGAACGCGCGTGAGGCGCGGAAGTCCGTCGTCTGGGCCACCTGGATGATGGCGATCTTCTACTCGTGCACGCTGGTCATCGGCTTCGGCGCGATGGCGCTGGTCGGCACGGACAAGATCACCGGTGCTCCTGGCGGCGAGAACTCGGCGGCGCCGCTGCTGGCGTTCCAGGTCGGCGGCACGGTGCTGCTCGGCATCGTGTGCGCGGTGGCGTTCGCCACGATCCTCGCCGTGGTCGCGGGTCTGACGCTGACCGCTTCGGCGTCGTTCGCGCACGACGTCTACGCGAACGTCATCAAGCACGGTGAGGCGGACCCGCGGGACGAGGTCCGCGTCGCCCGCCTCACCGCGGTCTGCGTCGGTGTGCTCGCGATCGTCGGCGGCATCGCGGCTAACGGTCAGAACGTCGCCTTCCTGGTCGCGCTCGCGTTCGCGCTGGCCGCGTCCGCGAACCTGCCGACGCTGCTGTACTCCATGTTCTGGAAGCGGTTCAACACGCGCGGCACGTTGTGGAGCATCTACGGCGGTCTCACGTCGTGCGTGCTGCTCATCGTCTTCTCTCCCGCGATCTCCGGGTCGAAGTCGTCGGTGTTCCCGGACGTGGACTTCGCGTTCTTCCCGCTCTCCAACCCCGGCATCGTGTCGATCCCGCTGTCGTTCCTGGCCGGGTTCCTGGGCACGGTCCTGGGCGGCGAGCCGGCGGACCCGGCGAAGCAGTCGGAGATGGAGGTTCGCGGGCTGACCGGCATCGGCTCAGGCCTGCGCTAGCAGCTCTGCCACCGCTTTGTTGAAGACCTCGGGGCGTTCCAGGTTCGGCATGTGGGCGGCGCCGTCGACCACGACCAGCGTCGAACCCGGAACGCGCTCGTGCATGTACTCGGCGTCTTTCACCGGGGTGTACTCGTCATCGCTGCCCACCACCACGAGCGTCGGCACGGTGATTGCTTCGAGTGTCGCCGTGTAGTCAGGCCGTTCCGCACGGCCCCTCAGTGCCGCCGCAGCACCCTCCGGCGAAGCGTTGTGCATCATGTTCGCGACGTGCTCACCGGCCGCGGTGTTGTGCGGTGCCACCATCTTCCACAGCACCTCGGTGGCGTAGCCGGACATGCCCTCGCGCAGCAGGCGATCCGCCATGTCGTTGCGGTTCTTGCGACCCTGCGGGGTCTCGGCCTGGGCGAACGTGTCGGCGAGGACGAGGCCGCGCAGGCGTTCGGGGAACGTCCGCGCGCACTCCATGACGATCTGCCCGCCCATCGACAGGCCGGCGAGCACGAACTTCTCCACGCCGAGGTGGTCGAGCAGTCCGGCGATGTCGTGCGCGAACACGTCCAGCGTCGTGATGCCGGGGACGACCGTGGTCTCGCCGTAGCCGCGCAGGTCCGCGGCGATCACCCGCCACCCCGCCGCGGTGAAGTGCTCGACCTGCGGCCGCCACATCGAGCGGTCGAACGGATGCCCGTGCACCAGCACCAGCACGTCGTCGCCCGTGCCTTCGTCGTCGTACCCGATGGTGATGCCGTTGACGTTCGCGGTGGTCATGATCCTGACCGTAACCAGGGCTTTTGCTCGGTACAATCAAAACATTGCTCTCGGTGCAATTGGGGATCTCGACCGTGGACGACTACCGCCGGATCGCCGACGCCGTCGCCGCCGACATCGCGGCCGGGCGGTTGCGACCGGGTGAGCGGTTGGCTCCGCAGCGCGTGTTCGCCCGCCGCCACCGCATCGCGAACTCCACGGCCGCAAGGGTTTACGGCGAACTGTCGCGGCGCGGGCTGGTCACCGGAGAAGTCGGCCGGGGCACGTTCGTGCGGGCGCGAGCGGCGGAACCCGCGCTCGCCGATCCCGGCGGCGCGCCGGTGGACCTGCAGCTGAACTTCCCGGTGCTGCCGGAGCAGTCGGCGTTGCTGGCGAACAGTTTGGCGAGAGTGCTGCGTCCGGACGTGCTGGCGGAGGCGTTGCAGCCGGGCGGCGTGACCGGCACGGCTCCTGCCCGAGCCGCCGCCGCAGAGCTGTTGGCGCGCACCGGATGGCAGCCTTCGCCGGAGCAGATCCTGTTCACCGGCAACGGAAAGCAGTCGCTCGCCGCGACCATGGCGGCGCTCGTGCCGGTCGGCGGGCGGCTCGGCGTCGAGGCGCTCACCTATCCGGTCGTGCGGACCATCGCCACCCGGCTCGGGATCACGTTGGTGCCGCTGGAAATGGACGACCACGGTGTCGTTCCGGACGCCTTGCGCGCGGCGGCGGTGCGCGCGGTCTACCTCCAACCGGCGCTGCACAACCCGCTCGGCGTCACCATGCCGGAAGCTCGCCGCGCGGAGGTCGTCGCGGTGTCGGCGGAGCTGGACCTCCCGGTGATCGAGGACGCCGTGTACACCTTCCTGTGCGACGAGCCGCCGCTCGCCGCGCTCGCCCCGGACCGCACGGTGGTCGTCGACAGCCTGTCCAAGCGGATCGCGCCGGGCCTGACGGTCGGCTTCGTCGTGCCACCGGCCCAGCTCTTCGACCGGATCGCCACGAGCGTGCGGGGCGGCGGCTGGACCGCGCCGCGGTTCGCCCTCGACGTGGCGGCGCACCACAT
The DNA here is from genome assembly GCF_011067745.1 of Lentzea alba. Taxonomy (GTDB): domain Bacteria; phylum Actinomycetota; class Actinomycetes; order Mycobacteriales; family Pseudonocardiaceae; genus Lentzea; species Lentzea alba. The sequence goes on from NZ_JAAMPJ010000017.1 coordinate 41,202, forward strand.
CGCGGACGGCACCGCCGCCGTCATCCAGCGGGCCAAGCGGGCGGACGCGATGGCCCGGCAACGGCTCGTCGCCGAGAAGCTCGACGTGCGCGCCGATCCACGCGCCTACCACTGCTGGTGGGAGCTGCCGCCGCCGTGGCGGGCGGACACGTTCGCCGCCGCGGCCGCGCGCGAGGGCATCGCGGTGACCCCGGCGGCGGCGTTCGCGATCGGCCAGGCACCCAACGCCGTCCGGCTCGCGTTGGCGTCGCCGCCCCTCGACCGGCTGGCGGCCGCGCTCGACGTGCTGGCCGGGATCGCCCGTGAGCCTACTGGCGCGCCCTGATCGCCGCGCTCAACCGCGACGCGGCGGCTTCGTCGGTGAGCTTGAACCCGAGCGACGGCTCGGTCAGCTCCAGCTCCAGCAGCAACGGCTCGCCGCGAGGGCCTTCGACGACGTCCACCCGTGCATACAGGAAGTCCTTGCGCTCCAACGAGAGCAACTCGGCGGCGACGTCGAGGACCTGGTTCGCGAGCTCGACCTGACGCTCAGTCGGCTCGATGCTCCGCAGCTTCTCCTCGACGTACAGGCCGGACTCCGACTCGGGCAGGCCCTGCGCCAGCATCGGTCCCTTGTGGAACGAGTGGGAGTACTCGCCCGCGAAGAACACCAGCGCGGTCTCGCCGTTCAAGTCCACACTGGACTGATACGGCTGCACCAGTGCCTTGACCCCGAGGGCGTCGAAGTGCGCACGTGCCTCGGCGTGGTCGGTGAACCGGCCGGCGCCGCGCGAACCCGCGCCGATCGCCGGTTTCACCACGAACTCGCCGTCGGGGAAGACCAGGGACTCCCCTGGCTCCACGACCGCGGTGGGCACGACGGGGATGCCGCGCGCGGCGAGCTCGACCAAATAGGACTTGTCGGTGTTCCAGCGGACCACCGGCAACGGGTTCGCAAGCGCGGGCACGGTTTCGCACCACGCCAGGAAGTCGTCGAGGCGCTCGGTGTAGTCCCAGGTCGCGCGCAGCACCACGAGGTCCGCGTCGACGGCTTCGCCCCAGGGCTGCCACACGACGTCCACGCCGTCACGCCGCAGGGCGTCGATCAACGCGTCTTCGTCGCCGTCACCGTTGGGCAGCGCGGCGCACGAGGCGAGTACGACCTTCACGACTGCATCTTGGCCATCTTGCGGCGGTGCGCCGGGCCGATCTTGGTGGCGGCGGTGGTCTCGCGGTCCCAGTCGGCCTGCTCGACGTTGTCGGTCGCCTCGACGGCCTTGGTGGCGGACTCGACGTCCTTCGCCATCACGTCGCCCATGGCGCCGTCCGCGCCGACCAGCACGATCCGCGCGCCGGCCCGGCCGATCGGCTCGACGACCGCCCTGACCGCCGTGCCCGGCTTGCCGTGGGCCTTCACGAACTCCGCGATGCGCTTCTGAGTGGTTTGATCAGACATCCCCACACTGTAAAACCACCGGGTAGCTTCAGTCGGGTGACCACCGACACGCTCACGTCGTTTCTCTCGTGGTACTTCGACCATCACCCCGCCCACGCGGCGCAAGTCGGCTCACTCGAGCACTACTCGACGTTCGGGGACTTCTCCGCGACGGCGTTCGAGCAGCGGGCCAGGCAGAACGGCGCGTGGCTCGCGCGGCTGGAGCCGTTGCCGAGGTCGGTGGACCGCGATCTCGCGCTGTCGGTGCTGCGCGGGCAGCTCGCGATGGAGGCGTGGCCGGGCTGGCGGCGCGACCCGCACGAGTACTCCGGGATGGTGTTCTTCGGGCTGCTGGCACCGTTCCTGCACCAGCTGCTGCCCGAGGCCGAGCTCGTCGCCGCCGCGATCGCGAAACTGCGCGAGGTGCCGTCGGTCTTCGCGGCCGCCGAGGCGAACCTCGACGCGTCGCTGGCGTCACCGCTGGTCGTGCGGCGGGCGTGCGACCAGGTGAAGACGGGGCGTTCGTTCGTGCTCGACTCGCTGCCGCTGCAGGTGAGCTCACCCGAGCTGCGCGCGCAGCTCGTCGAGGCCGCCGTGCCCGCCGCCGAGGCGTTCGACCGGCACGCGGCGTTCCTGGAGGACCTCGCCCTGCGCGCCACCGGCGACTGGCGGATGGGCGAGAAGCTCTACTCGACCATGTTGCAGGACAAGGAACTGCTCGGTTACGGCGCGCCGGAGCTGCACCAGCGCGGGCAGGACGCCTACGCGGCGCTGGAAGCCGAACTGATCGACCTGGCGGGCTCGCCGGACTGGCGCGCGGTGATGAGCTCGCTGCAGGACGACCACCCGCCGACGCTGGAGGCGATGCGCGCGGAGTACGAGACCGAGACGCAGAGGGCGCGCGCGGCGCTGGTCGAGCACTCACTGGTCACGCTGCCCGACGGCGAGGAGTGCGCCGTCGTGCCGTCGCCGCCGTTCCACCGGGCGATCATGGCGGTCGCGAGCTACCTGGGGCCGCCGCCGCTGACGTCTCGGCGGGCCGGCTACTTCTTCGTGCCGTTCACGCCCGACGGGGCCACGGACGAGCAGATCACGCACCGCCTGCGCACCAACGCGCGCCCGCAGATTCCGACGATCGCGGTGCACGAGGCGTATCCCGGTCACCACTGGCACTCGGCCTGGGTGGCGGCGCAGGGGCCGGCGCACCCGTTGCGGAAGGTGTTCCGGACGTCGTACTTCTCCGAGGGCTGGGCGCTGTACTCGGAGAAGCTGCTGCGGTCGGTCGGCTACTACCGGACCAAGGCGTCCCTGATGGGACACGTGGAGGCACGGCTGTTCCGCGCGGCGCGGATGGTCGTGGACACGGCGTTGCACTGCGGCGACATGACACCGGCGGAAGCCGAGGCGTTCATGGTGGCGCGCACGGCCCTGACGCCGGGCACGGCCGTGGGCGAGGTGAAGCGGTACTGCGCGTGGGCGACGCAGGCGCCGTCGTACCTGACCGGCGCGCTGGAGATCGACCTCATCCGCGACGAGTTCCTGGCCGCGGAACTGGGGTCGTTGCGCGACTTCCACGACCGGATCGCCGGATCCGGCGCGTTGCCGCTCGGGCTCGCGCGCCGCGTGGCGCTCGGCGAGGACTGAGGGCAAGGTTCGAAGTCTGGGTTCGATGAGAGTTGCCCGGCCATCGCGGATTCAGACTTCGATGCAGGCCCTACGGCAAGGTTCCCATCTGACGGGACCGGGAACACCGCGGCCGTGGCCTGGGTTGACCGGGTTGAGTCGATCAAGGAGGACAGATGCCCAAGGCAGTGGTGGTGCGTTCGGCCGGCGGACCGGAGGTGCTGGAACACACCGAAGTGCCGTCACCCGTGCCCGGTGACGGCGAGCTGCTGGTGCGGGTCGGCGCGGCGGGCGTCAACTACATCGACACCTACCAGCGCAGCGGCCAGTACCAGGTGCCGTTGCCCACCGCTTTGGGGCTTGAGGGCGCGGGCGTGGTCGTCGCCTCGAACTCGCCGGAGTTCTCCGTCGGCGACCGGGTGGCGTGGATGTCCGTGCTGGGCAGCTACGCGTCCGAGGTCGTGGTGCCGGCGACGACCGCGGTGCGGGTGCCGGACGGGCTGGACGTCGAGCTGGCGGCGGCCGCTCTGTTGCAGGGCATCACCGCGCACTACCTGACGCATTCGACGCACGTCGTGAAGGAAGGCGACCGGGTGCTGGTGCACGCGGCCGCCGGTGGCGTCGGGTTGTTGCTGACGCAGTGGTCGAAGTCGAAGGGCGCGCACGTGGTCGCGACCGTGTCGACCGACGAGAAAGAGGCGCTGGCGCGGGAGGCCGGCGCCGACGAGGTCCTGCGGTACGGGGAGTTCGCGTCGCAGATCGAGAAGGTCGACGTGGTCTACGACGGCGTGGGGCGCGACACGTTCGACCAGTCGCTCGCGTCGCTGAAGCCGCGCGGGCTGCTGGCGCTGTTCGGTGCCTCGTCCGGACCGGTGCCGCCGGTGGACCCGCAGCGCCTCAACGCAGCCGGGTCGGTGTACCTCACCCGGCCGTCGACCGGGTCGTACCTGCTGGACCGCGCCGAGTACGAGTGGCGGGCGGCGGACCTGTTCGGGGCGATCGTGGACGGCACGCTGAACATCCGGATCGGCGGGCGCTACAAGCTGGAGGAGGCGGCCCAAGCGCACACGGACCTCCAGTCCCGCCGAACCACCGGCAAACTCCTGCTCGTGCCCTGACCCACGCGGTCCGGTCCGGGATGTTGATGAGGGGAGCTTTCATAAACCTGAGGTTTGTGAAAGCTCCCCTCATCAACGTCAGGCGGCGGGGGTGACCTTCACGCCGTCGATCACGAAGACGAGGGTCTCGTTGGGCTTGATGCCCTGACCGCCCTGGCCGTACCCCTTGGCGGGCGGCACGACCAGCAGCCGCCGGCCCTTCTCCTTGAGGCCGACGATGCCCTCGTTCCAGCCGTCGATGACCGGCGCGCTGCCGACGTTCTCCACGTCGAACGGCTCGCCGCGCTCGAACGAGCTGTCCAGCACCTTCTTGTCCGAGAACGTCGTGAGCTGGTAGTTGACCGTGGCCGTCGTGCCCGCCTTCACCTCGGCGCCGGTGCCCTGCACCAGGTCCTTGACGATGAGCTCGTCGGTGGGCTTGCACGCGGGGATCTCGACCTTGGGCGCCGACCCGAAATCGCCGGTGACCTTGAAGTCGTCGGCCTTGCAGGGGGCGGTCGGCGCGCCCGTCGAGGGCTGGGCCGAGCTGCCGCAGCCCGCGAGGCCGGTGGCCGCTACGAGCGCCAGGGACGCGATGAGCAGGACGTTGCGCATGGTGGGTGAGCGTATTCGGAGGGCTGTTAGCGCGGTGTAGCAGGTGGGGCTGGGGTGCGGTCCGACCCATCGGGCGTGCGGCCGCGGGCGGGTGGTGTGCTGCGCCTCGCGGACCAACGGCGGGTGGCGCTGAGCGGGCTAAAACACGCGGCGTGGGTGCGTTCGGGTGGGTGGGTCACCCTCATCCGACACGTCGGGCACCGGCCGCGACTGGGTGTCACCGAAGTGCACGAGTACGGGCCGTCGACGGCCTTCAAGGGCGGTTATTCCGGTGCTAAATGTCGCACGAATAGCAGCTTCCTTATCTTTTGACCGACGCGTACAGTAACTCCGCGCACTTGATCGGACACCGACCGCATTCGTCCGTTCGGGTAGCGGCCAATGAGGTGACCCAGGAGGTGGGACACGTGTCCGCGGAGGCCGGAGGCATCCGCAGCAACCTGATCCAGGAGTTGTTTTGGACTCGGACCGGGTTGCTCCTCCTCATACTCGTCACGACGTCGGGTGCGTCGCTGGCCATTTCCAGTCAAATGGATTCCGGGGCACCGAGAAACTTCCTGACGGCGCTGGGCACCGGCACGCTCATATCGGCGGTCGTGAGCTTCACCCAGACGCTCGTCACGTCGAAAACGGCGCAGAAAGCACTACTCGCGCCGGTCGTCGAGGAGAGTCGCCGGGCGCTCAAGGAGCTCAGCGAGGAGTACCGGCTGCTCGACCGGGAGTTCTTCCCCAGCCACGTGTTCGAGCCGACGGCCAAGCCGTCACCCGTCTTCAACCAGCTGATGATGCAGGACCTGGAGCGGACGCGGCTGTACTGCTTCCGCGGCTTCGCCGGGCGGTACGCGGCGGGCAGAGTCCTGTTGTCGCAGACGGAATGCGAGCTCAGGGCCGTGCTGGCGGACCCGCGCGACGACAACGCGATCAGCGGGCGCGCTCGGTACCTGTTGCGCAACGAGGGCGCGGACGGCGACTACGAGGAGATCCAGGCGAGGCTCAAGGAACAGATCCGCATCGGGCTGGTCGGGCTCTACGCGGCGCGCAGCCGGTGCAGCCGGATCGACGTCACGATCGTTTCGGATCCACCGCAGGATCGACTCGAACTGTTCGACGACTGCGCCTGGATCACGCTCTACAGCAACACCGCCGGAGTGCCGAGGCCGTATCCGCGAACGCTCAGGTTCACCGAGAGCTCGTTCCTGTACGCGATGGAACGCGCGGAGTTCCTGCGGATCAGCAATTCCAAGGCCGGCTATCACTTCGTCATCACACCGGGAACGACGAGGACGGACTTCCTGGCGTTGTTCGAGAAGATCACCGGCGAAACACTCACCACAGACGGCTTCGCGGAGCTCGAAGGCAAGTTCCACGCATTCCGTCGCGAATTCTCCGCATCCGCTCAGTTGAGGAGCTGATCGATCTTGCTAGCCGAGTTCACCGGGTTGTCCGCGCTCGAGGAGCTCGCCGCCCGGGTGAAGCGCGCCGAATTTCCCGTCGTGGACCACTGGACCGACGTCGGTACGTGGTTTGGCGAATGGGCGGCGCGGCCGGATCTGCGCAAGGAGCTTCGTGCGTACATCGACGGGCTCACGCCCCAGGAGGCGACCTGGGTGATCGCGCATTCCCGGGAGACGACGACGCACTTCGCGTGGTGCTTGAGGGACGAACCGGACGAACCGTTCACGTTCTGGTTGCACGAGTACAAACCGCTGACGGACTGGCGGGCCGGCTACGCGGACTCGGTCCACAACCACCGGTACCACTTCTGCACCACCATCCTGAGCGGCGCCTACCTGCACGAACGTTTTGACGCCCGGCTCGGCCTCGGCGGTCGCACGATCGTCGCCACGGAGCTCACGAAACGCACTCAGTGCACCGAGGGCACCACGGGCACGTTGCTCGCGCACGAGTTCCACCGCATCCCACGCGCGGCGGAGGGGACCATGACGTTCCTCGTCAAGTCGCGTGCCGTCACGCCGTGGAGCCTCAGCTACGACCCGGACACCGGGATCAGCCACCGGCACGTGCCGGTCGAGGACCGACTGGAGGATCTGACGAACAACCTGTAAACGCTCCGGCACGCGCCTACCATCAGCCCACCCGGTGGGAGGGCTGATGATGCGTACGCGCACAACGATTCCTAGGTCTGTCATCGCGGACGTGGAGCAGCGCGTGAGGCGGCTGTGCGAGGACCTGGCCGCGAAGCTGCAGTTCCACGGCTGGCACCACGTGAGCTTCGTCCGCGACAAGTCCGTGCACTTCGCCGAGCGCAACGGCGCCGCGAGGGACGTCGTCGAGATCGCCGCCCTGGTCCACGACCTCAACTACATGGTCCGCCGCAACTCGCTGCCGACCGACGGCGAGGCGCTGCGCCGGAAGGTCCTGTTCGTCTCGGGCGTCTGCGTCGGCGACATCGAGTGGATCGAGAAGATCGTCCTCGAGGCCGAGATGCGCACCCGCAGCCGCGACATCTCACTGGAGGCGCAGGCGCTCTCCGACGCGGACACGCTGTTCAAGGCGCTCCCCGTCACGCCGGTCGTGCTGGCGCACAAGTACCTGCAGGAGAACGGCATCACGCTCCGCGAGCTCGCGTACAAGATCGTGGGCGAGCAGGTGGGCAAGGCCGACGAGGGCTACTACTTCTACGACGCGGAAGCCACCGCGACCTACACCAAGTGGGCCGAGACCAACCTCCTGCTGTGGCAGTGCATCGTGGAGTCCCTCGACGACCCGTGCGTCGAGGACCTGCTGACCAAGGTGGTCTCCTAGAGGTCACCGCGCCGGCGTGAGACCAGCTGTCTGCTGAATCGGCATCTGAACACCAACGGCCGTGAGCGCGAGCTCGCGGGCGGCGCGGCGTGCGGTCAGCACGGCGAGATGGGCGTGCACGGTCGAGGTGCGGCTGAGGTCTTCGTACGCTGCCGCGGCGGCCTCGAAGATCACCTCGGCCGCCACCCGGTCACCGAAGCGGTGGGTCAGGTCCGCCATCGCCTGACGTAGTTGCGCGTCCGAGTTCAGCATGCCTGCGAAAACGCCCACAGACCCCCAGCGGTTCACCGAAGACGACGATTCACCCGCCAGGACGCGTTACGGTCGGGCGGGCGGAGGCGTTGATCAGAGGTGGGGATGAACGACGACCAGGTTCGCAACGAGATCAACGAGAACGCCGTGATCATCGGCCCGGTGGTGCAGGCGGGCACGTTCACCGGGGAGATCCACCACCACCCGGCCCCTCGGCAACCGTTGGACCTGCTCACCCTGCGGCAATGGGTCGAGCGCGTCGCGGCCGAGCACAGCGGGACTGATCGAAAACAGGCGGCACAGCTCGACCACGTCCGGGCCGAGCTGGCCGACCCCGCGACGAAGGACGCCGTGCGGCGCCTCATGATCGCCGGTCTGGTCGGCTACCTCGCCCGGCCGGGCGAACCGCCGCAGCAGCCGGTGGCGGGCCAGATCCTGCTCGACCTGGTCGTTTTCGCGGTGTGGCCGGTGGTGACCGCCAAGAAGCTGCCGCCCGGCTGGGAGGGCGATCTCGCCCAGCTCACCTCACCCCGGCTCGCGGTGCTCGTGCAACGCGCACGGTTCGAACGCCACTCCGCCGAAGCCTTCACGCGCGACGTGGCGAACGGGGCGCTCTCCTCGGCGATCACCGCGCTGTTCGACGACCTGGCCGATCCGCGCCGCGGCGGCGCGCTGCTCACGGCACTCGCGCTGGCCGGTGGGCTCGAAGCGCCGCCGACCGGCAGGGGAGCCGGCCGCAAGGTCGCGGTGTGGGCGCTCGTCATCGCGGGCGGCGCCACGCTCGCCCACGCGCTGCGGCAGCGCGACTCCCGCGCCGCCAAGCTGATCGGCGAGGTGATCATCGCCCTCCCCGACGCCGCCGCGGACCCGCTCGACCTCGCCGACGTGGTGACGGACGTGCTGAACTGGCTGGTGAACTGATGACCCTCGATCTCCTGCTCGCGGCGGGGACGCTCGCGCTGAAGGTCATCTTCTACGGCACGCTCGGGTTCTACCTCACGACGCTGGGCAATCCGGGCGCGCTGCGTCAGTCCGTGCTGACGGTCGGGGCGCTCGACAGGTGGCCCTCGACCGCCCTCTTCCGCTGGCGCACGGGCGTCCGGCACCCGTACAGCCTCCCCGATCCCTGGACCGCACCGGATCGGGACGGCTACGTGGTCGTCGTCTACAACCACAAGACCGGGGAGGAGGACGAGGTCCCCGGCGTGCTGCACCTGGCCAAGTACTGCCCGACCTACCCGATGTGGCCGAAGAAGAGGGCGCAGACCAAGGCCAGGATGCTGCGGACGGCACGGATCACCCTCCTGGTCCGGGTGTTCTTCTTCGTCGTGTTCTTCCTGGGTGCGTTCGCCGCGCTCACCTGGCTGACGTTCACCCACGACTGGCGCTGGTCGATCGCCCTGGGAGTGCTCGCCGTCCACCAGCTCGCCTTCTACCGCGCGAACACCTACTTCGTCTGGCTGAAGTGGTGGCTGCTCCTCGTGATCGGCATCGGCACGTGGGTGTACCAGCGCGGCGAGCCGTTCGAGACGTCCGCGATCTGCGTGGTGGGCGTGGTGCTCACCCTCGCGATCCTGGGCCAGTGGCACATGGCGACGAGCCCGAGTTTCGAGCGCATGCGCAACATGGAGCACGGTCCCTTCGACCCGCGCCGCCAGCGCAAGCCGTGGTGACGACTCAGCGCAGCCGCAGGTCCGCACCCGCGTGCAACGCATACGCGAGCCCCAGGACGTTGCCTCGGCCGAGCATCTCCCAGCGGGTCTGCCGCAACGCCTCCCCCGCGGGCATCCCCTCGGCCAGCCGGGCGAGCAGCATGCCGCTCACCCACCCCGCCATGCCCTGGTCGACCGCCACCTCCGGGCAGATCACGCCCGCGGCACCCGCCCCGTTCACGAAGGCGTCCACGAGATCGGCCGACGGTGACGTCGTCACGACCAACGGCCGGTGCGGCCACGGCTCGACCTCGAAGGCCTCCAGGACGCCCTCGTCGTAGACCAGGTGCAGCACGTCCGCGCGCTCGTCCGTCAACGCCCTGGCCAGCCCCGCCGGGCTGACGTAGGCCGACGAGATCGACTCCGGCGGCAGGTACGACATCAGCTCGGCCACGTGCCGCTGGGTGAGCGTCCGGTCCAGCGCGGGATCGACGGCCAGTGCCACCGAGACCGGGCGCGTCCCAGGCGCGACCTGCCAGGCAGGCGGCCCCGCTGGCTGCTCCAGCACGCTCGAAAGGCCCCAGAAACCGAAGGGGCACAACATGTTCCCGCTGTGGTCCGGTTCCGGGCACTGCGCCGGCACAGGTCCCCCGGCACCGAACGGCCCGAACCGCGCCACGGACGTGCACAGCCGGTACGGCCCCTCGGTGAACGGCAGGTCGTAGACGAGCGCCCACGGCACCCGCGTCCGCCCGGCCACCGTGATCACCCCGCCGCGCCGGACCACCGCACCCAGCCGTCCGTGCAGCTCGGCACCCCGCACGGCGGCAGCGGCGAGGTCCGCGCAGTATGCCGGGAAGTCCTTGCCGTACCAGGGATCCAGCCCCGACACCGGGGGCAGCGAGCAGTCACCGTCCAGGCTGATCCACGACGGCACACCACCGGTGGCGACCAGCGCCCGTTCCCCGAGCACCAGGATCGACGCCACCCGTGACGACAACGGCGCGAGATCGGCGAACGTCCGCGACAACCGGAACCGGAGCCTGGCCTGGGACTTCCCCGCCCCGACCGGCAGCACGACCCGCTGGACGTGCACCGGCACCACACCGCGATAGACGACCAGCTCACCGCTCCACGGCACCGACGCGTACGGCGTGGTCACCGGGAAGCTCACCCACGGACTGGACCCCTCCGCCGGCAGCACGAACGACTCGGCCTGCACCTCGCGCCCGGACATGCCGAGCACCGCCCGCAGCTCCAGGTCGCCCGGCAGCGCGGAGAGATGGTCCCCGACCCGCACCCACACCTCGTAGGAGGCACCGGGCCGCAACACCCCCGCGATCCCCTCGGTCGCGCCGGGCAACGCCACCACGACCGACACCGCGCGATCCTCGACCACGACCGGCTCCGGCAAGGCGGTGTAGCGGACCATCCGGCGCCGTTCCAGCTCACCGAACTGCCAGAGGGCGTCCTCGACCCGGCCCTCGCCCGGACCGGACGGCACCGCGAGCACCACGTGCGGCGCGCTCCACCCCATCAGCACCGACGCGGAGTCCACTCCGGACACCCACGTGTGCGCGGCGGTGAACAGCAGGACCGGCCGCACCCGGCGCAGCGACTGCACGACCGCGGTGGTGTCCCACGAGCGCGTGTCGTGCAGCGCCACCACCTCCCCGGGCACGTCCGTGATCGACGGCAGTTCGGCGGGCGAGGAGAAGTGCCGCAGGTCCAGCACCGCGATCTTGAGCGTCCGCACGCGCGTGGCGACCGCGGTGGAGGCGGCCTGACCAGGCACGAGTCCCTTGCTGACCAGCGCCCAGCCGGCCGGATCGGTCAGGACGACGAACGACCTGGCAGGAACGAACGCGGCCGCGAAGTCCAGTGGCGAGCCTTCACCACCGGTGACGGTGAACTCAACGGGCGCCACAGCCGTACGACTTGAGGTGCAGCTAGAACGGCCAGCCAAGCACCGGCAACCCGACCACGGCGTCCACGGCGAGACCGCAGAACACGAGCATCAGGTAGAGGTTCGACATGTGGAAGAACTTCATGGTGTTCGTGGACCCGCCGCGGCGGACAACGTTGTGCAACTTGTGCGCGAAGACGGCGAACCACACGCCGGACAGGGCCGCCACCGCCACGTAGATCCACGAGGTCACGGGGGCGAGGGCGAGGGTGCAGACGACGGTGATCCAGCTGTAGATGACGATCTGCCGCGTCACCTGCTGAGCTGTGGCCACCACGGGCAGCATCGGCACACCTGCGCGCGCGTAGTCCTCCTTGAACTTCATGGCGAGGGCCCAGGTGTGCGGCGGAGTCCAGAAGAAGATGACGCCGAACATCACGAGGGCCGGCCACTCCACCGTGCCCGTCACCGCGCTCCAGCCGATGATCACCGGCATGCAGCCCGCCATGCCGCCCCAGATGATGTTCTGGGAGGTCCGGCGCTTGAGGACCAGCGTGTAGACGAAGATGTAGAAGAGGATGGTCGCCACCGCGAACGCGGCCGACATCAGGTTGACGAAGATCCACAGGAACGCGAACGAGACGACGCCGAGCACGATGCCGAAGATCAGGGCGTTGCGCGGCGGGATGGCGTTCTGCGCGAGCGGCCGGGCCGTCGTCCGCTTCATGACCGAGTCGATGTCGGCGTCGACGAAGCAGTTGAGGGCATTTGCCGACCCCGCGGCGAGGGTGCCGCCGGTGAGCGTGCAGGCGATCAGCCAGAGCGGCGGGAGGCCGTGCTGGGCGAGCAGCATCGCGGGGATCGTGGTGATCAGCAGGAGCTCGATGACCCGCGGTTTGGTCAGCGCCACGTAGGCGCCCACGACCTGGCGAGGCGACCGGGGCGCCTCGAGGACGGCACTCATCGCGGGGACGCTCCTCGTGTTGAGACAGGTGTGAAATCCAGCGACTGATGGTAACCGCGCAAAGAATTCACAGCCCGTTCGGGTGCTGGTGTGCCCCGGCACACACCCACCTGAGACCTTTCAGAGCAACATCTGAATCTCTCAGGACTAGGCTGGCCGGTGGACGAGGGAGAAACGCGGGTCAGCCTGTTCGGGATCGATCAAGCCTGCCCGCCCTAGCGACAAGAGTGGAGCTGTAAGTCCGTGACCGTCACCGACGACATCACCCGGCTCACCAAGGCCGATCTGCCGGACGACTGGACCGAACTCGACAAGCGCGCTGTCGACACCGCGCGCCTGCTCGCGGCGGACGCCGTGCAGAAGGTCGGCAACGGGCACCCCGGCACCGCGATGAGCCTCGCGCCGCTGGCGTACACGCTGTTCCAGCGCGTCCTGCGGCACGACCCCGCCGACCCGGACTGGATCGGCCGCGACCGGTTCGTGCTGTCCGCGGGCCACTCCAGCCTCACGCTGTACGTGCAGCTGTACCTCTCCGGCTACGGCCTGGAGCTGGACGACCTGAAGGCGTTGCGCACCTGGGGTTCCCAGACCCCCGGCCACCCGGAGCACGGGCACACCAGGGGCGTCGAGATCACCACGGGTCCGCTGGGCTCCGGCCTCGCCTCCGCCGTCGGCATGGCCATGGCCGCCCGCCGCGAGCGCGGCCTGTTCGATCCGGACGCCGCGCAGGGTCAGAGCCCGTTCGACCACCACATCTACGTGATCGCCTCCGACGGTGACATCGAGGAGGGCGTCACCTCCGAGGCCTCGTCGCTGGCTGGCACGCAAGCGCTCGGCAACCTGGTCGTCTTCTACGACGACAACAAGATCTCCATCGAGGACGACACGACGATCGCGCTGTCCGAGGACACCGCGAAGCGCTACGAGGCCTACGGCTGGCACGTCCAGGTCGTCGAGTCCGGCGAGAACGTCAAGGGCATCCTCGAGGCGATCGAGAACGCCAAGGCCGAGACCGAGCGCCCCTCGTTCATCCTGCTGCGCACGATCATCGGCTACCCGGCGCCGAACAAGCAGAACACCGGTGCCGCGCACGGTGCCGCGCTCGGCGCCGACGAGGTCAAGGCCACGAAGGAGATCCTCGGCTTCGACCCCGAGCAGACCTTCGAGGTCACCGACGAGGTCATCAACCACACCCGCGAGGTCGTCAAGCGCGGCGAGCACGCCAAGGCGCAGTGGCAGTCGTCCTTCGACGCGTGGGCTTCGGCCAACCCGGAGAACAAGAAGCTGCTCGACCGCCTGATCGCGCGTCAGCTGCCCGAGGGCTGGGCGGACGCGCTGCCGGTCTACCCGGTCGACGCCAAGGGCGTGCCGACCCGCAAGGCCTCCGGCGAGGTGATCAACGCGCTCGCCGGCGCGCTGCCCGAGCTGTGGGGCGGTTCGGCCGACCTGGCCGAGTCGAACCTGACGACCATCAAGGGTGCCAAGTCGTTCGGCCCGGAGTCGATCTCCACCGGCATGTGGAAGGCCGACCCGTACGGCCGCGTGCTGCACTTCGGTGTCCGCGAGCACGCCATGGGCGCCATCCTCAACGGCATCGCGCTGCACGGCCCGACCCGTCCGTTCGGTGGCACGTTCCTCGTGTTCTCCGACTACATGCGCCCGTCCGTGCGGCTGGCCGCGATCATGCAGGCCGCCGTCACGTACGTGTGGACGCACGACTCCATCGGCCTGGGCGAGGACGGCCCGACGCACCAGCCGATCGAGCACCTCGCGGCCCTGCGCGCGATCCCGGACTTCGCGGTCGTCCGTCCTGGCGACGGCAACGAGACCGCGTTCGCCTGGAAGGCCGTGCTGGAGCAGCTCGGCCCGGTCGGTCTCGCGCTGACCCGCCAGAACGTGCCGACGCTGCCGGGTACCTCCGCCGAGGGCGTGAAGCGCGGTGGTTACGTGCTCTTCGGTGACGAGAACCCCGAGGTCGTGATCATCGGCACGGGCTCCGAACTGCAGATGGCCTACGAGGCTGGAAAGGTTCTGCAGGGCGAGGGCGTTGCAGTGCGTGTGGTCTCCATGCCGTCGCTCGACTGGTTCGAGAAGCAGGACGCCGAGTACCGCGAGTCGGTCATCCCGTCGTCGGTGAAGGCGCGCGTCGCGGTCGAGGCCGGCATCGCGCAGCCGTGGTACCGCCACGTCGGCGACGCGGGCGAGATCGTGTCGATCGAGCACTTCGGCGCCTCGGCCGACTACCAGACGTTGTTCAAGGAGTTCGGCTTCACGACGGAGAACGTCGTCGCCGCCGCACGCCGTTCCCTTGACCGAGTGAGGGGTTAAGAAGTTGAGCAAGCCGAATCTCGCCGCACTGTCCGGCGCCGGTGTCTCGATCTGGCTGGACGACCTGTCCCGTGAGCGGCTCACCAGCGGCAACCTGGACGAGCTGATCCGCGACTGGAACGTTGTCGGTGTCACGACGAACCCGACGATCTTCGCGGGCGCGCTCTCGAAGGGCGAGTCGTACGACGAGCAGGTCCGCGAGCTCGCCAACCGGGGCGCCGACACCGAGGCGACCATCCGCGAGGTCACCACGACCGACGTGCGCAACGCGTGCGACAAGTTCCGCGACATCTACAACTCGACGAACGGTGTGGACGGCCGCGTCTCCATCGAGGTCGACCCGCGCCTCGCGTTCGACACGGACAAGACCGTGGCCGAGGCGCAGGACCTGTGGAAGACCGTGGACCGGCCGAACCTGCTGGTGAAGATCCCGGCCACCGAGGCCGGCCTGCCCGCGATCACCAAGACGATCGCCGAGGGCATCAGCGTCAACGTCACGCTGATCTTCTCCACCGAGCGCTACCAGGCCGTCATGGACGCCTACATCGCCGGCCTGGAGCAGGCCAAGGCGAACGGCCACGACCTGCGCTCGATCCACTCGGTCGCGTCGTTCTTCGTGTCCCGGGTGGACACCGAGATCGACAAGCGGCTGGACGCGATCGGCACGGACGAGGCCAAGGCACTGCGCGGCAAGGCGGCTCTCGCCAACGCGTGGATCGCCTACGGAGCGTTCGAGAAGACGTTCCAGGGTGCGCGCTGGGAGGCGTTGAAGGCCGACGGCGCCAACGCGCAGCGTCCGCTGTGGGCGTCGACCGGTGTGAAGGACCCGAGCTACTCCCCCACCCTCTACGTCGACCAGCTCGTCGTCGCCGACGTCGTGAACACGATGCCGGAGAAGACGCTGCACGCCGTCGCCGACGCGGGCAAGATCGCGGGTGACACGGTCACCGGACGCGCTGCCGAGGGCCAGGAGGTGTTCGACCAGCTCGCCGCCGTGGGAATCGACCTCGAGGACGTGTTCAAGGTCCTCGAGACCGAGGGCGTCGAGAAGTTCGAGAAGTCCTGGGAAGAGTTGCTCGAGACGGTGACGAACCAACTGGCTCAACTGAAGGGCTGATCACGAAGTGACCTCCGTCGAAATCGTGAGGTCACCGAACGCCGACCAGGTCAGCATCATCGCTGCTGACCTGGTCGCGGATTCGGTGCCGAGCAAGCTGACCGCGCAGGACCCGACCCTGTGGGGGCCGGAAGCCGAGTCCGAGGCGAGCATCCGCCTCTCGTGGACGACGTTGCACGAGACGTCCCGAGCACTGCTCCCCGAGCTCGTGGCCCTGCGCGCCGATCTGCACGCCGAGGGCGTCGACCGCGTGGTGCTCGCCGGAATGGGTGGCTCGTCGCTGGCCCCCGAGGTGATCACGCGGACGCAGAACGTGCCGCTGATCGTGCTGGACACCACCGATCCCGCCCAGGTCGCCGACGCTCTCGCCGGTGATCTCGAGCGCACGGTGATCGTGGTGTCGTCCAAGTCCGGTGGGACCGTCGAGACCGACAGCCACCGGCGCATCTTCGAGAAGGCTTTCGCGGACGCGGGCATCGACGCCGCATCGCGCATCGTAGTGGTCACCGACCCCGGTTCGCCGTTGCAGAAGGCGTCCGAGGAAGCGGGCTACCGCAAGGTGTTCCTGGCCGACCCGAACGTCGGTGGCCGGTACTCGGCGCTGACCGCGTTCGGTCTCGTGCCGTCGTACCTGGCCGGCGCCGACGTCGAGTCGCTGCTCGACGAGGCGGCCGAGGTCGCGAAGCTGGTGTCGCAGGACTCGGTCGAGAACCCCGCGGTGGTCCTGGCCGCGATCTTCGGCGCCGCGCACGCGAACGGCGCCGAGAAGATCGTGTTCGCCGACACGGGGTCCGGCATCGTCGGGTTCGGTGACTGGGCCGAGCAGCTGATCGCCGAGTCGACCGGCAAGAACGGCACCGGCCTGCTGCCGGTCGTCGTCGAGGGCCCCGGCGCCCCCGGTTTCGTGGACGCGCGCAGCGACGCCACCACCGTGGCGATCGGACCGGCCACCGGTTCCGCGAACGTCGCGGTCGAGGGCAAGCTCGGCGCGCAGATGCTGCTGTGGGAGTACGCGACCGCGCTCGTCGGCCGGGTGCTCGGCATCAACCCGTTCGACCAGCCCGACGTCGAGGCCGCGAAGAAGGCCGCCCGCGCACTGCTCGACGCGCCGGTCGCCTCCTCCTCGGCACCGTCCTTCGTGGACGGACCGGTCGAGGGCCACGGCACCGACTGGGCTCCGCGCAAGGTCAACACCGTCGCGGAAGCGCTGGCGGCGCTGGTCGAAGTGGCGCCCGACCACGGCTACATCTCGGTTCAGGCGTACTTGGACAGGATCGACGACGCGTCGTTCGCGTTGCTCCGGGCGGAGATCGCGAAGCGGACGCACCTGCAGACCACCTTCGGCTGGGGTCCGCGCTTCCTGCACTCGACCGGCCAGTACCACAAGGGCGGTCACCAGAACGGCGTGTTCATCCAGATCACCGGCGCGTCCGGCGACGACCTGGAGGTGCCCGGCCGTCCCTACACGCTCGCGCAGCTGCAGCTCGCGCAGGCGCTCGGTGACGGTCAGGTGCTGATCGAACACGGTCGCCCGGTGCTGCGGCTTCACCTCGAAGACCGCATCGCAGGTCTGGCCCAGCTCGTCGAGGCAGTCCAGGAGGACGGTTCGTGACCGCATCCGACAAGTGGCGCAACCCGCTGCGGGACGCGCGCGACAAGCGCCTGCCCCGCATCGCGGGCCCGAGCGCGCTGGTCATCTTCGGCGTCACCGGTGACCTGTCGCGCAAGAAGCTCATGCCCGCGATCTACGACCTCGCGAACCGGGGTCTGCTGCCGCCGGGCTTCGGTCTCGTCGGCTTCGCCCGCCGCGACTGGGCCGACCAGGACTTCATGAAGGTCGTCCACGACGCGGTGAAGGAGCACGCGCGGACGCCGTTCAACGAGGCGGTCTGGCAGCAGCTCGCCGAGGGCATCCGGTTCGTGCAGGGCACGTTCGACGACGACCAGTCGTTCGACAACCTCGCGTCGTGCCTCGCGGCTCTGGACGCCGAGCGCGGCACGGGCGGCAACCACGCGTTCTACCTGTCGATCCCGCCGGGCGCGTTTCCGACGGTGGTCAACCAGCTCAAGCGCGCGGGCCTCGCCCAGACGGCACCGGACCAGTGGCGCCGGGTCGTCATCGAGAAGCCGTTCGGTCACGACCTCGCTTCCGCCAAGGAGCTCAACCGCACGGTCAACGAGGTCTTCCCCGAGGAGTCGGTGTTCCGCATCGACCACTACCTCGGCAAGGAGACCGTGCAGAACATCCTGGCGCTGCGGTTCGCGAACCAGCTGTACGAACCCATCTGGAACGCGAACTACGTCGACCACGTGCAGATCACCATGGCCGAGGACATCGGTCTCGGTGGCCGCGCGGGGTACTACGACGGCATCGGTGCGACGCGCGACGTCATCCAGAACCACCTGCTGCAGCTGCTCGCGCTGATCGCGATGGAGGAGCCGGTCTCCTTCAAGCCGTCGGACCTGCGGGCGGAGAAGGTGAAGATCCTCTCGGCGACGCGGCCCGCGGGCCCGTTCGAGGAGACCACCGCGCGCGGCCAGTACTCCGGTGGCTGGCAGGGCGGTCAGAAGGTGCCCGGTCTGCTGGAGGAGGGCGGTTTCTCGCCCGAGTCGAAGACCGAGACGTTCGGCGCGATCACCTGCGAGATCAACACCCGTCGCTGGGCCGGGGTGCCGTTCTACCTGCGCACCGGCAAGCGCCTGGGCCGTCGCGTCACCGAGGTGGCGGTCGTGTTCAAGCGGGCGCCGCACCTGCCGTTCGACGACACCGCGACCGAGGAGCTCGGGCAGAACGCCCTGGTGGTCCGGGTGCAGCCGGACGAGGGCGTGACGATCCGGTTCGGGTCGAAGGTGCCGGGCAACACCATGGAGGTCCGCGACGTCACGATGGACTTCGGTTACGGCCACTCGTTCACCGAGTCGTCGCCGGAGGCCTACGAGCGGCTGCTGCTCGACGTGCTGCTCGGTGAGCCGTCGCTGTTCCCGAAGAACGACGAGGTCGAGCTCTCCTGGGAGATCCTCGACCCGGTGCTGGAGTTCTGGGCGCGCAAGGACGAACCAGCTTTGGAAAAGTACAAGGCCGGTACGTGGGGGCCGCCGTCGGCGGACGCGATGACGGCTCGGACCGGAAGGCACTGGAGGCGTCCGTGATCATCGACCTGCCCTCGACCACCACCTCCCAGATCAACTCGCGGTTGGTTCGTCTGCGTGACGAAGGCGGCGCGACCACTCTGGGCCGGGTGCTGACCCTGGTCATCGTGACCGAGGACGGCCAGCGCACCGACGCCGCGATCGACGCGGCCAACGACGCCTCCCGCGAACACCCGTGTCGCGTGATCGTCGTGGCCCGCGGCGCTCGTCAGGCGGCACCTCGCCTGGACGCGCAGATCCGCGTCGGCGGCGACGCGGGTGCGTCCGAGGTCGTTGTTCTTCGTCTGTACGGAGAACTGGCCAAGGAAGGCGCCTCGTGTGTCATGCCGCTGCTGCTGCCGGACACCCCGGTCGTGGCGTGGTGGCCGTTCGACGCGCCGATCTCCCCGTCCAAGGACCCGATCGGCCAGCTCGCGCAGCGCCGCATCACCGACGCGGCCGCGGAGAAGAACCCGATCAAGGCCCTGGAGTCCCGCAAGGCGCACTACGCGCCGGGCGACACGGACCTGGCGTGGACGCGTCTGACGTTGTGGCGCGCCATGCTCGCGGCTTCGCTGGACCTGCCGCCGTACGAGAAGATCACCGAGGCCGAGGTGACCGGCGAGGCCGACTCGCCGTCCACGGATCTTCTGGCAGCCTGGCTGACGGACAAGCTGAAGGTGCCCGCGAAGCGCTACAAGGCGACTTCGGGCGAAGGCATCGTGCAGGTCAAGCTGGACCGCGCGTCCGGTGCCGTCGACCTGATCCGCCCGGACGGCAAGGTGGGCACGCTCTCGCAGCCCGGCCAGCCGTCGCGCCGGGTGGCGTTGCAGCGTCGTTCGGTCCGCGACTGCCTCGCCGAGGAACTGCGCCGGCTCGACCCCGACGAGGTCTACGCGGCGGCGTTGAAGTCGCTGTCGAAGATCGCGAAGGGCCGCACGCCCGCGCCGAAGCCCGCCGACGATGCTGCCGCTGCCGAGGAGTCTGCTGCCAACGGCAAGGCAGCTCCGAAGAAGTCGAAGGCGAAGGCGAGTTCGTGAGCAATCCGCAGGTAGTGGTCCACCGCGACGGCGACCTCCTGGCCGCCGCCGCGGCGGCCCGCCTGGTCACCCGCATGGTCGACGCCCAAGCCGCCCGCGGCTACGCGTCGGTCGTGCTGACCGGCGGCCGCACCGGCACCGCCGTGCTGGAGCACCTGAACCGCAACGCCGCCCGTGACGCCGTGGACTGGTCCCGCGTGGACCTTTACTGGGGCGACGAGCGTTTCCTGCCTTCCGGTCACGCGGATCGCAACGAGACGCAGGCACGCGCGGCGCTGCTGGACCACGTGCCGGTGGATCCCGCGCGCGTGCACGTGATGGAGCCTTCGGACGGCAAGTTCGGCGACGACCCCGAGGCAGCCGCCGAGGCCTACGCCTCACTGCTGGCCTCCCTGGCCCGTCCCGAAGACCACGGCGACGTGCCGACGTTCGACGTGTGTCTGCTGGGCGTGGGCGAAGAGGGCCACGTGGCGTCGGTGTTCCCCGCTTCTCCTGCTGTCTACGAGAAGGAACGGACCGTCGTCGCCGTCCGCAACTGCCCGAAGCCACCGCCCACGCGCGTGTCGCTGACGCTGTCGTCGGTGCGCCGCGCCCAGGAGGTGTGGCTGATGACCACCGGTGGTGCCAAAGCCGCCGCGGTGGCCATGGCTCTCTCGGGTGCGGGCGAGGTCCAGCTCCCGGCCGCGGGTGCCACCGGCCGCCGTCGCACGTTGTGGCTGCTGGACTCGGCCGCCGCCTCCGCGGTGCCCACCCTGTTCAAACCGCCCCTGGCCTGATTTTGTGCCATGGGGGGCACATTCATGGACCTGACGTCCATGAATGTGCCCCCCATGGCTTTACCTCCGCTGTTGGAGGCGGGCGATCCGCTGGGCGCACGACGGGTGCGAGGCCAGCATCCGCGCCCTGAAGCCTGCCCGTGCGCGGATGTCGTCGTGCCCCTCCCTGATCCAGCGTTGCAGCACCTCCAGCAGCCGCGGCCCGTACCCGAGCTCGGCGGCGACCCGGTCCGCGTGCAACTCGGCCCTCCTGCTCGTCAACGCCACCAGCGGCGCGATCACCGGTACCAGCAACAGCCACGGACTGGCCAGCACCGCGACAATCCCCAACGCCACCACGACAATCATGGACACGATGGCCGCCGTGCCACCGAACGCCTGCCCAATCCGGAGCACGACCACCCCGACCAGGACAACGACGAGAATCGTCGTCCGCGCCGGCAACTCGTACCACCACCGCAACAGACTGATCTTCGTGTGCCCGGCCAGGTGGTGCCCGAGCTCGTGCGCCAGCACCGCTTCCAACTGCTCCGCCGGCAGGCCGAGCGCCGCGGTCGACACCCCGACCACGTGCCCGCCCACCGCCATCGCGTTGATCTCGCGGGAGTTCTGAATCCGCAACCAGTACCGGCTCGGATCAACCCCCGCGTTGGCACACACGTCCTCCAGCAACGGCTGCAGGATCGCGCTTTCCGTCCTGGTGGGCTTCCTGAGCCGGTGCACGACCGCCGCCAGCACCCGATCCGTGGCCGGCACGAACACGATCGCCCCGGAAACCAGCCACACCACCGGAAACACCCACCACGTCTGCTGGCTCACCGCCCGCCCGAGCAACGCCACGACCAGCAGGCTGCTCAACACCGTCGGTACCCCGAGCAACAGCTCGGCCACGGCGGCAACGTGAAATCGTCGGGATGCGCGCATCGTCACCGCCCCTCGGCGTCCGAGCGTCGCAGCCACGTCCCGTTTGTGTCCAGCCGATTCGCCCGTCCCGCCCAACGGGTACGAGGTCCGCAAGGAGCAGGCGAACCTCATCAAGTGGTGGAGCTGAGCAGCTCCACCATCACAGCGACCGGCAACGACGGGTTCGCCGGCGGGAGCGCCGGGTTGCGCGCGAGTCCGTACAACGCGTTCACGAGATCCACCTGAGCAGTTCCTCCAGCGCGACGATCGGCAGCCGGGTGGCCAGCACGGCGTTCACCAGTCGCCCAGGTAACACGGCAGGCATTCCCCCCGACAACGCGTATCATCCCGAAACGCGTTGAGTAGCGGGGGTTTTGTGGCGAACGGCAGTGCGAAGCGACGTCCCACCATCGGGATGATCACCGCTGGCCCGCTGATCGAGCTCGCGGGCGAGCAGTGGCGTGGTGTCAGCGACGGGGCTCAGCACCTCGGTTGCGACCTCGTGTGCTTCGTGGGCAGCGAACTGGACCATCCGGAGCTGTACAAGCGTCGGGCGAACACGGTCTACGACCTGATTTCGCTGAACAGGATCGATGCGCTCGTTGTGTGG
Organism: Lentzea alba; assembly: GCF_011067745.1. Lineage (GTDB taxonomy): Bacteria > Actinomycetota > Actinomycetes > Mycobacteriales > Pseudonocardiaceae > Lentzea > Lentzea alba. The sequence continues at coordinate 63,394 of NZ_JAAMPJ010000017.1, forward strand.
ACTACGCGCGTGGGGCAGCTCGTCGGGTCCGACGGCATGGAGGAGTACGTCAAGCGGTACGCGCCCATGCCCATCGTGAGCGTTGAGACAGGCCTTGCTCAGTGGCCAACGATTTTGATGAACAACCGCGACGGCATGAAGCAGGCCGTCGACCACCTCATCGAGGTGCACGGCAAGCGCAGGATCGCGTTCATCAGGGGGCCGCAAACGCATGCGGGCGCCCGGGAACGGTTCCTGGGCTACGCGGATTCGTTGCGCAACCACGGGATTCCGTTCGATCCCTCGCTCGTCACGACGCCGGGCTCGTTCATCTGGGAACCGAACGGCGCGGCCGAGTCGGTGCGCAAGATGATCGCGAACGTCGAGGTGCCGCCGGACGCCATCGCCGCCGCCAACGACGACTACGCGATCGGGGTCGTGTCCGCGCTGGAGGGGATGGGCTTCCGCACGCCGGAAGACGTTGCCGTCGTCGGATATGACAACCACACGAACGTCCGCACGCACGACCTCGGCTACCTGGCGCTGGCCGGCGGTGGGACGTCCAGGGTGCAGCGCGAGGTCAACATCGACGCGGCGACGCCCGCGTTCACGACCGTCCGGGCGCCGTTCCACGAGATGGGTTTCCGGGCCGCGGAGCTGGCGCTCGCGCTGGTGCGGGGCGAGCCCACGGTTTCCCGGCAGATGATGCCGACCGAACTGATCGTGCGCCGGTCGTGCGGGTGTCTGCCGTCCGGGCTCGGCGACCACGCTCCCGCGCACGGCCGGCTGAACATCTCCGAGTCGGCTACCGCGTCCACCGTGGCCGACCACCTGCGCGACTCGCTCGGGCCGCTGCAGGCCGCGCTTCCCGAGGGCTGGGCCGAACAGCTCATCGTCGAACTGATGGCGGCGGGGCGCGGTGAGGTCGAGGGCGCGGAGTTCCTCAACCTGCTGGCCGAGTACATCCGCGCGAGCGCGCGCGCCGGGTGCGAACCGGAGCGGTGGTGGCCACCGCTGTTCGACCTGCATCGGTTCGTGACGGCACGGATCAGCGACGCGACACTGATCAACGACCTGTGGCTGCGCGTGCAGCTCCTTGTAGGCGATGCGTTCGCCACGGACGCACGCTTCAAGTACCTCTCGCACGAGCGTCACGACCAGACGGTGCGTGAAGCCGGGCAACGACTCATCGCGTCACGGGACGTGGACGAGCTGACCGACGCACTGGCAGAGGAACTCCCACGGCTCGGCATCCCCGGCTGTCACGTCGTCGCGTACGACACTCCAGGCACGGCGCGCGCGCTCGTCCGGTACGAGGACAACGAGCTCAAAGACGTCCCGGACACCCCGTTCCCCGCTATCAACCTCACGCCGTACCCGTTCCGGCGAGACCAGCCCTTCAGCTCACTGATCGCCCCGCTCTACACCGACGAGGAAGACCTCGGGTACGTGATCTTCGAGGAGGGTCCGGAGCCCGGCTGGATTTACGAGGCCGTGCAGCAGCAGCTCAGCAGTGCGTTGCGCACGATCCGTCTGATGCAGGACTTGAAGGACGCGCGCGCACGACTGGAGGAACGCGTCGGCGAGACCGAGGCACAGCTGCGGCACGCGCAGAAGATGGAGGCCATCGGCAGGCTGACCGGTGGCATCGCGCACGACTTCAACAACATCCTCACGGTCGTGAACGGCAACAGCGAGATGCTGCTGCGACGCACTCTTCAGGACGACCCGCGCCGCACGGCGATCGAGGACATACGGCACGCGGGCGAACGGGCCGCGAACCTCACGAGGCAGCTGCTCGCGTTCACCCGCCAGCAGGTCCTGCACCCGGAGTCGTTGGACCTCAAGCGCAACCTCACCAAAGTGCACTCGATGCTGCGCACGCTCGTGGGCGACCACATCGAGTTGGAGATGCACCTGCCAGAAGACGTGGCACAGGTGTGGGCGGACGCGGGCCAGGTCGAGCAGATCCTGTTCAACCTCGCGGTCAACTCCAGGGACGCGATGCCCGACGGCGGCAAGCTCATCGTCTCGATCGAGGACGCCACGCTCGGCGCCGGCGACACGGGCCGGATCGTGGGCGTGCGGCCGGGCGAGTACGTCGTGATGCGCGTGCAGGACACCGGCACGGGCATGGCGCCGGACGTGCGGGCGCAGGTGTTCGAGCCGTACTTCACCACCAAGCCCGTCGGCAAGGGCACCGGACTCGGCCTGTCCACGGTGTTCGGCATCGTGCAGCAGTCCGGCGGGCAGATCGAGGTCATCAGCACCGTCGGCGGCGGCACGACCGTTGAGGTCTATCTGCCCGTGCCGTACGAACGCGACGGCACGCCGGAAGCACCGTGCCCGCGCCGCACGACGTCACATCAGGGTGCGGGCACCGTGCTGCTCGTGGAGGACGACGCGCAGGTGCGGATCATGGCCCGCCGGTCGCTGGAGACCGCGGGCTACGCGGTGATCGAGGCGAGCGACGGACAGGAGGCGCTGCAGCTCGCCACGGCGCACCGCAGCACGATCGACCTCGTGCTCACCGACGTCGTGATGCCGAAGATGGGCGGCCCCGAACTCGTCCGGCTGCTGCGCTCGACCGGCGCGGCGCCCGCGGTGATCTACATGTCCGGCTACACGACCGACGAGGTCCTCGACGACGAAGTGCTGATCACCAAGCCGTACGTGGAGAGCGAGCTGCTCGAACGCGTCCGCGAGCTCCTGGTTCAGGACGCCTGAGCGCGCTTGGCCACGGCGAGACGAACCGCCTGGTCCAGCGCCTCGATCCGGAACGGCTTCTGCAGGTACTCCGCGATCTGGTGGCCCGCGAACCGGCGCTCCAGCGACGTGCGGTCGTACCCGCTGGTCAGCACGACCGGCACGGTCAGGCCCTCGTGCTCCACCTGAGCGAGCACCTCTTCCCCGGACAGGCCGGGCATGCTGTGGTCGAGCAGCATCGCGCTGATCTCCGCGCTGCGTTCGCGCAGGATCACGATCGCCTCGACGCCGTCGCTCGCCTGCAGGACGCTGAAACCGAGCTCCTCGAGCAGGCTGACGGTGTACCTCCGCACGGGGTCCTCGTCCTCGACCACGAGCACCAGACCAGCTTGCGACATGCGCGTCAGTATGCCGGAACTCATTCGTTTCCTCAGCACCAGGTCGTCAACTATTTCTGGTAATTCTTCACGAACTGCTCCATCAGGATGACATGGGCCATTTGGATCACACCATTGGTTGTGGGTCTGCGCTAACCTTCGCGGCACCGCTGCCGCTCCACGCTGAGAAAGAGGCACCAGGAAAGGCCAACTTCATGCGTAAAGCGACGGCAGCAGCCGCTCTGGCCGTGCTGTTCACATTGTCGTCCGCACCCGCACACGCCGCCACGATTCCTTCGGAACGGGTGACGATCGACGTGGTGACGGTGAACGGTTCCGGGTGCAAGCAGGGCACCGCAGAAGTGATCGTCGCACCGGACAACACCTCGTTCTGGGTGATCTACAGCGACTACCTCGCCCAGGCCGGCAAGGGTGCCGGTGCGACCGAATTCCGGAAGAATTGCCAGCTCAACCTGCAGATCAACATCCCTCAGGGCTTCACGTACGGCATCGCGGAAGCGACCTACGCGGGCTTCGGGCACCTCGAACGCGGTGCGATCGGGCATCAGTCGGTGAATTACTACTTCCAAGGTCAATCAGCGACCACGACGTGGAAGCACTCCTTCAACGGGCCGTTCGACGACAACTGGTCGATCACTCATCGAACCGAGTTCTCGGAGATCATCTGGGCTCCGTGCGGCGAGAAGCGCAATCTCAACGTCAACAGCGCTCTGCGAGTTGACAAAGGTACCTCGGATGCCAATACAAACAGTTTCATGACGATGGACTACCAGCGCGGAGAAGTGCGCACCCTGCATCACTTCTCGTGGAAGCGCTGCTGATTTCCAAAGGCAGTCGTCACCTTCTCCACCACCGCCGCCACCCCACCCTGCGAGATGCGTCGGAAAGGGTCCCCCATGCTCCACGCGGTTGCTGCCGCCCTGCTGGCCTCGTCCATCATCATCCCGCCCGGCGCGCCCAACGACACGCCGCCGCCCGACCACATCACGATCGACATCGTCACGATCAACGGCTCGGGCTGCCCGGCCGGCACCGCCGCGGTCGCCGTGTCCGAGGACAACAAGGCCTTCACCGTGACCTACAGCGACTACCTGGCCCAGATCGGTGTCGGCGCGAAGCCCACCGACCTGCGCAAGAACTGCCAGCTCAACCTGCGGGTCAACGTGCCGCAGGGCTTCACCTACGGCGTCGCCCAAGCCGACTACAGAGGTTTCGCACACCTGGAGCGCGGCGCCTACGCGATCGAGAAGGCCAACTACTACTTCCAGGGCATGTCCCAGACGGAATCCATCGCCCACCGGTACAACGGCCCCGTCAGCGACGACTGGCAGGCCACCGACACGACCGAGGTGGCCGCGATCGTCTTCGCCCCGTGCGGCGAGAAGCGGAACTTCAACATCAACACCGAGCTCCGGGTCTACCCCGGCTCGTCCGACACCACCACGACGACCAGCTTCATGACGATGGACTCGACCGACGGCAACCTCGAAACGACCTACCACTTCGCGTGGAAGACGTGCCCTTAGTGGTGCCGTGACTACCGCACGCGCTCACCCGAGCGTGTGCGGTAGCACATATGTGAGCCGAGCCCCGTACAGATTCGCGTGCAACGGCGTCTTACCCCCTGACGGGGCAGGTCGGGGTAAAGGGGCAGCCAATGCCAACCGCCGCATACGCGCAGTACGGTGAGGATCGGAAGGCTCACAGGGGAGGTCGGATCCTGACCACGACGCTGCTCCCGGCCAGACGGCCGGCACGGACGGCGGCGGGCTCCCGCCGGTCGCGCGTCGATTACCGCGAGGTCCTCGCCGACGTCGTGCTGATCTTCTTCGCCGTGCTCGACGTGTGGTTGCTCGGGCTGTGGATGGAGGCCGACCCCAGCACGGACCTCCCCCCGATCGAGAGCTACCAGGTCTGGCTGAACTGGGTCGCGGTCGCCGCGCTGCTGCTGCGCCGCCGGTTCCCGTTCATCACGCTCCTGCTGACCATCCCCGGCTTCTTCGTCGGCTGGTCGCAGCTCGCCGCGATGATCGCGCTGTACTCGGTGGCCCGCCGCTACGTCGGCGGCTGGCAGACGGGCCTCGCGGCCGCCCTGGTGTGGCTCTGCCGGTTCGTGGCCTGGCCACCGCAGGAACTGATCGACCGGCCCGCGTCGGGCCACTTCCACTCGGCCATCTACGGCTTCCTGGTGGCGGGCCTGCCGATCGCGATCGGGCTGCTGGTCCACGCCCGTCAGGAACTGTCGGACCGCATCGCCGAGCTGGCCGAGTCACGCGAGAGAGAGCGAGTGCTGCACGCGCACGCCATCAGAGCGGACGAACGGGCAAAACTCGCCCGCGAGATGCACGACGTGGTGTCGCACCAGGTCAGCCTCATCGCCATGCAGGCCGGTGCGCTGCGCATGGCCGTGGCCGACGCCGAGCACAAACAGGTCGCGGGCACCATCCGCATGTTGTCGACGCGCACTCTCGACGAACTCCGTCAGCTCGTGTCCGTCCTACGCACCACCGAGGACAACCAGCCGGGCGTCGACGAGCTGCCCGAACTGGCCGCCGACGCGGGCTTCGAGGTGTCCGTGCAGGTCAACGGCCCGGTCGAGGACCTCGCCGCACCAGTGTCCGGCGCCGTCTACCGGACGGTGCAGGAGGCCCTGACCAACATCCGCAAGCACGCCGGCGGGGCGAGCGCGACCGTGCTCATCGACGCCCACGAGGACGACGTGCTCGTCGAGGTGCGCAACACGGCCGCGGCCGACCCGTCGGGTGAGTCGACGCCGCTGCCCAGTGGCGGCCACGGCCTGGTCGGCCTCCGCGAACGCGCCGCGCTGCTCGGCGGCGAGTTCTCCGCGGGGCCGACCGACGAGGGCGGCTTCCTCGTGTCCGCGACGTTCCCGAAGCAGCGAACGGTCAGCGATTGAAGCGCTGGAAGGCGTAGAACGACCTCTTCGGCTCCAGCCGGTACGGCGAGTTCTCGTCGTCGAACCGCTCCCGCATCGTGCGGAGCAGGCTGTACGAGGCCATGTCGTAGTCACGGTCGCGGCACGTCGGATGGTGCGGTGAGTCCGGCGTGATGACCGAGTACAGGTGCGCGCCCTCCACGTCCGGCTGGGTGCCGAACACGCGCAGCATGCGGGCGACGTGCTCGGCCTGCTCGCGTTCGTCGCGCACGAATCCGGGCTTGATCACGGGCGGGTCGGCCTCGTAGTCGACGATGTCCCAGCCCATCCCGCCGGCCGCGGCCGCGCCGGTGAACGTGCAACAGCCGAACTCCAGGATCATCAGCGGCTTGTTCCAGCGCCGGTACTTGTCGAGGTCGGTCGTGTACTCGGCATCGGCCGCGAAGTGCGCGTAGTAGTCGAGGCCGACGATGTCGAACAACGACCAGTCGGTCCACAACGCGTCGGCGCCCGCGGCCGCGCCATAGGTGATGCGACCACCGAACTCCCGCCGGGCGACCTCGACCGCGCGGCCCATGAACTCGCGGAACCGCCGCACGATCGCGGGCCACTCGGCCTCCGGGATCGAGGCCATGTTCTCGAGCCGCTCCAGGAACGTGTCGCCGGGAACGATGCCCGGCGTGAACAGGAAGTGCTCGCAGCCGGTGACGAACTTGATGTTGTCACCGCGCCGCTTGCGTTCGGCGGTGCGGGCGGCCTCCGCGAGGTGGGTGAGGATCTCCTCCTGCGGGTGGTCGTAGAGGCGGGGCTGGACGAACACCTGCAGGCCGTGCCGCAGGGCCGCGTCCGTCGTCTCGGCGAGCCGGCCGAGGTCGGTGCCGAACGCCGTGATGGACGGGCACCGCAGGTCGTTCGCGATCAGCGCGATCTCACGTTCCAGCTGCTGACGGCTCCACCGCACGCGACTCAACGGGTCCCCCGCCGCGTGCAGCACCCCCGTGTCGTAACAGACCCCTCCGCGCAGTCGCCTGACCGCTGAGGCGGTGCCTCCCCCGAGACCGACCAGCGCCGCGGCACCGGCGACCGACTTCAAGAACACCTTTCGACTGATCATCGTTCCCCCTGACTAGTTGCTCAACTAGGCTACTGGTCATGCAACCAGAAAATCAGTCGGGCGGCCAGGAGAAGAGGAGCTTCATCGAGGAAGCCCGGCGCGGTCAGATCGTGGCGGCGACCGTCGAGACGATCGCCGAGATCGGGTACGCGAAGTCGTCGTTCGTGCAGATCGCGCGGCGTGCGGGCATCAGCCCCGGCTTGATCACGTACCACTTCGCCAAGCGCGAGGAACTGATGAAGCAGGTCATGCTGACCGTGCACGACTCGATGGAACAGGCCCTCAGCTCACGGACCGAGGGCTCCGAGAGCTACTCCGCGGCGCTGCGCGGCTTGATCGAGGGTTTCGTGCACTACTGCGCCGAGCACCCTGCCGAGCTGATCGCGATCAGTCAGATCGCGGACGCCGCACGGGACGCCGAAGCGGCCCGCCAGTGGTCGGACGCGCAGAACGCCAGCACGCTCACCGAGCTGGAGGACATGTTCCGCGAGGGCCAGGAGGCCGGGGAGTTCCGCGAGTTCGCGCCGCGCGTGATGGCGGTGTCGGTGATCGCCGCGATGGAGGCCACGCCGGCCGAGCTCATGGCCCGGCCGGACACCGACGTCACTCAGTACGCGAAAGAGCTCGCAGACCTGTTCGAGCTGGCGGTCAGGCGCGCTTAGAGGCCAGCGACGCGCTGATCGCCGCCGCCGCGCCGAACACACCGCACGTGAGCGCGACCATCATCGTCGGTTCGTGCTTCAGCAACACGGACACAAGCAGCCACACGGCCAGACCGAGCCCGAACCCGAGCGGCACCGACACGATCACTGCGGCCATCCCGGTCTGCCGCTTCCGCAACGCCCGCAGGTTCGACTCCAGGTAGGCGAACGTGAAGAGCAGCAACAGCGCCGACCCGGTGCCCATGACGCTCAGCCACGGCGTCTGGTTCGAGACGAGCAGGAACTCCCGGCCGTCCACGGACGCCGTCACCGCGCCGCCGACGATCCACCGCGTGGCGCCGGGCAGCACGAACCCTTCCGGGCTGTTCGGCACGTTCGCCAGCTCGATCCCGGCGAGGGACACCACGAGCTGGGTTCCCTGCTCCTTCACCGGATCCGCGAGGTTGAGGCTGATCTCGTCCAGCTGCCGGCCGGTCGTCACGAACGGCACGACGACCATCGCCAGCAGCGCCACCGCCGCCACGAGCCACAGCGCCCACGGCGTGGACGGCGGCTTGATCACCGACGCGGCCGGCACCAGCGTGCTGCTGCCACTGAGCCGTGCGGCCGGGATCGGGTCCACCAGCGTGGCGCGGATCGGTTGCTGCGCAAGTGAAACGGTGTCGCGTTCGACCGGCCGCAACGACGGGCGCGTGGCCGACGCCGACACCTGCGGTGCGAGGTGCACGGGCATGCCCAGGCGCGTCAGCCAGTCCGGCCCGAACAGGTGGCCCGCCGCGGCCGACAGGTCGATCGCGAACGTTTCCGCGTTGCGGTACCGCGCGCTCGGATCCCGCGCGATGCTGCGCATCACCACGCCCGCAAGGGGTTCCGGCACGTTCTGCAACGGCCGCGGCTCCTGGAAGACCCGCTTCTGGATCATCGCGATGGGCCCGCCACCGCGTTCGAACGGCAGGTCGCCGGACAGCAGCTCGTACAGCACCGTGCCGGTCGCGTAGACGTCCGCGGCAGGCGTCAGGGCGTTGCCCATCGCCTGTTCCGGCGCGATGTACGCGGGCGTGCCGAGGACAGCGCCGCCGTGCGTCACGAGCGTCGCACCCTCCGACACCACCTGGGAGATGCCGAAGTCCGCCACCTTCACCACACCGTTCGAGGTGAAGAGCAGGTTCTTGGGCTTCACGTCGAGGTGCAGCACGCCGGCCTCGTGCGCCGCGTGCAGACCGGACAGCGCCGCCAGCACGATCCCGCACGACTGCTGTGCCGTGAGGCCGTCCGTCGCGAACCGCGACCAGACCGTGCCCCCGTCGAGGCGTTCCATCACCAGCAGGTGCTCGCCCTGCTGCCGCACGTAGTCGTACACCGGCACGATGTGCGGGTGGTCGAGGCGCGCGAGCAGCCTGGCCTCGTGCTCGAACCGCTCGCTCATGCGCGGGTCCTCGGCCACCGCGTGCGGCAGCCGTTTGATCGCCACCGGCCTGCCGAGCTGACGGTGCATGCCGCCGTAGACGACACCCATCCCGCCTTCGCCGATCTGCTCGCCGACGGCGTACTGCGGCAGCGCGGCGACCACACTGGACAAAGTCACCGTTGAATCCTCACGGTATCCACTTCGGACGGTTGCTGCCCACCCGGATGCGGTGTCACATAGCCAAGAATGAACGCGGCCGCCGCGGCGCCCACGATGAACGGGATCTCGGCCGTCGGCGACGGCGCCACCAACCGCAGCACTGACAACGAGATCACCGCCACGAGACCGGTCCCGATCCCGGCCGGCAGGAACCGCATCGCCCGCTGCCAGCGGTTCGCGGGCAGGCGCCGCCTCGCGAGAGCGATGAGCGCGCCGGCCCACGACAACCCTGTCAGCACCAGCACGCCCAGCCCGAACGCCCCGTAGACGGACCACAACGAGCCCTTGATGTCCCCGGTCGTCCCGACGGACGCGATGCTGTCCCGTTGCACGTCGATGACCTCGACCGTGACCGGAAGGAGACCAAGTGCCTGCGACCCCAGGTCCGTGGGCTCCAGCGGGAACGACCGCGTCTCGGAGGTCTTCGGCGGGACGTCGAACGGAACCGTTGTGTCGTAGGTGAAGAAGGTCAACGCGAGCGCGGTGCCGCTGATCCGCACGGTCTTCACGCGCTGCACGGTGTTCGTGTTGTTGCGGACCGTGATGGAGACCCTCGCGGTCTGCGCGGGGTCCAGCACGAGCGTTCCTACTCCAACCGGCCTACCGTCCACATCGGCCTCGAGCAGAACCGACCCGTCCTGTGCGGACGCCGTTGACGGCAGCAGCATAATTCCGCACCACAGCAGTAAACCTGCACCGGCCATGCGACGTCTCACTAGCGCACCTTAGGTTCTGATCCGGGGAGTTGGAATGCGGTCTTTAGGCTTACTCGTGGCATTAGCAGCCGGTGTTACGGTGCTGGTCGCCACACCTGCGGCCGCGCAGCAACAGCTGACGGTGACCGCGAGCCCCAACAGCGGCCCAGCGGGCTCAAGTGCGACTTTCACCTGGTCAGGCTTCATCAGATGCAAGGGCACGATGCGCATCAACTGGGGCGGAAGCGTACTGGCCACCGCACCGTGGGTGGCTAACGGTTCGGTCACCGCGACCATCCCCGCCGGGACCAAAGTCGGCACGTACACCTTCACCGCGACCGACGAGTGCCAGCGCATGGCCCGCAACCAGTTCGTCGTGACCGTGCCGCCGCCCGTCACGACCACGACGCGGCCGCCCGTCACCACCACTACCAATCCCCCGGTGACGAACCCTCCGGTGACCAACCCGCCCGTGACGCGCCCGCCCGTCACGACGACCACCACCACTCCCCCGGTGACCACGACGACGACCACGGACACGCCCTCGTCGTCCTCCGAGACCCCGCCCTCGTCCACCGACGCGCTGACCAACGCCGATGACGGCGTGCTGGTGCTCGACAAGGAGAACATCCAGCCCGGCGACGACCTGACCGCGACCGGCACGGGCTGCCCCAAGGGCGCGAACGTCACCCTGAAGTCGCTCGGCCAGGACGTCGGCCAGACGACCGCCGACGACAAGGGCGAGTTCAAGTCACCGGTGAAGTTCGCGAACATCGAACCGGGCCGGCACAAGGTGCGCGCCGAGTGCGGCATCACGCTGGTCGGCAACGTCGACGTGACGCTGTCCAGCTCGTCCGGCGGCACCACCAGCACGCTCGTGGTGCTGTTGTTCTTCCTGCTCGTAGGCGCCGCCATGCTCCGCCGCCAGTTCGCCGGCCTGCGCCGCTGACCGCACGCGGGGCCCTTTCGTACTGTCAGTGCGAACGAAAGCTCCCCGCGTGCACTTCGAACACACGCGAAAGGGCCGCCTCTCCGCAGTAGAGGCGGCCCTTTCGCGTTGTGCTGTGAGCCCTACGGCTCCTCGCGCTGACGGCGCAGCTTGGCGAGAGCCTCTTCGAGGATCGCCTCACCGTCCGCGTCGGAGCGGCGCTCCTTCACGTACGCGAGGTGCGTCTTGTACGGCTCGTTGCGCGGAGGCGCGGGTGGCGTCTGCTCGTCACGACCTGCCGGCAGGCCGCAGCGCGGGCAGTCCCAGTTCTCCGGAACCTCCGCGTCGACCGCGAAGGAAGGCCGGGACTCGTGACCGTTCGCGCACCAGTACGACACCCGACGACGAGGCGCGGACTCGCCGCGCTCCGACTCACCCATCGGGCCTGCGCCGACGCGGGTACCGCGAATCGCGTTACCACCGGACATCGACCGTTACACCCCCACCAAGTGGTTACCCCAAGCCCCGAAGGGCTTCTGCCGCTGAACGGTTGATCAGACTGACGGAGGCAGCTTGATCAACAGTCCGATGCCCACGATCGCGATGACCCAGATCGCACCGACGAAGAGCGTCAGGCGGTCCAGGTTCTTCTCCACGACCGAGGAACCGGACAAACTCGACTGCATGCCGCCGCCGAACAGCGAAGAAAGGCCGCCACCACGGCCGCGGTGCAACAGCACGAGCAGCACCAGCAGCACGCTGGAGACGATCAACAGGATCTGCAGGAACAGGATCATTTCTTCCTCGCTGTCAGGCAGCCGACGCCATAGAGTACCTGTTCGACTGCCGAACGTGTGCAACCAGTGGGGTTAGTGGTTTATCCAGATCAACTTAGGGTAGAGGCCCGCCGGCAGCCAATGCGCACAGCTTGGTGAATTCGTCGGCCTGGAGGCTGGCACCACCGACCAGAGCGCCGTCGATGTCCTTCTGCCCGATCAGCTCACCGATGTTCGACGACTTCACCGAACCGCCGTACAGCACGCGGACGACGGCCGCGGTCTCCTCGCCGTACTTCTCCGCCACGAACGAGCGGACCAGCGAGCACACCTCCTGCGCGTCGGCCGAGGAAGCCGTGCGGCCGGTGCCGATGGCCCAGACCGGCTCGTAGGCGAACACGATCTTGGCGACCTGCTCGGCCGTGAAGCCCTTGAGACCGTCCTCCAGCTGCTGGCGGACGAGCTCCAAGTGGCCCTTGGCCTCGCGGACGTCGAGCTTCTCGCCGAAGCAGAAGATCGGCGTGACCTCGTGCTTCAGCGCCGCCTTGATCTTCGCGTTGACGATCGCGTCCGTCTCGCCGTGGTACTCGCGGCGCTCGGAGTGACCGACCACCACGTAGTGGCAGGCCAGCTTCTTCAGCATCGCGCCGGACACCTCGCCGGTGTACGCGCCGGACTCGTGCTGCGAGATGTCCTGGGCGCCGTACTTCAGCAGCAGCTTGTCGCCGTCGACCAGCGTCTGGATGCTGCGGATGTCGACGAACGGCGGGAGAACGGCCACCTCGACCTTGGCGAAGTACTTCTCCGGGAGGGAGAAGGCGATCTTCTGCACGAGGCCGATCGCCTCGAGGTGGTTGAGGTTCATCTTCCAGTTGCCCGCGATCAGCGGGAGCCGGGCTGCCATCAGGACTCCAAAACGCTGATACCGGGGAGAACCTTGCCCTCGAGGAACTCGAGGGAGGCGCCACCACCGGTGGAGATGTGCGAGAAACCGTCCTCGGGCAGACCCAGCGCGCGAACGGCCGCGGCGGAGTCGCCACCACCGACGACGGTGAACGCGTCGGAGGAGACCAGGGCCTCGGCGACGGCACGGGTGCCGCCGGCGTAGGTCTCGATCTCGAACACGCCCATCGGGCCGTTCCAGAACACGGTCTTGGCGTCGGCCAGCTTCGCCGCGAACAGCTCGCGGCTGCGCGGGCCGATGTCGAGGCCCATCTTGTCCGCGGGGATCGCGTCGGTCGCGACGACCTCGTGCTCGACGTTGCCGAACTCGGCCGTGACCAGCACGTCCACCGGCAACACGAGCTCGACGCCGCGCTTCTCGGCCTCGGCGATGAAGCCGCGCACCTGGTCGAGCTGGTCTTCCTGCAGCAGCGACGTGCCGACCTCGTGGCCCTGGGCCTTGAGGAACGTGTACGCCATGCCGCCACCGATGAGCAGCTTGTCGACCTTGGTCAGCAGGTTCGCGATGACACCGAGCTTGTCGGACACCTTCGAGCCGCCGAGCGCCACGACGTACGGGCGCTCCAGGTCGTCGGTGAGCTTGCGCAGCACACCGAGCTCGGCCTCGACGAGACCACCGACGTACGCGGGCAGCTTCTTCGCCACGTCGTAGACCGAGGCCTGCTTGCGGTGCACGACACCGAAGCCGTCGGACACGAACGCGTCCGCGAACGCCGCGAGCTCGTCGGCCAGCGCCGACCGCTCGGCGTCGTCCTTGGAGGTCTCACGGGCGTCGAAGCGGACGTTCTCCAGCATCACGACGCCACCGTCGGTCAGCGCCTCGACCACGGACTTCGCCGACTCGCCGACGAGGTCACCGGCCAGCGCGACCTCGGAGCCGAGCAGCTCACCGAGGCGAGCGGCGGCCGGAGCGAGGGAGAACTCGGGGTCCGGCTCGCCCTTGGGGCGGCCGAGGTGAGCGGTGACGATCACGCGGGCGCCCGCGTCGGCGAGGGCCTTGATCGTCGGCACCGACGCGCGGACGCGGCCGTCGTCGGTGATCTTGTCTCCGTCGAGGGGGACGTTCAGGTCGGCGCGCACCAGGACGCGCCGACCCGCGACACCCTCGGCGAGCAGGTCGCTGAGAGTCTTCAACGCAGTGACTCCGAACTCAGATCTTGGACGCGACGAGCTTGACCAGGTCCGCGAGGCGGTTGGAGTAGCCCCACTCGTTGTCGTACCAGCCGACGACCTTGACCTGGTTGCCGATGACCTTGGTCAGCGGCGCGTCGTAGATGCACGAGTGCGGGTCGGTGACGATGTCGGCCGACACGATCGGGTCGGTCGAGTACTTGAGGATGCCGGCCAGCGGGCCCTCGGCGGCGGCCTTGTAGGCGGCGTTGACCTCGTCCACGGTGACCTCGCGCTTGAGCGTGACGGTCAGGTCGGTGGCCGAGCCGGTGGGGATCGGCACGCGCAGCGCGTAGCCGTCGAGCTTGCCCTTGAGCTCCGGCAGCACCAGGCCGATGGCCTTGGCGGCACCCGTGGAGGTCGGGACGATGTTCAGCGCGGCGGCGCGGGCACGGCGGAGGTCGCTGTGCGGCGCGTCCTGCAGGTTCTGGTCCTGCGTGTACGCGTGGATCGTGGTCATGAGGCCCTGCTCGACGCCGAAGCTGTCGTTGAGGACCTTGGCCAGCGGCGCGAGGCAGTTCGTGGTGCAGGAGGCGTTCGAGATGATCGTCTGCGAACCGTCGAACTTGTCCTCGTTCGCGCCGATGACGACGGTGAGGTCCTCGTTCTTGGCCGGCGCGGAGATGATGACCTTCTTGGCGCCGCCCTCGTCCACGTGCGCGCGGGCCTTGGTGGCGTCGGTGAAGAAGCCGGTCGACTCGACCACGACGTCGACGCCGAGGTCCTTCCAGGGCAGAGCGCCCGGGTTGCGCTCGGCGAGGGCCTTGATGACCTTGCCGTCGACCGAGATGCCTTCGTCGGTGACCTGCACGTCGGCGTCCAGACGACCGAGGATGCTGTCGTACTTCAGCAGGTGGGCCATCGTGGCGACGTCACCGAGGTCGTTGAACGCGACGATCTCGATGTCGTGGCCGCCGGCCCTCACGGCGCGGAAGAAGTTGCGCCCGATCCGACCGAAACCGTTGACACCTACACGAACCGTCACGACTGACTCCTTGCGTTCAGCTTGGTAGGAACAAGCCCACCCTATCTGCCGAACTGCGCCGCTGGTCACACGGATAGTGCGTATCTCTTGATCGAGACAGAGAAACCAGCCCTGATTAGGCCGTTCGGCGGCGCAGGGCGCGGAGCATCCAGAGGTACGCGCTCAGCTCCTCCGCGGCCTCCGCGGCGGTGCGGCACGCCTCCGGACTGTCCTCCCGCGCGTCCCTGCCGACGACGGCCGCGATCCGCGCGAGCCACTCGTCGACCACCTGCCGGTCCTGCGTTGGCACGAGCGAGGTGTTGCCGTGGTTCGTCTCCGCTGTCATGACGGGGATCGTGTCCACGCCTCGACGGACCCTTCAATACCCCGAAACAGCGGGTGTTACGGACCGTTACGCGCCGGTACGGTCAATCTCCATGACGGCCGATGCCGCCTGCATGACATGTGGAAACCCGCTCACCGAAGCGGTCGCGGGCCGCCGCTACTGCTCCAACGCCTGCCGTCAGCGCGCCTATCGCGAACGCACCTCGGCACGCGACGACTCCTCCGGTGACTCGGGCGTGCCGACACCGCTGGACACCTTCGTCGGCCGCCGCGAGGAACTGGCCTCGCTGGCCCGCCTGGGCGCGGAGCACCGGCTCGTCTCGCTGGTCGGTCCCGCGGGCGCCGGCAAGACCAGGCTGGCCGTCCAGCACGTCGACAAACGCGCAGATCAGGTGTGGTGGACCGCGCTGGCCTCCGCGTCCGGCGTCGTCCAGGCGATCTACCACGCCGTCGGCGCCCACCCGCTGCCGAACCGCTCGGTGCGCGACGCGGTGATCGCCGAGATCGAGCAGCACCGGCGTCCGTTGCTCGTCCTCGACAACTGCGAGCACCTGCTCGCCGACGTCGCCGACGTGGTGTCCGAGTTCCTGGCCTGCTGCCCGCGGCTGCGCGTGCTGGTGACGTCACGCGAGCCTCTTCGCCTGGCCGGTGAACAGGTTTTCGCGCTCGGCGAGCTGGAATTGCCGCCCGCCGATTGCGACGTGGCCGAAGCCCTGCGTTACGACGCCGTGGTGCTTTTCCGCGATCGTGCCGTCTCAGTGGACCGCTCGTTCGAGGTGGATTCCGCGAACGTCGCCGACGTCGTCGCCGTCTGCCGCTCGCTCGACGGCATGCCGCTGGCGATCGAACTGGCCGCGCGCCGCATCACCGTCCTGTCCCCCGCCGACATCCTTGCCCGATTGGGCGACCGGCTGGCGTTGCTGACCGGCGGTCCGCGCGCCGCCGACGACCGCCACCGCACGCTGCGCGCCGCGATCGGCTGGAGCTACGACCTGCTTTCACCCGCGGAACAAGCCGCCTCGCGCCGGCTCGCGGTGCTCGGCGTGCCGTTCGACCTCGGCGTCGCGAGCGCGGTCTGCGGTGTTCCCGACGCGCTGGAGCTGCTGACCGGCCTGGAACAGAAGTCGCTGCTGGTGGTCGAGCGGGTCGGCGGCCACACGACGTTCCGCCAGCTCGAGTCCGTGCGCCTCTACTGCTATGAGCGCGCCGTTGAGTGCGGAGATGCCTCTCTCGTGGCCGACCGTGTGGTCGAGTGGGTGTGTTCGGTCGTGGAGCCGGAGATCTCGTCGTTCTTCCCGTCCCCGCCGGTCGTGCTGCGCCTGGACCGCAACGTCGGCCTGATCGAACTGGCCGTGACGCGCACGGCGGAGACAGCCGACTGGTCGCGGCACGCCCTCGCGGCCGTCGCCACGGCCTGGACCTCGACCCCGCGCGGCCCGCGCGGCGCTCCTGCCGAGCTGCTGCACCAGGCCCTGTCCCGGCCGATGCCCCAGGCGTCCCGGAGCGCCCTGACCGTGCTGGCCGCCATGCATCACCGGGTGCGCGGCGGCTGGCACGTGACCCGCCGGTTCGCCGAGGAGTCGCTGGCGATCGAACGTGCCGACGCCTGCCGTCCCGGCACCACGGCCCGCGCGCTGGAGGTGCTCGCCTCCGCCGAGGCCCACATCGGCGATCCCGCGCTGGCCTGGCGACTGTTCGACGAGGCCGCCACGCTGCTGCACAACTCGGACGACAAGCTCGCGCGGGCCATCCTGCTGAACTCCTACGGCTGGACGTTGCTGCAGCACGGCGAGGCCGACCAGGCGGCGCCGCTGATCCGCGAGGCGCTGACGCTGACGCGCCTGCTGGGCCTGCCGCACCTGTTGAACCCGGTTCTGCACACCGCGGGCGCCATCGCCTTGGCCCGCAAGGACTGCGCCGAGGCCGTGGACCTGTTCCGCGAGAGCCTCTCCGTGGGTTCCGAACACCCGATGGACCAGTTCTACGACCTGGAAGGCCTGGCACTGGGCCTGGTGGGCGTCGGCTCCGACGACGAACGCGCCCTGTCGCTGCTGACCGCCGCTTCGGTGGTGCGCGCCCGCTACGACTTCCGCGCCGAGCCCTACTGGCAGGCCCTGCTGGACGAGGCCCGCGCGATCTGCCGCGACCGCATCACCGCGGGACGGCTGCGCGCCGCCGAGTCGACCGGCGAGCGGATGTCGTTGGCGCAGGCCATTTCCTACGCCCTGACCGCCCAGCCGCCGGCCGAGGACGACGGCCTGATCTCCGCACGCGAACGGCACGTGGCGACGTTGGTGGCGGAGGGCCTGACGAACCGCCAGATCGGGCAACGGCTGGGGATCTCACCTCACACCGTTGCCCGGCACGTGACGCACGCGCGATCCAAGCTGGGCCTGAGATCGCGCGCTCAGCTGGCGGTCTGGGCAGGCCGCCACACGCTTTAGACCTCTGCTTCCAGCATCTCCGCCGTGACCGCGGACTCCGTGTCCGGCAGGCCGAGGTCCTTGGCCCGCTTGTCCGCCATGGCCAGCAGACGCCTTATCCGGCCGGCCACCGCGTCCTTGGTCATCTGCGGGTCGGACAGCTGCCCGAGCTCCTCCAGCGAAGCCTGCCGATGCGCCAGCCGCAGCGCTCCGGCGGCGGCCAGGTGGTCCGGCGCCTCCGGGCCGAGGATCTCCAACGCCCGGGCGACCCGTGCGGCGGCGGCCACGGCCGCCCGCGCCGACCGGCGCAGGTTGGCGTCGTCGAAGTTCGCGAGCCGATTGGCGGTGGCCCGGACCTCACGCCGCATCCGGCGTTCTTCCCACGCCAGCACCGAATCGTGTGCGCCGAGCTTGGTCAGCATCGCCCCGATGGCGTCGCCGTCCCTTATCACCACGCGCTCGGCCCCGCGCACCTCGCGCGACTTCGACCCGATGCCCATCCGACGCGCCGCACCGACCAGTGCCAGTGCCGCCTCCGGACCGGGGCAGGTGATCTCCAGCGACGAGCTGCGACCGGGCTCGGTCAGCGAGCCGTGCGCCAGGAACGCGCCGCGCCAGGCGGCTTCCGCGTCGCACACGCCACCGGACACGACCGGCGCGGGCAGACCGCGGACCGGACGGCCGCGCGGGTCGAGCAGACCGGTCTGGCGGGCCAGCCCCTCACCGTCCTTGACCACGCGGACGACGTAGCGGGTGCCCTTGCGCAGGCCGTTCGACTGGATCGTGAACACCTCGGCGTGGTGGCCGTAGAGCGCCTGGATCTCCTTGAGGAGCCTGCGGGCGGCGGAACCGAGGTCGAGCTCGGCCTCCACGACCACCCGGCCGGACACGATGTGCAGGCCGCCGGCGAACCTGAGCAGGGAGGACACCTCCGCGCGGCGGCAACAGGTCTTGGATACCGCGAGCCTGCTCAGCTCGTCCTTGACCGCCGACGTCATCGCCACGGGCCAGTCCCTCCCACTCCGGTCTCATCGACCACCTGCCTCAGGCAACCGGCCAGTGCCTCCGGATCATGCCGCTCGGCGGCGTCCGGTGCGGCGATCTTGGCCAGATGTGTGTGCGCGCCCAGTACCGAGGCGGCTCGCGTCAACCGGTCCGGGGTGGGGACCGAGTCGACGTCCGCGATCACCGCGTCCACCTTCAGCTCGGGTGCGTGTTCGCAGACTACGTCCAAATGGCGCTCCGGAGAGAAACCGGCGGTTTCACCCGGTTGGGGGACGAGATTGAGCACGAGGACCTTCTTGGCCCGCGTGCGTACCAGCGCATCGTGCAGTTCGGGCACCAGCAGATGCGGCAACACGCTGGTGAACCACGATCCCGGACCAAGTAACACAAGATCGGCGTCAAGTACAGCCTGTACTGCTTCCGGACAGCCGGCAGGTCGCCCGTTCGGGGCAGTCAGCCGGATGCGCTGCACCAGCCCGGGCGTGGTCGCGATGGCGACCTGGCCCCGGATGCGGCGGACGTCCTTCTCGTCCTCGTCGAGCCCTGTGACGTCGGCCTCGATGTCGAGCGGCTCGTTCGACATGGGCAGCACCCGGCCTTTGACGCCGAGCAGCCGGCAGGTGAGGTCGAGGACGGCCACCGGATCGCCGAGCTGCTCGAGCAGCCCGGCGATCACCAGGTTGCCGACCGCGTGGCCGGCGAGGGCACCCGTGCCTCCGAAACGGTGCTTGAACAGGGACGTCCAGAGCCTGCTCGACTCGTCGTCGCCCGCCAGCGCCGCCATGGCCTTGCGCAGGTCGCCCGGCGGCAGCAGGTCCGAGAGCTCACGCCGGAGCCGGCCAGACGAGCCCCCGTCGTCCGCGACGGTCACCACGGCCGTCACGTCGTCGGTGACCCGCTTGAGGGCCGTCAACGTCGCGTGCAACCCGTGCCCGCCACCCAAAGCAACAGCTTTCAACTTCGTCACTCGCGTCCCAGATCCCTGTGCACGACCTTCACGGCCATGCCGTCCTCGCTCGCCAGCCGCGCGGCCAGCTCTTCGCTCAGGGCCACACTGCGGTGCTTGCCACCGGTGCAGCCGATCGCGAGCGTCAGGTAGCGCTTGCCCTCACGCCGGTACCCGGCGCCGATCAGCCGCAGCAACTCGTGGTACCGGTCAAGGAACTCGTCCGCGCCCTCCTGGGACAGCACGTAGTTGCGCACCTCACCGTCGAGACCCGTCTGCTCGCGCAGCTCGGGGATCCAGAACGGGTTCGGCAGGAACCGCACGTCCATGACGAGGTCGGCGTCCATCGGCAGCCCGTACTTGTAGCCGAAGCTCAGCACGGTGACCCGCGTCCGGCTCGCGGCCTCGGTGCCGAAGGAGTCCTCGATCTTGGCCCGGAGCTGGTGAATGCTGAGCGCACTCGTGTCGAGCACCAGGTCGGCCTCCTGCTTGAGCGGCGTGAGCAGGATCCGCTCGGCCTCGATGCCGTCCTGCAGCCGCCCGTCCCCCTGCATCGGGTGACCACGCCGCACCGCCTCGAACCGGCGGATCAGCACGTCGTCGGTGGCTTCGAGGAACAGCACGCGCGGCTTGTACCCGCGCGCGTCGAGGTCCTTGATGATGGCGGCCAGGTCCTCGGTGAACGCGCGGCTGCGCACGTCCATGACGACCGCGACCCTGGTGATCGCCCCGCGCGCCTGCGCGCCGAGCTCGACCATGGTGGCGATGAGTTCCGGGGGCAGGTTGTCCACGACGAACCAGCCGAGGTCCTCCAGGCACTTGGCCGCGGTGCTGCGGCCCGCACCGGACAGCCCGGTCACCACGGCGACTTCGATGCCGGACTTCTCCGCGTTCACGACTACGACTCCGTTACCTGTTCATGAGCGCGTTGTAGACGCTCTCGTTTGGGCAAGCTCGATGTTGGGGCCACGCCACGACTCGGCGCGCCCGCGGTGAGTCTCCCCTGGAACGGCTCCCGCGTGCGGCAGGTTCGACACTTGAGGCGGGCGTGCCGTGGTCGCGGTCACGATCCTCGTCCGGTGCGCGGCTCTCGTGCAGGACGAACGGGAACAGGGTGACCGCTGTGTCAGGTGTGACCGGTGAGAGGTGGGGCATCGCGATCACGTCCTGACCGGGTGGCTCGACTGGTAGGCCAGCCTGGCGTCCGCTCCCGACGCGATCCGGTCCAGCTCGTCGTCCAGCGCCAGGAAAACCTCCCACGGCTCCTGGTCGGAGGCGGCGGCGAGGCGGGCGGTGACCAGTTCCTCCAGATCCTGGACGCGCTTGGCCTTCCAGACCTTGTCGGCGAGGCTGACCAGCAGGTCTTCGAGGCTCGACCCCGCCGACCAGGACCCGTGCGTCCCGGCGAACCGGGCCAGCCGCTCCTCCACCCCGTGCTCCCGCAGCAACTCGTGGCCCGCTGGCTCGTGCGCCGCGCCGGGGCCGGACAACTCGTTGGGGTGCAACACCTTCCCGATGTCGTGGGTGGCGGCGCCGAACAACACAGCGGCGCGGTCGAACGCGGCCGCCGGGTGGTGCCGCGTCACCCAGTCCGTCAACTGGCACGCCACGTCGTGCACCACGCGCAGGTGAGCGACGAGGCGTTGTGGGGCGTGCAGTTCCGACAACATGGCCGAAACGGCTTCGGGCAACGGTTCCACTACGTCGCTCCCACGATGGACCCGACCACGGCCCTGAACGTGCGGATCAGCCGGAGGATCGTCACGACACCGGCTTTCCATCGCCGGCCGAGCCCGCCGCGGCACCCGCGCTCGCCCCGGACAGGGTGGCCACCACCGCCTCGGCGGTGCGGCGGCCCACACCGGGGACCTCGCTGACTTCGTCCACTGTGGCCTGCTTGAGCTTGCGGACCGAGCCGAAGTGCTTGAGCAGCGCGGCTTTGCGGGTTTCGCCGAGGCCGGGCACGTCGTCCAGTTCGGAGACCGTCATGCGCTTGGAGCGCTTTTGGCGGTGGTAGGCGATGGCGAAGCGGTGCGCCTCGTCACGGACCCGCTGCAGCAGGTACAGGCCGTCGCTGGCGCGGGGCAGGATCACCGGGTCGGGCTCGCCGGGGACCCAGACCTCCTCCAGGCGCTTGGCCAGGCCGACGACCGCGACGTCGGTGATGCCCAGCTCGGCCAGGACGTCGGCGGCGGCGGTGGCCTGGGGGCCGGCGCCGTCGACCACCAGGAGGTTGGGCGGGTAGGCGAACTTGCGGGGCTTGCCGGTGTCCGGGTCGATGCCGGGGTTCGGGCCGCCGGACGCGGTTTCGCGCAGCATCGCCTGGAAGCGGCGGCGGACCACCTCGGCGATCGAGGCGACGTCGCCTTCGGTGGCGGCCTCGCGGATGGCGAAGCGGCGGTACTCCGACTTGCGGGCCAGGCCGTCCTCGAAGACGACCAGCGACGCCACCACGTCGGTGCCCTGGACGTGGCTGATGTCGATGCACTCGATGCGCAACGGCGCGGTGTCGAGCGCCAGCGCGTCCTGGATCTCCTGCAGGGCGGCCGAACGCGCGGTCAGGTCGCCGGCGCGGCGGAGCTTGTGCTGGGCGAAGGCCTCGGAAGCGTTGCGCGCCACCGTTTCCATCAACGCCCGTTTGTCACCTCGTTGGGGCACGCGCAGAACGACTCGCGAGCCGCGTTGTTCGGACAGCAGGTCTTCCAGCGCGGCGGCGTCGTCCGGCAGTACCGGGACCAGCACCTCGCGCGGGGTGTTCTCGGTGTTGTCGCCGTAGAACTGCATGATGAACTGGTCGACCAGCGCCGCGTCGTCGACCGCCTCCACCTTGTCCAGCACCCAGCCGCGCTGCCCGCGCACCCGGCCGCCGCGCACGTGGAAGACCTGGACCGAGACCTCCAGCTCGTCCTGCGCGAACGCCATCACGTCCGCGTCCGTGCCGTCGCCGAGCACGACGGCCTGCTTCTCCATCGCGCGACGCAGCGCGCCGAGGTCGTCGCGCAGCCGCGCGGCGCGTTCGAACTCCAACTCCTCGGCGGCCGAGGTCATCTCGCGTTCCAGCCGGCGGATCATGTGATCCGTCTTGCCCGCCAGGAAGTCGCAGAAGTCCTCGACGATCGCGCGGTGCTCGTCCGCCGACACCTTGCCGACGCACGGCGCCGAGCACTTGTCGATGTACCCGAGCAGGCACGGGCGCCCGATCTGGTTGTGCCGCTTGAAAACGCCGGCGGAGCACGTGCGCGCGGGGAACACGCGCAGCAACAGGTCCAAGGTCTCGCGGATGGCCCACGCGTGTGCGAACGGACCGAAGTACCGCACGCCCTTCTTGCGCGGACCGCGATACACGTGCAGCCGCGGGTAGTCCTCGAACAGCGTCACGGCGAGCACCGGATACGACTTGTCGTCGCGATACCGGACGTTGAACCGCGGGTCGAACTCCTTGATCCAGTTGTACTCGAGCTGCAGCGCCTCGACCTCGGTGGTGACGACGGTCCACTCGACGGAGGCGGCCGTCGTCACCATCTGCCGCGTGCGCGGGTGCAGCCCGGCGAGATCCGCGAAATAGGAGTTGAGCCTGCTGCGCAAGCTCTTCGCCTTGCCGACGTACACGACCCGGCCACCGGCGTCGCGGAACTTGTAGACGCCGGGAGCCTCAGGAATCGTGCCCACAGCGGGGCGGTACGTCGAGGGATCTGCCACGCCGACAAGACTATCGACGAGGTCTGACAAAAACAGAAAAGGTCAGGTCAGGACGATCTGGTCGCCGTCCACCTTCACCGCGACCGCACGCAGACCGGACGTCGCCGGCCCCTTCTTCACCGCGCCGTCCGCGGTGCCGAACTGGCTGCCGTGCGAAGGACAGGTGATGGTGCTGCCGGAAGGCTCCGCGACGATCGAACCCTGGTGCGGGCAGGTCGCGTCATAAGCCTTCACCTCGGTGGCGGAGATCCGCGCCACGACGATCTTCTTGCCACCAGGTGCGTCGACCACGGCGCCGCCGCCCTCGGGAACGTCCGCCAGCGCGACGAGTTTGGTCCCGGCGGAACCAGCGGATCCCGTGGATCCGGTGGGGGTCGAGCCGCCCTGCGCGGGTGTGGAACTGGTGCCGGGAGAAGTGGAGCTGCACGCGGTCACGAGCCCGCTGGGCACGGCGAGGGCCACCGCGATTCCGCACAGCGCCGCCCGCCTGTTGACCAGGCTTTCGGTGTTCACGACCGTTCCTCCGTGGTGGTGGGTGTCCGGGGTCACATCACAGCATTACGCGAAATGGTCACCGGAAGTTCAGCGTGAACACCAATGCACAGCAAACGCACAGGTCTCAAGCGAGCACCAAATCTTCACCGGAAAGCGTGATGGCAACCTCGGTCAACCCGGAAGTCGCAGGTCCTTTGCGGACGGCGCCCGAAGCGGGGTCGAAAGCGCTCCCGTGCAGCGGGCAGGTGATGACGCCACCGGCAGGAGGGTTGACCATGGAACCCACGTGCGGGCAAGCGGGGTTGAAAGCGCGGAATTCACCCGATCGAGGCTGCACGACCAACAGCTGGGCGTTGCCGGGCATGTCCACCAGCACGCCACTGCGGACGGGAACCGAGGCGGCGGAAGCCACGCGGTCCCCTGGCCGGGCGGTCCCCACACCACCCGTCTTGCGAGGAGCAGGCTCGCCACAGGCGCTCAACGCGGCGACGAGCCCACACAACAGCACTGAACGACGATCCACGAGCACCGATTATCGGCGCTGGTCCTCCGCGGCAGCCGTCCGGGCCAGTGCCAGCACGGCGGTGAACGGCGGGAACCAGTGGCGCGAGTGCGACGGCGGGTTCGCCCACCGCAGCGATCCGTACCTGGTCATCGTGGGTGGCAGCGCGATCCGGTGCGGGGATCGCACGAACTGGACCTCCGGTGGCGCCTTGAGGTGGGTCGGCAGCAACGCCACCAGCTCGGCCAGGAAGATCCAGTGTTCGCGGGGGCCGGGGATGACGGTGACGGGCCCGGCCAGCATGCGCGACTTCAGATCCGCCAGCACTCGCGATCCGATGCGCGCCGGCATGGCCAGCGCTGTCGTTGCGGGGCCTAGAGGTAGGAAGACTCCCTGCTCGGTGACGGTCACCTGCCAGCCGAGCAACCGGTAGCCGGCGACTGCCTCGCCGATCGCCCGTGCGTGTCCCCTGTTCTGTGGGATCCCGGCACTTCCGGTGCCGGTCTCCGCGGTCGTGATGCTCATCGGCGGTCGTCCTCCCCGGTGGTGGGTCAGGCACTGGCAGAACCACGGGGATCGGCCCGCGCCCCTGCGATGTGCAGGATGTGTCCCACTTCACGCCAACACCACTCGTCCGCTGCATGAGCCTCATGCAGCGGACGTATGAAGCTCATCCGCCGCACGGGGGCACCAGGACTGCGACACGCGAATTCATTACGTCTTATGCATGAGATGGATGGACTGACGATCACGTCTCCGTACACTTGGTGAACGCTCAGTGACGGGGGCGATGCCGATGGATACCGCGAGACCCAAATCCAGACGCGCTTGCCCGTGTGGGGCGTTCATCGCCGCCGACAACACCGATCGGCTGTGTCACCGGTGCCGCCGCAACGCTCGTGCGGACGTGCACGGACCACCTGAGGTCCCGAACGACTTCTGGGACCACCCCGCGATCGCGGCCGCCTGCACCGACCGCGACATGGGTGCGCTGATCTCCGCGTACCGGCACCACCCCCAGCACCTGAGCCGGGTCACGCAGGACCGCATGGCGGCCTGGCTCGGCATCAGCCAGGCGCAGCTCTCGCGTTACGAGTCGGGCGAGAACCAGATCGACCGCCTCGACCGGCTGCGCCACTTCGCGCTCGTGCTCGGTGTGCCGGGCGAACGACTGTGGTTCGACCGAGTCGTCATCCCAGCTCAGGTGGGCTCACCCGAAACGAGCCCACCAGACGTGCTCGCCGCCCCGTGGGAGGCGACGAGCATTGCCCGTTCGGTCGAAGAGACGGCGAGGAGCGACTTGGCGATCAGCAGACGAGCGGCGCTCGCGGGAGCCGCCGCGGTGACGGTGGGATCCGCACTGGTCGAGCCGCTGCAGAGGTGGTTGCACCCCCTGCAGAACCTGTCGAAGTGGTCGTCGCACTCGGCGATCAGCGAGGAGGAGCTCGTAGCCCTGCAGCGCGTGGCCGACGGCCTGCGCGGCTGGGGCGGCAGGGGCGGGTTCGGACTGGCGCGCAAAGCCGTGCTGGGTCAGCTCGACGAGCTGGCGGAACGACTGGGCCGCGCGCCTTCGGGCCCGACGACGGAACGCGCGTTCTTCATCGGCGCGGAACTGTCCAAGGTGGCGGCGAGCATGTCGTTCGACGCGGGCCTGCACAACGCGGCCCAGCGCTACTACGTGCTGGCCATCCGGATGGCCAAGGCCGGCCACAACGACGGCTTCGCGGCCCTGTGCCTCGCCGCCATGGCGAGGCAGATGTTCGACCTGGGCCGCCCGGAGGACGGATTGGAGCTGGTCCAACTCGGCCAGTACGGCACCCGCCGCACCGGCACACCCACTCTGAAAGCCCTGCTCCTCACCCGTGAGGCCTGGGCCTACGCCCAGATGGGCAAGACCAGGGAGTTCCACCAGGCCGTGGGCATGGCCCAGGACAGCTTCGCGCAGCGCGACGCGGACACCGAGCCGCGCTACCTGCACAGCTTCGACGAGGCCGAACTGGAAGGCGTGATCGGGGCACGGTGCCGCGACCTCGCCATGCACGACCCGGCTCAAGCGGTGTTCGCCGAACAACACATCCGGCGAGCCCTGGAGCTGCGGGACCCGTCGAAGGTGCGCAACCGCGCGTTCGACGTGATCGGACTGGCGCGCACCAAGATGGTCGCGGGAGACCCGGAGGCGGCGTGCGGGTTGATCAACGAAGTCCTGCCGACGGCGGCGAAGCTCTCTTCCGGGCGCGTTCTTCGCAAACTGGAGGATTTCGCCAAGGAAGCGGCACGGCACCGCCACATCCCCGCCGTGCAGGACACCCGCGACGCGATCAGAGCGATCCGGACGGCTTGATGCGCGTCGGCATCACCGGGCACAGCAACCTGGTCCCCGAGTGCGTCCCGGCCGTCCAGGCCGCGATCACCGAGGTGCTGGACGGGCTGGGCCACCCCCTGGTCGGCGTCACCTGCCTGGCGCCGGGCGCCGACCAGGTCTTCGCCCGTGCCGTCCTGGACCTCGGCGGCCAGGTCGAGGTCGTCCTACCGGCCCTCGACTACCGCGACCGCCTCAAACCGCACCAGCTGGCCGACTACGACGAACTGCGCGCGGCCGCCACCGTGGTCAGCGTCCTGCCGCACATGTCGTCGGGACGCCTCGCCTACGTGGCCGCCAACGAACGCATGCTCGCCTCGGTCGAGATGCTCGTGGCGGTGTGGGACGGCGTGCCGGCCCAGGGCAAGGGCGGCACGGCGGACGTCGTGGAACAGGCACGGGCGAGCGGCGTGCCGATCGAGGTGGTCTGGCCACCGGAGGCCCGCCGGAAGTCTTGAGCGTGGTCCGATGCGAATCGGACCACGTACCGAGACACCACTACTCCAGCTGAGGGAAGTTCGTCGGCAACCGGACCAACTCAGCCCGCAGCCCTAGCCCCACCCACCTACCTTGATCACGATTTCAGGGCATGGCAGCCGAACCGTTCGCCCGCCTGGCCGACCGCCAGCACGCGCTGCGAACAGCCCTCCGAGCCCTCCAAGCCGCGGGCCCCGGCAGCCCGGACTTCCCCGCACTCCTCGCGGACACGAACCGCGAAGTCGAAGCCGTGATGCAGGCCCGCCGAGACGTGGAGTCCGCAAGGCTGACCGTCCCGAACCGCGCAATCGCCGCAGCCACCTCCACGGCGGCGCTGGTCGTCGCGGTCGGCTGGTTCGACGCCTGGTCGCTGCTCTCCCTCCTGCTGGCCGTCGCCACGGCCGCGGCGGTCCTCGTGGACCCCACCGGCCGCAAGATCTGGGAACCTCGGGCCAGGACCACGGCCATCACCGCGGCTCTGGTGGCCACCCTGCTCACCCCGCTCGCGAACGGCTGGGCGACCCTCGTCACCGCGCTGGGAATCGCCTGGTGGGCCTGGAGGACGCTCAAGTCATGAACTCGTCCCTGAAGGAACGAGCTTGCCAACCGCCGCAAGCGGCGGTTTCCAGGCTTGCTGCTGCCGTCCTAGCTGGCTGCCAGGATGGGCGCTGCGTCTGGGCGCATGACTTCGCCCCAGCGCACGACACCACGAGCCGCGATGTTGTGCGCTGCGTTGTGGTCGGCGTGCCCAACGAAGTCACACCGGCCACAATGGAATACCGCCTGACTGCGGCGGTTGCGTTTGTCAACGTGCCCGCAGGCATGGCAGGTCTGCGAGGTGTAGGCCGGATCGACCTGCGCCAACACCACACCAGCCTGCTGGGCCTTGTAGGTCAGGAACTGACCGAGTTGAGCGAACGCCCAGGAATGCAGCGTGGCCCGTTGGGGCTTGCGAAGCCGTACCCGGTCGCGGATTCCCGTCAGTTCCTCGACGGCGATCCCGCGTCCGGTGCGTTCAGCCTCGGCCACGATGGTCTTGCTGATCCGGTGGTTCACGTCGGCCGCGAACCGTGCCTCCTTGCGGTGGCGTTTCTTCAGCAGCCGTCGCGCGGAGGAGGTCTTCTTGGCCTGCAACCGCTTCCGGATTCGTTGCTGCCGCTTGCAGTAGCGGTTCAGGCGCGCCCCGGAAAACCGGTCACCGTCAGAGGTGGTCGCGATGTTGACGATGCCCAGGTCGACCCCGAGGAACCCGTTTGCCGGGTCCTGCTGAGCGGCCTCGGGATTCTCGACCACGGCGTGCAGCAGCCACACTCCGTCCCGGTGCAGCAGATCGGTTTCTCCGATCGCCGTTCGGGAGCGCAGCAGGGCGAGATGCCCGGGATTTCCGACGATCCGCACGTTGCGGAGTCGACCGGCGGTGGTCCAGACAGATACCGTGCCCTCGCGGCCCACATCGCCGAGCTGCCAGGACAGGCAGCGGGCGTCGAACGGCTGCGCCGCGTGCAGGCGGAAGACGATCGGGGTGTTCTCGACCTTTCGGCGTCGGTCCGACCCTGGCGGCCCGTAGTTGCCGGCCGTGAGGTTGGCCCGCAATGTCGTGTAGGCGTCCACGGTCTTGCCGATCACCCGGATCGCGGGCTGCGCGCCCAGCCCGAACTGTTCCCGCAGTTCGGTGTAGAAGCGTTTGTGCACGTCGAACTTCCGGAACACGCGGTGGGTGCGCATCTGGCCGGAGAGCCAGGATGCGGCGGCGTTGCAGGTGTGCAGGGTGGCCAGCAGCGCCGACGCCTGCTCGGGCGTAGGCAGCAACCGCACCTGCACGACCTGCTTCACGTTGGTCATCATACGTATGCGCCGTCCTGGGCGCGGAGCTGCGCGAGTTCAGCGGCGAGACCGACCACGTGCGCTACCCGCCCAGTCTGGCCCTGCCTACACTGGTCAACAGTCTCAAAGGCGTCTCCTCTCAACGCCTGCGGCAGGAATTCTCCGCGCACATCTGCCAATGCCTGTGGGGGCAGCACTTCGTGTCGCCCTCCTACTTCGCCGGGTCGTGCGGTGGTGCGCCCTTGTCCGCCCTCAAGGAGTACATCGACCAGCAGAAGCGTCCCGACTGACGGCCCACTACGCGGGCAGCGCAAGCCGGGATCGGCTCGTCCTGGCCGTGAACGACCAGGCTTCCGCCGATTGGAGGCCAAATGAAGAACATCGACCCGGTCAAGGCACTGGACGACAAGGTCGAGCGCCTCAAGAAGGACGTCAACCAGCTCACCACGCGGATCGAGAACGGCCAAACCGAAGCCGCCCAACAACAACTGAGCACGAACAACCAGTTCCGGGACACCACCCGCAAGATCGCCAAGACCAACGAGCGGGTCACCGAACTGGCGGAGAGCGTCCACCGCCTCGAACGGCTCCTGGTGGCGCTGAACCGGAAGGTCAGGGCGAGCGAGACCCAGAAGGCGGACTTCGACAGCTGGCCGGAAATACCCAAACCCCTGATCGCCAAGATCCTGGCCGGCCAGGAAGCCTACGCGCGCAAGGCTTTCACCCCGCAGGAAGCCAAGGACACCCGCAAGGCCATCGCCGAGTACGACCGCAGGGCGGCGGAGGCGATCGACGCGGCCGAGGCGCTGACCACCCTGCCCGCGAACGCGGAAGCGTTGTGGCGCAAGAAGTACAAGCAGTGGCGGGCGATCACCGAGCACGAGCGGCCGCAACCACCCGACGAAAACACGCACGCCAGGGACACCGCTGCCAAGTCAGCGGGGAACGAGGCCGTGGCGGAGGCACGGCAGAAGATCCGCAGCCGCATCGAGGACGCGGTCGCGCGCGATCTGCTGTTCCCGGCGTGGTTCGAGAACATGCTCGGACCGGCCGCACCGCCCGGCAAAGCGGACGATTGGCTTTACACCGCAACGGATGTCGTGTTGTACCGGCTGCTGCACGACGTCACGAGCCCGGCGGACGCGCTCGGTTCGCCGCCCCAGGAACAGGGGCACCGCCGAACGCTCCACGACCGTCTGATCGTGGAGTGCGCGAACTACCGCAAGCCCTGAAAACGCGGCAAGCCGTGAAAACGCGGGCAGGGCGCCTCTGCCCGCGCACTCACGTCACGCCAGCTCCAGGCTGAAACGCTGCTGTTCAGCGTCCACCGCGAGCACCTTCACCTGCACCGAGGCACCTACCGCGGCCTGTTGGCCGTGCAGGAGCCCGTGTGCACCGGCGGGGTGCTCGACGAAGGAACCGAAGGGAACGGTCGAGACGACCTTCCCCGAAAAGACATCACCAACGTTGGGAAGCATTGCGCATCACCTCCTCTCCCAAGCGCATCTCCAACTGAGAAGCGCGGGATCCGGAGGGGCCCTGATCAAGTCAGGGCCGGGCAACCGTTCCGCTCACGGCACAAGGCCGACCCGGCAGTCATGACACGAACCCTAACCATCACAGGCCGTTGTCCGCAACGGAATCTAGACTTCCTCACATGCTGGAGACGTCCGCACGGCTGCTGAAGCTCCTCTCGCTGTTGCAGGTGCGGCGCGACTGGACGGGTCCCGAGCTCGCGGACCGGCTCAGCGTCGACGTCCGCACGATCCGCCGCGACGTCGACAAGCTCCGCAGCCTCGGCTACCCCGTCACGTCGCTGCCCGGCGCGACCGGTGGCTACCAGCTCGGGGCCGGCGCCGAACTCCCGCCGTTGCTGCTCGACGACGACGAAGCCGTGGCCGTCGCGGTCGGACTCAGGACCGCCGCGAACGGCACGATCGCGGGCATCGAGGAGACGTCGATCAGGGCGCTCACCAAGCTGGAACAGGTCCTGCCGAGCAGGCTGCGCAGACGGGTCCAGGCGCTCCAGGCGCACACCACTCCCCTGATCGCCGCGGGTCCGACCGTCGATCCGGAAACGCTGACGATCATCGCCGCGGCCTGTCGCGACCACCAGCAGCTGCGGTTCACCTACGCCTCAACGCGCGGCGAGCCGGCGAAACGGCTCGTGGAACCGCAAGGGCTCGTGCACACCGGCCGCAGGTGGTATCTCGTCGCGTGGGACGTGTCCAAAGAGGACTGGCGCACGTTCCGGGTCGACCGCATCACCACCGAACCCACTCCCGCCGCCCGTTTCGTGCCCCGCGAGCCACCGGCGGAAAGCCTGGCCGAGTTCGTGTCGCGCCAGGTCGCGTCCAGCGTCTACACCTACCAGGCGGTGCTGACGATCAAGGCCCCGCTGCAGACCGTCGCCGAACGCACGTCCCCGATGTCCGTTTCGCTGGAACCGATCGACGAGAACTCCTGCCTGATGCGCACCGGCGCGGAGTCGCTCGACCGGATGGTGTTCCACCTGCTGTTCATCGGGCTCGACTTCGAGGTGCACGAGCCGAAAGAACTCGCGGACCACATCGGATTGCTCATCACCCGCCTGCAGAACGCGATTACAGTGCAAGAGTGACAGTGGACTTCGCGACCGCCGCGGACCCGTTCCGCCGGGAACTGCTCGCGCACTGCTACCGGATGCTCGGCTCGCTGCACGACGCCGAGGACCTGGTGCAGGAGACGTACCTGCGCGCGTGGAAGGCGTACGGCCAGTTCGAGGGCCGCTCGTCGGTGCGCACCTGGCTGTACCGGATCGCGACGAACGTCTGCCTCACCGCGCTCGACACACGCACCAAACGGCCGCTGCCGTTCGGGTTGACGACCAGCGCGACCGAGCGCGACCCGCTGACCCAGGATCACGAGATCCCGTGGCTGGAACCGTTCCCGACCGACCCCGCCGCGATCGTCACGGAACGCGAGTCCACCCGGCTGGCGTTCGTCGCGGCGCTCCAGCACCTGCCGCCACGCCAGCGCGCGGTGCTGATCCTGCGCGACGTCCTGAGGATGTCCGCCGCCGAGACCGCCGATGAGCTCGACATGACCGTGGCGGCCGTCAACAGCGCTCTGCAACGGGCCCACGCGCAGCTCAAGGACCTCACCGAGGAACAGGTCACCGAGCCCGCGGACGCCAAGCCGCTGCTCGACCGGTGGGTGAAAGCGTTCGAGGCCAAGGACATCCCGGCGATCATCGGGATGTTCGCCGAGGACGTCGTCTGGGAGATGCCGCCGTACCCGCAGTGGTACCTGGGCCCGGAAATGGTCGCGTGGCACCTCGCGAACCAGTGCCCGGCCGTGCCGCACGGCGCCAGGATGATCGCCGCGGAAGCGAACGGCCAACCCGCTTATGGGCTTTACCTGCGCGCAGAAGACGGTGTGTTCCGGCCGTTCAACCTCCAGGTCCTGGAGATCGCGACCGACCGGATCACGCGCGTCTCGTCGTTCTTCGACCTCAGTCTGTTCCCGCGATTCGGGCTGCCTTCGATCGCATGAACTCGGAACGGTCCAGCGGCCGGTTCACGACCCGCAGGTCGCCGATCCAGCCGTGCAACGACTTCTCGACGATCTTGTTGTACGCGTAGGCACCGACGAGCCACGGATCACCGGCGGTCGAGATGCCGCGCGCCGGTGTGGAAGGGTTGCGCAGCAAGGGAGATCCGTCGACGTAGAGCGTGGTGTGCGTACCGTCGTTCACCACCGCGACGTGCCACCACGTCTCGTAGTGCATCTCGTGGCCCCAGTTCGTGGAGATGCCCGCCTGGTTGCGCGGGAACACCGCCCACTGCAGCGCACCGCCATCCGCGAGGTTCAGCGTCGCGATCGGCTCGCTCGGGTCGTCAGCGGTCTTGCCGGCCGCCGTTCCGGGCGCGAGCTTGGTGAACAGGCCGCACCACGGGTGGTCGAAGTCCGCGGGCAGCTTGAGGAACAGCTCGATCGTGTACCCGCGCTCGAACGTCTCGCGGTTGATCGGCGCGGAATCCACAGTGGACAGGTAGCCGTTCTTGCCGAAGTACAGCGAACGGTGCGACGGCGCGAACCGGTGATGATCATCGCCTGGAGCCAGCGTCCCGGTCTGCTTGAGGTCGTTCCCGTTGCCCGACAGGTCCTTCAGCCCTTCCCCGAGCCGCCAGTACGCGACCGTGCCGCGCACCAGCACGTCGCGCACGGGTTGAGCGGGAGGCAGCACCGGCGGGTCGAAGCGCGCGAACCGCTGTTCGAAGTCGATCGGCACGCTGAACCTGTCGGCCGGGCCGGTCAGTTCGGTCTCGTTGCGTTCCAACGGGTTGAGCGACCTCTTGCCGAGCAGCCACGGCGACAGCGTGCGCACGTCGATCGTCTTGCGGTCCAGGTCGAAGTGGTACAACCGGATCATCGCGCCGCCGCCGTAGTAGCGGTCCTGGTAGTTCGTGATGTGCACGTGCACGTCGTTGCCGGCGGTGTTGCGCAACGTCGCCCGCGCCGGCGGCCAGAAGTGCCCGTTCAACGTCAGGAAGATCTGGTCGTTGTCCTTGATCAGCTCGTCCCACAGCTTGCGGCCGTAGTCGGACATCACCGCGGCACCGTCACCGCCGTCGTGGACCAGCTCGTGCGTGGTGAGGATGACGGGCAGCTTCGCGTGCTGCCGCAGAACCGACCGCGCCCACTCGAAACCCTTGGCGGACATGCGCCAGTCCAGCGCGAGCACCAGCCACTCCTTG
Organism: Lentzea alba; assembly: GCF_011067745.1. Lineage (GTDB taxonomy): Bacteria > Actinomycetota > Actinomycetes > Mycobacteriales > Pseudonocardiaceae > Lentzea > Lentzea alba. The sequence continues at coordinate 97,086 of NZ_JAAMPJ010000017.1, forward strand.
CCGCCCGCGCGGAACACGTGGAACGAGTTGTACCCGTCCGCGCTCGCACCGCGGAACGTCGGCGAGTCGCGGAACCGCTGCGGCCCGAACCGGTCCAGGTACGGCGTGCGGCCGCGCTGGTCGTCGGTGCGCGAGTCCGGCAGGTCGTGGTTGCCCGCGAGGACGCTGTACCCGACCCGGCGGCGGTCGAGCACCTCGAACCGCTCGCTGATGTCGTCGATCTCGCTCTTCTGCCCGTTCTCGACGAGGTCGCCGAGGTGGCTGACGAAGACGATGTTCTCGGACTTCCGGCGGTCGACCAGGTACTGCAGGGTCGCCTTCAACGGCGCCGGGTCGCCCCGGTCGAGATCGAACATGTACTGCGTGTCCGGGATCACGGCGAGCGTGAACCGCCGCGCCTCAGGGTCCGGCCGCCCGCCGCCGACAACGATGTCAGCGCTTGCGGAACCGGGCGTGACCAGGGCGGCAGCGGCGGCGGTCGCACCGGTGCCGAGCAGGAAGGAACGACGGGACGCAGTCATGGCGCGGAGCGTAAGTGCGCTTCACCAACACCACGCGAACAGCAAGCAAAGCTTGGCCTGCCGAGTGCACGCGGGGAGCTTTCGTTCACTTGGAGCGCACGCGGGGCCCCCGCGTGCTGCGTGACAGCACGCGGGGGCCTTTCGTACTGCGTGACAGTACGAAAGCTCCCCGCGTGCGTCGATAGCATGGCTAACTATGTCTTGGGGGTTGCTGGCGGTGGCCGGGGTGGTTGTCGCGCTCGGCGGGGTGTTGCAAGGGTTGATCGGGTTTGGACTGGCACTGATCGTGGTGCCGATCCTCGCGTTGCTGGATCCGGCTTTGCTGCCGGTGCCGGTGCTCATGGTCGCCACTGCGCACGCGTCGATGTCGCTGGTGAGGGAGTTCGCCGACGTCGACTGGCGCGGCGTCGGCTGGGCGATGCTGGGCAGGCTGCCGGGCACGGTCGTCGGGATCCTGATCGTCGACGCGCTCGACCCGAAGGGCTTCGGTCTCGTGGTCGGCGGCTCGGTGTTGGCGTGTGTGCTGCTGTCCATCACCGCCTGGCGCCCGCAACCGGAGCCGAAATCGCTGGTCACCGCAGGGTTCGCGAGCGGCTCGTTCGGCACGGCGACGGCGGTGGGCGGGCCGATGGTCGCGCTGCTCTACCAGAACCAGGCCGGACCGCAGGTCAGGGCGACGCTGGCGGCCTTCTTCGTGCTCGGCTCGGGTGCCTCGATCGTCGGACTGCTCGCGGCCGGGCAGGTGCACGCACACCAGCTGTGGGCGGGGCTCGCGCTGATCCCGTTCCTGGTGGCCGGGTTCCTGCTGTCCGGGCCGTTGCGCAAGCGGTTCGACGCGGGCGGGATCCGCACGCCGATGCTGATCGTGGCGGGCGCCAGCGCGGTGGTGCTGATCGTGCGGAGCGCACTCCTGTGATCTATTGGTTCTCGGGCGCGCTGGCGGCGGTTCTGCTTCTGCTCGCCGTGGCACCACGGCCCGCGTGGGTGGCGCTTGCGATCGCCGGAGCGGGGGCGTTCGCGGCCGTCGAGGCGGTGCCGAGCGCACCCCCCTCTTGGCCCGGCTGTCCCAACGGCGCCAGCGCGTGCATTCAGATCGGCTGGTACACCGGCGAGGAAGACCACGAGCCGAGCTTCATCAGGTTTCTCTACGACTGGCCCACCGTCCCGGCCTGGCTGGTCGTCGCCGGCGTACTGGGCTGGGCGATCCGGCGCCGCAGCTGGCGAACAGCGATCGCCAGCGCGGTCTACGGCGCGGCGGTGTTCGTCATGCCGTACGAAGCCCCGATCGTGCTTCTCGCGGCTGCGGCGGCTGCGATCGGACCGCGCAGGGACGCCCACTACCTCGCCGGTGTCGGGCTCTTCGCACTCGCGTGGACGGACCTGCCGTGGACGTTGCTGATCACGATCACCGTCACGCTCGCCCTCGGAATCCGGGCCGTGGCAACGAAGAACGGCGTCAACGCGGCCGCGGCCCTGGTTTCTTTGGCCTCGGCCCCGCTGACGCCGTTCCTCAGTGCGGGAGTGCTGCTGACAACCGTGTTGATCAGGCGAACGGCTGCACGTTCGGCTGGAACACCGAACCCTCGGCCGGCGCGACCAGATCAACCAGGTACTTCGCCACCGCCGCGTCCGTAGCGGCCGAGCGGCCGAGGATGCAGTGGCCGAACGAGTCGACGCTGATCAGGCGAGCGTTGCCGAGCTGCTTGGCCATGCGCTGCGAGAACAGGTACTGCGTCGCCGGGTCGTAGTAGTTGCCCACCACGACGATCGGGTTCGCCGTCTTGCGGTTCCACGGGCCGATCCAGCGGTCCGGGTTGCGCGTCGGCCACGTCGGGCAGGCGAGCAGGTCGGACGCGGCCTGGGAACGGCCGAACGTCGGCGACTGCTTCTCCCACTTCGCCGCCGTCTGCTCCCACAGGCGGTTGGTGCGGGCGAACGGCTTGTCGGTGCAGTTCACCGCGAAGTACGAGTCGTCCGCGGTGTACGGGGTGTCCGGCAGCGGGTCCACGTCGTAGCGGCCGGCACCGTTGTTCAGCGGCGCGGCGAGCTCCACCGCGGTCTGGACGCTGAGAACACCGGCAACACCGGGGTTCAGTGCGACGTGGACGCTCTGCAGCCACGCGACCAGGGCCGCGAAGCGCGGCACCGAGTAGAGGTCACCCGACACGCGGCCGATCACGTCGGCCAGCGTCACCTTGGTGCCGTTGGGCAACGTCGCGGGGCCGGCCGCCAGGGCCTTCTTCATGGCCTCGAACTTGCCGCGCGCATCGCCGGCGAACGCGCACTTCGCCACACCCGCGCTGTCACAACGCTTCAGCATCGCGTCCAGCGCGATCTCGAAGCCCTGCGCGCGCTGGCGGTCGTACTCGGTGCCGTTGGTCAGGCGCAGCTGCGGGTCGACGTTGCCGTCGATCACGATCGCCCGAGACTTCGACGGGAAGATGTTGGCGTACGTCGAGCCGATCAGCGTGCCGTACGAGAAACCGACGAAGTTCAGCTGCTTGTCGCCGACGGACTCGCGCATGACGTCGAGGTCGCGCGCGACGGCCTCGGTCGACATGTGGTTGAGCAGCGGGCCGGCGTTGATCTTGCAGTACGCGCTGTAGTCCTTGGCCGCGGTGATCGAACTGCTGATCTCCGCCTTGGTGGTGGGCAGGCTGTACCAGCCCGCGTTCACCGCGTCGGACTCCTCCTGGGTGCGGAAGCAGCGCAGCGGCGCGCTGCGGGCCACGCCACGCGGGTCGAAGCCGATGATGTCGAACCTGTCCAGCACGGCAGGCTGGAAGTAGTTCTTGGCGATGGCGCCGCGGATCAGGCCGGAACCGCCGGGGCCACCGGGGTTGAGGAAGATCGAGCCGATCTTGCGGGACGGGTCGTTCGCCGGCCGCTTCATCATCGCGATGCCGGTCTTCTCACCGCGCGGGCGCGAGTGGTCGACGGGCACTTCCTGGGTGGTGCAGGAGAGCCGGGCACGTTCTTCGGGCGTCACGGTCGCCGGAAGCGTGGCCAGGACGTCTGCCGCGCACTGCCCCCAGGCAGCGGGTCTGACGACGGAGGCCTCGGTCTGGGCGGAAGCGGTGCCCAGACCGGTAACTGCGGTGCCGAGCACGAGCGCACTCGTGATCAAGACACGGACTGCGGAAGATGACGTCACGGATGCACCCCATCACCGACGGTGCACCGTTTGTACCCGTCGTTCGGAGGGTTGTGTCCCAGAGACGACAAGGACACAACCCTTCCTCACGGACGAATCAGAACGGTTGGACGTTCGGCTGGTAGACCGATCCGTTCACCGGAGCGGTGAGGTCGACCAGGTAACGGGTCACCGCCGCGTCGGCACCGGCCGAGTCACCGAGGATGCAGTGACCGAACGCGTCGACGCTGATCAGCCGCGCGTTGCCGAGCTGCTTGGCCATGCGCTGCGAGAACAGGTACTGCGTCGCCGGGTCGTAGTAGTTGCCCACCACGACGATCGGGTTCTTGGTCTTGCGGTTCCACGGGCCGATCCAGCGGTCCGGGTGGCGCGCCGGCCACGTCGGGCAGGTCAGCAGGTCGGACGCCGCCTGGTAGCGGCCGAACGTCGGCGACTCCTTCTCCCACTTGGCCGCCGTCGAAGCCCAGTTGCGGTTCGACTTCGTGAACGGCTTGTCGGTGCAGTTCACCGCGTAATACGAGTCGTCGCTGGTGTACGGCGTTTCCGGCAGCACGCGCACGTCCGCGCGACCGCTGAGGTTGTTCAGCATCGGAACGTCCACAACGGACTGAACGGCCAAAGCCGCAGCGGCCGACGGGTTCTGCGCGGCGTGGATCGACTGCAGCCAGGTCGTCAGGGCCTTGAACGTCGGCGGGCTGTACAGGTTGCTCGCCGTGCGGCCGACGAGGTCGGTCAGCGTGACGACAACACCGCCGGGCAACGTCGTGGGGCCCTTGCGCAGGTTCTCGCGGATGTTGTCGAACTTCTTGCGAGCACCACCGGCGAACGCGCACTTCTCCACGCCGACCGAGTCACAACGCTTGAGCATCGCGTCCAACGCGATCTCGAAACCGCGAGCACGCTCACGGTCGTACTGCGCGCCGTTGGTCAGACGCAGCTGCGGGTCGACGTTGCCGTCCAGGACCAGCGCACGCGACTTGGCTGGGAAGATGTTCGCGTAGGTCGCGCCGAGCAGCGTGCCGTACGAGAAGCCGACGAACGTCAGCTGGCGGTCGCCGACGGCCTCGCGCATGACGTCGAGGTCGCGGGCGACGGCCTCGGTCGACATGTGGTTGAGCAGTGGGCCGGCGTTGATCCCGCAGTAGTCGGTGTAGACCTTGGACTGCCGGATGGAGCTCGCGATCTCGTCCTTGGTGATCGGCAGCGCGAACCAGCCCTCGTTGACCGCGTCGGCCTCCTCCTGGGTGCGGAAGCAGCGCAGCGGCGCGCTGCGGCCGACACCGCGCGGGTCGAAGCCGATGAGGTCGAACTTCTCGAGGATCTCCGGGGTGAAGAAGCTGGAGCCGTACGCGCTGTAGATCAGGCCGGCGCCACCGGGGCCGCCGGGGTTGATGAACAGCGAGCCGATCTTCTTCGCCGGGTTCAGCGCCGGGCGCTTCATCATGATGACGCCCGTCTTGTCACCACGCGGGCGCGAGTGGTCGACGGGCACTTCCTGGACGGCACAGCTGACCTTGTCGCGCTGGGCGGCGGGAATCTCCGCGAGCACGTCGGCCGCGCACGGTCCCCACGCGGCAGGTCTGGCGGTGGATGCGGCTTCGGGCTGGGCCGAGGCGGCGCCCAGACCGGAGATGACGGTGCCGAGCGCGAGCGCACTGACAAGCGCCACGCGCACGGCACGCGTAGTTGCAGGAGTCATCGATGCAGCCCATCACTGTCGACGGACCGCTTGTACCCGCCTATCGGAGGGTGTTGTCCCGGTTACACCGCCTGGGCGAGCGAAACCGCGAACCTTCCCTCGGTGTCAGTCCACCAACGATGCAACGCGAATCCGCCGTATTCCAGCTCTTCACGCACGCCTTCCTCGCGGAACTTGGCCGACACCTCGGTCCGGAGTTCCTCGCCGGCGTGGAAATCGACGGTCAAGCCGAGTTCCGCGATCGTCACCCGCATGTCTCGTTTGGCGCGCAGGCGCATCTCGATCCACTCCTGCTCGGCGTTCCACAACGCCACGTGCTCGAACGCCTCGACGTCGAAGTCTCCGCCGACCTCGCGGTTGAGCACGTTCAGCACGTTGCGGTTGAACTCCGCCGTGACGCCCTGCGCGTCGTCGTACGCCCGCACCAGCGTTGCGGGATCTTTCACGAGATCCGTGCCGAGCAGCAGCCACTCCCCCGGCTCCAGCACATCACGGACCGTGCGGAGGAACTTCTCCCGCTCCTCCGGGATGAGGTTGCCGATCGTGCCGCCCAGGAACGCCACCACGCGCGGCGACTCACCCGGCAGCAACGACAGGTGTTGCGTGAAGTCGCCGACCACGCCGTGCACCCGCAGGCCCGGGTAGTCGGCCATGATCGCGTGCGCGGCGTCGGTCAACGCCGACACCGACACGTCCTGCGGCACGAACTCCTGCAACGTGCCGTGCTCACGCAACGCGCTGAGCAGCAACCGGGTCTTCTCCGACGACCCGGACCCCAGCTCCACCAGCGAATGCGCCCCGGTCGTGGCGGCGATCTCGGCCGCGCGGTCGGCGAGCACCTCGCGTTCGGCGCGCGTCGGGTAGTACTCGGGCAGGCGCGTGATGTCCTCGAACAACTCGCTGCCCACCGCGTCGTAGAACCACTTCGGCGAGACCCACTTGGGGTTCGCGGTCAGTCCGGCCCGCACGTCGGCACGTAGCGCGTGTGCGGCGTCCTCCGGTTTGAGATGAACGTCCAGCACCGGCTCGGTCATAGTGGTCGAACCTCCACAGTGGATGGAGCGGCGGTGACCACGTGCCGGTCGGGGATCTCCCGCCAGCCCGGGTCGTCGTCAAGCGGTTCGGACGCGAGCGTCACGCTCTGTCCCTGAACCAATACCCACAGGGCGTGTGTCCACGTTGTCCCCACGAGCACTTTTCCGTTGGTCAGCAGGAAGTTCAGGCGCGACTTCGGAGCCGCGTCCGCAACCTCCCGCACGAGTTCAACAAGCACCTGGTCCGGGTTCTTCCCGGTCTCCAGGCGACGTCTGAGGACCGCCCACAGCAGCGCCGAGTCCGTCGGCGCGTCCATGGTCAGCAGATCCGTCACGTCGAGCGTTTTCGCGAGCCCCGCCACGGTGTGCGGCCAGCCGTCCACCCGTCCGTTGTGACTGAACAGCCACGTGCCGTCGGTGAACGGCGCGCAGGCGGCGTCCGCGACGGGCATGCCGACCGTCGCGGACCGCACCGCCGCCAGGAAGGCGGAAGCCTCGGTCGTCGCCAGCTGCCGCAGGTTCGCGTCGCTCCACAACGTGCCGGCGCGCCGGTACCGGACCGGGCCGGGGAACCAGCCGACGCCGTAGCCGTCGACGTTCACGGTTCCACCGGCCCGCATGTCCTTCGGTGCGTACGACTGGCGCTCCAGGGAGTGCGGCGCGTCGAAGAGCAGCCTGGCCAAGGGCAGGGCGGGGCCCAGGTAAGCCAGATGGCGGCACATCTCTCAGGCGTCCCTGGCGCAGCGGAAGCCCGCGAAGATCTGCCTTCTGATCGGGTAGTCCCAGTTGCGGAACGTCGACCGGATCGCGGACTTGTCGGTGCCGAACGAACCACCGCGCAGCACCTTGTAGTCCGGTCCGAAGAAGACCTTCGAGTACTCGGGGTACGGGAAGACCTCGAAGCCCGGATAGCCGTGGAAGTCCGAAGAGGTCCACTCCCAGACGTCACCGATCAGCTGGTGCACGCCCGCGGGCGAGGCACCCTTGGGGTACGCGCCGACCGGTGCCGGACGCAGGTGCCGCTGCCCGAGGTTGGCGTGGATCTCGGCCGGATCCTCGTCGCCCCACGGATAACGCCTCGTCGTCGCGGTCTCGGCGTCGTAGCGGGCGGCCTTCTCCCACTCCTGCTCGGTCGGCAGCCGCTTGCCCGCCCACGTCGCGTACGCCTGGGCCTCGTGGAAGCACACGTGCACCACGGGTTCGTCCGGCACGATCGGTTCGGTGACGCCGAACGCGGTGCGGCTGAACGAGTTCCCCTCGCGGTGCCAGAACCGCGGCGCCACCAGCTTGGCCGTCGTCCGGTGCTGCCAGCCCGCGTCCGTCCACAGTCGACGGTCGTCGTAACCGCCGGCCAGCACGAACTCGGCGTACTCGGCGTTGGTGACCGGGGTGGTGTCGATGAAGAACGCGTCGACGTGGACGGTGTGCGCCGGCCGTTCGTTGTCGAGCGCCCACGGTTCGTCCGACGTGCCCATTTCGAACGGTCCGCCCGGAATGAACGCTTCCGTTGCGGGCACGAGGTTTCCGGTGGGCGGCGGCGGTGCGTGCAGGACCGGTTCGCCGGTGCGCAGCTGGTGCGTGGCGAGCATCGTCTCGTCGTGCTGCTGCTCGTGCTGCACGATCATGCCGAACGCGAAGGCGTTCTCGACGAGCCGGCGGCCCTCCAGCGGGACCTTCTCCAGCACGTCGAACACCTTGCCGCGCACGTCTCCCACGTACTGGCGGGTCTCGACAGGACTGAGCAGCGGTAACTCGGGCCGCACGCTCCTGGCGAACTTGAACGCGTCGTAGTACTCGTCGATGTCGCTGCGGACCGGTTCGCGTCCGCCGACGTCGCGAACGAGCCAGAGCTCTTCCTGGTTGCCGATGTGCGCCAGGTCCCAGACCAGCGGCGACATCAGCTTCGAGTGTTGCCGGACGAGGTCGTGCTCGTCGACGGCGTCGGTCAAAGCGGTGGAACGCGCGCGCGAACGCAACAGTTCCTCCGCCACGTGCTCGCGGAGTTCTTCGGTCACAGCTTCCCCTCAAGCTCCCGACTGATGGTGCTGATCTGGTCATGAGAAAGACCGGTGCGGTGCAACGACTCGATGCCCAGCGCGACAACGTCTTTCGCCGCTCTGGCAATGCGTTCGTCCGCCATTCCGTGCCGGGCGGCGACGAGCCACCGCCCGGCCGCCCGTTCGGTCGCCGCCAGCACACCGTCCACCACGGACGGGTCGCTGAACAGCGCGACGAGCAGCGCACTCGGCGCGATCCACCCGCCCGGCGCGGGTGTGTCGAGGTAGCGGATCTCGATGTACCCGCGTGGTCGCACCGGCGGGAACATCGTGGTCAGGTGGTAGTCGAGGTCGTCGCTGGTGGGGCTGCGGTCGAGCGCCCCTTCGATCCAGTCGCCGAACGTCAGTCTGCGCGGCGGAATCCAGCTCGGACTCGGGCCGCGCACGACGATCACGGGCGTGTCGATGACCCGCCGCGCATAAGCCTGTGCCGGATCGGCGCACACAGCACTTGGTCTGGTGCGCACGGGATCCGTGCCGTAGAGCGTCCGCATGCGCGCCGACGCCCAGTTTTCGTGCATGCCGCCGATGCTTGGCGAGTTCGCGAACAACGCGATGAGCACCGGCCCGAGTTGGTGCACGGCGGCCCATCTGTCCCTGAGGTGCTTCTCCTCGCCGAAGTCCAGGCAGACCTGGAGACCGGCGGTGTTGCACATCATCGAGATGCCGTCGTGGCCGAGGTGGCCGAACGCGTGCTCCATCGCGGCGTAGCGCGGCACCTGGAGCATGCGCATGGGTCTGCGGTGCTGGTCGGCACCGCGGTCGCCGAGCACGAGACCGTGGTCCGCCAGCAGGGCGGTGAGCTGGGAGATGTCTTCGGTGACCGTGCGGAAGAGGTCCGGGAGGCTGGTGCAGGGAGGAGTGGAGATCTCGACCTGCCCGCCCGGTTCGACGGTCAACGGGGTGCCGCTGGGAAGCGGCCGCTGGGGGCTGTCCGGAACGAGGGTGGGTGGCGCGTGCTCACCGAGAGCAGCGGCCAACCTGTGCTTGTCTAGCGTCTGACCTGGGTCTTCGGCGTGGTGCACGGTCCATTCGAGCTCCACGCCGAACAACCTCGGAGGCCCGTGTTTGAAACAGACCGAGGCCACGTAGGCCTCGGCCTCAGCGCGGTCGGCGAACCTCGCCGGCGCCGGTTGATTACGCAACGCAGTCACGCTGCCACACTCCCCGTGATCGTCTGGCGCGTTCGACGCTACACGCGGGGTCTGACAGTTGCACGGGTTGAAAACCTTACGAATCAGGGTCCTGGCTGTGCGCACGCGTGTGCACAGCCAGGACCCTGAAATCAACTCACGTACGGGCGTTGGAACGCCCGCGCAACACGGTGTTGGCCGTCGACGCGTTCTTGATCGCCGTTTCGATCTGCGCCATCGTGGACGACGAAGTGATTCCCGGAACCGTCGCGGTGTTCAACGCGTACAACGTGAACGTGTACGGGTTGGTGGAGCCACCGGGACAGGGTCCGAAGAACTTCTGCGAATTCGCACCGGACCCCATCGCCTTCTGCTTCGCCCCGCCCTGACCAGGCACGGTGAAGCCGGAACCGAGATTTTCCGGCAACGAGGACGTCGCAGCCGGAATGTCCCAAATCGCCCAGTGCAGCTTGTTGCCGTTGTTCACCCGGTCCGCGAAAACAATGGCGTAACCGGCGGCACCGGTGGAGGCACCCCACGCGAGCGGCGGCGACGGGTCCTGGCCCGCGACACCATCACCCGCGCACGTGTGCTTGGCCGGAATCATCGCGTCGTCCGCGAATGCCGAGGACGTCAGCTTGAAGCCGCCGCCACCACCGCCCGAGTACTGGATGTCGATCAGCAGGACGCGGTCGTTGTTCGCGGTGCCGTCCTTGTCCGTCGACGTGGTCAGCCAGATGTCGCCGTCGTGGTCGACCTCGACCGTGCGCAGGCGGTTGTAGGTGCCCTGGAAGTACACCTTCTGGTCGACCAGGTTGTCGTTCGCGTCGATCCGCAGGCGGTAGACCCGCTGCCCCACCGTCGTGGCCACGAAGACGTGGTCGTTGATGATGGTGATCCCGGACGGCGAGGCCTGCGACGTCGACCAGGTCTTCTTCGGCGCGATGTACCCGGAGCAGCTGCCCGAGGTGCCCTCACAGGCCGGGTAGCCGTAGTTGCCGCCCTTGGTGATCAGGTTGACCTCGTCCTGCGTGGAGTCGCCGAACTCCGCCGCCCACAGCCGGCCCTTCGAGTCGAAGTCGAGGCCCTGCGGGTTGCGGTGGCCCTTCGACCAGACTGCGTTGCCGAACGGGTTGTCGGACGGGATCGAGCCGTCCAGGTTGATCCGCAGGATCTTGCCGTTGAGCGAGTTGTTGTTCTGCGGGTTGTTGTCCGGGTTCTGCGCGTCACCGACGGACACGTACAGCTTGCCGTCCACCGGGCCGTACCGCAGGCGGCCGCCGTTGTGGTAGCGGTTCTTCGCGATGCCCTGCAACAGGATCTGGTACGAGCTCTGCACCAGCGCGCCGTTCTCGTACTTGATCCGGATGACGCGGTTGCCCTCGGATGCCGTGTGGTAGACGTACAGCCAGTGGTCGGTCGCGAACGAAGGCGAGACCTCCAGGCCGAGCAGACCGCCCTCACCGTTGGTGCCGACCGCCTGGCTGATCTTGCCGGCCAGCGTCTTCGTGCCGCTCTTGGTCAGCCGGTAGATGTTGAACGTGTTGCGCTCGCTGAACAACGCCGAGCCGTCCGGCAGGAACACCACGCCCCACGCGACGTCGACACCGGACGCGATCGTGGACACCGCGCCGGGGTCGGGCGTGCCGGTCGGGCCACCCGCGGCCGGGGTCACCTTGATCTCGTTGGAGAACCCGGACTGGTTGCCCTTCGCGTCCTTCGCCAGGACCTTGAACGCGTACTCGGTGCCGGTGGTCAGCCCGGCGACGGTCGCCGAGGTGGCGGTGCCGTCCGCGGACTGCCGGTTCTGGCCGTTGACGTAGATGTCGTAGCCGGTGACGCCCACGTTGTCCGTGGAGGCGTTCCAAGCCAGGTCGACCGACGTCGCACCCTTGGCCGGCGAACGCAGGTTGCCGGGCACCGTCGGCGCCTGGGTGTCCGGCGGCGCGGGCTGGGTGCGTCCGATGACGTTGTTGGAGGCCTGCGAGACGTTGTTCGCCCGGTCCTTCGCGAACACGGTCCAGTCGTAGTCCGTGTCGGGCTGCAGACCGGTGGCGGTCGCCTCCAGGACATTGCCGACGCTCGCGACGTGCTGGCCGTGCTGGTAGATCTCGTAACCGACGACACCGATGTTGTCCGTGGCCGCTTCCCACTTCAGCGACACGGTGCTGGACGTCGAGCTGACGAACTGCAGGTTCTTCGGCGGCGTCGGGGGCTCGTTGTCGACCGGGCCGACCAGCACGGCGGACAGCTTGTCCGCGTTCGGGCCACCGTTCGCGGTCGTCGCGGTCGCCTTGATCTTGTTGGCGCCCGCGTGCAACGCGACCCTCGCGGTCCGCGTCTGCCACGTCGTCCACGCGCCGGTGCCGGGGAACGACACCGTCTGCGCGGCCGCACCGTCCACGGTCACGCTCACGGGCCGGTCGGTCGTCGTCCCGTTGGCGTACCGGAACGTCAGCTCGTGCTCACCACCCTGGTCCGCGGTGATCGTGTACTCGACGGACGAGCCGGCCACGTTGTCGTAGTTGACGAAGCCCGTGCCGGAGAACCCGGCGTGGTTGGACTCCACGGCGCCCTGCGAGACCGTCGCGTTCTCCGCTTCCTGCTCGAGAGCGGGCACCGCGTCGGTCTCCTCGACCTCCACGTAGTCGAGGTTCGGCCCGCCGGTGGCACCCGTGGACGTGAGCTTGATCTTGTTGGCGCCCGCGTTCAGGTTCACGGTGTTGTCCACCGACACCCACGTCGTCCACGCCCCCGTGCCCGCGAAGGCGCGCTCGTCGACCGCGAGGCCGCCGTTGACGCTCACGTCGACCGGCCGGTTGTCCGCGGTTCCGTTGGCGTAGCGGATGACCAGCTTCGCCTGGCCGGCCTTCGACGCGGTCACGGTGAACTCGACCGAGCTCCCCACGACGTTGTCGACGTTGACGAACCCGGTCCCGGAGAACCCGGCGTGGTTCGACTCGACCACGCCCTGCGAGATGGTCGCGTTCTCCGCCTCGTACCTGACCGGCGCCGCGAAAGCCGACTCCGGTACCGACATCACTGCGATGGTTGTCGCGAACGCGACACCCATCGTGCCGAGCGCGCGCAACGCCCGACCTCTGCTCGGTGCCACTGTTGTGCCTCCCACAAGACGGGGTAGGGGGATCACTCCATGCGGCGGCGGTGTGCAGCTATTGGATAGAAACTTTCCTAACTGTCGCGCAGATCACACCACCACGAGTCAACTGCTGTCAACCCCTGCGCGACGTGCGGGAAAGCGCTTACCCAATACCGTTACGAGTCCCGGTTTTGCGCCAGTGCGGCAATGAGATCCACGACCGTCTGGCTCACCAGCAGATCGACCACGTGCACGCCTGTGGAGGCGCGCCGCTGCCACCCGAGACGCTCCGCGAGCGTCGACAGCTTGATGATCTCCTGGGTCTCCATGGCGATGGAGGATATTGGTGACGCCGCGCACGTCCGCGCAGGCCCGCCCGATGATCCACACTAAAGGGATTCCGGCGAGGATCGCCGCTAAGATCACACTGACGGACGTGTCCAATCCGTACGTACGGATTGGATTTCCCACCCTCCCCCTGCGACCATCTACCGGTGCCCAGGGTCAGTCAGGACCACCTAGACGCCCGCCGCCGTCAGATCCTCGACGGCGCGCGTTCCTGTTTCGCGCGTCACGGCTACGAAGGTGCCACCGTACGCCGTCTCGAAGAGGCGACGGGACTCTCCCGCGGCGCCATCTTCCACCACTTCCGCGACAAGGAGTCGCTCTTCCTCGCGCTGGCCGAGGACGACGCCCTCCGCATGGCCGACGTGGTGGCCGAGCAGGGCCTCGTCCAGGTCATGCGCGACCTCCTCGACGAACCGGAGAAACGGGAGGAGGAGCACGCGGCGGACTGGCTGGGCACGCGCCTGGAGGTCTCCCGCAGGCTTCGCACCGACCCGGACTTCCGCGCGCGGTGGGCCGAGCGGTCCGAACAGCTCACGGCCGCGACCCGGCAGCGCCTCATCCGCCAGCGCGAGGCCGGCAACCTGCGCGACGACGTCGACGTGACGGTCCTGACCAACTTCCTGGAACTGGTCCTCGAAGGCCTCGTCTCGCACCTCGCGATGGGCCTTCCGGCGGACGACATGGAACCGGTGCTCGATCTGGTCGAAGAAACCGTGCGCCGCCACCGCCGCAGGTCTTGAAGGTTCTTCACTCAAACCTCAATGTGGACGCATGTCCACGCTGAAGACCACCGCCCAGTTCTTCGCGCTGCGCACCCTCGTCCGCGGCTACGCGCTTTTCGGTGACCCGTACGCGGGTGTCATGGCCTCGCCGCCGGACCGCGATCCGTACGCCATGTACGAGAAGGTGCGCGCGAAGGGCGACATGGTCCGCAGCCGCATGGGCGCGTACGTGACGCCGTCCCGCGCGATCTGCGACTCGGTGCTGCGGGACAACCGGTTCCTCGTCGCGACCTTCGACGAGGCGTCGATGGGGCCCAAGGTCGAGCTGATCGACAACGGCGAGAAGATCGTCAACCCGGTGCAGGACTCGTTCCTGATGATGAACCCGCCCAACCACACCCGGCTGCGCAAGCTCGTGCAGCCGTTCTTCACGCCCAGAGCGTTGAAGGACCGCACCGAGTCCATCCAGCGGATCGTCCGGAACTACCTCGACCGACTCGACGACCGGTTCGACGTCGTCAGCGAGTTCGCCTCACAGGTGCCGATCCAGGTCATCGCGGACCTGCTCGGCGTGCCCGACGACCACAAGGAGATCTTCGCCCGCTGGGGCAGTTCGCTCGCCGAGACGCTCGACGGCGTGTGGTCGCACAAGCAGCTGAAGAACCTGCACGCCACCATCGTCGAGTACAACGACTTCATCGACGTGCTCATCGACGAACGCCGCCACAACCCCCAGGACGACCTCGTCAGCTACCTCGTGACGCAGCACGACGACCTCAGCCGTGAGGATCTCGTTGCCACCACTGGGTTGTTGCTGTTCGCCGGGTTCGAGACGACGGTCAACCTGATCAGCAACGGCGTGCTGAAGGCGTTCGAGAACCCGCACACCGTCGCGCCGCTCGCGCAGAGCCCGGAGTACGCCGAGGGGTTCGTGGAGGAGGTCCTCCGGCTCGACCCGCCCGTGCAGTACACGATCCGCTGGCCGAAGGAACGCCTCGAGCTCGCCGGGGTGTCACTGCCGAAGGGCATGCCGGTGATGCTCATGCTGGCGGCGGCGAACCGGGACCCGCGGGTGTTCGCCGACCCGCTGAAGTTCGACCCGACGCGGTCCAACGCGCGCGAGCACCTGGCGTTCTCCGCCGGCATCCACTACTGCATCGGTGCGGGGCTGAGCCGCATCGAGGGCGCGGTCGCGTTGCACGAGTTGTTCAAGCGCTTCCCGAACCTCGCACCGGACGGCCCGATGGCGCGGCGGAAGTCGAAGCTCATCCGCGGCGCGTTGCGACTTCCGGTGCGCGCGAACGAAACCAAACGGTCACTGGCAGTGAACTAGAGCTGACGTGGGGCGAGTTTCGTCGCAGCACGTGCTCGACTTCACCCGGCTGGAGCAATGTTCGTGCCCCAATGACACATCTGCGTAGTGCATCCTTGAAGGTGAGAGGGAGACCCGCCGCACCGCCGCCGCGACGGGCCTCCCTCTCACCTTGTTGATGAGGGGAGCTTTCATAAACCTCAGGTTTATGAAAGCTCCCCTCATCAACTACTCGACGCCGGACATCAGCTTGCGGATCGCCGGAGCCGCGACGGCCAGCGCGACACCGAACACGATCGCGGCGCCGCCCAGCGTGAAGAAGTACGCCGAGGGGCTCGTCGTGTAGAACTTCACGAGCTGCGCGGCCACACCGGTACCGGCCGACACCGCGAGGAACCACAGGCTCATCGTCTGCGAGGCGAACGCCCTGGGCGCCAGCTTCGTCGTCACCGACAGGCCGACCGGCGACAGCATGAGCTCACCGGCGGTCATGATCAGGAACATCACCACGAGCCACAGCGGCGTCACCTTGCCGTCGGCAGCCGAGTTGCTCGCGAAGTACATGAGCACGAACGACAAACCGACCAGCACCAAAGCACCCGCGAACTTCCGCGGCGTGCCCGGCGCGCGGTCAGCGAGCTTCAGCCACAGCCACGCGAACACCGGCGCCAGCACGATGATCATGATCGGGTTGATCGACTGGAACCAGGCGACCGGGAACTCCCAGCCGAACACGTGGTTGTCGACGTGCGAGTCGGCGAACTCCGCGATGACCGACGCGCTCTGCTCGAAGATCAGCCAGAACATCGCCGCCGCGATGAACAGCGGGATGTACGCGAGGACGCGCGGCTTCTCCTCCGGCAGCGTCTTCTTGCTGCGCAGCATCACGGTGAAGTACGTGATCGGCAGGACGATCGACATGATGCTGATCATGAGGATGACGCCCTCGACGCCACCCAGCAGGTACGAGACGACGCCCAGCGCGCCGATCGCGACCACGACGCCGCTGATGAGGCCGTAGACGCGCCCCTTCTCGGCCGGCGGCAGCGGGTTCGGCGCCACGGCGGCCGAGCCGCGCAGGTTCTTGCGGCCGATCCGGTACTGGATCAGGCCGAGCGCCATGCCGACCGCGGCGACGGCGAACCCGGCGTGGAAGCTGATGCCGTCGGCCAGCGCGCCGGTGATCAACGGCGACACGAAGCCACCGATGTTGATCGCCATGTAGAACACCGTGAAGCCGGCGTCGCGACGCGTGTCGTGCTTCTCGTAGAGCCCGCCGACGACGGTCGAGATGTTCGGCTTGAGCAGGCCGGTGCCGATGACGATGAAGACCAGGCCGAGGTACACGCCCGTGATGCCGATCGGCAGCGCCAGCGCGATGTGACCGCACATGATCAGCACGCCGCCGTAGAACGTCGCCCGCTGGCCGCCCCACACGCGGTCGGCCAGCCAGCCGCCGGCGACACCGGACATGTAGACCGCGGTGCCGTAGATCGCGACGACGGACAGCGCGAGCGCCTTGTCGACGCCCAGACCGCCTTCGGACACGGCCGTCCACAGGTAGAGGCCGAGGATGGCCTTCATCCCGTAGAACGAGAACCGTTCCCAGAGTTCGGTGAAGAACAGCGTGGACAGGCCTCGGGGGTGCCCGAAGAAGCCCTTGTCCTGCGCGGAGATGCTGGCGCTAGGGGCGCTCACGATCATCGTCCTCTCGTGTCAACGATGTCACGGCGGATCCGGGGAACATTACGCCGAACGCTCGTACGGTTAGAAATCAGGGTTGCGTCCAAGTGGCCCAACTCTCACGCCGGGGTGCGCGATTGAGCGGGATTTGATGCACTGCTGGGGTGGACTTGATCGAGGCGCACGGACTGGCGATGACGGAGTTCGACCGTCGGGTGCGGGAGATCGCACCCGACCAGTGGGTGCTGGGTACCCCGTGCCGGGAGTGGTCGGTCAGAGATCTGGTCGGCCATCTGGTCTATGAACAGCTCTGGGCCCCGGAGTTGCTGGCCGGCTGCACCGTCAAGCAGGTCGGTGACCGCTTCGACCACGACAACCTGGGCGACGACCCGCTGGTGTCCTGGGTGGTGGCGGCCGCGGCGGCGCGCGAGGCGTGGCTGGAGCCGTCCGCGCTGGCCAAGACCGTGAGCGTGTCCTGGGGGTCCATCGACGCCGAGGAGTACTGCTGGCAGATGACCACGGATCTCGCAGTGCACGCGTGGGACCTGGCGCGCTCGATAGGCGCCGACGAACGCATTGATCCCGAGCTCGCCTCGACCGTTCTGGCTTACGTCGAACGAAACATCGACGAGTGGAGCGAAAGTCCGTCGTTCGACTCACCGGTACCGGTCGCGGCGGACGCGGACGACCAAACACGGCTGATAGCACTGCTGGGACGCAAGCCATAGCCCCCTTTGCTCTTGAAGCGCCCCGCCACGCATCCCCCTGAGCCTCCTGCGTGGCGGGGCGCTCCTCCCCCGATCGCGGCCCGCCTGATCCCCCCGGACTGGCTGACCGCACCGCATTTCTACAGGTTGATCGTTGTCCGGTGTCGAAGCGCGATCACCGGACAACGACCTCCGGACAACAAAACAGCGCTGTCCCCGGCGCCGGATGCGCCGGGGACAGCGGGTGCCGGACGGATCAGCCGACGTGTGATCGACGTCCGCACCGGTGGTTGGTCGTGGGTGGACCGTTCCAGAACCCTGCCAGGCCCTGGTGACCGGCCCCTGAACCTCAGATGACCTTCTGCTCCAGAGTGACGCACCTGATGCCGACGGCATCGAGATGCTCACCGACCCGGACAAACCCGGCACTCTCGTAGAACGACAGGTTCCCGTCACTCTCGGCCCCGGTGAAGAGCCAGACGACCCTTACGTCCCGCGGCACCCGTGTGCTGACGGCCTCCAGCAGCCTGCGACCGACCCCGCCACCCTGCACGTCGGGCGCGACGGCCAGCCGCGCCACCTCCATGCGCTCGCCGTCGACGCGGCTGCGCACCGACCCGACGAGCCGCGCCCCGTCGAACGCCCCGAACGCGGGCGTGCCGTCGCCGAGGTGCTCGCGGATCTCGTCGAGCGTCTCGACGAGCGGCGGCAGGTCCCACGCCCCGTAGCGGCGAGCCTCTGCGAGGTACGCGGCACGCTGGATCGTCAGGACTTGACCGGCGTGATGCGGCTTCAACGGTCCGATGTGGACGTTCACGGCCCGGTGACCCCTGGCGTCCAGCTCTCGGGGAGTCCGCTCTCGGTGAGGACCAGCTGGTGCTCGTGGAACCCCTCCGGCGCATCGGGTTGCCAGGGCCACTGTCCCTGCGGCGTCGGCACGATGATCTGCACCGCCGCGAACTCCGACCCGTCGTAGAGGAGGTACGCGCTGCCGAAGAACTCCGGGTAGAACCCCTTGTAGACCCGCTCGAACACCACGGGCACGCCCTCGAAGAAGTCGTGGTAGAGCTGCCCCATCACGAACCGCTCGCCACCGCTGGCGCGCCGCACGTACAGGTTGATCAGGTTCTCGCCCATCCCCTGCGGCAGCCCGATCACGACGGCCTCGGCCACCCCGAACCGCCGCCAGGCCCCCACCGAGAACACGTACCCGGCGCCCTCGGCGTCCGGGTTCACGACGATGTTCGTGTGGCCGTGCTGGTCTGCCGCGGAGAGCAGCCGGGCTCGCAGCGCGATGTCTTCGTCGGAAAGCACATCACCACCCTACGACTTGCCGCCGGTTTGGAGCTTCTCCAAGACTCCCACCTTCAGGCAGATTTGAAGCGAAACGATGGAGCGAACGGGAATCGTGGGCCTACTTTCCCTTTCATGCCCAAGAGATCGTCCAGTGTGGTGGGCCGCGAGTTCGGAAACGGCGTCCGTGCGGCCATCGCGAGCACCGGCCTCACCCATCGCCAGCTCGCCAAGTTGCTCGGCTGGCAAGAAGCCAAGATCTCGGATCTGCTAGCCGGCAAAGGCGGCGTGACCGAGCTGGAAGTCGCCACCCTGCTCGCCTACTGCCGCGTCCCCCTCGCCGAGTACGAACGCCTGATGGCGTTGTTCCGCGAGTCGGGCAACGTCTATCTGCAGATGCCGAAGGACGGCGTCCCGGACCAAGTCCGCACGCTGATCGAGCACGAGAAGGACGCCAACGAGATCACCTGCTGGTCGATGATCCTCGTTCCCGGACTGCTCCAGATCCACGACTACATCGAGGCTGTCACCGCCAAAGCAAGGACGGTTTCACCCGAGAACAGGGCCGCGGTGGTCGCAGCGCGGGCCGCCCGAGCAGAGATTCTCGAATACACCCGAACCTTCACCTTCTACGTGCACGAGCAGGCGCTGTGGCTGCCGGTCGGCGGCGAGGAGGTGTGGCGGGAGCAGCTTGCCCACCTTCTGCGGTTGTCGGTGCGGAAGTACGTCAGCATCCGGATCGTCCCCAGGTCGATCGGCATGCATGCGGGCGTGTCCGGCGACTTCCGGCTGATGAAGTTCCCGAAGTACCCGCCCGTCGTCTACGTCGAGAGCGTCAAGTGCTGTCTGTTCTTCGACGACAAGGAGACCGTCGACACCTACGAGAACATCCTGAAGGACCTCGCTGCCGTCGCTCTCGATGAGGAAGAATCGAGGGCGGTGATCAACAGCATCTTGGAGGGCCTCCAATGACCGTGTGGCGCAAGAGCAGCTACAGCGGCGACGGCGACAACTGCGTGGAGGTCGGCCGCGGCGTCGGCATCCGAGACAGCAAAGCGCCGACCACCCACCTGCAGGTGTCCGCAGATGCGTGGTCGGCGCTGTTGAAGCTGGTGGTCAGCCGACCTCGGCCATGACCTCGTCCGACACGTCGAAGTTCGCGAAGACGTTCTGCACGTCGTCGCAGTCCTCCAGCGCGTCGATGAGCTTGAAGATCTTCTTCGCGCCCTCGACCTCCAGTGCGACCGAGACCGACGGCAGGAAGCTCGACTCGGCCGACTCGTAGTCGATGCCGGAGTCCTGCAGCGCCTTGCGGACCGGAATGAGGTCACCGGCCTCGGACACGACCTCGAACGCCTCGCCCAGGTCGTTGACCTCCTCGGCACCGGCCTCGAGCACCGCCATCATCACGTCGTCCTCGGACGTGCCCGCCTTCGGCACGATCACGACGCCCTTGCGGCTGAACATGTACGCCACCGAACCGGGGTCGGCCATCGAACCGCCGTTGCGGGTCATGGCCGTGCGGACCTCGGTCGCGGCGCGGTTGCGGTTGTCGGTGAGGCACTCGATGAGCACCGCGACGCCGTTGGGGCCGTAGCCCTCGTACATGATGGTCTGCCAGTCGGCGCCGCCGGCTTCCTCGCCGCCACCGCGCTTGCGCGCGCGCTCGATGTTGTCCAGCGGCACCGAGTTCTTGCGGGCCTTCTGGATCGCGTCGTACAGCGTCGGGTTGCCGTCCGGGTCCCCACCACCGGTGCGGGCGGCCACCTCGATGTTCTTGATCAGCCGCGCGAAGAGCTTGCCGCGCTTGGCGTCAATGGCGGCCTTCTTGTGCTTGGTGGTCGCCCACTTGGAGTGGCCGCTCATTTCTCCTCCGAACCCTTCAAACCACGAACCATGTCCACGAACAGGCGGTGGACGCGCTCATCCCCCGTGAGCTCCGGGTGAAACGCCGTGGCCAGCACGTTGCCCTGCCTGACCGCGACGATCCTACCGGCGGCGTCGCCCGCCTCAGCCGTAACGGGCACCGTAGCGAGAACCTCCACGTGCTCGCTCACCGCCTCCACCCACGGCGCACGGATGAACACGGCGTGCACCGTCTCACCGGCGAGGTCGAGATCGGTCTCGAACGAGTCGATCTGCCTGCCGAAGGCGTTGCGCCGCACGGTGACGTCCAGACCGCCGAGCTGGTGCTGGTCTTCGCGCCCGTCCAGCACGTTGTTGGCCAGCAGGATCATGCCCGCGCACGACCCGTACGCCGGGAAGCCGTCCTTGATCTTGGCCTTCAGCGGCTCCAGCAGCGCGAAGTTGTCGAGCAGCTTGCTGATGGTCGTCGACTCGCCGCCGGGGATCACGATCCCGTCGAGCTCGTCCAGCTCCTCGGCGCGGCGAACGGGCCGTGCGGTGACATCGCACTTCGCGAGCGAGACGAGGTGTTCCTGAACATCACCCTGCAGGGCGAGCACACCGATGACGGGAGGGGCAGCGACAACCATGCCACCAGCATATTTGAGGCGTCGGAACCCTGTTGGCAGTGGTTGCCCCTGCGCGGGCCGGCGTAGTGCGTGATGATCGTTTTTCGCCCTGATGGACGTCGCCACCAAAGCGGTTAACGACGTTAACTCGGCAACGTGTCCAGCATCGATGACCACATGACCACCCTGCCCCGCGACCCACGCGCCGATGAGTACCCGATGCCGTTCGTGCCACACGGCTGGTACGCGGTTCTGCGCAGCGTTCAGCTCCCTCGCGGGAAGGTCGTGCCCCTGCACTACTTCGGCCGGGCTCTCATCGCCTTCCGCGGTCCCGACGGGCGGCCCGCCGTCCGTGACGCCCACTGCCCGCACTACGGCGCACACCTCGGCGTCGGCGGGAAAGTCGTGGACGGGACGGTCGAGTGCCCGTTCCACGGCTGGCGGTTCGGCACGGACGGCCGGTGCACGTACGCGCCGTTCGCCGCCCGGCCGCCGAAGGTGTCGATCGGCGGGTTCGAAGTGCGGGAGCACAGCGGACTGATCTTCGTCTACACCGGGCCGGACGCGCCGGCGTGGGAGGTGCCGGAGATCCCGGAGGCCACGGCGGGTGAGTTCGCGAGCCCGATCGACGACGTGCAGACCTCGCGCATCCACATCCAGGAGATGCGGGAGAACATCGTCGACGAGTCCCACTTCCACTTCATCCACGGCCAGAGCGAGCCGCCGGTGCAGGACCTGGTCGTGGACGGGCCGTTCGCCGAGGTGCGCGGCCGCTTCGCGCGGAAGGTGCTGGCCTGGGAGGTCGACAACACCTTCGACGTGTTCATGTACGGCCCCGGCGTCATGGTGGTGCGCGTGCTCGGCAGCATGCTCTCGCTGACCGCCATCGCGCTCACGAACCCGATCGACGACCACACGAGCGAGCTGCGGATGCTCTACCACGTGCGCAAACCCGCCGGGCTGCCGTTCCTGACCCCGGTGCTCAAGCTGATCTTCCGCACGCAGGCCCTCGGCGAGGTCCGCGAAGAGGTCCGCATCTGGGACCACAAGATCCACCAGGCCCGTCCGGTCCTGCTGCAACACGAACGCGGCATCAAAGCCCTGCGCCGCTGGTACGCCCAGTTCTACCCCGACGTCCCCGCCGCTTCGTGAAACGCACGCGGGGCCCTTTCGTACTGTCAGTCAGTACGAAAGCGCCCCGCGTGCAGCTCAGTGCTCGTCGTAGTGGTCGGCGTGGGCCGCGTGCCGGTGCCCGTCGTGGATGTAGTCGACGTGGTCGGCGTGCGGAACGGCCACGTGGCCACAGCCCTGGCCGTGGTCGTGGTCGTGCGCGGCGTGCTCGTCGTGGCCGCTCGGCTCGCACTCGTCGAAGTGACCGTCGTGCTCGCGGTGGAGGTGACCGTCGTGGACGTAGTCGACGTGGTCGCTGTGCGGCACCCCGACGTGGCCGCAGCCGTCGCCGTGGACGTGGGGGTGCCCGGTGTGCTCGATGTGGCTCGTCGTCATGGAATCAGGCTGCTCCGCCGCGCCGTCCGCCGCGTGTCCAGCCACCCGACCGAGTGACACCGGAAAGCCGCGAGCCGCCCCCTCCACGAGGGGACGGCTCGGCGAGGCCTACCTGTTGGCGATGGCCGTGGCCTCGGCGACCACGTCGGCGAGGACCGGGTCGACCTGGTCCGGGTGCGCGGCGTGGAACTCCAGCAGCGCGGGGCCGTACGTCTCCCAGCCCGCCACGAGGTCGCGCGCCGCCTCCGTGCCGATCAGGGTGAGGACGCCGTCGGCGTCGGCAGTCGCACAGTCCCCCGGCCCCACCACAGCGGCCAGCAACGTCCGTGCGCTCGCCAACGCCTCCTCCGGTGCGCCGTCGAGTTCACCGAGCCGGTCGAACATCGTGGTCCACACCGCGACGAGTGCGTCGGTCTGCTCGTCGGAGCTCGAGTGCTCGCAAATGGCGTCCGCGGCGTCCACCACGAACAGCATCGCGGCGAACGGGTCCGGCGTCGTGGTCCGCGTCGCGTTCCGGTGCAGCCCGGGAGACATCTGACCGGCGTAGCGCCGTTGCAGGTCCATCAGCTTCGTGATCTCCGCGTCGACCGCGTCCGGGTTCTCCTGCCGCGCCGCCAGCAACGGCGGACCCCACGAGGAGTACTCGCTGAACAGGGTGCGGACAGCGGTGGTGCCGACGGCCCCGAAGGCTCCGGTGTTCCGGACGTCCAGGCACGTCTGCGGCCTGAACGACTGGGACATCAGCGTCCTGAGCGTGTGCACGGCTTCCTGCGGAAGGCCGTCCGCCGTCTCCATCCCGGCGAGCGCGTTGTCCAGGGAGACGGCGGCCCCGCCGACCACGCCGCCACTCGTGCTGCCTGGCGTCCGGTAGTTGCCGGTGAAGTTGCACGCGTAGTCGAGAAGGTCGATCCACGCCAACACGGCCCGGACGGCATCGGGCCTCTCCGGTGTCGCCGCGGCCGGCTGCGCGCCGAGAACCACGAGCGAGGTCACAATCGCCAACAGCCGACGCACTCTGCGCGACATCAGCAGACCTTTCAGAAAGGTGATTGATGCGTGAAAGCTACAACACGCGGGCACCTTCTGCTGTTTGGCGCGAAGGCGAATGGAGTTCACCAGCAAGGCGCGAGCCGCCCCCTTGTGAGGGGACGGCTCGCGATCATCACCGAGTCCTGGTCAGCTGACGGTGACGAGCTTCTCCTGCTCCTGGCCGACCGGCCGGCGCGACTTCACGAAGCGCCACCCGATGAACAGCACCAGAGCGAGCACGGGGATCGACCAGAACGCGATCCTCTCCGCGGCGCCGGCGGAGAACGCCATCTGCCCGATCACCAGCGCGAGGAACGCCAGCGTCAGCCAGTTCGTGTAGGGCGCGCCGGGCATCCGGTACGAAGGCCGCTCGATCTCCCCTGCCAACGCCTTCTTCCGCAGCCTCATCTGACAGATGATCAGCGTGGCCCACGTGGACACCACCCCCAGCGACGCCACCGCGATCGCGATGTCGAACGCCTCCTTGGGCACCATGTAGTTGAGCACCACGCCGAACAGGTAGGCCGCACCGGTGAACAGGATGCCGCCGTAGGGCACGTGCCGGGAGTTCATCCTGCCGGTGAACGCGGGCGCCTCACCCTTCTGCGCCAACGACCTCAGGATGCGACCGGTGGAGTACAGACCCGAGTTGCAAGAGGACAGTGCGGCGGTCAGCACCACCGCGTTCATGATGTCGCCGACGGCGGGGATGCCCAGCGCGGAGAACACCGTGACGAACGGCGACTCGGTGCCGGTGAAGTGGTCCCACGGCAGAAGCATCGTCAGCAGCAGCACGGAACCGACGTAGAAGATCGCGATGCGGTACACCACGCCGTTGATGGCGCGCGGCATGATCTTCTCGGGGTCCTTGGTCTCGCCCGCGGCGATACCGACGAGTTCGATGGCCGAGTAGGCGAAGATGACCGCCTGCAGGGTCATCAGTGCGACCCCGAACCCGGCCGGGAACAGACCGCCGTGGCCCAGGGTGTTCGAGACCGACGCGGTGGTGCCGCCGATGTCGGCGTTGCCGATCACCAGGCTCGTGCCGACGACGAGGAAGACCACGATCGCGGTCACCTTGATGACCGAGAACCAGAACTCCAGCTCACCGAACAGCTTGACGGACAACATGTTGAT
This sequence comes from Lentzea alba, assembly GCF_011067745.1. Classification (GTDB taxonomy): domain Bacteria; phylum Actinomycetota; class Actinomycetes; order Mycobacteriales; family Pseudonocardiaceae; genus Lentzea; species Lentzea alba. The sequence continues at coordinate 121,995 of NZ_JAAMPJ010000017.1, forward strand.
CCCGATCAACACGAAGAGCGCCACCAGTGCGGTGATCCACTGCGGCAGCTCCGGGAACCACTTGTGCATGTAGATCGCGACGGCGGTGATCTCGGCGATGCCGGTCATCGCCCAGTTCACCCAGTACATCCAGCCCGACGTGAAGCCCGCCCACGGACCGATGAACTCGCGGGCGTACTCGACGAAGCTGCCGGCAACCGGGCGGTGCAGCACGAGCTCGCCCAATGCGCGCATGACGAAGAACGCCGCGAGGCCGCACACCGCGTACGACAGGATCAGCGACGGCCCCGCTGTGGCGAGGCGTCCGCCCGCACCCAGGAAGAGGCCGACGCCGATCGCACCGCCGATGGCGATCATCTGCACCTGACGCTTGCTCAGCGCCTTGGTGTAGCCGTCCGCATCAGTTTCCACAGAACTCACGAGGGGTTCCTTCCGAAAACGGAAAAATGCTCGCGTCGGAACCTCCCGCGCCCCGACGCGCTGATGCGTTGGGACCTTAGTGAGCGCCGGTCATCACCAAGTAATCACCTGGGGAAGGCTTAACGTAAGCGACGTCACAGAGCGCCGCGTTCAAGTCGTCCCAAATGTCCTCGACATGCTCGAGTCCAACTGAAATGCGCAGCAAATTGTCCGGAACTCCCGATGCACGCAGTTCTTCTCCGGGCACCAGTCGATGCGTCAAAGCCGAGGGATGCTCAATCAGGGTGTCGACCGAACCCAGCGATACCGCCGGCGTGATCAACCGCAGCCGCCGCATGACCTCGGTCGGGTCGCCGTGCACGCCGAACGCGATCATCGCGCCGGTCCCCCGCATCTGCAGCGACGCGGACGGGTAGCGCACGAACTCGACGGCGTCGTGCTCGGCCAGCCGCACCGCCAGCACGGCCGCGGACCGCGAGGCGGCCTCGACGCGCAACGGCAACGTGGCCAGCCCGCGGTGCAGCAGGTAGCCGCCCAACGGGTGCAGCACGGCGCCCGTGATGATCCTGACCTGCCGCAATGCCGCCGCGCGGTCCTCAGCACACGCCACGACACCGCCGAGCACGTCGCCGTGCCCGCCGAGGTACTTGGTGCCGGAGTGCAGGACGTAAGAGGCGCCGTGCAGCGCCGGGTTCTGCAGGATCGGGGTCGCGAAGGTGTTGTCGACCATCACCGGCACCGAACCGGCCTGACGCACGACGTGGTCGATGTCGACCAGGTCCAGGTTCGGGTTCGCCGGCGTCTCGACGACGATCAACCCGGTGTCCGGCCGGATCGCGGAGGACACCAGGCCTGCTTCGACGTAGGTGGTGGAGACGCCCAGGAGACCGGACGACAGCAGGTGGTCCGTGCCGCCGTAGAGCGGCCGCACGGCCACGACGTGCGGTTTTCCGGCCATCACGCACGCGGCCTGGATCACCGCGGTCACCGCCGCCATGCCGCTGCCGAACGCGACGGCGGCCTCGGTGTGCTCGAGCTTCGCCAGCGCCTGCTCGAACCGGGCCACGGTCGGGTTGTGCAGCCGCGCGTAGACGGGCGACGAGGCCCGTGCGGCGCCGGTGGCCCACTCACCCAGTGCTTCCCCGCCGAGGGCCTGGTCAGGCACGGGGTAGGTGGTGGACAGGTCGATCGGGGGAGCGTGCACGCCGAGCTCCGCGAGGTCGTCGCGGCCGCCGTGCACTGCGATGGTCTCGATGCGCGTCATGGCGCGAATGGTGGAGACTTCCTCGGCGGAGTGGGCGAACAACCGCAGCAGATTCGATGAAACGGAGAAGAGCCGTGCTGGATTCGATCGACGAGGCCATCGTGCGGGAGCTGCGGAAGGACGCGCGGCTGCAGAACAAGGACCTGGCCGAACGCGTGAACGTCGCGCAGTCCACGGCGGTGGTCCGGCATCGGGCGCTGCGGGAGCGCGGCGTGATCACCGGGTACCACGCGGAGATCGATCCCAACGCGATCGGGCAGCACGTGCAGGCAATGCTCGCGGTGAAGATCCGCCCGCACACCAAGGAGATCGTGGACCCGTTCATGGCTTACGTGCTGGGCCTGCCCGAAACGCTCGCGCTCTCGCACGTGACCGGTCCGGAAGATTTTCTAGTACATGTCGCAGTATCTGATGTCGGTCACCTGCAACGGCTGGTATTGGACAAATTCACCAGCCGCCGGGAGGTGACAGAGGTTCATACGAACCTGCTCTTCTCACACGTCCGCAAGCATTAGCGAGAAACCACCCTCAGGCCACGCCGATGAGCCTGAGTCCCGCCGTGGTGGCCGCCGCCAGCACAATGACGGCGACGAACGGCAGTTTGCGCCACGCCGCGAGCCCACCGACGACAACACCGGCCGCAAGCGCCCAGCCGCCGAACTGCTTGCCGTTCGTCAGCGCCGAGACCGCCACCAGCGCCAGCAGCAGCACGGTGGCACTCGCGGAGATGACCTCGCGGGCCTTGTCGGGCAACGTGACGCGGTCGCGCAGCAGCGGACCGGCGATCCGGATCGCGAACGTGCCCGCGGCGAGGATCAGGACTGCGGTGACGGGCACGGTTCCTCCTTTTTGGTCCTGAACACCACCAGTCCGGCCAGTGCGAGCAGCACGGGCAGACCGGCGGGCAGGAACGGTGTGGTCGCGAGCGCGATCGCCGCACCAGCGAGCGCCGCGTTGCGCGTGGCCGCGTCCTTCAGGGCCGGGAGCGTGAGCGCGAGCATCGCCGCGGGGAACGCCGCGTCCAGCCCGAACGTCATCGGATCGCCGATCGCCTGGCCCGCGAGCGCACCGATGAGCACGCCCGTGTTCCAGCTGAAGAAGAGCGCCACGCCACACGCCCAGTAGGCCGCACGCGCTCTCGCGGGATCCTTCTGCGACATCGCAAAAGCGGTCGACTCGTCGATCAACAGGTGACTGCCGACGATCCGCGCCAGCGGACTTCTGCCGAGCACATCACCGATCGCCAGCCCGAACGGCAGGTGCCGAGCGTTGAGCACCAGACCGGCCAGCACGGCCGCGGCAGGACTGCCACCGGCGGCGACGATGCCGACGGCCATGAACTGCGAGCCGCCCGCGAAGATCACCAGCGACATCAGCACCGGCATCCACCACGGCAGCCCCGATCCGACCGAGATCGCGCCGAAGGAAGCACCGGTCACAGCGGCGCCAAGTGCGACTGCGGCGACGTCACGCAGGAGCACAGCATCAAGGGTTCGCCATATCGAACGCATCACCCATTACAATGAACACCTGAACGGGTGTTCGTCAAGCCGAACGGATGGACTTCTGTGTCGAACGCACCACTCGACCTCATCGCGGCCAACCTCCGCCGCGAGCGCGACCGCACCGGCATGTCGTTGAGCGAGCTCGCCAAGAAAGCCGGAATCGCGAAGTCGACGCTCTCCCAACTGGAGTCCGGCGCCGGAAACCCCAGCGTGGAGACCCTGTGGGCACTGGGCGTGGCCCTGGGCGTCCCGTTCAGCCGGCTCGTCGAACCCGCCGTGCCACGCGTGCAGGTGATCCGCGCCGGCGAGGGCCCGGTCATCCACTCCGAACGCGCGCACTACTCCGCCACCCTGCTGGCCGCCTGCCGTCCGGGGACCAAGCACGACATCTACTGGCTGACCCTCGAACCCGGCGGCGCCCGCGAGTCCGAGCCGCACGTGCCGGGCAGCGTCGAGCACATGATCGTGGCGTCCGGGCGCTGTCTGGCGGGGCTGGCCGACGACCCGATCGAGCTCGGGCCCGGCGACTACATCGTTTATCCGGGCGATCTGCCGCACATCTGCAAGGCCCTGGAACCGGGGACCACGGCGATGATGGTCATGGAGCACACGTCGTAAGCAGAAGCCCCGAAGCCGGCTCTGGCATGCTGAAGACGTCTTGGTTCGAGTGGGGGACGTGCGTGTGGGGTTTGGTCGGCAGGAGTGTTCTGGCCGCTCTCGTCTCGGTCCTCGCGGCCGGCGGGATCTTCCCCGCGACCGCGTCAGCGATCGTCGGCGGCCAGGAGGTCACTCAGGAGTACCCGTGGGCTGTGGTGGTCGAGTACTCCCAAGGGGCGTGCAGCGGAGCCCTGATCGCGCCCCGATGGGTGCTGACCGCCGGGCACTGCATCGTCACCGCTCGGCCAGACCAGGCCGAGAACGACCCGGGACTGGACAATCCGCTGCGTGAAGCGGCCGACGTCCGCCTGTACGTCGGGGCGACCGCGAGGTACGAGGGGCAGGCCCGCCGGGCCAACCGCCTGGTCAAGGGACCGGCCGGGCTCGACGTCGGCCTGATCGAACTCGACCGCGCGTCGGACAAGGCGCCGATCCAGGTCGCCGCACCGATGACGCCGAGCGGCGGGCAGCAGGGATTGCTGGTGGCATGGGGCCAGGTCTGTGCGGAGAAGGACTGCGCGGTCTCCCAGACCCTCAAACAGCTGCCGGTGAACCTGTCTCCGGCCGCCGGCGTGACGGCGGCCGACAGCGAACTGCTGACCTGGCCGATGGAGGACCCTCAGCAGCAGGCGGCCAAGGGCGACTCCGGCGGCCCGATCGTCACCCAGATCGATGGGCAGCCGCAGCTGGTCGGCACGCTCAGCGGCTCGGGCACGTCCAGCAACAGCAGTGCGCAGAAGGGCCTGGCCACCAACGTGACCTCGGTCCGTCGCTGGCTTGACGAGACAACCTCGACCACCACGCCGGAAACCAGCAGCTGGAGCGTGGAGTTCATCCTCGCGGTGGTTCTCGGCGGCGTGGTCGTGCTCGTGGTGATCCGGTCGTTCTGGCGCTTGCACGGACGTAAGCGGCAGATGATGCCGTCCACCCCGATGCAGAAAGCACGCGACGAGGATCTCGACCACCTGGAGCAGTGGGCGCTGCGGCACTCCGGTGTCGAGGCCTACTTCGAACCGGGCGCTGCGACCATCGTCGCCACCATCATGCTGATCGCGGGCGACGGCGAGTGGACCCGACGCAAGATCGGCAGCCTCGAGGCCGCGTTCCGGTTCGGCAACAAGTGCGGGATCCCCGTCTACGAGGTGTTCAGAACCGGCTATCCGCAGCGGAAAAGGGACTACGACGAGCGATCACGGCGACCGAAGGCGCTTGGGTAGCCCTGGCAGACAGCGGGCGGCAGCGCCGTTTCTTCCCACTTAACCGTATAGCAGAGAGGGGGCCTTGCCACAAGGCCCCGTGCATCGTTCACACTCATCGCCTCATGCCAGAACACAGGCGCACTGGGGAGCACGTGGGGTACGAAGAAGAGCTGCAGTACGAGCGTGAATACGTTGCCGGTCTCTACGCACGGCTCGATGCCGAACGTGCGCGCGTGAAAGCCGCGTACCAGTCAGCGCTGGGTGGCACCGGCGAGACCGTCATGGATCGCGACAACGAGGTGCGCGCCCGGCACCGCGAGATGAAGCGGCTGAACGTGGCCGACTACGGGCTGTGCTTCGGCCGGTTGGACAGCGTCGACGGGGACGTGTCCTACATCGGCAGGATCGGCCTGTTCGACGAGGAGCAGGACTTCGAGCCGGCGCTGCTCGACTGGCGGGCACCGGCGGCGCGGCCGTTCTACACCGCCACCGGCGCCAACGCCGAGGGCATGAGCCGCCGTCGTCAGTTCCTCACGCGCCGCCGCACGGTGGCCGGGTTCACCGACGAGGTGTTCGGCAGGCTCGGCGAGGAGCGCGGTGACGTGGCTCTGCTGGAGGCGTTGAACGCGCCGCGCGGCGAGGGCATGCGCGACATCGTGGCGACCATCCAGGCCGAGCAGGACGCGATCATCCGGCTCGACCACCCCGGCGTGCTGGTGATCGAGGGCGGGCCCGGCACCGGCAAGACCGTCGTGGCGCTGCACCGCGTCGCATACCTGATGTACACGCAACGCGAACGCATGGAACGGCACGGCGTGCTTGTGGTCGGCCCGAACCCGGCGTTCCTCAACCACATCGGGCGCGTGCTGCCGTCGCTGGGCGAGTCCGACGTGGTGTTCTCGACCGCCGGGAGCCTCCTGCCGGGGCTCAACGCGGTGCTGGAGGACACGCCGGACGTCGCGCGGCTCAAGGGCTCGCTGAAGATGGTGGACGTGCTGAACGCGGCCGTCGCGGACCGGCAGCGGCTGCCCGAGCAGCCCGTTCCGATCACGATGAAGGACGTCGTCGTGCAGATCGGCGCCGACGTCGCCGAGTGGGCCCGGCAGGAGGCGCGCGACAGCGGCCTGCCGCACAACGAGGCCCGCGCGGTGTTCCGCGAGATCATCACGTACGTCCTGACCGAACGGGCGCTCGGCCGGATCGGCAAGGGCTGGCTGTCCCGTTCGGACAAGCAGGGCTGGGAGGACATGCGGTCCGGCCTGGTGAAGGAACTGGCCGACGACGAGACGTTCACCGGGGCGCTGGACTCGCTGTGGCCCGTGGTGACGCCGGCGCAGCTGCTGGGTGAGCTGTACACGTCGCCGGCACGGCTGGCGGCGGCCGGAGCGGATCCGTCGCTGCACCGCGCCGACGGTGAGGCGTGGACGGTCTCGGACGTGCCGCTGCTCGACGAGCTGCACGACCTGCTGGGCCGCGACGGCACCGAGCAGGCCTCCGACCAGGCGCTGTCCGCCGAACGTCAGGCCGAGGCCCGCTACGCCGCCGAGGTGCTCGACAGCATGGTCAACCGGCAGGACCACATGGACGACGAGGACCACCTCTTCGCCACGGACATGCTGGAGGCCGAGGACCTCGCCGAACGCTTCGAGGAGCACGACCAGCGCACGCTCGTCGAACGCGCCCAGGCCGACCGCGGCTGGACCTACCGGCACGTGGTGGTGGACGAGGCGCAGGAACTGTCCGAAATGGACTGGCGGGTGCTGATGCGCCGCTGCCCTGGCCGTTCCTTCACGGTGGTGGGCGATCTGGCCCAGCGCCGTTCGGAGGCCGGCGCCCGGTCGTGGGGCGAGATGCTGGAGCCGTACGTGCCGGGCCGCTGGGAGTACCGTTCGCTGACGGTCAACTACCGCACGCCCGCCGAGATCATGGCCGTCGCCGCTCGGGTGCTGGCCGAGTTCGCGCCGGACGTGCAGGCCCCGGAATCGGTGCGGGCCAACGGTGTTCAGCCGTGGGCCCGGCAGGTCTCGGAGTCCGAGCTGGCCGCGGCCATCGAGGAGTTCGAACGCGCGGAGGCCGGTCTCGAGGGCACCAGCGTCGTGATCGGGCCGCCCGGCGTGCCCGGCACGGTGCCCGCCTCGGAGACCAAGGGTCTGGAGTACGACTCGGTGCTCGTCGTCGCGCCGGAACGGATCCTGGCGCTCGGCCCGCGTGGCGCGGCGGAGCTGTACGTGGCGCTGACCCGCGCCACGCAACGGCTCGGCGTGCTGCACCACGAGCCGTTGCCGGCCGCTTTGTCCGGTCTCGCCGAGACGGTGCGCACCTGAGGCAGGCGCAGGGGGACGGACGGGTTCAGCGGCTAAGCTCACGCGGAAATCCTGGGGGGATCCGATGAGCAAAACCGACGAACCCGATCCGTTCTCGGCCTTCGACGCGCCTGCCGCCGAACCGCCGCCACCCAGTGCGGGCGGCGGCAGGCCCATCGGCGTCTACGACGTCCCGGAGCCGGTGCTGCCCGTCGCGCCGCACCGCGGGTCCGGTGGCGGCGGGAAGATCGTCGCGGTGCTGACGGTGTTCGCGCTGGCGCTGGGCGGCCTGATCTTCTGGCTGTCCACCAAGAACACGATCGAGTTCAGCAGCGGCAGCGACACGCCGACGACGGCCGTTGCTGCTGTGACGACCACTGCTCCGACGACCACGTCGAAACCGGCGCCGTTCGCTGCGATCGGCGACTGCGTGTCGATGACCGGCAACGCGGCCAAGCCTGACTACAAAAAGGTCGCCTGCGGGGAGCACAACTACACGGTCAGCAAGGTCGGAACGTCGTCGAGCGACAAGTGCGGCGAACTGACCGACGGATACGTCCAGTACGTGCAGTTCAGCGTGTTGGAAAGCGTGTCGGTCTGCCTGATCCCGGTGTTCGCCGACGGTCAGTGCTACGACTTCACGATGGCCTCGATCCAGGCTTCCGTGCCGCAGAAGGACTGCGGCACCTTCGGGGTGGCACGGGTGAAGGTGCTCGCGAACACCGTCGACAAGGCGGCGTGCGGGCCGAACCCGGTGCTGGCACTCGCCTATCCGGAGATCAAGACGACGTACTGCTTCTCCCGATAGTTCTCCCGACGGCAAAAGGCGCACCCGCGAGCGGGTGCGCCTTCGTCGTTAGTGGAGCTTGCTCACCAGCCGCGCTCGGCGAGGCGGTGCGGCTCCGGGACGTCCTCGACGTTGATGCCGACCATGGCCTCGCCCAGGCCGCGCGAGACCTTGGCGATGACGTCCGGGTCGTCGTAGAAGGTGGTGGCCTTCACGATGGCCTCGGCGCGCTGGGCCGGGTTGCCGGACTTGAAGATGCCCGAGCCGACGAACACGCCCTCGGCGCCGAGCTGCATCATCATCGCGGCGTCGGCCGGGGTGGCGATGCCGCCCGCGGTGAACAGCACGACGGGGAGCTTGCCGTTCTGCGCGATCTCCTTGACCAGCTCGTACGGCGCCTGGAGCTCCTTGGCGGCCACGTAGAGCTCGTCCTCGGGGAGGTTCTGCAGGCGGCGGATCTCCTGGCGGATCTTGCGCATGTGCGTGGTGGCGTTGGAGACGTCACCGGTGCCGGCCTCGCCCTTGGAGCGGATCATGGCCGCGCCCTCGGTGATGCGGCGCAGGGCCTCGCCGAGGTTCGTCGCACCGCAGACGAAGGGGACGGTGAACGCCCACTTGTCGATGTGGTTGGCGTAGTCGGCCGGGGTCAGCACCTCGGACTCGTCGATGTAGTCGACGCCGAGCGAGGCGAGGACCTGGGCCTCGACGAAGTGGCCGATGCGGGCCTTGGCCATCACCGGGATCGAGACGGCGTTGATGATCCCGTCGATCAGGTCGGGGTCGCTCATGCGGGCGACGCCGCCCTGCGCGCGGATGTCGGCGGGCACGCGCTCGAGCGCCATGACGGCGACGGCGCCCGCGTCCTCCGCGATCTTCGCCTGGGTGGCGTCGACCACGTCCATGATCACGCCACCCTTGAGCATCTCGGCCATGCCGCGCTTCACGCGGGCGGTACCCGTGACCTGATCAGTGCTCACCGGGGCAACCTTTCACGAGGGGAAGTCTTGGTGAACTCATCCTACGTCTGACGTGGCCACCTCACCCAAGCCACTGGAGCCCGGAACCAGAAGGCCACTTCACGATCAACCGCAGGTCGTGACTGGTGTCACTCAGACGGTTGACGGGCGGGCCTGTTCGCCGGTCGGCGCCCAGACGGGTCTTCGGGGTTGTCCCACGAGGGGAACGGGTGTGAGATCGAACACTACGACTTGACGGAGGTCGCCATGGGAAGCAAGAACTCCGACAACGGGACACCGGCAGGCGCGGTCGCTGTAGACGACCCGGCCAAGGTCCGCAACGTCGTGCTCGTCGGCCCGTCCGGCGCGGGCAAGACGACGCTCACCGAGGCCATGCTCGCCGCCACCGGCGTGCTGACCCGCGCGGGGTCGGTCACCGAGGGCACCACGGTCTGCGACCACGACCCGGCCGCCGTGCGACAACAACGATCGGTAGGCCTGGCGGTGGCCCCGATCCAGCACGGGAACATCAAGATCAATCTGATCGACACCCCCGGATACATCGACTTCGTGGGTGAGCTCAGGGCAGGACTACGGGCCGCGGATGCGGCCCTTTTTGTTGTCAACGCTTTCGAGGGCGTCGACACGGCCACCATCGCGCTGTGGGAAGAGTGCGCGCTCGTCGGCATGCCACGTGCCGTTGTCATCACCCGCACCGACCACCACCGCGCCAACTTCGGCAACGCGGTCATCGAGTGCCAGGCGGCGTTCGGCGCGGGCGTGGTGCCGTTGTACATGCCGGAGGGCGACACGCTGGTCGGTCTGCTGACGTCCGGCGACAACTACCCGGACGAGCGCGCGGCGTTGATCGAGGGAATCATCGCCGAGAGCGAGGACGAGTCCCTGATGGACCGCTACCTGGCGGGCGAGGAGATCGACCAGGACACGCTGATCACCGACCTGGAAACCGCCGTCGCACGCGGTTCGTTCCACCCGGTGGTGCCCGTGTGCGCGGCAACCGGCATGGGCCTGACAGAGCTGCTGGACGGCATCGCGCGCGCGTTCCCCTCACCGCTGGAGCACGAGGTCCCCCTCGTCACGTCGGTGGACGGCATCCCGCAGCCCCGCATGGCCGCCGACCCGGACGGGCCACTCGTCGCCGAGGTGGTCCGCACAGCGGTGGACTCCTACGTCGGCCGCGTGTCGCTGGTCCGCGTCTTCTCCGGCACGCTGCGCCCCGAACGCCCCGTGCACGTCTCCGGCCACGGCATGGCCGACCGCGGTCACGAGGACCACGACGCCGACGAGCGCGTGGCCCACATCTACTCGCCGTTGGGCGCCTCCCTTCGTGAAGTCCCCTACTGTGTGGCCGGCGACCTGTGCGCCCTGACCAAACTCACCACCGCCGAAACCGGCGACACCGTGTCCGCCCCCGACAAGCCACTCCTGATGGCCCCGTGGGACATGCCCGAACCGCTGCTGCCCGTCGCCGTCGTCCCGCGCACCCGCAGCGACGAGGACAACCTGGCCCGCAACCTCAACCGTCTGGTCGCAAGCGACCCGACCCTGCGCCTCGACCGCAACGCCGAGACGCACCAGATGGTCCTGTGGTGCATGGGCGAGGCCCACGCCGACGTCGTGCTGGCCCGCCTGCGCGCAGGCGGAGCGGAGATCGACACCGAACCGGTCCGCGTCGCGTTGCGTGAAACCTTTGCGAGCTCGGCAAAGGGCCACGGCCGGCACGTCAAGCAATCTGGAGGTCACGGCCAGTACGCCGTGTGCGACATCGTGGTGGAACCCCTCCCCCGCGGCTCCGGCTTCGAGTTCGTGGACAAGATCGTGGGTGGCTCGATCCCCAACCAGTTCATCCCTTCCGTGGAAAAGGGCGTGCGCGCGCAGCTGGAACGGGGCCTGCACGACGGCACACCAGTGGTCGACGTCCGCGTGACCCTCGTCGACGGCAAAGCGCACTCCGTCGACTCCTCCGACGCCGCCTTCCAGACCGCGGGTTCGATGGCCCTGAAGGAAGCCGCCGCGAACGGCCGCACGACGTTGCTGGAGCCGATGGACGAGGTGGCCATCAGACTGCCCGACGAACACCTGGGCACCGTCCTCGGCGACCTGTCCGGCCGGCGCGGCCGGGTGCTGGGCACCGAGTCCGACGAGGGCGGCTGGACGATGATCCGCGCCGAGGTGCCGTCGTCCGAGTTGCTGCGCTACGCCATCGAACTGCGCTCGCTGACGTCGGGCACCGGCACCTTCACCCGCCGCTTCTCCCGCTACGACCCGCTGCCGGAGGCGCTGGCAGCTCGCACGAGCAAGTAGGCCCGGTCGCTCGCGTGCTCCACACGCGGGTCCGGGGCGCGATCGAGGCGGGCTGTCACCGTGAGGCCCGCCTCCGCCAACGCCCGCGTTTCCGCGTCCGGATCGAGGAACCGGAAGGTCAGCTCGACCTCGTTGTCCCACCACCGCGTCAGCGTTTTCTCTTGCCCCGCCCGCGTTTCCGCGTCCCGCACGTGGAACGCGACCAGCGCGTGCCCACCGGGCCGCAGCACGCGTGCGAACTCCGCGTAGGCCGCCGCCCGTTCCGCCGCGTCGAGGTGGATCACCGCGTAGAGACAGACGAGCGCCGACACCGAGTGCGACCGGAACGGCAGTGCCGTCATGTCGCCTGCGCACACCGGGACCGAGGCGTGCGCGCACATCTGTGGCGACAGGTCGACCCCGACGACGGACACGCGCCGGGCCAGGTACTCGGCGACGTGGCCCGGCCCGCAGCCGACGTCGAGCACCGGGCCGTCCGCCAGCTCGGCCACCGCGTCGAGCAGCGCCCGATCCAACGGCTTTCCCGCGAGCTCGTCGCCCAGCTCGGCGGCGTAGCGCGCGGCAACCAGGTCATACGAGCGCCGGGTGCTCATGCCTCAGCACCGCCGTCAAACCGGATGAAGCAGCGCAGCGTGCCAGACCCGTAATCGCGGATCTCGGCGTAGCCCAGGCTCTCGTAGAACGCGCGTTGGCCCGGCTCGTCGTCGGTCAGCAGGACCTTCTGCCGCACCGTGCGATAGCGGTCCAGCACCGCCCCCACCAGAGCGCGGCCGATCCCGCGACGGTGCTCGGCCGGGTGCACGAGCACGTCCTGCAGGTAGCAGATGGTCGCCCCGTCGGACAACGCGCGAGCGAGGCCGACCAGCCGTCCGCCCCGGCGCGCGGTCACCACGAAGGACGCCCCGGCCACCGCGGCTTCCAGCAGCTCGGGCGAGGAGGTGTAAGCCGACCAGCCGACCGACTCGTAGAGCGCCAGCAGCTCGGCCACCGGGATACCCGACTCCGGTCCGATCACGAGCTCCGCTTGATCCACTCGACGATCCTGACACATCGACCGCAGCTTCGGCCGCAGTCGTGATCGCGGGCGTGATCGCGGGCGTCACAACGAGACCGAGCGCCGGCGGGCGGGACCCGCACAGCGCTCGGCACGATCGACGGACCACGCCGGTGATGGCGAGGGCCGCGGACAGGATGGCGTCGAGGAGCATGGAGACGACGCTAGGCCGGGGTGAGCCCTGGGGACCATGAGGTCAACCGCAAAGTAGACCTGCGGAAAACCACACCCCGGCTAGGTGTTCTGCGGGAACCCCAAATTCACCCCACCATGCGACGGATCCAGCCACCGCGAGGTGATCACCTTGGAGCGGGTGAAGAAGTGCACGCCGTGCGGCCCGTACGCGTGTGCGTCGCCGAACAGCGATTCCTTCCAGCCACCGAACGAGTAGTAGGCCACGGGCACGGGGATCGGCACGTTCACGCCAACCATGCCGACCTCGATCTCGTTCTGGAACCGCCGCGCGGCCCCACCGTCGTTGGTGAAGATCGCGGTGCCGTTGCCGTACCGGTTGCTGTTCACCATCTCGACGGCTTCTTCATAGGTGTCACAGCGGACGACCGAGAGAACCGGGCCGAAGATCTCGTCGGTGTAGATCGTCATGTCCGTGCCGACGTGGTCGAACAGCGTGGGGCCGAGCCAGAACCCGTTCGCCTCACCGTCGATCGGGTGGTCGCGGCCGTCCACCACCAAAGAAGCACCGGCGCTGACACCGGCGTCCAAATAGGACGTGACCTTGTCCCGGTGCACGCCGGTGACCAGCGGTCCCATCTCGCACGACGGTCCGGACCCGACCTTCACGTCCGCGATCCGCGACTTGATCTTGGAGACCAGCGAGTCACCAACCGGGCCCACGGCCACGACCACCGAGATGGCCATGCACCGCTCGCCCGCCGAACCGAACCCGGCGGACACCGCGGCGTCCGCGGCCAGGTCCAGGTCGGCGTCGGGCAGCACGACCATGTGGTTCTTGGCGCCGCCCAGCGCCTGCACGCGCTTGCCGTGCGAGGTACCGGTTTCGTAGACGTACCGCGCGATCGGCGTGGAACCGACGAACGAGATCGCCTTCACGGTCGGGTGTTCCAGCAGCCGGTCGACGGCCACCTTGTCGCCGTGCACGACGTTCAGCACCCCGTCCGGCAGCCCGGCCTCCGCGAACAGCTCGGCGATGAAGATCGACGCCGACGGGTCCTTCTCCGACGGCTTCAGCACCACCGCGTTGCCGCAGGCGATCGCCGTCGGCACGAACCACAGCGGCACCATCGCCGGGAAGTTGAACGGCGAGATCACGCCGACCACGCCGACCGGCTGCTGGATCGAGTAGACGTCGACCCGCGTCGAGGCGTTCTCGCTGAACCCGCCCTTGAGCAGCTGCGGGATCCCGCACGCGTACTCGACCGACTCCAGCGCCCGCTGGATCTCGCCACCCGCGTCGGAGACGACCTTGCCGTGCTCCGCCGAGACGATCTGCGCGAGATCACCCTTGCGCGCGTTCAGCAGCTCGCGGAACTTGAACATCACCGTCGAGCGCTGCGCCAGCGACGCGTTCCGCCACGACGCAAACGCTTCCGCGGCCGCGTCGACCGCGGCGTCCACTTCGGACACCGACGCGAACGCGACCTGCGCGGCCACCTTGCCGGTCGTCGGGTCGTAGACGTCACCGAGACGTTCCGAAGCGGATTCCCAGGGCTTGCCGTTGATCCAGTGCTTGATCACGCCTTCTCCACCGCCTGCGCCAAGATCCCCAGAGCCTCTTCCAGTTCGTCCTCGGTCAGCGTCATCGGCGGCGCCAACCGGATCACGTTGCCGTACAGGCCGCCCTTGCCGACGAGCAGTCCGCGCGCCTTCGACTCGGCCAGCACCGTGGCCGCGGCACCGGCGTTCGGCTCCCCCTCGGGTCCGACGAACTCGACGCCGACCATCAGGCCCTTGCCGCGCACGTCACCGATGACCGGGTGCTTGTCCGCGAGCTCGCGCAGGCCCCCGAGCAGGCGCGAACCCAGCTTGGCCGCGTTGGCCTGCAGGTCGTGGTCGAGCAGGTAGTTCACGGTGGCGAGCGCGCCGGCCGTGGAGACCGGGTTGCCGCCGAAGGTGGAGATCGAGTTGGCGTTGATCGCGTCCATCAGGTCGCCGCGCGCGACCACGCCGCCGATCGCGAGGCCGTTGCCGAGGCCCTTGGCGAACGTCATCGCGTCCGGCACCACGTCGTGCGCCTGGATGCCCCAGAAGTGCTCGCCGGTGCGCCCCCAGCCGGTCTGCACCTCGTCGGAGATGAAGAGGATCCCGTACTCGTCCAGGACGTCCTTGAACGCGCGGAACAGGCCGTCGGGCGGGGAGGTGAAGCCGCCGACGCCCTGGATCGGCTCGGCGATCATGCACGCGACGTCGCCGGACGTGGTGGTCTCGATGATCTCGCGCAGGTCGTCGACGCAGGCCTTGATGTAGTCCTTGTCGTCCATCGCCTTGAACGGGCTGCGGTAGCGGTAACCACCGTGCACCCAGCTGACCTTGATCGGCGAGAGCGCGCTGGCCGACCAACCGCGGTTGCCCGTGATGGCGACCGTGGCGAACGCACGGCCGTGGTAGCTGTTGCGCAGGGCCAGCACCTGCTCGCTGCGGCGGGCCTGAGTGGCGAGCATCAGCGCCGTCTCGTTGGCCTCCGTGCCGGAGTTGGTGAAGAACACCTTGGCGTCCGGGATGCCGCTCAGCTCGGCGATCTTCTCGGCCAGCTCGACCTGCGACTTGATCAGGTACAGCGTGGAGCTGTGCAGGACGCCGGTGTCGAGCTGGGCGCGGATCGCGTCGCTGATCTCGGCGACGTCGTAGCCGATGGCGTTGGTCAGGATGCCCGCGAAGAAGTCCAGGTAGGTCGTGCCCTCGCGATCGGTCACCCGGCGCCCGCTGGCGCTCGCGATCTCGATGGGCTCGTCGTAGTAGAGGGCCAGCCACTTCGGCATCACCGCGCGGTGTCGTGCCAGCAGCTCCTTGTGGGCCATCTCGTCCTCCAGGGGTTAACTCCTGTTCTCGGAGTCTGCTGTGGTGCCCGGTTCGCCGCCATGCACAACCTGTACCCGGATCGGGCGGTTGGCATTACGTTGTGTCCATGTACCCGACCGTCGCCGATGTCGTCGCTCTCCCGGTGATCCGGCAGGGAAAGCCGCGTTTGGTGGCCGGGTCGGCCGGTTTGAGCCGCCGGGTGCGATGGGTGCATGTGGCGGAGATCGCAGACATCGCACCGTTGCTCCGAGGTGGCGAGCTGGTGCTCACGACCGGCGTGATGCTGCCAGAGTCCGGCCTCGCCCGGTACGTCGAGGAACTCGCCGCGGTGGGCTGCGCCGGACTGGTCGTCGAACTGGGCCGGCGGTGGCGCGACGACGTGCCGGCCGCCCTGGTCACCGCCGCCGAACACCACGGGTTACCGCTGCTCACCCTCTCGGAGGAGACGAAGTACGTGGCGGTGACGGAGGCGGTGGTGGCGTTGATCGTGGACGCCCAGCTGGCCGAGCTGCGGGCCGCGGAACAGGTGCACGAGACGTTCACGGCGCTGACGGTCGCCGGGGCCGAGCCCGCCGAGGTGCTGCGCGAGGTGGCGCGCACGTCGGGGCTGCCTGTCGTGCTGGAGACCTTGGGCCACGACGTGCTGGCCTACGACGCGGCCGGGCACGACCCCGTCCGGCTGCTCGACGACTGGGCGGCGCGCTCGCGGGCGGTCACGGTGTCCGAGCGGACCGCCTACCACTCCGGGTCCGGCTGGCTGATCACGATCGTCGGAGCGCGCGGAGCCGACTGGGGCCGGCTCGTGCTGGTGTCACCGGAACCGCCGCCGCATCGGCACGTGGTGGTCGCCGAGCGCGCTGCGTCCGCACTGGCCGTGCACCGGTTGGTGGCGCGTGACCGCGAATCGCTGGAACGGCAGACGCACCGGACATTGCTCGCACAGCTGTTGGGTCAGTCCGCCCAGGCGCCTGATTTAGGTGCGCGGGCGGCGGCGTTGGGTGTGCCGTTGGAACGGCGGCAGCTGATCGGGGTGGCGGTCCGGCCGGTGTCCGTGCTGCAGGGGCAAACGCTTGCCACGCAGGAGGTTCTGCGCGACCTCGCGGAAGCGACGGCGTTGGCTGGGCGCAGGGTGACGGTCGCGGCGCTGGTCGGCGTCGTGGACGACACATCGGTGCGTGCGCTGCTGTCTGTGCCGATGACCGTTGGGGTGGAAAGCGTGCTGCGCAAGGTCGCGCGCGAGATACACCGCACGGCCGCGTCTCCGGTGGTGATCGCCGTGGGCACGACCGTGACGTCCACAACGGACGTTCGCCGCTCGTTGGGCGAAGCCGCGCACGTTGCCGGAGCGGCGTTGCGGGCGCCGGGATCCCAGCTCTACCACCGGCTCGACGACGTGCGGCTGCGCGGGCTGCTGCACCTGCTGCGCGAGGACGAGCGGGTGCGAGCGTTCGCGGACCGCGAGCTGGGGCCGTTGCTGGCGCGGGATTCCGCACAGGGCTCACGGCTGGTGGAGCTGCTGCGGTGCCTGTGTGAGAACGGCGGCAACAAGTCGGCGGCCGCGGGCGCCGCGCACCTGTCCCGCACGGCCTACTACCAGCAGCTGGCGCGGATCGAGCAGGTCCTGGGCGTGTCGCTGGAGGACCCGGAGTCGGTGCTCTCGCTGTACGTCGCGCTGCTGGTGCACGAAATGGGCCCGTGAGGAAGCCATGGGGGGCACATTCATGGACCTGAGGTCCATGAATGTGCCCCCCATGGAGCGCGTGTCAGCCGTTGATCGTCGGCAGCGTGCCCGACAGCACGTTCGGGTTCGGCACGACGCCGTTGGTCGGCAGGTCGGACAGGCTCGGCGCCTTCAGGTCACCGACGTGCGCGTTGCCGGCGAGGGCCTCGGCGTTCGGCAGCGCCGGCAGGGTGCCCAGCTCGGGCAGCGGCGCGGGCACGGTGCGCTCCTGCGCGGCCGGGACCGGCAGCTCGCTGACCACGGGAGCCTGGATCTGGCCGAGGTTGACGGCGCCGGCCGACTCGAGCGGGTTCGTGTGCGAGGTGGCGTCGGAGATCACCTTGTCCGCGCCGACCTCGGGCAGGCCACCGTTCAGCTGCGGCACCTCCACGGCGTTGGCCGAGCCCGCGAGCAGCGGGGCCGCACCGGCGGCGAGAAGGGCGGCGGCGCGGAACAGTCCGGAACGAGACACAGTTTTCCTCAATCTGGTTTGGGGACCGATCTTCGTTTTCATCGGCTGTTTTGGTTCGCCGATTAATCCGCTCGATCGGGTGTTGAGGACTTGAACCTCCCGCAGCGTGAGGTCCTACGGTCTTGGTGTGACCCGTTGGAGCATCGGTGACCTGGCCAAAGCGAGCGGACTGACCGTCCGCACGCTCTACCACTACGACGAGATCGGGCTTGTCGTCGCGTCGGAGCGCACGACATCCGGTCACCGTCGGTACACACCGGACGACGTCCGGCGCCTCTATCAGGTGAGATCGCTGCGCCAGCTCGGTCTGACGCTGGAAGAGGTCCGATCGGCACTGTCCCGTTCGGACTCGCTGCGGCCGCTCTTCGAGGCGCAGCTGGCGGCGTTGAACGCGCAGGCCCAGCACGTGGAAGCACTGCGGTCCCGCCTCACCGCGCTGCTCGACGGGCACACCACCGAGTCCCTTCTGTCCACTTTGGAGATGATGTCCGTGTACGAGAGCTACTTCACCGCCGACCAGCTCACCGACCTGCGATCCCGCGCGGCCTCGATGGGCCCCGAAGCCGTGGAGGCGCTGAAGGCGTCCTGGCTCGAGCTGGTGCAGCAACTGCGTCAGCACATGGCGGACGGCACGCCCGCCACCGACCCACGCGTCGTGGAGCTGTCACGGCAGTGGGACGCGCTCGGAGCAAAGTTCACCGGCGACGACCCGGCGATCAAGGCCGCCGCGCAACGGTCTTGGGAGGAGAACAAGTCGTCGATCAGCACCCAGATCGGGTGGCCCGCCGACGACGGCCTGGTGGATTACGTAAGTCAGGCGCGCGCAGCTCAGTGAGGTGAAAAGGTGTCGTCATGTCCGCTGATGACGATGCCCGCCGCCTGCAAGCCACCAATCCGACCGGTTGGTTCGAAGAGCTCTACGCGGAGGCCGAAGCCGGCACGGCCTCCGTCCCCTGGGACGTCCCTCATCCGCAACCGCAGCTCGTCGACTGGGCCTCTGGCCTCGACGGCACGGGTCAGCGCGCGTTGGTCGTGGGCTGCGGGTACGGCCGCGACTCGGAGTACCTGGCCTCGCTGGGTTTCGACGTGGTGGCGTTCGACATCTCCCCCACCGGGATCGCCGCGGTCCAGGCGCGCCATCCCTCGTCTGCTGTTTCCTACGTCGTCGCCGACCTGCTGAACCCGCCCGCCGAGTGGCACCACGCGTTCGACCTGGTCGTGGAGAACATGACGGTGCAGGCGCTGCCCGTCGAACTGCACGCGCAGGCCACCGAACGGGTCGCGTGGTTGACCGGCAAAACGCTGCTGGTGCTCGCCGTGGCCCGCGAGGAGGGACCGGTGCCCGATGGTCCGCCATGGCCGCTGACGCCGTCCGAGATCATGGCGTTCGAGACCGACGGGCTGCAGGCGCGCAACGTGCGGCGCGACGAGTACCGCTGGACGGCGGAATTCGTGCGCTAACTGTCCATGAACTGACTACTTATGCCGGACTTCTGCCGCATAGCGTGAATCATGCTCGTTCGTCGGCTGATCGCCCGTCTGCTCGACTGGCTCCTGGTGCTGGTCGTGGCGTGGCCGTTGGTCCACGAACCCGTGCTGGTGGTGCTCTGCGCGGTCGTGTACGACGCTCTGCTGCTGCGTCTGAACACCCTCGGCAAAGCCCTGACAGGGCTGCGGGTGGTGGGCCCCGCGTCCGGTCTGCGCCTCAGACGAGCACTCGCCCGCACGCTCATCACGACCGCGCTGCCCGGCGCGGGCGCGGTGCTCGTGCTGGCCGGCCTGGGCTGGCGGGAACCGGCGCTGATGGCGGGCCTCGGCTGGCAACAGCCGTGGGTCGTCATCGGCGAGCACGTGGCCGTGAGCTCGGCGGGCTGGTTGGCGTCGCTGCTGCTGGTGGGCGGGCTGGTGCTGCTCGTGTTGTCCGCCGTGGAGTCGTTGGACCTGCGCGGAACGCGGACGTGGCACGACCGTAAGGCAGGCACGGCCGTGGTGCGCCTCAAGGTGGCAGACTCCCGCCGGTGACGGTGAACAACGAGATCCACGACAACCGCGGCAACGCGGTACAGGCGGGTCACATCGACACCCTTCACCTCCACTCCGCGGCGCCACCACCGACCGCGCTGGACGGGTTGCTGGACGCGAGCAAGTCGTTCACCGGCAGGGAGCCCGAGCTCGCCGAACTGACGGGCGCCTCGGGGTTGACCGTCATATCGGGCCTGGCCGGGGTCGGTAAAACCGAACTGGCGCTGCGGTACGCCGAAAGCGGCGAGTTCCCCGGCGGCAAGCTCTTCGTCGACCTCCACGACTACGACGACAAACGCCGGGTCACGCCCGCGAAGGCGTTGGAGGGGTTCCTGTCCGAACTGGGCGTGCGGGAGATCCCGCCGACCGAGGCGGCGCGCACGGCCCTGTTCCGCACCATCACCGCTTCTCGTGAGCCGATGCTGGTCATCATCGACAACGCACGGTTCGTGCCGCACGTACGGCCGTTGCTGCCCAACAGGCATCGCACGATCGTGACCAGCAGGCACCGGCTCGCCGCCCTCGACGACGCCCACCACCTCGAACTGGGCGTGCTGCCGCTGGAGGAGGCCGCCGCGCTCGTGGGCGATCCCGAGCTGGCCGAGCCGTGCGGACGGCTGCCGCTGGCCCTGCGGATCATGGCGGCGCTGCGACGCACCGATCCCGGCCACGACTGGGTGGCAGAGCTGCGCGAGGTGAAGCTGGACCTGCTGGACGACGGCGAAGAACGGTCGGTGCGCGCCGCGTTCGAACTGTCCTACCGGGCCCTCACCGAGGAGCAGGCCCGGTTGTTCCGGCGGGCCGGCCTGAGCCCGGCCACCGAGGTGACGGCCGAGGCCGCGTCGGTGCTCACCGGGTGCACCGAGGCCAGGGCGCGCAAGCTGCTGCGAGACCTGCGCACCGCGCACCTGCTCGAACCCGGCGACCGCTTCCACGACCTGGTGCTGGAGTTCGCGGGCGAACGCATGCGCGAGGAGGAAACGGAAGGAACCTCGAACGAGGAGATTTCGCGGCTCGTCCACCACTTCGCCGACCGCGCCGAACAGATGGACGCCGCGCTCGACACACCCAAGCAGGCCGAGGCGCTGCACTGGTTCGACCGACACCGGTCGATGTTCGTGCCACTGGCGCTCTGCGCGCTGCTGATGTCGCACTTCCGCGAGGGAGGACGCCTCGCCTGGGCCGTGCACCGCTACCTCGAAGCACGTGGCCACCTGGACGACCTGACGATGGCGGACACGCTCACCAAGGACGCGGGGGTGAACCTCGGCGACGCCTGGATGACCGCGGTCGCCCAGATCCGCCTCGGACACACCCTGCTGCGCACCGGAGACGACGAGCGGGCTCTGGCACACCTCCACCACGCGTGGAAGGTCGTGCGCGGCAGTCACGACCGAGCGCTGCTCCGGCGCGCACTGGAGGGTCTGGTGGAGGCCTTCGAGCGCAACAACAGGGCAGGGGAGGCCCGACTGGCGGCTGCGGACCTCGCTCGTCTGATCAAAGACGACTCCCGATGAACCCCAACGCCTCCGGCAGCACGCGGCGCCAGTAGCCGTCGTTGTGCTCGCCGTGCTCGAACGACCCCTGCGCCCCCACCGCGCGAGCCAGCTCCTGCGCCGGGTCGTGGAACGGGTCCTCCTGCCCGCACCAGATGCCGACCGGTGACCGGATACCGGCCGTGTGCCGCAACGGTTCGTGTTGCTCCCACACCTCGCGCGACGCGAACCCGTTGATCCGCTCGGCGTCCTCCCACGTCGGGAACAACGCCGGGCTGATCGCCGCCACCGCCTTGAGCGACTGTCGGGACGCGATGTCCAGCACCCCGAACCCGCCCATCGACACTCCCAACGCGGCGTCGAACGGCACTGGCGGCACCAGCGAGACCCAGTAGTCTTCACCGCCGTTGACCACGGCACATCGGAACTTCGCGCCGTTGAGGAACTGCGGCAAGCCGAGGTCCCGCCACCACCCGACGCTGCCCCCACGCCCGTGCAGCACGAGCACGGTCGGCCCGGAAGACCCCATCCACGCGCCCCACGGCGTCAGCTCCACGGCCACCGGCAGCACCGCGGGCACCACACCGTCCGGGCCGGTCCAGCCCAGCAGCCGGCGGCCCCTCGGGGTCAGCGCGCCGTACGTCGCAGCCGCCCCGACCAGGCCCGCGCCTGCGAGCAGGACCGTTCGCCGTGGAATCCCCATACCGATCAGTGAAACAGAACGTACGCACAATGTGCGCCGATCATGACAAGCGTGGACACTCTGACACTGCCACACCTGCGGCAGCGGACCCAGGATTCCGGGATGGAACCGACCGCGTTCGCGTTGTTTCAGCAGCGTAACAGGGGGTTGAACGATGGCAGTTGAGTCCTCCCCGCCTCAGGTCACACCTGACGGCCGTGTCGAACTGAGCGACGTGGGTCCCATCAAGGACAGCCGCTTCTACAACCCCGAGCTCGCGCCGGTGCCGATCGAGCAGCGGACGTGGACGACGTACAACTTCTTCGCGCTGTGGATGGGCATGGCGCACAACATCCCCAGTTACACGCTGGCCGCGAGCCTGATCGCGCTGGGCATGGACTGGGTGCAGGCGTTCCTCACGATCACCCTGGGCAACCTGATCGTGCTGATCCCCATGCTGCTCAACAGCCACGCCGGCACGAAGTACGGCATCCCGTTCCCCGTGTTCGCCCGCGCGTTCTACGGGATCCGGGGTGCGAACCTCGTCGCGCTGCTGCGAGCGTTCATCGCGTGCGCCTGGTTCGGCATCCAGACGTGGGTCGGCGGCAAGGCGCTGCACGTGATCATCGGCAGGCTGGCCGGTGAGGGGTGGTCCAAGGCGTCGCAGATCGGCGGGCAGCCGTGGACGTTGTGGTTGTGCTTCTTCGGGTTCTGGGTCGTGCAGATGCTGGTCATCTGGCGCGGCATGGAGGCGATCCGGCGGTTCGAGAACTGGACGGCGCCGCTGGTCAGCGTCGGGTTCCTGATCCTGCTGGGCTACGTGCTGGTCAAGGCGGGCGGGTTCGGGCCGATCCTGCACCAGGGCAGCACGCTCGGGTGGGGGCCGGACTTCTGGAAGGTCTTCTTCCCCTCGCTGATGGGCATGATCGCGTTCTGGTCGACGCTGAGCCTGAACATGCCGGACTTCACGCGGTTCGGCGGGTCGCAGCGCAAGCAGGTCACCGGGCAGATCCTCGGCCTGCCGACCACCATGTCGTTCATCGCGATCGTCGCGATCCTGACCACGTCGGGCGCGCAGGCCCTCTACGGCGAGGCGATCTGGGACCCGGCGGATCTGGCGTCCCGGTTCGACAGCACGCTCCTCGTGCTCGTCGCGTTGATGTCGCTGGTGCTGGCGACCATCTCGGCGAACCTCGCGGCGAACGTCGTCAGCCCCTCCTACGACTTCTCGAACGCGTTCCCCAAGCGCATCACGTTCGCGATCGGCGGCCTGATCACCGGTGTGGTCGGCATCCTGATCCAGCCGTGGCGGTTGATCTCCGACCCGAGCATCTACATCTTCGCGTGGCTCGGGTTCTACGGCGGTCTGCTGGCGAGCGTCGCCGGCGTGTTCGTGGCCGGGTACTGGGTGATCAAGAAGACCACGCTCGAACTCGAGGACCTCTACCTGGACGGACGCGGCGCGTACTGGTTCAACGGCGGCTGGAACTGGCGCGCTGTCGTGGCGACGCTCGTGGGCGCGGTGCTCGCGGTCGGCGGCGCCTACGGCGGGCCGTTCCCTGCTGACGGCCTGATTCCGTTCCTCAAGCCGCTCTACGACTACAACTGGGTGATCGGTTTCGCGGCCGGTTTCCTGGTTTTCCTCGCTCTGAAGGACAACACGGCAAAGGAGACGACCAGGTGAGCAACATCATCCGGGCGGCGCTCGTCCAGCAGAAGTGGACGGGCGACAAGGAGTCGATGATCGCGAACGCGGTCGAGCACATCCGCAAGGCCGCTTCCCAGGGCGCGCAGGTGTTGTGTCTCCAGGAGCTCTTCTACGGTCCGTACTTCTGCCAGGTGCAGGACGCGGACTTCTACTCCTACACCGAGGCGATCCCCGACGGCCCCACGACGGAGCTGATGAAGGAGGTCGCGGCGCAGAACAACATCGTGCTGATCGTGCCGATGTACGAGGTGGAACAGCCGGGCGTCTACTACAACACCGCGGCGGTGATCGACGCGGACGGCACCTACCTCGGCAAGTACCGCAAGAACCACATCCCGCAGGTGAAGGGTTTCTGGGAGAAGTTCTACTTCAAGCCCGGCAACCTCGGTTACCCCGTGTTCGACACCGCGGTCGGCCGGATCGGCGTCTACATCTGCTACGAACGCCACTTCCCCGAGGGCTGGCGCGCGCTCGGCCTGGCCGGCGCGAAGATCGTGTTCAACCCGTCGGCGACGTCCAGGTCCCTGTCCGAGTACCTGTGGCGACTGGAACAGCCCGCCGCGGCCGTCGCGAACGAGTACTTCGTCGGCGCGATCAACCGTGTCGGCGTGGAACCGTTGGGCGACAACGAGTTCTACGGCCAGACGTACTTCGTGTCGCCGCGCGGCCAGCTCGTCGGTGACGCGGCGTCCGACACCGAGGAAGAGCTCGTGGTGCGCGACCTCGACCTGGACCTGCTGACCGAGGTCCGTGACACGTGGGCGTTCTACCGCGACCGCCGCCCGGACACCTACGAGGGCCTGGTGACGCCGTGAGCACTCTCATCCGCAACGGCCTGGTCGTCAACGCGACCGGCTCGCACGCGGCCGACGTGCTGATCGAGGGCGAGCACATCGCCGCACTGGTCACGCCGGGGTTCGAGGTGCAGGCCGACGAGGTGATCGACGCGGCGGGCAAGTACGTGATCCCGGGCGGAATCGACGTGCACACGCACATGGAGATGCCGTTCGGCGGCACCCAGTCCGCGGACACCTTCGAGACCGGCACGACCGCGGCGGCGTGGGGCGGCACCACCACGATCGTCGACTTCGCCGTGCAGCCCAAGGGCAGCTCGCTGCTGTCCACTCTGGACAAATGGCACACCAAGGCCGACGGCAACTGCGCCGTCGACTACGGCTTCCACATGATCATCTCCGACGTCAACGACCAGTCGCTCAAGGAGATGGAGTCCTGCATCGCGCAGGGCGTGAACAGCTTCAAGATGTTCATGGCCTACCCCGGCGTCTTCTACGCCACGGACGGCGAGATCCTGCGCGCCATGCAGAAGGCGCGCGAGACCGGTGGCACGATCATGATGCACGCGGAGAACGGCATCGCGATCGACCAGCTCGTGGCGCAGGCGCTCGCGAACGGTTTGGGCGACCCTGTGCAGCACGGCCTGACCCGCCCGCCGGAGCTGGAGGGCGAGGCCACCTCGCGCGCCATCCAGCTGGCGAAGGTGACCGGTTCCCCCTTGTACATCGTGCACTTGTCGGCCGCGCAAGCGCTTGACGCCGTCACAGCCGCACGGGACACGGGACAGAACGTGTTCGCCGAGACGTGCCCGCAGTACCTGTACCTGTCGCTGGAGGACCTGGCCAAGCCTGGCTTCGAGGGCGCGAAGTACGTGGCGTCGCCTCCGTTGCGTCCCAAGGAACACCAGTCTTCGTTGTGGCGCGGGCTCAGGACGAACGACCTGTCCGTCGTGAGCACCGACCACTGCCCGTTCTGCTTCAAGGACCAGAAACAGCTGGGCGTCGGCGACTTCTCCAAGATTCCCAACGGCATGCCCGGCGTCGAGCACCGCGTCGACCTGCTGCACCAAGGGGTCGCGAAGGGTGAGATCACCCGCGAGCGCTGGGTCGAGATCGTGTCCACCACCCCGGCGCGGATGTTCGGCATGTACCCGCGCAAGGGCGTGATCGCTCCGGGCGCCGACGCGGACGTCGTGATCTACGACCCTGCCGCCACCCAGACGATCTCCGCCGAGACCCACCACATGGCCGTGGACTACTCGGCCTACGAGGGCTTCGAACTCGCGGGCAAGGTCGACACCGTGTTCTCCCGCGGCCGCAAGGTGATCGCCGACGGCGCCTACCACGGCTCCACGGGCCACGGCCGGTTCGTGTCCCGCGATCTCAACCAGTACCTGGTCTAGGAAGGAACACCGTGGACTTCGGCATCGTGCTGCAGACCGACCCGCCGGCGCGGGACGTGGTGGAAGGCCTCCGTGCCGCCGAGGACTGCGGCTTCCGCTACGGCTGGACGTTCGACTCCTGTGTGCTGTGGCAGGAGCCGTTCGTCATCTACTCGCAGGTGCTCAGCGCCACCCGCGACCTGATCATCGGCCCCATGGTCACCAACCCGTCCACAAGGGACTGGTCGGTGACGGCATCGCTCTTCGCGACGCTGAACGACATGTTCGGCAACCGCACGGTCTGCGGCATCGGCCGGGGCGACTCGGCCCGCCGCGTGATCGGCCAGAAGCCCGCCTCCCTGGCCACGCTGGGTGACGCGATGCACGTGATCAAGGAACTGGCAGAAGGGCGTTCCGTCGAACACCACGGCACGGCGGTGCAAATTCCGTGGGTGCGCAACGGAAAGCTCGAAATGTGGATGGCCGCGTACGGTCCCAAGGCGCTGAAGATGGTCGGCGAGCAGGCCGACGGCTTCATCCTGCAGACCGCCGACCCGGACATCGCGCGCTGGACGATCGGCTCGGTCCGCGAGGCCGCCGTCGCGGCCGGCCGTGACCCGTCGGCCATCACGATGTGCGTGGCGGCACCTGCCTACGTCGGAACCGATCTCCCCCATCAGCGGGATCAGTTGCGGTGGTTCGGCGGGATGGTCGGCAACCACGTCGCGGATCTCGTCGCGCGGTACGGGGATTCGGGCGCCGTGCCCAAGGCCCTGACCGACTACATCAAGGACCGCGAGGGCTACGACTACTCCCACCACGGCAAGGCGGGCAACCGGTCGACCGACTTCGTACCGGACTCGATCGTGGACCGCTTCTGCCTGGTCGGTCCGGAGTCCGCGCACGTGGAACGGTTGCAGGAGCTCAAGGAGATCGGCGTCGACAACTTCGCGCTTTACCTGATGCACGACGAGAAGGACAAGACGCGCGACGCGTACGGATCGTCGATCATCTCGGCTGTTTAGGTTCATACTGTCTGGCATGTCCGACGACCTGCCCACCGTGTCCAACTCCGTGGAGGACACGTCCGGGCAGGTCGTCCAGGTAGGCGCCGTCTACGGCGACATCAATCTCCACCAGTCGGCCAACCGCAACCCGTTGCCGCTGCGCGCCGGCCTGATCCCGCTGCGCGCGGCCTCTTTCCAGGAACGCGCGAACCTCATCACCGACCGCGTCACCGTGCTCTTCGGAATGGGCGGAGTCGGGAAGACCCAACTGGCCGCCGACCACGCCGAACGCCGCTGGGAAGCCGGCGACGTCGAACTCCTGGTGTGGGTGACCGCAAGCTCGCGTGAAGCGATCGTGTCCGCCTACGCCGACGCCGCCACCAAGCTCACCGGACAGCCCGGATCCGCGCGAACCTTGCTGGAGTGGCTAGCTACGACGACTGCACCGTGGTTGGTGGTGCTCGACGACCTGCGAACACCGGCCGACCTGGCCCAGCTGTGGCCACCGTCGAGCTCGAACGGCCAAGTCGTGGTGACCACGCGACGCCGTGACTCTGCTCTTCGCGGCCATCGCCGAACCCTCGTCGAGGTGGACGTCTTCGACGAACTCGAAGCCCTCACCTATCTGCGAACGGTGCTGGCCGACCAGCCACGGTTGCTCGACGACGCCGAGGGCCTCGTGCAGGACCTGGGACACCTGCCGGTGGCGCTCGCCCCGGCAGCCGCGTACATGGTGGACAAGCACCTGTGCTGCTCCGAGTATCGGACCCGCTTCGCCGCACGACGTCTGGCGCACGTCGTGCCGGACGACGACGGCCTGCCCGACGAACACCAGGCCACGGTCGCGGCAACCTGGTCGCTGTCCGTGGAACTCGCAGACCGGCTGGCCCCCGCAGGACTGGCTGGCCCGCTGCTGGACATCGCCAGTGTGCTGGACCCCAACGGAATTCCGGTCGCGGTGTTCACCGCCAGGGCGACGCTTGAGGTGCTGAGCAAGGCGGCGAGACGTCGAGTCGACGCGGCAGACGCGCGAGACGGACTTGGCTGCCTGCACCGGCTCAGCCTGATCACCGTGGACTTCAGCGCAACGTCACGCGAAGTACGAGTGCACCCGTTGGTGCAACGTGCGACCCTCGACGCGTGGCCGGACGAGAGAACAGGTCCGCTCGCGAGAACCGCTGCCACGGCGTTGGGCCAGGTGTGGCCGGAGGTGGAACGAGACACCGTGCTGAGCCAGGTTCTGCGTTCGAACGTGGACGCGCTCGCAGCGATCGGTCAGGAGGAGCTGTGGCGTCCAGATTGCCACATCGTCCTGCTCCTCGCGGGACACAGCAGGTCCGAAGCCGGTCTGCTGGCCGAAGCCAGGGACTACTACGACTCCCTGCTCGAGATCGCCGGCCGTCTGCTCGGTCCTGATCACCAGGACACGATGATCCTTCGCAACAACCGCGCTATCGCCCAGAGCGGGGCAGGTGATCTGCGGGGAGCCGCGGCAGCGTTGGAGGAGCTTCTCGCCGACTACCTCCGCTTGCGAGGACCCGACCACCCCCGCACCCTGGCCACCCGGAACAACCTGGCGTACCTGTTGAAAGCGGTCGGCGACCGCGCCGGAGCGGTCGCCGCCTACGAAGACGTTCTCGCCGACCGGCTGCGCGTCTTGGGCCCCCACCACCCGGACACCCTGCTCAGCCGCAACAATCTCGTCCTGACGCAGGCCGAAGCCGATGACCACGAGACGGTGATCGCGGCCTACCAGGACGTTCTCGCCGACCATCTCCGCGTCCTCGGCCCCGACCACCCGGACACCCTGCTCGCCCGGATGAACCTGGCCCGTCGACTCGGCGACTCCGGGGAGATCGCCGAGGAACTCGCGGCTCTGCGGCAACTTCGCGTCGACGCTCTCCGCGCTCTCGGACCTGACCACCCCAACACCTTCATGATTCGGAACAACCTCGCCATGTCACTGGCTGACTCCGGCGATCACGACGCAGCGGTCTCAGCGATCCGGGAAGTTCTCGCTGACCGGCTGCGCGTCCTCGGGCCTGAGCACCCGGAGACCATGATCACCCGCCGCAATCTCGCCCAGATTCAAGCCAAGGGCGGCGACCACGAAGCAGCGATCACCAGCTACCAGACAGTTCTCGCCGATCGTCTCCGCGTCCTCGGCCCGGACCACCCCGACACGCTGCGCACTCGGAGCGGCCTCGGCTACGTGCAGGCGAAGACAGGCGATCTGCGGGGAGCGCTGGCCACGTTCGAGCAACTCCTCACCGACAACCTCCGCGTCTTCGGGCCCGATCACTCCGAATTCCAGACGACCCGACGCGTGCGCGACCTTTTGAGAAACCGGCTGGGCGACGTGGAAGCTTGACCATCACCGCACGGTGCGGGTCTCGCCGTCCCACTCCGCGGCGAGCGTCGGCAGCAGTTCGGCCAGCTGCACCGGGTACACGGCGTCCTCTGTGGACTCCAGCTCCTCGGCGCTCCACCACCGATGCCCGGTGATGGTGGACTCCTCGACGTCGTTGAACCCCGAGGTGTCGACGGCGAGCTCGCCGTCGATGCGCGCGTAGAAGAACCACTCCTCCGCGTCGAATGTCTGGCCGTCGAAGCTGAACACCGCGCGCCGCCGCCACACCGGGCCGATGAGCGACTCCGGCGCGAGTTTCACGCCGGTCTCCTCGAAGGCCTCGCGGAGGGCCGTGTCGCGCAGTTCCTCGCCGTCCTCGACGCCGCCGCCGACGGTGAACCAGAACTTCTCCTGCGGTCGTGCCGGGTCGAAGCCCTGGAAGAGCAGCACTCGGCCCGCGGGATCGGTCAGCACGACGCGGGCGGACGGGCGGGGGGTCAGCATGACGGCTTCGGCCGGGGTGGTGGGCTCGGCGATCTCGAAGTACGACGGCTGCGGCGCGGTGCCAGCGAGGCGCAGCCAGCGCACGATGCGGCGGCGGCGTTGCAGCAGCGTGTCGCGGACGGCGTCGTTGTGCACTCGGCGGGCGAGCATGACGCGTTCTTCGGCGTCGGAGAGTTCGGCGGCCAGGGCAGGCGCCAAGGAAGACCGGTCCAGGGCGCCCAGAAGACCGGAGAGTTCGTTCTCGGCGAGTTCACGCTCCGAGCGAGACGCCGACTCGGCACGAGAAGCCGCCGCGGACAGTTCGGGGTCGAGCAGCGCGCGGGTGACGACCGCGCGGCGGGCCAGGGCGGCGTCCACGGCGGCCCAGGCGGCGTCGGTGCGGACGTGCAGGCGGTCGAGGCGGTTCGCGATCGCCAGGATCCAGGCGGCCAGCAGGAGTGCTACCAGGACGATGAAAAGAGCCGTGGTCATGCCTCGCTCACCCGGCGCGGGTCGGCGGCGATCGCGGTCTCGTAGACGCGCAACACCTGCGACGCCACCACGGACCAGTCGAAGGCCTGCACGCGTTGGGAAGCGATGTCGACGTACTCGGCGCGCAGACCCGAATCCCGCAGCACAGACCGCAACGCGTCCGCCAGGCCGCGGGCGTCGCCGACCGGGAACAGCACGCCCGCCTTGCCGTCGTCGAGCACGCGGCGGAACGCGTCGAGGTCCGACGCCACCACCGCGGTGCCGGCGGACATGGCCTCGGTCAGGATGATGCCGAACGACTCGCCGCCGGTGTTCGGTGCGACGTAGACGTCCACCGAACGCAGCATCCGGGCCTTCTCGACGTCGTCGACCTGGCCCAGCAGATCGACCCGCGAGGCGAAAGGTCCGTCGAACTCCGTCTCGCCTCGGCCCACGACCAGCAGGCGCAGGTCCGGGAACTCGTCGGCGATCAGGCCGAACGCTTCCCACAACACGGGCATGCCCTTGCGCGGCTCGTCGTAGCGGCCGACGAAGCCGATGGTGCCGCCCGGCCGCGGGTAGCCGTCCAAAGTGGACGCCGAGGCGAAGAAGTCCACGTCCACGCCGTTCGGGATTTCCACCGCGTCGCCGCCGAGGTGCTCCACCTGCACGCGGCGGGCCAGCGCGGACACGGCGATGCGGGCGGTGACCTTCTCCAGGAACGGCTGCAGCACGCCCTGGAACGCCGACAACATCTTCGACCGCGGCGTCGAGGTGTGGAAGGTGGCGACGATCGGGCCGTCCGCGACCACCAACGCCAGGAACGACAGGGACGGCGCCGTGGGCTCGTGCAGGTGCAGGACGTCGAACTGGTGCTCGTCGATCCAGCGGCGGACCCGCGCGTACGAGACAGGGCCGAACGACAGACGCGCCACCGAGCCGTTGTACGGGATGCCGACCGCGCGGCCCGCGGACGTGACGAACGGAGGCAGTTCCTGGTCGTCGTCGGCCGGTGCGAGGACGTTGACGGAGTGCCCGAGGCCGATCAGGGCGCGGGCGAGGTCGACGACGTGGGCCTGCACTCCCCCTGGTACGTCCAAGGAGTACGGGCAGACGATGCCAACCTTCATCTGGGCACCACCTTCACCGCGAGAGCCTCCTGGCCAGCGCGGCGCGGCGACTCTCGGGCAGGTCGGCGAGCCAGAGCTTCTGCAGCATGTGCCAGTCCGCCGGGTGCGCGGCGATGTCGGCGGCGAACACGTCCGCGACGGCCTGGGTGGCCGCCTGGACGGTGCTGACCTTGATCGGCGGATGGATGCGGAAGTGCCAGCCGTCCTCGGTGAACCAGCAGCCGACCGGGAGCAGCGCGGCCCCCGTGGTGGCGGCGAGGTGCGCGGGGCCCGCGGGCATCAGGGTCTGTTCGCCGAAGAACGTCACGGGCACGCCGGACGAGGTCAGGTCGCGGTCGGCCAGCAGGCACACGACCTTGTTGGCCCGCAGCCGCTCGGCCAGCACCGTCGCGGGTGGACGGTCGCCGCCGTTCAGCGGCAGCACCTCGAAGCCGAGGGTCTCGCGGAACTCCACGAACCTGCGGTAGAGCGACTCGGGCTTCAACCGCTCGGCGACCGTCGTGAACGTGCCGGAGTGGCCGACCAGCCAGACGCCGGCCATGTCCCAGTTGCCGCTGTGCGGCAGCGCGACGACCGCGCCGGTGCCCTCGCTCAGCGCGGCGTCGAGGTTCTCCACGCCGGACACCTGCGAGTCGCACTTCTCGTAGGCGGCGCGCAGATCCATCGACGGCAAGCGGAACGCCTCGCACCAGTACCGCGCGTACGACCGCAGCGAGTCGCGCACCAGTCCGTCGAGCTCTTCCTCGCCCGCCTGCGGCACGACGCGGCGCAGGTTCGTCCGCAGCTGCGCAACGCTCTCGCCGCCCCGTTTCGCGGCGAAGTCGGCGCCTGCCCGGAACAGAGCCCGCGCCCACGACTGCGGCAGCAACCGGATGAGCCGCCAGCCCGCCGTGTAGCCGAGGGTCGCGAGGTTCACGCGGCCTCCCGCGCCGACTTCGCCACGGCGAAGATCCGCTGCAGCACCGTCGCCACGGTCATGACCGCGAGCAGCCACAACGAGATGTCCATCAGGTACGGCACACCCAGCCCCTGCACACCGGCACCGACCAGCGCGACGATGAACCGCTCGGCTCGTTCGGCCAGGCCACCGTCGGCGCTCAGCCCGGACGCGTCGGCGCGCGCCTTCACGTACGAGATCACCTGCGAGGCGACCAGGCAGATGAACCCGGCCGCGGCGGTCCACCGGTTGCCGGTGTCGAACGCGTACCAGGTGAGCGCGGCGAACAGCGCACCGTCCGCGATGCGGTCGCAGGTGGCGTCGAGCACGGCACCGAACTTCGTGGGCCCCTGCGCGCGGGCCATGGCCCCGTCGATCAGGTCGAGCAGCACGAAGAACGTCACCAGGGCGCAGCCGAGGAACAGCTGCCCGCGGGGGATGAACCACAGCGCGCTGGCCACGGCACCGATGGTGCCTGCCACGGTGACGGCGTTGGGCGTGAGGCCACGCGCCAGCAACCACGCCCCGATCGGATCGGTGACGCGCGAGACGGACGCGCGAGCGAAGATGTTCAGCATGGCGTGTCGCAGCCTAGCTGGGCTGCCGAAACACGCTGCTCGCGGGTAACGGGAGTACCCGCGGAGATCCCTCTGGTAGACGGCCGGCGAGCACTGTCCGGTGATTGACAGCACCCGCGAGCGATCCTGCTAACCGAGCCGGCGGTGATCCTCGGCGATGCGTTTCAGCAACGCCTGCAACTCCTCTCCCCGCACCGCCAGCCTTTCGAGCCGTCCGAACAACGCGAGGTACTCCCGCACGTCGAGCGGATCGGTGATGGTGGCGTTGCCGGTCAGCACGC
Source organism: Lentzea alba (assembly GCF_011067745.1). Lineage (GTDB taxonomy): Bacteria > Actinomycetota > Actinomycetes > Mycobacteriales > Pseudonocardiaceae > Lentzea > Lentzea alba. Next base: position 154,975 of record NZ_JAAMPJ010000017.1, read on the forward strand.
TGACCGTGACAACGCGCTCGTCGTAGATGTGGAAGCCGTGCAGGGCAACCACATTCGCGTCGGCCGACCACGGCACGACACCAAGACGGACGTTCGGGCGGCGCTGGATGGCGGCCAGGTGTTCCACCTGTTCCGCCATCAGTTCGGCCGAGCCCATCCGCCAGCGCAGCGCGCCCTCGGAGAGCAGGAACACGAACTGCTTGGCCAGGTCGTCCATCCGAGAACGCCGGATGCGCAAGGCCGCCACCGCGGCCTCCTGCTCCGACTGCGGCATCGTCCCCAGCACGATTCGCAGGTAGGCCTCGGACTGCAACAACGCGGGCACCAGGTTGACCTGGAAGAACCTCGATGTCGCCGCCCGCGCCTCCACGCGAGTGATCGTCTGCTGGTGGCGGTGCGCCCCTCGGTGCAGCACGACTCGGCGGGTTTCCGCCTCCGCGTGCAGCGACCTGGCGAGTTCGACCAGTTCGATGCGCGTCTCTCTCGACGCGGACAATTCCGCGACGAGACGCTCCACGTCGGTGACGGACGGGAGCAGCATGCCGTTCTCGATCTTCGACAGCTTTGACTGGCTCATCCCGGTGGCACGGGCGGTGGCCGTGCCGGTCATCTTCGCCTCGGTGCGCAACCGGCGTAACTCACGCGAAAGCCGTTCTCTCGCTAATCGCGAACGCTCAGGTGCGGTCATGTTCGCACCGTAACCATCCGCACACGCGGAGACGATCGGCCATCGGCGGGGACTTGACTTGCAGTTGACACCTCCAGGTGGGTGATCTCACGCACCTGGAATCGTTTTGTGCTGCCGTTACGTCTCGATCGGTTGACTAGAAACACCCGAAAGTTGTAATCGATCTATTCCGCGCGACGTGGAAACTGGCCTGATTGTCCTACCCGGACAAGCACGAGTGGTTTTTGTCACTCTTTTGTCCAGTAATTGGTACGGCTTTCAATCACATCCTGGACTAAACGCCGCGTTTAGTCATACGCGCTTACGTCCGCGCAATACCGCGCGCACCCCGAACCCGATGGCACCGAGGATCAGCAAGAAGCCGATGGCACCGAGTCCCGGTGCGTCGTCAGCGTCGGCGTACATGATCGCACCGACGCCCAGCGCCACCACGAGGACACAGCAGACCAGGGGAAGCAGCAGTCTAGGCATGGATCGACTATCACTCGTGATCTATCGAAAGTCAACAGATAACGAGCGTCCAACGATCAACTCAGCCGACGGCCTTCCAGCCGTCCGCCAGCAGCTGGCGGGTCTCCCCGAGCAGTTGCGGCAACACCTTCGTGTGCCCGATGACCGGCATGAAGTTCGCGTCCCCACCCCACCTCGGCACGACGTGCTGGTGCAGATGCGCGGCAATCCCGGCACCGGCGACGACACCCTGGTTCATGCCGACGTTGAACCCGTGCGGCGCCGCGACGTGTCGCGCCACCCGCATCGCCTTCTGCGTGAACGCGGCGAACTCGGCGGTCTCCGACTCCGTCAGGTCGGTGTAGTCCGGCACGTGCCGATACGGCAGCACCATCAGATGACCGGGGTTGTACGGGTAGAGGTTCAAAACAGCGAAGACCTCGGCACCGCGAGCGATGATCAGGCCGTCCGAGTCGTCCAACTCGACAACTCGGCAGAACGGGCACCCGGAAGGTTCGTCACCGTCCGCCTTGCCCTCGCCCTTTACATACGACAAGCGGTGCGGAGTCCACAAACGCTGCAATGCGTCGTGGACCCCGACACCGTCCTGCTCGGAAAACTCAGACGTCACGAGAGCAGTTCCGCCGTGGGCGAGGCGTTCTCGCGGCGCTGCACCCACTCGACGATCTGTTCGACCGCCCGCTCCACCGGAACGCCGTTGATCTGCGTGCCGTCGCGGAACCGGAACGACACCGCGTTCGCCTCCACGTCCTTGGCGCCGGCCAGGAGCATGAACGGCACCTTCTGCATGGTGTGGTTGCGGATCTTCTTCTGCATGCGGTCGTCGGACGCGTCGACGTCCATGCGGATGCCCTGCTTGCGCAGGACTTCCCGCAGCGCGAACAGGTGGTCCGCGTTCTCGCTGGTCACCGGGATGCCCATGACCTGCACCGGCGCGAGCCACGCCGGGAACGCGCCCGCGTAGTGCTCGGTCAGCACGCCGAAGAACCGCTCGATCGAGCCGAACAACGCGCGGTGGATCATGATCGGCTGCTGGCGCGAGCCGTCCGGCGCGGTGTACTCCAGCTCGAACCGCTTCGGCTGGTTGAAGTCCAGCTGGATGGTCGACATCTGCCACGAACGGCCGATGGCGTCCTTGGCCTGCACGGAGATCTTCGGGCCGTAGTACGCGGCGCCACCGGGGTCCGGCACCAGCTCGAGGCCGGAGTCGATCGCGGCCTGTCGCAGCGTCTCGGTCGCCTCTTCCCACTCCTGCGGGTCACCGATGAACTTCGGCGAGTCGTCGCGAGTGGAAAGCTCCAGGTAGAAGTCGGTCAGACCGTAGTCGGCGAGCAGGTCCAGCACGAACTTGAGCAGCGACCGAAGCTCACCCGGCATCTGCTCCTTCGTGCAGTAGATGTGCGAGTCGTCCATCGTCAGACCGCGCACCCTGGTGAGGCCGTGCACCACGCCGGACTTCTCGTACCGGTAGACCGTGCCGAACTCGAACAGCCGCAGGGGCAGCTCGCGGTAGGACCGCCCGCGCGACCTGAAGATCAGGTTGTGCATCGGGCAGTTCATGGCCTTGAGGTAGTAGTCCTCACCCTCGAACTCGATGGGCGGGAACATCGTGTCGGCGTAGTACGGCAGGTGGCCGGAGGTGTGGAACAGCCCGCTCTTGCTGATGTGCGGGGTGTTCACGAACTCGTAGCCGGACTCCTCGTGCCTGCGGCGCGCGTAGGTCTCCAGCTCGCGGCGGATGATGCCGCCCTTCGGGTGGAACACCGCCAGGCCGGAGCCCAGCTCGTCCGGGAACGAGAACAGGTCCAGCTCGACACCCAGCTTGCGGTGGTCGCGGCGCTCGGCCTCGGCCAGGCGCTCCAGGTACGCGTCCTGCGCCTCCTGCGACTCCCACGCGGTGCCGTAGATGCGCTGCAGCTGCGGGTTGTTCTCGTTGCCCCGCCAGTACGCGGCGGCGACGCGGGTCAGCTTGAACGCCGGGATGTGCTTCGTGGTCGGCACGTGCGGGCCGCGGCACAGGTCGCCCCACACCTGCTCGCCGGAGCGCGGGTCGAGGTTGTCGTAGATCGTCAGCTCGCCGCCGCCGACCTCCATGATCTCACTGGTGTCGACGTCGCTCTTGATGTCGACGAGCTCCAGCTTGAACGGCTCCTTCGCGAGCTCGCTCTTCGCGGCGTCGATCGACTCGACCACCCGGCGCGAGAACCGCTGCGAGGACTTGATGATCTGCTTCATGCGCTTCTCCAGCGCCTGCAGGTCCTCGGGCGTGAACGGCTTCTCGACCTGGAAGTCGTAGTAGAAACCGTCCTTCACGGGCGGGCCGATGCCGAGCTTGGCCTCGGGGAACTGCTGCTGCACCGCCTGCGCCAGCACGTGCGCGGCGGAGTGGCGGATGACGCTGCGGCCGTCCTCGGTGTCCGCGGCGACGGCCTCGACCTCGACGTCGACCTGCGGGGTCCACGACAGGTCGCGCAGGTGGCCCTCGGCGTCCTTCACGACGACGATCGCGTCGGAGCCCTTGCCGGGCAGCCCGGCCTCGCGCACGGCCGTGCCCGCCGTCGTCCCAGCCGGAACCACCACGCGAGGCGGGTTCTGGGCGACTACTGGGCGCGACTCGGACACGATGACTCCTAGTTGGAAGTTTTCGGTTTGCGGATCAGATGCTATCGGTGCTCAAGATGGACATGACGATCGCGTCGTAGAAGACGCCGTCCCAGAGCAGGGCGTCCCTCAGCCGGCCTTCCTCGCGGAAGCCGCACTTCTTGTAGACGTGGATCGCCCGTTCGTTGAACTCGTACACCTCCAGGTCGACCCGGTGCAGGTCGAGCACGTTGAACGCGTGGTCGAGGACGTGCTTGATCGCGATGGTGCCGTAGCCCTTGCCGAAGCCGTCCCAGAGCGCGATCCGAAGTCCCGACTTCCGGTTGTGCGCGTCGATCGGGTTCAGCACGACCTCGCCGATGCACTTCCCGTCCTCGACGATGGCGCGGGTGTAGCGGTCCGGATCGTTGAGCGTGCGCTCGACGTACGCCTCGTAGTCCTGCAGCGTGAACGTGGCGTGCGTGCCGGTGAGCCGGTTGACCTCGGCGTTGTCCGAACTCGCGTGCAGCTGTGCGGCGAACTCAGGGCGGAGCGGTACGAGTTCCATGCCTCCATCGAACCGGGTGCGCGCAACCGGTTTGTGGAACCGGACGCTCCGAGCGTGCGTCAGTTAGCTCGACCGGGTGGTTTCCAGGCCGCGATTCATACGCAGACGGTTCTGAGTGGTTTTTCGGATGCGTCTCGATGGGCGGGGCGAGCAGTCTGTGTGCCCGGCCCGCCGTTAGGAGCACCGACATGCACGACCTGGTCGTCGAATGCCCGGTCCACCTCACCGAGTCCAACCGGGACGAACTGCGCCTGCTCTACACCGACCTGCGCGACCACTACGCGCGCCGCGACGCCCGTGACGGCACGCGCACGACGCTGCACTTCGTGTGGTCCGGCGTGCTCGATCCCGAACTCTTCGGTGCGACCTACGCCGACCAGCGGCACGTCTTCATCGCCTCCCGCCCCGTGATCAACTCCTTGCGAGGCGCTGACCTGCCCGAATCGCTGCGTCACGGCGTCTGCACGGCCTGATCGTCCGGCTTCAGGAAACGGACAGGCGGCTGTCAGCCTCAGCTCAGCCGAACGGCGCATCGTTGAGGACATGAGCGAGCAGGGACCGACGCCTCCGCGGGAGCAGTCGAGCAACGAACCGCAGGCCGCCCAGCCTGCACCGGACCAGGCAACGACCCCGCTGCCGGCCGAAGCACCGGCCACGCCTGGTCAGCACCCCGCCCCGGACCAGCCGGCGGCGACAGCGGCGGAACCACCCCCGGCGACAGCACCGGCCACGCCACAGCCGGCACCGACAGCCGCGGAAGCACCCCCGGCAGCGGCACCGATCCCTTCGGCTGCAGCACCCGCCAGCCGTGGCCGCGCGAGGCGTTTCGCGGGACACCGCGCCACCCAACTGGTGGCCGTGGGACTGCTGGGCCTCGTCCTCGGCGGCGGCATCGTGGGAGCCGTCGCAGCTAACCGCTTCGACGACCGCGGCGGACCGGGTCACGTCCGCGTCCACGACCGAGGCGACCGCGGCCCGGACCGCGGTGATCGGGGTGACCGCTTCGAGCAGCGCGGTCCGTTCAGCGACCGCGGCGACCGCGGCGAGCGGTAACCCGACCGAGCGCACGACTCACGTCCTGCCCGAGTCCCCGACGACGTGAGTCGTGCGCTCCCCAAAGCCATGAACGGCGCTTTCGTGGACCCCAAGTCCACAAAAGCGCCGTTCATGGCTTTAGTTCGAGTGCGGTTGCGAGCCCAGTCTGATCGCCAGCAGCTGGCGTCGGAGCACTTTGCCGGTCGCGTTGCGCGGCAGCTTCGGCACGACGACGACCTCGCGCGGAACCTTGTGCCGAGCCAGCCGGGTCCGCACGAACTCGCGCAGCTCCCGCACGTCGATCCGCGCCCCCGCCACCGGCACCACGAAGGCGCGCAACCGTTGCCCGTACTCGGGGTCCGGCACGCCGAGCACCGCCGCGTCGCGCACGCGGTAGTGCGTCATCAACAGGTTCTCCACCTCGACCGGGTACACGTTCTCGCCGCCGGACACGATCATGTCGTCCTCGCGGCCGTCGAAGTAGAGCCGTCCACTCGGGTCGAAGTGGCCGAGGTCGCCGGTCGCGACGAGGCCGTCGATGCGTTCCTTCTGCGAGCCGTCGGTGTACTCGTCGACGGTCAGCGAGCCGCGCACGAAGATCCGGCCGGTCACGAACGACCGGGTGATCCGGTTTCCGTCGTTGTCGTAGACGCGGACGATGCAGTTGTGCGGTGGCATGCCGACGCTCGACGGCGCGGCTTCGAGGTCCTGAGGCGTGGCCACGGTGGCGACGGCGACCTCCGTCGAACCGTAGAGGTTGTAGAGCACCGGACCGAGCACGGCCTGGGTGCGGTGCACGAGGTCCGTCGGGATCGCGGCGCCGGAGCAGAACACCACGCGCAGGTGGCGCAGGTCGAACGAGTCGATCACGGACCGGTCCAGTTCCATGATCCGCTGCAGCATCGTCGGCACCAGCACGATCGTCGTGCAGCGCTGGCCCTGCACCGACCACAGCGTCTTGCGCGGGTCGAACCGGCGTTGCAGCACCGCGCGCGAGCCGAGCGACATGGCGAGGGTCAGGTGCGAGTAGCCGACGGAGTGGAAGATCGGCGCGGCGATGAACGTCGATTCCCCGGAGTGCATGGGGATGCGGTCGAGGAAGTCCGATGCCGTCAGGACCGACTTGATCTCGCGGGCGGTGCCCTTCGGCACGCCGGTCGTTCCGGACGTCAGCTGGATGACGACACCCGGTTCGCGCGGGGGTTCCAGTTCGCCGCGCGGGGCTTTCGCCACCAGCTGGTCGAGTGTCGGCGTGCGACGGTCGAGTCCGTCGCGCGACCAGGCGAGCCAGCGCGGGATCGACGGCGGCAGCTGGTGGAACAGCGGCGTGAACTCCTCGTCGTGAATGACGAGCGACGCGCGTTCACGTTGCAGAAGGTCCAAAACGACCGGAGCGCCGAAGCCCGTGTTCACCAACAACACGCGGACGCCGAGCTTCGCGCACGCCAGCAGCGACTCGACCATGCCGCGGTGGTTGCGGCACATCAACGCGACGATGTGGGTGTGCTGCACCCCCAGCGCGCGCAAGCCCTGCGCGATCGCGGTGGAACGCCGGTCGAGCTGGCGGTAGGTCATCGAACCGCGTTCGTCGACGATCGCGACACCGTCCGGGTTCAGCAGAACGGAACGGCGCAGTGCCGTGACGTTCGGCCCCCAGACCTTCACCTCTTTCAACGCCTGCACGGACATCTTGAAGTTCCTGAGACTCACCATGCCCGCGGCGGACAAGACACGGAGTGAGTGCACCCGGCCCATGGCGTCGCGAAACACCTTGCGCAACCCTGGCATCAACAGCTCCTCGCGCTGCAAGTCCCCGAGGTATTCGGACGGTAACTGTCCGCAAGGCTCACGCCAAGTGTTGTTCCATGCGGAATTCGCATGACAACGGGACAGTTGAACCTGAAAACGTTTTCACGTTGCTGTTTTCTGACAACAACCCTTCCACACTGCTGCCTTTGCCGGAGTCTGACCGGTCAGACCAAAAAGCCGCGCAGCAGTGATGCCGTTCCGTCGAGGTGCTCGGCCATCGCCTGCCGTGCCGACGCCGGGTCTCCGTCCAAAATGGAGGTGATGATGCGCTCGTGCTGGGCGTTGGAGTGCGCGAGGTTCGGTTCGAGCAGCGGGATGGTGTCGAGCAGCTCGTTGACCCGCATGCGCGAGTCGGCGACCGCGGCCGTCAGTGCCGCGGACCCGGTGGCCTCGGCGATCGCGAGGTGCAGCCGCGAGTCCTTGCGCCGGTACTCCCCCACCGACGCGGTGGAGGCCTCTTCCAGCCGGGCCCGCAGCCCGCGCCGTTCGGCGGGTCCCAGCGAGCGACCCGCCGCGGCTTCCGCGGCTCCCGTCTCCAGGACCTTCCTCAACGTCAGCGCGTCGTGGATGTCGCCGAACTCCTTGCCGGGCGCGGGCTTCGGGATCACTTCGTTGACGAACGTGCCCCCGTACCGGCCGCGCCGGGACTCGACGTAGTCGTTCTCCTGAAGGGACCTGATGGCCTCGCGCACGGTCACCCGGCTCACGCCGAGCCGGGTGGCCAGATCCCGTTCGGACGGCAGCCGCTCGCCCGGCGCGACGACGCCGAGCCGGATGGCCTGCATGAGCCGTTCGACGGTCTCCTCGAAGGCGTTGCCCGCTCGCACGGGACGGAACAACGCCTCCTGCGCGTGTTCCATCATCTACAGGGGTGTCACGTACGCGCCGGCGATGCCGCCGTCCACGAGGAAGTTCGACGCGGTCATGAACGACGAGTCGTCGGACGCGAGAAACGCGACCGCCGCGGCGATTTCCTCGGGTTCGGCGAACCTACCGAGCGGTACGTGCACCAGCCGACGCGCGGCCCGCTCCGGGTCCTTCGCGAACAGCTCCTGCAGCAGCGGGGTGTTGACCGGCCCGGGGGAAAGCGCATTCACCCGGATGCCCTCGCGCGCGAACTGCACGCCGAGCTCACGCGACATCGCCAGCACGCCGCCCTTCGACGCCGTGTAGGAGATCTGCGAGGTGGCCGCGCCCATCGTCGCCACGAACGACGCCGTGTTGATGATGGAACCCTTGCCGTTGGCCTGCATGTGCGGAATGGCGTACTTGCAACACAAATAAACCGACGTGAGGTTCACCTTCTGCACGCGGTCCCACGCCTCGATGCCCGTGGTCAGGATCGAGTCGTCGTCAGGCGGCGAGATGCCCGCGTTGTTGAACGCGATGTCCAGCTTGCCGTAAGTGTCCACAGTGGTCTGGAAGAGGGCCTTGACCTGTTCCTCGTCGGTCACGTCGACCTGGACGAACAGCCCGCCGACCTCGTCCGCGGCCGCCTTGCCGGACGCGGGGTCGAGATCGGCGACGACGACCTTCGCGCCTTCGCTCGCGAACCTGCGCGCGGTCGCGAGGCCGATGCCGCTAGCGCCACCCGTCACGACGGCCACGCGGCCCTCGAGTCGCTGCACCATCTGTTGTTCTCCTGTCAGGTATGCCGAAAATCAGGTGGCGATGAAGACGTTCTTGACTTCGGTGAAGGAATCCAGCGCGTCCGGTCCGAGCTCACGGCCGAGACCCGACTGCTTCACGCCGCCGAAAGGTGTCCAGTAGCGGACGGAAGAATGCGAGTTGACAGACAGGTTTCCGGCCTCGATCGCCCGTGACACCCGGATCGCCCGGCCGACGTCCTGCGTCCAGATCGAACCGGACAGCCCGTACTCGGAGTCGTTCGCGATCCTGATGGCGTCGGCCTCGTCGGAGAACGGCAGCACCACGACGACCGGTCCGAAGATCTCCTCGGTGACGGTCACGTGGTCCGCGGGAGGCGTCAGGACCGTCGGCGGGAACCAGAAACCGGGTCCGTCCGGCGAGGTTCCGCGGAAGGCGACATGGGCGTCGTCCGGCACGTAGGACGCCACCTTCCCGAGGTGCGCCGCGGTGATGAGCGGCCCCATCTCGGTCGCCTCGTCACCGGGCTCGCCGACCTTGACGCCCTTGACCGCGGGCTCCAGCAGTTCCATGAACCGGTCGTAGACGCTGGCCTGCACGAGGATCCGCGACCGCGCGCAGCAGTCCTGCCCGGCGTTGTCGAACACCCCGTACGGCGCCGTGGCGGCCGCCTTCTCCAGGTCGGAGTCGGCGAAGATCACGTTCGCCGACTTGCCGCCCAGCTCCAGCGTCACCCTCTTCACCTGGTCCGCGCAGCCGGCCATGATCTGCTTGCCGACCTCGGTCGAGCCCGTGAAAACGACCTTGCGCACCAACGGATGCGTGACGAACCGGTTGCCGACCACGCTGCCCTTGCCCGGCAGCACCTGGAACACGCCCTCCGGGAGGCCCGCCTCCAGCGCGAGCTCGCCCAGACGGATCGCGGTCAGCGGCGTGACCTCGGCGGGCTTCAGCACGACCGTGTTGCCGGCGGCCAGTGCCGGGGCGAACCCCCATCCCGCGATCGGCATCGGGAAGTTCCACGGCACGATCACGCCGACGACGCCCAGCGGTTCGTGGAACGTGACGTTCAGCCCGCCGGGCACCGGGATCTGCTTGCCGAACAACCGTTCCGGCGCGGCCGAGTAGTACTGCAGCACGTCGCGGACGTTGCCGGCCTCCCAGCGGGCGTTGCCGATGGTGTGCCCGGAGTTCTCGACCTCCAGCTGCGCCAGCTCTTCGTTGTGCGCGTCGACGAGGTCGGCGAACCTGCGCAGCAACCGGCCGCGATCACCGGGGGCGACGTTCCGCCAGCTCTCGAACGCCTTCTGCGCCCGGACGATCGCCGCGTCCGTCTCTTCGAGAGAGGTGTGCGGTACGGACCGCACGACCTTCTCGGTGGCGGGGTTGATGACGTCAAAGGTCACGACGCTCTTCTCCTTGCGGCTTCGACCAGCGCTTCGAACAGCCTCAGGTCTTCGATGTCCTGCTCGGGGTGCGACTGCACGCCGACGACGAACGGGGCGCCTTCCAGTTCGACGGCCTCGACGGTGCCGTCGGGCGCGGCCGCGGTGACGCGCAGCCCGTCCGCGACCCGGTCCAGCGACTGGTGGTGATGACACTGCACGGTCGTCGCGTCGCCGAGGACGTCGTGCAGCCGGGAGTCGCCGACGATCTCGATGTCGGTGTGCTCGAAGACGCCCGGCGCCGGGTTGTGGCCCTCGATGTGCTGGTGCAACGTGCCGCCCAGCGCCACGTTGAGCACCTGCATGCCCCGGCAGACGCCGAGCACCGGCAGGTCGAGCTTCAACGCCGCCTCGACCAGCGCGAACTCGGCGTCGTCGCGGTCACGGCGTGGTTCGCCGGTCAGCTCGTGCTTGGCGGCACCGTAGGCGGCGGGGTCGATGTCCGCGCCGCCCGCGATCACCAGTCCGTCCAGGAACCCGATCGTCTCGGCGCTCCAGGTGCCGACCGGCGGCAGCATGACCGGGTTGCCGCCCGCCTTGACCACGCAGTCGAGGTAACCGCGGTAGAGCACCGCGGCTTCCACGTCCCAGTGGCCGAAGCGCGTGCGCTCCAGGTACGTGCTGATGCCGATGAGTGGCTTAGAGGCGCTCAAACCCGCGTACCTTCTCCCAGTCCGTGATCGCCGCCTCGAACGCGTCGAGCTCGACCTTCGCCGCGTTCAGGTAGTGGTCGACGACCTCCTTGCCGAACGCCTCCCGCGCGATCTCGCTGGCCGCGAACAGGTCCGCGGCCTCACGCAGCGTCGTGGGCACGGTCGGCCGGTCCGAGGCGTAGGCGTTGCCGACGAACTCGTCCTCGAGCTCCAGCTTCTGCTCGACGCCGTGCAGGCCGGCCGCGATCAACGCCGCCACCGCGAGGTAGGGGTTCACGTCGCCACCGGGTACCCGGTTCTCGAACCGCAAAGACTGACCGTGGCCGACGACCCGCAACGCGCACGTCCGGTTGTCCCGGCCCCACGCGACGGCGGTCGGCGCGAACGACCCCTTCACGAAACGCTTGTAGGAGTTGATGTTCGGCGCGAGGAAGTAGGTGAACTCCCGCAACGCGGCGAGCTGCCCGGCGACGAAGTGCTTCATCATCTCCGACATGCCGTGGCCCTCGGCGAACACCGGCTCGCCGTCCTTGGAGCGCAGCGACAGGTGGATGTGGCAGGAGTTGCCCTCGCGTTCGTTGTACTTCGCCATGAACGTGAGCGACTTGCCCTGCTGTGAGGCGATCTCCTTGGAGCCGTTCTTGTAGATGGCGTGCTGGTCGCACGTCCGCAGCGCCGTCGTGTAGCGGAACGCGATCTCGTGCTGGCCGGGGTTGCACTCGCCCTTGGCCGACTCGACGACCATGCCCGCGCCCGTCATGCCGTTGCGAATGGCCCGCAGCAACGGCTCAACGCGCGCGGTGCCGAGCAACGAGTAGTCGACGTTGTACTGGTTGGACGGTGTGAGGTTGCGGTAGCCGGCGTTCCAGGCCTGCTCGTACGTGTCGTCGAAGACGATGAACTCGAGCTCGGTGCCGACGTAGCACTCCAGCCCGAGCGCGGCGAGCCGGTCGAGCTGCTTGCGCAGGATCTGCCGCGGCGAGGCGACGACGGGATCGCCGTTCTCCCACACGAGATCGCACATGACGAGCGCGGTGCCCTCCTGCCACGGCACCCGGCGCAGCGTCTCGACGTCCGGCTTCATCACGAAGTCGCCGTACCCGCGGTCCCAGCTGGACATTTCGAAACCGCTGACGGGGTTCATCTCGACGTCGACGGCGAGCAGGTAGTTGCAGCCCTCCGCGGAGTGGCCGAGCACCTCGTCGAGGAAGTACCGGGCAGCGCAACGCTTGCCCTGCAGGCGACCCTGCATGTCCACGATCGCGACCAGGACGGTGTCGATCTCACCGCTGTCCACGGCCTCGCGCAACTCCTCGACGGTCAGCATCCCGCGTTCCTCCAAAGGTATGTCAGCGAGCCATTGGCGGCTACATCTTGACACCACCGGCTCTTGAGCGCCACCCTCAGCCACCGGGTTAAAGGACTATTAGGAGTCCATATGGCCAAGCACGTCGAGTACGAGAAGGTGGGCAGCGATTACCTGGAGCACCGTCAGCTCAAACGGGGCGCGGCGGGCTGGGTCCTGCTGGCCGGGCTGGGTGTCTCGTACGTGATCTCCGGCGACTTCGCCGGGTGGAACTTCGGTCTGGCCCAGGGTGGCTGGGGCGGAATGCTGGTCGCCACGATCCTGATGGCGACGATGTACACGTGCATGGTGTTCGGTCTCGCCGAACTGGCCTCCGCACTGCCGGTCGCGGGCGCCGGCTACGGGTTCGCGAGGCGCGCGCTCGGCCCGTTGGGCGGGTACGCAACAGGTATCGCCATTCTGATCGAGTACGCCATCGCGCCCGCGGCGATCTCGGTGTTCATCGGCGACTACATCAAGGCACTGGGCATTTTGGACGCCACGTGGCCGGTGTACCTCGCGTGCTACGTGATCTTCGTCGGCATCCACCTCTACGGCGTCGGCGAGGCTCTGCGGCTGATGTTCGTGATCACCGGCGTCGCGGTGGTCGCCCTGGTCGCGTTCGTGGCGGGCATGATCCCGAAGTTCGACTCCGCCAAGCTGTTCGACATCGGCGACGGTTCGTTCCTGCCGATGGGCGTCACCGGGGCGTGGGGCGCGATCGTGTTTGCGATCTGGTTCTTCCTCGCGGTGGAAGGCGTACCGCTGGCCGCCGAGGAAGCGCGAGACCCCAAGCGCGACATGCCGCGCGGCATCATCGGCGCGATGGTGGCGCTGCTGGTGTTCGCGGCGGCGATCTTGCTGGTGGCACCCGGTGGTGCGGGGTCGAAGGTGCTGGAGGCGTCCGGAAACCCGTTGCCCGAGGCGGTTCGCGCCGCGTACGGCGGCGACACCTTCCTGGCGCAGCTGGTGAACTACGTGGGCCTGGCCGGCCTGGTGGCGTCCTTCTTCTCGATCATCTACGCCTACTCGCGGCAGCTGTTCGCGTTGTCCCGCGCGGGCTACCTGCCGCGCTGGCTGTCGAAGACCGGCAAGCGCAAGACGCCGTACCTGGCCCTGATCGTGCCCGGCACGATCGGGTTCGTGCTGGCCACGATCATGAAGACGGTCGACCCGGTGACGGGTGGCGCGCGGCTCATCAACATCGCGGTGTTCGGTGCTGCCTTGTCTTACGTGCTGATGATGGTGTCGCACATCGTGTTGCGTAAGACGGCACCGGAGTTGCCACGGCCGTACCGGACTCCTGGCGGTGTGGTCACCACGAGCGTTGCTCTGGTACTGGCGGTTGCCGCTGTGATCGCGACGTTCTTCGTCGACGAGATCGCTGCGGCGGTGACGGCGGGCATCGTGTTGCTCGCTGTTGCCTACTACTGGTTCTACAGCCGTCATCACCTGGTCGCGAACGCTCCCGAAGAGGAGTTCGCGGCGATCGCCAAGGCGGAGGCGGAGCTCGACTGACGATGTGCATTCCCCACGTTGGCACGGCCTCGATGCTGTGCCAACGTGGGTCAGCCGAAGCGGATGAGATCCAGACTGGAGAAGTGCATCAGCTCGACCCAACTGATCGGGACCGACGATGCCAACCCTGACAGAAAACTCGTCACGACAGCGACTCCGCGAACGTCTCTCAACCCGCGGAACGCTCGCAAAGCGCGGTTGTACTGCCGCTCGGCCTCCAACCGATTGCTCTGTTCGCGATGGGTGTGCCCGAGCTGGATCGCCGCGACGATCCCGGTGTGCGAGTCGGAGAGGTCCGCTTCCTTCACCACGTGCTCGAGTATTGCCGCGGCCGTCGCCGGATCGCCGAGCCTGCGACGTACCGTGGCCTGGTTGACCTGCACCCGGAGCGCCCCCAGCTCGTCACCGATCTCGCGGCGAATCTCCAAGGCCCGGTCGTACAGCTCGTCTGCTTCGTCCAGTTCACCGAGCATCTGACGTGCGTTGCCCAGATTGGTCAACGCGGAGCTCTCCAGATTTCGATCAGCAACCTCTGTTGCGTAGGCCAACACCATCTCGTGCTGCACCACCGCATCCGCGGCCAGCCGCGCGGCAAGCAGAGAACTGCCGAACAACAAGCGCGCCCTCGCCTCACCGTCAACGTCCTTCAAGCGGCGGCAGGCGTCGACGGCGCTACGCGCCACATCGCTCCAACGACCGGGGTTTCTCAGGTAGAGGTACGGCTTCATGGCCGCAGCCAGTGCGCGCTTGTGCGTGTTGGTGGCCGACTCGAACACAGACACGAGGTTCAGATACTCGTCGTCCATCCACATCAGTGCTTCGTCCCAGGTGGAGAACCTGTTGTCCGGAATCGCGGCGGGGTCGAGCCATCCAGCCGCGCTCCGCGCACCCCGCAGGTAGTGGTCAGTCAGTCGCACACCGGCACGCCGACAGAGTTGATCTTCCCTTGCGAGTTCGGCCGTGAACAGTCGCAGCAGGTCGTGCATCGCCCACCGACTGCGATCCCGACGATCGACCAACGACGCCCGCTGAAGACGCTGCAGCATCAGCCGGGCTGCGCGATTCCCCGCCTGGAAGAGGTGGGCCGCGGCCTCCAGGCTCATGTCCGGCCCCCGGTTGACCCCGAGCAGGCGCAACGCACGCTGCTCGCCCTCGCCGAGTTGCCGGTACGACAGCGCAAAGGCCGCCCTCGCAGAGAGGGCGTCCTCCTCCATGTCGAGCTCGCTGAGGCGAGTCTGTTCGTCTTCCAGCGCCGCCACCAGATCCTCGACCGTGGGGTGCGAGTCCGTCCCGAGCAGTGCGACCGCGGTGTGCAACGCAAGAGGCAGCCAGCCGCACAACTCCACGAGCCGAGCCGTTCCATCCGCGGAGGTGTTCGTGTCGTACTCCGCAGATAGACGTGTCCGAAGCAACTCCACACACGCGTCAGTCGGCAGCACGGGCACCGTCACATGCCGAGCGTTCTCCAACGCCGCAAGCCGACGCCTGCTCGTCACCAGCGACCGATGGCCAGGATGACCCGGAAGCAGCGGAAGCACCTGTGCCGCCGACAAGGCGTTGTCGACGATCAGCAACGTCGGCGGCATCTCGGCGAGAACTGTCCGCCAAAGCCACATGCGCGCCTGGTCGTCCGGCGGCACCTGCTCTGCTCGCATCCCCACGGCCACCAGCAGTGAGCCGAGTGCATGGGACACCGTGACCGGCTGATCATCGCAGCCACGCATGTCGATCATCACGACACCACCGGGGAACTCATCTCGCACCTGCCACGCGACGTGCGTGACCAGCGCTGTTTTCCCGACTCCGGGAAGTCCCGCGACAGCCGCGACGGCAACCGGTGAATCAGGGCTCAACACGCCGCGCAACTCCGCGACCTGCTCGGCCCTGCCGACGAACAACCGTCGCGGAGGCAAGCCGTTCAACCCGATCGGTTGTGGAAGGGCCTCGTTCATCGTCACGGTGCCGACCTGCACGACCGTTCCGGCAACTGAGCCTTGCACACGATTGATCTGCTTGGGCACCGCAGGATTGTGCCTGACGTACAGATGATCACCCTCCCACGGCCTTCGTGATCAGGATCTACAAGAAGTGGTCCACGTAGGCGAACCAGTCATCATCCTCATCTGACGGGTAGTCGCTCAGCTTCTGCACCATGCGCTCGATCGCGGCGGTGCCGCGATCGTCACCCAGATCCCTGCACGTCTCCAACGCACGTTCGTAGTTCTGGCGCGCAAGTCGCCGCAGCCCGGCGTCGCGGTAGGCGTGACCGAGTTGGACCGCGGCGATGACCTCGAGTGGGAAGCCTTCGATCTGTTGCTGTTCCAACGCCTCGGTGAGAGCGCGCAGCGCCAGCTTCTGCTTGCCGAGTTCGCGGTACACAGCACCGAGATTGATCAGCGTCCTCAGCGAGCCGAGCCGGTGCCCGGAGGTTCGCTGAACCGCTCGCACGTACTCGTACAGCTCCATGGCACCCATCGGGTCACCCAGTACCCGACGTGCGTTACCGATGTTCACGAGCGCCATGCTCACCAGCGCGCTGTCCCCTGCGTTCCGGGCGTGGCTCAACCCCGTCTCGTACTCCCACAACGCATCCGCTACCCGGCGCGCCGAGAGGAACGCGTTGCCGAGAGCGTTGTGCGCGATCGCCGAACCGGCGTCGTCGTTCAGCCGAACGCACGCACGCACCGCGCAACGTGCGGCGAAGATCCAGTCGCTCGCGGGTCGTCTGAGTTCGAAATACGGCTTCATCGCCGTACAAAGGTCACGCACGTGGTGGTCGGCAGCGAACGAGAAAACGGCGATCAGGTTGGGGAACTCGATGTCAGCCCACCTCAGCGCCTCCGCCCTGGTGCTGAACACAACAGGGAACTCGGCCTGGGGATCGAGGCACGTGGCCACGCCGCGTGCACCGTCCAAGTAGTGCTCGACCAACCGCACGCTCGCGACGGCACACTCGGTGTCGCCGAGTTCGGTCGCGTAGAGCCGAAGCAGATCGTGCATCAGCCATCGCCCGAACGTTCCGCGCTCGATCAGCGAGGCGCGCTGCAACCGCCTCAGCATCCGGTCGGCCGCTCGCACGGGTGAGTCCAGCAGCCGAGCCGCAGCCTCGGCACTCACGTGAGGTCCCTTGTTGACCGCGAGCAGCCGCAATGCCCTGCGTTCCGCCTCGTCGAGCCGTTCGTACGACAGATTGAAGGCAGCACGCACCGAGAGCGTGCCGTCGAGATCGAGCTCGGTGAGCCGTTCGCTCTCGTCTTCCAGCGCTTCGATCAGGTCGGTCACCGGCCGGCCTGGATCGGTGGCCAGCAGAGCGGCGACGGTTCGCAGCGCCAACGGCAACCCACCACACAACGACGAGAGCCGCTCCGCATGATCGCCCGCGTCGGTCAGCAGGCCGATCGCCGCTGCGGAGGGCAGTGCCGGCACCGTCATCCGCCCTCCCGGCAGCCCCGCGAGCCGGTGTCTGCTGGTCACCAGCACCTTGTGCGCGCCGTCACCGGGCAGCAGCGGCACCACCTGGTCCACCGCCGAGACGTTGTCGATCACCACCAGGATCGGGTGCTCGCCGTACTCCGCAAGCACGGTGCGCCACAGCCACGAGCGGCCGGGCAGATCCACCGGGACCCGCTCGGCGTGCACCCCCACGGCCCGCAAGAGCGAACCGAGCGCCGCGAACGCCGTGACCCGTTGTTCCTCGTCGTCGTACCCGCGCATGTCGATCATCACGACACCGCCGGAAAACTCACGTTTGCGACTCGCCGCCACCCGCAACGCCAGGGCGGTCTTACCGATCCCCGCCAGCCCGTCCACCAGGACGACGGGCACACTCGCGTCCGGGCGCAGCAGGTCCGACAGCACCGCGACCTGCTCGTCCCTGCCGACGAACGTCGACTGCGGCGGGAGTCCTCCCAACGCGATCGCGGGCGGCGGGGCCTCGGCAATCGTGATGGAGCCCGCCTGCACAACGTTGCCGATCACTGTGCCGTGCACACCGTTGACCGTGTTCACTCCGTGCGACACCGAACGATTGTGGCAGCACCACCTCGGTTCGAGATGCTCATGGCAGGATCGGGCGTGTGAGTGACATTCAACGAGTGGGAGTCGTCGGTTCCGGCCTCATGGGTTCCGGAATCGCCGAGGTGAGCGCCCGCGCCGGCCTCGACGTCATCGTCGCCGAGGTCAACGTGGACGCGGCCGCGGCAGCGCAGGGGCGGATCGCCTCATCGCTCGCCAGGGGCGTGAAGTCGGGGAAGCTGAGCGCAGAGGACCGCGAGGCCGCCCTGGCGCGCATCCGGTTCACCACCGACATCGGCGAATTCGCCGACCGCCAGTTCGTGGTCGAGGCGGTCGCCGAGAACGAGCAGATCAAGACCGACGTCTTCACCGCGCTCGACAAGGTCGTGAAGGACGAGGACGCCATCTTCGCGTCCAACACGTCGTCCATCCCGATCATGAAGCTCGGCATGGCGACCCAGCGCCCCGAGCAGGTCATCGGCGTGCACTTCTTCAACCCGGTGCCCGTGCTGAAGCTGGTGGAGATCGTGCCGTCCCTGTTGACCGGCGCCACCACCCAGGACCGCGCGGAGTCGTTCGTGCGCACTGTCCTGGGCAAGGAGGTCATCCGCTCGCAGGACCGCGCCGGCTTCGTGGTCAACGCGCTGCTGATCCCCTACCTGCTCTCGTCGATCCGCATGCTGGAGTCCGGCTTCGCCTCGGCCGACGACATCGACAACGGCATGGTGCTCGGCTGCGCCCACCCGATGGGGCCGTTGAGGCTCACCGACCTGATCGGCCTCGACACCACGAAGGCCATCGCCGAGTCGATGTACGACGAGTTCAAGGAGCCGCTGTACTCGCCGCCGCCGCTGCTGCTGCGCATGGTGGACGCGGGCCTGCTGGGCAAGAAGTCGGGCCGCGGTTTCCACAACTACGCGAAGTGACGCGGTGAAGGGGAGCTCTCGGCCGAGAGCT
This sequence comes from Lentzea alba, assembly GCF_011067745.1. Lineage (GTDB taxonomy): Bacteria > Actinomycetota > Actinomycetes > Mycobacteriales > Pseudonocardiaceae > Lentzea > Lentzea alba. The sequence goes on from NZ_JAAMPJ010000017.1 coordinate 173,666, forward strand.
CCCCTTGATCAGCACGCGCCACACCCGCAATGCTGATCAAGTGCTGGCCGACATCGCAAGCAACGTCATCGCGAACATCGTCTTCTGGATCGGCCTCGGTCTCGCCGCGGCAGGGACGGTCCGGGTCGGCCAACGCCGGTTCCGCAGGTTCTTCGGGCTGGACACGAACCAGCAACTGGTCGTGTGCCTGTCGAACGTGTGGAACAGCTCGGCCAGCACGCGGCCGCGCGGGTACTCGGTCACACTTCACGAACTGCGCGCCTCCGAGGGCGTGAACCGCCTGTTCGGCTCCGCGTCGTTCCGCCTCCCGGACATGGTCCGTGGCCTGGTCGACGCGATCTACCTCGGTCGCCACCGCTACGACTTCCGCACCTCGGTGAGCCCCTCGACGTCCGACGACCCGAAGCAGTTCACCGAGCTGAGCGGCAACCTCGTCGTGGTCGGCGGTGCCGTGCGCAACAGCATCCGGAGGCTCTACCTCGACGAGAACCTGGTGAGCCTCCGCCTGTCGAACGAACTGGAAGAAGCCGGCCCGCGGCAGCAGCAGTTCGCAGAGGTGCTGGGAGGGGCGGACGTCGGCAGGAAGATCACGTCCGAGGCCTTGGAACTCGCCGTGGTGGAACGGGTGCGCGACGCCGCGCGCGGCACGACGGTGGTGTTCTGCCTGGGCCGCAGAGGTGACACGACGTGGGCGGCCACCGAGTTCCTGGTCCGCAACTGGCGAAACCTGGAACGGGAGTTCGGCGACCGGCCGTTCGCGCTGTGCCTCGGCTTCCGCGACGTGAGCTACAGCTACAACTACCACCCGCCACGCCGCCTGGCCGTCGTGCACGGGTGACAGGCACCTGGACGGCCGCTCCGAGGAGCGAGCCACGTCAGCGACCGCGCTCACCGCGAGTCCCAGCTTCCTGTTCTTCGTGCTGACCGCCCAGCGCCTGACCGCCTAGCGCCCGGCGAGACCGGCTGCTCTGCGGACTTCGGCGGCGATCGCGGGAACGTCCAGCGGTTCGGTGGTGTCGACCTCCACCACCGGGCCGACGCCCAACGGGCGCACCGGTTCTCCCCACAGCTCGGCCTCGTCGCGCTCCAGATCCAGGTGCCCCGCATGGCGATCGGCGGCCCTGGCGCAATAGCGCGCCCGAGCCACCTCCACCGGCACGACGCAACGCAGTTCCACCACGGGCCCGGGCAATGCCGCCACCAGGGGGCGGGTGTAGTCGAACCACGTGCTGTCCACCACCGCGCCCGGACATCGACGTGCGATCCGCAGCACCGCGAGGACCGCCGCCCTGCCCAGCCGCCGCGACTCGCTCACCGTGGCAGGCGGGCCGAGCTCGTCGGCGAGGGCCTCCTTGACGTCGTCCTTGGCCAGCACCGGCAACCCGAGCGACGGACCGAGCGCGGTCGCCAACGTGGTCTTGCCCGCTCCCGGCCAGCCTCCCACCAGCACGAACACCCTAAACAGCGGCCAGCCGGTTCATCGAGTGCTGGATCAGGCCGACGAGCACCGTCTTGGACGACTCGCGGTTCCGCGCGTCGCACAGCACCACCGGGATCCCGTCGTCGAGATCGAGGGCGTGCCGGACCTCGTCCACGGTGTAGAGCTGCGCCCCGTCGAAGCAGTTCACGGCCACGACGAACGGGATGCCGCGGTGCTCGAAGAAGTCGATCGACGGGAACGACGAGTCCAGCCGCCGCGTGTCCACCAGGACCACGGCGCCGATGGCACCGGTCGCCAGTTCGTCCCACATGAACCAGAACCTGTTCTGGCCCGGCGTTCCGAACAGGTACAGCACGACCGTCGTGTTGATCGTGATCCGGCCGAAGTCCAAGGCGACGGTCGTCGTGTCCTTGCCCTCGATGCCGGCGAGGTCGTCGACGTGCACACCGGCCTCGGTGAGCAGTTCCTCGGTCCGCAGCGGCGGGATCTCCGAGACCGACGCGACCATGGTGGTCTTGCCGGTGCCGAACCCGCCGGCGATGACGATCTTGACCGCGGTCGGCACGGTCTGCTGGACGTCAGATCCCACGAACACCATCCAGTACGGCCTGCAGGAGATCCCGGTCGGGAATCTGGGGGGAGGAGTTCTGCACCAGCACGTCACCCCGCTCGATGAGGTCCGACAGCAGGACCTTGACGACGACGAGCGGGACGTCGAGGTAGGCGGCGACCTCGGCGACCGACAGGGGGCGTGCGCACAGGGCCATGATCTCGCGATGTTCGACCGTCAGCGACGTCTGGTCGGACGCAAACGAGGACGCTCGGACCTGCGTCACCAGGTGCAAGTCAGGCGCGTTCGGCCGGGTGCGGCCGCGCACCATGGCGTACGGCCGCACGAGAGGCCCCGCGGCCTCGTCGTACCACCAGTCCTCCCGCGCGGTCATCAGCGCGACTCACGCGCCGAGGGGACGGTTGCCGTTTCCTGGCGCGGGGCCGACGAGAGGTACGTGCCAACCCGCTTGACCAGCATGTTCATCTCGTAGGCGATCATGCCCATGTCGGCGTCCTCCTCGCCCAGGACCGCGAGGCACGCGCCGTGCCCGGCCGCGGTCACGAACAGGTAGGCGTGCTCCATCTCGACGATGGTCTGCCGGACCGCGCCGCCGCCGAAGTGCCGGCCCGTGCCGCGGGCGAGCGACTGGAACGCCGACGCCATCGCGGACAGGTGCTCCGAGTCGTCGCGGGACAGGCCTGCCGAGCGGCCCAGCAGGAGGCCGTCCGCCGACAGCACGACCGCGTGACGGGCGCCGACCACGCGCTGGATCAGGTCCTCCAGCAACCAGTTCAGTTCGCCGTGCTGGCTGGTGTTGTCCTTCATGACGAGGGGGCTCCTTCTGATCTCCAGTCGTCGGTCAGCCGGGCGTCACGGGTGCCGCGCTGGAACGCGGCGAGCCCGTCTCGGATCCGCTCGGCCGGCCTTGCGCCGCTCACCGGCTCGGCGTGCGGCGTCTCCTCCGCGGACTGCATGAGCTGCGGCGCCAGATTCTGCCGCTTCTTCCTGCGGGGAAGTGGGGCCTTCCCATCCTGCGGAAGTGGTGTTGGGGTCGGTTCGTCCACGGGTGCGTCTGTCTCGGAAACGGCCGGCGGAGCCGTCGAGTTCAGCGCCGCCCGCACCTCGGGGGTCACCGTGATCGGGAAACTCGGGTGTTCCTCGACGTGGCCGTGGTGGTGGTCGTGGAACGACCGCACCGGCATCTGCGTGGTCTCGGTGATGTCGCCGGCCGTGTTGTGTGGGGCGACGATGTTCGGCGGCAGCACGCACAACGCGACCGTGCCGCCGTAGGGCGAGTCGCGCAGCTCCACCTTGATGCCCCGCCGCGCGGCGAGCCGGGCGACGACGAACAGCCCCAGCCGGGACTCGCCCCGGAACGCCATCGTCTCGAAGGCCGGCGGGTTGGAGAGCTTCGCGTTGGCCTGCAGACGCTCCTCCCGCGTCATGCCGAGCCCGTGGTCCTCGATCTCGATCACGATCCCGTGCGGCACGGCGCTGGAGTGGACGATCACCTCCGACCGCGGCGACGAGAACGCCGTCGCGTTGTCGACGAGCTCCGCGAGCAGGTGGATGGTGTCGGCGACGGCCACCCCCACCAGTGCGCGGTCGGGCACCGGGTTGACCCTGACCCGGACGTACTGCTCGGTCTCGGCGACCGCGGAGCGGATGACGTCGCTCAGCCGCACCGGCTTGCGCCACTGCCTGCCCGGCTGCTCCCCGGCGAGGATGATCAGGTTCTCCGCGTTGCGGCGGGCACGCGTCGCCAGGTGGTCGAGCTGGAACAGCGAGTCGAGCTGCTCGGGGTGCTCCTCCTCGCGCTCCAGCTTGTCGAGGATCTTGAGCTGCCGGTGGACGAGACCCTGGTTGCGGTGCGCGATGTCGAGGAAGACCCGGTTCACGCCCTCACGGGCCTGCGTCTCCTTCACCGCCGCCGCGACCGCCGTGTACTGGGCGGTGTTGAACGCGTCCGCGACCTGGCCGATCTCGTCGTTGCCGTAGTCCAGCGGCGGCATGTCGCGGTGCACGTCCACCTGCTCGCCGCCGCGCAGCCGCGCCACGATGTGCGGCAGCCGTTCCTGCGCGAGCCGCAGCGTGTCCTCGCGCAACGACGCCAGCCGCGTGACCAGGGCCCGCGACACGAGCCGGTTCGAGATGCGCAGCGCCAGCACGATGCCCACGACGACCGCGAGCAACGCGATCAGGCTGCCGATCAGCACCGCGGTGAACCGGCTGCCGGCCTTGGCGAGACCCAGGTTCGCGCCGTCTCCCGCCTGCTGGATCGCGATCCCGACGAGCTTCTCGTGCACCGGACCGGCCGCCGCGCGCCACTGCTGGTCGGTGACTCCCGCGTCGCCGTTGATGATCCGGCCTTCGAGGTCGAGCAGCGCCCGGTACTCCGCACTCCCCCGCAGCGCGTCGTACTGCGCGCGCGGCTGCTCGAGTGCGAACGGGATCGTGGAGTCGATGCCGGCGTGGTAGGCACCGACGAGCCGGGCGAACTCGATGCGCTCGGCGGGGGTGAACGTGCCGTTGAGCAACCCGCGTGAGCCGATGGTGGTGTCGCGGGACATCCAGTCGGCGGCCTGGAAGATCGTGACGGCCTGAACGTTGGCCTGGCTCGCCTCCGCGTCCGGCACCAGCCGCGCCTGCCGGGAGAACAGCGCCACGCCCGCGTCGAGCAGGCCGTTGTAGTAGTCGTAGACCGCCTGCGGGTTCGCGGCGCCCGACTCGACCTGCGCACGCTGCTGCGGCAGCTCGTCCAGCACGGAGTTGAGTGCGTTGATCCGGTCGACGATGTCCTGGGGTGAGCTGTCCGCGAGGTCCGTGAACGCGGCTTTCATCTTCCGGACCGACTCGTCGGTGACGTCCTGCTGCCGGTTCAGCGCGGCCGCGTCCACTCCGGCGGCCTTGCTCAGCAGCTCGAGGCTCAGCTGACGTTCCTTCTGCAGTCCGGCGAACGCGTCGACGGACGGGATCGTCGCGTCCTTCACGCTCGAAGCGACCGACCGCATGTAGATACCGTCAAAAAGGGTGTAAGAGGAGAAAACCGCCCACATGATCAGGAGCACCACGCTGGGCACGACCACAACACCAGCCAGCCGCGACCGAATGGTCCGCGGGTTGGTCGGTGTGTAACCGCTCTTCTCGCTCACAGCGCTCTCTTGGTCTCCCGTGTCCCACAGCTAGCGCCGCAGGTAACCCGAGTCACTCCTTCGGCTGCAATTAGGTTACAAGTAGAGATCATCGTTACCCAATGACAGCGATCACACGCAGTACGCGGTTGGCAGGCTACCCAGTCGAGTGAGCGGCGCAACACCCGGTACGAGGGTTCTCACAAGGCAAGAACCCCCGTACGGGCTAGTTCCTGTGCTCGTTCTACGGACGCTCTACAGCGACGACGGTGTAAGTCGTCTCGGGCGTCGGCGGCGTGCTGAACCGGGCATTCGGCAGGTACAGACGCTTGCCGAACGCGGCGACAGTCGTAGGAACGTCGAACCGCGCGTCCGTGCGTTCCGCCGCAAGGGTCGCGCCATCACGACTGAGCGTGTAGCGCGCTACTTTGTTCAACCTGTTTTGCACCACGAACAACTGGCGCCCCTCACGCAACAGGCCGTCTCCATTGGTGAGTACTTGACCGTGCAAATTGATGTTCGCGGTTTTGCCCGTCCGTGGATCGATCCGGAAGAGCAACCCGGTGTTGCTCTGCACGGCGATCAAACCCCCGTCGAGCCCGGTGACGATTCCGTTGAGGTTCGTCGCACCGGGCGTGACGACGAGGTCGCCGGTCAGCGCCAGGGTCCGGTGCGGCTTGAGGTTGAGCGGCACCTCGTACAGAACCGCCTTGCGCGAGTCAGTGAACCACGCCGACTTCTCGGTCAGCACGACGTCGTTGACGAACGTGTCCGCGGTCGCGAACTGGAACTTCGCCAGCAACACGCCGGTGCGGGTGTCGTAGACGCGTGCGTCGCCACCAACACCACCCGCGACCCACAGCCGTTTGCGCGCATCGACCTTCATGCCGAGCGACGGCGTGCCGGGCCCCTTGGCGAGCACCTTGCCCTTGCCGGTGCGCAGGTCCGCCGCGTAGATCGACCCGTCGGCCCGCGACCCGAAGTAGGCCGTGGCGCCGCTGATCGCGATGCCTTCCGGCTGCCACCCGTTCGGCAGGGAGAACTCCGTCGGGAACTGCCCTGTTGGATCATGCTGGGACGCGTCTGCGGTGGCCGGCGCCGCGGCGGTGAGCGTGAGGCCCAGGACCGCCGCGAGCAGGACACCGAATCTGCGGTACATGCCGTCTCCTTTGGTTTGGGGTGCGTCTCCGATCCTTGTGCCTGCGGAGGGGCGAACCGGAGTTTTCTCAGGAAGCCGACATGTCCACAGCTCAGCGGTGGCTAGGCTGAGTTGGTGATCATCGGAGAAGGCACGCGAACCCGGCTGCTCGTCGTGCTGGTCGCTTTCGTCGCCTCGCTGACGTGGGTGCAGCCGGCGTCGGCGGCGACCGCGTTGACCGTCCTGCCGAACGCCTCCAGGGACTTCAAGCTCAAGATCGACCCGACGGCGGACTGGCGCGCGTACGGCGCGGCCATCAGGGGCGCCGAGGCGTCCGGCGCGGTCACCAGGGTCACACCGTTGCAGGTGGCGCAGTCCGCGCAGCACGTCGGACGGGCGGCCCTGTGCCACGACACGGGACTGGACGGCACCTACAAGTACGACGGTTTCTGCTGGGACCAGGCGGACGACAACACCAGCGCCTACTCCGCCGACGGCGGCTGGCACCCCCAGGGACTCACGGCCTCCCACGACTTCGACGGGACGTCGTACCACGGCCACCACCTCTACCTGGCCTCCTGGTTCTTCGGCAGTGAGGCGGGAGGAAAGGACCGGTTCGGGCGCATCACCATCGCCGAGTCCACCGGCGGCCGGATCACCTACGGCCACGTCATGCTCGTCCAGCCCACCGGCAACGACTCGTCCGGCAACTTCATCCCCGTCACCAACGTCCACGCCGACGGCATCGTCTGGTACGGCAACAAGCTGTTCGTGGCCAACGGCGGCGAGCTCCTAGTCTTCGACATGCAGTACCTGTGGAAGATGAGCACCACTTCCCGCGAGGAGACCGGCATTCGCGCCGGCGCCTCGTCAGCGCGCTGGCACCAGTGGGCACTACCGCTGGTGGCCCGCTATCACACGGCTGAGCGCTCGACCAATCCTCGCGCCTGCGCGGGAGGCAGCGGACCGATCTGCCTGGGTTCGCTGAGCCTCGACCGCAGCACCACCCCGCCCACCCTGGTCTCCGGCGAGTACCGCTCCCACGACGCGGGTGGCGGAGGCCGGATCGCCCGCTGGCCGTTGAGCGACCGCTACGACCTGCCCAGGGCGGACAACGGCGACGCCGTCAACACCACTTCCGCCGCGGCCGGGTACAGCACGCCGGTCTTCCAGATGCAGGGCGTGGCAACCGACGGCACCTGGTACTACATGGCCGGCGAATGCCCCACGAGCTGGGTCGCCGACCCCACGGCCCGCGGCGCTTACTCGTGCGTCCACCGCGCACAACCCGGCGCCGCGCCGTCCGTGCTCACCAGGGCCCCCAGCCTCACTCAGAACCTCTCCTACAGCCGTGCGTCCGGACGCCTGTGGGGCCTGAACGAGTGGACAGGGCACCGAGTGGTCTTCAGCATCGACCCGCCCTGACCCTCACAGTTCCGCGGCGGCCTCGGCGATGAGCTCCAGCGACTCGCCGGTGCCGAGCGCGAGCTGCTGCAGCCCGGTGAACCGCTGGGCGCACTGCTCGGTCAGGCCGGGTTCCTCGAAGTACTCGCCCTTGATGAAGGTCTCCAGGTACGCCACGTCGTTGTGCTGGCGGTGCGGGAACTCCAGCAACGTGAACGGCGACCCCATCGCCGGATAGGCCCCGGCGGCGCGCGGCACGACCTGCAGGCTCACCGTCGGGTGCTCGCTGACCTCCATCAGGTGCAGCAGCTGCGCCTTCATCACCCGCGGCCCGCCGACGACCTGCCGCAGCACGGCTTCCGGGAAGACCGCCTGCACGGTCAGCGGGTCCTTGTCGCCCAGCCGCGCCGACCACGCCTCCCGCACCATCGTCAGCCGCGCGATCCGCACCGGGTCGTCGGTCAGCATCGCCGCGTTCGTGTACCCGCCGAGTTGAAAGACGGCGGGCACGAGATCCGTCGTGAACACCCGCAGCGATGTCGCCTCGAACACGAGATTCGTGAAGTCGGCGGCCGGATCGAAGTTCGGCTCGTTGTTGAGCGCGCGCGTACGGGCGTGTTCCGCGTACTGCGCCCGCAACACCACGGCCTGCCATTGCGGCGTCGGCACCTTGTAGACGTAACCCAGCGCCATGACGTCGACCGGCGCCGACGGCTGCACGGCGTTCTCCATCATGGACAGCTTGGCGCTGCTGAAACCCACGCGCTGGCCCGCCTCCGCGAGGCTGAGCTCGCGCTCGTTGCGCCACCCGGCCAGCTGCCGCCCGATGGCGCGTTCGAGCGTCGTGGCCCGGAAATCCTTCGGCATGACGCGAAGGATATGACCAATTCGGATTCCCGAATGGGACCACCCGGTGTGGACAACCCTTTAGCGGCAACGTTCTTCGTTTATCAGAGAGCTATGTCGTTGAACGGCCGTGTGTGCAATTTACTATTGATAGCGCTTCGTGCGCGCGTGGGCACGCACAAGGTCGTGGAACCGGAACGCGTAGTCACCGACCTCGGTCAGCAACGACTTCTCGACCAGGTCGTCCAGCGCGTCCTCGACGTCGCAGTCGGGCTCCCCCGCGATCGCCGCCGCCACCGGCACGCCGAACGTGCCGGGCTCCCACGCGCACAACCGGTACAGCCGCGCCTGCCGTTCCGGAAGCTCCACATAGGACCGGTCGAGCAGCTGGCCGAGACGCCCGTCGTCGGTGAGCGGTTCGACCTCGATCTCCTGCGCCTCCGGAAGGTCCAGCTTCACCCGGCTGGTCACGAGCACCGTGCCGGACGCGGGCAGCAGCGGCGTCACCTGGTCGGCGGAGTCCGCGTTGTCCAGCAACAGGGTGAACTGCCGCCTGGCCACGAGGCCCCGGAACACCGCCGCCGTCTCGTCCGCGGCGACGCCGTCGAGACCGAACGCCCGCAGCAGCCGATCGAGATCCTGGGTCGCCAGGTCGACGTACAACTGCTCGCCGGATCGCCGCTCCTGCAACCACTTCAGCGCCAGCGCGGTCTTCCCCACCCCGCCGGGCCCGCTGAGCACCGTCACCCCGCCGGCCCTGATGCCCGCCAGTTCGGCGTCGCGGCCCACGAAGTGCCGCGGCGGCGCCGGCGGCCGGAACCGCCTCGGTACGTCGTAGGTGCAGCGGATCGCGCCTGTGCTGGTGCCCGTCAGAACGTCACTCATCACCCGTACCTCCCCGACACCTTGAAGCTACGGGCTTTCACCGTCTTGCGTCAGACAGCCATAGAGTGATCGCACGCCAGTGCGGCACCCGTGTTGGAGGTGGCGCTCTTGACCTGGCGGCCGTTGATGATGATCTTGCACGTGAGCTCGCCGTGCACGCCCTCGAGCCGGACGGCCACCCGTCCCTTGCGCGCGCCGATGCGTTCGAACGGCATGTCCGGGTTACGCAGCGTCCGTTCCTCCTCACCGGGAAACACGTAGGTGAGCTGGTCCGTCGTGCCCGATCCCTCCACCACCACGCGGATGTGGGGCGCTGCCGCGCAACCGGTGCTTCCGGCCAGCAGCAGGCCCATGAGTAAGGCGGCGGTTCTCATGTCGGGAACGGTAGGAAACGCGAGCCCGCAGATACATCAGCCTGAAGGCTCAAGCCACATCAGCCGTCAGACGGACAACCCGAGGCGCCTCAGACATTCCTCGACCCTGAACCGCTCGATCTCGCGGTCCACCCCCTGCGGCAACAGGTCCAGCCGGTGCTCGACCTCCAACGACGCACAGGCCTGCACGAGCAACGCGTCGTAGGCCTGACGAGCGGCGATCTTCTTGATCGCCGAGTCCTCCGGCTCGAAGCAGGCCAGCGCCCGGCGCACACGACGAAGGTCGGCCGCGATGCGTTCGATCGGCCGATGCTGGGACACCGGGGCAGTACGCAACCTGCGCAGCACCTTCATCAGGTCGAAGGGCACACTCCCAAGCTACCCCGCCTGCAGCGCCAGGAAGAGGTCCACGCGCGCCTCGAACTCGGCCAGGTCGACGCCCAGCAGTTCCTCGACTCGGCCCACCCGGTACCGCAGCGTGTTCACGTGGACGTGCAGCTTGGCGGCCGCGGCGGTCCACGAGCCGGAGCAGTCCAGGAAGACCTTCAGCGTGCCGGTGAGATCCGACCCGTGCTCGGCGTCGTAGTCCAGCACCGGGCCGAGCAGCCGGCGCCGCAACGACGCCCGCAGCTCTTCCGGTACGCCCGCGAGCAGCAGTTGGTAGAGCGCGATCTCCTCGCCCGCCACCACGCACGTGCGACCACCACGCCGTTCGCCGAGCTGACGCGCGTGTGTGGCTTCCTCCGCGGCGCCGCGCAAACCGCGCCACTCGACCGGCGAGCTGATGCCGACCAGGACGCGTGCCGACCCGAGGCCCGGCTCCATCACGCGCAGCGCCTCGCGCACGTCGTCCGGCAGCGAGTCGTCGGCTTTCGCCACCGCGTAGACCATGTCGCCGACGGGCGTGACCAACGCCTGCGGCAGCGTCTCCTCCAGCACCGCGGTCGCCAGGTCCGTGCGCTGGTCGGAGGTCACGGCGCTGATGACCCGCAGCCGTGCGTTCTCCAGCCCGGCCGCCGCCAGCCGTGACTCGACGTCCGCGGATCCGCTCAGCACGGCGGTGACCAGCGGTCCGGCCGTGCGGTTCTCGATCTGCCGGCCCTGCGCCTGGCGGAGGCGTTCCAACCCGACCAGGGACGCGAGCTCGGCGGCGGCCTCTTGCTGCGGTTCGCCGCCTACGACGAGGATCCAGCTGGTGAGCCGGGTGCCGCCGCGTTCGGAGACAGGAACGAGCGTCCTGCCCTTGACCGTCTTCGGGAGCCGCTCGGCCTGCAGGAACTCCTTCACCAGCGTGACCCGATCGGGCAGCTCGCCGCCCGCCACGACCCGGCCCGCGGTGGAGAGCACCCAGCACGGCGCGTTCAGCTCGTGGCCGCCCGCCAACAACAACGCGGGCAGCCCGGCGCCTTCCGCGACGACGTTCAGCAACCGGCGGTGCCGTGACAGCCCGACCAGTTCCATCGACACGCGTTCGGTGATGGTCGCGAACGACAGGTCGACCGGCACCTCGAGCAACGGCACGTGGTGGCGGACGCAGGCGTCGACCAGGTCGTCGGGCAACGAGCGGTTCTCGGTCTCGGACGCGGCCAGACCGGCGACGCGGGCCGCGGCGAGCGAGCGGACGAACGTCTCGGAGTCCTGCGGGCCGTGGTGCCAGAGCAGGCCGGACAGCACGAGCTCCCCGCCGGACAGGTACCGGCTGGGGTCGGGCAGCTCCGTTCCGTACACGCGGCTGACCGTGCGGTCGAGCTGGTCCTCACCGGTTTGCAGGCTCAGCCGCAGTTCCGGCATCTGCAGCAACGTCCGCAGCAACAACATGACTGGTCACTTTCGTCCATTCGTGTTTGTAGGAAAGCACAAATTCGTTACGTGTAGGAACCTGCTGATTCATGCGTCCCGGCTGTAGTGGACCGGGCCCTTGGCTCTGTGTACTGACTCACAACCAGATGGGAGGGCGAGTGACGATCTCCACGCATGTGCTGGACGCGGCACGCGGCAGGCCGTTCGCCGGCATCGCCGTGTCGCTGCAGCGCCGCGACGGGACCGAGGTGGCGAACGCCGAGACGAACGCCGACGGCCGGATCACCGGATGGGGTGAAGGTCTGGAGGCCGGCGTGTACCGGCTGGTGTTCGACACGGCGCAGGCCGCGCCGTTCTTCCCCGAGGTCGTGCTCACGTTCGACTACTCCGATCCGGCGCAGCACTACCACGTGCCGCTGCTGCTGTCGCCGTTCGCCTACTCCACCTACCGAGGTAGCTGACGATGGATTTCCTTCGACCGGAAACGCTTGCGGAGGCGTTGGAGCTGAAGGCCTCCCGGCCGGACGCCGTGCCGATCGCCGGCGGCACGGACGTCATGGTGGAGCTGAACTACGACCACCGCCGGCCAGCCGCGCTGCTCGACCTGACCCGGATTCCCGAACTGAGCGAGTGGTCCGACGGCCTGCGCGTCGGCGCGGGCGTGCCGTACGTGCGGATCATCGAGGAGCTCGGTGCCCAGCTTCCCGGCCTCGCGATGGCTTCACGAACGGTCGGCTCGCCGCAGATCCGCAACCGCGGCACGGTCGGCGGCAACCTCGGCGCGGCCTCCCCCGCCGGGGACACGCACCCGGTGCTGCTGGCGTCCGACGCGGTGATCGAGGTGGCCTCCGTGCGCGGGACACGGATGATCCCGGCAGTTGATTTCTACCTGGGCGTCAAGCGCAACGCGGTGGAGCCGGACGAGCTGATCGTGGCGGTTCACCTGGCGCCTGCCAAGGGGCCACAACAGTTCTCCAAGGTCGGCACGCGCAACGCCATGGTGATCGCGGTGTGCTCGTTCGCGATCTCGCTGTTCCCCGCGGAGAACCGGGTCGGCGCGGCGGTCGGTTCCGCGGCTCCCACACCGCGCCGGGCGCTCGAAGCCGAGCAGTTCCTGGCTTCCGCGCTGGACTTCGCCTCGCCGAAGCCGTTGCTGGACTCGGTGAAGCGCGAGTTCGGGGAGCTGGTCTCGCGCGCCGCGTCGCCGATCGACGACGTGCGCGGCTCGGCTGCCTATCGCAAGCACGCGCTCGCCGTGATGGCACGACGGACACTCGGCTGGGCCTGGCAGGAACTCTTGGACGGGGAAAAGGCATGCGCGTGAACGTGACGGTCAACGGCGAGCAGCGCCAGGCCGACGACGTCTGGGAAGGCGAGTCGCTGCTGTTCATGCTGCGCGAACGGCTCGGGCTGCCCGGCTCGAAGAACGCCTGCGAGCAGGGTGAATGCGGTTCGTGCACGGTGTACCTGGACAACGTGCCGGTGTGTGCGTGCCTGGTCGCGGCCGGGCAGGCGCAGGACCGTTCCGTGCGGACGGTCGAGGGACTGGCTTCCGGGGACGAGCTGGACCCGGTGCAGGAGGCGTTCGTCGAGGCGGGCGCGGTGCAGTGCGGGTTCTGCACGCCCGGTCTCGTCGTGGCGGCGCACGACCTGCTGGACCGCGTGCCGTCGCCGTCCGATCCGGAGATCCGCGAGGCGCTCGCCGGGAACCTGTGCCGTTGCACGGGGTACGAGAAGATCCTGGACGCCGTGCGATTGGCGGCGTCGCGCCGATGATCGTCCTCGACCGCTGTGCGGTGTCCACTGTGGATTCGGCCGGGACCGAGCACTTGTCCGGGCACGTCGTCGTCGATGACGGGCGGATTGTCTCGGTCGGGTCGGGTCCGGCGGCTCGGCCTGACGAGTCGCACACCTATGTCGACGCGTCGTCGTGCCTGGTCACGCCTGGGTTGATCAACACCCACCACCACCTGTACCAGTGGGCGACGCGCGGGCTGGCCCAGGACGCGACGTTGTTCGAGTGGCTGACCACGTTGTACCCGGTGTGGCGCGGGCTGGACGACGCGGTGACGCACGCGGCGGCTTCGGCCGGGCTCGCGCGGCTCGCGTTGACCGGCTGTACCTTGGCCGCTGATCACCACTACGTCTTCCCGTCCGGTGGCGGTGACGTGTTCGACGCGCTGGTGTCGGCGGGGCGGCGGATCGGAATCCGGCTGGAGGCGATCCGCGGGTCGATGGACCGGGGGCAGTCCTCCGGCGGGTTGCCGCCGGACAACCTGGTCGAGGAGACCGAGGCCGCGTTGATCGCGACCGAGCAGGCGATCGCTGACCACCACTCGACCGCCGACGACGCGCTGGTGCGCGTGGCCGTCGGGCCCTGCTCGCCGTTCTCGGTGTCGAAGGAGCTGATGACCGGGGCTGCGTCTTTGGCACGCCGGCACGGGGTCCGGCTGCACACGCACCTCGCCGAGACGCTGGACGAGGAAGAGCAGTGCCTGGCGGAGAACGGGTGCACGCCGACCGAGTACGCCGAGCAGCTCGGCTGGCTGGGTTCCGACGTGTGGCTCGCGCACACCGTGCATCTGAACGCCGACGCGGTGAAGCGGCTCGGGGCCACGTCCACGGGTTCCGCGCACTGTCCGACGTCCAACGGGCGGCTGGGCACCGGGATCGCGCCGGTGCGCGACCTGCTCGACGCGGGTGCGCCGGTCGGGCTCGGGGTCGACGGCGCGGCGTCCAATGAGGACGGTGGCCTGGTGGTCGAGCTGCGTTCGGCGCTGTACCAGGCACGTCAGCGGGGCGGGCCGCGGGCGCTGGACGCCCGCAAGGCGTTGTGGATGGGCACCATGGGCGGGGCCCAGGTGCTGGGCCGCTCCGACTCGCTGGGCTCGATCGAGCCGGGCAAGGTGGCGGACCTCGCGGTGTGGGATCTGTCCGGAATGGACTACGCGGGCATCGCGGACCCGGTGGCTGCGTTGGTGCTGGGCACTCCCCCGCCGTTGAAACTGTTGATCGTGGGCGGCCGGGTCGTCGTGCGGGACGGGGTCCTGCTGACGGCGTCGACCGACGAGCTGGCGCGTGACCTCACCGCCGCCAGTCTGAAGCTTCAGGAGGCAGCGCGATGACCCTCACTCCCGCCGAACTCACCTCCGCGGTGTCGGGTGGCATCGGGACGTCGCCGCAGCGCCCGGACGGCAACCTGAAGGTGCGCGGCGAGTTCGCCTACGCGTCCGACCTGTGGCACGAGGACATGATCTGGGGTGCGACCCTGCGCTCGCCGCACCCGTATGCCCGCATCACGTCAGTGGACATCACCGAGGCGTTGAAGGTGCCGGGCGTGTACGCGGTGCTGACGCATTCGGACGTGCCGGGGCGCAACCTGTACGGGTTGGAGCACAAGGACCAGCCGGTGCTGGCGGTCGACGTCGTGCGTTACCAGGGTGAGCCGATCGCGCTGGTAGGCGCCGACCACCCGGAAACCGCGCTGCGGGCCATGAAGAAGATCGTCGTGACCTACGACGTGCTGGAACCCGTGGTGGACATGGAAACCGCGGTCGACGACACCCCGCTGCACCCCGGTGGGAACCTGGTGCGGCACGTGCCGATCCGGCGTGGTGCGCAGGACGTCACCGCCGACGTCGTGGTCACCGGCCGGTACGAGGTCGGGATGCAGGACCAGGCGTTCCTCGGGCCGGAGTCCGGGCTCGCGGTGCCGGCGGTGGACGGCTCGGTCGACCTGTACATCGCGACGCAGTGGCTGCACGTCGACCGCGACCAGATCGCGGCCGCGCTGGGGTTGCCGCAGGAGCAGGTGCGGCTGACGTTGTCCGGTGTCGGTGGCGCGTTCGGTGGCCGTGAGGACCTGTCGATGCAGGTGCACGCCTGTCTGCTGGCGCTGCACACCGGCAAGCCCGTGAAGATGGTCTACAACCGCGAAGAGTCGTTCTACGGGCACGTGCACCGGCATCCGGCCGTGCTGTACTACGAGCACGGCGCCGACCACACCGGCAAGCTGGTCTACGTCCGTACGCGGATGTACTTGGACGGCGGTGCTTACGCCTCCTCCACCCCCGCTGTGGTGGCCAACGCGGCGACGTTGGGCGTCGGTCCGTACGAGGTCGACAACGTGACCGTCGACGCGTACGGCGTCTACACGAACAACCCGCCATGCGGTGCGATGCGTGGGTTCGGTGCTGTTCAAGCGGGTTTCGCCTACGAGTCGCAGATGGACAAGCTGGCCGAAGCGCTGGGCATGTCGCCCGTGGACGTCCGTGTGCGCAACGCGATGACCGAAGGTTCGGTCATGCCGACCGGGCAGGTGGTCGACTCGGCCGCGCCCGTCGCGCAACTGCTGAAGCTGGTGCAGGACAAGCCCCTGCCGGCGGGAACGTCTTCTGACATCCGCGAACTGCCCGGTGGTGTCTCGAACACCACGCACGGCGAGGGTGTCGTGCGTGGTGTCGGTTATGCCGTCGGCATCAAGAACATCTGCTTCTCCGAAGGCTACGACGACTACTCGACCGCTCGGGTGCGGGTGTCGATGGTCAACGGCTCGTTGGCCGCGTCCGTGCACACCGCTGCGTGTGAGGTCGGTCAGGGCCTGGTGACGATCATGCAGCAGATCGTGCGGACCGAGCTCGGCATCCAGCGCGTGACCGTGCTGCCGATGGACACCACGATCGGCAACGGCGGCTCCACCTCCGCGTCACGCCAGACTTACGTGACCGGCGGTGCCGTGAAGGCCGCTTGCGCTGTCGTTCGGTCTCGTTTGGACGGTCGGACGGACATCGGCTCCGAGGTGATCGACGAGACCGTCGAGTGGCGGCACCGCGCGACCGAGCCGTTGGATCCCGAGACCGGACAAGGCAACGCGCACGTCCAGTACGGTTTCGCCGCACACCGCGCGGTCGTCGACGTGGACGTCGAGCTCGGCCTGGTGCGCGTGGTTTCGTTGGACTGCGCGCAGGACGTGGGTCGCGCGTTGAACCCACAGGCCGTGGTGGGTCAGATCCAGGGCGGTTCCGCCCAGGGCCTCGGCCTCGCGGTGATGGAGGAGATCCAGACCTCCGGCGGCAAGGTGCGCAACCCGTCCTTCACCGACTACCTGATTCCCACCGTGCTCGACATGCCGCCGATGAGCATCGACGTGCTCGAGCTCGCCGATCCCCATGCCCCGTACGGCATCCGCGGCGTCGGCGAACCGCCCACCATCTCGTCGACCCCGGCGATCGTGGCG
This sequence comes from Lentzea alba, assembly GCF_011067745.1. GTDB lineage: Bacteria > Actinomycetota > Actinomycetes > Mycobacteriales > Pseudonocardiaceae > Lentzea > Lentzea alba. The sequence continues at coordinate 190,474 of NZ_JAAMPJ010000017.1, forward strand.
GCGATCCGCGCGGCGACCGGCCTGGCGCTCACCCGCGTCCCGGTCCGCCCGGAACACCTCACCGGTACCTGAGTTTCTGGAGTTTGTTGCTGTGAACGCACATCTGCTCGCCACCATCGACCTGGCCACCCGCAACGTGGCCTCCGGCGGCGGCCCGTTCGGCGCGATGATCGTCCGCGACGGTCAGGTCATCGCCACCGGCGTCAACCAGGTGACGCCTGCTTTGGATCCCACCGCCCACGCCGAGGTCGTCGCGATCCGCGCGGCCTGCCAGGTGCTCGGTGACTTCAAGTTGACCGGCTGCACGCTCATCTCGTCGTGCGAGCCGTGTCCCCTGTGCTTGTCCGCGGCGCTCTGGGCGCGGGTGGACAAGGTCATCTACGCCGCCGACCGCGACGACGCGGCGGCGGCCGGGTTCGACGACCGCGAGTTCTACGAACTCTTCAGCAAGCCCCGTTCCGAATGGGACCTGCCCGTACTCCAGATCTCCACAGGCGAGGACAACGCCCCGTTTACCGCGTGGATGTCCCTCACAAACCGTATCGATTACTGACGGCCACAAGCCTGTCTAGCTGACCGGAGCTGCATCGCACAAACGCGTTCCGGCGTTGGAACGCGCCCACCGGCATGGGAAAGGCCGTCCTCCATGACTCAGTTACGGAGCCGACAATCGACGTCGGCCCTCGACCAGTTCTTCCGCATCACCGAACGTGGCAGCTCCTTGGGCCGTGAAGTTCGGGGCGGCATAACGACTTTCGTCGCGATGTCGTACATCGTGCTGCTGAACCCGCTGATCCTCGGTGCGTCCGCCGACATCACCGGCGCCAAGCTCACCATCGCCGAGATCACCACCGCCACCGCGCTGGCGGCCGGCGTGATGACCGTCCTGATGGGACTGGTGGGCAACGCCCCGCTGGCGATCGCCGCCGGACTCGGCGTGAACGGCGTGGTGGCGTTCCAGATGGCGCCGACCATGACGTGGGCGCAGGCCTTCGGTCTGGTGGTGCTCGAAGGCGTGTGCATCGTGATCATGGCCGCCTCCGGTGTCCGCGAACGGATCATCAACGCGATCCCCGAGCCGTTGAAGATCGCGATCACCGTGGGCATCGGCCTCTACATCGCGTTGGTGGGACTGGTTTCCGCCGGGTTCGTGACCCGCACGCCCGATGCCGTCGGGTCCACGGTCCCGGTCCGCATGGGCGTGGACGGCCACCTGAGCGGCTGGCCGATCGTGATCTTCTGCCTCGGCCTGCTGCTGATGATCGTGCTGATGGCCCGCGGTGTCCCCGGCGCCGTCCTGATCAGCATCGTCGTCGCGACCGCGGTGGCCGTGGTGGTGAACTCGGTGTTCACGATCAAGGGCTGGGGCCTGGTGACGCCCACGCTGCCCTCGTCCGTGGTGGGCTCACCGGACTTCGGGCTGTTCGGCCGGGTCGACCTGTTCGGCGGGTTCGTGTCGGCCGGCGTGATCGCCGCGACGATCTTCCTGTTCACCCTCGTGCTGTCGGGCTTCTTCGACGCGATGGGCACCATCACCTCGGTGTCCGACGAGGCGGGCCTCACCCGTGACGGTCGCGTGGAGGGTATGGGCAAGATCCTGATGGTGGACGGTGCCGGCGCGATCGCCGGTGGCGTCACGGGTTCGGCCCCGAACACCGTGTTCCTGGAGTCGGCGGCGGGCGTTGGCGAAGGCGCCCGAACCGGCCTGGCCTCGGTGGTCACCGGCGGTCTGTTCCTGGTGGCGCTGCTCTTCACGCCGCTGGCCACCGTCGTGCCCGCCCAGGCCGCGGCTCCGGCCCTGGTGGTGATCGGCGGTCTGATGATGACCCAGATCCGCCGAATCCCGTGGCAGGACACGGACTTCACCATCCCGGTGTTCCTGACGGTGGCGATCATCCCGTTCACCTACTCGATCACCAACGGCATCGGCGCGGGCCTCGTGTCCTACGTCGTGCTGCGCGTCTGCAAGGGCCGCTGGCCGGGCTGGCTGATGACCGGCCTGGCCCTGATGTTCGCCGTGTACTTCGGCGTGGACGTGATCACCGGCAAGTGACGCGCCGAGGTTCGGCCGGGCGGCCACCCGGCCGAACCTCAGATTGGGAGACTCGATGCGGGACCTGGCTTCAACCCTGCTGTCGTGGGACCGGTTCGCGGTCGCCTCGGTGGTGGCCGTGCGGGGCAGCGCACCACGCCCGGTCGGCGCCGCGATGGCGGTCGGCCCGTCGGGTGAGGTGATCGGCAGCGTGTCCGGCGGCTGCGTGGAGGCCGAGGTGTACGACCTGGCCTGCACGGTGCTGTCGACCTCTGAGCCTGCCTTGGCGACGTTCGGCTACTCCGACGACACGGCGTTCTCCGTCGGCCTGACGTGCGGCGGCTCGTTGGACGTCCTGGTGCAGCGCGACAGTCCTTCGTTGCGCGCGGCACTTCAGGCCTCTGTGGACGGACACCCGGTGTCGGTGTGCTTTTCTCATGAGGACCGTGTGTTCACCGAATCCTGGATGCCACCACCACGCCTGCTGGTGTTCGGCGCCATCGACCACGCCGCCGCCGTGGCCGAGATCGGGCGTTTCCTCGGCTACCACGTGACGGTGTGCGATGCCCGCCCGATCTTCGCGACCGTTGAACGTTTTCCGGCGGCGCACTCCGTGGTCGTCGACTGGCCGCACCGCTACCTCGCTCGTACCCACACCGATTCCGACACCGCCGTGGTGGTGCTGACCCACGACCCGAAGTTCGACATCCCAGTGCTCTCGCAGGCGTTGTCGATGCCGCTGGCCTTCGTCGGCGCGCTGGGCTCCCGCCGCACCCACGCGGAACGCCTCGACCGGCTGTTGGAAGCGGGTGTGCCCAGCGCGGCGCTGTCCCGGCTGCGTTCACCGATCGGCCTCGACCTCGGCGGCCGCAGCCCGGCGGAGACCGCGGTGTCCATCGCCGCCGAACTGGTGGCCCTGCGCCACGGCGGCACCGGGCTGCCGCTGTCCTCACTGTCCTCGCCCATCCACCGGACCCAGGAGAGTCATGGCACTGATCTTTCTCAACGGCGGCGGCATGCGGGGCGGACCGCTGCACTCCCAGCTGCAGGGCACGCCGATGGTGTGCCGGGCGCGCAGTGCGGCCAAATACCGCTACTTCTCGGTGCGGGGGAAGTTCCCCGCGATGCACGAGTCGGGGTCGGCGTCCGTCGTCGGTGAGCTCTACGACCTGCCGCTGAAAGTCCTGCGCGACCACCTGGTCCCCGCCGAACCCCCGGAGCTGGAGATCGGCGTGATCGAACTGGAAGACGGCAGCGCCGCCCTCGCCACCGTCCTGCGCGACGCCGTCCTGTCCGACCCGTCACTGCTCCAATCGGGTGACATCCGAGACATCTCGTATCTGGGTGACTGGCGGGAGTTCTTACATCGCGAGGGGTGAGGGAGTGGCAAGGGGGAGTTGCCGCAGGCGGCGGGACCAACTTCGGTCGGTCCCGCCGCGGGGGGATCTCACCGCTCCCGGCTCCGCAGCAGCCCGCGCTCGTACGCCACCGCGACGGCCGCCGCCCGATCCGAGACCCCGAGCTTCGCGTAGACGTGCAGCAGATGGGTCTTCACCGTCGCCTCGCTGATGAACAGCGCCGCCGCCACCGCCCGGTTCGTGGACCCCTTCGCGACCAGCGTCAACACGTCGAGCTCCCGAGTGGACAACGCCTCGGTCGCCGGCTCGCGCACCTGCCCCAGCAGCCGCGTCGCCACCGCGGGCGACAACACGGCCTCGCCCGCGTGAGCGGACCGGATGGCCCGCTGCAACTCGTCGCGCGGGGTGTCCTTCAACAGGTAGCCGGTGGCCCCGGCCTTGATGGCCGGCAACACGTCCCGGTCCGTGTCGTAGGTGGTGAGCACCAGCACCCGGCACGGGTGGCCACGCAGACGTTCGATCGCGGACAGCCCGTCGCTCCCAGGCATGCGCAGGTCCATGAGCACGACGTCCGGCGACACCGCCGTGACGACGGCGACGGCCTCGTCGCCCGACGCGGCCTCGCCCACGACCTTGAAGTCGGCCGCGGCGAGCATGCCGCGCAACCCGTCGCGGACCACGGGGTGGTCGTCGACGATGACCAGCCGGATCACGCGGGCACCCGCACCGTCATGACGCCGCGGCGGGCAGCAAAGCCGCCCCCGCACGCCGAACACACCAGATCCACGCCCCACCTCCGCGATCCCGCCACACCACTCACGCCGGGCCCCCCGCTGCCGTCCACCGCATCACTCACGCCGGCACCCGCGCCGAGACCGCCGTCCCCGCGCCCGGCTCCGACTCCACGAACAGCGCCCCGGACAACCGGTGCACGCGGTGCCGCATCGCCGACAGCCCGAAGCCCTGCGACGGCGTGGCGAGGTCGAAGCCCACCCCGTCGTCGCGCACGTCCAGGGTCACCACGTCGTCCATGTACGACAGGGTCAGGCCGACGCGCGACGCTGAGGCGTGCTTGGCCACGTTCGCCAGGGCTTCCTGGGCCGTGCGCAGCAGGGCGACCTCTACCTCGGGGTGCATCACGCGCACGGAACCGGTCAGCGTGACCGACACCGGCACGCCGTAGACCGTGGACCACCCCGAGGCCACCTCGTCGAGCGCTTCGGGCAGGGCCGCGGAGTCCAGCGCGGGCGGGCGGAGCGCGTGCACCGAGCGGCGGGCTTCGGCCAGGTTCGAGCGCGCCAGGTCGGCCGACACCGACACGCGGCGTTCCCAGTCGGAGGCGGTGGCCGCCGACAGTTGCGTGATGATGCCCGTCAGGCCTTGGGCCAGCGTGTCGTGGATCTCGCGGGCCATGCGGTGCCGCTCGTCCTGCACGCCCGCCTCGTGCGCCTGCACCAGCAGTTGGGCGTGGAGGCCCTCGTTCTCCTCCAGCAGTTCCTTGCGCAGGCGGGACTGTTCGGTTGTCACGTGGCCGACGAACGTGAAGGTGCACGCGAGCACCACGAACACCAGCGCCAGCAGCCAGAAGGCAGGCCTCTCCGCCGCGGGTGGGTAGCCGCCGAACAACGACAACGTCGCCAGCACGGCCGTCAGCGCCACCACGAAGAACATCCAGCGGCCGCGCAGCAGTTCGCTCGCGTAGATGTAGACCGCGTACGACACCGCGCCGAACACCTGCTCGCGCAAGCCCAGCACGCCGTAGAACAGGACCATGCCGCCGACGAACACGGCCATGAGTTCCGCACGGCTGTGCCACGCGGGGTGCAGCGTGAACCACCACGCCATCCACGCGTAACCGAACGCCACCATGCCGTAGGTGACCCAACGCTCCGAGGCCGAGTGCACGGTGAAGATCGAGTACATCACCGTGGTCACGGTCAGCACGAAGTACGGGATCCCGTGCGCGATGAATGCGAGCCTGCGCTCCCACCTGTCCAAGGCGGCCATGTCCACGAGCTACCCCCAGCGGAACGTTCTGGCCGCGACGGTACCCGCCACGAGGCTCACCAGCCCCATGATCGCGAGATGCCTCCAGTCCGGCGCGCTGCCGAGCCACGCCTGTTGCAGCGCCTCCACACCGGGAGGCGTGTACGAGCCGATCGCCTGAACCACCGAGGGCAGCATGAACCGCGGCAGGTACACGCCGCCGAAGAACATCAGCAGCATGAACACCACCGTCGCCCAGCCACCGGCCGTCCGCGCGTTCGGGGCCAGTGCGGCGATCACCAGGCCCAGCGCGAACGTCCCCGCGCCTCCCAGCACCACGGCACACGCCAGGCCGAGTGGATGGTGAGGCAGGTCGACGCCGAAAACGACGTACCCGACCAGGATGGTGAGCAGCACCGACAAGATCGCCGCGGCGAAGTTGACCACCAGTTGTCCCACGAGCAACCGCGCCGGATGCATGGGCGTCGTGGACAGCCGGCGCAACACACCCTTCTCCCGGTACGTCGCCACGACCGCCGGCAGGCGTTGCAACCCGATGAACACCAACGTGAGCACGACCAACGACGACATGTAGCCGTCGATGAACCGAAGCCCGCCGAACTCCGGCGCGGGCGTGCGCAAAGCAGGCACGGCCCCCAACACCAAGAGCAACAGGGACGGGAACAACAGCGAGAACAACGAGTTCAGCCGATCGCGAACGAACAGCCGAGCTTCCACCTCAATGATCTTCAGCACCACTACCCCCGGTCAGCTCGACGTAGGCGTCGTCCAGCGAAACCTGGTCGACGCGGAGTTGCCGCGCCACGATCTGCTTGCGCGCCAACAAAGAAGTCACCGCGTGCACAAGGTTCTCCGACCCGCTGACGACGATCTGCTCCCCCACCGACGAAACGCCGGTGACCTCCGGCAGCGCCTCCAGCAGCGTCACGTCCAGCGCAACGGAAGGCACGAACCTCACGCGCGTCGACCCGTCCACCCGCGACACCAGTCCGGAAGGCGTGTCCAGCGCGGCGATCCGTCCGTCGCGAAACACCGCCACCCGGTCGCAGAGCCGCTCGGCCTCCTCCATGAAGTGCGTGACCAGCACGATCGTCACGCCGGCCGAGCGCACCTCCTCGATGACCGACCACGTGTCCCGCCGCGCCTGCGGGTCCAGCCCCGTCGTCAGCTCGTCGAGAATCGCCACCCGTGGCGACCCGATCAACGCCAGCGCGATCGACAGCCGCTGCTTCAACCCACCGGACAGCTGCCCGAACTCCGCCTTCAGATGCGCCGACAGCCCCAGCCGGGCGGACCAGTCCGCCGGCGTCGGGTAGAACGACGAGAACAGCGACAAAGCCTCGCTGACCCGAATCCGTTCGGGAAGTTCCGACGACTGCAGCTGCACCCCGATCGCCGACCGCACGTCCGCGGGCGCCCGCCCCAGCACGGACACGCTCCCCCGGTCCGCCTTGCGCAGCCCCGCCACGCACTCGACGGTCGTCGTCTTGCCGGCCCCGTTCGGCCCCAGGATGCCGAAGATCTCCCCCTCGGCGACCTCGAAGGACACCGCGTCCACCGCGATCTTCGGCCCGTACCTCTTGCCGAGGTCGCGCACTTCGATGATTGCCATGCCACCAACGATCGGGCAGCACCACAAGAAGATCATCGAACAGCCGGCGACACCCGGATCAACCAATCGGTTGATGCCGCTGCTCAGTCTCCAGAACGGCGGCACGCAGCGCGCCGGCCAACCGCGCAACAGGCTCCGGCACCGGTCCGGGCAGCCGCGCCAGCAGAATCCGGCGCTGTTCGGCTGGCCCGTCCCGGACGGGCAGGACCCGCACTCCGTCCGGCACCACGAGCGCGGCGGGCACCGTCGTGATCCCCAGCCCCGCCGCGACCAGCTGCAGCTTCGCCAGCCAGTCACGGGCGGTGTGCGCGACGACGGGCCGCTCGCCCAGTCCCGGCCACACCCCCATCACCAGCGGATCGCCCGGTCCGGCGATCCAGCGCTGTCCCCGCAGCTCCACGAGGTCGACGAAGTCGTTGCGCGCCAACGGATGTGCAGCCGGAAACGCCACCCGCAGGCTACGTTCGACCAACACCTCGGTCTCCAGCGCGGGCGTCTCGTCGTCGGGCGCACGAAACGGCGGTGACGACGCGATCAACGCAACGTCCAACGTGCCCGCACGCAACGCACGCACCAACGCCGGTGTGCTGCCCTCACGCGTCACAACGCTGATGGACGGATGCGTCCGCCCCAACGACACCAGCGCCTGAGGCACCAGCCACGCTCCGGCCGTGGCGAACCACCCGAGCCGAACCTTGCTCTCGTCCTCCCCCGGCAGCCCGGCCAGTTCGCGCGCCGCCGCGTCGACCTGGTCGACCACGAGCGCCGCGTGCCGCAACACGAGCCGCCCGGCCGCGGTGAGCCGGACACCGTCGTGACGCCGCTCCAGCAACGGGCTCCCCGCTGCCCGTTCCAGCGCCGCGATCTGCCGCGACACGGCCGACTGCGTGTACCCGAGCGCGGTGGCCGCCGCGGTCAGCGTGCCCCGCTCGGCCGCCTCGCGGAACACCCGGAGAGCGACCAGCGACGCGTCGGTGAAGGCCATGACGTCTACGCATACCCCGGTTGAGATTCTTTCGCTACTCGCATGACCGGCATCGGCCTAGTTTCGGGTCATGACAGTCGCACTCGTCACCGGCGCCACCCAGGGCCTCGGCCGCGCCCTGGTCGAAGGACTCGCGCAACGGCTGGAGCCCACCGACACCGTCTACCTCACCGGCCGTGACAGGAACCGGGTCAGCGCCGCCGTCCAGACCGTGCAGGGCCGCGCCAGGGTCCGCGGCGAACTCCTCGACGTCGCGGACCCCGACGCCGCGACCGAACTCGCCCGGCAGCTCGGAGAACGCCACGGCGGCATCGACATCGTCTTCGGCAACGCCGTCATGCGCATCGGCCCCGACGACAACCCGCGCGAGATCATCGACACCTACACCCAGGTCAACAACTTCGGCACCACGAGGCTGCTCCGAGCCTTCGCGCCGATCCTCAACGACAACGGCAGGTTGCTCGTGGTCGCCAGCTCACTGGGCACGCTCCACCACCTCGCACCGGTGCTGCACAAGCGGTTCACCGAACCGTCCTCTTTGGACGAGATCGACGAGCAGATCGCGAACTGGCGCGACAGCACGAAAGAAGGCCGCGCGGGCGCGTGGCCCGCCTTCGTCAACATCCCGTCCAAGATCGGCCAGGTCGCCGCGGTTCGCGTGCTCGCACACCAACGCAGGCAAAGCGACGAACGACGGGGCGTCCTGATCGCCGCCGTCTGCCCGGGAATGATCAACACACCCACGTCCGCGCTGTGGTGGGACGTCAGCACCGCGCCCACCCCGGCGCAGGCCGCGACCGCGTTGCTGGACCTCGCCCTGAACCCGGTCGAGCCCGAGCACCACGGCGAGCTCGTCCGCGACGGCCAGGTGGTCCCGTTCAGCTGATGCGCTGGTCCAGCCCGTGCACGACCTGGTCGAGCAGCGTCTGGATGACGGCCTCGTTGTGCTCGTTGCGGCCCGGCGTGATCATCCGGGACGTCGCCTCGACCATGGCGTGCACCAGCATCGCCCGCAACGGCGCGCGCTGCACCCCGGCCGTTTTGAAGACACCGACCAACGGCGCCAGCAACCGTTCGTGCTCGGCCCTGATCTGCTCACGCGACGCGTCCGGCAGCGTGTGCGCGGACAACGCGACCACGGCCCCGTGGCTGCCGTCGGTGATGATCGCCAGCTCGGTGCGCAGGTACGCCTCGATCTTCTCCGGCACGGACTCGGCGCTGTTGACCGCGTCCTCCAGCTTGTCCGCCCACTCCGGCAGCGCGTCGGACACGATCGCCGCGACCAGTTCCTCGCGCGACCGGAAGTACTCGTAGAGGCTCGGCCGGGACAACCCGACGCGTCTGGCGAGCGACGCGAGCGTCAGCGCCTCCGCTCCCTCGGTCGCCACGATGTCCCGCCCCGCGTCCAGCAGGGCGCGCAACCGGTTGGCGCGGTGCTCCGCAACGGTGTCGGCACTGATCCTCGGCACCCCGGGATCGTATCGCGCTTGCTTTCCCGACGGTGTGTTGGAATAGTTCCCGACAGAGCGTCGGAATCGGGGAGGACCCACATGTTCATCGCGACGAACCGCCTGTTCGTCCCTGCCGAGCGGGCAGCCGAGTTCGAGGACCACTTCCGCGACAACATGCGCACGTACCTGCCCGGCGTCCCCGGCCTGCTGCGCAGCACGCTGCTCAAGCCGACGAAGGAAGACCAGCCGTACGTGTCGGTCAACGAGTTCGAGTCCGAGGAGCACTTCCGCGCCTGGGTCGCCTCCGACTCGTTCCGCGAGGCGCACAGGCGCAACCGCGGCATCGCCCGGCACGTCACGGGCAACGCCGTCGAGACCTTCCAGCACGCCGAGGACATGGTGTTGCCGCAACAACGCACCGAGCAGTAGTCGATACTCGCCATGTGTCGTTCAAGGTGCTCGGTCCGCTCGCGGTCGAAGTGGACGGACGTGAAGTAGCGGTACCCGCCGGGCGCTGCCAGGCAGTGCTCACCGTTCTCCTGTTGTGCCCCAACGAGGTCGTCCCTGCTGACGACCTCATCAAACGGGCCTGGCCGGACGGCGGCAGCATCGGGGCACTGCGCCAGGTCGTGATGAGGCTGCGCACCGCACTGGGCGAGGCGAACTGCGTGCGCACGGTCGGCACCGGTTACGTGGCCGAGCCGGACGACCTCGACCTGCTCACGTTCCGCGAACTGTGCGAGCAGGGCCAGTTCGCCGAGGCGTTGCAGCTGTGGCGCGGTCCCGCTCTCGCCGAGATCGACTCGGAGTGGGTGCGCACCGAGGTGTCCGCGCTCGTCGAGGAACGCCGAGCGGCGCAACGAAAACTGGTCATCCCGAAACAGATCCCCGCGCCACCGACACAGTTCGTCGGCCGCGCCCACGAGCTCGACGAGCTGGACGCCGCGCGCGGACCGCTGGTGATCTCCGCGGTCAGCGGCGCCGCCGGCGTCGGCAAGACCGCGCTGGCGATGCGCTGGGCACACCGGGCGGCGGACCGCTTTCCCGAAGGCCAGCTCCACGTCAACCTGCGCGGGTTCGACCCGGCGGCCGAGCCCGTGCGGCCGCAGGAGGCGATCCGGCGTTTCCTCGCGGCGTTGGGTGTGCCGAACGAACGCATGCCGGACGACGACATCGCCCAGGCCGAGCTCTACCGCGACCTCGTCTCCGCCAAGCGTCTGCTGCTCCTGCTGGACAACGCCCGCGACGCCGACCAGGTGCGCCCGCTGCTGCCGGGCGGCGACCGCTGCCAGGTCATCATCACGAGCCGCGACCGGATGAGCGACCTCGCCGGGGCACGCGCGCTGCGCCTCGGCACGCTTGGTCACGCCGAAGCCGCGGCCCTGGTCACAGCCCGCATCGGCGCCGAGCGCGCAGCCGCGGAACCCGAGGCGCTCGCCCGTCTGGTCGAGCTGTGCGGCGGTCTGCCGCTGGCGCTGTCCGTCGTCGCGGCGCGCGCGGCCTCGGACGCCCAGCTCCCGCTCATCACGCTGGCCGACGAGTTCGCCGACGAGCAGACCAGGCTCGACTTCCTCGACACCGGCGAGGAGATGACCAGCGTGCGCGCCGCGTTCTCGTGGTCGTACCAGCACCTCAGCCCGGCGGCCGCCCGGCTGTTCCGGCTGCTCGGCACACACCCCGGCCCGGACTTCTCCGCGGCGGCCGTGGTCAGTCTCGGGGCCACGTCATCCGAGCTCGACGAGCTCACCGACGCCCACCTGCTGCAGCGGACGGAGAACGGGCGCTACTACTTCCACGACCTCGTCCGGCTCTTCGCCCGCGAGCTCCCGGACGAGAACGAACGGCGCGACGCACTGCGCCATCTGCTCGACCACTACGTGCACAGTGCCTACCGCACAACGCAGACGCTGCGCCTCTCGCACAGGACGTTGCCGCTGACCGACCCGCTGCCGGGAGTGACCCCGGAGGCCATCGACGCGGAACAGGGCTGGAGCTGGCTCGAGGCCGAGCTCGCCGTGCTGATCGGTCTGGTCCCGATAGCGGCACACGCGGGCCTCGACACCTCCGCGTGGCAGCTGACGTGGTGCCTGACCAACGTTCTCGACCACGTGGGCCGCAGGCACGAGTGGACGGACATCGCCAAGATCGCACTGGCGGCGGCCATCCGGCTCGACGACGTCTACGCCCGATCCCGGATGCGTGAGTCGCTGGGCCGCGCCTACCGCCGCGTCGGACAGGTCGACGAGGCGGTGAGGGTGATGCACGAGGCGATGGACGACTACCGCGCCCTGGACGACATCGAGTCCATCGGCACCGTCTACGAGGTGCTCACCCTGCTGTACGGCGACCAAGGACGCCACGCCGAGGCGCTGGACGCCGCACACCAGGCGCTGGCACTGGCAGAGGAGGCGGGATCCGCCTTCGGAGTCGCCGCGTCGCTCAACATGGTCGGCTGGTTCAGCGGCGAACTGGGCGACCACCGGAGCGCCGTCGAGCACTGCGAGCGGGCGGTGGCCATGCTGCAGGACCTGGGAGAGCCGCTGTTCGAAGCCGCGGCACTGGACAGCGTCGCCAAGGCACGGCGCAACCTCGGCGACCTGCCGGGCGCGCTCGCCGCGGCCGAACGCAGCGTGGAGCTCCTCGCCACCACCGGCTCCCTGGAGGACGAGGCTGAAGCGCTGCGCGGTCTCGGTGACGCCCAGCATGCGCTGGGAAACCGCGAACAGGCCCGTCAGGCGTGGCTGCGCTCGCTGGCGTTGTACGAGCACGTCGACAGCGGCACGGCCGACTCCGTCCGCGAGCGTCTCACAGCGTGGGCAGCAGGGCCTTCATCCGGTTGATCTCGTCGGACTGCGTGGCGATCACGTCGTCCGCCATCTCCTCGACCTGAACGTTGGTGCCGGCCGCGCGCACGTCCGTCGCCATCTTGATCGCACCCTCGTGGTGCTTGATCATCAGTTCCAGGAACATCTTGTCGAAGTCCTTGCCGCGCGCGGCCCCCAGCGCGGTCAACTGCTCCTGCGTCGCCATGCCCGGCATCGAGCCGTGATCGGCGTGCCCGCCGACGATGTTGAACGTGCGCTGCCACTGCTTCATGGCACCGATCTCGGGCTCCTGGCTGTACCGGATGCGGTCGGCCAGTCCCTTCACCGTCTCGTTCTGCGCCCGCTCGGGGGCGAACCGCGTCATCGCGAGCGCCTGCTCGTGGTGGACGATCATCATGTCCACGTACTGGCGGTCGGCGTCGTTGGGCGGCGGCGGGATCGCCCCGCTCGCGTCCGACGGGGCGATCGTCGGCGCCGAACCGCCGGGCGTGTCCGGCGCGATGAGCGGCGGTGCATCCGGCTCCGATGTACAGCCCGCCAACAGGGCGAACGCCGCGACGATGACCAGAACCCCAGAACGCATGGGACGGACAATACCCTCCGAAAGACGCTGGCCCTTAGCAAGGCGAAAGGGTCATACTCCCCCTCACCAACCCGTACTGAGGGGGTAAAGCAGTGACTTCACGCGAAACGGCCCGGCGGCGCAGAACGCCGTTCGCGGTTCTGGGGGCGCTCGCACTGACGCTGTCAACGTTGACCGCGCCCGCGTCCGCCGATCCCGACCTTCCCGCCGACGGTGCAGGTCTGAGCGAGAGCCAGCTCGAGGCCCAGGCGGAAGCCGTCAACGGCATCCCGGGCGTCGACGAGATCAGCCGCAGCCGCAACATGGTCCCGGTCGCCCACCTGGACCGGCAGGCTCCGCTCGACTCGACGCAGACCGACATCGCCTTCCAGGGCAACTACGCGTTCGTCGGCAACTACAACGGCTTCGTCATCTACGACATCCGCAACCCGAAGAAGCCGTCCATCAAGAGCCAGGTGCTCTGCCCCGGCTCGCAGAACGACGTCTCGGTGTACGGGAACCTGCTGTTCCTGTCGACCGACTCCTCGCGCAGCGACAACTCCTGCAACAGCGTGTCGCAGCCGGCCACGATCAAGGAGTCGTGGGAGGGCATCAAGGTCTTCGACATCAGCGACAAGGCGGCCCCGAAGTACGTCGCCGCCGTCGAGACCGACTGCGGTTCGCACACCCACACGCTGGTGCCGGCCAAGGACAAGAAGAGCCTCTACCTCTACATCTCGTCCTACTCGCCCAACGCCACGTTCCCGGACTGCCAGCCGCCGCACGACAAGATCTCGATCGTCAAGGTCCCCGTGAAGAACCCGGCCCAGGCCTCGCTGCTCAAGGCGCCGGTGCTCTTCCCGGACGGCGGCAACCCCGGTAACCCGGGCACCATCGAGACCGGCTACACCTCGGCCACCTCCGGTTGCCACGACATCACCGTCTACCCGCAGCTCGACCTCGCGGCCGGCGCGTGCATGGGTGACGGCGTGCTGTGGGACATCTCGAACCGGGAGAACCTGGTGGAGATCAACCGGGTCCAGGACGACAAGCACTTCGCGTTCTGGCACTCGGCCACGTTCAACAACAGCGGCACCAAGGTCGTCTTCACCGACGAGCTCGGTGGCGGTGGCGCCGCGACGTGCAACGAGAAGATCGGCCCGAACCGCGGTGCCAACGGCATCTACGACATCGTGGGCAAGGGCAAGAACCGCAAGCTGGTCTTCAAGTCCTACTACAAGATCCCGCGCATGCAGGCGGACTCGGAGAACTGCGTCGCCCACAACGGCTCGCTGATCCCCGTGCCCGGCAAGGACATCATGGTGCAGTCCTGGTACCAGGGCGGCGTCTCGGTGTGGGACTTCACGAACTCGAGCAAGCCGCGTGAGATCGGCTTCTTCGAGCGCGGCCCGATGCCGAACAACACCGGCGGCGGCACGTGGTCGACCTACTGGTACAACGGCTACATCTACTCCTCGGAGATGGGCCGCGGCTTCGACGTGATCGACATGCGCGACCCGCGCACGTTCGTCGCGAAGCTCTTCCGCACGAACGAGCTCAACGTCCAGACGCAGGGCAACTTCTACCGCGGTTAGTCGGTGAGCATCAGCGCGGCTGCCGGCGTTCGGCAGCCGCGCTGATCGCTGTCAGGACCAGGGTCACCGCGACACCACCGAAAACCGCCCAGATCGGCGAGCCGACGTCCATCGCCCACGCGACCACGACGGCCGTGAGCCCGTAACCCGCGCCGGTCACCGCGTACATCATCGAGAACCCGGCCGCGTGCGCGCCGACCGGAAGCCGTTCGCGCAGCGCCAGGCTCCGCGTCACGAGCACGCCGGACTGGAACAACCCGGCCGCCAGCAACGCGCCAGCGATGCCCGGCAGGTTCGGGAACAACGCCACCGCGCCGGCACAGGTCGCGGTGATCACCAACAGCACCAAACCCTGCACCCGCAACGATCCGGGCCACGGCCGCAGCCCGTACAGCACCGCTCCCAGCGCGCTGCACGCCGCGAACCCCATGAGCAACGGCCCGATCCAGCCGATGGCGATGCCCCGGTGTTCCAGCAACGCGGGCAGCACGAGCTCGGCGACCGCCAGCTGCGCCAGCGCCGCCGCGCTCACCAGGTAGATCGGCCACGCCGACGCCACCACGCGCACCTTCGCCGTGCCGGAACGCGAAGTCACGTGCCCGCGCGGCAGGATGAACACCAGCCAGGCCGCGACGACGATCAGACTGACCGACACCACGACGGGCGCCCGGTGGTCGACGCTCAACGCCAGCACGGTGACCAACGCGGGCGCCACCGCCCACACCACCTGCGTGATCATGGCGTCGAAGCCCATCGCCTTGGGCACCAACGAGTCCGGTACCAGCCCGAGCAGCATCGCGCGCAGCCCGCCTGGTGTCGTCGACGGCCCGGCGCCCGCGACCAACGCCGCTATGACCAGCACCGTCACGTTCGTGGTCAACGCGAGCGTCGTGAACGCCGCGGCACCGACGAGCAGGCCGACCGACAGCTGGCCGCGCATCCGCGACGGGTCGAGGAACAGGCCCAGCAGCGCGGCGCCGAGGACCTCCCCGAGCACGTAGACCGCGACCAGCGACGCGGCCAGCACGTAACCGCCGGGCAGTCCCCTGGTCAGGAACACCATCATCAGCGGCGTCATGGACATCGGTAACTTCGCGGCGACCGTGACCACGGCGCACGCGAGCACGTCCCGGTTCGCGAGATCGCGGTAGCCGGCAGCGGAGATCGTCACTCGGCCAGCTCCTGGAACAGGGTCAGCTGCAGCCCGGCGGGCGCGGCGAGCCTCGCGTTCAAGGAGTTCCACGGCGTGCGCGTGGGTTCCGCGATCACCTCGGCACCGGCGGCTTCCAGCGAACGGGTCACCGCGGCGGAGTCGTCCACTTCGAACGCGACCCGGATGTGCCCGGCGACGCGCTTGCCCACCTCGACGTCGTCGATGAACTCCGCGTGCGGCGGGTCGGTGATCTCCAGGGTGGCCCGCCCTGCCTCCAGGATCGTGACCCGCCCGCCGTCGGACGCGAACGCCGCCCGTTGCTCGAGACCGAGCACGTCTCGGTAGAAGCGCAGCGCCTCGTCGTAGTCGGCGGCGGTGACGACTAGGCGGAGTTCACGAACACCGGTCATGCACTGATCATCGCACCAGGCGCGTGAGGACCACGACAACCGCCGCGATCCCAGCCGTGACGTGAATAGGCGCTGGTCCGAACGTCGCAGCGAGCACGGCGACCGAGCCGAGCGGCAGCAGGTACTTGCGCAGCCCGGACTGACCCAGGCAGTCCTGCACGTACCAGACGCACAGGAAGAACACCGCGAGCGGCACCGTCGTGAACGCGGCGACCGTGGTGCCCGGCGCGTGCGAGAGGTGCAGGTCGTAGTCGACGGACGCGGCGAGACCGGCGCCGAGCGCGGCGATCGAGCCGAGGATGAACAGGTGCGCGTACCCCCACAGGAACGCCTTCTTCAGCGAGAGCAGGTGGGTCGGCGCCTCGAAGTAGATCCACCACACGGAGAACACGATGATCAGCGATGCCGCCGCGAGCGAGATCAGGTTGACGCCGCTGTCGAAGCCCTTCTGGAACGCGAGCGTCGCCGCCAGGATCGACTCGCCGAGCACGATCAGCGTGAACAGACCGTGCCGCTCCGCGATGTGGTGCGGGTGCCACGTCGTCGCCTGGTCGCGCTCCGCCCAGACCGGCACCAGCAGCTCACCGATCATGAAGATCACCCACAGCGGCAGCTGCAGGCTCGGCGGCGCGACGACGACCCACAGCACCCACAACACCTGCATGCCGGCGATACCGGCCGCATAGCGACGCGTACAGCCCTTGTGCGAAGGGTTGTCCCGCGACGCCCTGAGCCAGTGCGCGACCATCGCGAGCCGGATGACGACGTAGCCGCCGACGACGATCCGGTAGTCCTGACGCTCGAAGACGGCCGGGATGCCCGCCGCGATCACCAGCACGCCGGCGATCTGGAACATCGTGATGATCCGGTACAGCGTGTCGTCGTTGTCGAACGCGCTGGCGAACCACGTGAAGTTCAGCCACGGCAACCACAGCGCGAAGAACGCCATGCAGAACGCCAGCAGGCCGGCGCCGGCGTGGTTCTCGGACACGGCGTGGTGCAACGAGGCGGCGGCCTGGGCGACCGCCACCACGAAGCTCAGGTCGAACAACAGCTCCAACGGCGTCGCGACCCGGTGGGCCTCCGCCGTGTCGCGCGCGAGGAGCTTTCTGATCATCCAGGCACCACCATGATCCGTGACTCACTGAGGTCGAGTGCGACCTGCGTGCCGGGCTGGAAAGCGGCCGCGGTGTTCGACGGCTGGTCGACCCGCAGGACCTGCTCGCCCACCCTCACCGAGATCCGCGTGACCGGCCCGAGGAACGACTGGGTCAGCACATCGCCCACGATCTTGCCATTCGAATCGCCGGCGTGTGCGGAAACGCCGATGTCCTCCGGCCGCACGATGACACGAACGTCGCTTCCGGACGGCTGGTCGTGCTCCGCCGCGACCGTCACACCGTTGACGACGACCGTCTGCCCCTCCGCCTTGGCCACAACGCTGTTCGTGACGCCGACGAACTGCGCGACGAACGCGGTCTTCGGTTCCCGGTACACGACGGAAGGCGTGTCCAACTGCTCCAACCGCCCGTGCGACATCACGCCCACACGGTCGGAAACGGCGAGTGCTTCCTCCTGGTCGTGCGTGACGAACAGCGTCGTCATGCCGAGCTCCGTCTGAATGCGACGGATCTCGTCACGCAGCGACACGCGGACCTTCGCGTCCAACGCGGACAACGGCTCGTCCAGCAACAGCACGCGCGGCTGGATCGCCAACGCACGCGCGAGAGCGACGCGCTGCTGCTGACCACCCGACATCTGGTGCGGGTACCGGCCACCGAGGTGACCGAGACCGACCAGTTCGAGCAGCTCCGACGTGCGCTTCGGATCGCTGTTCTTGCGCATCTTGAGTCCGAACGCGACGTTCTGCGCCGCGGTCATGTTCGGGAACAGGCTGTAGGCCTGGAAGACCATGCCCATGTCCCGCTTGTTCGCCGGCACGCGGGTGATGTCCTTGCCGCCCACTGTGACCGTGCCCGAGTCCGAGGTCTCGAAGCCCGCGACGATCCGCAGCGCCGTCGTCTTGCCGCAGCCCGACGGCCCGAGCAGCGACACCAGTTCGCCCTCGGCCAGGTCGAGGTCGAGACCGTCCAGCGCGACGTTGCCGCCGAAGGACTTGCGCAGTCCCTTGAGTTCCAGGTGGCCCATAGTCTCAGTTACTCCCCGGCAAGATTTCCTCTTCGGCAACGGTCTGACGGCGCCGCTGGCCGACGTAAGAAAGTGCGAACAGAAGAACGAACGCGAAGATCAGGCACAGCAACGACACCGCGATGGACACACCCGCGTTGCGCTTGCCGAGCAGGTTGACCTGCACCTGCAGCGTGTCGAAGTTGAGCAGCGACGCGATGGTGAACTCGCCGAGCACCAAGGCCACCGACAGCAGGGACGCGCCGATCAGCGCGACACGGATGTTCGGCACGACGACCTTCCACAGCACCGTGAACCACGACGCACCGAGGCTGCGCGCGGCTTCGGCCAGCGTCTTGAGGTCGATCGCGGCGAGTCCGGCGTCGACCGCGCGGTAGGCGAACGGCAGCACCAGGATCGTGTAGGCGAACGTCAACGTCAGCGGTGAGTCGCCGAGGAAGTAGTTCACCCACGCGTAGAGCGGCGCCATGCCGACCACCAGCACGATCGCCGGGATCGCCAAAGGCAGCAGGCAGAGGAACTCCACGAGCCGCTGCAGCTGGGGAAGCCTGAGCCGGATCCACGCCATCGTCGGGACGAGCAGCACCAGCATCAACACCGCGCTGGTCACCGACAGCAGCAGCGAGTTGACGAGCGCTTCCATCAGTCCGTCGTCGTCGACGATCGACGTCCACGACTCGAGGCTGCGGCTGCCGCCCCTGCCCCGCGTCGAGAACTCCGCCATCGCGATCAGCGGCAGAATGAAGTAGACGCCGAGGACCAGCAGGATGATCGTGCGCAGGACGCGCTGCTTCACTACCGAACCCACTTGGCGACCCTCCTCTGCAGCAGCACGTTCACGCCCATCGCGATGCTGACCACGATCACCATGCCGAGGCCCAGCGCCTTGCCCAGGTTCTCCTGGCCGAGCACGACCTCACCGGTGAGGAAACCGCGGATCTGCAGCGGCACGATCGGGCTGCCCTGCGAGACGAGGGCGGCGGCCGTGGCGTAGGCGCTGAAGGCGTTGGCGAACAGCAGGAGCAGCGCGCCGAGGAACGGCGGCAGCAGGATCGGGCCACCGACGTGGCGCCAGTACGTCCAGCTCGTGCCGCCGAGGCTCGCGTTCGCCTCGCGCCACTGCGGCCGCAGACCGTCCAGCGCGGGCAGGAACACGATGACCATCAGCGGGATCTGGAAGAACGTGTAGACGAGCGTCAGGCCGGGCAGTTCGAACAGCCACGCGCTGCCGGCGAACAGGTCGATGCCGACGTTGTCGCGCAGGAACTTCGTGACCAGGCCCTCGAAGCCGACCGTCGCGAGGAACGCGAACGCCAGCGGCACGCCACCGAACTGGGCGAGCACACCGCTACCCGCGACGACGATCCGGCGCAGCATCCCGTCGGGGTTGCCGACCGCGATCGCCCACGTGAGCAGCGCGCCGAAGACCGCGCCGATGACCGCGGTGAGCGCGGACAGTTCGATGCTGCGCACGAACGCGTCGAAGACAACACCCGTGAACAGGCTTGAGAGGTTGTCGAGCGTGAACGCGCCGGTGGAGTCCTGGAAGGCACCGAACAGCACGAGCACCGTGGGGTAGACGAGGAAGATGCCGACGAACGCGAGGAACGGCACCGCGACGAGCCAAGCGGCCGCAGACGGCCGACCGGCGGCCCCACTCTTGCGAGTGGGACCGCCGGGCTTTGCCGCCGCTACCGGAGCGACGGAGGTCATCCGATGGCCTGAGCCCAGGTCGCGGTGAGAACGGCCTTGGCCTTGTCGGCCTGGGCCTGCGTCTGGAACACCTGCTTGCCGTCGGTCTTGGGCAGCTTGTCCTTCGCCGCCTTGTCCGCCTTGTCACCCATCTTGTCCAGGCGAACCGGGCGGGACATGCCCTTCAGGTACAGGTTCTGGCCCTCGTCGGAGTAGAGGAACTCCTGCCACAGGCGCGCGGCCGCGGGGTGCGGCGCGTCCTTGCTGATGGCCTGGTTGTAGTAGCCGCCGATCTGCGCCTCGGCCGGCACGACGACCTTCCAGTCCATCTTGCCCTTGAGCTTCTCGGTCTGGGCGGCGTTGGTGTAGTCCCAGTCGATGACGACCGGCGTCTGGCCGGACTCGATCGTCGCGGGCGACGGGTCGACCGGCTGGAAGTTGCCGGCCTGCTTGAGCTGCTTGAAGAACTCGACGCCGGGCGCGATGTCGTCGGCGGAACCACCGTTGCCCAGCGCGGCCATCACGACACCGGCGAACGCGGCACCGGCCTGCGTCGGGTCGCCGTTGAGCGCGACCTTGCCCTTGTACTCGGGCTTGAGCAGGTCCTTCACGCTCGTCGGCGCCGGCACCTTGGCGGCGTCGTAGCCGATCGACATGAAGCCGCCGTAGTCGCCGTAGTAGAGGCCGTCCGCCTCCTTCAGCTCAGCGGGGATGTCGTCCCAGGTGCTGACCTTGTAGGGCGCGAACAGGTCCTTGTTGGCCAGCGCCACGTTCAGCCCGAGGTCGAACACGTCCGGCGCGCGGTCGTTGCCCTTGAGCTGTTTGGCGGCGTTGATCTCCTCCTGGCTGGACGCGTCCGGCTGCGCGGAGTCGACCTTGATGCCGTACTTCGCCTCGAACGCCTTGATGATCTCGCCGTAGTTCGCCCAGTCCGGGGGCAACGCGATGACGTTGAGCTTGCCTTCCTTCTTGGCGGCCTCGACCAGCTTGTCCATGCCGCCGAGCTCGCTCGCCGACTTGGCGGTGTTGGCGGCACCGGCCGGCGTCTCCTTGGCGGGCGGGGCGCCACATGCAGCCACCGCCAGCACCAACGCGCCGACGCCAATCAGTTTCGTGGTGACGTTCCCTCGCTTCAGCACAGGCGGAGGATTCGCGCGGACGGCTTTCGTTGTCAAGCCAGCCGCGCCGGTTGAGACCTTCTCGACTCCTACCGTGAATTCTCGGCGTCTTAAGGGTTGCCACTGAATGCTTTCCGCGCTTCACTCAAATGTTGGGCCGAGATCCCGGTGCCCGGATCGACGTCGATGAGCGCGGTGGTCAGATGCCGTCGCTTGTGGACGAACTCCCGGTTCCGCTCGGGGTGCAGCCCGAAGTCGTCGTCGAACCAGACGAGGGGCCGTTCGTAGGCGTACCGGGCGACGGCGGGGTACTTCCAGCCGTGCTCGTCGTGGAACTCGATCACCTTGAGCTCCGGCAGGCCCAGGCGCGGTCCTATCTCGGTGTTCGCCCGGTGCATCCAGCTCGTGGCCCAGGCGAGTTCGGCCCCGGTTTCCTCGGCCAGTTGTCTCAGCTGGTCGCCGTGCTCCGGGTCGAGCCAGACGCGGAGCTTGCGCCACCAGCCGACCTTGATGTCGAACGGCCGGTAGTTGTCCGGCTTCGGGTGGGCCGACCACGGGTTGAGCGGCCCGTCCACATCGATCACGATCAACGGCTTCACCCCGCCAGCATGCCCCGGTATCTACGCTCTGTCCCCATGAAACGGCTGGCGTTGCTCCTCCTGCTGTGCACCGCGCTGGCGGGCTGCGGCGCGGTCACCGACATGACCGACCTGCATTCCCGCCTGACCGACGCCGGATACACCCGCATCTCGACCAACCAGGGCTCGGTCAACGGCACCGACCGGCTGGAGGTCAGGGCCTCGGGCGCGGGCCCGAGGCACGCCACCGACGAGATCGCCGAGATCGTCTGGAACACCTACCCCCAGCGCCTCGACCAGGTGTCCATCACGCTGAACGAGTCCCACGAGGTCTACAAGGAGGAAGACCTGCGCGCCGCGTTCGGCGAGCGCCAGGTGACCGAGAAGCCCGCCGAGGACGTGGGCCGGACCATCGTGACGTGGCTGATCGTGGGCGCGGTGGTGTTCCTGCTGTTCCTGGCGGGCCTGATCGTCCTGATCGTCTTCCTGGTGCGCCGCTCCCGCCGCCGCACCGTGCCACCGCAGTACCCGCCGCAGTACCCGCCACCAGGTTGGTCGCCCCAGTAGTCGAAAACGCGGGCTCGTGTTCGTATAAGGGGCATGTTCACCGAACAAGAGATCGCCTACCTGCGCGAACAGCCGTTGGCCCGCCTCGCGACGATCAACGAGGACGGCCAGCCGGACGTCGTCCCGCTGGCCTTCGAGTACGACGGCACGCACTTCTGGGTGGGCGGCGTGGGCGCGCAGGTCCTGCACACCCGCAAGTTCCGCAACATCACCGCCGGCCGCCGCAAGGTGTCGCTGGTGATCGACGACCTGGTGTCGCTGAACCCCTTCATCGCCCGGGCCGTCCGCGTCTACGGCATCGCGGACGACCCGGTGGACCGCGTCGGTCTGATGGGTCCCGGCAGCTACTGCCGGATCACCCCGACGCGCGCCTGGGCGTGGAACATGGCGGGCGAACCAGCCGGCGAACGGTGGTACGAACCGCGACGGTCATGAAGCCCGCCGCGCCGAGCACAACACCGACCCACCCCACCGCGCGCCGTAGAGCAGCCCCGGCAGCAGCCGCCGGAACCGCAGGTGGATCTCCCCGGCCCGGTCCACCGCGTGCTGGGTCCCGCTCGGCTCGGCATCAGACCGCTGCAGCACGCCGTCGAACGTCCGCACGAGCCGTTTGCGGTCGTGTTCGAACCGCACGCGCAGGTCGAACACCTCGCACGGCCGTTCGGGCACGTGCAGAACGCACGGGTGCATTGCGTCCCGGTTCGACAGCCGGTACCGGATCGCGAAGTCGTGGGTGTCGCCGCGGGTCAGCGGTTCGGCGGGCAGCAGCGTGAAGCCGGGACGTTCCACCGCGGAGCTGCGGTCCTGCAGTGTGCCGCCGTACAGCAGATGGACGTCCACGTCCCGTCTGCGCACCGGGAACACCGAGGCGAACTCCAGCTTGTCGACCCCGTCCCCGTCGATGACGACCTGGTAGCGCTCCAGCACCTCGGGCTGCCCCTGGTCGAGCACCACGGCGACGCTCAGTTCCGCGGTGTGCCAGCCGGCGGCGTCGCGCGGGGTGGTCGTCGCGGCGAGCTCGGCCAGCTGGTCGACGGCCTCGTCGACGCGGCGGCGCACGGTGCGGGAGTCGCGGTCGATCGCGGCCGCCACCCAGTTGACCCGCTCCTGGTAGAGGGGGTGCCGGACGTCGGGGACCAGGCCGAACGCCGCCCGCGCCGCGAAGTGGAGGTCCTCCGGGAGCTGCTCGATCAGCTCGGTCAGCCGGGACACCAGCTTCTGCCGGACGGCGGCCGGTCCGTCGGCCCTGGTGATCCCGCACGCGGCGGCCAGGGCCGTGCCCACCCGGTCCACGATCCGCCCGGCGTGCACACCCCGTCCCTTGCGAAGGGTCTTCAGCTCACGGACCAAGGTCGCGTGCGTCGTCATCTCCGCTCTCCCTCCCCTTGCGCGCTCACGTGCGGCGAAGGCAGGTTGCGGCGGGCGTGTGGACGAGAAGTGGACACGCCGTGGATCAGACGTGCTCCGGTCGCAGAACCGTCCGCGCGACCGAGGAGGCCAGCGCGAGGCCCAGCCGGACGCCGTCGCGGCCGAGGAAGACCCGCGAGGTGCCGATGCGGTCCAGCGCCGGTTGGTCGACGGCTCCGAAGCCGAACGCGATCATCTCCGGGCACGACGACGTGGCGCAGAGCCGCGCCAGCGCCTGTGGCCAGCCACGATCGGTCGCCCTGCCGTCGGAGATGAAGAACAGCATCGGGCGGCGCACCCGGATTCGCTGCGTTTTAAGACTTTTCACGTCACGTTCGATGGTGGCGTGCACGAGGGTGAACGCGGAACCGAAGTCGGAGCCCGATTCCTGGCGGGGACGAATCGGTTCGGCGGGGTCGAGCGCGGGCAGGAGAGGCTGCACGACCAACGGCCGTTCCGCGAAAACGACCACGCAGAGCCGGATCTGGGCGGTCGCGCGGCGATCCGCGTGCACCACACCGCGAAACTCGCGCATGCCCGCGTTCACCTCGTCGATGTGGTCGGTCATCGAGAACGACACGTCGCACACGACGTAGCAGGGCAACACCTCGGACACCATCGGTCTCCCCTTCACCACCAAGCGTGACACGGGGAACCGTTACCGGATCGCGTTGATCAAACGTGGACAAAAAGCTGATTCGCTGACACGCCAACGGGCCCTTGCGCGACATTCCTCCCAGATGGAGGCTCGGGCACCGGGAGGACTGCGTGGAATTTCGTATGCTGGGTCCATTGGAATCTTGGCACGGCAACACCTCCGTGTCCTTGGGCGACCAGCAGCAACGCTTCATCCTCGTCGTGCTTCTCCTGCACGCGAACAAACCCGTGTCACCTGAACGGCTCACCGAAACCGTGTGGCCCGACAACCCTGACCGCCGGAACCTGGTGCGCGGCTACATCAACAAGCTGCGCAAGGCGTTCGAGCCGACCGACGCCTCGATCGAGACGACACCGACCGGCTACGTGCTGCGCGTCGACGAGGACCAGATCGACACCGTCCGCTTCGACCGGCTGCGTCAGGAAGCAGCGCAAGCCGTGCAGGACAACGACCAGCGCAAGGCCGTCGAGTTGTTGCGCGAGGCGGTCGCGTTGTGGCGCGGCAGGTTCCTCGACGACATCGACATCGACCGGGTCGGCGGCGCGTCGGTGATCTCCCCCGCCGACAGTTACGCGGACGCACTCGGTGACCTCGCCGAACTGGAGCTCGGCATCGGTGACCACCGCTCGGCGCGCGACCGGATGCGCCGCGCCCTGCCGACCGACCCGGCCAACCAGAAGTACGCCGAACTGTTGATGCGCGCGCTGATCGCGGGCCGCGACGGCGTAGGCGCCATCCGGGTCTACAAGAGCGCCTGCACCGCGCTCGCGGAGGCCGGGTACGAACCGGGATCGGTGCTCCGCAAGCTCGCGGCACGGGCCGAGCACGGTGAGCCGGTCAGCTCGCTGCCGTCCCGTCCGGGCGGGTTCACCGGCCGGTCCGGCGAGCTGGAGACGATCGAGGTGGCCGCCGCGGGCAGCGGTGAACGACGCGCGGTGTGGATCAGCGGCGCGCCCGGCGTGGGCAAGACCGGCCTGGCCGTCGAGGCGGCGCACCGGTTGCGCCACCGGTTCCCGGACGGCCAGCTCCTGGTGCGGCTGGGCGGGTTCACGCCTGGCGTGGTGCCGATGCCGGTGTCGGACGCGCTGACCCAGTTGCTGACCGAGTTGGGCGTGCCGGCCGAGCAGATCCCGGACACGGTCAGCCGCAAGGCCACGCTCTACCAAACCCAGCTCTACGGCACGAAAACCCTGGTGGTGCTGGACAACGCGTACTCACCGGAGCAGATCCGGCCGCTGTTGCCCGAGTCGCAGGACTGCTTCGCCGTCGTGACGAGCAGGAAGATGGGTGATCCGGACATCAGCGAGCACGTGCGGCTGTCCCCGCTGCCGCCGCGTGACGCCTCCGACCTGTTCCGGGCGCTCACCGATCCGTTCCGCGTGCGCGGCAGGGCGGCGGACGTGGCCGGGCTGGTCAAGCGCTGCGGGTACCTGCCGGTGGAGATCACGGTCGCGGCGGCGTTGCTGCGCAGGCACGACCGCTGGTCGCTGGACAACCTCCTCGGCCTGTTGGACGAGCAGGGACCGCTGCGGGAAGACGCCGCGGTGCACGCGTCCTACCTCCAGCTCAACGACCAGCTGCAGCAGGTCTTCCGGCTGTTCGGCCACCTCCCGGGCCCTGATGTCGACGTCATCGGCGCGGCGGCGCTCATCGGCCGCGACGTCGCCGACGCCCGCAAGCTGCTCGACGACCTGCACGAGGTCTGTCTGTTGGAGGAGCTCTCCCCGGACCGCTACCAGATGCTCGACTCCGTCAAGGAGTTCGCGGCGCAGGAACCTCCGTCCGAGGACGCTTTGGTGCGGCTGCTGGACTTCTACCTCGTGACGCTGACCAACGCGGTGAGCGCCGCGTACCCGTTCGACCGCACCGTCCAGCCGTCGGTGGAGCGCACGAGCCCGCACGGTCTGTCGTTCACCGACGAGGACAAGGCGCTGGCGTGGATCACCGCGGAGCGCGACAACCTGATGGCCGCGATCCGGCACGCGGGCACGGACCACGCGTGGAGGCTGGCCGCGCTGATCTGGCGGTACTTCAACACCGCGAACCGGTTCGAGGACTGGATCGAGGCCGTGAAGTCCGTGCGTGCGGACGACGACCGCGGCCAGGCGCACGTGTTGCTGCGCCTCTCCTTCGCGAACAACCGGCTCGGCCGGCACGCCGAGGCCCTCGACCTGGCCGGACAGGCACTGCCGAGGTGGTCCCGGCTCGGCGACCTGGCGGGTGAGGCGGACACGTCGTGTGCGCTCGCCCTCGCCGCCATGGCGCTCGGCAGCCACGACGAGGCGATGCGGCATTCCGAGGCCGCGCTGGCGAAGTACGAGCTGTGCGGGGACCTCCGCGGCCAGGCGCACGCGCTGAGCATGCTCGGCTACCTCAACGAACAGCACCGCGAGTACGAAGTGGCGCTGCGGCAACAGACTGACGCCGTGCGGATGTTGCGAGAGATCGGTCACCTGCAGGGCCTGGCCCACGCGTTGAACAACCGCGGCGCGAACCGCCAGCACCTCGGAATGCTGGACGAGGCCATTCCCGACCACGTGGAGGCGCACGAGATCGCGGTCGAGCTCGGTGACGACTGCGTGGCCGCCTACGCGTTGACCAACATCGCCGACGCGCACCGGCTCGCGGGCCGGCTCGGCGAGGCACTGCGCCACCACGAGCTGGCAGCGGCTGCCGCGGCCGGTGTGGCCGACACGGACCTGCGCGCCCGGTTGTTGCGCGACAGGGCGTTGACGGCACTTGACGGCGGCGACCTGGCGGGGGCGCTGCGCCTGTACCAGACGTTGTCGGACGCGGCCACCGGCACGGGCAACCGCTCGTACCAGGCCACCGGCGAAATCGGTGTGGCACGGACGATGCACGCGCTCGGCAGGCACGCGGCCGCGGTGCCGCACTGGGACGCGGCCGAGGCGATCTACGCCGAGCTCGACCAGCCCGAGGTAGAGGAGGTGCGGGCCGAGCGCGCGGCGTTGAGGTGTGCGTGCGGTCAGCGGTGAGTCAGAAGTCGTTTCAGGTCGGGGTAAACCTCCCTGACCGCGCTGTGGTTGTGCCACCGGCCCAGGGTTCTGGCCAGCTGCCGCAGGTCCGTCCGGACGGTCGCCGAGTCGACGTGCGCCGCGTCGTCGATCGTCTCGGTGAGCGTCCGGCAGCTCTGGTCGACGTCGCCGACCAGCGCGTGGGCGAGTGATCGTCTGGTGCCGAAGCGGGCCCTGGTGCGACGCGACGTCGCGGGCACCAGGGTGAGCTGCCGGTCCAGCACGGTCGCGGCTTCGGCGTTGAGGCCGAGGTCGCTCAACGCCCAGCCCCTGGCCAGTTCGAGCGGATCGGGTGCGCTCGGACCGAGCGCGGGGTACGGGCTGTCCGGCGGTGCGGAGTCCATCAGCCGCACCGCCCGGTCGAACGAGCTCTCGGTGGCGTAACGGTTTCCGGCCAGTGCGTGGCCCTGCCCCTCACGCCGCGCGGCCAGGGCGAGGACGCGTGCCCCCGCGCTGCCGATCCACTGCGCCTGCTGGGCGAGGTTGATCGTGCTCTGGGCGTCCTGCCGGTAGAACGCGATCCCCGCCTCCCGCACGAACGAGTAGCTCGCGATGTCCGGATCGGACGCCGCCCGCGACAGTTCGGAAGCTTGCCTGGTCCACCACAGCGCGCCCTGCTCGTCGCCGGCCTCCTGGCTCATCCAGCCGGTGTACTCGGCGATGCGCGCGGCGAGCCGGAGGAGCTTCGTCCCGACCGGCCCGACGTTCTCGCGGGCCATCCCGTGCACGGTGTGCTGCAAGGCTTTCAGCGGTTCGATGAGCATCATCGGGCTGGTGCGCAACCCCAGTCCCCGCAGGTTCTCGAACGACGCGCGCATCCCCGCGATCACCTGTTCGTCCGGCACCGGCCGCGCCCCGCTGCCCGCGAGCGCGCCGACGCCGAGCATCGTGCCGGCCATCAGCACCTGACGGCGGCCGAGTGCCGGGGCTTCGTGCAGCGCGGCCTCGATCAGCCGGCCACCGACGTCCAGCACGCCGTCGCACAGCCGCGCGACCGTGGGCGTCGGCGGTTTGAGGTCGTTCTCGATCTTGCTGAGATAACCCTTGCTGTAATGAATCAGCTTCGCCAGCTGACCCATCGACATCCCCGCGGCGATGCGGTGTTCGCGCAACAACTCACCAAAAGTTCCGGCCACGACTGCCTCCCACTCCGGCGTACGCCGAGTACATCATCGGATTCTGCGCAGGGCAATCGCCCTGGCCATGACAAAAAATGGCCAGGGCGAATTGGCCACTAACTCACCCGTACCACGGGTTGCCGCCGCCGTTCTGCGTCTCCGTGGTGGTCGTGGTGGTAGGAGGCACCGGCGGGTTGTCGTCCGCGCTGGCCGCGCCACCACCGGAAACAGCGGCGGCGACGACGAGTGCGGTCACCAGCGTGGTGGCACCGGCGACGAAACTGGACACGATTTTGGACATGACGAATCCTCCGAAGGAAATCGCGATTGATTCCGGGATTTCGCCCGCCGTCGGAGCGGGCTACTTCGAGGATTCATCTCCACAAACCGTGAAAACAGGTGTTTCCCGTTGCCCACCGAGGTGGTCAACGCGTCCACTCCTCATCCACTTCTGGTCAACACCCGGCGTGGATGCTGCGCGCAACCGGCCGCCGGCCGGTCCAGCAGGAGGAGGTAGGAGTGATCGAATCCGCGACCTACGACATCGCCGTGTCGTTCGCCGAGGAACAGCGCGCCGTGGTCGACGAGGTGGTCGAGGCCTGCCGGCAGCGCGGCCTGACCGTGCTGGAGGGCAACGACCTGCCGCAGGCTCAGGTGCGCTTCTTCGTGCCGTTCGTGTCCACTGTGGACGACCTGACGGTGAACGGCGACGAGCACGTGCTGCCGGTGCTGACCGGCGAGGCCCCCGAGTCGTCCGCCTACCTGCGCGCCGACGAGGGCCTGGTGGACGCCCTGGTGAGCCGCGTGGAAGCCGCCGAAACCGCGGGCCAGGACCGCGTGGCCGTCGCCGACGTGGCGGCAACGGTCGAACACCCGCCGCCACCCGCGACTCCAGAACCGCCCGCACCGCCCGCCCTGCGCGCCCTGGCCGAACAGTTCGCCGCCGCATCACCCGGCCGCGACCTCTCCGGCACCCTGCACCTGGGCGACACCACGATCGCCGTGCGCGTCGAACGGTCAGGCGACACGGTGTACGCGGTGGAAGCGAGCGACGACACGGTCAACTTCGTCGTCCTCGGCGGCTCCGCCGACGTGCTCTCCACCCTGTACCAACGAATCGAGGACATGTTGACCGCGTGACGCGAAAAGGGCGGTGCCCCACCGGTGAACCGCTCCCCGGAAGTTGGACTGGTATCCAGTTCCGACTCTCCGGGGAGCGGTTCGTTGCATCCACGAAGTTCGTTGTGTGAGCGGCAGCGGGAGGCTGCTGTCGCGTTGTTCGAGGCTGGGTA
>NZ_JAAMPJ010000018.1 GCF_011067745.1 Lentzea alba
CGCCGCGCCCACCGCTGCAGCGTCTCCCGCTCCTGCTCGGTCAACGTCACCACAGCAGGAGGACGTCCAATCCGCGCCATCAACCCACACTAGACTTACCTGGCGGATTTCCGGCGCACGACACTAGCATGCCCGCATGACCGTCCAATGCGGATGCTGCGGAGCCGAGATTCCTTCTACGGACCGCATCGACTACCGGTTGAACCGCCCGGAGCAACTGATCGGCGTACCCGGCGAGCAGCTCGGTGCCCCGACAGGCGGGCTGCTCGTCGGACCGGGCGGCGACTCCTACCTCCGTTGCCTGCTCCCGGTTCGGCTGACCGGCGGAACCGAGCTCGTGTTCGGCGCGTGGATGAAAATCAGCAAGGTCGACGCGATGTACGCACACGCCGTGTGGGACAACGACGCGGAATACACGAATCTGCGCGTGTGCGGCTCGTTCGCGAACATCATCCGGCCGTGGGACCTGTTCGGCGTCCCGGTCGAGGCCGCGGTCCTCAACGCCGACGAGCTGCCGTACTACACCTCGCACCCGGTGCTGGACGGCGAGTGGGACCGCGACGAGGTGCTGTGCCGCATCCGGCAGCCGTTGCCGGTCCCCGTCCGCGAGACGCTCGGCGAGGTCTGGACCGTGGAACGCACCCAGGGCATGCGCTGTGTGGTGGAGGGCCACACCGTCTGGTTCTCGAGCCCCGGCCGCAAGGTGAGCCTCGACGTCTACGCCGACCGCACCGGCGGCAGCCCGAGCGACTTCCTGGGCGCGGTGCTCGACGGCTACCCCGCGAGCGCCGAGCACTCCGTCACGCACGACGGTGAGGAACTGCGGCACGCGTTCTGGCTGAGCGAGGTCATCGACGGCCACGAGGAGCAGGTGTTCCACGGACACGTCGTCCGCCGCGGCACCATGCTTTCCGTGCGCTGCGTGCACCGCTACCCGGCAGACCGCGCGTGGGCGCAGCACGTGCTGAACAGCGTGCGGTACATCGGATGACGGCCTGCCAGTGCTGCGGCGCCGAGATCGACGAGTCCGGCGCGCTCGACCTGAACCTCGGGCTACCTCCAGGTTCGGAGGGCTTCGAACGACTGGCGGGCGGCAAGGTGCTGCTGTCCGGCGACGCCGCGTTCGCCCGGTGCCTGCTACCCGTCGAGCTGACCGGTGACCTGGAGCTGTGGTTCGGCGCGTGGATGCGGGTGAGCGCGGCCGAGGCGCGGCGGGCGGCGGCCGCCTGGGGTGGGCCCGAGTACGCGTCACTGCGGCTGACCGGCACGTTCGCGCACGACCTCAAGCCGTGGGACGGCCTGCACGGCGCTCCGGTCGTCGCCGAGGTGCGCGAGCCCGACTACCTGCCCGAACTCGTGGAACACCCGCTGCTCGGCACGACCTGGGACCGCGATCACGTGCTCAGCGCGTTCCTCGTCGAGCTGCCGGTCTCGATCCGGCAGAAGCTGATCGGCACGTGGAGCATCGAGCGCACCGCCGGCCTCACCCCGCACCTGCTCGACGACGGCCTGCGGTTCGCGGGACCCGGCCGCACGGTGTTCGTCGACATCCGCCGCGCGCAGGGAACGCCCGCGGAGCGCTTCCTGGAGATGGCCCTGGACGGCGCGCCTGCTGTACCCGCTGACCAGCAGTTTCTCGTCCGGGACGGGGTCGAGCTGCGACACGGTTTGTGGCTCACGACAGAAACGGGGCGGCACGAGTTCTACGGGCACGTCGCGCGGTTCGGCGAGCTGCTGCTCGTGACGTGCGTTCACGACGATCCCGCTGACCACGCGTGGGCGCGACACGTGCTCAACAGCGTGCGCTACCGGTCCTGACCGAACGTCAGCCGCATGTCCTTCATCGTGAAGCTGACCAGCGGCGTTCGCCCGGTCAGGTAACCCAGCGGACCGCCGGCCGGGAACAACCACGCGGACCTGGCCACGCTGACGCGTCCGGACATGCGCATCCGCGTGCGCACGTCACGGCCGTCCAAGCGTTGCGCGGTCCAGCCCGCCGCGGTCCACCGGCCCGGCAGTCGCACGCCACCGGCCACCGCGACGGCGGCGATCGACGAGCCTTCACCGAATCGGGCGAGTTTCTTCGGGATCCCCCACATTTCCCGGCCCCCGTCCCGGGACGCCTCGCTGTCGACCCAGATCTGGGGCACCGACACGGCCACGCGGCCCTCGTCGAGCACCGGTGTGGCGACGAGCAGTTCCTCGTAGGTGAGCTCGCTGCCCGGTTCGTACGAAACGAACGCGACGGCCACCAAAGCGTTGCCCGCCAAGGTGATCAGTCGCGCGGTGGACGGCAGGTGAGCGTCCGGTACCAGCTTGCGCGGCACCCGGAACAAGGAGATCACGAGCGAGCCCTGCATGTGCCACGGTTCGGCGGGATACTGCATGCGACGACCGTATCGGGTCGGGTAGACGCCCACCCGCGCACCACGATCACAACGTCAGGGAAATCCCAAGTTTGCGCGAGTGAGCTGGACCACTAATCGAGGTGGACTCACGATTCCGCCATGAACGTCCTGCTGGCATTCGCACTCACCGCGAGTCTCACGACGCCGGTGCACCTCCCCCCGGCCGCACCGTGCCCGGAGAACGTCCCCGCCGGCACCACCTGTTACGAGGGCCGGGACGCCAACGGCGCGTACTACACGATCGCCGTGCCGAAGAGGTGGAACAAGACGCTGGTCGTGCACTCGCACGGCGGCCCAGACCTGGGCGACCCCACGCCCGAGCGCACGCGTGACGACCTGAACCGCTGGGCGGTGATGGTCAAGGAGGGCTACGCGTGGGCGGGCACTTCGTACCGGCGCGGTGGTTACGGCACGCGGATGGCGGCAGAGGACACCGACAACCTGCGCAGGATGGTCAGCGCGATGCTCAAGCCGCACAAGGTCTACCTCCACGGGCAGTCGTGGGGCGGCAACGTCGCGGCCAAGACCATCGAGCTGTACCGGGGTTATGACGCGGCGCTGTTCACCAGCGGCGTGCTGGCCGGCGGCTCGCGCGGCTACGACTACCGCGTCGACCTGCGCGTGGTCTACCAGTACTACTGCGGCAACCACCCGCGGCCGTCCGAGGTGCAGTACCCGCTGTGGCAGGGCCTGCGACCGGGTTCCACGATGACCACCGCCGGGCTGCGCAGCCGGATCGAGGAATGCCTTGGTGTCGTGGGAAACCGCACGCTCGCGCAGCAGCAGAAGCTCGAGGACATCCTCACGGTGACCAAGATTCCCGAGGAAACGCTGAACTCGCACCTGAACTTCGCGACGTTCACGTTCCGCGACATCGTGCACAACCGCCTGGGCGACCGGAACCCGTGGAGCAACGCGGGTGTCGTCTACCAGGGTTCGCACGACGACGTCGCGCTGAACGCCGGTGTCGAACGGTTCGCCGCGGACCCGGCGGCCCGCGCGGAACTGGCCTACGACAGCGACCTCACCGGCAAGATCGACATCCCGGTGCTGACAGTGCACGCGATCGGTGACCCGACGGCGTTCGTCGAACACGAGTCGGCCTACCGCGACACGGTGCTGAAGGCCGGTCGTTGGTACAACCTCGTGCAGACCTTCACCACCGAGGCCACGCACAGCGCTTTCAGCGACTCCGAGTACGCCGCGGCAATGCAGTCGTTGCAGGCGTGGGAGAAGTGGGGTGTGCGCTCGAACCCCTTCCTGATCGCGGCCTCCTGCCCCGCCCACGACCGGAAGTACGGCACGGGTTGCTTCTACCACCCCTGGTACAAGCCGAATTCGTACGAGTCCCGGGTCGCACCCCGCACGTGATCCAACTCGCGCTTGACCTCAAGCATGGTCGAGGTTGCACGATCTTGACCATGACCATCACACAGGACACCACCGAAATCGAGAAGCTCGTCGCCACCGTTCAGCACGCCCAGCAGAACGAACTCCCCGAGGAGTTCATCGGCCTGTTCAGAGAGGACGCCATCTGGACCACCGCACACGGCAAGCGGTTGACCGGGCGGGACGAGATCGCCTCCTTCACCCGCCAGGTCCTGCCCGGCGCCGGAGCGGAGGCGCTTGCCTCCTACGAGGTGGCGCACGTGCTGTTCATCCGGCCCGACGTGGCCGCGGTGAAGGTCCGCCAGCGCCGGGTCGCGCCCGACGGCTCCTACCTCGACGTGGCCGAGGGCTCGCCGCTCTACGTGCTGTCCAGGGAGGACGGTACGTGGCGGATCGCCGCCGGGCAGAACACCGTCGTGCTCTAGCCCGTTTCACCATCGGCCGCGAACACGAAGAACCCCCGTCCCGAGGGGCATCAGGACGGGGGTTCGTCAGGGGGTCGAGCCGGGTTCACCAGTGGGTGTCCTCGACGCAGATCTGGAGCTCGGCGTTCCAGTGGGTGTCGGCGGGGCAGTCGGTCGGGCCCTGGGTGGTGACGGGGACGGACTTCCAGTGGGTGTCGGCGGAGGCAGTTCCGCTCGCGATTCCGAGGATGGCGAGCGTCGCGATGATGAGCGAAACCAGCGTCGAGGCGGCGGACTTGCGGCTGGTGAACATTTCTACCTCCGGTTTTGTCGGGGGCGTTCCCCCTGGCTGACACCAGTTCAGCCACCGGCTCCTTCGGTCCTCGTTCCATGTTCTGTCGGTGTGTGCAGAGCGCTTCGATAGCGACTCGATAGCGGGAGCGACGGGCCCTTTTCTCTCCGAAAAAGGGGGACGAAACTAGCGCCCCTGCAGCGACTTCACCTTGTCGCCGAAGGTCCAGTTCTTCGCGCCGTCCCAGTTGATCGACCAGGTCATCAGGCCCTTGAGCTGACCGCCGAAGCTGTTCCACGCCTGACCGACCAGGGACGGGCTCATGTACCCGCCACCGGCGCCCGGTTGCGCGGGCAGCCCGGGCAC
This sequence comes from Lentzea alba, assembly GCF_011067745.1. GTDB lineage: Bacteria > Actinomycetota > Actinomycetes > Mycobacteriales > Pseudonocardiaceae > Lentzea > Lentzea alba. The sequence continues at coordinate 4,860 of NZ_JAAMPJ010000018.1, forward strand.
CTGCTTGTCGTAGGGCACCTTGATCGTGGTGTCCTGCACGACCAGCCCCTTGTTCAGGCACTGGGTCTGCGCGACGAAGCCCTGCACGGTGCCGGCCTGATAGCTGTCGCCCGAGCACCCGTACATGGACCCGTTGTAGTACTGCATGTTCAGCCACCAAAGACGGCCGTTGTCAGCGTATTTCTTGATGATCGGCAGATAGGCACCCCAAATGGAGCCGTACACGATGCTGCCGCCCGTCACGTACGCGGTCTCCGGCGCCATCGTCAGACCGAACCCCGCGGGCATGGCGGCCAGCACGCCGTCGATGATGCGGATCAGGTTGGCCTGCGAGGCGGACAACTGGTTGATGTTGCCGCTGCCCACCAGCCCGGTCTCGATGTCGATGTCGATCCCGTCGAAGTTGTACTTCTTCAGGATCGGCACGACGGTGGCCACGAACCGGTTGGCCACAGCCGCCGAACTCAGGTCGATGCCCGCCGCGGCACCACCGATCGACAGCAGAATCGTGGCCCCGGCCGCCTTCGCCGCGCACATCTCGGCGGGCGTGGCGACCTTGACGCCGGCGTCCATGCCGTCCTCCCACAGCACCGTGCCGTCGGACCGGATGACGGGGAACGCCGCGTTGATCACGTTGTAGCCGTGCTGCTTGATGCGGCTGTCGGTGATCGGCGTCCACCCGAACGGCGGATGCACCCCGTTCGAGGCGCCGTCCCAGTTCTCCCAGTACCCGTGCAGAACCTTGCCGGCCGGACGGGACTTGAGCGCGCAGGTGTCGGCTGCCTGCGCGGTGGACGGGACGAGCACGGTGCTCACGAGCAGAAGCAGGGCGGTCAGTGCCCTCAGCAACAAGCGGGCAGACATTCGCTCACCTTTCGCTTACAGGCGGCGACCCTTGGTCATTGAAGCACGAAATGGTCCAGACCTCTACAACCCTGACGCGCTCTGCGGCAGGGTTAAACCGCTACTTCAGCAGTGCGGGTGGCGAGTACGGTGCGGCCGTGGCCGGTGACCACGTGCGGGCGGCGGCTCACGGAGACAGCCACGCGGACGCGAAGGAGCGAATGGTGCCAGACGCTGTACTGCGAGGCGTGACTCTGGACTGTGCCGACCCGCGGACGCTGGCGAACTTCTACGGTGCACTGACCGGGATGCGCGAACTCTTCAGCACGGACGAGTTCGTCGCTCTGACGAACGACTCCGGATGCGATCTGGGATTTCAGCGGGTCGACGGATACCGGGCGCCGCAGTGGCCGGGCCAGGACGTGCCACAACAGTTCCACCTGGATTTCCGCGCTGACGACCTCGATGCGACGGAAGAACTGGCCCTGGAACTCGGCGCGGCCAAACCGGACCACCAGCCCGGCGACGGACGCTGGCGGGTACTCCTGGATCCGGCCGGCCACCCCTTCTGCCTGACGTCGTCCTAAGCCCAAGTGGATGCGCTGCTGGCGCACCGACAACGGCCCTGCACCAGCAACGACGACCGCGCCCACGCCCTGGCAGGATTTCTGCACACCTACAACCACCACCGCAGCCACACCGCGCTCGGCGGCCGCTCACCCATCAGCCGAGTCAGCAACCCCGCGAGTCACTACACCTAGGCCGCTTTCAGGGACCAGAGCGTTTCTTCGGTCAGCTTCCAGAGTTGAGCTGCGGCCTCCGGGTCCTGGGCGTAGGCGGCGACGCCGCGCCGGGGGTCGCCGGCGATGTGCGGGGCCGCCTCGTTGCAGTCGTCGAAGTACTTGCCCGAGACGCCTTCGAGGAGCGGGCTGGTGGCTACCACGAGGGTGGTGGCGGCGCCCTGTTCCGGCGTCTTCATGCGGCGGCCCGAGGCGCCGCCGCTCATCCGGATGCGCTCCTGCAGTTCCTCCTGGGTGAGGTGGCGCTGGAGGTTGGTGGCGATGCTGCCGGGCATCAGGGCGTTCATGGTGATGCCCTCGGAGGCCCAGCGGCGGCCTGCTTCGATGCCGAACAGGATGTTCGCGGTCTTGGACTGGCCGTAGGCCTGCCAGCGGTCGTACTCGCGGCGGTCGTAGTGGATGTCCTGGAACACGACCTCCCCCATCAGGTGTGCGGACGAGCTCACGTTCACCACGCGGGCGCCTTCGGCTCGCAGCGAGTTGAACAGGCCGAGGGTCAGGGCGAAGTGGCCGAAGTGGTTGGTGGCGAACTGGAGTTCCCAGCCCTCCGCCGTGCGGGTGAGCGGGGTGGCCATCACGCCCGCGTTGTTGATCAGTAAGTGGAGCGGGCCGTCCCAGTTGCGCGCGAAGGCAGTGACCGACGCCTGGGAGGAGAGGTCGAGCTTGGCCACCGTGATCTTCTTGTTGCCGGTGGCGGCGCACAGTGCGGACGCGACCCGCTGGCCCGCGTCGACGTCGCGGGCGGCGATGGTGACCTCGGCGCCGGCCGTGGCCAGTGCTCGCACGGTTTCCACGCCGATGCCCGACGCTCCGCCGGTGACGATGGCGCGGCGGCCGCTGAGGTCGACGCCCTCGACTGCTTCCAGGGCGGTCGTGTCGAATCCGAATCCAGTGGTGATCATGCCTGCACCTTCAGAGTTTCCTCGGAGACCTTCCACAGCTGGGCGGCTGCTTCGGGGTCGGTCGCGTAGGCGGCGAGGCCGCCGGTCATGCCGGGGGTGTGCGGCAGGGCCTCTTCGCAGTCTTCGAAGTAGAGGCCGGAGCGGCCCTCGACGAGCGGGGACACGGCCAGCACCAGCGTGGTGGCGGCGCCCTGCTCCGGCGTCTTGAGTCGCACCGGCACGGTGTCGCCGCGCTGCCGGCGGCGTTCCGCCAACTCCTCCGGAGTGACGTGGCGCTGCAGGGCCGTCAGGATGACGCCCGGCATCAGGGCGTTCATCGTGATGCCGTCGGACGCCCAGCGCCGGCCGGCCTCGACGCCGAAGAGGACGTTCGCGGTCTTGGACTGGCCGTAGGCCGCCCAGCGGTCGTACTCGCGGCGCTCGAAGTGGATGTCGTCGAACACCACGGGGCTGATCAGGTGGCCGCCCGAGCTGACGTTGACGACACGGGCACCCTCGGCGCGCAGCGCGTCGAACAGGCCGGTGGTCAGCGTGAAGTGGCCGAAGTGGTTCGTGGCGAACTGGAGCTCCCAGCCCTCCGGCGTGCGGGTCAGCGGGGTGGCCATCACGCCCGCGTTGTTGATCAGCAGGTGCAGCGGGCCGTCCCACGAGCGGACGAACTCCTTCACCGAGTCCTGCGAGGTCAGCTCCAGCGGAGCGACGAAGATGCTCTTGTTGCCCGTGGCGGCGGACAGCTCGGCGGCGACCTGCTGCCCCGCCTCGACGTTCCGCGCCGCGATGGTGACCTCGGCGCCCGCGGCGGCCAGCGCCCGCACGGTCTCGACGCCGATGCCCGACGCTCCACCGGTGACCACGGCGCGACGGCCCGAGAGGTCGACGCCCTCGACGACCTCGAGCGCGGTGCTCTCGAAGCCGAACGGGGTGGTGATGCGCTCGCTCATCTCAAATCCCCAACCTGTGTCGTACACTGAAACGGAGGTTCCTCCGGTTCGAGTTCCACACTAAACGGAGGGTCCTCCGTTTGGCAAGTGACTCGATGGAGTGATGAAGTGCGTGCTGACGCTGTCCGCAACCGCGGGTTGTTGCTCGAGGTGGCGCTCGACGCCTTCACCCACGAGAAGGACGTGACGCTCGGCGCCATCGCCAAGAAGGCCGGCGTCGGGATCGGCACGCTGTACCGGCACTTCCCCACCCGCGAGGCCCTGATCGAGGCCGTCTACCGCACGGAGCTGGAGAAGCTCTGCGACGCCGCGCCCGAACTCCTGCAGACCCACGAGCCGGAAGCCGCGCTGCGGGAGTGGATGAACCGCTTCATCGCCTACGTCGCGACGAAGCGCGACCTCAAGGACGCCCTGCAGGCCGTGATCGCACTGGGCATCAACCCGTTCGAGCACAGCCGCGCCAAGATGACGACCGCCCTGCACCAGCTGCTGACCCCGCTCGGCGCGACCGCGGAACCCGTGGACGTGCTGACGATGCTCATCGCCGTCGGGCAGAACGGTGACGCGGATCAGGCGAAGCGGATGCTGAACCTGATCATGGACGGGATTCTCCACGGCGCCCGGAACGCTGCTCCTCGAAGCGCTCCACCAGCGCCGGAACCTCGTTGAGCAGGTACGTGTAGAAGTCGCGCATGTAGGTCAGCCGGCCGTACGCGGGCCCCGCCCCGACCGCGTCGACACCCCGCTCGACCGCCGACAGCACGTCGTCGATGATCGAGTGCTGCCGCGAGTACAGCGTGGTCCAGGCGTTGTCGCGCATCCGGAAGTGCTCGCGCCGGCTCCCCGCCACGAAACTGCGCTCGATCAACCCCATCTGCGCGACCATCTTGATGGCGCCGGACACCGACCCGGCGCTCACGCCCAGCTCCTCCGCCAGGTCTCCCGCGGTCAGCGACTCCTTGTCGGAGAACAGGAACGCCGCCAGCGCCCGCGCCGCCATCCGCTGCATCCCGGCGCCGACCAGCGCCAGCGCGAGGCTCTCGGCCGCTTCCCTGCGATCTGTCTCGCCCGTCACAGTCACCCAGTCTTCAGAAATTTCTGAACGTTCGCTAGCCTCGATCCTAGGGGGAAGGGGCTGGTTATGGCCACCAGTACAGCGGGCACAGCACTCGTCGTCGGCGCCGGGGTCGCGGGCCTCGCGACCGCACTTCGGCTGAGCCGCAGCACGTGGGAGGTCGTCGTGCTCGACCACGGCACGCGCCCGGCACCCGTGCGACTCAAAGGTCCCGATCTGCAGGCCGCGAAACGGCTCGCCGCCCTGCCCTGGCCGCTGCACTACGAGACCCGGCACAGCAAGGTCACCGCGCTGCACCCCGACCGGTTCGGCGTCACGGTCGCGTTCAACGACCACGAAGACGAGTGGTTCGACGTCGTCGTGTGCGCCCAACCGTGCTGCGAGGCCGAGCGATTACCCGGCCTGCGCCTCGAATCCTGGTCCCGCGACCACGTCGCGCTGCTCTACCGGGCCGTCCGGGACACCGGCATCCCGCTCTCCGCGGCCGAACTGCTCGCCGACGCGTTCGACATCCACCCGGACGACCACGCCGCCTTTGCTTGGTGGGAAGCCACCCTGAAGCCGCACACGATTAGGCGCGCCTTTACCCGCGTTCGGTAAGCCTGCTGGTCATGACCACGTTACGGAGACGTACCTTCATCGTGGGCAGCCTCGTGGGAGCAAGCGCCGGAGTCCTCACCTCCAGTCCGGCCAACGCCATCGGCTACCCCTTCACCCTGGGCATCGCGTCCGGCGAACCGGCCGCCGACGGATTCGTGATCTGGACCCGGCTCGCCCCCAACCCCCTCGCCGCCGACGGTCTCGGTGGCATGCCGAACACCAACACGGCGGTCGACTGGCAGGTGGCCACCGACGAACGCTTCACCGCCGTCGTCCGGACCGGCACGTTCACCACCCAGCAGGCGAGCGCGCACTCCGTCCACGTCACCCTCACCGGCCTCGAACCCGGCCGCGAGTACTGGTACCGCTTCCGCACCGGCGGTCACCTCTCCCCCGTCGGCCGCGCCCTCACCGCACCGGCCGTCGGCACCTCCCCCGAACTGACCATGCTCTTCGCGTCGTGCGCGCACTACGAGGAGGGCTACTTCACGGCCTACCGCCGGATGGCCGAGGAGCACCCCGACCTGATCCTGCACCTCGGCGACTACATCTACGAAGGCGCCGCCACCACCACGAAGGTCCGCGAGTTCGCGCCCGACGCCGAGATCAGCTCGCTCGCCAACTACCGGGTCCGCCACGCCCAGTACAAGGCCGACCCGGACCTGCAGGCAGCGCACGCCACCGCACCGTGGCTGGTCGTCTGGGACGACCACGAGGTCGAGAACAACTACGCCAACCTGATCCGCAACGACACGAACCCCGCCGGTGACTTCAAAGCCCGGCGCGCGGCCGCGTACAAGGCGTACTACGAGCACATGCCGCTGCGCAGCGCCCAGGCCCCCACCGCCGAGAACATGTTGCTGCACCGCAGGGTCCGCTGGGGCAGCCTCGCCACGTTCCACATGCTCGACACCCGCCAGTACCGCAACGACCAGGCGTGCGGCGACGGCTCGAAGGTCTGCCCGGAAGCCGACGCAGCGAACCGCACGCTCACCGGCACCTCGCAGGAGACGTGGCTGATCGACGGCCTCCGCCAGAAGCTCGGCACGTGGGACTTCCTGGGCCAGCAGGTGTTCTTCGCCCAGAGGCTCAACAGCGCGGACGGTGCCAGGAGCATGGACGCGTGGGACGGCTATACCGCCAACCGCACCCGCATCCAGAACGCGTGGGACACCAACGGCAACAAGGGCACCGTGGTGCTCACCGGTGACGTGCACCGCAGCTGGGCCGCGAACCTCATGCAGAACTACCAGTCGCAGAACCGGATCATCGGCACCGAGCTCGTCACGACGTCGATCACGTCCGGCGCTGACGGCAACGCGGCCGACAACAGCCTCAACCCGACGCTGAACCCGCACGTGAAGTACTTCAAGAACCTGCGCGGCTACGTCAAGACCCGCACGAACTCCACGCAGATGCGCGTCGACTTCCGCGCCGTCGACAAGGTCACCGTCCGCGACTACCCGGTGAAGACCGTCGGCAGCTACGTGGTCGAGGCCACCAACCCCGGATTGCAGGCGCCGTGAAGACTCTGCTGATCGCCAGCCTGCTGCTGGCCCCCGCGCCCATGACGTGGTCCACGGTCAACAGCGAGTCGACCGGCGACCAGGACAACGCGTCCGTCTCGGCCACCCGCAACGGCTACACGGCCGTCGTGTGGGAGGACGACCGCGACACCACCGACCCCGCCGACCCGGTCCACTCGGACGTCTGGATCCGGCTCTACAAGGAGGGCGCCTCCGTCTACGAGAAGAAGCTGAGCACCGGCGGCACCGGCAACTGGCGCCACTGGCAGCCGGACGTGGCACTGCACGAGAACGGCAGCGCCGTCGTCGTGTGGTCGGAAGACCCGGACGGCAACGGTTTCTACAACATCGCGGTCCGCTCGGTCAGCGCCTCCGGCACCGTCTCGGGTTCCGGCACGGCCAACGCCAGTGCCGACGGCCAGCAGCACTTCCCCAGCATCGCGGCGGATCCGGACACCGGCGGCTTCGCGGTCGCGTGGGAGGACAAGCAGGGCACGAACCCGTCCACCGTGCGGGTGAGCGGGTTCGCGTCGATCTCCAGCAAGACCTACGAGGCACAGGTCAACAACGCCGGCGGCACCCACGCGAAGCCCCAGGTCGCGATGGGTGCCGCAGGCAACGCGATCGTGGCTTGGGAGGCGGACGCGAACGTAGCCCGCAAGATCCTCACCCCGTCCGGCGGCGTGAAGCTGGCGCAAACCACCACGGGACAAGGAAAACGCCCCGCCGTGGCCGCCAACTTCAACGGTGACTTCGCCGTCGCCTGGGAACAGGCCGGTGTCCGCACCCAGTCGTTCACCGCGGCCGGAGCGGCCAGGACCGGAACGGCCCAGACCACCGGCACCGACCCGCAGGTCGGCATCGACGACCAGCTCGGCGTCGCGGTGACCACGGCGGAGGCGCAGGACGTCTACACCCAGGTCTACAACCCGGACGGCACCACCACCGGCCGGCCGGAGCGACAGCTCACGGTCTCGAAGGCCGACGGCAGGCAGGACGAGCCCGCCGTCGGTGTCGACCCGTGGGGCCGCGTCACCGTCGTCTACACCGACGACAACGACGGCAACGGACACGACCAGGTCTACCTCGGCACCGGACTGACCACCCAGGCCTGGTGACCTGGTGCCACCGCACTAGCGCTGATCGAGAGGCCTGCGTCGCTGGTGGACGTCCAGCAGCGACGCGGGCTTCCAGAACCCGTTCACGTCGTAGGTGTCGGTACCGGGCGGCACGATCTCGTCGATCCGGTCCAGCACGTCGTCGGTCAGCACCAGCGAGGCGCCCTCCAGCAACGACTCCAGGTGCTCCATCGTGCGCGGCCCGGTGATCGCCGAGGTCACCGCCGGATGCGACGTCACGAACGCGATCGCCAGCGCGGGCAACGACACCCCGATCTCGTCGGCGAGCTTCGCGAACTGCTCCACCGCGTCGAACTTCGCCGCGTTCTTCGGTAGCGACTCGTCGAACCGGTCCGGGGTCAGCGTCGCCCGGAACGCCTCGGCCGACGCGCCCCGCCGGTGCTTGCCCGACAGGAACCCGCTGGCCAGCGGGCTCCACACCAGCACACCCATCCCGAGCCGCTGCGCCGTCGGCAGCACCGACCGCTCGATCCCGCGCGCCAGCATCGAGTACGGCGGCTGCTCGGTCCGGAACCGCATCAGCCCGCGGTCGAGCGCCACGTGGTGCGCCTCGACGATCTCCTCGGCCGGGAACGTCGAGCACCCGAACGCCCGGATCTTCCCGTCCCGCACCAGATCCGTGAGCACCGACAGCGTTTCCTCGACGTCGGTCGTGTAGTCCGGCCGGTGCACCTGGTAGAGGTCGATCCAGTCGGTGTCCAACCGCCGCAGGCTGTCCTCGACGGCGCGCACGATGTAGCGGCGCGAGTTGCCGCTGCGGTTGCGGCCCTCGCCGAGCGGGAAGTGCACCTTCGTGGCCAGCACGACGTCGTCGCGGCGGCCGGCGAGAGCCTTGCCGACGATCTCCTCGGACTCCCCCGCCGAGTACATGTCGGCGGTGTCCACGAAGTTGATGCCGGCGTCGAGCGCGCGGTGGATGATCCGCACACCCTCGTCGTGGTCGGAGTTGGCGACATCGCCGAACATCATGGCGCCGAGGCAGTGGTGGCTGACCTCGATGCCCGTTCCCCCGAGTACGCGATAGCGCATGTTCATGAGCGAAAACCTACGAACTAGAGTCGACTCTAGGTCAAGAACATATGATCGAAGCATGCAGTTGAGCATCGGACAGGTCGCCGAACGCACCGGGCTGAGCGTGCACGCGCTGCGCTTCTACGAGAAGGAAGGCATCCTCGCCCACCAGGTCCACAGAGGACCGGGCGGCCGCCGGGTGTACACGCAGCAGGACGTCGACTGGCTGCGCATGTGCATCATGCTGCGCATGTCCGGGATGCCGGTGCCGGAGATCCGCCGCTACACCGAGCTGGTCCGCCAGGGCGACGGCAACGAACCGCAGCGCCTGGACATCCTCAAGGAGCACCAGGAACGCGTCCGGCAGCAGATGGTCCAGCTGCAGGAGTGCCTGGACACCATCACCTACAAGGTCGGAATCTACGAGGAATACGTAAATTCGATCGCCGCGAAGGCGGTCGGCCAATAGCCTCGGGCGCATGCCCGTCGTGCTCTCGCTGAACATCGCCCGCCAGACGGTTCCGGTGGACTACGCCAAGACGGGCGTCACCGCCATCGACAAGCGGCCCGTCGACGGACCGCTCGAGGTCAGCCCGCCCGGCCCGAAGGGCAGCGGGGGCAGCGGCATCCACGGCGACCTGATCGGCGACTGGAACCACCACGGCGGCGACTACCAGGCGGTGTACGGCTACGCCCGCGAGGACCTGGACTTCTGGCAGGCCGAACTGGGCGTCGACCTGGACAACGGCCAGTTCGGCGAGAACCTGACCACGCAGGGCATCGACCAGACGCACGCCCTCGTCGGCGAACGCTGGCGCGTCGGCACCGCGCTGCTGGAGGTCACCGGGCCGCGCGTGCCGTGCCGGACTTTCGCAGGCTTCTTGGGGCAGCGCGGCTGGGTGAAACGGTTCACGCAGGTCAATCGGCCCGGCGCCTACTTCCGCGTGCTGGAGGCCGGGCTGATCGCCTCCGGTGACGAGATCACCGTCGTGCACCGGCCGGACCACGACGTCACCGTCGAGATGTACTTCCGGGCCGTCCTCACCGAAGCCGACCTGCTCCCCCGCCTGCTGGAGGCGGGAGATTCGGTGTCACCCGGGGTGATCGAGCTCGTGCACAAGCGCAAGACCGTCGAACTCGATTCCTGACCGAGCACGCCCTGTGACCCCGGCCCCATTCGTATTACGCTCGCAAACCTGCTGACTGGTGAGTCGACCACGTTCGACAGGTGGTGGCGGGTGCGACGAGGCGCCAAGGATGACAAGCGGTTCACCGGCCTGACCATCCTCGCGGCGACCACCGGCTTCGTGCTCTTCCTGCCCCCTCTGCTCACCGTCGCGAAGAACGCGGGCACCATCGCGGGCGTGCCCGCCGTGGCGGCCTACCTGTTCGGCGCGTGGCTCGTGATGATCGCGCTGGTCGCGCTGCTCGTCCGCCGGTCGGGATGATCCGGCGTGCTCCAGACGTGGTTCCTCGTCGGTGTGTCCGTCGCCTACCTCGCCGTGCTGTTCGCGATCGCGTTCTACGGCGACCGCCGCGCCGACGCCGGCCGCAGCATCGTCGGCCGCGGCACGATCTACGCGCTCTCGCTGGCCGTCTACGCGACGTCGTGGACCTACTACGGCAGCGTCGGGCGAGCGGCGTCGACCGGCGTCGGCTTCCTGTCGATCTACCTCGGACCGACGATCATGCTCGCGCTCGGATGGCTGGTGCTGCGCCGGATCATCCACATCAGCCACCGGCACCGCATCACGAGCCTCGCCGACTTCGTGTCCGCCCGCTACGGCAAGAGCGTGCGGCTCGGTGGCCTCGTGGCGGCGATCGCCGTGGTCGGCGTCGTGCCGTACATCGCCCTGCAGCTCAAGGCGGTGTCCAACACCTTCGAGATCATCCGCCGCGCCCCGGCGGTCACGCCGTCCTCCGCGCTCGGCCAGGTGCCGGTCCTGGAGGACACCGCGCTGTACGTGGCGCTCCTGCTGGCCGGCTTCACGATCCTGTTCGGCACCAGGCATCTCGACGCGACCGAACGCCACGAGGGCATGGTCACCGCGATCGCGTTCGAGTCGGTGGTGAAGCTGGTGGCGTTCGTCGCGGCCGGCATCACCGTCACCTGGGGCCTGTACAACGGTTTCGGCGACCTGTTCAGCCAGGCGGCGCAAGCCGGACACACCGCGTTGTTCACCCTCGGCGACTCGACCGGCACGTGGGTGTGGCTGAACGTGTTGTCGCTCTTCGCGATCGTGCTGCTGCCGCGCCAGTGGCAGGTGGGCGTGGTGGAGAACGTCGACGAACGGCACGTCAAGCAGGCGATGTGGATGACGCCGCTGTACATGCTGCTGATCAGCGTGTTCGTGCTGCCGATCGCGGCCGCGGGCCTGCTGCGGTTCGGCTCCGGCGCCGAAGCGGACACGTTCGTGCTGACCGTGCCGATGGCGGCGGGCCTGGACGCGTTGGCACTGCTGGTGTTCGTCGGCGGTCTGAGCGCGGCGACCGGCATGATCATCGTCGAGACGGTGGCGCTGTCCACCATGGTGTCGAACTCGATCGTCGTGCCGACGCTGCTGCGCCGCGGCTACCGGGGCAGGCTGGCGCGCCTGATCCTCGTCACCCGGCGACTGTCGATCGTCGCGATCCTGCTGCTCGGCTACGCGTACTTCCGGCTGGCCGGCGAGAGCGCCGCGCTGGTGTCGATGGGCCTGGTGTCGTTCGCGGCGGTCGCGCAGTTCGCCCCGGCGATCATCGGCGGCCTGTACTGGAAGGGCGGCACCCGCGACGGCGTCATGGCGGGCCTCGTCGGCGGGTTCGCCGTGTGGACCTACACGTTGCTGCTGCCCAACTTCGCGGTGACGGGCTGGCTGCCGCGCGGTTTCCTCGACCACGGCCCGTTCGGCGTCGAGGCGCTGCGTCCCGAACACCTGCTCGGCATCACCGGCATGGACAACATCAGCCACGGCATGTTCTGGAGCATGCTCGTCAACGTCGGCTGCTACGTCGTGGTCTCGCTGCTCGGCCGCCCGCAGGCCCGCGAACAGGCCCAGGCGGTGCTGTTCGTCGACGCCCTCGACGACCCGACCCGCCCACGCCTGTGGCGCAGCCACGTCCCGGTGCCGGCGCTGCACGACCTGCTCGTCCGCTCCCTGGGCCACCGCGCGGCCGCGAAAGCGCTCGACGGCGTGGACCTGGAGTCCGACCAGGACGCCGACCCGGACCTGGTGCACCACGTGGAAACCGTGCTGGCCGGCGCGGTCGGTGCCGCGTCCGCCCGGATGATGCTCACCTCGATCGCCGGCGAGGAACAGCTCGGCGTCGAGGAGGTCATGGAGATGCTCGACGAGGCCTCCCAGGTGGCGGCGCTGGAGGAACGGCACCGGCTGGCACGCGAGCTGCACGACTCGGTCTCCCAGGCGTTGTTCTCGATGACCCTGCACGCTCGAGCCGTCGAACTCGCGCTGCACAAACAGGGCGGCGACCCCGACGGCCCGGTCGCGCGCGGCATCACCGAACTGCGCGGCCTCACCCAGGACGCCCTCGCCGAGATGCGCGCCTCGCTCTTCCAGCTCCGCCCCGACGCGCTGCGCGAAGACGGCCTGGCCGAGGCGATCCGCAAGCAGTCGGCCGCCATCGCCTCCCGCGAGGACGTGGTCATCGCCGTGGAAGCCCCCGGCTACCGCCTCTCGCTCGACGACCGCGCCGAGGAGGAGCTGTTCCGCGTCGTGCAGGAAGCCGTGCACAACGCGATCAAGCACGCCCGTCCCGGCCGCATCGACATCACCCTGTTCGAAGACGACGGCTTGATCATCGAAGTGTCCGACGACGGCACGGGATTCGACCCCGCTACGGTCTCCTCCAGCGGCATGGGCCTGGTGAGCATGCGGGAGCGGATGAGAAGAATCGGTGGCGGACTCGTCATCGACAGCACCCCGGCGGGTTCCACGACGGTCCGCGCGGTGCTCCCCTCGGCAGCGGCAGGAGAGGCACGGTGACTGCGGTGACGGCGCCCCCGATCCGGGTGTTCCTCGTCGACGACCACGCGGTGGTGCGACGCGGCATGCGGGCGTTCTTCGAGATGCTCGACGACATCGAGGTGATCGGCGAGGCGGGCGACGGCCAGGCGGCCCTCGACGAGCTCGCGGCCCGCGCCACCGCGGCCGACCTGCCGGACGTGGTGCTGATGGACCTGCTGATGCCCCGCCTCGACGGCATCGGCGCCACGAGGGCCATCAAACAGCTGTATCCCCAGGTGGAGGTCGTGGCGCTGACCTCATTCTCGGAAGCCGAACGCGTCCACGTGGCCCTGGAAGCCGGTGCCGCCGGGTACCTGTTGAAGGACGCCGAGGCCGACCAGGTGGGAGCAGCGGTGCGCGCGGCCGTGCGGGGGCAGGTCCACCTCGACCCGGCCGTCGCCCGCACCTTGACCCGGTCCCTGGTGGCGCCGCAGCGGACGGCTACCGCGCTCACCCCTCGCGAGCGCGAGATCCTGGTGCTGGTGGCGCACGGGAAGTCGAACCGCGACATCGCCGAGGTGCTCGTGATCTCCGAACGGACCGCGCGCACGCACGTGTCGAACGTGCTCAACAAGCTCGGGCTGGCGTCGCGGACTCAGGCGGCGTTGTGGGCGGTGCGCGAAGGACTGGTGACCGGGCAGTGAGCACCACGGAGGCGTTGGCGACGCAGCTGGCCGAACTGCGCGCCCTGGACCCGGACCTGCCACCCAGCACACCGGTGACCGAGCCGGAGCTGGCCGGGCTGGAACGTGCTCTCGGAGCCGCTCTGCCCAAGGCGTACCGGGACTTCCTGCTCCACGTAGGCACCGGGCCAGGCCCCTACTACGGGTTGCACCGCGTCGCCGACCTCCACCTCAACGCGACTGACCGAGACACCGCGGGGACGTTCCCGCTCACCCCAGCTGACTTCGAGGAGCACTTCCTCACGGCGCGGGCGAAGTCGATCGAGCTGGACTTCGACGCCCCCGGCTGCCTGGAGATCGGGCACCAGGGCTGTGCGAACTCCACCGTCCTGATCCTCACCGGCGACCTGGCCGGCACGGTGTGCGACGTCTGGGAGAACGAGTGGAGCCCCGCGCGCACGCCCGGCGTGCAGCCGCTCGGCCTCACGCCGACGTTCGACGAGTGGTACGGCGAGTGGCTCACCGGCCGCCTCGCCGCGCTACAGGAATAGCAGCACGACCAGCGGTGGGACGCCTTCTGCCGCGACGCCTCCCCACGCCTGGTTGCGCGGCCTGCTCATGGCCAGCTGGTCGGCGACGGCCAGCACCACGCTGCCCAGCAGCATGAACCAGGACACGTAGATCACCAACGTGCGCCCGACCAGCTCGTGGCCGGAGTGCACGGCGATGAGGCCGGCGATCAGCCCGCACGCCAGGAACAGGTTGTAGAAGCCGACGCCGAACGCCCACAACCTGATCGCCGGCACGTCCGAGGCGGGTTGCCCGAACACGCTCTGGTGCACCCGGTGGATCAGGAACGCCTCCCACACCCACACGACCAGATGCACGAGAACGGCGACGACCGCCGCGATCTGGGCGACGACGCTCACAGGGTCACCCCGTGGCGCGGCAGTGCTTCCAGACCGTGCGCGGACAGGTCGCGGAAGAAGGCGCCCATGGCGTCCCCGACGGCGAACGCCAGGAACTGCGCGGACGGCGTGTGCACGGTGAACGTGTGCGGTGCGTTGGGCGGGATGGCGATCGCGTCGCCCGGTGAGAGGTCGTGGAGTTCGCCGTCGAGCAGCACGGCCATGCGTCCGTGCAGCACGTAGTAGCACTTGGGCCACGGGGTGCGGTGGGGCGGTGCACCCTCGCCGCGGGGTGCGTCGACCTCGAACAACTCGTAGGCGCCGTCGGTGTGCTTGCCGGAAATGCGGACGGTGATGATCGCATCAGGTGCGGTCAGCTCTTCGCTCGTCGTAGTCGTCATGCGAACAAGGGTCTGCGCGACACACCAGCGAGGACATCCCGGAAAACTGGGATGCGCGGACCCGTCGGGAGCGGCGCATACTGCCAACCATGTGGGAGGGCCGGGCGCTGGGCGTGCGGCGCGACGTCACGGCACTCGCGTCGGCGGGGCTCGACGTCGCCGAACTGCACGCGGCGGCCATCGCGCTGGTGGACCGGGTGGTGCCGTGCGAGCTCACCTGCTGGGCGTCGATGGACCCCGACTCGGGCGCGATCAGCTCGATGACCAGCGGCGTCAACCGCATCCCGCAGCAGTACGAGCCGCTGCTCGCGGCCTGCGAGTACACGCCGGGCGAGCCGCACACGTTCACGCAGCTGGCCCGGCGCGGCGACACGGTGGCGCGGCTGGAGGACAAGCGGTCGGCCCGTCTCAACGAGGTCTGGCGGCCGCTGGGACTCAGCCACGAGCTGCGCGCGCTGTTCCGCGCCGACGACACCTGCTGGGGTGCCGCGGGCATGGTGCGCACCAGCGACTTCAGCGAGCGCGAGACCGAGTTCATGGCCTCGGTGGCACCCGCGCTGGGCGCCGCCACCCGAGTCGCGGCGCGCACGGCCGCGACCAGGTCCGGGGTGCCCGCGATCGTCGTGGTGGCGCGGGACGGGACCATCAGGGCGTCGACGGCCTCGGCCGCGCGGTGGCGGGACGAGCTGGAAGAGGTCGCGCCGGGACGGTTCGCGGTGATGCTGCGAGCAGCCGCCGCGGGAGCCAGGACAGGCCCGTTCAAAGCCAGAGTCCGGGACGCGCACGGCGGCTGGATCCTGCTGGAGGCGAGCGAGCTCGTCTCCGACGACGACTTCGAAGCGGCCGTGACGATCAGCCGGGCGTCCAAGGCGGAGCTGATGGGTCTGCTGCTCAAGGCGCACGGGGTGACCGCCCGTGAGCAGGACGTCTGCCACGAGGTGCTGGCCGGGCAGCCGACGTCGGAGATCGCCGCACGGCTCGCCATCTCGCCGTACACCGTGCAGGACCATCTCAAATCGCTCTTCGCGAAGTTCGGTGTCCGCAGCCGCGCGGAACTTGTCGCCAAGCTGTCATAACGGGCTCGTGCGCAACTAGGGACGTTAGAGGGATCGTTCCGGGAGTCCGGCTCTGCCAGCATGTCCGCCATGTACTCCGACCGCGCCCTCGTCATCGGCGCCGGCTTCGCGGGACTGCTGGCGGCCAGGGTGCTGTCCGAGTCGTACGGCGACGTGGTCCTGGTGGAACGCGACCAGATCACGACCGACACCGCGAGCAACATCCCCGCGAGCAAATGCGCCGTGCACAGCACCACCGGCTACCGCCCCGGCATCCCCCAGGCCCACCACCCGCACGCGCTGCTGGCGCGCGGCGCTGAAGTGCTGGAGACGCTCTTCCCCCGGCTCGGCGCCGAGCTGGAGGACGCGGGCGCGGTCCGCGCGGACCTCGGCAGCGACGTCATCAGCCGCGTCCCGGCCGGCTGGGCGCCGCGCGACCACCTCGGCCTGAGCGTGCTCTCGACGACGCGCGTGACGATCGAGCGGATCATCCGCCGCCGGGTCCTGAAGCTGCCCAACGTGTCCCTTGTGGACGGCGTCACGATCGACGGCCTGATGCACGACCGCGGCACGGTCACCGGCATCCAGGGCCGGCGCGACGGCGAGCCCTACACCGACTACGCGGACCTCGTGGTCGACGCCTCCGGCCGCAACAGCAAGCTGGTGTCGTGGCTCGCGGAACACGGCGTCCACTGCCCGGCACCGATGATCGTCAACGGCCATCTCGCCTGCACCTCGCGCCTCTACGAGGTGAACCACGACCTGAAGCTCGACTGGAAGACCGCCTCCGAGATCACCCACCCGCCCACCACGAAACGCGGCGGCGCCGTGTCCTCGGTGGACGGCGGACTGTGGTTCGTGACGCTCTTCGGCGCGGGCGGCGACGTGGCCCCGACCGACGAGGACGGCTTCCTCGCCTACGCCGCCACGCTCGAGTGCCAGGACATCGCGGAGATCATCAAAACCGCCACCCCGGCGGGGCAGATCCACAAGGCCGCCAACCTGCGCAGCCGCTGGAACAGGTTCCACAAGGTGCCCAACTGGCCACGCGGCCTGCTCGCGCTCGGCGACTCCGTGGTCTCGCTCAACCCCGTCTACGGCCACGGCATGACGCTCGCCGCCCTGAACGCCGCGGAACTCCGCCACCTCCTGCAGGAACACGACCTGGCCAAGGAACCGCTCACGTTCCAGCACGCCGTCGCCAAGACCTCGCGGATCCCCTGGACGTCCGCGACGACCACCGACCTGGGCTGGAGCACCAGAAAGCTGCCGCTGAGAACGCGGCTCAGGCAGTGGTACGGGAAGCGCCTGTTCGAGGTCATGCCCGGCAACCGGCAGGTCTACCGGTCGTACGTCCGGGTCTCGCAGATGGTCGACCACCCGGCGGCGCTGTTCCGCCCGGCAGTGCTGTTGCGGGTGTTGTTCCGTGCGCTGTTCCGTTTGGTCAGCGGTCGACGCCCTCGGGCCAAACAACGGTGACCGGCACCCCGCGCGACCGCGCGTAGGCGACGACGTCGGCCGTCCCGCCGGGCCCACGACCGGGCTGCCCGTCCCACACCGCGAGCAGCGAGTCCGACTCGTCGATCATCCGCTTGCCCGCCTCCATGTAGGCGTGCGAGTCGGGTGTGACGTACGGCAGTTGCACGACCTTGCCCGCCCGAGCGAGCAACCGGTCGTAGACGGGCCGGTAGTCCTCGGGCAACGCCTCGCGGTACCTCGCCGCGGGCAACACCGCGACGAGCGACCCACCCGCGTCCAGCACGGCCTGCGCGAACACCGCGTCCGCGCCGTCGGCCAGGCAGGACACCCCGACCAGCGAGCCGTTCTGAGCCACCACGGCACGGATCATCCGGTCGACCTCTGCCTCGAGTTCGGCGGAGAGGCCGCGATGTCCGGTGATGGCGAGCTGTGTCGGCATCTGTGCAGGATAGGTCGCCGAAGACGAACCACGCCCGCAGATCGATCCAGCTGTGATCAGGCAGCCAGGCAGAGCTCCGAGGCCGCGAGATGCGACCGCAGCGCGCGCAACGCCGAGTGGACGCGCGACTTCACCGTGCCGACCGGGATGCCGAGCACCGCGGAGACCTCGTCCGGACTGCGGCCGTGCAGGTACATGTGCACGACGACCTCACGCCGGCTCGGGGTCAGCTTCGCCATCGCCTCGGCGAGCGTGATCGAGTCGACGACCCGGGAGATCTCGCAGCGCGCCACGGGAAGGTGCGCCAGCGCGCCGTCTCCGGCCTCCTTCGGGCGCCGGTTGCGGTGCCGGACGCGGTCGATGACGAGGTGACGCGCGACGGTCACGAGCCACGGTCTGGCCGCCTCCGGCCGGTGCGCGAGCCGCGGCGTGCGCCAGGCCCGCAGGAACGTCTCCTGCAGGAGGTCCTCGGCCAACTGCACATCGCCGTTCGTGAGCGTGCGCAGGTACTTGTGCACCGAACGGCCGTGCATGCGATACAGCTCCGCGAGAGCCCTGCCGTCCATTGGTCCCGCGTCGATGCCCACGATGGTCATGTCACAGAACTGTGCTCCGTGCCACACCGGTCCGAATCGGTCGGCCGACCGAACCTGCCCGCGTAGTTGCGGAACCCCTGACCGGGACCGAAGTCCAGCCCCGGCTACGTCATCTGTCGTGCACCGCGAGCAAAGCGCTCACCAGGAGCTCCGAACAGCCGTCCTTCGCGAGGAACACCTGGGCCCCAGCCGCGATCGCACCGTCCGCGCACGCGTTGTCCAGACTCATCGCCACCACCGGAATCCCGTGCTGCTCGGCGAAAACCCTGAGCAACGACAGGCCTTCCCGCTCGGTGGGCAGCAGCACGTCGACGATCGCGACACCCGGCGCGGTCTCCAGCGCGAGGCGCACCGCGGACTCCGCGCAACCAGCTTCCCCGACCACCTCGAACCCCTGATGCGCCACCAGAAACGTGCGCAGGGCGGCGCGCACCCGCGGGTCGTCGTCGACGATCAGCACGCGGATGGGCCCTCGCCCGTCGTTCACCATCAACGGGCCTCCTACGAACACGGTGTCACCGAGAAGTAGAACGCCCGGTGACACCGTGGTTGCAGCGGCGAATGACGGCACTCACCCGCGACGTTTGTCGCGGTTCTGTTCGGCGATCGACAGGTAGTGGGTGTTCGTCATGACGCCGAGGATGTTGCCGAACGGGTCGATCACCGACGCCGTCACGAACCCCTCCCCGCGCACCCGCGGTTCGTCGTGCACCTGAGCGCCCAGCTCGAACAACCGGGCCAGCGTCGCGTCCAGATCGTCCACCGCCCAGTACAAAACCGATCCCGCCGGCTTCTCCGAAGGCGTCACTTCGAACCGGCGGTGAACGATCCCGAGCTCCGCCGAGTAGTCGCCGATCCGGAACTCGGCGTACGCGAGCACGCCGTCCGGAGTGCTCCGCTCGAAGTAGGCCGGGACCCCGAGGAACGACGCGTACCAGGCCCGCGCCTCCTCCACGTCGTCGGCAAAGTAGGTCACGGTCGACATGCCTCGCAACATCGCTGACTCCCTCAAATTTCTCGGTCGGTGTGGTTTCAGCTTCGGCCGTAAAGTGCTCATCCAGTGAGCACTTTTGCCAGAAACCTGGAGACATGCGCGCAGACCGTCTAGTCGCCACCTTGTTGCTGATGCAGGCCCGCGGCCGGGTGACCGCCGCTGAACTCGCCGAGGAGCTGGAGATCTCCAAAGCCACCGCCAGGCGCGACCTGGAGGCACTCTCAACAGCCGGCGTGCCCGTCTACCCCCAACCGGGACGAGGTGGCGGCTGGCAGCTCGTCGGCGGCGCGAGAACCGACCTCAGCGGCCTGACCTCGGCGGAAGCCCAGGCGCTGTTCCTGATCGCCGGCCCGGCCGCGTCCGTCGCACCGGAGATCAAGTCGGCGCTGCGAAAGCTCGTCAAAGCACTGCCGCAGACGTTCAGGGCCGACGCGGAAGCCGCCGCGGAAGCAACGATCGTCGACACCGCGGCGTGGGGCGAGGACACCAAGGACCGGCCCGTGCTGGTCGCCGTCCTTCAGGAAGCCGTGGTGAAGCAGATCCAGGTCCGCCTGACCTACCAGAAACGCGGCGAGGCACCGAAAGGCCGCACGGTCGACCCGTGGGGGCTCGTCGACAAGGACGGCACCTGGTACTTCATCGCCGGCACGCGCGACGGCCAGCGCACGTTCCGCATCGACCGGATCATGGGCGCCACGCTGACCGGCCGTCCGGCGTCGAAACCGGCCGACTTCGAACTGGCGGGCGCCTGGGACGCGGTCGTCACCAGAATGGAAGAACGCCGGTCCGAGACAACCGCTGTGATCGTCGTGCCCAATCGGTTTCTGAAAATCTTCCAGGGCCAGCACGGCCGTCACTGCACGGTCGTGGAAACGCTCGAAGATCACACACGGGTCGAGCTGACCGCCCCGCGCCCGCTCGACATCGCCCGCAACGTCGCCGGCTGGGGCGGCCTGATCATCGTCGAATCACCCCGGGAAGTGCAGGAACACCTCACGGACATCGGCACCGAACTGGTCAGCCGATACCGGCGTGCTTCTCCAGCCGGTCCAACCGAGCCATGATCATCTCCAGGATCTTCGCCGCGTCCGGAGTCGCCGCCTGCTGTTTCTTCAGGTGAACGATGCCGGCCAGCGCGGTCTGCACGGCCCGGCGAACCCCCTTGAGATCCGCACCAAGAGACCGGAGCACCTCACCGCCGGGGCCGTCCGGCTCCGCCACCAGCCCGAGCAACAGGTGCTCGCAGCCCACGTAGTTGTGCCCCAACGCCATCGCCTCGACCACGGCCAGCTCCAGCGCGTTGACCGCATCAGGAGCGAACCCGGACCCCGAGGCCTCCACCGACGGGAACCGCAGCGTCCGCGGGTCGATGTCGATCGCGCGCAGCACGTCCAGCGCCAGGTTGCCGCCCTCGTCGACGAGCGCCTGCGCCAGCGTTGCCGTCGTCACCACCGGCGACTCCGCGGCTATCCGGATCACCGTGCGCATCCGCTGGGTGAGCTGGGCCCCCCGCTCACCGTCGAGGTCTTCGGGAGTCAGCCCGCGAACCGACGTGATCCTCTTCACGGAGACCTCGAGAGCGCGCTGACAGATCGCCGAGATCGGAAGGTTGAGCTCTTTGACGGTTTCCGCCAGGTCATCGGGCAGGTACACGTTGATTTTCGGCATAACCCCATATATACCCCCAGGTGGGGTTACAGTCAACGGAGAACGCGGCAACCGTCACACTTGTGAGTGATCAAAGGGGACGGGAGCACAGGCGTGGAGGAGAGCAGCAGGCTCATCGCGAGCCGCTATCGGTTGCGGGAGAAGGTCGGCCAGGGTGCGATGGGGGTCGTCTGGCAGGCCTACGACGAACAGCTCCACCGCGTCGTCGCGGCCAAGGAACTGCTCGCGCTCGACGGTCTCGACGAGGCCAAGATCGAGCGCGCCAAGGCCAGAGCCATGCGCGAGGCCCGCCTCGCCGCCCGTCTCGAACACCCGAACGCCATCCGCGTCTACGACGTCGTGGAGGAGGACGGGCAGCCGTGGCTGATCATGGAATACCTCCCCTCCCGCAGCCTCGCCGCCGTCATCGCCGAACAGGGCACGCTGCCACCCCGTGAGGTGGCGCGCATCGGTTGCTACACCGCCGCCGCCCTGGCCGCCGCGCACCGCCACGGCATCCAGCACCGCGACGTGAAGCCCGGCAACGTCCTGATCGGCGACCAGGAAGTCAAGATCACGGACTTCGGCATCTCGCGCGCCACCGACGACGGCACGGCCACCATGACCGGCACCGTCGGTACCCCTGCCTACTTCTCCCCCGAGGTCGCGCGCGGCGAGGACGCCGGTCTCCCCTCCGACGTCTACTCGCTCGGCGCCACGCTCTACACCGCCGTCGAGGGCGGTCCGCCGTTCGGCACCGCCGACAACCACATCGCAATGCTGCACCGCGTCGCCAGCGGGTCGATCATGCCGCCGGCCAACGCGGGCCCGCTGCTGTCCCCCGTGCTGTTCCGGCTGCTGTCCAACGAGCCCGAGCGTCGCCCGTCCATGGAGGAGACAGTCCACCTGCTGGCCGCGGTGGTGAACGAGTCGCCGCAGGTCTCCGCGGCGACCGTGGTCATCCCCGCCACGGTGGAACTGCCGGCCGAGGCGCAGCCGGAGGAGAAGTCGAAGCAGGAGGCCGCGGCGGCCGCCGCCGGCCTGGTCGCGGGTGCCGCCGCGGTGGAGGCGGCCGAGCTGACCTCGCCGCCCGCACAGTCTGAGCCGGAACCGGAAGCCACGCCGGAACCAGAACCGCAGCCGGAGCCGACCCCTGAACCCGAACCGGAACCCACGCCGGAGCCGGTGCCGGAACCCACGCCCGTCCTCGCCCCGCCTCCCACCGCGCCGGAACCCCAGCCGCAACCCGAGGAGAACCGCCGCAAGTTCCCGCTGGTCCCCATCGCGATCGTGCTCCTCGTCATCGCGGTCGGTGTCGGCTCGTTCCTGTTGTGGCCCAAGGGCGGCACCCAGAACAACAACGCCGGGCCGTCCAACGCGAACCCACCCGCCAGCAACTCCAGCACCAGCCCGCCCGCCACCGATCAGTCGCAGCCCCAGTCGCAGCCGACGTCGGCCTCCCCGACGCCGCCGCAGAGCACCCCGGCGAACACCCCGAGCCAGGGCCAGACGCAACAACCGCCTGCGGCCCCTCCACAGACCGCGGCACAGGCGGTCGTGGCGTACTACGCGCTGATCCCGGGCGACCTCCAGTCCGGTTACGCGACGCTCACCGACCGCTTCAAGGCCGCTCGCTCCAAAACCTTCCAGGAATACCAGCAGTGGTGGAGCCAGTACACGGGCGTCAACGTGCTGAACACCGCCCCGCAGGGCGACAACGTGGTGACCGCGACGCTGCAGTACATGCAGGGCAACAGCGTCGCCACCACTGAGACGCTCACGTTCACGCTGGTGCAGGTGAACGGCAAATGGATGTTCGACAGTCAGGCTTAGGGATCATGACTCGACGCGCACTCGTCACCGGAGCTTCCCGCGGCATCGGTGCCGCCATCGCCCACGCCCTCGCCGAGAGCGGCCACCGGGTCGCCGTCCACTACCGCTCCGGCGCGGACGAGGCTCAGGAAGTGGCCGAAAGCCTGCCGGGCGACGGGCACGTCACCGTCCAGGGCGACCTCGGCGCGAACCAGGCCGAGCAGGTCGTCACCGGCACCGTCGAGCAGCTCGGCGGCCTCGACGTCCTGGTCAACAACGCGGGCATCTACTTCCACCACCCGATCGCGACGACCGGCTTCGACGAGTGGCAGCAGGCCTGGCGCCGCACCATCGAGCTCAACCTGTACGGCCCAGCCGACCTCGCCTGGCACGCGGTCCGGCACATGACGAGCGGGGCCAGGATCATCAACATCGGTTCGCGGGGCGCTTTCCGCGGCGAGCCGGACGCCCCCGCGTACGGCGCCGCGAAGGCCGGGCTGCACGCCATGACCCAGTCGCTGGCGCAATCGCTTGCCCCGCAAGGCATCGCGGTCGCCGGTGTCGCACCGGGATTCGTGCGCACCGACATGGTCACGGACTTCCTGGCCGGTCCGGAAGGCGACGCGATCCGGGCGCAGAGCCCGTTCGGCCGCGTCGCCGAACCGGAGGAGGTCGCCGCCGCCGTCGCGTGGCTGGCGACCGAGAAGGCCGTCTGGGCCAGCGGAACGATCATCGACGTGAACGGGGCGTCGCACCTGCGGTGAGTTCCCGACCGGAACCAGTTCCGGTACCGAGTTGATCTTCCAGCAACCGGTCTAGACCACTAACGTCGCGGTGGGCGCTCGACGAAGTGGAAGGCAACCCCTGCAATGCGTTCACTCCGATCACGCCTCGGTGCAGCCGGCCTTGCGCTGGCCGCCGCCGCGGCGACGATGACTGTCATGGCGCCTGCCGCGCAGGCCGCCTATCCCGCCGGGTTCAAGAGCGTCGGTTACATGCCGTCGTGGGCCGGCAACGTGAGCACCATCCAGTACAGCAAGCTGACCCACATCAACTACTCGTTCGTGCTGCCGAACTCCAACGGCACGCTCCAGGGCCTTCCCGATCCCGGCAAGCTGCAGCAGCTGGTGAGCCTCGGCCACCAGAACGGCGTCAAGGTCTCGATCGCGGTCGGCGGCTGGAACAACGGCAACGACGACAACTTCGAGATCCTCGCGGCCAGCGCCAACGGCCGCACGACGTTCGTCAACGCGCTGATCAACCTCGTCAACCAGTACAACCTCGACGGCGTCGACATCGACTGGGAGTACCCGGATCCGGGCGCCGAGGGCGACAACTACACCCTGCTGATGCGGCAGCTGGGCGACCAGCTGCACAGCCGCGGCAAGCTGCTCACGGCCGCGGTCGTGAGTGAGGGCGGCACGGCGAACGGCGTGCAGCCCGCGGTGTTCGGCATCGTCGACTGGCTGAACATCATGGCCTACGACGGCGGCAGCCCGCACGCGAACTACGACTGGTCGATCGCCTCGGTCAACTTCTGGAAGAGCCGCGGACTGCCGGCGAGCAAGGCCGTTCTCGGGGTGCCGTTCTACAGCCGGCCGACCTACATCTCCTACGCGGACCTGGTCCGCCAGGACCCGGCCAACGCCAACCGCGACTGCTACAACGGCAACTGCTACAACGGACTGCCGACGATCCGCCGCAAGACGACGTGGGCGCTGTCCAACGCGGGCGGCATCATGAACTGGGAGCTGTCGCAGGACACCACCGGCGCCACCAGCCTGCTCAACGCCATCTGGGAGACCGCGTCCGGCGGCAACCCGAACCCGCCCACCGGCGGCACCATCACCGGTTTCGGCGGCAAGTGCGTGGACGTGGCCGGCGCCAACGCGACCAACGGCACCGCCGTGCAGCTCTGGACGTGCAACGGCACGAACGCCCAGCAGTGGACCCGCAACGGCAACACGTTGCGCGCCTTGGGCAAGTGCCTCGACGCGTCCGGCACCGCCAACGGCGCCGTGACACAGCTGTGGGACTGCACCGGTGCGGGCAACCAGCAGTGGACCGCGGAGGCCAACGGCCAGCTGCGCAACGCGGCGTCCGGAAGATGCCTCGACGCCACCGGCAACAGCTCGGCCGACGGCACCAGGCTCCAGCTCTGGGACTGCGCCGGCACCGCCAACCAGCGGTGGACCCACAACAGCTAGTCCAGCAGAAACGCTCGACGCGGCC
Source organism: Lentzea alba (assembly GCF_011067745.1). Classification (GTDB taxonomy): domain Bacteria; phylum Actinomycetota; class Actinomycetes; order Mycobacteriales; family Pseudonocardiaceae; genus Lentzea; species Lentzea alba. The sequence goes on from NZ_JAAMPJ010000018.1 coordinate 29,887, forward strand.
GCTACGATCTACGACACATGGGCCCCAGCCTGGAGAACCTGCTGGTCGTAGGAGTCGCGTCGAGCGCGCTGTTCGACCTCGCGGAGTCCGACGCCGTCTTCTCGTCCGAGGGCGAACAGGCCTACCGCGAGTACCAGGAAGCGCACCTCGACGAACCGTTCGCCGCGGGTGTCGCGTTCCCGTTCATCCGGCGGCTCCTGCAGCTCAACTCGCTCGGCCCGCTGGTCGAGGTGATCGTGCTGTCGCGCAACTCCCCCGACACCGGCCTGCGCATCATGAGATCGGCCGCGCACCACGGACTCGCGATCTCGCGCGCGATCTTCACCCAGGGCCGGGCACCGCACGAGTTCATGCCGGCGCTGAACATGTCGCTCTTCTTGTCCGCCAACGAGAACGACGTCCGCAAGGCCACCGCGGCCGGGCTTCCCGCCGGCCAGGTCCTGAAGTCCTCGTTCCAGGACGACGACGATCCGGCGCTGCGGATCGCGTTCGACTTCGACGGCGTGCTGGCGGACGACGCGTCCGAGCGGATCTACCAGAGCGGCGGACTCGACCAGTTCCAGCAGCACGAGGCCACGAACGTCGTCACGCCGCTCGATCCCGGGCCGCTGCGGGACTTCCTCGCCGGGGTCAACCGGATCCAGCGCGTCGCCGAGGACCGCGTCCGGGTCTCCGTGGTGACCGCTCGCAGTGCCCCCGCGCACGAGCGGGCGATCAACAGCCTCAAGGCGTGGGGGCTGACCGTGAACGACGCGTTCTTCCTGGGAGGGCTGAAGAAAGCGCCGATTCTCGATGTGTTGAAGCCGCACATCTTCTTCGACGACCAGCGCGGGCACCTGATCCAGACGGTGCCGTGCGTGCACATCCCGTTCGGCGTCACCAACGAGTGATACGCGTGCCATGGGGGGCACATTCATGGACCACAGGTCCATGAATGTGCCCCCCATGGATCACTCGATCGGGTTAGCGAACGAGACCGTCCTCGATCGCCTTGATGATCGCCGGCCGCAGCTCCGCCGCCGAGATGATCGCGTCCACCGACCCGACCTCGACCGCGCGCTGCACGCTGTGCACCCGGTCGAACTCGGCGGCCATCTCGTTCAGCTTCTCCGTCCGCACGGACTGCCGCGTCGCGGCCAGCTCGGCGGTCAGCGCGGCCCGCTCGGCACCGGAAGCCTCGGCGACAGCGGACTCCAGCTTCTTCACCCGCGGGTCGTTGGCCGTGCGGCCGTCGACCTCACGGGCGAACACGACGGCCGCGGCGGGCGCGCCGCCGATGACCGACGCGAACGAGCCTTCGACCGCCAGCACCGTCATCGACGGGTTGAGGGCCTTCGAGAACACCACGAACGCGCCGCCGTGGTACCGCGAGATCACGGTGAACACGATGGGGCCGCGGAAGTTCACGATCGCGCGGCCGATCTCCGCGCCGTACTCCAGCTGCAGTTCGCGCATCGACTCCGGCGAGCCGTCGAAGCCGGACAGGTTCGCCAGCACCACCAGCGGGCGGTTGCCCGAGGCCGCGTTGATCGCGCGGGCCGCCTTCTTCGACGACTTCGGGAACAGCGTGCCGGCGGTGTAGGTGTCCGGGCCGTCGGTGGGCGGGAAGCCGGTGCGGGCCACGCCGCGCGACTCGATGCCCAGCAACGTCACCGGGATGCCGCCGAGGTGCACGTCCTGGACGACCGCGGTGTCGGCGTCGGCCATGCCCGCCCAGCGCTCCAGGACGTCGTGGTCCTGGTCGGACAGCGCGCGCATCACCGTGCGGATGTCGAACGGCTTCTTGCGGTCCGGGTTCGACTCCACCGAGAAGATCTCGCCGACCGTCGCGAACGGACTGTCGCCGACCACGTGCGGGTAGGACGACACGTCACGAGAGACCGGGTCCGACGAAGGAACTCGGCGCGGGCCGACCTCGCCCGGAGCGATGTAGCTGTGCTCGTAGTGGGCCAGCAGCACGTCGAACGCCGACCGCAGGTTCGGGGCCCAGTACTGCGCCTGGCCGTTCGGGCCCATGACGCGGTCGTAGCCGCCGATGCCGTAGTTGTCCTCGGCCGAGACGCCGCCGGAGAAGTCCAGCGCCTGCTTGCCGGTCAGCACCATGGCCGAGTCCGGCGTCATCACCAGGATGCCCTTGGTGTGCATGAGCATCGTGGCCTCGGCGTTCCAGTACGGCTGGGCGCCGACGTTGATGCCGTTGACCACCACGTTGATCTCGCCACCGGCCTGGGTGAACTCGACGATCCGCTTCAGCGCGGCCGCGACCCAGTCCATGTTCTCGACACCGGAGCTCATCGAGATCTTCGCGCCGGACGACAGCGAGAACCATTCCAGCGGAACGGAAAGCTCCGTGGCCAGGTCCAGCGCGTGGATCACCCGCGAGCACTCGGGCTCGGCCAGGGCACCCAGCGACTTGGTCGGGTCGCCGAGCAGCACCACGCGCTTCATGCCCTCGGGGTAAGCCGGAGTGGGCGTCGTCACCACACCGACGACGATGCCGGCCTTGTTGCCACCGCGCGGGCGGTCGACCGGCACCAGGGCGCCGTCGACCAGGTCGTGCTCCACAAAGGACCCGCCGTCGCCGACGAGCATGTCGACCAGCTCGTACGGGTAGATCGTGCCGCGGGACTGGGCGCGCAGGACGTTCTGGCGGTAGTCGTCGAGCGGCTGGATCGGCTCGGTCGGCGGCTGCACGAACGAGAACGAGACGCCGGCTCCCGCGTCGTTGGCGATCCGGACGCCGATGTCGGTCAGCTCACCGGTGACGGAGTCCTTGCGGCGCGCCAGGAACAGGACCTCCTCCAGGTCCAGGCCGGTCGTCGTCGGCCCCACGCGGGTGGCGACCGCGTCGAGGTCCTTCGAGGACAGGTCGGTGGGCGGCCACGCGTACAGCACGACCCGGTTGGTGGCGAGGCGGGTCCGGCCACCGGCCTGGGCGCGGGCCCGGCGGATGCCGTCCAGACAGGCCGCGAGAACGTCCTCGGCCGCGGGCAGGGCGACGATCCGGCCCTCGTCGTCGCGCAACGGCGTCAGGTCGCGAACCTGGCCCAGCGCCACCAGACGCTCGTCGGAGGAGTTGGACTTGGCCACCGCGCGGAACAGGTACACGTCCTCGTCCACCGCGGGCAGGCGCGTGAGGTCGAACTCCCGCAACCGTTCCAGCTGCATGCGTTCGGCGATGCGCGGGTGCAGCCCGCGCACCAGCCTCTCCTCGGCGAACCCGTTCGAAGACGGGCGGAACGTGAAGTGGTGGTGCATCGACTCGCCGCGCCGGCCCGCCACCGTGGTGGTGATGCGGGTGAGGGTCGGCGGCAGCTGGTGCGCGGCCAGGGCGGCACCCAGACCGGCGGCCATCTCGTCCTGGTCGGACGGGCCGTCGGTCCAGTTGACGTAGAGGTCCGCGACGACCGCGCTGCCGTTGCCGTGCTTGACGACGTCACCGACGGCGTCAGCGAGCGCCGGGAACTCCACCGCGGTCGACACCAGCCGGGTCTGTTCCGGCTCGTTCTCGGCGAGGAAGAACGCACCCTGCACGCGCGGGTTCTCCAGCGCCTTGTTGGTGTAGTAGCGGCGGGCCAGCACTTCCAGCAACGGCGTGTTGTCCGCGCCGGGCTTGCCGATGCGCTGGCCGAGCAGGCGCACCAGCGGTTCGGCCGACGCCACCATCTCCGCGATCCGCTCCTCGCGGTCGGCGGCCTGGGGCTCGGCGTCCAGGTGGATCAGCTGCTTGCGGACCTCGCTGTGCACGCGGGCGCGGGTGCGGCGCAGCAACGGCTGCGCGAACCAGGTGAACACGACGCTGCGGGCCAGGTCGGCGACCGCCGGGTAGCGGACCTGGGTGGCGGCGACGATGTGCTCCAGCACCAGGCCGACCCGGACCCGCTCGGACTCGACCGGCGGCGCCTCCTGCACCCACTGGCGCAGCAGGGTCGTCGCGACGACCGCGTCGAACACGCCGCGGCGCAGCGCCACGAAGACGCGGAAGACGGCCTGCTCCAGCTCCGGCGTGCGGTCGAGTTCGGTGATGCCGTAGTGGCCGATCACGTTCTGCAGGCGGGCGCGGAAGCTCTCCGGCAGGGCCGCGCGGTCCGCGTCCAGCGTCTTCAGATAGGTGTGGAAGTGCTCGCGCGGGGAGTGGATGTGGTTCTCCGGCTTGGTCTCCTCGCCGGCCGGGCGGTTGCGCGAGAGGTCGCACACGTCGGCGAAGATGCCGAGCAGCTCGGCCTCCTCGACCAGCGGCCGCTCCTGCAGGTCGTGCCGCGCGCCCATGTAGTTCGACAGCACCCGCTCGGTGTCGGCGGCGGTGGTGTCGAAGCCGAGCAGCAACGCGCGCAGGTCGTCGAGACCGCGGGCGGCCAGTTCCTCGGGACGAACGTCCGTGCGCGGCGCGGGCAGCTCCAGTTCGACCGCGGACTCGGACTTCTGCACCTCGGCGGCGCCGGTCGCGTCCTCGATCTCTTCCAGCTTCAGCAACGCGCCACCGGCGGGCACCTGGGTGCCGACGACGACGTTGAGCTCCTTCAGGCGTGCGCGGAACGGCGCGCGCAGCACCGTCTCCATCTTCATCGCCTCGAGGACCAGGACCGGCGCACCGGCCTCGACCTCGGCGCCGAGGGCCAGCGGGGTCGCGACGACCAGCGCGGGCATCGGCGAGCGCAGCACGCCGCCCTCGTCGCGGGTGACGCGGTGGGTGACGCCGTCGACCTCGACCTGGTGGACCGGGCCGTGCGTGCCGGTGACGACGCGGAACCGCGTGCCGTTGACGGTGATCTGGCCGACGTGGTGGTCGAACCGCTCGACGTCGACGTCACCGTGCAGCACGACGTCCGAGTCGGCCGCGGAGACGCCCACGCGGTACTTCGCGGCACCGATGCGCGCGACCCGCACCACGTACGGCTGGCCGCGCAGCATGAACTCCAGCTTGCTCGCACCCTCGTGGTTCGTGCGCGGCTGGCCGCCACGCGCGGACACCAGCAGCTGGGTGCGGTTGATCTGCTCCTCGTCCTCGTACACCTCGATGGCGGCCGCGGCCAGCGCGATCGCGGAGTGGCGGTGCGAGATCAGGCCGCCGTCGGCGCGGACGCGGTCGATCCACGAGGTGTCGGCCGAGCCGTCGATCACGGCGGGCTCGTCCAGCAGGTCGAGCACGAAGCTCTTGTTGGTCGTGCCGCCCTCGATGATGACGGTCGTCTCGGCCATCGCGCGGCGCAGCTTGCCCAGCGCCTCGTCGCGGTCGCGGCCGTACGCGATGATCTTCGCGATCATCGAGTCGAAGTCGGCGGGGATCTGCGAGCCCTCGGCCACCCCGGTGTCCACGCGGATGCCGGGGCCGGCGGGCAGCTCCAGCCGGACGATCGTGCCGGGGCACGGCGCGAAGTCGCGGTCCGGGTCCTCGGCGTTCAGGCGGGCCTCGACGGCGTGGCCGAGCTCGACTGGCTTGGTGCCCTCCAGCTTGCCGCCGCCCGCGACGTGCAGCTGCGCCTTGACCAGGTCGAAGCCGGTGGTGATCTCGGTGATCGGGTGCTCGACCTGCAGACGGGTGTTGACCTCGAGGAACGCGAAGAGCTTCTCGCCGGGGTGGTAGAGGAACTCGACGGTGCACGCGCCGCGGTAGCCCACCGCGTTCGCGAGCCGTTCCGCCGACGCCTTCAGCTCGTCGACCTGGTGCTGCTCCAGCACGCAGGACGCCGACTCCTCGATGATCTTCTGGTTGCGCCGCTGCACCGAGCAGTCGCGGACGCCGAGCGCCCACGCCGTGCCCTGGCCGTCGGCGATGACCTGCACCTCGACGTGCCGGGCGCCGGTGACCAGGCGCTCCAGGAACATCACGCCGGAGCCGAACGCGCGCGCGGCCTCCAGGCTGGTGCGCTCGAAGTTCTCCTCCATCTCCGCGGGAGAAGTGATCTTGCGGATGCCACGGCCACCACCACCGGCGGTCGCCTTCAGCATCAACGGGTAGGTGACCTCCTCGGCCACCCGCAGAGCGTGCTCGAGGTTCTCGACGGCACCGCGCGACCACGGCGCGACCGGAACGCCAACCTCCTCGGCGATCAGCTTCGAGCCGATCTTGTCCCCGAGCTTGCGCATGGCCTCGGCGGACGGGCCGACGAAGGTGACCCCGACCTTCTCGCACAGCTCCGCGAACTCCGGGATCTCGGCGACGAAGCCCCAGCCGACCCACGCGGCGTCGGCCTTCGTCTCCACGAGGGCGGTCTCCAGCACCTCCAGGTTGAGGTACGGACGATCGGCCGCCAGGCCGAGGTTGTAGGCGAGGTCGGCCTCCCTGACGAAGGGCGCGGACTTGTCGACATCGGTGTACAGGGCGACGGTCTCGATCCGTTCCCCTGACTCGGCGGCGAGCTCACGGACGGCGTGGATCAGCCGCATAGCGGCTTCCCCGCGGTTGACGATCGCTACACGACTGAACAACGACTTGGCTCCTCGCGGACATGACGACCTCAGCGGCAGACGCCGCCCAATCGATGTACACACTCTCGTCTACTACCCGGTAGCAAAACCGCTAGATCGAAGCGAGTTGAGCAGCGTGCTTTGTATGAAACCAACAAGGACCCAGGTCCTCGGCACAGCTTCACTTGAGCCCGTGTCCCAACTCACGGTGGGGCGTCTTGTTCAGTTGGGACCACCCGATCCCGGCCGCCAACACGAGCGGTAACGCCGTGATCACCAAAGCGGTGCGAACGGACTGCGCGTCGGCCAGCAGTCCCCCGGCCATCGCCCCCAGGGGTTGCCCCACGCCGAACGACACCATGCGCCCCACCAGGTTGACCCGCCCCTGCAGGTGGTCAGGCGTCACCAGCTGACGCACGGTCAGCCCGTTGACGATCACGATCGTCGAGGTCAGGCCCCACAACGCCACGCCGAGCACCGCGAGCCACCACACCCTCGCCCCGGCCAGCAGCCCCATCACCACGACCCCGGCGGACAGCCCGGTCACGGCGACGTGGCGCGGCTCGTAGAGGTCGCTGATCGTGGGCATGACGACGGCCGCGGCGAACGACCCGAAGGCCAGCGCGCTGAACAACACCCCGATCTTCGGGTCGTGCTCGGGGACGTCGAACACCCGGAAGGCGTAGACGACCAGGAGTCCCGACACGGCACCGCCCGCGACGGCCTGACCGACGCCCAAGGCGGTGAAGAGCCGGACTGTGGGTTCCCTCCAGAGGAACTCGAGTCCTTCCCGGATGTCCGCTTTGAGGGAGATCCGGGGTTCGCGTTGCCGGTTCAACGGCCGCAGGATCGTCCGGACGAGTGCCGCGGACACCGCGAAGCTCACCGCGTCGAGCGCCATCGTCCCGGCCGGCCCGATCACCGAGATCAGCACGCCCGCGACGGGCGGCGCGACGACGTGCACAGCGGTGGACGCGCTCCAGATCGCGCTGTTGGCCCGCACGAGCTGGTCGGTGCCCACCAGCGCGGGCACCGCGCCGAAGTTGGCCGCGTCGAACCACACGGTGGCGCTCGCGACTCCCCCGGCCACGACCAGCAGGTGCACCGGGGTCAGCGCGTCCGACACGGCCGCCACGGGCACGCTCACCAGCAGCCCGGCGCTGACGAGGTCGGTGACGACCATGACCGTGCGCCGGTGCATGCGGTCGACGAGCGCGCCCGCGAGCAACCCGAACACGAGGTAGGGCGCCGCGGTGAGGGCCGCGAGCGCTCCCGTGTGCACGGCGCTGCCGGTGAGCGAGTACATGAGGACGGGCAGCGCGACGCCCGACACCGCGGACCCGGCGGTCGAGATCACCCTGGCGAGCCAGAGCTTCCCGAACTCGCGGTCGGTGCGCAGCGTCCGCAGGTCAGGATTGCGGAATTCGGATCACATCCCCGGGGTGGATCACGTTGGGGTTCGTGATCACGTGCGGGTTCGCGCGCACCAGCCGCGTGTAGAGGTTGCCGTTGCCGTAGAAGTCCGCGGCGATGCCGAACAACGTGTCGCCGGACTTGATCGTGTACTCCTGGTAGAAGCGGTAGCCGGGCACGATCCGCGGCCCGTACACGACCGGCACGATGATCTTGTCGAGCTCCGCGTTGTTCTCCGGCGACACCCAGAACACCTCGACGAAGAGCCGGTCGAGCGCGAACGACGCGCCGGACACGTCGACGCTCACCTGGAACTGGCCATGGCCTCCGACCCCGTCGCCGGCCACGAACCCGCCGACGACCTCGTCGTGCCCCTCGTGGATCCGGTAGTTGAACTGCGCCTCGAACGCGCCGCCCGCGGTGCCGGCGATCTGGACGTGGCTCCCGACGAGACCGAGCGGCCTCGGCTGCTGGACATCGATCGACATGGTGAATCCCCTTCCTCGCCTACTAGGTCGTAGCGAGGGAAGGGGTCGTTGCCGAAGGTCACCCCGGTGGCGCAACGCGTGGTGGTGGAGGACGGAGTCGAACCGCCTTTGCGCGAGGCTCCTGTTTTACAGACAGGCGGGGCTCCACAGCCCCGTCTCCACCATTGTCGCAACCCATTTTCTTGGCCCCTGAGCTGCGATGACACCGATATCTTGACTTCTCGCGGCGCCTTCGTTCAATCGATTTTCGGAAACGCGGTCAGGCACGGGTGCGATATCCGGGTTGTGAAGGTGGTGGGGCGCGCCCGCGAGCTCGCGATGATCCGGTCGCGGCTGGCGGCGGAGACCGGCGGGCTGGTGCTGTGCGGCGGTGAGCCCGGCATCGGCAAGACCAGGCTGGCCCAGGAACTGGCCGGGCACGCGCTCGCGCTGGGCCGTGAGGTCGTGTGGGGGCACTGCGTCGAAACCGAGGGCGCGCCGGCGTTCTGGCCGTGGCGCCAGGTGCTGAAGGCGGCGGGCACCGATCCGGACGAGGTGCTCGCGCACGACGCCGAGGTGCCGCAGGACAGGTTCCGGGTGTTCGACGCGGTCGCGACCGCGCTGGACCGCGACGGCCTGGTGATCATCGTCGAGGACGTGCACTGGGCCGACCGGGCGTCGTTGCTCGTGCTCGCGCATCTGGCCACGAACCTGCGGCGCGTGCTGCTGTTCGCCACCTTCCGCGACCCCTGTCCGGCGGTCGCGGACCTCATGCGCTCGGCCGTCCGCATCGACCTGCACGGCCTGTCCGCCGACGAGGTCGCCGAACTGACCGGGGCCGGACCCGCTGCCACGATTCATGAGCTGACCAGCGGAAACCCGTTGTTCGTCACGGAGATCGCCCGCGCGGTGCAGGACGGCACCTGGCGGGCGGACCAGCCACCGCGCAGCGTCCGGGACATCGTCACCGCCCGCCTCGACCGGCTCGGCCCGGACGCCCGCGAACTGGTCAGGACCGCCGCGTTGATCGGCCGCGACTTCGACCTCGATCTGGCAGCCGAGGCCTCCGGACTGCCGATCAGCGCACTGGACGAGGCCACGACCCTCATCGACGCGACGGGACACCGGTTCGTGCACGCGCTGACCCGCGACGCTGTCGAGGCCTCGCTCACCACCGCCGAACGCCGCACGATCCACCGCCGGATCGCCGAGGCGATGGCGGACAGCACCCGGTACGCGGACGTCGCCCGGCACTGGAACGCTTGCGGCGCACCGGAAGCAGCACGCGCGTGGACGATTCGGGCAGCCGAGGACGCGGTGGCCCGGCTGGCTTACGAGGAGGGTGCCCGCCTCTACGCGACGGCCGCGGCCTTCGAGGACAGCTGCGAAATCCAGGTGGCGCTGGGGAAAGCCGCGTACTTCGCCGGCGATCTGGCAACCTGCGTCCAAGCCGCCCAGCGCGCCGCCGAACTGGCGCGCACCCCGGAACAGATCGCGGAAGCCGCCCTGGTGCTCGAAGCGGCACCCGGTGCGGGCGTGAACGCGATCGCGACCCCGTTGTGCGACAACGCGTTGCGCCACGACGTCAGCCCCGCGACCCGAGCCCGCCTGCTCGCCCAGCGCAGCCATCTCGCGTTCTACCGGGGCGAGCAGCACCGCCTCGACGACCTCAGCCGCGAATCCTTGCACCTGGCCCGGCAGAGCCACGACGACCGTGCGCTCGCCGAGGCCCTGCACGCCCGGCAGGAGGCGTGCCCCGGTCCGGCCGGTCGCGCCGAACGGTTGCGGCTCGCCACTGAGATGATCGACCTCGCCCACCGCACGCACAGTCCGCGCGGGGCGATGTGGGGGTCGCTGTGGCGCATCCACGCGTTGGTCGAAAGCGGTGAACTCGCTGCCGCACAAGAAGAACTACCGGCGTTGCAACTGGCCTGCGAGCGTGTCGGCGGCCAGGTCCCGTGGTGGCACCTCGAAGTCGTGACGGCGTGCCTGGCCCAGGCGCAGGGCCGGTTCGCCGAGGCCCAGGAGGTCGGGCGGCGGGCGTTCGACCGCATGCGCGTCATCGAACGCGAACCCGCGGGCGGCGCCTACTTCGGCCTGCAGTGCGGGCTCGCGTGCCACCTCGGCGTCACCGAGGACGGCCTGACGCTGGCCCGCCACTTCCACGACCCGCCACCGCGGTTCCGCCTGATGTCCAAGCTCACGCGGGCGTTCCTGCTGGAGCGCGCGGGTTTCCGTGACGAGGCACTGGAATGGTTCCGCCGCACCGGCCCGATCGCCGAGTGGGACCTGCCCGCGTTCTTCGTGCTGCCGGGCCTGGTCGACGCCGTCCTGGTGGCGTCGAGCCTGGGCCTGACCGACGATCTCGCGCTGATCCTTCCCTGGCTGGCGGAGTTCCGCGGCGCGCACGCGGCCGGCAACGGTGTCGCCTACATGGGCCCGGTCTCGCTCGCGCTGGGCCGCGGGCACCTCGCGCTCGGGAACCTCGAGCAGGCCGTGACCGACCTGAACGCCGCCGTCGACGAAGCCTCCCGAGCGGGCGCGCCCGCGTTCGCCGCCGAAGCCCGCTGGCACCTGGCTTCGGCGTTGCGCGCGCTGGGCAAGGACGCCGACGCCGTGCACCACGCCGCCGACCGCGCCATCCGCGCACTGGGCATGACGGCGTTCACGACGACCGAGCTGAGCAGCCGCGAGCACGAGGTCGCCTGCCTCGTCACCGACGGCCTCACGAACCGCCAGATCGCCCGGCGGCTGGTGATCTCCGAACGCACCGCCCAGAACCACGTCCAGCACATCCTGACCAAGCTCGGCTTCAGCACCCGCAGCCAGATCGCGGCGTGGATGAGTACCCGACCGAGTACTCCGGCGGATGGCTGACCAGCGCGAACTTCCTAGGTTTGAGCCACCACGACTTCAGGAGGAACACCATGTGGCTCACCATCGCGACCCCGCCCACCACGTCCCTCGACCAGCTCGACGAGGTCATGGGCTCCGCCGTCCCGGACGGCCTGCGCGCCCGTTACGCCTGCCAGGCCGACGGCGAGTTCCGGATCATCGCCGTCTGGGAGTCGAAGGACCACGCCGACCGCTTCTTCCGCGAGGTGCTCGGCCCGATCCTGGCCCGCGTGCTCGGCCCGACTCCTTCCGGCGCACCCGCGGTCACCGGCATGGAGGTGCTCAGGGAGTTCACTCCGGCCGTGACCGGGTAGTCATCCCGCATGCGACCAGTACAGAGGGCCGCGGCAGCGGTCGGCGCGGCGTTTCTCGTCGTCGGTGTGCTCGGCTTCATCCCCGGCATCACCTCGCGTTACGACGAGATGAGCTTCGCCGGCCACTCCGGCGCCCTGCTCTTCGGCCTCTTCGCGGTCTCGATCCTGCACAACCTGGTGCACCTGCTGTTCGGCGTCGCGGGCCTGCTCGGCGCCAGGAACACGCAGTTCTCGCGCGCCTTCCTGGTGGTCGGCGGCGGGATCTACGTGTTCCTGTGGGTCTACGGCTCGGCGATCGGCGAGCACAGCAATTCGAACGTCCTGCCGGTCAACACCGCCGACAACTGGCTGCACCTGGGCCTCGGCGCCGCGATGATCCTGCTCGGCGTCGTGACCACCGCGGTCGAACGCGCCCGCAGCACCTCACCCGTCAATTGAGCGCGGTGATCGACAGGTTGAGCGCCGCCGCGAAGCTCACCCACGCCAGATAAGGCACGAGGAGCAGCGCGGCGGCCTTGCTGCGCCACGAGAACACGACGATCAGCACCACGATCGCCAGCCACAGCACCAGGATCTCGACGAACGCGAACCCGTACCAGCCGAGCCCGAAGAACAACGGCGTCCACAGCGCGTTCAACACCAGCTGCGCGCCGAACAACGTCAGCTCGCCGCGCCCGGCACCGCTGCGCCACGCGAGCCAGCCGGACAACGCGATCATCCCGTACAGGACCGTCCACACCGGACCGAACAACCACGCGGGCGGCGCCCACGACGGCCGTCGCAGGCTCAGGTACTCGTCGCCCGCCGACACCGAGAACAGCGACCCCACCACCGCCGTCACGACCACCGCCGCGACGAACACGAACAGGACCCGCACGGGGTGGTGGCGCATCGGCAACGCGGTCAGGGAACGGTCGGCGAGGCTCATGCCTGAAGTCTAGATTCGATTCAAAATCGTTTCAATAGCATCGGTGAGCGTCCGAGCCCTCGTAACACCGTCCGGCAACGGCACGTCGTCCCACCCCTGCCCGCCGACCAGCACCGGAACCCCCAGCTCGGCCAGCGGGACCTGCTCGGCATATACCCGGTCGTGCGCCCACACGAACACCACGCGCGGCTCCAACCGTGCCGCGGCGCTGACCAGCGCGGCGGCGGGCACGCGGGCACCGAGGTTGCGGGACACGCAATCCTTCTCGGCCAGCGCGGCCGCCAGCACGTCGAGGGGCAGGCTGTGCTGCTCGTCCGGCGCACAGGCCAGCAACACCGCCGGCGTGCCGACCGCCGCCCCGGACACCCGCATCGCGTCCGAGATCGTGCCGCTCGCGACGTGCTCGACGTCGACCCCGGCAGCGGTCAACGAGACCCGTTCGCCGAGCTCGATCAGGAACGGCATCAGCACCGCGTCCCACGTGTGCACGACGCCGTGGCGGGCGATCAGGCCCACGGCCACCCTGCGCATCTGGGCCGCGTCCAGCCGATCGGCGGCGGCCCCGAAGTCCAGGTCACCGGACGGCGCCAGGGAAGCGGCCGCCGACGCGGGCGAGACACCTGACCCGGTCAGTTCAAGCATGCGCTTGAGGCGCGCGAGGTCATCGTCGTTGTAACGACGATGCTTGCCCTCCTGACGCGTGCTGGGCCCCAGCCCGTACCGGCGGTCCCACGTGCGCAGGGTCGTGGGCGAGATGCCGAGCATCCGCGCCACCGCACCGGCACTCCACTCCACCGCTCACCTCCGCCGCACCGATTTTGAATCGTAATGCAAGTGCACGCGGGGAGCTTTCGTACTGTCTGACCGCACGCGGGGCCCCCGCGTGCGGTCAGACAGTACGCGGGGCCCCCGCGTGTCGTCTGGCGGTACGCGGGGCGCCCGCGTAACCCTCAAAGCGGAGTGGGGGCGGTGTTGAGGCGGCGGCGTTGTTCGTCGTCTAGGGCGAGGGTGAGGGCGTCCAGGCACTCGTCGAGTTGGGCCACCGAGCTGACGCCCAGCACTGGTAGCACCGGTGGGTCGCCGCCTAGAAGCCACGCTAGGACCACCTGGTTCGGGGTCGCCCCCAGTTCGGCGGCCACGTCGGCCAGCACGGCCAACCGACGACGGCTGTCCTCGTGGTCGTACTGCTCGGGCAACGGCCGGTCAGAGCGGGTGTACGCGCCGGACAGCAGCACCGAGTAGCCGAGCACGGTCAGATCGGGTTCCGTGCGCGCGTAGTCCAGCATCTCGTCGCTGATGTGCGGGTTCGCCCCGAACTCCGCGCCCGGTTGCGGCCGCAGATAGGTGTGGCGCTGCTGGACGCAGGTGAACCCCGGCAGCCCCGAGGCCTTGGCGATCTCCCGCGCCGCGGCGACGCGCCACGCTGCGTGGTTGCTGCACCCGACGACGCGCACCAGGCCATCGGTCACCAACGACGCGAAGGTTGTCACGGTGTCGTGCAACGACGTACGGCGGTCTTCGATGTGCGCGTAGTACACGTCGAGGTGGTCGGTGCCCAGACGGCGCATGCTGGCCGTGGCCTGGGCACGCACCACCTCGTGGGACAACCCTTCCGCGTGCTCCGGCCACGCGGCACCGGGCGGGTCGGGCAACGCGCCGACCTTGGTCGCCAGCACGACATCGTCACGGACGCCGCGCGAGGCCAGCCACCGGCCCAGCAGCTCCTCGCTCTCCACGCCGGTGCCGCCGGGCACCCAGAACGAGTAGGTGTTGGCGGTGTCGATGAACGTGCCGCCGGCTTCCACGAACCGGTCGAGGACGGCGAACGCCCGTTGCTCGTCCACGGTCGTGCCGAAGTACATGGTGCCCAGGCACAACGCACTCACGCCGAGTCCTGACAGCTGTCGCTGTTCCACGCTGATCCACTCCCCCAGTGATCGAACGCAAAAAGATCTCGGGCCGTCCGAAGTGGACGGCCCGAGACCAGAAGAACTACCTCTTCTTACCGGTGAGCAGGTCCTTGACCTGGTTCCCGCGCCGGCGCAGACCCCACTTCGTCACGCGGATCAGCGCCTCGCGGACGATGTTGCCGCTCATCTTCGACTCGCCGAACTCGCGCTCCAGGAACGTGATCGGCACCTCGCGCACGCGGAAGCCGAGCTCCAGCGTCCGCCACAGCAGGTCGATCTGGAAGCAGTACCCGGCCGACGCGACCGAGACGAGGTTCAGCTTGCGCAGGGTGTCCGCGCGGAACGCCCGGTAGCCGCCGGTCATGTCACGGATCGACGCGCCCAGCGCGAGCCGCGAGTACAGCGAGCCGCCCAGCGACAGGAACTTGCGCTTCGCGGGCCAGTTCACGACCTCGCCGCCGGGGACCCAGCGCGAACCCAGGACCAGATCGGCCTGAGGCAGCGCGTCCAGCAGGCGGTGCAGCTGCTCCGGCGCGTGCGAGCCGTCGGCGTCCATCTCGCAGATGACGCCGTACTCCCGCTCCAGCGCCCACTGGAAACCGGCGACGTACGCGGCACCGAGGCCGGCCTTCTCCGTGCGGTGCATCACGTGGACGCGCTCGTCAGCGGCCGCCATCTCGTCGGCGAGCTGGCCGGTGCCATCGGGGCTGCCGTCGTCGACCACCAGGACGTGCACGTCGGGCAGTGCCGTGTGCAGCCTCTTGACGATCTTTCCGATGTTGTCCCGCTCGTTGTAGGTCGGGATCACCACCAGCACCTGCCCGAGTTCCTGGTCAGGCTGCTGCGCCATTCGAGTCCTTCCGTCGTCGTGCGAAGCCCAGCGCCAACGCGGCAAGGCCCGCAGCGGTCATCACCCACTCGGGCCAGGCTCCTAGCCAAGTCGCCAGCGTAGTCTGCGACCGAAGTGGCAGCTCCGCGACCAGGGCACCGGGCACGAACAAGCCAGTCTTCTGAGTGACGGAACCGTCAGGCTGGACGATCGCGCTCACCCCCGAAGTGGCCGCCACGATCACCGCCCGGCCGTGCTCCACCGCCCGCACCCGGGACATGGAAAGCTGCTGGTAGGTCATTTCTGTGTACCCGAACGTGGCGTTGTTCGTCGGGATCGCGATGATCGTCGCGCCGGCCGTCACGGTGTCGCGGACCACTGAGTCGAACGCCACTTCGTAACATGTGTCAATCGCGACCTTCGCGGGCCCCATGACGAAACCGTCCGGGTCCGAACCGGCCTGGAACACCCCCGCGCGGTCCACGTCGGAGGTGAACAGCCGGAAGAACGACCGCATCGGCATCGTCTCGCCGAACGGCTGCAGCTTGCGCTTCGTGTAGGTGTCCGTCGGCCCCTTCTCCGGGTCCCACAGCACCACCTGGTTGCGCGGCAGCCCGTCGCCCCGGTCGACCACCACGGCCCCCACCGCGATCGGCGCCTTGATCGCCTTCGCGGCCGTGTCGAGCACCGCGGCGGCGTCGCGGTTGCGGAACGGGTCGATGTCGGACGAGTTCTCCGGCCAGATCACGATGTCCGGCTGCTTGACCTTGCCCGCGGCGACCTCGTCCGCGAGTTCGACGGTCCGCCGGACGTGGTTGTCGAGCACGGCGCGGCGCTGCGCGTTGAAGTCGAGCCCGGCGCGCGGCACGTTGCCCTGGATCGCGGCGACGGTCACGGTCCCGGCAGAGGCGTCCACCCCCACCGGCACGACGAACCCGACCAGCAGCGGCGCCACGACCAGCGGCACGCCGAGCTTCCAGTTCTTGACCACCCAGAACAGCCCGAACCCGGTCAGCACCACCGCGAACGACACCAGCGGCGCCCCGCCCAGCGACGCGAGCGGCAGGTACCAGCCCTCCGGCTGACCGAACGCGATCTTGCCCCAGGTGAAGCCGCCGAACGGGAACACCCCGCGCAGCGCCTCGTCCGCCACCCAGAGGAACGCCGCCCAGAGCGGCCACCCCGGCACCCGTGACGCGAACGCCATCGCGGCCGTGCCGATCGAGATCATCAGCGCGCACGCCAGCGCCAGCGGCAGCCACGCGATCAGCCCGACGAACTCCCCGGTCCAGCGCAGCAACGGCACCATGAACCCGAGCCCGAACAGCAGCCCGTAGCCGAACCCGGCCCGCGCCCGCCGCTCGTGGATCGTCCAGGCCAGCAGTGCGAACCCGACCGGTGCCAGGAACCACAGCGGCCGCGGCGGAAAGCTCAGGTAAATCAGCACGCCGCCGGCGACGGCGAGTGCCATCCGCAGCAGCACCGGACGGCTCAACCGCCGTCTGCGAGCGGGCAGTTCCGGCGTTTCCGGCGATTCCGGCGCAATGGGGGGTGCGACCACCCGATCAGCCTACGAGGCCCGGGAGTACACAGGACGTATGACCTATGTCGATCTAGTTCTGGAACGCCTGGCGGCCGATCCAGATCGCGAGGCGGTGATCGGCGGCGACACCCGGCTGACCCGCGCCCAAGCCCGTGACCTGCTCTTCCGACTGGCCGACGGTCTGGTCCGCCGCGGCATCAAGCCCGGTGACGGCGTGGCGGTGTACGTCGGCAACACCCCCGAGGCGGTGCTGCTGAACCTGGCCGTCCACCTGCTCGGCGGCCGGCTGGTGTACGTGCCGCCGGAGCCGGGCACCGCCGAGCTCAAAGCCCTCGTCGAGCGCGCCGAGGTCGCCGCGGTCGTGGTCGACCCGTCGTTCGGCACGCAGATCGACGGCTGGCACCTCCAGGACCTCCCCGGCGACCTCGTCGAACGCGCCCCGGCGCGAGAGTTCGCCACGGTCTACTACACCGGCGGCACGACCGGGCTGCCCAAGCTCGCGGTGCACCGCTCCGACGATCTCTGGGAAACGCGCGCGAGCCTGCCTCCCACGAACCTGCTCTCCAACACCCTCATCACCCACGGCAGCGGCGCCGGTGCGGTGCAGACCGCGCTGCTCACCGGGTCGAAGCTCGTGCTGGGCCCGTCGACGTTCGACGCGGACACGTTCGTGCGCCTGGCCCGCGACGAGCAGATCACCATGACGGTCTTCGTGCCGCCGATGATGTACGAGGTCCTCGACCACCCGGACTGCCCGGGCCCGCAGTTCCACGTGATCGTCGGCGGGTCCCCGCTCGCCCCGAAGCGGCTGCGGCAGGCGATCGAGAAGTGGGGCCCGGTCGTCAACCAGGGCTACGGCATGACCGAGGCCCACGCCATCACGCTGATGCGCTCCGCCGAGGTCGACCTCTCCCGGCCGGACACGCTGCGCACAGTCGGCAAGGCGAACCCGCTGATGGAGGTCGAGACCCGCGACGGTGACGTGTGGGTGCGCGGCCCGTTCGTCATGGAGGGCTACTGGGGCGAGCCGCCGTTGAAGGAGACCAGCGACGGCTGGTTCAACACCGGCGACATGGGCTACTTCGACGACGACGGCTACCTGTACCTCAACGACCGCAGCAAGGACGTGATCGTCACCGGCCGGACCTCGGACAACGTCTACTCACGCCTGCTCGACGACTTCCTCATCACGCTTCCCGGCATCCGGCAGGCGGCGGCCGTCGCACGACCGGACGAGGCGCTCGGTGAGGTCGTCCACGTGTTCCTGGTGACGGACGGACAGGAAGTCGACATCGATCGACTTCGGGATTCGGTGGTTGCCGAACTGGGTGAGCTTTACCAGCCCAGAGGCGTCACGATCGTCCCCGAACTCCCTCTGACCAAAGTGGGAAAGGTCGACAAGCGCAAGTTGCGTTCCCACTTTCGGTAAGGTTCGAGCTAAATCAGGAGGTGACGGATGCCCCGTCCAAGCGTGGAAGCCGAACGCAAGGCGCAGATCCTCGCGTCCACCTGCAAGGTGATCGCATCCGAGGGCTTCCGCCACCTCCGGGTGTCCGACGTGGCCAAGGACGCCGGCGTCTCCGGTGGCACGGTCCACTACTACTTCGAGACCAAGCGCGAGCTCACCGACGCCGCGTTCGCGCACTGCTTCGAGCAGTCGCTCACCCGGCGCCGCTGGATCCTCGACTCCGACGAGCCCCCGCTGTCGAGGCTGCGGCTGGTCGTCGAGTCGTACCTGCCGCAGGGCGCCGAGACGGTCGAGGCGTGGAAGGTCTGGGCCGAGCTCTGGGTCGAGGCCATCCGCAACCCCGAGCTGCAGGAGCTCAACGAGCGCTTCTACGGCGAGTGGCGCGACATCGTGGCGAGCATCTTCCGCGACGGCCAGGCCACCGGCGAGATCCACGCGTCCGGCAACCCGGTGGAGCTGGCGAACATGCTGGTCAGCATGCTCGACGGCCTCGCGCTTCAGGTGCTGGCCGGCTCGAAGGCCATGACCGTGGACGTCATGCGCACCACCTGCCTGAGGTTCGTCGACCAGCTCTCCACCGCGTCCGTCGGGTAGCTCAACCCGCCGGCCAGCACGCAGGTCGCGAGCAGCAACGCGACCGGCGTGCGGGTGAAACCGAGGAACAGCAACCCCTTCGGCACCGGCACGGTCTCCGCGAACCGCTGTGCCTCGCTCAGCAACAGCCCGGCGAACATCAGGAACACCACCGCGAGCGGCAACGTGCGCCCGAGCGCGCCCACCGCGACCAGACTGGTGATCGACACCGCCACCACCGCGGCGGTGAACCACCAGTGGTGCGGCGTGTGCTCAGGCCCTTTCGCGCTGCGGGCCATCAGCCAGTCGCCGAACAACACCGCGACGCCGGTGAGCACCAGCACCCGCATCGCCGTGAGCACGCTCGCGCCGTCCGGCTCGTACGCCATCGACAGGTAGGCGACCGCGAGAGCGACGAGTGGCGTGACCGCGAGCCCACGCGCGACCCGCATCACCGCGGGCCTCTGGCGCGGGCTGGGCCTCATCGCTGCCTTCGCCCGGATCCGGTCCGCCTCACCGCGCTTGCTCTCGGCGGCGGCCTCGTCCTCCAACTCCCAGACCACCCACACCAGCCCGAGCAACACGACCAGCCCGAACACCACCGCGTACCCGGTCAGCTCGCGCGGCCCGTAGACCCACCCGATCACCCCGACCAGCACGCACAACGCCAGCCTGATCAACGACCCCAGCTCCGGCCGCGCGCTGCGCCAGGTCTTCTGCGGCCACGACGTCAGCACCAGCCGCCGCGTCACGAACCACACGCTCGCCCCCATCGCGACCGCCGCCATCCACGTCGCCAGCCCGACCCCCGGCTGTCCCAGCGACCTCGTGTCACCGAACAGCAGAATCGCCGCGGTCAGGGCCACGATCACGGCCGGAACCCTGAGACGCCCCAACGCCCACAGGTGGTCCCGCACCCACCTGTCCCGGTTGCGCCAGGCCGACTCCACGGCCACCAGCGCCAGAAACCCGAGCGCGACCAGGCCCGTCGTGTTGCCCGCCAGGTGCGCCACCGCCAGCACCGTGATCGGTACCGCCCGCGGGTACGGGCTGTCCGCCAGCGTCAGGCTGCGCAGCGGCGACGGCGGCCCCGCCTGCTCTTTGGTGCGCAACCACTGCCAGGCGTGCCACAGCAGCGGCGCGTAGATCGCGATGAACACCGTGTCGACGAGAAAATCAACGCGCATCTCGGCTCCCCAAGGTTCGGGACAACCGTGGAGTCGCAGGTCACAGCCCCCGGGTTACCTGCTGTAACACGTCCGGGTGAAATCAGGGTTCATCCCCGATGCAACAGATGGACGAAAATGGGCATTCTCTGTATATGACCACGACAGTTGCTTTGAGCCGGCCCAGGACCAACCGGAGGATCGCGGGTGTGTGCGCGGGGCTCGCCCAGCGCTGGGGCATGAAGGCGAGCACCGTGCGCCTTCTGTTCCTGCTGTCCTGCCTTCTGCCCGGACCGCAGTTCGTCGTCTACCTCGTGCTCTGGGTGATCATGCCCGACCGCGGTTACTGACCGACCGCAAGAACGCTGCCCACGCTGCCGGGGCAACCGGCACGTGGGCGGCGGGCGCCTTGGAGTCCCGGATGCCGACGCCGCGCCCGATCTCGACACAATCCTGGTCAGTCGGGCTGTAGCTGCTCTTGCGCCACTCGGCCATCCGAGTCGCCTCCTCAGGACACGATGTTGGTGATCAACTCCCTGGATTCTTCCTTACTCAGGGCGACGCGGTCCATCATCTTCAGCACGTCCTGGTAGAGCCCGACCGATGCCTTGTCATCGAGAAACAGCGCCGAGTTCAAGCCACCTTGGTAGGCGACCGGTTCGTACTTGTCGAACTTCATCAGGGTGAAGTCGCCGGTCAGCGCCCGTCCGGAGGGCAGTACTCGCAGGCTGATGTACGGGCGAACCAACATCCTCAGCAGTTCGTGCAACTGCTCGGTCAGCACCTCAGTGCCACCGACTGGCGAATACAGCACCGGCTCGTACACGTAGAAGACAAACTTCTTGTGCCCGGCCACGATGCTTTGCCGCTCGATTCGAGCCGCGACCCACTCAGCGATGTCCTCCTTCTTGACGAAGGGCGAGTCCTCGGCAGCGGCGCGGGCGTACGACTCGATCTGCAGAAGTCCCGGAAGGAACAGCGAACTCCAGATCACGATCTCTTTGGCCATCCGCTCGTGCTGGATCAACGTCCGGACGTGAGGTGGCAGCACCGAGTCGTACAACTGGAGCCAGCCCTTCTCCCGCGACTCCAGGAAGAGCGCCTTCAGGTGCTCGCGCTCGTCCGGCGGGGTCTGGCACATGCCGAGCAGGTACATGAACTCTTCCAGGCTCACCCCGCCCTTGCCGTTGACGAGGTCCGACAACTTGGGCGGATCCCAGCCGATCCGCCGCGCGAGTTCGGCATCCTTCAGACCGGTTCGGGTGATCATGGCGCGGAGGCTCTCGCCGAACTCGCGTCCCAGCACAGTGGACACTCTCTTTGGCATGTCGGCGAAACTAGCGCCGCAGACAGCCGCCCCTCCATCATTTCGGGCCCAAAATGACCTGAAAGTATCAGGGTTAGAAGGCTTCTACGGAATTCCGCCAATCTCGTCCGAGACGGTCGTGAACGCCTCCGGCTCCACACGCAACATGCCGGTGAACGGCTGTGTCATCCCAACGCACAACACACACACGAAGGCCAACACGGCCGCAGTGAGGCTCAACTGCAAGACGTGCCGCACGCGCGCTGTGAACCCGATCAGCAACGGGAACAGGACCATCCCCACCGCCCCGACGATGGTCCCGATCAACGTGAGCTTCCCGGTGTTGTCCAACCCACCGGCCTGATCCAGCCGATCGCGCCGGAGGTCCGTGATCTCCCGCAACCGCTCCAACGACCGTTCGCGCGCGCTCTTCACCTGATCCGGCGTGGCGGGCAGCGACAGGATCTCCGAGTGCAGCGAGTTCAGCGTCGAGGTCGTCCGTTCATCCGACTCCCCCACCGCCAGCTGAGCCCATTCCTTGTCCGCCACCAGTTTCGGATACTCGGTCAGCAGCGCGCGGATGTGATCACGTTGCGGCTGCGGCATGACGGCCGTCTGCCAGTAGGCGTCCGCGACGGCGGCGGCCTCGCGGGCGGCGTTGTCCTCGGCGTCGCCGTTCGCCTCCCACACGATCACCACGTAGAACGCCAGCGCGACGATGAACAGGCCGCTGATCACCGCGCCCAGGAACCCGCGCGAGTCCGCGTCGCGGTCGTCGGACTGTTCGTGCGCACGCGAACGCCCGAACAACAGACAAGCGACGACGGTGACAACCACCGCCGCGAGCACGACGACAAACGCGGTCCACATGGCCTCCATCTCCCCACAGCGGCCACCGTTTGACCACCAACACCACGCTTCCCGGCGGTCTCACCCGCCCATCAAGAGCAACCGTGGTTGATCAAGCCCACCGCCGGTCCACATGGGACCGTTCCCAGAAAGTCCCTTTGACACGAACAGGAGAACCAACGCCCCACGGTCCTCGACGGAGAGTGAGGACGCGGCGATCAACGCGCGGTGACAAGCACGATCAGGCGTGCCAACCTGTGCCGACCCCGACCGAGAGGCGTGGCATGCGCGTACCGATCCTCATCGCCGTCGTGCTGCTGGTTCCGCTGTTCACGCCAGGCCCTCCGTCGCAGGCGGCCGAGGTGTGGCGCACTCAGTTCAACGAGGCGGTGTACGGAGACGTCACGGTCGTCGGCAACGCCGTGCTGACCTGCCCGACCGCCGAGCAGGCCGGACCCGACCCGAAGTACTCACCGCAGTCCTGTGTGGACGCCCTGAACCGCAAGGGCCACGGCCCATCCGCTCAGAACAACGCCCACCGCATGTCCTATGCCGACATCGACGACGACCCGCGGACGTTCAACTCCTCCAGCGCGAACCTCACCATCCCCGCCGGCGCGACCATCGCGTACGCCAAGCTCGGCTGGGCCGGCAACGCGATCTGCCGCGACGCGACCGCCCCACCCGGCAAGCCCCAGGACCCGGTCACTCTCAACGGATCGAGCATCAGCCCGGGCCAGTTCGCTCAAGACGCCGCCGACGAGCTCTCCGGCACCGACAACACCTTCTACAGCGCCGAAGCCGACGTCACCCAGCACGTGAAGAACGGAACCAACACCGTCGGGAACGTCTGGACGCCCCAAGGTTTCGACTGCTTCGGAGGCTGGTCGCTGACCGTCGTCTGGAAGTTCGCGAACGCCACCCCGGTCGCCCCGGCGCGCAGACACGTTGCGGTGCACGGAGGTCACGTCCGCCTCCCCACCGCGAAGCCGATCACCAGCACCCCGATCGCACCCACGCATCCCGCGGGCGGGGTCATCCGCCTGGGAATCACCGCCTACGAAGGTGACTGGGCCAGCGACGGCGACCAGATGCTGGTCAACGGCACGTCGATCGCCGGCCGCAACGCGTTCGTGTCGTCCGCACAGGGTGCCGCGCACTCCAACAACATGAGCGTCGACGCGCGCACGATCACCCTCGACGAAAAGGTCCTCAAGCCCGGCACCAAGGCCGCGGAGCTGACGTTCAAACGGGACGACGACGCGTTTCTGATGCAGAGCGTCGCGTGGTCGTTCGCGCTGCCGGAACTCACCCTCGTCGTCGACCCGGCACAACCCGCCGCGCATCCCAAGGACAACGTCCGGCAAACCGCCACCATCACCAACGTCGGCGACGCACCCGCAACCGACGTGAAGGTCTGCGGCCAGCACATCGGCACGATCGCCCCGCACGCCACCACGACCCGCACGTGCACGTCCGTGGCCGCCGACAACGACTACCCGACCACCGTCGCGGCGAGCGGCATCAGCCTCGCCGGCGACCCGCTCGCCACCGACCGGACCTCGACCGTCGATGTGCTGCACCCGAGCCTGAAAGCCACGACAGAGGCCGGACCGATGACCGCGCTCCCAGGTCAGGCCGTCAAGTTCACGACGACGGTCACGAACACCGGCGACACCCCGCTCTACGGCCTCAACGCCCGCGCGACCGGTGGATGCGCTCCCATGCAGGGCCAACTCGACCCCGGCGCGACCACCGCGGTGGAGTGCACGGCCCCGGCGGGCGCCGAGACCGGCCGGCTGACCTCCACGGTCGCCGCGGCCGACAAGATCGGCGGCCACGTCGAGGCGAGCGCGTCCGTGCAGGTCAAGGTGATCTACCCGAGACTGACCATCAGCGCGCTCTGGTCGAAGGACCGCGCGGAGGACGGTGAGCTCGTCACGGTCACGATCACGGTCGGCAACCCGTCCGAGTACCCGATCAAAGACGTGCGGGTCGACGGCGAGCCCGCCTCGTGCCGCAAGACGCTCCCTCTCCTGCCACCACGCGAGCGCCTCACCTACACCTGTCAGGTCGCCGCGCCGGTGAACTCCCGGTTGACGGTCTCCGGTGCGGGCGCCGGGCAGGCGATCAGTGAAAGCGCCGTCGTGCGGATCGCGTCGACGACCACGCCACTGCCGCCCGAGCCCGGTCAGCCGACATCGACGTTCGACGAACCAGCACCTCCGCGCCCGGTCGCGCACGTGCAGCAGGTGTCGAAACCGGCGGTCGGCGGGGTCGCCGCGGTAATTGGCGTGATCGGCATCGTCGTGGTCGCGAGCGCGATTTCCGGGTTCGGCCGGCGGTGAATCCTGAACCGTTTGCACACACAATTTCGAGACAGGCGTGTTCCTTCAGTCCGGAATGCGGTAGAAGGACCTCATGGAGATCACCGCCTTCCTGAGCCGCAAGCTGGCTCGCCGGTTCCGGACGTACGACTCGGACGGTGACGGGTTCATCGAGCGCGAGGACTTCACGCAGGCGGGCGAGCGCACCACGAAGGCATTCGGACTGGCCGACGACGACCCGAAAGCGGTCAGGTTCCAGCACTCGCTGATCGGGCTGTGGGACCGGCTTTCGTCGGCCGCCGACCTGGACTGCAACGGGCGGATCAGCGTCGACGAGTACAAGAAGGCGTTCACGAACCGGCTGTTGGAGACGCAGGAGTCGTTCGACGAGGGTTATGGGCCGTTCCTCGACGCGCTGATGGCGATCGCGGACGAGGACGGCGACGGCAAGGTCACTCTCGAGGACCACGTCGCCTGGACCGGCGCGTTGATGAACATCTCGGAACGCAACTCGCGCAGCATTCACGACATGCTGTCGGATGAGGACGGGTTGCTGGCCACTCAGGCAATGCTGGACGTGATCCGCGAGTACTACTTCTCCGAGGATCCGGCGTCGTCGGGCAACTGGCTGCTCGGACCGCTGGACTGACGTGCTGCTGAAAACGCTGCAGGAGTACGCGGCCCGCGCCCAGCCCGCCGCCCACGTCGAGGAGGCCGGCGGCTGGTGGCTGCGGCACTCCCCCGGCGACGCCTGGTGGGTGAGCGCGGTGCTGCCACACGACCAGGAGGACCGCGTCGCGCGCGCTGAGGAGTTCTGCGCCGAACGCGCGTGCGAGGTGCGGTTCCAGATCACGCCGGGTGTGTGTGCGGACGACCTGGACGCGCGGCTGCACGACAGGGGGTACGAGCGGGGACACGCCATGTCCCTGCAGATCGCCTCCACGGCCGAGGTGCTGCGGCACGCCCAGGCCGACGCCGGCGAGGTCACGACCCGGCCGACCGACGCGTGGCTGGCGGCGTGGCGCGCGGTGACCACGCGGGACGTCAGCGCCGAACGCGACCTGCTCAGCCGGGTCGAGCACCCGAGCGCCTACGCGTTCGCCGAGGTGGACGGCCAGGTGGTGGCCGTGGGGCGCGCGGTGGCCGAGAACGGGTGGGCCGGCGTGTTCGGCATGGCCACGTTGCCGCACGCACGGGGCCAAGGCGCCGCACGGTCCGTGCTAGCCGCCCTGGCGTCGTGGGCGGCTGCAAGAGAGACCGACCGCATGTACCTGCAGATGGAGAAGGCGAACAACAGCGCGTTCCGCCTCTACGAACGCACAGGCTTCCGCGAGGTCTGCACCTACCACTACCGCTTCCGCCCCTAACCCCTGCTCCGCACCCCCTCGTTGCCGGTCGGCACGCGGGGCCCTTTCGTACTGTCAGAGCGAACGAAAGCTCCCCGCGTGTCGCAAGATGGGGATGGTGGGGTTCGTGTGGGTGAACAGCGGTACGTCGACGCGCGGGTAACCAATCAGGAATCAAGAAGGCACGAGCGGGGTCGCGGAGCTAGGTTTTGCGCCATGACGCATGACGCCGACACTCACGATCTGATCCGCGTGCAGGGCGCGCGGGTGAACAACCTGCGCGACGTGGACGTGGAGATCCCCAAGCGCCGCCTGACGGTCTTCACCGGTGTCTCCGGTTCCGGCAAGAGCTCGCTGGTGTTCGGCACGATCGCCGCGGAGTCGCAGCGGCTGATCAACGAGACCTACAGCGCGTTCGTCCAGGGCTTCATGCCGACGCTGCCGCGCCCCGAGGTGTACCTGCTGGAGGGCATCACCACGGCGATCCTGGTCGACCAGCAGCGGATGGGCGCGGACCCACGTTCGACCGTCGGCACCGCGACCGACGTGAACGCCATGCTGCGCATCCTGTTCAGCCGTCTCGGCGCCCCGCACATCGGCGGCCCGCAGGCGTTCTCGTTCAACGTCGCCTCGATCTCCGGTGCGGGTGCGGTCGTGATCGAGAAGGCCGGCCAGAAGGTCAAGGAGAGACGCGAGTTCTCGATCACGGGCGGCATGTGTCCTCGTTGTGAGGGTCGTGGCAAGGTCTCCGACATCGACATGACCGAGGTCTACGACGAGTCGAAGTCGATCCTCGAGGGCGCGATCAAGGTGCCCGGCTACAACGTCGACAACCAATGGACCGTGCAGACGTTCGCGCAGTCCGGTTTCCTCGACCCGGCCAAGCCGATCCGCAAGTACACCAAGAAGGAACTGCACGACTTCCTGTACAAGGACCCGGTCAAGATCAAGGTCAACGGCATCAACCTGACCTACGAGGGCCTGATCCCCAAGCTGCAGAAGTCCATGCTGTCCAAGGACCGCGAGGCGCTGCAGCCGCACATCCGGGCGTTCGTGGACCGCGCGGCGACGTTCGGCACCTGCCCCGACTGCGGTGGCACGCGGCTCACCGAGGCCGCCCGGTCGTCCAAGATCAAGGGCGTGTCGATCGCGGACCTGTGCGACATGCAGATCACCGATCTCGCCGACTGGATCCGCGGCCTGAAGGACAAGTCCGTCGCGCCGTTGCTGGACAAGCTCGCGCACACCCTGGACTCGTTCGTCGAGATCGGCCTCGGCTACCTGTCGCTGAACCGGCCCGCGGGCACGTTGTCCGGCGGTGAGGCGCAGCGCGTGAAGATGATCCGGCACCTCGGGTCCGCGCTGACCGACGTGACCTACGTGTTCGACGAGCCCACGATCGGGCTGCACCCGCACGACATCGAGCGGATGAACAACCTGCTGCTCCGGTTGCGGGACAAGGGGAACACCGTCCTCGTCGTCGAGCACAAGCCGGAGACGATCGCGATCGCGGACCACGTCGTCGACCTCGGTCCCGGCGCCGGCCGCAACGGCGGCACGATCTGCTTCGAGGGCACTCTGGAGGGGTTGCGCAAGAGCGACACCGTGACCGGGCGGCACCTCGACGACCGCGCGTCGCTGAAGTCCGAGGTCCGCAAGTCCACCGGGGCGCTGGAGATCCGCGGCGCTTCGACGAACAACCTGCGTGACGTCGACGTCGACATCCCGCTCGGCGTGCTGACCGTCGTCACGGGTGTGGCCGGCTCGGGCAAGTCCTCGTTGATCCACCAGTCGATGCCGCGCGACGCCGGCGCGATCGTCGTGGACCAGACGCCGATCAAGGGCTCGCGGCGGTCGAACCCCGCGACCTACACCGGGTTGCTGGAGCCAATCCGCAAGGCGTTCGCCAAGGCCAACGGCGTGAAGCCCGCCCTGTTCAGCGCGAACTCCGAGGGCGCGTGCCCGAACTGCAACGGCGCGGGCGTGGTGTTCACCGACCTCGGCATCATGGCGACGATCGAGTCGCCGTGCGACGTCTGCGAGGGCAAGCGGTTCGACCAGGCCGTGCTGGAGTTCAAGTTCGGCGGGCGTGACATCTCCGAGGTGCTGGCGATGCCGGTGTCCGAGGCCGTCGAGTTCTTCGGTGCTGGCGAGGCGAAGACCCCTGCCGCACACGCGATCCTGGCGCGGCTGGCGGACGTCGGTCTCGGGTACCTGTCGTTGGGACAGCCGCTGACCACGTTGTCCGGTGGCGAGCGGCAGCGGTTGAAGCTGGCGACGCACATGGCAGACAAGGGCGGCATCTACGTCCTGGACGAGCCCACGACCGGTCTGCACCTGGCGGACGTCGAACAGCTGCTCGGCCTGCTGGACCGCCTGGTCGACTCGGGCAAGTCCGTGATCGTGATCGAGCACCACCAGGCCGTGATGGCGCACGCCGACTGGATCATCGACCTCGGTCCCGGCGCCGGTCACGACGGCGGCAAGATCGTGTTCGAGGGCACGCCCGCCGACCTGGTGGCCGACCGGTCGACGCTCACCGGCGAGCACCTGGCGGACTACGTGGGTGCCCCGGCGCGTCGCAAGAAGCGCTGAGCGGGTACCAAGGGGGCATGGAGATCCCGGCGTTCCTGGACCGCAAGCTCACCCGCAGGTTCGAGACCTACGACAGTGACCAGGACGGGTTCATCGAGCGCTCGGACTTCGAACAGGCAGGTTCCCGGACCACCGCCGCGTTCGGCCTGAGCGACGACGATCTTCGCGCGAGGCGGTTCCACGAGCACCTCTTGGGCGTGTGGGACCACCTCTCCGCCGTGACGGACACCAACGACGACGACCGGATCAGCCTCACCGAGTACAAGAGGGCGTTCGCGCTGCGCCTGCTGGGGCGGCCGGAGTCGTTCGACGACAGCTACCTGCCGTTCCTCGACGCGTTGGTGGCCGTCGCCGATCACGACGGCGACGGCCACCTCGGCGTGGACGAGTACGTGCGGTGGAGCGAGGCGTTGATGAACCTGCGCTCCGCCGACGCCCGCGCCGTGCACGCCCGGCTCGACCACGACGGCGACGGTCTGGTGAGCACCGACGACCTGTTGGCCGCGATCAGGGCGTACTACTTCTCGGAGGACCCGGACGGGCCGGGCGCCTGGTTGTTCGGTCCGCTGGACTGATCAGCCGCGCTCGGCGAACTTCCTGATCGTCTCGGCCTCGGTCTCGACGTACTGCTTGGCCAGCTTCTTCGTGAACAGCCAGCCGATCCCGCCCAGCGGACCGGAGATGTCCAGCGCGAGGGTGAGCCGGGTGCCGTCCGGGTGCGGTTCGACGAGGTGCGAGGCGACCCCGGTGACGCCGGGCGACTTCTGCTCCCAGGTGTAGGACTTCCCCTCGGTCAGCTCGGTGACCGTCCACACCGCCTCGGGCAGCTTGGGCTGGCGCAACCGGGTGCGGGAGCCGACCTTCAGCGGTCCGTCGTCGAGACGCTCCACCTCGTCGACCGTCGGGATCCGCTCCGGCCACCGCTCGACGTCGATCAGCACCGCCCAGACTCGTTCGGGCGGGGCCGCGATCGTGATGACGTGCTGCAAACCGGGCATTCCCCGAGTCTAGAACCGTTTCTCGATCTCCTGCACCGCCGCGGCCGCGATCTCGGTGGCGGCTTTGCGCGGCGAGGGTGCGTCGACGATCTTGGCCACGAGGCGGCGCATGTTCGTGCCGATCTGGTCGAACGCCGACTCGGCCGTGGCCTCGATGTCGCCGAACAGCGTCCACCACCACCAGGAGTTCGTCGCCGAGTTCGCGACGACGTCCGGGATGACCAGCGCGTCGATCTGGTCCTCGGCCTCCGGGGTGACCGGCATGTTGGCCGCTTCCACGATCAGCTTGGCCCGGACCGATTTCGCGTTGTCCGCGTTGATCGCGTAACTCGTGGCGGCCGGGACGAGGACGTCCGCCTCGACGTCGAGCCACCTGTCGCGGTCGAGTTGGAGGTCTGTCTCGCGGAGTTTCGTCCTGTTGATACCGCCGTGCGAATCCCGGGACAACAAAAGGGTTTCCACGTCGAGCCCGGCAGGGTTGGCTACCACACCGTGGACATCCGCGAGCCCGACGATCCTGACGCCCGCCTGCGCGAGATAGCGGGCCGTCGCGCCGCCCATCGAGCCGAAGCCCTGCACGAACGCGGTGGGGTTCGGCAGGTTCAGGTGCTCGATGCCGGCCAGCGCGGCCTGCGCGACGCCGTAACCGCCGACCAGTTCGTCGAGGCTGACGCCGTCGACTGTGACCGCGAAGGCGTCCGCGAGACGTTGACGGGCCTTCTGCTCGTCGTCCAGCAACGGGTAGACGGCCTGGATCGACGACTGCAGGCCGATCTTCTCGATGGCCCTGTCGATCGTGGACTGCCGAAGCCCGAGGTCCTCCCCCATCGCCCAGAACCGCTCGATGTAGGGCGACATGGCGAACAGGTAGGCCGTGAGGACCTCTTCGGCCCTCGGGTCGTAGGGGTCGAAGTCGATGCCGCCCTTGGCGCCCCCGAGCGGCACGTAGCGCGCTTGGGGGTCGTAGTTGAGGGCCTCCTTGGCGGTCATCCCCTCGGCCAGCCCGCGCACCTCGTCGAGCGTGCAGCCCGCGCGCATGCGCAGTCCTCCGCTGCTCACCCCGCGCACGAGCCGGTCGATGACGAGGTAGCCGCGCGCCTGCGTGGCCGGGTCGGACCAGGTGACCTGGAGAAAACTCATCGAAAGCACCTCTTGACTTCAGCGTATGACCGCGGTCACATGGTCCGTCCAAATAACTGACTGACGGATCAGTTAACCATCTGGAGGACCCGTGAGCGAGGTACAGCCTCTCAGCGGCAACTGGCTGCGCGAACGCACCCACCTGCGCAAGTCACTGCGCCGGACGGACGTGACGTTCTACCTGCTCTGCACCCTCGTCGGCCTGGACACGATCGGCAGCGTCGCCGCCAACGGACCCCAGGGCCTCGTCTGGATGGTGATCCTGGCGGTGGTGTTCTTCCTGCCGTACGGGTTCCTGACCACCGAGCTCGGCACGGCGTTCCCGGTCGAGGGCGGCCCCTACGTGTGGACCAAGCTCGCGTTCGGACGCCTCGCCGCCGGGGTGAACCAGGTCCTGTACTGGCTGTCCAATCCACTGTGGATGGGCGGCACACTGGCGATCATCGCGGTGACGACGTTCGAGAGGTTCTTCCTGCCGCTGGGTCTCTTCGGCAAGCACGTCGCGGGTCTTCTGTTCATCTGGATCGGCGTTCTGGCGGTCGCCGCCTCGTTGCGAATCGGCAAGTGGGTGCCGATCGCGGGAGCATTCGCCCGGATCGTGCTGCTGGGCTTCTTCACGCTGTCGGTCGTGGTGTACGCGGTGAGAAACGGCGTGCAACCGTTGTCCGGCGGGGATTTCGTGCCCACCTGGGCCGGGTTCGTGGCGCTGGTGCCGGTGCTGATCTTCAACTACGTCGGCTTCGAGCTGCCGTCGGCCGCGACCGAGGAGATGACGGACCCGCAGAAGACCGTGCCGTTCGCGATCCTGCGGGCGGGCATCGCGTCGTTCCTGTTGTACGGCGGGCCCATCCTGGGAATTCTGCTGGTGGTGCCGGCTTCCCAGATCCACGGCCTGGGCGGTTTCATCGACGCCGCCAAACAGGTGCTGACCGTCTACG
Organism: Lentzea alba; assembly: GCF_011067745.1. GTDB lineage: Bacteria > Actinomycetota > Actinomycetes > Mycobacteriales > Pseudonocardiaceae > Lentzea > Lentzea alba. The sequence goes on from NZ_JAAMPJ010000018.1 coordinate 61,300, forward strand.
GCGGTTCGGTGGCTCCCGACGGAACCGTGACGCTGACCGGAGCGGGTGCGATGCTCGGGACCGTCTGCGCGGCCGGTTTGATCATCGGCGTGCTGACCTCCGGCGTCTCGTGGGCGATCGGCGCTCATCGGGCCCAGGCGGTGGCGTGCGCGGACGGCGCCGGACCTGCTTACCTGGGGCGGCTTTCCTCCCGTTACGGCACGCCCCTGCGCGTGAACGTCCTTTCCGGACTGCTGGCTTCCGTCGTGCTGGTGACGGCGTTGAACCTGACGGGCGGCGATTCGGAGAAGTATTTCACCGCCGGGCTCGCGCTGGTGATCTCGACGACGTTCATCAGCTACCTGCTGACGTTCCCGTCGATGCTGGTGCTGCGCCGGCGCCTGCCCTTGGTGGCGCGCCCGTTCCGAGCACCTTTTGCTTTGCTGACAACGATTCTGACCACTGGCCTGGTGGCGTTCACCGTCGTGGTGCTGATCTGGCCGCTGGAGCTGCCCGCGGCGTTCGCCGGAGAGCGTTCCGCTTACACGTTGTCGCAGGTGGTTCCGCTGCTGATCGTGATCGGCATCGGTTTCCTGTTCTACGCGCTGGGTTCCCCTACCCGCGCGCTGGACCGGGACTTCACTTCGACATCTGCATGAGGAACTCCGCGTTGCTCCCGGTCTTGCGCAGCCCTTCGAGCAGCACGTCGATGTCGCGATCGACCATGGCCCGGCGCATCGCGTCCGTGATGGCGAGTTCCTGTTGGGAGACCAACAGTTCCGCCTTGCGGGTGCTGGACTGCTGCAGGTCGACCGCCGGGTAGATCCTCTTCTGCGCGGCCTTGCGATCGAGCTTCAACTCGGCGTTGCCAGTGCTCTTCAACTCTTCGAAGATCGCCGTGTCAGCCAACGATCCCGTCTCGACCAGCGCGGTCGCGAAGATCGTGAGGCTGCCGCCGTCCTCGATGTTGCGCGCAGCACCGAGGAACTGCTTCGGCGGCGTCAACGCCCTGGCGTCGATACCACCGCTGAGAATGCGCCCGCCGTTGGGCTGCGCGAGGTTGTACGCGCGGCCGAGGCGCGTGAGCGAGTCGAGCAGGATCACCACGTCCTGTCCGTCCTCGACCAGCCGCTTGGCCCGCTCGACCGCGAGCTCCGCGACCCGGATGTGCTCGTTGGGATGCTCGTCGAAGGTCGAGGTGAACATCTCGCCGGGGATGGTGCCGCGCATGTCCGTCACCTCTTCGGGCCGTTCGCCGACCAGCGCGACGATCAGGTGAACGTCGGGGTCGTTCTTGGCGATGGCCTGCGCGATCTGCTGCAGCACAATGGTCTTACCTGCCTTGGGTGGCGCCACGATCAGCGCCCGCTGCCCCTTGCCGACCGGCATGACCAGGTCGATCGTGCGGCTGGTCAGCTCGTCCGGGTCGTGCTCCAACCGCAGTCGCTGGTTGGGGTAGAGCGGCGTCAGGTCCGCGAACTTCGGCCGCGGGTGCGGCTTGCGCCCGTTGACCGTGTCCACGCTGATGAGCTTGTCGCTCTCGGCTTCGCCGCTGATCTGGTCGCCGCGGCGCAGGTCGTGTTGCCTCACAAGACTCTGCGGCACCTGCGGCCCGTCAACGAGAAAAGCCTTGTTGTTGCGTATGTCGAGTACACCGATGTGCATCGGGTCTGTCCTTTCAGGAGGGTTGGTTGAGACGCGCTTCATCGACTCCGCGCCTGAGCTCGTGCTCTCGTCGGAGGAGTGCGCTCGCAGATGCGTTCTGACCGCATCTGATGTGGGTCCACCAGCGTGTGAAGCTGGGGGTGTCGGCTGCGGATCGGAGAACGTCCAGCAGCTGGTCGGAACTTACGTGCGCCTCGTGGCGCACCGCCGGTTACAACGGACTGTAGCAGACAACGCTCGACGCGCGCTTGTTATTCCTAGCACTTCTTCCAGGCCAGCCGGAACGTGGTGCTCACGCTGGAGTCGGTCGAGTCCATGGTCATGAAGCTGGTGTTCCCCTTGCCGGTGACCTTGAGCTCGGCCTCGATGGTCAACGGCTTGCGGTCCTTGCACGGCCCGTGCGCGACCCCGCTCGGCGTGTCGGTGACCTGCCAGTTGTCACTCATCGGCCCCTGATACGTGTGCATGCTGTGCCGCGTCGGAAACCCCGGGAAGTGGTAGTCGTTGCGCACGACACCCTTGGTCTTGTCGACCAGATGCGCGAACCCGCGGTAGTCCGTCGCCGCGATGCCGTACGTGTACCCGGCGGCGTGGTTGAGCCGCAGCGCGATCGTGCAACTCTTCTTGGCCTCACTGCCGTTGCCCTGCACCAGGAAGTCGCTGTACGTCACCGTGAACGCCTCGTTGTCCTGCGACATGCCCACACTCACCGTGCCGGCCGGGCACCCCGAGCCGCTGACGCTCACCACGTCGATGGTGACGGGGCCGGGCGGCGGCACGAGGGTCGCCAGCAGTGCCACCACAGCCAACATCGAGGCCTCCTCACGTCACTGCAGGAGAACCTATCGAGCCCCGCAATCACGCAATCGGACCAGCAAGGCCCGCGCATCCTCCCGCATCAGCTCACTCCACCGGGCGAGATCACGCGCCGCACCGCACCGCACATGCCTCGGCACCGTCTCGTCCCACGCCACCGCCCTGGCGATCACCGACGCGGCCTCCCGCTGGTCCCGCCGCATCTCGACCAGCGCCCGCGCACACCGCATCCGCACCACTGGGCTGGGCTCGCTCCTCCCCATCGCCCGCAACGGCGCCACCGCCCGCGCCGAGTCGATCTCACCGACCCAGCTCAGCACCCGCACGCGCCGCAACGGATCCACTTGCTCAATCAGTCCTTTGAGGACGGTCAACGCCTCGCGTCGGGCAGACTGCTCGACCTGGCGGAGGATCATGGCCGCCTCCGCCCGCGCCAGCACCGGAAGTCCCGAATCGGCGATCATCGCGCGAGCCACGTCCGCGGCCCGTTTCCTCCCGGCCACGCCGAAGTCGTCGAGGCACCAAGCCGTCCATACGCGCAACGCGGACCTTTCGCGATCGTCAGCAGCGATCTTCTCGATCACCTCGACCCCGGCGGCACGATCATCGGCCGAGTACGGCGCTAGCTTCCAGGCCGCTCGTACTCGTGCGGCGGTTACTTCGCCGGCGTCGTCGCGGGTTTTGCGGAGCGCTTCCAGGTCCGTGGCCACCAGCTGTCCGTCGATGCGGCGTCGCCGTGACTGCGCGGCGCACAACACGTCCAGCACGGCGGTGCCGAGTTCCGCGCCGAGGTCTTGCAGCAGGAGGGCTGCGGCGTGCCGGACGCGGAACAGCAGTCCTTCGTCCGCGACCTGTCCAAGCGCGTTGTCGTGCACGCGCCACCAGTGCGTCTCGCTGAGACTTGCGAGAGCTGACAAGGCCTTGTGCCCCCGCAGTTGCTCGAGAACCGCAACCGCCTCGGCCTGGAAGGTCGACGACAGCCCGGCGAGGATTGCGGCGGCTTTCGCTCGTTGCCGGGGAGGAGTTTCCGGTGCCGTCAAAACGTCACGAATCTCCGCCACGGTCTCGTCGCGCAACGGCAGGTCATCCCACTGATCCGGGGACGGCACCCGGTCCTCGATCGGAAGCGAGCGGTCGTGCAGCAGCGTTCGTTCCAGATCGGTGCGCACCGGACGAGGCACCGTGGTGATCAGCGACCGCCAGGCCTTCCTGGTCACGTCCGGGTCGCGCAGGATCTCGACCGCCGCCCGCTCGTAGCGCGGCGCTACCGGACGCATCAGCACGTACAGCCACCGCAACGCTCTCGCCCGATCGTCCACGGGAACGCTCGCGTCCTCCGCGAACCGCCACTGGACGGGAATGGACGACGCCGTGGTCGTCCGGTCGAGCTGGGTGAGGGACCACACCGCCAGGCTGCGCTCGTCGACCGGGACGTCGTTGTCGTCGATCACGGACTGCAGGAAGGCGGTTGCCTCCTCCAGCGCGGCCGGCTCCACCGACACCAGGTTCTGCACCGCGAAGCGGCGTGAATTGAGCGGCAACAGCTCGTCCCGGGCGAGCCGGCGCAGTTCGGTGGAGTCCGCGAGCACGGTGGCGGCGGCGATGAGCTCTGCCGACGTCGCCGTGCGGCTGTCGAGCCGGGCGCGGAACCGCTCCGCCACGTCCGCGCCGAACGAACTCAGGTCGGCCGCGAAACCCCTGAGCATCTCGATGGGAAGCCCTTCGGCCGCAGTCACGAGCAGGTCTGCTGCGCGGTCGAGATAAGCCGGCCGCCGGGATGCGAGCAGGACCGCCGCTTCGGCCCGGTCGTCGGCGGCGAGGCCGGGGAAGTTCACCAGACGTTCCAGAGCCGCCAGCGCCTCCTGGCTGTCACCGTGTCCCAGGTCGTCCAGAGCCTGCACCGCGTTCCACGCCCGCCCGGCCGAGGTTCGTTCGCCGGCGAGGATCTCCGCCAGCCCTTCGGCGAGTTCCCGGCGCGGGCCCACCCCGCTGGCTCCGTGATAGGACGCGAGGTAGAGGAAGTTGGTGATCATCGACTCGCCGGTGATGATCCGGCGCAGTTCCACTGCCGACTCGCGGTCGAAGCAATTGCCGAGCACGCTGAGCCCGTTCGCGGCGGCTATCCGGATCCCTGTCGACCGCCGCACGTCACGCGCGGCGGCTCGCAGCACAGTCGCCGCTTCCTTCACACGCACACCGTCTTCGCCCAGGACCGTGTTGGCCAGCATCACCATCACGTTCTCGGAGGCGTCCGGTGAGCGGGCGGAGTCCAGCAGTGCGGCCAGCGCCTCATCCACGCCCCCGGCCTGGGCCAACTGCTGACGGGCGCTTGGCTCGCTGAGCTTCCGCAGCTGCGCCATCACCCGCGGGTGATGGTCAGGGCCTGACCTGATGAGCGTAGTAGCGGCGCGGCATCGGACCTCGACGTGCACACCGGGGTCGGCGACCAGGTCGTGCAGCGCGCGAACAGCCTCTGCGCGATGAGGATCGCCGAGGTTGACCAGCTCGTCGAGAGCCGTGACGTGATCGTGCGAGCCCATCGGTGTGCCGGAGTTCAGCAAAGCGGCAGCGGCCTCATCGCGGTATGCCGGTCCGGCACCACCCAGTGCTGCGGCCGCCCGCGTGATGTTGTTCCAGTTCTGATGAGGTTCGTCGAGCATCTTCCGCAGTTCGGCGAGCGCGACCTCGCGTTGTGGTCCATAGGTGATCAGATGACCGAGCAGGATGCTGCGGTTCAGGTCGCGGACCGCGTTCCTGGCCAAGTCCGCGATGAGCTGGCCGGCCGCCCGCCGATGCTGCGGTCCCAGCTCACTCAGCGCCTTGGCCGCAGCAACGTGTGCGCGGGCATGGTGGCGGCGTTCGGTCAGGTGCGCGGTCAGTTCTTCGGCAGCCTCGTCGAGATGAGCAGAACTGATCGAGGCGAGCCCGAGCGCCGCGTCGTGCCAGACGTAGTAGGTGATCGTCGGGCAGCGCAGCACTGAGAGGAAGTGGCGCGCGCAGGTGTCCGCGAACTCCGGGCCGATCTCCAGCAGACCTGTGGCCGCTTCGACGATGGAACGCGGTGACGAGTCTACATCGGACAGAATCCGGGTGAGCACGTTGATCGAGAAGTCGCGTGCTTCGCCACCGAACGCGGCCAGGATCACTGCGGCGGCCCGCACGGACGTGCCGGTGGCGATGGGATCGGTGAGGACTGCGCGCAGGCCGCGTGCGGCGGCTTCGCGTTCGCTGGTTCCGCACTGTGCCAACGCTTCTGCGGCCACGAGCCGGTCGTGCACCGACGCGTGCGGCTCGTCGACCAGATGGTGCAGGAACCTGACGGCGTCCCGGGTGTGCGGCCCGCGGACGCGCACCGCGAGCGCCGTGGCGGCTTCCGCTCGTGATCGCCAAGGCGCGTTCGAACAGTTCATCAGGCGGATGAGCCACTCCGCCAGGCCGGGGAACAGGGTGGCGCGCGAGGCCTCGGCGAGGATGTCGGCCGCGTTGTAGTGCGTGGTCATGGCCCAGCCCCAGACCGTGGCGAGGAATGCCTCCGTCCTCGCTGCCGACGCCGGTAGGTGGTGGGCGAGCAGGCGGGCCGCGAGGAGGTGCTGGCCCGCGGTGCCCCGGTGCAGCCAGTCGAGAAGCCTGTCGGCCTCGGCGGGATGCAGACGGGCGTGGTGGAGCAGCACGGCACGGGCGAACCGGCCTGACTCGCGGGCGTCGGCGGCGTGCAGGAGGTCGGCGAAGGCGTTGGGGCAGAACTCGTCTGGCAGTTCGCGGGCACGGGAAGTGGCGGCCAGGTGCTCGGCGAAGCTGTGGTGCTGGAACGCGAGATCGTCACCACGCAACACGAACGGGCCGACAGCGAGCAGGTAGGCGGTCAGGTCCTCCTGCCACGACAGGGAGTTCGGTGCGCAACGCTCCTCAACCCAGCGGCGGGCGGCGGCGAGGAGTGACGGGTCCTCTTCGAGACGGAGGCGGGCGAGGTGTTCCAGGAGTTTTTCCCGGTCGAACTCGTCCGGCTTGCCGCGACGGATGTGCGCGAGGTAGGTCTCGTAGAGCGAGTACTGGTCGCCGGGCAACGGTTGTCCGCCGTACTCGCCGAAGATGATCGCGGCGATCGTGGCGAAAAGCGGAGTCTCGACGAGCTCGTCGAGGTGGGCTTCGCGGATCTGATGCAGGAAGCGTTGAGCGTCGTCTCCGGGAAACCAGTTGGCGGCGAAGCGTTCCAACGCCGCAGCGTCGAATGGTTGCAGTTCATAGCGAACGGCACCGATGCGCTGCAGAGGGGCGAGGGCACCACCTTCGGTGGGACGTGTGGTGAGCAGGATCCGGTAGGCGTCGTCCGATGCCCAGGCAGCGAGGCGGTTGAGGAGGCGCAGGCGGAGTTCGGCGTCGGCGACCTCGTCCAGGCCGTCCACCAGGAGGAGCCAGCGGCAGCCGATCGCGCGTTCGGTGAAGAGGTCCTTGTCGACGGGTTCCCGCAGGAGGGAACCGTATTCGACAGCCGTGCTGTCGGCCAGCGCCTGGGCGAAGGGGACATCGAGGCGAGCGGCGAGGGTGTAGGCGGTGACTCGGAGCGGGACAACCGGTTCGGACAGCGGAGCATCGCCGCGCCGCGTCCAATGCTCAGCGATCTCTGCGGCGAGACGCCGGGTCAGGGTGGACTTGCCGAGGCCGGGGCCTCCAGTGACCACCAGGTGTGCGTCGCCGTCCAGTGCCTCGGGCAACGTGAGAGACGGCGGGCGAACGGTGAGGCGCACCATCGGGCGAGCGGCGGGTTCGATCAACCTGCCGTCGTCGTCGAGGACCGGTCCTTGGCGGGGCTGTTCGGGTTCCTCGACGGCGTTGCCGAGGTCCTGGCGTACGTAGACGGTGTCCAACGACGGCTTGCGGGCGCCTGGGAGTCGATAGGAGGAGTCGTTCGCGGCGTGGATCTGCGCCCGCAGCAGGGACTGGATCTCTGGCGGCGGCTGTGGCGCGTCCGCCCACGTCCGCGGTGGGTCGTACGTGGGTCTCGGTGCCTTGCCAGGGTGGAAGTGCACGTCGCGGATGGTGTGGGCCTGCAGCGAGTGACCTCCGACGTCGCCCGTGGAGAAGTTCAGGTCGTCGCGCGCCATCGCGCGATGCTCTCACGGCAAGCTAGTTCATTTGTGGACAAAACAAGGACGGTCAGGCCCCGGCCAGGTCGCCCACCACGTGGATCACGGTCGGACGGTCCGCGGCGAAGGCCTTGCGCAGGGCGGTGGCGAGCCTGTCGGAGTCGTCGACGGTGACGCCGTGGCAGTTGAGGCCCTTGGCGACCTGGACGAAGTCGATGCCGGGCAGGTTCACGCCGTGCACGGGTTCGCTGCGGTCCACCATCTCGCGGCGGATCTCGCCGTAGCCGCCGTTGTCGCAGATGATCACCGGCAGGGCGAGGCGTTCCTGGGCCGCGGTGGCCAGTTCGGGGAGGGTGAACATCATGCCGCCGTCGCCGTGCAGGGCCACGACCTGGCGGTCGGGGGCCGCCATCTTGGCGCCGATGGCGGCCGGCAGGCCGTAGCCGAGGGTGCCGAAGCCGGTGGGGTACAGGAAGCTCGCCGGGCCTTCCAGCGGCAGGTTGGACAAAGTGCCGTAGTAGCAGACCATCGCGCTGTCGCCGGCGATGATGGCGCCTGGGGACAGGACTTCGCGCATGGCCTCCACGAGCGGCAGCCAGGTGGCGCCTTGGGTGCGGGCGTGTTTGCGGAAGAGCTTCTGCCAGCGTTCGGCGCGCTGAACCGAATCCTGGCCGGCGTTGCCCTTGCCGAGGCGTTGGTTCAGGGCTTCTGCGGTGGCGTGAGCGTCGCCGACGAGGCGGTAGTCGGGGTTGGCGTTGGTGATCATCTGCGCCGGGTCGACGTCGATGCGGATGAGGTCGCCGGGGAACTTCAGCGGGCCGTTCCACAGGTCGGTGGAGGCCAGTTCGGTGCCGATGGCCACCACGACGTCGCATTCGGCGACGAAATCGGCGACCGCCTTGTGGTGCAGACCCGCGCCTATGGAGAGCCGGTGGTGTTCGGAGAAGGTGCCTTTGCCGTTGGCGGTGGCGACCACGGGGGCGCCCAGGCGTTCGGCGAGGGTGGTGATCTCTTCGGCGGCGCCCTTGGCACCACCGCCGATGATGAAGCCTGGACGTTCGGCGCTGCTCAGGCGGCGGGCAGCCGCGGCGATGGTGACGGCGTCGGCCGGCGGGTGGGCGAGCGGGACCGGGGCCACGTCGCTGACCTTCTCGACGGCGTCGATCAGGTCCAGCGGGATCTCCAGGTGCGCCGGGCGGGGGCGGCCGGAGGTCATGTGCGCGAAGGCCTGTGCGACGGCCAGCGGGATTTCGGCCACGCTGTGCACGCGGTTCGAGTAGCCGATCACGGCTTCGAGCGCGGCGCTCTGGTGACGGACCTCGTGCAGGGTGCCGTTGCCGCGGCCGGGGTGGCGCAGCGGCATGCCCGGTGAGATGAGCAGCACCGGCACGGAGTCCGAGTACGACTGGGTGATCGCGGTCATGGCGTTGAGCACGGCCGGGCCGCTCGTGGTGAGGCAGATGCCCGGTTTGCCGGTGACGCGGGCGTAGCCGTCGGCGGCGAAACCGGCGCCCTGCTCGTGGCGCGGGGTGACGTGCTTGACGTCGTGCTCGGCCAGGGCGCGGTAGATGCCGAGGTTGTGGGTGCCGGGGATGCCGAACACCAGCTCGGTGCCGTGCGCGACGAGTGCGCGCACCAGCGCGTCACCCCCGCTGAGTCGAGGAGGGGTCATGCTCATGCCACGTGTCGTCCGGCCGTGTCGTTCACCGCGTCGTCCGAAGGGATGACCAGCGCGTCGACGGCCAGCACGCCGCCGGGCCCTACGCGCACGGGGTTCAGCTCGATCTCGGCCAGATCCGGTCTGGCCACGAGCGTCTCGGACACCTTCGCGATGACCTGGGCCAACGCCGCCACGTCCACGGGTTCCGCGCCGCGCCAGCCGGACAGCAGCGGGGCGGAGACGAGGCGGGCCAGCATGTCCCTGGCCGTGGCGGGAGTCACGGGCGCGAGCTCGATCGCGGTGTCCTTGAACAACTCCGCGTGGACGCCGCCCGCGCCGACGAGGATCACAGGGCCGAACGAGTGGTCCCGCTTCGCGCCGACGATCAGCTCGACGGTGTGCTCGCGCGTGTCCATCTCCTCCAGGACGTAGGTGCCGGGGCCCAGCCTGGCCTCCATCTCCTCGAACGCCGTCGCGGGGTCGGTGAGGTTGAGCCGCACGCCGCCGTGCTCGCTCTTGTGGGCCAGCCAGCCGGCTTTGAGGGCGTACGGTCCGTTGAGCGTGGTCGCCTTCACCTCGGCGGCCGACGTGACGGCGTGCGCCCTGGGGAAGTCGACGAAGCTGAGCAGCTCGCGTGCGGCCAGGTAACCGGGCTCGAACGGCACGGCCGTTGTCGCGTCGTGCAGCACAACCCCGTGGGAGGTCGCACCAAGTCGCGTGGCATGTCCGAGCGCGGCCACCGCTCGCTCGATCGTGTGCTGCACCGGCACCCCACCGGCTCGCAACGCACGCACCGCCGCCGACTCCACCCGCATGCTGTGCACGACGACCGACACGCCTGCTTCCCTTGCCAGCGCGCAAATCCGCGAGGCGACAGCCACCTCGGCCGACTCCAGAGAAGGCGTGTCCTCCCCGTAGCTGCCGAAGTAGCCGGACAACACGACGGTGTCGACCTCTCCACCGCGCACGAAAGCCGATACCGCACGCGCGTAGTTCTCCAGGTCCTGCTCCCCCGCCCCCGCGAGGTCCATCGGGTTCGACATTCCGGGAAACGCCGGCACCAGCAGCCCAGCGGCACAAGCGAGGTCCGCGGCGATCGCCCCCTGCCCACCGGAGTCGGAGATGATCCCGACCCGGCGCCCTCGAGGCACTCCGGAGCACAGCACCGCCGCCAGATCGACCAGCGCGGCCGGCGTCGTCACCCGAACCGCGCCGACCCGGCGGCAGGCCGCGTCGACCACGTCCAAAGAGGACGTCAACGCTCCGGTGTGCGACAAAGCGGCCTCCTGCGCCGCCGCGGAGGAACCGACGGTCAGCAACACCACCGGCTTCCCGGCCGCACACAGCTCGGACATGGCCGCCACGATCCCTGGGCCGAAGCTCTCCAGGTAGACCCCGACGACCGTGGTCAGATCGTGGGAAACCAGGTCCAGCAACGCTTCCGCCGCCGTCACGTCCGCCTGGTTGCCCACCGAGACGAACCGCGAGACGCCGATCCCCGACGCGGCCGCGAGCCCGGCGATCTCCAGCCCGACCTGCCCGCTCTGCGACACCACACCCAGCGACCCCGGCTGGAAATGCCCCCACGCGAGGTGGAGCGACGTCGCCGCGTCGAACACGCCCAGGCAGTTCGGCCCCAGCAGGCGCGCCCCCGACTCACGAATCCGGCCGATCACCCCGTCGTCGATACCAGAAGGGATGCCGACGAATCCGCGCACACCGACCGCCAACGCCTCGTCCACCACGGCCGGCACGTGGGCGGCGGGCACGGCCAGCACGACCAGTTCCGGCGCCTCGGACAGTTCCGACAGGGAACGGACGGTCGGGTGCGAGAGAACCGATCCACCGCTGCGGTTCACGAGGTGCACGGCCCGGCGGTCACGCCCGGTCAAGGCTCCGCGCGCGAGCCAGTGGCCCCACTTGGCGGGGTCGTCACTGGCGCCCACGACCGCGACGGACGCGGGATCGGAGAAGATCATCTCGCACCGAGGCCGCGGGAGATGATCAGGCGCTGGATGTCCGAGGTGCCTTCCTCGATCTCCTCGAGCTTGGCGTCGCGCATCCAGCGTTCGACGGGGTACTCACGCGAATAGCCGTAGCCGCCCAACGTCTGCACCGCCGCGTGCGTGCACCACATGGCGTTTTCCGAACCGACGAGTTTCGCCATCGCCGACTCCTGCGCCACGGCCTCACCGGCGTCGTACAACGTCGCCGCGCGCACGGTCAGCAGGTGCGACATGTCGACGCGTGTGGCCATGTCCGCGAGCCGGAACGCCACCGCCTGGTGCTGGATGATCGGCACCCCGAACTGCGTCCGTTCCCGCGCGTACTCCGAAGCGAAGTCCAGGGCCGCCCTCGCCAACCCCGTCGTGGCGGCGCCGATGAGGATGCGCGAGGCGTCGAACGTCCGCATCAGCCCCGAAAAGCCCTGCCCCTCCTCGCCGAGGCGGTTCTCCACCGGCACGCGCACGTCGTCGAGGAACACCTCCGCGTTGACGATCGCCCGCTGCCCCATCTTCTGGAACGGCGGCCCGACCGTCAGCCCGGGAGCGTCCCCCGGCACCACGAACGCGGTCACCCCGCGGGACCGCTTCGAGGGATCCACCGTCGCGAAGATCACGAACTGCGAAGCGTAGGGAGCGTTGGAGATCCAGGTCTTCTGTCCGTTGAGGACGTACGAGTCACCGTCACGCCGAGCCGAGGTCTGGATGCTCGCCGCGTCGGACCCGCTGCCCGGCTCGGTGACCGCGACGGCGGTGAGCGGCGGCGTCCGGGTCGTCAGCGGACTGAGGAACCGCTCCTGCTGCTCAGTCGTGCCGAGGTGCTCTATCGGGGCGCTGAAGAAGCCGTTGGACGTGATCAGGTTGCCGATGCCGATGTCGCCGTGGCACAGCTCCTGCTGGATCAGCACTTGGGTGAGCAGGTCGGTGACACCGCCGCCACCGAACTTCTCGCCGATCATGAACGACGTCAGCCCGAGCTCGGACGCCTTCTCCCACACGTCGAGCGGCGACTCGGTGTCCGCCTCGTCGACAGCGCGCCCTCGCGGCCGGATGTGATCGGCGGCGAACTTCCTGGCCAGTTCGACGAACTGCTCCTGTTCGGCCGTGAGCCGCAGGCCGTCCCGGACGGTCCGCCCCATCTCGCACCCCTAAATTGACTGACGAATCAGTTATTCACGATCCACGGGGCAGCCTAACTGTGTCAAGACGTGTCTGTAGGGTCGCGAACGGGTGACTGATTCGCCTGTTCAGGGCGGGATCGTCACGCGCTGGAGCAGGCCTACCGGGAGTTGTCCACAGATCGCCGAACGGTGGGTTGACAGACGCGTTCGGACACCGGCGTGGACGGCTCAGCCGCTGCCAGCACGGGCACGCGACCGGTCGACGGCGGGTGGAGGCTCAAGACCCGGCACGCCGCCGACCTACCCCTCCGGGCAGAGAAGCCGATCAGGGCCGCAGCGCCGCCCGCACGATTTCCAGGGCTTCCTGCGACGTGAGGCCCAGTTCCGCGGACATCGTCGCGTACTGGGCCGCCGCCGCACGGATGCGCTCGCGGTTGTTGTCGCCGTTCGCGCTCACCACGGTTCCCGCGCGGCCCCGCGTTTCGACGAGACCGGCTTCCTCCAGTTCACGGTAGGCGCGCGCCACCGTGTTGACCGCCAGGCCCAGATCCTTGGCCAGGGCTCGCACGGTGGGCAGCTTGGCTCCCACCGCCAGTTCGCGGTTCGAGATGGCGCTCGCGTAATGCACACGCACCTGCTCGTACGGCGGCATCTCCCCGTGGTGGTCGATCTTCACTGCTCCCCATCCTCCCCGGCCTGTCACTACCTCTGTATTGACCAACGGAGGAATCACGCGGAGGTTGCGGTCGAATCAGCGGAGATTGGTCTGGTCCGCGCCCATCTGGACGTAGAGCTTGCGCCAGCCCTGGTCGGCGGCCGTGGCTTCTTTGCCGTCGCAGTAGGGCTTTGTGCCGTTCGAGGTGTAGTAGCGGAGGATGGACAACGAGACGACGGTGTCCCAATTACCTTCGTCGAAGTACTCCTCCCCCGGTGTCTGGTCCTGATGTTTGAGGCAGGAGATGTCCGACTGCTGTTCGTCGTCGAACCGGGCGGTGGCCGTCTCCGACGTCGTGGAACACGCGGCCAGGGCGGCCAGCGCGAGCACGGCCGGCACGATGAGCTTCTTCATGATCCTTCTTCCTGTTCAACCGGCCAGCGCGCGCGTGGCCAGACCGACTCCGACGAGCATCACCAGCGCCGCGGTGCCGAGCGGCGTGAAGTCCGCGAACCTGCGGAACCGGGCGAAGCGGGCCAGCCGCGGGCCGAACCGGTCCCGCAGTGAGACCAGCAGCAACCCGGCGGCGGTCAGCGTCGCCGCCATGCCCAGGCCGTACGCCAGCACCAGCACCACGCCGAACCACGTGCGGCCCAGCGCGATCGCGCCCAGCAGCACGACCAGCGCGGACGGCGACGGCACCAGGCCGCCCGCGACTCCCATTCCGACGAGCCCCGCCCGGCGGTGCCCATGACCATGACCGTGGCCGTGGGTGTGTCCGTGCCCATGACCGTGTCCGTGACCATGTCCGTGACTGTGCACATGCCCTTCTTGGGCACGCTTACGACCACGGGAACGCACCGCCGAGCGGAGCAGCACTCCTCCGATCACCGCGACCAGCAGACCGCTCGTGAGGCCGAGCCAGCGCAGAACTGACTCGCCGGCGATCACGCTGGACACGCTGAGCAGCAGCCCGAGCACCAGGACACCCGCCGTGTGGGTGATGGTGACCGTGGCCCCGACGAGGAGTGCGTCGCGGCGGGTTCCCCTCGAACCCGCCAGGTAGGCGGCCATCACGGTCTTGCCGTGGCCGGGCAGCGCCGCATGGGACGCGCCCAGCACCAGAGACAGCAGGACCGCACCGATTCCGACCACCGGGGTGAGATCACCCACCAGGCCGACGGCCGCCTTCGTGGCTTCCCCCAACGCTCCAGGAGGGGTGACGACCGTCCCCGCTCCTGGTTGTGCGACGAACCGCACCGCCCGCACGTCCAGCGGACTGGACAGCAGGTCGTCCGGGTAGTTCCGCAGTTCGTCGCTGATCGACTCGGCCGGCGCGCCCGACACCGCGACGTCGACACCGACGACGGTGATCTCGCGCCAGCCGACCTTGTCCTTGAGGTACGAGTCGCTGAACGTCACCTCGACCTCGCCGCGCACCGCCAGCAGGGCGCTGTACTCGCAGGTCAACCGCATCGTGGGCAGACCGGCCTCCCCCGGCGGCCGCACGACGCCGGCGTCGCGCACCTCGAACGACAGCTCGCGTTCGTCGGCCATGGCGTTCAACGACTTCGCGCGTTCCGAACAGCGCTTTCGGGCGTCGACGAACTCGCGGTCCTGCAGGGTCGGGATCTCCGCACTGTCCACAACGGACCGCAGCTCGATCCGGTCGGGGAACACCCGCAGGCCGTCGTAGTGGTTCACGCTGAGGTTGCTCAGCGGGTGCGCCTGCGCGACCCCGCCCATCAGCAGCATTCCGAACAACACCAGCACGAGCACCCTCATCGCAGACTCCCCAGGATCGCCTCGCGGTGCCGCAGGACCTCCGCGTCCCGCCAGCCGAGCGCGACCGCCTTGTCCGAGTACGGCAAGGCCTCGGCGGAACGCTTGTTGACGTGCAGGGCCCAGGCCATCGCGTCCGCCGTGAAGACGCTCTGCCGCTTCGCCCACTCCTTCTCGGCGTACCGCAACGCCTCAGCGGGATCACCGTGATCGGCCGTGATCAACGCGGCGGTGAGATCGTCGCCGCCCAGCGCCCGCACCTGCTGCAGCGCGAGGTCGTACTGCGCCCGCGCCTCCTGCGGCCGACCGGCCTTGTCCAGCGCCTTGCCGTACTTCACCAGGTACTCCGGTGACGGCGCCTTCGCCACGAGCCCGCGGTAAACCTCGAGCGCCTCCTCGTTCGTCCGCCCCTTCAGCTCGTCCAGCTGGAATCGGCAGAACTCCGCCTCCTCCGCCGAAGAAGCCGCCTCCAACGCCCGGTTCAGAGCCTCCCGAGCGTCGTCCAGACGACCGTGCAACTCGAAGTGGTAAGCGGCGCGGGTGAACGACGCAACCCCCGGTCGCAGGTCCAGCATGCGTTGCAGGGCAACAGAAGCACCGGCGTCGTCACCGAGCTGTGTCAGTGCGTCGACCAGCACGCCCTGCGCCTGAGCGGAGTCCGGAAGTGTCGAGACCGCTCGCTGACCCCAGTCACGGGCGGCAGCGAAGTCGTGCTTGGCGTTGGCGAGCGCACCGCGGCCGATGAACGCTTCACCGTTGGCGTCCGGCTTGAGCCGCAACGACTCGGTCAACGCCTTGTCGGCGCGGGAGTGGTGCTGGGGGTCGAACGTGACTCGGGCGAGTTCCACGTGCGTGGCCCCGAGCTGGGCCCACGAGGCCGCGTCGGTCGGAGTTCGGCGGAGCTTGGCCTGCAACGACTCCGCGTTGCGCTGCAGGGAGGAGGTCTGCGTGGCGGCGGGGGTTGCCGCCTGCGGGGAGGCGCAGGCGGCAACGGCGAGCAAAGCTGCCAGCAGCGGAATGGTTTTCCACATCTGAGGCACCTTCGCTTAGCGGGAGTTGACCGCCCTGTTGCTCGGCAGGCCGACGTACGGGAACTTGTCACCGAAGCGAACGTCGTTGGCGTTCACCCGGTCGCCCTTGGCGAGCGCCGGCACGAGCTTGCCGGTCAGCGCCGCGCCGACCACGGCCTGGATCTCGATGTCCACGACGTCGTCGGCCAGCCTGCGGCCGTTCGGGAAGCCCTGCAGGTCGCCGCCGAGCACGCCCAGCCGGTTGGGGTTCTTCGTCACCGGCGTGGACATGTTGAGCCGCAACATCTCCGACGGCGAGAACCTCTTCGGGTCCACGTCGGCGTTGTTCAGCTGCGAGTTGAGGTCGGCCTTGATCGGGCCGCCCGCCTTCGTGGTGATCCCGGTCAGGAAGATCTCCACCAGGTCGGCGCGCGGCGTCTTCGGCGCGGGGATGCCGTAGATCGCCTGGATCAGCCGGGCGAGCTCCGGGTCGTTCACCCGGTCCAGCAACGCCTGCACCTTCGCGTCGTTGACGGGTTGCAGCCCGTTGAACGCGTCCTTGATGGGTGCCGAGGACACGACCTCGTTCACCAGCGGGTTGCCCAGCCGCGACACCTGGACGAAGTCGCCCTGCGGGGTCGCCTTGCCCGGTTCGAGCTTGAGCGAGCGGCGTTCGGTGTCGCTCCACACGCCGATCACCGGGTTGCGCTTCGGGTCGCCCTTCAGCGCGAGCATCGTCTTGGGCACCTGGATGGCGATGGTGTTGACGTTGTAGCCCATCAAGGTGTCCTGGTTGACCTCCTTGAGGTTTCCTCCGTAGAGCAGGTCGAACACCCGCAGGTCCAGGAAGAAGGAGTCCTCCGACGGTCCGACGTAGACCTGGCCGCCACCGGGGAGCTTGGCCGTCGCCTGGTCCCTGATCGCGCCGAAGTCCGGGAACGACGCGGGACCGGTGTTGGACGGCGCCGCCCTGCCGTTGCGCACCAGCGGAGTGGTCTTGGGGCCCTCGATCAGTTCGAGGTTGTAGTTCTGCCGGAACAACAGGTTGTCGTCGTTGATCGACGTGACCGGCCCGTTGTTGTAGAGGAAGGTCGGCGACTTGCCACCGCGCCGGTCGTCGGTCGTGAAGGTGAACCGGAAGGTCTTGTCCGGCACCGCGTCGCCGTCGGCGTCGATGTTGAGGTCGTACCGGGCGTCCGTGGCCCACGGGTAGAAGTTGGGGCCACCGTTGGGTTCCTGCAGCCCGAACCAGTTCGCGACGAGCGTGACCGTGTCGGGTCTGTCCGGGCTGGTGAAGGCGTACACGTCGGTGTTGTCCACCGCCGGGTCCGCGGCGATCAGCGGCGCCTCGCGATGGCTCGACGCCTCCGCCGCCGGTATCGCCGCCGCCGCCGCGACGACGGCCGCGGCGATCGCACCGCGGCGTAATCGCTTCTTGTTGCTAGTTGGCATTGTCCTGCTCCCTTCCAACAGCCAGGGATTCGGAGCAGGACGCCCGCCGGTTCGGTCGTGATTGTGTTGTTACTCAGCGGCTTTCGGAGCGACGACGGTGCCGCGGGCACGCGTTACGACGATCGGCTCAGTCAGTACGTCCGCCGCCGAAGGTCCGCGTTCGGGCGCCGAGCGGCACACCACCCGTGCCTCGAACTCGATCTCACGCGAGCGTTTTCCGATGCGCACCAACGTCGCCGTCGCCTCGACGACGTCGCCGGCCTGGATCGGCGCCGCGAACTCGACGGAGCTGTACCCCGCGAACAGCCCCTCGTCGGAGTCCGTGTGGATCAGCAACTCGGTGGCGACGTCACCGAACATGCCGAGCCCGTAGGCGCCGTCGACCAGGTTGCCGCCGTAGTGAGCGTGCGAGTGCGGCACGTAACGGCGATGCGTCACCGAAAAACCTTCGACCAAAGCCCCGCTCACGCGGCGACCCCCTTCTTCTCCTGCATCGCGTGCACCAAATAGCTCGCGACCTCACCCGGAGTGGTACCCCGGCTGAACACCCGATCGACCCCCAGCTCGCCCGCCATCAGCGGGTCGAACCGCGGCCCGCCCGCGACCAGCAGCGGACGCCGGTCCCCCATCGCCTCGCGGAACGCCGCGGACATCTCCTGCGTGTTCAGGATGTGCGCGTCCCGCTGGGTCACCACCTGGGAGATCAGCACGGCGTCGGCCTTCTCGCTGCGCGCGCGCCGCACGAGCTCCGGCACGGAGACCTGCGCGCCGAGGTTCACGACCTTCAGCTCGCGGTAGTACTCCAGGCCCTTCTCGCCCGCGAAGCCCTTGATGTTGAGGATCGCGTCGATGCCGACCGTGTGCGCGTCCGTGCCGATGCAGCCGCCGACGACGACCAGCTTGCGCCGCAACACCTTCTTCAGCGTGGTGTTCACTTCGGACGGTGACAGCAGCGGGTACTCGCGCTCGACGACCTTGACGTCGTCCATGTCCACGATGTGCTTCACCGAGCCGTAGACGACGAAGAACGTGAAGTCGTCGCCGATCGGGTTCGAGTGGACCACCATCGCGGGGTCCATGCCCATCTTGTTCGCGAGCTGCTGCGCCGCGCCGTCCGCCTTGGGGCCGAAGGGAATCGGCAGCGTGAACGACGTCTGGATCATGCCGTCGCCGGTGGTGTCGCCGTACGGCCTCACGTACCTCTTGTCCGTCACTGCGCTGCCTCCAGCATCTCGCTCGCGGGGTTGAAGTACGCCTCGGCCTTCTCGACCACCCCGTCCGCGCCCTTGCCCAGGTGGGCCGGGCGCTTCATCAGGCCGAACGTGCCGTCCGCGATGGCGTTGAGCAGGCCGTCGTCGACGATGCGGTCGAGGAGGTCCACGGCCTCGCCGAGCACCTGGTGCGCCCGCTTGACGATCAACCCGTCCGGCGCGGGCCGGAAGTCCTCGGCGAGACTGCCCGCCGCGTTGAGCACGTACCGGACGTTCTGCAGGGCGAGGTCGCGGTCGGACAGGAACGGCGTCACGACGGCCTCGGTCATCATGCCGACGAGCAGAATGGACTGTCCTGTCAGGACACCCGCGAGGTTGAAGAACCCGTCCAGCAGATAGCCGTTGAACACGTCACCGGTCATGTGCTTGGTCGGCGGCATCCACTTCAGCGGCGCGTCCGGGAAGAGCTCGCGCGCCAGAAGGGCGTGCGCGAGTTCGAGCCGGAACGAGTCGGGCACCTTCGGGTTGATCTCGAAGGCGTGCCCGAGGCCCAGCAGGTGGTCGGGCAGTCCCGCCTCGTGGGCGAAGTGCTCGTTGAGGAGCTGGGAGACGGTGACGGTGTGCGCGGCGTCAACGGCGTCCGCGGTGGTGAGGTAGTTGTCCTCGCCGGTGTTGATGATGATGCCGGCCCGCGCGTGCACCTGACGGCTGAACCGCTGGTCGACGAACGTGCGGATCGGGTTGATGTCGCGGAACAGGATGCCGTACATCGAGTCGTTCAACATCATGTCGAGCCGCTGCAGCCCCGCCAGCACCGCGATCTCCGGCATGCACAGCCCGGACGCGTAGTTGGTGAGCCGGACGTACCGGCCGACCTCTTTGGAGACGTCGTCGAGCGCTGCCCGCATGATCCGGAAGTTCTCCTGCGTGGCGTACGTGCCCGCGAACCCGTGGTGCGTGGCGCCTTCCGGCACGTAGTCGAGCAGCGACTGCCCGGTCGAGCGGATCACCGCGATGATGTCCGCACCCGCGCGCGCCGCGTTCTGGGCCTGGACGACGTCCTCGTCGATGTCACCGGTGGCGACGATCAGGTAGATCCACGGCCGCTGCGCCGGGTCGCCCAGCTTGTGGATCAACTTGTCGCGCTGCGCTCGGTTGCGGTCGACCGTCTTGAGCCCCTTGGCGACGGCACTCGTCGCCGCTTTCTTGGCGGCCGTCAGGTCTTTGCCGGCCGGGATCTTGAACTGGATCTGGCCGGCCGCCGTGGCTTCCGCGAGTTCGGTGAGGGTCGCGAGGTTGTGTTCCTTCAGCGCGTGGAAGGCCGGGAGCACCACGCCGTGCTCCAGCCCGCACTGCTCGCGGACCGTGTCGATCACGCGGTTGACCCACGGCACGTCACCGGCGCGGTGGGTGGAGTCCGCGCCGGTGATGCCGGCCAGGCGAAGCGTGGCGCGCTCGACCGCAACGGTGGTGTGCGCCTTCGCGATGGACACCACCGGTTCGGCCGCCCGCGCCGCGAGTTTCCGCGCGGTGGCGACGACCTTGGGGTCGAGGTCGAGCAACGCCATGAGTCACTTCCTTTCGTAGATAGTCCGGCCGTTCAGCACGGTCCGCACGCAGACGGGCGCGGGACCGGTGAGGTCAGGCAGTCCGGGCACGCCGGAACGCGGGTCGGTCGACCACCGCTGGACTCGCGCGTCGGATCCGGCCACCACGAGGTCGCCCGTCTCCCACACCGCGTAAGTCGCGGGGGCACCAGGCTGCAGCGTCCCGGTCAAGCCGTCGTCCACGCCCGCGGCACGCCAGCCACCACGGGTGTGCGCGGTGAACGCGGCTCGCGGTGAAATGCCGTGGCCCTCGGTCTTGTGGTGCACCGCGGCCTTGATCGCCGCCCACGGGTCGATGGCGGTCACCGGCGTGTCCGAGCCGAACGCCAGAACCACACCGGCGGCGGCAAGGCGCGAGAAGTGGTTGAGCCCCACTCCGCGTTCGCTGCCGAGCCGCTGGGCGTACATCCCGGACGGCCCGCCCCACTCGGCGTCGAAAAGCGGCTGGACCGAGGCGATGACGCCCCACCCGGCGAGCTTCTGCGCCTGCTCGGCGGAGATCATCTCGACGTGTTCGAGGCGGTGGCGCGCCGAAGCCAGCTCAGGAGCGCCGAGGGCCTTCTCGGCGAGCTCGAAACCCTCGATCACGGCGGCCATGGCGGCGTCGCCGATGACGTGGAACCCCGCCTGCACACCGAGCTCGGTGCACTTGATCAGGTGATCGGCGATCTGCTGACCGTTCAGGTAGAGCGCGCCGGACGTGTCAGCGTCCGCGTAGGGCTCGACCAGCGCGGCCGTGCGGGAGCCGAGCGCGCCGTCGACGAAGTGGTCGCCGGCCAGGCCGCGCACCGCGACGCCGGGCAGTTCGTGGGCGCCCCAGTAGGCGACGACCTCGGGGCCCTCGCCCAGCGCGACCAGTTCGCGCAGGTCGTCCTCGCCCGAGATGTCCGGACCGGCGCACTCGTGCACCGATGCGATGCCCATTGACGCAGCGTGCGCCAAGAACGTGCGTTGAGCAGCCTCACGCAGTGCAGGCGTGATAGCGGCTTTGGCGATGCCCCGCACGAGGTGGTGGGCGGCGCGAGAGAGAGGACCGTCCTCCGAGTAGCCGTCCGCCGCACGCGCGTCGTCGTTGATCAGGTCGGACGACACGATGGCCGAGTGCACGTCGATGCGCGACAAGTAGACCGTCTTGCCGTCCGAGGCCTCGTCGATCTCCGCGCGCGTGGGCGGCCGGTTCTCCGCCCAGCGCGTCTCGTCCCAGCCGTGTCCCCACACCAGCGGGCCGTCCGCGTCACGCACTCGTTGGAGGAGTTCGTCCACAGAGGACGTCTTCGTCAAGTCCAGGCCGGTCAGCAGCAGTCCCGCGGACGTCGCGTGGACGTGGGCGTCGACGAACGCGGGCGCGACGAAGGCACCGCCGAGCTCGACGACCTCGGCGTCGGGGTGCAGCGCGCGGCCGACCGAGTCCTGTCCGATCCACACGACGACGCCGTCCGTGACGGCCATGGCCGTCGCATCCGGTGCGTAGATGCGGCCACCGACCAAAAGTTGCGTACTCACGTCACGCAGTCTGCCGTTGTTCGAACAGCGCCCGCACACCCGGCTGGGTCCGGACCAGGTCCAACGCGAACTCGGCGTGACCAGGCACATAGCCGTTGCCGACGATCATCTCCACGTCGGCGGCCAGGCCCTCGGCGCCGAGGGCGGCGGCGCTGAACGAGGTCGCCATCGAGAAGAAGATCACGGTGCCGCCGTCGGCGGTCGCGAGAATGGCGCCGTGCTCGCACCCCGGCACGTCCACACACACGACCGTGACATCGACCTGCTTGCCCACGGCTTCAGCAACAGCCACCGGGTTGCGCGCGTCGGCGATAACGACCTCGTCCGCAAGACCTGCCGCACGGACCTGTGCCGCCTCACGCTCGGTCGGCACCAACGCCACGAGGCGCGACGCACCGGCCTGACGTGCGGCCGCGAGAGAGAGCGAGCCCGACTTACCGCCACCGCCGAGCACCAGCACTGACCCACCAGGGTGCCGCCGCACCACACGGTCAGTCAGTGCCGGTGCACCACACACGTCAAGTACGGACAGCGCCAGCTCGTTGGACATGTCGGACGGCAGCACCGCCGCGATCGACCGCCCGAACAGCACCGCGGTCCCCCGGCACGGCACCTGCTCGTCCTCGCCGCTCCAGTCCTGCAGCCCGTCGTTGATCTTCAACGGCGTCAGCGTGAGGCTGACCAGCGTCGCGATCCGGTCACCCGCCTTCAGGCCGAGCGGCGACGACGGCCCGACCTCCAGGACCGTGCCGAGCAGCATGCCGCCCGAGCCGGTGACGGGGTTCTGCATCTTGCCGCGCTCGGCGACGATGTCCAGCACGGCCTGCCGGACCGCCGCACCGCTGCCGTGCTGCTCCCTGAGCTGCCGAAACGACGCCGCGTCCAGGTTGAGCCGCTCGACCGCGACGATCACCTCGTCGGCCGCGGGGACCGGCTCCGCGTCGAGCCGCCACGCCTGCTGGGGCAGCACACCAGCGGGCTCGAGGACGCGGTGCAGTCCGTACGCGCTCACCTGAAAATCCTTCGGTCGACGACGCTGTCTCGACAATATCTTCACGTGAGACGTCAAGATCCCGCAAGCATCACTCGACAATCAGGCGAAACCAGCGGCAGTCGTAGGGTGCGAGGTCGACCTTGGCGCCGCTCTTCGCCGGCTTCACCGTCCCGCCCGTCAGCAGGTCTTCGAGCACTCCGTCGGCCGGGATGCGCACGGTGATCTCCTCGTCGGCGAAGTTGTGCACGGCGATCACCGAGCCGCCGTCGCAGTCGGCGCGATGGGCGAACACGCGCGGCTCGCCCGTGTCGAGCACCTGGACGGTGCCCCAGGCCAGCTCAGGACACTCCCGGTAGCGCTCGATCATGATCCGCATCCACGCCAGCAGCGAGTCCGGTGCATGCCGCTGCTCCTTCGCGGCCTCCCAGTCCATCGGCACGCGCACCGCCAGCCGGCCCTCCAGCGACAGGTCCTCCACCAGGCCGATCTCCTCGCCGTAGAACAGCACCGGCGTGCCGGGGAGCGTGAACAGCAGGCTGTAGACCATCCGGATGCGGCGCTGGTCGCCGCCCAGCATCGACGGCAGCCGCCGGCGCAGGCCGCGGCCGTAGAGCTGCATCGACGGGTCCGGGCCGAAGGCGTCGAAGACCTCCTGCCGTTCGTCGGTGGGCAGCTTGTCCAGGGTCAGCTCGTCGTGGTTGCGCACGAACGTCGCCCAGTGGCCGTCGCGCGGTGGCTGGGGGCGTTCCTGCAGCGCCTTGACCAGCGGGCCGCTCGACTTCCGGGCCAGTGCCAGGTACATCGCCTGCATGCCGACGAAGTCGAAGCACATCGTCAGCTCGTCGCCGACGCCCTGGCCGTAGAACGCCATCGTGTCCTTGTACGGCAGGTTGACCTCGCCCAACAACACGCCTTCGCCGTTGCGTCGGTTGAGGAACGCGCGGAGGTCGGTGAGGTAGTCGTGCGGGTTCGGCAGCGAGAGGGCGTCCATCGAGTCGTTGTGCTCCAGCAGGAACGGCACGGCGTCGACGCGGAAGCCGCTCAGCCCCAGTTCCATCCAGAAGCCCATGATCCGCGCGATCTCGTCGCGCACGTCGGGGTTGGACACGTTGAGGTCGGGCTGGTGCTTGTAGAAGCGGTGCAGGTAGTACTTGCCGACCTCCTCCGAGTACTCCCAGAGGCTCTTCTCCTTGTCCGGGAACGTGATCCCCTGCGGGCCGTCGGCGGGCGGCTCGTCGGCCCAGACGTACCAGTCGCGCTTCGCCGGGTCGTGGAACCACGGGTGCTGGTCGGAGGTGTGGTTGACGACGAGGTCGGCGATGACGCGCATGCCCCGGTCACGGGCCGCGCGCACGAACTCCACGAAGTCGCCCAGCGAGCCCAGGCGCGAGTCGACGGAGTAGAAGTCGGTGATGTCGTAGCCGTCGTCGCGTTCGGGTGTCGGGTAGAACGGCATCAGCCACACACACGTGACGCCGAGCGTGTGCAGGTGGTCGATGCGTTCGGTGGCACCGCGGAAGCCGTCGGAGGAGAAGGTCTCCACGTCGAGGCAGTAGAGAACGGCGTTCTTCCACCACACGTCAGATGTGCGAATCACCTCGTCACCTCCGGCAGGACGTGCTCGCCAAACGCGTCGATGAACGGCATCAGGTCTTGGCCCACGTGGTGCAGGTAGATCTCGTCGAAGCCCATCGACGCGTAGGAGTGCAACTGCTCCGTGTGCCACTTGAGGTCCGCTGACACGTCGACGACTTCGGCAACTTGGGCCGGCGTGACGTGCTCGGCGACCACGTCGAAGTGCTCGGCCAGTTCCAGGTCCCAGCACACGGGCGGACGGAACACGTTGGTGCGCCACTGCTCGTGCGCGATCGCCAGCGCGGTGTCGTCGTCTGCGGCCCAACTCAGGTGCACCTGCAGATGGAGCTTGCCGCGGCCGCCCGCGTCGCGATACGCGTCCGCGACCTCACGCAGCCGGTCAGGTGGCGCGTTGACGGTGATCAGCCCGTCAGCCCACTCCGCACACCAACGAGCGGTCGCGGGCGACACAGCAGCACCGATTAGCAACGGCACTTCGTCCGGCAACGTCCACAGCCGGGCCCGATCGACCCGCACCAGGCCGTCGTGACTGACCTCCTCGCCCGCGAGCAACGCGCGGATCACGTCGACGCACTCGCGCAGCCGGGCGTTGCGGACGTCCTTGCGCGGCCATCCGTCGCCGGTGATGTGCTCGTTGCTCGCCTCGCCGGTGCCGAGCGCGGCCCAGAACCGGCCGGGGAACATCGCGGCGAGCGTGCCGATCGCCTGGGCGGTGATCGCCGGGTGATAGCGCTGGCCAGGGGCCGTGACCACGCCGAACGGCAGGCTCGTGGCCTGCAGCGCCGCGCCCAGCCAGGACCAGGCGAACCCTGACTCGCCTTGGCGCGAACTCCAGGGTGAGAAGTGGTCGGAGCTCATCGCCGCCCCGAACCCGGCTTCCTCGGCTCTGCGTATCGAGCTGAGCAGGGCGGTGGGGTGGATCTGCTCATGTGACGCATGGACGCCGTAAACGGTCATGCGACTTCAGGTACCCAAAGAGCAGTTCGAAAAAGCGTTGAACCGATCCCGAACGGGGGCCGTGTGTACTGCGACACCCTCGACGCTGAGGAGGAACGGCGATGTTCAACGAGACGCGGATCGGAACCGTCACCGTCGTTGAGTTCATTCGGCCGGACGGCACAGTCGAGTCGATGAACGTCGACCTCCAGTACCGCTCAGACGATCCGCACGCCGTCACGCTGCGGTTTCAGACCAGGGACCAGGAGTCGACCTGGGTGGTCGGGCGGGAGCTGCTCTCCGACGGCCTGCTCTCGCCGGCGGGCATCGGGGACGTGCGACTGCGGCCGCACGACGGGGACGTGCTCGTGCTGGAGCTGTTCACCGAGGACTCGCACGCGGTCTTCCACCTGTCGCACGACGAGCTGAGCCGGTTCCTGGACTCCACCTACGCGGTGGTGCCGGCCGGGCGTGAGGTCCTCGACTTCGAGCTGCTGCTGAAGGACCTGCTCGCCTGAGGTTCAGAGGCGCAACCCGAGGACGAGCTTGTCCGCGGAGTCGATCACGCGAAAGCCGAGGTGTTCCCAGAAGCCGATCGCGTGTGTGTTGTGGTGCCGCACGTGCACATGGACGCCCTTCTCCAGACGTTCGAGCACGGTACGAACCAACGCACCGCCGAACCCCTTGCCCTTCGCGCGTGGCAACAGGTTCGCGTGCATGTGCGCGGGGAAGTCCAGAACCAGGAACGGGTCGACCCGCGCCGGTTCGTGGATGTGTTGCACGACCCGGTTGACGTTCTTCGCCAACGGATACCGCAAGCGCAGGTCAGGCCACCAGTCGCGCTCGCAGCGATCTTCGAAGGCCTCGCTGTCGGACGCCGCGACCGCGTACCCGCAGACCCCCAGGTCGTCCTCCACCACGAACGCCAGGTCAGGCTCGAACGCCACGTACGGACCAACGTAGGCGTGGCCGAGCAGCCGCGGATCGTCGAACAGATGGCGCGCGCCGAGGCCGCCATTGCCCGTGTCGAGGCAGATGTCGTAAAGCGCGTCCAGGTCAGAAGGCTGGTACGCGCGGATCACGTCAGCTCGCGCCGTTCCGTGATGATCACCGGCTCGGCCTCGACGTCGATCACTTCCCCCTCGACGACCTGACCGGCCCCGAAGCGCCGTTCGTGCTCGAACTTCAGCGCGGCCGCCTCCGCCTTGCGCGCGATCCGGCGACTCACGAGCCTGCGCGTGGGCGGGAACAGCAGGAACAGCGCCGCGACATCACTGATGAAGCCCGGCACCATGATCAATGCGCCGGCCGCCGCGATCAGCACGCCGTCGGCCATCTCCTGGTGCGGCTGCCGACGCCGGAAGACGGCCTCGGAGACGGCGGCCATCGTCTGCGCCCCCTGCCGGCGCACCAGCGACAGCCCCACGAGAGTGCCGACCAGCAGCAACGCGATCATCCAGAGCCCGCCGATGGCGTTGCCGACGGCGACCATGACCGCGATCTCGGCGAACATCCCGAGCAGCAGCAGCGCGAAAACAGGCATACCCGCACAACGCGCGAGGGTCCCCAATTGCTCCCGATCAGCCCGCGACCAGGCCTTGATCTGAAATATTTACGGCAAGCTAGCGGTGTGACAGGATATCTTTACGCGACCTCGACGCTGAGGAGTACGGATGACTGCGCTGCACGACGCCCCCACGGCGTTGGAACGGCTGGACCGCCAGCCGTACACGTACGTGCGCCGTGAGCTGGTCGAACCCGACTGGCGGCGCTTCCCGGGCTGGTCCCACGTCACCGAGGCGCAGTGGCGCGACGCCCAGTGGCAGCGGGTGAACTGCGTGAAGAACGTCAAGCAGCTCCGCAAGGTCACCGGCGACCTGCTGACCGAGAAGTTCTACGACGACCTGGCCGCCGACCAGGAGAACTTCGCGACGATGTCGATGCTGATCCCGCCGCAGATGCTCAACACGATGGCGGTCGACGCAGGCTTGACCCCCGCGGAGTTCACCGAGGCCTTCCTGGCCGACCCGGTCCGCCGCTACATGCTGCCGGTGCGCTCCGACCGCGACCCCCGCTGGCCGTCGCACCCGCACTCCCAGCGCGACTCGCTGCACGAGGCCGAGATGTGGGTCGTCGAGGGCCTCACCCACCGCTACCCGACCAAGGTCCTGGCCGAGATGGTGTCGACCTGCCCGCAGTACTGCGGCCACTGCACCCGTATGGACCTGGTCGGCAACTCCACGCCGCTGATCGACAAGCACAAGCTCTCGCTGAAGCCGGTCGACCGCCAAGACCAAATGATCGACTACCTGAAGAAGACCCCCGGCGTGCGCGACGTCGTCGTCTCCGGCGGTGACGTGGCAAACGTGCCGTGGCCGCAACTCGAGTCGTTCCTGATGCGCCTGCTGGACATCGAAACCGTCCGCGACGTCCGCCTGGCCACCAAGGCCCTGGCCGGACTTCCCCAGCACTGGCTCCAGCCGCGCGTGGTCGAAGGCCTGGAACGAGTCGCCCGCACCGCCTCCCGCCGCGGCGTGAACCTGGCGATCCACACCCACGTCAACCACGCCCAGTCCGTGACGCCTCTCGTAGCCGAGGCCGCCCGCACCGCACTGGAAGTAGGCGTGCGCGACGTGCGCAACCAAGGCGTGCTGATGAAGGGCGTCAACGCCACCTCGGACGACCTGCTGGACCTTTGCTTTGCGCTGCAAGGGGAAGCGAACATCCTGCCGTACTACTTCTACATGTGCGACATGATCCCCAACGCGGAGCACTGGAGGGTGTCCGTCTGGGAAGCCCAAGAGCTGCAGCACGCGATCATGGGCTACCTGCCCGGGTATGCGACGCCGCGGATCGTGTGCGACGTGCCGTACGTGGGGAAGCGGTGGGTGCATCAGCTCGCGGAGTACGACCGGGAGCTGGGGATTTCCTACTGGACGAAGAACTACCGGACCGGGATCGAGCTCGAAGACCCGGAGGCGCTCGACCGTCGCTACCCCTACTACGACCCGATCTCCACCCTCGGTGCGGCTGGCCAGAAGTGGTGGTCGGACCAGACCTGACAGGTCACGATGGGGCCGTTCTCGGAGTAACTTCCGAAGGCGGCCCCATCGGCATGTTTTGCCTGTTCAGACCCATCTCGACTCGTTGGGTCTCGACGAGAAGGGGCCCAGAAGGGGCCCAGGAAGTCCATAGTGGACAGCTACCAGAGTCCGCAGTGGACACATTTAGTCAGTCAATGGTCTAGTACGCGGTGACGCTCTCTCCCCTGCCGTCAGACAGGCGCCGTTCCCCTGCGACAGCGATTCCTCCAGGCGGAGCTGGCCAAGTTGCCGAAGTCCGGCGACATCCGACTCGTGGTTGTGGCTGCTGTCCGCGCACCCACCGGCAACGCCCACCCAGCGCCGCCGGCATCACCTTCCTCAACCTCGAAGACGTGCGGCGTGCGACATTCTCGTATCACAGCCTGAACCGCCCACCTGATCTGATGCCCGGCTACGTCATCGATTAACTGACGCATTAGCCACAGTTAAAGTTGCTGCCTTGGCCGGAGAGGTGATAGTCGGAAATCCAGCCGAAATGCTGCGCAAAGCGCACAGCGGACCAGGTGGTGACGCCGTTAACACTGTCGCCGCGCCGGAAGCAGTTGAGGTCAACCCAAGCCTCCCAGGGTACTCGAACAATGGGATCACAGTTGAGGCCAGGGCCGGTCCGCATCTGAACTCCGAGAGGGAATCTCGGATCCTTGTTGACCGTTTGCGCAATGCGCGTGTCCTTGTCAGGTGCACTTGGTCCGCATGGAACTGCCGCGACAGCGGGCGAGGCAGTAAAAATCGATGCGCCAGTCGTGGCCAGCATGAAAGCAGCAAGTCCGGCACCGAACTTGCGCAGGCGCGTACCCATAAATCCTCCCATGGTCGTACATTTCTACGCACGACACATTGCGTAGACTATGCAAATTTCACGTGTTCCGCTTCCTCGCAGAGCTTCGATTCATGTCGATTCCACTCAGCAGAGCGATGATTTCACGCGGTAATAGGCCGGTACGCTCGGGTAGATGTAGTACACGCCCTGTTCGCGACGGAAGTACACCGACGCGTACGACCCGTCGTACTCGACGATCAACGGATCCGCAGTGATCCTCAGGTTGTTGTCGGCCCTACTGAACGTGTTCACTCCGACCCGTCCGTCCGCTCTGAGCTGCCGATCGCCCTGCCAGCGCTTGGTGGCTGCCTCAGTTCGCGGGCCGAACTCACAGTCCACCTCGCCGGCTCCGAGGTAGCCGTCCGCGTAGAGAACCAACTGCCACAGACCGCTCGCGTTGCTGTTCGGGAAAGTGTTGCGAGCGAGCTCCCCCTCGTCGCCCCAGTCATCGGTGACGGTGTCGAAACCCGAGATGTAGCCCTGGTTCACCGATGCGTTCGCGGGCACGGCACCGGCCGCCAGGACCAAGCTCGCCGCCAGCACCGCCGCACGCCCTGCCCCTGAACCGGAAATACGATCTTTCCTTCGCACTTCATCCCCCTCCTGAGTAACGGCGGCGGCAACTCCTCCTGCCGTCCGTCCAGTCGGCGCAACCGGATCCATCGCCCTTGCGGGAACCGCGGGTTGATCATTCGAATCGTTCCCGTCTCCTTGGAATTCCGGAGCGTGGACCGCGTTTGCACTCTTCCTGCCGTGAGCATGGGGGCGCGGCGTCAAGAGAACACCTCAGGAACGTGGAATTTGCTGATAGGAGCGCTTGTGCCGAATCGGTGCCGATCTTGTGGAAATTCCGGCAGGGTGTAGTCACCGGGGCGTCGGCGACGGGGGGCGTGATGGTGGAGCTTCGGTTGCTGGGGGATGTCGGAGCTTGGAGCGGAGATCGGCGTGTGGAGGTGGGGCACGCGCGGCAGCGGTGTGTGTTCGCGGTGCTGGCGGTGGAGGCTAACCGGGTCGTCGCGGTGGAGCAGTTGCTCGAGCGTGTGTGGACAGAGGATCTGCCGCACCGGGGTCGGCAGGTCCTGCGGAACTATCTCTCCCGGCTGAGACTATTGCTCTCACCGGAAGGCATCGGGATCGAGCGCCGACCCAACGGCTACGTGCTGCTCGCCGACCCGGATGTCGTTGACCTGCACCGGTTCCGCCGTCTGGTCATCCGTGCACGTCGAGCAGATGACGTGCAGGCTCTCAGCTTGTTCGACCAGGCCATGGTGCTGTGGCAGGGTGAGCCGTTCACCGGTCTGGACACCCCTTGGCTGGCTGCGGTGCGGACCGGACTCGAACGGGAACGCATCGCCGCCCAGCTCGACCGCGTCGATGTCGCGTTGCGCTGCGGCCAGCACACCGAGATCCTGCCCGAACTGTTCGCACTGGCGGAACTGGAAGATGTGAACGAACGCGTCGCCGCCCAGTTCATGCTGGCCCTGCACCGCGCCGGACGCACCACCGACGCGCTGGCCCACTACCGGCAACTGCACGCCCGGTACGCGCCTGCCCGAACTGGCGGTTGCCCCGAGCCTCTGAGCGCTCCGGACCAGAACATGACGCCACACCCGTGGTCCGACCAGACCTGACAGGCGAACTCCTCGCGCGGGGATCGTGTTGAGCGGTGTCGACGCAAACCGGCACTGCTCAACACGACCGGTCGATCAGGACCGTGGACGGTGAACAACACCCTCTGAACACTGTTCGCCGGGATCAATCCGAGGGATCACTGATGCCACGCGAAGCCGTGCCGCGTCAGCGGGTGAGGACCGGCGACCCCAGCGCGGCGTTCGGCAGCACGCGCTTCTCGCCACTCGTGGCGTCCACTCCCGCCTGCAACGGCCCGACCAAATGGCGCCGGCGCATAGATCCGGATCTTCAACCGTTGCACGTCGGTGACGTCGATGGACACTGCAGGCGCGGCTCTTCTCCGCCGCCTCACCCGCGGCAGCCCCGACAACCGCGGGGTGAGCACATCGCTGTTGATCAGCCATCCGGCGCAGTCACCGACCCAGACCCACCCCCAGGCGACACCTTTCCCGTGGACCGGGCGGCTGATTACCAACACCACGACGGTGTCGCCGTCACCGTTGACCGGTACCGCCGAGAGCAGTCCGCCCGTCCCGTCCGATCCTCGGCGAGCAACCGGGGCCGCCGCTTGGGCCACGCCGGATTGACCCGAATGTTGAACAGTTGATTATTTACACGGGAAGAAGAAGGCCGTGAACAATAGCCCAAATAATATCTTTCGAAAGATGACGACCTCACTTCTCGACCTCTGCTAAAACAGAAGAAAGGCCACGAACAAGAAGTACCTTGGATCACATCCTCCAGAAGCGGGAGAGATCATGGGCGACACCATCAGGCGAAGCGCTGCTATCACACTGGGCGCGACCTCTGCCATATCCGGAATCGTCTTCCAAAATTCAGTGGTGGTTCTTCAGTGATCCTGTCCGGCGTCAGGATGTTCCGGGTCACCTGAGTCAGCAATAGCGATGACGCGGTCCACCTGCGGCGCGTCCGCCGCTTGCGTCCTTTATCAGATCCCATCAAACACAGCACAAGGTGAATATCACATGAAATCTCTCACAGTGTTCTTCTCCGCCGTGGCGGTCGCGATCTGTCTGGCAGGGTTCGGTGCGACGGCAGCCTCCGCCGCGCCATCCGGTCCCGACGCCCCGGCTTCCATCAGCGCCGTGTCCCCTGACCAGTGGGTCTTCACCGGATTCTACGAATCCTGGCTCGCCTGTCAGGAGGACGGCATCGAAGGCACGATCTTCACCGCTGCGGACGACTACCGCTGCGACACCGTGCACAACCCCAACGGCAGCACCAAGGGGTGGAACCTTTTCCTGCATTTCCCCTGATCGACGACATGGCTCGCCGGAACGAGCGGTCACGTGAAGGCCATCGCGTTCACTCGTGTTCGCCGGACTGAACCGGGCTGAGAACAGACATAAAGGGAAGCCCTCGCTGAACCGCTCCCTGACAGTTGGACTGAGAATCCAGGTCCGACTGTCGGGGAGCGGTGTGGTGCAGTCAGGACCAGTTGGACGGGACGTCCGAACTGCTCTTCGATTCGGTTCACCAGGTCGAGATGCCGTCGTGGCACACCGATCGTGTCGTGCTGTTGGGAGACGCCGCATGGTGTCTCACCCTCTATTCGGGCATGGGCGCCTCAGCGGGGCTCGTCGGCGCCGAGCAACCAGGGCATCGCGTGGATCCGCCGCTGGGTCATGCGGTGGAGCGGGAAGCGCATCACCAACCGTCAAGCAGTCGCTGCCCCTCGTCGGGAAATGAGAGCGTGTCGCGGAGCAAGGTGCCGCGTCAGCGGGTGACGACCGGTGAACCCAGCGCGGCGTTCGGGAGCACGCGCTTCTCGCCACTCGTGGCGTCCACTCCCGCCTGCAACGGCCCGACCAGTGGCGCCGGCGCGTACATCCGGATCTTCAACCGTTGCACGCCGGTGACGTCGATCGACACGTCCTGCGATTTACCCACGCGCGCCACGACCGTCGTCACCTTGCCGTCCGCCTCGATCTCGAACTTCGTCGGCTCGTCGGCCCCGGTGCTCACGATGCCCGCCCTCGCGTGGAACCGGGTGTAGTTGCCACCGAGCGGCACCTCGTACGTGGCGGGCGACTTTCCGTCGCAGTAGAGGGAACAGTGGTAATGCAGGCTGTTGTGATAGGGCGTGCCGTCGATGTCGACGTCGGCGAACGAGAGGTCAATGTTGTTGCTGCCGTTGACGAGCGGCAGCTCGGACAGAAGTGTCCGTTGCGGCGCGGGCGGCAGCGTGGCCGAGCGCGTTGTTGTCGTCGTAGGTTCAGCCCGCGTCGGATCCTGAGGCGTAGCAACCGTCGTCGCGATGGTTGTGGTCGTGGTGGGTGCCGACCGGTCGTCGTTCTCGCCGGAGGACGACGAGGCGAGCCAGATGATCACACCGATGACCGTTGGCACGCCGAGGAACCCCAGTATCTGCAGCACGTCGGCGGTGCGGCCGATACGGGTCCACAACGACTCGTCGCGGTCATCCGTCATACGACTGATTTTCCCTTAGCGCAGCGCATGCTCGCGAACTCTTCTGACTGCAAGTGGTGCGCCGCCACAGAACAGCACGTCGGCGCGTGGATCGACATCAGGCCACGTTCTGAGACCCTGGTTCGCCACACGTCGGCCAGACTTGTCAAGCGTTCCGGTTCCGTGACCGTCTGCGCACCAGGAACACGAGTGCGATCAGCAGCGCGAGCGCGCCGGCCGCGGAGAACCACCACAACGGCCCAAAACTCGACGCGGCCTGCCGTGTCGTGGCATCAGGCCCGGTCGTGTCGGACTGGCCTGTCAGGACGACGTCGTTGCCGTCGCCGCCGTGGTAGGTGAGCCTGAGCGCGCCGACTGCCGCTCCCTCGGGCAGGCCGTCGAAGGTGCCACTGACCTGGGCGGTGCCCTGGTTGTCGATGATCACGCCGGAGCCGTGTGCGGGGTCTGGTGTGAAGGTGCCCGCGAGCGTCACCTCGCCGGTGACGCTCATCCGGGTCGCGGTCAGACGTGCGCCGGGCCGCTGGGTGTAGGCGCCGCGCACGGTCAGGCCGGTGGCGTCAACCATCCCAGCGTTGTCCACCGCGCCCTCCACCGTGCCGGTTGCCCGCAAGGTGCCGGCGGGCTCCACGGTGAGCTGCCGCGCCTGTACGGGCCCGGCCAGCGCGAGCGTTCCCTCCCGGACCGTCCAGGCGGCGTTCGGGGTCGCGTGCGCGCCGGTCAACGTGAGCGACTCGGGACCGGTCTTGGTGATGCCTTCAGCGGCGGTCATGGCGCCGCCGAACGTCGTCGCGACCGTGGTGTGGACGGTCAGGATGCGGCCGGCCGCCACCGTGCTGCCCTCGGCGCCGGAGAGGTTGTTGATCGTCTGGTCGCCGGCCTGGGTGAGGTCCAGCTTCGTCCCCGACGCGGGCAGGTCGACCGCAGTGCTCGTGGCGAGGGTGCCGCCGGTGACCGCTAGCGTGCCCGCCTTCACCGTGGTCCTGCCCGTGTAGGTGAGGTCGCCGGTCAGAGTGGTGGTGGCGGGGCCGGCCTGGGTCACCGAACCCTTGCCGCTGATCCGGGCGAGTTCGACGCCCTTGGTGGCGTTCTGCACGATCAGCTCACCGTTGTCGACGATCTTGCCGGTCCGCAGCAGCGAACTGTCGCCCTGCGGGCTGCCGTCGCCCAGCCGCAGCGACGCGCCGTCGCCGATCGTCGTGTTGCCGTCGTAGTTCTGCGGCGCGGTGAAGGTGACCGCGTTGCCTCGGGTCGGTGCGATGACGACGTCGCCGCGGCCGACCTCCGCCATCGTGTCGTGGTACTTGCCGCCGGAGATTGGTGCGTCCAGGGTGACCGGGCCGTTGTAGTCGAACGTCAGCACGCTGCGGGTGCCGTTGCGCTCCGCGTGCATGTTGATGTAGACGGTGTTTTCGTTGCCCGGCAGGAAGAAGCGGTTGTGTTTGCCGTCGCCCCAGGTCACCGTGGCGCCCTCGATGTTGATGCCGCGCTTGTTGTCGCGGTGTGGCACGGTGGCGAAGTTCCTGGACGGGTCGCTCAGCGCGGGATCGGTGTCCGAGCCGTTGTCGGACCAGCTGTACACACCCGACATGCGCACCACGCCGGAGCCCCAGGTGTGGAAGTTGATGTCGTTGCCGTAGAACTGCGAGTAGATGTCGGCGGCGTCGCTGACCACCTCGCCGTCCGGTGCGTTGTGGATGAACGAACCCTGGTTGACCACCTTGCGCACATGCGGCATGGCGGTGAGGTAGTGCAGGCTGCCGTAGTCCGCGCCGGTGCCGACGTAGAGCGTGCCCGAGAACGGGTGCGTGCCCGGCAGGTCGATGCCCGGCCAGGTGCTCCTTCGTTGCTTGACGAGGCCGGATCCGCTGATGACGCCCAGGTTCAGCCGCCGATGCACAGCCAGGTCCAGGGTGCCGTCGATCTGGTGGTTGAGCGTGTTCAGCGACACCTCGGGCGCCTGGGTGACATGCCCGATGACGCCGTCGCCGCCCGATCCGTCGCCGTACTGGAGGGTCGCGCCGCGCTGCACGATCACGGCGGGCGGGTCGGGGTTCTCGATCGTGGTCACCGGATGGTTGCCACCCACGGTGACGATCTTCTGCTGACGGCGGTCCCGCGGCAGGGCGAAGTCGCTGTTCTTCACCAGTACCAAGGTGCCCGTTCCGCCGACGGTGAAGACGCCTTCGCCGGTGATCACGCCCGTGTAGGTGGTGACGCCACCGGTGAGCCGCACGACCGCGTCCCCGCTCAGCGTGACGTTCCGGTTCGCGCGGATGTCGGCGGTGACGTCCTTGCTGCCCGGTTGTGCGATCGCCCCCGGCGAGCTGAGGATCGCGAGGAGGATCGCGGTCAGCGCGGCCGAAATCCGGCCACCATCACGCCGTGCGCGCACGAGTTCGACTCCACGATGTTAGCGTTCACATTCTTGGACGCGCTAAGTGTTCGTGGCGGTCGCGGCCATGTCAATCGCGGACAGGACGTTCCCGTGTCCAGCCAACACGCAGGACGCCTGTCTCTGCCGCAGGACGTCGTCGGCGAACTCTGCCGACGAAGTCGGTCACGTCGCGGGCACCTGTTGATTCCGTCAGAAGCCGGGGAAA
The DNA here is from genome assembly GCF_011067745.1 of Lentzea alba. Taxonomy (GTDB): domain Bacteria; phylum Actinomycetota; class Actinomycetes; order Mycobacteriales; family Pseudonocardiaceae; genus Lentzea; species Lentzea alba. The sequence continues at coordinate 96,981 of NZ_JAAMPJ010000018.1, forward strand.
ACGCGGCGCAGGTCGTCGAGCGTGACGCTGCCCTCGACGGTGACGCCGTTGTCGTACGGTGCCTTGAGACGGCCGCTGACCAGACGGACGAACGCTTCCTGCGGCCCGTCGAACGTCGCGGACGGTGACTCGAGGTGGTCCACCACGGTGACCGCGTCGTCGATCACCAGGCCGGCGCCGGGAATCGCGACGGACACGGGGGCCGCGAGCTCGGCCGGCTTCGCGAGGAAGCCCAGCATGAAACCCAGGGGCCCGGCCAGGAGGTCGACGAGCACTGCGGCCGAGTCGGCGTTCACTCCGGCGTGCGGGTCGAGCGCTACGCGCACGTCCCACGAGTGGTTGGCCACCTCGTTGAGCCGCATGCCCAGCGCGGTCAGCAGCGGGACCGGCTCCGGCAGGAAGCCCAGGTCGACGGTCAGCGACGAGCGCTGCTCGGGCGTGAGCGCCTCGACCGTGTCGAGCCAGCGGCCGTCGTGCTCCAGGAAGCCCTCGGCCTGCGCGCGCGGCGCGGACGCGTCCCAGCGGGCCCAGATCGTCTGGTTGTCCTCAGCCGCCACGGTCTCTCCGGCGGCCCGGGCGACCGGGGCACGGCCGATCTCCGCGCCGCTGCCGAGGTGGGACAGAGCTTGGGCGACGGTCCACTCCGCGGCGCCGCTGGTGAAGGCCAGCTGATGATCGGTGAGGGTGCGGACGAGACCGGCGAGCGTGTCATGCTCGGCACGGAGGACGGCGATCGTGCGGTCCACGAGTTGACTCATGCCATCCCCAACCCCCGAACCCACGCATGTGTTCCGAGTGCGGCGACAACACCTCGCCCACGTCAAGGTCAGACACCGCCGCAAAAGCGCATTTGTGGAGGCTCTGGCGAACGCCGGGCTGTGAACCACCGGATGACGTCAGCTCAACAGCTCAACCTCGTCGATCAGGCTCAGCACCACCTCGGGAGACACACGAGCCAGCTCGTCAAGGCAGTCCAGCCAGTCGTCGCTCAGCACAACGGCTTCCCCCAGAAGGCTCCGAGCCTGAACGGGTTCGACCGCCCGCGCCACCAGCAGCAGCGCACTGGCTCGCCCACCGCGATCGTCAACTGAACGGGCAATGGCCTCCGCCTTCACCAGGTCTCCGGTGTCGACCGCTACCCGCACGAGCGCATTCAACTCATTGGAGCGACTGTAGGTGCTGAGATTCTGCCTTGCCGCGTCCTCGGCTCGGTCGAGCAGTTCGGCGGCACCAGCCGCGTCACCCATCACGAACTTCGCCTCGACCAGACAAGCGCTTTCGAACGCCGGCAGTTCATCCGTCTCCAGAGTTCGCTCAACGATTTTCGCCACCAGATCATGATCGGCCTGGCGGGCCAGGAGCGGTGTGATCCACGCCAACGCGTGTGTCCGTTCCGGCGATTCGCCGATGTCGTCGATCAACGCCAGAGCTCGCTCGATGTTGCCCACAGCCGCCATCGCACGAGCGACGTCCTTCCGGGAATATCGGTACCGGATCGGCTGTCTGTCAGCTTGCGCAACCAGTTCCAGGGCAAGCGCACGATCACCGACTTCCACTGCGACCTCGGCGAGCTCGGCGAGATGGGTTGCCGCTGTCTCAGGCTGTGGATCAGATCGAGCTTCCTCTACCGCACGCCTGAGCAGGACCTCGATCCCGTTCGCGGCAGACGTGCGTCGCAGGCCCTGCACCGCGGCGATCAACGTCCGGAAGCGCGACGACCTGTCCGAATCCCGATCGATCCGTGCGAGCACCCTGTCGTACCTGCCCACCACCCCGGCCGCCGTGGCAAAGGCGGGCAAGGCCATCAGACGTCGCTGAGTGCGTTCCACCACCTGCAACAGCTTGTCGGCATGGTCGAAAAGTTCGTTTGCCACGAGGTGTGCGCCGCTCAAAGCCGCCGCTCTGGCCAGCGAGGCCCGCACTTCCACTTGACGGTCGACGTCCGCGGATCCTCGCGCGGTCACCTCCGCCAGCCTGAGCAGCTCAACCGCACGAGGATGGTTGCCGGCTTTGGCGACGACACGCGCCAGCCACGTGAAGCCCTCCGACCGGCCACCCGCGCTGCCAAGCGACTGCATGGCAGCGGCGGCTCGATCGAAGCGGCCGTGACCGGCCGCGGCGTCCGCGATGGCGCGCCACGCCGCATCTCGCTCGTCCAGATCGGCGATGGCCTCGGCAAGCTGCTCGGCGCGAGCGAAATCGGTGCTGTGCGCCAGTAGGTGTTCGATTCGCAGTCTCGCTACTTGACTCGCCCTGAACAAGGTCGGATACGACGCGACCAGGTCGTCGAGCAGGTCGAAGAAGCCGGCTCTGCCGGCCATGTCCACCACCGAAGTGAACGCATGTGCGTGCGGCCGCATTGTGCTGACAGCGGCCAAGTCGAGGACGCGACGTACTCCGGGGCGGTCGCCCAGCTCGATCATGCCCTCGGCGACGTAGGTAGGCACTCGGTGCCAGCTCAGCCCTGGACCTACCCGAATCGCATGTCTTTCGGCCTCACCGAGCAGCTCGGCAGCATGCTCGCGATCACCACAGGCGATGAGCCCTCTCGCCACCCGAGCGAGCAGGTATGCCCGATTGTCGGCGTTCTCGACGTCGCGCACCTGTTCCTCAACAGCAGCCAACATGCCGCTGACGTAGTCCCTGCCGAACAACGAGGGGTGCTGAGCCACGGCGGAGCTGATCAGATCGACCTTCTCCTCCAAGTCCCCCACGTCCTCCCAAGCAGCGAATGTGACTGCCACGAAATCCAGCAGCTGCGCGTCCTCACCGCGCACTCCTGCCACAGCCGCCGTCTCGATCACCTTTTGCACCAGTGCACCTCGTGCTCCGCCGAGCAGGGTCAGCGAAGCCAACTGCGGCACTTCCGCGAAACGACCGAGGTGGACGGCGGCGCACGCAACCTGGGTCAGAGCCCTGCTGGCGTGGTAGGGCTCAGGCATGGCGCCGACCGTGGCGATGGCCTCGTCCAAGAGCTCGTTCGCCCGATCCGGATCACCCGTCTCCGCCACCGCCATCGCCAGCAGTGCCACCGCCTCGCACTGCTCACTCAGGTACGTGAAGGAGTGGGCGAGCGCGACTCCCCTGTTCGGCTTGCCCACCAGGCCCCAGACGGCGGGAAGGCCGACCGGAATGTTGCTGTTGCGGCGGGTCAGGCAGTCCCGATGTACGGCGAGACGGGCGAGGGCCAGCAGGTCGACAGGGGCACGACCGAGCAACACGGCCTGGGCGGTGCTGATTTCGGCGAGTGCCGCGGTGTCGCCTCCGGACAGGTCGAGCATCCTGTTCTGACGTGCCTTGTCGGTGGTCAGCTCAACGACCCGGTCGAGGTCGTCGTTCGCCACCAGCATCCTGTGGTAGCCGCGCAACAGGTACTCCGGCGTGTCCTCCGGCCAGGCCCGGTCACGGTAACCGTCCGCCCAGGCGTGCAGCCTTTCCAGATAGCCACCGAGGTGGCGTTCGAGCATCTCCGTCGCGGTGACCTGCAGTTCCTCGTGAGCGAGCAGGAACACGTCGACCGACTCGCCTGGCCGGTAGTGGCTGTCGCGCCGGGTGAAACTTCGTCCGGTGACCGTCACGAAGTGATCGTCGACCTCCCATGCCGCCAAGCCGGTCAGCTCGGCGATGTCCTGAGCGGTCAGGCCACCGCCCGCCGCGGTCAGCAGTCCCAGCAGGTCGCGGCCAGTCTCAGGACCGTGCAGCAGCTGCTTCAGTTCCGCCTTCATGTCGTCACGGAAAGCGCGCGCCGCAGACGACACGGCCAGCCGCCGAGTGGTGGCGGGGAATCGCAGCGGATGGTGGCGCGGCACGTCTGAAGGAATCGGTGGATCGGGACGCCCCGCCACGACCACCCGCATCCCAGCCGGCAGGGAGACCGGCAGGGTGGCGGCGATGCTGTGCGCCTGCGGTCCCACGGTGACGCTGCGGTCTTCGTCCAGTCCGTCGATCACCAGCACCAACGTCTCGCCGCGTGCCGCGCAGGCCTCGGCAGCCTCTTCGAGCAACCCCAGCAGGTGGGCCTCGCGGTTGGACTCGGTGAGGTACCCCGGCATCTGCTGACCGAGCAGAGTGACGAGCTGCTCGAGCACGTTCTCGACGTACGCGACCCGGTCGCTCTGCCCCGCCAGTCGCGCGGTGATGAAGAACGACACGATGCGCACACCGGGAGGAGGGTTCAGCACGAACCACGACATCAACGCCGACTTGCCGGACCACGCCGGTGCCCGCCACCACCGGTACCGACCCGCGGCCTCCGGCGAGGAGCAGAACGCCGCGAGCTCGGCCAGTTCCGCCTCCCGCCCCACCAGGTGCGCAGGAGCGAGGCGGCGGATCTGCTGGCTGTAACGGGTGCGCACCGGAGCCCCGGTGTGCAGGTTGACGTCACCGATGTGCACACCGGTGTTGGCGTAGCCCTGGGAAGCGCTGGCGTTGCCGCTGCGGGAAACGCGGGCGCTGTCAGTCGAACCCCACACCACAGGTCACCACCAACACCACACGAGCCATGGCACACATGATGACCCATTCCGCGGCGGAGCAGACGCCTACGTGAGCTCCAGCAGCCCCCGCCGCACCGCCTCGGAGACAGCCGCCGCCCGGTTGTCGGCGCCCAATTTCCGGTAGATGCGCACCAGATGTGTCTTGATGGTCGCCTCGCTGAGGAACAGCGACTGCGCGATGGAACGGTTGCTGTGGCCGTCGGCCATCAACCGGATGACTTCCTTCTCGCGCTCGCTCAACTCCGCCGGCGGGGTGACCACTCGGCCGACGAGGTGTCCGACGACCTCCGACGCGAGGCCGATGCCGCCGGCCGCTGCCTCGCGCACCGCTTGGAAGAGTTCCTCGGGTGGTCCCGCCTTCAGCACGTAGCCGCGTGCGCCCGCCTGCAGCGCGCGCACGACGTCCGCGTGTCCGGAGTAGCTGGTCAGCATCACCACGGCGGTGCCGGGCAGGTCGGCGGTCAGCGCGCGGACCGCCTCCACTCCGTCGATGCCGTGGTCCGGGCTTCCGAACCGCAGGTCCATCAGCACGACGTCGGGGGTGAGGTCCTTGGCGACGCGGACGGCTTCCTCGCCGCTGCCCGCCTCGGCGACCACGTCGAAGCCGGGTTCGCCGTCCAGCAGCGCGCGCAGGCCGGCCCGCACGACCACGTGGTCGTCGGCGATCAGCAGGCGCAACGGGTCGGCGGTCATGAGACGGCTGCCGCGAGGCGCACGGGGACGGCGGCCACGATTCGGGTGCCTCGGCCCGGTGCGCTGTCGACGTCGAGGGCTCCCCCGCACTCGAGCAGCCTGGTCTGGGCCGAGCGCAGGCCGAAGCCCCGGCCCGAACGCGTCACTTCGCTGGTGCGGTCGAAGCCCACGCCGTTGTCGCGCACTTCCAGTTCGACGCGTTCCTGGCGTTCGCGCAGGGTCATGGTCACGGTGGTGGCGTGCGCATGTTCGCGGATGTTGGCCAGCGCGCTCTGGGCCACGCGGAACAACGTCGTCGCGACCTGCTCGTCGAGGTCGGTGTGGTGGGGCTCCACGGCGCGGAACTCCACGCGCTCGGCCGTCTCGTGCTGCTGCGCGCGGTCGCACAGCAGCCGCAACGCGCCCGCGAGGCCGGTCTCGGTGATCACGGACGGGGTGAGGTCCGTGATGATGCGCCTGGTCTCGGCGAGGCTCGCGCTCAGGCCGTCCGCGACCATCCGGACACGGGTGCGGGCGACGTCCGGCTGCCGTTCCCAGTTGCGCTCGGCCGCCTGCAACAGCATCACGCCGCCGGAGAGGTCCTGGGCGAGCGTGTCGTGCAGGTCTCTGGCGATGCGGGCGCGTTCCTCCAGCACACCCGCGCGGCGCTGCTCCTGGGCCAGCACGTCGCGCGTGCCGCGCAGCTCCTCCACGAGGCGCTGCCGTTCCTCGGCGTCCCGCTGCTGCGCCCGGTACAGGCCCACGACGCCCCAGACGGCCGCCACGGGGATCAGCACGACCTCGAAGTCGAACCGGCCGGTGGCCCAGATCAGCTGACCGACCAGCACGGCGGTGATCGCGCTCACCGCGACCACAGCTCCACGGCGGCCGAGCACCCGCAGGACCGCGCACGCCAGCGGCACGGCGCACCAGACATAGGCGACGGTCAGGAACGACGGGTTGCGAGCGAGAAGTGCGGCCCACAGCAGGATCAGTGCCGCGGCCCAGCCGTGCCTCGCCACCGCGCCCAGCCTGGATCGCAGCGCCAGGCCCGCGGCGTACACCGTGGCGAGCGCCGAGCTGATGGCCACTATCTGCCAGCACAGCGCGATGTTGAGCCTGGCGAGCCGTACCGTCGCCGCGCACACGACGACGAAGAACAGGAGGTGCGGGAGGTGTGTCAGCACCATCCGGCCTCGGGGTGCCGACAGGACGTACCGGACAAACCCGCGGTCGGACAAGGCAAACCCCCGGGAATTGACACTCCACTTAGGACGGCAGCGTCCCAGTGTATCGACCCGCGGTATGACCGACGTGAAGAGCGAGGGCCGCGCACGCGGCCCTCGCTCGTTCGTCTAGGCGCCCGGCCTCAGTCCGGGCCATCCGGGCGTGGGGTCGCCCTTCACCTCACCGAAGTACAGCGCGAAGGTCTGCTTCCAGCGCTCCACCTCTGCGCGGTCGGCCATGAACCGCGGGAAGCCGTCGACGTGGGCGTTCGGGTACTTCCAGACCGGCTTCAGACCCGTCGGCGGAGTCACGTCCGTGCGCACCGACCAACCGTTGAAGGCCGCTTGCTGCCGTTCGAGGGACAACTGCCAGTTGAGATACAACTTGGCGGCGGTGGGGTTCTTTGCCTGCTTGAGGATCGCGGCCCGCTGACCCCAGGCCATGAACGGGTGGCCGTCGGCGGCCACGAACCTCACCGGTGACGTCGCCGGCGCCACCAGTGAGCCGGCGCCACCGATGCCGATCGCCTTCTGCCCACCGTTCACCGCCAGGCCCGGCGTGTGGCTGCCGCGGGCGAACTGCACGTCCTGGGCCGCCAGCTTGGCCACCCAGTCCCAGCCGTAGGTCTGCGCGTAGAGCGCGTAGAGGTAGAGGACGGCGTCGTCGTCGTGCGGGTACGACGAGGCGATCTTCCCCTTCCACTTCGGGTCCACGAGGTCGAGCGGCGTGCGCGGCACGTCCGCACCGACGGCCGCGACCCCGTACATGAAGCTGAAGGCGATCACCCCGATGGCCATCCAGGCGCCCTCGCGGTCCTTGAAACCGTCGTAGACCTTCGAGAACCCGGCCGGCCGGTAGTTCAGCAGGCGACCCTGTTCCTTCCACCGCACGAAGTCCTGCACGGTCTGCAGCTGCACGACGTCGGGAACGACCGTACCGGTGGCGAACTGGTTGTCCAGGCGGACGTCGTGGTACTTGCTGTAGTCCACGATCAGCGTGAGGTCGATGTCGGGGAAACGGGCCTTGAACGCGGCCTTCGTGCCGTCCTGCTGCGTCGCCGTGTCACCGCCCGCGTAGATGGTGAGCTTGCCACCTTCCTCGAGCGCGGCCTGGTAGAGCGCGTCGAGCGTCCTGGCCTCTTCGGGCCCGGCGCCCTGCGGTGCTCCTGCTGTGGCCGCGGTGGTGCCGAAAGCGCCGAAACCGATCGCGGCCCCGGCACCGGCGGCAAGGACACGTCGTCTGCTGAGCGAGCTCGACACGATAGGACCTCTCTTCAAAGCCGGACACTCTTCGACCACGCAATCCTGTTGCGGCCGAAGGATCTCCACATCAACCGGGCGGAGCGTCCACACGCGCGGAAGATTGGATCCGCGTTCAACCGAACGGTTGAACGCGGACCGAGCACGTTGTCCTAGTAGACCCAGACGCCGTAGTTGTGCATCGCCTCGACGACGGGCTGGAAGAACGTCTGACCGCCGCTCCGGCAGTCCCCGCTGCCGCCGGAAGTGAGGCCCAGCGCGGTGTTGCCCGCGAACAACGAACCACCGCTGTCGCCGGGCTCGGCGCAGACGTTGGTCCCGATCATGCCGTGAACCGAGCCTTCCTCGTAGTTCACGGTCACGTTCAAGCCCGTCACCACACCGCCGTGCCTGCCGGTGGTGCTGCCACTGCGTTCGACGCTCTGGCCCACGTAGGGATCCGCCGCCGCGTTGATGTCCCGCACGGTGCCGTCGTACATGTACACGCCACCCGGCCGGTCCCAGCCGTCGATGTAGCGGATGATGCCGTAGTCGTTGCCGGGGAACGAAGTTCCGGTCCGCCAGCCGAGGAACCGACCGCCCGATCCGGTCCAGTCCACGCCGGTGTTGGTGCAGTGACCGGCGGTCAGCGCGTACGCGGTGCCGTCGGCCGACGCCACGTTGAACCCGAGCGAACAGCGCCACGGGCCGTTGTGGATGGGGTTGCCACCCGCGATGAACGGCCGCATGACGCCGGGCGCCGACTCGAGTCGCGCCTTGTCCCCCAGTCCGGCGACGGCCGCTCGAAGCCGGTCGAGCCGCTCGCCCGTCACGGTGCTGTCGGCCGTGACGCGCACCTGGTTGGTCACCGGGTCCACGCCCCAGGAGGTGCCGGGGATGGTGGCCGAGCGACGCAGTTCGTCTGTCGCGGCTCGCAGGGTGGCGCCGCTGTGCTTGACGATCTTGGCTGTGCTGCCGCCGGCCCGGACCCGCTGTGCTTCTGCTCGCGTGGTCACGTTGACCACCATGGTGCCGGTCGCTTGGTCCAAATAGGACCCCGCGTCCGACGGCGCCGCCTGTGCGGCCGGTGCCACCAGCGCGGCTCCGACGACGACTGCCACGACCATTGCGCGTTGGATCTTCACAGTGCCTCCCGATGCAGGGAATCGGTACAGGGCACCTCGATGGTTGTGCGCGCTCTCACGGGCTGTCAATGAATCGTTTCAATTCGGCATGAACCTGTCTTGTCTTGTCAATCGACGACAAGACGGCGCTGAAAATTGAACGTTTCAATCCCATTGCGACTTTTCGGTCGCCGGAGGCCGCGAGACCCGCGCACACCCGACCATCGGCCCTCGCGGCAGGAGACTTCCAGGCGGTAGAAGGTTGTCGTGGGCCTCGAGCGCACACCACGCCCCAGTACCAAGGAGTCATGAGCGTGCCAAGAAAATCCTCACCGAACCGGCTCAGGGCGGTGGCCGCGGCGGTGATCGCGGTGACCGCGCTGGCAGGACTGCCGGTCGTGAGCACCGCAGCACCGGACAACCCGTGGACTCCCGCTCCCGCGGCCACCGCGCTCTCCGCCGGACAACCCGAGATCCGGGCCGCCCGATTCGCGAGCTTCACGCTCGACCGCGCCACCATCTTGTCTCAACTGGACAGTCCGGCTGAGTCGCGTGAGGTCGTACTGCCCGCACCCGACGGCTCGTTCCAGCGCTTCCGGCTGGAAGACGCACCGGTGATGGAGGCCGGTCTGGCCGCGGCGCACCCCGAGATCAGGACGTTCGCGGGCCGGGGCGTCGACGACCCTGCCGCCACCGTGCGAGCGGACTTCACCCCGCTGGGATTCCACGCCTCGGTCCGGTCGCCGCGCGGTCAGTGGTACGTCGATCCCCACCACCGCGCCGATCAACGGTTGTACGCGAGCTACTACGGCCGTGACCTGGCAAAGCCTGCCCCGCTGGTGGAACGGGCGGCGGTCCGCGACTCGATGCCCGACGTGCAGCCGAGCGCGAGTGGTGGCGGCGTGGTGCGGCTGCGCACCTACCGGCTCGCGCTCGTCACCGATCCGACGTACGCCGAGTATTTCGGCGCCTCGAACGTGACCGCCGCGAAGGTCACGCTCGTCAACCGGGTCAACCAGGTCTACGAGGACGAGACCTCGATCCGGCTGGTGCTCGTCAACGATACCGACAAGACGAACCTCAACACCACGGCGATGGCCTCCGAGCCGAACGGGCCCTGTGGCGCGGAACCCTGCTTCCGGCCCGGCGACCTCGACGCGTGCGACATCCCCGGCCTCTACCGCAACCCGGCCGTGCTCGGTCAGCTCGTCGGCGCGGGCAACTACGACGTCGGGCACATCGGCCTCGGCCGCGCCGGAGGCGGACTGGCCGGACTCGGCGTGGTCGGCCGGGAGGACAAAGCGCTGGGGTGCACCGGGTTGCCGACGCCGGTCGGCGACTTCTACGCGGTCGACTACGTGGCGCACGAGATCGGGCACCAGTTCGGCGCCAACCACACGTTCAACGGAACGCAGCACGCCTGTTCCGGGGGCAACCGGAACGAGGCCACCTCCGTCGAACCCGGCAGCGGGTCGTCGATCATGGCCTATGCCGGGATCTGCCGCCAGGACAACCTGCAGCCGCACTCCGACCCGTACTGGTCGCACCGCAGCTACACCGAGATCACCTCGTACGTCACGACCAGCCTGCCCGCGATCGACGAGCAGCAGAACGTGGCGCTGCGCGACTTCGACGGCACGGACTCCTTCCGGATCAGCTACCGCGGCCGGGAGTCGGCGCCGATCGTGCGCGGCACGAACTTCACGGACACCGGCATCAAAGCCGCGATCGAGGCGATCCGCGGCTGGCCCGCCGGCGCGACGGTCGACGTGCTCGGGTTCGACGGCCACGAGATGACCGACGCCGGGTTCCGGGTCAGCTTCACCGGTGGCCCGGTGGCGGGCAAGAACGTCGACCCGCTCGTCATCACCGACGCGCACGGCACGTCCAGCCTCGTGGGCGAGACGGTCAAGGGCGGCAAGCCGGACAACGGCGGGCGGCACATCACCAACACCGCCAACCACGCGCCCATCGTGACCGTCGCGCCGAAGTACGCCATCCCGGTTCGCACGCCGTTCGCGTTGACCGGACGTGCGATCGATGTCAACGGCGACACCGTGACCTACCTGTGGGAGCAGAACGACCGTGGCGGCGCCACGGGCACTGGCCTGGTGGACAACAAGAAAACGGACGGCCCGCTGTTCCGGCAGTTCGGCACCGCCGCCGTCGTCAGCGACGAGGACGCGCTCAAGTACCACTCGCCGGGCCTGAACACCGCGACCACCAATCCCACCAGGGTCTTCCCGGACCTCGCGCAGGTCGCGGCGAACAACACCAACGCCCGCAACGGCGAATGCCCGGCCGCACCGCCGCCACCGACCACCGGCAGCGGGACGAACGTGCCGCCCGCCCTCGTCGACTGCTACTCGGAGTTCCTGCCGACCGCGGACTGGGTGGGCGTCGACAACGACCGGACCCTGCACTTCCGGCTCACCGCCCGGGACGGCCGCGGTGGCATCAGCAGTGCCGACACCGCACTCGTCCTCGCCTCGTCGGCAGGTCCGTTCCTCGTGACCTCGCAGGCGACCACGACCACGCTGACCGGCGGCACCACGCAGTCGATCACCTGGGACGTGGCGCGCACCGACGTGGCACCGGTCGGTGTGCGCGAGGTGAAGATCTCCCTGTCGCTCGACGGAGGTCTGACGTTCCCGCACGTGCTCGCGAACCGCACGCCGAACGACGGCAGCGAGACCGTCCGGCTGCCGAGGGTGGCCACGTCCAAGGCCCGGATCAAGATCGAGGCGCTCGGGAACGTCTTCTTCGACCTCAACGACGCCGACTTCATCGTGCAGGCACCGTCCGGTCGGGCCATCGCCATGCAGCGCTGATCCCGGCAGCGCCGCCGCCTGCCTACCGTGCGAGGAACTCGAGAGCCTTGGTGACGAACTCCTCGTGGAACTGGAAGATGCCGCCGTGGCCGGCGTCGGGGTAGATCACCAGTTCGCTGTTGGGCAGGCGGCGGGCGAGGTCGTGCGTGTTGCTCGTCGGCACCATTCGATCGTGGTCGCCGTTGGCGACGAGCACTGGTGCAGTGATGACGGAGAGGTCGGCGGGCTTGGCAAGTCCCCAGCGGTGGATGGCCTTGAGCTGTGCGCCGTACGCCCGGAGGGAGATCGCCTTGTCGCGGTTCCGGGTGCGTTCTTTGAGGCGACCGAGGAACTGCTTGCCGGCCCGGCGTCCGTTGGGCGTCCTGGTGAAGAAGAGGAACTGCTTCGGGTCCTGAAGCGTGAGCAGTGCCCGGACCGTGTCGAGGTGGGAAATCCTGGTGACGTTCTTGATGCCCTCACCGCCGGCGGGGCCGGTGCCCGCGAGGATCAGCTTGCGGACGAGCCGCGGTTCGGCCGCGGCGATCACCTGGGCGACCATGCCGCCCATGGAGAACCCGAGGAGGTCGACCTTGGTCAGCCCCAACGCCCGGATGAAGGTGACGGCGTCCTTCGCCATCGCCTCGATGGTGTCCGGCGTCCTGCCGGTGGAGGCGCCGACACCGCGGTTGTCGAAGGTGATGACCCGGTGTCGCGCGGCGATGCCGTCGACGACCCGAGGATCCCAGTTGTCCAGGACCGCGGCCAGGTGGGTGATGAAGACGACCGGGACGCCGGACTTCGGGCCGAGCTCGCGGTATGCGAAGTCCACGCCGCCTGCCGACACGGTCCGGGTCTGTGCGTCCTGATAGGACGCCACCAGTGCTTCTTGCTGGTCACTCATCACGACTCTCCTTCGGTGAGAGTTGAAGTATGACCATAATACTATCGGACTGGCAAGCGGTCAGGTCTCGGCGCGCACGTTCAGCTCGCGGGTGACTTCAGCCGAAACGCTGGTCCGGGGACGGATTCGAGGTCGGCCACGTCGACGGGATGGTCTCGGTCACAGCGCATCCGGACGTCGACGGGTGCGCCGCAGCCGCGGTGACGCACCTCCACCGCAGGACCTTCCGGGTCGGCTTGGTAGCGGTCACCCCAGCGCATGAGACCGAGCACGGCGGGCACGAGATCGGCGCCCTTGGGGGTGATCACGTACTTGGGCCGGGCACGTGAGCCGGGTTCCCGGTAGGTCTCGGTCGCCAGGATCCCTTCCCGCACCAGCATGCGCAGCCGTGCCGCGAGCAGGTTGCGCGGGCAGCCCAGAACCTGCTCGAACTCGCCGAAGCGCGACGAGCCGTACCAGACCTCGCGCAGGATCAGGATCGTCCACTTCTCGCCCACGATCTCCAGCGTTCGCGCGATCGAGCAGTTCGACGTGTCGCGATCAAGCCGAAGGTCGACGAGGTCCCCACTCGTATCTGTCGATGCGTCCACAGGGCGAGTTTACTTTCTTGTACTCAGCTGCTGGTGCCGCGCCCGCAACGCGGCTTTGTCGATCTTGCCCACGGCGTTGCGCGCGATGGCATCAAGCACCACCAGCCGCTGTCCTGCCAGGTCTCGTCCCAGGTCGGCAATGTAACTTCGTCATCCCTGGGAGGAAACAGAGACGACGACCTTCCCAGCCTTGGTGCGTCCCTGCTCGACGTACTCCATCGCCTCGATGGTCTGATCGAACGGGAAGGTCCGGTCGATGACCGGGCGGAGCTTTCCGCTGTCGTACAGAGCACCGAGCTCGCGCAGCTGAGAACCGTTGGCCTGCATGAAGAAGAACTCGTAGCGCACGCCCAAGGCCTTGGCCCGCTTGCGAATCTTGCGACTGAGCACCTTCAGCACCACGCCCATGACCGACGGCGCACCGAGCTGCTGGGCGAACCCGGCGTCCGGCGGGCCGGCGACACCGATGGCCAAGCCGCCCGGCTTGAGGACCGTCAGCGACTTCTCGAGGTTCGTCCCACCCAAGGAGTCCACCACCAGGTCGTAGCCGGCGGACAGCACCGTCGAAAAGTCGTCCTTCTTGTAGTCGACGACGATGTCCGCGCCGAGACTCCTGACCAACTCCTCGGTGGAGGCGCTCGCAGTCGTCGCCACCGTGGCGCCGAGATGCTTGGCGAGCTGGATGACCGTCGAACCGAGACCACCCGCACCGGCGTGGACGAGCACCTTCTGCCCCGGCTGCACGCGAGCGCGGTCGACGAGAATCTGCCAGGCGGCCAGGGCCACCAGCGGCACCGCGGCGGCCTCTTCCAGCGTGAGCGAGGCCGGCTTGGGCGCGACGTCGTCCTGGTCGATCGCGATGAGCTCGGCGAACCCGCCGATCCGCAGGTCGCGCGGACGGGCGTAGACCTCGTCGCCGACCTTGAAGTCGCGGACCGCGGACCCGACACGCGTCACGACGCCGGCCACGTCATGGCCGAGGACGAACGGACGCTTGTACTTCAGGAGCTGCTTGAACTCCCCGTTGCGGACCATCTTGTCCAGGGGGTTGATGGCGGTGGCACTCACCCGGACCAGGACGTCGCGGTCCCCGACGGTGGGCTCCGGCACGGTCGCGGCACGAAGACCGTCCTTGCCGTACTTCTCGACGACGAATGCCTTCATGTCAGCCAGCCTTCTGCGCGCTCTTGTCGGGATGGAGCAACATTACCAGCTGAGTACAGAAACTAAACTCAGCTTGAAGGTGCGACGTCCAGCACAGCCAGGTCAGCCGCGCGGCTGTTCGCCCATCAGCGCGAGGGCGTTCCGGAGCCCCTGCGCGAGGATCTCGTCGGAGAGCTCCCGGTCGGCCACAGCCCTGGCGAGCTGCATGGTCCCGACCAACATCGTGTACAGGCCGATCGTCGTCGCGCGCGCCGACCGCGGGTCTTCGGGCGCCAGACGCGTGGCCATCTCTTGGATGATGGCTTCCGCGCCGTCGGTGTAAGCCCGTTTGGTCCCCTCCGCGCAACGGCCGACCTCGTCGAGCAGCGCGGCTGACGGACAACCGACGTTCGGGTTGTCGCGGTGTTGCGGAGAGAGGTACTCGTACACGACGTCCACGAGCCCGGTCCGGCCTGGCGCCGCGGCCGCGATGTTCTCGGCCTGCGTGTGCAGTTCGGCCGCCACGACGGCGGCGACGAGATCCTCTTTGGATCCGAAGTGCGCGTAGAAGGCGCCGTTGGTCAGCCCGGCGTCCTTCATCAGCGTGGCGACACCCGAGCCGTCGATCCCGTCCTGCTTGAACCGGCGGCCGGCGGTCTCGATGATCCGCCGCCGGGTCTCCTCTTTGTGCTCAGTGCCGTACCTCGCCACCAGTTCCTCCACGAACCACGTGAACCTGACACTCACCCTACTTCATGGTAGGACGAACATAATATTATGATCACACCTGGTGCGATCAGTCGTCACGAGCAGGAATTGCTTTGCGCGGCAATGGATCGCGCGAGATCAGGGCGTCCGTAACACACTTTCTCCCAGCGTGGATACCAAAAGTGTCACCGCGCAGGGGAGGCACCGTGCGGGTATTCATTTCGTACGCCCAGGAAGACCGCGTCCAGGCCGACCACCTGAAGCAACGGCTGCTGGACCTGGGGCACACGCCGTGGTCCGACTCCGGTCTGCACGGCGGCCAGGCCTGGTGGGACGAGATCCTCGACCGCATCCGCGGCAGCGACGCCCTGCTGCTGCTGATCTCGCCGGCGTTCCTGGCGTCGCAGGCGTGCCTGCTCGAACGCCGCTACGCGAGCCTGCTCGGCAAACACCTGGTACCCGTCATGGTCGCGCCGGTACCCCACCACGTCCTGCCGACCGAGCTCGCGCCGCTGCAGATCGTCGACTACGTGCACCCCGGCGAGGCCGCCGCCTACGCCTTCGCCAGAGCCGCCGCGACCATCCAGCCGTCCCGCGGCCTGCCCCACCCGCTGCCCCCTCCGCCACCCGTTCCGCTGTCCTATCTGAACGGCGTGCGCGACCGCATGGGCCGGCCGTCGCTGACGATGGACGAACAGCTCGAGATCATCGAACTCCTGGGCCGTGGCGCGCGAGCGGAGGACTCCGAGGAACGCCGCGCCGCCCACGACCTGCTCCAGATGCTCAGCCGCCGCACGGACCTCTACGAGTCGGCTTCGCGTCGCCTGCACGAACACCTGATGAGCGGCCAGTACGTCGCACCCGCGCCCCGGCCAGCGCACGTCCCGACGTCGCCGCCCGCCAAGGGAACGCCCACGGCGGTCAAGGTGCTCGCGTGGATCGGTGCGATCTTCGTCGCGCTCATCCTGCTGATCTGGTTGCTGGCGCCGTCCGAGTCGCAATGCTTCTCCGACTCGCTCGGCTACATCTGGTGCAGCTGACGCCCGCGCCACCAGCCCGCCATTCGGATACACTGACGTATCGGATACATTCGTGTATCGAACGGAGGTGGGCTGGTGGCGGACAGGGCGAACGCGCCGGCCGAGCCCGGACCACGGCGGGTGACCAAGCGACGGGCCGAGACGCGGCAGCGATTGCTGCAGGCGGCGCTGGCGGTGTTCGCTGAGGAAGGTTTCGGTCGCACGACCGTTGACCAGGTGTGCGCACGTGCCGGGTACACGCGCGGAGCGTTCTACTCGAACTTCGAGACCCTGGACGAGCTGTTCCTCGCTGTGTGGGAGCACCGGTCGACCGAGCTGATCACCCGGACGCGGGAAGCGTTCGAAGCCTTCGAGCAGGCCGCGGTCAAAGACGTCGACGGCGTCGTCACGCACCTGTTGCGGGCGGTGCCGCTGGACGAGGACTGGTACCGGGTGAGCGCCGAGTTCACCGCCCACGCGCTGCGCACTCCCGAGCTGCGGCGGGTGATCGTCGAGCGGGAGCAGGCCATCGCGGCGTCCGCGATGCCGTTCCTGTTTGCGGCGCTGGCCGAGATCGGGCGCACGGTGCCGGACCCCGAGGCACTCGGCCAGGCGCTGGTCGCGGTGCACGACGGGACCGCCCTGCAGTGCTTCAGCGAACCGGGCAACACCACCGTCCAGCAGCGCCGAACCTCCCTGTTCGCCCACGTCATCACCGCGTACAGCAGCGAAAGCAGGCAGCAGTCATGAGCGACGAAGCAGACGTGATCGTGGTCGGAGCCGGGCTCGCCGGTCTCGTGGCGACCTACGAACTCACCAGGGCCGGGCGCCGGGTGGTGGTGGTCGACCAGGAGAACCGCGCCAACCTGGGCGGGCAGGCGTTCTGGTCACTCGGCGGGCTCTTCCTCGTCGACAGTCCCGAACAGCGCCGCAACGGCATCAAGGACTCCTACGCGCTGGCGCTGCAGGACTGGATGGGCTCGGCCGGGTTCGACCGCGACGACGAGGACCACTGGGCGCGGCAGTGGGCAGAGGCCTATGTCCGGTTCGCCGCCACGCGCAAGCGGCAGTACCTGCACGATCTCGGGCTGCGCTTCACCCCTCTGGTCGGCTGGGCCGAGCGCGGCGGCGGTGTCGCGGACGGCCACGGCAACTCGGTGCCCCGCTTTCACCTCACCTGGGGCACGGGTCCGGAGGTGGTGCGGGTGTTCGCCGAGCCGGTGCTCGACGCCGAACGCCGCGGGCTGGTGCGGTTCGCCTTCCGCCACCAGGTCGACGAGCTGATCGTCGAGAACGACGCCGCGGTGGGCGTGCGGGGCACCGTGCTGGAACCGTCCGATCTGGACCGCGGCAAGGCGTCGTCGCGAGTCGCCGTGGACAGCTTCGAGCTGCGCGCCAAGGCCGTGATCGTGACCTCGGGCGGAATCGGCCACAACCACGACCTCATCCGCGCCAACTGGCCGGTCGGCCGCCTCGGACCGTGCCCGGAGACGATGATCGCCGGGGTGCCGGCGCACGTGGACGGGCGCATGCTCGCGATCAGCGAGCAGGCGGGCGCCACGCTGGTCAACCGCGACCGCATGTGGCACTACACCGAGGGCCTGCACAACTGGGACCCGATCTGGCCCGACCACGCGATCAGGATCATCCCCGGCCCCTCCTCGATGTGGTTCGACGCCACCGGCAAGCGCCTGCCCGCGCCGAACTTCCCCGGCTTCGACACCAACACCTCGATGAAGGCCATCCTCTCGACCGGCCACGACTACTCCTGGTTCGTCCTCAACCAGACGATCCTCAACCGCGAGTTCGTGCTGTCGGGCTCCGAGCAGAACCCCGACGTCACCGGCAAGGACATCCGCAAGGTGCTGGCGAGCCGCGGCGGCAAGGGTGCTCCCGCCCCGATCGAGGCGTTCAAGAACCACGGTGTCGACTTCGTCGTCGCCCGCACCGTCGACGAGCTCGTCGCCGGCATGAACAAGATCGCCCGCGGCCCGGAGCTCGACGCCTCGCTGATCGAACGGCAGATCGTCGCCCGCGACCGCGAGGTGGCCAACGGGTTCTCCAAGGACCTCCAGCTCATGGCCATCGCCAACGCCCGCCGCAGCTTGGGCGACCGCCTGGTGCGCACCACGAAACCCCACCGGCTGCTGGACCCCGAGCACGGTCCGCTGATCGCCGTGCGGCTGAACATCCTCACCCGCAAGACGTTGGGCGGCATCCAGACCAACCTCGACTCCCAGGCACTGCACGCCGACGGCACCCCGTTCGCCGGCCTGTACGCCGCGGGCGAGGTCGCCGGATTCGGCGGGGGCGGTGTGCACGGCTACAACGCGCTCGAGGGCACGTTCCTGGGCGGCTGCATCTTCTCCGGGCTCACCGCGGGCCGTGCTCTCGCTCGCACGCTGAGCTGACCTCCCGCTGCCCCGTTCTCAGGCCGGCTGGGGTCCGAGCGGTTCGAGCCGGGCCGGCACGTTCTTGTGCCAGGGCGTGCCGGCCCACTCGTCGCGGTCCTCGGCGGCGGTGAGCTCGTTGGGAGCGACACCCGTGCGCTCCTGCACCGTGAGCCCGAGGCCGTTGGGCAGCGAGATGTGGCCGGAGCGCATGGTGTCCGTGGCGTCCACGGACACCTCCGCGGTGCCGCGCCGGGTGGTGAGCCTGACCCGGTCGCCTGTCGTGACGCCCAGCCGCGTCGCGTCGGTGACGCTGATGCGCAGGCGGCCGTCCGGATCGCGCCGCCGCCAGTTCGGGTCGCGCATGATCGTGTTCGCCGTGAACGCGCGACGCTCCCCCGCGGACAGCACGAACGGCCAGTCCGGGTCCTGCCGCGGGACCGGCCTGTCCCCCAGCGCGGCCACCGCGGCGAGCAGTTCCGGCACGGCGAGGTTGATCCGGGCGCCGGGCAGGCGCTGCCAGGACGCGTCGTACTCGTCCTCGGTGATGTGCACGCCGTGCGCGCCGTTGACGATCGCCTCGAAGAGCCGCTCCCCCGCGGCCAGTCCGGTGCCGTAACCGGCCTTCTCCACGCCGGCCGGGTTCTTGCGGGCGCACTCGTGCGCGGCCATCCACAGCACCGCGGCCGCTGAAGCGTCGTGCGGCAGTGTCGGGCCGAGCGTGCGGTACAGCAGGACGGACGCGAGCCGCCGTTTCGCCGGATCCGCGAGCACGGTGAGGAACGCCTGCGCGAACTCGGCGCGTCCGGTGGCGGCCGCCGCGCGCAGCGGTGCGTAGTCCTCTTCGGACAGTGCGCCGGTCGCCTCGACGAGCCGGGCGTGGATCTCGGGTTCGGGCAGCACGCCCTCCGGTGCGGGCACGACGGGATGGCGCAGGTGGAAGAGGTTGCGCGGGAAGTCGAAGTTGAAGAACGTGGCCTCGAACTTCTCGAACTGCGTCGGCGCGGGCAGCACGTAGTCGGCCAGGCGCGCGGTCTCGGTCATCGCGACGTCGATGACGACCACGACCTCCAGCGCGCCCAGGGCCTCCCGCATCCGCGCCGAGTCGGCCAGGGAGTGCGCGGGATTCGCGCTCTCGACCACCATCGCCCGGTAGCGGGCCGGGTGGTCGGTGAGGATCTCCTCGGCGATCACGTTGCACGGCACCAGACCGCTGATGATCCGGGCGCCCGCGACCGGGCTGCGCGGACCCTCGCCGTCGGCGTATCCGCGATCACGGCCGATCGGCACCAGGCTGGACGGCACGTACTGGGCGCCTCGTTTGCCGAAGTTGCCGGTGAGCAACCAGACCAGCTTCTCGACGTAGCTCACCAGCGTGGAGTCGCGGTTCATCTGGACGCCGAGGTCCTCGAACACGGCCACGGAGTCCGCGGCGGCGATCCGGGCGGCGACCGCCCGCACCAGCGTTTCCTCGACGTCGGCGATGGCGCAGTAGTCGCCGACGGGCACCTGCCGCAGAACGGCGGCGACGGCGTCGAGGCCGTCCGCGTGCCCGGCGAGCCAGTCCGCGGCGATCAGGTTCTCCTGCACGAGCACGGCGGCCAGCGCGGTCAGCAGGTAGAGGTCGGTACCGGGCCGCACCTGGAGGTGGAAGTCGGCCAGTTCCGCCGTCTCGGTCCGCACGGGGTCGATCACGATCATCGACCGGGCCGGGTCCTTGGCGATGTCCTTGAGCACCGACCGGGCGCGCGGGAAACCGTGCGACTGATAGGGGTTCTTGCCGACGAACAACGCGACCTCGCAGTGCTCGAAGTCGCCGCGGGTGATGTTGCCGAGCATGCGGGCGCTCACCCAGAACTCGCCGGTCTTCTCCTGCGCGAGCGCGGACGAGCGGTAGCGGGCGCCGAAGGCCGCCATGGTGGCGGGCGAGTACGCGCCACCGAGGTGGTTGCCCTGGCCGCCGCCACCGTAGTAGAAGATCGTCTCCCCGCCGAAGGTGTCGCGGACCTCGCCCAGGCGCGCCGCGATCTCGCTGATCGCGGTGTCCCAGTCGATCTCCTCGAAGGTGCCGTCAGCGCGCCGCCGCAACGGATGGGTGATCCGGCCGGTATCACCGTTCTGGTGCAGGTCCAGCCGCAGTGCCTTGTTGCAGGTGTACCCGGCCGACGCGGGGTGGAGCTTGTCCCCGCGGATCTTGTCGAACGACCTCCCGTCCTCGCCGACGAGGATCTCGATCCCGCAGTTGCACTCGCAGAGGATGCAGGCGCTGGGTTTCCACATCGGCAAGGCTCCTAGTCCGGTCGTTCGAGGAGGGGCGCGAGCTCGACGAGCACGTCGTCGAGCGGGCCCAGGTCGCGGTGCGCGCGGCAGAGGATGATCGCTCCCTCGATCGCGGACACGACCAGCGTCGCCAGCCGCTGCGCGCGTGGCGGCTCGAAACCGCTGCCGGACAACGCTTCGGCGAGACCGGCGTGCCACTGGGCGAAGATCTCCCGCACCATGTCGCCGGCGCCGGGAACGAGGTGGCGGCTGTCCATGGCCATCGCGGCGACGGGGCAGCCCGCCGCGTAGTCGGTCTTGGTCAGGGCCCGCTTCCAGAAGGCGACCAGACGGTGCACCATCTGCTGAACGTCACCTTCGGCCGCCGACTCGCTGACCACGGTGGCGATGTAGTCCCCTGCCTGGCGGACAGCGCCCAGGACCATCTCGTTCCGGCCGCCGGGAAAGTGGTGGTAGACGGAACCTCGCGGGGCACCGCTGTGCGCCAGCACCGCGTCGACCGTGACACCCGCGGCACCGCGTTCGCGCAGCAACAACACGGCACTGTCCAGCATCCGCTGCTTGGTGCCCCGCCTGCCCTGGTCGCCCATCGCACCTTTCCCCGACTCGGGAGTATGGCAGAGACCATAGTCGGCGTCGGTGGCCGCGGAGTCAACAGACAGCCGGCTCAGGCGACTTCTTCCAGCTCCTTGACCTCGGCCGCGGTGTCCCGCTTGCGGCGGCGCAGCACGACGACCACGCCGATCACCACCGCGACGGCCATCAGCACCCACATCGCTCCGTTGAAGACGGACTCGATGTACTTCGCGGAAGCGCCCGCGGCCGAGCCGATGCCGATGTGCAGCGCCGACCAGCACACCGCGCCCGCGATCGAGGCGAGAAGGAACCGGCGGTACTCCAGTTTCGACGCACCCGCCGACGCCGGGACCAGGGTCCGCACCACGGGCATGAACCGGGCGGCGAACACCGCCCACGCCCCGCGCCGCCGCAGCAACTCGCTCGCCTTGTCCCAGTGCTGCCGGCCCATCCTGCGCACCAGCTTGCTGTCGCGCAGCCGGTCGCCGAACCGGCGGCCGAGGTAGTAGCCGATGCTGTCGCCCGCCACCGCGCACACCGAGACCACGAGCCACATGACCAGGAACCTCGGCACGCTCGTCACCGTCGTCGAAGCCAGCAGCAGAGCGCTCTCACCAGGCGCGAGGAAGCCCACGCCGAGCGTGCACTCCGCCAGCGTCAACGCACCCGTCACCGCCAGCACGGCGGGCTGCGGCAGGCCGGCCAGCCCTTCGAGGGCATCGGTCAAGAAAGCCATGGACTCTTCTCCCCAGTGGAACATCAGGTCGGGGGCTCGACGGAGGACGGCGTCGGGGTGCCGTCACGATCACGTCTGCCTGCCGCACAGCTCACCGGAAAGGACACAGCTCGCACATCGGCCCGTGGTCTGACCCGGTGGTAGACCTTGGGACTACGGGCGATCCCTGACTGGCGGGGGCGCTCCAGCCAGGTGGCCGGATGCCTCAGGCGTAGTGGTCGAACTCGCTTTCCAGCACACCTTCCCCACGGGTCAGCGAGGGCAGTCTTCGTCGCAGCTCGTGCACCCGCGCCGCCGGAACGAATCCTTCGAGAACGGTAGCGGTCGTCGTCAGCGGAACGCCTCCGACCTTGCTCAAGGCGGCGAGCACCGCGGTGAGCACGTCGGCCGGAATCTCCAGCCGGAAGCGGTGCATCGGTTCGCACGTCGCAGTTCCCGCTCGCCGCAACGCTTCCCGCAGCACGATCGGCGCCAGGCCCCGGAAGTCGCCCGCCACGCTCACCGGTGACGAGTAACCGGAGTGCGTCATCGTGACCGTGCAGTCGTGAACCCGGTCCGCGCGCAACGTGCCACGCACCGCCTCCTCGGTGGCCGTGAAGAAGGCGCGGGGCAACGAGCCCAGCTCCACCTCCAGCCGGAACACCGCCGGCCCCGGTTCCACCCTGAGCCCGATGGTGGCCGCGTACGGGTTCTCACCGATGAACCGCACCGCCTCGCCCACACCCTGGGGACGTTCGACGCGGACCGTTCTCGTTTCGCGGAACGTGACGGCGACGCCGTACTCCAGGGCGAGGGTCGTCTCGAGGACCTCCTTCTGCACCTCGCCGTACAACGAGACCACGATGTCGTCGCCGTCGAGCCGCAGGTTGATCAACGGATCCTGCTCGGCGAGCTGCTCCAGTGCGGCGTGCAGAGCCACCCGATCATGCGATTCCACCACGGTTTCCAGCGTCGGTGGCGCGAAGTGGCGGACGCGGTCGCGATGAGCGACGCCGATCGTGTCGCCGATGCGGACGTCGAGGCCCCAGAGCTTGGCGATCTGCCCGGCCCTGGCGGTGGCACGGCGTGGCGCGGCGCCGCCCTCGAACACCGCGATCGCGGTGACTTTCCCTGCGCTGTCACCGATCTTCACCCGATCACGCACCCGCACGGTCCCGGAGAACAGCCGCACCAACGCGACCTTCTCCCCCGCCCTGCCGCGTTCGACCTTGAACACCGTGCCGGCCAACGGACCGTCGACCGGGTCGATCGACGGCAACGACGACGTGACACCGGCAACCAGGTCGTCCACGCCGACACCGGTGATCGCGGATCCGAAGTAGATCGGCGCGTCGGTTTCCAGCTTCTCGACCACGTCACGTGCCACGCGTTGCCCATCAGCGCCACGACGGTCCATCTTGTTCACGAACACGACAGTCGGGATCTCCAGGCGCCGCAACGTGCGCATGAGCACGCGGGTCTGCGCCTGCACGCCCTCCACCGCGGACACCACCAGCACGGCGCCGTCGAGCACGTCGAGCACCCGCTCCACCTCGGCGATGAAGTCCGGGTGGCCAGGCGTGTCGATCAGGTTGACCACGACGTCGTCGACGACGAACGACGCGACGGCCGACTTGATCGTGATGCCGCGCTGCCGTTCGAGCGCGAGCGAGTCGGTCTGCGTGTTCCCCGCGTCCACGCTGCCGAGTTCGTCGATGACACCGGCGGTGTGCAGCAACCGCTCGGTGAGGCTGGTCTTACCAGCGTCGACGTGAGCCAGAATTCCCAAGTTCAAGGTGCGCGACAAGCGTCATGTCCTCTAGATAGGCAACGAAAACCTTCTGGGTGAACATGAACGCCACGCGCATGTGCCTCTCCTTGTTCGGACGACTGGTCATGAGCAGTGCAGCAGGCCGCCGCCCCGCGGTGCAACCGAGATTGTTCGCCGCGAGGGCTACGCGTCCGCCTTGTGCTCTTCGCGATGCCGGACGTAGTCGCCGGTGTGCTGCTCGGCCCAGTTCTGCAGGTGCCGCAACGCGTCGGTGACACCGAGCGCGAAGTCGGTCAGGGCCGAACAGCTGCCGGCCGGGGCAGGCGTGGTCGCGCTGCTGCACCTGGGCGCGGCCAGCTTCGACGCGTTCGGCGACGTGCGGCTGTCGCTCGGCCGGTGCCCAGGCCGTCGAGGCCCGCCGCCGGCTCGGCGATCCGCTCGTGGTGGTCGTGCACGCCGAGGGCTGGACGCACTACACCGAGGACCGCGACCAGGCGCAGCAGGCGTTCGGTGCCGCCGGCGTCCCCATCACGTGGCCGACGCCCGGCCGGCCGGTCGCCCTCCCGTGTTCGTGAGGTTGCACGGCGTTCCCGGGTGCCGCCGCGGCCGGAGCCGAGGTGAACTTCGCGGGCATCGACCTGTTCACCGATTCGCCGAGAGGAAGAACTCGGAATTTCGAATCGGAATTCCTTGAATTGCCTGATGAAAAGCGCTAGTACGGTGGTATGGCCGTGGAGTTCCGAGTGCTCGGCGACATCGAGATGCGAGTCGACGGGGAAAGTGTCGCGATGGGGCACGCGCGCCAACTCTGCGTTCTAGTGGCGCTGGTCCACGACATCGGCACAGCCGTTTCCGTCGATCAGTTGCTCAGTCGTGTGTGGGATGAAAACCAGCCGAAGGGCGGCCGCAAGGTGCTCTACGGCTATCTCACCCGCTTGCGCCGAAACCTCCGGGCGGTGGAAGGAATCACGATCGTCCGCGAGGGCTCGGGTTACGTGCTCACCGGTGACGGCGGGATGGTCGACCTCCACCGCGTTCGCCGGTTGATCGCCCAAGCGCGGGCGGCGGAGGACGAGCTGGCGGCGGAGCTGTTCGGGCGTGCTTTCGCGCTGTGGCGCGGAAAACCGTTCGGTGCTCTGGAAACCGCGTGGATCGACGGCCTGCGCGCGACGCTCGAAGCCGAGCGGTTCGCCGCGACGCTGGACCGCAACGACGTCGAACTGAGGCTTGGTCACCACCGTGAGCTGGTGCCGGAGTTGCTGGCTGAGTCGGCCGTTCATCCGCTGGACGAGCGGCTGACCGGCCAGGTGGTCGTCGCGTTGCGCCGAAGTGGACGGTCAGCGGAGGCCGATCGGCACTACGAGCGGATCCAGCGTCGGCTCGCGGACGAACTCGGTGTCGATCCGAGTCCGCGGTTGCGGGAGCTTTACGAGCGCGGGCCGGACGAGCGAATCGCGGTATCCGGCGCTGTCGCGTCCGATGCGGCGCCGGTGCCGAGGCAACTGCCCGCGCACACGCCCCATTTCGTGGGACGCGAAAACGAGCTGGTCGTGCTGGACGAGGCACTGCGTTTTCAGCGTTCGCGACCGGGACAAGCCGTTGTCGTGGCCATCAGCGGTCCGGCCGGGGTCGGGAAGACGACGCTCGCGGTGCACTGGGCCCAACGCGTTCAGGACTTGTTCCCCGACGGCCAGTTGTACGTGAACCTGCGTGGATTCGACCGCACCGGAACCGCGGTGGCGCCGTCCGGGGCATTGCGGGGTTTCCTTTTCGCACTGGGGGTGTCGCCCCATCGAATGCCCACCGATCTCGACACGCAGACCGCGATGTACCGCGGTCTCCTCGGTGACCGGCGCATGCTCATCGTGCTGGACAACGCGCGCGACGTCGGACAGGTCCAGCCCCTGCTGCCGGGAGCGGGCAACTCCGCGGTGCTCGTCACCAGCAGGACTCGGTTGTTCGACCTGGTGGCGAGGGAAGGCGCGCACGCGGTGACGGTGCGGCCGCTGCCCGGACAGGACGCGCGCGAGCTCCTCGGTCGTCATCTCGGCCGCGACCGCGTCGACGCGGAACCCGACGTGGTCGACGAGCTCATCGCACGGTCTGGCGCGTTGCCGCTCGCGCTGGCCGTGCTCGCCGCGCGGGCAGCGCTCAACCCCGCTTTTCCCTTGCGCGCCTTGGCGGAGGAGCTGACCGCCGAGCGCGCGGGGCTCGACGCGTTCGACGGCACCGATCAGGAAACCAACGTCCGCGCGGCGATCTCGTGGTCGTACCAGCACCTGCGGCCGGCGGCGGCCCGGATGTTCCGGCTGCTGAGCATCCATCCCGGTCCGGACTTCACCACACCCGCGACCGCGAGCCTGGCCGGGGTGGATCTCGCCACCGCGGGCGACGCGCTCGACGAGTTGATGGGAGTGCATCTCGTCGAGGAACGGCTACCCGGCCGCTTCGCCCTGCACGACCTCGTCCGGGCCTACGCCGCCGAGCAGTCGCAGGCCGAGGACGACGAAACCGTCCGCACCGACGCGTTGCGCCGCGTGGTTGACCACTACCTGCACACCGCCTGGCGCGCCGCGTTGCTCCTGCGGCCGATGCGGACCCCGATCACGCTGAAGGGCCCCTCGCCCGGAACCACTCCCGAGGTGCTCGGCGGTTACTCCGAGGCGTGGCGCTGGTTCGAGGCCGAAACCGCGGTGCTGATCGCGGCGATGCACCTCGCCGTCGACACGGGGTTCGACGAGCAGGTGTGGCAGCTCGCGTGGACCATGGCCGACCACCTCGATCGCAAGGGGCGGTGGCACGACTGGACGGAGGTCGGGCACGTCGCGCTCGCGGCGGGGCGCCGGCTCCGCGATCAGCGGGCGTTGGCGAGTGCGCACCGCGGTCTCGGGCACGCGCTGATCCTGTTGCGGTCCTTCGAGGAGTCGCAGGCGCACCTGAACGCGGCGCTCCAACTCGACTCGGATCCCGAAGCGCAGGCCGGCGTGTTCCGCGGGCTCGCGCTGCTGGCCGACACACGAGGGCGGTTCGAGGAAGCACTCGAGTGCGGCGAACGGGCGTTGGCGCTCTCCCGTTCGTGCGATGACCGAGCCGGGGAAGCCGCCGCGCTGAACCAGGTCGGCTGGTACCACTGCCGGCTCGGTCATCACCAGCAGGCCCTGCACTTCTGCGAAGAGGCGCTCGACGGGCACCGCGAACTCGGTGACTGGACGGCGGAAGCCGTCACCTGGGACAGCCTGGGCTACGTGCACCACCACATGGGCCACCGGTCGCAGGCCGTCGAGTGCTACGCCCACGCTCTCGACCTGTACCGCAAGCTCGGGGACCGGTTCGAGGAAGCGGCCACGTTCGGGCGGCTGGCCGACGTCTACGAGGCGGAACAGGATCCCGCGGCCGCGAGTGACGCACTGCGGCGGGCAGCCGGCATCCTCGAAGCGCTGCACCACCCCGACGCCGCCGACGTGCGGGCGAGGCTGCACGTCCTCGCCGGTGCGGGACGAGGGTGAGCTCAGCCGAAATGTCTGTCGAAAGGCAGACGTGCCGGCCCGATCCGGGTGATCGAATCGGGGCGTGAAAGCGCTGATGACACTCCTGGTCGCGGTCACCCTGCTCGTGGGAGGCGCCGGGGTCGCCCCCGCTGCCGAGGGCCTGGCGTGGCGGGAGTGCCACGACGGGTTGCGGTGCGCCGAAGTCGTGGTTCCCGCCGACTGGACCCGTCCGGGCGGCGGCGCCCAGGTCGTCGTCCCGCTGCTGAAGATCCCGGCCGGGGAACAGAAGCTCGGTGTCCTCCTGGTCAACCCTGGCGGCCCGGGGTCGAGCATCCCCAACTTCGCGTTTCCGGGCTACCGCGACCAGTTCGCGGACCTCGCGGCGCGGTTCGACGTCGTGGTGTTCGACCCGCGTGGCATGGACGTCACCTGTCCGAGTCCGAATCCCGCCCCGCTGGCCTCGCCGGTGATCGAGTCCGCTCACCGGGAGTACGCCGCCGCCAACGACCGGTTCGCGGCGGACTGCGCGGAGGCGATGGGCGCGTACCGGGGACACCTCAACGCTCGCCAGGTCGCGCACGACATGGACGCGATCCGGCGTGCGCTGGGTGAACGCCGGCTCAACTACTTCGGCAACTCGTACGGAACGGTGTACGGGCAGTCGTACGCGGAGCTGTTCGGCCACCGGGTCGGGCGGATGTACCTGGACAGCGTGCTGGACCACACTCAGCGCGACCCGGCTGCGTGGGCGCGGGCAGGTGCCGTGACGGCGGAGCACAACCTCCATCGGATGGCGCGGTGGTGTGCGACGGACACCGGCTGCGCGTTGCACGGCAAGGACGTGATCGCCGTGTGGGACCGCGTGCTGTCGATGCCCGGCGTGGAGGCGTCCGCGGTCATCAGGTGGGCCGCGGCGCGGATCGGCAACGACAAGGGCTGGCCAGCGTTGGCCACCGGGCTCGCGCAGGCGGAAGCCGGCGACACGACGGCGATGACACCGCGGCCAGCTCCGCCTGATTTCCGGCTCGCGAGGACGGCGCTCTGCGCGGACTTCCCCTTCCCGGACGATTTTCCGGCTGTGCAGCGGGTGGAGAACCAGTTGCGGGCGATCGCGCCCCGGCTGGGGTGGGCGGTGACCCCGTGGCGGGTTTCCGGGCACTGCTCGGGCGTGCCGAGGACGGGTCTCAACCCGCCGGCCGCGTTGTCCGCGATGCCGAGGGTGTTGGTGGCGAACGGCGAGCACGACGCGTTGACCCCCGCTGAGCACGGCCGCCGGGTCGCCGCGCAACTCAGGGGCGCGTACCTGCCCGCGGAGGGCAACCACGGGCTCTACCTCAACGGCAACGCGTGCGTCCGCGACCGCGTGCACCGCTACCTGTGGACCGGGGACTTGCCGGCGCCGGGCGCGCGGTGCGGCACACCGGTCTGATCAGCCGTGTACAACTGGGAAATGGACTCGCGGCTTCGCGACACCCTCGGGCGCGACGCGGTGTTCGCCGGTGCGGCCGCGGTCGTCGTGTCCGTGCTCGGGTTGCTCGAACGCGGCTCCACGAGCCCGGTCGTCGTGGTCACCGCCTCGGTCGCGGTGGCGGCTCCTTTGTTGCTGCGCCGTCGTTTTCCACTGATCACGGCGTTCGCGTGCGCCACGATCGTGCTCGTCGCCGCCGTGCCGGACTGGCCCGGGCGCCTGGTCGGCATGGCCGCGTTCGGTTCCGCCGCGTACCACCGTCCCCGATCGGCGGTGCTCGTGCCGGCCGTCGGATGGTTCCTCGTCCTGGCCGCAGCGGGAGTCCACTCGCCGACGGCCGCGACCTGGACGGACCTCCTTCTCCTCGGCCTCGCGCCGGCCGCCATCGGCTACGCCCTGCGGATGCACCGCGACCGCGCCGACCAGGCCGCACGCCTCTACCGGGAAGAGACCCGCCGCGTGGTCGCCGAGGAACACGCCCGCATCGCCCGCGAGGTGCACGACGCCGTCGGCCATCACCTCACCGTGATCCGCATGCAGGCCAACGCCGTCCGGCACGTCGCCCGCTCTCTTCCGCCGGTCGCCGACCGGGCGCTGGTCACGATCGCCGAAGCCTCGGCCACCGCGCTCACCGAGGTCCGCGACGTCCTGGCCGCACTGCCCACGCACGGCACCACACTGACCGACCTGGACACTCTCGTGCACCACGTGACCGGCCCGGACCGCACGGTCACCCTCACCAGGAACGGCCCGGCGCCGAGCACCCTGCCGCCGCTGGTCGATCACGCCGGCTACCGGCTGGCCCAGGAAGCGCTCACCAACGCGCTGCGCCACTCCGACGCGACCCAGGTCGACCTGCGCCTGCAGCACACCCCGGACGAAGTCGTGATCACCGTGGCGGACAACGGTTCCACCACCCCAGGCCCACCGGCCGAGGGCACCGGGCTGCGCGGCCTGCGGGAACGGACCCGGCTGCTCGGCGGCACCCTGCGGATCGAGGCGAACCAGCCCAGCGGCTGGCTCGTCGAGGCCAGGCTCCCGCTGCGGGAACAACGATGATCCGCACGCTGATCGCCGACGACCAGGAGCCCGTCCGGTGGGCACTGCGCCTGGTCCTCGACGCCGAACCGGACATCGAGGTGGTCGACGAGGCCGCCGACGGCGCCGAAGCCGTCGACAAGGCCCGGTGGCAACGCGTGGACGTGGTGGTGCTCGACCTGCGCATGCCGCGGATGGACGGGCTGGCGGCCATCCGCCGGATCGCCGAGTCGATCAACCCCGCGCCCGCCGTCGTCGCGCTGACCACGTTCGACGTCGACGAGTACCTGTTCGGCGCACTCCAGGCGGGCGCGGCGGGCTTCGTGCTCAAGGACAGCGAACCGGCGCTGCTCGTCGAGGCGGTTCGTGCGGCGTCGAAAGGACAGGGACTGATCGACCCGCAGGTCACCCGCCGCACCATCCGCCGCTTCGCGCAGCTCACGCCCCGGCCCGTGCCGGCCGAACTGAACCTGCTCACCCCACGCGAACAGGAGGTGCTGCGGCACGTGGCGCGCGGGCTGAGCAACGCCGAGATCGCCCGTGCCCTCACCGTCGGCGAGGGCACGGTCAAGACCCACGTGGCGCGGGTGCTCGCCAAACTCGGCCTGCGCACCCGCGTACACCTGGTGATCTACGCCTACGAGCACGCCCTGGTGAGTGCTTCCTCTTAACGGAGCTGGTCGTCGGTGTAGTAGCCGGACTCCACGAGAACCTTGTGGTAGTTGGTCTTGTCGACGCTCACGGGGTTCAGCAGGAACGCGGGGACGACCTTGACGCCGTTGTCGTAGTCGTTGAGGTTGTTCAGCTGCGGCGGCGTCCGGCCCTTCAGCACGGAGTCGGCCATCATCGCCGTGGCGGTGGCCAGTTCGCGGGTGTCCTTGTAGATCGTCGAGTACTGCTGGTCCGCGATGATGGACTTCACGGAGGCGAGCTCGGCGTCCTGTCCGGTCACGATCGGGAAGACGGGGCCGTAGCCGTTGTTCTTCAGCGCGGTGAGGATGCCGAGAGAGATGCCGTCGTACGGCGAGAGCACGCCGTTCACCTTGTTGCGTTTGTACGACGAGGCCAGGACGTCCTCCATGCGCTTGCGGGCGGTCTCGCCGTCCCACCGCAGGGTCGTCACGGTCTGGAAGTCCGTCTGACCGCTGCGCACCACCAGTGTGCCGTTGTCGAGGTACGGCTTGAGCACGGACATGGCGCCGTTGAAGAAGAACGACGCGTTGTTGTCGTCCGGCGAGCCGGCGAACAGCTCGATGTTGAACGGCCCCTTCGCGGAGCTGGGTTGCCCCTCGGGGGTGCGCAGTCCCAACCCGGTCAGCAACGACTCGGCCTGGTACACACCGACTCGGAAGTTCTCGAACGTCGCGTAGAAGTCGACGTAGGGGCTGCCTCGCAGGAGCCGGTCGTAGGCGATCACCGGGATCTTGGCGTCCGCGGCCTGTTGCAGCGGCTGGGTCAGCGCGGAGCCGTCCACCGAAGCGATGATCAGCAGCTGTGCGCCTGCGGCGATCTGGCCCTGGATCTGTTTCACCTGGTTGGCGACGTCGTTCTCGGCGTAGCGCAGGTCGACCCGGTGTCCCTTCTTCTCCAGGTCCCGCTTGATGTTCTCGCCGTCGTGGATCCAGCGCTCCGACGAGGTCGTGGGCATGGTGACGCCGACGAGCGCCGCCTCGGGGGCCTTGACCTGCTCGCCGGTCGCGGGTGCGCCGCACGCCGCCACCAGCAGCAGGACCGCCGGCACCACTGATCTCGATAACCTCATGCCGGCTCCTCGCACGGATCAACATCGATGTTGACGATCGCCACGGCTCCTGGAGCGGGCCGAGAAACACCGTTCAAGTGTGATCCGCGCCACGAGCGGGTGTGAACGTTAACAAGTGATGTTGGTCTGTTCAAGGCTCAGATGTCGCGCCACTCAGACACCGGCTCCGACGGTGACGTGCCGAGATCACCCCGAGGAAGTGCGCCGTGCCGAAGGGCCGATCCCGGTCCGTCCTAACAGGACGCAGGTCGGCACGGAAGTCGGGACATCCCCGGGCATCCGGGCGAAGATCGCCCAATCTCGTGGTGACGCCCGTGCGCACCCGGTATGCAGTGATCGTGCACAACGAGGGGGGAGCACACGCACCGGACTTGTCGCTCGGCTTGCTGGGTGACGTGGAGGTGCGTCTGGCAAGCGTGCCCGTACCGGTCGGCCATGCACGGCAACGTGCCGTACTGGCCGCGCTCGCGGTCGACGCCGGACGGCCGGTGCCGCCCGATCGCCTGGTCGACCGCGTGTGGGGCGAGCGCGTGCCCAGCCGCGCGCAATCCGCGTTGCGGACCTACCTGTCGCATCTGCGGCGGGCGCTGGCGCCGGCCGGTGTGACGATCGAACGGGACGGGATCGGCTACGTCCTCGGCGTCGCGTCCGACGTGGTGGACGTGACCCGGTTCGGCGAACTGGCCGCGCGGGCCCGGCAGGCGGACGATCCCCGGCGCGCGGTGGTGCTGGCCGAGGAAGCGCTGGGACTGTGGCGCGGCGAACCGTTGGCGGAGCTGGACACGCCGTGGGCGTCGTCCGTTCGGGAGCGGCTGCACCGGGAGCGCGCCTCGCTCGACGCGGATCGCGTCGACTGGGCGCTTGCCTTGGGGCGGCACGACGAACTGCTGCCGGAGCTGTTCGCGCGGGTCGCCGAGGACGGACTCGACGAACGGGCCGCCGGACAGCTGGTGCTCGCGCTGTACCGCTGCGGACGGCAGGCCGACGCCCTCGACCAGTACGAGCTGGTCCGGCAGCGGCTGGCCGAAGAGCTGGGTGTCGACCCCGGACCGGCGCTGCGGGCGCTGCACCAGCGCGTGCTCACCTCGGACCCCACCCTGGCCGCCGCCACGGTGGAACCGGTCGCCGCAACAACGCCGGTGCCGCGCCAGTTGCCCGTGCCGCCACGCCTGTTCACCGGTCGCGACGACCACCTCGCCGCGCTGCTCGCCGCCCTCGACGACCCCGAGGACGGAACGGTGATCGTCACGATCAGCGGTGCGGGCGGCATCGGCAAGACCTGGCTGGCGTTGCACTGCGCCCACCGGTACGCCGACCGGTTTCCCGACGGGCAGCTGTTCGCGGATCTTCGGGGGTTCGGTCCGGAGGGCGTACCGCTGTCACCGGCGGTGGTGGTGCGCGGGTTCCTCGCCGCGCTGGGCGTGGACAGGTTGCCCGCCGACCCCGACGCCCAGGCGGCGCTGTTCCGCAGCACGATCGCGGACAAGCGGATGTTGCTCGTGCTGGACAACGTCGCGGACACCTCCCAGGTCACTCCGCTGCTGCCCGGCGGGCGGACCTGCGCCGTGCTGGTCACCAGCCGCAACCACCTGCCCGGCCTGGTCACCGCGCACGGTGCGCACCACCTGGCGCTCGACGTGCTCACCGACGACGAGTCACGCGCCCTGCTCACCCGGCGGCTCGGCGCCGCCCGCGTGGCCGCGGACCCGGAGGCGGTGGCCGATCTGATCGGACTGTGCGGCGGTTTTCCGCTGGCCCTGGGCATCATCGCCGCGCGTGCCCACACCCAGCCGCACGTTCCGCTCGCCGAGTTCACCGGCGAGCTGCGCGATCTCGGCCTGGACGCGCTGGCCGGCCAGGAACCGGCCGCCAGCCTGCCCACCGTGCTGTCCTGGTCCCGCCGCGCCCTGACCGACGGGCAGGCCGCGTTGTTCTCGCTGCTCGGCCTCGCGCCGGGCGCGGACATCGGGTTGTTCGCGGCGGCGAACCTCGCCGGGCTGCCGATCGCCCGCGCGCGGGCGGAACTGCGGGCGTTGGAACAGGCATCGCTGATCGGCCACGGCGCCCGCGGCCGGTACCGGATGCACGACCTCGTCCGTGCCTACGCCGTGGAACAGGCCCCGGCCGCGGCGCCGGACAGCCGTGCCGCGCTCACCCGTCTGACTGACCACTACCGGCACGCCGCCGCGATCGCCGTGGACGTGGTGTACCCAGCCGAAAAGCACCGGCGGCCCGACGCCACCGCGATCGACGGCCCGATGCCCTCCCTGGCCACGGCCGAGGAGGCCAGGGCGTGGCTGGACACCGAACGCGACAACCTGGTCGACGTCACCGCCCACGCCGCCGACCACGGCCTGCACGAGCACGCCGCGCACCTGGCGGGCGCGGTGTGGCGGCACCTCGACGTGACCGGCCAGATTCCGGCGGCGCTGGCGTTGTGCGAGCACGGGTTGCGCGCGGCACGCGCGTCGGGCTCTCGCGTCTGGGAGGCCCGGCTCATGCTCAACACCGGCACCACGCGCGTCCGCGCGGGCGGGGGCATCGTCATCGACCAGCTGCGCCCCTGCGTGGAGATCGCCCACGAGACCGGTGACGAGGTGACCGAGTCGCAGGCCCGCAGCCTGCTCGGGTGGGCGCTGGCCCAGGACGGCAGGTACGAGGACGCGCTGGACGAACTGCGGCGGGCGCTGGCACTGGCGCGCGACCTCGGCGACGACGGCGCGATCGGGCGGGTGCTCAACAACATGGGCGTCGTCTACCACCGGCAGGGTCGCTACGAGGAACTGCTCGATCTGCTGGCAGAAGCGCTGGAGCAGGCGCGGTCGGCGGGCAGCCGGATCACCGAGGCCAAGGTGCTGGGCAACATCGGGGTGGTGCACGTCGAGCGGCGTGACCACGCGCAGGCGTTGGCGAGCCTCGAACAGGCCATCGTGATCCACCGCGAGACCGGCAACCGCACCGGCGAGGGCATCGCGCTGATCAACACCGCGTCCGCCCGGCAGCACGGCGGCGACCACGAACACGCCTACCGCGACGTCATCGCCGCGCTGACCATCCTGCGCGAGACCGGCGACCGCTCGGCGGTGGAGTCCGCGCTCAACTGCGCCGGCGAGGTGGCGTTGAAGCTCGGCCGGCCCGACGAGGCGGCCGGTTTCCTGCACGAGGCGCTGACCCGGACGGAGCACAGCGGCAACCGCTACGCCCACGCGTGGGCCCAAGCCGCGCTCGGCGACGTGCACCTCGCCTGGGACGACGTGCGCGAGGCCGAACGCCTGTGGCGGCTGTCGCTGGCGACGCTGACCGAACTGGGAGCGGCGGACGCCGACCACGTCGCCAAGCGGCTGGCCGACCTCGGCGACCCGGAGTGAACGAAGACTCCTGAGCGACCCCGCTCACCAGGCGATACAACGCTTCCTTTGCGCTTGTTTGGCACGTGATCTCCAACCTCGGTGACGCCTCGAACACCGGAAGACGGAGGGAATCACATGCCACGACAACGAAAAGCGGTCCGGGTCCGGTCCGGGCCGCCGGAGCAGGCGCCGGAGAACCCCCGGCTGTGGCTCACCAGAGCCGCACTGGGACTGACGGGCCTCGCGCTGGTGGGGATCGCGGCGTTCCTGCTCGGTCACCAGCAGGGAGCGGACTCGGTGATCGGCGCCCTGCAGAGCCAGGGCGGGCAGACCCTGCCGGACACCACCCCGCCCCCCGAGCAGGAGCAGCCGGACGAGGTCCCCGCCGACGAGGCGCCGGTCGAGAACGGCACCGACGAGCAGGCCCCGGTGGAGCAGGACAAGCCGGCCGACTCGGGCGTCGAGGCGGTCGACGTCGAGGACAGCGGCACCGAGGAGGACTCGGGCGCGGTCGAGTTGAGCGGCGACGTGTCGGCCGACGTGTTGGCCGACGTCTCCTCCGGTGTCGCGCTGGACGCCGCTGTGCACGTGCCGGTGCCCGCGCCCGCGCCCGCGCCGGTCATCGACAGCGGTGTGGCGGAAATTCCCGCCGAGCCGGTCGGTGTGCCGGAGCCCGACGTGCGGGTCGTGTCCCTGGAACAGCCCGAAACGACTCTGCCGGAATCCACGCAACCGGACTTCACGCAACCGGAACCCACACAACCGGAACTCACGCAACCGGGCTTCACACAACCGGTCGTGCAACGGCAGATCACGCCTGTCGAAGTCGCACCTCAGGTCCGATCCCAGCCGTCCGCGCCGGCGGAGCCCGTCGAGATACACCCGCCCGCACCGGTGGTGGTGACGTCGCAGCCCTACACCGTCCTGCCGAGCCGAGCCGAACCGCAGGACATCGGCACGAACACCATCAGCACGATCGGCGCGAACGAGGTCGTCCTGGTCTCCCGCGGTTGAGCCGGGGAGGAGCCCGCACGGCCACGTTCGCATCGGCCGTGCCGGCTCTGCTCCGCCTCGTCCACAGGAGCACCAAGGGACACAACGACCTACTGGAGTGGAGATGCGCACCTCGGTCAAAACCACCACCGCCGGAATCGGACTCGTCGCCGCCGCGGCGATCGGCGTCGCCCTGCTGGGCGCGACGGCCGGCCAGCAGACCGTCACCGCCGTGCCGGAACTGGTCGCTGCCACCGATTCGGTGGACGCCAAGACCCGCGCGGAGATCGTCCGCGTCGCCGAGCGGGAACTGAACAGCAAGCACAAGGTCGAAGGCGCCAAGAACTGCAACTACTACAGCAGCAAGATGGGCCAGGGCTGCCAGGCGTGGTGCGCCGACTTCACCCGCTACGTGTGGGACCAGGCGGGCGTGAAGATCACGGGCACCAACTCGGGGGCCAAGAGCTTCCGCTCCTACGGCATGGCCAACAAGACGTGGAAGAAGGGCTCGAGCACCAAGAAGGTCAAGCCCGGTGACGCGGTCACGTACCGCTTGGACAACAAGGACTTCGAGGACGACCACGTCGGCATCGTCACGAAGGTCGACAAGAAGGGCAGGCTCACGGTCGTCTCCGGCAACAGCGGCACGAAGAGCGACCGGGTCTCCCAGCGCGTGATCCTCGACCCGAAAACGGCCCAGATCACCGGTTACGCCTCGCCCGTCGGCATGAACGCCAAGGCCAGGGGCGACAACGGGAAGGCGGACGAGAAGTCGAACAAGTCCGGCAAGGGCAAGAAACAGCTGGTCAAGAAGGAACCGGCCAAGAAGACCAAGACCGCCCCGAAGCCCGGCCAGGTCGAGCCGATCGTGATCGAGAACTACCACCTGTCGCCCGGCAACTGATCCGTCCCGACCGTGAAGGAGAACCGCATGTTCACCGTCAAACGCGCGGCCACCGCGGCCCTCGCCCTCGCCGCCCTCATCGGCCTGGGCGCACTCGTCCCCAACTCCTCCCCCACCGCCGACCCGGTCCTGGTCTCCGCCGAGGCCGATCCCGTGACCTGGAAGATCCGCGAACGCATCGCGAAGATCGCGATCGAGGAGCGGAACAAGCCCGAGGATCCGCCGGGCAGCAACAACTACCCCAAGCACTACCAGCTGAACAACAACATCGTGCGCCCCGCCGAGTGGTGCGGGGTGTTCGTCAACTGGGCCTGGTCACAGGGCGGCGCCTCCAAGATCCCCCAGATGAAGGCGCCCAAGGACAAGAAGGGCAAGGTCAAGCACAAAGAGCAGGGGCACTACGCCACCTACTGGCAGAAGTGGGCCAAGGACACCAAACGGTGGAAGAGCACGCCCTCCCTGGGCGACGCGGTCGTCTTCGGCAACTACCCGGACGGCAAGGGCCACGTGGCCCTGGTCGTCGACGTGAAGTTCGACAAGAAGGGCAAGGCCACCCACGTCAAGACCGTCGAAGGCAACGTGGGCCAGAAGGTCACGTACTTCGACAAGTGGCGCAAGATCAGCGACATCCGGGGTGGCGAGGGCAAGCGCAAGGTTTCCGGTTTCGTCTCGCCCGTCTGACGCGCGAAGAGCACGGCAAGTCGGCCCCGCCGAGCACTCGACGGGGCCGACTTGCCTGCTATTTCAGGGCGTAGGCGCGGATGATGGTCTGACTTTGCCTGTTCCCGTCAGCGTCCTTGACGGCCGAGCGCAGCGAGACGAACTTCGCGCCGGCCGGGTGGTGCACCAGCACTGTCCACTGTGCACGGTCACGCAGGACCGGCGCCGGGCTCCAGGTTCCGCCGTCGTCGTAGGAGACCTCGACGGCCGGCTTGGAAACGCTGCCCGGAGTGGTGCTGCCGTTGCGCTGCACCGACATCGGGATCCTGAAGGGCTTGCCGGCGGGCGCGGCGTTGCGGTCGTCGAGCTCCGGGGTGAACCGCGCGGCGAGCAGCGGCAGCTCGACCTGCTGGTGCGGCTGCTGGGATCGTTGCGAGGTGAACGTCCACTCGGCTTCGTAGCGCGTGGTCAAGCCCGCGAAGGCGGAGCGGTCCCCGGTGGTGCGGGCGGTGTACTCGGCCCGGTCCGGGCCCACCTCGAACGTGCCGTAGGTCGCATCCCCGGTTTCACCGATGATCTTGCCGTCGCGCAGCAGCTGAGTGCTGCCGGTCAGCCCGAGCTCGCCGAAGCGGCCGGGTTGCCGATCGGACAGCGGGGAGATCTGGAAGATCATGCGGTCGTCGGACCGGAACGCCGTGGAGCCGGGGCCGCCGTCGGACAGGGAGGGGCCGAACACGCCCTGGTTCCAGTGGACGGTCGTGGTCTTCCCACGGGGGAACACCATCGGCACGTACTGGATGAGGTAGGAGACCGCCTGATCGCCGACCACCTCGGCGAAGGTGTTGACGGCCCACGGCACGTCCGGTGTGTAGTACTCGGTCAGGGTGCCGGGCAACGGGATCGCGACCCGGTCCCGGACGCCGGTCGAACCGGGTGTGGTGCTCGCGTGCACCGACCGGACCTTCGCGAGGTCGCCGGTCCGGTCGTGCCACCGCGGTGTCGCCGGGATGGCGCGGTCGGTGTGCTTCAGGTGGTACAGGTACGGGCTGCCGTCGAACGACTGGCCGTTCCACTTCGCCTTGGTGGTGCGCGTGGTGAAGGTGAAGTCGTCGTGCCGGGTGGTCGACGGCCGCACGGTCAGCCGCGGCAGGTCGCCGCTGTACGCCCACACCGACTCCGCGGTGAAACCGAACTCGGTGCCGGTCTTCCGTTCGAAGTCGAGCTGGGTGTAGACGTCGCGGGCGGACGGGTCGTCCACGGTGATGTCGACGGGCACCGCCTCGCGGGCGTCGAAGACCAGCGAGGTCTTCTTGCCGACGGTGAAGGTCGGTTCGACCACGTACGCCCGGCGCCCGGTCGCGCTGTCCCGGACGAAGCCGGTGTAGGTGTACTCGCCCGCGGGCAGCCGGACCGTGGTGGGTCCGGTGGCGAAGGCCTTGTAGACGTTCTCCTCGTTGATCGGGACGAACCGGTAGCGGTAGTCGACGCTGGGCGCACCGTCGTGGGCGATCGCGCTCAGGTCGACGTCGTAGCTCTCGACCTCGCGGTGCACCGCGATCGGTGTGCGCACCACCGTGGTGCCCGCCGTCGCGGTGATGGTTCCGGCGAGCGCGCCGGCGGGACCGTGCACCGTGACGTCCGCGGTGACGGTGACGGCGGCCTGACCACCGGCGGGCACGGTCACCGCGGCCGGGGTGATGGTGAACATTCCTGGTGGCGCGGAAGATCCGTCCTCGTACTTGAGGTCGGCCGCGAGCGTGAAGGTGGCCGGCGCGTTGCCCTGGTTGGTGTAGGTGAGGGTCTTCGTGATCGCGCCGGTGTCCTGGTACGGCCACTTCACCCGGCCGAGGTTCAGGCTCGCGGGTGCGGCGGAGGTGGTCGCCACCACCGCTTTGCCGAGGTCGACCCGGCCCGCGCCCTGGGCGAAGACCGGCTGTCCGTCCTTCGGGGCGGCACTGCCCATGAGCGTGGCCTTGAGCTGGTCCGGGGTCCAGTCCGGGTGCTGCCCGGCGAGGATCGCCGCCGCGCCCGCGACGTGCGGAGCCGCCATCGACGTGCCTGACAACGGGTGGTGGCTCTGGCCGGGCTGACCGTGGACGCTGTGCGCGGCGCGCGCGGCGGTGATGTCGACGCCGGGCGCGGTGATGTCCGGTTTGATCGCACCGTCGCGGTACCGCGGACCTCGGCCGGAGGACTCGGCCACGGTGTCGTCGCGGTCGACCGAGCCGACGGTCAGCGCCGCGTCCGCGGTGCCCGGCATCCCGACGTACCCGTCGTTGCCCGCGGCGACGACGAACAGCGTGCCGGTGTCGGCGGTCAGCCTGTTCACCGCCCGCGACAACGGGTCCGTGCCGTCGCTGCGGTTGCCGCTCAGGCTCAGGTTGACCACGTCGGCGCCCTGGTCCGCCGCCCACTGCATGCCTTCGATGATCGCCGACTCGGAGCCGCGGCCGTCGTCGCCCAGGACCTTCCCGTTGAGAACGAGGGTGTCCGGGGCGACTCCCCGATACCGGGCGTGCTCGCCGGTGATGATCGACGCGACGTGCGTGCCGTGGCCGTTGCGGTCGTCCGGGTCGTTCCCACCGGTGAAGTCACGCGCCTCCACCACCGCACCGGCGAGGTCCGGGT
Organism: Lentzea alba; assembly: GCF_011067745.1. Taxonomy (GTDB): domain Bacteria; phylum Actinomycetota; class Actinomycetes; order Mycobacteriales; family Pseudonocardiaceae; genus Lentzea; species Lentzea alba. Next base: position 136,932 of record NZ_JAAMPJ010000018.1, read on the forward strand.
GCGTGGCGTCGATCCCGGTGTCCAGCACCGCGACCTTGGTGCCCGCGCCGGTGTGGCCGGCCTGCCACGCGGCCGGGGCGCCGATCCGCGGCACCGAGTGCTCCAGCGCCGCCCGGACCCTTCCGTCGAGCCACACGTGGTCGGCGGTGCGCGCCACCGGCCAGAACGCGCCGGAACGGGCCACGGAGACGGCGGTCGCGCCCACGGCGGGCAGTTCCCGGGTGACCTGGGCGGCGGCACTGCGCTGCGCCGGCCCGGCGTGGTCGACGATCAGCGGCAGCCGGTCGGCCGAGGCGTCGTCCAGCCCGGCGGCGATCAGGTCGGTGACGTTGAACAGCCGCGGGTCGAGAACACCCGTCTGCACCAGGGCCTGCGCGTCCTCCGGGACGACGTTGAGGTCGCCGCCCGCGTCGGTGAAGGACTCGACCAGGAAGTGTTCCCGGCCCGGCGCGGGCCGGACGTCCACGACACGCCTGCCGCTGACGGTGACGGTGTCGCCGGTCAGCAGCGTCACCGTCGCGGCTTCCGCACCGAGTCGCGCGGGAGCCACTTGCCCGGCAGCCGTACTCGGCACCGCCGCCACCATCACGAACGCCAGCAGCGCCGGTAAGGCTCGTCTGCTTCGCATCAAAGATCTCCACAGGGTTGTTCGGTTCGACGTGTCGTCGTGGAGCAAGTCACGCCATGTCCCCCTCGCCGGGTTGCAACCTTTCAGGGGGCACATGGCGTGACTTAGGGCGTGAATGCCGGTGGGGAAAAGCCCAAGACCGAACGCGAGGACCGGTTCGCGGCGTACTTCGCCGAGAGATCGGGCGCGCTGCGCGCGACCGCGTTCCTGCTGTGCGGTGACTGGCACCGCGCGGAGGACCTCGTCCAGAACGCGTTCGTGAAGCTGTACCTGGTGTGGCACCGGGTCGGTCAGGACGAGAAGCTCGACTCCTACACGCGCCAGATCCTCGTGCGGACCTTCCTGGACGAGAAACGGCGTGGGTTCTTCCGCCGGGAGCAGCCGATCTCCGATGTCGGGGACCGCCCGCTGCCCGAACCGGACGACCACGTCGAGAACCGCATGGTGCTGGCGCACGCGCTCGCCGCCGTCGCTCCCCGGCAGCGGGCCGTGCTGGTGCTGCGGATCTGGGAGGACCTGTCCGTCGAGGACACCGCGAAGGCGATGGGGTGCACCACGGGGACGGTCAAGAGCCAGCTGGCCCGCGGCCTCGCGGCGATGCGGTCGCTGGTGCCGGCCACCAGCGCATGACCACGGGGAACAGCTGGGTTTCGCAGAGCAAGGAGTCCGGGATGGATCAGCGCGAGCTGCGGGCGGCGATGGACCACGCCGTGGCGGTGACACTGCCGCCGATGAGGGAAGAACCCGTCCTGGCGGCCGGACGGCAAGCGCTCAAACGGCGCCGGGCGACGCGGGCGAGCATCGGCAGCGCGGCGGTGGTCGCGGTCATCGCGGCCGGGGTGGCCGTGCTCGCCCCGTCCCCGAGCCACGACAGCGGCACACTCGTCGCCGACCAACCCTCTGTCGGGCAGAACCCGCCGCCCAAAGGACGCACGGCCACCTCCGGCGTGCACTACGACCGGGGTGTGGCCCTGGCGGCCGCACTGGACGCCGTGGCACCGGCCGGGTACGCGAAACCGGACGACCTCAGAGGTGTCGGCGACTACGCCGGCCGGACGTTGAAGAACCACGAGGCCTTTTCGCTCGGAGTGGTCGACGGCTCAGAGGTGTGGAGCTACTCCGCGGGCACTCCTCTGACCAAGGACGGCGGTGTCGGCGAAATGATCGCCACGGTCTTCACGCCGGGACGGAGGACGACCGGGGACGGCTGCGGACTGACCCCGGTGCCGTGGGACGCCGCCCAGGCTCAGTGCACCGAGGTGAACGTCGGCGGCAAGAAGGTCGCGGTCGCGGACGTCACCTACCCGCCCGTCGACGGCCTGGCTCCTGCTCAGTGGGCCGGCTACCGCGACGCGGACGGCACTTTGGTGTTCGTCATGCAGACCGCCCGAGTCGCCAGGGCAGGCCACCCCGGCTTGAGCGCGATGCCGATGACCGGTCAGCAGTTGGCCGCGGTGGCCGCTGACCCACGCCTCAGGCCGTGGTGAGAAAGGGGCCGTCGCAGGGAAAGACTCCCGGAGACGGCCCCATCAGCTCGCTCGGTCAGGACCTCCGCGTCACCTTGTTCGCCACGACGAGCGGGGCGAACTGGACCCAGTCGACGTTCGGTCCCCACGCGGCCGGGTTGCCGAAGGTGACCGCACCGGCCGGGGTGGCCAGGTCGAGCGGTGACGTCTCCAGCCAGAACCCGTCCCACGTGTAGTTGTGGCGGTACCGGGTGGCCGTCGCCTTGCCGCCCGCCTCGGTGGCGACGAGCATCCGGTTGATGATGTCGGTGTTGTACGGGTGGCCGGTGTTCTTGTCGGCCTGGGCGTAGGCGACGGTCAGGTTGTACTGGCCGGCGCCCACCCCGGCGCGGGGAACCGTGAGCGTGCCGTTGTTGCCGAGGTAGCCGACGTAGGAGCCGCCGGACGCCCACGGGCCCGTCGCGATCGTCGCGCCGCCTGCCAGCTGACCGGCCTCGGCCTCGACGCGGACCGCGTTGCGGTCGGCCGCGGCGTCACGGGTCAGCGTGAGCGTGCCGGTGACGAGCGGGGTGCTGCCGTCGTTGGACAGCTTGACCTCGGTGATGCCCGCCTTGAGGTGCACCGTGGTGCTGCCGTTCCACGCACCGGCGCAGGTGGTGGTCAAGGTCGCACCGGTGACCTTGCGGCCGGAGAGCGTGAGGCCGAGCGCGCTCTTGCCGGTCGAGGTCAGGGTGGTGTCGAGCCGGTAGTAACCGTCCTCCGCCGCGGACACGTAGGTGGTGAGGGACTGGCCCGCCCGCAGGACCGTGCTGGAGCCACGGGCGTCGGACAGCGGGTACACCGTCCTTTCCGGCCCCTTGACCTCGGTCAGGTCGACGCGGTCGAGCGTGATGTCCGACGAACCGCCGAGGTACCCGGCGGGACCGCTGGTGCGCAACGAGATCCGGTGCGTGCCCGCGGTGAGCTGGACGGGCGTGTCGTACCGGCCGCGGTAGGTCCAGCTCAGCGTCGCGGGCAGCGTCAGGTTCCGCACGTGGGCGTCGTCCACGTAGAGAGCCTGCTGACCGACGAACGCGTTGGTGCCGTAGAAGACGCCGAGGTTGTACGTGCCGGTGCGCGGCACGGTCACGTTGACGGTCACGCGGGAGTCCGGCTTGTTCATGGAGCCGACGTCCTTGCGGCCGGACGTGGTGTAGCGCATGGCCATGTCCCAGGAACCCGATCCGTCGTCCTGGACGTACACCTGGGCGTTCTCCACCGTGCCGTTCTCGGCCTCGTAGCTCGCCTGCCACGGCGCGTTCGCCACCGGCGGTGCACCGGAGCCGGCCGGCGTGACGATCACCTGGTACGCGGCCAGCTGGTCGCCACCGGGCACCTTGACCGTCGCTTTGCCGTTCGCCACGCGGATTCGCGACGCCGCCACCACCGGCGGCTGTCCCGCGTCACCTTCGTAGCCGCTCCAGCTGACCTTGGAGACCCGCACGTCGACCTGGTCGCCGAACACCTTGCGGTCGATGCCCGCGAGAGCGACGTCCACCTCGTTCGCCGTGCCGCCGAGCAGAACCGTTGCCTTCGCACCACCGCGGTTCAGCGTGGCCATGCCCTGCAGGGTGTCCCGGACGTTCGGCTGCGGCGGCGTCACCTTGACCGTGTTGCCGGACAAGTCCCCGTACCACTTCGTGAGCCACCAGCCGCCGTTGGCGCGGCCCGCCCGCACCGCGTGGTCGCTGAGGTTGCCGGCCATGGACCAGAACGCCATGTGACCGTCCACTTTGGTGTCTTCCAGCATGGTGATCCACTGCACCATCTGGCCGGGCACCGAGGTGTCGCGCTTGTTGGTGTACTCGTTGATGACGATCTCGCGCGGCGAGATGCCGAGCTGCTTTTCCATCTCGCGGTACTCCGCGTAGTTCTTGCGGTAGTACTGGAGCGAGTCCGGACCGAGCTCGTGCCAGCTGGTCATCTCCGGCAGCACGTTGTTGGCCTTGGCGTAGGTGAGGAACTCGCGCAGGTGGTCCGCGCGGTAGCGGGTCTCACCGATGCCGGCGATGCGGGCGTTCGGCAGCACGGACTTCACCAGGCGGTAGATCCTGGTCCAGTCGGCGAAGAACTTCTGCTTCTTGTTCGCCCAGTCCGAGTACCAGATGCCGTCCGGCTCGTTGAAGATCGTCCACACGAACTTGTCGCGGTCGGGACGCTGGGCGACCTTCTCCAGCTGGGGACGCAACTTCGCGGCGTAGTCGTCGATGCCCAGGTCCTCGTACGGCCACTTGCTGTACGCGTCCTGCGCGTAGATGTGCATCTCACTGCCACCCGTGGCGAAGAACTCGTCCGCGAGCTTCAGCGCGTCGCCGTTGGGGTGCTGGTCCCCGTCGGGCGCCTTCTGCGAGATGCTGCGCAGCCGCATGCCGGCGACGAGGTCCTGGGACGGGACACCGGAGTCGCCCAGGCCGTAGAGCATGCCCGTCGCACCGCCGCGGAACGCGCCGGTCGAGGAACCGAGGTCCACGCGCAGGGTCTCGGTCGCGGCGACGGCGACCGACGGGGACAGGGAGGTGAGCGCTAACGCGGCAACGACCGCGCAGGCAGGGAAACGCATCGGAGCTCCATTTCGGATCACTTGACGGCACCACCGGTGATGCCCGAGATGATCTTTCGCTGGGCGACGGCGAGCACGACCACGAGTGGCAGGCTCATCAACAGGACGTAGGCGAAGATCAGGTGCCAGTTGTTCAGGTACAGCCCGGCACTCGCCACGCGGAACAGGTTCAGCGGCAGGGTGTCGAGCCGGCCGCCGACGACGAAGAACGCGTAGAACACGTCGTTCCACACGTACAGGCAGATCAGGATCGTGGCGGTGGCGAGCACCGGTCGCAGCAGCGGCAGCACGATCCGCCAGAACACCATGAACGGGCCGGCGCCGTCGATCTGCGCGGCCTCCTCCAGCGCCGGCGGGATGGTCCGCACGAAGCCGGTGACGAAGAAGATCACGGTGGACAGGTAGATGCCCGTGTAGACACCGATCATGCCGATCGCGCTGCCCGCGAGCCCGAGCTGGCGCAACAACAACACCACCGTGACGACGGCCGGTGGCAGCACGATCCCGCTGATGCCCAACGCGTACAGCACGGCGTTCAACCGGGTCGCGCGACGGGCCAGCACCCACGCCGCCATCGACCCGAAGGTCAGCAGCAACGCGACCGTGGGCACGACGACCAGCAGGCTGCCGAAGAACGCGGCGGGCACCTCGCCGTCGACCCACACCTGCCGGAGGTTCTCGAGCAGCTGCCAGTGTTGCGGCAACGAGAGATCCGGGTTGAGAGCCTCGCCCTGCGACTTGGCCGCGGTCACCACCACGAGCCACAGCGGGATCCCGATCACGCTCAGCACGAGCGCGATCGCCGCGACGGGCTGCGCCCTGGTCCAGAACCGGCTCACAGCACCGCCTCCCGCCTGCGCAGCGTCCGGATCACCGGGAACGCCAGCAGCGCGACGAGCAGGAACAGCACCAGGCTCATCGCGGTGGCCTGGGCGAACAGGCCCTGCCCGAACGTGCGGTAGATGAAGATGTTGAGGATCTCGGTGGTGCGCGCGGGTCCGCCGCCGGTGGTGGCCTGGACGATGTCGAACCCGTTCATCGACCCCAGCAACGCGGTGGCCACGTTGAACGTGACCGCGGGCGCCAGCAGCGGGAACCTGATCGACCAGAACGCCCTGGCGCGGGACGCGCCGTCGATGCGCGCCGCCTCGATCAGGTCCTCGGGAATCGTTTTGAGGCCCGCCAGGTAGATGAGCATCGACAGCCCCATCCACTTCCACGCGTGGATCACCGCGACCACGACGATCGTCCAGGTCGTGTCACCGAGCCACGCGTAGTCGATGCCGAGCAGGTGGTTCAGACTGCCCTGCGGTTTCAGCAACGCCTGGAAGATGTAGCCGACCGCGAGCGCGGACATCAGCACGGGCACCAGGAAGAAGATCCGCGCCACTCGGTTGAGCGTGTTGTCGCGTTCGAGCAGGACCGCCAGCCCGAAACCGAAGAGGTTCTGGAACAACGCCACCAGCACCGCGTAGACGAGCGTGATCCGCACCGCGCGCAGCAGCGTGCCGTCCGACGCGAGCTGGGTGAAGTTGTCGAAACCCGTCGGGTTGATCGAGCTCTTGAAGCCGGACCAGTCGGTGAACGCGTAGACGAAGTTGAACAGCGTCGGCAGGAAGAAGAAGACGAGCAGGATGGCGAAGGCCGGCGCCAGGAACCACATCGGGTGCGTCTGCCGTTTGACGGTGTTGCGACGCGGCGTGTCCGGCGCGGGGAGCGGCCGCACCGGCGACCGCTCCCGCACTGCTGCGGAGGTGACGGGCATCAGAACCCCGGCGCCCCGGCCGCCTTGGCCAGCTGGGCGAACTGGTCCTGGGTCGCCTTCGCGACCTGCTCCGGCGTCATCGTCCCGACGATCATGTCGGCGAGGTTGATGTACAGGTCCGGGTTCGCGACCGCGAGCGCCTGCATGGAGCCGACCGCGGTGCCCAGCGACGCGTGCACGTCGAGCAGGGCCTTGGGCACGCCCGCCGGGTTGGCGACCGCGGGCTGCAACGATACGGTCTTGCGGGCGTTGACGAACTCCTGGTAGCCGGGGCCCATCCAGTACGCCAGCAGCTGCCTCGCGGCGGCCTCGCGCTTGGCGTCACCGGTGCGGAACGCGACCAGCGCGTTGGACTGGTCCGGGATGAACGTACCGATGTTGCCCGACGGCGAGATCGGGAAGAACCCGATCTTCTTGTCCAGCGTCGCGGTGTCGGACTTCGCCTGCAGCTGCCCGAAGAACGAGTTGACCTGCACGGCCATCGCGGCCTTGCCGTCGAGCAGCGCGGCGCCCTGGTCCTCGAACTTGGCGGTCTTGATGTCGGAGTTGAACAGTCCCTCGTCGATCAGGCCCTTGTACTTCTTGATCGTGTCGAGCACGACCGGGCTGGTGAAGGTCTCCTTGCCGGTGTTGATCTTCTCCCAGAGCCCGTTCTTGGCGGCGTCGGCGAGCTGGACCTGCACCCACCACTGGGTCGCCCAGCGGTCACCCGCCATCTCGAAGAACGGCGTGACGCCCTTGGCCTTGAGCGACCTGGCCGCCGTGACCATCTCGTCGAAGTTCTTCGGCAGCGCGGTGATCCCGTTGGCCGCGAAGACCTCCTTGTTGTAGTAGACCCCCTCGACGGCCGGGCTGGTGACCAGTGCCGCGTACCGGGTGCCGTCGAGGATGCCGGTGATGTCCTTCAGTTCCGGCGCGAGCTTCGACAGCCACGGAGCATCGGTGAGCGGCTGGAGGTTCGACTTGGCGTTGATCGCCGTGAGCATCGACGCGGTGGGCTGCCAGAACGCGAGGTCCGGCTTGTCACCGGTGGCCACCTTGGTCTGCACGCCCTGTTCGTACGGGTCCGGGATGGTCACGACGTCGACGTCGGCACCGGTCGCCTTCTCGAACGACGCCACCACCTGTTCCGGCACGGTGTTGCTGTTCTGCGCCGCCCAGATCGTCAGCTTGACACCGCTGAGGGACGCGGTGGGGTCGGCCCAGGAGACCGCGTCACCGGTGCTGGTGTTCGCACCGGGGTCACTGCACGCCGTGAGTCCTAGCAGGAGAGCGGCGGCGAGGCTGATCCAACTCTTCATCGGGCGGATCCTTCGGTGGGTGAGGGAATCGGGGACGTGCGAGGGGTGATCCGGAACAGGCGCGCCGAGGCCGGGAGCCGTTCGGCAGTCAGGGTCAGCTCTCCCGCTGGTCCGTTCCAGCCGGACGTCCATTCGGGAAGATGACACGGGTAGAGCACTTCCAGGTCGACGTCGCCGCCACGCAGGTGCGGCAACGACAACGTCACGCCCGGCTGGTCGGCGTCGCGCTGCCACACCGCCAGGTAGGTGATGTCACCGGAGGTCAGGGCGAGACTCAGCCACCGGTCGCTCCACGAGGGAAAACCCAGTGGCCACACCGGAACCGCGGTGGCGAGGTCGGTCCGGATCTCCTGGTGCACGCGCACCGCGGCCCGCACGGACTCGAACTGGGCGGCCGTCATGAGGTTGAGGTGGCCGGACAGGTACAGGCGTCCGAGCATCCCGGTGCACATCGTGAAGGCGATGTCCTCGTCGGACATGTCCGGCTGCGGGTAGGCCCAGCTCGCCGACTGTTCCGGCAGCAACGACATCGGCGCGGCCACCGCGATCGGCGGGTAGAGCAGGTGGTCCTGCTGGTCGCTGGTGGACTGCAGCTGCGTGCGGGCCAGCATCGCGTAGTCCATCCGCATGGCACCCGACGCGCAGTTCTCCAGGATCAGGCCGGGATGCCGGTCCAGCACACCGTCGAGCCACGCGAGGTGCGCGCGGTTGCAGGCGAGCAGGCCCGCGCCCGCGCTGTCGGCAGCCACGTCCGTGCCGGCGCCGGCGTCGATGTTGTAGTCCAGCTTGAAGTACCCCACGCCCAGCTCGCCCACCAGCCGGTCGACCACCTCGTCCAGGTGCGCGACGGCCCGCGGGTGGCGCAGGTCCAGGTGGTAGCGGCCGTGCTCGACGACCCGGACGCCACCGCGTTGCAGGAACGCCGCCGGTGGCAGCCGGTCGGCCAGCGGGCTGCGCACGCCGATCACCTCCGGCTCCAGCCAGAGGCCGGGCACCATGCCGCGATCGCGGATGTGCGCGATGACTTCCTGGATCCCGCCGGGGAACCGGGTCCGCGACGGCTGCCACTCACCGACGCTGTCCCACCAGCTGGAGCCGTTGTCGTACCAGCCCGCGTCGATGCAGAAGATCTCCGCACCGGCGGCCGCGGCCGCGTCGATCAACGGCAGCAGCTTCGCCGTGGTGGGATCACCCATGAGCGTGTTCATGTAGTCGTTGAACACCACCGGCAACGCGGTCCGGTCGTGGTGCGGGCGCACGATCTCGCGACGGTGCCGGGTGAGCGCGGCGACCGCACCGTCCACACCGGACTGCGACACCGCCACCGACACCGGCACGGAGGTGAACGACTCGCCGGGCAGCAGGCGGTGCTGCCACTGGTGGTCGATGTCGGTCGGCCCGAGCAACGCGACGTAGGCGCCGTCCATCCGTTCGGCCACCTCCCACCGCCAGGCGCCGTTGTGCTCGACCTGCCACAACCACGTCTGCCCGGTCCGCCGGTCGGCCAGGCCACCGGTCGGCAGGACCGTGCCCGTCGACCACGTGCCGGTGCTGATCACGGCGAGACTGCCACGGCCGTCCTGGCCGTGCAGCCCGAGGTTGAGGTCGGGCACCGCGTCCGCGCGCAGCGGCCGGCGGGACCACCGGCCCTCGCCGAGCCATTCGCTGTCCCCGCGCAGCACGTCGAGGTCCTCGACCCGCGCCCCGCCGAAGCTCGCGGCGAACGAGGTCACACCCTGCAGGGTCAACGACTCCTGGCCGTGGTTGGTCACCGTGGTGGTGATCTGGCAGGCGGCGACCCCGTCGACCGACCGGAACGTGGTCCGCGCGGCCAGGCCGGTCCGCTCGTCCCGCTGGTCGACGTGCAGCTCACTCCACTTGCCGTCGGTGCGGCGGACGGAGCCCGCGTAGACCAGGCGCCGGCCGACGGCGGTCTCGGAGAAGCGGTGCGACACCCGCGCCCTGCCCTCCCCCACCACCAGCACCTCGACCAGCGGCTGCGCGACCCGAGGGTGTTCGACTGGACCACCACCGGCCGTGAGGGAACGGACGACGACCGAGCCGTCCGCCGCCACGTCCACCACGAGTTCCAGCGCCGAATGCCCCCAGACCACTCCGGTCGCGGACTCGATGGAGATCAATGTTGCCTCATTCCTGCTGGTCCATGCGGTGTGACCGGTCACATCGTCGCCACAGTGTGAGCGCTAACACAGCGCAGGAAAAGAGTGCGTTACGCAGTTGTTACCGCGGCGGCGCGGTGGACTCGCGGACCACGAGCGACGGCGGCGCGAGTGCCACCACCTGCCGGGGTTCGCCTGCCACCTCGGCGGCGATCGCGGCCAGGCAAGCCCGCCCGAGCGCCACGAAGTCCATCCGCACGGTCGTGAGCGCCGGCGTCCAGTAGGCCGCACCGGGCACGTCGTCGAAGCCGACGATGCTGACGTCGCCCGGCACGTCCCGGCCCGCCTCGTAGAGCGCCCGGCGCACCGCCAGCGCCGTGTCGTCGTTGCCGCACAACACCGCCGTCACGTCCGGATCGGCCGCCAGCCGTACACCGGCAAGATAGGCCGAGCGCACGTCCCACCCGGCCGTCAGCACCTCGGGCACACGCACGTCCGCCGCCTCGAGCGCGGCTCGCCACCCCGACTGCCGGGCGCTCGTGCCGCTCTCCGACGGGATCGCCACGTGGTGCACCGTGCGATGCCCCAACTCCAGCAGGTGCCTGGTCGCGTCGACGGCGGCCTGCCGTTCGTCCAGGAAGACCATCGACCGCTCGACCCCCGCGAGCCCACCGGCCTCCGTGGCGGCCACCGCGGGAACCTTCGCGGGCAACGCCCGCAGCACCTCGGCACCGGCGGTGTCGAACGCGATCACCACCACACCACCCGCGTTGGGATCGCTGACGTGCTCGACCGCGTGCTGGACGTCGACCGCCCCGTCCGACTCCACCACCCGGACCCCGACGGCGAACCCCGCCGACCGCGCGGCCTCCTCGATGCCCTGCAACGTCGCGGCATAGCCGTACAACGTGGTGTTGGCGACCACCACCGTCACCGTGTTCGACAGCCCGGAGCCGAGCGCGCGCGCCGCGCGGTTCGGGCGGTACCCCAGCTGTTCGATGACCTCGAGCACGTGCCGGCGGGTGTCGGCGTTCACCCGCGGCGAGTCGTTCAGCACCCGTGACACGGTCTGGTACGAGACGCCGGCGGCGGCCGCGACATCCCGGATGCTCGGCGTGGCGAAAGATCGTCGTGTCACGCCGACATCGTTATCGCTGCCGGTCGCGGCGTCAAAGCCGGGTGCCTTTGGGGCGTGTCCCGGGAGGTGTCAGCAGAGTGTCCATCTTGGACAGACGCGCGTCACGGAGCACCGAGTGGTCCGGGACGCGCGCGGGCGATGACGAGTACAGCTGCTGCCGAGGGCGGTGCTCTCTGCGGATCTTCGACTCGCCGGGGCGTGATCGGCGGACAACGCCGCTACCCTGAGTGCGAGCTGCTTCGCCAGGGGGTGACGGGTGTCCGACCGGCCTGAGGTGAGCAACCAGGTGTCCGGAACCTCCGACCTCGTCATCCAGGCGCACACGATCACCGGCGGCGTCAGCATCCAGCGCGCCGCCGTGCTGCCCGCGCCGCGTGAGCTCCCGGCCGAGGTGTTCGGGTTCGCCGGTCGCACCGAGCAGCTGGCGCGGCTCGACGCGTTGCTCGACTCGCCGGCGATGGCGCTGACGGTGGTGGCGGGTACCGCGGGCGTCGGCAAGACCGCGCTGGTGGTGCAGTGGGCGCATCGGGCCCGCCACCGGTTCCCCGACGGTCAGCTGTACGTGGACCTGCGCGGCTACGGTCCGGACGCCCCGGTCGAGCCCGCGGAGGCGCTCGAGGCGTTTCTGCGGGCGCTCGGGGTGAGCGGCGCGGACATTCCGTTCGACGTGTCCGAACGTGCGGCGCGGTTTCGCAGTCTGGTGGACGGCCGCCGCGTCCTGGTGGTGCTCGACAACGCGCGGGCTCCGGAACAGGTGCGGCCGCTGTTGCCCGGCAGCTCGTCCTGCGCGGTCGTCGTGACCAGCCGCGCCACGTTGTCCGGTCTGGTGGCGCGCGACGGCGCTCGCGTGCTGGACCTCGACGTGCTCACCGTTGCCGAGGCCACCGATCTCCTGCGGTCGCTGATCGGGGCGCAGGTCGACGACGAGGAACTGACAGCGCTGGCGGATCGGTGTGCCCGGCTGCCGTTGGCGTTGCGCATCGCGGCGGAGCTCGTGGTCTCCCGGCCGCGGACGCCGGTGGCCGAGCTGCGGGCCGAGCTGGCCGACGACAGCCTCGACGTGCTGGACGCGGGCGGCGATCCCAAGACCGCCGTGCGGGCCGTCTTCTCGTGGTCCTACCAGCATCTCGACCCGCACGTGGCCAAGGCGTTCCGCCGGCTCGGCCGCCATCCGGGCCGCGATCTCGACCTCCACGCCGCGGTCGCGCTGACGGGTGACGACCTGCGCACGACGCGACGGACCATGGACCGGTTGCTGCAGGCCCACCTGGTGCACGAGACCGAACGCGGCAGGTTCGGCATGCACGACCTGTTGCGGGTGTACGCGGCCGAACTGGCGCGGCAGAACGGCGACGACCCGCTCACCGCGTTGTTCGACTTCTACCTGCAGTCGGCCGCCCGCGCGATGGACCTGATCGTGCCGGAGGAACGCGCCCGCCGGCCGCGCATCGAGGCCACCGGCGTCGTCGCACCGCTCACCGACCGGGCGGCGGCCGAGGCGTGGCTCGAGGTCGAACGCCCGACGCTGATGGCCGTCGCCAAGCAGGCGGCGCGGGGACGGCTCCCCGGCCACGCCGTCCTCATGTCGCAGGTCCTGTGGCGTTTTCTCGACAACCGGGCGTACCACGACGACACGCTCGCCCTGAACGTCCACGCGCTCAAGGCCGTCCGGCAGCTCGACGACCCCGCCCTGGAAGCGAGCGCCGAGAACAACCTCGGCACCGTCTACTGGCAGCTGCGCCGCTACGACGACGCCCTGCACCACCTGCACCGGTCGCTGGAACTCGCCCGTGCCGCCGGTCGCCGCGGTGTCGAGGCGAGCGCGCTGTGCAACCTCGGTGTCGTGTACCGCCTCGTCGGCGACTACGACAGCGCACTGGAGAGCCTGAACCTCGCTCTGTCGATCGCCGCGGACCGCGCCGACCACACGATGCTGGCGCGCAACGGTTATCACCTCGGCAACGTCTACGAACGCCTGCGCCGGTACGAGGAAGCGGCCGACCACCTCGAAGCGGCGTTGCGCAGCGCCGAAACCAGTGGCAACCGCACGATCGAGGCACGCGTCCAGTGCCACCTCGGCGCCGTCTGCACCGAACTCGGCCGCGTCACCGACGCCCAGCACCACCTCGACCGCGCGCTGGACCTCGCCCACGACAACAGCGACCGCACCATCGAAGCCCGCACCCTGCGCAATCTCGGTGTCCTGCAACAGAAAACCGGCAGACTCCACGACGCGCTCGCCACTCTCGGCCGAGCCCTGGGCCTGGCCGAGGCCATTCGCGACACGCTCCTGCACGTCGAGATCCTGAACAGCTTCGCGGCCGCCGCACTGGCCGCCGGTGACACCGAGAACGCCTTCGCCCATCACGACCTCGCGCTCCTGCTGGCGACGCGGATCGGTGACGCCTACGAGCAGGCCCGCGCACACCTCGGGTTGAGCGAGGTCCTGGTGGAGCTCGACGACTCCGAGCACGCACGCCGGCATCACCGGCGCGCGCTCGTCCTCTTCGAAGGCCTCGGCCTGCCGCCAGTCAGGTGAACTTGCGCTCGACCGTGCGCGAACAGCCGGGTGATCCAGGTTGAGTGGTCACATCCGACTCGTTGATCGAGGTGACTGACATGCGTGACGCCGTGCACCTGCTGGAGACGTGGGCGGCGGGGCGATCACGTGGCCAGGAGGAACCTGCCACCAAGATCGCCGAACTCGTCGCGACGGCGTTGGCCGACGACACCGCGATGCGGCAGCTGCTCGCCGAGGCGGAGGACAACGCGGTGACCGAGCGAACGCGCCTGCGTGCTCAGCTCGCGTTGGAGGACGAAGCCGAGAGGAATCCGGCCTTCGGTCGTGCGTTGCGGGCCGCGCTCGGGGACGACGCGTTTGTCGCGCCTGTGTACATCGGCGCTCACGACGTTGCCGTGGTCGATGATGACGTCGACGTCGTGCAGCGGTTGTTCTTCGGTCGCGACGACGCCGAGCACGACATGGCGGACGGGTTGCTGCGGCAGGGTTTTCTGCGCACCACGGCCTACTCCGAGGTGGTGTCCGGACGCAAGACGCTGATCATCGGACGCAAGGGCTCCGGCAAGAGCGCGATCTGCATGCACCTGGCGGAGAACGACGGCGGCACCGCGGTGGTCATCACGCCGGACGACGCCGCCGGCGACGAGCTGCGCCGTTTCGTGCTGGACGGGCTCACCACGGCGTCGGCGAAGGCGTTGTTGTGGCGCTACGTCTTCGCGGTGCAGACCGCCAGGTACCTGGTGCGGCACGCCTCCGGCGACGCGCACCGGCGGACTCCGTCGTCGGTGGGGACGCTGGAGCGGTTCCTGCGGGACAACGGCGAGCTCAGCGAGGAAAGCCTCTACCACCGCGTCGTCCGGGCCGGGCGCGGGTTGATGTCGTCGTTCTCGCTGGAGGCCTTCGGGGTCGCGGTGGCGGTCGAGAGGAACGGCGCCCCTGACGGTGTCAGCGCGTCCCGGCAGCTCGACGTCGTGGAAGCCGGGGTGCGGAAGGCCTTCCACGACCTCGGTTGCGCGGGCGACCACGGGCCGTTGCTGGTCATGGTCGACCAGCTCGAACAGGTGTGGTCGGACGAGCCGGACACCGAAGCGCTCGTCATCGGGTTGCTGCTGGCGGGAAAGCACGCGGCGCTCACCTACGGTGGTGCGTTGCGGTGTGTCTTCTTCTTGCGCTCGGACATCTACGACACGCTGGACTTCAGCGACGCGGACAAGTTCCACAGCGACGAGATCCGCCTCAGCTGGACCGTGGGTTTGTTGCACGACTTGGCATTGGTGCGCGCCGGGGTGTCGCTCGGGCGCCGGCTGCTGCCGCACGAGTTGTGGGGTGAGGTCTTTCCCGAAACGGTGGCGGGTCAGCCCACCGCCGACTACCTGTTCGCGCGCACTCTCCCGCGTCCGCGCGACGCGATCCAGTTCCTCAACCAGTGTCGCGACACCGCGGTGAGCAACGGCCACCGGCGGATCTCCGAGCGCGACGTCTTGGACGCCACGCTGGTGTTCTCCCGGTGGAAACTGCTCGATCTCGCGAAGGAGTACAGCGTCCGGTACCCGTTCCTCGGCGCGCTGCTCACCGTGTTCCGGGACGCGGGGCACGAACAGACGCGGACCTCCATCGCCGAGTTGTTCCAGCCGTTCCAAGAAGCTCTGCAGAGCCGGTACGAGGACTACGCGCCGTTCTTCGACCCGGACGTGATCATCGAACTGCTGTTCTCGGTCGGGTTTCTCGGTGTCAGCCGCGAGGACAGGTACGTGTACTGGGGGACGACTGAAACGCCGGTGCTGCCCTACGAGTCGGAGTTCTGCGTGCACCCGTGCTTCCGGCCCGCGCTCGGTGCCACGCGACCGGTCAATCCCACGGTGACCAACAACTTCACCGGCAGCGTGGTCGGCCGGGTGGTACAGGCCAACACCATCCGCGGCGACATCGTCTACGGCAGTTTCAGCAACACCGACCCGGTGTTCCGGCGCTGGTGGCAACGCAAGAAGAAACCCTAGTCCGAATCAAATGTTGAGAACATCTGAATGATGTGAGTATCCTTGCGGCCATGGTGAGGCTAACCAGGGTGCAGCAGCAGGAGCGCACGCGTGCGTCCGTGCTGGCAGCGGCGAAGGAAGAGTTCACTGAGCACGGCTACGCCCTGGCGAAGATCGACCGGATCGCCGAGCGCGCCGAGCTGACCCGCGGGGCGGTGTACTCGAACTTTCCCAGCAAACGGGCGCTGTACCTGGCGGTGCTGATCGACCTGGTCGAGAGCACGCCGGCAAGCGCGGCGGCACCGCCCGTGTCGTTGGAAGAAGCACTGGGGGCGTTCGCCAGGACGTGGCTGGAGCGGTTGCCACTGGTCGGCGAGACGGCGTCGGGCGGACGGCTGCAACTCCGCTCGCTCGCCGGTGTTTTCGACGACGACCACGGGCGCACGATGCTGGCACAGGTCGCGGCACTGGAGGCGTTGCTGCTCGGAGCCGCGCTGGAAGGCGGGACGCCGACGCGGAGGGTGCGGCTGGCGTCGCTGGTGCTCACCCTGCTGGGCGGCGCCGGTCAACTGGCCGAGACCGCGCCGGGTTCCGGTGATCCTTTCGACGTGGCGCTCGCGTGTCAGCACCTGGCCGGTCTCGATCTCGCGGACACCTGGGCGCCGCCGCACCTGGCGTTCGTCAAGCCGGCGCGCCCCTGCCGGGAGACCTGGGATCCGCCCGCGGATCTCGTCGATCGGGTGGGCGGGGGTCGGGTCGACCTCGCCGCCGACGGTCTGATCGCGGTGCTGGGAGCCGGTCGTCTCGGTGCGGCCGAGGAAGCCTTCCGGTCCGCCCGGACCGGTGAGCAGGTGACGGTGGTCGTCGTCGTGGGTGATGCCGCCGAGACCGGCCGGCTCCTGCGGCTCCGGATCGCCGACCTGACGGGGTGTCTGCGGCGCGTGCTTTCGTTGCCGTCACTGCGAATCGTGCTCGACGACAACGGCGTGGTGGCTGCCGCGCTCGGGCTCGCCGATGTCGGAGACGACACCGAAGCCGCGGTGCGCGTTCAGGGTGGGGTGATCGTCGCTCGGGCTCACGGGCGAGGTGCCGCGCACGCCGCGAATGCCGGGGTCAGCGCATGACCGTGCTGCACACCTTGCGCTGCATCGGATTCGCGGGTTGCCCGCGGATCGCCGGTGCGGTCGGCATGCCCGAGTCCGATGTGGAGTCGGAGCTGATCGACCTGGCGGTGGCCGGTCTCGTCACGCACCTGCCCGGCGAGTTCGGCGGGTGGGGCCTCACGGACGCCGGCCGGGTCGCGGACGCCGAGCGAAGCACCGGCGAACTGGAGTCGGCTGGCGCCCGTCCCGCTCTCACCGCGGCGTTCGACGGTTTCCTGGTGCTCAACCCGGAACTGCTCGACCTCTGCACGGCCTGGCAGCTGCGTTCGGCAGACGGTGTCATGATCGCCAACGACCACCGCGACCGGTCCTACGACGCCCGCGTGCTCGCCCGGTTCGCCGAGTTCCACGAGCGCGCCGTCGTCGTCTGCCACGAGCTGTCCGCCGCCCTGCCTCGCTTCGACCGCTACCGGATCCGTCTCGCCGAAGCCCTGAAACGCGCCGACGCGGGCGAACTGGGTTACGTGGCCGACGACATCGGGTCGTACCACTCCGTGTGGGCCGAACTGCACGAAGACCTGCTCGCCACGCTCGGAATCCCGCGATGAAGTGGATCCGGCCGCTCTCCGCCCAGATCGACGAACCCGCGGAGGTGGTGGGCGGCAAGGCACACGGCCTGCTGGTGTTGCACCGGCTGGGTTTGCCGGTGCCGCCGGCGTTCGTGATCACCACCGAGGCGTGCCGCGCGTTCCTGCGTGACGGCCGCTTCCCCGACGGGCTCAGCGACGAGCTCGCCCTCGCCCGGCGTGACATCGCCGGCGCCGCGGTGTCCGTTCGGTCCGGCGCCGGCGTCTCGATGCCCGGCATGATGAACACGATGCTGAACGTCGACCGGGACCTGGAACAGGCCGTCGCGAGCGTCTTCTCGTCGTGGCACACCCCACGCGCCCGCACCTATCGCGAGCTGCACGACATCCCGCACGACCTGGGCACCGCCGTCATCGTCCAGGCGATGGTCCTCGGCGACCGCGACGAGCACAGCGGCACCGGTGTCGCCTTCAGCCGCGACCCCAACACCGGCGCTCCTGCCCCATTTGGCGAAGTCCTTTTCGGACACCAGGGCGACGCCGTCGTCTCCGGCGCGGCACTGACCGAACCCCTGCAGCACCTCGCCGACCGAGAACCGTTGGTGTGGAACGGTTTGCTCGACGCCTTGCACCGAATCGAAGCCCATTACCGCGACGCTTGCTACGTCGAGTTCACCTACGAGTCAGGCGAACTCTGGCTGCTGCAGGTCCGCCCAGGCAGATTCGCCGGCGCCGCCGCCGTCCGCCTCGCCACCGACCTGGCCGACGAAGGCGTGATCGACCGCCACACGGCACTGCTCAGGGTTTCACCGCAGCACCTCCGGCACGTCCACACCCCGCGCATGGCCGCGGAGCACGTCCTGGCCAGAGGACTGGGCGCCTGCCCGGGCGTCACGACGGGCCGGGTGGCCACCACGACCGACAGCGCGGTACGCCTGGCCGCCGCCGGCCCGGTAGTCCTGGTGCGCCCGGAAACCTCGCCGCACGACATGCGCGGTCTGGCCGCCGCCACCGGCATCGTCACCGCCCGCGGTGGCCCCGCCAGCCACGCCGCGGTGGTGGCCCGTGCGATGGGAAAGCCCGCTGTGGTGGGAATCGCCGACCTCGTCGTGGACAAGGGCTCGCTGCACATCGGCGGACACACCGTCGCCGAAGGCACCGTCATCACCATCGACGGCACCAGCGGCGAGGTGGCCCTGGGCAGCCAACCCACCGTCACCACGACCGCACACACTCACCTGACCCGGCTACTCACGTGGGCCGACGACGTGTCCGGCAACCACACCGACCGAGACGAAGCCGAACGCCTAACCGCCGCCCACGCGGCCCTCCGCACCTAAACCCGAATCTCGAAGCGCACCCGTTCACTCACACCAACCCCACCAGCCCCATTTTTCGACACGCGGGGACCTTTCGTTCGCTCTGACAGTACGAAGGCGCCCCGCGTGCCCGTTGGCAAGCGGGGTGGGGTTGCGGAGCGTGGTGGTCGTGGCGCCGCTTCACCCGAAGGTGTGGGCACGGGTTAAGGCCGCACGGTGGCGCCGAAACCTGTCCATCGCAGGTCGGGTGGAAGGTGGCCCATGTCGTTGTAGAGCACCAAAGTCGGCGCCAGGCCGGAGCGGTGCTCGATCACCGTCAACGCCGCGTTCCCGCAGTTCAGCTCCAGCCACCGCACCGGCGGCGCGTCGAGCGCGTGCCGCACCAGCCAGGCCACCGGATAGGCGTGTGTCACCAGGACCTCGTGCGTCTCGACGTCGGCCGGACGAGCAAACCTGCTGATCAACGCCTCGGCACTGCGCGCGCCGGCCGCGGCTTCCGCAGCGTCGTACCCGTCGAAGAACCCCGCCCACGCGGCAGGCGGGTGCTCGGGCACGTACGGCACGTGGTCGACGAGCTCGACCGCCTCGCGCACCGGCACACCCGGCAGTTGGTCGCCCATCACCTGTGCCGACCGCACCGCCCGTGGCAGGGGCGAGTGCCAGATGACGTCGATCGGCAGGCACGCAAGGCGTTCGCCGAGGAGGTGCGATTGACGCCGCCCGGCCTCGGTCAGCTCGCCGAACGGGTCCGCCGCGCCGTGCCGCACCACGTACAGGTGCCGAGTCGCCATGATATCAGGATACTGCCGTCATCCAGATGTTCACAACATCCGATCGTGTTTCTCGAAGAGCGCTTCGAAGGCGTCGAGCACGGCGGGGACGCTGAACTTCACCGCGGCCGTGCCGTCGGAGACCGGGGGCTCGTCGCGCAGTGATCGCAGCCCTGAGGTGATGGCGGCCGCGTCGCCTGGGGGCACGATGAGCCCGAAACCCGTCTCCCGCACGGGAATGCGCACGCCGGGCAGGTCGCTCGCCAGCACCGGCACCCCTGCCAGCATGGCGACGACCTGCACGATGCCGAACGCCTCGAAGGCGTTCACGGAGGGCAGCGCGAACACGTCGAGGGAGGCGTAGAAGTCGCCGAGGTCCTCGTCGGGCACGAACCCCAGCAGCTTGATCCGCGGGTCTCCGTCGACGTGCGCGCGCACGCGGGCGATGACGCTGCCCCCCGCGACGTTGCCGAAGTCGCCGCCGATCAGCAGGCGCGCGGACGGGTCGTCGAGTGCTCGAAAGCCGTCGACCAGGTGCTCGACACCCTTCTCCTCCACGATCCGGCCGAGGAAGCCCACGTGCAGGCCATCTCCGTCGCGGAACCGCGGCACGCCCGCGGGCACCGGGCGGCAAGGCGGCGGCACGGTGGCCAGGTGCGGCTGGATCGACGGCCACAGCCTGCTCTCCCGCGCGTAGTCCTCGCTCGTCGCCACGACGGCGGCCGCGCGGCGCATCGCCAGCCGGCTGGACGCGTCGATCACCTTGCCCTGCACCGAGTTCACCAGGCCGGGTGGCAGGCTGACGTCGCAGTGGTAGGTCACGACGACCGGGCACTTCGCCAGCGCCGCCACCGGGCCCGCCTCCAGCATCGGCAGGTGGAGGTTGAGCACGCGAGCGTTCGCCGAGGCCTCACGCACCATCGTGGCGAACGCCGGGCTGATCACTCCCTTGCCGAACCGGGCGAGCACCGGTGCGCGGCTCACCCGCACACCGTTGATCGTCTCCTCGTGCGGCAGCGACGGGTCGTGCCGGGTCGTGATCACGCGGACGCGTTTTCCGCGCTCGGCGAGCCCCTCCGCGACGTCCCGCGCGAAGTTGGTCAGGCCCGACACGTACGGCGTGTAGTAGGTCAGGGCGATGACGAGGTCGTCGAGCACAGTTCGCTCTCCTGTCGTGGGGTGATGAGCAGCAGCCGGACTCCGGCGAGCCAGCCGGCCAGGGAACCGGCGAGGAACGCGATCTCCGCGCGCAGCAACAGATCTGGGATCACGGCGAACGTCACCGCCGCCGTCGCGACGCCGGCCAGCCAGCTCCACGCGACCCGGCTGTGCAGCGCGCCCGCGACCAGTGCCTGCGTGGTGACGATCAGCCCGAGGTGGGCGACGACGCCGAGCGCGATCAGCGCGAGGTCCACAGAGGACACGCGGTAGAGGTGCCCGAACACGAGCCGCACCAGCCAGGGGCCGAACGTGAACGCCACCGCGACGCCGGCGGCAGCGGTCAGCGCGAGCACGGAAGCCAACCGCGTCAGGACGGTGCGTGCCGGCTTCCCGCCGATCACCGGCAGCAGCGCCGTCTGCAACGGAACCGCGACGAACAACGGGATCCGTGCGAGCAGGAAGGCCGCGAGGAACGCACCGGCCTGGGCCCGTTCGTCCGGAGCGGCGATCGCGGTCACCAGGACCGGGACACCGTTGAGCAGCAGCTGCGCGCAGATGGATCCGACCAGCAACGGCGACACCGCCCGTGCGATGTCGCGCACGGGCACCTCACTGTCTCCCTGCCACCAGATGCCGGCCAGCACGGGCAGGTGTGCCACCGCGACCGCCGCCACGAGGGTCCACTCGAACTGCGCGCTCGTCGTGGCTCCGAGCCACCCTGCCAGAAGCGCGAACGCCACGCGCAAAGCGGTGTCGATCACGAGCAGCCCGCCGTGCCACGCCAGCTTCCCGCTGCCGATCAGCCAGCCGCGCACCAGGAACTGCCCCGCGGACAGGAAGCACAGCACCACCACGGCAGGCGACACGAACACCGCCAGCGCGCCCACGGCGACGGCCATGGCGAGCGCGACCACGGCGGCCGGACGTAGCGCGTGAGGGCCGAGGCGCGCCAGTTCCTGTTCCACCGGGAGGAAAGCACCGAACCCGACGAGCAGCGCGATCGACCAGAACGCGCCGAAGTCGCTGTACTCCGCGGGTGAGACGTTGCGTGCGACAACCGCGAGGTAGGTGTTGACCAGAAGGCCGGACAGGACGACGCACACCCCGACGAAACCGAGTGCACGGACCATGTGCGGCACAGTATCGGCCGCCATTTGGCGGTTTTCCCGTCCGTAACGGGAATCCGGGGTATGGCAACGCAGATGTAGCAAAGCGCGGCGCGCTCGGGCCCTTCGCGTAACGGGCGGTGGCTAGCTTCTGACGCCTCGCCCATCCGAACCCCCCTAGGACATCGGCGCGTGACAACAGAAACGATCCCGCTCGCTCCCGAAGCACCCACAAGGACCGCTCCGCCCGTGCCGAAGAAGAGACGGCTGCTGGCTGTCGCGGTCGTGTCCGGCGCGCTCACCGTGCTGTTGTCGGCGCTGATGCCACTCGCACCCGTGACGATCAACGATCCGACCGTCACCTGGCCGGTGAACGCCTCCGCGCCGCGGTCCACGATGCTCGCGCTCAGCGCCTACCGTCCATTCGAGATGGACGCGCGCTTCGGCTGCGCGACCGCGCGTGCCGCCCATGCCGGCGGTGGCTTGGTGTTCGCGACGGTCTCCCCGTCTGATCCGACGCGCGGTCTCGTCGTGCGGGCGGAGAACGGCCGTCTGCTGGTGAGCGGTGTTGCCACGCTGAGCGACCCGGTGCCACCAGGCGACTGCGCGTACCAGATCCGCGGCGACCGCGACGGGTTGGCCGTCCTGCGCGACGGCACGGAGATCGGCCGATCCGCGACCATGCCGGACGTGCACCTGCTGGCGACCTCGATCACCAGCCTGGCCGGTGCCGACCTGTCCGTGCGGATCCGGGTGGACGACCAGTTCAGCACCAGTCCGGCACCGCTCAAGATCGTGCTGATGGTGGTGCTCGCACTGTCCGCGGCGACCGCGTTCGCCTGTCTCGTGCTGCTGGATCGCCGGGTGCGGCGCGAGCCGGGGCGGTTCCGGTTGCGGCTGGGCCCGGTCGACCTGATCGTGCCCGCGATCATGCTGGTCTGGTTGTTCCTGGCCCCGATGTCAGACGACGACGGCTATTACAGCGCGATGGCCAGGAACGTGCCGTTCGAGGGTTACGTCGGCAACTACTACCAGATCCTCAACCAGGGCTTCACGCCGTTCTCCTGGTTCTACTACTTCCTCGCGAAGTGGCAGGCTTTCGGCTTCGCTCCGGTGGTTCTGCGCATCCCGGCGTTGCTGTTCGGCCTCGTGACCTGGTTCGCCGCCCGCCGGTACGTGTCGGGCAGGTTCAGCGGAGTCGTGCTGGGAGCGGCGTTCCTGGCCTGGTGGCTACCGCTGGACATGGGTGTGCGGCCCGAGGGTGTCGTGACCATGTGCGGCATGCTCACCCTGCTGGCGGTGACCGCCGCGATCGAACGACGGCGACTCGCGTTGCTGGGAGCAGCCGTGGGCGTCGCCGGTGTCGGGTTCTTCGCGCACCCCACCGGTTTCACCACGCTCGCGCCGCTGCTGGCGGGTCTGCCGTTCGCGTGGAAGCTGCTGAGCGAGGACGCTGGCTGGCGCACGATCGTGGCGAGGACGCTCGCCGTGCTCTCCCCCGGTGCGGTCGCGGTGATCATGGCGTTCAGCGACGGCAGCCTGCGCGATTTCGGGTACGCACAGGAGATCTTCAAGAAGATGGCCGGCTCCGAGACCTGGTACACGGAGTTCGCCCGGTGGACGTTCCTGCTGAACCAGGGCGACGCCATGGCGAACTACGCCAAGCGGGCCCCGGTGCTCGTGTGCGTCGTGGCGCTGGTCTGGTTCGTCGTGCTGATCACGGCCGCGCGGGCGCGCCGGATCGACGTGCCACCGCGGCTCGCGCTGGCGGGCTGGTCGACGCTGTTCGCGTTCTTCCTGCTGTGGTTCACCCCCAGCAAGTGGACGCACCACTTCGGCAGTCTCGCCGGGATCGGGTCGGTGTTCCTCGCGTTGATGTTGCTGGGCTCGGTGCCGTTGGTCCGCGAACTGACCAGCGACCGGCGCGTGCCGGTTCCGGTGCTGCTCGGCGGTGTGGTCAGCGTCGTAGCGATGCTCGGACTGGCCGGGCACGGCGCCAACATGTGGCCGTACTCGTGGCATCTCGGTCTGCCGTCCGCGGGCGTTCCGCCGCACCTGTCGGTGCTCAAGTTCGACAAGCCGTACTGGTGGCTCCTGCTCATCGCGATCGTGGCGTTCGTTCTGCATCGGCGGGGCAAGGGTTCCTACGCCTCGGTCATCGCGATCCCGGTCGTGGTCGTGATGTTCTTCGCGGCCAACATCACCTACCTGGTGGGCGGTTTCGCGGTCGCGACGGTGCGGACGCTGGACACCTGGTCGCCGTGGGCGGCGAGCGTCCAGGACCCGCTCGCCGAACGCTGCGTCGCGGCGGACGCGATCGAGGTGGCGACACCGCGGGCGCTGGTCCCGTTGCCGGACAGGTGGTTCGCGATCCAGAGCGACCAGCTCGCGACCGTCGTGACCGGGGAACCCACGCCGGTCACCTACGAGTACGCGACGTCGAACGCGGAGGTGCTCAGCACCGGCGAGCTCACCGACAACGTGACCAGCACGCTGCGGCGAACCCTCGTGCTGCCGCCGGCTCCGAAGGGCGCGACGCAGGTGCGGCTCACCGGCCAGGGCGAGTTCACCGCGCCCGCCGCGCAGAAGTACGTGCCGCTGCGGGAGTTCCTGCCCCGTGAGGCGGCCGTGGGGGTGGCGTGGCAGTTCGCGTTCCTGTTCCCCTGCCAGCGCCAGCCGCGCATCCAGGACGGTGTGATCGAACCGATCTCCTACGCGGTGCAGTGGGGCGACACGCAGTGGCTCGGCCTGAGCGACGCGACGTGGCAACCCGTGCGCGGCGCGTTGTTCGGCGACGTCCTCTCCTCGCAGGAGGTCACCGCGCTCCCGGCGCGGCTGAAGGACTTCCCCGGCGCGTATCCGATCCAGGTGTACCAGACCAAGCCCCTGCACGAGACCGGCCAGTACACCATCACCCACGACCGGCAGACCCGCATGGGCTGGGAGGGCGTCCGATGAGCGACCGTGAAGCGGAGGTGCTGGTCGCCGTGCAGTCGGCGCTCGCGAAACCACCGGTGGTGCGAGCGGCCCGGCTGCTGTCGTTCTTCGGCGAGCACAGCGCGGGCTGGGTGGCGCTGGGCGTGGCGGGCTGGTTCGTGGACCGCCGCCGCCGTCC
Organism: Lentzea alba; assembly: GCF_011067745.1. Taxonomy (GTDB): domain Bacteria; phylum Actinomycetota; class Actinomycetes; order Mycobacteriales; family Pseudonocardiaceae; genus Lentzea; species Lentzea alba. The sequence continues at coordinate 161,607 of NZ_JAAMPJ010000018.1, forward strand.
GGAATGGACGGTCGCGGCCACCTCCGTGGTGGCCGCGCACGCCGCGTCCATCGTGGTGAAGCGCGTGGTCCGGCGCAGGCGCCCGCACCACGCGGGCGTCCAGGTGCTGGCGGGCACCCCGAGCAGGCTGAGTTTCCCGTCGTCACACGCGACCTCGACCACCACGGCCGCGGTCGCCTACGGCGCGCTGACCAACCAGCCGCTGGTGCCGATCCTGGTGCCACCGATGGTGATCAGCAGGCTGGTGCTGGGCGTGCACTACCCGACCGACGTGCTGGCCGGCGCCGTGCTGGGTGCCGTGGTGGCGCGCGGTGTGCGCCGCGCCGTGTGGGGGCGTCGATGACCGTGGCGACGCAGACCCGGCCGTCGGTGGTTCGTGGCCTGATCAAGACTGCCCGGCCGCACCAGTGGACGAAGAACGCCCTCGTGCTGGCCGCACCCTTCGCGTCGAGCAGGATCACGGAAGCCGCCGTACTGCGTTCGGCGGCGCTGGCGTTCGTGGCGTTCTGCTGCGCGGCCTCGGCGGTGTACCTGATCAACGACGCCAAGGACGTGGAAGCCGACCGCGCCCATCCGAAGAAGCGCGAACGGCCGATCGCGGCGGGCATCGTGCCCGTGCCGCTCGCCGTCGGCACGGCAGGTGTGCTGATGGCCGCGTCCCTGGCGGTCGGCGCGGTGGCGGGCTGGAAGCTGCTCGTGCTCATGGTCGTCTACCTGGCGGTGCAGCTGGGCTACTGCTTCGGCCTGAAGCACCAGCCCGTGCTGGAACTGTGCGTGGTCGCGTCGGGGTTCCTGCTGCGCGCCATCGCGGGCGGCCTGGGCGCCCACATCGCACCCAGCCAGTGGTTCCTGCTCGTGACGGCGTTCGGATCGCTGTTCATCGTGGCGGGCAAGCGGTATGCGGAGATCAAGCTCTTCCACGCCACCGGTGCGGCGATCCGCCACTCGTTGACCAAGTACTCCGAGACCTACCTGCGGTTCGTCTGGGCCACCTCGGCCGCTGTCATGAACATGACGTACGGCCTGTGGGCGTTCGAGCTGGGTCAGCGCACCAGCAGTCCGTGGGCCGCCCTGTCCATGGTCCCGTTCGTCATCGCCGTGCTCCGCTACGCCGTCGACGTCGACAGCGGCAAGGCGGGCGCGCCGGACGACCTGGCCCGCTCGGACCGCGTCCTGCAGTCGCTGGGCCTCGCCTGGGTGGTGACCGTCGCGCTGGCCATCTACCTCTGACCGGGCTCTGACCGGGATCAGTCGAGTTCCGCGACCCGCGCCTGCAGGTCGTTCACGAACCGGCTGAGCAGGCGCCCGAACGTGACCTGGTCCTCCTCCGACCAGTCGGCCACCGCACCGGTGAACCAGCCGAGGATCGCCTCCAGATAACGGCCCGCCGCCGCGGCACCGGAGTCCGTCAGCTCGATCAGCCGGGCGCGCTGATCGGTCGGATCGGTGACGCGGCGGACCAGGCCGGCGCCCTCCAGGTCGTGCAGGTGCCGCGTGACGTGCGGGCCCACGACCTGCATGCGCGCGGCGATCTCCCCCACTCGCAACGGCTGGCCGGCCATGCGCAGCGTCATGAGCACGGTCAGGCCCGGGCGGTCGATCGGGAGGCCCACGTGGTCCATCGCCCGTTCCACCAGCTGGCTGCGGTTGAGCACGGTGCCCAGTTGCATCAGGTGCGGCAGCACTGCCGCGGGGTCGAGACGCTCGCTCATCTCACACCTTACTTACCTAACTTAGGTATATGCTTGCCGTGGTCTCGCTCACACCGCGGCGATCACCGCGGCCCGAAAAAGGATACCTAAGTCAGTTAACTGGAGGAGCCATGAGCACCGTCCTGATCTCCGGCGCCGGCATCGCCGGGCCCGCGCTCGCGTTCTGGCTGCGCAGGCGCGGTTTCGACGTCACCGTGGTGGAGAAGTCTCACACCCCGCGCGGCGGCGGCTACCCCATCGACATCCGCGGTACCGCGTTGGGGGTGGTCGAGCGGATGGGGCTCCTCCCCCGGCTGCGGGAGGCCCACGTGAACACGCGGCGGATCACGTTCCTCAACGCCGACGGCAGCCAGGTCGCGTCGATCCGGCCGGAGGTGATCACCGGTGGCGACGGTCGTGACCTGGAAGTGCGGCGCGGCGACCTCACCGAGATCCTGTACGACACCGTGCGCGACGACGTCGAGTTCTTGTTCGACAACAGCATCGTCGCCCTGAACGATCATGCCCGAGGCGTGGACGTGACGTTCAGCAGCGATCTTCAGCGCACCTACGACCACGTGGTCGGCGCTGATGGGTTGCACTCGGCGGTGCGGGAGTTGACGTTCGGGCCGGAGGAGCGGTTCCACCGTTATCTCGGCTACTGCTTCGCGGGCTTCACGATGCCCAACGACCTCGGCCTGAGCCACGAGGGCGTGCTGTGGAACGAACCCGGCCGCGCCGCCGCGCTCTACGCCGTGGGTGAGGGCGAGAACGTGCACGGGTTCTTGAGCTTCACCCGGTCTGAGGCGCCGTTCGGTGCGTTCCGCGCTCCGGAGGCCCAGCGCGCACTGGTCACGGAGGTGTTCGCCGATGACGGCTGGGAGGTGCCGCGGCTGCTCAAGGCCATGCACGCGGCGGACGACCTGTTCTTCGACACGGTCAGTCAGATCCGCATGCCGCGCTGGTCGTCCGGCCGCGTCGCCCTGGTCGGCGATGCCGCGCACGCCCCGTCGTTCCTGACCGGGCAGGGGTCGAGCCTCGCGCTCGTCGGGGCTTACGTGCTGGCCCGCCACCTGGGCGACGCGCCGGCGTACGAACGGGAGGTCCGGCCGTTCGTCGAGGCGAACCAGGACCTGGTGGACGTGGGCGACGCGGAGCTGTTCCCCGGCACCGCCGAGGCGTTGGCCGCGCGCAACGCCGCCCTGCGCGAACGCACGACCATGCCCGCCGAGGCCGGCCGCCCCGAGCACTCCGCGTTCATGCTCCCCGACTTCGAATAGTGTCGCTCCAATGCGGACGTTCAGCCAGGTCGACGTGTTCACCGACGAGTTCACGAAGGGCAACGCGCTCGCGGTCGTGCACGACGCGGAAGGCCTGACCGCCGAGGAGATGGCGGCCTTCGCGAACTGGACGAACCTGGCCGAGACCACGTTCCTCCTGCCACCGGAAGACCCCGCCGCCGACTACCGGGTGCGGATCTTCACGGTGAGCCGCGAGCTGCCGTTCGCCGGCCACCCCACGCTCGGGTCGGCCCGCGCGTGGCTCGCCGCCGGGCACACCCCGCGCGATCCCGACCGGGTGGTGCAGGAGTGCGGGGCCGGGCTGGTCGAGGTGCGCCGCGACGGCTCGCGGCTGGCGTTCGCCGCGCCACCGCTGGTGCGCGGTGGTCCGGTCGAGGACCATGCCGCACTGGCCGCGGCGCTGGCGATCACGCCGGAGGAGATCGCCGGCGCGCAGTGGGCCGACAACGGGCCCGGCTGGGTCGCGGTGCTGTTGCACTCCGCCGAGGCGGTGCTGGCGGTGCGGCCCGACTACTCGCGGTTCGGTGAGTTCACCGGGCTCGGTGTGGTCGGGCCGCACAGCGACGGTGGTGACGCCGCGTTCGAGGTGCGGGCGTTCATCAACGAGGGCAGCCGGTACGAGGAGGACCCGGTGACGGGCAGCCTCAACGCCGCGATCGCCCAGTGGCTCATCCCCGCGGGCATCGCCCGGCCGCGGTACGTCGCGGCCCAGGGCACCAAGCTCGGGCGCCGTGGGCGAATTCACCTCGAACAGGACGGCGACCGGATCTGGGTGGGCGGCAACACGATTGTCGGCATCACCGGCCGGGTGGCGCTGTGAGCCCTACCCCGCCGCACGGGGTTTCAAACGTTGTTCTTGATCGCCTTCGGGTGACAGACTCGGTGCGTGGTCGCGGTTTCCAGCTGGTTGCGGTCGCCGTGCCCCGCACTCGTCGTCGACGCTGCCGGTGTTGTGCACGGCATGAACGACGCAGCCAAGTCCCTTTTCCCGCAGCAGGTCTCGCTGCCGCGGTGGCAGCACGGCGAGTCCGTGTCCATCGCGGAACGCTGCTATGCCGCGCACCGGGTCGACCACGAGGACGGCTCGTCCACCTGGTGGTTGCTCGACGAGACGGACCTGTGGCTCGAACGGGAGCGGGCCTCGCTGCTGATGCGGATGTCCAGCGCCCTGATGACGTCGCTCAACCCCGAGCGGTGCATGAACCTCGTGGCCGAGCTCGCGGCCACGCACCTCGCGGACGAGGCGCTCGTGATCGCGCCGCGGTCGAACCACGGCCACCCCATCACGCGCTGCCTGCGGGGTGAACCGCCGACCTACGAACTGCAGCACGTCGACGTCGAGGACGTCGTGGGTCTGGGCGAGGCGCTGCGCGGATTCCCGCCCGTGCCGTCGCGGTGGATCGACCCGGCCGCGGCGCCCGAGTGGCTCGCCAAGGGCGTGGCGTCGATCGTCGTGACGCCGTTGCCCGGTCACGGCGTGCCGGCCGGCGCGTTGATCCTCGTGCGGCGGGACAAGCAGTTCAGCGAGAGCGAAGAGGCCTTCGCGCGGATGTTCGCCTCCCGTGCGGGCGTGGCGATGTCGGCGGCGAACCTGTTCACCCAGCAGGCGGTGATCACGGAACGGCTGACCAGGGACCTGCTGCCGCCCGCGCTGCGCCGCTACGAGCACGTCGAGCTGGCCGGTCGCTACCGCGCGTCCGCCGACACCGAACACGTCGGCGGCGACTTCTACGACGTGCACGAACTTCCCGACGACGAACTGTTCGTCGTGCTCGGCGACGTGTGCGGCAAGGGGCTCGACGCGGCGGTGCAGACCGGCAAGGTCCGCACCGCGCTGCACGCGCTCCTGCAGGTGGTGACCGACCACGACCGCATGCTGCGGGCCCTCAACCAGGCGCTGCTCACCGCGGACCACTCCCGCTTCGTCACCGTGGCCGTCGGCACCGTTCGCCCGGTCGACGACGGCCTGCGCGTGACGCTGACCTCAGGTGGACACCTGCCGCCGCTGATCGTGCGGGCCGGCGGCGCCGTCGAGGTGGCCAAGACCCGCGGCACGCTCGTCGGAATCCTCCCGGACATCACGACGACGACCGACGAGGTGGTGCTCGCGCCGGGCGACTCGTGCCTGCTCTACACCGACGGCATCACCGAGGCCTGCGGCGGTCCGCTGGGCGACGAGGAGTTCGGCGAGGACCGCCTGCACCGCGCTCTGGCCGCGTGCGGTGGCATGCCGGCCGAGGCGCTGGTGGAACACGTGCACATGCTTGCGGCGCAATGGATCGGTGCCGGTGGCCACGACGACATGGCGGTGCTCGCGATCGCCGCGCCGCGCCGGAGGTGAACGTGAAGGCCGTCGACTCGTTGTGGGAGGCCGTGCTCGACGGTGACGAACACCGCGCGACCGGCGTGGTGCTCGACGCCGCCGAAGAGCTCGGCCACGAGGTCGTGCTGCTCGACGTGGTCGGCGCGGTGCAGCGGCGCGTCGGACTGGAGTGGGCGGCGAACCGGATCAGCGTCGCACAGGAGCACTCGATCACCGCGATCAACGAGCGTGCGGTCACCGCGTTGTCGATCACCAAGCCCTGGCGGGAGCCGGTGCACGGCCGGGTGACGGTGGCGTGCGTGGACGGCGAGTGGCACGCGTTGCCCGCGCGGTTGCTGGCGGAAGTGCTGTCGTTGCGCGGTTTCGCCGTCGACTACCTGGGCGCGCAGGTGCCGGCGCCGCACCTGATCACGTACCTGCACCGCACCAACCCGGACGTGGTGGCGTTGTCCAGTTCCATCGCCACCCGGCTGCCCTCGGCGCACGCCACGATGACGGCGTGCCAGGCCACGGGCGTGCCGGTGATGGTGGGCGGCGCGGCGTTCGGCACTGACGGCACGCACGCGCGGAGGTTCGGCGCGAACGCGTGGGCCGCTGACGCGCGGTCAGCCGCGGACATGCTGTTGTCGCAGACGTTGCCGGTGCCGACCGCGCCGCACCAGCCGATCGACGACCTGCCGCACCTCGCCGACCAGGAGTACACGCTGGTGAAGCGCAGCGCGGGCGAGCTGGTGCGGTCGGTGTACCGCGGACTGGAGGAACGCTTGCCCGCCATGCGTTCCTACAACGACGAACAACGGCAGCACACGGCCGAAGACCTCGCACACATCGTGGAGTTCCTCGCGACCGCGCTGTACCTGGACGACGACGGGTTGTTCCGCTCGTTCCTGTTGTGGACCGGCGAGGTGCTCAACGCGCGCGGAGTACCCGCACGGGTGTTGGAGCCCGCACTGGACCTGCTCGCCGCGCAGCTGCGGGATTTCCCGCGTGCGCAACGGATGCTGGCCCAGGCGGGCTACATCATTACGGCTTGTCCGCGACCTTGATCTTGCCCTCGATGATCTGGGCCTTGTAGCCCTCGAGGATGCCCTGCAGCTTCGCGTCGATCTTGCCGCCGGACGTGGCGTACCCGACGCCGTTGACCTTGAGGTCGAACACCTTCGGCAGCGACGCGAGGTCGTTCTTCGCGGCGGCGCGGAAGAAGTCGAACACCGCGACGTCGACGCGCTTGAGGCTGGACGCGACGATGACGTCCCGGTTGGCCGCGAGCGCGGGCTGGTTGTACTGGTCGGCGTCACACCCGATCGCCAGCACGCCCGCCTGCTTCACCGCGGCGAACACGCCGATGCCGGACGCGCCCGCGGCCGGGTAGACGACGTCCGCACCCTTGTCGATCAGGCCCTTCGCGGCCTCCTGGCCCTTCGGCGGGTCCTGGAAACCGGTGAAGTCACCGGCCGGGGTGATGTACTTCTTGTCCACCTGGATCTTCGGCGCGGCGGCCTTCGCACCCTGGACGTAGCCCGCCTCGAACTTCTGGATCAGCGGGATGTCCACGCCGCCGACGAACCCGACGTGGCACTTCTTGCTCTGGTACGCGGCGACGACACCGGCCAGGAACGAGCCCTCCTGCTCGGCGAAGACCAGCGGCGTGACGTTGGCCGCGCCCTCGACGGCGGAGTCGACCAGGCCGAACTTGACGTTCGGGAACTCCGGCGCGACGACCTTCAGCGACTCGGTGTAGGCGAAGCCGACGCCGACGATCGGGTTGAAGCCCTCGGACGCGAGCTGACGCAAGCGGGTCTGCTTGGCGGACTCGTCCTCGTTCGGCGCCGCGGAGAGCTCGCGGGTGTTCTCCTTCTTGACGCCCATCTCCTTGATCGCCTGGTCGAACCCGGCGGCGGCGAGGTCGTTGAACGACGCGTCACCACGACCACCGATGTCGTAGGCCAGACCGATCTTCAGCGCGCTGCCGTCGACCTTGTCCCCGTCGGCGGCGGCACTGGTGTTCGAGGTGGCGGGCGCGCTGGGCGGCGTCGCGAACTCGCACCCGGCACCGGCGGCGTTGGTCGGCGCGGTGTTGCCGGAGTCTTTCGCACAGGCGCTGACCACCATGAGGCTGGTCAGCGCGATCGCGGCAACAGCGGTGCCACGCATACGACGGCGCACGGCTCGTCTCCTCCCATAGGGCTCTTCAGCGCGGACGGTACCTCTCGCCGTCACCGATTTGGTCTAGCGTTCAACTACTGGGAACTGATGCTCGCGACCAGGTTGATCGTCGTGGCCAGCACACCGGTGCCGAACAGGTACGACAACAACGCGTGCTTCAGCGCCGTGCGTCGCATCTCCCGGCCGGACAGGCTGGTGTCGGACACCTGGAACGTCATGCCGATGCTGAACGCGACGTACGCGAAGTCGCCGTAGTCGGGCGGTTCCTCCTGGTTGAAGTCCACGCCTCCGTCCGCGCCGTAGTAGTAGAGACGGGCATAGCGCAGCGTGAAGATCGTGTGCACGACCGTCCACGACAGCACCACCGACAACACGCCGAGGCCCACGCGCAGGAGTTCGGCCGCGCCGGTGGTCTGCGCGGCGCGGGCCAGCACGAAACCCACCGACACGAGGCTCGCGATGGCGGCCACGAGCAGCAACACCTCGGCGACCCGGCGGGTGGGGTCGTTGCGGACGGCGTGCTGGGCGGTCTCCTCCGCGTCCATCGGCCAGATCACCAGCCACGCCCGGACCAGGTACACGAGCGTGGCGACGTCCCAGCCGACCAGCGGGCCGAACTCCGCGTGCCCGGTGATGAGCGCGACGACCAGCCCGCTGACCGCGCCCGCGGCGACCGCGACGGCGACCTTGGTCCGGGCGAGGACGAAGCCGTCGGGCAACGAACGGGACGGAAGATCATCCGGCATGATCGCCGAACCTACCCGAGCCCGGTCGCGCTCACTTGCCGGCGAGCGCCTCGGGCAGGGTGAGGTACAGCTCCAGCGTCTCGTTCAGCGTGGTGGCCCGCAGCGCCCGCAGGACGCTTCCCGCCGGGGACACCAGCCGCAGCGGTGTGCCGCGGTCCTCCCCGAGCAGGTGGTACTCCACGAGCACCGAGAGCCCGGACGACGCGAAGAACGCGACTTCGCTGAGGTCCAGCACCACCGGGAGGCCGGCCTCGAACGCCGCGGACAGCTTGTCGCGCAACAGACCCGCGGTGTAGGAGTCGACCTCGCCCTCGGCGCGGAGCACGACGGCGGCCTCGAGTTGCTCGGAGTCCACCCGCAACAGCTCGGCTTCCACGTCACGCCTCCCAGGCTTGGTTGAGCGCTTTCTCGAACAACTCGGCCGGCTGCGCACCGGCGACGGCGAGACGGTTGTCGAGGACCACGAACGGCACACCGGTGACACCGAGGTCACGAGCGCGCTTCTCGTCCGCGCGCACCTCGTCGGCGTACGCGGCGGGGTCGTCGAGCACGGCCTTGACGTCGGCCGGGTCGAGCCCGGCCTCGGCGGCGATCTCGCTCAGCGACTCGACGGTGAACAACGAGCGCGCCTCCGCGAAGTTGGCGTGCAGCACAGCGTTGAGCACCTCCTGCTGCAGGCCGCGCTCTCCGGCCAGATGCAGCAGCCGGTGGACGTCGAAGGTGTTGCCCACCTCGCGGTCCAGCCGGTACTCGAGACCCGCGTCCCGCGCGAGCTGGGCGACGGAGTCCTCCATCTCACCGGCACGCGGGCCGAACTTGGCGGCGAGCATCTCCTGCACCGGTTCGACGGTGGCTCTGCCCGGATCCAGCTCGAAGGCGCGGTGCACCACGGTGATCTCGGCGCGGTGCTCGAACCCGGCCAGCGCCTGCTCGAAACGCGCCTTGCCGATGTAGCACCACGGGCAGATGACGTCAGCCCAGAACTCGACCTGCATCGCTCGATCATCTCATGCCCCGAACCGGCCCAGAAACGATAATCGTTGTCATGTAGGCTGCCGTTCATGGCAGCGCGGGTCATCTTGGTAGCCGGGTTCACCCACCACGACGTGGCCGACGAGATCTGGCGGACGTCACCGGAGTCGATGCTGGTCAGGCACGACCTGAGCGATCTCGCCGACGGTGTGGTGCGGCGCTGGGTGGACGGTCGGCTCACCGTGCTGGAACTCGCGCACGGCTGTGTGTCGTGCACGCTGCGTCTGGATCTCGTTCCTCTGCTCGAACGGCAGGACGGGCCGGTGATCGTGCACCTCGACCCGGCGCTCGAACCGGAGGCCGTCTGCTTCGCGCTGAGCGAGACCGACGTGCGGGTCGAGGCCGTCGTCACGGTGATCGACAGCACGACGTGGCTGACCGACGCGACCGGTTCCGACACGCTCGCGGACCGGGGCATGCGGGCGGCCGAGGGCGACGAGCGGACGGTGGCGCAGGTCGTGGTCGGGCAGGCGGAGTTCGCGGACGCCCTGGTGCTCACCGGCCCCGCCGACCCGGCGCTGGCGGCGGTGCTCGACCGGCTCGCCCCGCGCGCTCCCCGCCGGCAACTGGACACGCTCGACGTCAGCGCGTTGCTCGCGGCGATTCCCCCCACCGCACGACGCGGCGAGGTCGACGACGGCTTCGCGCCGCTGCTGTACGGACAGCCACCGCTCGAACCGGCGCACGACGTGTCCGTCGTCCACTTCACCGAACGGCGTCCCTTCCACCCCATGCGGTTGCACGACGCCATCGACGTGCTGCTCGACGGCGTGGTGCGCGCGCGTGGCCGGGTGTGGCTCGCCAGCCAGCCCGACGTGGCGCTGTGGCTGGAGTCCGCGGGCGGCGGGTTGCGCGTCGGCAACCTCGGCCCCTGGCTCGCGGCGACCGACGACTGGGAGGAGGCCGACGCGGACCGGCGCGCGGCCGCGTCGCTGCGGTGGGACCCGTACTACGGCGACCGCGACCAGGAGATCGTCGTGATCGCCAGGTCCGCCTCCCCGACCAAGATCACCGCGATCACCGCGGCCCTGCGCGCGGCCCTGGTCACCGACGAGGAGCTCGCGCTGATCGCCGAGCTCGACTTCGCCGACCCGTTCGCCGACTGGCACGAGGAGATGGAACTGTAGATGCGCACCCCGGTGACCGTGCTGTCCGGCTTTCTGGGCGCCGGCAAGACCACCCTGCTCAACCACGTGCTCGCCAACCGCGAGGGCCGGCGGGTGGCGGTGATCGTCAACGACATGAGCGAGGTCAACATCGACGCGGCGCTGGTGGCCGGTCAGGGCTCGCTCGACCGCACCACCGAACGGCTGGTGGAGCTCACCAACGGCTGCATCTGCTGCACGCTGCGCGAGGACCTGCTCGACAGCGTCGGCGAGCTGGCGCGCTCTGGCCGGTTCGACACGATCCTGATCGAGTCCACCGGCATCTCCGAGCCCATGCCGGTGGCCGCGACGTTCGACTGGACCTTCGACGACGGCACCAGCCTGTCCGACCACGCCCGGCTCGACACGATGGTGACGCTGGTGGACGCGGCGGGTTTCCTGCGCGAACTGACCACCGGCGACCGTCTCGACGCCCGCGACCTCGAAGCCGCCGACGGTGACGAGCGCTCGATCTCCGACCTGCTCGTGGACCAGGTGGAGTTCGCCGACGTGCTGGTGGTGAACAAGACGGACCTCGTGACGCCTTCGGAGCTCGCGCGGCTCGACGCCGTGCTGCGGCGCCTCAACCCGTCCGCTCGCCTGCTGCACACCCGTCAGGGCGTCGTGCCGCTGTCCGAGGTGCTCGACACCGGCCGCTACGACCCGATCACCGCCGCGCAGGCACCAGGCTGGGCCGCGGAGCTCGCGGGCGGGCACACGCCGGAGACCGAGGAGTACGGGATCAGGTCGGTCACCTACCGCGCTTCCCGGCCGTTCCACCCGTCGCGCCTGGCGGAGGCGCTGGCGGACTGGGAGGGCGTGTTGCGCAGCAAGGGTTTCTGCCACCTCGCGACGCGGCCGGACGTGCTGGCCGTCTGGTCGCAGGCCGGGCCGAACCTGAGCCTCGAACCCGGCCAGTTGCTCGGCACGCCGCAGGCCCGGCAGGAGCTGGTGTTCATCGGGGTCGACCTCGACGTCACCGAACCCGCCCGCCGCCTGGACCCCGCGCTGCTCACCGACTCGGAGCTGGCGGCCGGGCCCGAGGTGTGGCGGACGTTCGAGGACCCGCTGCCGGAGTGGGACATCAGCGAACTGCACGATCATCTTCGCTAACGTAATGAGGTGCGTGCCGTTCCGTACCGGGCCCAATGGGAGTCACCGGATCTCGTCGCCGACATCCTCTCGGGCGCCCTGCGGGCATCTGACGACCCGCTGTGGGCTCGATCCGGGGCGGATTCTGTCGACGAGTACGAGTTCTGGAGCTGGCGCGCCTGCGGGATGGCCTGCCTGAAGATGGCGCTGGCCTACTGGGGCCACGAGGAACCGCCGCTCGTCCAGCTCGCTGAGGAGGCCTCGGCCCACGGCGCCTACTTACGGCACGAGACCGGTGTAAATGGGATGATCTACGCGCCGTTCGCGTCCTACGTGGAGCAGCGGTTCGGGCTGACCGCTTTGAGCTGCCCCGAGCTGCCGCTGTCAAGGGTTGCTGCGGAGACCGCGGCCGGGGCGCTCGTGCTGGCCTCGGTGCACCACGGCGTGCGTCGGCCGGACACGACGCCACCTCACCGCGGTGGGCACCTCGTGCTGGTGATCGAGTGCACCGATGCCGAGGTCGTGTTCCACACCCCGTCCGGGGATCGCGCGGACAACCAGGCGTTCGCGACGGTCAGCCGTGAGAGGTTCGAACGGTTCTACGCCGGGCGCGGGGTCGTGTTGCGACCCTCACGAGCATCATTCGAAATGCCGACCTAGGCGCACCGGCGCAGCAATCGAAACGCGCCACGAAACATCACCGTTCGGCGGTTCTCAGCCCCATTCGCGCGGTCGATGCTCGACGTCGGATGCAGCTGATCGACGAGTTGGACAAGGGCGACGCAGACCTGCCCAACGACCTGCTGAACATGTTCTATGAACGTGACTACGACGCGGCCCGATCTGACCGACGGTGCTATCTTGCACAGGCTCGTTCACACCCGCTGGCATCAGTCCCAAGAGTCGACTCACGCACACTCCATGGACTGCGCAGCGATAAAACAGAACGTTTTGTCACCTCTAGCCTCACGGAAGTCCACCACTCTGGATCGATCCAGTCGGCGGAGCAGGAGGATTTCAGCGTGCAGGAACATCCGAACGTGTTCGTGCCGTCAGGCCGCACGTTCTCGGACGATGGAGAACCAGTGTCAACGCCAGAAGCCCCTCGTACGGCGGAACTACGCCGTGACGGCGTGAGCAATCCACAGGTGTGGGGGGCGGTTCCGCTGCGAAATCCCGATTTCGTGGGCAGGAAGCAGTTGCTGGATCAGCTCCGCCAGCGGCTCCTGGAGCCCGGTGCGACCGCGACCCTTCCCGAAGCGCTGCACGGCATGGGCGGTGTCGGCAAGACGCAGATGGTCGTTGAATACATCTACCAGCACGCGTCGGAATACGACGTCGTGTGGTGGATCTCGGCCGAACAGCCGGCGCAGATAACGTCGAGTCTCGTCGAACTCGCCAAGAGGCTTGGGGTACCCGAGTCCACCTCCGCGGACACCGCCATCCCCGCGGTGCTGGAGGCGTTGCGCCGGGGCGAACCTCCGCACTCCCGCTGGATCCTGGTCTTCGACAACGCCGACAGGACGGAGACCGTCCGCCCTTTCATCCCCGCCGGCAACGGCCACGTGGTGATCACCTCGCGCGACTCCACGTGGGCGGGCGTTGCCAGAGCGGTCGAAGTGGACCTGTTCAGCCGCGCCGAGAGCAAGCAGTTGCTGAGTCGCCGCAGCGGCGCGCTGACCGACGCCGATGCCGACCGGCTCGCCGAGGCGCTGGGCGATCTTCCACTGGCGATCGAGCAGGCGGCGGCATGGCGTGACCAGACCGGCATGCAGGCCGAGGAATACCTCACGCTGCTCGATCAGAACCGCACGGAACTGCTGGAAACCGGAACCTCGAGCAACGACCAACTCCCCGTCGCCGCAGCGTGGAACGTCCCGCTGAACCGGTTGAAGAGGGAGCACCGGGCGGCATTGCAACTGCTGCAGGTCTGCGCGTTCTTCGGCCCGGAACCGATCTCCCGCAACCTGTTCAGCGGCGTGTGCGGTGCCCCCGTACCCGAAGCGCTCGCCGAAGCGCTCAGCGACCCGATCAAACTTCACCGCGCGGTGAAGGAGATCAGCCGGTACAGCCTCGCCAAGATCGATCACCGGAACAACACGCTGCAGCTGCATCGTCTGGTGCAGACCGTGTTGAAGAATCGGCTGGACACGGGTGAGCAGGAGAAAATGCGGCACGCCGTGCATGTGCTGCTCTCCCACGGGGATCCCGGTGACCCGGAGCTCAGGGACAACTGGCCTCGTTACGCCGAACTGCTGCCTCACGCCACGATGTCGCGGGCGGCGGACGGCCTCGAAGAGCCGGTTCGTCTGCTGATGCTCAACCTCGTCCGCTACCTGCACGCCAGCGGTGACTACGGCGGCGCGCGGGATCTTTCCCACCAGTGCGTCGAGGCATGGCGAGCGCACCGCGACGAGACCGATCTGTACATGCGGGTAATGGCACGCAGCCACGCGGCGGCTCAGAACAGGATCGGCCAGAGCGCCGCCAATCCCGTCGTGTTCATGAGCCACTCCAACGCCGACCAGGACCGGTTCGTGGTGCCGATCACGAAGTCGCTTGAGCGGCGCGGCGTACGCATCTGGCTGGACCGCTACGACATGCTTCCAGGTCATCACATCGCTGGGGAGGTCTTCGAACAGATCGACAACGCCGACGCGTTCATCGTCGTGGTGTCCCGCCACACCCCGGAATCCGCATGGGTGCCGAGGGAGGTCGACCACGCCGTGAAGCGAGCCGACCGCGACAAGGATTTCCGCCTGATCTGCATCAGGCTGGACGGTGTCGAAGCTCCGGCCGTACTGGGGAACATCGCGTCCGTCAAGATTGATGCGTCACTCGACTACGGCGACCACCTCGAGAAGATATTGCGGGTGATCTACCGCAAGCCCGATGAGCGCGACCTGGGCCCTGTCCCGGAGTGGGCCAACACCTAGACCTCGCCGCCTCCGACTGCGACGAACGATCCGGCGCTGACCGAACTGGTCGCGGTCAGCGCCGTGTTCTTCGAGCGACAGAGCTGAACCGCCGAAATTCCATGATCTCAGGAATCTGTCCTCCTGCTCCTTTCGGGTGAAAGGAGCAGGACCGGATAACACCTTGAGCTCCGCCGATCGATTCCCGGTGCACACAGACGGCGTGAACGCGTCGCGACACCCGGCCGGAGGCGCGAAGTGGAATGTCTACGCATCCCGCCACGACGAATGATCGCGATCGTCCTGATCACGATTTCGTGCGCCTTCCTGCTCATCACCCCAGGTGCTACCGCCACCAAACCGGAGAGCGGCGATCGGTGGCTCACCGAACAGATGCTGGGCTTGAAGGAATTGCGGGGCTACTACCCGCTCACCAACCACGAGGTTCCCGCGGCAGAGGTCATCCAGGGAAACGGCGTCTACTTCGACACCATCAGGCAGGGCAGCCTGATCACCGCGCACCTGCGTGGTTACGCCTCGATGGACGGGTCGTCCGACCTCGACATGTGGCTGATCGAGACCACGAACGCCGAGTTCTCCGGTGCACACCGCGGTGAGGCGCGTCCCGGCTTCGACGCACGCTTGAACACCTTCACCCAGGAACGCACCGACGACGAGAGGACCAATCACACCGTCATCTTCGGACGTGGTCGGGTCAAGGCGAAGATTTCGCTCATGACGAGTTCGCCCGCCGACACCGCTGTTTCGACGATCCAAGGCATTGCGAACCAGCAGTACGCGAAACTCGCCGACTCTCCAGATCTCTCCGATCAGAAGGCCGTGTCGCTCAGGACAGTGCAGATCCGCCTGTACGTCGGCACCGTGCTCACGCTGTTGTTGCTCCAACTGGGGATCTGGCTGGCAGTCTGCGTCAACGACCGCAGCACCCGCGAACGCATCCTCCGGTTCGTGTTGCGGAGGCAGCTACAGCCGTGGCGCGGCCCGGCTCGGTTCGACGATGTCTCCGACGAGGCCCGGACGCGCGCACGAAACCACACACGGGGTGCCGTCATCCGCGGCGCGATCTTCCTCGCGCTGTTCACCGCCACGTACCAACTCACGACCGTGAGGCAGTTTCTTCTCTTCGCCGCGCTTGGTGCGGTCGTGTCGCTTGTTCAGGTGTTCACCGCTCGCCGCGGGTTCGCGGCTGTGCAGGGCTTCCGGGCCTCACTGGTCGTCGTGGCGACCAGTGCGACCGGCATCGCGCTCGCGGGCACCGGCCTCCAAGCGATCCTGTTGACGGCGGTGGCACCTCTGGCCGCTCCCGCCGAACTCTCCCAGGAAGGTCTCACCAAGGCCACGCAGATCTTCTTCGTCATCGGCCTGATGCTGCTTGCCCTCGCAGACATCCCTCATCGGCTCGCACGACGCTTCGCCTCCCGCAACGCACAGAGGAGACTCGCAGCGGACGGGCGACAGGAAATCCTCCTGCTCCGATCGTTCCTCGACGACAACCTCAAGATCAGAACACGACGAACGGGCCGGCACAACCTGCTCGAACGACTGGCGCTGCGCCGGCGGGAACGAGTGGAAGAGCTCGTCGCCTGGTGCTTGTGGCGCCAAGGGCCGGTGGTTGCGCTCGGCGAACCAGGAACGAAGCTGCCACCGTTGGGCGCGGCCCGCACCTATCACGGCGCCGACTGGCAGCAGGCGGTGAAGGACAAGATCCACTCCTGCCGTTTCGTGGTGTTCCTCGTCGGGCGCACTCCGTCGCTGAAATGGGAGATCTCAGCAGTGCGGCAGGCAGGAGCGCTGCAGCGTGCGATCTTCGTGATTCCGCCGGTTCCGCTGAAGGAGGCGCGTGCGCGCTTGACCGTCCTCGCAAGCGCCTTGGGCATGGACGAGCAGGTGTTCCCGCCCTTCGACCTGCGACACGAGTTCACCCTCGTTCTCGGGTTCGACGTGGACGGCACGCCACGCCTGCACGTGGCGGACGGCCGGGACGACACGGCGTTGCTGCTCGCGCTCGAACACGCGGCCGAGGCGGTCCAGCCCGCTGCTCAGGTGTGGCTGGCTGATCCGTCGCCGGCCGCAGCGGCCGTGCCCAGGTCAGTCGATTCACTGTTGCGGGTGTCGCCCACCCGTCGTGAGGCACGCGCCGCGAGGTGGAGCCGAAGATGGCAGACCTGGCCCTGGCTCGCGAGCATCTCGCTCTCGTTCCTCTCCAGCGCTCTGGTGGCAGTCGGTCCAGCCGCTCCGCCTCTCCCGCCGATGCCCGGAACGGCACTGTCCCAGACACCGCTCAGCTCGACCGCCGTCGTGGGCGCGGGGAAGTTCATCGGGGCCGATCGAACGACCAAGCAGCTCGTTTCGCTTGATCAGACAGGCACCACACCGGTGCACACGATGACCGAGATCCCCCAACTGTTGACCGCGACCGACAACATGGTCTTCGTCTCCACGTTCCGGCCGTACACGCTCATCGCATTGCGCGGCAACGGCGCCGGGTACGACGAGATCTGGCGCGTTTCCCTGCCGTCCATCGCCTTCGGGATCCAGGTCGTGAACGATCGGGTCGCTGTGGTGACCCCGCGCACCGAGGAGGTTCGCGCGTTCGACGTCGGGACCGGAGCGAACATGACCACGACCAAGCTGCCTGGCGGCCCTCTCGCACTGGCTTCCCACCAGGGCCAGCTCCTGGTGGCCAGCACCGCGGACAACACGCTGACCTGGGTCGACCCGCACGCCGGCACCCCCGGCCGGAAAATGACATTGCCCGTGATTCCCGATCACCTCCAAGTGGTGGGCGACACGCTGTTCGTCAGCAGCATCGAGAACTCCGCTCTCGTCAAACTCTCCCTTGTGGACGGTCAGGTCCACGCTCGCGCCGAGATCGGCAGGTTCAACGGCATCATGACGATCGGGGCACGTCACGTGATGGTCGGCACGTACGACGAGACCCCAAAGCTGTTCCTGCTGGATGCCGGGAAGCTCGATCAAGAGTCCGTTGTGGACGTTCCACGTCAACTGACCGAGGCGATGTTCTCGGACTCGGCCTACTACATCGCGCTGGGAACTCCAGGCGTACTCACCCGCATCCCGGAAGAGCCGTGATCCCTGCACGACAGGCCACAGCCGTTCCACGAACAAGATCGCAGAGGTGCATCACCTTGAACGACAAGCAAACGATCTTCATCGCCTTCGCGAAAGAAGACGAGACCGCGCGTAATCTTTTCACGGGCCAGCGAGTCAGCGCACGCACGCCGTTCGAGTTCGTCGACATGTCGGTGAAGGAGCCGTACGAATCTCTCTGGAAGGAGCGAGTGCGAACTCGCATCCGCCGCTCGACGGGCGTTGTCGCACTCATCAGCTCGCACACGCCACGTGCGACCGGGCAACTGTGGGAGATCGCTTGTGCAGTGGAGGAGCGCAAGCCACTGATGGGCATCTGGTTGGAGGACTCCTACCGGACCAAGCCGCCGCAGATGGGTCTCGCACCCTGTCGCACGTGGACGTGGAACGCCGTGGCTGAATTCATCGATGGGCTCTGACATGAAACGCGCATTGCTGGTAGGTGTGGACCACTACGACCACCACAGGAACCTGAGCGGTTGTGCGAACGACGCGCGTGCGATCGAGCCACTGCTCGCCTTCAACGAGGACCGCTCCAGAAATCTGAGATGCCACTCGCTGACCGAAACAGTCACCCGGTCAGAACTGCGCACCGAACTGAAGGACCTGCTCGCCGCCGGCGCCGACTTCGCGCTTCTGTACTTCGCCGGCCACGGTGCACAAGAGACGAACGATCTCGCTCTGATGACCAGCGACAGCACGTCGGACGATCTCGGGGTTCGGTTCAGCGAAGTCCTCGCGCTGATCGGAAACTCAGACGTCAAAGAGGTGGTAGTGATCCTCGACTGCTGCTTCTCCGGCACGGCGGGAACCGTGCCCGGCCTCAGCAAGGACTCGGCAGTCGTGCGCTCAGGCGTCTCGATCCTCACTGCGAGTCGCGGAGACCAGTTGTCCGCCGAGGTCGACGATCGCGGCGTGTTCTCGTCTTATCTCGAGGGCGCTCTGGACGGTGGAGCAGCCGACGTGCTCGGCCAGGTCACCGTGGCAGGTCTGTACTCCTATCTCTGGGAGTGCTTCGACGATTGGGGCCCGCGTCCGACGTTCAAGACCAATGTGGACCGCCTGCACGCCGTGCGGAGGTGCAAGCCGTCGATTCCAGTGGACACGTTGCGGGAGCTGACCAACTGGTTCCCCAGTGCGGACTACGAGTTTCCGCTCGATCCGACCTATGAGCCCGACAAGGAGAAGACGCAACTTCCACCACATCCCGTGAACGAGGCTGTCTTCGCCAAGCTGCAAGCTTGCCGTGCGAACAAGCTCGTCGAGCCGGTGGCACACGAACACATGTACTTCGCGGCGATCAACCGCGGGAGCTGCCGCCTCACTCCGCTCGGCAAGCACTACTGGTCGTTGGCAGAGCAGGATTTGTTGTAATGATCATCGGCGTCAGCGGACACCAGCATCTGCCCACTGCGGCGCGGGCTCACGCGGAACGCGACATCCGTGTTCTTTTCGACCGCCAGACCGAGCCAGCGGTCGGCATGTCCAGTCTGGCAGCAGGTGCGGACCAACTGTTCGCGCAGGTAGTGCTCGGTGCAGGTTGTGCCTTGCACGCGGTGATCCCTGCGGCGGACTACGAACACACGCTCACCGGCGCGGCACAGGACAACTACCGCCGTCTACTCATCGCGTCCGCGCAGGTGACACGGCTCGACTTCGAGCACGCGGGCGAGACCGCCTACTACAGCGCGGGCCGATTCATCGTCGACCATTGCGACCTGCTCGTGGCCGTGTGGGACGGTGAACCCGCCCGCGGGCTGGGAGGCACCGCTGATGTCGTGGCGAAAGCCCGCGAGGTCGGGCGCGAGGTTCTGGTCGTCTGGCCACAGGGTGTGCGACGGCAATGATCACCACTCTGCAGGGACTCGTTGTCGCGCTGCTGGCCTTGTTGCCAGGAGCGTCGTACACCTTCGCGTTCGAACGCGTCGCCGGCAGCTACGGCATCACCTTCTCGGATCGGCTGGTTCGTTTCCTCGTTTCATCCGCGCTGCTGCACGCCGCGCTCTCCGGACCCGAGTTCCTGCTCTACCGGAACTTCGTCGTGGGAAAACGGTTGGTGGAGGGCACGGTCTCTTGGTGGGTGCTCGAACTGCTGGCACTGGCATACGTGATCGTTCCCACGGTCGCGGGCACCGTGCTCGGCTGGGGGCACAAGCACCACAAGAGGTGGGCGGTCCTGATCGTCGGCGAGTCACCCGAGCCGCGGGCGTGGGACTACTTCTGGCGACACGCGGAGCAAGCATTGGTCCGGATCAGGCTCAAGTCAGGGACGTGGCTCGCGGGCTATTACGGCACCACTGCGGACGGCCGTCGCTCATACGCCTCGGGCCATCCAGAAGAGGGGGACCTCTACCTGGCGTTGGGACTGCAGGTCGACCCCGTCTCCGGTGAGCTCGCACTCGCCGACGGGGTCCCTGTTCCCGTCGCCGGTGAACGTGGACTGCTGGTCAGATGGCCAGAGATCGAATACATCGACATCCAGGAGTACTAGATGACCAGGAAGCAACGCACTCCTGACCCTTCGGACCGCACACCTCGCCAGCCCGCGACACCGGCCAACGAGTCCAACAAGCGCGGAGGGTACGCCGCGCCCGAGAAGCCGTTCTCTCTTCCGTCCGCGCCGGCAGGGCCTGCGCAAGGCGGTCAGACGCCGAAGGAACCGGACACCGGGAGCGCCTCTTCCGGAACGTAACGACGTCCCTGCCCGGCACGAGTGTGGCGAGGCCGTTCTGCGCCCATTCGATTACCGAATGAGCGCCGTGGGCATATTCGTGCCGACCAGGAACAGCGCCCGGTGAACCGCTTTGCGCCGGTTCACGTACTCGCCTGCGTACCGGTAAGGTCCGCGACCTGCGAGTCCGGCAAGGCCGAACGGGTGAAAAATGCCGAATTCCCGTCAACCAGGTCAAACAATCGTCAAGGGTGCCGTAGCGAAATTCGGCACGGGGTCGATATCGCGGGCAGCGACCTCGACGGGGGCATCTGCCGGCGGTCGGGCCACGGACGATCGCGGGAACGAGGTGCAGGTGACCAGGGTCTTCCTCAGCTACGCCGAAGAGGACGGCAGCGCGGCCAGGAGGGTCGCGGCACTGCTGGAGCAGCACGGCTTCGACGTGTTCTGGTACGAGAAGACCAACCTGGGCGTGTTCAACCAGACGCTGGCGACCGAGCTCGGCAGGGCGGACCGGTTCGTGGCCCTGTTCTCCCGCCACTACCAGCAGTCCGACTGGTGCATGAAGGAGTTCTACACCGCCGACCGGATGGCGACCGACACGAAGACCAATCGGCCGGTGATCACGGTGTGCGACGTCGGCGAGTTCGACGAGCCGGTGGACCCGTTCGTCGGCAACCACGCGCGGCAGGACCTGCGGACGCTCAGCGAGACGCGGCTGGCCGGGCTGCTCGCGACCTTCGGGGTGCAGGCGGCGGCGGCAGAGGAGGGCGGGAGGTTCCGCAACCGCGAGCAGGAGCTGACCAACCTGCTCAACGCGCTGAGCCTGTCGAGCGGGCAGGACCTGTGGGTGGTCGCGGCGCCACCGAAGATGGGCAAGTCGTGGTTCCTGCGGGAGGTGGAGCGGGGGCTGACGGCGAAGAAGTGGGGTGGGACCCGGCTGCTCGACCTCGCGCGGTGGCCCGAGCTGTGGGGCGCGCCCGCCAAGGTCGTGGTGGAGCTGATGGGCGTGAACGTGGTGCCCGAGGACGACACGCTGACCGAGGACGAGATCGAGGACATCGCGCGCGAGGTCAGCAAGCGGGGCGACAACCAGCTCTACCTCCTCGACAGCGCCGAACGGCTGGACCGCCACACGGCGGCCGAGGTGCGGAGTGCGTTGACCGACGTGTACGCGCACCTCGTGGAACGTCGGGTGCGCAAGCGGTTCAGCATGATCATCGGCACGCGGCGGCCGGACACGTGGCGTGGGCTCGGGCGGTACCGGCAGCACCGCTTCCGGACGCTGGTCCTGTCGGAGTTCAAGCTCGAGGTCATCGAGGACGCGGTGCGCGACGGCAGTCCCGACGCCGAGGACAGCCTGGTCCGGAAGTCGGCGTTGTTGCTGCAACAGGAGAGTGACGGTCTGCCGGCCCTGCTGCTGGCCTGGCTGCGCTGGGCGCAGGACGCGAACCTGATCGGCATCGAACGGGGACTGCGCAAACCCGCGACCTTCGACGCCGTCACCGCGAAGTACGTGAAGACCGAGCTGCTGACCCGCGACGTGCTGTTCCCGTCCGGCGACGGCAACGTGCTCGCCAAGAAGGCCGTCGAGCTCGCGCTCAAGGTGCTGGTCCCCTACCGCTTGGTCACCCAGTCGCACCTGAAGTTCCACTACGACGACGACCAGGCGCTGCGCGACGCGGTCGGCGCGGCGGGCTGGAAGTTGCGCGACCTGTGGGCCGCACTCAACTCGAACTCGTTGCTGGAGCCCCGCTCCGGCCTGTGGCGGGTGATCAACCCGCCGATCCGGCGCGTGCTCTACCGCTACTACTACCGCTCCGACGACGAACGGGTCACCGCGCACGAGGAAGCGAAGTGGTGTTACCAGCGGTGGACCGTCAACGAGGCCGGCAGCGAGCAGGTCACGATGATGAAGGAGTGTCTGTGGCACGAGCTGTGCCGGCAGCTGTTGCAGCAACCTTCCGAGCTGCGCCAAGCTTTGCCGGAGGCCGCCGGCCAGTACGCGAAGGCGTTTCTCAGCTCCGGGCTCTACGACCGGCGTGAGTTCGTGGAGTGCGTGCACGAGCTGCTCATCGAGGACCACGAGTTCCAGCTCGCGCTGTACGACCACACCGGCCTGTTCCAGGAA
The DNA here is from genome assembly GCF_011067745.1 of Lentzea alba. Classification (GTDB taxonomy): domain Bacteria; phylum Actinomycetota; class Actinomycetes; order Mycobacteriales; family Pseudonocardiaceae; genus Lentzea; species Lentzea alba. The sequence goes on from NZ_JAAMPJ010000018.1 coordinate 183,952, forward strand.
GTGCTGTCGGCCATCGACACGGCGGTCTCGGAGGGCACATGACTTGGCGCGGCACCGAGAACGACCACTTCTACATCGGGCGCGAGGAGGAACGCGCGGTCCTGGGCGTCGTCGACGAGGTGCGCGCGGACGGCACCAGCCGGGCGGTGCTGCTGTACGGGCCGGGCGGGGTCGGCAAGACGAGGCTCGTGCGCGAGCTCGCGGACCGCGGGCACGACGGCGCGGTGTGGATGCCGCCGATCGACGTCGACGACTCGGAGTACTGGCTGCTGACCAACCTCGAGCACGACATCGCGGTGAGGCTGGACCCGGAGCACGAGTTCTTCGAGAAGTACTTCCACCAAGCGGCGTCGTTCGAGGACGTCACGCGGCAGCGGATCGGCCTGGAGACGATCAAGGGGCACCTGGAACGGCTCAACGAGCAGTTCGTGGAGTGCTACCGCGCGTTCGTCGCGGCCAGCGGTACCACGGTGGTGATCACGCTGGACACCGTCGAGGCGGTGCGCGGCATGTCGTCGTTCCTGGTGAAGCTCACGCAGTGGATGAAGGAGTTGCCCTCCACGGCGTTCGTGGTGTCGGGAAGGCCGGTGCGGGGCGAGGATCCGCTGCGGGAACAACTCGGCGGCGTGCACCGGCCGTTGGAGACGAGGGTCGTGGCGCTGGGCGGGTTCAGCGCTGCCGAGATCGCGGCCTACTTCGACGCGGGACCGTTGCGGGGCTCGCTCACCGCGGCCGAACGCGACCGGCTGGCCGAGCTGACCGAGGGGCATCCGCTCTGGCTCGCGCTCGCCGTCGCCTATCTCGTGCACCAGGACCCGCCGCGGGAGATGACCGAGGACGGCGAGATCACCGACAAGCGGCGTGACCTGTTCCGGCGGCAGCTGATCACCCCATTCCGCGACACCGGGTTCTGGGCGGAGGCGATCAAACGACTCGCCGTGGTGCGGCACAGCGTGAACCAGACGATCTGGCAGCAGCTGATGAACGACCGAGGGCTGCCCGCGGACGCCGAGTCGTGGGACGAGGCGTGGGAGCTGTTGCTGGCCCGGCCGTGGGTACGGCCGCGCGCGAACCAGCGTTACGTGACGCTGCACGACGCGCTCGCGGAGGAGCTCGCACAGCGGCTGATTCCGTTGGAGGACAGGGACGAGACGTGGCGGAAGACGCTGTGGAGGAACGCCGTGTCCGCGTACTCGGCGTTGTACCGCGAGAAGAGCTCGGAGCAGGAGCGCGAGCTGGAGTCGTTGCCCGAACGCATGAACACCATGCCGAGCACCGGCGACGAGGCGTTGCGCGAGCTGGTGCGCCTGCCCGCCGACAAGCGCGAGCTGGACCAGATCCGCACCGCCGAACTGCACTACCTGCTGCTGCTGTCCTCTGAGGACGGTACCGCCCGGTTCATCGAGTTGCACGAGGAAGCCAAGCAGGACAACGACCTGCTGTTCGAGGAGCTGATCTGCCACGAGCTCGAACGGTTCCTGCCGCACGCCCGGTTCACCGCGCCGCTGGACGACGTGCTCGGCGTCGCCGTGCGCAGGTTCCAGCGCTGGCTGATCGACGACGCGCCGGTGCGGTACCTGGAGATCACGCTGATCATCGCGTCGTTCCTCACCCACAACGAACAGCCCGCGGCCGCGATGGCGCTGCTGCAGGACGTGCCGCTGGGAGACGCGGGACCGGAGATGCGGTACCGGCTGGCGAACGAGCGCGGCAACGCGTGCATGCGCATCCCCTCCCGCATCGCCGACGCGAAGACGTTCTTCCAGGAGTCGGGGCGGCAGGCGCAGCAGCTGCCGTTGCCCGCGCAGGCCAGGCGCGTGGCGCAGGCGAACAAGGAGCTCGGCTTCTACTACCGCAACATCGGTCAGTGGGAGGAGGCGGACAACGCCTACCGCCAGGCCAGGGACACGCTGGCGAGCGTGCTCGGACCCGGCAGCACCGACGACGCCCGCGAGGAGATGGCGTCGATCCAGACGAACTGGGCGTACCTCAAGGCGTTGCGCGGCTCGTACGTGGAGGCGCGCAACCTGATCGAGAGCGCCGTACAGGTGCGGAGGCGGCTCGGCAACCGGATCCAGGTCGGTATCTCCCTCAGCGTGTGCGGCGAGGTGCACCGCTACGAGCGGAACTTCCTGGAGGCGTGGAACGACTACCGCGAGGCCGAGGCGATCTTCCAGGCGCACGGCAGCTGGGCGTGGCTCGGGCAGATCTTCCAGGAGCAGGCGATCTGCCTGTTGCAGGCGGAGCAGGCCGGCGTCCCGCTCGCCGGCGACGCGCTGGAGCGGGCGCAGTCGCTGATCGAACGCGCGCTCGAGATCTGCCGCGACCGGGCGATCCGCGGCTACCCGTCTGCGCTGAACCGGGCGGGCCGGATCTTCGGCATGACCGATGTGGACAGAGGGCTCGACTACCTGCAGCAGTCCATCGTGGCGGCCAAGCGGATCGCGGACGGATGGTTCCTGTCGGCGAACATCATCGAGTACGTCGAGCTCGCCTACCGGGCGTGGTGCGCGACGGGCCGGCAGGAGTACCGCGACGACCTCGACCGGCTCACCGGTGACGTGCGCGATGCGATCACCCAGTACGACTTCTTCGACCTCAAAGGACGCTGGGAGCTCATGCGCGGGCACCTGAACGCGCAGGACTCGCTGGCGGCGGGGAACGAGGACGGACTGCGGCGGGCCGTCCTGCACTACGGCGACGGCTTCACCCTGCTCGCGGACCGGCGGGTGGGATCGCACGGCGCGGCGGCCATCTCCACGGAGTTCAAGCGGTTCCAGCAGGTCTACGATCAGCTCCCCGAGGACATGAAGATCGAGTGGTATACGGTTCTGCGCCGGATGTGGACGGCGGAGAACGAGCAGAAGCAGTTCACCTCCCTGCTCGCCCGCCTCGAACAGCTCTACTGATCCCGCCGCAGGAGGCAGTGCACCATGAGTTCGACCGGCGTCCGGGCGTTCGCGTTGTCCAGCTACGACGTGCCGCACGGGCACGAGCTGGTCGTGCGCAGTTGCGAGGACTGCGCCTGCCCCACCAGCGGCGCGCGCTCGGCGCGTCCGGACAGGACAGTCCACTCCGGACGTCCGCTCGTGCGGTCGCGGGACGTGCTGGAGATGCCGTTGGACTCGGGGCACTGGGTGCTGTTCGCCCCGCAGGGCAACGGCGGCGTCGTGGTGGTGAACGAACGCGGCCTGGACGTCTTCCGGCAGTTCCGCTCCCCCGTCGCGCCGCGCGACCTCGCCGGGCACGACCAGGAGGCCGTCACCCAGGTGGTGCGCCGGCTGGCCGAGCAGGATCTCGTGCACGAACCGGGCTCGCCGGCTGTCGCCTCGTTCGCCGAGTCGCGCGAGCTCACGGCGTGGCTGCACGTGACGAACGCCTGCAACCTGCGTTGCACCTACTGCTACGTGCACAAGTCGTCCGACGAGATGGACACGGCGCTCGCGAAGTCCAGTGTGGACGCCCTGGTCGATTCCGCCTTGCGGCACGGCTTCCGCGCGCTTCGGCTGAAGTACGCGGGTGGCGAGGCCAGCCTGAACGCGGCCGTGCTGCTGGAGCTGCACGACCACGCGGTGGCCCGGTGCGCCGAGCACGGGCTCGATCTGAGCGCGGTCGTGCTGAGCAACGGCGTCGCGCTCTCCCCTCGCTTCACGCGCGACCTGCGGCAGCGGTCGATCAGGGTGATGATCTCGCTGGACAGCCTCGGCGAGACGCACGACGCCCAGCGCCCGACGCTGGGCGGCAAGCCGTCCGCGCACCTGGTGATGCGCACGATCGACCAGCTGATCGAGCGGGGCCTGCCGCCGCACCTGTCGATCACCATTACGTCCGGCAACACCGCGGACATCGCCTCGGTCGTCCGGTTCGCGCTGGCCAGGGACCTGACGTTCAGCTTCAACTTCTTCCGCGACAACGCCTGCACCGGCGACGCCTCCGGGCTGCGCTACGAGCAACAGGCCATGGTCGACGGCGTGGCGGACGCGTTCGCGGTGATCGAGGAGGCCATGCCGCCGTGGAGCGTGCTGGGGTCCGTGCTCGACCGCGGTCAGCTGGTCGAGCCGCGCCGCAAGGCGTGCGGGGTGGGCGACGACTACGTGGTGATCGACCAGCGCGGGCAGATCTCCCAGTGCCACATGGAACTCGACTCCCCCGTCGGCCACGTCGGCGTGGACGACCCGATCACCGCGGTGCGCCGGCCCGGCATCCGCAACCTGCTCGCCGAGGAGAAGGAAGGCTGCCGCGACTGCACGTGGCGCAACTGGTGTTCGGGCGGATGCTCGGTGGCGACGTTCCGCGCGACGGGCCGGTTCGACGTGCGGTCGCCCAACTGCGGCATCTACAAGGCGATCTACCCGGCCGCGCTCCGGTTGGAGGGCCTGCGGGTCCTCCGGTTCGCGGAAGCCTGACCCGGTTCGTTCACCTTTCTGAACAACCGGCAGAACCACCGGCAGAAGTGTTCCAGCCTGCAACAACGCCGTTCACAGTGCGACTATCGAACTGTGAGCACCACGTTCGGGGACTTTCTGCGCTTCTACCGTTCGCGCATTCCGCTGACGCAGGAAGAACTGGCGGAACGCACAGGTCTGAGCATGCGCGCGATCAGCGACATGGAGCGCGGCCGCACTCTCACACCGCAGTCCCGGACCGTGCAGCTGCTCGTCGGCGGGCTCGGGCTGGAGGGCGAGGAGGCGGCGGAGTTCACCGCGCTGGCTCGTGCCAGCCGCCTCCGCGCGGCGGAGGAAAGGCCTGAGGTCCCGGAGGCCGTGGCGGCCGCGGTGGCGTCGTTCACCCTGCCGCCCGTCCTCGTCGAACTCACCGGCCGGGGTGCCGAGCGGAAGTTGCTCGACGGGTTCGCGTGCGACGCCGAGGCGTCGTCGCGGCTGCAGATCGCGGTGCTGCACGGCGCGCCCGGTGCGGGCAAGACCGCGCTCGCCATCGACGCCGGTCACCGCCTCGGCGCGCGGTTCGCCGACGGCTGCGTGTTCCTCGACCTGCGTGGCACGGAGAGCACGCCGGTGCCGCCGGAACGGGCCGCTCAACGGCTGTTGCGGTCGTTCGGAGTGGACGAACGCGCGATTCCGAACGACCCGGACGACCGGTTGTCGCTGTACCACTCGTTGCTGCGCGAACGCGCGGTCCTGCTCGTGCTGGACAACGCCGCCAACGAGGCACAGGTGCGACCGCTGCTCGCCTCCAGCCCCGGCACGCTGGTGCTCGTGACCAGCCGCCGGACGTTGAGCGGCCTGGACGCCCGGCACCGGCTGGCGTTGGGCCTGCTGCCGCTGGACCGTTCCGTCGAGTTGTTGCGCGTCGTCGCCGGTCCCCGCCGCCTGGCCGCCGAGCCGGACGCGGCCGCGCGGGTCGCCGGGCTGTGCGGTGGCATGCCCCTGGCATTGCTGATCGCGGGCAACCGGCTGGCCAGCAGACCACAGTGGACGATCACGCACCTCGCCGACCAGCTGGAGGACGAGCGGCGCCGGTTGTCCGTGCTGCGGGCCGGTGACCTGCAGGTGCGGGCGGCGTTCGAGATCTCCTACCACCAGCTGAGCCCCGGCGCCGCGACGCTGTTCCGTCGGCTGGCGCTGGTGCCGAGCCCGGACACGAGCGCGGACCTGGCCGCGATGCTCACCGAGTCCGGCGAGGAGGCGTTGGAGGAGCTCGCCGACGCGAGCCTGGTCGGCATCAGCGAGACCCCCGGCCGGTACACACTCCACGACCTGCTGCGGGTGTTCGCCGGCGAACGGCTGGAGGTCGACGAGGACCCCGCCGACGTGCGGGAGGTGAGCACACGGCTGCGGCACTGGCTGCTCGCGACGGCAACGCAGGCGGCCCGCGCGTTCGACCAGGACAACCCGGCGCACTGCAAGGAGTCCGCCGGACGTTGGCTCGCCCTGGAGCAGGAGAACTGGCGCGGCGCTCTGAGGTCCGCCGTCGCCGCCGGCGAACACTCACGCGTTCTCGCGCTGGCTCAGGCGATGCACTGGTATTCGGACCTGCACGGTGTCGGCGAGCTGTGGCGTGAGGTGTTCAGCGCGGGTGCCTTGGCGGCGCGGGCGTTGGGGAACGCACGGGACACCGCGGAGCAGCTGAACTATCTCTCGTGGGCGCTCTACGCGCTGTGCGGGCAACCACACGAAGCACTGGTCGTGCACGAGGAAGCAGCGGCCGTTCCTGCCGACGACATCCTGACGGAGGCGTGGACCTGGTACTACGGCTCCGCGATCAGGCGCCGCCTGGGACAGCTCGACGAAGCCGTGTCGCTGAGCCGTCAGTCCGTCGCGCTGTTCGAGCAGGCGGGCTACCTGATCGGCGAGAACCTGGCGCTGTCGCTGCTCGGTCTCATGCTGCACACCGCGGGCTCCATCGACGAGGCCGTCGAGGTGCAGCAACGCGGCGTGCTCCAGCACCGCAAAGCCGGCGGCGACGAGGAACTGCTGTCGATGATGCTCATCCGGCTGGCCAGCACCTTGGCCGCCGCGGGCGAGGTGCCGTCGTCGCTGGACCTGCTCGACGAGGCGGAGTCGTTGTTCCTCCGGCACGGCACGACCGCCGGTGTTGCGCGGGTGCGACACCACCGCGGTCTGGTACTGCTGGACGCAGGACGGCTCGGCGAGGCCCGCTCGCAGTTGCTGGCGGCGTTGGACGAGGCCCGGCTGTCCGACCACCGGGTGGAGATCATGGCGCGGCTGGCGGATCTCGCGGACGCCGCCGGCGAACCGGGCCAAGCCCGCGCGCTGCGAGTCCGCGCGCTGGCGGAATGCGGCCGCTACGACACCCCAGCGGTGCGCACAATCGCTGCCCGCCTGTCCACAGCACTCAACTAACCCCGCTTGCCCACGTGCACGCGGGGCCCCCGCGTGCGCTCCAAGTGAACGAAAGCTCCCCGCGTGTCCTTACCGACAGTAAGTTCAGCGGCGGCGGCCTCGCGGGCCGATGCGGCGGCCGTTGGCCAGGTCGAAGAAGTGCAGCTGCTCCAGACACAGGTGCACGCCGACGTGTTCGCCGTGCACGGGCCGCACGTCCGGACGCACGCGCAACACGAGTTCGCCGGTCCTCAGCTCGTGCAGCCCGCACGCCTCGACACCGGACGCACCGACGTCGACCGACACCAGCGTTTCGTGGCCGTGGTGTTCCAGGTGCCGCACCTGGCCGGTCAGCACCGGGCCGGACGCACCGGCGGCGGCCGGGCGCAGCGCCTCGGTTCGGGCACCCACGGCGATGTCCTCGCCGTCGTAGTGGGCGACCGCACGGGCGCGCATGTCCGGCCACGGCAGGTCGACGGACTGACCGCCGATGTGCAGGGCCACGTGGCTGTCGACGACGACCTGCACGTACGCCTTGAGCAGGCTCATGCGAGGACTGCCGAGGAACGCCGCCACGTGCATGGTCGCGGGGTGCCGGTAGACCTCGTCGGGCTGGCCCTCGTCCTCCAGGACGCCGTCGCGCAGCACCGCGATCCGGTCGGCCATCGTCTGCGCCTCGATCTGGTCGTGCGTCACGTACAGCACGGTCAGCCCCAACGAGCGTGCCAGGCTCACGATCTCCGCGCGCAGACCGGAGCGCAGCACCGCGTCCAGATTGGACAGTGGTTCGTCCATCAGCAGCACGCGCGGGCCGCGCACGATCGCCCGTGCCATGGCCGCGCGCTGGCGTTGGCCGCCGGAGAGTTCGGCGGGGCGGCGCGACAGCAGGTCGCCGATGTCGAACGCCGACGCCACCTCCGCGATCCGTTCCGCCCGCTCGTCGCGCGCACACCCGCCGACGTCCAGCGGAAAGCCGATGTTGTCCGCCACCGTCAGGTGCGGGTACAGCGCGAAGTCCTGGAACACCATCGACACACCGCGGGAGCGGGCCGGCACGTCGTCCGCCTCCACGCCGCCCAGCACGACGTGGCCGGAGGACGGGCGTTGCAGGCCCGCGACCATCCGCAGGATGCTCGACTTGCCGCAGCCGGACGGGCCCAGCAACACCACGAACTCCCCGTCCGCCACGGAGAGGCTGACGTCCTTCACCGCGACCGTGCCGCCCGGGTAGACCAGGCTCACGTCCCGCAGTGCGACGGCGGTCATTTCGTCGACCCTGCCAGCACGCCCTGCACGAAGTACTTCTGGAACAGGAGGAACACCGCCAGCGGCACGATCATCGACAGGAACGCGCCGGTCGCGAGCAGGTCGATGTTGGTGCCGAACTGACGCAACTGGGCCCGCAGCGCCACGGTGATCGGCGCCGAGTCCTGGTCCGCGAACACCAGCGCCACCAGCATGTCGTTCCACACCCAGAGGAACTGGAAGATCGTCAGCGACGCGATCGCCGGCTTGGCCACCGGCAGCACGACCCGCTTGAAGATCACCCACTCCGTCGCGCCGTCCATCCGGGCGGCCTCGATCAGGTCGCGCGGGATGCCGGCGAAGAAGTTGCGCAGCAGGAAGATGGCGAACGGCAGGCCGAACGCGACGTGGAACAGCACCACGCCGGTGATCGTGCCGAACAGGCCGAACGCGCCGAACAGCTTCGCCACCGGGATCAACGCGACCTGGATCGGCATCACCAGCAACCCGACCACGACCACCGTCAGGGTCTCGCGGCCGGGGAACTCGATCCACGACAGCGCGTAGGACGCCAGCGACGCCATCACCACGACCAGGATCGTCGCGGGCACGGCGATGTAGAAGGTGTTGAGGAACGACTGCCACACCGCGTGGTTCGCGACCAGCTCGGCGTAGTTGGCCAGCGTCAGCTCGGCCGGTTTGGTGAACACGGTCCACCAGCCGCTCGCGGTGTTGGCCGACTCGTCGCGCAACGACGCGATCAGCAGACCGAACACCGGAACCAGCCAGAACACCGCGACCAGCGCGAGCAGCACCTGCACGAAACCGTTGCCGAGCCGGCCGAACACGCGGGACACCACGCCCCGGCGAGGTGCGCCGGACACCGGCACGTCGATGCGGACCTCTTCGGCCACCAGGGTCATGACCGCTCCCGTCGGAATCTGCGGATGTTGAACAGCATCGCCGGGGCGACCAGCAGGAACAGGATGACGGCCAAAGCACTACCCGCGCCCTGGTCACCGCCCGTGCCGAACGAGACCTGCCACATCTGCAACGCCAGCACGTTGGCCTCGGACTGCACCGAACCCGGTGCGATGACGAACACCAGCTCGAAGATCTTCAACACGTTGATCACCAGCGTCACGAACACCACCAGCAGCACCGGGGACAGCAACGGGATCGTGACGCGGCGGAACACCTGCCACTCCGTCGCGCCGTCCACCCGCGCGGCCTCCAGCGCGTCCCGCGGGATCGCCGAGAGTCCCGCCGCGATGAACGTGATCGCGAACCCCGTCATGATCCAGATCCACGATGAGATGATCACCGGGGTGATCAGCCCCGGACCGAGCCAGGTCTGGCCGCGGAACGGCAGCTCGAAGTTCGACCGCGGCAGACGCACGGTGACCTCGCCCACAGCCAGGTCGGGGAACGTGAACCTGCCGTCGTCACCCGTGGTCGTGCGCGCCACGACCTGCCCGTCCCGCACGGCCTCCACCGCGATGCCGGGCAGCCCGCGCTCGATCACGTCGACCTTGCCCGCGTCGCCGCCGGCCGACACGTCCAGCCACACCAGGCCGCGCAGTTCCCCGTCACCCGCCTGAGGGGTGGACGCCGGAAGTGCCTGCGCGGGCACCTGCTGGGGGTTGAACCCGATGAGCGGCAACATGACCGTGTCGCCCGCCCGCACCGGCTTGTTCGCGGCGAAACCCGCTTCCGTCGCGGTGTAACCCTCACGCGGCCGCGCGCCGGGATACTGCGAGGAAGGGCTGAACATGTCGTGCACGCCGACCAGGACCGCGTTCACCACGCCCTGGTTCGGCGCCTCCTCGTAGACGAGCCGGAAGATGATGCCCGAGGCGAACAGCGAGATCGCCATCGGCATGAACAGCACCAGCCGGAACGCCGTCGCCCACCTGATGCGCTCGGTGAGCACGGCGAAGATCAGGCCGAGCCCGGTGACGGCCGCGGGGGCGACCACCACCCAGATCACGTTGTTGCGGAACGCGGTCAGCGTCCGCGGGTCGGTGAAGGTGTCGACGTAGTTGCGCACGCCGACGAACTCGTCACCAGTGGCGTCGAAGAAGCTTCGGATCAGCGAGAACACCAACGGGTACAGCACGAGCGCCGCGAGGACGAGCAGCGCGGGCAGCAGGAACGGGATCGCCTGCCGGGGCGAGCGCCCCGGCGCGGCGTCCACGCTCGTGCTGAGCCCCCATTTTTTGGGTGTCATTTGCCGTACGCCTTGGCCGCATTGGCTTCCAGGCGCTGCATGATCGGGTCGACGTTCTTCGGGTCGGCCAGGAAGTCCTGCAGGTCCTTCCACTCCCCCGCGCCCTTCGTGCCGCCGAACGCGGCCGGAGCGAGGTCGGACATGTCGAACCGGACGTTGTCGCCCGCGTCGACGATCCGCTTGGCGAGGTCCTGGGTCACGTCGTCGGGGTAGGACGACTCCGGGATGTCCTTGTTGGGCGAGAGGAAGCCGCCGAGCTCCGCCCAGATCTTGCCGGAGTCCGGCGAGGCGAGGAACTTCATCAGCTCGGTGGTCGCCTTGTCGTCCTTGAACTGCACGGCCATGTCACCGCCGGCGACGACCGCGTCCTTGCTGCCCGCGACCGACGGGAACGGGAAGAACTTCGCGTCCTGACCGACCTTCGCCTTGGTGTTCGTGGTGATCACGCTCGCCACGAAGTCCGCCTCGAAGACCATCGCGGCACTCGACTGCTCACCGAAGACGTTGATCACGGACTTCGGGAACTCGGTCTGCAGCGCGCCACCGGCGATCAGCGTCGGGTCACCCCACAGCTTCGCCAGTTCCTCCAACGCCTTGCGGACCGTCGGATCGGTCCACGGGATCTCGTGCTTCGCGAGCTTGTCGTAGTTCTCCGGCCCCGCGGTGCGCAGGTAGACGTTCTCGAACCAGTCCGTGAGCGTCCAGCCGTCCGCACCGCCGACCGACACCGCGGCCAGACCGGTCTCGGAGATCGCCTTGCTGGTCTTGATCAGGTCGTCCCACGTCGCCGGCGGCGTCGCGCCGACCTGCTGGAAAGCCTTCTCGCTGTACCAGAACGCCGACTTGTTGGCGGTCTTGAAGGTGAAGCCGTAGAGCTTGCCGTCGACGCTCGCGAACTGCTTCCACACCGCCGCGTTGTGGTCGGTGACGGCCTTCTCGACGTCGGCGTTCACCGGCTTCACCGCGCCCGCCTTGGCGAACTGGGCGACCAGGCCGGGTTGGGCGATCAACGCCACGTTCGGCGGTGTGCCGCCGGAGATTCTCGTCTGCAGCACGGTCGGAAGCTCGTCGCCGGCGGGCGTGTACTTCACCTCTGCGCCCGTCCTGGTCTTGAACTCCTGCAACACCTTCTCGAAGTTCTTCTGCTCGTCACCGGTCCACGGACCGACGACCTCGACGGTCTGGCCCGTGAGGTTCTCCGTGGCGGAAGTCCCCCCGGCACCTCCCGTGCACGCGGCAAGTCCCGAGGTGGCGAGCGCGAGCAACGCGATCCACTGCTTCCTCATTGAAGCCCCTCATTTCCAAATGGAAGACCCGGTGGCCGGGTCGAAGAAGTGCAGCCGGGAGGTGTCCACCCAGGCGGCGACGGGTTGTCCTTCGTAGATGCGGGTGCGGGGACTGAACCGCCCGACCAGGACGGTGCCCTTGCCGGAGGTCTTGGGCAGGTCGTCGGTGCCGGCGTCACGCGCCAGCTCACGGGTGTCGTCGGTGACGACGGGCGGGACGTCGACAGGGAAGTGCACGAGGACGTCCGACCCCATGGCCTCCACCAGGTCCGCGACGGAGTGAAGGATCTCGCCCTCGCGGGCGTCGGCGAGCGCGGTGTCCTCCATGTCCTCCGGCCGGATGCCGACCACGACGTCGCGGCCGACGTACTCCCGCAGCGCAGGCCGTTGCCGCAACACGGATTCCGGCAGCAGCAGGGCGTCGGAGTTGAGCGAGACCCAGAAGCGGCCGTCGTTCTCGTCGAGCCGCGCGGACACGAGGTTCATGCCCGGCGAGCCGATGAAACCGGCGACGAACAGGTTCACCGGCCGGTCGTAGAGCTCCTGCGGCGGCCCGACCTGTTGCAGCACGCCGCGTCGCATGACGGCGACGCGATCGCCCAAAGTCATGGCCTCGGTCTGGTCGTGCGTGACGTACACGGTCGTCACGCCGATCTCGCGCTGGATCCGGGCGATCTGCGCCCGCATCTGCACCCGCAGCTTGGCGTCCAGATTGGACAGCGGCTCGTCCATCAGGAACGCCTGGGGTGCCCGCACGATCGCCCGGCCCATCGCGACGCGCTGCCGTTGCCCGCCCGAGAGGTTGCGGGGCTTGCGGTCGAGATGCTCGGTCAGTTCGAGCACCTCGGCCACCTCGCGGACCCGGTGGTCGATCTCGGTCTTGGCGAGCTTGCGCAACGTGAGCCCGAAAGCGATGTTGTCGTACACGTTCAGGTGCGGGTAGAGCGCGTACGACTGGAACACCATCGCCACGTCGCGGTCACGCGACGGCACGTCGTTGACGACCTGCTCGCCGATGCGGATGGTGCCCTCGGTGATCTGCTCCAGCCCGGCGATCATCCGCAGCGCCGTCGTCTTGCCGCAACCCGACGGGCCGACGAGCACCAGGAACTCACCGTCGCGGATCTCCAGGTTGAGGTCGGTGACCGCACGGGTGCCGTCACCGTAGGCCTTGCCCAGACCCGCCAGAACGACTTCTGCCACGCCAACTCCCTGGTTCGGTGTGATTGCAGACCGTAGGCCCGCGCGCCCTAAGGGAGATTTAAGGACGAAACACGATCTCGATAAGCTCGAACGACCTCTCCCAATCGGCGGGTTCGCTGCTTACGCTGCGTGTATGTCGAAGGTGCTGGTGGTCGAGGACGACCCGGTGGTCCAGGCGGCGCTCGTGCACGCGCTGACCGACCTCGGGCACGTCGTGCAGGCCGTCGGCACCGCCGTCGCGGCGTTGCGGGAAGCGGGCACGAACGAGCTCGACCTGGTGATTCTCGACCTCGGACTGCCTGATCTGGACGGTGTCGCGGCCCTGCGGATGCTGCGCGGGGTGAGCAACGTGCCGGTCATCGTGGCCACCGCCCGCGGGGCCGAGAACTCGGTCGTGAGCACGTTGAACGCCGGGGCCGACGACTACATCGTGAAGCCGTTCTCGTCCGAACACCTGGCGGCGCGCATCAACGCCCTGCTACGGCGAACGGGTGGTTCTGCCGGAGTTTCCACATCGGACGTCATGGTGCTGGGCGAGTTGTCGGTCGATCTCGGTCAGCGGATCGCGACGCTCGGTGACTGCGCGCTCTCGTTGAGCAGGCGGGAGTTCGACCTGCTGGCCTACCTGGCGGCACGACCGGGACGCGTGATCTCCCGGCGGGAGATCATCCAGGCCGTGTGGGGGCACCCGTACGTCGGTGACGACAAGACGATCGACGTGCACGCGTCCTGGTTGCGGCGCAAACTCGGTGAGACGGCGGCGCATCCCCGTTACCTGCACACCGTGCGGGGCGTGGGGTTCAAGCTGGCGGCGCCCGAATGAGGTCGGTCATCACCCGTGCGCTGCTGCTGGCGGCAGGACTGGTGACGGTGGTTTTCCTGGCCACGGCTGGGTTTCTGCTGCGCGGACAGGCCGTTTCGGCTGCCGCGGCGGCTGATCAGCGCGATGCGGCGGTGGTAGGTGCGGTGCTCGCGGTTTCCGCGGACCCCGACGCCGTCCGGGGAACGATCGCGCGCACGTCCGCCGGGGCCGAGGGACGACTGTCCGTGGTGCTCGCGGACGGCACCCGGCTCGGCGCCGGCGGCGGTTCCGCGATGGTGTCCGTTGGCGGAGCGGTGGTTTCGGTGGTGCCTGCCGCTGTGCCGTTTCCGTTCGGGACGGCGCTGGTGGTCGTCGGTGTCGCCGGTCTGGTGCTGGCCGGCGGGATTTTCCTGGGGCATCGGCCTTTCACGCCGGTGATCACCGCTTTGCGAGTGCTGGCCTCGTCTTCCGGGCGGCGGGTCCGGTTGACCGGGCCCCGGGAACTGGAGGCGCTCGCCGAGTCGATCAACGAGGCCTCGACGCGGACCTCGCAGCTGGTCGCGAAGGAACGCGAGATGATCGCGGACGTCTCGCACCGGTTGCGCACCCCGCTGGCCGCCCTGCGACTGGACGCCGACGCGGTGGGCTCCGGGCCCGTCGCCGATCGGATCCGCAGCGCGGTCAGCACGCTGGGGCACGACGTCGACCGGATCATCCAGGCGCTGCAACCGGTCGAGAGCGAGGCGGCGAGCACGTGCGACGTGGCATCGGTGGTCGAGGCGCGGATGAAGTTCTGGTCGGCGCACGCGGACGACCAGGGACGGGTGTGCGAGATCGACGTCGGTGAGCCGGCCTGGGTGCCGTTGTCACCCGACGCCCTGGCGGCCGTGGTGGACGCGTTGCTGGAGAACGTCTTCCGGCACACTCCCCCGGCCGCGCCGGTCGGGGTGTCGGTGGTGCGGCACGCGGGCTGGGTGACGCTGGTGGTCGAGGACGGCGGAACGGGGGTCGCCGATCCGTCCTCGGCGCTGCACCGGGGCATCAGCGGAGGCGGATCCACCGGACTCGGCCTGGACATCGCCAGGGCCGCCGCGGTTGCCACCGGCGGGACGATCCACCTGGAACGCGGCCGGCTGGGCGGAGCGAGGGTGCGGTTGCGGTTCGGGGAGGCCAACAGCCACCACGCGCCGGCGAGCCCGCGGGCGTGGCGACTGTGGCGCGGTCATCCCTGAATCGCGGTCACTCCTGGATCAGACCGCGTCGACCTTGAACGGGTCGTGCTCGCTGAGCAGCTTGTCCAGCCGGGCTCTGTCCACCCGGCTGCTGATGGAGGTGTCCTCCTGCCGGTCCCTGATCACCTTGGCCAGCGTGAACGCCGAGGTGATCGAGTAGAGCATCGCGATCCCCAGGAACGCGCGCACCCATCCGTCGACGGGCAGGAACACGACTCCGAGGCTGACGGCGATCAGCGAGAGCCCGAACGAGAGGACCGCCTGCAGGTAGAAGGCAGCGGTCGTCGGGGTGTGCGAGGGCGTGGTGGAAGTCATGATCCTGAGAGTCCTGGGTCACCGCCGGGCTGTCATGAGTACGGCTACTCATGTCCTGGTCACAGGTCGAGCAGCCGGGCGCACCGGACGAGTCCGAGGTGGGAGTAGGCCTGCGGGTGGTTGCCCAGCGACTGTTCCGCGACCGGGTCGTACTCCTCCGGCAGCAACCCCGTCGGCCCGCACAGCGCGGCGAAGCTCTCGAACAACTCCTCGGCGTCGGCTCGGCGGCCGGCCTTCAGATAAGCCTCGATCAACCACGTCGTGCACAGGTGGAAGCCGCCCTCGTCGCCGGGCAGGCCGTCGTCGCGCAGGTACCGGTACACGGTCGGGCCGCTGCGCAGGACCTCCTCGATCGCGACGACCGTGGAGCGGAACCGTTCGTCGGCCGGATCCAGCAGCCCGGACAGGCCGACGTGCAGCGAGGCGGCATCCAGATCCGTGCCGTCGTAAGCGGTGGTGAAGGCACCGACGTCCGGGTTCCAGCCGTGGTCGAGCACGTCCTGGGCGATGGTGTCGCGCAGCACCGGCCAGTCGGGGTCGAGCGGACGGCCGAACGCGCGAGCCAGCGCGATGGCGCGGTCGAGGGTCTGCCAGCACATCACGCGGGAGTAGACGCGGTGGCGCGGCACGTGCCGTTCCTCCCAGATGCCGTGGTCCGCCCACGACCAGCGGCGCGTCACGGCCTGGACCATCGCGGTCACCACGTCCCAGTCGCGGTCGGCCAGGGTGCCGCGGGCCAGCGCCAGGTCGTGCACGAGGTCGGTGATCGGGCCGAAGACGTCGAGCTGGACCTGCTGGTCGGCGAGGTTGCCGACGCGGACAGGCCCGGAGCCCGCGTAACCGGGCAGGGTGGAGATCACCTGTTCCGGGCCGAGCGCGGTGCCGTGGACCGTGTAGAGCGGGTTCAGGTGTTCCGGGCCGGGGGCCGTGGCCAGCACGCGGTGCAGCCAGCCGAGGAAAGCCTCCGCCTCGCACAGAGAACCCAGTGACACCAACGCCTGCACGGTGAGGGCGGCGTCGCGCAGCCAGCAGTAGCGGTAGTCCCAGTTGCGGATGCCGCCGATCTGTTCGGGCAGCGAGGTCGTGGCTGCGGCGAGCACGGCGCCGGTGTCGCGATGGCACAGGGCGCGCAGCGTGAGAGCGGATCTTCGCACCAGCTCGCGCCGGGTCGCGGGCAGCCGCAGCGCGTCCGACCAGCCGATCCAGTCCTCTGTGGACGGTTCGGCGTCCCAGCGCAGTTCGAGCACGAGCGGTGGGATGATCACAGCGGTGGCCGTGCCATCGGCGATCTGCCAGTCCACGCCGGGGGAACACAGCTCGATCGACGTGCCCGCCACGCGCAGACCGTCGGCAGTGCGTTCGAGCCGCACGGGAACCTGGCCGAAGTCGGGCCGTGGCGCGAACTCCACGACCGCGGGCGCCCTGCCCTCGACGACGCGTGTCAAGCTTCCGGCGAGATCGTCGGTGACTCGCAAGCTCGTCCAGCGGGTCTGCACGGTCATGGTGCCGGATGCATACCGTTGGCCGAGCGGCAGTTGGTCCTTTTGGGGCCTGATCGAGAAATGTCCTTCGCCGCCGAGCAGTTTGGCGAACAATGCGGGTGAGTCCGGCGCGGGGTGGCACAACCACGTCACGTCGGCATCCGGCGTGACCAGCGCCAGGGCCCGGCGGTCGGAGAGCAGGCTGTGCCGTTCGATCGGTACGGCCGTGCGCACCAACGGCAACTGGGTCAAGAAGTCCATCACGAGCGGAAACGTAAGAGCACGCCAGGGCCATCGGACCTGTGTTGGTCAAGACTTAGGGCCGTCCTAAAGCTCTTTTATTACATCAAGTTCGTATGCGTGGATTGTTCGCGTTGAGTCATCTCGATAGGGTCCGCGTATCAGTCCAGGTTTGACGTTAGGCGGCATCCTTTGATCGGGCAGCGTGGTCGGGTGCCGTCGGACGCCGACCTCATCGACGCCGTGCGCGACGGCAAGGTCGAGGCCTACGGCCAGCTGTACGAACGCCACGTGCGATCCGCCAACATCCTGGCGATGCAGCTCTCCACGTCCTCCGCGGACGCCGACGACCTGGTCTCGGACGCGTTCGCCAAAGTCCTCGCCGCGCTGCGTTCCGGTGGAGGTCCAGGAGCGGCGTTCCGGCCCTACCTGCTGACGGCGGTGCGGCACGCGGCGTACGACCGGACGCGCAAGGAGAAGCGGCTCGAACTGGCCGGGGACGTCGAGGAGGTTCCGGGCGCGACCAGGGCCACCAGCGTGCCGTTCCGCGACAAGGCGGTGGAGGACCTCGACCAGGCGATGGCCGCCACGGCGTTCGCCACGCTGCCCGAACGGTGGCAGACGGTGTTGTGGCACACCGCGATCGAGGGCCAGTCGCCCGGCGAGATCGCGCCGTTGCTGGGACTGACCGCGAACGGCGTCTCCGCGATGGCGTTCCGCGCCCGCGAAGGACTGCGCAAGGCGTTCCTGCAGGCGCACGTCAACCAGGAACCAGCCGAGAAGTGTCGTGCCACCGTCACCAAGCTCGGCGCCTGGACGCGCGGCGGGCTCAAGGGACGCGAGGCCGTCCAGCTCGACGCGCACATGGACGACTGCGCCGAGTGCCGCAAGCTCGCCAGCGAACTGTCCGACGTCAACGGCGCGCTGCGCGGCATGATCGCGCCGATCGTGCTCGGCACGGGCACCGCCGGCTACCTGGCCGCCGCCGCGACCAAGGGCGCGGCCGTGTCCCTCAGCGCGACCTCCTGGCTCGGTGTGGCCGCCTCGGCCGCCGCGGTCGTGGTCGTCGCCGCGTCCGGCGTCGTCAGCACGGACGGTTCGTCGACGCCCCAGGCCGCCCCGCCGTCCACGTCGTCGACGACCTCGGCCGGTTCCGTGCAGCAGACCAGCCAGCCGGGCTCCATCCCGAGCTCCGGCATCGTCGTCGCGCCGGGCAGCACCGCCGGCTCCGCCACACCGGCGGCCGACGAGAACGTCATCACTGCCACGGGTCCGACCACGACCACCTCCTTCGCCCCCGCGGCGGGCGGCACGCCCAGCCTCGCCGCGAACGCTCCCGCCGAGATCGCGATGACGACGGAGGGCCCGCCCAACGAGATGAACATCGCCATCACCAACAACGGCTCGGCCCCCACGACCCTGCCAACGTTGACGCTGACCATGCCCGACAAGGTCAAGACGGTCGGTCCCGGCAAGATCTCCGCGGGGTTCGTCGGCTGCCCGGCGGGCAAGGACACCGTCACCTGCGAGGGCGGGCAAACGCTCGCGCCGGGCCAGACGATCACGTTCCGGGCGCGGCTGCAGGCCGGACCGAAAGCCGGGAGCGGCACCATCACGGGCTCCGCGGGCCAGCTGCGGGTGAACATCTCGATCACGATCTCGTAGGTATTCCAGGTCGGACAGCGAGAACCGGTGCGACGACGCACCATGAGCCGGTGGAAGAGCTCACGGCGGCGCTCACCGGGCTGGAGGCGCCGTTCCGCACGCTCGTCGACGACTCGGAGTGGGCGCACGCGAGCGTCGAGGGCCTGGTGCTCGACGTCGGCCGGTGGTGGACCGCCGGCGCCGAGACCCGCCTCCAGCCGCAGGTGACGTTCAGCGACGCCTTCAGCGAGGCCGCGCGTCACCGCGGCGGCGTGTACGTCGAGGGGTTCATCTGGGTGAACGGCGGCGCGGTCGCCGCCGCGTGGTGCGGGCAGGGCGACCGGGTCGTGTACGGGCCGCGGGCGGAGCAGTACCTGGGAGTGCCGCTGTCACCGCACTTCTGCCGCCGGATCCAGCAGCGCAACGGCACAGCCGCGGTGCTGATGAGCAAGCATCCCAAGCTGTTGCCGTTGCTGCGAGACGGACTGCCGCGCGGCGCCGTCCTTCCCGGAGGACGGCCGGGACCGCGGTCACTCGGTGCCTAGCGCCGCGAACCTCTCCTCGGCTTCCTGTGCGTGCCGCGCTGCCCGCACGGGGTCAGCAACAACCTTGGCGAGGTGCTTGTGCGCGTTCGCGGCCTCACGCTTGTCGTCGATCCGTTCCGCCAGATCCAACGCCTCGCGCAACAGCGCCTCGGCTTCAGCGGGCCGCCCGGCCGCGGTGAGCACGTCGCCCAGGTAGTTCAGCACGACGGTTTCGGTGGTGACGTCACCGATCGCGCGCACGGCCGCCAGCGCGGAGGTCAACGCGTCGAGCGCCTCGTCGTGCCTGCCCATGGCGTGCAGGATCATGCCGAGCGCGCTCTGGGTGTCCGCCTCGTCGCGACGGCTGCCCATCTCGCGCATCAGGGTCAGCGCCGACGTGCAGGCCTCCAGCGCCTCGTCGTAGCGGCCGAGCGCGCTGTAGATGTTGCTGACGTTGCTCATCGCCTGCGACTCGAGGTGCCGGTCGCCGAGCTCACGGGCCACCGTGATGGCCTGTTCCAGCAGGTCGGCGGCCTCGGCGTGGCGTTCGAGAGTCCGGTAGACCAGGGACAGGTTGTTCAGCGTGCCCGCCACGGCCTGCAGGTCACCCTGCTCGCGGAGCATCTCGATCGCGCGCTCGTTGTAGTAGATGGCGTCGGAGTACCGGCCGGTCTGCCAGAACACCATCGCGTAGTTCTTCGTCGTGATCGCGAGCGCCGCCGGTTCGTCCTTCGCCGCTTCCAGCGCCAGCTCGTTGATCGTGGCCCAGTCACGCGTGTACCCGCGCACCATGCAGAAGTACGTCATCGCGCGCGCCAGTTGCCACGTGTGTGTGCGCCAGTCGCCGTCGAGCGACAGCGCCACGGCGGCGACGAGCGTCTGCCGTTCGGTCTCCATCCACTCCACGGCGTGGTCGTAGTCGCGCAGCACGAGCCGCGACGCCGGCCGGTAGGTGATGTCGACCTCGTACTTGCGGGCCGCGGGCGACATCAGCCGCATCGCCTGGTTCGTGGTGTCCAGGAAGTGGTCGAGCAGCCGGGTCAGCGGCTCGCGCGACGAGTCCACTTTGGACTGAGCGTACTGCCGGAGCAGGTCGTGCATCCGGTACCGCCCGAGCGTGGCCGCCTCCAGCAGGTGCACGTCGACGAGGTCCTCGAGCATCCCGTCGCACTCCAGCAGGTCGAGCTCGCCCAGCGCCGCGGCCTGGTCGACGTCGAAGTCCGTGCCGTGGTGCAGGCCCAGCAGGCCGAAGAGCCGCTGATGTCCGGGCGGGAGCTGACCGAACGACAACGCGAAGACCGCGTCCAGCTCGGATAATCGTCCCTCGCGCAACCGCGTCGCGAGGTGGGCGGTGGTCCACGTCGGACGGCTGCGCAACCGGCCGGCGGCCAGTCGCACGGCCAGCGGCAGCCGGCCGCACAGTTCGACGACCTCGCGGGCCGCCTCGTCGGTGCCGCGTTCGTCGCCGACGATCGTGGCGAACAGCTGCAGCGCCTCCGCCTCGGACAGCACGTCCAGCGTGAGCGTCGACGTGCCCTCCAGCTCGACCAGCCGCGCCCGTGACGTGACCAGCACCAGCGACCCCGGCACGCCCGGCAGCAGCGGCCGCACCTGGGCGGCGCTCGCCGCGTTGTCCAGCACGACCAGCAGCCGCCGCCGGGACAGCTCGGCCCGCCACACCGCCGCCCGTTCGTCCAGGCTCACCGGGATCTCGTCCAGGCCGAGCGCACGCAGCAGCACGTCCAGCGCGTCCGTTGGTTCCACCTGCGCGCGTCCGGCCGTGTGTGCGTGCAGGTCGATGAACAGCTGACCGTCCGGATACTCCAGCCGGTGCGCCAAGTGCACGGCCAGCGTCGTCTTGCCGACACCCGGCATGCCGTCGATCGCGGAGATCACCACCGCCGACCGTCCGGTGACGGCCCTGGTCAGCCGTTCCATCTCGGCCTCGCGGCCGGTGAAGTCCGCGACGTCGCGCGGCAGCGTGTTCAGGGCGGGCCTGGGTTCGTCGCCACGCAACAGCCGGGCGTGCAGCTCGCGCAGTTCGGAGCCGGGATCGGTGCCCAGTTCCTCGGCCAGCAGGACCCGCACGTCCTCGAACGCCTGCAACGCCTCGGCGGGCCTGCTCGCCCGGTGCAGCGCGTGCATGAGCTGCAGCCACAGCTGTTCGCGCAGCGGGAACTGCTTGGTCAGCCGCCGCAGCTCGCCGATCAGCCGCTCGCCCTGTCCCAGCTCGATCGCGAGCCGGGCGTGCTGCTCGGCGACGGTGAGCCGGCGTTCCTGCAACAGGGTGAGCTCGGCCTCCAGCCGTGGCCCGATCGCGAGCCCGTCCAGTGCCGGGCCCCGCCACAACGCCAGCGCCTCTTCGTACTTTCCCGCCGCGGCCCGGTGATCGCCCTGTTTCAGCGCCTCGTCACCGGCGGCGCACAGCTGCCCGAAAACGGTGACGTCGACCTCGTCGCCGGACACCTTCAGCCGGTAGCCGCCGGGCACGGTCACGAGGTCGTCCAGCACGAGCTTGCGCAAGGCCGCCACGTACGTCCGAATGTTCGATTCCGGTGCCGCGGGCGGAGATTCCCACACCGCTTCACTCAAGTGTTCAAAGCTGACCGTCTCGTTGGCGTGCAGTGCCAACGCTGCCAGCAACGCCCGTTGCCGGGGCCCGCCCAGCCGCAGTTCGACGCCCCCACGCCAGATCTGCAGCGGCCCAAGAAGCCGATACCGCACTCACCCTCCTCGCGGGGCATGGTGCCAGAACTCCGGACTGCTGTGCGGAATTTGTGCGGGCGATCTTGGAAACTCTCCTCACGCCGCTGCGAACGGAGAGTACGAGATGGACAGAAGCAAGTGGCCGGCGCAGAGCTGGTCAGGCCAAGCGGCACGATCGCTGCTCCAGTCGTGCGGCGGGCCAGGCCTCCGCCAGGCCGAGTCGCCGTAGTCCGGTTGACGCGCACTCGACCAAGACATCGGATCTCAGCACCTCGGCAACGAGGGGAATTTCTTCCCACTTCTGCGGAAAGGCGAGATCAGAGCCTCTTTTACGACATCGGTGGGCAGCGACACACGACGTGACCGGGCTCGACTGAGGTCCGATGTCCAATCAGAGCCCTACGATGACTGTCATGACCGAGACGGCGAAACGGCGCCCAGGGCCGCGGATCGAAGAAGTCGCGCGGGTCGCAGGGGTTTCCAAGTCGACCGTTTCGCGCGTGATCAACGACGAGCAGTACGTCAGCGCGAAGGCCCGCGAGGCCGTGCACGCCGCGATCGCCGAGCTGGGCTACTCCCCCAACCAGGCCGCGCGGGCGCTCGCGGGCAACCGGGCGAACGCGATCGCCCTGGTGGTCTCCGAGCCGACCGGCCGAGTGCTCTCCGACCCGTTCTTCGCCGGCGTCCTGCGCGGGATCCACGCCGAGCTCGCCGGGCGGCACATGCAGCTGTTGCTGATGATGAGCCAGCCGTCGGACACCAGCGACCTGGTCATGTACCTGAGCAGCGGGCACGTCGACGGCGCGCTGCTGGTGAGCCTGCACGGCGACGACCCGCTGGTGCCGATGCTGGCCGAGATCGGGCTGCCGGTGGTGTCCGGCGGACGGCCGCTCGGGAGCACCTCCGTGCCGTTCGTGGACTCGGACAACTTCACCGGCGCCCTGGACGCCACCCGGCACCTCGTCTCGCTGGGCCGCGAGCGGATCGGCACCGTCGCGGGCCCGAAGGACATGGCCGTCGGCGCGGACCGGCTGAGCGGTTTCAAGCGCGGCCTGGCCGAGGCCAAGATCGCCTCCGACCTCGTGGTGCACGGCGACTTCACGCCGGAGAGCGGCGCGCGGGCCATGGAGCGGTTGCTGCAGAAGGCCCCTGACCTCGACGCGGTGTTCGTCGCGGCGGACATCATGGCCCTCGGCGCCCTGCAGGTGCTGCACGCCCAGGGCAAGCGCGTGCCGCAGGACGTGGCGGTGGTCGGGTTCGACGACTCGGTGTTCGCCACGACCGCGACACCGCCGCTGACGACGATCCGCCAGGACGTCGAGGAGCTGGGCCGCACCATGACGTGGCGGCTGCTGTCCGAACTGGCCGGCGAGGCCGGCCTGCCGCCGTCGCTGTTGCTGCCGACCTCGCTGATCAAGCGGGCGAGCGCGTAACCATCGGCCACAACTGACAGT
Source organism: Lentzea alba (assembly GCF_011067745.1). Lineage (GTDB taxonomy): Bacteria > Actinomycetota > Actinomycetes > Mycobacteriales > Pseudonocardiaceae > Lentzea > Lentzea alba. The sequence continues at coordinate 207,117 of NZ_JAAMPJ010000018.1, forward strand.
CGACGACGGACCGCTCGCCGATCTCCCTCAACGAGCGGGTTCGCGGCCAACACCCCTGCTCGGCGCACGCACTCCGACCATCCGACGTCTCCACGCCGTGCGTAACAAACTGGGAGCGTTCCCAGAATCTGACCCCTGGGCCCATTGACAGCCCCATGTCGTGCGGTTAACACTCTCGAAAACTTCTGGGAGCGCTCCCAGAATCCGCCGCAGAGACCGAGGGAGTTCTCCCGTGCGACACCGCAGTTGGGTCAGCGTGCTCCTGCTTTTAACCGCCACTACAGCGTGTTCGTCCGGTGGGGCGACCGAGGGCGGCACGACCGAGCTGACCATCGCGACCTTCAACGAGTTCGGCTACGAGGAGCTGTTCAAGGAGTACGAAGCGGCGCATCCAGACGTCAAGATCACCCAGCGCAAGACCGGCCAGGGCGCACCGCACCACCAGAACCTGTTCACCAAGCTGGGCGCCGGCTCCGGACTCGCCGACATCGAGGCGGTCGAGGAGGGCTTCCTCGCCCAGGTGATGGCGAAGTCCGGGCAGTTCAACGATCTCAAGGAGATCGGCCCGAAGATCGAGGACAACCGCTGGCTGAAGTGGAAGACCGACGCGGTCACCACCAAGGACGGCAAGCTGATCGGCTACGGCACGGACATCGGCCCGCTGGCCATGTGCTACCGCAAGGACCTCTTCGAGAAGGCGGGCCTGCCGTCCGATCCCGAGGCCGTGAAGTCGCTCTTCGCCACCTGGGACAGCTACTTCGCCGCCGGTGACCAGTTCGTCGCGAAGTCCGGCGGGGTCGCGTGGTTCGACAGCGCCTCGCAGGTCTTCAACGCGATGCACAACCAGCACGAGGTCGGCTACTTCGACAAGTCCGACAAGCTCGTCGTCGAGACCAACCCGGCGATCAAGGCCGACTGGACCGCCGTGACGAACGCGGTCGCGAAGGGCCAGTCCGCGAAGCTCGTGGCGTGGAGCAACGAGTGGAACTCCGGCTTCAAGGCCGGTGCGTTCGCCACGAAGACGTGCCCGTCCTGGATGCTCGGCGTGGTCGAGGGCCAGGCGGGCCCGGAGAACAAGGGCAAGTGGGCGGTCACCGAGGCGTTCCCGAACGGTGGCGGCAACTGGGGCGGTTCGTACCTGACCGTGCCGAAGCAGGGCAAGAACGCGAAGAAGGCCGCCGAGCTCGCCGCGTGGCTGACCGCGCCCGAGCAGCAGGTCAAGGCGTTCCAGGCCAAGGGCACGTTCCCGAGCCAGGTCGAGGCGCTGAAGTCCCCGTCGCTGCTGGAGAAGACGAACGCCTACTTCGGTGACGTCAAGGCGGGCGCGCTGTTCGCCGCGCAGGCGCAGAAGGTCACGGCCGCCCAGTACAAGGGTCCGACCGACGGCCAGATCCAGGACAACGTCTTCAGCCCGGCGTTGCAGTCGGTCGAGCAGGGCAAGAGCGCCGAGGAAGGCTGGAAGACCGCGGTCGCGGAGGCCCAGAAGGTCGCTAAGTGACCGCCGTGCTCACCAAGGTGGACCGCGAGCGGGAGCAGGAGCCCCGCTCGCGGCCGCCGCGCCATCGACTGTCCGCTTTGGACGCCAAAGTCTCGCCGTACCTCTTCGTCGCGCCGTTCTTCGTGTTGTTCGGCGCGATCGGGCTCTTCCCGCTGCTGTACACGGCCTACGTGTCGCTGTTCGACTGGGAGCTCGGCGCCGACGAAACACCTTTCGTCGGGCTCGAGAACTACACGACGTTGTTCAGCGACAGCCAGTTCTGGAACGCGCTGTTCAACACCTTCAGCATCTTCCTGCTGTCGAGCGTTCCGCAGGTGATCGTCGCGGTCGTGCTCGCCGCGCTGCTCAGCGCGAACCTCCGTGCGCGGACGGCGTGGCGGATGGGTGTGCTGCTGCCGTACGTCGCGTCGCTGGTCGCGTTGGCGATCATCTTCGGCAACCTGTTCGGACCGCAGTACGGGCTGGTCAACGGCATGCTGTCGGCGGTGGGCATCCCGCCGATCGACTGGCAGGCCGACACGTTCGGCAGCCACGTCGCGATCGCGTCGATGGTCAACTGGCGGTGGACCGGCTACAACGCGTTGATCGTCCTGGCCGCGATGCTGGCGATCCCGCGCGAGGTGCACGAGGCCGCCACGGTCGACGGCGCCGGTCCGTTGCGCAGGTTCTTCAGCATCACGCTGCCGATGCTGAAGCCCACGCTGATCTTCGTGATCGTCACCTCGACGATCGGCGGGCTGCAGATCTTCACCGAGCCGAAGCTGTACGACCCTTCGGCCGGCAGCGGTGGCGGGGCGGAACACCAGTACCAGACCGTCGTGCTCTACCTGTACCAGTCCGGGTTCCAGCAACTGGACCTCGGTTACGCGTCCGCCATCGCGTGGACGCTGTTCCTCGTCGTGATCGCGGTCGCGGGGCTCAACTTCCTTCTCACCAGGAGGGCCGTGCGATGAGACGTCCGTCCTTTGTGGTCTACGGCGTGCTCGCCGCGTTCGTACTGGGCTCGGCGTTCCCGTTCTACTGGTCGTTCCTGGTGGCGAGCCGGGACAACTCGGTGCTGACCGGGGATTTCACGCTGATGCCGGGCGGGAACTTCTTCTCGAACGCCGCGCGGGTGTTCGACACGATCCCGTTCTGGAAGGCGCTGGGCAACAGCTTCATCGTGTCCGGGACCGTGACGCTGTCGGTGGTGCTGCTGTCCTCGCTCGCCGGGTTCGCGTTCGCCAAGCTGCGGTTCCGCGGCCGCGGGCTGATGTTCCTGTTCGTCGTCGCGACGCTCGCCGTGCCGACGCAGCTCGGGATCATCCCGCTGTACATGGCGATGGCGGAGTTCGGCTGGGCGGGTGAGCTGGAAGCGGTGATCGTGCCGAACCTCGTCACCGCGTTCGGGGTGTTCTGGATGCGGCAGTACCTGGTCGACGCCATTCCGGACGAGCTCGTCGAGGCGGCGCGGATGGACGGCTGCAGCCTGTGGCGGACGTTCTGGCACGTCGCGCTGCCCGCGGCCCGCCCGGCCGCCGCGATGCTCGGCGTGTTCACGTTCATGCAGTCCTGGAACGACTTCCTGTGGCCGTTGGTCGTGCTGAACGCCGACAACCCGACGATGCAGGTCGCGCTGGAGAAGCTGCAGAGCGGTTACTACGTCGACTACTCGCTCGTGCTCGCCGGGACGACGCTGGCGACCGTCCCGGTTCTGATCGTGTTCATCGTGCTCGGGCGGCAGATCGTCGCGGGTGTCATGCAGGGTGCTGTGAAGGGGTGAAGGTGGAGAAGATCGCTTTCCCGGAAGGTTTTTTGTGGGGCGCTGCCACGGCGGCGTTCCAGGTGGAGGGTGCGACCGACGTGGACGGCCGCACCGACTCGATCTGGGACGCGTTCTGCCGCGTACCCGGCAACGTTGTCGGCGGCCACACCGGTGAACCCGGGGCCGACCACTACCGGCGGGTGGACCAGGACGTCGCGATGATGGCCGAGCTCGGCCTGGGCGCGTACCGGTTCTCGATCGCCTGGCCGCGGGTGCGGCCGGATGCCGGAGCGGTCAACCAGGCCGGGCTGGACTTCTACAAGCGGCTCGTGGACACGTTGCTGGAGCACGACATCAAGCCGTGGCCGACGCTCTACCACTGGGATCTGCCGCAGAAGCTGGAGGACACCGGCGGCTGGGCGAACCGGGACACCGCCTACCGGTTCGCCGAGTACGCCGAGACCATCGTCGACGCGCTGGGCGACCGGATCGAGTCGTGGACGACACTGAACGAGCCCTGGTGCGCGGCGTTCCTCGGCTACGCCGCCGGAATCCACGCGCCAGGACGGGCCGAGCCCGACGCCGCGGTCGCCGCGGTGCACCACCTGCTGCTGGCCCACGGGCTCGCCGGAGAGGTGATCCGCAGCCGCGACAAGCAGCTGGGCATCACGCTGAACATGTACCCGATCATCCCGGCCGATCCGGACTCCGCGGCCGACCGGGACGTGGCACGCCGGCTCGACGGGCTGCAGCAGCGGATCTTCCTGGACCCGTTGCTGTGCGGGTACTACCCGGCCGACATCGTGAAGGACCTGGAGCCGTTCGGGTTCTCGAAGGTGATCCAGGAGGGTGACCTCAAGATCATCAACGCCCCGCTCGACATGCTCGGCGTCAACTACTACACCGAGCACTACGTCAGCGCCGAACCCGGTGACGAGGGCCCGTCGCCGTGGGTGGGCGTCGAGAAGCTGTCGTTCCCCAAGCGGGACGCGCCGGTCACCGACATGGGCTGGGAGGTGCGCCCCGACGGCCTCACCTCGGTGCTGCTGCGGGTGCACAACGACTACCCGAAGGTCCCCCTGTACATCACCGAGAACGGTGCGGCCTTCCAGGACCTGCACGATGGTGACGGGGTCGAGGACGTCGACCGCACCGGTTACCTGGAGTCCCACCTGCGGGCCGCACACGCCGCCATCGCCGCCGGCGTCGACCTGCGCGGGTACTTCTGCTGGTCGTTGATGGACAACTTCGAGTGGGCGGAAGGCTACGCGAAGCGGTTCGGCATCGTGCACGTCGACTACGACACGCAGGTGCGCACGCCGAAGAGGAGTGCCCGCTGGTACTCCGCTGTGGCGCGCAGCAACGCCGTCGCGTCATGACGCGACGCCCCGGTATCGACGAGGTCGCCCGGTTGGCCGGGGTGTCGAAGTCCACCGTGTCCCGAGTGCTCAACGGCGCGCCGCACGTGAGCGCCCGCGCCCGGGACGCGGTGCGACGGGCGGTGATCCAGCTCGACTACACGCCGAACCAGGCCGCCCGGTCGCTGGCCGGCCACCGGGCGAACGCCATCGCCCTGGTGGTCTCGGAACCGAGCGGCCGGGTGCTGGCGGATCCGTTCTTCGCCGGCGTGATGCGCGGGGTGCACGCCGAACTGACCGGGCACCGCACGCAACTGGTGCTGATGATGAGCCAGCCAGGCGACGTGGGCTCGTACCTCACCGGCGGCCACGTGGACGGCGCCTTGGTGATCAGCCTGCACGGCCACGACCCGCTGCTGTCGTTGTTGCACGACAACGGCTTGCCGGTCGTGGCCGGCGGCCGCCCACTGGCCGGCGGCCCGGTCCCGTACGTGGACTCGGACAACTTCACCGGCGCGATGGACGCGACCGAGCACCTCATCTCCCTGGGATCCAAGCGAATCGCGACCATCGCCGGCCCGACGGACATGGCGGTCGGCCTAGATCGGCTGTCCGGCTGGCGGCGAGCGATGTCCGGCCGCCGAACGGACCTGGTGGCGTACGGCGACTTCACCCCCGAGGGCGGCGCGTCCGCGATGACGACGCTGCTGACCCGCGACCCCGAACTGGACGCGGTGTTCGTGGCCGCCGACATAATGGCACTAGGGGCGTTGCAGGTGCTGCACGCGCACGGCCGACGGGTGCCCGACGACGTGGCCGTGGTGGGGTTCGACGACTCCGTGCCCGCCGTGCCGCCGTTGACGACGGTGCGGCAGGACGTGGAACGGTTCGGGCGCATGCTGACGTGGCGCCTCCTCGCCGAGATCGAGGGCGACGAGGGGCTGCCGCCGTCGGTGCTGCTGCCCACCTCGCTGGTGGTGCGGACAAGCGCCTGAGTTGCACCCGCAGGAAAGGGATTCATCGGTGATCGTCGACGCTGCGTGACACCAGCGGGCGGTTTTCACCCGATCGGCACAACTTCGCGGCACTCTCGGTAACACCTGGAGTGGTCTCTCGATGGTCCTGCCGTACGAACCCACCCTGAGGGAGTGCGACGTGATCGAGAACTCGGCCGCCGGTCTGGTGATGGTGCCCGGCGAGGTGACGGTGACCGTCACCGGCGAGGAACACCACCAGGACGTGCTGGCCCGGTACGCCGTGCCGGACGGTGTCACGCGGCAGGTCGCCGTGCACCTGACGTGGTGCATGATCGCCGCGGGCAAGTACCGCGGTCAGCGCGGCGTCGAGGTGCGGCTCGACGGGCAGCGGGTCGGTGAGCTGACTTTCCTGATGTCGCAACGGTATGCGCCGGTGCTGATGCACGTGGAGTCCGGTGGTGGCTCGACCGGGTCGGCGGCGTTGATCGAGCGTGGCAAGAACGGCCTGCTGCAGATCGTGTTGCGGATGCCGCGGGAGATTCCCCGTGGCGCGGTGGTGCCTGTTGCGAGCTCACGGTCGTGGGTGCCGCCGGTGGCCATCGGCGCGGCCAGCCTGTTCGCGTTCTTCATCGCCATTGTTGTTGTCGCGGCGGCGATGAGCGGGCCGACCGACGTGAACAAGGCGTCGTCGGGGCTGTCGACCACGGCCGCACCGACCACTACGACCAGTTCGGTGCCGACGAGCACTACGACGTCCACGACCTCGTCCACCACCACGACAACGACCACTACTACGACGACCACCACCACCACTCCCCCGGCGGTCGCGCAGCCGAAGCCGCAACCCCAGCCGCAGCCTCAGCCCAACCCTCAGCCACAGCCGCAACCCCAGCCCGTGCCCGCTCCGGCCCCGCAGCCCGCGTGCGACTCGAACTACAGCGGGTGCGTGCCGATCGCGTCCGACGTGGACTGCGCCGGCGGCAGCGGCAACGGGCCCGCGTACGTGTCAGGCCCGATCCGCGTCATCGGCAGTGACGTCTACGGGCTGGACAGCGACAAGGACGGCATCGCCTGCGAGTGAGTCAGGCTCGGAGGAAAGCAGAGGACCGGGCAGAATGATCAGGTGGAGATCCCCGAGGACGTGGTGCGCGCGGTCGGACCGGACGTCGAGTGGTCCGGAGACCACGAAGGGCTGTCCGGCGACGTGTGGCGAGCGGGTTCGAGCTACGTGAAGCGTGCCGGCGTGGACGAGCGCGACCGGTTGCTGTGGCTGGGCAGGCACTTCGAGGTGCCCGAGATCAAGGCGTACGCCGACGGGTGGCTGGTGCTGGCCGATGTCGGCGCGCCATCGCTCGCCGCCGTCGATCCGGTGCTCGCGGGGACCGTCATGGGCACGGTGCTGCGAGCGTTGCACTCGTTGCCGGTGGCCTCATGCCCTTATGACGCACGGATTCCCGTCGTGCTGGAGAACGCTCGGCGCAACGTCGAGGCCGGCCTTGTCGACGCGGACGACTTCGACGACGACAACCGCGGAGTCACGCCGTCCGCTCTGCTGGAGCGCTTGGTGGCCACCGCGCCCGAGACCGAGGATCTCGTGGTGGCGCACGGAGACTTCTGCCCGCCGAACGTGCTGCTGCGCCCGGACGGCTCGACGGTGTTGATCGACGTGTCCCGGCTGGGGGTGTCCGATCGGCACCGCGACCTCGCGTTGGCCCACCGGGAACTGGACGACGAGGCCGAAGTCGCGTTCGACCACGCCTACGGCCTCACTCCCCGTCCCGAACTGCTTGAGTGGTACCGATTGCTCGACGAGTTCTTCTAGGGCGTGTCCTGCGGATCTTCACCTGAGGTGGAGGACGATGCAGGCGAGGACGATCTCCGCGCGATGGTAGGCGGCTCGTTTCGCGAACCTGGTGGCCAGGCCACGAAACTGCTTGAGGCGGC
>NZ_JAAMPJ010000019.1 GCF_011067745.1 Lentzea alba
GTGGTCGGCGACGTCGTAGTCGGCGACGTGGTCGGCGACGACGTGGTCGGCGACGGCGTAGTCGGCGACGTGGTCGGCGACGTCGTGGTCGGCGTGGTGGTCGGCGACGTCGTGGTCGGCGACGTCGTAGTCGGCGACGTCGTGGTCGGCGACGTCGTGGTCGGCGACGTCGTGGTCGGCGACGTCGTGGTCGGCGTAGTCGGCGTCGACGTGGTGGTCGGCGTCGTGGTCGGCGACGTCGTAGTCGGCGACGACGTGGTCGGCGACGACGTGGTCGGCGACGGCGTAGTCGGCGACGTGGTGGTCGGCGACGTGGTGGTCGGCGACGTGGTGGTCGGCGACGTGGTGGTCGGCGACGTGGTGGTCGGCGACGTGGTGGTCGGCGACGTGGTGGTCGGCGTGGTGGTCGGCGACGTAGTCGGCGTCGGCGTGGTGGTCGGCGACGACGTGGTCGGCGACGACGTGGTCGGCGACGACGTGGTCGGCGACGTCGTAGTCGGCGACGTGGTCGGCGACGACGTGGTCGGCGACGGCGTAGTCGGCGACGTGGTCGGCGACGTCGTGGTCGGCGTGGTGGTCGGCGACGTCGTGGTCGGCGACGTGGTGGTCGGCGACGACGTGGTCGGCGACGTCGTGGTCGGCGACGTCGTGGTCGGCGTAGTCGGCGTCGACGTGGTGGTCGGCGTCGTGGTCGGCGACGTCGTGGTCGGCGACGACGTGGTCGGCGACGTCGTGGTCGGCGACGACGTGGTCGGCGACGTCGTAGTCGGCGACGTCGTAGTCGGCGACGTCGTAGTCGGCGACGTCGTAGTCGGCGACGTCGTAGTCGGCGACGTCGTAGTCGGCGACGTCGTAGTCGGCGACGTCGTAGTCGGCGACGTCGTGGTCGGCGACGTCGTGGTCGGCGACGTGGTGGTCGGCGACGTGGTGGTCGGCGACGTGGTGGTCGGCGACGTGGTGGTCGGCGTGGTGGTCGACGTAGTCGGCGTCGGCGTGGTGGTCGACGTAGTCGGCGTCGACGTGGTGGTCGACGTAGTCGGCGTCGACGTGGTGGTCGACGTAGTCGGCGACGACGTGGTGGTCGGCGACGTCGTGGTCGGCGACGTCGTGGTCGGCGACGTCGTAGTCGGCGACGTCGTAGTCGGCGACGTCGTGGTCGGCGACGTCGTAGTCGGCGTGGTGGTCGGCGACGTCGTAGTCGGCGACGTGGTGGTCGGCGACGTCGTAGTCGGCGACGTGGTGGTCGACGTGGTGGTCGGCGACGATGTGGTCGGCGTGGTGGTCGGCGACGTCGTCGTATTCGGCTGGGCTGTGGTGTTCACCGGAGTACTGCTGTTGCCGGTGAAACTGGAGCCGATTTCCCGGCCGCGGCTATCGGTGACCCGGTTGGTGGTCACTGGCTCTGCCACCACCGGAATCCTGGCCGGTCCGGCGGTGGTGTTCGGCCTAGTCGTCGGCGGCGCGCTCGTGGTGTTCGGCCTGGTCGTCGTGGTCGGCGACGTCGTGGTCGGCGACGTCGTAGTCGGCGACGTCGTAGTCGGCGACGTCGTAGTCGGCGACGTCGTAGTCGGCGACGTCGTAGTCGGCGACGTGGTGTTGATGTTCTCAGGGGATTTCAGCGGCGCGATCGGATCGAGCGGGCGGATGTTCACCGGGTCGATGTGCGGCACCTTGGCGTGCGGGCGGCCGCCGCCGCCCGGCTCGAAGGCGCCGAAGATGCCGTCGGTTACGTTGCCGTCGGAGCTGTGCGTCGCGAGGTTGGTGGCCGGGTTACTGGCTGCTGCGGCGGCGATTTGCAGGCCGGTGTTGCCCAGGGGCTTGATGGTGGTGCGCAGGCCGCGGGGCAGGTGGGCGAGGGTGTTGCCGCCGAACTTGCCGATCACGCCGCCGAAGCCCTCGGCCAGGCCGCTCAGTGCGCCGCCGATCGCGCCGCCGATCGCGGAGCCCTTGAGGGATTCCTTGTCGAAGCCGTCGCGGTGTCCGGTGAGGATCTGGCCGCCCTGGATGCCCGCGTCGAGGCCGACCATGAAGGCGGTGCCGATGGCGGTGTTCGTGATGACCTTCACCGCGATCTGGCGCAGGATGGCGGCGAGGCCGGCATCGATCATCTTCTGCACCAACGCGCGCAGCAGCACGCCGATGCCGACGCGGGCGGCGGCGATGACCGACGGGGCGAAGATCGAGCCGAACAGGGAGGCGAACAGGGAAGCCAGGGTCGCGGCCAGGATGGCCAGCATCCCGATGATCATGATCTTGGTCTTCTGGATGTCGGCGCCGCCGTTCTGCAGCGCCTTCGCCAGTTGTTCCGCGCCGTCCTTCATCTGGCTCGCCGAGTCGCCCAGCGAGTCCCTCAGGAACTTCTGAAGTTGTTCTCCGGTTTCGCCCTGGATCGCCTCACCGAAGGCGCCCGCCTCCACACCCAGGTCGGAGGCGAGCTGCTCCAGTTCGCCGGCGAAGGTCCGCCACGAGTCCGCCAGGTCCCACATGTCGTGCTCGTCGCCCTCTGGCCAGGGCATGCCGACGGTGAACTCCAGCAGCTTCTGGAGCCCGTGCGGCAAATGCGTGGCCATGGTGAGGACCTATCCGACCGAGATGTGCTTGGGGTTAAAGGTTCTTCGAGTTGTTCTCGTCTGTCTTCTCGAACTCGGTGATGGTCTGGTCGATCTGTTTGGTCGCGCCCTCTACGCCCTCGTCGATCTTGCCCGAGTTGTCGAGCATCTGCGTCGCGCCGGGCTTGTAGCCCTTGGCGAAGGCCTCGCCGAACTTGTCGCCGCCCCAACAGCCGTCCTTCGCGGCGGCGTCGGCCTTGATCTTGTCCACAGAGGACTGGAAGCGCGCCGCGATGTTCTTCAGCCTCGCGTTCTCGGCGCGCGCCTGGTCCGGGTCGATCCTGGTCTTGTCAGCCATTGCGGCTACCTCCCTGCGTGTCCTTCGGGGAACGACCGAGGATGCCGTCGCCGGCTTCGTCACCCAGGAACGGCGACACGAGCTTCTGGAAGATGTCCTCGGCGTCCATCTTTCCCGTGGCCAGATCGGCGAAGCTGATTCCCGGCAGGAAGTCCTCGCCCATCGCGTCGGCCACCTTCTGCATGCACTGGGCACGTCCGGCGCGGATCGTCTCCACGAGCAGGTGACTCAGTTCCGCAGGCGCCATGCCCCGGTATTTGGTGCCGTGGAACGTGATTCCGGTGATCTCGCCACGTCCGTCGAAGTCCATCGAGACCGAACGGTCCTTGGACCGCACCGTCGTCGACTCCTCGTCGATCATGTTCGTCACGTCGGTGAGCTTGCGGTGCTCGCGATCGAGAGCGGACAGCGCCGCCTCTCCGGCTTCCTCCACCGAGCCGTACTCGGCGCTCCAGTCCTTCATCGCGCATCCTTTCCTTGCCCGGTGGCATTCCTGTCGCCGGTATGGCCCAGCCTGTGATCGCAGGTGCCGTCACGTCCCGGTTGAGCGGCCGCCGGGTGGGTGACTGTCCACTCGGTACCGTCCCCGCGCAGCCACACCTCGGAGCCGCGTCCCACCGGACCCGACAAACTCGGCGGAACCGCTCCGCCCAGGGCAGGGCGCATCATGTTCGCCCCGGAGTTCGCATCCGGAGCAAGTTGCGAGGCCGCGGACACGGCCAGCGGATGCGGCTGAGGACCTGGCGCGCCCGCGGCCGCTGGCGCCGCGGGAGGGGCAGGTGGCGCCGCAACGGGCGGCGCCGCGGGAGCGGTTGGTACGGACGCGAGCGCCGAACTGCTCGTCAACGAGATCTGCGGACGCACCGCCGACGCCGAATCCGGAACAGGGGTTGCGGCAGGAGCCGTGGACGCGGCAGGAGCCGCAGGCGTGGCAGGAGCCGCGGATGTGGCGGGAGTTGCGGACGTGGCGGGAGTTGCGGCCGACGCCGACGCGGCGGAGGAAGGGGAAACCTCGAGCTTCACCGACGTCGCAGGGTCCACAGTGGACAGCTTAGCCGACCGGTCCAGTTCGACCGGGACCTCCGCGGGCTCGGCGTGCCTCCGCTCACGATGCGTTGTGGATTCCGCGGTGGCCGGGGCGGGGGCGGTCGGCCGCAGAGCGAGCGCGGCCGGATCCGCCTGATCGGCCAGGCGCGCGAAACCGTTGAAAGAACGCGCTTTCGGGGCGGGCGCGCTGCTGGGCGCCGGCCGGGTCGCGTACTGCGCGAAACGTCCGAACGCGGCCTGCGGCACCGGCTCGGTCACCGGCTCCTCCGCCGGCATGTGCACCGCGGGCGAGGTGGTGCGCCCCAGCAGCGAATGCGTCGACTTCGCGGCAACGGGTGCGCATCCCGTGGCGCCACCGAACATGACCGCGTGACGTGGAGCCGGCATGGGCAGCAACTGACCCGACGCGGTGCGTTCCGGCAGCTCCGGCATCTCGCCACCGACCCGCCGGTACGTGCCGGACAGGTCGTCGAGGATCTTGCGGGCCTGCTTGTCGCGATCCGATTCGGCGTTCTTGTCCGCGTTGGGCGGCATGTGCTGCAAGTCGAGCAACCGCTGCCGGCTGTCCACAATGGCGTCGCCGATGCGGCGCAGCATGACCGGATAGGTGGGCACATCACCCAGCAGCACCTCGAGGTGCCGGACCAGCCCGTCCAACTGGACGAACCGCTGCTCGGCGTTGTTCGCCCAGGCGTCCTCCAGGGTCCGCCGGTGCTTCGCCAGCTTGCTCTTGGCGTCGTGCAGTGTTTTCGCGGCTTCGTCGAAAGCCTGCGCCTGCACGTAGAAGCTCTCCGGATCCGCGGTGAGCACGCGCTCGAGGACCTGCTCGAAGGTCAGCTGCCCATCGGGTGAGGTTGCCATCGTCAGCTCCGTCCGAGCGTCGGCGACGACACTCCGGTGTCGTCGTCCTGCCAGTCATCGGGATCGCCCTGCAGCCAGGTGGTGCGTTCGCGTTCGTTCTTCTGACCGGCACCACCGGCTCCCGCACCGGCTCCACCCGGCGGCGGCATCATCGGCGCACCGGACTCGCCGGGCGCACCGCCCGGCCGGCCGGAGATCGTCTCGCCGCCGATCGTCGCGCCGCGGCCGGGCACGTTGAAGCCCTGTTCCCGGGCGGAGTTCACGGAGCCGTCCGACGTCAGCGAGACATCGGGGCTGCCCAGCTTGCCGCCTCCAAGTCCACCTCCGAGACCACTTCCGCCGAGACCGCCGGTTCCACCGGTCTTGCCTCCACCGCCGAGGAAGCTCGACAAGGAGGTCTTGTCCTTCAACCCGGTGGCGTCGAGCGCCTTGATCGCCTCGTGTGCGTCCCGGCGAGCCGAGTCGGCGAGGTCCGACGTGGTGGGCGAACCGCCGCCGGAGTTGAGCGAGTTGATGGCATCCTGCGCCTGCTTCCGTGCCTCTTCCGCGGCGGCAGCGTTCCCGCCACCACCACCGCCGCTGCCCTGGGAACCGCTCGAGGTGCCGTGGCTCGACAACGGCCCACCGCCGCCCGACCCTCCACCTGAGCCCCCACCCGAACCACCGCCGGAGTTGAGCGCGTTGATGGCGTCCTTGGCCTGCTGCTGAGCTTCTCGCCGGGCAGCCTCGTTCGCGGCACTCGTCTTCGGGTCCGGACCACCGCCGGAACCAGACCCGCCACCAGAACCACCGCCCGAGCCAGAGCCACCCGAGCCGGAACCAGTGCCCTTGTGGCCGGGGTCGTCACAGTTGGGGTCGCTGCCAGTGCCAGTGCCGCCGCCCGAGCCGGAGCCACCGCCGGAGTTGAGCGAGTTGATGGCGTCCTTGGCCTGCTGCTGAGCTTCTCGCCGGGCAGCCTCGTTCGCGGCACTCGTCTTCGGGTCCGGACCACCGCCGGAACCGGAACCACTTCCGCCACCGGAGTTCAGACCCTTGATCGCGTCATCCGCAGCCTTCTTGGCGTCGTTCAACGCCTTCTGCCGCGCCTCATCACCCGAACCGCCACCCGAACCCGAACCACCACCACTCTCGCTGCCCTGGGAACCGCCCGAGGTGCCGTAGCTCGACAGTGGCCCACCGCCACCGGAGCCCGAGCCCTTCCCACCACCGGAGTTCAAACCCTTGATCGCGTCATCCGCGGCCTTCCTGGCGTCCGTCAACGCCTTCTGCCGCGCCTCATCACCCGAGCCACCGCCCGAACCCGAGCCACCGCCGGAACCGGAACCACTTCCGCCACCGGAGTTCAGACCCTTGATCGCGTCATCCGCGGCCTTCTTGGCATCGTTCAACGCCTTCTGCCGCGCCTCATCACCCGAACCGCCACCCGAACCCGAACCACCACCCGAACCCGAGCCGCCACCACTCCCGTAGCTCGACAATGGCCCACCGCCACCCGAACCCGAGCCCTTCCCACCACCGGAGTTCAAACCCTTGATCGCGTCATCCGCGGCCTTCCTGGCGTCCGTCAACGCCTTCTGCCGCACGGAATCCGCGTCGCCGCCCTGGCCGGCACCACCGGAATCGGTCTTCTTGAGGCTGTCGATCGCGTCGTTGGCGGCCTTCTTCGCCTGATCCAGCGCTTTCTGCCTGACCGGGTCGTTCGCACTCTTCTGCTGCAGCTTGTCGATCGCGTCGTTGGCAGCCTTTTTGGCGTCGTTCAGCGCCTTCTGCCGCGTCTTGTCCGCCTCGCTGTCGGTACCGCTGCCCTTGCGGCCGACAGCCCCTCCCCCGCCACCGACGCCTCCACCGGCACCGCCGTCCTGATCCCCCTGCTTCAGCTTGTTGATCGCGTCGTCGGCAGACTTCTTCGCGTCGTTCAGCGCCTTCTGCCGCGCCGTGTCCGTCTTGTCGGTGGCCGTGCCACCAGTACCGCCGGTGCCACCCTTCTTACCTCCACTGCCGCCGCCCTGGGAACCGCCCGGGGTGCCGTAGCTCGACAATGGCCCACCGGAGCCCTGGGAACCGTCCGGAGTGCCGTAGCTCGACAATGGCCCACCGGAGCCCTGGGAACCATCCGGGGTGCCGTAGCTCGACAATGGCCCACCGGAGCCAGTGCTGGTGCCGGTGTCGTCCTTCTGCAGCTTGTTGATCGCGTCGTCGGCAGCCTTCTTCGCCTCGTCCAGAGCCCGCTGCCGGGCGGCATCGGTCGACTGGGCTCCGTTGCCGTCGGTCGACGGCGGCTGCTTGGCCAGATCGTCGAAGCTCTTGTCGATGGCCTTCTTGGCGTCGTTCAGCGCGGCGCGCCGCTCGTCGGCCTCGGGCGAGCTCCCCGCGGGCGGCGTCTTCTTGAGCAGGTCGTCAATTCCCTTGTCCGCGACCTTCTTCGCGTCCGCGATGGCCTTCTGCCGAGCCTTCTCGGCTGCTTCGTTGCCACCCGTGGTCCCGCCGGTGGTGCCTCCGGTGCCGCCCTTGCCACCCCCCGTGTCACCACCCTTGGTACCGCCGCCGGCGCCTCCGCCCCCACTGCCGCCACGCGTACCGTTGCCGGAGTGCGCTCCGCGCGGTGGCTGCATCGCCCTCGGGTCGAACTGGGTCAGGGCGGCCCCGTTGCGTGAGTACGAGTCGGAGAGGTTCAGCAACGCCCGCCGCAGCTCGGGCAGCACGATGGTGTCGACGTCCTTCTTCAGCACCGTGGTCATGTACGCCCCGGCGTCGAACTCGACGCCCAGCGTGGTCATCGCCGTCGCCAGCTTGTCGACGAGCTGTGCCTTCGTCTGGACGCGGGACGCGAACTCGGCCTCGATCTCGGCGACGTGCGCCTGGAAGAAGGTGATCGACGTACCGATCGAGCGCAGCGCGGCGGGGTAGCCCGCCAGCGCCGTGGTGACGTCCTGGCTGCGCCGCAGGATCTGGTTCGTCGCGAAGTCCTGGAACTGGTCGCCCGCCCAGCCCTGGAACGAGGGCTTCACGCCCTGCACGGCCGAGTTGAAGTCCTGCTGGAACTCCGTCAGGTTGCTGATCGACGCGTCGAACGCGTCCGCGAGCGCGGTCCAGGTTTCCGCGGCACCGTTGTTGAGCGCGGCGCCGGCCACGGATTTGAACTGCGGGATCGACGTGATGGCGTCGACGTTGGGGCTGGGCGCGCCGCCCGTCGGACCGTTCACCTGGCCAACGGTCGAACCGATCTCGGGGCCGGGACCCATGGTGATCTTCGACGGGTCGATGGTGATGATCGGGCCCGTGTTGGTGTTGGCGAACTTGCCAGGCCCGCCGGTCACGTGAAATTCCGGGTCCGGAGCGAACTTGCCCGGCCCGCCGGTCACGTGGAGCTGCTGTTCCTCACCTGGGTCCGGTGTGGTCATCTCACGTCCTCAGCTTCAGCGTCTTGGATCCGCACAGCTCAAGTGGGTGCCAGTACACGGTGTGCACTGGCACCCTGTTCAACTGGACGAGGAACGTCGACATCGCGCTACAGCGTCGGGATCGTGTCGTTCATCGTGAACGGATCACTCTCGGGTTCCTCCCGCGCTTCGGCCGGCTCCAGCTCCGCCGCCGGCTCCGGCTCGAAGGTCGGCGGTGGAGCGTTGTCGAACTCCGAGCTCTTGCCGTCGTACTCCTGGTTGTCCCAGGTGGGCGTGCCGGTGACCTCCTTGGCCGTCTTGCCGCTGTTGTAGGAGTCGACCTTCAGCACGTTGACCTCGTGCCCGACGACGCGGTCGAGCTGCTTGCAGTTCGTGTCGTCGGTCTGCTCGAGCGTGTCGCTGACCCCTTTGAGGCTGTCGTCGATGTTGCCGAGGACCAGCTTCACGTGCGTCGCGTGCTCCAGCAGGCTCGTCTGCCTGTTGTGGACCACGTCCTCGAGCCACGTCGCGGTCTCGAAGTTTCCGGCCTTCGTCTCAGCGGATGCGCACTTCTGGAACGGTGACATGTCACTGAGCAGGCCACCGATGTCGCCTGCCGCGGAGCGCACCGCCTCCGGGTCGATGTGCGTGCGGTCACTACCAGCCATGTCGGCCCTTTCTGGGATACCGGGACTACTGCGATGATGGAGCCGGGTGGTGCCGGACACGGGACGTCCGGCACCACCCGTGGCATCAGTGCTGGAAGCGGCGCGACTGGCTGCGGTCCCTGTCGTTCATGTTGTTGGAACCGGTGTGCACCTTGCCCGCCAACGTGTCGAGCTGCTCGTTGCTCTTCGTCAAGTCCTGCGCGATCTTCTGCGAACAGGTGTCGTAGCCCTGCGCGGAGGCACCGGTGAAGTCGCCCAGCAGCTCCTGCACCTGCTTGCGCAGGTTGCCCACCTGGTCCCGGATGTTGCTGTTGATCTTCCGCATGTGGTTCACACCGTCGGAGATCGAGGCGTAGTCGTAATTGATCAGGCCGCTTCCCACAGTTCACTCCTGATAGGTAAAGAAGAATTGAAGTATTGGTGTCCCGAATGGACGTCAGAGGTTGGAGTTGTCCTCGTCCTGGCTGCGCAGGTCGGAGGCGACGCTGTCGAGCGTGGTCGCCATCGTCGTCAGGTTGCCGACGATGTCCTTGGTGAGGCGGTCCCACTCCTGGTGGACCTCGAGCAGCCGCTGCATCATCCGGCCGCTGTTGACCGACGTCAGGGTGCTGATGTGGTTGGTGAGGTCCCGCTGCTGGTTGGTGATGTCGTCGGCGCACGTGCGGTGCCTGCCGGCCATGGCCGTCACCTCGGACGGAGTCAGCTTGGTGTTCGGCATTCTCGTAACCTCCTGGATGAATTTCGAAGGCCGTCCGGTGTTCGCCAGGTGCGGCCGCACTTCAATTAGAGGTGGGAATGCGGGTCCGCGCGGGTCATCTGTCCTGTTGGGACCCAAGCCGGGGACTTTCCCTCAGGAGCCCGGCGGGCTGATCGGCCTGCTCACGAGCGCGGCCTCGGGGCCCAGGGCGGGCCCGCTGGGCAGGAGAGCCAGCAGCGCGGCCGGCACTCCAGCCGGCTCCAGGTGTCCGTAGCCGAGGATGGACGCCACGTTGTCCGCCACCAACGGGTACTTGACCCCCAGATCGGTGACGAGGAACCCGGCACCCGGTGGCGCACCGGATGCGGAAACGGTGCGCACCAGCGCTCCACCACCCACAGGGATGACAACCTGGTCGGCCGTGGTCCCCACGGTGTGCTTACCGGCCGGAGGCACGGCATCACTCTCCGTCGATTCCGGCAGGATCACGAGCGTCGGCAGCTGGCCGGCACCGGCCCGCGGATCGAATCTCATGCAAGGTTCCCCTGACGCACCGAGGTTCACCAGTGGCGGCGGTGTCGTCGGCAGGTCTGCCGAGATGGGGTCGTGGTCCATCACGCGCACCCCCGCGACGTCGCCGGGTCCCACCTCAACCGGCCGCACGGAGCTGTCCGGATAGGCGGCCTTCAGGGCGGGGTTGATCAGCAGCATGGCGGCGACGCTGCGGCTGACCGGCATGAGCCCGCCCGCCTGCAGCACGTAGATCTCGTCCGATCCGGTCGCCGGGTTCTTGAGCTCGTAGAGCTGCCCGATCAGGCCGGGCTTGCCGCCGACGAATGGTCCAGGCTTGCCGATGTCCGCAATGGACGGAGGTTGCAGGTCACGTCCGGCGGGAATCACGTTCAGCCAGGCGGGTGACACCCGAAAGGGTGGAGCCGAGTTGTAGCCCAACGCTTCCAGGATCGTCGAATCCGCGATCTTGTGCCGGTTTCCCCGCCACACGAGGTAGGTGACACCGTCCGGAGTGGACACCAGGAGTGCCTGGTCCTGCGGCGCGGGCGTGCCCTCCGCGCCGTCCAGGCGCAGGGTCACGGTCGCGGCGCTCGCCACGGCCTGCTCGTCGGCGGGCTTGGCGCAGACCGTCCACGGCGAGGTGTTGACCCGGTCCGCCATGGGCAACCCGTCCGGTGCGCCGGGAATCCCGATCGGTGTTCCGACCGGCACACCCGTGAGCGAACTCTTGGTGACCGTGACGAGTTTGCCCGCGTCACCTGCGGCGAGCAGCGCGGACGAGAGGTTCAACGCGGGCCGCAGCTGGCCGTCGAGGAAGACGTACCGGGCTCCGGAGTCCTTCTCCAGCACCACCGCCCCCGGCACCCGCCAGGAGTTGTTGCCGCCGGGGAACATCAACCCGACGATGCCGAAGATCGCCACGAGCAGACCCGCGAGCAGCAGGCCGAGGAAGGTACCGCCGTTGAACCGCTTGTTGGGGTGCTCCAGCACGTCCGGTTTGCCCTGCATGAGGCCGGACACCAGGCGGCCGACGACGAAGAAGTACGCCTGGACCTGATCTCTGCGTGACTGCATCAGCCGCTCAGCCCCCTGACCCAGGCATAGACGTCCAGGACCGCCAGCAACAACGGGATGACGGCGATCGCGGTCGCGTGTTCGAAGATGTCCACCGCGCGTCCCCAGTAGGGCCGCATCCGCTTGCCGGGCAGGACGGACGTCAGCACGACCAGAGCGGCGCCGACCAGCACGAGCGGCGTCAGCACCGCCAGCACGCGGTCGAGCGGATGATGGCCGAAGCCCAGGCGGAGCACGATGGTCACGACCGCGGCGATGGCGGGCACGAGCAACGACCACCGCGGCACCACGCCGCTCAGGTGCCGGGAGCGCATGAGCAGCAACAACGCGCAGACCGCGCCGAAGATCAACGGCCACTGTCCACCCCGGACGTTCAGGACGATCAGCAACAGTGCCTGCGCGACACCGAAGCCGAGGTAGAGCGCCCTGAGATAGCCGAAAACGATCGCACTGCGTTCGACGACGACCTGGTGCGGGACCGGTTCGGTGTCCTCCTTCACCTCCGCCGCCTCGGTGGGCAGCATCGGCAGCCTCAACCGGCCGAGCCGGAACGCCGTGCCCGGTATGAAGAGGCTCGCCACCACGTTCACCGTGATCCCGATGGCGACGCTCTGCTGCGCGGTCAGGTCCGACCACGTCCAGATCACCGACGGGATCAGCACCATGACCCCGAAGGTGAGCCCCGCGGTGAAGATGAGCGCCGAGTCGGCGACCGCGACCAGGGCGAGCACTGTCGCCGCGACCGCCATCGCCAGGGCGCAGGTGATCCAGACGCCGAGTTCGCCGGCCGGATCGAGCCACAGCGCGAGGAGCCACCCCGCCGCTGTCGCGTAGGCGATGCCGACCAGCGCGAGGCCGGTGGCGTTGACCAGGTCCCCGACGGTGCGGGCCGCGGCGGCCGCACCGATGAGGAGAGCCAGTGCCAGCACGGCGGGCACCAGCCAGAACGACGAGGCGCCGGGACCCGCGAAGAGGGCCACCAGGCCGGTGAGCAGCGCGACCATCGCACCTGCTCGCAGCATCCACCGCGACCGCTCCGGCGTCCACTGGCCCGCGTCCCCGCGCGCCCGTTCGGCCAGGCCGTCGACCAGGTCGTCGTAGTCCAGCGGGGCGAACTCCTCGCCCCGAGGTCGCAAGTGGACGGTGTCGCCGTCGAGCAGCTGCAGCTCGGCGGGCGACTTGTCCTCGTCCAGCGGCGGTTCGCCGAGCCGCTGTGCGACCCAGCCCTCGTGGTCGACGCTTTGTTCGATCCACTCCTTCCCGAACTGGGCCAGGATGGAGGGCAGGAGGTCGACCAGCTGCACTTCACCCGGTAGTGCCACGTCCACCGCTTTGTCGCCGAGAACGAACCGTAGCCTCGTCGGCACGTTTGTGCGATGCTGCGTGCGTTCTTCCATTTTGGGCACCGGAATCCTTCTGGCGAAAGACGAGCGTGCTGCGGAACCTAGCCGTGGCACGCCTGACCCCGCAGATGGTGATCAAGCCAGATCGCCACTTTTGGGGAAACCCTTCACCAGAGGAGTCCGAGTGGCCACTGAGGTGTTCCTGCGCAGGACGCGGCGGCCGGGGCCGACCGCGCCCGGCGACGAGATCGAGCTGCAACCGCCACCTGGCGTCCCCGAGGTGACCGGCGGCGGTGTCGGCGCTGTCCTCACCTACGCACCGATGGCGCTCAGCTCGCTCGCCATGGTGCTCATGTTCGTCCGGCCCGGCTCCGGCGCGCTCGCCTACGTCGGCGGCGGCCTGATGCTCGTGGCGGCTGTCGGCATGCTCGTGGCCAACATGCTGAAGTCCGGTGTGGATCACAAGGAGAAGCTGCGGGGCGACCGTCGCGACTACATCCGCTACCTCGGCCAGCTGCGCGGCAAGATGCGCTCGGCGCTGTCCCAGCAACGCAAGGCCGCGTTGTGGCTGCACCCCGATCCGCGCTCGCTGTGGTCGATGGCCATGGGCTACCGGCTGTGGGAACGGCGCCCGATGCACGAGGACTTCGGCGAGGTGCGCATCGGTGTCGGCAAGCAGCGCAGCTCCACCAAGCTGCACCCGCCCGCCGACACCAAACCGCTCGAGGACCTGGAACCGTTGTGCGCGCACGCGTTGCGCCGGTTCATCCGGGCCTACTCGACCCTCAACAACGCCCCGATCGCGGTGTACCTGCGCGCCTTCGCCCGCCTGCAGTTCCAGGGCTACCCCGAGGAGGTCCGCGGCCTGGTGCGCGCCCTGCTGAGCCAGCTCGCCACCGCGCACAGCCCCGGTGAGGCGCGGATCGCGGTGTGCGTGAGCGACGAGGCCCGTGTCCACTGGGACTGGGTGAAGTGGCTGCCGCACAACCAGAACCTCGACACGCGGGACGCGACCGGACCGCGGCGGCTAGTCGCCGACAGCATCACCGAGCTGGAGCGGCTGCTCGGCGGCACGGACTTCATCGGCCGGCCACCGTTCGAACCGGACAGTCCGATCAGTGCCAACGAGCCGTACGTGGTCGTGGTGCTCGACGGTGTCTCGCTGCCCGACGAGCATCGCGTGTTCGACGAGGCGTACCGCAACACCATCGTGCTCGACCTGTCGGGCGCACTGCCCTGGCAGGCGCAGGCCCACACCCTGCACCTGCAGGTGGTCGACGGTCAGCTGAGCACGGTCGCGTTCGACCGGCTCGGCAAGCCGGTGCCCAGCCCGCTGTGCCAGGCGGACTCGATGAGTCCGCAGGCGGCCTCCGCGCTCGCCCGGCTGATCGCGCGCTACCGGGTCGGCGAGGCGCAGGACACCGAGGAACCACTGGCCGGTGACTACGAGCTGCCCAACCTGCTCGGCCTCGGCGACTTGCGGACGTTCGACCCCGTCACCTACCGGCGGACCAGGTCGAGTGCGCGCAGGCGGTTGCGGGTGCCGATCGGCATGACGTCCACCGGCGCGCCCATCGAGCTGGACATCAAGGAGTCCGCCGAGGGCGGCATGGGCCCGCACGGCCTGCTGATCGGCGCGACCGGTTCCGGCAAGAGCGAGCTGCTGCGCACGCTCGTGCTGTCGATGGCGGCCACGCATTCGTCGGAAGAGCTCAACCTCGTGCTGGTCGACTTCAAGGGTGGTGCCGCGTTCCTCGGGTTCGACAAGCTGCCGCACACCTCGGCGGTCATCACGAACCTCGCCGACGAGCTGGATCTGGTCGACCGCATGCAGGACGCGCTCGCGGGTGAGCTCAACCGCCGCCAGGAACTGCTGCGCGCGGCCGGCAACTACTCGTCGCGGCGCGACTACGAGGCGGCACGGGTGCAGGGGACCCAGCTGGAGCCCATGCCCGCGTTGTTCATCGTCGTCGACGAGTTCAGCGAGATGCTGGCGAGCAAGCCCGAGTTCGTGGAGACGTTCGCGATGATCGGCCGGTTGGGCCGAAGCCTCGGCGTGCACCTGTTGCTCGCCAGCCAGCGGCTCGACGAGGGCCGCATCCACAAGATCGAGAGCCACCTGTCGTACCGGATCGGCCTGCGCACGTTCTCCGCGATGGAGAGCCGCAGCGTGCTCGGTGTGCCGGACGCCTACGAGCTGCCCAGCAGTCCCGGCAACGGTTATCTGCGCCCGGACACGACGTCGCTGGTCCGGTTCAAGGGCGCCTTCGTCTCCGGCCCCTACCGGCCGCCGACGAGCAAGCGACGGCGCCGGGACGAGGTCGAGCAGGACCTCGTCGCGTTCGGCACCGAGTACGTGGCGCCTCGCGTGGACAACGACGAGGCGGAGGAGGAGCCCGAACGCGCCGAGGAGATGAGCAGCACGATGCTCGACGTGCTGATCGATCGGTTGCAGGGCGTCGGTCCGGTGGCGCACCAGGTGTGGCTGCCGCCGCTGAAGCAGCCGCCGACGCTCGACCAGCTGTTGCCGCCGCTGGTGGACCACCCGGCGCTCGGCCCGCGACCGGTCGGCGACCTCGACGTCTCCACGCTGCGCGCGCCGGTCGGCCTGGTCGACCTGCCCGCACTGCAGCGACGCGACCTGCTCGGCGCCGACCTGTCCGGCGCCAAGGGCAACGTCGCCATCGTCGGCGGACCGCAGACCGGTAAGAGCACGCTGATCCGCACGCTGCTCAGCGCGCTCGCCCTCACCCACACGGCGGCCGAGATCCAGTTCTACTGCCTGGACTTCGGCGGCACGCTGAGCTCGCTGGCCCGGCTGCCGCACATGGGCAGCATCGCCGGGCGACTCGATCGCGACCGGGTCACCCGGACCGTGGCCGAGATGAGCAACCTGATGGCCCGCCGCGAGCAGTTGTTCTCGCAGCACCACATCGACTCGATGACGAGTTATCGCAGGGCACGGCGGCAGGGCCAGTTCCTCGACCTCGACCCGCACGGCGACGCGTTCCTCGTCGTCGACGGCTGGTACACGATCCGCCAGGACTACGAGGAGCTGGAGGACCGGTTCAGCGAGCTCGCCGCACGCGGCCTCGGCTTCGGCGTGCACCTGGTGATCGCCACCAACCGCTGGTCGGAGATGCGGCCGTGGCTGCGCGACGTGCTCGGCACCCGGTTCGAACTGCGGCTCGGCGACCCACTCGAGTCCGAGATCAACAGCCGCGCCGCGGCAGGGGTTCCGGAGATTCCCGGCCGCGGCCTCACCGCCGACCGGATGCACTTCCTCACGGCGCTCCCCCGGATCGACGGCACCGGCACGACCGACGACGTCGCCGACGCGACGATCCAGCTCGCCGAGTCGCTCGACCTGCCGACGACCCCGAGGGCACCACAGGTGCGGTTGCTGCCGGGCGAACTGACCGCGGCCGCACTCCCCCCGCCGACGTCGGCCACGCCCGCGCTGGACATGACCATGGCGCTGGGCATCGAGGACGGCGCGCTGGGCCCGCAGTGGCACGACTTCGACGCGAACCCGCACCTGTTGATCTTCGGTGACGCGGAGACCGGCAAGACGAATCTGTTGCGGCACATCGCCCGTTCCGTGGCTGCCCACTACGGACCGGAGGAAGGGCGGGTGATGTTCGTCGACTTCCGCCGCGAGCTGCACGACGCGATCCCGCAGGACAACCAGATCAACTACACGGTCAGCACCGACGGTCTCTCCACGGCGATCAGCGAGGTCGCCGAACTGGTGCAGAGCAGGGTGCCGGGCGCGGACATCACGCCTGACCGGCTGCGCAAGCGCGACTGGTGGAGCGGCGGCAGGTTGTTCATCCTGATCGACGACTTCGAACTGGCGGAGACAGGTGGGTTCGACGACCCGATGCAGCCGTTGCAGTCGTTGCTGCCGCACGGTGCGGACATCGGTCTGCACCTCATCATCGCGCGCAGCACGGCCAGTGCCGGCCGGGCGATGATGCAACCGCTGATGCGGCGGATGTGGGAGCTCGGCACCGCTGTGGTGCTGTTCTCCTGCCCGAAGGACGAGGGCGTCTTCGTCGGCAACGTCCGGCCGAAGACGTTGCCGACCGGACGGGCGCAGTTCGTCAACCGCCGCCGCACGGTGAACCTGATGCAGACGCCGATCGTCGAGAAGTAGCCGGCAGGTCCTCTCAGGACGCAGAAGGCGGTGACCCGCTCCGGGTCACCGCCTTCTGCCTGAGCCGGCTGCTGGAAATGGTGTCTGCAAGTACCACCACCCCAACATCAGCAAGCACTTTCCTACCACCAACAGCTCCCTGCCTCCGCGATCAGAGCACCGCTGGTTCGACAGGAAGCGAACAGGTTGGGTGTAGTTGAGGGCGATTCGATCAAGAGTTGGTAGTACTTGCAGACGTCAGTCGGCGACAACGAGTTGCTGAGGCGTACGGTCACTGCTCGGGGGCGGACACCTCTAGACGGCGGGCGGGTCGCCAGCGGCGCCTCATGCCGATCGGCACCAACCACACGGCCAGCAACACGAGCGCCGCCACGAGAACCACGCCCAGCACGCTGAGCGTGACGACCACACCGCTGGTCCGGTCCTGGCTGGGAACCGGTGGAGCCAGGGCGCTTGCGGCGTCCGGTGCGGCCACCGCGCCCGTGGCGTCCTCCTGCGACAGCACCGAGGTCACCGCTGCGGCGGGATTCACCGTGCCCCAACCGAAGGCGGCGTCCGGAGCGTTCGCCGGCGGGCTGTCCGCGGTGGCCTGCAACCGGCTCTTCACCTGTGCGGCGGTGAGTTTCGGGTGATAGGCGCGCACCAGTGCCGCGACTCCCGCCACGAACGGTGCCGCGTAGCTCGTGCCGCTGGCCTCCCACTGTCCCGGGCCACCGGGTCCGATGCTGACGACGTCCACCCCGGGTGCGGCGAGATCCAGGTAGCTGCCGGTGTCCGAAAAGGACGCCCGCTTGCCTTCCCGGTCGACGGCTCCGACCGCGACGACGGTGTCGAAGGCGGCGGGGTACGGCGTCGGGTTGCCCTGTTCGGCGCTGTTGCCGGCCGAAGCCACGACCAGCACGTCATGTGCGGCGGCGTAGGCGACCGCCGCTTCGAGGTCCGCGTCCTTCGCCGACGTGCTCGCGGACACGTTCACCACCCTGGCACCGCCGTCCACCGCTGCCCTGATGCCCTGGGCGAGCGTCGCGGCCGAGGTGTCGGTGGCGTCGTCGGCGACACGGATCGGCAGGATCGTGGCGTCCGGCGCGACCCCGGCGAACATCGTGCCGTTCGCGGGCCCGGCGCCGACGATCCCGGCGACGAACGTGCCGTGACCGAAGCAGTCGGTGTTGGCGGGCTGGTTGCCGGGCTTGCGCACGTCGCGTCCCGGCAGGACCCGGCCCGCGAGCTGTTGCGCACCACCGTCGACGCCCGTGTCCACGACGCCGACGATGACACCGGCGCCGCGGGTGATCGACCAGATTCGTTGCGGGGCCAGCAGTTGCTGCGCCCACGGCACGGTGTCCGCGCTCGCCACCGGCGGCGGCAGGCACTGACGGGCGGACGGGATCTTCGGCACCGGCTCGGCGAGGGCGGGCTGGGGCACGGCGACCAGCGCGACGACCGCAGCGACCGCGGGCAGGGACCAGCGGTTCACGACGCCGCCCCGGCCACGCCCTGCAACTCGGCCCGCATCAGCGGTGTCGTCAGCCGCGCCAGCGCGTCCGGCTCCTCGACCAGGCGCAGCTCCGCGATCTGCCGGTCCTGCCACGCGCGTTCCAGCCGCGGCAACACGGTCCGATCGCGCTCAAGTGCCTGTGGTGACTGGGGATCCTCGTCCGGCAGCAGTTCACGGGAGAGCAGTGCGGTCCTCGGCGCGCGCGGGCCGGTGCCGTCCTCCGGTTCGTGGGTGCGCAGGGCGAGCGCCTTGAAACGACGGCCCACCGGGAAAACGACCTCGTCGACCGTCCGGCCCATGATCAGCTCGGAGGTGCGGCGGGCGGAGACCGGCCAGATCAACTGGTCCAGGTCCGCCGACGCCGTGGTCACGTCGAGCTCGGCGCTCGCGCTGAGGAATCCCGGCTCGCACAGGACCGAACCCGCGGTGTACGGGCTCTCCTTGCCCACGCGTTCCTGGCGCAGCACGACCTTGCGGTGCGTCGGCAACCGCCGCAAGCCCGACACCAGACACGGCAGGTACCCGTCGAACGGCTCCCGTCCCTCGGCCAGCGACTCGGCGAGTGACACCGCGCCGCCAACACCGCGGCCCAGGTACAGGCACACCGCCACGTAGTCCGCCTTGGCGTCGGGCTTGAGCATCGGCCACGCCGACAACGCCACGTTCACCGCCGCCAACGCTTCCGTGTAGTGCGCTCCCGCGCTGGTGGCCAGGCGCGTCTGCTCGGCGGGGGTGCTGGGCCGGTCGGCCAGTTCGACGGGCTTGCCCGGCCGCGGGCGTGCCACGACGACCGGCTCCTCGGCCTGCGGCTCGGGCTCGGGCTCGGCGACCGGTTCCGGTTCTGGCTCCGGCTCGGGTTCCTGCTGGGTGGCCGGTTCGGGGTTCGGTTTGGCGGTGGTCGGACCGGACACGGTGGTGACCGGCATCGCGGTCACCGCGATCGGAGGACGCGCGGGGGCCGGTCGCGGCACCGGAGCAGGCGGGATCTCCGGCTGCTCCACGGGTTCCGCGGTACTGCCGGCGTCACCGTCCGGATCCAGTCGCCGGGACAGCGGAACGGGCGCGACCTCCTCCCCGACGGGTTCAGCGGGAGCGACCTCGGGCTCGTGCTTCAGCGTGGCCCCCACGGAGCGGACGATGGCGCCGAGCGCGGCCAGGCCATCCGGTTCGGCGGTGCCCAGCACGTGGACCTCGGCTGTGTGGCACTGGTGCGGGGTGAGGCCGCTGATCAGCTCGCGGACGGCGGCCAGTTCGCTGTCGGTGACCTGCCGCCCCGCACCACCGACCGCGAGGGTCCACGTCCGGGAGTCGAGCCGCCCGGGGAGCGTCGGCTGGTCGCCCTCGGAGCGCACGTGCAGGCCGCCGGGCAGCACCTCGGCGAGCGGCGACGAGCTCTCGTCGCCGAGCCGCCGGTAGCTGCGGGGGCCGTGCTTCTCCCACCCCGGTGGCGGCGAGGCGATCCCCACCACCTCCGGCGCGGCGGCGCCGGGGCGTTGGCGCAGCAGGGCGGCCAGGGGCACGAGCACCTGCTCGCCGTGCTGGCCGAGCACCACGGTGCGGATCGCGCCCGCGGAGTTCATGGTCTCGAGGCCGGCGGTGATCATCACGTCGTGGCCGAGCAGGTGGGCGAGTTCGGCCGCCCACTCCGGCGCGGCCGCCGACGGTGACACGGGGACGTACAACAGGGCTTTGCGCATCGACTCCGGCAGGTCGCCGACGAGCTGCGCCACGGCTTTCGCCGCCACCTCGACGCCCGGCTGACCGACGACCATCTTCGGGATGCGCGGGTGCAGCGGCACCCGGAACGCCGGGCTGGCGTGGCTCAGCGCGGGCAGTCCCGCCGGACGGACCGCCAGTCCGGCGGGCACGATCTCGGTGACCAGGCCCGCCGCGGTGATCTGGCCGTCGGGCAGCTGGTGTTCCCATGTCGGCACCGGAAAACGGCTGCTGACCACGCCGCCGTTGCCACTGGGCCCGAAGCGGCGCCAGCCGACACCGCCTTCGCTTCGGTTGACGTACACCCCGGCGCCGACGGTGGTGAGCCCGCCGTGCGGGGCGATGACGTCGACCTCGAAGTCCACCGCCAGACCGTGCAGCCACGGCACGGAGGTGCCGTCGGGGTTGCCCAGGTCCGGCACGGCGAGCCAGACGGCCTTCAGCCCGGCGCCACCGGGAGTGGACCGCAGTGCGGACAGCCAGTCCCGCACCGCCACGAAGAGACCGGAGTGGCGGTGCGCGGAGGCCGACGCCAGCGCGAGAACGCTGCCGGGCACCCACGGGATGGTGCCGAGCAGGTCGGCGGCACCGGGTACCTCGTCTCTGCTGCGGATCAGGGTGTGCGGCCCACGCCATTCGACGACGAGATCACCACCCCGATCGCGGCGCTGGGACGGTAGCGGAGCGCCGGTGGCCGGTGCTGCCAAGGTGCGCCCTCCTGTTCGTGGACCTGACGCGACTCCCCCAGCACCGCATCGTCACAGGTGGGACGCCACGACAGGGCTCCGACAGGCCCGGCCGGGGTGATCCGCGGGGATATCCCTCACGTGCCGGGCGGTCGAACGGAACCCATTGGATGCCGATGCAGTTGAACCTGGCACTCGCACGTCCCGTAATCCTCCAGTGAGCAGAGGAGGGGAATGCCGATGCAGGAGGAAACGGCGGTCATCCGCGTGCTGTGGATGCTGGCCCAGGGCATGGTGTGGCCGTGGCTGCTGGAGGGGATGTGCGACATGGCGGCCGTCGAACGTGCCGTACGACGGCGTTTCGCAGAGCCTCCGATCGGTGACCACCTCGGCTTTCACCTCACCGATCTGGGCCGCGCCAGGCTCGTCGACTGGTACCTGCACCACGCCCCGCTCCGCACCGATCCCGAGCACGCCGACGACTGGCGTGCCGTCACGATGCGCTGAAGGCCAGCCTGCCTTCGAGGCTCGCCGTCGCGAGGTCGAGACGGGACCGGCAGCCGGTGCGCACGAACAACCGGGTGAGGTAGTTCTCCACGGTCTTCTCGCTCATCCGGACCGTCGTCGCGATCTGCCGGTTGGTCCGGCCCAGCTGAACCAGCTCGATGATCCTCAGTTCGACGTCGGAGAAGTCGTCGCGGGCAACGCGGGCACGCGGCAGGACGACGCCGACCTTGCGCATGGTCTCCCTGATCCGCAGGTCCATCCAGTCCTCGCCGAGCCGTTGGGCGAACTCCAGCGCCTCGGCGTACCACGGCACGGGGTCGTCGCAGAGGGAGGCCGTGGCCAGGTACGTGCGCATGAGCTCGGCCGCGTTGCCGGTGCGGCGCAACAGCGCGATGGCGGCGGCCGCCACCAGATGGTCCTTTTCGGACAGTCCACGCAGGACGAGCTCGGCGGCGCGCAGGTTCGTGCCGCCGAAGCGCTCGTGCCACCGCCGGGCCTCGCCGGCCGCTCGCGCCAGCCCGGCACCGTTGCCCAGACCGTTCTCGATGAAGCCCAGTCGCAGCAGAAGGCACGACAGGCCGACGTTGTCACCGCGCTCGACCGCGCGGCGCACCAGGTCGTACGCGGACCAACCGCGATCCGGCCCGGTGATGCCCAGGTCCACCCACGCGCGCAACGCGGTGAACGGGCAGTTGTCGTCCACGAGCCCGAACCACTGCGCGGCGCGTCGGACGTCACCAGACGAGGAGTGCACCTCGGCGGCCAGCAGCCGGGTGACATACCGCAGCGCGGTGGGCGCTCCGCCCAGCTCCAGCCGGCGGGCGCCGGAGACGACGCGCGACCACTCGCCGCCGGCGTAGTCGCGCAGGAGCCGGCGGTACACGCCGAGCGGCCCCGACTCCGGCACGCCGTAGCAGGGCCCGAGCACGAGTCGCAGCATCGCGACCACGTCGTACCGCCCGTCGGTGACCTCGACCTCGGCCGCCTCGCTCACGTCGAGTTCGTCGTGGTCCCGGTCGTGTTCCCAGTCGGGCAGCCGGTTGACCCGGAAACCGGAGAACGCCGCCGCCACGTCCGGAGCGCTCACCGGATCGTGCTCGTCGAACCAGCGCACGACGAACCGCAGCGGTACCCGCGCACGTGGGTCACCCGCCAGCACGTCGTGCGCCGCGGCCCCCAGCGGCTGTCCGATGTGGACGGCCGCGAGCGCCGCCGCGGCAGCGAGTTCGTACCGGCAGCACTCCGGAACGCCCACGGCGATCTCGGCGTCGACGACCTCGGCCAGTTCGGGGTACTGCGCGGTGCGCACCAACAGGTGCAGCACGATCCGCAGCAACCGGACGTGGTCCGCGCCAGGCTCGACGTGCCGCAGCGCGGCACGGAACCACCGCGCGGCCAACGCCGGGTCCACCTGGACGACCCGGATGGCCTCACGTTCGAGCAACGGCACCCACACGGGGTCGGCGGGCAGCGCGGCGCCCGCCAGCGCGACGTGGTCCGCGGCCGCCGACATGTCAGCGGTGCCGCCGCGGAGCAGTTGTTCGGCCATCACGCGGTGGACCGCACGCAACCGGCTCACACCGAACCCGCGCAGGAGCGCGGCCGTCAGCGCGGAACAGGGCACACTGAGTCGCCCGTTCTCGTCGCACGCCAACGCGCCGATGGCGACGAGCCGGTCCACGACATCGCCGCACCGGCGGAGTTCGTGTCCGAGCGCGGCGGCGACGTGCAGCACGTCGTCCACGCGGAGCCGGGCGGTTTCGGCCGCCACCGTCACGATCTGCACGCCCGCTTCGCCGAGGCCCTCCACGTTGCGGACGAGTTCGTGGTCGCGGGGCAACGCGACGAGGGACGGTTCCCGGCGCAGGCACAGGTGGCCGAGCACCTCGGCGAACGCGTCCTCCCGGCGCAGCGCGTCGAACGTCGCGAGCACGGTGCCGGGATGACCGGCGAGCGGACCGAGCGCCGCCCGCACGGCGGGGACCACCGCCTCGTCCAACGGTGCCGGTGCCACGCGGGCGAGCAGCTCCGCGATCTCGTTCTCCCGCAGTGGACCGAGGTCGAGCACGCGGTCCGCGAGCGAGATCAACGGTGTCGCCGCGTCTTCCCGGCACGTGACGACGACCGTGCATCCCGCGCGGTGGGCGGCCGCGATCGCGCGGACCGGATCGGCCGCGATGTCCACGTCGTCGACGAACACCGCCACCGGCCTCGTCGCGCGCAACGTCCGGAACAGGCGCACCAGTTCGGCGAGCGCACCGTCACCGCTCAGCCTGCTGAGCACGCCCACCGAGCCCGCGAGCTCCGGGCCGACGTACTCGTGGAACGACTCGCGGACCAGGTCGATGACGGCCCGAGCGCGGAACACGTCCCCCGGCGGCTCGTCCGCCGCGACCGGCAGCGAGAGGACGGTGATGCCGCGTTCCCGCCACCGTCGCCGCAGTTCGTGCAGGAACGCGGTCCTGCCGATGCCGCCACGACCTCGTACGACCAGGAGGGACGGTGTGCCCGCGAACTCGTCGAGAGCCGCCGCCTGCGCGGTCCGGCCCACGAACGGCTTGCGCTCGCTCGACACAAGATCCTCCACCTGCACCATTCGGACTAATCGATACGCCCGATGGTAGGCACGAGGTGGAGGCGTCGCCATGTCCCGAACGCCTGTTCCGAGCAGATTCGCACGGACAGGTGAACGCGTTTTCGCCGCAGGTCAGACCATCGACTCCTGGAAGTCCTCCGCCATCAGCAGGGTCATGTCGGCGGCGGTCACCCGGTCGGACATCGCGAGGCGGGTCGCCTGCTGGTCGGCCATCACCTCGAACACCTTGCGAGCCGTGCGGCCGTTGCCGAAGGTGCCGTCCTTCGGGATGCGCTCGAAGTACTCGTACAGCGTCTCGGCCGCCACCTCGTCGAGCCGGTAGTCGTGCTTGCGGCAGTGCAGGCCGACGATCGTGACCAGTTCCTCCGGCTTGTAGTTCTCGAACTCGATGGTGCGGCTGAACCGCGACTCCAGGCCGGGGTTGGCCTGCAGGAACTCGACCATCTGCTGCGAGTAGCCCGCCGCGATGACGACCACGTCCTCGCGGTGGTCCTCCATCAGCTTCAGCAGCGTGTCGATCGCCTCGCGGCCGAAGTCGGGTCCGGTGCCGCTCTGGCCGGCGCTGAGCGTGTACGCCTCGTCGATGAACAGCACGCCGCCCAGTGCGCTGTTGAAGACCTCGGTGGTCTTGATCGCCGTGCCGCCGATGATCTGCGCGACGAGGTCCGCCCGCGCGACCTCCACCAGGTGGCCGGAGCGCAGCACGCCGAGGTCGGCGAGGATCGCTCCGTAGAGCCGCGCGACCGTGGTCTTGCCGGTGCCCGGCGCGCCCGCGAAGACCAGGTGCCGCGCCATCGGCGGTGCCGACAGACCGGCTTCCTGGCGGCGCTTGGCCATCAGGTTGAGGTTCACCAGCGAGTTGACCTCGCGCTTGACGCCGTCCAGGCCCACCAGCGAGTTCAGTTCGCTGATCGGATCGCTCGGCGGCCGGTGCTGTGCCGCGGGCTTCTCCGCGTCCGGGCGCGCGGCCGGTGCCGGTCCGCTCGCCACCGCGGAGGCCGAGCCGTGTGCGTCCCGGACGGCGTTGCCGGTGCTGCGCAGGTTCGTCACGTGCAGCTCGCTGCTCGGCCGGGTCTGCCGCAGACCGGAGCCGAGGTTGTCGCGGACCAGGCAGTCGACGATGCGGATCTGGTCCTCGCTGTGCACGCTGATGCCGTCACCGGCGTTCGTGGCGAACTCGGACTCCTCCAGCACACCTGTCGAGCCCGCGTCGAACAGGCAGCCGCCGGCCTTGCTGTCCCGGACCCGGCACCGGGTCGCGGTGAGCTCGCCGCCGACCCCGACGTGCAGCCCGTCGCCGCCCGCCTCGGCGATCTCGCAGTCGGAGAGGACGAGCGCCGCTTCCCGCACCAGCACCCCGCTGTCGGCGGTGCCGCGGACGCTCGCCCCGGTCACCGAGGTCCGCGCCGAACCGCTGACCGAGATCCCGGTCAGGCCGGTCCGGTCGATCTCGATGTTCTCGAAGCGGCCGCGGGCACCACCGGTCACGTCGATCGCCGCGCCGTCGCACCCCCGCACCCGCAGACCGCGGAAGAACGGGTCGGCCGATCCGTCCACGCGCACCCCCGCGCCCGAGCACGACGCGACCGAGGCGCGGACGAACTCCGTGGTGCAGCGCTCGCCGACGGCGATGCCGACACCGTTGACGTCGCCGGCGCCGCACTCCTCGAGGGTGCCGGCGGCCCGGCCGGTGAAGAGGTAGCCGTACTCGCGGGTGCGTTCGACCCGGAACCGCCGCAGGATCGGCGCGCAGTCCTCGGCCACCAGCACGCCTTCGGCGCCCGCGCCGCTGATGGAGCTGTCCTCGATCACGACGTTGCCCGACGACGCCAGGTAGAAGCCGATTCCGGAGACGTCGCTGATGCTCACCCTCGTGACCACCGCCCCGGCGTGCTGCTCGACCGCGAACGCCGGCTTGGCCGTGCGGGTGATGGTCGTGTCGGTGACGGTGACCCGGCCGTGGCCGTTGAGGCAGATGCCGTTGCCACCGGCGTCGCGCACCCCGCAGGCGCGCATGACGAGCTCGCCGTGCTCGGCGATCACGACGCCCGACGTGCCGGCTTCGAGCAGCCGGCACGAGTCGAGCAGGTTGCCGCCCGACGACGTGACCACGACCCCGGCGCCGGCGGGGTTGCGGACCTCGCAGCCGCGCATCAGCACCGAGCCCTGGCCGGTGGCGTACACGGCGGACCAGGCGGTGGCGGCGACCCGGCACTCGGTGAAGCTGAGCTGGCCGTTCGTCACCACGACGGCGGGGCTCTCCGGGTCCTGCGACTCGATCGTCAGCCCCGACAGCGCTCCGGAGTCGGCGCCCAGCACGACGGCGGGCCCGGACGACGCGACCACGCGCACGGTGCCGGGGCCGTCCTCCGCGGTGATGGTGACGGCCCTGGTCAGCACGAGCGTCTCGTAGTACTGGCCGGTGCTCACCAGGATCACCGCGCCGTCGGCGGCGGACGTCAGCGCGTCCGAGATGGTCCTGTGCCCCTGCCCCATCGCGGGGTTGACCGTGATCACGTCCTGGGCCACCTGGAATCCTTCCGTCTCCGCACCGATCCGTCCCGTCCCCGCGCCACGGACGGCCTCCGGAACCCACGGCACTGTCGCTCGGCGTCCAAATGGCGGAACCCGACTGGTCTGGTTAGTCTGGCGCACCCGCGGACCGCACCGCGGCGGTCCCGCCACCGCCGAAGACCAAATGAGGGAGTTCCCTCACGAGGTCACGAAGGAAGAGCAGAGCCACTTCCGTGCCGTCAGACAGACTTGTTGAGCCTGCCGAAGCACTCGCCGCCGACGTCCTGGAGTGGGTGAGCGACGCCGATCATCCGCCGTTGACGGTGATCGGCGGACCGAGCGGCGTGGAGCAGCGCGCCTCCGTCGAGGAGATCTGCCGCGTGCTCGCCGCCGGTGCCGCCCGGCACGGACGCCGGGTCAGGGTCGTCAACCTCTCCTACAGCGAACCCGGCACGGGCTTCGACCTGATGAGCCAGATCCCGCCGCTGTCGGCGTTGCGCGCCACACCGGGACTGCTGCTGTTCTTCAAGGACACACACCGGCTGCCCGCCGACTCCGTGGGTGCGCTGGAGACGTTGGTGCGCCAGATCGCGACCACCGGGACGCGCTGCGTGTGCGCGTTCGCGCTGCCGTTGCCGACGGAGACCAAATCGGCGTTCCTGGCGAGCTTCGACCGGTTGCGCCGCGACGGCCTGGTGCGGCTCGTGACCCTGCGTCCCGTGTCCCAGCGGCAGCTTCCCGAGCTGGTCACCTCGCTGATCGGCGCGCTTCCGGAACCGGCGCTGCGCACCGCGCTCTGGCTGACGACACGCGGCTGGCCCAACGTGATCACGACCGCGATGCGGATCGGCCGTGAGCACAACATGATGACGGTGGTGGACCGGCACGCCTACCTCACCGCGTGGCGCAGGCAGTTCCGGGTTGTGGACGACGCCGAACTGCTCGCGGACCTGCGCGGACTGGGACCGACGGCGTGGCAGGCGGCCAAGGCGATCGCCGTGTTCGGTCCGCTCGGCGCCGCCGCGCCGGCACTGGTCGGTGAGGCGCTCGGCGTGACCGAGGAGCAGGCGGAAGTGGAGCTCGCGGGTCTGGCCCGCGAAGGCGTGCTGCAGTACGCGAAGGCGAGTTCCACCTGGCGCTTCCGCGTGCCGCTGGTGGCGTTGTCGCTGGAGTCGGCCTTCGGGCCGTACGAACGCCGCCGGCTCGCGCAGATCGCGGTCACCGCCGTCTGGGAGGGCACCGCGCGGTGCGAGCGGCCGGAGTACCTGCCCGACCAGCTCGTCAACGCGGGCAGGCTGGTCGACCCCGACCGGGCCCGTGCCGAACTGCTGTCCGCCGCGGGCCGGGCCGCGCTGCGCGAGGCCGACCGGTCGCTCACCTGGCTGCGGGCCGCCGCGGAACTGACGGCCGACCGGGACGAGCGCGTGCAGATCCTGCTCACCCACGCCCGCACCTGTCTGATCTGCGGCGAGGCGAAGCAGGCGGTGGAGTCGACCGACACCGTGCTGCGCGGGTACGCGGAGGAGATCCCCGGCAACCAGCTGATGGGCATCTGCCTGCTGCACCTCACCGCGTTGCACGAGTCCGGTGACATCACCACGCTCGAACGGGTGGCGCAGGACGGCTGGTGGCCGTGGCCGGGCACCGGTCCGCAACGGGACGTCGGCCGCGCGTTCGCACTGTCGCTGCTCGGCCAGTGGCGGCAGACCCACGAGCTCCTCGACGAGATCCGGCGGGAGAACGACGAGGCGCCGGTCGACTGGCACGTCCGCGCCATCAGCCCGATCATCAGCGTGTGGCTGGGCGACGTCACGGAGTTGGACCACGACGTCGCGGAGCTCGTCACCAGGGTCGAGGCAGGCGAGCGACCACACGAAGAGCTGCACACCCGCACCAGCGTGCTGGTGACGCTGGGCGAACTGCGGCGGGCGCGCAACCTGCTCGCCCTG
This sequence comes from Lentzea alba, assembly GCF_011067745.1. GTDB lineage: Bacteria > Actinomycetota > Actinomycetes > Mycobacteriales > Pseudonocardiaceae > Lentzea > Lentzea alba. The sequence goes on from NZ_JAAMPJ010000019.1 coordinate 28,116, forward strand.
TCTGACCGCGTGCACATCCGCCTCACGCCCGCCTGCCAGACCGCGCTGGCGGTGGCCGAAGGCCAGGCGAGCGAGGCGCTCGAACTGACCCGCAGGAGCATCGCCACCGGCCCGTGCAGCGGCTGCGACGCCGAGCACACCATGATGTTCCACCTCGCGGCGACCGTGCAGCTGCACCGCGGCAAGCTGTCGCGGGCTCTCGCGCTCATCGCCACGGCCCGCTCCCGCACACCTACCCTGCCGCACCTGCTGGCGTTGACCGAGGCCGCGCACGAGCGGCTGTACCAGCGCGACGCGCTCGCCAGACAGGTGCTGGAGACGGCACTGCGCGCGGCCCAGGAAACCGGCGTCGTGGCGTTGACCGACCTGCTCTGGACCGCGCTGGCCGACCTCGCCTTCGACCTCGCTGAGCGGCAGGTGCTGTCCTGTTGCCACGAGCGGGTCGAGGCGGTCGCCAAGTGCATGAACACCGAACAGGCCGAGCTGCACCGGCTGACCCTGCACGCGGTGGTCCACAGCGACACCGGCGCGGCGGACCGGGCCGTGGCACTGCTGCGCGAGCGCGCCCAGCCGTTGGAGCTGGCGAGCGGACTCGAACGCCTGGTGAGGTTCGGCGTCGCCATCCCGGAACTGCTGCTGGAGGCCTACAGCGCGGCGGGCGAGCTGGACGCGCTGATGTTCCGGGCGGGCCTGCGCAACCTCATGCGCGCGCACGGCATCCCCGTGCCGGGCCGGCAGGCGACCGTGGCGGAGAACGAACGCCTGCTGGCCGTCCTGGTCGCCGACGGCCTGGGCAACAAGCAGATCGCGACCCTGCTCGGCGCCAGCGAGAAGAGCGTCGAGGGCAGGCTGTCCCGGCTGTTCTCCCGCACCGGTTACCGGTCGAGGGTCGAACTCGCCGCGGCGATGCTCACCGGGAACCTGCCGGAGTGATCGCTAGCTAGTCACGAGGCGGCTTCGAGCGTCTCCTCGTGGGTGGCCCCGGCTGGGCTGGCGCTCACGGCCAGCGCCAGCGGTGCGGTCAGGCGGGCCACCACGTCCTCGTCGTCGACCAGCCGCAGCTCGGCCTGCTGCCGCTGCTCCCACGCGCGCTCCAGCCTCGGCAACGCGGCCGCGTCCCGTGCCAGCGCCTCCGCCGACTCAGGGTCCTCGTCCGTCAGCAGCTCACGCACCAGCAACGCCCGCTTCGGTGCGCCCTCGTCCTCGCGGGTGCGAACGGCCAGCGCCTTGAACCGCCGTCCCACCGAGAACACAGCCTCGTCGACAGCACGCCCCGCGAGCAGTTCGGACGTGCGCCGAGCGGACACCGGCCAGATCAGCAGGTCGAGCTCGGCGGCCGCCGTGGTGACGTCGAGCTGCGTGCTGGCGCTGAGGAATCCGGGCTCCCACAGCACCGCGCCAACCGCCCGGTCCTCGGCGCCGCTCTCCTGGCGCAGCACGACTTTGCGATGCGTCGGCAGCCGCCGCAACCCGGACACCAGACACGGCACGTACCCGTCGAACGGTTCCGGGCCTCCGCTCAGCGCCTCGTCGAGCGCCACCGCGCCCGCCGGTCCCCGGCCGAGGTACAGGCACACGGCGACGTAGTCCGCCTTGCCCTCGGCCCGCAGCATCGGCCACGCCGACAGCGCGACGTTCACCGCGGCCAGCGCCTCGTTGTAGGCGGAACCGGCGCTCAGGCTCAACCGCGTCTGCTCCGCCGGGGTGCTGTCCCGGTCGGCGATGTCGATCAGCCGCTTGCGCGGTGGGCGGGAGGTTTCCGGCCGGCTGTCGGCCAGGCTCACCACGACGGCGTCGAGGGGTTCGTCCGCAGCTGGTTCCGGCTGGGTGGGCGGCACGATCGCGGGTGGTGCCTGGTGCTCTTCCGGTGCCGGGGTGGGCAGTGGCTGGGGACGCGGGCCTGACACGGTGGTGACGGGGGGCGCGAACGCCGGAAGCGTTGGCGCGGAAGAGATGGCTGGGATGGTGGCGGCCGCGGGCACTGGCGTCGGAGCGGCCGTGGGCAGCGGGGCAGGCACCGGTGCAGGCACGGCTGCGGGAGCCGGCGCGGAAGCGACCGCGGGCACTGGCGCGGGAGCGGCCGTGGGCAGCGGGGCAAGCACCGGCGCCGCTGCAGCTACGTGCGCGGGAGCGGCCGCAGGCACCAGAGCGGGCGCGGCTGCGGGAGTCGGCGCGGGTACGGCCGGAGGCACCGGACCCAGCCGGGTCGTGATCTCGTTGGCGGACAACGGCACCGGTTCCAGCCGTGTCGTCACCTCGTTCGGCGACAACGACAGCACGTCCAAGCTCAACTTGTCCTCGCTGGCGGGCGGCACCACGTCCAAACCCAGCTTGACCTCGTTGACGGACAACGACACCCGTTCCAGCCGTGTCGTCACCTCGTTCGGCGACAACGACAACACTTCCCGATCCGACCCAACCTCGTTGGCCGGCAACGCCGACGAAGCTACAAAGCCCCGCCGAACGCTCGGTCCACCAAAAGTCGGCAACGGGCGCACACGCGTAGGCTCCCCAGTGCGTTCGAGCACGACCCCGAGCGACCGCAAGTACGCCTCAAAGCCCGACAACGCGTAAGACCAAGAGGTGCCGAGGACGTGGATGTCCACGGTGCGGCAGCGCGCCGGACCGAGGCCCTCGAGCAGGTCGCAGACCGCGGCCACCTCGACCGCGGTGACGTCGCGGTGCTCGTCGCCGATCACCATGGTCCAGCGGCGCGGGTCGAAGTCCGCCGTGACACCGCCCCGGTCGCGTTCCAGACGGACGTGCAGGCCGCCGGGGAGCACTTCGGCGACCACGCCTGCCGCGGCCGCCTCCGACGGGGCCTGCGGGCGGTAACAAAGGCCTTGGCGGTGCCAGCCGGCGGGAGGTGGCGCGACGTCGCGGACCTGGGGCGGTGCGCCATCCGGGGTGTGGCGCAGGATCGTCGCCAGCGGTTCGAGCAGTTCCGTGCCGTCGGCGTCGCACACGACGGTGCGCACCGCTCCGCTCGCGCTCATCAGCTGGATGCCGGTGGCGACGTCGACGCCGCGGTTCAGCGCGGTGGCGAGGCGGGCCGCCCAGTCAGCCGTCGTCGCCTGCGCGGCGGCGGGCACCACGAGCAGGTCGTGCCACACCGGCAGCCGGTTGATGATCGCGGCCAACGAACTCGGGCTGACCAGTTCGCCCACGACGAGCTTCGGGAAGCGGAGGTTGAGCGGGATCTGGAACCGCGGGTCGCGCGGTTCGAGCGGGGCCAGGCCGGCCGGGCGCACGGCGAGACCCGCGGGTACGGGTTCGGTGACGAGACCGGCACCCACAAGAGGCGGCAGCTGGTACTCCCACGAAGGCATCGGGAACCGGCTGCTGAACGGCTGAGCGTCGCTGCCGGGGCCGAAGCGGCGCCAGCCCGCGCGGTCGACGTAGAGGCCGATGCCGCGTCCCACGATCGGCGTGCCGTGCGCCGCGACGACCGAGACACCGAACTGGACCGCGAGGCGGTGCAGCCAGGAGACGTACCTGCCGGCGGGGTCGCCGAGGCCGGACACCGCCAGCCAGACGGCCCGCAGCGGCTCGGCGCCGTGCTGGAACCGCAGTGCCGCAACGCAGTCCTGGACCGCGGCCAGCAGACCGGTGTGCCGGTGAGCTCCCGGCGAGGCGAGGACGAGGGCGCTGCCGGGCACTCGCGGGATCCGGGTCAGGGCAGCCGCATCCGTTGGCGCTTCGTCGCGCCGGCGGATCAGCGTGTGCGCGCCGCACTGCTGCGCGATGAGGTCGTCATCGGCGTGCGGTCCGTTGGACGTGACGCCGATCTTGGATGCTGCCAAGGTACGCCCTCCTGTTCCGGCTTTCCCCTGAACCAATTCGACAGGAATCAGGAGGAAGCGGACGGGCACCTGCAGCCAGGAGAAATGACCTGGGGGATATCCCTCACCACCGAACGACGAGGGGGCGCACAACAGTGAAATCGGCCTGTGGAACGGGTTCCGGGGTTACTCGCCGTCGCGGCCGGCCAGCACGAGCCTGCCCTCGATGCTGGCGGTGGCGAGATCGAGCCGCGACCGGCAGCCGGTTCTGGCGAACAACCTGGTGAGGTAGTTCTCCACGGTTTTCTCGCTGATCCGCACGGACGTCGCGATCTGACGGTTGGTCATGCCGTACCGGACCAGCTCGATGATCTCCAGCTCGGTCTGCGAGAAGTCGTCACGGGCCGTGCGGGCCCGCGGCGGAGCCACCCCGATCTTGCGCATCGACTCCTTGATGTGCGCGCCCATCCAGTCCTCGCCGATCTGCCCGGAGATCTCCAGCGCCTCCCGGTACCACGGTCCGGGGTCGTCGCAGAAGAAGGCCACCGTCATGCAGGCGCGCATCAGCTCGGCCAGGTTGCCCTGCTCGCGCAGCAGCTCGACCGCAGTCGTCGCGGCGGCGTAGTCGTGCTCGGACAGTCCCCGCAGGATGAGCTCGGCGGCCCGCAGGCCGGAGCCTCCGAAGCGGACGTGCCAGCGCTTCGCCTCCGCGCACAGCCGTGCGAGCCGATCCGCGTGTCCCGACCGTTCCTCCAGGAACGCGAGCCGCACCAGGAACCACCGCAGTCCCACGTTGTCGCCTTCGTCGGCGGCGTGGCAGATCTGCTCGTAGACCGCCCAGCCCTGCTCCATGGCGGCGTCCCACTCACCGCTGCGGTAGGCGATGCCGATGCCGACCCACGCTCGCATCGCCGGGAACGGGCCGTTCTCACCGACCAGTCCCAGCCACTGCTGGGCACGTTCGAAGTCGCCGAAGGACGACATGACCTCCGCCGCGAGCAGCCGGGAGACGTGGTGCAGGGCCGTGTGCCACGGTCCGGTGAGCTCCAGCCGACGCGCGTCGGTGACGACTTCGGCCCACGCGCCGTTGATGTAGTTGCGCACCAGGCGGCCGTAGATCGCCAGAGGACCGGTCGCCGGCTCGCCGTACCCGGCGTCGAGCACCAGCTTGAACAGCGTCCCGACGTCGTACTGGTCACCGGCGCACGCGATCGCCTCCTCCCTGGACGCCTCCGCTCCGAAGAGGTGGTCGACGCGGAACCCGGCGAACGCGGCGACCAGGTCGCTCGCCCGCACCGGTGTCCGGCCGCGGAACCAGCGAGCGGCGAACTCCAGCGGAGCACGGCTGTGCGCGTCCCGAGCCAGCGCGTCGTACACCTCGAGCGCCACCGGGCGGCCGGTGTGGACGGCGGCGAGTGCGGCCGACGCGGACAGCTCGCGCCGGAAGCGGTCCTCGACGCCCCCGCGCACGACTTCCTCCACGACCTCACCGAGATACCGGTAGTCGCCGACCCGCACCAGCAGGTGCAGGACGGTCGTCATCAGCCGGTCGCGATCGACGCTGCCGGACGGGCAGTGCCGCAGTGCGGCGCGGTACCAGCGGGCGGCCAGCGCGGGACACGACCGCAGCGCGCGCTTGGCCTCCCGGTCCAGCATCGGCACGAGCGAGGGATCGGGGGCGAGCGCGGCGCCCGCCAGTGCCACGTGGTCGGCGAGCACCTGGGATTCCGCCGTCCCGTCGCGAAGCAGGTGCGTCGCGATCACCGCGTGCAGTTGTTCCGCCTCGCCCGCCGGCCGGTTGCGGTCCAGCGTGATGACCAACGCCTTGCAGGGCACGGTCAGCACGCCTTCCTCGTCGTGGGCGAGCACTCCGACGGAGGAGAACCAGTCCACCACCGTGCCGCAGGCGCTGAGGTCGTAGCCGAACGCGTCGGCGAAGTACAGCAGGTCGTCGATCGTGAAGCGGTTGGCCCGCGCGACCAGCGAGACGAGTCGATCACCGATCTCACCGGCGTCCGCCACCCGTCCGACGAGGTCGTGGTCCGGTGGCAGCGCGATCGTCTCGGGCGTCGGGTCGCCCAGACACAGGTGCCCGAGCACCTCGGCGAGCCGGTTTTCCTGCTCCAGCAGGTCGAACGTGGCGAGCACGGTGCCGGCGTTGCCCGCGAGCGGGCCGAGGGCCGCACGCACGGCGGGTGCCACCGCTTCGTCGAGCGTGCCGCGCGCGGTCTGGTTGAGCAGCAGGTCGATGTCCGTCGGCGCCAGTGGACGCAGGTCGAGCACGCGGTCGGCTAGGCTGCTCAGGGCAGCCGGCTCGTTGGTGCTGTCTTCGCGGCAGGTGGCGACCACCGTGCACCCGGCCCGGTAGGCGGCGGCGACGGCCAGCACCGCGTTCGGGGCGGTGTGCACGTCGTCGACGAGGACGGCGACCGGGCCGTTCGCGCGCAGCTGGGCGTACAGCCGCACCAGTTCGGTGAACAGGACCGCTCGCGAACGCGCTGAACTGCAGCACTCCTCGTCGCACAGCCGGTCGACGGCGGCGAGCGCGCTCAGCGCCCTGGCACCCGCGAGCTCGTCGTAGGACTGCCGGATGACGTCGATCACCGGTTGCGCGCAGAACAGGTCCCACCCCAGCGCGTCGCCGACCGGCACGGCGAGCACGGTGATGCCGCGGTCCCGCCACATCCGTCCCAGCTCGCGCAGCACAGCCGTCTTGCCGATCCCCGCGGAGCCGCGCAGCAGCAGGAGTGCCTGCGATCCGGCGAACGGGTCCAAAGCGGCGATCTCCGCCGTTCTGCCCACGAGAACGCCGCGGTCCTTCGGCATACCAGCCTCCTCACCGTCGCCGCACGGCCGGCGACCCGCGACGAAACGTCGGTCCGCTCAGGAGAGGCCGATCTCGGGTCGTCACGACGCGAATTCGCTTCAAGTTTTAACCACTTGCGCCCGACTGGGCTGTTCAGCCCAACCAATGAGACGCATTTGTGACACGGATCTCACCTGAACGGCCGCAGGGTCGTTCGACCACCGCGATCTCGCATCATCCAGCCGACCCGCTGATCGATACTGCGAACACCACCGGTGAGCGGAAAGGTCCACCCGATCGTGATCACGCCCGAATACGTCCTGTCGTCGCGCGAGTTCGAGGTGCTGTGGCAGACGCTGCGGCTGGGCCGGATGCCGTACCCGCTCGACGTGCCGAGCGAGGGAGCGACCGAGGGAGAACGCAAGGCACTGCAGGACAGCACCCTCGCCGGGCTCCGCGACCGCGGCCTGGGAGACGACGAGCGGCTCGAGGACCTGCTGCGACTGCTCGACGACCACGACGTGTCAGTGGACGCCGTCGCCGGACTGGACCGGACCGTGCGGGCACTGGCCGCCTCCAACGGCACCGAGGCCGTGCTGGCGGTCATCGACGGTGAGCAGGTCGGCCTCAGCGAGATCAGGGCGACCGGGCTCGCGCGCGAGATCGTCCGGTTGCTTCCCGCCGGGCAGGCGGGTCCCGGCAACGCGCTTTCGCTGCGGGTGGACACGTTGCGGCAGGCCGTCGCGCTGCAGGAGGCCGAGCCCGAGGACGACGACTCCGAGGACCCGTGGGGCGCGGCCGACGACGAGATGGACGACCGGCAGGCGTTGCAGCGAGCCGGGTTGTCCGCCCAGGACGCGCGCCAGGTCGACGAGCTCGCGGCGAACCGGGTCGCGGGCGGCCAGTTCGGCGTGACGCACGGCCGGCGCCGATCGGACGTGGTCATCAACTGGTTCGACACCCACCAGGGCCGCTACCTGATGGTCAACTCCGACGGCTGGGTCAGCCTCTCCCCCACCGACAACGACCGCATCGCCACCCGGATCGACTCCGTCCTGACCTGAGGGCACGGCCCGATTTCCCAGTGACACCAAGGAGTTCGCAGATCCATTGCCCGTTGATCAAGCCAATACGTCAACCGGCGAACGTACCGAGCACAACATCAAGAAAGCCCTAAATACTAGGTGTAACCCCATGTGATTTAGACCACAGTGATCACAGGCTTAGCCCGATCCGGTGGTGTGAACAAAGATCGAGTGCCCGAACGGGCAGGCGTCGAGAGCGCTCCCACCACCAGCGCAAACGATCTTCCCGATCATCTTCCGGCCACCCGGTGTCGGCCCGTTTCGCTGTGACACAAGGCATTGTGAACGCGAATCTCAATTGGTAACTCGCGCGCGGCAAAGTGAGTGGCGCGCGGAAAAGACCCCCGATACTGCCCGCATGTACATCGTCGGTGACAACGACGCTGTCCCGCTCAAGGACACCGTCAGTTCGGGTCAGGTGCAGATCGACCCGACCGCGGGCGAGGAGCTCCGCAAGCAGTTCCAGGCTCAGATCGACCAGGTCGACTCGTGGCTCGAACGTGCGAGAACCAGCATTGCCCGTCCTGCGGCCCTGGGCGCGAACCCGGTCGGTGACGCGATGCGAGACAAGTTCACCCATCGCGCCGAGGGTGAGCAGTACTCGTTCGTCAGCGTCATGTCCGCGTACCGCACCGTGCTCGAGCAGACGAAGAACTCGATCGTCCAGGCGATCGACAACTTCACCCGCCTCGACGAGGAACACCAGGCCGAACTGAAGAAGCACATGGGCAACAGCTGACCTGCGGGCAGCTGAGTCCATCGACGCGAGAGGCGAGCCGGTCATGCCCCCCGAGACCGACCCGAGCGAGATCGAGAACAAGCCGGTCCTCACGGACCCGCAGAACTGGGCGTCACGCTCGCACCCAGAGCTCTACGCCGCGGTCCACAACAACAACGACCCCGGCCAGGCCGGCGAGATCAGCTCCGACTGGAGCAGGTACGGCTCCGAGCTGGCCGAGGCCTCACGCACGATGAACGCGGTCATCACCTCGTCCGAGACCAAGTGGACGGGTGCCGCCGCCGAGGCCGCCCGGGCCGCGATGAAGAGGCTCGGCGACTGGGTCGACGAGACCGCGCGCACCGCCGTCGAGGTCAGCAACAAGGTCGCCGACCAGGGCCGCGTGATGGAGGCGGCCCGAGCGCAGATGCCCGCGCCGGTCCAGTTCGACTGGAACAAGGCAGCGGCGGCGCTCTCGCAGCCGGGCACGCCCGCCTTCGTGCTGGCGTCCGCCGACATCGCGGTGGCGAACGCCGCGTCGCGCGCCGCGCACGACCAGGCGGTCAACGTGATGGCCACCATGGAGAACAACTCCCGGCAGATCGACACGTCGGTGCCGACCTTCAAGCCGCCGTTCAACCCGAACACCGGGCAGGTCGAGGAGCCGGTGATGGCGACGGCCCGTTCGGGCGCCGCGCCCGCGCTCGGCAACGGGGTGGACGCGCTCATGTCGACGCACGCGCAGGGTGCCGCCGTGGCCGCTCCGCCGTCGACCGCCGGTGCGGGAGCGGGCGGCGGAGGTGGCGCGGCCGCTGCCGCGAACCAGTCCGCCCCGGCCGCGTACTCGCCGTCGGCACCGGGCTACACCGGACCGGGCAGCCCCGGCGGTGGCTCTGGCGGAGGCGGCGCGGGCTACACGCCGCAGATGCCGGGCTACAACCCCAACACCAACACGAACGTGGCCGCCGCGTACACGCCGACGGCACCGGGCTACTCCGGTCCCGGCAACAACGGCAGCACCTACACCAGCAGCAGCGGTGGCGGTGGTGGCAACAGCACCTACACCCCGCAGATGACGGGCTACAACCCGAGCACGGGCGGCGCGAACCGTCCCGGCAACAACCAGTACACGCCGAGCTTCCCGCAGACCCCGGTCGTCGGCAAGGACATCGCGAACCCGAACTACACGCCGCAGAACCCCAAGGGACCCGCGGCGTACACGCCGACGGCGCCCGGCTACAACGGTCCCGGCGGCCCAGGTGGTCCGGGCGGTGGCTCCGGTGGCGGTGGCGGCGGTGGCGGCGCCGGTATGAAGGGCGGCCCGATGCCCTACACCCCCTCGATGGGTGGTGGTGCTGGCGGCGGCGGCGGTGGTGGTGCGTTCGGCGGCGGCGCGGGCGGTACCGGCGCGGGTGGTGCCGGTGGCGCGATGCAGTCCGGTGGCTCGGCCGGTGTCCAGGGCCAGGGCGCACGTCCCGGCATGATGGGCATGGGTCCCGGTGCCGCGTCCGCCGCTGGTGCCGGCATGGGCGCGGGTGCCCCGATGGCCGGCGCTCCGGGTGCCGGTGGCAAGGGCGAGGACGACAAGGAACACCGTTCCGCCAGCTACGTCATGGGCGGCGACCTGTTCGAGGTCCCCGGTGAGAACCTGCCCCCGTCGGTGATCGGTGCGGGCAAGACCAAGAAGAAGGGCCCGGACGCGTCGTGATCACCCCCGAGTTCGTGCTCTCCCCACGCGAGTTCGACGTCCTGTGGCAGGAGTTACGCCTCGGCCGGATGCCTTACCCGCTGGACGTGCCGACCGAGGGCGACACCGAGCAGGACCGCCGCGTGCTGCGCGACAAGACGCTCGAGGAATTACGGCAGCGCGGCCTGGCCGACGACCCCCAGTTGGAGGAGTACCTGCGGCTGCTCGACGACCACGTCACGTCGGTCGACGCGGTGGCGGGACTCGACCGGACGGTGCGGGCCCTGGCCGTCTCCAACGGCTCCCAGGCCGTGCTGGCGATCATCGACAACGACCGCGTGGGGCTGCTGGCGATCCGGGAGACCGGCATCGCCCGCGAGATCGTGCGGGTGCTGCCCGACGGCGAGCCCGGTCCCGGCACGGCGGTGAACGTGCGGGTCGAGGCCCTGCAACAGGCCGTCGCGTTGCAGGAGGCCGAGGAAGAGGACGACTCCGACGACCCGTGGGGCGCGGCCGACGACGAGATGGACGACCGGCAGGCGCTGCAGCAGGCCGGTCTGTCCGCCCAGGACGCCAAGCAGTTCGGTGAGCTCGCGGCGAACCGCGTCGCGGGCGGCCAGTTCGGCGTCACCCGCGGCCGGGAGCGCTCGGGTGTCGTGATCAACTGGTTCGACACCCACCAGGGCCGCTATCTGATGGTCAACTCGGACGGCTGGCTGAGCCTCTCGCCGACCGACAACGACCGCATCGCCACCCGAATCAACGCTGTGCTCGCGTGAGCCGTTGAACCGCCGCCGCCGGAGGACCGTGTGAACCCCGCGAACCCCACTCAGTGGGTCGAAGAGTACGAGGCCAAGCTGGCCGACCTGAAGAAGAAGTCGGAGGACCTCACGGAGAACTTCGCGGCGTCCACCGCGACCGTGACGTCGAAGGACGGGGCGGTGATCGTGACGGTGGGCCCCAACGGCGGCCTGCAGGACCTGGTGCTCAAGCGCCGCGCGGTCGAGCTGGGCTCGGCCCGGCTCACCGCGGTGATCCTGGAGACCGCGCGGCAGGCCCAGAAGCAGGCCGCGCAGCAGGTCCTGGAGCTCTTCAAGCCGCTCGGCGAGGGCACTGAGGCCTACCAGATGGTCTCGGACTCGATCCCGGACGACGACCAGGACGTCGAGGAGACCGAGTCGTACAACGAGATCGACGAGTTCGACGACGAGCCGGAACCCGCTCCGGCGCCCCCGCCGATGAGCCGGCCGGCGGCTGCCCCGCAGCCGGCGCCCGCCCGCGGCCGCCGTCGCGCGGACGACGATGACGACGATGACAACCAGCCCTGGTGAGGAAAAACGATGACCGCGCCTGAAACGCCACTCGCGTCCCCTCCCGGGATGAAGATCACCGAGGAGAACAAGCTCAAGGGCTCGCTGTTCATCGAGGCCTACGGCAGCCTCATCGACGGCATCAGCAAGGACGCCGAGTCCGAGACCGAGAAGGCGCTGGACATCACGTTCAACGCCATCGGCGCCGCGTCGGCGACCGTGATGCTCGCGATCGACCCGCTGGGCAGCATCATCGGTGCCGGTGTCGGCTGGCTGATCGAGCACGTCTCGTTCCTGCGCGACGCCCTGAACCAGCTGATGGGCAACCCGGAGGAGATCCAGGCCAACGTCGAGGCGACCAAGGCGCGCGCGGCCGAGCTGCGGGTGCTCGCCGAGGACCACAAGAACGGGCTCGCGACGTTCGACGGCTGGACCGGCGCGTCGTCCGAGGCGTTCAAGAAGAGCATGGACGGCATGTCGCAGGAGCTCGACGAGCTCGCGCAGGCCGTCGAGACCAAGGCCAAGATCGTCGCGATCATGGGCATGCTCGTCACGGTGCTGCGCGACATCGTCCGCGACCTGATCGCCCAGCTGATCGGTTCGCTGATCGGTGGCGCGATCCTCGCGGCCGCCGCCATGATCCCGACCTTCGGCGCCTCGATCCCGATCTTCTGCGGCTTCGCGGTCGGCAAGGCGGTCGCGCTGGGCACGAACATCGCGTCCCGCGTCGCCCGCGTCGTCGCCGCGCTCGGCCGTCAGATGAAGCGCATCGGCGACCTCGACGACATCATGGCCAAGATCAGCAAGGGCTGGCAGCGGTTCGAGAACGTCGCCGACGTCGCCGAGATCGGCTACGAGGCTTACAAGGCGCAGAAGGACGTCGACAAGAAGATCGACGAGGCGGTCGCGAACAACCAGCCCGGGGGCACTTCCGGTGCCAAGACGGGCCAGGACGGGACCGCGACGGCAACGCTCCCGAACGCACCGCGCGCCATGCAGGACGGGACCGCGACGGCGACGCTGCCGAACGCACCGCATGCCGAGCAGCAGGACGGAACTGCGGCGGCCACGCTTCCGAACGCACCGCGTGTCGGCGCGGTCCAGATGGACTCGCTGCAGCCGACGCACAGGCAGATGAACGCCGTCGAGCCGATGCAGCCCGCGTACAGGCAGATGAACGCGGTCGAACCGTTGCAGCCCGCGTACAAGCAGATGAACGCCGTCGAGCCGATGCAGCCCCTCCAGCGGATGGAGGCCGTGCAGGCGCCGATGGCCCGCCTGCAGATGGACGCGGTCGAGCCGTTGCAGCCGATGCACCGCACGGAGGCCCCTCAGGCCCTCCAGGCCGCGCACCGAGTGGAAGCCCCCCAGGCCTTCCAAGCCGCGCACCGGGTAGAGGCGGCTCAGGCGTTCCAGGCCCCGCATCGCATGGAAGCACCCGAGGCGCCGGTGGCGTTCTCGCGCGCGGAACGGCCGGAGGCGCCCGTGGCGTTCTCCCGGGTCGAAGCGTCGGACTCGACCATGACGTCCGGTGTCTCGATGACCGCGGGCACCCCGGTGCACGAAGCCGTGCAGCCGATGCAGGCGCGGGAGATGTACGCGAGCTACGAGGCCACCCCGGCCGAGCCACTGCAGCCGATGCAGGCGGGCTACGAGCCGATGGCCCGGACGCAGATGTCCCACACGTTCGAGGCGCTCGAGCCGCGTGAGGGTTACAACCCGCTCGTGGAGCACGCGGCGTTCGCGAGCGAGGCCACGCCGGTCGAGGAGAACTACAACCCGTTGCAGTCCTACGACAACGTCGCCCCGGCGGGTGGCGCCGCGGCCCAGCCGCTCCGGCCGGCCGTCGCCCACGAGCGTCCGACCAGGCCGTCGGAGTAGTCCAAACCGGCAGCCGGGATCCCGCTCGTCCTGCTTCGTTCTGACGCTGTATCTGGAGAATCGCCGCTCATGGCCAAGGGGAACGTCAACACCAACCCACCGCCGAACACGAACCCGGCGCCGAATCCGACGTCGGCTCCCCCGACGACGGGCACCGGTGGCGGCGGGCCGACGGGCAACAGCGGCTACTCCATGAACGACTCCTCGATGCAGGGGTTGCAGAACAAGGCGGGTGACCTGGGGTCCCGGCTGTCGAGCATTTCCAGCGGCCTGCGCGGCCTGAACTTCAGCGGCAACGCGCTCGGCCCGATCGGCCTGTTCGCGGTGCCGGCGCTCAACGCGTCCAACGACAACGCGGTGTCGCAGGCGGACAAGGGCGCCAAGGCGTTCACCGACGTCCAGTCCGGCCTGAAGGCCACGCACCAGACGTCGGTCACGACGGACACGAACCAGGGCAGCAACTTCAAGTCGGTCGACACGACCACCAACGCCAAGCCGCCACCCGGCGGCGGCGTGAACGTCAACAACCTCAGCTCGCAGGGCAAGAACGTCACCGACCCCACGGCGGTCAAGGGCGGCGGCGTCCACACGCCCGGCCTCAACACCCAGGGCGGTCCCAAGGTCACCGGCCCCACGGCGGTCAAGGGCGGCGGCGTCAACACCCCCGGCCTCAACACCCAGAGCGGCCCGAAGGTCACCGGCCCCACCGCCGTCAAGGGCGGCGGCGTCAACACCCCCGGCCTCAACACGGCCGGCGGCCCCTCCGTCAGCACCACGCCGAACGTCAAGGGTGGTAGCGGCGTCAACACGCCAGGCCTCAACACGGCCGGTGGTCCTTCCGTCAGCACCACGCCGAACGTCAAGGGTGGTAGCGGCGTCAACACGCCAGGCCTCAACACGGCCGGCGGCCCATCGGTCGGTGCCACGCCCAACGTCAAGGGCGGCAACACTTCTGTCGGCGGTCGCCTCAACCCGCAGGGCGGTCCCTCGGTCGGCACGACGCCGAACGTCAAGGGCGGCAACGGTCCTGTCATCGGTGGGCTGACCACGCCCGGCGGAACCCCCGTCGGCGCGACGCCCAACGTCAAGGGCGGCAACGGCCCCGTCGGCACCGGCGGCGTGAAAACGCCGGGCGGCCCCGCTGTCGGCGCACCCCCGATCGTCGGCGGCACGCCCGGCGCGGCGTCACCGAAGCCCGGCAGCACGCCCGGCGGCGGTGGCAAGGCAGGCGGCGTCCCCACCGTGCCCGGCAGCGCGACCCCAGGCACGGGCGGCAAGTCCGGCGTGACAGCTCCCAGCCCGCAGAACGCCGTGACCTCGCCCTCGACCGGCGGCTCCCGCGGCGCCACCCCTCCCGGCACCCCGCCGCCCATGGCGCCCCCGATGGCTCCGGGCACCCCCGGCGCGACCGGCGGCGACCGCGGCGGCAGCAAGTTCGGCACGGGCGCCGGCAAGGGCGTGTTCGACGCCCCCAAGCCCGGCACGCCCGACAGCACCATCTCCAAGGCCCCGCCCAGCACCACCTCGACTCCCCCGCCCGCGCCGAAGCCGACCATCCCAGGCACGCCCGGCACGACCCCAGGTGCCACGCCCGGCACGACTCCCGGTGCGACGCCGGGTTCGCCGACCCCAGGTTCGCCGACCCCAGGTTCGGCGACGCCGGGTTCGGGCGCCCCCAAGCCCGGCGGCATTCCCGCCACCCCCGGCACCCCAGGCAGCCCGGCCCCGACGACGCCCGGCCAGCAGAGCTCCGTGACGTCCCCGTCCACCGGCGGCCCGCGCGGCGCCACCCCCGGCATCACGCCACCCGTCTCGGCCAACCCAGGCGCCGCAGCCCCGCCCATGGCACCCGGCGCAGGCGCGAGCCCCGCCGCCACCGGCACGGAACGCGGTGGCAACAAGTTCGGCGGCCCAACCGGCGCCAAGGGCGTGTTCGACGCTCCCAAACCGCCCACCCCGGACAACACCATCACCAGGGCACCGGGCACCTCTCCGTCAACGCCCCCACCGGCCCCGAAGCCGACCCCGCTGACCCCACAGCCAACCTCAACCGCGCCTCCCACCAACGCACCGGGCACCACCACCGCCCCACCGCCCCAGTCGCGCCCGGCCCCGGCCACCAACGCGCCGTCCCCCCAGACGCCGCCTCCCACCACCGCACCACCCACCCAATCGCGTCCGGCTCCAGCCGCGCCGCCGATCAGCACACCGCCTGCGAACACGCCGCCCCCCAGCACCACGCCGCCCCCGCAGACGCCGCCCCCCAGCACCAACACCGCACCACCCACCCAGACGCGCCCAGCTCCGACCGCACCGCCGGTCAACACGCCGTCCCCCGCGCCGAACACGCCGTCGCCAAGGCCGGACGCCACTCCGTCCACCCAGCCACCGAGGGCCGACACGGCACCGCCGGCCCAGACGCGCCCGGCCCCGGCCGCACCGCCGGTCACCACACCGCCTGCGCCCACCCCCGCGACGAACGTCCCGCCCGCCAACACCGCGCCACCCACCGAATCGCGCCCGGCTCCCGCCGCGCCCCCGGTCAACACGCCTCCCGCGAACACGCCGTCACCCACGCCCGCGCCGAACGTGCCGCCCACCAACACGGCACCGCCCGCCGACTCACGCCCGGCCCCGTCCGCGACCCCCGTCACCACGCCCTCTGCGAACACGCCGTCGCCCACCCCAGCGACGAACGTGCCGCCCACCAACACGGCACCACCCGCCCAAACGCGCCCGGCTCCGGCCGCGCCACCGGTCACCACACCGCCGCCCGCGCCGAACACCACCCCGTCCACCCAGCCACCGAGCACCGACACGGCACCGCCGGCCCAGACACGCCCGGCCCCAGCCGCACCGCCGGTCACCACGCCGCCTGCGAACACGCCCTCGCCCACCCCCGCGACTAACGTGCCGCCGGTCAACACCGCACCGCCCGCCGAGTCGCGCCCGGCTCCCGCCGCGCCCCCGGTCAACACGCCGCCTGCGAACACGCCGCCGGCCAACCCCGCACCACCCACCGATTCACGCCCCGCCCCGGCCGCACCGCCGATCAACACGCCTCCCGCGAACACGCCGCCGCCCACCCCCGCGACGAACGTCCCACCCACCAACGCCCCCTCCACCACGCCCAACCCCGGCGATTCGGCCGTCAAAACGCGTCCGGCCCCCGCGCCGACCGTGCCCTCGCCATCGGCCAACACCACGGCGAACAACGACGCCGCTCCCGGCCTCGTCGTAACGCCGCCGATCGCCACACCGGCACCGAACCCCGGCCCGAACGTGCCGCCGCGCTCGAACACGGCCCAGTCCGACAGCGACTCCGACAGCGACACCGAGTCCGTGTACCAGGACGCCCTGGAGCCGAGCGCCGAGCAGCGCGTGGAGGGCTACCGGGCCGACGACCCGAAGAAGGACTCGCGCTGGCAGGAGACCCCGCAGGGCTTCGAGTACAAGCCGAACGAGCCGTCGCCGTTCGTCGGCATCCAGGTCGACGCGGACACCACGGTCGGCCTGACGCCGTACATGGCCAAGCAGTGGTTGGCGGACAACGGGATCGACGTGCCGCCTAGGAGTGGTGTCGACGCGACGATCATGCCGCTGCTCTACGACCCCGCACTGGGCGGTGGCGGCCGCAGGCCCGAGGTGTACGGCATCGACGACGCCGCGGACTTCCACAACGAGATGATGGGTGTGGCTCGCGACCAGCACATCCAGGGCCAGCAGGACCTGGTCGACGCGGTGAACGACGTCGCCAACCACATCACCACGCAGTACCCGCCGGGCGACTTCGCCTACGTCGGGCTGGGGCGCAGTCCGGCGGCCGTGGTCGCCGCGCTGCAGAACCAGGGGCACCCCGCGGTGTCCATCCCGCTGTCGAACTTCCGGCCGCCGCCCGCGGACCCGAACTCGATCCTCGCCCCGTCGTACGAGGCGCACGGCGGCAAGGTCCAGCCGTTGAACGCCGACCAGCAGAACATGCTCAACCAGCACTTCGACGAGTTCCTGGGCAGCCTTCCCCCCGGCAAGAACGTGGTGCTGATCGACTACACCCAGGGCGGTCTGTCGCTGGTGTCGGCGCAGCACCACCTGCAGAACTACCTGAACGACACCAAGCCGGGCGCGAACGTGCACGCGTTCGCGATGCACCAGGACATCGACACCGCCAACCTCGGCAAGACGGTCGACTCCGCCACGAAGCCCGGGTCGTGGACCCAGGCCGCCTGGGAGACGGTCGTGGACACCGACCGCAAGGCGAGCAGGCAGGAGTGGGACAGCCGCTTCGAGGCTTACCCGATCACCAAGGAGAACCCGCTCGGCGACGCGTTCCGCAAGGAGGTCTTCGACGACCTCGCCGAGTACGGGTCGTACAAGATCCTCGACCAGACCCCGGACACGTTCCAGCAGGACCGCCCGCACAAGGACCACAACACTCCCCCCGGCACCACGACGGGCTACGAGGTGCTGAGCGACGCCGTCCGGGAGGGCAGCCCCGCCACGACGCAGGGCACGGCCGACGCGGACGTCGAGTCGCAAAGCGACACGGACAGCGACAGCGACAGCGATACGGACACCGACACCGACGTGGACACCCGTTCCGCGCCGCCCCAGAACACGCCGCCGCCCGCTCCTCCGGCACCTCCCGCACCACCGGCGCCGAACGCAGACACGAACGCAGATACGAAGACAGACACCAAGTCCGACTCCGACACCAAGACCGACGCCCCGCCGAAGGAGGTCCGCAGCGGCGGCGCCCCGCCCGCCATGACGCCGCCGACCCCGGAGTCCCACCAGGGCAAGGACGTTCTCACCGACCAGTCGTGGCGCCACGACCCGGCCAAGACCGCCGACTGGTCCCAGCCGAACAACCCGGCCGACCGCAGCACCTGGGCCGACCGCCGCAACGACACCGACG
This sequence comes from Lentzea alba, assembly GCF_011067745.1. Classification (GTDB taxonomy): domain Bacteria; phylum Actinomycetota; class Actinomycetes; order Mycobacteriales; family Pseudonocardiaceae; genus Lentzea; species Lentzea alba. The sequence continues at coordinate 46,300 of NZ_JAAMPJ010000019.1, forward strand.
TCCGCACCGTCGACCAGGTCGTCCACGACGTCCGCACGGACAGCACGCCGTCGGACATCAAGTCCTACAAAGGACTCATCAACTACGACCTGCGCCGCATCGAGACGAGCCCCGGCAACTTCGTGCAGGAGTACACCGTCAAGGTGCACGTCGACCCTGCCGCGAACACCGACCCGGCCGTCGTGCAGCAGGTCAAGGACAACGCCACCAACGGCGTCAACAACCTGCTGAACCAGGGTTTCCGGCTGCCGAGCGGCGACCAGTTCCACCTCAACCTCGAGTTCACCGACAACAAGGCCGACGCGCACACCAGCATCAAGGTCGACCCGAACAACCCGAACGTCGACCAGACCAACTGGAACCCGGACACCAGCCCCGAGGTCCTCGCTCACGAAACCCTGCACTACCTGGGTGTCCCGGACGAGTACAAGGACTCAAGCCGCGTCTTCCAGCAGCACGACACCAACTCCGGCGTGCACCAGAACGACGGCGGCATGATGGGCGCCGACGTCCACCTGGACGACCCCGGCGTCCGGCCGCGCCACCTGTGGCTGATCGAGAACACCGCCAACAGCCAGGTCATGGTGCCCGACACCAGGCTGGAGCCCCCCGGCCCGGCCACCGTGCCACCCCCGCCGGGCTGGACCCCGCCCGCCGACACCCCGCCCGACACCAGGTCCGTCCCAAGCTCCGATGTGGACGTCGAGGGCGACACCCGGCCGGCACCTCCGCCGTCCATGCCCGGTGCCTTCCCCTCTGACGCCGACGTGGACACCCGCCCCCACCAGACGCACCTGCCGAACCTGGACAGCGTCGGACTGGTCGAGTCGGTGCTGCGCAGCGCGGCGTTCCAGAACGCGCCGGTCCCGAACGCGTCACCACTGGTCGGCATCAGCGATGTTAAGTCCACTGTGGACACAATTCTGGACGACATCCGGCAGAACCCGCAGAACCACGACTACCCCGGACTGAACGCGCCCGGCCTGTCGAACTGGGTCGCGAGCAAGGTCGACGCGGACACGCTGGCGAAGTTCCACCCCGACCTGGAACCGAACCCGGGCTCCCCCAACACCGACGCCAAGGTGCAGCAGTGGCAGGCCGCGGTCGCGAACGACCTCGCCGCCGGGTCGTCGAAGCGCTGGGACGTGGTGAACGCCGGCCTCGACACCGACGGCATGACCCCTGGCGACGTCGACGTGGTCAACCACGTAACCCAGTCGGTGAAAGAAAACGGGGCGTTGCCGACGTCGGCCGACCTGGTCGCCAAGGGCATGCAGACGCCGTCGTGGAACGACTCGCAGGTCGGCCAGCACCTGCCTGACACGGTCGCACAGGCGTTGGACGTGCAGCTCGTCGTCGACAACAACGGCGTGCAGACCGTCCACGGCCAGCCGTTCGCGCCGCAGGTGCAGGTCAACTCGCAGAACGGCACGTTCGGCGCGCTCGGTGGTCCGACGCCGCAGGAAGTGCGCGCCGGTATGGAGGCCTGGCTCGCGGGCAAGTCGTCCGCGGAGGTCAACCAGACCATCGGCGACCTGTACAAGGGCCGCCAGGACGAGGGTCTGTACAACGCGGCCAAGGACACGCAACTGATCAAGCGCGCGGCCGCGCACCCGAACGGTCCGCAGGGTTTCATCAACGACCTGATGGAACGGTCGGCGGACCTGCAGAACCGGATCGACGACGCGAAGTCGAAGGCCTCCTGGAAGCCCGACGCGCTCCAGACCGCGCAGGAGCGCGCGCAAACGGCCCAGAGCAAACAGGACGTCGCAACGCTCACCGATCTCCTGAACAGCACCAACAACCAGATCGACACCCTGCAGGCCGCAGGCCCCAGGCTGGGCATGACCCACGCCATCGACACCTACGTCGCGGGTCCGAACGCGGACGGGCTCAAGAAGTTCAAGCCGCCCGCGCTCGCCCAGCTAGACGCCCACCTGACCGAGCAGATCGCGGCGGCGGAGAACGCCGGGTTCGACACCGCGGACCTGAAGGCTCTGCACGAGCGGGTGCAGAACGAGACGGCCGCGCGAGCCGCGGAGGCCCAGGTCATGCGGCACGGTGTGGCCGCGCTGACCGCCCAGGTGGACCGCGCCAACCAGGTGTTGCAGGACTTCCGCGACGGCAAGGAAGACCACGCCGGTTTCAACGGCTTCATGAACCGCTGGTTCGGCACCGGCGAGGACCACAGCTCCTTCGACTTCGACGGCAAGATCGCCGAGGCCGAGGCGCTGGTGAAGCAGTCCGAACAGCAGCTGTCGTTCGCGACCAACCCCGAGTACAGCAGTCGCTTCGAGCGGGCCGAGAACATCCATTCGAGGATGGAACGGCTCGAGCAGTTCAACGAGAACCTCAAGCAGATGGCGCAGCGCGAGGCGGAGCGCAACGCCGCGATGCAGGAAGCCCGAGCAAGCCGCGACGCACAGCCAGACCTCGACGTGCAGTCAGACCTCGACGTGCAGCCGGACAGCCCTCAGGTCACCCCGCGGCAGGAGCACGCGGCGTTCAAGGCCTCGCTGTTCGGCAAGTCCTCCGCCGAGCTCGACGACCTGGCCGAGCAGTACCGCGACAACCCGGACCGCTCGTACGAGATCAACCAGATGTCCCGCAACCTGGAGATCGCCCAGAAGGACGGCGGCATCGGGCAACACCTGCGGGACCTCCAGGGCGAGATCAGCAGCACGCACAACCAGATCGGCGACCTGAAGCACCTCACCGACGCGCTGCCGGACGCGTGGAAGACCGAACTGATGCGCACCGACCAGGCCCAGCGCCAGGCGGAGCAGCAGAACCTCAAGCAGCACGAGGCGGAGCTCACCAACGAGCTGAACAGGCTGCAGCACGACCGCAACGACGCGCTCACCGCATATGCGATGACGCTGCCCTCCGACCCGAACGCGCCGGGCTGGCAGGTGGTGACGCCCCAGGACGTCGTGGACCTCGAGAGCCACGTCGCCGACCTGATCAACGACGCACGTACCGGCGGCCAGCCGACTCCGGACCTGGATCGGCTGTACGACCAGATCCAGGAGATCCGGGCCCTCGACGCGGGCGTGCCCCAGCGGCCGGAGACCCCGCCGGCCCAGCCGGACAACGACGTCCAGGACCGCACCCCGCCGACCGAGCCCGCACCGGCGCCCGAACCCCGCCCGCGGCCGTTCATGCAGGACCCGTCGGCACGGCCCGCGAACCCGGACGTGGACCTCGTCGTCCCGGGCGGCCTCGACCCCGTCCAGGAGGGCACGCCGACGCGCTCGTTCGCGGCTTCGCTCTACGGCCTGGACACCGCGGCGCTGCGTGAACTGCAGCAGAACCCGGCGTACGCGAGCACCCCGGACCGCGCGGCCGCGATCCAGAACGCGATCGACATCTCTCGCCACGCCGGTCCTCCGTGGATCTACGACCAGCAGACGCAGGTCGCCCAGCAGGGCCTGGCCAAGGCCGAGGCCGCCCGCGCCCGGTGGAACACCGCCGACGTGGTGCCCGACGTCCTCAAGACCCAGTCGATGCTGGACGAGCAGGCGGCCCGCCGGGAGCGCGCGGACCGCGACGTCCAGTGGCACCAGAACCGGGTCGACCAGTTCACGAACAACCGCGACGCGTCGCTCACCGCCTACGCACTGCAGCAGCCTGCCGACCCGAACGCGCCCGGCTGGCGCCAGTTCAGCGACAGCGACATCGCGGCCGTGCAGAGCCATGTCGAGCAGCAGATCCAGAACGCGGAGGCGGGCGGTCACCCGACCGACCACCTCACGAACTTCCTGGACTTCACCCATCAGCTCCAGGACGAGCGGGGCCGGCAGGACACGCGCCCGGCGCCGCCGAACAGCGACACCACGACCGAGGCGCGCGCCGACGTGCCGCCGGCTCAGGTGCGCAGTGGTGGCGCGCCGCCCGCGATGATCCCGCCGACCCCGGAATCCCACCGGGGCAGGGACGTCATCACCGACGAGTCGTGGCGGCACGACCCCGCGAAGACCGCGGACTGGTTCGCCCCGAAGGACCCGGCCGACCGGAGCAGCTGGGCCGACCGCAGGGACGGCAAGAACGTCCGGACGGTCAACCAGACCGTCCACGACGTGAAGACGTCCAGCACGCCCACGAACATCAAGTCCTACAAGGGACTCATCAACTACGATCTGCGCCGCATCGAGACGAGCCCCGGCAACTTCGTGCAGGAGTACACCGTCAAGGTGCACGTCGACCAGGCGTTGGGCACCGATCCCGCGGTCGTCGAGCAGGTCAAGCAGGACGCCGCGAAGGGCGTGAACGACCTGCTGAACCAGGGTTACCGGCTGCCCAGCGGTGACCAGTTCCACCTCAACCTCGAGTTCACCGACAACAAGGCCGACGCGCACACCACCGTCAAGGTCGACCCGAACAACCCGAACGTCGACCAGACCCACTGGCAGCCCGGCACCAAGCCGGAGGTCCTCGCCCACGAGACGTTGCACTACCTCGGCATTCCGGACGAGTACAGCGACAAGTCCCGGGTCTTCCAGCAGCACGACACGAACTCGGGGGTCCACAAGGACGACGGCGGCATGATGGGCGCCGACGTCCACCTCGACAACCCCGGTCTGCGGCCGCGGCACCTGTGGCTCGTCGAACGCACCGCCAACAGCCAGGTCATGGTCCCCGACACGAGGCTGGAGCCCGCCGGCCCGGCCACCGTGCCGCCGCCCGCGGGATGGACGCCGCCGAGCCAGGACACGAAGTCCAGTCCCGGCGCCAAGCCCGGCACGGCAACGGACGTCGAGGGCGACACCCGCCCGATGAAGCGCAGGCACGACGCGGTCGACCAGACCACCGCTCCCGCGCCCGACGATCACAAAGACAAGCGCCAGGCCGGCAACCAGACGTGGACCGAGCCCGGTCCGAGCAACGCCGGCACGTCGATGGACGTCGACAGCCAGGTCACGGTCACCCCCATCGCCGAGGTGCCGTCCATCGGCGAGGTGAACTTCAAGTACAACAACGCGTTCGCCGACCTGGTGAACGGCAGCAACCCCGAGCTGCCCACCAAGGACTCGTACCTCGGCAAGCTCAAGGAGAGCGTCGAGGCGAACAAGCAGCCGTCGTTCGTCGTCAACATGATCGTCAACCACGCGCAGCTGAACACGCCCGGCAACGACATCGAGGCCGTCGTGCAGGCCATGACGGCGGACGCGGGCGACCTGAAGAACAACATGGTCTTCGTGGTCGGCGTGAACGGCAAGGCCGCGGACATCGCCGCCATGCGGGCGGCCATCGAGACGGCGAACGCCAAGATCGCCGGACGGCCCGAGGCCATCGCGATCGTTCAGCTGAACAACCCAGTGCCGACCGCGAAGTCGGCCACGTTCCCCTACGGAACGATGCGCAACGAGACGATGACCGGCAACGCCACGAAGTACGCGGTCGGCGCGTTGCTGGACAAGGGCTCGCACCCGTACATCTCGATCCAGGACTTCGACACCGGCTCGCGCACGGTGGCCGGTGGCCAGAAGGACATCTTCAACCACTTCACCGACTCGATGAACACCGACGTCGGCCCGGTCCGGCCGTTGCTGTTCGCGGGTGGTTACCGGGTCGACGACGAAACCCAGTTCCTGGCCGACATCAACAACCGCATCAACTCGGAGCAGCGCAAGCTCGACGAGGAGGCCGTGAAGCTGGCGGCCGACAGGGCGGCTCTCGACGCCGAGGCGGAAGCCCTCGCGCAGAGCAACCCCGACAAGAAGACGCGCGAGGCGCACGACAAGAAGGAAAAGGCGCTCGTAAAGAAGGAGAGGGCGCACACCGCCGACACGAAGGCCCTCGTCACGGCGCGGGCCGAGGTCGTCAAGCCCGACTTCGTCGACCGGTTCCACCAGGCCATGCGCGACGACATGGACGCGCGGGTCCGGCTGTCCACCACGAGCCCGCTGCTGGCGTACATGCCGGAGCCGAACCTCTTCGTCGACGCCGTCGTCCCGCTGGTCGACCCGAACGTCAAGTTCAGCGACAACGCCTCCGAGTTCAACGGTCTCAGCCAGTCGATGAACACGTTCGCCGCGACCGAGATCGTCGAGATCAACGAACGCGAGTCCACCGGGATCGATCAGCAGGACCGCAACGAGAACATCGCGTCCGGTTCAGCCGTCGACGGCGCCACGAACCGCAACCCGTACCGAGGCGAGACCTTCTCCACCGACTTCGTCAACGGCGCGGCCGGCACCGACCTGTCCCGGATCGGGCTGAGCTTCGCCAAGCAGAAGGGCGACGACTGGGCCCAGTCGCACGTCAACTACGACTCCACACCCGGCCGGTTCTTCGGTGGTCCTCCCGGAGCGGCGGACAGGGCGGCCAAGCAGGGCACGTCTCCCGCGAACATCCGCAACGAGTTCCAGAACAGGCCGCACGAGCGACGCGAGCCGCAGCAGCTGAAGGAACACACCTACACCGACCCGGACCACCACACGGGCGTCCAGACGCACGTGAGCACCGAGGGCGGCTGGACACCGACCCCGGAGGACGCGCGCAAGCTGGGCTGGCAGGACAAGAACACGCTCGACAAGAACGTCTCGGTCCCGCTGAAGGACGGCCACGGCTACTCGGGCCTCGACCCCCAGGCCACTCCCCCGCCGGCGGCTGCCGGACCGTCCACGGCCGTCGACGCTCCGCCCGCCAAGGGAAAGGGCAGGCAGCCGAAGAAGACGGCAGCGGAAAAACAGGCAGAGGAAGCGAAACTGCCGCCCTACGAGCCCGGCACGAAGCAGCACAAAATGGCTGCGATGGTGGAGTTGGCGCTGTCGGACAACAACAGCACCGTCACCCGCGTGTTCGGCACGCTCGAACACGGTGTCCTGCCGATCGCGCTCCCGCCGAGGAAGGACGGCCTGTACAACGCGGTGCACCAGGCCATGGGCAGCCCCCAGGGCCAGACGCCGGCGGGCCTGCGCCAGGGTGCCGTGCAGCAGGGGTCCACCGCCTCGACCAGCACGACCACGGACATCGCGCGGTTCCGGCAGCAGCACGACCTCGCGAACGGCCACCTGGCCGCCGCGATGCTCGAACCGGTTCCGGCGCGGCACGTCCCCATCCACCCGAAGTACGGGCCCGGCACCGGCGTCGTGCCAGTCGACAACACCGGGACGCCCGGTCACGAGTTGGACGCGGACGAACGTGCCGCCCAGGACCAGGTCGACGCCGCGGAACAGGCAGCGGACAACCAGAAGCTGGCCAAGGCCGAGGAGCTGGCGGTCCGGCTGCTCGCGACCGAGATCGGCCGGCCGATCCGCGTCCACGGCCCCGGCTGGCCTGCCACGGCGATCGAGCCGTTCACCGAGAGCTCGCTGTCGCCGCTGGACATCGACGCGACTCCGAACGACAACGGCAGGACCACCTTCTCCCCGCACGACCCGGCGAACGCGACACCGTCGCAGTCGACCGACGACCACGGCCCCGGCCCGTCCACCCAGCTGGGGTCGGGCATGGCCGACCTGGCCCTCGACGCCGACTCCGACATGGACGTCGACGAGGACCTCGAGACGCGTCAGGCGCCGCCGAGGCCGACGCCGAACCCGGTCATCCCGATGATCACGCTGACCCCGCCCGAGGTCGGGCAGGTGATGCCGGGACAGCAGAACCTGCCGGAGTTCTTCCAGGGCAACAAGGCGCTCGGCACGATCGCGGCAACCGACGTGCGCGGTGCCGAGCAGGTCACCAACGCGATCGGGAACCTCAAGCCCGCCGACGCCGCCCGCATCCAGCAGGCGCTCACCGGCAACTTCGAGTCGTTCCTGGACAACGGCCGCAACTTCCAGGTGAAGATCGGCAACACCTGGTACGAGGCGAACGTCCGCGCCACCATGCAGGCGCAGACCGACACCGCGCCGGTGGACGTGCCGACCGTCAAGGTCGACGGCACCGCGCAGTCGGGCAACTCGTCCTCGACGACGCACACCGTCGCCACGGCCAACGACATCGGTGGCTCAGCCGTGGCCGGCGTCGCGATGGGCCCGTACGGGTCACTGGGCGGCAAGGCGCAGTTCGCCACGCCCGCGCAGTCGCAGAACACGTCGTCGGCGCTCACCGACCAGCGGATCATCCGCGCCGGCGAGGGCTCGACCCAGTCGACCGTGCGGGTGTCGTACGACATCACGCTCACCGACGCGAACGGCGACGTCCGGACGATCGACCCGGTCAACACCGGCACGGACGTCACGCTGCAGATCCCGAACGACCTCGCCACGATCACCGGTTCCGGCAACACGTCCGCCGCGGTCACCCCACCGGACGCCAACTGGGGCGCGAAGATCGAGCACCCCGCGCCCGAGACGGTGTCGCTGGACAACCAGCAGAAGGCGTTCGACGACGTCGCACGCAAGCTGCACCCGTCGATCGTCAAGATCGGCGCGCCCGGCCGTGAGGCGCTGCAGAACTTCCTGAGCCCCACGTCCATGCGCAACAACATGGGCGCGATGCTCGGTGGCGCGTACGTGACCTCGCCGGACCTGATCAGCCCGCACGCGAGCAAGGGCGCCGCGGTGCAGATGACCGCGAAGCTGCAGACCGCGGAACTCGTCGGTACGCACGACAGTTCCGTGCTGCGCCTGCACGAAACCACGTCGCACAGCAGTGGTGTGTCCTCGACGACCAAGTCCGGTGGCGACGTCACCGCCGGGTTCGGCGGCAACATCGGCGTGCCCAATGCGGTCGGCGGCCAGGTCGGCGCCACCCTCGGCTACTCCGCGCGCGTCGCGGAGAACGTCAACGCGGGCATCAACACCACCCACAAGAGCGGCATCCAGGTCAAGGGCCAGACCGGTCTGTACAAGGTGACCGCCGAGGTCGAGGTCCGCACTCCCAGCGGTGCCAACGTCAAGGTCCCCGTCACCACCTACATGAGGATGGGTCTGCCCGAGGCCGGCGCGCTCGGCCTGCCCACGCCTGACGGCACCCGCAACTCGACGGTCGACGAGACCAACAAGGGCAAGAAGTTCCCGCCGCCGTACCTGGGTGGCGCGATCGCCGCGGGCAACGCCAAGGTCGGCGAGTTCGAGGCGGCGGCGCAGGTGCAGACCCAGGTCGAGGACGCGCTGCGCGGCCTGCCCGGTTTCGGGAAGTTCCTGCCGAACTGGAACGACCCGAACGCGAACCCGCGCAGTGGCAAGGGCAAGGGCTTCGCGGACGTCGCCGAGCAACTCGCGAACCAGCGCAAGCTGACCTCGCAGCTCTCGCCGGCGGCGTTGAGGAACAACATGGACAGCCTGATGGGTCCCGGCGTCCAGGTGCAGTTGAAGAACAGCGGCAAGACCACCAACACCTACGTCAACGTCACCGTCAAGGCGAAGCTGACCAACCCGCAGCACCTCGGGCAGGCCGACGCGCGCAACGTCCGCGACGCGTCGTCGACCGGCCCGAAGCTGGACGCCTCCACCACGACCACCAAGGGCTGGAGCGGTGGCGTCGAGGGCAAGGTGGTGATCCCCGCGAAGACGGATATCGCGACGCTGACGCCCACTCCGCAGTTCGGGGTGAAGTACAACCACGCGTGGTCGGACAAGACCGCGGCCGGTCCGACGGTCAACTCGACCTCGCTCAACGTCGGCAGCCCGGACGCCCAGGTGTTCCGGCACGACGTGGAGTTCGACGTCGAGATCACCACGTTCACCCGGCCGCGGGCGTGGGTGCGCCGCGTCGTGCCCGGCGCTCCCGGATTCCACGCGCCGGAGCAGCACACGGTGGCGAGCACCGGCGCCGGTGATCTCAAGCCCGTCAAGGGCGGGGTCAACCTGTGGGTGTCGGACAGCTCCACTTTGGACACCGATCCGGGCAAGGGCTTCGAGCCTGGCACGCCCGAGTTCCGGAAGCTCAAGGACGCGCCGACCGTCAAGGAGTTGCTGAGCACCAAGCCGAAGGAGAAGGCGCCGGACTTCCTGCACGTGGAGGCCGTCGCGAACACGACGGCGCTGCGCGACCAGGCCATCGACGCGCTCAACCGGGCCGCCAAGGGCGACTCCGCGCTGACCGTGCCGGGCACGGCGTCGCGGGCGCAGATCGACAAGATGTTCTCCCCGGAGAACATCAAGGCGAACCTGCGCACGCTCACCGAGACCGGCATCCAGGAACAGGGCCTCAAGTACGACCGCCGGATCACCGACCGCACGGGCGCGATCGGCGTGTCGTTCCAGCTGAGCCACCCGAAGATCGTGTCCATTTCGGACAACACCGCGACCGAGAACGCCTCCACCGGTGGCTACAAGGCGGGCTCGTCGTCGTCCACCAACCGGTCGGTCGACATCACCGCCGGCGTCAACGTGCCGATCAAGCCGAACGTCACTCCCCCGCCCGCCGGTGAGCCCACGCCCACCAGCGGCGCCGGTGGTGTCGCGGTGGCCGGCAAGGTCACGCCGTGGGCGGACTCGAAGTCGTCGTCGAACGAGATCGGCGGCGCCGTCGACCGCAACTTCGTGACGCCCGCCGGCGGCCGCACGGTACTGGTGCAGCTCGACGCGGACGTCACCGTCGTCGGTGAGAGCCGCGCCGCGAACTTCATCGCGGGCAGCACGCCTCGAGCCGAGGGCGCGACGATCAGCCTGCCGAACTCGGTGTTCGTGCGCGTGACCGAGGACGTCGCGCGGGACATGGGTCTGCTGCCCGACGTGCAGCCGAAGGTGCCCAAGCCCGACTTCCCGAAGATGGCGCCGCCGGCAACCGTCGCCAAGGGCGAGCCCGGCGCGCTAGGTCTGTCCACTGTGGAGAGCGTGCCGGACCTGTCCGGCGTGGTGTCCAAGCTCTCGAACGACGTCAACCTCAAGACCGCGAAGAGGTTCGGCGACCCGCTGGTGCCGGACTCGGTGCTCAAGGACTCGATGAGCAACCTGCAGCGCCTGGTCGACTTCAGCTCGCCCGCCAGCGTCAAGGCGATGATCGACAGCGCCCTGGACGGCGGCGTGCCGCTGCTGGTGCACCAGCCCGGCACGTTCGGCAAGGACTCGTTCCAGGTCACGTTGCGGGCCAAGGCGGACACGCCCCAGTTCCAGGAGGTCGTCAACGACGGCGTCGAGATGGAGCACACGGCGCAGGGCTCGAAGAAGATCACCGACGGCCAGGGCCGCGGCACCGGCTGGGGTCTCGGCATCAAGGCCCCCGGCCTCGCCGCGCCGGGCAGCGCGAACCCGAACGTGTCCGGCACCGCGGGAGTGGCCGCAGCGGCGAACATCGGTCAGTCCAAGAGCAGTTCGGTCACGAACTCGACGGCCGACCAGTTCAGCCAGTTCCGCGGCGCGAGCGGCCCGGCGGCGCGCTACGCCGTGCCCGTCGAGTTCGAGCTGGTGGTCGAGAAGGGCGACAAGGTCGTCGCCAGGGCGGACAGCGGCCCGCAGGAGATGGTCGTCCGGCTGCACGCGGACAACCAGAAGGTCATGAGCGACGCCGAAACGTCCGCTTACCACGCAGATTCGACTCCGCAACCCGCGGCTGCGGGCACCCCGCAGGCCGCCGCGAACTGGCAGCGGGCGGGCAACCCGGCCACGCTGCCGCCGACGGCGTCGGTGGAGACCCTGCGCGGCGCCCAGGACCTGCGCCAGGCGGCGGTCGACGCGCTGAAGGAAGCGGGCGCGGGCAAGGGGCTCACCGGCAAGGGCACGGGTTCGTTGAACAGCCTGCTGTCGACGCTGAGCCCGGAGAACCTGCAGCCGCACCTGCCGTCGATGCTCTCCGGCCCGCTCGACGTGCCGGGCCTGAAGGAAGCCGCCCTGACGTTCGGGCAGGACGCCGACGTCAAGGTGTACGCGAAGCTGGTCGACCCGTCGCTGGGCTCGCTCAGCGACGGTGTGGCGCTGGAGAACCCGAAGTCGCAGGTCAGTTCGACCAGCGGTGAGGCCAAGGTGGCCGAGACCGGTGATCTGTCCGTCGGCCTCGCCACGGGTGGCGCGGGGATCAAGCAGAACACCGATCCCGGCGACAACGTGGCCGTCGGGGTGAGCGGCGTCGAACTGCGGCACGCGAGCGAGGACTCGTCCGCCGGGTCCGGTGGCCTGACCGACCAGAAGACCAGCAACCTCAAGCCGAAGGACCGGACGGGCCTGGTCCAGTTCGGCGTCGAGTACCGCGTGGTCGCGACGGTCGGCGGCAAGACCGCCGTCGTCGACCTGTCCGTGCCGAACTCGGCGGCCGTGCGCATGCCCGCCGCCGAGGCGCAAACCGTGCTGGGCCACGACTTCGACCCCGAGCTGACCGACGCGCAGACCGAGGTCAAGAAGGCGGCGGACGACTGGCGCAAGGCCGAGGTCGACGTCGACGTGAAGCGCCACGAGGCGCAGCAGGTGATCAACGACGCCGCCGCGAAGCTCGCGAGGAACGACTTCGAGTTCACTCGCGTGCAGATCGACTACAACGCGTCGATCGAACAGCACCTGGACGCGCAGGCGAAGGTTCCGCCCCTGGAAGCCAAGGCGGAGACGGCGCGGCGCGAGGCCGCCCGCACCGAGGCCACCGTCGCGGACCTCACGCCGCGGGTGAACGACCTCCGTTCCGAAGCGCGGGGCGCGTGGTCCCGGGTGACCGCGGCCCAGCTCGACCTCGACGCCAAGGCGAGGGCGGTGTGGTCGCTGGAGAACCAGCCGGCCGAGACTCCTGGCCTCGCGCAGCAGGTGACCGAAGCGCGGCAGAAGCAGGCCGACGCGGAAATCGCGCTGCGGAACGCGAAGGAGACCGCGAACCACGCGCAAACGGTGTTGGCCCAGGTGGAGCGGCAGCTCGCCGACGCCCAGGCCGAGCTGAAGGTCCAGCGCCAGGAGGCCGACGCCCGGCGCGCGGAGCTCATCGCGCAGGAGCAGGCCGCCGCGCAGGCGGACGCGGCCCGCACGTCGGCGGAGACCAGGCACGAGCAGGAGGTGGCCCGTCTCGACGCCGACCGGGTGACCCAGCAGGGCCTGATCAAGGACGCGGAGACCGAGCTCGACGACGCCCGCCGGGCCGCGGACGCGAAGCAGCAGCAGTGGTGGGACAAGAAGGCGGTCGTCGACCAGAAGATCGCCGACTACAACAACCAGCCCACCACGACTTCCAGCAACACGGATGACGGTGGCGGATCGGCCCGGAACAAGGACCTTCCGCCTGTTCCGGACACCTCGAAGTTGCTGCCACCGGTGCCGCCCGCGCAGGACAACCTGGAGGCGGGGCCGAGCCGGGACGTCCAGACGCGTCCGGCGCCGCAGCCGCCCAACGCACCGGCCGTGAGCAGCGAACCGTCCACCGCGCCCACGTCGAACCGTCCGCCGGCCGACCCGAGTCCGTTGCACAGCACCGCGACCAGCGCGCCGTGGTTCGACCCGCGGACGCCGGTCTCCTCACAGGCCATCGCGGACGCCCGCGCCACGACCCCGGCCTCCAGCTGGGTGCGCGGCGAGGACAGCGGTGTCCTCAGCAGCACCACGGTCGGGCCGCACGGCATCACCATGCAGGCCTGGCGCGGTCCGATCGCCTACGACAACCGCGTGCTGAACATCGACGGCGTGCCGGTGCGCGACTTCACCGTGCGCCTGCACCTGAACAACGGCAACGCCGACGTTCAGGACCGCACTCGCGCGGGCGTCGAGGAGATGTTCAACCAGGGTTACCGGCTGCCCGGCGGTGAGCAGTTCCACGTCACCGTCGAGTTCACCGACAACCCCGCGGACGCGCACGCCACGATCGACGTCACCGACGACCCGGAGGGCCGGGCGAACCAGCTCACCTGGCCCGCGCACACGGACTCGCGGCGGCTCGCGCACGAGGTCGGGCACTTCCTCGGCCTGCGCGACGAGTACCTGGAGACCGGCGGCGTGAAGCCGATCTTCCAGCACCAGGACGGCCGGGGCCGCGTCGTCAACGACAACTCCCCCATGACCCAGGGCATCGACCAGGCGGACGCGACGCTCAAGCCGCGGCACCTCCAGCTGGTCGAGGACCGGATGAAGGCGCTGGCGTCGCACAACCCGCCTCAGCCCGCGGTCGAGGACCGGTCCGACGTGCCGCCGCCGAACATGCCCAAGCGCGGCAACGAACACCTGGACGCGCCCGGCGACTCCGTCAAGCGCACCCGCGAGGACCTGGCTGATCTGTCCGTTGAGGACAACGACGTCGCGATGTCCGAGCCGGTCCAGCCGGTCGAGCTGGTCAACGAGAACGGCGTGCACAACGCGGCGTTCCAGAACCTCGCGAACGGGCGGACGCTCACCCCGATCACCGCGGACAACTACCTCGCCCGCACGCGGCAGGGCATCGAGAACAACGAGCCGCCCGCGTTCGTGGTCAGCATGATCGTCCGTGCGGGCGAGCTGGACCAGCTCGACAGCGTGATCAACGGCGTCATGGCCAACACCACCGACCTCAACGGCCGCGTGGCGTTCGTGCTGGGCGTGAACGCCGCGTCACAGGCCGACATCGACACCGCGATCGCCGCCGCCACCCCGGTGGTGAACGGGCACGCGGAGCCGATCGCACTGGTGAGCGTTCCGCACGGGCCCAAGGGCTTCAAGTTCGGCCAGACGCGCAACAGCACGTTGGAGAGCAACGCGCACGAGTTCGCTGTGACCGCGTTGGCCGCCAACGGCACGCATCCGTACGTGTCGGTGATGGACTTCGACGCGGGCGACCGCAGGACGCGGCAGGGCGGGCACGTCTTCGACCACGTCACGCAGCTGATGGACGCCCACGAGCCCGGCCGGGCGGACAGTCCCGACGTGCCGGCGCCATTGCGGCCGTTGATGGTCGGCGGTGGCTACCGCGTGACCGTGACGCCGCAGCAGCTGCAGAACGACGTGCTGACGCGGATCGACAACGACTCGAAGACCACGGACGCGCAGAAGCAGGCCTACCGCGACAAGCTCGCCGAGGAAGGCTTCACCGAACGCTTCGAGCACGCGATCAACGCGGACATGCATGCACGCCGCAACCAGCAGGGCATACACCCGTTGCTGCCGTACACGCCGGAACCGAACCTCTTCTTCGACGGTCTCGTGCCGCTGGCCGACCCGTCGGTGCGGTTCGGCGAGGGTCAGGCGGAGTTCGGGCAGCTCGGCCAGTCGCTGAACAGGTTCTACGCCAAGGAACTGGCCCAGCTGCACACGCCGGCCGACCCGGCGCTGATGGACGAGGCCACCGAACAGGCCCGTGTGGACGTTCAGAACAACCGGCACCCGGTGCGGGGTCAGGCGTTCACGACGGACTTCGTCGCGGGTGACACCGGCACCGACCTGTCCAGGATCGCCTACGGGCTGATCAAGGACGGCAAGCTGCCGCAGTCGCACACGGCGTTGCCGAACGTGTCCGAGCGGTTCCTCGACGGCAAGTCGTCGAAGGCGGGCACCAAGTTCGCGGACGAGCGCGAACGGCTCGGCACCGGCGCGCACGCGGTCGTCGAACCGTTCCTGCCGCCGGCCGACGGGCAGACCACGAACACGTGGAACCCGCCGAAGAAGATGGAGACCCAGCTCGGCGCACCGCAGAAGAACCGGATGAACCCGGCCGTCTCGGCGCCGATGCCCGCGCCGTTCAACCAGATGGCGGCCGGCATCCAGAAGGACCAGAAGGTCGTCGCGGCGCACGGGCTCGTGGCGTCCGACCACGTCAGCCACACGCAGCGGCAACTGCGGTTCCTGAACGAGGACGTGCTGGTCCGCCAGCCGACGCCACCGGTCACGACCAACGGCCTCTACGCGGCCGTCGGGCAGGCCCGCGGCATCGACCCGGCCACGCTGCGCCGGCAGGTGGTGAGCCTGGCCGCCACGCACCAGGCGGTGACCAGGGCCGTGGCCGACTGGACCGTCAGCCGGCCGATGCACCAGGGCCACCTGAACGGCGCGCTGGTGGAGAACGCCAACTGGCACATGCAGGCGGACGGCACCGAGAACGTCGGCGCCGGCAACGCCCGTGACCTGGTCGCACACCTGATCGCCACCCAGCTGAGCGTCAACGTGCGGATCCACCAGGGCGGAGCCACTCCGGTGCTGATCAGGCCGATGGGGCCGCCGTTCGAGGAGACCGTCGACCTCGACATGGTGCTGAACGGCCGCCAGGTCACCTACCGCCCACGTCAGGGGCTACAGCCGGACGTGACGATGCATTAGCGTGGCGCGGGTGGAAGAGTTCTCGGAGGCGCTCCGGACCGCGATCACGAATCGCGGTCTGGGTCTGGAGCGACTCCGGGAACACCTCTCCCAGAACGGCGTCTCGGTCTCGCTGGCGACGCTGAGCTACTGGCAGACGGGCCGCAGCCGTCCGGAGCGCAAGAAGTCGCTGCAGGCCGTCGTCCACTTGGAACACATCCTGAAGGTGCCGCCCGGCCACCTCTCGGGCCTGCTGGGCTCACCCCGTCCGCGCGGCCGCTGGCTGCGCAGGGCACCGGAGGCGATGTCCGCGTTCTGGCCGCCGCCGACGCACGTCGAGGAAGCGTTGCAGGACCTCGACACCCAGTGGGACGACCAGCTCATCCGGGTGAGCCAGCAGGATTTCGTGACCATCGGCGCGGACCGGACCGAGCGGTCCTTCCGGTCGAGGCAGGTGCTGTCGGCGTCGATGGACGGCCCCGACCGGTGGGTCGTGATCGTGCACGTGGACGAGCGCGACCGGCCGTTGCCCGCGGTCCGGGCCTTGAAGAACTGCACGGTCGGCCAGCTGGTGCAGGACCCCGCGCGGGGTCTGCTGGTCGTGGAGCTGTTGTTCGACCAGTCGCTGCGCAAGGGCGAGAGCATCGTGATCGAGCACGAGCTGGTGAACCAGGCGCCGTGTCCACTCGCGACGAACTACGAGCGCAAGTTCCGCATGCCGACGCACGAGTACGTGCTGGAGGTGACGTTCGAGGGCGCCGTGCCGGCCTCGGTCACCCAGTTGGACGGCTCCGCGGTGCGGCCTGGCCGGACGCTGCTCGACGTCGCCCTGGACGTGCAGCCCGGTGTCCGAGGTTTCCGCTGGACGTGGACTTAGGCGGGTGCTCCCCCCGCGCCACGTGGGGAACACCCGCCCTGTTGTCCTTTGTGGACTATTAGCCGATCTTCTCGATCTTGGCGTTGCGGATCAGGAACTTGCCCGGCTCACGCACCTGTTCGAAGGCCGCGTTGTTCAGCAGCGCGCAGCTGCCGGACACCGACGCCACCTTGACGGTCGTGGACTTGTTGTTGTCCAGGTTGGTGACCTTCAGCGTGGTGCCGACCGGGAAAGTACCGCTCGACGCGGCGGGCTCGCCGCCCTCGCCGGACAGCGTGACGGTGGAGCCGTTGCAGACCTGCTGACCGGCCGCGCCGTTGTTGTTGCCCTGGTTGGCGTTGCCCTGGTCGGCGTTGGCCGGGGGCTTCGGTGCGGGCTGGGCCGTGGCCTGGTTGCCGGCGTTGTTGTTGCCCTGGTTCTGGTCGGCCGCGCCGCCGTCACCCTCGCAGCCCGCCGCCTTGCGTCGCTGCTGGATGAGGTCGACCACGGCCTCCCGGTTCGCGATGCGGGCCTCGGACTGCGCGTCCGGGCTGGCCTTCTGCCCCGCGATGAAGTTCAGGTTGTTCTGCAACGCCTTGTCCAGCCCACCGCAGTCCTCACCGGACGCGGCGGCCTGACCCTTCTCGGGCTGCGCCTGGACGTTGTTGCCACACCCAGCCGCCGCGCGCCGCTGGTTGATGAGGTTGACCACCGCCTGGCGGTTGGCGATGCGAGCGTCCGACTGCGCGTCGGGGTTCGCCTGCTGCCCGGCGATGAAGTTCAGATTGTTCTGCAGGGCGGTGTCCAGTCCGCCGCAGTCCTCAGCCGCGTTCGAGTCGGTGCCGCTGAAGGCGAAGAGGCCACCAGCGACAGCAGCGACCGCGAGCATGGCGCCCGCGCCGATCATGGCGGGCTTGCGGTGTCGAGCGCCCATTCGATTCTCCTCGGGGGTCGATCGGTGTTGTACCGATGACTACGGGGAGGTCACGGACGGGGTTCAAAGCGGACTAGACCACCGTGGTTTTTAAATGGTTTTAAGGTTTCTTGTCAGTGGTGATCTTGCTGGTCAGAGCGGGTTTTCCGCGACCGCAACGCGGTTCGGTTCGTGGTCCCTCGTACAGACCGAGACGGTGAGACCGGTGGGCACGGTGGTCCTGTCCCGGCCCCATCGGGCGAGCTGTCGTTCGACTGTGTTCGACTCGGGGACAGCCTGCCGTTCGACGCACCACTAGCCGGGGAACTCACCGGTGCCGGCGGCGATGTTGGGCCCGTACAGCGCGGACTTCATGGTGTCGAGCAGGTCTTCGAGGGTGACGTGGCGAGGCTCCGCACCAGGAGCGGTGAGGGTCCAGGTGTCCGTCCACTCGACGGTGTACACATCGCGGCGGTAGTTCTCGAACTCGACGAAGAGATCCGCCCTGCCCTCGTGCCTGGTCGTCCAGGAGACCAGGAGCTTGGGCCGGGCGAAGTCGCGTACGGCAGGGAGATCTCCGTTGTCCCCGCGGAACCGCATTTTCAGGAACGGGCGGGGTTCGCGCCCCCAGCTCGACGCCGGCACACCCGCGGCGCGCAGGTAGCGGTACTCGGCTTCCGCCACATCCTCGTCGCCGGCGAACTCGCAGCGGAATGCGGGCAGCACAGCCCGGACGGCCGCGTTCGTCTCGGCGTCCTCGCGGTAGTGGCCGTGGATCGCCGGGCCGGCGGCCACCACCGTGTCGAACGCGTAGCCGGGGTGCGAAAACCCCTCCACCAGCACCAGTGGGCGCTCCGGTGGGCCGATCAGCTCGGCGCCGTGTTCCCTGGCGAACGACAGGACCGTGACCGCGAGGCCCTCGTCGAACGAGTCCCGCACGTTCGCCCGGAAGGCGTGCTTGCCGTCGGCGGACAACGCCGCGCACGAGTCGAGGCCTGGCGCGTACGACCAGTGCCACGCCTCGGGCAGGTCGTCGAGACCGGTGGCGTTCGGTTCCGCCGAGAACGTCTCGGTCAGGTCCACTGCCGCACCTCCACGGGTCGATCAATGGTCCAAGTTACACGGGTGCCTCGGCCCGGGAGTGGCATGCGCGTACCGCCGCGTCTCCTGTCCACCGCCCGAGGAATTCTCGCTGCGGCCCATGGCCTCCATGTCGTCGGTGTTGTTGTACCAAGCCTCACGCTCAGCCGCTGTCTGGTTGTGGCCCTCTTCGATCCAATGCTGGACAACCGGCGGAACATGTTCGTAGGTGAGGTTCCTGCGGCCATCCGGGGCGTAATAGTCGATGGGCTCGTTCCTCCGGTTCACCCAGTTCAGCTGGTCGTGCGGAATTCTTGCGCCGTTCGCGTCGACGGGAACGCCGCGCGCGGCGCGGCCTTCGACGGTCCAGTGCGTGGCCATGTGGTCATGGGTCGATTGCCAGTAGTCGCGGGGATATTCGGTGCCTCGGTTGTGCACGTGGTCGGGAGGCGGCAGGTCCGGGTCGCGGGCCCACTGCCCGCGGTCGCCCCGGTAGCCGGCCAGGCCGAGCGGGTCGGAGACGGCGAGCGGGTTGGCGACGTAGGTGTAGTGGTTGGGCGACGGCGGCAGGCCGAGCGGGTCCGGGGAGAGGTAACGCGCGGTGTGCGGGTCGTAGTAGCGGTGCACGTTGTAGTGCAGGCCGGTCTCGACGTCGTGGTACTGCCCCGGGAAGCGCAGCGGACAGCTCGTCCCGTCCGATGTGGACACCGCGATCGTGTTGCCCCACAAGCCGTTCGTCCGGTACCAGACCACCTGGCCGGCGGCGTCGACGAGTTCGGTCGGGGTGCCGATCAGGTCGGCGACGATCGCGTGGAACCGGGTGTCGATGATCTCGGCGGGCGCGTCGGCCAGCCACGAGCGGGTCGTCTGAGTGACCGGTTCGGCGCGCCCAGGCCGGTACTCCCACGAGGTCGCGGTCGTCGTGCCGTCCACCGTGCGCCGCTCCTCGGCGAGCAGCATGCCGTCCCAGGCGAACGTGGTCTCCTCGACGACCGCGCCGTCCGCGCCGAGCCGGTGCTTCGCGATGCGACGGCCGAACGGGTCGTAGACGTATCGCCAGCGCGTGCCCTCCGGCGTGGTCACGGCGACGAGCTGGTTGAGGGCGTTCCACTCGTACTCGCGCACCCGGCGCTGGCCGGACAACGTGCGCCGGACCTCCCGGACGACCCGTCCCGCGGCGTCGTAGTCGTAGGAGGTGCGGCCGGCGGCGCGCAACATCACCCCGTTCACCGTGCGCGGGCCGTCCACCTCCACAGAGTCCTCTGTGGATGGTCCGGTCTGTGCCGCGACCAGGTTGCCGAGGGCGTCGTAGGCGTACCGCTCGGCCCAGGTGGTCGCGCGCACCCCGGTGACGCGACCTCCCGAGGTCAGCTCGTACACCCGGTCGCCGCGCAACCGGTCGTCGATCGCGGTCACCTGGCCGTCCGCGCGATAGCGGAAGGTGCGCTGCTGGACCGCACGCACCTGGCCCGGCACGGCCGTGGAGGAGAACAACGCCTGGCCGGCGAGCCTTTCGCGCGCGTCGTAGGTCTGGGTGAGCGTGGCGTTCTCGCCGAGCCTGCGAAGCACTTCCTGCCCCGCCTGGTACTCGAACGCCACGGTGCCGGCCGTGCCGACCAGCTCGGTCTCCCGGCGCAGCTCGTCGTAGCGCCAGGAGGCTTCGACACCGGACGGGCTCACCCGCCGGACCCGGCGGCCGGCCAGGTCGTACTCGTTGCGCACGGTCTGTCCGTTGACCGACTCGGCGAGCGGGCGGCCGAGCAGGTCGCGCTCGAAGGTCACCTCGGTGACCCCGTCGCCGACCCGGCGCAGCCAGCCGCCGTCGCCGTACTCGAAGTCGGTCCGGGTCCCGGCCGCGGACTGCGCGAGCACGCGGCCGCGCACGTCCCGGACCAGCTCGACCGCCGGCCCGCCGCCCTCGGACCGCGCGACGAGGTTGCCCATCGCGTCGACCCGGTAGTCGAGCGTCCGGCCGGTGAAGTCCCGTTCTCCCACCAGGTTGCCCGCCGGGTCGTAGCGGTAGGTCCAGGTCTCGCCCGCCGGGTTGGTCACGCCGGTGAGCCGCAGCTCGGTGTCGTGGCGGAACGTGTACCGGATGCCGTCCTGCCCGGTGCGGGCGAGGAGGGTGTTGAACGGGCCGTGCTCGAACGTGGTCACGGCGCCGCTGGCGGAGCGACTGCGCACCATGTTGCCCTCGGGATCGTAGAACCGCTCCTCCCGGTCACCGTTCCACGAGACCTGCCAGATCGGCTGACCCTCGACGCTCCAGCCGTAACGGGTCACCCGCCCACGAGCGTCGACCGCCTCGACGACCCGGCCGAACCCGTTGTGCCGGAAACGGGTGGTCTCGCCGAGCGGGGTGGTGATCGACGTGGGACGGCCGGCGTCGTCACTGGTGTAGGTCCACCGAGCGCCGTCGGCGTCGACGCTGGCGGCCAGATGGCCCCGGTCGTCCAGTTCGTTGGTGACCACCGCACCCATCGGGTCCACAGTGGACACGAGGTGGCCCGCGTCGTCGTAGGTGTGCCGCCAGACCGCGCCGTTCGACTGGGTGACGCTGATCGGCAGCCGCCAGCGCGGGTCGTAGGTGTAGCTGACCACGGCACCGTCCGGGTAGGTGACGCGCACCGGTTCGCCGTGCTCGTCCCGCTCGTACCGGGTGGTGTTGCCGTTCTTGTCGGTGAAGGAGACCAACTGGTGGTAGCGGTCGAACTCGGGTCGTTCGGCGTTTCCGTTCTGGTCGACCACCGCGGTGATGTGGTTGTGCTCGTCGTAGTGGTACTCGGTCCGGTGGCCGAGGCTGTCGGTGACCGCGGTGACGCGGTTGCCCAGGTCGTAGTCGAAGGTGGCGTCGAGGTAGCCGTCGGCGTTCCAGCCGCGCGACACCCGGCCGTCCGGGCGGTACTCGTAGGAGTAGCTGAAGCCGTTGCGGTCGGTCCACGAGGTGATCCGGTCGGCCGCGTCGTAGGAGTAGCGGTACGGCACACCGGTGGAGTTCACGACGCCGGTCAGCCGGCCGAGCTGGTCGTACTGGTACGCCACGACCCGGACGCCCTGGCCCTGCTGGTCGATCAGCCGCAGCGAACCGAGCCGGGTGCCCTCCGGACCCTCGACGATGTCGACGGCGACGTAGTAGCCGCCCGAGTGGCGGATCGAGACCGGCTGGCCCGAGGGGTCGCGGGTGTAGGTGATCTGGTGGCCGTCGCGGCCGGTCAGCGCGGTGATCGGGCGGGCTTGCGGTGTCACCGCGGCGAAGTGCCGCACCCAGCCGCTGTCCGGGTCCTCGATCAGGTAGGTGTCCGTGGCGCGGTCCCAGGTCAACGGCCAGCGGGCGCCGAACAGCGGCAGCACGGGTTCGTCCTGCGGGCGCGGGTACGACAGCACCTGGGCGTCGTCGCCGTAGAAGCGGACGCCGTCGTCGGTGAGCTCCAGCCGCTGGTCCAGAGTGGACGACCAGCCGGGCCCGAACAGGCGGCCGTCGCGGTAGTCCGAGGCGTAGGAACGGCTGACCACCAGCGGCAGCAGGCCGGGCAGCTCGAGGTCGACGCTCGACATGATCATCTGGCCGGACACGGTGTCGACCGGGTCGCCGCCCCTGCCGTCGCAGCCGCCATTGCCCTCGGAGCGCTGGCCGCCGTTGTCGGCGTTGCGCGGCGGCGGGTTGTCGCCCTTCGGAGCGGAGGCCGGATCCGTTCTGCCACCCGGCGGCGACGTGTCAGACCGGCCGTTGGGAGAGCTGGACGAGCTCGGGCTGGTGCCGTCGGACGCCTTGCCGGGCGGAGCGTCCACAGAGGACGGATGCGTCGACGGTCCGTCAGCGGACGAAGGCGACGTCGTGCCGTCGCCACCGCGTGGCTTCGTGGGCGTACTGGCGCCCGACGGTGTCGTCGCACCACTGGGGCTCGTCGTGCCGTCGCCACCCTTGCGCATCAGCTTGGCGAGCTTCTGCATGATCTCGTCGAGCTTGTCGATGATCTTGCGAATGCGCGGCGCGACGTTGCCGATGGTCTTGATCAGGTTGCGGATCAGGTCGCCGATCTTCTTGACCACGCGGGAGATCGCGGTCACCGCCTGACCGACGATCACCGGGGTGGCGAGTCCCAGCGTGCACACGGCCTCCAGCGCCCACGCGATCAGCCGGCCGATCAGCTCGGCCACGATGTCGCGGACCGTCTCGCGGACGAAGGCGACGACCTCGCCCATGATCATGACACCCGCGGAGATGCCGTCGGCCAGCGCGCCGGCACCGGCGATCGCGTCGGAGACCTCGGCGGTGTGCGCCCGGTACGCGTCGGCACTCGCGCCGGTCCAGCCCGCGGTGCCGTTCTTGGCCTCGTTGCCCATCTCCTGGGCGATCCGCGCGACCTCGGCCGACACGTTGCCCCACGTCTCGCTGAAGGAGCGGATCACCGGCGGGTCGCCGGCGAGCCAGTCCAGCGCCTCCTTCAACGGCTGCACGTGCTCGATCAGCCAGGACACGCCCGCGGACGCCAGTGTGCCGATCGGGTCGACCACCATGCTCAGCACTTCGAGCCCGACGCCGACCCCGCCGAGCCCGGCCGCGACCCAGTCACCGCTGGAGACGCCCGTCGCCAGCCCCTCTGCCGACTCCAGGATGCCGAACCCGGTGGTGGCCGTCGTGTCGGACTTCGGCTGCGCGACTAACCCAGGCCCCTCGCTCACAGGATGCCGCCCATCCGCGCTGACTCCGAGGCCTCTTGCTCGTGGTAGCTCTTGACGGTGTCGCGCATCCCCTGCGACGTCTCGTTGATCGTCTCGACGCCCTTGGCCAGAGCGTTCACGCCCATCTCCTCGAACGGCTGCAGCAGCATCGCGAAGGGCTGGCAGATCACCCCGTAGGCGTCGTTGTTCATGGTGACCTGACGAGCCGCGTCCACCGCGGCCTGCAGCCGCTGCGCGTACCCGTCGATCTTCCTGGCGTGGGCGTCCAGCTCGCCGGTCAGAACCTCGTAGCCGCCGGTCATCGGCGATCCATGAAGCTGCCGGTGCTGAAGTCCTCGGGGTCGTCCGGCGGCCGGCGCCTGCGCGGTGGCGGTTGCTCCTCCTGCGGCGCCGGGAAGTTCGCCTTCGCCTCCGCCAGCAGGTGCCGCGTGGTCGAGTCCTCGCCCACCGTCTGCGCCATGATCTCCGCCAGCCGCTCCGGATACTGCGACTGGGCGCTGCGCATCGCCTCCATGACGGCGGCGGCGATCCGCTCCGGCTCCAGCTGCCGCACCTTCGGCGTCATGGCCACGTCGGTCGGAATACCGTTGGCCCCGACCGTCACCTTCACGGCACCGTCGGCGGCCGACCCGGTGATCGAGACCTGGCTGACCTGGCTCGACATCTCCTGGTAGCGCCGGGCTTTCTCCTCGGCGTTGCGCTCCCAGTCGTCAACCATGCGCTCGACGTCCGGCAGTTCCATGAGAACACCCCCGCGGCCTTGGCTTCCCAGGGTGCCGAGCGCAGGAGACCTTGTCCGCGAGTCGAGCCGAAGCAACCCGTTCGGCGCAACACGATGGAATCCCGGCCCTCATCGGCGCGGCTGGCGGCTACATCCGGTCCAGCAACCGAGCCCGCGCCACCTCCAGGTGCGCGGTCATCGCCGCACTCGCCGCCACCGCGTCCCGGGCGACCAGCGCGTCCACGATCGCACGGTGCTCGGTGATGGTCTGCACCCCGAACGGCTGCTGGAAGTTCAGCCGGAACAAGTGCAGGTGACAGTGCGTCTTCGCGAACGACTGCAGCACCGCCTCGTTCCCGGCGATGCGCAGGATGAGTTCGTGCAGCCGCTGGTCGTGTGCCGTCAGGTTCTTGTAGTCGTCATAGGCGTTGTCGGCGGGAGCCGCCGGGCAGGTGGCGAGTTCCTCCTCGATCAGCGCGACGTTCTCCGGTGTCATGCGTGCTGCCGCCAGCGCCGCGGAGGGCGGCTCCAGCAGCAGCCGCAACGAATACAGATCGTCGACCTGTTTGCGGTTCAGCAGGTCCGTCACGCGATAGCCGCGCAACGGGAGCCTGCTGACCAGTTCCTCGGACTCGAGACGCGCCAGTGCCTCGCGGACCGGGGTCGGGGACACGTCGAGCTGCCGGGCGATCTCGTCGATGTTGACGCGCGCACCCGGTTCCATGCCGTCGCTCATGATCAGCGCGCGGATCTGCTCGTAGACGTCATCCGCGAGCACGCGCCTGGTCGGTATCCGCAACACCACTCCTGAGGCTCCCGTCAGTTCTTGGCCAGTATCTCCTGCGACACGCGTTCCATCTCGGCGAACACGTCATCCGAACCACCGCCGTGAGAAGCGAGATACCGACACCCAGAATCACGGTCAGCACCACGAAGTACGCGGTCACGCCGAGCGAGTGCCAGAACCGGATGTCGTTGATGAGCTCCTGGATGTTCTTCAGTCCCGTCCACACCGGTGGGGTGAGGATGTGGAACTCGGTGAAGCTGAGGTAGACGCCGCGCAGCATCGGGTAGGCGAAGAACACGCCGAACCCGAGAATGGCGGGCGCGACGAGCAGCCACGCGACCCACGTGTCGTTGCGGCGCGAGGCAGGGCCTGTGCGCCGCCGGACTGCGGGCGGAGGCGCCGTGGTGGCAGGTCCACGCACGACCTGGGCGCTGGAGTCTTGCACGGTTGTCACCACGACGCCTCCAGTTCAGGGGTCAGATGCGGATGCTGTCGACGTCGAACACGGAGTCGTCGGGATTGCCGAACCTGATCGTGTTGTTGCCGGCCAGCAGGTAGATCGGGACGGTGTCCTTCTGCGGCGCGTTCCAGTTGTCGTCGTTGGAGCCGGCCACGGGCAGCTTGAAGCTGGTGCCGTTCACCGTGACGATGCCGGTCCGGCTGGAGCTCGCGTCGACGTAGTTCAGCTCGACCAGATAGGTGCCTTCGCGCGGAACGGTGACCGTCGGCATCGTGAGAACGCCGCTACCGCCGATGAACCCGACCTTGTTGCCGTTCGAGCACGCACACCCGTAGACGGTCGCGCCGCCGCCGGGGCTGCCCTTCTCCGCCTCGTAGGTCACGGATTCCTTCGGCGTCACGAAGGAAACCGGCTTCGAACGGTTGCCGTTCTGCACGACGGTGAACTCGTACGAGGTCGCCGGAATGAGTCCGGTGACGGTCGCGCTCGTCGAGGTGGTCGTCGCGACCTTCTTGTTGCCCGCGTAGACGTCGTAACGGACGCCGGAGCGGCCCTGCCACTTCAGCGACACGCTGGTCGGTGTGGCACCGGTGCCCTGCACCACGGCGGGCGAGACGGCGGACCGCGGGGTGATCTTCAGCAGCTTCGTGCCGTGCACCGGCAGGTCGGCGCTGAACGAGCCCCTGGCCCGGCCGATGTCCTTGCGGTCCCAGACATCGCGGACCTTGGCGGTGCCGTTGATGCCGAGCTGTGCGAAGTCCGCGGTGACGGTGGCGGGCTTGGCGCCGAGGTTGAACAGCGCCACGGTGAAGCTGCCGTCGGCGTTGCGGGCGTACCAGACCTGCTGGTCGGAGAACTGGTCGACCGGACGGGCGGGAATGCCTGCCTGGTTGATCCCGATGACCTCGTCGTTGGTGAGCAACCGGTAACCGAAGTCGTCGATCTTCGTGAGGTCGTCGCCCAGGTACAGCGGGGAGTTCGAGATCGCCCACAGCGTCATGTAACTGCGGCGCTCGGCCTCGGTGATGCCGTCCATCTCGCCGTTGCCGACGTTGAGGCTGTCGAGGTTGTTCCAGCGGCCGGGGCCGGCGTCGTCGATCCACTGCACGACGTCGTTCCACCGCTGCTTCACCGAGTTGTTCCAGGTGACGAGCGTCGGGCAGTAGCACTCGACGTCGGTGTCGACGCGCCAGCCGTTGGTGTTGGCCTTCCACACGTCGGCCTGGCGGTGGCTCAGCACCCAGGAGATGAGGAACTCGATCGGGCGGCCGGTGTTCTTGAGCACGGTGTTCCACGCCTTGACGTCAGTGGTGTTGTCGTAGCGCTCGCCGCCCTTGAAGCTGCCGGGGCCGACGCCGTCGAGCTTCAGGAAGTCGACCCCGTAGCCCGCGATGACCTGCGCGATCGAGTCGATGTACTTCTGCGAGCACGGGTTGTCGAAGTTCATCTTGTAGGCCATGTCCCACCCGTTGGTCTTGCGCAGGTCCGGGTAGACGATGTCCTTGGTGGTGCAGCCGGGCGCGTTGTGGATCGGCGTCTTGCCGTCGTTGTACGCCTTGAGGTCCAGGCCGACCGCGAGGTACGAGCCGTACTTGAGGCCCTTGCCGTGCACGTAGTCGCCGAGCCACTTCATGCCGTGCGGGAACTTCTTGGCGTCTGCGACCGGGCGGCCGTACTCGTCGAACGAACCCAGCCAGCCCGCGTCGACGTTGACGTGGTTGTAGCCGTGCTTCTTGAACTTCGCCGCGAGCACGTCCGCCTGCGCCACGACGTTCTTCTCGTTCAGCCAACTGGCTGGGCCGTCCGGGTTCACGCCGGGGTAGTTGGTCGCCTGCAGACTCCAGCTGCTCCAGCCCATGTAGGGCTTCTCGGCGATCTTCGGGGCTGGCTGGACTTCGGGTGCCTGGGCTGCTGCGGGGACCGCGATCAGCGACGCGAGCAGGCCGGCAACGACACCTAACGCTCTCAAGACCACTCCTTTGTGATTTCGGCGGTTGTTCAGGCGACTCGGAGGTCGTCCATCGCATCGCGGTCCCAATCAATGCCGAGACCTGGCATGTCAGGCGCGAGCGCATGTCCGTTGTGGACGGTCAGCTCGCTCTTGGTGATGGCACGCAGCTGCGGGATGTGCTCGACGAACTTCCCGTTGGGCAGCGCGGCGGCGAGGCTGACGTGCAGCTCCATCAGGAAGTGCGGGCAGACGTCGGCGTTGAACGCCTCCGCGAGGTGCGCGACCTTGAGGAACGGCGTGATGCCGCCGATCCGCGCCGCGTCGACCTTGGCGCCTCTCACCAGCTCTTCGGTGCCGAGATGCAGCCAGCCGCCCTCGGTGTCGTACAGCGGCACCTCCCGCCGGAAGCCGCCTGCCATGCGCCACAACGGTTCCCCTGCGCGCAGGCAGTGCAGGTCCCACAACGCGGTGTCGAGGGCGGCCAGCGCGAGCGAGGTGATCGCGCCGACCGTGGTGCTCCGCGTGCTCGCGAACAGGTCGTGCCAGATCCGCTCGATCCGGCGCGCGTCCGCGTCCACGAGGCGGGGCAGCAGGTGGTCCTTCAGGAGAGTGAGAACCGAGCTGCCGCCCGTGCCGATCGTGTAGGCGTAGCCGAGTCCGGTGAGGCCGTCGTCGGTCGTGATCTCGACGAAAACGGTCTCCTGCTTGACGAACTGCTGGACCGCGTCCGTGCGCAGGGCCTCGACGGGAACGTCGACCTGGAACGCCTCGGCACGTACGACCTTTGCCACGCCAACTCCTCGGATCTCTGATCCTATAGGATATTTGATGGCATTGAACGCGGCCGTTTCGAAGGGGTCAACCGTCGTTTGAGCAGGTTGGCACGGTGATGGGAGCGGTTACAACGGGTCTGCCGGACCGGTTCTAGTTACGGTCCTCCGATGTCTGCAGCTCACAGCCGTGGTGATCGATGTTGGTCGCTGTTCGAGCGCGAGTGAAGACGTGAGCGTTTCTGTCCGATTGTCATCAGCTCTTCAAGACACCCGAACGGGTGAAGCACCCAGGGGCGTACCCAAAACAGGCACCGGGATGTGATCATGCGGGCGCGAACCACCCGAGAGGTACCGGATGCTCGATCACCCGTTGGACTGGACGGACGCGCGGCTGCAGGAACTGCGTGACGTCGTGAGCATGACCATCTACCGCGACGCCGACATCGAGGCCGTGCTGCTCGAAGGCGGCCTTTCCCCCGCTCTGGTGCGTTGGGGCCTGTCACCGCGTGCGTTGTGGTTCGACATCTTCACCGTGGCGGCGGAACAGCTCAGGCTGCCCGAAGTGGTGCGCGCCGCCGCGAAGGACCGGCCCGCGCTCGCCCGCCGGGTCGACGAGCTGCTCGCGGACCGGCCGATCGTCGAGGTCCCGTGGATGCCCGACGCGCCCGTGTGGCTCAACATCGGCAAAGAACGTCAGATCGTCGAGAACCAGAACACCCTGCTCGACATCGCGTTCCTGCAGCACGGGCTCGACCGCGCGCGAGCGGTGTGCCGGATCCTCGTCGAGTGCGGCCGGAAGAGCTGGCACGGCAGCGGGTTCCGGGTCGGCGAGCGCACGCTGCTGACCAACCACCACGTCCTCTACGAGGGCATCGCACCGGCCACCGCGGTTCGCGCCCAGTTCGGTTACGAAGTCGGCGCCGACGGGGAGCTGCGGACGCCTGTGGAGATCCGCTGCGACGTCGGTACGATCGTCGGCGAGGCGCGCGACGACTTCGCCGTCATCCGAGCCGCGGAACCGCTGCCGGGTGACGTGCCGATCCTGTCGCTGCGCCACGGCGCACGGCCCGGGATCCACGACCGCGTGAGCATCATCCAGCACCCCAAGGGACTGCCCAAGAAGATCGCCCTGCACCACAACCTCGTGCTGCACTCCGCCGACGACGTCGTGCAGTACTGGACCGACACCGACGCCGGCTCGTCGGGCTCGCCCGTGTTCGACGAGGACTGGCGGGTCGTCGCCCTGCACCACCAGTGGGTCGAGGCGAACGACGGCAGCGGTGTCGCGTTCCGCAACCAGGGCCGCGCGATCAGCCGCGTGGTCGAACGGCTCGACGCGCTCGGCGTGGACTTCGAGGACTGACATGGCTCGGTGGGTCGACCTGCCCGACTGGCGTGACGGAACAGCCGCCCGGCTGCACCGCGCGCTGGAGCACGCGGTCTGGCAGACCGACAGGATGACCGAGATCTGGCAGCGCGTCGGCATGTCGCCCGCCCAGGTCGTCTGGCACCACCAGACCCCGTCCGCGCTCTGGCAGATGCTCACCCGTGACGCGTCCGACGCGGGCAAGCTCGAAGCGCTCATCCGCGAGGTCCGCGACGAGGTACCGGCCGCCGCCGCGGAACTGGACCTGGTACTCGCCGCCCAGGCACCGAGCGCGAACTGGTACCTGTGCGCCGACCGGCACCGCTCGATGCTGGTCGGGCCGGGCGGGAAGAGGGCGGTGCTCGACCGCACCCACCTGCGCGCGAGCCTGGTGCAGATGCTCAAGGAGGAGTACCCGATCCTGGCGATAGTCGGGAAAGCGGGCTCCGGCAAGACCTACAGCCGCCACCTGATCAAGCACGTCCTGTGCGACGACCCGGCCATGCGCTGCGACTTCATCGTGATCGACATCGAGCACGACTGGTACGACACGGTCACCGCCGGCGAGTTCATCACGAAGCTCGCCACCAAGATGGGCATCGACGGGATCACCGACGTCGACCCGCTGGTCGAGCATTCGCGGGCCGCCCGCGAACTGGTCCACCAGTTCGTCGGTCGCTATCGCTCGTTGCCGCGGCAGGAGCGGTGGGTGTTCATCGACGGGCTCGACCGGACGAGCGTCGATCCCGCCGTGCTCATCGCGGTGACCCAGCTCGCGAAGGAGGTCGAGGCGGGCCAACTGCGCGACCTGCGGTTGATCGTCACCGGCCATCCCTGCGACTTCTCGCCCGACGTGCTCGACATCCTGCTCCTGGAGTCGCTGGACGAGATCACCGAACACGACCTCCGCCAGTTCTTCGGCCACGTCGCCGACGTCGCCGGCCAGCCGCTGTCCGGCGACGAACTCGCCGCGCTCGTCGACGAGGTGCTGGCCGAGGCCACGCTCACCGACCTGCACGCGCTCGGCCGCAAGGCGGGCAAGCTGGCACACGCGTCCTTCGGGCCGGCAGGGGGCGCGGCATGACGTTGTCCACGGGCCTGGACGCCCGCGAACTCAGGCTCCGCGCAAGCCTGCTCGCCCACTACGAACTGCACTGGCTGGGCGTCGAGGACGAAGACGGCGTGCTGTTCCCCGACTCACGGCGGGTGCGCGTCGAGTCCGGCATGCGCCACTGGTGCCTGGACGACTCGGTGCGCCGTTCGACAGTCGCCGGAGTCGAGCTCAGCGAGTTGCGCCGGGTGTGGTCGCAGCTGCGCGAACGGCCCGGCGATGCCCGGCAGTGGGCGATCGACCAGTTCATCGGTGCCGGCGAAGGCGTCGAGCTGGACCAGCTGGACGCCGACCGGCTGCGCGCGGTCGGCTGGTTGTCCCGGTGGCTCGACCTCCCGCACCTTCCCTCCCAGGCCGCCATCGACCGCGCGCTCGGCCTGGCCGCGCTGCTGGAACCGTTGCGAGCGCTGGCGGACGACAAGTTCGTCGGCCGCGAGGACCTGCTCGCCCGCCTCGACGACCACCTCCGCGAGCCGGGTGCTCCCCTGTTGATCCACGGCATGGGCGGAGCCGGCAAGTCCGCGGTGCTCGCCCGGCACATCCTCCGCCACGTGCCCGAGACACTGGTCTGCTACCTCAACTTCGACAACAGCGCGCTCGACCCGGCCGTGCCCGCGTCGCTCATCGTCGGTCTGCTGAGGCAGCTCGCGGCGCAGCTTCCTGGCGCCGAAACGACAGCCAACACGGCACTTCTGCGTGCGGTGGAGGCGCTTCGGGCCGGCACCAAGCTGCTCGACTCGTCCAGCCGCACGCTCTCCCACCGGTTCCGCGAGGACGTACAGCTCGCGCAGCTCGCCGACATCACCAGGAAGCGGCCGACCCTGTTCATCTTCGACACCGTCGAAGAGGTTCAACGCCGGTCCATCGCGGTGCAGGAGACGTTCGTCGATTTCGTGAACGATCTCGCGTCGACCTCTCCCCACGCCTCGATCCTGCTCGCGGGCCGGTCGCCCGCGCCGGAGCTCGGGTTCGAGTCGGCCGAGCTTTCCGTGCTGCCACCGGCGGACGCGATCACGCTGCTGCACGCTCTGGTCGAGGTACCGGAAGCCGAAGCACGCCGGGTCGTCGGGTTGATCCGCACGACTCCGCTGTGCGTGCGGCTGGCGGCGGGCATCCTGCGCAGGCATCCGGCGAACGACGCGTTCCGCGATCTCGCCCTGCGCCGCACCGCGATCGAAGGCGAGCTCTACCACCGGTTGCTCGGTTACATCGACGATCCCGACGTGCGCAGGCTCGCCCACCCCGGGCTGACGTTGCGCCGCGTAACCCCCGAGTTGATCGAGGAGGTGCTCGCGATCCCCTGCGGAATCGCCGTGCACCACGAGGAACACGCGTACCGGTTGTTCCACGGGCTCGCCCGTGAGGCGATGCTCGTCGAACGCGTGCCGCACCGGGACGAGGTCGTGCACCGCGCGGACGTCCGATCGATCATGCTGCCGCGGCTGGCCGAGGACGATCCCCGCACGACCGCCTCGATCCACCGCCGGGCGGTGAAGTACTACGCGTCGTGCGAGGGCGTCGCCGAGCGGGCCGAGGAGCTGTACCACCGGCTCATGCTGGGGCAGACCCCGGCCACGCTCAACCGCCGGTGGGACGACCAGGCACTGCCGCACCTGTTGTCCTCTTTGGACGAAATGCCGCCGTCGTCGAAGGCCTACCTCGCGGCCAGGTCGCCGGATCTGGCGGTCTCTGCGGACGACCTGCGTCAAGCCCAGCTCGACGTGCGGAGCAAGCTGATCCTGCGCAACGTCCGCGACTTCGCGGCGAACCTGAGGTTCGACCAGGCGCTGTCCACGCTCGACGAGCACGACCGCGTCGTGGGCCCCACCCTCGAATCGACCGATCTCCGCATCAACGTGCTCGACCTGCTCGGGTTGCATGGCGAGGCGCTCGACGTGGCAGCCACGGCGCAGGAGAAGGCCGCCAGGAACGGCGACACCGACGACTACTTCCGGCTCACGGCGCACATCCTCCGGCTCTGCGAGCTCACCGGCCGGCTCGAGGACGCGAACACGGTCGCCGCCGAGGCTCTGCAGATCGCGGGCAACCTCCCGCCGACCGTTTCCCACCTGCGGACGCGGCTCCAGCTGGTCGTGCAGCGGCTCAGGTTCGCCCGCCACGGCGCTCCGGTCGACGACGACACCGTCGGCGACCTCCGCGAGCAGGCGATCTTGCTCCACAACCTGCTCGGTGTCCGCAGCGTCCAACAGGTCCCCGGTCTGCTGCGCGAGCTCGCCGCCGAGGTCGGTGAACACTCACTCGCGGTACTCGTCGAGGCGTTGCGCTCTGAAGGCATCGATCCCAGGGACGCCGACCAGGTCCGCGCGCAGTTCGCTCAGGACCCCCGCGTGACGAACGCGCTGCGGCAGGCCATGTCGAGCACCGATGACCGCTACGCGTTGGCCAAGATGGTCGTTCTCGTGCTCTCGTTCGAGGGTGAGCCGCCAGAGGGCACGACCCGGCTGCTCACCGAACTGCTCCAGCAAGAGGCCGACGACGCGGTCGCCGGCGGCACGGACAGCGAATACACCAAGAGCCTGGTCGGTCTGCCCGAGCTGCGGGTCCCCGTCACATCCGGCGAACTCGCCGTCGCGAGCAGGTTTCCGGCGGCCACGAAGGACTTCGAGCTCGCCGAGGAGCTGCTGCGCAGTGTGCTTAACCTGGACCTCGGCGCCAATGCCAGGGCACAGGCGCTTTTGGCACTGGAGAACGTGGCTCCGACCGAGGCCGAGTCCCGCCGCGCACGGCTCAAGGCCGCCGCGACCTTCACCGTGGCGACGGAGGCGTTCTGGGAACTCGACCATGCCCGGGACGCGGCCATGTCCGGCGACATGGAGTCGACAGTGGGCTACTACAACAACGCCATCGCGATCGTCGAACGCGAGAGGGCGGCGGCCGAACTCGATTCCGTCGCGCTGGAACTCGTGCTGACCGTGCGCGGACTTGCGTTGATCGCGCTCGGCAAGCTGGACCGAGCGGAGCAGGACTTCGGCCGTGTGCTGGAGCTGGCAGGCGATGAACATCCAGGGAACAGCGCGGCGGCATCTCGGTACCTGGGTCAGCTCGCGATCCTGCGAGCCGACCTTCCCACCGCCATCGCGTACTACCGCGATGCGGAGGACCGTCTTGGCCAGGCGGAAGCGATGCTCTCCGCTGGACTGGCCGTCGACGCGGCGAACCTGCTCAAGCAACACATGCACATCCTGCGAGCGGCCCGCGCCGGGCGGACGCTCGCCATCACCGAGCACCGCGCGGCCACCGCGGCCTACCTCCGCGGCGACTTCAGGGACGCGAGCGAGTTGGCCCGATCGGCGAACCGGCGGTTCACCCGGCGCGGCGAGTACAGGTGGGCCGCGATCAGCGCTCTGACCCGGATGCGTGCGCAGGTCGCCACGGGGAAGCCTCCCACCGTCGGCCGCATCGCAGAGCTGGCGAAACGACTGCGCCAGTTCGACCTCACCGACGAAGCCGCCGTCGCCGAGGCGTTGTCCGTGCGCGTCAGAGTGCGTCGCGGCGACCTGGAGTCCGCCATGGAGCAGGTCCACGCCCTGCCCGACGTCGGTCACCTCAGCCCGATCGAGTGCCGGATGGCGCTGCGGCTGTGTCGGGCGGAACTGGTGGCCGCACGCGGTGATCACCAGGGTGTTCTGGTGGAGGCTCAGCAGGGCCTCGCGGAGCTGGCGAACCACCCCGACCAGCTCGGCACGCTGGATCTGCCGACAGGCACCGCCGTCGAGGGCCGCACCCTCGCGAACCTGGCCGTGGAAGTCGCGTGGCGCTCCGGCGACCCGGATCTCTTCGACTGGCTCGAACACGCCAAGGCCGACATCTACCGGTACGACCCGAGGCCGGCGCCCGAAGTCGTGTCCGAACTGCGGATCACCGCCAGAAGGCGTCAGCAGGCACGGTTCGAAGGCAGGCCCGCCGAGGACGTCGATGCCGAGCTGAGCAGGCGGTTGCGCGACCTGCCCGCTGTCCACCCGGTGTGCTCACGCGAGGAAGTCGCGGCAGCACTTGGTGAACGAGCGTTGGTGTCGTTCGGAATCGCGGGCGACCGGTACATCGCCATGATCCTCACGGCGACGCACACGGTGACGGTGGAGATCGGCACAACAGAGGTGATCTCGACCGCGGCCCGCAAACTCCACATGGACGTTCGGGCGATGGCACCGGACTACTTGCCAGCGCCTCTCGTCCAGGTCATCGGCACATCGTCGTCACGCCTTGCTGAACAGCTGGACGCCTCGTTGATCGAGCCGCTCGGCCGGTACATCGGTGGCAGGGACCTGGTTGTCGTGCCCGCCCGGGAACTCCATGACGTCCCGTGGGGGCTTCTGCCGTCCTTGCGAGGTCGTGCGACAACCGTCGTGCGGTCGGCGAGTGAATGGCTGCGCGCGGAACGCACAGAGCACCCAGCCGGTCATGCGGTGGTGGTGCGGACGACGGCCGGGACCGACGGCCAGACTGCCCGCGATCTTCGCAACGCCGTCCAGCTCAGCGGTGAGCAAGCCACGGTCGCCGCCGTGCTGTCGGCGTTGGACGGTGCCGGACTCGCCCACCTCTCGGTGCACCTGGTCGACGGCACCGGCAATCCGTGGTTCTCCGCGGCTGAACTCGTCGACGGACTGCTCGTCCCGAGCACGATCCGACTGCTGTCGCGCCCGCCCAGCGTCGTCGTGATCGACACGTGCGAGCGAGTCGAAGCATTCGGTTTCGCGGGAGCGCTGATCGATGCGGGGGTGCGGGCAGTTGTGACGCCGGTGAGCAAGGTCGGCGACGCGGCTTGCGCGGCCACGCTGGCCGACTTCTACCGGCATCTCGGTTCCGGGGAAACGATCGCACGGGCCTTGGCATTCGCCATCGCCAAGGACCCGCAGCGCAGGCCGTTCATCTGTCTCGGGGCTGACGGTACGGTCGACTTGAGCTGATCAGGCCTCGGCGGCGTGCTTGAGCCGCGCCAGCGTCGCCTCGATGTTCGCCTGATTGGTGACCGCCCGATCCTTCACCCCAGTCGCCAGCACGGTGATCGGCACGTACCACGACGGCCGACGGTCCCAAGTGGACTCCGTGACCCGGCACCCGTCAGCGGTCGGCTCGATGTCGTACTGCCATCGCGACACGGCCAGCCCGAACGACTTCACCTCGAACGCGAACCGCCCCACCGAGCAGTCGGTCACGATGGAGGTCGTCGGCCACACCCGCCACCCGCGCCGGTTCACGCCGCGGAACCTCGCCCCCACGGACGGTCCGGAGGCGCCCAGCCACTTGCCGCCCGAGTACTCCTCGGCGCATCCACCCAGCTCACGCAGGCTGCTGACCAGCTCGAACACCCGCTGCGGCGGAGCGGCGACGTCGATGTGCGCGGAGGCGTCCGGGGTCATGCGCCCGAACTTACTACGGGTAGGTTCGCTGCACCAGCCACTCGCGGACGGTCCGTGCGGACGGCACTATCGCCCTGGTCACGGCGAGGTCGAAGGCCACGGGATGCGTCCGCAGCCAGCGCCACATCCTCGTCAGGTCGTCACCCACGAACCGGTGGAACAGCCAGATCGGCATCGGGAAGCCGCGTGGTGCGCGCCCGTGCGTCTCCCGCCAGAGCTCACGGCACTCGCCGATGGTCCGGACGTCCGCACCGAGCGGGAGTTCCACTCCGACGAACCGGTTCGGATCGGCGAACACCTTTGCCGCCACGGCGCCGACGTCATCCGCGCAGAACCAGGGCAGCGGCCGGTCGTCACCGATCAGCTTCGGCATCAGGTGCCACATGGACACGGACGGGTAGAAGTCCTTGTCCGTCATCAGTTCCATGAACGCCATCGGGCGCAGGACGGTCAGCGGCAGGCCGAGCGACTCCAGGTGTGCCCGCACCACCAGTTTGTTGTCCCACTGGCGCACGCCGGTGTCCGGCACTCCCGGACCCGCCGAGGCGTACACGACGTGCCGCACCCCCGCGGCGGCCGCGGCGTCGCCGACCGCGCGTCCCTGATGGACCTCCTGGTCCAGGCCGCTGATCATCGGGTTCTGGACGCTGAACACCCCGTGCGCGCCCACGAAGGCAGACGGGTCCGGGGAAGCCAGGTCCGCCCGCACCACCTCGGCACCCGCCGCGGCGAGCCGGCTCGAAGCCGGTGATGAGGGATTGCGGGTCAGCGCCCGCACGCGCCAGCCGGCCGCGAGCAGGTGCCGGGCGACCGCACCGCCTTGACGTCCGGTAGCGCCCGTGACCACGACCAGCCTGGTGTCGTCCATAGCGGAGCTCCTGCCTGTCCTGGAGGTTGATGAGGGGAGCTTTCCCAAACCTGAGGTTTGGGAAAGCTCCCCTCATCAACGTCCTTTCAGTCCGTGCAGGACACCGGCGAGTCGAAGTGGCCCGGTGTCGTGGGGTAGGCGGGTCCGACGCCGTGGGCGTTGTTGTCCGCCGGGTACACCAGGGCCAGTTCGCGGAACGCGGAGGTGCCGCTCGTGGTCACGTCACCCACCGTCTGGCCCGCGCCGGATCCCCATGCCAGCTTCTGCAGGAACGTCTCCATTCCCGGGCTGCGCTGACGGATGTCGTTGTAACCGCCGTAAGACGCGGGACAGTGCGTGTAGAGGTTGTACGCACCGGCCCAGTCGATCAGGCGGTCACCGGGGTTCGGGCCGTTCTGCGCGCGGTCGGCCTGGAGCACGTCGCGGTCCCAGCCGCCGTAGATCCAGTCCGTGCCGTCGTGGTGCTGGTTGTCCGCGAAAGTGGACGGCACCGCAGGGTTGTCGTTGGTCTTCTCGGTCATCTCGAACCACAGGCACGGGTCGATCGCGCCGTCGCCCAAGGTCACCGGCCACCGGCCCGGCGCGCAGTTGCCGGGGTAGGTGCCGCGCGGGTTGAAGTCGAGCACGTCCGACCCCAGAGCGCCCTGCTGGGACGCCTGAGAGGTGCCGCCGACGCCACCGAAGGTGTGGTCGACGAACCTGTCGTTCGTGCCGCGTGCGGAGGCGTCGAACGTGCCGTTCACCAAACAGTCCGGCGTTGCCGCGTTGACCACCTGGTCGCAACCCTTGCCGCCCCACAACACGTCCGCGCCGTCGCCGCCGAACGTCTGGTCGCCGCCGCTGTCGGCGTTGACCAGGTCGTCGCCGAACCCGGCGTGGATGTTGTCGTTGCCCTGACCGCCGCGCATGCGGTCGTCGCCGCCCTCGGCGATGCCGTTGTGCGGCATGGCCGGTGCGGTGGCGTTGCCGACGAACTGGTCGCCGTTGACGTCGTGCAACAGGTCCACCCTGCGGTCGTAGGTGTCGGCACGGAAGCCCGTGTACGACTCCTGCGGCACCGAGTTCAGCTGAACAGTGAACCCACGAGCTGCCACGTCGTTGGCGTTCATGTACTCGTTGACCACGCCACCACGGTCGCCGAGCATCGCGTCCTCGCCGTCGCCGCCGAACATCACGTCGTCGCCGAGTTCGCCGTACATGTCGTCGTCGCCGTTCTGGCCGTGCATGGTGTCGTTGCCGTCTTGACCCCACATGCCGTCGTTGCCGTCGTCACCGAACATCGTGTCGTCGCCGAAAGCACCGAGAGCCTCACACGTGGACTGAGCCAACGAACAGAACCTGGTCGACGGACCAATGTCAGCCACACGAGAAACCGTGGCATTTGACGGTACGGCACCGGACTTGTAGCGCTCGGTGTAGACCTGCTCGGTCATCGACCCCGGCTGGCCCTGCAGCGTGCGCTTCAGGGAACCGTTGTCACCGAGCTGGACGTCGTCCTCACCGTTGCCCTCGAAGGCGTCGCCACCATCGCGGAAGCCCTGGATGGTGCTGCCGCCGATCATGTCGTCCTGACCGTCCGGTGCGTCGCCGACCAGTTGGGCGGGTCCGCTCGACGAACCGGGCCAGCCGGGATCCGCGAGAGGCACGACCGTCGTCTCGGACGACGGGGAGCCTAGCCCGCGGTCACCGCGCAGCACGTCGCCACCGCCGTTGCCCTCGAGGTAGTCGGCGTCGCCGTCGCCGGCGAGGAAGTCCCCGCCGTCCTGACCCCACAGCACGTCCACGCCGGAACCACCGGACATCCGGTCGTCACCGAAGCGGTCGGCCGGGCCGGGCTGCAGGTCGTAGCGCTGCACGATCCGTTGTGCCGCAGGGTTTCCACCCGTCGGCGCCAGCCTGATCGTCGCCCGCGTCGGGGTCTCCCCCTGTGCCGGGCGCAGCACGACGCCGTTGTCGCCGATGCCGACGTCGTTGCCCGGTCCGCCGAACATCGCGTCCGCACCGTCCAACTGACCGACGGTCGTGTCACCGTTGCCGGAGAGCGAGGTGCTGCTGCCGCCGACGAGGTCGTCGTCGCCGTCGTTGCCCTCGATCCAGTCGATGCCCTGCGAACCCTCGACGTAGTCGTCGGAACCGTTGCCCTTCAACCGGTCGGGCCCGGCCTGTCCGATGATCACGTCGTTGGCGTCGTCGCCGTCGACCTCGTCCGGACCGGACGAGTCGGCGTGCGGCGTGAGGCCGAGGTCGTACAGGAAGATCGCCCGCCCGGTCAGGCCGCGTTCCAGCGTGATGCGGCTCAACGTCCCGCCGCGCACGAGCCGGCCGTTGTCGCCGAGCACGACGTCCTGCGCGCCGTTGCCGTGGATGACGTCACCGACGTCGGGCTGGCCGACACCCGGCGAGTCCTCGGTCGACGAGCCACCGACCAGGTCGTCCTGGCCGTCGTTGCCGTCGATCTTGTCGCGGGCCGGGCCGCCCTCGGCGTAGTCGTCCGAGCCGTCACCGGTGATGGTGTCCTCGTCACCCTGACCGTAGATCACGTCGGAGTCGTCACCGCCGCTGATCTTGTCGCCACCGGACGTGCCGGCGGTCGGCGTGTAGCCCAGGTCGAGCAGCTCGGCCTTGTGCGCCTTGGCGAAGCCGCGTCCGAGCGTGACCGGCGTGGCCTGCGCTCCGTCCACGAGGGACAGCACCGCGTTGTCACCGGCGATCAGGTCGGGACCCGAGTCGCCGAACAGGTTGTCGCCCGTGTCCGGACGACCGGCACCCGAAGCCACCTCGGAGCTGCCGCCCACGATCCGGTCCTCGCCACCGTCACCGTGCACGACGTCGTCGGCGTTGTTGCCCTCCAGGTAGTCGCCCTTCGGGCCACCGAACACCTCGTCGTGCGCGAGGCCGCCGAACGCCCGGTCCTCGTCCTCGCCACCGAAGACGAAGTCCGCACCGCCCGCGCCGGCATTCGCGCCGTCGAGGTCGAACGGTCCGTCCACGCCGTTGTCGCCGATGACGATGTCGTTGCCCGAGTCGCCGTAGAGGAAGTCACCGACGTCGGGTTCACCGGCCTTGCGCGTGCCACCGATGACACGGTCGTTGCCCGCGCCACCGAACGCGCGGTCGACACCGTTGTTGCCCTCGATGACGTCGTCCTGTGCACCGCCGTACAACGCGTCGTCGTCGTCATTGCCGTAGACGTTGTCGACACCGGCGTCGCCATACGCGACGTCCTTGCCGCCACCGCCGTACACAACATCGTCGTCGTTGCCACCGGCGAGCACATCATCACCGAGCTGACCACACAGCCGGTCAGCCCCGGACTTGGCGTCCACGTTGTCCGCGGCACCACCGGCGGCGACGATCTCGACACCGGTACCACCGGTGATCAGATCCCGGCCGTCCTGCGCATCGAGAGGTTCGGCAGGCGGCATCGAGACCGGGTTGTCACTCGGCGGCGTGCACGGGTTGGCGTGCTTGTCGCCGAAGACGTCCGCACCGCCGTCACCACCGATGACGTGGTCGTTGCCGTACCCGCCGACCAGCAGCTTCGACGACGGCGTGACACCGGCGGGCAGGACGCGGTGCTTCACGTTGCGCACCGGCCCGAACGCACCGGAACCGTTCTGGTCGCCCACGTCGGACGGTTCCGCGATCACGTAGTCGTCCTGCGGGCCGCCGTACACCTTGTCCTTGCCGTAGCCACCCGTCAGCACGTCGTTGTTGCCACCACCGCGGATGTCGTCGACCTGCTCTTTCAACGAGTGACCGGTCACGAAGTCCACGCCCTGGCTGCCGTACACGGTGTCCGAACCCGTGCCGGTGTCCACGACGTTGGTCGCGTCCTTCGTGTTGTCGCCGTTGAAGCCCTTGTCCACAGGACCTGGGTCGTCGACGTCCGTCGCGACCTCCGTGCCGGTGTAGATGGTGTCGTTGCCGGAACCACCGGAGATCCGGTCGCTGCCGGTCCCGCCGATGATCACGTTGGGCTGCGCGACGTACTCCGGCTTGCCGGGGTTGCTCGCGGCGAGCGGGCTGTCGGAGGCGATGCCGATGTTGTCGTCGTCGGCGCCGCCGTCGATCCGGTTCTTGCCGAGCCCAGCGGCGATCCGGTCCTTGCCGGAACCACCGGAAACGACATCGTCCGCCCCGCCAACGGTGATCGTGTCGTCGCCGTCACCACCGCTGACCGTCGCGTTGCCCTTGCCACCGAAGGCGGCGGCGAGGTCACCGGTCGTGATCTGGTCCTTGCCGGGACCACCGTTCGCGATCGACTTGCCGAGACCGGTCTTGATCGAGTCGTCACCCGAACCACCGGTGACCTCGACCTCCTTGTCGAACGGCTTGGCCTCGGCCTTGGCGTCGTTGACGGCACCGCTCTTGTCGCCGTCGCCCTGGAACACGATGACCCGCTTGCCGGTGTCACCGGTCGCGTTGCCGAAGACCTTGGTCAGGTTCGGGTCGCGGAACTCCTCGCGGAAGCCCAGCGCGCTCACGGCGAAGCCGTCGAACCCGCCGCCGTCCTTGACGAGCTGGGTGATCGTCCACTTCTCCTCGTTGCCCTGGCCGGTCCACGCGGAGTGGCCGCGCTTGCCGATGTCGCCGTTGCCCATGTGCAGCACCAACGTCGTGCCGTCCTTGTGCGCCAGCACCGGTGGTGGCGGCGAACAGTCGGGTTTCACGGAGAAGTCGAGCAACGTGATGTCGGCCAGGGTGAAGTCGAACGTGACGCTGAAGATCGAGAACCCGAGCGTGATGTACACCTTGAGGAACAGGCTCAGACGTCCGTCCATGTTGAACAGACACATCGGGTTGTTCAGCGCCACCTTGGAGAACTCGAAGAACCGGAACTTGCCGTCGTTGTTCGGGTCCGCCCAGGTCAGGTTGATCGTCAGGGCGACACCGCCCTTGATGCCGACCTCGATCAGCACCACGCTCACCGCCGCGCCCGCGGCCAGTTCACCGCGGAACGTCACGACGGGCAGCGGTTTGCCGGAGTCGTCCTGGGTCACCAGGTAGATCGAGTCCAGAATGGACGCGGCCTTGCCCGACTCGATGGCCTTGCGGAGGCCGAACGTGTCGAAGCCCGCCCGGAACCGCGCCTCGACCGACGCGCTGCCGGAGATCGTC
This sequence comes from Lentzea alba, assembly GCF_011067745.1. Taxonomy (GTDB): domain Bacteria; phylum Actinomycetota; class Actinomycetes; order Mycobacteriales; family Pseudonocardiaceae; genus Lentzea; species Lentzea alba. Next base: position 88,429 of record NZ_JAAMPJ010000019.1, read on the forward strand.
ACCAGCACCGGCGGCGGCGCGTACACCGGACCGAACGACTGGCTGTAGGAGAAGCCGAGGCGCAGCGGACCCGAGTCGAACCGGATCAGGTCCACGTCCTGGCCCATGATCAGGCCGAACAGCTTCGAGGGCTCCTTCAGGATCGGGAACGAGAAGCCGGCCTTGTTGCCCTCCTCGCCGTCGGACACGATCTTCACCCCACCGGCCGACGCGTCGATCTTCGACGCCAGGTCGCCGGGCGACAGGTTGATCTTGTTCGGGTCGATCAGCGAGGAGGCGTTGTCCGGCGAGTTCGTCGTCGTCTTCGCCTTGTCGCCTAGCACCGCGAAGCTGCCGATGTCGATCGCCCCGCCGTTCTGGGTGATCTTGCCGATCAACTGGATCGCGCGCAGGACCTTGTCCACGAACTCCAGGTCCGGCCCGCCCGCGATGGTCGAGAACTCCTTGGCGATGGTGACCAGGTTGACGTCACCGCCACCGACCGCCCGCGACAGGTCCGACAGCACCGGGATCGGTGCGTAGAGCTGGTCGAGGATCGGCTGGATCGGCTTGGTGAACAGCGCGATCTTCTCGACGATCGGCTTGAGCACCTCGCCGAGGAACTTGCCCGCGTTGAGCTGGACGTTGTTGAACGCGATCTCCGGCGTGCCGTCACCGGGCTTGCCGCCGAACGCGTTCCACTCCCACTTCAGGTGGAACCAGCCGTTGATGCCGGGCAGCGGACCGGCGCTGACGTCGAAGTCCCAGTCGATGCCGACCTTGGCCTTCAACGAGACGCTGGTGACCTGGCCGATGTCGGCGAGATCGGCCAGCGTGATCCGGTCGTCGTTGGCGGGACCGCAGTTCTCGAAGCAGGCGTCCTGCCCCTTCTTGTGCAGGTCGACGACGAACGTGCCGGTGAACAGGTCGGTCGCGCCGCCCGCGTGCTGCTTCAGGTCGACGTCGAGGAACGCCAGGCGGGCCTTCATCGCGTCGGGCAGCGTGAAGCTCAGCTTGACGCCGAGCTCCGGGTTCTGGCCGTCGCGGGTGGCCACGAAGAAGCCGCTGCTCTTGTCGACGCCCACCTTGACGTGCAGGTGGTAGCCCAGCGCCGCCTTCATCTTGGGCGCGCCCTCGGCGGCCTTCAGCGACAGACCGGGGATGCCGATGTCGAGCGGGCTTTCCAGCGCCAGGGTTTCCTTGTCGCAGTCGTTGCCGAACACGTCGCCGTCGCAGACGTCGAACGTGAAGGTGGCACCGGTGATGTCCTGCAACGCCGCGGCCGCCGGGCAGTCCGTCAGCTTCGGGTTGGTCGTCTCGGGCACGTACGCGGCACCGTTCGGCGTGTTCTTGTCGTCGAACTGCACCTGGTCACCGGCGACATCACCCTTGATCACGACCCAGTCGTTCCCGTTCGGGTCGGTCTTGCGGATGATCTTGTAACCGGTGGCGTACTCGGACTTCTTCCACGTGATGCGGTTGAAGTTGTCGTTGTTCAACGGATCCGCGCCGTTGGTCACCTCGGCGAGCGCGGGTGGCGCGTCCTTGCCCTGCGCGGTCGCGACGACGCCGTAGACGTACTTCTTCGTCCCCGTCGTGCCCTGGGCGACGGCCGTGGCCTCGGTCGCGGGCTGCAGGGTCGCGTTGCAGGTGAACTTGATGTCGACCGCGCTGCCGACCGCCGTCTTCAGGTGGTCGTTGACCCACGTCTCCAGCTCGCCGGTGTTGTTCACCCGGCCGCCGCCCGGCAGGTGGGTCATCGCCTCCTGGATCTTCGTGCGGAGCTGGCCGAACTTGTCGGCTCCCTGCTGGATGTCGTCGCCGACCAGCGGCAACCTGCCGTCGAACGCGGCCGTGCGCAGCGCCCGTTCGATCATCGCCAGGTACTTCTCGATGCCGTCGCCGAACTGCGAGAAGTCGAGCAGCGCGTCGAGGATCTTCTGCCCGATGTCCGTCGGCATCTCGAACCGCTTGACGCCGCCGGGCAGGTCCGGGCTGAACGAGAACGCCTCGTCGAGGTCGGAGACCTGGCGCGGCAACCGGACGATGAACGACTCACCGGGACTGGACAGCTTGGTCCAGTTGGTGTTGTCGGAGCTCACGAACACCGGCATGACCGCGCACAACGCGAGGTCGGTGCCCTGCACCGGGTCTCCGGCGCACGTGACCGGCTGGTTGTCACCGTTGAGCGTCAACTGCACGCCCTTGACGAAGTCGCTCAACGACACCGGGTTCTGCCCGCTGAAGCCGAGGTGCGCGTTGTAGTGCGCGTTCGCGACGGCCTTCTCCGGGCCCTTCGGGTTGCCCAGCGCGATGGACAGCGGCCCGACCGAGGACTTCACCACACCGGTGATCCCGCCGTGCGCGGTGATGTCCACAGTGGAGTCCGGCAGGACCTTCAAGGCCCCGGCGTCGGCAGGTCCGTCGCCGGCCTGGAGCGGCAGCACGAACCCGATCTTGGTGGCACCGGTCAGCGCCAGGTCGGCGGTGGCCTCGCCCTCGGCGCCGACCAGCGACCGCGCGGTGCCCTTGTCGTCGGTGAACGAGAACCGGACCGGCTGCGAGGTCGCGACCTTCCGCTTCACGTCGATCTTGAGCACGATCGACGGCTTCGAGTCGACGACCTGGTAGGCGAACGAGACTCCGCTGCTGGCGGGCAGGGCGGCGTTCAGCTGCGTGACGAGGTCCTGCAGGTAGTCCGGCGGCGCCGCGGTCAGCCGGTCGACCGCGTCCTCCAGCGGGCTGCGGAACGCGTACCCGGTGCCGTCCGCGGGCTTCGTGCCCCACGGTTCGGTGAGCAGCACGCGGTTGTTGGCCGGATCGGCCGCCGCGACGACCACGACCTGGGTGCCGACCAGCACGGCCCGGCCCTTCAGGTCCGGCCCGAACGCCTTGTCGCCGGTCCTCGTGTCGTCGCGGATGAAGCCGACGTCCACGCCGTTGATGTTCGCGTTGTCGTACTTGGTGCCGATGCCCGCGTCCGCGCTGCCGAGCAGTTCGGACAACGACTTGCCGACGACCGGCAGCGGGGTGGTCAGGGCGGTCTTGACCTCGCCGTCACCCTCGACGGCCTGCAGCGAGCCGTTGAGCACCTGCAACGCCTTGATGATCTGGCCGAACATCGCGCGCGGGTTGTTCGGGTCGAAGTCGAACGCCTTGGCCTTGTCGAGCGCGTCGAGGCCGGTGAACTGGACGTTCGCCGGGTCGGTGATGTCGGGCATGGTGACGCCGACCTCGACCGGACCGCCGAAGAAGTCGGTGATGCCGGGAACGTCGAGCTTCACCGTGGCCGTGCCCTTGGCGCCGACCGACACCTCCAGCAGGTTCTCCGGTTCCAGAGCGGGGGTGTCGGGGTTGTCGACGACCTTGGCGAAGATCTGCGACAACGGCAGGTCGCCGTCCGCGTCACCGAGCTTCTTCAGGCTGATCGACAGCATGTCCGTCGATCCGTCCTTTGTGGACATGTGCAGGTCGCCGGACATGTGCACCTTGAGATAACCCACGCTGCCGTTGACGTCGACGTTCGTGTCGATCGCGGCGCTGGCCCTGAGCAGCTGACCGCCGGTGCGCAGCAGGAACCGGTCCGGCGTGCGCGGCAGGCTGGACACCAGGGTCGTGGTGCCGTCGGGGTTCTTGTCCGCGAACGGGCAGCCGGTGGCCGCGGCGTCGGGGTCGAGCGGCTTGCACGCGTCACCCTTGATCGGGTCGCGCAGGTCCAGCACCAGCGTGGCCTTGGCCTCGTAGGACGGCTTCACGGTCGCGGTGGCGTTCAACGCGTTGGCGCCCTTGAGCCCCTTGCTCGCGAAGATGTCGCCGAACGTGACCTGACCGGTCATCGGGTCCGGCGCGTTCACCTTGTACGGCGCGTGGTCGGCCGGTTTCCCGCCCTGCCAGCCTTCCTCGAGCGTGATCTCGTCCGCGGTGTTGCTCTTCACCACACCCTGCGAGGTGCCGGCGGACACGATGCGCCCCTTGAACGCGTCGACCGTCCACGGCTTGGCCTTGTTGACGTGCTTGAGGGTCGTGTCGGTGTAGGTGACGTCGGTGCCCTGCCCAGATGTCAGCGCGGCCACGACGTCCAGCGGCGCGCCGTCCTGTGGAGCGTCCTGCTTCATGGTCAGCGTGAACTCGAGCTTCTTCACGTCGTCGCGGTAGTTCACCCCGGACACGGCGATCGGACCGGTGTTGAGCTTGGTGAAGAGCTCCTGCACCGAGCTGAACTTCGGCAGCCCGGCCTTCGCGGGGTCTTCCTCCGGCTTGAACACGTTGTCGTCGACGAACTTCGCGAGCGCGCTGCCCGCCTTGACCGCGTCGGCGACCGTGCCGCGCATGAACGGCAGGTTCACGTTGCCGACCGGGTCGGCCGTCGAGCCCCACTGGGCGCGCTGGACGGCGTCGATCGAACTGACCAGGTGGCTCAGGCCTTCGAGCAGGTCGCGCGGGCTGAGCGTGGTGAACCTGGTCAGCTGCGCGAGGTCCGGACCGCTGACGGTGATCGACGGCGCGCCGCTCGCGATGTCCGGCCACTGCACGCCGATGGTGCCGGTGAGGCCGCCGACATTCGCTCCTGCGAGCGGCTGCGAGGTGAACTTGAGGCTGGCGTCGACCTTGCCGGCGGGGTTGCCGAGTCCGATGTGGAACAGACCCGCGGCGGCACCGGGTTCGGTGATCTCGGTGAGCCTGCCGTCGCCGTTGGGGTCGTCGGCGGACGCGGTGAGGTTCGCTTCGACGGTGACGTGGCTGGCGCCCTTGTCGAGGTCGACGCCGAGGATGCCGAAGCCCGCGGTGGGCACGGCACCGGGGTCGAGCTCACCCTTGGCGCCCACCGTGAACTTCGGCGAGTCGCCGTCCTTGACCAGCCAGAACGAGTCGGTGGACTCCTGGTAGGCGAAGCGGAACTTCGCGTCGAGCGTGAACGTCACGTCCACGGCGCCAGACGTCGTGAAGCTGACCGACGGGTCGGCGACGCTGATCGGCTGTTTGTCCGCGACCGTCGTGAGGTGCAGCGTGGCGTCGACACGTTTGATGCCGTTGGTGTCACTCGTTTGCACGTCGAGCGTGCCCGGTCTGCTGTCTCCGAGCTGGTAGGTGCCCGCGAGGTCGGGGAAGTTCTGCTTGTCCTTCAGCGGGTCGTGCACCGTCTTGGCGACGAGATCGTCGAAGCCGAGTGCCGCGCCGGGGCTGACGCCCAGCAACGGCAGCGCCTCCCCCAGCTTGCCGACGCTCGCGAGCTGTTTCGAGAAGTCACCGAACGCGCTGATCCCCGCCAGGATCTTCTGCACGTCCGGGGCCTGGGCCACCGCCGGTGGACTGACCACGACCAGTCCGAACAGCGCCAGCGCACCGCTGGTGACCGCCGCTACCGCTCGCCTGCTGCTCCGCGAATACCGCATGGCCGACCCGCCCTCTTGACGGCGTGGCCCCCGATGCCTCGCTGCCAGAACAGTTGTCCAATATGGAGTGACGCAGGGCACACTTGTGCCGCCACCGGGTAGTCGTCCATCCAGAAGGAGGCGTTAGCCGTGGATCGACCGGAGGCCGTGATTCACCCGTTCGGTCGACCAGACACCTACCGGGAGTGGGTCAGCTCCCGGATCGGCGTGCCCTGGAGGAACGCGTGGACGTCCTCCACGGCCTCCCGGAAGTACGTCCGATAGTTGGTCTGCGTGACATAGCCGAGGTGCGGGGTGGCGAGGACGTTCGGCAACGTCCTGAGCTCGTCGCCGAGCGGCAGCGGTTCGGTCTCGAAGACGTCCAGGCCCGCGCCGGCGATCCGGTTGTCCCGCAACACCTCCAGCAACGCCACGTGGTCGACGATCGCGGCGCGCGAGGTGTTGATCAGGAACGCGGAGGGCTTGAGGCAGGCCAGCGCGGCGGCGTCGAGGAGTCCTCGGGTGCGGTCGCTCAGCACGAGGTGGACGGACGCGAAGTCGGCCTGCTCGAGCAGTTCGTGCAGGCCGGCCGCCAGGCGCACGCCCTCGGCCTCCGTGCGGTCGGCGGTCAGGTTCTGGCTCCAGGCGACGACGTCCATGCCGAACGCCTTGCCGACGCGGCCGACGGCCTTGCCGAGGTGGCCGAAGCCGATCAGGCCGAGGGTGGCGCCGGCGAGGTCGACACCGACCGTGCTCTGCCACGGGCCGCCGCTGTGGAAGGCCGCGTTCTCGACCACGAGTTGCCGGGCGAGGCCGAGGATCAGCGCCCAGGTCAGTTCGGTCGGCGGGGTCTTGGCACTGCCGGTGCCGCAGACCGTGACGCCGTGCTCCTGCGCGGCTTCGAGGTCGATCGAGGCGTTGCGCATGCCGCTGGTGATCAGCAGCCGCAGCTTCGGCAGGCGGGCGAACAACTCCGCGGTGAACGGCGTGCGCTCACGCATGATCACGACGCACTCCGCGTCGGACAGGGCTACCGCGGGGTCGTCCAGATGGTCGCGGATGACGGTCACGTCGAGGCCCGACCAGTCGGCGTTCGCGAGAGCCACACCCTGGTAGTCGTCCAGCACCACGCACCTCATGGACCGATCATGTCAGAGCGCCGCGCACGATGATCTCCAGCAGCGGCCGGGGGTCGATCGGCTCGTCCCGGGCGAACTGCTGCAGGAACAGGCCCTGCACACAGGCCCCGAGCGTGTCCGAGACGGCCAGCGGATCGCGTACGCCGAGGCCCGCCAGCGCCGGGATCAGCATCGAGGCCATCGAGGCCCGGCCGCGCAGCAACGCCTGCCGCACCCGCGGGTTCGTCGCCGCCTCCACCCACAGCACCATGCGCGCGGTGACCGTGACGGCGTTCGGGCCGGTCATGAACTCGTAGAGCGCGCACAGCTGGTCGATCAGCTCTTCCGGCGACTCGGGCCTGAACGTCGCCTCGACCTGCGGGGCCTCCTGGCGCACCATCCAGTCCACGACGCCGTCGAGCAGAGCGGCGCGGCTGCGGAAGTAGTTCGACGCCGACCCCTTGGGCAGGTCCGCGCGGTCGTCCACCCGCGCGTGCGTGAGGCCGCGCAGGCCTTCGGTGCCCAGCAGGTCGACGGCGGCGGCGAGAGCGCGGTCCCGGTTCGACATCACAGGTCTACTATAAACGTAGTGACGAGACACTACGAACGTAGTACCGTCAGCTCATGACAGCGACAATCGCCCTGGTCGGATGGGTGCTCAACATCGGGGTCGGCCTGGTGATCCTGGCGCGCCTGCTCAGCGCACGAAGACACGTGCCGCCACTGGCCTACTACCACCTCACCACCGCGCTGGTCGGGCTCGGCGTCTGGATCGCCTTCATGGCAGCGGGCTCGGCGGTGCTGGCGTGGATCGGGTTCGGCGTGCTCACCCTGCACAACGCCTTCGGGGACACCCTGATGGTGAAGGGCTGGCGCAGGCGCAATCCCGACGCACCGGGAATCGCCTACTTCCAGGCGACGAAGGCCGCCTGGAAGAAGCCGCTCCTGCTGGTGCACGGATTCCTCGCACCCGTGGCCTGGTTCCCCGCTCTCGCCGCCGCGCTCGGCTTCTAGCTGCCGGAGCTCACCCGCAGGGTCGCTCTCTGTAACGCCTGTTACCGCGTTACGATCACCTAGGGGTGAGCACCAGCCGACCACTTGATCACGGCCGCTTGCGCGCGCTCTTGTTCTCGGTGTCGAGGCAGACCGCGTACGCCCGCAGACTCGTCGGCCGGTGCTCATCAGAGCAGTCGCGCAGCACCTCGCGCAGGCCCCACACGAACGTGACACGCCTGACCACCGTCACACAAACGAACAACCCCACCACCGCCACCGCCGGCCACGACAGCGGTTCCGCGGCGAGCCATCTCACGATCTCGGTCATCCACACGCTCCTTTCTGCGTGCACCGAGCGTCACCCGCGGAGGTGGTTCCACCTGCCTTGCGAAGATTCCGGAAACCGATCGGGAACTCGAGGACGCCGATGACCGGGCCCGAACCGACCTCCGCATGGCAGGCTTACGGGAAGGCCCTTCGCAACGCCATCGCCGCCGCGGGGTTCAACCAGAAGACCTTCGCGAGCACCGTGGCACACATCTCCGAGTCGCACCTCTCGGGGATCGTCCAGGGACATCGACGGCCTCCTCGTGCTGAGGCCGACAGGTTCGCCGAGTTGCTCGGCGACCACGCCGCCGGACTGCAGACGTTCTACGACGAGGCGTCCGCTCGTCCAACGCCGAAGTTCGCGGCGAACGGTCTGCCGGTCGAACTGGTCGCCTTGCTGAAGACGGTGCGACAGAGCATGGACGACCTGCCAATGCAGTTGCGCGGCCGAAAGCGGTTGTCGCTGACCGGTCTCTACGTGCGGCAGTCCGTGACGGCTCCGGTCGAGACGACCGTCGTCCGCGTCCGCGAGGACATGGATGAACCTGGCCTGATCGAGGAGATCCGGCGCAGCTCGATCCTGGCAGAGCCGTTCAACGAGGTGTTCATCCGGCACGATCACCTCGTCATCGAAGGCGCGGCGGGCCTCGGCAAGACGACGTTGGGGCGTCACCTCGTCGCCGAGTTCATCGACGCGCTCATGAACGACGGCTCCGACGACCCGGTGATCCCGCTGCTCCTGCCGGCCAGAGTGCTGGCACCGCTGGTCGACCTCACCTGGGGTCAGGCGCTGCAAACCGCCACGACCAGAGAGTACGGCGCATTCGCCGACAGCGAGCTGAGCCTGTCGCACTTCCGCGCCGGAGTGCCGGGCGCTCGCTGGCTGATCGTCGTGGACGCCCTCGACGAGATCCCCGGCCTCGAAGACCGTGACAAGCTGCTCAAGGCGATCGAACGCCGGATGCTGGAGCCCAACGGCGAGCGCTTCGTCGTGACGACCCGACCGCTTTCGCCCGGCGAGACGGCACGGCTGCGCGGTGCGGGCTTCTACGAGTTGCAGCCCTTCGACCGCGAGGCGCTGGAACAGTTCGCCCAGCACTGGTTCAACCCCGACAACACGGCAGGCGGGGCGTTGGCCGCCGCGGAGTTCCTCGCTCAGATCAGCGCCGCCGGGCTCGGCGAGATCCTGGTCGTGCCGCTGCTCGCCTCGATCGCCGCCTACGTCCACGAACTCGACCGCTCGCGCCCCCTCCCGGCCAGCCGGTACGCGTTGTACGAGCAGTACATCACCAAACTCGTGGATGCCCGGTCGGCCCCGGCCGCCGCCGCGTTGACCGAACTGGCCAGCGCACTCGGTGGCGCGGACACGGCGGCATGGCTGGAAGAACACCGCACGGCGCTGACCGAACGGATGGCCACCGCGTACACAGCGCGCGAAACGTCCCTTTACGACGTCGCCCGGGCATTCATCGTCGAACACGGCCGCGCACTGCCCTACGACGACCAGTGGACCGAACTGCTCGCGGAGTGGTTGTCGCACACGGGTTTGCTGGGCCGTCAGGGCACCAGGCTCAAGTTCCTCCACCAGACCTTCGCGGAGCATCTGGCCGCCACCGCCGCCGCTCGTCTGCTGCCGGAGACCTTCGACCCGCGGCAAAGCCAGTTCGCGGAGCTGATCCACCGGCTGCTCGCGGACGACGAGGACGCCGAGCGCGTCCTGGTGCACTACCTGCACAGCAACAGCTCCGATCACGCCCTCCTCACCTACCTGCAGCAGGGCACCCGTGATCAACGGGAGGCAGCGTGCATGTTGCTCTGCCAAGGGGTACCGAGCACGGCAGAGCACCTCGAAGAGGGAATCCGCCTCGCCGAACAGCGAATAGCGGCAGGAGCGTGGAGCTCCGAGCAGGTCGCGAAGCTGTCGGGGCTGGTCCGTTTCGAGACCGTCCGCGCTCGGCTGTCCCGACTGGTGACCGGCACCTCGATCGCTCCCCGCACCAAGATCGTGTTGATCGAGCTGCTGCGCGAGTCGTGTCCCGAGATCCGCGTCATCGCGCCGGATCTCCTGCGGCTTTGGACGACCGACAAGCGCTACGAGTCCGATCGTGTGAAAGCCGCGTCCACGTTGGCGAAACTGGGCCCTGAGCATCGCGACGCGGCCGCGCGCGTTCTCGAGGAGGTCGCCGAGGACCCGAAGGAGTACGACGCGGGCAGGCTGGATGCCGCCGAGGCTCTGGCGGCACTGGGGCACGACTGCCGAAAACGTGCAGCGGTGGTATTGCTCGCCATCGCCACCAGTCGCATGGTCGACTCGACACGGCACGTAGCTGCCGTCGCCCTGTCCCGGCTCGGGCGCGCGCATCGTGAACGTGCTGCCGAGCTCTTGTCGGAACAGGCCGCCGACGTCACAGCCGAAGTCGCGGACCGGCGAGATTCCGCGGCAGCACTCGCGACGTTCGGCGGCCGGTACCGAGCACGAGCCTGCGAACTGCTCGCCGACATCACCGAGCAGACCAACGGCGTCCAGGCGGCGCGCACCCTCGCCGCCCACGCCGCGGTCGATCCGGACCTGCGCCAAAGGGCGGCCGATGTGCTGGTCGGCCTCGCGGCGGATCCGGTCGTCCGGCCGTTCGAACTGGTGTCGTTGGGTGACGCGTTGGTCGAGCTCGGTGGCGAGCACCGATCACAAGGGGTCGGATTGCTCCTCAGCGTCGTCACCGACGCCGGGCTCGGCCAGTTCCGGCAGCAGGAGGTGGTGGACAGACTGCTCAGCATCAGCCGTAAGCATCGCGGCAACGTGCACGAACAGTTGCTCGACGTCCTGCGGAGCACGGTGACCACGAGCCCCGACCCGAGCGTTCGAGCCGCCGCGGCCGAACTGCTCGCGGTCCTGAGTCCTGCCGACCGGGGCTTGGCCGCCGCGGAGTTGCTGGCCCTGTTCTCAGATCCCACACGTCTCTTCCGATCGCGCTGGCAGAACGCGCTGAGCCTCGCCAACCTGGGCAAGGAGCACCTCGCCCAGGTGATGACAGTTCTCGACCACATGCTCAGCACGACGACATCGTCGTGTGGTGATCGTGTGCTGGCGGCCGGGCTGTCCTCGGTGCTCGATCCAGCCCGCGCCACGTTGGCCACGGCTCTCATCCGCGCGATCGGCAGCGACGCCATGACGGACATCGTCGACCAACAAACGATCATGTCGGTCCTCGACGACGTGGGCGAGGCGCCGGGCACCGAGCTCGCCGACCTGGTCGAGCAGTTCGCTGCCGACAGGTTGGTCGCCGTGGACAGCAGGATCGGAGCGATACAGCGGCTGCTGGACTTCGGGGGCGCGTACGAGGACACCGCACTGAGGATCATCGATGACGCGCTGGGCGATCCGACGACCAGCACGTGGGCGCTCCCCACGTTGGTCGCCGTCCTCGGCGAGCACATCGACGCGGACAGGCTTGATCTGGTCAGGTCTGTGTTCACGAGAAGATGCGCGACAGAGCGCACATGGAGCTTCTTCTCGTTCCACGCCCTGGTGCAGGTCCTCGAACGTGCCGACAGCACCCGGCATCTGATCCCGGGCCTGCTGGCCGCTTTGCTCGCCGAGCCGTTGCTGGACGACGATGACCGGATCCAGGCCGCCGATGCCGCAGCAGCGCTCGGCGGCGACCACAGCCGGAACGCGGCCGAGGTGCTCTGGCAGCTCATCGTCGACAGCTCTGCCCCGGTGGAGACACGGCGTCATGCACTCGCCACCTTGGTGGCGCTCTCTCCTGATCGCGAACCCGAGTACGTCGCCGAACTGCTCGCCCTCGCCGACGACGCGAAGAGCAGCCTGCTCGAACACGCGCTGACACACGCTGTGGTGGCTTCGATCGCCCATGACCAGCGAGGTGCTGCCGCAGAGCGGCTGCACGCCGTCATCACGGACTCGCAGATCCCCGTCATCCAGCAGGAAAACGTCGTGCACGTCATGAGCGAGCTCGGGAGAAACCATCTCGACGGCGCCCTGGCTGCCTGGGCAGACCACCTCGACAGCCGCGGGCTGACGGTGGAGCACCGCGCGAGGCTCGCCTCCTTGCTCTCGGGCTGGGGGTATCACCACCGTGTGCGAGCACTTCCGCTGCTGGTCGACGCGGTGGCACGGGACGATGTGCCCGTCACAGCCAAGACAGGTTTCGCCCAGCACCTCCTCAGCTTCCGGGATCCATTTCGCTCGGCAGGGCTGAAGGCACTGATCGCGCTCTCAGAAGACCGCGCTGTCTCCGCGGTACTGCGCATGGACGCCAGCTACGCACTCACCACACACGCGCCAGGCCAGGCAACACACGTGCTGCAACGACTCGCTTCCGACCATGACGTCGACGCCATCCTGCGTGTGTCCGCGGCAACGCGCCTCAGCGGCATGGGTCAGCCGGCCCGAGACCACGCCACTTCCGCTCTGGTGAACATCCTCGCCGATCGGGACGTCGATCAGTGGGCCCGCTACCGATCAGCGGTCGCACTTTCCGCACTGGGGCCACACGCACGAACAGAGTTGCGCGAGCTGCTGATGGCGCTCACCCGCGAACAGAGCGAGGGCGACAACACCGCTCGGCTGGTGGCGCTCGGCGAGCTGCCCAGGCTGAAGCCGGGTCTTCGGCACGACGTCGCGGATCGGATGGTGGCCGCGGCCGCCGACTCGGCGCTGTCCGCCTGGGAGCGCCTGCACGCGGTGCACACTCTGCTCCGGTTGGGCCGGCAGCCGATCGGTCTGGTGTCCAGCGCCCTTCGCACGATCGCGAGCGACCACGACGTCCGGTTCTGGGAGCGCCGTCAGGCTCTGGAGATGCTGGGTGAGCTCGGCCGCGACAACAGGGGGCTCGCCACCGAGCTCCTGCGCGACATCATCGCGACAGAGCGCGCCGACACCTGGGAGCGAGCCGAAGCCGTCGCGGCTGTCCAGCGGCTGAACGACAACGTCGACCACGAAACCATCACGTTGCTCTTGGGCCTCGTGGATGACGTGCGAACTCCGTTCGCCGAACGGCATCACGCCGCAGCCACCGCACTCACGCACACCCACGATGCACGCGCGCACGCACGAGTCTTTCTTCTTGGCACAGTCGCAAATCAGGACGTCGAATCAGCGGAGCGACTGTCGGCCGCGACAGCGCTCTGGGAGTACGACGGCAACCTTCAGGCCCTGGTCGCTCTTGCGACAGACCCGGCGACGACAGCGCTGACCCGAGGTGAAGCAGCCACACTGCTGGCCAGGGCGCGTCCTGGCGCGGAGTACGTCAACCGGTACTTTGGCATGGCGGCCGACTCGCTCACCGCTCTGGTGTCCGACGAGGACCTGCCTGCGGACGACCGCAGAGAAGGTGCCCGTTTGCTGGGCGACCTCGACACCGAGCACCGACCGTTGGCCGTCGCCGTGCTCGGTGAGTTGTGCACACAACACCACGATGTTCTGGCGGCTGCGGTTCTGGCTTCCTGGCACCAATGCGACCGCGGCAAGGCCGCGGCGGATCTACGCGCGGCGGAGGGCTCCTCTCCCGACCGCCAAGCGGAGATGGCGCTCGCACTCACGAAGCTCGACCCGGTCGACCGCCTGCACGGCGTCCGCCGGCTGCGGGACCTCGCAACCGGCGCGGACTCACCGTCCGCCCGGTTGCGAGCAACCCAAAACCTGATCGCTGTGACAGAGCCGGGGTCGCTCCGCGCGACCTCGATCTTCGTTCCGGACCTGCTGAGGTGGAGCCCGTGAACCCGTCAGCAGTTGGGGCGGGTGACCTTGCCGGCGAACCGGTCGCCGAGCCAGTTCAGCGCGTTCGAACCCCACGCGCTGACGGCGGCGACGTGCCCGAGCAGCGGCAGCGCGGTCCACTGCACGTCAGCGCCGAGCGAGCACCACTGCGAGCGCAGCTTTTGCCCGACGCTGAACGGGATCAGCTCGTCGAGCGTGCCGTGGTAGAGGTACACCGGCGCCGCGGGCTTCACCGTACCGAGCGCGTTCTCCTTCAACCTCTTCTGCCACAACGGGTCCAGGATGACGTCCGGCTGCGTGGTCAGTGAGTTCAGCCGGGTGAACGGGGCCACCAAAGCGATCTCGGCGACGCACGCGTTGCGGATCTGGTCGATCACCTGCCGGCCGCGGGCGTTCAGCACCTCCGCCAGCGGCAGTTCCGGGTAGGCCGCGGCGTATCCCGCCGCCGCCGCGAACACCAGTCCCGAACCGGCGTTGCCGTCGTTGAACTTCGCGACCGCGTTCAGGTCGGCCGGCACCCCACCGGCGGCGACACCGACGACGTTCAGCGAAGGCGCGTAGGACTGCCACTGCTCAGCGGCGGCCGACGCGGCCTGACCACCTTGTGAGTAACCGAAAACGCCGATCGGGGCGGCCGCGGACAGGCCAGGGATGTTGCTCGCCGCCCGTGCCACGTCCAGCAGCGCGCGACCTTCCGAACGAGCCACCGCGTAAGTGTGATCTCCTGGCGTGCCAAGGCCTTCGTAGTCGGTGACCGCGACCGCCCAGCCGTTGAACATCGCCTGTGCGAGGAACGCGATCTCGACCTCGGTGCCGTTCTGCAGCTGCCGCGACGGCGCGCACTGGTCGCCCATGCCCTGCGTGCCCATCGCGTACGCCACGATCGGGCGCGGGCCGTTGTTCCACGGCAGCGGCGAGACGAGGACCATGCCGGACACGACGGTGCCGGTGCCCGTCGCGGACGTCGAGCGGTAGCGGATGTCGTAGGCCTTCACGGGAGCGGGCAGCAGCCGGAGCGGCTCCGGATGCCACGCCACCTCCTGACTGCTGACCAGCTCGCCCGGTGCGGCCGCCTGAGCGGGCGTGACCAGGGCTGATAACAGTAGAACGGCGGCGAGCACGGCGCGGAGCTGCATCGTTGGACCCCTTTGTGGTAACCGGCGTTACCGCAATGTAGGACCAAACGTCGTAAGCAGGCAATAGCCTGATCGGCTTTATGGATTCACGCCAGCGGCCGTTCAGGGGTTCACGGCGAGGAACAGGAACGCGGCCAGCAGCACGAGGTGCACGCCGCCCTGCAGCCTCGTCGCGCGTCCCGGCACGATCGTCAACACGCTGACCAGGACCGTGAGCAGCAGCAGGATCATCTGCGTCGAGCCGAGGCCGAGCTCCAGCGGGCCGTCGAGCCACACCGTGGCGAGGGCGATGGTCGGGATCGTGAGACCGATGCTCGCGATCGCCGAGCCGTAGCCGAGGTTGAGGCTGGTCTGGATCCGGTCGCGCAGCGCGGCGCGCGCGGCGGCGATCGTCTCGGGCAGCAGCACCAGCAGGGCGATCACGACGCCGACGAACGACTGCGGGAAGCCGGCGGCCCGCACGCCGGCCTCGATCGCGGGTGACTCGATCTTCGCGAGGCCGACCACGGCGATCAGCGCGACCAGCAGCAGAACCAGCGACGCCAGCGTGGCCTTCCCGGACGGCGCCTCGGCGTGCTCGTCGGTCTCGATCACGCCGTCCTCGTCGACGGGCAGGAAGAAGTCGCGGTGCCGGACGGTCTGGGTGAAGACGAACATCCCGTACAGGCCGAGGGAGGCGAGGGCGGCAAACGCGAGCTGCGGGCCGGAGAACTGGGGGCCGGGCGTGGTCGTGGTGAACGTCGGCAGCACCAGCGTGAGGGTGGCGAGCGTGATCACCGTGGCCAGCGCGCCGCCGCTGCCCTCGGCGTTGAAGAGCGTGGTGCCGTGCTTGAGAGCGCCGAGCAGCAGGGCGATGCCGACGATGCCGTTCGTCGTGATCATGACCGCGGCGAACACCGTGTCACGGGCGAGCGAGGCCGCTTCGGGTCCGCCGGACACCATCAGCGTGACGATCAGGGCCACCTCGATGATCGTCACCGCGACCGCGAGGACCAGTGAGCCGAACGGCTCCCCCACCCGCAGCGCCACGACCTCCGCGTGGTGCACGGCGGCGAGCACGGTAGCGGCGAGCACGACCGCCACCAGCGCGACGAGCACGGGAGCGAGCTCCCGTCCCCAGGCCAGGACCAGCAGCAACACACCTAGTGCGGGGGCGATGGTCGTCCAGGACAGCAGCGGGAAGCGCGAGGTGGCGGCCATGATCTCCACCCTCGCACACGGAAGAGTCACGCCGCCATTCGGCGCAACACCGATTTGACGACGAGAAAATGTGGAGCGGAGCGCCCCTGCCGCGCCCCGCTCCACATTAATAGCCGGTGCCTAGAAATCGAACACGGCACCGGTGTGCGCCAGCATGACGCACGAGTTCGGGTAGGTGTGCACCTCGTTCACGGGCTCACCTCGCCAGAAGCCGAACATGGACACCTCGACCGGCGCGTAGATGAACGTGCAGGCGCGGTTGTCGGTCTGCATGGCCTGAAGGTCTGCGCCCGTCGACGCCAGCGTCGCGCAGGCGAGGGCCCTGCGCGGGTGGCTGTCACCTCGTTCGCAGGTCAGGACGGTTGCCTTGAAGGCGTTGTCCTCCACGTCCGAGTACTGGACGGACAACACGAGCGCGGTGGCCCGATGTGCTGGTGCGGCTTGAGCGGTGCCCGCGAAGGCGAAAAGCGACACGAACAGAGCAACGAACATGGTAATGCGGCCGGACATGAAAGCGGTCCTCCTGAGACCTCACAAAAACGGGCCGGTTCTCGGCCGCCGCAGATGTTGCCATCATGTTTCGTCGTCGCGAAAGGGGCCAGGAAACGTTCACCGATCACATTCACCGACTGCGCCGAAAGCGTGGTTGGGCCGAATGGATGTGTTGCGCGCCACGTCGGGACACGGCTGCCGACGGACTGTTACAGGTTGCTGACCGAAGCAGTTGCGGGCCGACGTATTATCCGATTCATGTCCAAGACCTCCAGACGCGTCGTGTTCGGCGTGCTCCTGATCGTCACACTCGTGGTTTCCACCGGCGGCGCGCTGGGTTACCTGGGCAGATTGACGCTCGTGTTCGACCGTCACCCGGGAAAGCCGCTCGCGATTCTGGAAGAAGTGCCGGGACCGCCGGACGGACCGAAGTGCCCCATCGACGCCCGCTACCTCGACGAGGCTCCGGACGGATTGCCGCCGGACGTGTTGCAGGCGTGGCAGAAGTTGCGTGCCAAGGCCTCTGAGCAGGGCGTTCAGCTCTGCTTGAACGACGGCAAGCGCAGCCGTCAGCAACAGCAGAAGGAGTTCGACGACGCCGTCAAGAAGTTCGGCACCGAAGAACTCGCGTCGCGCTATGTGCTGAACCCGCCGGACCGCTCGATGCACGTGATCGGATTGGCAATCGACGTTCAACCGATCGAATCGGCACAATGGGTCGAGAAAAACGGCAGCGCCGTGGGATGGTGCCGCCGTTACGAAAACGAGCAGTGGCATTTCGAGTACAACGCCGGCTACGTCACGGGAGGCTGCCCTCCCCTGATCCCCAGCGCGACCGGCAGCTGAGTCCTCGTGCAAAGGTCTAGACGCCTGGGGTGCGCGCGAGGTTGCACCGACGTAATCTGACAACCCGAGTTACCAGATTGGAGCACCCCGGTGGCCCGTGCCTACGGCGGCATCTCACCCGAGCAGCGCAAGGCCGAACGCCGCGCTCGGTTGCTGCAGGCCGGCCTGGCGCTGTTCACCAGCGCGGGCTTCGCCGCCACCAGGATCTCCGAGCTGTGCACCGAGGCCGGTGTCTCCACGCGCAACTTCTACGAGGAGTTCGCCTCCAAGGAGGAACTGCTCCGCGAGCTGCACGACCTGATCAACGCCACGGCGTTCACCGAGGTCCGCACCACGCTCGCCCAGCTCGAGACCGCCGACGTGGCCGTCCGGATCACGACGCTGCTGGACGTCTTCGTACGCAGCGTGACCGCCGACCCGCGTGCGCCGCGCCTCAACTACGTCGAGGCCGTCGGGGTGAACGCGGAGATCGAGCAGCAGCACGTCCGGTGGGTGAACACCTGGGCGGAGTTCATCGAGACCGAAGCCCTGCGCGCGGCGGCCGCTGGGGTGGCGCCGCAACGGTCGTACCGGCTGACGGCGATCGCGCTGGTGGGGGCGATCACCGGCCTGCTGCGAGAGTGGCAGGCGCACCAGCCGCCGCTCGCGGTGGAGGAGATCACGGCGGAGATCCGCGACCTGATGCTGGCCGCGATCACCCGGCCTTAGGGCGCCGCTCTGGTCACGCTCGCGCAGGGGTCCCCTCCCAGGGGGTCCCCTGCTTCCATTCTCCCAGACAGCACCGACAGTTCTCGGCTGCTCGGTTCGGGCGATCTTGTCGCGAAGCGCCCCGGCCGCCCCGGCCACCGTGATCAGATCGCGGCGTGCGGACACTGAACAGGGTCGTCACGGCGCTGGCGGCCGTGGTCGGCTACGTGGCGTTGATCCTGGCCATCACCGCGGGCCAGGAGACGAGGGAGAGCAACGCCTTCCGCGACGCGCCCGAACAGCACGCCGCCTTCGTCGCCGCCCTCGACCGCGGCGACACGGCGGGTGTCCGCGAGGTCGAGCGCTGGTTCAGGACGCACACACCGTCCAGCAGCAGTTCGAGCACCTCGATCTCCCTCGCCTCCGATGCCGCCGAGCGCGGCGACTTCGACTTCGTCCGCCGCTACCTCGACGACGTGCCCGCCGAGATCGAGGAGGACCAGCGAGAACTGGACGCACGAGCCTCCGACTCGTGGGCGACAGCCTGGCCGTGGCTGGTGCCCGGCGCGCTCCTCGCCGCGGCCGCGCTCGTGCTGCGGCACCGGCGACGCCAGGCCAACGCCGAGGTCGTCGAGCTGGTCCTGCAGTACGTGCCGCCACGGCCACCCTGGCGGCGTCCGGTCTTCCTGGTCGTCAGCGGGGTCGGGTACACGTTGCTGGTGGCCGGGTTCATCGCGGTGGTGGCCGCGACCCGGGCCAACGAACTTCCCTGGGCCGCAAGGGGGTTCTTCCTCGCGGGTGGCGTCGTGGCGTTGCCGATCGCGTACTTCGTGCTGAAGTACTCACGCCCGCGGGCGGTGCGGAGCGCGGCGCAGGCGCTGCGGGCCGACTGGCGCAGACCCGTGTTGTACCTGCGCGGCTTCGACGACGACCCGCAGGCGGCGGTGGTCGACGAACTGCCCGGCGCGCTGTCGGCCGGGATGCTCAGCATCCACTCGCGCGAGGAACACCTCATCGGTGCGCTCGGCGCGTTCGGCCCCGTCGTCGCGGTGGGCAGGCCCGGCGAGCCGCTGCCCCACCTCGGCGCGTCGCGGTTCTACCTGCCCCTCGACGACTGGCAGCCGGGGGTGCTGCGGCTGATGGAGATGTCCCAGCTGATCGTGCTGCGGCTCGGCGACGGCGAAGGGGTGTGGTGGGAGGTCGACCAGGCGCGGGCCACCCAGCCGCCGGGCAAGCTCCTCCTGCTGATCCCCGGCGACCGGCCCGACCTCGCCGAACGGCTCGACGCCCACCTGCCGATCCCCGCCAGGATCGACAAGGCCTACCCGATGCCGGGCCTGTGGACGTCCGCCGTGGTCGTGTTCGGCGCGGACTGGACTCCGGTCGTGCAGCCGGTCGGGCCGTTTCCCGGTGAGAAGCACAAGACCGGCTCGCCGGTGTTCTACGTGGCCCGCGCGATGCAGCAGGCGCTGGCGTCGATCGGGGCGCACAAGCGGGCGATGGGGCCGCGGACCAACAGCCATCTGCTCGCGATCTACGGCAAGGTGCTGCTGCTGGTGCCCGGGCTGTTCCTGTTCGCCCACTTCCTGCGGCTGATCTTCCTCTGGTGAACCCTGCCGGGCCCGCCGTCCGTAGTCCCTGAACGTGAGCCGATTCGCCGTTTTCGCCCTGATCCTGGCCCTCGGTGCCTGCTCCTCCCCGCCGGAGGAGGCCGCCTCCCTGGAGGAACTGGAAGCCGCCGCCGGTCCCGTCGCCGGCCCCACCCCGGTGCTGCCGGGTGACATCGCGAAACTGCAGGTGGAGCAGTCGCCCGCGGTCGGCCCGGTGGTCGCCGACCGCCAGCATTACACGCTCTACTTCAACGCCCAGGACAGCACGAACCCGCCCAAGTCGACCTGCGTCGAACCCGAGTGCACTCTGGTGTGGCCGCCGCTGCTCGCCGCCGGCGGCAACATCGAGGCTCCCGGCCTCGACAAGGCGTTGCTCGGCACGGTGAAGCGCCCGGACGGCCTGGAACAGGTCACCATCGCCGGGCACCCGGTCTACCGGTACGTCGACGACGAGAAGGCGGGCGACACGGTCGGACACGGGGTCGACGACCGTTGGTACGCCATCGCGCCGAACGGTGCCAAGGCCACGCGCTAGCAGGACTTCGCGACGATTGCGGTACCTATTTGAGGTACCGCTCCACCTCGGCGAGCCACTCCGGCATGCCCTTGTAGACCTTCCGGTACAAACTGAGAATCTCTTTCTTGGTCATGTGCTCCAATTCGTCCTTGGGGATCTTCTTGGCCAGTGCAGCAGAGATCGGAGCATGCTGACTTGCCGTCAGAATGATCGACGGAGCCTTCTGGACGTCGTGCCCAAGATGCTTGAGGACGGACTGTTCGATGATGTGGTGCGCCTGGTACGCGCCGCCATGACCTCTGGTGAAGACCGAGAAAGAATCGAACGGCCCGATGATGCCGCGCTTGTTCATCTCGGCTGCGATAATGGGAGCACCCTTGTCGAACTTCTTCGCGAGAGACTCCGCCGCCTCGACGGACAACGTGCGACTGACACGCTGCCCGGATCGTATCGCCTGAATGAAGGCCTTTCCTTCCACGTTGGGCGAGATCGCTTTCTTGACCAGAGCCTTGGCTACGGCTCTCATCTTGAGGATGGCGCCCAGAGTCACCTTGCCACCGGCGGCTGCCCCCTTCTTCAGCGCGCCTTTGACGAGCAGTTTCGCGCCGACGCCGGCGGCGCCCTTGCCGATCCCGGACGGCGTCGGAACATAGTCCAGCGGACCGAGCCCTTCGGATTCGACGCCGACCGCGGCCCCGGCGTCCACGACGAAGTTTCCCTCACGATCGACGAGCCGCGAGATTCCGTCCGCATGAAACGTGCGATACCCGATGATTTCTTTTGTTTCCGGGTCCAGCACGACGCCGCTGATGCGGCTGCGATTCTCGGGCAGGTCTTCTTCGAAATCGCTGATGCCTTGCGGGCCAGACTCGTCGTCCACGGTGATGCCGCCGTCACCGGCGCGCGCCGCCTCGCCCGGGAGTCGGACACCGGCCGGTGGTGCGATTATCGGATCCATCTCCAAATCGGTGTTCACGAGCGCGGTGCTCGTGCCGACGTTCGGTCCCCACAGAAAGTTGACGATGTCCGCGATCTGATCCCGGGGAAGTGTCTCGACCCGCTTCTTCTCTCTGATGAGAAATTCCAGATCCCGCCGCATCTTGGCGCGCACGGTCTGCATGGCGAGCACGAGCCTGGGCCCGCCGACCGACCCGCCGGCTTCCTCATCGATGAGAACCGTCTCCGCGAGTGTGGCCAATCGAGGCAACAGGTCGTACATCGCCAGACCCTGGATCGCCGCGAGCGGGGCTTTGTTCTCGTCACTGCGCTGCACCACGAACCCGGTGCCCGGTGCCTTCGTCGCGCCCGTCAGCAGAGCGTCGACGGCACGATTCCCCGCGAGACACTGCAGTCCGAGCAGCGTCGCCGGCGCTGTGGCGGTTCGCTGAGGCAACGCATCCGCCGCGCGCGCTGTTTCGCGATGCTCGCGTGCGCTACCCATTGGAAGAGCAAACCCGTGGGGCGCGGTCGGGCACCAGCGAACCGTGCGCATCCTGCCGGGCAGAGATCGTTGCCCGAAAGGGTTCACTGACAACGACCCAGGCCGGCGTCGCGCGCGCGGATGATCGCGGCCGCCCGGTCCGCCACCTGGAGCTTGACGAAGATCGCGGACACGTTGTTGGCCACCGTCTTGACCGCCACCCCCAGTCTGGCGGCGATGGCGCCGTTGGCCAGGCCGGCGGCGAGCAGGTCGAGGATCTGCCGTTCGCGCGCGGTGAGTTCGGGGAACGGGACGTCCGAGGTGGGCGGTCCGGTCAGGAACCCGAGCACGCGGCGCGCGACGGCCGGGCCGAAGATCGCCTCGCCGGCGGCCACCGCGCGGATGGCCCTGGCGATCTCGTCCTGCTCAGCGCCCTTGACCAGGTAGCCGCGGGCGCCGGCGCGCATGGCGGCGAACACCGAGTCGTCGTCGGAGAACATCGTGAGCACCAGGACCGCGACGGCCGGTGCCGCGCGGGTGATCTCCTTGGTCGCGGCTATGCCGTCGAGGTCGGGCATCTGGAGGTCGAGCACCGCGACGTCGGGACGGGTGGTGACGACCTCGCGGACCGCCTCTCGTCCGGTCGCGGCGACGCCCACGACGACGAAGCCCTCCAACGAGGTGAGCAACGCGCTCATGCCCTCGCGGACGATCGGGTGGTCGTCCGCGATCACCACGCGGATCATGGCCTCTCCACCGGCAAACGTGCCCACACCCTGCCTCCGAGAGCCGTCGGACCTGCCTCGAACCCGCCGCCGAGTTCGGCGGCACGCTCCCGCATCGCCTGCATTCCGACGCCCGGCCGCCACGGGCCGTTCGGCGGACCGTCGTCGGTGACCTCCACCTCGAGCTCCTCAGCACAGCGCAACCGCACGACCACCGAGGAAGCGCGAGCGTGCCGCACCACGTTGGTGAGCGCCTCGGTCGCGATGCGGTAGGCGGCGACCTCGACGGCGGCGGACAGCGACGCGACCGTGTCGGGAACGTCCAGCCGCAGGTGGAGAGGCGTGCGCACGAGGTGTTCGGCGCGTTGGCGGAGGGCGCCGAGCAGGCCGAGTTCGTCCAGGGCCGGTGGCCGCAGGTCCTCCACGAGCCGGCGCACTTCGGTGATCGCCGTCCGCACGTCCGCGCTCACCCCCGTGAGCAGGGTGCGCGTGCGGTCCGGATCGGTGGCGAGCAGGTTCGTGGCGGCGTCGGCACTCAGTGCCACGCCGGTCAACGTGGGGCCCAGACCGTCGTGCAGGTCGCGTCGGAGACGTCGGCGTTCTTCTTCGCGTGCGGTGACAAGGCGTTCTCGTGAGGCCTGCAGCTGCGACGACAACAACGTCGCGTGCACGGCCACGGCCAGAGGTGCCGCCACGAGGCTCAGAACGTTTCGGTCAGCAGCACCGAGCGAGCTCTCGCCTGTACGCACACCTACGTGCAGTTCCCCCACGACGTCGCCGTTGTACTCCAACGGCATGACAACGACGTTCTCCGGCCGCGCACCGTCACTGGCCAACGAAAGGTCAGCAGCCATCAGCGCGACATGCGGCACACGCAGCGCGACCCGCACCGCCTGAACCACCCCCTCCAACCCAGATCCCGCGAGGTGCTCACTCACCCGCGAGACCACCCGGGCCGGATCACCGCGGTCGCCGTAGAGCGCGTGGTCGACCAGGCGCTGCAACCGGGGCAACACCGGCGCGACCAGCAACGCGACCACCACGGTGGCCACGACCGAACGCCCGAGCTGAGCGGACACGAACCGGTCCAGGACCGCGACCAGCACGCCGTAACAGACCAGCACCACCGCGGACAGCAGCAGCCACGCCAACACCCGTGACACCACGAGCCGGATGTCCAGCAACTGGTGCCGCACGATCGCGATGGTCACCGCGATCGGGATCAACGGGATCGCGAGCAGCACGAACACCGGCGTACCCGCGACGAACGACCACGGCACCACGAACATCGCCGCTACCGAGGCCGCCAGCAGCAACCACAACACCGAGTCCTCGCCCCGCCGATATCGGACGGCCAGCGCGACCACCCCGGCCAGCAGGGCCGCCAGCGTCCGCACCTCCGACACGATCCACAGCGGCCCGAGATCCGCATACCCCGGCAACGTCAGATACCCGCGACCCGCTGGATCCGCCGCCACCTCGACCACGAACAACGGCGCCGTCACCACCACCGCGACCGCCACGGCACGCCAACGCCGTGACGGCAACCGGCCGTCCGGGAAGAGCAACAGCGCCAACGGCAGGAACAACCCGATGGACCACGGCCACGCGTACGCCGCGATCGTCGCGACCAGCCGATCGTCGAACGACACGCCCAGTGCCGTGGTGGCGTGCCCAAGGCCGTCGGCGAGGAACAGCCAGCCGATCGGGTTGCGCGGCCGGTGCCAGGCGAGGACTGCGCCGCAGACGGCGAACGTCAGCGCCATCGCGGAGTTCGTGACGACGAACGCGTCCAGCGCCTGCTGCCACGTCCACCCCAGCCACCACACGACGGCCACAGCGGCCACGGTCTCGGCCACCACCACGGTGCCGAAACCGGACGCGAGCACGCGGCCGACCGTCATGGCGGTAAGTGTGGGCCGCCGGGCGCCCGATGTCCCGGGATCACGGTCCTGGCACGTCCGGGAATGGTCGTGAACGGTCCCGGAAACCTCCCGGTCCTACCGGACCGCGCACCCCTGACCTGGGAACGCGCCCGGACCCACAGTTGCCTCCAACCCGAACCTGGAGGTGCCCGATGTTCCGCACCGGACTGCTGGTCCTCGGCCTGCTCTCGACAGCAGACCTGCTGCTCCCGCTGCTCACCGACGGCGAATCCCCGCCGATGGCCGTCGCCCTGATCGCCGCCGCCCTCGGCCTCGCGAGCCTGGTCCTGGTGATCTCGGCCTGGCGAGGCGCCCGCAAGGCGATCGTCGGGCTGATCGTCCTCAGAGCACTCTCCGCGGCGGCCGCCCTACCTGCCTTCTTCGAGCCGGACGTCCCCGCACCGGCGATCGCGGCGGCGGCCGCTGTCATCGGACTGACCGTCGTGGGCTCCGCGCTCGTGCTCAAGGGACGCCTGGCGGTGGCGCGATGAAGTGGCTGCTCCCCTTCGGACCCGCGGCGATCGCGATCCTCCGGCTGATCCTCCCCTACGACACGACCGACGACCCGGCCACCGTCCTCCAGAAGGTGGCCGCCGCCCCCGACACCCAGAACTGGGTCGTCTGGCTCGGCTTCATCGGCATGCTGACCCTGGCTCCCGCGGTCCTGTACATCGCGGCGACGACCCGCGACAAGGCCCCGAAGACCACGACTGCGGCCGTGCTCCTGCTCGTTCCCGCCTACCTGTCGCTCGGCCTGCTCGTGGCCCAGGACGCCGCGAACCTGAACGGCCACACCATCAGCCATCCCGTCCTCGACGCCGCTACCGCGGTGTTCGTGGTCGGCCACGTCATCGGCACCGTGCTGCTGGGCGCAGCGATGTGGCAGGCGGGCCTCCCGCGCTGGGCCGCCGTCGCCACGGCTATCTCCCAGCCGTTGCACTTCGTGGCGGCCGTCGTGATCGTCAGCCACGAGCTCGACTTCGTGGCCTGGGGGCTCAACGCGGCGGGGTTCGCGGCCCTGGCGGTCACCGCGCGGGCGAAAATCCGGGTCTGACCGGCACCGGCTGCTCCGAGGAGCAGCCGGTTTGTCGCGTTAGGGCTAGTTGAGGGCCGTCCGAACCGATCCGTTTGTACCGGAATCCGGGAAACCGGTTTCGCGCGGAACCGGTTTCGGCTATTCATTGTGAGAGCGCTCCCACGAACGCTGCCGCCGCACGAGCCCTCCCGGAGACCACATGGATCGCGACGACGTGCCCTACCTCGACGCCACGCTGCCCACAGCGGTTCGGGTCGCCGACCTCCTCGACCGCATGACACTGCCCGAGAAGGTGGGGCAGATGATGCAGCTGGACTCGCGGGAGGACCTCGACGACCACGTGCTGTGCAAGCACGTCGGCTCGATCCTGCACACCTCGCCGGAACGGGTGCTGCGCGCGCACGACCTCACCTCGCAGACGCGACTCCGGGTCCCGCTGCTCATCGCCGAGGACTGCATCCACGGCCACTCGTTCCACGAGGGCGCGACGATCTTCCCGACGCAGCTGGGCATGGCCGCGTCCTGGGATCCCGAACTGGTCGAACAGGTCGCGCGCGTCACCGCCGTCGAGGCCGCGACGACCGGCGTGCACTGGACGTTCTCCCCGGTCCTGTGCATCGCCCGGGACCTGCGCTGGGGCCGCGTCGACGAGACGTTCGGCGAGGACCCGGTGCTGATCGGCGAACTCGCGGCCGCCATGGTCCGCGGCTACCAGGGCGACGGGCTGCAGGACCCCACGGCGATCCTCGCGACCGCCAAGCACTTCGCCGGCTACTCCGAGACGCAGGGCGGCCGGGACGCGAGCGAGGCCGACCTGTCCCGGCGCAAGCTGCGGTCGTGGTTCCTGCCGCCGTTCGAACGGGTCGCGAAAGAGGGCTGCGCGACATTCATGCTCGGCTACCAGACCACCGACGGCGTGCCGATCACGGTCAACTCGTGGCTGCTGGACGAGGTGCTGCGCGGTGAGTGGGGGTACCAGGGCACGCTGATCACCGACTGGGACAACGTCGGCCGCATGGTCTGGGAGCAGAAGCTGCAGCCCGACCACGCCCACGCCGCCGCGGCCGCCGTCAAGGCGGGCAACGACATGATCATGACGACCCCGCAGTTCTTCGAGGGCGCGCTGCAGGCCGTCGAGGACGGGCTGCTGGCCGAGGAGGACCTCGACCGCGCGGTCACCCGGATCCTGACGCTCAAGTTCGACCTCGGCCTGTTCGAGAACCCGCGCCGGCCCGACCCCGAACGCCAGCGCGTCGTGATCCACCGCGACGAGCACGTGGCGCTGAACCTTCAGGTCGCGCGCCGCTCCATCGTCCTGCTGCGCAACGACGGCGTGCTGCCGCTGACGAAGGGCAAGATCGCGGTCGTCGGCCCTCTCGCGGACGACGCGCAGACCCAGCTCGGCGACTGGGCGGGCTCGTCCGGCCAGGCCGACTGGCTGCCCGACGGCCAGCCGCGCGACATGATCACCACCGTCCTCGACGGCCTGCGCGAGCTGTCGGCGCAGGAGGTCACGTACGCGCGCGGCGCCGACATCCTCACGCTCGAACCGGACCCCGAGGGCGACACGTTCCCGGACGGCCAGCCGCGCCCGCGCATCGTCCAGCCGTGCGCGCCGAATCCCGAGCTGATCGCCGAGGCCGTCGCCAATGCGCAGGACGCCGACTACGTGGTCGCCGTCGTCGGTGACCGCATCGAACTCGTCGGCGAGGGCCGGTCCACCGCGACGCTAGACCTGATCGGCGGCCAGATCGCCCTGCTGGACGCGCTCGCCGCGACCGGCAAGCCGTTGATCGTCGTGTTGATGGCCTCGAAGCCGCTGGTGCTGCCGGACTCGGCCCGCGACGCCGCCGCGCTGCTGTGGGTCGCGAACCCCGGCATGCAGGGCGGTCGCGCGATCGCCGAGGTGCTGCACGGGCTGGTCGAGCCGAGCGGTCGTCTGCCGATCTCGTTCGCGGCGCACGCCGGGCAGCAGCCGACCTACTACAACCAGATCCGCGGCCAGCACGGCACGCGGTACGCCGACCTCACGCAGGAGCCGGCGTTCGCGTTCGGCGAGGGCCTGTCGTACACCACGGTCGAGTACGGCGACCTGCACGTGGAGACGACGGTGCTGCGACCCGACGAGGTCGTCAAGGCATCGATCACGCTGACCAACACCGGATCCCGACCGTCGCGCGAGACCGTGCAGGTCTACGTCAGCGACGCCGTCACGTCGGTGAGCTGGGCGGACAAGGAGCTCAAGACGTTCACGCAGGTCGACCTGGAGCCCGGCGAGACCGCGAAGGTCGACCTCGAGCTCCCGGTCGCCGCCTGCACGATCGTCGACCAGCACGGCACGCGCGTGGTCGAGCCCGGCGAGTTCGTCCTCCTGGTGGGTCCGAGCTCGAAGGATCTTCGCCGGGCCGAGTTCACCGTAAAGCCGCAGTTCTGAAGGCCGCGGGGGCGATCGTGAGGTAGCGGGGAGGCAACTCCACCGCCTTCGTGATCGCCCTCTTCACCGCCGGGACCAGGTCCGCGTCGACCAGCACGACCGCGGGCCTGCCCGGTGGATCGACCAGCATGCTGGCGCCCCGCGCGCCGGCAGCCAGAGCGGCGAACACCACCGCGTCCTGTTCCGGGTCCGGATCTTGAGCGCGGTGATACGCCGTCAGAGCCGCCCCGAGATCATCGATGCTTCCCGTGTACGGCAGCTCCTCCTGCGGTTCCTCACGCCGTACCCGCGTGTCGACGACGAGGAGTCGCTGACCAGGCAGGTCCAGCTCAACGGCCGGTGGCTCCTCATAGGTCGTTCCCGCCAGGTCTCGCAGCGCCAACCCAACGGCCGTGCGCAGCACTTCACCCGCGGACAGGCCACTCCCCTGCGGCAGGTCGACGCTGCACATCAACGTCGCGCCACCGACACATCCGGCCACCGGAGCCGCCCACGCCGGGATCTCGTCGGACGGCAGCAGAGCCCGCTCGGTCGGCCGGTTCACCGACACCAGTTCGAGCCTGCCGTCGTCACGCCGATCCCCCGCGACGATCGCACCCCACTTGGCGTGCACCTTCACCTTGCCGCCCAACAGGTTCAGCACACCGGGCGCATACCAAACGCCTTCAGCGGGCCGTCCGAACGTGCGCCGGAACGCGTGCGGCACCAGCCTGAGCTCCGGCGCGATCTCAGGCCGATCCGCGATGTCCATCATCCGGTCTTCTGCGCCAGCAGGCGGTACGCGTTGCCCTGGCCGGTGCGGGCCGCCAGGAACCGGTTCACCGTCTGGTCCAACGCCATCGCGACGAAGAACGCCGGAATGCCCAGCGACCACACCACGAAGCTGCGAATCCGGCGCAGCCTGACCCGTTCCGGACGCCACGGCGCGGGCGTGCGCGGCGCGACGTTGCCGAGGAACAGCAACAGCGCGAGCATGAAGTCGTTGCAGAGGTGGGCTTTCGCGCGTTCGGTGGCCACGGTGGTCAGACCGCGGTCGGCGAGCGCGTGCTCCAGGTTGCCGATCGGCATCATGTGCTGGTGCTGCGGCTGGAACCACGGCATCCAGTACTTGCCGAACAACCGCCCGAGCCGCCACTCCGGGTCCGGCAGCTCGATCAACAGGTAGCCGCCGTCGGGCAGCACGTCCGCGACGATGTCGAGCTCCTCCCACGGATCGCGCACGTGCTCCAGGTAGTGGTGCATGCTGATCACGTCGTAACGGCCCTTGAGCTCGCCCGCGAACTCCTTGAAGCTGCCCCGGTAGGACTGCTCGATCCGGCCGAGCTTCGCCGCCTCCTCGATGGCCGCGCCCTGGTCCAGCCCGTCGAACCTCGTCTGCGGCAGCACTTCCTTGGCGCCCAGGCAGAAGTGCGCGTGCCCGGAACCGACGTCGAGCCACCGTTCGGGCTTCGTGAACGGCTCGACCATGCGCGCCCGGCCGTAGTACGGCTCGGTCTTGCCGGAGAACACCGCCTCGGCGGACGTCGCGCCGAGACCGTCGTAGAAGTCGCGGTAGTAGAAGCCGAGCCCTTCCTCGGACAGCCGCGGGTTCTGCCAGACGTGTCCACATCGGACACAGCGGTCCATCGTGAACGTGCCGGGCTTGCGCTGCACGAGATCCGTGGCGGTGACCCACCGGCGCAGGTCGGTGCTCCCGCACGCCGGGCAGTTGTCGCGCCGGGCCTCGTGGAAGTTCTTGTCGCGGTTCTGCTCGTACCAGGGCGTTGCCTGCTCCAGCCGCTCGGCCTGGCGGAGCTCGGCGGTGGACTTCTTGCCTCCGGCCGTCCTGAACCACAGGTAGGGCGTGCGCACGAAGCGCGGCACCCACAGGTCACGCGGCCGCAGCGGCGTTCCGGCGAACACCAGGACCGGGTGCGCCCAGTAGGCGGCGAGCGCGACGAGTCCCCACTGCCAGTTCGTGATCAGCGCCGCCGCGACCGCCGCATACCCGATGACCGAACCCGCGATCCACAGCGACGGCCGCTTGCCGAGCTGCCGCAACGTCGCCGCGCGATACCCGAGGTCGTACGGCCCTGCCTTGAGCCCTGGCGCGACCGCGATGTCGACCCGCGCCCGCACGTGGTCCTTCACCCGCCGGACGAACGCAACGAACTCGGTCGGGTCGTCGGGATCGACGTCGTCCTTGTACTCGTCGCGCACCAGCACCGCCTGCGACGCGCTGACTCCCCGCGCCCACTGGTCGTCGCGGTACTTGGCCGGGTCAACCGCGCCGAGCAGGTCCAGCGCGGCGACCGTCGGCAGGTCGCGCGGCACCAGGTCGACCAGGTCGGCGTCGCTCTCCCACGAGCCCTCGGGACGGACCCCGGTCGCGGTGAGAAGCGAGTGCTCGCCCGCGCCCTGGGAGAGCACTCGCAGCTTGGACGCGCGGGACCGCAGGCGCAGCACGTCCAACAGGACGACCAGCACCACCAACACGCTGAGAATCACCCGGCCACCACCTTCTCCAGTCGGTCGGCCGCGGCTGCCGCGCCGCCCGCCGCCAAGAACGACTCCCGCACCAGCGACGCTGCGGCCGCGTACTCCGGCTCGTCCAGCACGGACTCCAGCGCGCTGCGAATGTCCGCGGACCGCGCCCGCGAGTAGGTCAGCCGCACCCCGGCCCCGGCCGCCACGACCTGGGCGGCGACGGTCGGCTGGTCGTCCCGGATCGGGGCCACGACCAGCGGCAACCCGTGCGCCAGCGCCTCGCACACCGTGTTGTGCCCGCCGTGCGTGATCACCGCGTCCAGGTGCGGCATCAGCGCGAGCTGGGGCACGGACGGCAGCATCAGCACGTTCGGCGGGGCGGGCCGCGGTTCGGCGACCATGATCACCTGGAGGTCCAGGTCCGCGACGGCGTCCAGGGCCTGGCCGAGGAAACGCTCACCGGCCGGGCCGTTGAGGGTGCCGAGCGAGATGAGGGCCCGCCGTTGTCCGGTCAGCCGCTGCCACGGGAAGTCCACGCGTTCCACGCGATGGCTCAGCGCGGGCCCCACGAACGCCACGTGCTCGCCGAACTCCCCCGC
Source organism: Lentzea alba (assembly GCF_011067745.1). GTDB lineage: Bacteria > Actinomycetota > Actinomycetes > Mycobacteriales > Pseudonocardiaceae > Lentzea > Lentzea alba. The sequence continues at coordinate 119,054 of NZ_JAAMPJ010000019.1, forward strand.
CACCAACGCCTTCGAGCTGTACACCAGCACCAGCCGGTCGGAGAACCTGATGTCGCCGCCCGCGAAGTCGTGCAGCAGGTCGCGCACCCAGGCGTCGACCTTCGGCATCGTCCTCAGTGGATTGATCAGCTCGGCGGAGGTGCTCGCCGAGGTCGCCCACGGCAGGTACGCGTGCTGGGCCACCAACGGCCCGGCGAGCGCCTGCTGGTCCGCGACGATCATGTCCGGCTCGAACGCCGTGACCGCGGCCGAGACACCGGGCACCATCGCGTGCCCGAGCGGGATCAGGAACTCCTCCCAGAAGAACTTGAGCACCGCCATCCCGCGCAACGCGAGCCAGCGCTCCCGCTTGGCCCGGATGTCGGACTCCAGGTCGTCGTCGATCGCCGGGAACACCACCGCGTTGTCCGGCAACAACGGCGCGAGCGTGCCCGGATGCCCGACCCACGCGACCTCGTGCCCGCGCGCCAGCAACTCGCCGCCCACCGAGGCGGTCGGGTTGACGTGGCCGGTCAGCGGCGGCACCACGAACAGGAACCGGCTCATAACGGCAACCAGTCCAGCAGCACGTCGAGCAGTTCGGCCGTGGCTTCGCGCAACACCGTGTGCCCCAGGCCGGAAACGATGTGCAACCGGCAGGACGGGATCCGTTCCTGCAGCTCGGCGGCCGCTCCGATCAGTTCGGACTCGGCGCCGTAGACCCCCAGCACCGGGCACCGCACCTGGGTCAGGTCGAGTTTCGCGCCGGAGCCGAGGTCGTCGATCAGCGTGGTGCCGTTGAGCAACGCGTTGGCGTTGACCGCCAGCTTCGCGATCTTGCGTTGTCCCAGCGCCATCAGCTGGTCCTGCGTGCGGTCGAACTCCAGGCCCAGGGCCGCGACCGTCAGCGTGTTCGTGATGTCCTCGAACCACGCGTCGCCAACCACTCCCCCGCACGCCGACTCGACGAGCACGACCCCGCCGACCCGTTCGGGAGCCTGCACGGCCGCGTGCATCGCGACCACCCCGCCGTAGCTGTTGCCCAGCAGGAAGACCGGCTCGGTCACGCCGATCTCGTCCAGCACGGCGACGAGGTCCTCCGCGCTCTCCTCCGGCGTGTAACCGGACGGCGGCCGCTCGGACAGGCCGTGGCCACGCAGGTCGAACAGCACGGTGCCGAACCCGGCCTGGGCCAGCGGTGCGGCGAGCGTGTAGTAGAAGCTCGACAGGTTGTCCATCACCAGGCCGTGCACGAACACGATCGTGGGAGCATCCGTCGGCCCGAGCCGTTGCACGTGGAAGCGCAACCCTCGGGCGTGAACCTCAGACACGAGCCGTGATGTGGTCGACGAGCCGGCCGACGGACATCGCCATGATCTCGTCGATGTCCATGTCCGCGAGGAACGCCACGAGATCGACGCCGTAGTGGGCGTTGAGCTTGTCCGCGAGCGCGACGAACTCGATCGACTCCAGGCCCAGGTCGTCGCTGAACGTGGTGTCACGGGTGATCTCCACGCCCAGCAGGAAGTCAGGCCCGACCACCTCGGTGATCATCTTGGCGACCTGCTCCAGCACCTCGTCCATCAGTTCTCCGTCCTGACCCGGGCGGCGGCTCGTCCGTGTTCCGCGATGACTTCGATGCCGGGCACGGCGAAGGCTCCGCGCACCCGGCCGTTGGCGCCGACGGTCAGTTCCGCCGGGTAGACCGGCCCGGCCCCGCGGTTCCACAGCCACGCGCGCACGGCGTCCTTCACGGCGATCACGCGCAGCAGCCAGTCCCGTTGGGCGGGCACGTCCAGTCCTCCGTAGTGCTGTCTCTCGGCGGAGTTCAGGTAGCGGCGCATGATCAGGTCCCTGGTCGCGCTGTCCGACCAGTTCTCGGTGACCCGCAGCCATTCGTCGTCCTGAGTGGACAGCATCTCGGTGCCGGGCCGGAGCTTGACCTGCCAGATCCGGTCGTCCGTGGTGAACCTTCTGGTGGTCCAGCCGGTGATCCGGCACCACAGCTCGCCGTTCACCCTCAGCTCGGCGTCGGCGACCATCTCCTGGGCGGTCACCGAACGGATCCAGGCCGTGCACTGGACGTCGCCGGCGGGCACCGGCCCGTGGAACGACACCTGTTCGATCCCGGTCGGCAGCACGGTCTGGTCGACCGTGTGCGTGACCTGCATCCAGTGCCCGATCAGCTGTCCGGCGCTGTCCAGCAACGCTCCGGGCGCGGGCAACGGCGTCAGCACACCGGCGATCCCGTTGTCCGCCAGGCAGCCGATCTTCGTCACGCCCGCGAACGCCGGCCCGTGGAACATCCAGCCGTCCCGATACAGCTCGGCCGCGCTGACCGGCGCCTCGCGGACGCCTTCGAGTTCCTTGCCCACCAGCTGTTTCGCGACCGGCGCCATCAGCACGACGCCCTCGGCGTAGTCGCCGACCTTCACGACGACGCGTTCCCGGCCTTCCGCGCGGGCGGAGATCTTCACCGTGGACGCGGGCAGGGCGGTCAGCCAGCGCTTGGCCTTGACCTGCGCGAACCCGTGCACCGTGCCGCCGGTGAGCCTGCGCGCGGCCTCCGCGAACACCTCCAGCAGACCGGTCGCGGGCACGATCGGGAACCCGTCGGCGAGGTCCGGCCAGCCGGGCGCCTGCGGGAACACCGAGTGGTCCACGAGTTCCGGCATGGTCCTGAGCGAGAACTCGCGGGTGAACCCTGCCTCGTTCGGCCGCAGCGCGCCGACGACCTCGCGCGCCACCGCGTTGGTGTGGGCCAGCAGTTTGTTCACCGCGGCCGACATCGGGCTGTCGTCGGACACCGGCACGGGTTCGGCGCCGAGCGGGTCGACCTTGATCCTGGGCGTGCCGAGCCGGAGCTTGACCTTGTGCGCGGTGCCGCGCTTGAGCCCGAACGCCCAGAGCGCCTCGGGCGCGATGTCGGCGTTCACGGCGAGGTGCGGGCGGTCGTGGAGCGTGTCACTGACGAACCCCTGCACGCTGCCCTGTCCGATTTGGACGAACGCCCGGAAACCGGCCTGGTGCAGGCGTTCCAGCAGCGGCCGGAACTTGACTGGTTCGACCAGGTGCCGCAGGACCAGCTCGCGGACCTCGTCGACGCGCATGGGTTCCAGCGAGTTCGCCGACCACACCGGGATGTCCGAGGCACGGACCGGCAGCTCGTCGAGCGTCTCCCTGGCCTGCCCGAGGTACGGGGCGAGCGCCGGGGTGTGGAAGCCGGTGCGGAACGGCATGAGCTGGGCCATCACGCCATTGGCCTTGAGCGTGGTGAGGACCTGTTCGAGACGGTCGATCGGACCGCAGATCACGGACTGGTGGGGGCAGTTGTCGTGGCTGATCGTCACGCCCTCGATGAGGTGCTGCTCGGCGGTGTCGGCGGAGCAACCCAGTGCGGCGTAAGCGATGTCGACGACCGCCACCGCACCGGGTTTGAGCGCCGAGACGAACTCGTCGATCGTCGGGTAGATGCCGCCGACGACCATCGCGGTCCACTCGCCCATGCTGTGCCCGGCGAGCGCGCCGGGCGTGATGCCGAGCGCCATGAGTTCGCGGGCTTCGCGGCGGCCGTCCTGCAGCAGCCGGACGGCGTGGTCGACGACCTCGCCGCTGAACTCGCGCTCGAAGCCCGGGAACAGGAACGCGACCTGGTCCGTGCTGGTCAGCAACGGTTGCGGGGCGAACCAGATGTCGTGGCGGCCAGGCCACGCCTTGCCCTGGGCGAGCACGCGTTCGGCGAGCTTGAGCTTGCGGTCGTCCGGGTTGCCGACGGCGAGCCGGAACGCCCTGTCAGCACTGGACGTGCGGCGTTCCTTGAGCGCCTTGGCCAGTTCTTCCGCGGTGTCGGCGGCGAACGTCATGACCGGCTTGCGCGGCTTGGCGACGGTGTGACCGTCGAGGACGGCGTGCGCGTTGATCCCGCCGAACCCGAACGCGTTCACGACCGCGCGGTGCGGTCCGCTCCACTCACGGGCGGTGGCGACCGGCGTGAACCTGGTGCCGTGCAGCGCCGAGTGCGGGTTCTCGACGTTCAGGGTCGGTGGCAACGTGTTGTGGTGCAACGCGAGGGCGGCCTTGATCAGGCCGGCCATGCCGGCCGCGGGCATCGCGTGGCCGATCATCGACTTGACCGTGCCGATGCCGATCTCGTCGCCGTCCGCGCCGAACGCGTTGATCATGGTCGACAGCTCGGCGGCGTCACCGGCGGGCGTCGCGGTGCCGTGCGCCTCGATCAGGCCAGGAGCATCGCGGTGAGGATCGAGCTCGGCGTTGGCCCATGCCCGTTGCACGGCGAGGAGCTGGCCCTCGGGGTTGGGCGTCATCATGCTGGTCGCGCGGCCGTCGCTGGCGGAGCCGATGCCGCGGATCACCGCGTAGACGCGTTCGTCGCCAACGTCTTCCAGTCGTTTCAACAAGACCATGCCGACGCCCTCGGACAGCAGCGTGCCGTCCGCGCTCGCGTCGAACGGCCGGATGCGCTCACTCGGGCTCAACGCCCTGAGCTGCGTGAAGACGCTCCACAACGTCGGGTGGTGGCAGACGTGCACCGCGCCGGCGAGCATGGCGTCCGCGCGGCCCTCCTGGAGTTCGCGGACGGCGTGCTCGACGGCGACCAGGCCGGACGCGCAGGCCGCGTCGACCGTGTAGGCGGTGCCCTTGAGGTCGAACCGGTTGGCGATCCGCGACGCCGCGAGGTTCGGCACCAGGCCGATCGACGACTCGGGCTGTTCCGGGCCCAGACGGTCCTTGATGGCCTGGCGGACGTTGTTCAGCTCCGCGCCGGCCAGGTTCGGGAAGAGGTCGCGGACCACCGACACGACCTCGTCGGCGAGCCGGACCCGCTGGTCGAGACGTGCGCAGCCGGGCGTGAGGTAGCCGCCTCGGCCGACGATCACGCCGACCCGGTCACGTGACGGCAGGACCGCTTCGCCGCCCGCGTCCGCGATGGCTTCCGCCGCCGTGGCCAGGGCGAGCAGCTGATCGGGTTCCGCACCGTCCACTGTGGACGGCATGATGCCGAACCGGGTCGGGTCGAACTCCGCCAGGTCGTCGACGAACCCGCCCTTGCGGCAGTAGAACCTGTCGCCGGTGGTGCTGTCCTGGTCGTAGTAGGTGGCCGGGTCCCAGCGGCCGGGCGGGATCTGCCCGATGGCGTCCACGCCGCTGACGATGTTGCGCCAGAACGTCGTGGCATCGGGGGCGCCGGGGAAGACGGCACCGATCCCGACGATCGCTATGCCTCCCATCGGTAGACCACCTGCACGTCCTCACCGTTTCCGATCTCGTTCAGCACCGCGTCGACACCTTGCCGCGGCTCGATCAGCGGGATGCCGCGGCGCGCGTACTCGTCGGCGAGCCCGACCGCCATGCCCGCGCCGGCCCAGGGACCCCAGTCGACGGCGACGACTTTCCGTTGGGTGCCCCAGAACCTCGCCATCCGGTCCAGGGCGTCGTTCGCGGCCGAGTAGTCGGCCTGGCCGCGGTTGCCGAACACCCCGCTGACGCTGCCGAACAACACCAGGAATCCCTCGTTGAACGCCTTCGCGCCGTTGACCTTCGTGGCCCACACGCGGTCGAACGACTCCTGGGTCTTGGCTTCGATCAGCTTGTCGTCCAGCACGCCCGCGCCGTGGATCACGCCGTCGATCCGGCCGAACCTGGCCTTGACGTCGTCGAGCACGGCTTGCACGGCCTGCGCGTCGGTGACGTCGCACTCGTGATAGCGCACGCTCGACGCCTTGGCGCGCAACCGTTCCATGGTCTGGCGGACCTCGCGCTCGGCGAGCACCCTGCGCGCCTTGGCCGGCACGTTCTCCTTCTCGCCCAGTTCGAACAACGCCTTCACGAGTTCCGGCTCGGTCGTGGCGTGGGTGAGCCGGTGGTCTTCCGGCGCGATCGGGGTGCGGCCGATCAGCTCGACGTGGCAGCCGGTGCGTTCGGCGAGTTCGGTCGCGACCAGGGCAGTGATGCCGCGGGCGCCACCGGTCAGCAGCACCACGCTGTCGGCGTTCAGGTCGAGGTTTCCGGCGGCGAGCTCCGTCGGCACCGCCTCGATGACCTGCCGTTTGCCCGCCTGATAACCGACGACCGCGGGTCCGGGGCCGATCTCGGCGAGCAACGCGGTGGCGATGTCGCGGTGGCTCTCCTTGGAGTTCACGTCGACCGCGCGCACCACGAGGTCCGGGTACTCGAGCGCGGCCGTGCGGATCAGGCCGTGCAGGCCGATGTCCGCGGGCAGTTCGTCCGGGGTGTGGTCGAAGCCGAACGTGCCACCGCCCGTGGTGACCACCAGCAGGTTCACGCCGTTCGTCACGCACGCCTTGACGTCGCTGAACGCCTCGGGCAACCGTGCGCCGAGCCTGACCACGACGTCGATGCCGCTCAGGTCGTCCGGGAGCACCTGCTCGATGCGCGGGCGGACGGCGTGCCGTTCGATGAGGTCCGCGAGCTCCAGGCCGATGCCGTTGTCGTCGATGATCAGCACGGTCTTGCCGGTCAGGTCGACCGGTGCCGCCGGCTCGGCGGCGACGACCTGTGGCACGAGCCGGACCAGACGACCGGTCGTGGTGGGCGGCGTGGCAGGTGCTCCGAACCAGCCGACGATCCCGTCGATCGTCTTCAGCTGGGCCAGCTCGTCGATCGCGCCCGTGGCACCGAGCTCCTGAGCCAGTTCACCCACGATCTCGGCGCGCTTGATGGAGTCGATCGACAGGTCCGCTTCCAGGTCCAGACCCGGCTGCAACATCTGCACCGGATAACCCGTGCGCGTGCTGATCGTCTGGAGCACGATCGCCCGCACGTCCTTCTCGACCGGCGCGGCAGCTGGTGTGGCCGTTGGTGCACCGAACCAGCCGACGATGCCCTCGATCGTCTTGAGCTGCGCCAGCTCGTCCACCGATCCGGACGCGCCCAGCTCGGCCACCAGCTCGCCGACGATCTCGGTCCGCTTGATCGAGTCGATCGACAGGTCCGCTTCCAGGTCCAGGCCCGGCTGGAGCATCTCGGTCGGGTAGCCCGTGCGCGTGCTGATCGTCCGCAACACGACCGCGCCCACGTCCTCCTGCGGCTTCACCTCAGCGACCGGGACCGGGACGGCCTGTTCGATCACCGGCATCGGCGCCGGTGCCGCGGGTGCGGTGCCGAGGTAGCTGAGCAGGACGTCGCGCTGGGCGCTGACCGCGTCCCGCATGCCGTCCAGGAACTTCTCGATGATCTCGTCACGCCCCAACCCCGACCCCACGCGGAGCGTCGGGAACTCCGTCGCGGGCCGCAGCCCGCCGGGCAGTGCGTCGCCGTTCGCGTCCCGCACGAGACCTCCATCCACGTACCAGCCCGGCCGCGGCGGCACGACCGTGGCGGGTTCGGCCCTGTCCTCGAACAGCGGCGCGGCGTCGACCTCGACACCGGCGACCGCGAGTTCCGCGAGCGTGCGCAGGAACGTCACGTGGTCGTCGCACCGCAACGCCTGGTGCGGCCGGTCGCCGAGCGTCTTGCCGACCAACGACGTCAGCACCCCTCCCGGTCCGGCCTCGACGAAGATCCGCGCGCCGGCCGCGTACATCGACTCGATCTGGTCCACGAACCGCACCCGGCCCGCGAGCTGAGCGGACAACCCGTCACGCACATCCATGTGCGGGGAGGCGGACACGTTCGACCACACCGGGAAACGCGTCTCACCAAGGGAAACTGCTGCGAGCCGGTCCGCGAACCGGTCACGGGCACCCGCCATCAGCGGGCTGTGGAACGCGGCCGCGACCGGGATGCTCTTCACGCTCAGCCCGGCAGCCCGCAACACCTCGACGGCGTTCGACACCGCGGCCGTCGCACCGGAGATCACGACCTGGTCGGGCGCGTTGTGGTTGGCCACCACGACATCCGCCGGCAGCAACGCCTCGACCTCGGCCAGCGGCGCTGACACCGCCGCCATCGTGCCCGGATCCTCGCCGACGGCCTCCAGCATCGCCTCGGCCCGTGCCGCACTCAGTTCCAGCAGCTCGGCAGGCCCGAACGCACCGGCCGCCGCCAACGCGACCAGCTCGCCGTAGCTGTGGCCACCGGCCAGGTCCGGTCGCACCCCGACGGAGTCCAGCAGCGCGGTGACCATGAGCCCGGCGATGCCGAGCGTCGGCTGGGCGTTGCGGGTGTCGGTGATCTCCGCACGTTGCCGCGACACGTCCTCGGCGGTCAGCGCGGCCGGCGGGTACATGACCCGCTCGTACCGGGCGTCCACGAAGTCCTGCAGCCGCGGGAAGGCCGTGACCAGGTCGAGCAGCATGCCCGGCCGCTGGCTGCCCTGACCGGGGTACAGGAACGCAACCTTCGGCCGTTCTCCCGAACGCAACCTGACAACCTCGGACGACCGCCAAGCCTCGACGTCCGCGAGCGCCGTCCGCAAGCCGTCGTGGTCGCTCACCACGAACGCCGCCTGAACCGTGCCATCACCGCACGCCGCAGCCAGCGAACGCAACGGCGTGCGCGCATCGACGAGTGCGCTCAACCGTGCCGCTTCTCGTTGCGCCGCAGCCTGATCATCGCCGCGGATCAGGAACAGCTCGGCCGGCCACTGAGTCAGCCCGTGGCGCGGTTCGTCGGCGCCGGTGTAGCCCGCGAGCACGGTGTGGAAGTTGGTGCCGCCGAACCCGAACGCGCTCACGCCCGCCACGCGGTTCTTGCTCGTCCACGTGCGGTGGCCGAACGCGAACGGGCTGGTCTGCGCGTCCCAGAAGGCGTTGGGCTGCTTGACGTGCAACGTGCCGGGCCGCAACCCGGTGTGCACGGCCAGCGCGGCCTTGATCACGCCCGCGAGGCCCGCCGCGCACTTGGTGTGCCCGATCTGCGACTTCACCGAGCCGATCGTGCAGGTGCCGGCTTCGACACCGGAGAACATCTCGGTCAACGAAGCAAGCTCGGTCCGGTCGCCCACCACGGTTCCGGTGCCATGCGCCTCAACCAGTCCGACCGACGTCACCGGCAAACCCGCTGAGGCGTACGCGCGACGCAGCGCCCGTTGCTGACCTTCCGGGCGCGGCGCGGTGAGGCCCATCGACCGGCCGTCGCTCGACGCACCGATGCCCTTGATGACCGCGTAAACCCGGTCGCCGTCGCGTTCGGCGTCAGCAAGCCGCTTCAGGACCACCGCCGCGACGCCTTCACCGAGCGCGATGCCGTCCGCCGCCGAGTCGAACGTGGCGCAACGACCCTTGGCGGACAACGCCTTCACCGAGGCGAACATCTGGTAGTCGTGGGCGCTGTTGTGCAGGTCGACCGCGCCGCACAACACCATGTCGCTGGTGCCGCCGACGAGTTCCTTGCAGGCCACGTCGAGCGCGGCGAGGCTGGACGCGCAGGCCGCGTCGACGGTGTAGTTCGCGCCGCCGAGGTCGAGCCGGTTCGCGACCCGGCCGGCGATCACGTTGCCGAGCACACCGGGGAACGAGTCCTCGGTCAGCGCGGGCAGGTGGTCGTCCAGGCCCCGGACGCCCAGGGCGGGCAACGCGGTGCGGACCGTGTAGGCGTTCGCGAGGTCGGCGCCGGCTTCGGCGCCGAAGATCACCGACGTGCGTTCGCGGTCGAACACCCGCGTCGCGTACCCGGCGTCCTTCAACGCCTGCGCCGAGACTTCGAGCGCCAGCAGCTGCGCGGGTTCGATCGAGGTCAGCGACGCGGGCGGGATGCCGTAGGCGAGCGGGTCGAAGGCCGTGCGCGGGAGGAACCCGCCCCACTTGAACGGGCTGCCGTAACGTTCGGGCGACCAGCGGTCCGGTGGGATCTCGGTGATGGAGTCGGTGCCCGCCAGCACGTTCGCCCAGAACTCGGCCACGTCCCGGGCACCCGGCATGATCGCCGCCATGCCGACGATGGCGATGTCCAACGGCTCCCGCTCACCGTCCTCGGAACTGGTCTCGGGCAGCAGCCCGGAGACGATGTCCTCGTGCAACTGAGCGATCGTGGTGCGCTCGGACCGCAGGGTCGCGACCTGGCCGATCATGAACATGCCCTCGCGGCGCTGTTCGTCCTCGCCGACCTCTTTCAGGCCCTCGTCGTCGCGGACGAGACCACGGCTGGCGAGCCGGAGCCGGCCGAGGTTGAGCTGTTCGAGCTGCTCCCAGCTCTCCTGCTTCGGCAGCCCGGCGAGTTCGGCCCGCGCCTGCTCGAACGTGTCCACATAGGACGTCTGCGCGCACCGAACCGCGTGGCCGGGCGAGGTCTCCAGCAGTGCGGTGTCCTCGCACTCGATCGCGACCTGCTGGAACACCGGCTGGATCGCGCCGTGCGTGACGGCTTCCTCGGTGAACAGGTAGGCCGTGCCGACGAGCACGCCGACCGCCGCACCTCGTGCCGCGATCGGCGCGGTCATTGCGGAGATCATCGCGGCCGAGCGGGCGTCGTGGATGCCACCGGCGAACAACGCGACAACGTCCTTCTCACGTCCGCGCAGCACGTCGATCTGCTGCTGCCACAACGTGAAGCTGGACCGGGGACCGGTGTGCCCGCCGCATTCCGAGCCCTCGAAGACGAACTTGCGGGCGCCCTCGTCGAGGAACCGGCGCAGCAGCGCGGGCGACGGCACGTGCAGGAACGCCTCGATCCCGGCGTCCTCCAGCTCACGTGCCTGCGCGGGCGTGCCGCCGGCGACGATCGCGTACCGGGGCCGGACCGCCAGCACGGCCGCCATCTGCCTCGCCCGCAACTCGGGCGGCGCGAACCCCAGGAGCCCGACACCCCACGGCCGGTCGCCGAGCTTCGCGGCGGTGGTCTCGAGGAGTTCGCGGACCGCAGCGCCCTCCATCAACGCGAGCGCGAGGAACGGCAGCGCGCCCCCTTCGGCGACGGCCGCGGCGAACGCGGGCTGGTCGCTGACGCGGGTCATCGGGCCCTGCGCGATCGGGTAGCGCAGGCCCGGCACGCGGCCGCAGAACGGCCCGGCGGCCCGGATCGAGCGGTGCTCACCCGCCAGGGTGAGATTGTCTTGAATCCCTCGCGCAATCGCGCCTACCACGCCTCCAACGGTCCCGAACGAGACGCGGTTGAATTCGGCGAACGCGCCTTCCTGGCCTATTTCCAGCGTGTTCTGACGAACATGTACACGCAACCCGGCGTTCACAACGGTGTCGGCGCCGTCCATCAGGCGGACAGCGTTGACAATTTCTCCGGAAATCTGTTTTCGGGCTTCCGCGAGTAGGGTGAGCTGGCCTTCCAGCACCACTCCGCGCGCACCGCCGGTGATCGCGGCGGCAGCCGTGTCAGGACCGATCGACCCCGCCACCCAGACCGGCAGATCGGTCAGCGCGAGCACTTGCTGGAGCAGGACGAACGCGGGCGAACCGCCCACCCGGCCGCCGGCTTCGGCACCCTTCGCGATCAACCCGCCTGCCCCGAACTCGATCGCCGCAACGGCTTCGGCCACTGACGTGACCACCGCGAGAACGCGCCGTTCGCCCAGCTCAGCCAGGTTCGGGAGATAGCGAACGAGATCCACTACGACCGTGTCGACCGCGTCCGGAAGAGGGACCGTCAACGGCCCGTGGAGCCGCACCCCGAACGCGCGTGGATGACGCGCTGTGACGCGGCCGAGGTCAGCGGCGGCGTTCGGCCCGAGGTCGAGCACGCCGAGGCCGCCCGCTCGTTCGGCCGCGACCACGAGGGCCGGGTTGGGGGTGCTGAACGGGCTGAAACACAGCACCCGTTCTCGATCCGACGGCATGTCACTGCGCTCACTTCCTCACCCTGCAGGGGTGTGGGGAGAAAGGAATTCAGCTAGGTTCCTACTGGCCGGTAAAGTAGTGCGCGCTCACCGTACGCACAACCCGCAGCCGCCGTCGAGAGGGGTGGTGAAACTTTCTCACTTACGTAACCTGACGAATGGCCCCAGATGGCGGGGCGCATTACGCCAGTTCGCGGATGGCCAGGTGTGCTATGGCATCCGCAGCACCGGTTTGATCACCTCACCGCTCTCCGCGGCCTTGATCGCCTCGGCGATCCGGGCGAACGGGAAGTGCGTGACCAGTTCGTCGAACGGAAACCTGCCCTGCCGGTGCAGGTCGAGCAGCGTCGTGATCAACGTGGTGCTGCGACCCTCACCGCCGTGCACTCCGACCACCCGCTTGCCCGACAACGTGCTGGAGTGGTCGAGCTCGATCTGCGCCCCGGCGGGCGCCACGCCGATGAGAACGCAGACGCCGCGCATCCCCACCGAGTCCACGGCTTGCCGGCACACCGCCACGACTCCGGTGCACTCCAGGCTGAAGTCCGCCGGCCCCGCGCAGATCTCGTGCACCGCCGCGACAGGATCGTCCGCGCTCGCGTTGACCACGTCGGTGGCGCCCCACCTTTGAGCGGCCACCAGCCGCGACTCGTGCCGGTCGACCGCGATGATCCGGGTCGCGCCGCTGTTGCGCGCGGCCATGACCGCGGCCAGCCCGACCGCGCCGACGCCGTAGACGACGATCGACGAACCAGCGTCCGGGCGCAGGACGTTCAACACCGCACCCGCACCCGTCGACAGCCCGCACGCCAACGGCCCCAGCAGGTCCAACGGCAACGAGGCTTCCACCCGCACCAGCCCCCGGTACGGCACGACCGCGTGCGTCGCGAACGACGACTGCCCGAAGAAGTGGCTGGCGAGCTGCGATCCGTCGAGCGCGTGCAACGCCCGGCCACCACCGAACAGGAGTTCGCCCAACCGCAGGCAGTAGCGCGGCTGGCCGTCCAGGCAGTTGCCGCATTCGCCGCACCACGGCCAGCCCAGCACCACGTGGTCGCCCTCCCCCAGCCCGGACACGCCAGGCCCGACCGCTTCCACCACCCCGGCACCTTCGTGCCCCAGCACTCCGGGCAACGGGAACGGCAGGTCACCGTGGCTCGTGACGATGTCGGTGTGGCAGATGCCGGTCGCGACGACGCGCACCAGCACCTCGCCTTCACGTGGCTCGTCCAGCAGCACGTCCTGGAGCTCGAACGGTCCGTGCCGTTCACCCACAACAGCGGCAGTGATCTTCATGCCAGCACCTCGGCCACGTCGGCGCGCACCGCCAGAGCGTCCAGATCCGCGGGAACCTCGGCATCGTCCCGGTTGATCCGTACGAGCCGTGCGCCAGGCATGCTACGCACCAACGACTCCACCGGCCAACGGATCACCGACGGCGTGTTGAACCCCGCCCCGATCTCGACGACCAGCAGCCGGCCCGCACCGCCCAGCCACTCCCGCAACCGCCGCCCGTCCGGCGCGTGGTGGTCGGGAACGTACTCAGGACCCTTGTGCACGTTGAGGAACACCGGTCCACCGCACCGCGGGCACGACGGAATCGCCGTCGCCTCACCGGTCGATGGGTCGTAGGTCGCCAGCGCGGCCTCGACGATCAGCCTGCTCTCCCACGTCTCACGGGTGCACGGCGTCTCGCACTGGTAGCGCCCGTAGTCCCCTTGCGGCGACCACACGTCCGCGAAACCGTTGCGTGCGAACAACCCGTCGACATTCGATGTGAGCGCGAAGTTGTCGCGCTGCCCGATCACCGAACGCAACCGTTGGTACAGCGGGTTCGGCGCCGGGTCGAACCGGATGTCGTTGACGTGCACGGACCAGTAGCCCCACAGCAGCCGCGGCGGCAGCGGCAGGCCGATCAGCTGATGACGAGCTCGCAGCCCGTTTCGGTGCAGCGCCGGGAACAGCTCCGCGAACCGTTCGGTGTCCGTGTAGTCGTACCCGGCGGCGGCCGACAGTCCCGCGCCCGCCGCGACGAGCACCCGGTCGGACCCGTCCAGCCATCGTTCGAACGTCACAGCAGCTCCCGGTAGGCGTCGTCGTCCTCGTCGCTGAAGGTCGTGAACACGATCCGGTCGAACCGGCCGGGACGCGCGGCGAGCCAGTCCCCGACGGTGTCGACGGCGATCCGCGCGGCGGGGAGCTTCGGGAACCCGAAGATCCCGGTGCTGATCCCGCAGAACGCGATGGTGCGGATCGAGGAGACCTGGGCGGCGAGGTCGAGGCAGGCCCGGTACGAGTCGGCCAGCGCGGACTCGTGTGCCGGCAACACCTTTCCGCGCACGATCGGCCCGACGGTGTGCAGCACGAACGACGCGGGCAGGTGGTAGCCGCGCGTGATCTTCGCGGTGCCCGTGGGCTCCGGGGTGCCCTGAGCCGCCATGATCCGGTGGCAGTCCTCGCGCAGCCTCGGCCCGGCCGCGGCGTGGATCGCGTTGTCCACACAGGGATGCATCGGCTGGAAGCAGCCCAGCAGCGCGTCGTTCGCGGCGTTCACGATCGCGTCGGCCATCAGCCGGGTGATGTCACCGCGCCACACCGCGATCGGCGCCGGCAGCGACCGCGCGTCGACCAGCGGCGCCTGCTGCCGTTCACCCCCGAGCACCGCGTCGAGCACGGCCAGCAGCTCGGGGTCGAACGGAGCCGGTTCCCGCACGGTCAGCACGTTGCGCAGCAGCCGGCGTTGTTCGGCGAGGCCGCGCGGCAGGGCGAACCGCCCCACCCGCGGGTCCTCACCGAGAAACCGCAACGCCAGCTCCGTCAGCACGCCGAGGCTGCGCGCCGGTGCGGGCGGGCTGAGGGGGTGGAACGGTTCGTCCAGCGCGACCGCGTCCCGGTAGTCGCGCAACGGCAGCGCGGTGATCACGGTTAGAAGATGCCGTTGGTGTGCGGCAGTTCGGCCGGGATCGGCGCGACCACGTCCCAGTGCTCGACGATCTTGCCGTCCGCGACCCGGAACAGGTCCCAGTACGCCACCGGCTCGCCGAACTCGCCCTCGGACTGCAGCAGCACGAGATCTCCTTCGGCCACCACCTTGTGGACCGTCTTGTAAACGAGGTTCTTGCCCTGCCCGGCCCACGTCGCGGCGGCGGCACCGAACCCGTCGAGCCCGTCGGCGGCCTCGGGGTTGTGCTGCAGGTAGGTCTCGGTCGAGATGTAGTCGGTCAGCACCGAGTAGTCGGCGTCCTGGAGCACGCGCTGGGCGAACTCCCGGACGAGCGCGCGGGACTGCTCGGTGTCGGCGTTCGCGGGCTCGGCCTGACCGTCCGTCTGGGACCGTCCGCTGGCGGTCGCGGTGACCACGGGCGTGAGTCCGTCCCAGTGCTCGGCGAGCTTGCCGTCCGCCACCCGGAACAGGTCGAACGCGACCAGCGGCTCCGGCCCGAAGCCGTGGTAGACGCCGTGCAGCGCAACGAGATCACCATCGGCGATCACGCGGGCCGGCTCGTAGCGGAACCCTTCCGGCAGGTTCGCGACGAGGCCGCGCAACGCCTCGGGGCCGTCCGGGGCGAGCGAGCTGTGCTGGCGGTAGTCCGGTGCGACCCAACGGTCCACAGCGGACGGATCCTGGTCGCCGAAGAGTTCGCCGGTGGCCTTGAGCACGAGTTCCTTGTTGTCCATGGCGACAAAGATGTCCCAGCGGTGCGCCGCGGACGAGGTAGGATCACGCCTCACCATGGTCAAAAGTGGACAGCTCGCCAGCTTCGGCTTCAGCAACCCAGACCGCGGCGCGCTCGGTGTAGAGGTGGTCGACCTCGCCGTGCTGCGACGCAGGCAGACCGCCGACACCCTCACGAAGGTGCACCGAACCGACTTCCACCAGCTGTTTCTGGTCACCTCGGGCCGCGCCACCACCATGGTCGACTTCGTGGACCACTCCTGCGAACCCGGCACGCTGCTGCACGCGACCCCAGGCCGCGTACTCCGCCTGCCCGTCGGCGACGCGGAGGCGTTCATGGTGCTTTTCACCCCTGCGTTCCCGCCGCCGCTGGACGGCGTCCGCCCGTTGCTCAGCCCGTTCGCACCGGTGCGGCGAACCGTGCCCAAGGCGGAGCAGGCGGTCGTCACGCGTGCCGTGCAGGACCTCAAGCAGGAGTACCGCCGCAACGTGCTGACGAACGAGCCGGTCGAGCTGCTCCGCCAGTTGCTGGGCGCCTTGCTGCTGCGCGTCGCTCGGCTGCCATCGGACACGGACCCCGCACAGGTGGACAGCCGTTTCGAACGGTTCCAGCAGGAGCTGGAGCACTCGTTCGCCGTGACGCGCAACGCCGCCGAGTACGCGGCCCGCATCGGTTACTCGTTGCGCAGCCTCAACCGCATCTGCCTCGCCGCGGCCGGTCAGTCGGCGAAGGCGTTGATCGACGCCAGGGTCGCGCTCGAAGCCAAACGCCTGCTGGTGCACACCGACCTGTCGTCGGCGGCGATCGGGCACCGACTGGGGTTCAGCGAGGCCACCAACTTCACCAAGTTCTTCACCCGCGAGACCGGCGAGTCACCCGGCTCGTTCCGCCAGTAGCTGGTCGAGCGCGTGGCGGGCGAACTCGGCGACGAACGAGTTGGTGTCCGGACGCGCCAGCGCGAGCACCGAGATCTCCAGCGCCCAGCCCCGAGCATGGGCCCAGGCGGCGTCGTCGAACTCGGTGAGCTCACGGCGGAACAGCTTGCGGCCGCGGGCGTCGAGGAACAGCCACGCGGTCATGAGATCACCCGCCGGATCTCCTGCGGCCGCACAACCCCAGTCGATCACACCGGTCAGCTCGCCACCGGTGAAGAGCAGGTTGCCCCGGTGGAGGTCGGCGTGCACCCAGCGGAGCGGCTGGTCCCAGCGCGGTGCGCTGATCGTCTCCTCCCACAGGGCGGTGAGCCTCGGGTCGCCGCCGAGCCGCGCGATCGACCAGCGGACGCCTTCGTCGCTGATGGAGATGTCGTGGCGGCCGCGGTAGGTGGTCCACGGTTCGCCGGTGGTGTCGATCTTGTGCAGGGCCTGGAGCACCTCGGCGAGGCGAGCTCCCGTGTCCGGGCTGACCGCGTCGATCGTGGAGATGTCGCCTTCGAGCCACCGCACGACCGACCACTGGTACGGGTAGTGCTCGGTCGGTTCACCCAGTTCCAGCGGTTCCGGCACCGCGACGGGCAGGTGCGGCGCGAGCCGGGGCAGCACGGCGAAGTCCAGCGCGGGCTGGTCCTTGGCCCAGTCGATGAGCGGGAGGCGGACCGCGAGCTCGTCGCCGAGCCGGTAGATGGCGTGGTCGGTGCCGCCGTGGTCGAGCTTCGTGAGAGGCAGGCCGTGCCAGCGCGGGAACTGCGTGCGGATCAGTTCGTCCACAACGGACACATCGGTGTGCACTAACGCTCCCATCCGGGACACAGCTGGTCGAGCGTGTGGCGGCAGATGTCGGCGAACTCCGGGTTGGTGTCGCGGTAGTACGGCAGGCCAGCCACCGCGAGGTGCAGCGCCCAGCCGCGGGCCCGCGCCCAGGCGGCGTCGTCGAACTGGCTCAGCTCGCGCCGGTAGAGCCGCCGGCCCGGTTCGTCGAGGAACAGCCAGGCGGCCATCAGGTCTCCCGCCGGATCGCCGACGCCCGCACAACCCCAGTCGATCACGCCGGTCAGCTCGCCGCCGGTGAACAGCAGGTTGCCTCCGTGCAGGTCGGCGTGCAGCCAGCGGCCGGGCCGATCCCAGCGCGGCGCGTCGAGCGCGTCCTGCCACAGTCCGACGAGCCGCGGATCGCCGCCGAGCACGGCGATCCCCTCGCGGACCTGGTCGTCGTACTCCGCCTGGCGGGAGTTCCCACGATGAGGTGTGGGCTGGTCCCCGGTCACCTCGACGGCCTGCAGCGCGTGGACCAGCTCGGCCAGCCGGATCGCGGTGTCCGGCCGCACAGCGTCCACCGTGGCGGTCGCGCCGGTCAGCCAGCGCACGACCGACCAGCGACGCGGAAAGCCGGAGCCGGGTTCGCCGAGGGCGAGCGGTTCCGGCACGGCGACCGGCAGATGGCGGGCGAGCAGCGACAGCACGGCCGCGTCGCGTTCGGCCTGGCCGTCCGACCAGCCGCGGTTCGGCAGCCGGACCGCGAGGTCGTCGCCGAGGCGGTAGATCGCGTGGCTGGTGCCGGAGTGCTCGACGTGGGTGATCGGCAGGCCGTGCCAAGCCGGGAACTGCGTGCGGATCAGGTCGTCCACGAGGGACACGTCCGTCGCGATCAGCTCAGCACCCTGCACTCGATCACTCCCCCATCAGGCCCGATGCGTCGATGCAACACCGGGCCTGCTGGGCGGAGCAACTGCTTTTGGTGATCTGCCCGGTCACAGCGTGGCGAGACGGTCCTGTGGACCTCTTAGGTCATCCGGCCCGTCGTTCGGCGAGCTGAACGATGTTCGGCGTGTTCTCGACCCGCACCCGGCTGGAAGAAGCCACCAGATAGCCGACGCCGCGCACGGTCTGGATCACCTCCGCGGCATCGCCGAGCTTCTGCCGCACACGCCGTACGTGTACGTCGACCGTGCGCGCGCCGCTGTAGTTGTCGTCGACACCCCACACCGCTGCCAGGAGATCGCGGCGACGGTGCACGCGGTCGGGGTTCGAGCACAGGTGCCACAGCAGCTCGAACTCCAGCCTGGTGAGCCCCACGGGGGCGTCCCGGAGCAGCACCTGCCGTGTGTGCGGCAGGATCCGGACGTCCACGTCCTCGACTACGGCCTCGGTGGCGTCCACCAGGCCCACGTCCTTCAACGCGCCGAGGAGCCGCACCGCGGTTTCCTCGTCGTCGGTGTCGATGGTGATGCTGAACCGCATGACGGGCTCCCTCAGGCGGACGGGTTTGTCTGGGAGGTGGGCGCGGCCTCGGTCTGCCCGGACGTCACCGCGTGGTGAGCGAGATCCCGGATCTGTCCTTTGAGGACACGACGGTGAGCGCGGCGCTGAAGACGCGGACGTGGTCGACGTACCTGCGGGAGGGCAGGAACAGCGCGAAGACCATTCCTGCCCTCCCTTCCCCGCGCTCCGATGAGAGCACTTGCCCGAACGCGGCTCACGTTAGGGAGGGCTCTGCGGCCCGGGCAAGGACGTCCACGTGCTGAACAACCGTCGGACATCGAGATGAATGTTTGCCTTGACGTGCGCGTCAAGGTTTAGCGTTCGCGGCATGAGGATCGGCGAACTGGCCAAGCGAGCCGGCACCACCACACGTGCGTTGCGCTTCTACGAGTCGCAGGGACTGTTGGAAGCGCAACGCACGTCCAACGGCTACCGCGAGTACGGCGAGCACGACCTGAGGCTGGTCCGGGAGATCCAGTCGCTGCAGGCGGTCGGCATGTCACTCGAGGACACCAGGCCGTTCGTGGCGTGCCTGCGCGCGGGGCACGAGTCCGGTGACTCGTGCCCGGACTCACGGGAGGTCTACCAGCGCAAACTCGCTGAGGTGGACGAATGTCTGGAGCGACTCCAGGCAGTCCGGGAGTTCCTGCTGGCCAAGCTCGCCTTCCAGGACCCGTGCCTAGTAGCTGAACCCAAGGAGTTCCAGTGCAGCTGACCGACGCCACCTTCGCGGAGAGCACGAAGACCGGCACCGTGCTCGTCGAGTTCTGGGCGCAGTGGTGCGGGCCGTGCCACATGCTCTCGCCCGTGCTCGACGAGATCGACCGCGAACGTGACGACCTGACCGTGCTCAAGATCAACGCCGACGAGAACACCGCCACCGCGCGCGACTACCAGGTCATGTCGCTGCCCACGATGTTGTTGTTCCGCGACGGCGTGCCGATCCGGCAGATCGTGGGGGCGCGCCCCAAGTCGCGCTTGCTTGCGGAGTTGGATGACGCGCTGAGCGCGTGAGCCGCTTATCTTGGGCGCATGCTCGGTCTTGAACTCGTAGTGGTGCTGGGCGTGTGCATCCTGGCGAGCAGTGTCGTGTCCGGACGCTTGCGCCTCGCCGCCCCGGTGCTGCTCGTCGTCTGCGGCGCGGTGCTGGGTTTCGTGCCGGCTCTGGAGTCGGTCAGCCTGCCGCCCGAGGCGATGCTGCTGATCTTCCTGCCCGCCTTGCTGTACTGGGAGAGCCTCAACACCTCGTTGCGGGAGATCCGCAGCAACCTGCGCCCGATCGTGCTGCTCAGCACGTTGCTCGTGCTCGCGACGGCCGGGGCCGTGGCGAGTGTCGCCCACGCGCTGGGCCTCGACTGGGGCCCGGCGTGGGTGCTCGGCGCGGCACTCGCGCCCACCGACGCGACCGCCGTTTCGGCCATCGCCCGAGGCATGCCGCGCCGGGTCACGACCATCCTGCGCGCGGAGTCGCTGATCAACGACGGCACGGCGCTGGTGATCTACGCGATCGCGGTCGCCATCACGACCGGTGAGCAGCAGTTCAGCACCGGACGGGTCGGCCTGCAGCTGCTGCTGTCCTACGCGGGCGGCGCCGTCGCCGGCCTCGCGATCGCCTGGCTCGCCGTGCAGGTGCGCAAGCGGCTCGACAACCCGATCCACGAGACGCTCGTCAGCATCCTCACGCCGTTCGCCGCGTTCCTGCTCGCCGAGACCGTCCACGGTTCCGGCGTGATCGCCGTGGTGACGTGCGGGCTGACGCTGGCCCGCGTCGGCCCGCGCATCGTGCCCGCCGACACCCGCCAGGTCAGCTCCGCGTTCTGGGGCATCGCGACGTTCGTGCTCAACGGCTCCCTGTTCGTCCTGATCGGACTCCAGGCCAACAGCGCCATCCGGTCGTTGGACGGCTCCGAGATCCTCGCGGCGTTCGGCGGGATCGGGCTCGTGGCGTTGACCGTGGCCGGAACTCGGCTGCTGTGGGGCTACACGACCCCGTACATCATCCGCGCGATCGATCGCCGTCCCCAGCAACGACTTCGGCGCGTCGGCGCCCGGCAACGGCTGGTGTCGTCGGCCGCCGGGTTCCGCGGCGCGGTGTCGCTGGCGGCTGCCCTGGCGGTACCCGAGACCGTGGTCGGCGGCGGGCCTTTCCCGTTCCGCGAGGAGATCATCCTCATCACGTCCGGCGTGGTGGTGCTGACGCTCGTCGTGCAGTCGCTGATGCTTCCGTCGATCATCCGGTTCTCGCGCCTGCCCGAGGACACGGCGGTGGACGAGGAGCTCCGCCTGGCCCAGTCGACGGCGTCCGAGGAGGCGTACGAGGCACTGCCGGGCCTGGCCGACAAGGTGGGCGTCAGCGACGTCGTCTACAAACGGGTGCTCGCCGAGTACGAACACCACCTGGAGGTCCGGCGCGCCAAGGAAGCCGGCGACGAGGAGGTGGCGCAGTCCGAGCTCGAGTACACGGCGTTGCGGCTGGAGCTGATCGGGCACAAGCGGGCGACGGTGGTGCGGCTGCGCGATGAAGCCGCCATCGACGACATCGTGCTGCGGACCATTCAACGGCGGCTGGACATCGAGGAGGTGCGGCTGGCTCGCCGGGAGATCGAGGAGGACTGACCGCCCGAGAGCTGGCCATGAACGGCGCTTTCGTGGACCTGAGGTCCACGAAAGCGCCGTTCATGGCAGAGGGCTGGCAGAGGGCTGGCATAGGGTCGGTCCCATGATCACTCCGCGGGACCGCGTGTTGGGCCGGGTCGCCGATCACCTCGTGGCGCTCGGGCGTCCGTTGCGGGTGGCCGTCGACGGGATCACGGCGTCGGGCAAGACAACGCTGGCCCGCGAGCTCACCGCGGCGGTGGCGGCGCGCGGACGTTCGGCGGCGCACCTGTCGATGGACGGGTTCCACAACCCGCGGGCGATCCGTCATCGACAGGGACGGGACTCGGCGGACGGCTACTACGCCGATGCCTACGACTTCCAGGCTTTCGAACGGCTGGTGCTGGAACCGCTCGGGCCCGGTGGCGACCGGAAGTACCGGGAGCGGATCATCGACCTCGGCTCGGACACTCCGATCGACGAGCCGCCAGTGGTTGCCGCGGAAGACCTCGTGCTGGTCGTCGACGGCAGCTTCCTGCAGCGCGACCTGGAGTGGGACGAGGTGGTCTTCGTCGACACGCCGTTCGAGATCGCGCGGGACCGCGGGACGCGCCGGGACACCGAGTTGCTCGGCGGCCTGGAGCAGGCCGAACGCGCCTTCGACCAGCGGTATCACGCCGCGAGCCGGCGGTATCTCGACGAGGTCGGGCCGGCTGCCGGCGCGTCCGTCGTGGTGGGCAACGCCGACGTGGCGAACCCGGTGCTGCGCCGCATCGGAGGCCCTGCGGACGCGGTGGTCAACCTCTTCTCGTACGGGACGCTGCAGACGCCGTCGGTCCAGCGCGAGCACTTCGGCAGGGAGCTCACGGGCGCGCAGGACGTGCTGCCGGGCTATCGGCAGGACTGGGTGACGATCACCGACCCGGCCGTGATCGCGGCCAGCGGTACGGACCGGCACCCGATCGTCCGGCACACCGGCGATCCCGCCGACACGACCGCGGGCACCGTCCTCGAGGTGACGACGGAGGAGTTGGCGGCGGCCGACCTCTACGAGGTGGACGACTACCGGCGGGCGCTCGTCCGGCTCGGGTCTGGCACGGACGCCTGGGTGTACCTCGCTCAACGGCCATGATGGACAGGTGTCGAACACTCTGCCGGGCGGCTGGATCAACGCCGTCGTCCGGATCGGCGACACCGTTCGCCGGTCCCAGCACCCGCGTTCGCCCTACGTGCACAGGCTGCTGGCACACCTCGGTGCCCGGCAGTGGCCTGGTGCACCCAGATTCCTCGGTGTGGACGAGGACGAGCGCGAGATCCTGAGCTTCCTGGACGGGCGAGCGGCGTGGCGCCAGGAGGACCAGGTGCACGTGCGCGCCGAGGCGAGCCTGACGAAGGTGGCCGCGCTCGCACGTCAGCTGCACGACCTGACCGAGGGCACCGAACTCGCCGAGGGCGGCACCGTGGTGTGCCACAACGACCTGTCGCCGAAGAACACCGTGTACCGCCGCGGGGAACCGGTGGCGTTCGTGGACTGGGATCTCGCGGGCCCCGGTGATCGCGTGCACGACGTCGCCCACATCTGCTGGCAGTACCTGGACCTCGGGCACGCCACGGTCGACGTGACCGAGGCGGCCAGGCTGGTCGGGGTGATCTGCGACGGCTACGGGCTGGTCGACCGCGGCGAGGTCGTCGGCACCGTCCTCTGGTGGCAGGACCGTTGCCGCAGCGGCATCGAGGCGGGCGCCGCCGCGGGTGATCCGGCGATGATCAGGTTGCGGGACCACGGCGCGCTCGCCGCTGTCGGCACCGCGCACGACTGGGTCCGCGAACACCAGCTGGAACTGGAACAGCGGATCCGTCAGAGGTAGCGGTTGCGGACGAAGCCCGACCTGCTCTGCCCGAACCTGTTCATGGCGAAGATCGTGTAGGCCGCGTCTCCCCCGTCGGTCCACGCCTGCACCAGACCGAGGTTGCCCGCCAGGCTGATCAGCTTCCGGAACGTCGTCTGGTCGTCGCGGAACTGCGGCGCCGGCACGTGGGCGTGGGCCGCGTTGAGGATCTCGACGTGCTCGGCCAACCGGCGCCCGGCCGACGCGCGGTCGTTCTGGTAGAGGTCGTCGAGCGCGTAGAAGGTGATCTCGCTCGTCCACAGCCCGACCGCGTGCGCGAACACGGTTTCGGCGGCGATCGTGGTGCTGGCACCGAGATCGACGACGTGCCGGCGGTTGTCCCTGGCGACGGCGTCGACGTACTGGACCGTCGCCGTGCCGAAAGCGGTCCGGCCCGGCGGCGCCTGCACTTCCAGGACCACCCAGTACGTCTCGTCGAACGCCAGGTCCGGCGCGAAGATGCGGATGCCGTCGTCCTCGGTCACGAGGTCGGGCAGCGACTCGACGCCCACCTCCTCGCGCGCCCGGTCTTTCGCGGCCGACACCTCGCGTTCGACGCGGGCGCGGGTGGACGGGTCGGTGATCAGGTCGTGGCCGTAGAGGTGCCAGGCGGTGATCTCCGCGTCGAGCTGGATTTGCAGCTGGATGTTGATCGCGGCCAGGTGCTCGCGGCGGGCCAGGTCCTCGGCGAGGTTCAGGCGCACGTCGTCGGGATTGGTCACCAGGAGGCAGGAGCCGCCGGTGAGGCCGGCCAGCGCTTCCAGTTCGCGCATGCGGGCGTCCTCGCCGAAACCGAAGCAGGACAACGTGAGGTCGCCGCGGATGCGGTCGGCGATGTTGCGGCGGATGGTGATCCAGTTGCGCTCGCCGGAGTTCGGATCGCCGTCGGAGAACAGGTAGAGGCAGTTCACCACGTCCGGCTGGGAGTGCCGCGCGATCTCGTCGATGCCGTAGAGGACGCCGAGGTTGAGGTCCGTGGCACCGTCCGCCTCCAGGCCCGTCACGATCTCGTCGAGGCGGGCCGCGGGGATGTCCCGCTTGGGAGTGGCCTTGAGCAACGTGCGGACGCGCGTGTCGAACGCGACGATTCCCAGGACGTCGGTGTCGCGCAGCTGGGAGTGGAGTTCGCGAATCGCCGACTTGACGGTGTCTAGCTTCTCCCCTTCCATCGACAGGCTCGTGTCGACGACGAACACGAAGTTCACCGGCAGGATTTCCCGGTTCGGCGACGTGGCTCGGCCGCCCTCGCCGGCTCGCAGTGCCAGTTCGACGAAATGCGTGGTGTTCGCGTTCGCGCGGAAGTTTTCCCGCGTCTCGCACCTGCCGTAGCTGACGGCGAGAGCCTCCCCCGATGACGGTGTGGGAATTCCCGAGGGATTCGACGCCACGAAATCGTCGAACCGGATCTGAGCCTGGTCGATCAGCACGCCGTGGTCGACCAGGTCCGCGATGCCGAGGGTCGCCTTGGTGCCGAACGCGTTGTTGCGCCGGACGAACAGGCCGCTGCGGGGAAGCGGGCCCTGCCTCCCGTCCAGCGGTAGGTCGAGGGACGGCCAGCCGGGTGCCTGGGCGTCCAGATGCACACTGACGTCGCCACCGATGTTGACGCCTTGGACGTTGCGCAGGAGCACCAGATCGTCGACATCGTCCACGCACGCGTCGACATCGTCGTCGAAGGCGCCGCCCACCTGGCCGGCACCCTGCGGGTAGCCCTGGTCGTAACCCTGCTGTCCGTAACCGTGCTGGTCGCGCTCCTGCTCGTCCGAGCTGGGCCGAGTGCCGACATGGCTCGGCCTCGAATCCCACCAATCGTCGTGACGACGCGATGAACGGCGACGGATCACCACAACGATTGCGACAACCAATGCCGCGACGCCGAGGGAAGCCAGGATCCAGGCGAAGCTCATGACACCGTATTATCAGCTTCGCCCGGCTCCGACGCTGGTGGAAACCCGAAAACGACGAGAACACATTCGTTCTGACCCGGAATTGTCCGCTTGGCCTCGATCCACCATCGACGGTCACCCGGTGCGCACCAGCGAGGACTTCTCCATCACCGTCGAGCATGGCCCGGAGGTGTTGCGCACCGCCGACACCGTCATCGTCCCACCGTTCCGCACCAGCAACCCCCGCCGTCAAACGCTGGTCGACCTGGCGCAAGTCCTCGCGTACGTGGCCCCCGGCACCCGGATCGTGTCGACCTGCACCGGCGCCTTCGTGCTGGCCGCGGCGGGGCTGCTCGACGGGCGCCGGGCCACCACGCACTGGCACGCCACGGGCCTCTTCCGGGAGTGGTACCCGCAGGTGGAACTCGACCCGAACGTCCTGTTCGTCGACGAAGGCGACGTGCTGACCTCGGCCGGTGCCGTTGCCGGCATCGATGTCTGCCTGCACCTTGTCCGCAAGGACCACGGCAGCGAGATCGCCAACCATGTGGCCCGCAGCTGCGTCGTCCCCCCGTGGCGCGAGGGGGGCCAGGCGCAGTACGTCAAACACCCGGTCCCCGATGCAACGGCGAACGACACTTCCGCCGCCCGGCAGTGGGCGCTGCAGAACTTGCACAAGCCGCTGGCCCTGAGCGACCTTGCCGAGCACTCGAACATGAGCCTGCGCACCTTCGCCCGCCGCTTCAACGAAGAAGTCGGCTTGAGCCCCGGACGCTGGCTCATCCAGCAACGCGTCGACCGTGCCCGGGAGTTGCTGGAATCCACCGACCTGCCGGTCGACGACATCGCCGGCCAGGTCGGCTTCGCCGGCGGCACCTCGCTACGCGAACACCTGCACGCCGCTATCGGGGTCACACCACTGGCCTACCGGCGCACCTTCCGAGGCGCACCGGCAACGAGCCGTGCCACCGCGGCGGGTGCTCGGCGGGATGATTAAGCACGTCGCCCTCGACCGTAAATTGTGTACGCCTGAGACCACCTACACCGCGTTCGCCGGCACACCCGGCACGCCGTCACCGCCCGGCTGATCGTGCGCCGGATCCGCCGCGACGAGCCCAGCCAAGCCGCGGGCCAGGAGAAACTGCTCCCGGCCTGCCGGTATCACGCGGTGTTCACCGACAGCCCGTTCACCGGGCCCGCGCCGTCCACCTGCACCTACCGCAGCACTGGCCCTGGCAAGCCGGATTCGACAACCTGTTCACCGCCGCCCACCCTGCACCCGACTGACCAGGGCATACCGACCGAAACCACGTCAGTGGATCGAGGCTTAGTGGCCACGAATTTCGTTAGGAGACCAGCGAAAGCCCGCGGCGCACCGGCTCCCGGACGGCAGCGGGCTCAGCGGCCGGAACGACGACCTCTTCGCCGCCGATCTCCCGCGTGATCCACGCCCCGGACTCCACCATGACCTTCAACGTCCGCGTGTCCATCGCGTTGACGCGGCCGTAGTACCACTCGTCGGTGGCCAGCGAGCCCATCCGGTCGCCGAGGCGCTTCTTGATCTCCAGGACGCGCTGGAACAAGGTCGTGACCAGTGCGGCGCGGTCGAACGGGCCGTCCAGGCCGGTGCGGATGCGGTCCTCGATGCCGCGCGGCACGCCCTCGGAGTCCGGCATGAGCATGGTGGTCCACGCGCGCGACTTCTCGCGGTACTGCAACTGCTGCATGACGCCTTCGTGCGCCGCGAAGTCGGCGGCGCGGAAAGCCGAGCCGCGCCAACGCTTCTGCAGGTTCACGGCCAGCGACAGGGCACTCTTCAGGCCCGTGTTCAGGCCGCGGCCGGGCCAGAAGTGCAGGGAGTTGGCGGCGTCACCCAGCAGGAAGCCGAAGGTCGACGGCGCCAGCTGGGCGGTGAACTTCGACATCTGCTGCATACCGAGCGTGAACGAGTTGATGCCCACGACGTCCGCCGCGCCGACGCCGAAGAAGCGCAGGCCGTCCAGGATTCGGGGCCATAGGTAGGAAAGCTTGTCGACGGACGGCTTGAACACGGCGCGGTGCCGGTCGCAGACGAAGCGGGTGCCGGACGGACGCATGGTGCAGCCGAACTTGCCGATGCACGACACCGGGCCGTTCTCGCCGAGCGCCACGATCTCGGACGCCTCCTCGGCGGTCAGGCGCATGTTGATGAAGCCGCCACCGAGCGAGTTGAAGAGGAACCTGTTCTGCGCCACGGTCAACGGCACGGTGTGCTCGTCGGGCACCTTCGCGGTGACCCGGATGCCGAGCACGCGCTCGTCCAGCGGCGAACCGTCCACTGAGAACAGTTCTCGGCTCGGTGTGCCGAAGTGCGACGACAGCGCGTCGCGGGTGGCGGACTTGGCGCCGTCGGCGATGGCGAGGACGTGCAGGCCGTCCCAGCGGGCGGGCGCGGTGTAGGCGGCAGGAACCAGTTCGATGCCGTGGACGTCCTGCGCCATGTCCAGGAGGGCGTCCTCGATCCAGCGGATCTTGATGTTGCGCGGACGGCCCTTGGACTCGGGTGAGTCCGGGCCGAGGGGCCACATCTCGGAGAACCTGCCGGGCACGAAAAGGCGTTGGCGCACCTCGGCAGGCAGGGCCGCCCAGACGTTGCTCTGCAGCGTCACCACTTGCTCACGGCGATTGTTGCCGTCGGCCGCGCCGCGCCAGGTCACGCGGTTGCCTGCACGCTTCCAGCGGCGGTCGAACACGCGCAGCGCGACCTGGTCCCCCAGCAACGACTTCAGCGTGCAGGCGAACGCCAGACCGACGGGGCCGCCGCCCGCGACGTCGACCCGCAGCGGTGCCTTCTGGCGCAGCGGCACCACCTGGCCGCCCTGCTTCGGCAGCAACACCGTCGGGCCACACCGGCCGATCAGCACCGTCTTCTCGTCTGCCATGACCCGTCCCCCTCGATCCCGTTCGACGGCGGGAACACGTGCTGAGACGGGAGAAGGTTCAACGATTTTCGAGGAAGTTCTGCCACGCGGTGAAACTGAAGGTCAGAGCACCTCCGGACGGGTTCTTGGAGTCGCGGACGAGTGCGTCGCAGGCCAGCGACACCTCGACGCAGTCCCCGTCCTCCGCACCACCGCTGTAGCTGCTCTTACGCCAGGTCCTGTCCTGAGTCATCGAGTTCCTCTCGCGGTCGGCCGACGTACGCCGCCAGCTTGCTCCGCGATTGTTCCTCATCCAAGGCGACCTCAGCCAAACGGTCGAACAGCAGCCGAGACCTCACGATGGCACCAGGGTCCTGCACGAACACGTTCGCCAGGTCGGTCTCGACGAACGCCACCGACATCGCCTTCTCGTACTCGAACAACGTGCAGCTGGATGCGATCACCGCGGTGTCGGCCGGGATGATCCGGATCATGTGCACGTTGAACAGCAGTTTGAGGTACTGATCCTCCATGATCCGGTCATCACCGATGCGGGTCTGCAGGGCGTGCTCGTGGACGTAGAACAGGCAGGTCGGCCGATCGTGTCGCCGCAACAGCGCTTGTCGCTCCGTCCGCCACTGCACCAGCGCCGGAATTCGCTCCTCCGTCACCAAACCTGCGACCCGGTAGACGCCATCGGCGTACTCAGGCGTCTGCACGAGGCCCGGCACTGCCTGCGCGTCGTAACGAGTGATCTTCTTCGCGGTGGACTCCGCCATCGCCATCGTGCGCAGGTTGTCCGGTACCTGAACGATGTACTCGTCGAACGCGTTGCGGTACTTCCGCTTGAAGTCTTCGTAGAAGTCGATGTCCTTGTCGCACTTGGACAGGTACTGCACGAGGTCGATCTCGCTGGCGCGGTACTTGCCGGTCTCGATGGTCGAGAGCTTGCTCGGGTCCCAGCCGAGACGGACGGCGAGCGCCGCGCCGGTCAGTCCGGTGCAGGTTTCCCGCAACCGGCGCAGTTCATCGCCTAGATCCCGGCTGTACGCAGTGGACGGAGTGGTCGTGGCCATGGGTCGACGTTAGGGCTTGCTCCAAGAGCAATTAAGGCGCTCATTCGGGTGAAAACGGCTCACCTGATCTTCAGCACGTTGCCAGGAAACTCGCAGCCCTGCCACAGCTTGGCGGACGACCATCCCTGCCCATGACTCGACGTCGCAGATCCTTGTTGATCAACGGGCTGCTGGTGGTGGTGCTCCTCGGCGCCGGTGTGGCCGGCTACCTGGTGTTCTTCGGTTCCTCCGGCAGTGCCCAGCCCACCACCACGCGCACCGCCGCAGCCGCGAACCGCGACGTCAGCGAGACGGTGACGGCGTCCGGGACGGTGCAGAGCTCGTTCAGCGCCGCCGCGTCGTTCGGCGCGAGCGGCACGGTCACCGAGATCAACGTCAAGGTCGGCGACGTCGTCACGAAGGGCCAGCAGCTCGCGAAGCTCGATCCGACGCAGGCCCAGCTGCAGGTGGACATCGCGCAGGGCAACCTGAACGCGGCGCTCGCGAAGGGCACCGGCACGACCGCGTTGCTCACGGCATACCGGCAGACGCAGCTCGCGCTCCAGCAGGCGCAGGACAACCTGGCGGCCACCACGCTGACCGCACCGGGCGACGGCACGATCACGTCGGTCACCGGGTCCGTCGGGCAGAAGGTGGGCAACGGCAACACCTCCAGCAGCTCGACCACGAGCAGCAGCACCACGTCCACGACGTCGTCCGGGTTCGTCGTGGTCACCGACCTGAAGAACCTCGTGCTGCACGCGAACGTCTCCGAGTCCGACGTCAGCAAGCTCAAGGCCGACCAGGCCGCGACCGTCACGGTCAACGCCATGCAGACGCAGCCGATCCAGGCCAAGGTCACGCAGGTCGATCTCACGCCCACGACCTCGAACAACGTCGTCCAGTACGGCGTCACGCTGACGCTGACCGAACCACCGGCCGGGCTGCGTCCAGGTCAGTCCGCGAGCGTCGAGGTCACCGTCAACTCGGCCACCAACGTCCTCGCCGTCCCCGCGGCGGCGGTGCAGACCGTCAACGGCGCCAGCTCGGTCCAGGTGATGGAGAACGGCGCGGAGACCCGCAAGACCGTCGAGATCGGGGTGCGCGGCGACCAGTACGTGGAGATCAAGTCCGGCCTGAGCGCGGGCGAGGAAGTCGTGCTGCCGCAGGTGACGACGTCGACCAACCAGAACCGCACCGGCCAGCAGCAGGGCACCGGCCAGTTCCCCGGTACTGGCGGCGGCAACCGCAACGGCGGCGGCTTCACCGGGACTGGTCGATGAGCCCGGTCATCGAGGTCAGGAACCTCCGCAAGACCTACGGCGCGGGCGACACGGCCGTGCACGCGCTCCGAGGCCTCGACCTGACCGTCGAGAAGGGCGAGTACATCGCGATCATGGGTGCGTCCGGGTCGGGCAAGTCGACGCTGCTGAACATCCTGGGCTGCCTCGACGTGCCGTCGTCCGGCAAGTACCTGCTCGACGGGATCGACACCGGCGAGTTCGACGAGGAACAGCTTTCGTTGCTGCGCAACAGGAAGATCGGGTTCGTCTTCCAGTCGTTCAACTTGGTGCCGCGCACCACGGCACTCGCGAACGTCGAGCTCCCGCTGGTGTACGCGGGAGTTCGGCGTGCCCAACGCCGGGAACGCGCGCTGGCCGCGCTCGATCTGGTTGGCCTCAAGGAACGCACGCACCACCGTCCCAACGAACTGTCCGGGGGCCAGCAGCAGCGCGTCGCCATCGCCCGTGCACTCGTCACGTCGCCCGCGATCGTGCTCGCCGACGAACCGACCGGAAACCTCGACACCGAGTCCAGCCGCGAGGTCCTGGGCATCCTCGACCGCCTCAACGCGAGCGGGCGCACGGTCGTGTTGATCACGCACGAGGACGAGGTGGCGGCCCACGCCATGCGCACAGTCCGCGTGGTGGACGGCAGTGTTCAAACAGGCGGGGTCGCGGGGGTGCTGGTGTGAGACTGTTCGAAATCGCCGCGTTCGCGGTGCGCGGCCTGACCGCGAACAAGATGAGATCCGGGCTCACGACGCTGGGCATCCTGATCGGTGTCGCGTCGGTGATCCTGCTGATCGCGGTCGGCAACGGCGCGTCGAGCGCGGTGCAGCAGAGCATCGCGGGGCTCGGCACGAACATCCTGACGATCAGCCCGCAGCGTGCCCAGCCCGGCAGCACCGTGAAGCCGCTGACCACGGCGGACGCGGCGGCGCTGGTCGGCCCGGACTCCCCCGACGTCAAGTACGCGTCGCCGGTGGTCTCAGCACAAGCGACGGCGGGTTATGGCACGACGAGCTACGCGATCAGCCAGTTCATCGGCTCGGATCCGCGCTACTTCGACACCACGAACAGCGCGGTCGCGCAGGGGAACCTGTTCTCCGACAACGACGTGCAGCAGGCGCGCAAGGTCGTCGTGATCGGCGCGACCGTCGCCACGCAGCTCTTCCCCGGTACCGATCCGGTCGGGAAGTCCATGCTGGTCAACAACATCCCGTTCACCGTCATCGGGGTGCTGGCGGCCAAGGGGTCCAGCGGGTTGCAGGACGCCGACGACATGGCCGTGGCGCCGCTGACGACCACGCAGAACGCGTTGACCGGCTACGGCAGCCTCAGCCAGATCGTCGTGCAGGCGCGGTCGGCCGACGCGTTGCCGAACGCACAGGCCCAGGTGACCACGATCCTCAACGGCCGGCACAAGGTCACCCAGACCGCCGACTACCGGATCCTCAGCCAGGACCAGCTGCTCACCGCGCGCACCGCGACGACGGAGACGTTCACCGTGCTGCTCGCGTCGGTGGCCGCGATCTCGTTGCTGGTGGGCGGAATCGGCATTACGAACATCATGCTGGTGACCGTCACCGAGCGGATCCGGGAGATCGGCATCCGCAAGGCCGTGGGCGCGCCCCGGTCGTCGATCCTCGGGCAGTTCCTGATCGAGGCGACGCTGCTGAGCCTGTTCGGCGGGTTCCTGGGCGTCGCGGCGGGGGTGATCGGCAGCCGGTTCACCATCGCCGGCATCCAGCCCGTGCTGGTGCCGTCGTCGGTACTGCTGGCGTTCGCGGTGTCGGCGTTGATCGGCCTGTTCTTCGGCAGCTACCCGGCGTCGCGCGCCGCGAAGCTCCGTCCCATCGAAGCGCTCAGGCACGAATAGGAGTTCTTGTGACCAACCCACTCGATCAGCCGCTGGAGAACGACATCTCGGCGCAGCTGAAGGAACGCAAGTCCGGCGTCGGCAAGACCACGATGATCCTCAGTGTCGCGGTGCTGGCCATCGTCGCGTTCGTCGGCGGGGTGTTCGTGCAGAAGTCCTTCGGCGCCACGCAGACCCCGACCCGCCAGAACGCCGGCCGCCAGTTCAACGGCACGCCGCCGTCTGGCGCTCAGCAGCGGCCCAACGGCGGGTTCGGCCGGGGCACGACGGGCACGATCGACCACGTCGACGGCACCACGGTGTACGTGAAGACCCCGAACGGCGAGATCGTCAAGGTGTCCACTTCGGACACGACGAAGGTGCAGATCACGTCCGAGGGCAAGCTGACCGACCTCAAGGCGGGCCAGCAGGTCGTCGTGCAGGGTCAGGCGGGCTCGGACGGCACGGTGACCGGGCAGACCATCACGCAGCGGCCGACCACCGGGTGATGCAGGATCAACGCGTGGAACGTGGCCGGTTGCTCGTCGTCGAGGACGAACCCAGCATCCGCGAACTGCTGTGCGCCAGCCTGCGGTTCGCCGGGTTCACCGTGTCCAGCGCGGCGACCGGCGGCGAAGCGTTGCAGGCGGCCCGTTCCGAGGCGCCGGACCTGGTGCTGCTGGACGTGATGCTGCCCGACCGGGACGGGTTCGAGGTGGTGCGGCGGCTGCGTTCTTCCGGTGTGCAGGTGCCGGTGCTGTACCTGACCGCGCGCGACAGCACGGACGACCGCATCACCGGCCTCACGATCGGCGGTGACGGGTACATCACCAAGCCGTTCAGCCTGGAGGAGGTCATCGCGCGGGTGACCGCCGTGCTGCGCCGCACCCGGCCCGGCTCCGAGAGCGAGCAGTTGACCTGCGGTGATCTGTCGCTGGACGTGGAGAGCCACATCGTGCGGCGCGGGTCGCGGGTGGTGGAGCTGTCGCCGACAGAGTTCCGGCTGCTGCACTACCTGATGCGCAACAGCGGCCGGGTGTTGTCGAAGGCGCAGATCCTCGATCAGGTGTGGTCGCACGACTTCGACGGCGATTTCGGCGTGGTCGAGTCGTACATCTCGTACCTGCGGCGCAAAGTGGACGTGTCCGAGCCCCGGCTGATCCACACGGTGCGCGGCCTCGGGTACATGATCCGCCCATGACGTTGCGCGTGCGGCTGGTGGTCGTGCTCGTCGCCCTGGTGGCCGCGGGCCTGTTCGGCACGTGGCTGATCGGCTCCCAGGTGATGGAGCGCTACCTGCTCGGCCAGCTCGACACGCGGATCGACCGGATCGCGTCGTTGCCGCGGCCGTTCCCGGGGCGGGAGAACGTGATCGTGCGGTCTCCCACCGAGGTGCTGTCCGGAACGCCGTTCGCCGGCCTGCCCGGGTACGGGTCGTTGACGCCGGGTGAGCACGTTTCGGTGGGCTCGCACCGGTTGGTGATGCGGCAGCTCGACGGGGCCGAGCTGATCGTGACGACCGACCAGTCGGAGGTCGACAAGGCGGTCGACGACCTGCGGCTGGCGTTCCTGTTGATCAGCCTCGGCGCATTGATCCTGGTCGGAATGGCCGGGTATGCGCTGGTCAGGGCGTCCACGCGGGCGTTGGAGGAGGTCGAACAGGTGGCCGGCGAGATCGCGGCCGGTGACCTGTCGCGGCGGGTGCCGGTGCGGCGGCCGGGGTCCGAGGTGGGACGGCTGGCGTCGGCGTTGAACACGATGCTCGGGCAGATCGAGCAGGCGTTCGCGGTGCGGGTGTCGTCGGAGAACCGGATGCGGCAGTTCGTCGCCGATGCCTCGCACGAGCTGCGGACGCCGTTGACGTCGATTCGGGGCTACGCCGAGCTTTACCGCCAAGGCGCGGCCTCTGATCCCGCCGAGGTGTTGCGCCGCATCGAGGACCACGCCGAGCGGATGGGAGTGCTGGTCGAGGACCTGCTGCAGCTGGCGCGGCTCGACTCGGAGCAGCCTCTGGTCTTGTCCACTGTGGACCTGGTCGTGCTGGTCACCGACGCCGTGGTGGAGGCACGGGTGCGCGCCGCGGACCGGACCATCTCGCTGGAGCTGCTCGCTGGGCCGGTGTTGGTGCAGGCCGATGAGGCGCGCGTGAGGCAGGTGCTGACGAACCTGCTCGACAACGCGTTGATCCACACGCCGGCGGGGTCGCCGGTCGAGGTGCGGCTGGGGTCGAGCTCCTTCGAGGTGGCTGATCACGGGCCGGGGATGTCGGACGAGCAGGCAACGCGGGCGTTCGAACGGTTCTACCGCGTGGACGCCGCGCGTGGACCGGGCGGAACCGGGCTGGGGCTGGCGATCGTGGCGGCGTTGGTCGCCGCGCACGGGTGGCGGATCGAGCTGGACACCGCGCCGGGTGAGGGCGCGGTGTTCCGGGTGCTGTTCGGGGCGTGAGTGGCTTACTTCCGCGCTGCCCACACGGTGCGTTCGGCGCGCAGGGCGAGGTCGTCGCGGCGCAGGGCCCGTTCGACGGCTTCGGGGTCCAGCTTCCGGCGAAGAACGATGTGTGCGTAGCGTTCGACGGCCGCGGATCGTTCGATGTGGACGGTGACCGTGCGTTCGCCCTCCACGGTGAAGCCGGCGGCGGTCAGCTTGGGACCCCAGTCGGCGCCGCGGTGCGGGACGCGTTCGTCGTGGTGGTGATACTCCACGTCGCTTTCCGGGGCGTGGTCCGGCAGGAACTTCGGCATACCGGCCATTTCGATCACCGCCAGCAGGCCGCCGGGGGCCAGCGTGCGGTGGATCTGCCGCAGGGTGCGGTCGGGGTCGGCCATGTGGTGCAGGGAACCCGACGCCCACACGAGGTCGGGGGTGCCGAGGTCCGGCCAGTCCGCGTCGAGGTCGGCCTGCACCGGGTGGACCGTCAGGCCTTGTTCGCACGCCTTGTCGTGGAGGCGTTTCAGGTGCTCGACCGACGTGTCCACGGCGGTGACGCGGGCTTCGGGAAAGCGGCGCAGCAGGGCGAACGTGCCCGCGCCGGGGCCGCTGCCGAGGTCGACGACGTGGCGCGGGGCGGTGATGGGAAGCCAGTCGATGATGGACGCGGTGTGCTCGGCGAGGAGTTCCGCGTCCAGTTCGAGGACTTCCGCCTGGTCGCCGTGTCCGTGGTTGCTCATGACCCCCAAGCTAGGGCCGTCATGCGCCAGATGCACGATCACTTGCGCATGAAGCAAGACGGTCGGTCCGCCCCGTGCGGTCCGCGCAAGATCGGGCCTCGGCTTTGTGGCCGCGGCGGGCCTCGCGGTCGAAGATGCCGAGGATCTCGCACGGACCGCCGGCGGTACCGATCTCGGCCTGGCGCGGGCCGCGAGCTCGTCCAGCGCGACCCGCAGGGCCCCCTGGAGGTTGATGAGGGGAGCTTTCATAAACCTGAGGTTTATGAAAGCTCCCCTCATCAACCTCCGATCGTCAGTGCTGGTCGGCCGCGATCAGGTCGAGGACCTTCTGCGGGGCGTCGTCGCCGAACAGGCTCTGCACCACCACGTCGGCATCGGCGGTGGTCTCCGCCGCACGCACGAACATGGCCTGCTCGTACTCGTGCAGCGCGACCTCCACCTCCGAGTGAGCGGCGAGGGCCTTGCCGAGCTCGGCGCCGTCGAGCATCGCGAGGTTGGCGCCCTCACCGTTGGGCGCGGCGAGGTGCGCGGCGTCACCGATCAGGGTCACGCCCGGCACGCGGTCCCACCGGTGGCCGGTGGGCAGGGCGTAGTGCGGCCGGAGCAGCGGCACGGTGTCGGACTCGGTGATCAGCGCGGTCAGCTCCGGCGCCCACCCCTCGAACTCGCGCGCGACCCGCGCGCGGTCCGTGACGTCGATGTCGTCGAACCAGTCCAGCGGCCGGCTGAACTCGACATAGGCGTGCAGGACGCCGCCTGCCTCCCGGTGCGCGAAGATCCCCTTGCCCTCGCCGGGGACGAACATCGAGCCACCACCCACGACCTCCGCCACGGCAGGGTGCTCAGCGTCGGCGTTGTAGAGGTAGGTCTCGACGAACGACATGCCCGTGTACTCCGGCGTGGCGTCGGTGAGCAACGGCCGGACGCGCGACCACGCGCCGTCCGCGCCGACCAGCAGTTCCGCGGTGATGGTCGTGCCGTTGGCGAACGTCACCTCTTTGCCGTGGACCGCGGCCACCTTGTGGCCCCAACGGACCGTGCCGGCCGGAAGCGAGTCGAGCAGCATCTGCCGCAGGTCGGCGCGCTGGGCCTCGGGGCGGCCGCCGGTGCCGTCGTCGGCCTTGTCGAACAGGACCGTGCCGTCGCTGTCGAGGAAGCGCATGGCCTCGCGGCCTTCGAGCACGATGGCGCGGAACTCGTCCATCAAGCCGGCTGCCTCGACGGCGATTTGGCCGTTGTAGTCGTGGATGTCGAGCATGCCGCCCTGCGCACGTGACGTCGGCGAGCCCTCCGCCTCGTAGACGGTGGACGGGATGCCGTTGACGTGCAGCACGCGGGCGAGCGTGAGTCCGCCGAGGCCGGCACCGATGATCGTGACGTGCATTGGAGCTCCTACGAGGTCGTGATCTGGGAACACGACCAGCCTCACCGCAGGCGCTGGCACCTCCCGCACACGCGACTGACAGCCCTCTGGCAGCCACTGTCAGTCACCACTCGGCGAAGCTGCCGTCGTCGTACCGCCAGATCGGCGACCGCCACGAGTGCCCGATCTCCGCGGCCCGGCGCACCGCCTCCTCGTCCACCTCGACCCCCACGCCGCCGTCGCACAGTTCGACCGCGCGATGCCAGGTCCCCGGATCGCTGACGTCCCCCTGCGCGGCCACGTCACCGTGCAGGTCGATCCCGACGACCCGATAGCCGTTGCCGGCCAGGTGCTTCGCCGTGGCGGCACCGATTCCGGCTGCCGCACCCGACACCACCGCGCACTTCATGCGGTGAGCCTCCCCTTGCGCGTCTTGGGCGTCAAGAATAATTCCTAATTTATGTGCAGTAGGCTGACCTGCGTGAGCTACCGCTACGAGATCATCCAGGCAGTCGTGCGGCAGGGCATCATCGCGATCATCCGCACCGGTGACACCGAGTCAGCCCTCGAGGCCGCCGTTCCGTTGCTGGACGCGGGCCTCACCTCGCTCGAACTCCCACTGACCAACCCCGGCGCGCTGGACGCGATCCGCCGCCTGCGCGCAGGCTTCCCGTCCGCCGTCATCGGCGCGGGCTCGGTGCTGGACGAGGCTTCGGCGGTCGCCGCGGTGCGCGCCGGAGCGCAGTTCCTGGTGGCGCCGAACCTCGAACCGTCGGTGATCCGCGCCGGTCACCGGTACGGGGCGGCGGTGCTTCCGGGCGCCGCGACGGTCACCGAGGTGATCCAGGCGATGGAGATGGGCGCGGACGCCGTGAAGGTGTTCCCCGCGCCGACTCCGCAGTGGGTCAAGGACGTGCTCGCCGTGCTGCCGCACGCGCCGCTGGTGCCGACCGGCGGGGTGGCGCCGGCCGACGTTCCCGCGTGGCTGGAGGCGGGCGCGGTGGCGTGCGGGGTCGGGTCGGCCCTCGCCCGCACGCCGCTCGACGAGGTCAAGGCCCTCATTCGGGTTAATCCATAATTTATGAGCGTCGTATGATCTGGCCCCATGAACGACAAGCGGCTGCGGGGCGTGCACGGCCAAACCGTCGAGGCGCTGGCGGGCCGGATCCTCGCCGGCGAGATCGCCGAGGGCGACACCCTCGACCTCCCGGCGCTGCGCGAAGAACTGGACGTGTCGCTGACCGCGCTGCGCGAGGCGCTGAAGGTGTTGTCCGCCAAGGGCATCATCGACGCCCGGCAGAAGCGCGGCACCTTCGTGCAGCCGCGCTCGTCGTGGAACCTGCTCGACACCGACGTGATGCGCTGGCAGACCCAGGCGGACGCGGACCACAGCCTGTTCGACGAGCTGACCGAGATGCGGGTGATCGTCGAACCCGCCGCCGCTCGCCTCGCGGCCGAACGTGCTTCGGACGCCGACATCGAGGCTTTGTCCGACGCGCTCGACCGGATGGCCGCCGCCCAGGATCTTGCGGCGACCGTCCGGGCGGACCTGGAGTTCCACCGGCTGCTGATGGCCGCCACGCACAACGCGTTCCTCACTCAGGTCGAGCGGATCATCGCGATCGGACTGGCCGAGCGGGACAAGCTGGTGCACGGCAACGTGGACGACGACCCGGTTCCGTCACACCGCGCGGTGGTGGACGCGATCGCGGCGCGCGACCCGGAGGCGGCCTACGACGCGATGCGCGCGCTGGTCGACAAGTCGGGCGCGGACCTCGAGCGGCTGCGCTGAAAGTTCATCAACGCTTGATCGATACGACCCGCCCGGCCGGTTGTGAAGGATTCTCACGTCCTTCACCATCGGCCCCATGCGCCTGATCACGCTCGCCGCCGCCCTCGCGCTCACGATCTCCGCCGCACCCGCGATCGCGGCCCCCGCCGCTCCGAGAATCGCCACCTACAACGTGTTCATGCTGTCGCGGAACCTCTACCCGAACTGGGGTCAGGTGACGCGGGCGGACCTGATCGACAGCACCGGCGTGCTGAACGGACAGGACGTCGTGGTGCTGCAGGAGGCGTTCGACAACGCCGCCTCCGACCGGGTGCTGGCCAACCTCCGCGACACCTACCCGCACCAGACCCCGGTGCTGGGCCGCAGCAGGTCCGGGTGGGACGTCACCGGCGGCGCGTACCGCGACTCGACGCCCGAGGACGGCGGGGTCGCGGTGCTCAGCCGGTGGCCGATCACCACGCGCGTGCAGTACGTCTACCGCGACGCGTGCGGCGCGGACTGGTTCTCCAACAAGGGTTTCGCGTACGTGCGGATCGAAGCACCGTCCGGACCGATGCACGTGATCGGCACGCACATGCAGGCCGAGGACTCCACCTGCACGAGCGCGCCGGCAGTCTACCGGGCGTCGCAGCGAGCCGAGATCACAGCGTTCCTGACCTCGCGGAACATTCCCGCAACCGAGCCCGTGTACGTGGCGGGCGACCTGAACGTGGTCAAGGCGAGCGACGAGTTCCCGCGGATGGTCGCCGAACTGGGCGCCTCGACGCCGGAGGTGGTCGGGCACCCGTTCTCGTGGGACTGCGCGGACAACAGCGTCTGCCGCGACCAGTACGGCCCCGAGTACGCGTCCGAACACCTCGACTACGTGCTGACGGTCCAGGGACCGGTGCTGCGCAACGAAACCCGGCGTGTGAAGAGTCCTGAGTGGTCGATCTGGTCGTGGGGCCGCAAGTACACCTACACGGATCTGTCCGACCACTACCCCGTCTTCGCTAGCTGACCAGCGGAGCGACCGTCAGGCCGAGTTCGGGCATTCCCAGCCAGTTCACGGTGATGTCCGACTCGGCCAGCTTGATCCGCACCGCGTAGACGCTGAGCAGCAACGCCTGCAACGAGTCCACGCCGAACGCGGCTCCCACCGAGTCGTCGCCGAGACCGACGATCTGATGTGGACACTCCCAGTCACCGTTGCCGCTCAACGGATCGGGGCGCGGGGCACCGAACCTGATCACCACGTCGAACCGTGATCCGTCCGGCGCCACGCCTTCGAGCTGCCGTTGCGCGACGATCTTTCCCAGGTCCATGTGCTCAGCCTAGTGCGGCCACCAGTCGCTTCGCCTGCACGACCGCCTTGCTGGAGCCCTTGCGCGCGGCGACCTCGGCGAGTCCGTCGATCTCACCGCCGGGCTTGAGCTGCTGCGCCAGTTCGACCGCGAGCTCGACGACGTCCGCGACCCGGTTGTGCGCCCACAGCTTGGGCAACGCGGTCACCACGACGTCCCAGACCTGAACAGCCGCGCCGGAGCGAGCCACATCGCGCAGGCCGGGCACGATTCGGTTCAGCGGGACGTAACCGCCTTCGAGCAACCGGCCGAGCACTGAACCCAGCGCCTGGCCGTCGAACTGGTCGCGGGCCGCGAGGATGAGCAGGGCGTCGACGGCGTGGGCGCGGTTCACCGTGAGTTCCGCGGCGAGCCCGTACCCGAGCGCCAGGTTCATGGCCACGCCGATCGGGCCGTCCGCCTCGGCGAGCGACGGCAGCAGCGGACCGTCTCCGCCCTTCGAGCTCATCCGGTGTGCGAGGTGCGGCACGAGGTGAGCGGCCACGATCTCGCGCTGTGCAGGCAGGATCGAGGGCCACCACTCGTACATCGAGCTCCACTCGCCGTGGCCGAACCAGTGCTGCTCCGGCGTGGCCAGGCCGGGTTCGACGGTCACGAACAGCCGTCGCTCCGGCAGCGTCTGCCGGTAGTAGCTGTCGTTGCCGCCGCGCACCCGTTCGACCAGCTCGACAACTGGATCGCTGCGGAAGCCGAGCAACTCGCGCAGCCGCTGCCCCGCGGCGCCCTGCAGCGACGCGAAGGTCTCGGGGTCCACGTCGCGCGGCAACCGGTGGCAGGCCTGGGTCAGGTCGCGCGGCCACGGTTCCCAGCCGTCCGCCTCGGCCTTGGCCAGCCGGTCCAGCAACGTCGCCGGATCAAGCAGCCCGGACGTCTCCGTCGGGGTCGAGACCAGGGCCGGCCGCGGTGACCTCAGCAGGCCCTGCTGGATGTCGTGCAGCCGCAGGGTGAGCTGCTCGCCCACCGCGCCGGCCCGTGCGCGTTCGAACTGCGCCTGCCACGCGGGAGCCGCCTCCGGATCGGGTTCGGTCGTCTGCACCGGCTTGGACACGACAGCGATGATCGCGATCAGCTCGGTCCAGGCGTTGCGCCTGGCGTGGTCCGCATAGGTCTCGTACGCGTACTCGTTCAGGAGCCACGGGTACTTCTCGTACATCGGCTGGAACGCCTGCGCGACCGCTTCCCGGTCCTGCCAGGCGAACCGGACGATCGCCTCGACGACCCGTTCCGCGTTGATCGGGTCGACGTATCGGGCGTTGCGGCCGAACAGCGACAGCACCTCGCCCGTCAGCTCGTCGATCGTCGCGATCGGTTCGGGGAACGGTGTCGGCACGAACGGGGCGAGTGCGGCGGTTTCGTCCGGTGTAGTGGTGCTGCCGAGCTGCTCCGCCATGTCGGCGGGGAGTTGTTCGGCCAGCGTCAGCAGTTCGGTCCTGGTGGCGTCGCTGATCTTCGTCAGGTCCTTCGCCACCAGCTTGACCGCCTGCCCGCGCAGGTCGTCCGACGGGTGCGCGAACAGCTCGGCGACGGTCAGCACCACGGCGTCCGGAGTGGACTTCGCGTGCTTGGCGAGCCAGGTGAGCTGGGTGCGGACGAGCTTCTTCTCGGTGCGGCCGAACACCCATCGGCTCGCGTCGGTCAGCAGGTCGAGGTCGAGCTTCCCGGCTTCGTCCGCCGACTTCAGCCGCTCCTGCGCGAGCCCGGCGACAGTCGAGCGCGAGTCCGGCAGCATCGCGACGTAGTCACGCGCGTGTTCGGCCGTCTCGTCCAGCGTGACCTGCAGAACTTCGTGCAGGGCCAGGAAACCTTCCATCTCCTTGGCGCCGCCGCCCTGCTGCAGCCGGGCGAGGCAGCCGTCCAGGAGGATCTTCCGGTCCGCCCGATCGCGCAGGAAGGGCGGCCACTGGCGGGTGGTCGCGAAGACCACGCCCGTGCCGACGACCTCGAGCATGCGCGGGATCAGCGCGTCGAAGCCGGGCTGCCACCTGGTGTGGCCGCCCAGGGTCATGAAGTGCCGCAGGAAACCGTCCGAG
Source organism: Lentzea alba (assembly GCF_011067745.1). Taxonomy (GTDB): domain Bacteria; phylum Actinomycetota; class Actinomycetes; order Mycobacteriales; family Pseudonocardiaceae; genus Lentzea; species Lentzea alba. The sequence continues at coordinate 160,778 of NZ_JAAMPJ010000019.1, forward strand.
TCCGGCGGGTTCTCCCCGCAGAACTCCAGGATCACCCGCATCAGGTCGAACCGGTTGAGTTCCCTGGTCGGCATCTTGGCGCCCAGCCGGGCGACCAGGTCCGGCATCCAGGCGAGGTCGCGCTGCCGCAACACGTCGATCAAGTCGGTGATTCCGCCGTCCGGCCTCATGCGGTGGTGCCAGATCTGATACCGCATGAGCCACGGCGTGAGCGCGGAGGCGTTCGGCATCAGCCCGGCTCCCGCGATGGCGAGCGTCGCCTGGTGGTGCCAGCTCCGATCGCCCGCTCGATGTTTCTTCTCGTACGCGATCAGGTCCTTCGCGAACTCCTTGCGCTGGTCGGGAGTGAGGGCGTTGAGCGCTTCGCGCAGCGGCACGGGCTCGTCCGCCTCGATCAGCCCGCGGATCTCGTCGAACGTCACGCCTTCTCCCTGATCTTTTCCGCGACCATGTCCGCCGCCAGCACGTGCTTGCACTTGCCTCGCCCGCCCCGGTATTCGGCCCACCACTGGCAGGTGCACGTCTCGCCGTTGACCCGGTAGTCACCGACCAGCGCGGTGTCGCCGTCCCACGTGACCGCACCCTGCTCGACCAGCGCCTTCGCGTTGCGCAGCCGGGGGTTCATGGCCTGGACGTCCGCGCCCTCGTAGGGCAGTTCGCGGTGGAAGTACGAGGCTTCGGCCAGGTCGTAGCCCACCCGCCCGGCCGTGCCGAGCTGCGCGAGCGCGTCCCTGACCCGCCCGACGGCGAGCCCGGACCGGTCCGCGAGGTCCGCGACGTCCACTCGGGGCTCGAAGTCCAGCAGCGCGCCGATCAGTTCGGCGTCGGTGTCCGCGTCTCCAGCGGCCAGTCCGTCCAAAACCGCGCCCTCACCGGACAGGCCGCGGTTGACCTCGGGTGAGAGGACGAGCGTGAGCCGCTGCGAGCCCAGATCGACCTCCCAGCCGCTCGCGACGGGTTTGCCGTCCGCCGGCGGGCCGTACAACCGCACGGCCTTGGCGAAGCGCAGCAACGGGATCAGCGTCTCGAGGCGGTTCGGGCCAGCCAGGCACACCGCGTTGGCCGACGCGGTTCCGCTGAGCCGCAACGACTTCCCGGACGGCACCGCCCACACCGCCGCGCGCCCCTTGGGCAGCGTCTTGAGAAACCGCTGGGCGTCCACCGAGGACAGCTCGGCCTTCAGGTCGAACCGCGAGGTCAGCACCTGGGTCTCGGCGAACCCGCGCAGCCAGCGCGGCGGCAGCGGAACCTTCTTCTCCACCACCGCGCCGTCGAGCGTGCCGAACTCGACCTGGTCCGGCCCGACGGTCAGGTGCAGCGGATCACCCTTGGTGACACGGGCCAGCGCACGCCTGAGAGGCTCGTTGACGTCGACGTTCGTGGTCCCGCGGTCGTGCACCTCGCCGTCGAGCGCACCGGAGAGCACGTCGAGTCGCGCGTAGACACCGCAGCAGCCGGAGAACGACTCGAAGCGCAGCCGGTCGCCGTTGCAGGTGACGACGGGGTCGCGCAGCCGTTCGGTCGTGGGCTGGAAGTACCGGGTGCCCGCGACTTTCGCGATGGCGAGCAACGCGGTCGCGGACTGCTGCGAGTCGCCCAGGAACCCGGTGAAGAAGCGCGGGTGGGGGCCGCGTCCGCCAGAGGTCTGCAGTCCGAGGGCGCGACGCGTCTCGTCGAGCCGGGAGTCGGCGACGTAGGCGTACGAGTGCATCGCGCCACTCTAAAGAACACACGTTCGAGGTGCAGCGAAACCGTTAAACGTAACGGCGCAGCAGGTCCTCCTCGGTCTCCCGGCGCATGATCGGCCGCGCGAAACCGTCCCGCACGGCGACGACCGGCGGCCTGCACACCTGGTTGTAGTTCGAGGCCAACGCGTGGTGGTACGCACCCGTGACCGGCATCGCGAGCAAGTCTCCCGCGTGCACGTCCGCGGGCAACAGGCCGTCTGCCAGCACGTCACCGGCCTCGCAGTGCCGTCCCACCACGGTCACCGGCCGCAGGGCACCACCGCGTCCGATCAGCCTGACCGCGTACTTGGCGCCGTACAGGGCGGGCCGCGGGTTGTCGCTCATACCGCCGTCGACAGCCACGAACGTGCGTGTGACACCGCGCTTCACCGCGCAGACGCGGTACAGCGTCACCCCGGCGTTCGCGACGATCGACCGTCCGGGCTCGATCAGCAGCCGCGGCACGGGCACGCGGTGCAGTGCGCACTCGTAGTTCAGCGTGCCGCGGACCCGTTGCGCGAAGCCGAAGAGGTCGAACGACGACTCCCCCGGCAGGTACGGCGCGCAGAACCCGCCACCGAGGTCGAGTTGCTCGATGCGGACACCACAAGAGGCGATCAGGCCGACCATGCGCCGCACGGTTTCCTCGTACGACGCGACGTGCCGGACCTGCGAACCGATGTGGCAGTGCAGGCCGACAAGACGCAACGAAGGCTGCTCGACCACGCGCAGGATCGCCTCCAGGGCGGCGCCGGAAGCCAGCGAGAAGCCGAACTTCTGGTCCTCCACACCGGTCGCGATCGCGGCATGCGTCACCGCGTCCACACCGGGCGTCACGCGGATCATGACCTGCTGGCCGTGCCGGGCGAGAGCGCCGAGCTGGGCGATCTCGTCGAACGAGTCGACGACGATCCGCGAGACGCCGTGCTCCAGCGCGGCTTTGAGGTCTTCGCTGGTCTTCACGTTGCCGTGCAGGACGATTCGCTCACCCGGGACGCCGGCGGCACGGGCGAGCGCGAGCTCACCGGCGGACGAGACGTCCAGCGAGAGCCCTTCGGCGGCCATCCAGCGGTAGACCTCGGGACAGGGCAACGACTTGCCCGCGAACACGACCTCGCCGTCCGGGAGCGTGGCCGCGAAGGTCCTGGCACGAGAACGGACCGTTGCCTCGTCCAGCACCTGGCAGGGCGTGCCGAACCGGGCCGCGAGCCGGGTGGCGGAGACTCCACCGATGACGAGGTCCGAGCCGGACAGCACGGTGCCGTCCGGCCACAGACCCTCTTCCAGCACCGGCTCGGTGGAGCATCCGATGCTGGGCAGCAACTCCGCGAGTGTCATGCCTCGATTGCACGCCCAGGCGAACCGCGTTCCCAGGCCACGGACGAGAACCTGACACCCCGGAGGCCTACCTTGACGCGATCCTGACGGACGCCGTAATCCAGGTCACGGCCGCGTCCACACCGCCACGTAGTCGACGGCCATCGAACGGCCCGGCGTCGTCTGCGGCACCGGGGTACCGCGGCCTGCCACGCCGTTGGGGAACGCGCCGCCCATCGCCACGTTCAGCAGGATGAAGTAGCCCTGGTGGGACGTCATGTTGTTCCAGGACGTCGCGTCCATCTGGTTCTGCCGCACGGTGTGGAACTGCTGGCCGTCGACGTACCAGCGCAGCTGGTTGGGGCTGACCGAGCGGTCCCACTCGAAGCGGTAGGTGTGGAACGCGCCCTGGCACGCGCTGCCGGGACAGGCGCGGGAGGCGCCGAGGCCGTTCGTCTCGTTGCACGGGCCGCCGGGGTTCACGCCGCAGTGCAGCACGCCCCAGACGCTGTTGATGCCGTTGACGTTCTCCATGATGTCGAACTCGCCGATGCTCGGCCAGTTCCAGTAGTTGCCGCGGTACGGCGCGCCCAACGCCCAGAACGCGGGCCAGTAGCCCAGCGCGGCGGTACCGGTGACGTTCGGCATCTGGATGCGGCCCTCGATGCGCAACACGCCGCCGGCCGGTGCCTTGAAGTTCGACCGGCGGGACTCGATGCGTGCGGACGTCCACTCACCGTTGGCCGCGCGCAACGGGACGATGCGCAGGTTGCCGGTGCCGTCGAGACGCAGGTTGGCGCGATCGTTGGTGTAGCGCTGGATCTCGCCGGTGCCCCAGTTGCCGGGGCCGCCGGGGTAACCGTGGCCGGTGTCGACGATCCAGTTGTTCGAGTTCGGCGCGGTGTTGTTCGGGCCGGTGAAGTCGTCGGACCAGGCCAGCGTCCAACCGGGCGGGGTGGGCGGGACCGCTGCCTGCGCGGCACCGGACAGCGGGATCGCCAGGAGAAGTGCCAAGAGCGCATACCGAAGTTTTCGAGCCACGATGATGACCTCTCTGTCACTATCGCACGGCAGCGGAGTTCCATGGAAGCGCTCTCACGCCTCTCCCGTCAAGCTGGTGGCGATCTGTGGGATCGTCGATCAGGTGACACGAACCGACGCGCTGGACGAGATCGCCGACCTGCTGCCCCCGCAGGGCCTGGTCGCGGTGGACGGGGTCGACGGCGCGGGCAAGACGACGTTCTGCGACGACCTGGCCGCGGTGCTCCGCGAGCGAGGCCGTGAGGTCGTGCGGGCGTCCGTGGACGACTTTCACCATCCGCAGTCGGTGCGATGGCGGCGCGGCAAGTCGTCGCCCGAGGGTTTCTTCCTGGACAGCTTCGACTACGAGCGGTTCATCGACCGCCTGCTCACGCCGTTCGCTCAGGGACTGCCGTTCCAGCGCGCGAGCCACGACCTGGAAACCGACGAGTACGTCGATCCGCCGGCTGAAGTGGCGCCGCCGTCCGCGCTCCTGCTGGTGGACGGGATCTTCCTGCACCGCGACGAGCTCGCGGGCCGCTGGGACTTCTCGGTGTTCCTGGACGTCGACTTCGCGGTCTCCGTCGCGCGGATGGCCGTGCGGGACGGCAGCCCGTCCGATCCGGACGATCCCCGCAACCGCCGATACGTCGAAGGCCAGCGCCTGTACCTGACCCGGTGCGATCCGGCCGCGCGGGCGAGCCTGGTGATCGACCACAACGCCCACCGACCCCCAAATCGTTACCCGGCGTGATAACGCCTGGTGGCCTCGCGACGACGTAGGAGCCACAGCGTCCGAACGGCGTAGCGAGGAGGCCGCCATGGCGACCACGTTCTGGGCTTGGATCGTGTCCGCTCTCGTCATCGTGCTGCTCGCGGTGGTGGTCCCCAACCGGCTCGGCGCGCAGAACGTCCTGCGGGACGCGCGCGGACGGTACAGCCTGTCCCGCTTCCAGGTCATGGTGTGGACGGTCGTGCTGCTGTCGCTGATCACCGGCATGGCGTTCGGGCGGTTCGCGGCCGGGCAGGTCGACGTCGCCGGGTTCCAGATCCCCAGCCAGGTGCTGTGGTTGCTCGGCATCGCGGTCGGGTCCGGGGTCGTCGCGGGGGCCATCAAGGTCACCAAGAGCACGACCCGGCCGGACTCGGTGGCGGCCTACCCGATCGGCTCCGAACGCGGCACGCTCTGGGAGATGCTGACCGTCGAGGAAGGCGCGTCGGCGGGCCGGTCGGTCGACCTGGCGAAGTTCCAGAACTTCGTCATCACGATCCTGTTGGTGCTGCTCTACGTCGCGCAGGCGGTCTCGGCGCTCAAGGCCGTGAGCAACCCCGCGGGCATCGCCGGGCTGCCCGCGTTCTCCGACGCGTTCCTGGTGCTGCTCGGCGTGAGCCACGCCGGGTACCTGCTGGGCAAGATCCCGTCACCGGCCGGTGTGCCCGAGGGCGGCACGATGAGCGCGCGGCTCGCGTCCGAACCCGAACCGGAAGTGGCGAAGACCGTCCCCGAGGTGCGCACCGCGTGATATCTACTCGCGCGTGATCGAGCGCGTGCGCCGCGAGGAAACGCGGCACCGGGAAGCCGAGGACTGCTACCCGGACCCCTACAAGATCATCCGCATCCAGTTCCCGGTCGTCGAAGCGCTGCGGGACACTCCTCGGGAGACGTGGCCGCAGCGCGACGCGCTGCCGGCGGCCCTGGGTTTCCTGTCCGAGACGTTCGAGGACGCCGGCTGGGACGACCTGGCTCGGCGCCTGCACTACGAGGAGCTCGAACTCCGGCGCGCGACGGGCCGGACGATCGGCGTGCGGCGGGTTCTGAGTTCGTTGCGCGCCAACCTGTTCCGGCAGGAGCTGTACGACGAGGCGTTGCCGATCGCGCAGGAGGAGCACGCGCTCGCGAAGGAGCTCGGCGAGCACGAGGTCTCCTTCACAGCGCAGTACTGGATCACCGAACTCCTCGGCGAACTGGGCAGGCACGAGGAAGCGGCCCGCAACGCCGGCGAGTGCGTGGCCGCGAGGCGCGCGTACCAACCGGCCAAGAAGGACCGTTCGGCACCGTTCCAGCTCGCCCACGCCCAGTCGGAGCACGCCCACCGGCTCACCACGATCGGCGAGTACGAGCAGGCGGCGGACGTGCTGGAGGAAGCCGCGGCGTTCTGGCGGCAGCAGCCGGACGAGGACGGCGTGCGCCTCTACACCGTCCTCGACGAACTGAGCGCCCTCCAGCTGCGCCTGGGCCGGTTCGACGAGGCCAGGCAGTCCCACGTGGACGCTGTCGACGCGTTCCGCAGGCGCGGTGATGCCAATCTCGCCTCGGCGCTCACCAACCACGCCAACCGGTTGCACGACCTGGGCCTCGACCAGGAGGCACTGCGGGCGTCGCAGGAGTCGGTCGAGCGGTACCGGGTGCTCGCCGCGCAGGCCGAGGGCCGGGCGATGGTGATGAAGCTGGACCTGCGGCTCGCGCTCGTGCTCATCAGTCTCGCCAGCCGGCTGCACGACGTCGGCAGGCTCGACGAGTCGTGCGCGGCCAGCGACGAGGCCATCGCACTGGCCACCAAACACGCCGATCGCGCCGTCGGACGGACCGAGCTCGCGCGGGCGTGGGCCAACAAGGCCAGCGTCCTGATCTCCCGTCGTGCCTACGCCGAGGCTGCGCAGGCCGCCGCGAAGGGCGTCGAACTGTACGAGACGCCGAGAGGGAAAGCCATGGCGCGCAACACCTTCGCCGTTGCCTCGGCGCGTCTGCGTCAGTACGACGTCGCGCTGGAGGCATCGCTGCGCTCGGTTGCCGAGTATCGCGAGTGGCACGCGGACGACCCGTACGCGTACGCCCATCTGCTGGCCGATGCGCTCACCGACCACGCGCTGATTCGGGTGCTCCGAGCTGAACGCGCCGAGGCCGAGGCCGCGATCGCCGAATCCCTGGTCATGCATCAGGAACTCGTCGTCCGCAACCCCGGCCGTTACCAGCGGGAGCTCGACCGGGCGCGCGCGGTGGCCGCCCAGCTTTGAGCATCAGTGCCAGATCACTTGCCGCTGCGGTACGCCGTCCAGGCGCTCTGCATGCGGGTGTTCTGACCAGGGGTGAACTGGTTGTAGCAGTTGTCGTACGAGTAATCCATGTAGTTGTGGATCGGGTCCAGGCCCGGCAGCGCACAGGTGTCGGCACCGGTCGGGCAGCCCGAGGTGGGGTCGGTCTGCGCCGGGGTGTCCGCGACCGAGTCGTTGGTCGTGGTGCAACCACCCTGGAAGGTGTGGTACAGACCCATCCAGTGGCCGACCTCGTGCGTGACGGTCTTGCCGAGGTTGAAGTTCGTCGCGGCACCACCGGGAACGCTCTGGTAGTTGATGACCACGCCGTCCAGCTTCGGCTGGCTCCGGTACGAGTTCGGGAACGTCGCGTAGCCGAGACCGTCGGGCATGTCGACCGACCAGATGTTGAGCGTCGACGCCGTGCCGACGCGGGTCTGCGTCTTCATCGAACGCTCGGCGGCACTGCCGTCGTTGCCGGCACCGTTGAACCACGTGTTGTTGGTGTGGCGCTTGGTCTGCTGCAGCACGAACGTGAAGCCGGTCTTCGCCGCGGCGCTCGACTCGACGCCCGCGAAACCGTCGTTCAGCACCTTGATCTGCTTCGCGACGGTGGCATCGGTCATCGTGCCCGTGCCGGACGTGTTGCTCACGATGTGGAACACCACGGGGATCGTGCCACCGGCCGCCGCTGCGGCGACTCGGCTGCGCTGGTTGGCCTCCAGCACCTTCTTGGCCAGGTCAGCGTTCATCTCCGCCACCTGGGCGGCGGAGAGCTCGTTGCTGTCGTGACCCTTGACGCCGGGCTTGCCGCGAGCTGCCGCGGAGTGCCCGTGATCGTCAACGCACTCGGTGGACGCCGTGTTCACGGCGGTGGCAGGAGCACCGCCGAGCAGGGTGATCGCACCCGCGGCCAGCAGACCGGCCGTGAGGGCCGCGTGGACGCGCTTTCTTGCTTGGAACATTGAGATTTTCCTCCATGCAGGGACGGAGGAATAGTGACTCACGCATAGGTCCTTTGTGGATCTTGACGTTTCACAGATTTCGAACGTGTTCGACCGGCAGACCGGTCCACCAGCGGTGGTAACGCCGGTAGACCTGCGGTTCTCGGTCGCCGAGGAGCTTGCGCAGCGCCTTGGCCTCGTCCGCCAATCCCACCCACTGGTCATCGCTGAGGGCGTGGAAGGCGGTCGCCTCGATGTCGCCGTCCTCAGTGGAACGCCAGACCCCTGCCACCTGACCGTCGACGAGAAGTGTCGGCAGCGTGTCGCCGTTGTTGCGGATCACGAGCTTGCGGTAGGCGTCCGGGATGATCCGGCTGCGGTCGGCGTAGGCGAGCAACGTGCTGTCCCACATGGCCATCAGCCGAGGCGGCGTCGGAGTGTCTTCCTCCGGGATTGTCCGATTCGGAACGTCGTAGTAGTCGCCCTCGCGCACCAGGTCCAGCAACTCCAGGGCCTCGCGGATCGTGGTGCGCGGCAACATGGTGAACTGGTTCATGTCCAGGACGGTCGCGGGCCCGAACCCGGTGAGGTAGCGGCGCAGCATCTCGGCCAGCGCCACCATCCGTTCGCGCGGCTCGATCACCGTCGTCTGGAACGACAGTTTCGGTCCGTACGCCCAGGGCCCGCCGGTCGGCCTTCGCACGAGCGGCGCGTACGAGGCCAGCGCCCACCAGATGCCCGGCTCTCCCACGTCACCGACGTGCGAGTGCAGCAGCGCCTCCAGTTCCGGCTTGGTCCGCGGTTCGGCGGCGAACTCCAGCATGTGCGCGAGCACCTCGTCGGCCCGCTCGATCGTCAGTCCCATGGCCCGGAACCGCTTGTCGTTCAACCGGGACGCTCGCAGCGCCGGCAGCATCGCGTGGTGGAACACCTCGTGGTCGGCGACCGTGACGGCGTGCAGCGTGATCCGCATGAGCGTGGCTTTGCGGATCACGCCACTGGCGAAGGCCTCGTCGAGGTCCGCCGGGTCGAAGCCGCGCATCCGGTTCCACAGCGCGATGTACGGCGACGCGGGTTCCTGCGCCTGGATCGCGACGACCCTGTCCACGGCGGTCAGCAGGTCGACCGGCTCACGCCTCAACAGCATCTGCCGGTCGAGCGTGGCGCGGTTCAGCTGACGTGCCGTGAAGGTCATGTCCGAGATCCTGACTCACCTGAGCTTCGACGGCCACCAGATTCGGCCACCGATGTCCACGGACAACGCCGGCACGAGCAACGACCGCACCAGCAACGTGTCCAGCAGGACGCCGAACGTCACGATGAACGCGATCTGCGTGAGGAACAGGATCGGCAGCACGGCGAGCGCGGCGAACGTGGCCGCCAGCACCACACCGGCCGACGTGATCACGCCACCGGTCAGGCTGAGACCGCGCAACGTGCCCTCGACCGTGCCCAGGCGCTGGGTCTCCTCGCGGACGCGGGTCATCAGGAAGATGTTGTAGTCGATGCCCAGCGCCACCAGGAAGACGAACCCGAACAGCGGCACCACCGGGTCCGAGCCGGGGAAGTCGAAGACGTGGTTGAACACCAGCGCGGACACACCCATCGTGGCCGCGAACGACAGCACCACGGTCGCCATCAGCAGGACCGGTGCCAGCAACGACCTCAGCAACAGCGCCAGCACCAGGAAGATCACCACCAGCACGATCGGGATGATCAGCAACCTGTCGCGCTCCGACGTCGTCCTGGTGTCGAGCAACGTCGCCGTCTGCCCGCCGACCTTCGCGTCGTCGATCCCGTGCACCGCCGCACGAATCCGTTGCACCGTCTCGACCGCCGCGTCCGAGTCGGGCGCGTCCTTCAGCGTGGCCTCGATGCGGACCAGGCCTTCGGCGGTGCCGGCGGACCGCACGTCCGCGACACCGTCCACCTTGGACTTCTCCAGTACCTCAGCGGTCTTGCTCTCGGCGGCGACGATGACCGTCGGCGATCCGGCGCCGCCCGGGAAGTGCTTGGACAGCACCTCTTGTCCTACCACGGATTCGACCTCGGTGAGGAACACGTCGGACTGCGCCGTGCCCGAGGCCTTGAGCTGCGGCAGGAACGCGGCACCGACGAGCAGCACCAGCGTCGTGACGATCCAGATCGCGCGAGGCTTGTGCCGCACCAGGTTCGCCACCCGCCCCCACAGCCCGCTCGTTTCCGGGTGCGGTGAGCCGAGCTTCGGTGAGAACGGCCAGAACGCGGCGCGCCCGAACAACGCCAGCGTCGCCGGCAGGAACGTCATCGTGGTCAGCAGCGCGGCGCCGATGCCGATGGCGGCGACCGGTCCGAGGCCCTTGTTCGAGTCGAGGTCGCTGAACAGCAGGCACAGCACGCCGAGGATGACCGTGCCGGCGGAGGCGGCGATGGGTTCGACCGTGCCGCGCCAGGCCGTGCGGATGGCCGTGTACTTGTCCTGGGTGTCGCGCAGTTCTTCGCGGAATCTCGACACCAGCAGCAACGCGTAGTCCGTTGCCGCGCCGAACACGAGGATCGAGAGGATGCCCTGGCTTTGGCCGTTCAACGCCAGCACGTCGTTCTTGGCCAGCAGGTACACGACGAAGCTGGCGAGTCCGAGCGCGAACACCGCCGACACCAGCACGACGACCGGCAGCAGCGGACTCCGGTAGACGACGAGCAGGATCAACGCGACCACCGCGCCCGCGACGACCAGCAGCAACCCGTCGATCCCGCCGAACGCCTTGACGAGGTCCGCCACCTGCGCCGCCGGTCCCGTGACCAGCACTTTCAGGCCTTCCGGGGCGCTGCGGGCGCCGTCACGCAGCTCCAGGACCGAGTCGCGGACCTCCTTCGCCGGGTCGAGCAGCACGACGAGCTGAGCGGCCTCCTTGTCGTTCGGCGCGGGAATCACCGGCGACGCCTGGAAACCCTTGCCGCGCTCGGCGAGGAACTTGTTGTCCTCCTCGGTCAGCCCGCCGGCCCGTTCGACGACGATGATCGCCGGGATCGCGTTGGCGCGCTGGAACTTCTTCTGCAGCTCAGCGACCTGGGTGGACTCGGCGGAGTTCGGCAGGAACGCGCTGCTGTCGTTCTCCGAGACCTCCGAGAGCTTGCCCGCGTACGGCCCGGTGAACCCACCCAGTGCAAGCCAGACGACGAGCAGCACTCCCGCGAGGACGCGCATCAGAATTCCTTCGATCGTCGAATCTTTCGATCGTCGAACTGTATGCTTGAGTCGTGAGCGAAGCAAGTGATGCAGTGAGTGAAGCAAGTGACTACGACCTGAGCATGCTGCTGCGCGCGTTGGTGGTGGAGTCGAACCGGTTCCTGGAGATCTTCAGCGCTGCCCACGACTTGCATCCGACCGACATGACGGCGTTGAACCTGATCATGACGGCCCGCTCCCCCATGACACCGGGCACGCTCGCGAAGGCGCTGAACCTGAGCGCGTCGGCCACCACGTCCGTCCTGGATCGGCTGGCGAGGGCCGGCCACGTCGTCCGAGACCGCGACCCGGACGACCGTCGCCGCGTCGAACTCCGGGTGCTCGCCGCGGCGACGGCACTGACCTCGACGTTCTTCCAGCCCCTCGCCCGCGAGTACTCCGCCGCGTGGGAGAAGCTCAGTCCGGAGGATCGTCAGGTCGTGGCCAGGTTCCTCGCCGGCACGACCGACGCGACGGCGCGGGTGCGCGACGCCGTGATCTCCTCGGACGCCGTCAACTGAGCCTGTCCGGCGGCAGCGTTCGTCCGCACACGAGGAGCAACAGGTCCTGAGCCTGGCCGCGGACGGGCTCGCCCTCGCCGAACGTCCAGTCCAGGTCCGTGGCCTCCAACCGTCTGCCGTCGAGGTCCGCGCCGAAGTACTTGACGTTGCTCGGTTTCATGCCGTCGAGCACGAACTTCAGGCGGTCGTGGGGCACCACGCGGTCGAGGCCGAGCGCGACGGTGATGTCGAGGCCGTGGATGACGTCGTGCGAGAGCGCTCCCGCCACACCGCCGCCGGGTGGGGTCCAGGGATGGTCGATGTTGTCCTTCAGCGTCTTGACCAGGTCGTTCGTCGACAGCTGCGCGGCGTCGGTCTTGGCCATGCGGTCGGCGGCGTGGTTGAACCGGCCCGCGGACTTGAGGATCTCCTTGAGCACGCGCCCTGCCGAGCTGCGGTACGGCAACGTCGTGTGGGCGACGACCTCCTTCACACGCCAGCCCGCGCAGAGGCTTGGCGCGTGCCACTGCTCCTCGGTGAGCCCGGCAAGGAGTTCGGCCTGGTCACGTCGTTCGGCCGCCACCGCTCGTCTGATGTCTTCGGTCATGTTCGTTCTTACGGACCGTCCGACGAAAACTAATCGGTCCGCGTAGGGTCCGTTGCGTGATCGAGACGCTGGAGCCGTTCCGGATCGAGCTGACCGGCTACTGCTACCGCATGCTCGGCTCCGGTTTCGAGGCCGAGGACGCCGTGCAGGAAACCCTCGTGCGCGCGTGGAAGGCCTACGACAGCTTCGACCCGTCGCGTGCTTCGGTGCGGACCTGGCTCTACCGCATCGCCACGAACATCTGCATCGACATGCTGCGGTCGGCCCAGCGCCGCGCTCTGGCCGTGGACCTCCAGCCGCCCGGTGGGGAGTTCGGCGAACCGTTGCCCGAACGCGTCTTCGTGCAGCCCGTGCCCGACTCCCGGGTTTTGCCCGAGGACCAGGCGATCCGCAAGGAGACCGTGCGGCTGGCGTTCGTCGCCGCTCTGCAACACCTGCCGCCTCGCCAACGTGCCGTGCTGATCCTGCGCGATGTGCTGGCGTGGAAGGCTTCCGAGGTCGCCACGCTGCTGGACATCTCGGTCGCCTCTGGCAACTCGGCGCTGCAACGGGCACGGTCGACCTTGCAGACCGTCGATCCCGGCGAGCCGTTGGACGTTGATGATCCTGTGCAGAAGTCGCTGCTCAGCCGGTACTGCGAGGCGTTCGAACGGCACGACGTGGGGACTCTCGTGGCGTTGCTGCACGAGGACGCGACGATGTCGATGCCGCCGTTCAGCTGGTGGTTGCGGGGACGTGACGCTCTTGCCGCGGCTCTGAGTGACCCCAACGCCTCCTGCAAGGGTGCTTGGCTGGTGCCGGTTCAGGCCAACGCCTCGCCCGCGTACTGGCAGCTGCGGCCGGGGATGGACCAGCCGTTCGGCCTGGTGTTCATCGATGTGCGCGATGGCCTTGTCACGGGCAGCACGACGTTCCTGAACGTCAACGAGCTGCTGCCGATCTTCGGTTCGCCGAACCAGACCGGGATGCGAGTGGACTTCTGAATGAACTTCGACGAGATCGTCATCCGCACCGACCGCCTGGACTTCCCCGCACTGGCCGCGGGTGACGGGCCGACAGTCGTGTGCTGGCACGGCTTTCCGGACCATCCGGCGTCGTTCGGCCCACTCGCCGAACGGCTGGTCGCTGCCGGCCGCCGGGTTGTCGTGCCGTTCCTGCGCGGGCATCACCCGTCGACGTTCGACCAGCTGCCGTTCGGTGACGGCCTCACGCTGGCGGCCGACGCCGCCGCCGTCAACGCGGCGTTGTCCGACGAACCGCTGGACGTGATCGGCCACGACATCGGTGCCGGAGTGGCCGGGCGGCTCGCGGCGATCCGGCCGGACCTGGTGCGCCGGGTCGTGACGATGTCCGTGCCGCCGCCCGCGGCGTTGCGCCGGATCTTCGACGATCCCGCACAGCAGCAACGGTTCTTCTACCTGTTCATGTTCCAAGTGCCCGGCGTCGCCGAGAGCCTGTTGAACGACAGGTTGATCGACTACCTGTGGCGCACCTGGTCGCCCGGCCTTCTCGGGATGCCGGAGTACGTCCGGGAGATGTACGCGGATCCGATGCTGCGAGCCAACGCGTTGAAGCTGTACCGGGCGAACTTCGACCGGTCGCTGCACGATCCCGCGCTGGCTGAGCTGGCGAAGCTCTCCGAGCAGCCGGCGCAGGTCCCGATGCTGGTGCTGGCCGGTGCCGAGGACGGGTGTGTCACGCCGGACAACTACGCCGACGCCGCCACGGGTCTCGCCCCTGGTTCGCGGGTCGAGATCGTGGCGGGCGCCGGGCACTTCCTGCAGCTAGACCGCCCCGACGAGGTCGCGGCGCTCGCGCTTGACTGGCTGGGCTGACTTGCGAATCCGGCCCCACGGCTTGAACACGGACAGGATGTAGGCGAACAGCAACAACGTCGGCGCGACCACGACCGGATGCATGATGTCGGACGGGATCACCGCTGTCGGGTCACCTGCCAGCATCCGCTCGCCGATCCGCGCCACCTCGGCCACGCCGGGCCGCAGCGAGAACGCGATCAGCAGTGACATGCCGATGTTCATGAACAGCTTGATGGCGACCCACCAGTACTTCACGAGCCCGTACTTGCTGCCGACGCCGAGCACGACGCCGGAGATCATGCAGACGATGCTGGCCCAGAACATCGGCCAGATCGCGAACAGGTCGATCGCCTGGATCGCGACGCCCGCGGTGTGGACGTCCGAAGTGGACAGTGCGACCACGACCAGGATCCCCAGTGCGAGGTCGATGCCGAGCCACGCCGCCGCCGACAGGACGTGCACGAGCAGCACGGCCTTGCGGGCGCGGCCGCTGAGCTTGCGGGTGGTAGTCATCGCGGTGCACTCCTTCTCTCGTGGTGTCGCGTCTTACTCTCGCGACCCCGAGCGCCCGCATCGTCCGCTCACACTCTGATCTCGCGTACGTCAGATTGCGTACGCACTCCCCGCGAGAGGTAAGTGCACCGACTTGCCTCTCGCGGCGGGAGGGGCTACGTTCGAATGGTGAGTCGATCGACTCACCATGGCTCAGAGGGAATCAGGCAGCGATGAATCGTCTTGCGGGCAAGCGTGCCCTCATCACCGGCGGCACGAGTGGAATCGGTCTGGAGACCGCGCGGCGTTTCGTCGCGGAGGGCGCTCGTGTGCTGGTCACGGGGGTCACTCCGGGCAGCATCGAGAACGCGCGGCAGATCTTGGGCGCGGACGTGCCGGTGGTGCGGGCGGACGCACGCGATCTTGCGGCGCAGCGTGCTCTGGCGGACCAGGTGCGTGATCACTTCGGACAGTTGGACGTGGCGTTCCTCAACGCCGGCGTCTCGGACTGGCGGCCTTTCGAGGACCACACGGAGGAGAGCTTCGACCGTCTCTTCGACATCAACGTCAAGAGCGTCTTCTTCCTCACCCAGGCCCTCCTGCCAATCCTGGCCAAGCCGTCGTCGGTGATCCTGAACGCCTCCAACAGCGCGCACGGCGGCTACGGATATTCGAACGCCTACGCCGCCACGAAGGCGGCCGTCAGTTCGCTGATGCGGTCGTGGAACGCGGACTTGTTGGCCTCGCACGGCATCCGTTTCAACGCGATCAGTCCGGGACCGGTGGACACGCCGCTCTACTCCAAGCTCGGGATCGAGGATCCGGCGCAGCAGGCCGCGGTGCTGGACGGGATCAGTTCCGGCATTCCGCTGGGACGCATGGGCAAGGCCGAGGAGATCGCGGAAGCCGTGGTCTACCTCGCGTCCGACAGCTCCGCGTTCACCGTCGGCCAGGACCTGGTGCTGGACGGAGGTCAGACGATTCTCTGACGTGGAAAAATCCCGGGCATGACCGGGGACGTGAAGGGAGCAGGGGTGGAGACCGACGCCGCTCTCTGTGCTGAGAAGGGGAAGGCCGGCTACCACGAGCGGGTCAAGGCCGAGAACCTCGAGCGCATCATGTGCGCTGCGCGGGATCTGTTCCTGGAGCAGGGCTATGACCGGACCTCGCTCGCGCAGATCGCCAAGAAGGCGGGCGTCTCCACCGGCACCCTGTTCAAGCGGTACCCGTCCAAATCGGCCCTGTTCCAGGCTGTAGCGGCCCAGCAGTGGCAGCTGGACGTGCAGTACGAGGAACCGCCCGGGCCGGGTGATCCCCAGGACGGGCTCACCCGGATCGGCCGGGACTACGCCTGCCTGATCGGGCGGCCGGGCACCGCGGCCCTGTGCCGTCTGGTCATCACCGAACTCCCGCGCCTGCCGGAACTGGCGGACAGCGTCGGCACCGGCTTCGCCATCGACCGCGGCCCGTTCTTCGAGCGGCTTCGCACCTATCTGGACGCCGAGGCCGAGGCCGGCACGCTGCAGTTCCACTCGGCTGACGGCCAGGACCTGACGGCGGCGGAGGTGGCCCAGCAGTTCCTGGGCATGATCGGCGGCCAGCTCCTGTGGCCACAACTGGTGCAGCCCGACTTCATCCCGCCCGGTCCCATGGACACCACCGTCGTGGACGAAGCCGTCACCCTCATGGTCACCCGCTACGGACAGCACCAACAGGGGCAGGAGCAGGTATGACCGACGACGTGGCCAGCCAAGTGATCAAGGCTGAGCAGAATCGGATCCGATGTCTCCTCGACGTGGATCGCGGCACCTTCGACCGCTTGCACGCCGCGGAGTACCGGTTGTGCAACCCGACCGGCACCGTGTGGACGAAGACCGAATACCTGGATCTCCTCACCACCGGGCGGCTCACCTACCGGGAACTGGCGCTGACCGGCGACGTGGACGCCATCGTCGGCACCGACGTCGTCGTTCTGCGCTACCGGTGCGTCATCGAACTCACCGTTCACGGCGCGGACATCCCGCGGCACGAGGCCTGGCACACCGACGTCTACACCAATGCGGACGGCACGTGGCGTTGTGTCTGGTCGCAAGCCACCGGCATCATGGACCTTCCGTTGGCCGCGCCCTGACGCAGGCCGGTTGTTTCTGGACGCAATGCCTGCATGCCCCAGGCGGTTGGGCTCGGCTCGGGCGTTGTGCCAGCGGATGTAGGCGCCGATGGCGGCGTTCTGCTCGGCGTGGGCTGCGGTGATCGGTACCGCCCAGGGAGAAGTGGCGCAGAGCGACGAACTCGGCCTCGATCCAGTTCAGCCAGGAGCCGCAAGTCGGTAGGTAGATCAGCTCGATCTGGTTGTCCGCGCACCACGTGCGGACGTCGGCGTTGCGGTGATACGTCGCTCGCAGGCGTTTCGGCTTGGCCTGTGGACGCCAGGCTTTTCCTTTGCGGGGTAACAGGTTCAGTGGTCCGAACTCGTCCACGCAGATCACCCGTCCGTCAGCGGGCGGGTGATCGTAGAGATCGAGTATCCGCTGCATTTCGGGGATGAAGTCCGGGTCAGGCGAGGCTTTCCAGGTGGTGGTCTGCCAGGAGATGCCGGCTTCGCGCAGGATGCGGCGGATGGTCTCGCGGTGATGCCCCAGTCGGCGGGCGACGTCCTGGCGATCAGGCAGATCCGCTGGCGGATCTGCTCACACGTAGTCCTCGCTGATCTGCATCAACGAGGTGACGAACACGCTCGGCCGACGAGCCACAACCACCTCCCGCACTCGACCTGCGGGACCAGCCTGCCGGTCAGCCTGGAAGATCGATTACCGGGTCAACGATCTGCGACGAGCCATTAGAACGGTGGCGGGTCACCGAGCACTGGTTCCGGGTCTCGTTGGTAGGTCTTTCCGGCCGGGCTGCGGAAGCAGAACCGGCCCGGCTTCGGCTGACTGACCTGCCAGGCCGTGCGGTGCTTCACGCGATGATGCCTGCGGCAGAACGCACCCAGGTTGTCGGCCGAGGTCGACCCCAGCGGAAACGGCACCGTATGGTCGAGATCCGACTGGTGCGACGGGCGCATGCAACCGGGAAACCGGCAGGTCCGATCCCGCATCCACACGAACCGGCGCAGCGCGGCGGGCGGCCGGTACGTGCTGGTACCGAACTCCAGCGCCTCCCCCGTCACCGGATCGGTGAGCAGACGGCGCCAGGTGGAGTCCCCAGCCAGCTCACGAGCCAGGTCAGCGGTGATCGGCCCATACCCGGCCAGCTCGCCGGGCTGCTCGGACAACCCCATCAACGTGGCCGCGGACACCGCGACGTACAGCTCCACCTTGACCGCACTCGTCTTGTCCGGCGTGGCCAGGATCAGATCGGCGACCACGTCGGCACGCACCTGGTCGAGGGTCCGGGAATCGGTCGGCGTCTTGCTCTGGCGGGCAATGGCATCGACACGCGCGTAGCACGCGGTCGCGAGATGCGCGGGCAGATAAGCCCAGAACCGCGCCATGTCCTCCTCCAGGGCGTCAATCCCGGTACACCGCTGCTTCTTGCGCTCCTCCGCCCGCTCCTTGTGCCCCTCCGGATCCACCCGCATCACCACACGATTGGTGAACTGCCGCATCTGCGCACCGGTCTGCTCCGACGCCCTGCCCAGCACCCGCTCCTCCACCTCGGCCGCGAGATCGGCCGACAGCGGCACCGTCTTGTCATGCAGGACCCGGGCCTTGTACAGATCGATCTCGCCCTTCTCCAAAGCGTCCAACGTGTTCGGCAGCTTGGAGGCAAGATCAAGAGCCAGGGCGACCTGATCGGTGGTCCACCGAGACGTCCACCGCATGGCCGCCGCGATCTCGGCGTCGAAGAACTCCTCCCCCTCACACGCGATCGCATAGTCGGCAAGCACACGCAACGACTGCGCCTGATGATAGGCAATTTCTCTCTCGTGATAAGCCAGAGCATCGAGAACCTCGACCGCTTCCATACCCCCAATTCTATTCTTGATCCAAAACAAAAATGACCAAAACCAGCCACCCGATAAGGTGAACCCGCAGCTCAGACATGCCACCGTATAGCTCGTACGTCTTTTCTCTCTCTACGACACGCAACCACTAGAAACCACCTACGCACCCGCACGCGTAAACGCAAATAGACCACGCCCCGCAACCACCTACGAAACAACACCACAGAAATTCGTTCCGACACACGCCCGACGAAGGAGGGCATGTGTCGGGTCGCGGCAAGGCGTGCCCTCAAGCCAACTCATCCCCCAGGCGTAACAATCCCCTGCTCATAAGCAAACACCACAGCATGAGTCCGATCCCGCAACCCGAGCTTCGCCAACACCCGAGAAACATGCGTCTTAACAGTCGTCTCCCCCAAGAACAACACCGCAGCGATCTCCGCGTTGGAAGCCCCCTTGGCCAACTCGACCAGCACCTCGAACTCCCGATCGGTCAACGAGGCCGGCCGAGTCCGTTCCTTCCCGGCAGTGCTGAACCGAGCGATCACCCGCCGAGTCACCTCAGGCGACAACAAAGCGTCCCCCCGCGCCACCACCCGCACGGACTCGACGAGGTCCTCCGGCGACGCGTTCTTCAACAGGAACCCACTCGCACCCGCCTGCAGCGCCTCGAACAGGTAGTCCTCGCGGTCGAAGGTCGTCAGGATGACCACTCGGGTGCCGTTACCGGCGGAAAGGATCCGCCGGGTGGCTTCGAGGCCGTCCATGCGCGGCATCTGGACGTCCATCAACACGACGTCCGGCCGCAGCGACGCCACCAACTCGACGGCCTGGGCGCCGTCACCCGCCTCGCCGACCACCTCGATGCCGGGTTCGGTACCGAGGATGACGCGGAAGCCTGCGCGAACCAGGTCCTGGTCGTCGGCCAGCACGACTCGCAAACTCACGCCTTCTCCTCCGAAGCCGTAGGCAACGACACACGGACCAGATAGCCCGCGTCACGCCGTGGTCCCGCCTCCAGCGAACCGCCGTGCACCGCCACGCGTTCGCGCATGCCCACGAGACCGAACCCGGCACCGGGCGCGCCTCGGCCGCGGCCGTCGTCGGAGATCTCCACTTCGAGAGCGCTGTCCAGGAAACGCATTCGGACGTCGACGTGTTGCGCGTCCGCGTGCTTGACCACGTTCGTCAGCGCTTCCTGCACGACGCGATACGCGGACAACGCCACGCCGGACGACACCTCTCGAGGCGAGCCGTACACGCCGTGTGAGACCTCCAGGCCCGCGGCGCGTGCGTTGTCGAAGAGTTCCGGCAGATCATCGAGACCGGGTGCCGAACGCAGGTCCTCCTGAGTACCCGCGCGCAGCACCCCGAGCAGGCCGCGCAGTTCGTTGATCGCGGTGCGCGCGGTCTGCTCCACGGTTTGCAGCACGTCGCGCGCCATCGCGGGATCGGAGTCCAGGACCCGGCGCGCGGCACCTGCCTGGATGCCCATCACGGACACGTGATGCGCCACCACGTCGTGCAGGTCGCGGGCGATGCGCAGGCGTTCGGCGGCGATGGCGCCGGCGGTGTTCCGTTCCTGCGAGAGCCGCAGTTCCTCGGCCCGGAACTCCAGCTGCGCCTGACGCCGGGCGCTCGACCACGCCATCTCCCCCACCACGTAGGCGAACAGGAAGAAGAAGATGTTGAACTCCAGTCCGTAGAGGACGGAGGCGAGCACCGGGTCCAGCGGCCCGGCGGCCTTCTCGAAATCCCCCTTCGGACCGAGCAGCGCCCGCACGAGGCTGAAGCCGAGCCACAGGAACATCGCGACGATGACGCCGATGCGGGACCAGCGGGCGACGACGCGGTTCTGCTCCCAGGCGCCGGCCGTGAAGATCGCGAGGAAGAGGATGCCGGACGGCACCAGCGTGTCGGCGGACCTGTTCGCTTGCGCCGCGATGAAAAGCGCGGACACCACCAGCATGACGGCCAGCGGGTAGCGGCGGCGCACGACCAGGGGCGCGCACAACGCGACCGTCCACGCCAGTTGCACGGGCAGTGTCGGCGGGTCCTTGAAGACGTAACCGCCGATGCTGTTGACCAGGACGGTGACCTCGACCGCGCAGAGCAGCACGATCACCGCGATGCCGATGTCGCGCCGCCGTTGCGCGGACGTCGGGCCGGGCCGCCGCCACTCGGTCCACTCGGGCTCTTCCACCTGATCACGGTACCCGGCAGGCCTTTTCCATCGGTAATCGAAGTTATTCGCCTCGAAGGGTGTTTCCGGCCACAAAGTTGGACTGACCAGCACCTGTTCCCCAATACTTTTGGCTACCAGCGAGTAACTTCCCCGCGACAAGGTCGTGAAATGTCCATTCGTCACCTATTTCTGTCCGCCGCCGTGCTGACCGGCGCGCTCACCGCCTGCGGGTCAGGTGACGAGTCGACCTCGACTGTTCGCACCGGACCCGGCGTCGCCCCCGATTCGATTTCGCTCGGCGTGCTGACCGACTTGACGGGCCCGTTCAAAGGGAGTGCGGTTTCCCGCATCCGCGGCTACGAGCTCTATCTGGACGACGTCAACAAACGCGGCGGAGTGTGCGGCCGCCGCGTCGAGTTGAAGCAGAAGGACCACGCCTACGACGTGCAGAAGGCCCTCGACGGCTATTTCGAGCTCGAACCCCAGGTGATGGGTTTCATCGAGGTGCTCGGCCAGCCGATGACCGCGGCCATCGAGCCCGACCTGATGCAGACCCGCGCGCTGACCGTGCCCGTGTCGTGGGCCGCCTCCCTGCTCGGCAACCCGCACATGATGATCGTCGGCACCACCTACGACCTCGACATCCTCAACGGCCTCGACTTCTACAAGCGCAAGGGCCTCCTCGCGGAGGGCGACACCGTCGGCCATCTGCACCTGCGTGGCAGCTTCGGCGACAACGCCCTGGAGGGCAGCCGGTTCGCCGCGGAGAGCTGGGGCCTGAACATCTCCGAGCAGGCCGTCACCGAGACGACGGCGAACCTCCTCACCCAGATCACCGCCCTGAAGGCCGCCAACGCCAAGGTGCTGGTCCTGAGCCTGACCCCGCCGCAGACCGCGGCCGCGGTGGGCATCGCCGCCCAGCTCGGCTGGACCGTGCCGATCCTGTCCAGCGCCGTGAGCTACGACCCGGCGATCATGCAGTCCCCGGTCGCCCCGGTGTTCGCCAAGCAGGTCCTGCTCACCTCGCCGGTCGCGCCGTGGAGTGCCGACGCGGAGGGCGTCCGCGAGCTGCGCGACGTCTACCACCAGCGCTACCCCGGCGAGGAAGGCACGCTGAACACCGTGCACGGCTACACGGTCGCGATGGCGTTCGTGGCGGTGCTGGAAAAGGCCTGTGCCAAGAACGACCTGTCCCGCGACGGCGTGCTGCGCGCGTTCCACGACACCAACGCGATCAAGGCCAAGAGCCTCACCGGTGAGCTGCGGTTCTCGCTGGTGGGCCGGCCGTCCGCGACCGAGTCGTACATGAGCCGTCCGGACGCGGGGGTGCCCGGCACGCTGAAGGTCGAGGAGAACCTCCACGAGTCGGAGCTCGTGAAGCTCAAGGGCACCCGCGCCCGTTGATCTAGTGGTGCGATCCACACCACTAGAGTCGGCGAATGGGACTGAGCCTGACCGTGCTCGGCTGCGCGACGCCGTACCCGAGCACGGACAACCCCTGTTCGGGCTACCTGGTGTCGCACAACGACACACGGGTGTGGATGGACGCGGGCACCGGCACGCTCGGTCCGCTCCAGCGCCACACCCGGCTCGAGGACCTGGACGCGATCTGGATCTCGCACCTGCACGCCGACCACAGCGCGGACCTGCTCACCGCCTACTACGCCCTGCTGTACGCGGACATCGAGCGCGATCCGGTCCCGCTGTACGGTCCTCCGGGCATCGCCGACCGGCTCGCGGGCTTCCTCACCAACGGCCCGCAGCGCAGCCCGGTCGAGTCGGCGTTCGCGATCACCGAACTCCACGACGGCCACGAGGCGGAGGTCGGCTCGCTGCGGCTGACGACGCGAGCCGTCGAGCACGGCATCCCCGCGTTCGCCGTGCGGGTCGACGCGGGCACGTCGCTGACGTACTCCGGCGACACCACCCCGTGCCGGAGCCTCACCGAACTGGCCAGCGGCACCGACGTGCTGCTGTGCGAGGCAGAGAGCGCGGTGAAGACGCCGGACATGGCGCACCACACGCCGGAGGACGCGGGCGACACCGCGACATCGGCGGGCGCGGGCAGGTTGATCATCACGCACGTGGGCCGCTTCCTGACCCCTCAGGAAGCGGTCACCCGCGCCTCGGCCCGGTACGGGGGCGAGGTCGACTACGCGACGCCGGGCACCACGTTCACCGTTGGTTGATGCGGACCAGGTTGCCGGCCGGGTCGCGGAACGAGCAGTCGCGCACACCCCACGGCTGGTCCTCGGGCTCCTGCAACACCTCACCCGCGCCCGTTTCCTCGACCCACGCCCGCGCACGGTCGAACGTGCCCTGCAAGTCCTTGGAGGCGAGCGAAAGGGCCGTGTAGACGCCCTTCGCCATCAGGACGGCGATCGTGCGGCGTTCCTCGTCGCTCACGCCGGGGTCGGCGGCGGGCGGGTGCAGCACGATGCCGGTCTCCGGCTGATCGGGCGGGCCCACGGTGATCCAGCGCATGGTGCCCTGACCGACGTCCTGGCGAACCTCGAAGCCGAGCGCGTCGCGGAAGAAGCCGAGGGACTTCTCTGGGTCGTCTGCGGGCAGGAACGCCGCGGCGATGATGACTGACATGGCGATCAACCTAATCGGACGGACCGGTCGCCGCTTCTCGATTCCTGATCGGCCGCATCACGGCTTTGGCCAGGCAGTTCGGAATGCCCTGGCCGTCGGTGGCGGCGACCTTCCTGTACTGGCTCGGCGACATGCCGACCAGCTCGGAGAAACGGGTGCTGAACGTGCCGAGCGAGGTGCAGCCGACCTCGAAGCAGACGTCGGTGACGGACATGTCGCCGCGCCGCAGCAGGGTCATGGCCCGCTCGATGCGGCGGGTCATCAGGTAGCTGTAGGGCGACTCGCCGAACGCCGCCCGGAAAGCGCGGCTCAGGTGACCGGCTGATAGGTGCACGCCACGAGCCAGCGCCGCGACGTCGAGCGGTTCGCGGTACTCGCGGTCGATCCTGTCGCGCACCTTGCGGAGCAGGAGCAGTTCCTGCAGGCGCGGGTCCTGGGCGTTCACGTCGTACAGCCTAAGCCCCGCACCTGCCGAACCGGTACACGATCGCCACGCGCAACGTCCAGCACAATCTCGAAAAGACCGGTGGAGTTCACGCGCAAATTGTCTTTGATTGGCGATTTCGACTTCGAACACAGGGGTGCCCGAAACGTTTTCGCTCACTAGGCTCCGACCTACCCTGCCGGAAACTTTTGCGGACCCGAACGACCGGAGAGCACAAGCATGCCCCCTGCGAAAACACTCACTTCCCGCCTGGCCAAATCATTTTTCGTCGGCAGCACGGCATTCGTGGTGGTAGCCGGAATGACGAACAGCGCTTCAGCCGCCGTCCTGACCCCGCTGCCCGCGAACGCGACTTCGTTCCAGCGTACTTTCCAGCCGTTGTTCGACTACGACAGCGACGGCTGCCTGCCCGTCGCGGCCATCGACAGCAGCGGAAGGCTCAACGGCGGCCTCGACGACAGCGGGGCGGTCACCGGTCAGTGCCGCAGCGGCCACCTCGGCAATGCCAACACCTACTCGCGAGCCAAGTGCAACAACGGCTGGTGCGCCATTTCCTACGCCCTGTACTTCGAGAAGGACATGAGCTGCGACAACTGCACGCCCACGTCGCACCGCCACGACTGGGAAGGCGTCGTGGTGTGGGTTCCGGAGAATCAGCCGACCCCCGGTTACGTGTCGGTGTCCCGGCACGGCCAGTACGAGACCAGGGCGTGGGGCAATGTTCCGGCGAAGACCGGCGTCCGGCCCGGGGTCGTTTACCACAAGGACGGCGCCAGCACGCACGTCATGCGTTTCGCGGACGCCGGCGAACGGCCGGAGGCGTGGCCGGACGGCGGCTGGGACGAGCCCGCCCTGCTCAGCTGGGAGAACCTCGCACCGTCGCTGCGGGACACGCTGAACAGTTCCTCGTGGGGTGACGCCAACTTCCCGCTGCAGGACAGCAGGTGGCCGACCGAGCTGTCCAGGGCCAAGCCTTCCGGCATTCCGTTCCAGCCCTGATTTCGCGCGCGAGGAAACAGTCGTGAGTGGTTTCCGCACGACGGAAACCACTCACGACGTCACCTCAGCAAGCGCCCTGGTCGCGCCAGACGCCCCACTCACCCGTGGTGCCGGGTTCCTCGTTCTGCGTCCACCACTGGGCCTTCCACTTGCGCCCCTTGTGCGACACCTCGTTGCCACCGGTGTAGACCTTGCCGCTCTCCCACGCGGGCAGCGAACAAGCCGGCGGGTTCGACGTGGTCGTCGTGGTGGTGGAGGTGGTCGTCGGCGGGGTATCGCCGCCGATGCGCGGGTAGTCGGCCGAGATGGCGTAGGACTGACCGCCGAACGTGAACACGAAGTTCGACGGCGTCGAGATCGGCAGCTGGTAGCTGACCGTCAGCTCGATCGACGCGCCCGGAGCGAGCGACTGCCACGACGGCAGCGTGAGCTCCGCCTTCTGGAAGTCGCCCTTCAGGCCGCCCACGTTGGCACCGCTGTGGCCCTTCGTCACGACCTTGAGCCCGAACCCGGACTGGTCGGCCATGCTGCCGGGCGCGCTGGTGCCGTAGTCGAACGCGATCTTCGTGCCACCGGGGACGGTGACGGTGGAACGGTTGGTGAACTTGATCTTCGGCGTGATCGGGTAGTTGTTGTCACCCAGCGCGAAGCCGTGCACGTCCACGTCGACCGCCAGCGACTGGGTCTGCTGGGTGGCGGCCTTCGCGGCACCGTAGGGCGCGGCGCCGTTGAGGCCGGTGTTGATGGTCGACAGCAGCGTGTCGCCGATGAAGTACTCCTTCTTGACGGAGTCGTACCTGTAGTCGCCGGCGAGCTCCCAGATCATGATGCCGCCGAGCCCCTTGTCCCGCACGTACTTGGCCTTCTCCGCGATCGACTGCTCGGTCTCGGTGGAGAGGAACACCTTCTTGTCGTTGTTCCACAGCCACGGCGACTTCAGCGTCGAGTCGTAGTACGGCGTGTACGTGCCGGTCAGGCGGTCCGTCGGGTCGTTGACCGGGTCGAGGCCGTACTGCGCGGAGTACGAACCGGTGACCTTGGCTTCGAGGTTCTTCGTGTGCCACAACGGGTTCACGCCGGACGGCACCTCGGCGCCACCGGCGGTGACGTCGTGCCAGATGTTGTCGATGCCGGTCGCGCCGTTGCCGCACGGCGTGGTCGAGCCGACCGACGAACCGGTGCCGGGCGGACACTTCGACTGGTCCGGCAGCGCCGCCTTGCCCCACAACCCGTTCGTGCCACCGGTGACGCCCTGCCAGCCGCGCGAGTAGAACGGCACCCCGATGTTGATGCGGCCGGCCTGCATGGCACCGCGGTAGTAGTGGTACGCCCAGTCGGTGTTGAGGTACCCCATGCCCTCGTACTGCGGCGCCGTGTACACGCCACCGGCGGACAGCTCACCGTCCTTGCCGTCGTCGTAGAGAGCCGCGTTCGGGCCGACGAAGTGGTTCCACGAACCGTGCAGGTCGTAGCTCATGACGTTCAGGTAGTCGAGGTACTTGACGACCTGGTACGCCTCCTGACCGCGCAACAGCCAGCCCGAGGCGGGCACGGCGGCGGTCAGCAGGTAGTGCTTGCCGTCAGCGGCACCGGCGCGGTCGAGCTTCTCCCGCAGCGTCTTCATGATCGCCTGGTAGCCGGCCCACAGCGTGCCGCGGTTGGCGTTGGAGATCCAGAAGTCGTCGGGGTTGCCCGCGTGGTTGTTCGACGTCGCGTACTCGTAGTCGATGTCCGCGCCGTTGAAGCCGTACTGGCGCAGGAACGCGACGACGCTGTCCGCGAACGTGTCGATCGCGGCCTGGTTCTGCCCCAGCTTGTAGAAGCCGCCGGACGCGTTGCGCGTGCCGTCGGCGTTGAAGAAGCCACCGGTCTCCGCCCAGCCGCCGACCGAGATCAGCGTCTTGACGTTCGGGTACTGCTTCTTGAACTTCGTCAGCTGGTTGAAGTGTCCCTTGTAGGGCAGCGACGGGTCCATCTCGGCACCCGCGACGCCCGGCCACTCCATGCCGATCGACGAGTTGTTCGCGTTGTTGGCACCGACGGAGATCCTGTTCTGAGCGTCGATGTGCGCGAACGCGTAGTTCAGGTGCGTGACCTTGGTCCAGGGGACGTCCTTGGCGAGGTAGCCCGGCTGGTTGTTCTTGCCGGTGCGCCAGCTGGTGAAGTACCCGATCACGCGGCGGGACTTGGCCGAACCGAGGTTCTCGCGGCCCGCGGTGTCGTACACGGTGCAGTAGGGCGACTCGACGCCCGGCGTCTTGTACAGCCCGTCCGGCCGGCAGTCCTCGTGGGCCGCGGCGGCGGTCGGTGCGTTGGTCACGGCTATCAGGGTCCCGGCTAGCAGGGCTAACACCGGGACCACTCTGGCGAGCAGGCGCAAGACAAGGACCTCCTGGCTAGGGCGGCGGCCACTGCCGGGAACGGTAAAATGGTCCAGACCTTTAGGTCAATAGTCGATCACTGACATTCCCTGTCAGTGATGCCGGTTTAGCGTCCGTTCCATGAGTGAGAACGATTTCGACTTCTTCCACGGACACTGGCGCGTGCTCAACCGCAAGATCACCGACATCCCCGGACGGGGCACGGAGTGGGTCGAGTTCGAGGCGGAGACCGAAGCCAGGCCGGCGCTGGGCGGCGGAGCGAACATCGAGCTGCTCCGCGCCGCCGACTGGGAGGGCATGACCCTGCGGCAGTACGACCCCGCCGACGACGTCTGGCGCATCTGGTGGGCGTCGAGCCGCGCTCCCGGCAAGCTCGACCCACCGCTGGAGGGCCGGTTCACCGACGGGCACGGGGTGTTCTTCGGTGACGACGTGGTCGGCGGGCAGGCGGTGAAGGTGCGGTTCGACTGGATCGCCGGCGACGACCCCGTCTGGGAACAGCAGTTCTCCTACGACGGCGGCGACACGTGGGAGAAGAACTGGGTGATGCGGTTCGTCCGGGCCTGACCGGTCAGTGGTGGTGGTGCTGGTGGACGACCGCGTGGCCCTTGCCGCGCCCGATCATCCAGCGGTTCACCGGCACCGTCACCACGAACGCCACGGCCAGCGAGAACGCCAGCGCCACCCAGAACAGCCAGCTCGCGAGGCCCGCCTCCATGGCACCCGGCACCAGCAGCATCACGGCGTTGTCGACGACCTCCATCACCGCGATCGACACCGTGTCCGCGGCCAGCGCCACGCCCACGGCCGCCTTGAACGCGAGACCCGACTTGAGCACCGGGCGAATGGTGAGCGAGTAGCCGAACACGAACGCGAGCACCACGGCCAGCACGATCGTGGCGAGGTTTCCCCAGCCCAGCGCCGTACCGATGACCATGCCGAGCACCTCGCCGATCGCGCAGCCGGTGAGGCAGTGCAGCGTCGCGGAGATCGCCTGCCTGGTCAGGCTTGCGGGAGCGTGGTCCATCTCGTCCTCCTTCAAGGTTCGACCAGACCATACCCCTAGGGGGTATGAGTATCAAGCGAGCCGGGTATCGTGGGTCGCGTGACGAAGCGCCGGTTCACCCAGTGGGTGTTGCTGTGCGCGCTCGTCTTCGCCGTCGTCGGGATGCACCACGTCGCGGCAGCGGAAACTCCGCACACCGGGCACACGATGAGCCAGGAACAACAGGACCCGCACGAACACGACCTGCTGCACCTGTGCCTCGCGGTGCTGGCCGCGGTCGCCGTGGCGGTCACGGCGTGGTTCCTCGTCCGGACGGCACTCCCCCAGCTCGTGGCGCACCTGAGCGAAACGCCGCTGAGCACTCCGCAACGTCCGCCACCGGGCGGAAGAGCACTCCTCACGACTCTCTGCGTGCTGCGGAACTGAGTTCGTCAGTCCACTCAGCACTGTCCACAAACGCAGAGAGAAGAAGAAACCCTTGAAGAAGTCCCTCATCGGGGCTGTCGTCGGCATGCTCATCTTGAGTGCCTGCGGCAGCACCGAGACTCCGGCGACCCCTGATCTCAAAGCAGACGTCGCGTTCGCGCAGCAGATGATCCCGCACCACGAACAGGCGCTGGAGATGGCGAAGCTCGTGCCGTCCCGCAGCAGCACCGACCAGGTCCGCGGCATCGCCGAGCGCATCGAGAAGGCGCAGGCCCCGGAGATCACGCAGATGAACGAGTGGCTCAAGCAGTGGGGTGCCGCTCCGAAGAACGACCACGAGGGCCACGACATGTCCGGGATGATGAGCCAGGACGAGATGGCGAAGCTGGAGAAGTCCAGCGGCACCGAGTTCGACCGCCTCTGGCTCGACCTGATGATCAAGCACCACGAGGGTGCCGTGGCGATGGCGAAGACCGAGCTTGAACAGGGCAAGGACGACAACGCCAAGAAGCTCGCGCAAGCCGTCATCGACGGTCAGCAAAAGGAGATCACCGAGATGAAGGACCTCCTGCGCACCATGTGACGAAGCACGGGGCCGGGCTCGCCCGGCCCCGTGCCATCATGGCGACCATGAAGCTCACGTTCGCGGTCATCCCCACCCACGACCGCCCGGCCGAGCTGCGGCAGACCATTTCGAGCCTCGATCTCCCGCCCGAGCGGATCCTGGTCATCGACAACGCGAGCACCCCGCCGGTGGCCGGCGTCGCCGCCCAGGTCGTCCGGGACGAGGAGCAGCCGCCGAACATCAGCCGGTTGTGGAACATCGGCCTGGACTGGGCGCACGAGCAGGCCGCCGGTGAGAAGTACGCGGTAGCCGTCCTGAACGACGACCTGGTGCTGCCACCGGGTTTCCTGGACGCGATGACCGACGCGCTGGACCGGTACGGTGCCGCGATCGCCTATCCGGACCGGTCCGGCGACAACCCCGACTGGCACAACACCGAGCAGGGCCCGGTGCTGAAACCCCACCGGATGACCGGGTACGCGTTCGTGGTCGACGGACAGGCGAACCTGCGCGCGGACGAACGGTTCCGCTGGTGGTACGGCGACGACGACCTGGAGTGGCGGGCCCAGGCGGCCGGCGGCACGGTCAGGGTCGGTGGCGTCACCGTGGAACACCTGTACAGCAACGCATCCACGTACGGGAGCCCGGTGCTCAACGCACAGACCGAAGTGGACGCACAGTCGTTCATCGCGAAGTGGGGCCGGCCGTCCTGGATCTTCCCGACCGACTAACCGATCTGGGTCAACGCCAGTCCGCCCGCCATCAGCAGCGCGCACGCCAGGCCGTGCACGACCGGGTTGCGGACCAGCAGCGCCACGAACTCCCGCAGGAACGCGCTCGGCACGAAGTACCAGGCCGTCGGCGCGCCGATGACCTGCAGCCGTAGACCTGTCTTGCGCGACAGCACGGCGGTGCGGAACACGTGGTAGTTGTTGGTCACCGCGACGACCCGGCCGGTGTGCCCGCGTTCGGCCAGCAAAGCCTTGCTGTAGCGGAGGTTCTCCTCGGTCGTGGTGGCCTGGTCCTCCAGCACCACGTCCGCGTCCGGCACGTCGCGTTCGAGCAGGTACTGCCGCATCGCGAACGCCTCGGAGACGTCCTCGTCAGCACCTCGTCCACCCGACACGACGATCACGGGTGACCGTCCCGCCGCCTGGTCGCGCCGGTACAGCCGCAGCGCGCGGTCGAGGCGCGACGCGAGCAGCGGCGGCACCCGCGAGCCGATCAACCCCGCGCCGAGCACGACGATGCCGTCGAACCCGTGCCGGCGCCCGGTGCGGCCGTAGATCACCGAGTACAGCAACAGGCTCACGAACAGGAAGGCGATGTAGGCCGACATCAGGAACAGGCCGATCGCGGTGCCGCGGATCCAGTCGTTGGGCTGGCTGATCCCCCACGCGAAGTAGACCATCTCGCCGAGCAACGCCAGACCGGCGAGCAACGACACCAGGTTGCCCAGCGACCGGCCCTCGCGGCGAACCATCACCAAACCGTTGGCCAGCAACGCGAGCGGGAGCAGCAGCAGGCCCACCACGGCCAGCACGAACGCCAGCAGGAGCGGCAGGCTCAGCACCGGGTTGTCCCGGCCGGCCTCCGCCAGCAACAGCAGCAGCATCACCAGTGCGATGCCGAGCCAGATCGCGTTGCTCAGCCTGCGCCGGTCGCGCAGCATCCCGTAGACGAAGAACGTGGCGGGGATCAGGAACAACAGGGCGGCGAACACCGGCCAAGGGTAGTACCGGTGATCACTCCGTGCTGCCGGGTTCGGGAACTGGTTCGGCAGCGGGTTCCGGGGCCGGTTTCGGACGCGGCCTCAACCGCACCGCGCCGGCGGTGAGGTCGAGGGGTCCGGTCTCCTCGTAGTCCTCACCGGTGCCGGAATCCGTCGCCTCGGTGCGGAGTTTGCGGCCGGGGAACAACTCGCCCAACTGTCCCATGCCCCCGACACTACCCTCAGAACAACGCGATGAGCAGCACGATGACCGCGACGGCGACCAGGATCGGGATCAGGAACCCACCGGCCGGCCTGCGGTAGTGGCTGCGGACCGTGGTGGTGCGGAACCAGCTGTACGGAGCGCTGCGGCGGTGCCGGCGAACCCAGGGCATTTCTCCTCCTGACAGGAGCTGACACGAGTGGCTTTCACATCGGGATTACCCCGATTCCGAGCCGCTCACGCACTCCGTTCAGCCCTTCCTCCACCACCGCCTGATCACCGATGTCATTGCCGTACAGCACTTCGTGCCACGGCCCGAGCTGGTGCCAGGTCAACGCCCGCTCGCGCAGCGCGTCCGTCACGCCGTATGCGTCCACGAACGCGGTGGTGAACTCGGGCGGTGTGGAGTGCAGCGCCCACGCCAGGTCGATCGCCGCGTCGCCGACGTGCAGGTCACCGAAGTCGATCACGCCGGTCAGCACGCCGTCGTGGCCCAGCACGTGTTCCGGGCCGAGGTCGCCGTGCACGAGCGTGTCGGCCGGCAACCCGTCGAGCTTGGCCAGCAGCTCCTCGGCGCCGGGCACCCGCACCTCGGCGCGGAAGCGGTCGACCGGCAACGGCCTCCGCCCGACGCCTCGCCGCAGTGCCTCCGCGACCGGCACCGCGTGCAACGCTAGCAGGAACTCCCCCAGCTGCCGGCCCTGCACCGCGTTCAACGTCCGCGATTCCGCTCCGGGCACCAGTTCGTGCCGCACCACGACCGGTTCCTGTGACACGACAACGGGAACCGGCACGGGCAACGGCAGCAGCGGTGCGAGCCAGGGCATCACCACCGACTCGCGCAGCAGCTGCGGACCGATCTCCGGACGGCGCGGCCGCCGTTCCACCCATCCGTCGACCAGCTCCGCCGTGCTGTCCCAGCCTTCACCGAGGTACGTCACGCGCCCAGTGTTACCAGGAACGATCGTGCGTCCGAAGCGACTTTCGCCTGGCTGCGCTGCTCCGCCGACGCCAGCGCTTCTCGTGCCGTGTCAATGGAACGGGTGATGCGCGCGCGAACCAGCAACGCGCGGGAGTGGTCCATCATGCTGTCGGTCTCGTGGATCGTGGTGAGCACTTCGTCGATCAGCTCCACCGACGCCGTGGCCTGGGCGAGCAGGATCGACGCGGTGATCACGCCGGGCCCGTAGCCGATCTTGCGACCGAGCTCGACGGCGTCCCCCGCGTGGTCCGCCGCCTTCTCCGGTTCCAGGACGGCCATGGCGACCAGGCAGTCGATGCGCGCCTTGGGGTGCTCTGCCTCGCGGGCGACCTCGAAGCACTTGTGCGCGGCCGCCAGCCCTTCCGCGATCTCACCGCGTTCGGCGTGGATGCGCGCGAGGCTGGCCAGGGCGTTGGCCAGCGCTCGTTGCTGGTCCTGGCTGGTGTGCATCTGGACCGATTCGAGGCTCGTGGCCAGGGCCTTGTCCAGCTCGCCCAGCTCGAAGTAGGCCACCGAGAGGTTGTCGAGGGCGATCGCGGCCTGGTTGTACAGCCCGAGCCGGATGCTCCTGTCCTTGCCCTCGGCCATGTACTCGGCCGCCCTGCGCAGGTCACCGCGGGTACCGCTGGAGATGCCGAGGTTCATCAACACGCTGCCGATCCCGCGCTCGTCGCCGATCTCCCGGCGGATCCGCAGGGACTCCTCGAAGCACTCGTCGGCCTGCCTGGTCTCGCCCATCTCCGCGTACACGATCCCGCACGCGTTCCTCAGCGACGCCACCGCGAACGGCGTCGGCGCGAACTTCAGCGCTTCGGCGTAGTGGTCGAGCGCGTCGCGGTACTCGCCGCGGGTCCACGCGGACATGCCCAGGCCGTACAGCGCGGCACCCTGCCCGGCCAGGTCGCCCGCCGCCCGCGCGGTCCGCAGTCCGGCGCGGAACACGACCGCCTTGTCGATCTCGAACCGCCCGATGTGCAGGTAGATCCGCAGCGCGTCGGCGAGCTGCTGCGCGTACGGCGACGGTGCGGCGACCACGGCCGCGACCAGGTTGGAGTGCTCCTCCTCCAGCCAGGCCCCCGCCTCGTCCCGGTCCGCGAACGCGAGGCTGGGCCCGTCCAGGTCGGGTTCGGTCACCAGGCTGGTCTCGGGCACGATCTGCAACACCGCGTTGTGCGCGGTCCTCAGGTACCACGCGTACATGGCGAGCAACCCGGCCTGATCGTCGTCGTCCGCGGCGTCGGCGGCGAACAGCCTGATGAGGTCGTGCAGCTGATAGCGAACGCCGACGTGGTCCACGAGCCCGGCCGTGACCAGCTCGTCCAGCTGGGGTTCAGGGTCACGCCCGGCGAGCGCCGTGGCCGCCTCCAGCCCGATGTCCGCGCCCGGCGGCAGGCCGAGCAGCCGGAACACGCGTTTCGCCTCGCTGGTCAGCGCCCGGTAGGACAGCTCGAACGTGGCCCGCACAGCCGTGTCACCGTCGATCTCCAGCACGTCCAGCCGGTCGCCGCGCAACTCGTCGAGGTAGTCCTCGATGTGCCCGTGCACCGCGTTGGCCCCCGCGATGCGCAACGCGAGCGGTAGATGCGCGCACAGCCGTACGAGCTCCTTGCGTTCGTCAGCCGTGCCTCCGACACGCATGCTGGTCAGCAGTTCGTGCGCGGCGTCGTCCCCGAGCACGTCGAGCCGCAGCTGACCGGGCAGGTCGTGCCGGCTGGTGAGGATCGCGAGGCACCCCTCCTGGTTCGGCAACAGCGGCTCGATCACGTCCTCGACGGCGTTGTCGAGCACGACCAGCACCCGTTTGCCGTCGAGCTTCTTCTTGTACAGCTCGACCTGCGCGTCGAGAGTCGCCGGAATCGCCGCCTGCGGCACGCCCAACGCCTTGAGGAACCCGCTCAACGCCTGTTCCGGGGTGACCGGCGGTCCAGACGCGAACGCGCGCAGGTTCACGTACAGCTGCCCGTCGAAGTACCGCTCCCGCAGCCGATGCGCGAGCCGCACGGCCAGCGCCGTCTTGCCCACGCCCGGCGGACCGGTGATCGCGATGACGCCCTCTTGCCGTTCGAGGCGTTCCAGCTCCTGCTCGCGGCCCACGAAGTCCGGCAGGTCCGCGGGTAGCTGACACGGTCCAGGGGTGCGGACCTTGAGACGGTAGCCGGACGCGTCGGTGACGATCTCGTCCGGAACGGAGCGGCGGAGGCGCTTGATCAGCGTGCGCAACGCCGGGAGCGGGCCGGCGGGTGGCTGATCGCCCCAGACCTCCCTGATCAGGTCGGCGAACAGCACC
Source organism: Lentzea alba (assembly GCF_011067745.1). Classification (GTDB taxonomy): domain Bacteria; phylum Actinomycetota; class Actinomycetes; order Mycobacteriales; family Pseudonocardiaceae; genus Lentzea; species Lentzea alba. The sequence continues at coordinate 195,200 of NZ_JAAMPJ010000019.1, forward strand.
GGCTGATTGGGGTGCGCGGCGAGTGCCCGGTGCAGCGCACGAAGTTTTCCCTCTTGTGTTCCGGCCACCGTCCCGATACTAGATCCCAATAGGACTGGCCCGCCGAGCCACAACGGGCAGAATTCGGGGATGGCCGCCACCGTCTCCTCGAAGCTGCTGTCACTGCTCGGCACCTTCGACGCCCGCCACCGCCGCCAGACGCTCAGCGGCATCGCGCGGCGCAGCGGGCTGCCGGTCAGCACCGCGCACCGGTTGCTGGCCGAGCTCACGGCGTGGGGCGCGGTGCGGCGGCTGGAGTCCGGGGAGTACGTCATCGGGCGGCGGATCTGGCGACTCGGGCTGCTCGCGGCGGGCGAGGTGGACCTGAGCCGGGTCGCGGAGCCGTTCCTGCACGACATCCACGCCGCGACGCGGGCGGTGGTGCACCTGGCCGTGCGCGAGGGAACCGAGGTGTTGTACCTCGACCGCGTGTCGGGGCATGCGTCGGTGCCGATCGTGAGTTCCACGGGCAGCAGGTTGCCGTTGCACTCGACCGGGGTGGGCAAGGTGTTGCTCGCGCACGCGCCGGCGGAGGTGCAGGAGGAGGTGCTGCAACACGGGCTGACGCGCATCACGGCCTACACGGTCACCGAGCCGGGACGGATGCGGGCGCAGCTGCACCGGATCAGGCGGGACGGGTACGCGCAGACGTTCGAGGAGATGACGCTCGGGGCGTGCAGCGTGGGAGTGCCGGTCGAGGTGGACGGGCAGGTGGTGGCGGCGCTGGGGATCGTGGTGCCGGACCTGCGCAACGTGCGGGCGCGGCTGGTGGCGGCGTTGCAGGTGGCGGCGCGGGGCATCGGCCGGACGTTGGAGCCGGGTTTCCACCCACCGGAAGCCGGACTTGGATGATTCCGGTCACGAAGCTTGAATCTTCAACCGTGGCAACAGAAAAGCGTCAGCTATTCATCGGCGGCGAAAGCGTATCCGCGCTGGACGGCCGCACCACCGATGACCTCAACCCGTACACGGGTGAGGTCTACGCCGTTGTCGCCGCCGCCGGCGTCGCGGACGTCACGCGCGCCGTCGACGCGGCGCAGGAGGCCTTCGCGAGCTGGTCGGCGACGTCGCCGTCGCAGCGCCGCGGAATTCTGCTCAAGGCGGCGGACGCCCTGGAGGCGAGGACGCCCGAGGTCATCAGCCTGATGGCTGGTGAGGTCGGCGGCGTCGGCGGCTGGGCCGGGTTCAACGTCATGCTGGCGGCGAACATGCTGCGCGAGGCGGCCGCAGCGGTCACCCAGCCCGTCGGCGAGGTGCTGACCACGGAGACGCCGGGCCAGCTGTCGCTCGCGGTGCGGGAACCACTGGGCGTCATCGCGGCGTTCGCGCCGTGGAACGCCCCGGTCATCCTCAGCACGCGGGCCGTCGCCGCGCCGCTCGCCGCCGGCAACACGGTGGTGCTCAAGCCGAGCGAGGACGCGCCGATCGCCGCCGGGCTGCTCATCGCCGACGTGCTGCACGAGGCCGGGTTGCCGGCGGGCGTGCTCAACGTCGTGACGAACGCCCCCGAGGACGCCGCCGAGATCGCGCGGGCGTTGATCACCGACACCCGCGTGCAGGCGGTGAACTTCACCGGCTCGACCGAGGTCGGTCGGATCGTCGGAACCCTTGCCGCGCAACACCTCAAGCCCGCCGTGCTGGAGCTCGGCGGCAAGAACTCGCTGCTGGTCCTCGACGACGCCGACCTCGACCACGCGGTGAGCGCGGCGACGTTCAGCGCGTTCTTCAACGCGGGCCAGATCTGCATGTCGGCCGACCGCATCCTGGTGCACCAGTCGGTGGCCGAGGAGTTCACCGCCAAGTTCGCCGCCAAGGTCGGTTCGCTGCCGCACGGCGACCCCGCCGACCCCGGCACCGCCATCGGCCCGGTCATCAGCCAGCGCGCCGCCGACCGCGTGGCGGCACTCGTCGCCGAGGCGGTCAGCGAGGGCGCCCAGGTCCGGGCGGGCGGCGACGGGAAAGCGACCGTCCTGGACGGCGTCACCCCGCGGATGCGGATCTTCCAGGAGGAGATCTTCGGCCCGGCCGTCGTCATCGTCACCGTCGCCGACGACGACGAGGCCGTGGCCATCGCGAACGACACCGACCACGGGCTCACCGCGGGCATCCTCACCGAGGACTCCCGCCGCGGCTTCGCCCTCGCGCAACGCATCCGCACCGGCATCGTCCACGTCGGCAACCAGACCGTCGACGACGAGCCGCAGGCACCGTTCGGTGGCGTGAAGGCCAGCGGCTACGGCCGCTTCGGCGGCCGCTGGGGCCTGGAAGCCTTCTCCGCGACCCGCTGGGTCACCGTGGCAGGAGGCCACGGCCACTTCCCGCTCTAGGAACCGGACGCTCCCCCGAACCCGGTGGCCGTGGCAGCGCCGCCACGGCCACCTCCCCTCTAGGGCGTGTCCTGCGGATCTTCACCTGAGGTGGAGGACGATGCAGGCGAGGACGATCTCGGCGCGATGGTAGGCGGCTCGTTTCGCGAACCTGGTGGCCAGGCCACGAAACTGCTTGAGGCGGCTGAAACAGCGCTCGACCACGTTGCGCAGCTTGTAGAGGTCGGGGTCGAAGGCCGGTGGCCTGC